>NZ_CP064030.1 GCF_016865235.1 Dyella caseinilytica
ACGGCATCTTGTAATACGTCGATTCCACGCTTCACGCGGCTATATGTACCGTTGCCCCGATGATCGACCCGATAGATGTCGTTGGCCTGTTCGTCTCCATCCAAACTTACGCCAACATGCATATTGTATTTGGCAAAGAGCCTTGCCCATTCCTGAGTGACCAGCATGCCGTTGGTTTGAAGCCTGAACATAAGTACAAAATCAGGCCCGATCTCTTCGACGATTGCATCGCAAAGAGCTTCGAGTCGCTTCGCACCAAGCAGGAGTGGCTCCCCACCATGAAGTGTAAGAACTATCTCAGTGGAAGACAGATCGACTGCGCCTTGTCGTATAAATCGTGCCATCTCCCGAGCCTTTTCAATCGATAGGTATTTCGGATGGCGTTCGTATCCTTTGTCTTCTTTGTTAAAGAAGTAGCAGTACGTACAATTAATATTGCATCGCTCGGTTATTTTTATAATTGCCTCAACCTGATACGCCGTATATAGCGTTTCTTCCGGTTTTAAGTTGAGTTCGGTATGAAAAAGTTCGACCCCAACTTCTTCGAAGCTAGTACCCGCGCTAGCGACATAACCATCGAGCTGCGGCGATGAAATTAATTGAGACACGGCAACCCCATCTAACGTATGTTGGATTTAACGTCGAGGACGCGCGACAAGATTGCAAATTGCGAGCAATTCGCGCGACATGGAAGGATGACAAGTGCAATTAACGCAGCTTGGCTTCAACTACGTTATGCGTGAAAATAGGCTCTCATAGCCAATTGCCGTGGCAATTCGCATCCGCGGCTCATGACCAGCATAAGCAGTCAAAAAAGGACTTTGTTGCTCACCACTTCGGGCAATAGATATCGGAATCGCGCCGAAAATACTTTGGAATGCCGCGAAAGAGCGGCTAATGAAAAATTGAAGAAACGCGGCGACTTCGACCGAGACAGCGGACATCCTTGATCTCCCTGCGTCATTCCTTGAGGCTTTACATTTGAATCGCGAAGCATTCGAAAATGCGGAGCGCATTGAATCTGCAACTCAAGTCATTAGCGGCGATAGCTGCAGACTGACTTGGGATAGTGAACATCAGCGTATTCGTGTATGCCAAGTAGTGTCAATAGTGTTTAAGCATCTTTTGACACTACTCAAGTTGTTGCGGCTCGGATACATGAGTCGTTTCCCTGTCGTGCATTCAACAACTAAGTGGCGCCATATTGTCCGATAAAGCTTGAGGCGCTGCTGTATCGAAAAGACGTTTGGTATAAAGAAAACCCTACCTACTGTCTTGAAGGGTCACTTTGTAATTCGTGATGACAGCTTGCGACAAGCTTGCCGATATACCTATATCCCCATGACTTGGTCGGCGGCGAACACTTCTCGGTGGATGGCTCGTTGCTCGAGGCATGGGCTTCGCATCGAAGCTTTCGTCCCAAGGACGATGATCGGGATGGCGATGAGGGTGATTTTCGCGGCGAGAAGCACAGCAACGCTACCCGCGCATCGACTACCATCCTGACGCGCGTCTGGCGCGCCAGGCCAAAGGGCAATCCGCACGCATGGCCTATTTGGCCAATGCGCTGAAGGGGAACCGCCCTGGCCTGCTGATCGGCGGGGATATTAGCCACGCCACGGGCATCGGTGAGCGTGAGGGGGCGCTGGCGCTGGTCGATGCGCATCTATCCCCGGGCGCTACCCTGGACGCTGATCGCGGTTATGACGTGCAAGACTTCGTCCAGCAGCTTCGGTGACGTGGCAACGTTACTCACATCGCCCGCAACACCGCCAACGGGCGGCGTAGTGCGATCGATACATGGACGGCTCGCCGCAGGTGCTACGCCATCTGCTTACAGGTCCGCAAGCGCATTGAGCAGAGTTTCGGTTGGGTTAAGACCATCCGCGATCTACGCAAGGTGCCACGGATCGTATTAGCTAAGGTCAACGCTTGGGTGCACTGGAATTTCGCAGCGTACAATCTGATCCAACCCGGGGGCATCGGCTAGTGGTGGAGTCCTGCGGCAACGTTGGGGTGCACTCTGGGAAGGGATCGTCCAGGGCATGCCATCCAATCGATAGACCCGGCTTATCTTGATGTCAGGAAATTGGGATTTCTCAACGGCCTGCTGGCAATAGCTTTCGATCCGTCAGTGCGCAGGTCATCGTGTCCACATTGTTCTGGCGGGTCCTTCTCTGTTATTTATCCATGTCGCGGGGCGCAGAAAAATAATTTAGCCGTGTCAGAAACAGACACGCCTGAAAGCCTATTGGAGGAAATTCCCAGTGAAATTATTGGGCTGAAGGCGCGGCACGGTCACGTAACGTCGACACGACCACCTTGACGTAGGCGTTTAGTCCTGTCGCGGGTCGGCAGCTGGTGCCCGCCACGATTGGCAAACGTCAGATCGACTCAATTAATTCGCGTGCCGAGGGGAATGATTTTCGCGAAAGCAAGATTTTGCATGTGCTACCGCGACAAGAAAAACCAAATCGGCGTGACGGATTCCTGTGCGTAATGTAGACAACAGCACCGCTATGGTATGTGCACTCGTACATACGACGCCCGACCATGTGCAAGAAATATTTTGGCTTTTCGAAAACCTGCCGTTAAAGGGCGAGAACGCATGAATCCTGGCAAGAAACGGTTTTCACGCGGCCGCAATGACAAAGCAATCAATGGAAAAACTGTGATGATGAGATGGTTGGGATGTTTGCTGCTCCTTTCCCTCGCTGGTTGCGCCACCGTACGGCCGAGCAATCCAAACGATATCTGCTCCATTTTCAGGGAGAAGCGTGACTGGTATAGCGCAGCGAAGGAGACTCAGAAAAAATGGAGCGTGCCGCTGCAGGAGCCATTCGCCATCCTGTATCAAGAATCGGGCTTTCGCGAAAACGCGAAGGCTCCCCGTAAACATATTCTTTGGGTCATTCCATGGGGACGAGAAAGCTCAGCGTTTGGCTACGCGCAGGCTGAGAACGACGTCTGGAAGTCCTATAAGCGGCAGACCGATAACAGCGGGGCCAGTCGTGAGAATTTCGACGATGCGATGGACTTCATGGGTTGGTATATGGATCAGACCCAGCGTATCAACGGCGTCCCGCTGCGCGATGTTTACAGGCAATACCTGAACTATCACGAAGGTTGGGGTGGTTACCGGCGCGAGACGTATGAGCGGAAGCCTCAGGTAAAAGTCATCGCCCGGAATGTTCAGGCTCGCTCAGAGCTGTTCGGGCAGCAATACGCAGCCTGCAAGACCGAACTGGATCGCGGTTTCTGGAGCCGCTTGTGGCACTCGCTTTGATCGCCGCGCACTAAGGACTCACTAGAGGGGATGTATGGAAATTCGCGTCGACGATCTTTCGAGTGTCGCAACCCTATCGCTCCTGCGCTTGCATTTATCGGGGATGCACCAAAACTCGCCGCCAGGACACGTTTTTGCTCTCGATCTGTCCGGCCTGAAATCTCCCGACGTGACGGTCTGGAGCGTGTGGAGTGGCAACGACATTTGTGGCATAGGGGCGTTGAAGCAATTCGATGCGACATCGGGCGAGATCAAGTCGATGCGCACTCATCCCAACTACCTCAGAACAGGCGTCGCATCCCTCCTGCTTGAACACATCATCAAAGAAGCCCGGGCACGTGGGTTTCGTCGTTTGAGTCTGGAAACGGGTAGTGGTCCTGCGTTCGAGCCCGCCATCGCGCTCTATCGCAGGCGGGGTTTCGTCGATGGAGAAGCTTTTTCCAATTATCAAAAGAGCGACTTCAATCAGTTTTTGCATTTGATGATGGATGTGGGCGACCCCGTTTAAGGAGCATCCACACCGCAACGTGATTCGAAAAATTCTGCTGGTCGATGGCTAAACCGAGACATGGCGGTTGCTGTCGAGCATCAGAGCGCGACGTCGAATCCCCAAAACAGACTTGCACGCTATTGCGGAAGGATCATGAAAGGGATGGCTGTCTGAATAAGCCTGACCGAAGGTATAGATCCTCGAGCGCGGTGACGATGTCCGCTGAAGAACGGCGGCGCACAGGCCCACCCACAGATGTAAATGAAGCCGATGTTCCCGTCTGGGCCGGTGTCATCCCCATGCGAACCGCTTTGTGCGAAGCGGAAAGCGCCCCAGAAGTGCCTCCATCCATCGCATTGCCGGAGCCACTGGCCGCGCTGATTGCTTCAGGTTGTCTTAGATAACTACCTTTAAGGTCCGCTCCGACCCTTAGCGGACAGCTCTCCAGAGGCCCCGTGTCGATCCAGCGGGCGCTCTTTCGTCACATACTTGAAGGTGACCACGTCGGCCACCCTTCACGCCAAGGAGACAATCATGTCCTACATCGATGGTTTCGTGATCGCCGTACCCAACGCCAACCGCGAACAGTTCATCGCGCACGCCCGTGCCTTCGACGCCATTTTCGTGGAGTTTGGCGCCATCCGCGTGGTGGAGTGCTGGGGCGACGACGTGCCCGACGGCAAGCTCACCGATTTCCGCCGCGCTGTGCAAGCGACGCAGCATGAATCCGTGGTGTTCTCCTGGGTGGAATGGCCCGACAAGGCCACTCGCGATGCCGGCATGTCGAAATTCATGCAAGACCCACGCATGGAAGCCGCTGCTAAATGTCCTTTCGATGGCAAACGCATGATCTTCGGCGGCTTCCAGTCGGTGGTTAGCCTGCCGGAGTAGGGAGGCTTTGCGCTGCGGGCTTTTCAAAGCAACGTCCGCTTCCACCCGGAGCGGACATTTCGTTACGCGATTTGAAGGGAATCGACACATCATGCACCGTCTCTACGTGATCCCCGACGACTTTGAAGCGACCATACGCATTCTCTAGTAGAGGGCGGGCGGAAATCACCGCCCTTTAACGGCGTTCGCTGGGATTTCTCCTATGCATCGGACAACGTTCCTAATCAGCTTTATATGATCTGGCCGGACTTTTTCTCCTCGACCGGCGACACCCTTCCCACGGACTCGCCTTTACCTATTGGTATGGACTTGTCCGCTCGAATGACGATTGTCGTTGATGAAATGCGAGAGCAGATCCATCGAGCACGCATCGCGCCTGGTGTGGAGTTTTACTGCCATGAAGGTTCCAAGCGCGTCGCAATTGGGCGAATCACTCGCGTAACCGGACTTCACGACACTCGGAGCCGCAAAGGCATGGGTTAATGTCGGTTTCCGACCCGAAGCGGACATTTTTGAATGGTGGCAAGATTACGCAGCCAATCGCATCAACTCATAGGGGGAGTGGGCATGGAGACCGTTTGCCAAGCTTGTGGCTATCAAAGGAAACCAACCGATCAGGCGCCCGATTGGGAATGTCCCTCTTGTGGCAAGGCGTATATAAAGACCTCGCATGAACCGCCCGGGGCACTATCAGGTTATGCACGGCGTCCGCCCTCAGATTTGCAAGCAAATAAAACGCGCGCTCGGTGGAGCGTTGTGTCTCTGATCCTTGGGGTCGCGTGCGTTCCGTTTGTGTTCGTGTGGCTATGGCTATTAGTTGACACCACGCGCATGCCATCGCAACCGGTGCCGCCAGATCGGGTGATCCCGGAAAGATTGAGAGGCGGACGGATCGTCTATGCCACGGCAGCGGAACAGAAGCGGCAGCACGAGTCTGACGAGTTTCTTCTTTTTCCAGGCTCTTTAGTTCTCGTCGCTTTCGTCATCGCGAGGAAATTCGACAAGAGGGCGCAAGATGAATGATTAACTCTGTGTCCGCTATCCGAAGCGGACGTTTGAAGATACATCTGGGGATACTCTTAGGGAAAAGGCTTGGCCAATGCCATCAACTCGACAACAACAAAGATTGGTTGATCGTTTGGCGAGAAAGAAGAGCCTATCCGACGCTTGTGCGCAATCGCTTAGTTCAGAAAATCCAGGAATGGATGGCTTGTCGGCGGCATGTCCGTATTGCGGTCAAACGATTTATCCAAGGACTAGGGACTATCTTCCTCGGCCAGGGACATTTAGACAGTTTCGGTGTGCGCACTGTGGCTCATGGCTCACCATAGATCTGCGGTCGCGAATCAAGTTAATCGTCGTGTCATCCTTAGGGCTCTTAGCAAGTTGCGTCGGCTATGTTGAATTGTTACTCGCCCTAGGAGTTCCGGTGCGCGAATATCAGAGCGCCGTCCTCTGGCCATTTGCGATTGTGGCCTTCTTTTGCGGTCAGTATGCCTCGGCTCGCTACATGCGAAAAATTGCAAGGTGGAAAGTCGTTGATGATTGATCTACCGCCAAGCTGTAAGCGTGAAGAGACCCGAGATGATCGCTCAGGCGTAAGGCGTGCCTGCCATCGCGGCTTTCAGGCCGATGGTGCCCTTATCCAACATGGCGAGAAAAGCGGTTGTCGCTTCTTCTGTATCTCGTTTTTCTCGAAATGTCTGGTGAGCCTGGGTGATGGCCACGGTCCACGTCGCAAAGAACATACCGGCCGCCAGATGAGCGTCGGGATCGGCAGGTTCTCGCTCTACGCATTCGGATAACGCCACTGCGACGATTTGCGCGAGTTCGTCGCGTATCGCTCTGGCTCGAGCCTTGAGGGTTTCGCTGCGCTCGATCGTCTCCATGAAGCCTTGGCTCGCAACAGAGAATTCAACGAAAGGACTCTGTTGCTCGACGAGCCGATGAGCCAGCAGGCGTAACGCCTCGATCGGAGCGATGCGGGGATCACGCTGCTGCAACGCTTCGCGCAGGATCTCGCGGAACTCCTCATCGCGATCAAAGAACATGTCCTCTTTGCGAGGAAAGTGATTGAACACGGTCATTCGCCCGACGTCGGCGGCCGCCGCGATCTCGTCTACCGTCACATGATCGAAGCCCCGCTCGAAGAAAAGGCGTGTGGCGACATTAGAGATGCCTTGTCGCGTGGCGAGGCGCTTACGGGATCGACGGTCGGGTGGTGTTGACATGCGAGTCCTGGCGGCTTACTTTGTGTACTGAGTACATATTAGGATTAAGTACATGAATATGCAAGCCGACGTCGTGGTGGTGGGAGCTGGGCCGGTCGGGCTTCTGACCGCCATCGAGCTGACTTTGGGCGGTGCGCGCGTCCTAGTGCTGGAGCGCCTGGCTGCCCCGAGCATGGTAGCCAAGGCGTTGGGGATCGGGCCGCTTGGAAGCGAAGCATTACAGCGTCGCGGGATGACCTCCGCCATTGCTGCCGCAGAAGAGCGCACCTTCGCGGCCATGAAGACGTTCGCGGATAAGAACGGTCCGGATGCGCGGGGGCGAGGATCCAAGTTCAGTGGCCATTTCGCCGGCCTGTCGCTTATCCGAAAGGATGCACAGAAAGAGCCGGAGCGGCGTCCCCATCCGGTGGATCAGCAGGCCGTCGAGGCCATGCTGGCCGACCAGGCACGCGAGCTTGGGATCGAGGTGCGTCGCGAGTGTGAGGTCACCAGCTTCGTTGAGCAGGAAAACGGCGTCGATGTGGAATGGAATTCTCCGGCAGGCCCGGAACGTATCCGTTGCGCCTACCTCGTCGGTTGCGACGGAGGACGCAGCCCGATCCGCAAGATGGCTGGCTTTGCGTTTCCCGGCACAGCGCCAAGCATGACGATGTACCAGGCGGTTGCCGAGATTGATCATCCCGAACGTCTGTTGCCCAGTGGCTGGCGTCGCACGTCCGGTGGCGTGTTCTCGTACGGGCCATTTCCCGGGCGAATGTTCATGCTGGACTTCAGCGGCCCGCCCGAAAATCGCGAAGCGCCAGTCACACGCGAAGAAATCGAAGCCGTATTGCGCCGTATCAGCGGCATGGACGTGCGCGTGAAAGCGCTCGAAAGCGCGAGCCGTTGGACGGACAACACGCGGCTTGTCGAAACCTACCGGCTGGGCAGAGTGCTGCTTGCCGGTGACGCCGCGCATGTCCATTCGCCGTTTGGTGGTCAGGGCCTGAGTCTCGGGCTTGTGGATGCTGCAAACCTGGGCTGGAAGCTTGCCGCGGTCGTTCGGGGCGAAAAGCCCGACAGCTTGCTCGATACCTACACGGCCGAGCGGCGACCCGTCGCCGAAGCCGTTCTGGCGAACACGCTCGCCCAGATCGCCATCATGCGGCCCGATCCACAAGCCGGTGCGATGCGCAACATCGTGGCGAACCTTATGCAATTCGATGACGCCAATCGGTTCATCGGCGAGATAATGAGCGGCCTATCCACCCGTTACGATCTTGGTTCGGAGCGGGACGACGTCGGACGGTTGATCGGCGACAGACCGATCAGCCGTGGCGGTGCCGATGTCTCGCTCTACGATGTCATGCATGACGGCAAGGGCATTCTTCTCGACGCTTCCACCGAAGGAAAAGCTTCCACGCTCGTTGCGGCCAGCGGCGCGCAGAGAATACGTTGCATCCGTGTCGATACAGGCCCTTCGTTGCTGATCCGTCCCGATGCTTGCATCGCCTGGGCCGGTGAGGAGCGCAGTACGAATGGATTGAAGGAAGCACTCCGACGTTGGTTCGTCCCAACATCGGAGCCTTCCCTTCACGCGAAGTAGCCGGGCTGATCGAGATCGGCAAGCAGCGTCGGGTGTTCCGGTTGCCAGCTGAGAGACGAACGAGTCCGCTCGCTGGAACTGGGGCAATCGATGCCCACAAATGTACCGAACCAGCCAAAATGCCCGGCAGCTTCTTCAGGTGATAAGGCGACCACGGGAAGATTCAGGCGGCGACCGATCACTTCGGCGATCTGTTTGAAGGGTACGCCTTCCTCGGTGATGGCATGGAAAGGGCCGCCTTCCGCGCCGTGCTCAAGCGCAAGCCGGAAGACGCGTGCGGCGTCGAAGCGATGCACGGCAGGCCAGCGATTCTGTCCATCACCCACATAAGCCGACACACCTTTCTCGCGCGCGAAGCCGATGACGCGCGGCACGAAGCCATGATCGCCAAGACCATGCACCGTCGGCGCAAGGCGGACGGCCGCGACGCGCAAACCGCGCGCCACCAGCTTGGCGATGTCGATTTCCGGTGAGCGCGGGAATGAGGGAATAGGCGCGCGAGCGGGCTCGTTTTCTGTCGTGACGCGGCCCGGCGCCAGCAGCGCCACGCCCGACGTCACGATAAACGGGCGGTCGGAGCCCTCAAGCGCACCGCCGATCGTTTCGATGGCCCGCCGTTCTTCCTCGCTGCTTTCCGCGAGCTTGGAGAAGTCGTGGTTGAAGGCCGTGTGGATGACACCATCCGTTTCAGCCGCACATCTGCTCAGCGTAGCCAAGTCGGCCAATGAACCCAGCTGGACGCTGGCCCCCGCCGCAGCCAGGGCTTGCGCACGTTCTTCCGAACGGGCAAGCCCCAGCACCTGATGGCCCGCCGCGAGCAGATCTTTGACCACAGCCAAGCCGACCCAGCCGGTCGCGCCAGTCACAAACACACGCATGAGCACTTACTCCAGGTTTGGGGAGCACCCAATCTGTACCTCTTTCTTATCCTGATAAAGTAGTGTCTTTATCGTGTTATAAACATTCTCCGGATGAGCGAGCCCATCACCCCTGACAACCTGCTTGGCGCCTATCTGAAAGATCGGCGGGCCAAGCTTGATCCGGCTAGCTTCGGCTTTTCGTCGAAGCGTCGCCGCACACCGGGTTTGCGCCGTGAGGAAGTCGCGCAGCGCGCACATATCAGCCCGGCCTGGTACACATGGCTTGAGCAAGGGCGCGGCGGCGCGCCTTCGCCCGATGTGCTCGATCGGATTGCCGGTGCCTTGATGCTGACGGATGTCGAGCGCGAGCATCTGTTCCTGCTTGGTCTGGGCCGCCCGCCCGAGGTTCGCTACCACGGGCACGAAGGTGTCACGCCCCGGCTGCAACGCGTACTCGATGTGTTGAATCCCTGTCCGGCACTGATCCGGACCGCGACATGGGACGTGATTGCCTGGAACCAGGCGGCAACGGCGATGCTGGCCGACTACGCGACGCTTGCACCAGAGCAGCGCAACGTCCTGCGGCTTCTATTCCTGAATCCGCGTGCCCGCGCCGCGCAATACGATTGGGAAAGCGCCGCGCGTTTCGTCGTAGGCAGCTTCCGCGCGGACGTGGCGCGTGCAGGTGCCACCGCAAAGGTCAGTGATCTGGTGAATGAGCTTTGCCGGCTCAGTCCGGAATTTGCGACGATGTGGCGTGACAACGACATTCGCACGCATGGCGAGATCGTCAAGCACATCCGGCACTCGATCGCCGGTGAAATCGGCTTCGAGTATTCAGCGTTTGCCGTCGATGGAAGGCCGGATCTGAGCATGATCATCTACAACCCGGCCACGCCGGCGGATGCGGACAAGATCAGTTCGCTGATGGATATCGGTGCTGAAAAACAGCGCTAAGGCGCTGTTATTGGACTTTCCAACATTTAGATGGCTGCTCAGCCCGCACGCCATCCACATACCGTCATCCCAGCGAAAGCTGGGATCCAGTGTCTTTGACGCTAAAAGTCGCTGGATCCCAGCTTTCGCTGGGATGACGTATCGGTAGCGATGGACTTCCGGTGCTGTTCACCGTTGTTGAGTGTCTTCCATGAAAACTCAAGTCATGCGCGGATATCGATGCCCGCCTGTTCCAGCAACTGTTCCAACGGACCCAGCCAAGGTCGATAATTTTCCCAGCGCCCCACAGCACGTCGATGCATCGGCTCGCGCACCTGTGCCGTACTGGCCGTCGCCGAGGCAGCCGTGTTGCGCTGAAAGTCGAGACAGGCATCGTTCCACGAGAGTTCGCAATGCGCGAGCAATTGCCGCGTGGTGGATTCCTGTTCGGCAACCAGCGTTTCGTAATCCACCTGCAGTACGCGCCCCGGCAATACGGCATTCCAATGCGCCATGATCCGGTCGAACTGTATGTAGAAGCGGCCGATGTCGAGCAGGTCGAAGCTGTAACCGTGGAACGCCGAGTCCTCCATGAACATTTCGCGGAAATTGCTCAGGCACGTATCCAGAGGATGGCGCCTCAGGCAGATAAACTTGGCTTTCGGCAGCGCTTTGGCGATCAGCCCAAGGTACAGAAAATTGTGCGGCAGCTTGTCGATGAAGCGCGGCTTTAGAGCGGTCTGCGGACGCGTGCTATCCACATAGCGCAATCCTAAGCGTTGCCAATCGAGCCGATGCGATTGTGCGATCAGCGTCGGGTCCAGCCGTGGTGGAATATCCGCGGGCGCAAGGAACTGCAATTGCACGCTGAAATTCAGCAACTCACCGGCGGAATAGACCGCGGGATGGCTGGACAAAATGCGCTCCACCAAGGTGGTGCCGGAGCGTGGCATGCCCACGATGAAAATGGGCTCGTCGCTGCCATAACCAGCGTCGTGTGGCACGACATCGGGAAATGCCTTGATCAAGGCATCGACCATCGCGCTGTCCTGCTCGGGCTTATACGCCACACGCGGCCGCGCGGCTGCCTTGCCCAGGCTCAGATGTTCGAAAGCTTTGGCGTAATCGCCGAGATCTTCGTACTCCTTGCCCAGTGCGCCGTGCAGATGGATTTGCGCATCAACGTTGTCGACGTGCACGGCCAGCAAGGCCAGCAAGGCGTCGACGTGGTTGTTGTCGACGGTCTGTCGGCGCAAGCGGGAGCGCAGTCCATAGGCGCGCCACAACGTGGGCATGCGTTCCAGGCAGGCATCGAACTGCGCCTCGGCGGCCACCAGGTCGCCAGTGAACGTGTGCGTCACCGCGGCGTTGAGGCGACACATGGCATGATCCGGCATCAACGCCACCGCACGCCGGAATAGTGCGTCGGCGCGTTCGTAAGCATTGCATTGCATGTAGACGCCACCCAGCGCATCCAGGGTCAAGGCATGGGCCGGCGTCAGCGCATAAGCGATATTGGCGATCTGCAAGGCCTCGCCATAGCGATGCGCCTGCGCTAAAGCCCGCGCGAAATGTGTCGTGTATTCGGCGCTCTTGTTGTTCAGCGCAACGGCTCGGTTCAAATGCTCCAGCGCGCGATTCAACTGCCGCGTGTCCAGGCAGGCGAGCCCCGTAAGGAAGTGTGCCTGAGCGTGATGGGGATCCATCTGCACCGCCTGCAAGGCCAGTTGTCCGGCCTGCATCAGGTTGCCTTGCTCATACGCGAGGGTCGCGTCATGCAGCAAGGTCTGGATGGAAGAGGGGGTGATCATGGCGGATTCCGGGCGAATGCGTCGAACAAGTCTACGCAAACGCTCCGGAATTCGCAGAAGTCAGACGCGTTCGGCCTGACCTCCGTATCAGCGCAGCAAATCGGGGTGCTGGCGCTGCACATCCACTATCAGTTCGCCAAACAGCGTATTGGCCCAGGCAAACCAGCTGCGGGTGAAGTGCGATGGGTCGTCCTGATCGAAGGCTTCGTGCATAAAGCCCATCCCAGCGTCAGTGTCGCGCAGCCACATCAGGCATTGGCGGATCTGCGCAGGATCTTGGCTGGTTTGCGCGTACATCATGATCGACATCGGCCAGATCATACGCAGGCCTTCGTGCGGGCCACCGATGCCTTCGGCCGCGCGACCGCTGAAGAAGTAGGGGTTTTGCGCGCTCCAAACGCGGTCGCGGGTGTTCTGGTACAGCGGGTCGTTACGATCGCAGCAGCCGAGGTAGGGCAGGCCAAGCAAGCTGGGTACGTTGGCATCGTCCATGAACAGCTGGTTGCCGATGCCGTCAATCTCGTAGGCCCAAAATTCGCGGCCGTCAGTGTCGCGCATGCGGCCATCCTTGTTGACGGCCTGCTCCACTTCGTTCGCCAACGCATCGCAGTCGGCAGCGAAATCGGTGTCGTGGTGGATCGCGCGGCTCATCTGCGCGAGCTGGCGCAAGCTCAACACCGCAAATAGATTAGCGGGAACAAAGAGCGGGTAAACGCAAGCATCATCCGAGGGTCGGAACATGGAATGGATCATGCCATTGGGCCGCGTCGGGTTGCCGTAGCCACCAAGCATTTGCGTTTCCGTGGGAACGTCGGAGGTGCGTTGGAAGTGATACGGACCGTGGTCGTGCTTGCGCTGCTGCTCGCGGAAAGTTTTCAGCACGAGATGCATGGCGGCGCGCCAGTCGTCATCGAAAGGTTTGACGTCGCCGGTGGCTTGCCAGTAGCCATGTGCGAGGCGGATTGGGTAGCACAGCGAATCGATTTCCCATTTGCGCTCGCCGACGCCGGGCTTCATGTCCGTGGTATCGTGACGCGCCCATTCCAGCGGCTGCGCATGCGGATCGGGCATGAAAGCATTGGCATACGGATCGATGCGGATGCAACGGGCCTGACGTTGGATCAGTCCGTGAAACAGCCGCTGCAGCCCGGAATCATGCTTGGCCAGCGGTACGTAGGGTACAACTTGTGCCGAGGAATCGCGCAGCCACATGGCATCGATGTCGCCGGTGATCACGAAGGTATCGGGCTTACCATCCAGCGTGCCGAGTTCGACCGTGGTGTCCAGCGTGTTGGGATAGCAGTTCTCGAACATCCACGCGAGCTTGGGATCGCCGATGGATGCCTTGACGGTGGCGAGCTGGCGCTCAACCGCCTGGCTGACGAATTTGCGCTTGGCAACAGGAGGGCGCTTGCTGATGTAGGTGGATGCATTTTGCGCGACAGACAGCCGGGGTAATGCGCCGACAAGACTTGCGCTGGCGGTGAGGCCGGACCATTTCAGGAAATCGCGGCGTGTTGGCATGGGAATGATCGTCCTGTTTGGTCGGAGCGTGTGCTTTTCTTCCTCTCCCTTTCGGGGGAGAAGAAGTTATTTCGGCATCAATGAGTATTAACGGCCATCACATCGGCGAGATCCTGCACCTGCAGAGCGTGCTGCAACTGTTCAAGCGAAGCCTTGCTATGCACGGTCAAGGTCATGCTCTGGCCTGGCAGCAGATCAAACGCGTTATCCGATAAATTGGCATCGAGCTGACCGAAGGACACCCACACGTCGCGAGCAAGCTGATCGGTGCTCAACGTCACCGTGTAACCCTCTGCGCCCGCTGCAAGCTTCGTCTGAATATGCGGCGCTGGCAGCTGCAGGTTCTTGGCTTCGTCAAAGAACACCAGGTTCTGTGAAACCGTCTTGTCGCCGTCCAGGAGTTCGAACACCGCAAAGGCCGCATGCGGATTGGCACCGTTGAGCAGCTGTGCGTCGGTATATGTCGCCACCTTGCTGCTGGCCAGTGCGGGCACGGTGGCTGCCTCTTCGTGCGTGCTCAGCGTCTTGCCGGAGAAATCCATCACGCGCATGCGCCAATGCAGATCAGACGGCGTGGTGCGGTCGGAAACCAGGGATACCGTGGTCTGCCCATTGTTGCGCAACGCGGCGATCAGCAACGGTGCATAGAAACGGCGGGCATGGAACTGCAACGCCTTCCAGCGCCCGTAATAGTCGATGCTGGCCCATGACGCACCGGGCCATACATCGTTGAGCTGCCAGTACAGCGAACCCATCGCCTGCGGGCGCGAGGCGCGCAGGTGTTCGGCGGCGAGCTGGATGCCGTGTGCCTGCATCACTTGGCTCAGGTAGACGAAGGAGGGGAAATCCTTGGGATCGCCGTAACTGCGCGTGATGTAGAGCATCAAACGCTTATTACCGTTGCCGCTGTCGTATTTCTGGTGATCGCGCATCACCGGCGATTCGGGCTGCAGGTCACCCGGTTCGGCAAAAGCATGGATGGTGCGCATGTCCGGGAACGACTGCAGGCCGTATTCGGATTGGAAGCGCGGCGTGACGTTGAGGTATTCCTCCACCGGCTTCGCCTCACCCGACCACACGTTCCAGTAGTGGTAGTCGCCGTTATCGAGCACGTTCGCCGGACCTTCGAAGTCGGTGCTGGGCGTGCTGGCCCAGTAAGGCACATCGCGGTCGTATTGCGTGACCACGTTGCGCAGCACGTTGCCGAAGAGATTGACCATGCCCGTGACGATCTGGTCGCGCTGGTCGGGCGGGAGGCTGGCGGCGAACTTCACGCGGTCGGTCCAGGCTTCCCAGCCCGTCTGCACTTCGTTATTGCCGCACCACAGGACAATGCTGGCGTGATCGCGCAGGCGTTTCACCTGTTCGACTGCTTCTTGCCGCGTGTTCTCGACAAAGGCCACATCATTCGGTGGAATCGCGCCGCCGAACATGAAGTCCTGCCACACCATCAGGCCGAGTTTGTCGGCCATGGTGTAGAACGAGTCCGGCATGTAGTAGCCGCCGCCCCAGATGCGCACCATGTTCATATTGGCATCGTGTGCCGATTGCAGCACCTGCTGCATCTGCGCATCGGTGGCGCGCGTCGGGAAGCTGTCGAACGGAATCATGTCGGCGCCCTTGGCGAACACCGGGATCCCGTTGATGACGAAGGCGAAGCCTTTACCCCACGCATCCTTGTCGCGTCGCAGTTCGATGCTGCGCAGGCCGACGTCGTGCGCGGCGCTATACACCTCGTTGTTGCTATCGCGGATGCTGGCCTTGAAGGTGTACATGTCCGGCGCGCCATAACCGGCGGGGAACCAGCGGCGCGGATGAGCAATGCGCAGCGGCAGGCTGATCGTCTGATGGCCGCTGTCGACCGTCACATCCTGTTCGACATGCGCGGCGGTCTGACCATCCGGCCCGATGGCGTCGATGCTGACGTGTACGGTCTTGCTGGCGTCGGCATCGATATCGAATTGCGCCGCTACCTGTGCGGCCTCGGCGCTGACGTAGTTCTGTGCGACGTGGAAATCGTCCACGCGCAGTTGGTTCCAGCTGTCCAGATGAACCGGCTGCCAGATGCCTTCGGTGACGATGCGCGGACCCCAGTCCCAGCCGTATTGATAAGCGGCCTTGCGCACATAGTTCGAAGTCTGCTTGCCCTTGGGTTCATCGCCGAAGGCGGAATCGAATTCGCCGGGCAAGGCATAAGGTTGCTTCAACAGCCATGGCAGCAAGCGTTCGATCGGCGAATACAGACGCACCTCCAGCGTGTTCTTGCCGTCGCGCAGTGTGTCTTTTACCGGAACACGCCAGCGTCGGAACATGTTGTCGGCGGAAGCGAGTTTGTGTCCGTTGAGATAGACATCGGCAAACGTGTCCAGGCCGTCGAACACCAACTCGACGTGATCGCGCTGCAAGGTGGCCTTATCGACTGTGAAGGTGGTTTCGTACTGCCAGTTGGTCAGGCCGACCCACTGCACCTTGGCTTCGTTGTCGCGGTAATACGGATCGGGCAGTAGCTTCGCGGCGAGCAGATCGGTCTGCACCGTGCCAGGTACCGCCGCCGCATGCCAATGCGTCGCATCGCGATGATCTTTGGCATGGCTGTCGTCACCGGCCATGCGGAACTGCCAGCCGCTGTCGAGCGATTGCGTGACGGTCTGCGCCTGGGCTGTGCCCAGTGCAAGCGGCAGCAGTAACGAGAGAAGGGCCAGTTTCAGTGGGTACGCTGCCGTGCGTGCGCCGGTCGAGCTGATTCGTTCAAGCATGCTGCTCAGCCATGGTGATGGTTGGTTGCCGTTCGCGCCATGGCATGGGTTGCCATGGCCGCGCCCCTGGAGATCGACGTCATGAATTTAGATCGATCTATATCACTCGAACACTAGCAGTTGCCAAGGGCAAGGTGCATGCCGCACTGCAATAGCTCAGTGCGCCTTCTTTCGGCGTGGCGACTTTTCGCCCCATGTCAGCATCACTTCCCGGATGACGGCAATAAAGGCGCGCAGGCCAGCCGGCACGTGGCGATGGCCCGGGTAATACAGGCATAGACCGGGATAGGCCGGAGACCAATCGCCCAGCACGCGGATCAACCGCCCGGCAGCGATGTGCTCGGCGACGGCCCACTCGCTAGTCCAGATCAAGCCGACACCTTCCAGCGCTGCCTCGATCATCAGATTGTGATTGTCGAGTGTCAGCGAACCCTTGGCGTCGATCTCCTGCTCTTCCCCGCGCTTCTCGAACTCCCACTTGTAGATGGCGCCGCTCGGATAACGGCTGCGCACACAGTTGTGTGCGAGCAGATCGGCCGGCACGCGTGGCTTTTTACGGTTCGCGAAATACGCCGGTGAGCCAACGACTGCGAAACGCAGCGGCGGCGTGCACGGCACGGCTATCATGTCCTGCGGCACATCTTCGGCCGCGCGAATGCCCGCATCGAAACCATCGGCGACGATATCGACCAGCTTGCCTTCGGTGACGATATCCACCTTCATGTCGGGATAGCGACGCATGAACTCGAACACCATCGGCGCAAGCATCATGCGTGCAGCACCTTCGGACGTATTGATGCGCAAGGTACCGGTGGGCTTGTCGCGATAATCATTGATGGCATCCATCGCCGCACCGATCTCGCGCAACGCCGGCTGCACGCGGGCCAGAAATTGCTCACCGGCCTGCGAAAGCGACACGCTGCGAGTGGTCCGATGAAAGAGCCGCACGCCGATGCGTTGTTCCAGCGCCGCGATGGCGTGACTTAGCGCTGACGGCGACATGCCCAGTTCCGCCGCGGCACGGCGAAAATTGCGGTGCACTGACACGGCGACCACCGCATTCAGTTCGGTGAGATTGCTGGCCATTGTGCTAATTCCTGCATCAGTATATGCAAGATTAGCGCGATTGTTTCAACGCTGCATGGCGCCTATGGTGAGTCGTATTGCCCATCAGGATCCCTTTCATGACCAAGACCATGCTTATCACCGGTGCCTCCACCGGGTTCGGCCTGCATACCGCGCAATTGTTCTCCGACCGCGGCTGGAACGTGGTCGCCACCATGCGCACGCCCGCAGCAGGTGCGGAACTGGCCAAGCGCGCCAATGTGTTGGTGACGCGCCTGGACGTGCAGGATCGCGACAGTATCGATGAGGCCATCGCGGCCGGCATCGAACGATTCGGCGGCATCGATGTGCTGGTGAACAACGCCGGTTTCGGGCTGTTCGGCATTTTCGAAGCCACTTCGCGCGAAAAAATCCAGGAGCAATTCGACGTCAATGTCTTCGGCGTGATGGATGTGACGCGCGCGATCCTTCCGCATTTCCGGCAGAAGCAGGCCGGCGTGATCGTCAACGTCAGCTCCGGCGCGGGTGTCTTCGGCTTGCCGATGATTTCGCTCTACAACGCCAGCAAATTCGCCCTGGAAGGTTTTTCCGAATCCCTGTCTTACGAGCTGTCATCGCAGGGAATCGTGGTGAAAATCGTTGAGCCGGGCGGTGTGGTGAGCACGGAATTCGGCACACGTTCCGCTGCTGAAGCGGGGCAATCGACAGCGCCCGAGGACTACGCCAGCTTCGTTGCCGGTGCACTCAAGGTGTTCGAAGGCCTGCGCACAGCGCGGCTGGCCACGTCGGAGGATGTGGCCCAGGTGATCCTCAACGCGGCGACCGACGGCAGCGACCGTCTACGCTATGTCGCAACCCAGGATATCGAGCCGCTGGTCAAGGCGCGCCGCGAAACGTCGGAAGACGCGTATATTGCAATGATGCGGTCGACGTTCCTGCCCACTTCCTGAGCGCGGCACGGTGGAAGCGATATTCGTGCTCGATGCAAACCGGCTCGATGCATACAGGATGATCGTCAGTTCGTTCCACCGGGAATAAATCGCCATTCGGCCTGGCCTCCTTGTATATGAGGATATCCTCATATATCTTGCGGAAAGTTTTCCCCGCATCTGGAGATCAAGCCATGTCCCGCATCGACCTAAACATCAATACCCGTGATGGAAGCTGTCCGGCTTCGCTGTTCACGCCTGCCAGCGGCACGGGTCCATGGCCTGGCGTTATCTTCTACATGGATGCGCCAGGTATCCGTCCGGTGATGTGGGAGATGGCGCAACGCCTGGCCGACCACGGCTACGCGGTGCTGCTGCCAGATCTGTTCTATCGCAGCGGTCCTTATGACGTGATGGTTCCAGCGGAAGTGTTTGCCGATCCGGTCAAGAAAGCGAACCTCATGAAGCTCGTTGGCAGCCTGAACCGGGATGTGACGGTCGCCGATGCAGAAGCTTTCATCGCATGCCTGTCCGAACGTCCGGAAGTGAAGGGCGATCGCTTCGGCGCCACTGGTTACTGCATGGGCGGCAAGCTGGCGCTGCTCGCCGCAGGTGCTTATCCGACGCGCTTCGCGGCGATCGGTGCGTTCCATGCGGGCGGACTGGTTTCAGATCAGCCCGACAGCCCGCATCATTTCCTGCAAGGCATCAACGGCTACGTTTATGTCGCCGGCGCCGATCAGGATTCGCATTTCACGGATGAACAAAAAGTGCAGCTCGAAGCCGCGCTGACCGAAGCCGGTGTGGATCATCGTGTCGAAATCTATGCCGGTGCGCACCACGGTTACGCGGTGCCGGATCATCCCGCCTTCCATGCACAAGGTGCTGAACGCCATTGGCAGGCATTGACCGAGCTTTTCGGCAAAACACTGAACGCCTAAGTGCACGCAAGACGATCGCCGTAACCGCACTTAAATCCGGTGATGCGCGGTCACAGCCGTTTCAGCTTGATCGGTGGACGATGGTGTTCCCTTCTTACGGACACCAGAGGGCTATCTATGAACATCAAGATGAAATTCGGCCTGGCTGCGTTGTCGCTGTCGCTGCTTGCTGGGTGTGTTGTGCCGGCGCAGCCAGATTATGGATATGGGCCAGCGGCGGCGGTCGGACCGGCGCCGGATTGTCCTTATGGCTATTACGACTTTGCGCCGTATAACTGCGCGCCCTACGGTTATTACGGTCCGGAGTGGTTTGCCGGCGGCGTGTTCATCGGCGTGGGTCCCTGGTATCGCGGTCCGGCGCACTTCCGTGGTTATGTCGACAACCGTTTCGATGTGCGCGGCGGCTATCGCGGACCGTTGCCGGGTCGCGGCGAACGTCCGGTGGCGCATCCGGGTTATCGCTTCCAAGGCAACGAGTACCGTGATGGACGCGGTCATATCACGCATTGATCCGCTTTGCCGGGATGCAACACTAGCGAAGGGATCTGCACCTTGGTGCAGGTCCCTTTTTCTTCTTATGTTTGCCCCATTTTGTAGTGACGTCATTCCCGCGAAAGCGGGAATCCATGGTTGCGGCTCACCGAAAGACAATATGGATTCCCGCTTTCGCGGGAATGGCGCCACGGAAGATGTAAAGCCAAGACGGCAAACGTAAGCACTAAAAGGAAAAATCTTCTAAGAAACCGACTCAGGCCAGATGATCGCCTGCGCCACCACCACATGCTCGCCGTTGAACGTTGCAGCAGGCGATCCGTAAAGCTGATAACCCAGATCCAGCGCTTCGGACACGCGACGGCAGAACGTGGCGTCGTCCTTGCCGGTCAGCAGGCGATAGCGCGGCAATCCATCGGGCGGGAGCTTTGGCATGGGGTGTCCTTGTGACACAACTGAGATGTCTAATCAGCAGCGTAGTAAGCCAGAAACATGTCCACGGCCGATTCGGCGACCTGCTTTTGCATGGCGGCATCCAGCGGCGGTTGATCCAGCATGATCTGCGGCCAGAAGGCGAAGCCCTTGATGATGCCTTGCAGCTGGTGCGAGGCGAATACGGGGTCTTTCGCTTTCAATTTGCCTGCGGCAGCGGCGGCGCGTATCCACACGGTAAGGCCTTCTTCGCGTTCGCTCATGCGCGTGACCATGTCGCGGGCACGTTCGGGCGAATGGATGCCGGCGGCGATGGCGACGCGAGCGAGGGATACAAATGACTCGTCGTTGAGCAGGCGAAATTTCTGCGCGATCAAATCCAGCAACTGGTCGCGCAGCGGACGATCGGCGCGATAGGCAAGCTCTTCACCATTGATGACGGTCATCCACAGGTGATGGAGGATCGCGGCGAACAGCTCGTCCTTGCTGGGAAAGTGATTGTAGACCGTGCGCTTGGAGACGCCGGCGCGGGCGGCGATGCGGTCCATGCTGGTGGCGTCGAAGCCGGAGGCCCGGAATTCGTCGATGGCGGCCTCGATGATCGACTGACGCTTGCGGTCAGTCAGGCGCTGGGAGGGGCGGGCGGTGGCAGGCATGGTCCCATTCTACACTGATGGGTTTACTTTTCCCAAAAATAAACTACACTGTGCAGTGTATTTATAAGGGCCGGTATGGCCCTATCCGGAGCCTGTCATGCCTACCTCATCTTCCCGGTTGTCGCGCGCGGCCCAGGCCGGCAAATACCAATCATCGCCGCAGCACCGAGGCGACCGTTTCCAGAATCCGGCTCCGCGCCCGGCGCAGCGTTTGGGCAAAACCCTGCACATCATCTGGAACGCGCTGTTCAATAAACCGTCCGGCACCATGCCATCGGGGCCGTTGCCCATCCAGACCCTCACGCGCGCCCAGTTGGATGCTGCGCCGGATCGCAGTCTGTTCCGGCTGGGGCACTCCACCATGTTGATCAAACTGCGCGGGGCTTACTGGCTCACCGATCCGGTGTTTGCCGAGCGCGCATCGCCGTTCCAATGGATGGGACCGAAGCGGTTTCATCAGCCACCGATCGCGCTGCATGAATTGCCGCCGATCCGCGGCGTGATCCTTTCGCACGACCATTACGATCATCTGGATCGCCAAACGATTGCGTACCTGGCCAATACCACGGATGTGTTCCTGACGCCGCTCGGCGTTGGCGATCGTCTGATCGAATGGGGCGTGGACGCGGCAAAAGTGCATCAATTCGATTGGTGGCAAGGTATCGAGATCGACGGTTTGCGCTTCACCGCCACGCCGGCCCAGCATTTCTCCGGCCGCACGATGTTCGACGGTAACCGTACGCTGTGGGCGTCCTGGGTGATCGTCGATGATGCGTTGCGTGTGTTCTTCAGCGGCGACACCGGCTACTTCGATGGCTTCAAGGCCATCGGCGAGCGGCTGGGTCCGTTCGATATCACGCTGATGGAAACCGGTGCCTACGATGCGCAATGGCCTTATGTACACATGCAGCCGGAGCAGACCGTGCAAGCCCATATCGATCTGCGTGGGCGTTGGCTGATGCCGGTGCATAACGGCACGTTCGATCTGGCCATGCATCCCTGGCAGGAGCCGTTCGAGCGCGTCGTTGCCCTCGCCGCCGAGCACGAGATTCCGCTGTCCACGCCACGCATGGGTGAGCGGCTGGATCTGGCCGCTCCGCATACCGGCGAGCGTTGGTGGCGTCATACCGAGGCGGTATCCCGGGCGCATTGGGAAAGCGCCTTGTCGCTGAAATAAACGCGCGTACCGACGTAGTAAAGGTCCCGGACTGGGTGTATCTATAGCCCAGACGTGTTCGCGTCACCTTGAATGCTGTTGGCAGGAGTCTTGCTTCGCTAAGGCGGAGTATTCAGGTTTCGCGTCAACAACGTCAGGGTCCAGGGATCTTTTATGTCTTTTCGGCGCTACCCGGACTGGGTTTGGCAGTGCATCGGCCTGTTTGCGCTGACGGGCGGCCTGTCGCTGTATTCGATCACGCTGGCGCGCGCGACCCATAGTCCAACCTCGCTGTGGCTGGTCAATGGCGCCATGCTCGGCCTGCTGGTGCGCAAGCCCTTGGCCGAAGCGTGGCCGCTGCTGCTGGCGGGGTTTCTGGGTTTTGTGACCGCCAAGCAAATCCTCGGCGATCCACTCGTCCCGTCACTGTGGCTCGGCGCATGCCATATGTCTGAGGCGTTGCTGGTCAGCACAGCCATCCGGCGCCGGTATCCGGCTATTACACCGGATACGCGCCTTCTTGATCTGGCTAAGGTGGGGCTGATCAGTGCGTTCGTCGCCAGCGGCTTATGTGCGTTCTGCATCACGGCAGTCGCGCATGCGTGGCCGGCAAGCGAGTGGTGGACCAATTTCAATGCGGTCTTTCGCGCGCATTTCGTCGGCATGATCATCGCGGGTAGCACGTCGCTGGTGATCGTCACGAAAGACTGGCGCGGTTCGGCGCCAGGCGGGCTGCCGTGGCGGCTTATTCGCGATCTTCTGCCGCTGGTCCTGATCGCCGGCTGGGCATTCTCCTTCGCGCGCTATCCGTTGCTGTTCATGATTTATCCGCCGCTGCTGTGGCTGGTGTTCCGGCACCGTTTCGCCGGCATGGTGATCGGCATGGCGATCATCGCCCTGATCACCACGGCCGCGACCATGCTCGACATCGGACCCTTCCATATGGCCGGCGGCACTACGCCCGCACTGCGCGTGATGATGGCGCAGGTATTCATCGGCTTCTCCTGCCTGGTCGCGCTGCCGGTGGTGCTGGCGCTGGCGGATCAAGATCGCCTGCAGGCACGTGTGCGCGAGAGTGAGCTGCGTTACCGCATGCTGGCGGATAACAGCGGCGACCTGGTCATGCGCATCCGGCCGAGCGGCGAACGGCAATATGTGTCGCCATCGGTCAAGGAGTTGCTCGGCTGGGAGGTGGACGATTTCATGGTGCCGCGGCCGGACCTGATCCATCCGGATGACCGCGAACGCATCGCTGGTGTGGTTGCTGCCTTGCGCGCGAATGGCGGCGCCGTCACGGCGACGTATCGCTTGCAACACAAGGATGGGCATTACCTTTGGATCGAAGCCTTCGCGCGCCTGGTGGCGAGTCCCGATGACGATGGCACCACGGAAATCATCTACACCGGGCGCGATGTTACCGAGCGCGTGCAGGTCGAGCAGGCGTTGACCGAAAGCCGGGCGCAGCTGAGCACCATCGCCGACAATGTGCCGGCGGTGATCGCGCGTATCGACATGACCGAGCGCTATACCTACATCAACCGCTTCGTCGAGCAGGTGTCGGGCGAATCCCCTGATGACATGATCGGCAAAACGGTGAAGGAAGTACGTGGCGCCCGCGTCTACGAGCAATTGAAGGTTCATCTGCGCAAGGCGTTTGCCGGCGAGTCGGCGATCTTCGAGTACGAAGCCACTTACCGTGGCCGGCTGCTTCAATTTCAGACCCACTACGTGCCGGACCGCGACGCCAGCGGGCGCATGCGTGGCGTCTATGCGCTGACCACGGAAATTACCCATATCAAGAACGTGGAGCGGGAACTGCTGAGGCTCGCGCATCAGGATTCGCTCACCGGCCTGGCCAACCGCCGCTACTTCAACGAGCGCGTATCACTGGTGCTGCGGCAGTCCGCACAGTTCAACATGCCGGTGCTGCTGGCCCTGGTGGATATCGACAACTTCAAATCCATCAATGACTCGCACGGCCATGGCACGGGCGACATGGTGCTGGCCGAAGTCGGCCAATGCCTGCAGCGGCTGGTGCGCGAGGGCGAAGTGGTCGCGCGCATCGGCGGCGATGAATTTGTCGTGCTGTGCTCCAATGTTTCCAATGAAAGCAACGCCAAGGGATTCGTGCATTCCCTGTGGGAACGGTTGCATATGACGGTGGCCGTAGGTACAGGCGATCTGGAAGTGCACATGAGTATCGGCGCCGTGTTGTGCAAAGGCTCCATCTCGGCGGATGTGCTGATGAAGCTGGCCGATGAAGCGCTCTACATGGCCAAGGACGATGGTCGCGATACCTACCGACTGTTGATCCGTAGCCTGCAAGGCAGCGATGAGGTCGGGTCGGTGGCGCACAAGCCAGGGCAGGTGGGCCTCTGACCTGACCGCCGTGCACGCGGCTGGTCGACAAGGAGGGGATCACTACCCATCCCCGTCCAATCGCGGAATACTCGACCATCATCGTCGCAGGATCGAGCCATGACTGAACTGCTCTCCGCCCATGCACTTGTTCCGCAAGCGCTTGATCACGCGCTGACCTTGCCCGCGCGCTTCTACACCGATCCGCGCATGGCCGCGCTGGATGCGTCGGTGATCTTCGCGCAGAGCTGGCAGTTGGTATGCCATCAGTCGCAGCTGGCGGATGTGGGCGATCACGTGGTCACCGAGATTGCAGGGTTGCCTTTGCTGGTGGTGCGCAGCGATGCGTCAGCCATTCGCGCTTTCCACAATGTGTGCAGGCACCGCGCGGGGCCGATTGCCAGTTGCGATGGGAAGCGGGCGCAAGCCTTGCGCTGCCGCTACCACGGCTGGACATATGGACTGGACGGCGTGCTGCGTGGTGCGCCGGAAATGGGGCGGACACCCGATTTCAATCCGGCGGACATCCGGTTGCCTGAGGTGCGCGTGCACGTGTGGCAGGGGCTGGTTTTTGTCGCCATCGGCGAGGCGCCGCCGTTCGAGGATTTCGTGGCTGGCATTGATATGCGCCTCGGGCCGCAGCGGTCGCTACATGGCTATGAATTCCATCATCGCGTCAGTTATGACGTGGCCTGCAACTGGAAGGTGTACGTGGACAATTACCTGGAGGGCTACCACGTCCCCCAGATTCATCCCGGCCTGAACAGCCTGCTCGACTATCGCAGCTACATCACCGAAACCGCCGAGTGGTATTCATTCCAGTACAGCCCGCTGGAAAGCGCATCGGATTTGTATGGCAGCGGCGAGGCGCTGTATTACTTCCTGTATCCCAACGCGATGCTCAACATCCTGCCTGGACGCTTGCAAACCAATCGCGTACTGCCGCAAGGCGTTGATCGCTGCCGGGTGGAGTTCGATTTCTACTATGCACCGGACAGCAGCGCTGAGGCGCAGGCCCGTCGTGCGAAAGACATTGCGTTCAGCGATGAAGTGCAGGACGAGGATGTGACCATTTGCGAAGACGTACAGCGCGGCTTGGCTTCCGGGTCATACGAGGCGGGGCGCTTGAATCCGCTGCGCGAAAATGCGGTACATCACTTTCATGAAATCGTGCGTCGCGTGTATCGGGAGTCGCTGGCCGGGTAGAAAAAGTCAGGGGCGAGGCGGTTCACGCTTGCGTGCCCGGCCCCATCCGGCGGGCACGTTTAGAAAAATCCTCGGAAAATCAACGATCGATAGGCGGGGTAAATCAATCTCATCCCGACAATCAATTGGCTCTTTCCTGTCAAGGCATCTATTGTTGTGGCCTCATCCACAACCTAAGCGGAAGATATAGATGTCGCTGATCAACACTGAAATCAAACCGTTCAAGGCCACCGCTTACAAGGACGGCAAGTTCATCGAAGTCACTGAAGCCGCATTGAAGGGCAAGTGGTCCGTGGTGGTGTTCTACCCGGCTGATTTCACTTTCGTGTGCCCGACCGAGCTGGAAGACCTCGCCGATCATCACGCCGAATTCCAGAAGCTGGGCGTGGAGATCTACGGCGTCTCGACCGATACGCACTTCTCGCACAAGGCCTGGCACGACACCTCCGATGCGATCGGCAAGGTGAAGTACGCCCTGATCGGCGATCCGACCGGCGCCATCACCCGCAATTTCGACGTGATGATCGAAGAAGAAGGCCTGGCCCTGCGCGGCACTTTCGTGATCAATCCGGAAGGCCAGATCAAACTGTGCGAAATCCACGACAACGGCATCGGCCGTGACGCGTCCGAACTGCTGCGCAAGGTCAAGGCCGCGCAGTACGTGGCCGCTCACCCGGGTGAAGTGTGCCCGGCCAAGTGGAAAGAAGGCCACAGCACCCTGAAGCCGTCGCTTGAGCTGGTCGGCAAGATCTAATCTGCTGTTTCGCTTTGCGGCTTGCCTCCCCCTCCCGCGAGCCGCGGGCCTGCCCCACCCGGCAGGCCCACCTTATTCCCGAGTTGTCGCCGTCATTCGCTAAGTGCGGATGCGGCGACGCTCACCCCGAAGAAGTCGATGGAGATGTCACACATGTTGGACAATGACCTCAAAGACCAGCTCAAGGCCTATCTCGAAAAGGTCGTGCACCCGATCGAACTGGTGGCTTCTCTCGACGATAGCGATTCATCGCAAGAATTGCGTTCACTGCTGCAGGACATCGCGTCGCTGTCCGATCGCGTGTCACTGAGTCTCCATGGGCACGACGCGCGCAAGCCATCGTTCGCGATCAACCGCGTCGGTACGGACATCAGCGTGCGCTTCGCCGGCATCCCCATGGGCCACGAGTTCACCTCGCTGGTGCTGGCGTTGCTGCAGGTAGGCGGTCATCCGCCGAAAGTTTCCGATGAGGTGATCGAGCAGGTGCGGCAGCTGGAAGGCGAATACGTGTTCGAAACCTTCATGTCGCTGTCCTGCCACAGCTGCCCCGACACGGTGCAGGCGCTGAACCTGATGAGCGTGCTCAATTCCAACATCAAGCATGTGGCGATTGATGGCGCGCTGTTCCAGAACGAAGTCGAACAACGTCAGGTGATGGCGGTGCCGACCGTCTTTCTTAATGGCGAGCCATTCGACCAGGGACGCATGACGATCGAGCAGATCGCCGCACGCCTCGACAGTGGCGCCGCCGAGCGCGCCGCGGAAAAACTCAAGACGAAGAAGCCGTTCGAGGTGCTGGTGGTCGGCGGTGGCCCGGCTGGTGCCGCCGCGGCGATCTATGCTGCACGCAAAGGCATTCGCACCGGCGTGGCGGCTGAGCGCTTCGGTGGCCAGGTGCTGGATACGATGGCGATCGAGAACTTCATCTCGGTGCCCTATACCGAAGGTCCGAAGCTCGCTGCTGCGCTCGAGCAACACGTACACGAATACGATGTGGACGTGATGAATTTGCAGCGCGCCGAACAGCTGATTCCAGCGGATGAACCAGGCGGCCTGATCGAAGTGCAGCTCGCCAACGGCGCCTCGCTCAAGGCCAGGACCGTAGTGCTTTCCACTGGCGCGCGCTGGCGCAACATGAACGTGCCGGGCGAGCAGGAATACCGCAACAAGGGCGTTACCTACTGCCCGCATTGCGACGGTCCGCTGTTCAAGGGCAAGCGCGTGGCGGTGATCGGCGGCGGTAATTCCGGCGTGGAAGCGGCGATCGATCTGGCCGGCATCGTCGACCATGTCACCTTGCTGGAATTCGATGGCAAGCTGCGTGCGGACGAAGTACTACAGCGCAAGTTGCGCAGCCTGTCCAATGTCAGCGTGATCGTCAGCGCACAGACCACCGAAGTGCTGGGCGATGGCCAGAAGGTCACGGGTCTTGCTTATGCCGATCGCAGCAGTGGCGCCAGCCATCGTGTGGAACTGGAAGGCGTGTTCGTACAGATCGGTTTGTTGCCGAATACGGAATGGCTGAAAGGTACGTTGAAGTTGTCCCCACGCGGCGAGATCGAAGTGGATGCGCGTGGCGAAACATCGGTGCCGGGTGTATTCGCCGCTGGCGATGTCACCACCACGCCATTCAAGCAAATCGTGATCGCCATGGGCGAGGGCGCCAAGGCTTCGCTGAGTGCCTTCGACTATCTGATCCGTCTGCCGGTTGAAGAAAAAGAAGCGGTTGCTGCATAAAAAAAGCTAGCCCCTGCATGGGTACCTCCCCGGCTTACGCCGGGGAGGTTTGCAGCGTTGCAGTCAACGCCATCGTCGCTTTACGAAGCAGAAACATAGCTGCGGCGCTTATGGATACCCCTGCAGCAAAGTTGTAGCCTGTTTGTCTCGAGGTAAGAAGGAGACTGGCCATGAGCGACAAGCCCGATCTTGAAGGCGTAAGCACCTACCAGGGGCCAGCCGGTGGATGGGGCGCGCTGCGTGCCGTCGCCAAGGCGTTGAGCGGGCAGATGGCGATCGGCCGCGAAACCGTCGCGCTGACCCGCATGAACCAGCCGCACGGTTTCGATTGCCCAGGTTGCGCATGGCCTGATCCGAAGCACACCAGTTCCTTCGAATTTTGTGAGAACGGCGCCAAAGCCGTGTCGTGGGAAGCGACCGCCAAGCGTGTGCGTCCGGAATTCTTCGCTGCCAATCCCGTATCGTCGCTGTGGCACATGAGCGACTACGCGCTGGAAAGCCTGGGTCGTCTTACCCATCCCATGGCTTACGACGCGGCCACCGACACGTATGTCGCCATCGAATGGGACGAAGCGATGCGTCGCATTGGTGCGGCGCTCAATGCGTTGCCCACGCCGGAAGCGGCGGAGTTCTACACCTCCGGGCGCGCGTCGAACGAAGCGGCCTTCCTGTACCAGATCTTTGCGCGCGAATTCGGTTCGAACAATTTCCCTGATTGCTCGAACATGTGTCACGAAGCCACCAGCGTGGGTTTGCCGCAATCCATCGGTGTCGGCAAGGGCACCGTGACGCTGGAAGATTTCGATCATTGCGATGCGCTGTTCTGCATCGGTCACAATCCAGGCACCAATCATCCACGCATGCTGGGTACCCTGCGCGAAGTGGCAAAGCGCGGCGTGCCGATCGTCGCCATCAATCCATTGCCTGAGCGTGGATTGGAGCGTTTCACCTCGCCGCAGGATCCGCTTGAGATGGTGGCCGGTCGCGAGACCGAGTTGGCATCCACCTATTACAAGATCAAATGCGGCGGCGACGACGCCATGCTCAAGGGCATGATGAAGTGGCTGCTCGAGCTGGATGCCAGCGATCTTTCGCACGGCGGCAAAGGCTTGCTGGATCGTGCGTTCATTGCCGAGCATACCGTCGGTATCGACGATCTGGTTGCCGACATCCAGGCCACCAGCTGGGATGCGATCACGGCGAAGTCGGGCTTGTCGCGCGAAGAGATCATGCACATTGCCGAGATCTACGCGAAGGCTGAGCGCGTGATCGTCTGCTACGGCATGGGCATTACCCAGCATGCGCACGGTACGCAGAACGTGTGGCAGATCGCCAACCTGCTGATGCTGCGCGGAAACATCGGGCGCGAGGGCGCCGGCATCTGTCCCTTGCGTGGGCATTCCAATGTGCAGGGCAATCGCACCGTCGGCATCACCGAAAAGCCGGATGACAATCTGGTCAAAGGCGTCGAAAAAGCGTTTGGTTTCACGTTCCCCAAGAAACATGGCAACGATGCCGTGGCGGCGGTACGTGCGATCCGCGACGGTCAGTCCAAGGCGCTGATTTGCCTGGGTGGCAATCTTGCCGTAGCGATGTCTGATCCAGATGCCACCTTTGCCGCCATGCGCAAGCTGGATCTGGCCGTGCATGTGGCGACCAAGCTCAATCGCTCACATCTCATTCTTGCCAAACAATCCTTCATTTTTCCTTGCCTGGGCCGCACGGAGCTGGATGTGCAGGCCGGAGGTCCGCAGTCGGTGACCGTAGAAGATTCCATGTCGATGGTGCACGCGTCGGAAGGCACGTTGGAACCGGCTTCCGAACATCTGCGCTCCGAACCATGGATCGTCGCTCAGATGGCCAAGGCAACGCTGCCTGATACGCGCGTGGACTGGGAAGGTCTGGTCGGCAACTACGATCGCATCCGCGACAAGATCGAAGTGGTCTATCCGATTTTCGCCAACTACAACCAGCGCATCCGTGAGCCCGGTGGCTTTCGGTTGTTCGTGGGTGCTTCCGAGCGCAAATGGCTGACTCCAGACGGCAAGGCGCATTTCCTGGTCGGCAGGGGTATCGACGAGGATCCGCTCCTCGACATCGATCACCTCACACTCACCACGATCCGCTCGCACGACCAATACAACACCACCATCTACAGCCTCAATGATCGCTATCGCGGCATCAGCGGGCGCCGCGATGTGGTGTTCATCAATGCTGCAGATCTCGATGCGAACGGATTGCGTCACGGCGATCGGATCGATATCGAAGTAGTCGGACCGACCTCACTGGGCAGCGATGGACAGGTGCGTGCAGTACGGGGCTTTACGGCGGTGGCATATCCCATCGCGCAGGGCACGGTCGCGATGTACTACCCGGAAGGCAACCGGCTGGTGAGTCTGGATAGCCACGACGAGCAGTCGGGAACGCCAAGTTACAAGTCGATCCCGGTATCACTGAAGGCGGCCACTGCGGCGGCTTGAGTCGGTAAGTACAACTCACCTCACGTCATTCCGGCGAAGGCCGGAATCCATGCTTCGTACTGGCGATGGATTCCGGCCTTCGCCGGAATGACGTGAGGAATATGGGGCTTGCCGGAAAATATGGGCGTACCGTGACTAAAGCATCGTTCGTCCCGGGGCTCTATTACGTTAGTCTCGATAAGCCAGGAGCCTGAGTCCTGTTGGCTAGAGCAGTCTGTGTGACCCCCGCCGAAAGGCATCTTAAGTCTCCCAGCTTCTGGAGTAGCCCGATGCGGTATGCAAGATGGCTGGCTTCCCTCGTCATGCTTGCCGCACTTGGCGGCATAAGCGGCACCGCATCAGCTGATCTTCCCGCAAGCGCCACCATCCGCATCGGCGCCGCTACCGTCGTGTTGAATGGTCCATGGAAATTCTCAACGGGTGACGATCTTGGCTGGGCTGCTCCTGACGTCGATGACAGTCATTGGGAGACGGTCGACCTGACTCCTGCGCCGGGCGCACACGACGGCGATGTCGGCCTGCCGGGCTATGTATCCGGCTGGAGCATGCGTGGTCACCCCGGTTATATCGGCTACGCCTGGTACAGGTTGCGCGTCACGGTTGACGATGACCACAACACTCCGCTCGCGGTGGCCGGTCCCACGGATGTCGACAGCACCTATCAGCTCTACGTCGATGGCAAGCTGCTCGGAGGTTCTGGCAGGTTCTCCGGCAAAACGCCAACGGTATACAGCGTGCAGCCGAGCGTTTACCCATTAACAGGTGTGCCGGCAGGAACACGCACGTACGTGATCGCGCTGCGTGTATGGATGGATCCGGGCGATGCGGGTGAGGACAGCGGCGGCATCCATATTGCGCCGACGCTTGGTACGCTGGATGGCGTCACCGAACTGCATGAAGTGCAATGGCTGCAGACCTTCAAGGGCTATGTCGTCGACGCTGCGGAGCCGATGGCTTTCGTGCTGCTGGCGATCCTGGTGTTCGCACTGATGGCCTGTCGTTCGCGCGATGCCTATCGCTGGTTGGTTGTGGCACTACTGCTCACCGCATGTTTGCGCGTAAACCAGGTGTTGTTCTACTGGACGCATTACGAAAGCCTGCGCACGTATGACGTGGCGACAGCCGTGCTGTTGACGCCTTTGACACTGGCAGCGTGGGTGATGGCCTGGCGGGACTGGTTTGGCTTGAAGCCATCACGCTGGCTGTCGCGTACGGTCCTCGTGCTGACACTGGTTTATGTGCTTTTTGCACTGGTCGGCCGCCCGTGGTTCGCGCCAGCGTACGGCTGGGCGACCGCTGCCAACTTTCTTGTCATGGCAGTGCGTCTGATTTTCGCGGCGCTTTATCTTTGCACTGTGGGTTACGGGCTGCTTCGCCAGCTCAGATTCTCAACATGCCTGGCTGCACTCACAGCCGTGTTGATGGGTATCGGTCTGTTTGCGAGAGAACTCAGCAGCATCGGTTTGCAAGGGATATGGTTTCCCTACGGTGTCGGCGTGTCGCGTACGCAATACGCCTACGCTGGCTTTAGCGTATTGCTGTTCGTCCTGCTGCTGATGCGCTTTATCCGTTACGCAAGAGCGAAATGGTACTGAAGCAGTTGCTCAGGAAAACTGTTCCTCGATGCTGCGCGTCAGCGGCGTCACTTCATCGCCTGTGTGCTTGGTGGATGCCGGTTCGATCAGCAGCACCCAGCATTCTTCATCGGCGATGGGATTGTGGCGAACGCCCGTGGGAATGGTGAGAAAGTCGCCTTCACGAAGATGTACCACTCCATCCTCGAATTCGATGCGCATTTCACCTTTGACGATGTGGAACAGCTCATCTTCGGCATCATGCGCGTGCCAGACCAGCTGGCCTTTGAGCTTGGCGGCCTTCAGCAATTGATTGTTGACCTTGCCGATGACCTTTGGCGACCAGTACTCGGTCACGCGATCGAACGCGGCTAGCAAATTTTGTGCGGCGAGCATGCGAACCTCAATCAAGAAATGCCAGATAGAAGTCCGTTTTTATCACGGCGAAGGCGGAAACGTCTCGTGCAGGAAGTGGATGAAACTTTCCAGCTTGGGCGGCATGCGGCGATCCGGCAGGTACACCACATGCACGGGCCAGGACGGCGCTGGCCAGTTGGGAAAGAGGCGTATCAGGCGTCCTGAGTCCAGATCTTCCTGAAGCATCATTTGTGGTTGAAGGATGATGCCCAACCCCGCGATCGCGGCTTCACGCAGCGCCATGCCGCCGTTGACGTCCAGGCGGCCGCGTACCGTGACATATTCCTCGCCCTTGCCATCGGGTCGCGGAAAGCGCCAATGGCGCTCCGGTCCGGCAGAGAACAGGAAGGCAAGACAGTTGTGCTGCAGAAGATCGGCCGGTGTCTGCGGAAGGCCATACCTCGCCAGATAGGCCGGTGAGGCACACGCTATTCTCGGTGAATCGCGCAGTTGCCGCGCAATAAGGTTGGAATCCGGCAGTGTGCCGATGCGAATGGCGGCATCAAAACCTTCCTCGGCCAAATCGACGATGCGATCGTTGAGCGACAGTTCGACCTGCACATCCGGATAGCGATCCAGGTAATTCGCCAAGACAGGCATGAGTGCACGCGTGCCGTAAGTGATCGGGCAGCTGATACGCAATCTGCCGCGCGGACTGGCTTGCATCTCGCGCGCATCGAGTTCGGCCGAATCGACCAGAGTCAAAATTTCCAGGCAGCGTGCGTGATAACGCTCGCCCAATTCGGTCAGGCTCTGGCTGCGCGTGGTGCGGTTGAGCAGCCGGCCTTTCAGGCGCTGCTCCAGTTCCCGGATGTGATTGCCCACCATCGTTGCCGTCATGCCGCTGCCTTCGGCGGCAGCGGCGAAACTGCCGCGTTCCACCACCCGCACAAACATGGCCATGCTGGTGAAGCGGTCCATTCAAAACACCTGCTAAGGAGTGATGAAAGAAATAAGGCGTTTATCAATCACGCTTAAGGAATGATAGTGGCTGCCTTCCCCCATCCACAATCTGTCCGGAGCAACGTATGAACATGGCAAACCAGCCCCTAAGGCATCAGCGCGTTGTATTGCTTGGTGGGACGTCAGGGATTGGACTTGCCACCGCCCAGGCGGCGCAGGATGCCGGGGCTTCGGTGGTGGTGGCTTCTTCGCGGCGCGAACGGGTCGATCAAGCCCTTGTCACACTCGGCGATCGTGCCGAAGGGCACGTGCTGGACACCACAGACGAAGCCGCCGTGCGCGCGTTGTTCGAGCGCCTGGGTTCGTTCGATCACCTCTACTACAGCGCCGGCGAATCCCTGCAATTGGGGTTGCTCACTGAAACACCGCTGGAAACGGCACGCGCCTTTTTTGGCGTGCGCCTGTTCGGCGCCATGACCGCCGTGAAATACGCCACGCCGCATCTCAAATCCAACGGCTCCGTGGTGCTGACAGGAGGGATCGCCAGCCAGCGTCCGCAAAAGGGTTGGACTGTCGCCTCCAGCATCTGCGGTGCAATGGAAAGCTTCACGCGCGCCTTGGCCGTGGAGCTAGCACCTTTGCGGGTCAACCTCGTATCACCCGGTTTTGTGCGAACACCCTTGTGGGACACCATTCCCGAAGCTGAGCGCGAAGCGATGTTCGCTGCCCGCGGCGCCGCCTTGCCGGCCGGCCGTGTCGGTGACGCGAGCGACATTGCGCAGACATGCCTTTATCTGATGACCAACCGCTACACCACGGGGCAGGTGATCGTGGTGGATGGTGGCGGTGTGCTGGTCTGAGATCGATTGCGAATGATGCGGGTGGAAATACACCTGCATCATTCGCGAAACAAGATCGCGCGTAGCGTCTTACGGACTTGGTACTTTCAAGCCGTGACGCAGCAGCACATCGTTCATCGCACCCTGCATTTTCAGCGTACTCGCCGCCATACCCTGCATCAGTGCCCGCTGCGTTTCTGGGCTGGCCATCGTGTGCTGGAATTTGATCAGCACGGGGTCGGTGAGCAACACATCCAGATGTTGCAGCTCCTGGGTGGAAAGTTGGCTGAGCGATTGCTCCATCACGGTGCTTACGGCGCTATCAGGGCCGAACAGCGTGGAGGTGATGGCCGAAGCCGTGTCAGCCCGCACCGCCGCCCAATTGTCGGCCGATACATTGGGATTGGCGGCCTTGGCCGGTGCCAGCATCGAATCCAGCAGCGGCGAATCGGGTGTAAAGACCGTGTTCCGCATCGAATCGACTTCCACCTTGTGGATCAATGCATCCTTGGTGGCATCGGCAGCGTTCGCGACGGGCAGGCCGATGGCGGCCCCGGCGAGCAACAGAAAGGAAGCCCCCAGCAGCAGGCGGCGCTTTGAGCCTGCGGCGTTGGAGTGGATAAATAAGCGTTGCATGACGTGGATCCCCTGTGGATTCAATCGGTAGCAAGAACAACGAAAGCCAAGTACGCCGGTCCGGCGCCAGAGAACTGGCGTAACGCGATCCGGCATTGCCCATTGGTCCAATTCACTCGCTGGCTTCCTTGGGTGATTACTTGGTCTGGCAAGCCCGGATATGGGGTGGCTGCTTCTGATTTAAAGCCGGCTTGCCTGCGATTCACGGGCGGCTAGCGGGATGGCGCCGTCCAAGCGGGTGATGGCCGATCCTTCGGAACGGCGCGGGCGGCCGTCGCCATCGAAAACCCACGCGTATTTGATCCTGGAGGGCACGACGATGGTTTCGTATTGCGTCAGGTTTCTAGGCAACACCGTATTACTCGCTCTACTGATGGTGATGTCGCCTCTGGCAAAAGCCCAGTCAGCGTTGGGCTCCTACAACATCATTGCCAATTCGGTGACGGTAGCGGGCATTTCGTCTGGCGGTTACATGGCGACACAATTGCAAGTTGCATATTCAAAAGCGATTTTCGGCACTGCGGTCATGGCTGGTGGCAGCTATTACTGCGCACAGGATGACGATGTCCTGTGGGGAGAAGCCTGTGCTTACGGAGAAGGCGTGCCTGTCTCGTCGCTAGTGAGTTATACGAAGAAGCAAGCATCCGCGGGAACCATTGATCCGGTCAGCAATCTCGCCAACAAGCCGATCTACATGTTCAGTGGCACGCTGGATACCGTCGACTATCAGGCCACCATGGATGATCTGTACCAGTACTACCAAAGCTTCACATCCACCAGCAACATCACCTACAACAACGACACGCCTGCCGAACATTCATGGATCACGCCGGATGCCATCACCGAATGTTCGTATCTCGCGCTGCCCTACATGAACAACTGCGGGATCGATCCGGAGCAGACGTTTCTCACCCTGTTCTACGGACAACTCAACGCGCGCAATGACGGGCAACTGGGCGGCAGCTTCATCCAGTTCAACCAGAATACCTTCTGTCCCAATAACAATTGCGCCGCCATTTCGATGGACAGCACCGCCTGGGCGTTCGTGCCGCAAAGCTGTGCGCAGGGCCAGGCATGCCGCCTGGTGGTCGCCTTGCACGGTTGTTCGCAAAACCAGGAAACCATCGGCACGACGTTCGTGCAGAACGCCGGCATCAACGAATGGGCCGATACCAACAACATCATCGTGCTCTATCCGCAGACGATCGATGCAGAAGTGCCCTACAACCCCTACGGCTGCTGGGATTGGTGGGGCTATACCAACGGCAACTACGCGCTGAAATCCGGCCCGCAGATGGTGGCGATCATGGCGGAGGTGAACCAACTGGCAGGTGGTTCGCTGCAGTTCTGAGTGCAGCAAGCATGTGAACCGTGGTTGACAATATGTTAACCATGGTTCACAGTAAGGCCATGGAGATTGTCAAGAGCAGGATGTTCGACCGATGGTTGCGTGGACTCAACGATCGGCAGGCAAAGGCTCGGATTCAGATGCGAATTGACCGCTTGAATCTGGGGAATCCCGGCCAACACCGGAATCTGACCGGCGGTATCCGGGAGATGAAAATCGACTACGGGCCGGGCTACAGGGTCTATTACACCATCCGTGGTGCTGTGTTGATCATTTTGCTTTGCGGTGGAGATAAGACCACGCAACAGCAGGACATCGACAATGCCATCCGTTTGGCAGATGCCTGGGAGGATTGAAAATGGCAGCAAAAAAGAAAGAAGTTTTCAGCCGATACGACACCGCGGATTACCTCAACAGCGAAGAAGACATTGCTGCCTATCTGGAGGCGTGTTCGGAAGAGAATGATCCCGCGCTAATGGCTGCAGCGTTAGGTGCCGTCGCACGCGCCCGAAACATGAGCCAGCTTGCGCGCGATACAGGCCTTACCCGCGAAGGTCTCTACAAAGCATTATCCGTCGATGGCAACCCAAGCCTGGCGACCGCCATGAGGGTGGCCAATGCACTCGGTTATCAATTGAGATTGGTGCCACTCGCACACTGATTAAGGCGCTACAACGAAACACTGTCGACGCTTGGACATCGTTTGGATCTGGCTATGCAGGGCAAGCCGGTCGATGGCAACTACGATCTACGGGTGTTGTCCATGAAACCGGAGCTTGGCGTGGAACACATGAGATTCGCGCTGCATTTGCAACCAGAGTTCGCGGTATGACTCGTATCAGTGCTCACTGGGCATAGCAACGGCCTATCCTGAGCATGGTATACGGGACGCCATGGCGGCCTGCTTTCACGTCGTCGTAACGTGTCTGCGCGCAACGTTATTAAACGTAACAGGGTAGAAACGGATTCAGGTCAAAGTACTGCGAGTCTCGAACGGCGCGGAAATCAGGGGCCGCGTGTTCTTTTCGTTCTGTTGTTATCTGCTGCACGCCGCCCAGGTACCAAAAAAAGCGAAGGATTTCGTACCGTCGATAGCGCCACGAGTGCATCGAAGGGGGGCGTATGAATAGCAATAGCCACGTGAATGCGCAAGCAGTCAAGCAGGTGGAATTGGAAATTATCCTGGGCGGCAATGGTCGCACTAAGGATGGTGATCCGGCCATTTGGGGCTTGGCTTTGTCGGGTGGAGGCATACGCAGCGCAACGTTTTCGTTGGGCGTACTGCAAGCACTGGCAAAGCTCGACCTTCTACGCGGATTTCACTATCTATCAACCGTTTCGGGTGGTGGATACGTGGGGGGCTTCCTGCAAGGACTGATTCGCCGCTGGGGCGGCGATAAAGCTTTCGATGTATTGAAGTCAAGTGTGCGCGACTTTGCAAAAAGCGAAGATCCGGCAGCCGAAACAAATGATCCGGATGGAGCTATTAAGCAAGATGCTATAGACAATAATTCCACGAGCAAATCCAAAAAAGAAAGCGTTTTCCGTTCTGAAAAAAAAGTTGCGAGTGCCGACACACTAAAGCCTATTCTTCATTTGCGCGAATACAGCAATTATCTAAGTCCACGAAAGACTGCGTTGTCCGGCGATACCCTTGGAATGATAGGCACATACGTTCGCAACGTTGTCCTCATCCAAATCCAGCTTTGTACGCTTCTCTTTGCATTTAGCTTAATGCCGCTCTTTCTTTATCCATGGATAGAGAAGGCAACGCATTATCCATCGTGGTGCCTGATGCTTGCAGCCGCGACGGGCTTGTCAGCGGCCGCGTTGCTTGGAGTGGTGACTACTCGCACACCACGTGCGACATTGGTTAGAAAAAGCCGTGGACGATTGAATTTATTCCGTGGCAAAAAGCGATCCATGCATGCGCGTACCGAAGGCGTGCTGGACAAAACGGAACTTCCCCGCTCTGGGGTCAAGGGGAAGGCAGCTGCCATTATTTGGCTGCTGGCATTTTCTGCTGGACTCGCAGCCATAGGTTTTCGAGGGCTAAAAGACGGTGGGTGGAACAATGCGAGATTTCTAGGCAATGGCGAACTGTTTCTCTGTACGTTCGTACTTTACGTGGTGGCCTGGATAGCATGGATCGTTTACGACGAATGCGTGCGTGGACCACGCAAGGGGGAAGATGCGGAGGACAGATGGCCGCGTATTGCCCGGTTGCTCTTTACCGCCATGATCGCAGGGGCGTTTGTTGGAATGGCTGTGCTGGTGTTGAGGCACGTCATTACTGGATGGAGGGATGGCTGGGGTTTATGGAAGACCATCATCTTTGGTCCCAGCCTGGTCCTAATTTCCATAGAGTTGACTGGCATCATCCACCTCGGTTTGGCGGGGAGACAGCTTAGCGAGCTGCAGCGGGAAGTTTGGGCGCGCGTGGGTGGAAAGGCGGCAGCGTTGGTCGGACTTGGGTTGGGGTTGTCGCTGTTCCTCATGATTTACGGCGCGTGGCTGTACCGATGCTACATACCAGGCACGAATCACTGGTTGACAAGGACAGCGTGGGGAAGCGCCATTGCATGGATCCTGACGACAGGATCGGGCGTGATGGCTGCTTATACTCAGCGAGGGGGCGATCCGGGAAAACTCCGGCGCATACTGGATGTACTGGCGCGCATTGCGCCGTGGGTATTTCTTCTCGGCCTCATCATTGCCATCAGTACGATGGCGCAACACGTTGTCATCAGTAAACCGGACTTGCGCGCCATGTCTACTGTGCATGGCGTGGCGCATCACATACGGGCCGATGCGTACCTGGCAAAGCTCGATCACAACCTGAGAGATGAGCTAATGAACGTTGCGGTAGGCGTTGCGCTCGTAGCAGGAATAGGCGTGTGGATCCTGATGGGGTACCTGATGGATCTCAACGAATTCAGTATGAATGCCTTTTATCGAAACCGCCTGGTGCGCTGCTATCTTGGTGCGAGCAACAAGAAAAGAAACCCAGAGCCGACAACAAACTTTGATCCGAACGACGATATCATGCTGAACGATGTCGTTACGGTAAAAGGCGGAAATAGCGAGCGTCCTCTGTTTCCGCTCATTGGAACAACGCTTAACTTAGTAGATGCCAAGCAACTTGATTGGCAAAGTCGAAAGGCCGCCTCGTTTTGCTTTACGCCTAACTACTGCGGATACATTCCACCTCCATCGCATCCCAATTCCGAACCGGTAGGCGACATAGAGTTGGTAGCCCCGGACACCGCGTCGATCATGACCCTGGGCGAAGCAATGGCTATTTCCGGTGCGGCCGTAAGCCCCAACATGGGCTATCACAGTTCGCCGGCTGCTACTTTTTTGCTAACGCTGTTCGATGCGCGGCTCGGTTGGTGGTTACCTCATCCTGGCTTAAGGCGAAAGGGGGACTTCGCCAAGACTTTTTATGGCTCCTGGTTGATAAAGGAGATGCTCGGTCTAACCCGTGAAACGGGGAAGTTTCTTTACCTCTCAGACGGTGGGCACTTTGAAAATCTAGGCATCTATGAACTGGTGCGGCGCCAATGCAGATTCATTCTTTCAGTTGATGCGTCAGCGGATTCAGATAGGGAATTCGAAGATCTTGGTAATGCCATACAGAAGTGTCGTATCGATTTTGGCGTTGAAATAACCATCGATGTTTCAGGGCTGCGATGCAACGATCATAGGCAGTCACTCGCAGGTTATGCGGTCGGTACGATCGACTATGCAAACGGGCAATTTGGCACGCTGCTTTACATCAAGCCAACCCTTACTGGAAAAGAGCCTGCCGATATCGCGTACTACGCGAAGTCCCATTCCACTTTTCCTCATGAGCCTACTTACAACCAATTTTTTGATGAGGCACAGTTTGAAAGCTATCGGCGACTTGGCAGCTACATAGCAAACGAAGCGCTTCAATCGGTCAAGCAGCGCGCCGAGGCCGATATATCAGATGGCACGTCAAAAGTGCCCGAAAAAATTGGTGTAACCGATTCGGTGCTGAAGGAGAGAATCCTTGTCGAACTCGAAAACAATTGGGAGCACCATCACAAGAAGGCTGCGGGAAAATCCGTTACGCATCTAGAGGCGATGTCCAGGCTGTTCGGGGAGCTGCGTAGGAATCCGGCTTTATCTCGACTGGACAGGCAGTTTTATCCTGCGTGGAACGATCGTCTGGCGAATCGCCTGTTCGGATCTCCTGCTCGCAGTGCAAACGGCGCGCAAGTCAGCCAGCTTGAGCTGCATGATGAAGACTTCCGCAAAAGCTTCTATTTCTGCCAGGAGCTGGCGCATCTGATGGAGTCGGTGTATCACGATCTTGATTTGGAAAATTTCTCTGAGCACATCGACAATCGGGGATGGATGAATACATTCAGGCAGTGGAGTTGGTCTCCCATATTTCGCATGGCCTGGGTCATTGGGTCACCTACCTATGGCCGCCGTTATGTAACGTTTTGCGAGCAGAAATTGAATCTACCGCGATTGGTGGAAGTGGTAGAGGTCAGAGAGGAAGGAAGGGTGGACGGTGAGACTTGGATCAAGTATTGCCGTCGTTTGCACCGGGAAAATTTCATCAATGAGTTGGAGCAGAGCATCCTTGTAGACAGTCCCGTTGTTAGTGGGCAGGACAAGAATTTGAAACTGTTCATGCTACGCATGAAATGGGAAAAGATATTGATTCGTTCTCACGGGAAGCAGCTTTATACGACACTCGGAGTTGCAGTGCTGAGTGCTCGAAGCATCGTGATATTTCGCGTGCAAGACCATTTGAGGCGTCTCGGATTAGCTCCTAAGTTCATGGAGCTTCTGCTCGAAAGTGCCAAACATATTGCCGATGTGAAAATTACGAGTGGGCGTTATGGATTGCTCGGGGAATACGATGAGCAGGCCGCAGACTGCGGGCGGAGGCGTGTGAGTGAGTTATTGAACATTGCGAAGGCCTATAAAGGTTCTATCCATGAAGGGGATGAAAAAGGGGCGTTTGAACACGAAGAAGCAGAATATCCACCCGGTTGATGGTGGAAGAGCATGAAGAAGCAGCAATAAACACATATGTCCCCGTTCGCGATTGCGTGGCAGCAGCAATGGTGACAAGTGTCGGTGCCCACCTGCGTAGGGCACCCGGCGGGTTCGATTTAGGTAGATTCCACTGCTGCGTGGCGTCGATCACGATGTCGGTAGAACATCAGCCCAATGCCGATCAGCAGTAACGAACCGCCGACGACCTTGAGCAGGAACAGGCCGGGATGGGGATCGCCAGCAGGTGGAATCATGGATGTGACGATGGCCAGCAAGGTCACCGCGAAGCCGCTAAGACCCACGATCCAGCAGCCGGTGGCGTTGAGTGGCGCCAGTCGGACACCTTCGCTACGGCGCGCGCTGCGATGGCGCAGCACCGGAAAGGCAAGAAAAATATACGTCAGCGGCAGCAGCGACATGATCACCGTCATGTCGATGAGGATGATGTAGGCCTCGTGGATGGTTGAACCGGAAAGGGCGGCCAGCAGCATCAGCGAGGTCAGTACGCCTTGAATGAGCAGCGCCATGTAGGGTGTACCGTGCCGCGGATGTAATCGCGCCAGTACGACCGGCAGATAGCGGTCGACCCCGACGACGAAGGGCAGGCGTGCCATACCTGTCAGCCACGCGCCGATGGTGCCGATCGAGCCAAGCGTCACCAGCATCGCAGTCAATGGACCGAAGATGGGCAGACCGATGCGATCGGCAATGGCAGACAGCGCCTGTGGAATGCCGCCGATCACGTCGATGGTCGAGGCTGGCAGCGCGATCAGCAGCGATGCGGTGCCAGCGATATAGATCGCAGCAATGGCTATGCAAGCGATCAGCGTGGCACGCGGAATTTGCCGATCCGGGTCACGAATTTCGCCGCCAAGAACCGGCCCGAGTTCCAACCCTTGGAAAGCCAGTGCGATGGTGGCGAAGGTCGAAAACGTAGCGAGCTGGCGAAAATCAGGCATCACATTGGCGGCAGTGATGCGTGTTGCCGGACCAAAGCGATATAGCGCGACGGCGCCAGCCACCAAAATGAGCGCACCGGTCGCCCAGGTCGCGACGCCACCGATGTTCTGCAGCCACTTGGCGCGCTCCAGTCCGAGCACGCTGAGCCATGTTGCCGACCACAGCACCAGCATGGCGTAGATAAGGTTGTAATGGCTGTCGTCGGTATGCGAGAGCCAATGCGCGCCGCCGATATGCAGAAAAATGCCAGCGCTGAACAGCAGCATGGACGGAAGATAAGTGATGTTGGAAATCCAGTACGTCCAGCCGGTGACAAAGCCATGCAGGTCGCCAAACGCGGCCTTCGACCAGAGATAAAGGCCACCTTCGCCCGGGACGCGTGAACTGAGTTCCAGCACGGCCAAAGCCAGCGGCAGAAAGAAGCCGATTAATCCAAGCAGCCACAGCACCAGGCTTGAAGGGCCGATTTGCGCTGCGACGGATAGCCAGCGCAGCGCAACAATCGCCGCGATGTTGAACAGCGCCAGATCCCATGTGCCGAGTATGCGGCGCAGGCCTGGCCGGATTTCAACCGCTGCTATATCTGCCATCGTCTGCCCCCGCCGATGCCACCCAAGTGCTGGCCAGACTAGCGCATGTGCTACTCGGAAAGGGTCCGATCAGATTCCTACTCGCCAAGAACCTCTGGAAAATCCGATCGACGGCGATTCCCCGAACGAAGCCGAAGCCATCGCCGCCGTGATAACCATCTTCAGCCGCCGATATCGCGCAGCCGCTTGCCGCTGAGCAGATTGCGTTCGATCTGCTCCAGCGTCACACCCTTGGTTTCCGGCACCAGCCAGAAGGTGAACCCGATGAACACCAGGTTGAGCACGGCATACAGCCAGAACGTCGACGTATGGCCGATGGTGTTGAGCAAGGTGAGGAAGGTGGCGCCGACAATCATGTTGGCAATCCAGTTGGTAAACGTGGAGCAGCCGATGCCGAAGTCGCGACCCTTCAGCGGTTGCACTTCCGAACACAGCGTCCAGATCAGCGGACCGGCGGACATGGCGAAGCCGACGATAAAGGTCAGCAGCATGACGACGGTGAACAACTGTTCGGCATGCGAGGGCGTGCCAATGCGCATCATGCTGCCCACCACGCCCAGGCCGATCGCCATCACCGTAAAACCCGTGTACAAAATCGGCTTGCGACCCCAGCGATCGATCAGGCCGATCGCGATAAAGGTCGCCAGCACATTGGTCAGCCCTACGATCGCGGTGAACCACATCTGGGAGTGCGTGTTGTAACCCATGTCCTGGAAGATGCGCGGTGCGTAATACATCACCACGTTCATGCCGGTGAACTGCTGCATCAGCTGCAGCAGCACACCCAAGGCCACCGAGCGGCGGAAGTTGCTGTTCTCCAGGAACAGGTGCCAGCCGCGCTGCGGGGTGCGCAGCTGTTCGCGGATATCGCTCGCTTCGCGCTGTACTTCCTCGGGATTGCCGCGTAGACGCTGCAAGACATCCAGCGCTTCCTCTTCACGCTGGCGCATCATCAGCCAGCGCGGGCTGTCAGGCAGGAAGAACACGCCAAACAAAAACAGGATGCCCGGAATCGCGATGATGCCCAGCATCCAGCGCCAGTTGCCGCTGTAGCTGAAAGCGGTGTCCGAAAGAAATGCCACGAGGATGCCAATGGTGATCATCAGCTGGTAGAGCGACACCATCGCACCGCGGATGTACTCCGGTGCGACTTCCGCGAGATAGAGCGGTGCGGTGAACGTCGAAATGCCGATCGCGAGGCCCAGCACCACTCGCGCTGCGATCAAGGTATAAGGCGACCAGGAAAATCCGCACAGCAACGATCCCACCACAAACAGTACCGCACCCAGAATCAGGGATCGTTTGCGGCCCAATGCGGCGGACATCCAGCCGGCGAGCAAGGCACCTAAAGCGGCGCCGAACATCATGCCGCTGACGATCCACTCGATCATGTGATCGGAAATCTTGAAGTCCGCCTGGATAAACTGCGTGGCGCCGGAAATGACGCCGATATCCAAGCCGAACATCAGGCCAGCGAGCGCGGCAAGCACACACGTAAATACCGCTGTGGCTTTGGCGTGGGTGGCTACAGGTGCAGCAACTGCATTCATGGATGACTCCCCAGTCGGATGCGGCGCGTGGATGCCTTGGTGGGCAACTTCGAATCAGCGGCGCTGAAAGAAGGCCGGCTCATACAGGCCGGCCAGCAAAAAGTGGTTCGGGCATACCCGTGAAGGGCACATCGACGGCAAACAGTCCGCCCGCATACGGATCCTGCATCAGCGCCTCGGCCGATAAGCCGTCACGTGCGCTGGTGATGTAAAGGGTATTCAGACGCTCTCCACCAAAGGCGATGCGCGTCGGTTGCTTCGTCGGCACGCTGATCACCAAGTCTTGCTTGCCATCCGGCGTATAACGCACCACGCGGCCGGCACCCCACTCGGCGTTCCACAAACCGCCGTCGCTATCGACCGCGGAGCCGTCCGGCTCGCCTTGCTGGTGCGAAAGATCGATGTGTATCCGCTGATCGCCCACGTGCTCGCCGTAGTGGCAGCGACGCACGATACGGGTCATCGAGTCGCAGTAATACATGACGCTGCCATCGGGGCTGAAAGCAATGCTGTTGCTGATGGCGACAGACTCCAGTGGCAGCTTTTCCAGGGTCAGATCCGCATGCAATCGATAGAAGCCGCCTGCGGCGTAGCGCTTTTCACCGGTCGCCGGTTCGTGCAAGGTGCCGAACACGAAGCGACCTTGCCGATCGCAGGCACCGTCATTCAGGCGCGTCGGCAGCTCGGCTTCTACGTCGGCGATGCGGACAAGTCTGCCGCTCTCCAGGTGGTAGAACGCCAGCCCACTCTCCAGGCCCAGCAACAGCCAGTCGGCGTCTTCGCATAAGGCAAACGAAGCGAGCCGCTCGGGCATCGACCAGTGGCGCGTACTGCCGTCGGCCGGATGGAATCGCCACAGCACGGACTGATGAATATCGGTCCAGTACAGTGACTGGCTGCGTACACACCAGGTCACACCTTCGCCCAGCGTATTGCGTGCTTCCAGCGCCAGCCTGGCGTGAAGGCTCATGACCAGCCGCCGTCGACGACGAAACTCTGTCCGGTACACATGCGGCTGTCATCGGCTGCCAGGAACAGCGCTGAGCGGGCAAGGTCATCCGCATCGAGATAGCCAGGCATGCATTGCTTGCGGCGGATTTCCTCTTTACCGGCGTCATCCAGCCATAGCAGGCGCTGCTTTTCGGTGATCACCCAGCCGGGCACGAGCGCATTGATGCGGATACGGTCCTTGCCCAGTTCCCGTGCCAGACCGTTGACCAGCCCATGCACCGCCGACTTGGCCATCGCGTACATCGGATACCCGGCGTTCTTGATCATCCAGCCGGTCGAACCCAGGCAGATCACCGAGCCGCCGCCAAGTTCGCGCATGCCAGGTACTACGGCCTGCGTCGCGAAGTATTGATGACGCAGATTTACGCCAATGCTCTGCTCGAACTCCTCCGGCGTGGTGTCTTCCAGCCGGTGGCGGCGATCGTTGGCCGCATTGTTGATCAGTGCGCTGATCGTGCCGATTTGCGCCGTAGCGGTGGTGATGGCTTTCTGCAGCGCCTGCACGTCAGTGACATCGCAATGTACGAAGACCGGCTCATGACGTACACCGGAGATCGACGTGCGCAACATGGCGGCACCCTTCTCATCGATATCGAGAAAGGCGACGCGTGCACCTTGCTGCGCAAAATGCGCGACAAAAGCAGCACCGATGCCGGTGGCGCCACCGCTCACCAGTACGGCGCGATCGGTCAGACTTGGATAAGTAGCAAACGAAGACATGTCGGATCTCATCAGAGGAGGGCGCTTACCATTCCGCCACACTGCCGTCGTTGTGACGCCAGATCGGATTGCGCCAGCGATGGCCGACCGCGGCGCGTTCGGCGACGTAAGCTTCATTCACTTCGATGCCCAGCCCTGGTCCGCCAGGAATGGAAACATAGCCGTTCTCATAGGCAAACACGCTACGGTCGGTCACGTAATCGAGCAGGTCGTTGCCGGCGTTGTAGTGAATGCCCAGGCTCTGCTCCTGGATAAAGGCGTTGTGGCAGATCGCATCCAACTGCAGGTTGGCGGCCAGCGCAATCGGGCCGAGCGGACAGTGCAGCGCCAGGGCCACGTCGTACGCCTCGGCCATCGTCGCGATCTTGTGCGTTTCGGTAATGCCGCCCGCGTGCGAGGGATCGGGCTGGATGATGTCCACGCCGCCCATGGTAAACACGCGCTTGAAGTCGTAACGCGAATACAGCCGTTCGCCCAGCGCAATCGGCGCTGGCGAGATCGATGCGAGTTCCGGAATCGATTCCAGGTGATCGGAGAGGATCGGTTCTTCGATAAACATCAGCTTGAATGGCACCAGTTCGCGCATCAGCACCTTGGCCATGGGCTTGTGCACGCGGCCATGAAAATCCAGGCCAAGACCGATATCCGGTCCGACTGCATCGCGCACCGCCTGCACGTTTTCCAGCACGCGCTGCACCTTGGCGTGCGTGTCGACAAAGTGCATTTCCTCGGTGGCGTTCATCTTGACCGCGGTGAAACCGCGCGCGACAGCTTCCTTCGCCGCCTTGGCCGTATCCGCCGGACGGTCGCCGCCGATCCACGAATACACGCGAATGCGCTCGCGCACCGGGCCGCCGAGCAAACTATGCACCGGCACGCCAAGGTGTTTGCCCTTGATATCCCACAATGCCTGATCAATACCAGCGATGGCGCTCATCAATACCGGACCGCCGCGATAGAAACCGCCGCGGTACATCACACTCCAGTGATCTTCGATATGGCTTGGATCTTTGCCAATCAAATAATCCGATAGCTCATCGACGGCAGCCGCGACCGTATGCGCGCGGCCTTCCACGACCGGCTCGCCCCAGCCGCTGATGCCCTCATCGGTATCGACGCGCACGAACAACCAGCGCGGTGGAACGAGGAAAGTGGTGAGACGCGTGATCTTCATGCGGAATGTCCTAAGAGCTTCCAGGCTTGTGCAAAGGCAAGGGCGCGGCGGCCGATATCGTCCGCATCGCGACCGGGAACATAGAGGGCTGAGCCCAGGCCGAAGCCGTCGGCGCCAGCGGCGACATAAGGCGCCATCGATTCGGGTGTGATGCCGCCAACCGGCAGCACAGGGATAGTGCGCGGAACGACGGCACGCCACGCCTTGAGCACGGTCGGTCCCAACTGTTCGGCGGGAAACAGCTTGATCGCATCAGCACCAGCGTGAATCGCCGCAAAGGCTTCCGTTGGCGTCGCGACACCGGGTACGCAATACATGCCAGCACGTTTGGCTGCAGCGATGATGGCGGTGTCGGCGTGTGGCATCACGATCAGGCGACCGCCTGCGGCGGCAATCTGCGCCACATGTTCGATGTTCAGCACCGTGCCTGCACCGATCAGGCAATGATCCCCCAGCGCTGAAGAGAGCAAGCGGATGCTCTCCAGTGGTTCCGGCGAATTCATGGGTACTTCGATCACCCGGAAACCTGCCGCGCTAAGCGCGCGGCCTGCGTCGGCGGCTTCTTCCGGACGTATTCCGCGAAGGATGGCGATCAGGGGAAGCGGATCCAGCCATGTGCGGATCATGTGTCTGCTCCAGCGTAAGAATGAAGAGTGGCGTGTTCCAGCAGACCGCCGGCCGAAGCGATTCGCCACAATCCCTGTGCTGCGGCATCGTCAATCACCGTCGGCGGTGCGTGACCGAAAATCGCAGCGGCAACGATGTAGCGCTGGCACAGCGCAGGTTCGCCGATCAAGCAAAGCGGCGCAGCCTGGATTTGACGCAGTGAGGCGATGCGGAACTCCTCGCCGATCAGCAGGCCGGACACGAAATCCGGTAAGTCGTCGGCAGCGAGCTGGCCGGCAAGCATCAGTGCGCGCACCGAGAACAGACAGCCGAAAACGCCCGATGCGCCACTGTCTTTCACCGCGCGCACGCCACGCGCAAAGGTTTCTTCGCAGAACGATCGCTCCCGCGCCAGATCAATGCCCGCACCCAGAATCGAGTGTTTCATCAGCAGGGCGTAAAGCTCACCGGTCATGACTGTGTCGAACGCGACGATGCGGCCGCCGTTGACGGTGGCCCATTTGCTGTGCGTGCCGGGCAATACGAAACAGGCGTCAGCCTGATATTCCGGTCGAAGCGTGAGCGCGCCGACAATCTGAGTCTCCTCGCCGCGCATGACGTCGGCCGGTTCCTTTCGATGCAAGCCAGGTGCGATCCACAAGGCATGACTGGTGCAAGCTTCGACGCGCAGCATGCCGTGTGCAATCGCGGCGGCGTCGGCGGGCAAATCGAGATAAGGCACTTCACGCCAGCCTTGCCGACTGCCGACCATGCCTGCCGCCACGATCGTGCAGGGAGGCCAGCCAGAGGTGATCGCGCGCAGTGCGGACGGAAAGCCGCCTTCCGGCAGGTGGCGAATGCCCCAGGCATGTTGCCGCGAAGCGATCACCTTGCCATCGCCATCATAGAGGTAGGCACGCAAGCTGCTGGTGCCCCAATCCAATCCGATCAGTTGCGCGTGCTGGCTCATGCGGACTTCCTGGCGCGAGGTTTGCCGGTAATGTGCGCGCGTGAATCCAAAATCATTTGCAGCATGGCGCGGCGAGCCACTTCAGGCTCACGTCGGCGAATCGCCTCGTAGACCTTGCGGTGATGAGGCAGCGAATATTTGAAGTCGCTGCTCTTGCGTGCCGATAGTACGAAGTAGGAACCAAGCGCGGTTTCCACCACGGAGAACAGCGAAATCATCAATTCATTATTGGTGGCCAACAGCACGGTTTCGTGAAACTCCAGGTCCGCGACGGCCCATTCATCGGTGTTGCGTGCAGCTTCCATGGCCTTGTAGGCCGATTCAATGCGTTCGAACTGATCAGCATTGCAGCGGCGAGCGGCGAGTGCCGCCGCGGCCGGTTCAAAAATCTCGCGCATTTCCACCAGCTTCTGCACGAAATCCGCAGTCGGCATCGAGGCGCAGCGCCATGCCAGCACGTCGGCATCAAGTTGCTGCCAATAACGCTCTTCGCGCACGCGCGTACCGACTTTCGGCCGCGCTTCGATCAGTCCCTTGGCGGAAAGCACGCGCATCGCCTCGCGCAGGGCCGTGCGGCTCACCGCCATCTGTTCGGCCAGCACCTCCTCGCGCGGCAATGCCTCACCCGGAAGCAGCGCGCCGCTGACGATGCGCACGCCGAGCTCCTGGATGACATGACCGTGCAGATTGCGGGCGTTCGCGGCTCTCATGGGTGGGTCGGCCTAGTTGTCATACCGTCTGCTTATCTCACGTGCTTTCGCTGTCACTGCGTGAATGTCCGGGCGTTGGAATCGTTCGATGCAAAGGGTGCGTCATGGTGTTGTCGCAACATGTTGCGTCACGTAAAGCCTGTCGTATCTTGCCTGGATATAATCATACAATATGGTTAGCTGGGAATGGCCAAGCAGGCCCTGATTTCGTAAGGGACGGGCGCGAATTTCGTAACGCGCGCAGTGGGTTTGAGGGGGACATATAGGCGTATCGCGTGAACGCGGGCGCAGGATGACGCAGCGAGTCGTGGGCTCCGGTTCCGTCGGACCTCATGGCTGCCCATGCCCCTACCGCTGTCATAGAGCTTCACCCCGCTATCGGGCCGTCCTGCTGAAATGCGATGGGATGCCGGCGCAGCGGCATCAGCCTTGCCGCATATCGAGCACGCTGAAAACGAATCGACGCCGCAAAACGGCCTGCGGTTGGAGCATCGTCATGCCATGAGCCATTGGGCCTCCGGGCAAATGCACGGCATTGATAGGGTGATCGGTCGGTTCGAAACAAAAGAAATCACCGCCCGCTGGCGTGTAAAGCACGAAGGCATCCACATCGGCCATCACCTGCAAGCCGAGCTGCAAAGCTGGCCAATGGATCAAGGCATCCCCCGTCCATGCCTGAAAAGCGTTATCCACACCCTGGTCCGGCAGTGCGCGCTCGCTCCGGAAGTCCCAATGCGGAGGAACCGTAATGCGTTCAATGGGCAGGGGTGTCTGGCCGTCATTGGTCCATACCTGCGATGCTGGCGCGAGCAGACGGGTGTTGCCATGACGAGGAAAAAAGGGATGCAGACCGAGCCCGAACGGCATCGCTGTCGCCCCGGTATTGGTGACCGTCAGATCGATCTGCAGCGCATCGCCGTGCAAGGCATAGTGCAAGATCGCGGTGTAGCAATAGGCAGTAGCAGAAGATTCCTGCAACGATAGACGAGCTTCGCTAGCTGTATGCGACTGCACCTGCCACGCGCGTTGCCAGCCGCTGCCGTGAATGGGCCACGGCTCGTCGTCGCGATTGCGTGCCAGTGCAATCCAACGTCCGTCCACATGGAAACCACCTTCGGTAATGCGGTTGCTCCATGGCACCAGCGGATAACAGGATAGTCGGTTGGGGTCGATGTGAACGCCATGCTTATCTGGCAGATGCTCGCAACGGCGCATCAAGGGAATCGGTTCGCCTCGCCCGTGCCAGTCGAAGCCGGCGACACCGCCGCCGGCTTCGGGCAGGATCTGCACGCTGAGCGCTGGGTTCTCTATCCGTAACACCGATAGCTACTCATTCGTGGCGAGGCCAAGGCGCAGAGGGATCAGGGCCCTGCGCTCCGCGTACAGGGATCTCAACGTTGGCTGATGCGGTACATGACGGTGGCGTGCGCCGGCAGATGGACCTTGATAGAGCCGTCGCCTGTCGTATCCGTGTGCGCCCAAAGATCGCGCAGACGATATTTCGCAGCGTTCTTCAAACCTATTTCACCCGCGGCCACGCTGACGTCGCGGGCAGCATCACCCTCGTTGAACACGGCAACAGCTTCGCTGCCATCCTTGAGTGGCTTGACGATCACATGGATGCCATCGGCGTCGCGTACCTGTTTGCCTTGTATGCCAAGCGGATCCTGATCCACCGCGATCACCTCTTTGTTGAGCAGGATCTGCAGCGCATCCGGCTTGATCGTGCGCAGGTCGGTGCCGATCAGCAGCGGCGCGGCCATGATCGACCAAAGACTGAAATGACTGCGATATTCGACATCCGTCATACCGCCATTGCCCACTTCCAGCATATCCGGATCGTTCCAATGGCCGGGAGTGGCATAGTGGTCGAGCACCACGTTCTGCTTGAAGTTCTTCAACATCGAGGCGTAGCTGTCGCTGATGTCGCCCGTAGTACGCCACGAACCGGCACTGACCGGCGGCTTGCCGGCCCACAGCCAGGGTTTGTTCTCGCCCCATTCGCAGACGCTGTAGAAGATCGGCCGGCCGGTTGCGCGCAAGGCCTCGGCCATCGCGGTATAGCGTTGTTGCGCATCGACCTTCTGGTTGTTGCAGTTGTCGTACTTCAGATAATCCACATCCCATGACGCAAAGGTCGCCGCATCCTGCTTCTCATGACCAAGGCCACCGGGAAAGCCGCGATTTTCCTGCAGCGGTTCGCAGGTGGAAGTGCCGGCGCTGGAATACAGGCCGAACTTCAGGCCCTTCTGGTGAATGTAGTCGGCCAGTGCTTTGATGCCGCTGGGAAAGCGCTTGGGATTTGGCTGCAGCTGACCGTTCTGGTCGCGCTGCCAATTGGCCCAGCAATCATCGATGTTGACGTAGCGGTAGCCGGCATCGCGCAATCCGAGACTGATGAACTTGTCGGCAACACCGCGAATCATCTTCTCGTTGAATTCGTCGCGGCAATGGGTGGAGTTCCAGTTGTTGAAGCCCATTTGCGGCAACGTCGGTGCTGCCTGATCTGCCAGCGCAGATTCAGAGCCACCAAAGACAGCAAGCATGATGGCGATGGGTGCGGCGGCACGCAGCAAACCTCGAGGTAAACGGTTCATCGATGTCTCTCCACTGAAATGAAACGGGGCAGGGCAGTTATCGGAACTGTCCTTACCTCGCGTTGGCGATGCGCAAAATTTCAAACGAACAGAGCGAAACATGCTCAGGGTACCGTCACGGTGGTTGTGCCCAGTACGGGATGGTTCAACGTATTGAGCATGGGCTGGCCTTCTACGAGCAGATCCAGAACGATCAGCTGATTACCGTGAGGTTTCAGCCATACGCCAGGCACGTACAGCGTTTGTTGCGGGCCGATGCTCCAAGTACGACCCAGCGGATGTCCGTTGAGCCAGACAAAGCCCTTGCCCAGACCCTTCGTATCCAGGAAGGTATCGGCCGAAGCATCGCCTGAAACGGGTGCATCGAAGTTACCGCGATAGAAACAGGGCGCATGTTGGCATGCCGCGTTGGTGTAATGCAGGGCCTCGCTGTCGTTGAACGGCAGCGAATAAATCTGCCAATCCAGCAAGGGTTGGCCGTGCAGGGTGACGCCGCCCAAGATGCCCTTGCGCTCCGTGCGCATCTTTTCACCGAAATTGATGCGCCCGTCGTTTTGCACCAACAGATCCAGCGTATCGCCCTTGGCCAGCTTCACGGGCAGATGGTCCTGCTTCAGCCGGCGATCGAGCGTGCCGATTCGCTTGCCGTTGACGTAGATCTGGGCATAGTCGTGCAGGCCGTCGATGTGCAACTGGCCGGCAAAGTCAGCGGTCACTCGCTTGCGGTAAAGAATGTCCCCGTAAGCCTGCCCAAGCGCCTCCATGGTCTCAAGTGCATGCGAAGACGTCGGTGTAGGCAGCGCATCCCATAGCGATACCGATTCATCCAGCTTGATGCCTTTAATCGCCTGGGTCGGCGGCGTTGCGGGTACTGGTGGCGGAGTCGCGCCGGTCGCCTGGATGATCACCTTGCGCAGCGCGTCGTACTTCGGCGTGGGCCGTCCGCTTTCGTCGAGCGGGCTGTCGTAGTCGTAACTGCTGACATCGGGTTGATAGCTGTCGTCATCCCAATTGGCGCCATTCATCCAGCCGAACGATGTGCCGCCATGGAACATGTAGAAATTGACGGAGTAGCCTTGTTGCAGCATCCAGGCCAGCTCGGAGGCGACCAGCTTGGGATCGGATACATGGTGCGGGCCGCCCCAATGATCGAACCAGCCGACCCAGTATTCGCCGGCCATGTAGGAGCCGGTGGCCTGCCAGGTATGCAACTGCGCGAATTTCTCGCGCGCATGGCCGACGCCGAAGTTGATCACCTTGAGCAAGTCGGGCAGCGAACCCGGCTGTTCGGCACTGTCGGACGTGTAGAACAGCGACGTGTTGAAACCACTGTCGATCAGGCTTTGGCGAATCTGTTCCAGGTAGGCGTTGTCATGGCCAAAACTGCCGTATTCGTTTTCGACCTGCACCGCGATGATGTTGCCGCCGCGGGCAAGCTGCAGTGGCGCAAGTTCCTGGCCCAGGCGATGCAACCAGCGCTGCGCGGGTTGCATGAACCTTGGATCGGTACTGCGAACGGGGATGTCGCCGTCCTTCAACAGCCACGCCGGCATGCCGCCAAATTCCCACTCGGAGCACACGTAGGGGCCGGGGCGAAGGATGACGTACAGGCCCTCCTGTTGTGCTTCCCGGATGAACTCGGCGACGTCGTTCTGGCCACTGAAATCATAATGGCCGGGCACCGCTTCATGCGCGTTCCAGAACACGTAGGTGGTGATGGTGTTCAAACCCATCGCCTTGGCCATCTTCAGGCGCGCGCGCCAGTACTCGCGCGGAATGCGTGAATAGTGCATGTCACCGGCAATGATGCGGAATGGTTTGCCGTTGAACACAAACTGGCCCTGTTCGACGGCAAGCCCGCTTGCTGCAGTAGCCGGTGCGGCAAGTGCATGGCCAGACAGCAACACACTCAGTCCAATGCCTATCGAAATACTTTTCAACACCTTCATCGAAATCCCTTGCATTGAGCAGCCGATGTGTCGGCATTCAATCGATACGTCCGGCAAGTCATACCGGACGTTAATCGTGCGTGGAACAGGTCCTTATCCAACGACGTAACTCAGAAAGTGCCACGAACACCGACGGTATACACCGTGCCATCCGCCTCCGCGTAGAGGAAGCGATTGGGATAAACGGAGTAATCGTAAAGGTGCGACTGGGTCAGGTTGGTGCCGGATACGAACAGCGAAACGTGATTGTTGAGCCTGTAGCTGGCGCTCAGATCCAGTTCGCCGTAGTCCGTCCGGGTGACCGGCTGTGCGCCTGATCCGTAGGCAATGCTCTCCAGATATTTTCCGCGCCAGTTGTAGGCCAGGCGCACCTGCCAGCGTCCTTTTTCATAGTAGCCACTGAGATTGGCCGAATCGCCGATGCCCGGGACGGCGAATTTGCCGGACGTGCTGATCGTGCTGGGACTCAGGTCCGCGCTGCTTTTGACGTGGGTGTAATTGAAGGCCATGCCCAGGCCATCGAACGGTGCCGGCAGCAGTTTGGCGAACTGATAATTGAAGGTCAGTTCTTCGCCGTAGATGTTGGCCGAGTTCAAATTGATCGGCTCGCTCAGCGACCAGGTCTGGCCGAGGAAATCCACCGGCGTACTGACGATCGTGCTGAAGTTGCTGACCTTCTTGTAGAAGGTTTCAACCGACAGATAGCTGACGTCGTTGATGTACCACTCCAGGCCCGTGTCGTAGTTGAGCGACGTATAGGGCTGGAGATTGGGATTGCCCTGGGTGATCGTCAGCGATTCCGGGCGCGTGCCGAAGCTCTTGTTGTAATACAGGTTGTTCAGCTCAGGTGGCGTGAGGGTCTTGGAAAGCGCAAGGCGGTAAATGAGATTGTCGAGCAGGTTGAGCTTGAAGTTCATCGACGGCAACCACTTGTGATAGCCACCGTAAGCGGTTTGCGGTTGCAGCGGTCCGTAGGCCACCTGGCTGGCGCTGCTGTCGTTAGGGTCGACGTAGTAGCTGATCGGATTCTGGAAGATGGCCTGCGATTCCGAGTCGACGTGCACGTAGCGCGCACCGACATCCAGCGTCCAGGGCTTCTCCCACATCGTGCCTTCGAACACCGCTTTGGCGAATGCAGCCTTGTCGGTCTCTTCCACCTCGTTGAAGCTGCCGGGATTGACCTGCGGCCGCAGGCTTCCATATTGGGCAAGAGCAGCAAGCAGCGCCGCGCGCTTATCCGGCGTCAATTGGTTGTACGCCGCCGGGGTGGCTAGCCAATTGAAATAGGCGATAGGGTTATATTGAATCCATTGGCTCGGCAGTCCGGGCTGCGACACACCGCTGATCGGTGCAGGCGGCGTGTAGACGTAAGCGCCAACCGCACTGGCAGGAACGGATACGGCATAGCCGCAGTACGCATTGCAGAGGATGCTTTCTGGCGTGACCCACTGCACCGATTTGTTGTATTGCCGGTTTTCCTGCACACCGAATTCAAGTGTGGACAACGCGCCGCTGTCAAAACTCTTGCTTAAATTCAGCTGGTACTGGGTGATGCCATCTGTGACGTTGTTCGATTGGCCGCCCCAGCTGCAGCAATGTGCATACAGATCATCCAGATTGGTGGTCGATATGATGTTGGTGTAACTGGGTGGTTCGTTGTCGCCGTTGTTGGTCCAGGTCGGATTGGTGCCGTAATTTCGCGCACCGATCACCGTGAAATAGCTTTGCGGGCTTTCCTTGTCCCAGGCTTTGGAGTTGGATACGTCCAAGCTGATCACGGTTGACGGATCGAGGTCGAAAGCGAGATTCAACCCGTTCTGTATCATTATTTCATTGCTTGGGTTGTAGTCGACGACATAGTCATTGGACATCACACCGCTGTCCTTTCGCACGTAGTTCAAGACGGTGTTGTTGGCATCCGTGGTCAGTGACTGGATGTCACTGGCATTGCCGTACTCACCGAATTCGTGCTCCAAGGGATCGACGCGATAGCCCGCATACAAGGTGTCGAACTTGACGGTCAAACGATCGATCGGGCGCCAATCGATCGCGCCGCTGAAACTCTTGCGGGTGCGTTCTTCAACAACCACGTTGTTAGCCAGCGTCTCAGGGATGGCGACGTGTGTGTAATTGGGATTGCTCAATCCGGAAAGCTGGGAAATGTTCTGGTTGGCGTACCAAGAATTCGCCTGCGTGTTTATCTGGGTATCGTCGCGCTTGTAGTACTGCACGGAGGCGAGCCAGCCGAAGGTATGGTCCGAATTGGTCCAGCCGGTGAGGCCCGACACCTTGGGCGTGGTCTTGCCGGCCCAGCTGCCGGTCAGATTGGCGTTGACGCCAGCGGCGCTGCCGGTCGCGTGATAGCCGTTGAAGTCCAGCGGGCGCGCGGTTTGAATATCCACCACGCCACCGATATCCACTTCGGGGATGTCGGCCGAAGATGTCTTGTTGACCTGCGCGACGCTGATGATGTCCGCTGGAAGCACGTCGAAATCGAACGCGCGTGTACCGGAAGCCGTAGCCATCTGGCGACCGTTGATCGTCACGGCGACGAAATCGGGGCCGAAACCGCGGATGGCGATCTGGCTGGATTCGCCGCCGCTTCGATCCACTGACACGCCGGGCACGCGCTGCAAGGCGTCGGCGACATTGGGATCAGGGAATTTGCCGGTTTCTTCGGCGGAAATCGAATCGACGACGTTGACAGCGTCCTGCTTGATCGACTGCGCCTTGCGGATCGCGGCGAGCTGGCCGGTGACGCTGACTCCGCTCAGGTCGGTCACTTTCTTGTCGTTGGTATTTTTCTTGCCATCGGCCGTCTGGCCATTTCCGGCAGGGGCACTCTGGGTTGATGATGCCGATGCGGAAGTGCCGGCGGCTGATGCTGCCGGGCTTGTCTGGGCGAGTCCCTGTGCGCTGTAACCAAGCAGGCAGGCGCCCCCCAACATTGCTAGCGCCTGATACACAGAGAACGTCAATTTATTTCGTTGCATGGATTGCCCCTGGATGCGTAATGCTTATAGACATGTACGTCACGACAACCATGGCACCGTGCGGCGCCATATCGATTTGCTTCGATTGAGTCACGCCTACCCCGTCAGTCGCGCGGCTCAAGTGCCACCCTCTCCCGGTGGCCATTCGTAAACCGTGTTCTGAAGCAACCCGAAGAGAAGAGTCAGTCGGCTTTGCCGACGCTCCGGATGGTTCCCCAGCCTTGCTCATCCAATAGTAGTATTATTGGATAATAATATTCTCGTACGAGACGACAAGCTGCAGCGCAGCATTGATTCGTCCCTCGGTATGTCAGATCAGCGCGATGACGACGCGCTCACATTGAGCGACTCGGACACGCTTGGATGACGCATCATCCTGTCGTGGCACTTGCGTGGCAGCTTGAACCTGAGACCGCGGGCATATGAACATACCGATCTCGGCATGGTTGCAATGATGTTCACTGCCATCATCATCACGTCTGGTTTTCAAATTCGTGCAGCCTTTTGGCTTCATGCTTGGTCTTTTAGGGGATGCATTTAGATGAAGCGCACTGTTCTGTCGGGTTCTTTCTGTATGGTCATGACGGTGTTGCCCGCGGCCAGCGTGCAGGCAGCCCAGGCCACCCGTGCATCGTTTGGCCATACGGCCGACGGCCAGGATGTCGAGATCGTGACATTGACCAACGACCGCGGACTGCAGGCGCGGGTGATGAGCTACGGCGCTTCGCTGCAATCCCTGCTGGTGCCGGACCGCAACGGCAAGCTTGCCGACATCGTGCTCGGCTACGACGCTTTGCAAGGCTATCTGGATCATCGGCAGTACTTCGGCGCCACGGTTGGCCGCTATGCAAATCGCATCGCGCACGGCAAGTTCACGCTGGATGGCAAGAACTACAGCCTGACGCTCAACGACGGGCCGAATTCACTGCACGGTGGCGCCAAGGGCCTGGATATGCAGGTCTGGAAAGTGACCGACGTCAAACAGGGGCCCAATGCGAGCGTGACCCTGGAATACGTGAGTCCCGATGGCGATCAGGGATATCCCGGTACGTTGACGGTCAAGGCGACCTACACCTTGAGCAACGACAACGAGCTCAAGATTGCCTACGTTGCCACCACTGACAAGCCGACCATCGTCAATCTTTCCAATCACACCTATTGGAACCTTGCCGGCGAAGGCAGCGGCACCGCGATGGACCAGGTGCTGACGATTCCTGGTAATGCCATCACCACGGTGGATGCGCAATCGATACCGGACGGGCACGTCGTACCGGTAGCAGGAACGCCCTACGATTTCCGCGTGGGTAAACCGATTGGCCGTGATATCGGCGATGGTCATTCGCAGCAACTGCTCTTCGGCCATGGCTACGACATGAATTGGGTGCTCAGCCACAAGGAAATCGAGGCGCGCATGGTGGCGCGCGTGATGGATCCGCATTCCGGGCGTGTGATGAGTCTGTGGTCGAGCAAGCCGGGCCTGCAGTTCTACTCAGGCAACTTCCTCGATGGCACCACTGTCGGCAAGGATCACCATATTTATCGTCAGGGCGACGCCTTCGTGCTGGAGCCGCAACTGTTTCCGGATACGCCCAATCATCCGGATTTCGGTTCCGCGCGACTGGCGCCCGGCGAGACGTATAGAAACACCATCGTCTACCGCTTCGGCACCGACAGCGGGCGCAATGACATCAAGTGAGCGCCGAGGTGCTGCGCCTATCAGTTGAGGCCGTCTCGTGTGCACGTCATGCTCAAGCGTCATGGTGGCGTGCGGGACATCCTCAGCGCGCTTTGTTACTCCGTCGCTTATGGCTCAAATTCGCCCGCGTATCTACAATCACCTTCAGCATGGCCTTCTGCGCAGCGGCTGCATCCTTGTCGCGGATCGCAGACAGCACCATGCGATGTTGCGGCAAGGAATATTTGAAATTGCTTGCCGTGTGCGCTGACATGGTGAAGTAGCTGCTGAGCGCCGACTCGATCACCGAAAACAGCGAGATCAGCAGTTCGTTCTGGGTGGCAGCGAGAATGGCTTCGTGAAAATCCAGATCGGCGCTGGTCCAGGATTCCGGATCGGGCGCCGCTTCCATGGCATCGAAGGCCGCTTGCATCCGCTTGAGCTGGACCGCCGTGCGATGGCGTGCTGCGCTGGCCGCGGCCGCCGGTTCGATGATCTCGCGCATTTCGGAAAGTTTTTCGACGAAATCCATGGTGGGCATGGAGCTGCAACGCCAGGCCAGTACATCGGCATCCAGCTGGCTCCAGAATCGTGCATCGCGCACCCGCGTGCCGACCTTCGGTCGCGCCTCCACCAAACCTTTGGCCGAAAGGACTTTCATCGCTTCGCGCAGCGACGTGCGGCTGACTTCCATCTCTTCGGCCATGCTTGCTTCGGGAGGCAGCACTTCGCCCGGCTTCAATTCCCCACTGACAATGCGCTGGCCCAGAAGCTGGACGACATGCCCATGCAGATTGCGAGCCGTCATCGGCCCAACGCCATTGCGAACCCGTCGTGCGAGCACGGAACGCACGGGCTTCACGCCATCGTCATCCCGACCGCCTCGAAAAGATGCCATCCCGTTGATCTCCTGCTGATTTCCATACCCACACGGCGAGCCAGACCGGCAAGTCGCATTGCCCATTCACGGCCTTATATAAAGCCGTTTGCCGCATGGCGACCCCGTCTGTGAGTCATGATGCCATGAATCCCGTTGGGCGACTTTTCTGCCGGGCGAGGTCAGTTTCACCCTGCCTGCGTTGTGATGGGGCGTCTGGGTCTGATTTCAGCCACTGAGTGAGGAGTTGAAGTTGGCGCATGGGCCGTCCGCGCCGCATGCGAGGTCGTGCGTCCCGACACGAAGAGGTCAGTAGGGGCCAGCGAGATGCCGACCGTTCGGCGATCGCGACGAGCGGCCGGACGCCATGGTTCCGGCAGGGAGCACCGAGCGGATCAGTTCTGCTTGATAGTCCACCGGCGCGACGCATGCCAACACGTCAGCGTTCGATCAGGCGAGGTCAGGACGGGATTTGAATAAAAACCGGCGGCGCCTTGCGCAAGAACGCAGGGCGCGGCTTTTCATCTCGTCAATGCAGGCGGGCCAACAGATCAGGTTGCTGGGGCAACAACTTTTTCGACGCCTCATCGTGCAAGGCCGCTTCCAGCAAACTGATGACCTGTTCACCCTGATCGGCGAAGACCAGTTCCAACGCTGTATGTCCGCCCAAGGTTTCGATATGGGTGTGAAACAGCCAGTCCCAAATCAACTTGCGATCGGGTTCCAGCTGCGCGGCCAAATTGAAGATGCGGCGGATGATGCCTTGGCTCATGGCTCGGAACTCTTGGTTCAGAAGATATAGCTCAGCGAGACGAAGTAACTTTCGGTGTGATCGGTGTCGACCATCGGGCTGTCTTTCACGGCATTTGGCAGAACCGTGTAACGGATACCCGCCATGGTCAGCCAGGATTGCGAAAGCTTGAAAATGGCGGTGATGCCGAAGTAGGGCGAGGAGCCGCCGCCGGCGTGATAGAAGGGCAATCCGCTACGGAATGCATCGCTGCCGCTGATCCCGTAGTAATAATTATTGATCGCGCTGGTGTTATACGTGACCCCCGCTGTCGGCGTCAGCGTCAGGCGGCCTTCTTTGATCGGGTAGCTGTAATTGGCGTCGAACACTTCACCGCCGCCATGGCCCGTGAATTCTTTTTGCGCGCTGGCCTGCAGCACGCCCCAGTCGGCGCTGTGTTTCCACGCCGCACCGGCAAGGCCGGAAATGTCGCGGTCGGAAAGTTGGCGCAGACGTGGATTGTCGGTGTCGTCGTGCTGAAAGCGATTGCCCAGTGGCGAGGCGATGATGGAAAACTCATCCGAACCGGTGTTGATCAGGCGGAAGCCCAAGGTGGCACCACGCACGTAGAACGACTTGCCTTCGTAATTGACCAGCGGCAGTGGCCAAGCCTTGTTGTTGTAATCGCGATAGGGGCTGGGGCTCCAGAAGGCGCCGATACCGAGCGTCCAGGTGCTGTTTTGCGCAGAAGTGGACTGCGCCATGGCTGCCGTGCTGAAAACCGTGCAGATCGAAGCCGCCGTCAGGCTGGCGAAACACAATGAAACTTTTGGCATGGGGATGCAGGGGAAGGGTAGTTTAAACGGTGCCCATGCTGTGGAACGCACATTGCCCCAACATTGCGTCGGCCCATGCAGGGTGGATGCTAAAGTCGGTTTTTGCCGCAGCTAAGGGGTGCCAGGAGTACCCGATTCATCATGCGCATTTTGCTGGTTGAAGACGAACCGGAAATGGCCGTTGCATTGCGTGCAGCATTGCAACGTCACGGCATGCTGACGGATATCGCGCCCAATCTGGCACAGGCAAGCGAAGCCTTACGCCAGAACGTTCACGATCTGCTGCTGCTCGATCGCCAGCTTCCCGATGGCGATGGCGCCACGCTGATCCAGCTGGCGCGCAAATGCCGCGCCGATTTGCCGGTGATCATGCTGACGGCGCGCGGTGCACTCGCCGATCGCATCGCTGGCCTTGACTTAGGTGCTGACGACTACCTCGTCAAGCCGTTTGCAGTCGAGGAATTGCTGGCACGCATTCGCGCGATATCGCGACGACCGTCGCAACTGGTACTGCCCACGGCAACCGTGGGCAATCTCACGTTCGATTTCTCCACCCACGAAGCGTTTGTCGACGACGTCTTGCTGCCACTGCCGCGGCGACAGTTGCTGGTGCTGGAAGCCCTGTTTCTGCGGCACGGCCGAACCGTCCGTCGGGAAGTACTGCAGGAGTCGGTGTATGACTTCAACGACGAAATTCAATCGAATGCCCTGGATGCACATGTGTCCAAGCTGCGTCGCGCGCTGACGGAAGCGCATGCGCGTGCAGACATTCACGTGATCCGCGGCATCGGCTATCTGCTGAAGGAACGTACCGATGATCGCGAAGAGTAAATCGCTCACCAAACAGCTGGCCTTGCGTCTGATCATCTTGCAGGCGTTGATCATCCTCGTTTTCTCCGTCGTGCTCACGTTTACGGTCTTCAGTGGAAACGTTTCCTATATTGACGAACCGGTGTCGCACACGATCCTTGACGCCGTGCATGTCAATCAGAGCGGCAATCTCGAGCTTCATGCCGACAAAAAAATGCAGAAGCTGCTGCGCGAATCACCCGAGTTGTGGTTTGTGGTGGAAGACGCGCAAGGGCATCGCCTGGAGCACGGGCAGGTGCCGGAGGTGTATCGCCCGCTGCTGCCATCGCTATACCGTTTGGTGCCGTCGGAAATCCACGAAGGCATCGCGCCGTACGACCTCACCATGCGCGTTTTTGTCGGCCCGGCATCGACAGGAAGTTTGCGTGTCATCTGTGGCGGCGCGCCTTCGACCGATATGATCGCCGTGTTCTTCGGCCTCCTCTACTATTTCGGTTGGCGCATCATCCTGCCGATGACGCTGCTGACGTTGATCATGGTGCCGTGGCTGATTCGCCGCGGCATGTCGGGGATGGCCGAGGTAGCCGCGCAGGCACAGGCGATCGATATCGATGTGCAGGGCGCACGGCTCGCCGACCAGGCGGTACCGCGCGAATTGCAGCCGCTCGTGCAGGCATTCAATGCTGCATTGGAGCGCCTCAACGAAGGTTATGATGCGCGCGATCGTTTTCTGGCCGGTGCGGCACATGAGCTGCGCGCACCGATCGCCATTCTGGAGGCACGCATTGAGACGCTGGAATCCGGCGCCACCCGAACCCGACTGCTTGCTGACGTGGCACGGCTATCCAATCTTGCCGAACAGTTGCTCGATCTGCAGCGCCTTGGCAAGCAGCAAACGGCGTTCGAGCCGCTCGATCTGGTGGCGTTGTCACGCGAAGTCACCGCCGACGTCGCGCCGCTGGTGGTGGATGCCGGTTACGAACTGGCCCTGGATGCTCCTGAAACACACGTGATGGTGATGGGTGATCGCCAGTCGCTGTCGCGCGCCTTGACCAACTTGATCCAGAACGCCATCGCGCATGGCGGTGGCTGCGGCCTGATTACGGTCGATGTAAAACGAGACGGTACGCTTGGGGTGAGCGACCAGGGCCCTGGCATTCCCGCCGAGGAACGGCTTCGCATCTTCGAGCCTTTTTATCGCCTGCGTCCCAGTAGCATGGGCGCGGGACTCGGATTGCATCTGGTGCGGGAAATCGTTGCGCTACACGGTGGATGGATCAACGTGACCGAAGCGGACGGCGGCGGCGCATACTTTCGCATGCGGCTTACGCCTGTGCCGTAGCCGCATACGCCCGTCGCAAATCCTCAAACCTTTCAAGCTTTGCTGGCGTGACAGCGAATCCGCATGTAGTCGGCCCACCACTTGCCATCGGCATCGCACATGGATGCGCGCAAAGTGTCCGCCAATGCAGCGAGACATGCAGGCCGTTCTTCTTCCGCTACCGCAGATAGCAAAGGTTGAGCAAAGGTGGTCAGCCAGGCGCGAACGTCGCCGGGTAGCAAGGTTGGCCGGGGCAGCAGCGCCACAAAGTGAACCTGAAAACCCTGCTTTTCCAGCAACGCGCGGTAGTGCTCAGGTGTGGGGAAAAACCACGGATTGGGGATGTCGACATGCCGCGCAGCAAGGGCCGCGTGCAACGCATTGACGATGGTTGCGACATTGCCGTGTCCGCCGAACTCCGCTACGAAGCGTCCGCCAGGTTTCAGTGCGCGCCAAACACCCGCGAGCACGTGCTCGGCATGCGGCATCCAGTGAAGCGCAGCATTGCTGAAAACGGCATCGAATTCGCCATGGAAGTCGAGTGACTGACCATCCATCATCCTTGCCTCGACACCAAGTGCTCTGGTGGCTTCCACCATCGGCGTGCTGCTGTCGACGCCCAGCACATCGCAGCCCATGTCCACGAGTTTGCGTGTCAGCGCGCCATCGCCGCAGCCGAGATCAAGAATTCGCTCGCCCGTGCGGGCTTCGAGCAGATCAAGAATGGACGCGCCGAGATCGGATACAAAGCGGCCGTGCTGCTGGTATGCAATGGGATCCCATTGCTGCTCGTTGTGTGAGGTCATCCCAATCCTGTGTCGCTTGAAAAAGTAAGGCGGAGGTCGTTTATCGCTGATAGCCTGCCTGAATCGAGGTGCTTCCCAATGTGTTGCCATGGATCACATAGCCGATCATGGCGGCCGAAGCATCGGTGGGCACCTCAATGTGTGCAACTTTCAGTGCGTAGACAGTGAAAACATAGCGGTGGGCCTTGTCGCCAGCGGACGGGCAGGGGCCGCCATAAGCATGCGTGCCAAAATCTGTGCGAGCCTGGATGGCGGTAGCCGGAAGTGCCTTACTGTCAACGGTGCCCGCGCCCTCGACCACGTTGTGAACAGAGGCCGGGATATCAAAAACGACCCAATGCCACCAGCCTGAACCGGTCGGTGCGTCGGGATCATAAACGGTTATCGCAAAACTCCGGGTGCCCTGCGGCTCGCCTTTCCACATCAATGCGGGTGAGATGTTCTGGCCGGAGCATCCAAAGCCATGAAGCACCTGGGCGTCCTTCAGGATTCCGTTCGGGCTGAAGGCAGGGCTGGAAACGATGAAATCCGTGGCATGCGCTGCGAAGGCAAAGGCCATGCATAACAAGGCACCAGCCAGGCGAATAAGTTTCATGAGTGGTTCCGCTCGATCACAAGGATTGAAGCGGATGGTGTCAAAACGTCGGAAGAGCGTGTTAGCCGGTTCCCGTCAAACCCTGTCCGTTTTCCTTCATCCGCGCTCTCACCACGGAGGGCGCGACTCCCCAACGTTGCTGGAAAAGAGCGGTAAAGCGGCTATGCGAATCCCAGCCACAACGCCGGGCCACCTCACCCACGGACCAATCGGTGGTCTGCAACATCGATAGTGCGGTCTCCAACCTCACTTCACGCACCAGCGCGGCGAGCGTGGTGTCGCTGGATTCGAGTCGCCGCCGCAAAGTCGATTCGCTTACATGGAATGCATCGGCCAGCGTGGCGACGCTCCAGTCACCGTGCGGGCGTTGAGCGACCAGTCGGCGAACCTTGTCGGGCCAGCTCAGTGCCCGCCCTGGTTCAAAGCGCCAACTGCGCTCCGCGAGCAAGATCAGGACCTCCATGATCCGATGGTGTAACAGTGCGGCGGAAACGCGCTTGCCGCTCGCTGGCGGCAACGTTCTCTGCATCGCTTCCAGCAGTTCGCCGTCGACGGTCACTGCCAGCGCGGCCTTGATCCGTGCGCTGCTATCTGACGCCGGTGACGCGCTGAATTCCCGGACGATGTCGTCGCCAAAGGAGAGTGCCAAAGCTTCGTACGGATGCGCGCCTTCAGGCGCATTGATGACGTCCCATTGCGTACCTTGCGCAATGAGCACGCCCTCCTGACGCCCGGCACTGAGTATGTGGTGCGCTGCCTGCAGGGTTTTCCGGCCCTTAAGCACGGCGACAAACAGGTCACCGCGTACCGTCAAGGTGCGGATCCGGTAACGCTGGGTGGCGACGATGCGAGCGCCGTGTTGAGATTCCATGTTGCGATGATGCAGTGATCAAGACGCAGAATAAAGCGGGGACAGCCATATGGCGTCTTGCGGCGCGCGAATGAGTCTTCCTTCGCGATATGCGGGCACGATAAATCCCCCGTTCACGTGCATACACATTGTGTTGATCTTTTCCGCGCAACAACATCTGTTTCTCATTCGCAAAAGTAATAAGCGCTTCCTGCGATACGCATCACGTTTCGGCGTGGGCTTTGCGGCCAGATTCACTGGACAACGTTGTCATGACGCTCGGATACTCGCCGAACATTGAGATATCGCAAACGTGTAGCACGTGATGACGTGCCTGCATGCGCGATCGTGACCGCTCTTACATGGCTTTATGAACACGCCTGCGCCGTTGCGGGCGCGGCGGACTTTTGCGCCTTACTTTCACGGGAGAAAGCATATGCCTGGAACGAATTCGACGAAGTGGTCTGCTCTGACTTTGAGTTCCTTGAGCACGGCTGTAGGTGCCGTGCTATCCACTGCTGTGCTTACAGCGGCTCCGGTGCAAGCGGTGCACGCTGAAACGGCATGTGCAGCGGCGTGGAGTTCGACTGCGATCTACACCGCGGGCAACGTCGCCAGCGAGAACGGGATCAATTACGAGGCAAATTGGTGGACGCAAGGCAACGATCCGGCTACCAACAACGGTGGGTCCGGTAGCGGTCAACCGTGGACATCGCAGGGTGCGTGCGGCGCGTCGCCGACACCGACACCGACACCAACACCAACACCAACACCAACACCAACACCAACACCAACACCAACACCAACACCAACACCAACACCAACACCAACGCCGACGCCGAGTCCGACACCAGTCACCACCGGCACGATCAACTTCCACCTGCTGCTGGGTGCAGGCACCGCGCAAGACCAACTCATGCTTGCGGGCGACAATTACACCGATCTGGTGATGTCCAACGTCATTGCTGGCGTGATGTATGGCCACCTGGTGGAGGAGTATTACCCAGGCATGCAGTTCGACAAGGATTATCTGTACGGCTCGATCCTCGGACAGTTGCTGCAGGAAAACATTGCGACGGAGTACTACGTCGATACCAGCGACTTGATCGATCCTTCGCCTGATCAGGCGGCCGTCATGGGCGTGGGTCAGGGTGGTCCCTATCAGATCAACAACTACGCCACGGATATGGTGGCTGGGTCGTATGCGCCGGCTGGTCATTCGCTGATCAATTACGTCGCGATCCAAAAAAACATCGGCTATACCATGGCGACTGCGGCCACGCAGTACAGCCAGCCGACACCGGCTTCGTTCAACAACAAGTATTACGGGCCGATGCTCACGGCGTACTTCCACTACAACGACTTCGTATCGCTGATCGTCACCGGTACCGGTGCGGATGGCTGGACCACCCCGTGGCAGCCTCAGTACGACAACGCACTGGCAAACTTCAAGACACTGCCGAACAACTTCCTCGATGTGGTGTTGAACGTCGCTTACAACCAGGGTTACTACGGTGGCCTTGTCAGCAGTTACAGCACGTTGGGAGCTACGGCGACAGCCGCCACGGTGGCGACGGTCAATTCCTATAGTTCGGTGTGGGGTGTTCAGGATACCTATCAGCAGTATCCCTATCAGGTTCGCTATTACCTGGATCAGTTCTACGACAACCCCATTCCCACCACCAGCCTGACCACGATCGTCACGCCAACGAATCACGTGGCGTTCAATGTCGCGTCACTGGAAAACACGTTCTCCAATGTCTTCCAGACCTTGGATTACGTAAACAGCTCGGGTTCTTCCGCGTATATCACGGCAACGCAAGCGCAAACGGCGTTCAACACGGCGCTGACACAAGCGGGTGTGGCAAGCACGGATACGCTGGATCTGAGCAATGCCAGCGATCGCGCCAAGATCTTCGGCTTATTGGAATACGCCATTGGCGATCTGGAAACCAACCTGGGCACGCAATTCAACGCGACAACGACTTCCCAGCTTTAAGCGAGGCGCATCGGCGGTATCGCATGTCGGCGCCATGATTTCGGTGAAATCGTGGCGCCGATATGTGCAACGTCCACCTTGAGCAAGATGTCAGGCGATAAAGGTGTGCAAGCCAGCGGTGGTGCAGCTAGGGCTCGCTGGAGAGGTTCTTGATGAAATCGACGAATGCCCGTAACGGCGCGGGCATCAGGCGCCGTTCGGGAAAATAGAGAAACGGTCCTGTAAAGCGCGGCCACCACGGTTCAAGCATGGGTTCCAGCGCGCCGCTATCCAAAAGCGGGCGAAGCCAGTCCTCAAACAGATAGATAACGCCGGTGCCAGCCACCGCCGCATCGATGATCAATTCAGTGGCGCCACCTATGCGTACGATCAAAGGACCGACGGGCTCGATTCTGATCAGCTCGCCATCACGTTCGAATTCCCATGGGGGCATCACGCCGCTGCCGAAGCGGCCACGCAGGCAAGCATGCGCGAGCAGATCGCGTGGATGTTCCGGACGGCCGTGGCGATCGAGGTAGGAGGGGGCGGCGGCCGTTGCGAATCGTTGGAACCGAGGCCCGATCGGAATCGCGATCATGTCCTGTTCCAGCCGTTCGTCGTAGCGAATGCCCGCATCGCATCCGGCCGCAAGCATGTCGACGAAGCTGTCTTCGGCAACGATTTCGACCTGAATGTCCGGATAGGCAGCGAGAAAGCGGGGCAGGATTTGCGGCAATACCAAACGTGCCGCGCTGACCGGCACGTTGAGCCGCAAGATGCCCACTGGTTTGTCACGCGCGCTGTTGACGACATCGAGCGCTGATTCCACTTCGGCCAAGGCCGGGCCAAGCCGGTCGAGCAGGCGCTTGCCAACTTCGGTCGGCACAACGCTGCGCGTGTTGCGATTGAGCAACCTCACGCCAAGCTGGCTTTCCAACCGCCGAACCGCTTCGCTCAGACCGGATGGACTCATGTTGCCTGCGCGCGCGGCATCACGAAAACCTCCGGCACGGGCGACTGCTATGAAGGCATTAAGATCACTGAGATCCGTTTCCAGCCGTTCGTCGTAGCGAATGCCCGCATCGCATCCGGCCGCAAGCATGTCGACGAAGCTGTCTTCGGCAACGATTTCGACCTGAATGTCCGGATAGGCAGCGAGAAAGCGGGGCAGGATTTGCGGCAATACCAAACGTGCCGCGCTGACCGGCACGTTGAGCCGCAAGATGCCCACTGGTTTGTCACGCGCGCTGTTGACGACATCGAGCGCTGATTCCACTTCGGCCAAGGCCGGGCCAAGCCGGTCGAGCAGGCGCTTGCCAACTTCGGTCGGCACAACGCTGCGCGTGTTGCGATTGAGCAACCTCACGCCAAGCTGGCTTTCCAACCGCCGAACCGCTTCGCTCAGACCGGATGGACTCATGTTGCCTGCGCGCGCGGCATCACGAAAACCTCCGGCACGGGCGACTGCTATGAAGGCATTAAGATCACTGAGATCCGTCGTCATTGTTCGCCATTCCGCACGGCCCGTGCGAATTGTGCTCTCTTATCGCGCGATCGAACAGCACCTACTCTTGCGGACGTCCTGTAAGGAGATCAGAAATGTCCAACATCAAACCGACCAGCACCTTTGTCCTGGGCGATCGCACGGTGAAACGGCTCGGCTATGGCGCCATGCAGCTTGCCGGTCCCGGCGTATTCGGCCCGCCCCGGGATCACGCGGCGGCCCTGGCCGTGTTGCGCCACGTTGTTGCATCCGGCGTGAACCACATCGATACCAGCGACTTCTACGGTCCGCATGTCACCAACCAGGTGATCCGCGAGGCGCTGGCTCCTTATCCGGACAACATGGTTATCGTCACGAAAATCGGTGCACGACGCGGCAGCGATGGTGCGTGGATTCCTGCCTTCGCGCGCGAGGAACTGACTCAGGCCGTGCACGACAATTTGCGCAATCTCGCACTGGATGTGCTGGAGGTGGTGAACCTGCGCATCATGATCAATCCGCATGGACCTGCTGAAGGTTCCATTGAAGCAGCGCTCACGGTGCTCGCCGATCTGCAGCGGCAAGGATTGGTGCGCCATATCGGTCTCAGCAACGTCACGGCAACCCAGATTGCAGAAGGGCGCAAGATCTGCCCGATCGTCTGCGTGCAGAATCACTACAACCTTGTGCACCGGCACGATGACGCTTTGATCGATGATCTCGCCCGCGATGGCATCGCCTACGTACCGTACTTCCCGCTTGGCGGCTTCACGCCACTGCAATCATCCGTGCTTTCCGAGGTGGCCAGCCAGCTGCATGCCACGCCGATGCAAGTAGCCATTGCATGGTTGCTGCATCGGGCGCCGAACATGCTGCTGATCCCGGGCACATCGTCCATGACTCATCTCGATGAAAATATCGCCGCTGCGAAGCTGATGCTGCCTGATGATGCGATGACTGCCTTGAACGAGCTGGGTTCTGCTGTGGCGGCACACTGATCCCTCTGCCACCTTGTTTGTGTGGCAATTGGACCTGAGCATGCTGTGCGCCCACATCCGGCGTGCAGCATGCAAGCAGGGCGAATCTGTACGTGCCATGCCGACAGGCTAGACGGATTTAACCTCTCCGCCATCCATGCGAAGCATCGATCCGGTCATCCAGCGGGCCGCAGGCGATACCAGGAAAGCCATCAGCTCAGCAATTTCCTCGGGTTGGCCGTAGCGTGCGATACCGGCGTCGCGAGGAAAGCGCTCGGTTGCTTCGGCAACCGTCATGTCATGCAAGGGCGCCCAATGCTCGAGATAGGAGCGGCGGCGTCCAGTCATGACGGGACCCGGCAGCACGCTGTTGACTTGTACGCCGTCGGTAATACCGCGATCCGAGAATGCCTTCGCCAACGCAGCAATGGCTGCGTTGATGGTACCGACCGCGGCATAAGGCGCTTTCGGAAAGATGGCCGAATTGCCCGATGTAAACACCACCGAACCTTTGGTCTGCTTGAGCGCGGGCCACGCCTGGATCGTCAATCGCCGTGCACCATGCAGCTTGAGCGCCATGCCGTCATCCCATTGCTCATCGGTCATGTCGAAAAGATCCACTTGCGGCACCGCCCCGGCGATATTGAGCAACGCATCGATGCGGCCGAATGTCGACAATGTCTTTTCAACGACGATGCTAGCCGACGATTTTTCCGCCAGGTCGAGTTCGATGATCAACGTCTTCGCGCCACCTGCCTCGACGGATTTTGCCGTCTCCAACAAGTGCTCGCGGCTCCTGGCGACAAGCACCACCGAGCTGAAATCCTTTGCCAGGCGAATCGCAGTGGCCTGACCGATACCTTGGCTTGCCCCCGTCACGATGGCAATTGACTCGGACATGTTGGTCTCCTCACGCGTGAATGGATTGACATCAATCCTGGAAAAATTCGCGGATGACGCCTGCGATCTCTTGCGCATGGGTTTCCAGCGCGAAGTGCCCGGTATCGAAGAAACGAACCTGCGCTTCGGGAATATCGCGCTTGAAGGCTTCCGCACCCGGCGGCAGGAAGAACGGGTCGTTCTTGCCCCACACGGCCAGGAAGCGCGGATGATGGCGACGGAAATACGCCTGGAAAGTCGGGTAAAGCGCGATGTTGCTCTGGTAATTCAGAAATAGATCGAGCTGAACTTCGTCCGCGCCCTTGCGCGATAGATAGTAGTTGTCGAGCGCAATGCCGTCGGGCGAAACGAGCGCCTCGTCACTGACACCATGCGTGTACTGCCAACGCGTCGATTCTGGCGCTAGAAAACCGCGCAACGCTTCACGATTCGCAGCCGAAGGGTCTTGCCAATAGGCGCGGATAGGATTCCAGCCGTCGCTCAAGCCTTCTTCGTAAGCATTGCCATTCTGCGAGATGATCCCGGTGATGCGCTCCGGATGTTTCACGGCAAGACGAAAGCCGGTTGGCGCGCCGTAATCGAAGACATAGACGGCAAACCGGTCAAAACCGACGACTTCTGTAAAGCGGTCGATGACGTTCGCGATGTTGTCAAAGCTGTAGGTGAATTGATCACGCGATGGCATGTCCGACTGACCGAATCCCGGCAGATCAGGCGCGATGATGTGGAAGTCATCGCTGAGCAACGGGATCAGGTCGCGAAACATGTGGCCGGAACTCGGAAAGCCATGCAGCAGCAATAACTTTGGTTTGTCGGGCGTGCCGGCCTCGCGGTAGAAAATGTTCAGGCCGTCGACATTGGCGTGACCATAGCGGATGGTGGACATGGTGTTTCTCCTCAAGATCGAAATGATGTGATGGGGAAGCGAGACGCAATCAGCGGTCGCTCGCACGTACGGCGTCAGTGATGACTTTTTCCACGAGCTCCGGTGCGGAGACGCTCGGCAGGTGATCGATGGGATGGGCGCTGATATGTGCATTCATGCGTTCAGCCATGAAGCGCTGAGTCTTTTCGGGAATCATGTGATCCTGCTCGGCAAGCAGGTACCAGGCCGGCACGCTTCGCCACAGCGGTTTGGCGACTGGAACGGTGATGCACGCCGGCGAAATCGGTCGCTGTGCGGCGGCGAGCGCCTTTTGTTCCTCCGGCGTCGCGTTTTGCGCGAAAGCAGTGCCGAATGCTTCGGTCGGGAGCCAGATCCATCCCTCGCTGTCCGGCGCCAGCTTCGGTGCCCGGTCATCGTGCGCGTTGCGATAGAACACATCCGCCACCGTCTCACCCTGGTCCGGAGCGAGGGCCGCGATGTAAACCAGGGCGCGTACCTTGGCATTCCCCGTGGAGGCGATCACCGCGCCGGCGTAGGCGTGACCGGCCAGCACCACTGGGCCATCGACGTGTTCCAGGGTTCTTTCCAGCGCGGCGACATCGTCGGCCAGCGACGACAATGGCAGGCGAAAAGTAACTGCCTTGATGCCTTTTGAGTGGAGCAAGTCTACGACCTTGCGCCAGCTCGACTCATCCGCCCATGCGCCATGGGCAAACACTACGGTTACGCTCTGATTGCTCATTTTTGCCTCTCCTGCGCGTCTTGGCCCGAGTCAGTGAAGGTTGCTGAGGGTTGAAATCGTCGTAACCTCCTCGACATAGTTATGAAGGTTATTTCGACAAAAGTAACTTGTCAACAACTTTCAGGCCGGTTACTGTCCTCGACAGGAGACAACCCTATGCCGCAGCCAAATCCCGCCCTTTTCCTGGCCGACTCACTCGGACTGGATTTCCTCAATTCGGTAGCCACGCCAGTGGATACCCCGGTCGACTGGCTCGATGACGGGGAGGGGTTGCTGGGTTGGCTTCACCAGGCGCGGCTGGTACCCGATGAGGTGCTTGGCTCCATCCGTGAGCGTGCGATTCCCGGAGAGCTGGATCGTTTGGCCGGCCAGGCCCGCGCGCTCCGGGAGTGGTTCCGTGGCTTCGTCCAGGAGCACAAGGGGCATCCGCTGAAGGGCGCAGATCTAAGCAAGCTTGACCCGCTCAACCAATTGCTGACGCGCGATGAGGGATATGGCGAAATCATCGCGTCAGAAAATGGCGCACCTTCCGCATTCCAGCTGTCGCGCTCGCGGCGTTGGACGTCACCAGAAACCTTGTTGCTGCCGATTGCCGAATCGATGGCGCATCTTGTGTGCGCAGAAGACTTCGCTTACGTGAAGGCTTGCGAAGGTCCTGCTTGCACTTTGTTGTTTGCCGATCACACGCGTGGACATGCACGCAGGTGGTGCAGCATGTCGCTCTGCGGTAATCGTGCCAAGCAGGCTGCGCACCGCCGCCGTGCCAAATCGGCGGCGGACAGCGTGTGACTCATCTTCTGTTCGAAGCCACGTTTGCTCGTTGTGCATCATCGGTTTGAGCACGCACGCCACGCAGGGAGATCGTGGATCTGCGCCTAAAGCCATGGATTGGCTTCATCCAACGCAAGCGATTTGGCTACCGCCATTGGGTGGCGCGGACCGTACACTGTAAACAGCGCCGGAGGACGGGCTGATGCGGATCGCAAGTACGGGGCATGCAGTCTTCGCGTTGACCATGATCGCGCTGGGCATCGTCGGCTTGATCCAGCGCGATTTCGCAGCCATATGGCCGCCCGTTCCTGCGGGCCTGCCTGCACGTGAGGTACTGGTTTATCTCTGCGCGCTTATCTCGCTGGGAACCGGCGTGGGCTTGTTCTTCCTGCGTGCCGCGGCTGCTCGCCTGCTGCTTGCCTACCTCCTGCTCTGGATGCTGTTGTTCAGAGTGCCTGGCTTGTTCCTCGCACCCGCCACGCAGGACTCTTGGTCGGGATGCGGCGAAGGTGCCGTGTATGTGGCTGGCGCCTGGGCATTGTTTGCCTGGCTTGCCACCGAATGGGACACGCAACATCTCCCGGCGTTTGCCGTTGGCGACAAAGGCGTGCGTATCTCGAGAATGCTCTACGGTATGGCCTTGATCCCTTTCGGTGCAGCCCATTTCACCTATCTTAAGGAGACCGTCGCGCTGGTTCCGCATGAGTTGCCATGGCCCACAGTGTGGGCTTGCTTCACCGGCTGCGCTTACATCGCAGCCGGTGCGGCGGTACTCACGGGCATCTATGCAAGGCCGGCTGCGATATTCTCGGCCTTGCAGATGGGTTTGTTTACCCTGCTGGTATGGGCGCCGGTTGTAGCAACAGGTCCCAACGCTTTTCAATGGAGCGAGAGTGTTGTCTCGTGGACGTTAACGGCAAGCGCCTGGGTAGTGGCAGACTCCTACCGCCACAAACCGACGATAACCTGACCCTCAAGAACCCAACACGCTATCCCGATGTGTTCTTGCTGTCCGCTGCGGGCACATTTATCGAATAGACGACGGAAGCTATTTTCCACCCATCGTTGGTATGGACCGTTGTCCAGATGATCCGGCCGTGACCGACGCTGGCCTTGTAGTCAAACGAGATTGAACCGACTTCTCCATCCGAATACATGTTGAGGTTTTCAATCTGATCGGGTGGCAACTTGATTTCGCCGGCCACTTCTTGCTTTGCGGTACTTAGAAAAGTACGCGGCACCGGTTGCTTGTTGGCAGCAGTAATGACTGCGTAAGACTTAGGAGCAATGCCGCCCATGACAGGAGCATCTCCGCTCACGTACATATCCAGTAATGCTGTGACATCCTTCCTTGCGACAGCTTGTTGATAGCGACTCCACAGTGCATGTAGCGCTGGTAAATCTTGGCCTTCTGTGGACTGGCTTGCCAGCTCAGCTCCGATGGCTTGGGTGGCGATCGATATCCCTGCAACCACTGCGAATGCCCTATACGCAATCCCCTTCATTGAATCCTTCTCCCAAAACGCACTCGACGCGGCGCGCTAAGCACTCGACCGCGGTTATCAGCGGAGAGTTCCCGTTCGTAAGCCAAAGCGAACACTGCTAGAAGTCCGAGGCCTTCAGCCGCCAGTACGAACAGTGCAGGTGCAACACAGGACGAAAGGGAGACTGCATGCTCATAAAGACAAGCATGCAAATCTACCCTTTCAAGATTGAAGTGCCGATTGCAGTCGATGGATTGCCTGTGCTTATGGCGAGGCAGGCGCCGGTGCGGATGATGCAGAAGCGGGAACAAGCTCGGAGGCGCAGTGATAGCCCTTTCCACCCTCGCCAGCAATCAGGCCGGTGGAACTCGAGCAAAAACCATGCAGGCGGCCACCCCACATTCTCCAATAACCGCGTAATACAGGGCCTTCCGATGCCAGGGTGAAATAGACGTTTGTTTTGCCATCGGATTGCGGCACAGCATGCAGAGTCACATTCATAAAAACTTGTGCCGCTTCATGCCTGCCGTCAATAACGGCGGATGCCTTGGTCCAATTTTTGACGCTCTGCCAAAGCAGATCATTGACTTGGGTTGGCAGTCGTTGCGAGTGCTGGATGTCGCGAACCTGTCCCCTGGCATCTACGATCACCAGCAAAGGCACATTCATGACTTCGCCGGACTGGATCTGACCAGCTCCATGATCAGCGGTGGCTTGAGCGGGCGCCGAGATATTTCCCGATGAGACGCCGTTCGCGGCGGCATTCATTGCGCTCGCCATCCATACTGAAAAAATCAACAAAACTACATTTGCACGGCTCATATCCCTACTCCTGCAAATGACAGATGATGGAAGATGCCCGATCTGTGTACTCCCCGTGAAACAGGCCTGTCAAGCGGTAAGGGCTCGCGTAGCATAACGTCGCGCTGAAACGTCGGCTTCCGATCCGACGCGGATTTTTTTTACATTCCCGTAACCTGATCAGGATGAGGAAGTTATGCATTATTCCCGCCTATGCGCGCTACTCATTGATTGCAATACGCCTGATATCGATAAGGCCGCCAGCTTCTGGGCCGAAGCATTAGGAAGGCCCGTCGACATGGACCATCCTGGCACGCGTGGTAACTACCGAATGTTGGAAACGCCAGACGATGAGCCCATCGTTCAAATTCAACGTGTCTCACATGAAAGCAGGGTCCATTTAGACATTGAAACCGATGACATTCCTGCCGAGGTAGCTCGCCTGGAGAAGTTGGGTGCGCAGGTGGTTGATCGTCTCGAGCGCTGGGTCGTGATGCAGGCACCCTCAGGACAGCGATTCTGCGTGGTCCGAATACAGCGGCCAGGCTTTCCAAAAAATGCCAACCGCTGGGACTGACTCACATTGATCCAAATGGGGGGGGGGCTTACGCCTTTGCTTATGTTCCTATGGCGGTTGTCTTGCAGGTATTCGTGGTTGAACGCAAGCGATCAAAGGAATTTTTGAACATTCGATCTCGGGGGAAGGATGAGCAAAAACACTTGGCTTCTAGCTGGTATCTGCGGGATCACTGCGCTTGGCGCACTTGTCTATTTAGTCGAGGGGAATGTAGCTGAGACACGCGAAGTGACGGTTATCCCGGGGACTGGGGTAAGCATGGCGCTCCCGGATGGCGTGGTGATTGCACCCCTGGGTACGATCTTTATCGATAGCCGCCACGAAGTCATGGTGGGTTTGGTGGAGGGGCCTGCGTCTAAGGGCAGTATGAATAAATACGCATTTCCAGGTGCTGGTGAATCATTTCGAAGTTCCACCATCAGTGGGGTTCTGTATAAGCGAACGCGATCTGAAGGAAAAGGCACATGGGATGGGTGGCAGCTCAATGCCTCAAGAGGTGATACATCGCTTGATCTGTTGCTCTCCTATTCTGGATCCAAGCCGGGAAAATTTGAGGAACTTAAAAAGTATCTGTCGACGGTTTCATGGAATGACCAAATACGCGATCCTGAAGTTGCGTTTGGCCTAAGGCTACATGTATCCGGACTTCGCTTAGTGCCTAGTGTGGTTGGAGCGCTCGCGTATACCCAAGACGGGAAACCCTCTCAAAATGCGCCCTATATGAATGTCTTCGCGGGTCCCTACAGCCTGAAGGGCGACATGTTGAAGTTTCACCAACTTTGCGAAAAAGATGCATCAGTCATCGCGAATGGTGAGCATGTCTCAGTTCGATACCAGTCAAGAAACCAAATGTGGGTATGCGATGCCTGGGGCCAGTCTTATACGGCTGTTCTGATGCTTCCCGATGGTTCGATCGCAAATGTCTTGGGGCAAGGAGATCCGGACGTCTTTCAGAGTGCGTTGCTCAACGCGCAAGTCATTCCACGCGTGCCTTCTAAAAAGTAGTGATGCCCGTTAGACGTGATCACGCCGGCCGATAAGTCTGCGCCATCGCGCCGAGCGGGAAGGCCTTCGAACTGACCAGCTTCAGTGGCCTCGGCGCGGGCAGGTCGGAGAAGATCGGCAGGCCTTTGCCCAACGCGATCGGATAGATCATCAGGACGTATTGATCGACCAGGTTCTGGGCGATGAGGCTACGCGCGAAGGTGGCGCCTCCAATGGCGATGATCGGCTTGCCGTCCTTAGCTTTCAGTTTGTTGATTTCGTCGGCCAGGTCGCCGCTGGCCACATAGGCTTCGGCCCAGCTTTCCGCGCCGGGTTGAAGCGTGTCGCCAGCCTGAGCCCGGGCGTCCCTGAGTCCCTTGGCGGCAGCCTCCAGGACCACCGGTCCCCGTTTTGAAAAGACCGCCTTGGGGATCTGATTCATCGCCGGCGCGAACGCCATGGTGGACGTTGGCCAAAACGGGGCCATGTCCTGAAAGGAACGGCTGCCCATGATGATCAGGCTGGCGTTCCACATGTTCTCCACCTTCCAGGTTATGGCTTCCTGGTCGCCGCTAAATACCCATTGGATGTCGCCGTCGGGGCCGCTGACAAAACCGTCGAGCGTCACAGACATCGTCAAGATCAGCTCTCTCATCGCTTTCTCCTCGCGCTGGTGCGACCCAAGGAAGGACCAGATCAATCGGTTCTGACAACTCGCTTTCGACCCGAAGCAGACACCGTCCCAACGACAAAACTCATTCAGAGGGGCTGCAGTGATTTCGACTTTTAGCCGCGACGAAGAAACGCTCGCACCTCGACGGGTGCACGGCAGGCGACCACAGCCTTGCGCCCCCAAGCCAGTGCCTCATCCATATCAGCGGCCTCCAGTATCCAAAAACCGCCAATGTGTTCCTTGGCTTCAATGTATGGGCCATCGGTAACGGCCACCTTGCCACCCGATTGCTTGCGCAGCGATTTCGCCTTGTCAGCCGACTCCAGACCACCGGCGAAGAACCTGGCGCCCGCGGTCGCCATCTCTTCGTTGAGCGCGTGGATATCGCGGATCATCGCTTCGCCTTCGAGGGACGGGTCGTAGTTTTCAGGGTGATGAATGGCAACCAGATATTGCGACATGTCTGTTCCCCTCTATCACATTCAGGTGGCCCGATTGCCGGCCTTCACTATCACGTCGAACGGCCGGAACCGAATTCGACAAAGCGTCCTAAAGATTTGTGCGTTGGCAGGCTTCAAACAACTCCCGGGGCGTCCAGGAGGCAGAGTATCTGTTTGGAGGGTGCCGACAAGGATCTTTGACCGGTTGGAAGATCGAGAGGAATCAGCTCAGGGTTGATGACATCCGGCCGAAGTGGAGACCCCGTTTTCATGGCATCCTCCTTTAGTCTTGTTTTGCGCGGCAAATACAGGAAATGGGCCTGATTGCGGTTTCAGAAGTAGGAAGTCCGCTTCCAACCCAGAGTGGATATGATTAAAAGTAACGGGTAAAACTTTCCGCAGACAGGTGGAAGTCTGCGCCGACTGACGCTCATAACAAGGAGAAGGATATGAAAACGCCAGACGAATTTGCTCGGATGATGAGTGAGAAGGATCCAAATATCGGTAAACGCCCTGAAGGATCCTTCACGATTTCACAGCCGAAGGAACAGCAGAAACTCGGCGGATTTGAGTACTTCTGGGCTGCTTTGCCGCTTTTGGTGTTGGTGATAGGTGGCGCAATTGGAGGGTTGTTCGCGGCGCTCGCGGTTACGGCCAATTTCGCGATTTTCCGATCGACGAAAAGCAGACTCTACAAATACAGCGTTAGCACCTGCGTGACGCTAGGGACGGTAATTCTTTGGTATGTGGTTGCCCTCTTGCTAATGGTGATCTTTCCGGGGTTGAAACATCACTAAACGGGAACCTATGCGTCGCTTGTTCGCTTGCTACCTCAATGTCCTTGCGAAACATCTGCTGGCACCACCGCCATGACGCGCACCGGAAATCCTTCGCCGTTCTTGACCTTGGGCCACATGGCGATGAGGACAGCGCCGGTCGCGGGTACCTCATTGAGATGGGCCATGGCTTCGATCTGGTAATGGCCGTGTTGTAGAAGCCAGGTTTCGGAATCCATATGGGGAGTCGTGTCGGTGTCGAGCGATTCGTGGCCGATCGCTGTGACGCCGCGCTGTTCGATCAAGAAGCGCACGGCGGCCAGTGACCAGGCGGGGAAGGGTGAGCGCTTGAATCGCGTCGGGTTGGTATCCCAGTCTTTAGACAGATCGGTTCGCAGCGCAGCGAACGACCCGGATGGAACGCGGCCATGACTCTTTTCCCAAGACAGAATGTCGTTGACGTTCAACGCATGATTGGGATCTTTGTGCAGCAGGCCGGTGATATCGAAAACCACCAAGGGAAGGATCATCTGGTCTAACGGAATGGCGTCGATCGTGGCGCCATGGGCATCAAAATGCGCAGGCGGATCGATATGCGTTCCATACTGACCAACCATGGAGAAGTAATTAGCCCTGAATCCATCTTTTTCGATGGTGTAGGGCTGGCCGGTCTTTGGATCTTTCGCGGGAGTGATGATCGCTTGACCGAAGCCACTCCAGACCGGCGTGCTCGCACTGAACGAATGGGTCAGATCAACGAGCTTGCTGGCATGGACGATAGCGAGAAGCTCGGTGCTCTGGTTGCCATGGACATCGCTAGCTTTTGTCTGAGCAACGACGCCCGTGCTTATCAGGGAAAATGCCAAGGCGACAATCATTCGTTGGATCACGTCAGGAACTCCTTGGAAGCTTTCTCAAAATGCCAATCGTTCAAGTTGGCGTTTTTTGTCCGTCGCCCCGGCGAAGGCCGGGGCCCAGAGCCTTTGGTTTCCAGTGATCAAAAGTCACTAGGCCCCGGCCTTCGCCGGGGCGACGATCGAGAATTTCCGGCAAGCTGCATTTTTAGAGAGCTTCTCGTGATGTTGCCGCTGTCGTGGATGCATGAAATCGGAAACCACCAAGCCATTAAAAACGCTTGGTGAATCCAACACTCAGCGCATTGTCGTGCAAGCGACTGCCGAAGAATCCCTGATAGTCCGCGTACAAACTCCATGATGCACCCGCTTCTGCCGTGATGCGTGCGCTGGCCGTACCCATGCCCCGTGCTTGGGTCGTTCCCGGTAGATCGAACACCGTGCCGTCCTGGGCGGTGACCTGCACAACCGGTGTCGCTGCGTTGTGCGTGTCGTAGCGATAGCCCAGGCTCACTTCAGGCACGTAGGTCACGCCGCCTGCCACGAAGCTGTGTTCGATCGCCATGATGGCGTAGGGTTGCAGAGAGGTATAACGGCTGCGCGTGCCATCGACCGGGAAACTTGCCGCGTCGGGGTTGGTACTGTTCAAGGTTTCGCTGAAGCCATCCAGTGTCTGCCGTTGATACAGCGCGCCGACCTTCGGCGTGAGTTGCCATGAGTCGAGTTGCAGCGGCCACGCGGCCTGCAAGGCGGCGGATTGCATGTTGCCGCCCGGTGTGGAGGTCGCCGTGCCAATGCCGCTAGCGCGATTGAAGTGGTAATCGCTATGCATCGCATCGACGACGGCCGAAAGCACCACCGGTCCTGCATCGGCATAGGCGTAGACACCGCCGTGCACATTGTCGACGCGCCCGTTGCCACCCAGCTTGTCGTTGCCATTGATCTGACCCACACCCGCCTGCAGTCCCACATGAACGATGTCGCCGACGGCGTAATCAGCACCACCAAGCAAACCGAAAGTGGTGTTGTTCGATCCATCGGCGCCTCCCAGCGAGATATTGGAACCGGTGTATTGCGCCCATGCGCCACCGTTCCCGCACGAAGCGCTGACATTCTGCATCGTGGGTGCATGGTCGGCACCGCATTGCGTATCGCGTGACAGCAGCGCAACGTCAAGCACCGAGCCCATATCCTGCTGGCCGGCGAGATCCGCGCTGCGCATCAGGTTGCCGTACAGACTGCTGTCGAGCGGCTTCACGGATAGCTGCGTCAAGACCAGATCGACATCGGTTGCGCTGTAGCTGATCTGCGAGCGGATCGATCCTGGCACGGTGCCATCGACGGTAGCGAACGTGCCGCTGACCGATCCGGCTTGTATCAAGGTGTACTTATCGGTGCCATAGGTGCCCGGCGCGAAGATTAGATCGAGCGTGCCAGCAAGGCTGGCACTGCCAGTAACCTTCAGCATCGAGGCCTGTGTCGGTGTGACGTCGAACTGCAGCGTGCCATCAGCGTTCTGGGTGTAATTGCCCTGGATGGTGAGCGTACCCACTGAGCCGCCCGGCCACACGATGCCATCGCTGGTGACATTGCCTACGATGGTGCCATGGCCGCGCAAAGTACCTCCGCCTTGCACGTCCACTGCGCCATCAATGGATGCGGTAGCGGTATTGCTGTCGCCGACTTCCAAGGTGCCAGCGCTGACCGTGGTGCCACCCGTGTAGGTGTTGGCGCCATCCAGAATCAGCGTACCTTCGCCCGTCTTGGTGAGGCTGCCGCTGCCGCTGATCACATTGCTGTAGGTGCCGTCGCTGACCTGATTGAATGCCAGTGTTGCGTTGTCGGTGATGTTGCCTTGCAAGCTAGTCGTATCGCCCTGCAGGGTGCCGGCGCTGATCATGGTGCCGCCGCTGTAGGTATTGGCGCCGGTGAGTGACAACATGCCAGTGCCAGTCTTGGTCACGCTGCCACCGCCACTGATCACGCCACCGTAAGTACCATCGCCGGCCTGATCGAACACCAGCGCTGCGTTGTTGGTGATGTTGCCTTGCAGGCTGCTCGCAGTGCCTTGCAGCGTACCGGCGCTGATGGTGGTGCCGCCGGTGTAGCTATCGGTGCCGTTCAATGTCAGCGTACCGCTGCCGTTCTTGATCAACTGGCCGGTACCGGAGATCGCGCCGCTAAAGTTGCCGTCGCTAGTTTGCGCAAACACCAGCGTGGCGTTGTTGGCGATATTGCCCTGCAGGCTCGTGGTATCGCCTTGCAGCGTACCGGCGCTGACCGTGGTGCCGCTGCTGTAGGTATTGGCGCCAGTGAGCGTCAATGTACCGGCGCCGGTCTTGACCAGGCTGCCACTGCCGCTGATCACGCTGCCGAAAGTGCCATCGCTGGCCTGATCGAACACCAGGGCTGCGTTGTCCGTGATATTGCCTTGCAGGCTACTGGAATCGCCCTGCAACGTGCCGGCACTGACGGTGGTGCCGCCGGTATAAGTATTCGCCCCGACCAATGACAGTGTGCCGGTTCCGATCTTGGTCACACTACCGCTGCCGCTGATCACGCCGTTGTAAGTGCCGTTACCGGTTTGATCGAATACCAGCGCTGCGTCGTTGACGACACTGCCTTGCAGGCTGTTCGAGTCGCCTTGCAATATGCCCGCATTGATCGTGGTGCCACCGGTATAAGTATCGGTGCCACTTAATGTCAACGTACCGCTGCCGTTCTTGATCAACGTGCCGCTGCCGGAAATCGCTCCGCTGAATGTGCCGTCACTGGTCTGCGTAAACAGCAACGTGGCGTTGTTGGTGATGTTGCCCTGCAGGCTGGTCGTATCACCCTGCAAGGTGCCTGCGTCGATGACTGTGCCGTCGCTGTAGGTATTGGCACCGCTCAGCACCAGCGTGCCGGCTCCGCTCTTCAGTAAACCGCCGGTTCCGGTAAGTGTCTGCGATACGGTGAACGTATTCGCTGCATCGTCGATATCGAAACCGCCACCCGGGCTGCCCCAGATGATCGTGCGCGCCGTTTGAGTGAACGTGGTACCCGTGATTTCAAGCGTGCCGCCCTCGAAATCCAGCGAATCGGCCGCGGCGCCCAGGTTGGCATCCGACGACACCGACAAATAGCCGCCGCTCAGCGTGGTGGTGCCGGTATAGGTATTGGTGCCGGTAAGTACCAGCGTGCCGCCGTCGGTCTTGTTGAAGCCGTCGGTACCTTGCAGCACGTTGTCGATAATCGCGGTGTCGCCGCTACTCACGCGCAATACCGGCGCGGTACCGTTCTGCTCGACCAGATCGATGGCACCACCGGTGAGGTGATAGCCATCGCTGACGAACTGCATGCCGGTGGCACTGACTTGGCCATTGGTGTCATCCACCGCGACCGTGCCCGATGTGCCGCCGAAGATCGCAAAGCCGGGTTGCGGCGACATCGGCCCGACGTACTGACCGTTGGTATTGGACCAGGTATTGGACGTGGTGCTCCACGTACCGCTGCCACCGCCCATCTGGCTTGGGCTGGCGAGGCCGTTCGCATCCCATTCGTCGAGCGTCACGCCCACGGTATCGATCAGGTTGATTTCCTTGTCGACGGTAAGAATCTGCAGGCTCATGCCGCTGGGTGGCGCAAAGCCGCCACCGGTGATGTCCAGCACGTTGGTCCAGCTGAACAGCTCGTACAAGCCCGGACCCATGCTGCCGAGATTGTTGACGTTGAGCGTGGAGCTGCCGATCGACAGGCTGCCGCCCACGACCACGTGATCGCTCTGGCCCGGTGTGCTGAAATTCGGGCCTGGCGCACCGAAATCGAAATTGAGCTGCGAGCCATCGCCGATGGTCAGATCGCCATCGATGGTCAGCGATCCGATAGCACCCGCTTCGCTAGGTGAGAGCGACGCACTATTGGAAAGCGTCACGCTGCCCAGCACGACGCCGTAGCCGCCAAGCGTGCCACCGACGACACTGACGGAACCACCCACCGCCGCCGAGGTATGCGAACTGTCGCCGACGATCAGCGTCGCACCGGATGCCACCGTGGTCAGGCCGGTGTTGGTGTTGGCGCCATCAAGGATCATTGTCCCCGCATTGATGGTTGTGCTGCCGCCGTAGGTATTGGCGCCGGTCAGTGTCACCGTACCGGTACCGCTCGTCGTCAGCGTGCCGGTGCCTGAAATCACGCCGCTGTACGTGCCGTTGGTCGTCTGGTTGAACACCAGCGTGTCATTGTCGGTGATGTTGCCTTGCAGGCTGCTGGTGGTGCCCTGCAACGTACCTTGTTCGATATCCGTGCCGCCGGAGTAGCTGTTGATGCCGGAAAGGGTGAGCGTGCCCAGGCCGGTCTTGGTCAAGAGACCGCTGCCGGTGATGTTGCCGGATATCGTCAGGTCATAATCCGTCTCCAGCTCGCTGCCAATGGAGGCGGGGTTGATGATGAAGTTGCGTGCCGTGGTGAATGCAGCGGCGATTTGCAGCGTGCCGCCATTGATCGTGACCGCGCCACTGCTGCCACCCAGGTTGGCGTCGGCGGAAACGCCCAGCAGGCCCGCATCAATAACGGTACCGCCGGTATAGGTGTTGGTACCGGAAAGCACCAGCGTACCGAAGCCATCCTTGATCACTTCGCCCGCGCCGCTGATCACATGGGAGTAGGTGCCGAGAGTGACGGGATTGAAATCCACCGATGCGCCGCTGGCAATCGTCAGATCGCCACCGAACGCACTGGGGTCGCCGGTCAGCTGACCCTGCTCGATGGTCCACGTGATACCCGTGGTGTCGGTACCGTTGAGCGTCCAGGTGCTGGTGCCAGTCTTCTCGTTGGTGGCGAAACCGGAGATCAGGCCTGGATTGAAGGTGCCATTGGTGTTCCCGCTCAGCACTAGCGTATCGCCGCCGTTAATAGTGCCGCTGGTGCTGACGATATTGCCGGTAAAGCTGGCGCCCGCTTCGATCGTCAACGTATTGCCGCCGCCGGAAAACAGCACCGAATCTGCCTGCACCGTGCCGGCGGTACCACCCTGGATGGAACCGCTGTTGGTTACCGTAGCGCCACCGGTCGCCACCACACCGGCGCCTGGCGTGCCCGTGTTGCCGGCATTGCTGCCGGTGATCGAGCCACCTGTGATCGAGCTGTTATTGGTGAGCACCGCGCCCGTGCCGAGGATGCGGACACCGGCCCCGGCGGTGCCGTTCTGTTGGGGGTAATCGGCCGCATTGGCGCTGTTCGCGGAAGCGGAGCCACCGGTGATCGAGCCGTTATTGGTCAGCTGGGCACCCGTGCCAGCGATATTCACGCCCGCACCGCCGCCGCCATAGCCGCCCGGCTCGTTGGTGCCGTCCTGGTAGGCACCCGGGTTGCCACCCGCGCCGCCGGAGATCACGCCGCCCGTGCTGTTGGTCAGCTGGGCGCCCGCGCCAAGTACCAGCAGCCCATCGCCACCGCCACCGCCACCGCCGGCATAACCGCCGTTGCCACCCGCGCCACCGCCGCCACCCAGGAGCTTGCCGCCATTAACCAGTGTCACCGTATCGGCACCCGCGTCGATGATGATGCCTGCGCCGCCGCCACCGCCGCCGCCCGGGTCGCCATTGGTGGCATTGCCATTGGACGAATTCGCTGTCGCGTCGCCACCTACGCCGCCGGTGCCGCCCTGGATGGTGATGGTGGACCCGACGGTCGGTGAGGAAATGCGATCGTTAATGAAAATACCCGCACCGCCGCCGCCGCCGCCGCCGCCAACGAGATTCTGCGCATTCACGGCGGCTGCCGCTTCGCCCGCACCGCCGTTTGCGCCGCTCACCGACGTGGCGACACCCGTCGATCCGGTCGCACCTACGCTGCCGCCGGTGCCACCACTGGCGGTAACGTTGATCGAGCTATCGGGGTTGAAAATACCTTGCGAGCCGTTGCCACCGTTGCCAGCGCTAGCCGCACTGCCGGTGCCTTCGCTGGTGTTGGTGATCCAGAGAGTCGCGTCGCCACCGCCGCCATCGCCCCAACCACCGTTCGGGCTGCGCGTCTGTCGCGCGCCGACGCCGGGCGTGCCACCGCATTGGGATGGATCAGCGGGCGTACAAGTCTGGCTCCATACGGGCGCGCTGGCACAGGCGAGCGTCAGGCCGGCCATCGCCACGGCAAGTGCGTTACGGCGCGGCACACGTGCGGCGCCGCTAACTGAAGCACCACCATCTTGGGTACACGTGAGTTCAGAGGCCACTTGCACGATAGCCAGCGACCGGTTCCACACGAGCCGATAGATGCGGTTCATTCGAATTTTCCCCTGCCGTGCGCCGTGTCGCAGGAGCGGTTTGCGACCGCGGCGGAAAATCGCGACGGATTAAGGCCGCCGATCCCCCATGCGAGACGTTCTTGCGTGCAAACGTTCGCCAGCGTATGCGCGATGCCTGTGTGCAGCTACACGCCGACGCGTATCGTGGCCCATGTCACACATGGCATCAATAACTTTTCGCAAAAAAAGCCTTGGTTCCCGACGTTTGCATAACGTTTGCGTATGACAGCGCGATGGCGCGGTTCAAACCACTTTTACACCACGGAAGTTCGCCAGCCCGTTCAGCCAGAAAGCATCGTTCTCGAAGCGCCGGAAGATATCCGGCGGCAACACCGTCGTGCGTTCTTGCGCTGCCACTTTCCTGCCAACCGCGTGCAAGCCGGGTGTGCCGGCACGCGCGTCGAACGCTTCGGCATCGAAATGTACGTTGTCGAAATCGTGCTGGAACGGCGGCTGCCCGATGAAGTCATAGACAGCTGCCATCGCCTTCGGGGGATCGCGCACCAGCGTCTCGTACTGCAGCACCATCAGATGTTGCGCATGCTCGCCATAGAACGCCTCCTTCAAGGCGTTATAGGCGTAACCCACCATACCTTCGCCATTGGCCAAGCCTTCAGCGCGACTATAGACCGTGCCTCCGGGCTGAAAATTGAAGATGGAGGAGGGGCGCAATGCGTTGTCCCGGATGACGCGTTCAAGACTGTCGATAATCCACGACACATGACGTACGCAGGCAATCACTTTCAGGCTTGGAAGGAGCCCGCACAGCATGGGCAACTTTGCACACCATGTGCGGCTGGTATCGAAGATGACATCGGCGTTGAATTCCTCACCGTAGTAATTCTCGAAAAGGCCGCGTAATACGCGTCGGCGCTGTTCGTCGGTGATGAACAGCGAAAATTCATTGCGATCGCTCATTTCACCCAGCATGACATTCGCCATGCCCGCTAACGGGCTACTCATGCCCGCATGAAATCGCGGATTCTGGCGCAGCAGTGCCGCCAACAAGGTGGAGCCGGATCGTGGCAATCCCGATATGAAATGGATAGAGCGCACGCTCTTTTCCTTGTGCTCGGATCAGGGTGCCAACCTTAATCTGTCTGCAGGTCGTTCTCTACCGTTTTATGTTCAGTCCAGTCTGCCGAGCGCAAGAGAGTGAAGGCCCGGCTTGGATTGCGGATTCAGCCGGTGACCGCACCAGCGCCACTATCTATCGCGATGAGTCGGTGCAATCACAAGTCGCAGCGCGTGACCTAAAGCCCGGATCATTTTTGTCGGCGTCGAGAAACCCAATAGGTATCTAAGGCCAATGGGCCAGCGCCACCGATACATAGAGCAATCAGACCTGCTGCATAGAGCAAATCAGTCTCGTAACCAGGCTGGCCAAAATGCGCCCCCGATGCGTCATAGGACATCAGCTTGATCGAACTGAATCCGTTCGGTAGATGCACTGTGAAAATAGCAACCAACAGCACGACGATCATCGGTAGTGTTGCAACGGGAACGAAAGCGCCCAACAAAATCAGCAGGCCACCCACGATCTCAATCACGATCGTGGCCCATCCAAGCAGATCCGCGAAGGGGACTCCTATCGCATGCAAAATCGCGATGAATGCATCCGGGCCACGAACGAGTTTTGCGTATCCGTGTTCCATGAAACCCAGGCCAAGCATTAACCGTAATGGGAGGGCATACCATTCGCGTGGCAACGGTAGTGGCGAGATGGTAAGCCTGGCGAGGAATGATGTCTTCATATCAACGCATTCGTCACTACGGCGGCACGGGTTACATGCGCATCGGAAAACGCCCCTCACAGCGCTTTCCGACGCGTGTTGGCTCAGGCCATGTGCTCGTAAATCCCGCGTTCGACAGCACGTGGTCGTACATCGATCACTGCCCCTTCTTGAACAGGTCCTGGAAGACCAAGGGTCCCCAGATCCCGTTCCGCGCCTGCACGAGCTGACCGCCTTCCGCGATCTTGCCGAGATTAACTGGCGCATAGCCGAGTTTCTCGACCAGAGCGGCGACTGTTGCCGTCGCGCTTTCATCGTCGCCCGACAGGAATACGACGCGTCGTCCGCCGTTGATGGCCGGATCTTCCGCGAGAACGCGGGCAGGCAGATGGTTAAACGCCTTGACCAATTGAGCGCCGGGTAGGGCCTGGGCTACTACCGAAGAGGAAGGAACGCCGCCCAGATCGTCGAGCGTGTTCATTACATCGATCACGATCTTGCCCTTCCAGCTTGCCTGTGCCTTCGCGACCTCTCGGTGCTGCTCGTACAGGACAGCCAGCATCACGATGTCGGCCTCGAGCGCGTCGTTCAAGGTCTTGGGAATGACTGTCGGCCCGATCGCGTTTGCCTGTGGCGCAAGCGCTTCAGGCGGATGCCTGCTTGCTACAGCCACTTCGATGCCCTTGCGGGCGAACATGCGGGCCAGCGCCTGGCCGACCGCGCCGAAACCTACAATTGCGTAACTCATGTTGTTGTTCCGATCGGTGTTGACGTGGGTTGCCCGGAATGATTCAGGCGTGATCAGCGTCTTTCGGAGTGCCAGGCACTCACACGTTTTTCGGCGCGATGTCAGATGGCTGAGAAGCCACCGTCGACAGACAAGTCCACGCCATTCACGAAGCTCGAATCGTCTGAAGCAAGAAACACCGCGGCCGCCGCAATTTCCTCAGGACGCCCCATCTTTCCCCGCGGGATCAAGGATTCGAACATTTGCTTCGCCTCCTCGGTGAGAACTTGGTCCTGCATCGGTGTAGCGATCGGCCCCGGGCTCAGCACGTTCACCCGGATATTCCTGCCCTTCAGTTCGTTGAGCCACGTGCGTGCGAACGAGCGCAACGCCGCCTTGCTCGCCGCATACACGCCGTAACCAGGAAAGCCTTTCACCGAAGCAACCGACCCGGTCATGAAGATCGATCCGCCATCGTTGAACAGCGGCAACGCCTTCTGCACCGTAAACAGCGTGCCGCGCGTATTGAGGCCGAAGGCCGCATCAAAATGCTGCTCGGTAATCTCGCCTAGTGGGACGGATTCGCCTATGCCGGCGCTCGCGTAAAGGACGTCGATCTTGCCCTTTTCCCGCTTGACCGTATCGAACAGGCGGTCGAGGTCGTCGAGATTGGCCGCGTCGCCGCGCACGCCGGTCACGTTCCGGCCGATCAGCTTGACGGCCTCATCGAGCGCTTCCTGTCTCCGCCCCGTGATGAAAACGTAGGCCCCTTCTTCGACGAACCGCTTGGCGCTCGCCAGGGCCATGCCGCTGGATCCGCCCGTGATGACTGCAACCTTACCTTCAAGCTTTCCCATGACTTTTTCACCTTTCGTCGCGTCGGACAGCGTCTCTGTTTCCATCGGGACAAGGGCGCTGTATCTTGTGGATCACCGATCCAGATCCCAATTAGAGGCATCCGGATCACTGATCCAAATATATGGATCGGTGATCCGTTTGTCAAGGCAACCCATGCGAGCCGACGCCAGAAAAAATTACAGTCATCTACTTGCAGTCGCGCGTGACGCCGTCACGGAGCACGGCATCGATGCGTCCATGCGAGATATCGCCCGCCGGGCCGATGTTGGATTGGCCACACTGCTTCGTCATTTCCCGACGCGACAAGCTTTGTTCGAAGCGCTGCTGTGTACGAATCTGGATGCATTGGCGCAGAAGGCAGACGAACTCGAAACGTCGAAGCCACCTGGCGAAGCACTCGTGTCCTGGTTTCGCGAAGGGGTGGCATTCGTCCATAGCTATCGCGGCGTTGCCGAGTTGATGGCGAGCGCCCACGCGGATCCGAACTCCGCGCTTTACGTCTCATGCGCAACGGTGCACGCAGTGGGCGCGCGACTACTGCTCCGTGCTCAGGCCGAGGGGACGGCGCGCGCCGATATGAATGGGGACGACCTGTTCGCACTGATGTCGGCGCTCGGCTGGCTCGATGGCCAACCCGCATTCGCGCCGCGGGCCGATCATCTGTTTCACCTTATCGCGAGCGCCATCCTGACAAACCCGGCGAGCAACGATGTCAAGCAGGCAGCGTGTTGAATCCATTCGGCGATTGGATGCTCAAGAGTGTTGTCAACTTGCGGGATGGCGCGCACGCGAAGGTTCTGCTGAGATGGACCGATGATCGCGTTCATAGCTTCCTCAACAGGCTGATGAGTTTGCGCTGGCGCTAAAGGATCTAGTGAATACTTAGGCGAAGTAAGACGGCGAGGTCGTTATCGACAACGACGGGCGGCGAATGCGCCGCGAAACAGGGGTCAGAGTGCACATTCGCATAATGCAAAGTGCACGCTGACCTCTGTTTTCTTCGGCTAGCCACAATATTTCCAGGCCTGACTCGTCATCACGTCTATGGACCTGCCGATGACCAACCGCCCGACGCGCGAACAAGATAGCGAAATTACGACGATCGTCGCACGCGACCAGGCGAGGCTTCGCGCTTTTATCCGAAGCCGGGTGATCAACCAGGACGAGGCGGAAGACATTCTGCATGATGTTTTCTATGAACTCGTCCAGGCCTACCGCTTGCTCGACCCGATCGAACAGGTGAGCGCGTGGCTTTTTCGGGTGGCACGAAATCGGATCATCGATCGCTTTCGCAAAAAGAAGGAAGAGCCACTGGCGGATCTGACGTCCGACCAAGAGGACGAACTTCAACTGGATATCGCGCTACCTGCACCGGACGCAAGCCCTCAAGCCGCCTACGTCAGAACAGTTCTGTTGCAACAGCTTCAGGATGCACTTGATGAATTACCTGCGAGTCAACGTGAGGTCTTTATAGCCCATGAGCTCGAAGGTCGAAGCTTCAAGGAGCTAGCGTCCGAAAGCGGCGTTGGCATCAACACCTTACTGGCCCGTAAGCGTTACGCGGTGTTGCATCTGCGCGCTCGATTGCAGCCGATTTACGATCAATTCGATATCTAAAGGAGATACCCATGCGTTTTCGCGGGCGATTTTTATTCAAGCTGCCGTTGGTCCTGGTCGCCATCGCGGTGCTGGGATGGATCGTGAAGGCCTTATGGAACTGGATCATTCCGTATCTGTTTGTCGGCACTCATCCGATCGACTATGCGCGGGCCATCGGCTTGTTGATTCTGAGCCGCATCCTGTTTGGCGGATTCCACGGACACCGCGAGCACAAACAGTGGCGTCGATGGAAACACATGACGCCCTCGGAAAGGGAACAACTTTACCGGGCTGCGACCGGGCGTCGGCACCACGATATTGCAGAGGACGGCGAATGAACCAGCGCTCCGTTGTGACCTGCAAGCAGGCACCTGGTGTGATTCGGCCCAAGGTTGATCTGACTAAGTGCGAAGGGAAGGCCGATTGCGTGGCCGTGTGTCCCGAGAGCGTATTTGAGATTCGGAAAATCGACGCGAAAGACTATGCCCAGTTGGGATTGCTACATAAATTCAAGCAGCGCGTCCACGGCATGAAGGTGGCATATACGCCTCGGGCCGATGCGTGCCTCGCTTGTGGCTTGTGCGTGACGGCATGCCCTGAGCGAGCCATCACGCTGGTTAGCACGCGGTGATGCACTTCCAGGCGGCCAGCTTTGGTGCCGACATCATGGCTGTGGGCTTACCCGATCCTTGATTTGGATTGCTGAGATCAGACGGTAAAGTTTGTAGATCAAAGGTTCTCCAAAATTTGTATAGGCACATACAAACTTTGCTGTTCCTTCCACATTTATAGGACAAGGGGTTCGGCAGGTAATCGCCCTATTTGCACCAAGCCGGCGCATTGTCCATGATGGTGCAATGAGCGATTGGCAGATTCGAGGCTGGGCGGAGCAGATGTCGACCGGGTTGGCGGTGGTCGATGGGCAGTTGCGGGTGGAGTGGATCAATCCGGCTTTGGCGGAATTGCTGGGGTTGGGCTTGCGGCATGCGCAGGGGCAGCCGCTCGCAAGCTTGCTGCGTGATGCGGGGGTGGTGGAGCAGGCGGGGCGGAGTCTGGCGGAGCAGCGTTCGGTGCAGTGCCGTGGTGTGGCGTTGCCGGATACGCAAAGTGGCGGATTGCGGGTGGATGTGGCCCTGCAGCCATTGGATGCAGGGCGTCTGTTGGTGGAAGTGCATGTGCTGGCGGAATCGGCGTCGGCGTTGTCGCCACTGTCGGCCACGCTGCGTGGCTTCGCGCATGAGGTGAAGAATCCGCTGGCCGGATTGCGTGGCGCGGCGCAGCTGCTGCACCGTCGTCTGGACGATGCGGATATGCAGGCGCTGGCCGGGATGGTGATTGCGGAAGCCGATCGGCTGACGGCGTTGGCCAATCGTCTGTTGCATCACGATGGCGCGCCGCGTCTGGGGCCGGTGAATCTGCATCAGTTGTTGGAGCGTCTAAGCGATCTGATTCTGGCGGAACCTTCACCGCCGCGTGTGCGTCACGACTACGATCCGAGCTTGCCGGATGTGAACGGCGATGCCGATCGCTTGCAGCAGGTGATGCTCAATCTCGCGCGCAACGCGGTTGAGGCCGGTGCGCGGACGCTGACGTTGCGCAGTCGCGTTGAGCACGGCGTGCGTCTGGGTGAGCGGATGTTCCGTAGCGCGCTACGGCTGGATGTGATTGACGACGGCCCGGGCGTACCTGCGGCCTTGCGCGACACGTTGTTCGAGCCATTGGTGTCCGGTCGTGCAGATGGCACGGGACTGGGCCTGGCCTTGTCGCGCGAGATCGCCCATGAACATGACGGCGAGTTGCGCTATGTCAGCCGGCCGGGTGAAACCGTGTTCTCGCTTTATCTCCCCTTGCCGCCGCGCGTGGGTGTTGCCGCATCATCTTCGGGGCGTTCCGATGGCTAAGCACGCAGATACTTCCGGCATCTGGATTGTCGATGACGACCGCGGCGTACGCTTTGTGCTCGCCGAAGCGCTGCGCGATGCTGGTCTGGCCGTGCGCGAGTTTGGCGATACGGCCAGTGTGCGTGCTGCGTTGCGCGAGTCAGTGCCCGCGTTGCTAGTGACAGACGTGCGCATGCCAGGCGAAGGTGGTTTGGCGTTACTGGACGAATTGCGTGAGCGAAATATCGGTCCAGTGATCGTGATGAGTGCTTATACGGATGTCGCGACCACCGCGGCAGCGTATCGAGCGGGCGCAGTGGATTACCTGGCCAAGCCATTCGATTTGGATCAGGCGCTGGCTGCGGTGCAAAGAGCGCTGGCCGATGCGCCGCATGCCGACACCTTGCCAGAGTCCTCCGCGCCCGTGCCGCACGCACTGCTTGGCGAAAGCGCACCGATGCGCGAGGTATTTCGTCTGATTGGGCGCGTTGCCGCCAGTGATCTTAATGTCTTGATCACGGGTGAAACCGGCACTGGCAAAGAGTTGGTGGCGCGCGCGTTGCACGACGAAAGCGCACGCCGCGGCAAGCCCTTCGTAGCCCTGAATACGGCGGCGATTCCCAGCGAATTGCTGGAAAGCGAATTGTTCGGTCATGAGGCCGGTGCGTTCACCGGCGCGACACGCCGTGTGTCCGGGCGCTTCGAGCAGGCCGAGGGTGGCACACTGTTTCTGGATGAAATCGGCGACATGCCGCTGATCCTGCAGACACGTCTGCTGCGTGTGTTGGCGGGTGGCGAGTTCTATCGTGTGGGTGGTCGCGAGTTGATTCGCTGCAACGTGCGCATTATCGCGGCCACGCATCAGGATCTCGATGCGCGTGTCACGGCAGGACAATTTCGCGCTGACTTGAAGCACCGTCTCGATGTGGTGCGCATTGATTTGCCACCGCTGCGTCAGCGCCGCAGCGATATTCCCCTGCTGGCGCAACATTTCCTGGCGAGCGCCGTCCAGGAATTGAAGCTGCCGCCGAAGCGTTTCTCCAAGGCGGCATTGAAAGCTATAGCGCAGCACGATTTTCCGGGCAATGTGCGCGAGCTGGAGAATCTGTGCCGGCGTCTGGCGGTGATCGCTTCAGGCGCGGAAATTCTGCCTGCCGATCTGGGCAAATCCACCGACGCGCCGCGTGGCGATTGGACCGATGCCTTGCGTGATTGGGCAGAACGCGCGCTTGAGCATGGTGAGGCGGATATCCATACACGCGCTCGCGAAGCACTCGATCGCGTGCTGCTGGAAGCTGCGTTGGCTGCCAACGGTGGTCATCGCCAGCACGCGGCGGCGGCGTTGGGAGTGGGACGCAATACCTTGACGCGCAAGCTGGGTGCGTCGCGGGCGCGGCGCAAGTAACGAAGAGAAGAGTGGAGTCATACACGTGTCGATAACGATTCGCCTTGCCGAACGCGCTGATGTCGCAGCCGTGGCCGAATGGAATGCCGCCATGGCCTGGGAGACGGAGCACAAGAGACTGGATCCGGATGTGCTGACGCGCGGCGTATCGGCGGTCTTCGACGAGCCGCGACGCGGGTTTTACCTCGTCGCTGAGCACGAAGGCCGTGCGGCTGGCTGCTTGTTGGTGACCTATGAATGGAGCGATTGGCGAAACGGTGATTTGTGGTGGATCCAGAGTGTCTATGTGACGCCGGACGCGCGCCGGAGTGGTGTGTTTCGCGCGATGTATGCAGATGTGACGCAGCGTGCCAAAGCGAACGGTGCGGTGGGCTTGCGGCTTTATGTGGAGACGGAGAATGCGCGAGCCCAGCGCACGTACCATGAACTTGGCATGGAGCAGTGCCACTATTTTATGTATGAGCAGATGCTTTGACGTTTGCGCGCGGTGGTGGCGCGTCAACTAAAGGGATGCTGTTTATCAGGCCGTCTGCTCAGCCAGCCGCTGCTCCAGCGACTCCGCGGGCATCGGTGCGCCGAACAGGAATCCCTGCATCTGCGAGCAACCCGCTTCGCGCAGGAACGCACTCTGCACTTCGGTTTCCACGCCTTCAGCGATCACATCCTTGTTGAGGCTGCGTGCCATGGCGATGATGGCACTGGTGATCGCGGCGGTTTCCGCATCCTGGGTGATGTCGCGTACGAAAGCGCGATCGATCTTCAGTGCGTCCACCGGGAAGTGCTTGAGATAGGAAAGGCTGCTGTAGCCGGTGCCGAAATCGTCCAGTGACAAGCGCACGCCGCGCTGGCGGATGCGCCGCAGCAGGCGGATGGTGCCATCGCCGCCGGTCATCATAGTGCGTTCGGTGAGTTCCAGTTCCAGCAGGCTGGGATCGAGGCCGGTTTCGTTGAGAATGCTATCGAGGCGTTCGTAGAAGCCGGCGTACTGGAATTGCAGCGGCGAGACGTTGACCGATACCGGAATCGCCCGTCCTTCGCGTTGCCAGCGGCGTGCCTGCAGGCAGGCTTCGCGCAGCACCCAGGTGCCGATGGAAACGATCAGACCGGTGTCTTCGGCGACCGGAATGAATTGATCGGGCACGAACAGATCCTGGCCGTCGACTTGCAGTCGCAACAAAGCTTCCGCGCCGACGATGTGGCCAAGCCGTGCATCGACCTTGGGCTGGTATTGCAGCGACAGCTCGCCGTGCACAAGCGCGTGGCGCAGCACGTTTTCGATGCGCTGGCTGGCGACGGAGCGCTGGCTCATTTCCGGCGCGTAGAAGCAGTAGCCGTGACGGCCCTGGGTTTTCACTTCATACATGGCCGCGTCGGCGGTGCGCACCAGCGTATCCGGCTCAGTAGCGTCGCGTGGGAACAGACTGATGCCGATGCTCGCGCGGATATCGAGCGGCGGCAGGTGCGGAACATGCGTTTGCGAGCAGGCATCGAGCAGGCGTTGCGCATAACCGGCGGCTTCGTCGGCATCGTCCACGCGCGGCAACAACACTACGAATTCGTCGCCGGTATAGCGGAAGGCGATATCTTCGCTGTCGCGCAGGGTGCTACGGATCTGCTGCGCGACGGCTTGCAACACCTGATCGCCGACGCCGTGACCGAGCGTGTCGTTGATGCGACGGAAATGATCCAGATCCAGATAAAGCAGCGCACATTGGCGATGCCGCTGGGTGGCCATCGCCGTAGCCTGTTCGATGCGTGCGTAAAGCAGGCTTCGGTTGGGCAGGCCGGTGAGTGTGTCGTGCTGCGCCAGCTGGATCATCTTCAGCGCCAGCGTGCGGTTCTCGCTGATGTCGTGGCAAACCAGCACGCCACCGGTCACGTTGCCGGCGTGATCATGGATCAGCGCGGCGGAATTCTCGATGGGCGTTTCGAAGCCATTGCGATGCAGGAGAATGGCGCGGCCGCTGAAGTCGACGATGGCGTTGCGTCGCATGGCCTGACGCAGCGGGTTGTCCAGCGGCTGGCGATTGTTGATGTCACGCAGGCGGAACACGTCATCCAGGGGGCTGCCCTTGGCGTCGGCGGTGGACCAGCCGGTCATGGCCTCGGCAATCGGGTTGAGCGAGGTAATGTTAAGCGAGATGTCGGTGGTGATGACGGCGTCACCGATCGAATTGAGTGTGACTTCGGCCAGCTGGCGTTCGCGGAACAGCGCTTCTTCGTATTGTTTGCGCTTGGTGATGTCCTGCACCTGGCTCACGGCATAGTTCATCGCACCGGTGTCGCTGCGGACTTGCGCCACGCTCAGCAACACATGCACGATGTGCCCATCGCGGTGGATGTAGCGCTTTTCGGTTTGAAAAGCGTCACGCTTGCCGATGTTGAGCTGCGAGGCCAGCGCTTCACTCAGTGGCAGATCGTCGGGATGGGTGATGTCACGCCAGGTCAGCGCGCGCATTTCTGAGTCGCTGTAGCCAAGCATGTCGCACAAGGCCGCGTTCACTTGCTGATAGCGCCCGCTAGGCAGGATCAATGCCATGCCGACGGCCGCGTGATGGAAGGCTTGCGAAAAGCGTTGTTCGCTTTCGCGCAACTGCTCTTCCAGCGCGTGGCGTTCGGTGATGTCGGTGAATACGGTCAGTACACCGCGTTGCCGGCCGTATTCGTCCAGGTCGGGTGTAAAGCTGCCATGCACGTAGCGGCGGCGCGGCGCGCTGAACATTTCGCCTTCATAGCTGGCGTCGCGGCCGCCCAGTGCCTGCAGCAAGGGCGCGCGTATGCGCAGGTAGCTTTCCGGATCCATGACTTCGCTGAGCGGCCGACCGGTAATTTCCTGTGGATCGATGTCAAACCAGCGGCGGTGTGCCTCGTTGGCGAACACGAAGCGTTCGTCGCGATCGATATAGCAGATCAGTGCGGGCACGCTCTGCAACACGTGCGCAAGCAGGCTCGGCCCCGGCAGCGGGGGCGGCAGATCGCCATCGATGGGGTGTGTCACCTTCGGCATGCCGTTCCGGAATCAAGGCTGTTGGGCCTGCGTCCGCACATCATGCGCCGGACCGGGTGCGATTTGCATCATGCCTGCGTGCGTTATCGGTACGACGGACGGCATTCAATGCAAGGCGGTGGCCGGTGCGCTCAACTGCCCGCCTTCGTCCAGCTGAATACGGCCCAGGGCGTGCAGATCGTTGCTCGTGCCGAAGCGGTCGGCGAGCAGGGCGATCAGCGGTCCCAATGCTGCCGGTTGCAGAGGGTAGGCGTGCGCCAGCGCGCGAGCGCGGCCCGCCGGGCCGCGTTGCGCCACGGTGATGGCGACCACACCCAAACCCGCGGCTTCGTGCGCGAACAGTGTGGGCGGGTCGTAAGCAGGGTCGACGGGTGCAAGCGTTTCGGCCAGCCAACCTTGGCCGGACTCGGTTTGGCCGTCCGACGTTTCGTGAAGGAAAAGTGAAATTCCGTGAGCCTGCAGCAGAGCGGCGTACTGGCGCAGCTCGAAAACGGCACCGGCGAATGCGTGTCCGCGCTCGGCCATGTCACCACCCTGGGTGGCCAGCCAGCGTGCAGGGGACTGCGACCAGACCTTGCCATCGGCATAGCGCAAGGCCAGACCGCGTGCGCTGAGCGTGGATTCGTTGCGATAAGGCGTGAGCATGGCCGCTTCCAGCAATTGCCACAGCGGCGCCAGATTGACGTGTTCGTATTGCACACAGGTCAGCGCAAGCACGTCGTTGCGGCTGAGATAACGCGCGTGTTCCAGCTTTACACCGAAGCAGCGCATCAGCCAGTCCGCCGTGCGTGTGCCGGTTTCGCCGCGGCCGACCAACTCCACTTCCAGGCGCTCGGACAATTCGCCAGCCAGTGATTCGGGCACCAGCAAGCTCATCGGCAATAGCCGCATGGGACCGTCGGCGTAGGCCGGATCCGGCTCCAGCGACTGCGCTGGCATGTGACCGTCGTGGCTGCCGAACGCCACCACGTTTTCCAGCTGGCTGCGAGGAATGCGACGTGCAAGTTCGTCCAGGGTGGCCCACACCGGGAAGCCGGGGCGCAACAACTCGACCGCATCGAACAAGGCGCCCGCCAGCGCGAGCCGTGCCTTCGCTACATCGGGAACCAGCTTGTGCAGATCGTCGGCAATCAGCGATGCCAGCTCGGCGGCTTCATCACGGCTGAGGCTCAGGCGTTGCGGGTGTTCGCCGGCTGACAATTCCAACGCCAGAACGATCGGTAAGGCTTGCAGCGGACCGGCTTCCACAGGACATTCCCTAAAACAAAGGCTGCAAGTGTAACAGGGTGTTGAAAAACAGCCTGTTAGTAGGGCTTTTGGCGAGCCGCATGCAAGCAGGCTTTGCGATACGGCGCGCAAGGCCAACCTATACGCAGGGAAAACACAAGCCGGAACTCTCCCACTATTCCTGTCACGCCCGCTGATTGTGAGACCGTACGGGCTTTCGCTGCGACACGCAGCGGGTTAGCCTTGCCAGACTCAAGCTGTCTCTGGACCAGTCAGGCTATGGAAAACACGCTGCAGCGCGTCGGTGTCATCGGCGGTGTGCGCATCCCGTTCTGTCGCAACAACACGGCGTACGCGGATGTGGGCAACTTCGGCATGTCGGTGAAGGTGCTGGGCGCGTTGGTCGAGCGGTTCGGGCTGCATGGCGTGGAACTGGGCGAAGTGGCAATGGGGGCGGTGATCAAGCACTCCTCCGAATGGAACCTGGCCCGCGAAGCCCTGCTGAGCTCCGGCCTGGCGCCGACTACCCCGGGCATCACCACCGCACGCGCCTGCGGTACCTCGTTGGACAACGCCATCATCATCGCCAACAAGATCGCCACCGGGCAGATCGAGGCGGGTATTGCCGGCGGTTCGGATACCACCAGCGACGTGCCGATCGTCTACAGCCAGCGCCTGCGCAAGCGCCTGCTGGCGGTCAATCGCGCCAAGACGCCGATGGAAAAGCTGAAAACCGCCTTGCGTGGGTTTTCCCTGAGCGAATTGAAGCCGTCCTTTCCGGGCGTGGCCGAGCCGCGCACCGGCATGTCGATGGGCGACCACTGCGAAAAGATGGCCAAGGAGTGGCATGTCGGCCGCCAGGATCAGGACCGGATCGCGCTGGAAAGCCATCGCAAGCTGGCTGCCGCATATGAAGCGGGCTTCTTCGAAGATCTGGTGATTCCGTTCCGTGGCTTGAAGCGGGATGGTTTCCTGCGTCCGGACACCACCATGGAAAAGCTGGCCACGCTCAAGCCTGCGTTCGACAAGACTTCGGGGCTGGGTACGCTTACTGCGGGCAACTCCACGGGTCTTTCCGATGGCGCGGCGGCTGTGCTGCTGGCGAATGAGTCGTGGGCAGCGAAGCGTGGGTTGAAGATCCAGGCCTGGCTGCGCGATGCGGAAGTATCGGCGGTGGATTTTGTGCATGGCGAAGGCCTGCTGATGGCCCCCACCGTGGCGGTGCCACGCATGCTGGCCCGGCATGGCCTGACCTTGCAGGACTTCGATTTCTACGAGATCCACGAAGCCTTTGCCGCGCAGGTGCTGTGCACGCTGCGCGCGTGGGAATCGGCCGATTACTGCAAGAACCGGCTCGGTCTCGATGCCCCGCTGGGCAGCATCGATCCGGCCAAGCTCAATGTGCATGGCTCCAGCCTTGCCGTCGGCCATCCGTTTGCAGCCACCGGCGCGCGCATCATCGCCACGCTGGGCAAGCTGCTGGAAGAGAAGGGTTCCGGCCGCGGGTTGATTTCCATTTGTACGGCTGGTGGCATGGGCGTCACCGCGATCCTTGAGCGCAACTGAGCGCCGCACCGCGACGCGTTTCTTATGCTTCGCCTGCGCACCACGACCTCGCTGAGTGTGCTTGCACTGATCATCGGTGTCGCGGGTACGCAGTGGCTGAGTGATCAGACTGGCAACCGTGCCGAGTCGCTGGCTGCGCATGGTGTCCATCATGCGGTAGTGCATCGCGCTGTTGCACAGCATGTCGTGCGTCGGGAGCATCCGGCTTCCGTGCGACGGGTGACGTATGTGAGTGCCCGTGGCCCTTCGGTGCCGTTACATGCGCCGGCTGCGACTGTCGTTCCTCGCAGCGATGCGGTCGCATGGATACCGGTATCCATGCCGGTGTCATCGATACCGTTTGCGCAGATGCGAAACCACGATGCGGGCAGCCTTGTGCTTCATCTGGTGGTTGATGGTCAGGGGCAGGTTACGCAAGCGACGTTGGCGCAATCGAGTGGCGATGCAGTGTTGGATGCGAATGCGTTGGCAATTGCGCGGCGCTGGAGGTTTGCGGTGTCGGCTGATCATCCGCAGGGGTTCAGTGGGGATTTGCCGTTGAGCTTTGGTTCGGGGGCGGCGCAGTTTGCGCAGATGCCATAGGGATTTGCGCGAATATATGCGCGGAAGACGTCTTTAGCACAACGATAGATTCCGCCTCAGCGTCATCCCGGCGAAGGCCGGGATCCATTTCCAAAGCGACCACGGATCCCGGCCTTCGCCGGGATGACGGTGAGGAAGGATGGAGTTTGCTAAAAGTGGAGATCCACACGGCATCTCAGAGAACCCCCTTAACTCCCGCCCCAAACGCCGTAATCAACCGCGTATAAAGCAGCTTCGGCGAAATGGCTACGTCCGGAAAATCGCCCACTGACTCATAGCAGCGACTGAAATCCGGATTGTTCGGTTGCATCGGCAGGCAGTTGGGTTTCAGTTGGTAGCTGGTGGCGTAGCGGAACGGCCAGATGTCGAAGAAGGGCAGCTTGGCGGAGATATCGCCGATCACCTGGCTGATCTGCCCGAGCACGGGAATGGTGGGTTTGCGTGGTGCGATGATCCAGGCATTTTGCGGTTCCGTCGCGCGCAGGATCGAGGCGCGCAGTTGGCTGGCGAAGCGCTGGTCGTAAACGATCACGCCGGCTTCGGTGTTGTAGTGGTCCGAGCGCGGATCGAAGTTGTGCGAGCCGACCATGGCGAAGCTATCGTCGACTACCAGGGATTTTGCATGCAGGCCAAAGCGGCGGCCGGCGCTGATCAGCGGCGCGGGACGGTTGCGCTTGCCGTTGCTGCCGAACAGGCCGGGGCGGCGATCGGTGCCAGGAAAGCGCTTTTTTGTGGCGCCAAGCAAGCCGGGAACGATGCTTGTTTCGTCGTCATCGTCGTCCTGGTCGATCACGTTTGCCTGTACATACGCGTCGTCGGCGAGCGGGGCGTGCGGCTTCATTTCATAGATGTCGAAGCCGTACTGAGTGAGGTAGCTCTTGCGGTGTTTATACGACACCGCATACACCGCAAAGGCATCGGTGGATGCCAGTGAATTGGTGGAGACGGTGATCTGCGGTCGCGAGGCTTCCTTGTGCAGCCTCTTGAAGATTTTCTGCGCGCGCCGGCTCATCACCAGATACGGCGTCTGCAGCACCACTTCGTGTTGCGCGTGGCCGATCAGGTGCATCAGGTTGGTGGTGAATTGCTGGGCGTCGCGCTTGTCCGGTTGTTCGGTTTTTGCGGGGCGATCGCTGAAATATTCCACCTTGCCGGTCATCAGGCTGGGGTTGATCAGGTGCTCGGTCAGCCAGTCCAGATCCTGTGCTTCGTCGACAGCATCGTTTACGCGCGCTGGATAGGCATAGTGCGGTTCCGGCCACGGTGGCGGATGAGGGTCGTCGATAATCAGTCGGTTCACATCACGCAGATGTGTCAGTGGTACGGAGCGCTTGAGGTTCCAGAACAGGTTGAAACTGGCTGCCATCTGTTGCGCAGCCGGGCCGCCGACCATGATGTCGCGATCGACGTAATTGAAATCGTTATCCCAGTTGAAATAGCGGTCCTGGTAATTGCGCCCGCCCGTGATGCCAATGCTGTTGTCCACTAGCAGCAGTTTGTTGTGCATGCGCTGGTTGAATTTCATGAAGCAGCAAACAACGCCCGCCGCGAATTCCAGCGGCGGCGTGCGCGATTTGTTGAAGGTCGGGTTGTACAGGCGCACATGCAGGTTCGGACTGACGCGCGTCAGTCGTTCGAGCAAGACAGGATCTTCGAACGAGAACAGTTGGTCGGCGAGGATGCGTACTTTCACGCCGCGCCGTGCCGCGCCAATCAGCTCGTTGAGCAAGAGCTGCCCGAGGTCGTCTTCGTCCCAGATATAGGTCTGCACATCAATGGATTGCCGTGCGGCGCGAATCAGGTTGATGCGTGCGACCAGGGCGGCTTCGCTGTCGTCGAGCAGGGTGACGACATGCTCAGGCTGTTGCGTCGTGGAATGGGCAAGGGCGTCAGTGGCGGCATCGAGCAGCGGTGAAGGGTTGGCGCAATGATCGTCGCGCTGGCACGTCGTCTGCCGATCGACGCTGGTGTCTACGACGCTGTCGGCGTGTTTGATCTGCGCACGCGTCAGCGTGCAGCCTTGCAACAAGGCGGCCAGCAATAAACCGACAACGAGACCGCAACGGAGCTGCATGCGGTCATGATAACGGCGGCTCAGCGATTTTCGGGTTGCAGGGTGATGCTCAGATTCAGGTCCACGCTATCGGAGATGGCCAGGTGATCGCTGGTCATGCCGAACGTGCTGCGCTGGAGATTCCCATGCAGCGTGATGCGGCAAGGTGTCGGGCTCAGCTGCTCGCAATGAACCGGTTGCACGGCGAACTGGATGGGCGCGGTCACGCCGCGCAAGGTCAGGTAACCGGTCAACATGCCGCCGCGATCCAGGTCGCCCTGCGCGATCGGATTGGAAACGAAATGGATGGTCGGATGGTGTCCGGCGTCGAAGAAGGACGGCGCCAGCACCCATCGACGCATGCGGGTGGAGGGCATGGCAACGCTGTCCACTGAAATGGTGGCGTCGACCACCCAGCTATCAGGATGCGGTCCGGGGACGACATCACCCATCACCTGGGTGAAATTGCCGTCGACGTGATCAAGCCAGAACAGGCGAACCTCAAAGGTGGCCTGCGAAGCGGTGGGGTCGATGCGGTAATCGGTTTCGGTGGCCGCGGCGCTGGCCGATAAGAGGACGAGCAGCGCGAGTGCAAGCCGCCTCACGGCGACCAGAAGGCATCCAGCCGGGCGCTGCCGGGTTCCAGTGCTCCATCCAGGTGGAGCACGGCCAAACCTGCGGGCGGCATGCCGCGGAATTCATCGGAACGACCTTCGACCAGCAAAGCGACCAGACGCTCGATGCCCGGGTTGTGGCCGACCAGTAGCACGGTCCTGGCATCCAGGTGCTGGTCGAGCAGGGCCAGCAGTTCGCCAGGGGTGGCGTTGTAGATCTCTTCCGAGGTCTGTATGGCGGGTATGCGATCGAACGCGGCAAGCGCCAGGGTGGCGGTCGCGCAGGTGCGTTCGGATGGCGAGGACAGCACGCGATCAGGGTGCACGCCGTGGGATTTCAGCCATTTGCCGGCATCCCGTGCCTCTTGCTCGCCGCGTCCGCTGAGCCGCCGCACGGCATCCTCCCCACCCGGTGGTGCAGGCTGGGCTTCGGCGTGTCGCAGCAGGATCAGTTCGTGCATAGGTGCTCCGCGTCGAAAAGGCTCTGGTCAGATTCTACGTAGACCGCGACAGTTTTTGGGTGGTGCCAAGGCTGGCGTTGTCCGCCAGCGCTTGTCTGGTGCGTAACGGTTAATGCTGACGTTTGATCCAGCGTAGCAGTGGTGCCCAGTCCTGTTGGTGCCCGCGTACCTGCTCGGAGCCGTAATCAAAAATGCCCTTACCCAGCGAGGTCAGCAGCACGTAGGCCTGGGTGTCGCGCAACTGTGCCACGACCGGGAACGGTGCCTGCTCGGCCAGTTGCGCGATCGCTTCCTGGCTGGCGTGCGTCCAAGGCTTAAGGCGGTTGCCGATCAACGCCACGGGCAACTTGCCGCGCTTGATCCGGCTGATGCTGCGCAGATGCTGCACGAAGTTCAGGGTGGCATGCAGGTCGAACGAAGAGGGCAGCACGGGCACCAGCAGCACGTCAGCCTTTTCCAGGTACGGTTCGAGTTCTTTCTCGTGCGAGCCGGCCGCGGTGTCGATCAGTACGCGATCGGTGTCGTCGGGCAGTTTGTCCAGCGCCCTGCGACCCCCTTCGGTGGCCAGTACGCCGGGTACGTTATCCGGGCGAAGCGTGGCCCAGCGATAGCTGGAACCCTGCGGATCGCCGTCGACGATCGCTGTGCGCTTGTTGTCCTGCGCCCAATGCGAAGCCAGCTGGGTAACCAGCGTGCTCTTGCCGCAACCGCCTTTGCTGCTTGCTACCAACACGGTAAGCATCGGTTACCCCTGATGGCGTGAGGTGGGGTCAAGGGTAGCTTTTGAGTCGTGAATAGGGAATGGGGAATCGGGAAAGCGTGGCGCGATGTACTTTTCGCCTTTCTCTACTCCCGACTCCCTATCGCCGGCTATCAATGCGGCTGCCAATCCGCCGGTGCGTCGGTGGGGATGCCGTCGTCATGCAGTGCGGCCAGCACCAGGCTCATCTGGGTGCCGCCGCTGCGGGCCAGGGACAACAGGTGCTGCGATTGCGCCTTGTCGTTCTGCGCGCGCAAAGACAGGGCGGCGAAGTTCTGTACCTGCCAGATCAGGTTGCGGCGGGCGTTCTTGGCATCTTGCTGCTGGGCCGGATCGGCGTTGAGCACTTCCCGCAGGTGCAAGCCCAGTGAGCGGGCCAGCGGACTGGAACCCCACTCGAGCAATTTGCCCAGCTTCAGGCAGTCGTCCTTGATCGAATCGTCCTTGGGTGCGTTGGCCTCGCAGTACTGGGCGGTATCACGCAGCGCCGGCTGCGGCATGGCGGCAGCAGTGCCGAACACGATCAGTGCCTGCACACCTTCCGCGCCAGCGGCGGAGTTCGGGTCCAAGGTGGCGGCTGGCGGCGGCAGGGTGCTGACCGTACCGGCCAGCGCCTGCAGGCCGACACCGCTGTAGTCGTCGTACAGCTTGGCGGCGGCGGCCTTGGCCAGATCCTGGCGCGCGTCATCCTTCTTGGACGTATTGGCGTCCTGGCTCAGCTTGAGCAGCCAGACTGCTGCGTTGTCCGGCGCTTGCTGCACCAGTTGCGCCAGGGCATTGCTGTTGGGGCAATCGCCTTGGGTTTGTGGATTGCAATCGGCCAGGCGTGCCCAGGTCACCGCGGGGCCGGCGCCGTCGGCATGCGAGGCGCGGTCGATCAGGGCGTGGAAACTGACAATCTTGGCCTGGCTCGGCAGCGGTCGCGCCAGCAGGGCAGCGGAAAGCAAGCGCAAGGGATCGGCGCTGGGTGCCAGCACGCTGACCAGGTCGCTCTGGAACGAGAGCAAGGCCTTGTTGCGGGCCTCCGCGGCGTTGACGGCACTGGGTGCGGCCTTGGCCTGTGGTTGGGCCAGGACGGTGGTCGATGCGCCAAGCAGGCAGGCGAGAGTGAGGGCAAGAGGGCGCCATCCACGCATGGGTAAAGTGCTCCGTCGTTCATAAAAGACGGCAGCATAACCGGCCCGGATTGAGGATGTTCTGAACAACTGCCGCCAGATTGTCCCTTTCATGGCTGGCTGGGTGCCTGCTCTTGCTAGGATGCCCGCTTGCCGTTGGGGTACGCAGGAGAATGCTGTGGAGTCGTTTTCGATGTTGGCCGAAGGGCATGCCCCATGGTTTGTGGGGTGGGGCACGTTGGCCTTGATCAATGCCGGTTTGGCGCAGGGCAAGAACCGAAGCGGTTTGCTGTGGTTCGTGTTGTCCCTGCTGTTTGGTCCGTTCGCCACCCTGGTACTGGTGCTGTTGCCAAAGGTGCGCGACCGGATTTTCTAGATCGGGAATCGAGAATCAGGAATGGCTAAGAGCAGAAGCGCTGCTGCGCTTCTGCTTTTGCGGTGCCTGATTCTTTCATCCCGATGTTCGGCGCTTATTGTTCGCCCAGCGCTTCGCGCATGAATTCGGGCAGCGCCAGCGCGCCCTTGTGCACGTCGGCGTTGTAGTAACGCGTGGTGAAGTTCTTGCTGAGCGCACCGCGTTCGCGGAAGCCGGCCAAGTCGCCGCCTTTGCGCGCCATGGTGCAGCTCCACCAGCCGGTGGGGTAGCACGGCTGTGGGAAGGGCAAGGTTTTCACTGCGTTGAAGCCGGCGGTACGCATGGCGGCGCGCATCGACTTGATCAGCTCAAGGTGAGCGATCGGCGATTCGCTCTGCTGCACCAGGATGCCGCCGTGACGCAGCGCCTTGTGGCAGCTTGCGTAGAAGGCTGCATTGAACAGGCCTTCGGCCGGACCGACCGGATCGGTCGAGTCGACGATGATCAGGTCCAGCGATTCCGGCTCGGCCTCGGCCATGTACTTGATGCCGTCGATGAACAGCAATTCGGCGCGCGGATCGTTGTTCGATTCGCACAGCTCCGGGAAATACTGCTCGGCCAGACGCGTCACGCGCTCATCGATTTCCACCTGCACGGCGTGCTCGACTTCCTCATGTTTGAGCACTTCGCGCAGCGTGCCGCAGTCACCGCCGCCGATGATCACCACGCGCTTGGCGCGCGCATGCGTGAACAGCGCCGGGTGAGTCATCATCTCGTGGTAGAGAAAATTGTCGCGGCTGGTCAGCATCACGCAGCCGTCGATCACCATCAGGTTGCCCCAGTCGGTGGTCTGATAGATCTCGATGGTCTGGAACGGCGTTTTCTCCGCATGAAGCGGCTTCTCCAAGCGATAACCGATGGAGGAACCGGAAGCCTGATGTGCTTCGGTGAACCAGCTGGGCTGCGACATGACGGGGAGATCCTGCAAATCGTAGTTAAAGAGACGTGATTGTAGCGGCAACCGCAGGCGGCGTCCCGGCGGAGCTGACCTCAAATTGTCGCCGTACCCCATTACAATAGGAATTCGGGCTGTCACCTCGGACGGCCCGCCAAGCCCTTCCGGCCCCGCGGCGTGCGAGGCTTCCGGCCGGTGGACTTAGCGTTCGTCAAGGCTCGCCGCTGCGACGATGTCATCCCCTGGGCCTGTCTAGCGGCCCACCAAAGAGGAGATACCGTCACATGGCGAATCCCTGGAATACCGACATCGCCCGTCACACCTACGCCGTATCCAACTGGAGCGACGGCTATGTCGATATCAATGAGTCCGGCGATATCGTGATGCGCCCGCGCGGTCCGCGCGGTCCGGCCTTTTCGCTGCCCGAGATTGTCGAGCGTGCACGCACCGAAGGCTTGCGTCTGCCGCTGCTCGTGCGTTTCCCCGACATCCTGGCCGACCGCCTGGCGCGGCTGCAGGGCGCGTTCGCCAAGGCCATTGGCGAATGGAATTATGCGGGTGGTTACACGGCCATCTATCCGATCAAGGTCAATCAGCAGCGCGGCGTGGTCGCGGAGCTGGTCGCGGCGGGTGAGCATGGCTTCGGCCTGGAAGCCGGTTCCAAGCCGGAGCTGATGGCGGTGCTGGCGATGGCGCGTCCCGGTTCCATCGTCATCTGCAACGGCTACAAGGATCGCGAATACATTCGACTGGCGCTGATCGGGCGCAAGCTGGGTCTGCGCATCCATATCGTGATCGAGAAGCCGTCGGAGCTCGAACATGTGATCGCCGAGGCGAAGGCGCTGAACGTGGAACCCCTGCTCGGTGTGCGCGTGCGCCTGGCTTCGATCGGCGCTGGCAAGTGGCAGAACACGGGCGGCGACAAGGGTAAGTTCGGCCTGTCGCCGGCGCAGATCCTGGGTCTGGTCGAGCGCCTGGACAAGGCGGGTTTGAAGCACACACTCAAGCTGCAGCATTTCCATATGGGCTCGCAGATTTCCAACGTGCGCGACATCGCCAACGGCATGCGCGAGGCCACACGCTATTTCGTGGAGCTCACCCGTCTGGGCGTGCCGCTGGAAATCGTCGACGTCGGCGGCGGCCTGGGCGTGGACTATGAAGGTTCGCGTTCGCGCAGCCACAACTCGATCAACTATTCGCTGGAACAGTACGCGGCCACCATCGTGCAGTCGCTGGCCGAGGCGGTAGAAGCGGAAGGGCTGAAGGCACCGCACATCCTCACCGAAGCCGGGCGCGCGATGACTGCGCATCACGCGGTCATGGTGGTGAACGTGAGCGAAGTTGAAGCCGTCCCTACCGGCAGTCTGCCACCCGTCGATGGAGACGAACCCACCGTGCTGCGTCATCTGCGCGAAGTGCATGACGAACTGGGTACGCGTCCGCCGCTGGAACTGTTCCACGAAGCGCAGCATCACTTGCAGGAAGGTCAAACCTTGTACGCGCTGGGTCAGCTATCGCTGGCCGATCGCGCACGTCTGGATGAGTTGTATTACGCCATCGTCAACGCAGTGCGCGCGCGGCTGTTGCCGGCCGAGCGCGCCCATCGCCAGGCGCTGGACGATCTGGACGAAAAGCTGGTCGACAAGTACTTCGTCAATTTCTCGGTGTTTGAATCGATACCGGATGTGTGGGCCATCGATCAGATCTTCCCGATTACGCCGATCGCCCGTTTGAACGAACAGCCCACGCGTCGCGGCGTGCTCGTCGACCTCACCTGCGATTCCGATGGACGTATCGACAACTACGTCGATGCCGACGGTGTGGATGTAAGCCTTCCACTTCATGCCCTCAAGGAAAACGAGGCCTATCGCCTCGGCATCTTCATGGTCGGCGCCTATCAGGAAACGCTCGGCGACATTCATAACCTCTTCGGCGATACCGATGCGGTCAATGTGCGTGTGGATAACGGTAACTACGTGTTTGCGCACAAGCGCCGGGGCGATACCACCGATTTGATGCTGGACTACGTTGGCTATGACCTTGAAGCGCTTCGCCGCAGCTATCGTGAACGCATTGCCGCTTCCAGTATAGCTGGCGAGCAAGCCGAGAGCCTGTTTGTAACATTGAATGAAGGTCTGACCGGCTATACCTACCTTTCCGAGGGCGCGCGTTAGCGACATGGCCCGGGTGCTTCGAAAGTTTTCGAGGCACCCTCGCCACCCACCAATGTGCTGCCCAACATTCCCTTTCCCCCATCCGAAGGAGTGGCACATGGCAAGTCTCGACGGCAAAGTTGCATTGATCACGGGCGCAGCAAGCGGCCTGGGCAAGGCAATCGCTGAGCTTTATGCGAAGAATGGTGCGGCCGTGGCAATCGCCGACATCAACCAGCAGGCGGCGGATGCTGCTGCGGCAGAGATCAAGGCAGCCGGCGGCAAGGCCATCGGCATCGAAATGGATGTCACCGACGAAGCGGCGGTGAACGCCGGTACGGATAAGACGGTCGAGGCTTTCGGCAGTCTCGACGTTCTGATTTCCAACGCGGGTGTGCAGATCATCAATCCGATCGACCAGTTTTCGTTTGCGGATTGGAAAAAGATGTTGGCGATCCATCTGGATGGTGGCTTCCTCACCACCAAGGCCGCGCTCAAGCACATGTACAAAGACAACCGTGGTGGCACGGTGATCTACATGGGTTCGGTGCATTCGCACGAAGCCTCCAAGCTGAAGTCCGCCTATGTCACCGCCAAGCACGGCTTGCTGGGTCTGGCGCGTACGCTGGCGAAGGAAGGCGCGCCGCATAACGTGCGCTCCCATGTGATCTGTCCTGGTTTCGTGCGCACGCCGCTGGTGGAAAAGCAGATTCCTGAGCAGGCCAAGGAACTGGGTATCAGCGAAGCGGACGTGATCAAGAACGTGATGCTGAAGGACACCGTGGACGGCGTGTTCACCACCGTCGATGACATCGCGCAGACGGCGCTGTTCCTGGCGGCATTCCCGAGTGCGGCACTGACCGGCCAGAGTTTCGTGGTCAGCCACGGTTGGTACATGCAATAAGGGTTCGCTTTGCCCCTCTGGAGCAGCCTCGTTCTTGCGTTGCCCTTTTTTGCCGTCATTCCCGCGAAGGCGGGAATCCATTTTGCTCTGATGCAAAAAGGCGAAGATGGATTTCCGCTTTCGCGGGAATGACGGCGAGGAACGGTGGGCACGGCTGTCCGGGGCAGTATCTTCAGACAAGGAAATTCAAATGAAAATCGCCGACGTCAAAGCCAATGCCTTCGCCATGCCGTTGACCAGTCCTGCGTTCCCGAAGGGACCGTACCGCTTCGTCAACCGCGAATTCCTGGTCATTACTTATCGCACCGATATGGACGCGCTGCGCGCCATGGTGCCGGAGCCGCTCGAAGTCACCGATCCGATCGTGAAATACGAGTTCATCCGCATGCCCGACTCCACCGGCTTCGGTGACTACACCGAATCGGGGCAGGTCATTCCGGTCAGTTTCCGCGGTGAGAAGGGCGGCTATGTGCATGCCATGTATCTCAACGACCATCCGCCGATTGCTGGCGGTCGTGAATTGTGGGGTTTCCCGAAGAAGCTCGCCACGCCGGTACTGGACACGGAAATCGATACGCTGGTGGGCACGCTGGATTACGGCAAGGTGCGCGTCGCCAAAGCCACCATGGGCTTCAAGCATGCCGAGGCCGATCACAAAGCTATCTTGGCGGGTTTGGCCGCGCCAAGCTTCCTGTTGAAGATCATTCCGCACGTGGACGGCACGCCGCGCATTTGCGAACTGGTGCGCTACTTCACCACCAACGTCACCTTGAAGGGTGCATGGACCGGACCGGCGTCGCTGGAACTGCATCCGCATGCGCTGGCGCCGGTGGCAGATCTGCCCGTGCTGAAGGTGGAATCGGCCGCGCATTACATCACCGATCTCACGCTCGACCTGGGGACGGTGGTTTACGATTATCTCGACGAAAAGAACGCTTAGGAGTCGACGCATGGCCGCGCAAAAAACGCCGTCAGCCAAGACCGCGACGAAGCATCCCGTGCAGGATGCGTACAAGGTCACCGCCCTGGTTCTGCAGGGTGGTGGTGCATTGGGTGCTTACCAGGCGGGCGTCTATCAGGCGCTCGATGAGGCGGGTTTGCATCCGAACTGGATTGCCGGCATTTCGATCGGTGCGTTGAACGCTGCCATCATCGCCGGTAATCCGCCGGAGCAGCGGGTCGAAAAGCTGACCGAATTCTGGGAGACGATCTGCAAATCGGCGCTATGGCCGAATCGGCCAGCGTTCCCCTGGTCGGAAAATTTCGCGTTTCCGCAGATCTTCCGTGATGGCGTCAACGCGCTGGCAGCATGGCGAGCGTTGACCGAAGGCCAGTCAGGTTTCTTCCAGCCGCGCGTGCCGCCACCGTTGCTGCAGTGGCACGGCAATCCCGGTACGGCGAGTTGGTACGACACCGCGCCGCTGCGTGAAACGCTGGAACGCCTGGCTGATTTCGATCGCATCAATCATCCGAGCTGCTTGCGCGTGTCGGTAGGTGCGGTGAATGTGCGCACCGGCAACTTCGCTTATTTCGACAATCGTCATGAAAAACTTCGGCCGGAACACTTCATGGCGTCGGGCGCATTGCCGCCCGGTTTTCCGGCGGTGGAAATCGATGGCGAGTATTACTGGGATGGCGGCATGGTTTCCAACACGCCGCTATACAAGGTGCTTACCGAGCGGCCGCATCACGATTCGCTGATCTTTCAGGTGGATTTGTGGAGCGCATCAGGCGCTTTGCCACGTGACATGGGCAGTGTGGCCGAGCGCTCGAAGGACATCCAGTTCTCCAGCCGCACGCGTCTGATCACCGAATACATGCATCAGAGCCGCGAACAGCAACGGCTATTGCACGAGTTGATGGAGCTGGTGCCGGAAGCCAAACGCACGGATCCAGCTTTTCGTCGTGCAGAGCGGTATGCGAACGGTGCACTGACCAACCTCATCCACCTGATCTATCGCGACAAGCCCTATGAAGGGCATTACAAGGATTACGAGTTCAGCGCCGCCACCATGCATGAGCACTGGCAAAGTGGTCTGACTGATATGCGGCACACGCTAACGCAACCGCATTGGCTTGATCCACCGAAGGCAGATAATCCGTTCGTGACACACGATGTGCATCGCAGCTGAGTGCTGCGGCGAGGAAGCGAGACGACATGCAAGATAACAGGGGTGAGCCGGCCGCAGCCGTGGAGCGGTTCTTCGGTGTCCGCGCGGCCGGTTCCCATGTCCGCGTGGAGGTGCTGGCTGGCATCACCACCTTCCTGACCGCGATGTACATCATCGTGGTCAACCCGGCTGTACTCGCACAGGGTGGCGTCCCGTTCTCCGCCGCACTGACAGCCACTGTGCTGGTGAGTTTCTTCGGCAGTTGTGCGATGGGCTTGTATGCGCGCAACCCTGTGTTGGTGGCGCCGGGCATGGGCATGAACGCGTTATTTGCCTTCGTGATGGTGCATGGTGGCGGCATGCCCTGGCAGACGGCGCTGGGTTGTGTGTTCTGGTCGGGCGTGATCTTCGCGTTGCTGGCATTGCTCAACGTGCGCAAGCTGGTGGTGGATGCCATCCCGGAAAATCTGCGCCATGCCGTTTCCTGCGGCATTGGGCTGTTCATCACCTTGATCGGCCTGGTCAACGCCAAGTTCATCGTCGGTGATCCGGTGACATTGGTGCATTCGGCCAAGCTCAATCCGGTGTTGCTGACTTTCCTGGCCGGGCTGGCGCTGACCGTTTTCCTGGTTGCCCGGCGCGTCAAGGGTGCACTGATGATCGGCATTGTGCTGACCACGGTACTGGCGATACCCATTGGACGCTGGTGGGGCGATGGTAGTGCCTACGGTGCGACGGCAACGTTGGTGAATTGGCAGGGCTTCGTCGCGCGGCCGGACTTTTCAGCCATCGGCCAGCTCGATCTGCTTGGTTCGCTGAAGCTGGCGTACTGGCCCTTTATCTTCGTCATGCTGTTCACGTCATTTTTCGACGCCCTGTCCACCTTCATGGCGGTGTCGGACGTGGGAAATCTGGTGGATGAGCACGGCGATCCGCGCAACATCCGTCAGTCGATGATGGTCGATGCGTTTTCGGCGCTGGTGTCGGCGCCGCTCGGTACCAGCCCGGCGAATGCGTTCATCGAATCGGCCGCCGGTATCTCGCAGGGCGGACGTACCGGATTGGTGGCGGTGGTGGCGGGGCTGTGCTTCCTCCCGTTCCTGTTCCTGTCGCCGCTGCTTTCGCTGGTGCCGGCCATTGCGACGGCACCTGCCTTGATCCTGGTCGGCGTGTTCATGATCGAGTCGATCACCCGCATTGAGTGGCATCGGTTCGACGAGGCCGTACCGGCGTTCGTGGCGATGATCCTGATCCCGCTGACCTATTCGATCACCGATGGCGTGGCATACGGATTTCTTGCGTATGCGCTGCTCAAGCTTGCGACCGGGCGTGCGCGCGAAGTAAAGCCGGCGATGTGGGTGATCGTGGCGCTGGCCATCGTGTTGCTGGCGCACCTTTGATGCGCGCTTGCCTTCCGGTGTGCAGCGCCTGGACTCGGGCCATGCGCCATACTTGGCAATAAGCACGCTCTAATTGGTACAACCGAATTACTGAAGGAAAACGCATGACCCTCAAGGCAGCATTTATCGGCCTCGGCGCCATGGGTGCGCCCATGGCAGGACATCTGAAGCAGCGGGGATTGCTGCATGCCGTGGCCAACCGCTCGCACGACAAGGCTGTTGCTCTGGCGAGCGAGCTTGGTGTTGAGGCACCCGGCAGTTTGGCGGAGCTCGCGCCGCAGTGCGATGTGATCGCGCTGTGTGTGACGGCGGATGCCGATGTCATCAACACGGTCGAGGCGCTCGCGCCGCATCTAAAACCCGGCACCATTGTGATTGATCACTCTACCGTCGCACCCAATACGGCCAAACAGGCGGCGGCACGCTTGCAAGCCGTCGGCGCGCATTTCCTCGATGCGCCCGTATCCGGCGGCGTGGAAGGTGCGAAAAACGGCAAGCTTTCCGTCATGGTTGGTGGCGACGCGGCAGTGCTGGAACGCGCGCGCCCGGTACTGGAAGCCTATGCCTTGCGCATCACCCATCTTGGCGATGTCGGCGCAGGGCAAGCGACCAAGGCAGTGAACCAGGTGCTGGTGGCGGGTATCGCGCAGGCGGTGTGTGAAGGGCTGGCGCTGGGTGAAGCGCTCGGTCTCGATCCGGAACGCTTGATCCCGACGCTGGGCGCGGGCGCGGCGGGCAACTGGTTTCTCGAAAAGCGCGGCGCCACCATGCTGAAGAACGAATTCGGGGTGGGCTTCAAGCTTGCCTTGCTGCATAAGGATCTGGGCATCGTGCGTGGCATTGCTGAAAAGGCTGGCACCTCGCGCGAAGTTATCGAGCGCTCGCTCGCTGATTACGCGGAGCTGATGAAGCAGGGGCACGGTGATGACGACATCTCCGGTTTGATCCGCCTCAAGCGTCGTCATTGATTCACGGAATGCTCACTTGTTGAGGACTATGCAGGCGCTTGCCGGACGAGGCATGGTTCGGCAGCACCTGGCTTGGCAGCTGATACAGCCAGGAGACGAAGCCCGGTACTACTCATGTAGTGAGGAGGGTATTCATGAATATCGTCAGCCTGATCATCCAGCTCGTTTCCGGTGCCATCGGTGGCAATGTCGCCGGCGCGGCGATTAAGAGCTATAGCCTCGGCACATTGGGCAATTCCATCGCGGGGATTCTTGGTGGCGCCATCGGCGGACACATTTTGAGTGCCGTGCTGGGCGCAGGAAACGGTGCGGCGGCGGCTGGTGCAGCCAGCGCAAGCATGGATCCGTCATCGATTCTGAGCAATGTCGCAGGTGGCGGCGTGGGTGGCGCCATCCTGATGATCATTGTGGGCTTGATCCGATCCAAGCTCGGCAAATCGGGCAACTGAAACGCAAAACAGACAAGGGCGCCATAGGCGCCCTTGTCGTGTCGTGCGGGAAATGCGGTGACTTAGCCGCCGGCCTTCAGGGCTATAGCGGGAATACCCGCTGCAGACAGGCGCTGCTTGGCCGATTCCAGATCGGTGGCGGAATGGAACGGTCCCAGGCGCACGCGGTGATAGGTCTGTCCACCCACGTTGACGGATTGCACATTGGCCACGAAGCCTTGCAGCGCAAGCTTGGCTTTCAAGGTTTCCGCATCGGCCGCGCTCGGGAAAGCGCCTACTTGCAACAGATAACCGGTGGGCGCTGCGGCACCCGCTGCCGGCGGTGGCGGAGCAACAGCGGAGGCCGGTGCAGCAGTAATGTTCTGCGTGACGGCCGCTGGTGCGTTGGCAGGCAACACTTGCTGCGTGGGTGCAGCCGGCTGCGCTTGTTGCTTCTGCTGTGCAGCGAGTTGCTGCTGTTGCTCGGCCTTGGCCTGCGCACTGATTTCCGAATCCGGAATGCGCACTTCCTTCTCTGACAGCACGGAATAGAAGTCGTACTGCGGCTTCTTCGGCGCGGTAGTGCCAGCAGCGGGGGCGAGGCCTTCGTCGCTGCCCGGCTGTGCCGTGGCTTCGGGATTGGGCTGCGGGCCCTTCGGCGCCATCGGTACCAGTGAGTGACGCATCAACACCACCACGACCAGGGCGCCGATCAGAATGCCGACGAGGATGCCGGCCCAGGCCGGAAACCCGCCGCTGTTGTTGCGCACGGCCTGACGGCCCTTGCCCTTGCGTGTTGCCATTACATGCTCTCCGGGGCGCTGAGGCCCAGCAAATCCAAACCGTTTTTCAGGACCTGCCGCGAGGCGATCACCAATGCCAGGCGCGCGTCACGCAGATCCTTGTCCTCCACCAGGAACTGGTAAGAGTTGTAGTAGGTATGGAACGCGTTCGCCAGTTCTCGCAACCATGTGGCGACCAGATGCGGCTCCAGGCTGGCCGCAGCGTTTTCGACCAATTCAGGATACTTGGACAGCTCCGTCAGCAGGATCTGCTCGTGTTCGCTGTCCAGGCGTGCCAGATGAGCCAGGCCATTGGGCAGATCGATGGCATAGCCCTTTTCGCCGGCCTGGCGCTGCACGCTGCACACGCGGGCGTGCGCGTATTGGATGTAGTAGACCGGGTTGTCGTTGCTTTGCGAGCGAGCCAGGTCGATGTCGAACACCAACTGTGAATCGGAGCGGCGTGCGATCAGGAAGTAGCGCGTGGCGTCGCGGCCGGCTTCGTCGATCAGGTCGCGCAGAGTGAGATAGCTGCCGGCGCGCTTGGAGATTTTCACCTCTTCGCCGCCGCGCATCACGGTGATCATCTGGTACAGCACGTAGTGCGGCCAATCCTTGGGAATCCCCAGGTCCAGCGCCTGAAGGCCGGCTTTCACGCGGGCCAGGGTGCCGTGATGGTCGGAGCCGAGCACGGTGACGGCGTGCTCGTAGCCGCGCTGCCATTTGCTCAGGTGATAGGCCACGTCCGGCACAAAATAGGTGTAGGTGCCGTCGGACTTGCGCATCACGCGGTCCTTGTCGTCACCGAAATCGGTACTGCGCAGCCACAGCGCGCCGCCTTCCTCGTAGGTATGGCCGTGGGCGACGATTTCGCGCACGGCTTCTTCCACCTTGCCGTCGGTGTAGAGCGAGGATTCCAGGAAGTAGACGTCGAAATCGACGCCGAACGCTTTCAGGTCCAGATCCTGTTCGTGGCGCAGCGCAGCGACGGCGAAACGGCGGATAGCTTCGAGGTCATCCGGATTCTTGGCGCCGGTGACGGTGTGGCCGTCGGCGGTCACGGATTCGCCGGCGAGATAGGCATTCGCCACATCGGCGATGTAGTCACCGCGATAGCCTTCTTCCGGCCAGCCGGCGTCGCCCGGTGCAATACCGCGGGCACGCGCTTGCACCGAGATGGCCAGATTCTGGATCTGCACGCCGGCATCGTTGTAATAGAACTCGCGCTTGGTGTTCCAGCCGGTGGCCTTGAGCAGGCGGCTGAGGCAATCGCCGATCACGGCGTTGCGACCATGGCCCACATGCAGCGGACCGGTTGGGTTGGCGGAGACGAACTCCACGCCTACCGTCTTGCCGGCGCCCTGTTGGTTGCGACCGTAAGCTTCGCCCTGGTCGAGAATCCGCTTCACTTCGGCGTGATACGCGCCGGCAGCCAGAAAGAAGTTGATGAAGCCCGGCCCGGCGATGTCCACCTTGCCGATCAGCTCGTTGGTCGGCAGCGCAGCAACCAGTTTTTCCGCCAAGTCGCGCGGCTTGGCGCGGGCTGGCTTGGCCAGCAGCATGGCGACATTGGCCGCGAAATCACCGTGCTCTCGGCTACGCGTGCGTTCGATCACGAAGTTCGGCAATTCGATATCGGCCGACAGGGTGCCGTCGCCCTGAAGGGTCCGGATGGCTTGGAGGACCAGTTCGCGCAGCGCTTCTTTCACAGGAGGGGGTTTGATCTTGATGGAACCGCGCATCCTAACAGACCCGTGTGGCTGGCCGCCTTTTTCCGCCGACGTGGTGGGCTTAACGGCCATCCTGTTGCGGTGCAGTGGATCGGGCTGTGGATAACTCTGTGGGGAAAGTGAAGGCTGCGTCGGCGTCTCGCGACAGAAAATCCGCGGAAACCAGCCTGTCATAGAAATAATTCAATTAAAACAATAAATTACAAGACACACTTGATGTGATGTTCAGCAATATGCGGATAAGTAGGCTCCAAGGCGTTGTGTGCATAAGTCTTGCCAAGCGAAAAATCGAGGCACGCTCGTTGCATGTCATACCTCAGTCATGATGCATCGCGACAATACCTGGGTATCACCGACGTCTCCCCCGTCGGAGCGATACGGGACTGCCGCATCCCTAATACCCTCCCCTCATGCGGCTCCCGGCGCGAACTCCCCGTTCGCGCCGTTTTTTTTGGCAGAACAAAAAATGAAGGGGGGTTGGCAGGCGCCTAGAGCAGGCCGCGTGCAGCCATCGAAACCGGTTCAGCCTGGCCGATCACCAAATGATCCAGCACTCGCACGCCCACCAGCCGCAGTGCCTGGCCCAGTTCGCGGGTAATCGTCTGGTCGGCGGCGCTGGGTTCCGCCGAGCCGCTGGGATGATTGTGAGCAAAGATCACCGCTGCCGCATTGTGACGGAGGCAGGCGCGGACGACTTCGCGTGGATGCACGCTGGCGCCGTCGATGGTCCCGCGGAAAAGCTCTTCGAAGGCCAGTACACGGTGCCGGTTATCCAGATACAGGCAGGCAAAGACCTCGTAGGGCAGGTGGCGCAGACGGGCTGACAAATAGTCGCCGCTTTCGCTTGGACTACTCAACGCCGGGCGCTCGGCCAACTGCTCAGCAAGGCTGCGTCGGGCCAATTCAAGCGCGGCAGCAATGCGCGCCCGTTTGGCGGGACCGAGCCCGTTGGCGCGAATGTCCTGATCGGGCCGTCCCAGCAGGGCTCCAAGACTGCCGGCCCGCGTCAGCAGCTCCCGCCCCAAGGCGATCGCGTCTTTGCCACGCACACCACTTCCCAACAGGACGGCCAGCAACTCCGCATCCGACAACGCAGTGCTGCCATGGGCCAGCAGTTTTTCACGGGGGCGCTCGCCTTCGGGCCAATTGCGAATACTCATACACACAGCATGGGTGCTGCGGATGCGATCGAGACAGCAGTTGCCATACATGAATCCGGTAAGCTAGCTGTCTATTCGTACGTCAGACGCCACTTACACCATGATCCTTGCCCAACGCCGCATATTGCTGGGAGTGTCGGGCGGCATCGCCGCCTACAAAGCCTGCGAGCTGGTTCGCCGCTTGCGCGACCTTGGCGCGCAGGTGCGCGTGGTCATGACGGAAAATGCGACTCGCTTCGTCACCCCCACGACCTTTCAGGCGCTCTCAGGCGAGGCGGTGCGCATCAGTCTGTGGGACGAATCTGCCGAGGCGGCGATGGGGCATATCGAACTCGCACGCTGGGCCGAACGAGTGCTGATCGCGCCCGCCAGCGCCGACCTGATGGCGCGCCTCGCGCATGGTTTTGCGAATGATTTGCTGAGCACGCTATGCCTGGCCACTGCCTCGCCGGTTTATCTGGCGCCGGCCATGAACCAGCAGATGTGGGCGAATGCTGCAACGCAGGCCAATCTGGCGACCCTGCGTGCGCGCGGCGTGCACATCCTCGGGCCTGCCGCCGGGGACCAGGCCTGTGGGGAAGTGGGTTCCGGCCGCATGCTGGAGCCGCATCAGTTGCGCGATGCGATCGCCGCGTCCTTCGGTGATCGTGTGTTGGCGGGCTTGAAGGTCGTGGTGAGTGCCGGGCCGACCTACGAAGATATCGATCCGGTGCGTTTCATCGGCAACCGCAGCTCCGGCAAGATGGGTTTTGCCGTAGCCGAAGCTGCTGCGCAGGCGGGCGCGCAGGTGACGCTGGTGGCCGGCCCGGTCAGCCTGGCGACACCGCAGGGCGTGGCAAAGCGCATCGACGTGCGCAGTGCCGCACAGATGCATGCCGCCGTGACCGAGGTGGTCGCTGGCGCTGATATCTACATCGGCGCAGCCGCTGTCGGCGACTACCGTCCCAATGCCGTAGCCGAGCACAAACTGAAAAAGCAGAATGGCCTGGACCTGACATTGCAGCTCGCCGAAAACCCGGACATTCTGGCCAGCCTTGCGGCGCAGCAAAGTCATCCGTTCCTGGTAGGTTTCGCTGCCGAAACACAGAACGTGGAGAGCTATGCGCGCGACAAACTGCAACGCAAGGGGCTGGATATGATCGCCGCCAATCAGGTTGGCGGTGGCCTGGGTTTTGAAACCGCTGACAACGCCATCACGCTCTACTGGGCTGATGGCTCCGCCGAACTGCCGCGTGCCGACAAGGCCGTGCTCGCGCGCCAGCTGATCGACCGCATCGCCAGCCGCTATAAGGCGGTGCGGGGATGATCGATGTTGAACTGAAGATTCTGGATCCGCGTCTGGGCGATACCATTCCGCTGCCGCAAGCAGCGACGATAGGCAGTGCGGGCATGGACCTGCGCGCCGTGCTGGACGCGCCGCTCACCCTGGCGCCGGGTGAGAGTTCGCTGGTGCCCAGCGGCATGGCGATCCACATCGGCGATCCGGGTTGGTGCGCGTTGATCGTGCCGCGTTCTGGCTTGGGTCATAAGCACGGGCTGGTCATGGGCAACCTCGTCGGCGTGATCGATGCGGATTACCAGGGCCCGCTGATGATTTCCTGCTGGAACCGCGGCATGCAGCCTTACACCATCGGGGTGGGTGAGCGCATTGCACAGTTGCTGCTGGTGCCGGTCGGGCAGGCACGCTTGCGCATCGTCGACGAATTCGTGCCATCGGAAAGGGGCGAGGGCGGATTCGGATCTACCGGAAAACACTGAGCGACTTGGGGGCTGGGGCATGGCGATAAACGACGCACGAGCGCGTTTGTCAGGGATGCACATTGAATGGGGGCGATTGCTGCTGCTGGCCGGTGGCACATTGCTGTTGGCGTTCGGCGTTTTTTGCGCCTGGCAAACCTTGCTGATTGCCGATCAGGGTGGCGCGATCGAACAAGTCCATGCGGCGCAGGATCGGGCCGTGCAAGCCATGGCGACGGATATTGCGCAGCAGCGCGCCGAAGTCACCACGGCCATAGCCGGTGTCGATACCAGCAACCTTGCGACGAATCCGGCGGATGTGTTGGCGGCACTGAAGCAGCGCTTGCCGCAGGCATTGAATGTGGAGTTGTACAGCGCCGGTCTGGATGAGGTGCTGCACGCCAACTACCACACCTTCGGTTACGCGAAGGCAGCGCAATTGATGGCTGCACCCGATGCGGAAGGCGACCCTCCGGCGCAGGCGCAGCTCAAAGGCGTCAATGATCGCCGCCTGACCCTGGTGGAGCCACTTGGCTCTGCGCAGAAGCCGCTGGCGTGGATTTGGGTCGAACTGCCATTCGCGCCGATCGGCCAGCGTTTCAATGACATTCCGGTCGACAGTGGCCGGCTGCAGTTGTACCAAAGCGCCGATCACGGTGAGAACCTGCAAATGATGGCTCGCGGCAGCACAGCGGCCATTGATGCAGAACCGGTTGGCAAGCCTGTTCCCGGCAGCAACTTCAATATCGTGGCGGTGCTGCCCGGGGCCTACATTTTGTTGCCGCAATCGGTGCTGTTGGCCGTATTGCTGACCTTGCTCGGCCTGGGCGGTGGCGCGGGGCTGTTCTGGTTGTTTGCACAAGCCTCCAGGCGAGGTGTTGTTTCAGTTGAGGAAGAGCCGCCGGCTATGGAGGACATCCAGCCCGCTCCCCAGCCCGTGAAGCCGGTGGTGCGTCCTGTTGCCAAGCCCGCGCCGGTGCCCGCCCCCGTGTCAGTGGATCCGGCGATTTTCCGTGCGTATGACATCCGCGGCGTGGTCGGCAAGAGCCTCACGGCCGAAGTTGCCAAGCTGCTTGGCCAGTCGATCGGCATGCTGATGCGCGAGAAAGGCCTGCACGAAATGGTGGTCGGGCGTGATGGCCGTCTGTCCGGTCCCGAACTGGCTGGCGCCCTGTCCGATGGTTTGCGCGCAGCGGGTGTCGACGTGATCGACGTGGGTGCGGTGCCCACGCCCGTGGTGTACTACGCCGCTTATCGCTTCAATACCGGCTGCGGGGTCGCGGTCACCGGCAGTCACAATCCGCCCGACTACAACGGTTTCAAGATCGTGGTGGGTGGCGAGACGCTTTCGGAGGGCGCGATCCAGGATCTCTACCAGCGCATCACCAAGGGCGCACTCGATAGTGATGGCAAGGGCAGCTTGCGTCATGTGGACGTGGTGCCGGATTACATCGAGCGCATCACCTCGGATGTCCAGACCGAGCGATCGCTCAAGCTGGTGGTCGATTGTGGCAATGGCATTCCAGGGGCCGTCGCGCCGCAGGTACTGGAAGGCATCGGCTGCGAAGTGATTCCGTTGTATTGCGACGTGGATGGCAATTTCCCGAATCACCATCCCGATCCTTCCGATCCACACAATCTTGAAGATCTGATTCTTTCGGTCAAACAGACCGGCGCGGACCTGGGTCTTGCGTTCGACGGTGATGGCGATCGCCTGGGCGTCGTTACACGTAATGGGGAAATCATCTTCCCGGATCGCACGCTGATGTTGTTTGCGCGCGACGTGCTGTCACGCCAGCCCGGTGCCACGATCATCTATGACGTGAAATGCACCGGCCATCTCAGAGGCCAGATTCTCGACGCGGGCGGTAGCCCATTGATGTGGCGCACCGGGCATTCGCTGATCAAGGCCAAGATGCGCGAAACCGGTGCCGAACTGGCTGGCGAGATGAGCGGCCATTTCTTCTTCAAAGAACGCTGGTACGGCTTCGACGACGGCATCTACGCCGGCGCGCGCCTGTTGGAAATTCTGGCCGGCGATCACGAAGGCCGCACGCCGGAACAGATTTTCGCGACTTGCCCGAAAGGCGTTTCCACGCCCGAGCTCAAGGTTGAGATGGCCGAAGGCGAGCACTATCGCTTCATCGAGAAATTCCGCGAAAAAGCCAATTTCGGCGACGCAACCCTGATCACCATCGATGGCGTACGCGCTGACTGGCCGGATGGCTGGGGCCTGGTGCGTCCCTCAAACACCACACCGATCCTGGTGCTGCGGTTCGATGCGGATAACGAAGAAGCGCTCAACCGCATCAAGGGCACGTTCCGTCAGCAGTTGCTGGCGGTGGATCCGAATTTGAAACTGCCGTTCTAGTACTTGTTGTGCATATACCCGCGCGGCCTTTGAGCCGCGCGTACCCGCTGGTTATCAATAACCCCGATCCGCCTTCTCGTCCGCTCTCAGTTCGCGATAGTGCTGCAGATCCCGTGCCTGCTGCTGCACCGTGGCTTCGCGGCCTGCCTGCTGGCGCTGTAGCAGGGCGCGCTCGTTGGCAACCACGTTACGCTGTGTGGCAATCTGGTCGTTCAGGAACTTCGGCACGGGTTGCTTGGCGCGTTCGTCGTCGGCGGCGCGATTGAGCAAATCGGTAAGGGCGGCATCCTGGCTGTGCAGATTCGCCCGCGTGGTATTCATCTGTTCATCGAGGGTTTCCAGCACTTGCTGCTGTTGAGCCTTCAACGAATCTTCGTCGGGATAGGTGTTCAGCAATTGCAGGTCGTTGCGCTTTTGCCTGTCGATCGCCTGCTGCTGGGCGGCTTGTTCCGCGGCTTGCTTATCGGCTGCGGCGCGTTCGGCGGGCGATAGCTGCCGCCCCACGTGCTGCACGGTCATGCCGTCGTTGTTGATGATGTCGTAGCCGAACTTCACCGCATCGTCGGTGAGGCTGTCACTGTAGTGCGCCAGGCCGCTGGCGTCGACCCAGCGATAATGGACGCTGGCACTATGGCTCTGGGCCTCGGCCGTACCGGCCAGACCGAGTGACAAGGCAATGGACACAATGAGCACAAGTCGACGCATGATCCCCCTCCTCAACGCAGTATAGCCGGGAGGTTTGACGGCTGAACGGCAGGTATGCGCCAGCGTGACTGAATTCACTGCAACGACGTCGATTTAGTCGCGCACGCCGTAGCGTTCGCGGTAGGCGAGCATCCGCTGGTAGTCCGCGGCGAGGTCTGCCCGCTCGCCCGCATAGGTCAGTACATCGTTGAAGCCCGTGATGGCCACGACCGGAATGCCGTAGTCGCGCCGCACTTCCTGCGCGGCCGAAAGCTCACCCTGGCCACGCTCCTGCCGGTCCAGTGCAATCAGCACGCCGGCGGGCGTGGCGCCCTGGGCGCGGATCAGTGCCAGCGATTCACGCACGGCGGTGCCAGCGGTCATCACGTCGTCAACGATCAGAACGCGACCCTTGATCGGGGCGCCGACCAGCACACCACCTTCGCCGTGATCCTTCGCTTCCTTGCGGTTGTATGCCCAAGGCAGGTCGCGGCCATGTTCGTCGGCCAATGCCATAGCCGTGGCGGCCGCGAGCGCGATGCCCTTGTAGGCAGGGCCGAACAGCATGTCCACTTCCAGCCCGGAGTTCACCACGGCAGCGGCATAGGCGCGACCCAGGCGGGCCAGTGCAGCGCCGGAGTCGATCCTGCCCATGTTGAAGAAATAGGGACTCAGGCGGCCGGATTTGAGTGTGAATTCGCCAAAACGCAGCACATCGCGCTGCAGGGTCAGTTCGATGAATTCGCGCTGGTAGTCATGCATGGCGGTTTCTTGCGAGCAGATAAAGTGGCCATGTTACAAGTTTTGTTCGACGGCAGCTCGGGAATAACGGATGCAGCGCGCTTTACAACAACGAAGCTGGCCAATCACGGTGAGGCCAGGGCGGGCATGAAAAAAGCGCCTATCCATGTCACCCGCGCGTGATTGCTATCATGGCCAGAGACACAAGGAACGCCCATGCGCATTATAAGCCTGAACGCCAACGGCATCCGCTCCGCCGCGAACAAAGGAGTCTTCGACTGGCTGCACAAGCAGAAGGCGGATGTGGTTTGCCTGCAGGAGACCAAGGCGCAGGAGGATCAGCTCACTGATCCGATGTTCCGTCCCGACGGGCACCACTGCTTCTATCGCGACGCCACCAGCAAGAAGGGCTACAGCGGCGTGGCGATTTACGCCAAGCGCGAACCGGACAAGGTGCTGACCGAACTTGGCTGGGACGAATTTGATAACGAGGGTCGTTACATCGAGGCGCGCTTCGGCAATCTGAGCGTGGTGTCGTTGTACGTGCCCTCGGGTTCGTCGGGTGACGAGCGGCAGCAATTCAAGTTCAAGGCGATGGAGTGGATCACGCCGATCTTCGACAAGTGGCTCAAGAGCAAGCGCGACTACGTTATCTGCGGCGATTGGAACATTGTTCATACCAAGGACGACATCAAGAACTGGACTTCGAACCAGAAAAATTCCGGCTGCTTGCCGGAAGAACGTGCTTGGTTGGACCTGCTGTTCAAGAAAAAGGGCTGGGTGGACAGCTTTCGCGCACTGAAGCCCGAAGCGGTGGAATACACCTGGTGGTCCAATCGCGGACGTGCCCGCGAGAACAACGTGGGTTGGCGCATCGATTACCAGGTGGTGACGCCGTCGCTGCGCGATCGCCTCAAACACTGCTCGATCTATCGCGACGAACGTTTCTCCGACCACGCGCCGTACACGGTCGATTATGCCGACTGAGTCCGGATCGCCGGCCTCGCACAAGTCATCTATCTGGCAAGCGTTCTCGCAGCCTGCCGCATGGACCATGTGCCTGCTCGGGTTTTCCTCCGGACTGCCGTTTCTGTTGGTGTCTTACACGTTGTCGTTCTGGCTGAAACAAAACGACATCGTACTGAAGGACATCACGATGATCGCCAGCGCCGGCATGACTTACGCGTTCAAGTTCGTATGGGCGCCGTTGCTGGACCACTGGCGGCTGCCGCTGCTTACTCGCCTGGGACAGCGTCGTGGATGGTTGCTGCTTGCTCAGCTCGGCGTGATAGCCGGCTTGTTGGCGATGGCTGCGCTGACACCGCATCAATTGCCGATGTTCGTGGCGGTGACGCTGCTCGTCGCCTTCATGGGAGCCACACAGGATATCGCTATTGATGCATACCGCATCGAAATCGCGCCGCCCTCGGCGCAGGGTGCCCTTGTTGCGACTTATTCGCTCGGTTACCGGCTCGGTCTGCTGGTTTCCGGCGCGCTCGCCTTGATCTTGGCTGACCATATTGGTTGGGCACAGATCTACGTGTTGATGGCGACGGGGATGGTGATTCCAGTGATTACTACCTTAAAGATGCGCGAGCCCGCGGTGCTTCGTCTTTCGCCGTCGTCATGGCGGGAAGCCATGCGTGAGAGCGTGATTGATCCGTTCGCTGATTTCTTCCGGCGCTACGGTTGGGCCATCGCCCTGTTGACCTTGCTCTTCATCCTGCTGTTCAAGATTCCGGAGCAGGCGATCATCGGTGGTGTGATGGGTCCGTTTTATCGCGACATGGGCTTTTCCAATACCGAAATCGGCGCAGTCACCAAGATTTACGGCATCTGGATCGGCATCGTTGGTGCATTCGCCGGCGGCGCGGCGGTAGCGCGCTGGGGGGCTTGGCGATCTCTCGGCGGATGCATTGTGCTCGGCGCGATCAGTAATTTGCTTTATCTGTTACTGGTCGCTCATCCAGGTCATCTGGCCATGCTGACCTTGGCCATTTCCGGGCAGAACTTCTTCGAAGCCATGCTCGGGCCGCCGACCGTCGCGTTTCTTTCCATGCTGGTGAATCGCCAGCACACAGCAACACAGTATGCATTGCTGAGTTCACTGGTGAACTTGTCCGGCAAGGTACTTGGGTTCTTCGCCGGCAGCATCGTGACCCTGATGGGCTACGGTGGGTATTTCATCATCACCGTGTTCTCGGTAATACCGGCGATGCTGCTCTTCGCCTGCCTGTGGAGGCGCTTCAGCAAGGAAGATCTCGCGCTTTCCGGCTGAACGAAAACTGGCTCGCAAACACGTTCACACCCCGAGTGCGAACTGGCCCACGAATCGCTGCGATGCCCATTGCGGGCGTCCACGCGGTTGGCGAGGATCGGCACACAGGGGCTACGTGGCACGGAGTGGAGCCATATGCCGGATATCATGATCCGTCACATCGATCGACTGATGGCAGAGCGCATCAAAGTGCTGGCCAAAGAACGCCAGTGGTCGATCAACGACGTAGTGCTGCAGGCATTGCGGCATGGGTTGGGCGTCTCGGAAAGCAACAACTTGCTCGCCGAGAACCTGCGCGAATCGCGGGATCTGTCGGACGCGGTCGGACATTGGGATGCCGGCGAACGAGCGGCTTTCCAGGAAGCGATGCAGGCGCTCACGGTCGCGCGGTCGGAGCAATTGGCTCCACTGAATCGCCCGGTCAGCGAACTGCTTGAGTGATCAATGGGACGCGCGCGGTGCCGGATAGACGGCACCCAGTACGCGTGGACCGCGTGCGCCTGTCACCGCCGGCAGATTGCCCGGCAACCCGAGCAGCCGTTGTCTTGCCAGCCAGGCGAAGGCGGTAGCTTCCAGATAATCGGGATCGACACCGTACACCGCAGTACTGTTTAACGCACGCGGCTGCAGCTGTTCGCGCAAACGCTGCACCAGTGCGCCGTTGTGTACGCCGCCACCACAGAGCAATACGTCCGTTGCATCGCGAGCATGTCGATGGATCGATTCCGCCACGCTTCGCGCCGTGAGTTCCAGCAGCGTCGCCTGAACATCAGCGGGCGATAGCGAGAAGCCATCGAGCTGCGCATCCAGCCAGCCAAGGTGGAAATGCTCGCGTCCGGTGCTTTTGGGTGGTGGCAAGGCGAAGTACGGATCGCTCAGCAGGCGTGTGAGCAAGGCTTCATCGATACGGCCGCTTGCAGCGAACGCGCCGTCACGATCAAACGCTTCGCCGCGGTGACGCAGACACCAGGCGTCCATCAGTCCGTTGGCCGGGCCGGTGTCGAAGCCGGAGACGTGGCCGTTGGCGGCAAGTACCGTGATATTGGCGATGCCACCAAGGTTGAGCACGACACGCGTGTGATCGGGATGGGCGAGCAGCATGGTATGCACGGCAGGCAGCAGCGGCGCGCCTTGGCCGGCGGCGGCTACGTCGGCGCGGCGAAAATCGGCAACCACATCAATGCCACAACGCTCGGCGATCACGCTGGCGTCGCCAATTTGCAAGGTAAAGGGATGTTCGCCGCTAGGGCGGTGACGAATCGTCTGGCCGTGTGAGCCGATCGCGCGCACGTTTGCGGCAGGTGTATCGCTTCGTGCGAGTAGCTGCCCGACAGCCTCAGCAAATATCTGGCCGATCGCCACATCGAGCCGGCCGTAAGCGTCGAGATCGAGCCGGATCTCGTCCTGGGCGACACTTAGGATTTGTGCACGCAACGCATCGGGCCACGGATGCGTAAGCGCATGCACTAACTGCGGACGATCCTGCTCGAAACGCACCAGCGCGGCATCGATGCCGTCAGCGCTGGTGCCGGAGATCAGCCCGATGTAGAGCCCCGACGCGTCCTCCATACGCCGGCTCAATCGTCGCTGCGCGTGGTGGATTGGGCACGCGCGAGTTTGTAGTTGTTGTCGATTTCCATCAGGCGCGCCAACTGAGGTTTCACCACGCCGGCCTGGAACTGCGCCATCTGCGGTCCGGGCAGCGGCTCGGGCTTGGGCAGGGTGACGGTTTGCGGATTGCGCTGCACGCCATCGACACGGAATTCATAGTGCAGGTGCGGGCCGGTGGCGAGACCGGTCATGCCGACATAGCCGATGATGTCACCCTGGCGCACGTGCTGGCCGATACGCTCAGTGGCGAAGCGCGACATATGCCCGTAGGCCGTGCTGATGTGCGAATCGTGCTGGATGATGACGAAGTTGCCGTAGCCGTTCATCCAACCGCGGAACTTGATCACGCCATCACCGGCCGCATGGATCGGCGTGCCGGTCGGCGCAGCGTAGTCCACGCCCTTATGCGCGCGCATCAGACCCAGGATCGGATGCATGCGCGCAGCGCTGAAAGGCGAGGAAATGCGGGTGAAATCCACCGGAATGCGCAGGAAGGATTTTTGCAGCGGGCGGCCGTCTTCGCTGAACCAGCCGATGCTGCCGTCGGCGCGCTTGAAGCGATAAGCGGTATAGCGGTGGCCTTGATTGACGAATTCCGCGGCGACGATATCGCCTTCGCGCAGATAGTTGCCGTCGCGATAGACCGTGTCATAAATAACAGTAAAGCTGTCGCCCACGCGCAAATCCTGCACGAAGTCGACGTCGTATTTGAAGAGATCGGCCAGCTTGATCACCATCGCATTGCTCAGGCCAGCCTTGTTGGCGGCGGCAAACAGCGAATCATCGATCACGCCATGGGCGATCTGTTCGCGCGTATCCACGGTGCGTGCAACGGTCGTGACGTCTGGTGTGGCGCCGTCGAGACGAATGATGGCGCGGGTGGATTCATCCTTATCGAAACGAATGCCTTCCAGGTTTCCTTGGCGGCCGATCAGGAAATCGAATTCCTCGCCCGGCTGGATGTGATGGAGCGCGGCCTTCGCATCGCCGGCGTTGTCGACCACGTGTTGAAGATCGGTAAGGCTCAGCCCTTGGCTCTGGAAAATATCGGAAAGAGTCTGTCCGGGATGGACCTGCACGACGCGCCAGTCTTCGACCGTCGGTGCCTTGAACGTAGGGGCTTCGATCTTCGGCAGGGCAAGTGGCAGCAAGGTGTGCTCAACCGGCGGGGTGGCGAGCGGCTTCATCGCTGTCGCCCAGGCCGGAATCAGAAGGCCGGAAAGCACCGTGATCAACAACGCCGTCGCCGCCAACATCCAGCGTTCGCGATGCCAATGAATAGGCGGCTGCTCGCCTCCGGTCTGTCGGTTGAACGACCAGTGGGCGCAGTGCTGATAGAAGTGAGAGTGGCGATGCTGTGCCTTGCGGCGGATGGCCTGTTTGCGTGCGATGCGCGCGTCTTGCTTACCGGTGGTCATCACATGAGACCTTATTCTTCTTAATCATTCCGACCACACCCCTGCGGTACAAAGTATCAATTGCCGCGTACCATAACGACCTTGTGCAAATCGCGTCAACGCCTTTTCCATCAAGGGTTTGCGTGATCTTTCCGGTTAACGCACAATTAACGCCCAAGAGGGCGGCCATCACTTTATTGGCTGCCTAGACAACCATTCCACGAGGACGACATGAGCGAGCTTGAGCAGGCGCTGGCTACCATTGCGCGCGGCGCTGACGAGATCATCAAGCAGGAAGAACTGGCCGCACGGCTCAAGCTAGGCCGCCCCCTGCGCATCAAGGCGGGTTTCGACCCGACCGCGCCGGATCTGCACCTGGGGCACACCGTACTGCTCAATAAAATGCGCCAGTTCCAGGACCTGGGGCACACGGTGATCTTCCTGATCGGCGATTTCACGGGGATGATCGGCGACCCCACCGGCAAGAACGTCACGCGTAAGCCATTGACTCGCGAGGATGTGTTGGCCAACGCAGAGACCTACGCCGAGCAGGTCTACAAGGTATTGGACCGGGAAAAAACCGAGCTGCGCTTCAATTCCGAATGGTTCGGCCAGATGACTGCGGCCGACATGATCCGGCTCGCCGCCCAGCACACCGTGGCGCGCATGCTCGAGCGCGACGATTTCGCCAAGCGCTACGCCGCGCAGCAACCCATCGCCATTCATGAGTTCCTCTATCCGCTGGTGCAGGGCTACGACTCGGTGGCGCTCAAGTGCGACGTTGAGCTCGGTGGCACCGACCAGAAGTTCAACCTGTTGATGGGGCGCGCCCTGCAGGAACATCACGGGCAGCCTCCGCAGATCGTGCTGACCATGCCTCTGCTCGAGGGGCTGGATGGTGTCAACAAGATGTCCAAGTCGCTGGGCAACTACATTGGCATCAACGAGCCGGCCATCGACATCGTCACCAAGACGCTGAAGATTGGCGACGATCTCATGTGGCGCTGGTTTGAACTGCTCAGTTTCGAGACCTCACTAGACGACATCGTCCGCATGAAGCAGGAGGTGGCGAGCGGCGCACTCAATCCGCGCGACGCCAAGCTGAAGCTGGCGCGCGAACTGGCCACGCGGTTCCACAACGCTGACGAAGCCGAGAAAGCGATTGCCGGCTGGCATGCGGTCGTGCGCGGCGAGGGTGACACCAGTCTGTTGCCACTCACGGAAATTGCCGTGCCTGTCGAGGGTCTGCGTTTGCCTGCGCTATTGACGGCGGCTGGCCTGACGCCAAGCAACGCCGAAGCGAATCGAAAACTCAAAGAACGTGCCGTGCGCATTGATGCTGAAGTGGTCGACGATGCGCAGCGTGTGTTCACGCCAGGCTTCGAAGGCGTGCTGCAGATCGGCAAGCGCAACTTCGCGCGCGTGTTGCTGACGCAGGCATAAGTCGTTCGCGACGACGCAACGTCGTCGCGATGTGTTCGTTCGAAAATAAGTTTCGCGTTAGAACAACGTCTTACGCGAATCGCGAAAAAAAATTAAAAAATTGCTTGCCAAAGGATGGGGGCGTGCCTAAGATTCGCCTCCCCGCCGCTGGCAACGCGCTTCGACGGCAACACCAACAAGCAAAATTATTTCGCTGAAGGTGTTGACGGACTGAAGGGACGATGTAGAATGGGCGGCTCACCCGGAACGAAACGTTCACGGGACGACCTAAAGAAAGGGTCGTAAGTGATTGATCTTTGACAGTGTGCGCAGGTGACTTGTGTGGGCGTCTTGCGTTGGAAGGGAAACCTGTCCAATAAATGCAAGCGTCTAACCTAAGAGTCAATTCAAAAGCTTGACGTTTTAAGGTTAGGGTAAACGCTTCAGAAAGATAGATGACTTCGGTCATCGAAAACTTAAGTGAAGAGTTTGATCCTGGCTCAGATTGAACGCTGGCGGCATGCCTAACACATGCAAGTCGAACGGCAGCACAGTCGTAGCAATACGATGGGTGGCGAGTGGCGGACGGGTGAGGAATACATCGGGATTTGCCCAGACGTGGGGGATAACGTAGGGAAACTTACGCTAATACCGCATACGTCCTACGGGAGAAAGCGGGGGATCAGCAATGACCTCGCGCGGTTGGATGAACCGATGTCTGATTAGCTAGTTGGTGAGGTAATGGCTCACCAAGGCGACGATCAGTAGCTGGTCTGAGAGGATGATCAGCCACACTGGGACTGAGACACGGCCCAGACTCCTACGGGAGGCAGCAGTGGGGAATATTGGACAATGGGCGCAAGCCTGATCCAGCAATGCCGCGTGTGTGAAGAAGGCCTTCGGGTTGTAAAGCACTTTTATCAGGAGCGAAATACCACGGGCTAATACCCTATGGGGCTGACGGTACCTGAGGAATAAGCACCGGCTAACTTCGTGCCAGCAGCCGCGGTAATACGAAGGGTGCAAGCGTTAATCGGAATTACTGGGCGTAAAGCGTGCGTAGGCGGTGATTTAAGTCTGCTGTGAAATCCCCGGGCTCAACCTGGGAATGGCAGTGGATACTGGATCGCTAGAGTGTGATAGAGGATGGTGGAATTCCCGGTGTAGCGGTGAAATGCGTAGAGATCGGGAGGAACATCAGTGGCGAAGGCGGCCATCTGGATCAACACTGACGCTGAGGCACGAAAGCGTGGGGAGCAAACAGGATTAGATACCCTGGTAGTCCACGCCCTAAACGATGCGAACTGGATGTTGGTCTCAACTCGGAGATCAGTGTCGAAGCTAACGCGTTAAGTTCGCCGCCTGGGGAGTACGGTCGCAAGACTGAAACTCAAAGGAATTGACGGGGGCCCGCACAAGCGGTGGAGTATGTGGTTTAATTCGATGCAACGCGAAGAACCTTACCTGGCCTTGACATGTCTGGAATTCTGCAGAGATGCGGAAGTGCCTTCGGGAACCAGAACACAGGTGCTGCATGGCTGTCGTCAGCTCGTGTCGTGAGATGTTGGGTTAAGTCCCGCAACGAGCGCAACCCTTGTCCTTAGTTGCCAGCACGTAATGGTGGGAACTCTAAGGAGACTGCCGGTGACAAACCGGAGGAAGGTGGGGATGACGTCAAGTCATCATGGCCCTTACGGCCAGGGCTACACACGTACTACAATGGTCGGTACAGAGGGTTGCAATACCGCGAGGTGGAGCCAATCCCAGAAAGCCGATCCCAGTCCGGATCGAAGTCTGCAACTCGACTTCGTGAAGTCGGAATCGCTAGTAATCGCAGATCAGCTATGCTGCGGTGAATACGTTCCCGGGCCTTGTACACACCGCCCGTCACACCATGGGAGTGAGTTGCTCCAGAAGCCGTTAGCCTAACCGCAAGGAGGGCGACGACCACGGAGTGGTTCATGACTGGGGTGAAGTCGTAACAAGGTAGCCGTATCGGAAGGTGCGGCTGGATCACCTCCTTTCGAGAACGACAGATCCTCCTCCGCAAGACGTCCACACAAGACACCTGCACATCCGCACGCTTACGGCGTGAAAAAGCGACCTCCGCAAGGAGGGCGTTTTAATAGCTTTATGGGTCTGTAGCTCAGGTGGTTAGAGCGCACCCCTGATAAGGGTGAGGCCGGTGGTTCGAGTCCACCTAGACCCACCACTATTGGGAAGCCGACCCGGACTTACGGGGCCATAGCTCAGCTGGGAGAGCACCTGCTTTGCAAGCAGGGGGTCGTCGGTTCGATCCCGACTGGCTCCACCAGTATGACCAAGCGGATGTGTAGCGCACACAAAGAGATTAGAAACGAGCTGGCGCTGAGGCCAGTATCGTGTTCTTTGAAAATGTAAACGAGTGACAAGCGTCTTGGTTTGAAACCAAACCGAGATGTGTCGTTGAGGCAACGACGAATGCGTTGTTTGGCGAAATCCCAAGGTTCCTGAGGAGGAACGGGAATAGCCCTGAGGCGACTTGGGGTTATATGGTCAAGCGACTAAGCGTATACGGTGGATGCCTTGGCAGTCAGAGGCGATGAAGGACGTGGCAGCCTGCGAAAAGTGTCGGGGAGCTGGCAACAAGCTTTGATCCGGCAATGTCCGAATGGGGAAACCCACTCCGTAAGGAGTATCGCTACGTGAATACATAGCGTAGCGAAGCGAACCCGGGGAACTGAAATATCTAAGTACCCGGAGGAAAAGAAATCAACCGAGATTCCCTGAGTAGCGACGAGCGAACGGGGAGCAGCCCAAAAGTGCTGTATGTGTTAGCCGAATGGTCTGGAAAGGCCGGCCGTAGCGGGTGATAGCCCCGTAGGCGAAAATGCACATGGCATGAAATTGAGTAAGGCGAGGCACGAGAAACCTTGTCTGAACATGGGGGGACCATCCTCCAAGGCTAAATACTCCTGACTGACCGATAGCGAACTAGTACCGTGAGGGAAAGGCGAAAAGAACCCCGGAGAGGGGAGTGAAATAGACCCTGAAACCGTATACGTACAAGCAGTGGAAGCCCGCAAGGGTGACTGCGTACCTTTTGTATAATGGGTCAGCGACTTACTGTCAGTGGCAAGCTTAACCGTCTAGGGGAGGCGAAGGGAAACCGAGTCTGAATAGGGCGCATAGTCTCTGGCAGTAGACCCGAAACCACGTGATCTATCCTTGGCCAGGTTGAAGGTGCGGTAACACGCACTGGAGGACCGAACCCACATCTGTTGCAATAGATGGGGATGAGCTGAGGATAGGAGTGAAAGGCTAAACAAACGTGGAGATAGCTGGTTCTCCTCGAAAGCTATTTAGGTAGCGCCTCGGACGAATCTTCCTGGGGGTAGAGCACTGTTATGGCTAGCGGGTCATCGCGACTTAGCAAACCATGGCAAACTCCGAATACCAGGACAGACTATCCGGGAGACACACGGCGGGTGCTAACGTCCGTCGTGAAAAGGGAAACAACCCAGACCCGCAGCTAAGGTCCCCAAGTTATAGCTAAGTGGAAAACGATGTGGAAAGGCATAGACAGCCAGGAGGTTGGCTTAGAAGCAGCCACCCTTTAAAGAAAGCGTAATAGCTCACTGGTCGAGTCGGTCTGCGCGGAAGATTTAACGGGGCTAAGCTATACACCGAAGCTCGGGGTGCACACTTTGTGTGCGCGGTAGAGGAGCGTTCTGTACGCCTGTGAAGGTGGGTTGAGAAGCCTGCTGGAGGTATCAGAAGTGCGAATGCTGACATGAGTAACGATAATGCGGGTGAAAAGCCCGCACGCCGAAAGCCCAAGGTTTCCTCGCGCAACGTTCATCGGCGCAGGGTGAGTCGGCCCCTAAGGCGAGGCAGAAATGCGTAGTCGATGGGAAGCTGGTTAATATTCCAGCACTTGACTGTAGTGCGATGTGGGGACGGAGAAGGTTAGGTCTACCGGGCGTTGGTTGTCCCGGGGAAAGGAGGTAGGCGGTGATCTTAGGCAAATCCGGGATCACATACGCCGAGCACTGAGACGAGCCCTTATTGGGCGAAGTGACTGAGACCACGCTTCCAGGAAAAGCCACTAAGCTTCAGCTACAGCAAACCGTACCGTAAACCGACACTGGTAGGCAGGGTGAGAATCCCAAGGCGCTTGAGAGAACTCGGGTGAAGGAACTAGGCAAAATGGCACCGTAACTTCGGGAGAAGGTGCGCCCGCCGGTGTGGTCACATGCGTGACTGAGCACTAGCGGGTCGCAGTAACCTGGCCGCTGCGACTGTTTATCAAAAACACAGCACTCTGCAAACACGAAAGTGGACGTATAGGGTGTGACGCCTGCCCGGTGCTGGAAGGTTAATTGATGGGGTCAGCCGCAAGGCGAAGCTCTTGATCGAAGCCCCAGTAAACGGCGGCCGTAACTATAACGGTCCTAAGGTAGCGAAATTCCTTGTCGGGTAAGTTCCGACCTGCACGAATGGCGTAACGACAGCGGCGCTGTCTCCACCCGAGACTCAGTGAAATTGAAATCGCTGTGAAGATGCAGCGTTCCCGCGGCAAGACGGAAAGACCCCGTGAACCTTTACTATAGCTTTACACTGAACGTTGAGTTCTTCTGTGTAGGATAGGTGGGAGGCTATGAAACCGAGACGCTAGTTTCGGTGGAGCCAACCTTGAAATACCACCCTGAAGTGCTTGACGTTCTAACCTAGGTCCGTAATCCGGATCGGGGACCGTGTATGGTGGGTAGTTTGACTGGGGCGGTCTCCTCCCAAAGCGTAACGGAGGAGCACGAAGGTACGCTCAGCGCGGTCGGACATCGCGCACTGTGTGCAAAGGCATAAGCGTGCTTGACTGCGAGATCGACGGATCAAGCAGGTACGAAAGTAGGTCTTAGTGATCCGGTGGTTCTGTATGGAAGGGCCATCGCTCAACGGATAAAAGGTACTCCGGGGATAACAGGCTGATACCGCCCAAGAGTTCATATCGACGGCGGTGTTTGGCACCTCGATGTCGGCTCATCACATCCTGGGGCTGTAGTCGGTCCCAAGGGTATGGCTGTTCGCCATTTAAAGTGGTACGCGAGCTGGGTTCAGAACGTCGTGAGACAGTTCGGTCCCTATCTGTCGTGGGCGTTGGAGATTTGAGGGGGGCTGCTCCTAGTACGAGAGGACCGGAGTGGACGTTCCGCTGGTGTTCGGGTTGTCATGCCAATGGCATTGCCCGGTAGCTATGAACGGAAGTGATAACCGCTGAAAGCATCTAAGCGGGAAGCACGCCCCAAGATGAGATCTCCCGAGAATTTAATTCTCCTAAAGGCCCCATCTAGACTAGGTGGTTGATAGGTGCGGTGTGGACGTGCAGCAATGCATTGAGCTAACGCATACTAATGAGCCGTGCGGCTTGACCATATAACCCCAAGACGCTTCGTGGCATTGTCCAACGAACCATCTCGAGACATTTCACCAGACGCTTGTCACTCGTTTACCCCTCTTGAAGCCGGCGCTGCCAGCGCTGCTTCAACCCTTTCCCTGGCGGCTATAGCGCTGTGGCCCCACCCGATCCCATCCCGAACTCGGAAGTGAAACGCAGCTGCGCCGATGGTAGTGTGGATTTCCATGCAAGAGTAGGTCACCGCCAGGGGCTTTATCCTAAAACGCCTTCCCACCCGGGAAGGCGTTTTGCTTTGGGCGTCGCCGCGCATCCGCACCTGCAACACCTCGACAACACCGCATCCCATCGTCCCGGCGCAGGCCGGGACCCTGTGCCTTCGACGCTATCCTTTAAGTCGCTAGGTCCCGGCCTGCGCCGGGACGACGGGATGGCGAAGCACGCCGCAGTCATCGGTCATGCCAGCGCCTGCTCGCCATCGCGTAATGCATCAGCTATCGCACTTACACAGCCGTCGGCCTGAGCACTTCAATTGCGATACGATGCTTCACACGAAACAGCTGGAAAGTGAGGCCGAAAGAACGGAACGAAGGCTCGCTTATCGCCTATGATGCGCCACCGAATCAGCTCAATCGACGCATTTGCCGAGGAGAAGAGCCGTGTTCGTCAATGTTGAAACCAGGCGTCAACCGCGTTTGCACTGGGCAGCAGGGCTGCTGATTACCGTTTGCGTCATTACTTTTGTGGTTCTCGCGCTGATGGATGCACCGCAGCGCAATACGTTTCTGCTGGAATGGGGAACTGTTCCGGCCAACATTTTCGATACGCATCAGCCGATTTGGCAGCAATTGCGCGATCCAGCCTTGCTGCGTCTCTTCACAGCACTGTTCATTCACGTCGCTTGGCTGCATCTGCTAAGCAACCTGCTGTTCTTGATGATTTTCGGCATACCCGCGGAGCGGGCTCTGGGATCGGTCCGCTTTCTGGTGCTGTTTCTACTGGGCGGCGTGGTGGCCAATTTTGCCGGAGCCGTTTCACTGGCAGGGGAGGCTAGGCCGATTATCGGGTGCAGTGGCGCTGTGTCCGCCGTGCTCGGTGCTTACGTTTCACTATTCCCGCGTGCACGGTTGGGATTGGTTCTGCCGCTGGGCTTCTTTCTGGAATTTGTGCGCGTGCCGGCCTTTCTGTTGATCGGTATTTGGGCCCTGCTCCAGCTGCTCTTCAGCTACGTCGGCCCCGGCTACGGCGGCTACGCGTGGTGGACTCACTTGGCGGGCTTCCTGTTCGGGGTGGTGTTTGCCTTGATGTCACGCGGCGCGATCATGCGTCGCATGCGCCGGTAAAATAAGGCTATGCGTAATAAGAAACTCTACAAAGTCACCTTCCTCCATCTAGGCAAGTGCTACGAGCTTTACGCGCAGCATGTTGCATCGAGCGGCCTATGGGGATTCACGGAAGTTGGCGACCTGCAGTTTGAGCCTGCTGGCGAAGGTTTGTTGGTGGATCCCACCGAGGAACGCTTACGCGAAGAATTCAAGGATACGCGGGTGCTGCATTTGCCGATGCAGTCCATCGTGCGCATTGAGGAAGTCGAACGCAAAGGCGCATTGGTGATCCGCGACGCGGCGGATGGTCAGAAGGTCACGCCGTTTCCGATGCCGCCACGTCCGCGCTGAGTAGGGGTGTTACACGCGTCTTAGCGCGCACTGCGGCTGAATCCATGATGCCGCGAAAACGTCTTTAACAGACGGCGCGCCAAAGGCGTGGCGGCGACCTGTCGGAATGTATGCTGCGGATCGAAGCCCTCACGGCGCATGTCGTGATGCTTGCGGCGGATATACGCACGCATGATGTCGGCATTGAATTCCGGGTGGAACTGCGTGCTGACCGCGTTGCGCCCATAACGGAGCAAATGATGCGGGTCGCGCTCGGACCGTGCCAATATGTGCGCGCCCTTGGGAATTTCCAGAACGCTTTGCTCATGCGTCGCATGCGCACGGAATGTCGTCTCTTGCATGTGTCCGGTCAGCGAATCCTGCGCAGCTTCAGGCAGCAACTCGATCGGCACGGTTCCAATCTCGCGTCCGCCGGGTAGATAGTCGACACGACCTCCCAATGCGTGGGACATAAGCTGATGGCCATAGCACACGCCGATCAAGGGCAAGTCGATGTCCATCGCGTTGCGGATCCAGCCCGCGGTGTTTTCGCTCCACGAGGCTCGCTCGGTCACCATGGCGGCTGAGCCAGTGATCAACGCGCCTGCTACGTCAGCCGGAGGCGGCAGATGTTCGCCGGCGGCAACATCGATCACCTGCACTTGATGCGGCTCCAAGCGAGCCGCGAGCCGGAACCAATCAGGAAAGTCACCGTGACGGGCGCGGATGTTGTCGGGGGCTTGTCCGGTACGAATGATCAGAAAGGGCTTCATAGAACGGTTGGGTAAATCAGGCAAAACGTTAAAGTGGAGTATCTTCGATGTGCTCGACAGGTGGCAGTACCGTCAACACTTCCTGGACAGTCGTCACGCCACGCGCCACTTGATCGGCTGCCGAGATGCGTAATGGACGCATACCTTCGACTAATGCAGCCTGACCGAAACGGATCAGATCGAGCTGCGCGCCGATCATGCCGCGCAGACGCGGACTCAGCTGCATCATTTCATAGATGCCGGTGCGTCCGAGAAAACCGGTATTGCGGCATTCCAGGCAACCCGCCGGCTTGAACACCCGCTCAGGTACCGGAATCGACCAGCCGTGCGTCAACACGGTCCATTCATGCGGATCCTGCTGCGCTTCCGTCTTGCAGTGCGGACACAAGGTGCGCACGAGTCGCTGTGCGACCACGCCGCTCACCGTCGATTGGATCAGGTAATGCGGCACGCCAAGATCGAGCAGTCGCGTGATCGCGCTCGGCGCATCGTTGGTATGCAGCGTGGATAGCACCAGATGCCCGGTCAGCGACGCCTGCACCGCCATTTGTGCGGTTTCCAGATCGCGAATTTCGCCGACCATGATGATGTCCGGATCCTGACGCAGCAGCGTACGCACGCCCGCAGCGAAATCCAGGTCGATCGAGGGCTGCACCTGCATCTGGTTGAATTCGGGCGAGACCATTTCGATCGGGTCTTCCACCGTGCAGACGTTGATGTCCGGTGTGGCCAGATGTTTCAGCGTCGAATAGAGCGTGGTGGTTTTGCCAGAACCCGTAGGACCCGTCACCAGCACGATGCCGTGTGGACGCTCCACCAGTCCGCGCCACAACGCATCTTCGGTCGGCGAGAAACCCAATTGCGAAAAGTCTTTGGCGACGATGTCCGGATCGAAAATACGCATCACCATCTTTTCGCCGAAAGCGGTCGGCATGCTGGAGATACGCAGTTCCACCTCGCGCCCGGATGTCGCGCGGGTCTTGATGCGGCCGTCTTGCGGACGACGCTTTTCCGCCACGTCCATGCGCGAAAGAATCTTGATACGCGAGGTGACGGCAGTCATCACCGGTGGCGGCAGCTCAAACACCTTGTGCATCAAGCCATCAATGCGAAAGCGCATCAAGCCGGCTTCGCGGCGCGGCTCCAGATGGATATCCGAAGCGCGTTGTTCGAACGCGTATTGCAGCAGCCAGTCGACGATGTGCACCACATGGCGATCGTCAGCACCCACCTCTCCGGCCTTGCCCAGTTCCAGCAACTGTTCGAAGTTGAGCAAGGTGCTGGTGTCGTAACCGCTCTGGTTCTTGGCATCCCTGGCCAGCTGGATCGAGCGCTGGACACCATAGAACTCCTGCAAATAGCGATTGATGTCGATCGGGCTGGAGACGACCCGGTGTACGTCCCGGCGCAACATGTGGGACAGATCCTTGGCCCAGGTGTTGTCGAACGGCTCGGCCGTCGCGAACGTCACTTCGCCTGTGGCCACCGCCACCGGCAGGATGCGATGGCGCTGGGCATAGGCGTGGCTGACCACCTGAGTCACGGCAGCCACATTGATCTTCATCGGATCGATCTTGAGATAGGGTATGCCGGCCTGGCCGGCGAGCCACTCGGTCAAACCTTCGAGGCTGAGCGGACGGCCCGGATCGCGCTGGTTGCTGAGCTTGGCGTTGGCAATGATCACCAGCGGGTTCAGCTCTACGCTGCTGCGGCCCGCCTGATGGCCCAGTCGCAGCTGCTTGGCATCGTCAGCCAGAAGATGGCCATCGACCACCAGAGCAGCTAGCACATCATCCAGGGCCAGCCGGCCGCGGCGGCCAAGCATGGAGGCGATTTGTTGAGTTGCAGCCATATGCGGAGATCCCCCGAATGGGCATCGATCGCCGGGAAAAACGGCGAAATGATGCGCTGCGGCTATACTAACGCGCTTTACACTTAGGTTAGGAAAGCAATGTCCGCACCTACCTTCCAGGATGTGATCCAGACCCTCAACCGCTACTGGGCGAAGCAGGGTTGCGTGCTGTTGCAGCCCCTCGATACCGAGGTCGGCGCTGGCACGTTCCACCCCGCCACGTTCCTGCGTGCGCTGGGGCCTGAGCCGTGGGCCGCTGCCTACGTGCAGCCCTCGCGTCGCCCCACTGACGGCCGTTACGGCGAAAACCCCAATCGCCTGCAGCATTACTACCAGTACCAGGTGGTGATGAAGCCGAACCCTGACAATATCCTGGAGCTCTACATCGGCTCGCTGAAGGAGCTCGGCCTCGATCCGCAGGTGCACGACCTGCGCTTCGTGGAAGACAACTGGGAATCACCCACCCTGGGCGCCTGGGGACTGGGTTGGGAGGTGTGGCTCAACGGCATGGAAGTCACCCAGTTCACCTACTTCCAGCAGGCAGGTGGCCTGGAGTGCAGGCCGGTGACCGGCGAGATCACCTACGGTCTCGAGCGCCTGACGATGTACCTGCAGAACGTGGACAACGTCTACGATCTGATCTGGACCGAAAACCCACACGGCAAGATCACCTACGGCGACGTGTTCCACCAGAACGAAGTGGAGCAGAGCACCTACAACTTCGAACATGCCAATGTGGCCGAGTTGTTGCGCTGGTTCGACGTGTGCGAAAGCGAAGCCAACAAGCTGATCGCGGCGGGATTGCCATTGCCTGCTTACGAGCAGGTTATGAAAGCCAGCCATACCTTCAATTTGCTGGACGCTCGCCGCGCCATCAGTGTCACCGAGCGGCAGCGCTACATTTTGCGCGTACGTACCTTGTCGCGTGGTGTGGCCGAAGCCTATGTGTCACAACGTGAAAAACTCGGTTTCCCGGGTCTGAAGAACAAGAAAAAGGAGCAGGCTGCATGAGCGCCGCCAAGTCATTGCTCATCGAACTGGGCACGGAAGAGTTGCCGCCGAAGGCGCTTGATGAACTGGGTGCCGCATTCCTGCGTGGCGTCTGCGACGGTTTGAGCAAGCGTGGCGTTGTCGCGTCACTGGAACAGGCGAAGGTATACGTTACGCCGCGCCGTTTGGCCGTCTATATCCCTGATGTCGCTGTCTCGCAGCCGGAGCAGTCGCTGGAGCGCCGTGGCCCTGCCGTCAATGCGGCGATGGATGCCGATGGCAATCCCAGCAAGGCTTTGCTTGGCTTCGCGCAATCGTGTGGCGTCAGCGTCGAGCAATTGGAAAAGCTGGAAACCGACAAGGGTGCGTGGTTCGTCTCCCGCACGGTGAAACCCGGTCAGCCGGTCGCGTCACTGCTTCCTGACATTGTCGATGAAGCACTCAAGGGATTGCCGATTCCCAAGCCGATGCACTGGTCCGATCACGAGTACACCTTCGTACGTCCGGTGCATTGGCTGGTGATCCTGCACGGCTCCGATATCGTCGACGGCGAGGTGCTGGGTTTGCGCAGTGGACGCCAGTCGCGCGGCCACCGCTTCATGCATCCGCAGCCGGTACACGTGGCCGATGCCGATAGCTGGTTGGATGCGATGCGCATGTCGAAGGTGCTGGCCGATCCGGCTGAACGTCGCCAGCGTATTCGCGAGGAAGTCGCGCACGCCGCCAAGCAGACCGGTGGCGAACCGCGTTTGGACGATGCACTGTTGAATGAGATCGCCAATCTCACCGAATGGCCGGTTGCCATCGCGTGCACATTCGAGCACGAATTCCTCAGCGTGCCACCGGAAGCTCTGGTGACCACGATGGAAGCGAACCAGAAATTCGTACCGGTGTTCGATGCACACGGCGTGCTGACCCAGCACTTCATCGGCATCGCCAACATCGACAGCAAGCAGCCCGGCGAAATTCGCAAAGGCTACGAGCGTGTGATCCGTCCGCGTTTTGCCGATGCGAAGTTCTTCTGGGATGAAGACCTTAAAACGCCGCTTGCGAGCTATCAGGGAGCGTTGAAGAACGTTACCTATCAGCAGTCGCTGGGCAGCTTGTGGGACAAGAGCGTGCGCGTCGCCGAACTCGCTCGTGTTATCGCCAATCGCGTTGACGTCGATGCCGGGCAAGCAACGCGCGCAGCCAGTCTTGCCAAATGTGATCTGCTCACGCGCATGGTTGGCGAGTTCCCGGAACTGCAAGGCGTGATGGGCCGCTATTACGCACAGCACGACAAGGAGTCCGACGAAGTCGCTCATGCGCTGGACAGTGTGTATCAACCTCGCTTTGCCGGTGACACGATTGCCGCAGGCAAGGTTGGACAAGTACTTGCCGTCGCAGAACGTGTCGATACTTTGACCGGCATCTTTGCGGTCGGCATGAAGCCGAGCGGCAACAAGGATCCGTTTGCACTGCGCCGAGCGGCATTAGGTCTGGCGCGTACGCTGATTGAAGGCGGCCTCGATCTCGATCACAAGGCGTTGTTTGCCGAAGCGCTGGAACTGCTGCCCGATGCGGCGCTCGCCGCCGGCATCAAGCCGGGCAAGGATGGCAAGGTGCCTGCGTTCGATGCGGGGCAACGTCGTACCGCACTCGTGTCCGAACTCAGTGATTTCGTGCTTGAGCGCCTGCGCGGTTACTACGCTGAAAAAGGATTCACCATCGAGCAGTACGAAGCCGTGCTGGCTGTTGTGCCGATCAGCCTGGTTGACTTCGATCATCGCTTGCGTGCAGTGGTTGAATTCGGGCGTCGTCCGGAAGCCGCGAGTCTGGCGAGCGCCAATAAGCGCGTGGCGAATATCCTGCGCAAGCAGCAGGAAGAGCACGGTACGGAAAGCATCGGCAGCCATGTCGATCCATCTCATTTCGAGGCAGATGCGGAGCGTGCGCTGGCACAAGCCTTGGAGGCCGCGCAATCGGATAACGCTACGGCTTTGCAGCATCGCGATTACACCGCGGTGCTTGCGCGTCTGGCCCAATTGCAGGCGCCGGTGGATGCATTCTTCGATGATGTGCTGGTGAACGCCGAGAATCCCGCAGTGCGTGCTAACCGGCTTGCTCTGCTGGGACGTCTGAAAGCGCAGTTCACGGCCATTGCGGATATTGCACGGCTGTAATCGAAGACATGGAGACATGAGTGAAGAGGTGTAAGTCGTGGTAATAGAACGAAGACGCGCTGCATTCACACCTCAGCTTCATTCCTGATTTCTGCGCTTGCGCAAGCAAGAAAAGAAAAAGGCGATCCGAAGGATCGCCTTTTTTTCTGAACGTATCAAACTCTTGAATGCTTAGAACTTCTGACTGTACTGCACGTAGAAATAACGATCGATGTCGAATTGCGGGTTGTACGGCGGACTGCCGGAACCAGCAAAGGACACGTTGTAGTAGTACGGCCCCTTCTTGTTGAAGATGTTGTTCACACCCACCGAAAGCGTGCCGTCCCAAGGTGTTTTGTAACGGAATTGGGCATCGTTGAAAGTTGCCGAACCCTTCTGGGCCATGCCTTGGCCGGGGTCGACCGGATTGGGGTAATCCGGATTGTTGCATTCGACGCCGACATCCCAGCAGCTGTCCTTGAGGCCCGAGTAGTAGCGTACCGTCCAGCTCGCTCCAAATTGTTTGTAGTCCCAATCCAGCTGCACGTTGGTATGGACGCGATACAGTGCTTGCGTGCCGTTCATCCAGCCAGCCAGGTTCTTGGTCAGCGAACCTGGACCATTACTGGTTTGGTACGTGCTCAGGTAGTTGCCGTCCAAGCCCACGCGGAATTGGCCAAACGGCGTCGACGGCAAGCGATAGTGAATGCCAAAGTCAAAGCCGCTGGTGTTGATGGCACCAAGGTTCACCGGGCCTTCGCGTAGTGACGTAATCAAACCGGAACTATCGCGAGTGATGTTGCTGCAGTAGTTGGGCAGGTTGTCGACGTAGCAATAGTTCAGAACATCACTGGCACCGAGATACGTGATCGCTTGCTTCAAGCGGATGTCGTAATAGTCCACCGACATATCCAGACCATCGACGTAGTGTGGGCTGTAGACCAGGCCCATCGTGCGGGTGCTGGAGGTTTCCGGCTTCAGATTCGGATTGGAGCCCAGCGTGAAAGGAATGGTCGTCTGCCCGCCGCCGGGTCCGACCGGGCCTGATTGACTGACCTGACGATAGTTCGCCGGTACGTGACCGGCCGCACAAGACGCCGCTATGCTCGGATTGCTGGCCGCAGCACCGTAGGCGCTGTCGCAGGGATCGAGGAACGTTTCAAAGCTCTGTGCATCACCGCCATAAAGATCCTGTAGTGCCGGAGCACGGAAGCCCTTGGCATAGGTGCCGCGTACCAGCAGGTCCGTGATGGGCCGCCAACGCACGCTGTATTTATTGTTGGTGGTGCTGCCAAAGTTGCTGTAGTGCGAATAGCGGCTGGCGACATTGATGCCCAGTTCCTGCGCACCGGGCAGATCGCGCAACACGGGTACGTCCAGTTCCAGGTACGCTTCATTCACATCATAGCGACCGCTGCTGGGATCGCTGGCGAGATTGGTGGTCAGGCCCGCCGAGTCCGGACCGTAAGGGTTGAAGTAGCCTTTTTCGCGACGATGTTCCAAACCACCCGCGACATTGACCGTGCCCGCTGGCAGATCGAAGAGACCACCACCGGTGTTGATCGTGATGTCGTCGGTCTGGCTTTGCTGGCGAGCAACACCCACGGAGTTGAGGTAATTCAACTGCGAGGAAGAGGTAAAGCCCGGGCCCGCAAGCACATTCCACGGTGTGCAGCCGGCAGCGCGCGCGGCCGCGTTGGCGCAGGCCAACTGCCCATCGATCATGGTGGTGGGGCCAATCGCATTGAGCAGATTCGGCAAATACAGGTTGCCGGTGGTGATCTGCCGGATCTTGGTCTGGGAGAACGTGTAGTTGGCGTCCCAGCTCCAATCGTGATTGAGGAAGTTGAAATACCCTTGGGCGCCCACGTCCAGGTGCGCCAGTCGGGAATTAGCCCACGTAATGCGCGGCAACTCGACGGTACGACGTGAGAACGTGGTTTCATCACCCGGGAACGGGTTGTAGGCGTTATTCGGATCGATGACCACGTTGGCGGTATTGATCGCTGCCGTTGAAAGCGGATAGCCGGCCAGCTGACTACTGGTGTCACGCGTGCTGTACGTGGCGGTACCGCTCAGCGTGATGTCGTCGGTCAGCTTGTAGCGTTCCTGCGCGAACACGGTTTTCAGCTTGGAGCCGGCGCGGAACGTCATGTCCTGGCTGGAGTTGTACAGATCGGACGGATCACCCTCGTACAGGTGGTAGCTGTTGATGTTTCCAGTGCCGGCATTGCCATGATTGATGACGTATTGATCGCCGGTGGCCGGGTCGGTCACACGGCCCCACGGGCCCATGCCCAGACCATCGTCGGGATGCCGCGGACCATAGGCATAACGGGTAATGTCGCGTGAGCGATCCCATATCGCCGATTCGTCCTGATAGGAAGCGCCGATGATGGTGGACGATTTCGCGGTGCTGTGGCCCCAGGTGAAGTCTGCATTTTTCTGCTGACCATCGCCCTTTTGGTTGGAGCCGTAATACACATTGGCTTCGGCGCCTTCGAACTTCTCGCGGGTGATGATGTTGACCACGCCGGCAATCGCATCGGAGCCATAGACGGACGACGCACCATCCTTCAGTACATCGATGCGCTCAATCATCGAAACCGGAATGGTGGACAGGTCGGTCAATCCGGAAAGGCTGGAGCTCCAGCGATGGCCATTGACCAGTACCAGCGTGCGGTTGGAACCCAAATAGCGGATATCGACATACCGACCGCCCACATCCATGCCGCTGCTCAGCGTGTCCTGCGGGGTGATATCGGGCGTACCGGCAGAAGGCAGCCGCGCCAGCACGTCGTTGAGGTTGGTCAGGCCGGTTGCCTGAATCTGCTGACGGGTCATCGTGTACACCGGCTGCGACGTTTCTACATCCACGCTGCGGATGTGCGAGCCAGTCACGGTCACGGTATCCAGGTCCTTGGCCTTTTTCGCGTCGGCCTGGTCACTCTGGGACGTCGGCGTGGTGTCCTGCGCGGAAACGGCCCAGGAATGCAGCATGAGTGCCGTCGCAATGGCGGCGGCCAGCATGGTCTTCTGTTTCATCAAACACCCTCCAAACAGGCCGCCAGCCGTTGCATCTCCCTTCTCTGGCGCCCTGAAACTGTGGAAATGGCCTTCTGCGCATGAACTGTCCTGCGCAGCAGTGCCGCTGCATCGCCAGCCCCTGAGGAAGGCGATGTGATTTCCAAGTTAAGGCAAGTTTGTACGAAAACGCAATATATAGCGTAAGTTTAAAGACAGATTTACGTAGAAGTTTACGTATTCCTGTTTTTAAGCAAGAACTTACGTTTCTGCCGCGCAAGTACCTGTTTGAGGGCAAATCTGAACAAGAAGACGGCTTGAGGAGAGGTGCGACGTGAGCACAAAAAACGGCGGCCCGTGAAGGCCGCCGTTTTGAACACGCTAAAAAGAATGATCGATCAGGCTGGCATGCGAGCCAGCAAGCGGTTGTTTTTCAGCCGCTCGGCAAGCCGGTGATTGAACGCAACCATGGCCGTGGCATCCACATCGGTGCCGCCTGGGCCAAGGATGTCGTAGAGCTCCACCAGCATGTCGGAATTTTCCGCCAGCGTAAGGCTGCTGTCGGCCAAATCCAGTTCGGATTGCAGGATGTGCAACGCGGTGTTGAGCCGCTGCGCATCCATACTGGCGCCGCTGGATTCCAGCGAATCGGCGGCGATACGCAGCTTCGAGCGGTGACGCTGCGGACTGGCCGTTTCGGCTGAGGTGGTAGCGTTGTCATCCGGTACTAGCGCGTTCGGATCGATTTGCATCGAGCCCTCGCCAGCGACCAGCCACACCAGGGAAATGCCCATCGTGCGAGCAAGCGTGACGCAGCGTGCGCGCGAGGGATCGGTGTTGCCATCTCGCCAACTGCGCACGACGCCTTCTGAAAAGCCGCACATGCGTGCGATTTCCGTGACACTGCCGACGCGTTGGATCAGCACTTTGATGCGATCGGCAAACGTCGAGGTGGGTTGGAGATGGGTATTAGGAGGCAGATTCATCGCAAATTTCCGCAGTAATCAGGGGCGCCTGCTGGCAGATTCTTACTGGAATGCCTTGCACGTACCTGTGTAGCAAGTGTTGGAGAGGGGATGCTTGACACCTTTTCCGGCAAGATCTCGTGAAAAGTTGCGAAAAAAGCGCCAAAGATTGTCCTCCGGCGCATAAACGCGTCAGCTACCCCCCGGTTGACACGTAAGGGCCTTGAGCAGGGCAAGAAACTGCGGGCCGCCTGTCCAACCGGCTTGCGAGCGACAACCAGAAGATTTCGCGGATCGAAGGCGGCCATCAGTGAGGCCTGGAGTGCGGTTTCCCCTGCACCAGCACCAAGGAATAGGGTCTTTCATCCAAGCTGACACGCTCAATCGGGCCTCGCTGGCTGCGTCGAAGGATGTTTCTGATGATGCGTAAGTCGACCAGAAGCAGCCGTAACGTGTGATTTCCAGGCGCTGTTTCGTGGGTTCTAAAAATAAACTCAATAAATACATACGTATGCGTATGGATTTTTGGCCCGGTTGACTTTTACACACCCCATGTTTGGGCTATTCTCTGAGGCTCCCCCGCGATTGTCCGCTGCGTGTGCGTAGGCAGGCATTTCGTTCGATTCGATCCATACCTGAGGTTCCAATTCCATGCGCAGCGTTGTTTGGTCGCTGATGACAGTGGCAGCGGTTGCACTGGCCGGCTGCAACAATTCCTCCAATCCGTCGTCTTCGACTGACACGGATGGCCAGTCGGCCGCGACGCAGGCGGCTGCGGCCAATAGCGTTTCCGGCACCATCACCCTCCGTGGCGGCATCACGCCGTCCAGCCAGGACAACCTGGTGATCAGCCTGGTCGACGTCACCTCGCAGGGTTCCGCCCCGCTGGCGACCAAGACCATCGCCCCGGCTACCACGTTTCCGCTGCAGTTCGAGCTGAACTTCAATACGGCCAATGTCGCGCCGAACGATCTGTACATCGTGCAGGTCGAACTGACCGACGGCGATCGCCACTACAGCATGCCGATCCAGGCACCCGTACTGACCAAGGGCAACCCGACCGCCAACGTCGCGATCGAGCTGGCTCCCGAGCAGACCGCGTCGGAGAAGTTGCTGGCTGCTTTCCAGGGCCTGCAGAAACAGATCGGCGGCATGAAGCGCTCGTCCGGCACCAAGCTCGAGCCGAATGCTTCGCGCGCCTGGCAGGTGTTCCGTGACGGCACCGAAGTGAAGTTCATCCGCGAGCTGGTTGATTACGGCGACAAGGGCTTCACCAGCACCGACTACGCCTACAAAGACGGTAAGCCGTGGGTGGTCCAGCAACAGAAGAAGGCCAACCAGGGCGCCAAGCCCACGTCGACGGATACCGCCGGCTGGGGTGACGATGGCTCGCTGGTGCTGAAGACGCACGACGCCGGTGGCACCACCGAAGCGCTGAGCGACAGCGATGCCGGCAACCTCCAGCAGCAGGCCAAGGACGTCCTGAATCTCGCTACGGGCGGCAAGGGCAAGTAAGCCGCGCTGCGCCCGATAAGCAAGTCGCATAAAAAAAGCCGTCCGCATTGCGGACGGCTTTTTTGTTACCTATAGAAATTTTGGGAGAGCCTGAAAAATTCGCGCTGGATTTTTCAGGCTCAGGCTTGCGGACATCCATACAGCGAGAAGCTCTGTATAAATCAGAGCTTCTCCTGGCTCAGAAGGCGAACTTCATGCCCAGGTTGATGGCGTTGTAGCGTTGGGCGCTGTCACTGAAGTGACCGTTGTAGGCGATCCAGCCGGACAGGGTCGGGGTGAACTGCGTGCTCAATCCGACATTGGCCGAGCCCCAGTTCTTGTCCGGCGTGAAGCCGGCCATTTCGAAGCTGCCATTCATGCTGTTGAGGCCTGCCGTCACCATGTCGGTGCTCGCGCGGCTGTCGTGGTTCCAGCCCAGTTCTACGTACGGCGACAAATCCATCGAGTTGTACTGCCAGTGGCCCTGCAAGCGCCAGCCGAGCGTGCTGATCAAGGCATTGCGTTCCTGGCGGCCGTACCACATGGCCGTCGCATCGTTGCCGCTCTCGTTGTAACCATCGATACGGATGCTCTGGTACTCGAAGTTACCAAACGGACCGGTCTTGAAGTTGCCGACATCGAACCAGTAGCCACCATGCAGGCCCAGACCGAAGTAGGAGCCATCGGTCTTGCCGGCTTCGTTCGTGCGGTCGTTACCGATCATGAAGACGCGATTGACGTTGGTGTAACTGGCTTGGCCGAAATCACCATAAACGCCTGCGTAGGCGCCCGCGTCGTGCCAGGTCAGGTAGCCGAGGCCGGTGATGGCCTGCAGGTCATAACCGCCGCCTCCGCTGACATCGGCATAGTGTTCGCCGACGCCCAGTGCCGCACCCGCAGAGATGTAGTCACTGGCATGCACATCCACGCCGACGGTCAGGTCGACGTTGTTGCTGGTGGTTTTCGGTGCACCGGCGCTCTGGTCAAACTGCTGGTTCGAGTAGCTGACGCTGGCGAATGCACGCGTCGGGCTGCCGAAGTTGTCCGCCATCATCTGCGTACGTACGGCGGACGTTTGCGTGGTGACGGCGGCAAGCGGCGCTTCCTGCAGCAAGGAAATCTGCTGAGGCGCAGCGAGTTCGGACAACACAACCTGTGCCAGCATCTTGTCCGCGGCGGTGGTGGGATGCACGCCGTCTGCAAACAGGTAGCTGTTGTTGGTGCCCGGCGCATAGGTGTACGGCAAGCCGGAGCCCTGCGGGCCGCATTCCACCGAGCTGGAGCCAACACCGCACGCTGGTACCGTGACGTTGGTGAAACCGTAGGCGGCCGGGTTGGCGATCACTTGGCTGAGCAGCGCAAAGGTGTTCACCGGAATGATGCCCACACCAAGCTTGCCGATACCGGCATTGAGCTGATTGTTATAGATGATGCTGAGCGTGGTCAGTGCGCTGGCTGCGGTAGCGCCCTCTTCGGTCGCCTCAGGTGTCAGGCCGATATTCGGCAGGTTGAACACGACGATGTTTTTCGCGCCAGCGCCCTGCAACGCAGCGAGCAACTTCACTTCTTGCTGCGCGGCGGTGGCGACATTCACTGTTGCCTCTGCCTGGGTCTGCAGGCTGGCGACGCCGGCCTTTGCAGCCACGGCTGCTTCGACCTGCTGTGTCACGGTGGGCGTGATCTGCGCCGTGAAGGCAGCAATGGCCGCCGGCGAATTGGGAATCAGGTTGTTAGTGATGGCTGCCGTGACTTCGCTCTGAATCGTTTCCTGGACGAGCGCAGGCACTGCGGCAGCCGCACCCGCGGCGGTCGCGGCGTAGAAAATGTCGTTCGCGCCACCCCACATCGTGTACAGCGAGCGGCTGTTGATGGTGGGACCGCTGGCCAGATAGGTGTCGACCTGAGTGGTGATGGTCGGTACTGTCGACGGCGTGCCAGGCGAATTATTGAGGATGCCCGCGCCACCCCAGGCGTAGTCGGTGCCGCCTGCGAGCGAAGCTGTGAGCGAATAGCCCAATCCCGCCGCCACGTTCTGCACCGTCACGTTGCCGGGATTGGTGGTGAATTTCAGGGGTGGCTGGATATTCGGATCGGTCGCCAGCGAGATGTTGCCGCCGTCGCTAAGGCTGTCGCCAAAGGCGATGACATTGCTGAAGGTCGAATTCGGATTTCCGGTGGCGTGGGCAACGCTCACGAGGCCAAGTGCCAACGCCACGGCGCCTGCAATCTTGCGCGGGTAAAGCATGGGGTGTTGCTCCTGCGTTTGTTATAGTTAGGTTACGTTAATGCATGCCATACGTCAGCGCATGCTGCGCCGCAAACAAACGATTGTTCGCAAAAATGCCAGGGAGGCGATGAGCTCGCCTCCGCACACGATTTGGTAGGTAGATCAAGCACTTCAGCGCTTGATCTGGGCTGCTCAGCGCTTCAGGGCGCGCGACATCGCGTCGGCGAAAGCACTGTTGGCGGGCGCCGCCGATGGCTTCGGGGCGCTGGCGCCAGGGCGCGGGCCGCGGTTATCCCGTGAGCCGGGACGGCCATCGTTGCCGCCAGTTGGCTTTCCGCCGCGAGCCTGTCCCGGCTCGTCATCCAGACGCATGGACAGACCAATGCGCTGGCGCGGGATATCCACTTCCATCACTTTCACCTTGACGATGTCGCCGGCCTTTACGGCATCACGTGGATCTTTGACGAAGGTGTGCGACAACGCGGAGACGTGGACCAAGCCGTCCTGATGCACGCCGATATCGACGAATGCGCCGAACGCGGCCACGTTGGTGACGCGGCCTTCGAGGATCATGCCGGGCTTGAGATCCTTCAGATCCTCGACGCCTTCCGCAAAACTCGGAGCAACGAACTCGGGACGCGGATCGCGGCCGGGCTTTTCCAGTTCTTTGAGAATGTCGCGCACCGTCGGCACGCCGAAACGTTCATCGGTGTATTGCTCGGCTTTCAGGCCGCGCAGGAAGGTCATGTCGCCGATGATGTTTTTCACTTCGCGGCCGCATTGCGCAATGATGCGTTCGACCACCGGATACGCTTCCGGGTGCACCGCGCTGGCATCCAGCGGATTGTCGCCGTTGGGAACGCGCAGGAAGCCTGCGCATTGCTCGAACGCCTTGTCTCCCAGGCGCGGCACTTTCAGCAATGCTTTGCGATTGGCGAACGGGCCATTGGCGTCGCGATGCTTCACCACGTTTTCCGCCACGCTGGGCGTAAGACCTGCTACGCGCGAAAGCAGCGCGGCGGAAGCCGTGTTCACGTCAACGCCGACGGCGTTGACGCAGTCTTCCACTTTCGCATCCAGCGCGCGCGCCAGTTTTACTTGATTGACGTCGTGTTGGTATTGGCCGACGCCGATGGCCTTCGGCTCGATCTTCACCAGCTCAGCCAGCGGATCTTGCAAGCGGCGTGCGATCGAAACGGCACCACGCAGGCTCACGTCGAGGTCCGGAAATTCCTTGGCCGCTGTTTCGGAGGCCGAATACACCGAGGCGCCGGCTTCGCTGACCACGATCTTGGAAAGTGCCAGATCAGCGTGCTTCTTGATCAGCTCACCGGCAAGCTTGTCGGTTTCGCGCGAAGCGGTGCCGTTGCCAATGGCAATCAGGTTCACGCCGTGCTGCTTGCTCAGCACAGCCAGGCGAGCAAGCGATTGATCCCATTGCTTGCGCGGTTCGTGCGGATAAATCGTATCGGTAGCGAGCAACTTGCCGGTGGCGTCGACCACCGCCACTTTCACGCCGGTGCGAATGCCTGGATCCAGGCCCATCACCGTTTTTGCGCCTGCTGGCGCGGCCAGCATCAGATCTTTCAGGTTGTCGCCGAAGACGCGAATGGCTTCGTCTTCTGCGCCTTCGCGCACGCGACCAAACAGATCCAGCGTGAGATGCAAATGCAATTTCACTCGCCATGTAAGACGCACCGTCTCACGCAACCATGCATCGGCAGGGCGGCCGCGATCGATGATGTTGGCGTGTGCGGCAACGCGCCCTTCGCCTTCCATGTGTCCCTGCTCGGCTTCGGCAGTTGGCATGAGTTCGAGTTCGATCACGCCTTCGTTTCGCGCGCGCATCAACGCCAGCAGACGATGCGAGGGGATCTTGCCGATCGCTTCCATGTGATCGAAATAGTCGCGGAACTTCGCGCCTTCCTGTTCCTTGCCTTCCACCAACTTGGCGCGGATCTGGCCTTTCTCCCACAGCCAGTCGCGCAATTCGCCGAGCAGTTGCGCATCTTCGGCAATGCTTTCCATCAGGATCGCACGCGCGCCATCGAGCGCGGCGCGCACATCGGGCACACCCTTCTCGGCGTCGATAAACTTTTCGGCAGATGCTTCCGGTGTTTGCGTGGGATCTTCGCGCAAGCCCAGCGCAAGCGGCTCAAGTCCGGCTTCACGCGCAATTTGCGCCTTGGTACGGCGCTTGGGTTTGTAGGGCAGGTAAAGATCTTCCAGTCGCGCCTTGGTGTCGGCGGTAAGAATGTCGCCCTTCAGCGCATCGGTGAGCTTGCCTTGTTCGGTGATGCTGGCAAGGATCGCTTCGCGGCGTTCTTCCAATTCGCGCAGGTAGCGCAGACGTTCTTCCAGCAGGCGTAGCTGCGTGTCGTCGAGACCGCCGGTGGCTTCCTTGCGGTAGCGCGCGATGAACGGCACGGTGGCGCCGCCGTCGAGCAGATCCACGGCAGCGTGTACCTGTTCCGGTTTGGCGGCGATGTCCTGGGCGATGCGTTGTTCGATACTGAGCATGAGACTGAAGAAAATCCTTAGTTTTCGTGTTGCGGCGAGCGCGCCGTTGAAAATGGAACGCTCAAGTACATGATGATATCAAGTGGCGTCTGAAAGACATGCCTGAAACACAAGTACGCAGCATGGCAAAAAAAGACGGCGCGATTCCATAAGGAATGCGCCGTCCATATGCGATGGATTCAGGCGTCGAAGCGGCCGTGATCTGAGCCCGATTGCGGCCGTTGTGGCCGTTGCGGTGGTTGCTCCTGCGCGCTGCCATTGAGCACCAGTGTGCTGGCCATCAGATCATGCAGACCTTGCTTACGCTGGGTCCAGGCGATGGCGAGGTAGCAGATGATCGGGATCAGGCCAAAGATCAGCCCCAAAACCCGGACAACATTGCGGGCGGCAGCACGGCCGATGCTGATGCGCTGTCCGTTCAAGTCCGTCACGCGCAGGCGCAAGGCCAGCTTGCCGGGCGTTGCCTGAAATTTCGATGCTTCAAATAGCACGTAATACACAAAGGTCATGCCGAGCGAGGCGATTTGAGAGCTTTCCGTCGCTTCGCCGTATTGACGGAAGGCCTCGGCCATATCGCTACCCGCTTGCACTTGTTCCATCAGATGCCGATAGGCCTCCATACCGCCAAGCAGATACATCGCGATCATCGACGGAATCATCAGCACGATGATATCGATGATCCAGGCACCGAAGCGCTGCCAGAAGCCGGCGTAGTGGAACGCCGCTACGCCAGCGGATGGCTGCGGTGGAGGCGGCGGGGCGTACATGTCTGGAGCGGGTGGCGGGGTGGGCTTTTCCAGTGGAAACAGCACCGATAGCGGCTGCCAGTCGGCCAGACCGTCGTACCAGCCAAGATCCTCGCGACTGAGCTGGCCGCTACGCAGCCATTCCTTGATCTGTTCTTCCTGATAGGGGCCGTGGCGTTCGCCCTGCCGACCGATCCAGACTTCCATGGGGTGCTCCTCGCTAAGCAGGAGCGCATGATGCCATTTGGTGGACGGGAATAGGGGATTGGGAATCGGAGTGTGCGCTTGGGCCAGTTTGTGGCAAGCCACCCACCCTATTCCCCATTTCCGTCTTCAGGCCGCGTCGCGCCGCTTCAGATGAACCAGCAGCAAGGAAATCGCGGCCGGGGTTACGCCGCTGATACGTGCCGCCTGGCCGATGGTCGCCGGAAGGCTGCGCTTGAGCTTCAACAGCACTTCGGCAGATAAGCCTCGTACTTTGTCGTAATCGAAACCGCTCGGGATGCTGGTGTTTTCATGACGGCGCTGGCGCTCGATTTCCTCGCGCTGGCGCTCGAGATAGCCGGCGTACTTGGTCTGTACCTCGACTTGCGCAGCCACATCCTCGCGTTCCACCGACGGACCGAGTTCAGGGACAGAGGCCAGCTTGGCGTAATCCAATTCCGGACGGCGCAGCAGATCCAGCGCGTTGGTCTCACGACTCACTGCCACGCCAAGATGACGTTCGACGGCCGCGCCGAGCGTGTTGTTCGGCGCGGCCCACAATGCACCGAGGCGTTGTACTTCCCGTTCGACGGCGTCGCGTTTCGTGCGCAACGCATCGAAACGCTGCTGCGGTACCACGCCCAGCCGGTGACCCGTTTCCGTCAGGCGCAGGTCGGCATTGTCCTCACGCAGATGCAAGCGGTATTCGGCGCGCGAGGTGAACATGCGGTAGGGCTCGATCGTGCCGTTACTGGTCAGATCGTCGATCAGCACGCCGATGTACGCCTCATCGCGCCGCGGATACCACGGTGCCTTGTCTTGTACCGCCAGCGCGGCGTTCATGCCGGCGATCAGCCCCTGCGCTGCCGCTTCCTCGTAGCCGGTGGTGCCGTTGATCTGCCCGGCAAAGTACAGGCCCGGAATGGTCTTGGTCTCCAACCACGGATGCAGGCCGCGCGGATCGAAATAGTCGTACTCGATCGCGTAACCGGGGCGGGTGATGTGCGCCTTCTCGAAGCCCTTGATCGAATGCACCAGATCCAGCTGCACATCGAAGGGCAGCGAGGTGGAAATGCCGTTCGGGTAGATCTCGAAGTTCTCCAGTCCTTCCGGCTCGATGAAGATCTGGTGCGAGTTCTTTTCGGCGAAGCGCACCACCTTGTCTTCGATCGACGGGCAATAGCGCGGACCGACGCCCTCGATCTGACCGGTGTAAAGCGGTGAGCGGTCCAGCGCGCCCCGGATGATCTCGTGTGTACGTTCGCTGGTATGGGTGATCCAGCAGCTGACTTGGCGCGGATGGTCAGCGCGTGAGCCCAGGTAGGAGAACACCGGCGCGGGATCGTCGCCCGGCTGTTCGTCCAGATGGCTGAAGTCGATGCTGCGCATATCGATGCGCGGCGGGGTGCCGGTCTTCAGGCGATCGGCCGCCACCGGCAGCTCGCGCAGGCGCTGGGCCAGGGTGGTGGCAGGTGGGTCACCCGCGCGGCCGCCGGCGTACTGGGCCGGGCCGATATGGATTTTGCCGGCCAGGAAGGTGCCCGCCGTGAGCACAATGGACCTGGCGCGGAAGGAAAGGCCCATTTGCGTCACTACGCCGATGACACGGCCATTCTCGATCAACAGATCGTCTACCGCCTGCTGGAACAGGTCCAGGTTGGGCTGGGTTTCGACCACTCGACGGATGGCGGCCTTGTATAGCGCTCGGTCCGCCTGACAGCGCGTAGCGCGCACCGCGGGTCCCTTGGAGGCGTTCAGCGTCCGCCACTGGATGCCGGCGCGATCCGCCGCCTGCGCCATGGCGCCGCCCAGCGCATCGATTTCCTTGACCAGGTGGCCCTTGCCGATACCGCCGATGGCTGGATTGCAGCTCATCTGGCCGATCGTCTCGATGTTGTGGCTCAGCAGCAGCGTGCGCGCACCACAGCGCGCCGAAGCCAGCGCAGCTTCAGTGCCGGCATGGCCGCCGCCGATCACGATCACGTCGTAGGAGCTGGGGTGGAGCATCGGATGGTCCAAAACACTGCGATAGACAAAGGCTTATGGTAACGCGAGCCATGCCGTAGGGTATGTACTACGGAACGCTGGCATGTTTTCTGCTTTCAGATCCACCGCACTCTCACGGGCAGATGCCGCGCGACACGCGCGCTGAGATAGGACGACAGGGGTCCATTCGCGTACCGGGATAGGAAGCAAGACGGCGCCCTTCGGGGCGCCGTCGTTTTTTATGCGATCTCGATCCGTATGGGAGAGAGATCTGGCGCCCGGCGGTCTCAGGAACAGGGGGAATCCAGGATGACCGTATTGCCGGGCGCCAGAAACTGATGATTCTGCGGGCTACGCGGCCTGGCCGCTCCCCCGTCTGCGTGGTGGGGATCATCGCCCCGTACGCGTGAACATGGGGTGACTGAAACGCAAATTTATGCCGGTAAACGGCACCTGCTGACGCAGAAGGTCACAGTGTGATTTGGCGCAGAAATATAGCGTGATTTGCATCACAGTCTGGCACGCCTGTTGCAGCACTTCGGTGCAAGCCAATCCGAGGAAGTGTCATGGACAACAGTAACGAGTTCGCACCGGTGTACTTGCGGCATGACCTGATGATCGAGATCGGTCGTCTTGAAATGGCGATGGACCATTTGGTCGAGCGCGATCCTGTCCAGCAGCAACAGCTGCGTCCGCGATTGCAGACGCGTATGAGTCATCTGCTTTGCGAGCTGGACCATCTACCCGCCTGACCAAGGCCCGCCATTGCTTGCCGCCCCGCAACGGCGACCTGAATAAGGTCGCCGTTTGCGTTTACGGCAATCCAATCAGTGCTGCAAAACGTTGCCGATGATCTCGCTGAGGTTGCGTGATAGGCCTTCACGCCCAGCAAGCCCTTGCAGCGTGGTATGCGCGGCCTCGCGGCGTACCGGTTCCAGGCGTTGCCATCCGTTGAATGCCGTGGCCAGCCGGGCCGCGATCTGTGGATTGAGTGCGTCCAGTTCTGCCAGTTGTTCTGCGAAAAACCGATAACCCAAGCCATCCGCACGATGGAAACCACTGGGATTGGCGCTTGCGAAGTTGCCGAGCAGAGAGCGTGCGCGGTTGGGATTCTTCAGCGTAAACGCCGGATCGCTTTCCAGTTGCATCACGTTGGCGAGCGCAGGTTCGCCTGGCACTTTGGCTTGCTCTGCGAACCACTTATCCAGCGCCAGCGGGTTGTCCGCATAGCGACGGCGGAAATCCGCCAGCACCGCCGCGGCTTGCGGCGCGCGATCGCGCACCAACAAGCCCAGTGCGGCAAGACGATCTGTCATGCCCGCGGCAGTTTCGTATTGGCGAGCAGCCAGCGCGTGCGCCTGATCGGTATCGACCAGTGCAAGCAGTTCGAGCACGCGGCGTTTGAGGCGGCGCTTGGCCTGGCTTGCCGCATCCAGCTGCACCTCGCTGCCCGAAGACAACATGTTGTAACGATCGAGCAACGCATTGGCGCCCAGTCGTTGGGCCAGGCGACGCTGAAGTTCCTGGCGTTGCGCGTGGATCTTTGCCGGATCCACTTCGCTCTGCCGATCAGCAAACTCGATTTCACCCGGCGGCGTGAGCAGATCGGCTAGCAACGCGTCGTCAATGGCAGGGTTTTCAAACGAAGCGGCCAGCGCATCGCACCATGCCTTGCAAGCAGCAGAATGGCCGGCACCATGCAGTGAATCGAACGCAAGCGCTGCCAGTTGCTGACCGGCCTCCCAGCGGTTGAAGCCGTCGGCGTCATGCGCCAGCAGCAAGGCAAGTTCCGTCGGTGTGTAATCGCATTCAAGCACGACGGGCGCAGAGAATCCGCGCAACAGCGAAGGCACCGGATGCGACGGCACATCGCGCAATACAAAGCGCTGCGATGCCTTGTCCACGACCACCACTTTTTCCGTTTCCACCGTCTGACCGTCCAGATGCAGCGGCAACATTCGGCCGTGTTGATCGAACAGGGCAAGTTTCACCGGAATGGGTAGCGGCAACTTTTCGGGTTGCCCCGGTGTGGCGCGCGTCAGCTGGGAAAGTGTCAACGTGTATTCGCGCCGCGCCGCATCGTATTCGCCTCTGGCGTGCAAGCGCGGTGTACCGGACTGCGCATACCAGGCCAGATAAGGTTTCAGGTCGATGTGGTTGGCATCGCCGAGCGCGGCAAGAAAGTCTTCGATGGTGGCGGCATGGCCGTCGTGGCGATCGAAATAAAGGTCCGTGCCGCGCCGGAAGCCATCCTGGCCAAGGTGTCCGGCCAGCATGCGCACCAGCTCCGATCCTTTTTCGTAGACCGTCGCGGTGTAGAAGTTATTGATCTCGCGATATTCCGCCGGACGGACAGGATGCGCCAGCGGACCGGCATCTTCCGGAAACTGCGTGCGGCGCAATAGCGAGACATCCTCGATGCGCTTGAGCGGCGCCGAATTCATGTCCGCGGAGAATTGCTGCTCGCGGAACACCGTAAGACCTTCCTTGAGCGAGAGCTGGAACCAGTCGCGGCAGGTCACGCGGTTACCGGTCCAGTTGTGGAAGTATTCGTGCGCGACCACGGCTTCCACGGCGCGATATTCCTCGTCCGTACTGCTGTCCGGATCGGCCAGCAGGTATTTCGCGTTGAAGACGTTCAGACCTTTGTTCTCCATCGCGCCCATGTTGAAATCATGCGTGGCGACGACGTGGAACACATCCAAATCGTAATTGCGTCCGTAAGCCCGCTCGTCCCAGCGCATCGAACGTTCCAGCGCATCGAGCGCGTAGTGGCAGCGGTCGATCACATTGGCTTCGGACCACATCACCAGTTCGACCTTGCGACCATCTGCCGTCACGTAATCACGCCGAATGCTTTCCAGTCGACCGGCGACCAGCGCAAACAGATAGCTGGGCTTGGGGTACGGATCGACAAAGCGTGCCCAATGGCGGCCATCGGCCAGTTCGCCCGCGCCATCGGGATTGCCACCGGCGAGCAGTACTGGAAAACGCGCCTGTTCGGCGCGCAAGGTCACGGTATAGCGGGCCAGTACGTCGGGACGGTCAGGGAAGAAGGTGATGTGCCGAAACCCTTCGGCTTCACACTGAGTCAGTAGAAAGCCGGTTTCGCGCGGGCCGGACAGATACAAGCCTTCCAGCGCCGTATTGGCCGAAGGGCGAACACGCACTCGCGTTTCCAGCATGCTGCCGTCATGTGCGCCGACGACGTCAAGCACGCTGTTTTCGTAGCGATAATCCGCCGCATCGAGCGGGCGGCCGTCGAGCGAAATGGCGAGCAGCTCCAGGTTTTCACCATCCAAGCGCAGCGGCAGCGACTGCGCGGGATCGCGGCGCAAGCTCAGGCGTGACGTGATTTCCGTTGTGTCGATCTCCAGGTCGACGTCGAGTTCGACGGTGTCCACTGTCCAGGCGGGACGGCGGTAATCGCTGAGGCGGATGGGGCTGACGGAAGCAGGGGCGTTGGCGAGAGTCATGGGAAACACAGGAAGAACAGGAATTGTCAGGCTAACATGCGGGTTTTCTCCCCCGGAACAAGCGGATGAGTGCATTCAGTATCGAAAGGACGCGGCTGGGGCCGCATGAAATTGTGGTTATCAAGGATGCCGATCGTGGTCGCACGATGCGCATTGCCCGCCGCGGAGCGACGCTGATCAGTCTTGAGCAGACGACGAATGGCATGGTGCATCAGCTTGCCGACGGCTATCGGGACAGTGCCGAACTGGACAGCCGCCCCAGCTCGCGCTTTGCCATCATGGCGCCATTCGCCAACCGCATCGATGACGCCCGCTATCGCTACGATGGCCAGACGCAAGACATGCAACCGGGCGTGGAAGGCGCGCAGCGTGCCAGTCGGCATGGTTTCGTGCGTGGTGTCGATTTCGACATCTCCACTGAGCATGTGACCCCTGACGGTGCGCACGTCACCTTCGTCACCCAGGTGATACGGCCGGGTACATTCGCCGGTTATCCGCATGCGATCGATCTCGCCGTGACCTACACGCTTGATAGCCAGGGTCTTTCGCTGCTGGTCAGCATGCGCAATGTAGGCGACACCGTCGCGCCATGTTTCTTTGGCTGGCATCCGTATTTCCACGTCGGCGACAGCGCGGTCGACACCTGGCAATTGCAGGTGCCGGCAACGCAGCTGATTCGCACCACGGCCGACTACATTCCTTTGCCCGGCGACCAGGCTTATCAGTCGCTGGACGATGCGCCGCGCGAGCTGGATTTCCGCAGCGCCAAGCCCATCGGTAGCGTGAAGATCGATAACGCCTATGCCGGCCTGCAGACGGATAAGGACGGGCGTGCGCGTACACGCTTGCGCGATCAGGCCAGTGGACTCGGTCTAAGCGTGTGGCAGGAACATGGTGTCATGCTGGTCTTTACTGCCGATACCGTGACGCGCGATGTGCGGCGCTCGGTGGCACTGGAGCCCATGGAAAGCATGGCCAATGCCTTCAATCGTCCTGATTGCGCCGACGCGATCCGTCTGGAGCCCGGTGCAGAGCGTCAATTCCGTTGTGGCGTAGAGATTGATCCAGTATGAACGTGCGGTTGCCAACCATTGAACAGATTCGCGACGCGGCCGCGCGCATCGCACCGTATGCGAACGTCACGCCGGTGCTGCGTCATCCAGCGCTCGACGCCATGATCGGCGCACAGCTGCATTTCAAATGCGAAAACTTGCAGCGTGGCGGTGCATTCAAGTTCCGCGGTGCGTGCAACGCGGTCTGGTCATTGAGTGACGAGGAAGCTGCGCATGGTGTCGTGACGCATTCGTCGGGCAATCATGGCAATGCGCTTGCCATGGCGGCTGCCACGCGCGGCATTCCCGCGCATGTGGTGGTGCCGGAAGGCGCGGTGCGCGCGAAGTTGGAAGCCATCGAGCAAGCTGGCGCCATTCTGCATCGTTGCGCGCCAACCACGGCGGCACGTGAAGCAAAAGCCGCGGAGGTGCAGCAGGCTACAGGCGCTACGCTGGTCCATCCCTATGCCAATACGCAGGTCATGGCCGGGCAAGGGACGGTCGTGCTGGAATTGCTGCAGCAAAGCCAGGGGCTGGACGCGATCATCACCCCGATTGGCGGCGGCGGCCTTTCTTCGGGCTGCTCCATTGCGGCACACGGCATCGATGGGGCGATCGCTATGTATGGCGCCGAGCCGGCTGGCGCGGACGATGCCGCGCAATCCCTGGCACGCGGCGCGCGCATCGATGCCTTCGTGCCGAACACGGTATGCGATGGCTTGCGCACGCTGATCGGCGAGCCGAACCTGACGGCCTTGCGTGAACATCGCGTGGAGATCATCACGGTCACAGATGAGGAAGCCATCGCGGCGATGAAGCTGCTATGGCAGTCGCTCAAGCTGGTGGTGGAAGTGTCGAGCGCTACGGTACTCGCCGCCGTCCTCAAGCAACGCCAGCGTTTTGCCGGACGCCGTGTCGGGCTCGTATTGACGGGCGGTAATGTGGATATCGACGCGTTGCCTTGGTGATGACCACACCTGTCCCGCTGAACAAAAGCGGGACAGGTGTGTGAAGACTCCAAAACGCGCCTGTCCAGCATCGCGATGCTGCGCACCACGCCACACGATTTAACCAGAAGTTCCAGAAAAATAGACATCCGGTTGAACTGGATGTTGGGAAAGTTTCCGCCCGCACGCCCCGTGAAGCGTCATCCGTACCACGCTTTCAGGTGTCCAACGCTGGAGGGAGTCCCATGCATTCGTCAATGACTGATCTGGACCATCCACGCAAGAAAGCCATCGCCGCCATGCGAGCGAGCCTGCCGCTGGATCTTTGGCAGAAGAACGCGCTGTTCGTGGAAAACCTGCGTCACCTGATCGGGGATCACCCCGTTGCCAGTCATCCCGCCATCGACATGCTTAATAGCGGTGAGCTGAACATGGCGTCCATGCGCATGATCCACCTGGAATACCGTCACGCCATCGTGCAGATCTTCACGGACGCGCTACTTGCCGCCCAGATGCAGGCACGCCAGTTGGAGCCCCGGCTGCGTGCAGGCGCCAAGCTGGCGCCGCGCTTCCTCATCACGCTCAACGATCTGGATGAATTCGGCTTCCGTCCGGGTGTAGATACAGAAGGCTACTATCGGGGCAATCCGGCCTATGCGCATTACCCCTTGTTCGAGCGCGTATTGGACGAATACGGCATCGATCAGGAACGGCGGCGCAACTATGTTCCGAGCCGTGTGGCCACTGGCGTACGTCGTTGCCTGGAGCGTAGCTATCGCAATTACCTCGAGGTTACCGTGCTGCTGGCGGCGGCCGAGGAAGAGGTGATTCTTTTCAGTCCACCCTTGCGCGCCGCAACGCGTGCCCTGGGCATTTCCGTTGACGATGGCTACTACTTCGTTCACGGCATCAGCGAAGACAAGACCGCTGAAGCCGCTGACGACGATCATGAAAATGATCTGTGGCTGATTCTTACCCAGGCGCTGACGCCCGATCAGTACACACGGGTGCAAGAGGTTTGCCTGCAATACTGCGATCTGTGGGATCGCTTTTGGACCTATCAGATGAATAAGGTCAGGCTGCGCCAGCGCGCGCATCCGCGGCGCCGAAGGCCGTTCACCACCAGGCAGTCGCCCGCGTCCGGAACCTATGCCGCGTACTGAAATGCGTGGCCATCAACACCGGTGTTTGGCTGGGCGGTGTCGATGACGTTTCGAAATTTCATGCACGAAACGCGCCATCTGTGATGCTGTTTGCTTTTGTGTTTGACGAAGCTTGAAGTCAATCACGCTTTGATCTTTGTGAATCGCTCATTCTCATTGCTCACAATCCGAATACCAGCATCGAGCAACAGGGGGGCCTTATGGTCGAGCTGGAAATACAGGTTCTCTCTGACCGCAGGGAGGGTTTGCTCGTCGAGCTTGGGCGAGTTGTTGTTGCCAACCATTTTTCGTTACTGCGCCAGCGCCTGACGCAGGACGGTCGCGGCGCGCGCCTGTCCATGTTGGTGCGCGGACCGGCCGAGCAGCGCTTTGTCTTGGAGGAAATGCTCGGTACGCATAGTCGCGTGTTGAGTTTCGAGGCGGCGCTGGCAGGCGAGGCGAGCATCACGCCAGCTGGATTGGAAGCGCCTCCGCAGTCGGTTCACTTGGAGGCAGCAGCGCCACCTCAGTTGCCTGTTGCTTCGCTGCCGGATGTTTCTCAGGTCGAACACATTCTGCCCAAGCTGGCGCAGGACTATCCGCAGATCTATCCATGGCTGGTCGCGCTGGAAAACAGCGTGGACGATACCGTGCGCGAATCGTCGCTGATGCTGGCGGGGCGTCGTACGGGCGCGTGGGTCTACAAGCGTGACTACGCACTCGGCGCGAAGCTCGGCTTGGCCGATGCCATTCGACGCATTGGCGTTCCCGCGTTGCGTCAGCTGGCCGACATTGAGCATCACGGTGTGCACGTACACATCCTCAACAGCCCCTTGTGCACGCCCAGTACACATTCTGGCTGCAAATTTTATGGTGGCTATCTGGAAGGGCTGCTCGGGGCATCGGTGGAGCCGAAAAAAGTATTTGTACGCCACCTGAGTTGCCGCGGCACAGGCGCTGCGCTTTGCAGTCTGGAAATTTCGCACTGAACCTTTCGATGGGAGAAATCCATGTCCATGCAAATCGACTACAACTGGCTGCTGGTGCTGTTGTCGTATGCCGTATCGGTGTTGGGTTCGTTCACCGCGCTGCAACTGGCGGTTGCCATCCCATTGGCCGAGACTCAGCGACAAAAGACCGCTGCTGTGGCGATGGCGGGCGGCGCGATGGGATTGGGGGCGATCTGGTCCATGCACTTCATCGCCATGCTTGCTTGCGACAACGGCATGGAGGTGCGGTATGACCCGTCACTCACAGCATTGTCCGCACTCGTGGCTTTCGCTGCCTGTGCCAGCGGTTTGATGCTGGTGGGGCATGGCCGTTTCGGCCGGCTCAGATTGCTGGCTGCCGGCACCTGCATGGGGCTTGGTGTCGCTTCCATGCACTACATCGGCATGGCTGCCATGCTGATGGCGGCGGAGACTCACTACGACTTCAACAAGGTCGTTGCATCGATTGCCATTGCGATCGCCGCGTCGATGGCGGCGTTGTGGCTCGCCTTCAATCTACGCGGGCCTGTGCAGATGATTGGCAGCGCGCTGGTCATGGGTGTTGCGGTATGTGGCATGCATTATACCGGCATGGCTGCGGCCAGCTTCGAGGACAATGGTGGGCAATTGCCGGATGGCTACGCTGAAGGCTTGCGCGGTGACAACCTCGGTCTGACCATCTTCGTCATCGTTGCGACCCTGCTGGTGCTCATGCTGCTGCTCCATTACTGGCGTTATCGGTATCGCTCCCGCATCAGCATCTAAGGCGACGATCACCGCGCCTCCCATCTGGCGCTATGCTGCGTTCCTCGGACGCAGGTACCAACAGGAGAGCGGCAATGGCGTCACGTATTCGCTGTCAGTGGGCAGCCGATGGTGAATTGATGCAGGCCTACCATGACACCGAATGGGGCGTGCCTTTGCACGATGATCGCGCTTTGTTCGAATTCCTCTGTCTGGAAGGCGCACAAGCGGGTCTTTCCTGGCGAACCGTATTGAACAAGCGCGACGCTTACCGCCGTGCCTTTCATGATTTCGACATCGCCCGCGTAGCAGCCTTGAAGGATCGTGAACTGGAAAAACTGCTGCTCGATCCCGGGCTGATTCGCAATCGTCTGAAGATAACCTCCACGCGCGACAACGCCAAAATCGCTTTGGCGGTGATCGACGAGCACGGCAGCCTGGATGCTTATATGTGGTCCTTCGTCGACGGCAAGCCCATTCCCAATCGTTGGCGCACCAGGGCGGCGGTGCCGGCAAGCACGCCCTTGTCCGACCGCATGAGCAAGGACCTGAAGAAGCGCGGCTTCCGGTTTGTCGGTACGACCATCTGCTACGCCTTCATGCAGGCCACCGGCATGGTCAACGACCACCTGGTGGAGTGCTTCCGGCACAAGGCCTGCGCAGCCAAGCATTAGGCGGGCTGCAAAACGGGCGCCAGCCCCCTCGCTTTGGGCCGGGTTGGCCGTAGAATGGGCACCATCGTCTGCCCAGGAGATGCGTTGCATGAAGCCGTTCCATGACTCTGGCGCTCGCCGCGGCGGTCGCGTGGTCTGGTCGTGTGTCGCGTTCATGCTGCTGCTTCCCCTGTCTTGCGCACATGCGAAGACGGGCGATCGCAACCAGCCCATGAATACCACGCAAGACTCGGTCAACGGCTTCAATGCCCCCAATACGATGACCACGCTCACCGGGCATGTGGTTGTCACGCAGGGCACCATGAAAGCTACCGGCGATGTCGCGTACATCTATCTTGATGCCGATACCCAGGTCAGCCGCATCGTGATGAAAGGTAATCCGGCGCATATCCAGCAGCTGGACGACAACGACAAACTGATGACCGGTGAAGCCCCCAACCTTGATTACGACAACATCAACGGCATTGCGGTGCTGACGCCCAACGGCGTGGTCACCCAGCAGGACACCGGCGATGCCCATGCCGACAAGCTGACTTACAACACCAACACCACGTACTTCACCGGCACGGGCAATGTCAGCATGACGTATCTGCCCAAGCCCAAGCCGGCCAAGGGCGCGCCCGCTACGCAAGGCGCTGCACAGCCGACCCCGGCGTCCGCCAGTACGGCGCCGAGCCCAGACCTTAAGTAAGCGCGAAAGCTTTCAGCGCCTGCGCGAACCGCGCAGGCTATCGATCGAGAAACTAGCCATCTCTCCACCGCCTTTCCCGCGCCGTGATTGACCGGGCGGTGGTCCCCAGGCATGCGCCGTCACCACTTCCCACGTCGCAGGAATGCGGTCGTTGATACGCATGGCTTCGTATGCTTCCAGCATGCCCTGGAAATGCCGCTTGCCAGTGAGCCCGCGCTCGCGACCGCGGTCGGCGTGCGTGGCGCCAAGTCCCTTCAGTTCACGCAACAGCGCTTTGGGTTCGCTGTAGGTAAGCGTGTAGCGATCAACATCCAGCACCGGGTCGCGCAAGCCCGCAGCGATCATCGCGTCACCCACATCATGCATGTCGAGAAAACGGCTGACATGCGAATGCTGATCGACGGATGCCCAGGCCGCGCGCAATTCACGCAAAGTGTCAGGGCCGAAGGTGGAAAACAGCAGCATACCGCCGGGTTTCAACACGCGCGCACATTCGCCGAACAGCGCCGGCAGATCGTCAATCCACTGGAAGCACAGATTGGAATGCAGCACATCGACGCTGTGATCGGGCAGCGGCAGCGCGGTGGCCTCGCCGCAAACGCGCAGAAAAGGCTTCAACCAGCCAGCGTGTGACTTGGCTGTGCGCAGCATGGGCAACGCGGTGTCGATGGCGATCACTTGCGCTTTGGCATAACGTTTCTTCAGCAGCGCGCTGCCACGGCCGGTACCCGCGCCGACATCAATCACGCGTTCGGGCTGCTGCAAATAGAATTCCAGCCGCTCAAGCAGCAATTGCTGCACTTCGCGTTGCAAAGCATCGTGTTGTTCGTAGCTGGCAGCAGCATGGCTGAAGTTCGCCCGCACGCGCTGGGGATCGACCTGAAAATCGCTCATCGAAGGGTCTCGAGCCAAGGCAGCAAGGCATCGGCGACAGCTTGGGGGTGACTCAGGAAGGGGGCATGACCTGCGTGGGCGGTGACATGAAATTCGCCCTGGCTCGCTGTGGCGGAGGCTTGCATCGCGTCCGGATGCACCAGCCGATCCAACCGCCCGGCATTCCACCAGCTGCGACCGTTATGCAGTTGCGGCAGACCCGCGCGCAGGTCGGTCTGGTCAAGAAGGCGAATACCTTCCTGCAGCACGCGCAGATCCGGCTCGCCGCGCGAGAACACCTCGGCGCGCAAGCGGCGAAGATCGCCACGCGGATCGGGGCTGCCCATGACTTCCAACGTCAGGAAGCGTTCGATGGTCGCGTGGTAGTCGGTTTCCAGATCGGTCGCCAGTTGCTGCACCAGCGCCGGGTCTCTGCCGTAGGGCCAATCGCTGGCGCTGACAAAGCGCGGCGTAGCGCAAAGCATGGCGAGTCCGAGCACATGCTGCGGAAGATTCAACGCTGCGCTGAGCGCTACGAGACCTCCCATGGACCAGCCCAGCCACGTGGCAGGTGGCGTGGCTTCCGCGATGGCTTTTGCACAGGCATGCGGTTCAAGCGGCAGGCCGCAATTGCGCGAGTAGCCGTGGCCGGGCAGATCGACCAGATACATCGTGCAATGTTCGGCGAGCACGTCGACCAACGGCGCGAAGACGCCGCCATGCATCGCCCAGCCGTGGATCATCACCAGCGGCGTTGGGCCGCTGCCGCGTACCTCGATATGCAGGCTCATGCGTGCGTTTCCCCCTCTCCCCTCTGGGGAGAGGGTTGGGGTGAGGGGAGCAAGGCTTGCGCAGAATGACAATCGAAGCCCCGCTCTGATGCTGGCGCATCGCAAGATTGGCCCCTCACCCCAACCCTCTCCCCAGAGGGGAGAGGGGGCGCAGGACTCAATGTCTTATCGACCGCTCCGCGCTCATCGAAAACGAAGCAGCCACCCTGCCAATGTGCGCCGCCGGCTTCTTCGAAATACTTCAGGATGCCGCCTTCCAACTGGTAGACGTTTTTCATGCCGATATCCTGCATGTGCAGCGCGGCCTTTTCGCAACGTATGCCACCAGTGCAATACGACACCACCGTCTTGCCTGCATAACGCGATTGATCTGCCGCCAATGCCGCAGGCAGTTCGGTAAAGCTGGCGATGCGATAGTCAACGGCCTTGGGAAACATGCCCGCATCGGTTTCGTAAGCGTTGCGGGTGTCGAGCAACACCACATCGCGGCCTGCATCATCATGTCCCTGGTCCAGCCAGCGCTTGAGCGTGGGCGCGTCGACCGCTGGCGCGCGTCCGCCCTCCGGGCGAATGGTGGGCCGGCGCAGCGTGATGATTTCCTTTTTCAGCCGTACACGCATGCGTTTGAACGGCACGCTTTCCGACAACGATTCTTTGGCCTCGAGACCGGCGAAGCGCGAATCCTCATGCAGCCATGCGATGAACGCGTCGATCGTTTCGCGCGACCCGGCCAGGAACAGATTGATCCCTTCCGGCGCGAGCAGAATGGTGCCTTTCAGCGCCAATGCTTCGCATTGCGCAAGCACACGTTCGCGCAGCACTGGCAAATCGTCCAGGCTGACGAAGCGGTAGGCAGAGATATTAAGGATCGACATAGGCAGAAGGGATGTGCTCGAACGCCCATTATACCGGGGCGGTCCCCAGGTGCAGAGACGCGAGTGCCTCCAGTAGTTGGTCCACGTGCACCTCTTCGTGTGCCGCTGACAGAGTGATGCGCAGCCGTGCCTGACCTTGAGGCACCGTAGGGGGGCGGATCGCCACGGCCAGCAGGCCCTGGGTTTCGAGTGCGCGGGAGGCTTCCAGGGTTTGCCGGGCGTCGCCGAGCAACAGTGGCTGGATGGCGGTGGGCGAAGGCATCAGCGGCAGGCCCAGCTGTGTAGCGCCATCACGGAAGCGCTTGATCAAGGCGGCCAGCTTCTCGCGGCGCCAGGACTCAGTGCGCGCCAGCGAGACAGCGCAGCGCGCAGCAGCAGCCAGGGCCGGTGGCATGGCGGTGGTGTAGATGTAAGTGCGTGCGAACTGGGTGAGGCCATCGATCAAAGCTGTGGAACCGGCGACAAAAGCGCCGCTGCAGCCCAGTGCTTTCCCGAGGGTCGCCATCAGCACCGGTACATCGTGTTGATCGAGTCCGGCTTGGGTCACGCTGCCGGCACCATCGCGACCCAGTATGCCGAGGCCGTGCGCATCGTCCACCATCAGGCTCGCGTTCTCGCGGGCGCAAAGCGTGGCCAGCTCGCGCAGCGGTGCGATATCGCCATCCATGCTGAATACGCCGTCGGTGGCGAGCAAGGCGTGGATGCTGGTGTCACTTTGCAATTGGCGCGCGGCAGCGTCGACATCGGCATGCGGATAACGCTTCAGCGCGGCACCGGCCAGCTGCGCGCCATCAAGCAGACAGGCGTGATTGAGCTTGTCCTGCACGCACAATTCGCCGCGCTGAAGCAGCGCCTGGATCACGCCAAGATTGGCCATGTAACCGGTGGAGAAGAGCAGCGCGCGTTCGCGTCCCATCCATTCGGCCAGAGCCTCTTCCAACATCGCATGCTCGCGATGATGGCCGCAGATCAGATGCGCAGAACCGCTGCCGACGCCGCTTTCATCAGCGGCTTTCTTCAAGGCAGCAATCAAGCGCGGATCTTGCGCGAGACCAAGATAATCGTTGGTGCAGAAGGCAAGCAGCCGTCGGCCGCCGCTCTCCACATAAGGTCCCTGGCTTGTATCGATGGTACGCACGCGCCGTTGCAGTTGCGCCTGCGCACGTTCGGCCGTCTGTACGGCCAAACGTTCGAGCAAGTCAGGCCGCGGCACTGCAGCCGCAACCCTGTCCACAGTCGCCAGCCGCTTCTGTTTCCATGATGTCGGCATGCACTGTGTCGGCCTCTTCGACCACTTCCAACGCATGCAGATCGAGGCGGCGGAACAGTGCGCGATCGTGCTCCACATCCGGGTTGCCGGTGGTGAGCAGCTTCTCGCCGTAGAAGATCGAATTGGCGCCGGCAAAGAAGCACAACGCCTGCACGGCGTCGTCCATCTGCTGGCGGCCTGCAGACAGGCGCACCATCGATTCGGGCATCAGGATGCGCGCGACGGCAATGGTGCGCACGAACTCGAATGGATCCAGCGCTTCCGTGCCGTGCAGCGGCGTGCCTTCCACCTGCACCAATTGGTTGATCGGCACCGACTGCGGATGTTCAGGCAGGTTGACCAGCGTCTGCAGCAGGCCAGCGCGCTGATCACGGGTTTCGCCCATGCCCACAATGCCGCCGCAGCAGGTTTTCAGGCCCGCGTGGCGCACATGGTCAAGCGTATCCAGGCGATCCTGGTATTGGCGTGTGTGGATGACTTCGCCGTAGAACTCCGGCGCGGTGTCGATGTTGTGATTGTAGTAATCGAGACCTGCTTGCTTGAGCGTCTGCGCTTGGGTGTCCGTGAGCATGCCCAGCGTGGCGCAGGTTTCCAGGCCCAGCGCCTTCACGGCAGAGACGATTTCGGCCACCTGTTCGACGTCGCGATCTTTCGGGCTGCGCCAGGCGGCGCCCATGCAGAAACGGCTGGCGCCTGCGTTCTTGGCGGCCTGGGCCCTGGCGACGACGGCATCCACCGCCATCAGTTTTTCTGCCTTGACGCCGGTGTGATAACGCGCCGCTTGCGGACAATAGCCGCAATCTTCCGGGCATCCGCCCGTCTTGATCGATAGCAGGGTGGAAACCTGCACTGCGTTCGGATCGTGGTTTTCGCGGTGCACGGTGTGCGCACGATGCAGCAACTCGTTGAAAGGCAGGGCAAACAGCGCGGCGATTTCGTCGCGCGACCAGTCATGGCGGAGAGCGGCTGCGGGCATGGGGTGGGGCTCCGTGGCGATAGGCCGCCAAGTGTGGGAGCGCCCTCTAAGACTGTCAACTCGATTCGCTGGCGAATGGTTGACGGACGCAAGGCGCTGTAGCATTTACCATCGCAAGATCATCCATCGAAGGAGTCGATTCATGAGCGCAGGTCAGGGCACTACCGGTAACGTCATCGCAGCAGTGTGCAGTTTCTTCATTCCCGGTCTGGGCCAGCTGGTGCAGGGGCGGGTGTTGAAGGCGGCCGTGATGTTTGTGCTGGCCGCGGCGCTATGGATTATCTGGATGGGTTGGATCATCCATCTTTGGTCGATTGTCGACGCGGCTATGTTCAAGCCAAACAACTGAACGGTACGGCGAGTTTGCGCATGGATGCGCCGATCCGGTTGTTGTCGGCCGTGCAGCGCTGGTTGTTGCCATGGCGCTGCTTGTTGTGCGGCGACGCGGGCGCGGAAGGCGTGGATCTATGCGCCGATTGCGCTGCAGAGCTGCCCCGCAATACCTCATGTTGTGCGCAATGCGCCTTGCCATTGCCGCTATCTGCAACACAGTGTGGACGCTGTCTGCGCAAACCGCCGCCGTGGGATGCCGCCTGGGCACCCTTTCGCTATGCGTGGCCACTTGATCGGCTGGAGACGCGCTTCAAATTCAGCCGTGATCTTGCTGCAGGCCGTGCACTGGTCAGCATGTGGCAACGTGAAAGTCCGCCTTCATGCTTGCCGCAAATGATGATCCCGGTGCCGTTGCATCGTCACCGCCTGCGTCAGCGAGGGTACAACCAAGCATGGGAGATGGTGCGTCCGCTCGCACGTTCGTTGGGTATTCCGTGCCGGAAAGATCTGTTGCAGCGTGTCCGTCATACCGAAGCGCAAACTGGTCTCGATGCGACGGAGCGTCACCGTAATCTGCGTGGTGCATTTGCATTGCAAGACACGATGGCGCTGCCATCGCATGTTGCTGTCGTCGATGATGTGTTTACTACGGGGACGACGCTTTCAGAATGCGTGCGTGTGCTCAAGCGCGCAGGTGTGTCACGTGTCGATGTCTGGGCCCTCGCACGTGCTCCCTTATCAGGGCGTTGATGCTCGTATCTTTGGCTTATCGCACCGCAAGCGCCAAGGCTATGCCGATCCATAGCGTCAACCCCAGCCAGTTGTTATGGCGGAACGCAGTAAGGCAGGCGTTGCGTTCGCGGTTGCGGATCAGCCACTGCTGCCAGCCGAACAATCCCGCCGCGATAACCACAGATAGCCAATAGGGCCAGCCAAGATGCGCGCGGGTGCCGACCATCACCATCGCCGTGACGAACGTGCCCATCAGCACACCGATGATGAGGAGATCCGCATCGCCGAACAGGATGGCGGTGGAACGTGCGCCGGCCTTGAGGTCATCCTCGCGGTCGACCATTGCGTATTCCGTGTCGTAGATCACCGACCACAGGATGTTGGCGATAAACAGTACCCAGCCGACGGGTGGCACACCGTTCTGTACGGCGGCGAAGGCCATCGGGATGGACCAGCCGAAGGCCGCACCGAGCACCACTTGCGGCAGATCGGTATAGCGCTTGGTGAACGGATAGATAGCCGCGAGCGCTGCGCCGATAAAGGACAGCTTGATGGTCAGCGGGTTGGTGAACAGCACCAGCACGAAGGCGAATACCAGCAACGAGGCGAAGACGATCAGTGCTTCGCGCGGCGTAACGCGGCCCGAGGCGACCGGGCGCCCGGCGGTGCGTGCCACCTGGGGGTCGAGCTTGCGGTCGGCGTAATCGTTGATGGCGCAACCGGCGGCGCGCATGGCGAAGACGCCGAGCGTGAAGATCACCAATGGCTTCCAGGGAGGGAAGTCGCCCGCGGCCAGCCATAGCGCCCACCAGGTCGGCCACAGCAGCAGCAGCGCGCCGATGGGGCGGTCCATGCGGGTAAGTACCAGAATGTCATGCGCTTTCTGGCGCTGTCGCTCAGGCAGTTTCTGCAGCAGCCAGTCCAGCACACGCGCCGCGCGGGTAGAGCTGTCTGCGGGGCGCTGGGGTTTGGCCGGTGCAGGAGCGGCCGGGCGCACGCGGTTGGTGGCGGGCGCGGGTGGGTTGCGCCGTGGGCGCTTGCGGGAAGTCGGGGCCATCCCACAAGTTTAGCGTGCTGCCATCGCTTCGAAACTGTGCGTTACGCCACCCCTGCCGTGACACCGATCCATTGCCGCCGGGCCAGAAAGCGGTCTAGCATCGCTCCCTCTGCTTCAGGGGTTGGAGTCACTCATGGTTGCGTCTATCGGTCATATCGCACTGATCGTGCGCGATCCTGCGCGCACGGCGGAATTATTCGCCAGTGTGCTGGGAGCCCAGGTGATTCTTGATCGGCCCGATGGCGAAGGTCACCCGCAAAGCTTTGCGAAGCTTGGCGGCGTCTGGTTTTTGCTGCGCCAGGGCGACGGGCCGTCCGGTCGCAATGGGGACCGCATCGCGCTGGAAGTCAGCCATGACGATTTGCGGGCCTGTGCGGATAAGCTGGCGACCTTCGATGTCGAGCATTTCATGGCGCGCCAAGACAGCGCGCTGTATTTCATGGATTACGACAATCATGTGTTCGAGCTGGATGCCAGCGGTTCGATCGATCAAACACTAAGCGCCTAGCAACAGTCGATAAGCTGGATTGTCGCTTTCGTCCACGTGGGGGTAGCCGAGCGTCGAAAGAAAGTGACGCAGCAGCGCATGCTCACTTGGGGGCACCTGGATGCCGACCAGAATGCGACCGTAGTCGGCGCCGTGATTGCGGTAGTGGAACAGGCTGATATTCCAGTCCGGATGCATGCGGTCGAGAAAGCGTGCCAGCGCACCGGGGCGTTCCGGAAAATCGAAGCGGTACAAGCGTTCGTCGCGTGCCAGCGGTGAGCGGCCGCCGATCATGTGGCGTAGATGCAACTTTGCGAGTTCGTCGTCGGTGAGATCCAGCACGCCGAAGTCATTGGCACGAAAAGCGTCGGCCAGCGCATCGCGTTCTCCGCGTCGGGCCATTTGCACACCGACGAAGATATGCGCGGCCTGTGCATCGCCGATGCGATAGTTGAATTCGGTGATTGCGTGCTGGCCCAGCGCGCTGCAAAAGCGCCGAAAACTGCCGCGCTGTTCGGGAATGGTCACCGCAAAGACGGCTTCCCGCTGCTCGCCGACTTCCGCGCGTTCCGCCACGAAACGCAGCCGGTCGAAATTCATGTTCGCGCCGGAAACAACGGCCACCAGGGTGCCGTCGCCAACGCCACGCGTGGCGACGTACTGCTTGAGACCGGCCAGCGCGAGAGCGCCAGAAGGTTCAGGAATGCTGCGGGTATCCTGATAAATGTCGCGAATAGCCGCGCAGATCGCATCGGTGTCGACGCGCAGCACATCATCGACGTACTGCTGGCATAGCGAAAAGGTCAGGTCGCCAACTTGCTTGACCGCTGTGCCATCGGCGAACAAGCCGACTTCATCCAATGACACGCGCGTTCCGGCGCGAAGCGCCTGCGCCATCGAATCGGCATCACTGGCCTGCACGCCAATCACGCGCACATCGGGACGGCACGCCTTGATGACCGAGGCGATACCGGCGATAAGTCCGCCGCCGCCAATCGGCACGAATATCGCCTGCAACGGCCCGGGATGTTGCGCGAGGATTTCCAGCGCGATGGTGGCCTGGCCGGCAATCACATCCGGATCATCGAATGGATGCACAAAGGTGGCGTCCAGCGCCTCGCGCAAACGCAACGCTTCGGCTTGCGCATCGCTGTACGAGTCACCGGCGAGCACGACTTCAGTGAACGCGCCGCCGAAGCGGCGAACTGCATCCACTTTGACCTGTGGCGCGGTGACCGGCATCACAATCGTTGCATGGATGCCAAGTCGCGATGCCGCCAGAGCGACGCCTTGCGCATGGTTACCCGCGGAGGCGGCGATGACGCCCTTTGCACGCTCTGCAGCGCTGAGCTGAGCCATGCGGTTGTAGGCGCCGCGCAACTTGAACGAAAAGACCGGTTGCTGATCTTCGCGCTTAAGCAAAACGTGTGCGCCGATACGCGCGGAAAGCAGCGATGCATGCTCCAGTGCGGTGTGGTGTGCGACTTCGTAGACGCGTGCCGTTTCCGCTCGTCGCAGCACCGAGGCTGCGGTCAATGCGAAGGCAGTGCGCTCCTGCGCGAGACTTGCGTTCATGCTTGCGCCGGGTGCTCGACCAGCAGGACGTCAACCAATTTGCGCGTCTGTTGCAGGATCTGCGTGAGCTTGGCGTCGTCGCCACGCACGGTCAGCGTGAGTCGCGATACGGCTGGGTCGGCGGTGGCGGAAACCGTCAGCGTGTCGATGTTGTGGCCGCGTGCGGCAAACAATCCTGCCACGCGCACCAGCGCGCCGGCTTCATTCTGCAGAAGGATGGAAAGCGTGTGTTGCATGGCAAGGTCCAGTTCGGTCATGGGGGCGGGTCAGAAGCTGTCGGATGTGGCAGCTTCGATGGCGTGTGGCGCTTCACGCGCCGGAATGAAATCGCCCGTGATCATTTGCGCGTAGCTGGCGCCGGGTCCCACCATGGGATAAACGCCGGCGTCAGGATCGATCATCACCTCCAGGAAGGCTGGACCATCGAAGGCCAGGAACTCGGCGATGGTGTCGGCCAGTTCTTGGCGGTCTTCGAGCTTGCGTGCCCAGGTAAAGCCATCAGCTTTGGCTGCGAGCACGAAATCCTTGCGATGCAGACTCTTGTCGGACGAGGCGAAGCGGCCTTTGAAGAACAGCTTCTGCCACTGCCGCACCATGCCGTCGCCGACGTTGTTCAGCACCACGATCTTCAGCGGGAGGCCGTAGGTCGTGACGGTTTCCAGTTCGCCCAGATTCATGCGGATGCTCGCGTCGCCATCGATATCGATGACCAGCGCGTCGCGTTTGGCAAATTGCGCGCCCACGGCCGCGGGCAAACCGAAGCCCATCGTGCCCATCGAACCGGAGGTGAGCCAATGCCGGGGTGCACGAAAATCCAGATACTGCGCCGCCCACATCTGATGCTGGCCCACGCCGGTGCTGATGATGGCGCGACCTTGCGTGTGGCGATTGATTTCCTCCAGCACGGCGTAAGGCTGGATCATGTCGCTGCCATGATCGTAATTCATAGCGTGCGTACGCTTGAGTTCGGCGATATGCGTATGCCACGCATTGAGCGATGGCTGCTGATGGTGCGCGTTGCCGTATTGCGTCAGTCGTTCGAGCGCGCGATCCAGTGGGCCGACATGGTGCCAATGGGCATGTTTGACCTTGTCGATTTCGGCCGGATCGATGTCGATATGTGCGACGAACTTTGCCAGCGGCGCGAATTGCGACGGTAAGCCGGCGACGCGATCGTCAAAACGGGCACCTAGTGCAAGCAGGAAGTCGCAATCTTCCACGGCGTAGTTTGCGTAAGCAGTGCCGTGCATGCCGAGCATATGCAGCGCGAGCGGATCAGTGGTGTCGAAACCGCCGATGCCCATCAGCGTGGTGGTGACAGGCAGGCCGAATGCATCGACAAACGCGCGCAGCATCGGCGTGGCACCGGCAGCGATGACACCGCCACCGGCATAAATCAGCGGTCGCTTTGCCTTTGATAACGCGTCGAAGAAGCTTGCGCATTCGTTGTCGTTGAGCGTTGCTTGTTCAACGGCACGCAGGCGCGCGCGATAACCTGGCAGCGGCAGTTCACCTTCGCCTTGGAAGCGAATCGTCGCGTTCTGGATGTCCTTGGGAATATCCACGACGACCGGCCCCGGACGTCCGCTGCGCGCGATGGTAAAGGCTGTGCGCATGGTCGCTTCCAGTTGCGACGCATTGGTCACCAGGAACACGTGCTTGGCACAGGAACCCATGATGTTGCTGATGGGTGCTTCCTGGAACGCATCGCTACCGATCGCTTGCGTCGCCACCTGTCCACAGAGCACCACCATGGGGATGGAGTCGGCGGTGGAATCGCGCACCGGCGTGACCATGTTGGTGGCCCCGGGGCCGGAGGTGACGACGGCCACGCCCACCTTGCCCGAAGCGCGCGCGTAACCGGAAGCCATGAAGCCGGCGCCTTGTTCGTTGGCTGGCACGATCAGCGGCATCGGTTCGCCGCCATCTGCACGAGGATGTTCGGCGTTGTAGCGGAAGATGGCGTCATAGACGGGCAGGATCGCGCCACCGGAATAGCCAAAGAGTACGTCGACGCCTTGCTCAGCCAGGATTTGTACAACGACATCCGCACCGCTCAGGTCCTTTCCTGCGAGCGGGTGACGCGCAATGCCCGTGTCGGCGTCGGCGGCGAATGTGGGTTTGAGCAGTGGCGTATTCACGTCGGTCCCTTGGTGATGTTCAAAGCGTGTGTCGCTGTCTTGTTGTATGGATCGGAGCGAGGTCGTTTCGCTGGAAGCGTGCCGATCAGGCGCTATGCACTGACCGGTACGCCATACATCGCCACGATGCGTTCATCCTGCGCAGCCGTGGAAAAGTGTTCCCATTCGATGCCGTTCACATCCGATGTGCTGGTAAAGCCTTCCGCGCTGTCGTCCTCGAAGCCGATGTGCCGCAATTGGCCGGCACGATCGGGGTTCTGATTGATCGAGAAATTCAGCAGCTCGGTGCGCCACATGGCGTACTTGCCTTCCACCACGGCGTTCGGGTGCTGACCCAGGCGCGTGGTGTAGTCGGCAATCGATGCAGCGAGATCGCGTACGGCAAGTGCAATGTGGAAGCGTTTCATGAGTGCATGTCCATAAAGGTCCATGCGACGCTCTCCCGCCGGAGGATGGGGGAGGTGGGAGAGCGCCGCATGGGTTTAACCCACCTTCTTCAGCGGCGGCTGGCCGGCTTTGGCGCCGGTTTGCAGCCACGGCATGCGTGCGCGCAGCTTGGCGCCCACCTGCTCGATCGGATGATCGAGATCTGCCTGCTTCAGACGCTTGTAGTTCGGCAAACCAGCGTTGTATTCGGCGATCCAGTTGCGCGCGAAGGTGCCGTCCTGGATATCCTTGAGCACGTCCTTCATGCGCTCCTTGGCGCCAGCATCCACCACGCGCGGGCCGCTGACGTAGTCGCCGTATTGGGCCGTTTCCGAGACGAACTCGAGCATGCGCGTGATGCCGCCTTCGTAGAACAGGTCGACGATCAGCTTCAGCTCGTGCAGCACTTCGTAGTACGCAATCTCCGGCTGATAGCCCGCTTCGACCAGCGTTTCGAAGCCCTTGATCACCAGCTCGCTGGCGCCGCCGCACAGCACGGCCTGTTCGCCGAACAGATCGGTTTCGGTTTCTTCCTTGAAGTCGGTCTTGATCAGCATGGCGCGCGCGCCGCCGAGGCCGGCTGCATAGGACTTTGCTTTCTCTTCGGCGTGACCGCTGACGTCCTGATGCACGGCGAATACACACGGTACGCCACGGCCGCGCTCGTATTCGGTGCGCACCAGTGCGCCCGGTCCCTTGGGTGCAACCAGCACGACGTCGATGTCGGCGCGCGGCTCGATCTGCTTGAAGTGCACGTTGAAGCCGTGCGCGAACAGCAGGGCGGCGCCTGCCTTGATGTTCGGTTCGATCGCGTCCTTATACAGCTTGGGCTGCACCATGTCCGGCGTCAGCACGGCGACCAGGTCAGCGCCGCGCACGGCTTCGGCCGGTTCGACCACATGAAAGCCATCGGCCACGGCTTTGTGCCAGGTGGGGCCGTTCGGGCGCAGCCCGACCACGACATCCAGTCCAGAGTCTTTGAGATTAAGCGCGTGGGCGCGGCCCTGGCTGCCGTAGCCAAGAACGGCGATGCGCGCCTTGGCGAGCGTTTCGGTGGTGGCGGTGGTGCTCATGCGGTAACTCCTGCGTCGACGTCTGAAGTAGTGGGTGAGGAAGTAGCGGCTTGGTTGGATGTGCGTGTGGAAGGCTGTGTGGTGGCACCTTCCGAAGCGGAGCCGACCAGTTGCGCGTATTTGGCGAGGGCGCCGCGTGTGACTTTGGGTGCCGGCGGTTGCCACGTGGCACGGCGCGTGGCGAGATCGGCGTCGGTGGAGATCGTGCGTGTCTGCGCGTCAATGACGATGCGATCACCTTCATGCAGCAGTCCGATGGGACCACCGCGGACGGCTTCGGGTGCGATATGCCCGACCATGAAGCCGTGTGTGGCGCCGGAAAAACGGCCATCGGTGATCAATGCAACGTCATCGCCCAAACCACGTCCGATCAGCGCGGCGGTGACGCCGAGCATTTCGCGCATGCCAGGTCCACCGGCAGGGCCTTCGTTGCGGATCACTACCACGTCGCCCTTGACGATCTTGCCGGCTTGCACGGCAGCGAAGGCTTGTTCTTCGCTTTCGAACACGCGCGCGCGTCCTTCGTAGTGCATGGCGCCCTTGCCAGCCAGTTTCAAAATGCAGCCTTCCGGCGCGAGATTGCCGTACAGGATCGAATAGCCGCCGCGGGGTTTCAGCGGTTGGCTGACCGGGTGCACCACATCTTGTTGTTCCGCGCGTGGTGCGGTGGCGCATTCCTCGAACAGGCTGTGGCCGGTGACGGTAGGGCCGTCTTCCAGCATGCCTGCAGAGATCAGCTCTTGCGCGACGCGCGCGCTGCCGCCAGCGCCGAACAATTCGACTGCCGTATAGCGGCCGCCCGGCATCAAGTCGGCGATGACGGGGGTATGCACGGAAGCGGGTTCGAAATCCTCAATCGTCCACGGCACACCTGCTTCGCGTGCGATCGCCAGCAGGTGCAGCACGGCATTGGTGGAGCCGGCGGTGGCAGCCACCATGCGCGCGGCATTGCGGAATGCCGTTTCAGTGAGGATGCTCAGTGGCTTGCGCTGCTCGCGCAGGCAATCCATCACCAGTTCGCCGCAACGGAACGCCGCGTGCGTCTTGGCCGGATGCGTGGCGGGGATATCGTTGAAACCCAACGGCGACAGCCCAAGCGTCTGCAGCACCATCGCCATGGTGTTGGCGGTGAACTGACCACCGCAGGCGCCGGCACCGGGGCACGCATCCTTTTCGACGGCAGTCAGTTCGGCATCATCGATCTTGCCAGCACCGTGCGCACCAACGGCCTCGAATACCTGCTGGATGGTGATGGGATGATTGTTGTGATTGCCGTGCGCGATGCTGCCGCCGTACAACGCAACGGAAGGAATGTTCAGACGCGCCATGGCCATGGCCGCAGCCGGAATGGTCTTGTCGCAGCCGCACAGCACCACCATCGCATCGAGGCAGTGACCGTCCACGGCCAGCTCGATGGAGTCGGTGATCACTTCGCGGCTGATCAGCGAAGCGCGCATGCCGGGCGTACCCATCGCGATGCCGTCGGTCACGGCAATCGTGTTGAATTCCACCGGTGTACCGCCCGCAGCACGAATACCTGCGGAAACATGTTCGGCCAACTCGCGCAGATTGAGATTGCACGGACTCACGTTGGACCACGTATGCACCACGGCCACCAAAGGCTTGGCGATGTCGTCATCCTGCATGCCCGTGGCACGCAGCATGGAGCGCGCGGGAGCGCGATCGGGGCCGGTTTTGATCAGATCACTACGCATCATGTCCTCGCTTAGCCACACGCACGCAGGCCGCACAGAAAGGCGGGCGTGGCGACATCGTCAAGCGCGGCAATCACGGCATCGCGCATTTCGCTGGTGGAGGCCTTGCCGCCGATATCACGGCTGTGCGGACCGTTGGTCAGTACGTGGGCCACCGCGGCTTCGATCGTCGTGGCTTCGATTTCCAGGCCCAGCGAGTGACGCAGCAACAGCGCCGCGGAAAGGATCGCGCCCAGCGGGTTGGCCACGCCCTGGCCGGCGATGTCCGGCGCGGAGCCGTGGATCGGTTCGTACAGGCCAACTTTGCCTTCACCCAGCGACGCGGACGGCAGCAGGCCGAGCGAGCCGGCCAGCGCGGCGGCTTCGTCGGTGAGGATATCGCCGAACAGATTTTCGGTGACGACCACGTCGTAGCGGGATGGCTGCGTCAACAGCAACATCGCCATCGAATCGACCAGCTGATGTTCCAGCGTTACGTCCGGATACTCGGCAGCGATGCGCGTGACCGTGCTGCGCCATAAGCGTGACGTTTCCAGCACGTTGGCTTTGTCGACCGAGGTGACGTGCTGCTTGCGCTCGCGTGCCAGTTCAAAGGCGCGACGCGTGACGCGCTCGACCTCGGCAACGGTGTACTTGCATTCATCCGTGGCTGTGTCGATCGTGCGCGTTTTAGCGCCGAAGTAAGCGCCGCCGGTCAGTTCGCGCACGAACAGTACGTCGACGTTTTTCAGCTTTTCGTTCTTCAGCGGTGACAGCGACGCCAGTGCCGGATGCACTTGCAGCGGGCGCAGGTTGGCGAACACGCCGAGTGCGGCGCGCAGCGCGAGCAAACCCTGTTCGGGACGTACCTTCGCCTGCGGATCGGACCACTTCGGCCCGCCGACTGCACCGAGGAAAACCGCATCAGCCTTCTTGCACGCTTCCAGCGTCGCGGCGGGCAGTGGTTCGCCGGTCGCGTCGATCGCGCAACCACCGATGAGATGCGATTCAAACTCGAACGTTTGGCCGCTGCGCTCGGCAACGGCTTTCAGTACGGCAACTGCCGCGTCGGTAACTTCGGGACCTACGCCGTCGCCGGGCAGGGTAACGATGCGAGCAGTCATGCCACCTTCTCCTGTTGTTGCTGTTCGTATTGAGTGATTGCGTCGGTGTGCTGAAGCAGGAAACCGAGCTGGTCAACGCCGTTCAGCAGGCAATGCCGCGCAAACGGTTCGAGCTGGAATCGGATATGTCCGCCATCGGGGAGCTGGATGGCCTGTTCGCGCACATCAATGGATAGTTCGATGCCCGGGTTTTTCAGCAGCCAGCGGTGTTCGGCTTCGTCGATCACGATGGCGAGCAGGCCGTTCTTCAGTGCGTTGCCGCGGAAGATGTCCGCGATCTCGCTGCACAACACAGCCTGGATGCCGTAATCGAGCAACGCCCACGGCGCGTGCTCGCGTGAGGAACCGCAGCCGAAATTGCGGCCGGCGACCAGAATCGCGCAACCATGGGCTTCGGGTTTGTTGAGCGGGAAATCCGGGTTGTCACTGCCGTCCTGGCGATAACGCCAGTCGTTGAAGCAGAACTTGCCGAGTCCCGCACGTTCGGTGGTGGTAAGGAAGCGCGCAGGGATGACGCGGTCGGTGTCGATGTTTTCGTCGAGCAGCACGGCGGTACGCGAATGGATGCGGGTAACAGGTTTCATGCGGCCACCTCCGTCAGGTATTCGCGTGGATCGGCAATGGCGCCGGCAATCGCCGATGCGGCAGCGGTCGCGGGGCTGGCGAGCACAGTGCGAGCCCCTTTGCCCTGGCGGCCTTCGAAGTTGCGGTTGGAGGTGCTAACCACCAATTCGCCCGGTTGTGCCAGATCGCCGTTCATGGCGATGCACATCGAGCATCCCGGGATGCGCCATTCCGCGCCTGCGGCAAGGAAGACTTCATGCAGGCCTTCCTTCTCCGCATCGCGGCGCACCGCTTCGGAGCCCGGCACCACAAGCATGCGCACGCCCTTGGCGACATGGTGTCCGCGCAGCACATTTGCTGCTTCGCGCAGGTCCGACAAGCGCGAGTTGGTGCAGCTGCCGACAAACACCACGTCCACGGCCGTACCCTGCATCGGCTGATTCGCCTTGGCTTGCATGTAATCCAGCGCGCGTTGCTCGACGGGATTGCGTGCAGCAGGTACGGGTTTGTCCATGGCGATGGCCATGCCTGGATGCGTGCCGTAGGTGACAGTCGGGCGAATCTGGCTGGCGTCGATGCGCACTTCGCGGTCGTAGCTCGCGCCTTCGTCAGTGCGCAGCGTGCGCCAATGCTGCACGGCCGCGTCCCATGCAGCGCCTTGCGGTGCGCGTGGACGGCCTTTCAGCCAGGCAAACGTGGTCTCGTCCGGTGCAATCAGGCCGGCGCGGGCACCGGCTTCGATGGACATGTTGCATACCGTCATGCGTTCTTCCATCGACAAAGCTTCGATGGCGTCACCGCGATACTCGAGGACGTAACCGGTACCGCCGTCGACGCCGATCTCGCCGATGATGTGCAGGATCAGATCCTTGGCGCCAACGCCACGCGGCAGCTTGCCATCGACATGGATGGCAAACGTTTTCGGTTTGCGTTGCAACAGGCATTGCGTCGCCATGACGTGCCCGACTTCGGTGGTGCCGATGCCGAACGCCAGCGCGCCGAATGCGCCGTGGGTGGATGTATGGCTGTCGCCGCAGACGATCGTCATGCCCGGCTGGGTGGCACCCAGTTCCGGACCGATCACGTGCACGATGCCGCGATCGCTGCTGTCCCATCCGTACAACTGCACGTCGAATTCGCGGCAGTTGGCTTCCAACTGCGCCACCTGCGCCTTGGCTTCGGCGTTCGCATAGGGACGTTCGCCATTCGCCTGCGGGGGCAGGGTGGGGGTGGAGTGGTCGAGTGTGGCCAGCGTGCGATCCGCACGGCGCAGCTTCAGTCCGCGCGAACGTAATTCGCTGAAAGCTTGCGGCGAGGTGACTTCGTGCACCAGGTGCAGATCGATGTACAGCACGGCCGGTGTATCGGTCGTTTCGGGGGCCACGACATGGGCGTCCCAGATTTTTTCGAACAGCGTACGAGGGGTCATGCGGAAGCCTGCTCTTCTTGAGGAGTGCGGCCATGGATGGCCGCTTTTTGACTTTCACGGTCAAGGACGACCGCATTAACTGGTGTCAGCCAGTTGTAGTGATCGGGGGTCTTGCCGCTGAACAATCCGAAGAACGCATCGCGCAAGGCGCGCGTGATCGGACCGGGCGTGCCACTGCCAACCTTCTTGCGGTCGACCGAACGCACTGGCGTGATTTCCGCGGCTGTGCCGGTCATGAACACTTCGTCGGCGGTGTACAAGGCTTCGCGCGGCAGATCGCGCTCCTCCACCGCAATGCCCAGATCGTTGGCCAGCGTGATCACTGAGTCGCGCGTGATACCGGCGAGAATTCCGGCGCTCGACGGCGGCGTGAGCAGCTTGCCGCGCTTGACCAGGAACAGGTTTTCGCCGGCGCCTTCGCTGAGCAGGCCGTTGTGCCCCAATGCGATGCCTTCGTCATAACCGCCGCGGCGCGCTTCCAGGCCGATGAGCTGGCTGCTCAGGTAATTGCCGCCGGCCTTGGCCCAGCTGGGGATGGTGTTGGGCGCGGGGCGATGCCACGAGGACACACACACATCCGCACCCACTTCGGCTGCTTCACCGAGATAAGCACCCCATTCCAAAGCCAAGATCGCGACGTCGACGGGCGCGCCGTCCCTGGGGAGTACGCCGAGCCCGCCGGCGCCGCGAAAAACAATCGGACGAACATAAGCTGAGGCCATCCGGTTGGCGCGAATCACTTCCAGGCAAGCATGGTTGATCTCTTCTTCGCTGTAGCCGACGTCGATCTCGTAGACGCGTGCCGATTCGAACAGGCGCCGCGTGTGATCGGCCAGGCGGAAATACGCAGGGCCTTCTGGTGTGGCGTACACGCGCTCGCCTTCGAACACCGACGAGCCGTAGTGCAGTGCGTGGGCGCTGACATGGACGTTGGCTTCAGCCCAGGGCTTGATGCGCCCGTTGTGCCAAAGAAAGGCAGTGCTCATGCGGAAACTCCTTGCGACTCCAGGGTATCGGCGGAGCGCTCGCCCTGCCGTTCGATACGATTGACGATGGCCAGCGCGGCGTGCGCGGTCGCTTCGATGATGTCGGTGCTCACGCTGCTGCCGTTCCAGTCGCGCTGCGCGTGACGTGCGGTGAGCTGGGCATGGCCTTGCGCGTCGCCGCCTTCACTGATGGCGCGCACCTGGAAGCCGGTCAGTTCCATATCGGTGCCGGTGGCGCGCTCGATCGCGCGCAGCACGGCGTCCACCGGGCCATCGCCGATCGCTGCTTCGCCGATTTCGCGGCCGTCTTCATGGCTCAACTTCACCGTGGCCGAAGCGCTGCTGCCCAGATGCGAACTGGTGTTGAGCTGAGTGAGATGCCACGGGCCGGTAGCATCGGGATCCTGGCCCAGCGCCAGCGCTTCCAGGTCTTCGTCGCGGATGTCGCGTTTGCGGTCGGCCAATGCCTTGAAGCGTTTGAAGATGCTCTCCATGGCTTGGTCGTCCACGGTATGACCGAGTGTTTCCAGGCGCTGGCGCAGCGCATGCCGGCCGGAATGCTTGCCGAGCACCAAGGTGGTTTCGGCGATGCCGACATCCTGCGGACGCATGATTTCGTAGGTGCCGCGGTGCTTGAGCATGCCGTGCTGGTGAATGCCCGATTCATGTGCAAAGGCGTTTTCGCCGACGATCGCCTTGTTGCGTGGCACGGCCTGACCGGTCAGCTGCGTCAGCAGGCGCGAAGTGGGATACAGCTTGCGGGTGTCGATGCCGGTGCGCAGGCCGAAATGGGGTTCGCGCACTTTCAGCGCCATCACGATTTCTTCCAGCGAGGCGTTGCCGGCGCGTTCACCGATGCCGTTGATGGTGCATTCCACTTGGCGCGCGCCGGCGCTCACGGCGGCCAGGCTGTTGGCAACGGCCATCCCCAGGTCATCGTGACAATGGCTGGAAAACACGGCCTTGTGGGCATCGCGCACGTTGCGGCGCAGGTAGGTGAACAGCTCGACCATTTCGGCGGGCGTGGTGTAGCCCACGGTATCGGGAGCGTTGAGCGTGGTGGCGCCGGCAGCGATGGCGGCGCTGAAGACTTCGACCAGGAATTCCGGCTCGGTGCGCAAGGCATCTTCAGCGGAGAATTCGACGTCAGCGCAGTACTTGCGTGCGTGTTCGATGGAAGCGACGGCGGTGTCCAGAACTTGCTGCTTGCTCATGCCGAGCTTGTGTTCGCGATGCAGCGGGCTGGTAGAGAGAAACAGATGAATGCGTGATCGTCGGGCGCGTTGCAATGCGCGGGCGGCGGTGTCGATGTCGCCGGTTTGACATCGCGCCAATGCGCAAACCGTGGTGTTGTGCAACGTTCGTGCGATTTCGTCGACAGCCGCAAAATCATCGGGAGAAGCTTGCGGAAAACCGGCTTCCAGGATGTCCACACCCAACGTTTCCAGCGCTTGTGCCATGCACAATTTCGCGCGACGGTCCATGGAAAACCCGGGGGCCTGTTCGCCGTCGCGCAAGGTGGTGTCGAAGATCCGTACCTGGTCGTCGACGCTCTCGCCGTCGTCGTTCGATTCGTTCGGTTGTGGCGTTTCGCTGGTCATGTCTTGCTCCGTTTTGGCCGGCGCCAAGGGCAATAAAAAACCCCGCATCCTGGTCGGGTGCGGGGTTCTTTGGGGTATCTAGGTTATTTTTGCTCTACCTGGACACACGCCCTCAGCCCGCACCTCCATTAGTAATAAGGAGTACGAGTACAAGGGAAATAAGAAGGAGGCCGCCTAGTGGCAGCATGCCGATGTCCGAGGGAGGTCGGATCGCGCTGGTGATGTAGCGGTGGCTGTTGCGTTGCGGCATGTTGTCGACCGTACGGCATGCCCTTGCAGCCTGTCAATCTTTTTCTTATTCGAATTTTTCCGAAGTGGCTGTTGAGGCCGGATTGGACGGATGGACGTCCATATCCAAAAAAATTTCAGACGAAACCGTTTCATGAGTAACCAATCCATCGACCTCGTCTTGCGTCACGCAAAGAGCGATGTCCTTCGCATGATCAAGTGGCGGGTGCTCGATTTGCGTTGGCCTTTCGTTCTTCGCGATGTAGGCGGAGATGAATTCGCATCCATAAGACAGAAACCATGCCGTAGCTTCGTGCGTGACGATCACGCGAAGTCACTTCGACGCATGCCCTGGATCGGCTGGCGCTCATCGAAGCAAGAAATCGCCGGCATGGTGCATCAGTCGTGCTGACGGGTCTGTCTTGACTCGCGTGCTGGCGCTGCTTTGGAAGCCGATGAAGCGTGCCGGTTGGCGTGCAGCGAATGCGGGGTGTCCCGGCGACCCGGTACCATGTGGGCATGACATCACCCCGTTCCCCGCTGGCGCATCGCATCGCGCGCCGCTTGTTGCCGTTGGGCCGTTCCTCACGATCGGCGCTGGAAACCCCACACGCCTTCGCCGTGTCCGCCGCCCATGTCCAGACGCTGGAGGGTCCCGGCCCGTTTCGTCAGGCCCTGCTTGCGCAGATTGCACAGGCGACGCGCCGCATCGTGCTTGTTGCGTTGTATCTGCAGGATGACGAGGCTGGGCGGGAGGTGCTTGAGGCCCTCTATGCGGCAAGCAGGGCGCGCCCCGAGCTGGAGATCGAGGTCTACGTGGATTGGCATCGTGCCCGACGCGGCCTGATCGGCAAGGTGGCCAGCGAGGGAAATGCGGCCATGTATCGCGATTACACAGCGCGGTGTGGCGAAGGCGTGGCGATCTACGGTGTGCCGGTGCAGAACCGGGAGTTGTTTGGCGTGCTGCACCTGAAAGGCTTCGTCATCGACGATGCCGTGTTGTACAGCGGGGCCAGCATCAACGATGTCTATCTGGCCACGCAGGGACGTTATCGGCTGGATCGCTACCATCTGATCCGGCATGCCGGATTGGCCGATAGTATGGTTGCCTTCGTGCAACGGTATTTGCGCGCGAGCGAGGCCGTGCAACGGCTCGATCGGACACCTTTGCCAGCGACACGCGAACTGCAGCAAGCCATCCGGCATTTGCGCAAGGAGCTGCAGCACGCGCATTACCAGGTGCCACGCGAGGCGTTATCGGGAACCGATATTGCCATCACACCATTGGCAGGATTTGGGCGCAGCGGCAATACGCTTAACGATACCCTGTTGGCGTTGTTACGGCAGGCGCGCCGCCGAGTAGTGTTGTTTACGCCGTACTTCAACTTGCCGCGACCGGTGCGTGCCGTGTTGGGACAGCTGCTGCGCAGGGGTTGCACCATCGACATTATGGTGGGCGACAAGACGGCCAATGATTTCTACATTCCGCCAGCCCAGCCTTTCCGCAAGATCGGCCTGCTGCCTTATCTCTATGAAAGCAATCTGCGCCGGTTTGCACGCGCCCATCGCGCGCATATGGCGCGTGGGCAACTCAATCTCTGGCTATGGCGTGATGGTGACAACAGCTATCACGTGAAAGGGTTGCTGATCGATGACGAGATCGCCGTGATCACCGGCAACAACCTCAATCCGCGCGCGTGGGCGCTCGATCTGGAAAACGGCCTGCTGCTGCGGGATCCGTCGCATCAGCTCGTTGCGCAGCATGAAGCCGAGTGGGCGGCGTTGCGGCGTCACGCCGTGCGGCTTGAGGATTACCACGCACTGGACAATCCGCGCCGCTATCCGGCCGAAGTACGTACGCTGCTGCGCCGATTGAGCCGGGTGCGATTGGACCGTTTGCTCAATCGGCTGCTTTGACTTTACGCGGTAAGCCGGGCCAGCCGCATGTCCAGCCAGCGCTGCACATCCGGCCATTCACTGGCGATGATCGAATAGCAGACCGTGTCGCGTAGCGTGCCATCCGGACGGCGCTTGTGGGCGCGCAGCATGCCGTCGCGATGGGCGCCAAGGCGCTCGATGGCGCGCTGCGAATCCTGGTTGAAACGATCGGTGTGGAACTCAACGGCTACGCAATCCAGCGCTTCAAAAGCGTGTTTCAGCAGCAGTCGTTTGCACGCGGTGTTCAGGTGGCTTTTCTGCCAGCGCTTGGCATACCACGTGTAGCCGATGGCGATACGCGGCAGCGCCGGGTCGAAATCGTAGAAGCGGGTGGTGCCGACGATCTCGTTGCTGGATTTCTCGCGCACCGCAAACGGCAACATGATGTTGGCGGCAAGGCCGTCGAGTGCCTTCTGAATATAGGCCGCGGTCTCGCCCGGTGCGGGGGCACTGGTGAACCAGAGGTTCCAAAGCTGGCCATCGGCAGCGGCGGCTTCCAGTTCGGAAACATGGTGCAGGCCGAGGGGCTCAAGCTGGACGTGATCGTCCTGGAGGATGGCCGGGGCTAGGGATGGCATGTCGGGTTGGGGGCTTTGTGAGAGAGGGAATACTACCGCCATGGATGCGTCCGCCGGCGGCAACGTAACCGCCGGGCCTGGCCGCAAGCCTCAGGCGTCCAAGTCCGGAATGAGTTTGCTTTCCAGCCGCGCGATGGCGTCCTTTAGCAGCAGTTTGCGCTTCTTCATGCGGGTGATCTGCAGTTCGTCGCTGCCGATCGAGCGGGACAGTTGCTCGATGGCAGCATCCAGGTCGCGATGTTCCAGACGAAGTTCGGCCAGAAGGTGTGCGATCTGGGAGGGATCCTGGGCCTGCATGGTGGGCAATCATAAAGGCGGCGGTAGAGCGCTGATTGTAGCGCGTCGGAATGGCGTGAGTGGACGGGTACAATAGGAGCCTGCCCGTCCTTCAATGTCCCCATCATGTCCGCCCCATCCGAGGTTATTCCGCTCGAAATCAGCCGCAAGCAGGCCTACGAAGCCGGCAAGCTGGCCAAGCGCCTGCGCCATCAGGTCGGCCAGGCGATCGCCGATTTCAACATGATCGAAGACGGCGACAAGGTGATGGTCTGCCTGTCCGGTGGCAAAGATTCGTACACCATGCTGGACATCCTGCTCTCGTTGCAGGCCAAGGCGCCGGTTCGTTTCGAATTGATTGCCGTGAACCTGGATCAGAAGCAACCGGGATTTCCCGAGCATGTGTTGCCGGAGTATCTCACCGAGCGTGGCATCCCCTTTCATATCATCGAGCAAGATACGTACAGCACGGTGACGCGGGTGATTCCCGAGGGCAAGACCATGTGCAGCCTGTGCTCGCGCCTGCGGCGCGGCGCGCTGTACGCCTGGGCCGCGGCCAATGGCGTCACCAAGATCGCGCTGGGACATCATCGCGACGATATTCTTGGCACCTTCTTTCTCAATATGTTCTACCAAGGCAGCTTGAAGGCGATGCCGCCGAAGCTGCGTTCCGACGATGGGCGGCACGTTGTCATTCGCCCGTTGGCCTACTGCAAGGAAAGTGACATTGCGGAATATGCCGAGCACAGGCAGTTTCCGATCATTCCCTGTAATCTCTGCGGTTCGCAGGACAATCTGCAGCGCAAGGCTGTCGGCCACATGCTGCAGGATTGGGAGCGTCAGTTTCCAGGGCGCAGCGAAACCATGTTTCGCGCGCTAGGCAATGTGGCGCCCTCGCAACTGGCAGACCGCCAGCTGTTCGATTTCGTATCGCTGGGTTCCCGCGAAGGTGCTCAACGGGCCGATGTCCATGGCTGGCTGGCGGGAACCGATGGTGACCACAACTAGAAATCAGGCGGACGTCTGGACGTCCATATTCTTCTTTCTTTGAATCGAGTACAGCCGTGTCTCTCTTTGCATCCGTTGAAATGACCCCGGGCGATCCGATCCTGGGACTCACCGAAGCTTTTGTGGCCGACGCCCGTCCTGGCAAGGTCAATCTGGGTGTGGGCATTTACTACGATGAAAGCGGTCGCATTCCCTTGCTGCGCGCTGTGCGCGAAGTCGAGGAAGCGCTGGCGCGCGAAGCCAAACCGCGCGGCTACCTGCCGATCGACGGTCTGCCGGCGTACACGCAAGCCACGCAGAAGCTGGTGTTCGGCCCCGACTCGCCGTTGCTGGCCGCTGGCCGCGTTGCCACCTCGCAGACGGTAGGCGGCAGCGGCGCGTTGCGCGTTGGCGCGGATTTGCTGCGCAAGGCATTACCGAACGCCAAGGTGGCGATCAGCAGCCCAAGCTGGGAAAACCATCGCGTCGTGTTCAATGCTGCCGGTTTCGAGGTCGTAGATTACGCCTACTACGACGCTGCTACGCATGGCCTGGATTTTGCCGGCATGCTGGCCGATCTCGGCAAGCTGGAACCCGGCACAGTGGTGCTGCTGCACGCCTGCTGCCACAACCCGACCGGCGTGGATCTCTCCGTCGAGCAGTGGAAGCAGGTCGTGGCGCTGGTGAAGGATCGCGGATTGCTGCCCTTTATCGACATGGCTTACCAGGGATTCGACAAGGGCATCGATGCCGATGCCGCTGCGGTGCGCCTGTTTGCCGAATCGGGCATCGAATCTTTCGTGGTCGCCAACTCGTACTCCAAGTCGTTCTCGCTTTATGGCGAGCGTGTGGGTGCGTTGTCGATCGTCGGCGCCAACCGCGAAGAAGCGCAGCGTGTGCAATCGCTGGTCAAGCGCATCATCCGCTCCATCTATTCCAGTCCGTCGACGCACGGCGGCGCGCTTGTCGCTGGTGTGCTCAACAGCGTGGAATTGCGGGCAGTGTGGGAGCAGGAACTCACCGAGATGCGCGAACGCATTCATGCCATGCGCGCAGGCATGGTGCAGGGACTTGCTGCACAGGGCGCGGCGCAGTTCAGCTTCATCCAGAAGCAGGCGGGCATGTTCTCGTATTCCGGACTGAGCAAGGCGCAGGTGGATCGTCTGCGCGAAGAGCACGCGATCTACGCCATCGGTACCGGGCGCATCTGCGTGGCAGCGCTCAATCGCGGTAACCTCGACAACGTGGTGGCTGCTGTCGCGGCTGTCATTCGCTAAAGAGAACGTCATTACACCGTCGCCCCGGCGTAGGCCGGGGCCCAGCGCCTTCTGTGTGCCAAGTCGCTGGATAACCCGTTTGGTAGTTATAAAGCGCGTCCGCTTTGTCGGGACGATGTCTATTCGCGAACCGGATCTTTCATGTTCTTCCGCAACCTCACGCTATTTCGCTTTTCTCCCTCTGTCGCCGAAGATCTGAAACGCCTCGAAGAGGCGCTAGGTGAGCATCGCCTGCGCCCTTGTGGTCCGCTGGAAATGGGCACTCGCGGTTTCGTGCCACCTGTCGGGCGCGGCGACGATGCGGCCATGACGCACGTCGTGAATGCCTGCACGTTGATGACAGTCGGTGGCGAGGAAAAGCTGTTGCCGGCCGCGGTCGTCAATGACGAACTGCAACGCAAGGTGCAGAAGATCGCCGAAGAAGAAGGGCGCAAGGTGGGCGGTCGCGAACGCAAGCGCATCAAGGAAGATGTGCTGACCGAATTGCTGCCACGTGCCTTCGTGCGCAGCTCCCGTATGTCCACCTATGTCGATCGCAAGAACGGCTGGCTGGTGCTCGATACCTCAAGCCGCAAATCGGCAGAAAATGCGCTGACCCAGGTGCGCGAGGCGCTCGGTAGTTTTCCTGCCGTGCCGCTGGCGCCGGAAGAAGGTCCGCGCGTGCTGATGACCGACTGGCTGGCCGGCGGTAATCTGCCCGGCGGTTTGGCGCTGGGCGATGAATGCGAACTGCGCGATCCCGCTACGGCCACAGGCGCGATTGCGCGCTGCCGCCGCCAGGATCTGGATGCTGAGGAAGTGAAAGAACATCTGCGCAATGGCAAGCAGGTGTTTCAGCTTGGACTGGTATTCGACGACCGCATCAGCTTTGTGCTGGGCGAGGATCTGGTCGTGCGTAAGCTGAAATTCCTCGATGCGGTGCTCGATGAACTGGGCGACAGCCAGCAGGATGCTGCCGCTGAAATGGATGCCCGTTTTGCACTGCTGACACTGGAACTGGAGCGTTTGCTGGGCAAGCTGGAAGAGTGGTTCGGGCTGCCCCGCCCGGAATGATCTGCCTTTATCCCTCCCCCGGTACCCTGGGGAGGGGGGGTAAAACGGCCAGATCTACCCGGTCAGCCGTCCCACTCCGCCTGAGATTCGCGCTAGACCGGGCTTCCCGCAGGGGCGACAAAAAAGCCCTTGCGCCAGCCCCCGCCACCCCACATTCTCACTGCAGCCAGGGGCCCTTCCGGCCCCCCGGCAGCAGTTCTGAAGGCAGGATCATGGCGTACCTCGACGGCGATTGGCTGGAGCTGGCGACACCCAGCGGCAATACGATACGTGTGCTCAAAGCTTCGCATCCTCGCGCGAGGCGATTGCGTTTGACCGTGTCGCCCAAGGGCGCGCGGATCACCTATCCGCAGGGTACGCATCCCTCGCAAGTGAATGCGTTTCTTCGTCATAACGCCGACTGGCTCGAGAAGAAGCTCGATGAACTGAACCTCGTCGTCGAGCCCTTGCCGCCTTTGCGCGTCGGCAACCCCATCGATTTCCCGTTGCGCGGCGAAACCACCCTGCTGGAGTGGGCTGAAGGTCCCTATCCGCGCGTCGTGGCGTATGAGGGTGGCCTTACGCTGGAAATTCCGCGTCCGCATAGCCGTGCACTCCCTGTTGCGCGTGGCTTGCTAGCTTCTTATTTCGAAAATCAGATTCGCCGCGACGTGTCACGCTGGCTTGCCGGTTATGTGCCACAGCTGGGACTTGCGCCGACCGCGCTGCGCATCCGCCCGATGAAAAGTCTCTGGGGTAGCCTCGACACACGCGATCGCATCAATCTCGATCTCGCATTGGCATTGGCACCGCCGGCTGCGCTGCGTTATGTACTCGCGCACGAGCTTTGCCATCTGAAAGTACGCAACCACTCGCCACGTTTCTGGGCACATGTGGAATCGATCTTCCCTGACTGGCGCGAGCAGCGCGATTGGTTGCGCCAGAATGGCGCGACGCTGAAAGCGGAGTTGGACAGACTGATTGCCGACGTAGCGGACTGACGTCTGTTGCAGGCGTAAGTCGAGCGTCACGTCAGCAGGGTTAAACTGCCTCCCACAGCGAAAGAGACTGACGATCATGATGTCGTTCGGTAGCTTGTTCGGCGGAGTTTGGCTGCTTTGGCTGGCCTATTGGGGCATCAGCGCTATCGGCGTGAAGCCGGCTATCCGTGTTGAATCCAGCGCATCCCGCCTTGGCAAGTACGTCTTGCCGATTCTCGTGGCAGTGGTTCTATTGTGGGATTCTCGGGGCTTGTTGCGCGGAACCTTTCTTGCCGAGCGCTTTGTGCCAGCAGAACTCTGGATCGTGTGGTTTGGGGTTTTTCCTGACCGTGGCAGGTCTCGTTTTCACCTGCTGGGCGCGCGTGATTCTTGGACGCAACTGGAGCGGCGTCGTGCAGCTCAAGCAGGATCACGAGCTGATTGTGCGCGGTCCTTACAGCATCGTTCGCCATCCCATCTATACAGGGTTGTTGCTGGCCTTCCTGGGGAGTGCGCTTGCTGTGGGCGAGTGGCGAGCTTTGCTTGCCGCGTTCATCGTCGGCATTTCGTTCTGGCGCAAGCTGCGGCTGGAAGAAAGTTGGCTATGCGAGCTGTTTGGTGATCAGTATCGCGACTACATGGCGCGTGTGAAAGCGCTCATACCCTGGGTGCTGTGACGCGCTTCAGGCCTGGCGGGGCCCAGGCCATTCCAGACGCGCAGCCGGATCTTCGATCGTCATGCTGGCGCCCTGGGTCGCGCGAACGGGAACGGTCGCCGGATCAAAATCCTTCAGGCAAAACACGTTGATGCCGAAATGATCGGGCATCGATCGCTTGCGATGAAACACGTAAATGCCGCAATGACGGCAGAAATAATGCTTGGCGCGACGCGTGTTCCATTGATAGAGCGTCAATGCTTCTTCGCCCTGTCGAATCGTCAGTGCCTGCTCGGGCACTTTCAGCATGAGTGCGTTGCGCATTTTGCAGAGCGAGCAGTCACACGTCGTCAGTTCGGTGACTGCTGCTTGCACATCGAATCGCACGGTGCCGCAATGGCAGGATCCCTCCAGCGAGCGCACGTTTTCATCCTGCGGTTGCGGCATGCGCTCGTGCCTGTCAGTGCTGCAGGATGAAGCTGGTCAGGATCTGTGAAAACTCCTGCGGCTTTTCCATCTGTGGCATGTGATTGCATCCGTTCAGGATACTGGTGCTGATCGCGGGCGCATGAGTGAGGCCGCTGCGCAGACTGTCCATCGCAGAAATATCGATGATCTTGTCATCGTGGCACCACAGACCAAGGGTCGGCATGGTCAGTTTGTCCAGGCGATCCTGCAGCGCCGTTTCTTGCGATGGTTCGCGCAATTCATTGAAGGTGTTTTCGATAAAGGCGCGGTTCTTGATGTTGTCCTGCACGAACACATCGATGAAACGTCCCGGGATATTCGGTACGTGTTCGAAAGCCAGCGCCGTGGCGCGCTCGAAGCCGGCGCGATCGTCAAAGATAAACGGATCCTTTCCGGCTAGCGCTTCTTTGGCGAAGGCGTTCTCCTTGAATTTCAGGCCGAACGAATCGACCAGGGCCAGCTCGGCGACATCCTGCGGATGATCGGCGGCATACACGCCGGCAATGGCGCCGCCCATGGAGTGGCCCACGATCAACGCATGTTGCAAATGCAGGGTTTGCACAAAATCGTTCAGGCGCGCAGCCTGATTGTCGATGTTGTAGCTGGCGCCGGGAATACGCGAGGACTCGCCCCAGCCCGGCAGATCCGGAATCACCACGCGAAAATGCGCGGTAAGCATGGGCGCGACTTTCAGCCACACCTCTTTGCTCGCCGCAAAGCCGTGCAGCAAGACGATGGTGGGGCCCTGGCCGCCTTCGTAATACACCCAATTGGTGTCACCGGCCTGCACGGACTGCTTTTGCAGTCCTGCGCTCATCGCTTCGCGCATGGCGTTGGCCTTGAGCAGCCAGCGCGGTGCGAACAGGTAGCTGCCGCCGAGCAGTACGACCAGCAAGGCGGCGACGATGCCCAGGAATTTCAGGCGTCGGATCAGCAGGCGCTGCCAGAGCGGGCGGGCATTGATATTTGCGGGTGTACTCATTTCTGTGATTCTCAGTAGGCCGTGTTTTTGCGTTTTGCCTAAAACGGTGCCGATGCGTCATCCCGGCCCAAGCCGGGATGACGAACATCGTCGTGTTCATGCAACGACATGAATCGTACTTACTGTTTGCTGGCTTTGGCTTTGGCAAACAACGTTTCGACCGCTTGCTGTGTCAGTGGGTGATAGCCATCTTTCGCTTTGGCATAGACCTGCTCGGCAAAAGCGAGACCGTCTGGCGTCTTCGCCAGCGCAGCGTAGATCGGCATGGTCAGATACATACGGCCGATGCGCGTCATATGCTCAGCTGCAGCTGGCCACGCCGACTTGTCACCTGCGTTGATCGCATGCACGTACCAGCGCATGCCGATTTCCGCATTCGGTGTGCCGGTCAGATGCCAGGCAGCGTCGATCTGCTGCATCTTGGCGAGCGGCGGCGCGTCCGGCAGGCCGTCGAGGAAATACATCCATTCCTGCGTGTTCCAACCCTTGGCATCCAGCTTGTCGGCGGTCAGCGTGCCAGCGAGGAACGCGCTGCGTTCCTTGTCGATGGTGGCAAAGTTCGGCGAATCAGGGATTGGCGCATCTTTAGGAACGCCGGTGCCGTAGATCCAGTCTTGCACTTCGCCCCAGCTCATCTTGCCGGGGTACTTATCGATCAGGTTCGGCTTCATGAAAGTGAGCATCTGTTCCGTGGTGATGCTCTGGAAGGCGAAGTGATTGAAGTAGCTCTTCAGGTAATTGTCGAAGGTTTCGCGGCCAAAGCGCTGTTCCAGCGTGCGCAGGAACCAGGAGCCTTTGCTGTAGGCGACATCGGAGAGTGCATCATCTGCATCGATGTTGCTCGGTTTTGGCGCCAGTCGCTGCGCATTTTCCGGCAGGCTCGGCAGTTCCTTTTGCAGGGACTGGATAGAGAGCAAGTCTTCTTCTGTGGCCTGGCGCGTGCCGTACAGTGCTTCGGTGATGCGGCCTTGCACGTAGGTGGTCACACCTTCGTTGAGCCAGATGTCTCGCCATGATGCAGCCGTCACCAGATTGCCCGACCAGGAATGCGCAAGCTCATGCGCTACCAGTGAGACCAGGCTCTTGTCGCCTACCAGCACAGTCGGTGTGGCGAAGGTCATGTTGGGATTTTCCATGCCGCCATACGGAAAGCTCGGCGGTAGCACCAGAATGTCGTAGCGGCCCCAGCGGTACGGACCGTACAACTTTTCTGCGGTCTGGATCATCTTTTCGGTGTCTTCGAACTCGTGCGCTGCCTTGCCGACGACCGACGGCTCCGCATAGACCGCCGAGCGCGGACCGGTTTCCTTCACGGCAAGATCGCCCGCGGCGATGGCTAGCAGATACGAGGGAATCGGATGCGTCTGGGTGAAGCTGAAGTCCCCGTTCAACGGATGCTTCGGATCATTCGGCGCGCTCATTGCCACGCGCGTATCCGTGGGCGCGGTGACCTGCGCGTCATAGGTGAAGCGGATCGCGGGTGAATCCTGAAGCGGCACCCACGAACGTGCGTGGATGGATTCGGATTGCGAGAACATGAAAGGCTGTTTCTTATCCGCCGTCTGGGCTGGCGGCAACCACTGCAAACCTGTCGCCGCTGGCGACGTGGTGTAGAGGACGCGCACCTCGTGCGGGTGCTGCGGTGTCTGGATCGTCAGTTTGCTGCCGAGCTGTTTGTCGCGCGCCGCCAGTGCGTACTGCAGTGGTGCTGTCTTGCCGTTGGTGTCCACGGATTCGACGCTGGCGATGTTCAAATCGCGCGTATCCAGAATCAACGCGTTGGCCTTGGGATCCTTCCAATCCAGTGTCAGCGTGGCTTGGCCATCGAGCTGGCGCTGCGGGAAATCGATCTTCAGCTTCAGGTCCAGATGGGTGACGCGCACCTCATCGGGCTGGGCATAGGAGTAAGGATCGTTGGCGTGGGCGGCCAGGGGCAGCACCAGCGCACCAAAGGCCAGGGTACGAAGCGGGGACATCTTGCGGCTTCCAGTGGGACTCGAGAGCGGCGAGTATGCCACTCCGAGCCCTTTCCCTGCCTATGGCGGGGGTTGGTTTTATCCCAATTCGCCGCTGCTGAACGGGTCGTCCGAATAGGTGTGCGTGGAGGGCAAATGGCCGGGTTGAGCCCGAACCCGCTCGATCCAGGCCCGGAAGTTCGGAAAGGGTTCCAGCGAGAACCCCGCCTCTTCGGCGTGGCTGGCGTAGGCGAACAGGGCAATGTCGGCAATGCTGTAGCCGTGATCGGTCAAGAACGTGCGGCCTGCCAATTCGCGGTCCAGTGTTTGCAAAGTTTGCAGCCCGCTTTTGCGTTTCATCTCCACCAGTACCGGCGCGCGGCGCTCCAGCTTGCCAGTGAGCGTCCAATAGCGAAGCGAGCCGATTACCGATTCAACGCGTTCCTGTTCGAAACTCAGCCATTGCTGCACTTTCGCGCGGCCGAACACGTCATCGGGAAGATAGGGCGTATCGGTAGCGAGAAAAAACAGAATCGCGCTCGACTCGGACAGCGTGCGGCCATCTTCGAGTTGAATCGCCGGCACCGTACCGGTCGGGCTGATGCGCAAATAACCCTCGGAGCGACCTTCGCCCTCGAAGATGCTGACGTTCACAGTGTGATAGGGCTTTTGCAGATGCTGAAGCAGCTGGCGGACTTTCCAGGCATTCTCGGAAGCAGGGTAATCGAACAAGGTAAGCATGGATCAAATCCCGATGCAGTAAGAGCGTGCAATTTTCTGCAGATGTCCGATGACTCGCTATCCGATTTTTGCTTGGTGCTCAGCAATACCGATCCGCCAACTGATCCGTCGCTTGCACCAGAGCATCTACGATCGCTGGCTCCGACGCCGCATGTCCTGCCAGCACGATATGCAGATCAGCCTCCGGCCATACGGCGGCCAGATCGCAGGCATTTTTCGCTGGGCAGATGATGTCGTAGCGGCCATGCACGATCGTGGTAGGAATGTGGCGGAGCTTTTCTACGTCACGCAGCAGTTGGCCGGGTTCGAGAAACGCGTGGTTGCGGAAGTAATGCGCTTCGATGCGCGCAAGGCTCAGGGCGACGTCCGGTGACGCAAAGCTGGCTTCGGTTTCCGGGCTTTCTTCCAAAGTAATGCCGCCGCCTTCCCATGCGCCCCACGCCTTGGCAGCGGCGAGCCGGATGGCTTCGTCCTCGCTGGTCAGTCGCTTCCAATAGGCGTCGAGCATGTTGCCGCGTTCCTCCGGTGGAATGGCCGAGGCGTAACGCTGCCACTTCTCCGGCAGGATCCATGATGCGCCGCCTTCTTCGTAGTACCAGCGGATTTCTTCCGGGCGGCACAGGAAGATGCCGCGCAATACCAGTCCAAGCACGCGTTCCGGATGCTTCTGCGCGTAGGCCAGGGCCAGTGTGGAGCCCCATGAGCCGCCGAAGACGACCCAGCGCTCGATGCCGCATTGCTCGCGGATCGCTTCGATATCGGCCACCAGATGCCAGGTGGTGTTGTCGGTGAGATCGGCAAATGGCGTGGAGCGTCCGGCGCCGCGCTGGTCGAACAGCACGATGCGGTAGCGCGCCGGATCGAAGAATCGCCGGTGATACGGTGACAGGCCGGCGCCAGGCCCTCCATGCAGGAAAATCACCGGCAGGCCATCGGGATTGCCGCATTCTTCGACATACAGCGTATGGCCGCCGTCCACCGTCATGCTGTAACTGCGATAGGGTTCAATCTCGGGGTACATCGTGCGCATGGTTTAATAATCCGTTATGACGCAGTGCCGGGGATGGTGGCTTGCAGGCGTAGAACTGACGTGAAGCTTACTGTTTTGCCTAACGCCAACCAAACGCGAAAAGTGTTCATCGCGCATTAGCCCAAACGCAACAGGGGCGTAGGCATACTGCAGTCGCATCCAGCGCCGACAAGGCGAAACGGAACATCGCGCCTCGTGCGGCCCGGAAACAGGGTGCAGGCCGCGCATGGCAAAAAGGTGGAAAGCCGGAAGGTTTTCCGTGACAGATATCGCGAAGGAGTGGCTCCAGTGGGCAAGCAACATTATCTCGGCGCGGCGATCGCTGCAGGCATGCTGATCGTTGCCGGTTGCAATCAGCAGCCGGCGCAGAATCAGGCTAATGCACCGGCATCATCGGCCAGCGCCGCCGGCCAGCAGCAAGCCGCTGCCTATACGCCGCCGACGGCAGATCAGCTCTACCAAATGGTCGCGCCCATTGCGCTGTTCCCGGACAAGCTCGTCGCGCAGGTGCTGGCCGGTTCGACTTATCCGGATCAGGTCACCACAGCGGAAAATCTGCTGACGCAGAATCCCAATCTGAAAGGCGATCTGCTGCAGGCGGCGGTCACTCCGGAAAGTTGGGATCCCAGCGTGAAGGGGTTGACCCAGTTCCCCACGGTGCTGAGCCAGATGGCGCAGAACATTCAATGGACGACAGCGCTGGGTGAGGCGTACGTCAACGATCCCACCGACGTGCTCAACGCTATCCAAGTGATGCGGCAGCGTGCACGCGCGCAGGGCAATCTGCAGAGCTCGGCCCAACAGGCAGTGAGCGTGCAGCCGGTGCAGCAAGTGCAGCAGAGCGAGCAGCAGGCGGGTTATGTCGTCAACAGTGACGCGCCGCCGGTGTATTCGGGTCCGGATGTGGTGCCACCGCCGCAACAGGTCATCCAGATCGAACCGGCGGATCAGGATACGGTTTACGTACCCAGCTATAACCCGCAGGTCGTCTATGGCGGCGATATGCCGGTTTATCCCAGCTATCAATACGTGCAGCCAACCTACTCGGTTGGTGAAGTGGCAACCGTGGGTGCGGTGGTGTTTGGCGCTGCCATCGTGGTGGGAGCGTTGTTCGACCACGGCGGCGGCGGGGGCGGTGGCTGGCATTCGTGGGGCATGAACTGGGGTGGCGGTTATAACGGCGGTGGTGGCGGCTACAACGGCGGCGGCTACGGTGGTGGCGGTGGCGGTTGGCATCGCCCGGCAGTCGTCTATAACAACCAGACCTATGTGTCGCGTTCGACCACGGTGATCAATCGTTATACGAACATCACCAACAACAACATCACCAATAACCGCTACAACAACATCAATAACAGCACGGTCAACAACAATCGCACCATCAACAATAACAACGTTACCAACAACACGACGAACAACATCAACAACAACCACAATCAGTTCAATCGCAACGTCACGAACAATGTGACGAACAACAACCATCCGGCCGCGCAATCGATGAGCATGCCGAACTTCGCGCGTGCGGGTTATCCGGCGGCGCAGGCGCCGCATGCCGCCGCCGCGGCGGCACCGGAGCAACATGCACCGGCGCGGTTTGCGGAAGCGCAGCATCCGGCGGGGGAAGCACAACGTCCGGCCGCCGCTCATCCGCAGCCAGCTGAAGCGGCGCAACGTCCGGCTTTCGCGCCGCGTCCGCAGGAGGCCGCGCGCCAGCCAGCACCGCAAGCCCGTCCGGCACCGCAAGCACAAGCAGCGCATCCGCAACCGGCGCAGCAGCGTCCGCAGGAGCGCCCGCAGGTGCAGGAGCGTCCACAGCAGGCGCCTCATCCTGCGCCACAGGCTCAGCCACGTCCGCAACCGGCGCCGCGTCCGGCGCCTGCCCAGGAAGTGCATCGTCCGGCCCCGCCGCCGGCTCAGCACGCTGCGCCGCCACACCCGCAGCCGCAGGCTCATCCGGCTCCGCATCAGCCGCCGCCGAAGAAGAAGGACGATTCGCACAACTGACGTACCGCACCTACCCCCTGCTCAAGCAGGGGGTAGGTGTTTATGGAACAATGATGCCCTTCAATCTTGCGATAACGTCCGCGCCGCGTCCCACATGGTGCGGGTGATCGAGCGATTCGCATGCGGTGTCTGCAGCACGATCAGTGTGGTCGTACTGATGCTGGGATGGATTTTGAGCAGGCGGTCGAGCACGGTTTCCAGATGCGTGATCGACATGGCCACCACGCGCAACAGCGCGGAATCTTCGCCGGCGAGGCGACGGCAATCCAACACCTCCGGCACGTTCTCGACGATCTTGCCAATACGTGCGCAGATGCCGCCATCGCAGCGCAAGCGCACCATCGCATCGATGCCATAGCCGAGCCGCTTGGGCTCGACCACGGCGCGATAGCCGGTGATCACACCGGCTTCCTCCAATCGTTTCACACGCTCGGCCACGGCCGGGGCGGACAGGCGCACCTTGCGGCCCAGCTCGGCGTAACCCAGCCGGGCGTCGCGTTGCAGGGCTTCCAATAGTTGCCAATCCTTGGCGTCCCAATCGGGTTTCGATTCGTAGGTCATAGGCATCAATTGATATTTTGATCGATGGCGAAACATGCAGGTTGGCTTTGGTGCCATTATTCCTCGGTAATGAGCGCAAGGCTAGGATTTGCACATTCCTTCCCCGCGGAATCGATCCATGGACACCACGGAGCGCCTCGACGGGCGCGCGTTGATTTACATCGGTATAGCGCTGGTCACCTGGTCATCGGCGTATGCCGCCATCGCTTACGCCCTGGCGTCATTCACGCCGGGACAGGTGGCTTTGGCGCGATTGGCCATCGGCTCGCTCTGTTTCGCTTTGCTGCTTTGGGCCAGGCGCGTGCCGCTGCCGCGCCGGAGCGACTGGCTGCAACTGACAGCGCTGGGCGTGTTCGGTCTGACGGTCTATCACCTTTGCCTTAACTACGCGGAGACACGCATCGCCAGCGGTACAGCGGCGATCCTGATCGCGCTGGTACCAGCTGCCACGGCGACCCTTTCGGCGCTGTGGATCGGTGAGCGGATCAGTGCGCGTCGCGTGCTGGGGTTGGGTGTGGCGCTGTTCGGCGTCGTGCTGGTGGTGCTGGCCAGCGGCAAGCAGGTGAAGTTCCAGCCGATGGCTGCGCTGGTGTTGGTAAGCGTGATTGCTTCGTCGGTTTTCTTCGTCGGACAGAAACCGTTTTTTGTTCGCAACAACATGGTCGGTGTGACGGCCTTCGGCTTTTTTGCCGGAACGTTGGGCGCGGTACCGTTCGGGCTTGGCTTGCCGCATGCACTCGTACTTGCGCCGTGGTCGCATATCGCGGCGCTGCTGTGGCTGGGGATTGCGCCGACTTTCGTCGGCTATCTGGCCTGGAATGCAGCGCTGCATCGTGCCTCGGCATCGCAGGTTTCAAGTTTCATTTACTTCTCGCCGCCGATAGCCGTGTTTATCGGCTGGATCTGGCTGGGCGAGCAACCGGGATGGTTGACGCTCGTCGGTGGTGTGATCACCGTGGGCGGCGTGGCGCTGGCCAATGCGAAACGTCAGGCGCCTGCTGTGGCAGCACCTGTTGCGCCTGCTTCCATCAAGCAGAGCGGATGCTGATAGTGAACGTATGACTGCGGTTCAACACGTCGAGGGGATGTCATGTATACGCTCTACATCGCCAACAAGAATTATTCTTCGTGGTCCTTGCGCCCATGGGTGCTGTTGACACAGCTGGGCATCCCGTTCGAGGAAAAGCTTACGCCTTTTCTCGGTACGTCATCCAGCTGGACGGCATTCCGCACTTTTTCACCGACTGGCAAAGTGCCATGTCTGCGCGATGGTGACCTCACGGTGTGGGATTCGCTGGCGATCGCCGAATATGTCGCCGAACGTCATCACAGCGTATGGCCAGCCGATCCGCGCGCACGCGCATGGGCGCGCAGTGCGGCAGCTGAAATGCATTCCGGTTTCGAGGCATTGCGTTCCCATTGCCCCATGAATTGCGGTATTCGCCTGCAACTGAATACGCATCCTGCTGCGCTCACGCGTGACCTCTCGCGCCTGCAGGAGTTGTGGAGCGAAGGCTTGAGCCAACTTGGCGGCCCTTATCTCGCAGGCGCGGCATTCAGCGCCGTGGATGCGTTCTATGCGCCTGTCGTGTTCCGCATCCAAAGCTATCAATTGCCGATCGATGAGCGCGCGCGAAACTATGTACAGCGCATGCTGGCGCTACCGGCCATGCAGCGCTGGTACGAGGCCGCACTGCAAGAAACGTGGCGCGATCCGGATCATGAAGAAGAAACGCTGCGCCAAGGAACATTGCTGCAGGATTTGCGCGCGGCTTGATATTTGCGGGATGTATCGCCTGTTATAGCAACGTCGTTGCCCCCTTCTGAACAAAGGCGTGACCATGCGAATGGCCGGCGTTACATCCTGAGGTCTGCAAATCAGAGTTTGTAGGCGCGATGGATCGCGACGATCCCGTTGCTGAGATTGCGCACTTCCACGCGGCCAAAACCTGCCTGTTCCATCATGCCCTTGAGCGTTTCCTGATCCGGATGCTTGCGGATCGATTCGGCCAGATACTGGTAGCTGTCCGCATCGCGTGCAAACAGACGGCCGAGCTTGGGTAGTACCTGGAAGGAATGGAAGTCGTAGAGCTTGCTGAAGAGCTCGCTCTGTACTTTGGAGAATTCCAGCACCAAGGCGCGGCCACCGGGCTTGAGCACGCGGCAGATATCGGCCAGTGCCTTGTCCTTGTCGGTAACATTACGCAGGCCGAACGCCATGGTCACGGCATCGAAGGTGTTGTCCGGGAACGGCAGCACTTCGGCGTTCATCTGTGCCCAGCGCAGACCGGACACCAGGCCGCGGTCGGTGAGCCGATCGCGGCCCACAGTGAGCATGGCGGCGTTGATGTCACCCACCACGACATCGCCTTCGTCGCCGACGACGGGCTTGATCAGCGCGGCGATATCGCCGGTGCCGCCGGCCAGATCGAGCACGCGATCGCCACGGCGGATGCCACTGATCGCCACGAAATGGCGCTTCCACAACCGATGGATGCCGAGCGACATCAGGTCGTTCATCAGGTCGTAGTTGCGGGCGACCGAGGTGAATACCTGGCCGACCAACTTTTGCTTATCCGCCACCGGGACGTCGCGGAATCCGAAATGGGTAGTGGGCTGCTCGCTCATGCGCGCATGGTACAGGATGAGGAGGGGTGATAAGGCAAATTTATCTGTTATATACGCAGTACGAAGTGGCCTGATGGCCTTGAGCGGCGTAGCCTTCCCGATGACGCAATTCGCGCGTTGTTCGGTGAGACGGAAAGCATGAAACGTTTGGTCCTGTTGTTGTCCTGTGCCGGCCTGCTTGCCTGCGGCGCTGCCGCGGCGCAGAACGCCCCGCAAGTGATCACCGCCGCCGGTGCCTACCATCCGCTGCCCCATGCGGCTTATCAGCCGGATCGGAACGCGACGTACAAGGTGGTGTTTGCGCTGACCAAGGCGGCTGACAAGCCGGATCAAGTCAATCCAGGCATCGAACGTGTGGCGCGCACAGTGAACCTGTATGTCGCGGCTGGTGTTCCTCTTGGTCACCTGAAATTTGTCGCGGTGGCCTATGGTCCGGCGACCGGCCTGGTGCTGGATGACGAGCACTATCAGGCCCAATTCGGCACCAGCAATCCCAACTTGGCGGTGATCAGCCAGCTGCGCAAGGCGGGCGTCGATGTGGCTGTGTGCGGTCAGGCCATGGCCGAGCATCACTACCCGAATGACTGGGCAGCCAAGGACGTTACCTTGAGCCTGTCCGCGCTCACCACGATTACCGAGTTGGAACAGCAGGGCTATGCCCTGATGCCGCTGTAAGACCAAGGAGCCTGTATGTTGCCATCGCCGAATCGCCGCCGGTTGAGCGCGTTGCTCGCCGGGATGTTTGCTGTTGTCTGCAGCGTGGCCAGTGCTGCGCAAACGGACTATCTGCCGCCCTGGAATCCGCCGCCGGCAGGTGGCGTGTCATTCGCGGTGCCGCCATTCGATGCGATTGCCGATTTGCATGGCGACATTGTCGATCCGCAACTGACGGTGTTCTTCGCCGGCAACCAGTTCATGGTGGTGCACGATCTGGTGGAAGCCTTCAAGCAGCGCTATCCGCAGTATCAACGGATCTATGTGGAAACGTTGCCGCCTGGCATTCTCGCCAAGCAGATTGAAACCGGTTCGCTGGTGATGGGCAATCTGCGTATTGCGCTGAAGCCGGACATCTTCACCAATGGCAAAGGTTCGATCGCTGATCTGCAAAAGCAGCATGGTTGGTTTGCCGATACGGCAGACTACGCGCGCAATCCGTTGGCGATCATGGTGGCGAAGGGCAATCCCAAGCACATCGAGGGGTTGAAGGATCTCGGGCGTGGCGATGTGCGCGTCAGCATGCCCAATCCGCAGTGGGAAGGCATCGCCAAGCAAATCGAGGCGAGCTATCGCAAGGCGGGTGGCGATGCGTTAGATCACACGATCATGGATAGCAAGGTAAAAGACGGCAGCACCTATCTCACCCGCATCCATCATCGCGAATCCCCGTTACGGGTGTTGCAGGGCGAATCCGATGCAGCACCGGTATGGTCGACGGAAGCGTATTTCCAGCAGGAGATTTTGCATCGTCCCGTAGAGACCGTTGCCATACCCGCGGATCAGAACGTTACGGCAACCTATACCGCAGCCCGCATGAAAGATGCGCCGCATGCGCAGGCTGCGAAAGACTTCCTCGCTTTCATGACGTCTTCCGAGGCGCAGGCTATTTATCGCAAATACGGCTTCCAGCCACCGCAGCCATGAACATGCTGCGCATCGCAGGACTCATGTTTTGCGCGCTCTGGGTGAGCTGTACGCTGGCCGACACGCCTGATGGCGCCACGATTGCGCAGCAGGGCAACGGACATGGCGCGGCACCTTGCATGGCTTGCCACAGCGCTGATGGTGGCGGACAGGCCGCGGCGGGTTTTCCGCGCCTGGCCGGCTTGCCGGAAGCGTATCTGCGCAAGCAACTGGAAGACTTCGCCAACGGCACACGCGTCAATGCCACCATGCAACCGGTGGTCAGCGCGTTGAGCGATGCTGATCGCGATGCGGTCGCGCTGTACTACGGCAAGTTGCCGGTGCCTGCGCCAGCACCGGTGCCTCCACTCAGAGACGACGTAGCAAAGCTCGGCCAGGAGCTGGCGACGCGTGGACGCTGGTCAGACACATTGCCCGCTTGCGAGCAATGTCACGGTCCCGGAGGCATCGGTGTCGGCGATCATTTTCCGCCATTGGCAGGACAGTCATCGGTGTACATCAGCAACGAACTGCAAGCCTGGAAGCAGGGATCGCGGCACAACGATCCGCTGCAACTGATGCAGCACGTTGCAGCAACATTGAACGATAAGGATATCGAAGCCATCAGCGCGTGGTACGCGGCACAACCGGTCACGCCGCCGAAGGAGCAGCAGCCATGAAACCAAAGTTCTTGATCCTGATGGTGTCGGCCAGCCTGCTTGCAGCCTGCGATCACTCCACGCCGCAGGCTTCCGCGCCTGCAACCCAAGAACCGGCACATGCTGCCTCATCCGCAAAAGCAGAAGCCCGCTTCGAGCCTCCTGCCGAATCCACCATTCCGAATGACGATTTTGGCAAACAGATAGCACTTGGCCGGCAGATCTTCATGGATCCTGGCACCTACGCCAAAGCCTACGTTGGCAATCAGCTCAGCTGCGAAAACTGCCACCTCGACGCCGGACGCCTCGCGCACTCCGCTCCTCTATGGGGCGCGTATCCCATGTACCCGGCCTACCGCAGCAAAAACCATCACGTAAACACGTTCGCCGAACGCTTGCAGGGCTGTTTCAACTACAGCATGAACGGCAAGGCACCGCCGCTTGGCGATCCGGTGCTGGTTGCGCTGGAAAGCTATGCCTATTGGATGTCGAAGGGCGAACCGATCGGGACGTCGTTGCCGGGTCGCGGTTATCCCAAACTGGCAAAGCCTGCACAGGCTCCGGATTACGCGCGAGGTGAAACCGTCTACAAACGCGATTGCGCGTTATGTCATGGCGACGATGGACAGGGGCAGCAAGCTGCCAGCCGCACGGTATTCCCGCCGTTGTGGGGGCCGCAGTCTTTCAACTGGGGCGCCGGCATGGAACAAATCACCAACGCTGCCGGTTTCATCAAGGCCAACATGCCACTTGGACGAGGCAATACGCTCACTGATCAAGATGCATGGGATGTGGCGTACTTCATGGATGCCCACGAGCGGCCACAAGATCCCCGCTACAAAGATTCGGTAGCGGCTACGCGCGAGGCCTATCACGACACGCCCGATTCCTTGTACGGCGTTACGGTAAACGGGCATGTCCTGGGGCAGGGAATCAGTACGCATTGAGCACATGGCTTCCGCAAATTATTGCGACAGCGCACTGTGTGAGATTCAAGAACTTGCTGTTACTTTGTGGCCCGAAATGACATAGCATCATTTCGGTAACAGGGGGCTTAAAACGGCGCAATAAGACGCCGTTTCGCATAAACAGGGAGGCAGTGTGTCAGGCAATCTGACGCACTGTTTGCAACAAATTCCGTCGATTGGGGCGACTGGAAACCTTACAAGCGAGTAGCACCTGCGAGGCGGGGTGGATGTGCGTGTGCATCCGTCCCATTTGAGGTTTATCAGGGATCGACGGATCGATGAAAATTCTTCCGCAGTCGCTTTGCACGAACATGGCATGCATCGGCATGCTCCTTCGACCGACATTTGCGTGCGCCCATTGGATTAATCCTGCGCAGCGAATGCGTCCTTGATGTAACTCCCCGATTTCCATTCATGGCGCATCTGGCATGCGCCGCATCTTCCTGTGCGAATTCAATTGAACAAATGGAGTTGCATCCATGCATAAGGTCAGTCGTCGAAACGTGTTGGCAGTTTGTTTGGGAATCGCGTTAACCACTTCACTGACGGCATGTGGTGGTGGAGGGGGTGGTGGCAACAGCAATGTAAAGCCCACGGTCACTACGCCTTCACCGACTCCTGCGCCGACTCCTGCACCGGCGCCGGCTCCCACCCCAGCCCCAGCTCCTCCATCAGGGCCGGCACCTACGACACTTACGGGCAGTCCCACGCCGCTCTCCACGCCGGCCATTCTCGGCTACAACCCGTTGCTTGCGCAGCTCGCTCCAGAGAACGTCACGCTTGCATGGATTACAGCGCAGAGCCTTACGGGCAATCAGGGTCAAGGCGTCAAGGTTGGTGTGCTGGATAGCGGTGCGCAAGCCAACAATCCCGCGCTGCTCAATCGCATCAGTTGGTTCCAGGATTACGTGGATCCCAGTAATACGACGCCGCAGGATACGGATGGTCATGGAACCATGATGGCGGAAATCATCGGCGGAACGGCGAATGCCAATGGTTCGGGCAACAATCCCTTCGAGGGTGGCGTGGCGCCGCAGTCTTCGCTGTACATCGCGAGGGTTGGTGACAGTAGCGGCAATGTCGACCTCAGCCTGGTGCCACAGGCACTTGCCGACCTGACTGCGCAAGGCGTGAAGCTGATCAACAATTCCTATGGAAGCACCACATCCATTACTGGCGTAGCTCCAACCGATCCGCAGATTGCCGGGAGCTATGCGGTCTATGCTTCGACCGCGACCAATGGTCAGTTGATGGTTTTTGCGGCAGGTAACGAAGGTAAGTCTCAGCCAAGCATTGAAGCAGGATTGCCTTATTACGAACCTAGCCTGCAGAACAACTGGTTGGCGGTGGTGAATGTCACGTTGAACGCCAATGGGCAGGTGACAGGCCTGGACACCACTGCCACCTCCAACGCATGTGGCGTGGCCGCTCCCTGGTGCCTCGCGGCGCCGGGTTATATCTATGTTTCCCCTGTGGCCAACACTCCATTCTCCACTGGAGCCGGCGACGGTACATCCGGATCGGCCGCTGTTGTCAGTGGTGTGGCAGCGCTCGTATGGCAAAAGTTTCCGTTCTTTACCGCGTCCAATGTGCAGCAGACGTTGCTGGGTACGGCTACCAATCTGGGTAGTCCGGCTTATTACGGCTACGGGTTGGTGAATGCCGAGGCGGCGGTTAATGGACCAGGTCAGCTCAACTGGGGTGTTTTTGACGTCAACGTCCCCACAAGTCAAACCGCGGCTTTCTCGAACAACCTCTCCGGCGGCGGCTCGCTGCAATTGGATGGTGCAGGATCGCTCTTTTTGATGGGGATGAACAATATCGGTGGCCTTACCGTCAATGGTGGCACGCTTTATGTGTCGACCGGTACCACGACCACGGCGAGCGAAACGACTGTCAACGGCGGTCAACTTATCGTCGATGGTACTTTGGCTTCCAATGTGGTCGTCAACCAATCAGGGGAGTTGACGACCGTTGCAACAGGAAATGCCATCAACGGCAACGTTCTCAGTAGCGGGATGGTCTACACGGGAGCTGGCGGGTCCTTGCAAATCAACGGCAATTACACGGTCATTCTGGCAACGCAGGCCGGGTCGCCGACTGAAACGGAAATCACTCTGACTTCGCCGCTGGAAGTTTCCGGTGTGGCGACCTTGAACAAATCCTTGCTAATCGTAGATCTGCCGTCTGGCTACACGCCGCAGGCGAACGCGCTCGTGTTACAGGCGAATGGAGGCGTATCCGGTGTATTCGGATCGGTCACGGTCGCCAACAGTGTCTATACCAGCGGTAGCCTGTCCTACACGGCTACCCAGGTCGATATAACCCTCAACCAGGCATCGGTTTCGGCTGTCGCACAGGCTGCGATGCCTGGGCTGGTCACCACACAGCAGACGGCCGAGCACATCCAGGCCGCATTGGTAAAGGCCAATCAATGGGTCGCTTCGGATCCTTCGTCGCATGCAACCTTTCTCGATGCGGCAGGTGACTTTTTACACGTGAGTTCCATGGCGCAGGCCGCGGCATCGATCAATAGCCTCTCGGGTCAATTGCTGGCATCTTCACAGGGGCTCACGTTTGAGCAGGCAGGCATCGTCAACCGAACTGTGGCCGATCGCCTCGTTGATATCGATGATGGCAACGCGCAACAAGGCGCTTGGTTCCAAGGCACCGGCGCAGATGGTGATATCGCGCGCAGTGGTTATGCCACTGGCAATTACAGCGGTGGCGGTTCCGTAGCCGGTTACGACATGAAGCTCGCTGACGATTTCATGCTGGGCGTGGGCCTGGATTGGAATCACCTGGGTTCGAGCTACAGCCTGCAAGGCGGTAACAACACCTCTCGCAGTACGGGTGCGATGCTGTATGCCAAGTGGACGGCCGGTAATGCGTACCTGTCGGGCCGCATGGGCGAAGATTGGATTCACAGCGACACCAGCCGTTGGGGTGTGCTTGGTGTAGTGCCCGCTGCCATCACCAGTTCGCGCAATGATGAGATGACGTCCGCTTATCTGGAGGCGGGCTACAACGTGAAGTCGGATGCATGGACGACCACACCCTTCGTGTCGGCTGGCGATGAGCATCTGGATCGTGGTGCGATCAACGAGCAAGGTGCGGGTGGTTTCGGTATTGCCGCGCCAAGCGATGATTTCAACCAAAGCTACGCGCAGCTCGGCGCACGTCTCGCTTATCGTTGGGCGTGGGGTGATGGGCAGCTCTCGTTGAAAGGCTATGCGTTGTATCAACGTATCCTGGGCGGCAAGGATCTTGGTTTCACCGCCGCCTATGCCGGAGCACCCAACGCCACCTTCGAGCTTGAAGGTGTGAACTCACCACGCAACAGCGAATGGGTCGGTGCAGGTTTGAATGCGGTCATGAATAACCACTGGTCGTGGTATCTGAATCTGGATGGGCAATTCGCAAGTGGTGGCACCAAGGCGCGGATGATCAGTGCGGGGGCTCGCTACAGTTTTTAATCGAACAAGGGTGATGCCAAGCGGCCGGTGTCGCAAATTCATGCGATGTCGGCCGCTTGGCACCACAGCGTCATTTCACTGACTCTTCACGTCAGCGTATGGTCTGCGTGCTCGGGAAAGCGCGGAATGGCACGCGCCGAGGATCTCGGCTCAAGACAGTTGTGTAACTTGCCGTTGAGCTTGAACTTGTACTGCAGCGGCCATCAGCGACTTGGTTTTTCATCTTCACGCCAGCGTGAAGATGTGGCCTGATTTTCAGGTATTTTCCTGAATGACCTGAACAAAAGAGCCCGAAAATAGCTGGCATTCGTCTTGCTTCGACCCTCCCTGGGTTTTGCAGTCATAGATGGCTGATGGGGTGATACGTCAATCAAGTCGGGATGTATGCGTGCCACGCACACATTCACTTGTTTGATGTTTCTGCTGACGTCTCCTTCAGACGTCAGGCGCCGATGCGCTTCAGCCATTTTTCTGCCGACTGACATGGCTGCGCTGTGTGCGATTTGCACCAGCGCATGGGGAATAGCTGTCTCGATTTCCCAAGCCGATCATGCGTGCGCTTGTCAGCACGTGTTGTGGTTTATCTCAATGCTTGACGGGCAGGGTTGTAGTGATGGGTCGTAACAACGTATTGGCTTTTTCAGTTGCATTGGCATTGACGAGTTCATTGAGCGCTTGTGGCGGAGGAGGAGGCAACGGCAATGTGCAGTCTTCGACAGCCGCGTCGGCAACCGTATCGCCTGCTTCGTCGGTAACATCTACGACAACGCCGTCACCTACGCCTTCACCTTCACCAACACCCGCCGCAACCATTACGACAGCACAAGTAGCAGTCGAATTGCGTCAGCAGTTGGATCCGGAAAATGTGCCGACAGCATGGGCTTCGGGTGGATCTTCCACCAGCGTGCAGGGGCAGGGTGTGAAGGTGGGTATCCTCGATACCGGCGTGCAAGCGAACAATCCGGCATTGAGCGGTCGTATCAGTTGGTTCCAGGATTATGTGGATACCTCGAACACTACGCCTACCGATCCGGTGGGACACGGTACGGTGGTGGCGGAAATCCTGGGTGGCACCGCTAATTCGGATGGTCCTGTCGACTATCCGTTCTATGGCGGCGTTGCGCCGCAAGCGTCGCTTTATGTCGCGCGCGTGGGCGATGCTTCAGGCAGTTTCAACATGAGCTTGATACCACAGGCGTATACGGATCTGCTTAATCAGGGCGTGCGACTGTTCAACAACTCGTACAGTGTCGAGCAATCCATCACTTCGCAGACTACCGGCGCGGGCAGCTTGGTTGCGCAGGAGCAGGCGTATTTTCAGCCTGCGATCAATGCAGGAAGCCTGCTGGTTTGGGCGGCAGGCAATAGTGGCAACAGCCAGCCGAATGTGGAGCCGGGACTGCCCTATCTCGAGCCGTCGCTGCAGAAAGGCTGGCTGGCGGTGGTCAATGTGATCATCAATGCGTCCGGTCAGGTGGTTGGTCTGGACAATGGTGCGGAACCGTCGAACGCATGCGGTGTTGCCGCGCAGTGGTGTCTTGCAGCGCCCGGCAACCTTACTTTCTCACCGGTAACGGGAACATCGTTTTCCACCGGTGCGGGTGAAGGGACGTCGTTCTCGGCGCCAATCGTGACGGGTATTGCCGCGCTGGTCTGGCAACGTTTTCCCTATTTCACCGGCAACAATGTGCAGGAAACCTTGCTTGGTACGGCCACTTCGCTCGGCGATCCATCGTTATATGGCTACGGTCTGGTGAATGCCGCAGCGGCGGTGAATGGGCCGGGCGCGCTGAACTGGGGTGTCTTCGACGTCACGATCCCCAGTGGTGAATCCGGTACGTTTTCCAACAACATGAGTGGCAGCGGCACACTGCAATTGGACGGCAGCGGCAGCCTCACGTTGACCGGTACGGATAATTTCGGCGGTGTCACTGTCAATGGTGGCGATCTGACGATCACAGGTGCTGATACGTTCTCGGGTGATGTCGCGGTCAATGGTGGTGCGTTTATCACGAACAATTCGTTGACTGCGCAGGCGATCACGATTGCGCAAGGCGCCTCCCTGTTCGCGTCGGGGATTGTTGCCGGAAACATCTCCAATGCCGGAACGCTCAACAGTGTTCCGCCGTCTTCATCGCCATCGCTGCAGATTCAAGGCAACTACTCGGCATCGTCATCCGCCAATACCGTGGTGCAACTGGGTTCACCGATCAAGATATCCGGACAGGCGGCACTCAACAGTTCAACCGTTACCGTGATTAGTACGAGCGCCAGTGAAATGGCAGGCATGGTGTTGCAGGCGGTCGGTGGCGTGGCTGGTCAATTCGGTACGCTGGTGGTGCAGGGAAGCGTGTTCAGCAGCGGCTCGCTGAGCTACACACCGACCGAAGTGAATGTTACGCTATCCAATGCGCAGGTTGCCGGAGTAGCGGCTGCAGCGATGCCAAATGTCGCCACCACGCAGCAGACGGCGCAGCACATCCAGACGGCGTTGAACCAGACCTATTATCCGGCTGCTACGGCCAGTGCGTCGGGCAGTTCTGCATTCGTGAGCGCCGAAGGTCAGTTCTTGAACGTCACATCGATCCAGCAAGCGGAAGCGTCGATCAATTCGCTTTCCGGCCAGATGCTGGTGTCATCGCAGGCGCTGACGTTCGAGCAGGGCGGCATCGTCAACCGTTCGATCGCCGATCGGCTTGCTGATCTGGATGACGCGCCGAGTCAGCACGGCGTTTGGTTGCAAGCTACCGGTGCGAACGGCGATATCGGTCAAAGCGGTTACGCGACCGGCAAATACAGTGGTGGCGGCTCCGTCGCAGGCTATGACATGGCGGTCGGTGATGACGTGACACTTGGTGTCGGCGCGGACTGGAATCGCCTGGATGCCAACTACGATCTGCAGGCGGGCAGCGGCAGTTCGCGTGCATTTGGCGGGATGCTGTACGGCCGTTACAACACGGGAGCGGCCTATATCAGCGCGCGCGCTGGCGAAGACTGGATTTCCAGCAGCACCAGCCGTTGGGCGATTCTCGGAACGAACGGTGATGCAATCGCCAGCGACCGCAAAGATCGGCTCACTACTCTCTATGGTGAAAGCGGCTATGCGATGCATGTATCGGACTGGACGATAACGCCCTTTGCATCCGCCAGCTTCGAAAGCCTCGATCGCGGTCACATCGCGGAAGAAGGTGCCGGCGGATTCGGGATTACCGCTCCGGGGGACACTTTCAATCAAACCAGTGGCCAGCTAGGCGCACGCCTCGCGTATCAATGGAACTGGCAAGGTGGGCAGACCACCTTGCAGGGATATGCTTTGTATCAACGTGTGCTGAGCGGAAGCAATCTGAGTTTTACCGCGGCCTATGCGGGAGCACCGGCTGCAAGCTTTCAGCTGGAAGGCGTGAACTCACCGCGCAATAGTGGATGGGCGGGCGTCGAGGTGACGACGCAAACGGCGAGCAGGTGGATTTGGTTCGTCGATCTAAGTGGCGAATTTACTGGTGGGCGTACCGATGCGGGCATGATCAGTGCGGGAGCACGGTTTCGCTTCTGAGGCAACCATCGAAGGCGGAAGTGGTCATGCCGAAGCTCTGAACGTTCGAGCTTCAGCGTCTTGCCTGTTCCATCGATGGATGACCTGCCGCGCAGCTACGTCTTGTCGTGATGATCCGACACATGCGCATGTTCGTGTTCGTGATGTTCGGTATTGACGTGGCGCTCGTGCAGCTCTTCGCTGGTGTTCAGCGGTAATTCCTGCTGCTCGGCAGGGTGTTCCTGTTCTTCCTTGGGGTGCACGGTTGCTTTCGCGGGCTGTGCTGTCGCGGGCTGTTCAGCGGCAGCGGCGACAGGGCGTGCGCTTTCCTTCTCCGGATCGCCACCGGTGATCTTGAGGATGGAGTGGCGCATGTCACGTGCGAGGATAACGCGGGCGTCGCGCACCATGTCTTCCAGGGCGCTGTCGTAGTCGAGCTTGCCTTGATCGTCGGTCCATACCACGCGGCGTTCCCGCAGTTTCTGGATGAAGCCGCGGAACAGGGCCTTGTCGAAGAATTCCGGTGCGGACGGTTCGCTGAGCAGGCTCAGGCGCTGCGCGGTGAGCGTGCAGATATTTTCCAGTTCCGCGGCGGTCACGGTGTGCGGACCGTTCTTCACCAGCGCGGCGATGGCGATGTAGTAGCGCTCGAAAGCCTGGATCAGGCTGCGTGCGATCACCTTCAGCTGATAAGCCGCGTCATCCTGGCCCGGGCCACGTTCCAGTACGCGGCCTTCGCCGGAGGCTTCCAGCAGGCCGCGGCGTACGAAGAAGTCGATAGTGGCTTGCAACTGGTGGCCGAAGCCTTCGCTGTCCCAAGGCAGGAACAGTTCGCCCTGGATAAAGGGATAGATGATGCGGCCCAGACGCAGAATGGAGGCGCGCGTCATGCGGCGGTTGTTGAGGAAGCAGCACGCCACCCATGCCGCAGGCGTAATCAGGTGCTGTACGTTGTTGCGGAAGTAGCTCAGCAGAACCGCCGGTTCCCCTTCCACCGTGAGCACGTCGCCGAGCGGATGACGCACGCGGGTGATCCAGCCCATCTGTTCGCCATAGGCGATGATGGCATCGGGCGCCATCGGCGTGAGCGTGATGCGGTCTGAATAGGGCAGTTCTTCGAACAGCGCCTTCATCAGTTCCAGCTGCGACAGCAGATCATTTTCCGCCATCGCATGCTTGGGCGTGGCGAGCAGAGCCAGAGCGAGCAGATTGATCGGATTGATGTCCGCTGCGCGGTTGATGTTGATCTGGATTTGCTCGGCCAGCTTGTCGACCACACCGTTGAACCATTCGGGCTTGGCATTCGGATCGGTAGTGGTATCGCGCCAGTCCTTGCTGGCCGCATCGAGCATCGGCGTCAACTCGATCGGCTCGCCGAAATTCAGCGCTACATGGCCATAGCGTTGGCGCAGCACGCTCAAGCCGCGGATCAAGCCGATCAGCGATTCCTTTTCTTTCGGCTTGCCGGACAGCTCGCCGGCGTAGCTCTTGCCCTCCATGAGCTTTTCGTAGCCGATGTAGACCGGCTGGAACAACACCGGGCGACGCGGCGCACGTAGGAAGGCGCGCACGGTCATGGCCAGCAGGCCGGCGCGCGGCGCCAGCATGCGGCCGGTGCGCGATCGTCCGCCTTCGATGAAGTATTCGATGGGCACGCCGCGGTCGATCAACTGCGCCAGGTATTCGTTGAACACCACGGGATACAGCGCATTGCCCTTGAAGCTGCGGCGCAGGAAGAACGCGCCACCGCGACGCAGGATCGGGCCGATCAGCGGCAGGTTGAGATTCACGCCTGCAGCAATGTGCGGCACCACCACGCCGGAAGCATTCAGCTGATACGACATCAGCAGATAGTCGGCGTGACTGCGGTGACTGGGCACGTACACCACTTCGTAGCCAGGCGCTGCGGCGCGTGCCTTGTCGAAGTGATGCATGGTGATGCCGTCGTAAAGCTTGTTCCAGAAGTTGCGTAGCAGGAACGACAACGAACGCACCACCGGATGCGAGTAGTCGGCGGCGATCTCCATCGCCATCTTATGCGCGCGCTCCCACGCCTTGGCGTAGCTGATGTTTTCCTTGGTCGCCGTGGCGGTGATCGCGGTGCGCACGGGTTCGGCATTGAGCACGGCATCGACCACGGTGCGGCGGTGCGAAAGGTCGGGGCCGATTACCGCCGCGCGGATGCGGCGGAAGTGGGTGCGCAGCACGCGCGCGATCTTTCGTGCGAAACGCTCCGGTTGCAGCTCGATGCTTTCATCCATCACCGCACGCAACGATACCGGTGCAGAGAAGTGCACCACGGTGTCGCGCCCGTTGAGCAGCAAGGCGAGCATGCGGCGGAAGCGGCCGACCATCACCCAGTTTTCCGAGAACAGCACGCTAAACCAGCCGGTTTCGCGCGAGGGTGCGCGGCCGACGTAGATCGATACGGGCACGATCTGGACATCTCGTTCAGGGAAACCTTCCAGCGAGCGGATCAGCTGGCCGATCGGCTGATCGGGCGAGCGCTTGCGATTGCGGCCGAACACCTCGCCATCGCGGCGAGCCAGCGCAAACACCGAGCGCTTGCGCCGGGTGTGCGGCAGCGGCTGCATCGGGCTGGGCAGCCCGGCTTCGCGGCAGGCGCGGTCGAGGATCAGCGCGTCGGAAAAACCGTCGCGCTCGATCACGTAGCACACAGGGGCATCGCTCTTGAGGAGCGCGGCCGGCTCGGCTGGGTCGCGGCGGATGCGAACCCAGGGCTCTAGCAGGTGCCCGGCCAGATTGAACCACCAGGGGGCGCGGCTGCGGTAAGTGGTTTCCGCGGTCGTTATCGTCGGCATCTGCCTATTCTATCGTTAGCGGGTTGTGGGCTGTGATGGCGGTGTGAGAGCGCCAGCCTCCAGCTTCCGAGCAGCCCTGCCTTGCTTCACCGTCATCCCGGCTTGCGCCGGGATGACGAGCGCGTTGATTCGGAACACATCGAAGGCGTGCGACTACGGCTTCGCCGCCATCACGTTCCCCGTCGTCGAGGCGCTGGCCGGCGCTTGGGTGCTGGCCGCAGGTATGGGCGCGCTGGCGCTACTGGCTGGTGCGCTTGGATGGAGCAATTGCTCGTGTTCGGCGCGGGCGCTGTTGATGAGATCCTGGCTATACCAGCGGCCATCGACCAGCACCAGTTGCGAATCGGTGGTGAGCGGCTTGCCAAGCAGGGTGTAGTCAATCTTCACGTGGGCCTGGCCGTGGTCCATGCTGATCGTGGTGGCTTTGACCGAATTGAGCGCGTCATCGACCGAAAGGCCGTAAATGTCCAGCAATTGCTTCACCCCGCCAAAGCCAATGGAGTAATTCTTCATGGCGGTGTCGAAATCCATGTTCTGCACTTGGTCGGCGCTCTTTAGATCGAGCTGGCGCGCGGTGACCACCACCACGCCGACGGCCTGTTTGGCCTTGTCCTGATCGAACCAGGGCGTTTGCTGGGCCCAGGGCAGCAGCACGTTCAGCGCGTCGCGCGCTTGTTGTTTCTGGGTTTCCGTCATCGTCTTGTTCTGGGCGATGCCGGTGGTGAGGATGGCTTGGCCGATACCGATCATCACCGGTAGCTGGTCGTGGTACTGCGCCTCCAACTGCGCCAGCTTGGGCTTCAGTTGGTCATAAAGAGTGGTTTCGGCATTGGGCGCGGTGATCTGCTGCACAGCCTGGGTGAAGCGGGCACGATCCCCATCGGTAATCGGGCGCCGGTCGGGGTGCGGCAGTTTCCAGTCGTTGCGCAGGTTGGCGTAATCTGCCGGGGGCAGGGCGTGTTTCCAGAAACCATCGAAGTCGCCGGCTTTGATCAAGGTCACCGATTGCTGCACGGCCGCTTCCGGCGTATCGCCGCCGGGTACCGCAACGTTATCTTCCTTTTTGTGGCACGCGACCAGCGCGAACATCGCCAGAACCAGCAGGCTACGGCCAAGTATCTGAAAACGCATGGAATCTCTCACGTAGGATGGCGGTTTATGGCCCGTCGAGGCCGATGGCGGCATCAAGGCCGCGGTGCATCTTAGAGCCTGTTTCATGTCTGCTTATAGCTTGCGCCGCCGCCGCGGTTGGCACTTGGGGCGCAGATCACACGGGCATGCAGAAGGCCGTCAAAGAAAACCCCACGGGCGTTAGGCCTCGCGGGGTCATGCCGGCATCGCCGGAAGGGAAATGGCCGTTGCCCGCAGTAAATTTGGAGGTCAGCAGGATTCGGCGGAGCCCATGATACGGATCTGACGAACCTCAAGCAATACTTGAGATATCTATCTCTAAGTCATTGATATTTAAATTAGTCAACGCGCAAAGCATCGATCTTTTGCTGGCGGCGCTGGTCCCGCGGCGCGCTCCACTCGTTGTTGAATAGCGCGGGCTCCCATGAGCCGTAGGTCGGGTTGGGCAACACAAACCAGCGGCTGCCGATCCACTTCGTGTACGGCACCATGGCCTGGTTGCGGCCGGCGTCAGTATTGCTCAACACGCTGACAAAGTCGCCGAGCTGGTCGCCGAACTGCATCAGTACACGATAGTGCTGGCCCACCAGCTGGCGGCGGCAGCTCTTCTCCGTGCCCACCTGATCGCAACCGCGCAGGATGGTGCCCAGGCCGAGGAAAGCATCTGGCCCCGACACCGGCAGGCCGGCGTGGCGCAGGTTGTCGATGGTGGCCGTATCCAGATCCTGCGAGCGGTTGGAGATGTAGATGACGGCGACACCGTGCTTGGCCGCGAACTGGGTGAATGCGACCGCGCCAGGCAGCGCGCGGGCGCGTTTCTCCTTGCACCACTTGGCCCAGTCGGCCTCGTTGTATTCGCCGCCGTTGCGGATCAGCCGGGCCTGATAGGGCGAGTTGTCGAGCACGGTTTCGTCGATATCCAGGATTACTGCCGGCTTCAGGCCCTTGTACGGCGCCGTGCGATCCTCGGTGGGCAATGCATCCCAGCTCTTGTCTTTCAGCGCGGTGAGCAATTGCGACTGCGCGCTGCGATAGGTTTCCAGGTAGACCAAATCATGTTCCAGCGCCGTCTGACTCCAGGCGACAGCATTGAGATTGTCATCGGCAGCAACGGTGGGCTTGGTGGCCGGAGCAGGTGCAATCGGTGCGGCAGAAGCCGGAGCATGTGATGCCTGATTGGCGCAGCCCGCAAGCACCAGTGCGGTGCCCAGCAAGGCGGACAAGGATTTGGTCATGAAACACCCTGTAAAAAAGACAAAGGCCGCAGAGGACGGCGCAAGTTTATGACAGACTCGTCAGCATCCGGTTCTGCCAAAGGTGACCAAGGTGCCTGCACTTACTGAGCTAACCCGAGGCATTCGCCTTAGCAGTTACATCATGGCTGCGCTGGCACTGCTGATGATGCTGTGGCTGCATTTGCTGCCTGCGCTGCTGGCCGGCTTGCTGGTGTACGAATTGGTGCATGCCATGACGCCCTTGCTCGGCCGTCGTATTTCCGGCGAACGGGCGCGTTTGGTGGTGGTGACGGTGCTGGGCGTGGTCGTTGTCGGTCTGCTTACCTTGCTGGTGGTGTGGCTGGTGAGCTTCTTCCGCAAGGAAATGGGTGATCCAGATCTGTTGTGGCAGGAGCAGTTGATGCCACTGGTGGAAAAGGCGCGTGAGCAATTGCCGCCTGCGATCACCAACTGGCTGCCGGACAGCGTGGATGAGTTGCGCGTCATGGCCATGGACCTGACACGCAAACACGCGATGAGCCTGCAGAACGTAGGCAAGGAAACTGCGCGCGTGTTGGTGCGCATCATCGTCGGCATGGTGCTTGGTGCACTGGTCGCACTCAATCGCGCGCGTCCGCCGCATCAAGTGGGGCCGCTGGCGGCGGCGCTGGGCGAACGCTGCCAGCATCTGGCCGAAGCGTTTCACAACATCGTGTTTGCGCAGATCAAGATCTCGCTGATCAACACGGTGGCCTCCGGCATCTTCCTGCTTGGCGTTTTGCCCTTGATGGGCATACACGTGCCGTTAGCCAAGACGCTGGTGGTGATCACCTTCCTGGCCGGCCTGTTGCCGGTGATCGGCAATCTGATTTCGAACACGGCGGTGACGATTGCGGGCTTGTCCGTATCGATCTGGGTGGCCGCTGCGGCGCTGGGCTTCCTGATCGTGATCCACAAGCTGGAATACTTTCTCAACGCGCGCATTATCGGCACGCAGATTCGTGCTCGCGCGTGGGAGCTGCTGGTGGCGATGCTGGTGATGGAGGCCGCCTTTGGACTCGCTGGCTTGATCGCTGCGCCGGTCTATTACGCCTATCTCAAGAGCGAGCTTGAGACAGAGGGGATGATTTGAAGGAATCCACCGTAGACTGGGTTGCGCCCGGGTCAAGTTCGGGGTAATTCAATCTGCGTGCATCAGGTCCCGTCAGGCTTGTTGATAGCAGATATCAAGGCATCGTTTTCGATGCGGCCATCCCATGTATTGCCGTGAAGCAATTGCTCCAATGGCAGGCGTGAACGCCATCCGGCTATTTCCAGCTCCGGCTTCGGCAGAAATTCACTGACATAGCCCAGGCACAAGTAAGCCACGGGATAGACGTGCTCCGGCAGCTTCAGCGTCTGCGCCAGCAACACGGGATCGACAATGCTCACCCAACCCACGCCAATACCTTCCGCGCGTGCGGCCAGCCACAGGTTCTGCACGGCGAGACAGGTGCTGAACAGATCGGTTTCCAGCATCGTATGGCGGCCGAGTACATGCGGCCCTCCGCGTTGACGATCGCAGGTGATGCACAGATTGATCGGGCTGTCGACGATGCCTTCCAGTTTCAACCGCCGGTATTGCGTCGCGCGATCGCCGGTGTAGTTGCTGGCAGCATCCGCATTGGCCTGTTCGTAGAGCGCCTTCACGGCGCGCTTGATATCCAGGCTGTCGATCACGACAAAATCCCACGGCTGCATGAAGCCGACGGATGGCGCATGATGCGCAGCCTGCAACAGCCGCGCCAGGATGTCAGGCGCGATCGGGTCGGGCAGGAATTGCGAGCGCACGTCGCGACGTTCGCGGATGGCGCGGTACAGTCCCTCGCGTTGTTCGTCGGTAAAGCTGTGTTCGGTCATGTTGTGGCCTCAGTTGCCGGCAAGCATCGCGGCAATCTTTGCCATGTGCGACTCGGCCGTTTCACGCACGGCCTCCTTGTCGGCTTCCAGGTCCTTGCCTTCCCAGTGCAGATCGTCCTGCGGCAGTTCGTGCAGGAACCGGCTGGGCTGGTTGGAATGAATTTCGCCGTAGCGTTTGGTCTTGGATGACCACGACAGCGTCAGCAATTCTTTTGCGCGCGTGATACCCACGTACATCAGGCGGCGCTCTTCATCCGTGCGGCCTTCATCGATCGCGCCGTCGTGCGGCAGCGTGCCTTCCTCGCAGCCGACGATGAATACAAAGCGGAACTCCAGGCCTTTTGCGGCATGGAGCGTCATCATGCGCAGGGCATTGCCAGGCTCATCGCGGTCAGCGTGACTAAGCAGCGCAAGCTGCGATGCAAGATCGCCCGCATTGTTGCCGCCCTTCTGCATGGCACGGAACCAATCGGCCAATTCGCGAAGATTGCCAAGACGACGATCACGCAGAGCGACGTCCGACGTGCTGCCGGCGATGTGCGCGGCATACTGGGTGCGTGAGAGCACGCGATCGACCAGATCGGCGGCGCTTTCGTGCAGCGATGCGCTGCGCAGTTCATCCAGTAGTTCGGAGAACGAAGCGAGCGCGGCAGCGGGGCGCGGGCTGAGCTGGCGCAGTACGCTGTCGCTGCGCGTGGCTTCCAGCAGAGAATATTGGCGTGTCTGTGCGATCTGACCCAGCTTTTCCAGCGTGGTAGCGCCGATTTCGCGCTTGGGTACATTCACCACGCGAAGAAATGCAGCGTCATCGCTCGGGTTGGTGAGCAGGCGCAGATAGCAAAGCACGTCCTTCACTTCGGCGCGATCCAGGAAGGACAGCGCACCGGTCAGGTGATACGGCACGCGCGCCAGCCGAAGCGCTTTCTCCAGTGGACGTGCCTGGAAGTTGCCGCGATAGAGAATGGCCATGTCATGCCAACGCACCTTGTGCTTTTCCGCCAGGGTGGCCGCCATGCCGGCGATGCGTTCGGCTTCGTGTTCGTTGTCCTTGCATTCGATGATGCGGATCGGCGCACCTTCTGGATGTTCGCTCCACAGTTTTTTAGTGTGCAGATGGGGGTTGTTCGCGATCAGCTGGTTGGCGGCACGCAGGATGCGCTTGCCGCAGCGATAGTTCTGTTCCAGCTTGATCACGCGCAGGTTTGGCCAATCCTTGCTGAGCTGATCGATGTTCTCGGGATTGGCGCCACGCCAAGCGTAGATCGATTGATCATCGTCGCCCACGCAGGTGAAGCTGCCGCGCTCGCCAGCCAGTGCCCTGACCAGGCGGTACTGCGCGTCGTTGGTATCCTGGTATTCGTCCACCAGCAGATAGCGCAGGCGTTCGCGCCAGGTATTGCGGCATTCCTCGTCGCTTTCGAGAATGCGCAGCGGCAGGCGGATCAGATCGTCGAAATCGACAGCGTTGAACGCCGCCAGACGTTGCTGATAAAGGTCGTAAATGGTGGCTGCATCCAGCTCGCGCGGACTGCGCGCGGCGGCGAGCGCTTCTTCTGGCGACAGACCACTGTTCTTGGCGCGGCTGAGTAGATTGCGGATGCCGAACAGCACATCCGGCTTCGCACCCTTGGGCGCGAGTTCCTTGACGATGTTTTCGCTGTCGTCCGCATCCAGCACGGAAAAACCGCGCCGCAGGCCGGCACGCGCGTGTTCCATTTGCAGGAATTTCAAACCCAGCGCGTGGAACGTGCACACGGTCAGCGCCTGTGCGTCCTCCGCGCTGACCAGTTTGCTCACACGCTCGCGCATTTCGCGCGCCGCCTTGTTGGTAAACGTGATGGCGGCGATGCGCGACGCTGCGAGCTTGCGGCGTTGCACCAGGTGCGCGATTTTCTGCGTGATGACCGAGGTTTTGCCGGAGCCTGCGCCGGCGAGCACCAGCAGCGGGCTTTCGACGTGTTCGACGGCGGCCAGTTGTTGGGGATTGAGCATGCGAGGGGCGAAGCGTGGTGCGCAGGAGCGCGGTGCACGATGGTAGCAGCGGGGAGGGGCAAATGGATGGGCGGCGGCATGGCACGGTCGTCCCGAAAAGGTTATTCCAGGGATGACAAGGTGTTAGTGAATCCAGTTGGAAGATCGGGCGGCGCGTTCGGGTCGAACCGCGCCCGATTGGCGTTACCATGTGTAGCCATAGACGCGGTAGGGGACCATGGCCAAGCTGTATTTCTATTACTCGGCGATGAATGCCGGTAAGACCACCAATCTGCTGCAGAGCGCTTATAACTATTACGAGCGCGGCATGCGCACCTTGATCCTTACCCCGGCGCTGGACAATCGCTATGGCGAAGGCATCGTTGCTTCGCGTATCGGCTTGAAGTCTCAGGCGCAGCGCTTCAGCAGCGACGCGGATCTCTATGCGATGGCGCGGGCAGATATCGCCGCGCACGGCGACCTGCATTGCGTATTTGTCGATGAGGCGCAATTTCTGACCAAGGCGCAGGTCTGGCAGCTGAGCGATGTGGTCGATACCTTGAATATCCCGGTGCTGGCCTATGGCTTGCGCACGGATTTTCGCGGCGAATTGTTCGAAGGCAGCCGCTACCTGCTGGCCTGGGCCGACAGCCTGGAAGAGATCAAGACCATCTGCCACACCGGCCGCAAGGCCACCATGGTGGTCCGCGTGGACGAGCGCGGTCGCGCGATTACCGAAGGGCCGCAGGTTGAGATTGGCGGCAACGAACGCTATGTGTCGGTGAGCCGCGCCGAGTTCAAGAAGATTACCCAGGGGCATGGCCGTATCGAGTTGCAACAGCCCAGCCTGCCGCTGGACGACCAGCGCTGATCAGCGCTGCCAAGAAAAAAGGACGAATCCATGAGCAACCCGCTTTATTTCCCCGCCTGGCAGCGCCCGCATTGGCAGCCTAGCGATGAGGAAATCATCGTGCAGTTCTACGTGTTCGGTGATTTTCAGCCGATTCGGGTGCCCTCCGAGCCATACGGCAGCGATGGCTTGCCGGAGGAAGTGGAGTTGACCAGCCACCACCACAGCGCCCTGCGCGAATGGGAAGGCTATCCGCTGAAAGGTTCGCTGGGCGAGTTGTTCAAGGACGATGCGCCTGAAGCTTTCGAGAAAGCCATCGCTGCGCCGCAGGTGCTGGTGCTGCGCGGGCGTTTCAAGGACAGCGCGGATACCGGCTACCTGCGCGACACGCTAGGCGTGATCGCCGGACTACTCGACATGGGCGGTGTGGCGGTGCTTGATCCGCAGATTCTCACTTTGTTCAGTGCGGATGAATGGCGCAAGCGTTATCTGATCAAGGATGGTGCACCGCTGCGTCATCACGTGCTGATTCTGCGTGATGAGGAAGGAGACTCCGATCGCCTGTGGATTCACACGCGCGGCTTGCGCAAGTTCGGCCGTCCCGATATCAGCCTGCACGATGTGCCTGCGCAGGAGTTGGATCGCGCGGGTGCGCTTTGCCAGCGACTGGTCGAGTTGCAGGCACTCGGTGCGCACTTCAAACAAGGGCAGGCGCTGGAAGTCGACGGGATTTTGGGAGGGCTAACGGCGGAGTTGGGTGGCGGGTATAGCGATCCGCAGTTCAACAATACGTATGTGGCGTTCTATTGGCCGTCAGAGCAGGCTTAACCTTCATGGTTGTCATTCCCGTTTCCGCGGGAATGACGGCCGCGGGATTGCGCATCCAGCTCTATTTCTGACAGCGCGGACACCAGAACGTCGAACGCTGTCCGATCACGGTCTGCCGAATCGCGGTGCCGCACACCTTACAGGGCTCGCCTTCACGTCCATACACGAACAGCTCACGGAAGAAATAACCCGGCGCACCATCTGGATTGAGAAAGTCGCGCAGGGTGGTGCCGCCGCGTTCGATCGCCCAAGCCAGAATGCGCTTCACTTCAGCAGCAAGTCGCTGATAACGCGCGCGTGACACCGTGCCTGCGGCACGACGCGGGTCGATGCCAGCGGCAAACAGCGCTTCGCTGGCGTAGATATTCCCGACGCCCACCACGATGGCGTTGTCCATCAAGAACAGTTTTACCGCTGCCTTGCGTCCGCGTGAACGCCGATAGAGCAGTTCGCCATCGAAGGCATCGGTAAGCGGTTCCGGGCCGAGTCCTGCGAGCAATTCATGCGTGATTCCAGGCGGCTGCCACAGCAGGCAGCCGAAACGGCGCGGATCGGTAAAACGCAGGATACGTGATCGCTCGCCTCGCAGCGGTTCGAGCGCAATGTCGACATGGTCATGCGCGCCAGGCGTGACATCAGGGGGCAACACGCGCAGGACGCCAGTCATGCCCAGATGCAGCAAGGCGCTCCCGGCGTGAGTATGCAGCAGCAGGTATTTCGCGCGGCGCTCGACCTCGTCGATGCGTTGTCCGGGCAACAGTTCGGTGATTTCACGCGGAATCGGCCAGCGCAGGTCATTGCGGCGCAGCGTGACGCTTGCAACCCGACGCCCGATCAGATGTGGCGCAATGCCTCGTCGGGTGGTTTCGACCTCAGGCAATTCAGGCATGTCATTCGGCCTTGATGTTCTGGCTTTGCGCTGAACGCGGCATATAGCGCAAGGATACGATGCCTACGCGTTCGCCAACGCGTACATAAGCATTCTGGCCGACGGCCGTCATGCCGCCGAAGTTAATCGTTTGGCCGTCCAAATCCAATTTGGCCTGAGGTGGCGAAAGACCAATTTTGGTCGCGTCGTAATTGTTTGCCTGCTCCCAGCTTTGCACCGGCGCGGCAGCGATGTGAACCAGTTCGCTCAGTCGCAGGTCGTCGGCTCGGACAGAGGCGGTTTCGTCAACGTGCCACCAATGGTCGCCGCGCTTCACATAGTGTTCGGCCGGCGCATTGCCCATTTGCAAGTCAACACGGGTGATCGCATCAGGTTTGATCGGCAGCAAGGTACCGGGCGCGGCAAGCTGATCGCTGTGCAACTGCCACCATGCTGCGGCCACCAGGACGATGACGGCAGCGAGTAGCCAGAGTTGCCGGCGTGCTGCGCGTTTCATGCGCGCCGCCGGCGCCAGGCGATGATGCCGCCAATCACCAGCAGCAGCACCGGTATGACGAGAATGAAGGTGATGCTCAGAATGTCGAGTTCCTGTTGAGACACCGTCAGTACGCGATCCGGCGCGCCGCGCGGCGGCATGTTGATCAGCTCGTCGTCACCCAGCAACCAATCAAAAATGCGCTCGCCGAGCGCACGGTTACCACCATTGCCAAGATAACTGTTGGACAGGAAATCGCCGTTGCCGATCACCACTACGCGCTGCTCGCTCTTGGCCGGGCTGGGCGACAATCGGCTGAGCGCAAAGCCGAAATCCAAGGGGCCTTTGAGTGCATTGGCCGGCGAGCTGTCGAGCGATTGAGTGGTTGCTTGCGGGCTGGAGCGCAGGAACGGCGCGATTCGCCATTCGCTTTTGCGCACTTCCGCCAACGGTGCGACTTCGGGGAACAGCGTGGCAAGCGTGAAACCTAGCGTGATCGGGCTGGGCGGATAATCGCCGAGCGGAATCATGCGCGGATCCTTCAAGCCGAGCGCGGCGGAAGATGCATCGACCAGTTCGCCCGGCAGCACACGAATGCCAAGCGTATCGGCAAGCGGTTGCAGGCTGGGGTCCTGATTGCCTGGATCGGCCAGCCACAGCACGTTGCCGCCGCTGTTGACGTAATCGACCAGCGACTTGGTCGCACCGGTTGATAACGGCGCTTGCGGGCTGGCTAGCACCACCAGATCAGTCTGATCAGGCACCGCAGCCGTCTGCGAGAAATTCAGCGGCACAGCCCGCATGCCGCTCTGCTCAAGCTGCGACACGAACGTGCCCAGATCTGCGTTCGCGACGCCATCGGCGCGGCGTTCGCCGTCGCCGGTAACAAAGGCGATGATGCGATCGTTGCCGCGCACCAAGCGTTCCAGCGCATTGGTGAAGCTGCGCTCGGTGAGCACATCCAGGCGCTGTTCGCGGTTGCGGTAATGCAGGATCAACTCACCGTCGACAGTGATGCCGAGATTGCGCATCGCGGCGGGATCTTTCTGCGGATCGACAAAGCTCAGGTGCAGATCGGCCTTGGCTTGACGATAGCGTTGCAGGAATGCCGCGACCGTCTGGCGCAGATCGCCCTGCGGATTGGCGTAGCTGACAATCTCGACCGGACCATCCAGTTTTGCCAGCACAGCGCTTGTTTCCGGCGACATGCTGACGCGGCTGCCGTAAGTCCAGTCGGCAACATGATCGTGACGGGCTGTCAGGTAGCCGATGGCGAGTGCACCAAGCAGCACCAGCAGTGTGAACAACCAGCCGTGGAGGCGACGCGTGACGGTACTCATCAGCCGCGCTCCCGGTCGGAAGCGAGTCGTTGCGCGCCGAGCGCCAAGGCCACGGCGATGACAAGCAGGAACCACACGATATCCGCACTCGATACCAGCCCACGCAACAAGGTTTCCTGATGCGTGCTCATTGCCAGCCAGTTGAGAAAGCCACTGTTGACGCCAGCCAGCTGCGCACCAAGATTGATGCAGTTCAACGCCAGTCCCACCATCAGTGCCGCGACGGCGGCAACCGAAGGATGCGAGGCGAATGCGGAGCAAGCCACGCCGATCGCGCCCAATACCGCCAGCGCCAGAAAAGTGCCTAAGGTGGCGGCGGCAAGCTTGCCCCAGTCCAGCGTGGCACCGTGCGCAAGGCTCACGGGAATGGCAAGCGCGAGCAGCAACCACAGCGCCAGCCAGATCAGCACGGCAAGGTATTTGCCCAGCAGTATCTGGGTCGACGAGAGTCCGCTGGCGAATAGCAGCGGCAAAGTGCCAGCGCTGCGTTCGCCGGCTAACGTCGACATGGTGAGTAGCGGCACCAACAGCAGCGCCAGCTCGATCAGCCCGAACGGCAAGGGGCTGCCGGTGATGAAGCTGCTGTACATGCGCACCGCCACCAGATCGGTGTAGCCGGGGCCATCGGGCAGTGCGGCCAGTCGCACCTGGTTGAGCAGGAAGATCTGCAGCAGCAGCGCAAAGCGCCAACCCAGCTCAGCCAGAGCCAGCGCAGCCATGATCCATCCGAGCGGGCGTACGAACAGTCGGCGCAATTCGAGCCGCGTCACAGCAAAAAGAATCATGCGGCTTGAGCCCTGCCTGCCACGGCAATGTCGAAGAAGGTTTTTTCCAAGGCGTCGTGATGATCCGCATGCAGCGGTGCGTCGTGGCGCAGCGTGCCTTCGTGCAAGATCGCCACGCGGTCGCATACGGCGGTGACCTCGGCCAACTGGTGCGTTGAAAGAATGACGGCGGTGCCATCGGCGGCCAGTTCGCGCAGCAGCTTGCGCAGCGCGACCACCTGCACCGGATCGAGGGCATTCGCCGGTTCGTCCAGCACCAGCAGGGCCGGGCGATGCAGCAGGGCGCAGGCCAGCCCAAGTCGCTGGCGCTGGCCCTGCGACAATACGCCCGCCAGGCGGCGTGACAGGTCCGTCAGTTCCAGCCGTTCGAGGACGGCGTCGCGAGCCTCGATGAGATGGGCGCCTTGTATGCCGCGCAACCGGCCGTGCGCCTCAAGATGTTCACGCACCGTCAGTTCCGGCCACAGCGGGGCACCTTCCGGCAGCCAGCCGATGACCCGCCGGGCCAGTTCAGGGTGTTCCGAGAAATCCTCACCCTGCAGATAAATGGCGCCACTATCAGGCCGCAGGGCGCCGGCGATCATCGACAGCGTGGTCGACTTGCCAGCGCCGTTCACCCCAAGCAGGCCAAGCACTTGGCCGCCCTGCAGGTCCAGGCTGAGGTCGCGCACGGCCGGGCGGCCGGCACGGTGCCGGACGACCTGTTCGAGTTGCAGTACGGGAGGTAAAGCGGGTTTCGGCGCGTTCATTGCATGATTGTCGGGGCGACCCCATCCGTTACACAACCGTAGGCCGTCACGAAGCTGTGATTCGGCTTTAACAGAAGTGAACAGGGCCGCGAGCTAGCATGGCTACCATGCTGGTGGGTACGGCCACCCTCGACTACACTGCTTTTTCAACGCTTCCGGGTATATCCAAGATGTTAGATGCTGTGCTGCAGTTCCTTTCCAACGGCGTAACTGGCGCCGGGTGGGTGGGGATCGTTGTCTACCTGCTGGTAGTCACCCAGATCACCATCTTCACCGTCACGCTCTACCTGCATCGCTGCCAGACGCATCGTGGCGTCGACCTGCATGCGTCCATTTCGCACTTCTTCCGCTTCTGGGGCTGGCTCACCACGGGCATGGTCACCAAGGAGTGGGTTGCGGTGCATCGCAAGCACCACGCCAAGGTGGAAACCGAGGAAGATCCGCACAGCCCGCAGATCTACGGTCTCAAGAAAGTCTTCTGGGATGGCGTCGGTTTGTATCGCGATGCCAGCGAAGTGAAGGAGGACCTGGAGAAGTACGGCCGCGGCACACCGGACGACTGGATCGAGCGCAAGCTCTACAGCGGTCATCCGTACTGGGGCCCGTCGCTGATGCTCATCATCAACCTCGCGCTGTTCGGCGTGATCGGTGCGGCCGTGTGGGCGGTGCAGATGGCGTGGATCCCGTTCTGGGCCGCCGGCTTCGTCAACGGTGTCGGCCACTGGTGGGGTTATCGCAACTTCGAGAGTTCCGACACCGCTACGAATCTCGTCCCTTGGGGTGTCTGGATCGGCGGCGAAGAGCTGCACAACAACCACCACGCTTTCCCCAGCTCGGCCAAGTTCGCGCTGCGCAAGTGGGAGTTCGATATCGGTTGGGCGATGATCTGCGTGCTGCGTTCGGTAGGTCTTGCCAAGGTGCTGCGTGTGGCGCCGACGCTCGACATCCGCCCCAACGTGCATCTGCCGGATGCCGAAACCCTCAAGGCCGTGTTGACCCATCGCTTCCAGGCGATGACCGATTACTACCGCAACGTCATCGTGCCGACGCTGGCCGACGAAGCGCAGCATGCCGGCGAAAGCATCAAGGCCGTGCCGCGTCGTCTGCGTCGCGCCTTCGCCGATGGTGGTCGCTGGCTCGACGGCGAAGGCCACGAGCGCATGCAGGCTGTACTGGCTAAGCGCCCGACCCTCAGCACCGTCTGCGATTTCCGCAATCGCCTGGCCGAGCTGATGGAACAGCGCGGTGCCGAGCAGGCACTCAAGGGTCTGCAGCAGTGGATCACCGAGGCTGAGCAGAGTGGCATTCGCGCGCTGCAGGATTTTGCCCAGCGTTTGAAGAGCTATTCGTTGGTTGGCAGCAACGCCTAATTTCAGCGCTGCGAGTGATCAGAATCAAAAGCCCGCCATTCGGCGGGCTTTTTTGTGGCCGGTGGAACTGCGTTTGCCAAATTGAGGGTGCGGGGTCACGCCTATGGCATAAAGCGCGAGCGTTGTTCGGGCGTCGGCACAAAGCATTGGTCGCTGCGACCGAAAAAGCGATAGCGATGACGTGCGACGAAGCGATATGCCACGTCGCGTATTTTTTGTGGAAACGCCAGGATCGTTGCGCTCAGCCAATGCCAGCGTCGTTGCGGTAAGGTGCGAAGAACGCGAGCGATCGCGGTTGCATCGGTGTAGCCCTGATCGTTTTCGACCAGCAACATGGAAAACGGTGAGTCTGGGTCGAGGCCATGAGAGATCAGTAGCTGCCGACCGCTGTCCGATTGCATCGCGGCGAACCGATAGCGACCTTCACGATCGTGTTCCAGTAGAAAGCGGATCCATCTGCTACAGAGTAGGCAGACGCCATCGTAGACGACGATAGGCGAGCTTATGGAGTGACTCATTCGCCGCGATCTCCACCGTTACTATCTTTACGCGACAAGTTTGCCAGCTGTCGGCCATCGTGTGTTGCGGGCCGAAGCATAACGGTCTGGGGCGCGTCAGGCAGATAAAAGAAAACCCGCCACAGGGGCGGGTTTTCTTAAAGCTTGGAATGCTGATCAATTACTTGATCTTGCCTTCCTTGTAGATCACGTGCTTGCGAACGACCGGATCGTACTTCTTGAATTCAAATTTGTCCGGGGTGTTCTTCTTGTTCTTCTGCGTGGTGTAGAAGTGACCGGTACCGGCCGACGAGATCAGACGGATCTTGTCTTGCTTGCTGTTAGCCATGACTTACTCCTTAGACCTTTTCACCACGGGCACGCAGGTCGGCAATCACGGCCTCGATGCCCTTCTTGTCAATCGTGCGCAGCGCCTGGTTGGAGACGCGCAGTTTCACCCAACGGTTTTCGCTGGGAACCCAGAACCGACGCTCATGCAGGTTGGGCAACCAGCGGCGACGGGTCTTGTTGTTAGCGTGCGAGACGTTGTTGCCGGTCTGCACACCCTTTCCGGTGACTTGGCATACACGGGCCATGATGACCTCCGTAATTCGTAAACCGCCCGTTAGCCAGGGCGACATCGGCCCAGCGGCGCTGTGCGCCACGCGATGCTGGAGGTCTTGCTCTCGCCGGGAGTCGTGAGGTCCGCATCGCGTTGCGGACATGCCCGGAAGACCGGGTCGACAGAAGGGCGAGCCGCGCATTGTCTCAGAAAATCAGGCGGGTGCGCAATCTTTGAGCAGCCGTGTGACGTGGGGGCTTTGATATGCCGCGCGTTGCCCCCACCCCGTCTCATAGCGGGCGGACCAGGATATATGGAACAATCCACCCCTTTGCGCACTTCGCGCGCACCTATTTTGAACCGAGGGATTCCCATGGCAGAAATCACCGCCAACGGCCAGAACAACGGCCCCGCCGGCCAGCCCCAGCTGGCGCTGCAGAAGATCTATGTAAAGGACGTGTCCTTCGAGGCTCCGAATGCTCCGCAAATCTTCCAGGAAGTCGGCGAAATCAGCGAAGCGCCGCAAGTCCAGCTGAATCTCACCCAGCGCGCGACCGGCCTGGGCAACGACCTCTACGAAGTCGTGCTGAGCCTGACCCTGACCTGCACCGTGAACGACCGCACCGCCTACCTGGCCGAAGTGCATCAGGCTGGCCTGTTCGGCATTGCCGGTTTTAGCGAGGCCGATCACGCCGGCATCATCGGTAGCTACTGCCCGAATCTGCTGTTCCCCTATGCACGCCAGGTGATCTCCAGCCTGGTTCAGGAAGGTGGTTTCCCGCCGTTCCTGCTCCAGCCGATCAATTTCGAAGCCTTGTACGCGGAGCAGCAGCGCCGTGTCGCTGGCGAGCCGCATACGCTCAATAGCTGATTTCTCCGCTATGAGTGCTCAGCCATTGATGGCTGTTCTGGGCGCCGGCTCCTGGGGCACGGCGTTGGCGACCCTGGCCGCGCGCAACGGCGTGCCCACCCGCTTGTGGGGGCGCGATGCCGAAGCGCTGGCGGCCATGAAAGCCACGCGTCGCAACCAGCGCTACCTGCCGGATCTGGAGTTGCCGGAAGAACTGGACTACGAGCCCGACCTGGCCGCTGCTGTGCGCGGCGCCAAGGTCGTGCTGATCGTGGTGCCCAGCCACGCTTTTGCCGAAATGCTGGATGAGCTGGCGCCGCTGCTCGACCCCGAGGCCAATATCGCCTGGGCGACCAAGGGCTTCGAGCCGGGTACCGGACGCTTCCTGCACGAACTGGTGGCTGAAAAGCTGCCGGGGCGCGAAGCTGCGGTGATCACCGGTCCGTCGTTCGCACGCGAAGTGGCGGCGGGGATGCCGAGCGCCGTCACCGTGCATTCGGAAAGCGAGGCGTTTGCCCAGGAGCTGGCCGTCCTGCTGCATGCCCCCAACTTTCGGGCCTACTCCGGCAACGATGTGCTGGGTGCGGAGCTCGGTGGCGCCATGAAGAACGTGCTGGCGGTCGCCACCGGCGTCGCCGACGGCATGAAGCTGGGCCTCAACGCCCGCGCCGGTCTCATCACCCGCGGCATGAATGAAATGTTGCGTCTGGGCAAGGCGCTCGGCGCGCGCCCGGAAACCCTGATGGGTCTGTCCGGCCTGGGCGATCTGGTGCTCACCTGCACGGGCGACCTGTCGCGCAACCGCCGATTGGGCATCGCGCTGGGGCAGGGCATTGGCATTCATGAAGCGGTGACGCAGATCGGTCAGGTGGTCGAAAGCGTCGTGACAGCCGATGAAGTGATGCGCCTGGCCGAGAAGCATGGTCTGGATTTGCCGATCAGCAAGGGTGTGCAAGCCGTGCTGCATGGCGAAGTCACGCCGGTCGAAGGCCTCAAAGCCTTGATGGCGCGCGAGCAGAAGCCGGAGTATCCGGAGGGCTTGTTCGAAACGCGTCGAGCATGACTTTTGATTCTTTTGATTTAGATGTCCGTACTGCTTGCAGCACGGACCCGAATCGCTGCTAAGCTCAAGGTTTTGATCGCTCCAGGGATCGCATGCGCATGCACCTACCGGACGAGAAACACCACGGCGATCCCTCCGCCCAGAGCGACGAGCGCGAGGAAAGCCTGCCTGGCGTATGGCGCAAGCTGTTGGCAAAGCCTGCCGCTGCTGCCGTGCACGAGCACGCCGTGCTGGGTTTCTTCTTCGAAGTGATGCCGGAAGACGGCGCGCCTTACGCGCGCCTGGACGCGGCGCCGGTGCTGCTGGTTCCTGCCGAGCACGGGCGCTTCACCCGGCCTGCACCCTTGGAGAGCAAGCTGCTGGCGCATACGGCGCTGCAGATCCACGAGCAGCGTCTTGCCACCGCAGCGCTGGGCCTGCCGCAGACCCTGCGCAAGTCGCGCAGCTACGCTCGGCTGACCGGGCACGTCGGCAACACCTTGCTGGCCGAGATGCTCGACACCGCCCCATGCTTCCTCGGCGGGCTGGCTGGTCTGCGCCTGTCGCGCGGCAAATCGCATCAACTCAACTGGCACTGGCACCTGGAGCATGACGGCAGCCAGCGGCTGTTGCCCGCATTGCCACACAGCCAGCGCCTGCTGCGCCTGGATGGTCTGTGGTACCTCGACGCCGAACGCGCCGAGCTGGGCCATCTCGAGGCCGATCCAGAAGAAACGCATTGGCTCGACCTGCCACCGCTCAAGCACGAATACAGCCGTACGCTGCGCGGCTGCCTGCCTTCGAGCCGGCTGGCGCAGCGTATCCCGTTGCCGCAGGTGTTCGATGAACTGCGCAAGGCCGAGCACGCGCCCAAGCCGGTGCTCATCCTGCATGCATTGACCCGTCACGCGCGACTGGCTGCCGGTACGCCGCCGCTTGCGTACGCGCGGCTCGCTTTCGATTACGCAGGAGAGCGCCTGCCCGGCCGTGGCGGCGAGCCCTTGGTGCGCCGCGTACGCAACGGGCAATTGGTGGAAATCACGCGCCGCCGCGCCGAAGAGCTCTCCACCATGGAGCAATTGGAGCGCGCGGGGCTGACACTTGGCGTGGATACCGAAGGTTTGCCCTGGGATCTGGCCGACACCTTGCCCGAGGATGCCTGGCTGTTCCCCGGCAAAGGGCACGCAGGCGCGCTGGAGGTCAATACGCCGGCACGCTGGTTGGCCTTGCGGCCGAAGCTTGAGGCCGAAGGCTTCCTGCTCGAGTACGCGCCGAGCTTCCCGTTCGAAGTGCTGGAAGGTCCGGTACGTTGGTACGGCAATGCGGTCGAAGATGCCGATGATCATGCTTTCGATCTGGAAATCGGCATCGAAGTGGAAGGTAAGCGCCGCAACTTGTTGCCCGCCGTGGCGCAGGCGCTGGCCGAACATCAACTCAACCTGAGTCCGGCGCCGAACGAGCCGGAAGATGCCGTGTGGTATGCGCCGGTGGATGAACGCCGCCGTGTGCCCGTGCGCTTGAAAGAGCTGCGCGGATTGCTTGCACCGCTTGCCGAATACCTGGAAAAGCCCAAGAAGAAACTGCATCTGCCGCGCGTGCAGGCAGGTCGACTGGAAGAAATTGTCGAAGCGCTGCCGAGTGGCGGTGAGTTGCAGGCACCTGAACAACTGCGTGGTTTCACCGCGCGTCTGCGCGATGCGGCCGAGCGCGCCAGCGATGCCATCCCTCCCGGACTCACAGTCGAAATGCGTCCGTATCAGCGCGAAGGTTTGCGCTGGTTGAATGCTTTGGCCGAAGCCGGTGTCGGTGGCGTGCTTGCCGATGACATGGGTCTGGGCAAGACGCTGCAATTGATCACGCACCTGCTGTCGCTGAAGGAAAGCGGCGCGTTGCAGCAACCGGCGTTGATCGTGGTGCCGACCAGCCTGATTCCCAACTGGCTGGCGGAAATCGCACGTTTTGCACCCTCGCTGAAAGCGCTCGCCCTGCATGGTCCGCAACGCAGCGGCGACTTCTCGCAGATTGCTTCGCAGGACATCGTGCTCACCAGCTATGCCTTGTTGCCGCGCGACGTCGTCACGCTGCGCAAGCAGCCCTTCTCGTTGATCGTGTTCGATGAAGCGCAGCAAGTGAAAAATCCACGTACGCAAGCGCGCCGTGCTGCGCTCACTTTGCGTGCGCCACGCTGCGTCTGTCTCACCGGTACGCCGCTGGAAAATCACCTGGGCGAACTGTGGTCGCAGATCGATCTGGCAGTACCCGGCCTGCTGGGTGATGAAGGCGCCTTCCGCCGTCACTATCGCGTGCCGATCGAAAAGCAGCACGACGAAGAATGCCAGGCGCGACTCAATCGTCGTCTCGCCCCGTTCATTCTGCGCCGTACCAAATTGCAGGTGGCGTCGGAACTGCCGCCCAAGACCGAGATCACGCGCCGCGTCGTGCTCGATGGCCGTCAGCGTGAGCTGTACGAAAGTCTGCGTTTGTCGCTGGCCGATGAGTTGCGCGAAGTCATCGCACAACGTGGTATCGCGCACAGTGGCATCGTGGTGCTGGATGCGCTGCTCAAGCTGCGTCAGGTCTGCTGCGATCCGCGTCTGGTGAAGCTGGAAGCGGCACGCGGCGTGCGCGACTCTGCGAAGTTCGAATTGCTGATGGACATGCTGCCCGCGTTGCTGGCCGAAGGCCGCAAGGTGTTGCTGTTCTCGCAGTTCACCGAAATGCTCAAGTTGATCGCCAACGAGCTGGATCGCCACCGTATCCGCTACGTGATGCTGACCGGTGAAACGCGCGATCGCGCTGAACCCGTGCAGCGTTTCCAGGATGGCGACGTACCGCTGTTCCTGTTGTCACTGAAAGCGGGTGGCGTCGGGCTCAACCTCACCGCGGCCGATACGGTGATCCATTACGATCCATGGTGGAATCCCGCTGCCGAAGCGCAGGCCAGCGATCGCGCGCACCGCATCGGGCAAGACAAACCGGTGTTTGTATTCCGCCTGATTACTGCGGGCACCGTCGAAGAGCGCATCGAAGAGCTGAAAGCGCGCAAGGCCGAACTGGCACAAGCGGTGCTGGAAGGTGGCGGTACGCGCGAGAAGCTCAGCTTTGATCAATCCGACCTGGATGCGCTGCTGGCGCCTTCTTGATGGAATGCGTTTCGCTGCGCTATGCGAGCGATGGCATATCGCTCCACGCGGATTTTTTCGAAATTTAGGATCGGTCAGATAGGTCCCGCCAAGTCTCTACTTTAGCTTGTCGCGCGAACGTCGAAGCGACTAGCTCTATCGCACAGGTTCAATGGCATGTCGTCGTGTTATCGGGCGACATACGAGGCTTTTCGTGCGCCGTCGTTCAGGATGGTTCTTGCAGCACTCTCTTCTCGCGGATGTGTGTCGTCAGCGTGTGTCCGCGCGTATCCATTTAGGACGGACCCTACCTTGATCAACTCTGCAAATACGTTCATCGGAATGACCCGGCGCATCCTCGTTGGCGCCATCTCAGCGAGCCTGTTCGCACCGTACGCATCCTACGCGACCAGCGGACAACAAGTGGCCAATGGTGTTTCGCTCCTGCTCGCGCCAGACAACTACGTGACGTCCGCATTGCCAACGCTGTCCGTGCTCAATGCGGGCAGCATAACCGCGGACGGCGGTGTGTCGTTGAATGCTTCCGGCAGTAGCGGCATCGGCGCACAGGTCAATGGTCAAGGCAGCTGGCTGGTATTCAGCGGCGGAAGCATCAGTACCAGCGGTCCATATGGTTATGGGGTTTATACGCTGGCCGGCGGATCGGCCACTATTGGGCGTGATTCCCAAGGCGCGGGGACCAGCATCACCACATCCGCAAACTACGGTTACGGTTTATACGGCACGGATGCCGGCACGGTTATCAATGCCGTCGGGGCTACCATCAATACCTCGGGCGGGGCGAGTTACGGCGCACGCATCAGTGGTGCTGAATTGCTATTGGCAAACAGCAGCATCAGCACAATAGGTAATACTTCCTACGGCGTTTATGCTGATGCGTCGACTTTCGATCCCGCTGCGCAGGGGCAGGTTGTACTCAACAAGGTGTCGATATCGACGCAAGGTTCCAGTTCACATGCTGTGTATCTTGATGGATCGCGTGCGGGCGTAACGGCCACTATTACCGGTGGCTCATTCACGACGTCAGGTAACCAATCGGTCGGCATCTACTTGACGCAAGGTGCGCAAGCGACGGTAACGGGAGCGAGCGCGCAAACCACGGGCACCTCCTCCTACGGCATCAGCATGAATCAGGACGGTTCGCAGATTGCGCTCGATCGCGTGTCTGTGACCACGGCCGGTAACAATGCCGATGCGGTGTGGGCGCCGAGCAACACCATCATCACCGCGAGCAATTTCGATATCCACACCACGGGCGGCACTGCGCTGGGTTTCGACAATCGTGCATCGACGATCACCCTGACGAACGGCAGTATCCTCACTGAGGGTGCTAACTCTCATGCGCTGTATGCATCACAAGAATCTTCCAGCGCCGCTGTCATTTTCGGCGAAAATCTCGACATTCAAACGAAAGGCGCTGGTGCCGTTGGTGCATGGGCACGGCTGGGCGGTCAAATATCGCTAAGTGATAGCACCATTGCGACAACGGGTGACACGAGCGTTGGTGTTCGTACTGGCGGGGGAAGTACGGTTCTGCTGACCGACACCAACATCGAAACTGGCGGCACGACGGCATACGGTGTGTACGCTCAGGGTGTGGTGAACATGCTCAACGGAACGATTCACACCACGGGTCAGGGTGCGTACGGCGTTGCGGTGGCGGACGGCGGCCAAATGAGTCTGCGCGGCGTTGACGTGATGACGGATGGTATCGATGCCGTCGGCATCGCATTCGGCGGGACGACTTCCGCTAGCGAAGGTGGTGCCTTCGGCATGGATGGTGGCTCACTTATCAGTATGCAATCCCATGCATTGGCCGCGGCAGGAAATACCGATATCAACTTGAGTAATGGCGTGCAAGCTATCGGCGGGAGCGGTGTCTTGCTGGATGTACGCGATGTGGTCGGTCAAGTCACGTTGACGATGGACAACAGCGTAGACGCCCAGGGCGACATCGTATTCGATCCGTCTCTTCTCGGCGGCGCCATTCCAGCCGCCAACACCATGGTGTCGTTGAGTAACGGCTCGAAATGGACGGGCGCTACGCAGAATGCGGTGAGCACGTTGTCGCTGGATAGCGGCAGCTTGTGGGTCATGACGGGCGATTCCTCCCTGGGTCAACTGGCGTTGAGTAATTCCACCATCCAGTTTGCGCCACCGGAGAGCGACAACTACAAAACGCTCGTAGTGAACGGCGATCTATCGGGCGCGGGTGGTGTGATCGGAATGAACACGCTGCTCAACGAAGGTGGAGTGCTTGGCAATCAGCATACCGATCGCTTGCTCATTCTCGGCAACGTCACCACGACGGGTACGGTGCTATTGGACATCACCCCGCAAGGTGATGGTGCGGCGACGGGTGCCAGCGACGATGGCACGGTGAGCCCGAGCGAAGGCATTTCCCTGGTGCAGGTCGCCGGTTCCTCGCGTGCCGATGCCTTTGCGCTGAAGAATGGCTACGCCGCCGTCGGTCCATGGAAATACACGTTGTACGCATTCGAGCCCGGTCAAACGGATCCTGCCCAGAATGCAATGAACTCTGGCACGTTCAATTGGGACTATCGACTGGCTAGCGCCTATGTGGGGGAGGCCGATGGCAGCCCCGATGCGTCGACGAATAACGTCACGCCTCAGGATGAAAGTCGGCCGGATGCGCCAGTACGTGTTCGTCCTGCGGTGGTGCCCCAAATGCCTTCTTACATCGTCGCGCCAACAGCCTTGTTGAACTATGGCGATTCGATGATCGACACCTTGCATCAGCGCCTAGGCGAGATTCGCGACGCTACCCCAAGCGATCCACACGGTGGCGAGCTGTTCGTGCGCTACGTCGGTAGCCAGGAGCAGTATTCGTCAAATCTCGGTTTTGCCGATTACGGTTTTGGTTTCGATCAACAGATCAACGCGCTGCAGTTGGGTGGCAGCATCGTCTCTTGGACTGCTGATAATTCAAGCTTGCGTGCTGGATGGGCCCTCGACAAAGGCACCACACGCGTGACACCGAATGCGCCCGACGGCGCCAGTGTAGGTAGATACGACGCGCATGGCGTGTCGGCCTGGATGACGTGGCAGCAAGCCAATGGTTTCTATGTGGATGCGGTGCTGGGTGGTGAGCACTATCGGGGCGATGTGGATACGCAGGCCCGCAATAGCGCCGTTGCCAACCTCAGGGCGGGAAGCTGGACTGCTTCGGTGGAGATGGGTTACCCCTTCGCACTTGGCAAGGGCTGGTCACTGGAACCGCAAGCCCAGCTGAAGCATCAATCGTTGACGTTCAACGACTTCGCAGATGCCGATGGCCTCTCCACGCAGATCAATGTGGGTGGCTTAACGGCAACACGCGTGGGCGCTCGTTTAGTGAAAACCGACGATACGCGTTTCTCGCCTTATCTGCGCGCGGATTTCATTCGTACCACCGGCGGTGATTCGCAAATCGGCACATCGAGCAGCGCTTGGGATGCAAGCGGTGTGTTCAGCGGAGGGCGCCTGGGTAACAGTTACAGGCTTGGTGCGGGTGCGACCAGTCAATGGACTTCACACCTGGCGCTGTATGGCGAAGCCGATTATCGGCGCGGCACTGCTAGTCATGGCTTGCGCGGCTGGCAGGCAAATATGGGGTTGCGTTTCGACTTCTGATGCGTCGTGAAAAAGGGCGCTGAATGTGCGCATTTAGCGCCTCCACCGCGTTGATGAGTTAGCGATATCGGGAGAACGCTGCAAGGCGGCAGCACGCGCGAGAAACTTAGCCTCGATCAGTCCGATCCTGGGGCTGTGCTCGCGCGGCTGATCAACATATCTTCACGGTTGCTGTGAGGATCCGCTCGCCTGCGGCCCATTAGTGGTCGCCGGTTGCGCTTGCAGCCATTCGGGCTTGCCGACGACGACTTGTCCATGGATATCGTCGAAATCGTTGCTGGCTTGTTCGTGGAGTTTGTTCGCAACGGCGAATGCGCTCTGCGGAGAAGGAGCATATCCATGGATATAGACGATGCCGCCATCTTTGGCCGCTTCGTCGATCGGCTCGATCGCATGGTTGAAGCGGCGAATGGCACGTGGCGCGGCCACGCTGTCGCCATACTTCGTTCGCATCTGCCGCCACAGGACAAGCGCCTGGCGGACTTCCTCCGGCGTCGATTTGGAACGGGCTTCGGCGTAAGCCAGCTGATATTCGGATTTTTTGCGCTCCGCGGACAACGCCAGCCATGCCAGGCCCAGCGGCCGGTTTTGCGGCACTTCGGGTATATCGCCGTTGAAGAAAGCCAGGCCGAGCGAATACTGGGCATCCTTGTTGGCCCAATACGCCGACTCCTGCAGCATGTCGATCATCTTGGGGCCGTTGTCGTGGCCGTAAGCGGCACGCGCTTCGCAGGCGTAGTAGTCACCCGGCAGGATCGGCTCGATGGCCGGCGGGCAGTAGATATCCTTATCCGAAATAGGTGGGTTTGAATCGTCCGGAGCGGGCTCGTATTGCGCGGCGTCGGGCTTGGCGCCGTTCACCGTAATACTTGGTGCCGAAGACTGTGCGGATGCGATCGTCGTGAACGACAGCGCTGCGGCGAGCGCTCCCAAAGCGAGCAATGGTGTTTTCAACATACCCCTACCTGAATCATTTCCCCAAGCCAGCATAACGGGAAAGCACCGTTTTCGATGACTTGCCAGGTCAAATCCACACGCATTGTCCACGCGTGTGAATGTAATCAGTCGCGTGCGGCGACTTCGTCAATATGTCGCAGCAGATCGGCTGGATCGTCGTACACGCGGAACGCACCCGAACGCTGCAGCTCATCTTGCCCATAACCGCCCGATAGCAGACCGATGCCCAGGGCGCGTGCGCGCTGAGCGGCGAGCATGTCCCAGATGCTGTCGCCAACGACCAGCGATTGATGAATATCCACATCCAGCCGTTCTGCCGCGGCAAGGAACAGATCCGGATCGGGCTTGGCGTGGCGCACCATGTCGCGTGTCACCACCGGCACCTTGTCCGGATCGACCCCGAGCGCGGCGAGATTGTGTGCGGCGGTCTGCATGCGGCCACTGGTGGCGATCGCCCAGGGAATACCTTCCTTGGTGAGGAAATCGAGCAGCTCGCGCGCGCCGGGTAGTGGTCGCACGGAACCTTGCGTGTGATGGCGGTTGAATGCTTCGGCATGCCATTTCTGCAGGCGCAGGATGCGTTCCTCGGTAATGTCGAGCCCTGTTTCGCGCAGCAGGATATTGGTGAACAGGCCGCCGCTCATGCCGATCTTGCGGTGGATGTTCCATACCGGCAGCACAACGCCTTCACGATCCAGCGCTTCCTTCCAGGCCAGCACGTGCTGGTAGACGCTGTCGATCAGCGTGCCGTCGAGGTCGAAAAGGAAAGCGGTGCTGGAACGTGGCATGGGAAATTTCCGGCGCGTGATGTGCGTAATGCGTAGGTTAGGTTACCCCGGATGATGTCCGGGGTAATCCAATCTACAAAAGCTTTATCGCGACAAGGACCGGCCGGACTCGAGCACTGCCAGCGCCGCTGCACCAAGCAATCCGGGTTCCGGATGCGTGATCGCGATGGTCGGCACGCGTTCCATCGTGTCGCGGAAACGTCCTTTGGCCTCGAAGCGTTCACGGAAGCCGCCGCTCTGCAGCCAAGGCATCAGGATCTTCAGCACGCCACCGGTGAGATAGACGCCATCCCAGCCGCCCAGGCTCAGCACCAGGTCGCCGGCGACGCTGCCGAAAATACCGGCCAGCGTTTCCACCGTGCGCACGCACAGGGCGTCGCTGTTATCGGTGGCGCGCGCGGTGATGTCTTCCGGCGAGTATTCCTCGGCGGGCTGGCCGGCGATGTCGGCCAATGCCAGGTACAGGTTCACCAGACCATTGCCGCAGATCATGCGTTCGTTGGAAACGCGACCGAAGCGTTCGTTGAGTCGATGCAGGATCTCCACGTCTTCCGCGGTGTGTGCTGCAAAACCGGCGTGGCCACCTTCGGTTTCCAGCACGATCCAGTGGCCGTGGCGCAGCAGGAGGCCCGCAACGCCGAGGCCGGTGCCGGGACCCATCACGACGAAGGTCTGCGACGACTTGTTGTCGTGTTCTGGTAGCAGGTCCGGGCCGACGGCCTTGAGCTGGTCTTTCTGCAGCAACGGAATCGACATGCCCTGAGCGGCGAAATCGTTCACCAGCTGCACACCGTCAAAGCCCATTTCTTGCTGCAATCCGTGCGCGGAAACCGCCCAGGGATTGTTGGTGATTTTCACCGTTTCACCATTGGCGATGCGGCCAGCTGCCGCGATGATCGCGTGTGAAGCCGTATGGCCGGTGTCGGTGAAATACTGGCGGATGGTGTCGGCGAGCGTGTCGAAATCCTTCACGCGGTAGCGCCGAACACTATCGAGCATCAACGGTGAATCGGAGGTCGTATCGGCAAGCGCGAAGCGGACGTTGGTGCCGCCAAGATCAGCAAGCAGGGTCGGGGTGTGGGTGGCGCGATCCATGGGAATTCCAGACAGCTAACCCGACAAGACTGCCTGCTGCCATGCGATTCGTCCAGCGCGGGGGCCGGTTACGCCCTCTCCCCGAACGGGAGAGGGCGCAAATGCCTCAGCTTTTCAGTGCAGACAGCGCATTCAGCAGGGCCTGTCCATTCGGGCTACCCAGCCCTGTGCACGCATCCCAGCCAACGCCAGCCTGATAGGCACCATTATTCCCTTGGGTGATGTCGCGGAACGCCGATTCGCCAATCTGATAGATCGACGCATGGATATCGCCGACCGGCGCGCCAAGCTTCTGATTAAGACGCGCAATCAGTGCCGCCCACAGCGGGGCCACGGCACTGGTGCCGCCAATGACCTGGGATTGCCCATCCACCAGCACCTGATAGCCGGTCATCGGATCCGCATTGCCGGAGACATCCGGCACGCCGCGGCCGCTGCTGCCACTGGGCGAAGCAGGCACGTTTGCATTCTGCTGCCAGGTCGGCAGCGGGTATTCGACGCTGACGCCGCCACCGGTCGCCCCTTCGTTGCTGGCCGTTTCATTCCACACCACTTCGCTTTGGATGGTGGTGCCGCTGGCCACCAGCGTGGTGCCGCCGCAGCCGAGCGAGTACGGGCTGGAGGCGGGAAAATCCACATGCGGCTGGCCGTCGGTCTCGCCGTCGCTGGAGCCGTTGTCGCCGGCGGCAACAGTGACCGTCACACCGAGTGCGGCTGCGTCCTGCAACGCGCTTTCCATCGCGCTCAACGATGTGCTGTTCCAGCCGTCTTCCGGGCCGCCCCAACTGATCGAAATCACCGATGGCTTGTTGGTGGTGTCGTGTGCAGCCTGGGAAATGGCTTCGTAAAAGCCCTGGTCGGTGTTGGCGGTGAAATACACCGCAATAGTTGCGCCCGGGGCGAGGGCGCCGGCCACTTCGATATCCAGCATCACCTCGTCGTCGGCATCGCCGCTGCCGGGCTGATTCTGGCCACCGGCCACCGAAACGGCGATGACTTTCGGCTCCGGACTGATGCCCAGGCTCGAAAAATACTGGCTAAGGTCGCTGGTGCTGTAGCCGCCGCCGAGTTCAATAATGCCGATGGTTTCGCCGGTGCCGTCCGTGCCGCTGGGGAAGTTATACAGCTGGCCCACCTGAATCGGCGTGTAGCTGGTATTGGGCGTGGCCTGCGCCCGGCGTGACCTCGGCTGCGCCACGGGGCGCCGATCCAGGCCGAGTACGGCAATGACTTCAGCAGGAAGCGTGGGAGCATGCCCGCAGCCGACAAATGGCGGATGATCGTTGAACTGGTATTGACCAAGCGTTACAGCAAATGCTTTTTCCAACGCTGCAGGCGTGCCGCGCAGATGCAAGACACGTCGATTCAGATCGTTGTCGATCTCGCTCAATCCGTACTGTTTCGCAAAGTGTCGCAGGCTTTCCAGATCGGCCGGATCGCCGCCGTAATGCTGGCCGAATTCGCCTCGCTGCCAGCGCGGCCGGTGTGGCCATGATGCTGACGGTGGTGCGGTTTTCGAGCGGCGTCGCAGGACAAGGGTCACATCGATCGGCTCGGTGCCTTCGTGTTGACCGAGATATTTCATGCCTTCGGGCGAGGTCCAGTGCGGCGAACGCTTGGTGGGTTGGCTCATGGGGGCGACTCCAGCGAGGGGGACATGCATGGCTCGAAGATGCCACACGGAATGTGTCTATCTTGCTAATGCGCGGACAGGCGTTTATCTCCGGTCACAATTGTCGGTGGCCGTGATCTCATGGATTGAGCGATTGAGGCGCGGCGATGTGTCCGAACGCACAAAATGCCGGCGGCGCTAAACTACGCAGATTGATCGACAGAGACTTGCCCATGAACTTTCCCGCTATCCGTATGCGCCGCATGCGCCGCGATGTTTTCTCCCGCGCGTTGATGCGTGAGCACACCCTGCTGCCCAGCGACCTGATCATGGTCGCGTTTGTGATCGAAGGCGAAGGCAAACGCGAGCCGGTTCCGTCGATGCCGGGTGTGGATCGCGTTTCCATCGATGGCCTGTTGCAGTTGGCGGGCGAATGCGTCCGTCTGGGCATTCCGGCGCTGGCGCTGTTTCCGTCGCCCGGTGCGTCGGTCAAGAGTGAGGACGCGGCAGAGGCATGGAATCCGCAAGGCTTGATGCAACGTGCCACGCGAGCCCTGAAGGCGACATATCCTGAGTTGGGTCTGATCGGCGATGTCGCGCTCGATCCGTATACCACGCATGGGCAGGACGGTCTGATCGACGAGCACGGCTACGTGATGAACGAGCCCACCGTCGAGGCGCTGATCAAGATGTCGCTGGCGCAAGCCGAAGCAGGCATGGATTTCGTTGCGCCCTCAGACATGATGGATGGCCGCATCGGCGCCATCCGCGAAGCACTGGAACACGCCGGTCATATCCACACACGCATTCTTGCCTATTCAGCCAAATACGCCTCGGCGTTCTACGGCCCGTTCCGTGATGCGGTCGGTTCCGCTGCCAACCTTGGCAAAGGCAACAAACACACTTACCAGATGGATGTCGCCAACAGCGATGAAGCTCTGCGTGAAGTGGAGCTGGACATCGCCGAAGGCGCCGATGCCGTGATGGTGAAGCCCGGCATGCCCTATCTGGATGTACTGCGTCGTGTGAAGGATGCCTTTGGCGTGCCGACGTTTGTGTATCAGGTGAGTGGCGAATACGCGATGCTGAAGGCAGCGGCACAGAACGGCTGGCTGGATGAGAAAGCAGTCGTGATGGAATCGCTCACCGCATTCAAGCGTGCGGGTGCTGATGCGATTCTTACCTACTTTGCGATCGATGCGGCGCGCTGGTTGCGTGGGGAATAATGTGATCGACGCGTAGGTCGGGTTGGCCTGGCGTGACTTGACGTCACGCCTCCAACGGCGAGGCAAACATCACGCCCCGATCACGCGTACTGCGCAATCCCATTCCCAAACGACCAATTCTCCTTGGCCGTCTCCACCAGATTGATGAAGACATCCTCCGACCTCACGCCAGGATCTGCCGCAAGCTTCTCCGCCACCGCTTTGTAGAACACCTGCTTCTGCGCCACGGTGCGCGTGTTGTTGCAGGTGATCTGGATGATCACCAGGTCATCGCTGCGTGCGATATCCATATAGCTGGGGTCGTAGTCGAATTCCTCCGCGTCATGCTGGCTAACAATAATGAAGCGGTCCTTGTCCGGCACGTTGAAGCTTTCGCGCATCGCGGCGTAGATGCCGTTGCGCAGGGCGGCGATATAGGCGGCGGATTTGCCGCGGCGCAAGGCTATGCGAACGAGAGGCATGGCTGACTCCTGTGGGTGGATATTCAATGGGCGGATGAGGGTTGCGAGATGTGGCCGATTGCGTAGACGTCGGCATCGTGTCCTTGGGGCCGATCCACGATGTGTTGCCAGAGACGAAAACGCATCAACGTCCACGACGTAGGATCGAACGCGCTGATCGCTGCGAGCGCACCGCGTTCGACATCATGTTGTACTTTGGCTTCTTCCTCACTGCGCAGGGCAGCCAATACAGCCTGCGCAGAAATCGGTGCGATCTCACGCGTGGCGTACTGCGCAGCGGAAAGATCGGATGCCGTCTCCGCGCGCCACACCGACCAGGTGCGCACGACGGGTCGTCCAAACGATTCCACGACACCGGCGAAGCCCGGGCCAGCGAGAAAGGCATTCATACCTTCGTGGTTGTGCCACAGGTAGAACGGCGCATAGAGATTCTCACCGCCGGCTGCGTAGGTGGAGGTGCGATCAGCGTAGAGATAGGTCTTGAACGCCAGGTGCGGAAAGTCATCGGTCAGGTGTCCGCGCTCGGCGATACGGTGGCGGATGATGTCCATGTCGTAATCGGCGGGCAGGCCGATGCGGTATTGCATGGTGATCATGGTGTGTTGTCTCCGTCGACTGTACGTAATACCGACACCGCCGAGACCGCGCATGGCCAGCCCGCATAGAAGGCCAGGTGTGTGATTACCTCGGCCAGCGTGTCGCGGTCGATGCCGTTGTCGCGCGCGCGGCGCAGATGAAAGGGAAGTTGCTCGATGCGGTAGAGCGCGACCAGTGCCGAAACGGTGATGAGGCTGCGTTCGCGAGGCGTGAGGCCCGGGCGCTGCCAGATATCGCCAAACAAGGTCTGGTCTGTGAGTTCGGCCAGTTTCGGGGCGATGTCGCCAAGGGAGTGCTGGCCGTAAAGCGGATCGTGTGCCATGGGAAGCTCCGAGCAGGGTGGCTTGACGGAACTAGCCTATCGAGCGACCATCGTATTGAAAATCGGGAAATTCAGTATATATAGTTCCAAAAAATGGGATGATTTCCATGACCCGCGTGAACCTCGATCTGGACGTCCTGCGCAGCTTCGCCACCGGCATCGAGCTGGGCAGTTTTGCCAAGGCCGCCGATCGCCTGAACCGCTCCACCTCGGCGGTGAGCGCCCAGCTCAAAAAGCTGGAGGATCAGGCAGGCACGTCGTTGTTGCGCAAATCCGGCCGCGGCATGGCGCTGACCGAGGCGGGCGAGGTGATGCTCAGCTATGCGCGCCGGCTGTTGGAGCTCAACGACGAGGCCGTCAGTGCGGTGCGCGGCGTCCAGTTGGAAGGGCGCGTGCGGCTGGGATTGCAGGAGGACTTCGGGGAAAGCCTGTTGCCTGAAGTACTCGGGCGCTTCAAGCGTGCGCATCCCAGACTGCGCGTGGAAGTCCAGCTCGCGCGCAATACGGTGTTGATGCAATCGTTGCAAACGGGGCGGCTTGATCTTGCCCTGGCATGGGAAACGAGTGAGGCGGTGCCGCATGCCGAGCATGTGCACATCTTGCCGATGTGCTGGATCGTTGGCGGCAATGAGCAGGTCTCAACGTTGTACGGCCACGGAGAGCCGGTGCCTTTGGTTGTGCTCGAGGCGCCCTGCATGATGCGCACGGCGGCGACCCAGGCGCTGGATCATGTGGGTATTCCGTGGCGCGTCGCGTTCACCAGCCCGAGCTTGGCTGGCAACTGGGCGGCAGTGAAAGCGGGGCTGGGTGTGAGCGTGCGCACGCCGCTTGGCCTGCCGGCCGATGTGCGTACGCTGGATGCGCACGAAACGGACCTTCCGGTTTTGCCGCAACTCGGTCTGGCCCTCTACCGCAGTGAAGCGGAGCCGGAGCCGGCGGTTGGGCGTCTTGCTGAGTTGATCATGGAGAAGCTGCGCGAGTCGATCGCGGCTTAGTACGGTGCCTTCTACTCGTGGTGTTTTCGTGTATTGCCGCGGGGAGGCGCCATTCATTGCAAAGCGTTGCAGATGGTGTGAAAGCACGACACTTTGTAGAAACTCCAAAATGCGTCGTCCCGGCGAAGGCCGGGACCCAGCGACTTGAAGACCTCCAAAGACACTAGGTCACGGCCTTCGCCGGGACGACGAGCTTTACTTTCGCGTCTTGGACTGATTCAAGGCCACCGCAGCACGGATGAGCGTCTTCAACGCCTTCTCGTTGATTTTCTCGTTTTCAACAAAGTCGATCGCACGCCGCGTGTTCCCGTCGAGACTGGCGTTGAAGAGATTTGAAGGGTCTTTCAGAGAGGCCCCTTTGGCGAAAGTCATCTTCACGACGTTCTTGTAGGTCTCACCCGTGCAGATGATTCCGTCATGCGACCACACCGGAACACCTCGCCACTTCCACTCTTCGACGACGTCGGGATCGGCTTCCTTGATCAGCGTGCGGAGCCGGTTGAGCATCTCGCCGCGCCAGTCATTGAGCTCTGTGATCCTTGCATCTATCAGCTGAGCAGGTGACGGCTCACTCTTGGGCATGATCGATTCTCCTTAAAGCGCAAACTAGTGAAGTGGCGACACGGTGCGGGCTTCAATCCATTCGCGCCAGCACTTCCTCCATGGACGCAAAGAACTTCTGCCAACCGTATTGGGCGCCTTTGTACGCCTGCTGCTGATCTGCATGGAAGCCCGAATGTTCCATCCGCAGATGGGTGCCTGCGCTCGTTGGAGTGAGCGTCCAGGTGACGACACTCTCCAGACCCATGGCCGCCCACGTGTAAGAGAGCGACTTGTTCGGCTCGATTTCCAGCACTTGGCAGTCGACAGAGCCCCAGTCCCCGCTAAGCGTGAAACGTTGTTTCACGACGGGCTTGAAGTCGTTCTTCATGAGCCACTCTTCGATCAGATGCGGCTGCGTGAGTGCGCGCCAGATTTTTTCCGGCGGATGAGGTATCTCGCGTTCAACGACGACGGAGAGTGTTTCGGTCGAGAGCTTGTTCATTGATCCATCCTTTTCAGCAAGTCTTCGAGGCGATCGAACCCGTTTTGCCAGAAACGAGTCATCTGGTTGGTCCAGTCAGCCAGTGGGGCCAGGGCGTTGAGTTGCGCGCTGTAGTGCGTCTGGCGACCCTCAGGGCGGTCGCGCACCAACCCGGCGTCCTTCAGGATCCCAAGATGTTTCGAAACGGCTGGTTGCGAGACCCCGGCCCTGGCCTGCAGGGCGCCGACTGTCTGCTCACCTTCGCGGCACAGCCGCTCGAAGATGGCCCGCCTGGTCGGATCGGCGAGTGCACTGAAGAGCGCATCGTGAGCGTTCGGCATGGGGACTAATCACCATTTGGTTATGGATTTATATATAACCAATGAGTTATGTATAAGTCAACAGCATCGCGCGGCGCATGGCCGCGCATCGATCCATTACTTGCCGGCGGGCGGGTTGGCTTGTTGCGGCGGCAGCAGCTTGATCTCGTAGATCAGCGGCCAGCGCTTGCCGGTGACAAACAGACGGTCTCGCTTGGCGTCATAGGCGATGCCGTTGAGCACGTCGTTGCTCGGATCCTGGGTCTCTTCCGGCTTGGGCCCCAGACCGGTCAAATTGATCACCCCCACCACCTTGCCGGTGGCCGGATCGATGCGCGCAATGAAATGGGTCAGCCAGACATTGGCGTAGATCTCGCCTTTTACCCATTCCAGTTCGTTGAGGTTGGCGACCGGTCGGCCTTCCGCCGTGACATCGATCTTGCCCACCTGTTTGAGCGTAGCCGGATCGAGGATGCGCAGGGTCGGCGTGCCGTCGCTCATGTAGATGTGATGGCCATCTTCGGTGAGCGCCCAGCCTTCACCGTCATAATCGAACGGGGCGCCGATACGTTTGAATGTCTTCAGATCGTAGACATAGCCGTGATGCGACTGCCAGGTCAGCTGGATCAGCCGATCTTTCCACGCCACGATGCCTTCACCGTAATCCGGCGGTGGCAGGTCGACTTTCTGCAGCACCTTGCCGGTGTTCATGTCGACCTTGCGAATCGTCGATGCGCCGACGTTGCCGGTGGCTTCGTAGAAATAGCCGTCGAGGTAGAAGAAGCCCTCGGTGTAAGCGCCGGTATCGTGGGGATAGGTACGTACCACCTGATAACCGTAGACCGGAATCGCTTCCTGCGCGGTGGCGACAGAAAGGCAGCATGCGAGGGCAAATACGAGCAAGAAGGTTAGTGATTTCATGGCGCTGGATCATCCCATGTCATGGCGCACGCGTCAGCAGCAAGCTATTACGTTTTTGCCTGCCATCGCGTGAAATAATCAGGCCCAAAGATGTCATCGGGAGCATTCATTTGGGGAGCAAGCGTGGATAGCCATCATTTCCTCCGTGCCGCGGTGGTCTTTTTGCTGGCGACGGTGATTGCCGTGCCACTTACCAAACGTTTCCGCCTCGGGGCTGTGCTCGGCTATCTGCTGGCGGGCATCGCCATTGGACCGGAAGCGCTGGGCTTGATTGGCAATGCCAGCGGCGTCGCCTCCATTTCGGAGTTCGGCGTCGTGCTGATGCTGTTCGTCATTGGCCTGGAATTGTCGCCGCAGCGCTTGTGGGTGATGCGGCGGGCGGTGTTCGGCACGGGATTGCTGCAGGTACTGGCGACCAGCATCGTGGTCGGGGTAGTGGCTTACGCCTGGTTCGGTTTGGTGCCCGGCGCTGCCGCGATCGTCGGCGGCAGCCTGGCCCTGTCATCCACCGCATTCGGCCTGCAGATTCTCACGGAGCGCAAGGAAGCCGGTTCGGCCTACGGGCGCCAGTCCTTCGCCATCCTGCTGTTCCAGGATCTCGCCGCCATTCCCTTGATTGCCGCGGTGCCATTGCTGGCGTCCACGTCCAGGCACGGTATCGATCCTACTGCGGTGCTACGCACCATTGGTGTGATCGTCGCAGTGGTGATCGGCGGCCGCTATCTGCTACGTCCGATTTTCCGCTTCGTGGCGCGTACCGATTCGGTGGAGGTTTCCACCGCAACAGCCTTGCTGGTGGTGACCGGCACGGCGCTGTTGATGGAGGTGACGGGCGTGTCAGTGACCCTCGGCGCTTTCCTTGCCGGTGTGCTGCTGGCCGATTCGGAATACCGGCACGAACTGGAATCGAACATCGAGCCGTTCAAGGGCTTGCTGCTCGGTCTGTTCTTCATCAGCGTCGGCATGTCGATGCATGTGCATCTGCTGGTGCAAGCGCCATTGCTGGTGCTTGGGCTGACACTGGGGCTGCTGTTGCTGAAAGGCTTTTTGCTATGGCCGCTCGGGCTTACCGTGGGCGGCCTGCATCGAGCCGATGCTTTGCGATTGGCCGTGTTGCTTGCCTGCGGTGGTGAATTTGCGTTCGTGGTGCTGCGCGAGGCTTCTGAGCTTGGTTTGATCGAAGCGCAGCAAAGCGCGTTGCTGGTGCTTGCGATCACGCTATCGATGGCGCTGACTCCCGTACTGGTTGCCGTCCTCGGTAAGGTGCTCGGCGCGAAGAAGAAAGAAGCGTCCACGCGTCCTTTCGACACGATCGATGTCGAACGCCCGCGCGTGATCATCGCCGGCTATGGCCGCATGGGACAGATCGTTGCACGCGTGTTGCGCACGCGCGGGATTCCGTTCGTGGCACTGGATCATTCGATCGAGCAGCTCGAACTTGTGCAGCGCTTTGGTCGTCCCGGCGACATTTTTTATGGTGATCCGGCACGTCCCGAACTGCTGCGCGCCGCGCAGGCCGACAAGGCAGAAGTATTCATCCTGGCCACCGACGATCCCGAAGCGAGCCTGCGCGTGGCGCGCGTAGTACGGCGTCTTTATCCCAACCTGAAAGTCATCGCGCGGGCGCGCAACCGCCAGCATGTGTGGCGTCTGATGGATCTGGGTGTCGAGGAACCGGTGCGCGAAACGCTTTATTCCAGTTTGAAGATGACGCGCAAGGCGCTCGAGGCATTAGGCCTCACGGCGGAGGACGCCATCGCAGAGGTCGAGCGCTTCCGCCGCAAGGATGCAGAGCTGATGAAGATTCAGTATCTAGTCTACGACGACGAAGCGAAGCTGATGCAGACCACGCGCGAGGCGGTCGAGGATCTCAACAAGCTGTTCGAGGCGGATGCAGAAACCCCTGCGCCGCCCGAGAAGGGGCCGGATGCGGATACGCCGTTGATCAACGAGCGTTGATCAAAGGCGGCCAAGATCTATCCCAGTTGAATACCCATGGCCCATGAGTCCGTCGTCCCGGCGAAGGCCGGGACCTAGTGACTTTGCTTTTCGAACGTTTGCAGTCACAGGACAGTCACTGGGTCCCGGCCTTCGCTGGGACGACGGAAGTGTGACTTGCTGACAAGATTGCTTACATCACATCGCGTGCAGCAGCCGGCAAAGCTCGTCGTTACGACTGATCAGAAGGCTGCGCCGGCTGGCGTAGCGTCTGCCGCACACTGGGAATGGCATTGCCGCGGGCCGTCAACTCGTGCGCGATATCGATAAAGCCCAGATGCCGCGCCACATCTGCCGCCGTGCGGCCGAAGTTGTCGACAGCATTGCGATCAGCGCCACGCGTCAGCAAGACGCGCGCAGGTGGCAGCAACGCGTGCATCGCGCAGGCATGTAGCGCTGTCACGCCACGCTGGTCCGCATGCTCGATGCGAGCACCAGCATCGAGCAGCACGGGCAACAACGCACCGATGTGTGTCGCATCGCATTCGCTGCCGGGGCGCAAGTGTGCGCCGAGCAGCAACAGCAACGGCGTCTTCCCTTCGCCGTCGGCGAGGTTCACGTCAGCCTTGCGTTTGAGCAGTGCATCGAACAAACGACGTGCGCGCAAGCTGTCGTTTTGTTCAAATCCGAATTGCGACGCGGCGTGCAGTGCGCTGTGACCGCGCGCATCCACCGCATTCGGATCGGTGCCGGCGTCGAGTAGCTGTTCGGCCATGTCGGGGTAGCCCTGGACTGCGGCGATCATCAGTGCCGTCGCATCACCGGGTAGGCGCTGATCCACCACAGCGCCGCGTTCAAGCAGCAAGGTGACCAAGGCTTCGCGGCGCGCAGCGACGGCGGCAGCCAGCGGGGTCATGCCATTGTTTGCGCTGGCGCCAAGGTCTGCGCCGGCTTCGATCAAGGTGACGGCGACATCGCGATGACCGGCACCGCAGGCATGCAGTAACGCGGTCGCGCCTTGCGCATCGCGTGCATCGACAGGAAAGTCCAATTCGAGCAAGCGGCGTACGGCAACGTCCGCGCCTTGCTTGGCTGCCTGGATCAGATCGTCGGCGCGCAATGCGCGGCGCGGGCGCTGCCAATCATTCCAATCCAGCCAGCGCTCCAGTTCCGGATGTTCGAGTGCGAGACCGAGCGGGGTTTCGCCATTGGGATCGGTGGTTTCTGCATCAGCGCCGTGGGCGACTAGGGCGCGCACCAGCGGAAGCGCGCTGCTGCCGTGTTCAAGCGCGGCGAACAGTGGCGTGCGTCCATGGCTGTCGCGGGTGTTCGGATTACAGCCGCGGCTCAGCAGGGCTTGCAACAAGGCAAGCTGGCCGTTGACGGCAGCCAGATGCAGCGGTGTGCGCTCGCGTTCGTCAGGGCCGAAGGGATCAGCACCACGCTCAAGCATGTCCAGCGACAGAGATCCCGCCGCCTGAGACGCGTTGTGCAGATAGGTCAGCGCCTGAGTCAGCAGGCCGGTTCCGGCGGGGCTGGCGCCTGCGGCCATCAAATCCGCGATCGCGTCCGCGCTCTCGGGAAGCTGCGGCAGCAGTGCATCGAACAGACGACGGCCAAGTGGTGGCAGGGTGGGATGCTCGCTGTCGAGATCGTCGATCAGTTGCGGTTGCAGGCGTGCCTCGGCCTGCAGCCCGTGGTCGAGCAACCAGCGGCGCGCGGCGCCATGGTCGGAGTCGATCAATTCCAGATAAAGCTGGGCAAGTTGCGACTGCGACCAGTCGCGCACGCGGCTTGCGAAGCCGGAAACGATAGCCCAGTGTCCGAAGCGCAAGGCGTCGAGCAGATGCGCCGGTGTGTCGGCACCTTCGGCAATGACGTTGAGATCCAGGCTGGCCGGGAGCGGTGTATCCGGATCGAGCAAGGCGACTAGGTCCCAGCGCCCGCTTGCGGCAGCGTGATCCAACGCGCTGCGGCCATCGCTGCCGGGCGTCTTCGGTTCAGCGCCAAGAGCGAGCAGCGCGCGTACGGTTTCAGCTTGCGCATGTGGCGATTGGCAGGCGAGCGTCAGTGCGTCGCGACCATGTTTGTCGCGTGTCAGCGCGTTGGCTTGGGCATCGGCGAGCATTTGCACTACGCCGACCACGCCAGCCCGCGAGGCCTCCATCAAGGCGGTCGTGCCGTGGTGGTCGGCCAGATTCACGTCGGCGCCGGCGATGCGCAGTGCGCGGGCGATTTGTTCGTGTCCTTCGGCTGCGGCGGTCATCAAAGCGCTGCGTTGACGTGCATCCACGCCGTTTACGCCGGCGCGGTGCTTGAGCAGCATCTTCACGCCGGTGACATCGTCATCTCGAATGCCGGCTGCGGCGACCAGCGCCGGTTCGCCATTGGCCAGTGATGGTTTGGCGCCACGTTCCAGCAGAAACTGCACCAGTGGCCAGTTTGCGGCACGGCAGGCTATCGATAGCGGGCTTGCGCCGGACTTGTTGAGTGCGTCGACGTGTGCACCGGAGTCCAGCAGCATCGCGGCCACCGTGGGTTCGCCGCTGAGCACGGCGCCGTGCAGCGGCGTGTTGCCATCGGCGTCAGTCACCAGCGGACTCGCGCCATTGGCAAGCAAAGTCATGACCGCATCCGGACGGCCATGCCAGCTGTCGCGTGTGGCGGCCAGCAACGTGGTAAGGCCGCCACTGGCGCGATTCACATCAGCGCCCTTGGCGATCAGTGCACGTAGCAGATGCGTGTCTGGCAGCAATGCGGCCAGCATCAGTACGGGACGCTGGTCACGATCGTCCGCGATCGGCGCTGTATTCGGATCGGCTCCCGCTTCCACCAGCGCCAGTGCACGTGCGATATCACCGTTGCGGGTGGCGGCGAGCAGGGCCTGCGCCTGCTCTGGCGTACCGGCGGTACGCTCCTGTTCGCTCAGTTCAGGCGGCGCAGCCGGACGTGCCATCACGGGCTCGACGCGCTCACCGCGAGCGGATTCCTTACGCTTCGGCCGGCGGCTTTCGCACAGCATTACGCGCAGTGTGCGATTGGCGATCACCAGGCAGCCAAGCGGCAGCACCACTACCGCGTAGAGCACCAGCGCCGCTGTGCGCATTTCCGTCGGCAGCACCACATAGAGGCCGCTCAGTGCGATGCCCGCGAACGACAGGATCACCAGCGCGAGGGCGCTGGGCAGGAAATGGCTGAAGAAATGTTCTTCGCGCGAGAGGTGCCGTCCAAAGGTGATGCTGCGCGCGGTGGCGGTGAACAGCGACGAGCCTTCGTGCTTGTCGTGGGCAGGGTAGGCATCGTCCCACACGAACACCAGCGCAAAAGCGGGCCACAGACGCCATAGCACCGTTAGCGCCACCACCAATGCCGCCGCGAGCAGCAGGCTTGCGCCCAGGGTGGGGTGCTGAGTGAGTCGCAGCATCGGCCATGCGACCAGCAGGAACACCAGCGCTACGTAGCAGGTGAACATGGTCAGGTGTGCTGTGCCACGGCGCAGCACTGTGCGTATGAAGTCGGGCTCCGGATCGAAACCGATCGCGTGGCAGACCGCCGCCATAGTCAGCGTGTTGGCGAGCAGCAGCAGGATCAGCGTCACCGGGTGAGCGCCGACAGCGGCAGCGATGCCGGCCACGATGAAGCCAGGCAGGAACCAGATGAGGGAGGTCAGCACGGAGGATGGGCGGCGCGATTTAGGAGATGGCATGGGGCGAGTATAGGAATCGAAAGCGCGTGAGACGGTAACCACACGTTAACGGTGGTGAATAAGCTCTCATTCCAGCGGTTGCTCGGGCGCATCGTCCCGGTCTTCATTGGCGGAGTCCGGACTGGCTGCACCGGATCGCGTGGCCAGCATTTCCTGCGGTGGAAGCTGCAAATGCCACCCCTGCGTGCGTAAGTGCTCCATCACGACTTCCACGTCTTCGTACGGCAGACGCCGCTCCGCATGCAGCTCCAACTCCAGTACGAAGCGCAAGTCGCCTAGCAGTACCGCCAGCGACGCGGGGATTGCCTTGAAGTTGTCCTTCTGCGCTAGCCACACGTAGGAGTTGGCTTTGCGCTGGCTGGCGTAGACGAAACAATGCATGCCGAAGCCCGCGAAATCATAGGTGGGTCGTGAAGGGTAGTCCGAAGACAGGTAACAAGGAACCCGGAACGGAGAACAGGCCGACCCGGTGAGGGTGCGTGTTTGATGCCTTGAATCAGCGGCGTAGGTCATTGCCAGACCAGGGGCAGAGGCGATGACACCAGTTCTGTTAACATTTCATGTTGCAGGCGCACTTGCATGCCCAGAACTGAGTGGGCAGAGTGCCTCCCGGGGATATCAAACGCGCGTATGAATTTGGCCGCGATGCCCCCCGCCCAATCCCGAGCCGTCATCCGGGGGACGACGATCCTCCGGCAAGGTCCCGGCCAACGCGGCCGGACTCGTCACCAAGAAAAAGCAGGAGCAAGCAAGCGATGCACATCTCTTTCCGCAATACTGTCCGTGGTGGCCATTCGCTCGCCCTGGCTGCCCTTGGTCTGGCCATTGCCGGTGCCCTGGCCGCGCCGCAGCAGGCTCACGCCAGCGCCTTCCAGCTGAAGGAAGACAGCGCACAGTCCATGGGTATGGCCTATGCCGGCTCGCTCGCCGCGGATGGCGATGTGTCCGTGGTGGCCAACGGCCCAGCCTCGATGACCAATCTGAAGGGCACCTATTTTGAAGCGGACATCACCGCCATCAACTTCGGCACGACCTTCACTGGCAGCGCGCACGACGCGTTTGGCAACCCGATCAGCGGCAACAATGGCGGCAACGCCGGTACGACCCTGCCGGTTCCCGCCATCTTCTTTGAAACCCAGGTAAGCGATCGTTGGCACGTCGGTATGGCCTTGTCCGTGCCGTTCGGTTTCAAGACCGATTACAACAGCGACTGGGTTGGCCGTTACAACGCGATCGAATCGAAGTTCGAGTCGCTGGACGGCACGTTCTCGGCCTCCTATGACGTCACCGACAACTTCAGCATCGGCGCCAGCGCCATCGCGCAGCACACCACTGCCACGCTGTCCAATGCCATCAATTTCGCCACCATTGGCCAGCAGCTCGGCGGTGCCGCCGGCATCCCGCCGGCTGAGATTTCTGCCTTGATCCCGCCGGGTACTGACGGCTATGCGCGCGTCAATGGTCATAGCTGGGATTGGGGTTGGCAGCTGGGCGGCTACTGGAAGATCGATCCGAAGGATCGCCTGGGCTTCAACTACCGCTCCAAGATCACGCATCGCCTGGAAGGTACGGCCGATTTCACCGTGCCGCAGACGGTGTCGACACTGCTTGGCCAGTTGGCGCAGCAATCGCCAGCGCTTGGTGCAGCGACTCAGGCCTTCCAGAACACCCAAGGCACCGCGCTCTTCACCACCCCGGCCGTGGCCACCGCCAGCTACTGGCATCAGGAAGACAAGTTCGGCTTTGGCGCGGACGTATCCTGGACCGAGTGGGACGTGTTCAAGAACCTCACGGTGAACTACGCCAACCCGTACCAGCCGGCGACCACCCAGGTGTTCAACTGGCATAACTCCTGGTACGCCTCGCTCGGCGGCGAGTACTACCTCACCGACAAGTTCACCGTGCGCGCTGGTCTTGGCTTCGACACCACGCCGACCGCTGGCGACACCCGCGACGTGCGCGTGCCGGACGAAACCCGCAAGCTGCTCTCGGTTGGCGTGGGCTACAAGGCGACTGAACACTTCACGATCAATGCCTCGTATGCGCACATCTTCGTGAACCGCGCGGCAATCAACAACGACGTGAGTGCCACCGAAGACGCGATCACCGGTAGCTCCAGCGATTACGGCAACCTGTTTGCGCTGTCGGGCGTCTACAAGTTCTGATCACTGGCAAAGTTGAAACGAAAAACCTCCCTGTATCAGCAGGGAGGTTTTTTTATGTCTCGACTCTTAGTCAAACAGGGATCAGAGTGCACTTTCTTCAAAGGCGGCGGCTTCCTGGATCCCGAGCAAATGGGGCCGTAAATGGGCCGGATCCACGGACGTACCATCGCACAAGCGTTCTTGAGACTGTCACGAGGCGTTGTTAAGTTCTGCGGTTACTTGTCGTGTCTATGGAGAAAATGATGGACCCACAAGCATCCACTGCGGCGGGGCCGGACGCGGCCGACACGGCTAGCGAACGGCGAACGCCCCGGCGTGTTGCCATCGACCGCCGCGCCAATCTGGCACTCATGGCGCTCGTCGCGACGGCCATGTTGCTGCAATTTCTTGCGTGGCCGTTTCTGTTGCGCCAATGGGGCGCAGTAGCGCTATGGCTCGTGGTGCCACTTGTGGTGCTTACTCCCATGCATTGGGGTTTGATCCATGAAGCGATTCACGGTCAATTGCTACCCCGGCGAGGCGCTAACGAATCGGTTGGCCGCGCGCTGGCCATCGCCTTCCTGCTGCCATTCGATGCGGTGCGCTTCGGTCACCTGATGCACCACCGTTTTACGCGCGAACCATTCGATCAGCCAGACGTGCACGATGGCAAGACGCATCGCCTCCTCGCCTTCATCGGCTATTACGCGCATTTGCTGGGTGGTCTATATGTGGTGGAACTGATCTTGCCGTTGTTCGCATTTCTGCCGGCCAAATGGACGTGCTGGCTGGTCGCGCGGCAGATCGGCAGCGAAGGGCCCGCAGGCATGGATGTCCAGCGTCTATTTGTTGGGTTTGCTGGCAATCAGGAACGGCGTAGCCGGATGCGGCGCGACTGGATACTGTCGGTCATGCTGCATGCTGCTGCGTTTTATCTATACGGCACGTGGTGGCCAGCGCTTGCCGTGACGATGTATTTGCGCGGAGTGTGGCTCTCGCTGGCGGACAACCTGCCGCACTACGATGTCTCGCTCGACGAACCGGAGCGGGCGCGCAACTTTCGCGTGCCGGCCATCTGGCAGACGGTGCTGATGAATCATCATTTGCACCGCTTGCATCACCGGCATCCGACGCACCCGTGGACAGCGCTTCCGGCGCTGGCGAGCGAGCTTCCCATGACATCAACACCCGTTCCCGATGCGGGCTACTTCGGTGCGGCGCTTCGGCAATTTCGCGGGTTTGGCAAAGTACGCTGAGCGGAGCAGGTTACGGCGGCTTTCTCATGGCTGGCTTTGGGGTAGGCGTGCGTTCGAGCTGTAAGCACCCCTTGCTAGGTAATGTTAAGACACCCTAGGAGATACGGTGTTCTTGTTGTGCGAACACACATGCAGGAGACCGACAAACGCCGCTATGAGGAAAGCGCAGTGGTATATCGCTACACCGTATCGGCATAACGCACGAGTTCCCACTTCACCACAACCTCTTCGTGGCGCATGCCGAACATGTCGTCGAGCAGACCGAAGCGGCGTGGCTTGCTGAGCATGTAAGTGGGCATGATGTCGCCCTTGCGCAGACTTCGCTGGAAATAAGCGACGCGATAGGTGGGCGTGAGCCACGCGCACCAGTCCCCACTTTCCGGGCAGCGTTCGCCGGTTTTGACGCGGGTGCCGAGGGCCGTTTTAGGCGGTGGTGGAATGGGCAGGCCGGTGGCGGGATCGAGATTTTTGCCTTTTGCCATTCGTTGGATCAGTTCATCCGATGGTTTGGGTGGAATCTGTTCCTGTTCTTTTTGCCATTGGAATGTGCCGTCCCATTCGGGTAGTTGTGCAGGTGGCAAAGGAACGATCTTGTCGATGTCGGGGACTTTGGGGTTGTGGCCGTCGTTGTGATCGATGAATTGGCCAATTAGCTTGTAGCGGCGCGAACGCTCGGGGTCGCTGGGAAGGGCTAGATAATTCAATTCATCCGACGATGTGGGAGCCTCGAAGCCCTTTTCTAGAAAGGAGGTCGACAAGCTATCACCCGCCGCGGCCCCCCACTGGAACGCTTGGGCAGCTTCGGCGTAATGTTTGGCAATCTGAAAGTTGATTCCTAGCATCTCAGCGGCTTGACCATGTCCCTGAGCGGCAGCGCAGCGGTACATCTGCCAACCCACTTTATAAGCGTCGGCATCCTTCGCAGAAGTCAACTTGTCGCCCACATAGTATTGTCCCTCGGGGCTGCCCAAGTCCGCCGCCTTGCGGTAGTAGCGCCAAGCCAACTCCTGATCCTGCCTCACGCCATAACCTTGCTCCAGGTAATACCCCATGTCGTAGTAACCACCGGGAATACCGTCCTTGATCAACTGCTCCACCAGTGCAATGGTTTCATTCGGTCGGCTGGGTGAATCAGCCACGCCTTCGGACACTAGCACTTGCAGGTTGTGATTGGCCTTGTAATGACTATGCGCAGCGGCGATCCGGTAATAACGCGCGACCACGTTGAAGTCCTTGGGACCGCTTTTCTTCTCCAGATAACGGGCATACTTGAAGAGCTGGTCTGCGTCGGGATCGAGCGGCGGCAGATGATCGGCTTCGTGGGTGCAGATAAAGGCGAGATTGGCCTTGATGTTGGCCAGATCCGGCAGCGCTGGCGTGTCGTTGTGCTTTCCGCAGGCGCCCAAAGCACCCAGCAACGCAGCCAGTGAATAAACGACGAGCCTCTGCATCAGGACGTGGTATCCGCGTAGCGCATCAATCCCCATTCCACCGCCACAAAGTCGTAACGCATGCCGAATATGTCGCCGAGCAGACCGAAGCGGCGTGGCTTGCTGAGCATGTAAGTGGGCATGATGTCGCCCTTGCGCAGACTTCGTTGGAAATAAGCGACGCGATAGGTGGGCGTGAGCCACACGCACCAGTCCCCACTTTCCGGGCAGCGTTCACCGGTTTTGACGCGAGTGCCGAGGGCCGTTTTAGGCGGTGGTGGAATGGGCAGGCCGGTGGCGGGATCGAGATTTTTGCCTTTTGCCATTCGTTGGATCAGTTCATCCGATGGTTTGGGTGGAATCTGCTCCTGTTCTTTTTGCCATTGAAATGTGCCATCCCATTCAGGTAGTGGTGCAGGTGGCAAAGGAGCGATCTTGTCGATGTCGGGGACTTTGGGGTCGCGACCATCGTTGGCATCAAGAAAATTGCCAATCGCTTTGTAACGGCGAGAACGCTCAGGGTCAGCGGGAAGAGCCAAATAGTTGAGTGAGTCGGACAACGGAGGGCTTTTGAAACCGTATTCCAAATATGAAGCGCTTATGCTTGCACCTGACGCTGCTCCCAATTGAAATATATTTGTGGCGTCTCGGTATAATTTATCCCCTCGCATATAAATGCCCAATTGAGAGGCTGCTTCTCCATACCCCTGTTCTGCGGCACAGCGCCACATTTGTTTAGCTACGTCCGGAGCGTTATCCGACGGAATCAGTAGTTTTCCCACGTGGAATTGGGCATTCGGACTCCCAAGGTCAGCTGCCTTACGGTAATAGAGCCAAGCTAATTCTTGGTCTTGCTTCACACCATAACCCTGCTCCAGATAATACGCCATATCGTAATATCCGCCGGGAATGCCACCCTTAATCAATTGCTGGACTAGATCAATGGTTTCCTTGGAGCGATTGGGTGAATCGGCATCACCTTCGGATACCAACAGCTGCAAGTTGTGATTAGCCTTGTAATGACCATACGCCGCGGCAATGCGGTAATAGCGTGCGATGTCGTTAAAATTCTTGGGGCCATTAGCTTTCTCAAGATAACGGGCGTATTTGAAAAGCTGATCTGCGTCCGGATTGAGCGACGGCAGATGACCGGCTTCATGCGTGCACGTGAAGGCAAGTTTCGCTTTGACAGCAGCAAAATCGGAAGAATGCGGCATAGGTGATTCCTGGGAGCAAGCAGCGAGCATAAGGGTGGCCATACACAGCCATCGAGCACATGTCATGGCTTAGTCCGTTTTGGAGCGCTTAGTGTCGCCGTAGTTAAATTCGACAAGAGAGGCATAAGGTTGCTCCTTGTAGAGCTCAGCTTGGCGCCTTCCATTTTCACTAATGATTTTTTCCCATTGCTTAAATACATCCTTCGCATTTAATCGCATCCCTTTACCCAACTCCCCTACACCCATGCCATTCGTATGAATCCCCCACAGTTTCTCGCGCAGCGGCTGCGTAACCGCAATGTGCTCATGGCAGATGTTCAACTCACTATCCACCTCCATGCTACGCGTGTTGAGGTTGGCCGAGCCTAATGTCATGAATACGTCGTCCACGATCATCAGCTTGGCGTGCACGTACACGTAGTCCCACGGTGTTCCCGCGGGGGTGTCGGGCGATACCAGTGAGCACACATGCACTTTCAGGCCATCGATGGATCGTGATGACACGGTCTGGTTGTCGTTGTCCTTGATCTGCTGATTGAGGGTGTCGATTTGTTGCTGGAGCGATTGCACATAGGCCTGACGTGAGGTTTGCGCTTGGTTTCCTTGCTGCGGACCCGAAAGATCCAGCGCAACGCCCATAGGGGAGCTAGTGCTGACACCTTGTTGCCAGAGCAATTCTTGTTGCAGTTTGTCGCGTTGCTGTTGTAGCGCCGAGCTCCGCTCACCTTTGGCGACATTGGGAATCGTATTGGCTTGTCCCAAGGCATCGAGCATGCGATAGGTATTGACCGTGCCGGGGCCGATGCCTTCTTCGTTGTCATTGGTCACCACGAACAGGTACAGCGGATCTGTGCGACCGCGGCACTTGTAGTTTTTGACCATGCTGGTGATCTTGTCGGCCAGCAGCGGCCAGCGGAAGTATTGGTTTTCGATGTAGATGAAGTTGGTGGCGTTGTTGACCGCTTGCAGGTACATCGTTTCGATGTCGCGCTTGCCCTCCTGCGACTGCGTACGCAGGATTTGCGCCATCACCGGTACGTCGTCGTTGCTCGGTAGAGTCAGTCGCTTGACTGTGTCTTTGCGCGCGGCGGTCAGGTTTTGGCGCGTAACCCGGTCCCACGCGGTGCAGAAGTTGGTGTTGAGATCTTCAAGGATCGGGCCACAAACTCGGCTGGAGATGTCCTGCCGCGGATGCGGGCCATTGCGACCCATGGCTGGATGCATGCGCACACAGCTGTGTTTGTCGGTGTCCCAGTAGGTGTCGAGCATGTTATGGCCCATCACGAAACCCACTGCGTGTTCCGGATCTTCCATGTCGACCAGCACCATCTTCTGGTGGTGCGTTGGGAAAACGGCCATCGCCGTGGGGCTCACGGGTACAGCCCCTGCGCCACGCTGTGCGGCGGCATTGTTGAGCTTCATGCGGTAATAGATTTCTTCGCGGTTTTCCAGGCTGAAGTCGCGTGTGGCGAACTGGACGTTTGCGAAGGCATCGCCTCTGGCCAACTGGGCTCCGCGCAGGATGTCGCCATCGAGTGTTCGCGACGATAGGTCCGGGTCATGCCACGTCACGTTGTTGAGGACGGCGCGTCGATACCATTCGCGGTCAAATTCCACCTGCCAGTCGGCTTGGTAGTCTTTCTGGAGGACATCCGATACCGGCGGTAATCCAGCGAGCCAATCCGGTACCCATCGCTTCCATGTGGTCGCTGCGTTGTTACCTGGCGCCATGTTCTCGCCCAGTTCAGCCAAGTGCAGGTCGTCTTGCCAGCACAGCAGGCGTACCGTGCGCCCTTCGGCCCCCTTTTGCACCAGCAGTTCGCCGATCGGCATGCCGCGTGCCTCGCCCCGCTTGAAATACATAGAGGGCTGAAAGCCCCAGCAGATGATGTCGATGCTGCGTTGCGCTCCGGCGATAGCGTCGTAGACGGCACCGAACGCCTCTTCGCCATTGACCAGTGGCTTGAAGGCGGCATGCGCAGGTTGGTATTCCGTACGTTGCACAAACCAAGGCAGGGTGATGGTTGCCTCACGGCTGCAACTTAAGGCAATGGGAACGGTGATGGGTTTATCGGCCATGGTTAGCTGTCTTGGTTTGCGTGGGGCTGAGCAGATTGTTGTAAACCTGCCGATGTGCAGCTCGATCTACGGCATCGGCTGGGTTGTCTGGCGCGCCTTCGTGATAGTGGAAACCTCGATTGGCCAGTTGACCATTGGTTGCATCGCCACGGAAGTTTTCCGTGACGGGAATGGCATAGATCGCGCCATTGCCCAGTTCCAACCTGTAGTGCTGGGTGAAGGCTTGATGGTCGATGGGAATTTGCCCCGAGGCATCGGTGAGGCCTTGTTTCACCAGTGCGCCATCGGCAAATAGTTCGTAGGGCATGCCTGCGGATACGACGCTTTTGGATGCCGGCGAAGCGGCCATGTTGATGAACAGTGGTTGTGTGGGGAGCTTGTCTTTGAGGACATCGGTGATTTGCATCGACGCCGGCCCCTGAGTCTCCCAGTACGCACACTTCTCAAGGATGTCGCCTGGCGTACCGGATTCGATGCCGGTGGCGGTGATCTTGATGTAGGACCCGCCGGCACTGAGCCAGATTTCCTTGGCGGCGGCAAGCTGCAGCTTGCCGCCGCTGGTCACGGTGACATCCTTCTGCGCACTGAGATTCATCTCGCCTTTCTGCGCTTGGATATCCACCTTGCCCTGTGCGGCAATGAACTTGGCACCGAGTTTTTGCGCGAACAGCGAGACCGCCTCGCCAGCCGCCACGGTAAACGACTTGCTGACGCCGATATCGAGATGTCCGCCCGTGGTACCGATGAGGTTCTCCTTCGCACTCATCTGCAGATGGCTGCCGGAGGTCACGCCGATCCCGTCGGGCGCGCTGATCAATAGACCGGCTTGGCGCAGCTGTTTGAGCGTGTTGTCGAACAGCGTCTGTTGCGCCTGAACGTCTGCTTCGATGGCATTGGCACTGCGGACGGCGGCGGCCATGGCCTGCACTTCCCGCAAGCGTCTTTGAAGCTGATCGATGGCCGGTTGCATGTCTAGCAGCGAGCCGTTCGCGTTCGCTTGGGCGTCGGCGCTGAGGAATACGCCCTTGCCGCCGCGAATGGTCGCATGCCCATCGGTGCGCAATTCCGCCCCGATACCGCGCTCGGTGTTCTGAGCATCCACCATATGGCCCAAATTGAGTTCGCTGGTTTGGGTAGGCGTGGTGACGTGGATATGTTCGCGGCCCTCGCGATCCTCCATGCGCAGTTCGTTGCCGCTGGCGGTGCGAATCCGGTTGCGGGTGTTGTTCTGGTTAGTGACCAGATCGGTGCGCTGGCTGTTGTGGACGGCGCCGACGATGTAGGGGCGATCCGGATCACCTTGGGTAAAGCCCAGGTAGACCTCTGCCCCGTCGATCAGCGGGAAGTGATAGCCGTAGTCGTCGCCGGCATACGGTCTGAGCAACCGCACGGGACGGCTGGTACCACCGGGGCTCCAGGTATCCAGATCGAAGGGCAGTTGTACGCGGTATTCCCCCTCGGGGGTGAGGTAGGCGTAGGTGTAGTTCCCCGGCGAGGTGATGCGTGCGGGCATAAACCCGTCGATGGAGGGCCACGGTAGCGGCGGACTGCGGTAGGGACGATCCGCCGGCATGGCGTGAAAGGCATGGGTATAGGCTTGATCGCGGGCGGCGGTGTGGGTGACGGCGGTGATCAACAGGCCGTGCGGGGCATCGGGCAGGGTCGTATCGCTGAGCTGCAGCACGCGGCCGGGCGCGATCGCCAAGACATTGCCGGTGCCTTCATACACCACTTGCTGGGTGAGGTGCGCCTGATGACGCAGCCGGGCGAGGCGCTGGGCATCGTCGGGGCTTTTTTGATGCTCGCCCCAGCGATCGTCGGTGCCTTGGGTGGTGCGGTCGTCGCGGGCGAGGTTGATGTCGGTGAGTAGCGAGACGCCTGCGGTGCGGTGATGGTCGTCATTCAGACGCACCGATTGGGTGACGCGGCGGCGCTGCTGGGTGAGTGATTGGATCGCCTCGGCACCGGTGCTTTCCAGGCCGGCGTTGGGGCGCAGTGGCGCGCTCAGGCCGCGGCGGTCATAGGCATCCACATCATCACCGAAGACGATGAGGTCGTGGTCATCGGTTTGCGTAAAGCGAAACCAGATCCCTTCGTCGGCGGCGATGCGTTGAAGAAAGGCCAGCGCGCTTTCGTCGTATTGGGTGGTGTATTCCCGGGTCGGATACGTGGCACGCAGCTGAAACTGAAAGTCGTTCGCCGTGAACCCCGCGTGGCGCAAGACCGCTTCGATCATTTCCGGCGCGCTCTGCTGCTGAAAGAGGCGGCTGCTGATGTCGCGTGACAGGTCGGCCAGGCGCGGCTCGAGCACCAGACGGTAGTGGGTTTGGTCGGCGGAGGTGCTGAGTTGATCGAACTGGGTGATCAGGCCGTGGAAGACGCGTGTGGGGGCGGGCGCATCGGCCAGATCGCCGATCCGTGCGCGCAAGGACACTGCGGTGGTATCGATGGGCTGGAGGGTGAAGCGCGCCGGTTGGCCGAGTATCGAGGCCATGGGGAGATCGGCGATCGGGCTGGTGACGTCGATCTCGAAGCGATAGGGCGTGCTGAGTGCTTCCTTGCCGCTGAACGTGAGTACCGAGAGCAGCGCAGGTGAGCCGGTGACGTGCAGGGCGTAGCCGGTGCTCGGTGGACTCGTGGGCATGGCATCACTCCCGGCAACATGAAAGGGAGTGATTCATTCATAGGGGACGCGCAAAAGCTGTCGTTTGAAATCGTGCTGTCGCGTAGGTGTTTTCTTTTGCGTGGAAAGGCTACGGGATGTGAGCCGGATGCATCATAGCTCCTCCTTCAGTGGCCTGATGCTTGGCGTACGCTGCGCCCCCGTCAGTATTTTTCAACCACGCCGCAACAAAATCTCCAGCATTTGCCTGAAGCGCTTTCCATAAGGCGGATTGAGCAATCCCGTGCCGTTAAGTCGCGCCTGACGGAATACGGGTTTCATATGCGAGAACGTGCGAAAGCCTGCTTCGCCGTGATAGCCGCCCATGCCTGATGGTCCCACGCCGCCGAAGGGCAGGTTGTGTTGGGCGATGTGGTAGAGCGTGTCGTTGAGGCTGACGCCGCCGGCATGGGTGCGTGCAAGTACGCGGTCGACTTTTGCCCGGTCCTGCTCGAACAGATAAAGCGCGAGTGGTCGTGGATGGCGGGTGACGTAATCGATGGCGTCATCGAGATGGTCGTAAGGCACCAGCGGTAGCAGCGGGCCGAAGATTTCTTCCTGCATCACCGGCATGTCGTCGCGCACGTCGGTCAGCAACACTGGAGTGAGCAGACGCTGTCCGGGGCGATCGTCTACCTCCGCCAGTTTGGCGCTTTGTGCGCCTGCTTTCACTGCTTCGTCGCGCAGGTTGGATAGGCGTTGGTAATGGCGGTCGGTGGCGATGCTGGCGTATTGCGCGTTGCCGGCGAGGTTGGGATAGAGACGTGCAGCGGCATCGCGTGCGGCAGCGGTAAAGCGTGGTATCTCGGCACGCGGCAACAATACGTAGTCGGGAGCGATGCAGGTCTGACCGGCGTTGACCATCTTGCCGAATACGATGCGTTCCACCGCGTGATCGAAACGCGCACCGGGACCGATGATGGCGGGTGATTTGCCGCCCAGCTCCAGCGTTACGGGTGTGAGGTTGGCCGATGCAGCGCGCATGACGTGATGGCCGACGGCAGTGGAGCCGGTAAACAGCAGATGGTCGAACGGCAGATTTGCAAACGCTTGTCCGACCGAGGCGTCGCCGTTGACCACGATCACTTCATCCGGTTGGAAGTGGCGTGCGACGAGATCGGCGAAGAGTTGCGAGAAACGTGGTGTGAATTCGCTCATCTTCACCATCACGCGATTGCCCGCGGCAAGTGCATCGGCCAGCGGACCGACTGCCAGATACAACGGGTAATTCCACGGCACGATGATGCCGACTACGCCCAATGGCTGCGGGCGCATTTCGGTACGGGCCGGCAGGAAGGCCAGGCTGGCCAAGGCCCGCCGTGGCTTCATCCAGCGGCGGCCATGACTCAACGCGTGGCGGATAGCGGAAAGGCTGGGAAAGACTTCCAGCATCTCCGTTTCTTCACGTGGGCGGCAGCCGAAGTCGGCATGAATCGCGTCCGCGATTTCGCTGCGGTGATCGCGCACCACGGCTTCCAGCGCACGCAGACGGCGTGCGCGAATGCCCCAGTCGGGTAGCGGGTTCTGCGCCTGCACGTCTCGCAGGCGCTTCAGCTCGCTGGGTAGGTCCAGGCGGTCAGGCTGGTTCATGGCATCGCTCAGAACTTCGTCCGCAACTCAATACCATATACGCGCGGTGGCGTTATGACTGCGTAGGGCGTACCGAAATCGTTGGTGCTGTCGTTGCCGATGCTGACCACGTAGCGTTTGTTGAACATGTTGTTGACGTAGAACGCCACGCCCCAGCGCTGGTCCGGTGTATGCCAGTCCAAGCGGGCATCCGTGCGCTGGGTGGAGGTGCCGACGCTGAACAGCGGCGTGGTCAGGCAGGTGCCCTGGAAGCCGGAGTCCGCATTGCAGCGCGTGGGGCCGCGATACGCATACTGCATGTTGAACTCCAGGTTGCCGTTGTAAACGCCAAACCAGGTGTAGTCGAGACCCGCGGTGGCAGAGAAGAACGGTTCGCCCGTCGGCTGGCCATCCAGGCTGACGCCCGAGGTGGAGGTGCCTTGGATATAGGTGCTGTCGATATACGCGCTGGTGAAATTCAGGCGAAGCGCGTTGACTGGCTGCCACTGCGTCTCGAAATCCAGGCCGTGCGCATGCTGGTCGCTGGTCATCACCGTGTAGAACGGTACGCCCGAACCGGAGAAGTTCGGATTGAGCACCGACGACTGCAAATTGGAATAGCGGTAGTAGTAGGCCGAGGCATTGACCATCAGGTTGTAGTCGGGGAATACCGCCTTCACGCCGCCTTCGTAGTTCCAGACTTTTTCCGGTGCGTACAGCGAACCGACCTGCAGGCTGTTGTAGCCGCCGGCTTTGTAACCCTTGGTCACGGACACATACCCCATCACGTTCGGCGTGAACTTGTAACTTGCTACCGCGCGCGGGCTGAAATCATGCCAGCTGTGTTGGGCTTGCACCCATTGGCCGACGGCATTGGGGAAGATGACATTGCTGCCGAAGGCACCCAGTGCCTCCTGCGCCTGCGGCGGAAGCAGGTTGACGATGCCGGAATTGACCAGCTCAGCCACGGTTTGATCGAAGGCTGTGGCTTGGCGCAGCGGTGTGTACCAGGTGAAGTATTTCTGATCTTCTGTGTAGCGCAGGCCGGTCGTCAGATCGAAGTCATCACTGATATGCCAGATCACGTCGCCGAAGGCCGCATAGGCTTTGAAGTGGCCGACGTTGTTGATTTGTTCGCGCCACGAGTCGCCAAGCAGATTGTAGGGCAGGCCAAGCGCCTGCAAGCCCTGGGTGATTTCAGTCAGCGGCAGTCCAAGGCCGTCGACGTTCTGTGCCAGCGTGTCGAGGCTGTAGGTATTGGTGTTCACCTCGCTGGTCTGGCGTGCCTGTTCGGAATAGGCGCTGATACCCGAGACCCAGTCCATCAGGTCGTTGTCGCCGGACAGTTTGAATTCCTGGTAGTAGCTGTTGTTGTGCTCGATATTGGCGGTGTCGAGATAACTGACGATGTGATCGGTGCCATCGTTGTCTTCGTCGTTGAACGTATTGAAATGTCGCCACGCCGTGGTGGAGGTGAAACTGCCCCACGGGAACGAGTGGTCGATGACCAGCGTGGAGCCGTCAAAGTGTCGCCATTCAGCCGCTTGGGTCGCATCGTTATACAGCGGTGCGGTCAGCGGATTGATATAAGTTTCCGGATTCGGCGGATACGGCGGACGTTGGTAAGTATTGTTGGACAAAGCCACCAGCCCGATCGCCGGTTGAGGCGGTTGGTTCAGGCGCTCGTGATCCCACGACCAGAGCAAGGTTGTGTCCGGCGTGATGTTCCAGCGGTAAACGAAGCGGCTGCCCCAATCATCGTTCTTGCCGTAGTGCTGACCGTTCGCCTGGTCCTTGATCCAGCCATCGCTCTGGTTATCCAGCACGCTGATGCGCAGTGCCATATCCTTGTTGAGCGGAATGTTCAGCAGTGCGTTTTCGTATTTTTCGCCGTCGTTGCCGAAGCGCACGATGACTTTGCCTTCGAATTTATCGGATGGCTGATTGGTGACGATGGAGATCGCGCCGCCGGCCGCGTTGCGTCCGAACAGCGTGCCTTGTGGACCTTTCAGCACTTCGATGCGGTCGATATCGTTGAAGGCTAACAAGGCGCCACCAGAGCGTGCGGCGTAGACGCCGTCGATGTACACGCCGACGGCAGACTCGGTGCCGATGCCGAAGTCGCTCGTGCTGATGCCGCGCAGGGAATAGCTCGGTTGCGTCGGCTGGCTGCCGTCCACCACCAGTCCCGGCACGAACAGCGAGATCTTGCTCAAATCCGTCGCAGCCTGGGTGTTGATTTGCGCCGCGGTCAGAATTTGCAGCGGAATAGGTACCTGCTCCATCTGCTGCGTACGGCTCTGCGCCGTGACGGTGATATTGCCCAGTTGCTTGGCCTGGCTTGCATCCGGCGCCGATTTACTCGTGGATGGCTTGGTTGCCGGCGGATTATTGCCTGTGTCCTGATCCGCTCCTTTGGCCCCCGCCGACCAGAGCGCACAAACAAACAGCGCAGCACCGCCAAACAGCGCGTGGCGCATGCACCGGGATAGAGTACGTTGCCGCATCGTCATGTTGATCTCCCCTCGATTCATCAGACCGTATGGCCGCCCAAGGCGGACGCAGGTCGTTTATTTGAAGTGCTCGCCTCCGGCCAGAACCCCACTCCCGTCCCCGGAAGGAGCGCGATATTTCACAAACAGCAATGCCACGATCACGCACACCGCGAATCCCGCCGCAATCAGCGGAATGCGTTGTACATCTTCACCTTGCACACTGAAGGAAGCCGCCAGTGGCCCGAATCCGGAGCCCAGTAGCTGTGCCGGCGGTACCAGCATGGCGACGCGCCCGCGCGGATCGATATCGAACGCCAATCGCACATGGAATGGCATCTGGAACAGCCACGCAAAGCCGAATACTGCACACAGCGCGGCGAACGGCCATGGTGCAGGTGCCGGCAGGCGATGTATCGCTATGCCGATGAGGGCAATGACCGTCGCACTGATCACCAGTGTGGGCCCAACACGCCAGCGACGCACTGCGATAGCCGCGATGCTGCCGCCGATCACCTGCATCAGCAGCACCAGTGCCACCAGCGCATCGGCATTGCTGCCGACGATGCCGGCGTTCTTGCTCAAGGGCTCCAGATAAGCCCACAGCGTGCCTATGGCACTCAAGTGTGCGAATGGAATCAGCAAGGCGAAGAAGCCGCGCCATGAAACCAGCGACGGCATGATGGCATCGCTATGCGTGCCGACCTGTCGTGGCAATCGTGCTGTGACCAGTAAAGGCACCGCGCACACTGCCGCGAGTACGACGAATCCTGCCTGCCAGCCGAAAAAGTGCAGCGGCAGTCGCGCCAACGCCAGCGCTACCAGCGCTTGTGTGAGCGTCTGCGCGGTGAGGAAAATACCGGCCAGCCGATCGGGTTTCGGTGAGCGCACGATCACGATGGTGGTGATCCAGAACAGGCATGCTTCGAGCAATCCCGCGGCAACACGCATGATGACGCAGGCGACATCGCCGTGCGCAGCCAGCGTAAGTAGATTGACGGCCACCAACAGCACGCTGCCAATCACGGCAACCGGGCGAAGGTGTTGCAGCGGCAAAAACTTCTCCGCCAGAACCACGCCGACACCAAGGGAAAAGATTTCGCCCATGGCGACGATGCCGACACCCTCCAACGAAATACGATGCTGTTCGACCAGGTTCCCGAGCAGTGCAGGCTGCAGGCCGAGCATCATGAGCGCAACACAGCCCACGGCGAGCGCTGCCATGATTTCGGAACGGCGAAACGCAATTGAGATCGATGTCGTCATGCGTTTCTCCCGTGGCTGTATGTTTCGCGCTGATGCATGCCGCAGTCCTCAGTAGCCTTTCACTTCTTCGGGTAGCACGCCTTGTGCAAAACGTTCGCTGGCTCGCCGTTGATCCTTTTTCAGACGACCGTTGGCGATATGGCAAACCCACCAGGGCAAGGTATGCACCGGCTCGCCGCTCGCATTGGCCAACGCGTACGCTTTCGCGCATTTCTCCAACAGCTCGGCGTTGAGCACCAGGCGCTGTGCGGTACTGCCGAACACCAGCACAATGTGCCCGCAGAACCACGCATTGCCGCCAGTAATGAGGCTGTGTGCGGCACTACTTTCCGCATCGCCTTGCAGCTCTGCCAGTGGCAGCGCCGTGCGTCCGAGATGTCGTGCCTGCTCGTCAAACACTTGCGGCAGATGTCCGCCGAAGTCACCAAGGGTTCGGCCATAGGTGCCGCCACCCAGTGCAATCGCACCCACGTCGGCACGCGTGCGATAAACCGCCGCGTGCCATGCTGGCTCGCCCTGTGCGGTAGCCAGCGACACGCGCATCGCTGCTTTTCTTGGCGCGCCAATGAGCATGTCCTGCGTGCCGGGCAGGCGCACGGAAACGCTGCCGTCTGCGCCAAGCAAATGCTTGGCGTCCAGGCGGTGGATCGCGTCTTCGAGAAGGTTGGAGAGCGGCATCGGTGCTACACCAGTTTCAGCACGTCTTCGAAACGGTTGAGCGCGTCGTCGATGACCTCGTCGGTATCGGCCAAGCTGGTGTAGATGCGGCTGCCAGCGAGCGTGATCAGCCCATGCGCGGCGTAGGCGGCGCCCATTTCCTCCATCATGTGTCTGCGTTGCTTGGCCTCGTTGCGCAGGCGGACGAGCTTGAGCAGGTTGCTGGTGTCCAACAGCAGCACGCCGGATGTCTGCAGATGCACGATCGAACCCATGTTGTAGGCCACATAGGGTAGGCCGAGTCGTTCGATGATCTGCTCCAGCCCCTGGCGCAGACGATCACCGGCACGACCGGCTTTCGCCGCGGCATCGGTGCGCTGGATTTCTTGCAGCGCGAAATAGCCGGCTGCGCACGAAAGCGGATTGGCGGTGAGCGTGCCACCGACGAAAGCGCGTTTGCTGGTGGTGCCGATGCCGCCGACCAACATCATCATGATGTCGCGCTTGCCGCCGATCGCACCCGCCATGGGATATCCGCCGGTGAGGCATTTACCGAGAATGGTGAGGTCCGGCGCCACGCCGAAATAGGCTTGCGCACCGCCCATGCCGGCACGGAATCCGGTGACGACTTCATCGAAGATCAGCAAGGCGTCGAACTCGTCGCACAGACGGCGAACCTGCGCATTGAAATCCTTGGTCACCGGCCGCGTACCGCTTTCAGGGCCGAACGGTTCGACGATGACGGCGGCGGTGCCGCCGCGAAGGCGGTTCCACTGCAATTTGCGCCGGATAGCCGCGAGATCGTTTGGCAGGCTTTCCTGCGTGCTGGCAGTGGCGCCGCGCGGGATGCCGATCGCTTCCATGCGCCCGGTATTCGGCAGGCGCATGCCGTAGACCATCTGGTCGCTCCAGCCGTGGTAGCCGCCGCCGATTTTTATGACTCGTTTCTTGCCGGTATAGGCGCGCGCCAGGCGTATCGCACCCATCACCGCTTCCGTGCCCGAGCCCATCATGCGTAGCATGTCGACTGCTGGCATGGCATCGCAAACCAGCTCGGCCAGCTTGATCTCGTATTCGTGCAACAGGCCGGTGACCGGGCCGCACTCCTGCATCAGGGCCTGTACTTTCTCCCGCACGTCCGGGTAGTTCGAGCCAAGCAAGGTTGGGCCGCCGGCTTGCAGAAAGTCGGTGTAGCGGTTGCCATCCACATCCGTCATGTGCGCGCCGCTGGCATGGTTGATGGCGAGCGGGAACGGATAATTAAAGGCGAGATTGTGCTGTACGCCGCCGGGAATCACCTGCTTGGCCTGCTCAGCCAGACGTTTGGAGCCCTGGCAGCGCTGCTCGAAATAGTTGAGCACCTGCTGCATCGCATCGCGTTTCAGCGGACGGATCGGTTGCTTCACCAGCGCATCGAAGCGTCGATAAAGCGCGTCCGTATCCGGCCATTGCGACACCGCGCTGTTCGCCGGAAGTACGGCGGAGGCGTGATTGAAATTCATGCGGTCAACTCCTGAATGGGGTTCGCATCGAGCGTGGCGATCAGCTTTTGCAGGGCGGCCTGTTCAGGGCCTGCAGACGTCGCTCGTGCCGCGATGCGTTCGCGCAACTGCGCAATTGCGAACGCTTCCAGTGCCGAGATGGCGTGCAGCGCCTGTTCGGGACTGCCGCCGCAGCAGATCGCGCCATGCGTACGCAACAAATAAGCGTTGATGTCCTGGCGCAGCACGCGTCGGAGTTTGCTGGACAGCCAGCGCGTTCCGGACGGTGCATAACCCGCAATCAGCACCTGGGGACCAAGCAGTGCGCGATGTTCCGTGTTCTGTACGGTCAGCGGCCGGCCCAGCAGACTCAGCGCGCTCGCCGCAGGCTGATGCGTATGGATGCTGGCCAGACAATCCTTGCGATGACGCAGCACCTGTGCGTGCATACCGCTTTCCACCGACGCTTTGCGTTCGCCATCCACCTTGGCCAGATCGCTCAGGCGCAGCACGCAGATATCCTGCGGTCCCATCTGGTAGTAATCGACTGCCGATGGCGTCACCACGATGTGTTCGTCGTCGACGCGCAAGGCGAGGTTGCCACCGGTGGCGGCAAAGTAACCGTGATCGGCCAGCCGCACGCTCATCTCGACGACGCGTTGGCGCATGGATTGGAATTTCATCGCGGCACGCTCCGGTGTTGATTGAGCCGGCGATAAAGTGGCGCGAGCCGCTTGTGCAATTGCTTGAAGGTGGCGAAGCTGTCGTCGTACAGATGGCGCAAGGCTTGGCGCGGTTCGAAACGATGCCGATGACGGCACAACGCCGGCACATCGTGAAAAGACAATTCACCGAGCCCGATGCCCGCAATGAACGCCGCGCCCAGCGCGTTCGCCTGGATCGGCGCATGGGGTTGTTGGATGACCATGCCGGTGACGTCGGCGATCATCTGACACCAGACTTCCGATTGGCCGCCGCCGCCGACAATAGTGATGGCGCCACCGCGTCCGCTGTCGACGAAATCCAGCATCGGTTCGAGCATCCAGCGCGTGTTCAAGGCCACGCCTTCGAGGAAGGCGCGGATCATGTCTTCGCGGGTGTGCTCCAGCGAGAGGTTGAACAGGCCGGCGCGCAGATGCCGGTCGTCCACGGGCGTGCGTTCGCCGTGCAGCCACGGCATGTAGAACAGACCGCGTGACCCTGCCGGTACGCGATCGGCGATGCGGTCGAGCAGCGGATAGACATCCGTGCGCTGATCATCGCCGAGTAGCTCGTCGGCATGAAACAGAATGCGGTCGCGCAGGAACGAAAGATTGCCGCACGCCGTCGTCTGCATTGCCATCGCCAGATAACGGTCGCGTTGTGCGCATGGCAGCGATGCGATGAAGGTGCTGATATGCGTGCGCTTGTGCGGCATATGTGCGCCCAGCCAGGACGATGTGCCCAGATACAGGTGCAGTTCGCCATCGCGCACCGTTCCGGCACCGATGGCCGCCGCCGAGTTGTCGATGCCGCCGGCGACAACCTTGGTATCCGGCGCAAGTCCCAGGATGTCGGCGACCGTTGGCAGCAAGTGGCCGATCACTTCCGTCGAATGCACCAGATCCGGCAGCTTGTCGCGATCGACACCGAGCAGCCGCAGCAGGCCCGCGTCGTAACGCACTTGTGAGAGATCGCGGTTATCTGTGGCCCAGGTGGTGAGGGCCGAATCGTAGGTGGCGCAAAACCGGCCGGTCAGGCGCAGATTCATGAAATCGAGCGCGTTGAGAAATTTGCTGGTGCGCTCGACCAGTGCCGGCTGATGATCGTAGAGCCAGGCCATATGGCCGGCCGGATCCTTGCCGGACAGCGACGGCGCGCCGCCGGTAAGGCGCAGCCAGCGTGCGAGGCGGAGCGGACCATAGCCCTGGATGTTCAACCGTCCGCGGCGCGCACGCCGGCGGATCGCGTCGGCGCCGCGCATATCTACCCACAACATGGCACGTGCGAGCGCGTTGCCTTCCTGGTCGACCGGGATGGTGCATTCGCCGAAGGTCGAACAGCAGACCGCTACGACTTGCCGCCGCCGGCGTGTGTCCGAGGTCAGCAATTCCTGCGCGCCGTCGAGAAAGGCATGCCACCAGTCTTGCGGATCCTGCTCGACGCCCAGTTCATCGACCAGATGCAGTGCCACCGGGCGGAAGGTCCATGCCAGTACGCTGCCATCCATGCCGATCAGTGCGACCTTGCAACCGGACGTGCCCAGATCGACCGCCAGCACAAGGCGTTCGTTGCGTGAGGGCACGATGGCGGGCGCCGCGCTGGGCATAAAAGTCTTACTCCCCTAAAAGCTAGTATTAGCTACAATATAGTTATAGCTATAATTACCGCAAGACCCCAAGGACCTACATTCCGTGCCAGTCCCGACCAAGCGGCCCCGCCGCAGCGCCAAGCCCCCCAAGCTCGATCTGGCGCCCAAGGTGACCCCCGCGCAGTCCCGCGCTGCCGAAACCTACGAACACTTGCTGGACGTGACCGCCCAGGTGTTGGCCGAGGTGGGTTTCGAGCAGCTCAGCACCAATCTGGTCTGCCAGCGCGCAGGGCTGTCGCCGCCGGCCTTGTATCGCTACTTCCCGAACAAATACGCCTTGCTGCACGAGCTCGGCCTGCGCCTGATGCACCGGCAGAATGCGTTGATCGAACCATGGCTGACGACGGCGGCGTTCGTCTCGGCGAACGCGCTGGAAGAAGCGCTGACCGGCTTGCTGCTGGAAACCTATGAGGTCACGCGCCAAGCGACCGGTGGCATCTGGATCATGCGTGCGTTGCGTGCGATTCCCATGCTGCAAGATGTGCGGCTGGAGTCGGCCAGCGAAGTGGCGGTGCAGGCGACGGCGCGCCTGAGCGAAGCCTTTCCTGAAGTGCCGGTGGCGGAGTTGCAGCTCATCAGCCGGGTCGCCGACAGCATGGCTTTCGCGGCATTGGAAATGCTCTTCGACGATCCGTCGCTCGATGCGCCATCCGTCATGCGTTTGGTCGCGGCGAGTCTGGCCAGCAATGTTGCACGTCTTCAGGGTGACGCCACGCACTGAGCGATATCGCCACAAACCTGCATGTCTTGCATCCATGCGATTCATGTCAATGCATCACCACGCATTGCCCGGGCAGCGATGCAATCCACGCTTTGATGAGTGCGACGCCTTCTTCATGCACGGTGCTGCGTCCCAATTCCGGCATCATCGTGCCGGGCACGGCGGAGCTGAGCCGGTAGGGAATGATGGAGTCGTCAGAATGGCCCGGCACGATGTCGAACAGATGGTCGCCTGTGCCCTGACCCGCAGCGGTCGGTGGTTTGCAGATGCCGATGTGACGGTCTTCCAGCGTGGTGATATCCAGTGTCAGGCCCGTGGTATTGGCGGCACCTTTCGGGTTGTGGCAATGGCCGCAATTGATATCCAGATAGGCGCGGGCACGAGCATCGAGTGACGCATGCGTGTCCATCCAGTTCGCATTGCGTGGCGCATCGGCAGGATCCGGTGCGCCGGTGAGATAGCCCTCGCGCACCAGGTGCGTCAGTTCGTTCTCATCGCCGTCGGCATAGCGGTAATCACGATTGAGATGGCGTGCCTTGGGCCCGATCGGTTGTATTGCACGAGTGGTCCAATCGTGCGCGTGGCAGCTCACGCACTGGCTTTGGTCGGGCACGACATAGTTGAAGTCTTCGCGCTTGCCGTCGTCGCTCACCAGGGTCAACGCCTGTACATCGCCAGTGCGTGCAAGTACCGCATCGGTTTGCTCGGCATTCCACACATAAGGGATGGCGACCCAGCCGTCCTTGCGACGCACCAGCAGGCGCGTTTCGATCAGATGCACATGGGCAAGATTCAGGCCTTGTCCTGCGAAATCGCGGCTGGTGTCGTAGGTGCGCGCGATATCCGTCGCATTGCGCGGTTTGTCCTTTGGCAGTGGATAGAAAAATGTCTTGCTGATGATGGTGCCGACTGGGAAGTCGAACGTGTCGGTTGGGCTGTACTTGGCCGATACACCTTTCGGCATCCAGATCGTGCGAAGTTTGTGCGCGTAGTCGGTGAACAGCGGCGTATTGAGCTCATAAGGCACCACGCCCTCATTCAACTGCAATACGCCGTCACGCGCTTCCACTACGTGCCAGTCGCTCAGCTTCGGCGGATAGCCATCGTCATGGAACGCCACCGGATCCATGCCGTGGTGACAGGCCGACAAGCATAGCAACGCAAGCAGCAGTAGCCCGCGTACCCACATCTTCATCTGCATCGACGCGATTCTCAGACTTTCGGTTCTGGGTTCAGCACGACAGGCGGCAGCTTGGGCAAGGTGCACTGATAGGGCTTGGTGTCGGTGCTTGGATTCTTGTAGCTGTGCGGACCATCGATGTTGAGCACGCCATTCACATCCTGGATGCAGATGCGATCGCCTGACGGCGGCAGGCCATCGACAAGGTCTTTCGGATCGGCATAACCATCCCAGATCACATCCGGAAATTTACCGGTAAGGCCGTAGACGGCGGTCTTGAGTGTTTTCAGCTTCAGTCCGTCAGGCGAATCGCCGCCGCCGGTGATGCGATTGCCGTAGACATAAATGCTCTTGGGATACGGGTTGTAATCGGCGGCAACGCCGCTGGTGTTGTAGTAATTCGTGGAGAAGTAACTGGAGATGATGATGCTGGCTGTCTGGTTGTCAGCAATGTCGTTGTCGAAGATCTCCACCTTGTCGTTGGAGTTCACCACGATGCCCGAGCCTGCAGGTACGCTGGCAACGGCGGCACCTTTTCTAGCGAAGTTGCCGGTGTTGTTGTCGAACACCTTGTTGTGGAAGACACGAGTGGCATGTCCCTCCTGCGACAGGTTGGGCATGTTGAACACCAGGATGCCGCCGGTGTTCTTCGTGGCCGTGTTGTCATACACGTCGGCGTTGACCGAGTTTTCGATTTCGACGCCGGCCACGTTCTGCTCGGCGCGATTACGCCGCACTACGATGTTGTTGGACTGGCCCACATAGATGCCGGCATCCGACGCGCCAATCACCACCGAGTCTTCCACCAGCACGTTCTGTGTCTTGACCGGATAAAGACCGTACGCGCCGTTGGTGGTCTTGGGGCCATCGGTCCATTCGATACGTACGCCGTGGATAGTGATGTTCTTGCCTTGGTTGATCTTCAGCGCATCGCCCATCGTGTCTTCGATGGCTAGGTTTTCGATGGTGAAGTCATCGGCATTCACCAGCAGCCCTTCTGGACCGACGACCTGGCCCTTGAATGACAATACGGTCTTGTCCATGCCGGTGCCGCGGATCGTTACGCCATTCGTGCGCAGGCTTAAGCCCCGCTTGAGCGAGTAATGGCCAGCCGGAATGTCGATGACGCTGCCAGGCTTGGCATCGAGCAGTTGTTGCTCCAGCTTGCTCTCGAACGAAACATCGTTCTGATTCTGCGTTGCGCTTTCCTGATGGCCGCAGGCGGCTAGCAGCAGCGCGATGGCGATCAGCGTGCAGGTCTTGCGCATGGTGGCATCTCCCCTCGCGCCATACGGACGCGTACAAGCGCACTGTCCCCCAAGGAGCGTTGTGGGGGGAGGGCGAAAGGGACGGAGATGGGGGGCAAAGCGGCCAGTGTAATGGCCATGTGACAGCGCTGGCGCACCGGTCTCTTCGGGTGGCCATCCTCGACCCGGTGGTCAAAGGTGGGGTGAGCAAGGCGTTGAGATATTCAAATTTTCTCAAGTCTGCCTTGCAGAGATATCGCTTTTAGGCGAAATGAACTGGATCTATCTTGAACATCATTCAAGTGGATCCGGAGATGACCATGCGTTCGTTCTGGATGAATCGGCTGTTCCACCTCGCCTATGCGGGTGACCGGGTTTCGACGCAGGTTCCGCTGAGCGTGCCGGCTTTGCCTCCGAAGAGGGGTGCGACGGAGCGGGTACTGCGAGCACAGGCAACAAACTCGCCCCGATCGCAGCGCCTGTGTCTGGGCATTGGCGACGGCAGCGTGCACCGGCAATAAAAAATGGCCCTGCCGGATTCGGCAGGGCCAAGTGGGTTCATCGTGCTAGCGCGGCGACGTCTATTCCAATCAACGCATTCCGCCGGCAGCGAAAAGATGTTCGCCGGTCAACCAATATGAGTCGTCGGAGGCCAGGAATACGGCGATGGAAGCGATGTCGTTGGGTTGGCCGATGCGGCCCAGTGGCGTCTGCGCGGTGGCGTGTTGATGGAAGTCCGAACCGATAAAGCCTGCGCTATGGGTGCCCTCGGTTTCCACCATGCCGGGATTCAGCGCGTTCACGCGAATCTTGCGCGGACCAAGTTCACGCGACAGCACGCCGGTGATCGCATCCACGGCACCCTTGGTCGCGGTGTACACGGCACTGCCGGGCGGAGTCAGGCGCGTGACCAGCGAACCGATGTTGATCACGCTGCCACCTTCGCCCAGGTGCTTCGACGCCGCCTTGGTAGTCAGCAGCAGGCCCAGCACATTAACGTTGAAGTGCTTGTTGAAATGCTCTTCGGTGATGTCTTCGAGTGGTGCGAACTCATAGACGCCGGAGTTGTTGATCAGCACGTCGAGACGACCGAATTGCTTGACTGCTGCGTCGATGATGCCCTGCGCGTCGGCAGCTTTGGACACATCGCCACCTACGGCGAGGGCCTTGCCGCCGGCCTTTTCGATCTCAGCCACGACCGCGTCGGCGCCGGCCTTGCTGGAGGCGTAATTGACGACCACCGAGGCGCCTTCGGCGGCGAGCGCCTTGGCGATGGCCGCGCCGATGCCCTTGGAACCGCCGGTTACAACGGCGACCTTACCTTTCAGCTTGCTCATGAGTTTGTCCTGCAGACAGGTGGAGGGAGGTAGTCTTAAATTCCATAGTTCGTAACTTATGAACTATAGAACTAGAAATCAAGTGCCTGATAAAATACGCCCCATGAGGCCGCTGGTTCACCCGTCGATCGAAGACATCACCGTAGAGGGCATCCTGCACGCCCTGTCCGATCCTGTGCGCGCGGCCATCTACGCCGAACTGGCCATTTGCAGCGGTGCGACTTGTTCCAACTTCCTGAAAATCAGCGATCGGGACATTCCCAAATCCACGCTTTCACAGCATTTCCGCGCGTTGCGTGATGCGGGGCTGATCCGCAGTGAGCGGCAGGGCGTGGAAATGCGCAACAGCACACGTTGCGTGGAAGTCGAGCAACGCTTTCCAGGGCTGGTCGCCACGATCATGAAAGCGCATCAATTGCAGGCTATGGAAAGAATGCGTACGGACAAACGCAAGCCGGCGGCGAAGAAGCGCCAAGTCAGCTGATCGGTTTCAGGTCGGGAAGCTGCGCCGCGCCAGCTGCGGCGGCATGCCGGTCCAGCGCTTGAACGCGCGGCGAAATTCACGCGGATCGCTGAAGCCAAGTTCGATGCCGATTTCGGCGACGCTCATTTGTCCTGCGTGCAGCAATTCCAGCGCGCGTTCAGCGCGCACGCGATCGTGGATTTCGCGGAAGATACGGCCGCTGTCGGCGAGCCGGCGACGCAGCGAGCGTTCACTCAGGTGCAGCGTGCGCGCGACTTCCGTGAGCCGGGGATGTTCGCGCAGACGGCTACGCAACAGGCGCTCCACGGAACCGACGATTTCATCGGAACTGCTGGTGCCGCGCAGTTGCTGGTGGCATAGCGCCAGCGCTTGCCGTGAGGTGAGCGGGTTGTAGCCAGGCAGTGGATAGTCCATCCAATGCGTATCAATCAGCACACGATTGTGTTGTGCGCCGAAGCGCACATCGCATTGGAAGGTTCGCGCGTATTCGTCAACGTAGGGCGGTGCGGGATAAGCCAGCTCCACACGCACAGGAATCAAATTCGCGCCGACCAGTTCACGTGCAAGCGCTAGACTGCTGGAAAGCAGTTCTTCGCACAGAAATGGCACCAACTCGATTTCGCCGAAGCGCGGCCATGCTTGTGCAGCAACGGTGTGTGCATCGACCACTGCGAAATCCACATCGAGCAAGCTGCCGCAGACTTTGTGGTTTTCGATACCTACGCCCATCGCTTCGCCGAAGTTGCGCGAGGTCATCATCGCCAGCCCAAGTAGGCCGAAACTGCCGATGGTTTCGTTGCGGCCAATGAGCAAACCAAGCCCGGGATCGCGCAATACGCGCAACGCACGTGCAATGACAGTGCGCGCCTGACGATAAGACACACGCACGGATGGATCGTTGATCTGCTGGCGCGTGATGCCGAGCCCGGCGAACCATGGCTCGCTGGAATGACCGCGTCGTGCAGCCAGTTCGGTGAGATGAACGAGCACGTTGGGAGGAATGGTTGCGGCGAGCGCGCGTGGATCGGGTTCGATCAAAGGCGGCGACAGACGTCGCGCGCGCAGCGGTTCAACTGCCAGTTCTGACATGCCAGACCATCCCCGGGCCGACCCTCTTCGGCGCAGAAAGTGTTTTCTAGCACGTGTGGCGGCGGGTTGGTTGGCGCGGCGCACAAGTGCGGGTGCAGGGAGTGCGCATTCTTGATGTGTTGATTCGTGCAGAGGTTTCTAATTTCGCCATACCGTCGTCCTAGCTTTCCTCGCTCCTCAAAGCCGGGCACGTCCATGTGCCCTCTCCGCGTCCGCTGGGACGACGGTATGGAGGTTCGAGGCAAATCAGGTAGCTATCGCGTTGTAGAAGACGCTGCTTTCTTCCACTGCGCAATCCAGCCATCGAGATCCGCCAATCGCTTCACAGAATCATCACTCAGCGACATACCCACGGCCGCGCCTGCGACATGGCCGGAAGGATCGATCAGCATCAGCGTGGGATAGGTGCCCACGCCCAGCGTGTCGGTAAGGGCCTCACCGTTGTAGAGCACGTTCCAATTCAGGCCGTGATCTTTCACAAAACCGCGTGCCAAATCGGCGTCTTCGAAGGTGACGGCAATCACGTTCATGTCGCCGTGTTCGCGTGCGAAGGCGTTCAGCGTCGGCACTTCCGCAATGCAGGGCGCGCACTCGGCGAAGAAAAAGCTGATTAATGTGTAGCGGCCGTGAAAATCGCCAAGTCGCTGGGTGGTGCCGCGCAGTGACGGTAGTTCGAATGGCGGGAAGGCATCGCCGCGGCCGAACGAGAATCGTCCGGGTTCGCCAGCATGAGCGCCGGATGGGCGAAGGCGCAGTACGGCCATACCGGACTGGCGGTCGCGGGTCATGCTGTAGGAGCGGCGCTGCTGCAGTTGTTGCGCGAAGGCGTCGTATGCGAGTGGTTTGCCGTTGGAGTCCAGATAACGGACCTGGGGCGAGGCGCCGAGTTGTAGCGTGGCGAGGAAGTGCTGTTCGTTCGGATCGAGATTGGCGGCGTGGGCCGCCATGCCCAGGCATATCAACAAAAGCAGGGTCGCTAAGCGAAGCGTGGACATTTTCGCAATGACTCCATCTTGCCCCGCCGTCATTCCCGCGAAAGCGGGAATCCATCTTGCTCTTTGGCGAGAAACTAAAATGGATTCCCGCTTTCGCGGGAATGGCGACGGGGATGCTTTTTACATTCCGGGAAAGCTGGGGCGTTACTCGCCGATGGTCAACAGCGACGCATTGCCACCTGCAGCCGTGGTGTTGATGGTCAGCGTGCGCTCACCCGCAAAACGCAGCAGATAGTGCGGACCGCCAGCTTTCGGACCGGTGCCGGAGAGGCTTTCGCCGCCGAACGGCTGCACGCCGACCACCGCGCCGATCTGGTTGCGGTTGACGTAGCAGTTGCCGACGCGGGCGTGGCTGCGGATGTATTCCACGGTGTCGTCGATGCGGCTGTGCACACCGAGCGTCAGGCCGTAGCCGGTGCCGTTGATGGCGTCGATCACCTTGGGCAGATCGCTGCCCTTCCAGCGGATCACGTGCAGCACCGGACCGAACACTTCGCGCTTGAGAACGTCGAGCGACGGAATTTCATAGGCACGCGGCGCGAAGAAAGTACCGTTGCCGGTGGCGGCCGGCTCGAGTTTGGCCTCGGCGATTTTCTTCGCTTCTTTGTCCATGCGTGCGGCGTGATCGTTGAGGATCTTCAGCGCGTCCTCGTCGATCACCGGACCCACGTCAGTGGAGAGCTGGCCCGGATCGCCGACCTTCAGTTCGGCCATGGCGCCGGCGAGCATGCCGATCACCTTGTCGGCGATGTCTTCCTGCACGAACAGCACGCGTGCAGCGGAGCAGCGCTGGCCGGCGGACTGGAAGGCGGAGGCGATCACGTCCTTCACGATCTGCTCGGGCAGCGCGGAGGAGTCGGCAATCATCGCGTTCTGGCCGCCGGTTTCGGCGATCAGTGCGGCGATCGGTGCGTTGCGCGCGGCGAGTGCGCGGTTGATCGCCCACGCGGTTTCGGTGGAGCCGGTGAAGGCTACGCCGGCCACGCGTGGATCTTTCGTCAGCGCAGCGCCGACCACGGCGCCATCGCCCGGCAGATACTGCAGCACGTCGGCCGGGACACCGGCTTCGTGCAGCAATTTCACAGCGGCGTAGCCGATCAGGCTGGTCTGCTCGGCCGGCTTGGCGATCACGCTGTTTCCTGCGGCAAGCGCGGCAGAGACCTGACCCAGGAAGATCGCCAACGGGAAGTTCCATGGGCTGATGCAGACGAACACACCGCGACCGTTGAGGAATAGCTGGTTGCTTTCGCCAGTCGGGCCGGGCAACTGTTCCGGGTGGCCGAACAGGCGGCGCGCCATCGTGGCGTAGTAGCGCAGGAAGTCGGCGGCTTCGCGGATTTCGGCAATCGCGTCGGGCAGGCTCTTGCCGGCTTCGCGCACGCACAATGCGATGAATTCGGCGCGGCGTGCTTCAAGCTGGTCGGCAGCGTGCTCAAGAATCGCGGCGCGGCTGGCAGCGGGCAGGCGATCCCAGTTCGATTGGGCGGCGACGCCGTTGGCCAGCGCCTTGTCGACCAGCGCGGCATCGGCGCTGACGTAGCTGCCGACGTTGTCACGGCGATCGGCCGGATTGGTCACTGGCACGGTGGGACCATTGCCCTGTGCGCCCGGCACCAGCGGTGTGGCGTTCCATTGGCCGGATTTTGCGTTGACCGCCTCGGCGAGGGCCCTCAGTTCATTGTCGTTGGAGAAGTTGACGCCCATGGAATTCTTCCGAAGTTCACCGAACAGGTTGACCGGCAGGGGGATGCGCGGGTGAGCAAAGTTGCCGTGGTTGGCGGCCGCGAAACGGCGCACCGTTTCGCACGGATCAGCGACCAGTTCGCGCACCGGTAGCGTTTCGTCCACCACGCGGTTGACGAAGCTGGTGTTGGCGCCGTTTTCAAGCAGTCGGCGCACCAGATACGGCAGCAAATCTTCGTGCGTACCTACCGGCGCGTACACGCGGCAGGGCACGTTGAGGTTCTGTTTGCCGATGACTTCCGCGTACAGATCCGTGCCCATGCCATGCAGGCGCTGGAACTCAAACGGACGGCCGCGAGCAATGTGATGCACCGCCGCGATGGTGTGTGCGTTGTGCGTGGCGAACTGCGGATAGATGAGATCGCTGCCCGCATCGAACAGCTTGTGCGCGCAGGCCATGTAGGACACGTCGGTGTTCGGCTTGCGCGTGTAAAGCGGGTACCCGGACAGGCCCAATTCCTGCGCGCGCTTGATCTCAGCATCCCAGTAAGCGCCCTTCACCAGGCGCACGTACCAGCGGCGGCCGCTGGCGCGCGCGGTTTCGATCAGCCAGTCGATCACGAACGGCGTGCGCTTGGAGTAGGCCTGCACCACGATACCAAGGCCATTCCAGCCTTGCAGCGACGGATGTGCGAAGACGTCGCCGATGATATCCAGCGAAAGTTCCAGGCGATCGGCTTCTTCAGCGTCGACCGATAGCGCGATACCTTGCTTCATCGCCAGCTGCGACAGCTCCAGCAGCTTGGCAGTGAGATCGCGGCGCGCGCGTTCGCGGTTGGCTACTTCATAGCGCGGATGCAGCGCGGAGAGCTTCACCGAAATCGACGGTGCGTCGGTGTGATTGGCAAATGGACCGCGCCCGCCGATGGCTTTGATGGCGTTGCGGTAATCCTGCTGGTAGCGCTCGGCGGTTTCGCTGGTGAGTGCCGACTCGCCCAGCATGTCGTAGGAATAACGATAGACGGCGTATTCCGCCTTGGCGCAACGGTCGAGCGCATCGCCAATGGTCTGCCCCATCACGAACTGATGGCCCATGATGCGCATAGCCTGGCGCACCGCGAGGCGGATGGCAGGCTCACCCGCACGGCCGACCAGGCGGCGTAGTGCGCCGGTGAAGTCGTGGCGGGTGTCTTCGGTGAGGTTCACCAGCTTGCCGGTGAGCATCAGGCCCCAGGTGGAGGCGTTGACGAACAGCGACTCGCTCTGGCCCAGGTGCTTCTTCCAATTCGCGTCGCCCAGCTTGTCGCGGATCAGCTTGTCGGCGGTGGCCTTGTCCGGGATGCGCAGCAGGGCTTCGGCCACGCACATCAGCAGCACGCCTTCCTCGCTGGATAGGTCGTACTGGCGCATGAAGGATTCGACCGCGCTCTGATCCTTGGCGCGGGCACGCACGCGAGTGACCAGGTCGGCAGCCAAGTCGATCACTTTTTCGCGCTCGGCCGGCGGCAGGGTGGCCTGGGCCAGTAGATCGTTGACCGCTTCGGTCTCGTCGCGCAGCCATGCCGCGGTGATGCGTGCACGGGCCGGCTCGGCGCCGGTCGGCAGTTCGGGGGTGAGTATGGGTTGGGTCACAATGGCGCGGCGCGTTGGGGAATGGGCTGGGGAACGCGGGATTGTACGGCGGGGTGGGGCGGGAACGCATCTTTATACATAGAGGCGCGGCCCGTGATCCGTCGTCCCGGCGAAGGCCGGGACCCGGCGACTTGAAGATCTCCAAAGACACTAGGTCCCGGCCTTCGCCGGGACGACGGATTTGGGCGAGTGCAATGTTCGGGAGCGTCAGCCTTCCATGTCATCGATAAGTGCGGCAGCTCTTCGGAGCGCATCGGCATGCTTGCCCGCGACAATTTGTAGCAACCGCAGAACTGCGCGCAGCATTCCGCACATCACAAATCCGTGACAGCCACAAACTGCGCACAGCGCGTATATCCTCGCAAATACTCATGTTTTTGCGCGCGAACAGCGCTGCTGCACGCGCTTCGCATACGCTGCACCCATCCTTGCCCCCTCTTGGCTCGCGGCCTATGATCGGAGCGTTCCAGGCACGCCGGACTTTTCATGATCGTGCTTCGACCAGCCCTCGGCGGCCTGCCGTGCGTGTTGTGGCTAAGGCCCAATCGCGTGCTCAGCCGGCGCGGTCTGCGTCGTTTGATCCTGGTGCTGGCTACCCTGGCGTTGATAACGGCAGGTCTGGGAGCGTGGCAGGGCAATGTGTTTGCCCCGCTGTTCGCCCTGATCGAGGCTTCCGCGGTAGCTATCGCCTTGAGCGTGGCTTGGCGGGCCGGCGACCGCAGCGAACGCATCACCCTCGACGCGGAGTCGCTGGAGGTGCAAACCCTGCCGGGACGCCGTTGCATGCGCTTCCAGCCCTATTGGGTGCGCGTGCTGCTGGAATCAGGGGAGGGGCGTTACCGATTGTTGTTGTCGTCGCATGGACGCAGGCTGGAAGTTGGGGCTTTCCTCGCGGAGGAGGAACGCGCCGAGCTGTTCCGGAAACTCAGGGTGCTGCTGTCGGATGTTCAATCCCAGTCGCGCAGGTAGGTTCAACAAAGGTGCAAACATGAGAGCTGGCGGCATCGGGAAGCACGGCATCAAGTTCAAGGCGAAACACGCAGTCGTGGCATTGGGGTTGGGGGCCCTTGGTATGTTTGGCGGCACCGTCCAGGCGAATCCGCAGCCCGGGCAGTTGAATCTCACGCCAGGCGTGACGACGTATTCCCATGTGCCCTACATGCTCAACAACGTCGCGTTGGGCGTGTGCGTGGTGATCGGCATCCTGGTGTTCGGTGCGATGTTCATCGCCATGTTCCGCTTCCGCAAATCGCGCGGCGCGGTGGCGGAGAAGTGGTCGCACAACACCACGGTCGAAATCATCTGGACCATCATCCCGATTCTTATCCTTATTACGCTGGCGTGGCTGGCGACTGATGGCCTGCGCCAGTTCTCCGACACCACTGGCGCGCAGATGACGGTGAAAGTCACCGGCTATCAGTGGAAGTGGCGTTATGACTACGTCGACTACCAGGGCAAGGCCCTCGACCACGTTGGCTTCATGTCCAAGCTGGATGACCAGAGCAACCAGGTACGTCAGCTCAATTCCGGCCTCGACCCTTGGTCGGTGAAGGCCGATGGCGAGCAAACCTACCTGCTGAATGTGGACCACCCGCTGGTGGTGCCAATCCATACCAAGATCCGTTTCGTGATCACCGCCGACGACGTCATCCATTCCTGGTTCGTGCCCGCGCTAGGCTGGAAGATGGATGCGATCCCGGGCGTGGTGAACGCGGCGTGGACCAATATCAATACGCCAGGCATCTATCGCGGCCAGTGCGCCGAGTTGTGCGGCCAGGATCATGGCTTCATGCCGATCGTGGTGAAGGCTGTGTCGCAGGAGGATTTCGCCAAGTGGCTGGCCGAACAGCAGAAACCTGCTGCAGCGCCGGCGCCGGCCTCCACCGCGGCAGCACCTGCACAGGCGACAGCACAAGTAGCGCCGGCACACGTAACACAAGGTTGATCATTCGGCTGCTTTCGTACCGCAGTTCACGTAAACGCATTCATTTAGGTAGAGGTTCAAGGCTATGGCCCAGGCAGCCACCCACGACCACCACGATGAGCATCACGACGAACACCACGAGCACCAGAACTTCTTTCAGCGCTGGGTGATGTCCACCAATCACAAGGACATCGGCACGCTGTATCTAATCTTCTCGCTACTGATGTTCTTCATTGGCGGCAGCTTCGCCATGGTGATCCGTGCCGAGCTGTTCCAGCCGGGCATGCAGCTGGTGCAGCCGTACTTCTTCAACGAAATGACCACCATGCATGCGCTGGTGATGATCTTCGGCGCGGTGATGCCGGCCTTCGTGGGTCTGGGCAACTGGATGATCCCGATGATGGTCGGTGCGCCGGATATGGCGCTGCCGCGCATGAACAATCTTTCGTTCTGGATTCTGCCGTTTGCCTTCGCGCTGATGCTGTCCACGTTATTCCTGCCGGGCGGCGGCCCCGCCGGTGGTTGGACCATGTATCCGCCGCTGTCGCTGCAGAGCGCCTCGCTGGCCTATGTGGTGTTCGCCGTGCACTTGATGGGTATCAGCTCGATCATGGGCGCGATCAACATCATCGCCACCATCCTCAACATGCGCGCGCCGGGCATGGATCTGCTGAAGATGCCGGTGTTCGTGTGGAGCTGGCTGATCACGGCGTTCCTGCTGATTGCGGTGATGCCGGTGTTGGCGGGCGCAGTGACCATGCTGCTCACCGATAAGTACTTCAATACCCACTTCTTCGATGCCGCCGGTGGTGGTGATCCGATCCTGTTCCAGCATGTGTTCTGGTTCTTCGGTCACCCCGAGGTGTACATCATGATCCTGCCGGCGTTCGGGATCATTTCGGAAATCATTCCGACCTTCTCGCGCAAGCCGATCTTCGGCTACAAGGCGATGGTGTTCGCGATCGCCTCGATCGCCTTCCTGTCGTTCATCGTGTGGGCGCACCACATGTTCGCGGTGGGTCTGCCGCTGGGCGCCGAAATCTTCTTCATGTACGCCACCATGCTGATTGCGGTGCCAACGGGTGTGAAGGTGTTCAACTGGGTCGCCACCATGTGGGGTGGCTCGATGACTTTTGAAACGCCGATGTTGTTCGCTATCGCGTTCGTCATCCTGTTTACCATCGGTGGCTTTTCCGGCCTGATGCTGGCGCTGGTGCCGGCGGACTTCCAGTACCACGACACCTACTTCGTGGTGGCGCACTTCCACTACGTGCTGGTGACGGGTGCGATCTTCGCGATCATGGCCGCGACGTATTACTGGATTCCGAAGTGGACCGGTCATATGTACAGCGAGTTCTGGGGCAAAGTGCACTTCTGGAACTCGGTGGTGTGGGTGAACGTGTTGTTCTTCCCGCAGCACTTCCTGGGATTGGCCGGCATGCCGCGCCGTATTCCGGATTACAACGTGGCCTTCGCCAACTTCAACATGATCAGCTCGATCGGCGGCTTCCTGTTCGGCGCCTCGCAGCTGATCTTCCTTGGTGTGATCATCCATTGCGTGTGGTTCTCCAAGAAGAAAGCCACCGATCGCGTGTGGGAAGGTGCCAGGGGGTTGGAGTGGACGTTGTCGTCGCCGCCGCCGCATCACTCGTTCTCGGTCGCGCCGGTGATTCATGACGAAGAACTGGCGCACGGCCATGTCGAGGATTGATCGATGAAGCTGGATAACCAGACCCTCGACAGCGGACAGACGCAAAGACTGCGTCGTGCACGTCGCACTGCCGCGGTTGTGGGTGCAATTGCCTTTGTGGTGTTTGCCGTATCGATCGCGCAGATGTTCTGGCTTCAGCATCATCCGCAGTTGCATCAACGTGCAGAGGTTGAGGCGCTGTCGCAGTAGGTATTAGAAAGACTCGAAAGCATCCGTACGGATTGTTTTTCGAGGTGTCGCAGCAAGTTGTTGTGCACGTAGGTCACCAGGAACATCTACGGAATACACATCATGAGTCAGCAGCACGACATTTATTACGTACCGAGCAAGAGCCAGTGGCCGATCGTGGCCGCTGTGGTCATGTTCCTCACCGTATTCGGCGCGGCGCACTGGCTCAATGCCGAGCCTGGCGAGAGTGGCTTCGGCAAGACACTGCTGCTGATCGGCTTCGTCGGCATCCTGCTCATGTTCTTCGGCTGGTTCCGCTCGGTAATCCACGAGTCGATGGCCGGGCGCTACAACAGCCAGGTGGATCGCTCGTTCCGCATGGGGATGATGTGGTTCATCTTCTCCGAGGTGATGTTCTTCGGCGCCTTCTTCGGTGCGCTGTTCTACATCCGCATGTTCTCGGTGCCGTGGCTGGGTGGTTATGGCCATGGCGTGCTGACACACCAGTTCCTGTGGAGTGACTACGCCGCTTCGTGGGGCTCGGGTGGCGGCAACGGTCCGGCGCATGTGGGTGGTGCGTTCGAGACGGTGGCGCCGTGGGGCCTTCCGCTGCTCAATACCCTGATCCTGCTCAGCTCCAGCGTTACCGTCACGATTGCGCATCACGCCCTGAAGGCAGGTCATCGTGGCAAGGTGCTGGCGTTCCTGGGCGTGACGGTGTTGCTGGGTGCCAGCTTCCTGTATTGCCAAGCTCATGAATACATGGAGGCGTACAAGGAACTGAACCTCACGCTCGGCTCGGGCGTGTATGGCTGTACCTTCTTCATGCTTACCGGTTTCCACGGCCTGCACGTGACGCTGGGTACGATCATGCTGGCGATCATCTGGCTGCGTGTGCTGGCTGGTCACTTCAGCAAGGAGCACCATTTCGGCTTCGAGGCGGTGGCCTGGTATTGGCACTTTGTGGATGTGGTGTGGCTGGGGCTTTTCATGTTTGTGTACATCCTCTGAGCGCTATCCTGCTTCCATGCAAAAGCCCGCCGAAAGGCGGGCTTTTGCGTTCCTCATGGTGCGAAGTGCCTCGGATCTTTAGTGCCAGGTACGCACGCATCTCACCGTCATTCCGGCGTAGGCCGGAATCCATTTGGAGTCTCGCGCGAAGCACAGGAATGTCGATGGAGCGTCCCATGCGATTCTGTGGAAATAGATTCCGGCCTGCGCCGGAATGACGGTGAGGCGGGATTGAGATTTGTGGCGAGGAGTTCCTGCCCTAAACGTCGCAGCTCACGAGCCGGGGCAGGACGCCCGTTACAATTACTGTCCAACCCCATGCGGGTGAATCCACCCCATCTTGATGCCGACAATGACCATCGCAATCAGCACCAGCGAAAAGCTGATGCGTCGGGTCAGCGCCCATACGGTGCGCTTACCGCCGTCTTTGTCGGTCATCATGAAATACAGCGCCTGGCCGAGGTTGAACACCACCACCAGGAACATGATCACCAGCACGACTTTGTAGATGGTTTCCACGTGATTGACCTGAGCAGGCGCGACATGGCCAGTATAGCCGTCTCATCCGGAGTCACTGCATGAGCTTGATGCGTCGGCCGGCGTGGTGGTCTGTGTTGCTGGTGGTGGCCGGAGTGCTTATTTTTGTGCGCCTGGGCATCTGGCAATTGCATCGCGCTGATGACAAGGAAGAACTTCTGCGACGGTATGCCGCAGCGGCCAGTGCATCGCCACAGGACTTCGCTGTCGTGACAACTAGTCCGCCGGAAGATGTGTATCCGCGCGTGCGTGTGGAAGGGCATTACCTCGCTGATCGGCTGTATCTGCTCGACAACCCCAAGCATGACGAGATGGGTGGTGTCGAAGTGTATGTACCGTTCCAGCCGGAGCATGCTGGCAGACTGCTGCTGGTCGACCTTGGGTTCCTGCCTGGCAATGGCACGGGCAAGGCGCCGCAGCTGCCGCCGTTGCCGACGACTCAGCTGGCGTTGCAGGGCATCTACCAGCCGCCACCCGAACACGGGTTCGAAATGGGTGGCAATGCGCTGGCACAGCAGACGCAGTGGCCGAAAACGTCGATCTATCTCGATATGAACCAGATGGCGGCAGACTTGCACGCTACGCTTTATCCGCGCGTACTGGTGTTGGATGCGGATCCGGCAGCGATCTATGTGCGTGTGCACACGCTGGATCTTTCATCGATGCCGCCAGCACGGCACAGGGCGTATGCGTTTCAGTGGTTCGCGTTTGCTGTCGCAGCAGTGGTGATGTTCGTGGTTTTGCATCGCAAACGCCGCAGGCGAGACAAGTAAATGCAAATGTCGACGCCTCGATACCGTCATTCCCGCTTTCGCGGGGATGATGGTGAGGCAACATGAAGCTCCTCAGGGACAGGTATGAATAGTTCGATTTCTTCTAATCACCGCGCCAGCCGCCTTAAATTCCTATTGGTGGTCTTCATCTTCGCCGCCCCTGTCATCGCGGCGGCCTTGCTCAACCTCAGCGGCTGGCAACCGACCGGTCATGGCTATGGCGAGCCGATCATGCCGCAACGCAATTTCGATCAGGAACACGTACAGATACGACTGGCCAATGGCCAGGACTGGGTTTGGCGCGATACGTCCCCGCGCTTGACCCTGATCGCCCTGGCTGGTCCGGACTGCGCAGCGCATTGCATGGAGGCACTCACCAAGATGGCCGCCGCGCGCATCACCCTCAACAATAATGCGGACCGTCTGCGCCTGCTCTACGTTGGCCAGCCGCCCGCGGACGCCGCCGCCAATGGCATGGAGAACTATTGGAGCCTCGGCAGCGACGTGAACAGCAGCCTCGCCACCTATCGTCCGGCTGCCCCGGATAGCGTCAGCGCGCTGCTGGTGGAATCGGACGGCACGGCGCTGACGCGGTATCCTGCGGGATTCGATCCGAGCGGTTTGCGCAAGGATCTGCAAAAGGTTATTCGGTAATGTCTTTGCGTATTCGGAAAATCGCGCCATATCTGGCCGTACTGGCGGCTGTCTTCGCCTTTGGCCTGGTGATGTTCGGCGCGTTTGTGCGGCTTTCCAATGCGGGTCTGTCCTGTCCTGACTGGCCCACCTGCTATGGCAAGGCCACCTGGCCGCAGCATGCGCAAGCCGTGGCGCAAGCCAATCAGGCCTTCCCGGATCGCCCCTATGAATCGGACAAGGCCTGGCGCGAGCAAGTGCATCGCATGCTGGCCGGCACGCTAGGCGTGCTGGTGGTGTTGCTGGCCCTGATGGCTGCGCGGCGAGATCGCCTCGTGCAATGGGCGATCATCATTAGCGCGGCGCTGGCCGCAGGTGGTGTCACGCTTTACTTGCATGGCGAGCACGAATGGTCGTCGGGTCTGGCCTTGCTCGCGATCCTGCTGCCGATGACCGGCGCACTGTGGCTGCGTGAGCATGCCGCACTCAAGATGAGCGTGCTGGCATTGGCGGTAATCATCTTTCAAGCCATGCTCGGCATGTGGACGGTGACCTTGCTGCTCAAGCCCATCGTCGTGATGGGGCACTTGCTGGGCGGCTTGACCACCTTCGGGCTGCTTGCCTATGTCGCCTTGCGCTACAACGGCGTCGGCGCGCAGGGCAATCACGATGCGTCATTGCGCAGGCTTGTCGTGTTTGGCATCGTGCTGCTTGCATTGCAGATCGCACTCGGCGGGTGGACTTCCGCCAACTATGCGGCGTTGGCTTGCGGTACCGATTTCCCGACCTGCTTGGGACAATGGGCGCCGCCCACCGATTTTCATCAGGGTTTCGTGCTGTGGCGCGAGATTGGTGTGAACTATGAAGGCGGCATTCTCGACATGGCTGCACGTAGCGCCATCCAGATTACGCATCGGATTGGCGCGCTGGTGGTGTTCTGTTATCTGAGCTGGCTGTCGTACCGCTTGGTGCACGGTGGATTTCGACTGGGCGGTATCGCAGTGTTGTTAGCATTGATTCTTCAAGTGGCACTAGGCATCAGCAATGTGCATTTCGGCTTGCCGCTGGCCGTCGCGACGATGCACAACGGTGGTGCGGCACTGCTGCTCTTTGTGTTGCTGGCAAATTTCACGCGTTTGCAACCATGGCGGAATGACGTCGCGGATGTGCTCGCATGAATTTGGTTCGCGAATATATGCAGCTGACCAAGCCGCGCGTCGTGGCGCTGCTGGTGTTCTGTTCGGTAATCGGCATGTTTCTCGCGGTACCCGGCATTCCGCCGTGGCGTGCACTGGTGTTTGGGACGCTCGGCATCTGGATGGCCTCCGGTTCAGCGGCGGCTTTCAATCACCTGATCGATGAGCGCATCGACAAGCTGATGGCGCGCACCGCGCGTCGTCCGCTGGCTACTGGCACACTCAAGCCGCGGCAAGTGCTGCTTTTCGCCATTGTGCTCGGCATCGTCTCGATGCTGGTGCTGGCTTTGCTGGTGAACGGCCTGACCGCATGGCTCACCTTTGGCGGCCTGATCGGCTATGCACTGGTCTATACCGCCTACCTGAAACGCGCCACGCCACAGAACATCGTGATCGGCGGGCTGGCCGGCGCGATTCCGCCGGTGCTGGGCTGGACCGCTGTCACCGACGCGCTACACCCCTTCGCCTTGCAGTTATGCCTGATCATCTTCGTCTGGACACCGCCGCACTTCTGGGCGCTGGCGATCTTCCGTCGTGACGACTACGCCCGCGCCGAAATCCCCATGCTGCCCGTCACCCACGGCGTGCGCTACACCCGCTGGAACATCCTGCTCTACACCATCCTGTTGGTCATCGTAAGTTTGCTGCCAGCTTTCACCGGTTACAGCGGCATGATCTATTTCGGTGGCGCCGCCGTGCTGGGCGTGGGGTTCCTGTATTACGCCTTCCGCATGATGAATCCGCCGGATGAATACTTCGCCATGCGTACGTTCAAGTATTCGATCATCTATTTGATGGCGTTGTTTGCGTTCCTGTTGGCCGATCACTGGATCACCGATACGCACATAGGTGCGAGTCTCGCCATTTGAATCGCTGAATAGGGAAGGTCATTCGTAATGATTTGCGAAGGCCTTCACCCGCTTCTGACGCTCGATTAGAATCGGTGACGCACATTCAGGGGGAATGATTATGTACGCAAGGCTATTGGGCGCAGCACTTGGACTGTGCTGCTTTTCTGCGTATGCGCAATCGGTTGAAGCGCCGGATTTGAAGGCAGGTGACAGTTGGGTGGTCGCCGATACCATCGAGCAAGGCACGCAAGGCTGGGTGCATAAAAATCAAGACATAACCGTCGAGCGCATTCAAAGCGATGGCATGTTGATTGCGACCAAAGAGGAAGGTTCTAACCAGCCGCCGATTGAGAGAATCACCGGCTTGGATTGGAGCCGGTCGCGCGATATCAATGGCAAGCAGGAAGTCGTCAACCGTCCCTTCAATTTTCCGCTGAAACCCGGCAAGAAATGGACGGTCGAGTACACCGAACTCAATCCCAATCAGCGGCATTCAAGCGAAACCCTGCATTGCGATTATGTCGTGACGGGCTGGGAAGACGTGCAGGTTGCCGCGGGCAGCTTTAAGGCCATCAAGGTTGAATGTGATGGCCAGTGGACAGCGGTGATGGCTCCCGCGGTTGCTGCGGGGAGTCGTGCGCTGGTGAACGCGAACGGTGTGACGACAGTGACGCAGACTCAGCGTGTCACGCCGCGTACCTTCAGCGGTCGATTGTACGATGCATTCTGGTATGTGCCCTCACAGAAGCGCTTCGTGAAGTCAGTCGAGGAGTACTACAGCAGCAATGGCGTGCGATCGCAGCGTTTCTCGGAGGAGTTGGTGTCCTCCAAGGTTGCGAACTGACAAAAAGCGCTTTTGATGCAAGGCACTTGATCGTCTGACGGAAAAGACTGCGCGATTTTCCTCATACCTATGACATTTGCGCGGCTGTAAGGAAGATTCCTTTCTTAGGAACGTGCAAATGCTGCGTGCGAATAAAGTGCCCATGGTGGCGGCTGTGATGCTTTTGCTGGCGGTGGCGAATATCGCGATCGCCGATGACGACGCCACTGATGCTTCCAAAGCTCCCGACGCAGCGCTGCTGCACGAACGGATACTTCATGTGGCCAGTGATCCTGGCGATCCGGTGACGCTGGTGATGACGGTCTATACACCGGATGGCCCGGGTCCTTTCCCGCTGGCCGTGATGAATCACGGTTCTACATCGGACATGCCGCCTGCCGAGCAGCCTCGCTATCACCTCACGTTCTCGGCCTATTATTTTCTTTCGCGTGGCTACGCGGTGGCTTTGCCGATGATGCGCGGTTACGCCGGGTCGGGTGGGCATCTGCATGCACATGGTTGTGACGATGCGGCAATGGGTCTTGAGGCTGCCAAAGACATCCGTGCGGTGATCGGATACCTCAAGCAACAGCCGTATATCGACGGCTCACAAATTGTGGTCGCGGGTCAGAGTTTTGGAGGCTGGAACACGTTGGCATTTGGAACTTTGGACGAGCCGGGAGTCAAGGGCCTGGTCAGCTTTGCCGGTGGCATGAAAGCGTCCGATTGCAACGATCCGGACGATGCATTGATAAAGGCTGCCGGCGCACTGGGCTCGCGCACCTCCACGCCATCGATATGGTTTTTCGGCGATAACGACGCACTGTTCGCAACGCCCGTGTGGCATGCGATGTTTGACCATTACACCGCAGAAGGCGCACCCGGCGAACTTGTTGCGTACGGGAATTTCGAAAGCAACTCGCACAATCTGCTCGGCTCCGGCGCGGGGCTGAGTCTTTGGGTGCCAAAGTTGGATGCCTTTCTGGCGAAAGTGAATTTGCCCAACAAACTTTTGCACCCGGAATATCTGCCCACGCCGGCACCGCCGCCCAGCCATTACGCGGCCTTGGATGATGTGCAGGCACTCCCCTATCTGGGTGTGCATGAAGACCAGGCTGCAGCCTTCTATCAGAGGTTCCTCGCCAAACCATTGCCGAGAGCCCTGGCTATCGGCACCCGAAGTGCTGACGATGAGTTTGGCGGGTTTGATCCGGCCGCGCGGGCGCTGGAACGTTGCAGTGAGCGCAGCCCGAACTGCCAGCTCTACGCAGTGGATAACGACGTGGTGTGGACGCGGCCGACACCGGTTCCGCCCCCGTCTCATTTTGCGGCGCTTACAGATGAGAGCGCTGTGCCCTATCTCGATGCGCGAGGGCGCGCCGGGTATGAGGCTTTCTTGGCCATGCATCTGCCGCGTGCTTTCGTTGTCTCTGCCGATGGCGGATGGGATGCCGCGTCGCTGGGGGCCGATCCAGTGGCCAATGCCCTGGCCAGATGCAACGCAAAGCACCAAGGTTGCCGCCTTTACGCCGTGGACCGTGACGTGGTTTGGCAACACTAGGCTCAATCAAGGCGGGTTGAACGGGGTGATTGGCTCCGCAAAAAGTTTGTGACCAAGGGTTGACAGTTCTGCATCGCAGCACGACAATTGCCGCGCCCACCGGCGCATCTTGTGGCTGGCCGGGCCTCTGTCCGAACTAACCAAGGCATATGGACGTTTACCCTAGTCGCAACGTCGACATCCGCGAGCATCGGGTGCCGGCATTGCATAACAAGCTGATCGTTCGCGGCAACCGCCAGCGGTTGGCCGGCGCTTTCCTCGACTAGGGAAGTCCGGCCCGCTCCTAACGGTGCCGTGAGCACCGTTTTAAAGGAGATGGGCCAATGAAGCTCCTTCGCGATTTCTTTCGTCTGCGCACCGCGGGTCGTTTTCCCCTGACCGGCCGCCGTGAGGCCGTGCGTGTTCCCCTGACCGTGACCGTTCCCCAGCCGCTGAATAAGCCGGTCGAGCGCGCGCCGATCGATATGCATTGGCAGATCGAGGCCGCCCAGGGCCGTCCGCTGTCCCGTTGGCATGAGCATCAGGTGGATGCTCTGCGTACGTCCCGTCATCTTCATCTGGTATCTAGCCACTGATGCGCCATTGCGAACTGCGCAAGGGGTGGCCCCCTCCCTGGCCGGTGGCAATCCGGCTCGGGTGGTGTGACCCCGTGCGCGGGTTGCGATAGCGGAAGCAAGTCGTTCCAGACGCTCGCCTCCGAACCGCATGCGACACCTTTCCACGGAAGCGAGACATGATGAAGCAATCCTCCCAGGCTGTGATGGCCAAGGCTGCTGCTAAAACCGCCGCGGCTCCTCCGCGCGTGGCTGCGGCGCAGGATGCGTTCAAGGAGAACGAGGCCCTGCTGATCAGCCTGGACACCAGCCTGGCTGGCCTCAATGAAGAACAGATCACCGAGCGCCTGTCGCGCGATGGTGTAAACGAGGTTTCGCACGAGAAGCCGCCACACTGGACGGTCCAGTTGCTGCGCGCGTTCAAGAACCCGTTCATCATCGTGCTGCTGATCTTGGCGGTGGTGCAGATCTTCCTGACGCCGGATGATCTGTCGGGCCCAATCATCATCGGGGTGATGGTGGGCATCAGCGTACTGCTCAGCTTCACCCAGGAGTACCGCTCCTCGCAGGCGGCAGAGAAGCTGAAGGCGATGGTGCGCAACACTGCCACCGTCACGCGCCGCGCTTCGGATGGCCATAGCGAGCGCATCGAAGTACCGGTGGGTGAGTTGGTGGTGGGCGACATCGTGCATCTGGCTGCGGGGGACATGGTGCCCGCCGACCTGCGTCTGCTGACTGCGAAGGACCTGTTCATCAGCCAAGCCATCCTCACCGGTGAATCGCTGCCGGTGGAAAAGGCCGGCCCGGCGCAGGCACACGTGGTCGAAGGCGGTGCTCAGGGCGTGCAGCAGGGCAATCCGCTGGATCTGCCCACCATCTGCTACATGGGCACCAACGTGGTGAGCGGCACGGCGACGGCGGTGGCAGCGGCGACCGGTTCGCGCACCTACCTGGGTTCGCTGGCGCGCAGCATCGTGGGCGAGCGCGTGCAGACCAGTTTCGATCGCGGTGTCAGCAGCGTGAGCTGGCTGTTGATCCGCTTCATGCTGGTGATGGTGCCGATTGTGCTGGGCATCCAGTGGTACAAGCACGGCTTCCTCGATGCGCTGATGTTCGCGCTGTCGGTGGCGGTAGGTCTGACCCCGGAGATGTTGCCGTTGATCGTCACCGCCAACCTGGCCAAGGGCGCGATGGCGATGTCCAAGCGCAAGGTGGTGGTGAAGCGCCTCAACGCGATCCAGAATTTCGGCGCGATGGACGTGCTGTGCACGGACAAGACCGGCACGCTCACGCTCGACAAAATCGTGCTGGAACGCCATCTCGATCTGGATGGTGAAGATTCGGAAGACGCGCTGGAATACGGTTACCTCAACAGTCACTTCCAGACTGGCCTGAAGAACCTGATGGACAAGGCTGTGCTGGCGCATCGCGATCTCGAACCGATCGTCGCGCGCTACCGCGTGGTGGACGAAATTCCGTTCGATTTCCAGCGTCGGCGCATGTCGGTGGTGCTGGGCAATGGCGACGGTCATGACCTGCTGGTGTGCAAGGGCGCGGTGGAGGAAATGCTCTCCATCTGTGCCACCGAGCGCCGTGGCGACGAGATCGTGCCGATGACCGACGAGCGCCGTCGCGAAATCAAGGCGATGACGCGTCACCTCAACGAAGACGGCCTGCGCGTGCTGGTGGTGGCGATCAAGCAGGAGGAGCCGCACAACCGCGCTTATGGTGTGGCCGATGAAGCCGGTTTGACCGCGGTAGGTTGTTTGGCCTTCCTCGATCCGCCGAAGGACACGGCAGCCACCGCGATCGCCGCGCTGCATCACCACGGCGTCGAAGTGAAGGTGATCACCGGCGACAACGAAGCGGTGACGCGCAAGATCTGCCGTGAGGTGGGCCTGGACGTGGAGCACTCTGCACAGGGCCGCGATATCGAGCCGCTGGATGACACGGCGCTCGACGAGCTGGTCAAGCGCACCACCGTGTTCGCCAAGATGTCGCCGCTGCAGAAGGCGCGCGTGGTGAAGTCGCTGCAGCGTCAGGGTCATACCGTTGGCTTCCTCGGCGACGGCATCAACGATGCACCGGCGCTGCGCGAAGCCGATGTCGGGATTTCGGTGGATACCGCTACCGATATCGCCAAGGAATCGGCCGACATCATCCTGCTGGAAAAGAACCTGATGGTGCTGGAAGAAGGCGTGCTTGAAGGGCGCCTCACCTTCGGCAACATCATCAAGTACATCAAGATGACGGCCAGCTCGAACTTCGGCAACGTGTTCAGCATGGTGATCGCCAGCTTCTTCCTGCCGTTCCTGCCGATGCTGCCGCTGCAGGTGCTGGTGTTGAACTTGCTCTACGACATCTCGCAGTTGTCGATTCCATTCGACCGCATGGATGAGGAATACCTGCGCAAGCCGCGCAAGTGGAATGCCAGCGACATTGGCCGTTTCATGGTGTGGATCGGGCCGACCAGCTCGGTGTTCGATATCACCACCTTCGCTTTGCTGTGGTACGTGTTCGGCGCGAATGGCCCGGATCATCAGTCGCTGTTCCAGTCCGGCTGGTTCATCGAGAGCCTGCTGACCCAGACCCTGGTGGTACACATGATCCGCACGCGCAAGATCCCGTTCTTGCAGAGCGTGGCGGCGGCGCCGGTGCTGGGCCTTACCACGGCGATCATCGTGATCGGCATGTTCATTCCGTTCACGGCGGTGGGCACCAAGATCGGCATGGTGCATCTGCCCGGCGCATACTTCGGCTGGCTGGCCGCGACCGTGATCGCTTACTGCATGCTGACGCAGGTGGCGAAGCTGGTTTATATCCGCCGTTACGGGCACTGGCTCTGAGCTGGCGTCGCGGCTGATCGAATAAGTCATATCCCTCCTTCATCGGGAAGGAGGGAGGGATGAAGGGCAGCGGCATGCCGGCTGGTATGCCAAATGACGGTTTGTCCGTTAACGTGCCCCGTGCCGCTTTCTTTCCGGAAGAGGGAAGATGTAAGTGTTGTCCTGCCTAATGAAAATAAGAGCAGGCGTAGAAAGCATTTGTTTTTTTGGAGTTGCCGAGATGAAAGGCACGTTCGCTTTATTCGACATCGCCGGCTACGTCGCCCTGCTGCTGTGGGGTACGCATATGGTCACCAGCGGCGTGCTGCGTGGCTACGGAAGCGCATTGCGTCGTTCGCTGGGCCGTTTCCTCGGCCGTCGCCCGGCTGCATTTATGTTTGGCGTGTGCATCACGGCGTTGCTGCAGAGCAGTACCGCGACCGGCATGATGGCAACGTCTTTTGCCGCCAACGGCTTTCTCGGCCTTGCGCCGGGTTTGACCGTGATGCTGGGCGCGAATGTCGGTACCACGCTGATCGTGCAGGTGATGTCGTTCAACATCGCGCTGATTGCGCCGGTGCTGATCCTGTTCGGCACCGCTTTGCATCGGCGTAGCGACGATGTGCGCTACGAAAACCTCGGTCGCGTCGGCATCGGTCTCGGGCTGATGCTGTTGTCGCTGCACCTGCTGGTGCTGACCATGGCGCCGATGGAAAACGCGCAGTTGCTGAAGGAAGGCATGCAGGCATTGGCGGGCGAGCCGGTCATCGCCATGCTGGTCGCTGCGGCATTGACCTGGCTGTGCCATTCCAGCGTGGCAGTGGTGTTGTTGATCGTGTCACTGGCGACGGGTGGTGTGATCGATGCACCCGGCGCACTGGCGCTGGTACTCGGTGCGAATCTGGGCGGTACGCTGCCGGCTTTGCTGGAAGCGCATACCCCGGTCGCACGTCGTCTGCCGTTGGGCAATTTGCTGGTGCGCGCGTTTGGCTGCGTCATCTGTCTGCCTTTGCTGCACCCTCTGGCGCATTGGCTGGCAGCACTGGGTGATTCGCCGGCGCGCATTGCGGTGAATTTCCACACCGCGTTCAACCTTGTGTTGGCCATCATCTTCATTTTCCCGATCCAGAAGCTGGCGCAGCTGCTGGTGCGTCTGCTGCCCGAGCCGCCGCGTCCTGCTGATCAGGGCCTGCCTCTTTACCTCGATGAGGCTGCGCTGGAAAGCGCCGGTGTGGCGCTGGTGAATGCCACCCGCGAATCGATGCGCATGGCCGATATGGTCGAAGGTATGTTGAAGGGTCTGGTCGAGATTTTCGGCAAAGACGACACCTCGCGCGCAGCCGCCATCAGCAAGATGGATCCGTTCCTCGATCGCCTCGGCGTCGCCATTCGCCAATACCTGGCCGATCTCGTCGGCGAAGCATTGAATGAAGAGGATGGTGAGCGCAGCCAGGAAATTCATGCGTTCGTGATCAACATCGAGCACATCGGTGATATCACTGCGAACAACCTGATGGAATTTGCCGCCAAGAAGGCCGAACGCGGACAGGATTTTTCGGCAGATGACATCCAGGATCTTGCGGCCATGCACAGCCAGTTGATGGAGAGCCTACGTCTGGCCATTGCGGTTTTCATGCGTGGTGACCTGCGCGCGGCGCAGCATCTGATGGAGCGCAAGGAATTGCTATGGCGTCTCGAAAACGACGCATCTGACCGACATGTGCGCGACCTGCGCCAGCAGCGTGACGGTGGTGGCGGCGACGTGTATCTGCGCATTTTGCGCGATCTGCGCCGGATTCATTCGCACCTTGCTGCGATCGCGTATCTGCCGCTGGAGCGGGCCGGTCTGCTGCAGGGCCGGCTGGTACAACCTCATGCCAACACCCTTGTAGAGGGAAAAGTCTGAAATTGGACAGTCACACGCAAGCCGAACCACCCAGTATTAGCCCGCCTTATTGACCCTGACCCTGCGGTCCCGTGTGCTCCATCAGGAGCCTGCCCGGATGCGGTGGTTTTGGGCGGCCAAACCGCGGTCCGGGGATATGCCTAACAGTCATTTCATGCACTGGAAGGCCTCCCTTCACCGTATTGCAACAGCTCTGTGGCCTCGTGGTCGTGGGGAACGCATTCGAGCGCCAAGCCGAAGGGAAAATTTTTATGTTTCATCAGCTGATCAAAAATGGGTCACGTCTGTCCGTAGCGATTGCCGTCGCATTGAGCATGGCCGCCTGCTCGCACGGAGGAGACGAAACCGGCACGCCGCCTCCCGCCTTCACCGCTGATCATGGTGTTTACAAAGTCCCCGATGGCTCGCCGCTGCGCAAAGAGCTGGTGGTGCAACCGGTAGAGATGCACCAGGCGCCCCACGCCAAGATTTTCCCCGCCAATGTAGAAGCCGATCCGACGCGCACCGCTAACGTGTTACCGCCGCTGACTGGCAAGGTGATGGAATTGAAGGTGGGGCTGGGTGATCACGTGACCCGCGGTCAGCTGCTGGCGGTGATCGATTCGGGCGATCTGGCCCAGGCCTATGCGGACGTCTACAAGGCCAAGGACGCGCTCGATCTCGCCAAGAAGACGCTCGACCGTGCCCGTGCCGTGAAGGCCGCCGGCGGCAATGCGGTGAAGGATCTGGAAGCCGCGCAGAGCGGCTACAACCAGGCACTTTACGAGTTCAATCGTGCGCAGACGCGCCTGCCGGCAGTCGGTGGCACGCAGGGTGCCGAAGCCACGCGTCCAATGCAGATCACGGCGCCGGCCACCGGCTACATCACGGCATTGACGGTAGCGCCGGGCACGTATGTCAACGATCCGACCGCTTCCATGATGACCATCTCGGACCTCAGTTCGGTATGGATCACCTCGAACGTGCCGGAGAGCGATGTTGCCCAAGTCACCAAGGGCGAAAAGATGAGCGCGGTGTTGACGGCTTATCCGAACGAGGTATTTCACGGCAAGGTGACCTTCGTCAATCCGGTGATTCAACCCGATACGCGCCGCGACCTGGTGCGTGCCGTATTCGCCAATCCGGATGCGCGCCTGAAGCCCAACATGTACGCCAATGTCAGCATCGACACTCCGCAGCCGGACGAAGTGTTCGTGCCGCAGTCGGCGCTACTGATGAACAACGACAGCATTACGGTATTCGTCGAGGTGTCGCCATGGACGTTTGAGCGCCGCACCGTGGACCTGAGTTATGACGAAAACGACGGCACTCGCGTACTGAAGGGGTTGAAGGCGGGTGATCGCGTGATCGTCCGGGGCGGAGTGCTGCTCAATGATTAATCAGCTCTTCCGCTTCTGCTTTGAAAAGCGAACGCTATTCATCGTGGTGACGATTCTCGTCATCTGCTTCGGTTACTACTCATGGACCCAGCTGGCGATTGAAGCGTATCCGGAACTGACCGACGTAACCGCGCAGGTCACCACGCAGGTGCCGGGTTTGGCCGCTGAGGAGATCGAACAGGAGATCACGACGCCGCTCGAGCGTGGCTTGGCCGATACGCAGGGTCTGGTCAGCATGCGTTCGAGCAGTACCTTCGGTCTGTCGCTGATCACCCTGGTATTCAAAGACGGCTCGGACGACTATTGGGAACGTCAGCGCGTGATGGAACGCATCAGCCAGGTGACGCTGCCGACGGGCATCACGCCCGGGCTCGATCCGGTGACGGGTCCGGCCGGCGAGATCTATCGCTACACGCTGGAATCGAAAAGCAAGAACCTGATGGAGCTATCGGAGATCCAGAACTGGGTCGTGATTCCGGCACTGAATCAGGTGCCAGGCGTGATCAACGTCGACAACTTCGGCGGCTTCACCAAGGAATTCCAGCTGGAATTGGATCCGCAGCAACTGCTGCACTACGGCGTCAGCGTCAACCAGGTTACCGCAGCGATCTCCGCCAATACCTCCAATGCAGGTGGCGGGCGCATCACGCGCGGCGAGCAGTCGTACATTGTGCGCGGCATCGGCATGGTGCATTCGCTGAAGGACCTGGGCGATATCGTGGTGACGCAAAACAACGGCGTGCCGGTGCTGGTGAAAGACCTGGGCAAGCTGCGTTATGGCCATCAGGTGCGTGAGGGCATCCTGGGCAAGGACAATAACCCCGATACGATCGAAGGCATCTGTGACTTGCTGAAGTATGAAAATGCTTCCAAGGTGCTCGAGGGCATTCATGCCAAAGTTGCCGAGCTAAGCAAGCAACTTAACCCGCAGGACGTTTACATCGTTCCGTACATCGATCGCGACAACTTGGTCAACGCGACGAAGGAAAAAGTCTTCCACACCGTGATGGAAGGCATCGGCCTGGTCTGCATCGTGCTGATTCTGTTCCTCGGCAGTCCGCGTTCTGCGATGGTGGCCGCCGTGGCGATTCCCATGTCGCTGGTGACGGTGTTCATCCTGATGCAGTTCACGCACATGTCGGCGAATCTGTTCTCGCTGGGTGCGATCGACTTCGGCGTGATCGTGGACGGTGCGATCGTGATCACCGAGGCGATTCTGCACAAGCGTGAGCAAAAACCCACCGAAGTGCTGACCGAAGAAGACGTAATGACGGTGACGGGGCATGTCGGCCGCTCGATCTTCTTCGCCACCCTGATCATTGTTACCGCTTATGCGCCGCTGTTCGCCTTCGAGCACGCCGAGGGCAAACTATTCCGCCCGATGGCGTTCACCGTCGGCTACGCATTGCTTGCAGCGTTGCTTTGCACTGTGACGTTGACACCGGCGCTGGCTTATCTCGCCCTTCGCAAGCCGCGCAAGATCTTCCACAACAAGCCGCTTGAGAAGCTGCGGGCTTGGTACACGCATACGTTGGGAAGGCTGATACATAGGCTGCCGATCGTCTATACGACTACCATCGCAGCGTTTCTATGCGTGCTCGTACTGGGTGCGACCATCGGCCGCGAATTCCTGCCCGATCTGGACGAAGGTGCGCTGTGGCTGCAAGTGCAAATGCCCACGGGTCTGTCACTGGATAAAGCCAGCCAGATGACGGCGGAGCTGCGCAAAGTAGTCCGCGAGTTCCCGGAGGTGTCGTACATCGTGACGCAGATGGGTCGCAACGATACGGGTACCGATCCTTGGACGCCGTCGCATGTGGAATCGGCGGTGGGCCTTACGCCCTATAGCGAGTGGCATGGCGAGACCAAGGCGGAGTTCCTGCATAAGTTCAACGCACGCCTGCAACAGATTCCTGGCATCACGGTAGGCATCAGCCAGCCGATCATCGATGGCGAGAACGACATGATCGGCGGTGCGCATGCCCCGTTGGTATTGCGCATCTATGGCGATGACTTCCACGAGATGCGCCGTATCGGCAGCGAGATCGTCGACGTGCTGCATGGCATTCAAGGCACCGCCGATGCGTCGATTTTCCAGGAGCCACCGATTCCTCAGTTGTCGATTACGGCGAACCGTGACGCCGCTGCGCGTTACGGCGTCAACATCAGCGATATCACCAACCTGATCCAGACCGCCATCGGCGGCGCGCCGATCACCCAGGTGTATGTGGCCGATCGCATCTACAACGTCACGGCACGCGTTTCCAACGACGTGGCCAACAGCCTGCAGGCGGTGGGCGAGCTGCCGTTGACGACCACCAGCGGTGCACAGATTCCGCTTAAGGAAGTGGCGGATATCAAACTGGCCATGGGGGAAAGTACCATCGCGCACGAACATGGCAAGCGCGAGTTGACCATCCGCATCGATAACAGTGATCGCGCATTGTCCGAATACCTGGCCGACGCGCAGTCGCAAATCGATAAGAAGGTGCATTTCGACAAGCAGAAATATCAGCTGGAATGGGCCGGCAACTTCCAGAACGCACAGCGTGCGCAGGATCGTTTGATCGTGGTCATGGGCATGGTCATGGCGATCATGTTGGTGTTCCTGTTCTTCGAATTCGGCAAATTCCATCAGGCCGTGCTGGTGCTTGGTGTGGTGCCGTTGGCGACGGTGGGTGGCCTGATCGCATTGCACGTGCGCGGCGACACGCTGAATATCGCCACGGCCGTCGGTTTCATTGCCTTGTTCGGCGTCGCGGTACAGAACGGCATCATCATGGTGTCGAACATCAATCGCATGCGAAAAGAAGAAGGTTTGTCGCTCAACGAAGCCGTGCTGGTCGGTGCCACCGAACGATTCCGTCCGGTGTTGATGACCGCCACCGTGGCCAGCATCGGCATGTTGCCGGCAGCCATGGCGACCGGTGTCGGTACGGATGTGCAGCGCGGTTTGGCAACGGTGGTGGTGGGCGGTTTGCCGATCGCCACGCTGCTGACTCTGTTCATCCTGCCTGCGCTGTACTACGCGATGGAGAACTTCATCCAGAAACGTTGGGGCGTTGCACCGACGGGTGAGGAGATCTGACCATGTACGCTATCCAGATATTCGCATTCAAGCGCACCAGTTGCCGCCTGCTGACGCTCGGCATCGCGCTCGCACTTGGCGCTTGCGCGGTCGGCCCGGATTTCCACCGGCCCGCAGCGCCGGCCAGCCAGGATTACGCGCCGAACGGCACGCCTGCGTCTACTGCATCCACCGCAGGACCTGATGGGGGCGCCCAGCAGTTTGTGCGTGGTATGGATATTCCTGGCCAATGGTGGACGCTGTTCCATTCCGAGCCGCTGAATGCGTTGATTGACGACTCGATCAAGCACAACCCTGATGTGGCCGCCGCACAGGAAGCCTTGCGTTCGGCGATGGAGAACGTGCGCGCGCAGCAGGGCCAGTTCTTCCCGCAGGTGACCGCCAGCGTGGATCCCACCCGTCAGAAGACCGGCTCGGTAATCGCCAGCGGCGTGGTATCCAATGCCACGTTGTATAACCTGACCACGGCGCAGTTGAGCGTTTCCTACACACCGGACCTGTGGGGTGCGAATCGCCGTTCCGTGGAGTCGCTGGTGGCGCAAGCCGATGCGCAACGTTTCCAGCTGGAAGCGACCTACCTCACGCTTACCACCAACGTGGTGAACGCGGCAGTGACCGAAGCGGCATTGCGCGCGCAGATCGTCGCCACACAGGACATGATCGACAGTCAGCAGAAGATCCTCGATGCCAATCGCAAGCAGTTGGCACTGGGTGATATGGGCGATGTGGATATTGCCGCACAGGTCGCCACGCTGGAGCAGACGCGCGCCACCTTGCCACCGCTGCAAAAGCAACTTGCGCAACAGCGTGACTTGCTGGCTGTGCTGAGCGGGCGTACGCCGGATCAGGACATACAGGCGAAGTTTGAGTTGGAAGGCCTGCAACTGCCCGAGGATCTGCCGATGAGCCTCCCAGCTCGCTTGGTGGAACAGCGGCCGGATGTGCGCATGGCCGAAGCAAATCTGCATGCGGCCTGCGCGCAAGTCGGCGTGGCCTTTGCGGCACGCTTGCCAAATATCAGTATCTCGGCCAACGGTGGCAGCGCGGCCGATCAGATGCACGATTTGTTCGGTCACGGCACCAGCTTCTGGAATCTTGGTGCTGCAATCACCGCGCCGATTTTCGATGGCGGCACGCTCAAGCATCGTCAGCGCGCGGCCGAGGCTGCCTATCGGCAGGCGGCGGAGCAGTATCGCAGTACGGTGATGTCTGCTTTGCAGAACATGGCCGATTCGCTGCACGCGACGCAATCGGATGCGGATGCCCTGGTTGCCAGTTCGCGTGCCGAACGCGCTGCTGCCCGCAGCCTGGAGATCTCGCAGCGTCAGTACGCCGTGGGTGACATCAGTATGGTGGCCTTGCTCAATGCCCAGGTTACCTACCGGCAAGCTGAGCTGACTTTGATCCAGGCACGCCAGGCTCGTTATGCCGATAGCGTTGCCTTGTTCCAGGCGGTGGGTGGTGGTTGGTGGAATCGCCAGGACGTGGCGGCGTCGACCGGATTCAACGCCTCCAAATGAGTGTGCTTGGCTCCCTCCCTTGCACGGCAGGGGAGGGCTTGGGGCGGGGGTGCACTGCCTAGTGTTGAGGCCAGGGGACCGGTTCGTTGGGTTACGCTATACACATCCAACCCACCCCGTCGCTACGCAAGATGACGGGAGCAACATGTAAGGACACTGAGGGAACGATGATGTACTTGCTTGATCATCCGGCGGCGCTCTTTATAGCGACATGCGTTGTGTTGCTATTGATACACGAAATCGGCTTTCGCCTACGTGCGTTGGCGAAGGATCGTGACGAGAAAGAGTGGGAGAAGCAGGTCCATGAGACGCGTAACCAGATCGCGTTGCTGCTGAGCCTGCTGCTGGGATTTGCCATGACGATGGCCGTCAGCCGCTTCGACGAGCGCAAGAAACTGGTGATCGATGAAGCCAATGCCATTGGCACGGCTTATCTGCGCGCCACCATGCAAGCCGAACCGATTCGAAGTACGACGCCAGCTTTGCTGCGCGAATACGTCGATTCGCGCATCGCCATGTTCGGCAACGATAACGACGAGCACGCGCAGCAAGGCGCAGCCGAGCGTTCGAAGCAAATCCAGGATGAGCTGTGGAGTAGTGTTACCGCTGCTGCGCAGCAAACGCAGACACCCATCGTGGCGATCTATGTTCAGGCCTTGAACGATGTGATCGATCTGGATAGTGAGCGGGTTGCGGCGGTGCTCAATCGCATCCCCATCGACATCTGGGTGTTGCTGGCGCTGCTGTCGAGCTTGACGTCACTGGTGGTGGGTTATGGTCAGCGGCATCGTTCGATGCTCGCTACCTTCGTACCAGTGTTGATGGTCGCCATTGCAGTGAGCCTGATTGCCGACTTGGACACGCCGGCAAGTGGATTTATCCAGGTGAGTCAGCAGAGTTTGCAGAGTCTTAGCGCGGAGCTGCATATGCAGTTGGCTGGTGTGAAAAAACCGGCGCACTAGAGCACTCCTGGCTTGTGTATATCAGTACCGCCTCAGCGTCATCCCGGCCTTCGCCGGAAGGACGCCGAGGCATGGTGCGCGTCACGAATAGAGACAGGTTCGGTACTTCGTCAGCGACTTTGAACCTGCAGCTTGCGCTGACGTCGCCGCCACCACCACACCAGCAACACGACAAGCCCAATGCCGCCTAGCACCCATAGGCTGCTCTGCCCACGGTGCATCCACATCAACAGCCACTCGCGCCGATTTGCGCCGAAGTAACCCAGGTATACCCAGAACGGCACGCTGATCAGCGCCGCGAAACCATCAAGCAGCAGAAACCGCCAGAAGCTGACGCGGTGTGTCGCGCCGGCGGTGATATAGACCGCCGTGCGCATGCCAGGCAGAAAGCGTGCAAAGAACATCAGTCGATTGCCGTAGCGCTCGAATTTCTCCTGCATCTTTGCGTAGCGGCGTGGCGGCATCAGTAACGCAATCGGCTTCCATTGCAACATGTGTTCGCCGTAATGATGCCCAAGCAGGAACATGGCCGCGTCGCCGATCAGAACGCCTACCATGGTTACGGCAGCCATCGTGTGCACATTGGCGTAGCCGAGTCCGGCGATGACGCCGCCGGCGACGAGAGTGATGTCTTCCGGTAGCGGGATGCCCGCACCGCACAGCAGCAGGGCAATAAACACCGCTGCGTAGCCGTTCTCCGCGAACACCGTGATCAGGCGTTCAAGTAAATCCATGAGCCTTCCTTGTCATTAAACGCATTATGAGTGGCATCCTTTACAGATGACTCAATTGAGGGGAAATGCGGATGGCAAGCAGATCGCGCAGCTCCGCTTTTTCCTCTTCAGTCAGATGGCTTCGTTCCTTGGCCATCAATTCGGCTTTACGTTGAGTGAGCGCTTCGCGCTCCATTTTCGCCAGCGCATCGAAGAATTCCGTGCGCTGGACTTCCGGCTCGCCCACGATGGTGGCGGCCATCAGCTTTTGCAGTGAAGCGTATTCGGCGCGCTCGGCAAAGTGTTCGACCAGCATCGCCGGGTTGATGCCGGGGCGTGAGCGTGCCGTATCCAGCAACTCGGCCAGCAGTTCGACGCCCGGCTTCTGCAGGCGAAGAAAGCTGTAGGGCTTTTCGACCAGATCGGCAATGCCCGGTTGTGCCAGCAGCAGGGAAATGGCGCTGCGCACCAGCGAGCGCTGCACGGCGACCGGCCGCTGCACAGGACGCCGTGCGACGGGATCGGGTTCCAGTACGGCGCGTGCGCCGCTGCGTTTCTCCAACTCCTGCGCCATCAGATCGCGAAACGCGCCATCGGGGAGGCGGGCGATCAGCGGACGAGCGCGTTCGGCCAGGCGTGCGCGTCCGTCGATACTGCCCGTGTCGACATCGTGTGAGAGCTCGCCGAAAAAGTATTCCGACAAGGGCGTTGCCTCGCGTAGGCGCTTTTCGAAACCTTCCTTACTTTCCTTGCGCACCAGCGTGTCCGGATCTTCGCCTTCGGGCAGGAACAGGAAATAGGCCTGGCGCCCATCGCGCAGGCGGGGCAGGGCCGATTCCAGCGCTTTCCATGCTGCAGCGCGGCCGGCGCGGTCGCCGTCGAAACAGAACACGACATCCGGTGCGGCGCGGAACAGCACTTCAGTGTGTTCGGGTGTGGTCGCCGTGCCCAGTGTGGCTACCGCAATCGGCAGGCCGGCCTGATGCAGCGCGATCACGTCCATATAGCCTTCCACCACCACGATGCGCGCGAGGTTGCTGTTGGCTTGCTTAACCTGCCACAGCGCGAATAGTTCGCGCCCTTTGTGGAAGAGTGGCGTTTCGGGTGAGTTGAGGTATTTCGGACCTTGCTCCGATTGCAGTACACGCCCGCCGAAGGCAATGACGCGTCCGCGCCGATCGAGGATCGGAAACATCAACCGCTCACGGAAGCGATCGTATTTGTTGCCACGCTCGTTGCTGGCGACCATGCCGGCTTCGGTCAGCAACTGCATGCGACGTTCGCTGGTGCCGAGGCTGCGGATCACGCCGTCGAAACCGGCCGGTGCCCAGCCGATGCGGAAGCGCGCGATGGTATCGGCATCCAGGCCACGCTTGAGGCAGTAGGCCTTGGCTTCCACGCTTTTGGGCAGCTCACCTTCGTACCAGTGAGTAGCTGCATCGAGCATGGCGTAGAGGTCGGTTTTGTCCTCGCGTGGCGCGTTGTCGCGTGCGCCTTCGTAAGGCACCTTCAGCCCGACCGACTGTGCCAGTTCCTCAACAGCGTCCGGAAATTCCAGCCGCTCGTAATCCATCAGGAACTTGATCGCACTGCCATGCGCGCCGCAGCCGAAGCAATGAAAGAACTGCTTGGCCGGAGTGACGTAGAACGATGGGGTGCGTTCGTTGTGGAACGGGCAGCAGGCCGTCCACTCGCGTCCGGCTTTCTTCAACGGCACGCGTCGCTCGATCACGTCGACGATGTCGACGCGAGCAAGCAGTTCATCGATAAAGGTGTCAGGGATGCGGCCGCGCATGATCCGGTTAGTCTAGCCGGACAGCGGCATGAATCGAGTTTCCTGCGGCCGATATCGGACAGGCGCTACAAGATATGGATCAGCCCGATAACGGCGAGGATCACCAGCAGGAAGATCACCACGAAAATGGCGAATAGCACTTTGGCGATGGTGGCGGTGACGCCGGAGAGTGTGCCGAAACCCATCCAGCCGGAGATCAGCGAGACCAGGCCGAAGATGATGGCCCATTTGATCAGGTGCATGTGTTTTCCCGTTAACCACGGCGCGGATGCGTCGCGCCTAGCCTATCCAAACGGGAGGGCGGTGAACATGGCGTCCCGTTGCGGTGACGCCATGCAGGTTCCGTCGGCGGATCAGCCGCCGAGCTTGACCTTGATGAGAGCCGAGACCTGGCCCATGTCGGCGCGGCCGGCCACCTTGCCTTTCACCACGCCAACCACCTTGCCCATATCGCGCGCGCTGCTGGCGCCCGTCTCGGCGATAGCAGCCTCGATCAGGGCCTCGACTTCGGCGTCGGTGAGCTTGGCTGGCATGTAGGCTTCGATGACGACCATTTCGGCGCGTTCGACGTCCGCCAGATCCTCACGGCCGGCAGCGGCGTACTGGGTGACCGAATCCTTGCGCTGCTTGAGCATCTTTTCCAGCACGGCCAGGATCTGGGCGTCATCCAGCTGAATGCGCTCGTCCACCTCGCGCTGCTTGACGGCCGCCAGGATCAGGCGGATTACGCCCAGACGATCCTTGTCGCCGCCGCGCATGGCGGTCTTCATGTCGTCGGTGAGCTGTTGCTTGAGGCTCATGGGGAAACTCCTCCGGACCTTCGGAAAGCACAAAGCCGACGTTGCAGGGCAACGTCGGCCAGTGCAGGTACCTGCTGACTGGAGCGGCTGCGGGTGAACGCGCCCGGCTGCCAGCCCTTGAGAACCGTTCGGCGCGAGGCGCGCTCGAACCTGAGATCCGCCCAGGGCGGACCCGACTCAGTACAGGCGGGTCTTGCGGGAAACGTCGCGCGACAGACGGCGCAGGTGACGCTTCACGGCAGCAGCGCGCTTGCGCTTGCGCTCCTGGGTCGGCTTCTCGTAGAACTCGCGCTTGCGGGTCTCGGCGAGCACGCCGGCCTTTTCACAGGTGCGCTTGAAGCGACGCAGGGCGAGTTCGAACGGCTCGTTCTCGCGGACTTTTACGCTGGGCATGGAAACTCCGGAAAGGTAAACGGACCCGTTGAACCGGGCGAGCCGCAAAGTATAGCCTCAGACGTGGGGAAATTTCAAAGACTGGGAAGCCCGAAACGGGCGCCTCGGCGCATAGGGTATCGCGCAGTGGGGCTGTATCGGCAAAAATGAGCGTCTGCTACCGAAATCGGTGCGTCTCGATATGCCCTCTGTTTCCCGTTTCCTATCCTCCGTTCCCCGCCCCATCCTGGGCATCGAAACGTCCTGCGACGAGACAGGCGTCGCCCTGCTGCGCTGGGAACCACAGGCGCCGGGGCAGGGGCTGCTGGCGCACGCGCTGTACACCCAGATCAAGCTGCATGCGGATTACGGCGGCGTGGTACCGGAGCTGGCCAGCCGCGACCACGTGCGCAAGCTGTTGCCGCTGGTGCGCGAAGCGCTGTCCCAGGCCGGGCTGACACCGGCCGACCTCGGCGGGGTGGCCTATACCGCCGGTCCCGGCTTGGTGGGTGCCTTGCTGGTCGGTGCCGCCACGGGGCGGGCGATGGCCTGGGCGCTTGGGGTGCCTGCGATCGGCGTGCACCACATGGAAGGGCACCTGCTGGCCCCGCTGCTGGAAGACGATCCGCCGGAACCGCCCTTCGTGGCGCTGCTGGTGTCGGGTGGTCATTCGATGCTGGTGCAAGTAGAGGCCGTGGGCCGCTACCGCATCCTGGGCGACACCCTGGACGATGCCGCCGGCGAAGCCTTTGACAAGACCGCCAAGTTGATGGGCCTGCCTTATCCCGGCGGTCCCGCACTGGCTGCGCTGGCAGGGCAAGGTCGGCCGGGCGCGTTCCGTTTCTCACGGCCGATGACCGATCGCCCCGGCCTCGATTTCAGTTTTTCGGGACTGAAGACCCAGGTGCTGCTCGCTTGGCAGCAATCCGATCAAAGCGAACAGACACGTGCTGACATTGCGCGCGCGTTCGAAGAAGCCATCGTCGACACGCTGTTGATCAAATGCCGCCGAGCCCTGCAAGAAACGGGTGCGAAGCGACTGGTGATTGCAGGGGGCGTTGGTGCCAATCGCCGGCTGCGGGAAGAGCTGGCGGCAGCGGGCGTCAAAGATGGTTTCAAAACGTATTTCCCCCGGCTGCAGTTCTGCACTGACAACGGTGCGATGATCGCACTGGCTGGCGCCATCCGGCTTGCCCACGGTCAGCATCAGGACGAATCGGTGCAGGTGTTTCCCCGCTGGGACCTGCAAACGCTGCCGCCCGCCGCTTGATCGCATCACGGAACATTGCACGCATGGATATTGTTTTCATCGAAGACCTGCGCATCGACGCGGTGATCGGCATCTATGACTGGGAACGGCGCGTGCGCCAGACGCTTTCGCTGGATATCGAAATGGCGTTCGACAACACCGTGCCCGCCGCAAGCGATGACATCGCGCATACGCTCAATTACAAGGATGTATCGAAGCGGCTGATTGCCTACGTCGGCGAATCGCACTTCGGTCTGGTGGAGACGCTGGCCGAAGGCTGCGCCAGGATCATCCGCGAGGAATTCGGCGTGGCGTGGGTGCGCTTGAAGCTTTCCAAGCCCGGTGCCGTTCGCGGCGCCAAGGCAGTGGGTGTTCGTATCGAACGTGGGACTCGGCCCGACTGATGCCACGCGTCTATCTCAGCCTTGGCTCCAACCAGGAGTCGCACCGTTATTTGCGCGTGGCGCTGGATGAATTGCGTGCGCGCTTCGGCAAACTCGATATCTCGCCCGCGTATCGCAGCGCTGCGGTCGGTTTTGATGGCCCCGACTTCATCAATCTTGCCGTGGGCATGGATACCGATCTTTCGCCACCTGCCCTCAACGACTGGCTGCATGCGCTGGAAGATCGCCACGGCCGCCGTCGAGACGTACCTCGTTATGCGGATCGCACACTCGATGTGGATATCGTCCTTTATGACGATCTGGTGACCCAGGGCCCCGGGCATCTGGATATCCCGCGTAAGGAATTGAAGCACGCGTTCGTGCTCAAGCCGATGGTGGATATTGCACCGGAGCTACGGCATCCCGTGAATGGCCACTCGATGGCCGAGCTGTGGGCGGCGTTCCCGGTGGAAAGCGAGCCCTTGTCCGTAGAGCCGTTATAGGTGTCAGGCCGGCGCAGGTGTTGCGCCGCGCCCGCCGTGTGTTCAAGCTAGGGACAGGCAGGATCACAGGGGAGGGCTTGGAATGGCCGGTAAATTTGCACGTAGTTGGGCGTTGTTGAATGCGAGCGCGGATGTCTTGCGTTCGGACAAATCACTGCTGATGTTTCCATTGTTTTCGGGTATCTGCACCTTGCTGGTTGCGGCAACGTTTCTGACGCCGGTGGCTGTGGAGATTCTCGCTGACGAGCGGATACGGTCTTACGGCGTTGCGCATCACGTTTCGCCGCTGCATTACGTCTTTCTGTTCCTGTTTTATCTGGCGCAGTACACCGTCATCATCTTTTTCAACACAGCGTTGGCAGCGGTCGCGACGGCGCGGCTGCGTGGCGATGAGGCCACGGTGAAGGATGGTCTGGCGGTGGCGAGATCGCGCTTCGGCGCCATTCTTGGTTATGCGGTGATTGCCGCTACGGTAGGTATGCTGTTGCGTGCTTTGCAGGAGCGGTTGGGTTTTATCGGCCGTATCGTGGTCGGCATGATCGGCCTGGCCTGGACCGTGGCGACTTTTCTGGTCGTGCCAGTGCTGGCGAATGAAGAAGTAGGGCCGCTGGATGCGGTTCAACGCAGCGTGGATATGCTCAAGCGCACCTGGGGTGAAAACCTGATCGGCAATGCGGGCATTGGTCTGGCCTTCGGCGTGATTACGTTCGTTGCGATACTGGTGTCGGTGGTGCTGGTCGTCCTCGCCGTCGCCTCGCAGTCACTGCCGTTGATCGTGGCGATGGTGGCCATCGTGCTGATCGGTTTGGCGTTGCTCGGCATGATCCAGTCTTCGCTGCAAGGCGTGTACGCGGTGGCCCTTTATCGTTATGTGGATGAGGGCGAAGCGGGTGCCGGTTTCGATCAGGCAGCGTTGGAGCAAGCCTTTCGCAGCAAGTGATGAGTTCTTGCCGGCGCGCAGCGTCGGCGACTCAGTGAAAGTCACTCGGCCCCGGCGAAAGTCGGGGCCGAGTCTCAAGTTTCTCCAGATTTTTCGCTCGTCATCCCAGTGAAAGCCGGGATCTAGCGTCTTTGTTACATCGAAGTCACTGGATCCCAGCTTTCGCTGAGATGACGGTAAGGCGACATACGCATGCCCGGCTAGATGGACACAGAGCGGCCGCCATCTACGCGAATGATCTGCCCCGTGATAAAGGACGCATCGCGTAGCAGCCAGAGCACGGCGCCGGCAACGTCTTCCGGCGTACCGTCGCGGCCGAGTGGCGTGCGTGCCCGCATCGCTTGCTGATCGTCGTAAGGCTTACCCTCGCTGGGCCACATCACGGCACCCGGCGCGACGCCGTTGACGCGCACCTCGGGAGCCAGGTCGAGCGCCAAGGTGCGTGTCATGGCGGCGAGTGCGCCTTTGGCCATCACGTAGATCGGATGATCGGCAATGGCGCGTTCGGCGTAGATGTCCACGATATTGACGATCGCACCGTGTGCCGCGCGCAGCGCAGGTAATGCTGCTTGCGAGAGAAAGAACGGCGCCTGGGCGTTGGATGCGAACAGCTCGTCCCATTGCGCCGATGTGGCTGTACCGATGGGTGTGGCATAAAACGCCGAGGCATTGTTGACCAAGGCGTCGAGGCGTCCGTACTGCGACAGCGTATCCTCGACCAGCCGTGGCAACGCATGCGTGTCTGCCAGTTCGGCCTGCACGACGAGCACGCTTCCCGCTCGCTGTGCGGACAGTTCATCCGCCAATGCAGTGGCTTCACTCAGCGAGCGCCGGCAATGCAAGGCCAAGTCGTAACCGGCGGCATGTAAGGTGCGCGCGATCACTGCGCCGACGCGCTTGGCGCCACCGGTAATCAGGGCAACCGGACGCGGATGGAATGAACTCATGCGGCAGTTCCTGCAAAGTGACGGCAACGGCGCGCAGCTTGCCGCAAACGCTGCACGTCGTCACGTGAAACAGATTCAGTGCGGGCGCGTAGCGGGAACCTCTTGCGCGGTAGCCTGGATAGGCGTGTCATGATCTTCGGCCGTGCCGATTTCACTCTTCAGCATCGCTATGGTGGTGGCTGCAACCTGGCGCGTGTCGTAGTAGGCATAACCGCCAACGCCGATCGCGCCGATCACTGGCATCCAGCGTGACAGACCTTCGCCCAGCGCGCGTTGTGTGACCTTCACGCCAATCTGTTTGGCAACACGCTCGATCACGCTGTAGGACACGCGTCGGAAAATCAGTCGATCGCCGAGGCGTACCACCAGATCGCGAAACGCTTGCGCAGATGTGTGGCGGAACAGGCACCACAGCATCTGCTCGCGCCCAAGTTCGGCATGTCTGCCATAAGCCGCGGCGATGTCGCTGACCAGCTGTGCCTGGATTTTCCAGATCGAAATCAGCTCCGGCAGAATGGTCAGCCAGCCCAGCGGTCCCGGCGGCAACGCCAACGTGCCTGCGGTGATGGCGGCGCGTTGTGCAGCTCGCTTTGCCAGCCGTTTTGCTTCCGCTTCCGGATCGTCCTTGCTGTGCACCTTGCTGTCCGGGATGTGACTGATGAAGTCGAGGATCGCCCGGGTGACCCGGTTGCTGGCGTCGTCCTGGCCGATGACGGCAGGCAGGTTGGCGCCGGTTGGCACTGTCTGGTTGGGCTCGGTCATGCCTCGCTCCATGCTGATTCGTCTGCCGATCATAGGCCGGCAAGGTGTCGGGCTGATGAGGGCGGCATGAATCCGGGAATCGGCCCGCCTGAGCCGCCGATCACGGCGGGCATGACTTCTGGGAGGGGCGCGCGGATGTGAGGGAAATGTTATAACATTTCGGTCTTCGGCTCCGGCCGAACCACTAAATAACGATAACCCGGTACCCGTGCATGAAACTGTCTCCGCTTGCCCTTGGGCTCAGCATCGCCCTGTATGCCGCTGTTGGCTCTGCCGCAACCCCGACGATCGCTCCCGTCCCGGCGGATACGACCTCCACCACGGCTCCGGCCACTGCACCCACCCAGCAACCGGCCAACAGCAATACGGACGACTCGACGTCTGACGATGACTCGCAGGCCTCGCGCAACCGGCGCGCCAAGGAAGCCAAGCAGCTTGGGACGGTAAGTGTGACCGCAGCGCTCGATCAGGCCCGCAACAGCCTTTCGCCGGATACGGGCAGCAGCGAGTACGTCATCACGGCACAGGACATCCAGGCTTTGCCGCTGGGCGCTTCCACGCCGATGAACCAGCTGCTGCTGCAGGCGCCAGGCGTGGCGCAGGATTCCTATGGCCAGGTGCATGTGCGTGGTAATCACGCCAACCTGGAATATCGCATTGATGGCGTGATGATCCCCGAGTCGATCTCCGGTTTCGGTCAGACGCTGGATCCGCGCGTGATCCAGAGCGTATCGCTGCTCGACGGCTCCTTGCCCGCGCAGTACGGCGAGCGCACTGCGGCCGTGGTCAACATGACCACCAAGAGCGGCGCCGACCTTGAGAACGGCGGCAGTGTCGGCATTACCGGTGGTTCGTTCGGTACGGTCAATCCTTATGCGTCGTTCTGGGGCCACTCCGGCAACTGGAGCTATTTCTTCACTGCCAACTACCTGGAAAACAACGTCGGCATCGAAAACCCGACTGCGAGCCGCGATCCGATCCACGACCATACCAACCAGGTCAAGACGTTTGGCGATGTGTCGTATCTGATCAACAGCGATATGCGCCTGACCCTGATGTTCGGTACCACCGACAACCGCTTTCAGCTTCCCAATAATCCGGGCTTGAGCCCGCAGTTCGGCTATCTGGATATCACCAACTTCAACTCCGCGGATTTGAACGAGCGCCAGGACGAACAGACGCGTTTCGGTGCGTTGGCATTGCAAGGCAAGTTCGGTGACACGGCGTATCAGGTGTCGGTGGGGCAGCGTTACAGTGGCTTGCAGTATTACCCCGATGAAATTGGCGACCTGATGTTCAATGGCGTCGCCGGCCAGATCAACCAGGGCGACCGCGCCAGCACCCTGCAAGCCGACTTCTCGATGCCGTGGGCCACCGACCACACCTTGCGCTATGGCTTGTACGGCGAGTTTGATCGCTCGTACACCAACAACTATTCGGAAACCTTCCCGGCGATTGATGGCCAGCAGAGCAGCACCACGCCGATCAGCGTCTTCACAGGCGATCGCATCCTGGCCAAGACGATGGCGGCCTACGTCCAGGATGAGTGGCAGATCAGCGACGCTTGGACCGTCAATTACGGCCTGCGTGGTGATCGCTACGAGGCATTTCGCGAAGAAAGCCAGCTCAGTCCGCGCGTGGGCGTGGTCTGGCAGGCCACCGACAGCACCACGGTGCACGCCGGCTATTCGCGCTACTTCACGCCGCCGCAGACCGAGCTGATTTCCACGGAAAACATCGAAGCGTTTGCCAACACCACCAACGCGGTGAAGAACTACGGCAACAACACGCCGCTGGCCGAGCGCTCCAACTATTACGACCTTGGTGTCTCGCAGAACATCGGTGACCACTGGACCATTGGCCTCGATAACTACTACGAGCAGGCGAGTCGCCTGCAGGACGAAGGTCAGTTCGGCACAGCGCTGATCTATTCCACCTTCAACTACAAGTACGGCAAAGTTCGCGGCAACGAATTGACCCTTACCTACAAGAACGGTCCGTGGTCTGGCTATTTCAACTTCGCCTTCAACCGCGCGATGGGCAAGGAAGTGATTACCAGCCAGTACAACTTCCCGCCGGAGCAGTTGGCTTATATCGCTGACAACTGGATCCATCTGGACCACGATCAGAAATACACTTCATCCGGTGGCCTGGACTACGCCATTACCAGCAACACCAAGGTGGGCGCCGATTATTTGTTCGGCACCGGCCTGCGCGAAGATGGTTTGACGCCGAACGGCGTATCGCTGCCCGATTACTTCCAGCTCAATCTCAGCGTCTCGCACGATTTCAACTTCGACAGCTTTGGCGATCTGCATACCAAGCTCGCGTTGATCAATGCGCTTGACCGGACCTTCGAGTTGCGCAGTGGCACGGGCGTGGGCGTGGGTGCGCCGCAGTTCGGGCCGCGTCGCGGCGTGTATCTGACGTTGGAAAAGGATTTCTGAGTAGCTTGAGACCGACACCCTCTCCCCAAAGGCGAGAGGGTGTTGATGCGCGAGCTGACGATCAGTTCGCGGTGGCCGCAGGTACGCCAGCGTCGTGGCGCAAGGCCAACCCCTTCAAAATGTTCAACGCCTGCGACAACGCATAGTCACTGGTCGCCAGCTTGGCGTTTTCCGCGCTGCCATCATTGTTGATGCTGCCGCCGGAGGTGGAGGCTTCGTTGGCCAGGTGATGCGGCAGATCTGCTTCGGAACTGATCGGTTCCTGGGAGTCATCCACCTTCGCGACGGTCAGATCGGCCAGCGCGATATCCGGCTTGATGCCTTCGGCCTGGATCGAGGTGCCATTCGGGGTGTAGTAGCGCGCTGTGGTCAGTTTCACCGCGTGATCGGCATCCAGTGGCAGCACGGTCTGCACCACGCCTTTGCCGAAGGTGCGACGGCCGACGATCAAGGCGCGGTGGTTGTCCTTGAGTGCACCGGAAACGATCTCTGCCGCAGATGCGGTGCCGTTATCGGCCAGCAGCACCATCGGTGCGCCGTTCAGCAGGTCCCCGCCCGCGTGGGCGGTGAAGGTGAGATTGGAATCGGGCAGGCGGCCGCGCGTAGTGACGATGGTGCCGGAGTTAAGGAAGTCGTTGCTCACGCCCACCGCCGCGGTCAGCAAGCCGCCGGGGTTGGAGCGCAGGTCAAGGACGGCGCCTTTTTGCGATCCGTTCTTCTTGATCAGGTCGCCCAGCTTTTTTTCCAGATCGCTGGTGGTGTCATCCTGGAACTGGCTGATGCGGATATAGGCGTAGCCGGGCTCCAGTTCGCGCACCTTGACGCTGGTCATGGAGATACGTTCGCGGGTCATGGTCAGGGTGACCGGCTGATCGGCTTTTTCGTGCAGGATGCCAAGGGTGATCTTGGTGCCCGGATCGCCGCGCAGGGCGTCGAACATATCGTCGATGTTGTCGGTGGTGACAGCCTTGCCATTCACTGCGGTGATGACATCGCCCGGCTTGATGCCAGCGCGTGAGGCGGGGGTATCGTCGATCGGGGAGACGATGCGCAGCAGGCCATTGTCTTCCATCACCTCGATACCCAGGCCGCCGTACTGGCCGGTGGTGTCTTCGTTGAGTTCCTGCAGGCCGTCCTTGTCGAGGTAGGCACTATGCGGGTCCAGGCCTGACAGCATGCCCTTGATCGCATCGTTCATCAGGGTTTTGTTGTCCACCTTTTCCACATAGGCCTGGCGGATGATCTGGTACACGTGCGCAAAGTTGCGCACATCATCCAGGTCGACCTGATCCGACGCTGCAGCGCTGCTGGACGCTTTGGCCGGGCTGTCGCTGTCGGCGGTTGCTGCTGCGTCTGTGCCGTTGTCGGGCGCTGTTTGCGCATGCAGTAACGGTGCCGCCAACAGCAGGGCGAGCAGGCAATGGCGGGGGAAATGCATGGTGCAAACTCCACAGGAAATGATGTGACGGCGACGTTTGGACCATTCGGCGCCGTCTGAATTCAATGCTCAAAGAATACGCCGATCTCGGTTGCCGGAGTGTTGTCCAGAAGGTGGGGAGATGAGAACCCGGGCTGCAAGTTCACCGATTTCCCGGTGAACAGCCGGCGCGGCCTGCGTCCGGATTGCACGTTTCTTTAACGTCGCTGGCTCAGCCAGCTGCGCGGATCGACCGGCTGGCCATTGTGGCGAAGTTCGAAATAGACCCCGTTGCTGTCACTGGTAGACAGCATCGCGGTGCCCAGTGCCTCGCCGGCCGCCACGTCGTCGCCCACGCCGTGCAACAAGGTTTCATTGTTGCCGTACATGCTGAGCCAGCCGTTGCCGTGACTGAGGATGATCAGCTGACCATAGCCGCGCATGAAGTGCGCGTAGACCACCCGCCCGCTGGCCACGGCATGCACTTCGCTGCCGCGTGGGGAAGCGATCAGCACGCCATTGCCGAAGGTATGCACCGGGCCGACGGCCGGCCATGGCAGATTTCCGCGGATATTGGCCAGCGCCTTGCTCGGGCCGCCGCTGGGGACGGTTGGGTTGGCGCGCGCCCTGCGCTCCGCTTCGCGTGCGGCCTCATCGATGGCTTTCTGCAATTTGACCAGCAGATCATCGAGCGATTGCTCGTTCTGCTTCATCGCCGCAAGTTTCTGTGCCTGGTTCTTGTACTGCGCGTCGATCTGGCTGGCCATCTGCTGCTGCGACTTGCGCTGCTGCTCCAGCGTGCTGGCCTGCTGGGCACGCTGCGCACGTGTCGCCTGCAGGGCTTGCTGCTCGGCGGTGATCTGGGTTTCCAGGTCCTGCAGCTTGGTCAGCTGGGTCATCAGATCCTGTACTTTCTGTACGCGATCCTGCTGGAAATATTTGGAGTAGGCGAGCGAGCGGGCGATACGGGCAATGTCTTCGTCGCCGAGCAGCAGTCGCATGTCCGAGCCCTGGCCGATGGCGTAGGTGGCGCGCAGCAGATCAGCGATGGCCGCGCGTTGGCTGTCCAGACTCTGGCTCAATGTATTTCGTTGCGTTTGCAACTGATCCAGTTCTTGTTGTTTGGCGGCGATCTGCGTATCGGTATCGCGCACGGCCTTCGCTGCACTGGCGACCGCATCGGACTGTTTGGCCAGCGTGGCGTTGGCGCTGTCGCGGCGGGCCGCTGTGTCGGCCTGTTCCTTGGTCAGGGCCTGCATTTTCGCCTGCAGGTCGGTGAGCTGCTGCTTGGCCTCGGCTTGCTGGGTTTCGGCTTTGTTGTCCTGTGCCGCCTGGACGGGTGTGAATACGTTGGCGGAAAGGGTGACCGCACAGGCGATCAGGGGAGCCAGGAGTGGGCGGAAGGTGCGGGAATGTGTCGGCATAGGCGGATTATTGCAGGGATACTCGCGTCTGTGAGGCCCGTCCAAGACAGGCCGGATGTCGATTGGCTTCTTCCGCCGAGGAGGCACAGATGGCGCTCTGGCGCGGCTTCGCGAAGATCGGCACAAGAGTGGTCTGTTAGCGCGTGCGCTAACGATTTACTTCGAATTTTCATTTGGACGTCTAGAAGGCTTTGACGCGACGCACAAGTTGTGCGTAAAGTCGAGGTGCAAGCCTCACCGCATCCGCTTGCCGTTCACGGAACGGCAGGCGTTTTGCGCCCCTGCGAGCCTTGAGGATGGGGTAGGGCATCCTTCGCCAAAGAGGAAACAAGTTATGCCGGTTGAGCCGCGTTTGTACGACGCCAGCTTCGAACACGATAGCTGCGGCTTCGGTCTGGTCGCCCAGATTGATGGCCGTGCCAGCAAATGGGTGGTCGATACGGCGTTTGCGGCACTGGCCAAACTTTCCCACCGCGGCGGCGTGAATGCCGATGGCATCAGCGGCGACGGCTGCGGTGTGCTGATCCATCATCCCCAGGCATGGTTGCGTGCGCTCGCGGTGGAAGCAGGTATTGCCCTGAGCGAACGCTTTGCGGCGGGGCTGGTTTTCCTCGATACGTCAGGCGAGGACGCAGCCCGGGTGCTGGAGCAGCACATCGCTGCGGAAGGCCTGCGCGTTGCCGGCTGGCGCGATGTGGCGGTGAATCCGGACGCCTGCGGGCCGCTGGCGGCGGCAGCCAGGCCACATGTCCGGCAGATCTTCGTCAACGCCGCAGGCGATATGGACGATGCCGCCTTCGATCGTGCGCTGTTCCGTGCACGCCGCCGCGCCGAGACAGCGCTGAGCGACGATCCTCAGTTCTATGTGGTGTCGCTGTCGGCACAGGTGATCGGCTACAAAGCGATGGCCGCACCGGGGCATCTGCGCAATGTATTCGACGATCTGCATCACCCGGCGCTCGTTGCCGATGCCGTGGTGTTCCACCAGCGCTTCTCCACCAACACCACGCCGCAATGGCGTCTGGCGCAACCGTTCCGCCTGCTGGCGCACAACGGCGAAATCAACACTATCCGCGCCAACCGCCGCTGGATGCAGACGCGTGCGGAAATCTGGCGCTCGCAGCTGGTGGAGCTGGGAGATATCGGTCCGTTCGTACGCCAGACCGGTTCGGATTCCGAGAGCCTCGACAACGCGTTGGAATTGCTGCTGGCCGGCGGTCTGGACTTGATTGCCGCCATGCGCGTGCTGGTGCCACCGGCTTTCGCCGCGCGGGAAGGCATCGACGAAGACCTGGCAGCGTTCTACGAGTACTACGCGCTGCACATGGAGCCGTGGGACGGTCCGGCTGGGCTGGTCATGTGTGATGGCCGTTATGCCGCCTGCACGCTGGACCGCAACGGTCTTCGTCCCGCGCGCTGGGCGTTGTCCGATGACAACCATCTGATCGTGGCGTCCGAAGCCGGTCTATGGGATGTGCCCAGTGCACGGGTGATCGCCAAGGGTCGCCTCGCGCCCGGCGAAATGATCGCCGTCGACTTTGCGACGCATCGCTTGCTGCGCGATGCCGATATCGACCAGATCAACCGCAAGCGCGCACCGTATCGCGACTGGTTGCGTGCGGGTGTCAGCTATCTCGAATCCGATCTGATCGATCCGTCGCTGGCTGCCGAACCACTGCCAGCGGACGAATTGCGCTGTTACCAGAAGCTCTATGGCCTTTCGCGTGAAGAACGCGAGACCGTGCTGAAAGTGATCGCCGAGCTGGAAGCTGAAGCCACCGGCTCAATGGGCGACGACACACCCATCGCGGCGATGTCACGCCAGGTGCGTCCGCTATTCGACCGTTTCCGTCAGGCGTTCGCCCAGGTTACCAATCCGCCGATCGATCCACTGCGCGAAAAGCTGGTGATGTCGCTGGTGACTCAGATCGGGCCCGAAGGCAACGTGTTCGAGCTGAAGCCGGAGAACGCGCAGCAGATCCTGATCAATTCGCCGATTCTTTCGCAGCGCAAGCTGCGCCAGTTGCTGGCGATGCCGCAGTACCGGGACGCGCAGCGTTTCGATCTGATGTATGCAGCCGAAGAAGGGCTTGAAGCGGCACTGCGCCGCCTGTGCCGTGAAGTCGCGCAGACGGTGCGCGATGGCTGCTCGCTGGTGTTCATCAGCGACCGTTATCCGCAGCGCGATCGCCTGCCGATTCAATCTCTGCTCGCCACGGGCGCGATCCACGCCTACCTGATCGATCAGGGACTGCGCTGTCAGTGCAACATTGTTGTGGAGACCGCCGCGCCGCGCGATCCGCACCAGTTCGCTTGCCTGATCGGTTTCGGTGCGACGGCCATCTACCCATGGCTCGCGTACCAAAGTCTGTTCGAGCTAGGCCGCGAAGGCCATATCGAAGGCGACCGGCAGGAGATCGGCCGCAGCTACCGGCGCGGCATCCGCAAAGGCCTGCTGAAGATTCTTTCCAAGATGGGCATTTCCACCGTCGCGGGGTATCGCGGCGCGCAGCTGTTCGAGATCGTCGGCCTGGCGCCTGAAGTGGTGGAATTGTGCTTCCCGGGAACACCATCGCGCATCGGCGGCGCAGGTTTTGCCGAACTGGAACACGAACAGCGTCTGCTGGCGGCCGAGGCCTGGAACGAAGCGTTGCCCCTGCGCGCCGGTGGTCTCTATAAATACGTGCACGGCGGCGAGTACCACATGTACAACCCCGACGTGATCGCCAGCCTGCAAAAGGCGGTGCGTACCGGCAATGCCGCCGATTATCGCGTCTACGCCGACTTCGTCGATCGGCGCCCGTCATCCGCGCTGCGCGATCTGCTGGGTGTGAAGCCCGCCGCCGAATCGCTTTCGCTGGAGGCGGTCGAGCCGGTCGAATCCATTCTCAAGCGCTTCGATTCCGCGGGCATGTCGCTCGGTGCGTTGTCGCCCGAGGCGCACGAAGCGCTCGCGATTGCGATGAATCGTCTCGGCGCGCGCAGCAATTCCGGCGAAGGTGGCGAAGATCCCGCGCGTTACGGCACCGAGCGCGCGTCGAAGATCAAGCAGGTGGCGTCAGGGCGCTTCGGCGTCACGCCGGCTTATCTGGTCAACGCCGAAGTACTGCAGATCAAGATTGCGCAGGGCGCAAAGCCGGGCGAGGGCGGTCAGCTGCCGGGCCACAAGGTGGATAGCACCATTGCACGCCTGCGTTACGCCAAACCGGGTATCGGCCTGATTTCGCCGCCGCCGCATCACGATATCTATTCCATCGAAGACCTGGCCGAACTGATTCACGACCTGAAGGAAGTGAATCCCGACGCGTTGGTGTCGGTAAAACTGGTTTCCCATGCGGGCGTCGGCACGGTCGCGGCGGGTGTGGTGAAGGCTGGTGCGGATCTGATCACCGTCAGTGGTCATGATGGCGGCACGGGTGCGAGCCCACTTACCTCGATCAAGTATGCGGGCACACCGTGGGAACTGGGCTTGGCGGAAACACAGCAGACCTTGCGCCGTAACGACCTGCGCGGCCGCGTGCGCCTGCAGACCGACGGTGGTTTGAAAACCGGCCTGGATGTGATCAAGGCTGCGCTGCTTGGCGCGGAAAGCTTCGGCTTCGGCACCGGGCCGATGGTGGCGCTGGGCTGCAAGTACCTGCGCATCTGCCATTTGAACAACTGCGCCACGGGTGTAGCGACTCAGCATCCGGTGTTGCGCAAGGATCACTTCATCGGCTTGCCCGAGATGGTGATGAACTACTTCACCTTCGTCGCGCAGGATGTGCGCCAGCATCTGGCGCAACTCGGTGTAAGCAGTCTGGGCGAGATCGTCGGACGCACCGACCTGCTAGAGCAGCTCGAAGGCGGAACGCCGGTGCAGCACAAGCTGGACCTGACGCCGCTGATCGATGGCACGGGCCTGAGTGCCAGCAGCGATGTGGCATGCACATTGGCGCGCAATCCGATGCGTGACGAGGCCGAACTCGCATCGCGCATTGCCACGGATACCTTGTTCGCCGTAGCAAATAAGGCAGGTGGCAGCTTCAGCTATCCCATCGTCAATACCGATCGCGCCATCGGTGCGCGATTGTCTGGTGAGGTAGCGCGCCGTCATGGTGATCACGGCATGGATGTGCACCCGATCGAGCTGAAACTGGAAGGCGCGGCAGGCCAGAGCCTTGGCGCATGGAATGCCGGCGGCGTGCATATCGAATTGATTGGCGAGGCCAACGACGGCGTCGGCAAAGGCATGGCCGGTGGCCGCATCGTGGTGCGTCCGCCTGCGGATGCACCGTATGCCAGCCAGGATGCCGCGATCATCGGCAACACCTGCCTGTATGGCGCCACCGATGGCGAGCTGTACGCAGCGGGCCGTGCGGGCGAACGCTTCGCCGTGCGCAATTCCGGTGCACTGGCCGTGGTGGAAGGCGCGGGTGATCACTGCTGTGAATACATGACCGGTGGCGTGGTCGCCGTGCTCGGCAAGGTCGGCTTGAATTTCGGTGCTGGCATGACCGGTGGCTTTGCCTACGTGCTCGATCTGGAGCGCGATTTCGTCGACTGCTACAACCACGAACTGGTCGACATCCTGCGTATCTCACCCGAGGGGATGGAAAATTACATGCAGCATCTGCGCCGACTCGTGACGCGTCATGTTGAATTGACCGGCAGCGATTGGGGGCGGCAGATCCTGCGTGATTTCCGCGGGCTGCAATACAAATTCTGGTTAGTGAAACCGAAAGCCGCGAACCTTGCTGTGCTGGCCGAAGAACTGCGGAGAGCAGCATGAGCGCAAAGCTTTTTCAATTCCTCGATGTCCCCCGACAGCCGCCGCGCACCGTCCCGGTGGCGGTGCGCGTGCTGGGTTACGGAGAAATCGGCGGCGACTTTGCATCGCCACAGGCCGCTACGCAGGCGGAACGCTGCATCGATTGCGGCAATCCGTATTGTGAACACGCCTGCCCGGTCCACAACTACATTCCCAACTGGCTGAAGCTGGTGCAGCAAGGGCGCATTCTCGAAGCGGCCACCTTGATGCACGAAACCAATCCGCTGCCGGAAATCTGCGGCCGCGTGTGCCCTCAGGATCGCCTTTGCGAAGGTGCCTGCACCTTGGAGCAGACCGAGTTTGGTTCGGTCACCATTGGCAGCATCGAGCGTTGGGTGACGGATGAAGCCTTGCGACAAGGTTGGCGTCCGGATCTTTCCAAAGTGCGCGAAACCGGACATCGCGTCGCCGTGATCGGCGCGGGTCCGGCGGGTCTTGCGTGTGCAGATCGTTTGCGCCGTGCGGGCATCGCTGTCGATGTCTACGATCGCCAGCGTGACATCGGTGGCCTGCTCACGTTTGGTATTCCGCCTTTCAAGCTCGACAAGGGCGTAGTGAGTACGCGGCGCGCAGTGCTCGAAGACATGGGTGTGCGTTTCCTGCTTGAGAAGGACGTCGGTCGCGACGTCGAATTTGGCACGTTGTTGGACGATTACGATGCCGTCTTTATCGGCACCGGTGCTTACACTTTCGTCGATGGCCAGCTGCCCGGACGCGAGTTGCAGGGCGTGCATGATGCCTTGCCATTCCTGATCGCCAATACGGAGCGTTTGCTGCGTGATGAACCCGCTTCCGTATTCGATTTTCGCGACAAGCATGTGGTGGTGCTGGGCGGTGGCGATACCGGCATGGATTGCAATCGCACCGCGATCCGTCTTGGTGCTGCATCGGTGACGTGCGTCTATCGTCGTGATGAAGCGAGCATGCCGGGCTCGGCACGCGAAGTGAATTACAGCCGCGAAGAAGGCGTCACGTTCCTGTTCCACCGTCAGCCCGTTGCGATTCTCGATAACGGACACGGCCAGGTGCGTGGCGTGCGTGTCGTTGAAACGCGTCTGGTCGACAGCGGTGATGGACGTTCGCGTCCGCAAAACGTGCCTGGCACCGAGTCGGAAGTGGTTGCCGATGTGGTGATTCAATCCTTCGGTTTTCTTCCCAGTCCGCCGAGTTGGCTTGCTGCGCATGGCGTCGAATTGTCGCCGTCCGGCAAGGTGATCACCGGCGCCAACGGACGCTTGCCGCAGCAGACCAGCCACCCCCGGATTTTTGCCGGTGGCGACAATGTCCGCGGTGCCGATCTGGTGGTCCGGGCGGTCTATGACGGTCGTGAAGCAGGGGACAGCATTGCCGCTTTGCTGGCGCAAAAGTCAGCGCTTGGAGTTGCTTCGGCAGGTTAAGCCGTCGTCACATGTATTTCGCAATAAATTACGAATCTATTACACGCCGGTAATATCTGTTACTGGCCTTTTTTTATAAAGACTTTTTTTATCAGCTAAGTAGCGGCGTTATTATCAAGTAAGATCTTATAAATCGATTACGTAATATATTACGTTTTGTTAAGGGCTTGTCGAATTAGTTCGGGGTGTGGAACACTCCGGCGGTGTCCCCACACACCCAACGCCCCATTCCCCCCCGGATTCCCTCGTTGGGTTAATCGAAAAATTAGTTGTCCCTTGGAGGGTATGAAAAATGACTCGTAATAAGCTTGCGCTTTCGTTGGCGGGCTTGCTGCTGGCTCCGATTGCCGGCACCGCATTTGCCCAGAGCGCACCGGCCCAAGATCAGTCGCAACAGCCGACTGCCAGCCAGAGCAATCCCCAACAGTTGCAGACCATCACGGTGACCGGTTCGGCGCTCCCCCGCGTGGATACGGAAACCCCCTCGCCGGTGACGGTGATTACGTCGCAACAGATTGCTCGCAGTGGTTTCACCACCATTTCCGACGTCGTCCGTTCGATCTCCGCCGACAACAGCGGTTCGATTCCTAACGCTTTCACCGGTGGTTTCGCTGCTGGCGCCTCGGGTGTCGCGCTGCGCGGCCTGACCGTGAATTCCACCGTGGTGCTGATCGACGGCCATCGCTCCGCCAGCTACCCGGTTTCCGATGACGGCGAGCGTTCGTTCGTCGATCTGAACACCATTCCGCTTGCTGCTGTCGAGCGCATCGAAGTGCTGAAAGACGGCGCTTCCTCGCTGTACGGCGCTGACGCCATCGCCGGCGTCGTCAACATCATCCTCAAGCCCGGCTACCAGGGCGTGGAAGGCACGGCCGATATCGGCAACTCGCAGCACGGCGGCGGCTTCACCAAGAAGGCCTCCTTCCTGGCGGGCGGCGGCGATCTCGACACCGACCACTACAACGCCTATTTCAGCGCGCAGTACGAGATGGACAACCCCATCTTCAACCGCACGCGCGATTACCCGTATAACACGCACGATCTGAGCGGCATTGGCGGTCCTAACGGCGCGTGGGGCAATCCGACCACGTTCAACGGCTCCACCGTTGGCGCGGTGGCGCCGGGTACGGTGGCTGCAGGCGCCAATCCGTTCACCGGCGCATCGCAGGTGGGTCCCTGGCAGCCGCTCGGCGCATGCGTCGGTGGCATGAACCAGGTGAACACGCCGAACTTGGGCGGCGTCCCGGGCGTGAGCAGCTACTGCCAGCAGAACCAGGTCGCGCAATACGATGAAGTTCAGCCGCAGACCGAGCAAGGTGGCCTGTACGGCCGTGTCACGTTCAAGATCAACGACACCACCAAAGCTTACCTCTCGGTGAGCTATATGGAGTCGAAGATGTGGGCGCAGCTCCCGCCCAGCCAGATTCAGAACTCCACGCCGAACAACACCAACAACATCGCACTGCCGCCGATCCTCACCACCGGTCCGAACGCAGGCAAGCTCAACCCGAACGACCCGTTCGCGGCGCAAGGCGAGTACGCGCTGATCAACTATGCGTTCGGCGACATTCCGCAGAACAACACCTACAACAACCACAACGCACGCGTCGTGGGTGATATCGCAGGTGTGGTCGGCGAGTGGAACTATGACGCGGCCGTGGTCTTGAACCATGACTGGCTCGACACGCAGCAGACGGGTTTCATCAGCTATCCCGCGCTGCTGAACGCGATCACCAGCGGCTCGTACAACTTCATCACGCCGTCGGCGAACAGCGCCGCGGAATTGGCCGCTCTGTCGCCCAACCTGTCCAAGCAGTCGACCTCTGACATGGATTCGTTGGACCTGAGCGCCAACCGCTCGCTGTTTGACCTGCCCGGCGGCTCGGCTGGCCTGGCCGTGGGCGCTCAGTTCCGTTACGAAGCGCAGAACGATCCGGCACTCAACCCGGACGATCTGTACCAGGGCCTGGGCATCGCTCAGACCAAGGGCAATCGCAACGTCAGCGGCGCTTACGCGGAATTCGATCTGCCGCTGCTGGATTCGCTGGAAGTGGATGCCTCCGGCCGCTTCGACCACTACAGCGACGTCGGCAACAACTTCGCGCCGAAAGTGGGCTTCAAGTGGAAGCCGCTTGACTGGGTAGCCATCCGCGGTACGTACTCGAAGGGCTTCCGCGCCCCGAGCTTTGCTGAAAACGGTTCGAGCTCGGCGGAAGGCTTCACCGAGATCAACCCGTCGCAGTATCCGAGCTTCGTGGCGGCACACAACGGCAGTGCCTACTCCACCGTTCCGTACAGCCTGGCCCAGTACACGCTCGCCAACCCGAACATCAAGCCGGAGAAGGCCACCAACTTCACCTTCGGTGTGGTGGTGCAGCCGACCAGCTGGCTGAATGCGTCGTTGGACTACTACGACATCAAGAAGACCAACGTGATCACCGGCCCGAACTTCGGCCAGGCGATTGCCAACTACTTCGCCACCGGCGCGACGGGCGTTCCGGGCGTGACCGTGATCCCCGATGTGGCCGACCCGTCTGCACCCAACGCCCTGGCACGTCCGGCTGAGTTCATTGGCGAGTACATCAATGCCAACTCGCTCAAGACCGATGGTGTCGATCTGGACCTGCAAGGTCATTGGGACTTCGGCAACGGCATCCACTACGTCAGCGAAATTTCGGGCACCGAAATCTTCAACTGGCGCATGGTGCTGCCGAACGGCCAGGTTGAATCCTTTGCGGGTACGCAGGGTCCGTTCAACCTGTCCTCCGGTGCAGGTACGCCTCGTCTGAAGGGTTCGTGGTCGAACACGGTGTCGTATGGTCCGTTGTCGGTCACCGGCACGATCTACTACACCAGTGGCTACGCTGAAATCGCGGAAGACTACGGCGTGTTCCCGGGTTCGTGCTTGGCCTACAACGCGGCAGGTACGCAATTCCTGCCGTCGAATTGCCGCATCGGTTCGTTCACCGATGTCGACCTGACGGCCAGCTACGCGATCAACAACCACGTCAGCATCACGGCCTCGATCATGAACGCGCTGGACCGCCAGCCGCCCTTCGATCCGGCCAACTACGCTGGTGTGAACTACAACCCGACGTACTCCTACTCGGGCATTGTGGGTCGCTTCTACAACCTGGGCGTGAAGGTGAAGTTCTAAGCCCTTTAACGAGCTTGCCGCAGCAATACATGGCTGCGGCAGTTCGGTCCGAGGCTTCGAACCAAGCATTCAAGGCGGCGTGCCGGCTATCCGGTGCGCCGCTTTTTTTATGCGCACTGCGTGGGGCGTTGGCGAGCAGCGTCGTTGTGGCTGACAATGCGGTCATGTCCGTTCGAACTTCCGACATTTTCCGCGCATGCTGAGCCGCCTGTGGTTTGGCCTGTTCATGGTTGCCACGTTGGCGGCGCTGGCGCGCTGGCTGATCGGTGGCGATGAAACAGTGTTTGCCGCGATCGTCGGCTCGTTGTTCGAGATGGCTGATTTGTCAGTGAAGCTCATGCTGATGCTGTTCGGCACGCTGACCCTGTGGCTGGGCTTTCTTGGTATTGCCGAAAGGGCGGGGTTGGTGGATGGTCTGGCGCGCCTCCTCGGGCCGTTATTTGCGCGGTTGATGCCGGAAGTGCCACGTGGGCATCCGGCGATTGGCCTGATCACGCTGAATTTCGCCGCCAATGCGCTGGGGTTGGACAATGCCGCCACGCCGATCGGGCTGCGTGCGATGCGCGAATTGCAGACACTCAATCCCTCCGACACCACAGCCAGCAACGCGCAGATCCTGTTCCTGGTGATGAACGCCTCGTCGCTGACACTCTTGCCGGTGATGGTGTTCATGTATCGCGCGCAGGCCGGTGCGCACGATCCTACGCTGGTGTTCTTACCGATCCTGCTGGCGCACTTTGCATCCAATCTCGTCGGGCTTTTATCCGTTGCTTATATGCAGCGGTTGCGGCTTTGGGATCCGGTGGTGCTGGCGTGGTTGCTCGGCGGCGGTCTGGTGCTGGCCGGTTTTCTTGCCTTCCTCGCCTCGTTGACGGCAGCGGCGCTTGCCTCGCTTTCTTCTTTGCTCGGCAATTTGGCCTTGTTCGGCATCATCATCGTGTTTCTCTGTGCAGGCGCGTACAAGCGCGTGCCGTTGTTCGAGAGCTTTATCGACGGAGCCAAGCAGGGTTTTGATGTTTCCAAGGACATACTGCCTTATCTGGTGGCGATGCTTTGCATGGTCGGTGTGCTGCGCGCATCCGGCGCGCTGGATTTCGCACTGGACGGGATACGCTGGCTGGCGCTGCACGCGGGTTTGGATACACGCTTTGTCGATGCCTTGCCCACCGCGCTGGTGAAGCCATTTTCTGGAAGCGCCGCGCGAGCGATGCTGATCGAAACCATGCATCATTCCGGTGTCGACAGTTTCCCGGCGCTGGTCGCTGCGACGGTGCAAGGCAGTACCGAAACGACGTTCTACGTGGTAGCCGTCTATTTCGGTGCGGTGGGTATCCGGCGCGTGCGTCATACCGTCGGTTGCGCGCTATTGGCCGATCTGACGGGCGTACTTGCCTCGATCGGTGTGTGTTATTGGTTCTTCGGTTAATCATCGTCACAGGGGATACGCATGCGCATGGGTCTGGCCGCCAACGCGATTCATCACGATCACGATGATGCGGCGTTGTTCCGCTGGTTGAGAGCGAGTGAGCGCGGCATCAGAGAGTTGAATCTGAGTCTGCACGCGGTGGGACGCACCTACGCGGCGATCGAACGTGTCGGGCTGCTGGCCGGTTATGCCGGCTTAGTGCGTTATCCCTATGGCCACGAAGGCGGCCTGATGAAGCTGGTGGCCGAGGTGGTGGGCATGCCGCAGCCGGAGCGCGTGCTGGATGGTGCGATTTATCTGATCAATCCGGTCGATCCCTCGTCGACCTTTCCGGAGGCGGTGGCGCTCAAGCGCCAGTGCGTCATTCACCAGAAGCCGTTTATTTCCACGGTCGCCTCGGCGCGGGATTGGATCGAGTGCGAGCGCATTCACGCAGGTTTTGCGCCTGATCCGGGTGCCGATAGTTTGTTCGCGCTGGAAGATCAGACGATTGCACTGATCGCCCACGACGCCATGAAGCCGCAGATGCTGGCCTACGCCACCGATCACTTCGAGCTGCTGTCGCGCTTTGCGCGCCGTGTCGGCACTGGCACCACCGGACAGCATTTGAACGAACTGGCGTGGAGCCGTGGCTGGCCGCAGGACAAGCCATGGGTGGAGCGCTACCAGAGTGGCCCGATGGGTGGTGACGCACAAATTGCCGACATGGTGCTTGAACGTCGCTGTCAACGCGCGATCTTCTTCGAAGATCCACATGTTGCACGCCAGCACGAAGCGGATATTCAGCTGCTGGAGCGCGCTGTCACCACGGTTACGGATGAAACGGTCTGCATGACAGCACCGCGCGTGGCCAATCGCTGGGCGGAGGCCGTGCGGCGGCGTTCGGCGTGGCGATGAGCTAAGATCATAGGCCCTATGTGCCTGATCGCCTTCGCCTGGCAAATCCATCCACGCTGGCGTTTATTGCTGGCTGGCAACCGCGATGAATTTCATGCGCGGCCAAGCGCCCCTTTGGCGCGTTGGAACGATCTGCCCATCATCGGCGGCCGTGATCTGGAAGCCGGTGGCACTTGGCTCGGTATTACCGAAACCGGGCGATGCTGTGTCGTGACCAACGTGCGTGATCCGCGCGATCCGCAGCAGGGTGCCTCGCGTGGGCTGTTGGCGACGGATTTCCTTGCTGGTGTGAACGACGCTCCCACGCATGCACAGTCGCTGCTTGCTACCGCGACAGACTATCGCCCGTTCAACTTGCTGACCTTCGATACCGATCATGGCTTCTATATCGGCAATCGTCCCGAAGCGCGGGCGCAGCTTATCGAGCCGGGTGTGCATGGCTTGTCCAACGCCGATTTCAACACGCCATGGCCCAAGACCAAGGCGCTGATGAATCGTCTGCAAGCGTGGCTGGATGCAGGTCACGAAGTCGATTTCGCGCCGCTGTTTCGCGCCTTGGCCAACGAGGAGCGCGCACCGGATGAAGTGTTGCCAGATACGGGCGTAGGCGTCGAGCGCGAACGCTGGCTTTCCTCTGCATTTATCCGCGGCGAACAGTACGGTACGCGCGCCAGCACCATCGTGGCGATCGGTTATGACGGCAGAGCGTTGATCGTCGAGCAGCGCTTTGGCCCGAACGGCCGCTTTCAGGGGCAGACGGAGCTCCCCGTAGGTTGGGTCAGCGCGGCGTAACTTGACGAATCTGCACGTTGTCCGGCCCCCTATGGCCGTCATTCCCGCGAAAGCGGGAATCCATCTTGCTTTCAGGCATTGAAAAATGGATTCCCGCTTTCGCGGGAATGATGGTCATGGGCGTTGAGGATTCAGTTTTCCGGAAACTGCCCATCCAGGTAATACCAGCGTCCCTGCTCGCGCAGGAAACGGCTGATCTCATGCATGCGCTGCGCCTTGCCGCCGCCATAGCGAAGCCGGGCAATAAATTCCACCGTGGCGTGCGCGCCGTTTTCCTCATGCCGTTTCACATCCAGGCCCAACCAGCTTGGGGCGGGCTGCTGTGCTGCCAGCTTCAAACTCACCGGGCGGGTGCTGGGATGCCAGGTGGCCAGCAGATAGTCCTCGCGTTTCAGCACATAAGCACTGTAGCGCGAGCGCATCAGTGCTTCGGCAGTCACGGCCGTGCCGCCTTCGTGCAATAGGCCGCAACAGCGTGCGTAGCCGGCGTTGTTGCCACAGGGGCAGGGGGTGAGTGTGTCGATGGCTTGCAAGGCTTCATCCGAGGCGTACGAGTCACGCTTTCATCCTGCGCCTGTGAGCCGCAAATGCAAGAGGGTCTGGGGTGCTCCGATCAATTCTGCGCAGGCGTCACCGGCTCTGTCCGTCCGCATCCCTAGGCAAAAAGTCATGCATGGCTTTTCGCGCGGATCGCTTAAAGTCTCCATGCTGCCGGGAGAGCAGCTTTTCCAGACATCGATGGCACCCGCCGTTCCGGGTATGGGCGGCCGTTGCGGAGATCCCCATGTATCCGATCCGTTCCCTGTTTTCCGCCACTGCGCTTGCGGTGGCCTTGTCTGCGGCTGGCCTTCACGCCCAGACCGCGCCGCTGACACCGGACATTCCGCCCAACTTCACGGCGCCGACCACGGCGAACGATTACATCAAGCGCGTGGTGATGATCCCCATGCGCGATGGCGTGAAACTGCATACAGTCATTGTGATACCGAAGGGTGCACATGACGCCCCCATCCTGCTGACCCGCACGCCGTACAACGCCGATGGGCGCACCGAACGCACCAACTCGCCGCACATGCTCGACCTGCTGCCGCAAGGTGACGAGGTGTTCGTGAAGGCCGGTTACATCCGCGTGTTCCAGGATATCCGCGGCAAGTACGGCTCCGAAGGCAATTATGTGATGACCTTGCCGCTGCGTGGGCCGCTCAACGATGGCAAGGTGGATGAATCCACCGATGCCTACGACACCATTGAATGGTTGTCGAAGAATATTCCGGAGTCGAACGGCAAGATCGGCATGCTCGGTTCTTCGTATGAAGGTTTCACCGTGGTGATGGCGCTGATCAATCCGAATCCCGCGCTGAAAGTGGCGGCGCCCGAGAGCCCGATGGTCGATGGCTGGATGGGGGATGACTGGTTCCACTATGGCGCGTTCCGCCAGAACAATCTGGACTACATCACTTTCCAGACCACGCAGAAGGGCACGGGTTACATGATCCCGCGCGATGGATTGGACGATTACACCAACTTGCTACGCGCAGGTTCGGCGGGCGATTTTGCGCGTGCCAACGGGCTGGATGCGTTGCCCTTCTGGCGCAAGATCCACGAACACCCCGCCTACGATGCGTTCTGGCAGAACCAGGCGCTGGACAAGATCCTTGCCGATCAGCCGCTTAAAGTGCCCACCATGTGGGAACAGGGTCTGTGGGATCAGGAGGACATGTGGGGCGCCATTCATAGCTACGAAGTGATGGAGCCCAAAGACACCACCCACACCATGAATTACCTGGTGATGGGCCCGTGGCGTCACAGCCAGGTGAACTACGATGGCAGCACGCTGGGACCGATGAAATGGGACGGTGACACCGCGCTGCAATTCCGCCGCGACGTGTTGCTGCCGTTCTTCAATCAATACTTGAAGGATGGTGCGCCCAAGGCGAATACGCCGCCGGTGCTGATCTACAACACGGGTGAAAATCATTGGGATCGTTTCACGCATTGGCCTCTGTCGTGCGCGAAGGGCTGCGATTCCAAATCCAAGCCGCTTTATCTGGAAGCGAATGGCCGCTTGTCGTTCGACGCGCCCACGGCCAGCGAAGCCAAGTACGACGAATACGTTTCCGATCCCGCCAAGCCGGTGCCTTATATACCGCGCCCGGTGGTCGCATCCGATCATGAAGCGTGGACGCACTGGTTGCTCGACGATCAGCGCTTTGTCGATGGGCGTCCCGATGTGCTCACTTACGTGAGCGAGCCGCTGACGTCACCGCTGCGCCTGAGCGGTGCACCGCAGGTGAATCTGGTTGCGTCGACCAGTGGCACTGACAGCGACTGGGTGGTGAAGGTGATCGACGTCTATCCGGATTCGGTGCCTTCCAATCCGAGCATGGGCGGTTATGAACTCCCGATCTCGCTGGATATCTTCCGCGGCCGCTACCGCACCAGCTTTGAACATCCGCAGGCCATTGAAGCCAATGCGCCGCTGCTCTACAGCTTTGGTTTGCCGACGGTGAATCATGTCTTCGAACCAGGGCATCGCATCATGGTGCAGGTGCAGTCCAGTTTGTTCCCGCTGTACGACCGCAATCCGCAAACCTTTGTGTCGAATATCTTCGACGCAAAACCAGCGGATTACGTAAAAGCTACACAGCGCGTGTGGCATACGCCGGATCACGCGAGTTCTATCAGCTTGCCGGTGGTATCGGGGCAGTAATCTTGCGAATTCCTTGTCACATCCGCTTGCACGATGGATGAAAAGGTTGTTCGTCGTCCCGGCGCAGGCCGGGACCCAGTGTCTTTAGCTTCGGCTTTGATGGTGCAGTATTGCTCCTTATCCAGAAGCAAAGTCGCTGGGTCCCGGCCTACGCCGGGACGACGATGTCATGAGACTTATCTAAGACACTTCACTTCGCCTGCGCCATAACCGAAGCCGATTATTCGCAGGCATGGGAACATCTTCGACCAGATTGAAACCGGCCGTGGTAGCTAGCGCATCTACCTCGGCGACATCACGAATACCCATGTGCGCAGCGCGCATCTTCAAGTCACGATCGAATGCTGCATTGCTTTCGCTGGTGAACTGGCCGTCGATATTGAACGGCCCGTAGATCGCCACACAAGCATCATCCGTCGTGATGTCGGGCAGCGATGCGAACAAGCTTTCCACTTCATGCCACGCCATGATGTGCAAGGTATTGGCACTGAAAATGGCGTCGTAACGCCATGGTGGCCATGCTCCCGCTACATCGAGTTCGAGCGGCGCCGGTGTATTGGGCAGTCTGGCGTCGTCGAGCCAAAGACGTATGCCCGGAAGATGTTCCGCACGATCCGAGCTTTGCCAGATCAATTGCGGCATCGCTGCGGCGAAATGCACGGCGTGCTGGCCCGTGCCGCTGCCGATTTCCAGCACGTGGCGCCGATCTGCAAACCATTCGTGCAGCAAGGCCAGGATCGGCTCGCGATTACGCTCGCTCGCTGCGGAGTAGGGCTTATTGATCAAGCCGGACGGCCGCGCAACACGCGGGCCGGCAGCATCAGCATCGCGCCAAGGAGCGAAAACACGGCCGTGACAGTGATGCCCAGCAGGCGGAATGGCAGCAACACCAGCCACACGATGGGATAAAGCATCAGGGCCAGCAGCGCGAGCGGCCAGCAGACCACCAGCAACAACAACCAGAGCAAAAAGCCGACCATCATTTCACCCTCGCAGAGGTTCCATGCGTGGACTTTAGCGCATGCAAGCTATCGGGCGTAGATGACTGCCGACACCCCGATTCAGGTCAACGGATTCACCCCGATCAGCAGGCTATGCAGCCAGAAGGCGAACAGCGCCCAGACCACCACGCCAATTACCACCGCGATCGCATCGCCCTTGAGAGTTCCCGCCGGATAGACCGTGCCATCGCGGCGATCACGCCGGCGCGAAACGATAAACAGCACGATCGCCCAGATCAGAAACGGCACGAACAGCACCAGATCGTGCAGCATGCCCGTTGCCAGCAGATGGCCAAACGACCAGGTCTTCACCGCCAGCACCTGCGGATGGCCGAACTTTGCTTTGATATGGTTGCGGGGCACGCGTGCGGCGGCAAAGAAGATCAGCGAGACCAGTATGAACAGTCCGTTGAGGTGCCGCAGCCACAATGGTGGCAGGTAGATCACCACCGGATGCTGCCGAGCCAGCCCGAAACCCCAGATGATCAGCAGCAGACCGATGATCGCCACCACACTGTAGATGCTTTTGTACCGATTGCCCATGCGCGCCATTTGCCGGCTGCGCCAATCATCGGCAACGATGCGGATGGAGTGAAGGCCGAGAAAGATAATCAGACCGAGGACCAGCACGAGCATGATGGGAACCTCTTGGCGATGATGTAAGTCGCTCCCTCTCCACGGGTGAAGAGGGAGCTGAGAAGTCGGCGAGCGGCAACGCTCTCGCTAGTTAATTTCCGCTCGATTCCACCCGCACCACAAGTGCCAATGTGTCGGGATCCAGCGTGACACGACCGATCGAACGCACGGGAATCCAGGCATCTCCTGCCTGCAGGCGCCCGTCCGACGTATCCACGTGACCTTGCGCGCAATAGATCAGCGCTACGGCAACGTCCACCACCTGCCGGCCGGGTTCGTCCCACACCACCAGTTCACCGCGGACTTTCGCGCGGCGCAACATCAGGTTGAAATCGCGCGTTGGCCCGTCCTGCAAGGCCACATTGACCTGTGCTTCCCCGGGAAAGGCAAAAGGCGAGAAGGGTGTGGTGAGCGCATGTGTTCGTTCGTCATCGAGCGTCATGGTGAAGCCCGCGCCTTCCAGCAGCGCGATATAACGATCGATGCCGGGAAAAGCAGAAAACGGCGCTGCGCTGTCCACTTCCGCGACGCTCACGCGCCAGATGAAATCATCCATGCCCGCACCAGCGGGATGTACGGCGAGTTCGCGTGTGCGACCCATGCCGTTTTTCCAAGGTGTTGCCCGGCAGTCGCGTAGGCGGATGATACTCATGCGGTACGCTCGATCACGCGTTGAAAGGGTGGCAAGGCTTTTAGCATCTGACTCCCGTATTGCCGCGTGACGACACGGCGGTCCAACAATACGATGCGTCCGCGATCTGTCTCGCTACGGATGAGGCGGCCGCAGTACTGGGTGAGCAAGCGTGTCGCTTCCGGCACTGCGACTTCGATAAACGGATTGCGTCCGCGCGATTCCAGCCATTCGGCGTAGGTGGCGCCGACCGGATCCGTGGGTACGGCGAACGGCAATTGTGTAATGACGACGGTCTCGCACAATTTGCCAGGCAGATCGAGGCCTTCGCCGAAGGAAGCCAGTCCGAACAAGGTGCTGCCCTTGCCGGCTTCGATCGCGGCCGTGTGCTCGGCAATCAACTGCGTTTTGCCCAACGAGCCTTGCGCGCGTACCTTGCGCACCTTGTCGATCGGCAGGCGTTGCAGCACGCGTTCAAGCTTTGCACGCGAGGTGAACAGCACCAGGTTGCCGGCATCCCAATCCAGATGATCCGCCAGCCAGTCCGTCACCTCCTGCGCATGTTGTTCGCGTGCATCGGGCAGTGCGGACAACGCAGGCACCTCCAGACGTGCCTGCGTAGTCAAATCAAAGGGCGAAGGCAGGCTGATGGTGATGGCGTCGTCCGGCAGGCCTACGGCATCGGCAAAGCCGCGAAAATTGCCGCCGGCACTCAATGTGGCCGACGTCATCACCGCCGCGCTGGCGTTATCCCAGAGGATATTACGCAGCAGTGCACCCGCGGAAACGGCCGAAGCATGACAAACCAGTTGTTGATCGGGCGACATCGTCACCCAGCGTGCCAGTGGTGGTGCATGTTCGGGATCATCGCTGGACCATGCGCGCCATGTGCGTACCTGGCGGTCGATGCGTTCCAGCGCCATGCCCAGTTCGCGCGACAACGCCTCCTGAGTCGGGCCGCCTTCGCTCATTTCGGTAACGGTGCGGCGCACAGCCGTCAGCCAGCGCTGAATTTCCGAGCTGGCGACATACAGCATGGTGGCGTGATGCACCCAGTTGTCCGGCAACTGTCCTAGCGAACCGCGATACATCGGTTCGGTTTCACCCGGATCGGGCAGCCAGGACTGACGGATTTCTTTCTCCAGCGCTTCGAGTGAATCGCTGAGTTCTTGCAGTTTTTCATCGCCCACATCGAGTGTGAGCTTGCCGATCACTTCCTTGTCAGTCAGCGAATACGCGGCGTGCACTTGTCGACCGAGACGGCTGATTTGGCGGACGGCAAAGCCCAGTGCCACATCCGAGGCGCCACGGTCGATGGTCTTGCCCGGCATGTGGTGGGCTTCGTCGAACACATAAAGTGTTTCTTCCGGCTTGGGCAGAAACACGCCGCCCCAGCTTTCCTCGCCGCTGGACAGCGTGAGATCGGAAAGCACCAGATCCTGGTTCGCGACGATAATGTCCGCATCCGCCACGGCGCGCCGCGCCGCGAAGAATGGGCAGATCATGAAATGTCCGCAGCGGCGTCCGGTGCAGCCGCCCGCACTGGTAGTGATCATTGCGCGCAACATATCGCCGGGTGTTTCCGGCGCGGCGTCCATGTCGCCATTCCATTCATTGCGATCGAAGGCGTCGGTGAGCTTGCGCATCACCTGCTTGTCGCGCTCAGCGGGCGGTTTGCTCCATAGCGCGAGGTCTGCGTCGAAGCCCAGTCCCATTTGGCCGCTGTCGCCCAGGCTGCCGGCCGCCATGCGCAGGTTGCGCGGGCAGAGATAACGCCCGCGTCCCTTGGCGAGCGCCACTTTCGCTTCGCCGCCATTGAGCTTCAGATAAAGCGGAATATCGCGTTCGACCAACTGTTCTTGCAGCGCAACGGTAGCCGTGGCGATCAACAGTTTCTTTTTGAGCGCTTTTGCGACTTCGACGCCAGCAATCAAGTACGCCATCGATTTGCCGGTGCCGGTCGGCGCTTCGATCACCGCAGCACCCGCGGGTTGTGCCAGTGCCTTGGTGACTTCGGCAATCATGCGCAATTGCGCTGGGCGCGCGCGAAAACCCGGCAAGCCATCCTTGACCTTCGCGTAAGAGTCGCGCACGTTGCCCTTGAGTGCATCAGTAAGCATGAGCTGCCTGATATGCACCGGCAATGCTTAATGCCACGGCTTCCGCTACGCGAATGCCGTCGACACCGGCGGACAGAATGCCGCCCGCATAGCCAGCGCCTTCACCAGCCGGAAACAGGCCACGCGTGTTGAGGCTTTGACAATCATCATCGCGGCGCACGCGTACCGGTGACGAAGTGCGTGTCTCGACACCGGTGAAAATAGCATCCGGTCTGCCGAAACCTTTGATCTTGCGATCGAACGCCGGCATGGCTTCGCGGATCGCCTCGATGGCGTAATCAGGTAGCGCTGTAGCGAGATCAGTGAGATGAACGCCGGGCTTGTAGGAAGGCATGACATCCCCGAACACGGTCGAAGCCTGTCCTGCCAGAAAATCGCCAACCAGCTGTCCAGGCGCTTCATAGGTGCCGCCGCCAAGCTCAAAGGCGCGGCTTTCCCAAAAGCGCTGCAAGGCAATGCCTGCCAGCGGACTGCCGCTGCCGTCGTAGGGCGTGAAATCGCTTGGTTCGATGCCCACGACGATGGCCGCGTTCGCGTTGCGTTCGTTGCGCGAATACTGGCTCATGCCATTGGTGACTACGCGGCCCGGTTCGCTGGTTGCCGCCACCACGGTGCCGCCGGGACACATGCAGAAGCTGTAGACCGAACGACCGTTGCGGCAGTGATGCACCAGTTTGTAGTCAGCGGCGCCGAGCAACGGATGTCCTGCCTGCGGGCCGAAGCGCGCGCGGTCGATGATCGATTGCGGGTGCTCGACGCGAAAGCCGATCGAGAACGGTTTGGCTTCCAGATACACGCCGCGTTTGTGCAGCATCTCGAAGGTATCGCGCGCGCTGTGGCCCAGTGCGAGCACGACGTGATCAGTGCGAAGCTGCTCGCCGCTCGCCAGCGCTACGCCGCGGATGTGGCGAGTGCCTTGCGCATCGGTTTCGATCAGCAAGTCATCGGCACGCTGTTCGAAGCGGATTTCGCCACCCAGCGACTCGATGGTACTGCGCATGTTCTCCACCATCGTCACCAGGCGAAAGGTGCCGATGTGCGGCTTGCTCACGTAGATGATTTCCTCCGGTGCGCCCGCCTTCACGAATTCGGTGAGTACCTTGCGGCCGTAGTGATGCGGGTCTGAGATCTGACTATAGAGCTTGCCGTCGGAAAACGTACCCGCACCGCCTTCGCCGAACTGCACGTTCGATTCCGGATGCAGATTGCGCTTGCGCCACAGATCCCAGGTGTCCTTGGTACGCTCGCGCACTGCCTTGCCGCGCTCCAGGATGATCGGCCGAAAACCCATCTGCGCCAGCAGCAGGCCAGCGAACAGCCCACACGGACCCAAGCCGATCACCACCGGACGATGCGCCAGCTTTTCGGGTGCTTGCGTGACAAAACGATAGTTAGTGTCCGGTGTGGGGCGCACATGCGGATCGTCCGCAAAGCGCTGCAGTAACTTCGCTTCATCGGCGACATCAACGTCCAGCGTATAAATCAGCTGGATCGCGCCACGTTTACGGGCATCGTGGCCACGCCGGAATACGCTGTAGCTGCGAATCGCCTGCGCGCCAACATGCAGCTTGGCGCGGATGGCCGCAGGCAGCGCTTGTTCGGCGTGGTCCAGGGGCAGCTTGATATCGGTGAGTCGCAGCATCCGGGGCAGGGCGGGGGAACGGTGGGCCATTGTCTCAAAGCTGGCCCGAAACCGCTGCAGCGGATCATTGTGGCGCGATATTGCGCCCGTCGCCCCGGTGCAGGCCGGGACCCAGCGGCTTGGCTTGGCTCATCTAGGCCAGGTGACTGGAGGGCAACAGGCTCAAAGTCACTGGGTCCCGGCCTGCGCCGGGACGACGGGCATGGGGTGCGTCTGGAGGCTCAAGCCTCCGCCGCGACCTTGCGCAAAATCTGCTCGAACGCCTCCGGCGGCTGCCCGCCCTGGATCAGATACTGGCCGTTGATGATCACCGAAGGCACCGCACGGATGCCCTGCGACTGATAGAAATGCTCCTGTTGGCGCACTTCCTCCGCGAACCGATCACTCGCGAGCACCTTGGCCGCCTCCACGCCATCCAGTCCGACCTCGCTGGCAACACGCGCCAGCACATCATGCGAGCTGACATTCTCGCCCTTGCCGAAATAAGCCTGCAGCAACGCTTCCTTCAGCGCCTGCTGCTTGCCTTCCTGTTCAGCCCAGTGCAACAGGCGATGTGCATCGAAGGTGTTGTAGATGCGGCTGCGCTTGTCCATGTTGAAGGTAAAGCCCAGCACCGCGCCACGCTGCCGGATGCCTTCCTGATTCTGGGCAATTTGTTCCGGCGTGCTGCCGTACTTGTGCGCCAGATGCTCGCCGATGTCCTCGCCCTCCGGGATCATGTCCGGGTTCAGCTCAAACGGCTGGAAGTGCAGATCGGCTGCGATTTCGCCGTCCAGCTTCTGCAATGCCTGTTCCAGCGATTTCAGGCCTATTGCGCACCAAGGGCAGACGACGTCGGAGACGAAGTCGATTTTTAGATGTTTCGTGTCAGCCATATTTGACCTTGGGTAGCTGTGTGCCTGCTATATAAGGTTCAGTCCGTTCTATGGCAACCCTAAGGCTGCGAAATGCGCGCCGCAGCAACAAAAAAAGGGGCCGGCAATGCCGGCCCCCAGACTGGGTAAAACCACAATCTTTTGCGCCGTTTAGCGCTAAAACGGTGGCTATCAGCTCAGCGCATGGATCAGAAATCGTACGTAGCCGAGAGGCGAACGTAGCGCGGGGCTTCCTGATACAACGGCATCCCATAGGTGTTGGAAACCGTATACGGAGCGGTTTCGTAGGTTGCGTCGAGTACTGTGGGGTTGCGTTCGTTCAGCACATTGAAAATATCGAGACTGAAAGCGAGCTTCTTGTCCGCAAACGGTGGTCGGTATGTCACGCCCAGATTGACCTGTTTCGTCCATGGCAACCGTCCCAGGCTACCGATCGGCGTTGGATTGCCAGCGCAGTAATGGTACGCAGAACCGTAGAGGACGGGATCAGATTCGTCGGTGCCGTAATAGCCCATGCACACTTTGGGTGCGCCAGATGCGATTTGCAGAGAACCGGAAATCATCCATTCTGGCGAGATTTGGTATGCGCCTCTGGCTTTCAGCACATGGGTACGATCGTTAGACAGAACCCCGTTGCTGTTGTCCATGAGCTGCCAGAAGTCCCAGTCCTGCGTCTTGGATACATCATCCTGGCCGGTGGTCGAAAGCACCTGACCTTCCGTGTTGCCATAACTACGCGAGAAGGTGTAGTCGATGCGACCTTGCCACTTGCCATCGAACGGATGCTCCAGGAATAGATCAAGCGCATAGTACTTACGCTTCGCACCATCAGTGAAACCCCAATCCTGGTTATTCATGGTGACTTTGGAGTAGCCATTGCCATCAGCATTGGCCAACAAGAACGTGTTGGTCTTACCGGGATTGAAGATCAAGCAACTGTTCGGAAATACGACGCTATCCGGATTGATGCCCGAGGCAACGATCTTTCTTGCCACCGCATCATCATCGCAGACATCGTCAATAGCGGTTTCCAGTCTGCGCACAGTGACTTTGGCGCCATACATCCATTTGCTGCCAAGCATCTTGGTAAAACCTAAGATGGCTTCGTCCTGGTATTGCGAGCGAAGATCGGTCGCGGTGACTGTTTTGGGGTCCGGTGTTTGTCCATATTCGCCATTGGAAGAAATTGGACCTGGTCCGATAGGGGTCAAACCAGTCGGGGCACCAGTGGCCGCATTAATACCCGTGTAGGTGAAATACTCATTGGTATAGGTTGAAGGACCGGCAGCGCGTTCGGCCACGCTATTGGGCAGCGCAAGGTAATAACGTCCCAGGTTGCCGAATACCTTGAACGTGGAGTCGCCCAGTACATCCCAGCTGAATCCAAGGCGTGGTGCCCATTGATTCGTGTTGTGCACGAATGCTTGATGGAGGTTGTTGTAGTTGGAGAATTGGTCATTGCGAAGACCAATGCTCAGCAACCAGCGGTCATTCACCTGCCAGCGATCTTCCAGGTATTGCGCGGTCTGATCCACCGACATGCTGGTTGTTGTGGTGTAGATGTACTTGCGCACGTAATAGCCGTCGCCTCCTGGCGCACCAACGCCAAAAGCAGGATTCAGCGGGGTATTTGGCTTGCTGGCTTTACCATAGATCCATGCATAGCCAGGGCCGAATACTTGTTGACCTTCGTCTGTCGATGAAGTGGCTATGTTGTCGATACCGGCAGAAAGCGTGTGATCGCCCAATTTGTATTCAAGATCCAGGCGCAGGCCGTGGCTGCTGCTTCCGGCATTCGGCGACTTTACATAGGGGGTGGTGATGCCGTTGGTGATGGGGTTGCCTCCAGTAATGCTCGGATCCTGACTCAGCACGCCGCTGAGATAAGGCAGCGTTGGGTCGGCACCCGGAATCTGGCTGTAATCCATGACCTTGGTCTTGCCGTAGGTGGCCGAAAAGGTCAGGTCATCGGTGATGTAACTGGTGTACTTGCCGATGTAGATATCAGAACCCGTTTTGGTCGATGTGTCATAACCAAACAGCGGGCCTTGCGAGCGTGTGTCGTAATCGTACGCGTACAAACTGCCGCTGTAGGATTCTTTACTCGATATATTGGTGAATTCGAGAATATTGCTGTCATTGATGTTCCAGTCCAGCTTGAGGTAGTGCTTAGGAAGGCTGTAACTGTAATGGTCATTGTAGGGTTGAGATGAAGAAGATGAAGATGTCGACAAACCGTCTCTTTTCTCAGCTTCGGCCGATGCGAAAAGGAAAAGTTTGTCTTTGATCAGCGGGCCGCCGAGATAGAAGCTGTATACCGTGTGCGTGGCCGTGTTGTCTTTACGCGAACGGTACTGAGAGCCGGCAAGCTCGGGGTTCTGATAACCGTAGCCTGCGGGAAGTGCCGCATTGGGGTAGTAGACGTTCTTGGGGTTGGATGCGAGGAAGCTGGGCTCCCACAAGACTTGCGCGCCAAAATGCCACTGATTGGTGCCACGCTTGCCGACCTGGTTGATAACGCCGCCGTCCGAGCGACCGTATTTGGCGCTGTAGCCGCCGGTGAAAACTTCCTGTTGATCAATCGAGCCGTAGGGCAGGCTGATGCCGCCCATGCCGGAAAGCGGGTCTGTCGTGTTGAAGCCATTAATGTAATAGGCATTTTCAGTGACTGATGCGCCACCAAACGAAACAAGTGCATTGCCGGTCGGGCCGCTGAAGTAGCTGCTTCCGCCCACGACGCCCGGTGCAAGTAAGGCAATTGATTCTGCGGTGCGAGTGATCGGAAGCTGTGCAAGCTCTTTGGACGTGATAACTGTGCGCGAATCCACCGCTGTTACGTCAATGGGTGGGAGTGCGTTGGCAGAAACACTGACCACACCAAGCGACTTCGCATTCGAAGTAGAAGCGAATGACACATCCGTGTTCGCGTTCACAACGATATTTACGTTGTCGCGCTTATCAACGACAACCCCGTCTCGCTGAAGCGAGACGCTGTAGGCGCCAAGAGGTAGATTGGTGAAACTATAGCGCCCCGAGTTATCCGCGGTGGTTTTGCGAACCAAGCCGGTAGAGCTTGTTGCGGTGATTGTTACGCCTGGCTCCGCCTGACCGCCGATGCTGCCGGTTGTGGACTGCGCAAGCACTCCCGTGCTCCCTAATGCAGCAGCACATGCCAATGCCAGTAACTTGTAGCCGCGATGGCTATGGTTCCCTGTCTTCATACTGATTCTCTCTGGTCAATGTGATCTCGATGCGCATTACGTGGATGTTGGCAATGCAAATCCGCACGGACCGTTTATGCGGTCCGTGATAAGTGCGGATGGTGGCTCCACGCTCTGGCTACGACGTCGCGATTTATTCGCGCGCGTTCGTAGGGTTCACAATTAATACCTGTGAAGCGGGTGCGGCAATCAGATCAGCCTTAAAGTGACAAGGAGGCGTCTTACACAGTGCTTGGATGTATCGATAAGGTGCTATCGCATCGGACTATTACGAAGGATCGGTAGATAGAAAAACGGCGCGGACTGTGCCGCGCCGTTTGGAGTGAACAGGGTTCTGTTGCTCAGGATTTACCGATGAAATCCTGCTTGCCGATGTGCGCGCCCGACTCGCGCAGGATGTTGTACGCGGTGGTGCAGTGGAAGAATAGATTGGGGATGACGAAGTGCAGCAGGTACGCATGGCCTTCGAAACTCTGATCGCCATTGCGCGTTTTGATCGTTACCGTGCGGGTTTCGCTGCCGTCGATCTGTTCCGGCTTGAAGCTCTTGATGTAATCGATCGCGCGCTCGATACGGTTGTAGAGCTCGTCGAACGAGGTTTCGTTGTCCTCGAATTTCAGCGGATCGACGCCGGCGAGGCGCGCGGTGCCGTTTTTGGCCATATCGGTGGCGATCTGTACCTGCTTGACCAGCGGCAGCATGTCGGGGATCAGGCGGGTATGCAGCACGACCGAATCTTCCACGTTCTTGGCTTTGGCATGCGCTTCACCCAGCTTGAGCACGTGGTGCAGGTTCTGCAGCGCGCGCACGAATACGGGAATGGCGACTTGGTACATGGACATGCTCATCGGGGTGACTCCGGTTGATCATTGGTAACGGGTTCGTGGGCGATGATGTCGGCCACGGGGGAAAGTTCGCTGCCCAGCCTGGCGGCCGCGTTCTCCGCGGGTTGCGCAGCAGGCACGGCATGGAAGTGTTGTATGGCGTAATGGGCTAGTACGGTGGCGCCAGTCAGTAGTACTGCGGCCAGCACGAAGGCGATGCCAGGCAGGTGCATCGGAGCGTGATCGCTGATGAACAGCGCAAAGAGATTGGCGAACACCGCGGGGCCGAAAACACCTGCAAGGCTCGCCAGACTGGTCAGCGCGCCTTGCAGGCGGCCTTGCTCGTGCGGATCCACTTGCTGCGTCATCATCGCTTGCGCAGGCGGCCCTGCCAGTCCACCCAGGCACAGGAACGGAATGCCGAGCAGGAACACCCATGCAACCGATGACAGGCCAAAGAACAGATAACCGACCACGCACAACGGCAGCCCAACCATGATCATGCGCCGCTCGCCCAGCTTCGGCATCAGCTGGCGCACCAGGATCGCCTGCACCAGACCGCTGCAAAGGCCGACCAGGCCCAGCGTATAGCCGACGGTCTGCGGGCCCCACCCATAGCGGTAGTCGGTATAGAGCACGTAGGTGGAGTTGAGCGAGAACTGCGCCAGGTTGATCAGGAAAAACACCGCGGCCAGCGTGAACACCTGCGGATAACGGCGCAGCAGTACGAGCGCGCCGAACGGGTTGGCGTGACGCCAATCGAAGCGCTTGGTGCGGCGCTCCGGCGGCAGTGATTCCGGCAGCACGAAGAAGCCGTAGCAGAAGTTGATCAGCGACAGCACCGCCGCTACCCAGAACGGCAGGCGGATGCTGAAATGTCCAAGGAAGCCGCCCAGCGCGGGCCCGACGATGAAGCCCACGGCGAACGCAGCCCCCATCATGCCGAAGGCTGCGGCGCGCTTTTCCTTGGGCACGATGTCGGCGATATACGCGTTGGCCGTAGAAAAGCTGGCGGCGCAGATACCGGAAATCACGCGGCCGACAAACAGCAGCCACAGGGTTGGCGTCAACGCCATCACGATGAAATCCATGCCCAGGCCGAAGCTGGAAATCAGAATCACCGTCCGGCGTCCAAACCGGTCCGAGAGCGTGCCTTGCACCGGCGAAAAGACAAACTGCATCAGCATGTAGACCGTGCCGAACGCGCTGGTCCACACCGCAGCTTTCGCAATACTGCCTCCGATCAGGTCCACGATCAGGTGTGGCAATACCGGAATGATGATCCCGAATGCCAACATATCCAGCATGACCGTCACGAAGATGAAGGCGAACGCGGCTTTGTTGTGGGATGAAGCGGGGGGCAGGGCAGAATCCATGCAGTAGGCGCGAGGTGCGGACCGGAATGGGGGAAAGTGCAACGATAGCCGATGGCGGGCGGCTTGGCATGGGCGGCCGCAGCGCAAAAGGTCGCGCTATTTTTCCCGATGCGGAAACTTCAGCTTGGCTTTGTGAGTCGTGTCACTCAATCGTCATTGGCCCGCTTCAACGTTGTAAAGCGCCTTCGGCCTGCGTCAAGCTGACGAGCTATAGTGCATAGCACCAATACATTGCTTCATTGCGGCGGCTGCATCAATTCCTGTTCTGTCAGGTAACCGTGATGATGCCGATCCAGCTTGTGGAACTCCCTTCGCAGATTGTCCTGCCATTCCTGCAGCGTGATCGGTTTGCCATGCCCGCCGGGAAGTTCGTCCGGCTCCAGTACGCCGTCATGGTTGCGATCCAGGCGATAAAACCCCTGGCTCATGTACGTCACATATTCTGCTTCGCTCACACGTCCATCGCCATTGGTGTCCATGGCCTGGAACAATCCGGACGCCGTGCTCTGTGCAAGCACGGCGAAGGGAAGCCACAGCAGCATGGCGGCGAGGCGCATTCGCATCAGCGGCGGCCGCCGTGGATGCCGATGAAATCCAGAAATTCGGCGCGAGTGCGCGCATCGTCGCGGAATGCTCCCAGCATCTGGCTGGTGACCATGGATACGCCGCGCTTGTGCACGCCGCGCGTGGTCATGCACTCGTGGCTGGCGTCCACCACCACGGCGACACCGGCTGGATGCAGGTTTTCCTGGATGCAGCGGGCGATTTCCGCCGTCATCTTTTCCTGCACCTGAAAACGGCGTGCATACGCATCCACCACGCGGGCCAGCTTGCTGATGCCGACTACGCGATTGGTGGGCAGATAACCCACGTGAGCGCGGCCGATGATCGGCGCCATATGGTGTTCGCAATGACTCTCGAATTCGATATCACGCAGCACGACCATTTCGTCGTAGCCGGCGACTTCCTTGAACGTGCGGCGCAGATATTCGCCCGGATCGGTCTGGTAACCGCTGAACCAATCGCGATAGGCCTTCACCACGCGTCTCGGCGTATCGAGCAGGCCCTCGCGCTGCGGATCTTCGCCAGCCCAGCGCAACAAAATGCGCACGGCCTCTTCGGCTTGCTCGCTGGTGACGTCGGTGGGCTCGTGATGCTCGCTCATGCGGCTTCCTTGGTACGGTTTCAGACTGTTTATTGTAATGCTCGCGTCAAGCCTTTTACGGCTCAGGCCGTGCGGCGCGGCAGGTTTATCCCGTCCAGGCCGTTGCCCGGTGTCTTCAGCGTTCGAGGCACCGGGCCCGGCCGGCACCGGGGTGACGGTTATGATGGTGCCGTTCGATGCCCATACAAGCCTGCAAAATGACCCAATCCATCAATCGCGATACCCAGCTATGCATGTCTTTGTCCGGTCGCCCGGGCAATTTCGGCACGCGTTTTCAGAACTTTCTCTATGAAGCGCTGAACCTGAATTACGTCTACAAGGCGTTCACCACCAAGGATCTACCGGCGGCGATCGGCGGGATCCGAGCCTTGGGCATTCGCGGCTGCGCCATCTCGATGCCGTTCAAGGAGGCATGCATTCTGCTGGTCGACGCCATGGATAACTCCGCACAGGCCATCGCCTCGATCAATACCATCGTCAATGACGGCGGGCATCTGCGTGCCCATAACACGGATTACATCGCTATCCGCAAGTTGATCGAGCAGCATGGTTTGTCACCGGATATGCGGTTGGCGTTGCATGGCAGTGGCGGCATGGCGAAGGCGGTCGCTTGCGCATTTCGTGATGCGGGATTCCGACATGGACATGTCGTGGCGCGCAATGAAACGACAGGACGCAAGCTCGCCGAAGTCAGCGGTTTTGCCTGGGTTGCCGATATGTCCAGCGTGGATGCGGCGCTGCTGATCAACGTGACCCCGCTGGGCATGGAAGGGCCTGAGGCGGATCGCTTGGCCTTTGATCGCACTGACGTGGAGCGCGCGACGATCGTGTTTGATGTCGTGGCGCTGCCGCCGGAAACGCCGTTGATCAAGCTGGCGCGCACATTGGGCAAACCGGTGATTACGGGTGCGGAAGTGATCGTGTTGCAGGCGGTGGAGCAGTTTGTGCTCTACACCGGTGTGCGGCCGGATGATACGTTGATTGCGAAGGCGGCAGCGCACGCGCTGAGTTGAGTCTTGCGGTGATACGACTTATTGCCCCGACGTCGTCCCGGCGAAGGCCGGGACGACGTCGGGGTGGCGTTGGTGATGTTGTCAAACCCCTCACTCTTCTGGGGTTTCTTCCTCACTCGCTAAAGCATCGCCCAGCAACTGTTGCGTCTGTTCCCCGGGTAACGACTCGACATCGCGCAATTTGCGCTCGATCGCTCGCGTACGCACGGTGGTGGCATCGATATGCTTGCCGGCTTCGTCGAGCTTCTTGCGCACCATGCGCAGCACGTCGCCGAATTTGCCGAATTCGTTCTTCACCGCGCCAAGCAGTTGCCACACCTCGCTGCTACGTTGCTGGATGGCGAGCGTGCGAAAGCCCATTTGCAGGCTGTTGAGCAGGGCGGAGAGGGTTGTTGGGCCCGCGATGATCACGCGCTGCTCGCGCTGCAGGCTTTCAAACAGGCCGGGGCGGCGGATGATTTCGGCGTACAGCCCTTCGGTGGGCAGGAACAGGATCGCGAAATCGGTGGTGGCCGGCGGCGCGATGTATTTGGCGCGGATGGTCTTGGCTTCATCGCGGATATGGCGCTCAAGTGAAAGCGCTGCGCGTTCGACGGCTTCCATGTCGGCTTGCTGTTGCGCATCGAGCAGGCGTTCGTAGTCTTCGCTCGGGAATTTGGCGTCGATTGGCAGCCAGACGTGATGGTCGCGATCGCTGCCCGGCAGGCGGACGGCGAATTCCACGCGATCGTCGGAACCGGGCACGGTGGCCACATTGGAGGCGTATTGCTCGGGTGTCAGCATCTGTTCCAGCAATGCAGCCAGCTGCATTTCGCCGAGAATGCCGCGCGTCTTTACGTTGCTCAGCACACGCTTGAGGTCGCCGACACCGCTGGCCAACGATTGCATTTCACCCAGTCCGCGCTGCACCGCTTCCAGTCGCTCCGAAACCAGCTTGAAGGAGTGGCCCAGCCGCGTTTCCAAAGTGGATTGGAGTTTCTCGTCCACGGTGGCGCGCATCTGTTCCAGCTTCGCGGCGTTGTCCTGCTGCATCGCGCCGAGTCTGGTTTCCAGTGTGGCGCGCACTTCACCGAGCCGCTTTTCGTTGTCGGCAGTCAGCTCGGCCAGCCGTTGCTGCTGCTGTTCGCCGAATCGTGTCAGCGTTGCGGCGAGTTCCTCGCGGCCGCGACGGGCATCCTCGGTCAGACGTTGGGCGAGCGCCTGCATGCCGTTGTCGGTGCGCTCGGTCAACAGATCCAGGCGCTGGCCAAACAGGCTGATACGCTCCTGCTGCTGCGTCGCCACGGTGTCGAGTTGCTCCTGCACCAGGCTGCGAAATTGCTGCAGGGCCTGGCTCAATTCGCCGCGTCCGGCACGCTGCTCCTGGGCCAGGGCTTCACGCAGGTGGCGGTTGTCGTCTTTGAGCGCGTCGAGCCGTGTGTGCAAGCCGGCATCGCCGCGCCCGCGCAGCAGGGTGAGTACCTGGAGCGCCAGCAGAATGACGGTCAGGGCCAGCAGGATATCGAGCAGGGGCATGGTTTGTTCCGAAGGTATACGGGTACAGTTTACGCGCTGATGTATCAGTCCTTGAGATCGGCGTGCTCACGAGGCCCCGGACGTGACTTCTGCGAACACGATAAACGGCAAGCTCAGGCCCCTGGCGATCCTGATCGCGGTGACCGGCTGGGCGGCAGTGCTGCTGCAACTCTACCTCTCGATGCACACGGCGCTGGCTGGCGGTGGGACGCTGGGGTGGGGGCTGGTGATGTATTCGGGCTACTTCACCGTGCTTACCAATTGGCTGGTTTGCCTCGTTGTGACGTGGCCGTTGCTGGCCCCGACGTCTGCTGGGGGCCGGTTCTTCGTGCGCCCTATGGTCATTGGCTGGGTCACGGTGAGCATCGTCTTTGTCGGCATCGCTTACCACTTGCTGCTTCGTCAGATATGGCAACCGCAGGGCTTGTATTGGGTGGCTAATGCACTGTTGCACTATGCGACGCCTATCCTGTTCACGATCTACAGCCTGATCGTGTTGCGTGGCGTCAGGTTGCGTTGGACCGCGCCATGGTGGTGGAGCGTCTATCTGGTGTTCTATTTCGTGTATGCGTTGATACGCGGCGCCTTGATCGGCAGCTATCCGTATGGATTTATCGATGTGTCGATGCTTGGTTATGCTGCGACGGTGCGCAACGGCTGCTTTCTGCTGGTGGCATTCCTGCTGTTGGGCTATTTATTGATGCTTGTATGGCGCGTGGGAAGCAGGCGCGAGTAGCCGCGCAGGTTGTGCCCGGCTTGATCCTGGGGCTATAGCTACCGACGTTAATCGATGCGACAGAAAACAGCTTTCAGGTAGCGGCTTTCCGGCACATCCGTGCGCACCGGATGATCGGCTCCGGCACCGCGCACATCCAGCACCTGGATTTCGCGTCCGGCATTCAGCGCCACGCGACGCAGCATTTCCAGGAAATCCGCTTCGCTAACCAGGCCAGTGCAGGAGCAGGTCAACAAAAGGCCGCCGGGTGGAATCACATCCAGCGCCAGACGGTTCATGGCGAAATATTTCTTCAGTGCATCGAGCACCTTGGTGCGATCGCGGGTGAGTTTGGCCGGATCGAGAATCACCGCGTCGTAGTGTTCGCCGCGTGCGACAGTCTGGCGCAGCCATTCGAAAATGTCGGCTTGTTCGAAGCGGGCGGCCACGTTGTTCGCTTCCGCGTTGGTACGTGCGATCTCCAGGATGCCGGCATCCATATCGACGCCGATAGCTTCGCGTGCGCCACCGGCCATCGCGTGCACGGCGAAGCCGCCGGCGTTGCAGCACAGGTCCAGCACGCGGCGGCCGCGTGCGAGTTCGGCGAAGCGGCGGCGGTTTTCACGTTGGTCGGCGAAGAAACCCGTTTTGTGGCCATAGCCCGGTGCAGCGTGGAAACGCAGGCCGTGTTCGTGCACTTCCACCGGCGTGGGCGCTTCCATCGCGCGGCAGTCGAAGGATTCCTGTTTCTGCACATGGCTTTCGGCAAACCAGTACAGACGCGCGCCAGGGAAGTGGCGTAGCAAGGCGGCGTGGATCGCGTCGCGGAATTTCCACATGCCGGCGGCAAAGTATTCGATCACCAGGATGTCGGCGTAGCGATCGACGATCAGGCCGGAAAGGCCGTCACCTTCGCTGTGCACCACGCGCCATGCGTCGGTGATGGTATCCAGTTCCAGCCATTCACGTCGTAATGCCACGGCGCGGTCGATGCGTGCGCCGATCCAATGGGCATCGATCACTTCATTAGCGTTTGCAGCAAGCAGACGCAGCGCTATGCGCGCATGCCCGTTCCAGAAGCCGCGTCCGACGAAGCGCTGTTTGGCATCGATCACATCGACCACGCTGCCCGGAGGGATGCGAGATTCGGGCTTGTGCACCTGCGCCGACCAGACCCAGGGATGGCCGGGGGTTCGGTCGGATTTGAGGCGGATAACAGGTAGTTCGGCGGGGGTATTCATCCGCTAATGATAACCGGGGTGGGGCAGTTTCTTCGCCAAGGCCGCTTTTTGCCCGATTTTCGTGACGTCAGTTAATAACTCAGCGTCATTCCGGCGTTCACCGGAATGACGTTGAGGTAAGGCTGGGCTCTAAGGCGAAGCGGCAATCAGCGCAGCTTCAACACCAGCCACGACAACAGCGCCAGCAGATTTATGCCCAGGTGCGACACTCCCGGTCCCCCGAATGCCAGCATGAATCCCTGACTGCCAAAGCGCCAGGTCAGGTCTGGATGTACCGGCACGTGCAGGGTGATGAAGAGATTGATAAAGGCCCCGCAGTGAAGTGCATAGCTGAAGATCGACGTAGCAATCAGCGGCAGTTGCAGCAATTGAGCGATGCTGGAGAGGCGAATGCCACGCTCGCTGTTTTCCATCAGCAGCACGCCGGCGACCAAGACAAAGGCGTAAAGCGCAAAAGCGATCAGCCCGATGGCGGCCGTACGCAGTGGTCCGATTGCAAGCAGGCGCGGCAACAACGTTGCCATGCCGTAGAAGCCACCGGCAACTTCCAGGATAGCGATCAGCCGAAACAGGATCAGACGCATTCAACACCCCATCGAAACATAGTCATTCAAGTTCATCCGCCTGCTCATGCAGGTCCGTTATATGTTGTTCCCACCAGCGCGACTCCGCGGCGAACGGAAACGCGGCTGGAAACGCCGGATCATGCCAGCGTGCCGCAATCCAGCCTGCATAATGCACCTGCCGCATGGCGCGCAGGGCCGGAATGAGGGCCAGTTCGGCGTGATCGAAATCACGCATCGAAGCATAGCCTTCCAGCAGGACCTCCATCGCGCGCTCGTCATGAGCGAGCATCCATAAATCCTGCACGGCAGGACCCGTGCGCGCATCGTCGAGGTCGACGAAGTGCGGGCCGGTATCGGTCCACAGTACATTGCCGGGATGACAGTCGCCGTGCAGACGTAGCGTGCGCACCGGGCCGATGGCTTCGAAACGCGCGGCAACCAGGCGGTCAACGCGTTCGACGGCGTGGCGATAGCGATCGCGCGATACCGCGGGTAACAAGCTGGAAGCAAGCACCGCGTGCATCGGATGCGCGATCAAGGTGTCGCGATCGATTCGGCCGCGATGTGCGAATGCAGAGCGTGCACCCACCATGTGTATACGTGCGATCAGACGCCCTAGCCATTTCAGCTGATCGGCCGATTCCAGCGAAGGTGCGCGTCCACCATGACGCGGTGACAGCGCGTAGCGATAGCCATCGTGATGCAGCAGCGTTCGCCCGGCGAAGGTGCGTGGCGCCACGACCGGCAACTCCGCGTCAGCCAATTCCTGCGCAAAGGTGTGCTCTTCCAGGATCGCGGCATCGCTCCATCGGCCCGGACGATAGAACTTCGCTATCACCGGCGATGCATCCTCCAGCCCGACCTGCCAGACGCGGTTTTCGTAGCTGTTCAAGGCCAGCAGGCGGCCATCCGGCCAAAGGCCGCAGGCGGTGACGGCGTCGAGCACGAGGTCGGGGGTGAGGCGTGCGTAAGGGGTTTCGTCAGACATGTGGCATTTGCTCCCTCTCCCCCTTGGGGAGAGGGCTGGGGTGAGGGGACAATCTTGCGTAATCTGGCTCTTGCAAAGGCAAACATTGCTGGAAGCAACTCAAAGAGAAGTTTTCCGGCAAGTGCAGCCCCTCACCCCAACCCTCTCCCCGAGGGGGAGAGGGAGCTGTCTGCGCGAGGTAGTGCATCAACGCGAACCCACTGCCGTCGCCGGCACCACCGCCATGGTCAGGCGCGAGATGCATACCAGCTTGCCGGCCTCGTCCTCGATACGGATTTCCCATACTTGCGTGGAGCGTCCCAGATGCAGTGGACGCGCGGTGCCGGTCACGGTGCCGCTGAGCACGCCGCGCACGTGATTGGCATTGATATCCAGCCCCACTGCGCGTTCTTTTTCCGGATCGAGCGTGAGCATGGCGGCGCTGCTGCCCAGCGTTTCGGCCAGCGCCACCGAAGCGCCGCCGTGCAGCAGGCCATACGGCTGGTGCGTGCGGCGATCCACCGGCATGGTGCCCTGTAGCCAGTCGTCGCCGACGGCGGTCATGCGGATGCCCAGCGCCTCCATCAGCGTGTTTTGGCTCCAGCTGTTCAGGCGGGCGAGGTCGGTATCCTGCTTCCAGATGCGCATGCGGTTGATACTCGTGCGGGAAGCCCGCATTGTCCGCCGACCACCCCAGCGGCGACAATGCAGGAGGTGCCCGGAGCGATCCTGCGCAGGTGGCATGATGTCCAGAAGGCTCGCAGGGTGTGTTGCACGGCACAGGGAAGGCCGGGCGCCTTTTCAAGCCGTGCGGCACAGCCTGCGAGCCTTCTGGACATCACCCCATCGTTTAACATGAATATGTAGGGGCCGTTGCTGTCTGTCCACAGCTCTTCGGCACGCCGGCTCGACAGACGTCCAGTCTGCCTTCGCCGACGTGCCTGTGATCTGCGAACAGACAGCAACGGTGACACCTGCGCAGGATCGTTCCGAGCACCTCATTGTGTTTACCGTAACTCTCAAGACTTCCGGCCGCCGTTTCGACGTGATGCCCGGCGAAACCGTGCTGGAAGCCGCGCAGCGGGCCGGCATCGCGTTGCCGTACTCGTGCCGTGCCGGCGTATGCGGAAGCTGCAAGGCGGTGCTGGTCGAAGGCCGTTGCGAGTATCCGCGCAATCCGCCTACGGCCCTGGACGTGCACGATCGCGTGCACCACGCCGTGTTGCTATGCCAGGCGGTGCCGGTCAGCGATCTGCTGCTGGAGGCGCGCGAAGTCACCTCGGTGGAAGATGTGACGCGCCGTCAACTCACGGTGCAGGTCAGCCGCAAGTGGCAGCTCGCTCCCGACGTGATTGGTCTGCATCTGCAGCCAGTGCAGGGTGAGCTGCGTTTGAATTGGCTGCCGGGGCAATATCTGGATGTACTGCTGGATGAAGGTCGCCGCCGCCCGTTTTCGATCGCCAACGTGCCGCAAGCCGATGGTGTGATCGAACTGCATGTTCGCCATGTTGCGGGTGGTGGATTTACCTCATGGGTGAGCGATGCGCTGAAAGAAGGCGACACGCTGCGCATCGAAGGGCCGCTGGGTACGTTCGTGCCGCGCGAGGATTCGGAACGGCCGATGGTGTTCATGGCGGGCGGCACCGGTTTCGCGCCGGTGAAAGCCATCCTGGAGCATTTTCTGGCCTTGGGCACGCGCCGCGCGATCGATGTGTACTGGGGCGCGCGCAACCCGGCGGATCTTTATCTGCATGGATTGGCAGAAGGATGGGCCGTCAAGGCGCCTCATCTGCGCTTTCAAGCCGTGCTATCCGATCCGGAACAGGCGCAAGCGGCTGGCATGCGTGCTGGCCTGGTGCACGAGGCCGTGCTGGAAGACCAGCCGGACCTGTCCGGCCACGATGTCTACATGAGTGGGCCGCCGGCGATGATCGATGCCGGGCGCAAGCTGTTCATCGATGCAGGCTTGCCGGAAGATCGGCTCTACTACGATTCGTTCGACTACGCGCCGGATGTATTGGCGCAAATTCTGGCGGCACGCGCGGGGATCGCTTAAGGCATGGAACACCTGGCAAGGTGTTCCAAGCGTCTTCGCTTTCTTCAGTTCTTGCCTTTCGCCACTGGCAACTGGGCCTGCTGCCAGGCCAGCACGCCGCCACCCAGGGTGTAGACGCTGGTAAAACCGGCTTTCACCAGGCGTTGCGCAGCGCCGTCGCTGTTGCGGCCGTCCTTGTCCATCACGACCACCGGCAGCTCGCGGGCCTTGGCCAGATCCTTGTTCTCTGGATCGAACTGGCTCATCGCCACGTGCTTTGCACCCGGCACGTGCATCTTCTCGAAATCGGCAATGGCCGACAGGTCGATCATCAGTGGGCTGTCGCGGTTGATCAGCTGGGTCAGTCCGGCGGGCGTCAGTTCCTTGTACTTACGCAGCAGCACCATGATCTGAGTGACGATCAGCGCGATCACCAAGGCAACGAACCCCAGGGCAAGCGCGAGATGGTTGCCCAGGAACTCGGGCAGCTTGTGCAGGAAATCATTCATGAAAAGGCCGGGCTGGTTGCAGGCAAACAACCATTATAGGGGAGTTTGCCCAGGAAGCTGGGTAGGAAGCTGGGGTGGAATGGATCGGGCTAGGAAGGCCTCAGGTTAGGCCTTCCCGGTCCATCAATTCTGCTGTGTGATGTCGGGTATGCCGCTTTCCAGCCACCAGTGGTTCTTCACCGGGTCGTAGCGCCAAAGCTGGTGGTCGACGATGGTGCGCACAGCCTGGGTATGTACATTGGTCAGGCTGATTTGCACGATCTGGCGCACTTCGTTCTCGCCAGCTGGGATCGGGCCGTTGCCGTCGTCGTAGTCACTCACCTGCACCTGCTTGTAGCGCTCGCGGTCCAGATCAGTGATCGGGTGGGCGTCGCGCACCTTGGGATCGACGAACTGCTGGGCAGCCTCGAAGCCATCCCAGCGCACGGCGTTGGCGTAGGCGATCATGGTGTGGGTGAGCGCATCGCCGCGCTTGTCGGTAGCACAACCCGACAGCAACAGCATGGCCGAAAGCAAGACCGGACCGGCGATACGACGCATACGCATGAACTCCCTCCCAGATTCGCTCATTCTGCCGCAGCAGAGCGGCGCTTCGCTACGAACTGCGCCGCAAGCGTGGCAGCCGGTTTGCCGTTTTCGCCAGGAACCTCCGCCATCACCGCGATGCGTGCCCGGCCCCGGGTGGCCAGCGTGGCAAAGAAGGCATCCCAGCTGGCGTCCTCGGCGCGCTGCGCCCGGGCCCGGAAATCACCCCATACCGGACTGAGGTAGCGCACGGTGGATTCCCCGACATACACGTCGCAATCCTCGCCACGCTGGCGCAAGGCAAGTTCGACCACGCCCCAGCCAGTCAGGGTCATCAGACTCACCAGGCTGCCGCCGAAGGCGCAGCCCTTGTCGTTGACGTTGGGCGCCAAGGGGCTGGCGAGGGTCAGGCTTTCGCCGTCATAGGTATCCAGCTCCAGCGCCATGGCGCGGGCCAGTGGAATGCCATCGTGAATAAAGGCCACCAGTGCCTGGGCAGCGGCCTGCGGATCGAGCTTGTCCATCGAGGATTGTGGTTCGGGAGGGGAGCGCACAGTGTAGACGCTAGACTCCTTGTCCAGCCTTCATGGATTCCTGTTCCGATGGCATCTCGCGCGCCCCCGACACGGTCAGTTCGTGCGTCCGCCCCGCTGGCAGGCCGGACCATCGTCATCACGCGTCCCGCCGGTACGGGCAGTCCGCTGGCGCGACGTGTCCGGGCGCTTGGCGGGACACCGCTGCTGCTGCCGGGACTCTCCCTGCGTGCCGAGCCCGATCCGGAACAGGCCCGCGCGCAGTGGCTGAATGCCCAGCTCGACGACGTGCTGATCTTCACCAGCCCCGCCGCTGTGCGCTATGCCTTGGCGCTTGCGCCGTGCGAAACGCATGCGGCTGTCATGGCGGTGGGTCGCAGCACGGCGCGCGCGCTGCTGCGCCATGGCATTGAGGCACAGACGCCCGCGACGCAACAAAACAGCGAAGGCGTATTGCAGCTGCCATCCATGCAGCAGCTAAAGGGGCGGCGGGTTGCGCTCATCACCGCGCCAAGCGGGCGGGGTTTGTTGCAGGAACAGATTGTGGCGCGCGGCGGATTGCTGCGCGAGGTACACGTGTATGGGCGCGGCGCGCCGCATTTAAATCGGCGCCATGTCGAGGCCATCCTGCAATTGCCTGCGGACGCCTGTGTGTTGCTGTCCAGCGGCGAAGCCATCCAACATCTTATGGCAGCGCTGCCGGCGCAGGCACAGCAACGCTTATGCAGTGCCACCGCCGTCGTCAGCAGCCCGCGGATTGCCGAGCAGGCGCAGGTGGCAGGGTTCGAGCACTTGCATATGGCAGCCTCGGCAACACAGGGCGATTTGCTGGCCGCGGCGGTGGACATTTGTTCACGCCCGCGCCACGAAGCCAGCCGCGCAGGCTGTTAGCATGCGCGCATGAGCCAGGACGATCTCACCCCCGAACGAAACACCGCGCCAGACGGCGTGCCCTCCGACACCGTGCGCGCCACCCGGCCACCGGCTCCCGCCCGATCCAATGGCGGCACCCTGGCGCTGGCCTTGCTGCTGGCGCTGATCGCCGTGGTTGGCACCGGTTACGTCGCCTGGCGGCAATGGCAGCTGATGCACATCGATGCCAGAACCTTGCGCACTACCGCCAGCCTGGAAGAGCGGGTCAATACGCTCGAGCACAGCGTGTCCGGCGCCACCGGCCAGAACAACCTGCTGATGCAGCGCTTGAACGATGCGGATCAGGTCAACCGTACGTTGCGCGACGAATTGCTATCGCAAGACCAGCGCGTGCGTGATCTGGAAGAAGCTGTGGGCCGCCTGTCCGAAAAGACGCTTTCCGGCCAGGATGCGATGCGCTTGGACGAAACCGAAGCGCTGCTGCGCATGGGCACCGAGCGCTACACGCTGTTCCATGACGCGCAAGGCGCCGCACAGGCCTATGCGCTGGCCGAACAGACGCTCGCTGCGGTTAACGACAATGCCTTCAATGGTGTGCGCCAGAGCATCGATGCAGAGCACGATGCGTTGCTCAAAAGCCAACCATCGGATCGCGAGCCATTGCTCGATACCGTGGTGCAATTGCGCAACGATCTGCCCAACCTTCCGCTCAAGCCGCTGGACGAACCCGCCACGACCGAAAGCAACGGTATGTGGGCGCGCATTCGCCATGCACTGTTCAGCGTGATCCAAATTCAGCGCGACAACGGCGCGCCGATCGATATCGCCGACGCACGCATTGCACGCGACATGGTGGCGCTGGATCTCGCGCAGGCACAGGCAGCGTTGATCGCTTGGGATAACGATGCCTGCAGTGCAGCGCTCAAGCGTGCGGATGCCGGCCTCGCGGCGCAATTCGACCTGCAATCGCCCGCCGTACAGCAGGCTCGTGAACGCATCGCCAAACTGGGTGATCAGCTCAAGCCGGCCATTCCGGTCACGCTGGGCGCTGCGTTGAGCGAACTGCGCAACCTGCGTGCAGTGCATGCGCTCAAACCCAGCGCGGATACCTCCGCACCCGCTGGCGAGACCAAGCCATGAAGATCTGGCGCTGGATACTGTTGCTGGTGATCATTGCCGCGGTGGCGGCATTCGGCTGGCATTGGGTGGCCGAGGATCCTGGCTATGTACTGGTGCGCTTCCGTGGCGTCACGGCACAAACCAGTCTGCTGGCAGCCGTGGTTTTGCTGCTGCTGGCATGGGCGATCATCGGCCTGCTTTGGCGTCTCGCGCGCTGGCCCTTCGGTGCGTTTTCGCGTCGTCATCGTCGCCTCAGTCAGCAACGCCTGGCCGATGGTCTGGTTGCATTGATGGAAGGACGGCACAGCGAGGCGGAGCGCGATCTCAGCCGCGCCTCGCGGCTGGATACGTTGCGCGGACCGGCGCTGCTTGCAGCGGCTGAAGCCTCGTCGCGTCGTGGCGAGCACGGTCGCGCATTGGAATCGCTGGACGAAGCGGCGCAAGTCGCGCCACGTGCGGCACGTGTGCTGCGTGCTCGCGTCCTGCGTCGCGACGGTAAGCCTGCGGAAGCGCTGACTTTGCTCACGCCCGAGGCGGACGGCGGCAATTTGAGTCCCGGCGGCTGGCGCGAATACGCGCTGGCAGCGCTGGCGAGCGGTGATACACGCCGCGCGCGCGAAGCGTTGGACCCATTGCAGAAAAGCGGTGTGCTCGGTGTCCGCGCTTACAACGCCCTGGAAACCCAGGTGCTGGTTGCCAGCCTCAACGCGGCATCGGATGGCGCCGTGCTCAATACGCTTTGGTCACAGTTGCCAAAGGCGCAGCGTCGCGCTCCGGCCGTCATCGATGCGTATGCGCGCAAAGCCGTCCGCTTCGGCCTGGTGTTGCCGGCGATGGACGAAGTGGAGTCCGCGTTGCGGCGCGAGTGGTCGTCGCAACTCGTCGAAACCTACGGCACCCTGCCGGGCGGCGATCTGGAAGCGCGGTTGCGTCGCGCGGAAGGCTGGCAGGATGGTCATCCCAATGATCCCAGTCTGCTGCTCGCCCTTGGACGCATGTGTGTGCGTCTGACTCAATGGGGCAAAGCGCGCCAGTATCTGGAACGAGCGCTGGCCCTGGCACCCACAGCGAGTGCGTGGGAGGCGTTGGGCGACACATACACAGGTCTTGGCGATGCTGCGCTGGCGCAGCGTTGCTATCGGAACGCCATTGCTATCGGGCGTGGTGATAATCCGGAGTCGTTGCCGGCCAGCAACGTTGTCGGTGGCAGGCTCGATACGCGGCCGATCGCGATTGAAGAGCGTGATGAACACGGGGTGCCGCGCTTGCGGCCTTGATGGTGCGCACCTAACACGCGCTTCATCCCGTTGCGTCGCCGCGCGCACGTTTCTTATTGGCGTTCGGGCGAGCACTGATTTTCAGTTACGTCCGATATTGGCAACCCTGTAAGCCCTGTAGATTCAACTCACCACTCCTGTTAGGCGATACGAGTGGTAAGTGGAGATACAGGGAGCGCTTCGGACAGGGACGTCACTTTCGCCGTAAATTTTGCAAGCCCCGCACCGGCTCAACCATTCCCCGGCAAGAAGCGGTAGCCCACCCCTGGCTCGGTTTTCAGCCAGCGTGGCGTGGTGGGATCATCGCCCAGCTTCTGCCGTAATTTGCCCAGCACGATGCGCAGGTAATGCGTGTCCTGCACATGCGTACCACCCCAGATCTCGCGCAACAACTGCTGTTGGCTGACGACACGCCCGGCGTGGCGCACCAGCATGGCAAGTACAGCGTATTCCTTGCGCGTGAGTGAAAGAGGCTCGCCATTGAGCGTGACTTCGCGCAGGCCCAGATCGATATGCAGACGGTCATCTTCGTAGCGCGGTGGCGCTTCGGTGCCGATCACGCGATTGCGCAGCAGGGCACGCAGGCGCGCCATCAATTCCTGGATGCCGAATGGCTTGGTCATGTAGTCATTGGCACCGGCGTCGAGCGCTTTGACTTTTTCGAGCTCGGTGTCGCGCACCGACAGCATCAGCACCGGCACCTGCGTCCATTGACGCAATTCCGCCAATACTTCGTGGCCTTCACGATCGGGCAGGCCGATATCCAGAACCACTACGTCCGGGTCGCGCGTGGCGGCCAACGCCAAGCCATCCTCGGCGTTGGCAGCAAGCAGCACGTCGTAGCCCTCGGCGCGCAGACCGATATCGAGAAACTTGCGGATCTGCGTCTCGTCATCGATGACCAGGACGCAAGGATTGGAGGCGGTCATGGTGTGGGCGGATTGGGCAACGGTAGGCTTATACGAATGGTGGTACCAACGCCTTCGCCGGGCAAGGCTTCCACGCTGCCGCCGTGAGCGCCGATCATGCCGCGGCAGATCGCCAGGCCCAGGCCGGTGCCCTGCGGCGCGCGGTCGCCGCGTGCGACGGAGTAGAACATGTCGAAGATGCGCGCGCGTTCTTCCTCGGGAATACCGGGGCCGCGGTCGACGACATCGATAAACAAACGGTCGCCTGCTACGCGCATGATCACACGTACGGCTTCACCCGGCGGCGAGAAGCGCGCGGCGTTCTCGAGGATGTTGAATAGCGCTTGCTCAATGAGCGCGGGATGCACGAACAGCAGCACGGTTTCATTCGGCAGGATCGTGTCCACGCGCAGTTCGGGAAACAGCTTGCGCAGGCGCGTGATGGCGGAGGCCACGATTTCCGCCGCATCGGTCCAGTCGCGATTGAGTTTGAGCGTGCCGTGTCCCAACCGGGTCATATCCAGCAAGTTCTGGATATAGCGATCCAGCCGCTGGCCTTCACCCAGAATTGCGCCGAGCAGCTCCGTACGTTCCTCGGCAGGCAATTGCTCCCAATAGCTCGACAGCGTGCCCGCCGAACCAATCATCGAGGCCAGTGGTGAGCGAAGATCGTGCGAAACGGAAGAGAGCAGGGCGTTGCGCAAGCGTTCGGTTTCACCTTGCACGCGCGCACCTTCCAGTTCGGAAGCCAATCGCGCGCGTTCCAGTGCCTGACCGATATCCTGCACCATCGCCAGCGCGAGGCTGCGCCGTTCGATATCGGGCGAGCTGCCGTTTTCAAAGTGCAGCGCTGCCACGCCCAGACGTCGGTCATCCGTGCCTAGCGGCAGCATCCAGCAACGTGCGGCGTTCAATGTGTCGGTGAAACGTCCCGCGGGTTCGGCATGTTGCTCGCACCATTCGGCCGCAGCCATATCTTGTGTCGTCAACGTCAGCGTGCGCGAGCTGTTGCTGGCCACTTGCAGATGGTGTTCCACATCGCGGGAAAGAACCGCTGCCTCGCAGCGCAAGCCATGCGCGAGCGCTGCGGCACCGACTTCGCGTACCGCATCCGCATCGGGACTTGCCGCCAGACGCTGGCCAAGCGTGAGCAGCGTATGCGAGTAATCGTGCGCGGCACGCAGCGATTCCACCTGGCTGGCCAGTCGCGTAGCCAGGCGGCTACAGATCAGCGCCACCAGCAGAAACAGTGTCACGGCCAGCACGTCATCCGAATTGGAAATGGCCAGCGTGTAACGCGGAGGGGCGAAGAAAAAGTTGTAGCCGATAAAACACAATATTGCGGTGTAAACCGCCACCGACATGCGTGTGCGCACCGCCACCGTCATCACGGCGGTGAGGAAGATCAGCGCCAGATTGGCTACCGACAGATAGCGATCGGCGACAAATGCCAGCCCAATCGCTACGGCCGTTACGATCGTAGCGAAAATGTATTCGTCGCGTCGGCCGCGAGCGGGCATCAAACGAAGCCGCTTGCGTGCACGCACACGTTCTGTTGGCGTGGCGATAATGGTCAATTCAAGATGCGCGCCACGCCGCAGCAATTGCTGCGTCAGCGAGCGCCCGAGCATGCGAGCCAGTACGCGTTCGCGCGTACGGCCCAGAATGATCTGGCCCACACCTTCGCGATCGGCATGCACCAACAATTCATCGGCAATCGCATGACCGCGCAGCACGGTGGCGTCGCCGCCGAGACGCCGAGCCAGGCGCATCGCGGTGTCGATGCGTTCGCGCCGTGCATTGTCTAAAGGGGCGCCGGTATCGACGAACACCACGCTCCACGGTGAGCCGCGCCGCTCTGCAATACGGCGCACAATGCGGACCAGGTATTCGCTTTGCCCGTGACCGTCGATAGCAGCCATTACCCGGCGGCGTACCGGCATCGCACTGCCGCGTGCCAGCATGTGCTCGCGCAGATCGCTGTCGACGTGGCCGGCAACGGTGTCTACCGCCAGCTCACGCAGCGCGCCCAGGTTGGTCGGCGAGAAAAACGCATCGAGCGCTGCCGCGGCCGTTTCCGGCACATAGACCTTGCCCTGGCGCAGCCGTCCGATCAGTTCGCGCGGTGGCAGGTCGACCAGCACAATATCGCGTGCACGATCAAGGAACGCATCCGGCACGGTTTCGCGCACGGTGATCCCGGTAATGCGGCGTACCTGGTCATTGAGACTTTCCAGATGCTGGACATTGAGCGCGGTATAAACCTCGATGCCGGCATCGAGCAGTTCGGCAATGTCCTGCCAGCGGCGCTCGTGGCGACTGCCGGGAATATTGCGATGGGCCAGTTCATCCACTAACAAGATGTCTGGCTTGCGCGCGATCGCGGCGTCGACATCGAATTCGGTGAAGTCGCGGCCTTGGTAGTGCAGGGTTTTGCGCGGAAGCACTTCAAGGCCTTCCAGCAACGCAGCGGTTTCCACGCGACCATGGGTTTCCACCAGGCCAACCACGACGTCCACGCCCTGACGCTTGAGTTCCCGGGCAGCGGAAAGCATGGCGTAGGTCTTGCCCACGCCGGGCGCGGCACCGAGGAAAATTTTCAGGCGACGATTGCTTTCTTCCTGCACGACATCGAGCAGGGCATTGGCGCGTGCGTCACGGGAGGCTTCGGTCATGCTCACATCTTAGCTCCCTCTCCCCTCCGGGGAGAGGAAATGAAAAGGGCTCTTCGCGTTTGCTCCTTCTCTCCGAAAGGGAGAAGGAGCGCACATCACCGCGCCTGCAGCTGATCCAGCGCCAGATTCAACTGCAGCACATTCACCCGCGGCTCGCCCAGCAGACCAAGCTGACGGCCCTGCGTGTTCTGCGCCACCAACTGCTGCACCTGGTCGACGCTCAGCTTACGCACGCGTGCCACGCGGGCAATTTGGTACTGCGCTGCAGCCGGGCTGATCTCCGGATCAAGGCCGCTGCCCGAAGCGGTTACCAGGTCCGCCGGCACCAACGCGTTATTGCCGGGATCCGCCGCATGCAGCGCATCGATGCGCTGCTTCACGGCATCGTGTAGTGCGGGGTTGGTCGGACCCTGGTTGGAACCGTTGGAAGCGGTGCCGTTATACGGCTGTGGCGCGGTGGCCGAAGGACGACCCCAGAAATACTTGGGGTCGTCGAAGCTCTGGCCGATCAGCTCCGAGCCGATCGGTTTGCCGTCACGCATGATCAGGCTGCCATTGGCCTGGTGCGGAAACAGCACCTGCGCCAAGCCGGTGGCAACCAGCGGGTAGACCAGCCCGGTGATGACGGTCATCACCAGCAGCATGGATATGGCATTGCGAATCAACCGGCTCATGGCGGTTACCTCAGTAGTGAATGATCGCGTCGAGCAGGGCGACGAACTGGTAGTCGCGGTTGCCGCCGTTGTACGCGTTTGCGTCATACGAATGCTCATAACGAATTTCTGGCTGGATCTCCAGATCCTGCGTCACATAGTGCGTAATGCCGAGCGTGTGGCTGCTATAACGCGTGGCGTAACCAGTGCGTTGGCCTTTTTCGTCGTTGTAGAACTCGTTGCGGAACGACAGCATGTTGTTGCTGTTCAACTCAAAGTTCAGGTAGTTCACAACGCCGAATTCGCCCGCGGTGCCGGCAAACTCTGATGAACCCGCGACGCCGGGCGTGCCACCCGGTCCATACCCCGGGATATTGCGACCATACATCCGATAGGCCTCGGTCAGCATATGGAAGCGCTTGCTGAACTTGTGGCCCCAGGTGGCCACGTACATCTGCACGTTGTTGTAGTTGTAGTCAGACTTGTTCCAGTTGTTCACGCAGGGGTAAAGCATGTCGTTGTTGTCAGCCGACACCCAGCGCACGCACGTTTGCAATGACGGACGTGCGGCCGAATTCCAGGGCGCCGTGTCATTGCTGGCGTTAACGCCAATCTGGAAGGTCCATTGGCTGCTCAACTTGGTGGTGGTCATGATGCCCGTCTGGGTATACGGATCTTCCGTATAGAGGATCGAGTGGGTCACCAAATAATTCTGTGGCGAGAACTGCGCTTCGATATCCGGCAGTGACAGCCAGCGGCCGATGCGGATAACCATGCCTTCGGCCACCCAAGGAATATAGATGTCGCCGTAGAACAGCATGGGGTCATCGCCGTAGACCTTGCCGTTCTGCGGCTGGCTGGTCGTGGGATTGTTCAGCAGCTGATTGCTGAAAACACCCTTCGTCACGGTGTAGTGATAGTCATAGCCATACAGATTGGAGATGTCGAAACCCCAATCGATATGGTCAGTTTGCACCGTGTCTTCGACACGCGTGATGGTGGTGATGAACTGGTCGAACTCCACGCGGTTGGCGCGCGTATTGTAAGAGAGCGGCGCGTTGGTCCAGTTGGATGTGCTCAGGTTCGCTGATGGCGTGGCCCAGCCGAAGATCTCGATGCGGTTACGCTGCATCCAGTTGCCGAACTTGGTACAGGCCAGCGCTTTCTCCAGCGGATAGGTGCTGTTTCCATCGGGCACGCCGATCGGGTTGGGCACGCCGCCAAGCTGCCATTCGGCGCTGGGAAACGGCGGGGAGTCCAGCGGAGCGTCCATCGCGCGGCGCGCCGGCGTGGGCGCATTCGGATCGGCCGGCTGAGCGTCTTCGCGGTAAGCGGCGGCAAAGCGCGAGAAGAAACCTTTGCTGCAATCGCCGCTTTCGGCTGCGACCGGCGAGGCCGGCAAGCTGCTGGCGGGTTGGTTGCTGACGTTGGTCGATTGCGCCAACACCTGCTGCGACAGCGGCGCGGCAGCCAGCAGGATCGATGTGACAAGAGCCTTCTTGTAAAACATACCTTCCTCTCGAACGGGGCGTTACTGGGCGGCATCGCCCAGTTAGCGACGCCGATTTTGTTGGTTAGATGCCGGCGTATCCGCCGAGCTCGTATTCCTCTTCCGCCGTCATCGGCGTATTGGGCGTCTTGGTCACGCCCCCCTGGGTCTGGCCGCGTACCGGTAGTTCTATCACCACATCGCAATCGGAGTCGTTAGACGACACACGCAGTTCCATTTGCGGGTGAGTAGCATCGGGTAACGAGACGGACAATTTCAGGGTTTGCATAACGGCTTTGCCTCCTCAGGCGGCGCCAAACAGGACGAGCAGCATGTCGATGATCTTGATGCCGATGAACGGCACGACGATGCCGCCCAGGCCATAAACCAGCAGATTCCGGCGCAGCAGCGCTCCGGCACCCAGTGCGCGGTATTTCACGCCCTTCAATGCCAACGGAATGAGAAAAATGATGATCAGCGCGTTGAAGATCACCGCCGACAGAATGGCGCTCTGCGGGGTGGCCAGCTTCATCACGTTCAGTGCGTTGAGCGCCGGATAAGTGGTGGCAAACGCAGCGGGAATGATCGCGAAATACTTGGCCACGTCATTGGCGATCGAGAACGTCGTCAACGAGCCGCGCGTGATCAGCATCTGCTTGCCGATTTCCACCACCTCGATCAGCTTGGTCGGGTTGGAATCCAGGTCGACCATGTTGCCGGCTTCTTTCGCTGCCTGCGTGCCGGTGTTCATGGCCACCGCCACGTCGGCCTGGGCCAGCGCCGGCGCGTCGTTGGTGCCGTCGCCGCACATGGCGACCAGACGGCTTTGCGACTGCATCTGGCGGATCAGCTTGAGCTTGGCTTCCGGTGTGGCTTCGGCGAGGAAATCGTCGACGCCTGCTTCGGCGGCAATCGCAGCGGCGGTGAGCGGGTTATCGCCCGTCACCATCACCGTCTTGATGCCCATGCGGCGCAGTTCAGCGAAACGCTCTTTGATGCCGCCCTTCACGATGTCCTTCAGTTCGATCACGCCCAGCGCGCGGTCGCCTTCGGTCACGATCAGCGGGGTGGCACCGCGGCGGGCGATGTCCTCGGCCATGCGTTTGACCGCGGGCGGAAGATGGCTGCCCTGGCCATCCAGATAGCGTTCCACCGCATCCAACGCACCCTTGCGGATACGGCGCTCGCCCATGTCCACGCCGCTCATGCGAGTCTGTGCGGTGAACGGCACAAATTCAGCATGCAACGATTCCAGCTCGCGTTCGCGCAGGCCGAACTTCTCCTTGGCGAGTACCACGACGCTGCGACCTTCCGGCGTCTCGTCGGCGAGCGAGGCAAGCTGTGCGGTGTCGGCGAGCGTGCGTTCTTCAATGCCTGGTGCTGGATGGAAAGCAACAGCCTGGCGGTTGCCGAGCGTGATGGTGCCGGTCTTGTCCAGCAGCAGCACATCCACGTCGCCGGCAGCTTCCACCGCACGGCCGGAGGTGGCGATGACGTTAGCGCGGATCATGCGATCCATGCCGGCGATACCGATCGCTGAAAGCAGCGCGCCGATGGTGGTGGGAATCAGGCATACCAGTAGCGCAATCAACACGGTCAGCGTGATCGGGTTGCCTTTGCCGGCCACCTGTACGCTGTAGATGGAGTACGGCAGCAGCGTGGCGCAAGCCAGCAGAAAGATCAGCGTGAACTTGGCTAAAAGAATGGTCAGCGCGATCTCGTTCGGCGTCTTGCGGCGTGCAGCGCCTTCCACCATCGCGATCATGCGATCGAGGAAGCTTTCGCCCGGGTTCTTGGTGATCTTCACCACCAGCCAATCCGACAGCACGCGCGTGCCGCCGGTCACCGCGCTGCGATCACCACCGGCTTCGCGAATCACCGGTGCAGATTCACCGGTGATCGCGCTTTCGTCGACGCTGGCAGCACCGACGAGCACTTCGCCGTCGCCCGGAACCTGCTCGTTCGCTTCCACCAATACGTAGTGGCCGGCGCGCAGTTCATTGGACGGCGTGAACACGATCGAAGCATCACGCTTGGGTTCGGCCAGTTTCTTGGCGATAACATCTTTGCGCGAGCTACGCAGCGCAGCGGCCTGTGCCTTGCCGCGGCCTTCGGCGAGCGCCTCAGCAAAGTTGGCGAATAGCAAGGTGAACCACAACCAGATGCTCACCCACAAGATGAAACCGGTGGGCGCTTCACCGTGGCCGGTCAGCGCCTGTACCCACAGCAAGGTGGTAAGTACGCTGCAGACAAACACCACGAACATCACCGGATTGCGGAACTGCAAGCGCGGATGAAGTTTGCGGAACGCGTCTGCGACGGCCTTCCAGATCAGTGCGCGATCAAATGAGCTGACGGCGTGTGTATGCGAAGTCATGGAATCTAAATTCCTAATTGGGGCAGCCCAAAAAAATCAATGCGCCGACATCAGGTACTCGGCGATGGGGCCGAGCGCCAGAGCAGGCAAAAAGGTAAGTGCGCCGACGATGATCACCACGCTGGCCAACAGCGTTACGAACAGCGGCGTGTGCGTGGGAAGCGTGCCTGACGATTCGGGAACATGCTTCTTCGCGGCCACCGAACCGGCCAGCGCCAGCATGGCGATAGCCAGGGTGTAGCGCGCCCAGAACATGCACACGCTCAACATCACGTTCCAGAACGGAATGTTCGCGGATAGGCCACCGAAGGAACTGCCGTTGTTGTTGGTGGCAGACGTCACCGTGTACAGAATCTCGCTGAAGCCGTGCGCACCCGGGTTGCCCACGGTGGCGGTTGCGGTCGGCGTGAGTACGGCAATGGCCGTGCAGATGACAACCAGCGCACAGGGAATCAGCACGGCAAGGCTCGCCATCTTCATCTCGTACGCTTCGATCTTCTTGCCCAGGTACTCCGGTGTGCGGCCCACCATGAGGCCGGCGATAAACACTGCGACCACCGCGAAGGCGAGCATGCCGTAAAGACCCGAACCGACGCCGCCGAAGATAACTTCGCCAAGCTGCATCAGCCACATTGGCACCAGGCCACCCAGCGGGGTCAGCGAATCGTGCATGTTGTTCACCGCACCGCACGATGCTGCCGTGGTGATGGCGGTGAACAGGCTGCTGGCTGCGATGCCGAAGCGCGTTTCCTTGCCTTCCATATTGCCGCCCGGCTGCAGCGCTGAAGCGTGCTGATCGACGGCCGACAGGGTGTGGATGATCGGGTTGCCGGCCTGTTCGGCAGCGGTCACGCCGATGGTGAGCGGAATGAAGATCACCAGCATCGCGGCCAGGATCGCCCAGCCTTGGCGGCGGTCGCCGACCATTTCACCGAAGGTGATACACAGGCCGCCAGGAATCAGGAAGATCGCCAGCATCTCCAGGAAGTTGGAGAACGGGGTCGGGTTTTCGTACGGATGTGCCGAGTTCGCACCGAAGAAGCCACCACCGTTGGTACCCAGCATCTTGATCGCGATCTGCGACGCAGCCGGACCCATCGGCAGGGTTTCTGTCGTGAGCTGCGCGGGCTTGGTCACGGGGTTGCCTTGGGCATCCTTGACAGGGTTGCCGGCCACATCGGTCACCGGGTTGGCGTACGTGGTGGTCTGCACCACCGGCACATCCACGAACGGCTTGAAGTTCTGGATCACGCCCTGTGACACCAGCAGCATCGCCAGCACGAACGAAATCGGCATCAGCACATACAGGGTTGTGCGAGTCAGATCGACCCAGAAATTGCCGATGCCCTTGGCTGTCTTGCGGGCAAAGCCGCGCACCACCGCAATCAGCACCGCAATGCCGGTGGCTGCGGACATGAAGTTCTGCACCGCCAGCGCAGCCATCTGGGTGAGATAGCTCATCGCCGACTCGCCTGAATAAGCCTGCCAGTTGGTGTTGGTGATGAAGCTGATCGCCGTGTTGATCGACAGATCCGGACTGAGCGCCGGGAAGTGCTGAGGGTTCAGTGGCAGCCACTGCTGCAGGCGTTGGAACGCATACACAAACACCATGCCACACACGTTGAACAGCAGCATGGCGATGGCATAGCGCTTCCAGCCCATGTCTTCATCGGCTTTGACGCCGCAAAAACGATAGATAAACCGCTCAACGCCGCCACCCAGGCGGGTGATGCGGTTGGGTTGGTCGGCATATACGTGTGCCATGTAGCGGCCCATCGGCTTGATGAGCAGCAACAGGACAACCAGATAGATGCCGATCTGGATGAAGTCGTTGAGAGTCATTCGAACCACTCCGGTTTCAACAGCGCCACACACAAATAAACCGTCAAAGCCACCGCGATGACGGCAGCCAGTCCGTAGAAGAAGTTCATGGGATTTGCTCCGTTAGAGAGTCGGGGCAGGGCCGCCGATGGTCAGCTGCGCGGCCCCAGGCGGTCGCAAAGCAGCAGAAAGCCGAGCGTGGCGGCAGCCAACACGAAGCCAAACAGTAGGTAGATAACATCCATGGGAATCACTCAATGCCTCACAGCTGCGCACTGTAGGCATCGGCGCATAAGAAGCGGGTAGCGAAAGAGCGGCCCCGCGTATAGAACGCGTAAAATTTTTACGGGCAAGGGAACTTGCGCTGCGTCCTAGTGGGGGCGCCGAGCCCCAGTTTGGCCCAAACCGCCCGCCGAGCCGGGGCTCGGCGTTGCAGGGTGCTGAATGCGATCCGTGCTAGTGGAGCGAAGAAACGGCCCAGGTGATGAACGCTGCATTCACCGCCGTCAAGGTCAGCGACCCCAGAAACAGGACATCAGCGATCCGTTCCAGCCGGTGATTGCGCCCCAGGTTACGGGTGCGTAGCGCCCAGTAGGACATCAGGCAGGCGGCCAGGTAAGCCATCGCGTTGAGCGCCAACAGGTCATCGCCCAGCACGTCGGTGTGCCGCAACGACACCACCATTCGAATGATGCCGATAACGGTGAGGCATACGCCGACCATGGCGGCCGAAGCGGTGAAGATATGTACGCAGATATCGTGATCGAGTCGTTCGTCCGGCGTGTCCAGGGTGTTGTTCATGACTTATCGATACGCAAGGGTGTCGACAATAACGGACCGGGGTATACCCGATGGGTTTCAAAGCAAGAGTCTGCGTTTATGTTTCATATGGGTACGGGTGCAATTTCGCATTTTTCTTCGCGGAAAAGATGTTCGCAGATGAAATCGACAAACACGCGCAGCTTCGGCGATATTTGGCGGTTGGATGGCCATAGCACCCAAAATGGTCCTTGTTGCAGCATGTAACTTTCCAATACCGGCAGCAGGCTGCCTTCTGCGACCGCCTCGCGCGTAAGAAAGGTTGGCATATAGCCGATGCCCAGGCCGTTGGTGCAGGCCATCAGCATTGCCTCGATGTTGTTGCAGACCAAACTGACCGGCAGGTTCGGCTCGTTTTCGCCGGGATCATTGCGCATCACCCATTTCTGCAGTTTTCCTTTGCTTGGATAGCGGAACTGCAGGCAGCTATGCCGCTCCAGTTCACGCGGATGTTGCGGCGTGCCATGCCGCTGAAGATAAGCGGGCGATGCGTAAAGCATGATGCGGTATGAGCCGATGCGTCGCGCCATCAGGCGCGAATCGGGCAGCTCGCCGCTGCGGATAACGGCATCCAGTTCATTGTCGATTACATCGACGATGCGATCATCAAAATCCAGATCCAGCTCGATGTCGGGATAGCGTTGCATGAACTCACCCAGCACCGGCATCAGGAAGCGATAGCCGATGGTGATGACGCTTATCCGCAAGCGTCCACGCGGCACTTCGCTGGCATGCGACAGCAGGGCCTCGGCCTCGTCGATGTCATGGAGAATGTGCCGGCAACGCTCAAAAAACTGTGCGCCCTCTGCCGTGAGGCGTACACGCCGCGTACTGCGCTGAAAAAGGCGCACGCCAAGGCGCTCTTCCAGCCGCGCCACGCTTTTGCCCACCGCCGAGGCGGAAATACCCAGCAGGCGTCCGGCTGCAACGAAGCTCTGGGTTTCGGCTGTACGTACGAAGGCGGTCAATCCGGTGAGCTTGTCCATGCCTTGGTTCCGGGGTGATGAAGGGGGGAGATTAGAGCGTATTTATCCGTTTAGAACGGAATGAAGCCCGATTTTTCAACTATTGCCAGCCTTTTAGGATGTAGTTCTCCTCCCTTTACACATCAGGAACCCCCGGATGTCTACAACAACCAGCTCCGGCGCCCGCGCCGGACGGTGGCTCATTCTCGGCGCGGTGTGCCTGGCCGCGCTGATTCCGCCACTCGGCTTTACCGGGGGTGCCGTGGCGATGCCGGCCATCGGGCGCGAACTGGGTGGTAGCCCGTTTGCGCTCAACTGGATCGTCAACGGTTACATGCTCGCGTTCGGGAGCACGCTGATGGCGGCAGGCGCCTTGTCCGATCAATACGGACGCAAGAAGGTCTTCAGCACTGGCGTCGGTTTGTTCGTGCTCGCTTCACTGTTGCTGGCAGGTGTTTCCCAGTTGCCGTGGCTCAACTTGCTGCGTGGTGCACAGGGCCTTGCGGGCGCGATGATCCTGGCGGGCGGCACGGCAGCCCTGGCGCAGGAATTTGATGGGCCAGCGCGGACGCGGGCGTTTGCCATGCTCGGCACCACCTTTGGGATTGGTCTGGCGTTCGGGCCGGTACTGACCGGTTGGTTGATACAAGATTTCGGTTGGCGTGCGAGCTTTCTCACCGGCGCTGCGGCAGGCGTGTTGGCCTTGCTGCTGGGTGTGCCCAAAATGCACGAGTCGCGTGATCCTGGCGCGACCGGTCTCGATTGGCCGGGCAGCATCAGCTTCACTGCTGCGCTGGGCGCGCTCACGCTTGGCATCATGCAGGCGCCGTTGCATGGCTGGTTAAGTGCGCAGGTGACAGGTCTTTTATCTGCCGCTTTCGCGCTGATGGTGCTGTTTGTGTGGATCGAGCGTCGTGTGCGCCGTCCGATGCTGGATCTTTCATTGTTTCGTTATACGCGTTTCATCGGCGTGCAAGCGCTGCCGCTGGCAACCTGTTATTGCTATGTGGTGTTGCTGATCATGCTGCCCATTCGTTTTATCGGTATCGAAGGTCACAGCGAACTTGATGCGGGTTGGATGCTGATGACGTTGTCGCTGCCGATGCTGGTGGTGCCCGCGATGGCGGCGTCGCTCGCGCATCGCATTCCGGCGGGTGTGCTTTGCGGCGCTGGCTTGCTGCTTGCGGCGGTCGGCTTGCTCTACATGTCTCGCATCGCCCCGGGCCAGTCGGTATGGGACTGGGCTGTGCCGATGCTGCTGGTTGGTGTTGGCAGCGGCATGCCGTGGGGGTTAATGGATGGTCTTTCCGTCAGCGTGGTGCCGCGCGAACGCGCTGGCATGGCTACCGGAATTTTCAGTACCACCCGTGTGGCAGGTGAATGCATCGGCCTGGCCTTGATGAGCGCCGTGCTGGTTGGCTTATTGCAATGGCGTTTGCATGTGGCAATGCCGAGCGTAGAGATCGATGTCGTGAATGCGACTGCGCGGCAGTTGGCGGCTGGAAACCGTTTGCTCGCGATGGCGCCATGGCCGGATGCGGCACATGCTGCCTTGATTACCGCTTATAGCGAGGCGTTTCGTTGGGTCATGTACGTGCTCGCAGCTATTACGACGGTATCCGCACTCGTGGTGTTTGGTTTTCTAGGCAAGGCCGGAGCCGCGCCGGAGGCCGATGCCAATAGCTGTGCGGTCCTGTAGGTTGGATTATCCCAGGATCAAGTTCGGGGTAATCCAACCTACGAAATGCTGCTGGCCAATTGCGCTGTTGGCGCAAGTTGCACCTGGACATCGTTGATCGATGCGCGAATGCGTGCGGTGAATACCGATTCCTCGTGATGAACCAGCAGCAACTGCTCGGTGGCACGCGTCATGGCGACATACAGCAACCGCGCTTCCAGCGCTTCGTCCTGGCCGAATCTCGGCATCGCGCCAAGGTGGGGAATGATCACTACGGGAAATTCCAGGCCCTTGCTGGAGTGCATGCTGACCAGCTTTACGCTGTCTTCGTTGGAAAACAGCGAACTTTTGCCGACGCTGTCGGCAATACGGCTGGCGATGCCAGCCTGTTGCAGCGCCTGATGAATGTTTTCGCCTTCCCAGTGATTGCGGAAAATCACCGCCATGTCCGATAGCGGTCTTCCACGTGTGTGCTCCTGGCGGAGGCGATCTAAAACAGTGTGAAGTTCAGCCTTGGCGTTCTCGGTGCGGATCAGTTCCGGCACTGCACCGCGACGTCCTGCGCTCTCCGGTGCGATCAGCGGTACGCCGTCTTCATCGCCTTGGCGTTCGTCGAGCAGTTCATGGGCAAAACGGCGGGCGACAGAAAGAATTTCCAGCGTGTTGCGATAATTGATACGAAGAATGGTGGTGCGGCCCTGCGCTTGCACTCCGACACTTTTCCAACTGAACTTCGGGCGATCGGCTTTGCCGTAGATGTTCTGTGCGTCGTCATACAGCACCAGCAGTGCGTTGGTGTCCGGATCGACCATCTGCACGATCAAGCGATACCACTCCGGCTTGAAATCGTGGCCTTCGTCGATCAGTACCGCGCCGTACTGGAAGCGTGGAATGCGGCCATGTTCCACGCCGCTCATCACGCCTTCCACCATCGCTTCGAAGAAACCATCTCCCTGCGGCGGCAGTGGTTCGTGGTAGGCCTCCAACATCTTCCGGCACCACTTGTGGAAGTTGTAGACCTGCACCTTATCGCTGAGACCGCGCTCACCCATCAACTGATCGAGATGCGCCGCGAGCGTTTTGTTGTAGCAGAGAATAAGGACCGGCTTGGCCATGGTGCGCGCCAGATGGATCGCGCGATAGCCGAGGATCATCGTTTTGCCGGAGCCCGCTACTCCGTGAATGATGCGATGTTCGTCACCCAGTGAGCGTGCTAGCTGTTCCTGTTGCGTGTCCATCACGCGGATCAGATCCGGAATGGCGATCGGCGTGGTGGCTTCCGGCTCGCTGTCGTAGGGTAGGCCGAATTGGCCTTCGCCCCATTCCACACGCAGCTCCGGGAACATGTGCCAGCGGATGCGATCGATCTGCGGCAAGGTAAGCGCACAGGGAAACGATTGCTGGAACATGGCCCACAACTGTTCCTGAAGGGCTTCTGCATCGACGGTTTCATACATCTCGTCGCGGCAGATCACCATGTGGGCCGGAATCACTTCATCCAGATGGCCGTCGACGAATTGCTTGCGGCTGATACTGCTGAGCACCACTCCGTATGCCCAGGGCATGATCAGATGCCCTTCATGCCGATGCCCGGGCAGGTGGCGCAGCGCTGGATCACGCTCCAGCATCACCTTGATTTCCAGTGCGTAAGCGCGTGCTTGCAGTAGCGGATTATGCGTCTTGACGGCACCTTGGCCAGTGATCAGCGTGAACTGGGTCTTGTCGGCGCCGGTGATGGTTTCCGGTTTCCAGTCTTTGACTTCCAGTACCAACAAGCCGCGGCGTGGATGAAAGACGACGAAATCGGGCCGGCTTTGCCGCGGGCCGATCGGTACGTCGTACCACAGTAGGTAATCGTCTTCGAGCTTCTGCTCCAACCGTTCGGAAAGGCGCTTCTCACCAGCCTGCATGCGCGCCAGGCAGCTATTGCGGGTAGGGATCAGTTTCGCCATCGATTGCGGTCCCTGCCTTGGTTGGGGGCGCCCGTTACGCCATCATCATATGGGAATATCGCGAAACTTCAGCCTGTCGCTCCCGGCGGGCCGGATCAGGCTTGCTCCGGGTGAGGAGGTCAACCGTCGGTATGCGGGGCAGGGTCGCGCTCCAGCCAGCGGCGTTCCAGCCAATGCGCGGCGCCCGTCACAATCAGTGCACAGGCAATACCGAGGGTGACTTCGCCCAGGCGCGTCAGCGCCACCGTCCAGAACGAACCTTCATGCGGCACCAGCATCACGATAGTGGCTGTGGTGGCGCTCAGCTTGCCGGCGTTGCCGACGTTGAAGCACCAACACAGCACGATCACAGCGACCATCGTGCCGGCGTAGCACAGATAGTTGTCGCCGATCAGATAGGTGGCGGCAATCGCAACGGCCGCGCCTATCGCCGCGCCGATGACCTGGTCGCGCGATGAATTGCGTGTGTCGATATACGTTTGTTGCGTGACGGAGATTGCCGTGAGCGCGGCCCAGAACGCTTGTTGCGTATGCAGCAGCAAGCCCAGCTCGTAACCCAGGCTGGCGCTGGCTAAAGCCTGCAGGCCCATCGACAGGCCTTTGAGTAAGCGATGCCCCCAGGGCATGCGCTTGTAAATCTGCGCCAACTGCTGCTGGACGCTGCTGAGTTGGCGGGCACTATCGCGAATCGGATGTCGTTCGCTCATCGTGTTTTTTCGCCTATAGCGGAGTGAGATTGGCGTAGGCGGCGACCAGCCATTTGCTACCAGCGCTTTCGAAATTGACCTGCAGACGCGTATGCGCGCCACTGCCTTCGGCACTGATCACCACGCCTTCGCCAAAGGTAGGGTGGTTCACGCGCTGGCCAAGTTTCACCGGTAGATCTTCCTTGAGCGATGGTGCAGGTTCGGCGAAGCGGCCCGCATACAACGGACGGCTGACCTGCACGCGCGGACGCACTTCATCGATCAGCGAGGGAGGAATTTCACCCAGAAAACGTGAAGGGCGGGCGAGCATTTCAGTGCCGTGCATGCGGCGCGATTCGGCATGCGTGATCACCAGCCGCTCGCGTGCGCGGGTGATGCCGACGTAGGCGAGGCGTCGTTCTTCTTCCAGGCGGCCTTCGTCTTCCACTGAACGCTGGCTGGGAAACAAGCCTTCTTCCACGCCAACCAGGAACACCAGTGGAAACTCCAGGCCCTTGGCGGAGTGCAGTGTCATCAATTGCACGCAGTTGTCCCAGGATTCGCCCTGGCCTTCACCGGCTTCCAGCGCGGCGTGCGACAGGAAGGCGGGGAGTTCGCTCAAGCCCGCTTCGATATCGTCGGGCGTCATTTCGAAGCGGCTGGCCACGTTGACCAACTCGTCCAGGTTTTCCACGCGCGATTCGGCGTTGCCGCGACTGTCTTTTTCGTAGAACTCGCGCAAGCCGGATTGCACGATGGCGTGGTCGATTTGTTCGGCGAGGGGGAGTGCGTCGCTCCCCTCACCCTTCGGGAGAGGGGCCGGGGGTGAGGGTTCGGGCGGAGCGAGCAAAGGCTGACTCGCGACATCCGGCAAGTTCGCACCCTCACCCCAACCCCTCTCCCGGGAGGAGAGGGCCTGAAACGTGCGCGCCATATCTTCAATCATGGCCAGAAAACTCTTCACCGCGTTCTTTGCACGCCCAGCCAGTTCGGTGCCGGTGCCAAGCTCGTTCAACGCGGCCTCCCACATCGATATGCCTTCACTGCGTGCACGCCGCCGCAACACATCCAGTGTGCGATCACCGATGCCACGTGGCGGCGTATTCACCGCGCGCTCGAACGCGGCATCGTCATGGGGATTGGCAGTGAGACGCAGGTAGGACAGCGCATCCTTGATTTCCGCACGCTCGAAGAAGCGCAAGCCGCCGTAGACCCGATAGGGCACATCGTGCTGAATCAATTGCTCTTCGAAGTTGCGTGATTGTGCGTTGGAGCGATAAAGAATGGCGCAATCCTTCGCATCGCCATGCTCGGCGATGTATTCACGGATGCGTTCGATGACGAAGCGTGCTTCGTCCTGTTCGTTGTAGGCGGCGTATACGGCAATGTGTTCGCCCTCGTCGCCGGCCGTCCATAGCTGCTTGCCAAGGCGGTTGCCGTTGCGTTCGATCACGCTGTTGGCGGCTTTCAGGATGTTCGAGGTGGAGCGATAGTTTTGCTCCAGCTTGATCGTGCGTGCGCCCGGGAAATCGCGTAGAAACTGCTGCACATTTTCCACTTTTGCGCCGCGCCAGCCGTAGATGGACTGGTCGTCGTCGCCCACCACGAAAACCTTGCCGGTTTGACCGGCGAGTACGCGAATCCATGCGTATTGCAACGCGTTGGTATCCTGGAATTCATCCACGAGCAGATGACGCCAGCGTTGCTGGTAATGCTCCAGGATCGCCGGCTGCTTCAGCCACAGCTCGTGCGCGCGCAGCAGCAGCTCGGCAAAATCGACCAGGCCGGCGCGGCGGCAGGCGTCCTCGTAAGCCTGGTAGATCTGCACCAGCGTGTGCGTGACGGGATGGTGCCCGTGTTCGATATTTTCCGGGCGCTTGCCTTCGTCTTTCCAGCTATTGATCTGCCACGTGGCTTGACGCGGAGGAAAGCGCGCTTCATCCAGGCCCAGGCCCGCGACCACTCGCTTGATCAGGCGTTGCTGATCGTCGGCATCGAGAATCTGGAAACTTTCCGGCAAGCCGGCTTCACGCCAGTGACGACGCAGCAAGCGATGCGCGATGCCGTGGAAGGTGCCGACGGTAAGACCTTGCGTGCCACCTGGAATCAGGTTGTCCAGACGCGCACGCATCTCGCCTGCGGCCTTATTGGTAAAGGTGACGGCGAGAATCGCCCACGGTGGCACATGGTCGACCTGGCTGAGCCAGCCAATGCGATGCGTGAGCACGCGCGTCTTGCCGGAACCGGCGCCGGCGAGGACCAGATAGTGGCCGGGTGGCGCACAGACAGCTTCGCGTTGTGCGTCGTTGAGCGAATCGATCAGGTAGGAGACATCCATTTATGGGATTGTAGCCGCTGTGGGCCGGATGATCCCCGTTACCGTGACTTCCTATGAACCCTCATGGGCGTCATTCCCGCGAAAGCGGGAATCCATCTTGCACTTACGCACCGAAAAATGGATTCCCGCTTTCGCGGGAATGACGCCCATGCAAGATTGGGTTGCGCGAGGATGGTTTCAGCGCTTGGAGAACATGCCGCCCAGCGCGAGCAAGGCGCCTACCACAATGCCTGCAATACCCATCCACTCGGGAAAGGCTTTTTGGTGGGTTGCAGTGAGCTTGGCCGAACCGAGCTGGAAGACGGTATCGGTTTCCGTATAGCCACCGTGGCCGAAGATGACCCACAGGCCACCGACCAGCAGTGCGACACCGACAATGAACAGGATGGCGCGCATGAATTGCTCCGTGTAAAGGAATAGGCCCGATCATAGGTGGCGCGCCAGGCGGAAGGAAGGCCGTGCAGGCGGCCTTCCTCAGCGTTGTTTCATGATCGCCTGGAATGTGTCGCCGATCATCGTTTCTGCGCTGAACGATGTAGCCAAGACATAAAACAATCAGAAGACAAAGCGGGCGCCGATGGTCGGAGCAAGGTTGTTGTCGTGGTAATAGGGCACGCCGGGGCCGTGAGGAATGGCGATGGCCAGACCGCCGGTCACATCGGAATACGCGACACCCGCATAAGCGTCGAAACGCTTGGTAAAGTGATGATCCACGTACAGCGACACCTCGTTGAGGGTGCCTCCGCAGGAACTGCGGTATCCGGCAGTTGGTGAGCAGGTCGACGGAATACGGAAGTTATTTTGCAGCTCGTGGTAGTAGGACAGCGTGATATCGGTTTGGCTGTCGAAGGCGTATTTCACGCCTGTCCACCAGACCTGCACGACTTTGGGAGAATCGAGATTGTTGTCTTCGACGCCGCTCAGAACATAATCGCCCTGCGCCGTGGCGCCCACGCCTAGGGGATTCGTGGGATTCATCTGCCGGATGTGCTCGTAGCCGACAAAGAATTTGAACGGGTCCAAAATATATTTGGCAGCACCCATGATGGCGCTGTTGTTGGTGACGATGCCGTACTCGGTGTTAGCCATCCCGATCAGATTGGCGCCGGTGATGGGATTTGTGTTGATGCTGTTGAGGGTCGACTGATAAGGCTGCGTCGGACTATCAGGCCCCAGTAGCGGATTGAGTACGCTGATCGCCTGGTCGACATGCTGGTAGACGATATCACCGGAGAACTTGTCGTAGGTTCCGCCAACATCGAATCCATAGGCGGTGTTATGCGGGTTTTCCGGCGTGCAGGTGGCGGCAGTCCACGTGGAGGCGGCGGAGTAACAGCCGCCCTGACCATCGGTGAATTTATACATCGCGCCGAAATGAATCGGTCCATAGGTGAGGCGATATTTCAGGGCGTTGTCCCAACGCGTGTCCTGAGTGTCGCCACCACCGGCCATCAGGCCGTTATAGCCAATGAACGAAAAGGAATACGCGCCGCCGGCAGGATCGTATAGGAGCATCGCATCGGTGCCGAGCGCGCGTTGACGGCCGAACGTGAGCGTGCCGAAATCCACTGACGATATGCCACCATAGATTTCGTCGTTGAACACTTGGCCTGCGCGCGCACCGTCTCCGGCAAACGAATAGGTGTCCCTGGCGCGGCCTGCGTTGATGGTGTTCGTGGCAGCTAAGTTGGCAAGGTGGAAAGACTGCGGATTAAAGCCAGTCGACGCGTTGAACACGACGGACCAGCCGTCTACCACCTGCTCCTTGGCCCTGATGCCTAGACTCGTTTGTGACAGGTTGTTCGGCGCAACGAGGAATCGAGACTTATTGCCGTTGCGGTTGACCAGCGATTCGCCTTCATAGTTAAAGCCGTTCTCCGGTAAGCCATGGCTTACCCAACCCACACCGATGTCATAGGCGCCATACAAGGTGATGCCGTGCCACGTCAGCGGGCAATCGGTGGCGAAGAATTCCTGGGTGCTCGTGCAGGCTGCGGGGGTGGGTGCAGCAGCCGGAGCCGGTTCGGTGGCTGGCGCATCGGCAGCGCTCGACCCATCAGCCTGTGCGGTGATGCTGGTGGTCATCAACGCAACAACCATACTGGCAACTATCCATCTCTTCAGCATGCGGAAGTCTCCCCGTGAGTGCGTGGCGAAACGCAATCACCGTCTGCGTGGTTATGGAAAATGGATCAAGGTGACGGCGTGGTGCTGTTGATCACCTCAATCGTTGTGACGTTGCGTATCCAACGTGCGGGCCGTTTGTCGCCAGGCACGACGATGCGATAAGGCCCATCCTTGGCAATGGGATGACCATCTTGCGTGTCAGCCAACATCACCTGTTCGTTGCCGAGCATGGGATCCAGTTCGGCAAGGCTGAAAACCACCTGATAATGATCCGTGGCGGTAATGCGCACGATCGTGGTCATGCCGTGTCCGCGCAGTTGTTCGCCGCTGGGCGCGCCGGCGTGTTGCAAGATGTCTTCGAGGGACACGCCTTGCCAGTGGGTGGCAGGTTCGTGATGAATGGCTGGCGTGTCGGCACGGGTGAGCGGCATCGCGGTCAAGGTGTTGTGATCGAGTACGACCGGAGGTTTGCCGTCGACCAGTACACGCAGGGTTGGTGAGGTCGGTGTCGCTGTTTGCGCCGTGACGCTGAAAACGGGCAGTGCAAGACAGCCGGTCAGCAGCGCTGTCACCTTGATCAGCCTGAATGCGCGGCGCCATCGCCGGATGGAGGTGCATCCGCTTCCGAAGAGCATCTGACTTCATCCCCGCGCCCGTTCAGGGCGTTATGAGGTCGAGTATATGACGAACCACGGGGATGTCGGTGGACGGATTGTGACGGGGTTTGGCGTTACCGGCTCGTGCCCAGAATCACGCTGGATGCCTTCACGATTGCCACCACCGCGGTACCTTCCTGCAGGCCCAGCGCCGTGGCGCTTTCGGAGGTGATGACCGCGCCCATCACGTTTCCGCCGCTCAGCCGGATGCGTATGTCGGCATTCACGGGTCCCAGCGTGACATGGGTGACGGTGCCAGGAAATTGATTGCGCGCCGACAGATGCAAATCCTGATCGGCCAATGCGACCAACACGGATGATGCCTTGATCAGCGCGATGGCTTCGCTGCCGACTTCCAGTCCGAGGTCTTGCGTGCTTTCACTGGTGAGCGTGGCGACGACATGCTCACCGCCGGGAAGTGCCAGTTCGACGGTGTCGTTGACCACGCCTTTGTGAATCGTGACGACGCGGCCGGCCAATTGATTGCGTGCGCTGGTGCGGAACATAAGGCTCCTTATCAGCTGGATGTCGGCGGCCGGGGCGTCGGCCAGCGTTTCGAATTGCTCAAGGAAACGGCGGTGAATGTCTTCGAGTGCGGCGAAGGCTTCGATCAGGCGTAATCCACGCTCCGTCAGCTGTGTGCCGCCGCCGCCCTTGCCACCGGCCATGCGTGTGACCAGCGGTTCGTCCGCCAGATTGTTCATGGCATCGATCACGTCCCAGGCGCCCTTGTAGCTCATGCCAACGGCGCGGGCGGCGGCGGTGATCGATCCGGTTTCGCCGATTTTTGCCAGCAAGGTGATGCGATCGGCACCACCTAGCATTTGATCACCGGCTTGCAGCGAAAGCATGCCTTTGAGCTTGAACATGGTCCACCCGGCTCGTCATGGCGTGGGGCGAGTCTAGCTAAAGGTGGGTGTGAGCGGCAGGTGATCGAGGTCACCTGCTCAGATGCTCAAGTTGCCGTTGCACTCGATTCTTCCTCGCCGTCATTCCGGCGAAGGCCGGAATCCATGCTTCGAACTGGCGATGGATTCCGGCCTTCGCCGGAATGACGGTGAGGAGATCGTCGGCTTATCCGCGAGATTTACCGTTTACCTTTTTTGCAAAAAATCAGGGCACAAACTCGTAGTAATCCACACCCAGATCCTGGAACGTCGCTTCATAAGTGCTGCCAGTGCGCGCGATCTTGAACTGATCGCTCGGCGGGCAATCCAGCTCGGCGTGCTTGCCGTCATGCAGCGCTTCGTACTGCTGCTGCGAGAGGTCGGTGGCTGCAGCCAGTGATTTGCGGAAATCGATCTTGCCCGCTGCTTCACGCCACTGCGGTACGACCTTCAGCGGGATGGCTTCGGAGGCATCGCCGCTGCCGTAGCCGATGGCGTACAGCTTGGCATGGGCCAGTTCCACGTTGTTTTCCAGCGCTTGCTCAAAGCCCGCGGCAATCCATGCCGGCAGGGCGGCGGTGTACAGGTTGCCCAGCTCCATCGCCCAATCGGTGCCGAGGTTGACGCGTTCGGCCAACAGTTTCTGGAACGCAGGGCTCTTGCGCACCACACCGGAAAGCTTGGTGGTGAGCGGATGCGGCTCCTGCGCAGCATCCGCGCCCGCGCCCAGGCGCACAAATTCACCGAACAGATCCGGCTGATTGCGGCATTCGGCGACCACGCCTTCTGCCGAGACGCCAGCTTGTTCGCACAGCGCCTGGAATTCCGCGTTCGGTTGCGGCGCACGCGCCAGTGCGCGTGCGTAGATAAAGGCCAGCGCCTGCAGCGGCATCATGTGATACGGACGATGGAAGAACAGACCGTCCGCGCCGTTGATGAAGTCGAGATCGGAAATGCCCAGGCGTTCCAGCATCGCGTCCACGGCCTGGCCGGTTTCGTCAAGGTAGGCAAAGGTGGAGTACTTGCCGCTGAAAACCGGGAAATCGTGCGCACGCTTGCTGCGCTGGCCATAGTCCTGATCGAAATGGCGGGCGAACGGCTTGCGGAAATCCGGGCCGCGGTAGTCGGAGGCACTGCCGGAATGAGCCAGATCCACTTCGAACAGTTTCGGATCGGCTTCCACCAGCATCGCCACCGCGCCGGCGCCCTGCGTCTGCTCACCGCTGGAACCGCGTTCGTATTCGGCAATGTCGCTGCACACCACGATCGCCTGCTTGCCCTTGGCGTCGAACGCGACGTAGCGCAGCGCGCTCTTCAGCGCATACACGCCGCCGAGGCAGGCGTGCTTGAACTCAGGCACTTCAAGCTGGCGGGAAAGTCGCGGCAGGCCCAGGCGCTGCAGTTCGCGATCGACCATGCCGCGCACGATCACGGCGCCCGCGGAGTTGTCCTTGCTGCTCTCCGTGCCCAGGGCGAGTTGGCCGACGTTGCGCGGATCGACGTTGTACTGGCGAATCAGGCGCAGCACTGCAGTGGCTGCCATGGTGTAGGCATCTTCGTACGGAGCCGGTCGACGGAAGCTGCGACCCACGACGGCTTGCACCTTATCCCAAGAGTTGCCGGTCCATTCGCACCAAGCCTGCAGGGGAACGCGGGGCTGGGGGACATACAGGCTCATGCCGCTCACGCCAGGGTTACGCTGCTGTGCTGCCGTATCGTTCGCTGTGTTCAAAACCTGTGTTCCTCGGTGATTTGCGGGGGCAAAGCCGGCGCCACGATAGCCGCAGCCTGCACGCGTGAGCATGCAAGGCACATGGCCATGGGTGAGCGCGTCGTATGCGGCTTTCAGGGCCTGCTTGTGGTCACTGAAAAGCCGTCCGAACGGGGATCCATGCGGTGCGCCCTGCCGGAACTACGGGATTTTAACCCTTCTTCCCGGTGGGGGCGACTGGTCCATCTGTCACACCGAGGTGCTTGCTTTGGCAATATTTGCAGGTAGTTACGCGTGTAACTGTCAACGCGCAGAGATGCGCCAATCACCCGGCTCCATCAAGCAAAAGGCCGTCCTCGCAGGTGGCGAGAACGGCCGCTTTAGCGCTTCAACGGGCTTGGCTGGCGTTCAGTCTTGGGCGTCGATCAGTCGCGCGAACAGCACAGCATGGCCAGGCAACTGCAACGCGCCATCGACGAGGGTTCCCTGCTGCAGTCCGTGACCGGTGAGAAGCTCCGCAGTGCCGACCTCCGGCAGGTTCAGTGTCTGCGGTTGCTTACCAAGATTGAAAACCGACAGCACCTGCTCGCCCGCATGGTTGCGCACGAAAGCGAGCACTGGCTCGGGCGTCTCCAGGAAGCGGATGTCGCCAAGGCGCAAGGCAGACTGCGTGGCGCGCCATTGCATGAACCGGCGGAAACCGTTCAGTACCGAGTCCGGATGGGCTTCCTGATAGGCGACCGCGAGCGTCTTGTGTGCCTTGTCGATCGGCAGCCAGGGCGTGACCTTGCTGAAGCCCGCAAAGGCGCTGTCGTCCCACGGCATCGGGGTGCGGCAGCCATCGCGGCCCTTGAAGTTCGGCCAGAAAGTGATGCCGTAGGGATCGCGCAGCGATTCGTAGGGCACCTCGGCTTCGGTGAGACCCAGCTCTTCGCCCTGATAGATGCAGACCGAACCGCGCAACGAGCACAGCATCGCGGTGAGCACATTCGCCAGGCGTGGCGTGGCGTTGCCGTTGCCCCAACGCGTGAGCACGCGTTCCACGTCGTGATTGGAAATGGCCCAGCACGGCCAGCCTTCATCCATCTGCGCTTCGAGTTGCTCCACCGTCTGGCGGATGTACGCAGCACTGAATTCACTGCTGAGCAGTTCGAAGCTGTAGCCCATGTGCAGGCGATGGCCGCGCGTGTATTCGGCCATGGTAGCCAGCGAATCTTCGGAGGAAATTTCGCCGAGCGTCACTGCGGTCGGATAGCGATCAAGCAGTACACGCAGATCTTCCAGAAAGGCCAGATTTTCCGGCTGCGTGTTGTTGTAGTAGTGATACTGGAACGCGTATGGATTGTCCGGGCTGAAACCGCGACCGACGCGTTTTTCTTTCGGTTTGGGCGGATTGTCGCGCAGCTGGCGATCGTGGAAGCAGAAATTGATCGCATCCAGGCGCAGGCCATCGACGCCCTTGTCCAGCCAGAAGCGCACATTGTCGAGCACGGCTGCGCGCACATCCGGATGGTGGAAGTTGAGATCGGGTTGCGAGGCGAGAAAGTTGTGCAAGTAGTACTGACCGCGCCGCGGCTCCCATTGCCACGCCGAGCCGCCGAACAGCGACAGCCAGTTGTTCGGTGCGCTGCCATCCGGCTTGGCATCGGCCCACACATACCAATCGGCCTTGGGATTGTCGCGGCCTTCGCGGCTTTCCTTGAACCATGCGTGTTGATCAGAGGTGTGGCTGAGCACCTGGTCGATCATCACCTTTACGCCCAGCGCATGCGCCTTGGCGAGCAGGCGGTCGAAATCGTCGACCGTGCCGAACAGCGGATCCACATCGCGATAATCGGCAATGTCGTAGCCGAAATCCGCCATCGGCGAACGGAAAAAGGGTGCGATCCAGATTGCGTCAACACCCAGGCTCGCCACGTAATCCAGGCGCTGGATGATGCCAGGCAGATCACCCACACCATCGCCGTTGGTGTCGAGAAAACTGCGTGGATAGATCTGATAGATGACGGCGCCGCGCCACCAGAATGTTGCATCGACCATTGAAAACCCCGCCTGTGAGCGCGGGATTCCATGGCCCTGCGCTGCGAACGGTGTGCAGCTTAGCCGTTGGCCCGGCCCGGATCGCAGGGGTTTGCATACGTATTCATTCGTGCTGCGGTTGCGTCATCTGTACCAGCGAGCGAAGACACCACGGAGCATCGATCACCTCGCGGTGCATCGCCAAAGATGCGAGAATTACGCGTTTTCGTGGTTGTTTTTCGGCCTCGGGAAGGATTCCCTCTTCCGTCATGCTGCATTGCGATGCACCCCGCAAGGGGGGTGTTATGAATACGTATGCATGATGTGTTTGCTCCGAAATGCGCGCCCTACCATCCGCTCACGCCGCCGACATGATCTGTCTGCGTGCAAGTGGCCGGTGCTCGTGTTGCGCGAAACAACAGCTGGCCACCAGCGATGAAAAAACCAGGTGACTAAAAATTTATTTGGGGGAGGGGAAAGCATGACAATCAAGCGGAATTTGCTTGCTGCGGCATTGGCATCGACAGGCCTGTGTATGGCCTTTGGCGTGTCTGCCCAGTCGGCGCCGGCAACGGCGACGCAGCAGACCGGTGCAACCAGTACAAGTACATCGACCACCACCACCAGCAACGACAACAGCGCCACCACCAGCAACCAGAAGAGCCAGCAGCAGCTTGCCAAGAATCTGGCCACGGTGACGGTGAGCGGCTTTGCTGGCAGCGTCGAGAAGTCGATTGATTACCAGCGCTATGCCGACACCATCCAGAACGTGGTGACGGCTGCGGATATCGGCGGTCTGCCGGACCAGTCCATCGCCGACGCACTGACCCGACTGCCGGGCGTCTCGGCCGAACGCGTCTCTGGCTCGGCATCACAGATCAACTGCCGGGGCATGTCGGGCAACTTCATCGAGACTACGCTGGATGGTCGCGAGCAGCCCTCCACCAGCGGCAGCAACTACATCCAGTTCGACCAGTACCCATCTGAGCTGATCAGTCAGGCAACGGTGTACAAAACCTCGGAAGCGTCACTGATCGAGGGCGGCGTGGGTTGCACCATCGCCCTGCAGACGGCCAATCCGCTGGATAACGCCAAAGACCAATCGCTCAACGTCGATGCACGCGGCAGCTACGACGGCCAGGCGCACGATGTGATCGGTGCAGACCCGGAGGGTTACCGCCTGAGCGTGGCCTACCAGGGCAAGTTCCTCGACAACACGCTGGGCGTGGGCCTGGGTTTTGCGCAGCTGTACCAGCCGTACGTCGCTGAGCAATACGATGGCTTGGGAGGGCAGGTCACCTCCGTCAATGGTAAGCAGGCCTATGTCCCTGAAGGTACGGAAGTGATCCAGGAGGGCGGTGAAGAACGCCGCACGGGATATCTGTCGACCATCGTATGGCGCCCCAACGATCACTGGCAGATCACGGACGATACGTACTACTCCAAGTTCGACAACACCAAATATCAATACGGTTATGTTTCGCAGGCGTATGACAATGGCGGTGTCGCCATCACCAACCCGGGCTTTGATGCGTACAACGGGGTGACCAGTGGCACGATAACCAGTGCGGCGCTCCCGGCTAATGCGCAATTCTCCAACGCCACCCTGTCGGGAAACGACACCACCGACTCGAACGTATTTTCCACGGGGCTGAACGCGAAATGGAACGATGGCCCGTGGCATCTGGATATGGATGCGTCGCTGTCGCATTCGTCGAGCAATGACTACAACTTGTGGGCCGAGGCCGAACCGTTCAACGGTCTCAGCAACCCCTCCACCGCGACGCTGATGAACCAGTCCGCGACATTCGTCAACAACGGCGAGCGCATTGGTCAATTCTCGGTCGGCAATCCGGGTATTTATACCAACCCGAACGATATGGCGGTGACGTCAATAAACGTGTCCCCCTACATCTACCGCGAGAACTACAAGGGGTTCCGTACCAGCCTGCAGTATGACTTCGACAATGACGCGATCTTCTCGGATCTGCAGGCAGGTGTGTATATCAACAATCAGAACTACACCGCCGATCGCACGTCGTGGGTGTATGGCAATAACAACTACACAACGGGCGATGCCTCGGGCGGCCAGCCGCCCTTGCCGCTCAGCAGCGGCGATACGTCGCGAGTGTGCTGGCAAGGCTCGTTTGGCGGCATGCCCTGTTTCCTGAAGATCAATACGCCGCTGGTGCTGTCGGCTTATGGCCTGAAGGCAGACCCGCAGCTTGACCTGAATCCGAATGGTCAGGCCTGGACAGGCGTGCAGAGCGGCACCGTGAACGAAAAGGTGCGCGACATGTTCCTGCAGGCAGACATTGATACCACGCTATGGGGGCATGAACTGACCGGCAACATGGGTGTACGCGTGGCGTATACCCAGCAATCCAGCTCGGGCCTGGAAGAGGTGCCGACAGGTACCGGCGTGCCGATCACGGATGGGTTCGGCTACACATCCACCAGCTACGTGCCGCTCAATCTGGGCATGAGCTATACCAAGTGGTTGCCGTCGACGAACCTGATCTACCACTGGACCGACAACGACCAGACCCGCTTCTCGATATCCAAGGACTTGTCGCGCCCGACACTCAACTACATGCTGGCGGGTGCGGGTTCCTACGAATCGGGTAGTGGCCCGAGTGCTACGTTCAATGTCTGGGGTGGCTACAGCCCGTTGCTGCGTCCGATGACGGCGATGTCGTATGACTTGAATTACGAACACTACTTCGAGGATTCCTCCGGCTTGTTTACCGCCGGGGTGTTCGTCAAGCATCTCAATACGTATATCCAAGAGGTCTCGTATAACCAATTCAACTTCGCCGCGGCGGGCATCACTGTGCCGACCAATCCGGCGACGGGGCAGCCCTACCTCAATGGTTCGTACGCCTCGGCTTATAACGCGCCGGGCACGATGTTGCGTGGTTTTGAAACATCGTTCCAGAAGACCCACTTCCTGCCGGGCTTCTGGTCGAACTTCGGCTTTGGTGCGAACTATGCGTTCACCCAGAGTCCGTTCGGTACCAGCAACCCCGATGGCAGTACCACGGTGTTGTCGGCTTTCCCGGGTCTGTCGCGTAACGTGGCCAGTGCGCAGATCTTCTACGACGACGGCAGGTTCTCCGGCAACATTACCGACACCTACCGCTCGAAGTGGGTCTCCGACTCGCAGCTCGCGGTGAATGCAGAGTTCGTGTACTACGACTCGGAAAACGAGATCGATCTGCAAACGGCCTACAAGCTGTCGAAGAATGTGAGCGTGCTGTTCCAGATCCTGAACTTGAACAACATGCCGTCGCGGACGTATTTCGGCGTCCCGTCGAACACGGGCACGATCCAGTACTTCGGCCGCACGTTCTACGCTGGCGTCAACCTGAGTCTGTAAACCTAGCGCCTGGCATCGCCTTCTTGATGCCAGGCTTACCCCTCCCCGACCTCGCGGACGTTTGCAGGGTCGGGTTCTTTTATCCGGATAGGCGTCGTTGCTAAGTTGCGCGATGCCGGTTGGTGGTAAGCCGCAGGCGCACCCCAACGTTGCTATCTGCATGGATTGCACTCAGGCAGCTTGGCGCAGCGCGCATACATACCCTCCATCCCCAGGAGATCACCGTGCCAAGATTCCCTGCCTTTTCCCGTGCCGCGGCGATGGCCGTGGCAGCGCTGCTGCTATCTCTTCCCGTTCATGCCCGACAAGATGCATCGACCGCGCAGCCTGCCGCGCAAGCCTCCTCCGGGGTCTACTACGAAATCTTCGTCCGTGCTTTCTACGACAGCAAGGGCAATGGTGTCGGCGACTTCAACGGCATCACCGCCAAGCTCGATTACATCAAGTCGCTGGGCGTCAGCGGCATCTGGCTGATGCCGATCAATCCCTCGCCGAGCTACCACGGTTACGACATCACCGATTACGAAGGCATCAATCCGCAATACGGCACGATGCAGGATTTCAAGCATCTGCTGGATGAAGCGCACAAGCGCGGCATCAAAGTGGTGATGGACATGGTGATCAATCACACCAGTGATCAGCATCCCTGGTTCAAGGCGGCCTTGAATCCGAACGACCCGCACCATGACTGGTATGTATGGGCCAAGCCGGGCAGCGATCTGAAAGCGATCAGCGCCACCGGCGGCCCCGCCTGGCATCGCGCGCGGAATGGCGAGTACTACGTGGGCGTATTTACTAGCGCGATGCCGGATCTGAATTACGACAACCCGGCCGTACGCAAGGAAATGATCGACGTCGGCAAGTTCTGGCTGCGCCAGGGTGTGGATGGTTTCCGCCTGGATGCCGCACAACACATTTACGACGACCTGCGTACCGACATGGACAGTCCGGTTGCGCTGGAGAAAAACATCGCCTGGTGGACGGAATATCACCGTGGCCTGGAAGCCATCGATCCGAACGTGTGGCTGGTCGGTGAAGTGGCGCGGCACAATCCCGATGATCTCACGCCCTACATGGGACCGTTGAACACGGTGTTCAATTTTCCCGTGGCGACGCAGTTGATCGAGAGCGTGAAACAGGAACGCAATCTTGGCATCGGCAGGGGACTGGCATACACGTATGCGGCTTATCGTGCCCATGCAGGTGGTCAGTTTGATGATGCCCCCTTCCTGTCCAACCACGATCAGGATCGCGTGATGAGTCAGCTGGAGGGCAACATGGCCCACATGCGCCTTGCTGCCGCGTTATTGCTGACTTTGCCAGGGCATCCCTTCATTTATTACGGCGAAGAATTGGGCATGCAGGGCAGCAAGCCCGATGAGGACATCCGCGAACCGATGCGCTGGTATCGCCATGGCGATGGCCCGGGGCTTGCGCGCTGGAAGGGCTGGAGCACCAGCGATGGTCCGGATGTTTCCGTGGAAGCGGAGCAGGCCGATCCCGATTCCTTGCTCAATCTGTATCGCAAGCTGATCGGCTGGCGCGAACAGGTAAGTGCGTTGCGTGATGGCGCGTTGCACAACATGCCGGCTGACGATCCGCATGTGCTGGCGTACACGCTGCAGGATGCGCAATCCCGCGTGCTTGTCGTGCATAACCTGTCGCGCGAGACACGCGTGGTTCCTCTTGGCGCCGATGCGCATGTCGCTACGATTCTGCTGCAGAGCAAGTCGGGTGTCGCGCTGGCTTCGGGTCAGGTCAGCTTGCCCCCTTACGCTACGGCCATCCTGCAATAAGCGTGCGACGTGCACGGGTTCTGGCCGTCCATTCTCCCCAGCATCCAACAACTGCGGTTATAGTCGGGCGACCCCGCGGCCAAGCCATTGGCCGCGATCACACGTCGACGCAGTAAAGTTCCTGTATTGAAGAAGGACGTTTGGATGAGAACACGGCGTAATCTGGCAATAGGCGGTCTGTTTTTAGTCGCCACCTTATCCATCCAGGCAGGATCTCCCGACACCGGCGGCACCGGATTCCAGCTCGAACATGTCGATGAGCACGGCATGGTGCTGGTCCATGGCAAGGACCGCATCATGCTGCGCTTCCTGGCGCCTGATACCTTGCAGGTCCACGGTATGCCCGATGGCATCAACACGCCGGCAAGCCTTGTGATGGATCCGCACGCCAGCCATCAGGCGCTTTCGAATCTACACGTCAGTTCCACTGCGGATGCGGCCACCCTCGGCACCGATGCGCTGACGGTCACCTGGGACAAACACACAGCACGCCTCAACATCGAGGACGGACAGGGGCATGCGCTGCTGCAGACCGACCCGGCCACGCTGATGGACGGCCATATCGACCTGCAGCATGACGCCGCCGACACGCTCTACGGCATTGGCGGCTACGACGCTTTCGAGCCTGCAAAGGACGGGGTGATACGCAGCGGGGTGCAAGTCGCCAAGGCGGGTGAGCAGGGTTATCCCGGTGCGCCTTTCGTATGGAGTACCCGCGGCTATGGTGTGCTGGTAGACACCATCGGTGCGAAATTCGACCTCGACGGCGGGGCTATTCGGGTCAGCGGTATCAGCCACCCGGATATCAGCTTCGACGTGATCGCAGGCGCGCCGCCGCAGATCTTCAAAGCATTGTCTACGCTCAGCGGCACGCCGCCGCTGTTTCCGAAATGGGCGATGGGCTTTACCAACAGCCAGTGGGGCAGCGACCAGCAGGAGTTGCTGGCTATCGTGCACGGTTATCGCGCTCGGCATATCCCGATCGACAACTTCACCTTTGACTTCGACTGGAAGGCCTGGGGTGACGATAACTACGGGGAGTTCCGCTGGAATGCTACGAAGTTTCCGGATGGTCCCAGTGGCAAGCTGAAACAGACGATGGACGAACTCGGCATGCATATGACCGGCATCATGAAGCCGCGTATCCATGTCGACACGGTAGAAGGCCGTTACGCCGAAGCACACGGCTACTGGGCGGCGGGACGTCCGCAGACCACCGATTATTTCTCGCTGAAACCCGTGCGCGAAGTGGATTTCGATCAGGCAGCGGTACGTACCTGGTTCTTCAATGCGGACCTCAGGCACTCGTTCGAGACCGGCATCGTCGGCTGGTGGAATGATGAGGCCGACGATACCAATAGCGACACCCAGTTCCTCAACATGCAGCGCGCGTTGTACGACGGGCAGCGTGCCTTCACGCCTATTCGCGTGTGGTCGATCAACCGTGATTTCTACCTCGGCTCGCAGCGCTACGCCTATGGCCTATGGTCTGGCGATATCGACACCGGCTTCGACAGCATGGCTGCGCAGCGGCAGCGCATGCTTAGCGCGATCGATGTCGGTGAGATGAAGTGGGGCATGGATACCGGTGGCTTCAAAGGCCATCCCGATAACGAGAACTATGCGCGCTGGATGCAGTTTGCCGCGTTCGTGCCGATCTTCCGCGTGCATGGCACCCTGGGCGAAAAACGGCAGCCGTGGATGTACGGACCGGTGGCGGAAAAGGTTGCGACGGACGCAATCCGGCTGCGCTATGCGCTGATCCCGTACATCTACAGCTATGACCGGGCGGCCACGACGGAGGGCGTGGGCGTGGTACGGCCGCTGTTCTTCGATTATCCGGATGATCCGCAAGTGCGCGACGATGTGGATGCCTGGATGTTCGGCGACGGGCTCCTGGTGGCGCCGGTGGTTGCCAAGGGACAGACGCAGAAAGACATCTATCTGCCGGAAGGGCAGTGGATCGATTATTTCAAAGGCACGCTATACCAGGGTGGCCAAACGATTCACTACGCGGTGGACAGCAAGAACTGGAGCGATATCCCGCTGTTCATTCGCGAAGGTGCGATCATTCCCATGCAGCCGGTCATGGACTATGTCGGCGAGCATCCGGTGACCGAGTTGTCGGTGGATGCATTTCCCACGGACCACGCCACCTATTTCGATTATTACGACGATGATGGCGCTACGTACGCCTACGAACATGGCGCATTCTTTTCGCAGCGTCTTGGTTTGCAGCGCACGGCAGAGGGTGTGATTTTCAACACGGACGCGGCCAAGGGCAGTTTCAAGCCCGCGTTGCGGACCTACCTGGTGAAGATTCACGGCACTGCCGCGCAGCACGTCAACGCAAACGGTCACGCGGTACGTCCATTCCCGAGCCTGGATGCGCTGAACGCAGCATCCGGCGATGAAGGCTGGGCCAGTGGCCAGGATCGCTACGGTCCGGTGACATGGGTGAGGCTTGCCGCGGGATCGGCAGCCAAGCTGGTGCTGGATACCGGAAGCACTCAGCACTGACAGGCGCACACCGTGGCGGCGGACCATGCATGAATACGTATGCATGACGCTGCCACGGAAGGGCGACTTGCCTACCATGCATCACCACCCGCGCGGGTCGGGCTTGGGCATGCTGCGGCTGCAGCGTGTGTGTTGCCCGACGTCGTGACATAACCCAGAGGGTTGGGTGGGTGTATCCAAAGGTGGAGTGCGCATGCTGAGTGTGGTGATGATGGCAGCCCTGGCCGCCGGGGCAGACACCTGGTCGAACCAGATTCCCTGGCGCAACGAACAAGCGCGCATGACGGCGCAGGCGAACGGACATTTCACGCTGACCGGTCCCTTCGGTACGCGGGATATCGGTGCGCAACGCATGCAGGCAGACACCGCCAGTCCGATGTTCGATGGATTGTTTGCCCTGGCGCAGGATGAACTCACGCAGGATTCGGTGACAACCATCCGCGACGGTGCGTTCGATCATGGCCAGCCCATTCCCTGCACCTGCTTTCAGACCGGCGCCAAGTGGCCGTACGTGTGGACGCGTGATCTGTCTTATTCGATCGACCTGGGGTTGTGGAAATTCGATCCGCTGCGTGCCCGCAATGGTCTGAATTTCAAATTGTCCGGCGTGCGCGATTCTTCGTTGCCTCCTGGCTTGTATGTGATGCAGGACACCGGATCAGGCGGAAGCTGGCCGATCAGTACCGATCGCATCGTGTGGTTTCTTGGTGCCCAGCATCTGCTGGACGACAAAGCATTTGCCGAAGACGTCTATCGCGCGCTCAACGACACGCTGGCGCAGGATCGCGAATACGTATTTGATCCTGATTTTGGTTTGTATCGCGGAGAGACTTCGTTTCTGGATTGGCGTCAGCAAACCTATCCGGCGTGGACGACGGACAATGTTGTTTTCATTGCGCAGTCGTACGCACTATCGACCAATGTGCTGCATTACCAGGCCTTGCAGCTCGCCTCGCGGCTGGCTGGTGAACACGGTGACGCGGCAAGGTCAAAAGGTTATGCGGAGCAGGCGGCGTCGCTAAAGGCAGCGGTCAATGCGCGTTTCTGGCGTGCGGATCGCGGCATGTACATGAGCTACATCGGCGGCGATGGCACGCCTTATGACACCTACGACCTGCTCGGTACGGCACTGGCCATTACCAGCGGTGTGGCCGACGGCGATCGCGCGCGCGAAGCGCTGGCGCACTATCCGACCTGGACGACTGGCAGTCCGGTGATCTGGCCCGAACGCGCTGATCAGCCGATCTATCACAACCGTGCCATCTGGCCGTTCGTCAGCGCGTATGCCTTGCGCGCAGCGCGAGAAGTCAACGATCCCAATCGCATTGCGCACGAATTGCGCTCGGTGATGCGCGGCGCAGCCTTGTCCGGCTCCAACATGGAGAACTATGAGCTGCTCACGCAATCCACGCATGTCGACGACGGCAAGCTCAGCGGCCCGGTGGTGGATTCGCCTCGTCAGTTGTGGTCGGTAGCGGCGTATCTGGATGTGGTGAGCGAAGGCGTGTTCGGCCTCACCGATGATGGCCGGGTGGAGCCCAAGCTTCCGGTGTCCCTGGTACCCATGCTGTTCGGTGACCAAGACAGCATCAGCCTGCAGATGCCGGATCGCCGTATTACCTTGCTGCGCCCCCGCAAACTGACGGGCAACTTGCTTGTCGCCGAGAAGACCAGCCAGCGCAATGCAGAAACCGTAGTGACATTGAAGGCCATCAATGCGCCTGCCATGCCATTGCCCGTCGATGCGCCGCTCTACGCGCCTGCTGCACCTGCTGCGCCGACCGTGACCGCTGACAGTCGCGGCTGGCGGGTGCAAGTCGATGGCAAAGTGGTGCTTTATGCCGACGGCCAGCGTATCGGCGATGTCGATGGCAGTACCTATATCGCGCAAGGGGGCATGCCGCCCTGTGTCAGCGCCACGCGCAAAGGTAAGCAGGGGATCGAATCGCTGCATAGCGCCGTTGTGTGCGCGGGGGATCCGACGGCTATCGGGGATGATTGGCCGCGCCCATGGACGGTGCCGTCGACAGGGCGTTATCGCGTTGCGCTTCGGTACGAGAACAACCACGGACCGATCGAGACGGGCGTTACCGCTGCCGTCAAGATGCTGGTGATGGACTGCGACGACAACACGTCGCAACGCGTACCGATCGTGATGCCGCATAGCCTCGGCGATCAGTTGTCGACCTACGGCATCGTGACCGTGAAGGCTGGAGCAAAGTGCCGCTTTACGCTGCAGCAAGGCTTCAATATGAGCGACCTGAGCCACTTTGCGCATTACACCGGCGGCAAAGGCGGCGTCGATGGACCGCTCAATGACGCCCGTGTCGGCGACCTGCTGATCGCGCCGACAACGAGGACGCCATGACACGCAAGCCTGCGCTTTCGTTCTGGCAGATCTGGAATATGTGCTTTGGCTTCCTGGGTATCCAGTTCGCCTTTGCTTTGCAGAACGCCAATGTCAGCCGCATCTTCCAGACGCTTGGCGCTGCCGTCGGCGACATCCCTGTATTGTGGATCGCGGCACCGCTGACGGGGCTGATCGTGCAACCGCTGATCGGTTACGCGTCGGACCGCACCTGGGGCAGGTTGGGGCGCCGCCGTCCGTATTTTCTGGCTGGCGCGTTGCTGACCACGTTGGCGCTGTTGTGGATGCCAAACTCGCAAGCGTTATGGGTTGCTGCAACGTTGCTGTGGATGATGGATGCGTCCATCAACGTATCGATGGAACCTTTCCGCGCCTTTGTCGGCGATCAATTGCCGACGACACAGCGGCCGCTCGGCTACGCCATGCAGAGCTTTTTCATCGGTGTGGGCGCGGTCGTCGCTTCGTTGCTTCCTTATCTGCTCGCGCATTTTGGTGTAAGCAACGTCGCAGGTCCCGGCGGCATTCCCGATACGGTGCGCGATGCGTTTTATATCGGTGGCGCAGTACTGCTTGGCTCCGTGCTTTGGACGGTATGCTCGACGCGCGAATACCCACCGGACCAGCTGCGCACATTCGATGATGCCGTGGTTCACACCGATGCAGCAGTGAATCGTTCGGGCGCGCTGAAGCACGGCGTGCTATGGCTGCTGGTCGGCCTCATCGGTGTTTTTCTGGTGTATGGCTACCATCTTGAGCACGAGCTCTATCTGCTGGCAGGCGGTGTGATGGCTTTTGGCCTATCGCAACTTTGGCTCGGCGTAACCCGGCAAAAGGGCATGTTCGCCCAGGTGATGACGGATCTGCACACTATGCCGCCGGCGATGCGGCGCTTGGCGTGGGTGCAATTCTTCTCCTGGTTTGCGATGTTTGCCATGTGGATCTACACCACGGCAGGCGTGGCGCAGGTGCACTTCAGCAGCACCGATCCGCACTCGGCGGCCTACAACAATGGCGCGAACTGGGTGGGCGTGCTCTTTGCGGCCTACAACGGTTTTGCGGCGCTGGCCGCGTTGGTGATTCCGTTGATGGTGCGCCGCTGGGGCCTTCGCATCAGCCATCTGATCAACCTGTGGCTGGGTGGCGCGGGCCTGGTGGCCTTCCTGCTGATCCGCGATCCGGATTGGCTGTTGCTGCCTATGGTGGGTGTGGGTTTTGCCTGGGCTTCCATTCTCTCGCTGCCCTATGCGCTGCTGTCAGACAACTTGCCGGCGGAGAAGATGGGTGTGTACATGGGCATCTTCAATTTCTTCATCGTGATTCCGCAGTTGCTCGCTGCCAGCGTGTTAGGTGTGCTGTTGCGGGTGTTTTTTCATGGGCAGCCGATTTATGCGTTGGTGCTGGGTGGGGTAAGTTTGTTGGTGGCGGGGTTGAGTGTTTTGCGAGTCAGTGAGCCCGCTGGCGAAGGTTGATATACGCATGTGGTGAGTTGAGTTGGCGCAATGTAGCCAGATGTGTTTGGTCGCTTCGTTGTGCATTTCGCAGGCAATGTCCCAACCTACGACATGCAAAACCGAAAGCGGAGCACGCACGAAATGCGCAGCTCGCTCACACCGAGCGAGCCACAACCTAATCATTACGCCGAGTCTGAAGCCTGCGCACAAGCCGCAGCACGTTGCTGCAGTAAATGCCGTTCCCTCGCATTGCGTGCCAGCGACGCAGCACGCTCGAATTCGCTACGTGCCTCGTCATGGCGTTGCAGGCGGCTCAACAAATCGCCACGCACGCTGGGTAGCAAGTGATAGTTGCGTAGCAGCGGTTCGTCGGCGAGTGCATCAACCAACGCGAGACCTTCGGCTGGGCCAGAGGCCATCGCAACAGCGACAGCCCGGTTTAGTTCGACCACGGGCGAAGGCATGATGCTGGCAAGTCCGGCATAGAGCGCGGCGATACGTGCCCAGTCGGTTTCTTCCACGACGCGTGCGCGCGCGTGACAGGCTGCTATGGCTGCTTGCAGGGCATAGGGGCCATTGGCGCCGCCGAGTCGTCCGATGCGATCCAGCGCGGCCAGTCCACGCCGGATCAGCAATGGATCCCAGCGGCTGCGGTCTTGGTCTGGTAACAGGATGGGTTCGCCTGTCGGCGTGGTGCGTGCACGCAGGCGTGAGGCTTGGATTTCCATCAGCGCCAGCAGTCCGAGCACTTCGGGTTCCAGCGGCGCGAGGCCGGCGAGTATGCGTCCAAGACGCATGGCTTCGCTGCATAGCTCAGGCCGCATCCAGTCGTCACCGGATGTAGCGGCGTAGCCTTCGTTGAAGATCAGATAGATGACTTCCAGCACCGACGCGAGCCGTTCGTCGCGTTCTTCGCCGCGCGGTACCTCGAACGGGATCTGCTTGTCGGCCAACATGCGCTTGGCGCGAACGATGCGTTGCGCGATGGTGGGTTCGGGAACGAGAAAGGCGCGCGCGATTTCATCCGTGGTGAGGCCGCCGAGCAGGCGCAGCGTCAACGCCGCGCGTGCTTCGGCAGAAAGTACCGGATGGCAGGCGGTGAAGATCAGTCGCAGCAGATCGTCGCCAATGTCGTCATCGAGCATGGTTTCCAGCTCCAGCCGTTCATCCGTGGCTTCGAACTCCGGTTCGTGGGCAAGGGCTTCATGCTTACGTTCGATCAGTTTCTTGCGGCGCAACTGGTCGATGGCGCGGTGCTTGGCTGCGGTCATCAACCAGGCGCCGGGATTGTCCGGGATGCCGTTCTCGGGCCAGCGCTCCAGGGCGGCGACTAGCGCATCCTGCGCCAGTTCCTCGGCCAGCCCCACGTCGCGCACCATGCGTGCGAGACCAGCGATAAGCCGTGCCGATTCGATGCGCCAGACTGCGTCGATCGCGCGATGGATGTCGGGAGCCGTCATGGCGATCGATCACAGCACTTGCCCGCACGCGACGCAAGCGACAAAGGTCCCATCAGGCGGCCGTCTGCCGCGGATCCTGGAAGCCTTCCGCTGCTTCCTGCACATCGGCCGGAAAATCGGCCATCTCGAACACCTGGCGTATTTCGATGGTGTCGCCTGGCGAGAACGGACAGCGCGATGCCCAGGCGACGGCTTCGTCGCGCGAGCTGACATCGATCATCCAATAGCCGCCGACCACTTCCTTGGCTTCGGCGAAGGGACCATCGGCAACTTTCACCTTGCCTTGCTCCAGATTGACGCGCACCCCGGCTGATGGTGGGTGCAGTCCATCGAGCGCCAGCAAGACGCCAGCTTCCTGCAGCGATTTGTTGAAGCGCATCATTTTTGCAACGGCTTCGGCGCTGGGCCTGGCATCGGGTGCGGCGGTGCATTGGCCGGCAGGCAACATCAACATCATAAATCGCATGGTGGGCTCTCCTGTTCGTGCGCGCGCTGTTACTGCGGAATAATGACCATCCAGTTGATGCCGAATCGATCAGCCACCATGCCAAAATACGGTGAAAAGAACGTCTTGGTCAGCGCGCAATGCACTTGGCCGCCATCGGCCAGCGCCGCAAACACGCGATCGGCCTCAGCGACATCCTTGACGGTGAGCGAGAGCGAAAAGCCCTGGAATTTGACGTCGGGATTAACGCAATCATCCGACGCCATCATCACGGAATCACCGACGGTGAAGTTGCAGTACATGATGTGCTCGCCGTTCGCCTTGGCTGCCATGCTGTCGCCTGGTGGCGCTTCCTTGTAGCGCATCTGCATGTTGAGCTTTGCATCCAGATGCTTCTGGTAATACTGGATAGCTTCTTCGCAGCGACCGTTGAAGAACAGATAAGGCTGAACGTACATGGTCTTCCTCCATGAGGGTGATGACGGTGTGAATTCGGATGGAGAACGTGCTTTTCTGGTTCTCTGATGGGACGACGAAGCACATGTCCGTAAATCGACACATGGTAGAGATGTCAGCCGGGCGGGTTAGTTTCCTAGGGCGGGTCATCGGTGTCGCCCGCACAATGGTTCGACCCCCGCCGGTCATGACGAAGGGGCTTCCGTGAAGGAACTGGCGCGAACCAAAGGTTCGATCGAATCGAGGCCGCGGGAAGCTGCAAGGGGCGGCGGGCTAGCGCGGCTCTCTAAACGTGGTCGGCAGGCTGGGAGAACTGGCTGGAACGCCGCACCACCAGCTTCACCGGCAGCAGGTGCGTTTCCACGGGTTCGTTGCGGATCAGGCACAGCAGGTTGTCGACCAGAGTCTCGCCGGCCAGTTTGGTGTCTTGCAGCACCGTGGTCAGCGGTGGATTGAGGAAGCGGGCCATCGGGATATCGTCGAAGCCTGCTACGGCGACTTGCTCGGGCACCTTGATGTTGTGGTCGGCCAATGCGCGCATGGCGCCGATGGCGATCAAGTCGCTGGCAGCGAAGACGGCGTCGAAAGGTTCGGCACGTTCGAGCAACGTTTCCAGCGCGTTATAACCTGCTTGTTCGGTGCTTTCGGCAGCATCCACCTGCAGCGCGGGATCCATGGTGATGCCGGCCTGTTGCAGCGTCGCGGCGTAACCACGGTAGCGTTCGAAGAATTCCGGGTAATGGCTGGACGCGTCGCCAAGGAACGCGATGCGTCTGCATCCTTGCTCCAGCAGATGCGTGGCGATGGCCTGGCCGCCCTGATAGTTGTCACAGCCGATGGACACGTCCGGCTGGTCCGGCAGTACGGCGCCCCAGCGGATGGACCGCGTGCCCTGGGCCACCAGTTTCTGCAGCTTGTCCAGGTAGGCCAGGTAGTCGCCGTAGCCAAGCAGGATGATGCCGTCCGCCTTCTTGGTATCGGCGTAGTCGGCATGCCAGTCGTAGGAAAGCTGCTGGAACGAAATCAGCAAGTCGTAGCCGCGCAGGGCGCAGGCCCGGGTGATCGAGCCGAGCATGGACAGGAAGAACGGGTTGATGTGCGAGTCATCTGCCGTGGGATCTTCGAACAGCAGCAGGGCCAGCGTGCCCGAATGCTGAGAACGAAGGTTCGACGCGTTCTTGTCGACTTTATAGTTGAGCTGCTCGGCGGCCTCCCTGATCCGACGACGGGTTTCCTCGCTGACCAGAGGGCTGTCGCGCAAGGCGCGTGACACCGTGGATTGCGAAACCCCGGTCAGGTGGGCGATGTCGAAAGAGGTAGCTTTCCCTTTGATGGACACTGCAGAGGAACTCTTTGCGTGGGTGGCGGGCGGGCAGCGGCCATCCCTATAACGCTATCCTAACGGCTGGGTCGCCCCATGTCCTGACGCAGGGCAAGAAAAGACTTGGGCCGGTGCGTAGGCAAAAAAAAGCCCCGAGAACTTAGGGGGAGTCCTCGGGGCCGGGGAATCGGAACCCAGGGGAGAGGTCCGATTCCGGATTGGCGACCCAGGGAGGTGGGGCGCCGGAGGATGCCGTTGCGTGCATCCGAAGGATTAGAGTGCGCCTGAGCGCAAAAGTTGCACGGTTCGGTATGAAAATTCGGAACTGGTCAGCCACTATTCATCTGCGTGACACGCATGCGTGACCTTTGGCATACGGACGTCTCAGTTTAGACGTCTAAATAACTCAGTCGCCCCAGTGCCAGCCTGGCGGTTCGCCTTTCTTGTAGACCACATAAAGCAGCAAGACAGTGATGGCGCCTGCAAACAGGAAGGCGTCGGGTTTGCCAGCACGCGCCGTTATAAGCGGGATCATCACGGCCAGTCCTGCCACGTAGACCAGCAGAACAGCCCAGCCTTGCCAGCAAGAGGGTAAACCCCAACCCCAGCCATAGCGTTTGGCCGGAAACCAATACTGCGGGCGACGATCATTCATGGCCTTGCTCCTTCAAGCCGTTTTACAGAAAAGTTAGTGCGCCTCGTCCCAATTCTTGCCGACACCGACATCCACAATCAGCGGCACATGCAACTTGGCCGCGCCCGACATGCGTTCGCGCACCGCGTCGCGCACGGTATCGATCGCATCGGCACGCACCTCGAACACCAGTTCATCGTGCACCTGCATCAGCATGTGAGCGTCGTCGCGATCTTTCAGCCAATCGGCTACGGAAATCATGGCGCGCTTGATGATGTCGGCAGCGGTGCCTTGCATCGGGGCGTTGACAGCCGCGCGCTCGGCGCCGGCACGCAACGCCTGATTGCGTGCACTGAGGTTCTCCAGATACAAACGGCGGCCAAATAGCGTTTCGACATAGCCGTCGCGATGTGCGCGTTCACGCGTGGCTTCCATAAACGCATGCACGCCCGGATAGCGCGAGAAGTAACGCGCCATGTAATCACTGGCTTCACCACGATCAACACCCAGCTGGCGCGCGAGCCCGAATGCGCTCATGCCGTACATCAGGCCAAAGTTGATCGCTTTCGCGGCGCGACGCTGATTGCTGGTGACGTCAGCGGGATCGAGGCCGAACACTTCCGCAGCGGTGGCGCGATGGATATCGCCGCCTTCCTGGAAGGCGCGCACCAGGCCTTCATCACCGGATAGGTGCGCCATGATACGCAGCTCGATCTGCGAATAGTCCGCGGCCATCACCATCCAGCCTTTCGGCGCGACGAACGCCTGGCGGATGCGACGGCCTTCCTCGGTGCGCACGGGAATGTTTTGCAGGTTCGGATCGGTGGAGGAAATACGTCCGGTGGCGACTGCACCCTGGTGATAGCTGGTGTGCACACGGCCGGTGCGCGGATTGACGATCTCGGCCAGTTTCTCGGTATAGGTCGAGCGCAACTTGGCGAGGCCGCGATAATCGAGGATCAGACGCGGCAACGCATGATCGTCAGCGATCGCTTCCATTGCTTCTTCGTTGGTGGAGGGCTGGCCAGTGGGTGTTTTCAGTTTCGCTGGCAGGCCGAGTTCGTCGAACAGGATGACTTGCAACTGCTTGGGCGAGTCGAGATTGAACTCGCGTCCGGCCGACCGCCACGCTTCCTGTTGCAATTCGTGCATGCGCTTGCCCAGGTGCTGGCTTTGCCGGCGTAGTTCGTCTACGTCGATCAGCACGCCATGTTGTTCCATGCTGGCCAGCACAGGTATCAGCGGAATTTCGATGTCTTCATAGACCTTCAGCAGTTTCGGCTCGCCTTCCAGCAACGGCCAGAGTGCGTGGTGCAGGCGCAAGGTGACGTCGGCATCCTCGGCGGCATAGCGGCAAGCGGTGTCGAGATCGACCTGCGAGAACGAAATCTGCTTGGCGCCCTTGCCGGCGACTTCCTCGTATTTCACGGTTTCGTAGCCGAGGTATTTCCTGGCCAGCGAATCCATGTCATGACGCGTGGCGGTTGCGTTCCACACGTAGGATTCCAACATGGTGTCATGCTTCAGACCCTGCACGGCGATGCCGTAGTGCGACAGGATGTTCATGTCGTACTTGGCATGTTGCCCCACCTTCGGACGCCGGGGATCTTCAAGCATCGGCTTCAACGCCGCGAGCACCTTGTCGCGCGGCAATTGCGCCGGCACGCCTGGATAGTCGTGCGTAAGAGGGATGTAGCAGGCGTAGCCCGGTTGAATCGAAAGGCTAAGGCCGACGATGTCCGCCTGCATGGAATCAACGCTGGTGGTTTCGGTGTCGAAAGCGATCAGCGGTGCGTCGTGAAGGCGTGCAAGCCAGCTATCGAATTGCGCCTGGGTGGTGACGAGTTCGTATTGGCCTTCACCGCTGAGTTCCACCGACGCCGCGGAGGTATCGGTGTGGGCAGGGGGCGCCGGTGTGGTGTTTGTGGATGTGGGTGCGGGCGCGACAGTGTTCGCGACAGCATTATCCATTTCCTTCAGCGCCGCCTTGAATTCGTAGCGTGTGAACAAATCGCGCAAGGTGTCCGTATCGCGTGAGCGCAGCGTGAGGTCTGTGACGGTCTTGTCTAGCGGTACATCGGTCTTGATGGTGACGAGCTCGCGTGACAGCGGCAAGGAAGGCAGCGCCTCGCGCAGATATTCGCCAATCTTGCCGCCGATCTTGTCGGCGTGAGCGATCACGCCATCCAGCGAATGGTATTCGGCCAGCCACTTGGCGGCGGTCTTGGGTCCGCATTTGGTGACGCCGGGAACGTTGTCGACGGTGTCGCCGGTGAGGCTGAGGAAATCGATGATCTGCTCCGGCTTCACGCCGAATTTTTCCATCACACCGGCGGGATCCATGGTGCTGTTGGTCATCGTATTGATCAGCGTGATACCGGGACGCACCAGCTGTGCCAGATCCTTGTCACCGGTGGAGATCAGCACATCGATACCTTGTTCGTGTGCTTGCGTCGCCAATGTGCCGATCACGTCATCGGCTTCCACGCCGCTGACTCGCAGGATGGGAAAACCCAGTGCGCTGACGATCGCCAGCATCGGCTCGATCTGCGCGCGCAGTTCGTCCGGCATTGGTGGACGGTTCGCCTTGTACTTGTCGTACAGCACGTTGCGGAACGTCGGCCCCGAGGCATCGCTGACAAATGCGACGTAATCAGGCTTGGCCTTGAGTGTGGAGCGCAGCATGTTGACCACACCGAACAGGGCACCGGTGGGTTCGCCCTGGGCGTTGCTCAATGGCGGCAGCGCGTGGAAGGCGCGGAAGAGATAGGAGGAGCCGTCGATCAGCGTAAGGTTTGGCATGCCGGGGATTCTAAGGGAACGCAGCGTACGGGGCGGGAAATACAACATCTGGCGTTCGTGAGACAGTGCTTCAACCATTCACCGCCCGGCGAACCTTGCGCTGTTATGCTTTGAGGCCCTGATGAGGTGTCTGACATGAAACACGCTGCCTGTCTCTATGCCCTTGCTGTCCTGGCCGTGGCGCCGGTTTTTGCGCAGACCTCTTCCTCCTCCTCATCCGCGCCGCCGCATTTCGCTCCCGCCCCACCGCCGCCCGGCATGAATGACCCGGGTGTGGACCCCTCCAAGGCGCCGCCGCCCGCGCCAGAGTCGAGCACCGCTTTGCCGGCGTCGAGCCCCGCCGAACTGGAACCCAGTCATATGGCCGGCAAGCCGATCCCGATGCCCAGCGTGCCGGGCGCACCGGCGAGTAAGGACGCCAATGGTGACGACGCGCCCGATGTGAGCGTGCGCAAGGAGGGCGATAACACCATTCAGGAGTACCGGTCGAACGGCAAGGTCTACATGGTGGTGGTGACCCCGAAGTTTGGTCCGCAACAGATCTACAACGTGGATCCGGACGGTCGTGTCACGGGTCAGAATGGGCAGCCTCCGATCAAGCCGGTGATGTACAAGATCATGCAGTGGGGTGGCAGCAAGCCGGCCTCGGCATCCTCGTCGGAAGACAGCGGTTCCTGATCCCTTTCTGCCTGCCTCCCGGGAGCGTGCATGAACCTGCGCGAAAGCTGGTTGCTGTTCGCCCTGGGGTCGGCGTTCTTCGCAGCGCTTACGGCGCTGTTCGGCAAGCTTGGTGTGGCGGGCATCAATTCCAATCTCGCCACCTTCATTCGCACCGTGGTGATCCTCGCGGTGACGGCGGGCATCCTCAGTCTGCGTGCCGAGTGGGCTAAGCCTTCGGGCTTGCCGTGGCATAGCTGGATGTTTCTGGTGTTGTCCGGTGTGGCAACCGGACTTTCGTGGCTGTGCTACTACCGGGCGCTGCAGCTTGGGCCGATCACCAAGGTGGCGCCGATCGACAAATTGAGCGTGGCCATCGCGATTGTGCTGGGCTTGCTCGTGCTGGGCGAAAAGCCGAGCTGGCCCGTGCTGATTGGTGGTGTGTTGATCGTGGCGGGCTCGCTGGTGATCGCCTTCTTTTAGGTTTACGTGCTGGTTGTGATGATTGCCTTTGCCTCACCGTCATTCCGGCGAAGCAAGATGAAGCTTCGCGTGCGAGTCACCATTTGACTCGCAGTTCTTCCGTTGAAAGCCGTTCTAACGCGCAGGATCAAGCTCCGGATAATGACGAAATACTCCGTCTTCATTGAACGGAATCCGTCGCGGCGATGCGAGATAGGCAGCGATATTCGGACGTTCCGCAATACGCTCGGCCAGCGCACGCAAATGGGGAATGCGGCTTTGCATGCGTTTCATCGCGTTGGGGAAAGCGTAGTCGAGTCCGCTGACCAGTTGGAATAACGAAAGATCGACATACGAGTGACGCGATAGAGCCTGTCTGCCATTGCCGCGCGTAAGCACATTTTCGAAGTAGCCGAGAAATTTCGGCAGGCGTTCTTCGCGGAAAGCTTGTGTGCGTTTACGTGCAGCAGGGCGCTGCTCTTCGTAGTACAGATTTGCTGCGACCGGATGATGCGTATCGTGGATCTCGGCCATGAAGTCGGTGACCGTGGCTTGTAATTGCTGTGCGTAGATTTCTGCTGAAAGGCCGCCGAGGACCAGGCCAAGACGCGGTCCCAGGTAAGCGAGAATGGTGGCAGTTTGCGCGATCACCATGCGACCGGCCTTGAGAAACGGTGGTGCGAAGGGCAGTGCGCCCTCCTGCTTGCCGCGCAGAAACGGCATCATGGCGTTGTCACCGCGTTTGCGGGCAACGTCAACGTAATCGGCGCCGGCATCTTCCAGCGCCAGGCGCACGAATTCACCGCGGCCCTGGACACCGCTCCAGTAGTAAAGCTCGTAACGCATGACGGGTTCTCCTCATGAGCAGGGCGATATTAACGATGCTGCGCTCAATACGAAGTGAGCTGATTGTTGGTGCTGAGTTCGCGCAGTCGATTCCAAACCAGGCTGGCCAACGGCGACAGTGAGCGTTGCCGGCGGTGGATCAGCATGACGGTGCGGTGCTCCATCGGCGTGAGAGGGCGCACGGCCAATGAAGATGGCGGTGAGGAGAGTACGGGCGTGATAGTGATGCCGAGTCCAGCCTCGACCATGCGAAATGCGGTATGCGTGTGGCCGGTTTGCTGCACGACCATCGCGTTGACGCCATGCTTGTGCAAAGCCAGATCGATCAGACGTCGGCTGCCCGAGGAGTAGTCCAGCAACACCAGCGGCTGGTCCTGCAGTTTTTTCCACGGGACCGTTTTCAATGCGGCCAACGGATGATCGGGCGGGCAGACCAGGCAGAACGGATCCCGCATGATGGTCTCGCAATCGAAGTCGCCCGCTTCCGGCGGGTCGATGGCGATGCCGAAATCCACTTCGCCGCCGCGCACGCTGTCCAGTACCAGCGTCTGCGCCTGATCGTGCAATTGGATAGTCAGTTCCGGGTATTCGCGCGCGCAATCGGCAATACAAAGCGGCATCAGGCTGGCCGACAAGGTTGGTACCGAGGCAATCCGCACCTTGCCGCGCCGCCGCTCGCCTTCCGAATGCACGTGGCCGAGCACGCCTTCGAGTTCATCCAGCACCCGTTCGATGGCGCTCTCCAGATAACGACCTGTCTCGGTGGGGACGACTTCGCGGGTGGTGCGATCGAATAAGCGCACGCCCAGTTCAGCCTCCAGTTCGGCGATATGACGGCTCACGGCGGGCTGGCTGAGATGCAGGTATTCGGCGGCACGGCGGAAATGGCGCTGCCGTGCCACAGCCAGGAAGGCACGCAGTTGGCGCAGGCTGATATTCATGCTCATATTGAATCAATCTATTAAATAAAACTATTTGAATTATCAATAGAGTAGCAGTGAAATACGCCCATCCCAACTGTCTGATCGCCGCCTGCCGGCCTATACGCCATGCCACTGCGCCGCTTCCTGCCTGACAACTTCACGCTCTGCCTGATCGCGACGGTGATCACGGCCAGCCTGTTGCCATGCCGCGGTTCGGTTGCTCATGTGTTCGACGGGCTGACCGATCTGGCCATCGCCCTGTTGTTCTTCCTGCACGGGGCGAAGCTCTCGCGCGAAGCGGTGGTCTCCGGTCTCACCAATTGGCGCCTGCATCTCACCGTACTGGCCAGCACCTTTGTGTTGTTCCCCATCCTGGGAATGCTGCTGAAGCCGGTGCTGGTGCCCTTGGTGACCCCATCGCTGTATGTGGGCATCCTGTTCCTGTGCACCTTGCCTTCGACGGTGCAGTCATCGATTGCGTTTACGTCGATCGCGCGTGGCAACGTTTCCGCAGCGGTGTGTTCGGCCTCTGCCTCCAGCCTGCTTGGCATCGTCATCACGCCGTTATTGACGGGGCTGGTGTTGCAGGCGCATGGCGCAGGCGCGATGTCATGGCGTTCGGTGGGCGAGATCGTATTGCAGCTGTTCGTGCCGTTCGTGCTGGGCCAGGTCGCACAGCGCTGGATTGGCGGCTGGGTGCAGCGTCATCGTCCGCTGGTCGGCCTGGTGGATCAGGGTTCGATCTTGCTGGTGGTGTACACCGCTTTCAGTGCGGCGGTGCTGCAAGGTTTGTGGAAGCAGTTGCCGCTGTCGGTGCTGGGTGGTCTGCTGGTCATCAATGCAGTGTTGCTGGCCTGCATCTTGCTGATCACGCGCTATGGATCAAGGGCGCTCGGCTTTGATCACGAAGATGAAATCACCATCGTGTTCTGCGGCTCGAAGAAGAGCCTTGCCAGTGGTGTGCCGATGGCGAACGTTCTGTTTCCGGCGCATGCGATCGGCATGATCGTGTTGCCACTGATGCTGTTCCATCAGATGCAGTTGATGACGTGTGCAGTGCTGGCGCGACGTTATGCGCAGCGTGCGGGCGTCAACAAGCGCAAGGCCGCATCGACGGCGGCGGAGATCGCTGCGGCTGATTGATGCTGCTGAAACCTTCTTCCGTGTTTCAACGTCCGTCATCCCGGCCTTCGCCGGGAAGACGGTACACAGGGCTGAAGTTAAGCGCTGATCAGCGGCTGCACAGGATCGGCATCAATGACGGAAGTGACGCATCCCGGTGAACACCATGGCCATATCGTGCTCATCGGCAGCCGCAATCACCTCGGCATCACGCATCGAGCCACCAGGCTGAATCACTGCACGAATACCCGCCGCCGCAGCTGCATCGATGCCATCGCGGAATGGGAAGAACGCATCGGATGCCATCACCGAACCACGCACTTCCAGCTTTTCATCCGCAGCCTTGATGCCTGCAATGCGCGCGCTGTAGACGCGACTCATCTGGCCGGCGCCGATGCCAATGGTCTGGCGATCGCGGGCGTAGACGATGGCGTTGCTTTTGACGTACTTGGCGACTTTCCAGGCGAAGATCAAATCGTTGATCTCTGCTTCGGTCGGTGCGCGGCGCGTAACGATCTTCAGATCCTGTGCGGTGACCATGCCGCGGTCGGCCGTCTGGATCAGCAGGCCTGAGCCCACGCGGCGACTGTCGTTGCCAGGATGCGCCTTGCCGAGTTCGCCATCGGCGGGCAACGGGATTTCCAGCACGCGCACATTGGTCTTCTTGGCGAAAGCTTTCAGTGCATCATCGGCATAACCCGGAGCCAGTACCACTTCCACAAACTGGCGTTCGACGATGGCGCGTGCGGTCGCGCCGTCGACCTCGCGATTGAAGGCGATGATGCCGCCAAACGCGGAGGTGGGGTCGGTCTGGTAAGCAAGATCGTAAGCACGGCCGATGCCGTCCAGGCTTACCGCGACGCCGCACGGATTGGCATGCTTGACGATGACGCATGCCGGCTTGCTAAAGCTGCGCACGCATTCCCAGGCTGCATCGGAATCGGCGATGTTGTTGAACGACAGTTCCTTGCCTTGCAGCTGACGGAACGTGGCGAGCGTGCCCGGTGCCGGATACAGGTCTCGATAGAACGCAGCCTGCTGATGCGGATTTTCGCCGTAGCGCAGATCCATCAGTTTCACGAAGCGGCTGTTCATCTGGCCGGGGAAGGCATCGTGGCCGGCGATGGTGTCCTGCGTGTCGTTGAGCTGCAGGCCCGAGAGGTAATCGCTGATCGCACCGTCGTAGTTCGACACGCGATTGAACGCGGCAACGGCAAGCTTGAAGCGCGTAGCGCGGCTGAGGCCACCGCTTTGTTCGATTTCGGCAAGCGCTTCGTCGTATTGATCGGGCGAGGTGAGTACGCCGACATCATTCCAGTTCTTCGCCGCGGAGCGCAGCATCGCCGGGCCGCCGATGTCGATATTTTCGATGGCCTGTTCCAGCGTGCAGTCCGGCTTGGCGACGGTCGCTTCGAATGGATAGAGATTCAGCACCAGCAGATCGATCGGCGCGATGTCCAGCTCGGCCATCACCTTGTCGTCGGTGCCGCGACGGCCCAGCAGGCCGCCGTGGACCTTGGGATGCAGGGTTTTGACGCGGCCATCCATGATTTCCGGGAAACCCGTGACATCACTGACATCTTTGACCGCGATACCGGCCTCCCGCAGGGCCTTGGCACTGCCGCCGGTGGAAAGCAGCTCCACCTTCGCGGCCGCCAGCCGGCGTCCCAGTTCAATCAGCCCGGTTTTGTCCGAAACGCTGATCAGGGCGCGGCGGACAGGGGTGAGGACAGGTGCGGGCATGGCGGCTTCCAGAGCTGTAAAGCCGCATATTATAACGCGCCCGGGCCTGCATGGCCGGGCGCGTCATGACGTGGTGTTTGGACGGCTAAATGAAGCGAAGTGCGTGGCGCTTCAGAGCAGGCCGTGAGCGGCGAGCTTCTTGCGCAAGGTGGCGCGATTGATGCCGAGCACCGCGGCAGCGCGGCTCTGGTTGCCGTCGTGGAATGCGAGTACTTCGCGCAACAGCGGTCCTTCGACTTCGCGAATGACAAGCGCATGCAGACCTTCGTCGCATGACGTATCACCGATGTCCGCAAGGTAGCGGCGTACGGTGCGGCTGACGCATTCACTCAGTGCGCTCTGCGACGAGGTTTCGCGAACAGCCTCGTTGACAGGCAATCTGACGGCGTTCAAGGACATTTCCCCTCACGTACTCACGCAACGGCTGCATGGGCCGTCGCCATGTTTATGGCAGTTACCGCTTTCGCGGCGGATCGGCAGTCGCGCCATCTTTCTTTTGCGCGAGGGACCGAGTGTACTCGCGACGCGCGACAAAATTAAGAGCCTTCGGACAAGAAAAATCATAAGCCTATGCCGAACAGGCACTAAGCGAGTCTATCTACGATGAGTCCGTAGCTGGGCCGGCCTTATTCGAAACCAAGATCGAAGGCAACGGCCTGATGCCCCGGATCTTCCACTTCGAAGACAAGGGCTGAATTGGCACCGGGCGCAAGGCCGCGATGGAATGTGTCAGCGTCGTCCAGGTACTCGTCAGGATTCAAACGCCGCATGGCAATCACTTTGCCATTCCCATCGGACAGGCGGATGGTGACAACCGGCCATGGCTGTGTGAAGGCAGCATCATTGCGCAAGGTGGCGCTGATCAGCAGGGCCCCGGGCACGGTTGGGTGCGTTTGCACATCACGTGCCAGCAAGCGCAGCTTTCCAACGTCGCGTACAGGTGGCAGTTGACATTGCAACATGGCGCAAGCCTCGCGTAATAGCGGCCCTGTGCTGGGATCGGAAATCAATGGCTCGCGTAATGCCCAGGCAAGCTGCGCAGCCAAGCCGAGCAGCAACAGCGAGCAAGCCAGCACCCATGGCCAACGCCGGGGCCTGTCGACGTCGCGATCACGTGCGAAGCGTGGCGTGACGACGAGACTGGCGAATTCGTCCTCGATGGATCGCTGGGGCTCGTCTTGCGGGGTGGCTTGCGGCGCGTCTGGCTGTGGCCGGTAGACGACCGACTCAAGGCGCGGTGGTTCTACGCCCGGTTCGTGTGATGGCAGTTCGTTGAAGGGCTCAGGCGGCAGTTGCTCGGCCAGCGTACTGATGCAGTCGAAGCCCGCGCCGCAGTGCCCGCACATGACAAAGCCGTGTGCCTGCGCAATGGTGCGCGCATCGACTGAAAAGACGGAGAGACATTCAGGGCATTGCGTATACATGTGGTGCGCTTGGGCAGCTCTTCAGCAAGCTTAGCAGGGCTGCAGCATTCGCCGGATCACTTGCGGCGACAGCCACTGATACGTACCCAATCTTCGCGCGTATCCACCCGCAATGCTTCGAACCATTCGCCATAACGCGCCACCAATTCATCCTGCTGGCCTTGCAGGATGCCGGAGATCGCAAACGGCGCACCGGGTTTTGTGGCGGATGCAAACGTGGGTGCAAGCTCGCCCAGCGGCCCTGCGAGGATGTTGGCGACGAAGACATCAGCGGGCGACGCGCATGGATGCGCTAGTGCCGCGGGCGCAGGATGCGCAGGAGCGGCTTCAAGCATGAAATCCTCGGGCAGGAACAGCGCCAGTCGGTCGGCAACGTTGTTGCGCTCGGCATTGTCTGCGGAAGCCGTAAGGGCTTGCGGATCGTTGTCTACGCCGATGGCCGAGGCGGCCCCCAGCTTGAGCGCAGCAATTGCCAGGATGCCAGAGCCGCAGCCATAGTCGACGACGCGCTTACCGGAAAGGTTCTGGCCGTCCAGCCATTCCAGGCATAGCGCGGTCGTGGGATGGGTGCCGCTGCCGAAGGCCAGGCCCGGATCAAGGCGCACCACGACGCTGTCATCATCGGGTGGCTCGATGTTCCACGGATAGATCCACAGCCTCTGCCCGAACGGCATCGGCTTGAATTGGTCCATCCATGCGCGTTCCCAGTCTTCGTCGGCGACGTCGCGGAAGTTGATCTGATCGGGCTCGAGCCAGGGCAGGAGTTCGCTCAAGGCCTCGGTCAGTCCGCGGCGATCGGTGTCAGCGTCAAACAGCGCGTTCAAGGTGATCGTTGGCCACAACGGCAGCTCGCCCACACCGGGTTCGAAGATGGCCTGCTCATCCGGCGTTTCCGCATCGGCATCCTGCAGCGTGATCGATAGTGCGCCCAGATCGTCCAGCGCTTCTTCCACACGAGGTTGCTGTTCGGCGCGTGCGATTAGGGAGAGTTCGAGCCAGGGCATCGGCGTTCCGGGAAGTAGCGTGATACGGCGATTTTCTCTCGCCTCTTGGGGAGAGGGTAGGGTGATGGGTCAATCTTGCGATGACGTTCACTCAATGCCACGCCGTCATTCCGGCGAAGGCCGGAATCCATGCTTCGCTTTGACGATGGATTCCGGCCTTCGCCGGAATGACGATGAGGCCTTATTTAGCATCGTGAAAGGTGCTGATGCTGATGATTCTAGTGCCCGCTATGCGGATGCTCTTTATGCTCCGCCATGCGCTTTTCCAGATAGTGGATGTTCTGTCCACCCTGCTGGAAACCCACATCCGACATGATGCGTTGCTGCAACGGGATATTGCACTTCACGCCTTCGATCACCGTTTCGGCCAGCGCCAGACGCATGCGTGCGATGGCTGTTTCGCGATCCGGACCGTGCACAATCAGCTTGCCGATCATCGAGTCATAGTTCGGCGGAATCTTGTAACCGTCGTACAGATGCGTATCCACGCGCACGCCAGGGCCGCCTGGTGCTTCGAAGCGCTTCACTGTGCCAGGTGAAGGCATGAAGGTATCGGGATCTTCAGCGTTGATGCGGCATTCGATCGCGTGGCCCTGGATCTTGATGTTTTCCTGCTTGATCGAGAGCTTTTCGCCAGCGGCGATGAGCAATTGCTCGCGCACCAGATCCACGCCGGTGATCAGTTCCGTCACCGGGTGTTCCACCTGGATGCGCGTGTTCATTTCGATGAAGTAGAACTGACCGTTCTCGAACAGGAACTCGAACGTGCCGGCGCCGCGATAACCGATACGCAGACAGGCATCCACGCACACCTTGCCGATCTGCGCGCGCAGTTCCGGGGTGATGCCGGGAGCGGGCGCTTCTTCCACCACTTTCTGATGGCGGCGCTGCATCGAGCAATCGCGTTCGCCCAGGTGAATGGCGTTGCCCTGGCCATCAGCCAGTACCTGGATTTCCACGTGGCGCGGATTCTCCAGAAACTTCTCCATGTACACCTGATCGTTGCCGAATGCCGCTTTGGCTTCCTGCTTGGTCATGGTGATGGCATTGCCCAGATGCGCTTCGGTGCGCACCACGCGCATGCCGCGGCCACCGCCGCCGCCAGAGGCTTTGATGATGACCGGATAGCCGATCTCGCGCGCAATGCGCATGTTTTCTTCGACGTTGTCGCCGAGTGGACCGCCCGAGCCAGGCACGCACGGCACACCTGCGGACTTCATCGCGCGAATCGCCTGGACCTTGTCGCCCATCATGCGAATCACATCGGCGGTCGGGCCGATGAAAATGAAGCCCGATTGCTCCACCTGTTCGGCAAAATCCGCGCGTTCGGCAAGGAAGCCGTAACCCGGATGAATCGCATTGGCGTCGGTGATTTCGGCCGCCGCAATGATGCGCGGAATGTTGAGATAACTGTCGGTCGACGGCGCGGGACCGATGCAGATGGATTCATCTGCCAGTCCCACGTGCTTGAGATTGCGATCCGCGGTCGAATGCACAGCAACGGTTTTGATGCCGAGGCTGTTACATGCGCGCAGGATACGCAACGCGATTTCGCCGCGATTGGCGATAACGACCTTTTCGAGCTTCTGCATAGTCGTCAGGCCGTTCAGGCGATCACGAACATCGGTTGATCAAATTCCACCGGTTGACCGTTGTCGATCAGGATGGCCTGTACGGTGCCGCCTACGTCGGCCTCGATTTGATTGAACATCTTCATCGCTTCGATGATGCCCAGCGTCTCGCCGGCCTTTACCTGCTGGCCGACCTTCACGAATGCCGGTGCGCCCGGGCTGGCCGAGGCATAGAAGGTGCCGACCATCGGCGCCTTGACCACGTGGCCGGCCGGCAGGCTGCTGACGGCTTCGGTGGGCGCTGCCACCGGAGCCGCCGCTGGTGCGGCGACGGGTGCCGGCACATGTACGGCGGCCGGCGCGGCGACCGTAACGGTCCCCTTGGGAACGCGCGACAGGCGGACGACTTCTTCGCCCTCCTTGATTTCCAGTTCGGCGAGGTTGGACTCCTCGAGCAGGTCGATCAGTTTTTTGATCTTGCGCAGATCCATAAGTCTTGCCTTCTCAGGGTCTGAGGCCGCAGCTTGGCGACCGGAAAGTGAAAGAAAGGGGTATGGGCGAACTAGCCGGCAGGCTTTGGTTCAAGTTTGGCCATCGCGGCGTCCAGCCCTAAGCGGTAGCTGTCGCTGCCGAAGCCGCAGATCACGCCCACCGCCAGATCGGACAGGTAGGAGTGCCGGCGGAAGGGCTCGCGGGCATGCACATTGCTCATGTGCGCTTCGATGAACGGAATGGCCACCGCAGCCAGCGCATCGCGCAGGGCGACGCTGGTATGCGTAAACGCGCCCGGGTTGATCAGAATGTAAGCGACCTGCTCATCACGGGCCTGGTGGATGCGCCCGATCAGCTCGTGCTCGGCATTGGACTGATACCAGGTCAGCTCGTGACCCGCAGCCTGCGCACGTTGCGCCAACTGGTTGTTGATATCGGCCAGCGTTTCCCGGCCATAGATCTCCGGTTCGCGCACGCCAAGCAGGTTGAGATTGGGTCCATGCAGGACCAACAGCTTTGCCATGATGGGCTCTAGGGGTGATCTGACCAATTCTGCGCAGGTGTCACCAGTTCTGTCCGTCCGCAGGCCACAGGACCATCGGCGAAGGCAGACTGGCCGTCTGTCGAGGCGATGGGCCGAAGGGATGCGGGCGGACAGAACTGGCCCCAACGTATTACTTTCAAATGATGGGGTGATGTCCAGAAGGCTCTCAGCCTGCGCCGCGCGGCTTGAACAGACGGCCGGTCTGCCCTGTGCCGCGCAACACATCCTGAGAGCCTTCTGGACATCATGCCACCTACGCAGAATTGGTCAGAGCACCCCTACCCCCAGGCGCCTCGGAATGCGCGCAGTGTGCGCGTTGCCGTGGATGTTGTCCAGTTCGACGCAGTTCGGCGATGTTTGAAGGAGAAGCGCCGACTAAACCGTGCGTGGACGTATGTGGCCCGGAAACCGCATCAGGGCGCGGCTGCCGCGGACAGCCACTTGTTCAGTTGTCCGGCGTCGAGAGGGCCGCGATGGATAACCAGCACTTGCCCATGTTCGTCCAGCAATACGCTGAAGGGCAGAACCTCGTCCAGGTCGCCGAAGCGCAGCGAGGTGCTGGGTGAGCTTAATTCCCCCAGCAGGATCGGGTAATCGACGGGGTGGGCTGCCAGAAACGCCTGTGTCCGGGATGGATCATCCATGGCAATACCCAGCACGATGGCACCCTGATCGGCGAACTTCCGTTGTGCATCGTTCAAAGCCGGCATTTCTTTCAGACAGGGCACACACCAGCTTGCCCAGAAATTGATCAGCACCCGCTTGCCGTGAAATTTGGAAAGCCGATGTTCCTTCCCTTGCAGATCAAGAAGGGCAAGGTCCGGACGAAGATCGCCGACGTTCACGACATGTACGCCATCAGGCGCCCGCACTTGCTGGCTTCGATGCTGCAGCCAGCCGCCCGCCACCGCTGCAAGCACCGCCAAACCCAGGATGAAAAGATTGCCGCGACTCAGCATGTTGTTGCGCGCACCGCTCTCTCCCCTGCGAGCAGGGTGAGGGGAGGATAGGGCTGCGCCAGAAAGATCACTTCGACGCCTCGGTCAGCGCTTCTTCGACCAACGACGAGGTCAGCACTGTCGGCAACTGCTTCCCTGGGCCGCCGTTCTTTGGGAAAACCACATAAAGCGGTACGCCCGGCGAGTGATATTCCTGCAGGAAGGCGGAGATGGTGGGGTTCACGTCGGTCCAGTCCCCTTTCATATAGACAGTGCCGGTGCGCTTGAGCAGGGCCTGGAACGTTTCGCCGTCGAGCACGGCATGCTCGTTTGCCTTGCAGGTCACGCACCAGTCGGCGGTCATGTCGACGAAAACGGGTGTGCCGGCCTTTCGTAGTTCAGCGAGCTTCTCTGGCGAATAGGCGACCGTGCCCCCGTCTTCCCTGGCCACTTGTGCAGTGGCCGGCAACGTCGTGAGGTAGTACAGCGGAGCCAGCGTGATGGCGGCCAGCAGCACAACCAGCAGGCGGCTAAAGACGCCGCGCCCGCGACTCCGCTCAAACCACCAGAGCGTCATCGCAAGCAGTACGGCTGCAATCAGCAGCAATCCCACCGCATCGGCGTCGCGCTGATGCGCCAGCACCCATGCCAGCCACGCAGCGGTCAGATACATCGGGAACGCCAGCACCTCCTTGAGCGTTTCCATCCAGCGTCCCGGGCGTGGCAGCAGGCGCGACACTGCCGGGATAAATCCTACGGCCAGGAACGGCAGCGCCAGGCCGAGGCCCAGGGCTACGAAAACCAGCAAGGCATCCAGCATCGGCGCAACGAACGCATACGCCAGCGCGGTGCCCATGAAAGGTGCGGTGCATGGACTGGCGACGACGACAGCCAGCACGCCAGTAAAGAAGTCGCCTGCGGCTCCTGAGCGGTTCGCCAGCGAGCTACCGGTGTTGCCCAGCGAAGCCCCGAATTGCACAACACCCGACATCGACAGCGCCACGGCCAGCATCAACAGCGCCAGCACGGCGACCACCAGTGGACTTTGCAGATGAGCGCCCCACGCGGTTTTGAGCGCGATGATGATCGAGCCCAGCACGATAAAACTGACCAGCACGCCCGCGGTATACATCAAGGCATGGGTGCGGCGGCGCTCAGGATTCTCACCACTTTCCAGCAGACCGATGGCCTTGATCGAAAGCACCGGCAGCACGCAGGGCATCAAATTGAGAATCAGACCGCCACCAAGGGCGAGCAGTAGCGCATACCACAGGCTCGTACCCATCCCGCTAGCTTTTGCATCGGCAGGCGGCATCTCGGGAGCCGGACTTTGCGCAGGCTCGCCGGTCGCAGTACCGCCATGGACGACATCGATGTTCGCCTGGCGCGTCATCAGCGGATAGCACAGGCCGGCATCCTGGCAACCCTGGAAACTGGCCACCAACGTCAGCGTTTTCAGTCCCGACGCATCGCCATGCACCGATACGGGTACATCCACTTCATTGAAGTACACCGTGGTGTTGCCGAAGTGTGCATCCTGATGCAGCGTGCCAGCGGGCCACGACGGCGTCAGCGAAAGCTGCGGTGCATCTTTGACAGATAGCGTGGTCTGGTCGCGATACAGGTAGTAACCCTTGGGCATCGTCCAGCGCAGCAGCAAATGTTGCGCGTCCTGTGCGATGGCGCTGAACTGGAAAGCCTGTTCGGCCGGCAGCGGCGTGCCGTTGTTATCCAGCGACTGTGGGCGCGCGCTCAGCAGATCGTTGAGTTTGTTGCTTGGCCCGGCAGCAGGAGCAGGTAAGTCGAGGTGCGCAGTCTGTGGCGGATAGCAGATCTTGGGATCCGTCTCATGGCAGCCCTGATAGCGCACGGTAAGCGCAATCGTGGCCGTGCCGGGCGCCAGCGTGTAGGGAATCGTGGCGTCGACGCTGTGATGGTAGGTCTCTACCGGGCCCAGATACGGATCGTCGTGCTTTTCGCCATCGGGCAGCTGCGCCGTCCCCAGCGTGACGCCATCGCCACCCTTGAAGTTCATGCGGCCGCGATAGAGGTAGTAATCCTGTGCGATAGCCCAGTGCAGCTTGATCACGCCGGGCGTGCTGCTGTCGGCCGTGAGCTTGTAGGCCTCGTTCACCGGTAGCAGGTTTTGGGTGTCCTGGGCAAAGGCTGCAGAGACACCCGACAGCAACGTCATCAGAACCAGCAAAGTGGCGGCGACCCCGCCAAAACGAAACGAACGCATTCCAACTCCAGCGTCATGGGTCGCGCCTTGGCGCGGCATAAGGGGATTATGGCGCAGCTTTCGCTGCGGCCCTTATGCCTTTTCGACGGTACCCCATGCTCGGGTTACACCACGCAGGCGGAGCATGCCGGTCGTCAGGGCGATACCCAGCAGGATCACCACACAGCCGCCCGCCATCGCCAGGGTGACCGGCTCACGCAGGAAGGTGGCGCCCCAGATCACCCCGAACACCGGAATCAGATAGAGCACGGCCATTGCCCGCGCGGAGCCAACGTGGGCCAGCAGGCGGTAGAACAGGACATAAGCCAACGAGGTGCAGCCGGCAGCAAGCCCGAGCATGGCGATCCATGCCTGCGCGTCGGGCGCTTTGGCAGGCCAAAACCAAAGGGTGAAGGGCAGCAGCATGATTGCCGCGGCGAACTGGCTGCCGATCGCGACTGTCAGTGGTGTCACGGTCTGCATGCGACGGTGGCTGTAATGGGTTCCGAAGGTGTAGCAGACATTGGCGCCCACACACGCCGCCATCGCCCAACCCACCGGCGCGCCACCATGTCCAAACCCCATGCTGCCGCCGATCAGCCACACCACGCCCGCAAGGCCGATCACCAGCCCGCAGGCGCGTGATGCATTGAGCTTCTCGCCCAGCCAGAGCCAGCCGGATGCAGCGACCAGCAACGGCGCGATGGCGTCAAAGATGGCAGACAAGCCCGCTGGCAAGCTTTGGGCAGCGTACGAGAACAGCACGAACGGCAGTGCCGAATTGCTCAACCCGATCAGCGTGACCGGCCACCAATTGGCGCGCAATTCCGCCAGGCGTTCGCGCGAAGCCAGCAGCGGAATCGAGCAAATTGCTGCGCCGATGGCCCGCATGCCGGCCAGCGCCATGCTGCCGAACTGGCTTGCGCCCATGCGCATGAACAGAAACGATGCACCCCACAGGGCACCCAGCAGGACCAGGATGGCGAAGTCGGATTTCTTCATGGTCGTGTGATCCTGAAAGCGATGCTTGAATGTAGATCGGGGCAGTGACAGAACCTGTCAGTAGCTTTGCTTTTGCTCGTCACTCCGGCGAAGGCCGGAATCCATCGTCAGCACGAAGCATGGATTCCGGTCTTCGCCGGAATGACGGGCCATGGAACTAAACGCGAGAATTGCTGCTCGCGCTCTGTCCAAACAGCACGCGCCGTTCTTCCTCTGATAGCGCTGGTTGTTTAGGCGCATACACGTTCTCGACATCCTGATAAACGCGTAACGTCGCCGGGCGCGCTGCCATCGTTTCGAACCAGCGTTTGAGGTGGGGAAACGCCTGCAGTTCCTGGCCGTGCGCTTCATGCGGCACGATCCACGGATAGCAGGCGATATCGGCAATCGAAAAGTCGCCTGCGATAAAGACGCGATCAGCCAGTTGCTGGTTGAGCACCCCGTAGAGTCGGCTGGTCTCGCGGGTATAGCGATCGATCGCGTACGGCACTTTTTCCGGCGCGTAGATATTGAAGTGGCCGATCTGCCCAGCCATCGGCCCCAGTCCAGCCATTTGCCAGAACAGCCACTGCAACACCTCGGCGCGGCCGCGTGCGTCGGCAGGAATCAGGCGGCCGGTTTTCTCGGCCAGATAAAGCATGATCGCGCCCGACTCGAACATCATGATCGGCTCCCCGCCGCCGGCAGGCTCATGATCGACGATGGCCGGAATCTTGTTGTTCGGCGAAATGGCCAGGAATTCCGGCTTGAATTGCTCGCCTTTGCTCAGGCTCACGGTGATCAGGCGATAGGGCAGTTGCGCTTCTTCCATGAACAGCCGGGCCTTCAGGCCGTTCGGGGTGGCTGCAAAGTACAGGTCGATCATGGGGGCGTCCTGGTTCTTCGTTGACCACAGGCTAGAGGCTGGCGTGGTCGTATGAAATGGCCACATTAGGACAAATTTGCATGACCACTTTGCGCTGCGTTTCGATCAGTCCTCACCCGCTGCGCGCACCCAATCCAGATAGGCGGTATGGCCACGCTCCACCGGCACGGCAATCAATTCCGGCAGCTCATAGGGGTGCAGCGCGAGCAGGCGTTCCTTCAATGCTTCGAATCGCTCGGCAGTAGTCTTGATCAATAGCAACTCTTCCGTATCGGTCGTGACCTCGCCCTTCCAGCGATAAGTGGACTGAATCCCGGGAATGCGATTCACGCAGGCAGCCAGCGATTCGCCAACTAGCGCTTCAGCCAGACGCTGCGCACTTGCTGCGTTGGGGCAGGTGCAGTAGCAGAGCAGCACGCGGTTGGATTCGGTCATGGCATTGACTCAGTGGGAAGAGGCGGCCTGCCTATACATCAGTGCTGCGAACTTAAACCTGCGAGAAGCATCCAGCTGCCTCACCGTCATCCCGGCTTTCGCCGGGATGACGGTCGGTTTGATGGACGTTAGAAGCAAGCACGCGATGTATTCAGATGCGGAAATACTATGTCCGCGGTGTTGGTCGGGACATCAACCCGTAATTACCGAATTTTTCCAGCGCTTGAATGACTTCCGCATTGGTCAGCAGCACGGGATCGCCGATCTGCAGGGCCAGCGTGTACTGCCGGGCCAGCGTTTCCACTTCAACGGCGCGCCACATGGCCTGTTCCATGGTCGCGCCGGTGGCGATCATGCCGTGATTGGCCATCAGGCAGGCCAGGCGTCCTTCCAGCGCCCGAACCACAGCGTCGGAGAGCTCCTGCGTGCCGTAGGTGTAGTAGTCGGAACAGCGGATCGAGTCGCCGCCGCTCACCGCGATCATGTAGTGGATCGCGGGGATGGCTTTCCGGCACATCGCCAGCGCGGTGCTATAGGGCGGATGGGCATGGACCACGGCATGGGCATCCGGGCGTGCGGCATAGATATCCCGATGGAAGCGCCATTCGCTGGATGGGCGGCGTGCATGCTCATAGTGGCCGTCCATCGCCACGTAAACGACGTCATCCGGGGTAACTTCGCCGTAGGGCACGCCGCTGGGCGTGACCAGGAATCCCTCTCCAAAGCGGATGCTCAGGTTGCCCGAGGTGCCCTGGCTCAGGCCGGACGGGGTCAGTTTCAAACCGTTGGCGACGATTTCCTCGCGAAGCGAGCGCTCGTTACTCACTGCCGATAGCCTTTGTGGTTCATGCAATGGGTAATCGTTGACGTTTCGGGCGCCGGTGTCGATAGGGGGGATTCCGTCGCCAGGGGCTAATCCCTAGATCCAGCCACTCAAAGACCCCGGACCCCGGACCCCGGCCGGTGCCGGGGCGATGGCGATGAACGTATTTGTTCATCAAAGCCCTTGAAAGCCGCCAAGCCACCCTTATCCAATCCCTTAGTCCCGACCGCCCCCTGTTGCAGGGGTTTTTTTGGTGGCTAGAATTGGCACTCACCCTCCCCGAGTGCTAACAGCTCACCACAGCAGGCCGGTCGGGGGCAAAACTTTATCCATCCCAAGCCATAGCTGGAGTTCATCCCATGAGCAAACTGCGTCCGCTGCACGATCGCATCATCGTCAAGCGCCTGGAAGAGGAGCGTGTCTCCGCCGGCGGCATCGTCATTCCTGATAGCGCCACTGAAAAGCAGACCCGCGGCAAGGTCATCGCCGCCGGTGAAGGCCGCATCCTCGAAGACGGCAAGGTCCGTCCGATGTCGGTGAAGGTCGGCGAAGTGGTGTTGTTCGGCAAGTACTCGGGCCAGGACATCAAGATCGATGGCGAAGAGCTGGTCTTCCTGAAGGAAGACGACATCGTGGCTGTTATCGAAGGCTGATTTGACGCGACACGTGCGAAAAACAAAATCGCACCTCGTCGCCTTCGGCTCCTTCCGCAGTTTCTCGCAAGATTTTCCGTATTCAATTTAAATTTTTTGAGGCAAAAAATTTATGGCCGCTAAAGAAGTCCGCTTCGGCGAAGACGCCCGCGCTCGCATCCTCAAGGGTGTGAACACTCTCGCGAACGCCGTCAAAGTCACCCTCGGCCCGAAGGGCCGCAACGTCGTGCTCCAGAAGAGCTTCGGCGCCCCGACCGTCACCAAGGACGGCGTGTCTGTCGCCAAGGAAATCGAACTGGCCGACGCCTACGAGAACATGGGCGCCCAGATCGTCAAGGAAGCCGCTTCCAAGACTTCCGACAACGCCGGTGACGGCACCACCACCGCCACCGTGCTGGCCCAGGCGTTCGTGCGCGAAGGCCTGAAGGCGGTTGCCGCCGGCATGAACCCGATGGACCTCAAGCGCGGCATCGACAAGGCCGTGACGGCTGCTGTGGAAGAGCTCAAGAAGCTCTCCAAGCCCACCGCTGACGACAAGGCGATTGCCCAGGTCGGCACCATCTCCGCCAACTCCGACGTCGCCATCGGCGACATCATTGCCACCGCCATGAAGAAGGTCGGCAAGGAAGGCGTGATCACGGTGGAAGAAGGTTCGGGTCTGGAAAACGAACTCGACGTGGTTGAAGGCATGCAGTTCGATCGCGGCTACCTGTCGCCGTACTTCATCAACAACCAGCAGAGCCAGCAGGTCGAGTTGGAAGATCCCTTCATCCTGCTGTACGACAAGAAGATCTCCAACGTCCGCGAAATGCTGCCGATCCTCGAAGGCGTCGCAAAGGCTGGCAAGCCGCTGCTGATCGTCGCCGAAGAAGTGGAAGGCGAAGCGCTGGCCACCCTGGTGGTCAACACCATCCGCGGCATCGTGAAGGTTGCTGCTGTGAAGGCCCCGGGCTTCGGCGATCGCCGCAAGGCGATGCTGGAAGACATGGCCATCCTCACCAACGGCCAGGTCATTTCCGAAGAAGTCGGCCTGCAGCTTGAGAAGGCCACGATCCAGGATCTGGGTCGCGCCAAGAAGGTCGTCGTGACCAAGGAAAACACCACCCTCATCGACGGTGCTGGTGAAGCCGCGAAGATCCAGTCGCGCATCGGCCAGATCAAAGCACAGATCGAAGAGACCTCGTCCGACTACGATCGCGAGAAACTGCAGGAACGCGTGGCCAAGCTGGCCGGCGGTGTTGCCGTGATCAAGGTTGGCGCTGCGACCGAAATCGAAATGAAGGAAAAGAAGGCCCGCGTCGAAGACGCCCTGCACGCCACGCGCGCAGCCGTTGAAGAAGGCGTGGTCCCCGGTGGTGGCGTGGCGCTGATCCGCACGCTGGCTGCGATCGAAAAGCTGAAAGGCGAGAACGAAGACCAGAACCACGGCATCGCCATCACTCGTCGTGCGCTGGAAGCTCCGTTGCGCGAAATCGTCTTCAACTCTGGCGACGAGCCGTCCGTGGTCGTTAACAAGGTCAAGGAAGGCAAGGGCAACTACGGCTACAACGCTGCTACCAGCGAGTTCGGCGACATGATCGAATTCGGCATCCTGGATCCGACCAAGGTCACTCGTTCGGCTCTGCAGTACGCCTCTTCCGTGGCTGGTCTGTTGATCACCACCGAAGCGATGGTGGCCGAGCTGCCGAAGAAGGAAGAGCACAACCATGGTGGCGCCCCGGGCGGCGGCATGGGCGGTATGGGCGGCATGGACTTCTAAGTCCTGCTTTCCAACGCAACGTGTTACGAGAAAACCCCGCGCAAGCGGGGTTTTCTTTTGCCTGGATGGGCGGCGAATCCTTTATAGGCTTACGCAAGAACCAAAGCGTCGACTAGCAGACTTGCCTCATCGTTATCGCCGCCTTGTCAGCGATGAATCCCCATCGCCGCCGACGACGGAATACCTTGGCTCTCGTCATCATCCTGCTTGGCCACCGCGGTATTGGTGGGCAGAAAACTTGCCGGCAACAGCTTGTCCAGTTTGCCCTTCATTTGCAGCAGGGCAACGCTGGCCATGTCGTTGTCGAATTGCTTCTGCTGCGCGCTCTCGGCCACCGGTGTTGCGCCGGGAGCGCGAGTGAGCATGGCCAGTGATGGCGCAAGCACCTGGGTCAGCGCGAAATAGGCGTTGTCATGGATGCCGGCGCGTTCAAGCAGAAGTCCGGGCAGCATCCAGGAGGCCATGTCGACACGCTGTGCGCTACCCGGATTGCGCGGATCGATCAGCAGCCACGTGCCGGCCTGGCCAAGCATGTTCTGGCCATCGACGAAACCGGTCGCCTGATAAGCGCCCGTCAGGCCCGGAAGGTGATCGCCATAAAACAGCAGCAGGGTCGGGCGGCTGCGCTTGGCCAGCAGTGCAGCAAGCCGCCCCAGTTCCTGGTCGGCGTGCTGCATGTGATAGATGTAGTTTTGTACTTCGACTTTATCTTTCGCGCTGATGGCGGCAGGCACGGCAATGGCATCGCGCGCGGCGACGTCCTTCGGCGTCACGTCATACGGGCCGTGCGCTTCCAGGCTGATGGCGAAGAGGAACTGCGGCGCACCGGAATCTTTCAGCTGCGCCATGATTTCGTCGGTCATCGCGCTGTCGGCCATGTACTTGCCGTCCATCGCCGCATTGGCTGGGAAGCTGGACTGCGAGACGAAGCGATCGAAGCCCAATGCCTTGAACGCCGTGTTGCGGTTCCAGAAGGTTGGGTCGTTGCCATGGATCGCGACGGTTTCATAGCCGTGCGAGCGCAGGACGCGCACCATGCTCGGTACGACTTTGTCGTTCAACTGCAAATACGGGAACTGCATGTTGCCGAAATAGCGCAGGGACAGACCGGTCAACACTTCGAATTCGGTGCGGATCGTGCCGCCGCCATACGTAGGCACGTGCAATGGACCACTCATGCCGCCCGCGGCAAGACGTGTCAGGTTGGGTGTGAGATGGGCGTTTTCGTAACCGCGCACGATGCTCGGATCGAAGAACGACTCACTCTGGATCACCACGATATCGGGTAATGCTGTGCTGTCACCGACGGGTGTTTGCATGCGCGTGCGCACCGCATCACCGGTCGATTGCAGCAGATTGCTTACGGCGTTGGGATCGGCCTTCTGTTTGGTGCGACGATCCTGCAAATGGAACATCACCAGCGAACTGACCAAGCCCGAATGGCTGGTGGTTGCAGCGGCTGACCACGGTTCCAGCCACAGCTTGTGGCCGTTATACAGGTTGCCCCAGCCAGGCACACCAACCAACAAGGTGGCAAGCGTGATGCTGAGCAAGCCGCCTGCAACGACGCGCTTGCCGCCAGTGCGACGCGCGAACAGCGGTGGTTCGAAACACCACATCGCAACGACCAGCGCGATGCCGGCGATGATCGCCAGATACGGCCAGGGGCTGTGTGGCAAATAGCTGCCAAGCACATGCATGCCGCCTTTGCGCAACTGCCCGACCATGCGGAAATCGGCCGGCAGCAGCGGTGTGCCCAGGTTGGCGACTTTCAGCGCGTTCACGCCATACATCACGGCCTGCGCCAGATAAGCTACCCCGAACGACAGCAGCGTGCGGCGCGTCAGTATCAGCAGCAACAGGGCCAGCAGCACGCCGGGCATTGCATTGGCCAGCGGATAGGCAGGCTGGGCAAGCAAACGCGAGGCGGAAACGCCGTCGTTGCCGTCCAGGAATCCGGTCAGCAAGACAAACACCGTCGTCATCGCGGCTACCAGGGCAAACCGGAGAGCAGCGCTGCGTGTTGAAGTCGTCGTTGTCGATGCGAGGGTCATGCAGTCCAGCGACCTGTCATCTCAGGGGATGTGGACTGTAACGTGGCTGACATGAATCGGTTGTCGGCCCCCTCTTTGTTGTCAGGGCGGGTTCAGGCCGTTTCGCATATAACTAACGGAAAACGCACAGGAAAAAGAACTGGCTTGGACCGTTGCTCATGTCTTCTCGAGGCAGGTCAGGGACTTGCCTGACTTTGTTCAAGCTGGCGCCGGGCTGAACCGCGCCACGCTCCCAGTTCAGGCCGCGTTGGCCAAATTTGCAGCCACCGCGCCGTGGCGGGGAAGGGCGCCAAGCCATTCTCCATGCCAATGCGAAGCGCCGGCCAGTGCGGCTACTTCACCCAGGATCAGTAGTGCGGGTGCTTGAATCGCGTGCTGTGCAGCCAGCACCGGCAGCGCGGCCAGCGTGCCGGCCAACGTGCGCTGGGTAGGTAGCGAACCATTTTCGATCAAGGCGAAAGGTGTATCGGGGGCGCGTCCGTGCGCCAGAAGTTGTCGGGTGATGTCATCGAGCTTGCTGACGCCCATGTAAAACACCAAGGTCTGGTGTTCGCGTGCAAGCTCACTCCAATCCAGCGTGTTCAGAGAATGCTGGCAGTGCGCCGTAACCAGCCGTACGGATTGCGCATGATCGCGGTGCGTCAGCGGTACACCGCTATAAGCCGCGCAAGCCAATGCAGCGGTAATCCCGGGCACCACTTCGCAGGCGATCCCGTGTTCACGCAAAAATGCGAGTTCTTCACCACCTCGCCCAAACACGAAAGGATCGCCGCCTTTCAGTCGCACGACACGATGACCTGCCTGAGCATGCTCAAGTAGCAACGCGTGGATGGACTGCTGCGATGTGTGAATGCCGCCACCGCGTTTGCCCACCGCAATCTGGATGGCATCGCGTCGTGCAAGATCCAATACCTCGGGGCTGACCAATTCGTCATGCAAGATAACGTCAGCTTCGTTGAGTGCACGCAACGCACGCAACGTCAGCAAACCCGGATCACCCGGACCGGCGCCAACCAACGCTACCGATCCTTGTATGTTTGGCGCCTCGCGTCTGGACAAGGCGGTGACCAACTGCTGCTCCGCGTGCGTCGGCTGCGATACGCGCAGCAGTGCATGCACCGGACCGTCATGAAGCCAGTCATAAAAGCGGCGGCGGGATGCCAGATCGGTGTGGCGTGCGCGGATGCGCGCACGATAGCGCTGGGCCAGTTGCAGCAAGGAACCTAATGCCGGATCAAGCAAGCTCTCAATGCGCTCGCGCAAGCGGCGGGCCAGCACCGGCGCTGCACCGCTGCTGGAGATAGCCACAAGCAAGGGCGATCGATCGATCACCGCCGGTACCTGGAAGCTTGATAGCGCCGGATCATCGACCACATTCACCAACCGCTGCTGTGCATGTCCTTCCGTCGCGATACGAATGTTGAGCGGGCGTGAACGCGTTGCTGCGACAACCAGCCACATGCCGTCTTGCCAGTCGGATTGATAAGCGCCGGCCCGATAAATGATACGGCCCTGCTGCGCCAGTTCACGCAATTCGGGCACCAGTACCGGTGCGCCTACCGTGACCTTTGCGCCGGCCCGCAACAGCATCGCCGACTTTCTGGCCGCTACGTCGCCACCACCCACCACCAGCACAGGGCGATCGGTCAGGTCGGCGAATAAGGGATACAGCTGCATGGATCGCATCCGGCGGAGAAATGAGCAAGGTGTTGCGAAAGTGTTTTCCTGCACTCTCTCAACTTGCCGAGTTCGGTATATGCCCGAACTCAGCTCTGACAAATCAAGCACTTGAAGTGCTTGATTCTCTGCGGGCTTTCCTTGGCCCGCCCCAACAGGTTGTTTCTCAATAGCCGGCTGGGAGCGTCGTCTACGGTAGCGCTGCGATTTAGACGTGAGAAATGGCGACAGCGACCGAGGATATGGCGGCAGGGCATAGCCAAAACGCGTAAATTCGGAGACTGATAGATGTATAGACGTCCAAATAACGCTGTGTTAAGGTCCGGAGACCAGCGAAATAGGACTAGTCCGGAGATCGTGATGAAACGCCATCCAGGGTGGTGCGTGAGCTGTATGTGTTGCGCCATGCGCAACGCACAGCCCTGCACGCAACCCATCCTGGAGCCGATCTCATGACCCTCACGCAACTTCGCTATATCGTCGCCATCGCCGACGCCGGCCTTAACATCACCCTGGCCGCCGATAACGTGCACGCCACCCAGTCGGGGATCAGCAAGCAGCTCAAGCAGCTGGAAGGCGAATTGGGCTTTCAGGTATTCACGCGCCGTGGCAAGAGCCTCGACGCCATCACGCCGGCCGGCAGCCAGGTGTTGGAACGGGCGCGCAGCATCCTGCACGAGGCGCGCAACATCCGCGCACTGGCCGCCAACCTGCGCGAAGAGGCGCACGGCGAGCTGTCCCTGGCCACCACGCATACGCAGGCGCGCTTCGTGTTGCCCGAGGCGATCGCTAAGCTCAAGCAGCAATATCCCGACCTTGGCGTGCACATCCGTCCGCAGGGTGAGGGGCGCATCATCGGCCTGTTCGAAAGCGGCGAAGTCGATCTGGTAATCGTCAGCACCAGCGGTCAGGCGCCCGAAGGCGGCATTGCCGTGCCGCTGTTCCGCTGGTACCGGCGTGCCGTCGTGCCGAGCGGTCACCCACTGGCCAAGCTGGGCCGACCGTTGCGGATTCAGGATCTGGCCGAATATCCGCTGGTCAGCTACGAATCGTCACTTCAGCCGGAATCATCCCTGCGCCGTGCCTTCACTGCGGCGAACCTGTCGCCACGCATCGCCTGCACCTCTGCCGATGCCGACCTGATCAAGACCTATGTACTGGCTGGTCTGGGCGTAGGCATTCTTGCCGAGATGGCCATCAGCGCTGCGGATGCTCGCGAGCTGGTGACGCTCGATATCGACGACCTGCTGCCGGTGTGCACCAGTTGGCTGGTGTTGCGGCGGGATCACGTGCTGCGCAGTTATGTCGCCCAGTTGGCGCGATTGGTTGCGCCGCAGATCGATGAGGCGGAACTGCGTCGCGTGGTGGCAGGCCATGCCGAAGCCAACTGGCCCAAGGCGCCGCTTTGGGGCGAACTGCAGCAAAGAAGCGTTCGCCGTGCGACCACCCGAGCGGCCTGAGTTTGCGATCCTTTTTGAAGTCCACCCCTTCCCTCGGCATGAGAGAAGGGGATCTGTGGTGCTGCTTGTCAGGCTAGCTCCTGGCTGTGCAACCAGGCCAGCACACGCTCAGCGGCGTCGTTGACGCTTACCTCGCTGGTGTCGATCCTTAGTTCTGGCGATGCAGGTGTTTCGTAAGGATCGTCGATACCCGTGAAACCTTTGATCTTGCCGGCACGTGCCGCTGCATAAAGGCCTTTTCGGTCGCGCGCTTCGCACACTTCCAAAGGCGTGGCGATGTGGATTTCCACGAAATGTCCGTGCGACTGCACCAGTTGCCGGGCTTCATCGCGTGCTTCGGCGTAAGGTGCGATGGGGGCGCAGATGGCGATGCCGCCGTGACGCACTACCTCGCTGGCGACGTAGCCGATGCGCGTGATGTTGGCGTTGCGATCCTCACGCGAAAAGCCCAGTCCCTTGGACAGATGCCGGCGCACTTCATCGCCGTCCAGCATCGTGACTGGCCGACTGCCCGTTTCCAGCAGGCGCGCAAGTACGGCTTGGGCAAGGGTGGATTTGCCGGAGCCGGAAAGTCCGGTGAAGAACAACGCAAAACCCTGCCGCGCATTGGCTGGATGGCGTTCGCGCAAAATCTTCACCACCTCGGGGAACGTGAACCACTCCGGGATGGCTTCGCCCTGATGCAAGCGTCGCCGTAACTCGGTGCCGGAGATGTCGCGCACTTCGTCTTGCGAGCCCACTTCGGTTTGCGGCAGATACACATCGCGGTTGGCGGCGTAGACCATCGCCGGGAACGGAACGATCTGTATACCCAGTTCGTCCTCGTGCTCGGAAAGCAGTTCCTGTGCAGCGTAGGGATCGTAAAAAGGTTTGCCCTCCGCATCCTTGCCTGGGCCGGCGTGATCGCGGCCAACGATGAAATGGCTGGCGCCATAGTTCTTGCGGATGATCGCGTGCCACAGCGCTTCGCGCGGTCCGCCCATGCGCATGGCCAGCGGCAGTAGCGATAGCGTTGCGTGATCTCTGGGGTAGTGTTCGAGCAAGGCGTGATAGCAACGCACGCGTGTGTAGTGATCGACATCGCCGGGCTTGGTGCGGCCTACCGACGGCTGGATCAACAGCTTGGCACCCACTTGTTCGGCAGCACGCAACGTCAGCTCGCGGTGTGCGCGGTGCATGGGATTGCGTGTCTGAAACGCCACAATGCGATGCCAGCCGTGCTGCCGGAACCAATCACGCAGCTGACGCGGGCTGTGACGAAGCGCGGTGAAGTCGTAATGGGGCGGAGGCTGGATGCCCTGCAGCTTTCCACCCAGGTAAACCGGGCCGGTACGATCAAGCAATTCCGCAACGCCCGGATGCGTGCGGTCGGTCGTGCCGAACACCGATCGCGCTTCGGCGATGCGATCGGGAAAGTAGACATCCTCAACCGTCAGCACGGCCAGCGGCGTGCCCTGGGTGTCATTGAGACTGATTTGCGCGTTGTCGGGAAGCTTCGCCGCAAACGCTTCATCCACATCCAGCGTGATCGGAATCGGCCATAGCGTGCCATTCGCCAGCCGCATCTCCGCAAGAACACGATCGTAGTCAGCGCGTCCGAGGAAACCTTGCAGCGGCGAAAAACCGCCGTTGAGCAGTAATTCCAGGTCGCAGAGTTGGCGCTGATTGAGCGTCCACTGTGGCAACCCGGCGCTGTTTCGCTTCAGGATTTCTGCATCGGGGGCGGGGACATAAAGTTCGCGCAATACGCCACCGTGGGGCGCAACCAGCGCGTGATGTTCGGCCGAGACACTCTCGGCAACAACGGCATTCATGGGTTTTCCTTCTCGGGGGCATGCGCAGGTCCCTCTGCGACGAACCCGGCCATCCGTGGCCGGATTTTTCAATGACACAGTTCCTTCTGCGACGGACCCGGCCATCCATGGCCGGACTCTTCAATAGGCGGGTGATCAAACGTCGAGATGCAGTCCGCATTCGCGCTTGATGCCGAAAAAGCGGGTGTCCTCTTCGCGCATGCCGGGTTCCCAGCGGCGCGTGGTATGCGTATCGCCGATCGAGACGTAACCCTTGTCCCACAGTGGGTGATAGGGCAGGTCGTGACGGCGCAGATACAGACCGACATCGCGATCGGTCCAATCGATGATCGGATGCACCTTCCAGCGTCCATGCCGATGATCGAGTACAGGTGCGTCGGCACGGCTCAACGATTGCTGGCGACGCAGACCGGCGAACCAGGTGCCGGCGCCGAGATCGGTCAGCGCCTGTTGCATCGGCTCCACTTTGGCGAGACGGTTGTAGTGATCCAATCCATCACGCCCTTGATTCCAAAGCTCGCCATGCCGCGCCTCCAGCCATGCCGGTGACAGCGTGGGGCGAACGATGCGCAGATTGAGCGACAGGCGTCGCGTGAGTTCGTCGATAAAGTGATAGGTCTCGGCGAACAGATAGCCGGTGTCGACCACAATGACCGGAATATCCGGGCGCTGCTGCGTAAGCAGATGCAGCGATACTGCCGACTGGGCGCCAAAGCTGGAGGAAAGTACATGCTCTCCAGGTAACTGCCGCAGTGCCCATTCCACGCGTTCTTCAGCCGTGCGGCTGAGCAGCCATGCATCGAGCTTCTTCAGCGCCAGCGTATCGCTGGCTGCGAAATCAGGAGTCGGCAGGCTCATGCGAAGACCTCTGCATCGATGGCGTGGCGAGCGGCTGGCAACACGCCGCTACGAACCAGAAAATCGCCGAACCGTTCCTGTTCTGTGCGTTCCGCGGCGTAGCGTGCGAACAGGCTGTCGAGCTCACGCAAGATTTCCGCTTCGTCGATATTTTCGCGCACAGTGCGATTAAGGCGTTGGCCTGCGAAGTCGGCGCCAAGGCGCAAATCGTAGCGGCCGATCGCACGGCCAATCAGTGCGATCTCGCCGAGATAAGGACGTGAGCAGCCATTCGGGCAACCTGACAGACGCAGCAGGATCGGCTCGTCGCGCAAGCCATGCTGCTCCAGCAACATTTCCAGCTTCGGCAACAACTGCGGCAGATAGCGTTCGCTTTCGGCCATGGCCAGCCCGCAGGTTGGCAAGGCCACGCAAGCGACCGCATGGCGACGAATGCCGCTTAGCCGGCGATAGCCATCCAGCTTGTGCTCCGCGACCAGCGCGTCAATGTGCGCGCGTTGTGAAGTGGGAACATTGGCGATGATCAGATTCTGATTGCAGGTAAGGCGAAAATCGCCCTGGTGCGCTTCGGCAATGGCTCGCAAGCCGCTCAAATGCGGTTGATCAGGCGAGTCGGCGAGGCGGCCCGCTTCGATGTGCAAGGTGAGATGCCAGCGGCCATCGTCGCCTTCGGTCCAGCCATAGCGGTCGCCGTTATGGTCGAAGCGATAGGGCCGCGACGGTTGCAATGCGAAGCCGATGCGTTGCTCCAGCTCCGCCTTGAAAGCAGCCAGGCCCATGCGATCAATCGTGTATTTGAGCCGTGCGTGCTTGCGCTCCTTGCGATCGCCATGATCGCGCTGCACTTCGATCACACCCTCGGCCGTGCGCAGCAGTTGTTCGGGCACGACGAAGCCTGTGACGCTGCCAAGCCGCGGATAGGTGCTGGGGTCACCTTGCGTAGCACCCATGCCGCCACCGATGGCTACGTTGAAGCCGAGCAGCTCGCCGTGCTCGATGATCGCGATAAAGCCAAGATCCTGGGCGAAGACATCGACATCATTGCTGGGCGGAACGGCTACACCGATTTTGAACTTGCGCGGCAGATAGGTGGGTCCGTAGAGCGGCTCGCTTTCTTCCTCACCACCGGCGATCAGTTGCTCATCCAGCCAGATCTCGTGATAGGCACGCGTCTTGGGCTTCAGGTGTTCGGAAAGACGTTCCGCCCAGCGATAAGCCAGCCGGTGCGCTGGCGTAGCGACGGGATTGGCGCTTGCCACCACATTGCGATTCACATCGCCGCAGGCGGCGATGGTGCTGACGAGTGCCTTATTCATCTCGGCAATGGAGCGTTTCAGGTCGCGCTTGAGCACACCATGCAACTGAAAGGTTTGCCGCGTGGTGATGCGTAGTGTGTGATTGGCCCAGGTGCGCGCGATGTGGTCGAAGGCGAGCCATTGCGCGGGACTGAGCACGCCGCCAGCCAGGCGTGCGCGAGCCATGAACTGGTAGGCCGGTTCCAGCTTCTGTTTGCGACGTTCCTCGCGCAGGTCGCGATCGTCCTGCTGATAGCTACCGTGGAATTTCAGCAACTTGTTATCGTCATCACTGATCGCGCCCGTGATCGGGTCGGCCAGGCCTTTCACCAGCGTGCCGCGTAGAAAGCGGCTGTTCGCCTTGATGCGTTCGAATTCAGAAACGGTGCTATCGCTCATCGCGCGCCTCAGTACACATCGCGGGCGTAACGCCCCTGTTGGATCAACTGGTTCAGCCATGTCTCGGCGTCTTCGGCCGTGCGGGCACTGTGTTCGGCGACGATGTCGATAAGCGTCTTGTGCACATCTTTCGCCATGCGGGTGGCATCGCCGCAGACATAGAGATGCGCGCCGCTATCGAGCCATTCATAGAGGTCGCGGCCTTGCTCGCGAAGACGGTGTTGCACGTAGATTTTTTCGGCCTGATCACGCGAAAAGGCGAGATCGATGCGATGCAACTGCGAATTCTTCAACGCTTGCTGCCACTCGGTCTGGTACAGGAAATCCGAGTGAAAATGCGGATTGCCGAACAACAGCCAATTGCGTCCGCTGGCCCCGCGCTCTGCGCGCTCCTGCACGAAGGCGCGGAACGGCGCGACGCCGGTGCCGGGCCCGATCATGATGATGTCGCGTTCATCCGCCGGTAGATGGAATCGTTCGTTGGCTTCGATGAAGACGGGTACGGTTTCGCCTTCGGCACGATGTGCCAGATAGCGGCTGGCCGCACCCCAACGCGCTTCGCCATCCAGGGCGTAGTCGACATGGCTGAGGGTGAGGTGTACTTCATCGCCGACCACCGATTGGCTGGATGCGATCGAATACAGACGTGGCGCGAGTGGTCGTAAAGCGGCGACGAGGCTTTCCGGCGTCCAATCAGCCGGATGGCGGCGAAGCAGGTCGATCACTTGCCAATGTGAGAAGCGTTCGGACAGCGCGTCGCGCGACACCGGCTCGAGCAATGCGCGCAATGCAGCGTCACCACTGCGTTCGGCGTGTGCGGCGAAGAACGGCCGGGTCAACTGTGTCAGCTCGCGCCGCTCGGCAAGCCAGAGGCGCAGCGAACGCTCTTCGCCACCGGCCTGCACGGGTGCGTCGCCATTGAGTTTCGTGGTCGCAAGAATAGCCTCGACCAGTGCAGCTGCTTGCGTCGGCCATACGCCGAGCGCATCGCCCGGTGCATAGCGAAGGCCAGAGCCTTCCAGTGATAGTTCCAGATGCCGTACATCGCGATCGCTGTCACGGCCGGTGATGCGCTGATTGAGCAGTAAAGGTGCCGCGAAGGGCTGCTCGCGATGCCAGGTCGGCGTGTTGCGCGCTGTGCGAAGCGGCGTCACCTTCGCCAGAGGGGTCGCGGTTTTCAGTTGTTCGCGCGCCTGCTGAAGTGCGTGCTCCAGCCAGGGCTGGCTCACGCTCTCCAGGTCCACATCGGCTTCGCCTGCACTAAACAGACGCGCGCCTCCCAGTGCGGCCAACCGTTCGTCGACCTGGCGTCCGATAGCGCAAAACTGCGGGTAGCTGGAATCACCGAGGCCGAGCACGGCGTAGTGCAGCTCGTCCAGTTTCGGCGCACGCGAGCTGCTCAGGAATTCAACGAAGGCGCGCGCGTCGTCCGGCGGCTCGGCATCGCCTTGGGTGCTGATGACGACATAGAGCAAGCGCTCCTGCTTGAGTTCGCGTGTGACGTAAGCGTCCGCGCGGACAATGCGTACGGCCAGGCCTGCGGCGGTCGCGCGACGACCAAGATCCTCCGCAATACGTTTGGCATTTCCGGTCTGGCTACCGTAGAGCACAGTGAGCCGGGTCTGCGTATCCGTTGCGGCGGCCGGTTCGATAGCCGCGCTTTTGCCGCCACCCTGGCGCTGCACGGCCACGCCGGCGAAGTAGCCGGACAGCCAGTGCAGGGCGGGGGTGTCGAGTCCTTCGGCCAGCCGGGTGACGAGGGCTTGCTTATCCTCCGGCAGTGGCGATAGTGTGGCGGCCGTCATCGTTCTTCATCCTTGGACGTATAGACGTCCATCTGATTCGAAGATGTTAGAACTTCGTTTTTTAACGAAGAAATGATGGGGCGGCATATCCGCATGCCATTCCCTCCTTTCCGCTTCGCCGATGCCGCAGGGCAGCATGGATCCTGGAGCGCACCCCTCAGGCGTTCCGTGGGGAATTCTTCTTTCTATCAAAGGGCGCCGTGCCAGCACGGCGTCGGAGGCATCCATGCAGCGAAGATCGACATTCACTTATCCGGTATTCGCATGGGCCGTGGCGGCGGTCTTGTCCATGCTCGTGCCGACCACCGCCAGGGCTGACGATTACGACTGGCTCAACAACTGGCCGACCCATGTGCAGTTCAATGACGGGACGGACTTGGGCCTGGTGCTGCGCTATCAATACGATGTGAACGACTTTTCACACGACGACGGAAAATTCACGGACTCGCACACCAATCGCCGCAAATACCTGGGTTTCTACGTGAAGAAGCCTGGCGTGTACGACGCGACCGTCTATTACGACTTTCAATCGAAGCAATGGCAGGACGCCTTCTTCCGCCTGCAGTCGCAGGCCCTATTTGGCCAGGATTTTGGTGCTATCCGCTTCGGGCAAAGCAAGACGCCGGTGAGCTTCGAGGGAGTGACCACCTCGACCCAGACGACATTCATTGAGCTGGCACTGCCATCGCAGGCGATTTATGAAAATCGCCGTATCGGCATCGACTGGGCCATTCTGCGTACGCATTGGCTGGCCAGCCTGGGGTATTACGGCGAGAACATGGAGGGCAAAAATCCGGGGCATACCGTTGCTGCCCGTGCCGCCTGGGTGCCGATTCATGCGCCGGGCCATGTTCTGCACCTGGGGCTTGCCGCCTCACAAGAGCGCCCCCATGGGCTTGTCGACGCGCTAGGTGTGCAGCAGCCGGCAACGACCAGCTTCAAGACGCCGCCCGAAGCGGGTCTCACCACGGTGACGCTGATCAGCTCAGGCACGCTTACCGGCGTTGACCACATCAATCGTCAGGGTCTGGAGGGACTGTGGATCGATGGTCCGTGGTCTATCCAGAGCGAATACCTGCAAACGCAGACGACGTTCAACAATGGCAAGCCCAATTACGACATCAACGGCTTTTACACCTATGGCACCTGGGTGGTGACCGGTGAGTCGCGCCAGTATCACGACGGCAATGTCAGCAATGTGATCCCCTCGCATCCCTGGGGCGCGGTGGAATTTGCCTTGCGTTACAGCGAACTGGATCTCAACGACGGCCGGGTGTTCGGTGGCAAAGAACACGACTGGACTGCCGGCGCGAACTGGTACCTGGGCACGCATCTGCGCTTGCAGGCGAACTACATCTGGGCATTCAGCGATCGCCGCGGGCTGGTCATCAATCCGCACGTATTCGAATTGCGAGCGGAAGTCTTTATCTGATCGCCCGGGCGGATGTCCGGCATATGGATAGAACGATCCGCGCTTTCAGCCGTTTGGCCATCCAAATCTATAGTCGACGATGGGCGTCTTCGACCTGCCCGAAGGAGATCTGTCCCGTATGAAACGAAACATGTTGATGCTGGTCGCCCTGCTTACGCTGCTCACAGGCTATGTCCACGCAGCGGATACGCAGCTGTTGAATGTGTCCTACGATCCCACCCGTGAGTATTTTCAGGACGTGGATGCAGCCTTCAAGGCGCAATGGGCAAAACAGACAGGGCAGAGTGTCACCGTTACGACCTCCAATGGCGGTTCCGGTAAGCAGGCGCGTGCCGTATTGGATGGGTTGCAGGCCGATATCGTCACGCTGGCGCTCGCCTACGATATCGATGTGCTGGCGGACAAGGGCTTGCTGGCCAAGGACTGGCAAACGCGTTTGCCGGACAACAGCTCGCCCTATACATCGACCATCGTTTTCCTGGTGCGCAAGGGCAATCCGAAGCATGTCCGCGACTGGCCGGATCTGATCCGGTCAGATGTGCAAGTGGTTACACCCAATCCAAAGACGTCCGGCGGTGCACGCTGGAATTTCCTTGCTGCCTGGGGTTGGGCTGAACGTCAACCCGGAGGGAGCGCCGACAAGGCACGTGCCTATGTCACTGCGCTCTACAAGCATGTGCCTGTGCTGGACACGGGTGCACGCGGCGCCACCAACACCTTTGTCCAGCGTGGGATCGGCGATGTGCTGATCGCGTGGGAAAGCGAAGCGTTGCTGAGCCAGCAGGAGTTCGGCAAGGATAAATTTGAAATCGTGGTGCCTTCCTCCACGATTCTGGCCGAGCCGCCAGTCGCTGTCGTCGACACCGTTGCGGCCGCACATGGCACGCAGAAAGTCGCGCAGGCTTATCTGCAATTTCTCTACAGTCCGGAAGGGCAGGCGATTGCCGCCAAGCACTTTTTCAGACCACGTCTGGCATCGGTAGCGACCAGCTATACCGCGCAATTCCCGGCGGTGAAGACGTTCACGCTGGCCCAGCAGTTTGGTGACTGGCGCAAAGCGCAGGCAACGTATTTTGCCGATGGCGGCGTGTTCGACCAGATCACCGAAGGCGAGCATTGAGAACGCTTCCTGATGACACGCCACGTTCTGCCAGGATTTCGCTTGAGCACAGGCTACACGCTGGCTGTGTTGGGCAGTTGCGTGTTGCTGCCGTTGGCAGCGCTGCTTTGGACGGCTGGCGAACTGGGGCCGGCGGGATGGTGGGCGCAGGTCGGTACGCGCCGCGTGCTGGCGTCGTTGCGGCTGAGTTTCGGCGCGGCTGTGCTGGCAGCCACCATCGACGTGCTGCTGGGCCTGCTGGTGGCCTGGGTGTTGGTGCGTTACCGCTTCCCGTTCCGCCGTCTGTGCGATGCACTGGTCGATTTGCCGTTTGCATTGCCGACGGCGGTGGCAGGTATCGCGCTCACGGCGTTGTATGCGCCAAACGGCTGGCTGGGAAGCCGCCTGGCGCCGTACGGAATCGAAGTGGCTTACACGCGGCTGGGCGTGCTGTTGGCGATGGTGTTCGTGGGATTGCCGTTCGTGGTGCGGACTTTGCAGCCGGTGCTTGAGAGCCTGGAGCGTGATCTTGAGGAGGCGGCCTACACCTTGGGCGCATCGCCTGGACAACGCTTCTTCCGCGTGCTCCTGCCGCTATTGTTGCCGACCCTGCTCACAGGTTACGCATTGGCGCTGGCTCGCGCGATTGGCGAATACGGCTCGGTGGTGTTTATTTCCGGCAATCGCCTGTTCAGTACTGAGATTGCGCCGTACCTGATCGTGCAGAAAATCGATTCGCAATACGACTATCGCGGTGCAGCCGCGCTGGGCGTAGTGATGCTCGCTGCGTCCTTGTTGTTGCTGGTGGCGATCGCGGTATTACAGCGGTGGACACGCCGTTGGGCGGTGTCGCGCTGATGGCTGCCCTATCCGCCGTGGTAACGATAGGTGGGCGGCCCGAACGGTCGGTTCGCGTTGCACATGTTGTGCTGGTGCTGACTGCCATCGCGGTGCTTGCCTGGTTGCTGGTGCTTCCGTTGCTGGCGATATTTGCCGAGGCGTTCCGCCAGGGCGCGGCCTTTTATCTGGATGCGATCCGCCAGCCGGACACGCTTGCCGCTGTGCGGCTAACTTTGACGGTGGCGGCGATCGCCGTGCCTTTGAATCTGGTCTTCGGCCTCGCCGCCGCATGGTCGATGACGCACTTCCAGTTTCGCGGCAAGGCACTGCTGGGTGCGTTGATCGATTTGCCGTTTTCCGTGTCGCCGGTAGTGGCAGGCATGATGCTGATCCTGATTTACGGCAAATACGGCTGGCTCGGGCCGTGGCTGGAAGCGCGCGGGTTGCAGGTGATTTTTGCGCTGCCAGGGCTGGTTTTGGCGACAGTGTTCGTGACCTTGCCATTCGTTGCACGCGAGCTGATTCCGCTGATGCAGGCGCAGGGATCGGAGCAGGAAGAAGCGGCGCTCACCCTCGGTGCGAATGGCTGGCAGATCTTCTTCCGCGTGACCTTGCCGCGAGTGCGCTGGGCCCTACTGTACGGCGTCCTGCTGTGCAATGCGCGCGCGATGGGCGAGTTTGGTGCGGTATATGTCGTTTCCGGTCATCTGCGCGGCTTGACCAACACCTTGCCGCTACAGGTCGATCAGCTCTATGACGAAAATTTTTCCGCCGCCTTTGCAGTGGCTTCACTGCTCGCCCTGCTAACTGTGTTCACCCTGGGCATCAAGCGCCTGCTGGAGTGGCGGCAGAGCGGCGGGTTGCACGCAGGGCATTGAGGAACAGCGGCATGGGTATCGAAATTTCGCGTCTGCGTCGCCAATACGGCCAGTTCACGGCGCTGGACGATGTCAGCCTGACGATCGCCGATGGTGAGTTCGTCGCCGTGCTCGGCCCATCAGGATCGGGCAAAACCAGCCTGCTGCGCATCCTTGCCGGGCTTGATCAGCCGGATGCTGGCAGCGTGCAGCGCGATGGGCAGGATTTGCTGGCGCTGGATGCGCGCCGTCGTGGCGTAGGACTGGTGTTTCAGCATTACGCCCTGTTTCCGCATATGACCGTGGCGCAGAACGTGGCATTTGGTCTGCGCGTACGCCCGTGGCGATCCCGGCCGAAGGCTTCCGTGATCAAGGCGCGCGTGGAGGAGTTGCTGCGCCGGGTCGAGCTTGAATCATATGTGGGGCGTTATCCCGCACAGCTTTCGGGCGGTCAACGCCAGCGCGTGGCATTGGCTCGTGCGCTAGCTATCGAGCCTCGACTGCTGTTGCTGGATGAGCCGTTTGGTGCACTCGATGCACAGGTACGTGTGAATCTGCGCCGCTGGCTGCGTGAGTTTCACCGCTCGCTCGGTATCACCACGCTGTTCGTGACACACGATCAGGATGAAGCTCTGGAAATGGCGGATCGCGTGGTAGTGATGAATTGTGGGCGCATCGAGCAGATCGGTACGCCGGAGCAGATCTACCAGCATCCGGCTACGCCATTTGCCTCCGGCTTCATTGCGCGCGGCCAATCGTTGCCGGGGGAACTCGATGATTCGCATCTGCGCCTGTTTGGTCACGCATGGCGATTGGATGATTTCGCAACCGAAGATGTGCATAAGGTCACTGTGCACGCCAGGCCTGAGCATATCGTCCCTGCCTCGCGCCAAGGCGAAGGTCTGGCCGCACGGCTGTTGGGACTAAGGCATGTCGCCGGCACGGTGCGCGCCGGTCTGCAGATGGATGGTTTGGCAGAGCCGTTGGAAGCGGAGTGGAGCGAGCGTGATTGGGCGCGGCATGCTGTTGCAGTGGGTGAATCACTGGGGATCCACTTTCAGTCGCTGACGGTATTCGGCAGCGACAAAGATGGCCGCGTTCGCGCGCGTGCAGAGCTCCATCCACATCAATCCGTGTCGCCGGTAGCCTTTGGACCGTGGCGTCGCCTGGAAGCGTGAGGCGTTTTCGCGATTTCAGCCGCCCATGGCTTGTTCGGAATCGTCTGTCGATGACCTGAAGACGCGATGCGCGTGTTGGGCATGCTTCAGCGCGGCCGAGGTTTTGGGGCCAACCACGCCATCGACGATCAGGCCATAATCGTATTGAAAGGCCTCGACGGCGTAACGCGTACGGTGGCCAAACGCGCCGTCGGCACGCGGGGCGCCATCGATATCGTGGTAACCGATTTTGCTCAGCTGGCGTTGCAGTTCGCGGACCGCTTCGCCTTGTTCGCCGAACTTGAGCATCGCAGGCGAATGGGTGTCATCGCCTGATGGAAGGTCTAGTCCGGATCCATGACGTCCTTGCATGGTGTCGCTCCTTTGCTGGCTATCGCGGCCCAATGCGGGGCCGTCCGACTAAGGTGCCGTCAGCGATAGGGATGCGCTGTCGGTCGATGCCATCGGGTTCTGTCCCGCTGCTGCTGGCACATGGATGCGGATGCAGCCAATACGCGTGGAGGTGAACCGCGATTCGGAGGACGGGGAAGTTCCGGTCATAATGGGCGCATGGCTGTGACTTCCGCTTCGACCGAATCCTCCGCGCTGCGTGCCTTGATCGACGATCGCTACGCGCAGCTGGTTGCCTGTTGCCGCGCTGCCGGCGTGCCGCTGCATGACGATGCAGGCGTGGCCGAACGCATCCGGCGTACTTTGCTGGCCAGCGATTTCGCCTTCGAAACCTGGCGCAGTCAGCCGCAGTTGCTCGCGCCGCAAGGATTGGAGCGCTTGCGCTCAGGCAGCGATGCCGCGGCGCGCATCGATACGCTCAAACTCGATATTGATGAGACGGCCACGATGGCTACGTTGCGCCGCTTTCGTCATGCCGAAGCGTTGCGCCTGGTCTTTCGTGACGTGAATGGCCTCGATGAGCTGCCGGAGGTGTTGTCGGCCACCAGTGTGCTCTATGAAACCTTGCTGGGCAGCGCGCTCGATTGGTCCGAGCGCATGCTGGCCGCCCGCTACGGGCATGCCCGCGGAGAGGATGGAAGCCTGCAGCGGCTGATCGTGATCGGCTTCGGCAAGCTCGGTGGCGCGGAGCTGAATTTCTCATCCGATATCGATTTGGTGCTCGCTTATCCGCACGGCGGCGAAAGCGATGGTGCGCGTTCGTTGGATAACAGCGAATATTTCGTACGCCTCGGTCGGCAGCTGGTGCGCTTGTTGAATGAACCCACCAAGGATGGGATCTGTGCACGCGTAGATCTGCGGCTGCGTCCTTTCGGTAATGCAGGTCGGCTTGCTTTGCCGTTCAGTGCCATGGAGCAGTATTACCAGCGAGAAGGGCGCGATTGGGAGCGTTACGCCTGGATCAAGGCGCGCACGGTGGCGGGTGATCGCACGGCGGGCAAGCAGTTGCAGGAGATGCTGCGGCCTTTCGTTTATCGCAAATATCTCGATTACACCGCTTTCGCTGGTTTGCGAGAGATGAAGGCGCTGATTGACGCGGAAGTCGCACGCAAAGACTTGGCGGACAATCTCAAGCTGGGGCCGGGCGGTATCCGCGAAATCGAATTCATCGTGCAGCTGGTGCAATTGATCCGCGGTGGCCGCGAACCGAGTTTGCGTGTACGCGGCTTGTTGCCGGCGCTTACCGCCTGTGAGGCGCGTGGACATATTCCCGCATCGCGTGCACGCGCTTTGCGCGAAGCGTATGTTTTCTTGCGGCGTCTGGAGAACCGCGTGCAGATGCTGCGCGACGCGCAGACCCATGACTTGCCTGACGATGCATTGACCCGCGAGCGTCTGGCCTTGGGCCTGGATTATCCGGCGTGGGAACCGCTGGCCGAGGAACTGGCCAGACACCGCGAGATCGTCGCTACCGAATTCGCTGCCGTGCTGATGCCCGAAGGCGGCTCCCGTGCGAGTGTGCCGGCGGCCGACGCGGTGCTGTGGCAGCGCGCCTGCGATGAATCGCTGGATGCCGCGCTGATGGAATCATCAGGCTTCGTTCCTGGCGCAGATGCGGTCGACGCCTTGTCGAAGTTGCCGCAAGCAGCGCAGTTGCGTGCGATGTCGGCGCGCACGCGCGAACAGCTCGATCATCTGATGCCGCAATTGCTGTCCGTGGCGCGCGCGACCGCGGCACCCGTACCATGCCTGCTGCGCTTGTGCCGGTTGATCCAGACCGTGGCGCGACGCCCTTCGTATCTGGCATTGCTGGAGGAACAGCCCGCCGCGCGCAAACGGCTTGCCCAACTGTTTGCCGACAGCGCGTTCCTCGCCGAACGCGTGATTGCACAGCCGCTGTTGCTGGACGATGTGCTCGATCCGCGTATCGATCAGCTGCCGCTCAAGCGTGCGGATATCTGCGCCGAGATCGCGCGCGTGCTTACCACGCTGGACGAACGTGAAGCCGAGGCGGAGTTGGAGCGCATCAACGAATTCAAATCCAGCATCGCCTTTCGCTTAGGGTTGGCTTTCAACGATGGGCGTGCCGATGCCGTGTCCACGGCGCGCCGCTTGGCCGCGCTGGCCGAATCGGTGGTCAATGCAGTAGCTGCGCTGGCCGAGCGTGAGGTGATCGCGCAGCATGGCCGACTGCCGGGGCAGGGCTCGGGTTTTTCGGTGCTTGGCTATGGCAGCCTGGGTGGCGAAGAGCTGGGTTTTGCGTCCGATCTGGATCTGGTCTTCGTGTTTGATGGTCAGCGCGCGCAAGAGATGAGCGATGGTCCACGTCCGTTGGAAGGTTCGCGCTGGTATCAGCGCCTGACCCAGCGCGTGATGAACTGGCTGACCGTGCTGACGCGGGCGGGGCGCTTGTACGAAGTGGATACGCGCTTGCGGCCCGACGGTTCGAAAGGACTGCTGGTCGGCAGCCTGGAAGCCTTCGTGACCTATCAGGAGAGCCGCGCCTGGACCTGGGAACATCAAGCCCTGCTGCGCGCCCGTCCTGTCGCCGGTGACGCAGCGTTGAATGCCGAGCTGGCAGAGGTCAGGCGCCGGACGCTGGCCGTGCCGCGCGATCGCGCGGCAGTGCTGGCGGAAGTGAGCAGCATGCGACAACGCTGGCGCGCCGAGCGCGATCGCTCGGATGCCGCGCAGATCGATCTCAAGCAAGGGCACGGTGGCTTGCTGGATATCGAATTTGCCTTGCAAGGTCTGGTGCTGGCGCACGCCGCTCATGCACCGGGCTTGCTGGCGATTACCGCCAACGCCGGCTTGATTGAAGCCTGCCGTGAGGCACGCTTGCTGGATACGGCCCAGGCCAACTGCCTGACCGTGGCGCATGCGGAGCTATTGCGGCGTGCGTTGCTTTGCACGCTGGATTTACGTTCGCGTATTGCACAGCGCGATGAAGAATTGGAGGCACTGACCAGCGACGTTAATGTCGTGACGCGCGCCTTGGGGTTTGCGTTTTAAAACGTGTCCCTGCACTTGTGGATTCGCGACTGCAGGGACTCCTGAAAGGTCCGGATATGAATCATGGTGGCTGCTGCGCTTGCTCGGTGGATTGGGTGCCGCGTATCACGTCTTACAAGGTGGAAACGGGCCGATTTGCTCTGTTCGATTTTTATGCGGATCGATTCTTCTCCGATCCAGGTTTAGTAAGCAGCAGGAAGGTTTATGACTACCGGATAGTTGCTCCATAGCTTTGGATAAGCTGCAGCCAGCACCGGAAGAATATGTTTATGGTAATCGTAGATTTTAAAATTGGCGCGGTATGTTGCGATACTGCTTGTTCTGGGATTGTTGGTGCCTTCCATCAACAGGATAATATCGCCAACGTAATTGATCTTGCCCGCGTCAATCTCGAATTGCTTTGAGCTGATGTGAGCGCCGTAAGAACCTACGCTGAGATTGTTCCATCGATAACTGCCTGCTGGAAGTGGGATGGCAAGATAGGTTTCGGCCGAACTTAGTCGGATATTTACACCCGAACCGTTGTTGATATTGAGCAACGCAACCGATGTTGGCAGGCCAGGTTTCAAAAGATATGGGACAGCCAAGCGGGCTACCAGGACGCCTTTGCCATCCGGCAACTGCGAGGTGTCGTCCATATTGGGTTTGACGTTCATCGTGCAGCTGGCAAGCACGGCAATCAGCAGCACGAATTTAAGCACTCTGGCAAAAATCTTCATGTTGTCCCCTGTTTGCGTCGATGTATAATGTGCTATCGACATATGGGCCATGCGTCTGGCCGCAGCAAAAGCTAGCACAAAACGTTTCGGACGATTCGGCGGATAATGATTGCTCCTTTACCGTTGCTCGACTTTGGCTCGCTGCTAAACGGGGTATTAGGATTAAAGTTCGCAAGACCTGATTAAGCTAGCTCTGGGCGCGTAAGGTACAAGTCATTTCAACAGCACGCGTTGGCGTAAGGTGTCGGCCATCGCAGCTGTTTCGCGCAATGGTATTTGTTGGGAGGGAGCTGCACTGTCCAAATCGTGTAGCAGGCCCGCTTCGTGCAGGTTGCGATGAAAGCGTGCGATCTTCGACGGCAATGGCTCTGCCACCAGCGTCTGTACGGAACAACCCACGGCACAGGCTTCGCTGAGCATATTGACCGAGTCGGGCGTGACTACCAGTCGGTCGGCCCAGCCGAGTACGCCGGGATAAGGATTGCTGCCGTCGTCAGGTCCTGACCAGACCAGGCCTGGAATACCTTTCAATGCGCCGCGCACAACGTCGATCACCGCGGCAGGCGTGCGCCGCGATGCCAGTGCCAGCACGCTACCGCCTTCGCTGCGTCGACGGGCAAGCAGTGTGTCGATGAGCCGCTTGGCGTAGTCGGTATCGATGCGGATCCCCGTGCGTGGTCCGCCGAGTAGCACGCCGACACGCGGGCGCGGCAGATCACCCAGGGTCGAGCACGCCTCGCGGCCGTCTTCCAGCCAGTTGTCGTCAACGGGATTGAGCGATCCGAGTGGTCGCAGCACGTTGTCACCGGCGAGCTGATCGTGGCGGGGGGCGATCACGGTGTCCCAGTGGGCCGGATCGATGCGCGGATCGAGGATCTGCACGGTATGGCAGTGATGTTCCGTCACGCTACGCAGCATGCGGGTGAACAAGGCAGCGCTGCGGCCGCAGCCAATGGCCACGGTCGGCCAGGGCGCCGCGAAAGTGGTGCGCTGGTCGCGTGGCAGCGCCAGCCGTCCGCCGAGCATCATCCGTGGTGACAGCCACGACCACGGCGCACGCGGCGACAGCACCAGGTGGCGCACCGGCATGCCCAGCCGCTCGGCCAGGGCCAGCGCCTGCCGCTGGTTGCCGGCGGCATGGTCAGTGATGGCCCAGCACTCGCCAGGCAGCGCCCTTGTGCTCATGCGCCTGCCGTTTTCATGCCAAAGAATGCCTTGTCTGGGGCGATTGTCGTCGGATTGTGCACAGTTCGTTCGCCCCGTTGACCTCTGATCGATCCTGCTTGCGCTTACACTCTGTAGCCTTGCGCCAAATCGGGCGCGTTGTCATGCAGAGGATACCGATGAGCGAGAAGCTTGCCGAGGCGGCACTGGATCAGTTGTTCCGCAACGCCCGTACCTTTAACGCATTCCTGCCCAAGCCCGTCAACGAGGAGCAGTTGCATGCGCTGTACGAACTTGCGAAATTCGGCCCGACCAGTGCGAACTCCTCACCCATGCGACTGGTGTTCGTGACATCCGCCGCGGCCAAGGAAAAGCTCAAGCCATTCTTGTCCGAGGGCAATCGCGCCAAGACGCTGGCCGCGCCGGTCACGGCCATCGTTGCTAATGATCATGAGTTCTACGAAAAGTTGCCGAAGCTGTTCCCGCACGCCGATGCGCGCAGCTGGTTCGTGGGCAATCAGGTGGCGATCGATACCACGGCGTTCCGCAATGCGACCCTGCAAGGCGCCTACGTGATCATAGCCGCCCGTGCGTTGGGGCTGGATTGTGGCCCGATGTCGGGTTTCGATAATGCCGGCGTGGATCAGGCGTTCTTTGCCGGTACGTCGATCAAGTCCAATTTCCTGATCAACATCGGCTACGGCGACAGCAGCCGCGACTTGTTCCCGCGCAGCCCGCGTCTGTCGTTCGACGAGGCCTGCCGCGTGGAATAAGGTTAGGCGCGCAGCTCCCGGGGCCGGGCGCTGCGCAAACCGCCACCTGGGCTATCCTCCAGCGATGATCGACGCTCCCGAAGTCCTTCTGCGCCTTGCTCTGGCTGCCGTGCTCGGTGCGGTGATCGGGCTCAATCGCAGCCGCAACGAATGGGCTGCCGGCATGCGCACTCACATGTTGGTGAGCGTGGGTTCGGCGTTGGCGATCATCGTCTCTGCATTCGGGTTTCGCGACGTGTTGGGTCATCCTGATGTGGTGCTTGATCCATCGCGTATCGCGGCCCAGGTGGTAAGCGGAATCGGTTTTCTCGGTGCCGGCACGATCATGTTTCTGCAACGTGAGCAGATCGTGCGTGGACTGACTACCGCCGCGGGCCTGTGGGCCACGGCGTCGATCGGTCTGGCGTCGGGCAGTGGCCTGTTCGCCGCAGCGGGTATTGCCACCGGTTTGATCTGGCTGATTCTGGCGCTGCTCAAGCCGCTGGAACGCAAGCTGATGTCGTGGGGCAGGCGTGCCATTCCGCGTTTGCGCTTGCGCCTGACGGATGCGACAGCGCTGGGTTCGGTGGAAGCCATCGTTTCACGCCGCCATTTGCCGCTGCAGAAAATCGTTCTGCGGCGGCAGGAGGATGGTGACGACCAGGTCGATTTGATTTTTGGTCCGGCCTTGCGTAACGACCAGCTGGTGACCCTGGCTGATGAATTGCGTGAGCTGGAAGGTTTGCAGTCTGTGTCATTCGAATCGGCGTCGCAGACGCCTTCTCAACCCCCCACTACTGATTGAAGCAGGAGATTCTTCAATGCGTACTTTTCGTTATGTGATGTTGGCCGGTCTGCTCGGCGCGGCGATGTCGGCCCAGGCAGCTCCGGTGACCTACAAGCTTGATCCCGGCCACACCATGGTGCTGTTCAGCTGGAGCCACTTCGGCTTCTCCAATCCGGTGGCTGATATCGGCCTCGGCGATGGCTCGCTCGTGTTCGACCAGCAAAACCCGTCCAAGTCCTCGGTGGAAGTCACCTTGCCACTGAGCAATCTCGATACCCACGTACCGGCGCTCGACAAGCACCTGAAGGAGCCTGACTTCTTCGACGCCGACAAATTCCCCACCATCACCTTCAAGAGCACCAGCGTACAACCGTTGGGTGGCAAGCATTACAAGGTAACCGGCGACCTCACCGTGCACGGTGTGACCAAGCCGGTGGTGTTGAATGCAACGCTCAATAACGTGGGTCCGCATCCGATGACGGGCGCGCAGTCGATCGGCTTCAATGCCACCGGCACGCTGAAGCGTTCCGATTTTGGCCTGGGCGCCTATGTGCCGAAGGTGAGCGACGAGATCCAGCTCACCATCACCACCGAAGGTTCGGTGCCGAAGGCAGGCCAGTAAGGTCTAGGCAAGGGATAAGAGGGCGTGCGTGTGCGCACGCCCTCGCTACCGGGGGCCTGTCCCTTGCTAAACTAGACAACCCAATCGTTTCATCCCGGAGCAACATCCCATGTCGGGTTCCCCTGCCGCGGCCAAGCCCATCCTGGCGAATGCCGAAAATCGTTACGAAGTGACGCGTTCGGACCTACCGCTGTCATGTCCGATGCCCGGCATGGCGCTGTGGAATTCCCATCCCAAGGTATATTTGCCCATCGTTCAGGACGGCGGCGAGTCCGTATGTCCTTACTGCGGCGCACATTACGTCCTCAACGACTGATTCGCGGCAGACCCCCTGGCGCGCGAGGCGCTACGCGGCACGATTAGTGCTTGTTTTTTAGGATGAAAGTCGCGAACGAGGGAACCATGTCCGTTGCCGCCACACCAGCCAGGGTGCTGACTGTTGTGCAGCTGATTCCTGCGCTGCGCGCGGGCGGGGCGGAGCGTTCGGTGCTGGAGATGGGGCAGGCGCTGGTGCAGGCCGGTCATCGCTCGGTGGTGATTTCCGCCGGTGGCCGTATGACCGCTCAGCTGGAAGCCGAAGGCAGCGAGCACATCACCCTCGATATCGGCCGTAAATCGTTGCTGACCCTCGGCAAGCTGGGCCCGTTGCGACGCATCTTGCGCGAACTGAAGCCGGACATCGTCCATGTCCGTTCGCGCTTGCCAGCCTGGATGGGCTGGTGGGCGCTCAAGGGCATGTCGCCGAGGCCGCATTTCATCACCACGGTGCACGGTTTGAACTCGCCGGGGCGTTACAGCGCCATCATGTTGCGTGGTGAACGCATCGTGGTCGTTTCGCAGACGGTTCGCGATTATCTGCTTAGCCACTATCAAAAGCTGGATCCGGCCCGCATCCGCATCATTCCGCGCGGCATTGATCCGGAAGCCTTTCCTTACGGCCATCGCCCGGATGAGGCGTGGCAGAAAGCGTTCTTTTCCGAATTCCCGGCGTTGGCCGGTGCGCCACTGCTCATCCTGCCTGGGCGCGGTACGCGTCTGAAAGGTCATCATGACGCAATCGAACTGGTTGCCGAACTCAAGCAGCGCGGCATCGAAACGCGCTTGTTGCTGCTGGGTGTGATCGAACCGGGGCGGGAAGCCTACGTGCGAGAGCTACAGGATCTGATCAATGCGCGCGGCATAGCAGGGCAGGTGGTGTTGAGTCCGCCGCGTCATGACGTGCGCGATATCTACGCCATGTCCGCGTTGGTGTTGCAGCTGTCGAACAAACCCGAGGCATTCGGCCGGACCGTGGTGGAAGCGTTGTCGCTGTGCCGCCCCGTGCTCGGCTATGCCCATGGTGGCGTCGGCGAGTTGCTGGCCGAGCTCTATCCGGCAGGCCGGGTGCCGCCCGGTGATCGCGAGCGCCTGGTGGAGCGCGCTGCTGAACTGCTGCGTGTCGCGCCACCGATTCCGCCGCTGCAGCGTTATCGCCTGATTGATATGCAACGCGCAGCCCTGGCGCTGTACGAGGAAGTGGCGGCCTGAGGGTTGAGACATCCTGGGAATTTGTCGGCAGCGTTTACTGAGCAACCTATTGAGCGACTCGCCTACAATGCGTGGATCGTTGTTTCGGATCCAGCATGTATCCGTTCATTCCAGCACTGAAAGACCTGCTGCGTTCACCGCTGTTGCCGTTATGGCTGGTAGTGGCGTTGCTGCCGTTCGGGCGTAGCGCCGAACTGGGCACCGCGCTTTGCGCAATCGGGTTTGTGCTGGCGTGGCGCCGCGATGGCACCGCATTTTGGCAGGATCCTGGCATCCGACTGTTGCTGTTGTTGTTGGCCTGCTACGTCGGCGCGGCGCTGCTGTCGGCTTTTAATGCGGTCATGCCGGGTAAAAGCTGGTCGACAGTGTTGGCTTTGCTGCGTTACCTCCCGCTGGGGGCGTATGCCTGCTACGTCTTGTGTAGCGAACAGCGGCTGCATGGTTTCTATGTCGCGGTCGCGATCGTGATTGCCTTTTGGGTGCTGGATGCGTGGATGCAAATGCTTACCGGCTGGAGCCTGCGCGGGCATGCTGAGCCGGAACGTATTTCCGGCCTGTTCGGCGCGGATGATCCGAAACTGGGGCCGACCCTGGCGGTGCTGTCGCCATTTGTACTATCGGTGGCTCGCGAGCGTTGGCAACGGCGCGGTCTGGTTATCGCGCTATTGCTTCTGCTGGGGCCGGTGTTGCTAAGCGGATCGCGCGCGGCTTGGCTCTGCTTTGCGCTGGTCGTGCTGGTCTTTCTGTGGCGTGAAGCGGGCTCGCCCATGCGGTTTATCGCTGCATGTCTCATGGCGGCCGTGGTTTTGCTGGCAGCTGGCGGTATTGCGTGGAAAACGTCGAGTCGTTTCGATGCGCGCATGCAACGCACGCTCGAAGCATTGGGTGGTCACGAACAGGATCTCAACGAAGCGATGACGGGTCGGTTGGATATCTGGCACAACAGCCTGGCGATGATCGCGGCGCATCCGGTCACCGGCGTGGGCGTGCGTGATTTTCGTTATGCCTATCCACACTTCGCGCTGGCGAATGATCATTTCATGGTGGCGGAAAACTGTGGTGATGGCGTGGGTGCCTGCCATGCGCATCAGATCGTGCTGGAGATTCTTACTGAAACAGGCCTCGTGGGTTTACTGCTATGGCTGGCCGGTATCGGCATAGCTGTACGGGCGTGGCGGCGCGTGAGCACGCGTGCACAGGACGCTGCTTTCCCGGTCACATTGTCGCTCGGCGTCATGTTGTTTCCGATCAATACCCATCTGGCCTTCTATTCGGCATGGTGGGGTCTGCTGTTCGCCTGGCTTTTGGGGCTGTGGTGCGCTGCACTCTATGTAGTGACAAGGGAGTCGCACCATGGCGCGTGAGCCGCTCTCTGTCGTTGTGATCACCTACAACAACGCCGATACGCTTGATCTGTGTCTGCGCGAAGTGGATTGGGTCGACGAAATCATTGTGCTTGATTCCGGCTCTACCGATAGCACTGTGGCCATCGCGCGAATGCATGGTGCGCGGGTGGAAGTGCATCCGTTCGACGATTATGGTCCGCAGAAACAGCGCGCCTACGATCTGGCACGCAACGACTGGATCTTGAACCTCGATGCCGACGAGATCCTCTCGCCCGGCACGCGTACGATTATTGAGCGTGCGCTGGAAGATCCACATCACGCAGGTTTTCGCCTACCGCGCCGTGAGCGCATGTTCTGGACGGTGCAGCATCGCTGGAGCCATCGTAACGGCCATCTGCGATTGTTCAACCGCCAGCGCGGCGGCATGAATGATGTGGAAGTACACGCTGCGGTGGAAGTGCGTGGTCCGGTGAAAACGCTGTGGGGCGCCGATTTCGTCAACGATGGCGATGGCGATATCGCCACGCGTGTGGAAAAGATCAATCGCTACAGCAGTGGCATGGTCGCGCACAAATTGCGCCGCGGGCAGCGCTTTACCGGTGTGCGCATGGTGATCTATCCGCCATTGTTCTTTCTGCGGCAGTTTGTGCTGAAACGTTATTTTCTCAGTGGCTGGGCGGGGTTTATCGCCAGCGTGCTGGGAGCGTTCTATGTGTTCTTGAAATACGCCAAGCTGCACGAGGCACGCAGGGTGAAGCGTAGAGGAAATTGAGATGTCTTCCTCATATTGCGCGTAGCAGAACTTCGGATGAAATGAGCTGACGCTTACAAGAAAATCGGAATATCTCTATTTCCTTTATCGCAGCCTGCGTGCCTGATTACCCGTTCCGGGAATCAGAAACTTTGGCTATCTATAAAGGAACTGCCTTTGGTAAGCGAAATCCTCAGGCCGCTGGTATGTGGTCAAAAGCTCTTTACCAGCCCAGGCCGGTATTTTCCCGCACGTTACGAGCTACAGCCCGGTTATCCCGGTTGGGCCAAGGTACTTTGTGAGAGGACGGAAGATAGCGATGCGATAGCTGCGCATCTCTGGCCCTTCGACGCGATGGCATGCATCCACAAGAATGAAGCCGGGGCATGCCAAGGGCAGGTGTATGTCACCCTGCGCTTTCATGGCGCTGTCAACCACGCGGTGACGTCATGACAGCACTGAAAAAGTTCGCCGTTGCCCTGATGTTCGCGATGGTGAGTACTCTGCTCTCCAGTTGCCAAGCAGCTGATGACACCATGGGTCTGGACGTCGTGGGCTACAACCATACCGATCATTCGATTGGCGACTTCTCCGTCAATGGCGAGGCTGGCTCGTTCCTGGCAAGGCACTCAGGGGGTGGCGGTTTCGCCTGCTGTGTTTCCCTGCCAAGCCAATATACACCCGGCATGAGCGTGACGGTGACCTGGACGGATACGTACAACGCGCATCCGCAGAGCCGCGTTGTCGTCGTTCCGCTCTATACCCCGGAGGATGGTGGCCATTTCGCCGTCCACTTTCTTCGTAACGGTCAGATCAAGGTGTTCGTCACCATGTACTACCCCGAACATCCCAATTATCCGCTGAAGGGCGACGAAGTCCCGATGTAAGCCCTTCCACAACAAGGACGATGCCCATGTCTCACGCCCTAACCCTTCCCGATCCTGCGCCCGCCGACGGCTACCGCAAGCTTTCCCCGCCTGAAGCGATGCAACGAGCCCGCGCGATGAGATGCATTCATGCGAAGGAAACCGTCGAATGCCGAGGGCAGGTGTATGTCACCTTGTTCTTCGATGGCATTGGCAACCGAACGGTGACGTCATGACGCCACTGAAAAAACTTGCCGTTGTCCTGATGCTTGTGCTGTTGAGTGGTCTGCTTGCCGGTTGTCAGGCGGCCGATCACACCATGGGACTGGATGTCGTGGGCTACAACCACACCGATCATGACATCGGCGACTTCTCCGTCAATGGCGAGGCTGGATCGTTCTTGGCAAGGCACGAAGCACACGGCATGGCCTGCTGTGTTTCCCTGCCAAGCCGATACACGCCCGGCATGAGCGTGACGGTGACCTGGACGGATACGTACAACGCGCATCCGCAGAGCCGTGTTGTCGCCGTTCCGCCCTACACCCCGGAGGATAGCGGGGCATTTGCTGTTCATTTTTTACGTAACGGAGATATCAAGGTCTTCGTGACGATGCACTTGCCTTACCCCGATCAGTACCCCGTGACCGCCGACGAAGCCCAGATGTAAGCCTTTCCACAACAAGGACGATGCCCATGCCTTACGCCATAAGCCTCCCTGATCCTGCGCCCGCTGATGGCTACCGAAAGCTTTCCCCGCCTGAAGCGATGCAACGAGCCCGCGCGATGAGATGCATTCATGCGAAGGAAACCGTCGAGTGCCAAGGGCAGGTGTACGTTTCCCTGTTTTTTGACGGCACCGGCAATAACCAGAACTGGATTGAGCCCAGGACCACCGGCGACCAGCGTGCACGCAACAAGCACAGCAACGTCGCCCGACTATTCAATGCAGCACCCTACAGACCAGAGGACGGCTTCTTTCCTTACTACATCTCCGGCGTCGGCACACCCTTCAAAGAGATCGGTGATAACAGTGCCACGTTGGATAGCTGGTTAGGCAATGGTGCCGGCTATATGGGCGCCGACCGCATCAACTGGGGCATCACGCGCATTTTCAACGCGGTTCATCACTATGCCACGGATGGACATTTGTTGATCCAAGACAATGACGCCAGAACCCTGGTTAACACGATCAGCTCCAGTTGGAGCCCAGCCCGGTTGTCGCCCGGCGCCCCCGGATACATGGCGGCGGAATACGAGCCGGAGAAACAGCGCCGCCTTCGTGGCTTGCGTCCATGGGAAGACAAGCTGGCGGCGGTGTTGAAGGGCAGGCAGCGCACCATCACGTCGATCAACGTGGCGGTATTCGGCTTCTCGCGCGGTGTTGCCCAGGCGCGCACGTTTGCGCATTGGTTGAGTGAGCTGCTCAAGGAGGATGCCGGCGCTTGCCGCACCTTGGCGGGCGTGCCACTGCGCCTGTCTTTCATGGGCCTGTTCGATACCGTCGCCTCCGTGGGCAACGCCAACCTGATTCCCGGCTTCGACGGCCATATGGCATGGGCGGATGGTAGCCAGTCCATTGCCGCCGTGGTGGAGCAGTGCGTGCATTACATTGCGTTGCACGAACAGCGAGCCTGCTTTCCGTCGGAGATGGCGAGCAACGTGAGGCAGGTAGGTTACCCGGGCATGCACTCGGATGTGGGTGGCGGTTACCTGCCCACCGAGCAGGGCAAGCTAGGGCAGCTGTCGCAGATTCCGTTGAACGACATGCACCATGAAGCGATGAAGGCGGGGGTGCCGCTGCTGTCACGCAAAGAGATCAATGATAGACCCACGCTGAAAGAAGAGTTCGATATCCCGATGGCGCTCATCGAGGCTTACAACGCCTATTGGCGCGAAAACGGCTTCAGCGCGAACGCCACCGGCAAGGATGGCGTGCTGGATACGATTCAACAGCATACGCGCCAATATCTGCAGTGGCGTCAGGCGGCACCGTCCAGGGTGGATTTGAATAATCGCGACTTCTGTAAGCGTGCCACGGATGAGGATCAGAAGAAATTAGCCGCGGCGCAGGACGATCTCGTGCAGCAGGTGAGGGATCTTCGCTTGCGCATGCAGCCGCAAGCCGCCCACCTAGTCGCCGAGATGCTGCAAGGCGGCTTGCCTGCGACGGCATGGGCCAACCGTGGCGTCAGTGCCTCTACGCGCGAACTGTATTCAGCCGTGACCGGACATGCCGACGTGCGTGGCGCTGTGCATCGCCTGTTTGACGACTATGTGCACGACTCACGCGCGGGGTTCCTGGTGGGAGGGGCGCCGGAGCCACACGGCGTCACGGGTGGCTATCTTCGCTATCGCAACATCTACCAGAACCATCGCGAGCAGTGCGCGATGGCAGTCGCCAACGCCAGCACAGACTTGATCGAGTCCATCGTCTGAAGGAAGATGTATCGCGTTCCCACTCAGCTATCTGAGCGGAGGTTGGAAGTGCTTGTGATCCTCAGGCGGTCTGGCGCTACCCATCGCTGAGAATGCGCACAAACTCATCCGCCACAACCCGCGTGCTGAAATGCCGGTCGACGAAATCGCGCGCGGCGACGCTCATCGGCTCGCGCACTTCCGGATCGCACATACGCAAAATCGCATTGCGCCAAGCGGCGACATTGCCGGGTTGCAGCAGCAGGCCGGTGACATTGGGCGAGAGTGTTTCGGGTACGCCGCCAATATTGCTGCCCAGCACCGGTGCGCCAGCCGCCTGGGCTTCCACTGAGACGCGGCCGAACGTTTCAGGCGCGATGGAAGGAAAGGCCAGCATCGAGATCGCGCTGTAGTACGGATGCACGTCGTCGATCCAGCCCAGCATGTGGTGACGATGCGCAAATGAACCTGCTTCGATACGTTCGCCGAGCAGTTGCGAATCAGGGCCATGGCCGAGCCACATGCAATGCAGCCGCGGTTCCTGGCCCATCGCGCCGTCGAGGGCTTCAAGCAAGGTGAAGATACCCTTGCTGTGATGGATACGGCCGAAGTAGCCGATGACGATGGCATCCTGCGGCATACCAAGCTTGTGCAGGATGTCGCTGCGCTGTTGTGCATCGGGGCGACACCAGGCCATGTTCACCGGGTTGTAGAGCACGCGCACCAGTTGCGGTGGTACGCCGCGATCGAGATACACCTGTCGCGCATGGCTGGAAACGGCGAAAAAGCGTTGTGCAAGCCGTGGCACGAGATAGCCGGACAGCTTTCCCATGGCCGGGGTGCGATGACGGAACAACGCGACCGGCACGCTCAGCAGCCGGCTGATCAGGATCAACGGCCAGTATTCCTTGCCGAAATTGCCTACGAGCCAGTCCGGTTTCAGATCACGTGCGGCCTTGAAGGTGGCAAAGTAACCGCGCAGATCGAAGATGTTGCGAAACTTGGCCGGATACAGCCTCACACCCGAACTGGCCAGATGATTGGCGATCAATCCGTTCGGATAGACCACCGCACTGACCTGATGACCGGCTTCGACCATGGCTTGCGCGAGGGCGATGAAGTGCGTCGCCGCCCCGGTATTTTCCGGGTTGGTCCCCACAAAAAGGAATTTCATGCGCGGCGATTCTCATAATTGGTGAAGGCGCGCATGGCGAACTGCGGCAGCACATGGTGTCGCGCGACTTGCACGCGCGGCAGGCGCCACAGGTCCATACCAGTGGCTGCGCGTCCGCGGTGCGTGGTGGTGGCGGCGTCGTAGCCAGCCGACCGGGTGGCTTCGGCGACGCGGTCATCCATGTCGCCGTAGGGATAGCAGAATTGGGTGACGGGCGAACCGAGATGATCTTCCAGGTCCGCCTTGCTGCCGGCGATTTCGTCGCGCAGTTGCGTGTCATTGCATTGGGTCAGGTGCGGATGGCTGCGGGTGTGCGCGCCGATCTCCATGCCGCCGTCACGCCAGGCGCGCATTTGCTGCGGCGTCATCAGCGGTTTCTGGATGCCGAGTTTTTCCGCGTCCCAGTTGTTGTAGCGGCCAATGCTGCCGCTGACCACGTAGCAGGTGGCCGTGAAGCCGTACCGCTGCAGTATGGGCAGGGCCGATTCGAGATTGTCGACGTAGCCATCGTCCAGCGTGACGACGGCGATGCGACCGCTTTTCTCGCCACGCAGGTAGGGCATGGCGTCGGCCATGGAGAGGCCGGTATAACCGGTCCGCTTAAGCAGCCACATCTGCCGCGCAAAAGCGCCCGGGCTGACGTACAGACTGCGCCAGCGGCGCAGGTTGCGCGGTGCCTGGGCGATGTTGTGGTACATGAAAATCGGGCAAGCCTGGGCTTGCCGTCCCGCGGTCGCGCTCATGCGGACTCCCTGTCAGCCGGACGCAAAATTTTACGGCAAGCGAGGCTGCCGAATGGCGTGGCGGGCAGTATGAGGGAACAGTGGTTAGGCATGGAGACAGGTGCGGGACGAGCCAGCGTGCTTATCTACCGGGCGATGCTGTCGCTAGCCTGTCGTTGTGGGTATTCCCGGTCAGGGATGGCCGAGAGCCGGTCTGTGGTCGCCGCATCGCCCGCAGACGGGAAGGCTAATAAATCTGGGGATAGCCGTCCGGGCGGGTCTTGAAGCGCTTGTGCACCCACAGATATTGCTCCGGCGCCTCGCGCACCATCTGCTCGATGCTCTGGTTGACCTTGAAGGTATCGGCTTCGATGTCGGCGCTGGGTACGCCCTCCAACGGCGCCCCGAGCCGGAGCACATAGCCCTGGCTGCCGGGGAGGCGGCGATGGAAAAAGGGCATCACCACCGAATGGGACATCCGTGCCAGGTGATGGGTGGCGGTGATGGTAGCGGCCGGGACGCCGAAGAAGGGTACGAAGACATTGTCCTTGCTGCGCATGTCCTGGTCCGGTGCGTACCACAGGGTGCCGCCGCCGCGCAGATATTTGACCGTACCGCGGATGTCATCCTTGTCGAACATGGCCCGCGCGTAGCCCAGGCGTGCGCGCAGTACTGCCCATTCGAACACGGGGTTGTCCATGCGCCGGTACATGCCGGCGATGCGAATGCGCTGCGAGACCAGCCGCGCACAGAGTTCCAGATGCGAGAAATGGCCACCGACCAGCAGCACACCGCGTCCTGCTGCGTGAGCGGCTTCGAGATGTTCCAGCCCTTCGAATCGCACCGGAATCTTTGCGATGGCTCGATCTGAGCCCATCCATCCGAGCGCAAACTCGATCAGCATCAGCCCGATGTCGCGCAAATGCGTATCCACCAGTCGGGCCTGTGCCTTGGCATCGAGGTCGGGAAAACACAGCGCGATGTTGGTGGCGGCCACCTTGCGCCGTGGCGAGGGATAACGTTCGATCACTGCGCCCAGCGCACGGCCGATCGCCATGAGCATCTTGAACGGCAGCATGGCGAGCAGTTTCATCACGCCCACACCGATCCAGGCCGGCCAGAGGCGTGGGGTAAGCAGGGAGCGGGTAAAGACGGGTCGAGGTGTTCCGGGCATCCGCTGCATTGTAGCGGCAGCGAAGCGGGGGCAGGGGTTGGCAGCACGCCAGGGTGGGATCCTTTACGAGTATGTCCGAGCCCACACGCTGCGCGCGCCTTGTCATAGGCCCTTTATACTTCCGCGTCCCAAGCAGGAATGTCCGTTGCGCTATCTCTATACGATCCTGATGTACCTCGCGACGCCGATCATCGTGATACGGCTGTTGACGCGTGGCATGCGCTACGGCAATTACCACCAGCGTTGGCCAGAGCGTTTCGGCATCTTCAAGTCGCCCAACCTGCGTGGCAGCATCTGGGTGCATGCCGTATCGGTGGGTGAGGTGAATGCGGCCGAGCCGCTGATCAAGTCGTTACGGGTGGATTATCCGAATGCGCCACTGGTAGTCACCACGGTTACGCCTACCGGTTCGGCGCGCGTGCAACAGTTGTTTGGCGATAGCGTCTTTCACGTGTACCTGCCTTACGACCTTCCGTTCTCTGTGCATCGTTTTCTCACGCAGATCCGGCCGCGTCTGGCCTTGATCGTGGAAACCGAGATCTGGCCGAACCTTTATTTCGGCTGCTATCGGCGCGGCATTCCGCTGATGATCGTCAACGCGCGCTTATCGGGTCGTTCGTTGCGCGGCTACGCGCCCATGCGTGCCTTGCTGCGTTCGGCGCTGCGCTGTGTGCGGCAGATCTCGGCGCAATCACGCACCGATGCGGCGCGTTATCGCCTGCTGGGTGCGGATCCTGCGCTGGTGACCGTTAGTGGCAATCTCAAGTTCGATATGCCGGTGCCAGACGGTGCGCTGGAGGGCGGAGAAATTTTTCGCAAGCAATGGGGCCATCTGCGTCCAGTATGGATTGCGGCCAGCACGCACGAAGGTGAAGAGCTGGCGGTGCTTGAAGCTCATCTGGAAGTGCTCAAGCGTTTGCCGGATGCCTTGTTGCTGATCGCGCCGCGTCATCCGGAACGCTTCCGTGCCGTCGAGCACTCAGTGCGCAGTCTTGGCTTTGTTACGGCGACGCGCAGTAGTGATCGCGTGCCCGGTGCTTCGCACCAGGTTTTCCTGATCGACACCATGGGTGAGCTGATGCCGTTCTTTGCCGCCTCCGATCTCGCATTCGTCGGCGGTAGCCTGGTGCCAATCGGCGGCCACAATGTGCTTGAGCCGGCGGCGCTGGCACGGCCGGTGCTGGTCGGGCCGCATACGTTCAATTTCGAGGAAATCACGCTGACCTTGATTCGCGGCGGCGGCGCCAAGCGCGTACTGCAAAGCGAGACATTGGGTGCGCAGGTACTGGAGCTGTTGCAAGACGAAGCGCAGTGCAAGCAAATGGGACGGCAGGCGCGTGTGGTATTCGACAGTGAGCGCGGTGCAGTGGGCAGGGTGATGAAGTTGATTGACCGCATGTTGCAGGAATAAAAAAAGCCGGGTTACCCCGGCTTTTTTCTGTCTCTCGTACTGGCTTACTGCAGCAGCGAGTTGACGTATTCCATGTCCTTGTAATCGATCGTGCCGGCCGACTGGCGCAGCAACAAGCGGTTCAACACCAGCTGATGACGGTCCGTGGCGTAGGTGCTCTGGTTCTGGGTCAGGGTCTGAATCGCATTCAGCACGTCCAGCATGATCTGTGTGCCGACCTGGAAGCCAGCCTTGGTGGCATCCAGCGCCTCTTGTGCCGAATCGACCGCAGCTTTGCCCGATTTCACTTCGCTGATGCCAGCGATCACCGAGTTGTAGTAGTTGATGGTGTTCTGCACGGTCTGGCGGCGGGTCAGCTCCAACGAATCTTGTGCTTCGTCGCGCTGAGCAATCGATTGACGGACTTTCGACTGGATGGCGCCACCCTGGAACAGCGGCACGGTCAACGTCACACCGATGGTGTTGCCCCAGCGGCCGTTGCCGGCAACGTTATAGCTGCCATTTTCCAGCCATGAGCTGCTCTTGGCGTGACTCAGGCTGGCAGTAATGGTGGGCAGGTGGCCGGCGCGAGCTGCGTTGACATCATGTTCGGCGGCAGTCTCCGAAAACTGTGCCGAAAGCAGCGTGGGATTGTTCTTCAGGGCGCTGTCCACCCAGGCCTGCGAGTCGGCAGGGACCGGGGTATCCATCGGAAGGTCGGGGCGCAGCTTCTTCAATTCGCCGACCGGCTGGCCAGTAATCACCGTAAGCGCCTGGCGATCGTTTTCCAGCGTATTTTCCGTGCTGACCGTCTGGGCCTTGGCCGCTTCGTAGTACGACTTGGCCTGGTAGACGTTGGTGACAGCGGCGATACCTACCTTGTATTGCTGCTCTGCCTGATCGTAGGTGATGCGATAGGCTTCTTCGTTGGCCTTGGCGAAGGTGAGCTGCTCTTCATCGTTGAGGATGGTGAAGTAGGCAGTCGCCACGCGAACGAAAAGATCCTGGGCAGCCGCTTCATACGTCTGCTGCTGCGCGCTGTAAGTCGAATGCGCAGCCTGCAGGTTCGCGATGTCCGCCAGGTTGAGAATGGTCTGATCCAGTTCGACGCCGAACGAGCGGGTGCGCTCGTGACCCGGATTCAGGTTGTTGCCGTTGCCGCTGCTGAATTCGGACGCGGACGAGCCGTTGATGCTCTGCTGCTGCAGGCTCGCGGTGCCGTTGAGCTGTGGCAACAACAGTGCACGCGCCTGCGGAACGTTTTCGTACACGGCACGGGTGGTCGCGTCGGACTGGGCCAGTACAGGGTCGTTTGCACGCGCCTGACGGTATGCATCCAGCAAGTCCTCGCCGTGGCTGGGCAGGGATACTGCCGCCAGGGTCAGGGCAAGGGTCAGAAGCTTCAAGCGCATGGTTCGCCTCGTAGGTATCGGGGTCGGTTGCAGGATCAAAAAACGAAACGACGGGGTGGCTCAGCGTGCGAGAGGTACGGAAGATCCGTCTCAAGCAAGCTTTCTTCTTGGTAACGGGCACTGCCTTCGCTGGTCAGCAGCACAACCTGCTGCACCGGCGACTCGCCACGGATGGCGAGCAGGCGGCCCGCTGGCTTGAGCCAGCCGAGGAAACGATCGGGAATGCGGTAAACGGCGCCAGTCACCACCACGACATCGAACGTGCCTTGCGGCTGCCATGCGTTGATGGCTTCGCCGGTGGCAAGCTGCACGTTGCCGATGCTCGCCGCCTGCAGGCGCTGGCCGGCCGTGGCGGTGAAATCGGCATGGATGTCCACACTGGTGACGCGGGCGGCGAGGCTGGCCAGGCAGGCCGTGAGGAAGCCGGAGCCTGTGCCGATTTCCAGCACATGATCTTCGGGCTTCAACGCCAGCGCCTGGAGCACGCGGCCTTCCATGACCGGCTTCATCATCACTTCGCCGTGGCCGATCGGCAGACACAGATCGGCAAAAGCCAGCTGACGATGTTCGGGTGCGACGAAGTCCTCGCGGCGCACGCGGCTCAGCACTTCGAGCACGCGACCATCCAGCACCTCCCAGGGGCGCACCTGGTTCTCAACCATGTTTTGACGCGCCTGATCGAAGTTCATCGCCATGGAAAACAAGCCTATGTGGATCGAAAAAAGGTCAAAAAGGATAAGCGTTTAGACCCTGTTTCGACAATGGTTAGGGTGCGGGTGGCGCCCTGTGGTACGAAGTGCCGGAAGTCATCGCGATGACCTGACGTAAGTCATGCAAAGAGCCAGTGTCCGCGGACACTTACGCGCTTTTTCGATGTTTGCTCAGCATCTCCCCAACGATGTTGACAGGCAGGCGCGCCAGCGCCAATTCGGTGCTCGCCCCCAGCGCAGGATCCAGTCGCTGGATGCGGGCCAGGATCGACTCGCCCCGGCTGATGGCCGCCACGTGCAGCCATGCCAGCCAGCGCGACAGGCTGTGCCGGTCGGGCGCGGAAAGCGCTGCAATGGTGGCACGCATCATGAATACCTGTCTGCGGGCTGTCCGATCGTGCTCCAGCCACCCGGAAAGCAGGCGCTGGGCCTTGCGATAGCCTGCGCTGAGCGCCATTTCAGGGATAGTTACGCACATCGGATGAATATTCGGTATCATTCAGGAAATAATTAAACCGCCCCGTATAATAAATTGGGTTTTTTGATTTGTGAAGGTGCATCCATGAACTCGATCCCGCTGACCAAACCGCACGGGCCTGGCCGCCCGAAGGACATGGAAAAGCGAGCGGCCATTCTCGACGCGGCCAAGGCTCTGTTCATCCGCAACGCCTTCGCCGGCACCAGCATGGACGCGATTGCCGCCGAAGCGGGCGTATCCAAGCTGACCGTCTATAGTCATTTTGGTGATAAGGACAACCTGTTCCGCGAGGTCATTCGTGCGCGAGTCCAGGACCTGCTCCCTGAAGATATCTACAGCTACGATCCGGCCGCCGACATTGGCGACACGCTTCATCGCATCGCCCAGGTCCATGCCCGGCTTGATTGCGACCCGGAAACCGTGGGCACCTTCCGCGCCATCCTCAGCGACTGCCGCCAGGGTAATCCCCGCTACGGCAAGCTGATGTGGGAAGAAGGCCCGATGCGCAGCCGCGCCTTGTTGGAACGCCTGCTGCAGCAGGCCGTTGACGCCCATAAGCTCGATGTTGAAGATGTTTCCCGCGCCGCCATCCAGTTCATCTCCCTGATCAAGGGCGACATGATGATGCGCCGCATGTTCGGTTGCGCCGAATGCGTGCAGACCTATGCCCGGGAAATCGAGGAAAACGCCCGTGCCGGTGTGGTGATGTTCCTGCGCGCCTACGCGCCGCACTAAGGGCTGTCACGTTTCCGCACTCGTTTCTCTCCCCGCTTCGTGGTCAAATAGCCTCTTGGAAGCGGGGGTGCCGGCGGCAGTCGGCTGAGAGAGTCCCTTCGAACCTGATCCGGTTAGCACCGGTGTAGGGAGCTTCGCCGCACAGAGCACCGTGCGTTGGCGCCATCGCTTCGATCCCAGTGCGGATGTTCCGCACGCTTTCCGCGCAATGCCTGCGGACACTAGAAGGACGAACGCCGATGAATGCCTTGCCCTCCGATCTCGCGCGCGCCGCGCAAGAACTTTCCGAAGCCGTTACGCGCCCGATTCCCGGATCGCGCAAGATCTACGCACAGGGCAGCCGTCCTGACCTGAACGTGCCGATGCGCGAAGTTGAGCAAGCGAAGACGCCGACCCTGTTCGGTGGCGAAAGCAACCCACCGGTCACGCTTTACGACACGTCCGGCCCGTATACCGATCCGAACTACGCCGTCGATCTCGCCGCTGGCCTCCCGGCGCTGCGCGCGCCATGGATCATGGAGCGCGGCGACGTGGAGCAGTTGCCGGGCCTTACCTCTGCATTCGGCCGTGAGCGCGCTGCTGATGCCAATCTCGATACCGTCCGCTTCGGCCACACGCGCACACCGCTGCGCGCCAAGGCGGGTGCCAATGTCACGCAGATGCATTACGCGCGCCGTGGCATCGTCACGCCGGAGATGGAATACATCGCCATCCGCGAAAACCAGCGCATCGAAGCGTTGCGCGAAAGCGCGTTGCGCAATCAGCATCCGGGCGAATCGTTTGGTGCGTCGTTGCCCAAATTGATTACGCCAGAGTTCGTACGCGACGAAGTGGCGCGCGGCCGCGCCATCATTCCTGCCAATATCAACCACCCGGAAAGCGAGCCGATGATCATCGGTCGCAACTTCCTCACCAAGATCAACGCGAACATCGGCAACAGCGCTGTGTCGTCCGGTATCGCGGAAGAGGTGGAGAAGCTGGTGTGGTCGATCCGCTGGGGTGGTGACACCGTGATGGATCTTTCCACCGGCAAGAACATCCACGAAACACGCGAATGGATCATCCGCAACTCGCCAGTGCCGATTGGCACCGTGCCGATCTATCAGGCGCTGGAAAAAGTCGGTGGCGTCGCCGAAGAGCTCACCTGGGAGCTGTTCCGCGATACGCTAATCGAACAGGCCGAGCAGGGCGTGGACTACTTCACCATCCACGCCGGCGTGCTGTTGCGTTTCGTGCCGCTGACTGCAAAGCGCGTCACGGGCATCGTGTCACGCGGCGGTTCGATCATGGCCAAGTGGTGTCTGGCGCATCACAAAGAGAATTTCCTCTATACGCACTTTGAGGACATCTGCGAGATCATGAAGGCCTACGACGTATCCTTCAGTCTCGGCGACGGCCTGCGTCCGGGCAGCATTGCCGACGCGAACGATGCCGCCCAGTTCGGCGAACTGGATACGTTGGGCGAACTCACCCAGATCGCGTGGAAGCACGACGTGCAGGTGATGATCGAAGGCCCTGGCCACGTGCCGATGCAGTTGATCAAGGAGAACATGGAGCGCCAGCTGGAGAAATGCCACGAAGCGCCGTTCTACACCTTGGGGCCGCTGACCACCGATATCGCACCGGGCTACGACCACATCACCAGCGCGATCGGCGCGGCGATGATCGGCTGGTTCGGCACCGCCATGCTTTGCTACGTCACGCCGAAGGAACACCTCGGGCTGCCTAACAAACAGGACGTACGCGACGGCATCATCGCCTACAAGATCGCCGCACATGCCGCCGATCTGGCCAAGGGCCATCCAGGTGCACAGGTGCGTGACAACGCGCTCAGCAAGGCGCGTTTCGAATTCCGGTGGGACGATCAGTTCAACCTGGGTCTTGATCCGGAAAAGGCCAAGGAGTTTCACGACGAAACGCTACCCAAGGACGCACACAAGTCCGCACACTTCTGTTCGATGTGCGGACCGAAGTTCTGTTCGATGAAGATCACACAGGACGTGCGTGATTACGCCGCCGAGCACGGCGTGGATGAAACGGCCGCGCTGGAAGAGGGGATGGCCGAGAAGTCAGCTGAATTCCGTGCGCAGGGTGCCGAGGTTTATCACAAGGCTTGATGATTTTCATCGCGCCAGATTCTGGTGCACACAAGCGGCGACAGGTGCGAGCCTGTCGCCGTTTTTTATGCTTGCGGTAGATGTTGCATCGAAGTGCGGTCGTATGAGTGAGCGTGTCCCTCTTTTTCGTTTGAAATAACGGGACCTGGTTGCGTTATGCGATGAACTTAAGTGTGCGTTGCTTCGCAATTCAAGCGAGTGAACGATGATTTGACGATGGCTTGATGAATGCGAAATGTCTTGGGCGCTATCAACCACGAACAGCTTCGAATCAATACAAGCAACGGAGCGATGAATGTCGCGGCAGTGCCGAATGACTGCATGAAATACGTTGCTTGTGCAATGAAGTTATTTTTCATATGACATTCCAGGATGGCTTTATCTCGTGTTCAAGCCATCAGCGTTCGCAATGTGTGCGTGGTAACGAAATATTCCTTTACGCGCAGGCTTCCTTGCGCTGGAGAGCGTTATGCCGACACTTTGTAGGCCTGCTGTTTTCGTTCCGCCGAATGTCATCGGTCTTGATGAGACACTGGCGCTCGCCAGCAAGATCCATGCGCACCACGAGCAGCTTCCGCTGGTGTTGCGACTCATACGAAATACGAAGATTAACAAGCGCCATATCGTCCAACCCATCGAGGAGACGTTGCGGCACCCTGGCTTCGAGGCGCGCAACCTCGTTTACGTGCGTGAAGCGAAAGCGTGCATACCCAAGGTGGTTCACGATGCGCTGTCGCACGCAAGGCTCGCAGCAAGCCAGGTCGACGCCATTGTTTTCGTTTCCTGCACGGGATTTACGATGCCGTCGTTGATTGCCTGGATGATCAACGAACTCGACTTTCGAAACGACACGCGGCAGTTGCCGATCGCGCAGATGGGATGCGCCGCGGGCGGTGCTGCTATCAATCGCGCGCACGATTTCTGTCTCGCCTACCCCGGTTCGAACGTACTTATCGTCGCCTGCGAGTTTTGCTCGCTCTGCTACCAGCCAACCGATCTCAGCGTGGGAAATCTGCTTTCAAATGGCTTGTTCGGCGATGCGGTGGGTGCTGCGGTGGTGCGTGGCCGTGGGGGAGACGGCATTCTCCTGACCAGCAACGGTTCGCGCCTGGTACTGGGCACCGAGGACTGGATTTCCTATTCGATCAAAGCGACGGGTTTTCATTTCTGCCTGGACAAGCGAGTACCCGGAACCATGGAGCAGCTCGCCCCCGAGCTTCGCTCAGTAGCTGGCGAATATGGATGGGACGCATCGGACTTGGACTTCTACATCATCCATGCGGGCGGTCCACGCATTCTGGACGATCTCTCGCATTTCCTTGGCGTTGCGCCCAGTCGATTTGATGACAGCAGGGCCACGCTCATGAACTACGGGAACGTGGCATCCGTGGTGGTGCTCGATGCTGCGCGGCGCATGTTCGAAGCCGGCGCGGTGCGGGATGGTGCGCGCGGCATGGTTGCCGGCTTCGGGCCAGGCATTACTGCGGAGATCACCCTTGGACAGTGGATAGGGCCGGCTTTGTCGGCTGCAACGACGACGAAAGCTCATATTGAGGAGGTCACGTGATGATTGATACGTATCCCAAACTGGCATCCAAGCAATTTGTGCTTGGCGGCGATCGAGTCGTCAATCGATTTGGTTACGGCGCGATGCATCTGACGGGCTACGGCATGTGGGGGCCCCCGGATGATCCGGAACATGCCGTCCGCATCTTGCGCCATGCTGTGCACAATCTGGGCATTAACTTCATCGATACCGCCGACTCCTATGGCCCCGGCGACAACGAAGAGATCATTCGCAAGGCGCTGCATCCCTATCCGAAGGATCTGGTGATCGCCACCAAGGGAGGCATGTTGCGCAGTGGTCGCAACGACTGGATTCACGGTGCGCCGGGCGCGCCCTATATCGAGCCGATCAATGATCCCAGATACCTGCGGCAACAGGTGGAAATGAGCCTGCGCCGCCTGGGTGTGGAATGCATCGGCCTTTACCAGTTGCACAGCATCGATCCGCTGGTTCCGCTCGCTGAATCCTTGGGTGAGTTGGTCCGCTTGCAGCAGCAGGGAAAGATTCACCACATCGGCTTATCCAATCAGCCAGGCGTAAGCATCGAGCAGTTGGAAGATGCGCGCCGGACCGCAAATATCGTGGCCGTGGAGAATCTCTACAACATCGCCGATCGAGCGGATGAAGAGGTTCTTCAATACACACAGCAACACGGCATTGCCTTCATTCCCTGGTTTCCGCTGGGGCATGGCGGCCTGGTCGGCCAGGACAGTCCGCTTGAACCTATCGCGAAATCTTATGGCGTTACGGTTTCGCAGTTGGCACTCGCATGGCTGTTGCAGCACGCCACCAATACGTTGCTCATTCCAGGCACTACGTCTATTGCGCACCTGGATGAGAACGTGAAGGCGGTGGACGTTGAGCTCAACGCAAAGGACATCGTCACCATTACTGCTGCGACCGATCGCGCCCATGTTCCGACCTGGCGACCGGATCGGCATCTGTCACGTCCGAGCAACGGAGCCGATCACCATGTCAGCCGCCTCTCTTGACGATGATATTGATGCGGGTCGGTCCAGTTCTCTTTCCGGCGGGCAGAGTGCCAAGCCGCTGATGGCGATCGTGACGGGTTTCTGGGCGGCCAAGACCTTGGCCACGGCCCATGAGCTGCGGTTATTCGACTGGTTGTCCGATACAGCGGGCAAAACGATCCAGGAGTGCTCGTCGCATTACCGCATGGAAGAACGTCCCGCCGAAATGTTGCTCACCGCATGCGCTGCACTCGGGCTGTTGGAGCGTGACGATGAGCGTTACCGTAATTCGCCAATGTCAGAGCGGCATCTGGTGCGTGGTCGGCCGCTGTATTTCGGCGGTTGGATCGAGATGGCTGATCGCCGCGAATATCCCGCCTGGATGCACTTGAAGGACGCGCTACAGTCCAATCGGCCCCTCACCTGGAATCCTTCTCGGCAGGCTTCCCTGTTCGATGGCGAAGATCCATTACTGGTCGCCACCTTCTGGGAAGCGATGTATGCGCTGTCCATCACCACCTCGTGGGCATTGGCGGAAGCGGTTGATTTGTCCGGCGTGAAAAAACTGCTTGATGTGGGCGGAGGCGGTGCCGCGCACGACATTACGCTTTGCAGGCGTTACCCGCAGCTTCAGACCACGGTATACGACCTTGGCTTTGTGTGTGAGTTGACCAGGCACAAAATCGAGCAGGCAGGACTTGCTGATCGCATCGGACTTATAGATGGCGATTTCCTGAAGGATGACAAGATGCCTTCAGGTTACGACGCCATCTTGCTGTCGAAGATCCTGCTGGATTGGACGCCGGCTCAGTGTGCCTTGATCATCGCCAAGTGTTATGCGGCGCTGCCATCCGGCGGACGCATCATCATTTCAGATTTGTTTGTCGCTGACACCAAGGACGGACCGATCGATGCGGCGTTGATGAGCCTGAATATGCTGGTCGAGACGTGGGGAAGGAATTACACATCCGCGGAATATGCGGCGTGGCTGACCGATGCGGGATGTGTCGATATCAAAGTCATCCATTTCGATGCGCCAGCCGCCAATGGCGCAGTCGTGGGCTACAAACCGTGAACTGAGATCAGGCGAATGCTGCTTTTGCAAGAGGAGTCAGGAATATGTCCGGTTCTCATCCCAATGTTGCGATGCTTGAGGCTGTCTACGCCGACCTGAGTCAAATAGCGAACCACTGCGATGACGACGTCGTGCTGCATACCGCTGACCGGGGCGCTTCGGGCGGCCCGGCTGAGGTTGTCGGGAAAAAGGCCGTGCTCGAAAAAGAGCTCGATCTGATTCGACTTACCGGTAAAACGCTGCATATGGATGTGCAGCACATTATCGCCAACGACTACTTCGGCGCGGTGATGGGCATATTGCGATCCCGCCGAAATGGGAGTGCCATCGGCATGCCGTTTTGCGGCTTGTGGCGCTTTCGCAACGGACGCATCGTGGAGCATTGGGAGAATGCTTACGACGCTGCAGAATTGGGACGATTCCTGCTAGGCGAAACCGGTTCGGCAAAACCTTGGGTCGCCAGCCACACGAGCGCGTAAGCGCGCTATCCGCGAGCGTCAACGCCTTGAACGAGGGCGTTCGGTGGTCGGAAGGCAGAAGAACAGAAACAGCGATCCGACCATCAGCCCGCGCCACAGATCGACAAGATCATGGTTGGTGGCAGCCGACGGGTGTGCCAGTTGGAAAGCCGACAGCAGGCATAGCAGGACCAGAGCGATCTGCCCGAAGCCACGGGCTGTCCGGGATGCAAAGGGAGCATGCAGGGGTGGCGTTTTCATGGGTGCCATTCTCTGGCGACCCGGCATAAATTTGCGATAACGCGGGCGGCGGGGGGCGTATAGATCCCATAAAAAATTGTGTATGTTTGGATCCGATCACCCACAGGGAACATCACCATGCGTGCGAGCGGACCTTTCGAAGTGAAACTGGCATCACAGTCAGCGGCTCCTGGTATCGAATCGGCACAGCTTGGTCGGCACACCATCGATAAACGATTCAGCGGTGATCTCGAAGCCACCAGCCTGGGTGAGATGTTATCGGCGGGTGGCAACGTGCAAGGTTCGGCGGGATACGTGGCGATCGAACGTGTCACCGGCACGTTGCATGACAAGCGTGGAAGCTTCGTGTTGCAGCACACTGGCACCATGAATCGTGGCGTGCCGAGTCTATCCATCAGCGTGGTGCCCGATTCCGGCACCGAAGAGCTGGCTGGTATCAGCGGCTCGATGCAGATCCAGATCGAACAGGGCAAGCATTCCTATGTCTTCGATTACAGCTTGCCCTGACGACCGGATCTGCCCAGGGCGCTTACCAGCCTGAAAGCACCAGCTTGCCGATCGTCTTGCCCGACTCCAGCCGGCGATGCGCTTCGCGCAGGTTTTCCGCATTGACAGGGCTGAGTGCCTCGCGTTGAATGCCGCGCAATTCGCCTTCGTCGATCAGTGCTGCGACGCGTGCAAGAATGCGCCCTTGCTCAGCCATGTCGGCAGTCTGGAAGCGTGGGCGCGAGAACATCATTTCCCAGTGAATGCCAATGCACTTGGACTTGTAGGGATCGCCGATATTGACTGGTTTTGTCGGCTCGACGATCAAGCCAACATGGCCTTGGGGCGCCAGCAATTCACCCAGTTCTTCCCAATAGTGCGATGTATCGGCGAGATTGACCGCGGCATCGATCTGCGTGAAGCCGAGCGCTTTTAGCTGCGGCGTCAGTGGTTGACGATGATCGATGACATGCTGCGCACCCATGGCGCGGCACCAGGCGATAGTCTCTGCACGGGACGCCGTGGCGATGACGGTGAAGCCGGCGCGTCGTGCGAGCTGGATGGCAATCGAGCCAACGCCACCCGCGCCGGCAATGATCAGTATCGATTTGCCATCGCCGCCTTGCTCCGGCCTGTACGGCATGCGCTCAAACAACAATTCCCACGCCGTGATGGCCGTAAGTGGCAACGCTGCCGCGCCCGCGGCATCAAGCCGGCGCGGACGAAGTGCCGCAATGCGTGCATCGACCGCCTGGTATTGCGCGTTGCTGCCTTGCCGGGTGATGTCGCCGGCGTAATACACCTCATCGCCGGGCTTGAAGCCGGTGACATTGGCGCCAACTGCCTCCACCACGCCGGCAGCGTCGTAACCGAGTACGCGCGGCTGCGATTCTACTTGTGGTTTGGGCGCACGCACTTTGGTGTCCACCGGATTCACCGATACGGCTTCCACGCGCACCAGCAGATCGTTGGGGCCGATCTCCGGCTTGGGTAGTTCCACGTCGATCAGCGATTGCGGATCGTCGATGGGGAGATAGCGGGTCAGAGCGACGGCTTTCATCGTGGGGTCTCCTTCAAGCGTGTGTAGACGATAGCGCCTGGACGGGCGGCGGGTTGCGTTCGGCAAACGGTCCGTTCCAGTACGGGTAATAGGGATAGGGCGGCATGACGGTGCTGGCGTCGTCCAGCCGGGTCATCTGTTCAGCCGTCAGCGTCCAGCCGATGGCGCCGAGGTTCTGGCGAAGTTGCTCTTCATTGCGAGCGCCAATCAGGACGGTCGAGACGGTGGGACGTTGCAGCAACCAGTTCAGGGCAATCTGTGGCACGGATTTACCGGTCTCTTGGGCAATCTCATCGAGCATGTCGATCACGCGGTAAAGGCGCCCGTCATCGACCGGCGGCGCGTAGATGGCGGTTTCGTGCAGGCGGCTGCCTTCCGGCAGCGGTTGGCCGCGGCGGATCTTGCCGGTGAGGCGTCCCCAACCGAGCGGGCTCCACACGACTGCGCCGATACCCTGATCGAGGCCGACTGGCATCAGCTCCCATTCGTAGTCGCGTCCGACCAGTGAGTAATACGTCTGATTGGCGACGAAGCGAGCGTAGCCATAGCGATCGGCAACGGCCTGCGATTTCATCAGATGCCAACCAGAAAAATTCGATGCACCGAGATAGCGCACCTTGCCGGCGCGTACCAGATCGTCCAGTGTGGACATGACGCTTTCCACCGGTGTCATGGCATCGAAGTGATGCAATTGCAGCAAGTCGATGTAATCAGTGCCGAGGCGTTTCAATGCACGCTCGATGCCACTAACAAGGTGATGACGTGATGCACCGACATCGTTCGGTCCGTCGCCGGCACGCAGTGTCAACTTAGTGGAGAGGATGGCTTGGTCGCGACGTCCCTTCAGTGCTTCGCCCAGGATGATCTCCGACGCGCCGTCCGAATAGACATTCGCGGTATCGAACAGATTGACCCCTGCATCGAGGCATATGTCGATCAATCGCCGTGCTTCTTGCGTGTCGGTACGCCCCCATGCGCTGAACAGCGGACCTTTGCCGCCGAAGGTGCCGGCACCGAAGCCGAGCACGGGAACACGGAAGCCGGATGCGCCGAGAAAGCGGTATTCCATAATGAGGATTCCAGTTAGAGGGAGTCGATGACGATCAGGATTCGCCGCTGGTGCAAATAGCGGCGGGCAGGCGCATGACGTTGTTCTCGCGCTGGCGACCCCACAGCGCCACCAGCAATCCGGCAAGCGTGACCAGTGCTGCAACCCAGGTCAGCGCAGCGAGTCCCGGTCCGTGCGCCACCACCACGCCGCCCAGCCACGCACCCAGCGCATTGCCGAGATTGAACGCACCGATATTCAGACTGGAAGCGAGGCTTTGCGCATCGTTGGCCTTATGCAGCACCCACAATTGCAGCGGCGGCACGGTAGCAAACGCGGCGATGCCAAGCAGTCCGACAAAAAGCACAGTAAGCACTTTGCTATGCAGCGCGAACGTCATCACGCCAAGCACCACGATGAGTACGACCAAGGTGAGTAGCAACGCAGGCATCAGTTGGCGATCCGCCAGCTTGCCTCCCAGCAAGTTGCCGGCAATCAATCCCACGCCGAAAACGAGCAGGATCGGCGATACAGAACTTTCCGCGAAGCCGGTGACTTCCGTCAGAATGGGCTGGATGTAAGTGAATACGGTGAACACGCCGGCAAAGCCGAACACGGTCATGAGCAAACCGAGCAGCACCGAAGGCTGAGCGATAGCACGCAACTCATCGCGCACCGCAATCGGTTTGCCATGGCCGTGATCGGCCGGCACCAGGGCGGTGTTCACGATCATGGCAACGATGCCGATGGCGGCCACCGCCCAGAACGTGGAACGCCAGCCGAAATGCAGCCCCAGCCACGCACCTGCGGGCACGCCCAGCAAGGTGGCGATGGTCAGGCCGGTGAACATGATCGAGATCGCCGACGCCCGGCGATCCGGCGCCACCAGGCTGGTAGCTACCACTGCGCCAACGCCAAAGAAGGTGCCGTGAGCGAGGGCCGTGATCACGCGCGCCAGTAACAGCACGGCGTAATTCGGTGCCAACGCGCAGCACAGGTTGCCGATGGTGAAGATCGCCATCAGGGCGATCAGCACGGTCTTGCGCGGCATGCGGCTGGTCGCCACGGTCAGGATCGGCGCGCCGACGAAAACGCCGAGCGCATAGCCCGAAATCAGCAGTCCGGCCGTCGCGATGCTGACCTTGAGGTCGGCCGCCACCTGCATCAGCAGGCCCATGATCACGAATTCGGTGGTGCCGATGCCGAAGGCGCCGGCAGCCAGGGCGTACAGGGCCACCGGCATAGAGCGGGCAGGGGAGGCAGGCATGGTGGGATTCCGTCGAAAGAGGATCGGCACAGCCTAGGCGCTTGCATATTCTATAAAAACCACCAATATCGCTAATCACTTTCAATGAAATATTGAAAATTATGGATCGTGTCGGCGACCTCATCCTGTTCATGCGCGTGCTGGACCAGGGTTCGATCAGCGCGGCGGCGCGCAGCCTGGATCTTTCGGTCGCCGTGGCCAGCCAGCGCCTGAAGCGCCTGGAGCACGATCTGGGGGTGCGCCTGCTGCACCGGACCACCCGCCGCCTGCATCCCACGCCGGAAGGCTTGGCGCTGGCCGAACAGGGGCGTTCGCTGGTTGAAGATCTGGAAGCGCTGACGTCCGGCTTGCGCCAGGGCGCTACGGATGTCTCTGGCACGTTGCGCCTGACCGCATCGGCATCGTTTGGACGTCAATACGTCTCACCGCTGTTGCCAGCTTTCATGGCGCGCTATCCGCGTATTCGACTGAGCGTCAATCTCACCGACGAGCTGCAGGATCTGATCAGCGCCGGCTACGATCTCGCCATCCGCATTGGGGCGCTGCACGACTCCCGGTTGGTGGCGCGCAAGCTTGCCGTCAATCGACGCGTACTATGCGCGTCGCCGGATTACCTGCGCCGCTATGGCGTGCCGCGCACACCGGAAGATCTGGCAACACACGAATGTGTGATGCTGGTGGGCAGCGCCGGTCGTCAGGATGTGTGGCGTTTGCATGATGCGCAGGGGCATCTGCACACGGTGCGCGTCGGCGGGCGGCTTGAATCATCGCTCGGCGAACTGTTGCGCGATGCAGCGCTGGCGGGCTTGGGTATTGCGCAGCATTCCACCTGGCATGTGTGCGATGACTTGCGTACCGGTCGCCTGCAAGTGGTACTGCCGGAGTATTCGATTCCCGATACCGGTATTTATGCAGTGATGCCGCAGCGGCGGCTGGTGCCGTTGCGGGTGAGTGCGTTTGTGAATTTCATGGCGGAGCAGTTTGGCGATGTGCCGCCGTGGGAGCGCGGGTTGGTGGTTTAGAAGCCTTTACAGATACGTACCATTGGGCGTTGGGATCTAGTCCAGCCGTAAAGTCGCCCGTCGTCCCGGCGAAGGCCGGGACCCAGCGTCTTTGGTGTAGGAAAGTCACTGGGTCCCGGCCTTCGCCGGGACGACGGTGAGGCATGGTTTGACTTATAGCTAAGACCAAAAAAGAAACGGCGCATCACCCGAGGTGATGCGCCGTTCCTAATGTGCTGAGCAAGACAGACTCAGTCTTTGTGCTGCTTGTGACGTTCAACGCCAGCAAGAATCTCGGCCTTGGCTTCTTCAGCGCCAACCCAGCCTTCGACTTTCACCCACTTACCCTTCTCCAGATCCTTGTAGTGCTCGAAGAAGTGGCCGATGCGTTCCAGCCAGTGGCCGGAGACACCTTTGATGTCGTTGATGTGGGCGTAGCCGGGGAAGATTTTCGGCGACGGAATCACCACCAGCTTCTCATCGCTGCCGGCTTCGTCAGTCATCTTCAGCATGCCGACCGGATGGCAGCGGATCACCGAGCCCGGCACCAGCGGCAGCGGCAGGATCACCAGCGCGTCCAGCGGATCGCCGTCGCCACCCAACGTGCCCGGCACGTAGCCGTAGTTGCAGGGGTAGCGCATGGGGGTGGAGAGGATGCGGTCGACGAAAATCGCGCCGCTGGCCTTGTCCACTTCATACTTGACGGGCTCGGCATCCTTGGGGATTTCGATGACGACGTTGATTTCGTTCGGCACGTCGCGGCCGGCGCTAACCAGATCCAGGCCCATGGGGCACTCCTTACGTGTAACCAAAGCGGGGAAAGCCGCTCAGCATACGGCAAAGCTTGCCGCGGCGCACCAAGACGGGCTTTTCCGGCCTTTTATGGCGTCCGGGAGGGCGGCGCTTCCCGCCCGAGGCCTTGGGCAGGAACGTGGGGGAAGGCGTCTCAGTGCGATTCAAAATGATCCAGGCATTCGCCGAAAAGCTGCATCGCCTCGCGCAGCTCCGTCACCGACGCGCCACAGTAGCCAAGCATCAATCCCGGCCGGGGCGGTGTATCCAGATAAAGCGGCGCCACTGGATATAAGCCAAGGCCCTTGTCGTGCGCATGGCCGATCAATGCTTCGCACTTCGCCGCGTCGTAATCGCGCAGCCAGACAACCACGTGCATGCCGGCTGGCGTATCGGTCAACTCGACGCGATCGCGCGCGTGCTCCTTCAGTCCGGCGATCAGTGCGTCGCGGCGAAGTTTCAGTTCCTTGCGCGCCAAGCGCAGGTGGCGCTCGAAACCGCCGTCCTCCATGAAGTGTGCGAGAGCGGCCTGTTCGATCACGGGACAGGCCATGTCGCTGAGGTATTTGGCATTACGAAAATCTTGTCGCAAGGCCGCCGGTAGCACCATGTAAGCGAGTCGCAACCCGCCAAACATCACCTTTGAAAACGTACCGACATAGATGACGCGATCACCTTCATCCAGCGATCGAAGCGCGGGCATCGGATGCGATTCGTAACTGAATTCGCCGTCGTAATCGTCTTCCAGGATCCAGCACTGGTGTCGTTCTGCATAGCACAGCAAGGCTTTTCTGCGTTGCAGGGAAAGAATGGAGCCGGAGGGAAACTGGTGGGAAGGTGTGACATAAATCAGACGTGGCGACTGCTCCGGCAATTCGTCGCAGACCAGACCATTCTGGTCCGCGCGCACGGCAACCACCGCCGCGCCGTGCGCGACCAGCGCCTGATGTGCACCGAAATAATGCGGTTCCTCCAGTACCACGCGATCTGCCTCGTTTAGCAATACGCGTGTAGTGAGTTCGATGGCTTGTTGCGTACCGCTGACGATCATCACGTCATCCGGATCGGCTCGCACACCGCGGCGGCGGGCGAGGTAATCACAGGTCTGCTGGCGCAAAGCAGCCAGGCCGGACACGTCGTTGATGTGCAATGGGGTGTATGCGGCAGCGCGCGCCAACTCACGGCCCCAGGCATTGTTGAGCGCAGGATTGACCAGCGGGTTGCCGTACTGCAGGTTGTAACGCACGCCGCGGTGGATGCGCGGTATGTTCCAGTTGCGCACCGCGCGTGCGCGCTCGGCGTAGCGCGATGGCGCAGGAATCGCCGTTTCGGCGTGATGGGCAGCGGGCTTAGCTTGCAGTTTGCTGACGTAACTGCCGGAACCCACCCGTCCGGCGATGAACCCTTCTGCACGCAGCTGCTCGTAGGCAGCCAGCACCGTGGTACGCGAAAGGTCCAGTTCGTCGGCCAGTTCCCGTGTTGGCGGCAATTGCGTGCCCGCCGAGATACGGCCTTCCAGAATGGACGCTTTCAGGGCACGTGTGAGCTGGTCATATAGCGGCCCATGACCGTCGAGTTCTAGGTACACGCCATGCTCTCCAATGAACTGACTGACCCTTGAGGATGCTCCGACGAATTCGCCGGGGGCGATGAATGGCCCAGAGCATCATTTGATTGGCTTTATGAAAATACGTGCAATTGGCTATGGAGGGAATGGGACGGAATACCTAGTCTGAGTGTGTCGCGGGCCCAAACGGGGGCTCATATGCCGGCTCTCCCCATATGCCGGCTGACTTCGGCGGCATGCTCCCTCACTTCCCGCGCCTGCAGAGTGGCTCTCACACAGCCTCCCTGCAGGTTTTCTTGTCAGCTGTCAGTTTCCGCAACTGGGTCGGCGTCGCTGTCGCACATGGCGCGCTGGTCGGCAAAGCAGGGTTGATAGGAAATCCAAAATCGCTCTAACGACGCGACGCGATCTGGAATGGCCATTCGCGCAGCCACTTGGTGGCAATCCACTTTTCACCCTTCTGCACAGGCAACCCTGCGTGCAGGGAGGCATGATCGCCGGTGTCGTAGGCGAAATAGACGGCTGAACCGCGCAAGGCAGTCACCGTCAATCCCACTTCCGGAAACGCGGTGCCGCCACCGGCTTCGGGTGTGTTGAGATACATCACCAGGCTGGCGATGCGTTGGCCGCCTTTGGCCGTGATGGCGGCAAAGCCCGGCTGCTCCGGATCGAACCAGTCGTAGTGCGGCTCGTATTGCTGGCCTGGGAGGTAGTGCAGTATCTGCAGACCTTCGCCATGATCGACGGGAATGCTGAGCAACGATGCGATGCGTTGTTCGATACGCTTGACCAGCGGTGATTCGCCGACCGTGAAGAACATGCCTTCGCTCGTGCGGCGTGCATCGATTTGTTGTTTGCCGGAACTGTCGACCGTTTTGGCGCGTTGCAGGCGAGGACTGGCTTCCTTGATCAGCGCCTCGCATTCTTCCGCCGAAAGCAGGTTATTGAGCACGCGCAGTGCAGGGGATTCGATGCTCAGCGACACATCGATCGCGCGTCCTTCCACGGTCATCTGCGGAGCTTCGGGATGCCGCGTGCGACGGCCTGGCTGGCCCTTGGGTGCTTGCGTATGGGCATCGAGCGCAGTGAGCGGCATGTTGAGCACGCTGGCGACGATGCTGCGGCTTTGCCGCGGGTCGTAGCCGGTTTCCTGCATGAGCTGGAGGACAGCTTCGACGCTGTGGCCGGCGCGGGTCGTGGAGAGGATCCACTCGCGAAGTTCAGGGCGGATCGGTGGGCGCGAGGTCATGGCGGACAGTGGCAGAAAGACAAGCGGCGAAGGACTTATTCTAACCCTTCGCCGCCCGCGGCCTGCTTTATTTCAGCCGGTCCCACAGAAACTCGTAAGCAAGGGCGTGCATATGCGCTGCCTGCTTGTTGTCTGCGCCCGCGCCATGGCCACCTTCCGTGTTTTCGAAGAACCACACATTTTTGTAGCCCATGCCCTGCATTTTGGCCGCCATCTTGCGCGCCTGCACGGGCCCTACGCGATCGTCGCTGGTGGTCGTGTAGAACAGCACGGGCGGATAGCTCACACCGGGTTTGACGTTCTGGTATGGCGAGAACGTCTGGATGAACGTCCACTGCTTGGGATCATCCGGATTGCCATACTCGGCGATCCACGATGCGCCAGCGGAGAGGTGGATGTAGCGCTTCATATCCAGCAGCGGTATTTCGCAGGCGATGGCACCGAAGAGTTGCGGGTACAGCGTGAGCATGTTGCCCATCAACAGACCGCCGTTGCTGCCACCTTCCGCTCCCAGGTGAGCAGGTGAGGTGACGCCACGCTTGATCAGGTCTTCCGCCACCGCGGCGAAGTCTTCATACGCACGCAGACGGTTGGCCTGCAACGCAGCCTGATGCCAGCGAGGGCCGTACTCGCCGCCGCCGCGAATATTGGCGACCACGTAAACGCCGCCGCGTTCCAGCCAGGCACGGCCGATGCTGCCGCTGTAGGCCGGTTGCAGCGATATCTCGAATCCACCGTAACCATAGAGCAGCGTGCGGTTGCTGCCATCGAGCTTGAGGTGCTTGGGTGCGATTTCGAAATAAGGCACCTTGGTGCCGTCTTTCGACGTGACGAAGTGCTGGCTGACTTCGAACTTGGATGCATCGAAGAAGGCCGGACTCTGTTTGATGATTTGCGCCGCGCCTTCACCCAGCACACCGCGTTCGAGCGACGGGGGAACGAGGAATCCCGTAACACTGAGCCAGTATTCGTCGCTGTTGTCCGGATCGGTATCCATCACCTCGACCGTGCTGAATTGCGGTGCGCCCGGCATGGTTTGATGAGCCCATGTGCCATCCGGTTGCGGCGTCAGCACATCCAATCGGCTTTTTACGTCGTCCATGATGTCCAGGATCAGGTGATGCTGGGTCCAGGAATAGCCGGATAGTGCGGTGTGTTCATCCGGCGCAAACAGCGTGACGAATTGCCGCTTGCCGGCCATGAAATCGTCGTACTTCGTCGCGATCAGTGCGCCCGAGGGATAGGTGGCGCCGCCGACAGTCCAGGCGCTGCGCAGTTGTACCAGCAGCCATTCGCGATGCGCAGCTGCATTCGCGTCGGCAGGTACATCCAGATGGATCAGCTTGCCATCCTTGAGTTGATACGTGTCGCTGTGGAAGAAATCGTGTGCCACGGCGACAAAGTCGCGTTCGAAGCCCAGCGTGCGATCGTGCGTCGCGCTGACTGCGAGGTCATCGGCCTTGCCTTCATAAACCGTGGTGGCTGCGCTTAGCGGTGTGCCGCGCGTCCATACCTTGGCGATGCGCGGATAGCTCGATGTGGTCATCGAGCCAGGACCGAAATCGGTGCCGACGTAGATATGGTTTTCATCGATCCAGCCGGCTTCGCTCTTGGCCACAGTCAAGTGGAAGCCATCTTTGACAAAGGATTTGCTGGGGATGTCGAACTCGCGCACTTCCACGGCATCGCCACCGTCCGGCGACAGGCTGAGCAGGCAGCGCTTGTAGTCGGGCTTCATGCAATCGCTGCCCTCAAACACCCAATGCTTGCCTTCGGCCCTGTTCAACGCATCGATGTCCAGTAGTACCTCCCACTTGGGCTCGGGCTTTCGGTATTCATCCAGCGTGGTGCGGCGCCAAAGGCCGCGCGGATGTTCCTTGTCGCGCCAGAAATTGAACAGATAGTCGCCACGGCGCTCGACATAGGGAATGCGTGCATCGGAGTCGAGCACTTCCAGAATGCGGTCACGTGTTTGTGTGAAGGCCGGGCTGTCGGCGAACTGCTTCTGGGTGACGGCGTTCTGGGCTTTCACCCAGTCCATGGCGCGTGCGCCATGGATGTCTTCCAGCCAGAGGTAGGGATCATCGCTGGGCGCTGCCGCGCCGAGGCCGGATGTGTCATGGGCTTGGCTCATACCACTCATTATGACGGCAAGCGTCACGGCTAGCTGGATCGTTGTTTTCAGACGCATGCTTCCACTCCGTGGTGAACGTGCGCCGAGGGGCGCGTGGAACGGCAAGCATGCCGATCTGGCGAGAAAATGCCAGTGAGGGAAGTCAGTGCGCGGATGAGGGTTTCAGGCGCGATCCGGTGGCGGGATGTGTGGCGTAAGAGATCAATGTCATCCGCGGCTCGTTGCACAGAGCTGAAAGGGGGTCAGGGCTGACTTTGCAGCCCTGACCCCAGCGTGCGTGCTCAGAGCAACGGAATGAGCAACAACGCCACGATGTTGATGATCTTGATCAGCGGATTCACAGCAGGACCGGCCGTATCTTTATAAGGATCGCCCACGGTATCGCCAGTGACGGCGGCTTTGTGCGCATCGGAACCCTTGCCACCGAAGTTGCCGTCCTCGATGTACTTCTTGGCGTTGTCCCATGCACCACCACCGGTCGTCATCGAAATGGCGACGAACAAACCGGTGACGATGGTGCCGATCAGCAAGCCGCCGAGTGCGACCGGGCCGAGCAGGAAACCCACCAGAATCGGGATCAATACCGGGAGCAGCGACGGAATCATCATTTCCCTGATCGCCGATTTGGTCAGCATGTCTACCGCACGCGAATAATCAGGCTTGGTGGTGCCTTGCATGATGCCGGCGATTTCACGGAACTGGCGACGTACTTCTTCCACCACCGCGCCCGCCGAGCGGCCGACGGCTTCCATCGCCATCGCACCGAACAGGTACGGAATCAGACCGCCGATCAATAGGCCCACGATCACACGATGATCGGAAAGATCAAAGGTGAAGGTGTGGCCCGGATGATCCAGCGCCAGCTGATGCGTGTAATCGGCGAATAGCACCAGCGCAGCAAGGCCGGCCGAACCGATCGCATAGCCTTTGGTAACCGCTTTGGTGGTGTTGCCGACCGCATCCAGTGGATCGGTGACACCGCGCACTTCCGGCGGCAGTTCGGCCATCTCGGCGATGCCGCCAGCGTTGTCGGTGATCGGGCCATAGGCATCGAGTGCCACGATCATCCCCGTCATCGACAGCATGGCGGTTGCCGCAACGGCGATGCCGTACAGCCCCGCCAATGCAAACGCGCCCCAGATTGCCGCACACACGGCCAGCACTGGGAGCGCCGTCGATTTCATCGAAACGCCGATGCCGGCAATGATGTTGGTGGCATGACCCGTGGTCGACGACTGCGCCACATGACGCACCGGACCATATTCGGTGGCGGTGTAGTACTCGGTAATCACCACGATCACGGCGGTCAGCACCAAACCGATCAATGCACTGCCGTACAGACGTGTGACGCCAAGCGTGGCATCGGCCATCAGTATCGAAGTAATCGGCCAGAACGCCAGCGCCGCGAGGATGCCCGACACGACCACACCCTTGTACAGCGCGTTCATGATCTTGCCGCCACCACCGGTGCGAACGAAGAACGTGCCGATCACCGAGGCGATGATCGAGGCGCCACCAAGCAACAGCGGATACAGCACTGAGTTCGAGCCAGCTTCATCCCCGAGCACGCCGCCCAGCAGCATGCTGGCAATCAGCGTGACTGCGTAAGTCTCAAACAAGTCAGCTGCCATGCCGGCACAGTCGCCGACGTTGTCGCCGACGTTATCGGCAATGACGGCCGGGTTGCGTGGATCATCTTCCGGAATGCCGGCTTCGACCTTGCCGACCAGATCCGCGCCGACGTCCGCGCCCTTGGTAAAGATGCCACCGCCGAGGCGAGCGAAGATCGAAATCAACGAAGAGCCGAACGCCAGGCCAACCATCGCATGCAAGGCACGCTCGGTGTCGTAGCCGAAGTGAGTGAGCACCGCGTAGTAGCCCGCGACGCCCAGCAAGGCCAGACCCACCACCAGCATGCCGGTGATCGCACCGCCACGAAACGCGACATTCAACGCGGAGGCCAAGCCATTGCGTGCCGCTTCGGCCGTACGCACATTGGCGCGTACCGAAACATTCATGCCGATGTAGCCAGTGGCACCCGACAGAATGGCACCGATCGCGAAACCGATCGCCGTGCCCCAGTCCAGTGCAAAGCCGATAATGATCAGCAGTACAACACCTACCAATGCGATCGTGCGGTACTGTCGGTTCAGATAAGCGCGTGCGCCTTCCTGAATCGCGGCGGCAATCTCTTGCATACGCTCATTGCCCGCCGACTGGGCCAGTACCCAACGTACTGAAAATGCCCCGTACAAAATCGCCACGACCGCGCAAGCCAACGCGATCCACAAGCCATACTGCTGCAGCATCGGTGCCTCCCTCGAATGGTGTCGACCGCCCAGACATGGCGGTTCGGGTCGAGTATAGGCAGAGGATGTGTGATGGAACGTTGTGCGCCGCAGCGGCACGATGCTTGCGGCCCTACCCGCGATCCTCAATCGGGCGCGTTGGCAAGGTCTCGCGTGGCCGTCATCCCGGCGAAGGCCGGGATCCAGTGAAATGCGCGTCCAAAGGACACAACATCATTCTGTGTAGAGCGCTTCGCACATCGTGTTTTGACTGGATCCCGGCTTTCGCCGGGATGGCAGGTGCTTCGATTTGGGTTCTGGAAAAGCTTGTTGGCAAGAGTTGAGCGGCTTCAGACAGGCTCAGTGCGCGAAATCAGGAAGCTTCTTCGCCACCGCCACATTCTTTAATTGCACATACTTCGGCAAGCCATCTCGCCCATAGGGCAGTGGTGCCTCGCCTTGAATCAACGGTGCCAGATATTTGCGTGCGGCTGCCGTGATGCCGAAGCCATCGCGGGTCAGAAAGCCCGCTGGCATCTTCTTTTCTCGATTGGCGATCTTGTCCAGCGGGGCGGGCTCGATTTTCCAGCGATACGGCGCATCGGAGGTCCGCACAATCACCGGCATTACGGCGTTCTTATCGGCAAGCGCGTATTCGACGGCGGCTTTGCCCACGGCATAAGCCTGATCCGCATCCGCCTTGGAAGCCATGTGGCGGGCTGAGCGCTGCAAATAATCAGGCAAAGCCCAGTGGTATTTATAGCCGAGCTTTTCCTTCACGAGCGCGGCGAGCACCGGCGCCACGCCACCGAGCTGTGCGTGGCCGAAGGCATCGCGCGTCCCGGCTTCCGCCAGGAACTGGCCTTCGGCATTGCGGATGCCTTCAGAAGCCACCACGGTGCACCAGCCCACGCGTTCCACTGTGGCCTTCACCTTGGCGAGGAAGGCGGCTTCGTCGAACACGCGCTCCGGGAACAGGATGATGTGCGGCGGCGCGTCCGCGCCCTCGCCGGCGAGGCCTGAGGCCGCGGCGATCCAGCCGGCGTGGCGCCCCATTACCTCCAGAATGAAAACCTTGGTCGAGGTATCAGCCATCGACGCCACATCCAGGCTGGCCTCCAGCGTGGAGACAGCCGTGTACTTCGCCACCGAGCCGAAGCCGGGGCAGCAATCGGTGACGGCGAGATCGTTATCCACCGTCTTGGGCACGCCGATGCAGCGGATGTCGTAGCCCGTCGCCTTGCCCAGTTGCGAAATTTTCAGTGCGGTATCGGCCGAATCGTTGCCGCCGTTGTAGAGAAACCAGCGAATGTCGTGTGCGCGCAATACGTCGATCAGCCGCTCGTATTCGGCACGGTTCGCTTCCAGCGATTTCAGCTTGTACCGGCACGAGCCGAAGGCGCCCCCCGGGGTGTGCCGCAGGGCTTCGATCGCGGCGGCGTTTTCCTTGCTGGTGTCGATCAGATCTTCACGCAGCGCACCCAGGATGCCGTTGCGTGCGGCATAGACTTTGATGCCGTGGGCGCGCGCCTTCTGGATCACGCCAGCCGCCGTCGCGTTGATCACGGCAGTCACGCCGCCGGACTGGGCGTACAGCAGGCGGCCGGTGGCAGGGCGGGCTTTGGGTTTCATCAGGCATTCTCCGGGCGATTTTCAGAACACATGTGACAGGATGGCTTCAATCGTAGATGGCATAGATATCAGGGACTTGGCCAAAATTCGAGCGATGCGCGGTTTGACGGCACCCCCTGCAGACGTTACCTTGATCCCTATTCATTTAAGTATCCGTGGAACTGTCGCAGTGTGCGGCAGAACGCGGATCTCGTGGAGTTCTATGCGACTTGTCCTCCTTGGTGCGCCCGGTTCGGGCAAGGGTACCCAGGCAGCCCGGCTCAGGGCCGAACTGGGCGTGCCGCACATCTCGACCGGCGACATGCTGCGTGCCGCCGTCAAAGCCGGTACCCCGCTTGGCCTGAAGGCCAAAGAGGTGATGGACGCGGGCCGGCTGGTGTCGGACGACATCCTGCTTGGCATGCTGGAAGAGCGTCTGGCCGAAGCTGACGCCAAGTCCGGCTTCATCCTCGACGGCTATCCGCGCAACCTAGCGCAGGCCGATGCGCTGGATCACCTGCTCACCAAGATCGGGCAGCCGTTGGATGCGGTGGTGAAGCTCGAAGTGCCGAACGAGATCATCATCAAGCGTTGCGAGATCCGTTTTGCCGCGGAACATCGCAAGGACGATGATCCGGCGGTCGTTCGCGACCGTCTTAAGGTCTACGCAGAGCAGACCGCGCCCGTTGCCGATTTTTATATCCGCCGCGGCAAGCTGCAGGTGGTCGATGGCGTGGGCGAGCTGGATGATGTGACGGCGCGCGTGAAGCGTGCGCTGTCGAACGAGGCGGCAGCGGCTAACGGCTGATTTGCTTTTCTCCCTCTCCCCTCCGGGGAGAGGGTTGGGGTGAGGGGCTGCACTGGCCATGGTCTCCATGTTCATCGCGAAGACATTCCGCAACTTTCGAACGAAAGACTTCGCCTTATCGCAAGATTGACCCCTCACCCCAGCCCTCTCTCCAGAGGGGAGAGGGGGCCTGAATACTTGGACATTGCATGCGTCTTCATATCCTCGGCATCTGCGGCACCTTCATGGGCGGCGTTGCCGCACTGGCGCGCGAACTCGGTGAGACCGTAGAGGGCTCAGACGCCAACGTCTACCCGCCGATGAGCACACAGCTCGAATCGCTCGGCATCGAGTTGATGCAAGGCTACAAGGCAGAGTATCTGCAGCCTGCGCCGGATCTTGTCGTGGTTGGCAATGCGATGGTGCGCGGCAATCCCGCGGTCGAGTACATGCTCGATCAGCGCTTGCGCTACATATCCGGTCCGCAATGGCTGGGCGAGCGGCTGCTGGCCGATCGCGAAGTGCTGGCCGTGGCCGGCACGCATGGCAAGACCACGACGACCAGTTTGCTGGCGCATCTGCTCGATAGCGCGAGACTTGATCCGGGCTTTCTCATCGGCGGCGTGCCGGGCAATTTCGGTATCTCTGCGCGCCTGGGGCAGGGACGGCATTTCGTGATCGAGGCCGATGAGTACGACAGCGCGTTCTTCGATAAACGCTCGAAGTTCGTGCATTACCGACCGCGCATCGCGATCCTCAACAATCTGGAATACGACCACGCGGATATCTTCCCCGACGTGGCTGCCATCCAGCGCCAGTTCCATCATCTGGTGCGTACTGTGCCCGGCAATGGCCGGTTGATCGTCAATGCACACGATGCCTATCTCGCCGAAGTGCTCGCGATGGGATGCTGGACGCCGGTGGAAACCTTCGGTATCGGCAAAGGTGATTGGCAAGCGACGTTAATCGTCGCGGATGGCTCGCATTTCAGTGTGCGGCACAACGGTGAATCGATCGGCGAAGTGCGTTGGTCTCTGCTCGGCGATCACAACGTGATGAATGCGCTTGCCGCGCTGGCGGCTGCAACCGCCGCGGGTGCTGATCCGCGTACACTGCTGCCAGCCTTCGCGAGCTTCGAAAGCGTCAAGCGTCGCATGGAACTGGTGGGTGACATCGGTGGTGTGCGCGTCTATGACGACTTCGCACATCATCCCACCGCGATCGCGACGACCTTGGCCGGTTTGCGCGCCAAGGTCGGCAAGGCGCGCATTCTGGTCGCGTTGGAGCCGCGCTCCAATTCCATGCGGCTTGGGGCGCACGCTGCGGGACTGGCGCCTTCATTGAACGACGCAGATGCCGTGGTGTTTTTGCATCGTCCGGAGTTGCCATGGGATGCCAAGCGCGTCACTGATGCGTTGGATGGCCGCGCCGGCACGGCACCCACCGTCGATGCGCTGTTGGCCGCACTTAAGGCGCAGACGCGCCCGGGTGACCATGTGGTGTTCATGTCCAACGGCGGCTTCGAGAATGCACCGCGCCGCTTCGTTGCTGCGCTGGACGACACAGCGCGCTAACCCATCGGCGCATCGAAACGTGGCGAGCGTTGCTGGTATTCGCGCTGCGCGGCAAACCAAACGCCGAAACCGAAGCTCAGCGTGATCACGGCGAGCACGCTGCCGCCGATCAGATAGCCCGCCGTGCCGACCAGCCAGTAGCCGCCCCAGTACACGGCCATCACGCCCATCACCACCACGAGGTTGGCGATAGTGCGTCCCGTTTTGCCTTCCGGGCCGATCAGGTGCAGCGCAAGCGCAGCCAAGCTGGCTGATGCGGAAACCACGGCGGCCACGAACAGCATGTGCCAGGGATCCGCCGCATGCACCAGCACGATGCCCAGCGAGGTATAGACCAGCGCGGTGAGCATGCTGATGGGAATCAGCACCAGCAGTGCATCCGAGACCGTCTTCTGGTATTCGGCGCGGGTTTCAGGCGCCAGCGTGAGATAGAGGTCAGCCATGTTGGGCCGCATGCGAATCAGCCCGACACTCAACTGCGGGAATCGCGAAATGCTCAGCATGACTGCATACGCGCCAATGATCTGCGGTTCGAAATGCTGGCGATGCATCACGGCGAAGACGTAGAAGCAAACGAACACCGCCACCAGGACGATACGCAGTGCAATCGCCTCTGGATTGTCGTGGGGTAGCAACAGACGGCGCACCAGCACCATCCGCCGCGTAACGCTGGGATGAAGCTTGTACGCATTCAGCGCACGCTGCATCGTGCGCTGCGCTGTCTGGTCATAGAGCTCCAGAATGCGTTTCGCAAAGTTCCCCCTCCGTGAAGGCTCGCCGGGAGCACTTCGCATCTGGCCTCGATCGAGACCGGTGCTTTCCATCGGCGATTGACCCGTTTCGCGATCTTCGATACGAAGCAGTGGCGTGATGCTGAGTTTGAGCAGCAACGCTGTCACCGCGAGTATCAGCAGTGGCGTAAGCGGCGAATCGATAGCCACTTTGATCACCTGCGAAACCAATGCGGGCGCCCAGCCAAGCACGATGAAGGCCGGCCAGATAAATAGGCTTGCGCGCGGGTTGCAGCCCATGATCAGTCCAAGCGTTGCGATCAGCAAAAGTCCGCTGGCGATCAATAGGATGTGCGGCAGTTGTAGCAGTACGGCCAACAGCAGTGGCAGCAGTACCCAGAGCACAGCATCGATGGCGCCGTATTCAAGCAGACGTTGCCGAAAACGCGGCAGCAGGAAGCTCTCCGGAACGCACAAGCCGCGAAGGTTTTGTCCCTGGCCGATGTGCCATGCCCAGGTGGCAATACTAAATAGCGCTACCGCTAACGTGCCAATGCGTGGTTCGCCGTGCAGCCACTGTACGGCGAAATACAACGCAGCCACCCATAGGCCGCAAGCTATCAACACCAAGACCGGCATGCGCAGAAACAACTGCAGCAAAAGTTGCCACCAGGCTTTCATGCCAACTCCACGAACAAATCTTCCAGCGTGGGCGTTTCGATGCGCAGGCCAGCGTTTTCGCGTGCAGCCAAGGCATGCAGGCTTTCCATCACAGGATCTTCCACCAGCAAGACAGCCTGATCTCCCTGCACATGGGTTTTCAGTGCGCCGGCGACGACCGGTGGGTAGGGCCAGCCACTGACGCGATGGAACACGACGCGTTTCATGCGTTCGCGAAGTTCCGCCAGCGGACGCGTGAACTGGATACATCCATCGCGCAGCAAGGCGATATCCGCCTCGGCGCGTTCCAGATCGGCGGTGATGTGAGTGGAGAAAATCACCGTCTTGCCGGGTACGCGCATCAGCGTCAGCAACTCGCTCATGAACGCGCGGCGTGCTTGCGGGTCGAGACTGGCGACAGGTTCGTCCAGCACCAACAGGTCGGGATCGGGCGCGATGGCGCGGACGATCGCCAGTTTCTGGCGCTGGCCTTGCGAGAGCTCGCCGATCTTCTGCTTTGCATCCAGTTCCCAGCTGGACAACAGGCGATCGACTAACGCGTTATCCCAACGCTCGTAAAATGCTGCGGTAAAATCGAGATAGGCGCGTACCTTCATCCACGGAAACAGGTCGAAGGTCTGTGGCACGAAGCCAATGCGATGCATGCGCTCGCCGCCGGGCTCGATCATCGGCTGTCCGAACAGTTCGATCGTTCCACCGTCGATCGGCGAGAGTCCCAACAGGCAACGCAGCAGGGTGGTTTTGCCGGCGCCGTTGCGGCCGAGCAGGCCGATCACACGTCCGCCGGGCACGGACCAGTCCAGCGCCTTGAGCACCTGTCGCTGCTTGAAGGATTTTTCGAGCCCGCGAACCTGTAGCACGGTGGATGCGGTGGTTTCGGAAATAGGCATCGTGCCGGTTGGCGCAGCGGCCAGATTGGAAACAGACATCCTTGCTTTACCCCTTGTGTCGACCGACGCACTCTGCCGCGAGCGGGTGTCGGCCGTCCAGTGACAGGCTTTATCATGCCTGCATGGCTGCCCGGATCCCTGTTAGCGAAGTGCCCTTGTTCCCGCTCAATACGGTGCTTTATCCGGGCGGGCAACTGCAATTGCGCATTTTTGAACCGCGCTACCTGGATCTGGTCCGCGAATGCACGCGCACGGGTTCAGCTTTTGGGGTCTGCCTGATTCTGGAGGGCGCCGAGGCGGGTGCACCGGCGCTTCCCGCCGCGGTTGGGACCCTGGCGCGCATCATCGACTTCCATAACCGGGAAGATGGCCTGCTGGGTATCGCGACCGAGGGGGGCGAACGCTTCCGCGTATTGCGTACTCGTGTGCGTTCGGATGGTTTGCTGCGCGGCGAAGTGCAGGTGTGGCCCGACGAAGTAACACAGCAGGTGCCGGTAGAGTTCGCGCTGTTACAGACGATTCTGGAGCGCCTGGTCGAAACCATGGGCCCGCACTGGCGGCATGCGCCGCGCGACCTGTATGACGATGCCGGCTGGCTCGGCTTCCGTCTCGCCGAGCTGTTGCCGCTTGCGGGTGATGAACAGCAGCAGTTGCTGGAAATGACCGACCCGATACATCGGCTTGCAACATTGCGAGACATCCTGCCGCGTTTTCAGAAAGCCTAGAATGCTCGGAACATCCCTGGTGGAATCCATGATGAGCAACCTGGCTGGAAAGACGCTCTTTATTACCGGCGCTTCGCGCGGCATCGGCTTGGCCATCGCACTGCGCGCGGCGCGGGACGGCGCCAACGTGGTGATCGCCGCCAAGAGTGGTGTGCCGAACCCCAGGCTGCCCGGCACCATTCATACCGCGGCGGCCGAGGTGGAGGCCGCGGGTGGCAAGGCGCTGGCGCTGAAGGTGGATATTCGCGAGGAAGAGGAAGTGCACGCGGCGGTCGCGCAGGCCGTGGAGCGTTTTGGTGGCATCGATATCCTGATCAACAACGCCAGCGCGATCTGGCTCGCCGGCACTGAAGGTACGCCGATGAAACGCTTCGACCTGATGCATCAGGTCAATACGCGCGGCACCTTCATGGTGACTCAGGCCTGTTTGCCGCATTTGAAGAAGGCCAGCAATCCGCATGTGCTGATGCTGGCACCGCCGCCGAACCTCGACCCGAAATGGTTTGCACCGCACACCGCCTACACGATCGCCAAGTACGGCATGAGCTTGTGCGTGCTGGGGATGAGTGCGGAGCTTGCTCCGCTGGGTATTGCGGTGAATGCATTGTGGCCGCGCACGGTAATCGCAACGGCTGCCATCGCGATGATCGATGGCGTAAAGCCGGAACAATGTCGCCGGCCTGAGATCGTCGCCGATGCCGCACACGCTTTGCTGGTCCAGCCCTCGCGGCAGTGCACCGGCCGGTTTGCCATCGACGAAGACGTATTGCACGAAGCGGGTGTCCACGACTTTGACCGCTACGCCTATCAGCCCGGCGCACCGCTGCTGCCCGATCTTTTTCTGAACTAGATAGTTCAATAAATTTCTGCGGACTTTGTCATCACGCCGCCGTCATTTGCGGCGTAATATCCGTCTCCCCGGTGTTGCTTAAAAAATGAGCAATTCTGGCAAATCGGGTGTATATTTCGTGAACTGCGTCACATTTTTGGTGCAGGCTGGTTATGGGGTCGGGGCATAGGTCTGTCCAGGAGGGGCAGGACGAGAAACCAGCGATTCTGGAGGGAGGCGTTACGATGAGTAGCGACACGTCGATCCGGTGTGTGGTGTGGTTCGGCGAGCCGACTGGTGTCGAAAGAACACGTTTGGCACAGGCTGGCTGGCATACACGAGTAGCGAATGCGAGTGCCCAGGGTGGTGGTGTTGGCATTCGGCGCGGCGACATGGTTGTCGCCATGGCCGATCTGCGCAACGCAGACATCGATACCCTGACCCAAATGGCCCGATTGATGGCCGAGCATCCGCGGCTTCCATGGCTGGCGCTGCTGTCGACTGACACAGTGGTGCAGACGCCGGAAGTCGAGCGCGTGCTGCGTGCGAGCATCGATTTCTTCACCGCGCCCATCGATATGCAGCGGCTGATCGAGACGCTCGGCAATCTGGCTGGCGAGGCGCCTCCGCCGATTGTTTATTCCGATGTACCCGGCATTACAGGTACCAGCCCCGCGATGATGTCGGTGGTCGCCAGCCTGCGCAAATATGCGCCGGTCGATTTACCGGTGTTGATTACCGGGGAGACCGGCACCGGCAAGGAAGTTGCAGCACGAGCCTTGCACAAATTATCGCCGCGACGGGACCGTCCTTTCGCGGCGATCAATTGCGGGGCATTGCCACCGAATTTGGTGCAGTCCGAATTGTTCGGTCACGAACGTGGCGCGTTTACCGGTGCCAATGCGCGACGCATCGGTCACTTTGAAGCAGCTGCCGGCGGCACCGTTTTCCTGGATGAAGTGGGCGATCTGCCGGCCGATGCGCAGATGAGTCTGTTGCGATTGTTGCAGGAAGGTTCGCTGGAACGCGTGGGTTCCACGCAGTCGATCAAGCTGGATGTGCGTGTGCTGGCCGCGACGCACGTGGACCTGGAAAAGGCGGTTGCCCAAGGCCGCTTCCGTGAAGATCTCTATTACCGGCTCAACGTGCTGCGCTTGCGCATGCCCGCGTTGCGTGAGCGTGCCGACGATGTGCTGCAGCTTGCGCAGCTGTTTCTGGATGCTTTCCGCAAGCAGCATGACTGCCATGCGCGTACATTCAGCGCCCTGGCGCGCAAGGCATTACGGGACTTCAGCTGGCCCGGCAACGTGCGTGAATTGCTCAATCGTGTGCAGCGTGCGGCCGTGGTGGCGGAGGGCGCGCAGATTAGCGTGCAGGATCTGGATTTGCAGGAAGTTGTGGCGAGCCGCAGCGGGCATTCCAGCCTTGGTCTGACGCGTACTTCAGCCGAACGCGATGCCGTGGTGGCGTGCCTGCGCGAGACGCGTTTCAACATCAGCGAATGCGCGCGTCGCCTGAAAGTATCGCGCGTGACCATTTACCGGCTGTGCAAGAAGCATCAGCTGGTGCTGGAAGACATGCACTAGCACTGGGCGCAGGTCAGATGCCTGCACCCAGTGCGGGCACTCAGAACATGTAGGGGACTTTGAAGGTCAGCGTGAAGTCTGGTGCATCCGGCGTCATGCCCATGCCCAGGATAGTCACGATCGTTGTGTGCGGGCTCAACGCATACGTGAAGCCAAGGTTCAACTGTGCGGCATTGGCCTGGCTGCCAATGATCTTGGTCCAGGGGCCGCCTGTTTCACGCAGCGAGTCCTTGCCATTAATGCGATCGCTGAAAGACAGGCTCAGGCTGGCGCGGTCATTAAAGGCAAAGGCGATGCCTGCACCGTAGTAATAGATATCCGACAGCTTCACGCTGCCCGGTGTGGTGATGGTGGGATCCGTATCGATATCGCTGAAGCTGCGCGTGAAGGAATGGATATAGCCGATGTTGCCGAAGACAATCGCCGGATCCATGGTCTTCACGAAGGATGAGCCGACCGTGGCCTGCCACACGCCGTTGCCCGTGGGTTGCTTGGTCGGCACGGCAAATTCTTCATACTGCGAACTCGCCACATCCACCCACTTGATGCCGTAGGGCGCTTGTCCGGTGGGCGCGGTGACGCCGAGTGTGAGCACCGTATCGGGACGGTTTGCAGTCTCGGTGAGTATTTTGTAATTGACGGAGAGATTGACATCGCCCAGGCCCTTACCGGTAGAGCTGGCTTCATCCAGCGCTGCCGCCGAGCCGCCCGCGCCGCCTTGCTGGTAATCCGTGCTGCGCCCGACGAAGGGCACGTCTAGATTCAGGCTTAGCCGCGAGGTGATGGCATAGCGGCCGATCAGATCGTTGGTCAGCGAATCGGACGTCACACGATCGATGGCGATGTTGCCCAGGAAGATCGAGTTCAACGCCAGGAAGCCGTTGAGCGTCAGTTCTGCGCGATCGTAGTGGTTGTAGGTGAGATCGTCTTCCAGTGTGAACTTGCGGCTGAAATAAGCGTTCTGTTGCTGCTCCAGTACATCCTGGACACTGCGGCTTTGCGTCGATGTGCTTGCCTGCGATGACTGGGTGGTCGACGCGGCCTGCGAGTTTTCCACCGAACTGTTGCCGGAGTTGGGCTCCGCATTTGCACCCTCCGCCGATGCTACGGATTCGGCGGGAATGGGTGCGGTGCCGGTCTTGCCTGCGATGCGTGATTGCAGCGCTTGCACTTCGGCGTCGAGTACCCGAAGCCGCCGGACTTCCTGTGCGTAACTGACCTTCAACATTTGCAGTTGTCGGACCAGCTCCTGCACATCTGCCTGATTCTGTGCGTTGGTCACCTGGCCGGATGAACCGGTCGTGGCAGACGGTGTTTGTTGTGCGAACGCGGCGAAGCTTGCCACGCCTGAAATCCAGCTACATGCCACTGCAGTGGCCAGAAGTGTCTTGTGCATGACGGTATCCCCTGCTTGGGAGCACGCGCTGGGCTAAGGCGCGTGCTCAATGGCCGTTGAGGTGGGACAGATTGAGCGACTGGGCCAGCGAGTGCGCCAGCTGCGCCGTCGAACCCAACTGCTGTGTAACGAGGCTCACGATCATCTGGTTGGTGACCACTGCGTTGTCGGTGGTCAGTGCGATGGTTTGTCCCAGGCTGCCGGCGTGAATCCACTGCGACGTTGAACCCTCGCCAGCCACGGATGTGGTGACTTCGGCGTTGTCATTCGAATACGTGGATGATGCCGACGCATTGCCAACAGTGGCTGTGCGTCCGTTTGACGTGTTGTAGCCAGTGTTGGTGTTCGACCCCGGAGAGGTGTTTGCCGAAGCCGTGGTATTCGTGCTGTTGTCGTTACTTGGTGTGACTGTCGTGGTGGAAGAATTGACGTTAGTCATCGGTCCATTCGCCGCAACACTTGCGGTTGAAGCAGATGATGACGAATTGGTTGAGCTTGTGGACGTGTTGCTGGTTGTGGATCCATTGGACGCGCTGCCACCGCTTTGGATATTCAGGCTGGTGACATTGGCGGTCGCGTTGTTGTCGCCTGCGATCTGCACGGCTTGAACCAGTCCGCCGACGCTGGCGATAGCGCCACTCTGTATGCTCCGGCTGACCGTGGATTGGACCGTCGCGGCGGTCGGCAATGGCGCATCAGGGGTCGTGATGGTGACCGTCGGTACGAAGGTCACCTGCGGGTTATTGGGGTTCTTGCTGAAATTCATGCCCAGGGTCATCGTGCCCTGAACGGTTTGTCCGCTATTGGTCTGGAAGGTGGAAACCATTTCCACGCCAAACCACACAACGGAGTTGTCACCCACGGTGAAGCGGCCGCGCATTGTGGCTAGTTCCGGATCGGTGACGTCGTGAATGCCTGCGCCAAGATGACCGTCGTTGGTGTCATTGGCGAGTACGGAAGCGCATCTCCCCCCGAGAATGAGCGCAACTGCCATGAAGATTAATGAACGCTTATACATAACTGCATCCCTCAGAACATATTCAAATCGGCGTGCGTAAAGCCGAAATCGAGCAGTTCGGCTTCGGTGATGGCACCGCTTCCTTGGCGCGCAAACAGGCTCCGTGCACTGGGCTTGTCGACCGGCTGAAGCAGTACCGTATTGCGGTCGAAATCGCTTCCTATCACCACGAAAAGAACGTGCGAGGGCCAGGCTTTCATAAAGTCATCGAGCTGCATGGTGCGATTGCCCAAGATGGGATCGGCCAGTTCGACATCGGTGTTGTGAATCTGCTTGAGAACGACAAAATGGCGGTAGCCACGCACGTCCATCAGCACGATTGCCGGTACACGCAGTGAGCGAAGCCGCGATATGTCGACGCGATAGCCGCGTCCGCGCAAGCCAAGCAATTCGACGTAATGCTTGATGTCAAGCAAGGAAAAGCCGCGTTGCCTGACCAGCGTCGGGTCGGCGACGCCGAGCATGCCGTCAATCACGGTGTTTTCGTCGACATCCAGGTGATAGCCGTAGCGCAGAATGGTTGCCAGCGCCGCTGCACCGCAGCTGTAGTCGGTGTGCTGCCGCACGATGTTGGCGAAGTGCAGCGCCTGCATGCTGTTGACGTGCGTGGTGTACTGCGCGCCATTGGGCAGCACGCCGGCGAAACTCACATCGCCCGCGTAGACAGGCGTACCGAGACTCACCGCAGCGAGCCCAAGCAGGCCAAGGATGTTCAAGCCAGCACGTTGCACGGTCCCTCTCCCCTCGTCCTTGCGAAGGGAAGACCCCCTGCCCGCAGGGGACGGGCAGGGGGCTTCCACATGGTGCCCGGCAGCATGTTGCCGGGTTACCGCCCTCGTTGCCGTCTCGCGACGGCGCATTGCTCCTGACCAATCACCCCTACTTGGTGTTGGCGACTGCCATCGACAGGCTGTTGCTCTGCAGGTTGCCAGTGCCCGATGCCTGATTCAGACCGATGTTGCCGCTGGCGCCACTAAGCACGTCACCCGACAGGTTGGCGTTGTTGCTGGTGTTCTGCTGATAGAAGCAGCCCTCGTCGTACGGGTCGTTCGAGACCTTGTTGCCCGACCATTCCTGGTCCAGCGTCGAAGTTGCCAGCGCATACACGTTGTTCGACGTGGTCGCAGCGGCCAACTGATTCAGCTGCTCGTTGTTGTCGCCTGCCGCCTGGTTCACACCCACATTGCCTGATGCGCCGTCGAAGGCGTCACCACTGATGTTGGTGTTGTTGGTGGTGCCCTGGTTGGACGTATTGGCATGCGTCAGCGTTTGATTGGCAAAGGTTTCGGCATCTGCCATACCGCCTGCACTACCGGGATCTCCACCGCAGCCGCCCCAATCGCAGCCGAAGGTGAACGATGCGTCATCGCTGCTCGAGGAACCGGCAGCCGAGATGGCGGCGCTGTTGCCCTGGGCGTTGAAGTCGCCAGCGGCCTGGTTCACGCCCACGTTGCCGGAAGCGTTATTGCCGACGTCTCCACTGATGTTGGAGTCGTTGACGACAGCTGCGTTATTCGAGACCGAGTTGTCGCTCGAGTTCTGGGTGGCCTGGGAAAGTGCAACCGCGGCGGCGTTGATATTGATGGTGCCGTTCACATAGGGATTGCCGCTGACGTTGACGTTGGAGGTCAGCGAAATCTTCTTGGTGATCTTCACGCTGGTGCCGCTGCCTTGGTCGTCGCCGGCGTAGGCCATCGAAGCGCCAAAGACGCTCAATACGGTCAGTGCAATCAAAGTCCTTCTAAGATTTGCGTTCATGGTGTCCTCTCCAGATGACTGGGTATTTCAGGGATCAATGCGAGGAAGGCGGCGCGGACAACAAAAGCAAGTTGTCTGATGCGTTGCCGGACCCCGCGACCTGGTTGAGTTGCATCACACCGTTGAAACCCTCCATTGCGGACGGATCCACACTCACGCTCCGTGTGCCGCCAGCCTGTGCATGTGGGTTCGACGATGCTTGCCCCCCTGCCGACGCAGAGACGGCGGCCGACAAAGTGCCGTCTGTCGCCTCGCGTATGCCTTGATTGGCCAGCGCCACCGCAACACCGTTCAACTGGGTGTTGCTATTGCCGCTGACCTGATTGATGGATGCGATGCCTTGACCGTTGTCGTAGGCATGCCCGCCGATGGTGGCGTTGGCGTACAGCGTCCCGCCGGGCGAGTCATTGCGTTCGTGCTGTTGCGCCTGAATCAGCGCCTGCGCCTGGTTACCGATGGCAAACGCGTGCAGGTTGCCCTGCAGATTGGCATTGCCCGCGGCCGTGTTGACCGAGGTGACACCATCGGTGCCTTCCAATGCATTGCCACCGATCGTATTGCTGTCGAGATAGCTGAGAATGGTGGCGTAGCTATCTTGTGGCGTGCTCTGCGCAAAGGCAGCCGGACAGGTTGCGAAGACCAGCGAGCCGGCGGCGCAAACCGCAAAGTAGCGAAGCGTACGAGTCATTGCCGCGCCCTCAGTGACCGCCGAGCATGGGAATCTGCGAAACGGCACTGGTGACTTGCGCGCCAACGTTGCGCGTGCTGTCCGTGATTGATCCGCCCGCACCCTCCGGACCACCGACGAGGTTGCTCACCCCGTTGTTGGCAGCTCCGGCACTGTTGCCACCGCTGTTGACGCCTTGCGCCGTACTCAATGAGCGTTGCGTGCTTTGACCGTTATTGCCATTGCCCGAGATAGCCCCTGCTGTGAGATCGGCGATTTCCGTATCGGTCATTTCTCCGGTGTTGCCGCTGCCGCTGAGCGAGTTGCTGAGTTGCGGGTTGGGTGACGGGTTGACCATCAGCGCGAGTCCCGGCGCGGTCGGATTACGATCGGCCGGGCGCGCGGCGACGTTGCGGATCAGCACGATGTCGCCAGGCTGGGCCTTCTGGGCCACGTGCGCGCCGTCCGCGAAAGACATCGCGGGCATCAGTGTGATTGCGAACGCGGCCGCAGCGGATGCGCAACGGCAAACCTGGCTATGGATAAGTTGGCGTGTGCTGTCCATGGGCGAGCCTCCCCTCATGTCCCTGATGAATGAAGGGCAAACACCGTGCCATTTGCAGAAAACTCAGTAAAACCCTGCAAAACCGCGGTCTCGCGTAAACAGTGTGTGTACGCCGTGTGGGCGGCGTGTAACAGGCTGAGACAGCCGTTGATGGCCCGAAGGCCTCGCAAATGCCGACGTGATGCGGTTTCAGGGCGGTGTAACAGGCGTGATACAAGTCGTGTCTGGATGCACAACGCGTGCGTATGGTACGCAAGGCTGGCGTCAGTCAGGTCTGCTGGCTACGATGCAGGTACCCCACTTCCACCCTCGTGGCACGGTCATTGCCGACCTGCCAGAGGTCTCCCTTGTACTCACTCGCAGGAGTTTTTCGTGTCCTCTCTCGTTGATCTCGGCAAACGCTATTGGCTGCCGGTATACAAGCCGCGCGAACTGGTGCTCGATCACGGCAAGGGCGCACGCGTGTGGGACACGGAACGCCGCGACTACATTGATTTCGGCGCGGGCATCGCCGTCAATGCACTGGGTCATCAGGATCCGGATCTGTTGGACGCATTGACCACTCAAGCCGGCAAGCTCTGGCACAGCAGCAACGTGTTCTATACCGAGCCGCCATTGCATCTGGCGCAGGAGCTGGTCGAAGCATCAGGTTTTGCCGAACGAGTATTCCTGTGCAACTCCGGTGCCGAGGCAAATGAAGCGGCGATCAAGTTGGTGCGCAAATGGGCGGCAGCGCAAGGGCGCTCGCCTGAGCAACGCGTGATCATCACGTTCCGTGGTTCTTTTCATGGGCGCACGCTCGCGACTGTAACCGCTACGGCGCAACCAAAATACCAGGAAGGTTACGAACCACTCCCCGGTGGCTTCCGCTATCTGGATTTCAACGATGCCTCGGCGCTTGAAAAGGCTTTCGCAGCGGGCGATGTTGCGGCGGTGATGCTGGAGCCGGTGCAAGGTGAAGGTGGTGTGCTGCCTGCAGCGCCAGGTTATCTCAAGCGTGTGCGTGAGCTATGCGATATCCACGGCGCGTTGCTGGTGCTGGACGAAATCCAGTGCGGCATGGGGCGCACGGGAACTTTGTTTGCGCATACTCAGGATGAGGTGAAGCCGGATATCGTGACGTTGGCCAAGGCGCTGGGTTGCGGATTCCCGATTGGCGCGATGCTGGCGGGTTCAAAAGTAGCGCAGATCATGCAGTTCGGCGCACACGGCACCACCTTCGGCGGCAATCCGATGGCGGCAGCGGTTGCGCGAGTGGCTTTGCGCAAACTCAGCTCGCACGAGTTGCTGAAGAACGTTGAACATCAGTCCGGCAAATTGCGTGATGCGCTGGCTTCTCTTAGTGCGGAGCTCGGGGTGTTCTCCGAAGTGCGTGGACGCGGGCTGATGCTTGGCGGTGTGTTGTCCGAGGCTTATCGCGGCAAGGCTGGCGAGCTACTGGATTTCGCTGCGGCACATGGTTTGCTGTTGCTGCAGGCGGGGCCGGATGTGCTGCGCTTCGTGCCGCCGCTGAATATCACGGACGAAGAGCTCGCCGAAGGTTTGGCGCGCCTTCGCGCTGCATTAAGTGCGTTTGTTGCACGATAATCGCTGGTGATTGGCAACAACGTACAGGAATATCCGTCATGAAATATCTGCACAGCATGGTTCGCGTGCGCGATCTCGATGCCTCACTGCGGTTCTATTGCGAAGGGCTTGGCCTCAAGCAGGTGCGCCGCATGGATGTGCCGGAAGGCAAGTACACCCTTGTATATCTCGCGGCCCCTGAAAGTCCCGAAGCGGAAGTCGAGCTGACTCACAACTGGGGTTCTGAGGAGGATTACGGCACGGCGCGCAACTTTGGCCACTTGGCATTTCGCGTCAACGATATTTATGCGACATGTGAGCATTTGCAGTCGATGGGTTACATCATCTGCCGCCCTCCGCGTGATGGCCACATGGCCTTCGTGCGTTCGCCGGATCTGATTTCGATTGAGTTGCTGCAGGATGGTCATCTGCCGCCGCGCGAGCCTTGGGCGTCGATGTCCAACACCGGCTCCTGGTAATCGCCAGGGTTCCACGCGACGTCAGTGGTTCTCGGCAGGGAGTTCCATTCCGCAGACCCTGCAATAACGGGCGTCGCCCTCGTGATCGGCCTGGCCACACTGCGTGCAAGGCCGGTATTTGCGCTTGGAGCGCATGCCGGCTGCCAGTTCTGCTGTGAAGATGCCTGTCGGCACGGCAATGATGCTGTAGCCGATCAGGATGATCAGCGACGTCAGCATCTTGCCCAATACGGTCTTCGGCGTGATATCACCGAAGCCCACGGTGGTCATGGTGACGATCGCCCAGTACATCGAGGTGGGGATCGAGGTGAAGCCATCCTCGGGCCCCTCGATGAGATACATCAGCGCGCCGAAAATCAGCACCAGCGTGAGAATGGCGCTGAAGAACACCAGCACCTTGCGCCGTGCGCGGATCAGCGTTGACCACAGCAGATCCGCTTCGCCTACATAGCGCGTTAGCTTCAATATTCGGAAAATGCGCAGGATACGTAGTGCGCGCACGACCAGCAAATACTGGCTGCCGGCCGCGATCAGGCTGATCCAGGTCGGCAACACGGCCAACACGTCGACCACGCCGAAAAAACTTCGGATGTAACGCCAGGGCCGGTCGACCACGAGAATGCGCATCACGTATTCGAGCGTAAAGGCGACGGTGAATACCCATTCCAGCGTGTAGAAAAATTTGCCGTACTGCGCGTGCGCGTGCGCCACGCTGTCGAATACCGCGACAGCGATGCTGCCGAGGATCGCGATGATCAACAGAACATCGAAGCGACGTCCGGCGGCATCCTCATGTCCAAAGATGATATGGAACCAGTGTGCACGCCATCCCGTTTGCGAGGCGGGACTGAGTTCGTTGGCGAATGGCGTGCGGCGGCTCGTCACGGTAGTCGTCAGCTTGCCTTGGCCAGGCGCATGGCGATGCGTGCAGCGTCCAGCGTGGCAGCGAGGTCTTCGTCGCCGTGTGCCGAGGAAAGGAAGCCCGCCTCGAAAGCGCTGGGAGCCAGATAAACCCCGTGTTCCAGCATGGCATGGAAGAAGCGGTTGAACATCGCGGTATCCGCACTCGTGGCCTGTGCGTAGCTGTTCACTTTTTCATGCGTGAAGAAGAGGCCAAACATGCCGCCCACCCGATTGGTGCTGAAAGGAACCCCTTCGCCGTCGGCTACAGCCTGCAATCCATCTGTCAGCAAGCGCGTCCGTGCTGCCAGTGTGTCGTAGAAGCCGGGGGCTTGCACCAGTTCCAACATGGCCAACCCGGCGGCCATCGCGACCGGGTTACCGCTAAGCGTGCCTGCCTGGTAAATCGGTCCTGCTGGGGCGATTTGCTCCATCAGGTCGCGGCGTCCACCATAGGCCCCCACCGGCATGCCACCGCCGATGACCTTGCCGAAAGTGGTCAAATCAGGCGTGATGCCGTAAAGCGCCTGTGCGCCGCCGAGCGCAACGCGGAAGCCGGTCATTACTTCATCGAAAATCAGCAATGCACCGTGGCAGGTGCAAAGCTCACGCAGCCCTTGTAGATAGCCTTCCTTTGGTGGAATGCAGTTCATGTTGCCGGCGACCGGCTCGATGATCAGGCCGGCGATGTCTCCACCATGTTCGGCAAACAGCGCCTGCGCTGCGGCAAGATCGTTGTAGGGCAGCGTCAGCGTGAGATCGGCATTGGCCTTGGGCACGCCTGGCGAGGTGGGAACGCCAAACGTCAGGGCGCCCGAACCGGCCTTCACCAGAAAGCTGTCGCCATGGCCGTGGTAGCAACCCTCGAACTTCACGATCTTGCTGCGGCCTGTTGCACCACGTGCAAGGCGAATCGCGGACATCGTCGCCTCGGTGCCGGAATTCACCATGCGAACCATATCCACGGAAGGCACCAGTTTCACGATGGTTTCCGCCATGGTGACTTCAGCCGGGCAAGGGGTGCCGAAGGAGAGGCCATCAAGAACCGCGCGTTGGACCGCTTCGCGCACCTGCGGATGGTTGTGCCCCACGATCATCGGGCCCCACGAGCCGACATAGTCGATATAACGCTTGCCTTCCACATCCCACAAATAAGCACCATCGGCACGCGCGGTGAAAAATGGCTCGCCGCCGACAGATTTGAAGGCGCGTACCGGTGAATTCACGCCGCCGGGCATCAGTTGCTGGGCGCGTTGGAACAATTCGTGATTCGTCATGGGGAGCTCAATCGGGAAAACCAAAGTAGGGAATGATGCGGTGCTTGCGGGCGTGGCCGTGGCGGGCATCGAGCCGGGAGCATGGTCGCTCCCTGCCTGCTTGCGAAGATGCGCCATTGTCCGGCGTGGTGATGTTGATCGCCAGCGTGACGTGGCGCTGTGCCGCAGCGCGGGCATGGCAGGATCGGTTTTTTACGACATTCCGCTTTCGCATCGGCGGGGGAGTTGCGAGAATGCGCCATTAACTTCACTTGGTAACGCAATCCATGAACCAAACCTCCACCGACACCACACTTCGCAAATGGATGTGTGTAGTTTGCGGTTTCATCTATGACGAGGCGCTGGGGCTGCCGGAAGAGGGTATCGAGCCCGGCACCCGCTGGAACGATGTGCCCGATACGTGGACCTGCCCGGATTGTGGCGCGACCAAAGATGATTTCGAGATGATCGAAATCGACTGATTCGCCGCGCGCCGCCTGCAAATCGCCCGATTTCGCCAGCGCGCCGGCCGTTTCACCTGCTGAAATGATCCTCGCGCGAACTCCGCCCCCGAGGAATGGCCATGCAGCAATTCATCCCCTTTGAAGACGACTGGGACGCACTGGAACAGCTGCGCCCCGATGCCTTGATCCCTTATCGCGTGGGCCTTGTGCCAGTGCATACGCCGATGGCTGACCGGCCCGGCGTGGTGCCAGCGCCTGTCCCAGGTCAGTCTTCAGCCATTTCTGGCGGAAAGTCCGCAGCGTACTGATCGCCGGCCCAGTTGGGGGTCATCGGCCCCCAAAGCCTGGTTTAACCGCCTTCGTGCTGAAGGCGGTCATGGATCTGTCACTAATTGTGTTCTGCCCCCTTCCCAGGGCCTCGGGCAGGCGCTATTATTTCAACCCCTTCGACGAGAAAGCCGTCAGTTGAAGGTTCCCCCTCTCCCAAGCAACTTTCCAAAAATTGGGTGTTGACGGAAGGGAAAAGAGATGTAATATGGGCGGCTCACCCGGAACGAAACGTTCACGGGACGACCTAAAGAAAGGGTCGTAAGTGATTGATCTTTGACAGTGTGCGCAGGTGACTTGTGTGGGCGTCTTGCGTTGGAAGGGAAACCTGTCCAATAAATGCAAGCGTCTAACCTAAGAGTCAATTCAAAAGCTTGACGTTTTAAGGTTAGGGTAAACGCTTCAGAAAGATAGATGACTTCGGTCATCGAAAACTTAAGTGAAGAGTTTGATCCTGGCTCAGATTGAACGCTGGCGGCATGCCTAACACATGCAAGTCGAACGGCAGCACAGTCGTAGCAATACGATGGGTGGCGAGTGGCGGACGGGTGAGGAATACATCGGGATTTGCCCAGACGTGGGGGATAACGTAGGGAAACTTACGCTAATACCGCATACGTCCTACGGGAGAAAGCGGGGGATCAGCAATGACCTCGCGCGGTTGGATGAACCGATGTCTGATTAGCTAGTTGGTGAGGTAATGGCTCACCAAGGCGACGATCAGTAGCTGGTCTGAGAGGATGATCAGCCACACTGGGACTGAGACACGGCCCAGACTCCTACGGGAGGCAGCAGTGGGGAATATTGGACAATGGGCGCAAGCCTGATCCAGCAATGCCGCGTGTGTGAAGAAGGCCTTCGGGTTGTAAAGCACTTTTATCAGGAGCGAAATACCACGGGCTAATACCCTATGGGGCTGACGGTACCTGAGGAATAAGCACCGGCTAACTTCGTGCCAGCAGCCGCGGTAATACGAAGGGTGCAAGCGTTAATCGGAATTACTGGGCGTAAAGCGTGCGTAGGCGGTGATTTAAGTCTGCTGTGAAATCCCCGGGCTCAACCTGGGAATGGCAGTGGATACTGGATCGCTAGAGTGTGATAGAGGATGGTGGAATTCCCGGTGTAGCGGTGAAATGCGTAGAGATCGGGAGGAACATCAGTGGCGAAGGCGGCCATCTGGATCAACACTGACGCTGAGGCACGAAAGCGTGGGGAGCAAACAGGATTAGATACCCTGGTAGTCCACGCCCTAAACGATGCGAACTGGATGTTGGTCTCAACTCGGAGATCAGTGTCGAAGCTAACGCGTTAAGTTCGCCGCCTGGGGAGTACGGTCGCAAGACTGAAACTCAAAGGAATTGACGGGGGCCCGCACAAGCGGTGGAGTATGTGGTTTAATTCGATGCAACGCGAAGAACCTTACCTGGCCTTGACATGTCTGGAATTCTGCAGAGATGCGGAAGTGCCTTCGGGAACCAGAACACAGGTGCTGCATGGCTGTCGTCAGCTCGTGTCGTGAGATGTTGGGTTAAGTCCCGCAACGAGCGCAACCCTTGTCCTTAGTTGCCAGCACGTAATGGTGGGAACTCTAAGGAGACTGCCGGTGACAAACCGGAGGAAGGTGGGGATGACGTCAAGTCATCATGGCCCTTACGGCCAGGGCTACACACGTACTACAATGGTCGGTACAGAGGGTTGCAATACCGCGAGGTGGAGCCAATCCCAGAAAGCCGATCCCAGTCCGGATCGAAGTCTGCAACTCGACTTCGTGAAGTCGGAATCGCTAGTAATCGCAGATCAGCTATGCTGCGGTGAATACGTTCCCGGGCCTTGTACACACCGCCCGTCACACCATGGGAGTGAGTTGCTCCAGAAGCCGTTAGCCTAACCGCAAGGAGGGCGACGACCACGGAGTGGTTCATGACTGGGGTGAAGTCGTAACAAGGTAGCCGTATCGGAAGGTGCGGCTGGATCACCTCCTTTCGAGAACGACAGATCCTCCTCCGCAAGACGTCCACACAAGACACCTGCACATCCGCACGCTTACGGCGTGAAAAAGCGACCTCCGCAAGGAGGGCGTTTTAATAGCTTTATGGGTCTGTAGCTCAGGTGGTTAGAGCGCACCCCTGATAAGGGTGAGGCCGGTGGTTCGAGTCCACCTAGACCCACCACTATTGGGAAGCCGACCCGGACTTACGGGGCCATAGCTCAGCTGGGAGAGCACCTGCTTTGCAAGCAGGGGGTCGTCGGTTCGATCCCGACTGGCTCCACCAGTATGACCAAGCGGATGTGTAGCGCACACAAAGAGATTAGAAACGAGCTGGCGCTGAGGCCAGTATCGTGTTCTTTGAAAATGTAAACGAGTGACAAGCGTCTTGGTTTGAAACCAAACCGAGATGTGTCGTTGAGGCAACGACGAATGCGTTGTTTGGCGAAATCCCAAGGTTCCTGAGGAGGAACGGGAATAGCCCTGAGGCGACTTGGGGTTATATGGTCAAGCGACTAAGCGTATACGGTGGATGCCTTGGCAGTCAGAGGCGATGAAGGACGTGGCAGCCTGCGAAAAGTGTCGGGGAGCTGGCAACAAGCTTTGATCCGGCAATGTCCGAATGGGGAAACCCACTCCGTAAGGAGTATCGCTACGTGAATACATAGCGTAGCGAAGCGAACCCGGGGAACTGAAATATCTAAGTACCCGGAGGAAAAGAAATCAACCGAGATTCCCTGAGTAGCGACGAGCGAACGGGGAGCAGCCCAAAAGTGCTGTATGTGTTAGCCGAATGGTCTGGAAAGGCCGGCCGTAGCGGGTGATAGCCCCGTAGGCGAAAATGCACATGGCATGAAATTGAGTAAGGCGAGGCACGAGAAACCTTGTCTGAACATGGGGGGACCATCCTCCAAGGCTAAATACTCCTGACTGACCGATAGCGAACTAGTACCGTGAGGGAAAGGCGAAAAGAACCCCGGAGAGGGGAGTGAAATAGACCCTGAAACCGTATACGTACAAGCAGTGGAAGCCCGCAAGGGTGACTGCGTACCTTTTGTATAATGGGTCAGCGACTTACTGTCAGTGGCAAGCTTAACCGTCTAGGGGAGGCGAAGGGAAACCGAGTCTGAATAGGGCGCATAGTCTCTGGCAGTAGACCCGAAACCACGTGATCTATCCTTGGCCAGGTTGAAGGTGCGGTAACACGCACTGGAGGACCGAACCCACATCTGTTGCAATAGATGGGGATGAGCTGAGGATAGGAGTGAAAGGCTAAACAAACGTGGAGATAGCTGGTTCTCCTCGAAAGCTATTTAGGTAGCGCCTCGGACGAATCTTCCTGGGGGTAGAGCACTGTTATGGCTAGCGGGTCATCGCGACTTAGCAAACCATGGCAAACTCCGAATACCAGGACAGACTATCCGGGAGACACACGGCGGGTGCTAACGTCCGTCGTGAAAAGGGAAACAACCCAGACCCGCAGCTAAGGTCCCCAAGTTATAGCTAAGTGGAAAACGATGTGGAAAGGCATAGACAGCCAGGAGGTTGGCTTAGAAGCAGCCACCCTTTAAAGAAAGCGTAATAGCTCACTGGTCGAGTCGGTCTGCGCGGAAGATTTAACGGGGCTAAGCTATACACCGAAGCTCGGGGTGCACACTTTGTGTGCGCGGTAGAGGAGCGTTCTGTACGCCTGTGAAGGTGGGTTGAGAAGCCTGCTGGAGGTATCAGAAGTGCGAATGCTGACATGAGTAACGATAATGCGGGTGAAAAGCCCGCACGCCGAAAGCCCAAGGTTTCCTCGCGCAACGTTCATCGGCGCAGGGTGAGTCGGCCCCTAAGGCGAGGCAGAAATGCGTAGTCGATGGGAAGCTGGTTAATATTCCAGCACTTGACTGTAGTGCGATGTGGGGACGGAGAAGGTTAGGTCTACCGGGCGTTGGTTGTCCCGGGGAAAGGAGGTAGGCGGTGATCTTAGGCAAATCCGGGATCACATACGCCGAGCACTGAGACGAGCCCTTATTGGGCGAAGTGACTGAGACCACGCTTCCAGGAAAAGCCACTAAGCTTCAGCTACAGCAAACCGTACCGTAAACCGACACTGGTAGGCAGGGTGAGAATCCCAAGGCGCTTGAGAGAACTCGGGTGAAGGAACTAGGCAAAATGGCACCGTAACTTCGGGAGAAGGTGCGCCCGCCGGTGTGGTCACATGCGTGACTGAGCACTAGCGGGTCGCAGTAACCTGGCCGCTGCGACTGTTTATCAAAAACACAGCACTCTGCAAACACGAAAGTGGACGTATAGGGTGTGACGCCTGCCCGGTGCTGGAAGGTTAATTGATGGGGTCAGCCGCAAGGCGAAGCTCTTGATCGAAGCCCCAGTAAACGGCGGCCGTAACTATAACGGTCCTAAGGTAGCGAAATTCCTTGTCGGGTAAGTTCCGACCTGCACGAATGGCGTAACGACAGCGGCGCTGTCTCCACCCGAGACTCAGTGAAATTGAAATCGCTGTGAAGATGCAGCGTTCCCGCGGCAAGACGGAAAGACCCCGTGAACCTTTACTATAGCTTTACACTGAACGTTGAGTTCTTCTGTGTAGGATAGGTGGGAGGCTATGAAACCGAGACGCTAGTTTCGGTGGAGCCAACCTTGAAATACCACCCTGAAGTGCTTGACGTTCTAACCTAGGTCCGTAATCCGGATCGGGGACCGTGTATGGTGGGTAGTTTGACTGGGGCGGTCTCCTCCCAAAGCGTAACGGAGGAGCACGAAGGTACGCTCAGCGCGGTCGGACATCGCGCACTGTGTGCAAAGGCATAAGCGTGCTTGACTGCGAGATCGACGGATCAAGCAGGTACGAAAGTAGGTCTTAGTGATCCGGTGGTTCTGTATGGAAGGGCCATCGCTCAACGGATAAAAGGTACTCCGGGGATAACAGGCTGATACCGCCCAAGAGTTCATATCGACGGCGGTGTTTGGCACCTCGATGTCGGCTCATCACATCCTGGGGCTGTAGTCGGTCCCAAGGGTATGGCTGTTCGCCATTTAAAGTGGTACGCGAGCTGGGTTCAGAACGTCGTGAGACAGTTCGGTCCCTATCTGTCGTGGGCGTTGGAGATTTGAGGGGGGCTGCTCCTAGTACGAGAGGACCGGAGTGGACGTTCCGCTGGTGTTCGGGTTGTCATGCCAATGGCATTGCCCGGTAGCTATGAACGGAAGTGATAACCGCTGAAAGCATCTAAGCGGGAAGCACGCCCCAAGATGAGATCTCCCGAGAATTTAATTCTCCTAAAGGCCCCATCTAGACTAGGTGGTTGATAGGTGCGGTGTGGACGTGCAGCAATGCATTGAGCTAACGCATACTAATGAGCCGTGCGGCTTGACCATATAACCCCAAGACGCTTCGTGGCATTGTCCAACGAACCATCTCGAGACATTTCACCAGACGCTTGTCACTCGTTTACCCCTCTTGAAGCCGGCGCTGCCAGCGCTGCTTCAACCCTTTCCCTGGCGGCTATAGCGCTGTGGCCCCACCCGATCCCATCCCGAACTCGGAAGTGAAACGCAGCTGCGCCGATGGTAGTGTGGATTTCCATGCAAGAGTAGGTCACCGCCAGGGGCTTTATCCTAAAACGCCTTCCCACCCGGGAAGGCGTTTTGCTTTGGGCGTCGCCGCGCATCCGCACCTGCAACACCTCGACAACACCGCATCCCATCGTCCCGGCGCAGGCCGGGACCCTGTGCCTTCGACGCTATCCTTTAAGTCGCTAGGTCCCGGCCTGCGCCGGGACGACGGGATGGCGAAGCACGCCGCAGTCATCGGTCATGCCAGCGCCTGCTCACCATCGCGTAATGCATCAGCTATCGCACTTATGAAGTTGGGCTGCAAGGCACCTTGCATTAATCGCTTACTCGGCACCAGCGTGGTTACTGTACTTACTGCCTCAAACGGCAAACGCCTTATCCAGCCAATCAGGAACCGGAATGTTCTTTTCCCGCAGAAATGCGGGATTGAACAACTTGCCCTGATAGCGTGTACCCGCATCGCTGAGTACGGTAACGATCGTGTGCCCAGGGCCCAACTGCTTGGCGAGGCGAATCGCTCCGGCGAGATTCACGCCACTGGAACCGCCCACACACCACCCCTCTTCGCGTAGCAGCTGATGCAACAACGGGACGGACTCCTGATCCGGGATCGACCACGCCAAGTCGATCGGTGCACCCTGGAAGTTGGCTGTGATCCGACTGGAGCCAATGCCTTCGCTGATGGAAGTGCCTTCGGCCAGCAGTTCGCCCCGATTGACGTAGTTGGCCAGCGCTGAGCCGGTCGGGTCGGAAAGCGCGATCTTCACGCCGGGTTTGCGTGCCTTCAGCGCACGGCCGACGCCAGCGAGGGTGCCACCTGTGCCGGCGGAGCAGACAAAGCCATCGACCCTGCCCTCTGTCTGCTCCCAGATCTCCAAGGCCGTAGTGGCTGCGTGCCAATCACGATTGGCAGTGTTATCGAATTGATTGCCGAACCAGGCGCTTCCAGGCCTGACGTCATTCAGGCTCTCGCAATAGGCGCTGGCGATATGCACATAGTGCCGTGGATCCTTGAAGGGAACCGCCGCAACCAGGCGGACTTCCGCCCCAGCCACCCGTAAGGCATCGATTTTCTCCCGACTCTGCGTTTCGGGCATGAAGATCACCGACCGATAGCCACGGCTGGCTCCGATCAGGGCCAGGCCGATGCCCGTATTTCCCGCCGTTCCCTCCACGATGATGCTGCCCGGGCGAAGCAGGCCTTTCTGTTCGGCATCGAGGATTAGACCCAGCGCCGTCCGGTCCTTGATAGATCCGCCGGGATTGAGGAACTCGGCCTTGCCCAGCACTTCGCAGCCCGTGAGGGCGGAAGCATGGCGCAGGCGCAGGAGCGGGGTGTGCCCAACGGCGGCGGAAAGGTCGGCTCTGATCGTCATCCGGGAATCGATTGGGAGACAGAAACGGCATGAGATTAGCGCCCGGCCGGGGGGGCGTCACCTACAAGTTGGCCGGTGGCTACGTAACATATGGTCATTTCCCATATGTCATGAAACACGGTTATTTTTGGGCTGTTTTTACGTATAGACGTCTAAACGTCCATTGACGCACTAAAAAGGCATGGGTATAGTCGGTTCCACTCATCGAGACCGGCTGAGGGACAGGCCCTTTGAAGCCGGGGCAACCTGCAGGATCAACCCTGCAACGGTGCTAACTCCTGCGGGGCGCCCTTGGCGTCGACCGGAAGATGGGATGTCGTCAAGGCATGCGTCAGCATGATTGATAGGGCGGCAACTCTCTCAAGGTTCTCCGTAGGGCGATGCAAACGGAGAACCAAGATGCCGCAACTCGCCAACTCATCCCTCGACGACCGCCATACGGCCGTGATTGTGCCTTTGCATCCACGCTCGACGCTCACGGAGCAGCGCAGTACTCGTCGTCTCAGCTTGCAGCCCAAGTACGGCACGCGCGCAAGTAGCGTAGATGTACGTTACCAATGGACGGGCGCGGCTGATGCGCCGACGGTCATCATCCAGGGCGGCATTTCTGCCGACCGTCATGTGGCGAGCACTGAGCAGGGCAAAGCCGGTTGGTGGTCGGAGTTAGTGGGTGACGGCCAGGCTATCGATCTTGCTCATTGGCGTGTGCTGAGCATCGACTGGCTGACGCCTGGCGATTTCGAAGAACATCCTCGCGCGATCTCCAGCGAAGATCAGGCTGACGCATTGGCTGCGCTGGTGGATGCGCTGGGTATCGTGAAAGTTACGGCCTTTATCGGTTCGTCATACGGTGCGATGGTTGCGCTGGCTTTTGCGGCTCGTCATCCAAACAAGGCCGACAAGCTCGTATTGCTGGCCGGTGCGCATCGCGCCCATCCGCTGTCCACTGCGCAGCGCGCCATCCAACGGCAGATTCTGCGTCTGGGCCAAAGCACCGGGCAGGTGGAGCAGGCGCTTTCGCTCGCTCGTCAGCTTGCGATGACCACCTATCGTGGCAGCGATGAATTTGCACGTCGCTTTGCCAGCACGCCAGATTATCGCGATGGCCGTTTCCACTTCCCGGTGGAAGATTATTTGGAACATGCAGGCCGCAGTTTTGTACAGCGCTTCGATCTCGAACGCTTCCTGGCCTTGTCCGAATCGATCGATTTGCACGAGGTTGCGCCGGAAGAGATCAACGTTCCCGCCACACTGATCGGCTTCCCCTCTGATCGCTTGGTGCCGTTGGCGGATTTGTGCGAATTGCAGCGCCGTCTGTGTGGCTCGGCCACGCTTGAAGTCATCGATTCGCCCTATGGGCACGATGCCTTCCTCAAAGAAACCCATCAACTGGCGCCATTGCTGCGCCAGGCTATTCCTTGTCGTTGTGGAGCCTGAATCATGTGCGCCGATGTTGTAAACGGAACTGCTGCCAGCACTCGCGCCGTGCGCGCAGGCATTGAATCGGATACGCAGCACGGGGCCGTCGTGCCACCGCTGCATCTGTCTACCAATTACGCTTTTACAGGATTGGGCGGCAAGCGCGCGTACGACTATTCGCGCAGCGGCAATCCTACGCGTGATCTGCTCGGCAACGCTTTGGCAGAGTTGGAGCAGGGGGCAGGTGCTGTCGTAACCGCAAGTGGCATGGCTGCCGTAGCATTGGCGCTGGAGTTGGTGCCTGCTGGTTCCACTGTTCTTGCCGCGCACGATTGCTACGGCGGTACATGGCGTCTACTCGATGCGTGGGCAAAGAAGGGACGCTTCAACGTCCGCTTCGCTGACCTCACCGACAATCAGTCATTAGCCGAAGGTCTGGCGAGCAAGCCCTTCCTGGTTTGGGTGGAAACACCTTCCAATCCTCTGTTGCGTATTACGGATGTTCGTCATGTTGCGCATGCGGCGCATGCCGTGGGTGCGCTCGTCGTGGTCGATAACACCTTCCTTTCGCCAGCGCTTCAGCAGCCGCTGACACTCGGTGCGGATGTGGTGGTGCATTCGACGACCAAGTACATCAATGGTCATAGCGATGTCGTAGGCGGCGCTGTTGTCGCGCGCGATCCTGAGGTAGCGGAGCAACTGAAGTGGTGGGGCAACTGCAACGGCCTTACCGGTGCGCCGTTCGACAGCTTTCTCACCTTGCGCGGCCTTCGCACCCTCGGCGTGCGTCTGCGCCAGCACCAGGAAAACGCGGAGCGTATCGCGGCACATCTGGATCGCCATGCTGCTGTCCGCAAAGTCTACTATCCGGGACTCGATCACCATGCCGGGCACGCGTTAGCCGCACGTCAGCAGCAAGGCTTTGGTGCCATGCTGAGTTTTGAGCTGCATGGCGATGTGCCGCAGATCGAAGCCTTTGTGGATGGTTTGCACTTCTTCTCGCTGGCCGAGTCGCTGGGTGGTGTGGAGAGTCTGATTGCGCACCCCGCTTCCATGACGCATGCGGCCATGGCGCCGGAAGCACGCCGTACCGCCGGTATCGCCGACACCTTGCTGCGCCTGTCCATCGGCATCGAAGATGGCGACGATCTGCTGCGTGATCTGGATGCAGCGCTGCAGCGCGCGCAGGCCGTTACCGACGGCGTTTCGAAACGGCGGGTGACTGCATGAGCGCAGTATTGGTCGAGGCGCCTGTACGAAAATCACCAGAAATAGCAAAGGCCGACATCGCCGTTGTTCTACTTGGAACAGGCGTCGTCGGTGGTGCCTTTCTCAAGTTGCTTTGCACACCTGTCGCAAAGCGGTTGCATTTGGTCGGCGCGGCGAACTCCCGCAAGCAGCAGACAGATGCTGCGCAACTTACAGCGCGCGATTTGCGCGAGCGGCTCAAGCGCGAAGGCGCCGCCAGAGACGATGCGGCTCTGCTGTCAGCGCTGGATGCGCATCACGCCGAGCTGAAGGTCGTCATCGACGCGACCGCTTCTGGCGAACTCGCAGCGCGGCACGCAGAGTGGCTGGCTCGCGGCTACCACGTGGTTACCGCCAATAAATCACTGGCCGGAGGTCACTTGGCGGGATGGCGTGCGCTGCAAGCGGCACGTGCTGCAGGTGGGCGCTATGGCGATTCCGCCACGGTAGGAGCGGGGCTTCCTGTGCTATCGACGTTGCGCCGTCTGTGTGATTGCGGCGACAGCCTGCTTACGCTGGAAGGTGTGTTTTCCGGCTCACTTTCCTATCTGTTCAATCAATACGATGGCAGCCGCCCGTTTTCCGCTTTGCTGCGAGATGCACGCAAGCTGGGTTACACGGAGCCTGACCCGCGCGCTGATCTTTCCGGAGAGGACGTCGCGCGAAAGCTGCTGATCCTGGCACGCAATGCCGGCTTCGCGCTCGGTACCGACGAGGTGGTGGTGGAAAGCCTGGTGCCTGAAGCGTTACGTGATCTTTCCACCGAAGCCTTTCTGGACCGTCTGGAAGAACTGGACGAGCCGCTGGCTGCATTGCATGAAGCTGCGCGTGCACGAGGACAGGTACTACGTTTCCTCGCGCGACTCAACCAGCGTGGCCGCGCGCGCGTCGGGATCACCGAAGTGCCGCTGACACACCCAGCGGCGCGCTTGTATGGCACCGATAATCAATTCGCGTTGACCACCACGCGATACCACACCCAGCCGCTGGTGATTCAGGGGCCGGGAGCGGGTCCGGAAGTGACGGCCCAGGCCTTGCTCGGCGATGTCCTGGCGCTAGGTTAGGAGCGTTAGCGGCGGCCGGTAACGTGCTCAGCGATATCCTCATCCGATGGCAGCACAGGCTGCCCAGGATGCAGGTTCGCGGCTTCGCGCGCCGCTTCCACCGATGGTGTGCGCCAGCCGCTCTTGACGCCCCATACGTAGAACACCAAGCCGATTATGCCAACGACCAGCAGATCCACGCCGTAGGAAAGATAGCCTTGTCCGCCGAACGTGGTGCTGCCGCCCCAGGATACAAGGGCCACCGTCGGCAGATACACGATCAGCCACAGCGCGCCCTTGAACTGTCGGCCGAAATCATGCCAGCCAGACTTCGCCTGGTAGTAGAGATAGATCGGCAACGCCACGACCATCAGCAGGATGATTTCGCCGGTGAGTGGCCATTTCGCCCAATACAGCAGCTCCGTTGCCATGATGAAGGCGACGCCCGCAAGTATCGGCAGGCCGGCGACGCGTAGCGGCCGATGCAGTTCCGTCGCGGTACGGCGCAAGGTCATCACGCTGACCGGGCCGGTCAGGTAGGAAATGATGGTGGCGACCGAAATCACCGCCGCCAGCGTGCCCCAGCCGCGGAAGAAGAACAGGAACAGAAAGGACATCGCGAGGTTCAGCCACATCGCTGGACGCGGTACGCCCCATTTGGGATGAATGCGGCCGAGGAATTTAGGCAGCGTGCCGTTGCGTTCCATGCCGTAGATCATGCGCGCGGTCGTCGCGGTATAGGTCATGCCGGTGCCGCTCGGGCTGATGAAGGCGTCCACATACAACAGCATTGCAAGCCAGTGCAGGTTGACGATGATTGCCAGTTCGGCGAACGGCGAACGGAAATCGATGCCGTGCCAGCCGGTCTTTGCCAGCATGTCCTGCGGCACCGCGCCCAGGTAGGCCACCTGCAGGATGACGTAGATGATGGTGGCGAGCAGGATCGAGCCGACAACGGCAAGCGGAATGCTCTTGCCTGGATTTCGCGCTTCACCCGCAAGATTCACGGGGCTCTGGAAGCCATTGAAGCTGAAAACGATGCCCGCGGTAGCGACAGCCGTGAGTACGGCAGGGAAATCTATGGCGTGGCCGCCGCCGTGAATACCGACCGAGAAGTTCTCGGGATGAAAGCCGCTGGCGATCAGTGCCAGGCCGGTCGCCGCCGGCACCACCAGCTTGAACACCGTGATCAGGGTGTTGGAACGCGCAAACAGCTTCACGCTCCAGAAATTCAGCAGGAAATAGATGATCACCAGCACCGCGGCGATCATCAGTCCGGCGTGACTCAATTCACCCTGGCCATCGGTGACGTGGTACAGATCGTGCGCCCATTCCCATGGCCACGACGCCATGTACTGCACGGATGCTTCGGCTTCCACCGGAATGACCGAAACGATGGCGATCCAGTTCGCCCAGGCGGCGATGAAGCCAACCAGCGAGCCGTGCGAGTAGTGGCCGTAGCGCACCATGCCGCCGGATTCGGGGAACATCGCGCCGAGCTCCGCGTAGGTCAGGGCGATCGTCATGATGATTGCCGCGCCCAGCACCCAGGCCCAGATCGCGCCGGGACCGGCCAGGCCCGCGGCTTTCCATGCGCCAAACAGCCAGCCTGAGCCAATGATCGAACCGAGCCCGGTCAGCATCAGGGCAAACGGCCCCACGTCACGGCGAATGGCGTTGGAAGAAGACATGCAGACTCCCTGAAGCGAAGCGGCTCAAGGCCGGATAACACGAACACAAGCGGGGGATGATGACAGACCCGCGCCGGACGTGTCAGCCCATCGATCGGCCTGGAGGCGGGGACGGAGCCCATGATCAACCGTGGTGGTGAGATATGGGCGAGCCATATATCGCTTTATCCGGAATAAGAGATATATACTTATCCGACCCGCCGCCAAGGATCCGTGCAATGCCGGCTATCAGCTTCGAATTCTTCCCTCCCAAGACCGACGAACAACGCGCCCAGCTCGATCGGGCCGCCAAGGAACTGAAGGCGCTCAAGCCTGAATACGTCTCGGTGACCTTCGGCGCCGGCGGTTCCACACTCAGCTACACCAGCGAGACGGTGGCGCGTTTGCATCAGCAGCATGGGTTGGATGTGGCACCGCACCTGTCCTGCATGGGCGGCACCCGCAAGGAAATCGCCGAACTGCTCGACACTTATCGCGCTTCCGGTTACCGCCGCATCGTCGCACTGCGTGGTGACTTGCCCTCGGGCATGGCGTCGCCCGGTGATTTCCGCTACGCCGCTGAATTGGTGCGCTTTATCCGCGAGTACAGCGGCGATCATTTCCATATCGAAGTGGCGGCTTATCCCGAAATGCATCCGCAGGCCGAAGACGTTCAGGCCGATCTGCGCCACTTCAAGACCAAGATCGACGCCGGCGCAGATGGTGCCATCACGCAGTACTTCTTCAACGCGGATGCGTATTTCCGCTTTGTCGACGATGTGCGCCAGCTGGGTGTTTCCGTACCGGTGGTGCCGGGGATCATGCCGATCTCCAACTACGCGCAGCTCAAGCGCTTCTCCGACGCGTGTGGCGCGGAGATTCCGCGCTGGATCGCCAAGCGCATGCAGGCCTATTACGACGATGTGGAATCCATCCGCGCGATGGGCGCGGAAGTGGTCGCGCAGCTGTGTCGCCGCCTGTTGGACGGCGGTGCGCCGGGACTGCATTTTTATACGCTGAACCGCTCAAAAGCGACGCGCGCGGTGCTTGACCAGTTGCGCTGAATACCTCGGTGCATCGGGCTATGCTGGTTCGATGCGCCTATGGATTTTCCTGCTGCTATGCCTGCCGATCGCCACTGCCAGCGCGCAGGGTGATATCCATCGTTGCATGGGGGCGAACGGCATTCCGGTTTTCACGGACCGCGTTTGTTCCGACGTGAACGCATCGCCGCTGTTGCCGCCGGCCTCTACATCGTCCGCGCCAGCTTCCCCGATTCAGGCTCAGCCGCCACCGGTGCTTTGCGCTTCGGACATGGCACATCTGAAGCAGGCGGTGGTGGATGCGTTTGCGGACCGCAATCCCAATCGCCTGGCCGGGCTCATGCTGTGGAACGGCGACGGGCAGCAGGCCGTCGTCGCAGACATCCGCGTATTCAGCCAGTTGATGGCGCGTCCGCTTATCGGTGTCACGGTGGAGGGCGAAGCGGCATCTGATGACAATACGGGCGATCCATCGTCCAACGATGCGCCGGCGCATGGTGAGGCTTTGCTGGTGCAAACGGAGTCCGATGATGGCAGTGGGGCGGCTGAGCAGACGCGTTTCGACGTGATCCATCATTCCGGATGCCTCTGGTTGCACCCCCACAACTGAGCGCCTGTCTACGATCTCCGGGCGACCAAAGCCATCAGGCGGTATCATGCGCAGTCCCCAACGGAGAACTCCCCATGGCTCAGCAGTACCCTGAATGGATCTGGCAGAACGGCGCCATCACGCCGTGGAAGGATGCCACCGCCCACGTGATGTCGCACGCCCTGCATTACGGTTCATCCGTGTTTGAGGGGATACGCAGCTATGTCACGCCGGAAGGCGCGGCGATTTTCCGTTTGACCGATCACCTTAAGCGCCTCTACCTGTCGGCCAAGATCTACGACATGGTGCTACCGTATTCGCAGGACGAAATCGCAGCAGCGTGTCGCGATGTGATTCGCAAGAACGGTTTCACGGCGGCTTATCTGCGCCCGGTGGCTTATCGTGGTCTGGGTGGCTTCGGTCTGTCGGCGGAAACACCGATCGACGTGGCGGTTGCGAGCTGGCCAATGGGTCCGTACCTCGGGCCAGAAGCGCTGGAAGTGGGCATTACTGCATGTGTGTCGAGCTGGCAGCGTTTTGCGCCGAACACGATTCCTGCGGGTGCAAAAGCCGGCGGCAACTATCTTTCCGGACAGTTGATCGCACGTGAAGCGCGCCGCCTGGGTTTCGGCGAAGGCATTGCGTTGGCGGCGAGCGGTTTGCTCAGCGAAGGTGCGGGCGAAAACCTCTTCCTGGTATTCGATGGCGTGCTGCACACCACACCGGCCAGCGCATCGATTCTCGCCGGCATCACGCGCGACACGCTGAAGGTGCTCGCCCGCGAAGACGGTATCGAAGTGGTGGAGCGCGATATTCCGCGCGAATATCTGTATCTCGCCGATGAAATCTTGATGTGCGGTACTGCGGCAGAGATCACGCCGATTCGCGAAGTCGATGGTAAGCAGATCGGTAACGGTAAAGCTGGGCGCGTGACGCGCCGGCTGCAAGAGCTCTACTTTGGCTTGTTCAACGGCAAGACCCAGGACAAGTGGGGTTGGCTGGAACCCGTCTGAGCGCCGTTGCTCATCAAGCGTAAAGGAAGGGCGCAGCGATGCGCCCTTCTTTGTTTGTCATGCCATAGCGCAAGTGCGAAGCGCTGTGCCAGGCAAATCCGGTTAGCGATCATCGCCTCCCACTTGTGTCCAGCGCGTGCCGCCTCCATTGCCAGATGCAGGCCAAGGAGGAAACGCCATGATCGACTTGTACAAATTGCACTGGTCGCACTATGTGGAAAAAGTGCGTTGGGCGCTGGATTTTAAGCGTCTGCCGTGGCGCGGCATCGATATCGTTGCATTCACCAAAAAGGAAATGCGGCGCTTCGACTGCCCTCAAACTGTGCCGTTGATTCACGACACGGCTACCGGCGTGGCGATCAGCGATTCGTCGCCGATCATTCGATACCTCGATGAGACTTATCCGGAGCATGCGCTGTTCCCGAGTGATCCCATCGAACGCGAGGCGGTGTGGCAATGGATGCTGCGGCTCGACTCTACGCTCGGGTTACACGCGCGTCGGCTCGGTTATACGCAGGTGATCATGGAGTGCCCGAACATTCTCTCGACGCTTTTCATGCCCAATGTCTGCGGCGGCCTGTTCACGCGGCCGGTGCTGCGCGAACTGGCTGCGCCTGTGCTTGGCACAATGCTCACGCTTCGTTTTCGCTTTCATCGCAATCGCAAAGATCGGGTCTATGAGGCGCTGGAAGCGCAGTTGATACCGATCGCTGCACAACTTGAGCGCGATGGTTTCCTGGTCGGCAAACGTTTCACTGCCGCGGACCTGACGCTTGCGTCATTGTTGCGACCACTTCGCATCGTGCCTCACTTTACGCATCATCCGCAGTTGCAGTCGTTGTTCGCCTGGCAGGAACGGTTGTTTCGCGCACACGATCGTGACGTGATGTTTCCGTACGAAACGCTGATCCAGGCACAACGACAACGTTCCGGAAGCATGCGTGGTCGGGTGAGCTGGATGCGGTCGGATGGGAAGGTTGCTGTCGATACAGGAGAACAACACGCATTGCAGGTGGCGCAGAACGATATTCACGCCATCAGTCGCTGGACGCTTCTACTGGGGCTGCCTGCCTATCTGAAGCTTCGTTGGTTTGGCGGTGTCTCGCGTGTCGATTACGTACCGGCTGCATATCTACCGGGTTGAATTGCTCCAAGAAAAAAGGGCGCTTATAGCGCCCTTTTTCCTTATACGAAACATCGTTAATAGTCGCTCATCCCTTCTCGTCATCGAGGAGAAGGGCATGCATCAATAACGATAATGCTCCGGCTTGTACGGACCTTCCACCGGCACGCCGATGTAAGCGGCCTGTTCCGGCGTGAGCTTGGTCAGCTTCACGCCGATCTGCTCCAGGTGCAGGCGAGCGACTTCTTCGTCCAGCTTCTTCGGCAGGCGATACACCGTCTTCTGGTACTTGTCCTTGTTCGCCCACAGGTCGAGCTGCGCCAGCGTCTGGTTGGAGAAGCTGTTGGACATCACGAAAGCCGGATGCCCGTGCGCGCAACCAAGGTTCACCAGACGACCTTCGGCCAGCATGTAGATGCTGTGGTTGCTCTTGGCAAAGGTGTAGCGATCCACCTGCGGCTTGATGTTCTCGCGCGTGACGTCCTTGGCGGCGTTCAGGCGATCCATCTGGATCTCATTGTCGAAGTGGCCGATGTTGCAGACCAGCGCGTTGTTCTTCATCGCCGCCATGTGTTCCAGCGTGATGATGTCCTTGTTGCCGGTGGTGGTGACGTAGATGTCGCCGATGCCGAGCGTGTCTTCCAACGTGGTGACCTGGAAGCCTTCCATCGCAGCCTGCAGTGCATTGATCGGATCGATTTCGGTGACGATCACGCGCGCGCCAAAACCCTTCAGCGAATGCGCGCAACCCTTGCCCACATCACCGTAACCGCACACCACGGCGACCTTGCCAGCCACCATCAGGTCGGTGGCGCGCTTGATGCCGTCGGCCAGCGATTCACGGCAGCCGTACAGGTTGTCGAACTTGCTCTTGGTGACCGAGTCGTTGACGTTGATCGCTGGCACCAGCAGCTTGCCCGCTTCCATCATCTGATAGAGGCGATGCACGCCGGTGGTGGTTTCCTCGGACACGCCCTTCCAGTCGGCGGCGACTTTCTTCCAGAAGCCGGGGCGCTCTTTGGCGGTGCGCTTGAGCAGATCCTTGATCACCTGCTCTTCGTGGTTGGCGCCGGGTGTGTTGACCCAGTTGTCGCCGTCTTCCATCTCCACGCCCTTGTGGATCAGCAAGGTGGCGTCGCCGCCGTCATCCACGATCAGTTCCGGACCCTTCATGCCCGGGTGGGTGAGCATATCCAGCGTGCAGTCCCAGTATTCTTCCAGCGTCTCGCCCTTCCACGCGAACACCGGGATGCCCGCAGCGGCGATGGCGGCGGCGCAGTCGTCCTGAGTCGAGAAGATGTTGCACGAGGCCCAGCGCACCGAGGCGCCAAGCGTGCTGAGCGTCTCGATCAGCACGGCCGTTTCCTTGGTCATGTGCAGCGAGCCCGACAGACGCACGCCCTTCAGCGGCTTGCTTTGCGCGTAACGCGCGCGGATTTGCATCAGGCCGGGCATTTCCTCTTCGGCCATGCGGATACGGCGGCGGCCAAGCTCGGCCAGCGCGATGTCGCGGACCTTATAGTCGTGCGCAGACTTATCTTGAGTAACAGCATTCATTTCGGGATGTCTCCGAGTCTCATTGGGGAAATCCGGCGATGGCCGGATTGACGCGGGCTTTCGCGTCATGAGCGCCGTTGCAGTCGAAGCATCCACCGAGCCTGGCCGTGCTATCCACGGTCGCAGCGCCCCTCGGCGAAGACCCCCATTTTATCCACAGATCGTCGCTTATGACGACTTGGAACGCTGCAATGCGTCATAAATTGGTTAGGCTAGGGGACTCATCCAATGGAGGCCTCATGGAAGCCAGTCGCGATCCTGAATTCCTGCCCCACGACGGCCCGCTACGCGAGGACGTGCATCGCCTCGGAGCGATGGTCGGACGCATGCTGGCCGAGCAGGGCGGGGACGGCTTCTATCAGCGGGTCGAGCAGGTCCGCACCGCCTCCATACGCCGTCGCCGCGAAGGCCGTGCGGTGGACGATCTGGCCGAATCGTTGGCGGGGCTGGACGCCGAAGCCGCCGAAGCGCTCGCCCGCGCCTTCGCCACCTACTTCCAAGCCGTGAACACCGCCGAACGTGTGCACCGCATCCGCCGCCGCCGCGATTACCAACGCGAAGGCGGCAAGCCACAGCCGGAATCCTTGCTTGATGTGATGCAGCGACTGAAAGAGCAGGGCGTGGCCGCGGACGAATTGCTTGAGTGGCTGTACAAGCTCAAGGTCGAACCGGTGTTCACCGCACATCCGACCGAAGCCATCCGTCGCTCGCTGCTGGAGAAAGAACAGGCCGTCGTCCGCGCGTTGGTCGATAACTTCGATCCCACCCGCACGCCGCAGGAACGCCAAGATGACGACGACCGCATCTTCATGGCCTTGTCGGCCGGCTGGCAGACGGCGGAAGCATCGCCGATCCGCCCCAGCGTGCAGGACGAGCATCACCATGTTGGCTTCTACTTGGCCAACCCGATCTACCGCATCGTGCCCACTTTCTATGAGGCTTTAACGGATGCCTTGCAGACGGTATATGGCGTGGCGGTCCCGCTACCGCGCCTGCTCAGCTTTGCCACATGGGTGGGTGGCGACATGGATGGCAATCCCAATGTGGGTGCCGAAACCATTGCCAACAGTCTCGCGACGCAGCGTGCCCACGTGCTCGAGCATTACATTGCCGACATCGAGGGTCTGGCGCGTCTGCTGAGCCAGACGGACGACCGCATCGATTTCGACCCGGCGCTGCTGCAACGCCTGGAACTCTATCGCGAGCAGTTTCCTCGCGCGGCAGCAAGGATTCGCCCGCGCCACGCGGACATGCCCTATCGTTGCCTGCTTACCCTGATGCGTGCGCGCCTCGAAGCCACGCTCGAAGAAGGGCATGCGGAAGGTTACGCCTCCGCGGATGAGTTACTCGACGACCTGCTGCTGATCGTGCACGGCTTGATCGATCATCGCGGCCTGAATGCCGGCGCTTACGCTGTACGCCGACTCATATGGCGGGTGCGCACGTTTGGCTTCCACATGGCGCGGTTGGATGTGCGCCAGGATTCGCGCGTGCATGACGATGCGCTCAGTGCCTTGTTGCGTGATGAATCATGGACGCAGCGCCCACCCACCGAACGCATCACGGTCTTGCGCGAGTACGCCAGTGGCGACAAGGCGTTGGCGCGGGTGGATGATCCCCAAGCGGAATCCCTGCGAGCTGTATTTGCCACGCTGCATGAATCGCGTGGCCATTACGGCAAAGATGCCATTGGCCTCTACATCATCAGCATGGCGCGCTCGGCGGCCGATGTGTTGGCGGTGCTTGCTCTCGCAAGGCACGGGGGCTTCGCTTCCGGTGATCGCGAAGGGCAGAATGTCGTTGCGTTGGATATCGCCCCGTTGTTCGAAACGGTCGATGATCTCAAGAATGCGCCGGATACCTTGCGCGCGCTGCTTGCTGATCCGGTCTATCGCACTCATTTGCGTGCACGCGATGATCGCCAGTGGGTGATGCTGGGTTACTCCGATAGCGGCAAAGATGGCGGTACGCTCGCTTCGCGCTGGGGATTGCAGCGTGCGCAGGTGGAATTGCTCGAGGTGGCACAGGATGCCGGCATTCGCCTGGCGTTCTTCCATGGACGCGGCGGTTCGGCCAGCCGCGGCGGTGCACGCATCACGCCGGCGCTCATGTCTTCGCCGCGTGGTTCGGTGGCAGGTGTGCTGCGTGTAACCGAGCAAGGTGAGGTGATCCATCGCAAGTACGGTATTCGCGCCCTCGCTTTGCGCAACCTCGAACAGACCGTCAGCGCTGTGTTGCGCTCCAGCTTGCGTCCGCGCGAAGACGAGCCACGCGAAGCGCAATGGCGTGAGCACATGAATGCACTGGCGACGGAGAGCCGTCGCGCTTATCGCGCGCTGGTGGATCATGAAGGTTTTGTCGATTATTTCCGTGCCGCAACGCCGATCGATGTGATCGAGCAGATGGCGCTCGGCTCGCGTCCATCGCGCCGACGCAGCATGCGCGGCGTGGAAGATCTGCGCGCCATCCCGTGGGTGTTCGCCTGGACGCAATGCCGCTCAATCATCACCGGCTGGTATGGGTTGGGCAGTGCGCTTGAGCAAGCTGCTGCACAGCTTGGCGAGGCGGTGCTCGTAGAGATGGCGCGCGATTGGTCCTTCTTCACCAACATGCTCGACGACGTGGAAATGGTGCTGGCCAAGTGCGATCTGGATATCGCCGAAGCATTTTCAAAATTGTCCGGCCCGCTGCACGATACGTTCTTCACGCTGATCCGCGATGAATTCGAGCGGACCCGGCGTTGGGTATTGCGATTGAAAGACAGTCAGGAACTGCTGCGCGACGATCCACGATTGTCCTTGTCGATTCGCCTGCGCAATCCTTACGTCGATCCCATGAGCTTGCTGCAAGTGGACCTGCTGCAACGCTGGCGCGCGACGGATCGCACGGATGAGCACGTGCTGCACGCGCTGGTCGCCTGCGTCAATGGCGTGGCGCAGGGTTTGCAGAATACAGGCTGAGACCACTGGCTTGATTGCGTTATTGCCGAGCCGCTAGGCTGATGGAAATCCCAAGGAGTTATGACTTATGGAGCAATCCCATCAGCCCCGTCCCGGCCCCTTGCCGATCCTCATCTTCAGTTCGCGCTGGCTGCAATTGCCGTTGTACATCGGTTTGATTGTGGCGCAATGCGTTTATGTCTATCTGTTTGCCAAAGAGCTGTGGCACCTGATTCACGAAGCACCGAGCTTGGGCGAACAGGACATCATGCTGATCGTGCTTGGGCTGATCGATGTGGTGATGATTTCCAACCTGCTGATCATGGTGATCGTGGGTGGTTATGAAACGTTCGTGTCACGGTTGGGGTTGGAGAATCATCCGGATCAGCCCGAATGGTTGTCGCACGTGAATGCGTCCGTGCTGAAAGTAAAGCTGGCGATGGCGATCATCGGCATCTCTTCCATTCATCTGCTGAAGACCTTTATCGCTGCCGGCGTGTTGAATGGCTTGCCTTTCTGCTCGGCGGATATGCTTGCCACGATCGCACAGGCTGACGGTACAGGCGCAATGCTCAAATGCGCCACGCTCACGCCGACGGGTGTGATGTGGCAGACGATCATCCATGTCGTCTTTATCCTCTCCGCTATCGGCATCGCCTGGACGGACCGCCTGATGCACGCGACTGGCGGAAAAAACGGCCACTGAGTAACGCTTAAGCGCCGCCCCGGCTCCGGACTCGATCCGGGCCGGGGCGATGCGTCTTAGCCTTCCAACTCCGTCCAGCGCGCGTAAGCCAGATCCAGTTCCGCCTGCACCTTGGCGAGCGTGTCGTTCGCGAGCTGAATCGCAGCATTGTCCTGTTGATAGAACGACGGATCATTCATGGCTTCGGCACGCGCCGCGACATCGGCTTCGAGTTTTTCGATGCGTGCGGGCAGCTGCTCCAGCTCGCGCGTTTCTTTGTAGTTGAGTTTTCGTTTTGGCTTGTCGCTGTTGGCGGCAGGCTCTGGCGCCGCAATCGATTTGACTGGCTCCGCTACAGCAGGGGCGCTTTCAGACGTCCGTCGCGCGACCGGCTTCTGTCGCAGCCAGTCGCTATAACCGCCCACGTATTCGCCAACCTCGCCGTTGCCTTCCAGCACCAGCGTGCTCGACACCACGTTGTCGAGGAATTCACGGTCATGCGAAACCAGCAGCAACGTGCCCTTGTATTCGGTGAGCAATTCTTCCAGTAGCTCCAGCGTCTCGACGTCGAGATCGTTGGTTGGTTCGTCCATGACCAGCAAGTTGGAAGGTTGCGCGAACAGCTTTGCCAGCAGCAGACGATTGCGCTCGCCGCCGGAAAGGCGGGTGATGGGCGCGCGTGCTCGCTCGGGTGAAAACAGGAAGTCCTGCAGATAGCCGATGATGTGTTTACGCTGGCCATTGAGTTCGATGTACTCGCGACCCTCGGCAACGTTGTCCAGTGCATTCAAACTATCGTTAAGTTGTGCACGGTGCTGATCGAAATAGGCGATCTGCAATCCGGTGCCCAAGGTGACATCGCCACGTAGCGGCTTCAGTTCGCCGAGCAGAATCTTGAGCAGCGTGCTCTTGCCCGCGCCATTGGGTCCGATGATGCCCACCCGGTCGCCGCGCATGATGGCGGTGCTCAGATCGTTGATCAGTACGCGGCCAGCGTAGGCCTGATGCACGTGCTCCAACTCGATGACTTTCTTGCCCGATGCCTGTGCGCTGGCCAACGCCATCTTCGCGTTTCCGCTCAGTTCGCGGCGTTCCGAGCGCTCGCGGCGCATCGCTTTCAATGCACGCACGCGTCCTTCATTTCGCGTGCGACGTGCCTTGATGCCTTGGCGAATCCACACTTCTTCCTGCGCCAGCTTCTTGTCGAATAGCGCGTTGGCTTGTGCTTCCGCGTGCAAGCGTTCTTCGCGGCGCCGCAAATAGTTGTCGTAATCGCCGGGCCAACTGGTCAGCTGGCCGCGATCGATTTCAACAATACGTGTCGCCAGCGCACGCAGAAAACTGCGGTCATGCGTGATGAAGATGATGCTGCCATCGAACTGCTTGAGAAAACCCTCTAGCCAATCGATCGCTTCGATATCGAGATGGTTGGTCGGCTCATCCAGCAGCAATACATTGGGTTTGCGCACCAATGCCTGTGCCAGCAGCACGCGACGCTTCATGCCGCCAGATAGTGCGGCGAAATCCGTATCGGCAGGCAGTTCGAGTTTGGTCAGCACGTCAGTGACGCGGCGATCCAGATCCCAACCATGCTGCGCTTCAATCTGGTCTTGCACTTCACCGAGCGCTTCCATATCACCTTCTGCGAGCAGATGGTGATAGCGCGCAAGCAGGTGACCCAGATCACCCAGGCCATCGGCGACGACATCGAATACGCTGCCGGATGTCGCTTGTGGCACCTCCTGCGCCATGCGTGCGACAACGACGCCGTTCTGTACGCGCACTTCGCCATCATCGGCGTGCAGTTCGCCGGCGATCAGCTTCATCAGAGTGGATTTCCCCTCGCCGTTGCGGCCAACGATGCACACGCGCTCGTTGGCCTCGATCGAGAGGTCGACATGTTCAAGCAAGAGGGGGCCGCCGACGCTGAAGTCGACACGCTGGAGTTGTATCAGGGACATGTTTCTATTCTACCGGTTGGCCCGCCGAAAGCCGCGATTCGGGTCGGGGCTAAAGACAAGAGGCCGTATGTCGATAAATAATTCAGACAGCCGTCACGGCGGTATAACAGGTTCTTGCGCCCCTTTCGGGTGTTAAAATTTACAAAAACATGCACTTAGCGTGGCCGATTAAAGTATTTCCTCTGGAAATTGCGATAGCGATGCATTAAGGTTGCGCGACGCGGGGGCAGACCGCGGTTTTGGGAGTGAGGAGGCCGTGGTGAACATCGTCAAGTCCATACAGCCACGGCGCTTGCTGGGACGGTTCCTGGGCCTTTTTGCGGCGATGCTTGTCATTGGCTTCGGCGGTTACAGTGGTGTGGCCCATGCTGGCTACGCCGCGATCGTTATCGATCCCGCTACCGGCGAAGTGCTGAGCAACGTCAACGCCGATGAGCAGAACTACCCGGCGTCGCTCACCAAGATGATGACCCTCTATCTGACCTTCCAGGCGCTGCAGAACGGCAAGCTGAAGGTCGATCAGGATCTGTCCGTGTCCACCTGGGCCGCCTCGCGTGCCCCGACCAAGCTCGGCCTGCGTGCAGGCCAGACTGTGTCGGTCAACGACTGCATCCTTGGCATGGTCACCAAGTCCGCCAATGATGCTGCCACCGTAGTGGCAGAAGGCCTAGGCGGCACGGAAAGCCATTTCGCCGACATGATGAATGCCCAGGCAGCCTTGCTCGGCATGTCATCCAGCCATTTCGCCAATGCCAATGGCCTGCCGGATCCCAACAACCTGAGCACGGCGCGCGACATGGCCAAGCTGGCGATGGCGCTTTATCACGACTTTCCGCAGTATTCGCATTACTTCGCGACCAAGGAATTCGTGTTCCGCGGCCAGCTGATCCGCGGCCATAACAACCTGATGGACCGCTACCCGGGCATGGACGGTCTGAAAACCGGCTTTACCGATGCCTCGGGTTTCAATCTCGCTTCTACTGCAGTCCGGGACGGGCATCGCCTGTTTGCCGTGGTGCTGGGCGGTCGTTCTGCCTCGGCCCGCGACAACCTGATGGCCCGCCTGCTGGATGACGGTTTCGATCACCGTCCCACGCCAGACGCGCTGGTGGCTCAAGCCGGCGTTGGCGGTCGCGCCCGCCGCGTCCTGGCGGCGCTGTCGCCGATCGAAACGGCCGACGCCGAGGACGCGCCGGTGACCCATCGTCGGGCTCACGCCGCGGCGCCAACCTGCAAGCCGCATCGTGGCAAGACCTGCCCACCGCAAGTGGTCAAGTCGACCAAGAGCAAGCAAGGGGCCACCCGCCTGGCGCACCGCAATCACAAGGGCAAGAAGCCAGTGATGCTGGCGGCTTCAGCCGACAAGCACGACTAATCTGAATCTCCGGTTTCGGTACTGATCCTGGAATAAAGCGTGGACATCTCGCGTGGGGTCGGAGCGACTGCCGCTTGCGTACCATTGCCTGTGACGTGGTCAATAGCGCGCCAATCAGTGTCATTGGCCTTTTCAAGCGCTTAAAGACCGTGTGCCTCGCGCTGCGAGGTCTCTGGGGCGGTTGGCGCATCAAGAGGAATGTGCAATTTGCGAGGGACTGAGTCCCCACATGCGACGCATGCAGCGGGCCATATGACTGGGGTGCGCGAAGCCTGCCTCCAGCGCGATTTCCGTCAGGCTCATTCCCCCTTCGACCAGCCGTATGCGTGCACGCTCTATGCGTCGCTCCAGGACAAAACGATGAACCGGCATGCCGGCGGCTTGCTTAAACAGCGCCTTGAAGTGCGACAAGCTGTATCCCGCCACCGCCGCGAGTTCGGCAAGCGAGAGGTCCTGATCGAGATGCGCCTCGATGTATTCGATGACTCGCTGCAGTCGCCACATCGGCAGCGCACGCTTGGTCTTGGAAGCTGAGGCTGCTTTACGTGATTGAAGAGCGAGAAGGCGCGCGGCAAGCGCAGAGGCGAGGCTGTCCGTGAATAGTCGGCCGCCCGGATACCCATCACGATCTTCGCTCTGCATCATCCAGCCGATGTGCTCGATGTGCGGGTCACGGATATGAATCGAAGGCGCAAGTTCGGCCCCCTGCGTGCCCAGGCCCATCGCTTCTGCGGCGTCTCGCAAGAGCGAAGGCGTCAGTCGTAATAAGAGCGATCGTGCAGGACGCGACACGATCCAGCGAGTGCTCGCACCTGCCGGTACGACGCAGAATTGGCCATGAATCCGAACACCTTGCCGTTCGTAGTTGCCCGCACGATACGAGACAGGAACGGGGGCGCCCAAGTGAAGGCAAAGAACATGGCGATCGTCGATCGGGGATTGGAACAATCCGACGGGAACTGGTGACGTAAGCGTATCCAGCAGCGGCCAACGAGCTTGGCCCGCGCCGGACAACAGCGCAGCAGGAGGGCTTGGATAGCACGCAGGGCGGCCGGTCATGGCCCTTCTTCTACGCGCCCTGCTTTTCCTGTGCATGTGCCGAAAATCATCCATTCGTGCTCGGTATCGGCCGAATATGCGCGCGCGCCGCCAGCGTCAACGCCAGCATATCCACACATACAGACCTGTGGGATGGAGACTGGAGATGAGGCGTAGGGATTTTTTGCAATCGGCCGGCATGGCACTCGCAGCCGGTGTCGTCAGCACACATATGTCTCGCGTGCATGCGCATCGTTATGTTTTGGGAGCCGATGCGTCAGGACCCTTGGATGCGGCTGCGTTTCGCGCGATGCGGCGTTTTGCCGAACTTCCGTTTGGCAGGATCGCTTACGTTGAGCGGGGCTCGGGCGATGCGGCGTTATTTCTACATGGTGCGCCACTCAACGGCTTTCAATGGCGCAGCGCCATCGATCGGCTGTCGCCTTATCGGCGATGTATCGCCCCGGATTTCATGGGGCTGGGTTATTCGCAGATCCCCGAGCACCAGTCGCTGGCGGCCAGTTCCCAGGTTGCCATGCTTGTAGCACTGTTCGATTCGCTGGCGATTTCCAAGGCTGATATCGTGGCCAGTGATAGCGGTGGCGCGGTGGCGCAGCTGTTCGCGGTCCGTTATCCCGAACGCGTTCGAACCTTGCTTCTGACCAACTGCGACGTCGAACCCGACAGCCCGCCATCCGGTGCCAAGCCGGTTATCGAGATGGCGCGCGCTGGCAAGCTTGCGGACGCAACGGCCAAATGGCTTACGGATAAAGCGCTGGCGCGAGCGACATTCGGTGCGGCCGTCTATCACGATTCCGCCCATTTCTCCGATGAGAGCATCGAGTACTACGTCACGCCACTCGTCGGCTCGCCATTGCGCAAGCGGCAGTACGAAGCGTTCCACCTTGCACTGGAACCCAATCCGCTCGCCGGTATCGAGGCAGCACTCAGACGCTGCACGGCTCCGGTTCGAATCGTGTGGGGGGCCAGCGACACGGTCTTCGCTCAGGCTGACGCCGATTATCTCGACCGTACGTTCCCACGGTCACAAGGCATCCGCCGCGTGCCGGAAGGGAAACTGTTCTTTCAGGAGGAATTCCCTGATGTCATCGCGGAAGAAGCTCGGCGACTCTGGCATGTTGCGTAATACCGCTGTGCGATCCCTCATTCTATGGTCTGCACTGATATGGATAAGTGGCCTGGGCCAGACTGCAGGCGCGACGCAGCTCTCTGCAGAGACAAGCTCGATCGACCATATCCTGCTGTGGGGACGCGACATCGATCAGGTCACCGCAGTGATCGCGGTCAAGCTCGGGTTCCAGGTAAGGCCGGGGCGTGATCCCGGTGGCGTGGCGAATCGCTATGTTCGGATGTCTGACGGCAGCTATCTCGAACTGGAAGGCATCACGTCGTCGCATCCGGACATGGATCCTGGCATGCGTGCAGATCAGGCTGTATTGCGAGGCGGCTCAGGCTCTCGAACCTTTGGGCTCCGTTCCTGGGCGCTTGATCAGGCCCGAGCGTTCTTACTACAACAAGGCCTCAGTCCGACAGCCATCTTCTCAGCTTCGCCTACGGACCCAGATGGCGAAGGCCCTTCCATGCCTCCCCGTTGGCGTCTTTTCGCTTTCGAACACCAGCCGCTTTCGAGCAATCTGTTCTTCATAGACTACGCAACTGGCAAGGTCACGCCGACTCGCGTTTCGGATGATCAGGTTGCGCGAACGCATCCAAACAGCGCACAAGAATTGTCAGCATTATGGATACTTTCCTCAGACGCCGATGCAGATCGGAAGCAGTTCGAGCGGATGGGATTCACGGGCGGAACTCGTATCCAAATCCCGCAGATATCGGCTCATGGATATGGGGTGCCCGTCGGTCAGAAACGCATCTTTTTCCTGCAGCCGGATGGCCCAGGGATTGCCGCTGACGCGTTGCGCAAGGGTGGCCCTCAAGTTCTGGGAATCAGCGTAGGTGTTGCTGATTTCGACAGGGCAAAAAGATGGATCGAACGCGGATATGGAGAAGAGCTCGCAAGCTACCGTGGGGCGTTAGGTACGTCCTTTCTGGCGCCAACCCAAGGCGATCTTGGACTTTTGATTGAATTTCATGCTGTATCTGAGACGGCCACCGAGCGATAGCGTCCGGTTCGGGTCGCTGGATTTTTTGGCATTGGCTGCCAAGCGGTGCAGATAAACAAAAACCCCGCGGCCTGCCGCGGGGTTTTGGATGGAGCGCGGTAAGCGGAAGGTTTACAGCTTGGCGTCGGCGCGCAGGGCGTCGGCCTTGTCCGTCTTCTCCCAGGAGAACGCGGTGAAGGTCTTGCCGTCCGGACCCTTCACTTCGTACGGGGTGCGGCCGAAGTGACCGTAGCTGGCGGTCTGCTGGTACATCGGGTGGATCAGATCCAGCATCTTGATGATGCCGTACGGACGCAGGTCGAAATGCTTGCGGATCAGCTTCTCGATCTTGTCGTCAGCGATCTTGCCGGTGCCGAAGGTGGTGACCGAGATGGATGTCGGCTCAGCCACGCCGATGGCGTAGCTCACCTGCACTTCGCAGCGGTCGGCGATGCCGGCGGCCACGATGTTCTTGGCCACGTAGCGGGCTGCGTAGGCAGCCGAACGGTCCACCTTGGACGGATCCTTGCCCGAGAACGCGCCACCACCGTGACGAGCCCAGCCGCCGTAGGTGTCGACGATGATCTTGCGACCGGTCAGGCCGCAGTCGCCCACCGGGCCGCCGATCACGAACTTGCCGGTCGGGTTGATGTGGAACTTGGTGCCTTTGTGCAGCAGCTTGGCCGGCAACACGGGCTTGAGGATGTGCTCGCGCACGGCTTCGACCAGATCCTTCTGCTTCACGTCCGGATCATGCTGAGTGGACAGCACCACCGCGTCGATCGCGGTCGCGACGCCGTCTTCATAGCGCAGGGTGACCTGGCTCTTGGCGTCCGGGCGCAGCCACGGCAGCGGGGAATTCTTCTTCTTGCGGACCTTGGCCTGCTGCTCGACCAGGCGGTGCGAGTAATAGATCGCCGCCGGCATGAAGTCCTTGGTTTCGTTGGTGGCGTAGCCGAACATCAGGCCCTGGTCGCCAGCGCCCTGTTCTTCGGGCTTCTTGCGGTCCACACCTTGGTTGATGTCCGGCGACTGCTTGCCAATCAGGTTCAGCACGCCGCAGGTCTCGCCGTCGAAGCCGACGTCGGAGGAGTCATAGCCGATATCGACAATGACCTTGCGGGTCAGCGCTTCCAGGTCGATCCAGGCGCTGGTGGTGACTTCACCGGCGACAATCGCTACACCGGTCTTCACCATGGTTTCGCAAGCCACGCGCGCGCGCGGATCCTGCGCAATGATCGCGTCGAGGACGGCGTCGGAAATCTGGTCGGCGACCTTGTCCGGATGGCCTTCGGAGACCGATTCGGAGGTGAAGAGGTAATTGCTCATCGTGGCTTATATCCTTCTTTACGGATAAAGAGATGGAAGAGGGAATTACGCATGATACACGCAGCGGCCCACTTTTTCATCGCCAAGTCTGGCATATCCACATGACAGTGAGGCCGGATTCAGGCGGTGTTGCCGGCATCCCTCCCCCTGCTTCAGGCAGGGGAAGGGGCATTTTTACATGGTGCCGTTTCGAGCCTGGTCAATGGCTTGCGGTGGAGTCGGCCGAGACCTGTGGCTGTTCAAACTCCGCTGGCGGCAATCGCCGTCCGCAACGCCCTGGCGGCGTTGACCATTGCGACCAACGCGGGCTCGGTCTCCTTCCAGCCACGCGTCTTCAGCCCGCAGTCCGGGTTGACCCACAACTGCCCTGGCTCAAGCACAGTCAACGCGCGCTCCAGCAGATCGACCATCTCCTGTTGCGACGGTACGCGCGGTGAGTGGATGTCGTAGACACCAGGGCCGATGCTGCCGGGATAGCGGAAATCCTCGAAAGCCTGCAGCAATTCCATGCGCGAACGGCTGCTTTCGATCGAAATCACATCCGCGTCGAGTGCGGCTACGGCTTCGATGATGTCGTTGAATTCGCTGTAGCACATATGTGTGTGAATCTGCGTGCCATCGCTGGTGCCACCGGCGGTGATGCGGAAACAACGCACGGCCCAGTCGAGATAAGGTGCATGTTCGGCGTGCCGGATCGGCAAGCCTTCGCGCAGCGCGGGTTCGTCGATCTGGATCACGCGGATACCAGCGCTCTCCAGGTCATGCACTTCATCGCGCAAGGCGAGCGCCAGTTGCAGGCAAACCTGATCGCGCGACAAGTCATCGCGTACGAACGACCACTGCAACACCGTCACTGGTCCGGTCAGCATGCCCTTGACCGGTTTGTCGGTCAGCGATTGCGCGTAGCGCGACCATGCTACGGTCATCGGTTGCGGTCGAGAGACATCGCCCCAGATGATCGGTGGTTTCACGCAGCGCGAGCCATAGCTCTGCACCCACCCGTGACGGGTAAAGGCGAAGCCGTCGAGCTGTTCGCCGAAGTATTCCACCATGTCGTTGCGTTCGGGTTCGCCATGCACCAGCACGTCGAGGCCGATGCGTTCCTGGAAGCGGATGACGCGCTCGATTTCTTCGCGTAGCACGGCTTCGTAAGTGTGATTGTCGATGCGTTCGGCGCGGTGATCGGCGCGCGCGTGACGGAGGATATCGGTTTGCGGGAACGATCCAATCGTCGTGGTTGGCAAGGGCGGCAAGGCCAGCGCTTCGGCTTGCACACGACGGCGATGCGCGAGGCTGGAGCGTCGCTGCGTGGCTTGAGGACTCAGCGTATTGGCACGTGCACGAACCTCGTTACGCTGAACGCCATGCGCTCGCTTGCGCGCCGTCAACAGGGCGGACTGTTCGTTCAAGGCAGCTTTGGCCGTCGCGTCGCCATCCAGGGCCTTGGCATAGTGTTGGATCTCTTCAAGCTTTTGCTGCGCGAAGGCGAGCCAGCTGCGCAGATCGGCTGGCAACGCGGTTTCCTGTGATGCATCGATCGGTACGTGCAGCAGCGAACAGGATGGCGCGAGCCATAGCGCATCGGTTCCGCGCGCGGCAGCGATTTTTTCAATCAGTGGCAACACACGTGCCGGTTCGCTGCGCCAGATGTTGCGCCCATCGATGATGCCGGCGCTCAGTACGCGCTGTTTTGGCAGGGCGGACAACACGCTGTCGAGTTGTTCCGGCGCGCGTACCAGGTCGATGTGCAAACCATCCACGGGCAGGCTGGTTGCCAGCGTCAGGTTGTCGCCGAGGCTGCCAAAATAAGTGGTAAGTAGGCGTTTGGGAGACGTTCCGATGGCCAGCGCGGTGTAAGCGGCCTCATAGGCGTGCTTGGTGGCGGCGTCCAGGTCCTGCACCAGGCAAGGCTCGTCCAGCTGTACCCACGCTACGCCTGCCTGGGCCAACTGTTCCAGCAGTTCGATGTATGCCGGGATCAAGCTGTCGAGCAGGTTGAGCGTGTCGCTGCCATCGACCGTTTTGGACAGCAGCAGAAACGAAACCGGCCCGAGTAGGACAGGGCGCGCATCGATGCCCAATTCCCGCGCTTCCAGCCATTCGGCCAACGGCTTGTTGGCATTGAGCCGGAAGCGTTGGCCAGCACGAAGTTCGGGCACGATGTAGTGATAGTTGGTATCAAACCACTTGGTCATCTCTAGCGCGTGCAGTTCGCGGTTGCCGCGCGCCATCGCGAAGTAACCGGCCAGTGGATTCTCACGCAACAACGTGCGATAGCGATCGGGCACGGCATCGAACAGCACGGCCGTGTCGAGCACGTGGTCGTAGAGCGAGAAGTCGTTGACGGCAACGGTGCGTATGCCGGCCGCGCTGGCGAGTTCCCAATGTCGCCGCCTCAGTGCCTTTGCTGTGTCCAGGAGTGGCGTGGCGTTACCGTCTTGCCAGTAGGTTTCCAGCGCACGTTTCAGCTCGCGGCGACGGCCGATACGTGGAAAGCCAAGATAGGTGGTGCTTGTCATGTGTATTCCTCATTGCGGTCATGGCAAAGAGGAACGAAGGCAGGCGCGCCCGTGAGCCAGGCCCAGTGCGCACCGTCGACCTTCGCCCCCGCGGGCGAACTGGTTGGACCGCGGGCAGGCTGACGCCGCACCGGCAAAGCGGCGCTGCGCCGGGTCTCCCCGCGGAGTTCCCAGGTCGTACGAAGCACGCCGTTGCGAACGGCTGGCTTCGGCTGGGGCAGGTCTTCGGGCTCGTGGACGTGGCATCGCGCCGCCTACTGTTCGCCGCTTCCCGGGGCTTTACCCAGTGCCTATGGCGAAGGTCGTTTCCACACACCGCTGCGGGGCAGCGCCGGATTCAAACCGGCTTCCCTTTTAATTTCATCTCTTCATAAAGATGAAGAGATGAAGACCTCAGCGAGCGAACGATAGCCGTACGGATGGCTGTGGTCAATCGGGCGAATATCGCCACCCCGTCGTCCCGGCGAAGACCGGGACCCAGTGTCTTTCGCTTTGAACAAGCACCCACGTAAGTCGCTAGGTCCCGGCCTCCGCCGGGACGACGGATGGAGGATCGCGACGGCGGTCTAGTACACCGTCGCCCGCGCCTGCACAAAAGCAAAAAAGAACACCGCATTGGGGTCGTTACGCACCGCCTGCAACTCGCTGCGCATGCCTTCCACCGTGGGGATATCGGTCTTGCCGGCGGCGATCAACTGATCGGCGGCGGAAAGCAGCAGTTCCTGCCAGAACTCGATCATCTGCTTGCGACGTCCCGGTTGGCGGTTGTCCAGATGCACATTCTTCACTTCCGTCTGCACATCACGATAGCCGCCGGCCAGCAGCAAGTTGCCGAGTTTGGCGCCGACGAACGGATCGCCACCGCTGTCGTACTGGTGATCATTGAAGGCCATCCAGTAGCGCAGCAGGTTGGGTGAGTAGGGATCGAGGAAGAAGGAGGAGTTCAGTACTTCGGTGACATACACCGTGGCGCCGGGGCTGAGCACGCGACGAACTTCACTCAGCACGCGTGCGGGACTGGGCATGTGCTCTAGCACCCAGCATAGATAAGCAGCGTCGAAGCTGCGTTCGGCAAAGGGCAGATCCGTTGCGTCGGCCTGTCGAAGCGTATAGCGTGATTCGCACCAGGCGGTTGCGCCCAGATTGCGCTCGGCAGCGGCCAACTGCGTGGGCGAACGGTCGACGCCGGTGACATGCAACTCCGGAAAGCGGCGCAGCAGAATTTCAGTCTGTGCACCCACGCCGCAGCCCACTTCCAGCAGACGCGTGGCACCGCCGTAGTCGATGTGGCTGAACAACGTGGATTCGAACATGCGCGCCTGGCGCATAAGCCGCGATTGCTCGTCCGCGGAGAATCCGTGGATATACGGGAAATCGCCGGTCGCAATGCTGTTCATGCCGGGCCTGCCGGACAGGAAGGGAACCTGGGCGTGGAACGCGTCTTGGCTTTCACACCTTACTCCTGTCCCTGTCCGGCGAGGAGTGTAGGCGGCGTTTACGGCATGGTTGTGACGTCGCCGGATGGGCGATGGCTGCGGATGAAGGCCAGCACATCCGTCAGGGTGGGGGCATCGTTGTGGAACGGCCGCGACAGTGCGAACACTAGCGCATTGTGGCTTACACCCGGATACAGACGCAGCGTGACGTCGTCATGCTTCGCCTGTAATGCATGAGTCAGCGACACGGCATTCGACGGATCGACCTCGTGATCGGCTTCACCCTGAAGCAGCAGCATCGGCGGCTCGTGGCCACTGACGAAACGCACGGGTTGGGCGCGCGCCTGCGATGCCTGATCGTGGCCGAACATGCCGAGCATCTCTTTTTCGTTGGCCGGGATCGGCATGAAGTCATAGCAGCCCGCCAAGCCGATAAACCCGGCCATGTCAGTCGGACGTAAACCGTATGGCGCCAGCCAGGAGGGATCGGTTACCAGCAAGGCGCCGATCTGGCCGCCGGCAGAGTGTCCCATCACAAAGATATCGTTCGGTGCTCCGTCGATATCAGTTGCATGCTGATGCACCCACGCAACGGCTTTTGCGGCGTCCTGCATAAAACCATCCATTTTTACCTGCGGATATTTGCGGTAATCCGGAATCACCGTCACGACACCGTGCGCAGCGAGTGTCGTGCCGACAAAGCGATACCAGGCACGCTCGCCATGCGTCCAACTGCCACCGTAGAAGAACACCACAATCGGCGCATGATCGGCATGCTGTGGTCGGTAGATATCCAGTTGGAGTTGGTGCTGCGCGTCGAACACAACGCTAGGTGGCACCGTGATGCCCGCCTGGTGGTCGGTGGCATTGAGTCCGGCAAAAAGGGTGGCGCGGCAACCGCCAAGCAGCAGGGCAACTGTGATCAGCGCAATGCGGATCGAAAGCGCGTGGCGGTGATGGAGGCGAGACAAGATATTCATCGATGACGTAAGGGAGTGCACGGTATCGATGATGCCTGCATTCGCAGCGCAAGGGTTTGCGCCGTTTATGCAGCCAGCGACCACTCGTTTTGCAGGGTCTCGAAATAGCTGCGGGTCAGGCGCAACTGGTCGTGCGCATGATCGGCGCGATTGACGACATCACGAAACGACGCGTTTTCGGGCCGATCCTTTGCGTACCAGCCAAGATGCTTGCGGGCAATGCGCACACCGGCGAGCTCGCCGTAGAACGCATAGAGATGCTCGAGGTGACCGAGCAGGATCGCGGAAACATCCGCCGGTGAGGGTTCTGGCAGCAATTCGCCCGTTGCGAGGTAGTGCGATATCTCGCGAAAAATCCACGGCCGTCCCTGCGCGCCACGCCCTACCATCACCGCATCGGCACCAGTGAGTTCGAGAACACGCTTGGCTTGCTGTGGCGTGACGATGTCGCCGTTGGCCAACACGGGAATCCGCACCGAGGCTTTCACCGCAGCGATGGTGTCGTATTCCGCTTCGCCTTCGTATTTGTCTGCGCGCGTGCGGCCATGCACGGCGAGTGCTGCAATGCCGTTGTCCTCGGCGATGCGCGCGATCGTCAAAGCGTTCTTGTGCTGGCGATCCCAACCGGTACGGATCTTCAACGTCACCGGTACGTCGACCGCATCCACCACCGCCTTGACGATACGTGCAACCAGCGGCTCGTCCTGCAACAGCGCCGAGCCGGACCAGACGTTGCACACCTTCTTGGCCGGGCATCCCATGTTGATATCGATGATCTGCGCGCCATTGGCCACGTTGAAGCGTGCGGCTTCCGCAAGCATCGTCGGATCGTAGCCGGCAATCTGCACGCTCACCGGTTCAGGCTCGCCTTCGTGATCCATGCGCTTGAGTGACTTGCGCGTCTGCCACAGGCGCGGATCGGAGGCAGTCATTTCGGACACGGCAAGCCCTGCGCCCAGCTGTTTGCACAGCAAGCGGAATGGTTTGTCGGTGACGCCAGCCATAGGGGCTAGCACCACCGGCGGGTCGATGCGGTAGGGTCCGATCTGCATCCAGCCATTTTAACCCGGGATGCAGATGGCTGCCGGAAGGCGGGTCAGTGCGCGGGCAAGCCCTGCAGGGCCTCGGGTTCGTGCTTGTGTCGGAACAGGAACAGGAACAGCACCGCCACCACTAGCGAGTAGCTGGCGAAGGTGATCCAGATGCCGTGCCAATCCAGCGAGTGATCCGGGCGGGTGAAGTACTTGTCGATGATCACGCCGCTGAGCGAGCTGCCGAGCACGGCGCCGATGCCGTTGGTCATCAGCATGAACAGACCCTGGGCGCTGGCGCGGATGGCGGGATCACTCTGGCCTTCCACGAACAGCGAGCCGGAGATATTGAAGAAGTCGAAGGCCATGCCGTAGACGATGCACGACAGCACGATCATCCACAGGCCCGATCCGGGATCCCCGTATGCAAACAGGCCGAAGCGCAAGGTCCACGCCAGCATGCTGATCGTCATCACCGTCTTGATGCCGAAGCGCTTCAGGAAGAACGGAATCGCCAGGATGAACAGCGTTTCGGACACCTGCGAAATCGACATGATGATGGCCGGATAACGCACCGCCACCAGGCCCTTGTAGGCATCGACATGGGCGAAGTCGTGCAGGAAGGTGTCGCCATAGGCGTTGGTCAACTGCAGCGCTGCGCCCAGCAGCATCGCGAAGATGAAGAAGATTGCCATCTTGCCGCGCTTGAACAGGGCGAACGAGGTCAGGCCCAGCGCATCCAGCCACGAGCGGTGATCCTTGCCACGCAAACGCGGCGGGCAGGGCGGCAGGGTGAAGGCGTAAAGACCAAGCACCAGCGCAGCGACGGCAGCCACGTAGAACTGGCCGGTGGTCGTTTCCAGATGCAGCAGGCTCACCGTCCACATCGCAACGATAAAACCGACCGTGCCCCATACGCGGATCGGCGGATACACACGCACCACGTCCACGCCATCCTGTTTGAGTGCGTTGTAGGCCACGGTGATGGCCAGCGAGATGGTCGGCATGTAGCACATCATGTTGATCAACATCACCCAGAACAGCGTTTCGGGATTGTCGATCATCGGCACAATGCACAGCACGGCCGCACCGAGGATGTGCAGGGTGCCGTAGAGGCGCTCGGCGCGGATCCACTTGTCCGCAATCACGCCTGTGATCGAGGGCATGAACAGCGAGGCGATGCCCATGGTGGAGAAAATCGCGCCGAACTCGGAGCCCGACCAATGGCGATTCTGGAACCAGTAGGCGCCGATCGTGATCAACCAGGCGCCCCAGACAAAGTACTGCAAGAAATTCATCGCGATGAGTCGCAACTTCAGGCTCATGGGTTGGTCCCCTGCATGGATTTTTCCCGTGTCTGGCCGGGGACAATCCCTGGACCGCAATCCTAGCCAGCGTAGAGGAAGCGGCTGGCGGCGGGCAAGGCGCAGTGCGTCGTAAGATGCTCCCAAAGCGCTGGCGCGGCTACACTGCACGCCTGTCTGTCCGGAGCCCGACCATGAGCCTGTTCATCACCATCGCGATCGTCCAGATCATCGCCCTGATGACTCCTGGCCCGGATTTCTTTTTCGTATCGCAGACCGCGGTCAGCCGCTCGCGGCACGAAGCGATGGCTGGCGTGGCCGGAATCACCCTTGGCGTAGCGGTCTGGTCGGCGCTGGCGCTGCTCGGCTTGCAGTTGTTGCTGCATAAAGTGATTTGGCTGGAACACATGATCGCGATTGCCGGTGGCCTCTATCTGTGCTGGATGGGGGTGAAGATGCTGCGTGGCGCGTTGGCCAAGCCTTCGCAGACCCAGGTGCCCGAACCCGTGCAAGTGTTCGTCGGTGCCTGGCGCTCCATGCGCAATGGCTTGTTCACCAACCTCGCCAATCCGAAGGTGGTGATTTATTTCGGCAGCATCTTTTCAGCCTTCGTCGGGACGGGCGTGAGTTCGGGCACGCGTTGGGGCTTGTGGGCGTTGGTGGTGGCGGAGACCTTTCTGTGGTTTTCGTTCGTGGCCGGTTGCTTTGCCCTGCCGGTGATGCGTCGCGGCTATCTGCGTATCAGCCGTTGGATCGATGGCTGTGCCGGTGCAGTGTTCATGCTGTTTGGTTTGCACCTGATCTTCTCGCGGCGGGCGGCCTAAGTATCGTTAGGATAGGCGTATAGATTTTGGGTGCGCCTTGCTAACTCAGTCGGCGCAACTTCATTTCGCCCGCGACGTCATTCCGGCGAAGGCCGGAATCTATGGCAAATACGAAGCATGGATACCGGCCTTCGCCGGAATGACGCCGTGGAAAATGAAGCTTCACGTACTAAAAAGGATTTATCTCAAACGGTGCTCAGCGTCTGCGCGACTTCTCTGCGCACGACAGGAAGCAGCTCCGCCTCAAACCACGGATTACGTTTCAGCCACGCCTGATTGCGCGGGCTGGGATGCGGCAGCGGCAGAATTCCATCAGCCAAGTATTCGCGCCAGTGATGCATCGTTTCGGTAAGCGATGTGCCGCGCCGCTCACCCAGGATGCCAGCTTGCGCGTATTGCCCGATCGCCAGCGTCAGCTGTACATGTTTCAAGCGCGGCAATAGGCGTGGATGCCAAGTGGGTGCACATTCGGGGCGTGGCGGCAGGTCGCCCTGGCGACCACTGCCCGGAAAGCAGAAACCCATGGGCACGATCGCGATGCGCTGCGCGTCGTAAAACGTTTCACGATCCATCCCGAGCCATGCCCGCAGGCGATCGCCGCTGGCATCGTTGAAAGGGATACCGGTGCTATGAACCTTGCGTCCCGGCGCCTGACCGACGATCAACAAGCGCGACGATAGGCTGGCTTGAACGACGGGGCGCGGACCATCCTTCAGATGCGCGGCGCATAAGCGGCATGCGCGTATCTCGGCGAGCAGCGCGGGAAATGATTCGGTTCGTGTCACGGCAATAGCTTGCCGGGATTCAGAATGCCATCCGGATCGAAAGCTGCCTTCACGCTGCGCATCAGCCCAAGTGTGCTCGGTGGCAAGGCCAATGGCATGAACTCGCGTTTCACCAGTCCAATGCCGTGCTCGCCCGATAGCGTGCCTTGCAGCGAAATCACCAGCGCGAACACCTCGGTGAGACACGCGTGTGCGCGCTCGCGTTCGGCGTCATCGCGTGGAAGCAGATTCACGTGCAGGTTGCCGTTGCCGGCGTGGCCGAAGGTGACGATCAATACATCATGTTTTTGTGACAGCTGGCGGATGCCATTGACCAGTTCCGGCAGATGACTGACAGGTACGACCACGTCTTCGTTGATCTTGTTGGGCGATATGGTGCGTTGTGCGGGCGAAAGTGCTTTGCGCGCTGACCACAGTGCCTGGGTTTCCTCGGCTGTTTGTGCGACGTGCAATGCTTCCAGTCCATCGCCGCGTGCTGCGCGAGACACAGCTTCAACAGCGGAAGGCAGCGTTTCCGGTTCGCCGTCGACTTCGATCATCAACATCGCGCCACCCAGCGGTACGCTATCGCCGCCGTGATCACGAGCGAGCTTCAGTGCGACATCGTCAATGAATTCCAGTGCGCATGGTGTGACAGGCTGCGCCATGATGCGAGCCACGGCATGTGCTGCACTGCTGACATCGCGGTACATGGCACGCAGCGTGCGCAGTCCGGATGGTTTCGGCGTGAGCTTCAAGGTGGCTTCGGTGATCAGCGCGAGTGTGCCTTCGGAGCCGATCAATAAGCGAGTGAAGTCGTAGCCCGTCGCACCTTTACTCGTGTAGGTGCCGCAACGAAAACCCTCGCCGGTGCCGGCGACTGCACGAAAACCCAGTGTGTTTTCGCGAGGACTGCCGTACTTCACCGTGCGCGGTCCGGCCGAATTGCAGGCCAGGTTGCCGCCGATGCTGCACCAAGGCGACGAGGTCGGATCAGGTGGCCAGAAGAAACCATGCGGTGCCAGTGCACGTTGCAGATCGCCATTCAATACACCCGGTTCGACTATAGCGAAGCGGTTGTCCGGATCGATGCGCAGGATGCGGTTCATGCGCTCGAAACTGACCACGACGCCACCGTCGACGGGTACCGTGGCGCCGGTGGTATTGGTGCCGCGACCTCGGGCGATCACTGGCACGTGATGTTCACGGCAGGCCTGCATCAACTTTTCGATTTGCTCGTGCGTCCGCGCAAATACCACGGCATCCGGCAGCGCGTTACGGCGCGAGTTGTCGTAGGCGTAGGCGAGTCGTTCGGCGTCCGCGGTTGAGCACGCGTTGGGGCCGAACGTGGTGTGCAGTGTTTCGAGCAGGGCGACGGGAAGCTTCATGGGCGCAGTATCCCACCTCGGTGCCTGGTGCGTCAGGCAGCTTCGAAGGCGCCTTTCAGCCAGGTCATGCGCGCGCTGTCGACAGGGCCGTCGTAACTGACAACGTCGAAGCGGCACGCACGCTGTGCATGTTGCCGGTGGGCAGCCAACCACAACTGCGCGGTGTTTATAAGTCGTGTCTGCTTGGACGCAGTGACCGATGCAGCGGCGTCGCCGTGGCTGGCGTGCAGCCGATGGCGCACTTCCACGAACACCACCGTTTCGCCGTCGCGCATGACCAAGTCGAGCTCGCCGTAACGGGTGGTGTAGTTGCGGTCGAGCAGTTTCAATCCGGCGCGTTCGAGTTCTTTGCAGGCTCGTTGTTCGAACGCGGCACCTGCCGCCCGCATCAGCCGCCTGCCGGCGCTGATGCCGGAGTGGGCGCGCTGCTGGCTGGCGCCGGACCTGCCGGTGCGTTGTCCATCTGCAGGCTGCCATTTTGCAGACTGCCGTTCATCGGACGGGCAACGCCGTCCTGGAACTTCATCCAGGTCAGGACGCGATTGACATGTCCGAAGGTATCGGTGGTCAGCTGGCCGCTGGCGCCGGGCAGGTAGCTGCCTGGATGGTTGCGCAGCCAGTCGAGGTAAGGCACCAAGTTCCACGCGTCCATGCCGAAGGCAAACAACTGTGCCGTTGCGCCACGTGCAGTCGGCAATTGCGAAGCGACATCCTGATAGCTGGGTAGCCCGGTTTGCGCGTCGAACAGCCACGGCGCATCGCAGAACTCCACGCCTTCCAAGTCACGATCAGCAGACGGATTGTCGCTGCCGCCATAGATATGCGAAGTGGCGAAGACGGGCAGGTTGATGCGTGCTACGCGCAACTGCGGCAACAACAGGCGAGCCTGTTCTGTGCGCATGCTGATGAAGATGCCAGCATCGGTGCCTGCGCTGCCTGCATTCAATTCATTGATGGCATCACCGTAGTTGACGCTGCCGGAAGCAATTTGTGCGGTGCCGGCGATCTGTCCGCCCTTGGCCGCGAATTCGGCTTTGAACGCTGCTGCAGCGCGCTTGGCGAAATCGTCTCCGGAGATCACCACATAGGCGCTATGGATGCCGCTATCGGTCATGTGATCAGCGGCTTGCGCGCCTTCATTTTCTGGCATCAGCGCGAATTCGGTAGCGTTGCCGGCAGGCAAGCTCTTGCTGTCCGAATGATTGAGTGCGAGTACGGGAACCGGCAGCGTGGATTGTGAGAGCACGCCAATGACTTCCGCGCGTGCCAGCGGGCCTACCACTATCTGCGCGCCGTCGCTTACAGCCTGGTTATAAGCCTTGATCGCGCTTGCCGCATTGCCGCCGCTGTCGTAGACGCGAACGATGGCGCGCGGAGCATGTGTGTCGGCATCCTGATAGTAAGCAGCGAAAAAGCCTTCGCGGATGGCAGAACTTGCAGCGACCAGGCCGTCGCTATCGGGCAGCAGCAGGGCGACTTGTGCCGGCATCTTGTAGCCTTCGCGCACACTGGCGTTGCTGCCGGGTACGAGCGTGCCGACCGGTTGCGTAAGGTTCGGTTGCGCCTGCGCCACGGTCACGCCAAGTCGGCTGAGCGCTTCATTGACCCAGGGCAGCATGTGGTCATCAGGCTGCATCGCTGAAGCGCGTTGCTTGAGCGGAGCAACCCCCAGCCTGGCCAGCAGCGATACCGCTTCATCGCGATTCTGTGAGCGGTCCGCGCCTTGCAGCAGATCATCCATGTTCACGCGGGTGCGTGCGGCGCCCCACAGGTCGCCCGTATCGGCTTCGGCTTCAGCACGCAAATTGAGCAGGCGCGGCTGCAGGTTGGCAGGAACATTCGTGTCCGATTGCGTGGTCAGCTGCAACGCCGTGGCTGGATCGCGCTGCCGCAATGCGATCTCTGCACGCAGCAGGTCGAGGCGCACCGGCTCATCATCGGTCAATTGCTTGCGCTGGATGCCAGCCACCAGCGGCGCCGCGCGATCGAGCGCGTTTTCCTGGCGATAGGCTTCGGCAGCGAGCAGGTTGTAATGATCGGCGCGGTCTGGCGTTTGCGCGGCGAGTGTCAGATAAGCTTGCGCGGCTCTGTCGAACTGGCCTTGCCTTGCCAGGTCGGCGGCGCTTTGCGCGGCAGCGATTTCGGCGGGGGAGCGTGGTACGACCGACGGTACGCAGGCACTTAGCACCAGGGAAACCAGCAGTCCTGACAGGGCAAGACGACTTGGGCGCATGAACTTCCTCATTCTTAGCGAACCAGGGGGCAATTGGGCGATCATAGCCGATCGTATCGTTGCGTCGCCCCGCGATAAGGATTTTGACCATGTCTTCTGAACCAGCCGGTTGCCTGTGGGTGGTGGCGACACCGATAGGCCATCGGGACGATATCTCCGCACGCGCTATCGAAACCTTGCGCAACGTCACTGTGATCGCGGCGGAGGATACGCGGCATAGCCGTCCCATGCTGTTGCAACACAATATAGGTACGCCATTGATCGCGTTGCACGAACACAACGAGCGCGAAACGGTGGCGGCGATCGTGCGGCGGCTGCAACAGGGTGAGTCGGTGGCGCTGATTTCCGATGCGGGCACGCCACTGATCAGTGATCCGGGTTTCCGGCTGGTGCGAGCGGCACGCGAGGCAGGCATCCGTTGCATCCCTGTGCCGGGTGCGTGTGCGGCGATTGCTGCGCTTTCCGTCGCGGGCCAGCCCAGCGATCGCTTCGTTTTCGAGGGCTTTTTGCCGCCGAAATCGGCGGCGCGGCGCAGCCGGCTCGAGGAACTTGCGGGCGATCCGCGCACATTGATCTTCTACGAATCCTCGCATCGCGTGGCGGAAAGTCTGGCCGACATGCGCGATGTTTTCGGTGCAGACCGTGAAGCGGTGCTGGCGCGCGAATTGACCAAAGTGTTCGAGACGGTCATTGGCGAGCCGCTGGCGCAACTGGCGGCACGCGTGGTGGCGGATCCGAATCAGCAGCGCGGTGAATGCGTAATCCTGGTGGCGGGCCGCGGCGAAGAGGTGGACGCCAAGTTGGCCGAAGGGCAGCGTGTATTTGCAATCCTGCGTGAGGAATTGCCGCCGGCAAAAGCGGCAAAGCTGGCAGCAGCGATCACCGGCGCACCGCGCAAGCTGCTGTATGGCGATAAGGGCGAAGGTTGAGCATCGCGCTTCATCGCGTAACGTTCGCGACGGATTTACGGTATTTCGAGCCCTGATCTGGCGATGCTGGCTATAATGGCTGGCGGAGTCGGCCGGACAGTCGCGTCGCGCGCAAGCGCATCGAGGAAAGTCCGGGCTCCACAGGGCAGAGTGCCAGGTAACGCCTGGGCAGCGTGAGCTGACGGCCAGTGCAACAGAAAGCAAACCGCCGATGGCCCGCAAGGGCACAGGTAAGGGTGAAACGGTGCGGTAAGAGCGCACCGCACGCGGGGACAACGTCGCGTGGCACGGTAAACCCCACTCGGAGCAAGACCAAATAGGGGAACGTTAACGCGGCCCGCGTTGTTCCCGGGTAGGTTGCTGGAGCCAGACGGTGACGTCTGGCCGAGAGGAATGACTGTCGCGCCGCAAGGCGTACAGAACCCGGCTTACAGGCCGACTCCGCCTCTTCCATGCGCAAGCATCGCCGACTGCACGTGTCGGATTGATGCTGCTGCCGGATGCTGGTGCCGTGTGAACGTCTGTTCATGCGGCACCGGTTCCGGCGGCTTGTGCAGGCTTGTCTTGAGAAGGGCTTTTTGACCAAAAAATCCCCAGCGATCAAGCACCTCTGCGAGCTTCCTCGAAAGTGCTGGAATTTTGGCCACACTGTTGCCTTTCTCCTTGATTCACAAGCAAAAAATTCTTGACAGTCTCAGGGGGCGAGACTATCGTGGGTCCCTGTGTGAAATCGTGGGATTTCGTGGGGTTCATTGAGCCGTGTTTCAGGGCGAGACCGCCATCACCGTTGATGACAAGGGCCGACTGGCTATCCCGACTGCGTATCGGGAGCTGGTAACGGAGGCCTGCGCCAATCGACTGGTGATCACCTACAACCCGTTCGAGTCGGGCTGCCTCTGGCTGTTCCCGCATAACGAATGGGAGCGGGTGCGTGACCAGGTGAATGCGTTGCCGAGCGTGAAGGCCGTGCATCGTGCCTTGCAGATGAAACTGGTCGGTGCGGCCGCGATGGTCGAGCCGGACAGTGCGGGGCGCATCCTGTTGCCAGCCAGCCAGCGCTCGGCGGCCGGCATCGAGAAAAAGGCGGTTCTGTTGGGCATGGGCAGCAAGTTCGAGCTTTGGAGCGAACAGGCCCATCTGGCCAAGATCCGCCAGACCATCGGCGAAGACGAGATCAGCGACGACATGACGGACCTGCGGCTCTGACCGGTGACGGTCATGGCGCGGGATGAACACGAACAAGAGCGGGAGTGCGGCATGGCCGAGCAAATGTTGCGGCACATCCCGGTGATGCTGAATGAAGCGGTGGAGGGTCTCGCCGTGCGGGAAGGCGGGCGTTATCTCGATGGCACCTTCGGACGCGGCGGTCACGCCCGCGCCGTGCTGTCGCGTCTGGGTCCCGACGGCCGTCTGTTGCTGATGGATCGCGATCCGCAAGCCATTGCCGCTGCGCAGAAGGAATTCGCAGGCGATCCACGCGTGTCGATCCGTCATGCCAATTTCTCGACGTTGGCCGAGTGGGAAGAGACCGCCGAAGGCCTCGACGGTGTGCTGCTCGATCTGGGTGTTTCCTCGCCGCAGTTGGATGAAGCAGCGCGTGGTTTCAGCTTCATGGCCGATGCGCCGCTGGACATGCGCATGGATCCGACCCAGGGTGAAAGCGCTGCCGATTTCCTCGCCCGTGCTGAAGATCGCGAAATTGCCGATGTGTTGTGGACCTTCGGCGAAGAGCGCTTCAGCCGCAAGATCGCACGTGCGATCGTCGAGCACCGCAGCGAATCGCCGATCACTCGCACCAGCGAGCTGGCCGCGTTGATCGAGCGCGTGGTCGGCCGTCGTGAGCCGGGCAAGCATCCGGCCACACGCAGCTTTCAGGCGCTGCGCATTCGCGTGAATGGCGAGTTGGACGCTTTGCAGCGCGGGCTCGACGCTGCGCTGGCGTGCCTCAAGGACGGCGGCCGCCTGTCGGTGATCAGCTTTCACTCGCTGGAAGACCGCGCGGTGAAATTGTTCATCCGTGATCACTCTGGCCGTGTGCAAGGCAGTCGCCGTGGGCCGCCGGTTGCAGCGGCGCCGGCGCGTCTGGCTGCCGTGGGCAAGGCGCAATTTCCTTCCGAGGCGGAGGAAGTGGCCAATCCGCGTGCTCGTTCGGCCGTGCTGCGTGTGGCGGAAAAGCTGCCGGAGGGAGGCCGCGGATGCGAATGATCGGCGTCTTTTTCCTCCTGCTGCTGTTGAGCGCTGTAATGGTAAGTGCCATTGCCGTGGTATGGACCCGGCATCAGAGTCGTGCGTTGTTTGTGCAGTTGACCCAGCTGCAATCGCAGCGCGATGCGCTGAATATCGAATACGGCCAGCTCGAACTGGAGCAGGCTACGTGGGCCGAGCCGCGCCGCATCGATAGCGAAGCGCGCACCAAGCTCGGCATGCTGTCGCCACGTCCGCAGGACGTGCAACTGGTGCGTCAGCCATGAATCGGCTTCCGCGCCCCGCTCCCAGGTCTGCCACGCGTCGTCAGGGTGCGAGCCTCAGCACGCGCCGGCGCATGGTGCTGGTGCTCGGCGTACTTGGCTTGGCTTCGCTTGGGTTGGTGGCGCGCGCGTTCGACCTGCAAGTGGTGCGCAAGCAGTTCTATCAGGACCAGGGCGATGCGCGCTTTCTGCGCGTGGTGCCTATTGCTGTGTCGCGCGGCACGATCTTCGATCGCAATGGTGAGCCGTTGGCGGTGTCCACGCCGATGGTATCGATCACGGCGGTGCCATCAGAAGTGCTCGATAACGCGGACCGCATTCCTGCCTTGGCACAGGCGCTTGGCACCAATCCGGACGACCTGAAGTCGTATCTCGAGCAGCGCGCCGATCGCGAGTTCACTTATCTGCGGCGGCAAATGAGCCCGGATGCGGCGCAGGCGGTTTTGGACCTGGACGTGCCAGGCGTGAATGGCCAACGCGAGTTCAAGCGTTATTACCCATCCGGCGAAGTCACCGCGCACGTGCTTGGCTTTACCAATATCGACGATCACGGCCAGGAAGGCTTGGAGCTTGCGTTCGACAGCTGGCTGTCTGGTAAGCCCGGCGCCAAGCGTGTGATCCGCGATCGCATGGGCCACATCGTGGAGGACGTGGAACAGGTGCGCGCGCCGCAGCCTGGTCAGAATCTCACACTCAGTATTGATCGCCGCATTCAGTTCCTTGCCTATAGCGAACTGAAGAAGCAGCTCGATGACGTCAATGCCGATTCGGGCGAGATGGTCATTCTCGACGTGCGCACCGGCGAAATCCTGGCGATGGTCAGCTTGCCGACGTACAACCCGAATGCGGTCACCGGCTCAAACGGTGGTGCGCGCCGCAACCGCGCCGTGACCGACGTGGTCGAGCCCGGTTCGACGATGAAGCCGTTCACTTTGGCAGCGGGCTTGTCCAGCGGTAAATACACACCGACGTCGCCGATGGTCGATACCGGTAATGGGCACTGGATGTTCTACGGCCACGATATCCGCGACGACGATCCCAACGGGATGCTCACGCCGACCGGTGTGCTGACCAAGTCATCCAACATTGGCGCAGCGAAGATTTCGCTATCGCTGGACACGCAGTATGTCTATGACGCCTACAAGGCGTTTGGCTTCGGTGAAAGCACCGGTAGCGGTTTCCCGGGCGAATCGTCCGGTTTTCTCAAGGTTGGCAAGACTTGGCGCCCGCTGGAGAAAGCGACGATGGCGTTCGGCTACGGCATGAACGTCACGCCGCTGCAATTGGCGAACGCCTACGCCACGCTCGCCAATGATGGCGTGATGCATCCGCCCACTTTCATCAAGGACGGTGATAACCCGGGCAAGCAGATCGTTTCGTCGCAGATTGCGCGCGAGCTGGTCACCATGTTGGAAACCGTCACCGCGCCGGGTGGTACCGCGACGCGCGCGCAGATTGCCAACTACAGTGTGGCCGGCAAGACCGGTACTGCGCATTTGGCAGCCGCCGGCGGTTACGCCAAGAACAACTACAACTCACTGTTCGCCGGCATCGTGCCAGCCACCGATCCGCGTCTGGTGGCGGTGGTGGTGATCAACAATCCGAAAAACGGCTACTTCGGTGGCGCTGTCTCCGCGCCGGTATTCCAGCGCGTGATGGATGGCGCGCTGCGCCTGCTCGATGTGCCGCCGGACAACATCGGCCGCTGGTACGTCGGTGGCCCGATGCAATCGGGCGGCGGTCTGGCCGGCAATGCGCCGGTGCCAAGCAGTAAAGATGATGCGTCTGCTGCGGAGGGGGTCGACCCATGAGCAGCCAGCGTCTTGATCATCTTTTGCAGGGCATTGCGGAGACGTCGGCCATCGGGCCGATTGTCGTATCCGGGCTGGCGCTCGATTCGCGGCAAGTGCGCAACGGTGATGCCTTCTTTGCCTTGCGCGGTACGCGCGGGCACGGCATCGAGTTCGTCGGCGGTGCCGTGCAGCGTGGCGCCAGCGTGGTGCTGGCCGAAGCGCCGCCGTGCGTGCTGGATGACCCTGGCGTGCCGGTGTTGTGGATCGACAGTCTGCATACCTTTGTCGGCGAAATTGCTTCGCGCTTTTTCGGCCGTCCATCGGAAGCGATGCGCGTGATCGGCGTGACCGGTACCAACGGCAAAACCTCTACGGTGCAGCTGTTGGCACAGGCACTGGAAACGCTCGGTCACCGCGCGGCCACCATCGGCACGCTCGGCGCCGGATTGCATGGCCAGCTGAGCGAAGGCGAGCGCACCACACCGGACGCAATTGCCGTGCAGCGGCTCATGTCGGAGTTTCGCCGCGACGGCGCTACGCATGTCGCGATGGAAGTGTCTTCGCATGCGCTTGAGCAGGGCCGCGTTGCGGCCATGGATTTCGATGTCGCCGCGTTTACCAATCTCACGCGCGACCACCTCGACTATCACGGGAGCATGCAGGCTTATGGCGCAGCGAAGGCCAAGCTTTTTGCCTGGCCGACGCTCGACGCTGCGGTGATCAATACCGATGATGCATTCGGCCGCGAGCTGGCAGCCAAGCTCGCGCAGAGCGTGCGCAAGCTGACGCTTAGCAGCGCAGGCGATGCGCATGCCGAGATCGCTGCCAGCGATATCGTCACCTCGGCCGAGGGCGTGGCATTCCAGTTGCGTACGCCGTGGGGTGCCCGGCAGATCCGCAGCCGTTTGCTAGGCCGCTTCAATGTGGCAAACCTGCTCACTGTGGTGGGTTGTATCGGTGCGCTGGGTGAATCGTTCGATCGCATTGCTGACGCTATCGAAGCGCTGCAGCCAGTCAATGGACGTATGAATCGCTTCGGTGGCGTACGCGGCCTGCCGCTGGTGGTGGTCGACTATGCCCATACGCCGGATGCACTGGAACAAGCACTGACCGCCTTGCGCGCGCATTGCGAGGCGCGGTTGATCTGCGTATTCGGCTGCGGCGGTGAGCGTGATCAGGGCAAGCGTCCACAGATGGGCGACATCGCCGAACGTCTGGCCGATGTCGCCATCGTTACCGATGACAATCCGCGTGGCGAGGACGGCGACCTGATCGTGTCGCAGATTCTCGCTGGCATGAAACAACCCCAGGCGGCGACCGTGCTGCGCGATCGCGAGGCGGCCATCCATGTCGCGTTGCAGATGGCGCGTGCGGGTGACGTCATATTGATCGCGGGCAAAGGCCACGAAACCTATCAGGAGGGCGCGAGCGGCAAGCGTGCGTTTGACGATATGGCGGTAGCAAGAGCCATTTTGGAGAGACACGCATGATGAAGCTCAGCGCCATCGCAATGTGGACGCACGGACGCCTGCTCGGCGACGATGCCAGCATTGCCAGCGTCCAGATCGATTCGCGCAAGGTGAAGCCCGGCGACTTGTTCGTCGCTTTCAAGGGCGAACGCGTGGATGGTCACGATTACCTTGCAGACGCAAAGGCTCGCGGTGCCGCCGCGGCCTTGGTTGAGCGCAAGGTCGATAGCGATCTGCCGCAAGTGCAGGTGGAGAACGCCGAACTCGCGTTGGGCGATCTGGCCAGCGCGGTGCGTGCGCAGCGTAATGCGCGGGTGATCGGTATCACCGGTTCGAATGGCAAGACCACGGTGAAGACGCTCGTCGCGTCGATCTTGTCGCGCCATGGCCGCACCCACTTCAGCACCGGCAGCTTCAATAACGAGATCGGCCTGCCGCTGACCCTGCTGTGGATGCCTGAAGACACCGAATACGCCGTGCTCGAGATGGGCGCCGGCAAGCCGGGCGACATCGACTACCTTGCTGCCATTGCAAGGCCAGATATCGGCCTCGTCAATCTCATAGCGCCCGCGCATCTTGAGCGGATGGGTACAGTGGAAATGGTGGCCGAGACCAAAGGCGCGCTTTATCGCGCGCTACCGGCCGATGGTGTGGCGATCATCAATGCCGACGACGCATTTGCGAGCTTCTTCGCGGGGCTTGCCGGTGGGCGGAAGGTGTTGCGCTTCGGCCTGGATCACAAGGCGGATATCGGTGCGGACATTCTTGAGCAGCGCGTGGATGGTTCGCATTTCGTACTGAGCACACCCAAAGGTGATGCCGATGTGCAATTGCCTTTGCCCGGTCGCCACAACATTGCCAATGCGCTGGCAGCGAGCGCGATTGCGCTGGCGCTGGATGTGTCGCTTGAAACCATCGTCGAAGGGTTGGAACAAGCTTCCGCAGTGGAAGGGCGGCTCAAGCGCATCGCCATGCCGAACGGCTGGACCCTGATCGATGACAGCTACAACGCCAACCCCAGCTCGATGCATGCCGCAGTCGACACGCTCGCTCTAGCCGAAGGCGAGCGCTGGCTGGTGCTCGGTGACATGGCGGAGCTGGGCGCCGATGCACGCGCCCTGCATGCGGGCGTTGGCCGTCATGCGCGTGAGCGCGGCGTCCAGAAGTTGTTCGCGGTAGGTCCCTTGAGTGCTGCTGCGGTCGAAGCATTTGGAGCAGGTGGTACGCACTACGCCGACAAGGCGGGTTTGATCGCGGCGTTGCAGGCGCAATTGCATGCCGGCGTCACCTGCCTCGTAAAGGGCTCGCATTCGGCGGGTATGGAACACGTCGTGGCTGCGCTCAGACAGCCGAAGGAGGGCGCGCCCAATGCTGCTTGAACTGGCCGATTGGATGGCACGGCATTTCACCGCCTTGCATCTTTTTCAATACATTACCTTCCGCACGATCATGGCGGCGCTGACGTCCATGGCGATGTCGTTGCTGTTTGGTCCCGCACTGATCCGTAAGCTCGCCGCGCTCAAGGCGGGCCAGGTGGTGCGCAAGGATGGTCCGCAGACCCATCTTTCCAAGGCGGGCACGCCGACGATGGGTGGCGTGATGATCTTGCTATCGGTGGCCGTTGCTACCTTGCTATGGGCGGATTTGGACAACCGCTACGTGTGGCTGGTGCTGGCGGTCATGGTCTGCTTCGGCGCAATCGGCTTCTACGACGACTATCGCAAGCTGGTGCTGAAGGACAGTCGCGGGTTGGCTTCGCGCTGGAAGTATTTCTGGCAGTCGGTGTTTGGTCTGGCTGCCGCGTGGTTCCTGTATCACACGGCCACCAATCCGGCAGAGACATCGCTGTTCGTGCCGTTGTTCAAGCACGTGGAGATTCCGCTGGGCGTGTTCTTCGTCGTGCTCACGTATTTCATGATCGTGGGTTTCTCCAATGCGGTGAATCTCACGGATGGTCTGGACGGCTTGGCAATCATGCCGACTGTGTTGGTGTCAGGCGCGCTGGGTGTGTTTGCGTACCTCGCCGGCAACAAGGTGTTTTCCGAATACCTCGGTATTCCGGCGATTCCGGGTGCAGGCGAGATGGCGGTGTTCTGCGGCGCCATGTCCGGGGCGGGACTGGGTTTCTTGTGGTTCAACACCTATCCCGCGCAGGTCTTCATGGGTGACGTGGGCGCACTGGCGATCGGTGCTGCGCTCGCCGCCATTGCGGTGATCGTGCGCCAGGAAATCGTGCTGCTGGTCATGGGTGGCGTGTTCGTGATGGAAACCGTGTCGGTGATGTTGCAGGTCGCCAGTTTCAAGATGACCGGCAAACGCATTTTCCGCATGGCGCCGATCCATCATCACTTTGAATTGAAGGGCTGGCCCGAGCCTCGGGTCATTGTGCGGTTCTGGATCATCAGCGTGGTGCTGGTGTTGATTGGCTTGGCAACTCTGAAGGTGCGTTGATCAATGTTCGGCTTTGACACAACCCAGGCAAAGCGTCGGCAAGGTCCGCGCGGCAAGTTCGACTTGCCGTTGCTGGTGGCCTTGATCGGTCTTGCCTGCGTGGGTGTCGTGATGGTCGCATCTAGCTCGATCGCAGTGGCCGACAGTTCGCACATGGGGCAGTTCTACTACCTCAAGAAACATCTGTTGTTTCTCGGACTTGGCGTGGTTGCTGCCGGCGTCGCCATGCGCACCGAACTGAAGGTGGTAGAGAAGCACGCCTTCTTCTTGATGCTGGTGGCCTTCATCATGCTGCTTGCGGTGTTCGTGCCGCACCTGGGCATGAAGCTCAATGGCGCGCGACGCTGGCTCAATCTGATCGTGACGTCGTTCCAGCCGGTGGAGGCGGTAAAGCTGATCCTGGTCGTGTACCTGGCCAGCTATCTGGTGCGCCATCGTGAAAGCATCGAGACCCGTTTCCTCGGGCTGATCAAGCCGCTCGCCGTATCCGGCGTGATGGTGCTGTTGTTGCTGGCGCAGCCGGACTTCGGCTCGGCCACGCTGATCATTGCAGTGACGATCGCGATGGTGTGGCTGGGTGGATCGCGGCCGATCTTCCTGTTCCTGATGGGGTTGCCGCTGATGCCATTGCTGGTGATCGCGGCGACCAGTGAAAACTACCGCATGAAGCGCCTGACCTCCTTCATGAATCCCTGGGCGCATCCGTTTGACGATGGCTTCCAGTTGACGCAGTCGCTGATGGCGATCGGTCGTGGCGAGTGGTTTGGTGTGGGCTTGGGTTCGAGCGTCTTGAAGCTGTCCTATCTCCCTGAGGCGCATACCGACTTTATCTTTGCCGTCATCGGCGAAGAGCTGGGGCTGTTTGGCATCCTAGCGGTAATGGGTTTGTTCGCGCTAACGGTTTGGCGCGGCCTGTATGTCGGCCTGAAGGGTGTGGAAATCGGCCAGCGTTTCGCGGGTTACATCGCATTCGGCATCTCGTTGATGCTCGGCTTGCAGACCATGGTGTCGATCGGCGTGAACCTTGGTGCGCTGCCAACCAAGGGTTTGACTTTGCCGCTGATCAGCTACGGCGGTTCGTCGATTGTGCTGACCTGCGCGATGGCGGGCGTGTTGTTGCGGGCGACATTCGAAATCTATCGCGCCATCGATGCGCGGCAGATGGCGACGCGCGTGCCAGCGGCGGCCGTGCCCGATGCAAATCCAGCCAGCGCGCGCGATCGCGAAGCGGTGGCGGCATGAGTGCGCAGGCTCCTGTGCTGATCATGGCCGGCGGTACCGGTGGCCACATTTTCCCCGGCCTGGCCGTGGCGGAAACGCTGCGCGCGCAGGGCGTGCCCGTCGTGTGGCTGGGCGCGGCCGGCGGCATGGAAACCAAGGTCGTGCCGGCGCACGGTATCGAACTGCATACGGTCGCGGTGAGCGGTCTGCGAGGTAAAGGCCTGAAGTCGCGTTTGCTGGCGCCATGGATGCTGCTGCGTGCCCTGTTGTCGTCGATGGCTGTGCTGGGCAAGCTGAAGCCGCGCAGCGTGCTGTCGATGGGTGGTTACGTAGCGGGACCGGGCGGTATCGCCGCGCGCTTGTTGCATCGCCCCTTGCTGGTGCACGAACAGAATCGCGTGGCGGGTTTCACCAATCGCAAGCTGGCTGCGCATGCGAGCCGTGTGATGGCCGGGTTTGCCGATAGCCTGCCGAATGCGCAGTGGGTGGGCAATCCCGTGCGTGGATCGATTGCCACTTTGCCGCTGCCCGCACAGCGTTTGGTCGGACGCCATGGCAAGCCGCGTTTGCTGGTGCTCGGCGGCAGTCTCGGCGCACGCGCGCTGAACTTGTCCGTTCCGCAGGCCTTGGCCGACATACCGGCGGATCAGCGGCCGGAAGTGCTGCATCAGTGTGGCAGCCGAGGCATCGACGAAGCGCGTCAAGCGTATGCGGATGCGGGTGTCGAGGCGCGCATCGTGCCATTTATCGAAGACATGGCCGGCACTTACGCGTGGGCCGATCTGGCGGTGTGCCGTGCTGGCGCGCTGACGCTGGCCGAGCTGACCGCCTGTGGGCTGGGGGCGGTGCTGGTGCCGTTCCCTCATGCGGTGGACGACCACCAAACCCGCAATGCCGAGGCGCTGGTCGCCGTTGGTGCGGCCGAATTGATCCAGGAACGTGATTTGAATACGAAGGATTTGGCGCAGCGTCTGACTGCGCTGCTGGGCGATCACGCCAAATTGCTTGCGATGGCGGAAGCTGCACGCACGTTGGCCAAGCCGGATGCTGCGGCAGATATCGCCCGTGCTTGCCTGGAGGTGGCCGCATGACGCCGCGTCGCCTGCTCGCGCACGAAGATTTGATGAGCACCTTCCGCCGCGTGCACTTCATTGGCATTGGCGGCGTGGGCATGAGCGGTATTGCTGAAGTGCTGCACAATCTCGGTTACGCCGTGTCCGGCTCGGATCGCAGCGAATCACCGACGGCCTTGCGCTTGCGTGAGCTGGGTATCGATGTGCGCATCGGTCATGCCGCCGCGCATATCAGCGACGCCGATGTCGTGGTGACGTCTAGCGCAATCAAGCAAGACAACCCGGAGCTGGTCGCTGCGCGTGAAGCGCGCATTCCGGTCATTCCTCGCGCCGAAATGCTCGGGGAATTGATGCGCTTCCGCCGCGGCGTGGCCATTGCCGGTACGCACGGAAAGACCACGACCACCAGCCTGGCAGCCAGCGTGCTGGCTGAAGCCAATTACGATCCCACGTTTGTGATCGGTGGCCAGCTCAATGCCGTCGGTGCGAATGCGCGCCTGGGTACTGGCCAGTACCTGGTGGCGGAAGCGGATGAATCGGATGGTTCGTTCCTGCTGCTGTCGCCGGTGATCGCTGTCGTTACCAATATCGACGCCGATCATTTGGAGAACTATCAAGGCGATTTCGCGCTGGTGCGCAAGGCCTTTAGCGATTTTCTGCATCGTCTGCCGTTCTACGGTCTGGCTGTGTTGTGCGTGGATGATCCGGAGGTCGCCGAACTGGCCAAGATCACTGCACGCCGTGTGATGACCTATGGCATTGATGCCGAGTATGCCGACGTGCGTGCCATCAATGTGCAGCAGCGCGGTTTCGAAATGCACTTCGATCTGCTGCTGCCGGGTGTGAGTCATCCGATCCCGGTAACGCTGAACTTGCCGGGCCGCCACAACGTGCTCAATGCGCTGGCTGCTGCGTCGATCGGCTGGCAACTGGGTGTGGAAGCCGAAGCGATTGCACACGCGCTGGCTAACTTCCAGGGCGTGGGGCGCCGTTTTCATCGCCGTGGCGAGATCGCGTTGGATAAAGGTAAGGCGATGTTGGTCGATGACTACGGCCATCATCCACGCGAACTGGCGGCAGTGTTTGCGGCTGCGCGTGGTGGTTGGCCGGATCGCCGTCTGGTGGTCGGCTTCCAGCCGCATCGTTATAGCCGCACGCGCGATCTGCTCGACGACTTCGCGAACGTGTTGGCCGAAGCCGATGTGTTGGTGCTGACCGAAGTCTATCCCGCTGGCGAAGCGCCTATCGCAGGCGCGGATGGCCGGGCGCTGGCGCGCGCTGTGCGTGCGCGCGGCAAGGTCGACCCAGTGCTGATCAGTCATCCACGCGAATTGAAAGATACGTTGGCGACCTTGTTGCGTGATGGTGATTTGTTGTTGCTGCTGGGCGCCGGCGATATCGGTGCAGCTGCGGTGGAGTTGGCCCAGACCGGACATTTAAGGACGAGCGAAACATGAGCAAGATTCAGGATTCCGCGCAATTTGGCCGTGTCGCTGTCGTGATGGGCGGCAGTTCGGCCGAGCGTGAGGTATCGCTCGATTCGGGCCGCAATGTGCTTGCCGCGTTGCAGGCGCGTGGTGTCGATGCGCATGCGATCGACGGTATTCCCGCGTTGCTTGATGCGCTGCGCGCAGGACACTTTGCGCGCGTGTTCAACATCCTGCACGGCCAGCATGGCGGCGGTGAGGATGGCGTGCTGCAAGGCGCACTGGAATCCTTGAATGTGCCGTACACCGGTTCGGGTGTACTCGGTTCCGCGTTGTCGATGGACAAGACGCGTTCCAAACGCGTGTGGCAATCGCTTGGCCTGCCGACGCCGAAGTTCGTGGCTCTTCCGCGCGGTGCGGATGTGCATGCCGCCGCTAAAGAAATCGGCTTCCCGCTGATCGTCAAACCTGCGTGTGAAGGTTCCAGTGTTGGTGTGACGCGCGTGTTCGAGGAAAAGGATCTCGATGCTGCCGTAGCCCTCGCCGAGAAATATCCGGGCGACCTGCTGATGGAAACGCTGATCGAGGGTGACGAACTTACCGTTGGCGTGCTTGGCCGCCAGGTGCTGCCGAGCATCCACATCGTGCCGAAGGGCGCGTTCTACGATTACAACGCCAAATACATTGCCGAAGACACGCGTTACATCTGCCCGGGTCTGGAAGGTGAGGCGGAAGCGGCGTTGCGCGCATTGTCGCTGGAGGCGTTCGATGCCCTGGGCTGTTACGGCTGGGGCCGTGTTGACGTGATGCGCGATCGTCAAGGCCGCAACTGGTTGCTGGAAGTGAATACCGCACCGGGCATGACGTCGCACTCGCTGGTACCGAAGGCTGCTGCGGTGGCCGGCATCGACTATCAGGAACTGTGCTGGCGCGTGCTGGAAACGAGTTTCAGGGAGGCGCAATGAGGGGAAGCATTCGCCTCGTCGCCTGGTGTCTGGCCATCGCCCTGGTGGTGATGCCGATCGTCGGCGTGTTGTGCGGCTGGTTTGCCGCCGACCGCTGGCCGGTGACCCAGTTGACGTTACAGGCCGAGTTCAAGCACGTGAGCGCGGAGCAGATCCGCGCCGCCGTGCTGCCGCGCCTGGGCAAAGGCTTCTTCGCTTTGAACCTCGATGGCGTGCAGAAAGCCGTGGCGGCACTGCCGTGGGTGGAGTCGGTGGAAGCCAGCAAGCGCTGGCCCGACACCTTGCTGCTGCGTGTCTATGAGCGCCAGCCATTTGCACGCTGGAATTCCAATCAATTGATCAGCCAGGAAGGCAAGGTATTTACCGTGCCGGATGCTGCCGATTACGCACAGTTGCCGGATCTGCATGGTCCAGACGATCACCTCGCCGAAGTGGTGAGCTTCTTCGCCGATGCGCAGAAAGCCTTTACCGGCACGCATCTGAAGATCGTCGGCGTGACCCTCACCGACCGCGGCAGCTGGAGCGTCGCGACGGATACCGGCGCGCAGATCGTGATCGGTGATCGCAATCAGGCGGGGCGCCGGTTACGGCGCTTCCTTGATGTCTATCCGCAGGTCATCTCTGGCCACGATCAAGGTTTTGTGTACGCCGATCTTCGTTACACCAACGGCTTTGCCGTGAAATGGCCGCAAGCGCCGGCCGCCCCGACCGCTCCCACAGCCGGAGGCACGCCCCGCACATGAAAGCCAAGAATGAAAAGCAACTAGTCGTCGGCCTCGACATTGGCACCTCGAAAGTGGTGGCGATCGTGGGCGAGTACGAGCCGGGCGAACCGATCGAGGTGATCGGCATCGGCTCGCATGTGTCGCGTGGCATGAAGCGCGGCTCAGTAGTCGACATCGAATCCACCGTCCACTCGATCCAACGCGCGGTGGAAGAAGCCGAGCTGATGGCTGGCTGCGATATTCGCTCGGTGTATGCCTCGATTTCCGGCAGCCATCTGGAGACGCGCAACTCGCACGGCACGGCGGCGATCCGTGATCGTGAAGTCGCGCCGGGCGATCTGGATCAAGTGCTGGAAGCGGCCAGTGCCGTGGCGATTCCTGCGGATCGCAAAGTGCTCTACAAAGAGTCGCAGGAATACCGCATCGACGGCCAGGACGGCATCCGCTCGCCGGTAGGTATGAGTGGTGTGCGTCTTGAAGCTTCCGTGCATCTGGTGACGGGTGCCGCGGCTGCCGTGCAAAACATCAGCAAATGCATTCAACGCTGCGGTTTGTCAGTGGATGAGTTGGTGCCCTCTGCGGTGGCCAGCGCGAAATCTGTGCTGACCGATGACGAGCGCGAACTGGGTGTATGTCTGGTCGATATCGGCGCGGGCACCACGGACATTGCGATCTACACGCAAGGTGCGATCCGTTATACCAAGTCATTGCCGGTGGGTGGCGATCAGGTCACCAACGACATCGCCTACGGTGTGCATACGCCGACGGCGCATGCCGAGGAGATCAAGATCAAGTACGCCTGCGCTTTGGCGCAATTGGCGCATGCCGAGGAAACCATCCAGGTGCCCAGCGTGGGCGATCGTCCGCCGCGCCGACTGGCGCGCCAGTCGCTCGCGCAGAGCGTGCAGGCGCGCTACGAAGAAATCTTCGAGATGGTGCAGGACGAACTGCGCCGTTCCGGCTACGACAGCCTTGTTGCGGCCGGCGTTGTGCTGACTGGCGGCGCTGCACGCATGGAAGGTGCACTGGAGCTGGCCGAGGAGATCTTCCACAAGATGGTGCGCATTGGCGTGCCACAGCATGTGAATGGCTTTGGCGAGGTGATCGCCAATCCGCTGCATTCCACTGGCGTGGGCTTGCTGCTGCATGGCGCGCGTTCGGGCGGCATGCGCGTGAGTGGCGCGACGGGCGGCAGCGTAGGCGGCCTGGTCGACAAGTTGCGTAGTTGGCTCACCAAGAATTTTTAAGAGTTTTGGCTGCGCAGGAGGCGCGGCATGGGCGAATGGAGGTTCGCTCGCCACCACGGCATGACAGGAGTGATGCCGCGGTTACAACGACAACGAAAGCTCTACGGAGGACGGGAAATGTTTGAACTGGTCGAAAAACTCGCACCCAATGCGGTGATCAAAGTCATTGGCGTGGGCGGCGGCGGCGGGAATGCCGTGGCGCACATGCTCAATTCCAACATCGAAGGCGTCGAGTTCATCGTCGCCAACACCGACTCCCAAGCCATGAAAGGCTGCGGCGGTCGCATGCATCTGCAACTGGGCGCCAATGTCACCAAGGGCCTGGGCGCGGGTGCCAATCCGGAAGTGGGTCGCCAGGCCGCCCTGGAAGACCGCGAGCGCATCGAGGAAATGCTCGATGGCGCAGACATGGTGTTCATCACCTGCGGCATGGGTGGTGGCACGGGCACGGGTGCGGCGCCGGTTGTCGCACAGCTGGCCAAAGAGAAGGGCATTCTGACGGTGGCGGTGGTGACCAAGCCGTTCCCGTTCGAAGGTCGCCGCCGCATGCAGGTCGCGCTGAAGGGTATCGAAGACCTGTCGCAGCACGTTGACTCGCTGATCACGGTGCCGAACGAAAAGCTGCTCTCGGTGCTGGGCCGTGAAGTGACCCTGCTCAACGCCTTCAAGGCTGCCAACGATGTGCTGCAGGGTGCGGTGCAGGGTATTGCGGATCTGATCACCAGCCCAGGCCTGATCAACGTCGACTTCGCTGACGTGCGCACGGTCATGAGCGAAATGGGCCTGTCGATGATGGGCACCGGTACGGCTCGCGGCGACGATCGCGCCCAGGCCGCGGCCGAAGCGGCGATCAACAATCCGCTGCTGGAAGACGTCAACCTCAATGGCGCCTGCGGCATCCTGGTCAACGTGACTGCCGGTCCGAACCTCACCATGCGCGAGTTCGACGAGATCGGCCGCATCATCCACGACTTCGCCAGCGAAGACGCCACCGTGGTGATCGGTACCTCGCTTGATCCGGAAATGCAGGATGACGTGCGCGTGACCGTGGTGGCCACCGGCCTCAACCGCGTAGCCGCCCGCCAGCCGGTTCGCCCGGTCACGACCCAGGTGGAAATGCGCCAGCGGCCCCGCCCGATGGTGCTGCGCACCGGTACCGGCAACGAAGTGGTCGACTATGCCCAGCCGGAAGTGGTCGCCAGCAACCCCCGGGGCGGCGACAGCCAGGCCAAGAGCGCCGATCCGAGCTTCGATTACCTGGACATCCCCGCTTTCTTGCGTCGCCAGGCGGATTAATACGTAAAGAAATGTGAATGTCATGAACTAACGACGTATTAACTTGTCATAGTTCCCTGTGCCGGACGAGGAGGGGTATCCTCCCTGTCCGCTGCCTCGCCGTCACCGGATGTCGGGAGCGGTAAGGGGACATGCCATGTCGGCTGACGTCGTATTCGTGCGTTGAATGCGATAGACAGTGCGGCCTATGGATGGCGCACGATTGGCTAGTGTGGTGAGGACTGCCGCCCTGCCGGTCCTAAAGTCCCGTTGCCGGATCTTCCCGTCCCCGGCGCGGGCCTTTGTGTCACATCGCAAGTACTTGATCTATCTGTAGTGCTTGCAGCAGTTAGATGCGAATGAATCGCATTTGATGATGAAAGGAAAATGAAGGATTGACCGAACGGTTCGGTATGGTCTGTTTTTCCGCAGGTTAAGACTGTGTTAGCATCCTGGCTCGAATTGGCTGCTGCCCCTACAGGTACCCAATAAATGATTAAGCAGCGTACGCTTAAAAATATCATCCGTGCTACCGGCGTCGGGCTGCATACCGGCGACAAGGTCTACATGACGTTGCGTCCGGCGGCACCGAACACCGGCATCGTTTTTCGTCGTACTGATCTCACTCCGCCCGTGGATATTCATGCACGTCCTGATCACGTAGGTGACACGCGTTTGTCGACTACGTTGGTGAATGGTGACGTTCGTGTTTCCACTGTGGAACATCTGCTGTCGGCGATGGCCGGTCTTGGCATCGACAACGCTTATGTCGATCTGTCCGCACCGGAAGTGCCGATCATGGACGGCAGTGCCGGTCCGTTTGTCTTCCTTCTGCAATCTGCCGGCATCGAAGAGCAGCCGGTGGCCAAGCGCTTCATCCGCATCAAGAAGGCGGTGAAGGTGCAGGAAGGCGATAAATGGGCCAGTTTCGAGCCGTTTGAAGGCTTCAAGGTCGGTTTCTCGATCGAGTTCAACCACCCGATCATCTCCAAGCGCACCTCGCGCGCCGAGATCGACTTCTCGACGACCTCGTTCGTCAAGGAAGTGAGCCGCGCGCGTACCTTCGGTTTCATGCGCGACATCGAAATGCTGCGCGAGCATAACCTCGCACTCGGCGGTTCGATGGACAACGCCGTGGTGCTCGACGACTACCGCGTGCTCAATGAAGACGGTCTTCGCTACGAAGACGAGTTCGTCAAGCACAAGATCCTCGATGCGATCGGCGATCTGTATCTGCTCGGTCACAGCCTGATCGGTGCGTATTACGCGCACAAGTCCGGTCACGAGTTGAACAACAAGCTGCTGCGCTCGTTGATGGCTGATGCTTCTGCATGGGAAGAAGTGAGCTATCAGGATGATCCGGCTACGGCCCCGATCTCCTACGCGCATCCCGCTCAGGCGATCTGAAATCGCCCGCTCCACCTCTCCAAGCCGGGTCCTTCGGGGCCCGGCTTGTTCGTTTTGTGACGTGGGTCACATTTTCAGCCTTCACGCTTTCACGTTACCGAGACGGGACCTAGAGACCCGGGCAGGGGTATGCGTGGTATAAATCTCGCTTCCCGATTCCGGGCTGGCCGCTGTCGGTTTGCTGCCCGGGAAGGACGCTTCAGCTCAGGGCGTCCTGCGGGGATTGGAATCCGCAGGTTCGGCGACGGACGCCAGTTCCAGAAATAGGGCCTTCAGTTCAGGGTCCGAGATTGATTTCGCGGCTGCCTTCAAGTGAAGTGCCGCCGCGGCTGAAAGCGGTTTTGATTGCTCCGGCTGGGGATCAGGCGGAGGAAGGGGGGCCACTTTCACGGTGACTGAGCCGGCATTCGCGCCTATGGCGCGTGCGGCAGCGAGGATTTGCGCCTGTTGCAAGCGCAACCTCGACGCCCAAGCCGGTGAGGAAGCCAAAAATACCAGGCGGTCGTCGCGGAAGTTGGCGAACCTGACTTGCTCACGCAGCGGAGGCGATAACGTCTGGCGCAGTGCGCGGTCCAAGGCTTCCAGCTTGCCGGCTTTTTTGGCTAGCGCGGCGACTGGACCAACGGCGGTAATGGATTGCGGTCCATGACCGGTGCGGGGTGTGACGGGGGCGTCGCGCTGCATCGGAAAACTACAAATTTGGTAATGACATGCAAATCATACTCGTCTCACGCGCAGGGAAGGTGCCAAGAACACTGGACCTCACCAACCAGCGGCTACGCTGGCGCGTCCTGGGTATCGGGGCGGCCGTGGTACTGGCGTTGGCCAGCCTCGGCGCCGGCGTAGCGTTGGCCGTAGCCAGTCCACGTGACCATGCACTGGCGGAAATCGACGCGCTGCACAAACAGGTGCGGCAGCAGGATCAGCAGTTGGGTGATTTGCGCGACGACGCGCACCGACAGCTCGATGCGCTGGCGATCAAGCTCGGCCAGCTGCAAGCCCAAGCCACCCGGCTGAACGCGCTCGGCGAGCGCCTGGTTCAGGTCGGCAAGCTCGATAGCGGTGAATTCAATTTCGATCAGCCGCCGCCGGTCGGCGGTGTGGAAGTCGCCAGTGGTAGCGGCTCCTATTCACTGCCGCAAACGCTCGACGCCAGCATCGATCAGCTGGGAAGCCAGTTCGATACCCAACAGGCGCAGCTCAGCGCGATGCAGAGCCTGCTCATGAACGCCCGGATCGACTCGGACCTCAAGCCGACGGGGATGCCGGCGGACGGTTACATCTCCTCCTATTTCGGCGTGCGCGCCGATCCGTTCGATGGCCGGTCCGCCTTGCACACCGGCCTGGACGTCGCTGTGCCCTATGGCAGCCCTGTGCATACCGTCGCCGAAGGCATGGTCACCTACGCCGGCGTTCGCAGCGGTTACGGCAATGTGGTCGAGATCGACCATGGCAACGGCTACATGACCCGCTACGCCCACAACAGCAAGCTGCTCGTGCGTCCTGGCCAGCACGTTCGTGTCGGCGACGAGATTGCCGAGGCAGGCTCAACCGGCCGTTCCACTGGGTCTCATGTGCACTTTGAGGTCTGGTATCACGGTCGCGTGGTCAATCCGCTGGCGTATGTGAAGAACCATCGCTGAGCGGGTTCGCATGGCACCCTTGAAAGCGCTGCGCCTTACCGCCACCCCTGTCCGAAGGCTGTTCTGAGTCACCGCGCACGGTCTCGCACTGTGCCAGCGGTCGACAACGAAGGGCGATGGCGATATGCCGGGTGCGGCGCAGGTTTCCGCGTTTGGGATACCTGCCAGACCCTAGTATCATCAATCCTTTGCCCGCCAGGATCCGTCCGGGTGGGCTTCCCTAATTTTCTGATCCGGAAGATCGATGCTCAACCGTGCCCTGACGAGCCTTTTTGGCAGCCGCAATGACCGCGTGCTGCGCCAGCTGTCCAAGACCGTCGCGCGCATCAATGCGTTCGAGCCTGAGTTCGAGAAGCTCAGCGACGAGGCCTTGCGCGGCAAGACGGCCGAATTCAAGCAGCGCATCGCCGACGGTGAAACCCTGGACAAGCTGCTGCCGGAAGCCTTCGCAGTCGTCCGCGAAGGCGCCAAGCGCGTCCTGGGCATGCGCCATTACGACGTGCAGCTGATCGGCGGCATGGTGCTGCACATGGGCAAAATCGCCGAAATGCGCACCGGCGAAGGCAAGACCCTGGTGGCGACAGCCCCGGTGTACCTCAATGCCCTGGAAGGCAAGGGTGCACACGTGGTGACGGTCAACGACTACCTTGCCAAGCGTGACGCGGCCCAGATGGGCAAGCTGTACAACTTCCTTGGCCTGAGCGTGGGTGTGGTCTGGCCGGGCATGGATCATGCCGACAAGTTCGCCGCCTATGCTGCCGACATCACCTACGGCACCAATAACGAATACGGCTTCGACTATTTGCGCGACAACATGGCGTTGTCGAAGGACCAACGCTGCCAGCGTGGCTTGCACTACGCCATCGTCGACGAAGTGGATTCGATCCTGATCGACGAAGCGCGTACGCCGCTGATCATTTCCGGCCCCGCCGAGGATTCCCCGCAGCTTTACCTTGCGGTGAACAAGATCGTGCCGCGCATGACACGGCAGGAAGTCGAAGACGGTGCAGGCGACTACTGGGTCGATGAAAAGCAAAAGCAGGTGCACCTGTCCGAAGAGGGCATGCAGCATGCAGAAGAGCTGCTGCACCAGGCGAACGTGATTGAAGAGGAAAGTAGCCTCTATGATTCGCGCAACCTGGCCATCGTGCATCACCTCAATGCGGCGCTGCGCGCCAACGCCATTTATCAGCGCGATGTGGACTACATCGTGCGCGACGGCGAAGTGATCATCGTCGACGAATTCACCGGCCGTACCTTGCCGGGCCGCCGCTGGTCCGACGGCCTGCACCAGGCGGTCGAGGCGAAGGAAGGCGTGCCGATCCAGCGCGAAAACCAGACGCTGGCCACGGTCACGTTCCAGAACCTGTTCCGCATGTACAAGAAGCTGGCCGGCATGACCGGTACGGCCGATACGGAAGCCTACGAATTCCAGACGATTTATGGCTTGGAAGTGGTCGTGATCCCGACCCACAAGCCGATGATCCGTCGGGACAATTCGGACATGGTGTTCCTGAGCCAGGAAGTGAAATACAAGGCGGTGATCGAGGACATCAGGGATTGTCATCAGCGCGGCCAGCCGGTGCTGGTGGGTACCGCATCGATCGACGTCTCCGAGCTGCTGTCCGAGTTGCTGCGCAAGGAAAAGATTCCGCACGAAGTGCTCAATGCCAAGCAGCACGAGCGCGAAGCGCACATCGTGGCGCAGGCAGGCATGCCGGGGTCGGTCACCATCGCCACCAACATGGCCGGCCGCGGTACCGACATCGTGCTTGGCGGCAGTCTGGAAGCCGCATTGGCTGCGCTGCCGGAAGATGCGTCCGAAACCGACCGCGCACGCGTCAAATCCGAGTGGAAGAAGCGCCACGAGCAGGTCATCGCTGCGGGCGGTCTGCATATCGTGGGTACGGAGCGACACGAGTCCCGCCGTATCGATAACCAGCTGCGCGGCCGTTCCGGCCGTCAGGGTGACCCGGGTTCCTCGCGTTTCTACCTCTCGTTGCAGGACAACTTGCTGCGCATCTTCGGCGGCGAAGGCCTGGTGCGCTGGATGAAGCGCTTTGGCATGAAGGAAGACGAGGCGCTGGAAGATCGCATGATCAGCCGCCAGATCGAAAAGGCGCAGCGCAAGGTTGAGCAGCACAACTTCGATATCCGCAAAAACCTGTTGGAATACGACGACGTCGCCAACGATCAGCGCAAGGTGATTTACCGCCAGCGCGATGAGTTGCTGGAAGAAGACGACGTGTCCGCCACCGTGTCCGACATTCGTGATGACGTGGTTGAGAACATTGTGCGTCGCTACGTGCCCGCCGACAGCATCGACGAGCAATGGGACCTGGCCGGTCTCGATCGCGAGCTGGAAAGCGATTTCGGTCTGTCGAGCGAACTCAAGCACTGGTTGGAACAGCAATCCGAGGCCGATGCCGGTGCGGTGCTGGAGCACGTGCGCACGCTCCTCAACGACCTGTTCGAGGCCAAGGAAAAGCAGATCGGCCCGGAAACCATGCGTCAGCTCGAGAAGCACATCATGCTGAGCGTGGTGGACAACGCCTGGAAGGAACATCTCTCCAGCATGGATTACATGCGCCAGGGCATCTACTTGCGCGGCTATGCGCAGGTGGATCCCAAGCAGGCCTTCAAGCGCGAATCCTTCGATCTGTTCTCGCAGATGTTGGCGCGTATCAAGGTCGAAGTGACCCAAATGCTCGCCCGCATTCGCATCCGCAGCGAGGAAGAAGTCGTTGCGATGGAAGCCGAGCAGCAGCGTATGGCCGAGCGGTTGCAGCGCCAGATGCAGGCCAGCGGCGGTGGCGCGCCCGTGGGTGGTGCGCTTGGGCTGGAAACGCCCGTGCAGCCGCAAGTGTCATCATCCGAGCCGACGGTGAGCGGCCCGAAGGTTGGGCGTAACGATCCATGTCCTTGCGGTTCCGGCAAGAAATATAAGCACTGTCACGGTCAGCTGAGCTGATCGTGCAGGGCTGTTGATGGGTGTGCGGTCGTAGGTTGGGTTACCCGGACTTGATCCGGTGCTAAGCCCCAACCTATGGCAGCGCGCGGCGAAGACTTAATCGCCGCTGCCAGCCAGCTGCTTGCGATGCGGCTCGGCATTCACCGTGATGTACTGCGGCTCCTCGACATCCAGGCGCAGCGCAGTGAGCTTGCCACCCCACACGCATCCTGTATCGATGCCGTAAATGCCCAGGCCGGCGAAGCGGCCCAGCGCAGACCAGTGACCGCAGACGAGGCGCATCTCGCGTCGGCGCATGCCCGGCACTTCAAACCAGGGATACATGCCGGGTTTCTGCGTGCCCGGTGCGCCTTTGCCTTCGAAGTCGATGCGGCCGTTGACATCGCAGAAGCGCATCCGGGTCAGCGTGTTGATCGAGGCGCGCATGCGCTCGATGCCTTGCAGACGGCTCGACCACGCCGCGGGACGATTGCCGAACAGGTTCTTCAGCAGCCGTGGATGACGTGGGCTGGAAAGTTCGCGCTCGATTTCCTGTGCGCAGCGTTGCGCCTGCTTGAGCGTCCAGGTGGGTGCCAGACCGGCGTGCACCATCGTCCAGCCTAGTGCTTCATCATGATGCAGCAGTTTCTGGCTGCGCAGCCATTCGAACAGAACGGGCGCGTCCTCCGCGAACAGCACTTCTCGAAGTTCGGGATTGACGCGTGCCTGCGCGTCCTGCTTGCGCAAGGCAATCGCCAGCAAACTCAGATCGTGGTTGCCCAGCGTGACGATGGTGCTGTCGCGCAGTGAATGCACCAGGCGCAGCGTGTCCAGAGATTGGCCGCCACGGTTGACCAGGTCACCGCAGAACCACAGGCGATCCTGCACGGGATCAAAGTGCAGTTTTTCCAGCAGCCGCTGCAATTCTGGATAACAGCCCTGCACATCACCGATTGCATAGGTTGCCATCAGCGCATCGCCTCAAGGGTCTGCTGCGGGCACATCATCGTGGTGCCTCTCAGTGCAGGGTGCGCGGAATGGAAAGGGTAAAGGTCGGAATGGGCGCTTCGAAGCGGGTGCCGTCGTCGGCCACCATCTCATAGCTGCCCTGCATCGTGCCGACGGCGGTCTCCAGCACAGCGCCGGAGGTGTATTCGTAATCGTCGCCTGGACGCATCCATGGCTGTTCGCCAACCACCCCTTCGCCACGCACTTCCTCGATCTTGCCATTGGCATCCGTGATCACCCAGTGACGGGTGAGCAGGCGGGCCGGAATGATACCGGCATTGTGCAGCTTGATCGTGTACGCGAACACGTAGCGGTTTTCGTCGGGCGCTGACTGGTCCGGCACAAAGCGGGTTTGCACCTGCACGTCGATCGTGTAGGGGGATTTGTCGTTCATGGGGTCATTGTACGGGCTAAGCAGGCCCAAGAGCACCGTATCGGGTAAGCCTGATGGTGATGTCAGGATGCTGTCTCGACCTTGGCAAGGCGTACAAAATCCGCGGGCGAAAGTGTTTCTGCACGCGCCTTGGGATCGACATCGGCCTGGCGAATCGCGTCGGTATCCATCCATTGCCGCAGCGCATTGCCAAGTGTCTTGCGACGCTGGGCGAAGGCTGCCTTCACGATCGTGTGCAGGCGATCGGGATCCGCATCATGGCGTGCTTCAGGCGCGATCGGTACGAGGCGTACCACCGCCGAATCGACTTTCGGCGGCGGGCGGAACGCGCCGGGCGGCACTTCGAACAGCGGTTCGACGCGGCAAGCCAGCTGCAGCATCACAGATAGCCGTCCATACACCTTGCTGCCCGGTTCGGCAGCCATGCGATCGACGACTTCTTTTTGCAACATGAAATGCATATCGCTGATGGCCGCTGCATGCTCCACGCAATGGAACAGGATCGGACTGGAGATGTAATACGGCAGATTGCCTGCAATGCGCAGGCAAGAAACCCCAGCGCGATGGGCCAACGCAGTGAAATCGACCTTCAGCACATCGGCGTGCACGATGGAAAGCTCGCCGACATCCGCTGCATTGGCCTGCAGACGGGGTATGAGATCGGTATCCAGCTCGATGGCCGTGAGTTTGCCGGCGGCGGCCAGCAATGGAAAGGTCAGCGCGCCTTCGCCAGGCCCGATCTCCACCAGGAAATCGTCGGGACGTGGCGAGATCGCGTTGACGATGCGCTCGATGTAGCGGCGCTCGTGCAGGAAGTGCTGGCCGAAGCTTTTCTTGGGGCGACTAGGGGGATTCATGACGTCCTGCTTCCCTTCACCTTGGTGAAGGGAACTTGTTGCGACGATCCACCAGATCCAGCGCCATCCTGGCAGCGGCTATCAGGCTGGAAGGATCAGCTTGGCCGCTGCCGGCGAGATCCAGCGCGGTACCGTGGTCGACGGATGTGCGAATGAAGGGCAGGCCGAGCGTGAGATTGACGGTGCGATCGAAGGCTTCGCTCTTGAGCACGGGCAATGCCTGATCGTGGTACATCGCGAGCACCGCATCGTAATGATGCCGTTGCGCTGGCACGAACGCGGTGTCCGCGGGCAGCGGCCCCAGCAAGACCATGCCTTGCTGGCGGAGCGTTTCGAGCACCGGGATGATCGTGTCGATTTCCTCGCGTCCGATATGACCGCTTTCGCCGGCGTGAGGGTTGAGCCCGAGCACGGCGATGCGTGGCTTCTCGAAGCCGAATTTCGTGCGCAGCTCGTTATGCACAATGCGCAGCGTTTGTTCCAGCGAGGCAGCGGTGATTGCAGAAGAAACGGCGTTCAACGGCAAATGCGTGGTCGCCAGGGCAACGCGCAACTCCGGGCTCGCCAGCATCATGACCACGTCAGCGTGGCTTCGCGCAGCAAAAAACTCGGTGTGGCCGCTGAAGGGGACACCTGCATCGTTGATCGAGGACTTTTGCAGCGGAGCGGTTACCACCGCGGCGTAACGCTCCTGCATGCATCCATCGGCAGCCTCGGCCAGCGTCGCCAGGACGTGCTGTGCGTTGCGTGGATCCGGATGCCCCGGCGTTTCTTCTGCGACAAGCGGGATATGGCGCACGCGCAGGCTGCCGGGCGGGCGCACGTCGATATCGCCGCCGTCGTCATCAACGAGGCGGATGGCCACGCCGCAGCGTGCCGCCGCGCGCTCGAGCAGATCTTTATCGGTTATCGCAACGAAATTGGCCGCCAGCGAGGTGGCGGCCAATCGGACGAGAAGCTCGGGACCGACACCCGCTGGCTCGCCTGCTGTCAGAGCGAGCCGGGGCAGGGCAGATCCGTTCACGGGCTGTTCGCGTGTCGTGCAGGGATCACGGGGACGGGGATGCCTTGATGCCGGCGCCGCCGTTGTCCGTATCGGTGGGCTCCTGCAGCTCAGGCGCCAGAATTTTCACATAGGCATCGGAACGCAGCTGGCGCAGGAAGTCGTCGTAGGCCTGGTCGGCTTTGCGGTTGCCGATGGCCTGACGAGCCTGGTCGCGGGCCACTTCCGTGGTCATATCGGTGTTGCGTGTACCGAGACGCTGCAGGATGTGCCAGCCGGCTTCGCTCTGGAACGGCTGCGAGATCTCGTTGTCCTTCAAATCCGCCACCTTCTGGCCGATCAGCGAGCCCCAGTCACCTTGCTGGAACCAGCCCATGTCGCCGCCGGCGTTGGCGGTCGTGTCGTCATTGGAATTGTCCTTCGCCAGCTTGGCGAAGTCTTCATGCTTGTTGACGATGCGGTTGTAGAGATCCTGCGCCTTCTGCTGAGCCTGGGTGGGTGAGAGCAGTTCGCTCGGGCGAATCAGGATCTGGCGGGCATGGAACTCAGGCACCATCTGCTTGGACGGCGCGCGCGTGCCGATCAGCTGGATGATGTGGAAGCCGGTGGGGCCATGCAGGATACCGCTGACTTCACCGGGCTTGAGCGAATCGATGGTGTCGACGAAGGCCGGCGGCACTTCGTCGATGCGGCGCCAGCCGAGGTCGCCGCCGTCCAGCGCATCGGGCGCATCGGAGAAGCGGATCGTGGCAGCCTTGAAGTTCATGCCGCCCTTGATGGCGGCCAGTGCCTGCTCGGCCTTGTTCTGTGCGGCCTGGATATCGGCTGCGGTGGCACCGCTGGGGATGCTGATCTGGATGTGGGCCAGATGCACCTCACCTGCCTTGTAGCTGGGGCTGTTGAGCAGGTTGTCGATTTCGCTGTTGGTCACCGAGACCGAATCGCGCACCACGTTCTGGTGCAGCTTCTGCACGACCAGCTGGTCGTGGAGCTGCTGGCGGAAGGAGGCATAGCTCAGGCCGCTCTGTTCCACGGCGGCGCGCAGCTGGTCGGGGCTCATTTTGTTCTGGGCCGCCACGTTCTGCACGGCCTGATCCACTTCGGCATCGGACACGCGGATGCCCTGGTCGTCGGCGCGCTGCAACTGCAGCTTCATCAGCACCAGACGGTCAAGCACTTGCCGGCGCAGCACGTCGATGGGCGGGAGCTGCCCCGGCTGGCTGGCGTACTGCTGCTGGATAGCGGCAACGGCGTCGTTCAGCTCGCTCTGCAGGATCACATCGTCTTCAACCACAGCAACGATCCGGTCGATAGGCTGCAGGCCTGAGCCGGCATCCTGCGGCGACAGGAGCTGAGCCTGGGCCAGCGACGGGATCGCCGAGACGATCGTCAGCAGGAACAACGCAAAAATCTGCTTCATCAGTGAACAGCCTTCTATCGCCGGTGGCGAGGGAAATGGTTGGTAATCCTGGACAGGAGCCTGGCCGGCCACCGCCTGGAGAGCGCCCGAACCAGCCTGGGCGCGGTTATTGATAGCCAAGGATATCACGCCGCAGGATGCTGTCCGTTTGGCCGCTGAAGGCACCCATACCCTTGAATTCCAGCTCGAACATGACGGCGGTATCGCTGCCTGGTGCTATCTGGCCGGCTGGCAAGGTCGAGATGACGCCGTCGTAACCTGTCACGTAGCGGCGGGCGACAACGCTCATTTTCACGCAGCAGCCCTCGTACTGCACGCCGGCCACCGCCTCCACCGTACGCTTGTCCATGACCGAATAAGTCCAGTCACCGATCAGGCGCCAGCGGGCGGTAAGCGGATAGACCGCCGAGATGTCATATTGTTCCAGCAGGTTCTGGCGGAAGCGGTAAGAGAAGTTGAGCACGCCGTCGAAACCCAGGCGCCGTTGCACCGTGAACGTACCTAGCTCGGTCTTGCGGGTGTTCGGGTTCCAGAGGTACTCAGTGCTCATGGTCCACTGATCGTTCAACTGGCTGCTCAGCTCGGCGACGTAGTCCGAGCCAGACCAGTCGGTAGCCTGTGTACCGGGTGTTTGGACCAACTGGGGCGTGAAATAACGGATTTGGCCGAAGGTTGCGGACAGCCGTTCCACGCCGCCGTCATCAAGCAGTCGAGTGGTTACTGCTGCGGTGAGGTTATTCGCATTCATCTGGCGGTCCGCGCCAGAGAACTGGTTTGGTGCGAACAGCATCCAATCGTCGAACGCCATCAGATTGGTATCGAACAGCGGCAGATTGGTCTGGTTGCGGTAGGGGGCATACAGGTAATACAGGCGTGGTTCTAGCGTCTGCGTGTAATCCGTACCGAACATTGATGCAACACGATCGAAAATCAGGCCTTGGTCCAGGCTGACGATCGGCAGCGAGCGGCTCGGATTAGCATCCGTGAATGGTGTGATCGTTGTGACTCCCGACAGCGAGGTGTAGGAAGTGGAATAGTTCCGGTAACCGCTGTCGAGCGAGTAAGTGGTATAGCGGTAGGCCACCTTGGGTCGAATGAACCACCACGGCCCCTGAAAGTCCGCGTCGATATACGGGTAAAGGTCCAGTCGGCTGCCTTCTACGGCTTCGGATTTATGGAACGAATCCGCCTCGCTGGTCAGGCCTATGTCATACCAGCGCCAGAATGGAATATCCATATTGAAGGTGGCGCGCGGCAGTCGCTTGTAAGGCTCTACGGCGTTCGATTCCGCTGGGTCGACGTTCTGCCACATGTCGCCACCCACCTGGGCGCTCCACCAGTTACCCGATCCATTCAAGTAAATGCTTGAGTACAAAAGTGCGGTGGAGATGTTGAAGATATCGTCGCCGAAATCGTGCAGATAGTTCTGATCCGATGCACGCATGATGTCGGTGCTGAGCCACCATCCCTTCCATAGCGTCGTGCTATTGGTGAATCTGAATAGGTAGCGCTGCGTACCTTGAGTGTCGAAAGAAGTTGGCGTGATCTTCTGGTCGTTGTACAAATCGTTGGGCAAGAATTCGAAATCGAAAGTGCCTTTCGTTTGAGGGAACAGATAGCGCGCTTCGCCCGAAAGCATGGAACCGCGCAAACTGTAATAACGCGGCGTAAGCGTCAAGTCGTAATTGGGTGCCAGATTGAAGTAGTACGGAATCCTGAACTGATAACCGGCCTCGCCCGTATGCTCGAAGTACGGATACAGGAAGCCGCTCTGGCGATCGTTGTTGAGCGGGAACGACATGTACGGCGTATAGAAAAACGGAACGCCGTACATGGACATGGTCGCGTCGTGCGCTATGCCGCGGCCGGTGTTTTGGTCGGTATCGATCTTCTTGGCGCGGATTTCCCAGATATGACGGCCGATATCGCAGGTCGAGTAGGTGGCGACGGAATAGCGGCTGCGATTGGCGTCGAACTGCTGTCCTCGCACGGCGGTGCCGTTGCCATGCGAATCGAGCATCTGAAAGCGCACGTTGCCGGTGGCCAGCGTCGTACTGTTGTCGGTATTACCGACCACATGATCGGCGGACACCAGTTGGTTGTATTCCTGGTAGTGGACATTGCCGCGTGCATCGTAATCGGAGGTGTCGCTGTTGTAGTCGGCGACATCGGCGTGCAATTCCTGGTCGGCGCGGATCGTTTTCACGTGGCCGGTCAGGTGATAGATGGTCTGGTCCGGGCTCTGCACGTGGTCGGCCCAGACATAGGTCTTGGCGGTCTGACGCAGCGACGAGTCCTTGCTCAGGAACGGGTCATAGAACTCGAGCTGGCCGTTGGGTCGGCACAGTGCGAAGTTGTCCGGCCTGGGTGCACAGATAAAGGTCCCCAACGGGCAAACCACCTCCGAGCCATCCAGCGAGGCCTTGGGCTTCTTGTTCTGGCTGCCGGCGTAAACGGCTGGGCTGCTGAGCAAGGCAGCAGAGGCAGCGATTGCCAGCAGACGGCGTGGAGGCAGGTGACGCAAGGGCGGCGTAGGCTTCACGGAGGGCGCAGTCAATCGGAGACGAAGGGGCGTTAAGCTATCAGAAAGGCCCTTCGGTCGGCACGCATCCCGCATAAGGATTCAGCATGAATGAGCACAAGCCTGAAAAATCCGACGAACAATGGCGTGCAAACCTGAGTCCGGAACAATATGCGGTGTGTCGCTGTTCGGCGACCGAGCCGCCTTTCAGCGGCAAGTGGTATCGGCACAAGGAGCCGGGCACCTACACCTGTGTGGCCTGCAAGGCCCCGCTTTTTGCTTCGGAGACCAAATACGACTCGGGTTCGGGCTGGCCCAGTTTTTTCCAGCCGGTGACCCGGTCGGCGGTGAGCCTGCTGCAAGACGACAGCCACGGCATGCATCGCACGGAAGTGCGATGCGCGGCCTGCGAGTCGCACCTGGGGCATGTTTTTCCGGATGGCCCCAAACCCACGGGGTTGCGCTATTGCATCAATTCGGTGGCGCTGGACTTCGTGCCGATGAAGTGATGGCTTTTTGCTTTCCCTTCCCGAAGGGGAGAGGCTTCACACGCGCGTGGTAGACCCAACCATCATGACTCTAAAAGCGCGCCGACATGCGCACTGACGCTTGCGGCCAGTGCGTTCAGTTCATACCCCCCTTCCAGCGTGGATACCAGCCTGTTGCCGGCATGTGCACGGGCCAGATCGGCAAGCCGCTCGGTGATCCAGGCGTAGTCCTCGGTTTGCAGGCGGATATCGGCCAACGGGTCATTGCGATGTGCATCGAAGCCTGCCGAAACGAGTACCAATTGCGGCTTGAACGCATGTAATCGCGGCAGTAGCGCGCCATCCCACCATTCGCGGAATTCGTAAGAACCATCGCCTGGAGAAAGCGGTGCGTTGACGATATTGCCCACGCCACGCTCGTCTTCCTGCCCGGTTCCCGGGTAGAGCGGCGACTGGTGGCTTGAAATGAACAGCACGCGTGGCTCGCGCTGGAAAATGTCCTGTGTGCCATTGCCGTGATGCACATCGAAATCAGCAATGGCCACCCGCTTCAGGCCGTGGGCTGCCAAGGCATGCGCTGCGCCGATGGCGATGTTGTTGAACAGGCAGAAGCCCATCGCCGTATCGGGTGTTGCGTGATGGCCCGGCGGGCGCACCGCACAGAAAGCGTGTGAGACGGTGCCCTGCATGACGGCATCGACGGCGGCGATGACGGCTCCGGCCGCACGCAACCCCGCTTCGGCCGATGCGGTAGACATCAAGGTGTCTTCGTCCAGGCGGACCGTTCCCGAATCGGGCGCTATAGCAAGGATGCGATCGACGTGCGCGGCCGTGTGTACACGCAGAAGTTGTTCGCGCGTCGCCCTCGGTGCCTCGATGCGATCGACAATCGCAAAGCGATCCTGATCCAAGGCTTGCAGCACGGCACGCAAGCGCGCGGGTGATTCGGCATGGCCTGGTCCGGGATCATGCTGCAGGCACACAGAATGGGTGTAGAGCTGCAGCATATCTACGCTTTGGGTTTGCGGCGGCGCTCGTGTTGCCAGAGTACTTCGCCGTGACCGCCAGCGCGGGCCAGGACGCGCCCCAGCACAAACAGCAGGTCGGACAGGCGATTGAGGTAGCGCTGCGCCTGTGGCCGTATCTCTTCTACGCGCCCCAGCGCGATCACTTGCCGCTCAGCCCGGCGGCAGACGGTGCGCGCCAGATGGCAGCAAGACGCCGCCATGCCGCCGCCCGGCAGGATGAAATCCTTCAGCGGCGGCAGGGGATCGTTGAAGCCATCAAGCGATGTTTCCAGCCGGGTAATGTCGGCATCCTCGATCATCGCCATGCCGGGGATGCACAGCTCGCCACCCAGGTCGAACAGCTCGTGCTGCACCTGGGTCAGCGTTTCACGCACGGCATCATCGACACCTTCGCACGCGAGCACCATGCCGATCGTGCTGTTGAGCTCGTCGACCGTGCCGTAGGCATCCACACGCAGCGAATCTTTGGGTACTCGCGAACCGTCACCGAGGCCAGTCGTGCCATCGTCGCCGGTGCGGGTGTAGATCTTTGAGAGCCGGTTACCCACGATCAGTTCTGCATCTGGCCGTGATGCTCGGACGTACGCGCCATTTGCACCGTCAGCACATGCAGCACGGCCCCGAGGCCTGCATACAGCGCGGTGGTTTGCAGGAATGGCAGGTACCAATCGCCCAGGTTCGCGAACCACGCGGTAAAGCTCTTTGGTGTGGGCACATGGCTGCTCAGCCAGTAGAAGCTGCCGTTGGAAATCACGTAACACGCCGCCTCGCTCACCAACAGAACGGCGACCGCCATGCCCAGCGTGGAAAGCGTAAGGCCGCGCTGGCGCTTCGCCAGCCAGCTGCCACCCATCCATAGCGAACCGTAGGCGGGAATCAGGAACCAGTAGCCAGCCGATACGCAGTAATGGCTCCAGAAGCTGATGCCCATATTGGTGATCACGATGTAATCAATCAGCACTGCCTCGGCCATCAGCAGCGGGAACGCCCAGCGGGCAGAGCCACGCAGCCAGAAGCCGGCCAGGAAAAAAATGCCCCATGACGCATCCCAGATGTCGTGATGGAACAGCGACAGGTGGATGCGGGTCGCCGCCATCACCAGGGCTAGCGCGGCAAAAACGCCGTAGCGCTGGGTCTGTGTCATAGCCATAAGAAACTCCCTGGAAACCGGCAACCGAAGGTAAGACCTCAAGTTTAGCTCAGCGCATCCTCGACATGCGAAGAATGGCGTTCCAGCGCGTATGATCTCGCGCATGAATCCCTCAGATCCCTTTAACCCCAACGGCAATGTTTTGATTGTTGGTGGCGGCTTGGTCGGCGCCAGCCTGGCCATTGCGCTGGATGCTGCCGGTTGCCCGGTGACATTGGTCGAAGCCGCTGCGCCGCGCGTAGATGCCCAGCCCAGTTATGACGAACGGAACCTCGCCCTGGCGCGGGCGACGGTCAATGGATTGACAGCTATTGGTGTCTGGCCGCAGGTTGCCGCACAAGCCACGCCAATCCGTCATATTCATGTGAGCCGCGCCGGTGAGTTTGGTACCGCCAGACTGGATGCGGCGCGCCATGGGGTGGATGCGCTCGGCTGGACTTTGCCAGCACGCGAACTTGGTGCAGGTCTGTTACGTGGGCTGGATGCCTGCACGCGGCTGGTGCGCCTGGCACCTGCCAGCCTTGTCGGGCTGGAAAAATATTCGGATGGCTGGCGCGCACGAATCAAGACACCGCAGGGTGAGCAGTTCATGGATGCCGCACTGCTGGTGGGCGCCGATGGCACCGAATCTTTCGTGCGTGCGCAACTCGGCATCGGCGTGGATACGCACGATTATCATCAGACCCTGTTTGTCAGCACGGTGACGCCGGAGCGTGATCCGGCCAACCGCGCCTGGGAGCGTTTCTCCGACGAAGGGCCGATTGCGATGCTGCCGCTGGCCGAGCGCCGTTGCGGATTAGTGTTGACCGTGCCGTCGGAGATGGCAGAAGAGGTGATTGGCCTGGATGATGCCGGTTTCATCGCGCTGGCTCAGCGGCGCTTTGGCTGGCGTCTCGGGCGGCTTCATCGGCCCGGCAAACGGCACCCTTATACAATTCGACGCGTGGCCGCGCAGCAACTGATGGGTACGCGCGCCGTGCTTGTCGGCAATGCCGCGCAGACGGTACATCCGATCGGTGCACAAGGTTTCAATCTTGGTTTGCGCGACGCGCTGACCCTTGCCGAATTGATTGCAGGTGCTGCCGATCCGGGTACACCGGCGCTGGTGGAGCGCTATGTTGCGCGACGTGCGCCCGATCGCGAAGGCACCATGGCGATGAGCCATGATCTGGTGCGTTTTGCCTGCATGCCGCAGCCGTGGCTGGCGCCGTTCCGTTCGCTGGCTCTGCTTGCGTACGATCGCGTACCGCCTTTGCAACACGTGCTGGCACGACGCGGCATGGGTTTTCGCGGCGAACCGCCGCGTGCCGTGTTGGAGCGTTTGCCATGAGAACTGTCCCGGCTATCCAGCGTCGCGGACCCGCTATAGATATCGCCGTCGTGGGCGGCGGCATGGTGGGTGCGGCCGCTGCACTGGCACTCAGTCGCGCCGGCTTTAGCACGGCCTTGCTGGAGGCGCGCGCTCCGCTGGAGTGGCAGGCGCAGGATGACGTGGATTTACGCGTCGTTGGTCTGGCTCCCTCGTCCATCGAGTTGTTGGACGGCTTGGGCGTCTGGACGTCCATACGAAAAGCTCGCGCCTGCCCCTATACGCACATGCATGTGTGGGATGCGGAAAGCGGAGCGGCGATCGATTTTGATGCGGCAGACGAAGGCCGCGATCTGCTCGGCTATATCGTCGAAAACAATCTGGTGCAGTGGGCGCTCTGGCAGGCACTGGAGCCGGCTGGCGTGCAACGCCTGTGTCCTGCCACGGTGAAGGATTTCGAGGTTCGTTCGGATCGCATCGTGCTGGACCTTGCTGATCAGGAAAGTCTCTCCGTGCGCCTGCTGGTCGCCGCCGATGGTGCGGGTTCACCGCTCCGCCAGCGCGCTGGAATCGCCACGCATGGGCATGATTACGGACAGCGCGCGATCGTTGCGCATGTCACGACCGAACGGGCGCATGAAGGCACCGCCTGGCAGCGTTTTCTACCCACCGGACCGTTGGCGTTACTTCCCTTGGCGGACGGCCGCAGTTCGGTGGTGTGGTCGTTGCCGGAAGCCGAAGCAAGGCGGGTGCAGGGGCTCGATGAAGCAGCATTTCTCGCCGAGCTGGGGCTTGCCAGCGACTTTCGGCTCGGCCGCATCATTGCAAGTACGCCACGCGCCGCGTTTCCACTGAAGCTGCAACTGGCAGACACCTATCAAGCCGATCGCTTCGTTCTGCTTGGTGATGCCGCGCATGCCGTACATCCGCTGGCCGGGCAGGGTGTGAATCTGGGCTTGCGCGATGTGGCCGAACTGCGCGACACGCTGGTTGCTGCGCGTGATGAAGGGCGCGATATCGCCGGTGCACATATCTTGCGCCGCTACGCACGCCGCCGTCGCAGCGCGGATACGCTGGATGCGTACGGCTTCGACGCGCTGGCACGAATCTACGCATGGCAATCCATGCCGCTGGTGACGGCGCGCGGATTCGGCGTGCGGCTGCTTGATCGTCTGACACCTTTGAAACGACGGATTGCCGCGCACGCTGCGGGCCACTGACGGCGTAGCGGCGAGGCGCTCCATCCATCCTTCAAACCTGAGGAATTACGCCATGCGCTTTGTTCGATTGGGTTGTCTTGCTTTGCTCGCTGTTTGCAGCTTTGCCGCACAGGCAAAGATGGTTCACCGCACCGTCGAATGGACCTTGGACGGTACGCATTTCAAAAGCGTTCTGGTTTACGACGATGCCACCAGCGCGAAACGTCCGGGTCTGGTGATGGTGCCAAACTGGTACGGTGTGAATGATGCGGCGGTACAGAAGGCGGACATGATTGCCGGTAAGGATTACGTGATCCTCCTCACCGATATGTACGGTGAAAACGTGCGCCCGCAGTTGGAAAACGCCGACCAGGCCAAGGCGGCCACTGCGCCGCTTTATACAGATCGCGCGCTTATGCGCAAACGTATCGACGAAGCCCTGGCGCAACTGAAAGCGCAAGCCGGCACGGCGCCGATTGATCTGACCAAGCTGGCAGCGATCGGTTTCTGTTTTGGCGGTACAGCCGTGCTCGATCTGGCGCGCAGCGGTGCCGATGTGGCAGCTGTGGTGTCATTCCATGGCGGCCTGACCACGGATAATCCGTCGCTGGCGAAGAACATCAAGGCGCGCGTGCTGGCCATGAACGGTGCCGATGACAAGGGCACCATGCCGGACGCGGATAAATTCCTGGATGAGATGCGTGACAGTCCGAGTGAATGGCAATTCGTGGTGATCGGCCACGCCGTCCATTGCTTTACGGAAGTAGGTGAAAATTCGCCCGGATGCAAATATGACGCCGTTGCGGCAGCACGCAGCTATCGTTTGATGCATGATTGGCTGCGCGCGGCGTTTGCCGGTCAGCCTTGATGCAAGGGGTTTGCGCTAATGGCCTGTGAGAGACATGGGGAAAGCTCCAGGCCAGTCTTATAAAACGCTGTTTGTGGTGCCTATTTTGCCGGCGTTGTGTGGTCTTGTCAGATTGGACAGACAGAGGGAGACACATGTCATGAACACGTATTCCAAGGCGATGCTTTGGTGTTTACTGCTGGTTTTGGTTTCATCGGGTGCATGGGCGGGGCCGTTTCCAGAAACGGCGAGTCATGGGGGAGAGCTCATGTACCGCACCGGTCAACCTGTTCCATCTCAGTACCTTGCCGATAACAATGTCATCCAGAACTATCATCACTACCATCTGGACAAACCCCTCGATGGCTACGAGTGGGTGCATGGCGTAGAGAACGAATATCTGCTGGTTTCAGCCAAGTCCGGCATTCTGCGGCGAATCGAGTATCGACTGAACATTCCGCGGGATCCATCAGAGAGCAAGTAGGCATAAAAAAAGACCCATGCAAGTGCATGGGTCTTTTTAAAGGATGCGCTCCGCCGCGTAATGCTTCGTCGTCAGAACGTACGCTGCACCGAATAATCCGCCAGCGTGGCCAACGCGTCGCGATACGAGGATGCCGGCAAACCGGTTAGAGCGTCGCGCGCAGCATAAGCATGCCGCAGTGCGCATTCACGTGTACTTTCGATGGCACCCGATTCACGAATGGCGGCCAGGATGTGATCAAGCGAGTCGAGCCCGCCGTGTTCAATGGCGTGGCGCATTTCGCGCGCCTGTTCCGCGCCGACGCGTTGCATGGCGTAGATCAGCGGCAGCGTGGGTTTGCCTTCAGCGAGGTCGTCGCCGATGTTCTTGCCAAGGGTGCCGGCATCGCTGACATAGTCGAGCAGGTCGTCGGCAATCTGGAAGGCGTAGCCGAGCTGCATGCCATAGCGGCGCAGCGCCGTGATCTGTGCTTCCGGCAGTCCGCCGAGGATGCCGCCCAATTCAGTGGCGGCGGCGAACAATACGGCCGTCTTGCGTTCGATCACGGCCAGATAGGCCGCCTCGTTGACGTCAGCGTTACCGATGTTGAGCAACTGTAGCACTTCGCCTTCGGCGATGGTGTTCGTGGTATCGGCAAGGATGCGCATGATGCGCATGTCGTCCAGTTCCACCATCAGCTGGAACGAACGGGAATAGAGAAAATCGCCGACCAACACGCTGGCGGCGTTGCCCCATAGCGCATTGGCAGTCTTGCGACCGCGGCGCAGATCTGATTCGTCCACCACGTCGTCATGCAGCAGGGTGGAGGTGTGAATGAACTCGATCACCGCCGCCAGCTTGAGGTGCTTGTCGCCGGCATAACCGGAGGTGCGGGCGGCCAGGGCGTGCAGCATGGGGCGCAGGCGCTTGCCGCCACCGGCGATGATGTGGTCGGCAATCTGGTTGATCAGCACCACGTCCGAGGCCAGCCGTTGGCGGATCAGGGCATCGATGCGCTGCATATCGCCTTCGGCTAGCGCGCGTACGCCGGCATAGTCGCGTACGGGATCGATGGTCTGGAGAACAGAAGAGTTCATGCGGCTGGAACTGGACATAGATCCCTGATTATAGAGGCGGAGGCCGCATCCCGTGTGGATTCCACCCGAATTTCAACCGATTCAGGCGTGGGGGAGGGGCCGGGCGGTACCTGCTGCGCTAAATGGGACGTTGCGCCATCGGGCCTGTCCGCGCTCACGCTACCATGTCGCCAGGTGTCCCGACGGAAGCAACAATGAGCGATCTGGTACTCAACCGCAGGCAGGAACAGCTCGTGGCGCGTGTGCGCGAGGAGGGCTTTGCCACGGTAGAGGATCTGGCCGGACACTTCGATGTCACCCAGCAGACGATCCGCCGCGACCTGGCGGCACTGTGCGATGCCGGCCTGCTGCGCCGCTATCACGGGGGTGTCAGCATGCCGTCCAGCGTGGAGAACCTCACCTACGCCAAGCGTCAGAGCTTGTGGCAGGAGGAAAAGATCCGCATCGCCAACCTGTTGGCCACCCACATTCCCGACGACGCCTCGCTCTTCATCAACCTCGGCACCACCAACGAGGACGTGGCACGTGCCCTGATGAACCACAAGGGCCTGCGGGTGATCACCAACAACCTCAATGTGGCGATCATGCTCAGTGAGAACCCGAGCTTCGAAGTGATCGTGGCTGGCGGGGTGGTGCGCGGACGCGATCATGGCGTCACCGGTCAGCCGACGATCGAGCTGATCCGCCAGTTCAAGGTCGATTTCGGGGTGATCGGCATTTCCGGCATCGATCCCGACGGCACCTTGCTCGATTTTGATCTGCATGAAGTGCGCGTGGCGCAGACCATCATCGAGCACTCCCGCCAGGTCTTTCTGGCTGCCGATCACAGCAAGCTTGGACGCAATGCCCTGGTGCGATTGGGCCCGGTTTCGCTGGTCCATGCCTGGTTTACCGATCGCGCGCCGCCCGCGGAGATGGAGGCGGTGTTGGCAGAGGCCGGCACCCAGGTCCATGTCGCCTCGGCCGACTGACCCCCTCGCTGCGCTGCAGCGTGCAATCATCGAAAATGTTCGAATACGCTCACGTCTCCGAGCGATATTGAGCAATTTATGTTGCTTTATGTTCGATTGTTCGGATCTGGTTTTGCATTAAGCGAAAACGAAAATTTTCGCTAAACCGAGAAGGATCGTAACGATGAAGTCTCCCAAGGTGGATTACGGGGCATCCGATGACTGAGCAGTTCGATCTGCTGGTGGTTGGCGGCGGCATCAATGGCGTCGGCATTGCCCGTGATGCGGCGGGGCGCGGGCTGTCAGTCTGCCTGTGCGAGCGGGACGATCTGGCCGCGCACACGTCGAGCGCCAGCACCAAGCTGATCCATGGCGGCCTGCGCTACCTGGAGCAATACGAGTTCGCCCTGGTGGGCAAGGCGCTGGCGGAGCGTGAAGTGTTGTTGCGCGCCGCGCCGCACATCATCTGGCCGCTGCGCTTCGTCCTGCCGCATCAATCGCACCTGCGTCCGGCGTGGATGATCCGCCTGGGCCTGTTCCTTTACGACAACCTCGGCCGCGGCCGTCGTACCTTGCCGGGTTCGCGGCGCGTGGCCTTGAAGCACCATGAGTCGGGTCCGCCGCTGCGGGATGAATTCGTCACCGGCTTCGTCTATTCCGATGCCTGGGTGCAAGACGCTCGCCTCGTCGTGCTCAATGCGATGGACGCGATGGAGCGCGGCGCAACGATTTTCACGCACACCAAGTGTCTGAGCGCCAGTCGCGACGCGGATGGCTGGACGGCGCAACTCGAATCAGCCCATGGTGAAGTTTCCACCATCCGCGCCAAGGCGCTGGTCAATGCCACAGGCCCGTGGGCCGTGCAATTTCTCGATCAGGTGGCCAAGGTCGGACACGATCACTCGCTGCGTTTGGTGAAAGGCAGTCATATCGTGGTGCCGCGCCTGTTCGAGCACCAGCACGCCTACATTTTCCAGCAGCCCGATCGCCGCATCGTGTTTGCGATTCCCTACGAGCACGACTTCACCTTGATCGGCACGACCGATCTGGACTATCGCAGCGATCCCTCTGCGCCGCATATCGACGAGGACGAAACGCGTTACCTCTGCGACGCGGTGAACCGTTACTTCAAGCGCAACATTGCACCTTCTGACGTGGTGTGGAGTTACAGCGGCGTGCGCCCGCTGCTCGACGACGAAGAAGGCAATGCCTCGGAGGTTACGCGCGATTACCTGTTGGAACTGGATCAGCAGGGCGCGCCGTTGCTCAATGTGTTCGGCGGCAAGCTGACCACCTATCGCAGGCTGGCGGAAGAAGCGATGGATCGGCTGGCACCTTTGTTTCCGAATGCGTCGGAAGCGTGGACATCCAAAGGTCATCCGCTGCCGGGTGGTGAGCGGAGGGATGTCGACACGTTGCAGCGCGAGTTGCAATCGGCGCATCCATGGCTGCCCGAAATGCTGGCGTGGCGTCTGGTGCACAGCTATGGTAGCCGGACCATGCGCATTCTCGGCCAGGCGCGTTCGCTGCAGGATCTGGGCGAACGCTTCGGCGCCGATCTGTATCAAGCCGAAGTCGATTACCTGCGCGCACTCGAGTGGGTGGTTGATGCGAAAGACGTCCTCTGGCGACGTAGCAAGCTCGGCTTGCGCTTCAAGCCGGAAGAGGTGGCACGCCTCACTGCGTATCTGGCCGATGCGCCACCACGCCGTGCGTCATTCACCTGAAACGAACCATTCTTTTGCATAAAGCAGGAGCGCAGTAAACAACACAACAGATGGCCAGTTGATCGGCCCATGACATCGTCACCGCGGGAGCAGAGTTATGTCGAACCATGCAGTCAGCGCATATGTCGCAACGCCAGTCATGTGGCAGATGCCGGAGGTACAACCATGAATCGGCAAGGGATTGGCGAGCTGATTTCCGAAGCGGTCGCCGTGTTCATCATCATCGCTTTCGGCGATTCGGTGGCCTGCATGTATGTGCTGTATGACCCCAGCCCCTATGTGAACGCCTATTGGGGCGTGTGTATCGCCTGGGGTCTTGCCGTGACGATTGCCATCTACGTAACGGGTTCTGTTTCTGGTACCCATGCCAATCCCGCGGTGACGTTCGCGCTGGCACTATTCCGAGGGTTCCCTTGGAAAAAAGTGATTCCCTACAGCATCGCGCAAGTGATTGGCGGGTTTATTGGCGCAGCAGTGGTCTACCTGCTGTTTTCGCCGGTCATCGATCATTACAACCAAGTGCATCAGCTCACGCGTGAAGCGGGCGGCGCCGCGGGTGTGTTCTTTACTCATCCTGGATTGGCCATCACGCCCATGCATGCGCTGATGGATCAGGTCGTGCTGACTGCTTTCCTGCTGTTCGGCATCTTCGCCATTACCGAGCAGTACAACGAAATGGCGCCGGGCGCCAATTCCGGTGCGCTCATGATCGGTTTTCTGGTGGCTACCATTGGCGCATCGATGGGCTATCTGGAAGCGTGGGCCATCAACCCCGCGCGCGATTTCGGTCCGCGCCTGTTCGCCTATTTTGCCGGTTGGGGTTCGTCGGCATTGCCTGCACCGGACAACTACTGGTGGATTCCCATCGTTGGTCCGCTGATTGGCGGTGTGATCGGCGGTGCGGCGTATCAATGGCTGATCTACCCGTTCTTGCCCGCGCGCCAGCGCGCGCTGCAAACACAAAGCGGGAAAGCTGTGTAGCGCGTCGTCGCCGATCCACCCGCTGAACTTATCGATAAGGCGGGTCGCGCACGAAGCGCCCGACCCGCAACTGACTTTCACAGGAGCCGTTTCATGGACAAGTCCTACATCCTGGCGATCGACCAGGGCACGACAAGCTCACGCGCGATCCTGTTCGATCGTGCAGGAAGCATTGTCGGCATCGCGCAGCGCGAATTCGGGCAGATCTTCCCGCAGCCGGGCTGGGTCGAGCACAACCCGCGCGAGATCATGACCAGCGTGCTCACTACCATTACCGAGGTGATGAACAACGCCCAGGTGGATGCGCGGTCGATTGCCGGCATCGGCATTACCAACCAGCGCGAAACCACCGTCGTATGGGATAAGGCCACCGGCCAGCCGATCTACAACGCCATCGTGTGGCAATCACGCCAGACGCGCGAGATTTGCGATGAACTGATTGCTGCCGGCCATGACAAGACGGTGCGCGCAAAAACCGGCTTGCTGATCGACGCTTATTTCTCCGGCACCAAGGTCAAATGGATACTCGATCATGTCGAAGGCGCACGTGAACGCGCCAAGCGTGGCGAACTGCTGTTTGGCACCATCGACACCTGGCTGATCTGGAACCTGACCGGCGGCAAGGTGCACGTTACCGATTACACCAACGCCTCGCGCACACTGATGTACAACATTCATGAGCAGCGCTGGGATGATGATTTGCTCGCGATGCTCGACGTACCAAAAGCTATGCTGCCCGAGGTGCGTTCCTGCAGTGAAATCTACGGTAAGACCTTGGGTCAGCACTTCTTCGGTCAGGAAGTGCCGATTGCGGGTGTGGCGGGCGATCAGCAAGCCGCGCTGTTCGGCCAGGCCTGCTATGAGCCGGGCATGGCGAAGAACACATACGGCACCGGTTGCTTCATGCTGATGAACACCGGCAGCAAGGCGGTGACATCGCACAACGGGTTGCTCACCACGATTGCTTGGGGCCTGGATGGCAAGGTGGAGTATGCGCTGGAAGGCAGTATTTTCGTCGCCGGTTCGGTGATCCAATGGTTGCGCGATGGTCTGCGTATGCTCGGCAAGTCCAGTGATTCGCAGGAATACGCCGAACGCGCAGGGACCAATGAAGGTGTCTACATGGTGCCGGCCTTTGTCGGCTTGGGCGCGCCTTATTGGCGCAGCGATGTGCGTGGCGCAGTGTTTGGTCTCACGCGCGGCACCACCAAGGAGCACTTCATCCGAGCGGCCCTTGAATCGATGGCCTATCAGACACGCGATGTACTGGCGGCGATGGAAAGCGATGCCGGTTTGAAGTTGAAAGAGCTACGTGCCGATGGCGGTGCAATTGCGAACGCATTCCTCGGTCAGTTTCAGAGCGACATTCTCAACGTGCCTGTGTTGCGACCCAAGGTGGCTGAAACCACGGCGCTTGGCGCTGCGTATCTGGCGGGTCTTGCCACGGGTTTTTGGCCAAGCCGCGAAGATATTGCACGCCATTGGGCGATCGATCATCGCTTCGAGCCAACCATGCCAGAGGCAAAGCGCGAATCGCTTTATGCAGGCTGGAAGCAGGCCGTGGAGGCAACCATGGCTTTCAAAATCTGAAATTTATTGAGTAGGTGAGCAGTCAGGGCTACCTCTCGTGTCATCTCGGCGAAGGCCGGGATGACTGACGTAGAACGAACTCCTCGCTGATTAGCTTTCACGCTGACCCGATAGCGCAACGGGCGGGCCTCCGCACGCCTGCAAGGCCCCCTTGTGCCTATCGCCAGCCATTCAAGTCGTTGCACCGACGTTCCAGGAGAATCAGCATGCGCCAGAAAATCATTGCCGCGATCGTGATGGCCGGATGCACCGCTGCGATCAGCGGGAACGCCGCCGCCGATAGCGCCCCCGACTATGCCAATACCACGCTCACCGGCGATTGGGGTGGTGCACGTCAGAACCTTTACGATCAGGGCGTTGATCTGGGGTTCGACTACCTTGGCGAATACGCGCACAACACCAGTGGCGGCGTGCGCCAAACCGATGCCTACGCGGACCAGATCCATCTGCATGCCGCCTTCGATTTCCAGAAGCTGTTTGGCTGGACCGGCGGCTCATTGCACGTCGACATCAACAACCGCAATGGCAGCCAGATCGACGAAAAGGCCAAGCTCGGCACCTTGCTGGAGTCCCAGGAAATCTACGGCGGCGGCAGCGTCACGCGCCTGACGCGTTTCTACCTGGAACAGTCGTTATGGAATGGCCTGGTCGATCTGAAGTTCGGCCGCATGGACATCGGCGTCGACTTCTTTCCGTTTTCCTGCAACTTCCAGAACCTGGGTTTCTGCGGCGCGTTGCCAGGCTGGATTTCCAAGGGTGTAGACGCCTGGCCGCTCGCGCAAACCGGCGGCGTCATCGCGATCAATCCTTCCGCGGCCTGGACCATCAAGTTTGGCGGCTTCGAGGTCAACCCGAACAACGCTTCCACCTCGCAAGGGCTGAAGCTATCCACATCCGGTCCCAACATCGGCACGCTGATGTTGGCCCAGGTGGATTGGCATACCAATCTGGCTGCCGGACAGGATGGACAGCCGTTGGCCGGCACCTGGCGCGTCGGCGGCTGGCGCAACACCGCGCAGTACAACGATGCGTACCTCAGTGTGGATGGCATCGAGGACGTCATTGGCGGCAATGCTCCCATGATGCAGAGCAGCGTGTCAGGCAGTTACTTCATGGGACAGCAGGAGATCACCCATAACGGTACCGGTGGTGGCCTCAGCGTGTTCGGCAATATCGTTCAGGCCGATCCCAATACCGATCTGATCGATCAGATGATCGACATTGGTCTGCTGTTCAACGGACCGTTTTCCTCGCGTCCGGACGACCGTCTTGGCTTCGCCATCGGGCGCAACCGGGTCAGCAGCCAGGTCGCGAACGCCGAGCGGTTGATCAATGCAACCGGGCTGGGGTCACTGCCGGTGCAGGGCTACGAATACGTTACCGAGCTGAACTACCAGTTCCAGCTCTGGCACGGCTTGGCGCTGATGCCCAACGTGCAGTACATCCGCCACCCGGGCGGTACCAGCGCCAACCACGACGCCACCGTGCTGGGGCTGCGGTTTGTAGCCAAATTCTGAGCCACCGGGCCTCGGCTGACAGGCATGGCTGGGACGAAGACGCCAGCCATGTATCATGGTGCCATGAGCCTGAGCTAGAAGGCTCTGCAGGAACCGGATCAGCACCTGACACCTGCCGTATTCTCCAGAGTCATCCCGGCACAGCCGGGACCGGCGGCTTTCCCGCCCTATGAGACGCTGGTGCGGCAAGATGGGAGCATGGCGCCATCCGGAACGCCTTTGTCCAGATTCAGTTTTTGAGGTCATTCATGCCACGCGGTATCAATAAAGTCATCCTGGTCGGCAACCTCGGCGCCGATCCCGAAGTCCGTTACACCGGCGGCGGCACCGCGATCGCCAGCCTGAGTATCGCCACCTCCGAGCAATGGACCGACAAACAGAGCGGCCAGAAGCAGGAGCGCACCGAATGGCATCGCGTGAAGCTGTTCGGCCGCCTGGCGGAAATCGCCGGCGAATACCTGAAGAAAGGCCGCCAGGTCTACGTCGAAGGTTCGCTGCGCACCGACAAATACACCGGCAAGGACGGCGTCGAACGCTACTCCACCGACATCATCGCCAGCGAACTGCAGATGCTCGGTGGCGGCGGTGAAGGTGGCGGCACAGGCGGTGGTGGCGGTAACTATCAGCGCTCGCAAGGTGGCGGCGCGCCACGCCGTGGCGGTGACGATTTTGGCGGTGGCGGCAACGCACCCCAGCGCCAGCAGCCCGCGCCCGCACAGGACAGCGGTCCTGCGTTCAACAACAATAACTTTGATGACGACGATATTCCGTTCTGATTTCTGCCACGGGATCAAAGTAATGAATGTCGGAAAGAAGCCCCCGATTCATCGGGGGCTTCTTCATTTCAAGGTCTGCTCATTAGTTTTTGAACGTGGGCGAGGGCCTGGCGAGATCGCAATTTGATCATGGGTATGTTTCGAAGCAGGCGCAATGCGACTGTCACTCGTCAAATCAGAACGAGTAGGTAAGGCTTAGATGCGCCGCCTGATCGTTGACACGGTGAGCGAACTGCCCGTTGTAGGTGGCATCCAATAAAAGGTTCGGCGTAACAAGGAAGCGGAAGCCTGCAGTGATGGCTGTGGCATCGCGTGCTACCGGTACGCCCTGCACAGTGAACGCATTGCTGCCGCTGATCAGCTGCATGGTGGCGGTGGCGTTCGCATTGTCCCATGCATGTTGCCAGCCCAGGCTGGCATGTGCCTGCACCCTGCCTTCCGGATCGATCTGCAAGGCGCCACGCAAACCCAGTGTGCCGTAAGTCTGGGTGCTGTCTTGCGCAAGACCACTGAGCGCCGCCGTCGAGCCGGACTCAGAGAAGGCGTCGGTATGTAGCTGCTGTGCTGCCACGTTCACGAATGGCGCCAGCGTGCCGCGGCCCATCGTGAATGCATAGCTGCCGTCCAGGTAGCCTTGCATGGTGTTGGCGTTGTAGCGAGTAGTGGTGGCGCCGCTCACGCCGCTGAAGGCAATGTTGCGGTCGGTGCTCAGGCTTTGCCAGCCGTAAAATGCACCGCCCATCAGATGGAAGTTGCCGGTCTGCAGGCTGGCGTAAAGGCCAGCATGGCGAGTGTGCGTGTGAGCCGATGAGTCCAGTGCGCCGATGCTGTCGGAAAGATTGCCTGAGCCGATCAATCCACCCACGCGGGCGACGTCGCCGATCGGCGTATCCACACCCAGCAGCGTGCCGCTGCCGTTGGCATCGAGCGTGGATGCATTGCCATCGTCCTGGTGACTACTGCTGCGGGCGGTTGCCGCTGTCCATACGGAGGTGCCGTTGTCCATCTTGCCTGTTTGGCCGCCGGTATCCTGCGTCCAGTCGAGCAGGTGATCGGTGACCGCGTCGCGCACATCCTGCTCGTCATCCATGATTGCGGTGCGGACCGACGCGTGGATTTCACCGCTGATCTGGTTGAGCGCCGTGCGCGCAGTATCTGCATTCGACAACAGCAACGCATCGTAAATGGCATTGCCATAGTGGAGCGCATTCAGGCTGGTAGCCACGGCAAACTGGTTGGGTGTCTGCGCCACGGTATTGAAGTTGATGTTGTTTCGTTGCAGCGTCAGCGTCACATCGTGGGCGCTGTAGCTGAGCGTTGGCGTCAGGAAGGTGAAGTTGCTGTTGGCGGAGGCGAACTGGCCGGCCACGCCGCCCACAGCACTGACAATGGTGTAGCTGCTGCGTGCTAGCCAGTTGCCGCTGTCGGCCAGCACCAATGCACTGCCGGCCAGATGGGCGGTGCCGCCCACGCTCAGCAGGCTGGCTTGTCCGTTTGGTGTTGCTTCTACTTCCAGCGTGCCGTTGGCGGTCTGTGTGTAGTTGCCTTCCACGGTGAGGGTGCCGATCGAGCCACCGGCCCACACCGTGCCGGCATTGCTCACGTTGCCACCGATGATGCCGTGGCCGCGCAGCGTGGCGCCGCCATTCACCACGACATTGCCGCCAAGGAATGCCGATGGCGTCGCAGCATCGCCGACTTCCAGCGTACCGTTCTGTACGGTGGTGGTGCCGGTGAACGCGCTACTCATGCCATCCAGAACCAACGTGCCTGTACCGTTCTGGCTGAGTGAGCCACTGCCGACGATCGCGCCGGAGAAAGTCACCGCATCGCCACGGTCGAACACCATCGCGGCGTTGTCGTTGACATTGCCATCGATCGAGCCGCTGGTACTGCCGTTACCTATCTGCAACGTTCCTGCGTTGATGATGGTGATGCCGGCATAACTGTTTGCACCCATCAGGGTGAGAGTGCCGGCGCCCTGTTTGGTTAGCGATCCGCTGCCGGAAATTACACCTTCGAAGCTCACTGCATCGCTGCGGTCGAAGACCAGCGTGCCATTGTTGGCGACATTGCCGGTTACCGCACCAGCGGTACCGCCGTTGCCGATCTGCAAGGTGCCTGCGCTGATCGTGGTGCCGCCGTCATAGCTGTTGTTGCCGGTAAGGACGACGGTGCCTGCGCCGGACTTGCCCAGCGCACCGCCGCCGCTGAGCGACTGGCCGAGGGTAAACGTGTTGGTGCTGTCGGCAATATCCAGCGTGCCGCCGTTGCTGCCCAGTGTGATCGCGCGTGCCGTGCCGGTGAATGTATTGCCGGTGACATTCAGCGTGCCGCCGCTGAGGCTCAACGCGCCGTTTGCCGCACCGAGATTGGCATCGCTGGAGACTGACAACGTGCCGTTGTCGATGGTGGTGCCGCCACTGTACGTATTGGTGCCGGCAAGCGTGGTGTTGCTACCCGACACAACCAGTCCGCCCGTGCCCGCGATGGTGCCGGCAAAGCTGCCGCCGCCCATGGTCAGCATGCTGCCCAGCACCACCACGCCGTCACCGCTGAGGTTGCGTATGGACACCCCCGTCGCGCTGGCGGCTACATCCAGCGTGCCGTGATCGATGCTGCTGCTCGATGCCAAGCTGCCTGCCAATGTCAACGTGGCGCTGCTGTCGATGGTGGTGACGCCCGTATAGGTGTTGGCACCGGACAGCACCTGGTTGCCGTTGACCAGCGTGATGCTGCCACTGCCGCTAATGACGCCGCTGAAGTTGCCGTTGGCCTGAGTGAGGGCTAGCGTCTGGTTGCCCAGGTTGACGCTGCCGTTGCCATTCAGTGAAGCAATCGATGCACCACTGGTGGCAGCGCTGATATCGAACGTTGCACCATTGGCTACGCTTACGCCGCTGGAATTGGCAATGCTGCCGTTGCCCGACAAGGCCAGCTTGCCGGCGCCGACCGCGGTGCTGCCGGTATAGGTCTCGGCGCTGGTAAGCGTCAGCGTGCCGGAGCCAGATTGGCTGAGCGAGCCGCTGCCGGAAATCACGCCGCCGAAGCTGACGGCATCGCTGCGATCGAACACCAGTGCGCCATTGTTCGCGACATTGCCGACGATCCAGCCGGTGTTGCCACCTTGGCCAATCTGCAAAGTGCCACCGCTGATCGTGGTGCCGCCGGTGTAGCTGTTGTTGCCGGCGAGCACCAGCGTGCCGAGATCGCTTTTCACCAATCCATCGCTGCCGGTGATTACGTTGTCGATGATGGCCGTCATGCTGGCGCTGGCACTGCTGCCATCGCCTACACGAATTACCGGCGCGTTGCCGTTGCTGCCGACCAATGTCAACGTATCTCCGGTGAGCGTGTAACCGCCAACATCGAACTGCAGGCCGGCAGCGCTGACATTGCCCGCACTGTTATCCACCGTCACCGTGCCGGGCGTGCCGCCGAACACGGCGAAGCCCGGCTGCGGCTGGATCACTACGTTCGGAGTATCAGCGTTGGCATCGGTCCACATCTGCGACGTGACCGACCAGGTACCGCTGCCGCCGCCCATCTGGCTGCTGGTGGCCTGGCCATTCGCATTCCAGATATCGAGCATGAGGCCGCTGGTGTCGATCAGATTGATCTGCTTGCTGTTGGCGAGGTTCTGCAACTGCAGCGTCTGGCCCGCAGGCGTGCTGCCCAGCGTGATGCCGCCGTTGCTTTCGCTCAGCGTGCCGCCGTAGCTGAAGACGTTGTAGATGCCCGGCCCCATGCCGCCGGCATCGGTCACATTGAGAATGACACCGTTGAGCGTCAGGTCGCCGCCCACAAGAACGCTGGTGCCGCTGCCATAGGTGTGGAAGTTGGCAGTGGGCGCGCCGAACGATTCGTTCAGGACACTGTTCTGCGCGGCAGTGAAGTTGCCGTTGACGGTAAGTGCACCGAACGCACTGCCGGGTGTGACGATGCCGCCGGACTGCACGTTCACGTCGCCGCTGATAGTGCCGAGACCGGACAGCGTGGCGCCGTTGTCCACCAGCACGTTGCCGCCCAGCGTGGCACCGTTGCCAATCACGCTGCCTACCACCAGGCTGCCGTTCGCTACTGTGGTAGTGCCGCTGAAGGCGCTGTTGTTGCCATCCAGCGTCAGGCTTCCGGCACCCTGCTGGATGATGGCGCCGCTGCCGGAGAGCGTACCGCCATAGTTCACAGCATTGCTGTGATTGAACACCAGCGTGGCGTCGTCTTCGATATTGCCGGCCACCGAGCCGGTGGTGCCGCCGTTGCCGAGCTGCAGGGTGCCGTTGCTGACAGTGGTGACGCCGGTGTAGGTATTGGTGTCGGTCAGGGTCAACGTGCCGGTACCGATCTTCGTCACGCTATCGCCGGCGCTTACTCCGCTGTTGATGGCGCTGTCATCGATGACGCCGCCGATGGTGTCGTTCTGGTTCAGGCCGCCAAGGGTCAAGGTCAGCGGAAGAGGATTGTTGTTGGCGTCGTAGTTAGTGCCCAGCAGTACGTCACCACCGCCGGACAATGAGCCCATCGAGAGCGCGCTGTTATCGCCGGCGATGCCGGTGACAAACACTGTACTGCCCGCGTTGTTAACCACCGTGGCACTGCTCATGTCGTTGTTACCCAAAAAGCCGAATATGCCGTTGCCGACATTGGTCAGCACAGCATGACCGGCGTTGGCGTCTTGCACGACTACTTCGCCACTGTTGTTGATCTGGGCATCGCCGATGGAAGCGCCACCGATGGTGCCCTGTGCACTGCTTGCCAGGTTGAGCGTGACGGAGCCGAGCGTACTGTCATTGCCGAAACTGATGTTGCCGCTATTGTCGACGGTGATTGTGCGGGAACCTGCACTGACGATGTTGCCACTCGTGCCGATGAAGTCGAGGGCACTGGATGCGCCCACCGTGACGTCCCCGCTGCCCAATGCCCCGGTCGCTTTCACTTCGAGCGTGGTTATGCCACCCAGCTGGTTGCTGATGGTCGTGCCGCCCTGATAGCTGTTGTTGCCGTTAGTCAAGATCAGGCTGCCGCCGCCGAGGCCGATGAGAGCGAGGCCGCCGCTGCCGCTGACCTGGCCATCCAGTTGCACGGTGTAGGGTGCAGCGACGCCGATGGTGTTGGTGCCGGCGCCCAGCGTCATCGCGGCGGAGGTGGTGAGGCTGCTGCTCATCACGTCCAGCTCGCCGCCGTTGAGCTGGAATGCCGTGGTACTGGTCAGCGCCTGCGCGTTCTCGGACGTCACATAAGCGCCGCCGTTGATAGTGGTGCTGCCGATATAAGTATTGGCGCCGTAGAGGAGCAGGTTGCCGGCATCCACAGTCAGGTTGCCGCCGCCGTTGATGCTGCCGTAGAACTGGCCGCTGGCGTTGGTGACGGTAAGCGTCTGGGCGCCTAGATTGACGTTGCCGCTGCCCGCCAGCGCAGTGACCGAAGCGCCATCGTTGGTGGCACTGATATCGAGAGTGCCGCCGCTGTTTATCGTCACGCTGTAGGAGCCGGCGATGCTGCCGTTGCCCGACAGTGCAAGGGTGCCACCATTGATCGTCGTGAGACCTGTGTAGGTATTGGCGCCGGTGAGTGTTTCCGTGCCGCTCGACACAGCGAGTGCGCCGTAGCCACCGATGATGCCGTTGAACGTGTCGGCCGCGTTGGCCAGCGTCAGCGTCTGCGAGGGCAGGCCGGTGTCCACGTAGCCGTTGCCTTGCAGCGAAACGATCGATGAGCCGGTGTTGGTCAGCGTGAGGCTGAAGATGCCTCCGGCAAGCACGTTGACGGTGGAGTCGACGATGCTGCCGTTATTGAGCAGGTCCAGCTCAGCCCCAGCGTCAATGGTGGTGGTTCCGGTGTATGCGTTAGAGCCGGTGAGCTGCGTAGTGCCGTTCGTGAGGGTCAATCCTCCAATTCCCTGGATGAAACCGTCAAAGCTGCCGGCGCTGGTCAACGTCAGGGTCTGGGTGCCCAAGCTGACCGTGCCGTTGCCCTGCAGCCAGGGAATCGACGCGCCATGCGCGGTATTGCTGATATCGAAGATCGCGCCGCTATCCACTTCCACATAAGTCGTATTGGCGATGCTGCCGCTACCGGCGAGTGCCAATGTACCTTGCTGGATGGCGGTATTGCCGGAGTAAGTGTCGACGCCGGCCAGGATCAGCGTGCCGTAGTCCGTCTTGACCAAGCCGGAGTTGCCCATCAGTACGTTATTGATGGTCGCCGTCGTGCTGGCACTGGCGGTGGTGCCATCGCCCACGTTGATGGTGGCTGGATTACTGCCGCTCTGCGCGATCAAAGTCAGCGCATCGCCGTTCAATACATAGCCGTTGGTAAAAAACTGCATGCCGGTAGCGATGACCTGACTACTGCTGTCATCCACCGTTACCGTGCCTGCCGTGCCGCCAAACACGGCGAAGCCGGGTTGCGGTTGCATGGCCACATTCGGCGTATCGCCCTTGGTGTCGGTCCACATTTGTGACGTGGTGGACCAGATGCCGCTGCCGCCACCCATCTGCGTCGCGGAGGCTTGGCCGTTCGCGTTCCACACATCCATAGTGAGACCGGTGGTGTCGATCAGGTTGATCTGCTTGCTTGCAGTGAGGTTTTGCAATGCCACCGTTTGACCGGCGGGTGTGCTGTCTAGCGTGATGCCGCCGTTGCTTTCGTTCAGTGTTCCACCATAGATGAACACGTTGTAGATACCTGCGCCCAGGTTGCCGACGTTGGTGACATTGAGCGTAAGACCGTTGAGCGTGAGGTTGCCGTTCACCTGCATGTTGGTGCCGGTGCCGAAGGTCTGGAAGTTGGCGCCGGGGGCGCCGAGAAACAGATTCAGCACACTGCTTGGCGCGGCAGTGAAGTTGCCATTCACCGTCAGCGTGCCCGTCGTGCTGCCGGGTGTCACGTTACCACCGGATTGCACCGTGACGTTGCCGCCGATCGTGCCGAAGCCGCCGAGCGTGGCGCCGGTGTTCACGATTACATTGCCGCCGAGCGTAGCGTTGTTGGCAGGGGAATCACCCACCTGCAGCGTACCGTTTGCCACGGTGGTGGTGCCGGTGAAAGCGCTGCTGTTGCTGCCGTATAAAATCAGCGTGCCGGCACCTTGCTGGATCAGGTTGCCGTTGCCGGAGATGGCATTGCTGTACTGCACTCCATTGCTTTCGTTGAACACCAGCGTGCCGTTATCGACGATGTCGCTCGTGATCGCACCGCTGCTGCCGCCATTGCCGATTTGCAGGCTGCCATTGTCGATGGTGATGCCGCCACCGAATCTATCGTTACCGGTAAGCAGCAGCGTGCCTGCGCCGGACACATCAAGGTGGCCGTTGCTGCTGATCGACTGACTCACAGTGAAGGCATTGGTTGCATCGGCAATGTCGATCACGCCGCCGTTGCTGGTGAGGTTGATCGTGCGGTTGGTGCCGGTATAAGTATTACCGTTGATCTGCAGCGTACCGCCGTCGAGCGTGACGGCGCCGGTGGCGGCACCGAGGTTGCCGTCGCTGGATACCGACAAGGCGCCGCCGCTGATGGTGGTGCCGCCGCTGTAGAGATTGGCGCCGGCAAGCACCAGCGTGCCGCCATCGGTTTTCTGCAAGAGACCAGCAGTACTGCCGTCGCTGATGACGCCAGTGATCGTACCGGTTTGGCCGTTGGCAACGTCGAAGTTCGCTGCGCTACTCAGGCTGAAGTTGTTGGCGACGGAAAGTCCCTGCGTGGCGAATGTCACCGTGGTGCCGGATGCCATGCTCACCGCGCCAGTACCCAGTGCGCCATTGCTGTCCAACGTCAGGGTGCCGGCATTGATTTGCACGCCGCCGCTGAAGGCATTGTTGCCGGTTAGGGTCAGCGTGCCACTGCCTTGTTGTACCAGCGAACCGCTGCCGGTGAGGTTATTGCTGAACGTGACGGTATCGCTGTGGTTAAAGACCAGCGTACCGTTATCGATGACGTCGCCAGTGATCGAACCCGCCGTGCCGCCGTTGCCGATCTGCAAGGTGCCGCCGGTGATCGTGGTGCCGCTAGCGTAAGCATCCGCGCCGGTGAGAATCAACGTGCCGCTACCTTGTTGCACCAGGTTGCCATTGCCGTCGATCGTGCCTGCGAAGGTAAGGGCATCGCTGCGATTGAACACCAGTGTACCGTTGTCGGTGATGTCGCCGACGACCGAACCGCTGGTTCCGCCACTGCCGAGTTGCAGCGTGCTGCCGCTGTCGATGGTCGTACCGCCGGTATAGGTGTTGGCACCGGCGAAAATCTCCGTTCCGCCCAACAGTACGAAACTGCCGGTGCCGCTCATGATGCCTTGGTAGGTGTCATCCTGGGCACTGGTGAGCGTCAGGGTCTGGCCGCCGAGCATCACATTGCCGCCGCCGGCGAGTGTGGTGATCGACGCGCCGCTATCGGTGCCGGAGATATCCAGTGTGCTCGAACTGCCGACCAGCACCGAGTTGGACATGGCGATGCTGCCGCTGCCCGACAGCACGAGATTGCCGCCGTTGAGCACGGTGGCGCCGGTATATGTGTTGACGCCCTGGAACGCGACGTTGCTGCCGCTTTGCAAGGTCACGTCGCCACCGCCGGAGATGACACCGGCCAGCGGGATGCTGGTGCTATTGACGAAGGAAATCCCACCGATGTTGGCAAGATTGCCGACGATCGCGCTGCCCGTTTCGACCTGCAACAAGCTGTTCGAGGTGATGGTGCCCGACGAACTCAGCGTGCCGAACAGATCGGTGAAGCCATTGGGCGAAAGCGTGATGTTGGCGCCGGTGACCGTGGCACCTTGATTGACGGAAATGTTGCCGCCGGTGGTTGAAAGCGACACGCCGCCCGCACCGCCATCGAGCGTGGAATCATTGATGACGGCCAGATTCTGACCATTGACGAGACTGAAGCCATTGGCGGAAAACGAACCGATCTGCTGAATGGCGTTGGTGTTGGTGTCGAGTGTTGTACTGCCCGTCGAGCTGCCAGAGAGCAGGTTGGCGGATAGCGCGGCGTTGGACGCTTCGGCAATTTCGCCGGAGCTGGTCAGCGTGGCGGTGCCGCTGATGTTCCATGACTGGTTCAAATCGATGCCGCCGCTTGTGACGGTGATGTTGTTCAGCGCTGCCGTGCTGCCTACCGCCCCTTCGAAAGTGCTCATGCCGGCGGTCGAGATCGTCAGATCATACGAACCATCGATCGTCGAGCCGAAACCGATGTTGCCGTTCTGGTTGTCGCTGAGCGTTACATTGTTGGTTATGCTAACTGCATTGTTGAAATTCTGGCCACCACCGTTACTGGTGACGTTGTTGTCGAGTGTTGTCGATACGTTGCTGTTCAACGCACCGATGTTCACCGCGCCCAGCGTGATCGCGTTTCCGGTGTCCGCAATAGTGAGTGTGCCGCTGCCGCTGATGTTTCCCGAGATGGTGAAGGTGGGCGTATTTACGTAGACATTGGCAGCGCCATTGACGATCAAAGCGTTGCTGCCGAGCGTGCCACCGGTGAGATCCAGCCCGGCAGCGTTAGCGTCGATGTTGGCGGTGCTGCCGCTGTCGATCTCCACCGCGCCGTTCAATACCGATCCGCTTAGGAGCGTGAGCGTGTTGCTGCCACCTGTGAAATGCACCGCATCGCCGCTGGTGCCAGGCTCACCTGGCGTCTTTTGGTTGGCACTGTTGCCGGCCGCGCCTGCCTGGCCGCCACTGATGCTGCCGACGTTGGTGATCGCCAGGTTGCTGCCCAAAATACCCGCGCCGCCTGTGCCACCGTTGCCGGACGTTCCGTTTACAAAGGCGTAGCCGCCTCTGCCACCCGCGCCGCCGGCAATGCTGCCCGCGTTGTAGAACACGAAGCCGCTGCCGGTAACGCCTGCACCGCCGGTGCCGCCAAGACCAATGCCGTTGTACCCCTCGCCGCCTAGGCCACCCGCGCCGCCGACGATGCTGCCGCTATTGAAGATATTGCTGGTGCCGGTGCTGTTGATGGCCGCGCCGCCTTGCCCCCCCGTGCCTGCATTACCCCAATGGGGGTCGTGGAAACCGGCATGACCACCCATGCCGCCCGCACCACCGGTAATGGTGCCGGTGGTGGTCAGAGTGAAGCCGGTGCCACTCAGCGCCGTACCGCCCGCACCGCCGTTACCACCATTCCCGCTGTAGCCGTGTACACCTTCGCCGCCACCGCCACCGTTGCCACCCGCTCCGCCGGTGATGCTCCCGTCATTGCCGAGCTGGAAGGCTCCTGTGCCACGGATGCCATAGCCACCGTTGCCCCCGTTGCCCCCGTTGCCACCAATGCCAGGGCCTCCTCCAGCGGTCCCCGAGCCGTCGCCACCAACGCCCGCAGTGCCGCCAATGCCGCCCACGACCTGGCTGCCGGTACTGATGCAAAGCGCCTGGCTGGAGCCGGCCGCCGCAGCGTCGCCACCGTTGGTGCCATCGCCCCCTTTGCCGCCATTGAGACTGTTGGTGCCAGCGCTACCCGCCGTTCCGGCCGTGCCGGTCACCGAAGCGATGAGAGTGCAGTTGGCGGCTGCCAGGACCGGTGTGAACGACAGTACCAGGCCTAATGCCGCGGCGCAGGCCATCGCCAGCGCGCGGTTGCGCGGTAGTGGGGTGTCCGACGTGCTTTGTGCGCCGCCGCGCGGTGCGTGTGCGAGTTCGGAGGCCACCTGCACGGTGCCCAGGGCACGGTTCCAGACCAAACGGTAGATGTGGTTCACGGTGTTGCCCCTGTCATGGATGGCGACGCGGATCGGTGCGTCGTTTGCTGGTTTGTTGATGTGCTGTGCGGGCGTTTGGCTTCAAACGATGCGAACGCCACGCGGATTGAGCTGCGGATCGCGCCAGAACGGATCGTTCTCGAAGCGGCGGAACACGTCCGGCGGCAAAATGGTTTGTCGCGCGGTCGCGCCGACACGCGGACGCACGTGATGCAAACCCGGCGTGCCGGCGCGTTTGTCGAAGCCCCTGTCGTCAAAGCTGACGTGCTCGAAGTCGTGCGCGTAGAGAGGCTCGCCGATGAAGTCGTACACCGCGGCTAGTGCACGCGCTGAATCGTTTACCAGCGTGTCGTACTGCAGCAGCATCAGGTTGCTGGTGTCTTCACTGAAGTACGCTTCTTTCAGCGCGTTGTAGGCATAGCCGACCATGCCATCACCATTGACGAGTGCTTCGGTGCGCGAATACACCGTGCCGCCGGTCTGATAGTTGAAAATCGAGGAAGGCTGGAAGGTGTTGCTGCGGATCAGCCGTTCGATGCTGTCGACGATCCAGGCGGTATCCCGCACGCAGGCGATGACGCGTGCATCGGGAAACAGGTTTTTTAGTGCAGGAAGCCGCGTGCACCACGCCCGGCTGGTGTCGAACACCACTTCGGCACCAACCTCGCCGTCGTAGTAATTGGCGAATAGCCCGCGCAGGACGCGCTTGCGTTGCGCATCGTTGATGAAAACCGAGAATTCGTTACGCTCGCTCAGCTCGCCGAGCATGGTGGTGAACATGCCGGCGACCGGGCTGCTCATGCTCGCGTGAAGGCGCGGGTTTTGGCTCAATATGGCCGACAGCAGCGTAGACCCGGACCTGGGCAGGCCCGAGATGAAGTGGATGCGGCGATCCATGTGTCCCCCCGTGGATAGCGGTAGAGCGTTAGTCGGTGACGGCTACCCACCCTTGCAGCAAGGCATTCCGGACCAGACGGTCGACGCGGTTCATGAGTTGCCCCTGCAAAAATGGGAGCGCAAAGTGGGAGCGCTCGGCCATGGCTGCGTATCGTGAGGACAGCGCGCTAAGCTGTCTGTAGAACAAAGACGCTACACGCGCCCTTGCCTATCGCGTTGCAAAATCACGTTCTTTTGGAATCCTGGACTTTTCATGGAATCACCGGCCGCCGGCCAGACGGCACCCTTGATCCACGTAGCCATCGTGGAGGACGACCTCGGTTTCAGGCGCGCCCTGACCGAGGCGATCGAGGGTGCGCAAGATATCCGGCTGGCCGGCATCGCTGGCACGCGCGCCGAAGGTCTGAAACTGCTGCAGGGTGCGCCGACTGATGTGCTGCTTGTGGATCTGGGTTTGCCGGATGGCTCCGGCATTGATGTCATCAAAGCCGCCGTGCAGCAATGGACCAGCTGCAGCGTCATGGTCGCCACCAACTTCGGCGACGAGACCCATGTCATCCGTTCGATCGAGGCCGGAGCATCGGGTTATCTGCTGAAGGACAGCTCCCCCGCAAAAATCGTCGATGAAATTCGCAACCTGGCCAGCGGCGGCAGCCCGATCAGCCCTATCATTGCGCGACAGGTGCTTGCACGGTTTCGGCAGATCGGGGTAGGGGGCGCAAGTCCACCGATCGCGCCGGACGAAACGCCGCAACTTCTGTCCGCTCGCGAGAAAGAAGTGCTTGAACTCATCACCAAAGGTTTTACGGCTAATGAAATCGCCAGGTTGATGTCGTTGTCGCCTTTCACCGTGCGAAGCTTTGTGCGGCGCATCTACAGCAAGTTGAACGTAACATCCAAGGCGGAAGCGATTTATGAAGCCAGGAATCAGGGGATTCTGGACGGCTAATTCGGTTCGAGCATCGACATCAGGGGAAGCGGCGAGCGAAAAGACGCCCCTTCGTCTTTTGAAAAACCTTCCCGCCATCGCCGCACTCGTTTTCTCGGTGGCGTTGCTGGCTGCCCTGAGCGTCTTCCTCTCGCTGGCGGTAAGCGGCATCCAGCGATCTGGCGAATGCCTGCACCTGACGCAGGCCCGCTGGCAGGAAGTGGAAACACCCGGCTTCAGTGCGCCACCGGCTTCGTTGGACAGCCGCAGCTTGCCGCAGACGTGGCATGCCGCGGCGTTGCCGTTGTCCCTGCATCCGTCCGCCAAGGCGCTGGCCACTCCTGCAGCCGTCATCACATGGGTCAGGCTCGATGTGGATGGAGCGCAGTCGGTTGCGGAATCGAGGGTGTTATATGGCGCGCGCCTTAAAACCGACGGCCCCATCGCCATCTATATCAACGGCAAGTTGATGTATCGGGCGCAGCAACGCGGCCAGCAATGGAACAGCCTGTTCACGCCACTATGGGTATCGCTGGAGCCTGGCATCAACGATGCACCGGTACGGGAAATTTTGATCAGGCTTGAACGTACACCGTCCTACGCGGTGGCAGTGTCCTCGCTATGGCTCGGGCCGGCGGATGCTTTGCGCGGCCGCTATCAGATCCGGCGATGGTTGCAGCAAGGATTGCCGGGCATGTTGAACGCGGCGTTTCTGGCGGTCGGCATTTTTGGCCTGTTTGTGTGGTTGAGGCGCCGCCATGATCCGGGTTACTTGTTGTTCTTCAATCTATCCGCCATCGCCTTTGCCGCACACCTGCACTACTACGTGGATTTGCCGATTGCCCACGATTGGTTCGGCTGGGTCGTGCTCAATTCCTTTTGCTGGTTGCTTACGACGGTGCATTTCTTCCTGCGGCTGTTGCACGGCCGTCCGTTGCGCTGGCTTGGTCGCGGCATGATTGCGGCGTCGCTGTTGATTGGCGTTGCAAGCTTGCCGCTGCCATGGGCCTTGCCCAACACCGCGCCCCTGCTGGCGATGTTCTACGCGGTGGAACTGCTGATGGCGATGGTCGTCGGCATCGTGGGCGGCATCTGTACCTGGCGTTCATCGCAGGAAGGACGGCTAATGGTCGTCGGACTCGCCATCTGCGTTCTGCTCGGCATATCAGACTGGGCGATGCACAACAATGTCGCCAGTCCGGAAGGCTGGTTCCTTGGTGCTTACACCAATGGCGTCACCTTCATCTTCTTTGGCTTGTTGATGTATCGGCGCTACGTGAACGCCATCGAAGAGGTGGAGCAGGTCAACGCCAGTCTCGCGGAACGCTTGCGCTTGCGTGAGGCCGAACTGGAACAAAGTCATCAGCGGCTACGCGAGATCGAGCAACGCCAGTTGCTGAGCGACGAACGCCAGCGCCTGATGCAGGATATGCATGACGGCCTCGGTTCCACCCTGATCAGCGCCATTCGCTCGGTAGAGCAGGGACGCATGCGCGATACCGAAGTGTCGCAACTACTCAAAGACTGCATGGATGATCTGAAGCTGGCGATCGACTCCATGGAGCCTGTCGAAGCGGATCTCCTGCTGTTGTTGGCCACATTGCGCTTCCGATTAGAGCCGCGCATGGAAAGCGCCAACGTCGCGTTGATCTGGGACGTGAAGGAGTTGCCCGCGCTGGACTGGCTGGACCCGTCGAGCGCGCTGAACATCCTTCGCATTGTCCAGGAAAGCGTGGCCAACATATTGCGTCACACGCGCGCCACTGCCATTCGGGTAGCCACTGCTGTCGACGGTACTGGCGTGCAAGTGGTCATTGACGATAACGGCCAGGGCTTCGATGTAGCAGCCACTCTTTGGCGAGGCGGCGGACGCGGTTTGCAGAATCAACAGCGCCGTGCGCAGGCTATTGATGGGCGGGTTGCGTGGGTGTCGGGAGAAACCGGCACGCGATTTACATTGTGGTTGCCGCTGCAACGTGGGGATTTGGTGTCGACGTGAGGGCACACATTGCTTCGTTGCGTTTTAGAGTATTTGATTGGGAAAACGCAACAATCTAGCCACTTGTTGTAAGTTTCCTCGGTGCTAGTTTGGCCTAAACGCTGGATTTGTCTCCGGTTTGATGGGCTCTCAGGTGGTAAGAACCGTTCTAGGACATATCTCTCAAAGCGTAGAGAAAAATTTGAAAGAGCCCTCGTTGCGAGGGCTTTTTCTTTTTCAACTGCTTGCCGCCGGTGGACTTCGCTACGTGATTCAGTTCAGCCGTCAGGCGCATCGATTTTGTGTGTTTACACCCCGAGGCCACCGTTTGCTTTGATATATCGACATATGTAGACTTAGTGCATGATGCAGTTCAGAGCCCCCTCAACGCAAACCAGGAAGCTTCTGGTGGCACTGCTGTCGCAGCGTGCTCAATGGCAGCACGGGTATGACTTGTCCGAGCAGACCGGACTTCCCTCAGGAACGCTTTATCCCATTCTCATGCGGTTGAGTGATAGAGGCATGGTTGAATCCAAGTGGGAGCCGTCTCCGCATCAAGGTCGTCCGCCTAGAAAGTTATATCGTCTCACTGCCGAAGGGGCGGTCTACGCCATCGAGCACTCGCGGCCAAGTGGCGCGAAATGGCGATCGTTGTCGCCGGGGCGAGTTTGATGGCCAACGGCGATGTGAAATCCGCAATCTTGACTGCCGCGGTTCGATTCGCGACTTGGATATTGCCGCCGCATCGTAAAGATTGGGCCAGAGCCATGCTCAACGAGATGGCTTATGTTGGATCGCGCCGGGCGGCATGGTGTTGGATGCTTGGGTGCACGTTATTTGCGATCAGAGAAAGAGCATCCTTCGAACTGATGAGGCCGTTTACGGCCCGAAGAATGCTGAAAGTGTTCATCGGGCTGAGTGCTGCGTCGGTCATTGGCATGGTTGGCGTATACACCATACAAAAGCCCTATCAGCGAGAGCGCATCCTGATAACTGTTTTTCACCGTGTCGGAACGACCGTTACGCGCCACATTGGAACCGTTCAATAACTGATTTATCGATGATCAAACATGGTGGGCTTCCGGAAACATGAGTCACGAACTGGTCGTTGAAACTCACAGCCTCACCAAGCGTTACGGCACAGTCGAGGCGGTGCGCGACCTGAGCCTGACAGTGGAGCGCGAGCGTATTACGGGATTTCTCGGGCGCAACGGCGCCGGCAAGAGCACCACGATCAAGATGTTGCTCGGCATGATCCGACCCACATCCGGTACGGGCCGAGTGTTGGGATACGACATCGCCGATCCCGCACAGAGTGTGGAGATTCGTCGGCGCATCGCGTATGTGGGCGAAGACAAAGGTTTGTACGGTTACATGACCGTCGCCGATCTCATTCGTTTCACACGCTCTTTCTATCCGGATTGGCAGCCAGACATCGAGGCGAGCCTGATCAGGGAATACCAGTTGCCGCTCGGGCGCAAGGTCAAGGCCATTTCCAAGGGCATGCGCACCAAGTTGGCACTGCTGCTGGCGCTGGCGCGGCGGCCCGAGCTCATCATTCTCGATGAGCCCACGGAAGGACTCGATCCGGTATCCATCGAAGAGCTGCTGCAGACATTGCAGGAAGTGCGTGCCGCAGGCACCAGCATCTTCTTTTCCTCGCATCATTTGAGCGAGGTGGAACAGATTGCCGATCGTGTGTTGATGATCGATAAGGGACAGCTGGTCATGGACACTCTGCTCAGTGACTTGCTGAACAACTATTGCAACATCACCTTGGAATTTTCCACGCAAAGCGCGATGCCGGCGTTCGATCTCGTCGGTATAGAACGCACTCGGGTCAAAGGACGTCAGGCCTGGGTACTCGCCAGCTCCAATGTCGAGGGCATCGTGGCCCATGCACGGTCGCTCGATGCCGTCGTGCAGGTGACGCCGGTGAATTTGCGCGATGTCTTTCTCGACATCGTCAGGGAAGCGTCCTGATGCTCTGGTACAAGATGTGGCGGGAGAGCCAGATCCGTTTTGTCATCAGTGCCGTGGCGTTGCTGTGGATGTGCGGCGCCGTGGTGGTGTTGCGGCAGCAAGTGCGTGCGCATGCCGATGAGCCGATGAGTTATGCGCACTACATTTGGAGCGCGGTCTATAAGGCCAATGTGCTGGATCTATATATCTTGCTCGTAATCGTGCTTGGACTCGGTGGCGTATTACAGGAACGTGCTCAGGGCACAGCGGGATTTACGCTGTCATTGCCGATGAGCCGATGGCGGCTGAGCGCCGTCAGAGCCGCAGTGGGATGTGCACAGGTTGCGATATTGGCATTGCTGCCGGCGCTGCTGATTCCGCTGTTGTCCCCCTTCGTCGGAGAAGCTTATCCGCTCCCGCGTGCTTTGCAGTTCAGTGTGTTGTGGGCTGGCTGCGGCATGGTGGTTTTTGCGCTGACGTTTTTCTTTTCCGTCGTTTTGCCGGGAGCCTACTCACCGGCGATCGCTTCCGTGGCAGGGCTGACCGCTTGCTCGATGGTTGCCAGGCTGCCGTTGTTCGAACACCAACCGGCATTCAATTTGCTCGAGACCATGCATGGCGAGCGGCTTTCGACCATTCATGGAGGGGCATCACTGGCCACCATCGCAGCTCCGTTACCTTGGTTGCCGTTGGGCGTATACGCTCTGGTGGCGCTGTGTCTGGTGGGGGCGGCGAGTGCAGTCATGGCACGCAGGGATTTTTCATGAATGCCATGGTTCCATTACTGTACAAAGCGTGGTGTGAGAGCCGCGGACGATTCCTGATCAGCGCCGCGCTATTGTCAGCGCTCTGCGTGTTCGGCGTGTTCTGCCGCGACAGCCTGATGAAGGTGATCGTGCCGGATGGATTGTTTATCGGCGACCGCTATATCGGCTACATCTATGAGCTGGTGTATGCCGGAAAGGGGCGTGGTTTGTTCGCCATTATGGTCATGGTGCTTGCACTGGGCGGCCTGCAGCGCGAGCGCTTGCACCGAACCGTCGGATTCACTTTGGCGCTCCCCGTGAGCCGCGCGCAGCTGGTGTCGGCACAGGCGCTGCTCGGCTTGGTGCTGGTTGCGGTGCTGTCGGCGCTACCTTTGCTGTTGCTGACGGTGTGCTCGCCGTTGACACACGTTTCGTATCCTCTGGAACAGATGACTCGCTTTGGTTTGTTGTGGTTCGTCAGTGGCGCGGTGTTCTTCGCCGTAGCTTTCCTGGCGTCGACGCTGTTCGGCAGCGAATATGCAGCGCTGGCCGTTTCGTTCGTCTTCATGATTTTCTATCCCATCGCGACGCTCTTTCCTCCGTTGAACCGGCTCCCGCTGAATATCCACCACATCATGAGCGGCATGGCGATGCCGTATTTCGATGGGCCTCACGCGCTCTTGGTGGGAACGCCACCTTGGACGCTACTCGCTTCAATGCTGGCTATTGCAGGCCTGTTAATCGCTACGGCTGTTCAAATCACCAAGCGCCGGGACTATCCATAACGATGGATGTGCTGTACGAAGCGCTAAATGCGCGCACGACGTCTGTGCGAGATTGAGTATCAAGCAGCTTTAGCGTCCCACTCCAGCAAGAAGCCGATTCCCGGTAAGTGATTTGTGCAAGCAGACGGTCTCGCTGGCCAAATGCCCGCGCATCCTGTTAGTCCACTTACTATTATAAATTCACTACTTTACTAATAAGGCTCGCACGACCACATTTTGCTCCAGCGAAACCTGGAGATGTTGCTCATGCGCGTGTTTGTTACTGGTGCCACTGGATTCATCGGCTCGGCCGTCGTCAAGGACTTGATCGCGGCTGGTCATCAAGTGCTTGGCCTTTGTCGTTCGAACGACAAGGCGGCAGCTCTGGCGGCTGCGGGTGCTGAGGTCTATCACGGGTCCATCGATGACGCGGACAGCTTAAAGAAGGGGGTGGCTCAAGCCGATGGTGTCATCCATCTGGCTTTCAAGCACGACTTCTCGACATTCGTGGCGAACTGTGAGGACGATCGCCGTGTGATCAAGGCGCTAGGCGCGGCGCTCGCCGGCTCTGACCGACCTTTGATCGTGACTTCCGGAACGGGACTGGCCAACACCGTGCCGGGTCAGCCGGCCGAGGAAGACAATGCAATTGTCGGTTGCGACGTGCATCCCCGCGCAGCCACGGAGGAGACGGCAGTCTCCGTCGCGGCGGATGGGGTGAATGTGTCTGTGGTGCGACTTCCGCAAGTTCACGACCCGGTAAAGCAAGGTCTCATCACGCCTCTGATCGGGATGTATCGCGAAAAGGGCGTGTGCGCGTATATGGGAGATGGGCACAACCGCTGGCCGTCGGCGTACGTTCTCGACGTGGCCCGCCTCTATAGGTTGGCGATCGAAAAGGCTGAGCCGAATGCCAAGTATCACGCGGTCGCGGAAGAAGGTGTGTCGATACGTGCTATTGCCGAAGCGCTTGGTCGACGCCTGAAACTGCCGGTCAAATCCATCACTCCGGAAGAGGCTCCCACCTATTTCGGTTGGCTCGCCAGATTTGCCGGGCACGATGTACCTGCCTCCAGCGCGCAGACGCGGAAAAAGCTGGGATGGGAACCGACTGGCCCTGGGTTGATCGCCGATCTCGAAGCGTTGCAGATCTCCGCCACTTGAAAATCTCTGCCGAATGCCCCGCCGTCGTTGATCAACGATTGCGGGGCACTCGAATGGATCCATCACGCAGCAGCTTTGAGCTTGCCGGGGGCCTTCCATTCGGCACCCTTCATGAATCCATCGAGCGGCGTTTCAGCAAGGTGATTGGTGTAGTTGGAGATGAGCTTGGTGGCGGCAAGCACGAGTACATCCAGTACAGAGCGGTTGTCATAACCGGCTGCCTTGAACGCTTCTACATCGGCCTGGCTCACAACGCCGCGGTTGCGCGTCACCAAGGCCGCAAAATGGCGAAGGGCTTCCAGCTTGACATCAGCGATCGGACGGTCCTCGCGCACGGCAGCAATCGCTTCGTCCTCCACCTTGGCCATCCGTGACAAGTTGGTGTGGCCTGCCATGCAGTAGACGCACTCATTCTCATAGATGATCGACAGATAAGCGATGTTGCGCTCCACCGGCGTAAAGCTGGTCTTTTCGGCAATGCTCCACAGCGTTGCGTAGGCCTCAAGGGCCGCGGGGCTTTCAGCGAGAACACGATGCAGGTTGGGAACAAACCCCCATGCTTCCTGGACGCTTTTCAAAATGTCCGCTGAGCCGGCGGGGGCTGTCGCGACGTCATGAACCTGGAATGCATTGATAGTCATGAGACTTCTCCTTGGATGTGCAGATGGGTACTGAAAGAGGGTGAGTGTTGTTTTCGGTACTGCAAAACGGGGCGCTTCACTGCGCCGTATAGCCGCCATCCACGGCAATGCTTTGGCCGGTGAGATAGCGGGCCTTATCGCTGGCGAGGAAAAGAATGGTCTGGGCGATTTCGTCGACCGTTGCGGCACGCTTGGCTGGCATGGAGCTGAGAAAATTGGCTTTCGCCTCCTCATTGCCACCGGAAAATCGATCCAGCATCTCTGTGGCGACGGGGCCGGGTGCCACCGCATTCACACGTACGCCTGCTGCGGCGCCTTCGAGCGCGACACTTTTGGTGAGACCTTCGACCGCGTGCTTGCTGGCCGCGTAGATCGAAGCACCAGGAATACCCACCTGACCGGCGATGGATGAGAGGTTGATGATGGAGCCGGAGCCCTGTGGCAGCATGACGCGCATTTCGTGCTTGAGCGACAGCAAGGTGCCAAGCACGTTGGTGGAAAAGGTGTTTTCGTATGCCTCGGGGGTTTGGTCCACGACTGGGCCGAGTTCACCTTCGGTACCAGCGTTATTCACGGCAACGTCGATGCGGCCAAAACGTTTGATTGTGCGCTCGATGAGATGCTGCACATCGGTTTCAAAGCGCACATCGGCCCGAACGAATTCGGCATCTGCACCGAGGGCGCGCAATTCATCGGCAAGTGCATGACCGGCCTCTTCACGACGGCCGCTCACGACCAGATGGGCGCCTTCTTTGGCGAATGCTATGGCGGTGGCACGGCCAATACCTGCGAGGGCACCTGTGATCAGGACGACTTTGGTGTTCATGTTGTGACTCCGTCAAAGTAGGAAAGGGGACGGAACGCACTTTGGCCGAGTCGTTGCGCTTCAACTAGAAAGCAGCGGGGAATACCAATTAGTCCCGAAGGGAATGGGGATGCTTGGCTGGCTGTTCTCTTGCCTTATCCCGTCCTCGTGGAAGCCACCGGGCGGCATTCGGATGTCCAGGGATCGGATATGCGCCGGGAATTCCCCACAGGAATGGCAGATATGCATACGTCACGGGTTCCGCCTTCGGTAACCCATCACGAAGATGGATGCCCCCGAACTCAAAAAAGGTGCCTAAGCCATGTCTCTGCAAGCCACTCTCGATGCCTTCAAGGCGGATTTTCGCGCGGGCAAACCGCCGTATAACGCGCCGCCTGACATTCATCCCATCATGGAGCGCGCGACGCAGGAGTTGATCGCCTCCGGCCAAGCCACCCGCGCGCTGAAAGCTGGCGAAAGGGCGCCTCATTTCGTCTTGAATGACGCACATGGCCAGCCCGTTTCCTCACGCGAATTGCTCGCGCAAGGGCCGCTCGTCATCAGCTTCTATCGCGGTGTGTGGTGTCCTTACTGCAATTTCGAATTGCAGGCGCTGGAAGCTGCGCTGCCTGCCATTCGCGAGGCCGGTGCCAACCTCGTGGCGATATCACCGCAGATCGCGGCGAACAGCCTCAAGTCCATGCGCAACAATCATCTGACGTTTCCGATTCTCAGCGATACGCACAATGAGGTCGCCGCTGCGTTCGGTATTCGCTACGCATTGCCGAATTATTTGGTTGAGCTGTACAAGCGGCTGAAGAACCATCTGCCGGCATTCAATGGCGATGATAGCTGGACCTTGCCTATTCCAGCCCGCTACGTGATCGCGTCGAACGGCACTATCGCGTATGCCGAAGTGAATCCGGACTATACCCATCGTCCGGAGCCGGAAGAGCTGTTGCCAGTGTTGAGGCCATACAGCGTTGCATAGTGCTTCACCGCTTATGTCGAGGCGGTATCTTTCAGTATCGCCTCGACGAAATCAGCAAATGTGCGCGCCTTGGCACTGACCATGCGCCCGGTGGGGAACACCGCCCATAGATCGATGACGGGAAGCTCCCAGCCCGCGAGCAATATCTTCACCGCGCCCTTTTTTATTTCTTCGGCAAACATCCATTCCGAAGCAATGGCGATGCCCATATCCGCCAGCACCGCTGCGCGCACGCCCTCCGCTGCGGTGACCTGCAAGCGGCCGGAAACGGCTACAGAAACTTCCGTTTCACCACGCCGGAAATTCCAGGCGGCCTGACTGTTGCCGGGGTTGTAGACGATCGCCTGATGCTGGGCGAGATCCGCCGGTGTTTTCGGTTCGCCATGCATCTTCAGATACGCAGGTGTGGCGAGAACAAAGCGCTGTGACTGCGCCAGGCGACGAGCAGTCATGTTCGAATCGGCCAATGTGCCCATGCGCAGGGCCACGTCAATGCCATGCTCCAGCAAGTCGATCTGCCGGTCGTCCAGCACGATGTCGATGTTCAGATCGGGATGCGCCTCGAGAAACGTTTTGAGCTGCGGCACCACGTGCAGGCGGGCGAAGGTGACGGCGCCGCATATACGCAACTTGCCCGAAAGCCCCTTACCGGCTCCGCGTGCGACCAGTTCGGCTCCGTTGGCTTCCTCGATGGAGAGCTTGGCGCGCTCGTAGTAATGCTGCCCGGCCTCGGTAGGCGTGAGTCCGCGCGTCGACCGCAGCAGAAGGCGTACGCCAAGATGGTCCTCAAGCTGTGCAATGGATTTGGAGACCGCCGGCTGACCGACGTTCAGACGTCTTGCCGCCGCCGAGAATGAGCCCGTCTCCACCACACAGATAAAGGTTTCCATGACTGCGAATCGGTCCATAGTCCTCGTTCTCGTGCAGAGGGATGTGGGCGACATCAACCTTTTGAGCGCTGCCTTGCGATTGAAAACGGATATATCCGTGTCGATGCCATGGGACGCTTCTCGGCATCGCCCACGCCATAGTGTCGCGCCGGTTGCGCGAAAGAATACACCTTACGGCTATCGCACTCACCGACATTGCCTTCGTCGGTGCCACGGCTTGGGAGCGATTGGAGGACGTGTTTAGCTTATAAGCTCGCGCTGAAACGTTGCCCTGTGCCGGTAGCTGAAAGGAAGATCGGCAAGAGCAACCCAATTCATGTTTCGGGTTTTCCGGCATGGGCGACCTTGCTCGGGCGTAGCGCAGCATCAATGGTATTCAACAACGTGCCGGAGGCGTCGTCGCCAGAATATTCCCAGAACATGACGCCGGCGAGGTGATGGTCGATCACATATTTGCCTTTCAGGGCGAGAGACTGCGGATCTTCGTAGGAGACAAAGATCTGCTTGTCGGCGTTGTAGAGATAAGGCACGGACGAGGCATTGTCCCAGTAGCGTGTGTAGCCTTGCTGGCCGAGCATGGTGCGGGTGATAACTCCATAATCGGCAAAGGCGTTCGGCACAGGTTGGCCGGTCTGGAAAAGTCCGTGGTTTTTGGGTGGTACCTGACCCCATACGTGTCCGTAAAACGGCACGCCAAGGATGATCTTTGTCGCGGGGACACCCGCACGTTCGTACTCATGCACAGAGCGGTCGATGGAAATGCCCTGTGGGTCGGCGGAGTTGGTGAATAGCGGGGCGTGATTGCCAGTGATCTTTTCGTCACCCGGCTCGTAGTAGTCGTAGGCCATCAGATTGACATCGTCGACGTATTTCTGGACTTCTCTCATCTCTGTGTGATCGAGGAAATCTGTCGTCGCACCAACGGCGACGGTGAGGTAGAGGTGGCGATGAAGTGACTTCTGCATGGTATCGAAGCGGATGCGCAGCTCTTTAATCAGCAGGGTGTAGTTCTGCTGGTCCTCGTGGCGAAAGGCATGTCCGGCACCGGCCTGACCGGGGAACTCCCAATCGATGTCGAGACCGTCGAGGTTGTAACGCGTAAGAAATGCCGCAGCGCTGTCGATAAATGCGGCACGGCTGGCCTGGGTGAGAGCCATGTCGGAGAAGCCTCCGGACCACAGCCAGCCACCGACGGAAATGAGCACCTTCAGATCGGGGTTGTCGTGTTTAAGCGCGGCCAGCATGGCGAGATTTTTCGCAGTTTCGGGTGCGCCCTCCACCATGCGACCTTGTTCGATGTTGGCGAAGGCGTAGTTCACACAAGTCAGTTTATGCGGGTCGACCTGGCCCTGAGTGAGGGTTGCTCCGTGAGTGAAAACGTACGCGCAAATGACGGGTGTAGTGGTCCTGCAAAAAGCGTTTGACCCGAAGGCGAGTAAAGCGAGTGCAATGAGCGTCTTAGCCGATGTTTTCATCATCCGTATTACCCCTTCGATGGGTGCGGGCTTCGCTTCAGGCAGCATCACGGGACCAAGCACTAAAGCTGCAGGCGTATACGCCACCGGGTGAGCAGGGCGGACACGGCGAGAATCAAGGCAGTAAAGCAGACAGCACGTAGTACGCCCGGAATTCCGAACGTCAGGTGGTTGTCGAAATAGGTGAAACCGATAAAGGCGGCAAGAGCGTAATAGATATCCGGTAGCAGGTACGTCAACAGCGTGTTCTCGCCTGCGGATTTCACGAACGCCGCCCAGCGCGTGCGGCCCTTCATGTCGCAGGTCCAATAAAGCAGCAGGAATGCGAGGACTGCCGCCCCCGCGCTTGCAAGCACCCACGTGGGCGTTGCCCGGATTTTGGAAATGCCGAGCGGTGCAAGTAACCAAGCCGCAGCGAACATGGATGCCGCAAAGGTCAACGCTAACAGGATTCGGCGGTTGGTCGTTCGACTGGGATCGGAACGCAGGAAGAGAGTGGATGTGACGATGCCCGCCATGGTGATCGCCGGATGAGCTCCATTACTGAATGGCCACACATAAAGTGGAAGCTTCGCAGGCCAGTCGATGACGTGCGCAACTGCAAGTGCGCAGAAGGCGATGAGCACGGCAAACCAAGCGAGGGGAGCCCACGTCCAATGCCGGCTTGGAATGTAGAGCAGCGCGACGGCGAAATAGGTGTATCCGATCAAACCGAGGATTTCAGGATACGAACCGTCGATCCACGCCGTGCCGCCACTGTCGGTGGCGCGACGGAAGATGGTGTAGACGAAGATCAGTAGGAGTAGGCCGACGCCTCGAAGAGCGAGATAGACCCGGCGGTGCTGAGGGTTGCGGCTGGGAACGAGCCAAAACAGTATGCCGCCGACGAGTCCCATGAGCGTCCACGCCGCGCCTGAAACCGGTACGAGCATGAGCTTGGGGTCGACACTGTCGGCGTTGGCGAGGATCAACCCCAGCACGACCAGGCCGCATGAGCGTGATGCCACGTGTAGCCATAGCGAAGCGCGGGACGGATTCTGCTGCAGTCTCCGCTCCACTGCCAGCGGCATCGACATGCCGACGATGAACAGGAAGAACGGAAAGACCATGTCGACGTAGGTCATCACGTCCTGCTCCGCATGCGCGTGATACGTCCACCAGGGAAGTCCGTGCACGCCGGCGAGCTCGTTGACGAAGATCATGACCGCCATCGTAAGTCCGCGAAAAATGTCGATGGAGGCGACACGCTGCGCTGTGGATATCGTCGCCATCGTTCGTTGCTCCAGTCTTTGAAGGGATGTTTATGCCGAGAAACCCCTCTCTCGTCGGACACAAGAGAGGGGGCGTCTCAAATCAATATTTTCAGAACTTCTGGGAGTAGCGGATATACACCATCCGACCGTAATCGTAGGCCGGGTTGTAGACGTAGTTGGCGTCGAATCCGTTATAGCTACCGTAGGCATACGGACCAATGCGATTGAAAATATTGTTCGCACCCACCGAGATCGTCGCGTGCCACGGTGCATTCCAGTACACCTGCAAATCATTGAAGGTGACCGATGGAACCTGCTGCATCGGATTCACGCCGACGCCGGGAGCGTAATAGTTCGGCAGTTGGCACGGAACAGCCGTATCCAGCACGTTGTAGCATGCGTCCTTAAGGGGCGAGAAATAGCGCATCGTCCATTGCGCGCCGACGTTATGGTATGACCATGACACCGTGAAGTTGGAACGTAGGCGCCAGTTGGACAACATGCCCGCTTCGTTGCTGACGGGAACGCCCTCATACTGGAGCACGTTGTACTTCGTCATGTAGGTAGAGTGCGAGTCAACCTTGAATTGCCCGAACGAAAAGCCGGGAAGCGTGTAGGAAAGATCGACGTCGTAACCGGCGGTGTCCAGATAGCCTTGGTTTTCCTCGCCCATGAACAGGCCGCTCACCTGGAAGTTGTTGGCAGCCGATCGCTGAAACAGCGCGCAATCAGCTGCGATGCCAAGTTCGTAGCAATTATCCAATACCTCGTTGGGCTGGATGCTCGAAATGACATTCCGTACGATGTATTTGTACCAGTCAATCGTTGCGTTGAAGCCCGTGAGATAGCTGGGACTGTAGACAAAACCGATCTGCGTGCTGCTGGACGTTTCCGGCTTAAGCTTCGGATTGCCGCCCTGTATGAACGGCCCGTACACGGGGATGTTGCCTGGCGTCGTGATCAACTGGCCCGGTGATTGTTCTTGCCCAAAGCCATTGGCGTATTCGGTACCGAGGCCTGCCGCAGTCAACGCGGCGATACTCAATGGCGGCTTTCCGCCGACGCCGTTGGCACAGTTTTTTGCCACCGTGCTGTTGTAGCGAGCCAAGCCATAGGTGACATCGCAAGGGTCGGTGAAGTAGGGATAAGTGGTCGTATCGCCCGCGTACAAATCGCCAATCGTCGGCGCACGGAAGCCGGTGCCGTAGCTGGCGCGAACCAGCAGGTCGTCAATCGGCTTCCAGGTGAGCTTGAAAGAGCTGTTGTTCGTATTACCGAAGTTGTTGTAGTGCGAGAAGCGCTTCGCGATATCCAGATTCAGCGATTGTGCCCCGGGAAGATCCTTCAGCAGAGGCAGATTGATTTCGCCGTACGCCTCGCTGACGTTATACCCGCCGCTTGTCGGCTGCCCCGCCAGGTTGGTGGTGTAGCCCTCCGATGAGGGAATGTCGGGCGTGTCGTAGCCCGACACACTGCGATGAGACAAACCCATCGCCACATTCACGTCACCCGCCGGCAATTGGTAGACATCACCGCTGATATCCACCTGTGGACCTTTTTCCTGACTGCCATACACCTCGTGACCGAACGCTTCGATGTAGTTAAGCATGGCGGGGGTGTAGCCGCCGGGCCCGGCTAGCGCGTTCAAGGGTACGCAGCCCGCGATGACATTGCCCGGCGTGCCGCACTGCACGGCACCGTTGGATCCCATGAACGATGGGCCCAGTGCATTCATCAGGTTCGGCAGATAGATATTGCCGCTGGTGTAAATGTTGCCTTCGTATTTGGTCTCGTAATAGTAGGCGTCCCAATTGAACATGTGCTCGCCTACGTTGAAGAACCCTTCCAGGCCAAGGCTGTAACGGAAGTTCGTGACCTTGTTGGCGGTAATGCGCGGCATTTCGATCAGATAGCGCTGAAAGGACACGTCCTGCGGCGTTTGTCCCGGCGTGTTGTACGGGTTGTAATAGCTCTGCGCCGACAACATGGGGTTCGTGAATTGCGGCTGCTGCGGATCGACGATACCCGGCGTAGACAAGGGCAGGCCGCCCAGCATCGATGTGTTGCCTTGCTGGTTATAGCTAGCACTGAAGGTGGCGGTAAGGTTGTTCTCGATATCGTAATGCCCCTGCGAGAACAGGTTCTTCATGCTGGTCGCGCTAAGCAATGAATATTGATTGTTGTAGTTGTACGTGTCGCCCGGTGCGATCACGTCGCCGTTGGCGCCGATGGTCGGCGCTACCTGCACATGGTAGTCGTTGTAGTTGCGCGGATTGCCGCCGTTGTTGAGTACCAGCGTATTACCGCTGGGATCATTGAGGATTTGTCCAAATGCGCCCTGCGTTTGCCAGGCGTCATAAGGAAATTTACAACTCAAAGGACAGGCGCTGTAGTTGCGGTCAGCCGCGTTGATCGCGTCCTGATTCTGGTACTGCCCGGTGAAGACGATCGAACCGTGCTGGGTGGTCTTGCCGAGCGTTAGGGCATACTGCTGCTGCGTGCCGTCGCTGCCAGGCTGATATTGGCCGTCGTAAGTGTCCAGTTGCGCGCCGTTGAAATCTTTTTTGGTGATGATGTTGACGACGCCGGCGATAGCGTCTGAGCCGTAGACCGCCGACGCACCGTCCGCCAGTACGTCGACATGGTCGATGATGGCGACAGGAATGGTGTCGAGGTTGGTGAGGCCATCATAAGAAGTGCCGACGCGCTTGCCATCGATCAACACCAGGGTGCGCTGCGCCCCGAGGCCGCGCAAGTCGACGAAGCTCCCTCCGGCATCTGGGCCTGAGTCATAGGGGTCGGATTTGCTCATATCCGAAGAGCTATTGCCGGACGTCACGTTCTGCAGAAACTGACCGACCGTGGCAAAGCCCTGCTTCTGAATGTCCTGCGCCGTGATGGTTACGACGGGCTGTGCCATTTCTACATCCACACTGCGTATCAGCGAGCCGGTAACCTGCACACCCTGCAAGGTCTTGGCATTTTTGGAGCTGCCCTGTGTCGATGACTGATCCGTGCTCGACGTTTGCGGCGATGACGCTGTGGATTGTGATGCTGCATCCTGCGCCACTGCTGCGCCCGAATACCATGCTGCAGCGCTGAGCACTGCGCAGATCAAAACCGACAATGGCTTCTTTTGTTGCTTATACATGTCTTCCCCCATCCAGGCTCTTAGGCATGCCTGACGCGTTCGTTGTGATGACACCGGGACGGGATTGCCCGATGCTCCTCCCCTTTTGCAGATAACTCTTATGCGTCAGAGCTTTGCATACCAACCCTGACGATCCATTGCCCAAACGATGACCCACCAAACCGCAACAAACGCGACGGCAAAAGCCAGCGACGCGATGTAGGGACCCGCCATCGGCGTGATCCAGTTGGAGAACAGATGCTGATAGAGCGGATCCTGCCAACCCAGCGCGGGCAGGATGACTTGCAGCAATTCCGAACCCGCGTACGCGGCGATGGCATTGACGCCAAAGCGTCGCCCGATGGCCGGCCAGCCACGTTGATCAATGCACACGTGGAACAGCACCAGAGCCAGGGTGGACCAGCCAGCGCACCAGAGCACAAACGATGAAGTCCACAAATTTTTATTGAGTGGCAACACCATCGACCACAGGGCACCGGCAAGCAGCATGATGACGCCTGCAACCAGCAGCGCCTTTTGATTGCCTGCGCGCAGCCAGCTCCCCATGCGCAAGCCAAGTAACGCCGTACCGATGGATGGAAGGGTGCTGAGCAGGCCTTCCGGATCGTGCCCGCGACCGGTAGCCGGATCGATGAGATAGACGAAGTGACCGAACACCGCCGTATCGGTGCGGCTGACGATGTTCACCCAACGGTCCAGCGAGCCGCCCAGTATGAGGAGCCCCCAATAGCCCAGTAGCAGTACAGCGATCGCGCTCCATTGCGTGCGCGGCTTCGTGTACAGCGCAAACAGAGCCGTTGCCGCGAAGCACACGCCAATGCGCTGCAACACACCCGGGAAGCGCATGTGCTCACCGGGATCCCACCACCATGCCAAGACATGCAACAGCAAGCCCAGGCCGATGATACGCAACGCGCGCCACAGTGCTGTACGCGCCAGTTCGCCTGCTGCCACGCCCTGTTCGTGACGCGGCACCAGCGAAAAGGCCGTCGATACACCGACGACAAAAAGGAAGAACGGAAATATCAGATCAGTAGGCGTGCATCCGTTCCATGGCGAATGATCCAGCGGTGCAAAAACATGATCCCAGTCACCTGGATCATTGACCAGCAACATGGCAGCGACGGTGCAGCCACGCAGGGCGTCGAGAGAGGCTAGGCGTTTGGATGGCACGGTCATGGGTTCACCTGTGTTGCGTGGATATGCCGACGCTGTTTCCATTTCTCGCAAGCAAGAAGGGATGAAGATGCGTGGTGTTGCTGTTTGCGTTGTTCGCTGGTCATTTTTCAGGCAGCCATTGAATGCGATCCAGCGCGTAAAACGATCCTTCGGTCGGAGCGGTGAAGATCAAGCACAGGCCGTGTGTGCCTTGTTGCGGTGGCACACTTGCGTCAAGTGAAAAACGTCGCTCGCTGCGTGCGGGATCAGGCAACGGCATGCTGGCGATGACAGCGCCAGTGCAAGTGTCTCGGTGGATGACCAGTTCGCCGTAAGGCGTAGCGTGAGGATGTGACACCACCAGCTTCTGGTCGTGTGCCAAGGCATAGTTGCGTTCCAGCCTGACAACGTCAGCGTGGACCTTGCCGATACCATTCAATCGTGTCGCCGGATAAAGCTGGCAAGCGTTGAAGCTGTTGGTGAGGAAGACCGGCGCCAGGCTGTTCGCATCGGGCATCGGTTGCATGCGCATCAGGTCTTGGTCACCCGGGCACTGCGGTAGCTCCACGCCTTTGTGGCTTAGCAGGGTGGTGCGATCCAATACGCGTGTTTCCATCGCGCCGAGCAGACTGCCATCGTCGGCGTACGTGGCGGCACGCAACGTGGCAGGTAGCTTGACGTTGATGGGCTTGGTATACAGCGTCGCGTTCGGGTTGGGCGCGCCGCCATCGAGTGTGTAGCGGATATGACCGTATTGCGCCTGGTTTTGTAGCGTTACCTGTGCGCTCCCGCTATCCAATGCAGCGTTAATGTCCAATACGGCTGATGGTGCAAAGGCGCTATTGGAATAACTGATGTGCTGTGTCGAGTAACGCGCGAATTGGGCTGGTATGCGAACCAGGAAGCCTTGCCAGTTCCGCGTTGCGGCGGGGGACCACACTGCTTCGCTTAAAGCGTCCAGGCGAGGAAAGATCGCTTGCTGCACGTGCTGCATGCTGGGCAGGTGCTCGGTCCATACGTTGGCTTGTGCGCCCAATACGTGCGCAGCCTGTGATGGATTCAGAGCCTTCGGTACGGGATCAAACGCGTAGACGTTGGTGAGATCGAGTTCGGGGGCGCGCCCGGCGATCTCCTGTGGCAAGTCGCTTTGCACGTTATCGAAATACACGTCGGGCGAGGGCGACATCACCACGTCGTGATTCATCTTTGCGGCTTTGATGGCGCCATCGGCACCGCGCCAGGACATGACGGTGGCATCAGCCGGTACGCCGCCATCGAGGATTTCATCCCAACCAATCAGCCGGCGTCCGTGGCTGGTCAGATACGCGCCCAGCCGGCCCATGAACCAGCCCTGCAAAGCGTCTTCGTCTTTCAGATGCAAGGCGTGCATCTTCGCCTGCACGGCTGGTGATGCTTGCCACTGATCCTTGATCGCTTCGTCGCCACCAAGATGGATGTAGTGCGATGGGAACAACGCCATCACCTCATCCAGTACGTTTTCAATGAACTGGAAGCTCGCATCGTCGACGTTGTAGAGATAGGGATTGATGCCCCAATCGGCTGACACATTGGGTCGACCGCCAGTCACGCCAACGTCGGGATACGAGGCGATGACCGCTTGCGCGTGGCCAGGCATGTCCAGTTCCGGCACGATGGTGATCTGGCGCGCGGCGGCATACGCCACCACTTCACGGATCTGCTCCTGCGTATAGAACCCGCCGTAACGCTGCGGCTCGCCATCGTGCCCAGCATCGGGTGGCGTGCGCCAAGCACCGATACGCGTCAGCTCGGGATAACGCTTGATTTCGATGCGCCAGCCTTGATCATCCGTAAGATGCCAATGAAACACGTTGAGCTTGTGCTGGGCCATTTGATCCAGCAGTTGTTTCACGTCCGCGACGGACTGCATGTGTCTTGAGGAATCCAGCATCAGTCCACGCCAGGTGAAACGTGGTTGGTCCTGGATGTTCAATTGCGGCACGTTCACCGCGCCCTTTTGCGCGTTCGGTGTAAGTAGTTGCCACAGTGTGATCGCGCCGTAAAACACGCCAGCTTCGTCGCGGGCATTGATGCGTATACCCTTGCTGGTGATGACCAACGCATAGCCTTCGTGCGCGAGCACCGGGGCCTGTGGATCGCGACGAAGCACAATGGCGTTGATTGGCGTGGTGCCGTCGGCGTCTTTCACCGTCAGTGACAAACCGCGCGTGCGACGAAGCAGATCCGCCAGATAGTTGGCCGTGAGCCGTGTTGCGGGATCATGGTCGGCGATCACGATGGGCGTATGGGCACTCACCGGGAACTCGCCCTTGCCGATATCCACCTGCGATGGCCATGGCATGAGTGGCAGCATCGGCTCGGGAGTTGTTTGGGCGGCAACGATGACATCGCTCAGCACCAGGCACACGAGCAAGCTTGTCAGGCGCGCAACGCAACGCCATCGCCTGGCAAAGGCCGTCGCGCTGGGTGTCTTGCGGTGCTGCATGATGTGTTCTCCCCTCCAGTAATGAACCTTCAATCCCGGTTGTTGGTGGCAAGTACGGCTCCCCAGCCGCGGCTTGCCCAATCCGGATTGCTATGGGTATTGCGTAGCTTTGTGTAGCCCTTTCGGCGATGGATCCTCATTTCTGTCAGCGTCATCGCTGGATGCTTCGAACATCGTTGAAGGCAGTGCCGGGGTACCTGCTGCGCGACGCGCCAGTTCCAATGCACCCCACAGTGGCGCGTCGTTGACGAATCGCGCGCTCACCAATGTCGGCGGGAAAGGCACCAGCCGCTGAAGCAGCTTGGTCAAATCGGGTTCCAAAACCGGGTATTGCTGGCTGACACCGCCGCCGATGGCGATGCGTTCCACATCCAAGGCGATCGACAGATTTACTAACTGCGATGCCAGCGCATGAAGTCTGCGCTGGAGTTCAAGCGTGGCTTTAGGGTCGGTGCTGCGAAACAGATCTCTGGCATCCCGTTCGGGACCCCAAAGATCGCGCGCCAGGATATCCAGCGAGGTGCCGGAGAACATCGCTTCCATCGGCGCGACACCTTCGCGCAGACCGCGCCAGTCCGTCGGTGCAAGGTGATCCAGAAACGGTGTCAGCTGATAGCCAATTTCCAGCGCAGCGCCGTTGCGTCCGCGGTACACCTCGCCGTGGATGATGGCTGCGGCGGAAAGCCCCGTGCCGATATTCACGTAGAGCGCATGGTCTGCGCCATGCAGACTGCCCCAGGTGTGTTCGGCAAGAGCACCGGCTTTTACATCGTTGTCCAAGGTGATGACAGGCGTGGCAAACGCTGCGGCGAGTTGTCCATACAGATCCAACCCTTCCAAGCCCGGGGTGTTGGGCGCCATCAACAAGTGGTTATCACGCACCACGCCGGGAAAGACTGCCGCTACCCCGCGCAGGTGAGGAACGTTATCGAGCTGAGCACATTGTTTCGCCGCCACGATGATTCGGTGCAAGGCGGCAGCGCCCGTCAGTCCGGGAGCGTGTGTATCCAACAGGGTACGATTCAATTGCCCTGTGGACGTGTCGTAGCACGCTATTTGCGTCTTGGTTCCACCGACATCGATCGCGATAAGCACGCCATGCGACGGAGTGGATGAGTTGAGGGGGGCGAGTCGGCTCATGCGTGCTTCACTCGCAGGTGATGGGTACGCGACCACCACAGATAGGCAATGGATCCGAGCAGCAGCCACGCCAGCGACCACTGGATCGGGTACGCACCCGGTGCGTTTTGATTCGACGCGACGTAGATGTAGATCCAGCCGATCAGTGCGATCAGCGCCGGCACGGGATAGAGCCACATTTTGTACGGCCTTTCGAGATCGGGTCGCTTGCGGCGCAGTACGAGCAAGGCGCCGATTTGCGCGATCGACTGCACCAGGATCATGACTGTCGTGAGCAACTGGATGAGTGTCGTTAACGACGTGAGGCGGCCAATGGCGAAGCCGAGTGATGTCAGCACGCCCATCGACAGCAAGCCCCAGGTCGGAAAGCCCAGGCGCGGATGGATCTGCGAGAACGCACGAAAGAACACGCCGTCACGGGCGGCTTCATAAGGCACCCGCGAACCGCCGAGCAGGCCGGCGAACACCGATGCGGCCGCCGTGATCAGGATCAAAACGGTGACTATGCCAGCGGCCTTCGCGCCCCAGGATTCATTGAGAACCACGGACGCCACGGAGGTGAAGGCGGCGGAATTCTGGTCCAGCATGCGATGCCAGTCGACAACGCCGAGCACGCCGACCTGCATGGTGAAATACACCACGCACATGCCGAGGATCGACAGCACGATGGATGCCGGAATGACTTTGCCCGGATTTTCCACTTCGGCCGCGACGTACGCGGAGGTGTTGTAGCCGAGGTAATCGTAGGTGCCGATGGTCAGGCTTCCCGCCAGCCCAAACCAGAACGCGCTGCTGCCCAGATCGAACGCGTTTGCCGGAAAACTGAAGGCGCGTGCGGCGTTGAAGTGCGACAGCGATGCAGCGATCAGGCAGATGATGCTGACCAGCATGACGATCCACAACACGATGCCGAGGCGGCCGATCGACCGGGTCGTGCGCCACAGCAGGCCGATGGTGATCCATATCAGCGCCAACCCGGCAAGATTCCCCTGCAGCGCGGTCATTTGCGGAAGGAACCAGCCCAGATACTGGATAAAACCCATAACCCCGGTAGCCATGGTCATCGGGATGAAGAGCATGGCTGTCCAGACAAACAGGAAGGGCAGCAAGGCCCCGGTCCGCTTGCCAAAAGCTTCGCGCAGATAGATGTAGGTGCCGCCGGCGCCGGGCAGGGAGGCACCCAGTTCGGCCCACACCAGGCCATCGCACAACGCCAGAAGCGCACCCAGCAACCATCCGAGGTACGCCTGCGGGCCACCCATCACCACGATCATCGCGGGGATGGTGATGAAAGGGCCGGCGCCGCACATCTGGCTCATATTGAGCGCAACGGCAGACGCCAATCCCAGCCGTCGCTTCAGCTGAGGCGCGTCGCGTGTTGCCTGCGTCTGGTTTTGCATACCCCTGGTAGTCTCCGGAAACCGCGCGATCGGGCGGACTGGACTGGTGGGGCAAGAAAACCACAAGTTTTATATTAATTCAAGTTGAAGAAATTAACTAAAGCGGTGGTAGGGTATGTCACGGGGCTCGGGCATGCGTCCTGTGGGTGTGGTCGTCGATGACGGCCGGCGATGCCAGGGCTGGTCAATAGGCCGTCGAGGTGGGACATATAGAATCCGGGCGCGTTTCGATTTCAGGCAGGCCATTCGCGGTGGCCAGCGCATCATTAAGATTCCAGCGGCTTCCTCCCCGCCGCATGTCCCACCTCTGACCCATTCCAAGTAGCAAACGGCCAGCAATGCAGACCTCATCGAAGTCGAACAAGCCAACGACGGGTACCAATCTCGAGCACGCACGTTTGCACAACCGACGCGTTGTGCTGGAGGCCATTCGGCAGGCCGGACGCCTGACCCGCGCGGATCTCACGCGGCTTACGTCACTCACGGCACAGACGATTTCCAACATCGTGGCCGAGCTGCTCAGCGAATCGAAACTGTCGGTGCATGCGCCGGAGAAAACGGCGCGTGGACAGCCACCCATTCCGCTGTCGATCAATCCGGATGGCGGTTTTTCGATCGGCTTTCATGTGGAGCAGCATCAGATCGTCGCCGTGCTGTTGGATCTCAAGGGTGTTACGCGAGGACGGCGTGTCCATGCTGTGAGCTATCCGACGTTCGCCGAGGCGTTGCCGCTGCTCCTCAAATGCATCGAGTGGTTCCGACGCAAAGTCTCAGCAGAGCGACTGCTTGGCATCGGCATCGCCTTGCCGGGTCCCTTTGGCGTCGCGGGCATGAGTGCCGTGGGCCCCACCAGCATGCCGGGTTGGGATGACGAGCAGAGCCTGGCCTTGCTGCGTGAGCGAACGGGGCTCCCGGTATTGATGGAGAACGATGCCACGGCGGCTGCGATGGGCGAGCGTTTGTATGGCGTCGCGGGTGGACTGCGGGATTTCGCCTACCTGTTCGTGGGACATGGCCTGGGTTCGGGCTTGTACCTCGACAACCGGCTTTATTCGGGTCACTGGCGCAACGCCGGTGAAATCGGGCACGTCATCGTCGTCCCTAACGGCAAGACCTGTTACTGCGGCAAACGAGGGTGTCTGGAACGTTACGTTTCTGGCGCATCCCTGTTGGAGCATCTGGGAGTTGGCGCAGATCAGAATCTGAGCGATCTGGACTTGACCGATAACCAGCACGCTGCCGGCATCGAACGCTGGTTGGCCGAAGCGGTGCCCGCACTACGTCATGCGATCAACGTCTTGGAATCGCTGCTTGATCCAGAAACCATGTTGGTGGGTGGCATGCTTTCCAACGACATTCTCGCGCGTCTGATCGATCAGTCGTTTCCGTTGTACCCATCTGTGAGCGGCAGAGAGGATCGCGCCCATGCACGATTGCAGCTGGGTACCGCAGGTCCGGACTGCGTTGCGCTTGGTGCCGCAGCCCTGGTGGTGCTCGCCGAACTCAGTCCCGATTATCAGGCGTTGCTGAAAGCCTGATATTGGCAGGAAGGGAATCGTTAGTCATTTGCTGCATTTGCAGTTTCTCGCAATGCGCGCCAGCGCGCTGAGCCCCGAGTGGAGGGCTCAGCACGAATGCCACAAGAGCAGAGTATTCGTCGTATTTCAGGCAACGGTCGGGATGGACATCGCCGAATTACCACGTGGCGTCAAAATGCTTCTGTACCTCTTGCGGCTGAGTAATGCCGTTGGCAATCAGAAGTTGAAGCAGGACCCTCGCCTTTTGCGGATTAAGGTCCAGGGAAACGACGAAGCCGCGTTTGTCGTCATCCACTTCGACATTGCGATTGACAAAGCCAGACCCAACGCGCGTGGAACGTACGACCACAATGCCTGCCTTTGCGGCGGCCTGCAGCGCATCGATGGCTTCCTTGGACGTGTTGCCGTCACCAACGCCTGCAAGCACGATGCCCTTGGCACCACGCTTTACCGCATCCTCTACCGGAAGGCCATCCATGTTGGCGTGCGCATACACGATATCCACGCGCGGCAGAGGTGGAGCGTCCGGAAGCTTCAATTTGGAGCCGTTGTAGGGACTCGCTGCCCGAAGGAAGCGTACCGGGCCCATGTCGACGTAACCGACGGGACCGGCATCGCGCGACTCGAAGGTCTGGACATTCGTGGTATTGGTTTTTTGTACCCAGCGAGCGCCATGAATGGCGTCATCGAGCACGACCAACACGCCGCGGCCACGCGCATCCGGTGACGCTGCAACCTTCACCGCTTCGTAAAGATTAGCGGGGCCATCCGCACCAATCGCCGTGGAGGGACGCATGGAGCCCACCAACACGACGGGTATCCTGGTATCAAGCACGGTCTGAAGGAAGAAGGCCGTCTCCTCCATCGTGTCCGTGCCATGGGTAATCACGATGCCGTCTGCTTCCTTGTTCCTGATGGCGAGCTGGATGCGTTTCACAAGATCGAACCAGACCTTGTCATTCATGTCCTGGGAGCCGATCGAGGCAACCTGGTCGGTGGAAATCTGCGCGATCTTGTCTATGCCGGGAACTGCGGCGATGAGATCGGCAGCACTGACCTTGCCGGCGTTGTACGCGCCGCTTCCGCGTGTGCTGGCTTGGCCGGCGATCGTGCCGCCGGTGCCAAGCACCAGTACGCGCGCGGCAGGGGCTGGAGCATTTTGCGTTGTGTTCGCCGCGGTTTGGGCGCTGGCGGGGACTGCTGCAACGGCAAGAGCCATGGCAAGACCGAAGTACCCAAGTACAAGGCGGCTGGTTTCGAAAAGGGAAGTCGGCTTCATCTTTGTTCCTTTATGGGCTGGAATGAGGCTGTCAAAGCTCATGACAAAGCTGGAACGGTGTTTGAGCCAGAGGCAGTCAAGTGGCCTACTTCTTTCCCTTCTTGAATTGTTCGTAATATTCAGCGGCAAGCTTGCGCAGCGCGGTGCCGATCGCGGCGTACTGATACTCGTTGAGGTTGGCTAGTGATGCGCGTCCGGAGGGATGTAGTACGCCGAAGCCGCTACCCGGGAGCAGAACAATACCGGTGTCATTGGCAATGCGGAAAAGAATATCCGTCGGGTTTTGCGTCTTCAGAACCCATTGCGCGAAGGCATCACCATAGAGGTTTCTGGAAACCTCTTCGAGATTGATCAGGGTGTAATAGTCAACACTGTTGGTGTCTTCCTTCTCTGGCATGCCGAGCTTGTTGTAGAGCTCCGCATCCCTTCGGCGGACGAGTGCCTTGAGTGCCTTGTTGTAGTCCTGGCGGGAGTCCATCAGATTGAACAGCGCAAACAACACCATCTGTGCCTGTTGCGGTGTGGAAAGACCGGCGGTGTGGTTGAGTGCGACGGCGCGGCTGTCGGCAACCAGCCGGTCAATAAATTTGACCTTTCGGGGTTCGGTGGTCAGTGAGGAGTAGCGTGTGTCCAACTCCTTCTTGGCTTTTTCCGGCAGTTTGCTAATAGCCTGGTCGATAATGTTGTCGCGCGTCATGGCAATGACGCCGAGGCGCCAGCCGGTAGCGCCGAAATATTTGGAGAACGAATAGACAAGAATCGTATTCTTCGGGCAGATCGCAAAGAGCGAGCGGAAGTCGTCTGCGAAGGTGCCATATACGTCGTCGGTAAGAATGATCAGGTCCGGGCGCTTCTTGACCACCTTGGCGATGGCTTCCAGTCCTGCGTCGTCGATTTTGACCGAGGGAGGATTGCTCGGGTTGACCAGAAAGAACGCTTTGATCGCAGGATCTTCCAGCTTCTTGATCTCTGAGGCGGGATATTGCCAGCCAGCCTTGGGGTCGGCCTCGATGATCACTTTGCTGAGTTGATAGTCGTTGAGCTCGGGAATTTCCAGATAAGGTGTGAATATCGGTGAGCCGATGGCGATCTTGTCGCCAGGCGCTATGAGTTTGTTTTCCCGCATCGAATTGAAGATATAGGCCATCGCCGCGGTGCCACCTTCAACAGCGAAGAGATCGACCTCTTCGGTGGCCATGCCCTGTACGCCCATTTCGCGAACGATGTATTCACGAACGATCTTCTCGCTTATCCGCAACATGCGATCCGGTTCCGGATAATTCGCGCCGAGGGTGGCGGCGACTATCTCGAGCAGAAATTGGTCGCCGTCAAGACCTAACTGATCCCGCACATAGGAAAGGGTCTTTCCCAGGAAAACTGCACCGGGCTTGTCGCGGTTCTGACTGACAAAGGTATGGAACCGCGCGCTCAGTCCTTCATGGCGCACGAGGCCGCCGACGCCCTCCGACATGTAAGAGAAGGACAGTTCGGCCTCCGACACCGCAAACAGGCCAAGCTGGAAGAACGCTCTGCGCGGGAGTGTCGCGAGAAAGTTCGGGTTTCCGCGGCCTGCGTTGAGCATCAAGCGATCGGTATGACTCAATGCCAGCGCGATGAGATTGTCCTTCAGTTCGAACGGGCTCAGCTTGGAATATTTGGAGTGCTTCGTATCGGCCATCGGAATTCTCCTGATTCTCATGACATGCTGTGATGTGTGGCGGCGTCACGTGTAGCCTCACGCGAATGCGACGATCAATGGACCAAGCAAGGTGAGGAAGACATTTGCCAAGGCATAAGTGATCGCGAACGGCGCCGTTGGAATCGAATTGCCGGCCTTGTCGAGTACCTCGCCGAACGCCGGATTGGCACTGCGAGCGCCGGAAAGCGCGCCGGCAAATATCGCCGCGTTGTCGTAGCGCAACACGTAGCGGCCAAACAACATGGTCAACAGTAAAGGCACCACGGTAACGACCACGCCGATCAGGAATAGCGAAAGGCCGCTGCTGGCAATCGTATGAATGGCTTGTGAGCCCGACTGGAGGCCGACGGCGGCGACAAATCCGGCAAGGCCCAGATCTTTGAGAAGCTGACAGGCCGATACCGGAAGATTGCCCACGGTCTGATGTCTGCTACGCAACCATCCGAACAACAGTCCTGATAGCAGTGCACCGCCGCCCGCGCCTAGCGTCAAGGGAATGGAGCCCACGCGTAGCACCAGTAGACCAATCAGCAAGCCGACAACCAGGCCTGCACCATGAAAAACAAAGTCTGTCTTTGTGTCGCTGGTGAGCTGCGCCCCAGCTTCCTTCACAAGACGCTTCAGATCTTCATCGACCCCGTACGCAGTGATAACGTCACCGGTTTTCAATACCGTGTTATCAGCCAGAGCGAGCGGTTCACCATCGCGCTTGATATCGATAATGTAAATGCCGTGCTTGAGCGCGGTTTCGGCTGAACGTTTGATATCGCTGAAGGATTTGTTTGCATAGGCTGTGTTTTGCAGGATCACCTCCTGCGTATTCATGACGAGCTCCATGCCGGCGGAGCTCTGAATCTCTCGGCCGAGCCCGCTGGCCGTTTCGATTATGCCTGCCCGTCGTCCGACTACCAGGACGATATCGCCCTGCTCAAGCACAAGATCGGGTGTGATCGGAATGAATTGGCCGCCCCGTTTGACGCGCTCGATGGTCATGGTGGATGTTCCCGCAGATCGCTCGATCGCTGCGGTGGATTTGCCCGCACCACCATCTACTTCGTAAAGACGGCCGACAATCTCCGGCATGGCGGGTCCCTCGCCGGGTCCAAAGATGATCGCACCCTTCAGGCGTTCGGCCTCGGCCTTGAGGGCGTCGTCGTGAATGTCCCGCTTCATGATGCGTGGAAGGATGTTGATGCAAATGATGATGGCGCCGAGCGAGCCGAAGATGTAGGACACCGCATAGCCGATGGCGACGTTGGCCTGGAGTTTTTGCACGTCGGCTGGCGAGAGTCCGAGGCGGGACAGCGCATCGCCGGCTGTTCCTATGATCGCCGATTGCGTCATGCCGCCCGCGGCAAGGCCAGCGGCCATGCCCTTGTCGAGTGAAAACAGCTTGGCCATGACGACGACCGTAACGAGTCCTGAAATCGCCATGAAAACCGCAAGAAGAATTTCGCGTAGCGATTGTCGTCCCAGCGATTTGAAGAACTGTGGGCCGCTTTCAAAGCCTACTGCGTAGATAAACAGTGTGAAGAGCAGCGACTTCACCCCGTTGTCGACAGAAATGCCAACGAGGCTTAGCGCCACCGCAGCAAGCAGCGATCCGGCTACACCGCCAAGCTGGAACTTGCCGTAGCGAAATTTTCCTACCCAATAGCCGATGGCAAGTGAAAGGAACAGCAATATCTCGGGCGCATGCTTCAAGTTATCCCGTACCCACTCCATCACATTCTCCTATTGCGGCAAATCTGGATTGTCAGATCGGCAATGCGGTATCCGATGCGGTTTCAATGCCAAACAACGTGGTTCGCACTGCTTGCGAGATGGACCCTGAAAAGTAACGGCGCTACATCACGCCTGCGGGGTGATATGGATGATATGGATATGGACGATGCACGTAGTGACGTGACCGCATGCCCTCATGCGGGCTCTGGAGCGAAATGTTCGATGTGACGAGAGGCCAGCCCAATCCAGAAAGTGTTGCATTGCTCGTTCCCTTGAGGTCGTCACGTGCCTGGTCAAGGCATTCGATCAGCTACTGACGGAAACGCCATGATTTCCCCTCTACTCATGGTCGCAAGAAATAACTATCTGATGTTGACATGCATTGCAAGTGACTTTCTTATGAATCTTCGTATGTCACAAATAGTTTCCCTGGATGAACATGTTCTCCATGGCTCAAGAAATACGCCACGAACTTCGCTGCGCGATCTGTCGCTCAGGTTGTGTCGTTGAGAAAGGACTTTCTTTTTCTCGACGTGAAAATCACGATCTCTGAACAATCGTCATAGGCGAGTCGTGCACGTCGATTTCTTTCAAACTGCCAGAGAATTTCAACGTCTTACTCTGTGGACGATCGCTCAACAAATGCTCAGGAGGAGGTTGCGTCCGCGAAGATGGTGTTGTTATGGGTGGGCACAGGGGATTTGAGCGCCGCTCTCTGGTTGCAGGCAATGCAATGCAGCAGCGTGCACACGAAGGATGCGTCGCAGTTCGATAATCGCTTGCGGCGTTTCCTGGACATCGTGCCAGGAAGGCACGGCCAGCTCCGAGTCGGCGCCATCGAGATGCGAGCTGGTGTAGGGCACCACGCCATCGTCGGAATCGGACAGCGGACCCTTGGACTTATACACGCCAACGATGGTGTGGTAGCGCACCTGGGGCGAGATGGGCAGGGTGCTGGAAGCCTTGATGAAAGGATCGGTATCGCTGAGGTTATCGATGCTGTTGGGTAGCTGTGCCGGCGTACCGGGCGTGGCGCTCTTGCCCTGCATGGCATCGGTAATGTTCTTGCCTTCTTCCAGCAAGGTGAGTGGCAGACGGATCAGGCCGCCGATCCAGCGGGCCAGTTTCCAGCGTGCGACCGGTGTGCCGCGATGGGGAGCGGCGAGGAATACGGCGCGCGTGACCTGCGGCATCGGCGAGAACTGCAGATATGGCGCAAGGCGCTCACGCAACCGCAGCTTGTCGGCATCGGAAAGGCCAGGACGGGCAGGGATGACGCTCCACAGTTTGTCATCGCTGGAAGACACAAGCAGTCGGGCGATGACGCCGCCCATGCTGTGGCCAATCAGCACGATGTTGTTGGAGGCAACCGCTTTACCGGATGGATCGAAGTGCTTGAGCGTTTCATCCAGAGCCTGTCGGATCTGCCGGAGATTCACCGCTACCGGCACATTGGTCGGGTAATACACCTCCCACACCTGATAGGTGCGGCGCAGTTGTTCGTCACCCATCACTTCGTTGACGACATTGATCCATGCTTCAGGGCTGCTGGCCAATCCATGCAGCATGATCACTGTGAGGCGGTTGGGATCGTAGGGCTGCATCAGCAGCACTTCCGGCTTGCTCAGGCCGCCGCGCCCTAGCAGCGAGCGGATGGATTGCTTTGCGAATCCTGAGCGCGCCAGCCATACGCCATAGGGCGCCGTGAAGTTGGCAGCGAGCGGGATGGTTTGTCCATCGAGCTGGATGGTGCTGTCCAAATAAGGGTTCTTGGCATACAAGCGCACCTCGTCGGTCCTCAGCACGCTGGCCAAGTCGTCGCCGGGAAATTCCAGTACCGCGGTGAGCGGCACGTAATTGGATTCGCGCCATGGCTGGCCGGTATCTGCCGGCGCGGAACCTACGGCCACAAACTCCGAGCCGAAACCATCGCGCTGGTAGATGTTGCGCAAACCGCTGAAACGTAATCCCGCCGAGGGAATCAACTCCGTAGGGACATAGTTGCTCGAACCAAGATAGACATCCGTGTTCGGCCGCAGCAGGCTCCATCCGGCCACCTGTTTCCTGCTCCAGTCCGTGCCGAGTTCGGGAAGCCGCTGAAAGAAGCTGTTCACCGCCTGGCTGACGGCGTAGTTGTAGAAATCCAGCACCTGCGATTGGCGGGTTTCGAAGGCACGTTCCCCCGGATCGCGCGCTGTATAGAACAGGTATGCGTAGGCATAGCGTGCAGATTGGAGGTAATCGTTCAGTGCCTGGTCGTCGACCGTTTTATTCTGGTCCGTCTGCTGCAGGGCATAGGCCAGCCAGAGCTCGGACAGCGCCGACAAGCGTCGCTCATCGTCGAGTCCATCGGAGTAGAGCAGGGTGTTGGTGCAACGGGGAAAGTTCGCAGCGCAATCGTCACGGCTGAGCGCGATGACGTTGAGTGTCTGGACCGTGCTGTCGCTGAGCGTGCGCGTGTTCAGTACATCGCTGCGGCGTTGGTTGGCGTATTCCTTGAGCGTGATGTGCTTGACGCCCACCATGCTGCAGCCGGCGGTCAGCAGCAAGGCCGCCAGCGTAACGACGCGAATGATCCCTATTGGCTTGCGGCCCTTCATCGATTCTTCATCTGGCAGGAAAGCAGTGGCTGATGCACGCTGAGCTTCATCCATCCAGGAACCTGTTCCGCCATTCTGGACGGTCCGGGTGATGGAGTGTGAAGCACTGTGTTGAACAGGAAGCAGGATGAGCGGTCGTTACCGTTCTATTATCCATGTTGCAACGATTCTTGGGAGATGCCCGGTGATGCTGCGATGGATGCTATACGCCCTGATAGTCCTGGCCATTGTGCTGTCAGGTGGATGGGGTGCCCTGGCGCTGTGGTACCAGTTCCCGGGTGGGGCGGCGGCGCGCTGGATCGCTAGCCTGGTCTGGACGCTGGGTGTGCTGCTGGCGCTGGTATGGGCCTGGCACCGACACAGCGGTTTGCCGATCGGTGCTTATGGGCTGGCATTTCTGATTCTGCTGGCGTGGTGGAGCACCATCACGCCGTCCAATCATCGGGACTGGGCTGATGATGTGTCGCGGCAGCTGACCGGCCGTGTCGATGGCGACCTGGTCACCCTGGACAACGTGCGCAACTTCCATTGGCGCTCCAATGAGGATTACGACGCAAGTTGGGAGACGCGTCATTACGATCTGAATCAGCTTGCATCGGCCGATCTGATTCTTTCCTCGTGGGGCATGCCGGGTATTGTCCATGCGCTGATTTCGTTCGGTTTCGAGGATGGCTCGCATGTGGTGTTTTCGGTGGAGATCCGCCGACAGCGCCACCAAACCTTTTCGTCGATTGGCGGATTCTTCAAGGATTTTGAGCGCGCCATCGTGGCAGCGGACGAAAACGATATCGTTCGTTTGCGCACCAACGTGCGCGGCGAAGATGATCACCTGTACCGATTACAGATGAGCAAGCCGGCGATGCGTGCCCTATTCCTGTCTTACGTGAAGGAGGCCAATGAACTGACCGTGCAGCCTGCGTTCTACAACACGGTGACGTCGAATTGCGTAACCATCGTGTATGGCATGGCCAAACAGATCGATCCGGGCTTGCCGTATGACTATCGACTGCTGCTAACGGCGTATTTGCCTGGTTATCTCTACAAGGCTGGGGCGCTGGATACCCACTATCCGTTGGAGGTGCTAACCCAGCAGGGTGATATCACGGCGCGTGCGCGGGCGGTGAAGCCGGGTGAGGATTTTTCCAAGGCGATCCGTACGCCGCCGGAGCCGTGATGTTCGTGGCCGTCATTCCCGCGAAAGCGGGAATGACGGCGAGGCGTGATTTGTCATCACGCCAGCCCATGTTTTACCTCACCGTAAACGTATTGTTGCTCCGATCCACATCCGGAATCGCGTGCTGCGGATCAATCGTGGCCGACTTCACCGGCTTGTTGCCGTCGACGCGGATCACATAGCTACGGTGCTGCATCCAGGTTTCCACCGGCACGCGGATGTCCTGCTTGCTGCCATCGGTGTAGACGACTTCCAGCGTGGATGGCATCACCAGCTTGTCGAGGTTGGCCACCGTGACCTGTGCACCTTTGCGCCAGTCGCCATCGATGGGTGTGACGTTCTGAATGGCGAGGTCCAATTTCCAGTTGTATTCATACCATCCGCGCCAGAACCAGCTGAGGTCTTCGCCGGTTTCGCTTTCCATGAAGCGGAAGAAATCCGAGGGGCTGGGGTGCTTGTAAGCCCAAGTTTGGATGTATTTGCGGAAAGCCGGGTCGAAGCGTTCTGGTCCGATGATCTGCTCGCGCAGCAACACCAGGCCATAGGCTGATTTGAAGTACGTCACCGGATGGCGGTATTTCTCCTGGATTTCGTCCGCACGCGTGAGCAGAGGCGGCGCGTCCGGATCGGTCAGTACCTTGACGATTTCATCGGCGGGATTGCCGTGGCCCGGCGCGTATTCGGGATCGCGCTTGGGTGCGTATTCGCCGTGATTGAAGTTGTCCGCTTCGTACACGTCGATAAAGGTGTTAAAGCCTTCATCCATCCACGCGTTGCGGCGCTCGTCCGTGCCGACGATCATCGGGAACCAGGTATGTCCAATTTCATGCGCAATCAGCGCGTGCAGATCGCTGCCTTTCGCTTCCTTCGAATCGAACGTGATGCTCGGATATTCCATGCCGCCGGCCGAACCGGCTTCGTTGATCGCAACCGGATAAGGGTATGGATACCACTGCTTGGAGAAGTACTCGGTGGCCGCCTTCACGTACTCGGTGGCGCGTCCCCAGGCTTCCTTGCCGGCGCTTTCCACCGGATAGGCCGATTCAGCCAGCGCAGTCTTACCGTTGCCCAGATTGATGCGCGCGGCATCCCAGATGTAGGCCTTGGAAGCGCCGAATACCGCGTCGCGGCTGTTCTGGATACGGAAGTGCCAGGTCAGCGTGCCACTTTGTTTTGGGCGCGTGTTCGGATCATTCACTTCATCGGCCGAACGGATCATCACCGTGGTATCGCTGTGACGGGCCTGATCCAGGCGCTGCATCTCGGTCTTGGTGAGCACGTCCTGCGGATTGAGCAGTTCACCGGCGCCAACCACAATCATGTTCCACGGCACGGTGACCGAATAATCGTAGTCGCCGTATTCCAGATAGAACTCGTTATTGAGGTACGGATCGGTGGTCCAGCCACGCAGATCGTCATACACGCACATGCGCGGATACCACTGCGCAATCTCGAAAATGTCACCATTCTTGGTCGGGTTGACGTCAGTGCGGCCGCCAAACTCACCGGGAACGGTGTAGCTGTAGCTGATATGCACGCGCAATTTGCCATCGCGAGCCTTTAGCGGCTGCGGCAGGCGGATCTGCATACGGGTGTCGGAAATCACCCAGTCGGCTTTCTGCAGTTTGCCGTCAGTGCCTTCTACCGCGATGGACGTGATGTGCTCGCCGTCGGTGAATTCAGTCGGGAATTTGCCGTCGTCAAAGGCGCCGCGCGCATCCTTCAAATAACGATTTTGTTCCACTTGCAACCAAAGCACATCCAGATCGTCGGGGCTGTGGTTGGTATAAGTAATGACTTCGTCGGCTGTCAGCTTGCGCGTGTCCGGATCCAGCGCAGCCTTGATCTGATAGTCCGCGCGATTCTGCCAAAACAGCGGCCCAGGCTTTCCACTGCCGGAGCGATAGCCGTTCGAGGGTTGCGGGTAGACAAACGGTGCGAAGGTTTCGAATGGGTTGTAGCCCGATGGGGGAGCATCGGCGGCCACGACCAGGCTGGCGGAAAGGGATAGGGCGGCGAGCACAGCGCCGCAAAGCGTCGGAATGGTCTTCATGAGGGCCCTGTAGCGTTGGGGAACGCGCCGTCCTGGCACCGAACGGCTGACGATACTGCAACGCTGCAAAACGATACCAGTGCCAGAGGGCGCATAGAACATAGCAGGTGACCACCGCTCCATTTATTACGGAGAAGGGGCCGGGTAAGGGCGCGATTGGCGTGCGATATCCATCGTTGGCTCGTTTTCGCCTCGCATGTCGCCCGAGCCGCATCCTGTCGCAGTAAGAACGTCAACAAGGCGCGCATTTGGCAAGCGGGAAGCGCGCATCCTTTGCGCTGCTTCATCACACTTTCGCGTGTGCCACCTGCTGCAGTAGGTCATGAAGAAGAATTCGGGTCGATTTGTCACGTTAGCCTCGTTTGCGCAATGTCTTCTTTGCAAGGCGACATCGTGATCATCCCTGCACATGAGGTTTTAGGGGATTTCGTAATCGTCCTATATGGAGGGAAAAAAATAAGCGGCTAGCGCTATCTATTGCCTATTTTTTCCGTGTTTGTGCGTAGGTGATCACTGATTTTTGTTAAAGGAGATGAGTCGTATGGCTGGCTTGTAATCGTCTCGTTATGGTCCGCACTCGAGGGATATGCGTAAGAGTACGGAAGCTGTGAATTGCAAGAAAAATACATTCGTTCGTCGTAATGCATCGTGGAAACGCTGGCTTGCACTAGCGAGTGCGGCTGTCATGTCGCCGCTCGTCCCAGCCCAGGATCGTCTCCCTCAGTCGGCCATCACGCCTGACGAGCAACAACAACGCGAACGTACACAGCGACAGGCGCAAGAGCGTCAGGTACGTGATGGGGCGCCCGATGTTCGTCTGGATCGCGAAGTTTCCACCGCCTTCCACAACCTTGCCTTGCCTGAGGAGGCTGACTGCTTTGCTTTGCAAAGTGTTCGCCTGGTGGGCGAGCGCGTTGCCGATTTCTGGTTTGTACAGCGTTACCTCAGCCAATACGCAGCCCGTTGCGTCGGGCACGAAGGTATAAGCCTGATCGTGCGTCGCGCCGGCGACCTGATCATCGATCGCGGCTATGTCACCACGCGCGTCGGCCTGCAGGCGCAGGATCTTTCCAAAGGCGTGCTGACCATCACCTTGGTGCCTGGTGTGATTCACGGCATCTGCATGGCAGACGGCTCTTCCTCCAACGATTGGCGCTGGGCTTTGCCGATGCGACCCGGTGATCTACTCAATCTGCGTGACATTGAGCAGGGCATGGAGCAAATGAAGCGCCTGCCGTCGCAGGATGTGAAGATCGACATTGCGCCGGCGGAGGGTTCCGGTCAATCCGATCTTGTCGTCACTGTTCAACACAGTAAGCCCTGGCGCGTGGTCGCGACACTGGATGATTCCGGCGCTGCGGCAACGGGTCTGTACCAGGCCGGCCTGAATATCGGCATCGATAACCCGCTCCACGCGGCCGACATGTTGTCGCTTGGTGTCACGCACGATGTGTTCAATGGCACGGGACGCGGTACGCAGGGCTTTAACGGCAATTATTCGATCCCGCGCGGCGACTGGTTGTTCACCATCAGCATCTACGGTTACCGCTATCACCAGACGGTGGAAGGCTCAGCGCAGACCTTTGTCAGCAGTGGTACGTCCAAGGCCATCGATCTGGTGGCGCAGCGCCTTCTTTATCGCGACCAACATAGCAAGACTACGGCCGAGCTGCATGTTGGCAAGCGTTTGGCACACAGCTATATCGAAGATGTGGAGTTGGATTCACAGCGGCGCAACATGAGCACGCTGGAGGCCGCCATCGCCCAGCGTCGTTATATCGGCAACGCGCAGTTGGATCTGCGCCTGGCGGAACGCTTCGGCGTGCCGTGGTTCGGGGGAGAGCACGATCCGGCCGATCACCGGCCTGACGATCCCACCTTCCGTTATCACCTCACCACCCTGGATGCGTCACTCACTCAGCCCTTTACGCTGGGCAAGCAGCCTGTGCAATGGACCAGTGAGTTCCACGGCCAATACACCGACAACCATCTTTACGGCTCCGAATACATCGGCATCGGCGGGCGCTACACCGTGCGTGGTTTCGATGGTGACCAGACGCTTGCCGCGGCCAAAGGCTGGTATTGGCGCAACACCTTGTCCTTGCCGGTGGGCCATTGGCCATTCGTGTTCTATGCCGGTATCGATGCTGGCCGCGTGAGTGGCCCGGGTACGGACTACATCCCCGGCAACACCGCCCTGAGCGGTGGTTTCTTCGGTCTGCGCGGTATCTATCGCCAGCTCAGTTGGGATGCCTTTATCGGCAAGGCCTTGCATGGCGGTGATCTGGTGCCAAACGCACGGCCAGCGAGTGGCTTCCAGCTCGTTTACTCGTTCTGATCGCAATCACGACACGTTACCCGTCAAGGACAGACATTATGGCTTTCCGTCGTCATCTATCGGTTTCTGGAGCATCCCTTTCACGGCGTGCGTTGAGCGCGGCGGTACTCTCCGCCTTGTTGGGAACACCCGTACTGGCGACCGCTCAGGTAACGCCGGATCCGAATGCGAGTGTGCATCGTCCAGGCACCAATGCCGCGGGCAATGGCGTGCCGGTGGTAAACATCGTGGCGCCTTCGGCGGCAGGTGTGTCGCACAATCAGTACCAACAGTTCAACGTCGACAAGCAGGGTCTGATCCTCAACAACAGTGCGGGCGTTTCGCAAACCCAGTTAGGTGGCTACATCGTGGGGAACCCCAACTACCAGGCGGGGCAGTCGGCGAAACTCATCGTCAACGAAGTTACATCAACCAATCCCACGTACTTGCGCGGCTATACGGAAGTGGCTGGCAACGCAGCTGATGTGATCATCGCCAATCCGAACGGCATTTCGGTCGATGGCGCCGGCTTTATCAATACCAATCGGGCCACCTTGACCACCGGTACGCCCACCTTCGGAGCGGATGGTTCGTTGAGCGGGCTGCGCACGAGCGGCGGCGCGATCAGCGTCGATGGCGATGGTATGGATGCGTCGAACATCGATCGGCTCGACCTGATATCGCGCAGTCTCACTGTCAACGGCAAGGTGTGGGCCAATAACCTCAACGTTGTCACTGGCGCCAACCAGGTTGGCTATAGCGATCTATCCATGCAGGCCATCGCTGGCACGGGCGATACGCCGACGGTAAGTATCGACGTGGCATCGCTGGGCGGCATGTACGCCAACGCGGCGCACCTCATAGCCAGCGAGGCGGGTGTGGGTGTGCGAAATGCGGGTCAATTGGCGTCGCAAGGCGGCGACTTCACCATCGACGCCGTCGGTCAGCTGCAATTGACCGGTGCCACATCATCCGCCGCCAATCTCACCATTAGCGGAGCGTCGCTCAGCAATAGCGGCACACTGCAATCCAATGGTGCGATGAGCGTCCAGGCGACAGCTGGTGTCGACAACAGCGGTACGCTTTATAGCGGCGATGCCTTGTCAATGCAGGCTGATTCGTTGAGCAATAGCGGTGCGCTGCAATCGACTGCCGACATGAGTCTGCGGAGCGCACGGGGTATCACCAACATCGGCACCATCTACAGCGGCGGCAACCTTGCTCTCAATGCCGGCGATACGCTGATCAACAGTAATGTCATCGCAGCAGCCAGCAACACCAGCATGCGTGCGCGGCAACTCGCATCCTCCGGCACGTTGGGCGCAGGTGTGGCTAGTGATGGGAGCCTGCAGGGTAATAGCACGCTTAGCATCAGTACGACAGATGCACTCGCAGCCAACGGCGTGAATCTTGCCAGCGGCGCGATCACGATTGTGGGTAGCGCGCTGGATCTTTCCGGCGCACAAACGCGTGCGGGTGGTGACGTGTCCCTCACCAGTACCGCTGGTGATATCGACCATGCCAACGCCAGCCTGGTCACCAGCGGCACGCTTACCATTCGCAGCGCGGGCACCGTGGACAACACCAACGGCGCGATGCAGGTTGGCCAGCTCGACGCCCAGGCAGCTAACTGGCGCAACGCCTACGGCAGCGTGATGCAAACCGGCAACGGCCCGATGAGCGTGCGGATCGGCGGCTTGCTGGACAACACCCACGGTATCTGGGTAGCCAATGCCAATACCATGGCGCTAAGTGCCGATACCATCGACAACACCGGTGGTGCGATCGAGCAAGCCGGTACCGGCACACTCACCCTTAGTGCCAGTGCGCTCACCAACGATCAAGGGCAGATCCTGGGCAATGGCGATCTTGTGCTTGCTAGCCAAGTCGTCAGTAACCAGGCTGGTGCGCTGAGTGTGGCAGGCAGCGCCACACTTGCCGGCGGTGATCTCGACAATACTGATGGCACCATTGTGGCGCAGAACCTGCAGGCACAACTCGCTGGCACGCTCAGCAATCAGGGTGGTCTGTTGCTGGCCGGCAGTGCTCAGCTCGTCACCAACACGCTCAACAACGACAGCGGCCAGATCAAGGCGATCGATGGCAACCTTGATATCACTGCACAAACGCTTAGCAATAACGCGGCTGGTTTTCTCGGCAGCAATAGCGCCGTCGCGCTGAGTGTGAACACGGTCAACAACGCTGGCCAGATCTATGCCGGTATCGATCTCACGCTGACTGCACAAGGCGGCGTTACCAACAGTGGCGCACTGCAAGCCCAGGGCAACGTCAACGTGGGCATTGGCGGTGCTTTCACCAACGACAATGGCCAATTGGAAGCAGGTGCCGGACAGGGTCAGGCGCAACTGGCGCTCAACGCCGCCGCGATCAGCAACCAGGGTGGCCGCATTGCCAATGCGGATGGTGGCACCACCACGATCAACGGTGGCACGCTCGACAACACGGGCGGCACTTTGGGTGGGAATGGCGACGTCACGCTTAACGTTGCGCAGATCACTAACAACGCCGGTACCCTTGTTTCAGCTGGTTATCTTGCGCTGCAAAGCAGTGATCTCAGCAATCGGAACGGTAAGCTTTACAGCGCCGGCAATCTCGCGTGGAACAACAGCGAGGCAACGCTGGATAACACCGGTGGTTCGATCGGTTCAGGCGGCGATATCGCGCTCATGCTCGATGTGGTCCATAACGACGGGGGCAATATCGCCTCGAACAACAATGTGATTGCTCAGTTCAGCGGCTTTGATGGCGCCGGCGGTCTGCGTGCAGGCAACAACCTGACTCTGGCGCTTGCAGGCGACTATACGAATCAGGTTGGCAACAGCCTGTTCGCCAATAACGATTTCACCTTCAACCTCGGCGGTGCGTTCACCAACGCCGCGGGTGCCACTCTGCAAACCGTGGGCGCACTGACGCTGAATGCCGCCAGTCTCGACAACCAGGCTGGCGCCGATATCAACAGCGCCAACACGACGCTCAACGCTGGCACACAAACCAACGAAGGCCGTATCGAAGGCGACACGATCACCTTGAACGCCGGTGACGTGACCAACACCGGCACGGTGATCGGCAACGCCATCACCGTCAACGCGAATAACCTTATCAATGGTGCGGATCTTGGTACGGCAACGGATAATAATCCGTATCAAAGCGCGCTGATCGCCGCGGTCAACCAGCTGAACCTGTACATCACCGGCGATTTGCTCAACCGCGACGCCATGCTCTATACCCTGGGTGACCTCACCATCGCTGCCGATGCCAGCGGCGCTCGCAGCAACAGCGTCACCAACCTGTCCGGCGACATGGAAGCAGGCGGCAATATCGCTATTTCCACGCAGCAATTCACCAATCAGCGTCGTGTTTTCGAGACCGAGGTTTATAACCTCAGTGCTGCCGAGCAGGCGCAAAACACCACGACGCTGGATCCTCTGCCGATCTATCGCTACGACGATCCCAATCCGCTGCATCACCCACCTTACGTGGACGCCAGCCAAATCCTGAGTCCGGCGCAAGTGGCTGCGCTGGAGGGGTACTGCGGCACGCTAGGTACGCCCGGCAAAGACGGCGACACCTGGTGCAACGGCGTCACGATGCCGGGTCAAAGCGATGTGCACAACATTTTGCACAACGACCTGCGGGCCATCGTTACGGAAACTCTGGTATCCGTCGAGCGACTCAAGGCAGCCAGTGCCGAAAGCCGTGTGCTGGCCGGTGGCAACATCACGTTGAACGGCTCCGTGCTCAACGATAAATCCACTATCGCCGCCGGCACCAACCTCATCATCAACGGTCAGGACGGTAACGCGGGTGGTGGCAACGCCGGCGCCGATGCCGTGGAGAACATCGCCTGGACACCCACCGGCACGGTGCAGGAAACCTTCAAACAACAGACCGGCATCGATTTCGTCAACTTCAACCCGGATCGCCACGGGGATTTCCTGGGTTATCAAACCTGGGGCACGTATCAAGACACTGCATCGCTGGGCCTGGGTGCGGGGCAGCCGAGCTGGATCACCTTCAATGCAGGTCCGGGACTCTCCGCCACCATGAGTGCTGGTCAAGCGGTAGACATCACCGGCACGACCATCGATAACAACGTGGTCGGCAGCGATGGCAAGCCTGTCGCCGGCGTGAGCCTGGGCAGCAACGGCGGCAGTCAAACGTTGCGTGGTCAGGTCGGCGGCGGTGCGCAAACCATTGGCGATGGCACCAACCCGCTGGGGCCCATCCAGTTGCCCAGCAACGGCCTCTATTCCATTCATCCGGGCAGCGGCAGTCCTTATCTCGTAGAAACCGATCCACGCTTCGCCAGCTACACCGGTTTCCTCGGCAGCGATTACCTGCTCAACCAACTCGGTCTGGATGGTGATCTCACGCTCAAGCGCCTGGGCGACGCCTTCTACGAAACCCAACTGGTGATGGATCAAATCACCAGCCTCACCGGCCGTCGCTATCTGAGCAATGACACCGACGCGCTCGATCAATACAAAGCGCTGATGGACGCCGGCGCGCAAGAGGCGCAGCAGTTCAATCTTGCCGTGGGTGTGGCGCTTACGCCGGAGCAAATGGCCAGCCTTACCCAAGACATGGTGTGGCTGGTCAACGAAACCGTCGACGGCGAACAAGTGCTGGTGCCGGTGGTGTATCTGAGCCAGCAAACTGCCAACAACGTGGCGAGCGGCGCGGTGATCCAGGGCAACACCGTGACCCTCAACGCGAGCAGTAATCTCACCAACACGGGCACTATTGCGGCCAACCAGGACGCGAGTATCAAGGCTAACAACCTGCTCAACGCCGGCACGCTCAATGCCGGTGGCAACCTGAGCGTGCAAGCCGCACAAGATCTGCTCAACGTCGGCAGTATCCAGGGCGGCAACGTTGCGCTGGTCGCCGGCAACAACATCAGCAGCAACGCCGGTGCCAGTGGCGTCAGCCTCGGCAACGTCGATGTCAATCTCAGTGATCTCTCGCTCAACCAGGCACAGCGCCTGGGCGTTGCCACCGCCGGCGCGATCAGTGCTACGGGCAACCCCACCGCGCAAGCCGGCAACAACCTCACCCTTGATCACGCCACCGTCAGTGCTGGACAAAGCCTTGGCCTTGCTGCCGGTAACGATCTCAATGCCACCGCCGGCCAGATCCACGCGGGCAATGATGTACAGCTGATCGCCGGCAACAACATCAACCTCAACGCGCAAGGCAGCACTAACCAGCAAGGCACGCAGCGTAACGGCGTGGAAACCACCACCTACGCCGTCACCACCGTGCAAGCGGGTGGCAATCTTGTGGCGGTCGCCGGCAACGACCTCACCAGCCAGGGCGCGCAGCTCAGCGCCGGTGACCAGATCGCACTTGCCGCCGGCCACGACATCAACCTCAATGCCGTCACCGACGAGCGTGCTCAGAACACCATGGGCTACGTCGGCAAAACCTTTGTCAGCACGAGCCAAACCGATCAAACCTTGCGCGGCACATCCATTGATGCTGCCAACGGCGTAGCCATCAGTGCCGGCCACGACCTCACTACGGTCGCGGCCGGCGTCACTAGTGCCAACGGCGGCATCGCGTTGACTGCCGGCAACGATGTAAACCTCAACGCCGGCAACGAAAGGCACACCGCATCACGCGACACCGTTACCAAGAGCGGTGGTTTCCTCAGTAGCACTACTACCGACACCCACGATGCCGTGCAAGACAACTACGCCGTGGGCACCTTGCTCAGTGGTAACACTGTCACGGTAGCTGCCGGCCACGACATCAACACCCGAGCCGCACAAATCGTGGCAACCGATGACATAGTCATGGCTGCCGGCAACGACCTGAATATCGGCACCGCCACCAGCACGCATAGCGAGCAGCACGACACCACGACCAAGACCAATGGTGTATTCACCAGCGGCCTGAACCTGATGATTGGCACCAGCAAGACAACGCACAGCTACACCGAAACCGACACCACCCCGCAAGGTAGCCTGATCGGTAGCTTGAACGGTAGCGTCACGCTGACCGCAGGCAACACCGTGCACATCACTGGCAGTGACGTCATCAGCCAGACGGGCACGGCTATCGTCGGCAAGAACGTGACCATCGATGCAGCGGTAGGCACGCAAGACATCTCGCAGACCTATAAGCAACAGCAATCGGGTCTCACGCTTGGACTCGGCGGCGCTGTCGCCGACGCCATCAACAGCGCCTACGCCAGCGCCCAGCGCGGCAGCCAGGTGCAGGACAGCCGCCTGCAAGCGCTGTATGCCGCCCAGGCCGCGTACAGCGCCAGCGATGCCCTGGGTTTTGCGCAGGATGGATTACTCAACGGTGCCACCCAAGGCACGCCAAAATCCCAGCAAGGGGTCACCCTGCAAATCGGCCTCGGTGGCAGCAGCGCCAGCAGCACCACCACCACCCACGATGACACCACCTATGGCAGCACGATCCGCAGCGCGGGCGATGTCACCATCGCCGCCACCGGAGGCGATCTGAACCTCATCGGCAGCCAAGTGGCGGGACAGAACGTCACCCTCGCCGCAGCCGATAATCTCAGCCTCCTCAGCCAACAGGAAAACCATACTCTTCAAAGCAGCAACAAGAACGCCAGTGGCGGTGTGGGCCTCCAGATCGGCAGCGACGGCGTGGGCTTCTATGCCCAAGCCTCCGTCGGCCAGGGCAGTGCTCATGGCAACGGCACCAGCCATGCCATCAGCACAGTCGATGCCAATGGCACCCTCACCCTCATCAGCGGCAACGACACCACCCTCAAGGGCGCGCAGCTCACCGGCGACACCGTGCTCGCCGCCATTGGCGGCAACCTGCTGATCCAGAGCGAACAGGACACCGACGACTACGCCAGCAAGCAACAGCAACTCGGCGCCAAGGTCGTGATCGGCTACGGCAGCGGGGGGAGTGTCAGCTATTACCAGAGCAAGGTGAACAGCCATTATCAGAGCGTCACCGACGTCAGTGGCATCAGCGCAGGCAGCGGTGGCTTCGACATCACCGTCGGCGGCAACACGCACCTGATCGGCGGCGTGATCGCCAGCGCGGCCGACCCAGGCAAGAACGTGCTCGACACCGGCAGCCTCACGTTTGAGTCCCTGCACAACGAAGCCAACTACAGCGCCAGCGGCATCGGCGTGAGTGCAGGCTATGGCAGTGGCGGCTTCAGTGGCTCGCCCATGCTGGGTGTGCCACAGAAGGGCAACAGCAGCAGCGAGACGAATGCAGGCATCGCGCAAGGCACGATCATCGTGCGCGACAACCCCAATCAAGATCTGAGTGGTCTTGATCGGACTCCCACGCTCGACAACCAGGCGCTCGCGCCGATCTTCAACGCACAGAAGGTGCAGGAGAACATGGAGCTGGGGCAAGTGGCCGGACAAGTGGGTATGCGTGCAGCGGGTGATCTGGCCGGGCAAATGGGCTGGGCCGAAGGCAGTGCGGAGCGGACGATTCTGCACGGTGTCGTGGGTGCTGGTATCGCGGCACTTGGTGGTGGCGATGCCCTCAGCGGCGCACTCGGTGCGGCGGCGAACCAACTCGTCGTCCAGCAAATGGCCAGTTACCTGCAAAGCCAGGGCTACGAGCCGGGCACGCCGGAATTTGCCACGATGCTCAAGCTAGCCAGCACGGCCGTAGGTGCGGCCGTGGGCGGCGGCACCGGCGCGGCGACGGCACTGGATGGGACGACGTATAACTATCTAACGCATCAGCAGATGGATGCGTTCAAGAAAGCATTAAAATCATGCGGCACCCAAGACGAGTGCCAACATGTTGTCGATACATACATGGCGCTCTCAGGACAGAATGACGAGGCGTTGAAACAAGCTTGCGCCGCCGCGCCACTCGGTGGTGCTTGTCAGGATGGTATTCGTGATGCACTGAGCTATGCCAATACGCCTGTAAACAGCTATCCGATACCTGCGTACGCATCCATGATTGGTAATGTCATTGATGATGTTAACCAGTCACGTGGCAATGTGTTGAATATCGTCATGACGAATCAGCCTGCGTACGGCGCTATCAACACCATTGATGCGCGTGCTGACTTCTTTGGTTCTATGTACCAACAAACGAGTGCGCCGTGGTTTGGTGCGGCGGCGGAGACGTCAACAGAGGACTTGATGGGGGTTAAGTTCAATACAGGCAACTTCGTTACCGTTGGTGGTTTGGCTGACTGGCGGAGTCAGGCTGGTAATTTGATCATGCAGAATGGCTACAGTAGCTTCGTTAACGTCTATCAAAACTACCAAAACCCATCATTTGACCTAAATGTATGGAGCTTGAGTCAGCTCGTTAACGAGCAAAATATTTTGCAGCCGGTCTACGATGGGCAGGGTGGGTTTACGCATTTTACGATTTGGGCTGGAGGTTGGCTTGATCACTGGATTGATGCAACGGATGTAAATCAAAGAATTGAATTTGGGTGCGATCGAATGGGTCGTTTTGGTTATCAGGGTGGGTGTCAGTGATGACGAACTCTTCGTGCGCGAGAGACATTGGTTTGTTTTTTATCTATTGCCTGGCTAGCATGCCATGCGGTGTGTTTATGGCGCATTATTTGCCTCCTGTTGTGAATGCGTTTATGAATACGTGGTATGTGGTTGTGAACGCGCGGATGGAAATATTGTATGGTCTTTGTGGTTTTTTATTTTTTTCCTTGCCTTTCGTGATCATGGGTTTTTTATTGCCACTTGCCATGAAAAAAATGATTGAAAAATTCAAAATTAATAAACGTCGTATGTTGATATATATATTAATATATCTGTTGTTTCTTATGGTTTCATTCTTTTTTATACAGGTTATTCATGTGCATCCCGAGGATAGTTTTCCAGAGTGGGTTTTGATTTTAATGTCACCATTGATGCCGGCGTACACCATCGCCTTTGCCGGTAATTTGTTTTTATTTATGCGATGGAATAGGGCGCTAGGCGCGCATTTGCTTGTGTTTTTACTTTCTTTTGGGCTCCCGAGTTTAGGGCTGATGGCTCTTGTACTATGTCTGCCTATCAACATGATCTATTACGCTGCGATGATCTATTGGAGCCGAAAGTCGCTCTACCCCACTGCGGAGGGGTGGTAGCTGTTCAATTGAACGCCTTCTACGAAACTCAACTGGTGATGGACCAGATCACTGGCCTCACGGGGCTGCGTTACCTCGACGGCGCCACCGACGCGTTCGATCAATGCAAAGCCTTGATGGATGCCGGTGCGCAGGAAGTGCAGCAGTTCAGCAGCACAGCCACCACCACCCATGATGCCGTCAGCGACACCTACGCCGTGGGCACCTACCTCGGCGGCAACAATGTGAGCCTCGCCGCCGGCAACAACCTCAACGCACAAGCCGCCTACCTCAATGCCGATAACGCGTTGACACTCGCCGCCGGGCACGATATCAACCTCACCGACGCCCAGGACCTGCACACCGAACAACACGACACCGAAACCAAGAGCTTCAGCTTCTTCAGCACGAGCAGCAAGCGTTTTGGCTCAGTCGATCCGGAATGGCGCAGCAACAGCAGCAGTGTACAGATCGACCAAAGCACCAGTGTGGGCAGCTTGCTCAGTGGTGACAGCGTCACGCTGGCCGCTGGCAACAACCTCACTGCCACGAATGCACAAATCGTTGGCACCAACAACGTGCTCCTGGCCGCTGGTAACAACCTCACTCTCAATGCTGGCCAGAACACCTATGACTACGAACAAGCCAGCGGCAGCAGCCACACTGGCCTGATGAACAACGGTGGCCTGAGTGTGCTGATCGGCAATCGCAGCGCCAAGGACACCACGAGCGTGCAGGAGGTGAGCTACAGCGGCAGCACGGTGGGCAGCTTGAATGGATCGGTTACGCTCAGCGCCGGCAACGACGTCCATATCACCGGCAGCGATGTGCTGAGCAACACCGCTACCACCATCGTGGGCAAGAACGTCACCATTGATGCGGCAGTCGGCACGACGGATATCACGCAGACGCAGAAAGTAAGCCAAGGCGGTATTAATGTCGGTATCGGTGGCACCGCCGCCAGCGTCGCCAACAGCGTCTACTACAGTGCACAACGCGGCAGTCAAGTTCAGGATGATCGTCTCAAGGCACTTTACGCTGCCCAGGCTGCGCAAACCTTGTTCTCCCCTGGTGCCGGCCAAGGCATGAATCTCGACCCTGGCCAGACCGGCGCCGACGCCATTGCCGATGCCGCCCAGGGTAAGGCCGGCATCGACTTCAAGATCGGCATCGGCGGCAGCAGTGCAAGCAGCAGCACCACCAGCCACGACGACACCACCTACGGCAGCACCATCCGCAGCAACGGCAATGTCACCATCGCTGCCACCGGTGGCGACCTCAACATCATCGGTAGCCAGATCGCCGGACAGGATGTGGCCTTGGCGGCAGCCAACAACCTCAACCTCCTCAGCCAAGTCGAAAACCACACGCTCCAAAGCAATAATCAAAACGTCAGTGCCGGCGTCGGCGTACTGATCGGCAGCAGTGGCTTTGGTATCTATGCCCAAGCCGCTGGAGGTGAAGGCAACGTGCACGGCAACGGCACCACTCATGCCGACAGCGCCGTCAACGCAAGCGGTACACTCACGTTGATCAGCGGCAACGACACCACCATCCAGGGGGCGCAGCTCGCGGGCCACCAGGTGATCGCCAACATCGGCAACAACCTCTTGATCCAGAGCGAGCAAGACACCGACGACTACGCCAGCAAGCAATGGCAAGCCAGCGGGCAAGTCGTGATCGGCTTCGGCGGCATGAGCAGCGGCGGTGGCCTGAACTACAACCAAAGCAAGATCAACAGCCATTACGCCAGCGTCACCGACGTTAGCGGCATCGAAGCTGGTAATGGCGGCTTCGACATCACCGTGGGTGGCAACACGCATCTCGTGGGTGGTGTCATCGCCAGCGGCGCCGATCCTAGCAACAACGTACTCAACACCGGCAGCCTTACGTACGAGAGCATCCACAATGAAGCCAACTACAGCGCCAGCAGCGTTGGCGTCGGTGGCGGCTACAGCACAGGAGGCGGCGGATATGGAGGCAGTGGCTTCAGTGGTGCGCCGAGCCTGGGTGTGCCGCAGAAGGGAAGCGGCAGCAGCGACACTCAGTCGGGCATTGCACAAGGCACGATCATCGTGCGCGATAACCCGGATCAAGACCTGAGCGGACTCAATCGGAATCCGACACTCGATAACCAGGCACTCGCGCCGATCTTCGATGCGCAGAAGGTCCAAGAGAAACTCGAAATGGGGCAGGTCGCCGGTCAAGTCGGGATGACCGCCGCCGGTGACTTGGCGAGCAACATGGGTTGGGCCGAAGGCAGCACCGAACGCACTATTCTTCATGGTGTCGTGGGCGTAGGCATTGCGGCACTCGGTGGCGGCGACGCACTGCAAGGCGCACTCGGCGCGGCGGCCAATCAGCTGGTGATCCAGAAGATGGCCGATTACCTGGAGAGCCAGGGCTACCAAAAGGGCACGCCGGAATTTGCCACGATGCTTAAGCTCGCCAGCATCGCCGTGGGTGCAGCCGTCGGTGGTGGCGCCGGTGCGGCAACGGCGTTGGATGGGACGACGTACAACTATCTGAAGCATCAGCAGTTGGTGGATCTACAAAAGGAGATCGGCCGATGCAACGGCGATCGCGTCTGCATTGAAACCGCCAAGAGCAATGCGGAGATTCTGTCGGCCCAGCAGGACAAGCAACTCATTGATGGTTGCAACGCAAGTGGCGTTAATTGCGCTAACAACTATCGAGATGGTATCAGCGACGCACTGAATTACCTCTCTGATCCCCTGGCTGCCAAGTTGGGACTGTATGTGGATCAGACCATCACTGCGCAGAACTATCTGAATTATCGATCTCAGTGGGGATTGGTTGCAGCGGATAATGCGATCAGCAGAGACGGCAACATGTTGCTTGGTATAGCGGCGGCGGGAGCGACGTCGGGGCTATTAGCGGGGCCAGGGATGCTTGCAGCAGGAGCGTCGGGAGGTATCCAGAGCGGAACACTACTGGAAATCGTCCTCGTCTCGCGTGGAGGCGTGGCTGTTACAACAGGTGGAGTCAATCTGGGGGCGCAGCTGTTTAAGAATGGCGGCGACTTCAGTCAGGTGAACCCTATTGATGTGGGAGCCGCTGCATTGGGTGGCTATTTAGGATATGGCGGCAACATGGCTTGGAATGGCTTGGTCGGTATGGGTGTTGGTATGGTGCAAACCGAAGCGAACAACTTGTACTTAAACCAGAACAACAATCTCTTTATGGGCGGTTTGACGTCAAGTCTTACCACGATGGCGGGTTACAAGATTGGCGATGGTTATGCCAATTGGGTCGGAACGCCGGGCTATATCACCTCGCTGACTCCTGTTGTGTGGGGTAATGGAATCGGTGCGAGTGCTACAGAGTTAGGTAATTATATTATTGATAAACTGAATAGTCCCAAAGATACTCAGAAGGCCACACAATGAGAGTGATATATGCTTTGTTGGCGGGATTCATTGCTTCCTTTGCAGTTTTTGCGATGGCAATAGCAATTTCCTATGTTAAGTGTCTGGTTGCAGGTGTTAGCTATAATTTTTCAATTGCCCTGCCAATAGCAATGAAAGGTGGTGTGGTGATTGGAAGTTTTATTTTTGTCTTAGCATTGGTCGGAGGGCCTCGCCGAAGGCCTCCGTTTTGATGGCTGCTAGGATCAGCATAGGCCGGAAGAAGAAATGCTTAGGCAATCAAAAAAAATAAGGAAGCGAAGCTGGCTTTGCCTTATGAGGTAAAGCCGTTAAAACCGCGGCCCTACTTGTTGATCCTGCCGTTGTGGGGTGTGTTGTGCATTCTTGGGATTTATGTTGCGGGGTACATGCTGGCATTTCTTAACGTGTCCGCTTTGGATTATGTTTTTAGATGGTTGGGATTGAGTGGTAAGTAGACGAAAACAGGTGTTGGTCATTTATGCAGGATGACCTCCACCCCAGCTTCCAGTGACCCGGTTTTCAGCGGGCACATAAAACGAGCATATAAAAAAAGCGAAGACGATCAGTTTCGTCTTCGCCTTTTTGTTGCAGCCGTTGTCGCGTTTAAGGCGTTCCACCATCCCGAATCAGCGCCATCACTTCGTAGCACGCGCCCATGGTGTGGTAATCGACCTTGCCGGCCGGACTTTTTTCGTTGTCGTACTTCTTGTTGTCCTGGGTAAGGATGCGGTACCAGGCGCCGTACTGGTGGTCGACGAAGTGTTCCCAGGAGTAGGCCCAGAGCTTTTCGTACCACTCGTCGTATTTCGCTTGTCCGGTGCGTGCATGCAGCAGCGCGGCGGCGGCCAGGGATTCGGCCTGCACCCAGAAATATTTGTCGCCGTCGCAGACGCTGCCATCGGGTGCGAAGCCGTAGCAGATGCCGCCATGCACCGGGTCCCAGGCATGTGCCAAGGCGGTATCGAACAGATGCTGTGCGGTGGGCACCAGCCACTTTTCTTCGCGATTGCGTTCCAGCAGCAGTGATTCGAGGATCAGCAGTAGCTTGGCCCATTCGGTCTGGTGGCCGGGCTGGAAGCCCCAGGGGCGGAACAGGTGCTTGGGATTGTCGCGGTTGTAATCCCAGTCGACGCTCCAATCGATTTTGTAGTGTTCCCACACCAGGCCATCAGCGAGTTTGGCCTGGCGTTGCGTCATGGTGTGGGCGAGGGTGAGCGCGCGGTCGAGATAACGCGGCTCGTCACTGGCCTGGTATGCGGCCAGCATCGCTTCGCACATGTGCATGTTCGCGTTCTGGCCGCGATAATTGCTGAACTGCCACTGCGCATCGGCCTCGTCGCGATAGAGGCTGGCGTCCGCGTCCCAGAAGCGAAGTTCCAGCAGCTCCCAGGTTTCATCCATCCATGCTCTGGCTTCGTGGATGCCGGCTTTGAGCGCGGTGGAATAGGCGAGCAGCACGAAGGCCACGCCGTACGCGTGATTCATGCGGTCTTCCGGCTTGCCATCGCGGATGGTCCAGGCGTAACCGCCGGTGTTCGCATCGCGATGCACTTCGCGCAGGTAGCGCAGACCGTGGTGAGCTGCCTTGAGGTAATCCTCGTGGCCGAATTCGATCGCAGCCATCGCGTAGTTGAAAACAAAACGCGTGCTGCTTACCAGGTGGCGATGGCTCGTGTCGTAGATCGTGCCGTCATCGAGAAAGTAGTGGAAGAAACCACCAGCCGGATCGATGGCGCGCGGGTGATAGAACGCCATGGTCTTGGCGATGTGTTCGCGCAGGAACGGTTCGGAGCGGAAATCGGGGGATGTGGGCGTGCTCATGCATGTGTCTCCATAAACTGTTCCGCCTCGGTCGTATTCGGCATTGCGGTGAACGAGCCATGCCGAGTCACGGCGACGGCGCCGCACGCACTGGCGAAGCGCAGCGCCGCGTGCAGGTGCGGCAGGGTGCCGACCCAGGCGTCGATGTTGTTGCGGGTGACTTGCTGCTGTGCGAGTTGGTGCAGCAAGCCGCCGACGAAGGCATCACCGGCACCGGTGCTGTCGATCATCGGCACGTTGTAGCAGGGCAGTTCACCTTCGGCGTCAGGGTGATACCAGCGCAGCGGGTGTGCGCCGTCGGTCACCACGACAAGACGCGTGCTGCCGGTCCAGAAGCGCTCAAGCAACGCCTGTTCGCCGTCGGTGGCAAGCCAGTCGAATTCTTCTGCGCTGAGTTTCACCACATCGGCCAGCAAGAGTGCGGGCCATACCTGTGTGCGCGGCTCGCTGCCACGCGACCACAAGGCGGGACGCAGGTTGAGATCGAAGCTGGTCAGGGCGCCAGCGTTGCGTGCGCGCTGCATGCCTTCCAGCGTCGCTGCAGCAAGGCCATCGTCGGTGAGGCTGTTTGAGCAGATGTGGAAAATAGCCGTGTTGTCGAAGCTTTCCGCGCGGAAATGTTCGGCACGAAACAGCAGGTCGGCCGAGGGCGGACGGTAGAAGCTGAAACTGCGTTCGCCGCGTGTGTCCAGGGTCACGAAGGCCAGCGCCGTGTTTGCTTCACCGGTGCGCACGACATCGGTGGTATCCACGCCCGTTTGTTGCAGGCTGTTGAGCAGGAAATCGCCGAAACGATCGAGTCCGAGCATGCCGGCAAAGCGTGCATGACATCCCAGCTTGGCCAGCGCTACGGCCACATTGGCGGGCGCCCCGCCGGCGAAAGGAACGAAGTGTCGCGCAAAGCCGTGACCATCGTTGCCTTCGCCGTGCATGTCGATCAGAGCCTCGCCGAAGCAGAGGATGGAGCGTGTCATCAAGAAACCCCTGGATTAAATGGGAATAAAAAGAGTGTCGGGCTGTTTTCCCCTCTTGCAGTGCGGAGGGGAAAAGGGGCTTGCGTCATGCGGCGTGGACCGGCGCGCTGCGGATCCGCGATCCGCTCAAGCCGTAGAAGACGATGTACGCATAACACAGCAGCGGCAGCACGAAGGCATGTTGGATGCCGATGTTGTCCGCCAGCATGCCTTGCAGGTACGGCACCAGCGCGCCGCCGACGATCGCCATGATCAGCAGGCTTGAGGCCTTGCCCGTGAGCGGTCCCATGCGCTCGATGCCGAGCGCGAAAATGGTCGGGAACATGATCGAGTTGAACAGGCCAATGGCAACGATGCTGTACATCGCGGTCATGCCGCTGGTCGACATGGTGGTCAGCAACAGCAGCATGTTGACGGTTGCGAACAAGGCCAGCAGCTTTCGTGGCGAGAACATTGCCAGCAGCGCGGAGCCGAGGAAACGGCCCACCATTGCACCGCCCCAGTAGAGTGATACGTAATGCGCCGCCTGCTGTTCGCTCATGTGGCCGATGCTGGGCTGGGACAGGTAATTCACCATGAAGCTGCCGATCGATACCTCGGCACCCACGTAGAAGAAGATGCCCAGCACACCGAACAGCACGTGCGGATAACGGATCGCGTCGAGTAAGGTATGCGCGCTGCTGTCGGCCTTTTCGGTGCTTTCTTCCAGCGAGGGCATGCGGAACAGCCACACGAATATCGCAAGCAGCACCAGCACGACCGCCAGGCCGATATAAGGCAACTGCACAGCCTGCGCTTCCTGCGTGCGATAAAGCATTTGTTGGGTGGCGGAGAGATCCGCCACTTCCGCCGCGCTCTTCACCTGAGTGGAAAGAATCAGCAGGCTGCCGAACCACGGGGCGAGAAAGGTGCCGAACGAATTCAATGCCTGCGCCAGCGTAAGGCGGCTGGAGCTGGTTTTTTCCGGACCCAGCAAAGCAACGTACGCATTGGCGGCGACTTGCAGCAACGTGATGCCAGTGGCCAGCACAAACAGTGCGCCGAGAAACGCCGGATACAAACGCAAACCTGCGGCCGGCCAGAAACCCACCGCGCCGATGCCTGCGACGATCAATCCCGCCACGATGCTTTTCTTGTAACCGAGGTGCGCCACCACGCGTCCGGCGGGTAGCGACATCAGGAAATACGCGCCGAAGAAGGTGAACTGCACCAGCATGGCTTGCGCATAGTTCAGTTCGAACACGGCCTTCAGATGCGGAATCAGGATGTCATTCAAGCAGGTCAGAAAACCCCACATGAAGAACACCGCCGTCATCACGCTGAGTGCAAGCGGGTAATAGGTGTAGCGATGATCGGAGCTCGTCGTCGATCCTGAAGACGGCGCGGTAGGTACAGTAAAAGCCATGATGATTTCCAGTAAATCAGGCGGGCGGGCAGCTGCTTTCGCGTATCAGCAATTGCACGGGAACGATGGTTTGTCGCGGCGACGATGAAGGATCCTGCAGTCGCTGCAGAATCAATTCCGCTGCCTGGCGTCCGCGTGCGCGGGGTGTCACCGCCAGGGTGGTCAGCGGCGGTGCGCTGACGGCAGCTTCGGCGATGTCGTCAAAGCCGGTGAGGGCGAAATCGCGGCCGGGTTGCAGTCCGCGCTGATGCAGGCCGAGCATCAAGCCAAGCGCTACCGCATCGTTGTAGCAAACGGCGGCTGTCGGTGCGGCGCTGCCGTTGAACAGTTGATCGCATTGCGCCACCGCATCCAAACGGTTGGGAATGCACTCCACGATCCGCTGCGATTCCACCGATAGACCTGCCGCCTTCATCGCTTCGGCATAGCCGGCGCGGCGTTGCTTGCACGAACTGGAACTGCCGTGGCCGCCGTAGAACGCGATGCGTTGATGGCCTTGCGCAATCAGATGCTCGGTGGCGAGCCGTGCGCCGTGCTGGTTGTCCAGGAACAGGCGATCCCAGTGATCGCAGGCGCTGATATCGCCGCTGACTTCGCGGTTGAACAGCAGCAAAGGTGTTTGCGCACCGACGGCAGCAAGCACTTGTTGCGCGTCGCTGCCTTCGGCGGGCGAGAGAATAATGCCCGCCGGCCCATGCTCTATCAGCGAGCCGAGTACGGCCAGTTCCCGCTGGGTGGATTCGCTGGTGCTGCCGAGCAAGGTGACGTAGCCGGTGTTGCCCAATATTTCGTCCACGCCCGCGGCGAATTCCGCGAAGAACGGGTTGGCCAGATCGTTGAGCACCAGCGCGATGCTCGAAGACGTACGGCGGCGCAGATTGGCAGCGGCACGGTTATAGACATAGCCTTGCCTGCGCAGCTCTTCTTCGACGCGAGCGCGGGTGTGCTTGTTGACCAGCGGACTGCCCCGCAAAACAAGCGAAACAGTGGCGCGGGAAACGTCGCAGCCCGCGGCGATGTCGCTGAGTGTGACCTTGCGGCCGACCGGCGGTGTGTTCGCCATTAGGAGTCCGCCCTGAAAGAGCCCACCCTCATCGTCCACGGCGCAACAACCCTAAGGGCTGAGTTTGTTTGCCCGTATGACAGCGTCATTTTTCGCTTATGTATCGACATACACTTCGCTCGCTCTTCCTTGCCCTGCGCGCGGACGGATCCGGCGCGGGCCGCGTGGACTATGAGGACGGGCTTTTAGCCCGATCCTGGCTTTTGGAACGATCCAAATTTACCTGAATCGGCGAAAATGGGATCACGCAGTGCAACATGCCAACGGCCGCAGCCAGTGCTAGCTTGTTGGGTTTAGAACGATCCAAATCTCCACCTCCCTCCCGGATCTATGCCTATGAATCGCCGCTGCCTGCTTTTTTCCTGTCTCGCCGTGCTGATGACGACGCCACTAGGGGCGATGGCCGCGGCCCAGGCTGGGGGGCAGCATGCGGCAGAAGTTGATCCTCGCATAGGTACTGGCGGCGATGGGCACCTCTTTCCAGGCGCCACGGTGCCGTTCGGCATGATCCAGCTATCGCCTGACACGGCCATGCCGGATTTCAAGCATGCCTATAAATGGGCCGCGGGCTACCAGTACAACGACCCTACCATCATGGGTTTTTCGCACACGCACTTTTCCGGGTCCGGGCACTCCGACCTGGGCGATGTGCTGGTGATGCCTATCGCTGGCGACGTGAAGCTCGATCCGGGCGATGAGAAAGTGCCCGGCAGCGGCTACCGTTCGCGGTTCGACCATGCCACCGAAGTGGAGCAGCCGGGCTATTACGCCGTCACGCTGGCCGACTATGGCGTACGTGCCGAGCTGACCGCCAGCCAGCGTGTGGGCTGGCACCGCTACACCTTCCCGGTCGGCAAGCCGGCGCATCTGCTGCTGGACCTGCGTCCCAGCATCTATGACTACCAGGGCAAGGTGCTGTGGTCGAACCTGCAAGTGCAGGCCGACGGCACCATCACCGGCTGCCGCACCACGCGTGGCTGGGCACCCGGCCGCGAGCTGTGTTTCGCGATGCGCTTCAACCAGCCGATGACCTCGCGGGAGCTCTATAACCGCGAGACCGATCTGGTCTACAAGGGCTTCAAGGGACCCGGCAATCAGCAAGAGGATGCCAATGCGCAGAACGGCCGCGCGCTGGTGGGCGTCTTCGATTTTGGCGAACTCAAGCAGCCCTTGCTGGTGAAGGTGGCGATCTCGCCGGTGAGCGAAGCCAATGCCATCGCCAATCTGGACCAGGACGGACAGGGCTGGAACTTCGACGCCCACCGCACCGACGCAACAGCCGCCTGGAACAAGGCGCTGGCGCCGATCGATGCGGACGGCACGCCGGTGCAGCGCACCCAGTTCTATACCGCGCTGTATCACAGCATGATCGCGCCCAACCTGGCCATGGACGTCAACGGTGAATTCCGCGGGCCGGATCATCAGGTGCATAAAGCCAGCGGTTTCGATTTCTATTCGAGCTGGTCGATGTGGGATGTGTATCGTGCGCAGCAACCGCTGCTGATCCTGCTTCACCCAGATCGCACGGCTGATTTCGTGCGTTCGCTGATCGCTTCGCAGCAGGCCAGTCCGTTCGGCATGCTGCCGGTGTGGGCTTATCAGGGCCTGGAAACCTGGTGCATGACCGGCTACCACGCCGTGGCGATCATCGCCGATGCGTATATCAAGGGTGTCCGCGGCTTCGATGCCGACAAGGCGATGAAGGCGATGGTGTCCACCGCCACCTACGGCAATTACGGTGATCTGGCCGATTACATGAAGCTCGGCTACGTGCCGATCGACAAGGAAGTGGAGGGCGGTTCCAAGACGCAGGAATACGCCTATGACGACTGGGCCATCGCACAGATGGCCAAGGCGATGGGCAAGAACGACATCTACGCCACCTTCGAGAAACGCTCCACCAACTGGCGCAATGTGTGGGATCCCAAGACCGGCTTTATGCGCGCCAAGTTGAGCAACGGCCAGTTCCGCGAACCGTTCGACCCCGCCAGTGCCGGCTACGGTGACGACTACACCGAAGCGAATGCCTGGCAGTACTCCTGGTACGTGCCGCAGGACGTCGCCGGCCTGATCACCGCGTTCGGCGGCGACAAGGCATTCACGGACAAGCTCGACCAGATGTTCGATGCCAAGGTCGACCCGGCGATCTTCAAAGACGTGGAAGACATCACCGGTTTGATCGGCTGGTACGCGCATGGCAATGAGCCCAGCCATCACATCGCCTACCTCTACGACTACGCCGGCGAGCCGTGGAAGACGCAGCAGCGGCTCAAGCAGGTCATGGATAACGAATATGGCCCCGGTCCGGCCGGCCTGATCGGCAACGACGATCTTGGTCAGATGTCTGCCTGGTACATCTTCACCGCGCTCGGCTTCTATCCCGTCACACCGGCCAGTACCGAATACGCCATCGGGCGGCCGTTCCTGCCGCGGGCAGCAATCCACTTGAGCAACGGCCACACCTTCACGATCACCGCATCGCCGATGGACGATGCGCATCCCTACGTCGGCGCGGTCACGCTCAACGGCAAGCCGCTGGATCGCGTGTACTTGCGTCATGCTGACATCCTTGCGGGCGGCGAACTGCACTTCACCATGCAGGCCGAGCCGAACAAGACCTGGGGCACCGCCATTTCGGCGCGACCGACAGCGATGAGTCCGTACACGAAGTAAGGCTCTGGCGGAGCGGAATCCTTATCCGCTCCGCCGTATCGCCGTCCACGGCGATAGATATCGATATCGGCGTGTAGTCCCTTACCGATTGGACTGGTCAGGCATCGTAAACATGCGCAGAATGCATGCATCATGCCGAAGCGCGTGCCGATCAAGGGCCATCGATGATCCGTGGGAGGGTGCGACAAGTCGCTGCCTTGCGCTGGCGCACCGGCGGCCTGCTGCTCGCGGTGCTGGTGATCGTGGCCTTGCCATACATGGTCACCCGTGGCGGTGCGCAGCAAAGCCTGGAGGCAGGCGAACTGGTGACCCGTTCGGCTGAAGTGCAGGCGCTGGTCTATCGCATCGCCGACCAGACTCACGACAGCGAGTCCGCCATCCAGTATCTGCTGGCCGACAACCCCTACATCCGCGCCGAAGAAACGGCGCAGACCGCGGAAAGAATAGTGCCCAATCTGTTGGACCAGTTGCATCATCTGGTCGCAGACAATCCGGAACAAGAGCACTTGGTCGATCAGCTCAGTGCCGTGGAAAACGGCCGACTGGCGCTGCTCAATCAGGCCATGCAGCGCTACCAGGAGCACGACATCGCTGGCGCCGGGCAGGCCTTGCGGGATGCCGGCGCCTTGTTCCGCATCGACGATATCGCCAATCGCATCGTCCAGAACGCCGAACAGCAATTACTGCTGCGGCGGGAGGCGGCCAGGCAGCAATCCCACAACAGCAGCCTGGTGATGGCGCTGACCGCGGTTGCGCAGCTGGTAATGCTGACGATCGTGGTGGTCGTGTCGGAGCGCCAGATCGGCGAGCGCCTGCGCGCAGAGATCGGAGAGCGCCAGGCGGTGCAGCGTTCGCAGATGATCCTGCAGGCCGTGCGCGAGCCGATCGCCCTGCTCGACAACAGCCTGCGCACCTTGCTGGTGAATGCGGCCTTCAGCGAGCTGTATGGCGTTTCCGAAGACAGCCGAGGGGAATATCTGGATGACATCGGCCAGGGCGCATGGACCGATGAAGTCCTGCAGCAACGTCTGCGCGATGTGCTGTTGCGTGATCGCGAGCTATGGGATTACGAGCTGAACCAGCGCACGATCGACGGGGTGGAACGCCATGTGGTGGTCAATGCGCGCCGCCTGCAACAGGAAGACAGCGAGAATCCGGCTCTGCTGCTGACGGTGAGCGATATTACGGCGCGCGCCCTGGTCGAGCAGCAGGTGAAAGAACTCAATCATCAGCTCGAAAGCAAGGTGACGCAGATTTCGGATGTGAATCGCGAGCTGGAGGCCTTCAGCTATTCCGTCTCGCATGATCTTCGCGCCCCGTTGCGCCACATCACCGCCTTCGCGCAGAAACTGGAGCTGCATCTGGGCGAGGATGCGGATGCCACCACCCATCACTACCTGGGCGTCATTCGCGATGCATCCCAGCGCATGGCCCAATTGATCGAGGATCTGCTGGTGTTCTCACGGCTCGGCCGCGGTGCGCTGCGCCTGCAGGCTGTCGACATGCACGCGCTGGTGGATGAAGCACGTTCCTTTGCCGAATCCGAAGCGCCGGGACGCAACATCGAGTGGCAGATCGAACCGTTGCCGGTGGTGGTGGGCGATGAAAACATGTTGCGCACGGTATGGCAGAACCTGATCGGCAACGCGGTCAAGTACACCGGCCAATGCAGTGCTGCGCGCATTACCGTCAGTGCGCGCCGCGCGGAAGGCGGCGAGTACGAATTCACCGTCGCGGACAACGGCGCCGGTTTCGACATGCGCTATGTCGGCAAACTTTTCGGTGTCTTCCAGCGCCTGCACAAGGTCAGCGAATTTCCGGGCAACGGCATCGGACTGGCTAATGTCCAGCGCATCGTGACGCGCCATGGTGGCCGTGTGTGGGCCGAAGGTGAGCCCGGTCGCGGCGCACGCTTTCACTTCACCCTGGCGGCGGTTGAGCCGCCTGTCAACAATGGTTTGCCGCTGTCATGACACCAGGACCGTTACGCACGATATTGCTGGCCGAGGACAGCCCCGTCGATGCGGAGATGACCATCGACGCCCTGCGCGAGGCCAACCTCGCCAATCCCATCGTGCATGTCGAGGATGGCGAAGAGTGCCTGGACTGGCTGTACGCTCGCGGGGCCTTCACAGATCGTCAGGGCGACGATCCGGCTGTGGTGCTGCTCGATATCAAGATGCCGCGCATGAATGGCCTGGATGTCCTGACGCAGATGCGCGCGGATGAACGTTTTCGGCGCACACCGGTCGTGATCCTGTCGTCCTCGCGCGAAGAGAACGACCTGGTTCGCAGCTGGGATCTGGGCGTGAATGCCTACGTGATCAAGCCGGTGGATGTGTCCCAGTTTTTCCAGGCCGTGCGCACTTTGGGGCAGTTTTGGGCAGTGTTGAATCAGGCGCCGGAGCCGGAGTGAGGCGAGAAGGGGGACAGGTCGGGGCGCCCATGCGTCGGACGGCCTCCTGACCCAAGGAACGCCCTGGCTGCCTGCGGCGACACGTTGAAATATGATGAACAGATTGACCAAGAAGGCCCAGGGATGCCGGACAAGTCAAACCACCAACGATCGCTGCCCAGGATACGTGTCCTGCAGGTGGAAGACAGTCCGCTCGACGCCGAGCTGATCCTCACCGAACTGCAGGCCGACGGTATCGAATATGAAGTTCGCCTGGTCGACGACGAGCTGGCGTTCGTCGACACCTTGCAGGCGTTCAAGCCGCATATCGTGCTGTCGGACCTGAGCATGCCCGGTTTTTCCGGACAGCGTGCGCTGGAACTGTTGCGTGAGCACAGTCCGGAAACGCCCTTTATCTATGTCTCGGCTACGCTGGGCGAAGAAGCGGCGATTGCTGCATTGCGCGAAGGCGCGACCGATTACATTCTCAAGCAAAATCCGGCGCGACTGGCGAGCGCGGTGCGCAGGGCCATGCGGGAAGCCGAGGAACAGCGTGCCCGCGAACACGCCGAGGCCGAGCTGATCCGTGTGCAGCGCTTTGAAAGCCTGGCCATGCTCGCCGGTGGCCTGAGTCACGACCTGCGCAATCTGCTGCAACCGCTGCTGCTGGCTGGCGATAGCCTGCTGGATTACCAGGACGACCCACGTCTGGCCCGGCTTGGCGCATTGGTGCGCGATTGCGGACGGCGTGGATTGGAGATGGTGCAATCCATGCTCTCCTTCGCGCGGGGAGCGCGTCGTGCCGAACACGTCAGGGCGCAGGCGCTGCTCGATGCACTCGGGCTGCTCTTGCAAGGCAGCGTGCCTCGTTCGGTGCAGCTGGATATCGAGGTGGTCGATCCCGAATTGAGCTTCGAAGGCAATCACACCGAACTGCAGCAATGCCTGCTCAACCTGTGCCTCAACGCGATGCAGGCCATGCCGAACGGCGGTGTGCTGCGCGTAGTCACCAGCAAAGTGAGGCTGGAGGAGGACTTCTTCGTTGAGCACGAAGAAGCGCAAGCTGGCGACTATGTGCGCCTGTCCGTGACCGATACCGGCCAAGGCATGACGGATGAAGTGCGCAGGCGCCTGTTCGAGCCGTTCTTCACCACCAAGGAAGGCGGCACCGGACTAGGCCTGCTGTCCTGCCGTCGCATCGTCTACAGCCACGGCGGTGCCATGCGGGTCGATAGCATTCCCGATGAAGGCACCTGTTTCGATCTGTACATTCCGTTGACGCGTCCGGTGGTCGACGCATCGGCGCTGGTCGAGGGCAATACCGCGCTGCATGGCAACGCGGAACACGTACTGCTGGTGGTGGAAGAGGCCGGTCACCTGACGCTGCTGACCGACACGCTCGACACCTGGGGCTATGAAGTCCACGCGAGCCAAAGCGGTACCGCCGCGCTGCAATGGATCGAAGCCTGCGGCTTGCCCGATCTGGTGGTGATGGATGGCGACATGAGCCTGTTCACCAGCGAGCGCACACTTGCCGCGCTGAGCCAGTACGGTTATCGCAGAGGGGTGCTGGTGCTGTGCCGCGCGGATGATCCGGCCGATGCGCCGATGTTCCAGGTGCCGGGACGCTTGCAGCGCCTCAATAAGCCGGTGAGTACTCGGGATCTGCTGCAGGCTGTGCGCGAAACGCTGCAAAGAAGCGATAAGTCGTAGGTCGGGTTACTCCGGACGTGATCCGGGATAACCCAACCCACAAATGCGTGCTTCAATCGATGCCGAGCTTCTTGAGCTTGTAGCGCAACGCCCGGAACGTAATGCCCAGCTTCCGCGCCGCCGCCGTCTTGTTGTAGCGGGACTCCTCCAGCGCCTTCATGATCGCGGTGCGTTCAAGATTGCTGATGTAGTCGTCCAGTCCCAGTTCGCTCGATGGCGTTTGCGCGGGTGCGGCGGGAGCCACGGGCGCATTCGCATAAACCGGCGGGGCGTGGTGAGCGTGCGCGGCCGGCGCTTCCGTGTTGTGACGCGACGGGCGCTGCGGCAGCATCAGATCCGTGGTGTCGATGCGGTCGCCGTCGCACATGGCTACGGCGCGTTCCAGGATGTTTTCCAGCTCGCGCACATTGCCGGGGAAATCGTAATCCTCCAGCGCCTGGCGCGCTTCGGGAAGCAGGCGGGCGGGTGTTTCGCTGCGGCTTTTTGTCGCCAGCTGGCGCAACACGAAATCGGCCAGCAAGGGTACGTCGCCGCGGCGCTCGCGCAGCGGCGGCACGCGCAGTTCGATGACATTGATGCGATAGAATAAGTCTTGGCGGAACTGACCTTGTTCGACCAGCGCCGCAAGATTTTTGTGGGTAGCCGACAGGATGCGCACGTCGACCGTGACTTCCTCGCGTGCACCGATCGGGCGCACCGCCTTTTCCTGGATCGCGCGCAGCAGCTTCACCTGCATGTGCAGCGGCAACTCGGCGACTTCGTCCAGGAACAACGTGCCGCCGTGGGCAGCCTGGAACAGGCCTTCCTTGTCGGCCACGGCGCCGGTGAAGCTGCCTTTGCGATGGCCGAAGAATTCGCTTTCCATCAGTTCCGAAGGAATGGCGCCGCAGTTGACCGGCACGAACGGCCCGCTGGCGCGCGGACCTTGTTCGTGAATCAGCCGCGCGACCAGTTCCTTGCCGACGCCGGATTCACCGGCGATGTACACCGGCGCCTGGTTACGGGCCAGCTTGCCGATCGTGCTGCGCACCTGCTGCATGACCGCCGAGTCACCGATCAGGCGGTCGCTGGATGAGGTTGCTGTGCTGGCGGGAGCGGCGCCGGAACGCTTCTCCTCGGCCAGCTTCAGCGCCGTGCGGACCAGCCGCCGCAGCATCTGGATATCCACCGGCTTGGACACGAAGTCGAAGGCGCCGGCCTTCAACGCTGTCACCGCGGCGTCGACGTTGCCATAAGCGGTGATCATCGCCACCGGCGTCTCGTCGTATTCGGCGGCGATCAGCTCGATCACCTCCTGGCCGCTGCCGTCAGGCAGGCGCATATCGGTGAAGCACAGGTCGTAATGATGCTCGGCGAGCGCGTGGCGCGCTTCGGCCACAGTGCCGACGGCATCGACCTTAAGGTCCATGCGGCCAAGGGTGATAGTCAGCAGTTCGCGGATATCGCGTTCGTCGTCGATGACCAGGACGGTCTGTTGGCTCATGATTCGAAGGCGAGGGAGGGGTTGCCGTTCAGGATACTCGCCGCACGCACAAGTCGCAAAGTACGGTGTGCATATGTCGGCCATCGCCGATTCAAGGACCTGATGCGGCCAGTGTTAGGGTTGGGTGAACGCGGCACGCGCTAATGTCCCAGGCGGCGCTGGAAGAACTGCACGATCACGCGATAGGCGTCTTTCGATTCAGGCAGCTCCGGATCGGAGAAGAAGGAATGCCACATCCCTTCCCATACGTGCAACTCGGTCTGCACGCCGGCCTGGTCGAGCCGCTGCTGGCTGTCGATTACCGAGCTCATCGTCATGTCGCGGGTGCCAGTGATCAGTAGCGTGGGGGGAAATTTGGCCAGCAGTGCCGGCGACAGTCCGGGCTGAACCAGCGAATCTTTCGGATCGGCACCATGGAAATAGGGGAGTTCGGCCAGACCCAGGGGATGCGTCGGCACGCCTTGGCCATTGAGCAGAGGGGCGACATAGGCGGAGTCGCCAGTGACATCCATCAGCGAGCCGCAAAAAGTGCCGATTGCGCCAGGCACGGGCAACTTGTCGTGGATGAAGCGGGCGACGGATTCGCCCGTAAGGATGCCGCCGGCTGAGCAACCGTAGATGCCGATGTTGGCCGGTTTGTATTGCTTGAGCAGCGCGCGGTAGACCGCCTCCACATCGTCGCTGGCTGCGGGGAAGGTATGTTCCGGACCTTGCCGGTAATCGACGGTGATGACCTTGATGCGCCCGATGCTGGCGATCGGGATGGATTCCACCAGTCCGCCGCTATGCGCACCCCACAGAAAACCGCCGCCATGCAGATTGACCAGCACGCGGTCCTGGTTCTCCGGTGCGATGCCTTGCGCGGGCAGCACCACATCCGTGCCGACCCCGGCGATGGTTTCGCTGTGGATCATCACCGGATAGAGCTTTTCCATGCGTGCGGCGCGATCGCTGTTCATGCGATCGTAGAACGCGCGGCTTTGTTCGATCGGCGCGTTGATCGGTGGCGCCTTAGCGCCGGCGGCCAGCATCTTGGGAAAGAATGCCTTGGCTTCGGGTGAGGCGAAGGTGGAATAAGGCACGGTGGCGCTCGGCGACGTGACGCTACCATCTGCATCAACACCGGGCGACGAGGTTTGTGCCACGGCATTGGCGCTCAGTAAAAGTGTTGCCGCAACGCAGGGAAGATAGGCTGTACGCATTGAAGTACTTCTCCAGACGTTTGAGATGGATGGTCGATTCCTCACCACCATTCCGGCCTTCGCTGGAATGGTGGTGAGGAAAAATCAGGCGTCAGTTTTTAACCGGCGTCGCTTTACCCGCTGTGCCACGCAAGATTTCCTGCAACTTCAGATACACCCCATTCGTCCACCCAAACCCGATCACATTGGTGGTGTAACCAGCGCTTACTTTCACGTCGGCATTGCCGAGCGCCATGTTGTACTTCTCGCGAATCGTGCCGTCGGCGGCGAAGCTGCGATCGACCGTTGCGTCGAACTTGCCGGCTATGCGGCGCGCATCCTCATGGAAGCCATAAGCATCGAGGCCCGAAACGGCCAGCCAGTTGGTGGGTGCCCAACCGAAGGGATTGTTCCATTGTGTGCCGCTTGGCCGATTGTCCATGGCCAGACCACCAGCGAGTTCGAAGGTGGAAAGCTGCTGGCGCACGGCAGCGGCTTGCTGTGCAGAGGCCGCGCCGGCCCACAGCGGATAGAACGTGGTGAGGTACGGTGCATCGGAGGGCTTGCCGGCGACGAAGTCATAATCGCGGTACATGCCAAGCTCCGGGCGCCACAGGTACTTGTTCATCGCGACTTTGCGTGCAGCGGCAGCTTTCGCCCAGCGTTCGGCGTCGGCTGTCTTGCCCAGTTGCACGGCGAAGTCGTGCAGATCCAGTTCGTAGCGATAGAGCAGGCTATTGAGATCTACTGCGGCGTAATGGTGTGTGGATCCACCGAACGGGCCGAAGTGGAAGTTGGTGTCGAATCCGGACTCGCGCATCGCGCGATCGCCGTGATAGTAGTCGGCTGTCAGGCGATAACCGTCGTACCCATTGCCGGCGCAGACTTTCGATGCGTTTACATCACAGCTTTCGGTTTTCAGGCGTGCGGCTTCGGCATCATCCGGATGTTCGGCGGCTTTGATCAGATAACCGGGATTCTGCGCGGGGTGCTCCACCAACCACTTGATCACGCCCTTGTAAAATTCACTGTCTTGCGCTTCCAGCACCGGGCCGCTGCCGAGATCGTAGTAGCGGGCAAGGCCGGTGTTACCCGCCTGATGTTCCGGGCGTGTCCAGATGTCGTGGTTGCGAACGGCCAGCGGATAAGCCTGCTCAAGCCATGCACGCTTTTCTTCGGCATTCTTGAAACTGGCTGGGTCGTTGAGTACCGCAACCATCATGCCGGTAAGAAACGGTGGCTGCGAGCGGCTGAGGTAATAACTGCGGTTCGCATTGAGCACGCCGCCGTAGTACTGCACTTCGAACAGCGCGTTGTCGGTCATGTTGCGAGCCAGTTCGGTACGATGATCGGCCACCAGCCCGAGCACGATGAAATAGCTGTCCCAGCCGTACATTTCGTTGAAGAACCCGCCAGGCACCACATACGGATGCGGTAGATAAAGCAGTCCTTGTACGGGCAGCTTGGTGGCATCGACGTCACCAAGCTGGTTGATGACCTGCGGCAAGGTACGCACGTCGACGTTGCAACGTTTCGCCGTTTGCGCGAGATCGGCAGGCGCCGTGAATTGCGCAGGCACATAGATCACCGGGTGCGCCTTGATCTTGGGATCAGCGAGGGCGGCGCAGTTGTCTTGCGAGCGCGTCAGCGTGGTCCAGGCTTTGTCGATGTAGGTGCGCGTTTTGGCGGGATCGGGTTGCGCGGCCGAGGCGGTGGCAACCAGCGTTGTGGAGAGGAGTAACGCGAGGGTGCGGATTCTGTTTTTCATGGCGATTCTCCATTCGATGCACGCGGCCTTGGTGGGGCGGTAGGCCAGTCGCATGATTCAAGCCTTTAGGGGACGTGGCGGATCAGATTCACCTTGCCTTGCGCATCGCGTTGTAGCGCGATGTCGTAGTACTGGCCGCGAAAGCGGATGTGCCGGAGCGTCAGGCTCTTCCAGCCAACGGGCAGCATCGGCGGGTATACGGCGCTGAGCCCTTGCGCATCGATGCGCAGGCCGGTAAAGCCATACAGGATGTTTTGCAGGAAGCCGCCGCTGGCGGTCATGAAATAGCCGGTGTTATTGGTCGCGGTTTCGGTGCGTACATGGAACGGCGGCTTGATCACATCGGCGGTTACGTTGCCCTCGAACCACGCGCTGGCATCGGACGTGTTGCCTGCAGTGGCGGCAGCGATCGACAGCGGTTCGAAACCCATGCTGTTCATACTGTGTGGTGCGTGCCTGAGGTACTGCGTTGCGTACTGGTAATCGCGCTGGCGCGTGCCGGCATCCATGGGCATGTCCAGCGCAGGATAAGAAAGCAGAGGCAACGGACCGCCCTGGTTCTGGGCGTCGAATGGCACGGTCGGATCGAAATCGACGTAGTGGCCATGCTTGGCATCGAAGGGCACATAAAGCGCATCGGCGATTTCCCGCCAGCGCGGATCGGGCGTCGCACCCACCGCCTTCGCGGCGCTCACGGCGATCAGCAGTGCTTTGCGCGCGGAGGCATTGGTGAATGTGTCGTTCGGGATGTCGTTGTAATGCTCGTCCACCGAAGTGACGTGCTGGATTTCGTAGCGTCGATGTTCCGTTACATAGGTGGCACGGCTGACCCAGAAATCCGCCACGGCGTGGATCACCGGCCAACCGTCGCGCACCAGCCATGTACGGTCCTGGGTCGCGAGGTAGTACTGCCATTGCGCGATGGCGATGTCGGCGTCGACGTGGATTTCGCTGTCGTCGAGCACGGCGGCTGAATGCGGTGTCTGCGATGTGCCGTTGTCGGGATCGGCTTCCCACGGATACATCGCGCCACGCCAGCCGCGTTCATGTGCGCGTTGCTCGGCCGCTGACAGGGAAGCATCACGGAACATGATCAGCGATTTTGCGCGCTCGGGATGCAAGAGCAGCAATGCCGGGAATACCCACGAATCGCTGTCCCAGAACACGTGCCCGGTATAGCCGGGCGTCATGCCGCAGGCACCGATCGGCCATGCGGTGTCTGGCGTGGCATTGGACAGCAGGTAGTACAGATCGGAATGCACGATCTGCTGCGCCTTCGGATCACCGTCGATCACGATGTCCGATTGCCACAACGCATGCCACGCATCTTCATGCCGCGCACGCAGATGATCGAAACCATCCGCGCGGGCTGACGTCGCCAACGCAAGGTCGGCCTTCGCATCACCGCCCCAGCCCTCGCGCGAGAACGCCGCGAACTTGGTGAAGGTGTAGGTGTGTCCTTTGCGCACATCCACCTGCAGGTCCAGCGCAAGGCGATACGTATCCTTGTGCAACTGCACTGTGCGCACCTGCACGCCAACGGGCAAGGCAATGGCGACTGCCTCGGCCATGCGTGCACCGCGTTCGGCCTGGCCATCGAGCCACAGGGTGAGCGTATGCGTATCGCCATCACTGGCCAGTACACGCGTATCGCCCGGGTACCACAGTGCGGCACGGTCCGGTGTCGCGGGCGGGATCGGCTGCAGTGACAGCTGGTGCGCTTGGACGGCTTCCATTAGCTGTTGCCCATCCAGCTTGGCGAGCGCAAAGCGCGGCTGGTGTGGCGCCCAGGTGATCAGCGGAAACGAAAGCGTCACTTCACCATCGAAATCGGGCGTAAGCGAGATTTGCGTGGCGGCCAAATGCGGCGAAGCCTGGCTGACCAGCGTGGTCACTTCGAGCGCGGTGGTTTTATCGCCATCGATATAACGGTAGCCGGTGCTGAGCACACCGTCATACATGTCCAGGGTTTGCCGATAGTCCTGGAAGTGTTTGTCGTCGACGTCGACCTGATTGAGCCAGAACTGTCCGGCGGGCGAGCGGCCGGTGCTGTAGTCGATGCCGCTCCAGGCCGGGATGGCTGCAGGGCGCGATACATCCCCGTCGGCGTAATCCATCAAGCCGACGATGTAAGCGAGGTTACTTTCCGTGCCGCGCGGTGAAGTGAATGTGGAAACGTAGCCGTTGCCAAGCTGGCCCGGGAAATAGTTGCTCAGATCGCGCGCGGTGGCGGTCAGTAAAAAGCTGGGATCGGTTGCGCCACAGAGCCGTGCGACGCTTAGCGCCAAGCAGACCAGCAACAGGCGCGATGGTCTCACCCTTGCCGCTCCGGTACTACGTCGAAGGCTACGGTGAGCCGGGTTTGTTCGCTGTGGAAAGGCACGGTGCCATGCCAGACATACGAAGGGAACAACACTAGCCTGCCGGGCTCCGGACGGACCACGTGCTGGGCATGCAGCGCTGGTGTCGTCGCCATGCTGGGTTCGCCGAATGCGAGGCATCCATCTTGTGACGTTGCATGGGTCATGCCGTCGGGAAGGTCGACATAGAAGGCCGAGGAAATCCACCCGCGCGGGTGGACATGGTTAGCGTGATAGCCGGAGCTGCGCAGTCGTACTGACCAACCGCCGTTGTACTGATAGTTGCCGCGATTGCGACGACGCAATGGATCGATGCCTTCGCCGATATACGCAAGATAATCACGGATCGGTGTGTCGAACGCCTGGAACAGGGCCTGGATCACCGGATCTTGCTCGCGCGTCAGATCGCCGGTGGTTTCGGTGCCGTGGCGCAGCGACTGGAACAGCAGTGGATGGTCGTGCGTTTGGTGCAGGCGTTCCAGGCTGCGCTTCAGATCGGTGAGGAAGCTGGCCAAATCCGGCCACGATGATGGCGCCTGCAACAAGTACGGACGCACCAGCTGCGTATAGTCGCACCATGTGTCATAGCGCGCATCGCCGAGCAGTCGCCACGCCGTGGTCTGCAAGGCGATCAAGTATTGATCGTCAGGCGCAGCCGATAGCAGCGCCTCGCAATGCTCCAGCGCGCGACGCGCATCACCGACGCCGAGCAAAGCGGCGGCGAGCAGGTTGCGTGGTGCGGTGGCGGCTGGCGAGAGTTGCGTGGCGCGTTCGGCCAGTGTCAGCGCTGTAGCAGGATCGAATTCCAGCGCGGCAAGCCCCGCGCGCACCAGCAACGCTGGCGTGGCTTGCGCACGTGAGGTCAATGTCGCCAGGCATGTGTAGGCACCGCGCACATCGCCAACACCTTGCAGAATGGCCGCCTTCGCGGCGAGTAGCGCTTCATCGCCCTGAAATATCTGCAACGACTGGTCGAGTGCTGCGGTGGTTTGCGCACTGTCTCCTGTACGCATCCATACCAGTCGAGCAAGATGATTGTGCGCATCGATATGGCGCGGCTCCTGCCGGAGGCATTCGCGCAGGGAAGCTTCTGCGCGTTCGAAATCACTGAGCGCAATCAGGCTGTTGGCATGAGTGAAATAGACGGCTGCCGATTTGTGCCCTTGAGCGAGCGCGTGCTGTGTAGTGCGTTCGGCTTCAGCGTGTTGGGATGCCGCGGCCAAAGCAATCGCCAAGGCGTGTGCCGTGGCCGGATTGTTGGGCGACGCCTCTGCCAGCTTGCGATAGAAAGTAACGGCTTCGCCCAGGCGTCCGAGTGCAGCGAGCGCCGCGATGTGTTGTGTGACCAGATCCGCTGATGCCTGTCCAGCGCTGCACAATGGCGCAACGATGGCCAAGGCCTCGGTCGGGCGCTGGTGATCGTTGTAATGGCGCGCAAGCAACAGCGCGGCGTGCGGCAGGCGTTGGGCTGCGCGTTGCAGTAGTGGTAGCGCTTCCGCTTGACGCCCGCTGTTCAATAGCAATTCGCCGAGCGTCGCCAGCGAGGGTGCCCAGCCGGGGTCCGCGGCAACGGCTCTGCGCAGCAGCGTCTCCGCGCCGTCCTTGTCGCCCATCGCCAGCCGAACGCCGCCGAGCAGGCGCAATGCTTCGGCGTAATCCGGGTGTTGTTCGACGATGGTCTGGAGCCGCTCGTGCGCACCGCGAAAATCGCCGGTTTGCAGCAGCGCGCCAACCTGCCTCATGGTGTCGATAACAGTGGGCGGTACGGTGGACATCGGCACGTGTCAGGATGGTTATAGCGGCTGGCGAATCAATGTTGCTTTGCCCGATGCATCGCGTTGAACGGTGATGTCATACACCTTGCCTTGGAAGCTGACGTGACGGAGGGTGAGTGATTTCCATGACGGCGGAAGCTGGGGAGCATAAGCAGCGTCCAGTCCCTTGTCGTCGATTCGCAAACCGGTAAGACCATACACCATGCTTTGTACGAAGCCGGCCGATGTCGCGAGGATATAACCGGCATTGTTTGCAACGGTTTCAGTACGCACGTTGAAAGGCGCTTTCAGGAACCCGACGAGGTTGCGTTGAATCCAGTCGCCCGCCGACTTATTGTCGCCAAGTTCCGAGGCGCCGACGGCGAGCATCACCATCATCATTTCATTGGGGTCGTCGCCGTGCACTATCAGCTCGTGCAGCTGGAAATCGAAATCATTGCGACGCACCGTATCGGACATGCCCAGGTCGAGATTGGGATACATCAACCACGCCAGCGATGAACCCATCCAGGTGATCTTGTCGTGGGGGACGGACTCGTCAAAATCGAGATGACGCTGTTCCTTCTCCAGGAACGGGATGTACATCTTCGATGCAATCTCCGACCACTTTGGATTGGTGGGCTGCCCGACAAGTTTCGCTGCCTCGATGGCGATGAGGAGCGCCTTGCGCGCGGCAGCGTTGGTGAAGGAGTCGTTCGGGACGTCGTCATACGCTTCGTCAGGCGAGGTGACATGCATGATTTCGTAGCGATCTTTCGCCTGGTTGTACGTCACGCGACTCGTCCAGAATTCGGCGACATCGTGGATGACCGGCCAACCGTATTGCTTCAGCCAAGCGGTATCCCCGCTTGCCAGATAGTATTGCCATTGCGCAATGGCAATGTCAGCGTTGACGTGAATTTCGCGATAAACGCCGTAAGCAAAGTGAGGCGTGTTATCGACGCCGGTCTGCGGATCGGCTTCCCAGGGATACATCGTGCCCTTGGCGCCGTATTGCAGCGCACGTTCGCGTGCCGGCTGCATGGTGCGATTGCGGAACATCACAATCGGTTTGGCGCGTTCCGGGTGCAGCAAGAGCAACGCGGGGAATACCCAGGAATCACTGTCCCAAAACGCGTGCCCTGCGTAGTTCGGCGTAAGCGCGCAGGCGCCCATGGGCCACGCCGTACCGACAGTCGTATTGGAAAGCAGGTAATAGAGATCCGAATGCACGGCCTTCTGCACCTGCGGATCGCCATCGACCACGATGTCCGATTGCCACAATGCGTGCCAGGCGGCCTGATGTCTTGCCAGCAAGGTGGTGAAGCCGGTCTGTCGGGCTTGTGTGGCCAGCGCAATATCGTCCTTGGCTGCGCCACCCCAGTCCTGACGAGATGCGGCCAGGTATTTGGTAAAGGCGTACGTGGTGCCGCTTTTCACCTTGGCGGTAATGTGCAGCGAAAGCAGATCGCTGGTCTTGTCGAGTTTCACGCTCTGGATGTCCAGCGACGAAGGCAATTGCACCGCCGCCGCTTCGGCCATGCTCAGACCTTCTTTTGCACGGCCATCGAGCCATAGCGTAAGTTGCTTGGTGTCGCCATCACTGGACAGGACCTGGGTGTAGCCGGGATACCACACCGCCGCACGATCCGGCGTTGGGATCGGCTTGTTGTCCAGATTCTGGCCGCTGGCGATAACGGCCGCGATCATCTGGTCGCCGGTCATGCTGCCGATGGGAAAGCGAGGCTGATGTTCCGACCAAAGGCGGATCGGGAAAGTAAGTTCAACACTGCCGTCGAAGTGTGGCGTGATCGAGATTTGCGTAGCCGCCAGATGGTTATCAGCCTGGCTGACGAAGGTCACCACTTTGACGTCGGTCGATTTGTTGGCGTAGTCAAAACGGTAGCTGGTGGTGAGCGTGCCGTCGTGCATGTCCAGGGTTTGCGCGTAGTCAGCAAAGATCTTCTTGTCCAGGCGCGTGGAGTTGATCCAGCCGCCGCCAGGGTTGTAGTCGATCTCGCTCCAGCCGGGGATGGCTGCTGGGCGGGAAATATCACCCTTGCCGTAATCCATGAAGGCGACCATGTACGCGCGGCTCGGCTCGGTGCCGCGTGGCGACGTCATGGTGGAGAAGTAGCCGTTCGCCAGGTAGCTTGGAAAATAGCTGCCGAAATTGTCGGAAGAGGCTGCCAGCAGGAAGCTCGGATCCGTGGCGCCATGGGCCGTGGAAGCCACTGCGCCCGCAGCAAGGAGCAATCCGGTAATGCTGATGTTGCGAAAGCTCATGGAAACTCCAGCGATGACACATTGCGCTCTCTGTTCCGGAGCGCGCTATTTGGCGGCGAGTTTGATGCTTGCCGTGGTGTTGCCAACGCGATCGGTTTCGCGCTTGAACAAGAACAGGGTAATCAGGATCAGCGACATCGGCACCAGCGAAAAATAGAAGGCATGGATGCCGTCAAAGCGCGAAAAGACAATCGCTGTAATGCGCGAGCCAAGCGTGCCACCCAGGGCGGAAAAAATCACGATCAAGCCGGTCATCGCCGCGTGCGAAGGCTTGGGTAGCGAGCTCAGTGCGACCGAATTGATGACGGGATAAATCGGCGCCATCAGCAGGCCGATCAGCGGAATGAGATAGGCGGCGATCGGCGCATTGAACCACCCGACATTGGCATGCGCGGTCACTCCATGCGCCAGCGGCAGTGTCAACGTCACCAGCAGGCCCATGCCGACCACGCAAATATTCAGCAGTGCATACCAGGGGATGCGCCGTAGCACCTGGCCGGCGGCGATGCGGCCTGTGGCGGATGCTGCGGCGAGAATCGTTGCCATTTGGATGCTCATCGCATTGGGCAGCTTGAGGATCTCGTTATTGAACGTCGGCAGCCACGTGCTGAAACTCTGTTCGATCAGTACGTACAGAAAAGCGGAAGCCAGGAATACATAGACCAGCGGACGCAGGAACAGGTGCACCATCTCCAGCAATGAGCCGCGCATCGATTTGGTTTCATCCGTGCGCGCGGCAGATTCGTCCATTCGCGAGGTGACCAACAATACGATGACGAGCGCACAGGCGACCGCGAGCACCCAATAGACGTTCAACCAGGAAGGATTGCCCGGTGCCTGGGGATCCACGAACGCGCTGAACAACCAGCCGGCAATCAACACGCCGACCATGAACAAGCCTTCGATGGTGTTGGTCAGTCGTCCGTGTTCGGCGCGATCGCTGGTTACCAGGCCAATCGACGAGTACACCGCCACCTTGGTCAGTGCGAAGGACACGCCGACGCAAGTGAACAGCAGTTCGGTGGTGTGGAAGCTTGGGTAAAGCGGCATCAGCACGCAGGCGCAAGCCACGATGCCCAGCGCGATCATCATCGCGCGCCGATAGCCGAGCAGGGGAAGGAATGAAGCAACCAGAAAGGAGGTAATGGCGATCGGCAGATCTTTGAATAATTCCAGCAGGCTGGCCTGTGGTTTGTCGACGCCGAAGGTAGAGATCGATTGCAGGATGACCGTGCCGACGCTGTTGAGCAGGATCGCGAAGACCATATAGATCATGGCCAGCGCGGTGATCATGCGGAAACGGTTCATGGTGACCTGCTGCTGTGGGTACTGCTTTCTTGGGAGCTGAGTCTTGATCTTGCCTCACCGTCGTCCCGGCGAAGGCCGGGACCCAGCGTCTTTGCAACACACGAAGTCACTGGGTCCCGGCCTTCGCCGGGACGACGAATGACGGCATTCCTTGGCAACGTGAAAGAACTCATCGGAAGCGCCTCTGCCCCGTCGCCCATCAAACTCTACAACTCTCACACTGTGGAAAGGCCATGGCCGGGTGCATTGGCACCCGGCCATGGGTGCCCCAGGGAGGGGAGGGCGACTAACTCTTGGGGCATCAGAACTGGTACTTGATCTGACCTTGTACCTCGCGGCCCAGGATCGAGCGCGCCAGGATCACGCCGTTCTGGTTAGCAAAGCCGAACTCACGCGCGTTGCCCTCAGTCAGGCCGATCTGGTTGGTCATGTTGGTGCCGCTCACGCTGTACACCCAATGCTGCCCAACGTTGGCTTGCACGCCGAAACTCAGGTCGTAGTACGAACCCAGCGGTTGCGACTCGATCAGATCTTCGTAGCGTGGACCGATGTATTCGTAGGTGAGCCATGCGCGCAGGCTGCCCCAGCTGGTCGGCAGGGTGTAGGCGGGCCTGATGCGGAACTGCAGCTTGGGCTGACGCTGCAGCACCATGCCGTACATGCTGGCAAATGCTTCCTGGCCGGCTTCGTTGGTGTATTCCTCAAGACCGGTGTTGGTGTAGTGGCCATCCATGTAGTCGCCGCTCAGCAGCAATGAGAAATGCTCGAACGGCGTGAACGTGGTGGACAGATTCACGCCCTTGGTATTGGCGCCGTACAGCAGGTATTGGATGGAGCCCTGGGGATTGGTGAAGCTGTAGGGCACGCCGTAGAAGAGGCGATGGTAGGCGCTGGCATCCACATAGACCCAACTGTTCTGGTACTTGAAGCCGATTTCCTGGTTGTGGACTTTCTCCACCGGGGTTCCGCTCGGGTAATCGCCGCGCAGGTTGTCGAAGCTGGGGAAGATCACGCCGTCATTGAGGCGCACGTAAGCGCTCATGCTTGGGGTGAACTCGTAGTTGGCGCCGATCGTCCAGGACGGTGCCGTCTTGGAGTACTTCATGTAGGTCATGCCCGGCGCCAGATACGTCGAATTCATGTTGTACAACGTGTACGGGCTGGGATCGAGGTTACCAGTGGTTGAGTTCTGCCAGGCGCCGTTCTGCCACTCGTGCTCGTCGCGGATGCCGGCATCGATCAACCACTGGCCGATTTTCCAGGTGTCGGTGAGGAAGAACGCGGTGTTCACACCGTACCACCGCTCCCGGAGTGCATCGGTGGGGCCACTGACGAAGCCTTCGTTGCTGCTCAGCTGATAGGTGCCGGTGGGATCGGTGAGATTGACCACGATCGGACTCGGGTTGCTCTGGGCCTGCAACAGCATGTTGTTGCCCAGGTACCACTGGTCGTGATCGTCGTAGACGGCGGTGTAGTTGCCCGCGGTCAGCGTATTGCCATCGAAGATTTCATCGCTGACATGGAACTCGTTGCTGATCGAGTTGAGTTGCTTGTGCACGTACCAGAGTCCTTCGGTGAGGACATCCTGATTCAAGTTTGCCGGCTGCCCATTGGTGTAGTTGGCAGAGACAGCCATGTTGGTGGGCAGCTTGTCGGCGGTTTCCGCGGCGGAAATGTAGCTGCTCAGCGATTCCGGGTTCGCACTGGTGTTGTAGAACGCGATCTGCGTGGAGTCGCTGTTGGTGTAATTGAGCTTGTTCGAAATCGTCCAGCCGTTACCGAAATCCCAATCGAAATTGCTGCCGAACGAGTAGACCGTGGTGCCGCGTCCATCGGCGAGGTTCACCGGAATGCCACCGGGGGTGCAGCCGGTGGTGTGGCATGGCGTGGTCTGGATGGTTTCGAACTGGTCAGCCGCGCTGCCGAGGCTGCCGGTGAGTGGGTTGAAGCCGGGGTATGCGCTGAAATTCCCTCGGCTCGGGTTGTAGATGGGCGTATCGGCGATGAACTGGTTTTTGTCCGTCAGAGCGTGGGCATAGAACATCAGCTCGCCGCTATCCCAGTCGCGCGACAGCGTGGCGCTCAGCGAACCGCCGTAGTCGCCGGGTGTGGTGAAGTGCGGATCACGATAGTTGTCCGAGCGGAACCAGCCACCAAAGCTGCCGTACCAGTTGTTCGAGATCTTGAAACCGACCCAGCCATCCACGCGCTTCAAGTCATCCGTGCCATACGTGACGCCGATGTCGCCCGATGGCACATCGGTGCCTTCCTTCAGGATGAAGTTCGCGGTGACACCAGGCATGCCGGCGCCGTAAAGGACGGCTGGGCCACCTTGCACGATTTCCGCGCGGTCGATGGTGTCGTCGGGGATGCGCACCATCGAGGAGAGGTCCATGAAGGACAAGTCGCTCTGCGGATATACCGGCGAGCCGTTGAGCTGGAATGCTACGAAGGGCGCGTCACCGCCGCTCGGAAAGCCGGCCACTTCGATGTTGGCGCCGGTCTGGCCGCCGGAGGATTCGGCGAAGATGCCCGGTGATTGCTTCAGCAGGTCGGCGGCGCTGACAGGATTGGCTTCCTTGATCTGTTGCGAGGACATGGAAGTAATCGAATAAGCAGCATCGATCTTCTTCAGGCCTCCGAAGGTGGCCGTGCCGGTCACAACGACCTGTTGCAACGTCGATGCGTTCTTGGCGTTGGCAGCCTGTTGCCCGCCGGGACTCGCGGGCGCTGCTGCGCTTGCGGGGGCCGTTGTGGTGGTCGAACTTTGAGTGGGTGTCGTCTGACTGGTTTGCTGCGCGTAAGCGGTCCCGGATACTAGCGCTGCGACGATGGCTGTCGATAGCGCCAATTGCGTGAGTGGCTTGGTTTTCATCAATCGTTCTCCCCAACGGTTTGTTTGTGATCGCGTGGCTGTGCCACGTCGGTTAGCCGCTTATGTCTTTTTAAATCGGCTGATGTCGAACGCGGCTACGTCCGGCAAAAGCAGGTCTGCTCCAGCCAATGCCTGCGGCTGGCCAATTCCCACCGCTGTCATTCCCGCAGCGTGGATGCTGGCAATTCCGGCCGCGGCGTCTTCCACGCCGAGGCATTCGCTCGGTGCCAATCCGAGGCCGCGCGCGGCGACCAGGAAAATCTCCGGATCGGGCTTTGCACGGCTGATGTGGTTGGCGTCGACCACGTAGTCGAACAAATCGGCGATGCCGAGTTTTTCCAGCAAAAGAGGTGCATTGCGGCTGGCTGAGGCCAGCGCAATCTTCATGCCCGCGTGGCGCACCGATTCGATCGTGATGCGCGCGCCTGGCAACAGATTCTGTGGCCCGAAGCGTTCGATCTGTTGCCGGTAGTAGTCGTTTTTGCGTGTTGCCAGGGTCTCTTTTTCTTCTTCGGAGTAGGGCCGTGTTGCCTTTTCGAGCAGGATATCCAGCGATGCGCGGCGATCCACGCCTTTGAGCCGCTCTCCAACCGCATCGTCGAACGGAATGCCGATCTCTGCAGCGAGTTTTTTCCAGGCAGCGTGATGTACGACCGCCGTATCGGCGATGACACCGTCGAGATCGAAGATGACGCCCTTGACGTTATGCGTTGGCGAAGGCGGCGTCAGCGGCCGGTGCAAGGTTTGTCCCGCATGCAGTGTTACGGGCTCGCCGTGATGCAGAATCTGCAGCGAATCGCCTTGCGTGAGTGTGTAGGTCACGCCATCGGCTTGCACTGCCACGCGGATATGTCGGCGTTGCCAGCGCTGGCCGAACTGGTAGCTGCGCCACGCGGATGGCAGTGTTGGCGCAAAGGCGAGTACGCCATCGACCGGACGCATGCCACCGAATCCCCACGCCAATGCCAGCCAGCTGCCGGCCATGGCGGCCATGTGCAGGCCATGTGAGGTGTTGCCGTGCAGGTTGTCCAGATCCACGCGGAGCGTGTCGAGGAAGTAGCGATACGCCTTGTCGGCATAGCCCACTTCTGATGCCACGATGCTGAAGGTTGATGCCGACAGTGTGGAATCGTGCACGGTCACACCTTCGTAGTAATCGAAGTTGCGCCGCTTCATGGTTTTGTCGATGGCGTTTCCGGCCAGCACGAATGCTTGCAACACATCGGCCTGCTTGCACACCTGATGGCGATAGATCGTCAATGGATGCATTTGCAGCAGCAGCGGACGGTGTTCGTGCTCGCCATGTTGCGAGATCGGAAGACGCGGCTTGTCGAGAAAGTCGTCATCCTGCGGGAAGATGTTCAGGGCCGGATCGACGGGCAGATACATGGCGTCGGCAGCAGCTCGCCACGCAGCGATTTCCTTGTCGGACAGATCGATCGCGCTGATGACGCGTGCGTAGTCGCGCGGGCGCTCCTTCATCAATTGCGACGCGACATCGGCGGCGTAGCGAAGATGCTGCTGCGCCATGTGATTGGTGTAGTAGTTGTTGTCGACCAGCGCGGTGTATTCGTCAGGACCGGTGACCTGACAGATGCAGAATGCGTTGTTGCGGCGCGGATTGTAGTTGCCGACTTGCAGCCAGAGTCGCGCGGTTTCAAACAGGACTTCAGCGCCACCTTGCGTCAGGAAGTCGATGTCGCCGGTGGCTTGCATGTAAAGGTGAATGGCGAACGCGATGGCGGCGTTGATGTGGTATTGCGCTGAGCCCGATGGAAAGTAGGCCGAGCATTCGTCACCACTGATGGTGCGCCATGCGTACAAGGCGCCCAAAGGATGATTCATTTCACGCGCATGATGGCGAGCGCGCTCAAGCGTGCTCACACGGTATTGCAGCATGCTGCGCGCCTGATCCGGTGAGGTCAGCGCAAGCACGGGCAGGATGAAAGCCTCGGCGTCCCAGAAATAATGGCCTTCGTAGCCTTCGCCGGTCAGTCCTTTTGCGGCCGCACTACCGCTGCCGTCACGACCCGTGGATTGCAGAATGTGGAACAAGTTGAAACGCAGGGCCTGTTCGACGGCGGGATCGCCTTCGATCTTCAGGTCGGCTTCGCGCCAGAACGCGTCGCAGGCAGCGGCCTGTTCTTTGCGCAATACGTCAAAGCCCTGCTTGATGGCGTTTTCAAGCGTGGCAGCGACGGTATCGAGCAAGGATTGCTGGGTGTCGCCGCCTTCGGGACGTGTCCACGCGTAGGCAACGTATTTTTCCAGCGAGACGCTGCCGCCGGGACGCAGTTCTGCCGCGTAGTGCTGCTGTACGCCTTCTGCGTCTTCGATGATCGCGCGGGCAAACGTGAGATCGGATGACACGATGCGATGGCGCTGACCACTGGCAAGGCGGATATGGCTGTTCTGCGTGCGCTGGCAGATCGAGGCCTGCACATGATCGGCATCGGATGCCGTGATGCTGAGACCACCGGCGACGCGCGCGCCCATGCGCGGATCGTCGCCTTGTTCGGTGGCGGTGTTGCTGGCTATCAGCGCCGATTCGAGAGTGACCGGGCCGCTGTAGTCGATAGAGGTGACGCGGTAACGGATGCACAGGAGGTTAGGCGTGTGCAGGGGAACGATCCGCTCCGCGTCGATCTGCAGGGTCACACCCGTGGGGGAGCGCCAGTGCAGCGTACGTTGCAGGCCGCCGGCACGCAGGTCCAGCGTCTGCTCAAAATTCAGCCATTCGCCTTCATCCAGATCGACCAGCGTTTCACCCAGGCGCAGTCCGATGCGGGTGCCGTCCGGTACCGGAATGCGGGTGTCGCTGGTGCGGGCGAAGCCGGGGAAACGCTCGTGATACTCGATAGGCGTGCGTTCCCAGACACCGCTAAGGAAGGTGTCCTGGGTGGGGCTGCCCTGTTCTTCCAGGCCGCCGCGCACGCCCAGTGTGCCGTTGGATAAGGCAAACAGACTTTCCAGGGTGGGTTGTTCAGCGGCAGTGGCACGCCGTGCACGGGTCAGGCGCCAGGGATTGATGGATCCCTGTGATGCCTGGTCCCTGGCAGCAGCTAGCGCTTCGTGACTTTGCACGTTCTCTCCCCTTGGCATGCTTGCTCGATCTTCTCTTTTTCGGCCTTGAGGCCTGTCGCTGGGCCGAGCATAGGCGCGAATGATATCGATATCAAGATATCGATATCATTGTCGCGACGCAGCATTATGCGGAGGAGTGCATACGAATGCAGTGACTCAACGGGTTGGACGGACAGGTAGGGTCGGGCCACACTTGCCACGTCTTACGGCCATTCGCCAAACGGATTGAGAGGGGCGTCTCTTGACGGGAACCAAGAAGAAACAACCTCTTGCGCAACGGCCCAGCCTGACCATGGCTGATCTGGCCGAGCTGGCGGGGGTATCCAAGATCACCGTTTCGCGGGCACTGAGCGAAAGCCCTCTGGTCAACGCTGAGACCCGCGAGCGGGTACAGGCGCTGGCGCGCAAGCATGGTTACAAGCTCAATGTGAGCGCGCGCAATCTGCGTCTGCGGCGCAGCCATACCGTGGCGGTGATCGTGGAGATGAAGCCGTCGTCCGGGCGCACCATGTGGGATCCCTATCCGCTGTCCCTGCTGGGTGGTATCACGCAGGAGTTGACCTCGGCCGGTTACAGCGTGCTGCTGACGACCCGCCAGGATGCGGGCAATGCTTCGGTGCAGGCCGCCGATGGCCTGATCTTGCTCGGGCAGGGCGCCCGGCAGGAAGCCGTGCGCCTGTACGACAGGCTGGGCTTGCCGATGGTCGTCTGGGGCGCGGCCGGACAGGGCGGCGACAACCATATCGTCGTCGGCAGCGATAACCGTCAGGGCGGCATCAGCGCCGCTGAGCGCTTTCTGTCGATTGGGCGGCGCAATCCTGTTTTTATCGGCAACCCCGATCACCCTGAGATGGCGCAGCGTCTGTTCGGTTTTGTGGACGAACTCGCCGGCCATGGCATCAAGCCGCTGCTGTTACGTCGGGTTGATTTCACGCTCGAGTCCGGCGTGGATGCGGTGCGCTCGCTGGCGGAGCGTAAAGTCCGCTTCGATGCGATCTTCGCCTGCAGCGACTTGCTGGCGATGGGGGCGATTCGCGCGCTGGTGGAATTGGGGCAGTCCGTGCCCAACGACGTATCGGTCATCGGTTACGACGACACACCGCTTGGTGCAAGCTTCCTGCCTCCGCTCAGTACGGTGCGGCAGAACTGGCAGGAAGGTGGTGTGCTGCTGGCACGCAAGGTGTTGGCGTTGATCCAGGGGCAGGCGGTGCAATCGCAGATGATGGCGACGACGTTGGTGGTGCGGTCGACGTGAGTGGGTGCAGTTGCGATCCGATCAACACAACGCGATGAACTGAAATCATGCCTCAGCGTCATTTCGGCCTTCGCCGGAATGACGCTGAGGAGATTCAACTCGTCAGATAGATCAGCAGACCGCTAGCGCCATTCCCTCACTGGCGTCCCGCGTCGGTCAACTACTGGAATCGCACGTTCGTGGCATGCGCAGGAAACAAGTCATCGGAGGCAATGCGTAACCAAGCCGTGCTGTTTTGGCTCCTCGGTGTCTTTTCGACAAGATGCACCAACTGGAAATGGCATCTGTCGACCAGTTCGTTGAGTGCTGTCCATTGATCGCCATCGAGCCCGTGGCGCAGTGCCGCTGGAATGCGTTTTGCGTTGAGCATCTGTACCAGGTTATCGAGCATCCAATACGAAGGAAGGTAGGTGGATGCGCTATCGATATAAATGGCAGACGTGGTGTTCATGTGCGCCAAATACCCGCCAAGCAACTGGATGATCGTCTTGGGTGCGTGGTTGAAATCGGAAAACAGCAAATCGATTTTTTGCCCCTGGGCGACGGCTTCTACTGCTCGCGCATTGAAGTCGATATCGCTTTTGACGAACTGGACCCTATCGGCCACATCGACACGATTGAAGATCCACGCCATGCATGCTTCGTAAGAACCCGTTTGCGACAATCGAGCGAGGTCCTGTAGCTCGCCCGTAAGCTGCGAAAGAAATGCCTTGACGGAGGCATCCTGAAAATGACTGCCGTTATCGAAGGTATAAATGCGGCCAGCGCCGATTTCCTTCAAAGCCGAAGCTATCCATGCCGTGGTCGCGCCCAGGCCGGTGCCCAGTTCGACAACGACGAGCGGCTGTTCGCGGCGCACCAGACTGTAAAGAAGCATGCAGAGGTCTTCACTGCCATACACCGGGCCCAATTGATCGCGGATCGCGAGAAGGTCACCAATGCTTTGCCGGATGTTCCACGTCTGCACACATCTCTCCTGAGCAGGAGTTAATACAAGCATCACCGGTCCAGTGATCATCCCCTCAAGCCTACCGTGCTGCGGTTCGCAGGGCGAGCGATTTGCCGACAGTATTCGCCAAGCAAGATGATCCGCCGTTCTGCTAACTCTGCGCTTACACCGCCGGCTCAATCCTCGCCGGTGGCGTCAGAACAAGCCTGAAGCAACTGCCACCGCCCGCGACGCGGACGTATTCCAATGCTGCCTGATTGGCTTCGGCCATCTGCCGCGCGAGATAAAGCCCCAACCCCGTGCCGTACTCATGCGTGGTGTAGAAAGGCTCGAAAATCTGTGCTGCGACTTTCGGTGCGATGCCCGGACCGCGGTCGATCACTTCCAAGATCGGCACGCCATGTTCGCCATGCCGCACGACCACCATCACACGGGCAGATTCACCCGGCATGCGGCCATAGCGAAGGGCGTTCTGCACCAGATTCCACACGACTTGCTGTAACTGTTGCGGATCGGCCACGGCAATCACCGGCGCGGCGCTGTTGTCGATCACACGCAACGAATCGCTGCCAAGGTCGTTGCCCTGCTTGTATTCCTCGACAAAGCCATGCCCCCAGTCGCCGAGATTGAGCGTTTCAGGACGCGAGCGTTCACGTCGCGACAGCTGCAGGATGTTCTCGATGATTTCGTTGAGGCGACTGCAATGGTTGTTGATGATCTCCACCATGCGCAAATCGGTGGGATTCATGTCGCTGGATTCGGCCAGCAACTGCGCGGAGTAGCGGATGGCCGCGAGCGGATTGCGGATCTCGTGCGCGATCGATGCGGAGAGGCGTCCGAGCGAACTGAGCGTGAGTTCTTCCGCGCGGCGCGAAACCAGTGAGGTGTCGTCGAGAAAGATCAGCACCAGCGAGTCGTCATTCGGTGCCAGGCGACTGAAGCGCGGCACTACTTCCGGCATGCCATCGGCCAGCTGCGTCGCCGTTTCGTCCAGCTTGCCGGAGGTGATCCAGTGATACAGGCGGCGCGACAGCTCCGGCGCAACGCGCCCCAGGTCGCGCTGGTCGGAAGAGGGATTGCCCAGCAGCATCCACGCCGATTCGTTGATCTGGTGAACCCTGTTGGCATCGTCCACCAGCATCACGCCGGTTTTCATGCGCCGGATGATCAGTTCGTTGACTTGCGAAAGATTGACCAGATCGATGCTGCGCTGCTCGGCCAACGCTTCACTGGCGCGCAACTGGCGGCCAAGCACGTGGCACAGCACGACGATCGCGAAATAGGCCATGCCGAACAGGCCCGACTCAAGAAAATCCCGGTCATCCGTGGCCCCCGCGTGCGGCAGGGACAGCAAAGTGCGACCCAGCACACCTAGCGTGGCGAGCGCTGCCAGGAACAAGGCTAGCCGCAGGGGCAGCAGCAGGGCGCCTGCGGCCAGGTTCACCGCCAGCATCATCGCGATGCCGATGCGCGCGTCGTTCATGGCGGCAATGGCCAGCACAGCGGCGATGATGTCGCCCAGCAAGGTGCCCAGGATCGCCAGCCAGCCCAGTGTACGGGTCAGATGGGTGACCGAAAGGATCGCCAGCGCAAAGAGCAAGTAGGCTGCGGCAACGATGCGCGCCAGCCCTATGTTGTCCAGATGCGGCCAGCCCATGCCGGTCGGGGTGAAGGCCAGCCCGACGTAAACCAGCGCCTGGGCCAGGCGGAAATAATTCAGAAACAATAATTCGTGGCGGGTCGTCGTGCTGTTGGGCGAATCGGACATCGCGCGATTGGACACGGGGTTTTGGGCTCACGAATGGTGGTGGTTGCTCCCTCTCCACCGCGCGGAAAGGGCAGGGGCGAGGGGATAATCTTGCGACAGAACAACATCGAAGCGAACTTCGATGCACCACTTTCGCAAGATTGCCCCCTCACCTCAATCCTCTCCCCAAAGGGGTGAGGAAGCAAATACCACGGAGCCTCCCCTTTCCATTAGCTCACTCTTCCGCGAAAATACCGGGCCGTATTGCGCGGTTTTCGCCATGTTGACCCATGGCCGCGGCGCACTGCACGCCGGTAGTGCGTATCACCGCCGTCCGTTCTCCCAAGTCTGTGCTGTGGCTACCGTGCAGGCTCGATTCTTCCCCATTCACTCGAGGTATCGAATGAATTTCCACGAGTACCAGGCCAAAGAGCTGTTCGCGCACTACGGTATTGCCGTACCGCCGGGCAAAGTTGCCAATTCCCCCGACGCCGCTGTCGACGCCGCCAAGCACCTTGGTGGTTCGCAATGGATGGTCAAGGCCCAGATCCACGCAGGTGGTCGCGGCAAGGCCGGTGGCGTCAAGTTCTGCAAGAGCCTGGATGACGTCCATGCCGCCGCCAAGGGCATGCTGGGCAAGACCATGGAGACCTACCAGTCCGCCGGCCGCGCGCTGCCGGTGAACCTGGTGCTGGTCACCGATGCCACCAACATCGCCAAGGAGCTGTACCTGTCGATCCTGGTCGACCGCGACAGCAAGGCCGTCACGTTCATCGCCTCCAAGCATGGCGGCGTGGATATCGAACAGGTCGCCAAGGAAACGCCGGATGATATCCACACCATCGTGGTGGATTTCGTCGAAGGCCTGCAGCCGTACCAGTGCCGCCAGCTCGGCTTTGCGATGGATCTGAATCCGAAGCAGGTCACCCAGCTGACCAAGATCATGCTGGGCCTGTACAAGCTGTTCAACGAGAAAGACCTGTCGCTGGTCGAGCTGAACCCGCTCGCCATCCTCGAAGACGGCAACCTCGCCGCCCTCGACGGCAAGGTCAACTCCGACGACAACGCTGAGTTCCGCCATGCGGATCTGGCCAAGATGCGCGACCTCACGCAGGAAGACGCTGCGGAAGCCGCGGCCGTGCAGCACAACCTCAACTACGTGACCATGGACGGCAACATCGGCTGCATGGTGAACGGTGCGGGTCTGGCCATGGCCACCATGGACGTGATCAAGCTGGCAGGCGGCGAGCCGGCCAACTTCCTCGACGTCGGCGGCGGCGCCACTAAGGAGCGCGTCACTGAAGCGTTCAAGCTGATCCTTTCCTCCGACAAGGTGCGCGCCATCCTGGTGAACATCTTCGGCGGCATCGTGCGCTGCGACCTGATCGCCGAAGGCATCATCGCCGCGGTGAAGGAAGTGGGGCTGAAGATTCCGGTGGTGGTGCGCCTGCAGGGCACCAACGTGGAGAAGGGCCGCGAACTGCTGGCCAACTCCGGTCTGGCGATTACGCCGGCTGACGATCTCAACGACGCGGCGAAGAAAGCCGTGACTGCCGCGAAGTGAGGAGCATCTAAGTCATGAGCGTTCTCGTTAATAAAAACACCAAGGTGATCGTGCAGGGCTTCACCGGCCAGCAGGGCACCTTCCACGCCGAACAGGCGATCGACTACGGCACCAAGGTGGTCGGCGGCGTGACCCCGGGCAAGGGCGGCACCGAGCACATCGGCCTGCCGGTCTTCAACAGCGTGGCCGAAGCGGTCGACGAAACCGGCGCCGATGCGTCGGTGATCTTCGTGCCGCCGCCGTTCGCGGCCGACTCGATCCTCGAAGCGATCGACGCCGGCGTGCGCGTGATCGTCACCATCACCGAAGGCATCCCGGTGCTGGACATGCTGCGCGTGAAGAACGTGCTGGCACAGCATCCGGAAACCGTGCTGATCGGGCCGAACTGCCCCGGCATCATCACCCCGGGCGAGTGCAAGATCGGCATCATGCCGGGTCACATCCACAAGCCGGGCAAGGTCGGCATCGTGTCGCGTTCCGGCACGCTGACCTATGAAGCTGTGTTCCAGACCACCAACGAAGGCCTGGGCCAGTCCACCTGTATCGGTATCGGTGGCGACCCGATCAACGGCCTGAACTTCATCGACTGCCTGAAGCTGTTCCAGGACGATCCGCAGACCGAAGGCATCATCATGGTCGGCGAAATCGGCGGCAGCGCCGAGGAAGAAGCGGCCGAGTTCATTGGCGAATACGTCAAGAAGCCGGTGGTGTCCTTCATCGCAGGCGCGTCGGCTCCGGCCGGCAAGCGCATGGGTCATGCCGGCGCCATCATCTCCGGTGGCAAGGGCACGGCAGCTGCGAAGTTCGCCGCGCTGGAAAAGGCTGGCGTCACCACGGTGAAGTCGCCTGCTGATCTCGGCAAGACGCTGGCTGGTCTGCTGAAGAAGTAATTCGATTGCCTTCGGGTGATCCTGAAAGGGCCGCGGTGACGCGGCCCTTTCTTTTTGGCTGTATCAAACATGTAACAGTCAGGCCGCTTGCCGTCGCGCGGGCACAGAAAGTAAATCGACAACCACGCCGTTTCGTGCCAGCGTAAAGGAACCGCAGAGGGTGGCATTGGGGGTGCTTGCATGCCTGCTACACGTCCGCCGTTCCTTTATCCGTCGGGTTCGCCGTTGATGCACCCGCCATTGGCGTTGGACCAGGCGCGTCTCTATGGTTTCTGGGTCGCCGGTGATCTAGCTGCCTTGCAGGCAAGCGTGGATCGCATGCTTAATGCCTGCAGCCGCAAACAGATGCATTTCACCGTGCTGACGCATTACGTGTTGCTGAGTTTTGCGGATATCCGCCATGCACACAGCGCGTATCCGATGGATGTGGTGAAGGGCTGGGGCCGGGAGATCGACATCGTCACCTGGGTGATGGTGGGTTGCACAAAGCCCGGCGAGGAATGGCCCAGTTTCTACGCTTATCCGCTGCATATCTGGGTCGACGATTGCATGGCGCTGATCAACGGGCGCGAGTTGTACGGCTATCCCAAATACGAATGCCTGTACGCGATGCCCGGGCATGATGAGCCGCCGACGACATTCCGACTTGCCGCCAAAGGTTTCCAGCCGTATTCGCCGGAAACGGAATTGTCGATGCATCCATTGCTCGATCTCGATGCCACCGTTGGCGTCAAGGACGAACCGACCAAGGATGTCATGGCGTGGCGCGAAGGTTTGATCGCCTGCATGCACCAGACACCGGGTTTCTGGAATACGCATCCGGCGTGGCGGAAGAAGTTCGACGAATGGTTCGACTTCTTTCCCGGCGTCGACCAGATCTTCCTGAAACAATTTCCCGATGGCAGCGGACATCAAGCGGTGTATCAAGCCATCGTCGCGGCGCCGGCGAAGATCAAGACGATCCACGGATTGTCGCTATTGAGTGGCCGCTACGATCTTCGTGTGCATCCCTTCGATAGTTTTCCCTTGCATCACACGCTGGGTTGGCAGCTTGGCGTGCAGCCGGCGCATTGCGGTTTTTGCATCGATTTCGATTTTGAAGTCGGCGCCGCAGTGGAACTGGTCGACAACTCGCGCATCGACGTGGAGCAGGCCTGATGGCGACCCAACCTCAACGCATCGCCATTCTCGGTGGCGGTGTTGGCGCCATGACGGCAGCGTTCTGGCTGACCAGTACAGAAAACTGGCAGCAGCACTATCAAATCGATGTGTACCAGATGGGCTGGCGCCTTGGCGGCAAGGGTGCAAGCGGACGCAACGCGGCGATTGCACAGCGTATTGAAGAACATGGCTTGCACATCTGGTTCGGTTTCTACGACAACGCTTTCCAGTTGATGCAGCAGGCCTACGCCGAACTGGATCGTCCGGTCGGCAGTCCGCTGGCGACATGGACGGATGCGTTCAAGCCGCAGCACTATGTTTGCCTTGCCGAGTTGATCGAGGCCAGCTGGCGCGTGTGGCCGATCGAGACACCGGAACTTCCCGGCATACCGGGCACGCCGCGTGTGCAGGAGGGCGTAGAGGCAGCGATTGCCGAGCTGCTCGATTGGCAGCGTTCATGGCTGGAATCCTGGGCGAAAGCCTATTTCTTCCATGCAGGCAAGGCGTTTCGCATCGGCACGCAGCATGAAAGCCGCCTGCGGGATCTGCTGGCGGCAGCACGCGCCGGACTCACGGCATACGAGGATGTGGGCGACCCGCTAGTGGTTGCGCGCAAGGCACGTGATCTGGCGCATGCTGCAGCAAAGACGCCTGCCATGGCCGACTGGCCTTCGGTGTTGACGCTGCTGCAACACCTGCAGCAGGCCCTGCATGATGTGGCGGCTCCATTCGGCAATCCCGACGCTTGGTCGGACGACTGGCGACGGCTGTACATGGCGATGGATCTTTCGCTGGCCGTCGGCATCGGCATGTTGGTGGATGACGTAGTCAGCAAGGGTTTCGAAGTGATCAACAACGCTGAGTTCCGCGTGTGGCTGGCGCAGCACGGCGCGCAGCCGGTAAGCGTCGATGGTGCACCGGTGCGCGGTTTTTACGATCTGGTATTTGCTTATCGAAACGGCGATCCGCAACAGCCGAATATCGAAGCTGGCACCATGTTGCGCGGCATGCTCAAGGTGGGTCTGGGGTATCGCGGTGCGTTGATGTACAAGATGCAGGCCGGCATGGGGGATGTGGTTTTCGCGCCGCTGTATGACGTGCTCAAGCGGCGTGGTGTGCGTTTTCATTATTTCCACAAATTGTGCGAACTGCGGCCCGATGCCAGCAACAGCGATGTGGAAGAAATCGAACTAGAACAGCAGGTGGCGTTGACGGCAGATGCCTACGATCCGTTGATTGACGTAAACGGGTTGCCGTCTTGGCCATCGACACCGCGCTATGCGCAGATCGACCCGCAACAGGCAACGCTGCTGCAGCAAAACCAGATCAATCTGGAAAGTCATTGGTCGAACTGGCCGGAGGTCTATCGCCAGGCCATGGGTCATCCCTTGCCCAGGAAGATCCTGCAGCGTGGTGTCGATTTCGATCAGGTGGTGTTCGGATTGTCGGTGGCCAGTCTCGTGGAGGTGGCGCAACCGCTGTTGGCGATCAGCGAACCACTACGGCAATGCAACGAGAAGGTGGCGGCTGTCGCCACGCAGGCATACCAGTTATGGCTGAGCCGTGATCTGCAGAGCATGGGCTGGAGTTATCCGGGCGATCATGGCGAAGAGCCCGTGCTGTCCGGGTTCACCGAACCGTTCGATACCTGGGCATCGATGGATCAGCTGCTTTGTCGCGAAACCTGGCCGCTCGATCAAGCACCGAAAAACATCGCCTATTTCTGTAATGCGCTGGCGTTGGCATCCTATCCATCGCCGGATGATCACGACTTTCCTGCGCAATGCGCGACACTCGTGAAAACAGCGGCGATCCATCAATTGCAAACGGATATGCGCCCGCTATGGAATAACGTCGGCGCAAGCGGTTTCCCCTGGGAGTGGTTGGTCGATCCCACCAACGGCTCTGGCGAGGCGCGTTTCGATAGCCAGTTCTGGCGCGCCAATATCGACCCGTCCGAGCGTTATGTGCTATCGCTGGTCGACACCAGCCGTTATCGCCTGCGCACCGATCAATCCGGGTTCTCCAACCTGTTTCTGGCCGGTGACTGGCTGAAAACCGGACTCGATGCCGGTTGCGTGGAAGCGGCAGTGATGGGTGGCATGCAGGCGAGTCGCGCGATCTGCGGCGTGCCGCAGGCCATCCAGGGCGAGCACGGTTGGTAGCGCCTCACTCGCTGCCGAGTTCCGACACGGGCAGCTCGACGATCCGTTCGTTGCGACGCTTGGATTTGTGTGCGTACATCGTGCGATCGGCTTCGCGGATCAGCTCGGCAAAATCGGCGCTGCTCAATTGCCGCTGGTTGGCGGGCGCGCTGCATACACCGAAGCTGATACCTGCATCCGGGCTATGGCTTTCGCGCAGTGCGCGATCCAGTTCGGCCAGCGCGCGGGTCAGCCGCTGCTGGCCGAGTTCGTCGCCATAGGCGATCAGCGCGAATTCGTCACCGCCAAGGCGGAAGGCGCGAATCATATATCCCAGTCGGGCCAGACCTTCTCCCACCGCATGCAACAGTTCGTCGCCGCGTTCATGGCCCTGACTGTCATTAATCTGTTTGAGGCCATCCAGATCGATCATCGCGATCTGCCACGTACCCTGGGCCGGATCGGTGTTCTCGCGCCGGGTGATTTCTTCGATCATCACGTTGAACGCAAGGCGATTGCCGAGGCCGGTCAGCGTATCAATGGATGCTTTGGCAATGGCCTCTTGCATGCCACGCCGGAAGCGCTCGCGACCATCCTCGACCAGTTTCACGTGATCGGCTAGCGCAAAAGCCAGCAGCATGGCTTCGCAACTGTTGCCAATCAAGGTCAGCAGATCGGCGTTGTCGACAATGCTGGGCACCAGGCCGAAATTCACCGGCAGGATGATCGAACCCGGTATCAACACTGCCATGAAAGCAAGGGTAAAGAAGCGTGCGCGCCGCACGCCGTGCAGCAGGGACCATACGCCCATGCTGGCGGAAAACAGCACCACGATCGACACCGCTGCGGTGGCAAGCAGAAACGCCAGCGAGGGAATCCAAAGTGAAACCGGCAAGGCGATGATCGATGCCATCACAATGCCGAAGCCGACACGCGCCATGCGCGGCGCGTGCCGCTTCAGATCAAGAAAGCGGATGGTGAAGCGTGCATGCACGACCGGTAGCAGGATGAACCATTGCGCAAAATTCACCGGTTCCGTGTTGATGCCGAACCAGCCTTGCGGCACGCCGAAAAAGAATCCCCAGCCGAGTACCAGGATCAATGCCTGCGATCCGTAAAGCGTGTAGCTGCGATCCCTGATCCACAGACCCACGAACAGAATGAAGATGCCCAGCCCGAACAGCACCCCGAGCGAACCGAGCATCAGCGCCGATTCGCTGGTGCGGCGCTTGTGATACTGCGCACGTGTGTGCACATCGATGCGCGGCAAGGCGGTGAAGAACTTCGAGGTCACATGGATCACCACCGCGTAGTGATGACCCGGTGTAAGGGTGACCGGGGCCGTACCACGCGGGGTGTCGTTGACGCCCGTGTCCGCACCGCTTTCAAACTGCTTGCGCAGGCCATCATCGCCAAGCACCCACAGGGTGGCGTTGTCGTAATAGGTGTTGTCGAACGTCACCACCCAATCGGAAACAGGCGGGTTGGGGGTGAAGCGCGAGACCAGCCAGAAATCGCCGCCCAACATGTTGACGGAAGGTACGCGGGTACGCGAGGCAAGCCAGCTATCCAGCGCGGCATAGTCTGACGGCGCTTGTTCACCGGCAGACGCCTTGTAGGTGACGACAGCGGGCTCTTGCGGAGGTGGCCCGAATAGCGGAAAGGGGCTGCTGGCTCGGGAGATCGGCGACACGACAAGGGCAAGAAAAAGCCACAGCACCACCATCAAACCGCGGCCCAGCGACCGGGGTAACGCGCGTTCCTGTGCGTGCTGACGAGTACGCAAATCTGCCCCTTTGTCAGTCTGCGTCGGGGGATGGTACACCTGCATGCCGCGTGATGCGCGCGCTGTGCAAGGAGCCCTCCGCGCAGCAATAAACGCGCCATCGGCAATGATTGCCCGGCAGTTATGCACAGGGGCAGGAGCGCCGCGGTCTCGCCTCGGTCGATATCGCTGAGGATTGTCTTCAACGAGGAGGCTCAAAACACGCTACAAAGTTGGCCGCGTGGCTCTTGTTCTTTGCGCTTCCACTACCATTTACCGCCAATCGCCCTTGGACAAGTACAACGATGGCTGCGCTCCGCCTGGCTCTGGCCCAATACGATTTCCCCGTCGGCGCTGTGGCCGCCAATACCGCCAAGGTCCACGAGCTGATGACGCGGGCACGCGCCGGCGATGCGTCACTGGTCGTTTTCCCAGAGCTGACCATCAGCGGTTATCCGCCCGAGGATCTGCTGCTGCGTCCCAGCTTCCTCGCCGCCTGCGAGGATGCGATGCAGGAGCTGGCCGCCGAGACCAACGGCCTGACCGCTATCGTCGGTTTTCCCCATAGCCTGGGCGAGGTCTACAACGCTGCCGCCTTCCTGCGCGGTGGTCAGATCATGCAGATCACCCACAAGCAGATCCTGCCCAATTACGGCGTGTTCGACGATAAGCGCTATTTCCGCCCAGGACGCACCGGCGCCGTGGCGATCGTCGATGGCGTGCGTGTCGGGTACCTGATTTGCGAGGACATCTGGCAGGCCGAGCCCGCCGCGGCAGTGGCCGCAGCCGGTGCGGAACTGATCGTGGTGATCAATGCCTCACCCTGGGACGCCGCCAAACAGCAGGCGCGCGAAGAGGTGTTGGCAGAGCGCGCCAAGGAAACCGGATGTGCCGTGGTCTATCTCAACCTGGTCGGCGGCCAGGATGAAGTCGTCTATGACGGCGGCAGCCTGCTGGTGAATGCCGATGGCAGCATCGCGGCACGCGCGCCGTCGTTTGTCGATGCCTTGCTGTGGGCCGATTTCGATCCAACCGATCGCACCCTGCATGCGCTGGATTGGCCCACGGTGCCGGACACCTCGCACGAAGCCACGCTGTACGCCGCGTTGGTGCGTGGCATTCGCGATTACATCGACAAGAACGGTTTCGGCGGTGTGCTGCTGGGTCTGTCTGGCGGTATCGATTCCGCACTCACCCTGGCGCTGGCCGTCGATGCACTCGGCCCCGATCGCGTCACCGCGGTGATGATGCCGATGCGCTATACCTCGCAGCTTTCGCTGGAGGGCGCGCGTGGTCAGGCCGAACGCCTCGGCGTGGAGTATCACGTGCTCGGTATCGAGCCGACCTACGATGCGTTCATGACGGCGCTTACGCCGCTGTTCCAGGGCAAGAAACCCGATACCACCGAAGAGAATCTGCAGTCGCGCACGCGCGGCGTGATGCTGATGGCGCTGTCCAATAAACACGGACGCCTGCTGCTGGCCACCGGCAACAAGAGCGAGATGGCGGTAGGTTATGCCACGCTTTATGGCGACATGTGCGGGGCCTACGCGCCGCTCAAGGACGTGTACAAGACCGAGGTCTACCGTCTTTCGCGTTGGCGCAACACCTCGCAGGCACGCCACACAGGGCAAAGCGACGATTGGGTCATCCCACCTGCCGTGATCGAGCGCCCGCCGTCCGCCGAACTGCGTGACAACCAGACCGACCAGGATTCCCTGCCGCCCTACGACGAACTCGACGCGATCCTCGCCCGCTTCATCGAGGACGAACAATCGCAGGCGGAAATCATCGCGGCAGGATTCAACGAAAACACCGTGCACCGTGTCGTGCGTCTGGTGCTGGTCAACGAATTCAAGCGGCGCCAAGCCGCACCAGGACCGCGCGTCACCACCCGCGCATTTGGGCGCGAGCGGCGTTATCCGATTACGTCAGGCTGGAAATAAAAGGTGTCCTTCCTTGAACGTCCGAATCTCCATGCGCACGTCACAGGCCTGAATCGGCGTGCCGTGCGTAGGTTGGCCTAGCGCAGCGTAACCCAACATTTCTTGCTGGAACTCGTAAGGTTATTCCCGGATCAAGTCAGGGATATAACTCCGTCCACAAAAAAAGCCAGCGACCTCTCGGTGCGCCGGCTTTTTTGATGACGAAGATCGCTGGCTCAGTAATGAGCCGAGAACGGAATCATCTTACGCAGCACCGACGGCGAATGCGGCCATTTCGGATCTTTCAGGTAAGGATGATTCGGGTAGTTGAGTGCGAGCACCTGACGCACCTGCTCAGCCTGTTGCTTCTCGTTGAGGCTCAGGTAGCTTCGGCACAGGATGGCCAGCGCATCGCCTGCTTGCGGCGATTCCTGGTAATGCTCGATCACGTATTGGGCGCGATCGGCCGAGGCCACATAGGCCTTGTTGCGCATGTAGAACTTGGCCACGTTGATCTCGAACTGGGCCAGCACGTTGCGCAGGTAGATCATGCGCTGACGAGCATCCGCGGCGTAGGCGCTGTCCGGGAAGCGACGGCTGAGTTCAGAGAAATCGTCGAACGCCTTCAGGTTGTAGCCCTGGTCGCGACGCGTCTGTGCGCCGACCTGTTCGCTGGCAAAGGCGCGCTCGATCACACCGCTGGTGCGATCAAAGTTGATCAGGCCGCGCAGGTAATAGGCATAATCCACATGTGGATTGAGCGGATTGGCCTTGATGAAGCGATTGATGGTGGAATACGCATCATCCGGCTTGTTGTTCTTGTACTGCGCATACGCCAGTTCCAACTGGGACTGTTCGTTGAACGGACCGGACGGGAAGCGGGCGATAAGGCGCTGGTAGGCTTTCTCGGCCGCCGAGTAATCGGAATGGATCAGATCGTTGTGCGCCCTGGCGTAAAGCAGCGGCAACGGCAAGGTATCCAGCGGATCGCCGCTGTGCCGGAACCACGAGCAAGCGCTCATCGTCACAGCCAGAACGAGCACCATCAATACTTTAAGGGCAGATGTCGGAGCGACCGGCAGCTTGATTACGCGCATGAGTAAGGGGTTCAGATGTTTGAGCGAAAAGGGATCATAGCCGAAACCGGCCGCCAGCCGGGGGAACCGGCATGACCATCATTCGTCACGAGGCAGTGGTGCCTCTGTCGGCTGCGGGTCGGAGGTTCGACCAAGCTTTGGCCGAGATGTTCCCGGACTATTCCCGTTCCCGCCTGACCGCGTGGGTCAAGGCTGGCGCGGTGACCCTGGACGGGGCGCCAGCCGCGCCCCGATACCTGCTGCGGGGCGGTGAGCGGGTGCTTCTGGAAGCCGAACTGGAGACCGAGGTAGCCAGTGCCCCCGAGGACATCGCCCTGGACATCGTCCACGAGGACGACCACCTGCTGGTCCTGAACAAGCCCGCCGGGCTGGTGGTTCACCCGGGTGCTGGCAACCCGGCTGGCACGGTGCTCAACGCCTTGCTCCATCACGACCCGAAACTGGCCGAGCTGCCGCGTGGCGGCATCGTGCACCGCCTGGACAAGGACACCTCCGGCCTGATGGTCGTCGCCAAGACCCTGCCGACCCACACGGCACTGGTCGGGATGCTGTCCGAGCATACGGTCGAGCGGCAGTACGAAGCCGTGGTGCTGGGCCCCCTGATTGCCGGCGGCACCGTGGACGCCGCGATTGGCCGCCATATGAGCGATCGTCTGCGCCAAGCCGTGCGCGACGAGGAAGACGGCAAACACGCCGTCACCCACTACCGCCTGCGCGAACGCTTCCGTGCCCACACCCTGATCCAGTGCAATCTGGAAACCGGGCGCACGCATCAGATCCGCGTGCATTTGGCACATATTGGGCATCCGCTGATCGGCGATCCGCTGTACGGCGGTGGCCTGAAGCTGCCCAAGCGCGCCACCCCTGAATTGACGGCGGCGTTGCGTGGATTTCGGCGCCAGGCCCTGCACGCCGAGCGTTTGTCCTTCGAACACCCGGCCACCGGCGAGGTGCTGGCCTTTGAGGCAGCGCGTCCGGCAGACATGGATGACTTGGTCGCGACCTTGCGCGCCGATCTCGCTGCCAACGGTCCTGACGAGTATTGATCGATGCCGGCGATGAGCGACGCCTGGATTTTTCCTGACTGGCCCGCACCGGCCAGTGTGCATGCGGCTGTCACTACGCGTGATGGCCCAGGCGTCTCGCAACCGCCGTTCGGGCGCTTCAATCTCGGCCTGCGCAGTGGCGAAGATGCCCAGATTGTGTGCAGCAATCGCGGAGCATTGCGGCAATCGTTGGGTTTGCCCGCCGAGCCGCGCTGGTTGCGGCAAGTGCACGGCACCACCGTCGCCGACCTGGGCCCGTTGCCGAGCCCCGAAGAACCCGAGGCCGACGCTGCCGTATCGCATTTGTCGGGCACCGTGCTGGCAATCCTCACCGCTGACTGCGTGCCCGTGCTCTTCTGCACCCAGGATGGCGGCACCATCGGCGCTGCCCATGCCGGCTGGAAAGGTTTGGCGGCCGGCATCCTGGAAGAGACCATCGAACAAATGCAGCAATCAGCGGCAAGCGTGATGGCCTGGATCGGGCCATGCATCGCCAAGCCGTCCTACGAGGTGGGCGAGGAAGTGCGCAAGGCATTCCTGGCCCACGATGCCGCTTTCGAGAGCGCCTTTGAAGCCACGCGTCCGGGCCATTGGCTGTGTGATTTGGCCATGCTGGCGCGGCTGCGTTTGCAGGCCGCTGGCGTCAGGCGCATTTACGGTGGCCAATTCGATACGCGCGCCGATACGCGTTTCTATTCCTATCGCCGGGAAGGTGCCCGCAGCGGCCGTTTCGCCAGCCTGATCTGGCTGGGTGAATAGGCGGGAATGGGAAATCGGAATGGGGCAAGCGCGGTGCGCGATCCCACCTGATGCGGCAACGCAAACGGGAAAAACAAACGGCCTTTTTGCTTTCCCGATTCCCTCTGCCAGTGGCTAGCTGCTAGCTGAAGCCGCCGCCTGGTGCCATCCTTGGCCGTGCTTGAATCGCCTCGCCCTGTCCGCATCTCTCCGAGCAGTGGCGGCGTGTCCGCCAAACCTTTTTGGGGATACATCAATGCGAATGGATAAACTCACCTCGCGTTTCCAGCAAGCACTGGCCGATGCGCAGTCATTGGCAGTGGGGCGCGACAACAACATGCTCGAGCCGGTGCACGTGATGGCGGCGCTGCTCGATCAACAAGGCGGTTCGACTGGACCGCTGCTCACTCAGGCCCACGTCAATGTGCCGGCGTTTCGCCAGCGCGTGGCCGAACTGCTCGATCGGCTGCCGAAGGTCAGCGGGCAGGAAGGCAACATTCACGCCGGCAATGAGCTGACACGTCTGCTCAATCTCACCGACAAGCTGGCGCAGCAGCGTGGCGACCAATTCATCGCCAGCGAGCTGTTCGTGCTTGCCGCGCTGGACGACAAGGGCGAACTCGGCTCAGCGTTGAAAGCGGCCGGCGCCACGAAGGCAAACCTGGAAGCGGCGATCGAAAAACTGCGCGGCGGTGAAAAAGTGCAGAGCGAAAACGCCGAAGAGCAGCGTCAGGCGCTGGAAAAATACTGTGTCGATCTCACCGCGCGTGCCGAGAGCGGCAAGCTCGATCCGGTGATCGGCCGCGACGAAGAAATCCGCCGCACCATCCAGGTGCTGCAGCGTCGCACCAAGAACAATCCGGTACTGATCGGCGAGCCAGGCGTGGGCAAGACCGCCATCGTCGAAGGTCTCGCACAGCGCATTGTGAAGGGCGAAGTGCCGGAAGGTCTGCGCGATCGCCGCGTGCTGGCGCTCGACATGGGTGCGCTGATCGCCGGCGCAAAATTCCGCGGTGAATTCGAAGAGCGCCTGAAAGCCGTGCTCAACGATCTGGCCAAAAACGAAGGCCAGATCATCCTGTTCATCGACGAACTGCACACCATGGTCGGTGCCGGCAAGGCCGATGGCGCGATGGACGCAGGCAACATGCTCAAGCCCGCGCTGGCACGCGGCGAGCTGCACTGTATCGGGGCTACCACGCTCGATGAGTATCGCAAATACATTGAGAAAGACGCGGCGCTGGAACGTCGCTTCCAGAAAGTGTTCGTGGGCGAGCCGAGCGTGGAAGACACCATCGCCATCCTGCGCGGCTTGAAGGAGCGCTACGCGGTGCACCATGGCGTGGAGATCACCGATCCGGCCATCGTTGCCGCGGCGACGCTTTCCAATCGCTACATCACCGACCGTCAGTTGCCCGACAAGGCCATCGATTTGATGGACGAAGCCGCGTCGCGCATCCGCATGGAAATCGACTCCAAGCCGGAAGAAATCGACCGCCTGGAACGTCGCCTGATCCAGCTGAAAATCCAGCGCGAGATGCTGAAGAAGGAAACCGACGAAGCGTCCAAGAAGCGCCTGGCCGATCTCGAGTCGGATATCAGCAAACTGGAGCGCGAATTCTCCGATCTCAACGAAGTGTGGAAGTCCGAAAAGGCTGCGTTGCAAGGTGCGACCAAGGTCAAGGAGCAGATCGAGCAGGCGCGTCTCGAATTGGAGGCTGCGCAGCGGCGCCAGGATTACGCCAAGATGAGCGAGATCCAGTACGGCAAGCTGCCGGAACTGGAAAAGCAGCTCGCCGCTGCGCAGGCCGCCGAGAAGCAGGAATTCAAGCTGGTGCAAGATCGCGTCACCGAGGAAGAAATCGCCGAGGTGGTCTCGCGTTGGACCGGCATTCCCGTCAGCAAGATGCTCGAAGGCGAGCGTGACAAGCTGCTGCACATGGAGGAGTCTCTGCACAAGCGTGTCGTTGGTCAGGACGAAGCGGTGCGCGCGGTGTCCGATGCGATTCGCCGTGCACGCGCAGGTCTGTCTGATCCGAATCGCCCCTATGGCTCGTTCCTGTTCCTCGGCCCCACCGGTGTGGGCAAGACCGAATTGTGCAAAGCGCTGGCCGAATTCCTGTTCGATACGCAGGACGCGATGGTGCGTATCGACATGAGCGAGTTCATGGAGAAACACTCCGTGAGCCGCCTGATCGGCGCGCCTCCGGGTTATGTCGGCTACGAAGAAGGTGGTTACCTCACTGAAGCGGTGCGTCGTCGTCCTTACAGCGTGATTCTCTTGGACGAAGTCGAAAAGGCACATCCGGATGTGTTCAACATCCTGCTGCAGGTGCTGGACGACGGTCGATTGACCGATGGCCAGGGTCGCACAGTGGACTTCCGCAACACCGTGATCGTGATGACCTCCAACCTCGGTTCACAGCTGATCCAGGAGCAGGCTGGCGATTCGGAAGCCGATTATCTGCAAATGAAGGCATCGGTGCTTGGCGTGGTGCAAGCACACTTCCGTCCGGAATTTATCAATCGCCTGGATGAGTTGGTGGTATTCCGTCCGCTGGAAAAGAAGCAGATTCGCAAGATTGCGTTGATCCAATTGGTGTATCTGGAAAAACGCCTCGCCGAGCGTCAGCTCAAGCTGGAGATCGACGACAAGGCGCTGGATCTGTTGGGCAATGTCGGCTTCGACCCGGTGTACGGCGCGCGTCCGCTCAAGCGTGCGATTCAGCAACAGCTGGAAAATCCGTTGGCCAGGGAAATTCTCGAAGGCCGTTTCACCAGCGGTGACACGATTGTGGTTGGTGCCGAAAGCGGACATCTTTCGTTCCATAAGGCCTAAAGCAAAGGGCGCGGTTTACACCGCGCCCTTTTTTGTTACCGGTTTTCAAGCGCGCGCTTCAAAGCGCCGGCTGCGTGTGAGGTGGTTCGGTCGTGCTCGGCGAGCCGTTTTCCATATGGCCGCACAGGCGGCGGCCCCAGTTGCTCAGGCCGGAGACCGTGGCCTGCAGGTCATACCAGTTGTTGCTGCTGCTGAGGTTCCATGTATCGCTGACATTACCGCCGGCAGGCACGGTGTAGGTGCGTACATCCGATGAGTTGTAGCCGTTGGTGACCGTCATCGTGCAACTGCTGGTGCCTGCATTGCTCATGGTCAGCTCCACGGTGCCTGCGCTGGCGTTATAACTGATGGCCGTTTCGGGCATCACTGACGCCGATACCCCGCTGCCCATCCATTTGCGCATGAAGCCGTTCGGGCCATGGACTTCGAGCGCGTAGACGCTGTCCGTGAAAACGTCGCATGTCCAATCGTCAGAATAGCTGTCGGCTGCTCCGATGGTGTAGATCCACGGACCCTGTTCCGAAGCGTTGGTGCGATTCAAGCTGTAGGCATGGAACACGGCAGCCACGGCGGCCTGACTGCCGGAGGGGCCTACCGGGCTGCTGTTGTTGATGAAGTCGATGTAGTACTTGCCGGTCGAGACATTGAGGCTGCCCTGGGCATCGATAATGTAAGGCAGAGCCGCTGCTGGGCAGACACCCGCTGCACCTGTCGGCATGGTTTGCTTGGTCGGCACCGTCGGGGCGGGATTGTCATCACATTCCGTGGTCGATGTTGCCACGTAGGTCGAGGTCGAAGGCAGGCTTGGCCAGATGGTATTGGTGTTGCTGAAATTGAACGCGGAGAAAAGATTGCCGCAAACCGCGCGACGCCACGCGCTGATGTTAGGTTCGGTCACGCCCGTCACAAGCTCAAGGAATTGCAGCACCGAGGTGTGGTCGAACACCTGTGAGCACACCTGGGGACCCGTAGTCGGTGAGGGCGACACGGTCCACGGCGAAATAATGATCATCGGCACGCGGTAACCGAGGCCGATCGGGGAAGCGCTGATAGTGTCGCCGCTTTCGTTGACGGTGGAGATTTCTCCCGTCGTGCTGACGGTGGAATAGCCGGACACCACGACGTTGTCCGCGGTGCTGGTGGCAGGGACGGGCGGTGGCATGTGATCGAAGAAGCCGCCGTTTTCGTCGTAATTGAGAATAAAGACGGTGCTGGCGTACACGGTGGGATTGGAGGCCAGTGCCGCGAGCAGTTGCGCGGTGAGGTTTTCACCATCCGGCGGCTGATAGTCCGGATGCTCGGACAAGGTGCTCGGCGCGACGATCCACGACACAGTCGGCAACGTGTTGTTGGTGACGTCGTTCTGGAACGCGGTAACGATGCTCGAAACCGTCGCCATGCCGTTGGTATACAGCGGCGAGGTGGTTGACGCGTTCATGAAGTTGGCGAACCACTCCAACGGGTTGTCGTCGAAGTTGTCGCTCTCCTGATACACCTTCCAGCTGACGCCCGCATCTTGCAGACGTTCGGCGTAAGTGGTCCATGTCAGACCTGCGCTCGGCTGCGTATCATCGAGCTGCACCGGTGTGTAATTCACCGAAAGGCCATTGCTGCCGGTAAACAGCATGAGGCGATTGGGGTTGGTATCGGTGAGCGTGGAGCAATAGTAGTTGTCGCAGATGGTGAAGTTTTCGGCCAATGCGTAGTAGAACGGAAGGTCGCTGCTGTTGTAGAAACCCATCCCCATACCCGCCGTGCGCGACGTGTTCCAGGCGTTGAATTTCATTTGGTTGTTGATCGCCAGGTCGTCGGTATAGCCAAATGCCGACGCATTGACGCAGGTGGAGCTGGTCGTTGCCATGGGCATATGGAACGGCAGCATGTATTCGGTAGTCGGGCTGGACGTGCTGGTGGGCTGATACCACACGTTATTACCGGTCGTTGTACTGCTGGGCAGCGGATGCGGCACTGGGTCGTTGAAACCGCGCACGCCAGCCAAGCTGCCGAAGTAATGGTCGAATGAGCGATTCTCTTGCATGAAAATCACGACGTGCCGCACGTCGCTGATAGTGCCGCCCGATGTGACCGTCGATGCCGCCATGGCCTGACGGATGGTCGGTGGCAGCATCGACAGTGCCGTCAGTCCACCCGCCGCGCCTGCCGTCATCTTCAGGAATCGGCGACGCTTGATATCGTCAATCTCGCTCATACACGCTCCCCACACAATTGCCGGCCCACGCCAGCCCTGCATAGCTCAGCGCAAGGCTGTTGCAGTGCATTGCCAATAGAGGGTCAGGAGCTAGACACGAAGTGGATGGGTGTCTGGTCTTGTTGGTTGTTGTCGACAAGTGGGGGACGGGTTCACGTTGTCGTCACGACATCAGGTGGGATCCGTTCGTGACTTCTTGATGGCGAAAGGGGACGTGGCAAAAAAATCCCGGCCTGAGCCGGGATGTGCAAGGCATCGCAACATCTGCATGGAGGCGATGCAAAGATGTGCTGTGTTGGATTTCAGCGGAAACTGATCGCCGTACGGCCAGCCCAGTTGACGAAGTCGTCGTAGGCAACCCGCTGCCGTTGACCGCCGACGCCGGCAGGCCAGGGATCGCGCACCAGCAAGGTGAAGTTGTTGGTGTCGTCATAGCCATACACCACGTAATAGTGGATGGCAGAACCGATGATGACGATATTCCCGCTGTCGATATCAGCGCGAAAATTGCCAGGCGTGTAGTTGTTTTGCAGGCGGCCGTTGATGGCTGCGTGATTGACGGCACCGTAGCTATTGCGAATCAGCTGAACCTGCTCGCTATTGAGATTGGCTCCGCCGTTTTCCTGTTCGCCGCTGAGCAGGTCGTCGAAAACGGCATCGTTCCATTGGGCGAACGTCGGCGGCGCCTGGGCGGCAACCAATTGCATCAGGCTGGCGCGTGCAATGGCGTACTGGCTGGGGGCGCCCAGTCCGTAATAGTTGCGTGCCATCAGTTCTGCGGCGGCGAAGCACCAAGCCGGCGTTTCCTGAGCAATCAGGGCGGGAGGATTGGTAACAGTCTTGGGCATGGGCGTGTCTCCGTTAAGGGTGTACACGCAAGGACGCCTCGCTGCGGCAGATGTGAACGCCAAAAAAAATCCCGGCCGGAGCCGGGATGTTTCGATGCATGGCATCGCAGAGGTTGGCAGTGGGTCGAATCACCAGTGATAGATCACTTTGGTGTAATAGTAGCGCCCATTGAAGCCGTCGGGTGAAAATTCTGAATACGGAATGGTGCCGTTGTTGTTATTGGCGGCGATCACCTTGTCCGGATAACTGTTGGTGGCATTGTCCACACCGAGCGTGAAGGTCCAGTTGTCGAGGTTGTAGCTGCCAGCCACATCGAGCACCCATTGCGGGCTGAAGATCTGATTGAGCAGATACGATTCGTTGCTGTACGCGGTGAAACTGCCATAACGGGTCAGGTTGCCGTTGAAGACCCAGTGACCGATCTTGTAGTTCTCGTTGAAGATCAGCTTGCTGCGCGGCGTGGAATTGGCGAGCAGGCCACGGATATCGCGGTAGCTCACGCGCTCCAGCTCCAACCCTAGCGCCTGCAATTGTGGCGGATTGGGTGCCACGCCGGTGACCTGGGTGCGGTTGTAGTTGTAGCTGAGCGTGCTGTCGAGCACGCCGGCGTTGCCGAAGTCAGACCGGTAACTGGCCACCAGATCGCCACCCTGGGTCTTGGTATCCACCGCGTTGGTGAAGTACTGCGCCGAGCTGTAGGCCACGTTGCTGATGCCGTTGGCGGCGAGGTAATCCACCACCACCGGATCGTTCAAGCCGCTCAGCGTGCTGGAGAGCACGATGCGGTTGTAGATCTGGATCTGGTAGATATCGAAGGTCAGCGTCAGCGGGTCGATCGGATTGAAGACGGCGCCGATGGTGTAGTTATGCGATTTCTCTGGCTTCAACGCCTGTGCGCCAAGCAACTGTGCCACCGGATTGCTGACCGGCAGCAGGCCGGTCTGATAGATGCCCGGCGTAACACCCGGTCCGGCGCTGCTGGGTGTGAGGTAGAGCGAACCGATCTGCGAATAGTCTTCCTGCGCCAGCGACGGCGCGCGGAAGCCGGTCGATGCGCTGGCGCGCAGCGCGAAGCGGTCGGTAAAGTCGTAACGCGCGGCCAGAGCGCCCGAGACCGTGTTGCCGAAGTCGTTGTAGTCCTCGTGGCGCACGGAGATCGACGTACCGAGCTTGTCCGTGAGGTTGGTTTCCAGGCTCACGTACTGCGCGACATCGCTGCGACTCCATGAACCCGTATTTACCGGGCTGTAGCCGCTGAAGCCCTGCGCGCCACCGCTTACGCCCGAGGTGCCCACGTAATACGAATCCGGATCGCCTGCGCTGATGCTGTAGGTATCGCGCTGGTACTCCGCACCGAACGCCAGCGTCACTGGATTGGGCAGCCAGCTGGGCGAGAAATCTTTGGCGATGTCGACGTCCGCCACCTGTTGCGCCGCCGAGACAATGCCGTCGAAGAAGCTGCTCGGCGTATAGCCGAAGTCGTGCAGGTAGGCGTAGTTGGCGCTGTGGATGGTGTCGAGTGATACACGGTTGCCGCCGTAGTTGGCGCTCACATCCCAGCGCCAGCCGCTTTCCGTTGTACCGCGCACGCCGGCGACCAGCGCCTGGTCGGTGCTGTGGGCCTGCAGCAGCGGCTGATAGCCTTCGGGATAGATCGCGCTCAGCAGCGAATTGACCGACGACGGGTAGCCATACGGATTGCGATACAGCTCATCGGAAATCGCATCGCGCTCGTGATAGCTGCCGAAGGCATAAAACTGCACGTTCTTGGTGATGTCGTATTGCGAGTTGAGGAACAGGTTGTGCTGGCTGACGGAGGGATCGCCGAACACCTGCTTTTCACCCAATTGCGGGTAACGCACGTCGACACCGCCGTGGTTGGTTGGGTCTTGGTGTCCGTCATCCAGACTGATGCGCAACCAGCCTTTGTCGCCACTGAGCGGAATGCCAAAGTTGGCCGAGCCTTGCCATTGATTGCCGCCGCCACGCTGATAACGACCACCATCCAGCTCGACCGAACCGCCGTCGGCACCATGTTTGAGGATGATATTGATCACGCCAGCGATCGCATCGGAACCGTATTGTGCGGACGCGCCGTCGCGCAGCACTTCGATATGGTCGATCGCGGAAAGCGGGATGGTGTTCAGATCCACCGGCGCCGAGCCGCGGCCGATGGTGCCGTCGGTATTGATCAGCGCGCTGGAATGCCAGCGCTTGCCATCCACCAGAACGAGCACTTCATCCGGCGAAAGGCCGCGCAACTGCACGGGGCGCTGCGAATCCGTGGTGTCAGTGGCGGCCGGGCGCGGGAAATTCAACGACGGAATCAGGCGGGCGAGCGCAGTAGACAGTTCACTGGTACCGGTGCTCTGCAATGCTGAGGCAGGCACTACGTCAATCGGCGAGAGCGAGCTGCTGTCAGTGCGGTTCTGCGCGCGCGTACCGGTCACGATCACCGCTTGCAGATTCTTGGTATTCGAGGAGGAGGGAGGAGTCTGCGTAGCATCCTGCGCCGCCGCCGTCGTGGCGAGCGCTAACAGCAGAGCAGTAGTGAGCGATGTCTTGGTATAGGTAACGAGACGAGCCTTGCCTTTCTTCATTAGCGAATTTCCCCTAAGCACATGATTGCTGCATAGCAACAATTTCAGGTTAGTGACAATTGGATTCCGGGGCAACCGATGATTAGGCGTCTAAAAGTCCAAATGGGAATATCCATATTGAACATGCATTTACCTGCATGTTTACGATGGGCTGCGGGCTGCCCACGGCCGATCTAACGGCAAAGCGCAAGTTCGTTCGCTCAACCTCCCCGGCGCGAGCATGCGTGCTCGTCATGTGTAGGTGGTGTGTAGGAGGGGCCGCATTCGGGCTAGGCGCATGGGGAGGCAGGCACTAAGATGCCCCCGCCTAGGTGACTGCCGGCGTGGTGTCGGTGGTTGAAACGGGAATCCGGTGACAACGTGCCCACTGCACGGACATACCGGAGCTGCCCCCGCAACGGTAGGCGAGCAACGCGATCCCCACGTCGCCACTGTGCCGGGTGCACGGGAAGGCGGGGATCGGAAGGACCCTTCTTCCTTCGCTCGCAAGCCCGGAGACCGGCCCAGGCGATCACCGGACGGCGGAGGGCCAGGACGGGAACCGCTGCGCCATCAGCCGGTGCCGTTTCCTTCCGCTATCCGACCGGCCCATGGGCCGCTGCGTGAAGGAGCATTATCGTTATGAAGCCTTTGTCCCGATCGATGTCCATCGGTCTGTTTCTGCTGCTGACCTTGCTGATGGTCACCACGCGCTTCAAGCATTTCGGCGATGCCCTGCATCTGCCCGATGCGTCCATGGCGGTGTTCTTTCTGGGCGGCTTGTACTTGCGCAGGCACCTTGCCTTCGTGTGCTTCGTGCTGCTGGCCGTATTGCTGGACTACGTTTCGATCCACTACGCCGGCATCAGCGATTTCTGTGTAACCGCCGCCTACGCCTTTCTGCCGCTGGCTTATGCCGCACTCTGGTACGGCGGTCGCCTGTATGCCGGGGAACTTGGCAGTAATCTGCGTTCGTTGCTCGGCGCGTTGGTGGTCGCGCTGGCGTGTGCAGCGCTGTCCTTTGCCATCTCCAACGGTTCCTTCTACTGGCTAGGTGGCCGTTACGCGCAGCCCCACATGGCCGAATACCTCCAGCGCCTCTGGCAATGGGGTCCTTTGTTCGTGCGCACCACGTTGAGCTACGTCGCCGTAGCCTTGCTGATTCATCTTGGCTTGTCGCGGCTTGCCAATAACCAGAACGTTACGCGAGTACAAGCATGAGCGACCAGCCAACAAAAGATGCGATGACGCCGGAAGAACGGCATCGCGAGCGCATGCAGCGCAAGAAGGAGCTGGTCGATCGCAAGATCGCTCGCGCCACCATCGATCGTGGTGTGTTGGTGGTGAACACCGGTAATGGCAAGGGCAAGAGCTCATCCGGATTCGGCATGCTTGCACGCTCGCTGGGGCATGGCTTCAAGTGTGGCGTGGTGCAGTTCATCAAGGGCACGTTCTCAACCGGCGAAGAAGCCTTCTTTCGCCGCCTCGCCGGTGATCAGCTGGATTACTACGTGATGGGTGAAGGCTTTACCTGGGAAACGCAGGACAAGGCGCGCGATATCGCTGCAGCGCAGGCCGCATGGAAGATCGCTGCTGGCATGCTGGCCGATCCCGCCTATGACTTTGTACTGCTCGATGAACTCAATATCGCGCTGGTGAAGCAATACGTGCAGTTGGAACAGGTGCTGGAAGCGGTCGCTGCGCGTCCGCCGCGGCAGCATGTGGTGATTACCGGGCGTGGCGCGCCGAATGGACTGATTGCGGTGGCCGATACGGTGACCGAGATGCGGGTGGTCAAGCATGCGTTCGAAGCAGGCATCAAGGCGCAGAAGGGTGTGGAGTTGTGAGGAGAGTTGTTCTGCCTCAAAGCCATCATTCCCACTTTCGCGGGAATGACGGTTTTGCGTATAAGGGGCCTTTACTATGAGCGTGTCGTTAACGCACGACTGCCCAGCGCTATTGATCTCGGCCCCCGCGTCCGGCCAAGGCAAAACCTCAGTCACCGCCGCGCTCGCACGCTGGCATACGCAACAGGGTCGCCGCGTGCGCGTGTTCAAGACCGGACCGGATTTCCTCGATCCGATGGTGCTTGCTCGCGCCGCAGGGTCACCGGTCTACCAGCTCGATCTATGGATGTGCGGCGAGTCCGATGTGCGCCTGCGCCTGCACAAGGCCGCCGCATCGGCAGACTTGATCCTGGTGGAAGGCGTGATGGGGTTGTTCGACGGCGATCCATCAAGCGCAGATCTCGCGCAGCAACTCGGTTTGCCGGTGATGGCGGTGATTGACGGTTCCGCCATGGCTCAGACATTTGGCGCGTTGGCTTGTGGATTAGCTGCCTATCGCGAAGGATTATCTTTCTACGGCGTGGCTGCCAATCGTATTGGTAGTGCTTATCACGCGCAGTTGTTGAAGGAGAGCGTGCCATCATCGATGCATTGGCTCGGTGCGTTGCCGCGCGACGCATCGCTGGCGCTGCCGGAACGGCATCTAGGCCTGGTGGCAGCGGCAGAGCTGGCGGATATCGATCAGCGGCTCGACGTGCTGGCCGATGCTTGGGCGTTGCACGCCAGTACCGTGCTTCCACCACCGGTCGCTTTCGAAGCGTCTGCAACGTCGCCTGTTCCCGCTCTGTTGCAAGGTCAGCGTATTGCCGTTGCGCGCGATGCGGCGTTCTGTTTTCTCTATCAAGCCAATCTCGACCTGCTGGCTCAGGCAGGCGCATCGCTCCATTTCTTTTCACCACTCGCGGGCGATGCGTTGCCGGAATGCGATGCAATCTGGCTGCCAGGTGGCTATCCAGAGCTTCATCTGGAGACGCTGTCAAAACAGCAAAATCTGCATACGGCCTTGCGTGCACATCGCGATGCGGGCAAGCCGATCCTCGCCGAATGCGGAGGTCTGCTGTTTGCATTGGAGTCCCTGGCAGACCGCGACGGCCACGAAGCGCCGATGGCCGGACTGTTGCCAGGACGCGCCGCCGTGCAGCCGCGCCTGGCCGCGTTGGGTCTGCAAGGTGTCGACCTGCCCGAAGGGACTTTGCGCGGTCACACCTTCCATTACGCGCACGCTTCAATCGAGACGCAGCCGCTTGCGCATGCGGTCAATCCGAACAAAGGTCCTGGCCAGGAAGCGGTGTATCGGGACCGCCGGCTCACTGCGAGCTTCGTGCATTTTTATTTTCCATCGAACCCGCTGGCAGCGTTGCACTTGTTCCTGCCATGAGCATGGTGTTGGCCATGTGGGTGGCGGTATGTGTCGACGCATGGTTGGGAGAGCCGCGTGGTGTGCATCCACTGGTGTTGTTTGGCCGCTTGTCAGCGCTGATTGAAACTCACCTGCATGCTGACCGACGTATTGCCGGTGTGCTGGCCTGGTCATTGGCCGTGTTACCGCTGGTGTGCGTGTTGTGGATGGTGCAGCGATTCCTGCCGGCTTGGTCATCGTGGTGTGTATCGGTGCTGGTGCTTTATCTGACGATTGGTCTGCGCAGTTTGGGCGAGCATGCGACGCCGGTGGCTGATGCGCTGGCTGGCGATCGGCTGGATGATGCGCGCCGCGCCGTAGGGCACATGGTGAGTCGGGATACTGAAGCGCTGAACGCCAGCCAGGTCGCTGCAGCGGCTACCGAATCCGTGTTGGAGAATGGCAACGATGCCGTGTTCGGTGCGCTGTTCTGGTTCGTCCTATTGGGTGCGCCGGGAGCGTTGCTCTACCGGTTGGCCAATACACTGGATGCGATGTGGGGTTATCGCACACCGCGTTACGAAAACTTTGGTTGGGCGGCCGCAAGGATCGATGATGTGCTGAATTTTGTGCCAGCGCGATTGACCGCGTTCACCTATGCTTTGTGCGGACATTTCGATGCCGCCCTGCGTTGTTGGCGCACACAGGCACCGCAATGGGATAGTCCCAATGCCGGTCCCGTGATGGCGGCTGGCGCTGGCGCTTTGCGCGTGTCACTGGGTGGTGCTGCGCCCTATCATGGTGTCTGGGAAGTGCGTCCGGAACTGGGCGAGGGCGATTTGCCGGATGCTGTGTCGATTCGCCGCGCGCTCAGCCTGGTGCGTCGCGGTGTCGCGCTTTGGTTATTTGTCGCCTTGCTGCTTGCCGCTTCGATGTATGGTGGCGCGCATGCTTGAGCATGGTGGGCGTTTGCAACGTGCAGCGCACGAGTACGGCATTCCATTGGCGCAGTGGCTGGACCTTTCCACTGGCATCAGTCCGTTTGGATGGCCGATTCCTGCCATTCCTTCGTCGGCATGGCAGCGTTTGCCTGAAGACGATGATGGATTGATCGATGTCGCCCGCGCCTATTACGAAGCGCCGCACGTGTTGCCGGTGGCTGGCTCGCAAGCAGCCATCCAGGCTTTGCCATTGCTTCGTTCAAGGTCACGCGTGGGTATTATCGCGCCGGGTTATGCGGAGCATGCACATGCGTGGCGGCGAGCAGGGCATGACGTGACATGTCTTCCGGCTGATGCGTTGTTGGCAAACGCTGCGCAATGGGATGTCCTTGTATTGATCCACCCCAATAATCCAGGTGGCGAGCGTTTTCGGGCGGAAGATCTGCTGCGCATTCATGACGCATTGATGGCCCGTGGCGGTTGGCTGCTGGTGGATGAGGCCTTTATGGATGTCACGCCGCAGGACAGTCTTTGCCGCTACACGGATCGTGATGGGTTGATCGTGTTGCGTTCGGTCGGGAAATTTTTTGGCTTGGCCGGCGCGCGCGCCGGTTTTGTCTGCGCCGCGCCACAGTGGCTTGAAGCGTTGCGGGAAAAACTCGGGCCATGGACCATGAGTGGGCCAACGCGTTATGTGTTGCAGAAGGCGCTCGCTGATTGTCCTTGGCAGGCGGCCGCACGCGTACGCCTGGACACGGTCAGTCGCCGATTGTCAGCGTTGCTCGCCAAGCATGGTCTTGGACCCACGACAGGATGCGGATTGTTTCAATGGTGCTTGCGCGAAGATGCTTTGTCGCTGCATCGTGGCTTGGCCAAGCGCGGCATTCTCACTCGTCTGTTCGATACGCCACCGAGCCTGCGCTTCGGTTTGCTTCCCGATGAAGCTGCCTTTCAACGGCTGGATGTGGCGCTTGCGGAGGTGTTGCGATGAGCGCAGGAGTGCTGATGGTGCAGGGTTGCACCTCCGATGCCGGCAAAAGTGCACTTGTCACCGCGCTATGCCGATGGGCGAAGCGTCGTGGCTCGCGGGTTGCGCCATTCAAGCCACAGAACATGGCGTTGAATTCGGCAGTGACTGTCGATGGTGGCGAGATTGGCCGCGCCCAGGCCGTACAGGCGCAGGCCTGCGGGTTGGAACCGCAGGTCGATTTCAATCCGGTGCTGCTCAAACCCAATAGTGATATCGGTGCGCAGGTGATCGTGCATGGGCATGCGGTCGCGGAGATGGACGCGCGCAACTATCACGAGTACAAGCGCCGCGCCTTCGATGCGGTAATGGCTTCGCATCGGCGTCTGGTGGATGCCTATGATGCGGTGATCGTTGAGGGCGCAGGCAGCCCGGCCGAAATCAATTTGCGCGATCGCGACATTGCCAATATGGGATATGCCGAGGCGGTTGATTGTCCGGTGTTGCTGATTGCCGACATTGACCGTGGCGGCGTATTCGCGCATCTGGTCGGTACACTCGCGCTGCTGTCGGCGAGCGAGCGGGCGAGGGTGGTGGGTTTTGTCATCAACCGTTTTCGAGGTGATCTCGCTCTGCTTCAGCCAGGGCTGGATTGGCTGGAACGCGAAACCGGCAAGCCCGTGCTTGGCGTGCTGCCGTATCTGCATGGATTGCATCTGGAGGCCGAGGATGCCTTGCCGCGCGAACGCGACAGCAAACCCGATGCCTTGTTGCGCGTAGCGATACCGGCATTGCCGCGCATCAGCAATCACACCGATTTCGATGCGTTGCGCGCTCATCCGCAAGTGGATCTGCATATCGTGGGGCCGGGCGAAAAGCCGCCGGCCTGCGACCTGATCATTTTGCCGGGTTCCAAATCCACCCGTGCCGATCTCGCCTGGTTACGCGCGCAGGGTTGGGATGCGGCCATTGCACGTCATCTTCGTTATGGCGGCAAACTGATCGGCATCTGCGGCGGTTTGCAGATGCTTGGGCGTGCCGTGCACGATCCGATGGGCATCGAAAGTGAACCCGGCTCCAGCGATGGCCTGGGCTGGCTGGAACTGGAAACGACACTGGAACTGCAGAAGCAATTGCACCGCGTGCGTGGACACCTTGCTTTCAGCGATGCGCGCGTGCGTGGCTACGAAATTCATTGCGGCGTCAGTTACGGGCCGGCGCTGGCAGCGCCTTTTGCTCAGCTCGACGGCGGTCGCAGCGATGGGGCGCTATCGGCGGACGGCCAGATCATCGGTACCTACTTGCATGGCGTGTTCGACGATCCGCAGGCCCTGCACGCGCTGTTGCAATGGGCCGGTTTGCGCGACCCCACAGCCGTGGATGTGCACGCCTTACGCGAAGCGAGCATCGAGCGGCTGGCCGATGCAGTCGACACGCATCTGGATACTGTTACGCTTGCATCCTTGCTGGGAGTTCATTCATGCGCACCCTGATCCTCGGCGGCGCCCGTTCCGGAAAAAGCACGCTGGCGGAACGCTTGGCTGTCGAAAGCGGCCGGGAGCTGGTGTATGTCGCCACCGCGCAGGCGGGCGACGAGGAAATGGCGGCACGCATTGCGCATCACCGAGCGCGTCGCTCCACACAATGGTTATGTGTCGAAGAGTCGTTACAGCTCGCCACCGTATTGCGCCAGCACGCGCGTGAAGATCGCTGCCTGCTGGTCGACTGCCTGACGTTATGGTTGAGTAATCTGCTTTGCGATGCTGATCCACAACATTTCCATCGCGAGTGGGATGCGCTGCTCGACGCGCTGCCGCATTTGCCTGGCGAAGTGCTGATGGTCAGCAACGAAGTCGGCATGGGCATCATTCCCGTGGGCGCTTTATCGCGGCGCTTCGTCGATGAAGCCGGACGCTTGCATCAATCTATCGCCGCCGTGAGCGAACGCGTGTTGTTCGTTGCGGCAGGTTTGCCCTTGGTCTTGAAAGGAACTTTGTCATGAGTCTCGACTGGCTCTCTGCGCCGTGCGTCCAGCCTGATGCGGCGATGGCCGAAGCGGCGCGCGCGCATCAATTGCAACTGACCAAGCCGCCGGGCTCGCTCGGTCAGCTCGAAGTGCTGGCGATACAGCTGGCATCGTTGCAGCGCACGCCGAAGCCGTCGGTGGATCGGGTGTGGATCAGTGTCTTTGCCGGGGATCATGGCGTTGCCGATGAAGGGGTGTCCGCCTTTCCGCAAGTGGTGACCGGTGAGATGGTGCGTAACTTCGCTAGTGGCGGTGCAGCGATCAGCGTGTTGGCGCGTGCGCTGGAAGCGAATCTGGAAGTGGTGAACCTCGGTACGGTGAATGATCCTGGCGAGATTCCCGGCGTACGCCGCGCCATCATTGCCCCGTCGACGGCCAATTTTTGCCTCGCGCCGGCCATGACGCCAGCGCAGTTTGAGGCCGCGTTGACGGTGGGCGCGGAAAGCGTCCAGGCCGCAAAAGCCGCGGGTGCACAACTGTTTATCGGTGGTGAAATGGGCATCGCCAACACGACCGCTGCGGCGGCTGTGGCGAGTGCGTTGCTGGACGAACCGCCGTCGTGCCTCGCCGGTGCGGGTACCGGCCTGAATGCTGAAGGTATCCGTCACAAGGTGAGCGTGCTTGAGCGCGCGTTGGCGCTGCATGCTGGCGCAGATACCGCGCTTGAGCGGCTGCGTTGTCTGGGCGGGTTCGAGATCGCCGCGTTGGCGGGCGCTTATGTCGCCGCCGCGCAAGCGGGGCTGCCGGTGCTAGTGGATGGATTCATCACTACCACGGCCGCCATGGTTGCCGTTGCATTTCAACCCGACGTGCGTCCTTGGTTGCTGTTCGCACATCGTTCGAAGGAGCATGGACATGCACGAGTGCTGCAGGCGCTGGCTGCCGAACCGGTGATCGATCTGGGCTTGCGCCTGGGCGAAGCGAGTGGCGCGGCCGCAGCAGTGCCGCTGCTGCGTCTGGCCTGCGCTTTGCACAATGGCATGGCCACATTTGAGCAGGCGGGTGTATCGAACGCATGAGCGCTCAGATTGAACTCCTGCGCCACGGCGATACCGGCCAGCGCAGCTATCGCGGTCAGTTGGACGATGCGCTGAGCGAACAGGGCTGGGGGCAATTGCGTGCGGCCGTGGAAGGGCGATCCTGGGATCGCATCGTGTCTTCCTCGCTGCAGCGCTGCGCCGCCTTTGCGCAGGAACTCGCTCATGCGCGCGAGCTGCCATTGCGTCTGGATGCGCGGTTGGCGGAATACCATTTCGGTCACTGGCAAGGCGTGCCGATCGAGCAGATTGCGCAGGAGCAGGGCGATGCGCTGGCACGCTTCTGGGCTGATCCGGTAACGTGCCCACCACCCGGCGGGGAAACTTTCGCAGCATTTCGCGATCGGTTAACTGTCGCGCTGGATGACATCGCGGCCGAAGCGGTGGGTCAACGCGTATTGGTGATCACTCATGGAGGCGCGATTCGTTTGCTGCGCTGTCTGGTCGAACAACGGAGTTACGGTGACATGGCCGGCATCGACGTGCCGCACGCCTCGCTGCACCGTTTGCCATGGCGTGGGGTGGTAACAGCCTGATGCGCGGTTTGCTGGTCGCCCTTGGCTTTTTGACCCGCCTGCCGGTGCCGATGGGCGCGTTTGACGATACCCGCGCCCGCTCCGCTTCGCTGGTCTGGTATCCGTTGGTGGGCCTCCTGATCGGCTTGATGCTGGGGGCGCTGGCGTGGCTGTTGCGCGATACGCCCTCCTTGCTCACGGCGGCCATGGTCGTGCTGGCGTGGGTGGCATTGACCGGGGCGCTACATCTGGATGGCCTGGCCGATAGCGCCGATGCCTGGGTCGGCGGTCTCGGCGACCGTGAGAAGACGCTGGCGATCATGAAGGATCCGCGCTGCGGGCCTTTCGGTGTGTTGGCGATCGTGCTGGCGGTATTGCTGAAGTTCGCCGCTGTCGCCAGCCTGCACGCGGCGCCGTGGACGGAGCTGATCCTCGCGCCACTGCTGGCGCGGGCCAGCCTGGTTGCCCTGTTCCTCACCACGCCTTACGTACGCGGTGGCGGTCTGGGGGCGGCGTTGTCGAGTGCACCGCGTAACGCCTGCGCGGTGGCCATCGCGATCAGTGCCGGGTTCTGTCTGCTTGGCCGTTGGCACGGGGTCATTGCCCTGGCGGTGGCCGCGGTGGTGTTTGGCCTATGGCGTGCGGCATGCCTGAAACGCTTGGGTGGCATCACTGGCGATACGGCCGGGGCGCTGGCGGAGATGATCGAGGTGGCAGTGCTGGTGGCGCTGACCGTGCGGTGAGCGGCGTCTTGCGTAGAATTGATCAGAGCATCCCTAGCCCCAATAATGGTGGGCTGCCATAGGCTGAAGGCTCGTGGCGCTGTCGAGAGTGTTTGCTATGCCCATCTACGAATTTCAGTGCAACGCCTGCGGCCACCGCTTCGATCGGCTGCAGAAGATATCCGATCCCGATCCGGTCGCTTGCCCGGATTGCGGCCAGCCCCAGGTGCAGCGGCAACTGAGCGCACCACAGTTCCGGCTGTCCGGTGGCGGCTGGTACGAAACCGATTTTAAGAAGGACGGCGACAAGAAGCGCAATCTGGCCGGTGATGGCTCGGCAGCCAAGTCCGGCGATAGCGCGGCGGCGCCCGCGAAAACGGAAACCAAGCCGGCGGCGGCTTCCAGCACTGAGTGATGCAGCTAATTTCCGTTTGATGGTAGTCATTGCGGGATCTCCATCCCGTCGTCCCGGCGAAGGCCGGGACCCAGCGTCTTTGGCTCTGACCGTACACCCTGAAAGTCACTGGGTCCCGGCCTTCGCCGGGACGACGGGCGTGGGGTTTCCTACAAGCCTGAGAGAAGCCGAAGCGCCAGCAGTGTTAAGATTCCGGGCCTTTTCCACGTTCATTCGCCGCCCAGGCGGCCCGGAGTTCCCTTTCGTATGCGCACGCACTACTGCGGCCTTATCAATGAGTCGCTGGTCGGCCAGACCGTTACCCTGTGCGGTTGGGTCAATACCCTTCGCCTGCAGAGCCACGTCGCCTTCGTCGATTTGCGCGACCATGAGGGTATCGCTCAGGTGGTGGTCGAGCGGGAGAATGCAGCCGCCTTCGCCGTGGCCGGTGAGCTGGGCTATGAGTACTGCGTGCGTGTGACCGGCAGCATCCGCAAGCGTCTGTCCGCGAATGACAAGCTCAAGACCGGCACGGTCGAACTGCTGGCTGAGAAAGTGGAGATTCTCAACGCCGCGAAGGATCTACCGTTCGCGCTGCATGAGAACCCGAACGAGGACATGCGGATGACCTACCGCTACCTCGACCTGCGCCGTCCCGAGATGCAGACCATGATGCGCACGCGCATCAAGCTGGTGCAGGCGCTGCGCCGCTACCTCGATGCGCGCGGTTTCCAGGACATCGAAACGCCGATTCTCACCAAGGCCACGCCAGAAGGTGCGCGTGACTATCTGGTGCCCAGCCGCGTGCATCCGGGCCAGTTCTACGCGTTGCCGCAGTCGCCGCAGCTGTTCAAGCAAATCCTGATGATGGCCGGCTTCGATCGCTACTATCAGATCGCCCGCTGTTTCCGCGATGAAGACCTGCGCGCTGATCGCCAACCGGAATTCACCCAGCTCGACCTCGAATTTGCCTTCGTTGAAGAGAAGGACGTGCAGGATTTCGTGGAAGGTCTGATTCGCCACGTGTTCAAGGAAGTAGTGAACGTGGAGCTGGATGCCGTATTCCCACGCATGACCTGGGAAGAGGCGATGCGCCGCTTCGGCTCGGACAAGCCCGACCTGCGCATTGCGCTGGAACTGGTTGATGTGGTCGATGCGCTGAAGCACGTCGAATTCAAGGTGTTTGCCGAACCGGCCAACGATCCTGCCGGCCGCGTTGCCGCGCTACGTCTGCCGGGCGGTGCATCACTGAGTCGCAAGGAGATCGACCAGCTCACCGAGTACGTCGCCAAATATGGCGCGAAGGGCTTGGCATGGATCAAAGTGGAAGATCTCACCAAAGGCCGCGAAGGCGTCAACTCACCGGTGGCAAAGTTCCTTGATGACGCAGCACTCGATGCCGTGCTCAAGGCCACTGGCGCGCAATCGGGCGACATGATTTTCGTGGGCGCCGGCAAGTGGAAGACAGTGACCGATTTCATGGGCGCGCTGCGCTTGAAGGTCGGCAAGGATCGTGGCTTGGTCGAAAACAGCTGGAAGCCGCTGTGGGTGACCGATTTCCCGATGTTCGAATACGACGAAGAAGAAAAGCGCTTTGTCGCCTTGCACCACCCCTTTACCGCGCCCAAGGTGGACGATATCGCCGATTTGCGCGCCAACGCCGCGAACTCAGTGAGCCGCGGCTACGACATGGTGGTCAACGGTAATGAAATCGGCGGTGGTTCCATCCGTATCCATCGTCCCGACATGCAGAGCGCGGTGTTCGAGCTGCTCGGCATCGGCGCGGAAGAGGCGGAGATGAAGTTCGGCTTCCTGCTCAAGGCGCTGAAGTTCGGCGCGCCGCCGCATGGTGGCTTGGCCTTCGGTATCGACCGCATCGCGGCATTGATGGCCGGTACCGAATCGATCCGCGACGTGATTGCCTTCCCGAAGACCACCAGTGCACAGGATCTGATGACCGATGCCCCGTCGGTGGTGAGTGAAGCCCAGCTCAAGGAGCTTCACGTGGCAGTTTCCAAGACGGACACTGCCAAAGCCTGATGTACACCTCCTCTCCCTTCGGGGAGGGGATTGAGGTGACGGGGCACCTAGCGGCCAGATTGGAAATCCATGACCGAACACATCATCCTGCTGCACGGCCTGTGGATGCGCGGCTTCGCGCTGGGCCTGCTGCATCGGCGCCTGATGGAAGAAGGGTTCCGCGTCCATCGCTTCGACTACATGAGTGTTGCGGCGACGCAAGAGCGCATTCTGGCCCGCCTGCATGCGGGCATGGTGGAGTGCGCACCCGAGAACGTGCATCTGGTCGGCCACAGTCTTGGCGGCCTGTTGGCGTTGCGGGCTTGTCTGGAGCCAGGCGAGCTGCCGCCGGGACGGATCGTCTGCCTCGGCTCCCCGCTCAAGGGCAGCGCCGCTGCCCGTGCGTTTGCCAATTGGGGAGGGCGCGGTGGAGAGGTGCTGTTGGGCCATAACCGCTCGTTGCTGGAGCAGGGGCTGGAGTCGTGGTCCGGCCCTCGTGAGGTGGGCGTGATCGCTGGCCGCATGCCGATCGGCCTGGGTGCCATGCTTGGCCACATAGCCGGGGAGCACGATGGCACGGTCGCCGTGGAGGAGACCAGCCTGCCGGGCCTGACCGACCATTGCGTGGTCGAGACCAGTCATACCGGCCTGCTGCTCTCGGCCGAGGTGACCCGGCTGACCACCCGGTTCCTACGCGAGGGAAAGTTCGGTCCCGTCCCATAGCGCAAAGCGCGGGCTGCCGAGATATTTCCCGCAATGCAGTAAAATCCCCCGTTTTCCACTTTCCAGACCCCAATCAGGAATCGCCATGGGTAGAGGTCCGTCCATCGAAGGCCGCAAGAACGCCGAAGACGCCAAGCGCGCCAAGGTGTTCACCAAGCTGATCCGTGAAATCACCGTCGCTACGCGTGCCGGCGTGGCGGATCCGAACCTCAACCCGCGCCTGCGCGCGGCGGTGGACAAGGCGCTGGGCGCCAACATGTCCAAGGACACCATCGAACGCGCGATCAAGCGCGGCTCGGGCGCCGATGGTGGCGCCAAGATGGAAGAGCTGCGCTACGAGGGTTATGGCCCGGCTGGCATCGCGCTGATCATCGAATGCTTCACGGATAATCCGACCCGCACCGTCGCCGACGTACGCCACGCGCTGACCAAGCACGGCGGCAACCTCGGTACCAGTGGTTCGGTGGCGTTTCAGTTCACGCGCTGCGGTGAGCTGGTCTTCGCGACGGGTGGAAACACGGCAGCAGAAGAAAAGCTGTTCGAGGCGGCACTCGACGCGGGTGCCGATGACGTGATCAACGAAAACGGCGAGAGCGCCGTGATCTGCGCACCGGAAAATTTCGAATCAGTGCAGCAGAAGTTGATCGAAACCGGTTTGGACGCGCAGCATGCTGGCGTGGTGATGCGTCCGAACAGTCGCACCGCCGTCACCGGCGAAGCGCTCGAAACGCTCACCGATCTGCTGGAAAAGCTCGATGCGCTCGACGACGTGAGCGAGGTGTATCACAACGCCTTGCTGCCGGCCGATGCAGCGTAAGGTGACAGTGGTTGTGACAGTTACCGCGCAATGATTCGCATCATTGGCATCGACCCTGGCAGTCTGCGGACGGGCATCGGCATTGTCGACGTCGATGCGGCTGGCAAGCTGTCACATGTTTTTCATGATGCTCTGGTCGTGGCGGGTGAAGAAAACTTCCCGCTGCGGCTGAAATGCATTTTTGAAGGCCTTAGCGACATCATCGCCACCCATCGTCCAGTCGAATGTGGCATCGAGCGTGTATTCATGGCGCGCAATGCCGATTCTGCGCTTAAACTCGGGCAGGCACGCGGCGCCGCCATTTGCGCCGTGGTCAATCGGGGGATTGCCGTGCACGAATACGCAGCAACTGAAGTAAAGAAGGCCGTGGTGGGTAGCGGCCGCAGCGACAAAACGCAGGTACAGCACATGATCGGCGTATTGCTTGGACTGAAAGGGCCGATCCAGGCCGACGCGGCTGATGCACTCGCCGTCGCCGTGGCGCATGCGCATACTCGTTCCAGCCTTGAACGGGTGGGTATTCCGCGCACCGCATGGAGGCGCCGCCGATGATCGGCCGACTTAGAGGCATTCTGGTTTCAAAGCAGCCGCCTTGGCTGCTGGTAGAGGTCGGTGGTGTGGGCTATGAGCTGGAAGCGCCCATGTCCACCATCTACGACCTGCCGGCGACAGGCAAGGAAGTCATCTTGCTGACCCATTATGCCGTCAAAGAAGACAGCGTTGCGCTCTATGGTTTTCTGCATGAATCGGAGCGCACCTTGTTTCGCAATCTGCAGAAAGTAAGCGGCATCGGCGCGAAGATTTCGCTGGCCGTGCTGTCCGGTGTTTCCACCCAGGAATTCGCGAGGCTGGTGCACGCGGGTGACGTAGTGGCGCTGACTAAGATTCCAGGCATTGGCAAGAAGACGGCCGAACGCATCGTGGTGGAACTGCGCGATCGCGTGGATGGTCTTGGCGCCAGCGTGCCCGGTTTCGCGACCACGTCGGATGCACCGCTCGATCCCGCCGCTGAAGCCACCGTGGCGCTGCAACAGCTTGGGTATAAGCCGGCTGAAGTCACCCGACTGGTGCAAAAAGTCGCCGCTACCGGCGACAGCGCCGAAACCATTATCCGCAAGGCGCTGCGCGCCGCACTCGGGAGTTAATTCGTGGGTCACGACATTAATCAGGGCATGAGCGAGGGCGAACTCCGCAAGCGCATGGCCGCCTTGACGCTGGGCGCCATCGGCGTCGTGTACGGCGACATCGGCACCAGTCCCCTCTACACCCTGCAAACCACGCTCAACTATGAGGGCAAGATGCCTCAGGCGGACAGCATCTACGGTGTGCTGTCGCTGATTTTCTGGGCGCAGATCATTGTGGTGTCGCTGAAGTACGTGGTGTTCATCATGCGCGCAGACAACAAAGGCGAGGGAGGCATCATGGCCCTGATGGCATTGGCGTTGCGTGGCGTGCGCGGTAGCGCGAGGCTACGCTGGCTGCTGGCCATCATTGGCATTTTCGGCGCTGCGCTGTTCTACGGTGATGGCGTGATCACGCCCGCCATTTCCGTGTTGTCGGCGGTGGAGGGTGTAAAAGTTGCTGCGCCAGGACTGGGGCATTGGGTGATGCCAGTTAGCGCGGTCATTCTGTTCTTTCTGTTTGCACTGCAGAAGCACGGCACCGATCGCGTGGGCAAGCTGTTTGGACCGGTGATGGTGGTGTGGTTTATCGTCATCGCGGTGATCGGCGTGTACAACATTGCCCAAAACCCAGGTATTTTGCGCGCACTTTCGCCTCATTACGGCTACGAGTTTTTTGTGCATCACGGCTGGAGTGCGTTCGTTGCGCTGGGCGGCGTGGTACTCGCGCTGACTGGTGCGGAAGCGCTGTATGCGGACATGGGGCATTTCGGCAAACGGCCCATCCAGCTGGCATGGTTCAGCTTCATCCTGCCTGCGCTGGTGCTCAACTACTTTGGCCAAGGTGCGTTGCTGCTGCGTGATCCCAGCGCCATCGATAACCCGTTCTTCAAGGCGGTGCCGTCGATGTTCCTGTATCCGATGATCGGCTTGGCTACGGCGGCTACGGTGATCGCTTCGCAGGCGGTGATTTCCGGTGCGTTCTCGATGACCCGCGAGGCGATGTCGTTGGGTTACTCCTTGCGCATGCCGGTGGTGCATACCTCGCGTGAAATGTCCGGCCAGATCTTCGTTCCGTGGGTCAACAGCTTCTTGCTGGTGATGGTGCTGGTGGCGGTCGTGGGTTTCGGCAGTTCCGACGCGCTCAGCGCGGCATACGGTATCGCCGTGACCGGTACGATGAGCATCACCACGATCCTGGCACTGTTCGTGGCGCGCAATCAGTGGGGATGGCACTTACCGCTGCTGATCCTGGTGGGCACGTGCCTGTTGATCATCGACCTGTCGTTCTTCTCCGCGAACCTGCTGAAGGTCGAGGCGGGTGGCTGGTTCCCGTTAGTGCTTGGTCTGGGCATCTTCATCATCATGACCACCTGGCGCCGCGGTCGTGAACTGGTGGTGCGCGAAATCAAGCAGGGCGGCTTGTCGCTGATGCCATTCATCGAGAACATCATCGAGCATCCGCCGCTGCGCGTGCCGGGCATCGCTGTATTCCTTACCGCCAACCAGAACTCCGTGCCGCATGCGTTGTTGCACAACCTCAAGCACAACAAGGTGCTGCACGAGCGCAATGTGATGTTGACGGTGGATATTTTGGAAACCCCCGTCGCCGAAGCCGATGAGCGCATCCACCTGGTGCCCATGGACGGCAACTTCTACGGCCTGGAACTGCGTTTTGGTTTCGCCGAAGATCCGAATATACCGTTGGCGCTGTCCAAGTGTGCCAAGAGTGGTCTGCCGTTCGATCTGATGGACACGACTTTCTTCCTGTCGCGCGAGAACGTGGTGGCCGACAAACGCCGCCCGGGCATGGCGTTGTGGCGTGATCGCCTGTTTGCCTTTATGTCGCGCAATGCACTGCCGGCGACGGCGTTCTTCCAGATTCCGGGCAATCGCCTGATCGAATTGGGCACGCAGGTAGAAATCTGACCGAGGCTGACAGGTTGGGGTGAGCGTGAGCACACCCCAACGGCGCCATGTCAGGGTTTGCTGGCCCGCATTCCAACCTACCTGCGACTGCCGTACTCCGCCATAATCCCCGCATGACCGATCACCGCATCATCACCGCTAACGCCCAGATGGATGACGACGCCCTGGAAGCGTCGATCCGTCCCAAGCGGCTGGCCGAGTACCTGGGCCAACAGGCGGTGCGCGAGCAGTTGTCGATTTATATCGAAGCGGCCAAGAAGCGCGGCGGTGCGTTGGATCATGTGCTGATCTTCGGTCCGCCCGGCTTGGGTAAGACCACGCTGAGCCATGTCATCGCCAATGAGCTGGGCGTCAATGTGCGTTCCACATCCGGTCCGGTGCTGGAGCGCGCGGGTGATCTGGCGGCCCTGCTGACCAATCTCGAAGCGCACGATGTGCTGTTCGTCGACGAGATCCATCGCCTGTCGCCGGTGGTGGAAGAAGTGCTCTATCCGGCGATGGAAGATTTCCAGATCGACATCATGATCGGCGAAGGGCCGGCTGCGCGTTCGATCAAGCTCGACCTGCCGCCTTTCACCCTGATTGGCGCGACCACGCGTGCGGGCCTGCTCACCGCGCCATTGCGCGATCGCTTCGGCATCGTGCAACGCCTGGAGTTCTATTCGCCCGACGAGCTGACTGCGATCGTGCGCCGCTCAGCGCGTATTCTCGGCATTGCCTGCGAAGTCGAAGGTGCGACGGAAATTGCGCGCCGTGCGCGCGGTACGCCACGTATCGCCAACCGCCTGCTGCGCCGAGTGCGCGATTACGCCGAAGTGCGTGCGGGTGGGCGCATCACGCGTCAGGTGGCACAGTCGGCGATGGACATGCTCAAGGTCGACGCCGAAGGTTTTGACGAACTGGATCGTCGCTTGCTGACGATCATCATTGAAAATTTTGACGGCGGTCCGGTCGGCGTCGAGTCACTGGCTGCCGCGCTCAGCGAAGATCGCGGCACCCTGGAAGACGTCGTCGAACCCTATCTGATCCAGCAGGGTTTTCTGATACGAACCGCGCGCGGGCGCATGGCCAGTGCGAAGGGATGGCGGCATCTGGGCCTCACGCCCCCGCCGCGTCAGCCCCAGGCCGGAGACTTGTTCAGTGCGGATGGCCAAGATGTCTGAAGCAACGCTTTTCGACTGGCCGGTTCGCGTCTACTGGGAAGATACCGACGCCGGTGGCGTGGTTTACCATGCCAGCTACCTGCGTTTCCTGGAACGCGCCCGCACCGAGTGGTTGCGCAAGCTCGGCGTGGATCAGTTGGCCTTGAAGGAAAACACCGGACTGGGCTTCATGGTGCACCGGATGGAGATTGATTTCCTCCGGCCAGCCCTGCTGGACGATGAACTAACGGTGACCGTGGCCGTCAAAGAACGGCGTTCAGCCAGTATCCTTTTCACGCAGAGTATTACCCGGGCGGATGGAACCGCATTGATCCAGGCGCAGGTTCGAGCAGCATGCGTGGATCTGAAACGGATGCGGCCCGCCCCGATCCCGGTTGATATTGCCGACCGGATCGCTCAAGCCTGATCCCCAGCCGGTCCGACCCAAACATCAAACATATAGACATGCCCATGTGGTGGAGAACCCCCAAGCCATGAACAGTGGATTGAACATTTTCAAGCTGCTCGCAGAAGCGAGCTTGCCTGTGCAGCTGGTGATGATGGTGCTGCTGCTGTTCTCCTTCCTGTCCTGGGTGATCATCATCCGCAAGTACGCGCAGCTGAAGGCGGCGATGCAAGACGCCGAATCCTTCGAGGAGCGTTTCTGGTCCGGCGCGGACCTTGCCCAGTTGTTCCGCGAAGTCAGCAACAACGGCGGCGACAACGGCGGGATGGAAAACATCTTCGAATCGGGTTTCCGTGAGTTCGTGCGCCAGCGCCAGCGCCGCGCTACCGACATGCGCACGGTGATCGAAGGCTCCGAGCGCGCGATGCGCGTGGCAGGGACCAAGGAAATCGGTGCGCTGGAACGCAATCTGGAATTCCTGGCCAACGTCGGTTCGATCAGTCCGTATGTGGGCCTGTTCGGTACCGTGTGGGGCATCATGGGTGCCTTCCAGGGGCTGGGTGAAATGAAGGATGTGACCATTGCCGTGGTCGCGCCGCATATTTCCGAAGCACTGATCGCCACGGCGATGGGTCTGTTCGCCGCGATTCCGGCGGTGTGGGCCTACAACCGCTACGCCAACAAAGTGGAGCGCGTGGCTTCGCGCTACGAAGTGTTCCAGGAAGAATTCTCTTCTGTGCTGCAGCGGCAGATCCAGATCGACGACACGAACTGATCGAGGACGCCACCATGCGCAACGCCGCGCGTCATAAGCGCTTGAAACTGAAATCCGAGATCAACGTCGTTCCCTACATCGACGTGATGCTGGTGCTGTTGATCATCTTCATGGTGACCGCGCCCATGCTCAACGCCAACGTCGACGTGAACCTGCCGCAGGCCGATGCCAAGTCGCTGCAGGACAAGAAGGAACCGGTGATCGTCTCGGTGGACAGCCAGGGCCAGATGTATCTCACCCTGGGGACCAGCAAGAAAGAACCGATCGACGCCAATGCCTTGAAGGTCAAGGTCGGTGCTTTCGTGCAACAGAATCCGGATGTCAGTGTGCTGGTCGCGGGTGATCGCGATGGCAAGTACGACGGCGTCTACCAAGTACTGGCCTTGTTGCAGCAGGCCGGCGTCGCCAAGGTCGGCTTGATGAGTGCGCCGGAGTCGGGCAGCCCGAATGGACGACCGTAACAAGAGTCTGCTTTCATGCTCCAAGCCCCCCGCGTTGCCCCTGAGCGGTCGCCAGGTGGCAGTGCGTGGCGCAGCGCTTGACTGGCTGTCAAGCCAAGCCGCGCGCTGGCGCATGGCGGTCGCTCAGGGGCAACCCTCTGGGCCGGGTCTGTTTGCCCACAATGCTGCGTCATCACTCAGTTACGTATCGACATACGCGCCCTCGTTCTTCCTTGCCTTGCGTGCAAACAGCTTCCGGCGCGGGGTGTTTGGAGCATGAAAGCAGACTCTAAAGGAACACCGCTTGCGGTTGTTCTCTCGGCCATCCTGCATCTGGGTATTGTCGCCTTCTTGTTCCTGGCGATGCTGCCGTGCACGAGTTATGAAAAATTCCTCAGTGCGTTGGGCCTGCCCAATCCCATTACCTGTACGCCGCCGCCACTGCAGCTGTCGGGACCACCGATCGAGGCCACCTTGATCGGCAATACCGGCGCGCCGCCGCCCAAGGCCGTAAAGGTCAAGCCGATCCCAAACACCGTGCCCCCGCCGCCGGCAGTGCCGCCTCCGACCCCGCCGCAGGTGCAGCCGCCGCCGAAGCCCAGCCAATTGCCCCCGCCGCCGGAACATCCGGATACGGTGGATCAGGAGCGCGTGGTGCAAGACGCCCTGCAAAAGGCCGAGGACGCCAAGAAGGAGCAGGAAGAGAAGGAGCGTCAGCGGCAGTCTGAGCTCGACGCCCAGGCGGCCAAGAAGAAGGCGGAGCAGGAAAAGGTGGATGAGCTGTTCAAGCAGCTCAACGACGCCTCCCAGCAGACGCAAAAGGCTGACACCAAGGCCAAGCAGGCGAAGCAGCAGTTGGCGGACCTGAAGAACGCACAGGACAATAGCCAGCCTGATCTACCCAATGCGGCCCAGCGGCAGACCGGCAACAATTCCAACAGCACGCTGCTGTCGCAATATCTGGCGTCGATTCAGAACGCCGTCACACAGAATTGGTTGCGGCCGGATAACATGCCGAACGCGCCGTGCGTGGTCCACATCGTGCAGCTTCCGGGCGGTCAGGTGATAAGCGCCAAGGCATCACCCACCTGTCCTTATGATGCAGCTGGCAAGAAATCCGTCGAAGACGCCGTGCTCCGCGCGCAACCGCTGCCCTACCAGGGCTTCGAAAGCGTGTTCCAGCGCGAAATTGATTTCACCTTCACCCCGCAGTGAGCAAGCCCATGCGCAGATCATCCCGATCATTACTTACCCTCATCCTGCTGCTCGTCGCAGGCCTGATCGCCGGTCCCGCCACCGCACAGACCTTGAACGTGCAGATCGTCGGCGGCGTCAAGACCGCTACGCCGGTTGCCGTGGTGCCGTTCGCCCAGCAAGGAGGCTCACCGCTACCGACCGATGTGGCCGACGTGATTCGCAACGATCTCAACCGTTGCGGCAAATTCCGCTCGCTGGCGGTGAGTGAGATCGTCGAGCAGCCAAGCCAGGGCTCGGACATCAAATTCGCCACCTGGCGTCTGCTCAAGCAGGACTACATCGTGATCGGCCGCATCAAGGATGCGGGCAACGGCATGGTGTCCGTCGAATACGAACTGTGGGACGTGAACCGCCAGCAGCGTCTGCTGGGCGCGGCCATGCCCCCGGCTTCGGTCAGCGATCTGCGTAGCGTGGCGCACCAGATTGCCGATGCCATCTTCCAGCAGGTCACCGGCATCCCCGGCGCGTTCTGGACCCGCATCGCTTACATCACCTCGGTGGGTACTGGCGCCAACCAGAACTATTCGTTGATCGTAGCCGACTCCGATGGCTACAACCCGCAGGTAGTGGCTCGCTCGCATGAAGCACTGCTGTCGCCCAAGTGGTCGCCCGATGGCAGTCGTATTGCTTACGTTTCGTTCGAAAGCGGCAACTCGGCCATCTATATCCAGAACATTTCCACCGGTGCGCGCCAGCTCATTTCCGGTCGCGGCAAGGGCATCAACAGCGCCCCGGCCTGGTCGCCGGATGGCAGCAAGCTCGCCCTGTCGCTGTCCTATACCGGCAATCCTGAGATCTATGTGATGGATCTGGGCAGCCGCCAGGAAACCCGTCTGACGCGCAGCCTGGCGATCAATACCGAGCCGGTGTGGGCACCTGATGGCCAGAGTATCTATTTCACGTCCGATCGTTCCGGTCGTCCGCAGATCTACCAGGTGTCGGCCGCTGGCGGTACGCCGACACGGGTCACCTTCCAGGGCCAGCAGAACCTGGATGCGGCGATCAGCTATGACGGCAAGCAGATGGCAATGGTGCAGGCCAGCGGGAACGTGTATCGTATCGCCATCGTGGACCAGACCCTTGGTGGGCAGGTGCGTTTCATTTCGCCCGGTCCGATTGACGAATCACCAAGCTTTGCACCGAACGCCAGCATGCTGATCTATGCCGCCACCGATGGAGCCCGGGACGTGTTGTACGCCGTTTCGGACGATGGCATGGTCAGGCAGCGGCTGATGCTTGCCGACGGCGATGTCCGCCAGCCGGCGTGGGGACCCTATCGCAAGAATTGAATTCCATCTGGCCGTCACCCATAGGGTGGTGGCCAGATACTCCAGGAGGGGCTCGGGACGCATCGACGTGTTCCGGCCACCGTGTAGTGTGGCTTCTAGCCTCGCTCCACAGCGGCCTTAAGCAGTACAATGCGTGGCCGTAAGTTGAAAGTGTAAGAAAAATAAATAAAACAGCCGGCCTACCGGCGATGACTGTCCCGTAACCGCAATCGTCATTGACTGTCGGAAATCAAACCCGTTTGAAGGAACGTCACCATGAATAAGACCGTTCGTATCGCCCTGGTCGCCCTGCTTTGCGTTGGCGCGGCGGCCTGCTCCAAGAAACAGGAAGTTAAGCCCCAGCCGACCACCGAAGCGCCGGCCACGGAAACCGCTGCTCCCCAGGGCACCGGCAAGTACACCCCGGCTGACCTCCAGACTGACGCTTGCCTGCGTCAGCGCGTTGTCTACTTCGACTTCGATAAGGACGAAGTGAAGCCGGAATTCGCGCAGATCATGCAGTGCCACGCCAAGTACCTGCAGGATCGCCCGACCGCTCAGATGCGTCTGGAAGGCAACACCGACGAGCGCGGTACGCGTGAATACAACCTCGGCCTCGGCGAGCGCCGCGGCAACGCCGTGTCCAGCGCTCTGCAGGCCAACGGTGGTTCGGCCAGCCAGATCAGCGTGATCAGCTACGGCAAAGAAAAGCCGGTGTGCCGCGAGCACAACGAGGATTGCTGGAGCAAGAATCGTCGTGTCGAGATCGTCTACACGGCTGAGTAATGGTGTTTCGGCTGGCTAATCGTTTCACGGCCGGTCTCAGCATGGCGGGCGCCTTGGCGTCCGCCATGCTGTTTATGGCGCCTGCAAAGGCTCAGGATTCTCCCATGAGCCTGGCCGACCGGGTTGCTCGGCTTGAGCAACAACAGCAGAACCAGGATCAATATCGAACCAACCTGCTCAACCAGCTTCAGCAAATGCAGTCGCAGATGCAGAACATGCAGGGGCAGATTGAAGAACTGCAGCATCAAGTGCAGCAGTTGCAAGACCAGAACAAGGCTCAGTACACCGATCTGGACAGCCGCGTTGGCCGTCTGGAAAAAACGGCTAGCGCCAATCCGGCACCTGCCGCCAGCAGCAATGGACCGGCCTCGTCGCCCGCCGCTGCCAGCACGGCTGCTGCCAATCCGGCGGCGCCAGCTGCGCCATCGGCTCCGGCCGAATCGGCTGCGGAAAAGTCTGCTGCACTCAACGCGTACAACGTTGCCTTCAAGTCCTTGAAGGGTGGCGATTACGTATCTTCTTCGCGCGGGTTCCGGGAATTCATCCAGAAATACCCGAACGACGCGCTGACTCCGAATGCTTTCTACTGGCTTGGCGAATCGTATTACGCGACGACCAATTACCAAGTCGCCGTGGAAGCCTTCAAGCATCTGCTGAATCAGTATCCACAGAGCGACAAGGCGCCCGATGCCACGCTCAAGCTCGGCTACAGCCAGTTGGAGATGAAACAGAACGATGCTGGCGTCGCCACGCTGAAATCGGTGGTCGCCAAGTATCCCAACTCCAACGCGGCCAAGCTGGCGCAAGAACGGCTGCGCAGACTGTCGCAGCAGCCATCGCGCTGAGGCGCAGGTCATGACGATGGTCAGTCAGGCAAACGTGGATGCCACCACGTCGGCTTCATCGACAGCCGAGCGTTTGCGCATCACCGAGATCTTTCATTCGATCCAGGGTGAGGCGGACGCCATTGGCTGGCGTACTGTATTTGTACGCCTGACCGGCTGCCCCTTGCGCTGCGTGTGGTGCGACACCGAGTACTCGTTCTACGGCGGCAACTGGCGCGATATCGACGACATCCTTGCCGAAGTCGCTGCACATGGCGCGAAACATGTCTGCATTACCGGGGGCGAGCCGTTGGCTCAGAAACGCTGCCTCCTTCTGCTAGAGAAACTTTGCGACGCAGGGTACGACGTGTCGCTGGAAACCTCCGGCGCTATCGATGTATCCACGGTCGATCCGCGCGTGCGCAAAGTGATGGACCTAAAAGCGCCGGACTCCGGCGAAAGCAAGCGCAATCTTTGGTCCAACCTCGATCATCTGCTGCCGCACGATCAGGTGAAGTTCGTCATTGCCAGCCGTGCCGATTACGAATGGGCGCGTGGTGTGGTGGCCGAGCACGCGATCGATCAACGCTGCATGGCGTTGTTTTCGCCCGTGCATGGTGCGGTGGAACCGCGTGCGCTGGCGGAGTGGATCATCGAGGACAAGTTGCCGGTGCGATTCCAGCTGCAGCTGCATAAGCTGTTGTGGAACGATGCACCGGGGCACTGAGCGCCTCTGGCCTTCGCCGGGAAGACGGTGAGGCAAGATCACTGCACAGGCTGTCTTTGATCGAAGGACGTCGGCGTCTAGCGTCTTTTGCTAGCCTCTCTCTAGTTCCATGCGTCCCGGCCTGTGCTGCCGACGGCGTTCCCCGGCCGGTGATCGGCCGTTTCATCTGTTGGATTACAACCATGTCAGCAACGCATTCCCGCAAGGCCGTCATCCTCGTTTCAGGAGGTATGGATTCGGCCGTTACCATCGCCATCGCCCGCGAACAGGGTTACCAAGTGCACGCCCTGAGCGTCGCTTATGGGCAACGCCATAGTTCGGAACTTGAAGCCGCCGCACGCGTAGCCAAGATGCTTGGTGCCGTCGAGCACAAGACCGTGCACGTCGATTTGCGCAGCATCGGCGGTTCGGCGCTGACGGCCGATATCGATGTGCCGGAGGAGGGTGGCGAAGGCATTCCGGTGACCTATGTGCCGGCCCGCAACACCATCATGCTGTCGATCGCATTGGGCTGGGCCGAAGTACTGGGTTCCACGGATATCTGGTGCGGCGTGAACGCGGTGGACTACTCGGGCTATCCCGATTGCCGTCCGGCCTTTGTCGAGGCCTATGAGCACCTTGCCAACGTGGCGACCAAGGCTGGTGTGGAGGGCGCAGGCATCCGTATCCATGCGCCGCTGATGGCCATGAGCAAGGCCGATATCGCCCGGGAAGGGCAGCGCCTCGGGGTCGATTTCGCGGCCACGGTGAGCTGCTACCAAGCCGACGCCGAAGGCCGAGCCTGCGGCCATTGCGACGCCTGCCGCCTGCGCGCTGATGGATTTCACAAGGCAGGACTGCCCGATCCCACCCGATATGCCTGATTGGCTTGTGCCGCGAGCGTCCAGGTCATAAAATTGCGGGCTAACTTTTTGCGGGCCGTTAGCTCAGTCGGTAGAGCAGTAGACTTTTAATCTATTGGTCGACAGTTCGAATCTGTCACGGCCCACCAATTGCATCAGGGACTTACAGTTATGTAAGTCCCTTTTTTTGTGGGTCAGAGGTGAGCGTGGTGACTTCCGCGCCACACAAGCGGCACAGATATGCAATATCGCAGCCCAACGACAGGGTGGCAGTTCCTCTTGCCTGCGGCTTGAGTTCATTGCCCCTGGCAGCGAGCTGGATAAGGATGGTCATGGCTGGTGGCGACGCGGTTTGGCCGCCACTCGAATCCGCAGAATTATTGCTCCACGAGTTCCACACGGCGATTTTTCGTCTTGCCATCATCGGTCGTGTTGCTTGCTATGGGCGCAAAAGAAGCCAATCCTTTGGCAGACATCTGGCTTGGCGCAATGCCTAGCGCCTGCAACGCTTTGACGACCGACTCTGCGCGCTGTGTGGAAAGCGCGAGGTTGTGCTCCAGGGTGCCGGTATTGTCGGTATGGCCGACGATATACACCTTGAGAGTCGGGCGGGACTTCATCAATGCCGCCATTTGCTGCAGCGTCGGCGTGGAGTCGGCACTGAGTACGGCACTGTCCGTACCGAAATGGATGCCGTAGAGCGCGATATGCCCTTGCTGCGATAGTCCTTGTGCCATGGCCTTGGCGTCGACAGTCACCTCTCCGGCGGCCATGGCCTTGCCTTCGCAGATTTGCAGGTAGATGCCGGCCGGCTTGCCTTCATTGCCGTTGATGAAAAGGACGACATCGACGGGACCTTCCGGTCGATCAAGCCGGGCTGACTCGACAAACACGGGACCGCCATTGGACCACAGCGTGTCGATCATGGTGTTTTCGTCGGCGGTGTTTGGACTGAGGCTGTGCACCAGCGCTTCGGGCATCAAAGCCGCAGACATGGCAGCTCCATTACCACATCCGGAATTACCGGACGTGCTGTTGCACATGTAACGCTTCTGGAAACCGGCATGCTGCAGTGCTTGCTCGAAATTGCTGGCGATCTCAAACACCGACTTGCCGGCCGGCGCGGCATAAGCGATGCGGGTGATATGGCCTTGCGCAGTTTCAGATTTACCAAAAGCGCCATTATCGAAAGGCGCCAGGGGGACGGTAAGTGAATCAAAGTCGACCGCCTTGTAGCCCACGATCACCGAGCCTGCGAAGCGTGAAACGATGGGATTATCGTGTGCCCCGGCCAAATCGTGTTGCGGAGCGTCGGCGATGACAGCGAGCGAAGCGAAAGCACTAAACGCGAAACAAAGAAGTTCAAATCGGCGTCGTTTCATGATCGATCCATCGATGGGAGAACTTGCGACCATATACAAGCCGGGATGGACAGTTCAACCATCGATGTTGAAAAGCGCGACGACAAACATATTCAAATGCTTACATCGAGCTGACGGGTGTTACTCGTTGTTTCGATGGTCGGAAAGAAGAGAAATCATCTTCACATTCGTGAAATAAAACAGCAAAACCTTTCACAACGCAGAATCTTTCATGAATATGTAGACGGGGATCACAATTTTTCGCGAATAAGTCGCAAGATTTAACAACTTATTCGTACTTGACTGATAGCTTCTCCGACGCTGTCGTCACAGCGGAATTGAATGTGGCGTCGGTGCATGTGCGGTTAAAGAACAGCCCAGGGGGGCATGTGCTTCATCAACCCGACTTGTCTCGTCATGGACGAGCACTCACGAGCGTTAGGGGAAGTCCGATGAATCACCGTAGTAAGCAATCGTTTCGTATCCGTCAACGCGGGCAGGGCATGACGGAATACATCATTATTACCGCCCTGATTGCCATTGCTGCTATTGCAGCCGTCACCTATTTTGGTCACACGGTACGCGCCCAGGTTGGCGGTATGGCGCACGAATTATCTGGCACTGATGCAACGCCAGATATCAATAATGCGAAGTCGGCCGCCGGCAAGGCTTCGACGCAGGGTTCGAAAGACAAGACACTCAACAGTTACGACAACCAAGTAACTGGCACGGGCGGCTAAACCGCTCAATCCCTGAGATGTTAGCAAGTGTGCGGTACCCCGCAGGTGCCGCACATTCCAATCGATTTGCCCAAATAAGCTGATTTTTCAGCTAAACGGGCATGTTGGGGTGTGTGCCATGAACGGATGGAATCGACGTGCGCAACCATGCGCGCGAAGGGTGGCTGCATGCGTAGCTGTCCGCGCTCACGCGCGAGGGCAGCTTTTGTTGTCGCGTAAAGCTACGGGACAGGCGTTGATCCTTGTCGTCGTAAGTTTGCTGGTGCTGTGCCTTGGCCTGGTGGTGTTGTTCGACACCGGCCAAGTGGTCACCAAGAAAGTGCAATTGGTCAACACAGCCGATGCGGCTGCCTATAGCGCAGCGGTACAGGAAGCACGTGCGCTCAACGTGATTGCATACATGAATCGCGCGTCCGTCGCCAACGAAGTGGCGATGGCGCAAATGGTGAGCTGGTATTCGTGGACGAACTTCGCGATCAGCGCGACCGATCACATGAAGGATGCCTTGCAGGTCATTGCCATCGTGACCATATTCTTCGGCGTGGGCGAGGTGATTGAAGGCGCAGTGGAAGCTTTGCAGGAAGCCAAGACTGGCCTCGAAGAAGGCCGCAATGTCGAGCAAGAGTTGTTCGATGCCGCGGCTATGGCGGTCGCAGATCTCAATGGCGTCTACGCCGACATGTCTGAAGTGGTGGCCGTGGGTGCTGCCGCCGATGCCTCAAACGTGGCGCGCAATGTCGTTACGCTCAACGACTCGCAAGCGTCGATTCCCACAATGGGAATTGGCATTCTTGCGCAGGACACGCTTGCCGCGAGCGCGTATGTGACCCGCTACACGATTCCCAGCAACGGTAGTTCAGGGAACGCCGGTGCAGAGCGTCTGAAAAATGTGGTGATGGAGGCGCGCGACCCCTTTTCGCGGCAGCGCGATGGTTCCTTCCTGTTTGGATGGATCAAGAAGTATGGTGGTACCGATCTGGCCAACTATCACAGTTGGGTAGGTTTGGACACGCTCGACATCGAATTCACCTGTCCTGCGTTCATTTGTGGGCTTACCGGATTTCCGCCGCATGAGGTGAAATTCGACACGCCCATTGCGTGGGGCGGTGGCGCGGGCGTCGACAATGTTGCCGCGTCGTTCTCGTCGCTTGCGCGCCAAGATCCAGGCTGGTCCGGACCCTATCAGGGCAACGATCCGCAATACGCCACGAATCAGCGCTACGCGCCATATAGCGGTGCACTGAGCAATGGTGAGGCCAGCGGCCTGGCGCTTTCGCAACCGACGGAGGATGGCGAACCGTGGATCAAGCCTTTTTTCGAGACGCCCGGTGCAACGGTAGGGCTTCCCGACTACAACGACATCCTTGCCAACAAGGCGACCGTACCTTACGACAACGGCAAAAGTGCATCGGCCAATGGCGTGAGTGTGATGGATGAGGGACCGATATTCACCGTGCTGGTAGCGCAAGCGATGAACACCGTGCAAACCAGTAGCAACGTATCGGGCATTGGCGGTCCACCGGATTTTCAGACGACGGATCAGGCCGTTTCCAATGGCATCACCGCGATGGCCTCGGCGCAAACCTATTTCAGCCGGCCGCGCAGCCTGTTTCCTCGTTTGACGGATCCAGAGCGTGAAATCGGCAGCTTGTTCAGTCCGTATTGGCAGGCGCGCCTGATCGATACAAAGTGCACGATCCGTCAAGAAGTAGCGATAAGCAATGGCGCGGGTGCCCCGTGCATATAGCCGGTAGCTTTGCGAAAAAAAACCTATTCGAAACCATTTTGTGCCCATAGAAGAAAATCATGATGACGAAACATCCGTTCCGCGCATTCCGTAACTTTTCCGCCATGCTTGCGCTCGGTACGCTGCTGCTGACAGGTGCCAGCTGCTCGGCCAAATCACCCGATGGCCAAAGTGATGCAGGCAAGGGCCCATCCGGCACGCTTACGTATCAAGGCGTTGTTTCGGGCAATGTGGTTTTTTCGTCGGCCGATTGCGCGTTTGATGGACATCAACATCTGGTGACGTTCAACGCGCCGCATCAGGACAAGCTTCATCCCGAGCTAAAAACCCCTGGTCCGTTCATCGATGTCGCCTTCGTCGATCCGGGTGCGATGGTCCAGTTCACCACGAGCCAACAGAATCCCACGAAGCAGACTTCGCTCATGGGCATGCAGCAGAAAGACGGCATCAGCTACGCCAAGAAGGGTAATAGCTGGGTGGTCACGATCACCGGATTGCAATTGCCGAACCTGGATGTGATGAACCAGAAGACGGCAACTTTGTCTGGCACTTTCGTCTGCACTCATTTGATTAACGGCTGATCCATTTGACCCGGCGGTAGCAGCCCTGCCGCCGATGCGATCGCCGAGGGATCGGCGATCGTTGATTGACCAACCTTGTTGTCGCGTCATTGCACTACGGAGGAGGGAGTCACCATGCCAAGCTGGCAAAAACATCGGGACACGGCGCGTTGGCGGCGGAACGTTCTGGCAAGACACGCTGGCCGCCCGCGCGGACAGAGTCTTGTGGAAGTTATCGTGGCGATGCTGGTGTTGGCGCCGCTCGCAGTCGGCATCATGCTGGTTGGACAGTACATTCACATCCAGCAAACCACGCAACAAGCGGCGCGCGAGGCGGCGTGGGCGGCAACGGTGGATCCTGCCTTGCTTAGCCAAAGCCTTCCCAATACCAGTACTGAGCAGGATCGGCTGCGCGAGCATCAATTCGCGCAGGCTCAACAAGTTATTAAGAGCAACGCCACGGTTCCATCGCAGTACGTGGATCCCATGCTGACTACTTTTTCCGGCAAGACACTGCTTCAGACTACCGATCTGACGCTGAGTAGCTATTCGCAGACCTCTTCGCCCAGCATCGTCGACAAGGCAATCAGTGGCGTCGGCAGCATCGTTGGCAAGTTCGGCTTGAGCAACAGCTTGCCACCGAATAAGCAGGGACTGGTGACGGCACAAGTCACCGCCAACTCGCAGCAAGTGCTGGATAGCACCGGTAATCCAGTGTCGTTCCTGGGCACAACCGCTACCGAGCGGTTTCCATTCTCGTCCAAGACCGTGCTGTTGGCCGACAGTTGGGACGCAGGTGGTGGCGGGGAGACCCTGGGCGGCAACTCGACCAATACGTTGCGCAGCGTGCGAGGAACCATCGCACCGCTGGTGCCGTCGACGTGGCTGGGGCGGTTCACCGGCGTCATCAACGGCGCAGTGAACATTCTTGAGCACATCCCGATGCTCAACCAATTGATGGGACTGACCACGCCTGACAGCCAGTTCGAAATGGGGCGTACCGCGCCGGATGTGGTGCCCTCCGATAAATTGGTGCCGTACAAAAATGTCCCGTAACCCGGCCCGCATGAGATGGCTTGCATGGCTGGCAGCAGTGCCGTCTGTTGCGCTCGCAGCGAGCTGGCCAGAAACGCCAGTGCCCGCGGAGACGCAGGTTTCCTCAGTCGCCAAGCGCATCGTTTACAACGGCATGGACATGCACGCCAGCGTGTTCGACTCGCGTGAGCATAGCGCCGACATCCTGGCTTTTTACCGGAAGGCCTGGGGTGACAAGGTCGTGGTGAACAAGATGGGCGGAAGCCAGGTAATTGCGCATCGCGAGGGTGATTACTTCACGACGGTCGAAGTGGCGGATGTAGGTGACGGCAGCAAGGGCAAGATCGGCGTGGTCGATCTCGCCACCGCGCCCAAGCATCCGGAACTCGGCAAGGGCTTTGCGCAGCCCGAGGGCACGAAAGTGTTCAACGATATCGCCTATCCAGATGATCCAGTGCCTGCGCGCACCGTAGCAATGAGTAACGGGCTTTCGGCTGGCCAGAATGTGGAATATTTCCGCGAGCATCTGCTTGCCGATGGTTGGAAGGCCGCCGACGACAATCGCTGCGCAAGCACCAGCTGCGTGCTCAGCTATGAGCGTGGTAGCGGCAAGATGACCATGGTGGTGGTGCAAGACCGCGATGATCACTCGCAGATCGTCATCAACGTGCAGGACCCGAACGGGGTGACGCCATGACTTCACCTGCTTGGGTGTCACGTCGCGCTCGCTCGTCAGGGTTTACGCGCGCTACTCAGCGCGGTAGCGCGCTGGTCGAATACATCGCTGTCACCCTTTTTGTCGTGCTGATATTGCTGGCCGTGGGGCCTGATGGCATTCAGCAATTGATGACCAATCTCCGCCAGGCATACACGGCTTTCGTGTATGCCATTTCCGCTTCGTGGATTTGATGTGATGGTAAGGAAAGAACATACATGGCAAGGATAAATCGAAATTTCATCTTTCTCGGCATTGCAGCCGTGCTGGGTATTGGCGCGAGCTTGATGGCTGTGCACTACATCAACAGCGAGGTGGCGGCGCGGACTCAAGCCAATACGCCGCCACCGCAGGAGATGCGCACGGTCGTGGTGCCGGTCAAGGATCTTCCCCGTGGCGTTTTGCTGACGAAGGCTGATATCGCCTCACGCGATGTGCCGGCCGATTTCGTGCCGGCCGATGCGCTGACCCCGGATAACTTCGAGGCCTATCTGGGACAGACCCTCGGCGCGCCGGTAACGCACGGCACACCCATCCCCGCAAGCGCGGTGGAGTTGGTGACAGATCACTTCTCCAACATCATCGATCCGAAGGATGTGGCGTATTCCATCCAAGTCGACGATACCAATTCGGTATCGGGCCTGATCGTGCCGGGTGATCACATCGACATTCTTCTGTTGTCCACCGAAAACGATGCGGCGGACATTCGGCCTTTGCTCGGTAATGTGCTGGTGCTTGCGACCGGCAAGCGCGCGAAGGGCGTACAGGCCAACGATGACAAGCAGGGCGATTCGACCTATTCGAACATCACCCTGGAAGTGGCACCGCAGGATGCACAGCGCATCGGCATGGCTATGAAAGTGGGCGAGCTGCGCGTGCTGTTGCGGCCACCCGGAAGCAATCAGCCATTCGACCTGAATCTGCTGAGCAAACAGGATCTTCTGCGCCTTGGCCGCCGCGTCAAGCGCAGCAGCGGTATTCAATTCATTATTGGAAATGTTTAGTCCATGGATATTCGAGTAAAGGACAGCCGTTATTCACTGGGTTTCATCACGTTCGCCCTGGCAGCACTATGGCTATTCGCGCACTGCGTGCCGGTTGCCCGTGCTGACGCCGTGGTCATCCCTGATCAGATCACCATGTATGCCGGGCAGGCGCTCGTGCAGAACGCGCCCGGTTCGCTTACCCGCGTGGCAGTCGGCGACGGCAAGATGATGCAGGTGAAGGTGCTGGGCGATCGCCAGATGGTGCTGATCGCCTCCAAAGAAGGCGATACGTCGCTGCAATTGTGGATGTCCGATGGTTCGCAGCGCAGTGTGGCGGTGCACATCGTCGTCGGCAACACCGACCAGGTGGCGGATCTTGTGCGCCAGCTGCTTGGCTCCGGCGGCCCGATTTCGGTCAATGCGGTCGGCGGAAACGTGGTGCTGAGCGGCAATAACCTATCTCCCTCCGATGTTGCACATGTCACGGCGATCCGCAAGCTTTATCCGCAGGTGCTCGATTTCACCAGCGCTAACGCGGTGAACATGCAGCCGATGGTGCTGATGAAAGTACGCATCATGGAGTTCGACAAGACCTCGCTCAATCAGGTCGGCATCCAGTGGGACAGCGTGATCGCCGGTCCAAGCGGCGGCTTGGTGCACGACTGGGTGACCAACCCTTATTACCGGGTTCAGTCGAGTGGCTTCAATGGTGTCGACGGCACGGGAAGCAATGTGATCTTGCCCACGCGGGTGCCCGGCACCGCGTCGTATTTCGGTATTGCCACCTCGATCGGTTCGCAGATCAATCTGCTGGAGCAGGATGGCAAGGCGTGGGAATTGGCGGCGCCGCAGCTTTCGGCACGCAGCGGCGGAACCGCCGACTTCCTGGTCGGCGGCCAGGTGCCGATCCCGATCAGCAACGGCGTGCTGGGGCAGGTGCAGGTCGACTATAAGGATTACGGTATCAAGCTGCACATTGCTCCGGTCGTCAACAGCGATGGCGAGATCTCGACGGACCTGTCCACGGAAATCAGCCGCATTGACCCCACCGTCACGGTGCAGGGTTATCCCGGCTTCGTCACGCGCCGCACCGAAACACAGGTGAATGTGCACGAGGGCCAGACCATCGTCATCTCCGGTCTGGTGGATGCGCAAGGCTCGAAGGACTACGACAAATTCCCGGGGCTGGGCGACTTGCCGGTCCTAGGGCCGCTCTTTCGCTCGCGTAATTTCCAAGCCAAGCGGACCGAGCTGGTGGTGTTCGTCACCCCGATCGTCGTGGATGCCAACTCGCCCGATAACAAGAAGGAAATCGAGCACAGCGACCATCTGCGCGACGATTTCCGCAAGACCATCGGCAGCGACATTGTTGATTGAGGCCCGTCATGTTTGAAATATTGATCGAAACTTCGAACCGGGATAAGCGCCAGGTGCGCTGCCTGCATGACGTGTGCTTCATCGGCCGGGGCGATGACAATCTGGTGATTCTACAAGGCTGGAACATCGCCCGCGAACACGCCGCGCTGCACCTTCGACAAGGTGGTGTTTTCATTGAAGTGCTTGGTGGGCGTGCGCCGGTGGCGGTCAACGGTACGCGTGTCCAGAATCTGCATGGACCGCTGTTGCGTGATGATCTTGTCACCATCGGCGCTTATCGATTGCGTGTGTTGGTGGATCAGGCCGAGGCCGCGCCGCTCAAGGTGCCGCGCGAGGCGGCCAATGCGCCGTCGCATTTGACGGCCGTGGCACCGTCGCCGCCGCCAACACCCTCTGCGCCGGCCACCGAGGCGGCTTCTGCGCCTTATGAGGCCACGCCTCCCAATCCGGCCATGCTCGAATGGCGTACCAAGGTGCACCTTTCGCTGGTCAAGCAAATGGACTTGCGGCGCGTGGATGTGCGCGGCATGAGTGACGTCGACTTGCGTGAAAAGACGTCGGCATTGATCGAGGAGATCATCGAACGCGAATTCGACACGGAACTGCCGCCGAGTATCGACCGTATCCGCCTGGCCAAGGAAGTGCTCGATGAAGCGATCGGGCTTGGACCACTGGAAGATCTGATTGCCGACGAGTCGGTCACCGAAATCATGGTCAATCGCTCGGACGAAATCTTTATCGAGCGTGCTGGCCGGATCGAGAAGTCGGCGATCATTTTCACTGGCGACAAGGCGGTGTTGGCCGCCATCGAACGCATCGTCGCGCCGCTGGGCCGACGCATCGATGAAAGTTCACCGATGGTGGATGCACGTCTGGCCGACGGCTCCCGTGTCAACGCGGTGATCCCGCCGATTGCCTTGCGTGGACCCAGCATCAGCATCCGAAAATTCAGCAAGCGCAAGCTGATGGGTGAGGATCTGCTCAAATTCGGCTCGATCAACGAACCGATGCTCGAATTCGTGCAGATGGCCGTGCGCGAGCGCAAGAACATCGTGGTGACCGGCGGTACCGGTTCGGGTAAGACCACGCTGCTGAACATCTTGTCGAACTTCATTCCGGACGATGAGCGCATCGTCACCATCGAGGATGCTGCGGAGCTCAAGCTCAGCCAATCCAATCTGGTGTCGCTCGAGGCGCGCCCGGCCAATCTCGAGGGCAAGGGCATCATCACGATCCGCGACTTGGTCCGTAACGCCTTGCGTATGCGACCGGATCGCATCGTGGTCGGCGAGTGCCGCGGCGGCGAGGCGCTGGATATGTTGCAGGCGATGAACACCGGTCACGAAGGCTCGCTCACCACCGCGCACGCCAACTCGCCGCGCGATGCCTTGTCGCGTCTGGAGGTGATGGTGTTGATGTCCAGCATGGATTTGCCGATGACGGTGGTGCGCGAACAGATCGCCTCGGCGGTCGACTTGATCATTCATCAGCGTCGTTTCCCCTGTGGTTCGCGTAAGGTGACCCATATCTGGGAAATCACCGGGATCGAAAGCGGCACGATTCAAACGCAGGAGCTATTCGCATTCCGCGCGCGCGATCAGGGAGGGCCGGGTGGGCGAGTGCGTGGTGAGTTCGGCGCAACCGGTGCCGTGCCCGAGTTTTACGAAGAGCTGGCCGATCGCGGCGTGCCGGTCGATCTGTCGATCTTCAAGCCGGCGGGAGGGCAGGGGCATGAATAGCACCTTGCTCGGTTTGAGCGTGGTCACCTTTTTGTTGGTGGCGTGCGTCAGCTATTTACTGATCCAGAGTTCGCTGGTGTTCTGGGGGCGCTACCAGGAAGCCTTTACTGAGCAGGCACGTTTCAATCTCACCGACATGTTCATGTTCATGGATACCAAGCAATTGTTCCGCGTTAACGTGGTTGCGCTGGTAACGGTGCCGGCGCTGCTGTGGCTGGTGACGCGCAATCCGCTGCTGGCTGGTTTTGCATTGGCGTTGATCTGGCTGCTGCCCAAGAAGGTGTATCAATGGATGAGGCAGCGTCGCATCGACAAGATCCAGGCGCAGCTTCCCGATGGCCTTTTGATGGTGGCGGGCGGCATGCGTGCGGGTCTGGGTTTTACGCCGGCACTGGAAAGCCTGACGCGCGATGTGGAGCCGCCGTTGTCACAAGAATTCGCCCTGGTGCTGCGCGAGCAACGCATGGGTGTAAAGCTTGAGGAGGCGCTGGTGCACTTCAGTGATCGCGTGCCGGTGCAAGACGTCACGTTATTCGTATCGGCGGTGAACATTTCGCGTGAAGTGGGCGGCAATCTGGCGGAGAGCCTTGCGCTGCTGGCAGAAACGCTGCGTCGACGTCTGATCATGGAAGGGAAAGTGAAATCACTCACGGCGCAAGGACGCCTGCAAGGTATCGTGATGGCGATGATGCCGGTAGGTATCATCGCCTTTCTAAGTTTTGCCTATCCGGAAACGATGGGGGCGATGTATCACACGCCGCTGGGGTGGGGCGTGGTGGCGGTGGCTGCCGTGATGGAATACCTCGGCTATCGCATGTGCCGCAAGATCACGAGTATCGACATATGATCGCGCTGGTCATCTTCATTGCGTTGGCAGCGGCCGGCTGTATCGGACTTGGTTTCTGGTCGATCTATGGATTCATGCGCGAGGTGCCGCAGGCCGACCGCAATTTCCAGGATCCACTGTCCTTTGGTCTGCGCACGTTGTGGCCGTTGGTGAACCTGGCGACCTTCGTCATCGCGCCCAGCTTGCCTTCGCATAAGCTGGAAGTCACCTATAAGCAGTTGCAGGCGGCCGGCCTGGATTTCGTGCTGAGCCCTGAGCAGTTCTATGGATTGCGCGCCACCGGTGCCGCGCTCGTGGCGCTTTTTCTGTTGGTGCTGGTGAAGTTGCTGGATGTGCCAGGCTTTCCGCCGTATCTCCTGGCGATCGGCTTTGGCGCGCTGCTGGGTTGGTGGTTCCCGATGCTGTGGTTGACCGAGCGACGCAACAAACGCAGGCGCCAGGTGATCAAGGATCTGCCGATCTACCTGGACTTCATCACGATGGCGGTGGAAGCCGGCCTCAACATCACTGGCGGCATCGAACAGGCTACCCAGAAAGGACCGCCCGGTCCGATGGCGCAAGAGTTTACCCGTCTACTGCGCGATATCCGTTCGGGCCTGCCGCGTGCAGAGGCTTTGCGGCGCATGGCCGATCGCATGGACATGTCGCAGATATCAGGCTTTACCGGCACCTTGATTCAGGCCGATCGGGTCGGCGCGAGCCTGGGCGCGACGCTGCGTGCGCAAGCCTCGCAGCGTCGCGAGGAACGTTTTCTGCGCGCCGAGAAGCTCGCTTTGGAAGCGCCAGTGAAAATGATGCTACCGCTGGTGCTGTTCTTTTTCCCGCTGATCTTCCTGGTGCTGGGTTACTTTATTTTTCTGCGCATGCACCAAGAGGGCATCTTCTGATGCGGCTTGGTGCACTTTATCGTGAAGACGCCTGCCTGGTGGCGCGCACCTGGCTCGCCGACACAGCAATCTTGCGCTTGCGCGGTCTGATAGGCCGCGCCGCCCTGGCATCTGATGGGCACGAAGGTTTGTTGCTGAAACCTTGTGGTTCCGTGCATACCTTTGGCATGCGTTATCCGATCGACGTGGTGTACCTCGATGCAGAAGGCTATGTGCTAGGGGTTCGCGAAAAAATACTTCCACGGCGCATGAGTGCGTGCCGTGGTGCACAGCAGACGTTGGAACTTTTCGCCGGAAGCATCGAGATGCTTCGCCCGCGGCGCGGCGATCATCTAGTGTGGAGACCGATATGATGATTCATACCCGGATCGTGCGCGTGATAGCTCTAGCGGCATTGCTCGCCGGTTGCGCTACTTCAGTGCCCAAGCAGATGGAATCGATCGTCGCCACGCAGCGCGAGGCTGATGATGCTTACGCGCATGGCGACATGCCCTTGGCGTTGCAACGTTACCAGTCACTGACCAAAGCATTGCCGAAGGAGGCTTCCTACTGGTTTCGCCTGGGCAACGTGCAATTCAAGCTGATGCAGCCCGATGCTGCCATCGCGTCGTATCAGCAGGCCATCACACTCAGGCCGGGATATACCGAGGCGTTGTACAACCTTGGCATCGTGCGCTTGCGTTTGGCGCAAGCGGCTTTTGTACAGGCTTCTCGGCAGAATGCTGCTCATGATCCGCTCGCCGAGCGTAGTGCGCACTTCGCGTATGACATCGCCATATTGACGAATCCCACAGCCGCCGCGTTGCATACCGACGAGCCGGCCACTGCTACTTCGTCAGCGCAGGCGCCAACATCAGTGCAACAGAGGGGCGCGGCGCAATGAAGCGTAGATGTCTTGCTGTGTTGCCGATCGCCGCCAGGCGGCGTGTACGCGGTCAGAGCCTGATCGAGTTCGTGATATGTATTGTTGTCCTGGGGCCGCTGTTGTTGGGCTTGTTCCAGGCAATTTTGTTGTATCGCGCCAAGGCGACGCTCGACTATGCCACATTGCAAGCGGCTCGTAGAGGAGCGACGAATTTCGCGCAGATCAGTGCAATGTGCGACGGGTTAGCAGGCGGACTCACGCCGTTGTATACGCACCAGGCCACGGCAGGCGCGGTGCTTGCGTCTTTTTACGTGGCCAAGGCCGACGTATGTGCAGGCAGTGCAGCTCAGATCACCATCATCAGTCCTACGCAGGCAGCCTTCAGCGACTGGAAGGAGACTCAGTATGACGGCGTGTCGGCGATTCCCAACGATAGCCTCCCTTATCGCGGCAGCAAGGTGGGCTCACGTAGCGGCATGACGGTGCAGGATGCCAACGTTCTGAAGATCGCCGTCACCTATAAATACCCGCTGATCGTGCCGGTGATCGATCGCATGGTTGGTACGCTGGATCTGGTGCGGTCGGCCACGGAGGGGCATACCGTCTATAGCCTGAGCATTGCTTCGCAGGCAATCGTGCGCATGCAGACCCCTATCCGTGACCCCAGCACGTTGCCGAACAGTTGATGGCTAGGGAGTTGCTTTGTCGATGTCCAACATGAAGAGAAACGCGTGCCTGCTCGCCATAGCAATGATTTGGCCGTGGGGGACGCTCTTGGCTGGCGACACGCCGGTGCCAGACGTAACGGTGAAGGCGATCTTGTCGGGCGATGGCATTCAGTCGCATGGGACTGGCAACGGCGGCGCCGGGGTGATGGCGGAAACGATCTCGCTAAAGGGCTCTAACGCGCGCATTGACTATGATGGTGGCTCACAGCTGCGCGGGAGTATTTTCCGAATCGGTGATCGTATTTGGTTGTTGCCGGCGGGTAGCAAGCGGCCGTTGCCCGTGAGTCATTTGCCGCTTGCCTCGGTGACGCATCTCAATACCGACAAGCCGTGCTGGGAACTGGGCTTCCCTTGCCTGCAAGTGGAGGATCGACTCATCGCTGGACGCCGCGCTACCGGCTGGCGCTACGACCACGCGGGCAAGGCGGGTCCTGACGGCACCGATAGTGGCGTGTTCTGGATCGATCAGGAAACCGGCGTAGTGCTGGCGATCAAAGCGAAGGACACCAGCGATCGGGCTTACAACATGGACACGATGGCGGTCGAGTATGCGCCGGTTCCGGACAGCACGTTCGCGGTGCCCTAGGCGATAGGTTTCATGGTCACTTTGTCGCAAGAAACGGCTGTCCGAGCCCGTCATGTGGAGCCGATCGCGTAATTCTGCGGCGTCGGTAGGCAAGACCCATTTAGGAGCGCGCGGAGGCTGCGAACACTCTGGCGGCTGCTTCGGTGCCTGGGCTAGGGGCCGTGGACCCGGCGGTCTTGGCCGTGGGCCAATGGAAGTCGCATGTTATTATTACAGGAATACCTGCCGATGCCTTATCAGAGCATTGTGCCGGGCAGGGGGATGTTGCGCTAATCGTTGCATCTTTGTTGGCGGTAGTAGGCAAATGCAGCTGCGCTGTGTGCATTCGGATGTCCATGACTCCGATGCGTGTGCCTGTTTTTGAGCGGAAGACGACTGGCGATATGACATTCAGGAAGGACATCAACGGCCTGAGGGCCGTCGCCGTTGTTCTCGTGCTTCTGTTTCACGGTGGACTGACCGCGTTTCCCTCCGGATTTATCGGGGTGGACGTGTTCTTCGTCATCTCCGGTTTTCTGATCACGTCCATCGTGAGGGCCGATCTGGCGGCCGGCAAATTTTCGTTTCCTGGCTTCTACGTGCGCCGGCTTTGGCGCATCCAGGTTGCGCTACTGGCGGTGATCGCCGCGACCTTTGTCATCGCGGCGGTCTTCTATTTGCCCGACGATTTCAACGTCTATTTCAAGTCTGCGATGCAGACGATGGGGCTGACGTCGAATTATTTTTTCGCCAAGACCACCACCGCTTACGCGGCCACTGGATCGCAGACTTTGCTGTTGCTGCATACCTGGTCGTTGTCGGTGGAGTGGCAGTGGTATCTGGTGATGCCGGTGGCGATGTGGTTGTTGTATCGCTATGCGTCGCCGCTGCAGACACGCATCGTTTTGCTGGTAGCGTTGTTGCTCGCGGCGGTCTTTGCATTGCGCCAGCCGGTGATGCACGGAGATGCGGCGTATTTCTGGTTCTCCGGCCGTATCTTCGAATTTTTGTTTGGCGCCCTGCTTGCCGTAATGATGGAAGGCCGAGCCAACCCGTCGGATACGCCGGCACTGAATCTGCTGGGCTTGCTTGGGCTTGCGCTGATTTTTGGCATAGCGATGAAGCCGGGTGTGATCGTCGAGTATCCGAACCGTTATGCCATTCTGCTGAGCGCCGCCTGTGTGGTGGTGTTGTGGATGGGGGGCAATGAGCGCTCCTGGGTCTCGCGGGTACTGTCGCTGGCGCCGGTCGTGTTCGTAGGCGATATCTCTTATTCGCTCTATCTCTGGCACTGGCCGATCTTTGCAACCTGGCGCTATCTGGAATTGCCGGAAGGCGCGGGATATCTGTTGCTGTGCTTTGCGCTGACGTTTGTGCTGGCTTACCTCTCTTATCGCTTTATCGAGGAGCCTTATCGACGGCTTCGTCCGAGCTTCGGCAAGTCGGTGCTGGTGCTGGTTGTCCTGCCGCTGCTGGCCGTGGCTGCGGTGTTTGGCGTTGCGCAGAAGTACGCTTTTTTCCCGGGGCGTTTTGGTCCGGAACTGGCGTATGTAGATAGCTCACTGAGCAAATACGAACCCGCCTTGCGCCGGCACTGTCTGCAAGGGCGCGGCACCAATGGCGGAAACGTGGATCTCCATTACCTGGATGTCTGCGTGGTAGGAAAGAAAGACGCGCCAGTGAAGAGCTTGATGATTGGAGACTCGTACTCCAATCAGTACTGGAACTTCATCGGTTTGCTGTCGAATGCTGCGGATATGTCCGTGGCCTCTTTGGCCACGCCCTCGTGCCTTGCGCTTCCAGGCATCACGCTGTACGGCTGGGATTCGATCAATTACCAGCAATACCGCGTCTGTGAAGATCGTACCAAGCACTACTACAGCATCATCCAGTCACATAAATTCAAGTACGTGATCCTTGGCGAGAACTGGGGGTATTACGAATTCCCGGCGCTCGTGAATCAACCTGGCGATCCTCAATCCGAGGCGCTGGGACAGGCGCGCATGGAGGCGGCGATACGGCACGCGCTGGACATCATCACCTCGACAGGTGCGATACCGGTGGTGATCAAGAGCGCGCCCACCATGCCTGGAGACTTCGATGGTTGCTTCTATCAGCACTTTAAATTGCGACAGAAGACCGGTGGAACCGATTGCACCCTGGGAAGCAGCAAGAGCGAGGCGGATATCTGGTACGACCATCTGTTCGAGCGCCTGCAAGCAAGCTATCCCACGCTGGTGCTGATCGACCCGCGGCGCGTGCAGTGCTCCGGCAACAGCTGCATGACCACCTACAAAGGGGTGCCGATCTATCGGGATACCGGCCATATGTCCGACTACGGCTCGTACCAGTTGGGGCAGCTGTATCTGCAAAGCCAGCCCAATCCTTTTACTGGCAATGCAGCTGAGGCCGGGCCGTCGGGTTAACGGTGGTCGGAGGGATGGTCTGGGCGTGGGGTAGAGGGATGCCAGCGGGATTTGAGGCGCTCCAGCGCCAGCGGGACCAGCGATAACAGTGCCAGCACACCCAGCGGGACCATCACGCTCGGATCGAAGATCAGCCCGATGCCAAACTGCTGCCCCTGGCTGAGTGCGTGGCCCAGGCCGGAGCCGATCGAGGTCTCGAAGGCGAGCATCAAAGTACCGCCGAACCAGGTGGCGCCCAGGAACAGCCAGAGCGAACAGCGCAACCAGGCCAGTGCCACCGTGATTAATCCGAAGGGTGCCACCGGCACCAACCGCAGGAACAAGGTGTAGACGACCGGGTGGCGTTCGAAACCGTGGTGCAGCCTTTCCGCGATAGCTGGGGGATGCTTGCTGCCGGCGCCGAAGGCATAGCGGCTGGCCAGGAACAGGATCAGCGAACCCAGGGTCAGTCCGATGGAGGAATACGTCGTGCCCTCAACGACGCCGAAGGCGAACCCTCCAGCCAGGATCAGCACGATGGTGACGGGGATGCCGGTACAGGTCGCAAGGGTGAGCAGGCCGATGTAGATCAGCCGGCTCAGCCAAGGGTTGTCGTGGATGTGCTGATGGAACTCCTGCTGATGCGCGACCAACTGCTCCGGATGGATGCGATCGAACACACCAGACGCCAGTAGCGCGATGCCTGCTGCGATCAGCAGGAGCAGCGGCAGCGCTGCGCGCAGGCGGTTCAATAGTGCTCCCCGCTGGCGCCGTAAGCGGCCAGGACGGTGCGGGCCTCACGACGCAGGATGTCGCGGCGCACGGTGATGCCGCGGCGTTCCAGTTCACCCACCCAATCGGCGGGCAGGGGACCTTCATCGAATTCGGTAAGTTCTTCCACGTCTTCGGAACGAGCGCCAATCAGCAGAGTGTCGATGCCGGCCCACACCGTTGCGCCATAGCATTGGCAGCACGGCTGGGAACTGGTCGCCAGAGTGTAATGGCCACCCTGTTCGTTGAGTCGGTAACTGGCCAGACGTTGCTGGGCGCTCATGTAGGCCAGCATTTCCGCGTGCGCCACGGAGCAGGTCTGAGGGACCACCCGGTTGGCAGCGGCGGAAATCAACCGGCCGTGCTCGTCAAATACGGCAGCTCCGAACGGGCCGCCGGTGCCGTGCTGGATATTGTGATGCGACAGCTCGATCGCCAGCCCCACGCGTTCCTCGTCGGTCAGATAGCGCCGACTTGCGTCGGCCACTTCTTCGATCCAGGGCGGCAGGGTGAGGTGGATCTGCAGCGGTAGCATCATGCAAAGAGCCTGTTTACGGTCTCGGCGTAGCCCGCGTTGTCACGGTGCGTCCGCCAGGTGGTAGTGCGCGGCGCAGCGCTTGCCTGGCTGGCAAGCCAAGCTGCGCGCTGCCGCATGGTGGACGCACCGTGACAACCCGAAGGGTCGGGTCTGTTTGCCCGCCGGGCTGCGTCCTCACTCAGTTGTGTATCGACATACACGTCTTCGTTCCTCCTTGCCCGACAGGCAAACAGATCCCGACGCGGGCCACGCCGAGACCATAACCAGGCTCTACCGGGCCCACGTGTCGCGCAAGGTAACGGTGCGGTTGAACACGGGAGCCTCCGGGCGGTGGTCGACGCGATCGGCCACAAAGTAACCCAGGCGCTCGAACTGGAAGCGCTGCTCTGGTTCGACGCCGGCAGCGGAAGGCTCCAGCCAGCCGCGCACGGTGCGCTTGGCATCCGGGTTGATGTGTTCGATCCAGGTTTTGCCGTCGCTTTCGTCATCCGGCGTGGCCACGTTGAACAGGCGGTCGTAGATGCGGATTTCCGCCGGCACGCCGTGTTTCGCGCTAACCCAGTGGATGGTGCCCTTCACCTTGCGATCGGCGCCGGGCATGCCGGAGCGAGAGTCCGGGTCGAGCGTGCAGTGCAGTTCGGTGACGTTGCCTGCTGCATCCTTGATGATCTGCTCGCACTTCACGATGCCCACGCCGCGCAGGCGTACTTCGCCTTCCGGCTTCAGGCGATGAAAGCCCTTGGGCGGTACTTCGGCGAAATCCTCGCGTTCGATCCACAGCTCGCGCGACAACGGGACTTGGCGTGTACCAAAGCTCTCATCCTTGGGATGATTCGGGAAGGTGAGGGTCTCTTCGTGACCTTCCGGCAGGTTGGTGATCACCAGCTTAAGCGGATCGATCACCGCCATGCGGCGCGCCGCGCTAGCGTCAAGGTCCTCACGCACGCAATTCTCGAAGATGGCGTAATCGATCACGCTGTTCTGCTTGCTCACGCCCAGGCGTTCGATCAGCAGGCGGATACCGCCTGGCGTGAAACCGCGGCGGCGCAGGCCGCGCAGGGTGTTCATGCGCGGATCGTCCCAGCCATCCACATGCCCCTCGCTCACCAACTGGGCCAGCTTGCGCTTGCTGGTGATCATGTAGCTGAGGTTGAGGCGGGAGAACTCGATCTGTCGCGGCTTGGCCGGTTCGGTGCGGAAGCCGGCGTCGCGCATGTGCTGCCACAGTTCCGGATGGTTCGGCAAATCCACGTTGTCCACGAACCAGTCGTAGAGCGGGCGGTGGTCCTCAAACTCCAGCGTGCACAGCGAATGGGTGATGCCTTCCAGCGCGTCCGACAGGCAGTGCGCATAGTCGTACATCGGGTAGATCGGCCACGCATCGCCCGTATTCTGGTGGGTGACCTTGCGGATGCGGTAGATCGCCGGATCGCGCAAGTTGATGTTGCCCGAGGCCATGTCGATCTTCGCGCGCAGGGTCTTGCTGCCATCGGCGAACTCGCCTTCGCGCATGCGGCGGAACAGATCCAGGTTTTCCTCCACGCTGCGATCGCGGAAGGGCGAATGACGGCCCGGCTCGGTCAGCGTGCCGCGGTATTCGCGCATCTGCTCGGCGGTGAGGTCATCCACATAGGCGTGGCCGTCCTGGATCAGCTTGATCGCGGCACGGTAGAACACTTCGAAGTAGTCCGAGGCATGGCGCAGGTCATGCCACTCATAGCCCAGCCAGCGCACGTCATCCTTGATGCCCTCGACGAACTCGGGGTCTTCCTTGCCCGGGTTGGTATCGTCCAGGCGCAGATTGCACCAGCCCGCGAACTCTCGGCCGATGCCGAAATTCAGGCAGATCGACTTGGCATGGCCGATATGCAGGTAACCGTTCGGTTCCGGCGGGAAACGGGTGCGGATGGCGGTGTGCTTGCCCTTGGCCAGGTCCTCACGAATGATCTGGCGGATGAAATCGCGCGGCCCGTCGGTCTCAGGGGTTTCAGCGGGCTTGGCGGCTGCAGATTCGGTGGACATCGGGTTCAAAGGTACGCACAGGGGGCGGAACCCCCAAGTTTAACCGTTTGAAAGGATGACGTAACCGCTTGCCAAATTGGCGGGTTTTCCGATGGTGTGTGGGTGAAAGCGCGCGGGAACGATGCTAGCGCCGGTTGGCCGCCAGCATGAGATAACGTTCGTGCAGGGCGGCAACCTGTGCGTCCAGTGCGGCTTCCGACCCGGCGTTGTCGATGACGTCGTCTGCCAGCGCAAGCCGGGCCGAGCGTGTCGCCTGGTTCGCCAGGATACGAGTCGCCAGATCCTCGTCGATCCCGTCCCGCGCCATCAGCCGCTGAACCTGAACCGTTTCTGGCACATCCACCACCACGACCCGGTCCACCCAGCGGTAATGGCCGATGTTCTCGGTCAACAGCGGAATGGAGAGCATCACGTAGGGCCCTTCGGCGTGCTGCGCCTGATCAAGCATCCACTGCCGCACACGTGGGTGGACGATCGCTTCCAGGGTCTTACGCGCTTTTGGGTCGGCAAAAATACGCTGACGCATTGCCGGCCGGTCCAGACGGCCTTGCGAATCCAGCACATCACGGCCGAATGCCGCCACGATCGCAGCCAGTCCATCACTACCGGGATCCACCACGACACGTGCCGCATAGTCCGCATCGCAAACAGGAACGCCCAACGACCTGAAGCGCTGCTCCACCACGCTCTTGCCTGAAGCAATGCCGCCGGTGAGTGCCACGTTAAACAGCATCGCCTTGTTCACCCGATACCAGAAATACGCATATAGGCATGCCACAGGTCATCACCTGCGACAAACCAGATCCAACCCGCCATGGCGATAAAAGGGCCAAATGGCATCGGCACTTCGCGGGCGTGTTTGCGCAACGCGATCAGAGTACCGCCGACAAGAGCGCCTACCAGGGAGGAGAGCAGTATTACGGGGAGCAGCGCACCTGGTCCCATCCACGCTCCGAGTGCCGCCAGGAGCTTGAAGTCGCCAAAACCCATGCCTTCCTTGCCGGTCAGGAGCTTGAATAGCCAGTACACGCTCCACAGGCTCAGGTAGCCGATGGCGGCGCCGAGAATGGCTTGTTCCGGATTCGCAAACAGGTGAATCAGGCTCAGTAATAAGCCAACCCACAAGAGGGAAAGGGTCATTTGATCGGGAAGCAACTGGGTATGAAAGTCGATGCCCGACAGGGCTATCAACATCCATGTGAGGAACAGCCCGGCCAATGCCACCCAGGTCGGACCGAACTTCCAGACGATGACAGCACTGAGTATCGTGCTCAGTAGTTCAACAAGGGGGTACTGAATGGAAATAGGTGTCTGGCAGTAGCGGCAGCGACCGCGCAGCAACAGCCAGCTGAAAAGTGGAATGTTGTCGTAAGCAGCCAGCGGATGCTTGCAATGTGGGCAGTGCGAAGTTTCTCGGACGATGCCAGGGGGGAACGGTTCACCTGATGCTTCTATGCCTAAAACATCGTGAGCTTCTTGGCGCCAGAGGGCATCCAGTCGTTTGGGTAAACGAAGGATCACCACATTAAGGAAGCTGCCCACCAACAAGCCGAGCACACCAGCAAAAGCTACCCAGATGGTCAACGGCAAATCGGGCATGCCCGGATCCTGATCATGAAAACGCCCCACATTATCGCCACAAAGCGACAAAATGAGGCGTTCAAGGTGTTGGCAGATTAGAACGTGCCGGCAAGTTTGAAGATGGGGAGGTAAAGCGCAATCACTATGCCACCGACCACCGTGCCCAAGATCACCATCATCAAAGGTTCGAGCAGTGAAGCCAGGGAGTCGACGGCGTTACTGACTTCCTCTTCATAGAACTCGGCGCATTTGAACAACATGTGGTCCAAAGCGCCAGATTCTTCGCCGATCGCGACCATTTGCGTGACCATGTTTGGGAAAAGGCCGGTCTGACGCATGGCCAACTGCAGTTGGTGACCTACGGCCACGTCATCGCGCATCTGGTGTACTGCCTCGGCGTACACAACACTACCCGTTGCACCCGCGACGGCGTCCATTGCCTCAACGAGGGGCACACCTGCCCGGAAGGTAACACCCAGAGTGCGCGAAAAACGTGCAATGGCTGACTGACGGAGGATGTTGCCCATCACGGGTATTTTCAGGGTGACACGGTCAAGGAAATGCGCAAATTTCACCGATCGCTTCTTTGCCATGATGATCGCCACAATACTGCCGCCAACGCCGACGATAAGAAGCCACCAGTACTCCTGCATGAATTGCGACATTGTTACAAGCAGCTGAGTAGGCGCTGGCAGCTGTGCGCCGGCATCCTTGAAGGTCTTGGCAAAAACGGGTACCACGAACAACAGCATGATCATGATGACCGCAACAGCAACCACCATCACCATGATGGGATAGAAAAGTGCTTTCTTGATCTTGCCCTTGATGCTTTCGGTTTTTTCTTTATAGGTGGCAACGGTATCGAGAATCGTATCCAGCACACCTGCCGATTCACCTGCACGTACCAAGTTGCGGTACAGCTCGTCGAATTCGACCGGATATTGGCCCAGCGCTTCATGCAAGGCTGAGCCGCCCTCGATGTTCTGTTTGACATCGACCAGCATATTTTTGAAGCGGGGATTCCTCTGACCATCGGCGATGATGTCGAAGGCCTGCACCATCGGTACGCCTGAGGCCATCATGGTGGCGATCTGTCGGCTGAAGATCGCCACGTCGCGCGCTTTGACCGACTTGCCAGTACCGGCAAACAAGGGTTTGGATCGTTCCCGTACCGTTTGCGGATTCATGCCCTGCCGGCGCAATTCGGCTTTCACCAGAGAGGCGTTCTTGGCCGGCATGGCGCCCTTCATGCGCTTGCCGCGCTTGTCCAGAGCGACCCAGTCGTAGGTCGGCATCTGGCTGACCTGGGCTCGCTGGATGCCTTGTTGCCGGGTGTTTTTCGTGGCGGCGGTAACCGTAGCCATGCACATCTCCCCCAATGGTTCAGTCCAGCACCGCCGCAGATGCGGAGGCAGGAAAGTCTTCAGCTTACGTCACTTCCAGGGGACATTTTCGTGGTCTCTGGCGCAAGTCCAGCATGAAAATGATCCCGGCGGTTTATCAGTCCTTAGTCACGCGGTCGATTTCGGTCAGGCTGGTGACTCCCTGCTTGACCTTGAGCAACGCCGAGGCACGCAGGTCATTGATACCTATTCTGCGAGCAGTTTCGGCGATCTGCAGGGCATTTCCACCTTCCAGCACGATCTTCTGGACCTCTTCGACCATTGGCATGACCTGGTAGATACCCACCCGCCCCTTATAACCCTCGTTGCATTCGGGGCAGCCATTTGCTTCGTAAATGGTCAGTCCTGCATCAATATCTTGCTGTGTGAATCCCGCGGCCAGCAGCACATGGGGTGGCAGCGTTATCTGCTTCTTGCAGCCGTGCAGGCGCCGTGCCAAGCGCTGGGCGATGATCAGGGTGACCGACGAGGTGATGTTGTACGGTGCGATGCCCATGTTCATCAGACGGGAAATGGTCTGAGGGGCGTCATTCGTATGCAGGGTGGACAGCACCATGTGGCCGGTCTGGGCGGCCTTGATGGCGATCTCGGCTGTTTCCAGGTCACGAATTTCGCCCACCATGATCACGTCCGGATCTTGGCGTAGGAACGAACGCAGGGCGGCCGCGAAAGTCATGCCCCGCTTCACGTTTTGCTGGACCTGGTTGATGCCCTCTACGCGGATTTCGACCGGGTCTTCCACCGTGGAGATATTGCGTTCGGCAGTATTGAGGATGTTAAGCGCGGTATACAGCGACACCGTTTTACCCGAGCCGGTGGGGCCGGTGACCAGTACCATGCCGTAAGGTTTGTGGATGGCGTCGAGGTAAAGCTCTTTTTGGTCCGTTTCGTAACCGAGCTTGTCGATACCCAGCTTGGCTGATGAGCTGTCCAGAATACGCAGCACTATCTTTTCGCCAAACAGCGTCGGCAGCGTGCTGACGCGGAAGTCCATCGCATGGCTCTTGGACAGGTTCAATTTGATGCGTCCGTCCTGCGGCACGCGCCGTTCGGCAATGTCCAGGCCGGCCATAACCTTGAGGCGTGATGAGATGCGGTTGGCAAGCTTTATCGGCGGGCTGGCCACGGCGCGCAGCATGCCATCCATGCGCAAACGAACGCGGTACAGGGTTTCGAACGGTTCGAAGTGGATGTCGGACGCGCCGCGTCGTATGGCGTCTATCAAAATCTTGTTGACGAACTTCACGACCGGGGCGTCGTCGTTGGCGTTGGCATCAATCCCGCCGCCTGCGCCCTCATCGTCACCGTTCCCGCTTTCAAGCGCAAGATCTTCCAGGTCGCCTCCGCCCAGGTCCGGCGTCGCGTTGTTCAGCGTGCTGACGGCGTTTTCGATGGCACGGGTGAGCTGGGTACGCTCGACCAGGATCGGTTCCACCATGCAGTTGGAGTGGAATTTGATCTCATCCAGGGCATGCAATTGCATCGGATCGGCGATCCCGACAAACAGCCGCTTACCGCGCTTGAGCAGCGGCAGTGCCTGGTGCTTGCTGATCAGTTCCTGGCTGATCAGGCTCAATGGCATGCTGGCAGGTGCAAGCGCTGTCACGTCCATCATCGGCATGCCGAATTCGGCGGACGCGATTTGAGCGAGGCGAATGTTGTCCACCAAGCCATGATCCAGCAGCCATGACGTCAGCGTTTTTTTCTGCTGGTTCGATTCTGCAACGGCTTTACGAACATCCGCCTCTGGCAACAAGCCTTCGGCCACCAAGCGGCGAGCCATGCCGGACAGGCCTAGCGTGGTGGACTGTGGTTGCGATGACATGTTGAAACCTGCTTAAAACCCCTGATTAGACTCGAATTTAGCGCACATTGAGCCGGCAGGCTATCGGTACTGGCCGGTTTGGCAAACTCAGGCACATCCAGCGTCGTTCCTGGCTCGCCAGGCGGCGCTGTCAGGGGATGCGTTGCCTTGGGAAGGGTGACTTGGACAGCAGTTCGGCCAGAATCTTTGAAATCCGGGCGATTGGCGCGGTACGTGCTTCATGCGTCACGCGTTATTATCGGTTGCCTCATGGGGAATCGACCTGTTTGAACAGTCTCAGCATCATCCTGCCTGCCAAGAACGAAGCGCCCGCCCTGGCCGAACTGCTGCCCCGCCTACGCGCTGCGCAGCCGCGCGCCGAGATCATCGTGGTGGACGACGGTTCTACCGACGATACGCGGACCATATGCGCCGGTAACGGTGTGAAGTGCCTGAGCTCTCCCTATTCCATGGGCAACGGCGCTGCTATCAAGCGAGGAGCCCGGGCCGCGACTGGCGAGATTCTGGTTTTCATGGATGGCGACGGCCAGCATGATCCCGCAGATGTGGCGCGCCTGGTCGAAAAGCTGGGGCAGGGATACGACATGGCGGTGGGAGCCCGTGATTGGGGTAGCCAAGCTGGAGTAGGTCGGGGCGTTGCCAATACCTTATATAACTGGCTTGCCACTCGGATGACCGGACATGAGGTGGCGGATCTCACCTCCGGTTTCCGAGCCGTCAAGGCGGACCGGTTCCAGGAGTTTCTGTATCTCTTGCCGAACGGATTTTCCTACCCTACGACCAGCACCATGGCCTTCTTTCGCAGCGCCTATCCCGTAGTCTATGTGCCCATCAAAGCGGCGCAACGAGTGGGTAAGAGTCATATCAAGCCATTGCGCGATGGGTTGCGTTTTTTGCTGATCATTTTCAAGATCGCCACGCTTTATTCGCCGTTGAAACTGTTTGTCCCCGCGAGTGCGTTATTTTTCTTGCTCGGTTGCGCCAACTATGCGTGGACCTATATACGCGAGGGTCGGTTGACGAACATGAGCACGCTGATGTGGAGCGCTGCCGTGATCGTTTTTCTGATTGGGCTTATTTCGGAACAGATTACTGCGCTGATGTATCGGCGAGATGCGTGATCCACAACACCACCGTCCGCTAGCGTTGCTAGTAACGCGCAACTTTCCGCCTTTGCTTGGCGGCATGGAGAAGGTCAATCAGCATCTCTTGGCTGAGTTGCAACCTGATTGGCGAGTTGCCCTTTGTGGGCCAGCCGGCAGTGCGCTGTATGTGCCGTCTCGAATCGAGGTAAAGCAAAGTCGCATAAGACCTCTGATCATTTTTCTGATTGCGACGTTGTGGCAGGCTTTCCGGATGGCGCGAAGGAAGAGGCCGGCATTGGTTTTGGCTGGAAGCGGCTTGACGGCACCCATTGCCTGGCTGGTGGCTCGCTGCAATGGCGCGAAAGCCGTAGTTTATTTGCATGGGTTGGACATCGTGGCGCCCAGCCGCATTTACCGTTGGTTCTGGCTGCCATTCATTAGACGCTGCGATATGTCATTAGCAAATAGTGGTAATACAGCGCACTTAGGTAAATGCATCGGTATCCAGGCAAGCAGTTTGCGCGTTTTGAATCCAGGAGTTGAGTTGCCATCTCTGGATGTGAGATTGGCCGACAATTTTCGCCGAGTGCACGGTTTCGGGGTACGCCCAATTTTGCTTTCCGTAGGAAGGCTTACTGAGCGCAAAGGGTTGGCTGAATTTGTGACGAGGGCGATGCCAGTCATTAAATCCAGTCACCCTGATGTTTTGTTGCTAATTATTGGCGAAGATGCGACTAATGCTTTGCACGCGAGAAGAACTGGTGAACGAGAGCGGATACTGGCTTCTGCTGAGAAGGCTGGGTTAGAGGAACATGTCAAGTTTCTTGGTCGGTGTGACGACGTAACTCTAAGCGCGGTGTATCAAGCTGCGGATTTGCATGTTTTTCCCGTGCTTGAATTGCCCGGTGATGTCGAAGGTTTTGGCATGGTGGCGCTTGAGGCGGCTGCTCATGGTCTGCCAACAGTTGCATTCGCAGTAGGCGGAGTTCCCGATGCAGTACTGGATGGACGTACCGGCACATTAATCGAGTCAGGTAATTATCTTGATTTTGCGAAAGCAGTTGTTCAAGGTCTTAAGAAAAATCGCGATAAAGAAGTTATAGCTGCTTGTCGTGCATTCGCTGCCAGCAAGGTATGGACTAAATTTGGAAATCAGTTGCGCGAGTTTCTGCGTGAGCTCCATGACTGACGCATCCCAAAATCGCGACGAAAGACATGATGCTCACTCGGCGAGCGAATCTGAACGGCGTTTGCCGCATGCGGTGCTTGATTTGCCTTCGCGTCGCCTTAAAGGGCTAAAAATTGAACGCTTGCTCGATCTAAGCAGCCGTCGGCAACCGCTGCGACTGCTTGAGGTCGGCACAGGCTCCGGAGGCATTGCACATTACTTCGGGACTCATCCTGATCTGAAGCTTTGCGTGGAAGCTGTTGACGTTCAAGACAATAGGCTGGTGACCGAAGGTTACACATACCAACAGGTAACAGGTACGCGGCTTCCATTTGCTGAAAGCTCCTTTGATGTGGTGCTTACGAACCATGTCATTGAGCATGTGGGTGATATCAGGGCCCAGCTGGCACATCTTGCGGAGCTTCGCCGAGTTCTGCGAGCAGACGGTATAGGTTATCTGGCGGTGCCTAATCGATGGATGGTCGTGGAACCACATTACAAGCTTCCCTTCCTGAGCTGGTTGCCTCGCGGATGGAGAACGCCATATTTGCGTATGATGCGCAGAGGAAATCTTTACGACTGTGAGCCGCTTGAACTGTCGCAGCTCGAAGACTTGCTTCATGGGTCGGGTTTTCAATACCGCAACCTTTGCCTGGAGGCGATGAGGTTGACGTTCGAGATCGAGAGGCCCCGGTCAATGGCAACACGCGTTTTGCACTATGTGCCAGATGGCGCTTTGAGGTTTACGTGTCCCGCCATTCCCACTTTGATTTACAGTTTCTGGCGCTGATTGTGTAATTAAATGTCGGACCACATTCGTTTGTCTCCAGATATAGATATTGGACAGATGCTTGATACGAAACAGTCGAAGTCTTTGCGCATCTGGCTGCCAACGATTCGTTCGGGTAGCGGCGCGGACGTATTTACCTTGCGCTTGGCCGAAGGATTGCGCAACGCAGGGCATGAGCCCATTTTGCAATGGTTCGACCTAGGCTATGAATTAATGCCGTGGCGCCTGAAAAAGGTGATTGCTCCGCCATCTATTGATGTCGTGCATGCCGGGAGCTGGCAGGGTTTTGCATTCAAGCGCCAAGGTATTCCATTGGTGATTACGGAGCATCAATACATAGCTCATCCTGAATTTGGGAAATCTCGTAATCTACTCCAGACGATCTATCATCGCTTGTTCGCCGAGCGATGGATGAGAGCCTCTTATTCTTGTGCCGATGCGATTGTGGCGGTTAGTGAGTTTTGCGCAGAACCCATGCGAAGAGATTTGGGTAGACGAATAGAGGTCATCCATAATTGGATCGATTTGGAGAAATTCTCACCACTATCGCGAGATAGCATGGCGACCATAAGCGCGGAGCACACGAAGCCGTTTAAATTAATATTTATCGGCAATCCGTCGCGTCGCAAGGGTGCGGAGTTGCTGCCTGAGCTAGCCAGGTTGCTGGGGCCATCGTTTCAGGTTTCCTGTCTTGGTGGGCTGCGCAAGTCCTTCCAAGACGACCGAGTGACAACAAATATGCGGCTGCTGCCACGTTGCGCGCCCGCAGATATGCCTTCGATTTATCAGTCTGCGGATGCTGTGTTGGTGCTTTCGCGCTATGAGTCGTTCGGTTATGTGGCCCTAGAGGCAATGGCATCCGGTGTGCCGGTTATCGGCTTCAATACCGCAGGCACTGGTGAGATATGCTTGCACGGTGAAACTGCCCTTCTTGCACCGCTGAACGACTTGCAAGAAGTGTCAAGATTCGCTCGCCAACTTGCCGAAGATCCGATCTTGAGAAGGCGGCTGGGACGAGACGGGCGGCGACGTGCCGAGAAGTATTTTGGTGAGCCTAGCGCAATAGATGCATATTTGGACCTGTATCGTCGCGTGATAAGAGATAATTGAAATGACGATTGAGGCCGAAAGCACCAAAGGCTTTTGCTCTTATGAGCTTGAGGCAGTTCCGGCATGCCCAGCCTGCGGCAACGAGAGCGGGAAAATTCGGTATGAAGGGCTGCAAGACCGACTTGAAGGAGTGCCCGGACGCTGGAATTTACAGGAATGCATGGCCTGTGGTTGCTTATTTCTCGATCCACGCCCCATGCGTGATGTCATTGGGAGGGCATACAGGTCTTACTATACCCATCTGTCGGGGGCGGTGTCATTCGCAGACGATAATGGTAATTCGTTATTGTGGCGTCTGGCGAACGACTACATGAATGCCCGTTACGGAGCGCATCGTTTTCCGGTGATGAAGATGGGGAGCGTCGCGATATCACTGGCGCCGCCAATCCGGCAGCAACTGGATTACTTCTATCGGCATCTTCCCCGTACCCCTGGACGGCTTCTTGACGTTGGTTGTGGAAATGGAGTTTTCCTCCGGCGCGCGAAGAATGCGGGCTGGGACGTCTCGGGGTTGGAGCCTGATGCGGATGCGGTAAGAGCGGCTGTTGAAGATGGTTTGGACGTATATCTTGGTGGTCTTGATGACTATCGGCCAAATGCGCCTTTTGATGTCGCAACGGCGGCTCATGTTATCGAACATGTGCATGATCCCAAGCTGTTTCTGCAGCAAATATGGGGCTTATTGGCAAAAAATGGCCGAATTTGGCTGGCGACGCCGAACGTTCAAAGTCTCGGACACAAGCGATTTGGAAGGGCGTGGCGCGGATTGGAGCCGCCGCGACATGTCGTTCTTTTTACGGCAAAAGCGCTGCATGCACTTTTGACAACAACAGGTTTCACCAACATTCGCTTTTTAAGGCGAGGACGGGGGGCGCGATATATCATCCACTCTTCACGTGAGCTTTCCGTTCTAGAGGGGCTGCGCAAGCAACGAATGTCGGCGAATTGGGTTGATTTGCGGGCGTCTATCTCAGCGGCGGCGTCGGAAGAACTGGTCGTCATTGCGGACAAGCTATGTTAGTGCAACGGCAGGTGGCTGGTCTTTTATTGAATTTTCGCGATGCGGGACGGAGTGTCGCCTGCGTTCAATCCCTGCTCGTCCAGCAAGTAGTGCCAGTGTTGGTTTGGGATAATTCGGAGGACGGCGGTAAATCGGCAGAAGAGATAAGCGATCATTTCAAGGGTGATGATCGAGTGAGTGTTATCGTAAGTGATCGAAATTTAGGGTTCGCAGGCGGGGTGAATCGTGGCATCGATCACCTGAGGAAAGTGTGCCCAAATGCATGGGTGTTGCTGATCAATAATGATGCGAAGCTGCTGCAAGGCGCGGTATTAAAGCTTTTGGGCGCGCTGGAGCGGAATTTGGACGCCAGGGTCGCTTACCCAAATATCAATCACGGTGAACGGATTCTAGGGACTGGGTACTACCAAAAGTTTCTTGGATTGCTGTTGTGGCAGCGGCGGCGCGGCTATTTTGCGTATCCCAGCGGATGTTGTTTCTTGATTGCGACGGAGCGGACCGCGTCTCCGCTTCTTGATGAAGATTTCTTTATGTACGGAGAGGATTGGGAGTTCGGTTGGCGACTTTCGAGAAACCCAGGTTCTATTGCACATGTCGATGAAGTACTCGTGATACACGAGGGGGCTGCGAGTAGTAGGATAGGCTCATTGTTTTATGAGTCGCATATGGTGGCGGCTCATTTGATTCTTGCTAGAAAGCTGGCCCGTAGTATTCCCGAATTATGGTTGCTACTGCTGCTGCGTGTGTTGATATTACCTTTGCGCGCGCTGGTTAGAGTCTTCCGTTTTCATTCGTTGATACCATTGCGAGCGCTTTGGCAGGGCACAAAAATAGCGTTGAAGCTATCCTAGGGTTAGTGGTGCAGGTTTGTCGGGGCCGATTGCTCGGAGCCTTTTGCTCACCATGTGCCAGCCAATGATAGCCATGCTTGATTCGGCGAAGCTCAAAGCAATGGCGAGCCCAAAGGCACGATAGTGAGGTCCCAGAAGGACCATGCTTGACACGAGAATTAGTACGCCGAGTACCTCAAATACCAATCGTTCAATGGGCTTCCCCAGCGCAACAAGTATCGTTCCTGCCGCCAATCTTAATGAAATCCCTGGGGCTGATAGCGCCAGCCAAGGCATCAGCCCTGCTGTTTCTACAAAGGCTTCGCCAAATAACCAAGGCAATAGCGGACTGCAAAGGACAAGCACAATCCCACTGATCAAGCCCCAGCCCAATGATAAGAGAGCGATCACCCAAATTAACCGAAGTCCCTCGTGGGTGGGCTTATGGGCGTGCCGAAACAAGCGCGGCTGAGCGGAAAGCAACATGCCTATGACTGGGGTAACACAGGAGGTCATCACACGAGTGGTGGTCGCATAAATGCCAGTGTCATGAGCGCCGATTAAGCGAATTGCGACGATTTTATCGATTTCGGACGGATTGGCTGCCACTAAATTCATGGCTGCATAGGCGGCCCCAGCGCGAAGTTCTTGCCGGGATACGAGCCGCGGTCTCCAGTTAAGCTCGACATAATGATGCGCAATGGCAAGCGCAAGAAGGGTTGCCAGAAATGATGTGAGCAACTGTAATGTTACATATGTCTGAAGACGTGATGATGCTTCCAGTGAGAGGCATAAGATGGCGGCAACGATTCGGAAAGAGAGCGGCAGCCATTGAACAAATTGACTTAGGGGCACTTTTTCGCGTGCTTGCAACGCATAGCTGGCCAAGTATGTCATTGGCGTCAGCAGTAATTCGGATGCCCCAACCATCAGCAAAAGTGTGGCTGGTAGGGGAGGGGTAGTGAGCAGCCTAGCAATCAGTACATAAACCACCAGGAGTGCAATGCCGACGGAAAGAGTCGTGGGCCATGCATAACGCCACACCGCTCCGATACCATTGGCGTCTTGTGCTCGTCGCGCTAACATCACGAAGCCACTCCCAAATGTTGGCAGCGTGCCGATAATTAGAGCCAAAGACGCAATGGCGCTAAAGTTGCCGAATACTTGTGGACCGAGTATTCGGGTGAGAAGGACAAGCACCGTGGCTTGTGTAACGATACGTACACCAAGCCAGAAAGTGGTTTTTAGGCTGCTGAGAGCGAGTTGCCCTTTCAAAGGTGGTTGACCGTTTCGTTGGAGGTGGGGGCTTTTTGCATCGCATGCTCCAGCTGATCAATATCGTTATTCAGCCGGCCACCCAGATTGAGTTCTTGAAGCGCGTCCAGTTGATGGCTGGCCTGACCCAGCTCTCCGTTGGCGATCAGCATTCTTATGAGGGTAATGCGATAAGCTGGCTCAGACGGTGCCGCCTTAACGGTTGCTTCAGCCATGCGCAGTCCGAGTACATCATCATCCAGAACATTCCAGGCATAGTCAGCGTACATCGATAGCAGACGCGCGCTGGGGTTGGGATGTGAGAGGGCTGCTAAATAAGCATCGATCATGCGATTCGGCGGTAGGTTGCAATCGTGATCGCGGGCACATCCGGTAAGGGCGCCGAGTGCGCTTTCATCCTGCACGCCTAGAGGGCGAGATTTAAGTTTTGCGATCATACTATTCCACCATGCATCTTTCAGCGGCAGATGCATACGCGAATTCATGAAAATTAGCGCTTGTTGCGGAAGGATGGACGAGTCAGGCAGCGCGGCGGCACGCTCTAGGGGTGCATAGGCCATGGCGGTGAATGGCGAATGCGGGTCGTATTGCGAGTAAATGATATAGGTTCGACCCAACTCGTATTCGGCACGTGGTGAATCTGGCGCGCGAGCGGCTAACGTTTCGGCCAGCTTTAACGGGGAGCCCCAGGCGGCGGCGGTAATGGCTGTTTCAAAGCTCCATAGCATTAAAAGCGTTATCAAAGTCGTGCTGCGCGCAAGGATGAAGCTTTGTCGCGATTGTGATGTTGTGCACGGTATGCCAGTGACAAGTACGGGAACCACAGCGAGCATCAGGCCGAAACTGGCGAAATAGTTGCGGTGCTCGTAGACAAGTTCCAACGGTAGAATGGTGGCCGTGAGTACGTGGCAGCTTAGGAATAGGGCCAAACCTAGCGATGCAAGTGGCCACCGCCTGCGCAGCATGGGAACCGATACAGCCAGGGTTATTAAAATCAGGATGCTCGGGAGCGTCGTCCACGGGTACCAAAGTCCGGTGGAGACGATGAAGTTATCGTGGTAGAAAGATAGTGCATCAGGTGTGGGTACTAAGATCCAGGCTATATAGTCGACAACTATGCGGGCTTCGCTGAGTAAGCGTGTGCTTAAGGTAAAGTTACGCGCTGCCCAGTTTTCCGGCCTCAGCACGTTCGGTAAAAGCCACGCAAGGCCAGCAATAAGGGGGATAAGCAAGCCGACTAAATAAAGGCAGATCAGGCGCCAGTCCTTTGACTGGCTATCGTGCGAAGCAGTATCGGTTTGTCTGCGAAAGCCGAACACTATCCATTCGAGCATAAACGCATAAAGCGGCAGCATCACTGCGGTTTCTTTTGCTAGCAATCCTGTCAAGGTAAACAAGGCAAGGCTGAACGCGCAGATGCCAAGCCCGGCCAAGTCTGATCGGCGCATGCCATGTTGCGTTTGGTCCGCTTTGGCGAGCATGTGCTTGCGCCCTACCACATAGCCGAGCAAGCCTAGCAGCACAAACACATTGGCCAAGCTTTCCATGCGCTGTACGACGTAGAGCACACTGGTAAGGTTGATGGGTAGTAGCATCCAGGAAAATGCGATTACGGTAGCGATGAAGCCGGCATTTTGTCTGTGGCGTGTATTTTGTGTGGCTGCTTTGTCTGTAAGTACGATAAGGGAGCGAGCTAACAGAAACACCAGACATCCGTTCAGTAGATGGATGACCAGATTGGTCAGCTTCATCCAATAGGGATCGAGTCCAGTAAAAAGGAAATTCACAGCAAAGCTCAGTGACGCCAATGGCCGCTTGAAGTCACTCGAAGGCGATGACAGTGCAGCATTGATTAGCGATGCGAGTGACGCGTTTGCGGGTTGTACTCCTTTGTTATCGACGATATTGGGGTTGTCATCGAAAAAGAAGGTGCCTGATAGTCCCGGCCAGTAGATGGCGGTGGTAAGCATGCCCCCAAGGATCAATAATACCCACGGAAGCCAGCGGTGCTGCAGAGTGGATTGAAGTGGCTGGCGAAGCATCATGGATTCCGGCTGGTTTGGCGTGTGGTATCGCTTTGCAGTGTGGCGCGCAGGTGCATTATTTCGCGGGGCCAATACTGTTGTCGTCGCAGCACCCAGTCGTGCAGCCGCGGCATACCGAAGTCCGGTTGTGCTTCCTGGTTGCGTTCGGCATCGTAATGATCCAGGTGGATCAGGCCAAGGCGGGGGTGGCCAGCCGATCCAAGCATGGCGGCTTGTTCGAGGGCGATGGCAGGGCGAACTTGAAGATCCAGCGCATGGTTGAAATCGTTAAGTGCTGTTTGCGCATCGCCTCGGCTAAGCGCCAGATGACCTTTCAAATGATAAATGTCTTGTTCTCGCCCTTGAATCGCGCTGAGGTATGGATTGGTGAGAGATGAATCCAGCAGACTGTCGATCGTGTCATAGGTCAACTGCGGACACGGGGTTGTTCCGATCTCATTGATGGTCTGGTTAAACCAGTTTGCAAGCAGGGCGCCAGTATCGCGGGCAGTGCTTAGGGAAAGGCGAGCGGCTCTGATCGTTGCTGAATCGATCTGTCCAGTTTGGCACTCCGCACTGATAAGCGGGAGGGCCAGTTGTACCTGATCGGGATATTTGGTGAGCAGCGGCTGCAGGCGGGCTATAGCTTGCTGTGGCTGGTTGTTTGCTATTTCTATATCGGCCGCATACGTTTGGGCGCGCGGGGAATTTGGGTTAAGTGCGGCCCATAGCATTGCCTGATCGCGGCTATCGCCCCATAACGTGGCACGTGCATGGGTCATCAGGCCCAAGCCCAGGAGTATCAGTGCTGAAAGCGCCGGTTTGGCAAGCCGACTCGTTGCTCTTGATACGTGAGACCTTCCAGTGATCTTTACCGTGACAACGTAGGCGTCGCATAGCCACAGTGCGAGCGGCCAGAACAAGAGCATGGCGGGCAGATAATTGCGATGCTCGAAATACAGTTCCAATGCCACGGTACTGGATTCGAGCGATTGGCCTACAAAATAGAACAATATGCCTGTTGCTAAGGAGGGCCAGCGTTGACGCAGCCGCCAGCTGCCAGCAATTAGAGCAACGATGCTGCAAAGTGCGGGCAGTGTCGTTATTGGCGACCACAGTGATGTGGACGCTTGAATCTGGTCGTTGAATAGCCCTGGAGTGAATGGGCGCGGCATCCATAGTAGTGTCAGGTAATCCATCAATACCCGGGGCTCGGTCAGCAAGCGCTGTCCTAAGGTCCACGGGCGGGCGGATGAAATGCCATGAATCAGGCCGCTCCAGCCTTGTTGCAATAGATAAGCGGCAACCATCGATGTGGGTAGCCATGCAAACAACAGCATGGTGTTGCGATAAGTTTTGTTGTCGTCCCAGCGGATGCCGTGGCGCATGGCCTTCACGTTGGCGGGCGCCGTTGCTGGATGGCCAGCACTCTCATAACTTCTGAGCAATATGTATTCAATTACCAGAGCCAATGCGGGAAGCAAGATTCCGTTGGCCTTGCTCAAGGTGGCTAATGAGGTGCAGCCACCTAAACCTGCAACAATCTCCATCAGACCAGCAGTAGTACGCCCTTGCTGGATCGCGCGCCGTCCATGTAGCCACAACAGCAGGCCGATGAGTGTGAACGTGGCGGGCAGCATCGCTTCCCGCTGCACGATGTACAGCGTAGTAGATACGAATAGCGGGTGCAGCAGCCAAATCGAGGCGCCCAGTAGGGCGGCCTTATCGATGGGGCTGCTGTCATGCTGCGCAAATCTGTTTTGAATGTGCCTGCCTAGTTGACGTAGGAGTAGAGCAAGCAGTCCACCATTAAGCAGATGCAGTAGCAGATTGGTGCGTTTGAATGGAAAGGGAATCGCTGGCCAATCGCGTGCATCGAGCAGAAAACTCAGCAGGGCGAGCGGGCGTCCTGTGGGGTCGGCATAGCCACTGGTGATGTAACGCCAGAACGTGGCCCAGCTATGGATCGGCCCCGTGTCACCCAGGACAGGCAAGCTGCCGTAATCATCAAAGAGAAAGCCACCATGCAGCCCAGGTGCAAGGAGCAATCCCGTGGAGAACAAAAGCAGCCCCAGCAAAGGCCAAAATGAAAAGCGGTGTAAATGTGTAAGCACGCGAAGGTTTGTCTAGTATGCATAGCAAAAAACGAAGGGCCACTATAAGTGGCCCTTCGCATGCGTGACTAACAATCAATAAAATGAAAAATCAGCCACCTGTGCGGCACGAAGTCGGCAGATATTGCGTCGGTACGGTGGTGGCCTTGGTGTTGCTGCAGCTCCAGGAGATGCTGCCGCCATTATTGATAGCCGACAATGCGAATGCGGAACCATTGATGGCTGCGTTGACCTGGTTGCCGCCGAATGTCGAAACGATGATGCCGTTGCCCGAGAGAGCAACTTGGGAAACGTACTTGCCCGAAACTGAGGTGGCGTTTGCGGGCAGGCCGATGGACGCCAAGGTGTTGGGGAAATCGCCTTGATTTGAGAAATATTCGGAGAGCGGGGTCTTAAGACCGTCGGCCAGTACGGCACCTTCAGAAACCTGCGCACGAATCAGGTAGTTCTGGTAGGCAGGAATGGCAATGGCCGCGAGGATGGCGATGATCGCTACCACGATCATCAATTCGATCAGGGTAAAACCTTTTTGCATGGTCTTCATGGTTGTTCCTCTGTTTTGGTTAGCTAACCGTAGACGCCCCCTGGGCCTCAGTCCCGAGCCCCCTAGGCGGGATCGGACCCATTCATCATGGTCAGGAAAGACCAGGAAGCCGTAAAAGTTGAAGCACTATACATGCCATTTTGCGGTTTCATTAACACCCCCAGGACACTGCAATACACACTACTGTGGCGAGCATCACGAAAGGCGCTTGCATCAATCAGCCAAGACACTTTGCGCGGCAGGATCAGTAAAGCTTAGATAGGCGCGCCGTGGACACTGCAGTGTCCAAATGTGACGTTTTTTGTCAGTTTTGCCCTCCAAGAAGAGCATTTGCGTCACATGCCACCCCTACTAGTTGCGGCAACTGGTGGGAAGATACTCGCTTGATACCGTAGTATTTGGCGGACCGCAGCTCCAGATGATGCTGCCAGTGCCAAGGGTAGGGGACAGCACTAGCACTTCGTTGCTAAGCGCTATATTGGCTTTGCCGCCGAAAGCCACGGTGACTTTTCCGGCAGAGACGTTTACGCTGGAAACATAATTACCCGATATGGAATTCGATGACGCTAAGCCGGCGGACAGATTGCTAGGTGGAACACGTCCCGTATTGGCAATATAGTCCCACACAGCCGTTTTGGCGCCGTCCCCGAGGCTATAGCCTTCGGCAACCTGTGCGCGAATCACATAGTTCTGATAGGCCGGGATCGCAATGGCGGCAAGAATGGCAAGAATGGCCACCACGATCATCAGCTCGATTAAGGTAAAGCCTTGTACAAGTTTGTTCCGAAGCATGGATGTTCCCCCTTGTTCTAAGCAGGGAACATAAGCACCCTTTGTACCAAAACGGTGCCGGTAATGGCTTTGAACGGCATGAAAATATGCCTTCGTTCAAAGCGATGTGATGGGCGTGACGGGGCTCACAATGCGAGCCTGAAGTGGCTCGCACATTCTGTTGGGTAACGCGGCGTGGAGCGATGTGCCGAAAATAGGTGCCTTGATTGGCTCAGTGTTCGGTCAGGATCCTATAGCTCTCTTCGGGGCGGTCGTGGTGTCGCTTGATAAAATGTGCAAACCACCGCCGCCGTTGTCCCTGTTTGTCGAGTTCCATGAGTGGCACGGCCGCGTTTTCCACTTGGATGGCTTCGTCAACCTTTCCTTGGAATACCAGTGCCTCGGCGAGGAATAGCTGCGGGGTTGGGTCTAGTTTTTCCTGCGAGGCGGCCAAACGCTCCACGCGCTCTGCTACATCATATTTGCCTTCCATTAATTGCACGGCACCGATATCGGCGAGATAGAGTCGGGTCGAGGAAGAGTTATCGTGTAGCTCTGGCATATCCCTAATGCGTTGCAGAAAAAAATCGGCGCGTTCGGGGTTGTGCTCGCGCAGCGATAGGGTGGCTGCGTTGAGAAAGCAATTTAGGCAAGGCGTATTGCTGGCTATGAGGTCATTGATCAGCCGCCAGGCATCGGCGTCATCACCCGCATCGAGATATCCGGCGATAAGTTCATCCTTGGCATCGACCGAGTCCGGGTTTTCCTGAAGAGCCCATTGCCACAAATTCACCTGAGTGGACCAAAGCGGAATGGTCACTCGAATGTTCATAACCGCCAACACTAACCAGATGGTGAGACTGATGTAGGCCATTGGCGGCAGTATGCGCTGCATGCTCGCCGGTGTAGGTAGCTCTGATAAAACCAACGGAAGCCATGCGCAAGCTATCGCTAGCGCGGTGAGGGCATAACGTTCGTGATACAGATTGATGTCAAAGTTTGCGGCAATAATGTGCAGTACCGGGAATAAGGCAAGCGTCACGCAGAGAATCAACGCCCCCATGTATTTGCGGTGTATCGTCAGAGCAATGCCAGTCGCCACGATACCAAAGGCTAGTGTGTCCCTAAGTAGCGATCCGATGTTGATCTTGAGAAATTGATCGATGTCTGCCGGATGGATGGGCCCCATATGTAATGTGGGCCATAAAAACATGCGCCAGTAGTGCAGATAGATAAAACTTGATTCTTGTAGCCGCGCCCATAGCGGTAGCATGGCGCCGCCAGCGTTTGGGATAAGGCGGCCGAGCGCCAAATGCCGAAAGGCAAGATAAGCGATGCCTGTCAGTAGCACGGCCAAATAAGTTGCCGCATGGCGCTTGAGGAGTTGGCACAATTGCGCGGCTATGGATTTTCCCTTCGGTTCTTTGAGGGAAAACCAATTCAATACCAGCAGAATTGGTAAGAACGCGATGGCGGATTCTTTGGCGCACGCTGCTAAAAAAAAACAGCTGCTAACGCCAAGTGCACGAAGTACCGGGTGCTGGATGCGTAGACTCCCAATCCAGCCTAACAACATAAAAAGCGTGGCGAGTAGGTCGAACTGACAGCCAATCCATACTACGGGCTCCACCAGCAGAGGATGCAGTCCGTAGAGCAGCATAGGTAATGCGAAGGTATAAAGATGTCGGCTCTGAGGCGATCGCATTGTGCCAAGCTGCATGGCCAATACGCCTACTAGCAAGGTGTCGATCAGGTGGATCAACAAAGAAACCAGATGCATCGGGCCAGGAGTTGCGCCGAAGGCGTGTACTTCGGCGGCGAACAAGGCGACACCAAGCGGCCGAAAATAGACGACCCAATCGTTGAATTTATTTAGCAGTAGATGTTGCCATTCATTGCCGTGACGCAACGACGCCACACGCTGAAAATCGATGATGTCGTCCCATACGAATTGCGCATGCCGTACCGGCCAATAGACCAGTGCAACAACGAATACGACGACGATAGCGCCAAGTACATGAATCCATCGGCTGCGATGGGTGGCGCTGATAGGTGTGACCATTGGATGCCCCGGGATGCTTTACGCAATGATCCTAGCAGGTGAGGCTTGGCGCCGATAAGTACTTGCGCGCAATGGGTTAGTGAGTTTCGTGCAGCGCCTTTTGCCTATGTAGGGTCCCCTGGTAGGCGCTCCATCTGGCTGATAGATTTGCCAGTGTTGTGAATGCAAGCGCGATTTCCAGGTTGCGGAAGGGTGTCGCATAGCGGGGTTCTGCCTGGAGGATGCAATAAATCAGCGTTACGAAGGCCAGCAAGGCGATCACGCTGATAATCGAAAGGGACGGCAGCGAAGTATTGGCGCGCGCACATTGTTCCCGCCAAGTCATGAGTAAACAAGCTAATGAGAGCCATAACAGCCAAGGGTTAAGGGCGTGGCAAATGGCGGCTAATGCGATCCAGGCAACATGGACTTGGAAAGGTGAGTTGATAACTGCATACGGGTATATATCGCCTTGCCCGATTTCAATCTCCCAGCCCCATAATTGATAAGGCTTTTTGAACAAATACCAAGTGAGATAGGTTACGGGATGTTGCTGCATGCGTTGCATGACCACCTTGATGCCCTTAAGTGGTGAGCTTAGCAATTGCTCATACTCTCCATTCATCGCGTTTAGGTCAGCTGTTGCCTCAATCTTGGCTGCTTCGCTCCCGAGCTTTGACGTTCGCCATGCGGAGTGATAGGTCGGCCATGAGCCCTGTATCAGGTTTTGCAGGGCGCGCCCCTTGGATGACGCGTGGATGTCAGTATTGGGCAGGTGCACATTACGTAGCCCCCATGCGAGAGGCAGGGCGGCGGATGCTAGCGCAAGGATCAAGCAAGTCTTGCGTAACGCCGGTGCGCGCCATGCAATGAGTATTGCCAGCAAAATACCAAAAGGTTGTAGTACCGCATTAGTCAAGGCCGCCATGCCAAGAGTCAGTCCGCTTGCCAGGGCCTTGCCAAGGGATTTGTGTTGGCAAGCTTTTACCCACAGAAGTATACCCAGCGCGCAGAGAAAACCCGATAACGTCTCAGTCAATAAGAAATCGTTGGTGGCGATGCTGTGCGGCCAGACTGCCATAAGCAGGCCAGCTGCAGCGGCCCAGCGGATTGAAAGCCACCGCCGACAGATCTGCATGCTAATCCCCACCGTCTCGGCGCCCAATAGGGCTTGGCAAAGCAGTGTGGTCCCGTAGGATATCCGGCCGGGTCCCAGTGCTTTTATCCAGAGCGCCAGGAACAAAGGGTAAGCCGGATCACGATAATTATCGGGTACAACTAATGGAGAGCCAGGCTTGCTGGAGGAAAATATCCCGTGGTGCAGAAGATTCCATGCACAGGCATAGTATTGGCCGGCGTCACCGCTTAATGGTTGAGGCACGATGGTGACGGTGACGTAATACCAGCGAAGAGCCAGCGCCAATAATGTTACGCCTGCTAATGTCAGTGGCCATGCCCACGGTCGAGCGGCAATGGGATCTTGAGTGCTTGCGTTTATCACTTTTTCCCCGTGAACGAGCAGGTGTGCCTACGTGCTACACGTAAGGTGGCGCGGTAGCCGATTGACTATTAGGCTCGGCTGCGACCCCATTTTTGCCTATGGCATCACACTGGCTGATCTTTGTAGAGATACTCTGACGTATTCTACATTGGCAATATTGGTCATGTTTGTTCATAGATCACATGGGAATCGGCTGCACAGGGATCACCATCTGTTGAGATGATGGGTTGCCCGCAGGGGTATTCTGATTCTTGGAGAGAAGGAGGAAGCCAGTCTTCCTGATACCGCTGAGAGCTTTCTGGACATCGCGCTGCCTACGTAGAATGGATCGGAATATCTCTGAGGGGACGTATCGTTGATCCGTCGCACACCAGGAGACGTTTTTATACTGCGCTGCTGCCCGGTGATGGCGCTTTTAATGAGGTTGGGCAAGGCGATTCCGGCAAAGTAGGGTGCGCGACTGGCCGAAGACTCGCGTAGGCAATTTTATTGTTATAAGGAGTTCGCATGAAATCTTTGATTGCAGCCTTGTTGCTGGTCGCGGCAGGTGCGTCCACTGCGGCGGACACCCGGAATGGCACGCTAGTGGAGAGTCATTCACCTCATCCTTTTGACATCAGCGATCTGGTGATGATGGATCGTGTTAGCGATCCGCAGCTTTCTGCGGATGGCAGGTATGCTGCTTTCAGCGTCCGCAGTACCGATTATTTGGCCAACAAGGGCGTCAACGCGCTCTACGTGCAGAACCTTGGTTTGGCGGGTGAGCAGTCAGTCAGGATAGTGGCGAAGCAGGTCTCTTCTCCGCGTTGGTCCCCGGATGGTCATAGCCTCTATTACGTAGCTCCGGCTGGCGATGTAGCCCAGTTATGGCGAATTGACTTTCCGGTGGGCAAGCGAGGCCTGGATCTTTCGGCCGCCTCGGTCCCGGTGCAAGTGAGTCATGGTCCCCTGGACATCGACGACTACAAGCTGTCGCCAGATGGCAAGAAAGTACTGCTCTCTTACGCAATGTTTGCCGACTGTAATGATTTGGCCTGTACCAAGGAGCGGCTGGATGGCCGTGCCAAGGACAAGTCCACTGGCACGCTTTATAACAAGCTATTCGTTCGGCATTGGGATACTTGGTCGGATGGCCGCCGTAATCAGCTTTATATCGCTCGGTTTGGGGTCGATGGCATGTTGCCGATTGAGCCGATTTTGCTCAGCAAGGGGATTGATGGCGATATCCCAAGCAAGCCGTTCGGCGATGACAGTGAGTTTGCCTTTTCTCCCGACGGTAATACGGTGTATTTCGATGTGCGCATCGCTGGAAACGATGAGCCGTGGTCGACCAATTTTGACGTGTTCAAGGTACCTGCCGACGGATCTTCTGTGCCACAAAACCTGACGGCTGCCAATAAAGCCTGGGATGCTTTCCCCGTGCCTTCGCCGGATGGAAAGACGCTTTACTACCTAGCCATGAAAACGCCAGGGTTCGAAGCGGATCGTTTCGGCATCATGGCTATGGACTTATCTACTGGAACGACTCGTGAAGTGGATCCATCCTGGGACCGTTCTGCAGGCAGTATGCAGGTCAGTGCCGATGGTAAAACGTTGTTCGTTACTGCGGACGATGAGGGGCAGCATCCGTTATTTGCAGTGGATGCGGCGACTGGGAAAGTGGATAAGCTGGTCAATGATGGTTCGGTAAGTTCCTACTCAGTAGCGGATAAGCGGATTCTGCTGGCGCGCGATGATCTCAAGCGTCCCTCCGATCTTTATACGGCATCCACGAATGGCGGCGATTTGAAGCAGGTGACACATTTCAACGAAGCGCGTCTGAAGAACGCCAGAATGGGCGATATGCAATTCTTTACGTTCCAAGGCTGGAACAACGAAACGGTGCAAGGCTATGTGGTGAAGCCGGTGAACTACAAGGCCGGTCACAAGTACCCGGTTGCTTTCATCATCCATGGCGGTCCACAAGGCGCGATGAACAACGACTGGAGCTATCGCTGGAATCCGCAGACATATGCGGGCCAGGGTTTCGCCGTTGTGACCATCAACTTTCATGGCTCCACTGGCTACGGCCAGGCCTTTACCAACGCCATCTCGGGCGATTGGGGTGGTAAGCCGCTGGAGGATATCAAGCGCGGCTGGCAGGCGGCGTTGGATAAGTACCATTTTCTGGATGGGGATCGTGCCTGCGCACTTGGCGCCAGCTATGGCGGCTACATGACCTACTGGATTGCCGGCGTGTGGAACAAGCCGTGGAAGTGCTTGGTCGATCATGACGGTGTATTTGATGCTCGCATGATGTACTACGCCACCGATGAACTATGGTTCGAAGAGCACGAGAACGGTGGTCCGCAATTCGACGTGCCGGAGAGGTACGAAAAGTTCAATCCGATTAATCATGTGAAGGATTGGCGCGTACCGATGCTGGTCATTCATTCAGGTGATGACTTCCGCATTCCGATTACCCAAGGCCTTGGTGCCTTCACTGCGCTGCAGCGTCAGGGTGTCCCAAGCGAATTCCTGACGTTCCCTGATGAAAATCATTGGGTGCTGAAGCCGCAGAACAGCGTGCTGTGGCACGAGACCGTCAATGCGTGGCTGAAAAAGTGGACGGCACCAGACACTGCATCTGGCAGGCAATAAACCTGTCTGTTACAAGAGACATCAAAGAGATGGCCGCGGCATGCGGCCATCGCCTTTTTATTTATGCGTGGTTGCATGGTTTGGTCAGCTGTTATTGCTGGGATAGCCATCCATCGCGCGGATTAATGTTTTGCGAGAGGTGGATTTATGGCATTAGACCAACATGGAAGGCTGGAACGTATTTTGATAGGTGTAGTGTTGCTGCAATTTCTTGCGTTGGTCACCATACCTCTGTGTGCGATTCCGTTGCACGTGTCCAGAAACTACGACGAGGGGTGGAATGCGTATTTCGCCCAGATCGCGATGCATGGTGGCGTACTGTATCCACCCATCGATGCCATGGTTGCAAACAACTATCCACCCCTATCGTTCTATTTGGTTGGGGCGGTTGGAAAAATGGTGGGGGACAATGTCGTCGCTGGGCGTCTGCTATCAGTGTTATCGCTGATAGTTGTCAGCATCAATGTGGGCAGATTAAGTCGTTGGCTGGGTGCAGGTCGGTCGCTAGCGGTGCTGGCTTCAGCATTATTTCTATTAGGTGTGTACACCTTGATCCCCGGTTACATGGCGACCGATGATCCACAATTTTTAGCTCATGCTTTTGTTACCTGGGGTGCCTTGATTTTTCTTAAGGCAAACGCTGAACGCCTGTGGAAATCGATGCTGCTGTCGGCGTTGTTGATCGTGGTCGGTGGACTCATAAAGCACAATGTAATTTCGCTGCCACTGACACTTTGTACGTGGGCACTATTTTATGATCGCCGTCGTCTAGGTGTATTTCTTGCTGCGAGTTTTGTGGTGGGGGTCGCCGCATGCATCATGGTCTATATGAGTTGGGGCATGGCAATGGTGCGAGATGTTTTGTTTAATCCCAGGCTTGTGTGGCTAGGCCGGGCTCTTTTAACCATGGAATACGTGCTACGTTTTCTGCTGCCTTACCTCATTATGACTATCGTGGGCTGGGTGCTACTGGGGCGTCGGGACAAGGCATCGTTTGTTGTGTTGTATCTAGCGTCGTCGATGCTAAACGGATTTTGGATGCTAGCTGGAGCCGGTGTAAACCTGAACATGTTGTGCGATGCAGTTATCGCGCTGACACTTGGGGTCGTGCTTTTTGTACAGGCTTTGTCTGATGATGGGTGGCCTGTTCGAATGCTTCATGGCCATGCAAAAACGGTCGCGTGTTTGTTGGTTGTGCTTCCATGGATGGCGGCAAGTCTTTTTGTTTACATTTCCAGGCCTGGCACGCACAACGTAGATGCCCTCGTGCATGCGCATCAGTGGGAGGAACTCTCACGAACGCTTTCGCTCTCAAAGGGTGAGGTGGCGTGCGAAACATTGGCGGTTTGCTATTGGGCGCATAAGCCGATGGAGATTGATTTTTTTAATTATGGTCAAAAACTTTACGCGAGATCGGCATATGCCGATGCGCCTGCCGGCTTCTTGGTCAAGGTTACCCAAAAATCCTACGCTTACGTGGTAATAGAAAAGAGTTCTCTATCTGACCCTCGTCTTCCCTTGGTTTTAATGCGCGCTCTGTTTGAGAACTATAAGCCGGTGGAAATAGTTGCGGATGAGGAGGTACTTTTGGTGCCTCGCACCTGATGGATGAATGAAGTGCGTATTTGCTTGTTCAGAATGTGACGCGGTTTATGGCCACTTGGCTCGCTTCGGGCTCATATAAATGGTGATGACGACAGGAGCCACTACAAGCATCGCGATTGAACAAGCCCAAGGTTTTCAGTTCAGGCATCTGTGTGAAGTTCATGCCTTATCAATTGGTAATTAATGTCGGGCGTCACGCCAGATTTTTCATCCATTCGTTCTGGTCGAAGATGATCAGAGGGGCTTCAGCTTCACCAGGGATCTATTGCCAGTACCGCAATTGGCCGCTTGCTCGTGGGTGAAATAATTGCTGAGTAGCTATGCTCGCCGCGCAGCAGCGGCAGTACTTTTAGTGTCAGGGTAGGGTGGGCTGCCTGCAGTGTAGCGAGATAAGCTTGTTGCGAAGCTGTTGCCTTCTTCAGCGATGATAGTGGCTTCGAGCGTTTCATCACATCGTCAATGACCTGATCGTAAGGCAGGTAATACTTTGGTAGCTGGTCAATATCTTTGCCTGTCTCCATGACTTGCAGTGCGAAATCTCCACTTCCCTTGCCCTTGGGTGGCAGTGCACCCACCAGCACCGGTCCAGTCAAGGAGCGCTTTCGGAATTCAGGCTGCAGGCTTTTGGCCAAATCAGCATCGCTGAGTTGACCCGCGGTTACCATCACCAATCGATCCACTTCGGCAACGATAAATACCGGCCGTGAGCTGATGATCACATAAAGACCGTAGCCGAAGGCGATGGCCTGCAATACGCCAATCACGCTCAGGTCCAGCAGCAATAATTTGGCGGGCTTATTGCGATTGACGACCAGCAAAGTCAGCAGCGGGCCAATACATACATCAACGCCCATCAGCAGCAGGATCAGTTTGCTGGCGCCGGCGGCGGTAAAGTAAGGCGAAGGAAACCAGACGAAGTAGAGCAATGACCCTATTAGCACCGCTATGGCGAAGCTGAGCGACAGGTGTATGGTGGCTGCTTTCCAACGATTCATGGCTCGACATCGTGACAGTTATTGATCGTCGCAAAATATACGACGCCTGATCGTAACTTTCCTAGGGGCGGACGCTGACCAAAAGAGAGGAACTTATTTCCCCGCTTGAATCAATGGTGCGTATTTCCTTGCGTCGGAGAGTAGAAGAGAGCGATGTGAAGGGTTGTATATCTATTCAGAGGGGTGATCCAGTTTGGCCAATGCGTCTGATTTAGAGCCACTTCGCTCGCTTGAGTGCGATATAGATCGTGCTCACCACGCACGCCACTATCACCATGACGGTCGGATAAGCCCAGGGCTTTTCAAGCTCAGGCATGTGCGTGAAATTCATGCCGTACCAGCTGGTGATCAATGTCGGGGCAGCCAGCATAGCGGCCCAGCCGGCGAGCTTCTTCATGACTTCGTTCTGGCCGAAGGTGACTAGCGACAAATTCACATTGATGGCGGCGGTGAGCATTTCACGCATAGCACCGATCGATTCGTTGACGCGGAAGACGTGGTCGTAGACATCGCGGAAGTAGACGCGCAGTTCGTCTGGGATGAGTTCGGGATGCAGGCGGACGAGTTGGTTGATGACATCTTGCATGGGTGCAACGGCTAGGCGCAGGGTCATCAGATCGCGCTGCATGTCGTAGAGGCGGCGGACGGTATTGCGGTTGAAGGTGTCGGCGAAAATATCGTTTTCGAGTGTTTGTAGTTCTTCGCGAAATTCGCGCACGATGGGGAGCAGATTGTCGACGATGTAGTCGAGTACGCCATAGAGGCCGTAACTGGGGCCGTGGGCGAGCAGTTCCGGGGTTTTCTCGCAGATATGGCGGGCTGGGGTGTATGACAGGGAGGCGCCGTGTCTGACGGTGATCAAGTAGCGCTTGCCGAGAAAGATATGCGTTTCACCGAAGGCGATGTGGCCACTGATCAGTTGTGCGGTTTGCACGACGATGAAGAGTGAATCGCCGTAGGTTTCGACTTTGGTGCGCTGATGCGCTTGTTGGGCGTCTTCGATGGCAAGGTCGTGCAGGTCGAATTCTTCCTGCAATTTCAGCAGCAGTGGTTCGTCGGGTTCGTGCAGGCCGACCCAGACGAAGGCGTCCGGGTCCTTTAAGATTTCGCTGATGTCATCGATGTGTATGTCGCATAGGCGCATACCATCGGTGCGATACGCAACACAATTCACCACCATGGATGTTTGGGGCTTATTTGCCGTTTCTTCGATGATCGTCATAAGTCGATGATGCTACGGGTCAGAAGAGCAGGCAATGCGGATGTATTAGGCGTGCCGGGCGCGCCTCAAGGTCCACGCCAACGCCAGCCAGCTAGGCAATGCAAACAAAATCCATGGCTGGTTCTGCTGCACTACACCAGGCAATAGGTGAAGAAGCAGGGCGACAAGTAGTGCAATGAGTTGGAGCAGCAGTGCGCCATTGGCGAATCGTGACAGCGTGATGCCCCGATGTGCGCGCCATAGTGGGCGCAGCAGCACAAACGCGAGCGGGTTGAACAGCAACAGATTGGCATTGGCCCAGGCCGAATGGTGTTCGGTAAGGGTCCACAGAATCAGCATCAGTAAGCCGGCGGTGCCGGCGAGTAGCAGGAACAGGTTGCCGAGCAGCGCGTAGATAAGTGATGCGCGGCGCCATGTGAGTACGAGCAGGCCGGCAATCAGAAGGCCAGCTATGCCAAGCGGGATGCGCAGATCTGGCGGCGTGGCAGGCGGAACTTCAAGGCGTTGGGGGGCGAGCAGGTCTTCGCTTTGTACCAGTGGTTGACTGCCGCCGTGACCATCCGAGATGGTGACGTTGCGAAGGCTTTTTTGCAGTTCTTCCGGCAGGAAGCTTTCCTGCCATGCGTTGAGTGGCTGATCGGCATAGGGGCCTAGGCCAAGGTCGAGGATCAGCATCAGCCAGGGCTGGGCGCTCATCAGGCGGATGGTTTGCTGGCGGAAAGTCATGCCGCCGGGCAAGGTGGTGAGGCGGGCTTTGATGACGCCGCCGAGCGCGCGATCGAGTGCATCGCGGACGCGGGTGGTGCAGTTGTCGATGTAATAGTCGTAGTTGTAGCCGGCGTTTTCAGGGCGCAGGTTCCAAAGCAGGAAGTCACGCAGCGCAGCGGCTTGATCAGGTGTCAGGGCGAGGCGTTGCTTGGTGATGGAGCGTCCGGCTTCTTTGTAGAAGTTTTCTTCGTCGGAGGTGACTTCGGCGTCGATCAGGTAGTGCATGCGACCGCGCGCGAAGTTGAGGAAGAAGTTCTTTTCGTCGAAGTTGAACACGCCATAGTTAAAGTTCACTTCTTCACCGCTGACGGTGTCGCGTACTTCGATGGCGTCGTGGCCGAAGCGTTCCCAGTAGATGTCGCCGGGGCCGTAAGTGATCAGGGAGACTTCCAGGTTAGCGCCCGGCGCGTTGGTGACGTCGGCTCGGGCGGTCGTCAGGAATGCGCTGCATAGGATCAGGGCAAAGGTCAGCAGCAGGCGGCTGGCGAGCTTCATGGGTGGGACCGGTGGGAAGTAAAGATGTAGCTTATCGGGAATGACTTAAAGAAATTTGTTTCGCCTATTGAAGCGGTGGGGCAAGAATGACCCCTCACCCCGACCCTCTCCCCGGAGGGGAGAGGGAGATACGCCGTATATCGGTGGGGCTTAGCGGCGCACGACGCGGAACTGCTGCACGCGTCGATCATCCGCCCGGGTAACATCGAATTCGAAGTCGCCGATGGCGATCTGCTCGCCGACTTCCGGCAGATGACCCAATTCGGAAGTGACCATGCCGCCGATGGTATCGAACTCCTCGTCGGAGAACGAGGCGCCGATTTCCTCGTTGAAATCCGCGATCGGGGTGAGTGCGTCCACGATCCATTCGCCCTCGGCCTGGGCTTGCATCAGATCGGGCTCTTCCTCGTCGTCGTGCTCGTCGTCGATCTCGCCGACGATTTCTTCCAGCACGTCCTCGATGGTGATCAGGCCGGCAACGCCGCCGTATTCGTCCACCACCAGCGCCATGTGATTGCGGCTGCGGCGGAACTCGGCCAGCAGCACGTTCAGGCGCATGGATTCGGGAATCAGTACGGCCGGGCGCAGGATCGAGCGGATGTCGAAGTCGTGCCCGTTGCCAAAGTACTTGAGCAGATCCTTGGCAAGCAGGATGCCGAGGATGTCGTCTTTGTCTTCGCCGTGCACCGGGAAGCGCGAGTGTCCGGATTCGACCACCGCGGCAAGGATGTTGGAGAGCGGCGCGTCGACGTCGATCATGACGATCTGCACGCGCGGCACCATCACGTCGTCGACGTTGAGCTCGGTGACTCGCAGCGCGCCTTCCAGCATGGGAAGGGTGTCGGCGCTAAGCAGGCCATTGGCCTGGGCGGTGCGCAACTCGTCGATCAGTTCTTCGCGGTTGCGGGGCTCGCCGGAAAACAGATGGCCCAGTCGATCCCACCATTTTCGGTGGACCGGGCCGCTGGTACTGCCAGGGTCCTCGTTCATTACTCTTGGGAATACGGCCCGAATGCGGGCGGGAGACCGAGTCTAGCGGAAAAATCGTGACGATTCAGGAACAAGCCGGTACGGACCCGGCGGGCCGGGCACGGCAGATGCCCGGCCGACCCGCTCGTTTCCTTTAGCGGAGAGCGTTCACCCCGTGCCGCACCGAAGCCTGGGCCACTGGGGGCGAGGGGCTTTGGCGCGCTGGCGCCTCACGCCAACCGCCGCCCAGCGCCTTGTACAAATTGATCTGGTTGACGGCCTGATCCAACTCAAGGCTGACCAGCTTCTGCTGGGCGGCGTAGAGGGATCGCTGGGCATCCTGAGTGGCGATGTAGTCGTCCATGCCATCCTTGAAGCGCACCTGGGAGATCGCGTAGACGCGCTGCGATTGATCCACAAGTGCCTGTTGAGCCTGAAGTTCGGGCTGGATGTGGTCACGCACGGCCAGCGAATCGGCTACCTCGCGGAACGCTTCCTGGATGGTGCCTTCATAGGCCGCCACCGCACCACCGTAGCGGGCTTTGCTCGCGCTGAGTTCGTTTTCATTCTTGCCCCAGTCCAGCACCGGCATGCTGCCGGAGACGCCGGCCGTCCAGGCGAGCGAGCCGGCGTGCAGCAGGCTGGAAAGTCCACCGCTCAACGCCCCCAACACGCCGGTCAGGGCGATATTGGGGAAAAAGGCCGCACGTGCACGGCCAATGTCGGCGTTGGCGGCGCGCAGCCGGTCCTCGGCGGCCACGATGTCGGGTCGGCGGTCGAGCAGCGAAGAGGGCAGGCCGGCTGGCACGTCGGTCAGCAGCGGCGCCTGCCAGGGGCGCGGTTTGGCGTAGTCGGGCAACACGGGCTGGCCGATCAGGACGGCCAAGGCATCCATGTCTTTGGCGATACGGATCTGCATGCCCTGCACATCTACCTGTGCAGCGTCCACTTGGGTTTGCGAACGGCGCATATCGAATTCCGATACGCCGCCATCGTGGTAGGCCTTCTGCATCACATCCGCGTGACCTTGCTGGGCTGCTTCGGTTTGCTGCGCCAGTTGCAGCAGAGCGCAGTCGGCGTTGAGGGCGAGATACGCGTTGGCCACCTCGCCGATCAAAGCGATGCGCGCTGATTGGTAGTCCGTGGCCGTGGCTTCGGCCAACTTGCCCGATTCGTGTGCGATCGCGCGCTGGTGGCCGAAGAAATCCAGCTCATAGCTGGTCATGCCGGCCTGCACCTGATACGTGTTGAAGGACGTTGCTGTGTTGCGGTTGTTCTCGATCGGACCGAGCAAGCCGTTGGCCGGTTGCTGTGACATGGCTGGCAAGCGCTGGCGGCCGGCGTAGCCCTGCAAGTCGATTTCCGGGAACAGGCTCGCGCGTGTTTCGCCATAGTCGGCGCGCGCTTCCTCCATCTTGGCGGCGGCGATGCGCAAGTCACGATTGTTGATCAATGCGATATCGATCAGGCGTTGCAGGACCGGATCTCGGAAGAACGCGTGCCAGTCCATCTCCGCAGCATCCATGGGCGCGGTGGGTGACGCGGTATTCGCCGTGTTCGATGGATAGCTATTGGGCACCGGCATGGCAGGTCGCTGATAAGTCGGTTCCATTGAACAACCAGCGAGCACACACGTGGCGATGGCGGTGGAAAGGAGTAGGGGTTTCATAAGGTTCTCCAGGTCATCGCGGAGGCGATGCGGTCACGCCGGCCATGCGCAGCAGTTGCGCAAAGGCGCGCAATGGGCGGGCTTTGATGGCGATGTTGTGCGGTGTCTGGCAGAAGATCAGCCGGATCAGGCGATGCCGTGTGGCCTCGTCGGGTTCGAATTGCACGCAAAGGCGACGCTGATCGATTCGTGTGACACGGGCCGGTACCCAACCCACATCGGGTACCGATACTTCCAGCGCGTCACCCGGCGTCGGTGCTATCGGAGGGCGGCGTATCGCTGCACCACTGAGTGAAATATCGATGAACTGGCTGGCTTGTAGCCGGCCACGATATCGCCAGCGTGTGGCGTGCGTGAATGGGAAGCGTTCTTCCTGTCGCGGTCGTGGCAGGTCCACACACGCGATGATCGCAGCGAGATCCAGTACCAGGGCGATCAGCGTCCAAGCCAGGTTGAAAACGATGCTGCCGTTTATCTCGGCGCTCATGACGGCATTTACCGCGCCGGCCATCAGGCACAGCATCAGGACGATGAAAAAGCTGGCGAGCTTCCAGTGGATCACGACCTTGCTGCGGTCCAGCCCCTTGGCGGTCACCTTGAACGGACGTCCAAACGGGCGGAAGCAGGCAGAAATCATGGTTCGCGTTACAGCGTAGGATGCAACCAGCTGAGTGACCTCAGTAAAAATGGGCAACGTCTTCCGGTCGGTGATCCACGGACCATAGAACCAGAAACCAATCAGCGCTGGCAGGCCGTAGAACATGAACTGCTCAGGCGTGGTGTAGAACGCGGCTACGCCGAAATACCAATACAGCACTGGCGCAATCAGCATCAGCAGCAGGAACGGCTTGCCGATCCAGTGCAACATGCCGTGGATGTAATGCAGGCGGTCAGCCAGGTGGTAGCCGGCATCGCGCAGCGGACCATTTTTCAGTAAGGCGACCTGCATCGTGCCCAGGCACCAACGGCCACGTTGGTTGATGTATTCGATCAGCCCTTCGGCCGAAAGACCCACGGAAAGACGTTCATTGAGCCAGCGCGTGATATAGCCGCGCTTGCGCAGTACATAGGTGGTGTGAATGTCTTCGCATACGCTATCGGTGGGAAAGCCGCCGACTTCCGTAATGGCCTTGCGCGATATCACGAACGAGGTGCCGACGCAGAAGGCGGAGTTCCACGCATCACGCGAGGGCTGGAACACATCGAAGAATACGCGCTGCTCGTCCACCCAACTGTCCGTTGCGCCAAGGTTGTGCTGGATCGGATCGGCGTTGTAGTAGAACTGGGGTGTCTGCACCAACGCCACGTTCGGTTCCTGGAACAGGCCCATTACGCGATAGAGGATGTTCTTCTGTGGCGCAAAGTCGGCATCGAGCACCAGGATGTAAGGCGCGTTGGTCTGCCGTGCGGACAACTTGAGACCGTTGTTCATGTTGCCGGCCTTGGCATGACGATTATCCGGGCGCCGTGCGTAATGCACACCCATCCTCGCGCAGTAGTCGCGCAGCCAATCGCGCCGCGTATCGTCCAATACCCAGACGTTGACGTGCGGGTAATCGATCGCTTTGGCCGCGACGATGGTTTTTTCGAGAATCTGAAGGTCTTCGTTATAAGTGGCGATAAACACATCGACGGCAGGAACGTTCCGGCCTGCAGCCCGCAAACGCGCCTCACCTGCATCGGCGAACGGGCGCGAGTCACGCCGGCGCACCATCACCACGATCGTCGCCAGCGTGTAGACAATGGACACCATTTCGAACGCGTAAAACACGTACGACCAGACGCTGGCAAAACCCTGATGCGCATCAGGCAGCGTTTGCGTGGTTCGCCACAGGGCATAGCGCAACAGCAGGATGCCCGCGAAGATGCCGAACACCAGCCGATCCAGCGCCCGCTGCGAATGGGCGAAGTGCGCCATGCCTGCTCCGAACACAAGCGTGAGCGCCAGGAACTGCAGCAGCAACGCTGAATCGACAAGAGGATTCACGGTGTGTTCTCCGCACGATTGATCGGCTGTCCGGTGAAGGGATTCCAGGCTTTGGCTGCGAGCGCGGTCCAAGCCGTCGCACCCAGATGCGGCTGGTGGTAATAGAAGAAGTCGGCGTAGGTGGACGTTGGGCCGATAGCGAAATCAGTGCTGATGCGCGCTTGTGGCGTGGCGTAGAGCATGCCGCCGTCACTGCGCTGGTTGGCCAACAATTGCCATAAGGCATCCGGCACCGGCTTGCCGCTGGCTTGCATGGCGGTGGCCACCTGCGCGGTGCCTTCCGTCCAGATGCCATCGGGATGGCGCATGTAACCATAGCCATCACCGCTGCGATGCTGTGCGTCGATCCAGGTCCAGACCTGATTCCATGCGGTGGGATGCGGCTCGAATGCCAGCAATGGCCATGCTTGCGCATCCAGTCCGGATTTATCGCGGGAGAGCGTCTTGCCGTCGTCGAGTGTGCCGACCAGGAAGCGATGCTGCGCGTTGTCCCACATCGCGTTGACGAAACTCGCCGCCAGCTTTGCTTGTTGCGTCAGCGCGCTATTCCCGGTTTCACGGGCGGCCCAGGTGGCCGCTGCATAAACATCGATGTTGTGTTCGGTCGCTTTCCAGTGCTGTGCCTGCTGGGCGTTGTCGTAACCAAACAGGCCGCCTTCGTACGCGGGTGGCGCGGTACCACCACTGGTATGTGTTTGAATCCAGTTCAGCTGCGCTACGGCGCCGTCCAGATAGCGCCGATCGTGCGTACTGTCGTAGACCGTCAATAGCAGCAAGGCCGCCCAAGCGACATTGCCGGTGGCCGTGCCTACCTGATACGGATCCTGGCTCCAGTAATTACCGTTGCTTTGCCAGTAACCGGGCAGCTGGATTTTGTCGCTCTGAATGACACCGCTGCGATAGGCATTGCGCAAGCGGCCATCCTTGAAAGTTGGATCATGCGCAGCAGCCAGCAAAAACGCATCGGCGATCCGCTGTGCCTGTGCTGGCTCGCCGCAAGCAGTGAGAGCGATGCCGGCAAGCGCGTTGTCGTACACGAAAGCGACATTGGCCAGTGCACGCGATGTCCCGGTAGCTTGCGTCAGCGTGGGATAACTCGGCAGCAGCATCGGACCGCTGCCGGGTATCGCCGCTGCAGCTGCGTGCAAGGCCATGCAACTGCTGCTCGCCAGTTGCTGCTGACTGTTATCCGCGGCGGCGGTATGCGTGAATGCGAGCATCGAAAAAAGCAGTGCAGCGCTTGCGGTGGAGTGTCTTCGCATGAGCATGCCAATCAGTCTCCGTACGTTGGGCTAGAGAAGGCTTGCGACCACGCTGCGTCCGGGCGTACAGGTCGGCGGATCAGCATGGGGCTGGCCGTTATCATCCCATTGTGCAAGGGCATAGACAGAACCATCTTCCGCATAAGGGAACGGAGCGCTGTAAGCGTTCTGCAAGGATTCGGTGACTTTGGGCAGCAGCTGCGTGACATGCGCGCGATGCGGGCGGCCCGAATCACCAAGCCGCACCAGCAATTCGCTGCCGATGTTCAAACGCGAGGCCATGCGCGCAGGAAAGACCGTCACGATGTTGGTTTTGCGGCAATCGGTAGCGCGTACCAGCGTTGCTCCAGCGGCGACTTGCGATCCGACTGGCGCGACAACTTCCTGTGCAGTGCCCGGCGCATAAGCCTTGACCACGTAGTCGGAGATCGCGTGGATGCGATCTTGCTCGCTATCGATCAGCTGACTCAGCTTGCTGAGCTGCTGATTCAGTGCATCCGTCTGCGCCTGTTCGTCCTTGATGCTGTTCTGCAAGTCAGCACGACGCTGGGATAGCTGCGGCAGTTGACCATCGCTGTCGTGGCCAGCAGACACGTATATGCCATGTTGTGCAGCGGCAACGCCTGCGCTGACGCTTTGTGCATTCTGATCCAGTGCATCGGCCTCGCTGCGTGCGGCATCGGCTTCGGATCGCGCTTCTTCCACGGCTGCAGCACTGACGGCGCCATCACGTTGCAAGGCCATGGCGCGTGCGTACTTGGCGTCGAGTTCTTCCAGTTTCGCTGAGGTGGCATCCTGCTGGGCTTGGACGGATTCATAGGCGCTCTGCAACTGCGCGACACTCGCATGTTGGTACTTCTGGTATTGCGTGTTGGTGTAGTCGAGCATGCGCTGATCGGCCTGCAAGCGGCTGCTGAGATCGTCCAGATGGCTTTGCAGCTCCAGGCGCTGCGTGAGCAAGGTGGTCAGCGCATCGTGTGCCACGGTGGTGTTCTTCACGACGGCAATGGTTTCACCCGGCTGGATCGGTTGGCCATTTTGCGCGTACTGCGCGCTGACGGTGCCGCTGATCGGCGTGGTGATCAGGATCGCAGGTGCGTTGAGAATGGCGCGCGTGGCGGTGGTCGAGAACCACGGTTCAAACAAGGTGGACACCAGCAGCCAGGCTACGAAGGCCATCAGTGCATAGCCAACAACGCGAGGAAGCGATGCAAGTGGCGATGGTTTTACGGGCCTGATCTCGCCAATGGGCGGTGGCGGAACGGGTTTGGGCAGCGGTTCGGTGGGAAGTAGTTGGGTCTTCAAAACGAGTCGCCTTTGTCAATCAAATCGAGGTCAAGCAGAAGCCTGCACCCGAGCGCCGAAGCGGGGTGGAAAGGCGCGCGCATCTCGTGCGAGATGACACCGTAAATAGTTTTAGGTCCGACGGGCAGAAGGCCTACTTGCCGCGAATCGTCCTTGCGACGGTTCCTTGTTGATGCAATGCGCCAACGTCGAACGCGTAAAGGAATAGTTGGGTTGCAATGAACCTCGCCTGTCTTGAAGCGTGTAAGTGCTCAGGATCAGTTAGATTTCGGTTCAAGAAATGGATGTATTTAACGTGATGACTACAACCGATCCACGTTTGTGCAACAGTGGCTTAGCACGTGGCTGGCGCATTGCAGCACGTTGTTCGGCTAAGTTATTGATCGTCGGTTGCGGAGGATCGCGTGCCAAGTGGGTGCCACTTGGTTTGATGTGATGACGAAGTGTTTAGCTGGTGGTGAGTGTCGTGATGCAGGATGTTCGTCATCTCAGCGAAAGCTGGGATCCAGCGTCTTCGCTGTGAAAAGTCACTGGATCCCAGCTTTCGCTGGGATGACGCGCCGTCGAGATTGAGCGTCAGAATGAGGGTGTGGCGGAGGGCGTGCGCGCGTAATTGACCAGCACGCTAGCCATCGTTTTCCACAACATACGGATCGGCGATGCCAAGTTTGGCGAGAATGCGTTTTTCCAGCGATTCCATCGCTTCGGCTTCGTCATCCTCGATATGGTCGTAACCCAGTAGATGCAGTACGCCATGTACCGTCATGTGCGCCCAGTGATCGTGCGCAGTCTTATGTTGTTCTGAAGCCTCTCGAGCAACCACCGGGGCGCAGATGGCCAGGTCACCGATCAGTGGCAAACTCACGTCGGGCGGAAGCTCGGCGGGAAACGACAGCACGTTGGTGGCATAGTCTTTGTGGCGATAGTCGCGGTTGAGTGTGCGACCTTCGCGTGTGCCGACGATACGGATGGAAAGTTCAGCGAGCTTGCGCCGTTTCGCGCCAGCGAGTGCGGCGTCCACCCAGCGGCGGAAACTCAGTGGAGAAGGCAGGCCCTTGCGCGCCACACCGTAGCTGATATGCACCTGATGTGAACTGGCTGCAGAGTTATTTCGCGCCATTGCCTTGCTTCCCTTCATTGGCGTCTTCGAAAGCTTCGTACGCACGCACGATCTTGGCCACCAGCGGATGGCGCACCACATCGCGTGAAGTAAAGAAAGTGAAGCTGATGCCATCCACGCCGCGCAGCACTTCGATCGCATGGCGCAGACCGGAGCGCACATGGCGAGGCAGGTCGATCTGGCTGACGTCGCCGGTGATGACTGCCACTGAACCGAAACCGATGCGGGTCAGGAACATCTTCATCTGTTCGACGGTGGTGTTCTGCGCTTCGTCGAGAATCACGTAGGAATCGTTGAGTGTGCGGCCACGCATATAAGCCAGCGGCGCGATCTCGATGACATTGCGCTCGATCAGCTTGGCGACTTTTTCGAAGCCGAGCATTTCATAGAGTGCATCGTAAAGCGGACGCAGATAGGGGTCGACCTTCTGCGAAAGATCGCCGGGCAGAAAGCCGAGTTTCTCGCCCGCTTCAACCGCCGGACGCACTAGCAGCAAGCGTTGCACACGATTGGCTTCGAGAGCCTCCACCGCGCTGGCCACAGCGAGATAGGTTTTACCGGTACCGGCTGGACCGACGCCGAAGTTGATGTCGTGAGTGGTGATGGCATGCAGGTAGCGCGCCTGGTTCGGGCCGCGTCCTTTGATGACACCGCGCTTCACCTTGATCAGCACTTCTTGCGCACTTTCGGCGGCTTCGTCGGTGATGGCATCGATGCCCGATTCGGCCAGATACAAGTTGATCCTGGCGCCGTTGAGTGATTCGCGTTCGGCGGCTGCGTAAAGTGCTTTCAGGACTTTTTCGCCGGCGCGCGCGGCGCCTTCCTCGCCGATCACTTGAAACAAGTTGCCGCGGTGATCGATCTCCACGCCCAGGCGCAGTTCCACCTGGCGCAGGTGTTCGTCGAACGGGCCGCAGAGGTTGGCGAGCCGGGCGTTGTCTTCCGGATCGAGGGCGAAATCGCGTTGGTTGAGACCGTCAGTCATAGGGTTCGGTGCATCACGTAGATATCTGTCGGGCCATGCACGGCATGGCGGAATGCCCCCGGCACCTGCCCGACTATGTTGAAACCGTGGCGCTGCCACAAGCGCACCGCGGTGGTATTGGTTGAAACGACAAAGTTGAACTGCATGGCGGTAAAGCCGGCCTTGCGTGCTTGCTGCATGGAGTGTTCACACATCTTGCCAGCAATACCTTTCCCGCGTGTTGCCGGCGACACCATGTAGCCGGCATTGGTGGCCACATGATCGCCTAGGCCCGGCTGATTGGGCTTGAGCATGTAGCAGCCAAGCACTTCCCCGTCCTGTTCGGCGATAAAGCAGCGGCAGGGGGGTGGTCCACCATTCGCGCGCCTGTTCCATGCTGAGATCGGGCGGATAGCTGTAGGTGTCGCCATTGGCGATCACGGCGTGGAAGATCGGCCAGGCGCGCGGGAATTCGTCGGCGTGGATTTCGCGCAGAATGAGTTCGGTGGTTGCTGTGGTGTTACTCATGCGTGGCTCTGATCTATGCCATGACGGCCGAATTTCAGTTTTACCTCACCGTCGTCCCGGCGAAGGCCGGGACCCAGTGACTTTTGCCTTGAAGACGCTGGGTCCCGGCCTTCGCCGGGACGACGAGCGAACTTGCGGCGCGGTGGAGATATTTCGTCATTCGAGATCGAGTCGATAGAAGCGTGTGTCGACGGGCATAAACAGAAAGCCTGTCGGCAGCAACGCCTTTTCGATTAACTCGAAACCATGCTTTTCGTAGAAGCGATGCGCAGCCCGGAATTTCTCCGTAGTGCCAAGAAAAATGCTGCGTACCTCTTGCTGCCGCGCCCAATCGATCGCCGTATGCAGCAATTTGGCGGCAACGCCCCATGCTGTACCACGGTAATTGGGGGCCACGAACATTTTGCGCAAGGCCACCAGTCCCTCGCCGATATCCTTCAGCGCAATCGTGCCGACTACCGTGTCGCCATTCAACGCGACCCAGAAGTTGCCTGTGCCGGTTTGATAGAACACCGGGATGTCCGACAGATCCGGTTGCCGTGCCAGGTCGATATCAAAGCCGAATTCGTCGCGCTGGATGGAAACAATCAGGGTCGTTGCAGCGCTGAAGTGCTCAGGTTCGTATGACACCACCTGGATGCTTGCACCTGAGCATGCGGCATCGGCGCTCATGATGGTGTGTCAGGCTGCCTGGCTGTCCGCGCCGCCGATCCGTCCACGCAGCGAATTGGTCATCGCTTCGGTGATGACCACGTCCACGAATTGGCCGATGAGACGACTCGGGCCGGGGAAGTTCACGTAGCGCATGTTTTCGGTGCGGCCGGTGAGTTCGTTCGCGTTCTTCTTGCTCGGCTTTTCCACCAACACGCGTTGCACGGTGCCGACCATCGCTTCGTTGATCTTCTTCGCGTTGGCGTTGAGCACGGCTTGCAGGCGAGCGAGGCGTTCGCTTTTCACCGCTGCCGGGGTGTCGTCAGCGAGGTTCGCAGCGGGTGTGCCGGGGCGTGCGGAGAAGATGAAGGAAAAGCTCTGGTCGAAGCCGATATCGTCGATCAGCTTCATGGTCTTTTCGAAATCCTCATCCGTTTCGCCGGGGAAGCCGACAATGAAATCGGAAGAGATGCAGATATCCGGACGCACCGCGCGCAGCTTGCGGATCTTCTGCTTGAACTCCAGCGCCGTGTAACCGCGCTTCATCGCAGTCAGGATGCGGTCCGAACCGGCCTGCACCGGCAGATGCAGGAAGTTGGCGAGCTTGGGTACGTTGGCATAGGCCTCGATCAGCGAGTCGGAAAACTCCAGCGGATGCGAGGTGGTGAAGCGGATGCGGTCGACGCCTTCGAGCTGCGCGATGGCGTGGATCAATACGGCGAGATCTGCGGTGCCGCCGTCATGCGTCGGACCGCGGTAGGCGTTGACGTTCTGGCCCAGCAGGATCACTTCGCGCACACCCTGGTCGGCCAGTTGCGCCACTTCCACGATCACGTCATCGAATGGGCGGCTGATTTCCTCGCCGCGGGTGTAGGGCACCACGCAGTAGGAGCAGTACTTGGAGCAGCCTTCCATAATCGATACGAAGGCAGTGGGGCCTTCAGCACGCGGTTCGGGCAGGCGGTCGAACTTTTCGATTTCGGGAAAGCTGATATCCACCTGCGGCTTGCCGGTAGCGCGCTTGGCCTCGATCAGTTCGGGCAAGCGATGCAGGGTTTGCGGGCCGAACACCAGGTCCACGTACGGAGCGCGCTTGATGATCGCCTCGCCTTCCTGCGAAGCCACGCAGCCTCCCACGCCGATCAGAACCTGCTTCTCGCCCTGTTTGTATTCCTTCCAGCGGCCGAGTTGGCTGAAAACTTTTTCCTGCGCTTTCTCGCGGATCGAGCAGGTATTGACCAGGATGACATCCGCTTCCGACTCGTCCTGGGTCAATTCCAGGCCATGCGACGCCTTCAGCACGTCGGCCATTTTGGCCGAGTCGTACTCGTTCATCTGGCAGCCGTGGGTCTTGATGAAAAGCTTGCCGCTCATGGCGTTGGGTACCGTGAAATCGAAAGGCGGGACGCGGGTAGCGTCGAACCAGGCATTTTACTAGGGCGGAGGGTTGGCTGCCAGCAAGGGATTTGATGGATCAAGCACTTGCGGGCTCTTGGCCGGCCGGCTGGCATGCTCGCTGGTCATGCTAATGGCAAGGGAGTCGTCGTCCCGGCGCAGGCCGGGATCCGGTGTCTTTGGTGGAGCATAAGTCTCTGGGTCCCGGCCTGGGCCGGGACGACGAACGGTAATGCGAGGCATGTTCCGGCTCACGAAATCAGCAATTTAGGCTTGGCTCGGGCAAGTTACCGGGGCACACTGCCGCCATGTTCGCTGCCGTACGCCAAGGGGGAGGCGCCGGCCCCAAGGCAAACCGCCTCCCTGCGCTTTTGTTGATCCTGTTCCAGGTGACGCTTGGCTGCGTCTTTTTTCTATGGTTTGCGCCGGCTCATGCGGGGGCGCTGTTCCGCTGTGTGGGGTCGCAGGGCGAAGTGGTCTTCAGCGGTAACGCCGCGGGCTATCACGACTGCAAGCAGGTCACGTCGTTCGCCACGGCAGCCCCTCATGCTGCGCGCGCAACGAAAGAAGTGACTTCGTTGGCTTGGGTAACTGGCTGGGCTGACACCACGGCCCAGCCCATCGCGCCGATCGTGGTTTCGCTGGACCGGGTGCAGGGCGGCGTGGAGACGACGGCGCAGGAAGCGCCAGCATCACCGCTTCTCACCGGGAAGCCAGGGCAATGGACGTATAGCGAATCACGCGATGCGCTGTCGGCCGCGCAGGCTTCCGCTGGGGCACAGGATTCACCGGACAACCGGGTGCTAACCGGCGCTGTTTATCGTGTGGTGCATAAAGACGGCAGCGTGGAGTACACCAACATCCAGCCCTCCGGTGCGCTGGCGCGCAACGTCACGCGACTTTTCAGCTATATCGCCACGTGCATGGCGTGCAATCTGCATTCGCCGATTAACTGGGGTACGGTGCACCTGGATCTCACGGATTATGCGGATGTGATCCACAACGCGAGTCTTGAGTCGGGCGTGGATGAGGCGCTGATCCGCGCGATCATCCATGCCGAAAGTGCCTTCAATCCACGCGCCATGTCGCTGAAAGGAGCACAGGGCTTGATGCAATTGATGCCAAGCACTGCGAACGACATGGGTGTGCTCGATGCCTTCGATCCGGCGCAGAACATTCACGGCGGCGCTCGCTATCTCGGTTTGCTGCTGAAGAATTTCAACGGCGACGTGCGGCTAACTGCCGCAGCCTATAACGCGGGACCTGGCGCTGTGCAGCACTACAACGGCGTGCCGCCATTTGCCGAAACACAGGTTTATGTGCAGCGCGTGGGCGAGTTGCTGCAGCGATACAACAAAGCCCTGCGCACAGGGCCGGCATCGGCGAGCCTTTGAATCTTGGATGGTTAGGAGCTGCTGCTGTTCGCGGCGGATGCCGCCGTGGGTGTCTGCAGCGGACGCTGGGCCACCGTCAGCATCAGGTGAAAGGGCACACCATTGCGCAGGCCTGACAACTCCACCTTGCTGCCGGGCTTGAGGTCGGCTTCGCGTCGGCTGAGGTCGGCCGGATCGCGGACATCTTCATTACCCAACTGCAGCAAGATGTCGTGGACCTGAAGGCCGGCGAGGGCGGCCGGTCCATTGGGATAAATATCCGTGACTTGCGCGCCCCGCGCTGCGGACGGCAGGCCGCTGTCTGCGGCCACGGGCACGAAGCCGTAGTCGGCGCCCAGCCAGCCGCGGATCACATGCCCGGTTGCGATTAATTGTCGCAGGACGTTGGTAGCTGTATCGACAGGAATGGCAAAACCGATACCTTCGGCATTTGCCGCCTTGCCGATCAACAACGTGTTGATGCCAACCAGATCGCCATTGCTATTGACCAGTGCGCCGCCGGAATTGCCGAGGTTGATGGCGGCGTCGGTCTGGATGAAATCTTCCGGACTGCTGTTGCTCAGCTGCCTGCCGATCGCGCTGATGATGCCCATCGTCACGGTCTGGTTGAGGCCGAGCGGGTTGCCGATGGCAAGCACCACGTCACCCACACGCAGCTTTTTCGGATCGGCCATCTGGATCACCGGCAGGTTGCCGGCGTTTTGGATCTTCAGCACGGCCAAATCGGTTTCTTCATCGGCGCCGACCAGGGTGGCCTTGGCCACGCGTCCGTCGTACAGCAGCACCTGGATGTCATCGGAATTGGCGATCACATGATTATTCGTGAGCACATAGCCTTCGGGGCTGACGATCACGCCGGAGCCAAGGTTCTGCTCGCGTCGTGTTACCGGCGGGCCAGCGGGCGTGTTGCCGAACAGCTGTTGCATCAGCGGATCGGTGAACATCTTGACGGCCTGCTCGGTGACGACCTTGTTGGCGTAGATGTTCACCACCGAGGGCGCGGCCTTGGCCACGGCGTCGGAATAGGAGGCCGGTGCATTGACCGCGGTGGATGTGGTTTCGGTACTCACCGCGGCAGCGGGCGCGTGTTCCAGTCCGAAGCGCGCGCGCAGCCGATCGCCAACGCCCGGCCAGACCAGGCTGATGACGAACGCAAGCGCCAACCCAAGCACCACGAAGCGGGCAATAAAGGCGACGATGCCGGCGGCATGCTTCATGTCGTAGTGCGAGTCCGTAACCGATTCGTGGAGTGTGGCAGAGCGACGTGACCGCCCCTGCGGTTTTATTGTAGGGTGCTGAACCTGAGACTAGACTAACGTGATTTTTGTAAGGTAACGAGGTAACGCAGTTTTTGCAGGGGCACGATCCTGGGGCGGTCGGCGAAGCGCAACCTTTTTCGTCCGCGACGGCAGTATCTGGTTTCTGCATTCTCAATGGCATGCAAGTACCGGAGAGCCTGATGGCGAACGAAGTCGTCGATCTAGGCCGCCGCCGCTTTCTCACTACGACAACTGCCGTAGTGGGGGGAGTGGGCGTGGTGGCGGCAGCAGTGCCTTTCATTAAGTCGTGGGAACCCAGTGCAAGAGCCAAGGCCGCCGGTGCGCCGGTCACCCAGTCACTCAAGAAGATCGAGCCTGGCCAGCAATTGATCGTGGCGTGGCGCAGCCTCCCGGTATTCATCGTCAACCGCACGCCTCCTCAGCTTGCGGCCCTGCCCAAGCAGGATCCTCGTCTGGTCGATCCCGGATCGACGGGTTCTTCCGTCGATCAGCAGCCCAAATACGCACAGAACGCCACACGCTCCATCAAGCCCGAGTGGCTGGTGATGATCGGCATCTGTACGCACCTGGGATGCGTGCCCGACTACGTGGGCGAGATGAAGGCCGAGCCCTTCGATCCGAACTGGCAAGGCGGCTATTACTGTCCCTGCCACCACTCACGCTATGACATGGCAGGCCGTGTCTACCAGGGCGTGCCGGCACCGAAGAATATGGAGATCCCTCCGTATCACTTCGTTGACGATACGACAGTGCAGATCGGTGTCGATCCGCAGGGGGCAGCGTAATGGCAAACGTCTTCTCCACTATTGGCGAGTGGGTCAATGAGCGCGCGCCCGGCTTGATGCCGGTGTATCGCAAACACATGACCGAGTACTACGCGCCGAAGAATTTCAATCTCTGGTACTACTTCGGTTCGCTGGCATTGCTGGTGCTGGCCAACCAGATCATCACCGGCATCTTCCTCACCATGAACTACGATCCGAGCGCGTCCGGCGCGTTCGATTCGGTGCAGTACATCATGCGTGACGTGGAGTGGGGCTGGCTGATTCGCTACATGCATTCCACCGGTGCATCGCTGTTCTTCGTGGTCATCTATCTGCACATGTTCCGCGGCATCCTGTACGGCTCGTACAAGAAACCGCGCGAACTGGTGTGGTTGCTCGGCATGCTGATCTTTCTGGTGCTGATGGCCGAAGCCTTCATGGGTTATGTGCTGCCGTGGGGCAACATGTCGTTCTGGGGTGCGAAGGTGATCGTGTCGCTGTTCGGCACGATTCCGGTGATCGGCAAGGATCTGGTCGAGTGGATCATGGGCGACTTCCTGCCCGCCGATGCCACGCTCAACCGCTTCTTCGCCCTGCACGTGATTGCCTTGCCGCTGGTACTGATCCTGCTGGTGGTGCTGCACTTGGCGGCGCTCCATGAAGTGGGGTCGAATAACCCGGACGGCGTGGACATCAAGCACGGCGCGAAGGGCAATCGCTGGGATGCGACCAAGCCCGCCGATGGCATTCCGTTCCACCCGTATTACACGGTGAAGGATCTGGTGGGCGTCGGCCTGTTCCTTGCCATCGGTGCCTTCATCATCTTCTTCCAGCCGACGTTCGGTGGCTGGTTCCTCGAGCATGACAACTCGATCCCGGCGAACAACCTGGTGACGCCAGCGCAGATCAAACCGGTGTGGTACTTCACCGCGTTCTACGCCATCGTGCGCATGATTCCATCCGCCTTCGGTACTGCGGTATGGGGCGTACTGGGCATGTTCGGGGCGATCGTGCTTCTGTTCCTGCTGCCATGGATCGATGCCGGCAAGGTGAAATCCATCCGCTATCGCGGCACCGGCTTCAAGGTGGCGCTCACCTTGTTCGTGCTGGCGTTCTTCGGACTGGTGCTGATCGGTACCGATTCCACCGCTGAGCTGATTCCGATGCTGTTCGGATCAAGTGTGGACGTCACCTCAGTGGAGAACCTGTTTGGCCGTGTGATGGTGCTGATCTACTTCGGCTTCTTCGTATTCCTGTGGCTTTACACGCACCTTGGTTGGGAAAAGACCAAGCCGGTTCCGGAACGGGTGACCACGCATGATTAAGCGCTACCTTTCCACTTTTGCGCTGGCATTCGGCCTGCTGCTGGGCACCTCCGCGGTGATGGCTGAGGGGCCGGACTTACCGTCCGCCGGTACCAACCTGCGCGACACCGCGTCGCTCCAACGCGGTGCCCATCTGTTCTTCAACTACTGCGTGGGTTGTCACTCGCTCAAGTACATGCGCTATGAGCGCATCGCGGATGACCTCGGTTTGACCGAGGACGACGTGATGAACAACTTCAACTTCACCGGTGGGAAATTCGGCGATCCGGTGATCTCGCACATGCCGGCGGACGATGCGCAGAAGTTCTTCGGCAAGGCACCGCCGGATCTGTCGCTGGAAGTGTCCGCCAAGGGGCCAGATTGGGTTTTTGCCTACCTCAACTCCTTTTATCTGGACCCCAAGAGCCCGATCGGCTGGAACAACCTGATCCTGCCCAACGCCGCCATGCCGTTCCCGTTGTGGGAGCTGCAGGGCGAGCAGGTGCCGGTCATGGCGGCAGCCAAAGCAGGTGACGATCCGCAGATCGAAAAGCTCAAGCTTGCCCATCAGGGCCGCCTGACGCCGGAGCAGTACCAGCAAGCCACGCGTGACCTGACCAACTTCCTCGAATACGTGTCCGACCCGGCGGCCCTGCAGAGGCGGCATTACGGCATCTGGGTGGTTTTGTTCCTGCTGGCTTTCACCTTCCTGGCCTATCTGCTAAAGAAGGAATATTGGAAGGACATTCATTAAAAGGATTTGTGACCGCCGCGTGACGATGGCGAGGGCCATCCCCGGCGGTCATACATAATGGGGAGAACAGTGCATGGTCCAGAACGCTCGTTCCCGGACAGTACTCGCCCTTTACTCCGCTGCCGATGATATTCAGTGTCATCGTGTACGACTGGTGCTGGCAGCGAAGGGAGTCGGCTACGATCTGGTCCAGGTCGACCCAGCCAAGCCGCCGGAAGACCTGACCGACCTTAATCCCTACAACTCGCTGCCGACGCTGGTTGATCGCGAGCTCACCCTTTACGACACCTCAGTGGTGTGCGAGTACCTGGATGAGCGTTATCCGCATCCTCCGCTGATGCCGATCGACCCGCTTTCCCGCGCACGGTTGCGGCTGGCGTCGGTGCGGATCGAGCGCGATTGGCTGCCCGAGATCGACCATATCCGTGCCGGTGGCCGCCCCGCGGATGCCGCCCGCAAGCGCCTGCGTGAGCAATTGCTGAGCACCGTGCCGCTGTTCAAGGCGTCGAAGTTCTTCCTCAACCCGGAGATGAGCTTGGTCGATTGCCTGGTGACGCCAGTGATATGGAGGCTGCCCGCGCTGGGTGTCGAGCTGGGACGGGAAGGCAAGCCGGTCATGGATTACGGCGAGCGCATGTTCCATAGCCAGGGCTATGCACGCAGCCTGACTTCCGAGGAAAGGGCGCTGCGGGCCTCCTGACCGGCGCGAGCCATCAGATGCTGCCCGGGCGGCAAGGAGCATGGGCAGTGTGCGGGTGTTCTGGACATCCCCGAACATTTCAAATTCAATACGCCGGGGCCGGCCGGGTTTGTCTACATACTTTCGGATGCCGGCCAGCAAGCGGCCACATTGCCTTCACCTGACGCTTGGGTGATTTGCGGGCAGATGGGGCCGGTGATCTCAAGCAGTATCCATTCAGAGCATCTTCCCGGTGACACAGCAGTCCCCCCATGGCATGACCTCCAATCGGCCCTATCTTTTGCGGGCCATTTACGATTGGATCAGCGACAACAACCTCACGCCCTACATGCTGGTGGACGCGGGCCACAATGGTGTGCGCGTGCCGCCGCATGTGATCAAGAACGGGCAGGTCGTGCTCAATCTGGCCATGCGCGCGGTCGCCAACCTGGACCTTGGCAACGAATGGATCAGCTTTCAGGCCCGCTTTTCCGGCGTCAGCCATAGTATCCAGATTCCAGTGCCTGCGGTCCTGGCGTTGTATGCACAGGAGAACGGCCAGGGGATGATGTTTCCGGCCGAGGAAGAAGATGGTGGCGATCCGCCTTCCGACACGCCGCCGTCACCGCCCGCACCTGAGCCTCCGACGGATGGCGATAAGCCGAAGCGCAGCGGGTCGCATTTGAGGGTGGTCAAGTAAGCGGTGGCTTCGTGTTGGGTCGCATGCGCATGCGACCCGATACAAGGCACGCAACGCACACGATCGATACGGTGTCACCCAGAATCAGTGCCGAACATCCCGATCGCCATTCCGACGCCGAAACGGCACCACGTTCCCGCTTTGCGCAACGTTGGCCCGTCCATCGGAATGATCGGGTAGCTCAGGTGTGTACAACTCGATGGTAGGCAGCACCAATGCAGTGAGCGTGTTGCCGATCATCCACAGGTGACCGGCCTCGCGATCGTTACCATCGATGCTCACCTCAAAACTGTAACGCCGCTCCACCACACGCCGCTCACCGATACGTCGCCAGCGCACGCCGCTCAAGCCGACCGTTTCATCCAGTAGTTGCAGCCCATACTGCTGGCAGCGTGTGCGCGCCTCCTGGATGGCGCGATCGCGGGCGCGACTGAGCGTAAGCCAGGTGCCGCCTAAGCCCAGCAGAATGATCAAGAGCAGAAGTGTCGCGAGGTCGCCCATATCTGCAGTGTGTGGGCGTCCAGTGGTCGCTACAAGTCAGTCGATTTTCAGGCGCAACGAAAGATCCACAGCCCGCGTGTTCTTGGTGAGCGCGCCGACCGAGATGAAGTCCACGCCGGTGCTGGCGTAGTCGCTGATGGTGCTCAGGTCGACGTTGCCGGAAATTTCCAGCGGTACGCGGCCGGCGGTATGGGCGACGGCATCGCGCATCAGTGGCAGGGTGAAGTTGTCGAGCATGATGCGGTCGACGCCGGCATCCAGCGCCTGCTGCAGCTCGTCGAGGTTTTCCACCTCTACTTCCAGCAGCAGGCTGGGATGCAGTTGCCGTGCCGCCAGGACGGCGGCGGCGATGCTGCCGGCGGCGATGATGTGGTTTTCTTTCACCAGGATCGCGTCATACAGGCCGATGCGATGGTTGTGCCCACCGCCGCAGCGCACGGCATATTTCTGCGCCAGGCGCAGGCCGGGCACGGTCTTGCGGGTGTCGAGCACGCGCACGTTCGTACCCGCCACGGCAGCAACATAGGTCGCGGTGGTGGTGGCGGTGCCGGACAGCAATTGCAGGAAGTTGAGCGCGGAGCGTTCGGCGCTGACGAGCGCACGCGCATTGCCGTGCATGACGCAGACCACGGTACCGGGGGCGATCCGGTCGCCATCGGTCACATGCCAGTCGATCTTCGCTTGTGGATCGAGTTTGTGAATGCAGGCGTTGAACCACGGGATGCCGGCGACGACGGCGTCTTCGCGGCAGGTGAGCTGTGCAGTGGCCTGGGCGTCTGCCGGCAGCAGGCTGGCGGTGGCATCGCCCATGCCGAGGTCTTCGGCAAAGGCGCGCTCCACATCAGCGTTGATCGTTGCCGTATCAGGCGGGGTGAAACGAAGTGCAGTGGTCATTCCGTGTCATTGGTGCGAGCCTCTTCGTGGCTCAGTCGATCAACGATAGCATCCATGGCGCGATCGAACAGTGCATTCGAAGCGAGGATGCGGGCACGCCCTTCGGCCATCACCGTCGCCAGTTCATACGGCGAGTAGTCCGCGACTTTCAGGCCGCGGCGGTTGACGAACAGATAGCGTCCGCTCATCGGGCTGATCCACGAAAGCTTGGCGCGTTCGAAATGGTCGTCTGTGCTGTTGAACTCCAGCCAGGTGCCGGGCTTGAGTTCGCTGACGTGCTCAAGTTCCTCGCGCACTTCCGGTGCGACAGTCGCTGCGTCGGGCTCGGCAAGGGCCGGATCGTCTTCCAGGTCAGCCATGCTTTCGGCCAGTGGCTGGATGCTTTCAGGAATCGGCAGCGGCGCGGGCGTACCTTCGGCGGCCTGTGGCTGCTGTTCGGTGGTGGGAATGGCCGCTTCGCCAAGCTGCTGGCGATAGTAGGTGTGCAATTGGCCGAGCAGGCGCTCGATGTCGGCGTCCTGGAAGGCTACGTTCGCCAGGCCCTTGCGCAGCGCGCGCTCGATGCCGGGCAGCAGCTGGCGCAGGTCGCGCTTGGCTTCCGGGGTGCGCACCGGCTTGGTGCTGGCGATAAAGGCGTCGACGAAGCGCAGCGCCTCGCGGAGCTCGGGCGATTCGTCGCCTTTGCGCAGGATGGTCAGCACCAGATAGTTGGCCCACGCGCGCGACAGCACGCCATGGACCAACGGTGGCAGCACATGGTCGCCAATGCGGTTGAGGATTTCACGTGCGGCGCGGCGGCGCGCCTGTTCCAGTTTCTCGCGGCCACGCGTCGATTCGGCGACGCGTTGCTCGGCCAGTTCGGCGCGGCGACGGTTGCTTTCCTGGAACTGCTGCAGTTCGGCGAACAGGCGATCGAAGATCGTCATGTCGTCGTCGAATTCCTGCAGCAAACGCTCGACGATGGCTTTGACGGTGTCGTGCAGGCGACCATCGCGGTCGGATTCTTCCGACCAGCTCTTGGCTGCCTCTGCCAGGCCATCGAGCAGGCGGCGCGCCGGATGTTGACGGTGCGCGAACAGCTTGCGGTCGATGATCGCGGCTTTCAAATACGGAATTTGCAGACGTGCCAGCATGACCTGCATCTGCGGCGGCAGATTGCGGTCTTCGAGGATGAACTCGAACAGCATGCCGACCAGGTCGATGGTGTCTTCGTCCATCGTGGCGATCTGGCCCGGCTTCTGGCCACGCAGAGAACCCAACTGACTTAGCAGCTGTTCTTTCAGCTGCAGCACCTGTTGGGTGATATCCATGGCGCTGGCGCCGCCCGTCGACAGCGGCATGACCGGCACCGTCGCCGCCTGACTTTGCAGCACGCTGAGCGCACCGATCAGTTCGTTGGCGGTGGGCAAGGGGCCTTGTGTCAAAGCCGAAAGCGGCACATCCGGATGAGCCCGGCGGGCGCCGAACAGGGTGCGCAGCGTCTGTAGTAATTCCGCCGACGCTTCGCTGTCGTCCGCCACCGGGGCGGCCACATCGCCGGCGGCAGCTGCGGCGGTGCCCGTGGCTGTTCCGCCGCCGGGGCGCACCACTTCGTGACGCAGCTGCGGCAGCACGCCGGCACGCATCAGCTCGGCATTGGTTTCCTGGTACAGCTCGTCCAGCGAAGCCATCACGTAGCGATCGAACAACTTGTAGATGATCAGCTTCACACGCATGTCGGCGCTGAGTTCGCGCATCGACAGACGGAACGCCTGAGCGAGCAAGGCAGGGCCGACCGGATTGGTGGCGTCTTCGATCTTCGCGCCGCCGCAGATCACCGAGAGACGCTGGTTCACTGCGAACAGGTCGCGAGCCAGGCGGGTCTCGTTCTTGCCGATCATGCTGGTGATGGCCAGCGATTCTTCCAACTCGTTGTCCGCCACCAGAGAAAGTTCGATCGAACCGGCTAGTGGCGTGGCAGTGCCGCTTTGCGAGGTCGAGCGCTGGCCGCTGACGAAATCATTCAGTTCGCGCGACACCTGCGCCAGGAAGCTACGCTCGATCACTGGGCGGCGCTTGCGCACCTCGCGCATGCCATCGAAGTAATGCATCTGCGCGGCGTTGTTCTCGGCCTTTTCGGCAAGATCGAACAGTGCATCGTCGACGTGCTCGAACATGTTGCCAATGTATTGCTGCAGGCGGCGGGTGGCGATGCTCCGGACGGCATTCAACAAGTCGCCTCCACGGCCGCTGGAGGGGTCCAGCCGCTGGCTCAAATTGACGATGTTCGATGGCTCGTTGGCTGGATTCATCGCCACACCCCTGTGGTTGGCCATTAACTTCTGTCGACGGACTGCCTGCTTATCCAAGCAACATAAGCGAAAACGGGTTTCCCCGCCATGCCGGACGTCAAGGATTTTAGCTTTGGTGTTCAACCCCAGGCCCAGGCGACAGGAACTTGCGTGGAGCTGACTTGGGGGCTTCGCATGGTGCATGGATGCGCCGCCTACGAAGCAAACGTGCAAGTGCTTGATTTGTGAAGCTGCGTCAGGTGCCGCACGCGGTGGGTCGGAGAAAAATCCGGGACGGATTTTTCAGGCCATGCTCAGGCGGCGAAGTCGTTGAATTGGGTGGTGCCGATACCTTCCTCGGGGAGCATCACCGGGATGCTGTCCTCGATCCGGTAGATCACCTTGCGGTCCACGGTGATCAGCCCTTCGCTCAACCGGGCCTGCACAGTGGCGCCCGCCACGTTCAACACCTGGCCGGCGTCGATGGCCTGGTTCACGGTGCTCAGTTCGCTGCTGGTGAGCGGACGCACCGGAGTCTTGCTTACCGGGCAGCAGAGAATGTCGAGCAGGCGCTTATCCATGGTCGGGCGAGAGGTATCGTTGCAATGCGGGGAAGCACGTACAATATCCCCTTTTGGACGACCGGGCCATGACGGTAACAACGGCAGCACCGCGGGTTGGTGTGGTGATGGGGTCGCGTTCGGATTGGGAAACCATGACGCATGCGGCTGACCTGCTCCAGGAATTGGGCGTGTCCCACGAGGTTCGGGTGGTCTCCGCACACCGCACGCCGGATCTCCTGTTCCAGTACGCGGAAGAAGCGGTCAGTCGCGGCATCCAGGTGATCATTGCCGGCGCCGGTGGGGCCGCTCATCTACCTGGCATGCTGGCAGCCAAGACTCGTTTGCCCGTGTTTGGCGTGCCCGTGCAGTCCAAGGCACTCAACGGTATGGATTCGCTGCTTTCCATTGCCCAGATGCCGGCCGGTATCCCGGTGGGCACATTGGCGATCGGCCGGGCCGGCGCGGTCAATGCCGGCTTGCTCGCGGCGGCGGTGCTTGCGTTGCACGATCCGGCGCTGGCCAAGGCGGTCGAGGCTTATCGCTCCCGTCAAACCCAGTCGGTACTGGATAACCCGGATCCTCGCGCGTGACCGAACGTAAGCAACCTGTTCTGGGCATTCTCGGTGGCGGACAGCTGGCCCGCATGTTGGCGCTTGCCGCGGCGCCGTTGGGCGTCAAGACCCTGGTGGTGGATAGCGCTGCCGATGCCTGTGCGGGCCAAGTAGCGCCCTTGCGGCTGGCCGACTGGACCGACTACGCCACGCTGGAAAAATTCGCCGCGGAAGTCGATGTGGTGACGTTCGATTTCGAGAACGTGCCGGCTGAGACGGCGCACTGGCTGGCTGAGCGCGTGGCGGTATTCCCTGATCCTCGCGCCCTGGCCGTCGCACAGGATCGTCTGGCCGAGAAGACACTGTTCCGCGAATGTGGCTTGCAGACACCGGCGTTCGAAGCGATCGATACCCGTGAAGATCTCGATCGTGCGCTAGCCGTCATCGGTGCGCCGGCGATTCTCAAGACACGCCGTCTCGGCTACGACGGCAAGGGCCAGTTCCGTATCAAGCAGTTGTCCGATGCGGACGCCGCCTGGGCTGCACTGGGCGCACAGGCCAGTGCGCATGGCCTGATTCTGGAAGCCTTCGTGCCGTTCGATCGTGAGCTTTCGGTGCTCGCCGTGCGCACACGCGACGGTGATTTTCGCATCTGGCCGCTGACCCAGAACTGGCACACCGATGGTGTGCTTAGCCTCAGTCTTGCGCCTGCGCCTGACGTGGATGCGCTGCAGGTGCGTGCCGCGGAATTGGCTCGCGTGCTTGCCGAGCGATTGGGCTACGTGGGTGTCTTTGCGCTGGAGCTGTTCGTCAAGGACGGGCAATTGCTTGGTAATGAAATGGCGCCGCGCGTGCACAACTCGGGTCACTGGACTATCGAAGGTGCGGTGGCCAGCCAGTTTGAGAATCACGTGCGCGCCGTGCTGGGTTTACCGCTTGGGGATACCGCGACACGCGGCTACTCGGTGATGTTCAACTGGATTGGTGATTTGCCGGATCCTACGCCTGTGCTCAGCACCGTGGACGGGCACTGGCATGACTATGGCAAGCAATCGCGGCCGGGACGCAAGGTGGGTCATGCCACGGTGTGTGCGCGGGAAGCGAAGGTGTTGGCAGCGCGAGTGGGCGAGATTGCGCAAGCGCTGAAGCGCGAAGAACAGGCAGTCCCTGCCGTTCACGCGTTGACGAAATAACCCTCTCTCCCCTTTGGAGAGAGGGCTGGGATGAGGGGACATTCTTACCTTGCGTCTGATTCGAAGCAGACGCCGAATACAGTGTTTCGCAAGAGTGCCCCCCTCACCTCGATCCTCTTCCTCGCTCCTCAAGACGAGGCCGTCCTTGGCCTCTATCCGCGTCCCAATGAGGAGAGGAAGAAGGGTCCTGCTTAGGCGAGGTTCTTCGCCGCGAAGTCCCAGTTCACCAAATCCCAGAACGACTCCACGTACTTCGGACGCGCGTTGCGGTAGTCGATGTAGTAGGCGTGTTCCCACACGTCGATGGTGAACAGCGGCTTGTCGCTGCCGGTGATCGGCGTGGCGGCGTTGGACGTGTTTACGATGCCCAGCGAGCCATCGGGACGCTGCACCAGCCAGGTCCAGCCTGAACCGAAGTTGCCGGTCGCCGACTTGGTGAACTCTTCCTTGAACTTGTCGAAGGAGCTGAAGGCCTTGGTGATGGCATCGGCCAACTTGCCGGTCGGCGCATTGTCCTTCAGCGGCTTGCGCATCGAGTGCCAATAGAAGGTGTGGTTCCAGATCTGTGCCGCGTTGTTGAACACGCCGCCGGAGGACTTCTTGATGATGTCTTCCAGCGCGGCGCCCTCGAACTCGGTGCCCTTGATCAGGTTGTTGAGATTGGTCACATAGGCCTGATGGTGCTTGCCGTAGTGGTACTCGAGCGTCTCGGCCGAGATGTTCGGCTCCAGCGCGTTCTTTTCATAGGGCAGCGGGGGAAGTTCGATCGCCATGGGTAACTCCTGGGCGTTGGCTGAGGAATGCGGTTGGCCGCCGATGGCGGCTGGTACACTACCGGTCTGCTGCATTGTAGTGATGAATCGAAACTTATGGACGTCAACGAGCGAATCAAGGCGGTGCTTGCCGAGCACCCGATCGTGCTCTTCATGAAGGGCACGCCAGAGTTTCCGATGTGCGGCTTCTCCAGTCGTGCGGCGCAGGCGCTAAAAGAGGCGAACGCCACGTTTCATGCCGTGAACGTGCTGGCTGATCCGGAAATCCGCGCTGCGCTGCCGCACTACGCCAACTGGCCCACCTTCCCGCAGCTGTTCATCCAGGGCGAGCTGATCGGTGGCTGCGACATTGTGGAAGACCTCAAAGCGTCTGGTGAATTGGTGCGCATGGCCCTTGATGTCGCGGGCGAGAGTCACGCATGAGTCTCCCGTTGCATCGCCTGCCCGAAGCCTGGACGCCATCCCATACCTTGTTGGATGGTCGCGTGGTGCTGGTCACTGGTGCGTATGGCGGATTGGGCAGCGCGGTGGCACGCGCTGCGGCACGCGCCGGTGCGACCGTGGTGATCACCGGTAAGCGCAAGCGCCGGCTCGAACAACTTTACGATGCGATGATCCAGGAAGGTCTGCCCGAACCGGTCATTCATCCGCTCGACATGGAAACGGCCACGCCACGTGATTACGAAGCGTTCGTCGAAGGTGTGCAGCGTGACCTTGGCCGTCTGGATGGAATCGTCCACGCGGCAGCGAGCTTTGCCGGCCTGACGCCGATTGCGATGTACAAGCCGGATGTCTGGTTGCGCGCCTTGCATGTGAATGTTTCCGCACCTTTTGCACTCACCCAGGCCTGCCTGCCGTTGCTGACGACAGCGCCCGACAGTGCAGCCGTGTTCGTGCTCGATAATCCGGAACTCGTGCAGCGCGCGCATTGGGGCGCCTACGGCGTATCGAAGGCAGCGCTGGAGCGCTTTGTTGCGATTCTCCATCAGGAGCACGACGAAGGTGCCTTCCGCGTGCACGCTTTGTTACCAGCCCCCATGCGCACCACGTTGCGCCGTACGGCTTATTTCGGCGAAGACACCTTGCAGCATCCTTTGCCGGATGACACCGCCGGTGCCGTGATCTATCTGCTGAGCAACCAGGCTGCGGCAGCACGCGGCGCTGTGTTGGACTTACGCGTGACATGATCGCAACAAGCGGTATTCAGTTGCGCGCTGGCGCGATCAGACAGGGGGTGGAATGGAAACGCAGATGACTACTTTGTCGGCGGCGATCCTGCTGTTCCTGATCATGGATCCGCTCGGCAATATCCCGATCTTCCTGAGCTTGCTCAAGGACGTGCCGCCCAAGCGCCGCCGTGTGGTGATGGTGCGCGAATTGCTGATCGCGCTGGCGGTATTGCTGGTGTTCCTGATGGGCGGGCAGCTGATCCTTAAGTTGCTGCAACTGCGGGAGGAGTCGATCAGCATTGCTGGTGGCATCGTGTTGTTCCTGATCGGCATTCGCATGGTGTTTCCGCCCGCAGACGGCGGCGGCATTTTCGGCGGTACCGGCGAGGGCGAGCCTTTTATCGTCCCGATGGCGATTCCCGGTGTGGCCGGTCCTTCGGCGATGGCTGCCTTGCTGCTGCTCACCAATACCGAGCCGGGACGTACAGCCGATTGGGCGATCGCGTTGCTGTGCGCCTGGCTGGCAACGGCGGTCATCCTGTTGAGTTCCACTTACCTGTTCCGCTGGCTGGGCAAGAGTGTGCTGACAGCACTGGAGCGGGTGATGGGCATGTTGCTGATTGCGCTTTCCGTGCAGATGTTCCTGAGTGGCATCGCGGCGTATTTGCACCTGAAGGTTTGACGCGCGCGCTTGCTTGTCGAGGACAGGTAACAAGCTCTTAAGAAATGGCCCGTGGCTCATCGTGTATTCTTGCGATTGAGACAAGTTTGACTGCGTAATTTCGCGCAGTTGTCACACTCGATCGGCAACATGGATGAAAATCAAGGGAGGCGGTCATGCTTCGCGTTGAACAGGCCCTTACCGAGCGTCTGCCATGGCTTGCACAGCATCCCATGATTCGTCGGCCTGTCGCCGGCATGCTGGGCCGCCTTGCCGATGAAGCGGGATTCAATCGGGTACTCGATCGTATCGGTAATGCCGAGGGTTCTGCGTTCGCCGAAAAGGCGCTCGACGTACTTGGTTGCAGTTATCACGTCGGCCAGCGCGAACGGGAAAATATTCCGGTCGAAGGCGGTGTGCTGATCGTCGCCAATCATCCACTTGGCATGCTGGACGCGATGGCACTGGTCGATCTGATCGGATCGGTGCGTAAAGACATCCGCATTCTGGGCAACGACTTCCTGGCGGCGATCCCGCAGCTCGGTCCGATCTTGTTGCCGGTTGACGTCTTCGGCAGCGGCGCAGCATCACGTTTGCGCAATGTCTATCGCGCGCTGGATCGCGGCGAAGCCTTGATCGTTTTCCCGGCCGGAGAAGTGTCGCGAATGGGACCGGCCGGTGTGCGTGATGGACGGTGGTCGGATGGTTTCGCCCGTCTCGCCATGCGCAGCAAAGTACCGGTGTTGCCGATCCACGTAGCGGCACGCAATTCGGCGATGTTCTACGGTCTGTCGATGCTGGCCAAGCCCTTGAGCACGGCGATGCTTCCGCGTGAGGCGGTTGCCACGAACGTAAGCCGGATCGGCTTCAGCGTCGGTGCGTTGGTCAGCGCAGAGGAACTGGAAGCACGTAGCGGCGGGTCGACCCAGCGCGCGGCGAACCTCATGCGGCGCCACGTATACCGGCTTGGTCGCCGGCGTGGTTTGATCTTCGGCGGCCAGGTGCCACTGGCGCATCCGGAACCGGTCGATCGTGTGGCGCTGGAGCTGGCTCAGTGCGAGAAGCTCGCTGATCTTGCCGACGGCAAGCAGATTGTGGTGCTGCGCGGATCCACCGATGGTGCGGCGCTGCGCGAGATTGGCCGCCTGCGCGAACTGACGTTCCGCAAGGTGGGCGAGGGCACCAACACGCGTCGCGATCTGGATACCTACGATGCGCATTACGAGCACCTGGTGCTGTGGGATCCCAAAGTCCTGCGCATCGTCGGCTCGTATCGCCTGGGTCACGGCGGACGCCTGATCACCGACCGCGGCATGGGTGGCCTTTACACCGCCAGCCTGTTCAATTATTCGCCCGCACTGGAATCGCGTCTGGCCCAAGGTCTTGAGCTGGGCCGCAGCTTTATCGCCCCGGCGTATTGGCGTTCGCGCGCACTGGATCAGCTGTGGCAGGGCATTGGCCTGTATCTGCAGCGCCATCCGGAATTGCACTACCTGTTCGGCCCGGTCAGCATGTCGGTCAGCTTGCCGCGTCAAGCCCGTGAGTGGATCGCTGCCGCGCATCAGCATTACTTCGGCGTGTCTGGTCTGGCTTCCGCTCGGCAGCCCTTCAAGGTGTCGCCGGATGTACTGGAAGGGGTCCGTCGTGAGCTGGAAGGCCTGGACGCGGCCAGTGGATTGGGGCGGCTCCGGAATCATTTGGATGCCCTCGGCGTCACCCTGCCGGTGTTGTATCGCCAGTATGTCGACCTGGTCGAGCCCGATGGTGTGCAATTTCTTGATTTTGGTGAGGACCCGGGCTTCTCCGGCTGCGTCGATGGCCTGGTGATGCTCGATCTGTCCCGCCTCAAGCCTGCCAAGCGCGCCCGCTACCTGGGCAAAGACGCCTAAGTTAAGCCCCGATCCAACGATAAGTGATTGTTCTTAGACGCACAAAGGCCGCCCCTGGGGCGGCCTTTGTCGTTTAGAGATCTACATCAATCCGGCTTTGATGTTTCCCAAGGCTGGCCTGCCGGGTGGTGGACAGCGCAGGGCAGTGATTCGCCGATTGAGATAAATCTGTAAAATAATTGTAAGGGTGGCGTGTAATCTTACTAAGGTATCGCTAAGGATACGTGACTGCTTTCCCCGTGCCTGATGCCGGAAACGACTCAGGTAGAGCGAACGAATCAGCCAGCTTACACGTGTTTCTCATCCAGGGTTTTGTATTAGGGACGGGGCCCTTCCACCTCGATCCCAAAAGAAAGTCGCACAACCGAGGGTTCCAAAAGAGGTTACACGCGGCTCATGAATCCATGAGCCCGAGGCCTCTTTTGTGTTGAAGAGAGCATGACGTGTGGCAGTCGGCCCGGGCCGGCAGGCCGGCCGATGTTGAGTGTCGTTACAGCTGTACCAACAGTCACGAAAAGCGGTGCCCGAGAAATATCGAAACTAACTACGGGACTAAAAATGAAACGAACGCATCTTTCCGCAGCAATTGGCGTGGCTTGTTGCTTGTCCATGGGTGTTGCGATGGCGCAAACCGCCAGCAACGATCAGACCCAGGGCAGCCAGAACACGGCGTCCGGCCAGCAGCGCGTCAATGCCTCCAGCACCTCCAACACCACCACGTCCAATGCTACGCAGCGCGATGCAAAGCAGATGTCGGCGGTGACCGTGCAGGGGCAGTCGCTCTCGCTAGGCGGTGGTTTGATGTCGGTGCAGACCGCACCGAAAGCCGTCTCGACCATCACGCGTGACGCGATCGAAAAAGCTAGCCCGGGCAGCAACTTCACCCAGATGATCGGTTCCATCCCGGGCGTGAACGCGGCGACGGACGACATCACCGGTCTGGCCAACGGCCACTACAGCATGCGCGGTTACGACTCGTCGGACATCGGCATGACCGTGAACGGCGCTCCGATCACCGATACCGGCAGCTACTCGGTGTATGCCACCGAATACGGCGATTCCGAGAACATGGGTGACATCACCGTGCTGCAGGGCATCCCCGATATCGACATGCCCGACTCAGGCGCCAGCGGCGGCCATATCGGCTGGGCGACCATCGACCCGTCGCATCAGGGTGGTGTGGATTTCACCCAGAGCATTGGCAGCAACGACTATCGCCGTACCTTTGTGCGCCTGAACACCGGCGACCTCGGCCCGGTGCGTTCGTGGATTTCGTTCTCCGACAACACCGCCGACATGTGGCGCGGTGAGGGCACCCTGAAGGTGACCAAGGTGGACGGCAAGTCGGTGTGGACCATCGACGACAACAACTCCATCAGCGCCTCGCTGCAGTACAGCCGCCAGAGCAACTACGAATACGACGACCTTACCAAGCAGCAGGAAGAGCAGCTTGGCTACAAGTACAACTACAACGACACCTGGACCCCGCTGAACAACCTCAAGGGCAAGGCCCTGTATAACGCGGCGTACAACGACGAAAATTATTGGGGCCTGCACACCAATCCGTACAAGAGCTACATGTTCAGCATGGACGGCGAGTTCAAGCTGGCCGATAGCACGCACCTGTCGGTCATTCCGTATTTCTGGTACGGCGATGGCGGTGGCGGTGGCGCTGGTGTTGCACAGGAAAGCACGTCGTTGATCAACAAGTATCTGTACGCCAACGTCGACCTCAATGGCGATGGCTTGATCAACAACAGCACCTATAGCTCCAAGCTCAAGAACTACAACAATTTCTACGGCGGCACGGTGTATTCCTATTCGTCCGCGCTGACCTATCGCCCGGGTGTGGTTGCCAAAGCCAACACCGATCTGGGCATGGACAACAGCCTCGAATACGGCTTCTGGTACGAGCGCTCGCGCAAGAGCCAGTCTGATACCTACGGTCTGCTCGACCCGGCCACGGGTACGCCGGACGACTTCTGGCTGAATTCCTCGTACCTGCTCTATCCCGGTGGCCAGGCGCAGAAGTTCTACGACGAATACACCACCACCGAGCTGAAGAAGGGCTTCGTCACCGACAACTGGACGCCGAACGACTTCTGGACGTTCCAGGGTGGCGTGTCGTACCTGTATGCGACGCGCACAGGTGCTGCTTTCGACTATCCGTACTCGACCAGCCAGACGTCCACCAACTTCAACAACAACTGGCACCGCCTCCTGCCGGCGGCCGGCATCAAGTTCCAGTTGGATGACAAGAATCAGTTCTACCTCGGCACCGGCAAGACCTTCCGCGTACCGAGCAACACGGCGATCCTGCTCGACGCCCTGGCCGATCTGAACAACGGCAAGCCGGAAATGTCCTGGAACACCGATCTGGGCTACCGCTTCTACGGTGATTCGATTTCGGCCAGCGCCGACATCTATCACAGCAACTACTTCAACAAGCAGGAAGCGGCGTATACCGAAGAGGGTGTGGAGTACTACACCACGGTTCCGCACATGGACATGCAAGGCTTCAACGGCGAGCTGAGCTGGAAGTTCCTGCCGAACTGGACGGTGTACACCTCCTACACCTACACGCAGGCCAAGATCCGCGGCGATATCGACGGTGGTCTGGGCAATGCGTATGACGGCGGCAACGGCGTCTATCCGACCAACGGCAAGACCATGCCCGATACGCCGCGCAACATCGGCAACGTCAGCCTCGGTTACGACGATTCGCGTGTGTGGGCAATGTTGACCGGTCGTGTGACCAGCTCGCTGTACGGTGACTACTTGAACACCGAGAGCGTGGGTGGCTTCACCACCTTCGGTTTCAGCGCCGGTTACCGCTTCGGCGACTGGGGCTGGCTGAAGAAGCCGTACATCAAGCTCAACGTCGACAACCTGACCAACCACGAAGCCTTCTCATACGTGTACTCGGCGTCGATGTTGTCCAAGCAGCCGGCCGGAGCGGCGCTTGCTCAGTACCTGTACTCCTCTGCACCGGAGTACGGTTTGCTGCAGCCGCGTGCGTTCGTGCTCACGTTCGGTACATCGTTCCAGTAAGCAGTGTGGCCTGCGCCGCTTAGTCGGTACAGGTTGTGCAAAAAAAGCCCCGCGGCTCGCCGCGGGGCTTTTTTATGGGGAGACCGTCCCATGGCCGGGCTCCATTGACCGCATTGCCCCGGAAGCGAGATGCTAGGCGGCCGCACACGTGACGCAGGCGAATCTGCATCACGTTGAAGTGGCAGGAGAATGATTGGAATGAATGACACGCAGATCGACAAGTCCGGCAAGCCCGCCACGGTGAGCGCACGTATTTCGCCAGCCGGCGGCCTGGACATCCTTTCCCGCAACGAGGTCGCGCGCTTGCGCGATGCCAGCGGCTCCGGCCTGCATGGCCTGCTGCGGCGTTGTGCGCTGGCCACCCTGACGTCCGGCGATATCAGCGACGATCCCCGCGGCATGTTCGAGCAATATCCGAATTTCGACATCCAGGTGCTGCAGCAGGATCGCGGCATCAAGATCGAGCTGTCGCATGCGCCAGCCAAGGCCTTCGTCGACGGCCAGATCATTCGCGGCATCAACGAACTGCTGGTAGCCGTGGTGCGCGATATCGTCTACATATCCACGCAGCTGGAGCAGGGCAACTTCGATCTGGATGATTCATCCGGCATCACGCATGCCGTGTTCGAGATCCTGCGCAACGCGCGTATCCTCAAGCCGCAAATCGACCCGAACCTGGCGGTGTGCTGGGGCGGTCATTCGATCTCGCGCGACGAATACGAATACACCAAGTCAGTCGGTTACCAACTCGGTTTGCGCGGGCTGGATATCTGCACAGGCTGCGGCCCTGGCGCGATGAAAGGTCCGATGAAAGGCGCCACGATTGCGCACGCCAAACAGCGCCGCCGCAACAATCGCTACATCGGCATCACCGAACCGGGCATCATCGCGGCTGAATCACCGAATCCGATCGTGAATCAATTGGTGATCATGCCGGATATTGAGAAGCGCCTCGAAGCTTTCGTGCGCATGGGACACGGCATCATCGTGTTCCCCGGCGGCGTCGGCACCGCGGAAGAAATTCTTTACCTGCTCGGTATCCTGCTGCATCCGGACAACACCGGTATTCCGTTCCCGTTGATCTTCACCGGCCCCAAGCAATCGGCCGCGTACTTCGAACAGATCGACAAGTTCCTCCGGCTGGCGCTGGGTGATGAAGTCGCGCAGCACTACAAAATCATCGTGGACGATCCGATCGCGGTGGCGCATGCGATGGTTCGCGGTGTCGACAAGGTGCGCAATCACCGCCTGGACAACAAGGACGCGTTCTTCTTCAACTGGTCGCTGAACATTCCTCTGGCCTTCCAACAGCCGTTTGTGCCGACGCATGAAGCGATGCGCAGCTTGGCGATTCACCGCGATCGTCCGCAGCATGAGTTGGCGGCAGACCTGCGCCGTGCCTTCTCCGGCATCGTCGCCGGTAACGTGAAGGACGAGGGCGTGCGTGCGATCGAGAAACACGGTCCGTTCGAGATCAACGGTGAGACCGAAATCATGCACGCGCTGGATCACCTGCTGCAGGCCTTCGTACAGCAACACCGCATGAAACTGCCCGGCGGCACCGCCTATGTGCCGTGCTATCGCGTGCTGACCAGCTGAAGGATTCACTGAAAATCGGGCCTGCGTCTTGACAGCCCAGGCCCCCATTCCCCAAACTATATAGCTCCCCGCCCGAATAGCTCAGCCGGTTAGAGCACTTGACTGTTAATCAGGGGGTCGTTGGTTCGAGTCCAACTTCGGGCGCCAGATAAAACAAGGGCTTGCGGCCTCCGCAGGCCCTTATCTTTTGGGGATGGCCAAGCGCCCGTGTTCTGCCGGCGCATCATTAAAACAACGCTTTCGGACCTGGCTTAACCCGGCGCTCCGCGTGGTGAATCATGTACAGTTTGGGCATGACCAATGGCCTTATTCCTGGGGGCCTGCTGATCGCGGTGGAAGGCATCGACGGCGCAGGCAAGACGACGGTTGCGCACAAGCTGGCGGAACGTTTGCGCGTGCGCGGCATGACCGTGATCGTGGGCAAGGAGCCGACCGCGGGTCCGTGGGGCGCGCAATTGCGGGCGACTGCGGCGCAAGGGCGTCTTTCCGTCGAAGAAGAGATGCGGCTGTTGTTGCTCGATCGCCGGCAGCATGTCGATGAAGTGATCAAGCCAGCACTCGATAAGGGCGACGTGGTCATGCTTGATCGCTATTACCCCTCGTCAGCGGCCTATCAAGGCGCGCGTGGGATCGCGGTGAGCGAGATTCTCCAACAGAACGCTTTTGCGCCTGCGCCGGATATCACCTTGGTGCTGGATCTTGCACCTTCGACCGGCCTGGCACGCATTCGCGCACGCGGCGACAAGCCCAATCATTTCGAAACGGAAGACAATCTTGCGCGTTGCCGCGACATCTTCCTGCAGATGGAGCTTCCCAGCCGTGTTGTGATCGATGCCTCGCGCGGAGCGGATGACGTGCTCGAAAGTGCCTGGGAGGCGATTGGCAACGTCATGTCAGCCAAGCAGCAGGGCACCGGCGCGACAGTTGAGCATGCAGGTGCGCGTCGTTAACTGATCGACGTAGCCACCAGTCATCCGCGCTGAATGTGATTGTGTCGTGCGGCGTACAACAAAAAGCCCCGCGCTTCTAACGCGGGGCTTTTCACTTCAGGGTTGCTTACTTGGCCTGCGAAGCTGCAGGGGTGGCGTGCCGTGAATTCAGTACGGCAGTGGCCGACTTGTCATCATGCTTGGTCGGCGGTGCGCCATGCACGGCCTTCGGTGGCGGACAGTTGTGGCAGAGCGAGTCCCAACTGCTGCATGCCGATGATCCGGGATCGCTCTGGCACTCCGTATACCAGCCGTCGCAAATCTGACAGCTTGGCAAGGCGAAGGATGTGGCGGGATGCATCAGTGCGCTGATGCCAAGCAGAACCGCGGCCGTAGATGACGCAGACACGAGTTTCATGGATACCCTCCTCGATGGTGATGTATCACCCCAGCTCGCTGTTTAAAGGATATGGCCGTGAAAGGGCGGTGAAGCCAGTTGATCTAGGCGGCCAATGGACACCCGATGAATGTATCGGTCTAGCGCTGCGCCCCGGCCGGCCGGGCCAATGCATCCCGATAAAGCGTTTCGTCGATCGCACCGCCCTTTAGCGCCCAGATCACCGCATCCACCCGATCTGCGCCCCAGAACAACTCGCCAAGCAGAAGAAAGGTCGGCACGCCGAAGACACCGGTATCGATGGCTTGTTGCGTGGTGTCGCGCAGGCGTTGTTTTACTTCGGGGCTGCCTGATGCGGCGCTGATGGCATCGGCGTCGAAACCGTTGTTCGCCAGCACGTCGTGCAGGCGGTGCGGATCGGCAATATCGATACCGTCCCGCCATGCCGCGGCAAGCAGGCTACGCGCCATCGCCAGCCGTTGCGTTCCGTCTTCGACGGTGTGCATTGCCCTCAGAGCGGCTAGTGGATTGAACGGATGGCTGGGTGGGCCGCGAAACGGCAGGCCAAGCTGCTGCGCCTGACGCATCACGTCGCGAAACACATAGGCGCGTTTGACGGGGATTTCGGCCGGTCCCTTGGTGCCATAGGTGTTGAGCAACGCGGCGAACAGAATGGGTCGGCAGTTGAGTTGTCCGCCGGCTGCGATGATCCGGTCGACTTGCTCCATGGCCAGCCATGCGTAAGGGCTGACGGGGTCGAAATAAAACGTGATGGGGGTGCTGGCTGTCATAGGGGGCTGGCGTGTTGTGCGCGAGCGCGGAAAGGGGTGTGCTTCACAATAATGGTGGTGTGGCGATGAGGCACGATGACTTTTCTCGCCAAACTTGAGTTAGAAGCATTGGGCTGCCCCGAAAGGCGGGAGGGGCGGCGGGTCCTGTGAGCGACATTAGGATGGCGATCTTTCGCAAAACGCCTCGCCATTCGGCCCGATTTGTGCTTGTCTAGTCAACCGGCCGTTAGACGCCAAAAGGATGACGCCTGTGTTGCTGTTGCAAGCCACCTTTGACCTGAACGACGAAGCACCGTCGCTTCGGCAGCGCCGGGCTTCCGGTCCGGGACCGCTGCGCCCGGCTCAGACGGATACCGGCACGGCACATGTCAGGCCCCGGCGGCAGGCGAGTCAGCGGATCCTGCTGTGCGCACCGGCCACGTTCAGAGGCCAGCGGACGGGGGCGATTCCGCTACCTGCCGGAGGCCAGCGGATCCTGTTTGTCGATCCGCAGGGTTGGGCCACCCGTCGCCGTACCCCGATCAGCGCGATCCCGCTTAGCGGCAGCCCCTATTTGGCTCGTCCGCTGCGCATGCGCTATGTGGCCTACACCACCTCCTTGCCGCGCGCGGCAGGCGATATGTCGACCGTGCTGCTGGCCGCCCAGCGGCATGTAAAGGCGTATCGGCAGCCCACCGCCAATACCCTGGCCATGGCCGCAGGGACGGCCGTGGTGGCGATCGTGACGCATTATTGGCACTCACAAGCGCTGCCGCCGATTGTCACTTCCCTCGCTATTGAGTCACCGCGACTGACGGTGGCGCTGCCACCGCCACCCATGATCGACGCGCCGCATCTGGTTGCGAGGCTCTCCCGGCGGACGTCATTGCCGGTGACGACGACGCCACTGCTTTCAGGTAACGATCTCCAACGTCTGGTGATGGCCTCGCCGGTACAGACAGTGCGCGGCGATGGTTTTGATCTGGATATCGCTTCGCCCAAAAGCCTATGGGCCGCAGCTGGCGCGCGTTACCGCATCGATCCACTGCTGATTTATGCCGTGGCGTTGGTCGAGAGCAAGAGCGCCCAGGCCGATGGCTCCATCACGCCCAGTCCGTGGGTGGTACGGGTGAACGGGCGCATGCACAAGGGATCGCGCGGGGATGCCGAGCGTGCGATTCAAATGGCGCGCCGAATGGCCTTGCCGGTGCAGGACGTCGGCATCATGCAGGTCTATTACCCGGTGCATCGGGATATCGAGCCCGATCCGATCGCGCTGCTCAATCCGGTACGCAACATCGAAGTGGGCACCGGTCTGCTGCACAAGGCGATGCAGCAAAGCCGCGATCCGGTGTTGCGTATTGGCTATTACCACAGCCATGACACAGCGCTGGCGCGCGGCTACGGACAAGCTGTGCTGAGTGTCTATCGCGGGCTGAAGATCGCGATGGCCAAGTCCTCTTCGGCCAATGCCGTGGCCATGGCGCGCGTGCCAACGGATACGCCTGTCACGCGAACGGGCGGGTAAGGCATCACAAAAAAAGCCCGCGTTTTAGCGGGCTTTTTTCTAGGCAGGCATGAAGCGATGGAAGCGCTTCAATTCGGCGCAACGCCTGGGCCGATGTATTTGCCGATGAATGTCTGTAGGTGGTTGTACAAATCCACGTTGTTTTGTTCGTCGTAGAAGCCGTGGCCCTCGTCGGGTTTGGTCAGCCATTCATACGGCTTATGTTCGGCATCCAACGCTGCCCGCATGGCCTTGGCCTGCGCAAACGGGGCGCGCTCGTCTTTTTCACCATGAATCAAAAGTACCGGCACGTTGATCTTGTCGGCCAACTTGTCTGGTGAGTTGGCAGCCAGTACGGCCGGATCGGTGCCGATGGCGGCCTTCAAATAATTGATGCCGCTGTCGTCGCCCTTGATGTCGCCTTTGTCGTACATCATGGCCAGGTCGTAGATGCCGGCGTAGCCGACTGCACATTTGAACAGGTTCGGTGCGCGGATCACCGTCATCAAGGCCGAATAGCCGCCGAAGCTCGCGCCGAATACGCAAACCCGTTTGGGGTCTGCGAAATGCTGCGTCTCGGCCCATTTCACGCCATCGATCAGATCCTGCTGAATGCGGGTACCCCATTTTCCGTAGCCGGATTTGACGAAGCCCGGCCCGCGTCCACCCGAACCGCGATAGTTCACTTGCAGCACCAGATAGCCACGGCTGGCCAGGAACTGTGCGTCGTTGTCGTAGAACCAGTCGTCATTGATCTCGAACGGACCGCCATGCGGCAGCAGCACCATCGGCAGGTCGTTCATCGAAGCGCCGGCCGGTACGGTGAGAATCGCTTCCAGCGGCGTGCCGTCGCTCGCTGTGAAACGCATCGACGTACGCGTGCCGAGCTTGGCGCGATCGATCCCTGCACCGACGGAGAACAGTTTTTTGATGGTGTTGTGCTGGATGTCGAACAGGTAATAGTCACCCGGGTTGCGGTCGCCACTGACCAGGAACACTAGACGGGTGCCGTCTTCGCTGAAGCTGGTGAAGTCCACGAAATCGTCGGGAAATTTCTTGCTCAGCGCCATGTAGAGCGCGGCGAGGTGTTCGTTGCCGTCAATCACGATCGGAGAGGGCACGCCGGTGACGGTCGTTGCGGCAAAGGGCTTTCGCTCGGGAGTCCATTGAACGAAGCCGATGCTGCCGAAGTCGTCTTTGGCCAGTACCTGTCGGTTCGTACCATCCGCATTGAACTGCACCAACGCGGCAGGCCCTCCTTTTGTGCTGGAGAAGGCGTACAAGTGCTGTCCGTCTGCCGTAAATCTGCTGGGCTGGAAACTCACATCGTCCGGGCTTTTGGGCATCGCCGCCCAACCGCCGTTGATCTGCTTGAAGACCACGAAATTCTGGGTTTTGTCGTAACCCCAGGCATAACGGGGCGTGCCGTCAGGACCCATGACGAAGTCCATGTTCTTGATCCCGATCTGGCTGATCAGATGACGTGTGCCGCTGATGGCATCCACGTCGTACAGCCAGGTGTTGTCCTGATCATTCCATTGGTAGGACTGCATATAGAAATGATTGTTCGCCTTGGCAGGCAGGCCGGCGACGGTGGCGTAGCCCTCGTCGATCTGGCGTACGTTGCCGTGCGACTCCAAGGCCCAGTCGCGGCTGAACATCGCCTCGACATGCGAACCATCCACATTGGTAGCCAAAATTTCACCGGTATACGCCGGCTTATCGAGTGATCCGTATAACCTTGCCCTCTCGATGATCAGTCGCGTCGGTCCCACCCAGTGAATATTGGCGGCCAACTGGAATTTGGGCATCTTTAGATAGCTGCGCGGGTGACTCATGTCGCTGAGCTGGTAAATCACCACAGCGTGGTTCTCGCCATCCTCGACATCGACGGCCAGGTACTGACCATCCGGCGAGAGGCGCGGCATGCTGTAGCTACCACGGTGCGCGAAGGCTTCTACGGGTATCAGATCGCCGGCGATGGCTATCGCGGGCATGAGCAGGCAAAACGCGACCGCAAGGGCGCGCAATCGTGCAATCCACATTCCATGTTCCCCTGTTTGTGTCTAGGTTGAGCGCGGCTCCACTTTGCAAGCTCTCCCCCGCAGAGCTGCGCCGCCAAGAGTGTATCCAAGCCAAAGGGAGTGGGGCAGTGGCCCTGACGTTCCGGCATGGGCCCGCTAAACTGCCGGCTTTCATCCCCACGGCTCTGCCATGTCGCCACCCTTTGTCGTTCAGTTCAACCCGGTCGCCTTGAAGTTGGGACCGATCCAGATCCATTGGTACGGACTGATGTACCTGCTTGGCTTTCTGGGCGTGTGGATACTGGGCGAGTACCGGCGCAAACGAGGCCGCTTGCCGGTGAGTCGGGACGCCTTCGGCGACCTGGCCTTCTACGGCATGATGGGTGTGATCCTGGGCGGCCGCATCTGGTACATGCTGTTCTATTACGCTGGCGGCCCCCGTTGGATCTGGACCGAGCCGTTGGCGCTGTTCCGCGTGTGGGACGGCGGGATGAGCTTCCATGGCGGCTTGCTGGGCGTGTTGGCGGCGGGGTGGTGGTGGTCACGCCGGAACAAGCTGCATTTCTTCGATACGGTGGATTTCGTGGCACCGCTGGTGCCGATTGGCCTGGGCCTGGGGCGGCTGGGCAACTTCATCAATGGCGAGCTGTGGGGCAAGCCCGGCCTGGTGCCCTGGGCGATGATCTTTCCCAGTGCTCATGATGAGGATGTTGCGCTGGCAGCCAGCAATCCCAATCTGGCTCAGCTGATGCAGCAATATAACGGGCTGCCGCGTCATCCCTCACAGCTGTACGAGATGGCGCTGGAAGGCGTGGTGATGTTCACCGTGCTGTGGCTGGTCTCCTTGAAGCCGCGTCCGCGCTATCTGATTTCGGGCTTGTTCGCGCTTATGTACGGCTGCTTCCGCTTCGCCGTTGAATTCGTGCGTGTGCCCGATGCGCAGCTTGGCTATCTGGCCTGGGGCTGGCTGACCATGGGTCAGGTTCAATCGCTACCGCTGATCATCGTTGGCCTGCTGCTGATCGGGCTGTCGCGCCGCGCACCCACCTTGCCGCTCGCGGCGCGTGAAACTCAGACGGCGTAAACTCTGAGATGCTCTGATCCATTCTGCGTAGGTGGCATGATATCCAGAAGGCTCTCAGGCTGTGTTGTGCGGCGCAGGGAAGGCCGGGTGCCTTGGCAAGCCGTACGGCATAGCCTGAGAGTCTTCTGGATATCACCCCGTCATTTGAAATGAATGCGTTGGGGCCGGCCTTGTCCGTCCGCATGCCTTCGGCCCATCGTCTCGACAGACGGCCAGTCTGCCTTCGCCGATGGTCCTGTGGTCTGCGAACGGACAAGGCCGGTGACACCTACGCAGAATGGATCAGAGCATCCCTAGCATGCGCGCTTATCTCGACCTGCTTCGTCACGTGCTGGAACACGGCACCGAAAAAACCGATCGCACTGGCACCGGCACGCGCAGCGTGTTCGGTTGCCAGCTACGTTTCGATCTCAACGAAGGCTTCCCGCTGGTTACCACCAAGAAGCTGCATCTGAAATCCATCGTGCATGAGCTGATCTGGTTCCTGCGCGGCGACACCAACATCGCGTACCTGAAAGAAAACGGTGTCAGCATTTGGGACGAGTGGGCGGACGAGCACGGCAATCTGGGCCCGGTTTACGGCAAGCAATGGCGTGCGTGGCCTACTGCCGATGGTCATGTGGTGGACCAGATTCGCTGGGTGATCGAAGAGATCAAGCGCAATCCCGATTCGCGCCGACTGATCGTTAGCGCGTGGAACGTAGGCGAGCTGCCGAAGATGGCACTGATGCCGTGTCATGTGCTGTTTCAGTTCTATGTAGCGGATGGAAAGCTCAGCTGCCAGCTGTATCAGCGTTCTGGCGATATCTTCCTCGGCGTGCCGTTCAACATCGCCAGCTATGCTTTGCTTACACACATGATCGCGCAGGTATGTGGTCTTGGTGTGGGCGATTTCGTGCACACGCTGGGCGATGCGCATCTGTACAACAATCATCTGGAGCAGGCGCGTTTGCAACTGACACGCGAGCCGCGTCTCTTGCCGCGACTGAAGCTCAATCCGCATGTGGAATCGATTTTTGATTTCCGCTTCGACGACGTAGTGATCGAGGATTACCACCCGCATCCCGCGATCAAGGCGCCGGTAGCCGTCTAACGCCGGCAGGCGTTGGCAAATCCGCTGGATTTGGCTCTGGTTTTTGAGCGCAAGAGCGCCACTATGACGGGGTGGCTGGCTGATTTGGCATACCTGCCATGTGTACCTAACCTGCGAAAGGCTATAATGGGCGGTCAGCGTGGCCAGGAATGTTTCCGGCTGCACGTACCGTTCGACCACTGTCATATTTGCCCGGAGCTTCCATGGCCATTTCGTTGATTGCCGCCCTCGACGAGAATTTTGCAATCGGTCGCAAGGGCCAGCTCCCCTGGCATCTGCCGGATGACCTGAAGTGGTTCAAGCAGTTGACGCTCGGCAAGTACGTGCTGATGGGCTACAACACGGCCATCTCGATCGGCCGCGCCCTGCCGGATCGCGAGAACCTGGTGCTGTCCAACCGTCATGAGGCACCGTTCCCGGGCCAGGTCACCGTGCGTTCCATCGAAGAAGCCCAGGCGCGCTCCAATGGCACCGGTCTGATGGTGATCGGCGGCGGCAAGGTGTTCCACGACGCGTTGCCGGCAGCTCAGCGCCTGTACCTCACCTGGGTCAGCGCGGCGGTGGATGGCGCTGATACCTTCTTCCCGGGCATCCACTTTGCGGAGTGGACCGAAGTGAAGCGCACACACCATAAGAAAGATAGCGATCACAGCTACGACTTCGACATGGTCGAGTACATCCGCAACCATTGATTCTTTACCGTGAGCGATCGCGCCGATAGCCGCATGCACGTCATGGCGGGTGTATTGCGCGATGCGCAGGGTCGCGTGCTGCTGGCGCAACGCCCTGAAGGCAAGCATCTGGCTGGCATGTGGGAATTTCCCGGTGGCAAGCTGGAGCCCGGTGAGCAGCCGCAACATGCGCTGGTGCGCGAGTTGCGCGAAGAGTTGGGTATTCAAGCCGATCTCGCCCAAAGCGTACCGTTGATCCGTGTGCCCTGGCGTTATGGCGAACGCGGTTTGCTGCTGGATGCGTGGCAGTTCACCCAGTGGCAGGGCACGCCTGTTTCGTTGGAAGGACAAGCACTGCAATGGGTACTGCCCTCAGCGGTGGATCCGACGATACTCGCGCCGGCAGATCGCCCCATCTTGCAGGCATTGCGTCTGCCTTCGATGTACGCGATCACACCGGCGGATATCACGACGCACCACGCCGAGTTCTTGTGTCACCGGATCAGCACTGCGCTTGAGCGTGGTGTCAGGCTGATCCAATTGCGGCTTCCGCAATGGCCGTTAGATGACGTGCAAACGTTGGCGATGTATTTGCAACGCCTCGCGTTGCCCTATGGCGCGCAGCTGCTGCTCAATGGCGATATCGAAGGCGCTCTCAAGCTGGGTGATGGCGTGGGCGTGCATCTGAAGTCTTCTCAGCTGGCAGCACTTGATAGACGTCCGTTGCCGTGGACGCAGTTGGTCGGTTGCAGTTGTCACGACGCGTCAGAGCTTGAACAGGCCGCGCGTGTCGGTGCCGATTTCGCCACCTTATCGCCTGTAGCGCCCACGGCCAGTCATCCAGATGCCACCCCTCTGGGCTGGCCCCGCTTTCAAAGCCTGGCCGAGGCGGCGGCGCTGCCGGTTTATGCACTCGGCGGCGTCACCCCAGCCCAGGAAGAACAGGCCCGTCGGCATGCCGGGCAGGGTGTCGCTGGCATCGGTGCATTCTGGTCAGGCACACCCTGATGCTTGCCCCTCAGCACCGGCAGCAGTAGCGTGCCCCCATGCGCATCATTTATCGAGCCCAGAACCTGATCGATGCCCACCTGGTGAAGGACGCGCTCGAAGGCGCGGAAATACCTGCTTTCATCTCCGGCGAATACCTTACCGGTGGGGTAGGCCAGCTGCCGGCGCTGGATTACGTCGCAGTGCTGGTGCCCGAATCGAGCCTGGATGTCGCCGAGCCGATCGTGCGCGAGATCGACCGCGCCCTGGCCGAAGCAAGGCAGGTTCTGCAGGACGACGACGGCGGCGTGGACAGCCTGTTGCCGGTGCCAGGCTAGAACCCTTCATGTCTGATCCCTCTACTACCGCGGCGCCTGCGGGCGCCAGCAGCGACGTGTCCACGCGTGCCGCCGTCATCCAGATGGCGGCCGGCGCGATGCTGCTGTCCAGCACCAGCCTGTTTGTGGTCTATGCGCACACCGCGCCTACCGTTTCCGGCTTCTACCGCATGTTTTTCGGGGGCGGCATGCTGTTGGTCTGGGTGGCGCTTCGCGGACGCTGGCAGCGCTTCACCGTGCGCGATCTTGGTTGGGCTCTGCTACCAGCGGCCGGTTTCGCGGCTGACCTGATCCAATGGCATCGCAGCATCCTGTGGGTCGGGCCGGGGATCGCCACGTTGCTGACCAACTTCCAGGTATTCCTGATGGCCTTGGTTGGTTTTACGTTTTACCGCGAGCGCCCCGGCCGCTGGTTCGTACCTGGCATGTTGCTGGCGATGGTGGGCTTGTGGCTGCTGGTCGGCGCGCATTGGTCGATGTTCGATGCGCGACATCGCCTGGGCGTATGGCTGGGCTTGGGCAGCGGCGTGGCCTATACCGTTTACCTGCTGAGCTTCCGGCGGGCACTAAAGACGCACACACGCCTTTCCCCAGCACAATTCCTGGGACTGATGAGCTTGCTATGTGCGCTCATGCTCTGGCTTTGGGGCAGCGGCGAGGGGGATAGCTTTGCCTTGCATGGTGTTGCGAACTGGAGCGTCTTGCTGGCACTGGGATTCTTCGGTCAAGTGCTCGCATGGCTGCTGATGGTGCAAGCCATGCCGCGGTTGCCGGCGTCGCTGGTGGGATTGCTGCTGTTGCTGCAGCCGGTGCTGGCTTTTGTGCTGGATGTGATTCTGCTCGGGCGTCCCACGATGTCCGGGGATTGGACCGGGCTGGCGCTTGCGCTGGCAGGTATCCTACTCGGCGCGCTGCGGCCCGGTCGTCGCGCGATCAAAGCTTGATGGGAGTGAATGCATGACATCGTTTGAGGGTCTGATCCGCGCGGTACCGGATTTTCCGAAGCCGGGTGTGATTTTCCGTGACATCACGCCACTGCTGGCCGATGGCGCGGCGTTTGCGCGCTGTATCGATGCCATGGCCGAGCCGTGGCAGGGCCACGCAGTGCAGGCTGTCTGTGGCGTTGAATCGCGCGGGTTCATCTTTGCGTCGGCCCTTGCGCAGAAACTGGGTGCCGGCTTCATCCCGCTGCGCAAGCCGGGCAAGCTGCCGCCTCCGGTGATGCATGCCGACTACCAGCTCGAATACGGTACAGACCGCCTGGAAGCCCGTGCAGATACCGTGCGCCAGGGCGAACGCGTGCTGCTGGTCGACGACGTGCTGGCCACAGGGGGAACCTTGGGTGCGGCGCGCGACCTGCTTGGGCAGCTTGGGGCCGACCTGGTCGGCGCCTCGGTGGTGATCGAACTGCTGGCCCTGCAGGGAAGGAAACTCTGGCCCGACAACATTCCGTTACATACCTTGTTGCATTATTGATTCCCAGACATTGGAAGGAGGATGCGGTCATGCTTGGCATTGGTGCCTGGAAACAACGCATGCCTCATTCGGACGAGGCCTTGCCCGGGCGCGAGCAACCGCTCGTGCCCACCGACAGCCATCATGTGCATGGGCGCTCGCTGCAATCGGAGGCTTTCCCGGGCAGCGAGAGCGTGTTGTTCGGCATGGGTTGCTTCTGGGGTGCCGAGCGCAAGTTCTGGAATCTGCCCGGTGTGCTCACCACCGCAGTGGGGTACGCGGGAGGCTATACGCCCAATCCGTCGTATCGCGAAGTGTGCTCAGGCATGACCGGGCATGCCGAAGTTGTACGGGTGGTGTACGACCCGTCGAAGATCTCCCTGGATACTTTGCTGAAAACGTTCTGGGAAAACCACGATCCGACGCAAGGCATGCGTCAGGGGAATGATGCGGGAACGCAATATCGTTCAGCCATCTATACGTCCAATGTGGCTCAGCTTGATGCTGCACAGGCTTCGGCTAGGCGTTTCCAGGCTGAGCTGGCGCAAGCGGGGTACGGCAATATCACGACCGAGATTGCGATGGCGGGGCCGTTCTATTTCGCCGAGGACGATCATCAGCAATACCTGTCCAAGAACCCGGATGGATATTGCGGGCTGGGTGGTACCGGCGTGACGTGTCCGATCGGGCTTTCGGCTGCTTACTGAGTCATGCGCGCGTTCAAACCGTGCGCCGACGCTTAGCAGGAGTGATGTTCACCGCACTGTGCGGATCGAGCAGGTCATGTGGCAATTTCTTGAACACGTCAGCCAACAGCTTCAGGAAACTGCTCATCGCCGAACTCTTGCGCCACACCATGGCGATCTTCCGGCTCGGCGCATGCCCACTGAATTCGACCAGTTGCAGGTTGGGCACCTGGGCGATCGGCGGTTTCACGGCGAGCGTGGGCAGCAGGGTGATGCCCACGTTGGCGGCAACCATTTGCCGTAGTGTTTCCAGGCTGGTGGCGCGGAAACCGGTTTTTTCACCCGCACCGGCCATATGGCAAACCTCCAGCGCCTGATCGCGCAGACAGTGGCCATCCTCGAGCAGTAGCAGATTCTGGTCGGAAAGATCGTTGAGCTTCAATTGCTGGCGCTTGGCCAGCGGATGCGATTGCGGCACGGCCAGCAGGAAAGGTTCCTCGAACAGAAACTCGCTATGCAGACTGTCGTCGTGCAGGGGCAGGGCGACGATGCAGGCGTCGAGCTTTCCCTCGCGCAGACGATGCAGCACCGTCTCGGTTTTTTCCTCAACCAGCAGCAGCTCCAGGCGCGGGAAGCGATCGCGCATCATGGGTACGACATGCGGGAGCAGGTAGGGACCCAATGTGGGGAAGATACCCAGGCGCACCGTGCCGGATTCCGGGTCCACCGTGCGGCGGGCGACGCCCTTGATCTGCTCGATTTCGTTGAGTACTTCACGGGCGCGATTGGCGATATCGCGGCCGACATCGGTCAGCAGCACTTTGCGCGGGGTGCGCTCCACCAAAGCCACGCCCAGTTCGTCTTCGAGCTTCTTGATCTGGGTGGATAGCGTGGGCTGGCTGACGAAACAGGCTTCCGCGGCGCGGCCAAAATGGCGGTGCTCGGCCAGGGAAACCAGATAATGGAGATCGCGCAGGTTCATGGATTGCCCTAATTATAGATGCAGTCTATGAACCCAATGGTAGTGATCGATTTTAACAATGCAAGTGCTGCATTCGCCCACTTGGTGTGGCGCAAGGAGCTGAGGGATCTGCAGTTTCCGCCGCTGGCCGATATCAAGAAGGGCCTTAGCCATGCGCCAGGCATCAACATGTCGACCTCGTGGGCTCATCAAAGGTCCGATCGGTGGCCATAAAAAACCCCGGCATGTGCCTGCCGGGGTTTTTTGCACTACGCGTTGTCGATTACGGATTGTAATCGGCCAGAACGGAGATGTTGCTGTAAATGCCTTGCGATGCGGCGACGCGGATGTAGTAGGTCGTCGCTTGTGGCTGCGCGATCACTACAGCCTCGCTGGTGCCTGGCTTCACGGAGCTGAAGTCCGCGTCGCTACCGTCTGCTGCCGGAGCGGTGCCCGCTTTCACATACATCGCAACGTTGCCTGAGCCGCCAAGTGTGCGGATGTTCAACGTGGTCGCGCCCGACGGCACTACGATCGAGTAAAGGATGCTGCCGCTGCTTGCGCTCTGACCCGACAGCAGCGAGCCTTTGGTCAGCACAATGGGTTGTTCTCCACCATTGTCGCCGCCGTTGTCACCACCACCATTGTCGTTACCGAGTGCCAGATTGACAGCCGCATAGGCATCGAGAATGCCCGCACCGATCGGCTGGTCTTCGGTCACCGGGAACGCACGCGCCGATTTCACCAGGATATTGGTGATTTGTGCGGGTGTAAGTGCCGGCAGGCCAGCGGCTTTTACCGCACCGACGATCATCGCCACTGCGCCGGTCACGTGCGGGGTAGCCTGCGAAGTGCCGGCCATGCCGCCGTATGCCTGGACGGGATCTGCTGGGTAGATGGGGCTCGTCGTGCCGAGATTGAGGGCTTGCCAGATGAACCCTTCATTTACCTGCGTGCCTGACGATGCGTCGTTGGCATAAATGCCACCACCCGGCGCTGAGAGGGTGATGCCGTTGCCGTAGTTGGAATAGAACGCGCGCTTGCCGGTAATGCCGTTCGCCGCTACGGCGATCACGCCAGGGCAACTGGCCGGTGTGAAACCTGAAACATTCGCCGAGCTGTTGCCAGCCGCCACCACGACGGCGGTGCCGCGGCCTAGAGCATCCTGGATGGCCTGGTATTCCGGATCATCTGCGGCGCATTGGTCCTCGCCGCCCAAGCTCATGCTGATGACTTGCGCGATGTGGGTGTTGTCGGGAACACCATCGACATGGCCGCCCGACGCCCATTCGATCGCATCGGAAATATCGGAGTCGTAACCGCCGCAGTGACCAAGCACGCGAATCGGCAGCACTTTCGCGTTGTAAGCGATACCTGCCATGCCCATGTTGTTGTCGGTCAGCTCGCCAATCACGCCGGCTACGTTGGTACCGTGCCAGCTGCTGTTTTCCGCTGCGGTGCCTGCGCCGCACTCGTTCCGGGTCGTCCAATCACCCGTATCCCAGCCGCCAGGTACGCGGCCATCGACCGCGCGGCCGGACACGGTGTGATCGTCGATGAAGTCGTAACCCGCATCGCCCAGCGATGTGTCCAGATCGGGATGCTGCGTGATGCCCGTATCGATGACCGCCACGGTGACGCCGGTGCCGTCTGCGATATTCCACGCATTGTTGACGTTGGCGCCACCGACAGCATTGGAGAAATTCCATTGGTAATCGGCGTAGTACGTATCGTTCGGCGCTACGGGCGTTGGCGCGTCGGTCGGCTTGCCCAACGAGGCGGGTGCCTTGAAGTCCTGCACCGCGTGCAACATGCGATCGGGCTGGACGTGCGCAACGGCAGGATCGGAAGCGATCTGCGCCATCAGCGTATTCGCTTCGCTCTGGCTCAACTTGCGCGACGTGCGAATCAGGTCAGCGCCCATGGCGAGCTTGCGCTGATAGGAGGCCGAAAGCGCTGGTGTCGTTGTTCCGTTCACGGACATCGTTGCGTTGTTGAGGCCCACGTGACCGATGGCGGTAATGACGTTTTGAAGAACGGCAGCACTGCTGTCACGTTCGGACGTACCGGGCTTATAGGTGATGATGAAGCGATCATAGTTTTGATCAGCGTTGCTCACGCCGACAAACTTGGCAGAGAGCGAAGGGGCGTCTGCGGCATGAATGGCTGGCACGAGCAGAGCCAGTGCGGTCGCGAGCGCGCTGATGCGTAAGGATGAAAGTGACTTCATACATGGATCCTTGAAGTGAGTCCGGGGCTATCCGCGCGCCGGATGGAAAGACGGGCGATGCGGAGTCGCCCGGTAATCGCCACGCCGTGGCGGCGTGGCAAAAGGGACGCTCTGTGCATCGAGTCGATGAACAGAGCGCTATCGGTTACCAGCCGAAGCTGACGCCAACGCTGCCGCTGGATTCGCCGCCGCCGGCAATCGAGCCGCCGATCAGCACGGCACCATTGCCGGGAATGCGGTGCGCAATACCGACCGCCAATGCGGACTGGCCCGCGTAGGTGCCTGCCGCTGCACTGACGCGGTTATCCGTACCTGGTGCCGCGGCGATAGCGCCCGCCATGCCGGCCATCGCGGTACCCATGGCACCGACGCGATTCAGACGCAGATTGACGGAATGGAACTGGCTGTTCACCTGATCGCGGAAAGCGTTGAAGTTATCGCTGCTGACCAATCCCGCCGTCTTCTGATCGGTATATGCATTGGCGGAACTCAGGGTTTGCGCATCGCCGTTATCGGCATAAGTCTCCGCTGCGCTGATGGCACTTTGCGTGGCCGCCGTGACCTGGCCTACGTTGGCAGCATCCGTTGCATTGACACCGGCGGCCACGTTGGTGATCTGACGTTCCGCGCCAACGCTGCCAACCGACACCGTGTTGGCTTGATCGGCGACAGAACCCGCACCGATCGCCACGGCGTTCGATGCAGTGACCTGGCTGCCTTGACCAATGGCCGTACCTGACGACGCTGTCACATTGCTATCGGCGCCCACTGCCACCGCATTGGTAGCCGTGCTCGCGATTTGTGCATTGTTACCCAAAACTGTGCTGGTTGGATCCGTAGTGCTCGCGATCGAGGTAACCGTTGCGTTCTGTGGACTGGCGTTGTTTGTGATTGGTGCGATGTCGATATTGCGGGTGATTGCAGGCGCCGCGTACACCTGGGTCGCGAGACTGCTCACGCGTCCATTGAGCGAATTGATGCTGCTGAGTGCACCAGTCATGGCGCTATCCAGTGCTCCGAATGCAGCGCCCACATTGGCGTAACTATTGCCCTGAATGCTGAATGTCGAAGCGCCCATCACACCGTTCGCGCCTACGGTGAAGAGGCCGGCCTGCTTCAGCTGAGAAACGTTGACCGCGTCGGTGTCCGCTGTACCAGCTGCCACATTCGTGATTTGGCGTTCTGCCCCCGCGCGCCCCACCGACACGGTGTTGGCACGATTGGCAACCGAGTTGGTTCCCAGTGCGACTGCGTTGGTGGCCGTCGCTGAGGAGGAGACACCTAGGGCCATCGCGCCCTGAATGGTGGCGTTGGCCTTCTCACCGAGTGCAATGGAATACTTGCCGGCCGCATGCGCATTGCCACCGAGTGCCATGGCATATCCGCCACTTGCATTGGCTTTGAGGCCAAGTGCCACTGTGTCGTCGTTCGTTGCCGATGCTTGATCGCCCACGGCTGTCGCGCTGAACGCGTAGGGAGCATAGGCGGCCGACGTCTTGGTCGTGGCTACGGCATTCGCACCGAGTGCCAGGGAACCATAGCTGCCCGCGTGGGCACTCGCGCCTACGGCCACCGTGTTGCTTGAACCGGTTGCTGTGGCGTTGTGCCCCAGCGCTACGCTATTGGTGCCGCTGGCAGTTGCCGATGCTCCTGCGGCCAATGCGTAAGAAGCGGTAGCCGACGCATTATCGCTGCCGTTGTTCTTGCCGTTTGCGGTGAAATAGCGAGAGGTCTGAGCACCCGCATCGGCAACATTTGCGACTGCATCCAGCTGCGATTTATTCACGGCATCGGTGCCTTGCGTGCCGGCAGCGACATTGGTGATCTGACGTTCGTTGCCAACGCTGCCCACCGAGACCGAGTTGTCACGATCGGCAACCGAGAGCGCGCCTAGCGCAACGGCGTTGGCACCCGTCACCTGGCTTAGCTCACCGATGGCGACGCTGCTATCGCTAAGTCCGTTGCGCCCTGCGCCAGCGCCGATGGCCACTGAACGATTGCCGTTGGCGATAGAGCCCACACCCACAGCCGTACTTTCGTCACCTTCGGCTTGCGCATAGCTGCCAATGGCCGTGGCGCTCTGGCCCTGAGCATCGGTTCCGCCTGCAATAATCTGATTAGTTGTCTGATCAACAAAGATGCCCACGCCACCGATGGCGGTCGCGGCACTATTTCCTGCGTGAGCGGTAGTGCCGATGGCGATGGCATTTTGTGCGCCCGCACTGACGTCGGAGAAAAGGCCAAAGGCCATCGAGTTGAAAGCGTCGTGCTCTACCGTTGCAAAGGTGCCTAGGGCGATCGAACTGCTGGCGCCCGTGTTGACCTGCGAGAGTGCGCCCATCGATATGCCGAAATCGGCACCACTCGCCACGGTGCCGCCATTCGCAGCGAGCGAATACACACCACTTGCCGACGCGTTGTAGCCGAGCGCTGTCGACTCCTGTGCAATGGCTTGTACGTTCTGGCCGATTGCCGTGCTGGAATCGCCGAACGCTGCGCTGCTATAGCCAGCAGCAAGACTGTACTGACCCATGGCATTAGCACCGCTACCGAAGGCGGAAGCACCATCGCCCATGGCAAAGCTGCCCGAGCCGACGGCGATACCGTATTGGCCGGTAACGAGCGCGTCGTCATTGCCTTGACCGGTGGCCGCAAAGTAGTGGCTTGCGGAAGCGACGCTGTTGGCCAATGTGTCGAGCTGCGATTTATTCACCGCATCGGTCGCTTGCGTGCCGGCGGCAACATTGGTGATCTGACGATCGATGGCTGCGTGCTTGACGCCGTAACCATCAGTCCATTCTGCATCGGCACCCACTGAAACCGTATTGGCGCGATCTGCATACGAGCCCGATCCCAGTGCAACAGCATTAGAAGCGCCATAGGCCACTTCGCTGCTTTCGCCAAGTGCTGTCCCGTTTGCGTCAAAGCTGAAGGCGTTCGCACCGATGAGTGTGCTTTGCGGGGCCCAATCCGCGATAAAACTGCCTGCGCCCACCACCGTGCCGCGATAAGCATCTGCTTGTGCGTTGGAGCCGACCGCGGTGATTTGATCGACGGCGTTCTCGCTGCCTGCTCCAGCACCCAGCGCTGTCGAGTTATCGCCAAGTGTCCATGCACCTGCACCGACTGCCAACGTGTTGTAACCGATCGCCTGAGTCGCCTCGCCCAAAGCGGTGGAGAACATACCTGTGGACTGGCTGCCCCATCCCAGCGCGATGGTACCCATGTTGTCCGTTTGGGCGCCTTCACCGATGGCGATGCTGCGCACGCCATATGCGTGGCTGTTCGGGCCCATCGCAATCGATGACCAACTGGTAGACGAGCTGCCCGAGCCAATGGCGATAGCGCTGTAGTAACTCGCCTGCGCGTTATTACCTAATGCAATCGTATAGTCCCCAGTTGCAGAGCTGCCATAGCCGAGAGCTGTGCTGTACTGGCCGATGGCATTAGTGCCGCTGCCGAACGCGGAAGCGCCATCGGCCATGGCGAAGCTGGCAGAACCGGCGGCAGTGCCGTATTGGCCGGTAACGAGCGCGTCGTCGTTGCCCTGACCCGCCGCAGCGAAGTAGTGGGAAGCGGAACTGACGCTATCGGCCAAGTTGTTGAGCTGGGACACGTTCACGGCGTCGGTGCCTTGTGTGCCAGCGGCGACGTTGGTGATCTGACGCTCGTTGCCAGCGCTACCTACCGACACCACATTGTCTTGGTCGGCGATTGACCCAGCGCCGAGCGCAATGCTGTTGTTGCCGGATGCGGAGCTATTTTGACCAAGCGCAAGGCTGCTCGCACCGGCGGATAGGGCGTCGTGGCCGATAGCGACGCTATCGGTGCCGCGCGCGAGTGACATGTAGCCCAGCGCGGTGGCGTAGTCGCCGAGCGCAGTGGCGCGAACACCCAAGGCAGCGCTGTAGTTGCCAGTGGCCATCGCCAGAGGGCCGCACGCAAACGCATTGCTTGAAGCCAGCGGCTGATTGGCAGTCGTGAACGATCCGGTGCATACATCGGCGTGGGCCTTTGCAGGTACCAGCGTGGTGGCGAGCACGATGGCAAGCGACAGCCCGGCGAGGCGAAGGCCACAGCGCTCCTGTTTGTTGACGACGCCAACGACTTTGCAGCGAGCCAATTCCGACGCTACGACGACAACGCCTAGCGATGCGTTCCAAATTTTGCTGTAGATCTTGTTCATGCGTGTTGCTTTCTCCATGCAAAAAGATAGGCAGGACGTGCCTGCACGCTTGTGCGTGCCGCATCGAGGCGCTGAAAGCTGGAATGAAGTTCCCCTCGAGCCTGCTGTCTGTGTGTGCCTCAGCCGATTTCCCTGATGTCGGCGTTGGTCATGTTGAGCGGCTTGAGCATCTCGGCACGCGGCCAAGGTAGTCACTCACGCAAATGCACGGAGACTCACTTTTTTTCACGTACGCTCACGTTTGGAGACGACCTCATTGGGTCATGTACGTGTTGTTCAGATTGTGCTGTGCGTGACGTGCAGGCGTAGAGAGGCAGTGCGGCATTCTTCGAACTGTCGGGGTGTTGCACCGAAAGCGCATGGAACGAGCGAAGTTATCTGACAAGGTATGTCGGCATGCATCGCATGTCGCGCGGAACATCGCGCCGCGCTTACGCTGTAAGTCAGCGGGGCAATGAAGACATGGAGCGAGATGCATCGCACGAAAGCAAATAGCCCTTGCCGCGTACGGTTTGCAGTGGCAACGCCTCCCCGGTGCTGGCGAGCACCTTGCGACGAAGACGGTGAATCGTCATTTCGAGACGGTGCGGATCGAAGTCGTACGCGTTACGCGCAATGGCTTCGATCAATGCTTCACGCCGCACGAGCTGACCGTTCTTGATGGCCAGTGTCATCACGATGCATTGCTCCGCCGCGGTAAGTGTCACGACATTGCCGCGAGGAGATACCAGCCGCCAACCACCGTTTTCGAGCCGCCATTCCGGCCGGGAAGGTGAGTTGGCGACGGTTTTGTTTGAGAGTTGGCAGGTCAATCGCCGCTTGAGGCTGTGTAGCATCGCTGCCAGAAGATCCAGATCCACCGGCTTGGTGAGATAGAGGTCTGCACCGCTTTCCAGTGCTTGAATAGGATGTTGACGCCTATCCCGTCCGGTGAGCATGACAATGCCGATATTCGACATGGCACGCAGGTGCTGTGCGACGGTAAAGCCATACTCATCGGGAGGGCAGACATCCAGTAATACGATGTCGAAGCGCTGTGCCAGCATGATCCTGTAAAGCTCCGCCGCGGAGGTGGCGCCGGCGCCACGAAAACCGCAGTTCTTCAAGGCGGGCAGCAGAATGTCCTGTAGTAGTTCGACATTGCTTTCCAGCACGGCGACATGCAAAGCGGGCGCGGAGGACGGTCGGTGATCCATCATCGACTCGGGTTTCTGTACGGGAGAGGGCGTTTAGCTTAGGGCGGTCGGATAAGTCCGATCAGAGGGCTATGCCGTATGGCACTGTGGCAGAGCGCCTACTTGGCATAGCGTCAAATGTTTTGGACACCGTAGGTGGGTTGATATGAAGCGTCTTTTCCGTCCTTTGGCCATGACCGCGCTGGCGGTTTGTTGCGGTGCCGCGTTTGCGGCAACGCCCGCCGACCAGGCACCGCATGGTCAGCTGCCGCGCTGGGCTGTGCCTGTGTCGTATCAGCTCGCCTTCAAGGTCGATCCGGCGCAACAGGGTTTTTCGGGAACGACCACCATCAAGGTGGACTTGAAGCAGGCAGCAGATCATCTGTGGTTGGACGGCCGTGACCTCGATGTTTCCAAGGTCACGATTACCGACGCCAGTGGCAAGGTCCACGATGGCAAGTACGTCGCCGTTGCGCCGAAAGAGGGCGTGTCGCGTATTGATTTCGGCAGCACGCTCAAGCCGCAGCAGCTGACATTGACTATTGAGTACACCGCGCCGCTCAACGAGCAGCTGCAGGGCCTCTACAAAGTCAGTCATGCGGGTGTACCGTACGCGATGACGCAAATGGAGCCGATCAGCGCGCGCTATGCGTTCCCCAGTTTCGACGAGCCGGGCTTCAAAACGCCCTATGACATCGCACTGACGATTCCGTCGGATCTGGTGGCCGTTGCCAATACCAAACAGATCAACGAAGCGCATGCCGGCGACAAGTGGAAGACGTTGACGTTTGCACAGACGCAACCGCTTCCCAGCTATCTGGTCGCGTTTGCCGTGGGTCCGTGGGATATCGTCAACGGCCCGGATATTTCGCCAGACGATTATCGCACCGAGGTTCTCCCGTTGCGCGGCATTGCAGCGCACGGCGAAGGCCATCGCATGCAGCATGTGTTGAGCGAAACGCCGAGCATCATTCACACGCTGGAAAACTATTACGGTTTCGGCTATCCGTTCGGCAAACTCGATCTGCTCGCCGCTCCGGATTTCTCCGCTGGCGCGATGGAAAATCCGGGTTTGGTGACTTTCCGCGATTGGCTGCTGTTGCTCGATCCGGATTCTCCGGCCAAGTATGTACGCGGTTCGTTCAACGTGACGGCGCACGAACTGGCCCATCAGTGGACCGGTGATACCGTGACACTGGCGTGGTGGAACGACATCTGGCTCAACGAAGCTTTCGCCACCTGGATGCAGCAGAAAGTCACCATGAAGGTGCATCCGGAATATCGCGCCGATCTCGATCGGATCAGCGGTGCAGAGGGTGCAATGCATAACGACAGCCTGACCACGGCGCGTCAGATTCGTCAGCCGATTACCGGCAATGGCGATATCGAGACAGCGTTCGACGGCATCACTTATCAGAAGGGTGCTGCTGTACTCGGTATGTTCGAGGGCTATGTCGGCGAAGACACCTTCCAGAAGGGCATGCGTGCTTACATTCAGGCACACAAGTTCGGCAACGCGACCGCTGACGATCTCGTGGGCGCCATCGCTACCGCCGCAAATCAGGGTCCGACATTCAAGCATGCTTTCAACAGCTTCCTCGATCAGTCCGGTGTTCCCTACGTGCAGACGCGACTGGAGCAGAAGGATGGCAAGACCATCCTTCATCTGAGCCAGGATCGCTATCTGCCGGTTGGCAGCACGGGCGATGTAAATCGCGTGTGGGGCATTCCGGTTTGCGTGCGTTACGCCACCAGCGACGGTACGAAGCAGAGTTGCGAATTGCTCGACAAGCCGACCGGCACGATGGTGCTGGCAGACGCCAGCACGCCGACCTGGGTGATGCCCAACGCCAACGCGCGTGGTTACTACCGTTTCAATCTGAGCAAGACGGAATGGGCCGATCTGACCCAGCACGTCGCCACGCTCAGTGACACCGAGCAGCTCGCTTACGCAGACAGCATCGACGCGGGTTTCCGTCACGGTGAGTTGAACGCCGGCGACGCGATGGCCGCGCTCAAGCCGCTGACCAGCGTGACGACTCGCGAGGTCGTGGTGGCACCGTTGCAGACGATCGAGTGGATCTATAGCAACGAAGCCGTGACCGACGCACAGCGCGCCAAAATCGTGGCGTGGGTGAAGGATGCTTACATGCCACGCATGGAGCAGCTTGGCTATCAACGCAAGCCCGGCGAAGCCGATGGCGATTCGTTGTTGCGCAGTGCGTTGGCCAACGCACTCGCACTGGACTTCAAAGTGCCGGAAGTGCGGGCAGCCTTGCTCAAACAGGGTGATGCGGCGCTTGCCAAGAACGCCGACGGTCATCTGAATCTGACTGCTGCAGATCCGGATCTGCTCGGCGTCGCCCTTGCTGTGGCCGTGCAGGAACATGGCGAGCCAGCACTCGACGCCCTGATTGCCGAACTGCCTCAGACCACAGACCCTGCGTTGCGCAACGCCATGCTCGATGGGCTCAGCGCGACCGATACGCCCGCATTGGCGGACAAAGCGCGTGACTTCTCGTTGAGCAAGCAAGTCAAGGTCGGTGAAATGGCGGCCATTCTGCGCGGTAGCCATGACACGCTTGCCGCTCGTGATGCACTGTGGCACTGGTTCACGGGTCACTACGATCAGGTCGTTGCGCGTACCGGCAGCTTTGCCGGTGGCCGTCTGCCGGCACTGGCCGGTGGTGGCGGTTGCTCCACGGCGGAAGCGGATCGCTTGCAGGCTTATTTCGCGCCGCGCCTGAAGGATGTGACCGGCGCCGACCGTGGCCTTGCCCAGACGCGTGAGCAGACCTTGTTGTGTGCCGCGCTGAAGGCCAAGCAGGATCCCTCGAAGATCTAACCGCAAGCCAGCGTAGATCGACAGGTGCCAGGCGGTGCGAACCGCCTGGCATTTTCTTATCCGGTTACCGGAGAGGCACCCGTCTTCTCACTCCCCCGATTCCATCTAAACTGGGCGAAACGCCGCCAAGGGGAAAGCCGCATGCGTCGATGGATAGGGATGTTGGGTCTGCTGTGGATGGTCGCGCCGTTATTTGCCCAGGACGTGCCGCCCGCATTGCACGATTGGCAGGACTGGGTGCTGCACGATGTGCCGGAACATGCTTGTCCCTTCCTGGCCAACCGCAATCCGGGCGCCGGCAACTATCAATGCATCTGGCCAGGCCGTCTTGGCCTGGAGGCCGACAAGGATGGCGGACGATTCAGCCTCAGCGTCCATGTTGACGCCGCGAGCTGGGTCGGGGTGCCGGGCGACGATCGTAGCTGGCCCCAGCAAGTCTCGGTGAACGACAAGGCCGGGCCGGTGTTACTGCACGAAGGGCATCCCGCATTGTGGCTGGAGCCGGGCGATTACACCGTGCGCGGCACGCTGCCATGGGAAACGCGTCCGACACGGCTGCGTGTGCCCATGACCATCGGTCTGGTCTCGCTCAGTCTGGATGGCCAATCGGTCGACCACGTCGAACGCAATGGCGATCAGCTCACGCTGGGCGAAGCCGTCACGGCGCAGCGTCAGGCCGATGCGCTTTCGGTGCGTGTCTACCGGCATCTTTCCGATGGCATGCCTGCGATGCTCGATACACAAGTGCAGTTGAACGTCACCGGCAGTTCGCGCGAACAACTGCTTGGACCTGCGTTGCCCAAAGGTTTCGTGGCGACCGCATTGAACAGCGATCTCCCCGCGCAACTCGATAGCGATGGACGATTGCGCGTGCAACTGCGTCCCGGTCAATGGACCTTGCAGCTCTCTGCACGTGGGGTGGATACCCTGCAGCAGGTGACGCTCAACCTGCCGCCGGATCCGTGGCCGCGCCAGGAAATATGGAGTTACTCGGATGACCCCGGTTTGCGCAGCACGCATATCGACGGTCACGCCACGGACGCCGCGCAGGCGGGGGTGCCATCGGACTGGAGCAGCTTGCCGGCTTACGTTCTGGACGCAGACAGCGGCTTGACGGTAGAGCAGGGCACGCGTGGCAATGAAGGCAGTGCGGCCGATCAGCTTCAATTGCAGCGGCAGATATGGGTCGATTTTGATGGCCAAGGTTTGAGTGCCAGCGATCATCTCACCGGCACGTTGCAACACACGCAAAGACTCGATGTTGATAGTCCCTGGCAATTGCAACGCGCCTCACAAGGCGACGATCCGTTGCTGGTCACGCATACGGACAAGGGGCATAGCGGCGTCGAATTGCGCGGCAAGGATCTGGATCTTCAGGCGGGCTTGCGCATCGCCGATCGCAGTGGCTTGCTGCCAAGTACCGGATGGCAGGCATCGCTGGAGAGCATCGATGCCACGTTGCATCTTCCTTATGGCTACCGACTGATCGGCGCAAGCGGCGTCGATCGCTCGCCCGATTCCTGGATCGCACAGTGGAGTTTGCTGGATCTGTTCATCGTTGCGTTGATCGCTCTGCTGGCCGGACGTTTGCTGGGATGGCGCTGGGCGCTGGTGGCGATCGTTTTCCTGGTGCTGTCGCAACATGAGGCCGGTGCGCCACGCTGGACACTGGGCCTGGCACTGGCATTTGCGTTGCTGAAAAAAGCGTTGCCGCAAGGTCGATTGGAGCGTGTGGCGCATGGGATTGCTGCTGCGGCACTTGCGCTGGCGGTGCTATCGACGCTGCCTTTCGCATTGACGCAATTGCAAAGTGCTTTGCACCCGCAATTGGAGGCCGATGGCGGTATCTTGAGGAAGGAGCGCCCCGTCAACATGGTCGAGCGATACGCGGCCAAGCGAGAAGTGGCTCCGTCGCCGCCTGCTCCCGTGGAGGAGCAGGCCATGCAGGAGTCCGCTCCACCCGCCCCTCCTACGCCAGCTATGCCAGCACCAGCTATGCCATCACCGGCACCCGCCGTCGAAGAGGCGTCGGTATCGCCTGCAGCCTCCGGAGGGAATCACAATCTTGCCAGCGTCGTCGTGACCGCAAGCGCGATGCCTAGCTCGGTTTATGTGAATGAAACCGACAACCGCAGTGTGATCCAGGCGGGTGCGGGTGAACCGGCCTGGGACGTTGGCAACAATTACCAATTGAGCTGGTCAGGGCCGGTGACATCTGAACAAACCATGCGTTTGGTGATCGCGCCGGCATGGCTGGTGCGATGGCTGCGCGTCGTCATGCTTGCGCTACTGGTGGTGCTGCTGGGTCGGATGGTGCAGAACCTGATCAAGCCGCTATCTTCATCCTGGCGCGGCTGGTCGCAGGGCAGGGCCACAGCGGCATTGCTGGTCATCGCGTGCTTGCCACATATCGCTCACGCGCAGTCGACACCATCGCCGAATGTGTTGAATCAATTGCAGGCGCGGCTGACCGAAGCACCCAAATGCGCACCCGATTGCGCTGTGGTTCCTACCGCGACGGTACAGGCCAAGGACGATCTGATCACCGTCGACATGGAAGTGCATGCTGGCGCGCCTGTCGCGCTACCCATGCCACAGACAGACGGCGGCATGCAGGTGATCAGCATCAGCGTGGACAACAACGCCAATGCCTCCATCGGCAGAAACGAAGGACAGCTGGTGGTGCGGCTGGTACCTGGCGTGCATCACGTCAGCTTCAGCTATCGCGTCAGACCTGTTGACAGCACAACGCTGAACTTTACGCTGCGTCCGCAGTGGGTGTCCTTCAACGGACAAGACTGGTCGTTGGATGGCATCGATGCCGGGCGGATGCTGGGCGACAGCATGACGTTCAATCGCGTCAAGACAACTACCGATGGCAAGCAAGCGCCACTGCCACAACAAACGTTCCCGCCTTATGTGAGTCTGACGCGCGATCTGCGACTAGGCGTGGATTGGACGGTGTCCAACACAGTGCAACGCATCGCGCCTAGCGATGGTGGTTTTACGTTGGAGCTACCCTTGCTTCCCGGCGAGCATCCGCTGGGCGATAACGTGCGCGTGCAGCATGGGCGCATCAGCGTCACCTTCAACGCCAGCCAAAGCAGTGTGGCCTGGATCAGCCGTCTCGATCATGCCGATAGCCTGCAGCTCAAGGCGCCCACGCTTGAGGAGCGTGCCGAGGTATGGCTGTTGCATCCAGCGACGATCTGGCACGTCGAGGCGAAGGGTGTGCCCGTCAGCGATAGCAGCGATGGTTTGCGCTTTGAGCCATTGCCCGATGAAACGCTGGCGTTGACCATCACACGCCCGCAACCTGTGGAAGGCGACAGTCTTGCCTTCGACAGCGTGAGTGCGAGCAGCAATGTCGGTGATCGCGCGACTGAAACCTCGTTGGATCTCACGGCACGCAGCACGCGTGGTGGCGATCACGCCATCTCGCTTCCCGCAGGTACAGCGCTGCTGGACGCGATGCGCGACGATGTATCACTCAGTCTGGCGGTCAAGGACGGCAAGCTGAGCTTGCCCTTGCTTCCTGGCAAACATCACTACGTGTTGCATGTGCGCGAACCGATCGGCGCAAGTTTCCGGTCGATCACGCCTGCTTATGCTTTGGCTGCACCATCCAGCAACATTTCGCTGCAGCTGAAACTGCCGCAGGATCGCTGGGTGCTCTGGACCTGGGGGCCAAGCATGGGACCGGCCGTGTTGTATTGGGCGCAGTTGGTCGTGTTGCTGCTGACCGCGTGGCTGCTCTCCCGTTATGCGCCGACGCCGCTGCGTTTCCATCACTGGCTGTTGCTCGGTTTGGGCTTTTCTGCGTTTGCCTGGAGCGCCTATGCCTTTGTGGTGTTCTGGTTGATTCTGCTCGGCTTGCGTGCGCGTCATTCGGGATCCATGGCGAATCTGGCCGGTAACCGCTTCAATTTGCTGCAAGCGGGGCTGGCGGTGGTGACCGTGTTGGCGTTGTGCATGCTGGTCTCGGCCGTACCTACCGGTTTGCTTGGCCTGCCCGATATGCATGTCACGGGAAACGGTTCCAGCGCATGGGATCTGAACTGGTTTGGCGATCAGACAAAGGATGATATTCCGCGCGCGGGTGTCTTCAGCGTGTCGCTCTGGTTCTACAAGATCGCCATGCTGGCATGGGCGCTGTGGCTCGCGAACGCGCTTATCGGCTGGTTGCGATGGGGCTTCGGCGCGTGGACGGATGGCGGTTATTGGCGTAAGCATGAGCCGAAGCAGATCGCGCCGCCGTCTCAAGTCGCGTCCACGGAAGGGTCGCCAAACGATGCTTAAAGTTCGCCAAGCATTGCTGACCGCAGTGCAGCGGCTCGGCGATCGAGTCGATGCTGAGGTGCTGCTGGCCTATGCATTGAGCAAATCGCGCAGTTGGTTGATCGCGCATGCGGATGATTTGCTCTCGGCGGAACATGCTTCGGCGTATACCGTGCTGGTCGAGCAACGTGAGGCCGGTGAGCCGGTGGCGTATATCACGGGGCGGCGCGGGTTTTGGTCGCTGGATCTGGAGGTCACGCCGGACACCTTGATCCCTCGGCCAGAGACCGAACTGCTCGTGGAGGAGGCGCTCGAGCGCATACCGATCAGCAAGACCGTCAACGTGGCCGATCTTGGCACGGGTACGGGCGCGATTGCGCTGGCGATTGCGCGTGATCGGCCACTTGCGCAAGTGATCGCAACAGATGCTAGCGCCGATGCATTGGCCGTTGCGCGACGGAATGCGAGCCGTCACGACATCCTTAACGTCAGCTTTGTGCAGGGTGACTGGTTTGCCCCCTTGGGCGATCAGCGCTTCGATGTGATCGTGTCCAATCCGCCGTATATCGAAAACCATGATCCACATTTGAATCAGGGCGATCTGCGTTTTGAGCCGATGAGTGCGCTTGCCTCCGGTGAAGACGGCCTGGACGATATCCGACGCATCATTCGTGATGCAGGGCGGCATCTTTTGCCGGAAGGTTGGTTGTTGTTTGAGCACGGTTGGAATCAGGGTGAAGCGGTTCGCATGCTGCTGTGCAATGCATCTTTCGCGAAAGTTTCGACCATGCGCGATCTGGAACAGCGCGAACGGATGACGATGGGATGCTGGTCAGTCAGCAAAGATTGTGGTTCGTCGTGAACATCGGCGTAGACTGCAGCCGTCACTAAGAGGCCCGGGTAACAGCGGCGCATCCGGGCATTAGAAAGGCAATAGCCTGTCCCGGACCGATCGCCATGAATGCTCGCCATCGTGTCGTTATCCGTCGTCAGTCAGCGCGACGTTATGTGCCGTGTGTCATCCGGCTGTTGCTGATTCCACTGGTTCTTCCGATTTTTACGCAAGAGGTCATCGCGCAAACTGCGCCGGCATCATCATCTACCGCTGAGCCGCCACCATCGCCCTCCACTGCCAAGAAGTCCGCAGTGACACTCGGCGAAGTGATGGTTACCGCAAACCGTCGCCGCGAACCCGAACGTGACGTGCCGATGCACGTCGATACAGTATCGGCGATATCGTTGCAGCAACTCGGCGCCAAGAATCTCAATGACTACGTGTCCTATCAGCCGGGTGTGTTCTTCGCCAGCGCGGGCGGAACAGGGCAGGGCGAACTGATCATGCGCGGTGTATCGACCGGCAACCAGACCAGCCCGACGGTGTCGGTTTACATCGATGACGTACCGGTGGGCGGCAGCACCGTGTATGCAGCTGCGGCGACTTTCGTGTTCGATCCGGCGCTGCTCGATCTCGATCACATCGAGTTCTTGTATGGTCCGCAAGGCACGTTATATGGCGCCGGCTCGATGGGCGGTCTGGTGAAGTACGTGACGGTGAAGCCGGATGCCAGCGGTTTCTCAGGCAGCGTCGGTGGCGATATCTCCAATACCAACCGCGGCGGGATGAGTTATACCGAACACGCCACGCTGAACATTCCGCTGGTAAAAGATAAGGCTGCGCTACGTGTGGCGGTCGTGGACCAGCACATTACCGGCGTTTATCGAGCCGTGGGTGAAACGCCGGCCGGCGGCGACGACCGCACGCATACCAAAGGTGCGCGCGTGCAGTTGGAAGTCGATCCCACCGACAAGCTCACCTTCAACGTCACAGCGATGGCGCAGAAGATCGCGGCCGATGGTTTGTCGATGGCCGATTACAACCTGGAAGGGCAGCCGATTTCCGGTGGTCCCTACACGCGCGCGCTCAATCATCGCGAACCTTTCACCCAGACACTAGAGTTGTATTCGTTTCATGCGGGTTACGACTTTGACTACGGCACGCTGGACTGGATCAGTTCCTACCAGAATTTCGTCAACCACAGCGTGCAGGATTATCCGGATTCGTTCCTTGACCTCTTGAACGAACTGGGCCCCTTGCTGGGCGTGGATCAACAGCTCAGCTCGCTGTATGTCGACTCGCAATACACCGTGCACAAGACATCGCAGGAAATGCGGCTGACCTCGCGCAAGAATCCCAATGTCGATTGGCTCGGTGGTTTCTGGTTCAACCGCGAGAATGTGTGGGAGCAGTATGTACTGGAAGGCGATAACCAGTTCGCGCAGGGGCGAACCAGTCTGATCCAGCAGAACGTCAATGCCGGTTTCGAAGAGTATGCGGGCTACGGTGATCTCACCTGGCACATCAGGCCGACGCTGGATTTGACGGTGGGAGCGCGCGCAAGTGGCAACTCGCAGCATCTTTCCAACTTTGAGGAAGGGCCGGTCGCAGGTAGTCCAGGCGGGTTCCGAGAGCATTTGGTCAGTGATGATGTCACCAAAATGGCTACCTTGAGCTGGCGGCCCAATGACAAGGACAACTATTACTTGCGAGCTTCCACCGGCTATCGACCAGGCGGTTTGCAAGCGCCGATCGAAAGCACTTTGCTTGGTCCCAATCCGAATGCGAAGGACACATTCGGTTCGGACAATCTGCAAAGTTATGAGCTTGGTTACAAGAGCAGTCAATTGGATGGCCATCTAAACGTGGGTATCGACGGTTACGACATCGAATGGCACCACATGCAGCTCTACACGTATACCCTGGGTAATACCATTATCCAGAATGCAGGCGACGCGCGCGTGGAAGGCGTGGAGATGCAGGCTAATTACTCGCAGGGTCCTTGGCAGTTCGGCGCTTCATCGGCCTTTACCGATGCGTACACCAAGAATGGCAGTCCGGAGCTGGGCATCCAACAAGGTTCGCCTTTGCCGTACTCAGCGAAGTGGGCGGGCACGCTCAGCGGGAAGTACAAGTTCATCCTGGCCGGAACGGATGCGTATTTTGGCGCCAACCTGCGCGCATCGACGCATCGCAATGCGGGTTTCTCCGGCGATAGCAGCGATCCGAATTTTTATTTGCCGGGATTCATGTTCCTGGATATCAATACCGGCGTGAACCTGCGCAACGGCGCGAACATCGATTTTTACGTGCGCAACGTACTGAACCGGCAGATCCCGATCGGCACCTTGAACGATGAGGCGGTGAACTTCCTGGCCACGGTTGGCGGCCCGATGCTGGTGCAGATGTCCACGCCGCGTACGGTGGGTGTGTCCTTCAACGTGCCGTTCTAGCCATTCAGCAATCTTAAAAAAAGTAAACAATCGCGGCGTTTTTCGCAACGTCGCCCCTTTGCGTCTGCGTTGCACAATGCAGGGCCTGTTTGGGCGCAGCACAGATAGAGGGTTTACACGCATGGTGAACGATTCCCGCCGCAACGTCTTTCGGATGGCATTGCTGGGTGCGGCGGCTGCGCCGTTTTCCCTGCGTAGCGCTACTGCCGCCGCTACATGCAAAGACGGTGACCCTCAGGCCGTGACGTGGGGTAGGGGTGTCGAGGGCCAGCGCAAGGCCGACCTTGGCGACGGAACGTATCGAAATCCGATCGTTTCCGGTGATCATCCTGATCCGACCATCCTCAAAGATGGCAACGATTACTACATGACGTTTTCGCCCTTTGAAGCATTTCCTGGGCTGATCATCTGGCATTCCACCGATCTGGTGAACTGGGCGCCGCTCGGTCCGGCACTTTCAAAGCCGCTCGGTACGGTGTGGGCGTCTGACTTATGCAAGCACCAGGGCCGTTACTTCATCTACATGCCGGCCAATCCGGGAGCAGGTTGGTCGATCTATGTGATATGGGCCGACGACATCAAGGGCCCGTGGAGCGACCCCATCGATCTGAAGATCGGTGATTGCATCGATCCCAGTCATGTTGTGGGTGAGGACGGCAAGCGCTATCTGTTCGTCAACGGCGTTCGCCGCATAGGACTTTCCGACGATGGCTTGGCCAAGGATGGCGAACTGCAGTCGGCCTATAAGCCCTGGCGATATCCCGACGACTGGGTCGTGGAGAACTTTGCGCCGGAAGGACCGAAACTGTTGCGACGTGGTGAATGGTTCTATCTGATCATGGCCGTGGGTGGCACGGCGGGGCCACCCACCGGTCACATGGTAATTGCGGCACGCTCCCGCTCCATCCACGGTCCGTGGGAACACTGTCCGCACAATCCGCTGGTGCGCACCATGAGTGCAGCGGAGCCGTGGTGGTCGCGCGGACATGCGTCTTTGGTAGAAGGACCGGCCGGTGACTGGTGGATGGTTTATCACGGTTACGAAAATGGCTTCAGGACCTTGGGACGTCAGACGTTGCTGGAACCGATCGAATGGACGCAAGACGGATGGTTCCGCGCGAAGGGTGGTGATCTTTCCGCGCCGCTTGCAAAACCGAAGGGAGGTGCTGCGAGCTCGTCGGGTTTTGCCTTGTCGGATGACTTCGCTCACAACCGGCTGGGCATACAGTGGTGCTTGCATGATGCGTCGCCTGGCGAGAGAGCGCGGATCAGTTATGAAGCTGGAGGGATGAATATCGCCGCCAAAGGACGCTCACCGGCAGATAGCCCCCCGGTGACATGCCTGGTGGGCGATCGCTCCTACGTGGTGGAAGCCAGCCTGGAGCTGACCGGCGATGCCGAAGGCGGTCTGTTGCTGTACTACAACCCGGTGGCGTTCGTTGGCGTGGGGTTTTCGCCGGATGAAATGAAAACCTACGAATATGCGCAGGAGCAAACCTGGATGCGCACGTCCATGCCGACCCGGCGCGTACGCATTCGGCTGACAAACGAACAGAACGTCGTCACCTATCACTACTCGCACGACGACGGTAAAACCTGGATCCTGCATGGTCTTCGCATGGAGGTCTCAGGCATTCATCACAACGTGTTCGGCGGCTTTGTGAGCCTGAAGGTCGGCATCTACAGCGCGAACGAAGGCAGCGTTGTGATCAGAGACTTCAGCTATCGCGCGATTTCGTAGGTTGGGTCACCCCGGATTAAATCCGGGGTGACCCACGGTCTATGGCATGGCAGTTAATGCCCCGTGCCACTGATCTGCGTCGGCGGCTTGATCGCGTAAAGCAGCGCAGGCAGGAACACGAAGGTCGCCAGCAACACTGCCACCAGGCTTACCAGCAGCATGCGTCCCATGCTCGACATGCCCAGATCGTGCGACAGTGCGAGTGAGCCAAAGGCCGTGCCCGTGGTCAGTGCGGAGAACAGCACCGCACGCGCCGAGGCGGAACTGATGAAACGGCGCATGCCGGCACGCCAGTTCATCACGAAGTACACGTTGAACGATACGCCTACGCCCAGCAGCAGCGGCAGCGAGATGATGTTGGCGTAATTCACCGCCATGCCCAGCGCGCGGGCGAGCAAGGCGGTGAGCAGGGCAGACATACCGAGCGTCAGCAGCACGATGCCGGTGTCTTTGACGCGGCGGATGACCAGCATCAGCACGATCGCGATGGTGATAATGGCCAGCACGGCAGCCTGTTTGAACGCATTCATCATGGTTTCGGCAGAAGCGATGGTCGTGACGGCAGGGCCACCCGCGTCGGGAGCGATCTTTTGCACGGCCTCCACGAAACGGCGCAGGCCCTCGGTGTCCTGATCATTGACCGTGGGCGAAACCTGGATGCGCACCTGTCCGGAAGGACTCACCCAATCGCGCTTGATGGATTCGGGCAATGTCTCAAGCGTCACGGCTTTCGCGTTCAGCGCATCACGCAGGCTCTGCAGCTGAGCGGGCAAGAAACGGCTCACGGCTTCATTCATCGCCATCAAGCGATCGTCGGGGGCCTTGGCGAGTTTCTGCAGCGCCGCGTCGATGCCGTACAGCGGTGAGTCGGCCGGCATTTCCGCATGAGCATCGACGATGGCATCGTGCGCATCTTCGATCGCCGAGCGCAGCGCCGCAGGCGTGATCGGTGGCGCTGACGGATCGACATCCAGCGACGGCAACATCAGTACTTGCGCCTGATTGAGCTGATCCAGCGAGGCCTCCTGATGGGCCGGCACGAAGGTCGCCGCCGAGATCACGCTGGAGACTTCTGGCAGTTTCTCCAATTTGTCGGTGAGCGTGCGCGCCGTGGCCAGGTCGGGCACCATGATGTTGATGTTGAAAGGATTGGTGATCGGATTGTCAGCCAGACTGCGCAGCGTGCGCATCGGTTCGGACGTCTGGTCCTGTGTATTGAGCGGGTTGGCGTCGAACGGCATGCGTATCGCCGCATACAAGCCAATAGCGCCGAGCAGGGTGAACGCAATCAGCACCGGCTTGTAATGGCGATGCAAGACCACGTCCATCTTTGGGCCGAACGCCAGCGACAGTTCCTGTGTCTGGCGTTGCGGCTTGAAGATGCTGAATAGTGCAGGTAGCAGGCTTAGCGTACAAAAAAGCGCGATGCCCATGCCGACACCGGCAATGGTGCCCAGTTCGGCGACACCGACGAAGCTGGTGGGTGAGAAGGCGAGGAAGCCACATGCCGTCGCAGCGGCGGCGACCGCGATCTGGCTACCGGATACGCGTGCGCATTCGGCAATGGCGACGTTGATCTCGGCGTGCAGCATGCGCATCTCGCGCATGCGCACGGCGAACTGAATGCCGAAGTCCACCGCGAGGCCCACGAATAGCACAGCAAACGCCACCGAGATCACGTTCAAGGTGCCAATCGCCAGCGCGGCAAAGCCGATCGTCAGCGCAAAGCCCACCAGCAAGGTGATCAGGATCGGAATGATGCGGCGGAACGAATGCATGGCCAGATACAGCCACAGAGTGAGCAATAGCAGACTGCCGATGGTGCTCCACACAATGCCCTTGGTGAGCGCGCCGAACTGCACGTCGGCGAGCGCGACCGGGCCGGTGTAATCGATACGCACACGGCCGCTCTTCACATCAGGCAGGTTGTCGCGGATGTGCTCCATGGCCCTGGTCGCGGCACGTCCTGGTTCCAGGGAATTTTCATCCAATACAGGATGCGTCAACACGAAGGTGACGTTTTCAGGCTGCTGGGTGATATCCGAGCCGAGCAAGCTCTGCCAGGACAGCGGCGTGGGATGGCCATCCGCAGCATTGTCGAGCACCTGACGCAACTGATCCAGCGCGGGTTTGTAAGGCGTCAGGTCGGCATGCTGGATGCGCACACCCGCTGCCATCAGCGACACGCCGTTCAACAGCCCGCGTGCTGACGGATCGGCGGCCAGCGGACCGAGCAACGGCTGCGCGTTCATCAGCGAATTGAGCAGCTTGGCCAGTTCGTCCGGGTCGGGCAGCAACAAGCCTTCCGAGCGGAAGAAGGGATCGGCATCCGGACGGCTTACGTCGATGAAATGCTTTTTATCCGCCTCCATCGCCTTGGCCAGTTGCGCGGCGGTTTCGGCCGATTCCTCCGGCGTCGCGCCACGCACCACCGCAACCAGCAGATTGTTGAACTGCGGGAATTCGCGGTCGAACGCCATGGCGTGCTGACGCCAGGGCAGGGTTTTGGCGAACAGATTGTCGGTATTGGTGTCCACGCTCAGGCGATGCGCGGCCAGCCAGATGCCGGCTCCCGCCATCACGACGTAGAACAGCACCACATACACGGCAAAACGCCGGCAGAATTGGACAAGACGGACGATAAGCTCAGTCACGGGCCTAACGCTTCCTTTGAAATGATGAAATCAAAACGTTGCGCTCTACTTCCTCTCCCCCGCCAACAAATCCGGTAAACGGGGAAGAGGGAAAAGCTATGCGCTACTCAAGCACTTGCCTGGTTCAATGAACCTAGCTTCGGAAAACGGGTAACGATGGCCTTGCGAATCCCTGGCAGATCAAGTCCGGCCTCGCTTAGTACTTCCTCGCGGGTACCGTGTTCCAGATACGCATCGGGCAGGCCCAGATGCAGGATCGGCAAGGTTACACCATGTGCTGCCAGACATTCGGCCACCGCGGATCCCGCGCCACCGGCGACCGCGTTGTCCTCAAGCGTGACGAAGGCACCGTGGTCTTTCGCTAGCTCCAGCAGCAAGGTTTCATCCAGCGGCTTCACGAAACGCATGTTCACCAGCGTGGCATCGAACGCGTCGGCGATTTCTGTGGCCGGCGCCAGCATCGCTCCGAAGCTCAGGATCGCCAGGCCGTGGCCACGGCGGCGCAGTTCCGCCTTGCCGATCGGCAGCGTCTCCAGTTCCTTGGCGATCGCCACGCCCGTACCGGTGCCGCGCGGATAGCGGACAGCCGCCGGACCGTTGTGGTGAAAACCCGTGGTAAGCATGGCGCGGCATTCATTCTCGTCAGCCGGTGCCATGATCACCATGTTGGGCAAGCAGCGCAGAAAGCCCAGATCGAAACTGCCTGCATGGGTGGCGCCATCCGGTCCCACCACCCCTGCGCGGTCGATGGCGAAGGTGACATCCAGATTCTGCAACGCGACATCGTGAATCACTTGATCGTAAGCACGTTGCAAGAAGGTGGAATAGATCGCGACCACAGGCTTTGCGCCTTCACAGGCCATACCTGCTGCCAGCGTGACCGCATGTTGCTCAGCGATGGCGACGTCGAAATAACGCTGCGGATATTCACGGGAAAAACGCACCAGCCCCGAGCCTTCGCGCATGGCCGGCGTGATGCCGAGTAAGCGTTCATCCGCTGCGGCCATATCGCATAGCCAGTCGCCGAAGACATCGGAGTAGGTCGGTTTCGTTGGTCCGGCTTTCTTCACCACACCTGCGCTTGGATCGAACGGACCGACAGCGTGATATTCGATTTGCGCCTGTTCCGCTGGCGCATAACCTTTGCCCTTGGTGGTGATCACATGAAGCAGCTGCGGGCCAGGCAGATTCTTCACCGCACGCAGCGCGTGCAGCAATGACTGCACATCATGGCCATCGACCGGACCGTTGTAGTGAAAGCCCATTTCCTCGAACAGCGTGCCAGGCAGGCGCGTCATCGACTTGTTTAAGCCACCGACGTTCTCGCTGATCGACATGCCGTTGTCGTTGAACACCACCAGCATGTCCGCATTCACATCAGCCGCATGATTGAGTGCTTCGAACGCCATGCCGGCCGTCATGGCGCCATCGCCAACGACCGTGATGATCTTGCGCGCATCACCTTTGCGTTTCAGCGCGATGGCCATGCCCAGCGCAGCAGAGATCGAGGTGGATGAGTGACCGACGCCAAACGTGTCGTACTCGCTTTCCTCGCGACGCGGAAATGGCGCCAAGCCATTTTTCTTCTTGATGGTGGTGATGCGGTCGCGGCGACCGGTGAGGATCTTGTGCGGATAGCACTGATGACCCACGTCCCAGATCAGCCGGTCATGCGGGGTGTCGAACACCGCATGCAGCGCGACCGTCAGTTCCACCACGCCCAGGCCCGCTCCGAAATGACCGCCAGAACTTGCGACAGCCTCGATCAGATACCCCCGCAGTTCATCGGCGATCACACCAAGCTGGTCGTCGGGTACGCGGCGAAGATCCGCCGGCGACTCGATCGCGGACAGATGCGGGTAGCGGGACAGGTCGATCATTGGCGTATTGTTAACCCTGCGTTAGGGCGGGGCAAGCAAAACCCGGGGCGAGGTCAGGGCCCCGGTCAAGCTGCACTCAGTTTGGAGCCTGTTCTTACGCCAAGGCTTCGCGCCGATTCCGGGGCAGATGGTTCATGAGGAACTCCATCTGGTCCGCCAAGATATTGCGATTGGACAGGATCAGGTGCTCCACCCAGCTGGGCCGGTAGGGCACGGCCAACAGGGGCATGTTGGCCTCCTGCGGGGTACGGTTCGACTTCTTCAGATTGCAGGCCAGGCAGGCGCTGACCACGTTTTCCCATTCGTCGCTGCCACGCTTGGAGATCGGCAGCACGTGATCCCGGGTCAGCTCGCCGCGGCTGAAACGCTCGCCGCAGTACATGCACAGATAACGATCGCGCCCAAAAAGGGCGCTGTTGGTAAGGGCTGGGGCGGGGTCAATCGCGTGGTCGCGGCAATGTCCAGTACTGGCCACGATGGGGTGAAGCTGGATCTGGCTCTGTCTGCCCAGGACGCGGTTATGGCCGCCGTGCACGGTCAGGCAAGGGTCGCCGAGGGTCCAGGCCACCGCCTCCCGCACGTAGAGGCAAACCGCGTCCTGCCAGCTGATCCAGTCAAGGATCCGGCCGGCGGCATCCAGCGACAACACGCGGGTCGAGTTCAAATCGGCCAGCTTTGGCACTTCCATCAGCATGCGTTCCGTCCTTCACCTCAGTAGCGAAAGAGCGCCCATCCATGCAACGGTGCTCGGGTTTTCCGCAGCATAGAACAAGTTGATTGCAAAACGCATGCAAAGAGCCGCGGATATAGTCTCAAAACCGGGGGTTGGACTGATTCGCCCCTGGGCCTGCGGCGCTGATATAGTGGCCGTTCATCTGTAGACCCGACGCCGGGTTTGGGAGGGGAAGCCTGGGTGGCGGCCCCGGCACGGCGGGGCAGAGGTAAGTAACGTGGCTGAAGTACTTTTCTACGAGCGTCCTGTGCCGCTCAATCGCACCGCACACAAGGATCTGCGCATCAAGGGGCTCACCAACCTCAAGTTTGCGCACAGCGTGCATTCCGTGCCGCTGACCTGCACCGAGTTCCCTGTCACCGCCCGCGACATCCCGATCCTGTTCGCCGGTCCCGACATGGCTAGCGCCGGTCCCATGGCACTGCTGGGTCTGCGCCAGAGCGAAAACCTGTTCCTGGATAACGAAGGCCAGTGGGCGCAGGGCATCTACATCCCGGCTTTCGTTCGCCGCTATCCGTTCGTGCTGGCCGAAAAGCCGGCGGGCACGGAAGGCGACGATTTCACCGTATTCCTCGATGAAGCCTACGAAGGCTTCAACGACAACGACGGCGAGCGTCTGTTCAAGGAAGACGGTTCCGAAACCGACGTGCTGAAGAACGCCGTAAACTTCCTTGGCGAATTCCAGCAGCACGTGGCGCGCACTCGTCAGTTCATGGAAGACCTGAAGAAGTATGACCTGCTCGAACCGCGCAACATTCGCCTGGAACGCAACGGCAACGTGCTCAACCTCAATGGTCTGTTCGTGATCAACGAGGAAAAGCTGCGCAAGATCGACGCCGAAACCGCGCATCGCTTCCTCACCGACGGCACCATGGGTTGGATCTACGCACACTTGCTGTCGCTGCAGAACATCGACCGCGTGAGCCAGCGTTTGGCCCAGCGTGAAGAAACCGAAGCGGCGAATCAGACCAAGAACTGATGGCTTGCGAAGTGATTGCGAAAAAGCCGCCCTCGAGGCGGCTTTTTCTTTGCTTGCACAACAAGCGTCTGTTTAGACTTGCGGCGCAATCGTGCTCAAGGCCGCACGGCAATAACCTCGATTTCCACTCGAAACCCTGGATTCGCCAACGCCGCCACCTGCACCGCCGAACGCGCTGGCAACTTGGGTTGTTCCTTCGTACCGAATAACTTTGTATAGCCGGCCATGAAACCGGCGAAGTCCATGTGTCCGTCGTGATCAGGATCGCCAACCAGGAACACATTCATCTTCACGATATCGCCCATATCCAGATGCATGGATTGCAACTGCTTCTGGATGTTGGTGAGTACGCCGACGGTTTGTGTTTCGGTATTGCCATAGGCTGATACGGAATCTTTCGCTGCCTTGGGGTCGGCCACAGGCGGTACATTGCCGCTTAGGTAGATGGTGGATTTTCCGGAAGGCACTTCTACCGCGGCGGATATCGGGAAATTGCTGTTGGGCATGCGATAGCGCTCCACGTCCTGCGCAGAGCTTGCGACCGATAGCAGCAGCGCAGCGAGTGCGGCAGCATGAATGACCTTGTGCATGACGCCTCTCCTCTTCATGGGCTGGATGGTGTTGGATGGTCTTGGGGATGCAGGGCGGCGACTTGGGCTGCCGTGATGCTGTCGCGATAATCGTTGCCGAAATGCGTGCGCACGTAGTTGATCACCTCGGCGATCTGCTCGTCGCTCAGCTTGGTGTCTTCGAAGAAGCTGCGTTGCGTGATGGGCTTCGTCGCAAACGAAGGCATGTCATGCCGGCCGAACAGGATGACAGCCGCCATGTAGGGCGCCGATACCAATTTGGGATTGCCAGTGAGCGCCGGATAGGTGCCTGCCCCCGTTGCGCCTTTGGCATCGTGCATGTGGCAGCCTTGGCAAATATGCTGGAAGATCTCTTCGCCATTGGCGTTCTTGATGCTGGTGCGCGTGTAGAGCGCATTGTCAGAAGACTGTGCCTTCACTGCACCAATGCCACCGAGCAGCACGGCGGCGCTACCCAGGCACAAGATCAGCCGATTCATGCGGCACCTCCGGCCACCATGCGTTGATGCAGCCGTGTGACTACATCCAACGCTGACGTGACGGCACCTTCCTGCCACGCCGGCAGATACGAGACATGTTCGCCGGCTAGTGCTATGCGCCCGTCGATCTGGCAGAGATTGCCGTAGTGCTTTGCGCGCAGTTCGTCCGACCAGGAGGCGAAACACCCCATGGTGAACGGTGCGCGATGCCACGCGACAGCGATGCCGTTTTCGAACTCCGTTTTGTATTGCGGATGAATCTGACTGCCGTATTCCACTGCCTTGCGAATCCGTTCCTCCGGCGTCATGGCCGTGAATTCGTAAGCATTGAGGCCCCAGATATAACCGCCCAGCAGCACGCCTTTGCCTTTGCTGTTGAAGTCGCTGCTGGGGTAGCTGATGTTGTTGATCGGCAAGTCGGTGGCAGTGATGCCACCATAGATGTCTTCATCTTCTTCCCAGAAGCGGCGCTTGAACTGCAAGCCCACCTTCACCGTGGCTGCATAGGGCACCGCACCAATGGCATTGGCCATGGACGCGCTGACGTTCATGGGAATCTGACTGAGAATGGAGAGTGGAATGGTGCAGATGCACCAGTCGCCATGTGCTTTCTGCGTTGAGCCGGGATGCCGCGCGTCCACATAGGAAACCGTGACGCCCTGCTCATCCTGCTGGATGCCAGTGACTTTGGCGTTGTAGTGAATCAGACCTTGCAGTTCGTGGCCGAATGCTTCGCCGATACGCCCCATGCCGCCGACCGGCTGAAACAGTGTGGTCTGGAATTCGAAGATTTCACCTTCCGTCAGGTTTCGCCACAGCTGTGAATTGAGCACGTCATGCAGTTGCAGCGGCTGTGAATCGGTGGGCTTGGCGGACAGTCCGCCACCAGGCAGCTTGTCATAGCCGCGACGATTGCTGACGGAAGGGCCTTGGGCATACGCGTAGTTCTTGTCGAGCGCGCCCCACTCGCGCAACGAGTCCAGTAACTGAGCCTGATCCTCTTTGCTGATCTGCGCATCCAGCTTGCCTTGCTGAGCCACCTTCGCCAGCAGCTCGGCCGTATGCCCGCGATAATCGGCATTGATCGTACGATAACGCTGCGGCTTGCCACCGAAGGCGTTCGCGCCGTGGAGGTAGGCGTTGTAATTGATCTGCACGAACGGCTCGAGCGGTACGTTGAGCTTCTTGCAGTAATCGAGCAGTCCGCGATGGTGATACGGGATGCGCCATGGTCCCGGGTTGATATACAGCCCGCGATCGAACTGGCAATGCTGTGTCTCGCCGCCCAGTTCGGTATAGGTGTCGCCGCCACGCAGCGTCCAGTTACGGCCGCCGGGACGCGCGTTGTATTCCAGCAGCTGCACTTTGTAGCCAGCCTGGCGCAACTCATAAGCGGCCACCATGCCTGCCAGCCCGGCGCCGAGTATCAGTACCGATGCGCCCCGTGGTGCGCCCTGCAGCTTCGGCGAGCCCTTATAGGGCGATTCTGCGGCAAATCCCAGACTGCTCATCGCCTGGTACATCGCTGCGCCACCGGCACTCAGCCCGATCATGCGCAGCAGATCGCGGCGCGTCATCGACGATTCCAACCCTTCCCCGTGCATCACTTACCCCTTGCAACATAAGTGATCAGCACATCGCATCTGGCGCGGAGGCGACAGTGACATAAGGCATGTTTACCAACACCCTGTGTTCCCGGCGCACGCGGAGAGGGCACACGGATGTGCCCGGTTTTGGGGAGCGAGGAAGGCTGGAACCCGGCGTCTTAATAGCGCAGCAGTCACTGGGTCCCGGCCTTCGCCGGGACGACGAGATGGAGAATTGCGCTAGTGGGTTGGCTTGGCCAGTCTCAACAGATCAAGGCTGTATCCGGCCGCTTCATACAGTGCCCGCGCCCGCTCGTTGCCGGGAAACACCGCCAGCGTCACCATCTGGCACTGATGCTCGCGTGCCCAATCCTCTGCGTGTTCGATCAGCGCTTTGCCTACGCCCTGGCCCTCATGGCGCGGCACGACGGCAAGGTCGGAGATATGGCAGTTGGCGCGGCCGTTGAAGTAATCCTGCGTCTTCTGCAGATGGATGAAGCCCACGCGTTCACCTTCGTCATTCTCGGCGATGAACACGTAACTGTTGGAAGGTTGTTCATCCAACTGGCGGCTCAGGTCCCTGCGAATGCCTTCGATACATTCATGCCGCCTGCGCCAGGCGGGGAGGGTGAAATCCACGAAGCGCGGAACCAGGCCAAGGATGAAGTCGTCATCGTCTTCGGCGAGACGGATATGAAAAGCGTTGTCACTCATGCGTCGACCGGTCGGTAAGAGCGGGGAACGGGTAGGTCGGTTCTACACCCAAGTGGGGCGTGGATGGAAGCCTCCTGCCTTTGCTCCTCCCCCGGTGCGGAGGGGAGGAGCATGACCATGGCGTTCCTTCAGTCGCCGATGACGGGCAGCGAGATATAGCTGGCCTGATCCGCCGAGTGATAAATCCGCTGCGTGGCCTTCTGATAATCCCCTGGCTTGGCCCAGAAGATGTTGGACACAAAGGTCTGCGGATTGCGGTCGTAGAGCGGGAACCAGCTCGACTGTACCTGCACCATCACGCGGTGGCCCGGCAGGAAGACGTGATTGGCGTTGGGCAATTCGAAGCGGTAGGCCAGCGGCTGGTTGGCGGTGAGCGGTTTGGGGTTGTCGTAGCCTTCGCGATAGCGGCCGCGGAAGATGTCCATCGCCACGGCGAGTTGATAGCCCCCCATTTCCGGCTGTTCTGCGACCTGATCGGGATACACGTCGATCAGCTTCACCACCCAGTCGCTGTCGGTGCCGCTGGTCGATGCGGTCAGATGTACGACGGGTGCACCAGCAATGGTCAGCGGCTGGGTGAGTACGTCGGAAACATACGTGACGACATCGGTGCGGCCGGACGCTTCGCGTTGATCGTCCACCAGCCACTGCGGCCAGGTGAGACCGTTGTCGTAGCCGATCGGTTGAATCGGGCGTGCGCGGAACGGTACGGGGCGAGCCGGATCGGAGATGTATTCGTCATAGCTCGCGCCGTTGGCAGGCGCGCTGAAACCGAGCTTGTTGCCGGCTTGCAGATACAGCGGACGGCTCTTGGCCTTGCAGCCATCTTCACAGGCGAGCGGCCAACGACTGAGGCGTTGCCATTGGTTGGTGCCGGTCTGGAAGGCAGTGACTGGCGCAATATCGGCTTTGGGTGCGCCATCTTTCAGGTATTGCGCCAGATACGGGCGCAAGATGTGTTCGCGGAAATATTTGGCAGTGTCGCTGCCGAACTGGATCGCGCCGAGCGAGCTGCCTTCCTCGATTTCCTGTCCGTGATGCCAGGGCCCCATGACCAGCTTGACCATCTCGCCGCTGGTGTCTTTGGGTTTGATCGCGCGATACACGGCCAGTGCGCCGTAGATGTCTTCCTGATCCCACAAGCTGTGCACCAGCATGGTCGGCACTTTCAGCGGTTGCGCGGCGAGCACTTTATCGACGGCTTGTTCGCTCCAGAACGAGTCGTAGGCCGGATGCGCAATCATCTTGTTCCAAAAACCAAGCTGCTCCATGCCGTACTGGCGCCCCAGTTCACCGGCGGAGCCTGCCTGCATGAACAGGTCGTATTCGTCGTGATAACTGGTCCACCACTTGTAGCAGTTGTCGCGGCAGGCAGACTGCTCGTAGATGTAGGACATGTTCTGCTGGCGGAAGGCGCCGTGATGGAACCAGTCATCGCCCATCCAGCCGTCCACCATCGGATTCATCGGCACGGCGACTTTGAGTGCCGGATGCGGATGGATGATCGACATCAGCGGTTCGAAACCGTCGTAGGAAATGCCGATGGTGCCGACTTTGCCGTTCGACTCCGGCACGTTTTTCACCAGCCAGTCGATGGTGTCGTATGTGTCGCTGGCGTCATCGACCGGAGTGGGATTGAGCGGGCCGTGGATCGGCCGGTTCATCACGTAATCGCCTTCGGAGCCGTATTTGCCGCGGATGTCCTGGATGACGCGGATGTAGTGATCTTCCACGATCACGTCGGTGGCGTTGTCGTAGCCTTCCAGCATTGGGCCAAGATGGCCGCTCATCATGTGATGGGTGAGTTCTTTCGCATCGTAAGGCGTGCGGGTGAGCACGATGCCGGCGTGTGTTATGCCCTTGGGAATCAGGATCACTGTGTTGAGCTTTACGCCATCGCGCATCGGAATCATCACGTCGCGTTCGACGTAGTCGTAGCTGCTCGTGACTGGCGTGAACTGCGCAGGTGTTTCGCTGGGGTAATTCGGGTATTGCGAAGGGCCGGGCGGATCCGTCGCCAGTACTGCGCCGCTCAGGGTGAGCAGCAGGGCAAACATCGCAGGCTTGAGCCCGCGTAACGCGATCGCGGCACGACTCGACTTCATGGTGACTCCCCGTTGGATGTGCAGCTAGCCTAGCCTTAATGCACAGGCTGGGCATGCGGCAGTGCCGAAAGGCATATCGCTATCGTTCGGGCGTTTTGGTCCTCGGAATACTGAACTTCACTAGGCGTCATTCCGGCGAAGGCCGGAATCCATGATGCACACGAAGCGTGGATTCCGGCCTTCGCCGGAATGACGCTGAGGTAAAGAATCGCTGTGAGGTAAGAGGTTAGTTCGACGAAACACCCAACAAAAAACGCCCGGATTGGCCGGGCGTTTTGTGCAAACTGCGCCAGTTGTTGCTTTACGCAATCGCCGGCAACGTCTCCACGCCCGCTTCGATCGCGGCCTTGTGCATATGCGTACGCGGCAGGATACGTGCGAAGTAGAACGCCGCCGTATCACGCTTGGCCTGTTTGAACTCGGCCTGCTGCGTGCTCTTCTCCACGGCAGCCACCGCACGCGCCCAGAAGTAGGCGAGCGTGATGTAGCCGCTGTAGTAGAGGTAATCGTTCGCGGCGGCACCCAGTTCTTCCGGATTGCTCTGGATGCGCTGCGCCAACTTCAGCGTCAGCTCACCCCATTCTTTGGCCAGTGCACCGAGCGTGCCGATGTAGGGACGCAGCGCTTCATCGGCCGCATGCGCCTTGCAGAAGGCGCCGATTTCGGCGAGGAAGTACTGCAGACCCACGCCTTTGAGCTGGAGGATTTTGCGACCGAGCAGGTCCGCCGCCTGGATGCCGGTGGTGCCTTCGTACAGCGTGATGATGCGTGCATCGCGCACGAACTGCTCCACGCCGTTCTCCACGATAAAGCCGTGGCCGCCGTAGACCTGCAGTGCTTCCTTGGTGCATTCCTGCGCCAGCTCGGTGACCACACCCTTGGCGATCGGGATCAAGAAGGCGAGCAGTTCGCTGGCGTGCTGGCGCGCGGCTTCATCGGCACCGCGCGCTTCGATATCGGTCTGCAGTGCGGCGTACATGATCAAGGCGCGCGAGCCTTCCACGAACGCGCGCTGGGCGAGCAGCATGCGACGTACGTCCGGCTGCACCAGCAGGTTGTCGGCGGGCTTGTCGGGGAACTTCGGACCGGACAGTGAGCGCGACTGCAGACGTTCGCGCGCATAGTTGAGGCTGTTCTGCAGCGCGCGTTCGGACAAGGCCAGACCTTGCAGACCCACCGACAGGCGCGCGGCATTCATCATAGTGAACATCGCCGCCAAGCCCTTGTGCGGCTGGCCGATCAGATAGCCTTCCGCCTCGTCGAAATTCATCACACAGGTGGCCGAGCCACGGATGCCCATCTTGTGCTCGATCGCACCCGGGTAGGCATTGTTGCGCTCGCCCAGCGAGCCGTCGGCCTTCAGCTTGTACTTGGTGACGATGAACATGGAAATGCCACGGCTGCCGGCGGGTGCGTCGGGCAGGCGTGCCAAGACCAGGTGCAGAATGTTTTCCGCCAGATCGTGATCGCCGGCGCTGATGAAGATCTTGGTGCCGGTGATTTTGTAGCTGCCATCGGGGCCGGGTTCGGCGCGGGTTTTCAACAGGCCGAGGTCGGAACCGGCTTGCGGCTCGGTCAAGCACATCGTGCCGGTCCAGCGGCCGGCGACGATGGGCTTGAGATACGTGTGCTTCTGCTCCTGCGTGCCGTGCAGTTCCAGCGCGTGGCAGGCGCCTTCAGACAGCAGCGGATACAAGCTCCACGCCAGATTGCCCGACTGGAACATCTCGGACGTCGCGATGCCCATCACCGACGGCAGCGCCTGGCCACCGAATTCTTCCGCCATGGTCAGACCGGCCCAGCCGCCATCGGAGAACTGGCGGAAGGCGTCTTTGAAGCCCTTCGGCGTCGTGACCGTACGGGTGGCCTTGTCGAAATGGCAGCCTTCCTCGTCGCCCGGGGCATTGGTCGGCGCCAGCACCACCTCGCTCAGCTTGCCGGCCTCCTCCAGCACCGCGTCGAGCAGGTCACGAGTGTGGCCCTCGCCACCTTGTAGCTTGGTAAGAATGGCTTCTGCGCCGAGCACGTCAAAGAGTGCAAAGCGCTGATCGTCGAGGGGGGCCTTGTAGAGCGTCATGGCGTAAGTCCTTCGTGTGGCGATTGCGATAGATCGTCAGCGATACGTATTGGCGATGCCGGGTACCGGTGACAGGAAATCGTCGTGTTTGAATGGGAAGTCGCGCGGATTCTTGTCGTCCGGGTGATCTTCCAGATTGGGCATGCAATGCACGATGCCGCGGATCGTGTAGGCCAGCGAACCGGCGCTGCCCTTGGCGTTGACCGCTTGCAGTGCCTGGCTCATCTCGGTCGTCGGCAGCACGGACACCTGGATCACGTCGGCGGCAAAGGACGGCACACCCAGGTCGAACTTTGCATGCAGGCGCACGGGAATCCCTTGGGCGACCTGCAACTGGCCTTCGACCGATTGGTAATCCATGCCGGTGTAGCTGTTGTTCTGGAAGCGCAGGGTGAGTTCCCAGGTGCCGTCAGGCTGCAGGCGCATCTGCTGGATCGTGATGGTGGGCGGGAACACGCTTTGTTTCTGCGGCCCGCAGGCAGCCAGGACGCCAGCCAGGAGAACAAGGGCCAATCCGTGGAGCAGTCGTTTCATGGAATCACCTCAAACGATTGTTTGAATATAGCAGGGAAAGGGACGGGTGGAATGGGCGCCCGCAACACGCGAAACGTTTGAAACTGTTGTGGTTATACAAAATAGGAGGAGGGAGATGGGGCGTGGAGGGGCAAGTTCGGCCGCTTGCATTCCATGTCACGGAGAACACGCCTCGGGACTGCTGCGGGAGCGCGTGTTGCAAGAGTGTGGGACGGTGTGTTCTTGCGCCCACACCAGCCGTTCGTTACTTCCCGTTTTCAAGCCAGGCTGGAGCAGGCATCATTAGGGATCGCGTCCCTCATTCCCCGGTTGCCCATGCCCCGTCGTATCGTTGCTCGCCGCTCTCCCATCCATGGCAATGGCGTGTTTGCCGTCGCTCCACTCAAGAAAGGCGAAGAAGTCATCGAGTACAGGGGCACGCTGATGACCCACGACGAAGCCGACGTGATGTACGGCGACGGCGGGGAGACTGGCCATACGTTCCTGTTCACGCTCAATGATGACTACATCATCGACGCGAACCGCAAGGGCAATATCGCGCGCTGGATCAATCACAGCTGCAACCCCAATTGCGAAGCCCTCGTCGAGGAAAACGACACGGGCAATCCGCGCAAGGACAAAGTGATCATCCAGACCAAGCGCAACATCAAGCCTGGCGAAGAGCTCACCTACGATTACGGCATCGTGCTGGAAGTACCGCACACCGCACGGCTGAAGAAGCTGTGGAAGTGCCTGTGCGGTTCGCCCAAGTGCACGGGTACGTTGCTGAAGCCCAAGCGCTGAGATTTTTCAGTTTCTTCCTGATGAATAGCATTACCTCACCGTCATTCCGGCCTTCGCCGGAATGACGGTGAGGCTATAATTCGACATCGCTGCAAGTCAGCGGTGGTGGCGAATGGGCACTCAGCTCGGATAATCGATCGCCACCACCTCGATGGTCATGTCGCCGGCGGGCCGCTGCCAGCGCACTTCATCGCCCACACGCGCGCCAAGCAACGCTTGCGCCAGCGGCGAGACGTAGCTCACCAGACCATGCTCCGCGTCGGCCTCATCTTCGCCGACAATCTGCCATCGTCGTTCGCCATCTTCGCTATCCACGGTAACGATCGCGCCAAAGGCGACACGATCGTGTGGCTGTTTGGCGAGATCCACCTCCATGGCACTGGCCACGCGCGTATTGAGCCATCGCAGCTCGCGCTCCAGCGCGGCGAGTTCGCGCTGCTCGTCGAGCGCATCCTCCTCACCCGTCTTCAGGGCATCGCGTCGTGCTTGCGCATCGGCCAGCCGACCGCGCAAGGCGGCGATGCCGCGCGGCGTGACATAGTTGGGGTGTTCGCTTAGCGGTAGTTCGGGCAATGCGTCTTGGGCATCGCCGTCATTGTCTTTAACGAAGGCGCGACTCATGCGGCCCTCCGCAGTCATGGATTATGAGTGTGTGAAAGCACATCCTGGAACCCTGATGGCTCGCGCCAGGAGGGGCCTGCAGCTCCTTCTGCAACATGGGTATGCGGCCGGGCGACTGCAATGTTGCCCGGCCATGCATTTAAGTCAGGCGGGCGACGTCAGTCCTCGTCCAGCTTGGGCTTCCACGCCTCGCTGAGCTGTCGCTGCAAGGGCGGGGGAACCGGTTCGTAGTGACTGAGATCAAGGCTGTAGCGGCCTCGCCCGCCGGTCATCGCTTTCAGCTCGGTCGGATAGTCCGTCAGCTCGGCCAGGGGAGCCTGCGCCTTGATCACCAGTTCGCCACCGCGCTTGGTATCGGTGCCCATGATCCGCGCACGTTTTCCGGCCAGACCGCCGGTGACATCGCCGACGTTGTTTTCCGGAATCGACACTTCGACATCCACGATGGGCTCCAGCACGATCGGACGCGCCTTGCTGATCGCATCGAGAAACGCCTTCTTGCCGGCGCTGATAAAAGCCACCTCTTTCGAATCGACCGGATGGTATTTGCCGTCGTACACGGTCACGCGCAAATCCTGCAGCGGATAGCCGGCCACGGCTCCGTTTTCCATCGCCTGCCGCACGCCTTTCTCGATCGCCGGCAGAAACTGCCCGGGAATCACGCCGCCCTTGATGGCGTCGATGAACTCGAAGCCCGCGCCGCGTTCGAGCGGATCCACGCGCAGAAACACTTCGCCGAACTGGCCTGCGCCGCCGGTTTGTTTTTTGTGCCGATGATGTCCCTCGGCGGAGCCGGCGATGGTTTCGCGATACGCGATGCGTGGCGGATGTGTCACGACTTCCACGCCGTAACGATCCTTCATGCGCTCCAGCATGATTTTCAGATGCAGGTCGGACAATCCTCGCACGACCGTTTCATTGAGTTCCTTGTGGTGCTCCATGCGGAAGCAAGGATCTTCCTCGGAAAGTCGATACAGCGCCTGCGAGAGTTTCTGTTCCTGGCCTTTGTGCTTGGGCTCGAGCGCGAGGCTGAACATGGGTTGCGGGAAGTGCAGGGGTTCCAGGTGAATGCTGTCTTCGTCGTGCGAATCGTGCAGCACGGCATCGAAGTGGATGTCTTCGATTTTTGCCACTGCGGCGATATCGCCCGGAACGGCCTGGTCGACTTCCACGTGATTCTTGCCATTGAGGCGGAACAGATGACCGACCTTGAAGGCTTTGCGGTTATCGTCGATGAACAGCTGACTGTCGCGGCGGATGGTGCCTTGCCATACACGGAACACACCCAGTTTGCCGACGAAGGGATCGTTGATCACCTTGAATACGTCGGCAACGACATGAGAAGTAGGATTCGGATCGACGGCGATCTGCACATTGTCGCCATTGCGGAACGGTGGCGGGTTGGCTTCGGCCGGGTTGGGTAGCAGCCGTTCGAACACATCCAGCAGTTCCTGGATGCCTGCTCCGGTGCGCGTGCTGACGAAACAGATCGGCACCAAGTGCCCTTCGCGCAAGCATTGCTCGAAGGCATCGTGCAATTGCTGCGGCGTCAGGGCGTCTTCACCTTTGTCGAGATAGTCGCCCATGGTGGTTTCATTGATCTCCACCACCTGGTCGAGAATCTGCTGGTGCGCCTCGGCCAGCGATGAGAAATCGGTCTTGCCGTCGCGATGGAAAAAGCAATCGAGCACGCGGCTGGCATTGTCGGCAGGCAGGTTGACCGGCAGGCATTCGTTGCCGAATTCCTCGCGAAGCGCATCGATCAGCGTGGCCAGATTCACACCTTCGCTGTCGATCTTGTTCACCACCAGCAAACGGGCGAGGCCACGTTCGCGCGCATGTTCCATCATGCGGCGCGTGCCGTGTTCGATGCCGTTGGCGGCATTGACTACGATCGTTGCAGTTTCGACCGCCGCCAATGCGGAGAGCGTCGCGCCGCGGAAATCGCTATAGCCGGCGGTATCGACGACATTCATATGGCAGTCACCGCGATCGATGCTGGCAATGCAGCTATCGATCGAATGGCCGCGGGCTTTCTCTTGTATATCGGTGTCCGATTGCGTGGTTCCGCGCTCCACCGATCCCATGCTCTGGATGGCGCCGCCAGCGTGCAACAAGGCTTCGAACAAACTGGTCTTGCCGGCACCGGCGTGACCGGTGAGTGCGACGTTGCGGATATTTTCCGTGTAGTAGGACACGATGCGACCCTCCTGATACAGAGGCGCGGGATCGTGCCGGCGACGCCGCATGAGGCCGCGCATTGGCGGGCCGTCATGGTCGTCCTTCGCGTGCGGGACGCAGGGCGGTCATGGCGGGAAGGCGGGGAAGGGACCAGTGGTCTCTCGGCCGCGCCGTTAGCGTTCTCCCATTCCCGGCAATGGTCAAGTTGCACTGCGAAGACGACGAGCCACAAAGTGGCTCGTCGTCCCGGCGAAGGCCGGGATCCAGTGTCTTTCACGCCACTCAAGCCGACAACCGTTAACGCGGTGTGAGCACGGTATGGAACCGGCGGCTACGCGAAAGGTCTCTGTGGCAACCTGGGAATCTTTTCCACATAGCATCCCATTCCCCTGCGGTCACAAGCTGTGGCCGGGCAACATAGCGAGGACGGCTTATCGAACGCCCCGATCAGGTCGAACACCACCGCTGGCTTCCCCTGCCCGAAGGCAAAGACCGCGGCTTGCATCCGTTCGACGGCCCCACGCGCGCCATGCTGCATCAGATGCGCTGGCGCAAAGCACCGCGCGATCGTCGCCGCCTGTGGGTGGCGCTGACTATCGCGCTGTTGCTGCACGTCTTTTTCATGTCGTTCGTGTGGTACCAAATGGAGCCGCGCGGACCATTGGCAAGAACGGTAGCGGTACAGACGCAGAGTGCCATCGAGGTGCGTTTCATAACGCGTGGCTCCGGTCCCGTACAGGCCGTGCCGCCGCCGGTCGTGCCTCCGTTGCCACCGCGGCCATCACGTGAGCCCGTGTCGAAAAATGCGATGACTTTGCATATACCGGGTCCCGCGCCAGCGCCTGCTGCGACCACGCAGCCGCCTCCTGCGCCCGCGCCTGTCCTGTTCGATCGCACCGGGCGGATCATCCTGCCGGCCAATGCCTCCAGCGCGCCCACGGCACCCGAAGCCGATTATGTGCAGCGCGGTCCGCAGGGTGATACGCAGATCATGCGCGATCAAAATCCGGTCAAATACAAGCCGACCAAGCTCGATCCCTATTGGCGCAAAAGCACCAATGCTGTGGACGACGCGCTGCAGAAGCTGGTCGAAAAAACCACCGTTACCAAGACGATCGAATTGCCTAAGGGCATTCGCATTCACTGTGGTATCTCGCTGGCGGCGCTTGCTGGTGGCTGCGGCGGCGATCCGCCACCACCACCGCCGACCAACGATGGCGATGAACGCATGAACATGGCCCCCGCGTCGTTAGTGAAAGGTGGCGCGGCGCCAGCCAAACCGGATCTCGCAACGTGTATTGCCACGTACAAGGCCGGAAAACCGTTGCCCTATGGTTGTCCGGTGGACACGCCGGCGCGCGCGGTCTCTGCGCAGAAACCGGCATCGGGGCCTTGATCAAGCGAATGGTCAGTGTCACTGACCTGCCGCGATGCTGCGGCAGGTCCACGGCGACGCAGGGACGTGGCCGGTCGCGGTCAGGCTTGAAGCGATCCAGGCGCAAGAAATGCCGTCGTGCCCATTACACTGGCGCCCATGCAGCCATCGCCTCCGGATCAGCCTGCCCCACCTAAATCTGCCGTGTTGATCAGGTCGCCCCGCGACGCGACAACATGGGCGCTCGTCTATCGGCGGCGTATCCGCGAGAGGCCGCGCGAGCGGTTGCTGAAAGTGGCCGGCGTGGTCGGCGCGCTCCTGGTGCATCTGTTGTTTCTGCTTGGATCGATGCTCGGCTCGCCTTACCAGTTTCAACCACCGCCCGAGCCGAAAGGCAACACTTTGCTGGTGCGCCTGATCAACAACAAGCCATTGCCGCCCCCTCCACCTCCGGTACTGGGTACCCCACCCAAGGAACATGGCCCGCGCCATCGCGGCAACACGTCGCAAGTGGTGCATGCAACGCACGAGATCTCGACCGCGGCCCCCGTGGCTGCCGTCGAGCAACCGCCCACGCCTGCGCCGAAGCAGCAGCCTGTGGTGGCGCCAAAGCAGCAGGCATCATCCGAAAAGCCCCAGCCTGTGGCCGCGCCGCTGCCGCCGATCACATTACCCAAGCCGTCGCCAGCCCCCATGGTGCAGGCGAAACCTGTCGGCTTGCCGCCACCTCCACTTTCACTGCAAGCCGTGCAGGTGCCACAGCCAGTGCCGCCGGCATTCCAGCCAGAAATGCCGCGCAAGGCACAGGCGGAAGGTACGCAGCCGATGCCGCCATTGCCTTCGCTTGCGCTGCCAACCCAGCCGGCCCAATCAGCGTTGACCGCGACGCCGCCGCAGATGGCGGTGGAGACGCCGTCGCTTGCGCCGGTGGCAATCCCTCAGGTTGCTACCGTCACGCCAGCACCAACACCGGTAGCGCCGCCAGCGCCAGCATTGCAGCCGATTCCGATGCCGGCGCAGCCCGCGCCCACTGTCAATCTGCAGTCTTCCGCCGCGCCGCTGGAAGCGCCGAATGTGCCAAGCACGGCCCAACAAGTCGTGTCGCCTGTATTGCGTCCGCAGGAAGCGCAACTCGCGCCGGTGCCGGTCACGCCTGTTGCCGCGCCAGCGGCGAACCTCACGCCCTCCGCGCCTGCGCTGACCGTGGAAGCGCCTAAGCTGGCCATGCCTGCGGTGTCGGTACAACCGCAACTCAGCACGGCGCCATCGCCAGCGCCAGCACCCGCAACGGCGCAAACCAAGCCGGCAGAGTCGCCCTCCAGCGAAAAGGCGGCGGAGCAGCAGCCGTCCTCATCCGCGAGCAACGCAGCGTCATCGAGCGCATCGGCAAACGAAGAAAACGCCAGTGTCAGCACAGCACCGAACGCGACGCCGCAAGGTAGCGAAACCGGCAATCCGGGACAACCTAATGGCGTAAGTCAGCCTTCCGAAAACAATGGCAGCCAGACAGGCCAGCCATCGCTATCGGCGGGAGCCGGTAACACGGCAAACGCGCAAGGCAGCGGCACGCCTGGTACGCCCAACGGCACGTACATCCAGCTCAAACCACGCGGCGACACCGAGATCATGTCGCACAACATCAATCTCCCCAAATATCGCCCGACTGTCTTCGACCAGTACTGGACGCCGAAGGGCGAGAGCTCGGTGGATACGGCTTTGCGCCATGCGGTGGAAAAGACCACCGTCAGCCATACCTTCAATTTGCCGCAAGGCGTGCGCATCAAGTGCACGGTGATGCCGCTGTTGCCGTCGTCACTGTTCGGCTGCACCAATCCGGATCCGCCCGCCGTGCCATTGCCGCAGAAGATCTATGATCGTCTGAACTTGCCCACGGCCAATACATCGGTACCGAAGGTGGCGCCGGTCGCTGCCGCCACGCAAGCGGCACCGGTCACACCTGTGCAACTGGATAACAGCGCGGAGTGTGCGGCGGCGCGTATCAGCGGCGGACCGATGCCACCGAACTGTCCGCCATCGGCATCAGTGCAACCCTTGAAACTACCATCGCCCGCTTCGGGTTCGTGGGTGCCGGCGAGCGATCAGTTCCACTGAACGGGAGTTCTGCCATGGATGCTGCGTTGAGCTTCGAAGGTGGTTGCGGTTGCCGACTGGAGTTACCTGATTCTGCCTCAGCGTCATTCCGGCCTTCGCCGGAATGACGCTGAAGCAAAGCTTGTTATTGCTGCAGGCTGAAGTTCTCGCGATGTTTTACAACAACCGCACCAGCTCCTTCATCAACGGCAGTCGCCGCACACGCACCGCACTCACACGGAACACGGCATTGGCCAACGCTGGCGCTGCGGTAGGCATGGCAAGGAAACTGGCGCCGGCAGGATCACCTTCGCCAGGCACGGTGATCACTTCCACCGTATTGGGTAGCTGCGCCATGCTGGCGAGCGGGTAATCCTTCCAGCTGCTTTGTTGAACCTTGCCATCTTTCACCGTGATAGCGAGATTCAACGCTGCGGACAGCGCATCCAATGTTGCGCCGGCCACTTGTCCTTCCAGTCCCTGGGGATTGATGACACGGCCGACATCGACGGCGCACACGGCACGTTCGATGGTGAGCTTTTCGCCTTGCATCGACACTTCGATGGCATGCGCGACATACGCGCCGTCCATGTACCAGCACGCAATGCCAAGGCCGTTGACCGTGCGCAGCCAGTCTTTCCAGCTGATGCGGTCGGCGACCAGTTTCAACACATTCACAAGACGCGCCGTGTCGATCGCGCCGCCGCCTTGCAGCGGGACCAGACGCGGTTCACCGATCAGGCGAAGGCGGGTGTCGAGCGGGTCTTCCTTGAGCGAATGCGCGATCTCATCGATAAAGCTGTCGGCGGCAAACGCGTTGGTGACATCCGGCATGCCACGGTGCGGGCCGCGCGGCATCGACGAGGTCAGACTGAACCAGTCGCTGCGATAGTTCGGCACGAAGCCGGCAGGAAATTGGTTTACGCCAACTTCGGACGTCCAAAGGTGATCGCTCGATGTGCCGCGGCCGGTCAGTGCGGAAGCGCTGGCAAGGCGCTGGTTCCACGCAATGATGTGACGCTTGGCATCGACGATGGCATTGAACTTATGCACGGTGCCAGAACGGTAATAATCGTGCGTAAGATCCTCATCGCGTGGCCAGAAAAGACGCAATGGTTTGTTGATGGCCTGTGCCAGCAGCACCGCTTCGGCGACGTAATCATGATCGAGACGGCGGCCATAACCACCACCAACGCGTGATACGCGGATATCGATCTGATCACCCTGCAGGCCGGTGAGGCGTTGCACCACCGTCCATGCCTGCAGCGGCGATTGCGTCGGCACGTACAGCGTGGCGCTGGTTTTATCCAGCCGCACCAGGCAATTCATCGGCTCGCTGGTCGCGTGCGCGAGCCACGGTTGGTAGTACGTCGCCTCGACGCGGCGCGCGGCTTTGCGGCCGGCCTTGTCCACATCACCGTCGTCGCGCACGCGTGTGGTGGGTGCGCTGTCGCTGTTCAATAGCGTGGTGGCTTCTTGTTCGAGCGCAGCAGTACTCTCGCTGCCGCTAGCGCCTGGTTTCCAGTTGAGCTTCAGTGCGCGCCGGCCTTGCAGAGCGAGCCAGGTTGTTTCGGCGATCACGGCGACGGCAGGCGCGATCACGGTTTGTCCGGGCGGCAGCTTGGGATCGGGCTTGAGTTCGATCACGTCGATCACGCCCTTGATGGCCAGTGCGGGCGCTTTATCCAACTGGTCGAGGTGACCATCCGGCCAAGGGCTGTGTGCAAGGACGGCAACGACCGCATCGCCGAAATGCTGGTCGAGCGAATAAGGCGTTTGCCCGGTGACGATATTGCGCGCGTCGGCATCGCCAGCTGGCTGGCCGATCAAGGTATAGCGATCCGGCGTCTTCACCGCGATGGGTGCTTGCTGCGGCGCGACCTTTGCGGCGGCTGCGGCGAGCTGGCCGTAGCCGAGACGGCGGCCATCGGGAGCGATCACGGTGCCTTTTTCGGTGTGCAGGCGTTCGGCCGGAACACCAAGCTGCTGCGCCGCAGCCTGCATGAGCAGCCAGCGCGCCAGTGCGCCGGCCGCACGCAGATCGCGCCATGCCCGCGGAATGGAGTTGCCGGTGCCGCCCACTTGCTGACCGTAGATCCACTGCGGCTGACCGTTGTTGACGTTGACGCCAAGGTCGAGCGGTACGACACGCACGCGCTGCCAGTCGGCATCCAGCTCATCGGCAATGATGCGTGGCAGTGAGGTATTGACGCCGGTACCGGTATCCGGATCGCGCGCGCCGATCAGCACGCCACCATCCTGATCGATGCGCACGTACAGACCCAGCCCGTAGAGATTGTCGCCAAGCATGTCCAGCGGCACCGGTGGCGCATTGGCGGCTTCCGCCGTGCGGATGCCCACGATCAACGCACCGGCAGTGCCGGCAAGCACCTGCAAGAAGCGGCGGCGGGAAAGGCGAACCTGGCCGCTCATGCCTTGCTCCCTTGCTTCATGGTTGCCGCAGCGCGCTTGATCGCAGCGCGCACGCGCGTCTGGCAGCCACAGCGGCACAGGTTGGGCAGAGTATCGATATCGCTGTCGGCAGGATCCTTGTGACGGTTGAGCAGATCCATCGAAGCGATCAGCCAGCCCGGCGTGCAGTAGCCGCAGCCGATCGCGTCTTCATCGATGAAGGCCTGTTGCAGCGGATGGAGATTGCCCTTGGCATCGACCAGGCCTTCGACCGTCACGATCTGCTTGCCGCTGAGCTTGCTGACCGGTACACCGATGGCCGAGGTCGCCTTGCCATTGACCAGCACCAGATCTGCGCCGCCCTCGCCATGCTCACCACCGTACTTGGTGCCGTCCAGCCGCAGCACGTCGCGCAGATACCAGAGCAGCGGCATTTGCGGATCGCCGGTGTGGAGATAGTGCTCGCCATTGATCTGCAGATCGATCCCGGAACGAGCCGGAACCGGGGTGATATCCCCGCTATGCGCCGGCACGGCGTGGTCTTGCGCCATCTGGTGGACTCTCCTGAATGCTTAGGACGCGCATTGTGGCATTGACGCAAGAAATTAGGGGTGTACGGGCCTGAACAGCCGGCGCCAGATCCAGTACACCGGAATGCCCGCCACCATGATGGCCACGCCGATGCCGGTATTGACCGGGCTATCACGCAGGTTTTGCACCACGACCAGGGCAATGACGGCGATGAAGATCAGCGGCAGCAATGGGTAGCCGGGAACCTTGAACGAGACCTCGCCCGGCTGACGCCGCCGGTACCAGAACACCGTGCTGACACCCACGGCGCAGGCCAGCCAATCGCCAAAGGTGGCGTAATCGAGCAATTGCCCGTAGCTGCCCGAGAGCACCAGCACGATCGACCAACCGGTCAGCAGCAGCAAGGCAGTGTTGGGAGTGTGGTGGCGTGCATGCAGGCGGCCGACGCTGGCGAAGAACAGGCCATCAGACCCCATCACCTGCAGCACGCGGGCGCCGGCCACCAGGGTGATGTTGCAGAAGCCGAAGGTGGAGATGGCGATGCCCACGGCGATCAACTTGGCGCCGGCAGAACCGAACACCTTGCCCATCACATCCGCGGCAGGCGTGTGGCTGAGCGCCAGACCGTCATGGCCCAGTACCGCCAGGTAGGCCACGTTCACCAGCGCATACGCGGTGATCACGCCGAGCATGCCGAGTACCAGCGCGCGGGGCAGGGTGCGCTGCGGTTCGCGCACTTCGCCGGCCAGATTGTTGAGGTAGGTGAAACCCGAATAAGCAAACAGCACCGGCAGCGATGCACCCATGAAGCCGACGCCCGCATGTACCGGATCCACCGCCAGCACCGAGGTCTTGCCCGCGCCGGCCAGAAACAGCCCGCACACCACCAGTACCGCCACAGCCAGCAGCTTCAGCAGGGTGAACAGGTTCTGCATCTGCACACCGAATTTCAGGCCGAACAGGTTGATCCCTGCGACCAGCACCAGCGCGCCGGCAGCAAGCGGCGTCGCCATGCCGGGCGGCAGCCCGAATACTGACGCGGCATAGCTGGCAAAGATGGTCGCGACCGCAGCGCTGGAACCCGAATAAATCACCAGCAGCATGGTCCAGCCAAACAGGAAACCGGCCAGCGGCCCGAAGGCCTCACGCAGATAGACATAACTGCCGCCGGCATGCGGACGGCGTGCGCCGAGTTCCGCGTAGCAAAGCGCGCCGATCAAGGTGAGCACGCCTGCGCCTACCCACATCAGCAGTAAGGCTAGTCCCGATTCCGTGCGTTGCGCGGCAATGCCTGGATTGAGAAAGATGCCGCCTCCGATGATGCCGCCAATCACGACCAACGCCGCATCCCGCAGGCGAAGGCTGCGCTGATAGCCGGTAACCGGTGACGTCATGGGGGAGTTCCCTGCAGGTTAAAAGCGCAGCATCGCAATCGGGCGGGGATTGGGCAAGGGCGGGATGGAGAGTTACACGTGGCACCTAAACCGCTTGTCGCGCTTAACCCAACCTCGAATTTCAATTTCCCGTCGTCCCGGCAAAGGCCGGGACCCAGCGTCTTTGATGCGGAAAGTCACTAGGTGATTCGCTTTGCTCACCCCTTCGGGCCATCCTTCGGATGTTCTCCGCGCTTTGCGCTCCGTCCTTCGCGGGACGACGGGTTGTGGTTTACATCAATCAGATAGTTGATCGGCACATGAGCGCGTGTTTTGTTCGGCATGAGTGCATCGCATTAGCTTCCGTGCTTTATCTGCATCACAAAGACGCCTTGATCTGCGCAAAGCGCTGTCTGCGTGGCCCCATTTGCCAATTCTTTCCCAATTCCTACAATGCCCGATCCGCGGGTTTTTCCAGCGGTCGCAAGAGTTTGCGTTAGTGGATCAGCGCGAATGCAAAGGTGGTCGGATCGTTGCGTTCATTTCGTCGACAACAACCCACTTTCTCTATCAGGGGCTTCAATGAAAACATGGATTTCCAAGGCCGCCATCGGGGCGGCGCTGGCTGTTGCGTGTAGCACGGCCATGGCAGCGGATGGCCAGTTCTTCGTCAACGGCGAGGCGGCCGGTCAAGATACCGCCTTCAATAATCTGCGAGACAGGGACCCAACCAGCTGGGCAGGCGCACTGCGCCTGGGCTATCTGTGGAACACTGGCCCGTATTCCTGGGGTATCGAAACCGGTTACGTGGATCTGGGCAAAGTAGCCGGGACCAACTTCAACCTCGTGTCCAGCGAGGGCGGTCCTTATGATCCCCTCCGCATAAGTGCCAAAACCCACGGTGAAATATTGGGTGGCAATTTCAAGGTGCACTATGGCGACTACCGCTGGTTCGTGTCGGCGCGCGCAGGCTGGTTCCATTCGCAGACCAGCGAAAATGTGCACGACACGCTCGGTCTGATAACGGGTTCAGCACATGCCAGTGACAACGGTTTTTATGCGGGTGTAGGCGTGGGTTACGACTTCACCCAGCATCTGGGCCTAAGCCTGAATTACGACCTGTTCCATTCGCAGGCTCCCGGCATCTGGCAGGGTCATTTCGGCACCAGCATGTACGGCGGTACGCTCGAATACCGGTTCTGAAGTTCGGCGCGACGATCCCACCTCACAACGGCCGCCATCGTGCGGCCGTTGTTGTGTTTGCACGAAAGAAAACGGCCCGCGTGCATCACACGCGGGCCGATGTTCGTGTCAACGCGAGATCAGAATCCGCTACGCAGGAACAGATCCAGATTGGCCACATTCAGCGAGCCGATACCGGCACCCTGGTTGTAGCGCGGCTCGCCGTAGTAGAACCAGTTGTCACCGGCACGGATACTGTTGAACGCCGAGAAGCGTCCGTAGCCGAAGATGTTCTGGATCGCGTACACCTGCGGATTCCACAAGCCGATGCGATGGCCGGAGCTCTGCCGCAACAGTGCAGTGATACCGTTGAGCTGCGGAGCGACGAAGCTGGTACCGCCTTCACCGCTGTTGAGGCCGCCGTCGTAGGTGGAAACGAAGATGTAACCGGTTTCCGGATCCGCATTCAGCGAAATATCCGGCACGTTACGGCCCTGGAAACGGCTGGGCAGGATCAACTGCGTGGTCGGGCCGGCGCTCGGGTCATAGAACACCAGTGATTGATTCGGCTGGCTGCTGCGAACGCCGTTGGTGAACGCCTGATAGAACGGTGTATGCCAATACACGCTCACGCCGCCGCCACCGCCGGTGGAGAACAGATTGACCACGTTCGGGCCGATGTAGGTATTGAAGTAGTTCTGGATATAGTCCCAGCCCCACACACTTTCCTGTGTGATTTGCTCGGTCGGACCCGTGCCGAATGCATAGCTGTATGGTGTGGTGGTGCCGCCCGCCGCGGTGATGAACGGATCGGAGGCCGGCGAATCGACGGTCAGCGGTGCGCTGTAATCACCAGGAGCGGTACCGACGCCCAGATCACGCACAGTGTCATACGCGCCAGAGTCACCCGCTGCCGCGAACAGCGATTGTCCCTGTACTGCCGCTTCCAGGAAGATCGAGTGGAACGCGCGCAGATCGCCAGCGTCGCTGGTGTCGGTATTGCTGGCGCCCGTTACGTTAAGCGCGGCGAAGTTGAAAATTTCCGGCAGACCCCAGCTGGTGGAAATGCTGTCGGCGATGTTGTCCGATACGGCTTGCGCAAAAGCATCGACGTATCCGTTTCCAGCATTGGGTGCGTCGTACACGATGATGTTTGCGAAAGGCGCGACACCGCCGGACTGCTCGACGTCGATCGAGGTTTCGCCGCTACCGCCGTCGATGGCGCCACCGCCGTCCACATGCACCTGAGTGATACGGTTCGGCTTGGTGGTCAGGCCGATATCCGACCAGTAGGTGGTCGCGTCGCTGGGATAGAAATTCGACAGTGTCACGATCGCCACCGTCGAGCCCTTGCCGACCACGCCACGCTTGTACAGCGGATTGATGTTGTAGAAGTTGGCGACGTCGCCCACGGTGTACTCACCCGGCACGCCCGAGGCGGTCGGATTACCGTTGGAACCGGTGGAAGACGAACTGGAGGCACTGAGCTTCGGCGACTGGCTGTTGAGCGCCGTGAAGGCCGATGCCGAAACATGATGCGAACGATAGGCGCGTTCGTTGCTCAGACCGCTGGCGACATCCACGACATCGGCGATCGCCGAGGGAATCTGCGCCGTGCCGGCGGGCTTGTGGAACTGACGCCCGGTTTCGCGCGACACATAGTTGTGGATGGAGGTGCTGAACAGCGCGTCGAGCTGAGCCGTCGTGCCGCTGGTGCGGATGGCCAGATGACTCGGCAGCACCTGACTGCTCAAACCCTGCTTCTGCAAGTAGGCCTGCACGCGCGAAATATCCGCGCTGCTGGCGCCATATTGCTCGGCGAATTGGCTGGTGGTCAGGAACTGCTGGTAGTGCGCGCTGCCGGGTGTCACGGTCTGCTTGATGTAATCCTCAAGCGCGGCCTGATTGCGTAGTTTCAACACCAGCGTGACTTGCACGTTCTGACTGGCCGGTGCTACTCCGGCGTCCACGGCAGGGGTCGCGTTGGCTGCCACGGCGCCGGTGGTGATACCGGCCAGCAACAGGCCCAGGGACAACGGAAGCGACTTGCGATGCAACTTGGCGAGCATTGGTGTTCCTCCCGGTGAGCACAACGATCCGCTCGTCTGCATAGCCTGGGCACTGGACACATGTCCCCGACCCAACAGGCGAACCGTTGAGCGTTAGCTTGAGTCTCTCGATCTTCCCCGCGACGTCATCCGTCTCCCCTGACGACTGGCGTTGCGCCGCTTCACCACCCTATAGCGCTCTCAGTAACTGTGGAAGTGCCTGAGAGACATGTAGGCATGAGTGAATGTCCATACGGGAAAAATTCCGAGATTTGTTTCCGTGATGACGCCGTGAATCAGCATGACTGGCGTCGCCGATGGATTTGCGTGCCGCACCTATTCGGATCGACCGCAATTCACAAGACGTTTTGTGTAGGCCCATCCCTACCGGCGATGGGGAAAAGTCTTTAGGCGTCAGCGACTTGGTTCGCTACATTTTGCGAAATCTTTACAGTCAGAGCCGACTCGGTATGCGCGCGGCTCGATGGATACGACATCACTTCACCAAGGAGCTCGCTCAATGCGCAAACTCGTCACGCTCGCCGTTGCACTCACGCTGGGTACTGCATCGGCTGCCGCTTTCGCCGATGGCAATGCTTTCGTCAATGCCAATGCCGGTTATTCCGATTACAACTACAACAAGGATGCGTTCTCCGCGCCCGGCCTTGATACCAACCTGCGCAAGCGTGATCCAGCGGGTGCCGTGCGTGTTGGCTATCGCTGGAAAAGCGTTGTCGATTACGGCGTGGAAGTGGGTTATGGCTACCTCGGCCAGGCTCGCCTGAACGTTGCCGCGGATCCCTATGCAGCACGCCTGACCCAGAAGAACCGCGGCTTCCTGTTGGGTGGCAACCTCAACTACAACATCACCGACAACTGGTACCTGTCCGCGCGTGCAGGCTGGTTCCGTGGCCGCAACACGTACACGGTTGCCGCCTATGCGCCGCAAGGTACAGCCACGTTGCGTGGCACGAACACCCATACCGGTGAGTACTTCGGTGTCGGCGCAGGCTACAACTTCAACAAACATTTCAGCCTCGGTCTGGCCTACGACACCTACCACACCCCGAACAGCGCCCTGCGCAGCTCGACCTTCGATGGGATGGATCTGGGACGCGGCACCCGCGCCGGCATGTACTCGATCCAGGGCGAATACCGCTTCTGATTCAAGGGCTTTCTGCCATTCTCTGCGGCCGCCTTGTGCGGCCGCTTTTTTTAATGAGGCGCCCGATTGGGGCACAATAGGCAGGTTGTGCCCCTCAGTCGAAGCAGCCGCCATGACCCTCATCAAGCAAGACGATCTGATCCAGTCCGTCGCCGACGCCCTCCAGTACATCAGCTACTACCACCCGGTCGACTACATCACCAACCTGGCCAAGGCCTACGAGCGCGAAGAGTCGCCGGCGGCCAAAGACGCGATGGCGCAGATCCTGATCAATTCGCGCATGGCTGCTGAAGGCCATCGCCCGTTGTGCCAGGACACCGGCATCGTCACCGTGTTCCTGAAGGTGGGCATGAACGTGCGCTGGGACGCCACGATGTCGCTGGACGACATGGTCAACGAAGGCGTGCGCCGTGCCTATAACGATCCGGATAATAAATTGCGCGCCAGCGTGCTGGCCGATCCAGCCGGCAAGCGCAGCAACACCAAGGACAACACACCGGCGGTGATCAACATCTCGATCGTGCCGGGCGATACCGTCGACGTGATCGTCGCAGCCAAGGGCGGTGGCTCCGAAGCCAAGTCCAAGTTCGTGATGCTCAATCCATCTGATTCCATCGTCGACTGGGTACTCAAGACCGTGCCGACCATGGGCGCCGGCTGGTGCCCGCCGGGCATGCTCGGCATCGGCATTGGCGGTACCGCCGAAAAGGCCATGCTGCTGGCGAAAGAAGCACTGATGGAGCCGATCGATATCCAAGATCTGATCGCCCGCGGCCCGAGCAACCGCGCCGAGGAATTGCGTCTGGAGCTCTATGAGAAGGTCAACGCACTGGGTATCGGCGCGCAGGGCCTGGGTGGTCTCACCACCGTGCTCGACGTAAAGATCAAGGACTACCCCACCCACGCTGCCAACCTGCCGGTGGCGATGATTCCGAACTGTGCCGCCACCCGTCATGCGCACTTCACGCTGGACGGTTCCGGTCCGGTCACGCTCGATCCGCCATCGCTGGAAGACTGGCCCAAGCTCACCTATAACCCGGCGAATGCGCGGCGTGTCGACCTCGATACGATCACCAAGGAAGACGTCGCCAGCTTCAAACCCGGCGAAGTGCTGTTGCTCAACGGCAAGCTGCTCACCGGCCGCGACGCTGCGCACAAGCGCATGGTGGACATGCTCAACAAGGGCGAGAAACTGCCGGTCGATTTCAACGGCCGCTTCATCTACTACGTCGGCCCGGTCGATCCAGTCCGCGACGAAGTGGTCGGCCCGGCCGGCCCGACCACCGCCACCCGCATGGACAAGTTCACCGAGCAGGTGCTGGCGCAGACCGGCCTGCTGGGCATGGTCGGCAAGGCCGAGCGCGGCCCGGCTGCGATCGAGGCGATCAAGAAGCACCAGTCGGTCTATCTGATGGCCGTGGGCGGCGCGGCTTATCTCGTTTCCAAGGCGATCAAGGCCTCGCGCGTGGTTGGCTTTGCCGATCTGGGCATGGAGGCGATCTACGAGTTCGAGGTCAAGGACATGCCTGTGACCGTCGCCGTCGATTCGGTCGGCACCTCGGTGCACAAGACAGGGCCGCGTGAATGGCAGGCGAAGATCGGCAAGATTCCCGTTTCAGTGGAATAACGTAGTGCGCGTAGCGCACACCTTCGCCTCCTCTACCCTTCGGGGAGAGGATTGAGGTGAGGGGTCAAGGCTGGCCCCAAACTTCAAAAGAGCCGCACTTCGAACTATCTCTAAGGCGAGACTGACCCCTCACCCCAACCCTCTCCTCGCTCCTCAAAGCCGAGCACGTCCGTGTGCTCTCCCCGCGTACCCCAGAGGGGGGAGGGAGAAGAGCCAGCCATTTAGCCATCCAAACCCATATGCCTCATTGCCGGTTGCATTCCGGCTGATGCAGCGCAACACTGGCGGGATTGTCTTCCCCGCAACCCTGATAGAGAAACCGTGACCTCGAATGCCCCCGCGCCGCTTACCTCCGGCGCACCCTGGATCGTGATGAAGTTTGGCGGCACCAGTGTCGCCACCCTGCCGCGTTGGCAGAACATCCGTGAGCTCGTTGCCAGCCGCCGCGCCGAAGGCGCACGCGTGCTGGTGGTCGTGTCCGCGCTCACCGGCATCACCGACGCACTCAAACACATGTGCGCGCAGGAAGACAAAGGCAAACGTATCGAGGCTGCCAAAGCGATCGCACAACGTCATTACGATTTGCTCGATCACATGCAGCTGGCGGTTCCGGATGCACTCGGCACGCGATTGGCCGATCTGGCGAAGCTGGCCGAAGAAGGTCCTGCAGCGCTGGGCGAACTGGCGTGGTCGGCATCGGTGCAGGCGCATGGCGAGCTGATGTCCAGCGCGCTCGGCGCAGCGTTCCTCAGTCATAGCGGTTTGCGCACGCAATGGGTGGATGCGCGTGACTGTCTGGCCGCGGCATCGCTGCCCAACCAGAACGAGCGCACCAAACTGCTTTCGGCGATGGTCGAAGCCAAGCCTGATCCAGCCTTGAATGCGCGCCTGGCGCAGCTCGGCGAGGTGTTCATCACGCAAGGCTTTATTGCGCGCGAATCGCAAGGCCGCACCGTGCTGCTCGGCCGTGGTGGTTCGGATACATCGGCCTCGTATTTTGGCGCGTTGCTGAAAGCGCTGCGTGTGGAAATCTGGACCGACGTGGCCGGCATGTTCACTGCCAATCCGCGTCAGGTGCCTGGCGCGCGACTGCTGCAGAAGCTGGACTACGAAGAAGCCCAGGAAATCGCTTCTACCGGCGCGAAAGTGCTGCATCCGCGCTGCCTCTCGCCGCTGCGCGAACCGCGTGTGCCGATGCTGATCAAGGATACCAACCGACCCGAGTTGGAAGGCACCGTGATCGGTCCGGAAGTACGCGAGCATGCGCCAAGCGTGAAAGCGATCAGTGCACGTAAAGGCTTGACGTTGGTGTCGATGGAATCGGTCGGCATGTGGCAGCAAGTCGGTTTTCTTGCCGACGTGTTTGCGCATTTCAAGCAGCACGGTTTGTCAGTGGACTTGATTGGTTCGGCCGAAACCAACGTGACGGTGTCGCTCGATCCCACCGAAAACCTGCTTGATTCCGATGCCGTCGCCGCGTTGGCCAGCGATCTCTCCAAAGTATGCCGCGTGAAGGTGATTGCGCCATGCGCGGCGATCACGCTGGCCGGCCGCGGCATGCGTTCGATGTTGCATACCTTGTCGGGTGTATTGGCCGAATTCGGGCAGTTGCGCGTGCACTTGATTTCGCAGTCGTCAAACAATCTCAACCTCACCTTCGTGGTGGACGAGAGCGTGGTCGATGAACTGGTGCCGCGCCTGCACGAGATGTTGATCGCTGCCGGCGCTCTGCGCACCGACGACAGCGCCTTGTTCGGGCCGAGCTGGCAAACGTTGTACGGCAGCGGTGAAACGGTTGCTGTCGAAGATGCGTGGTGGCGTTCCTCATGCCGCGAGCAACTGCTTGCCCTCGGCGGCGAGGCGACACCGCGCTACGTCTATCACTTGCCGACGGTGCGCAAACAAGCGCGTGAACTGAAAACGCTTGGTGCAGTCGATCGCCTGCATTACGCAGTCAAGGCAAACACTCATCCAGCCATTTTGCGTACGCTGGCCGAGGAAGGTTTCGGCTTCGAATGCGTGTCGCCCGGCGAATTGAAGGCAGTGATGGCGGTGGTGCCGGAATCTACGCCGCTGCTATTCACGCCGAACTTTGCACCGCGCGACGATTACGCATGGGCATTGAGCACGCGCGCCACTGTTTCGCTCGATTCGCTCTATCCGCTGGAGCATTGGGGCGATGTATTCCGTGGACGCGAGATTGTGCTGCGCGTTGATCTTGGCCGCGGCCTGGGCCATCACGAAAAAGTGCGCACCGGTGGCAGTGGCAGCAAGTTCGGCTTGCCGGTGGATCAGATCGATGCGTTCCTGCGTCTTGCCGATGCTCACCACGTGACGGTGCGCGGCCTGCACGCGCATCTGGGTTCAGGCATCCTCGACGACAAGCACTGGGGCGAGGTCTACAACCAGCTCGCCAGCCTGGCCGAGCGCATCGGCAGCGTGGCCTTCCTGGATATCGGCGGCGGCCTCGGCGTCCCTTCGCATCCCGGCGAGGCGCGATTGGATATTGCCGCGCTCGAAGAGGTGCTGCGCAAGGTCAAATCCGCTTATCCGCATTACCAGCTATGGATGGAACCGGGGCGCTACCTCGTCGCCGATGCCGGCGTGCTGATCACCCGAGTCACTCAGCAGAAGGGTAAGGGTTCCTGGCGCTACCTCGGCGTGGACACTGGCATGAACAGCCTGATCCGCCCCGCGCTATACGACGCCTGGCACGAGATCGTGAATCTCACCCGCCTCGACGAGCCTGCTACCGCGTTGTACCAAGTGGTGGGGCCGATTTGCGAAAGCGGTGACGTCATCGGCTCCGACCGTCGCCTGCCGGAAGCGCAGGAAGGTGACGTGATGCTGATCGCGCAGGCCGGCGCCTACGGAAAGGTCATGTCTTCGCCGTACAATCTGCGGGATGAGGCGGAAGAGATCATTCTGGAGTGACGATCCACTTTTCCCTCTCCCCTTCGGGGAGAGGGCAGGGTGAGGGGCCAATCTTGCACTGAGTAAAAACGAAGCGGGGCTCTTAGGTTGGTTTATCGCAAGATTGGCCCCTCATCCCAACCTTCTCCTCGGATGGAGAAGGCGTTATTTGTGGCAAGCATGGAGCAATGCGTCAGGATGAAACGCATGCATGTCGATCGGGCGCGTGGACTGCGCCGCAATATGACGGATGCCGAACATCTGCTTTGGCGCTATCTGCGCAATCGACACCTGATGGGAAGCAAATTCCGCCGCCAGCACGAGATCGATCGTTACATCGTCGATTTCGTCTGTCCTGAAACGGGTTTGATTGTGGAACTCGACGGCGGACAACATGCGGAAATGCTGGCAGCGGATGCTGACCGTACACATCGGCTCGAAGCTTTGGGTTACCGTGTGCTGCGTTTCTGGAACAATGACGTGTTGACGAATACCGAAGCGGTGCTTGAGGTGATTTCGGGGGCTGTGGCAAGAGTGGCCCCTCACCCCAGCCCTCTCCCCGGAGGGGAGAGGGAGTAAAGCACAGCGCCGCTTTTCCACTCCCCTCGTGGGGGAGTGGGCGTAAACGCGCAGCGCGGCTCTTCCCCTCTCCCCTCCAGGGGAGGGCTGGGGTGAGGGGCCAACCTCGCGAAGTATTAGAAATAAAGCCGGAGCTTACGTGTGACCAACCCGATCCAACCCCGCCTGACCCAGGTCTTCCGCTTCGTACGCTGCAGCTACGCCAATGGTGTGGCCGAGTTGGTGTACGCATTCGACCAGGGCGAGGAACTGATCGAGCGGGTGAGCTTTCCTGCCGCTCCCCCTGTTCCTGCTGAGCGTAAGCGCGCATTCGATGATGCGCTGAAGCTGCTGCATCTGTTTGCCGGCGTTAGCTATTACAAGGCTGGTATTCCACCAAAGATCGAGTTGGCCAACGGTCCGCTCGATGACGCCACGGCTAATTTGCTCGAAGCGCTTTACCTGCATGGCTTGGCTGAGTTTGCGTATCGCAACGGCCTGGATCTTCGCGGTCGGATCAACTTCCCGCGCTCGGGTGAGCCTGCCGACAGGGTGGAAGCAGCCACGCTGCATCTGCCCAAGCGCACCTTGGTGCCGATCGGTGGCGGTAAAGATTCTCTGGTGGCGGTGGAAGCGGTCAAGCAGATCGGCGGCGAGGCGACGGCAGTATGGGTCGGTAATTCGCCGCTGATTGCTGCGTGCGCGGAAAGCACGGGTTTGCCGACGCTCAATATTCAGCGCGAACTTGCACCGGGTCTGTTTGAGCTGAATCGGCTGGGTGCCTGGAACGGGCATGTTCCCGTCACCGCGGTGAACTCGGCAATTCTGGCCGTCGCAGCCATTCTTTATGGTTACGACAGCATCGCGTTCGCCAATGAGCGTTCTGCCTCGGCGGCCACGCTGGAGTATGAAGGTCAGCAAGTGAATCACCAGTGGAGCAAAGGCTTCGCGTTCGAGCAGATGTTCGGTGACTGGCTGCACACGCATGTTGCGGCAGATCTGGATTATTTCTCGCTGCTGCGCCCGTATTCGGAGCTGGCGATCACGCGCGCCTTTGCCAGACTCACGTCGTACTTCGATGTGTTCTCCAGTTGCAATCGCAATTTCAAGATCCTTGGACCGAAGCCGGCGGATCGCTGGTGCGGTCAATGCCCGAAATGCCACTTCGTATTCCTCGCCTTGGCGCCGTTCCTACCCAAGCCGCGGCTGCTTGGTATTTTCGGCCGCAATCTGCTGGATGACGAAGCGCAGTCGGCCGGGTTTGATGCATTGCTCGAATATCGCGACCACAAGCCGTTCGAATGTGTGGGCGAGGGTGCAGAAGCGCGTGCCGCGATGTACGCGTTGAGCCAGCGGCCGGAATGGCAGGAAGATGTGCTGGTTGCGCGCTTCCGCAGCGAGATCCTGCCGCAACTGGATAGCTCACAGCTGGCGCTTGAGCCGTGGCTGCAGGCATCCCCGGAACATCGCGTACCGAGCCGTTTGCAGGCGGCGCTGGCAGCGATCGGCTGATATGCGCATAGCCGATCTGGCGGGTCAGCGCGTCGCGATCTGGGGCTTTGGCCGCGAAGGGCGAGCGGCAATCCAGGCATTGCGAAAGCATCTTCCCGAAGTGGCGCTGGCGCTTTATTGCAGCGATGCTGAAGTGGCAGAAGCACAAACCTTCGACGCGGCGTTGCGCATCTATCCGCATGAGCCGGATGCGGTTGTGCTGAGCGCGTACGACATCGTTATCAAGTCGCCTGGCATTTCCGCCTACAAACCCGCCATTGTCACGGCGCAGGCACAGGGCACGCGTTTCACGTCCGGCACGGCGTTGTGGTTTGGCGAAAATCCCCAGGCTCGCGTGGTTGCCGTGACCGGCACCAAGGGCAAAAGCACCACCACGGCGTTGCTGGCGCATCTCTCGCGCGGGCTTGGCATCCGCACAGCGTTGGCCGGCAACATCGGCTTACCGTTGCTTGAGTTACTCGATCAACAGGCGGAATTGTGGGCGATCGAGCTATCCAGCTTCCAGACGGGTGAAGCAGGTCCCTTGGAGCTTGGTGTTATCACCAGTCTCTATGAAGAGCATCTCGACTGGCATGGTTCGCGCGAGCGCTATGTGACTGACAAACTCAAACTGGCCGATGTTGCGCGTCGCCTGCTGGTGAATGGCACACAGGAAGCGCTACTGGAGAAGACGGCCCATCACGCGCATCGTCAGTTGTTCGGTCAACTGGAAGGTTGGCATGTGGCGGACGGGTTCATTCGCCGTGGCGCGACAGATGTGTTTGCGTTGGAACGTATTGCCGTGCCGGGCGCGCACAATGCGTTGAATGCCTGCGCTGCACTCGCCGCACTCGAGGCAATGGGCTACGACGCCGTTGCAGCCGCCCCCGCGCTGGCAACGTTCCGCCCGCTGCCGCATCGCCTGCAACCCATCGGCGAACGCGATGGCCTGCAGTGGATCAACGACTCCATCAGCACCACGCCACAGGCCACGCTGGCCGCACTGGAAAGCCTCAGCGGCAGGGAAGTAACCGTCATTGTCGGAGGCCATGATCGCGGCCTGGACTGGACCGTTTTTGTTGATGCGATCAAGTTACGCACAAGCCTGCGCATCATTACGCAGGGCGCCAACGGCCCGCGTATTGCCACAGCGCTGCGCGCTGCCCGATCGGAAGTGCCGCTGGGTGACGTGGACAAGCTGGACGATGCCATCCAGATGGCACGGACGATTACACCGGAAGGCGGCACGGTGCTGCTTTCGCCGGGCGCGCCGAGCTTCGATCAGTTTCACGACTATGCCGAACGAGGCCGCCGCTTCGCGGGCATGATCGGTTTTGACGAAAGTGAGATATCCGGTATCGCCGGCATGGGCATCAGTTAGCGCGAATGAGCCATTGCACGCGGACGGACGGCTACGCCAGACAAATCAGATTGCGCCATCAGGATAGACCACGCGACTACGTGCGGCGCTTTGAACGGAACGATCCATAGGCTTTTTTAGCCGGATGCGCAAATCATCTTCATGCCCGCCATGGCCGTTGCTCGCAGCGATGCTTTGGTGTCGCCGGCGCGCGAGCGCATGGCTAACGTGTGGATGATGGCCGATGCAAGTTTTGCCAACACGGCGGGCTTGGAGTCGGCTGGAATTTCCCCCCGCTTTTTCGCGACCTTGAAGCGATCTTCGAAGGCGTGATCGAATGTTTCCAGTGCGGCGCGAAGCTTCTCACGTACCTCGACATCATTCATCGCCTCGGCCAACGATGTGCCAATCAGGAAGCAGCCGTGCGCGTCGGCCTGAGTAGGAAAGTAACGGGCCAGTGCAAAGTCGCAAACCTTCATCAGGGCTTGTTCCAGCGGTATATCCGCCGCCAGTGCTTCCACCATCGCGTCATGGCTAACCGAGATGTAGCGGTCCATGACAGCTAGATAAAGCGCTCGCTTGTCGCCAAAAGCGGCGTACAGGCTTGGGCGGTTCATGCCGGTCGCCTCGCTCAGGTCATCCAGTGATGTAGCGGAGTAACCCTGCTGCCAGAACGTGTCGCGGGCGCTCGCCAAGGCGTGCTCAGGATTGTAGGCGCGCGGGCGTCCGCGAGGCTTGGGAGAAGTTTTTTGTACCATATCGTATAAAAAGATTGACCAAGGGTTATTTTGTTCAATATAGTACAAAAGCTATCTCAGGAGGCTTGCCGGATGAATCTCTACTTTTCCCCGCTGTCTTGCTCGATGGCCAGCCGCATTGCGTTCTACGAAGCTGGCGCTGACGTGGAGTTCACACGGGTGGACAACAAGTCAAAAACCTTGCCCGACGGCTCGGACTTCCTTGCCGTCAATGCGCTAGGGCAGGTTCCTGTCCTGCACACCGACGAAGGCGTGCTGCTGACCGAAAACACAGCCATCCTGCCTTTTATCGCCGATTGTTTTCCGGAAGCCGGATTGGCTCCCGTGACGCGATCAGAACGTGTCCGCATGCAGCAATGGCTGGGGTTTGTCAGTACGGAGCTGCACAAAGCCGTATTCACACCATTGCTTGATCCCAAGGCGCCGGAAGAGGCCAAGACCTATGTGCGCGCTAAAGTAGAGAAGCGCTTCGACGTCTTGCAGAAACATTTCGCCACCCATGAATTTCTGCTCGACCGCTTCAGCGTGGCCGATGCTTATCTGTTTGTAGTGCTCAACTGGGCAGCGTTCGCAGGTGTGAGCCTGGCGCAATGGCCGAACGTGGATGCTTACTTCAAGCGATTGTCTCAACGGCCGAATGTCGCCAGGGCACTGAGCGAGGAGATGCGCCTCTATGGTGAGGAGCGCTTGAAGCGCGCAAAGGCTTGAGCTTCCTCACGAGGTTTCATCTAAAGGGCCGCTCTATGCGGCCTTTTTTTTCACATGCGGTTGGTGTGACTTTATTCCATTGATTGCCCGTACTAGGGCTTCCGGTATTGAATCTATCGAGTAACTGGTCGATATTACGTAGGCGGTTAGGAAGTCGCGAAAGTTCATGTGAGTGGGGAGATGTCGGCGTAAGCACGCCGGGACATCGAATATTTCCCAGTCATCGTTCAGATAGATGACAAGCGTGCTCGCTATGCGTTATGTGAAGAAAGCGTAGACAGCATGCAGCAATGCCTATTCTTCTACATCTTTTGTAGCATTGGCATTCGGCTGATATTTAGCCATCTTGAGTTTTTCTATGTGACTCATTGTTTGGCAGCATCGAACTAACCTTAAACGTTGTCCAACTTGTTCGTCGTTTGTATATCGATATCTATGCAGATACCGGGGTGGATTACACCGCAGTCAACAAGCGAAGGATAGGTTGCAACCGTTGTGGATCGATGGGGATGCCGAATAAAAAAGAAATTCCTTGGCTCTACCTGCTTGGAGGCGGTCGCATGAGTGGCAGAGAGCGAAAGGCTTGCAGACTGCAATGTGCCATCGGCAGCACCGTCATGTATCAGGATTGGCGCAAAGGCGACAAGAACGATCACGTTGCGATGTGCATCAAGGGGCATCTACGGGATCGACTTCGTTTGGCGCCGCTTTATACGAGCCTGCTGATGATCGGACTGGGTACTGTCCTGAGCCACGCAAGCGCTCAAACGATCAACCTTACAACCGCCAATCCAAGCTATGCCCTCAGCGGAGATCAATCTGTTACGGCAATCACTGTCGCTAATGGTGTAAACGGTACGATCGCTGGTTCTGGTTACACGCTTACTTACTCAGGTGCAGCAACAAAATTCGCGCTTGGAGGTACCGCTAGCGGCGCAAATCAGACTCTGAATATGTCTGGCTTGACCAATTTTATTTTCGACAATCCTACGCAAAGGTTCAGTGTCGGAGGGCAATTGATCGGTAGTTCCGTGACGGGTAGTGCCTCGGGCACCTTGACGTTGGCTTCAGCTGGCAACGTCATTACGACGTCTTCGTTTGGTGTTGCTGATGTGGGCCGAAGTATCAGTGCGACAAATAACAATACAGGCACGCTGAATCTTGGGCAAAGCAATACGATCAATGCCAACACGATTAACATTGGTGCCAATCAGTCGACAGGCACCATGCAGTTCGCGAGCGGAATAACCAATGGTTCCCTGGTGCTTCGTGCTACAGACGGCAGCAGCGCAGTGGCGAATTGGAACATCGGTACGGGAGCGTCGAGCAATTACACCGGTACGTCGGCTACTGTCAATCTAAGTGCTGGTACGTTGGATGCGCTAGTTACTAATGTGCTGATTGGGCAGTCGCTTTACGGCACCGTGAGCAACAGCGCTGTCGGCACTCTTATTCTTGGAAACGGTACGCTCGACGCTACGTCTGTCATCGTAGGGCAGAACATGACCACCGAAAGCGGTGCGGGTCGCGCAACGGGTACCCTGACAATAGGTAACGCCACGGTCGCAACACAAACGCTGACACTGGGTGATCATCCTAATTCGCAGGGTTCAGTGACCGGGATCGTTAATTTGAATGGTGGTGCGTTGCTTGCGCAGACCATTCAATCTGGCGCGGGCACCGCTACGCGCACCTTCAACTGGAACAACGGCACCATTGGCAACTATGCCAGTGGCGAGAATATGACAGTGTCCATTCCTGGTATCACTTTGGCCGGTGGTGGCGCGCAGATATTTGATATCGAAGGCGCCGGCGCTAATGCTACGGTGAGTTCCGTATTGAGTGGCGCGGGTGGGTTTACCAAGAACGGTGCCGGCATACTCACGTTGACAGCAAGCAACGCCTACGCAGGTGGTACCACGGTGACCAGTGGGCTGATTAATTTTGCCGCTTTGTCGAATTTTGGCACAGGCAACATCACTCTCAATGGTGGCGGTTTGCAATGGGCAACTGGCAACCGGGTCGACGTCTCTGCGCGCTTGAATCCGCTGGGCGTCAACGGTGCCACATTCGATACCAATGGCAACAATGTGACCCTTGCCGGAAATCTTGCTGGCGCAGGCGGAAGCCTGATAAAGAATGGCGCAGGTGTGCTGGTTTTGACGGGGACTAACACGTATGGCGGCGGTACGCGGATCAATGCCGGTACGTTGCAGCTTGGCAACGGAAGTACGACAGGTAGCATCGTCGGCAATGTCATCGACAACAGTCAGCTGGCCGTCGTCCATTCCGATACATTGACTTTGTCCGGAGTGATTTCAGGTAGTGGAAGCTTGGCTCAGTCCGGAACGGGAACCACCATTCTCACAGGCAACAATACGTATACCGGTGGAACATTGATTGTCAGCGGCACGTTGCAGCTGGGCGATGGTGGTACCAGTGGCAGCGTCGTCGGCGCAATCATGGATGGAGCAGGCATTGCGAACGCGGCACTGACGATTGATCAATCGAGCACAGTCACGCTATCCGGAAGCATCTCAGGATCGGGTTCATTGAACCAGATCGGTACAGGCACCACGATACTCACCGGCACGAATACGTACACCGGCGGCACCGCCATCAGCGCTGGTACATTGCAGCTTGGCAGCGGTGGCACCACTGGCAGCATCGTGGGTGATGTCACCAACAACGGCACGCTGGCGTTCAATCGTTCCGATACCGTCGTCTACTCCAACATCATCAGCGGCACCGGTGGTTTGACGCAGTTGGGTCCGGGGACATTGCAACTGGAAGGTGCTCAAACCTACACAGGGCCGACCAACATTTTGGGTGGCATCCTGGCCGTCGATGGTTCGATTCAATCGGACACCACGACCATTGCATCCGGTGCGACCTTGTCCGGCTTCGGCGATCTTTATGCTGACGTGATCAATCAAGGCACGGTGTGGCCGGGCAATGCCATCGCTGGCGACACAAACTACGGCACGCTCACCATTCATGGCAACTATGTCGGGCAGGGTGGTGTACTGGCGCTCAATACCTACCTTGGTGGCGACGGCTCACCTTCGGATATATTGGCCATCGATGGCGGCGCCGCGACCGGTATCACCGGTGTGATCGTGCACAACACGGCTACAGCTGCCGCCGAAACCAGTGGTGACGGCATTCTGGTGGTTTCCGCGATCAATGGTGCTACGACTGCGACGGATGCCTTCAACCTGATTGGTGAGACACGCAGCGGAGCGCTCGACTATCGATTGTTTCGTGGCAGCGTGGATGGAACGAGCCCAGACAGTTGGTATCTGCGCAACGAGTTCACAGTACCGCCGGAACCCCCCGAGCCGCCTGAGCCGCCAGTGCCACCCGAACCGCCGCTCCCGCCGGATCCACCACCTGAGCCACTGCCGCCCGGCGTCTATCCCATCATCGGGCCGGAGGTTGCTACGTATGGTGTCGTGCAACCGGTGGCCCGTGAATTGGGAATGCTTACGTTGGGAACCATGGACCAACGCATCGGTGACAGTGCCTTGATGGCGTCATCGTCGGCAGGCACGGATCAGGGCCCTTCTGCGTGGGGACGTTTGTTCGCGACCAACATCGACAACAGTTATCGCGCGTTCGCGGCACCCCAGGCGAATGGCAATCTTTATGGCTTCCAGACGGGTGTAGATGTCTGGCAGGGTGAAACGTTCGCCGGTCATGTCGATCGTTTTGGTGGTTACGTCTCTTACGGTCAGGCTGACATCAGTGTGCGTGGTCTGGTGACCAATGAAGAGGCCACCAACTACGCGATGCAGCACACCGGTGACCTGACCCTGCGCGCGACATCCGCAGGTGCTTATTGGACACATGATGGACCCGGTGGCTGGTATCTGGATGGCGTGGTGCAGGCCAGCACCTACAACGGCGCCGCCACGACGGAAAATACGCGCCTGAACACGAACGGCGTCGGCTTCATGGGGTCGTTGGAGTTTGGTTATCCGTTCTCGCTGCCGCAATTGGGTTCGAGTTTTGTACTTGAGCCGCAAGTGCAGGCGATATGGCAGCACACCGCTTTCAGCCCCAATGACGACGGTTTGGGCGAGGTGAATCTTGGCAGCACCAATGGCTCGACAGGTCGTGTTGGCGTTCGCGGCAAATGGCAGTTGACGAGTGCCAATGGACAGCTGTGGGAGCCGTATGCTGCGCTGAATGTCTGGCGTGATTGGGGTGGTCGCAGTACGACGGTGTTTGGCGACTCAGCAGGCGACGCAAGCACCGCACCACTCGTGCCGCAAGCCAGTCGTGCCGAGCTCGATGGTGGCGTCACCGCAAAGTTGCTGACTCGCTTAAGTGTTTACGGTTCGATGGGTTACGAGCACGAGCTGGGGACTTCGGCAAATGCCAAACGCGAGGGCTTCAATGCCAACGTGGGATTGCGTTATTTGTGGTGAGTGATAAAGCGGCGTCGTCGATCCGTGGTAACGAAAATAAAAATGGCCGCACTCGTAGAAGTGCGGCCATTGGTTTTTGAATCGGCGTTCTTACCAGATCTTCACGCGATCATCCGGCGCGAGATAAAGCTTCTCGCCGGGCTTCACGCTGAAGGCGTCATACCAGCCATCGATATTGCGCACCGTGAGTGCACGGAAGTTGGCCGGTGCATGCACGTCGGTGGCGAGACGTTGGCGCAGCGCGGCGTCGCGGATCTTGGAACGCCATGCCTGGCCAAAGGCGAGGAAGAAGCGCTGATCGCCGGTCAGGCCGTTGATCACCGGAGCAGGCTTGCCGCCGAGCGACTTGTGATACGCCGCATAAGCCACGGTCAAGCCGGAGACGTCGGCGATGTTTTCGCCCAGTGTCTGCTGGCCATTGACGTGGATGCCTGGCAGCGCTTCATACTGGTCGAATTGCTTGACCAGCTTTTGCGTGGCTGCCTGGAAATGTGCGGCGTCTTGTGGCGTCCACCAGTTTTCCATCTTGCCTTGAGCGTCGAAGTCCGCACCGGTGTTGTCGAAGCTATGGCTGATCTCGTGGCCGATAATGGCGCCGATGGCACCATAGTTGGCAGCCTCATCCGAGTTCGGATCGAAGAATGGCGGTTGCAGAATCGCGGCGGGGAAGTTGAGGGCGTTCTGCAGGGGCAGATTTACCGCGTTCACCGTTTGCGGCGTCATCCACCACTCACCGCGATCCACGGGCTGATGCAGCTTGGCGAGCTGGTGCTGGTATTCGAGTGCGACAGCACGTTCGTGATTGCCCACTGGATCGTCTGTGCGGATATCCAGCGAGCTGTAGCTGCGCCAGGTTTCGGCATAGCCCACGCCCACGCGCAGGGTTTCAAGTTTTTCCTTGGCCTTGGCGCGCGTCGCGGGCGTCATCCATGCCAGCGTATCCACGCGATCGGCGAAGGCAGCAATGATGTTCTTCACCATCTCTTCCATCTTCGCTTTAGACGAAGCCGGGAAGTACTGCTTCACGTAGATCTGGCCGACAGCATCACCCAAATCCCTGTTGGTCGCGGCAACGGCGCGCTTCCAGCGATCCTGTTGCTTGGGTGTGCCTTGCAAAGTGGTGCCGTAGAAATCGAAGTTCAGATCCGCATAGGCTTTGGGAAGCAGGGGCGCTGCGCTGTCCAGAGCGTGATAGCGCAGCAGTTGCTTCCAGGTTTCCAGCGGTTCACTGGCGACGAGGGCAGCAAGGCCGGTGGTGGCGGAGGGTTGCCATACGTCGATGTGCGTCTGGTCGCCCAGGCCCGCGGCCTTGAAATAGGCGGTCCAGTTGAGTCCAGGCGCCTTCTGAGCAAAGTCGCTCATGCTCCACACGTTATTGGCCTTATGCACATCCTGGCTATCGACCAGGCTTTCCTGCGCCTGCGCAATCTTGGTCTCGAGCGCAATGATCGACTTGGCTTGCGTTTCGGCATCGGGTGTGCCGGCCAGCTTCAGCAGCGAGGTGACATAGGTTTGGTATTTGGCGCGCGCGTCCACCATCTCCTTGTCTTGCGACAGGTAATAGTCGCGGCTGGGCATCGCGATGCCGCCTTGCAGCAGATATGCCATGGCATGCGACGGATCTTCCAAGCCTTGCGTGACGAACAAGCCGAACAGGTTTTCGGTCGCGAAGTTGGTGTCGTTGATCGGGTCGACGTCCGCACGTTGCTCGCTGCCTAGCACGCTGGCGAGATCATCGCGCGTCTTTATCGCGTCGATCTGGTCGAATTGCGACTTAAGCGGAGCGAGGCCGTGCTTTTCGATGCCCGCTTCATCCATGTAGGCCGCGTAGTAATCGGCGATCTTGCGTTCGTTGCTGCCGGGTGCGGCATGGCCTTGGGCGATGTTGCGGATCAGCCCGGCGGTACGCTTCTCGGCCAGCTCGTAGACCTGCAGGAAGGTGCCGGTGCTTGAGCGGTCGGCAGGGATCTGCGCTGTCTTCAGCCAGTTGCCGTTGGCGTAATCGAAGAAATTGTTGCCAGGCAACACGGTGTGGTCGATGCCCTTGAGGTCAATGCCGATAGCCGGCCCGCCGGCCTTGGCGACCGGTGCGCCATCCATGGCAGCGGGAGCCGCTATCAAGGTAGTGGCGCTGCCAAGCACCGCCGCCGTAAGAATCCATCGAAATCGCTGCATGGCGAACACCTCTATGTGGGACTAAGTAAGTCACGATAGTGTGCCACTGCAGGCTTGTGAGTATGACTTTTGGGCTAGAGCTCATCCATACGGCTTACTCCCCCAAGGTACGTGGGGGAGTAAAGGCGCGCAACGAATGCTCTCAATGCCCAAGCAATTCGATCTCGGCTAGCGCGGTCGGTCCGCTGTTATCAAAACGCAACCGGTAATACGTGTGTCCCGCTGGCTTGCCGATACCGAACACGCGTGTCTGCCGCGCCCACGGAAAATGTTCGTCTTGGCGGGCATCCAGTACGGTCCAGTGTTGTCCGTCGTCGGAGGCTTCAAGTTTCCAGTTGGCAGGCGCTGGCACATGCGTGCCCGACGTAAGCGTGTACATGGCGACGTTATGCGGTTGTGGGAAGTGCCAGCTCACGACTGCCTGCGTGCCAGGCAGTTGCGCTTCGGTGTCGCTGGTGTGATCGAACAGCGCGTTCAGATCGGGCATCGCAGGTTCGCTGCTTGCTTGGCCTTGTCCCGGGCCGGCCAGATCGCGCAGCGGTGACGGTTTGCCGGTCGTGGTGAGCGAAGTGGGGACGGCCTGCGTATCGCTGCCCCAGGTCGAAGGTTTGGGACCCATGGTGAAATCGAGGGTCGCGCCTTGGGCCAGCAATTCATGCGGCAATGTCAGTTTGTTCCAGGGCTGACCGTTGATGCGCAGGCTTTGCACGTAGCGGTTGGTGTCGCTGACGTCCGGAGCATTGATAACGATGTGCTTGCCATTCTCCAGCGCGATATCCATATGCGGGAAATACGGCGCACCGATCACGTATTCCGGTGTGCCCATGCGCAACGGATAGAAGCCCGCGGCACTGAACAGCCACCAGCCGGACATTTCGCCGTTATCTTCGTCGCCCAGATAACCCTGGCCGATGCTGCTGCCCAGATACAACCGCGACAGCACATCGCGCACTTTGTCCTGCGCTTTCCATGGTTCGCCGGTGTAGTCGTACATGTAGATGATGTGATGCGACGGCTGGTTGCTGTGGCCGTACTGGCCCATACGCACTGCTTGCGCTTCGCGCATTTCATGGATGGGCGAGCCGTAGTCGCCGACATGGTAGACGCCGGGCGTGGCGAAGAACTGGTCCAGTTTGGCGGCCAGGGCTGCGCGGCCGCCGTACAAGGCGGCGAGGCCGGCGCCATCCTCCGGTGCGTGGAAGGCCATGTTCCAGGCATTGGTTTCGGTGTAATCACCACCCCAGGCCAGCGGATCGAATTGCTGCTTGCTCACGCGCCAGTGACCTGCCGCATCACGGCCGACGAAGAAGCCGACGTCCGGATCGAACAGATTGACGTATTCCAATGCGCGGTTCTGGAAGTAAGCGGCATCTTCCGTATATTGCGCAGCGTACGGATCTTGCGCATCGTGCTGGGTGTTGAGTGCTTGGGCGAGATTGCCGATGGCGAAGTCAGCGATATAGCCGTCCATCGACCACGACAGACCTTCCTTGATGCCGGTGTCGGTATAGCCGTTGAAGATCGAGCGCTGCAGGCCCTTGCGTCCGGTGCCCTTCAGCGGGCTGACCACGGTGGCATCCTTCAGTGCCGCTTGATAGAAGGATTGCACATCGAAATTGTGCACGCCTTTCAGCCACGCATCAGCGAAGGCGACATCGGCGCTGGTACCGACCATCAGATCGGCATAGCCGGGCGAAGACCAGCGGGCGATCCAGCCGCCATCGCGATATTCCTGCACGAATCCATCGATCATCTCGCCGGCCTGATGCGGCATCAGCAGCGCGTACGCTGGCCAAGCGGTGCGATAGGTGTCCCAGAAACCGTTATTGACGAACACCTTGCCGTCGACGATGCGCGCGCCGGTATGGGTGGGCGTGTCCGCGGCAACTTCAGGCGAGAACGGGCTCGCATATTGATAGACCGGATGCGTCGCGGTGCCGGTGTTCTCGTAGGCCGAGTTGGGGTACATCAGCATGCGATAGAGATTGGAATACAGCGTGACCCGCTCGCCCTGGCTGGCACCTTGCACTTGCACGATACCGAGCTGCTTGTCCCAGATCTGCTGCCCATGATTACGCACATCGTCGAAACTTTCGTTCGGTGCGATTTCCAGTTCCAGATTGTGCTTGGCTTGTTCCAGGCTGATCAGCGAGGTGGCGATGCGCACGTTCACGGTTTTCGTTTTCGAGGTATCGAAGCCGAACCATGCGGTCACGTGGTCGCGTCCTTCGCCCGTCAGCCGTCCGCTTTCGCTGACGGGTTGGTCGACCACGGCATAGAAGAACAGACGGGTGGCGCCAGCGGATAGGTCACTTTTTACGTCGGAATAGCCGCTGAAACTGCGATGCGACGGGTCGAGCGTAATCCCGCCCTCGGCCGTACGATTGTCAAAAATGAGCTGTCCGCGCTGGCCGGGGAAGGTGAAGCGCAGCATGGCGGCGTGGTCGGTCGGCGTCATTTCGCCGACGATGCCGTTGTCGAAGGTCACCTTGTAGTCATGCGCATGCGCGATTTCGTTAGCGTGGCTGAAGCTAAGTGCGCGCGCTTCACGATTGGCACTGGGCGCGCCGCTGGCCACTGCGGCGGGCATCATCTGGAAGGTCTGGCGATCGCCCATCCATGGACTGGGTTCGTGCGAGAGCGAGAAGGCTTCCAGCCGCGGCCGGTTGTTGGCGTCGTTGCGTGACTGGTATTGGTACATCCAGTCCGAGCTGGCATCGGTCACCGGAACCCAAAAGTTGAAGCCGTGTGGCAGCGTAACGGCCGGAATATTGTTGCCGCGCGAGAACACAAAACCGGCGTTGGTACCACGCAAGATGTTTACGTCGTCGCTGGGATGCTGGTTGACCGATTCGCCGACAGCCGGGCCGATACGCAGGTCATCGAGGAAACCTTCGAAGTGCGCAGCGGGGCCGTCATGGATAAGTACGATTTTGCGAATCCGGCGCCCGGCGACAAGCTTGCCGATGTCGATTGCCAGCCTGTTCCACTGATTCACATACACCGTACGACTGGCGCCCAGCGCATGCGCGTTGGCGGCGATGCGGTGCTGATCCTGCGCATTCAGGCCGGAAAGGCGGGAGCCGTCGTCGAAGATCAGGTCGATGGACACGTAGGTGGACGGATCGTCTAGATCGTTGGCGACGATGCAGGGGAACAACATATAGGAAAGCTGTGTATCGGCCTGCACCGGCAGATCCACATTGAAGATGGCGGCCTCCTGCTTGCCGCCGCTCGTGCCCTGATAATGGAGCGATTGCAAGCCCGTGAAGCCGACGCCGGGTTTGGCGCTATAGGCATCGTCAGTCGAAGGACCGCCGGCGACATTGACCTGGAACGAGGCGCCCGCGGCACCGGCCACCGGCGCAGGCTCGCCCTTTTCGAAGGATCGGTAGAAAGTGTCGTTCTGGTTTGCAAAGACGGCCGTGGTAAACAAGGCCAAGCTGAAGCAAAGCAGTTTTCGCTGGAAGCTGACTGCGGTAGAACCTGGAGCCGTGTGCATCTGTTCACCCCTGTCGGGCCGTGCCGTGCGCGGCCGCCATGCGTCAAAGGCTTGATTTGAATCGATCTAAATCAGAAGTGTCAAACCGCACTGCAGCACGGTCGGTATGGCTTTAACCGTGTATCGGGCATGGTGGCTGCGGTAAAACGTGGGGATCATTGCGAGTGCCATGCTCCCAATGTGATGTAGCCACAGAAGAGTGGCATCTCGCCTCATCGTCATCCCGGCTTTCGCCGGGATGACGATCGGTTTGATGAACGTTCGAGGCAACTATGCGGCTGTATAGGTACGGCAGTTCGAAGTTTGCAGTATTGATCGCGAGTGCGGCTGTCGATTTTCCCAACGGCCATTCGACGTAACCACAAGGACGCCGGAATCGTCCTGCGATAAACCTTTCTGGAGCCATCATGACGCACGTGTCTGAAACACAAGCCTCCCACGTTTCCATGCATCCCGATCGCCGCTGGCTGGCCTTGATCGTGCTGTGCATGGGCGTGCTGATGATCGTGCTCGATACCACCATCGTTAACGTGGCGCTGCCCTCGATCAAGACCGATCTGAAATTCGGCGACACCGCGCTGGCGTGGGTGGTCAATGCCTACATGCTTACCTATGGCGGTTTTCTGTTGCTGGGCGGAAGGCTGGGCGATCTGTACGGACATCGCCGCCTGTTCCTGATCGGCATTGGTGTCTTTACGTTCGCATCCCTGGCTTGTGGCCTGTCGACCACGCAGGCTGCGCTGGTGGTGGCGCGTAGCGTGCAGGGCTTGGGCGGCGCCGTGGTTACGGCGGTGGCGCTTTCGCTGATCATGGATCTGTTCACGGACCCGGCCGAACGCGCCAAGGCGATGGGTGTCTACGGATTCGTTTGTGCAGGCGGCGGCAGCATTGGTGCGATGCTGGGCGGTGTGCTGACCAGTAGTCTCAGCTGGCACTGGGTGTTTCTCGTGAACCTGCCGATCGGCTTTGCCGTGGTGCTGGCTTCGCTGCGCTTGTTGCCGGCGGCGCCGGGTACGGCGACTTCGCGGCATCTGGATGTATGGGGCGCGGTCACGGTAACCGCTGCACTGATGCTGGCGGTGTACGCCATCGTCAACGGCAACCAGATCGGTTGGCTGTCTTCAGGCACGCTTGGTCAGCTTGCCGTGGCTGCGGTGTTGCTGGCGCTGTTTCTGTGGACCGAGGCACGCGTGCAAGTGCCGTTGATGCCGCTGCGTCTGTTCCGGCTGCGCAATCTGGTGGTATCGAATATCGTCGGTGTGCTGTGGGCGGCGGCGATGTTCGCGTGGTTTTTCCTGTCGGCCTTGTACATGCAACTCGTGCTTGGTTATGGGCCGATGGAAGTGGGCTTGGCATTCCTGCCGGCCAACCTGATCATGGCGATGTTTTCGCTGGGTATTTCAGCCAAGCTGGTGATGCGTTTCGGCATTCGCCGGCCACTGGCGGTGGGACTGGCGTTTGCAGCATGCGGACTGCTGCTGTTTTCGCGGGCTTCGGAACACGGTCATTTCCTCACCGATATTCTGCCCGGCATGCTGATGCTTGGTGTCGGTGCCGGTGTTGCCTTCAATCCCGTGCTGCTGGCAGCGATGAGCGATGTCGGTCCGTCGGAATCGGGGCTCGCTTCCGGTGTGGTGAATACGGCTTTCATGATGGGTGGCTCGCTGGGTCTGGCGGTGCTTGCGAGTCTTGCTTCCTGGCGCACGCAAGTGCTGGCAGCGGCTGGCGGCAGTCAGGCATTCGCGCTTACTGGCGGCTATCAATGGGCCTTTCTCGTCGGCGCTTGTTTTGCGGCGCTGGGCGCGCTGCTTGGCGCGTTGCTATTGCGTACACGTCATGCGCCGGCCGGCGAACAGCCGGCAATTGCGCATTGACTGGCAGTTTCGGTATCTGAGTGTCATCGGAGGCACCATGAAACACGAAGTGACATCGCGCGAAGCATGGCTGGAAGCGCGTCGTGCTTTACTGGCCAAGGAGCGGGCGCATATGAAGCAGGGTGACCAGCTCAATGCGGAGCTGCGAGCGTTGCCGTGGGTGAAGTTGGAGAAGTCTTATACCTTCGATGGACCTTCTGGCACGCTGACCCTTTCAGACTTGTTTGCCGGCCGCAGCCAGTTGTTCGTGAAGCATCACATGCTGGGCCCCGGACAGCAGCATCATTGCGTGGGTTGCGCGTTGGAGGTCGATCACCTCCAGGGCATTCTGGTTCATCTGCAGAACCATGATCTCTCGTATGTGGCGATTGCGCGTGCGCCGATCGAGGAGATCGAAGCCTTGCGGCAACGCATGGGGTGGCAGTTCCCCTTCGTATCGTCGTATCGCAGTGACTTCAATTACGACTTCCATGTGTCGTTCACGCCAGAAGCGGTGAAAGAAAAGAAGGCGTTCTATAACTTCCGCGAAAGCGATCCTGGCGTTGAGGATCTTTCCGGCGATAGCGTGTTCTACAAGGATGAGGATGGCGACATTTTTCACACGTACTCGGCCTTTGCGCGGGGCTGCGAACGTTTTCTCGGCATCTACGACTTCCTTGACGTCAGCCCTAAAGGACGCAATGAGCATGGCCCGTATCACGGCCTTACCGATTGGGCGAGGCCACATGATATGTACGGCAAGGGCGGAACGATCGAGCCAATCGGGCGTTATCACGCTCAGACATGCACCTGCTCAATGCATCGATAACCACGTCAGCCGATAATATTGTTTATTTCTCGATGCGGTAATTGAGGCTGGCGCGATTAAAATCCGTGGCATTCTGCGCCTCGAAATTCCAGCGCCTGCTGAGGCGATAGCGCAGGGTGATCACCTGTCCGGGTTCGAACAAACCCACGCCATAGCTGAGATAGAGTCGCGGCGACAGATACTTGCCCACGGTGAAAGCGGAGCCGCCATTTAGCGCGTCATTGCTTGATACGCCGATATCGTCGATACCAAGCTTGCTGCCGATACTTTTGGCCAGCAGATTGCCGGTCGCTGAGCCAAGCGCTTGCGCTGCGGCATTGACCATACTGCCTTCGCCGCCTTTCACTTGTGAAAGTGGTTTGCCGGTAACCAGGTAGGACAGCGCATCCGATTGATCCATCACCGGGTTGGAGAAGACTGTGAGTACGGGACGCTGTGCCGTGCCGGTGATCTGCAAACCCACCTGCTGTCCCTGATCGACCGTCGCAGTGGGTGTGAGGCTGCGCAGGGCGCGGATGTTGAGGCCCGGATTGTCGATAGGCGTGCTGGCGAACAGCAGCAGACCCTGCTGGATTTGCAGATTCTGTCCGTAGGCTTTGTATGTGCCATTCACCGCGACCTGGCCTTGGCCAGTGGTGCTGCGTCCCGGGCGCTCATCCACGGTAAGCACGCCGCTCAAGTGCCCATCGAGACCCATGCCGACCAGATGCGCGTGTTGTCCCAGATCCACCTTGATCGAGGCGGTGATGGGTGTGGACCCGCTGTTGGCCGGTTGTTGCGGTTGATCGACGATCACGACATCGGGCGAAGCTTTGTTGGTACCGCTGCCGGGCAGCTTGTCGAGATTGACGTCGGCACTGTCCAGACGCACCGAGCCAGTCGCGTTGATGCCTTGCGCGTCACGCCGCACCAGCACATCCGGCGAAATGGTTACCTTTGCCGCGGGAATGTCGACGGCGGTGAATGCGTTGCCTTTCAGCGTGATGCTGGTGGGTGTCTGTGTATCCAGTCCGGCCACGCCGTCGATGGTCAGAGCGCCTTTGCCCGATTGCACGCTGCCGCGGATGTTGAGCTGCCGGGTATCGGCCGCACTGACGATGAGTTTGCCGTCGGTGAGTTTGAGTCCCGCGTCCGGAACTTCCGCGGCAAAACTGTCGACGCCGGCCTGTCCCGTGATGGATGGTTCCGAAAGCGTCCCGCCCAGCTTGAAGTCACCGTCGAGGCGCCCTTTGACATTGACCAACGCGTCGGTGAACAGATTGATGAAGCCAAGATTATCCAGGTGCAGGCCGATTTGTCCGGCCAGCGTTTCCTGTGCTCCGGTGATGCCGATCTGTCCATCCAGTCGTCCGTTGCCATTGAGCGCGGCGCGCAGGGTGATCTGCTGATTGCCAGGCGACAGCGCCGCGTTCAGGGCCAAGCCGGTGTAGCTGAGCACCGGCTGTTCGGGATGCTCGTTGTAGGTGAAATGGCCTTGTGGCGAAGTGATGGATGCGTTGCCGGTAAGGCTGCCGGCAGCGTTGCGGCGGATCTTGCCGTTGCCTTCCAACGTGCCTTCCGCCCTGAACGGAAGATTGGTGCTGCCGATTGCATCGACCACCAGCGTCAGTGGTACGGCATGGAGCTGGTAGCTTGCATCGAGATTGCCAGCCTTGTCGTAGTTACCGCTGAGGCAGAGCAACGGATCGCCTGCAGTGAGGCACAGCTCGGACAGACTGGCGCTGCCGTTGTTCCAGCCAAGACGTGTCGCCTGCTGCAGACGCCAGCGCGGCAAGCCGGAAACATCCAGCGAGAGCGACGAAAGCGTGCCGTTCCAGTTTTCACCCTTTAATGCGCCGCTGAGTGCCAGCGCGGCAGAGAGCTGCTGGCCTTGCGCATCGAGGGCGAGCTGATGTTGTGCTGAGGTGCCTTGGCCGCGCAGGTTTATTTGCTTGAAGGCGAGGCCGCCCAATTCGGCGCCAGTGGCATCCAGTTCCAGTTTTCCGCCCGGATTGCTGATGTCAGGTACATCGGCCTGCAACTGCAATTGATTGACGCGCTCGTCCTCCCAGGCCAACGATTGGCCTTGCAGCGTGCCATTGACGGCGAGCTTTGGCAGCTTGCCACGAATCCGGAATTGGCCGTCCAGCCGTCCGCCTGCTTGCGGTAACCAGTCGCTCAGCGATGCGATGGCGAGTGTCACATCCGCATCGTTGCTGTTGCCGGGGCGTGCAGCCATCTTGATCGTGCTGTTTGCCGAGGCGAGATCCAGCGTGCCGTCGACTACCTCATTCGGTGACAGGTGCAGATGGCCGTTGCCGCGCAGATGACGTTGCCGCAACTGGCCTTCCAGTTTGCGCAGGTCCAGCGTGACATCCGGTTGATCCTTGATCCATTTGCCTTGCGTACCAAAATCAGCGTCCAGCAGACCTTGCCAGCCCGCGAACAACTGGCCGGGATCGAACTTGCTGGCATTGGCTTGGAGCTGCCATGCCAGCTCAGGTTGCAGGGTCAGCGAGCCGGTGGCAGTGAAGTTGCCTTGCGGTTGGCGCAGGGTCAGTGCATGCAATTGGATCTGCTGCGACGTGCCGTCGATATTCAATGCCAGTGCCGCAAGCTTGTCGGGTGGTCCGATGCTTACGTCGCCTTCGGCGTGATAGTGCTCGGCGCTGCCGTTTGCGGCGAGATGGCCGTGGCTGCGCAGTTCCTGGCCGACCCATTCGGCAGGGAGCTGCAAATCTTTCCAGTCGATGGCGAGATCGGCGCTGACCGGATGCGCATCCAACTGCACGGTGCCTGATGCGTTGAGCTGGCCTTTCACTTGTGGCGAAGCCAGTTGCAAGGTTTGCAATGTGAGTGTGCTGAAGTTTTTGTCGAAACTGGCCTGCAGCGGTTGTAGCTGCAGACGATAGTCGTTGAGATCCACTTCACCCGTGATGCTGCCGCTGTACTGGTCACCGCTGCCTTGCAGGTTCGCTGCAAGGCTTGTCAGCGAGCTGCTGCCGAGCAATGGCTTGGGATCGAACGCTGGTACATCGAGTTTGGCCGTCCAGGCGTTGTTCTTGCGCTGATCCAGATTGAGCTGCAGTTGCCCAAGCATGGGCTCGGTCAGGGCGAGTTGCAGCTGCGCGTTGCGGCCGTCGCTTTGCGCATTCAGCGTGCCGGCGTATTGCGTTCCGTCGAGGTTCCACGACACCTCCGCATGGCCCTTGCCGCGATAACTCCGCCCGATGCCGAGCTGCCCGTCCATAGCAATGTGACCATCGGGCGCGTGCAACGTCAGGCGCGTCACACGGAAGCCGCGATTGGTCCAGCTGCCGGCGAGGTCGAGTTGATCCGAGGCGAACAGCGGCTTGCCGCCCTGGGTGATGGTCACCGGGCCAACATGTACCTGATCCAGCACCAGCGCCAACGATGGCTTCAGCGAAAAGCTGCTGGATGAAGACGATTCTTCCTGGGACTTGGGTAGTGCGACATCGACGCGCTGTACACGCAGGTCGAGCACGTGCAGCCGCTTGTAGAACAGAGGCCAGGGAAGCCAGTTCAGATGCGCGCCGGTGACACGTACGTCGGTGCCTTCACCGTCGTCATAGCGTAGTGACCCGAAGTCGAGCGGCCCCATCAGGCGGCCTTGCGCATCTTGCACCTGCAGTGCACCGTGCGTCAGGCGTTGTGCCTGACCAAGCGCGAAGCGCAAACCGCTTTCCGTGCCGAGCAACCAGGCCAGGCTGCCGACAAGTACGACGATAATCAGCAACACACCTAATCCCAGCGCGCGAAGCCAGCGGCGGCGAGGACGGGGTGGGCGAGGAGTGGGCTGTGTAGGAGTATTCACGATATGCCTCACAGATCCGGCCCGATGACCAGGTGCAGCTCCACCCCATGTCGTTGCGCATCGTTGATGGGCGTACCCACATCGACGCGAATCAGGCCCACCGGCGAACGCCAGCGTACACCCACACCCGTACCAATCTTCGCCTGGACGTTGGTGCCATTGTAGGCATTGCCGGCGTCGACAAAGGTGGCGATGCCCCAGCGTGGCGTGAAGTAGTGTTCCAGCGTGGCGCTGGCGATAACCATGCTATCGCCGCCGATCACACGTCCGTAACTGTTCTGCGGACCCAGCGATTGGAACGAGTAACCGCGAATGGATTGATCGCCGCCGGCGAAGAAACGTAGCTGCGGCGGAAGCGCGTCGAAGTCGTCAGTCCATACGTGACCGAGACTGCCGCGCAGAATCAGACGGTTGTTGCGCCAGAACGCTCGGATCCATCGCGCATCGACCGTGATCTCGCTGAAGCGCGCCGAAGACAGCAGGTCGCCCGCGGTGCTACGCGCATCGATGCTTACCGACCAACCGCGGCGCACGAAATCGAAATTGTCGGCCTGCTTGCGCACCAATGAGCCTTCGGCATACACCAGCGTGCTGCTGCCGTGTTCCACGCCGGGCGTACTCGCCGGTTCGTCAGGCGTCTTGCCGACGGTGAAGGTGCCGGTAAGCGCATGCACGCCGAAAGTGCGAACCCAGCCGCGCCAGATTTCGCTTTCGTTGGCGACCAGTTCCAGCGTGCGCGATTGCGAGGTGATCGTATTTGCATCGCGGTAGGTGGCGCCGAAATTCAGGCTGCGCTCGTTGTCACCTGACAGAGGAATGGTGTACTGGCTGGTGACCGTTTTCAGTCGCTGCGCCAGCACAATGTCATTCTTCCACTTGTGGCCGTACCGGTTCACCCAGCGTCGTTCCATGCCGCCGCGCACGCCAACGCCGGTGTCGGTGCCGACAAACAGGCCGCTGGTATAGATGGTGCGCTTGGCGGGTGCGAGCTGCACATCGATATCGACAATGCCGTTCTTGGCCGTGTCGAGCTGCGGCATCACGTTGACCGCCGAAAAGTAATCGGCACCATTAAGTGCCTGCTGGAATTTCAGCAGTTGATCCTGATTGAAGTAATCGCCGGACTTGAACGGTACGTAGCGGTCAAGAAAGCCCGGGCGAAACTGCGATCCATCGAAGTGCACCTGCCCATAGCGGTAACGCGTGCCCACATCCCAGGCCAGGTGGATGGCCGCGCTATGTTCGCCACGATTCACCTCGACGCGGTGTACGGTAAGGCGGGCATCGAGGTAACCATTGGCGGTAAGCGTGCCATTCAAGCCGTCGCGCGCTTGTTCGTAGGCACCGTCGTCCAGCCGCTTCCCCTTCAGGCGTTCAATGGCGCGGCGGGCTGTCTTGATCGGCGCCAGACTGGTTGCCGTGCTATCGAGCTGGACATCGACCGACGTCACGATCACCGGCTGGCCCGGCGTGACATGCAGGGTGACACGCCAGCCCTTATCGGTCTTTTCCAGTTTGCCGCTGGTGTGCGCCTCGTAATAGCCATATGGCTGCAGTGCGGCGCCAACTTGCGCATCAGCGCGATCGTAAAGCCGCTGCACCTGGGCTTCGCTGATATCGCGCGAGGCGTATTGCGAGAGGTTGACGCCAGCGACCACGGCGGCTTTGAGTTCGTCGTCCACGCCATCCACGACAAGCTGCACCCCGGCATGACTCAGGGCGGGGATCAGCAACAGCGGGAGCAGGCATAGGCGACGTGTCCAGCGCATGCGTTAGGGTTCCATCCTCTTCTTGGCATCGCAAGTCGCAGCTTAGCGAGTCGTGGATGGATGGCGCATTAAGCCTGTTCTTATTTTGAATGACGTGTTTTTCGCGTTTGCCTCCTCTCCCCTGTGGGGAGAGGGCTTAGCGCAATCAACCGGCTTTATCGCCAGACTTGTGCGCAATCCACGCGCCAATCATGGCGGAGATATACGGAATGGCCTGTGCAGCCAGGATGAACATCCATAGCCGGCCTTCGGCGAAGTGCGAGGCGGTGCTGCGCGCCATGCCGAGGATGCACAGTACGAGCGCCAACAGCATCAGCATTTCCTCGCGCACCGGCGCGAAGGCGGCGAAGTTGCTGCCACCCAGGCGGCGGCTCTTGGCCGTCACCACGAACGAGGTCTTCTCGCGCGTCAGGCCGTGCAGGATGCCGCGCGCGATGGCGTGGCTGAGACCCATGCTGGCGATGGACGCCATGATGGTGTCGTACCAGCCGCATGGTACGCGTGCGCGGTACAGCACGAAGCCGAAGATGGCCTTGGCGAAGAAGAAGCCGATGATCGGGATCAGGAACAGCTGCATCGGCAGGCTGAAGACTTGCGGCAGACCCACCATGCCGGCGGTCCAGAAGATCGCCATCAAGGTGAAGATCAGGTGCAGGGCGTCGGCAAACCAGCTGAACCAGCCGGTGAGGAAGTGGAAGCGCTGGCCGGCGGAGAGCGGGCCTTTCTTCGTCATCCAGCTCCAACGGCCCTTGAGGATCTGCATCGCGCCGAAGGCCCAGCGATAGCGCTGGCTCTTATAAGCCTTGAAGTCGGCGGGCGTCAGGCCCTTGCCCATCAGCTCGTCGACGTAAACCAGCTCGTAGCCGGCGTGCATCAGGCGCAGGCCGAGTTCGGCGTCTTCGCAGATGGTCCATTCCGACCAGCCTCCGGTGCCTTCCAGCGCGGAGCGGCGCACCATGGTCATGGTGCCGTGCTGGATGATGGCGTTGCGCTCGTTGCGGTGGTGCATGCCGATACGGAAGAAGCCGTCGTACTCCCAGGCGGTCATACGGCGGAAACGGTTGTGCTCGAAGTCGCGATGCGCCTGCGGGCACTGCACGACGGCCACCTTCGGATCGTGGAAATAGCCGGTGAGGGCGCTCAGCCAGTCCTTGCGCACCACGTAATCGGCGTCGATCACCGCGACCACGTCAGCCTTGGGGGTGGTTTCCTTCAGGCCGAAATTCAGTGCGCCGGCCTTGAAGCCGGGCCACGGCTCCAGGTGGAAGAAGCGGAACTTCGAACCCAGCTTCTCGCAGTACTCCTGCACCGGCTTCCAGATCGCCGGATCCTTGGTGTTGTTATCGATGACCAGTACTTCGTAGTTCTGGTATTCGAGCTCGGCCAACGAATCGAGCGTGACCATCACCATCTCCGGCGGCTCGTTGTAGCAGGCCAGGTGGATGGAGACGAACGGCTGTTTCTCGACCGGATCCGGCGGCAGCAGATCGGCGTGGCGCATCCATTTGCGCCGCCACAGCACTTCGGTGAACTCGAAGCCGTTGATCAGCAGGATCGCCAGGATCGCCACCTGGGCTGGGAACAGCAGCACCAGCATGCTCCAGTCGATCCAGTCCAGGTAGAAATTGAAGGGTAGGGTGACCGACCAGACGATCAGGCCGCAGGCCAGCTGGATCAGCACATCGAAGAACAGTCGCCCGGTCACCTTGAAGCGGCTGAAGCGGATGCCGAACCAGATCATCGGGATGATCGCGAGCAGGCTGGCGGCCAGCGCCTTCCACGGCCAGCCGGTGTCTTCCGTGACCGGGCCGGTGAACGGGAACTTCAGCTGCCGGTCGGCGCTGAATACACCCCAGTAGGCGCCGGTGCGGCCTTCACCGAGGTTTTCCTTCCACGGCTGGTCGAAGGCTTCGAACAGGTAGTAGTCGACGTTGTTCTTCTGTGCCCAGATCATCCATTCGCGGTCGAAGATCGCCTCGTTGGAGATCGACGGATAGGCGCGCTCGCGGCGGTCGCCGTTGGACGGCCAGCCGACCTCGCCCACCACGACGTGCTTGTTCGGGAAGCGGGCCTTGATCTGCTGATAAGCACCCACGGCCGCCTGGATGGCCACCGATTTCTGAGGGTCGCTGGAGACCGGGTAGCCGTTCCAGAAAGGGAACAGGTGGATGGTGATGTAGTCCACGTGGTCGGCCAGCTGCGGATACTTCAGCCAGATGTAGTCCGGCTCGGCGATCGAGACCGGCTGGCGGATATGCGCGCGCGCGCGATCCAGGTAGACGATCATCTTGTCGACCGGCAGGTCGTTGCGGAACAGCACCTCGTTGCCGACCAGTACTCGGTCAATCGTGTCTGGATAGCGGTTGGCCAGCGCGATCAGCGCGTCCAACTCCTTCTCGTTGTTATCCAGCCGGGTGTCGATCACCGTGCCGGCCATCACCTTCAGCCCCTCTTTCTGGGCCAGGCGATAGACCTGCGGGTTCTGCAGCGTGGAATAGGTGCGGATGCGGCCGGTGTAGTGGCGCAGCAGCTTCAGATCACCGTCAATCTGGTCGTCGTTGGGGAAATCCTGGTTGAACGGGTTCTGATAGCGCTGGAACAGCGACACCGCGAAGCCGTTGATCTGGCCGTGCCAGTCCTCTGGACCGTGCGGGAGGTTACCCCACCACCACAGGCCGATGTTCAACGCGGCGACCACCAGGGCCAGCAGGATGGCAGTGAAAATCGACGGCCTGGTTTTGGGTTGGTTGGGTGTCGCGCTCAAGAAAATCCCCGTTAAGGTGGCCTCTTTCGAGGCACATGAAGCTCGCGGAGCTTAACCAATTAACGGTAGTCGGCTCAATAAATTGCGGTTGGAGCGGTCAGCGCGAGGTCAGGGCTGGCGTGGGTACGGGCCGGGGATGGCCTTTCTTGGTCCTGATCACGGTGACGCGGGGCCAGGCCCCGGGGTCGTTCGAGGATAGCCCATGGGAGTGAAATGGGTTTGCCTGCGAAGGTGCTTCCAGCGGAGACGACCCGTCACGCGATGCTTGTTATGGCTCATCGTGGCGATGCGCTGCGGGCTTGGCTTTTGTTCCATGTCGATTTGAATCTGTTTCATTCGTCATGCTGTTGATGATGCATGAACAATGTTTGTGTAGGTTGTCGCTGCAAAAGCACGATGCCATGGACGCGCTGTCGTGATGACGTTGACCGCATTGAATGGCTCACTATTCGTAATTCATTGCGCACTTCATTCGTAATGAATTACGCGTGGTTCCATTTTCGCTTATTGCGCGTGCGCATACATGACAAACGGTTGGATGTTATTGCCGTATTTTGCGTAGATAGGTACTACACGCCTTTATGCGTTATCGCTATCTTTCGGAATAGGGGAGGGGACTGGATTCTTTTAACTTTGTTAGGGGAGTCCGGCGCATTGGCGCGAGCAATGAAAAGGCTCGCGCGACTGACAATCGGGGAAAGTCATGAACGCTCAGCAGCGGAAACTGTTGTATGTCGTGATTGGCAGTGTGCTTGCAGGAACCTTGGGCGATGCCCACATCGCCCAAGCTCAATCCACGACAACAAGTACGACGACACAGACGTCTGGTCCTTCGCCGCAATCCACGTCGACAGCACAGAGCGGCGATCAATCGCAGGCACCAAGCAGCACGGCGCAAGCCAAAACGCTGAAAACCGTGACCGTAACGGGTTCGCTGATCCGCAGTGTCGATGTGGAAAATGCGCAACCTGTTGTCACCATCACGTCGGAAGACATTCAGAAGCAAGGTTTTGCCACGGTCGGCCAATTGCTGGCCAATCTCACCTCGGCGTCCACGCCTGACATCAGCAAATCCGATCCGTATGAGTCCGGTCCGGACGTGGGTGGTACCTATGTCGATCTGCGTAATCTCGGCGCGACACGCACGTTAGTGCTGCTCGATGGCAAGCGCGTGGGTACATCGTTCGATGGTTACACCAATCTCGACACGATCCCGACCGCGATCGTCGATCACATCGACGTGCTGGCTGATGGTGCCTCTGCCATTTACGGCTCCGATGCGATTGGCGGTGTGATCAATATCGTTACGAAGCAGAACTACAACGGTGCTGAGCTCGATACCTACAACGGTAAATATCTCCCGGGTGGCGATGGCGACCAAGGGCAATACAGCCTGCTGTTCGGCAAGACCTTTGCGCATGGGTCGCTCGAACTTGCCGCGCAATACCAGAACCAGAATGCCATCAGCGCAGCGGATCGTCCGTTCAGTGCCTATCCGGAGACCAGCAATTTTCCGTATAACAACTTGGCGGCGTACGGGGGGCAAGGCCAGTACTCGTTTGATGATGTCAATTGGAATGTGCTCAATAACGGAGGCAATCCGCAGAACATCAATGACTATCATCCGGTGCAAGCAGCTGTTACGGGGCCCAATGGCGTCGTCACCAATCCGGGTGATTACGCCAACATAAATCCCTATGCGGACCTGATGAGCGCGACGAGCATGAAGAACATATTCGCGCAGGGGCACTACGACTTCCTCAGTAACCTCACCGGGGACTTTACGGCCGGCTTTAACCAGCAGGCGAACACAGCCCAGATGGCCGGATTCCCGCTCACCAGTTCGGGATTATTCTCCGAGCAGTACCCGCAGTACACGGGGATGCAGCTGTCGGCGAATAGCTATTACAACCCCACCAATGCGCCGGGCCAGACACCCACTGCACTGTATTTTCAGCGTGACGTGCTGGAATATCCGCGCCTGAATATCAACAAGGTGGAGAACTATCGCTTCAGTCTTGGCGTCGAGGGCAACTTCAGCATCGGCGAGCACTTGTTCAACTGGGATGCTTATTACTGGGATACCCATTATCAAGGCACCATTCTGGACACCGGCAATTTCTCCTTGCCGAATCTTTTCAACGCGCTTGGTCCTTCCTTCCTGGCCTCAAACGGCAGCGTCGAATGCGGTACGCCGGGTAATGTCATTGCCGGTTGCGTGCCGTTGAATGTGCTCGCATCGCGCTACACCCCCGCGATGTTGAATTACATCGTGGTCAACGGTTATGAGCACTACGGCAGCTCGGAAAAGGGACCACAGATCGATTTGAGCGGCGATCTGCTGGAATTGCCGGCCGGTGACCTGACCTTTGCGGTGGGTGCGTCACATCGCAACCTCAATGGCTATGACACGCCGGATGTACCTTCCGCAGAGGGCCTGACCACCAATCTCGCCGGCCAACCTACGGCTGGTGGATACAACGTCACCGAAACCTGGGTCGAGTTCAATGTGCCGCTGCTCAAAGATTTGCCGATGGCGCAATCCTTGAGTCTAGACGTCGCCGACCGCTTTTCCCATTACAGCAACTTCGGCGGCACGAATAACAGTCAATACAAGCTGACCTGGAAGCCGATTGACGACCTGATGGTTCGTGGCAGCTACGGCACCGGTTTCCGTGCGCCGACGGTGGGCGATCTTTACGGTGGTATCTCGACGACCTATCCGTTTTACAACGATCCCTGCGACGTGGTTTACGGTCTTGCTCGCTACAACTCGACGGTTGCTAAGAATTGTGCGAGCGGTATCGGCGGGCTGCCTGCTTTGAATCAGTCGGCGTTGAACGCGGCTGGCTTGGGCAACGAGTTCCCCAGTGGTTTCATGCAGGAGCTGGCGCCGGGGACTCCGGTGATTTCTCCCGGCGGTTATCCCGTGTACGCACCATTCACCCAGGGCGGCAACCCCGACCTCCGGCCGGAAACCTCCAGGAGCGCGCAGTTTGGCGTTGTTTACAGCCCCAGCTATCTGACCGGCTTCAATGCCACGGTGGATTACTTCCACTACATCGTGCGCAATGTCATTTCGCTTATCACCGATAACCAGGTGCTCGACAATTGCTACGCGCTCAGCATCGTCGCCGATTGTCAGTTGTTCCAGCGCACAGCAGCGGACGACTACCAGGTAAGCAGCCTTTTCATGGGGGAGCAGAACCAGGGCTGGATGAATGTCGCCGGTTACGATGTGGACCTGTCGTACAAGCTGCCCAAATTCTCCTTCGGGCAGTTCACGCTCGACTCCAAGTCCACTTACTACACGCACAACAATAGTGAGCAGTATGCCGGTGCGCCCGTCTCGTATAACAACGGCTTGAGCGGCTACTGGCGGCTGCGCTCCAACTTCACCATCGGCTGGGACTATCGGAACTTTGGCGTGCAATGGACCTTGCGTTACTACTCGCCGCTCAAAGAGCCATGCTATGACCCAGGCGCTTCGGCCTTCCCGTGCACTTTGCCGAATTACTACATGCCTGGCGTAGGCATTGTTCCGGTGACGCAGATGCCATCGGTGACGTTCAACGATGTGCAGGTGTATTGGAACACGCCCTGGAACGGCACGATTGCATTGGGTGCCAACGACATCTTCAATCGCTTAGGGCCGTATTCCTACGGCGGGTTTGTGGTCAGCTCGATCAACAATGTCGACTACCAGTACAACTACATGCCGTCGTATGACTACGGACGGTTCGTCTACTTGCGCTACACGCAGAAGTTTTGACCGTCGCAACCACCACGCCCTCCCCCCGCAAGCGGGGGGAGGGCGCTTGTTGATTACTTCAACAGCGAACGCAGCATCCACGCCGTCTTTTCGTGTTCCTTCAAACGGCCGGTGACCATATCGGCCGTGCCCTCGTCACCCGCTTCATCCGCAACCTTGATTGCTGCGCGCGCCGTGGCTGCAGCAATCTCGTGGCCGGTGACCAGTTGCTCCACCATCTCCTTCCAATCCGGCACGCCGGACTCTTCCTTAATCGTGGTGAGCTTGCCGAACTGGCTGTAGGAACCCGGTGCGAACACATCGAGTACACGGATGCGTTCGGCGATTTCGTCCGCCGCCAGCCACAGTTCGTTGTACTGGGTCTGGAACATGGTGTGCAGGCTGTTGAAATGCGGCCCGGTCACGTTCCAATGAAAACTGTGGGTTTTAAGGTAGAGCGAATAGGTATCGGCCAGCAGTTTGGAAAGCTGCCTGGCGATGGTTTCGCGGTCCTTTTCGGCGATCGCGATGCTGGTGGCCATGGTGTGCTCCTTAGGGGTTATTGTTTACTCCGGCCTTTGAGCTTACCCATCCGTAACGGTCAGCGGAAATGGATAGTGCACATCTCGGCGATAGTCACCGGCTATCATGTGCAGCTGCATGAGTACTACGAAACCCGAAACACCAACCGTCGCTCCGGACGCCCGTCTGCGCGACCTGCGCAAATCACTGGATGCGGTCTCCAGCCGTGATTTTGGCCGCCTCTTGGGCCGCTGGCGTGGGCTGTCGCGTCGTCCGGATGCGAAAAAACTCGAAGCGCTAGCCGCTGATATCGCCGCCTCGGCCGAGCGGAGGGAGCGCCGCGTCCGGAACAAACCGCCGATCCGGCTGGATGAATCGCTGCCGATCACGGCGCGCGCCGATGAGATCGTCAAGCTGATCCGCGACCATCAAGTCGTGGTGATAGCTGGCGAAACCGGTTCCGGCAAGACCACCCAGCTGCCCAAACTATGCCTTGCAGCCGGACGCGGCGAGGCCGGCCTGATCGGCTGCACCCAGCCCCGACGGCTCGCTGCACGCTCTGTCGCACGCCGCGTGGCGGAGGAACTTGGAACCCAACTGGGCGACAAGGTCGGCTTCCAGGTGCGCTTTACCGATCAGGTCTCCGAGCAGAGCCTGATCAAGTTCATGACCGATGGCATCCTGCTGGCCGAGACGCAAGGCGATCCCTGGCTGTCTGCCTACGACACCCTGATTATCGACGAGGCGCACGAGCGCAGTCTCAACATCGACTTCCTGCTTGGCTATCTCAGGCGACTTGCCGTAAAGCGGCCGGATCTGAAGATCATCGTCACCTCGGCCACCATCGATACAGCGCGCTTCGCCGAGCATTTCAGCGATGCGCCCGTGGTGTCGGTGGAAGGGCGCGCCTATCCGGTAGAGGTGCGCTGGCGCTCGGTCGACGAGGTGCAGGCGCGGCGCAATCAGCGCAGCGGCGAACTGCAACAGGGCAGTGCCGAGCATGTCGCCGCAGTGCTGGATGAAATCACTCACGACGACCCGCGTGGCGACGTACTGGTGTTCATGCCAGGCGAACGCGAAATCCGCGATGCCCATTTGCTGCTGTCGCGCCGGCAATACCGTGAAACCGAAATTCTGCCGCTGTACGCGCGGCTTTCGGCAACCGACCAGGACCGCGTGTTCAAACCCGGCACCAAGCGTCGGGTGGTGCTGGCGACCAACGTGGCCGAAACCTCGCTGACGGTGCCGCGCATCCGTTATGTGATCGACAGCGGCACCGCGCGCGTGAAACGCTACAGCCAGCGCAGTCAGCTCGAACGCCTGCATGTGGAGCCCGTCTCGCAGGCTGCTGCGGATCAGCGCAAAGGTCGCTGCGGTCGCGTCGGCCCCGGCACCTGTTATCGCCTTTACGACGAAGGCGATTACGCGTCACGCGCCGCCTATACCGATCCGGAACTGCTACGTTCTTCGCTCGCCAACGTCATCCTGCGCATGTTGTCGCTGCAATTGGGTGAGGTGGATGAGTTTCCGTTCCTGGAGTCGCCCGATCCGCGCGTGGTGGCGGATGGCTATCGCCGATTGACCGAAATTGGCGCCATCGATGAACGCCGGCAACTGACCGCCATCGGCCGTACGCTGGCACGCTTGCCGATTGATGTGCAGCTCGCGCGCATGTTGGTCGAAGCGCAGCACTTGGGTTGTGTGCGCGAGTTGCTGACCATCGTGGCGTTCCTCAGCATCCAGGATCCGCGCGAGCGTCCCGCCGATGCCAGGCAACAGGCCGACGCGGCGCACGCGGCATTTGCCGACCCCAAATCCGATCTCGTTGGCGTGTTGAATCTTTGGCGCGAATACCACGCTGCGCATGAGGAACTGACGCAATCGAAACTGCGTGATTGGTGCTCGCGGCATTTCCTGAGTTTCCTGCGCATGCGCGAGTGGCGCGAGTTGCACCGGCAGTTGCTGCTGGTGGTGCAGGAGCTTGGGTGGAAGCTGGGGGTCAATTCCTCTCCCCTTCGGGGGGAAGAATCTCTTTCACCCTCTCCCCTTCGGAGAGAGGGCCGGGGTGAGGGGACAGCCTCGCGAGGGGCAGCGAACGCGCGCGCAAAGAGTCCTCAAAAGAGCCGCAAGGATACGCATTCTGGCAAGCCCCAGCCCCTCACCCCAGCCTTTTCCCCAGAGGGGAGAGGGAGTAAAGAAGTGGGCTCACCAGAGGGTAGAGGGAATGAGTCTGAGGCCGATCGGATCTACGAGGCTGTACATCGCAGCCTGCTCGCCGGTCTACCTACGCAAGTCGGCAACAAGGACGAAAAAGGCATCTATCGCGGTACGCGCGAGCGCCGCTTCCAAATATTCCCCGGCTCCGCGCTGGCCAAAAGCTCGCCCAATTGGGTGTTCGCCGCGCAGATCATCGATATTGGTGGCCGCGTGTGGGGCATGATGTGTGCGCGCATCGAGCCGTCCTGGATCGAACAGCAAGCCGCACATCTGCTGCGATGCACCTGCCGCGATGCACATTGGTCGCGCAAACGCGGCACCGTGGTCGCGTACGAGCAGGTGAGCTTGTTCGGACTCGTGCTGGTCGAACGCCGCCCGGTGACATTCCAGAAGCAGGATCCGGCACTGGCGCATGAGATTTTCCTGCGCGAAGCGCTGGCGCGTTGTGATATCGAGACGCGTGCCGATTTCGTGCGCGCCAACCAGCGCGTGTTGGAAGATGCGCGGGGCATTGAAGCGCGGCAGCGTCGCGAGGGCCTGATTCGCCACGAAGACGAGCTGGTCGATTTCTTCCGCGGCAAGTTGCCCGAAGAGGTCGCCAGCAGCCGTGCGTTGGATGCCTGGTATCGCCATGCACAGCCCGCCGAACAGGCTGCCTTGCGCTGGTCGATCGACGATGTGATGGTCGGTGGCACGGGACTTGATCCCAAGGCGTTTCCGGCTTCGCTGGATATCCAGCAACAGCGCTACCGGCTGGAATATCGCTTTGTGCCGGGCGACGATGCCGATGGCGTCACGTTGCATTTGCCTTTAGCCATGCTCAACGCATTGCCTGCTGCACGCTGCGAATGGCTGGTGCCGGGCTTGCTGGGCGAGAAAGCCGCCGAACTGATTCGCGGCTTGCCCAAGGCCTTGCGCCGCAACTTCGTACCGGCACCGGATTTCGCACGGGCTTTCGTCGAAGCGGAGACGCCGCGCGACGAGCCACTGGCCAAGGCGCTAGCCGTATTTTTGCGCAAGACGACAGGCGTTGAAATCGATGCGTCCGATTTCGAGCCGGTGGAACTCACGCCACATTTCAACATGCGCTATCGCCTGCATGACGAAAAAGGCCGCACACTGGCCACGGGGCGTGATCTTTCCGCCTTGCGCGCGCAATGGGAAGGGCAGGCGCGCGAAGCGTTCTCTCGCAAGACGGATATCGAGCTTACGCGTGAAGATGTCACCCACTGGGACTTCGAGGAAATTCCCGAACAAGTGCGTTCGGACGGCGGCTTGCTCGCATTCCCCGCCTTGGTTGATCTTGGTGATGCAGTGGCCTTGCGAGTGTTCGAGCGCCACGATGAAGCGAAGGCTGCGCATGTAAAAGGTGTTGAGCGATTGTTGCGCAACGCGCTTGCCAGCGACATGAAACAGGTGCGCCGCCGTCTGCCGATTGCCAATGCGATGTCGCTGAAATATGCGCCGCTGGGCAGCATCGATGGCTTGCGTGAGGACTTGGCCGAAGGTGGGTTTACCGACCTGCTCGCGACGCAGGATCTCAACGTTCGTAGCACTGCCGCGTTCGAATCGCTGCGCACGCATGCCGCTCGCGAACTGTTTGCATCGGCCGTCGAGCGGCTCAAGCTGGCCGAACCGATCATCGAGGCGCAGGCTGACCTCAAGCCGTGGATGCAGCCGCCGCTGATGGGTTTCGCGCGTGCCAGTTATGACGATCTGGGTGAACAACTCGAAGCATTGCTGGCTTCCGGTTTCCTGCGGGAGCTTCCGACTGCGCGGCTGGCGCATTACCCGCGCTACCTCAAAGCGATGCGTCTACGCGCGGAGCGTTTGCGTCAGGATCCCACCAAGGATCAGCAGCGCATGTTGCAGGTGTTGCCGTATTGGCGGGAATACCTCACCCACCGGGCTGCCGGCGCGGCGGAGCTGGACGAGTTGCGCTGGCTGATCGAGGAGTGGCGCGTGTCGCTGTTTGCGCAGGAATTGAAGACGCCGGAGCCGGTATCGGCGAAGCGGCTGGCGAAGGCGCTGGAGGCGGTGGTTGCCCTTTCCCGGGAGGGGAAAGGGAGGCGCCACTAAGCGCCGCTAAAACCTGCTGAGCGAGCCGCTCTCCGAGAGGGAGGGCGGCTGAAGGTTGCGTTATGCTCACCCCTACACACGACATGCCCTGCATGTCCTGATCCACGGGGAATCGCTGCACGATGGTTCATGCCACTACCACTGCTGCGGAACACTTGGCGGCGTGGCAGGCACGGGCCGACACGCTGCCCGTCGTGCTGTCCGACGCCCTCGCTATTTGCTCCCGGAACGGGGTGAACGAACGCGAGTGTGGTGATGTCCTCGACCTGCTGGCCATGCTTGGTTGCGATGCGCAGACTCAGGCGGCGGCTTTGTGGTTCGAGATTGCGCGCATCCATCCGCTGGTGTGGGAACAGCAAGCGGCCTCACTGCCGGAGGAACTGCGGCGTCTGGTCGCCGGCCAGGTGGCGGCGGAACGGGTGTGGGCGTTGCACGCGCAGCGTCCCCCCGAAGGCGGTTCTGAAGGCTTGCGCCGGCTGTTGCTGGCGATCATCCGCGATCTGCGTGTGGTGTTCATCCTGTTGGCGCGCCAGCTGGCCCGGATGCGTGCGGCCAACACCATACCTGAGCAGGAACGGCAGGAACTGGCGCGGCTGACCCGCGACATCCATTCCCCGCTCGCCAATCGTCTGGGTATCTGGCAGTTGAAGTGGGAGCTGGAAGATCTGGCATTCCGCTACCTGCAGCCGGACACCTACAAGCGCATCGCCAAACTGCTGGACGAACGTCGCGGCGATCGCGAAGCCTTTATCCGTGACGCCTTGGCCGAGCTTGGCCGTGCCTTGCAAGGGGCGGATATCCGTGCCGATCTGGCGGGCCGACCCAAGCACATCTACTCGATCTGGAAAAAGATGCAGCGCAAGACGCTGGAGTTTTCCGATCTCTACGATATCCGCGCGGTGCGCGTCCTGGTCGAGAGCGTGACCGACTGCTACGCCGCGCTGGGTGTCGTGCATGCGTTATGGCCGCATCTGCCGGGCGAGTTCGACGATTACGTCGCGCGTCCTAAAAGCAACGGTTATCGCTCGCTGCATACAGCGGTGATCGGTCCGCATGGCAAGACGCTGGAAGTGCAGATCCGCACGCACGAGATGCATCGCGCCAATGAGCTGGGCGTTGCCGCGCACTGGCGCTACAAGGAAGGTGGCGGCGGTGACGCGGATTTCGAGGCGAAAATCGCCTGGATGCGCAAGCTTCTCGAACCGCGCAACGATGATGGCGAACTGGCCGCCGACCTGCAGACCGAACTGCTGGAAGATCGCGTCTACGTGCTCACGCCCAAGGGTGAAGTGGTCGATATGCCGCACGGCGCCACCGTGCTGGATTTCGCCTATCACGTGCATACCGAAGTGGGACATCGCTGCCGTGGCGCCAAGGTCAACGGCCGCATCGTGCCGCTCACTTACCAGCCGCACAGTGGCGATCGCGTCGAGATCCTCACGGCCAAGATCGCCGAGCCGAGCCGCGACTGGCTGTCCATCCATCACGGTTATCTCAATACCAGCCGTGCGCGCGACAAGGTGCGCGCGTGGTTCCGGCGCAGTGCGCACGAGGCCAATCTTGCCGCGGGTCGCGCCTTGTTCGAGCGCGAACTCAAGCGTTTGGCCATCCATGATGTGGACATGGTCAAGCTTCCGGCCTTGTTCAATCTGCAGACTCATGACGAACTGCTGGTTGCGCTGGCTTTGGGCGAGATCAGTCCCGGGCAGGTCTCGCGGGTATTGCAGGAATCGCAACATCCGCCCGAGCCGCCGCCGAGCGTGCCTGTCACCGCGGCACGACCGACGGTGTTCGATCACAGTGCGATCAGCATCGAAGGTGTCGGCAATCTGCTGACGGTGCTGGCGCGCTGCTGCCAGCCCTTGCCTGGTGACCCGGTGCGTGGATTCATCACGCGCACCAAGGGTGTTTCGGTACACCGCGCCAACTGCACCAGCCTGGCTCGGCTGGCGCGGCGTGATCCTGATCGGGTCATCGATGTGAGCTGGGGCCATGCCGACGCGCAGGCCTACGAGGTCACCATCCAGCTCAACGGCTACGACCGCAAAGGCCTGCAGAAGGATGTGGTCGGCGTCATCAGTAACGCCAACATCGGCATCATCGCCTCGTCCAGCCGGCTGTTCGCGCGGACCGGCGAGGTAGAGATGCGCTACACCCTGCGCGTGCGGGATTTCGAGCAACTGTCGGCCTTGCTGGACCGGCTGGCGGCTTTGCCGAACGTGGTGGAGGCACGCCGGGTTGGGGCGGGGGGATGAAAGCCAGGACATGGTGGGCGTCAAGTAACCGACAGGTTGCCCGACGTTTCGCGTAAGCCAAACCCACTTCTTTGCTCTGTGACGTAACGCCGGCCCTGTTCCCCCGCCTGAACGCAACATCCTGCCCTCAGCGCGTCGATGAGGCGCAATGTTAAGCTGCGCGCGTTGACCACCATGCCTTGAATCATGAGCGGAACCCGCGACCCGCACGACCCCTTTAACGGCCGTACCGACCCGAAGCTGGGTGATCTGGATCACCTGGACAAACCGCGCCCGGCGTCCGAGCCAAACGATGGTTTGCCACAGATGAAGGTGGAGCCAGGTTATCGCCGCGGCACGTCCTCGGGCCGTAACAAGCGTAAGCCGCGCCGCGGCTGGCTGATGCCCGTAGTGATTGTTCTGCTGCTGGCAGTGATCGCCGGGCTCTGGTTCAACCAGGGGCGTTTGCGCGGCTTGGTGCCGCGCACGGATTTCGATGATGTGCTGCATCGTGCGCAGGTCGCCTTGCAGCAGGGGCATTTGGACGGCTCCGATGGCACCAGCGCACGCGAGTTGTTCGAAGCGGCACGCGCGCTTGAACCCGACAACGATGCTGCGCGGCAAGGTCTCAATGATGTCGGCCGAGCCGAAATCGCGCGCGCAGATGCGGCGATGCAGGCCGGCAATTTTGATCAAGCGCAGCAGGCGCTGACCAACGCGCGCGAATTGCTCGGTGGCGGCAGCGACGTGGATCGTTTGACTCAGGCCCTCGCCAAGGCACAGGTCGCCACGGGACAAACCGCCACCTTGATCAGCCAGGCACAGCAGGCGCTGAGCGACAACAAGCTCGATGGTCCGGATGGGGCGGCAGCGCTCTATCAGCGTGTGCTGGCGGCCGATCCCGACAATGCCGTCGCACGCCATGGCATGGACCAGGTCGGCGACGCGATGGCAGCCCAAATTCAGAAAGCGCTGGATGCCAACGATGCCGCGACGGCGTCTGCCGGTATCGACCGTCTTGCGGCGTTGCTACCCAACCATGCACAGCTGCCGACCCTGCGTGCATCACTCTCGGTCTTGCAGACGCAGAACGGCACGGCGTTGACGGACGCGATCAACCAGGGCAACGACGCTTTGCGCGCTGGCCGTGTCGCCGGTGATGGTGACGACACTGCGCTGGCACATTTCAAAGCAGCGTTGGCGATTGATCCCAACAATGCGCAAGCCAAGGCAGGCCTGGGGCAGGTGGCGGAAGCACTGATTGTGCAGGCCAATGCAGCCGCCGACAGCGGCGATGCCGATCATGCGCGGCAGTTGCTCGACCAGGCGGCAAGCCTCGCGCCGGGTTCGGCCGATCTGATCGCTGCGCGTGCGCACATAGGACAGTCTGCTCCCAACATCGCTGCGGCGAATACCGATCAAGACAACAACATCAGCGCTGCGCCTGCCGCCACCTTGACGCCGCAGCAGCAAGTGCAAGTGGCGAACATGATTCAGCGTGCGAAGATCGCCGTGCAGCGCGGCGATATCATGTCGCCGCCGGGCGATTGCGCCTACGACCTCTATCGTGGCGCGCTGGCCATCGATGGCAACAACCAGACTGCACTGTCTGACTTGCAGGCGCTGCCAGGCTTGGTGCAGCAGCAGTTCAACCAGGCCTTGAGCACAGGCAATCTCAACAAAGCCAACAATCTGTTTGATGCGCTGACGAACTTGTCGCCGGGTGATGCAGGCCTGGGACCAGAGCGGCAGCGACTGGCCGATGCATGGCTGGATCAGGCCGAGCAGCAATTCGACAGCGGCGACCGCAACAATGCCGCCATGTCGCTGCAGCAGGGGCGCAAGCTGTCGCCGAACGATCAGCGTGTGCAGCAACTCACCGTTCGCATGCAGGGCGGTGGATGACAGTTCTGGTCTTTGGCGGTAGCAGTCAGATCGGGCGTTATCTGTTGCCGTTGCTAGCCGCCCGCGATGAATCGGTCGTTGCCCTTAGCCGCACGCCGCGCGCCGCGGCGCATGGTGTGACCTGGCTGGCGGGGCAGCTTCCTGGCGAAGTGCCTGCCGTCGATGGTGTCTCCGCGATCTTTAGTTTTGGTCCGTTGCGGCAGTTTGCCGATTGGCTGGCCAGCGCCAAGCTGCCACTCGCGCCACGCATCATCGCGACCAGTTCGATGAGCGCAGAAACCAAGCGCGATTCCGAAGTGCCAGCCGAACGCCTCATTTCGCAAACGCTGCGTGATGGTGAAAACGCGCTGGCGGTTGCCTGTGCGCAACACAGCAGCGATTGGACCGTGTTGCGCCCGACGCTGATCTATGGCGCAGGCTTGGACAAGAGCCTCACACCGATTGCCCGCCGCGCCATGCGTACTCATGTTTTTCCGTTGCCAGCTGGACTCGGCTTGCGTCAGCCCGTGCATGCGCAGGATCTGGCCTTCGCCGCCCTGGCTGCGCTCGATACGCCTGCTGCAGCGATGAAGATTCTGCCGATCGGCGGTGGTGAGCGCCTGACGGCGGGCGAGATGTTTGCAAGGGTGCGGCGCAGCCTGCCAGTCGATACCTTGCCTGTGCCGATTCCGGCCTGGGCATTGCGGATGGCGCGTCGCGGCGTGGCGCGAATGCGCGGACCGCTGAGTCGACTGGAGGCGGATCTCATTGCCGACAATACGGAAGTGGTCCGGCTATTGGGGGTGAATCCGCGGCCGTTTCGGCCCGATGGGGATTGTTGGCGTTGAGATGTCCGGCAGGCATGGGGAGCCGGTTTTTTTTAAGTCATGCCCGCCAACACCTCACAGGCATAACCATTCCTGCGTCGAGCCGGGTGTTTTGGCAAAAAGCCATTCCAAACCCCTCTCCGTGCCCGCTTTACGCCACTTCCCCCTCTTGGCGTTCATCCGGGCGCCGGGTGCCGGGCCCTATGATCCCTGCACCTTAAGTTAACGGACGCTCCCACGTTGGACTTCCTGAGCCGAATTCGATCGATCGCGCGCGCATGTTGGCCGTGGCTGCGCATCCCTTTCTGGATCTGTACCGGTCTGTTTTTCGGTTTCGTGCTGCCTTACTCGATGATTCTGAGCAAGCGGGTGCAGGACCGCTTCAATGATCTCGTCTTCGCCGTGCCGACACGCGTGTACTCGCAGCCCGTGCGTCTGGCGTCCGGCGTGCCGATGATGCCGGCCACGCTCGAAGTGGAACTCACCTTTGCAGGCTATGTGGCCGACGGTCATGGCGATGTGCCGGGCAGTTGGGCCAAGCGCGGCAGCACCTACTACATCTCATCGCGCGGCTACGCGGGTCCGGATGGCGGCGAATTGCCCAAGCACATCCGCGTAGTGTTGGGACAGGGGACGGTGCAGTCGGTGACGGATCTGGCGACCAACCAGATCATCGCGCAGACGCATCTGGATCCAGCGCGCATTGCGACGGTATACGGCGCAAAGCAGGAAGACCGCAGCATCCTGCAGCTGAGCGACGTGCCGCCGCTGCTGGTGGGTGGTTTGCAGGCTGTCGAAGACCGCGATTTCAAGCATCACATCGGTGTCGACTTCACCGCCATCCTGCGCGCGGCGTTTGCGGACTTGCGTGCTGGTCACACGGTGCAGGGTGCTTCCACCATCACCCAGCAGCTGGTGCGCAACCTGTTCCTCAGTCGTGACCAGACGATGGGGCGCAAGTTGAACGAAGCGCTGATGTCGATTTTGCTGGAGATGCACTACGACAAGTCGCGCATCCTCGACGCGTACATCAACGAGGTATTTCTCGGTCAGCAAGGCAACCAGGCAGTGCGTGGATTCGCTGCGGCATCGGAGTTCTACTTCGGCCGCCGTCTTGAATTCCTGCGGCCACAGGAAATCGCCATGCTGGTCGGTCTGGTGAAAGGACCCAGCCAGTTCGATCCCCGTCGTTTTCCGGATCGCGCGCTGGCTCGGCGCAATCTGGTACTGGATCAGTTCGCCAGCACCGGTTTGCTGACGCCGGATCAGGCCCGTGCCGCGCAGGCCACACCGCTGGGCGTGATCGAAAACGGACAATTGCCGCATGACCGCTTCCCGGCCTTCATGCAATTGGTGCGTGCACAGATCACCAACGATTTCGACGAAGACACCTTGCGGCAGGGCAACCTGTCGATCTTCACCACGCTCGATCCGGCCACCCAGCTGTATACCGAGCAGGCGATCGACACCACCATCAAGAGCCTGGGCAAGCGCGGCGACGACACTCAGGCCGCCGCCGTCATCACGGATTCGAAGACTGGCAGCGTGCTGGCCGTGGTCGGCAGCAAGTTTGCCGGCGACCAGGGCTTCAACCGCGCGCTGGATGCGCAGCGGCCGATCGGCTCCACCATCAAGCCATTCGTCTATCTCGTTGCGCTGACGCAGCCGGGGCGCTGGAATCTTGCCACCGAGCTGGATGACTCGCCCATCAGCATGCGCCAGCCTGATGGCACGCCGTGGGAGCCGCATAACGACGACAACCAGAGCCACGGCATGGTGCCGATGGTGGATGCGCTGGCGTATTCATGGAATCTGGCGACGATCCATCTTGGCCTGGATGTGGGTGTGCCACGCATCAAGTCGTTCCTGGATTCGTTCGGCCTGACCAAGATCCAGCCCGGTCCGTCGCTGCTGATTGGCGCGATCGATCTGGCGCCGATCCAGGTGGCGCAGCTCTATCAGTACCTGGCTTCCGACGGCCATGCGCTGCCGCTGCTCGCAGTCAGTGGCGTGGTGGACGGCAATGGGCGCACCATCAAACGCTACGAAGTGCAGAGCGGGCAGGGCGAGTATCAGCCCGCCGTGCGCCTGGTGACCTGGGCGATGCAGCAGGTGGCGACCTATGGCACGGCGCATTCGTTGGCCGAATCCAGCCTTGCCGGCTTGCATGTGGCCGGCAAGACCGGCACCAGCAACGATCTGCGCGACAGCTGGTTCGCGGGTTTTACCGGCGACCGCCTGGGCGTGTTCTGGATGGGCCGTGACGACAACAAGCCCAGTCACCTGTTCGGTGCCACCGGCGCGCTGCGCGCCTGGCAGGAACTGTTCCGCAAGCTACCGACTACGCCGCTCTCTGCCGCGCCTGGCGAGGGGCTGGAAATGGCCTGGATCAACCCGTCCGACGGCAGGCGCAGCGACCCCCAATGCTCCGGTGCCAAAGAAGTGCCGGTGATCGCCGGATCACTTTCCAGCGATTCGGAGGGGTGTTTCTGGCAAAAGGTCGGTAATCTGTTCGGCTCCGGGTCCAGTGCCCCGGCGCCTGCCGGTGCCGTACCAGCTACTACCACCGTTACCAACTGAGAATGACCATGTTGTTCCGTTCGCTTCGCGCCTTTCCACTCGTGCCTGCGGTTGCCGCGGGCGTCCTGCTTGCCGCCTGCAGCCAGCCAGCGCCGGAAGCACCCAAACCGACGGGCAAGTCCAACGCTGCGATGGTGGCCGAGATCCAGGCTGCCGGGCAGCGCGACAAGTCGGTGATCAACGTGCATCCGCTGGTCGACCCGGGTATCACTGCGCTGCAAGATGGCGCGCACAACGATGAGCGCAACGGCCAGTACGATGCTGCGGCCGCCAAGCTCGACATGGCGCTCAAGCGCAATCCCGATTCACCGGACGTACTGCAGGATCGCGCCGAATTGGCCATCTATATGGGCAATTACGATCTGGCCGAAAAACTGGCGCATCAATCCTGGTCGCTGGGTTCCAAGCAAGGTCCGTTGTGTGCGCGCAACTGGCAGACCGTCGTCGAAATGCGTCAGCGTGTCAACGACACTGCGGGAGCTGCGACGGCAAGCAAGAGCGTCGACGATTGCCGCGAAGCTGGCATTCAGCGTTTCTGATACATGGAAACGGCGCCAAGGATTGGGTTGGTCGGCAGCGAGGGCTCTTATGGGCGCTGGCTGCGTCGTTTCTTCGAGCAGCGGATGGGGCTGCGTGTGTTGGGTCGCGATCCTGCGGGCGATACCGCACTCTCCGAACGCGAACTGATCGAATCGGTCGACGTACTCGTGTTCTGCGCGCCGATCCGTCAGACGCCATCGGTCATTCGGCATTACGTTGAGCAGGCCGCTGGTATCGAGCGCGGCCAGCTGTGGCTGGACATCACGTCGACCAAGGCGGCGCCGGTGGCAGCCATGCTGAATTCGCAGGCGGAGGTGGTGGGTTTGCATCCCATGAGCGCCGCGCCCAAATCCGCAACCTTGCGTGGACGCGCCATGGTGGTGTGCGAAGCGCGCGTGGATACGTGGCGTCCGTGGCTGGAACGTTTTCTTGCCGCTGCGGAAGCCGATTGCGTGCGCGCCGATGCCGAACAGCACGATCGCGTGATGGCGCTTGTGCAAGGCATGGTTCACGCCACACATATGGCGCAAGGCGCGGTGTTGCGCGAACTGGCACCGGAAGTGGGTGGACTGGAAGGCATCCGTCCCTTCAGCTCGGTGGGCTACGAGCTGGATGTCGCCGTGACGCGCCGCATACTCGCTGGGAATCCGGCCATCTACCAGGACATCCAGTTCGAAAATCCTTATGTGGCACCGATGCTGGAGCGACTGGCGGTGCATCTGGATACCCTGCGCGATCTGGTGCGGCGTGGCGACGATGACGCGCGCGATCAGTTGCGGGAACAACTGCTGGATCGCAGCCGCCAATACGCAGGCAAGGCTTCCGTCGCGGAGGGCAGTTACGCCTTCGAACGTCTCGGCTACCTGCTCGCCGATCTGCGCGAGCCGCGCTTCATCAACGTGTTCCTGCCACTGGACAAACCCGGTTCGTTGCGTGCGTTGTTGTCAGTATTCGAGCAGCGCAACATCAATCTCGATTCGATTCATTCTTCGCGTAGTGCTGAAGGTGAATTGCTATTCCGTATCGGCGTCAGTCGCGCTGGCGATGCCAGCGCGTTGCAAGATGCGATGAAGGCGATCGAAGCCGAAGGCATTGGCCGTGTCGTGGAAGCATCCGGGCTGGCTGCGTAAACGCCTGGAAGTGTCGACAAAACATCAAAGTGGCGGCAGCAACAATACGATGCCGACAATGCTGGCGGTCCAGATCAGCGTCCGCAGATACGGAATGCCGAGTGCGTAAACGGGCACATAAACCAGCCGTGCCCAGAAATAGAGTTGCGCACCGAGTACCGTCATTGCGGTATGACGTTGCAGCAGGTGGTCGGCAAGCACCAACGCGGCGAAGAAAACAAAGGTTGCAAGAAAGTTGGCATTGGCGCGATCCAGTCTTCCTGTCATGCCAGTGAGAACGACAGGTGTGCCGTCGCGTGGGCTGGCCATCCAGCCCAATCCGCATTGGGCGAGGGTGGCCGTCGTGGCGATAGCGAGTTGTACCAACCCCAACACAACACTCCATACAAGCATCTGCATTTCGACTGTCATGACACCTCTCCCCGTGGTAATGGCCCGATGGTGAACCCAAGTAGTTCTTCGCGCCAGCGCGGCGAACGTTACGCCGGTTCCCTCAGTGCCGTGGCTGCGCGATACTGCTTCAATGACCGACCCCGATGACATCGGCGCACTGCTCGGCGCCGACGGCCCGTTTGCCCGCGAGTTGCCGAATTTCGCCCCGCGCCCCGCACAGCAAGTGATGGCGAAAGCCGTCCAACACGCGATCGCCGAATGCGAAACGCTGATCGCCGAAGCCGGTACCGGCACGGGGAAAACCTATGCCTATCTGGTGCCGGCGATGTTGTCGGGCGAGCGGGTCATCGTGTCGACCGGTACCAAAGCGCTGCAGGATCAGCTGTTTTTCCGCGATCTACCCAAGGTGCGCTCCGTACTCGGTGCGCGATTGAAGACGGCCTTGTTGAAAGGGCGCGCCAATTACCTGTGCCTGTACCGGCTCGATCAGACGGTGCGTGAAGGCGCAAGCTTCGATCGTAACCATGCGTCGCAATTGGCCGCGATCCGCGCGTGGTCCGCGCGAACGCGGCGGGGCGATCGCATGGAGCTGGCGGAGGTGCCGGAGGATTCGCCGTTGTGGTTGCGCGTGACCTCCACACCGGAAAATTGCCTCGGCGTGGAATGCCCGTTTTACGACGATTGCCATGTTGTGGCAGCGCGGCGTGAGGCGCAGGAAGCGGATCTGGTGGTGGTCAATCATCACCTGCTGTTCGCCGACCTTGCGTTGAAACAGGAGGGCTTCGGCGAGATCTTGCCAGGTGCGCAGGCCTTCATCCTCGATGAAGCGCATCAGATTCCCGAGCTGGCGGGACAATTCTTTTCGCAAAGCCTCAGTGCAAGACAACTCACCGAACTGGCACAGGATGCGCTAGCCGAGTGCAGCGGTATTACCGGCGCAATCGGCCTTGTGCTCGAACCTGTCGAAGCCTTGCAGGAGGCCGTACGCAAGCTGCGGCTCATGTTGGAACCGCTGCCGACACGTGGTCCGTTTCATGAACTGCTCAAGCGCGATGGAGTGCGGGCGTCATTGCACGAGGTGGCCGAGTTGCTTGCCACGCTCACCGACGTACTCGCTTCGCAAGCTGAGCGCTCGCGCGGTTTCATGAATGTGCATGAGCGCGCGGCGAGTCTTACCGAGCGTCTTGACCGGATCATCGAGGAGCACTCTGAACAGGACGTGCGTTGGTACGAACTGTTCCCGCGCGGTTTTGCCTTGCACGCCACGCCGCTGGATCTGGCCGCACCCTTGCGCGCGATGCGCGAGCGCACGCACGCCGCGTGGATTCATACCTCGGCCACCCTGTCAGTGGCGGGGCACTTCGATCACTTCGCGCGTCAGCTTGGGCTGGACGATCCGCAGACGATGAGTCTGGAAAGTCCTTTCGATTACGCGCAGCAAGCGCTGTGTTATCTGCCCGAAGGATTGCCGGATCCGGCGGCGCGCGATTACACCGAGCGTGTGATCGATGCAGTGATGCCCGTGCTGCACGCATCGAATGGACGCGCCTTCCTGCTATTTACCTCGCATCGCGCTTTGCGGCGTGCCGCCGAGCTGCTGGCCGATCGCGTGCCATGGCCGCTGTTCGTGCAAGGCAGCGCGCCGCGACATCAATTGCTGGAGGAGTTTCGCGCGAGCGGACACGGCGTGCTGCTTGGCGCGGCCAGTTTCTGGGAGGGCGTCGATGTGGCTGGCGAAGCGTTGTCCGTGGTGGTGATCGACAAGCTGCCGTTCGCCGCGCCGGATGATCCGGTGTTGCAGGCGCGGCTGGAAGCCTTGGAGCAGGCGGGGATCAATCCGTTCATGGGCTGGCAGGTGCCGTCTGCGGTCATTGCCTTGAAACAGGGGGCAGGCCGTCTCATCCGCGATGTGCATGACCGTGGCGTGCTGGTGCTGTGCGATCCGCGTCTGACAACCAAAGGTTACGGAAAGCTGTTCCTGGCCAGCCTGCCGCCGATGCCACGGACGCGCGATCTAGGGCAGGTACAGGCGTTCTTCGAGCACGTGTCGCAGATGCCATCTTCTTGCGAAATGTAATTCCCGTTTTCCCGGGACACCGTTGTCCTCATTTTTATTGAGGCGACTCACCGAGCCTCACCGTCATTCCGGCGAAGGCCGGAATCCACGCTACGTACTTGCCATGGATTCCGGCCTTCGCCGGAATGACATTGTGGAGAGGTCAGCCCTTAAGCCAGAGATGGCTGGCCGTGGCGGGGCGCCTGCATACGTATTCACCCAGACAAGCCATACTCTCATCCGCAGAATCGGGCATCACCTGACACCATCATGCGGGGAGCATGGTCGATATGAATCTCAATACAAGTACAAATACGAACGACGCGCAGGGGGAAGATGGGCACACCACGGCACGCGTAGTGTTGATCGCGGCCGCGGCCGCCATCGGTGGTTTTCTGTTCGGCTTCGATACGGCGGTTATCAACGGCGCGGTTGATGCAGTGCGGCATGGATTCGGATTGGGCGTGGGCGAGATTGGTTTCGCGGTGTCCTGTGCCTTGCTCGGTTCCGCACTTGGTGCATGGTACGCCGGTACGCTGGCCGATCGCATGGGACGAGTACGCACCATGCAGATTGCAGCGCTGTTTCTGGTGATGAGCGCGATCGGCTCCGGCCTGGTGCATGGCGTGTGGGATCTGGTGCTGTGGCGTGTCATCGGCGGCATCGGTGTGGGCATGGCGTCGGTGATCGCGCCGGCCTATATCGCCGAAATCTCGCCGGCCAATGTGCGCGGGCGGCTGGGTTCGATGCAGCAATTGGCGATCGTGCTCGGCATCTTCGTGGCCTTGCTCAGCGATGCATGGCTGGCGAGTACCGCAGGCGGTGCGGCGAAGATGCTCTGGCTGGGACTGGAAGCGTGGCGCTGGATGTTCCTGGTTGCGAGCGTGCCGGCGCTGATTTACGGCGTGCTGGTGCTTGGTGTGCCGGAGTCGCCGCGCTATCTCGTCGCGCGTGGCCGCTTGCCCGAGGCGCGCGCCGTGCTGGCGAAGGTGCTGGATATGCACAACGACAGTGCACTGGATGCCAAGGTCAACGACATCGCGCACAGCCTGCGCATGGAATATCGCCCCAGTCTGCGTGATTTGCGTGGTCCGCGCGGTGGTCTTCTGCCCATCGTGTGGACGGGCATTCTGTTGTCGGTGTTCCAGCAGTTCGTCGGCATCAACGTGATCTTCTATTACTCGTCGACGCTGTGGCATTCGGTGGGTTTCAGCGAGACCGATTCATTCTCGATCACCGTAGCCACCTCCGTTCTCAACGTGCTGGTGACGCTGGTTGCCATCGCACTGGTCGATAAGATCGGGCGCAAGCCTCTGCTGCTGATCGGCTCGGCCGGCATGACGGTGACGTTGGGGTTGATGGCGCTGTGCTTCTCGCAGGCTAGCGGGAGTGGCGCGAATCTGAGTCTGCCAGCGCCCTGGGGCATCATCGCGCTGATTGCCGCCAACGCTTATGTGGTGTGCTTCGGCCTGAGCTGGGGACCGATGGTGTGGGTGCTGCTAGGCGAGATGTTTCCCAACAGCATTCGCGCGATTGCTTTGGCCGTGGCGGCTGCGGCGCAGTGGATTGCCAACTTCGCCATCACCAGCACCTTCCCGTGGCTGGCCGAGGTCGGCCTTAGCTTTGCGTACGGGTTATACGCATTGTTCGCCTTGCTCTCCCTGGTGTTTGTGATGCGCGCTGTACGTGAGACGCGCGGCATCGAATTGGAAGATATGAAGGCTTGAAGTGCCATGGCTTCACGCGCTGATGTCTGCGCGTGAGTGGGGCATGAAACGGGGACAGGTGCCCCCGTTTCATACCTGCATGTATTAACACGGCTGCGTGCTTGCATTAACACGGCTTTGAGCAATCGCCATATCCGCGGCAGGCAAGCTGTTTCCGCGTTTTTTCCAATCCTGACTTTGTTTTTGTTCACGTCGGCATCACTCGTGCGAGCGCACATGTGCGCACTGCATGCGTACGCGTACGTATGTACAGGGGGACTTACTCGTCTCTCACATATCTGCGGAGGGTGATATGCGACACACAGTAGCCTTGCTCACCTTGCTGGCATCCGCCATCACGACCACGGCGGCAGCACAGAGTCTTCCTGGTACATCTACATCCATTCCCACGCCGGATGGTTATCAGCTCCAGGCTTATGTCGCCGTGCCCACGGGGCAGGGCAGTGGTCCGTTTCCGCTGGTGGTCATGCCATCCAGTTGGGGCGAGGGTGATTCTGAATACGTTGGCGAAGCCAACGTGCTGGCCAATGATGGTTATGTGGTGATCAGCTACAGCTCACGCGGCTTCGGCACGTTGTGCAGCTTGAATCCGCAATGCGGCTATATCGATATCGCCGGGCCGTTGACCGTGGGCGACGTGAGTACGGTGATCACCTGGGCGCTGAACAACACACCATCCAATCCCAACGAGATCGGTGTTTCCGGCATTTCCTATGGTGCGGGTACCAGCCTGCTGGCCGCGGAGAACGATTCGCGCATCAAGGCGGTGGCGTCGATGAGCACTTGGGCGGATCTGTTGGCCTCGCTCGATGCCAATCAGACGCCAAGCCAGCAGGGGATTGGCTTGTTGTCGTTCGCCAGCTATCTGGGCAAGCCGGGCACGCTGATGACACAGGTCAACGAAGACGTGCTTGCGGACAATTTCTCAGGCGCGGTGCAAGCCGTCGATAACGATCCGAACACGCCAGGGCGCTCGCCGATTACCCACGTTGCCAACATCAATGCGAACGGACCGGCTGTTTTCGTGGCCAACGCCTTCGAAGACAGCCTGTTTGTACCCAGCCAACTGATCAACTTCTACAACCAGCTTACCGTGCCGAAAATGATGATGTTCTCCCACGGTGATCACACCACGGCAGAGCTGAGTGGCGCGGCCGGCCTTCCCAACGAGATCTATACCGCGGTCAATGAATGGTTCGACCATTATCTGAAGGGCATCAACAACGGCATCAACACGCAACAGCCGGTGCAGCTGAAATCGCAGACGGGCGTATGGAGCACGTTCGCAAACTGGAGCGCGGTGCAGCAGGGCGCGGTGACGTACAACCTCACCAAGCCGGTGTCTTGTGGTCTGCTGTACCAATGCACGGGAAATCTTTCCACGGGTTCGGGCGGTAATTGGCAATACGGTATTACCGGAGGTTATCTGACCGCTGCAACCACCGGCGTCGCATTCGTCAGCGGCGCGCTGACCGGTTATCTGGATCTGCCGCCGGCTGTCGCGCTGTCGCTGGTCAACCGCTGGAACGCCGGTGTGTGGGTAGGTCCAGCCGTTGCGCAGACGCAGAACCTGACGGGCATGCCTGCGCTGCAGCTTACCGTTACGCCAACGACCAATCAGGTGACGCTGATTGCCTACCTTTATGACTTGAATTCGTCGGGCATCGGTCAGTTGATGACCTGGAAGCCATACACCATCACCAACGCCGCTGTCGGCGTGCCACAGACCATCAGCATCAATCTGGAAGCGACCAACTGGCAGGTCAACCAGGGCGATCAGCTGGCGCTCGTCATCGGCACGGATGATCTGCGCTATGCAGGGGTGACGCCGTTGAATAGTGATGTCACGTTCAGTGGATCGACGGCGGTGCCTTCGACGTTGACGGTTTCATTTCACTGATTTGAAGTTGTTCCCTCTCCTGCGTGGGCAGGGGAGGGCGGCGCGCTTCTGTTTCCGAGAGGCCTATAAATGCCTCAGCGTCATTCCGACCTTCGCCGGAATGACGCTGAGGAGAAATCTGATATTTCGGAAACAGCAACTATCTGGGCTTGCAGCGAGGAAGGTTGCCTCATCCACCGCGAAGCACACGCCCATAAGCATGTACCTCATCGACCAACACCTTCACATGCTCCGGATCGACTTCCGGCGTAACACCGTGCCCCAGATTGAAAACGTGCCCGGGATGATTGCCGTAGCTATCCAGCACGTTGCGCACTTCCCGGCGAATCACCTCTGGACTGGCACGCAGCACCGCCGGATCCAGATTGCCCTGCAGGGCTACTTTGCCGTTCACGGTCTGGCGGGCGTCGCCAAGGTCGATGGTCCAGTCGACGCCGAGTGCCGCGCAGCCGGTATCGGCCATGGCTTGCAGGTGTGTGTTGGCACCTTTTGAAAACAGAATCACGGGCAGGTCGCGCGCGCGTGGATCCGCTTTCAGCGCATCGACCACTTGCGCCATGTAGCGCAGCGAGAATTCGCGATAGGCAGCCGGGCTCAGCATGCCGCCCCAGGTGTCGAACACCATCAACACCTGTGCGCCTGCAGCCGCTTGGGCGCTGAGATAGGCGGCGACAGAGCGTGCGAGGGTATCGAGCAGCTTGTGCGCGACTGCGGGCTCGTTCCAGCACATCGCCTTAGCGGTGGCGAAATCGCGTGAGCCTTCGCCTTCCACCATGTAGCAGGCCAGCGTCCACGGGCTGCCGGAGAAGCCGATCAACGGCACGCTGCCATCGAGTTCGCGGCGGATGACGCGCACCGCGTCCATCACATAGCGCAGTTCGGTTTCCATGTCCGGCACGCCGAGTTTGTCGACATCGGCGCGGGTGCGGACCGGACGGGCGAATTGCGGACCTTCGCCTTGGGCAAAGGACAGGCCCAGCCCCATCGCGTCTGGAATGGTGAGGATGTCGGAGAACAGGATCGCGGCGTCCAATTCGAAGCGGCGCAGCGGCTGCAGCGTTACCTCGCAGGCCAGTTCCGGATTCTGGGCCAGTGCCATGAAGCTGCCAGCCTTGGCGCGGGTGGCGCGGTATTCGGGCAGGTAGCGGCCGGCTTGGCGCATCACCCACACGGGCGTGGTATCGACGGGCTCACGGCGCAGGGCGCGCAGCAAGCGGTCATTCTTCAGGGGAGTAAGCATTGTTTATCGGCGTCCATGGGGGCCATCGAGCCCCTGGGCAAACATGACGCGGAAGCCACGCTTGAGCTGGGCATCACGCACTTTTTCGAAGGCGGCGATGGCTTCGTCGCGTTCCAGGTATTGGTCCCGCTTGAGGGTTGCCCGGCCACCTTGGGTGCCGGACTCGCGGTACAGCGTCCAGCCACCCAGCAGATCCTGCTCCAGTACGATCTGGACATAGCGCGGCGGTTCGGCCGAGGCAGGCATGGTTTGCAGATAAAGGCGCATGGCGTCCTGAATGGCGGTGCGGCAACCATGCCGCTGGTAAGCCATTTTAGGGGTCGCGCGCGCCGCTAGCGAGCGAAACGATTCAGGCGGGCGCCGCGGATGGACGTTCCTGTTCAGCGCTGGCGCTGGAAGGCAATAGCTGGCGGTCGTCGGCATCCTGCTCCGCGAAGGCGGCGTCGTAACGCTGAGTGTCATGCGCCACCCAATCGAAATAGCCGCTCACCCAGTCCTTCATGCCGGTGATGAATCCGCGTAGCAGGCGGTCTGCACCTTGCTCGACAGTGGTCGCCAGACTGAGGAACTGATGGATTTCCGCCCGTACCCTGGCGGCGGTGTGGTCCACACCTTTCTGCAGCGAACCATGCCGCAGCGCTTCCACAGCCACCATGCTCCAGAACTGTCCCGGCTGTTTCATTTCGATATCGAGGCTCTGCACGTCGTTGGCCCAGCACACGATGTTGTTGGCGTGCAGGCGCAACTGCTGAACATCGGATCGGTAGTACTCGGCAGCGGGCAGCGGGCCTGCATTCGCCGAATCAGCCAGGTCCAGGCAGGGATTCATGCCGCTGGTGTGTCGCCGGATCGCCATGTAGGCACTCAGGCCGGCGGGCTGTTCGTTCAGATGATTAAGGATCTGCAAGCCCGCGGTACTGGCCCATAGCCGCATACCGTTGGCATAGCGTTGGAAATGCTCTGCGGGCAACAGCTGCCGCAGATGCTGACAGATATCCAGCCAAGCAGCTTCTCCGTATATGGGCTCTGCGCCGAGGCGATTGAAGTCGAGCACGTCGAGCATGGCGGTCAATTGCGGCAGCGTGCGTGGCGAGGTGATGTCCACGCGATCCACGAACATGTCGTCGACCAGGAAATACCACACGAAGTAATTGGCAATGGTTTGCAGCAGATGACGTTCTGCGCGCGGGTAACAACGTGCTGCCAGCCACGCATAACGGGTGCGAAGTACGCGGCGGCGATGGTCCTCACCAAGAAACAGGCCGTGCGTTTCGGCCCAGCTGATCATGCCGCGCTCGAGTTGTTCCACGTCGCCTGCGCAGGCCGATGGCCACGCTATCTCGAAACGTGGAATGGATAGCGCGATCGGTTGCCGTAGGTGATCGGCAACGGGAAGTGTGGATGTGTTCAAAAGCGGCCCCTCCGACACTGGGTACAGATCCCTGGATTTCCGTTGTCAGGAAAAAGCCGGGCGCGATGGGCGCTTTTTTCTTGTCGCACACATCGCACGGGATCCAGCCTTTCCTTACAAGGAAGCTGGTGAACGCTTGGAACTCGAACAGTCCTGACTCGGCGATCAGGAAATGACTTTCAGTGTTTGCCGATGCTGACGATGAGTGAAACCGCAGTCACCTCGCTTGAAGTGTGATGCGGCTCGCAGATCATCATGCAGCCCTGTTCCTGCTGAAGTATCTGCCAAGTGGCATTCAAAGGAATGTCAACGATAGGCTTGGAAACAGTTAACGCGTGTGCATGACGCGTTTTCTTGCATGCACGTGACGTAAGCGTGTCAGTGTTTTATTCGCGTTGTCTTTTCGTTTCGACGCGATGAGACGTATCGTGATGTGTCTGAACGAACCTGGTTCACTTCGTGGCATCGCGCAGCACAGCGAGTACGTCGTTTTCATTCACGCCTGAAACGATCTCCGCATGACCGATGCCGCGCCACAGGATCAACCTCAGCGTGCCAGCGGTGTTTTTCTTGTCCAGTCGCATCAGCGCCAGCAGTTGATCGGGATCGAATCCGGATGGAACGCGGGTCGGCAGGTTGACCGATTGCAGCAACTGCTCAAGGCGCGTGGTGTCGGCCGGAGTGCTCATGCCCAATCGTTCGGACAGTCTCGCTGCGAGCAGCATGCCGACGGCAACACCTTCACCATGCAGCAGGGTGGTGTAGTGGCCTGCTGTTTCCAGCGCGTGTCCAAAGGTATGACCGAGATTGAGCAAGGCGCGCTCGCCTTGTTCGGTTTCATCGCGTGCGACGACGCCGGCCTTGTAGCGCACTTTGGTGGCGATGGCTTGCACGAGCGTTGTTTCGTCACGCCGCCTCAGCGCATCGGCATGTGCTTCCAGCCAGGCGAAGAAAGGTGCATCGCCAATCGCTGCACCCTTGATGACTTCGGCCAGGCCCGCGCGATATTCACGCTCCGGCAAACTATCCAGAGTGCCAATATCGGCAATGACGGCGCGCGGCTGGTGGAACGCACCGACCAGGTTCTTGCCCGCAGGAAGATTCACGCCGGTCTTGCCACCGACGGAAGAATCCACCATCGAAAGAAGGGTGGTGGGCATCTGGATAAAATCGATGCCACGCATCCAGCATGCTGCCGTGAAGCCGGCCAAATCGCCGACCACACCGCCGCCAAGTGCGATCACGCAGGCATCGCGCGTCGCACCGAGCGTGGCCAGCGCATCAAGCGCCAGGCCAACGTTGGCAAACGTTTTGTGCGCTTCACCATCATCGAGCAAGAACGACGACCACTTCAGGCCATCGAGCCCGCGTGAAAGACGTTCCAGGTAAAGCGGAGCGACAGTGTGATTGCTGATCACCAGCACATGCCGTCCGCGCAGGGCACCGCGCCAGCGAATGTGATCATCAAGCAGGCCGCGACCGATCCATACTGGATAGCTGCGTTCACCGAGTGTGACGTCGATGGTTTCGGATGTAACGGTGCTCATGGCCGATTCCAGTGTTGTTCGATGAGTGCCAGACAGCGCTCGGTGGCGGCAGCCAGACCTTCGTGCTCACCGCCATGCGGAATCACTAGATCGGCGATCTCCTCGTAGAGTGCCGTGCGTGTGGCGGCCATCGCTTCCAGTTTCTGCTGCCGGTTGGCATCGGCGAGCAAGGGCCGCGTGGTGTCGTGTACCAGGCGCTGCAACTGCAGTGGCACACTGGCTTGTAGCCAGACCACATAGCCACGTTCCATCAGATGATGGCGGCTGACCGGATCGAGCACCGCGCCCGCGCCGCTGGCGAGCAGGATGCCGCGGCGCTGGCTGCACATGTCCAGCATGGCGTGTTCGCGCTGACGGAAGCCCGCCTCACCCTCGATCTCGAAGACGGTGCTGATCGGAACACCAGTCTGGCGCTCGATTTCCTGGTCCAGATCGAGAAACGGCAGTTGGTAGCGCGCCGCCAGCTGGCGGCCGATCGATGTCTTGCCGGCGCCCGTCGGGCCGATCAGGAACAGGTTGCTCGAAGGATTCATGCACTGATTTTAGTATGGAAGGCGGGGTTTCAGGCAGCGCTTATGGTGCGTGACGCCCAACACTTAGAATGGGCGGGCGCATTCCCGAGGGTGAATAGATGGCTGGACGGATATTGCTGGCGGGATGCGGAGATCTGGGGCAGCGTATTGGCCGCCTGCTCGCAGCGGATGGTAACGAGGTTTTTGCGCTGCGCCGCCGCCCACCGATCGATCACGATGACACCATTCGCTGGTTGCAAGCTGACTTGACTCGGCCGGAAACCCTTTCGCATCTGCCCGATGGCATCGACCACCTGATCTATCTGCCCGCGCCGGGTGGCCGCGAGGAGTCGCTGTACCGGGCCGTTTTCGTCGAAGGTTTGCGCTACGTCGTGCATGCGCTCGATGCAAGCGCATTGCAGCGCGTCCTGTTCGTTTCATCCAGCGCGGTCTATGGCGAACACGATGGCGCATGGGTGGATGAAGACACGCCGCCGGCACCCCAGGGGTTCAATGGCAACGTGTTGCTGGAGGCGGAGCAATGGCTGAGCAGCCAGCCGGTACGCTCCATCGTGATGCGTCTTGCCGGATTGTATGGTCCGGGACGCATGCAACTGGTGGACCGGATACGTGCGGGAGAGGTCCGCGCACCGCGCCAACCTCCGCATTGGGCCAACCGCATCCATATCGACGACGCCGCTGCAGCCATTGTGCATGTGCTGGCGCTTTCCGATCCTCATCGTGTGTACATCGGCACGGATGACACGCCGCTTCCGCAACACACCTTGTACGACAGCATTGCGGCTATGATCGGCGCGCCGGCGGCGCCTGAGGGTGCTGCGCCGTTTGGTGTAGGCAGCAAACGCCTCAGCAATGCGCGCTTGCGCGAAAGTGGTTTTCGTGTGCGTTGGCCGGATGCGCGTGATGGTTATGCGGCATTGTTGCGCTGACCTGTTTTAAAGCGCGCCAGCCGATACCGTCAGGGTGTTTCGCCGGCCTGCAGGGAGTGTCGCGGCAAGTTGTTCGATCCGATATTCGCTTGCAGGGTAAGGTCCGAATCGATGCCGTACTTGATGAGATCAGCATCGCGGCGAATGCCCAGCCGGCGCATCGCACTCATCTTCTGGGTGCTGATCGTCTGCTTGCTGCGATGAAGGCGCTCGGCGATTTCACTGACTGTCAGCCCTGATACGAACAGACGCACCACTTCCAACTCTCGTACGGTGAGGTTTTTGGTGATGGCATCAGGCGGGGTGTTGCCGGCACCGTGCATTTTCACGATGGCTTCGATCGAGGGCGAAAAGAAGCGTTTGCCGGACAAGCCCGCATAGAGGGCGCCAGCGACATAGGTCAAGGAGTCCGATTTGCTGAGGATGCAATCGACGCCTTGCGCGACCAGCGAACGGATGACGCCGGGATTGCTCATCATCGTCACGGCGATCAGGTGCGTCTTGGGGAAGCGCCGTTTGAGATAGCCAAACAAGGCGATGCCGTCACCGTGCGTGCCGCCCGGCATGGCGTAATCGGAAATCACCACGTCGACGGGCTGGCGATTCAGCAATTCCACCAATTCTGTCGAATTCTGCGCGGAACCGGCGATGGTGACGCCAGGATGCTTTTCGAGTTCATGCGTGAGCCCCGCGAGCAGCAATGGATGATCATCGGCGATCGCGACGCGAAGCGGATAGCCATAAATATGGCGCGGATCGAAGTCATGGTTGTCTTGAGGCAGGTTCATCGGCACGACGTTACGTGGTAGGGAGGATGTCTTCCATGACATGCAGCCACGATGGGGCGCGCGTTGAGCGATGTTGTGTGGCGCGTGCCGTACGTGATGGTGGCTGCGAATCGAGTGATGCATTCATCACGCATCGGCGTCGCAGCGCATGGATTAAGGCTGATTCATACGGCACAGCACGCGTGCAGGAACTAAACCCATGCTCAGGTTGATAGATGTGGAGTGTGAGTGAATCAAATGAAAGTGACGTAGGCATTCACAGACTGGAATGCGATGGAAGAATTATGGGTGCGCCGCACAAAGCGACCAATAGTTCTAATCCTAAAATTGCGCGGCCTTTCGTGAATGTGGAACGGTAGGCATACCGGTCCGATCAGCTGTGGTTGAGGCCAGTCACGTGATGTTCGGTGTCATATTCGACACAGGTATCGGCGAGCACCGGCAAGGTCGCCAGGGCGTGACGGCTGAGCCGTTCGAAATGCGCAAGAAAGCGCTTCATGGATTCGGCGTCCATGGCCAATGGCGCACCACGGGCCAGCAACTCCTTTTCCGTTTCGCTGCGCCAATTGCGCACCACTTCCCAGTTCGGCGCCTGCAACACCACCAGTGCATCGAGCTTACGCCACAGCGGCTGATACGCGCGCAGTTGCTTGTTGACCCAGTGGCGCCAGCGGCCGTCCGGGTCCTCGGTACGTTCCAGCTCGTTGACGGGATCGTCCAGGGTGCTGTCCAACTGGGGGCGCAGGCCCAGCGCCCAGCCTTCCACGATCACCAGCCGGGGTGGGCGTATGACGCGTGGCCAGCGTGAAGGCGGCGTGCGGGTATCGCGACCCTTGTCGAAGCGGGGCCAGGTGACTGGCAATTTGTCGGAGGCGTGCGGCAGCGCGGCAAGCACGGAGAGCAGCAGTTCGATTTCGTGGGTGCCTGGCACTCCGCGCGTGCGCAGCAGCGGATGGACTTGATGCGCCAGTGCTTCGCGTTCGCTGCGTGAGTAGTAGAAATCGTCCAGCGACAGGACTTCGGTGGGCCAGCCACGATGTTCGGCCAGGGTCTTGATCACCCGGGCGAGGGTGCTCTTGCCGCTGCCCTGCAGCCCGGACAGGCCAAGCACGTACGGCCGGTGCGTCCGCGCGATGCGGCCGGCGTAGTGATCCAGCAGGTGCCCGGCGAGGGCCTGATTCTGCGTGCTAGCATCCTCCTTCATCGCGTCATGATGACGTGCGTGCGCCACGATTCAAGTCCCTATGCTGAAACCCGAGATTCTTGACACTTTCCATACACTGCTGGATCAGGCGGTGGCCAGCGGCGATCCTGAGCCGACTGCCATGAGCCTGTCCAGTGTCGACGCGGCCGGGCGGGTCAGCGCGCGCATCGTCCTGCTCAAGGGCGCGGATCAGCGCGGCTTCCGCTTCTTTAGCAACTACCAGAGCGATAAGGGCGTGCAACTGGACGCGCACGCCCAAGTGGCCCTGTGCTTCCATTGGAAGCGCTTGCGCGAAGGCGTGCAGGTGCGGATCGAAGGCTTAGCGCGCAAGTTGCCGGGGGAGGAGTCGGATGCCTACTTCGCCAGCCGTCCGCGCGGCAGTCAGATCGGCGCCTGGGCTTCGCTGCAATCGCAGACGCTGCCGGCACGCGAGACGTTTGAGCAACGCGTGGCGCATTACGAACAGCAGTTTGCCGATCGCGACGTGCCACGTCCGCCGCATTGGGGCGGCTACCTGGTCGAGCCGGACATGATCGAATTCTGGTACGGCGCCAATTTCCGGCTGCATGAACGCGTGCGCTGGGATCGCCATGGCCAGACCTGGACCAGCAGACTCTTGTATCCCTGAGGCGACCTGCGATGAGCCGAGCGACTCCTGCGGAACACATCGCGCAAAACGGCTTCACGGTGCACACCCGTGGCCGCGGCTTCAGCGAGATTACCAGCAAGGTGGCCGAACTGATCACAGCCAGCGGCGTACATACCGGTATCGCCAACATCTTTACCGCACACACCAGTTGCTCGCTGCTGATTAGCGAAAATGCCGATCCCGCTGCGCGCACCGATCTTGAGCGCTGGTTTGCGCGCGCCGTGCCTGATGGCGACGCGATCTTCCAGCACGATGCCGAAGGTCCGGACGACATGCCGGCCCACGTGCGCGCCATCCTCACCGGCGTGAGCCTGACGATCCCCGTGCATGGCGGCAAGCCGCAGCTCGGAACCTGGCAGGGGATCTATCTGTGGGAGCATCGCGTGGATCCGCATCAGCGCAAGGTGACTGTGACGGTGTTTGGGCATTGAGATGCTTGGGCGGCCTTGACGTTGCTGGTCATCCTGGCCTGCGCCGCGGCGACGTTGGGGACTCCCGCGTTCATTTAGCTAATTGATGATGAAAACCAACGACCCTTTTCCCCACCGCATCGTCTGTCTTACCGAAGAACCCACCGAAGTGCTCTACGCGCTGGGCGAGGAAGATCGCATCGTCGGCATTTCCGGCTTTACCGTGCGCCCGCCGCGTGCGCGCAGGGAAAAGCCGAAGGTCTCGGCATTCACCAGCGCCAAGCTGGATGAAATCCTCGCGTTGAAGCCGGATCTGGTGATCGGTTTTTCCGATATCCAGGCCGATATCGCACGTGAATTGATCCATGCCGGCATCGAAGTGTGGATCAGCAATCACCGCAGCGTGGAAGGCATTCTTGCCTACATCCGCCGGCTCGGCGCGATGGTTGGCGCCCATGAGAAAGCCGAGCAGTACGCACAGCGCGCGGAAGCGCATCTTGAAAAAGTGCGTGCCGCCGCCGCGCAATGGCCGCGGCGACCGAAGGTCTACTTCGAGGAATGGGATGAACCCATCATCACCGGCATCCGCTGGGTGGCGGAGCTGATCGGTGTAGCCGGTGGCGATGATGTGTTTCCCGAGCACTCGCGCGAATCGCTGGCCAAATACCGCATCCTTGCCGACGGCTCCGAAGTGGTCGAGCGTGCGCCGGATATCATCCTCGGCTCATGGTGCGGCAAGCGTTTTCGCCCGGAGAAAGTTGCGGCGCGTCCCGGCTGGGACGTCATTCCCGCTGTGCGCAACGGTGATGTGCACGAGATCAAGTCACCGATCATTCTTCAACCTGGACCGGCCGCTTTGTTCGACGGCCTCGACGCCATTCATGCGGTGATTGCCAACTGGTCATCACGGCGGACATAAGCCTGTCCATGCGTCTTCAGAGGAGGGCTTGGGTCTAGGATTTTTCCAGTTTTTTTTATGATCTCAATGACGTTCGCAGAGCTTGAATCTTCCTTGAAATAAACTGATCGCCGAGTCGTCATTCCGGCCTTCGCCGGAATGACGACTCGGTGGTCTAAGAAGTTGTAGCTAGCTCGGGTAGTTTCCTGGCTTTGCTGGAATCAAAGAGCCAAAAATACGGAAATGCCTCGGGCCGGGAAGCACTTCACCGCGCAGCACCATAAAGCCAGCGGCAGTGCAGGCCGCAGTATCAACCACCTTGCGCGAGCCGTGAACCCAGATCGAACAGCGGCGCGGCCATCAGGATGCGCGCCAGCAGCAGCACGATGACCACCACTGTCGGCGAGAAGTCGATGCTACCCACCACCATCCTGCCGCGCAGCGGGCGCAGCACTGGCTCGATGATGGCGCCGGCAAGCCGGATGATGGGCTGATACGGATCGGCCGAGAGCATGGTGAGCAGCGACCAGCCAAAGATCACGATGATGTAGAACAGCAGCACGAAATCGAGCAGGTCCGCGAGCGACAACACCAGCAGACCCGGTAGCAGCGGCATGAAGCCGCCCAGGCCGAAGATCAGCAGACGCTCGATCAGCAATGTCAGCCACACCATCAGCAACGCCGCCAGATTGATGCGCCGCCAGTTCGGCAACACCCGACGGATGGGCCTCAGCACCGGATTGGTGTAGCGGTAGATGAACTGGCTGAGCGGGTTATGGAAATCGGCGCGTGTCGCTTCGGCCGCCACGCGCACCAGGAACAAGGTGGCGATCATGGCAAAGGCCACTTGGATCAGCATAGATAAAGCGTTGAGCAGGTAAGACATCCGGGCGTCCTTAAAATTATGCTTTGTCCAACATGGCGGCCAGCTCTTCGCCACGGCGCGTGGCGGCGGCCACGGCGCGTGCGACCACGCGCGGCAGCTGATCGGCGCTGAAGCTTTCCAGTGCGGCCTGGGTGGTGCCGTTCGGAGAGGTGACGCGCTGGCGCAAGGTGGCGGGCGCTTCGTTGCTTTCGACCATCATGCGCCCCGCGCCCAGGCAGGTCTGGGCGGCCAGGATGCGTGCGGTTTCGCGCGGCATCCCTTGCGCGACAGCCGCATCTTCCAGTGCTTCCACGATGGCGAAGAAGTACGCCGGACCGGAGCCGGAGATGGCGGTGACCGTATCCATCGCCTTTTCATCATGGATCCAGCGAGTGATACCCACCGCATCCAGGATGTGTTGCGCCTGCTCGCGCTGTTGCGGCGTCACGCGCAGATTCGCACACAAGCCAGTCGCGCCCGCGCCGATCAGGGCAGGGGTGTTGGGCATGCAGCGTACGATCGGCAACAGGTTGCCAAACCAGCGTTCGAGCTGGTCGATGCGTACGCCTGCGGCGATCGAGATCAATAGTGGACGATTACGCAGCAGGGTGTCGCGCAGTTCGGCGTGGATCGCCGGCATGATCTGTGGCTTCACGGCCAGCACCAGGACATCGGCATCCGCCGCGGCCTGACGGTTGTCGGCGAACGTGGCGACGCCAAAGTCGCGCCCGAGCGATTCGCGCGTCTGCGCCGACGGTTCGGCTACGCGCAGGTTGGCAGGGGCCGCGCCGGTCTTCAGCAGGCCGCCGATCAGGCTGCGCGCCATGTTGCCGCCGCCGATGAATGCAATACGTGTCATGTTGCCCAAATCCGGCCAGTTCCAGATCACCTACCTTACCGGAGGTGGGTGTTATGAAGAACCCTGCCGAGGCTCCCCTAAGAGCTGCCCGATGGGGTGTTTTGATGGTGTCAAAAATCTTGCCGTCGTACCGGTGCAGGCCGGGATACGGCGTCTTTGACGCAGGGAAAGTCACTGGGTCCCGGCCTGCGTCGGGACGACGGTGAGGAAGTGTATGGATCTTCTACTCCCATGGATCCACGTCGTTTCTGTGCTCACGCCCGCATTTAGGTGATTGAAAGACTGGCTGTTCCACCATCGCCCCGAGTAGTATCGAGCCGGCTGCAAGGGATAGGGGGAGCGGCGAGGCAGACATGCCCGTGCCCGCGCGTCCGTCCAAGGTGACCTACCGTCGTCCTGTTTGTGGCTGAGTTTTCATCATTGACGATCGGTTGAGGGGAAACACCCGATGGACATCGCCGAACTGCTTGCCTTCTCGGTGAAGAACAAGGCGTCCGACTTGCACCTGTCGGCGGGCCTGCCGCCGATGATTCGCGTGGATGGCGACGTTCGCCGCATCAACATTCCCGCCCTGGAACACAAACAGGTGCACTCGCTGATCTACGACATCATGTCGGACAAGCAGCGACGCGACTATGAAGAATTCTACGAGACCGACTTCTCCTTCGAGATTCCCGGCCTTGCCCGTTTCCGCGTCAACGCGTTCAACCAGAACCGCGGCGCGGGTGCGGTGTTCCGTACCATTCCGTCCGAAGTGCTTACCCTGGACGACTTGGGCTGCCCGAAGATCTTCCGCGAGCTCATCGAGCAGCCGCAGGGCCTGATCCTGGTAACCGGTCCGACCGGTTCGGGCAAGTCCACCACGTTGGCGGCGATGGTGGATCACATCAACAAGAACGAATACGGCCATCTCCTCACCATCGAGGATCCGATCGAATTCGTGCACACCTCGCAGAAATGCCTGGTCAACCAGCGCGAAGTGCATCGCGATACGCATGGCTTCAACGAGGCACTGCGTTCGGCGCTGCGCGAAGATCCGGACTTCATCCTCGTCGGCGAGTTGCGCGACCTTGAAACCATCCGCCTGGCGCTTACCGCTGCGGAAACCGGACACTTGGTATTCGGCACCCTGCACACCAGCTCGGCGGCCAAGACCATCGACCGCATCATCGACGTGTTCCCGGCCGGCGAAAAACCGATGGTGCGCTCGATGCTGTCCGAATCGCTGCGCGCGGTGATCTCGCAGACGCTGCTGAAGAAAGTCGGCGGCGGCCGCATGGCGGCGCACGAGATCATGGTCGGCATCCCCGCCATCCGCAACCTGATCCGCGAGGACAAGGTGGCGCAGATGTATTCCTCGATCCAGACCGGCCAGCAATACGGCATGCAGACGCTGGATCAGAACCTGCTCGACCTGGTGAAGCGCGGCGTGATCGCGCGCCAGCAGGCGCTCGGGTATGCGAAGAACAAGGAAGTGTTTAAGTAGAGCCGGGAATGAGGCGTGGAGAACAGGGAACCGCAAGAGCGGATTCCTGTTAGCCATGACTCATTCCGCAGCAAGCGCTGGGAACCGGAAGCGCGGCTTTTTCAACGATTTCCCATTCCCGATCCACGATTCCCCTCCCGAAGGGAGAAGGCCATGAGCGAATTCGATTTCACCTCATTCCTGAAGCTGATGGTCCACAAGAAGGCTTCGGACCTATTCATCACGGCCGGTGTGGCGCCATCGATGAAGGTGCAGGGCCGCATTGTGCCCATCACGCAAAGCCCGCTGTCGCCGCAGCAATCGCGCGACATGGTGATCAACGTGATGACGCCGGGACAGCGCGAGGAATTCGAAAAAACCCACGAGTGCCAGTTCGCGATCTCCGCGCAGGGCGTGGGCCGTTTCCGTGTGTCCTGCTTCTACCAGCGCAACTGCGTGGGCATGGTGCTGCGCCGGATCGAATCGAAGATTCCGTCCATCGAAGAACTGGGCCTGCCGCCGGTCATCAAGCAACTGGCGATGACCAAGCGCGGCATCATCATCTTCGTCGGTGCGACCGGTACCGGTAAATCCACCTCGCTGGCGTCGATGATCGGCTACCGCAACCAGAATTCGAGCGGTCACATCATCACCATCGAAGACCCGATCGAATACGTACACAAGCACGAAGGCTGCATTGTCACGCAGCGCGAACTGGGTATCGATACCGATAGCTGGGAAAACGCGCTGAAGAACACGCTGCGCCAGGCACCCGACGTGATCATGATCGGCGAAGTGCGTACGCGCGAAACGATGGAGTACGCCATCAACTTCGCTGAAACCGGCCATCTGTGCCTGTGTACCCTGCACGCCAACAACGCCAACCAGGCTATCGACCGCATCCTGCATTTCTTCGCGGAAGACCGTCGCCAGCAGTTGTTCATGGACTTGTCGTTGAACCTCAAGGGCATCGTGGCGCAGCAGTTGATCCCAACACCCGACGGCAAGGCCCGCCGCGTAGCCATGGAAGTGATGCTGGGCACGCCGCTGGTGCAGGACTACATCCGCCAGGGCGAGGTCCACAAGCTCAAGGAAGTGATGAAGGAATCCACCAACCTCGGCATGATGACCTTCGACCAGAGTCTGGTGCAGCTCTACCAGGCTGGCGAAATCAGCTACGAAGATGCGCTGCGCCACGCCGACAGCTCCAACGAAGTACGCCTGCGCATCAAGCTGTCGCAAGGTGGCGATGCGCACACCTTGTCGCAGGGGTTGGAAGGTGTGGAGTTGGAAGAGGATCGCTCAAACCAGAATGGTATCGGCGGCGGGTTCGTGCGTCGTTGATAATCGGTGCATATGAGGGCCCGACTTTTTGTAGGCCGTCATTCCCGCTTTCGCGGGAATGACGGTGATTAGGGTTGCGTTTACGCCTTACTCACCGGGCAGCGCCAAAGAAAAAGGAGCCAATCGGCTCCTTTTTCATGTGCATCGATAACGCGGCAAAACGTTACTTCAATTCCGTATGCGTGGTGATCACCAAGCCCTGATCACCCATCTTCACATTCGCGCCAATCGCCTTGATATGCGCCGCTTCGGATTCCATCGCCGCAAACTGCGCCTTGGTACTGGCGAGCGAGGCGGCGTTCTTCTGATCATCCTGCTGCGGATCGGAGCTGTCGGGGTTTAGCGCCGATGCCATGTTGGCGGCATTCTCGGCGTGCTGTTCCATCAGCTTGATCCAACTGGTGTACATGTCGCCATCCAGGTGCATGCGCATCAGGTCGCCCGCGTCGCCGCCCGGTTGCTTGAGCAGGTCGGTCAGTTTCCCATCCTCGCCGTCACCAACGGCAAGACCCAGCGACTTGGCGCCCATGGCTGCCCAGCCGGTCTCGCCCAGCGCATTGGTCAACTGAGCAGGCAGTGCCACCGGTTGGCCGTTGCTGGTGAGCCGGACGCCGGCGATCAGCGGGCTGGTCACTTGCGCCATGGCGAGCAGGCCTGCCGGGTTATTGGTGCCGACGACCACGCGGCCAGCCAGCTTCGGCATACCGCCATTGGGGTTGGGGGTGTAGCTGTCCAGTGCAATATGCAGACCCAGCAGGTCGCCGATTGGCGGCACGGCCGCTTTCTGCATGCCTTCGCCAATATTGCTGAAGCTTTCGTTGAGGTTTTCCAGCATCGGGCAGCTGAAGGGTTTGGCTGCTACCGCATCTGCCTGCGCGCCCCAGAACGCACGCAGTTGGGTCATCGGCAGGGCTACGCTCACCTCGAACGGTGCCGTGGCGTCACTGCCCAAACCCGGCAGCTCCACTTTGAGTGCATTGAACGCGCTGACGATATCGCTGGCGAGCGTGACGTCAAAGCGCATGTCGCGATGCTTGTCGTCCAAGGTGGTGTAGCCAAAGCTCATCAGCGGTATACGGGCCGCGATGCGGTTGGCATCGGTCTGACAGCTGGCGGGCACCTGTATCAGGTTCGTCACCGGTTCGCCGGTTTTGGCCGATTCGCCTTCGGCACGGGTCTTCAGCAGCGCCAGCGCCAGCGGATCCTGTCCGCCGCTGGCCAATGGCAGCAGACGGGTCAGGTCGATCTCGCCCACTGCCCACTTGGCATAGCCCTTGGCCTTGGCCAGGTCAGTCAGAGTGTCGGTGTCCTGGATGCTCTTGGCGGGGCGGTCCAGGCCCAGCGCCTGGCGCACCAGCGGCTGCGTCGCGTCATCCGGCAGCATGGCCAGCACGGCCTGCTTGCCGACCACGGCGATGAGGAATTGCAGATGTGAGGCCGGCGCGACATAGCGCTGGTAGCTCTGCGTACCCAGCGTCACCACTTCGAACTTTTTGCCGTAATCGCTCTGGATCTTGGTCACGAAGCTCTGGAAGGCGTTGACGTCCGCCAGTTGCATGCGCACCACCGGGGACAGGCCCAGGCCATAGAACGCGCCGTAACCCTTGGGATCGATGCCAGTGTCCTGGATGACCTGTGCAGCGCTCTTGCCATCGAATTCGCCGGCCACGGTGCGCAGGTACTTGGCCATATCAGGGTCAGTAGCCTGGATCTGGTCGGCCTGCGCTTTCATCTGTGCCACTTGCGCCGGAATTTCAGCGTCAGCCTGGGCTAATAGGGCCTCGCGCGTGCTGTCATCGAGCACGTCCAGGTTGGCGATCACGTAGGGGGTATCCGCCGGCACGAAGGCCAGGGGGGCATCCTTGTCTTTGTGCGAGCAGGCGGCCAGCATCAAGCCAGTCAACGCCAGCGCCAGCACGCGCTTGGTCGTACGCATAATCATCCCCGGGTCAGGTGTTTGTTACCGCAACATTATGCCCGCTTCTGGAGAAAAGCGGGGGTAAATGCTTGTAGATCGGCAGTTTTTCAGCCGTCATGGCCGCGTGCCCGATGGTGCTGGCACGCGTGCGATGGCCTGATCTGCGCGTTGACGCGTTCCGCTCGTATCAGCGTGCGAGCATTTCGGCCAGCACCGCCATGCGTACGAACACTCCGTTGGCTACCTGTTCCAGAATGCGTGACTGGGGGCCATCGGCGACATCAGGGGCAATTTCAATGCCGCGGTTGATCGGCCCCGGATGCATCACCAGACAGCCACGCGCCGCCTTGGCCAGGCGACGTGTATCAAGGCCGTATTCGCGGAAATAGGCTGCTTCGTCGGGCAGATCGATGCTGGCCATGCGTTCCTTCTGCAAGCGCAGTGTGATCACTGCATCGGCGCCTTCGATCGCCTGATCGAAGTTGTCGTAGAAGCTGCAGCCAGGAAATTCGCCGGCGTCGGGCATCAATGCCGCTGGGCCGCACAGGCGAATTTCCTTCGCACCCAGCTTGCTGAAGGCGTGCACGTCCGAACGCGCGACGCGCGAGTGTTTCACATCCCCGCAGATCACGATGATCAATCGGCTGAAATCCGGCCGATGCTGACGAATGGTCAGCGCATCGAGCAAACCTTGCGTCGGATGTGCACGATTGCCATCGCCGGCATTGACCACCGAGACGCCGCTCATGGCGTGCTTCACCAGTTCATCCGGCGTGCCCGATACCTTGTGCCGCACGATGATGGCGTCCAGATGCATGGCTTCCAGCGTGTGCAGCGTATCGAACAGTTCTTCGCCCTTGGCGGTGGAAGAAAAGCCGATATCGAAATTGATCACATCCGCGCCTAAGCGTCGTGCCGCCAGCTCGAACGAGGTGCGCGTACGCGTGGACGGTTCGAAGAACAGATTGAGGATGGTGCGCCCGTTGAGCAGATCCAGCTTGCGCGTACCGTGCGCACACGCGTCGCGCATGGTGATGGCGCGATCCAGCAAGCGCTCGATGCATTCGCGCGGCAGGTTTTCAAGCGTGGTGAGGTGGCGCAGGCGGGCAATCATGATGGCTGTCTTTAGGTGTTGTTATTGGAAATGAGGCCGGGCCTCTATCAAAAAAACGTCGCACTGCAATGACACGTGATGTTTGTTGTGGGTGCCAGATTATTCATGCCGCATCCGCGCCTTGATGCAGCCAGCGTTCCAGAATCACCGCCGCCGCTTCCGCATCGATCTGCGCCGCATCGCGGCGACGCTTCAGCCCTGCAGAGCGGGCATGGGCGAAACGCTGCGCTGCTTCGCGCGAGCTGTGGCGTTCATCGACCAGCATCACCGGGATCTGGTAGCGATCATGCAGATGCCCTGCAAAGCGGCGGGCGCGTTTGCTGGAGGGTTGTTCTTCGCCTTCGAGCGTCAACGGCAGGCCCACGACCAGGGTCTCTGGTAGCCATTCGCCGCGCAGGTTGTCCAGCGCCGTCCAGTCCGGGGTGTCGTCGCGCATGGCAATGGTGGCGATACCACGCGCGCTTGCCGTGACGCGATTGCCGACTGCGACGCCGATGAGTTTGCTGCCGACGTCGAAGCCGAGCACGCAACTCATGCGTGGCCCGCGTAGCCGGGTAGTTGCAGCGGGTCTACGCCGACCAGCCCGGCGGCAGCGCTCCAGCGTTCTTCCAGCGGGGTGTGAAAGATCACCCGCTCATTGGCTTCTGCGGTGAGCCAGGTGTTGTCCTTGAGCTCCTGTTCGAGCTGTCCCGCGCTCCAGCCGGAATAGCCCAGCGCCATCAGCGCCAGCCTTGGACCTTCGCCGGCGGCCATGGCGACCAGAATGTCGCGTGAGGTGGTCACCGACCAGTCGCCGTTGATGCGGTAGCTCGATTCCCAGTGGCCGTGCTCGCGATGCAGCACGAAACCGCGTTCCTGCTGCACCGGGCCGCCGATCAGCACCGGCGCGTCGGCCAGTTCGTGGTCGGCACAATCCAGTTTCATTTGCGCCAGCACATCGCCGAAGCGGTATTCGGACAACTGGTTCACCAGCAGGCCCACCGCGCCGTCCTCATCGTGCTGGCACAGAAAGGCCACGCCGCGAGAAAACGGCGGCTCGGCCAGGCTGGGCATGGCGATCAGGAACTGCCCGGCGAGGGACTGGGGAGTGTTGGGGATGGGCCGCATGGTGCCATTGTAAGCGTTGAGAAGCGCCGCGTCTGCCGCGCGCCGGCAGGGTGGCGGCTGAATATTGGCCTACGCAGGTTATCCGGGTGTCATCGCCGCGTGAGGTGGATCGTTATGCTGCTCTGTCACGTGTTACTGAAATGGAAACCCTCCATGAAACGTCTTGTCTGGCTGAGCTTGTTGCTACTGCTGCTGGTTCCGGCGCTTGCGAGCGCCAAGCATGATCATGGCGATGGCTTGGTCGATACCACGGTCATGATCATCCGCCACGCGGAAAAACCGGAAAGCGGCCCCGGCCTGACGCCGGAAGGCGAGGCGCGAGCACAGGCTTACGTCAGCTATTTCGAGCATTTCAATGTGAACGGCGCATCGATGGTGCCCAATGCGCTCTATGCCTCGGCGGATTCCAAATCCAGCATGCGCCCACGCCTCACCATCACGCCGTTGAGTCAGGCTCTGGGCTTGCCCCTCGACACCCGTTTTGCGGATAAGCAGACCAAGGAGATGGCGGACGCGCTGCGCAACGAAGCGCACGGCAATCATGTGTTGATCGCTTGGCACCACGGCGAGATCCCCAAGTTGATTCATGACCTGGGCGGTGATTCGTCGGCATTGATTCCGGGCGACAAGTGGCCGTCGGACGTGTTCGGCTGGGTGGTCGTGCTGCAGTATGACCACAAGGGAAAACTGGTTGCCTCGCAGGTGATCCACGAGCATTTGATGCCGGATGATCAGTGAAGTACGAAGCGGGATGAGTTGGGTTACGCGCGAACCCAACGACGAAAGCGGTTGATTCGGCGAACGCTTACCGCGTCTTCAGCACATCCCCTGGCTGAAACTGCCAGGTGCGCGTGATGTAGAGAATATCCACCTTTTCTTTGCTATCCGGTGGTAGCGGCGGGAAAGGCGCGCACAGTTTGACGATGGCTTCGGCAGCTTTGTCGATGACCTGCTGTCCAGAACTCTGTGTGATATCGATGCTGCGCACCGTGCCGTCGCGATTGAGGCCGACGGTAAGAATCACGTCGCCATGCAGATGTTGTTCGCGTGCCTGCTCAGGGTAATTGAGGTTGCCAACGCGTTCGATGCGGTCGACCCAGCCGCGCATATAGGCCGCATAGGCGTATTCCTTGGTGCTGGCCGAGATGAATTTCTTGTGCGGACGTTTGGCGTAAGCCTGGCTTTGGTCGCGCACTTCAGCGGCAAGCTGTGCGGCTTCCTGTTCAATGCGCGCCTCGTCGGCATTGGCGGCAGTATCACGCTCGTCCTTGGCGGTATCGCTGTTGACGCTGTAATCGGTGCTGCCGCTGGTGGTGACGATGCGCTGGTCAGTGGCCTGCTGTTGCGTCGGGGTGGCGGCATCCACGTGTTGTGGGGCGGTCCCCAGATCGGGCGTGGGGAGCAAGCCGGAGAATGGCTGCGAGGGGCGAGCGGATTTGTCGCTATCGCCTCCGCCCTTGTTATTCGCCTGGCCGAGGAAATCGGCCTTGTCGGGCGCTTCATTGTTGGCCACGTTGACCAAGGTCACGTCCAGCGTGGGCAGGGCAGGTCGCGTGGCGACGTAGGTCACCCCGATGCCGAACAGCAGCAGGCCATGAACCAGCAGCGAAAAGATGAAGGTGGCCCCGATCTTGTTATCGCCGGGACGGCGGGCAACGGCATTCACGCAGCAGAGTTCTCGATCGCGTCGAACAGCAATCCGGCAATATTAAGCCCGAACTGCTTGTCCAGTTCGCGCACGCAGGTCGGCGATGTGACGTTGATCTCGGTCAGGTAGTCGCCGATCACGTCCAGGCCCGCGAAGCGCAGGCCTCGGCGGCGCAGGTCGGGTGCGACCTCGGCAGCGATCCAGCGGTCGCGGTCGCTGAGCGGCACGCCTTCGCCGCGTCCGCCTGCAGCGAGGTTGCCGCGGAATTCATCGCCTTGCGGGATGCGCGCCAAGGCGTACGGCACCGGCTCGCCGTCGATCAGCAGGATGCGCTTGTCGCCGGCGCTGATCTGCGGAATGAACTTCTGTGCGATGGCGAACTGGCGGCCTTCACCATGCGAATTGCCGCCGATCAGCGTCTCCAGCATCGAGTTCAGGTTCTTGTCGCCCGCCTTGACCCGGAAGATGCCGCGTCCGCCCATGCCATCCAGCGGCTTGAGCACTGCATCGCCATGCTCGGCTACAAACCGGCGCAGCTCGGCGGGCTCGCGGGCGACCAGGGTAGGCGCCATGCATTGGGGAAAATGCGTGGCGAACAGTTTCTCGTTGCAATCGCGCAGCGCCTGCGGATTGTTGATGACTTGCACGCCGGCTCGCTGCGCGGCTTCCAGCACCATGGTGTCGTAGATGAACTGGGCGTCGACCGGTGGATCCTTGCGCATCAACACGGTGTTGAGTTCGCGCATATCGGTCCAGCGAGCGTCACCCAGGGTGAACCAGCCGGATGGATCGTCCTTCACGGTCAGCGGGCGCAGACGGGCCCAGGCGGTGCCGTCACGCAGGGCCAGGTCGCCCTGTTCCATGTAATAGAGCTGGTGGCCGCGGCGGCTGGCTTCCAGCAGCATGGCGAAGGTGGTGTCCTTGACGATCTTGATGGCGCTGATGGGGTCCATCAGGACGGCGACCGAGTGGGGCATGGGGATTCCGGCAACCAGGGGAGGAACGTGAATGGTCGCCGAGGTGGTCCGCGCGCGGCAAGGCGGCTTGCTCAGTCCCGTACAAGACAGAGGAGGGGTGACGGGGAAGTCCGCGGCAATGCGGCAAGCACCAGCAACCCCGACCCGGCCTTCCCGTGCCAGGCAAGGAAGGAAAGCATGTTCTTTGCATGGCTCAAGATTTGACGGTGATCAAGATCACGTTTGTGAAGATCGAGGAAACTAGAGGGGTAGGGGCTAACGTCGGCTGCCATAAGTGATTTTTCCTTGACGGAAGACCGTGCAGGCAGTAAACAGCAACGACGGAGCGCCCTGACGAAGAGCAGGCGCCTAGCTAAATGTTCTGCAGGATTTTTCATCTGCATCAGGGGGCGATCCTTGGTCGCCTACCGGGTGTCGTACCTGAGCCTGGGGCAGGCCGCAGGGGGGTTAAGTGAACTTGAACGTAGGTACGAACGGCTTGGCCGGTCTGAAGGTCATGGTTATTGATGACTCCAAGACCATCCGCCGCACGGCGGAAACCTTGCTTAAGAAGGAAGGCTGCGACGTGCTCACCGCCGTCGACGGCTTCGAAGCGCTGGCCAAGATCTCCGACCAGAAACCGTCGATCATCTTCGTGGACATCATGATGCCGCGACTCGACGGTTATCAGACGTGCGCGCTGATCAAGAACAATCCGCAATTCCGAGCGACGCCAGTGATCATGCTGAGCTCGAAAGACGGTTTGTTCGATAAGGCGCGTGGTCGCATTGTCGGCGCCGAGCAATATCTCACCAAGCCGTTCACGCGCGATGAACTGCTGGGCGCCATCCACCGCCATGTCACTACGGTTTAAGGCCGGTGAAGAGCTCTAAAGGGGGAGCTGTGGCAAACATTCTTATCATCGACGATTCGCCGACCGACGTGCGCGTGTTCACCACGATGCTCGAGCGTGCGGGGCACCGGGTCGATGCCGTCAACAATGCCGAGGACGGCATCGAGCGCGTGCGCGGCACGCGGCCCGATATCGTCATCATGGACGTCATCATGCCGGGCATAAACGGTTTCCAGGCCACGCGTACCTTGACGCGCGACCCGGAAACCTCGGGCGTGCCGATTGTGATCATCACCACCAAGTCGATGGAAACCGACCGGGTGTGGGGCATGCGCCAGGGAGCCAAAGCGTTTATCACCAAACCGGTGAACGAAAAGGAACTCCTGGCCTGCATCGACGAACTGCTGCAGAAGGCGGCCTGAGGTGAGCATGAGCGCGAGCATCGCCGAGCAGCCCCAGTCGCCCTTCGAGATCCTCGCCCGCTACGAGCGGCTGTCGTTGGCGCACGCGTCCGGCACGCAGGAGCGTTTCGAGGCGCCGGGCCTGTGGCGTGGCATCGGTTATCGCGCCGGCAGTCATCTGTTCGTCAGCGGTATCGAAGAGATTAACGAGCTGCTGGCGGTGCCGACGCTTACCCCCGTGCCCGGCACCAAGCCGTGGCTGCTGGGCGTGGCGAACGTGCGCGGCAACCTGATGCCGGTGATCGACCTGGCGCGTTTCCTGTTCAGTGAGCGCACGCTGCATTCGGAGCGAACGCGTTTGCTGGTGGTGCGCCAGGGCAATGGCAACGTGGCGCTGATGGTGGACGAAGTGTTCGGCCAGCGCACCGTGGACGCGGAACAACGCCGCGGCGCGGAGCCGGAAGAAGATCCGCGCTTGGCTCGCTTCGTCGACGACCGGGTGGACGTCGACGGGCAGCGACTGGCGTTGTTCAGCATGGGCAGGCTGGTGCGTGCGCCCGATTTTCGACAGGCCGCTGCCTGATGGAATGCGGGGGACCGGTGCCGAGTGTGGCCGGATGAGGAGCGTGGGCTCCGGTTTTTCTTGACCGGCGGGTAGGTGGCCGGTGTGCAGTAACGGATGAGGTGAAGACATGAGCACTACAGGGGGCGTCGGCAAGGAACGGGGATACACCATCCTTATCGTCTTGCTGGTGGTTTCGATCGGCTTCGCGGCCATCGACTTCGTACTACTCAACCTCAAGAACGGCGAAGACCGCCAAGCGATCGCGTTGACCACGCAGATCCAGGTGTTGTCGCAGCAGACGGCCAAGTACGCGCTGGAAGCGTCCGGCGGTAACCCCGACTCGTTCGCCGAGCTGGAGAACGCGCGCGACACCATCGATTCGGCCGTGCAGCGCCTGGTCAACGGCGACACCAAGACCGGCATGAAGCCCTATGCCGACAAGAACACGACTCCGACTGGTCGTTCGGTCAGCAAGCTTGCCGATGCGTGGAAGCAGCTCGACGGCGATATCGGCAGGATTCTTTCCAATAAGGCCACGGTGCTCGATTCCTCGCAGCGCGCCGACGACCTTTCCAAGCAGTTGCCACTGCTCAACTCCAACATGGAGCAGGTGGTCAACATCTTGCAGCAGCGCAAGGGCACCAGCGCCGATGAAATGCTCGGCGCTTCGCGCCAGATGGTGCTGGCCGACCGTATCATTCGCCGTGTGCAGGAGGTGTTGCAGGGTGGCGAATCCGAACAGGCTTCTGCCGATGGCCTCTCACGTGACGCCCAGAACTACGGCGAAGTGCTGAACGGCCTGCTGCAAGGTAACCAGGGTATCGGTGTGCAGCAGATCGGCGACGCCAATGCGCGCAAGATCATGGAGCAGATGCAGGGTGACTGGAACAAGCTCAGCGACCCCGTCGCCAAGCTCGCAGCCGCCGCCAGCAACATCGCCGAAGTGAAGAGCGCCGGCAACCAGGCCTCGCTGGATTCATCCAATGTGCTGTTGCGCGCGAACGACCTGGCCGACCAGATCGGTCAGCTGCCGGTGCGTCGCTTGTTCCCGAACGTTGGCTGGGGTGTGGTCGGCGCGATCGGCGCCGTAGCCTTCGCCATCCTGCTGGTTATCCAGCTCGTCGGCGACCAGCGCCGCCGCTTCCGCGAAAGTACCGAGCTCAACCAGCGTAACCAGGAGGCGATCATGCGCCTGCTGGACGAAATGGGTTCGCTCGCCGAAGGTGACCTGACGGTGAAAACCACCGTGTCCGAGGACATCACGGGCGCCATCGCCGACTCGGTGAACTACGCTATCGACGAATTGCGCACCCTGGTGACGACGATTAACGAAACCTCCGAGCAGGTATCGTCCTCGGCCCAGGAAACGCAGACCACCGCTCGCCACCTGGCCGATGCCGCGCAGAACCAGGCGCATCGCATCAGCACGGCGACCACCGCGATCAACCAGATCGCAAGCTCGATGGACGACGTGTCGAAGAACTCCGCCGAATCGGCCGACGTGGCCGAACGCTCGGTGCAGATCGCCTCGCACGGCGCGGAAGTGGTGCGCGAAACGATTTCCGGCATGGACTCGATTCGCGACCAGATCCAGGAAACATCCAAGCGAATCAAGCGCCTGGGTGAGTCGTCGCAGGAAATCGGCTCCATCGTGGAACTGATTAACGACATTGCCGAGCAAACCAACATCCTCGCCTTGAACGCCGCCATCCAGGCGGCCTCGGCAGGTGAAGCAGGCCGCGGTTTCGCGGTGGTGGCGGACGAAGTGCAGCGCCTCGCGGAACGCTCCGCGAGCGCGACGAAGCGAATCGAAACATTGGTGCAGACGATTCAGTCCGACACCAATGAAGCAGTCAATTCTATGGAGCAGACCACCGCGGAAGTGGTGGCCGGTGCCCGCAAGGCGGAAGACGCGGGCAGTGCGCTAGGTGACATTGAGCGCGTTTCGCACGATCTGTCTGCGCTGATTCAGAACATCTCCGCCGCGGCACGTCAGCAATCCATCGCCGCGACGGATATTTCGCAATCCATGAATGCAATCCAGGAAATCACCTCGCAGACGTCACAAGGCGCAAGCCAAACGGCGGAATCGATTGGTTATCTGGCGCAATTGGCTAGCGATCTGCGCCGTTCGGTGGCGCACTTCAAGCTGCCGGGTTGATATCGGGCCATAACAACGAGGGCAACCTCGACGGTTGCGTGATGCGTCAATAACGCAACCGCTGAGGGGGGCGCATGAGACTTCAAGACCACATCGATTTCACAACCCTGCAATGGGTCAAGCCCGAGCTTGACGAAACGCTTGCGCTCGCGCGCCAGGCGCTGGAGTCCTACGTCGACAACCCCGGCGAGCGCCAAGTCATGCGCTCCTGCGCGGACAACCTCCACCAAGTGCAAGGCACCTTGCGCATGGTCGAGTTGTACGGCGCCGCGATGGTTGCCGAGGAGATGGAAACACTCGCCATCTCGCTGTTGGAAGACCACGTTCGTAATCGCGAGGATGCCTACGCTGCGTTGATGCGCGGCCTGATGCAGTTGCCCGATTACCTGGAGCGTCTCTCCAGCGGTCATCGCGATGTACCGGTGGTGCTGCTGCCGCTGCTCAACGAGCTGCGAGCCAGCCGCGAGCAGGAAGCATTGAGCGAATCGGCGCTGTTCACGCCCAACCTCGACGCACCACTGCCTCCGCAAGCGCCGCCTGCTGCAAATCCTGTCGACGCACAGCGCAACAAGGCCGATATTGGCGAACTGCGCCTGCATTTCCAGCAGCAGATGCTGGCTTGGTTCCGTGGTCAGGGCGCGCAGCATCAGCTGGCCGCCATGCGCAAGACGCTGACCGCCATCACCGCGCGCTGCGAAACCATTCCGGGCCGCCGTCTGTGGTGGATCGCCGCCGGCGTGCTGGAGGGTCTCGATCACGGCATGCTCAAGAATCACGCCGCCGAGGTGCGCCAGCTGATCGGCCGCGTCGACCGCAGCATTCGCCAACTCATCGAGCAGGGCGAGAACAACCTGCAGGGCGGCGATGCCGACGATCTGGCGCGCAAACTGCTCTACATCGTGGCGCAGTCCAAGCAGCGCAGTCCGCAGATGGCGCTGCTGGCCCAGGCCTACAACCTCGACGGTCTGGTGCCGGACGAGGCCGAACTGGAACATGCCCGCGGCTCGATGGCCGGCCACAACCGTGCCTTGCTCGATTCCGTGGCACGCGCGCTGAAGGACGATCTGCTGCGCGTGAAGGAATCACTGGATCTGTTCCTGCGCCAGGCCGATGCCGATCCGTCGCAGTTGGGCGCACAGGCTGAAGTGCTGGAGCGTGTCGGCGATACGCTGGGCATGCTGGCGCTCAATGTGCCGCGCCGGGTGATCAATGAACAGCGGCGCGTGCTGGAAGAAGTCGCCAGCCGCCTGCGCAGTCCTGACGAAGAGTCGTTGCTCGACGTTGCCGGTGCATTGCTTTACGTCGAAGCCTCGCTGGACGATCACATCGAAAGCCTGGGCTCGGAAAGCGCGCCGGCCGACGAACACACGCCTGCCATGCTTCCGCGCAGCGAAGCTCGCCACATCCTCGCCACGTTGATGAACGAGGCCGTCGCCAACACCGGCAAGGTGAAGGGCGGCATCGTGGCCTTCGTGGAATCGGGTTGGCAGCACGAGCAGCTCAATGGCATGCCGGCGTTGATGGACGAAGTGGCCGGCGCCATGCGCATGCTGTCGTCGCCGCGTCCGGCGCAGATCGCCGAAGGCGTTGGCCGCTTTATCGGCAATGAATTGTGTGTCGATCAGCGTGTGCCGAGCAGCGCACAGATGGATCAGCTCGCTGATGCACTGGCTGCTCTGGAGTATTACCTCGAAGCCGCACGCGAGCATCGCGGTGGTCTCGACCACATTCTGGATGTTGCCGAACACAGCCTGGGTGGTCTGGGTTATTGGCCGCCACCGCTGGCCAAGGCCTTGCCGGAGCCGGTCGAAGAAACCCATGCACATACCGAAGCACCTGCGCCGACCTTGAACGAACCGGTCAGCGTGACGCATGGCGAAGACGCCACGGCACTGTTTCTCGGCAGCAGCGAAACACCAGTGCCGCACGCGCACGACGTCACCGGTCTGCATCTGGTCGAGACCGAAAGCCGTACGCATACGCCGGTCGAGAGCGAAGGCGACGACTGGGTCGAGATCGAGGAAGAAGTCGAGGAGCAGGTGGCTTCTGCCGATCCGCTCGCGGCAACTGCAGGCTTCCAGGCCAGCACCGAAGGCATCGACGACGACATCCGTGAAATCTTCCTGGAAGAAATGCAGGAAGAGATCAACAACCTGCGCCAGACGCAGCACGTGTGGATGACGGACCCGGCCCAGATCGCGTCACTGACACCGATCCGCCGTTCGTTCCACACGCTCAAAGGCTCCGGTCGCCTGGTCGGCGCCAGCACGCTGGGTGAATTCGCCTGGCGCGTGGAGAACATGCTCAATCGCGTGCTCGATGGCACCATCCAGCCGCACGAAGGTGTGCAGGCGGTGGTGGGTCACGCCATTGAGGCACTGCCGCAACTGTTGGCGATGCTTAAGGATGGCGTGCTGCCGACTGCACCGCTCAGCGCCATCATGCAAGCCGCCGATCAGTTGGCTGCAGGCGAGCAGGCCAGCGTGAATCAGTTTGTTTCCAGCGACGGCGTCCAAACCGTGCGTCGCGTCGTGCGCCGTCGTGTGCCGCGCACAGAAGCCGCGATCGAGGCGATTCCTGCCGCCACGCACACCGATCATTCCGTGGCTGCGACACAGCCCGTCGAGGAAGTAGCCGCATTCGCTCAAGCGATTCACGAGCCTGTGCTGCCGCCCGTCGATCCGGTATTGCTGGAAATCCTGCGCAGCGAAGTGGCGCAGTATCTGCAGATCATCCGCAATGCGGCGAACTTCGCCGAGGGCGAGCTGCCGGTCGAAGATGGCCTGCTGCGTGCCGTGCACACCTTGCACGGTGCGATCGCGATGGTCGAAATCCCGCTGCTGATGCACTTGCTATCGCCACTGGAGAGCTTGCTCAAGCGCTTGCGCGCAGCGGGTCAACCGCTGTCGATCGAAGGCGTGCGCCTGTTGCGCCAGAGTGCCGATGTGGTCGACGAGGTGATGACACAGTTTGACGTGTCCAATCCGCAGTTGCCGGATGCGTCCGCACTTATCGAGCGTCTGGAACAGCTGCGCGATCACCAGCCCGAGCCGCAAATGGCGCATGTGGTATTCGAGCCGCATCATGTCGAACCGGCAGCGGTCGCACACGAACCTGCGCATCTCGAATTCAACGAGCCGGCTGACGCGGCACACGAAGCGCCGGTCGACGGCGCCGAAACCGCACAAGCGGAAGAAGCCGCCCATCACGATGAGCCGGTGCTCGACGAAAACGAAGCCGAGCTGCTCGCTTTGCTTTCCGCACACGAGCCGGAAGAAGCTGCCGAATCGCTGGATCAGGAAGCGGTCGAGCCGCCAGCGCAACACGAACCCGAGTCCAGCGCGGAAGAGGATGACTTTGCCGCACTGCTTGCCAGCCTCGAGGCGCTGGAGCCGGAGCATCACGCCACAGCGTTGCTGGGCGAAGAAACCACGTCTGTTGAGCATCACCTCGACGTGGAACATCCGGCCGCCAACGAACCGATCGACGACACAGCGATCCACGCGCTGTTGAACGAAACGCCTGCGACTGCGGATGCCGGCAAGGTAGAAGAAACAGCCGTCGACGAAGCGCACCACATTGAACATGCGGTTGATGAACCTGTTGCCGAAACGTCACATGACGTTGAGCCTGCTGCTGTCGAGGAAACGTCGTTCGAAGCGGAACCAGCTGTTGCCGAAACCACACACGAAACGGAATCGGTTGCCGCAGACCATGTCGAACACGAGGCCGTGGAAGCGGCTTCGGCAGGCGAGCTGATCAGCTTCGGCCACATCGACCCCGATCTGCTGGAAATCTTCAGCGAGGAAGCGCGCGAAATTCTCGATGATGCCGACGGCGTGCTGGCCAAGTGGCATGCCGAGCCGACCGAGGTCTCGCACATGAACGGGTTGCTGCGTGCGCTGCATACCCTTAAGGGTGGTGCGCGCATTGCCGGTGTGACGCCGGTGGGTGACCTCAGTCACGCAATCGAAAGCTTGCTCGAGCGCTCGCACAACATCGATCCGCAACACACCGTCCCGCTGATCGGCACGCTCGAGGCGGCCTTCGATCAGATGCATGGACTCGTGCAGCGCGTGTCGCAAGGTAGGCCGATTGCCTATCCGCAGACGATGATCGAACTGCTGCAAGGTGGTGCTGAAACCGCTGCGCCAGCCCATGAAACCGCTACCGAAGCACCGGCGCTGGAACAGCACGTCGAAGCACCGGCACCACAACCTGTGTCGGTGCTCGATCTGCCGTCGCTGCTGCCTGCTGAAGAGGCGCAGACCGAAGATACGGGCCGCATAGCGCAAGAACAGATCCGCGTTCGCGCCGATTTGCTCGACAGCCTCGTCAACAACGCAGGCGAAGTCGCTATCTACCGTTCACGTCTGGAGCAGCAGGTTTCGGCCTACCGCTTCAACTTGGTCGAACTGGAACAGACGGTGTCGCGTCTGCGCGGCCAGCTGCGCATGCTGGAAATTGAAACCGAAGCGCAGATCATCGCGCGCTTCCAGCGCGAACACCGCGAAGCCGGCATCGGTGTGTTCGATCCGCTCGAGCTCGACCGCTTCTCCCAGCTACAGCAGTACTCGCGTGCGCTGGCCGAATCGGTATCGGACTTGGTGTCGATCCAGAACATGCTGGACGAACTGACCCGTCAGGCCGAAACACTGCTGATCCAGCAGTCACGCGTCAGTTCGGAACTGCAGGAAGGCTTGCTGCGCACGCGCATGCTGCCATTCGACACAATGGTGCCGAATCTTCGCCGTACTTTGCGCCAAGCGGCGCAGGAAGAAGGCAAGAGCGCCCAGCTGTATGTGGAGGGCGCGCACGGCGAAATGGACCGCAACCTGCTCGATCGCATCAAGGCGCCGTTCGAGCACATGCTGCGCAACGCCGTGGCACACGGTATCGAATCACCGGAAGAACGTCGCAAGGCGGGCAAGTCGGAAGAGGGGGCTGTGCGCATCCGCGTGGCGCGCGAAGCGACCGAGGTGGTCATTCGCGTCAGCGACGACGGCCGCGGCCTGGATCGCGAGGCGATCCGCAAGCGCGCCATTGAACGCGGCCTGGTGCGTTCGGAAACCCGCCTCAGTGACGACCAGTTGCTGGCGCTGATCACCCAGACTGGCTTTTCCACCGCCAGCACCGTCACCCAGCTTGCCGGCCGCGGCGTGGGCATGGACGTGGTGGCCAACGAGATCAAATCGCTGGGTGGTTCGCTGGCGATCGAATCGCGTCAGGGCGAAGGCACCACCTTCGTGCTGCGCCTGCCATTCACGCTTGCGGTAACGCAGGCAATCCTGGTGCGCATCGGCGAATCCAACTTTGCGATCCCCATGACCTCGGTGCAGGGTGTGGCTCGTATCACGCCGGACGAACTCGCCCAGCGGCTGGCAGAAGGCGATTCGCAGTTCGAGTACAACGGCGAGGATTACAGCATCCACGATCTGGCCGAGCTGCTTGGTCTGACGTCCAGCCATCTGGGCGATGAAGAACAACTGCCTCTGCTATTGACTCGTTCGGGCGAACTGCGCGCTGCGATCCGCATCGACGCCGTGATCGGCTCGCGCGAAATCGTGGTGAAGTCGGTCGGTCCGCAGGTCAGCTCGGTGCCGGGCATCCTCGGCGCCACCATCATGGGCGATGGTTCGGTGTTGGTGATTCTGGATCTGGCTCCGCTGGTGCGTCATGGTCTCAACCGCCGTGAGCAGCGCCTGGCCGAAGGTGCAGAGTATGCAACTGTGGCGCCGGTGGTTATTGAAGATGTACGCACCCGCCCACTGGTGATGGTGGTGGACGATTCGATCACCATGCGCAAGGTCACCGGCCGTGTACTGGAGCGTCACGAATTCGAAGTGGAAACCGCGAAAGACGGTCTGGACGCGATCGAGAAACTGCACGAGCGTGTGCCCGACCTGATGTTGCTCGATATCGAGATGCCGCGCATGGACGGCTACGAACTGGCGATCCAGATGAAGGCCGACCCGCGCTTCCGCGGCGTGCCGATCATCATGATCACCTCACGTACCGGCGAAAAGCATCGCCAACGCGCTTTCGATATCGGCGTCGAACGTTACCTCGGCAAGCCCTATCAGGAAGCGGAGTTGTTGGCACAGATCAGCGAAGTATTGGAGCAGCATGCGCAGGAGCCGGTGGATGAGTAAGAACCTGTTCTCATACGCCAACCACCCCGTGCCGGATCTGTTTGCCCACATGGCTGCGTCATCACTCAGTCGTGTATCGACATACATTCCTTCCTCGCTCCTCAAAGCCGAGCACATCCGTGTGCTCTCTCCGCGTGCGTTCTTCCTTGCCCTGCGTGCAAACAGCTTCCGCCGCGGGGTGGTCGGAGTATGAGGACGGATTCAAAGCACATCGCGCTCTTCTTTGATGATGCTGAACTGGGTAGTCATCTGCGCGCCGCACTTTCCGAACACGGTGCACAGATTGCGCACGAAGGTCCGCTGAGCAGTTTCGACGAAACGAAACTGCGGCAGTCCAGTGTGGATGTGCTGGTGGTGAATCTCGACGATGCCGTGGATGATGCGACGCTCGATCGCATCTACGGTTTGATCGAATCCGGAGACATCCCGGTGGTGTTCAACGATGCGCAGGCCAGCCGCAGTCTGGAAGGCTGGGATCGCGCGCGCTGGGCGCGTCATCTGGCGGCCAAGGCGCTCGACAGCGGCAGCATCGATCCGCCACGCCCTGACAATGCGCGCGAGATCGAGGCGCCCGTTGCCGTGCCCGTGTACGAAGAATCTGTCGTAGAGCCGGTAGCGTCTTTGCCCCCGGACGAACCAGCACTGGAGGCGTTCGCGGATACGCAGACCGAAGAGCTCCCACTGGTGCACGACGAGTCAGCACCCGATACGGAAACGCTGGCGGCGGAACTGGAAGCCTTGCTGGCTTCGGACGAAACCACGGAGCACACTGAAAGCGAATTCGGCTCCGGCCTGAAATACAGCGCCGAGGATGACGTGCCGGCGCTGCACGACGACTTCAGCTGGGATGAACCCGTTTCTCACGAAGCATCGGCAGAGCCGGCGCCTTCAGAAGCTCCGGCCCCGGTGGAAAGCAAGCCGTCGTTCCAGATCAATCTGGATCATCTCGCCCTCGCCGATATTGACGAGGCGTTTACCGCGCCCGTGATTGAAAAAGCCACGCTGGCGCAGCAAACACCGACGCCCGCGGTACCGGAATGGGGGTTTGTGGATGAGGAAACTGCCGCCGCTACCGCGGAGTCTTCCAAGAGCGATCAGCCGTTCGGTGTCGAGAAGCTCAGCGCAGCGGACTATCTGGCTCCGGACGTCGAGCACGTCGACGAAGACGAACTACCCATCCAACCCGGCATGAGCCTGGAACTGGTGTCGATGGAAGAAGCCGTCGCGCTCAAGCACGAATATCAGCCTTACGAAGCACACCTGCACGAGCTGGATACCGCGTTTTCGCACTTGCTGGTACTCGGTGCGGCGCGCGGTAGTCAGGCTTCGCTCGCCAGCTTCCTCGCTGAGTTGCCCACCGACATCAAGCTGCCGATTCTGTTGACCCAGCATCATGCCGAGAGTGCGGCCGAGCAACTCGTCCAGTCGCTGGCCGCGCGCAGCGCGTTGCCGGTGAAGGTGGCTGCGACAGGGGCACGGGCTCACAATGGCGAAGTGTTGGTGGTGCCACGCGGACAGCAAGTGCGCGTGTTGCGCGATGGTCGCGTGGAACTGACGGCCACCAGCGATGACAGCAATGAACAGGCGCCTTCCATCGACAGCAGTTTCACGATGGCAGCCAACGTGTTTGGGCGCGATGCGCTGGCGATCGTCTTCGCTGGCGATGCCACTGATGCAGTGGCCGGCGCGCAAGCTATCCATGACCGTGGCGGACAGGTTTGGGTCGAATCGTCCGCCAGCGATCACTACTCCGATATGGTCCATGGCGTGCTGGCCGAGCGGCTGGCCAGTTTCTCCGGCTCTCCCCAAGAGCTCGCAGTACGCCTGGTTGAGGACTTCCGATGAGCGAACAGCCACTACCCCGTGAAATCCGTTGCGTCTTGGTGCCGGTCGGCAATCTACGCCTGCTGCTGCCCAACGCCACGGTGGCCGAAGTCATCACGCTCGCCACGCCTGAGCCGGTTGCCGGCGCACCGGAATGGCTGGTCGGACGCATTGCATGGCGCGGCTGGCGAGTGCCGCTGGTCTCTTTCACCAAGCTGGCCGGTGCGCAGGAAGGCGATACCGAACTGAGTGTGCGCGTCGCCGTACTCAAAGCGCTCGGCGACAACCCGGAATTGCCATTCGTGGCGGTGCTTACCCAGGGTTTTCCGCGTCTGACCACGCTCAACGCGGAACTGATCATTCCCACCCACGATGGCAAGGCATTGCCGCGTGGTGTGAAGGCGCAAGTGTTGGTGCGCGATGACGTGGCGGTGATTCCGGATCTGGAAGGGATCGAGAACGAAGTCTACGAATTGCTGCAGCAAGCGAGCTGAGAATTTAGGCCGGGGTTGGGTGACGCCGCGCTAAACGAATCTCAAGCGGCGCAACATTCAACCTCGCGCGCGCCGCACCACATTAAAATCACAAATCGCCATGCAGCGCCTGCAATGCAGCAAGCGCCGCCAGTCCCGCTGTTTCGGTGCGCAGAATCCGCGGCCCAAGCCGCAAGCCCTCAAATCCGGCGTCCTGCAGCGCTGCGATATCTCGATCACCCAGGCCACCTTCCGGCCCAACCACCAGCCATCCGCCTGCTTCGCCAAAACGCAGTTCCCGCGCTTGCAGCGTACCTTCAGGCAGTAGCGCCAGACGCTGTGCTCCATCATCGGGGAGACTCTTCAGCCATTCCTGTAGCGTTTGCGCCGGCGTGATTTCTGGCACGCAAACCCGCCCGCTCTGTTCACAGGCGCTCGAAGCCACCGCGCGCCAGTGCAGCAGACGCTTTTCCGCGCGCGAGGCATCCAATTTCACTTCGGAGCGTTCCGTAAACAACGGCACGATGCGGGCGACGCCAAGTTCCGTCGCTTTTTGCACGATCAGGTCCATCTTCTCGCCGCGTGCTACACCCTGCGCCAGGGTCAGTTTGAGTGGTGACTCGTTGCGGATCTGTTCGCGATCCTCAATACGTGCCGTGACATCGCGCTTGCCGACGGAGAGCAAGGTGGCGGCGTAGTCGTAACCGTCGCCATTGAACAACGTCAGCATATCCCCGGCATTCATGCGCAAGACGCGCGTCACGTGTTCGGCGGCCTGCTGCGGGAGAACCACTTCGGCGGCCAGTGACAAGGGTTGTTCGACGTGGATGCGGGTGCTGCGCATGCAGGTTCGTGTTAAGGAAATGACCGTTCAGCATACAACTTGTCGTGGCTGACTGTTCATTCACGTGAACGTGAATGGCAGTCTTTGCTGCCGCACCTTGCGGCGGGCGGGGCGCCGTATCAGGATGAGTATCAACCCTCAGGAGGCTCGTCTCCCCCTCTGCGAGCAAGGAGGTTGCCATGTCCAAGATCATTTCCGTTGCCATTCTGCTGGCAGCTGCCGGTTTCGCCACCGCAGCGCGCGCCGCTCCCCAGAATGCGTCGGCTCCCCAACAGCCTGCGGCAACAACGCCGGCTTCGTCCAACCATTCGCCGGTGAAGCCCGGTGATCGCAATTGCATTCGCGATACCGGCAGCCTGATCCCGGCCAAGAAAGGTGAGTGCCTGCCTGTTACGGGTCGGTCCTACAGCAAGCAGGACATCGACAGCACGGGCAAAACCACGATCGGCCCGGCGCTGCAGCAGTTGGACCCGAGCATCACGGTGCATGGCCACTGATCGGCACCAAATCGCGGGTTGCAAGCGTTGGTTCTAGTCTTTTACCGCGAGCGCGATGCCTTCTATCGCGATACGTACAAGCTGATCGATATCGCTTTCGCTCACCACGTACGGCGGCATGAAATAGATGATGTTGCCTAGCGGTCGCAACAGCGCGCCGTTTTCCAGGCCGTGCAGGTAAACACGCTGACCACGCCGTTGTTCGGCAGGGAAGGGACGGCGCGTTGCTTTATCCGCGACCAGCTCCACGGCTGCAATCATGCCTTGCTGACGGACATCTGCGACATACGGATGGTCACGCAACGGTGCCAGCTTCTGCGCAAGATGCACTGATAGAACGCGATTGCGCTCCAGCACCGGTTCATCGCGAAAGATCGCCAGCGTTTCCAATGCCGCGCGGCAGGCGAGTGGGTTGCCGGTGTAGCTGTGCGAATGCAGGAACGCCTTGCCCGCGTTGTATTCGGCGTAAAACGCCTCATAGACATGCTGCGTCGTCAGTACGACCGAAAGCGGCAAGGTGCCGCCGGTCAATCCCTTCGACAGACACATGAAGTCAGGTGCAACGCCGGCCTGCTCACACGCGAACATCGTTCCCGTGCGGCCAAAACCCACCGCGATTTCATCGGCGATGAAATGCACGTTGTATTCATTGCACAGCTTGCGCAGTCCAGTGAGATAGCTGGGGTGATACATGCGCATGCCGCCCGCGCATTGCACCAGCGGTTCGACGATCACCGCGCAGGTTTCATGTGCATGCTGTTCGAGTAGCTCACGCATGGTAGCGAGTCGACGTGTTGCTGTTTGCTCGGGTGATTCGCCGGGTTCGCCTTCGTAGGCGTCCGGGGATGGCGCGAGAAAGGGCGTCAACAGCAAGGGCGCGTAGGTCTTGCGATAGAGCGCCACATCGCTCACCGACAGCGCGCCCAGCGTTTCGCCGTGGTAGCTGCCGGTCAAGGCGATGAAGCGCGTTTTCTCGCCGTGACCTTGATTGAGCCAGTAGTGAAAGCTCATCTTCAGTGCCACTTCGATGGCAGCGGAACCATTGTCCGCAAAGAACACTTTTTCCAGTCCGGCCGGCGTGATCTTCACCAGCTGCTCAGCCAACTCGATGGCCGGAGGATGGGTAAAACCAGCGAAAATCACGTGTTCCAGCGTCTTTGCCTGCTCGGCCAAACCCGCCGCGATACGCGGATTGGCGTGGCCGAACAGGTTGGTCCACCAGGAGCTGATACCGTCGAGATAACGGCGGCCTTCGGCATCGATCAGCCATGGGCCTTCGCCGCGAACGATGGGCACCATGGGCACGTGTTCGTGGTCGTGCATCTGGGTGCAGGGGTGCCAGATGTGCTGGAGATCGCGGCGGGCGAGAGCGGTGTTGGCGTCGTGGGGCTGGGTCATCCGGCTATGATCGGGGTATTGACCGGTTGCCTCAAGAGCATGGAGATGCCTCAGCGTCATTCCGGCCTGCGCCGGAATGACGCTGAGACTGTCTGGGGCTTCCCACACGAGCTTCACTTCGCACACAGGTATGAAACATCTGAACAAAGTACTCGCTGGTCTCGCCGCATTCCTCATAGCACTTACGCTGCTCGTCTGGTTCATGCCTGCACGCCTCGCGTTACCACTGATGCAGTCGCGAATTCACGGGCTTCGCTTCGATCAACTCGATGGCACGTTGTGGCAAGGCCGTGCCGGACAGGTGTCGGCGTCGGATGGCACGCCTTTGGGGAGTCTTTCCTGGACCCTCTCGCGACGTGCGTTGCTCGGCGATGTGCAGTTGGGGTTGGATTTGCGTCAGCCGCAACTTCAATGGCAGGCGCAGATGCATCGTCTGTCGGATACGCAGGAAGACTGGCGCGATGTCACCTTGCATGCCGATATGGCGTTGCTCGGCGTGCAACCGCTACTCAACGGACAACCGCAGGGTCAATTCGATTTGCATGTCGCGCAAGCCGTGTTGCAGGGACGTTGGCCCATGCAGGTCGAAGCCTCCGGCGCCTGGTCCAAGGCCGCAGTGCGCACGGCACAAGGCGTTGTTCCGCTCGGAAACCTGCTGCTGTCGATTCATGGCGAGGCTGGTGTTTTGAAGGCATCGCTCGATGACGATGGAAGCGGTCCGCTGCAGACGGCTGGACGGCTATCTTTGAGTCCATTGGGCTGGGATTTGCATCTGAGCATGAAGCCGCGCCGCGACGATCCAGCGCTTTTACACTGGTTGCGCGGCTTCGGTGCGCCAACAGCGGACGGCAGCGTGCAACTCCGCTATCGTGGTGGTTTGGCTCAATTCAATTCAGGCACGGAAAATCCATGAGCGGACAGCATTGGGATGCGGCGCTGAAAGCAGCGCGTGAGGCAGCGGAGGCTGCCGCCGAGGTGATTCGGCATTACTGGCGTCGAGGCGTCGACGTTGAAATCAAGTCGGACGCCACGCCGGTGACGATTGCCGATCGCGAAGCCGAGCAGGCGATTCGCGCCGTGCTTGGCCCGGCGTTGCCCGGTGCGGCGATTTATGGCGAGGAATTCGGCCTGGATGGCAGCCGCGATGGCCTGCTCTGGCTGGTTGATCCGCTGGACGGCACCAAGAGTTTCGTGCGGCGTACACCGTTCTTTTCCACCCAGATCGCGTTGATGCATCAGGGTGAACTGGTGCTGGGCGTATCCAGCGCGCCGGTCTACGGCGAAACGATGTGGGCCAGCGCGGGTGGCGGAACCTGGTTCAACGGCGAGCGTGTGCAGGTGGCGCAGACATCAGAGATGGCGCAAGCCTCGATCTCCACCGGCAACGTGAAGACCCTCACCGACGATGCGCGCTGGCAGGCGTTGGGCGCACTTATCCGCGACAGCAACCGCATCCGCGGTTATGGCGATTTCTGCCACTACCACTTGCTTGCCCGTGGTGGGCTGGATCTGGTGATCGAGTCGGATGTGAATATCCTGGATGTCGCTGCCTTGGCGGTGATCGTGCGCGAGGCGGGTGGTGTCTTTACCGACCTGGAAGGCCAGCCGCTGACGCTGGAGACGCGTAGCGTATTGGCCGGTACGCCGGCGATTCACACGCAGGCTTTGCGTCGACTCGCTCTGTCCCCCTTGGGGAGAGGTCCGGGATGAGGGGCGATCTTGCGGACATGGTCCTTTGACACATAGCCTGATGTAGCTTTATCGCGAGAGCGTTCCTCACCTCAATCCACCTCCTCGCTCCTCGAAGCGAGGCTATCCACGGCCTCTCCCCGCATCTCGAAGGGGAGAGAAGGCAAAAGCCCGCTACAATCCCTCGATGCCACGCTATCCCATCATCCACGCCAAGCGCGACTCGGACACCAGCAGTTTCCTGCATGTGGAACAGGTGGATCTGGAATTCTCCAACGGCGAGCACCGCACCTACGAGCGCCTGAAAGGCAGCGGCCTGGGCGCGGTGATCATCGTGCCGATGATCGACGAAGAGACCGTCCTGCTCGTGCGCGAATACGGCGTCGGGGTGGAGCGCTACGAGCTGGGCCTACCCAAGGGCCGGCTCGATCGTGACGAAACCGTGGAGCAGGGCGCCAATCGCGAGCTGAAGGAAGAAGTCGGCTACGGCGCTCGCTCGTTGAAGATCCTGCACAACCTGTCCCTGTCGCCCTCTTACATGACGCATATGGCGCACGTGGTGCTGGCGCAGGATCTATATCCCGAAAGCCTGCCCGGCGACGAACCCGAACCGCTCGAAGTGGTGCCGTGGAAGCTCGCCGATCTGCATACCCTGGTCTCGCGTGACGACGTCACCGAAGGCCGTTCCATCGCGGCGCTATTCATGGCGCGCGAATACTTAGCCGGACGCCTGCAACGAACGTGAGCGACAGCCTCGACCATCCCCTGTTATTGCAGATCGGCCTGCTGGCGCGCCGCGCCGGCGAGGCGATCATGACCGTCTACCGTGAAGACTTCGATGTCGAAGTCAAGGAAGACCACTCGCCGCTGACGGCGGCAGACCTCGCCGCGCAAAAGGTGATCGCCGCCGGTCTGGCGCAGCTCGATACGGTGCTTCCGGTCGTTTCGGAAGAGGCCAGCCATTCGCCGTGGGAGCAACGCCAGACGTGGACGCGCTACTGGCTGGTCGATCCCCTTGACGGCACCCGCGAATTCATCAAGCGCAACGGCGAATTCACCGTCAACATTGCCCTGATCGAGCAAGGTGAACCGGTGATGGGCGTGGTACTGGCGCCAGTCACGGGGGAGCTGTTTGTCGCCGCACGTGGGCGCGGCACCTGGTGGCAAGTGCAGGACGGCGCCGAGTGGGAGCGCATCTTCACGCGTGAGCTGGCCAACCCGCCGGTGGCTGCTGGCAGCCGCTCGCATGGCGGCATGGCCGAAACGACCATGCGTCGCCTGCTGGGTGAGGACTATCACTTGCAACCACTGGGCTCCTCGCTCAAGTTCTGCCTGCTGGCGCGTGGCGCCGCTGATGTCTACCTGCGTCGTGGCCCGACCAGCGAATGGGATACCGCCGCCGCCCAATGTGTGCTGGAAGAGGCCGGCGGAGCCGTGCTCGACCTCACCGGCCAGCCTTTGCGCTACAACCGCGGCGAATCCCTGATCAATCCGGAATTCCTGGCCGTGGGCGATACCGGCATCGACTGGGCGTCACGGATGCGTGAAGCCGGCTTGCCGTGAAGGCTTGGCGGGACATTTCATCCCGTCGCCCCGGCGCAGGCCGGGGTCCGGCGACTTTCGAACCGTAAGACACAGGTCCTGGCTTGCGCCGGGACGACGCACGTTGAAGATCCCCATGACCGACGCTACCCGCCACTCCCTCGCCGACCTGCTCGCCATCATGGCCCGCCTGCGTGATCCCGAGCGCGGCTGCCCCTGGGACGTCAAGCAGGACTTCAGCACCATCGCCCCCTATACCGTCGAAGAGGCCTACGAAGTCGCCGATGCCATCGACCGCCGCGACTGGCACGATCTGCGCGACGAGTTGGGCGATCTGCTGCTGCAAGTGGTTTTCCATGCGCAGATGGCGAAAGAGCAGGGTTTGTTCGATTTCGACGATGTGGCCAACGCCATCAGCGACAAAATGCTGCGCCGCCATCCGCATGTTTTTGGCGACGTCACGTATGCCGACCTTGACGAACAGAAACGCGCCTGGGACGAGATCAAGGCACGCGAGCGGGCGGCAAAAGGCGACCAGCACGATGACAGCGTGCTCGCTGGCGTATCACGCGGACAGCCCGAATGGCAGCGTGCGCTCAAGTTGCAGCAGCGTGCCGCCACGGTCGGTTTCGACTGGCCCGATCATCGCCCGGTGATCGAAAAACTGCATGAAGAACTGGCTGAAGTCGATGCCGAATTCGCCGCCGGCGCTGATCCGGCCCGCTTGGAGGATGAGATCGGCGACGTGCTGTTCGTGGCGGTCAATCTGGCACGGCATGCGAGGGTCGATTTTGTCCGGGCGCTGAAGCACGCGAATGCGAAATTCGAGCGGCGTTTCCGCAGGATGGAGCAGCTGGCCGCGGAGGCGGGGGAGCCCTTGTCCGCCTCGGATCTGGCCGAACAGGAAGCATTGTGGCGCAAAGCGAAGGCGGAAGAACCCAAGCTTTAGGCACTTCACCTTCTTTGCTTCGTCGGGCATAGATAGGCACAGATGGCTGGAAGCGCCGGCCTTATGCCGGCGCTGGCCGGGATGACGGTAGGTAAGGCCAGGCACCGCGAGTAAGGCAGCAAAGGGACGAGGTGAGTCAGCTGTCAGCCTTCAACCTTTGTCCTCTGGCAAGCATCTGAGCATTTGAATAACGACCGGAGATTCCCTATGCGCCGCACCCTCGTTCTTTTGCCTCTGCTGCTGATCTCGTTAACGGCGGCGGCGGACGACTGCCGCTATTCAGCCCCACGCAATCTGCACGATGACCTCTCCGGCGTGCGTGGCGTGCAGATCGAACTGCACAGCCATGATATGCATCTGGTCGGCAACGGCAGCTCCGGTTCGCTGGAGATCACCGGCCGGGCCTGCGCCTCCTCGCAAAGCGCATTGGACAACTTGCAAGTCACCTCGCACCGCGAAGGTGACCAGCTGATTGTCGATGTGGGTGGTGGCCACGGCGTCAACATCAGCTTCTTCGGGGTGTCCTACCAGGACTTGGATCTGCAGATCCAATTGCCTTCCACCATACCGGTATCGGTCAATGACGGTTCCGGTGATGCCTATATCAGCGGCCTGTCCCAGCTTGATGTGCAAACGGGTTCGGGCGATGTGCATATCCACGATATTTCCGGTGATGTGAGCGTGACGAACGGCTCGGGCGATGTCGAAATCGCGCACATCGGCAGCCTGCGGGCGGGTACCGTGGGTTCAGGCGATCTGAATGCGCGCGATATCACCAGCAATGCGCACATCGGCAGCGTAGGTTCCGGCGACGTGGTGTTGGACAAGGTAGGCGGTAATGTCGACGTGGGCACGCTGGGTTCGGGCGATCTGACCGTAAGCAACGTGCGCGGTGATCTCACCGTCGGCGCCAAAGGCAGCGGCGATGTCAGCCATAGCAATATCGGCGGCCACATCAACGTGCCGCACGATGACGACGACTAAGACCACGCTCTTGCCCCTCTCCTGCTAACAGGAGAGGGTTCGGGTGGAACAGTCATGTATGCCTGAAAAGCAGGTGCAATACCGAGGCTTCCACTCTTCAGCCCAACAGAAGCGCCATCAGATACACCAGCGGTGCGCACACCAGCAAAAACGGAATCGAAACCGCGTGAAAAAGCCGCATCCCATGCGGCTGTCTGGCCAGGCGCAAGGCAATCAGGTTGGCCAGTGAGCCGATCACCACGCCAAAGCCACCCACGTTCACTGCAACAGCCAGCGCCATGGCATTCGGTGCACGATCGAGCAGCAAGACCGTAGCAGGCACATTGCTGATCAACTGCGAGCTCACAATGCCGCCCAGATACACCGCCAACGGCTGATTGAAATCGATGTTGCCCAATGCGTGGTCAACGATTGGTAATGTGGCGAAGTGACCGAGACCCAGAAAAATAGCGGCAAAAGTGGCCATCAGCAGCCAGTCGATACGTATCAGGCTGCGCCAGGAAAACATGGCGAATGGCAGCACCAGCAGCAAAGCCCCCAGTGGTGCATGACCGTGCTCCATCATCAGCACCATAAGGGCCAGGCTGACCAGCGACAGCAACGCCAGCGATATCGAAACGTCGTGGCCATCGAGTTGCTCAGCTTGCAGCTCCACGCGATCTTTGGGCAGCCACAACCAGGTCAACGCCGCAACCAGTACAAACATCACCGACGCTGCCGGCAGCATCGTGCCCACGAATGATAGAAACGGAACCTGTGCGTGTTGCCATATCAGCAGATTTTGCGGATTGCCGATCGGGCTCAATGTTGAGCCGGCATTCACCGCCAGCGCTTCCAGCACCGCCATGCGCAGCACCGGCAGGTTGGACATGCTGCCGATGGCGACGGTCAACGGCACGATCAGGAACAGGCTGACATCGTTGGTCAGTACCGTCGAAAGCACAGCCGTCATGCTGACCAGCAACAATCCCACGCCACGCAGCGAATGGATACGCGCCACCATGGCGCCAGCCATGCGTTGCACCAGCCCGCTGTCGCGGATGCCCTGGATCGCAATCAACAGACCAAGCAGACCCGATAAGGTCGGCAACTGCAGCCAGCGTTGGTAACGCGCAAGCGGTTGCGGATCGATGCAGGCCAGTACGATCGTCAAGGCGACGAACAACAGCAGCAGCCACTCGTGTTTCAAGCGGCTGCGCCAGTGCGGTGCAGACAACGTATCGACTGTCACGAATGCCTCAAACAGCGAATGACCCTTACCGTCGCCCCAGCCTGTGCCGGGACGACGGTAAGGAGGTATGGGGCTTTTACCACTCGCTCAAACCTTCCAGTTCATAGAGCCGTGTCCAGCTCGGGCGTGCACGCACCAGATCCGCAAGCTGTTTCAGTGCGGGCCATTCCGTCGCAGGCCGCGGCATATTGCGCGACCAGCGCATCAGCATGGTCAGCAGCAAATCGGCGCCGGAAAAATCCTGGCCCAGCATATAAGGGCCGTGCGCCGAAAGATGGGCTTCGAGCCGATCCCAGATGCTTTCGATCTTGCGCTGTACCGCTGCGCGGATTGCCGGAGGCGTTTCTTCGAAACCCAATTCGTCCGGATAGAACCACAGCCGGTAGGTGGACATCAGCGCGTTGCTAAGAAATACCGACCACTGCAGCCACGCGTCGCGCGCAGCGGTGCCGACGGGCGGGATCAGCTTCGCTTCGGGGTGGCGTTCGGCGAGGATGGTGAGCAAGGCGACTGACTCGTAGACAGGCCGTCCATCGATCAACAGCGTCGGCACCTTGCCGCCCGGATTGAGCTTCAGATATTCCGCGTTGTGCTGGGCGTCCTTGTCGAAGTCGACCAGTTCGAGCCGGTAATCCGCACCGATTTCGAGCAGGGCCTGATGTACGACCATGCTCGCGGTGCCCGGAGAGTAATAGAGGGTGTACATAGACGGTGCCGTTCGGAAGATGGGGGTATCGTAGCGGTTTGTCGGGCTGTCGCAGATACCCGCCTCCCTTATTCCGCCCGCAGTAGCCGCATGGGCGGTGTATGCGTCACCTTGCGCGTACCGGCCAGCCCCAGCAGCATCACCACGATCGCGGCCAGCAGTGCGGCAACCGTCAGCGGCCAGGGATGCGGTATGAAGCCCTTGACGTGAAACACGCTGCGCCCCAACCACCATCCGCCCACCATCGCACCCAGTGCCGCGGTGATGCCTGCGATTAATCCCAGCAACGCAAATTCACAAGCGGCTGCAACACGCAGCAAACCGCGGCGTGCACCCAGCGTGCGCAGCAAAGCGGCTTCATGACGGCGTTCCTGTCCACTGGTCGCAAGCGCTGCCGCCAGCACCAATGCACCGGCCAGCAGACTGAAGCCGAGCACCCAACGCACTGCGCCGGTTACGCGCTGCACGATCTCACGCACGCGATCGAGCAAGGCATCGACATCAACCATGCTCAGGTTCGGATACGTGCGCGAAAGTTTTGCCAGGGCTTCGGTATTGCCGCGCGGCAGATAGAAACTGGCAATCCACGTATGCGGGAGTACGTTCGCGTGCGGCGGATCCATCAGCAGGAAGAAGTTGACCTTGAACGAGGTCCAGTCCACGTGCCGGAAGCTGGTCACCTTGGCATCAAGCTGGCCTTCGCCGACATCGAAACGCATTGTGTCACCAAGCTTCAGCGCGTACATGTCGCGCCACATCGTATCCACCGACACTTCGGCTTCCGGCGGATTGGGCCCAAACCATTGGCCGGCGATCACGGTATTGGCGGGTGGAAGCTGGTCGGACCAGGACAGGCGCAGTTGGCGATCGTTCCAGTCTTTGGTGCGTTCGTCCTTGAAGTGGATGGTGTCGATCGGCTGGCCGTTGATCGCGGTGAGTTTGCCGACCGCCAACGGCATCATGTTGAGTTGATTGCCGCCGATGTCCGCGAGGGCCTTGCTGAAATCGCCACGCTGATCGTCCTGCAGGTTGAGTACAAACCAGTTGGGCGTGTCCGAAGGCAGCTCCTGCCGCCAACCATCGAGTAAGGCGGGCGCCACGATGGCGAGCAGCAGCAAGGCGGTAAGCCCCAGGCTGAGTGCGGTCGCCTGCACAATGCTCAAGCCGCGTCGGCGAGCCAGCGCAGCCATGCCCAGGCGCAGAGCAGGGTGACCACCCGGCGTGATCCGTCGCGCGATCCACAACAGCAAGGCAGCCAGCAGCGCGGCGACCACCGCGACACCCAGCAGACTCGCGGCGAGAATGCCGGCCAGGTTGGCCGAGCCGCTGAGCTGCCAGATCAACGCCAGCGCCACCACGGCGGGAAGCAGGTACAGCGCATCGAAACGCCGCACCCGGCGCGCCAGGCTCGCGCGGAACACCGCAACAGGCGGCACATCGGCCAGCCGCACCAGCGGCGGCAGCGCGAAACCTGCCAATACCGCGATACCCATACCGGCTGCGGCCAGCGACGGCAGGATGGGCAAAACTGTGGGCACGCCCGCAAATAACTGGCTGGCGAACATCCACGCGCCCTGTGACAGCGCCAGCGCCAGCAGCACGCCGATCAGCGCCGCTGGCAGTGCAAGACCGCCAAGCGTTCCCAGCAACAAGCCGAACACCCGCCTGCGCGACGTACCCAGTGCGCGCAATAGGGATACCTCACTGGTCTTGCGCCGTGCATAGCGTTGTGCAGCAAGCGCAATCGCCACGCCGGAGAGCAGTGCAGAAAGCAGTGCAGTGAGGCGCAGGAACGCACCCGCCCGATCGAACGCACTGCGCATCCGTTCCTGCGTCTGCTCGGGCGTGATCAGCTCGCCGCCTTGTGGCAACGCCGTGCCCTGCGCCCACTGCCGCCATCTCTGCACGGCAGCGGGTTCGCCGGCCAATAACAAACTATGCCGTGCACGGCTGCCGACACCCAGCAATCCTGCTTGCTGCGCGTCATCCAGATTCATCAGCGCACGCGGTGCCATCGCGACCAGTTCGCCGCCATCGGGCTGTTGGATCAGCTCACCTGCAATACGCAGATCGCGACCGCCCAGTTGCACGGTGTCGCCGACTTGCCGATGCAACGCGACCAATGCGCGATGGTCGAGCAACACGCTGCCGCTCGCCGGACCGTGACTGACGTGTTGCGTCCCGCTGGCGTCGCCGATCAGCAGCGTGCCGCGCAAGGGATAGGCATCATCCGTCGCCAAAACTTCCAGTAACTGGCTTTGCTGTTGCGCGAAGGCAACGCTTGGGAAACTTGCTGTACGGGTAATGGCCAAGCCGCGTTCGCTGCCGGCGGCAGCAAATTTTTCGGGAATATCCTGCGGCACAGAGACACCCACGTCACCGCCGATCAATTCAGCAGCACTGGCGAGCACACCTCGCTCCATGCGTGCAGTGAGTGTGGCGACCACGCCTAGCGCGACCACTGCGAGCACCAGCGAAGCGGCGAGGGTGCGCATTTCCGGCAAGTGCCATTCGCGGCGCAGGCTGCGTAATGCGAGCAGCAGGATTTTCATGCGTGCCTCGCGTTGTCGTGCCGCTTCATCCGTCGTCCCGGCCTACGCCGGGACGACGGATGAAGTATTTCGCGAGCATTGAGAGGCCGGACGGTGGTGCGCATGTTCATACCAACGGCTCCAACTTCCCTTCCTGCAACTCCACCCGTCGCACGCAACGTTCCGCCAGTTGCAGATCATGCGTTACCAAGATCAGCGTGGTGCCATGATCCCGATTCAATGCAAACAACAAATCACACACATGCCGCCCAGTGCGGCGATCCAGATTGCCCGTAGGCTCGTCGGCAAACAGCACGCGCGGACCGTGCACGAATGCACGCGCAATCGCCACGCGCTGTTGTTCACCACCGGAAAGCTGTGCCGGGTAGTGCTTGCGTCGCGCACTGAGTTCCACGGCTTCCAGCGCTTCGCGCGCGCGCTCGCGTGCAGCGGGGTTGCCTTCCAGCTCCAGTGGCAGCATCACGTTCTGTTCGGCGGTCAGGGCAGGCAGCAAGTGGAATGACTGGAATACGAAACCCACCAGCCTTCGGCGCAGATCTGCACGCGCTTCTTCATCGAGCTGCTCCAGCGCATGGCCATCCAGCGAAATGCTGCCTTGCGTGGGCGTGTCCAGCCCGGCCAGCAGGCCGAGCAGGGTGGTCTTGCCAGAGCCGGAAGCGCCGACGATGGCGAAGCTCTCGCCGTCGTGCACTTGCATCGCGACGTTGCTGAGGATATCCAGCCGTCCCTCGGGTCCGTTGACCGACTTGCTAACATCCCGGACATCCAGCACCGGACGAGAACCACCACTCATGCGTCGTTTCCTTTGTTTGCTTGTTCTGCTTTGCGGTATCGGTGTGTTGCAGGCTGCACCGGCGAAAAACGTGCTGGTGCTGGGCGATTCCTTGTCCGCCGCGCACAACATTCCTGTGGAATCCGGTTGGGCGCATCTGCTGGAAGTACGTTTGAACGACATGGAGCCGGGCTGGGCCGTCATCAATGCCAGCATCAGCGGTGAAACTTCGCTGAGCGGCCGCAATCGCCTGCCGGGTCTGCTGGCGCAGTATCACCCGCGCATTGTGGTGATCGAACTGGGGGCGAACGATGGCTTGCAAGGCCTGCCGCTGCCCAACCTGCGCGACAACCTTGCCACCATGATCGACGCCGCACAGCACACAGGCGCCAAGGTGCTGCTGCTGGGTATCGAGCTGCCGGTGAACTACGGTCCGCAATACCGCGACGGCCTGCGTGCGATCTACGCCGGCCTGGCGCATGACAAGCACGTCGCCCTGGTGCCCTTTTTGCTGGACGGGGTGGCTCTGAACCCGGCGCTGATGCAGGAAGATGGCCTGCACCCGGTGGCTGCCGGTGAGCCGATTGTGCTCAACACCGTGTGGCAACAGCTCAAGTCCTTGCTGGATTGAGCTTTTCACCACAGTTTCATGGCCAAAAATTCACGTTCCGCTTACACGGCAGACCGTTAGCCTTCACAAATGTGAAGATTACGCGGTGTCCAACGAGGCGAACATGAGTTCACGTGACGAGCATGCCGGTCTGATCCTGTTGGTGGAAGACAACCGCCAGATCGCGGAAATGGTAGGGGAGTTTCTGGAGCGTCGCGGCTATTCCGTTGATTTTGCTCAGGATGGAGTGAGTGGCCTACACCTCGCGGTATCGAACAGTTACGACGTGGTCGTGCTGGACCTGATGCTGCCAGGCATCGATGGCCTGGATGTCTGCCGCAAGCTGCGTTCGGAAGCCAAGAAGTCCACGCCGGTGCTGATGCTGACGGCGCGGGATACTCTGGAGGACAAGCTGGTCGGCCTGGAAGCCGGTGCCGACGACTATCTCGTGAAACCCTTCGAGGTGCGCGAACTGGAGGCTCGCCTGCGAGCCCTGATCCGTCGCGACCGGCGACAGGTTTCCAGCGAAGTGCTCAACGTGGGGGATATGACCCTGGACACGGCCACTTTGCGACTGACCCGTGGCGGGCACGAACTTACCGTGTCACCGATCGGTCTCAAATTGCTGGCCATACTGATGCGCGAATCGCCGCGTGTGGTAAGCCGGCGCGATATCGAACGAGAGATCTGGGGGGATACCTTGCCCGATTCGGATACTTTGCGCTCGCATCTGTATAACCTGCGCCGGATTATCGACAAGCCGTTCCAGCGCCCGCTGCTGCACACGATTCATTCTGCTGGTTACCGCTTGGCCGACCTGGATTCCGAAACAACCGCAACAAGCCATTTCGCCTGACCGCTCAATACGCCTAACCGCCCAATCACATGACACAACAGGGTGCGCCAACCCAACGCGCTGCGCACGCACGCGGTGGTCTTCATCGCCAGTTGCTGCTGATCTTCGGCTTGCAACTGGTAGCGATCGTTTTGGCCTGTTTAATGGGTTATTACGACGTGGCACCGGTGGGCGCGGTATTGGCGTTGATCGTGATTGTTGGCGCGCTCGCCTGGCTGGCTGCACAGCGCGCCCTTCGTCCATTCAGTACGCTGGCGCGGATGGTGGGCAATTGGCATGAAGGGCAGACCGAGCTGCAATCGCTGCAACCGGATCACCTGTTGCATCGTGTCGATGCGGATGTGGCTACGCTGGCACGCAGCTTCCAAAGCTTCGCCAGTCGCATCGCCGGTTACAACGAGCGCGAGCGCAATTTCACGCGCGATGCCAGCCACGAGCTGCGTAGCCCGTTGACGGTGATCAAGATGTCCACCGATATGCTGGCGGATGAGTCAGGTCTCAGTGATTTCGGCAAGCGTTCACTGGAACGTATTCGCCGCGCCACGCGTGAAATGGAGGCGCTGGTGGAAGCGATGCTGATCCTGGCGCGCGAAACCGATAACGGGCAGGGCGAGCAGGATTTCGTGGTGAACGATGTCCTGCGTGATGAGCTGGTCGACGCACGCGAGATGCTGCACGGCCATCCGATCGAATTGCAGTTCGAAGAACCCGCCACGTTTGCATTGCATGGTTCACCGCGTGTGTTTGCGGTGTTGTGCTGGCAACTGATTCGTCATGCCAGCCAATACACCGGACAGGGCACGGTGTTGGTCACCGTGCTGCCTGGCGCGGTAAGCGTATGCGCCACCGCTGGCACCGATCACGATCCGCATCTACCGGGCCAGCAGGGATTCGAATACGCCATCGCGCGGCGCATCAGCGAGCGTTTTGCGTGGCCGCTGGATCTGCGTGTGCAGGGCGGCAACAGTTATGTGGCGGAAATTCGCTTTCCGCAGCCGTTGCCGGTGCCTGGCTGATACGTCAACTCCTTCTCCCCAAAGGGGAGAAGGAGTTGCACGGCATTTACCGCAACGACGGATGCACCTCAAACGGGCACCCCGTCTTTGCCTTCACTTCATCGACCGTCACGCCTTCCTGCAGCTCGATCAGCGTCAGGCCCTTGCCCTTGGCCACTTCGAATACGCACAGGTCGGTGATGATCAGATCCACCACCTGCTGACCGGTGAGCGGCAGGTCGCACTGTTCTTTGATCTTTGGCGAACCATCCTTCGCGGTGTGCTCCATCAGCACCACCACGCGCTGCACGCCGCTGACCAGATCCATCGCGCCACCCGGGCCCTTCACCATCTTGCCCGGCACCATCCAGTTGGCGAGATCGCCGGTGCAGGACACTTCCAGGCCACCAAGGATCGACAGGTTGATGTGGCCGCCACGAATCATCGCGAACGATTCGGCGCTGGAGAAATAACTCGAGCCGGGCAGTGCAGTGATCGTCTGCTTGCCCGCGTTGATCAGGTCGGGATCGACGTGTGCGTCATCCGGGAACGGCCCGATGCCAAGCAAGCCGTTCTCTGACTGCAAGGTCACGTCCATGCCTTCGGGAATGAAGTTCGCTACCAGCGTGGGAATGCCGATGCCGAGATTGACATAGAAACCGTCGCGCAGTTCTTTCGCGGCGCGATGCGCCATCGCCATGCGGATCGGGCTTTCCTTGCCGGTGTTGGCGCCGGCAATGGTGCGGAATTCGATGCGCTTTTCGTACTTCTCACCCTGGATGATGCGGTCGACGTAGATGCCGGGCACATGAATCTGGTTCGGATCCAGCTCGCCCACTTCGACCAGCTCTTCCACCTCGGCCACGCAAATCTTGCCGCAGGTGGCGATCATCGGATTGAAGTTGCGCGCCGTCTTGCGGAAGACGAGGTTGCCGAACTTGTCGCCCTTCCACGCTTTGACGATGGAAAGGTCGGCATGAATGGCTTCTTCCAGCACGTATTCTTTCTCGCCAAACTTCTTCGTTTCCTTGCCTTCGGCCAGCTTGGTGCCGTACGCCGTGCGCGTATAGAAGCCGGGAATGCCCGCGCCGCCGGCGCGCAGCTTCTCCGCCAGCGTACCCTGCGGCACCAGATGCAGTTCCAGTTCGCCGGACAGCACCTGGCGTTCAAACTCCTTGTTCTCGCCCACGTACGAGGCGTACACGCGCTTGACCTGGTGTGTCTTCAGCAGCGGCCCCATGCCGAAATCGTCCACGCCAGCGTTGTTGCCGACGATGGTCAGGCTCTTGGTACCGGCGGCCAGCAGCGCGCCAATCAGGTTTTCCGGGATGCCGCACAGGCCAAAACCGCCTGCCGCAATGGTCATGTCATCAAACAGCAGGCCATCCAGAGCCTTTGCCGCGTTTGCATAAACCTTATCCATGTGGGTGCCTTCTAGCCGGGGAGATATAGCTCCCTAGGATACGACGGATTGATGTCCGTGCATGCTGTACGAAGGTCGCAGCGGCGGGTTATCCGGCTGTCTAAGCCATTGACACGGCACTGTTATGCCGTACGGCTGAGCATGTCAAACAGGGTGGCTATACTCGGGTGGAAAGTCTGGAGACGTACCACGTGAAGCTGTCCCACCTATTCGTTGCACTGGCCGCCCTGGGAGTTGCCGCGATGACTCACGCCACTACCCCGGTCCTGGTCATTCACGGTGGTTCCGGCGTGATCAAGCGCGATATGACGCCCGCCAAGGAAAAGGCGGTACGTGCCGCCATGACCAAGGCGCTGGTGGACGGCTACGCCCAGCTCAAGGCCGGCAAGCCGGCTCTGGATGCTGTCACCACAGCGATCACGGTGCTGGAGGATGACTCCAACTTCAACGCCGGCAAGGGCTCGGTGTTCAACCACGATGGCAAGAACGAAATGGATGCTGCCGTCATGGACGGCGACACCTTGCGTGCCGGCTCTATCGCCGGCGTGCATCGCGTAAAGAATCCGATCCTGCTGGCGCGCGCGGTGATGGAGCACTCATCGCACGTGATGTTGATCGGCGATGGGGCCGAAGCGTTTGCGAAGGAGCAGGGCATTACCCTGGTCGATCCTTCCTATTTCCATACCGATGAACGCTGGCAGCAATTGCAGAAGGCGCTCAAGGAAGATGCAGCCAAACAGCCGCATGTCGATGTCGAAACGGCCAAACATTTCGGCACGGTGGGCGCCGTCGCGCTCGATGGCGAGGGCCATCTTGCTGCCGGCACCTCCACCGGAGGTATGGCCGACAAACGCTGGGGACGCGTTGGCGATTCACCCATCATCGGTGCCGGCACCTATGCCAATGCGCAGTGCGCCGTATCAGGCACGGGTTGGGGCGAGTTCTACATCCGCACTGTCGCTGCACACGAAATCTGCATGAAGGTGTCGATGTTGAACGAGCCGATCCAGCGTGCGGCTGCCGAGGTGATCAATCAGGAAATTCCGTCGATGGGCGGTAGCGGCGGGGCGATCGCGCTGGACAGCGACGGCAATATCGCCATGCCGTTCAATACCGACGGCATGTATCGCGGATGGATCGGTGCGGACGGTGTGCCGCATGTGGCGATCTATGACGACGAGCCGGATCCGTCGAATCGGACACCTGCGCCTGCTGCTTCCGCATCGACGGATTGAAAGCGCTATCGCACTTTGCGCAATGGCTACGTAGCGCAGCAGCAAACGGCCGCTGAAATCAGTGGGCTTGTTCCGGCCGTTCCCGCACCGGATGCTTGCTCAATTTGCGCTGCAAGGTGCGGCGATGCATGCCGAGACGACGCGCGGTTTCGGAGATATTCCCGTCGCATTCGGTGAGCACGCGCTGGATGTGTTCCCATTCCAGACGGCGCAGTGCCAGTGGCGCTTCGGGCGCGTCGATAACTTCATCGTCGGCCTGCGGTGCGCTATCACCTTCGAGCAGAGCGCGAACTACGGCGTCGGCGTCGACAGGCTTGGACAGGTAATCATGTGCGCCGCGCTTGATTGCTTCGACAGCGGTGGCGATCGATGCGTAGCCGGTCAGCAGCAGGATGCGCATGTCCGGCACCAGTTCGTGCAGCTCGGGAATCAGTCGCAGCCCGTTTTCTTCGCCGAGCTTGAGATCGAGCACGCAGTGGCGGGGTTGATGGCGGCGCGAGAGTGCGCGGGCTTCGTCGGCGCGACTGGCGGTGATGACTTCGAAACCGCGTGAGGTCAGGGCCCGGCTAAGTACACGTACAAAGGTGGCGTCGTCGTCCACGATCAACAGTGGGCGGGTGCTGCTTGCCTGATTCAGGTGGATCATTTGCTGCTACCAGTCGTATTCGCCCGCCTATTTTGCCGCATTCACCGATTCCATGCTCGTTTGGCGTCGAAGCTTGGGTTGGCGTGACGTGGCCAAGCCAACAAACCGGCAACTCTGGGCACGTAGAGACTGTTGTTCGAATTACGCCCCAAGATACAACCATGCCTCACCGTCATTCCGGCGAAGGCCGGAATGACGGTGAGGCGTTATAAGACGTCTCGAAAAGATATCAAGCCGTATAGGACAAACGACGAGCTGAACGCTACTTGGGCCCTGTGTATCAGCGCTCGGTGATGGCTGATAACGGCAGGCGCAGGCGCATTTCCGCGCCGTTATCGGTATTGGTGGCAATCAACTCACCGTTCAGACGCTCCGCGGTGGCTTCTGCCAGCGCCAGGCCAATGCCGAGACCGCTTTGCTTGCCACTTTCCCCAATCGACGCTGTGGCACTAGCGGGATGAAACCCGGGGCCACGATCGCGCACAGCCCATTCGAGCCCATCGCCATCGCGATGAACTTCCAATGTCACCTGATTGGAATCACGCATGGCCGAGGCATCGGCCGCATTGTTGAGCAGGTTGATCAGGGCGTGACGCAAGCCCGGCGGCGTGCGCAGTACCAGCGGTTCAAGATTCGCGGGCACCAGCAGTTCAAGTTCCGCTTCTGGACGCAGCAGCTTGAAACGTTCGACAAAACCATGGATGAAAGCCTGCAATGTCGTGCGCTCAGGTTCCTGCGACAACTGCGTTTTGCCGAAAGCCACCATTTCGCGCAGGATGACGCGACAGCGGTCGACTTGCCCTTCCAGCAGCTCAAGATCCTCATCCAGCACCGTATCGTCGGCATGTTCACGCCGCAGTTCCGGGAGCAGTGTACGCATCGTCGATAGCGGCGTATTCAGCTCGTGCGCCGCGCCGGCTGCCTGGGTGGCGATGGCCAGAATGCCTTCGTCGCGCAGCGCGCGTTCGCGCACGCGTTGCACTTCCAATTGTTGCAGGCGTACTGCCATAGCGAGCCGGTTGATGAAGAAGCCGAGCAACAACGCGCTGATGGCGAAGTTGACGCCCATGCCGGCGACATGCAGCGAAAATCCCTGATCCGTGCCCATCAGTTCGTTCATCGGCAGCGGCACATACCAGCGCAGCAGCACGAGATAGGCAGCGCCGGCGATGGCCGCTACCGAAAGCACCGCGGGCACCGACAACGCGGCTGCACTCAACGCAATCGGCACCAGCAGCAGCGTCACGAAGGGATTGCTGGCCCCGCCGGTGAAGTGCAACAGATAACCCAGCACCAGCGTATCTGCGGCAACATGACACACCGTCTCCCACTCCCGCACCGGCCAGGGTTGGCTGATGCGCCAGGCTGCAAATACCGCGAACACAGCCAGCAGATCGATGCCGAGCAGCAAGGGCAGGGTGGGAATATCGATCCGCATCCACCAGGAACAAATCATCACGGCCATGCTTTGGCCGGCGATGGCGCATAGGCGCAGCCAGACGAGGGTGCGCGTCAGCGCAAAGGGGCCGATGGGTTGCTTGAGTTGATGCGGAGGCATAAGCGAGGGTGGATTATCTCTTTCCCCGCCATGCGGGATGAAAGAGAGGGTGTTGCATGCGCGGGCTTCGGCGCAAGAGTGAATAACCCCCAAGGCTCCTAAGGCATCCCTCGTTTTTTGCTCATCATTGAGGCGTAATGCTTCAATTTAAGCAAATTTCCACTCTGCCTCACCGTCATCCCAGCCTTCGCTGGGATGACGGCGAGGGGCCATGGGGTTTACTTAGATTCGGAACATGGCGGCACGCCAGGCAAAAACGCGGAAATCCCTCAGCTCCAGCCCTCCCCTGCCAGCAGGGGAGGGAGTTTGAAACATCAAGGCGCGTTGAACTCTTCGCTGCGCACGGCGGGCAGTGGTTCGTTATTCGCGGTATCGGCGTGGTTGGTCGAAAGACGCTTCATCATCGGCAACACGGCCATAGCGACCAGCGTGCAGGCCACGCCGACGAAACCCAGCTTGTTGAACAGGCTGGTGTAGATGGTCAGCGACTGCACCGGATCGGTGAGACCTTCGGGAATATGCGCGTAGTTGGCGACCACGCTGCCCAGGTATTGCGAGATACCGGATGCCACGAAGTACGTGCCCATCATCAGACCGCCCATGCGCTCAGGCACGTAGCGGGCAATCATCGCCAGTCCCAGTCCGCTCACCAGCAGCTCACCCAGCGAATACAGGCCGTAGCCCCAAACCATGATCCAGGAGGACACCCGGCCGTCCACTGCAAACTTGGCGCCAACGCCATAGATAAAGAAGCCGGCAGCGACGGCAGCGAAGCCCCAGGCAAACTTCGCAGCAACGGAAGGATCCTTGCCCAGACGTCCCAGCGAGTTGTAGATCCAAACCAGCACCGGACTGAGCAGCACGATCCAGATTGAGTTGAGGTTCTGATATTGCTCGGGAATCCAGGTGAACAGGTGGACGCCGAACAATCCGAAGTTGAGATCCACATTGCGTTGCGCGAACAAGTTCAGCGACGTGGACATCTGTTGGTAGAAGATAAAGAAGAAAATCGTCTGCACCACCAGCACCAACGCGGCGATCAAACCGGAGCGCTCGCTGCGGTGGCTCACTGCAATCATGTAGATGAACACGATGAACATCGCGATGCCCGCCACCACCACGCCCCACTTGGCGACGGTTTCGCTTTGCAGAATCAGGATCGAGGCAAACACGGTGGCGACGGCCGCGACCATCACGGCCAACAGGCGCTTCTTGTTGACCGGTTCGTTGTCCGCAGGCGAGCCAACGTGGGCGAGCGTGCGGCTCATGATCGAATAGTTGATCAAGCCGATGATCAGGCCGATCGCGCAGACGCCAAAGGCGGTATGCCAGCCCATCGAATCGCCGTACTTGGCGGCGACTACATCGCGGATCCATGGTGTCAGCGTCATCGAGATCATCGAGCCGATGTTCACCGCCATGTAGTAGATGGTGAAGGCGCTGTCGATCTTCGAATCCTCGCCGTCATAGATCTTGCGCACGAGGTTGCCGGAGTTGGCTTTGAACAAGCCGTTGCCGACGATGATCACGCCCAGTGCCGCGTAAGTGAAATTGGCGTGGTCGGAAGGAATCCAGAGCAGCGCGTAGCCCAGCGACAGGATGATGGCGCCGATCAACATGGTGCGGCGGGTGCCGAGGAGCTTGTCGCCGATCCAGCCGCCGATCGCCGGTGTGGCGTAGATCAAGGCGGTGGCGGCACCCCAGACCAGGTTGGCCTTAGTGTCGACGAAGCCGAGCCTCTTCATCATGAAGGTGACCATCAGCACCTGCATGCCGTAGAAGCCGAAGCGCTCCCACATTTCGATCAGGAAGACCGTGCTGAATGAGCGGGTTTGTGAAACGGGGCGAGTCTGGATTGCCATGAAGTATTCCGTGTACGTGTACTGCGAGGCCGAAATCGGCCTGTAATTAAGTGCTCTGGGAAAGGCACAATCGCCGAAGGGTAACCCATTCGTCATTTGCTTGAAGTTGCAATGCGGCATGCAAAATCCTGCGGGCCGGGAGCGGGCGACCTTGCTTGTGGCATCATGGCGCGCTTGTTACCGCCCCCGGGGAGTCCGCTCGCCATGCCGAAAAACGCCGTAACTTCCTCTGTGGCTTACCGTTCCTGCCATGCCCGGTAGTGGATTCCGGGGCGACCCGCGTCAGCTCTGGCGCGCTTTCCGGTGGTCGATGAATGGGCTCCGCGCCGGCTGGCGCCATGAGGCCTCGTTCCGGCTGGAAGCCATGCTTACCGTCGTCCTGTTGCCCATCGGGCTGTGGGTGGGGCATGGCGCGCTGGAGAAGATTGCGCTGGTCTCGCCGGTGATCCTGGTGCTGTCGGTGGAGCTGCTCAACTCCGCCATCGAGGCGGTGGTCGACAAGGTCAGCCCGGAATTCCACGAACTGGCCGGCCGGGCCAAGGACATGGGCTCGGCAGCGGTATTCCTGCTGCTGGTGCTGGTGGTGCTGTGCTGGGGGCTGATCCTGGGGCCACGCTGGTTCTAGCCGTTCGAAAGGTGGCCCGACAGGCGGCAAGCAAGCGAAGCGAGCCCCGGTGCGGCCCACCCCAAGTTGGGCGCCGGGACCCGCTTCGCTCACCGTTAGCTTATGGGCTTGGATGTAGTCTGGGTTGTAGGTAGGTGCTTGTTTGTCGTGCGCAAAAGATTGCATCCATGTAATCCAGATGCTGCAATGCCATCTCACTGGAAGGGAGCACTCCGATGAAAACCGTCCGCATACTTCTTCTGATGCTGTTGGTCGTGATGCTTTCCGGTTGCGGTTACAACGCCATCCAGCAGCAGGACGAAGCCGTGAAGGCGCAATGGTCCGAAGTACTGAACCAGTACCAGCGGCGTGCCGATCTGGTGCCTAACCTGGTCAATACGGTCAAGGGCTACGCCGCGCATGAAGAGAAGGTCTTCACTGAAGTGACCGACGCCCGTTCGCGGGTCGGCAACATCCAGATCAACGCTGACGATCCCGATTCGCTGGCGAAATTCCAGGCCGCACAAGGCCAGTTGACCGGCGCGCTGTCGCGCTTGATGGCGGTCAGCGAGAACTACCCGAATCTGAAGGCAGACGGTCTGTTCCAGAACCTGCAGGCGCAGCTGGAAGGCACCGAGAACCGCATCACCGTGGCACGCAACCGCTATATCCAGGCGGTGCAGCAGTACAACACGCTGATCCGCACCTTCCCCAACAACCTCACCGCGAAGATGTTTGGCTATCAACCTAAGCCCAGCTTCACGGTAGAAAACGAGAAAGCCATTTCCACGGCGCCGACCGTCGATTTCGGCAATAGCGCGCCGGCCAATCCGGCACCGGCCGCATCGGCGCACTGAGAGGCATGTCATCATGATGCGGCGCTGGCTGCGCCTGTGGACCGTACTGGCGATAGCGCTGCTATCGCCGTCGCTTCCGCTGCACGCCGATGATTTGCCAGCGGTGCCGACGCTCACGCGGCACGTGACCGATCTGACCGGCACGCTGACGTCGCAGCAGATCGACCAGCTCGATGCGCAGCTCACCCATCTGGAGAAACAGAAGGGCGCGCAGCTGGTGGTGCTGATGGTCGGCACCACGCAACCGGATGACTTCGATGACTACTCTTTGCGCGTGGCTGAGCAGAACAAGCTCGGGCGCAAGGGTGTGGATGATGGTGTGTTATTGCTGATTGCCAAGAATGATCGGCAGGTACGCATCGAGGTGGGTTACGGACTGGAAGGCGCGATCCCTGACGCCGCCAGTGCACGCATCATCCGCGAATACATCGCGCCAAAGTTTCGGGTCAACGATTACGCAGGCGGTATCAACGATGCCGTTGGCGCCCTGACCCAACTGATCAACGGCGAACCGTTGCCACCGCCTGTGCGCGGCAATGAGACCGTGCGGCATGGTGGAGATTTCCAGGGTATTTTCTTCCTCGCCATCTTCGCCGTGCTTTTCCTGCGTGGCATTTTCGGCCGTGCGCCGGCCTTGGTGCGCGCACCGATCGGTGGTTTTGTGGTGGGCGGTTTGCTGTGGATGCTGGCGTCGGCCGGCATCGGCATTTTTGGCGGCATCATCGGCGGCGCGCTGATGCTGTTGCCAGCCGGCGCGGGTCGTTCCATCGGCGGAGGCGGATGGGGTGGCGGCGGCTTCGGAGGCTGGGGCGGCGGCGGTTTCGGTGGAGGCGGCGGGTTTGGCGGCGGTGGCGGTGGCGGATTCAGCGGTGGCGGATTCAGCGGTGGCGGCGGCAGCTTCGGCGGCGGCGGTGCATCGGGGAGCTGGTGACATGACGCTCGCGCAACGGTTGTTCGCCAATCTCTTCCAGGGCTGGTTCCAGATTCATCGGCGCTTTCCCTCCGACTTGCTCGACGACATGACCGCCGCGATTGCAGACGGCGAACATACACACCTGGGCGAAGTGCGTTTTGCCATCGAATCCCGACTTTCCTTGCACGCCGTGCTTACGGGGCTGGATGCGCAGACGCGCGCCCGCCAAGTCTTCGGTCAGCTAGGCGTGTGGGATACCGAGCACAACTGCGGCGTACTGCTGTATCTGCTGCTGGCCGAACATCGCATTGAGATCGTCGCCGATCGCGGTATCGCAAAGCGGGTGAAGCCGGAAGAGTGGGCGGCCATCTGCGCGGGGATGCAGCAGGGTTTCGCAGCAGGGCAATGGCGTGCCGGCGCGCTGCATGGCATTACCGAAGTGCATGCCTTGCTGGCGAGACATTTTCCCAGTCATGGCAAGGCGCGTCCGGATGAATTGCCGGATCGGCCTGTGTTGCTCTGAGCAGCAATCCCCTTGCCTCAAATTGCATCCTGTCGCCCCGGCGTAGGCCGGGGCCCAGTGACTTAATCGCGATCAAAGGCGCTAGGTCCCGGCCTGCGCCGGGACGACGGGATGAGGGTTTACGCTTGATCGGTGCCCTCAATCCGTCCCAGCACATCTTGCCGCATCCGCAGCTTTCGCCACCTCACCACGCACACGTCCGCGCCGCGCAATCACCACACTCAATGCACGCGACGCGTCATTGCGTAGACAGATCGTCAGTGTCTGATTGCTATTGCCTACGGTGCCATCTGGCTGAAAGCGCACACTTCGCCTGCTGCCACTGCCAACAATATTGAGCCGTCTGGAATATTTGCCGCCCACATACAACGGCACGCCATCCGGCTGTCCTTTGTTGCTCGGATCGCGTCCGATCAACCAGCCGTCGCTCCACGCGTTGTTGCTATTGCACGTCAGTCCATCGCTGCTGGGACAGAACACGATGCGTACTTGATCGTTCACGGCCAGATAACGGGCATGCAGAACGGCGGTGATGTAATCGTTCTGGGCAGCGTTCAGTTCCTGCCGATCCAGCATGTTCGCGAACGATGGCACGGCAGCGGCGGCAAGCACGGCCAGGATGATGAGTGCCACGATCTGCTCGATCAGCCCGAAACCGTCGATCTTGCGCGGATAACCCCCTCTCTTGCTCGTCCCACGGGGACTACCTTCGGGTCGTAGGGAGGGGTGGGATGTATTTACACAGCCTTGCCTCATATCTCCCATGCTAGACCGCGCTTTGGGCGGTCTCAGCAGCCCCAACGCCTTTCGCCGGTCAGGTGCTGCTGACAGGCCCTGTCAGCATCCAGCATTTAAAATGCGCCTCCGAGCCCGCAGACTAAGCCCATGACCGACCGCGACCGCTTCGAACTCGTATCCCACTACAAACCGGCCGGCGATCAGCCCGAGGCGATTCGTCGCCTGGTGGAAGGCTTCGAAGCCGGCCTAGCGGCGCAGACCCTGCTCGGCGTGACGGGCTCGGGCAAGACCTTCACCATCGCCAACATGATCGAGCAGGTTCAGCGCCCGACCATTGTGCTGGCGCCGAACAAGACGCTTGCGGCGCAGCTGTACGGCGAGTTCAAGGAGTTTTTCCCGCACAACGCGGTGGAGTACTTCGTCAGCTATTACGACTACTACCAGCCGGAAGCCTACGTCGTCGCGTCGGATACCTTCATCGAGAAAGACGCGTCGATCAACGAGCATATCGAGCAGATGCGATTGGCCGCGACCAAGGCGCTGCTTTCGCGCAAAGACGCGATCATTGTCGCGACCGTCTCGGCGATCTACGGCCTGGGCGATCCGGAAGACTATCTTTCGCTGCGATTGATCCTCGCCCGCGGCGAGCGTATCGACCAGCGCGCCTTGATTCGCCAACTTACCGAACTGCAATACACCCGCAACGAAATGGAACTGCGTCGTGGCACCTATCGCGTGCGCGGCGAGATCATCGATGTATTTCCGGCCGAATCGGAAACCGAGGCGCTGCGTATCGAGCTATTCGACGGCGAAGTGGAAAATCTGTCGTTGTTCGATCCACTCACCGGTGAAGCGATCCGCAAGGTTCCACGCTATACCGTCTACCCACGCACGCATTACGCCAGTACGCGCGAAAGTGTGTTGAACGCGATCGAAACCATCAAGGAGGAGTTGAAGGACCGACTCGAATATCTCTACAAGGAAAATCGTCTGGTGGAGGCGCAGCGACTCGATCAACGCACCCGCTTCGACATCGAGATGATGACCGAGGTGGGCTATTGTCAGGGCATCGAGAACTACTCGCGGCATCTGACCCGCCGCGCGCCCGGTGAACCGCCGCCGACGCTGTTCGACTATCTGCCACCCGATGCATTGCTGGTCGTAGACGAATCGCACGTAACGATTCCGCAGCTGGGTGCCATGTATAAAGGCGACCGTTCGCGCAAGGAAACCCTGGTGGAATTCGGGTTCCGGCTACCGTCGGCAATGGATAACCGTCCGTTGCGTTTCGAGGAGTTTGAACGTCGTGCGCCGCGTTCGATCTATGTCTCTGCAACGCCGCGTGCTTATGAGCTGGAAAAGTCTGGTGATGCGGTAGTGGAGCTGGTCGTGCGCCCCACCGGCTTGATTGATCCGGAAGTGGAAGTGCGCCCGGTGCGCACTCAGGTGGACGATCTGTTGGGCGAGGCAAAGAAGCGCATTGCCATGGGCGACCGCGTACTGGTCACCACGCTCACCAAGCGCATGGCGGAAAACCTCACCGAATACCTCAGCGAACACGATGTGAAAGTGCGTTATCTGCACTCGGACATCGAAACCGTGGAGCGCGTGGAAATCATCCGCGACTTGCGCCTGGGCGAATTCGATGTGCTGGTCGGCATCAACCTGTTACGCGAAGGTCTGGATATGCCCGAGGTCTCGCTGGTGGCGATCCTCGATGCAGACAAGGAAGGCTTCCTGCGTTCCACCGGCTCGCTGATCCAGACCATCGGCCGTGCGGCGCGCAACGAGCGTGGCAAAGCCATCCTGTACGGCGACGAGATCACCCGCTCGATGCGAGCAGCGATGGATGAAACCAGCCGTCGCCGTGAAAAGCAGGTGGCCTGGAATACTGCACATGGCATCACCCCGAAGTCGGTGGTGCGCCGGATCGCCGACATCATGGAAGGTGCCCGCAGCGAGGTGCCAGGCCGGAGCCGCAGCAAGTCCACCCGCGGCCGGGGCGCTGCCGCCCTGGTTGCCGAGGAGGCCGCCGATTACGCCGGTCTCAGCGCCGACCAGGCTTCCGCCATGATCAAGCGGCTGGAGGCGGATATGCGCAAACATGCAGAAAATCTGGAGTTCGAGGAAGCTGCCCGTCTGCGCGACCGGATCCATCAGCTTCGCGAACAGGCTGCGCGCTAAGCGCTGTTTTGCGTGTTAGGGACGGGGCGGATGGGATCGATGGAAACTTCATCGTCTCCAACGGCTTCAATTCCACCGACAAGCCTTTTCAGCCCTATCTCATTCCCGTATACTGCGCGGCTCTCGGGCGGTTAGCTCAGCGGTAGAGCACTTCCTTGACATGGAAGGGGTCACAAGTTCGATCCTTGTACCGCCCACCAATTAAATCAGTGACTTAGCCGATTCTGGTCTGTCTCGGAAAAGCTAAGTACGGAAATACAAAAAAGCCGCTCTCCAAAGAGCGGCTTTTTTATTGGCTCATCGTATGGGCGCTATAGAGCCCATCTGGAGTCGCAATAGAAGGTTGTCTGTAGTCCTAATCTGACACCTCGTCGGGTCGCCGCCTGATTTTGCGAAATGGCGCACAGATGCATGCTGTGGTTGCCGGCCGACGCATCCTCTGTGCGACCGGTGTTAGCGACCCTTGGCTTCATCGACCCCCTAGGATGAAGCTTCTGGCCCCCGAAAGGGGGCCCTTCTATTTCTGGCGAATGGACTTCATGAGTGATGCGCTCGCATGAGGCAGCTTGCCCCCGGTGCGTACCGCCAAAGGGTCGAGCTTCAGCTACGTCAGTTTGTCATTGCTGATCGCACTCGCTACGGATCGCGGCCTTCGCCGGAGTGACATCGAGGCAGCATCGGCGTACTCAGTAAAGCGAGATCTTCACACCGCTGCGCCGATTAGCCGCAACCGCAGACGCAAGTCATCATTCGACGTACCATCACGCGAATTCTCGTCGTCGCGTGGAGCACCCATGACCTACCTGTGGATCAAGAGCCTGCATGTCCTGTTCGTGATGGCTTGGGTCGCTGCGGTGTTCTATTTGCCCAGAATCCTGGTGAACATCGCCGAAGCGGGTGACGAACCGGCCGTCAAGGCGCGCCTGGAGTTGATGGGGCTGCGGCTATATCGATTCGGTCACATGATGTTCGGTATCGCCTTTCTGTTCGGCCTTACGCTTTGGCTCGGTTCGCACGTCTTCCCGAACAGCTTGCCGAATTGGGGCGAGATGGGCTGGTTGCACGCCAAGCTGGGTCTGGTCGTGGTGTTGTTCGTCTATTACATATGGAATGGCCGACTGGTGAAGCGCAGTGCGAAGGGTGGCGTGTTGCCTCCAGCGCGTACGTTGCGCTTGCTCAATGAACTGCCGGTGTTCCTGCTGCTTGGCGTGATTTTCCTGGCCATTGCCAAGCCGTTCTGAAATGCAATATCTGCAACGCAATCATCATGCCGTCATTCCCGCGTAAGCGGGAATGACGGCTGTAAGGATTAAACAAACTTTACGCAATGCGGCGGTATTCGCGGTACCACGCGACAAAACGCTTCACACCTTCCTCGATGCTGGTATTTGGCGCATAGCCCACATCGCGCCTCAGCGCGGACACATCCGCCCAGGTGTCGGGCACATCACCCGGCTGCATGGGGAGCAAGCGCTTTTCGACGGTGCGTCCCAGGTTCTGCTCCATCAGTTCGATAAAGCGCATCAGCTGCACGGGTTGATCGTTGCCGATGTTGTACACGCGGTAAGGCGCGTTCGAGGTGCCAGGATTGGGTTGCAGCGGATCGTAGGTTGGATCGGGCTTGGCGACATGATCCAGTGTGCGGATCACGCCTTCGACAATATCGTCGATATAGGTGAAGTCGCGGCTGTGGTTGCCGTAATTGAATACGTCGATCGGTTCACCACGTACGATGCGTTCGGCGAACAAAATGGGTGACATATCCGGACGGCCCCATGGTCCATACACGGTGAAGAAGCGCAGGCCGGTGGTGGGCAGATCGTAGAGGTGGCTGTACGTATGCGCCATCAATTCGTTGGCCTTCTTGCTGGCCGCATACAGGCTGACCGGGTGATCAACCGCATCCTCTACCGCAAACGGCATCTTGCGGTTGGCGCCGTAGACGGAACTGGATGACGCATACACCAAATGTTCTACCTTGCCGTGGCGACAGGCTTCCAGCACGTTCACGAATCCGACCAGGTTGCTTTGCACGTAGGCTTGCGGATTTTTCAGCGAGTAACGCACGCCGGCTTGCGCGGCGAGATTGGCGACGCGTTGTGGCGTGAAGTCGCGGAATGCGCGGTTGATGGCGTCAGCGTCGGCCAAGTCTGCACGCAGGTGGGTATAGCGGGGGTGTTCGGCGAATCGCGCCAGCCGCGCTTCTTTCAGGCTCGGATCGTAGTAATCGTTGTGATTGTCGATGCCGAGCACTTCATCGCCACGGGCCAGCAACCGTTCCGTGAGAGCGGCGCCGACAAAGCCTGCCGAACCGGTGACGAGAATGCGCATCGAGGTGTCCTGAACCGTTGATTCTTGTGGCGGCGTCCCTGCTTGAGCCCGGACCCGGTGTCTTTCTTACATATATATATGTAAGAAAGACACCGGGTTCCGACCGGTCTCGGGACGACGGGTATTGGCCGCTCATTGTAATGGTTAAGCGTTGCCGCGGAATTGACACCGTGGATGCGCTAAACTAGCTTTTATTTCCTGTTCTTCGGAGACAAGGTGGCCCGCGCCGAAGGCGCCGGTCGAGTGTGTGACATGGCAACTACCCGCTTCCAACGCTGATCTCACCACGCCTTGTGTCCAAGAAAAAAAGGCGCGTGGCGCCTTTTTTGTTTTCCGAGAAACTATCCCATGATCGAAATTACGCTCCCCGACGGCAGCAAGCGCCCCTTCGACCATCCCGTTACGGTGCAGGATGTGGCTGCCTCCATTGGCGCCGGCCTCGCCAAAGCCACCCTCGCCGGCAAGGTGGATGGCAAGCTGGTGGATGCCAGCTTCCCGATCGACCATAACGCCAGCCTCGAAATCGTCACAGAGAAGAGCCCCGAGGCGCTGGAAATTCTGCGTCATTCCACCGCGCACTTGCTGGCGCAGGCTGTGCAGCGCCTGTATCCCGGTGCGCAGGTGACGATCGGCCCGGTGATCGACAACGGTTTCTTTTACGACTTCGCTTACGAGCGCCCCTTCACGCCCGACGATCTGGTGAAGATCGAGGCCGAGATGGAAAAAATCGTGAAGGAACAGCTGCCGCTCACGCGCAGTGTGAAGTCACGCGACGACGCGGTGACGTTCTTCCGCGGCATCGGCGAGGAATACAAGGCCGAGATCATCGAAAGCATCCCGGCCAACGAAGAGCTGTCGCTGTATACGCAGGGCGAATTCACGGATCTGTGTCGCGGCCCACACGTGCCGAATACGGGCAAGCTGCGCGCGTTCAAATTGATGAAGGTGGCCGGCGCTTATTGGCGCGGCGATTCCAACAACGCGATGCTCACGCGCATCTATGGTACGGCATGGCTTAACGATAAGGATCTCAAGGCCTACCTGCAGCAGTTGGAAGAGGCTGAAAAGCGCGATCACCGCAAGATCGGCAAGGCGCTGGACCTGTTCCATCAGCAGGAAGAAGCGCCGGGCATGGTGTTCTGGCATCCGAACGGCTGGGCCATCTGGCAAGTGGTGGAGCAGTACGTGCGCGGTGTGTACCGCAGCAGTGGTTACCAGGAAGTGCGCGGTCCGCAGATCATGGACGTGAGCCTATGGAAGAAGTCCGGGCACTGGGACAACTACCAGGAAAACATGTTCTTCACGGAATCGGAAAAGCGCACGTATGCGCTCAAACCGATGAACTGCCCGGGCCATGTGCAGATCTACAACACCGGCCTGCACAGCTATCGAGATTTGCCGATCCGCTATGGCGAATTCGGCGGCTGCCATCGCAATGAGCCTTCGGGCGCGCTGCACGGCATCATGCGCGTGCGTGCCTTCACGCAGGACGACGGTCACATCTTCTGCACGGAACAGCAGGTCGAGTCTGAAGTGACGGCGTTCCACCAGCAGGCGATGAAGGTTTATTCGGATTTCGGCTTCGACAGCATCGCGGTGAAGATCGCATTGCGCCCCGATAAGCGCATCGGCAGTGAAGAGCTGTGGGATCGCTCCGAGGAGGCATTGCGCAACGCTTTGCGCAGCGTTGGCGTGCCGTGGGAAGAGCTGCCGGGCGAGGGCGCATTCTACGGTCCCAAGATCGAGTACCACATGACCGACTCCATCGGCCGTTCCTGGCAGGTGGGTACCATGCAGGTGGATCCGATGATGCCCGAGCGTCTTGGCGCCGAATACGTGGACGAGCACAGCCAGCGCCGACGTCCTATCATGCTGCACCGGGCCATTGTCGGCTCGATGGAGCGTTTCATCGGCATCCTGATCGAGCATCACGCCGGCAATCTGCCCGCATGGCTGGCGCCGGTGCAGGCGCAGGTGTTCAGCATTACGGATGCCCAGGCCGACTATGTCCGGCAGGTGACGCAAACCCTTGTCGATAAAGGCTTCCGCATACAGGCCGATTTGCGCAACGAGAAGGTCGGCTATAAAATCCGCGAACATACGCTCCAGAAAGTGCCCTACCTGCTAGTGGTCGGTGATCGCGAAAAGGAATCGGGGTCAGTTTCTGTGCGTACCCGTTCGGGCGAAGATCTCGGCAGCATGCCGCTTGCCAGCTTCATCGAGCGCCTGGAGACCGAGACGCGGCACTGATGCCGCCCGGCCAATCAAAAACATCTTCTGGAGGATAGTGGTATCGCCACCACAGAAACTAAGGGCAACCGTCGTAATAGCGAAATCCGCGTACCGCGCGTGCGTGTAATTGGTCCGGATTCCGAACAGCTCGGCATCCTGACCCGTGACGAGGCGCTGCGTGCAGCCGAGGAAGCGGGGCTCGACCTGGTCGAGATCCAGCCGAACGGCGACCCACCGGTCTGCCGCATCATGGATTACGGCAAGTTCAAGTTCGAAGCCCAGAAGAAGGCCCAGGCCGCCAAGAAGAAGCAAAAGCAGGTCGAAATCAAGGAAGTGAAGTTCCGTCCGGTTACGGACGTGGGCGACTACCAGATCAAGCTGCGCAACATGCTTCGCTTCCTTGAGGAAGGCGACAAGGTCAAGGTCACCATCCGCTTCCGCGGCCGCGAAATGTCCCATCAGGACCTCGGCCAGGATCTGGCCAAGCGGATCCAGGAAGATGTGGGTGAGAACGGCGTCATCGAATCCTTCCCGCGCCTGGAAGGGCGCCAGATGGTCATGATGATCGGGCCCAAGAAGAAGTAAGCGGCGCGGGATTTTCGCCTGTGCCGCCATCCCCTCTCCCCTTCGGGGAGAGGGTGTCACGACATCTATGGGTTTTGAGGCTGGATAGCTGGCATTGCCCACCCTTTCTCCGTATAATCGCCGGTTCGACCCGCCAGGATGGGTCGTGAACCGATCGTGGCAGGACGGAAAGCGTGGCTCAGACCACCGCCAGATCAGTCAGAAACCGGGGGCCAAGCCCCATCAAGGAGCATTCCCATGCCCAAGATCAAGACCAACCGCGCGGCGGCGAAGCGTTTTCGCAAGACCGCGTCCGGCAAGTTCAAGGCCGGTCACGCCTTCAAGTCGCACATCTTGACCAAGAAGTCGACCAAGCGTAAGCGCAATCTGCGCGCCACCAACCACGTCAAAGCTTGCGACACCAAGGGTGTAGCACGCATGTTGCCGTATCTCTAAGGCGGAGGACTGAACCATGGCTCGTGTAAAGCGTGGCGTTACCGCCCGTCGTCGTCACAAGAAAATCATCGGTCGTGCCAAGGGCTACTACAACGCCCGCCGCAAGGTCTTCCGCGTTGCTAACCAGGCCGTTATCAAGGCCGGTCAGTACGCCTATATCGGCCGCAAGCAGAAGAAGCGTCAGTTCCGCGCCCTGTGGATCGTGCGTATCAATGCTGCCGCCCGTCAGTTCGGCCTGTCCTACAGCCGCCTGATCAATGGTCTGGCCAAGGCCGGTATCACCGTTGACCGCAAGGTGCTGGCTGATATCGCCGTGCACGACATCAAGGCGTTTGGGGCCATCGCAGAAAAGGCGAAGGCCAGTCTGGCCGCTTGATCGTCGAACGCTGACGATATGATGTAAATCAAGCGGGGAGAAGGCCAAACGCCTTCTCCCCGTTTTTGTTTTTGCTCTCTTCGATGGTACGTGGGCGTCTGCATATTTTGTGATCTCCCTTCGTGCCGTCATTCCCGCGAAAGCGGGAATCCATCTGCCCGGGTGCGGTATCGAAGATGGATTCCCGCTTTCGCGGGAATGACGGTCACGCAAAATGAAGTTTCATGAAGAGCACAGGCAACGCGGCCAAATCAACATGAATCAAACCGGGACTGCACCGATGGAAGACCTGGACACCCGCGCCACCCAGGCGCTGGCGGAAATCGACAAGACCGACACGCTCGACGCGCTCGATGCGCTGCGCGTGGGCCTGCTGGGCAAGAGCGGCATCGTCACCGCTGCGCTTAAAGCGCTGGGCGCGCTTTCACCGGAAGAGCGCAAGACGCGCGGCGCCGAAGTGAACCGCCTGAAAGAGCGCCTCAATGACGCACTGGCCGCGCGCAAGCAGATGCTGGAGCAGGCCGAACTCGATCGCCGCCTCGCTTCCGAAAAGCTCGACATCAGCATGCCGGGCCGCAATGGCGAACGGGGTGGGATTCACCCGATCACCCGAACGTTGGAACGCATTGCCGCCATCTTCTCGCGCCTGGGCTACCAGCGCGCCGATGGTCCGGAAATCGAGGACGACTGGCACAATTTCGAGGCGCTGAATTTTCCGCCGCACCATCCGGCGCGCGCCATGCACGACACCTTCTACTTTGGTGACGGACGCCTGCTGCGCACGCACACCTCGCCGGTGCAGATCCGTGCGATGAAAGGTCGGCAGCCGCCGATCCGCGTGATCGCGCCGGGCAAGGTGTACCGCAGCGACTCGGATCAGACGCACTCGCCGATGTTTCATCAGATCGAAGGTCTGCTGGTGGACGAAACTTCCAGCTTTGCTGATCTGAAAGGCACGCTGGCCGAATTCATTCGTGCCTTCTTCGAGCGCGATTTCGAAATGCGCTTCCGCCCCAGCTACTTCCCCTTTACCGAACCGTCGGCCGAAGTGGATATTCGTTGGGATGCTGAAGATGGCAGCACGCGTTGGCTGGAAGTGCTTGGCTGCGGCATGGTGCATCCGAACGTGCTGCAGAACTGCGGTATCGATCCGGAGCGCTACACCGGCTTTGCGTTTGGCCTGGGCGTGGAACGCTTCGCCATGCTGCGCTACGGCGTCTCCGACCTGCGCGCGTTCTTCGAGAACGATCTGCGCTTCCTCAAGCAATTCGCGTAACCGCTGGCAGGGAACAACACGATGAAATTCTCCGAAAACTGGCTGCGCGAGCTGGTCGAGATCAAGGCCGACCGTGCCGCCCTGGCGCATGCGTTGACCATGGCCGGGCTGGAAGTGGAAGAACTCACGCCGCTGGGCGAAAACCTCAGCGGCGTGGTGGTGGCCGAAATCATTGGTGCGCAAAAGCATCCGGAAGCCGATCGCCTGCAGGTGTGCAAGGTCGACGCCGGGTCGGGCGAGCCGCTGCAGATCGTATGCGGCGCACCGAATGCGCGCATCGGTATCAAGGTGCCGCTTGCCACCGTGGGCGCGAATTTGCCTGGCGGGATCGCCATCAAGGCCGCCAAGCTGCGCGGCGTCGAATCGTTCGGCATGCTGTGCTCGGCCAAAGAGCTGGGTATCGATAACGATGCGTCCGGCTTGCTGGAGTTGTCTTCCGATGCACCGGTCGGTCGGCCGTTGGCCGATTACCTTGGTCTGCCTGACGCCAGTATCGAGCTGAAGCTCACGCCCAATCGCCCCGATTGTCTTGGGTTGGTGGGTCTTGCACACGATGTTGCTGCCCTGTTCGGCAGTCATGTGAAAGTGCCTGCGCAAGCTGAAGCGGCTGTCACGGGCGCTGCGTGCCGCGGTATTCGCCTCGACGCTGGCGCGGATGCGCCGCGTTATCTCGGCCGCATCATCGAAGGCTTCGACCCCACGGCACGCACACCGCTATGGCTGGCTGAACGTCTGCGACGTGCAGGGTTGCGCCCGATCAGCGCGGTGGTGGACGTCACCAACTACGTCATGCTGGAACTGGGCCAACCGCTGCACGCGTTCGACAACGACACGCTGCAAGGCGACATCGTCGTTCGCCACGCACACGACGGCGAAACGCTGAAGCTGCTCGATGGCTCCGAGGTCAAGCTCGATACCGGCTTCCTGCTGATTGCCGACGAGAAGAAGGCGTTGGCGGTGGCGGGCGTGATGGGTGGCTACGATTCCCGCGTCACCGACGCGACACACAACATCTTCCTGGAGTCGGCACACTTTGCTCCGGCCGCGATCATGGGCCGCGCACGCAAGCTGGGCATGCATACCGACGCGTCCCATCGTTTCGAGCGCGGCGTCGATCCGGAATTGCCGCGCCGCGCGCTGGAGCGCGCTACCGAGTTGCTGTTGGCGATCGCCGGCGGCAAGGCCGGTCCGGTCCTGGTGGCGGAAAATCCGTCCGATCTGCCGAAGCCGGCCGCCGTGGGCCTGCGCCGTGCGCGCCTCAAGCGCGTGCTGGGCGTGGAAGTGGCCGATGCCGAAGTCGCGCGTATCTTCACCGCACTCGGCATGCAGGTGGAAACCACGGCCGAAGGCTGGCGCATTACCGCCCCGAGCAGCCGTTTCGATATCGAGCGCGAGGAAGATCTGGTCGAGGAAGTGGCCCGCATCTACGGCTACGACCGCATTCCCACCCACATCCCGGCGGGCGAGCTGGCGCTGGCTATCGATCCGGAAGCTCGGCTCAACGAACTCGCCGTGCGCGAACAGCTGGCGGCACGCGAGTACTACGAGGCGGTCAATCTCGCCTTCGTCAGCCATGCTTTGCTTGCGAAATGGGGTATCGGCGAAAAGTTGGTGCCATTGGCCAATCCGCTGTCCGCCGATCTGGCGGTGATGAGGCCATCGCTGTTGCCCGGCCTGATCGAAGCCCTGTCCCATAACCGGGCGCGCCAGCAGGAGCGCGTGCGCCTGTTCGAGATCGGCCGTGTGTTTGGGGCGGGTGACCCACCTGTCGAGACGCCCAGCCTCGCCATCGTGGCCAGTGGCCACGCCCGGGCGGAGCAATGGGGCGAAGCGGCGCGGCCTTTGGATTTCTTCGACCTCAAGGGCGACCTGGACGCCCTGATCGCCTGGGGCGGTGAGCCGCAACGCTGGTCGGTGCACGCCGACGGCCTGCCGGGCTGGCTGCATCCGGGGCGGGGCGCGCGCGTGGCTCGCGACGGCCAGACGGCCGGCTACCTCGGTGCCTTGCACCCGCAGCTGGCCAAGACTCTCGACCTGGGACCGGACGTGCACGTGCTGGAGCTGGCGCTGGAGCCCTTGCTGGGCCGACGCCTCCCCAAGGCCCAGCCAGTGCCACGTTTTCCTGCGGTGCGCCGCGATATCGCCGTCGATGTACCTGAACAGATGGCCTGGTCACAGATTGAGCAGGCGGTCCGTAGCAGCCTTGGGGCAGCCCTGGTGGAGCTGCGCCTGTTCGACCGCTACAGCGGCAAAGGGGTCGAAGCGGGCCGAAAGAGTCTCGCTATGGGCTTGATTTTGCAGGACGCTTCACGCACCCTTACCGACGACGACGCGGATCACTGCGTACGAAATGCGGTGGCTGCGTTGGAGATGTCATGCGAGGCAAAGTTGCGAGGGTAAGATGGCGGCGCTGACAAAGGCGGAGATGGCCGAGCGCCTCTTCCTCGAGGTAGGCCTTAACAAGCGGGAAGCCAAGGAGTTCGTGGACGCCTATTTCGAGGTGGTCCGCGAAGCCTTGGAACGTGGTGAACAGGTGAAGTTGTCAGGATTCGGCAACTTCGATTTGCGGCAGAAGAACCAGCGACCGGGTCGTAATCCGAAGACCGGCGAGGAGATTCCCATCTCCGCCCGTCGAGTGGTGACGTTCCGGCCAGGGCAGAAACTCAAGGTGAGAGTCGAGGGCTATGCTGGATCAGGGGAATAACACCGAACTGCCTGCCATCCCGGCCAAGCGCTACTTCACCATCGGTGAAGTCAGCGACCTCTGCGGGGTGAAGCCACACGTGCTGCGCTATTGGGAGCAGGAATTCCCGGCGCTGAACCCGGTCAAGCGCCGGGGCAATCGCCGCTACTACCAGCGGCATGACGTGCTGATGATCCGCCAGATCCGCTCCCTGCTGTACGACGAAGGCTTTACCATCACCGGCGCCCGCGCCCGGCTGGAAGGTCCGCAGGCACGCATGGAGGCCAGCATGTCGCACCAGATCGTGCGTCAGGTGCGTATGGAGCTGGAAGAAGTGCTGGCGCTGCTGCGTCGCTGAGCTGTTACCTCTACCGGCAGCATTGCCGGAACTGGTACACTTTCCTTTCTTTGTGAATCGTCGGGGCGTAGCGCAGCCTGGTAGCGCATTTGCCTGGGGGGCAAAGGGTCGTGGGTTCGAATCCCGCCGCCCCGACCAATTCGCGAAATCCGTAAAACGGCGCCTCGGCGCCGTTTTTTGTTTTCAGGAGCGGACATGTGTCCGTGACGATGACGCGCTAGTCTCCGAGGCAGTGAACCCACTGCATAGTCAGGAGATATCGCCGATGCCGTCCAATACCTGTCATCCGAATGCTCCACACGTAAAGCTGAACACCCCCGACTGGTACATCTCGTCGCTGATGCTGGATCGCGCGTTGGATGCCATCCTGCGCCGGGTCAAAAAGCTCGACCGCAAACACGATATTCCTTACCTGGCCGGCTACAGCCAGGACGGCAAGACGATCTATATCGACCGCCACTTACCCGAATCCTTCACCTTCCGCGGGCGCACCGTCGAAGTGGATCGCTTCCTCATCCTGCACGAGGAAGTCGAAAAGACCTTGATCGACCAGTTGGATCTGCATTACCTGCATGCGCACCAGATCGCCACGCGTGCTGAAGAAGCGGCGGTGCATGCACACGGCGTCACTTGGAAGGCTTATGACCGCTTCATGCAGAAATACGTCAAGAGCATTGGCGACGAGCGTCTAAGCAAGGTGCCGGTCGATCTGGACCTTAAGCCGTATCGCGATTACCACGATTACGACTTGCTGCGGCAGATGGAAGCACACATGGAGCGTGGAACAGGAATGAGCGCCAAGCAGAAAACCGAGCTCAAGAGTTACGCGGATGCATTTCGCGAAGAACTGCGTGTGCAACATCGCCACGAATTACACAGCAATGGTGTCGAGAACAAGCGGAGTAAACCCGCCGTGAAAAAGACATCATCAGCGAAGGCAAAGCCGGCCAAGGCCGCCAAGACAGCGCCAAAGCGAAAGGTCGCGGCAAAACGAGGCAAGTAAGCCACACGCATGCCTTATGGTTGCGCAGCCTCGCCATTAAAGGCGAGGTTTGCGCGAAGCTCAGGCGGCTACGAGTTGTTGCGGGGCAGCGGGCTGGTAGACGCTGGCGTGGGTCGTTTTCTTGAACTCGATCTTGGCGGCTTCCTTGAGGCCATCGCCCAGCTTGAAGAATGCCACGCTCTCCACGAGTGAGCGGGCACGCATCTGCACCGTATCCGCGGCGGCGGCGGCTTCTTCGACCAGGGCAGCGTTGCTCTGCGTGACCTCGTCCATCTGCTGCACCGCGCGATTGACCTGCTGGATGCCGGAGGCCTGCTCGGTGCTCTGCGAAGCAATGGCATTCACTGTACTGGCGACGTTATCCACGCTATCGAGTAACTTGCCGACCATTGATTCCGCGTGGGCAATCATCTGCGTGCCGCTTGCGATGATCGTCACTGATTCTTCGATCAGCGAACGAATCTCCCGGGACGCCGTGCGCGAATTGCGCGCCAACGATTGCACTTCACCCGCGACAACATGGAAACCCTTGCCGGCTTCACCGGCGCGTGCCGCTTCCACTGAGGCGTTCAAGGCGAGGATGTGTGTTTGGGTGGCGATGCGGTCCATCGTTTCCGTGATTTCGGTAATCCGGCTGGCGACGGCCTGCACCTGGTTCATCGCGCCGACAGCCTCGGACATGGCTGTGCCGCTTTGCTTGGCGATACCTGCAGCCGATTCGGCCAGGCGGCTTGCTTCATGCGCACGCACGGCATTGGCATTCACGCTGTGGGTGAACTCTTGCATGGAGGACGACGTTTCTTCCAGCGCCGCTGCTTGTTCGCTGGTACGCGCGGAAAGATCCTGGTTGCCGCTGGCGATCTGTCGTGTAGAAGTGGAAATCTCTGTGCTGCCCGCGCGAATGGTGTTGACCACACGGCGCAGCTGGCCATTCATCGCGTCGAGCGCTGCAAGCAGCTTGCCGGTTTCGTCATGGCTGGTAACGGTAACCTGCGTGGACAGATCCCCTTCTGCCACGGCCTGAGCCATTTTCACGGCGCGACCGATCGGCGCCGTGATGCTGTACGCAAGCAGCCAGGTCAGCATGGCACCGGCGAGCATGGCACAAAGCACCACGGCGATCAGAAACACACAGGCATCACGGAAAGCGTCGCGGCTTTGCTGATCAATCTGCGTGGACGCGGTTTGTGCACCCTGCTTCATATTTGCCACCAGACTATCAATGGCGGCAGTGGGTGCGCGATCGATGCCCGCGACCAGACTATCCACGACATGCACGCTTTGGGGATCATTGGGATCGTAGTGCTGGATGGCAGCGAGGTATTTCGTGCCCAGATCTGCATGCGTGGCGACCGCTGCACTCACGCCGTCAGTCTTTAGGCCAAGCTCGGCCATCTGCTGCTTCAGCGAAGCGAGATCCTTGTCGACGGCGCTGGACTGCGCGACAAAGCCATCGTGATGCTTCTTGAACGCATCCGCATCACTGCCGCGCAAGAGCAGATCTTTCCACTCCTGAACCTGTTTCTTGAAATCGACCTGCGTCACGCGCGCCATGTCCACCGCCGCGGCGAATTTTCCGGCTGTTTCGGCGGAATGCACCTGGAGATCATGGGTACGGGAGAGGCCGCGCCAGCCGCCAAGCCCCACAATGACTGCAGCCGCCAGCATCACTGCGCCGAGCAGGCCAAGTCGGATGGCGATACGCAGATTGCGAAATCGTAAATTCATAAGCTGTGCCGCAATAAAAAACGTTGCCGAGTTAAGTAGTTATCGGCATATGGCGGTCAAGCTTGAATAAGCGAGGCATTCACCAGTGTCAAACGTTGGGGTGGCGCGGCCACCGCAGGTTGGGTGAGCGCACCGCTACCCAACCTGCGAAACGACAGCATGGCGTGATCAATAAAGTACGCGTGTCCGCAACGTTCCCGGTATCGCTGCGAGCTTGTCTTTCAGCAATGCGGCCTGCTGTTCTTCCGCCGACACATCGATCACGACGTAACCCACGTCCGCTGTGGTCTGCAGGAACTGCGCATCGATGTTGATGTTGCCGGCGGAGAACAGTTCATTGATGCGCGAGAGCACGCCTGGCACGTTGCGATGAATGTGCAACAGGCGACGACTGCGCGGATGTTCCGGCAAGGTCACTTCCGGGAAGTTCACGGCAGACAGCGTGGAGCCGTTGTCGCTATAGCGCACCAGTTTGCTGGCCACTTCGATGCCGATGTTGTCCTGTGCTTCCAGTGTGCTACCGCCGATATGCGGGGTGAGGATCACGTTATCCATGCCGATCAACGGTGAGACAAAGGGATCGTCGTTGCCCTTCGGTTCCACCGGGAATACGTCGATGGCAGCGCCACCGACGTGCTCCTTGCGCAGCGCATCCGCGAGCGCGTCGATATCGACCACCGTGCCGCGCGATGCATTGATCAGCAGCGCGCCCTTCTTCATCTTGTCCAGCTCAGTCTTGCCCATCATCAGCTTGGTCGAGGGCGTTTCCGGCACGTGCAGCGTGACGACGTCGGAACGTTCAAGCAGATCATCCAGGCTGGCCGCGGCGCGTGCATTGCCCAGCGACAGCTTGGATTCGATGTCGTGGAAGATCACGCGCATGCCCAGGCTTTCCGCCAGCACGCCCACCTGCGTGCCGATATGGCCGTAGCCGACGATGCCGAGCACCTTGTCGCGCACTTCAAAGCTGCCCGCAGCGGATTTGGTCCAGCCGCCACGGTGGCAGAGTGCGCTCTTTTGCGGAATGCCACGCAGCAGCATGATCGTCTCGGCAATCACCAGCTCTGCCACGCTGCGCGTGTTGGAGTAGGGCGCGTTGAAAACGGGAATACCAAGCTTCCCCGCGGCGCTCAGATCAACCTGGTTGGTGCCGATGCAATAGCAGCCTACGGCGATCAAGCGCTTGGCATGGTCCAGCACGTCATCGGTGAGATGCGTGCGGGATCGGATACCGATGATATGCGCGTCGGCGATACGCGCTTTCAACTCGTCCTCCGGCAGCGATTTGGCGTGGTACTCGATCTGGCTGTAGCCGGCGCGCTGGAAGGTTTCCACCGCTGTGCGGCTGAGGCCTTCGAGCAACAGCACCTTGATGTCTTGCTTGGGATACGAGGTCTTCATGGCAGCCCGGGTTTGGATGTAAAGAGCGTGTCTGCGATCTCTGCATAGTCCACAGACAGGCTCTTCACTATGCCAGATTTTGCCGCGACGCAGCACTGGACGCGTCGCGCAGGCGCTGGCACGCTGGATGCCTCGCCACGGAGTTGCCATGACAGCTGATGCCCTCGCCGAATTGTCCCGCCGTCTGCCCGATCTGCGCCTGCTGACCGAGGCCGGCGACCTGGAGCATTACGGCCGCGATTGGACTCGACGCTGGACGCCTGCGCCGCTGGCCATCGCGCTGCCAGCCTCGATCGAGGAAGTGCAGGGCATCATGCGTTGGGCCAACGAGAACAAGGTCGCTATCGTGCCCTCAGGCGGCCGCACCGGCTTGTCGGGCGGCGCGGTGGCGGCGCATGGCGAACTGGTGCTGAGTCTGGCCCGCATGAACCGTGTGCTGGGTTTCGACGCCGTAGACCGCACACTGACGGTGCAGCCTGGCATCGCGCTGGAAGCCGTGCATGGGGCTGCGCGGGAGCACGGGCTGATCTATCCCGTGGATTTTGCTGCGCGGGGGTCCTGCTCCATCGGCGGCAATATCGCCACTAACGCAGGTGGCATCCGCGTCATCCGTTATGGCAATACACGTGAGTGGATAGCGGGTCTTAAAGTCGTCGCCGGGAACGGCGAATTGCTGGATCTCAATCGCGGTCTGATCAAGAACTCCAGCGGCTACGATTTCCGCCAGCTGGTAATCGGCTCGGAAGGAACGCTCGGCATTGTGGTGGAGGCGACTTTGCGCCTCGCCGATCCGCCGCAGCCTTCGCAAGTGATGCTGCTTGCGTTACCTGATATGGATGCGTTGATGCAGGTGTTTGCCCTGTTCCGTGCACGCTTGTCGCTGCAGGCCTTCGAGTTCTTTACCGACATGGCCTTGAAGCATGTGCTGGCGCACGGCGCGCAGCGTGCCATCGATGGTGAACATCCTTACTACGTGGTAACCGAATTTGATGCGCCTGACGAACGCGCACAAGAAGCGGCGCTGACGGCGTTTGAACAAGGTGTGGAGCAGGGCTTGATCAGCGATGGTGTGATCGCACAGAGCGACGCCCAGGCGGCAGCACTATGGCGTCTGCGTGAAGGCATTACCGAAAGCCTGGCGCCGCACAAACCCTACAAGAATGATATTTCCGTACGCATCAGCGCTGTGCCGGCGTTCTTGCAAGAGATCCAGTCGCTGCTGACGCGCGAGTATCCAGATATCGAAGTGGTGTGGTTCGGACACATCGGTGACGGCAACTTGCATATCAATGTGCTCAAGCCGGATACGCTTTCTGATGCGGATTTCATCGCGCAGTGTGAGCATGTGACCAAGCTTCTGGCGCAAACGCTGCAACGCCACGGCGGCAGCATTTCCGCTGAGCACGGCATCGGCCTGGTCAAGCGCGCTTATCTGGAAAGCACTCGCAGCGCGGCTGAGATTGCGCTGATGCGCGGTGTGAAAAGTGTGTTCGATCCGAATGGGATTCTTAATCCAGGCAAGTTATTTGCCTGAATCCCGGGAGCGCCAAGCCCCAGGGCCATCGGCTTGGGTTGCATGGCACTCCCTCGTACCATGTGACTCTCACCCTGTCAGGCCGCCACACCATGTCTCAAGACCGCCGCACCTTGTATCCCGAAATCGAACCTTACGACGTCGGCCAGCTCAAGGTCTCCGAGTTGCACACGCTTTACTACGAGCAGAGCGGCAACCCGAACGGCAAGCCGGTGGTGTTCCTGCACGGCGGCCCGGGCGGCGGAACCAACCCGAAGTGCCGGCGTTTCTTCGACCCTGCGGTGTACCGCATCGTGCTGTTCGACCAGCGTGGCTGCGGCAGATCCACGCCGCACGCGGAGCTGACTGACAACACTACATGGCATCTGGTCGCCGACATCGAGCGTCTGCGCGAACATCTGCGTATCGATCGCTGGCAGGTGTTCGGCGGCTCTTGGGGATCGACGCTCGCGCTTTCGTACGCGCAGACGCATCCGGACAAAGTGACTGAGCTGGTGCTGCGCGGCATCTTCATGCTGCGCCGGTGGGAGTTGGAGTGGTTCTATCAAAAAGGCTGCGACGCGCTGTATCCCGATGCCTGGGAAACGTATCTCGCCGCAATTCCCGAGGTGGAGCGCGGTGACTTGATGAGTGCCTATCATCGCCGCCTGACCAGTTCCGATCCGAACGTGCGCCTGGCTGCAGCGCGCGCATGGTCCGTGTGGGAAGGTGCGACCAGCTTCCTGTTCCAGGATGAGGCATACATCAGCAGCAGCGGTGAAGATGAATTCGCGCTCGCCTTCGCGCGCATCGAATGCCATTACTTCGTCAATGGCGGTTTCTTCGAGCATGACGATCAGCTGTTGCGCCATGTCGACCGCATCAAAAAGATTCCTGCAGTGATCGTGCAGGGACGCTACGACGTGGTGTGCCCGATGCGCAGTGCGTGGGATTTGCATCGCGCGTGGCCGGAGGCGGATCTGCGCATCGTGCAGGATGCGGGGCACTCTGCATTTGAGCCGGGAATTACGCATGAGCTGTTGGAGGCGACGGATCGATTCAGAAACTGAGCGCCTGTAGCGCTCAGCATATTCCCCTCTCCCCTCTGGGGAGAGGGCAGGGTGAGGGGCCGGTGCTTGCGTTGATATTTATCAAAGTTCGCTCCGAATGTTTCGCTTTGCGAGGTTGGCCCCTCATCCGACCCTGCGGGCCACCTTCTCCCCCAAAGGGAGAAGGAAAGGCACGCTATTCCGCCACCGGTAACTGCTTCGTTCCAAAAATCTTGTCCCCCGCATCGCCAAGCCCCGGCAAGATATAGCCATGCTCATTGAGCCGTTCGTCAATCGACGCGGTGTAGATTTCGATATCCGGATGACTGGCCTCGATGCGTTTGAGCCCTTCCGGCGCAGCGACCAAAAACAGTCCCTTGATGCGCTTGCACCCGGCAGCCTTAAGCATGTCGACGGTGGCGATCAGCGTTCCTGCCGTGGCCAGCATGGGATCGACGATCAGCGCGATACGCTCATCCATTCGGCCGGTGAGCTTTTCGTAATAGGTAGTGGGCTTGAGCGTTTGCTCGTCGCGCTGCAGGCCAACCACGCTGACTTTTGCTGCCGGAATCAATTCCAATACGCCCGGCAGCATGCCTAGTCCTGCACGCAAGATCGGCACGATGGTGATCTTCTTGCCCTTGATCTGCTGCACGCGTACGGGACCGGCCCAGCCTTCGATCTGTGCTTCGACCGTTTCCAGATCCTTGGTGGCTTCATAGGTAAGGAGCGAACCCACTTCCGAAGCCAGCTCGCGGAATTCCTTGGTACTGATACCCGCCCGGCGCATCAGGCCGAGCTTATGTTGGATCAGGGGATGGCTGACTTCGACGATCTTCATGCGGCGGGTGTTTTCAAGAGAGATGCTGCAAGCATAGCGGCAAACGAAAAGGGCGCCGCCAGCTGGCGACGCCCTTGATTCAAACAGGCTCCGGCGGGCTTGAGTGGTCTCAGGAACCCTTCAGGCAAGTGCTCATGGCGGTCTTGTAGTCGGCACCTTTCTTGCCGGCATTGGCTTTGCTGCACGAAGCCATCTTCTGCTGCTGGGTCTGTTTGGCGTCCGAAGCAGCAGGCGTGGTCGCGGTGTTGTCGCCCTTCATGCAGGCGGCGACGGCGCTCTTGTAGTCCGCCCCGGTCTTGCCGGCATTGGCATGGCTGCACTGGCCCAACTTGGTGGAATGCCCCGCCGTGCTGGACGAGCTCTGCGGTGCGGCGAAGGCGGTAGTGGTCGCGAGGGCCAGGACTGCACTGGCGACGAGCAGGCTGAAACGCATGGACATGATGCTTCCTCCTGAAGTTATGACCGGCGGCTTTGCCGGCTGGGGCAGTCTATGCCTGAAAGAGGGGTAGGGGAATCTTGAATGCAAAAGGCGGAGCACGAGCCCCGCCTTTCACGATGTCTCATTGACGATGGCCGATCTACGGTACTTAAGCCGCCCGCGCCTCGCTCTTGCGCGGCCCTTCCAGCAACGCGTGCCGCACGTGGGCAATCACCATGTCCACTTCCGCGCTGGTGATTTTGAAGTGCGGCGTGAAGCGCAGGGAGTTGGCGCCGCCGTGGATCACGCCCATGCCGCGCTCGCGCAGGTATTCCTCGGTGGAGCCGGCGCCGTAGCACTTGAACTGCGGAGCCAGTTCGCAGGAGAACAGCAAGCCGGTGCCCTGCACCTTGGTGATCAGGCCGCCCAGTTCATCCTTCAGCGTGTTGAGCTTGTCGACGAATTCCTTGCCGCGCACGCGGATGTTATTGCGCACGTCATCGCTGAGCTGATCGAGCGTGGCCAACGCGACATCCAAAGCACGCGGGTTGGCGGTCATGGTGTTGCCGTAGATGCCTTTGCGATACAGGCCGGCGGTGTGTTGCGTCACGGCGAGCACCGACAACGGATACTGGCCGGCATTGAGCGCTTTGGAGAACGTTTCCATATCCGGCGGCGCCAGCTTTTCGAAGCCGGGGTAGTCGATGATTGACAGTACGCCATGCGCACGCAGGCCGGCCTGGATCGAGTCGACCAGCAACAGCGAGCCATGTGCTTCGGTGAGTTCGCGAGCTGCCTGGTAGAACGCAGGCGTGACCGCGCGGCCAGGATCGCCTTCGCCCATCACCGGCTCCAGGAACAGCGCTTCGATAAACCAGCCGTGACGGTCGGCATCAGCGAAGACAGCTTCCAGTTGGGCGACGTCATACGGTGCAACCGTAAGCAGCGTGTCTTCATGGCGATAGCTCGCCAGATGCTGCTGATAGGTGCGGCGCGAAGAATCGGAATACAGCGCCGGTTTGTCGGTGCGGCCGTGGAACGCGCCTTTCACTGCGACGCGCTTGATCGTGCGGCCTGCGTAGCGGCCACCGGCATCGGTCATCAGCTTGGCGTTCACGTCGACGATACGGCAGGCCAGGCCTACCGATTCCGAACCGGAATTCAGGCACAGGTACTGCGTATAAGGATTAGCGCCGCGGTTGCGGCCCAGTTCGCGATGCATCGCCTGGGTGAAGCGCATCTGCGACACGCTCGGCGTCATCACGTTGGCCATCACTTGCGGACGCGCCAGCGCGGCATCGATCGCTTCGTTGTTGTGACCGAAGCCGAGCATGCCGTAGCCACCGTTGTCGTGCACCACGGCGCCCTTCAGCGTGACGACCCACGGACCGCGCGCAGTGGCAGGCAGATACGGGTTAATCGCATCATCGGGATAGAAGTTCACGAAACCGGTTTGCGTCTGCGTCAACTGCTCCGCTTCGTCCAGTTTCAGGAAATCGCCGAGTTCGGTACGCAGTTCGCGATGACGCGTCACGGCTTCCGCCACAGCCTTGCCGAGTTGCGGATCAAGCGCAGCCATGCGCTCGATGGTGGCGTCGTCCAGGCCAATGGTTCGCGGCTTGCCGCCAAATTCGCGCAGTTCGCGCAGCTGTTCGATCACACCCATGACTACTCTCCTCGAATCTTGCCAGCGCCTCGCGCACCCAGCGCAAAGCAGGCCAGCATCGATATTTTGTGCGGGAAGGGCGCTTGAAGCCCGTGGGCAAGGCGCCCATTCGCACACGCCGCGTGTGGGGAAACCGCCAGCGTACGCCCATCAGGATAACCCGCGGGCAGGGTGCGCCGGTACCCCCGGATGACGCTTGTCATCTGCGACGGCTGACGCTGGCAACTGGGTTCAATCCCTTGCGCCACCTACGCTGCAGTGCAAGGAGGAACGCCATGAATCCCACGTCCGATGTTGTCGCCCGTCTGTCCGGCGCCGTCAAACGCTACGGCCAGCTCACTGCCCTTGGCGGTGTCGATCTTGTGTTGCACCGCGGCGAACTGCTTGCGGTGCTAGGCCCTAACGGGGCCGGCAAAAGCACCAGCATCAGCTTGTTGCTGGGCCTGATTCGCCCCGATGGGGGCCGGGCTGAGCTGTTCGGTCGCGATCCGCAGGAGATCGAGGCACGCCGCCGCATCGGCGTGATGTTGCAATCGGCCATGCTGCCGATGACCTTGCGTGTGGGTGAGTTGTTGCGCCTGACTGCCAGTTATTACCCCAATCCGCGTCCTCTGGAAGAAAGCGCCGCATTGGCGGGTGTCAGCGATTTGCTGCGCCGGCCTTACGGCAAGCTCTCGGGTGGGCAGCAGCGCAGCGTGCAATTCGCGTTGGCTTTGTGCGGCAGGCCGGAACTGGTGTTCCTGGATGAGCCCACGGTCGGCATGGATATCGACGCGCGCCGAAAACTTTGGGATGCCATGCGCGCCCTGGTGACCGAAGGGTGTTCTGTCGTGCTCACAACGCACTATCTGGAAGAAGCCGAGGCGTTGGCGCAACGCGTGGTCGTGATGGGCAGGGGCCGCGTGCTGAGCGAAGGCACGGTCGATGCACTGCGTGCGCAGGTGCCGCTGACCCGTATCCGTTGTGTGAGCGATCTTGATGCCGCCACGGTGGCCAGTTGGCCGCAGGTCGCCAGTGCCGAACGCGACGGTGCACGCCTGCGCATCGGCACTAACGATGCGGAAAACGTGCTGCGCTGCCTGCTCTACGCCGATGCTTCGCTGCGAGAACTGGAAGTGCAGCGTGCCGGTCTGGCCGATGTCTTTACCGAACTCACCCGCGACGAACGCACGCTGGAACAGGAGGCTGCGTAATGAACGCTGTATCGATTACTGCAACATCGCCTGCATCGCGAGCAGAGCGCATGGGTTTTCGCCGCGTGCTCGGCGCCTATCTGGCAGAAGCGCGCAGCGAATGCTTGCGCTATATGCGCAATCCCGGCTTCATGCTGCCGATCACCTTCCTCCCCACACTGCTGTATATGCTGTTCGGCGTCGTGATGAATCGCTCTGCAGGTGCCGACGTAGCGCGCTACCTTTTGGTCAGCTACAGCGTATTCGGCGTGATGAGCCCAGGACTGTTCGGCTTCGGTGTATCGCTGGCGCTGGAACGTGATGGCGGCTTGCTGACCTACAAGCGTGCCGTGCCGATGCCACCAGGTGCTTACCTGTTAGGCAAGATGCTGATGGCGATGCTTGCCGCGCCTATGGTGGTTTTGCTGTTGCTGGCGATGGGTATCAGTATGGTCCATGTGCCGATAACGGTTGGACAAGCCGGCTTGCTGCTGATGATGAGCGTTTTGGGTGTGCTGCCCTTCTGCGCGCTCGGCATGCTGATCGGCACGCTGATCAAGGGGCAGGGTGCGCCGGGCATGCTCAATGTGGTCTATTTGCCGATGGCCTTTCTTTCGGGGCTATGGGTGCCGATGAACGAACTGCCCAAGGCGCTGCAGCAGATTGCGCCACTGTGGCCGAGTTATCACCTGCATGAACTGGGATTGGTGGCATTGGGGCTGAAACAGGGCGGCGTAGTCGGGCATGTGCTGGTGCTGGCGGGGTTTACCCTGGTCTTCGTGGTGATCGCGGCACATCGCCTGCGCCGTTACGGTTGACGTACGATGGTCGACGCCGCGCTTCGGAACCGCTGATCATGTCTTTTTCACTGCCTGTACCCGCATGGCTCAAGCCGACGCAGGATTCGGAGGCGGCCGAGAACATCCGCAAAGGTCATAACCCCTGGGTCGATGCCGTTCACCTGCTGTGGTCGGTCTGGATCTTTTTCGGTCCGTTGATGGACAAGGGGTTCACGTCCAAGTGGCTGGTTATCGTCGTGGCGAGCTATCCGATTTTTCTACTGCTTTATGCGCTGTGCCTTGTTCGCCCGCAGCGCTCGTTGTATCGCTACACATGGGCTATCGCGTTGCTCGGCTATATCACCACGGCATTCGATTCCAGTACGGGGGCGTGCTATTTCATTTATGGCTGCGTGATGTTTCGCGCCTGTGAATACGGCTGGGGCAAATACCTGCTGAATCTTTTCGCCATGTGCGCGATTTTTGCGCTGGTTGCTTCGCAGAGGGGATTGCCATGGCAAGTCATTGCGTATCTGATCATGATGGTGGCTGTGATCAGCACGGTGATCAACGTTGGGATCAGTACATCGAAGAAGAATGCTGCGCTGAAATTATCGCAGGACGAAGTACGGCGATTGGCGGCGACGGCCGAGCGCGAACGTATCGGACGTGACTTGCATGATCTGCTCGGTCATACCTTGTCACTGATTACGCTAAAGCTGGAGCTATCACGCAAGCTGTTCGATCGCGATCCAGTTGCTTCACGCCGCGAACTGGAAGAAGCGGAAAATGTGGCTCGCCATGCACTGGGAGAAGTGCGTGCGGCGGTGACCGGCATTCGCGCGACCGATCTCGCCGCTGAACTGGCCTCGGCGCGCTTGTTGCTCGAATCCTCTGCTGTGCATCTGGATTACGGTAACTTGCCACCCTCGCTGCCCGTTGACGTGGAGCGGAGCCTGGCGCTGGTGATTCGCGAAGCGGTGACCAATATCCATCGCCATGCTGGCGCGACCGAAGCTAGCGTGCGATTCGAATGTACGGCGGACAAACTCGACATGCAGATTTGCGACAACGGACGTGGTGGACAGAATGCCGAAGGCAACGGCATCAACGGCATGCGTGAGCGTGTACGTGCTTTGGGCGGCACGCTCTCGATTGATTCACCACCCAAACGCGGCACCAAAATCAGCGTCCATGTGCCACTTGGGGCCAAGCGTCGAGTCGCACAGGACTTTGCGTCGCCGGCAGATGGCGAGCCGTCGGATCTCGCACGGGGTGCCGCATGATTCGCGTCCTTTTGGCCGAAGATCAGGCCATGGTCCGCGGCGCGTTGTCCGCACTGTTGAATTTGGAATCGGATATTGAAGTGCTCGGCTCGGTGGCCGATGGCGAGTCGGCGTGGCGTGAAGTGCAGCGTCTGAAGCCGGATGTACTGGTTACCGATATCGAAATGCCGGGCATCACCGGACTCGAACTGGTGCAACGCATCCAGCGCCATGCGCTGCCGGTGAAATCGATTATCGTCACCACGTTCGCGCGTCCCGGCTTTTTACGGCGTGCGCTGGATGCAGGCGTCTCAGGCTATCTGCTGAAAGACGCACCAGCCGAGCATCTTGCCGAAGCGTTGCGCATGGTGCATCGCGGTGGCCGGTCGATCGATCCGCAACTGGCGCTGGAAGCATGGTCGGAAGCCGATCCACTCAATGACCGCGAACGGCAAGTGCTTCGCTTGGCGGGTGAAGGGCAATCCGCCAGTGATATCGCCACCAAGCTCAATCTCTCGCACGGCACGGTGCGCAATTACCTTTCCGAGGCCATCGGCAAGCTGGGGGCGGCCAATCGTATTGAGGCATATCGCCTGGCGCGGCAAAAAGGGTGGCTTTAACACCCGGCATTCGAGATGCCGCCGTTCCGGCGAACATACGATGACGGTGATGCGGTGTGCTGAGCGGGGACACGTTGACGGGCTTAGGGGATAATGCCCCGTTGCCGTTCAAACTCCCTGCCGTGAAAAAGTCCGACTTCAACTTTGACCTGCCGCCTGAACTGATTGCGCAGTCGCCGCTGTCCGAACGCAGCGCCAGCCGCCTGTTGCTGCTGGATGTGCCGGTGCGTACCTGGCAGGACCGCATGTTCCGCGAGCTGCCTTCGTTCCTCCGCAAGGGCGACCTGCTCGTGTTCAACGACACGCGGGTGTTGCCGGCGCGCCTCTACGGGCATAAGCCAAGCGGCGGTGCGGTGGAGATCCTGATCGAGCGTGTGACCGGTGCGCACGAGGCGACCGTGCAGCTTGGGGTCAGCAAGAAGCCGCGCGCGGGAACGGTGATTATCCTGGCCGATGGCAGCCATGCCACGGTATTGGGGCGCGACGAAAACTTTTTCCGTCTGCGCTTCGAGTCGCCCGAGCCTTTGGAGCGCCTGTTGATGCGCTTGGGTGAAATGCCGCTGCCGCCTTATATCTCACGCGGTGCAGACGCTAGCGATCTCGAGCGCTACCAAACCGTTTATGCACGTGAGCCTGGCGCAGTCGCCGCGCCTACGGCCGGCTTGCATTTCGACGATGGTCTGCTGACGCAGCTGCACAACAAGGGCGTGGACTTTGGTTACGTGACCTTGCATGTTGGTGCGGGCACGTTCCAACCGGTACGGACCGATGATCTGACGCATCACCAGATGCATCGCGAATGGCTCAATGTCGGGGCAGGTCTGGTCGAGCAGATTCATCGCACGCGGCGCGCAGGTGGCCGCGTTATCGCCGTCGGCACCACGGTGGTGCGCGCACTGGAAAGTGCGACCGTCGAAGGCGTATTGCGGCCATTTGCCGGTGAAACGCAGATCTTCATCTTTCCCGGTTATCACATCACCAGCATCGATGGTTTGATCACTAACTTCCATCTGCCGCAGTCGACCTTGTTGATGCTGGTATCGGCATTGGCCGGGCGCGAGTACATCCTTGGCGCCTACACGCATGCGGTGAAACAGCGGTATCGGTTTTTCTCCTATGGGGATGCAATGTTGATCTTGCCGCAGGGGTTGTAACTCTTGTTGCCGTCATTTCCGAGGAAGCGGGAATCCATTTCAAGCACTTGCGCAAAAGCAACATGGATTCCCGCTTCCGCGGGAATGACGGCAAGGAACGGGTGGGATATCCGGTAGGTCGCAGCCAATCATTTGCGATCAAAGGGAGGCCAGAGGCGTCGGCACCGGAAATGCCATAATTCCCCGATGACCTCCATGCATTTCGACCTCCTCACCACCGACGGCGCCGCCCGCCGCGGCCGCCTCACCTTCGACCGCGGCACTGTGGAAACCCCGGCCTTCATGCCCGTGGGCACCTACGGCTCGGTCAAGGCCATGACCCCGCGCGACCTGCTCGAAGTGGGCGCCGAGATCATCCTCGGCAACACCTTTCATCTGTTCCTGCGTCCGGGTCTGGATATCGTGGGGGAGTTCGGTGGCCTGCATCGCTTCATTGGTTGGAACAAGCCGATCCTCACCGATTCCGGTGGTTTCCAGGTGTTCTCGTTGGCGCATAAACGCAAAATCACCGAGCAGGGCGTGACGTTTGCCTCGCCGGTGGATGGTTCCAAGGTGTTCCTGTCGCCGGAAGAGTCGATGCGGATCCAGACGGTGCTGGATTCGGATATCGCGATGATCTTCGACGAGTGCACGCCGTATCCGGCCACGGAAAAAGTGGCGTCCGAATCGATGGAGCTGAGCCTGCGCTGGGCCGAACGCTCACGCCGTGGCTTTGATGAGCTGAAGAATCCGAATGCGCTGTTCGGCATTGTGCAGGGCAGTGTCTATGAAAACCTGCGCCGCCGTTCCGCGGAAGGGTTGGTACAGATTGGCTTTGACGGCTACGCGGTGGGCGGTTTGGCGGTGGGTGAGCCCGAAGCCGAGCGCAATCACACCCTGGATTTCACCGTGCCGTTGCTGCCCCAGGATCGCCCTCGCTACCTGATGGGTGTGGGCCGGCCGGAAGATATTGTCGAAGCCGTGCGGCGCGGCATCGACATGTTCGACTGCGTCATGCCCACCCGCAACGCGCGTAACGGGTTCCTGTTCACTTCCGAAGGCACGCTGCGCATCCGCAACGCCAAGTTCGCCAATGACACCCGGGTGATCGAGGAGGGCTGCGAGTGCTACGCCTGCCGTAATGGCTTCAGCCGCGCCTACTTGCGGCATCTGGACCGCTGCAACGAGATCCTCGGCAGCCAGCTGGCCACCATCCATAACCTGCACCACTACCAGCGCCTGATGGCCGGCCTGCGCGAAGCCATCGCGGCCGGGAAGCTGGACGATTTCGTGACCGAGTTCTACGCCCGCAGGCAGGGTGCCGGGGTTTAGGGGAAACCCTGGCTTGCAAACGCTGTCCCAAGGCCACATGGACTGGCCCTGGGGCGGAATGGTGTGCCGTGCATAGCTCCGGGGGGCATGGCATAATCCAAGGTCTTTTATTGGGCGCGCGGCAAAAACTCTTGCTGCGGCCATAACTTGCGGGACAAGATGATGAGCCTTTCGACGAATTTCGTACTGGCGCAGGCAGCGCCGGGTGCTGCCGGTGGCGGCCTCTCCATGCTGATCATGATGATCGTGCTGTTCGGCCTGATGTACTTCATGATGATCCGCCCGCAGACGAAGCGACAGAAGGAGCACCGACAGATGGTGTCCAGTCTGGCCAAAGGCGATGAAGTGGTCAGCAACGGCGGTATCGCCGGCCGCGTCGAGGACGTGGGTGAAACCTTCATCACTGTCGAGATCGCGCCGAACGTGAAGATCAAGCTGCAGAAGAGCGCGGTACAGCAGGTGTTGCCGAAGGGCACGCTGAAGTCGTCCTGATCGTTCCGCGACGCGGACCGGTTTTCTTTATCACATTGACGCTAATCCCGCGGCCTTGAGCCGTGGATTTTATGGATGCAAGGCATGAGCGATTTTCCACGCTGGAGATACTTTCTGGTTGCCGTGGTACTGGTGCTGGGCACCTTGTACGCGCTGCCGAACTTGTATCTGCCCAAGCCCGCGGTGCAGGTCTCGGCCACCCATAGCGCCGTGGTCGACGAGGCCTTGCAGCAGAAGGTCACGGCGGCGCTGCAGGCTGCCAAGATTTCCTACCTCGACGCCAACCTCAAGCACGATCCCAGCCGCGGCGATTTCATCCTGATCGGCTTCGCCAACGGGGATCAGCAGAAGGCTGCGGCCGATGCGCTCAAGCCGGTGTTGGGTGATGACTACACCGCTGCGTTCAACCTGCAATCGACCGTGCCGAGCTGGCTCAGTGCGATCGGTGGCCGTCCGATGCCGCTGGGTCTGGACTTGCAAGGTGGCGTGCGCTTCCTGATGGCGGTCGACCAGAACGATGTGATCGACAAGCAGGAAATCCGCTACACCCAGGACATCACCTCGCTGCTCAAGGACAAGAAGATTCCGTTTGTCTCCGTTGCGCGTGATCCCACTCGCGGTCAGGGCGTAAACGTGGTGCTGGGTTCCGCCGCCGATCGCTCCGCGGCCAGCGATGCGATTGCCACCGAATACACCGATCTGAATGTCACGGATGGTGCCAGCACCGGCAACCGCTTCGTGCTCAACGCGGTGATCAAGCCAATCAAGCTGCGTGACCTCGCCACCAGCGCGATTCGCCAGAACCTCGCCACCTTGAGCAACCGTATCAACGCGCTGGGCGTGTCCGAGCCGGTGATCCAGGCACAGGGCGAAGATCACATCTCGGTCGAACTGGCCGGCGTGCAGGATCCGGCCGAGGCCAAGAAGGTCATCGGCGCCACCGCAACGCTGGAATACGTGGCAGGCCTTGGCGATGCACGCGATCCCGCCGTGCAGGATGCCGTGAAGACCGGCAACGTCCCGCCGGATGCTCACTTGTATTACGGCCGTCACGGCGAGCCCTACCTGGTCAGCAAGAACATCATCGCTACTGGTGACGAACTGGTCGATGCATCGTCCGGCAACGACTCGCAAACCGGCTCACCCAGCGTGAACGTGACGCTGAATTCGGCGGGCGCGGCCAAGATGCTCGATTTCACACGCGACAACGTCGGCAAGCCGATGGCCGTGGTGTATGTGGAGCGCACCACCGACACCCAGGTCGTCGATGGCAAGGAAGTGCGTACGCCTAAGACGACCTACCAGGTCATCAACTACGCCACCATCAACGGTGTGTTCGGCAATAAATTCCAGACCACCGGCTTGGGCAGTACCAAGGAAGCATCGGAACTGGCTCTGTTGCTCAAGGGCGGTTCGCTCGCCGCTTCCATGGACATCGTGCAGGAAGGCGTGATTGGTCCCAGCCTTGGCCAGGACAACATCGAAAAGGGCTTGAAGGCGGTGCTGCTGGGCCTTGGCCTGGTGCTGCTGGCCGCTGCGATCTACTACAAGCTGTTCGGCTTGGTGGCGGATGTGGCGCTGTTCTTCAATCTGGTGATTCTGGTGGCGGTGATGTCGGCCATTGGCGTGACCCTGACCATGCCAGGCATCGCTGGTATCGTGCTGACCCTGGGTATGGCGATCGACGCCAACGTGCTGATCTGCGAACGCGTGCGCGAAGAATTGCGTAACGGTTCAACGCCGCTGGCCGCGATCCGCGCCGGTTATGAGAAAGCCTGGGCGACGATTCTCGACGCCAACGTCACTCACCTTATCGCCGCGCTCGCTCTGACCACGATGGGATCCGGTCCGATCAAGGGCTTCGGCGTCACGCTGTTGATCGGTATCCTGACTTCGATGTTCACCTCGGTCACGGTGACTCACGCGATCACCGCGCTCATCCATCACGGGCGCAAGCTCAAGACGCTGTCGGTGTAATCGGGGAACGACATGGAAATTTTCAGCCACAACAGCAATGTTCACTTCCTCGGCTTGCGCAAGGTCAGCATCGGCATCGCCGTCCTGCTGATGGTTGCCTCGATCGCGCTGCTCGCCACGCGCGGTCTGAACTATGGCCTGGATTTCACCGGCGGTGTCAGCATCGAGGCCACCTACGACAATCCGGTCTCGGTTGAAGACGTCCGCAGCGCGTTGGACAAGGGCGGCATCGAGAATGCGACCGTGCAGAGCGTCGGCGGCACCCGTCAGGTGTCGATCCGCTTTCAGCCAAAAGATGACGCGCACTTTGTGCTGCAGGAAGGCAAATCGCCGAACCTCGACCTGATTGCGAACGACGTCGCCAAGGCGCTGCAGGCCGGCCGTCCGGACGCTAAGATCGCCGGCAAGGACTATGTCGGCCCGCAGGTCGGCGAACAGCTGCGCAGCGATGGTGTCACCGCGGCGATCTTCGTGATCATCGGTATCGGCATCTATCTGTGGATTCGCTTCGAACGCCGCTTCGCGATTGCCGCGCTGGCGACCGAAGTGCATGACGTGCTAGTCACGCTGGGCGTGATCTCGCTGGTGCAGCGCGAGTTCGATATGACGGTACTGGCCTCCGTGCTGGCGGTGATCGGTTACTCGATCAACGACAAGGTGGTGGTGTTCGATCGTATCCGTGAACTGTTCCGCTCCTCGCGCAAGGCCGATCCGGAAGAGATCCTCAACCGTTCGATCAACAGCACGCTGTCGCGAACCATCATCACCTCGTTGTTCACCAGCATCGCGATGGCCGCGCTGTATTTCTTCGGCGGTCCTACGGTGCATGGTTTTGCGATCACCATGTTGATCGGCATCCTGGTGGGTACGCTTTCCTCCATCTTTGTGGCCAGCCCGATCCTGCTGTGGCTGGGTGTGTCGAAGAAGGATCTGATGCCGGTGACCAAGGAGAATCCGGAACTGGCGCGCCGTCCGTAATTCGTCTTCACATATGTGTAGGTAAAACGGCCCGGATCTCCGGGCCGTTTTCGTTGGTGATGTGACGCAGGACGTCACTTCGCAAATAGAAATCCGAACGCGTCAGCTGTTCCAGCGCGTTATCACTTTTCAGTCTCAACTTCAGCGTGCTCCGGTCGATAAGCCTGTCTAGGACATCGTGTCCTGGCCTGGAGTCTCCATGCTTGTCGTGATCGGTTCCCTTGTGGTGCTTGGCTGCGTTTTTGGCGGCTATCTGCTGGCGCACGGCCATATGCTTGCGCTGTGGCAGCCCTGTGAGCTGATGATCATCGGTGGCGGTTCGGTGGGCGCGTTCCTGTCGGCTAATCCGGCCAAGATCGTGAAGGAAGCGTTTCGCAATATCGTCGCGTTGTTCAAAGGTCCCAAATACCGCAAGCAGGATTACGTGGACCTGCTCGCTTTGCTCTACGACATTTTCGGTGTGATGCGTAAACAGGGTTTGCTCGGACTGGAATCGCATATCGAGGATCCACAAGCCAGCCCGGTGTTCAGCGCCTATCCGCGGTTGGTGAAAGAGCACAACCTGATCGAATTCATCACTGACTGCTTGCGCCTGATGGTCGGCGGCAACATGAATCCGCATGAGTTGGAGCAGTTGCTGGAAGTGGAACTGGAAACACATCAGCAAGAAGCAGAGGCGCCTGCGCTGGCAGTGTTGAAGATGGCCGATGCACTGCCTGGATTCGGGATTGTTGCAGCCGTGCTTGGTATCGTTACCACCATGTCGCAACTAGGTGGCGACACCTCGCAGATCGGCGAACACATTGCTGGCGCGCTGGTCGGCACTTTTCTTGGCATCTTGCTTTGCTATGGCTTCGTCGGGCCGCTCGGTGCGGCGATGGAAAGCCGCGTGAGCGAAGATGGCAGGGCGTTCGAATGCGTAAAAGTGGCCTTGCTGGCGTGTTTGCGCGGCTATAACCCCAAGGTGGCGGTCGAGTTTGCACGCAAGACACTGTCGCCACAGACCCGTCCCAGCTTTCAGGATTTCGAAGAACACCTCAAAGGCGCGCGGGCTGGAGCTGCGGCGTGAGCGAATACGACGGCGATTCGCTGGTAGTCGTCGTACGCCGTGCACGTCGCCGCAAGCATGGCCACCATGGCGGTGCGTGGAAGGTGGCTTACGCCGACTTCGTGACAGCGATGATGGCGTTTTTTTTGGTGATGTGGCTGATTGGCGTCGGCACGAAACAGCAGCGTGCCGCTATCGCCGAATATTTCAAGAATCCCAGCATGGTGGCGGGCAATGCGACCATGGCACCGCCCGGCAAGGTCGGGCCAGGCGGCGCCAGCGACAGTGCTATCAAACTGGGTGGGGCCATGGATATGCCGCATGGTCCGGGCAAGGATCGACGTGCGTCGCGGACCGCCGCACCAGATGTGGAAAAGCTGGCGCAGGAACAGGAGAAGGCGCGCCTGGAAAATCTTATGCAGCAATTGCACGCGGCCATTGAAAAAAGCCAGGCACTCGAGCCGTTCAAGGATCAATTGCTGCTGGATATCACGCCAGAAGGTTTGCGCATCCAGATCGTCGACAAGCAGAACCGGCCAATGTTCGACACCGGTAGCGCCACACTCAAGCCTTACACGGTGGCGATTCTTCGCGAGCTGGCAAGTTTCATCGGCCAGGCGCCGAACAAGATCAGCCTGTCGGGCCACACCGACGACGCACCCTATAGCAGCAATCACAACTACAGCAATTGGGAGCTGTCCGCAGATCGTGCGAACGCGGCGCGCCGCGCGTTGCTGGATGGTGGACTGAACGAAGAAAAGATTGCACGCGTAGTGGGTCTGGCAGCATCCGTACCGTTCGACAAGGTCAATCCAAGCGATCCGATCAACCGGCGCATCAGCATCATCCTGATGACCAAGCAGGCACAGGATGCAGCGTTATCGCAGGAGCAGGCCGATAGTGCGCAAGCGGCGACACCGGCGATCACCAATGTCTCGGCATCCGTCGTTACGCCTGTTGCGCCCGGTGCCCCGTAACGCCGTAACCAATCTACGGTTCACGCTCAGCGTGATTGAGCGATGCAAGACGCTCTGGCGTGCCCACATCTGTCCAGGCACCACGATGATGACTGCCAGTCACGGCGTTTTGTTTCATCGCAGCCTCCAGCAACGGCCTGATCTTGAAGCGTGCGGGCTTGTTTGCAGCAACGTCGTATCCAATCACCGAGTGCCACGGATCCAGAAACTCGCGACGATAGACACCAATCCCGCTGTAGGTGAGTCGTTTGTCGCCATCGCTGTGCAATAGCCCATTAGCGTCCAACGCAAAATCACCTTCCGGATGATGCGATTGGTTGTCGACCATCAATAGATGCGCAACACCTGCGGGTTTGGTGGGTAACGCAGCGAAATCGGCATCCGTCCACACATCACCACTCACGACGATAAACGGTTCCGGCCCGAGTAAGGGCAGGGCGTTGAGCATGCCGCCGCCGGTTTCCAGTGGTGTGGTGCCTTCATAGGCGTAGCGAATGCGCAGACCCCAGCGCGAACCGTCGCCCAGTGTTTCGGGAAACTGATCGGCCAGATGCGAAGTGTTGATCACCACGTAATGCACGCCGATGGCGGCCAACTTCTCCAGGTGCCACGCGATCAACGGCTTGCCTTGCACGGTCAGTAGCGGCTTGGGCGTGTGATCTGTCAGGGGCCGCATGCGCTCGCCCAGACCTGCGGCGAAGATCAGTGCGTGTCTCATGCGTTAGCGACCTTGGTCAGATCGCGGCCTTGTACGTGCCGTTCGATCAAAGCGGCGAATTCCGCCAGCTCTGGATAGCTGCGTGCGACGGAGATAACGTAGTGGTAGACACGCGGCACATCAGCGAGATAACCGGGTTTGCCGTCGCGGTACCACAAGCGATAGAACTGCCCCAAGACACGCACATGGCGATGCAGGCCGGTCAGGTCGAACCAGCGCAGGAATTGTTTTTGATCGACATCGGCGGCAATACGTTGCGTATCGATCAACTTGCACCGATACGATTCGGCCCATGCTTCGACGCGTTCGCGCGGCCAGGCGATATAGCCATCGCGCAACAGCGACGCGAGATCGTAGGTGATGGGACCTGCGAGTGCACCTTGGAAATCGATGATGCCCGGTGAGTTGTGTTCGACGATCAGCAGGTTGCGGCTGTGGAAATCGCGATGCACGAAGCAGCGTGGCTGCTCCAGTGCATTGCGCACGATCACGCCGAAAGCTGCTTCCAGCACATCCGCTTCACTGGAATCAGGCTTGTGCCCAAGATGCCGGCCAAGGAACCATTCCGGCATGATTTCCAGGCCGCGGATCAACACATCGCTATCGAACGGCGGCAGGTCGCGGTAATCCATCCGGCTCTGCATGCGCAGCAGTGCATCCATCGCCTCGCCATACAAAGCGTCGACAGTGCTTTCGTTCAAGGCGGGCAGATACAGTTGTGTGCCGAGATCCTCGATCAGCAGGAAGCCTTGTTCGAGGTCTTTGTCGTACACCGCCGGCACATGCAAGCCCGCGGCGGCCAGTTGCTGCCCGATCTTCAGCCAGGGGCGCGGATCTTCCTGCGCCGGCGGCGAATCCATCACGATCCAGCTGCGGCCGTCATGGTGGGTGCGCCAGTAGCTGCGAAAGCTCGCGTCGGCAGAGGCAGGTTCCAGGGTGAGCGTGGGATTGCCGAGGCTGGTTCGCGTCCAGGCGAGGCGGGTGGTGGCGCGGTCGTTGAGGCTTTGCATGCAGGAGTTCGAGGCGGACACGCGAATAGCTTAGTGCCAGTTCGCATTGTTCATCCAATTCCGGCCTCAGCGTCGCCCGGCCTTCGCCGGGGTGACGCCGAGGCTGTCTTGCACTATTCATCAGGACAGGTTGTATGCCCGCTCCTCATGCTCGGCGATATCCAGGCCAATCTGCTCTTGCTCGGCCGTCACGCGCAGCCCGATGGTCAGGTCGACCAGTTTCAGGATCACCCAGCTCAACAACCCGCTCCACACGATGGTGAAGCCCACGCCCTTGCACTGAATCCACAGCTGCGCCAGCGGCGACGTCACGGCGGTGTCGAATCCGCCCAGCTTGGGCGCGGCAAACACGCCGGTCAGCAGGGCGCCGATGATGCCGGCGATGGCGTGCACACCGAACACGTCCAGCGTGTCGTCATAGCCGAGCTTGTGCTTCAGGCGCGTAGCGGTGAAGAAGCAGGCCGCACCGGCCACGAAGCCCAGAATCAAAGCGCCGCCCGGTCCCGCCGTGCCGGCGGCGGGGGTGACTGCCACCAGTCCGGCCACCGCACCTGAGGCAATACCCAGCACGCTGGCGCGCTTGTGCACGATCCATTCCACCGCGACCCAGCCGATGGCTGCAGCAGCGGTCGCAATCTGCGTGACCAGCATCGCCATGCCGGCGCTGCCATTCGCGGCCACGGCCGAGCCCGCATTGAAACCGAACCAGCCCAGCCACAGCATGCTGGCGCCGATCACCGTGTAGCCAAGATTGTGCGGTGGCATGTGCGTGTGCGGATAGCCGCGACGCTTGCCCAGCACCAGGCAGGCAACCAGGCCGGCGATGCCTGCGTTGATATGCACCACGGTGCCACCCGCGAAGTCGAGCACGCCCAGGTCACCCAGCAGCGAGCCCGGACCGCTCCACACCATGTGCGCAATCGGCAGATAGACAAAGGTGAGCCATAGTCCGGAGAACACCAGCATCGCGCTGAATTTCATGCGCTCGGCAAAGGCGCCGATGATCAGCGCAGGCGTGATGATCGCAAAGGTAAGCTGGAACATTACGAACACGCTTTCCGGCACAGTCTGGTAGAGCGTCGTCGGTGTCAGTCCCGCCAGCATCACGCGATCTAGCGCGCCGATGAACGAATGCCAGTTGGTCACGCCGGCATGCATGCCATCCGTGCTGAAGGCCATCGAATAGCCGTACACCATCCACAACACCGTCACCAGCGAGGTGATCGCCAGACACTGCATCATCACCGACAGCAGGTTCTTGGCGCGCACCATGCCGCCATAGAACAGCGCGACGCCGGGAATCGTCATCATCAGCACAAACGCACTGGCGACGATCATCCAGGCGGTGTCCCCGCTGTTGAGCGTGGGGGCTGGTGCTGCCTGCGCAAAAGCGGCAGGAGCGAAAAATAGCATCGGGGCCAACAGCATCATCGTGCGAAGACGCGCTCCCTCTCCCCTGCGGGGAGAGGGTTGGGGTGAGGGGGCAAGGCTTGCCTTGGGATTCATTGAAACTTCGGTGCAAGAGTGGCCCCTCACCCCAGCCCTCTCCCCGCAGGGGAGAGGGAGTAATGGCTGCATATCAAAGCGCATCAGCGTCCACCTCCTGCGTCCGAATACGAATCACCTGTTCCAGTTCGCTCACGAAAATCTTGCCGTCGCCGACCTTGCCGGTACGCGCGGCCTTGGTGATGGCTTCGATGGCCAGTTCGACTTGTTCATCACTGACAGCCAGTTCGATCTTCAGCTTGGGGAGGAAGTCCACGACGTACTCCGCACCGCGGTACAGCTCGGTGTGCCCGCGCTGGCGGCCGAAGCCTTTGACCTCGGTCACGGTCATGCCCTGCACCCCGGCCTCGCCGAGTGCTTCGCGCACATCGTCCAGGGTGAAGGGTTTGATGATCGCGGTGATCCATTTCATGCGCGGCGATTCCCCATAAGAACGGTTTTGTTGCAACACAGCAGATTGCGTGCCAGCGCGAGCGTGCGGGAAGGAAGCCGCGTTTTAAGCCATTTTTGCGAGGATGTTCGGCGGGAGCTGAGTGAGGTTATGGCCAGATTGGTGCATTGAAATGTCTAAAATGGTGCAAACGTTCGGTGCCCGAAGGGCCTTGCGTTGACCCCAAAGCGCTTAATCTGTACCATTTTAGTCTGGATTAACGCGGTGCCTCCCCATGTTCCGTGTCAGCCGACTGACCGATTACGCCACCGTGGTGATGACTTGCATCGCCGCGCACCCTGACGACGTCCTCAGCACAGCGCAGATTGCCGAAGAAACTCACCTGGAGTTGCCCACCGTCAGCAAACTGCTGAAATCGCTGGGGCATGCTGGGTTGGTGGATTCCTTCCGTGGCGTCAACGGCGGTTATCGCCTGGCGCGCCCGGCGCAGGACATCAGCGTCGCCGACATCGTCGAAGCGATGGAAGGGCCGCTGGGAATGACCGAATGCAGCATGAGCGAAGGCCATTGCGAACGCGAGTCGCAATGTGGCGTGCGCGGCAGCTGGCAACGCATCAACAACGTACTGGATAACGCGCTGCGCACGATGAGCCTGGCCGACATGCTGCGCCCCGCCGTGCACACCACCGCCGCCACCGTGGCGTTTACCGATTTGAAAAGCAGGACCGCACCATGACCATTGAGAGCACGACTGTCGATACCAATGGCTCCGCCGCACTGCGCGACAACACCGAAGTCGCTGCTGCGCTCGGTCGCCGTTATGAAGCCGGTTTCATCACCGACATCGAAACCGACAGCCTGCCGGCAGGCCTGTCCGAAGACATCGTGCGCCAGCTTTCCGCCCTGAAGGGCGAGCCGGAGTGGATGACCGAGTGGCGTCTGAAGGCCTATCGCCATTGGCTGACCATGCCGACGCCACACTGGGCCAAGCTCAATATCGGCCCGATCGATTTTCAGGCGATCAGCTACTACGCCTCGCCCAAGAATCGACCGAAGTCACTGGACGACGTCGATCCCAAACTGTTGGAAGCCTACGACAAACTCGGTGTTCCACTGCACGAGCGCGCCAAGCTGGCCGGCGTGGCGGTGGATGCGGTGTTTGATTCGGTTTCCGTCGGCACCACGTTCCGCAAAGAACTGGCCGAAGTCGGTGTGATCTTCTGCTCGATGAGCGAAGCCATCAAGGAACACCCGGAGCTGGTGCAGAAATACCTCGGCAGCGTGGTGCCCGTCGGCGACAACTACTTCGCCGCGTTGAACTCGGCGGTGTTCTCTGACGGCTCGTTCGTGTTCATTCCCAAGGGCGTACGTTGCCCGATGGAACTGTCCACTTACTTCCGCATCAACGCGGGCCACACCGGCCAGTTCGAGCGCACTCTGATCATCGCGGAAGAGGGCGCTTCGGTGTCCTATCTCGAAGGTTGTACGGCGCCGATGCGCGACGAGAATCAGCTGCATGCGGCCGTGGTGGAACTGGTCGTGCTGGAAAAGGCGAATATCAAGTATTCGACCGTGCAGAACTGGTATCCGGGCGACGAAAACGGCGTCGGCGGTATCTACAACTTCGTCACCAAGCGCGGCGATTGTCGCGGCGACGACTCCAAGATTTCCTGGACCCAGGTGGAAACCGGTTCGGCCATCACCTGGAAGTACCCAAGCTGCGTGCTGCGTGGCGATCGCTCGGTGGGCGAGTTCTACTCCGTCGCGCTCACTCATCATCGTCAGCAGGCCGATACCGGCACCAAGATGATCCACATCGGCAAGGGCACCAAGTCCAAGATCGTATCCAAGGGCATCAGCGCTGGCCGTAGTTCCAACAGCTATCGCGGCCTGGTGAAGGTGGAGAAAGGCGCGGAAGGCGCGCGCAATTACACCCAGTGCGATTCGCTGCTGATCGGCAAGCAATGCGGCGCACACACCTTCCCGTACATGGAAGTGAAAAATCCTAGCGCGATCGTTGAGCACGAAGCGACCACCTCGAAGATTTCCGACGACCAGCTCTTCTACTGCCTGTCGCGTGGCATCGGCGAGGAAGACGCGGTGTCGATGATCGTCGATGGCTTCTGCAAGCAAGTCTTCCGCGAGCTGCCGATGGAGTTCGCTGTTGAAGCGAAGAAGTTGCTGGAAATCTCGCTGGAAGGAGCGGTCGGATGAAATCTTCGACGAAGGCGTGGATGGTGGTGGTTGCACTGGCGCTCAGTGGCAGCGCCATCGCCGGGACGGCGCTCGCCGCGGCTTCGACGACGGCGTCGGCATCGAGCGGCGACAAGTGCATGGACAATGCACAGTCGCAAGGGGCCATGAACGAGTGCGCCTCCAATAGCTATGGCGCCGCGGACAAAGAGCTCAACCAGGTCTACCAGCAGGTACTGCGCAAGTACGCGAAGGACACAGTGTTCGTGGCCAAGCTCAAAGCCGCACAGAAAGCCTGGCTGACCTTTCGCGATGCGGAACTTGCCGCGCGCTTCCCCGATAGCGACATCACCAACTACGGCAGCGTCTACCCGATGTGCGTCAACAACGAGCTTGAGGCGATGACGCGTAAGCGCACCGAAGAGCTGCGTGCGTGGCTGAAGGGCACCGAAGAAGGTGATGTTTGCGCCGGTTCCTACAGCCCCAACAGCTGATAACGATCAACGAAATATCGCGGTGTCGTCGGACACCGCTTCAGGAAACGACATGCTGAAGATCGAAAACCTGCACGCCCGCGTCGAGGGCAAGGACATCCTCAAGGGGCTCAGCCTCACCGTGAACCCGGGCGAGGTGCATGCCATCATGGGGCCGAACGGTGCCGGCAAGTCCACGCTGGGCAATGTGCTGTCCGGTCGCGAAGGTTATGAGGTGACCGAAGGCTCGGTGATTTTCGAGGGACGCGATTTGCTCGCGTTGGAACCGGAAGAGCGCGCTGCGGCGGGTGTATTCCTGGCGTTCCAGTACCCGGTGGAAATTCCCGGGGTGAACAACACTTATTTCCTGCGTGCCGCACTCAATGCACAGCGCAAACAGCGTGGAGAGCCGGAGCTGGATTCCATGCAGTTCCTCAAGTTGGTGCGCGAGAAGCTGAAGATCATGCAGATCTCCGACGAACTGCTGCACCGCGCCGTCAACGAAGGTTTCTCCGGCGGCGAAAAGAAGCGCAACGAGATTTTCCAGATGGCGGTGCTTGAACCGAAGCTGGCGATCCTCGATGAAACCGACTCAGGCCTGGACATCGACGCACTCAAGCAGGTGTCGCAAGGCGTGAACGCGCTGCGTTCGCCGGATCGTTCCTTCCTGGTGATCACCCACTATCAGCGTCTTCTGGATTACATCGAGCCGGATTTCGTGCACGTGCTGGCCGATGGCCGCATTGTCGAAAGTGGCGACAAGGCGCTGGCGCTGAAGCTGGAAGAACATGGCTACGCCTGGGTCAATGAGGCAAGTGCATGAGCTCGTCCGCGCCGCTTCCTTTTATTGAAGGTCTGCGCGACGCCGCGAGCTTGCGCCTACCCGGCAGCGGGCGAGCGTGGCTGGACGCCGCGCGCCGTGAAAACCTTGAAGCTTTCATCGCCGCGGGCTTACCCGATACCCGCGCCGAAGCGTGGAAGTACACCGCGCTGCGTGCGCTGGGCCAGCGCCGGTTTGCGCTGGGCGATCCTGCTGCCGCCACGCATGCCATCGACACGCATGTGCTGAAACTTCCCGGCGTGGATGGGCCGCGCCTGGTATTCGTCAACGGCGTGTTTCGCGCAGACTTGTCGCGGCTTGAAGCGCTGCCGGCTGGCCTTACGCTGCAGCCGCTCTCGCAGGTGCTGGAGCAAGATCCGGAGCCGCTGCGTTTTTCGCTCAGCCGCCATTACCGTGAAACCGGTGATATCTTCGCGCGCCTTAACGCGGCGCTGGCCGGGGATGGTGTCGTGTTGCGTGTTGCCGCAAACGCGCGCATCAACAAGCCGGTACAGATCTGCTTCGTCGGTGCGCCGGCGCAAAATGATCTGGCCTGGCATGCGCGCAATGTGATTGAACTGGGTGAGGGCGCCAAGCTCGATCTGGTCGAGCATCACCTTTACAGCGCTCCACATAAGCACCTGGGCACCCTGGTCACCGATATCGTGCTGCAGAATGGTGCCCATCTTCAGCATGTATTGCTTCAGAACGCGGGTGAGGACAGCACGCTGATCCGCCGTGGCAGCCTGCACCTTGGTGCGAAGTCGCAGGCCACGATGCATGTGCTGGAACTGGGCGGCGCGCTGACGCGCCACGATCTGCATGCCGAACTGCGCGGCGACGAGGCGCGATTCGACACCCGCGGTGTGTTCGTGCTGCGCGGGCGTCAGCATGTGGATACGCAGTTGTCGATTCGCCATCAGGCGCTCAATACCGCTTCGGAATCGATCTGGCGCGGCGTGGCCGACGAGCGTTCACGCGGCGTGTTCCGTGGCGCCATCGTGGTGGCTGAAGGTGCGGATGGCGCCGACGCCAGTCTCAGCAACAAGAATCTGCTGCTGTCCTCGCTGGCCGAGATCGACACTAAGCCAGAGCTGGAAATCTATGCCGATGAAGTGAAGGCCGCGCACGGGGCCACTGTTGGTCAGCTTGACGAACGCGCGCTGTTCTACCTGCGTTCGCGCGGTTTGCCACAGGCTGAAGCGCGTGCACTGCTTACGGCGGCATTTTGCCGAGCGGTGTTTGCTTCGCTGCCGAACGAAACCCTGCGCGATTATTTTTCCGAAGCGCTGCTCGCGCATCTGCCCTGAATCACATCATGAACGCCAAGCCCAGCCATCCTTCCGTCGACTTCGATGTACAGCGCGTCCGCTTGGATTTTCCGTTGCTGTCACGCACCGTGCACGGCAAGCCGTTGGTGTATTTCGATAACGCCAACACCAGCCAGAAGCCGCTGTCGGTGATTGAAGCGGTGGATCGTCATTACCGCGAGCACAATGCCAACGTCGCGCGTGCGGTGCATCAGTTGGGCGAGGAAGCCACTGCGGCATACGAAAGCGCACGCGACAAGCTGGCGGCTTTCATCAACGCCGGTTCGCGCAACGACGTGGTGCTGACTTCGGGCACGACGCAATCCATGAATCTGGTGGCCTACAGCTACGCGTTGCCGCGCCTGCAGCCGGGCGACGCGATCGTCACCACGGTGATGGAGCATCACGCCAACATCGTGCCGTGGCAGCTGGTGGCGGCGCGCAGCGGTGCGACAGTCAAGGCCGCGCCGATCGATCAGCGCGGTGAATTGATCCTGGAGAAGTTCTTCGAGCTGTTGACGCCGGAAGTGAAGCTCGCCTGCGTCACGCATGTTTCCAACGTGCTCGGCACGGTGAACCCGGTGCGTGAGATCGCTCGCGAATGCCGCCGCCGTGGCATTCCGCTGCTGGTGGATGGCTCGCAGGCAATGCCGCACCGCCCGGTAGACGTGCAGGCACTCGGCTGCGATTTCTACGCCATCACCGGCCATAAGATGCTCGCGCCGACCGGCACCGGAGCGCTGTGGGCGAAGCGGGAACACCTGCAATCCATGCCACCGTTCTTCGGTGGCGGCGAGATGATTCGCGAAGTGCGCTTCGATGGCACCACCTTTGCCGATCCGCCGCACAAGTTCGAAGCCGGTACCCCCAACATCGCCGGTTTTGCCGGTGTCGGTGCGGCCATCGACTACATCCAGTCGCTCGGTTTCGAAGCGACCCGCGCGTGGGAGCACGAATTGCTTACCTACGCCACGGAGCGCTTGCGCGAGATCCCGGGGCTACGCATCTTTGGTGAAGCGGCCGACAAGGAGCCGGTCATCTCCTTCCTGATCGAGGGTGCGCAGGCCACCGACCTGGCCACCTTGCTGGATCTGGAAGGCGTGGCGGTGCGTTCGGGTCATCACTGTGCACACCCATTGATGCAGTTCTATGGCGTGCCGGCTACGCTGCGCGCCTCGCTTGCGTTCTACAACACCCGTGAAGAAGTCGATGCTTTCATTGCCGCTTTGTTGAAGGTGCGCAAGTTGCTGCTCTGACTCAAGCGCAGGGTTGTAGTGTGCTAACGCAACCCGTGATGGTGCGGAGGGTTGTGGTGAGGTGTGAGTTTGCCCAATACGGCCGGCAGGACCATGCAAGCGACGAGCGCCAGCAGCCACGGGTTCGTCAGTTGATAAGATTTCACCGCCGCCTGCCCAAGTTGCAGCCACTCAGGGCCACACATCACCGCCAGCCCCACCATCATGGCGCACAGCGCGCCGAGCAGTACGCTGCTCAGCCAGAGCTCCGGCTGCCTATCACTGGCCGAACGTCGTTTGACCCTGAGTGCCATCTGGATGGCGAAGTCGTCCGGTAGCTGCAGGTCCAGGGGTTCCCGCAGTGCCCGCGTTACGGCGCGGTAGCGTTGCAGCTTCGCGTCGTCTTCTGGGCCTAGTCCGAACCGCTCCGCCTGCAGCGCCCGTTCCTGCAGGGTCCATTCGCGCTCGTCGACAGGGTCGTGGGGCGGTTGGGGTGAATGGGTCATGAGGGTACTCCTTGCACGGATTCCAGCACTTTGCGCAGGCCAAGGCGGGAACGGAACAGATGGCTCTTGATGGTGCCGTTGGCGAGGCCGGTGATGCCGGCTATGTCCTCGATCGATAGTTCATCGAGATGATAGAGCGTCAACACAGTACGTTGCATGGGGGGCAGCGCTTCGATCGCAGCATGCAGATGTCCGGCCATTTCGCTGCTGGCGTAGGCCGATTCGAGGTCGAAGCCGTCGCCAATGTTCTCCACCAGGCTGGACATATCCTCGTCGGCGCCCAGGTCGACCACGGCGATACGTTTGCGTTCCAGATGGCGAAGGGCAATGGTGTAGGCGACCCGGCCTATCCATGATTTGAGCGTACTTTCAAAACGGTACTGATGCAGGCTCTGATGCACGCGCAGGAAGGTTTCCTGGCAAAGGTCGCGGGCATCTTCCGGGTGCCGGACCATGCGGTAGATGATGTGCCAGCACAGCGCCTGATACTCGCGCACGAGGCGTTCGAACGCACCGGGGGCATTCGCCAGTACGGCTTCGACGAGCGGACGATCCGGGTGTTTGCTCATGCGGCGCGGGTTCCATGACACCTGCATAGATACGGCCGGGGTTATCCTGGTTGCAGCTCCCGATTGCAACCAGTATGAGCCTGGTCGTATCTCTGTGATCACAAGCCCCTCCTGGGTACCTCGACTTCCGGAGAAAAACGTGAACTTGGATGATCTTCACCTTGTCCCGATAGTGCTCTTTGTTTGCGTGACGTTTTGCATCACCTACGTCATCAGGCTACTGGTCGATGCGCGGATACGCCTCAAGATGCTCGAATCCAGTTCGAAGGAGCTTATCGAATCGATCGTACAGCGAGAGCAGCATCTTCGCCGGATGGCCTCCCTGCGCTGGGGCATCGTGCTCGCTGCCGAGGCGCTGGCGTTTGGAGCGATCCAGTATGCGGGCTGGACCACCGTCACCCCTGGTGTGGTTGCCTTGCTGATCGGCGCCTTCGGATTTGGCTCGCTGATTTTCTTCGCTGTCTCGCGCCGCCTTGGCTGAGCCAGGGGGAGCTGGCATGCCTTTCTGCGGCTGCTTATCATCTAAGGATGACTGCAGATACCACTCCCATCTTCCGCCTCGCCGTCAGCGCCGATGTCGAGGCGATCGTCGCCCTGGTCGAGTCCGCCTATCGCGGCGAATCCGGCCTGCGCGGCTGGACGACTGAAACCCATTTGCTGGATGGTCGCCGCACCGATGCCAGCTTGGTTGCTGAATTGTTGAATGCACCGGATGGCGCCGTATTGCTGGCGCTCGAAGGCGATGTACTGCTCGCCTGCTGCCACATCGAAAAGCACGGGCAATCTGCCTACTTCGGCATGTTTGCCGTCAGTCCGGCCCGGCAAAACGCGGGGCTGGGCAAGCAGGTGCTGGCCGAAGCCGAGCGCTACGCGCGAGATGTCTGGCAGTGCGCCGCCATGCACATGAAGGTGATCGACGCGCGCAGCGAACTGATCGCTTGGTACGAGCGGCGCGGCTACCGGCGTACCGGCGAATACTCACCGTTCCCTTATGGCAATGAGCGCTTCGGCATTCCGCGCCGCGACGATCTGCGCTTTGAACTGATGATCAAGCCCTTTTCGGAAGTAACCGCATGAGCGATGCATGGGTGGAAGTGGGTACGCGTTCGGAACTGCTGCCCGGTGAGTTCAAGGTGGTATGGGATGGCGACACTGCCATTGCCGTTTTCAACATCGATGGTGATTTGTATGCCGTGGAAGATATTTGCACACATGACGGCGGTGAACTGGCCGGTGGCGATGTGATCGGATTTGAGGTGGAGTGTCCGCGTCACGGTGCGCGCTTCGATCTACGCACGGGCCAGCCGACGTGTCCTCCGGCTTATGAACCGATTCACCGGTTTCCAGTGCGCGAAAGCGATGGCCTGATCTGGACGCGTGACGATCGTTGAGTACGGCGCATACGTAAGCGTCGCGATATTTTCACGATGAAGCGCTGCATCCTTCGCGGGATGCAGCGTTTTTTATGGGCGATGTCTTCACACTTTGTTCTCAAAGAAGAGCATGTCACGCATTTGAAATGCGGCGGTGCTTTAACAGCGACAGTGTGCGTTGATAGTTGTTGACGATTCTTTCATCGCCGAATTGATACACCGCAACATAAGATTTCAGCGTTTGAAGCAAGTGTGATGTTGTGCACATGGCTCGTCGTCATGTGTGATGACTTCGCAAAAGCGGTGTGGGCGATGCAAAGCATGCACGTAGGTGTCGTCACTATGCGTAAAGGCAAGTCTTAGCGTTGGTCAGGAGCGTGCAACGCACAAGCAGGGAGTCAGTCACGCCAGTGATGTCGTCTGGCGATTCGTCAGCGGGCGTCTGATCGGCAGTATCCAATCGTTCAACACGTGTGCGAGTTCCTCATGGCCATGCCCTGGCTGTGATGGGTGGTTTTGCCTCGAAAAACAAAAACGCAGATGACTGCGCCGGGAAGAGTGTGTCCAGGGGTACCAGGTACCAATCACAAACGTACCAATCACAAGCGCAAGTGCAACGCAGATAGACGATACGCGGGAATGCGTGCACTCGCCAGGAGACTGCGCAATGAACCTCGAGCCGGATATGTCGCTGCCATTGACCACCGCCCAGCGTGGACTGTGGGTAGGCCAGAAGATCGGTGCGGCGGACGCCACGTTGAATATCGCCGAAATGCTGGAGATTTGCGGGCCGGTGCAGCCCGATCTGTTCGTGCGGGCCTTATGGCAGGTCACTCACGAAGCGGAAACCTTGCGCGTGAGCGTGATCGAACATCACGGTCAGCCGCGTCAAATCATTCGGTCAAGTTATCACGGTGACTTTCCGTATCTGGACCTCAGTGGCGAAGCCAACCCACGCGCAGTGGCGGAAGCTTGGATGATGGAGGAGCTGAGCCGTCCCGTCGATCTGGCCAATGACCCTCTATGGGTCAGTGCTTTGTTCAAGGCCGCGGATGATCGGTATTACTGGTATCAGCGCGCACATCACGTGGTTTACGACGGTTACAGCGGTGGCGTGATTGCGCGCCGATTGGCGGAGCTATATACCGCTTATGTGGAAGGGCGTGAGCCTGCGCCCTGCGAGTTCGGCTCGTTGAACGAATTGATCGATGCCGAGTCGGCTTATCGTGATTCGGACCGGCTCCGTCGAGATCGCGATTTCTGGAAAGAAAAGCTCGCTGACCTGCCTGAGGCGGTATCCCTTGCGCGTCTGGGTCCGCACAGCAGCATGGGCGGATTGAGGCGTAGCACCGGCCACTTGTCCATCGACACCGTGCAGCGTTTGCGTGAGCTCGGTAAGCAGACCGCGACCAGCCTGCCGCAAATCCTGATTGCGCTCGTAGCTGCTTATTACCATCGGGCCACCGGCGCGAACGATCTGGTGATCGGCATGCCGGTATCCGGGCGCATCAACGCAGCGCTGCGTCGAACACCCGGCATGGTTGCCAATATCGTGGCCATCCGCCTGAGCTTTACGCCACACACCACGGCGGCGGATCTGTTTGCGCAAGTCGCGCAGACCGTCAGGCAGGCGCTGCGGCACCAGCAATATCGCTATGAGGATTTGCGCCGCGATCTGAGCATGATCGGTAAGGGCAAGCATATTGCATGGCTGGGTGTGAACATCGAGCCGTTCGACTACCAGCTTCAGTTTGCCGGTGCAGGCGTTATTTCGCATAACGTCTCCAACGGTTCCGGTGAAGACCTTACGATCTTCGTCTATGACCGCGGCGACGGCAGCGAGCTGCGTTTCGATTTCGACGCCAATCCCGTGCTGTACAGCGTGGCCGAACTGGACGAGCACCGCCGCCGTCTTGCCTTGCTGGTTGATGGCGTACTGGCCGATCCGCAGCAGCCGTTGCGGCAAATCGACATACTTGGATCGCAAGAACGCGAGCGCCTGTTGCACGATTGGAATGCGACTGCAGCGCCGCTGATGCCGGAAAGCCTGCCTGCACTGATTGCCCAGCATGCACAGCACACTCCCGATGCGCCAGCATTGATTTGCGAAGCAGCAACACTGACTTATCGCCAATTGCATGAGCGTAGCGTGCTCCAAGCCCGCCAACTGATTGCCGATGGTGTGCTGCCGGGCGATATCGTGGCTGTAATGTTGCCGCGCAACGAACAATGGCTGATCGTGTTGTTGGCGATCATGCGCGCGGGTGCTACCTATCTGCCGCTCGATCCGGATGGCCCGCCCGAACGCATCGCCATGATGCTGGACGACGCATCGCCGATCGCGCTGATCGCCCCGCCGGAGTTGTGTGCACGCTTTGGGCTGGGTGGCATGTTGTTGCTGCATCCCGAACATCTCGATGCCTTGCTGGATATCACGGCACCCGAGCCCGATCTGTCTATGCCGGAAAGCACCGCCTACGTGCTCTACACCTCCGGTTCTACCGGCCAGCCCAAAGGTGTGGAAGTCACGCATCGCAATCTAGGCAATCTGCTGCAAGGCATGCGCGAGCAGCTCGCACTTGTCGCCAGCGATCGCTTCCTGGCCATCGCCACCATGGTCTTTGATATCGCGATGCTGGAGCGCTTTCTGCCGCTGACGTCGGGAGCGAGCGTGGTGATTGCCAGCGCCGAGACGGTACGCCATCCGCCGGCCTTGCTGCGTCTGATGCAGCAGCATCACGTGACTCATATGTGGGCCACGCCATCATTGTGGCGGGTCATACTGGCGAGTCCGGACGCGCAGCTGAAACAATTGCATGCCCTGGTTGGTGGCGAAGCCCTGAGTGCTGAACTTGCCGCTCGTTTGCTGCAACAGGCTACACGCGTTACGCAGCTTTACGGACCCACGGAAACCACGGTGCTGTCCACCGCCATCGAATTGAAGGACATTGGCCGAGACGCGCCGCCTATTGGTCGTCCGATCCTCAACACGCGGCTTTATGTGCTTGATCAAGACCAGCAGCCGGTGCAGACGGGAGCTATGGGTGAGCTGTATATCGCCGGCGCAGGTGTAGCGAAAGGTTATCTGCATCACCATCAACTTACCGAAGCGCGCTTTCTGAGCGATCCGTTTGCTAATGATGGCAGCCGCATGTATCGCACCGGCGATCTGGTGTATTGGAACGATAAAGGGTTGCTTCACTTCGTCGGCCGTGCGGATGGTCAGGTGAAAATTCGTGGTCATCGCGTCGAGCTGGGCGAAATCGAATGCCAGCTGGCACGGCATAGCGCGATTGCGGACGCTGCTGTCGCGGTACATCGCGAGGACGATGGTACGTTGGTCCTGGTGGGTTACGTTGTGATGCGTCAGGGAAAGAGCATCAGCATCGACGCTTTGCGCAGCCACCTCGCACGGTTCCTGCCCGAGTACATGATTCCTTCGCATGTCATCGTGCTCGACGCGATGCCCCTCACGGCCACTGGCAAGCTGGACCGGAAAGCCTTGCCCGCACCAACACGTTCCAGCAAGGTCGCCTACGCTGAGCCGGTGACCGATGTGGAAAAGAAACTTGCGTCGTTGTGGCAGCAAGTGTTGGGCGTGGAGCGTGTGGGTCTGCACGACAATTTCTTCCAGTTGGGCGGTGACTCGCTCACTGCGGCAGAAATGGTGGCGCGCTTTCCCGAGCATTTTGGTATGGAATTGCCGCTGGCTAGCCTTTTCGAGGCGTCGACCATCGCTGGCCTGGCGGCCTATCTGCAACGTGCGCAGACGACGGGTGACCCGCTGGCGGTCGTGCTGCCGCTTCGCATGGCGCGTCACGAGCGTCCCTTGTTCTGCATACACCCGGCGATAGGCCTTAGTTGGGGTTACGCGAGCCTGCTTCGTTATCTGGATGAGCAACTGCCGGTTTATGGTTTGCAGTCTCGCGGCCTGCGAGGCGACGCTTCGTTGCCCGGCAGCGTTGCTCAGATCGCTGCCGACTACTTGGTACAGATGCGCCGCATTCAAGCGGAAGGCCCGTATCGGATGCTCGGTTGGTCACTGGGCGGTTTGATTGCCCACGAAATAACGGCCCAGTTGCGGGCGGCGGGTCAGCAGGTGGAATTCCTGGCTTTGCTCGATGCCTATCCGTTTGTCGTGGACAGCGCTTCGTCAAACGCGGGTGAGGCGGAAGAAATCAAGGCGATTCTGCGTTTCCTCGGCTTTCATCATCATGCCGCCGAAAACCCGCCGACGCACTTGGCCGCACTCACTGATCTGCTGTGCAAGGAATACGGCGTTTTCAACATGCCGCTAGTGCAGGAAATCACTCGCAACGATCCGCAACTGATTGAGCACGTCTCGGCCGTTACGCTCAACAACCTGCTGCTCGCGCGCAAGCATGCACCGCAACGCATCGATGCTGATGTGATGTTCTTCCATGCAGCGATCAAGGAGGAGGTTGATCTCAGCGATCAGCTCTATGACAAGCCCGAGGCGTGGCAGCCTTATGTCGGTGGCTGGCTTGATGTGCGCGAAGTGGCATGTCACCACCAGACCATGCTGGACGCGACGCACGCCGCGCAGATCGGCAAGCTGGTGATGCAGCGACTGCATGCACTGCAATCGATCCGCGTACCCGCAGTTTCGTTGCCGGTGGTTGCGGGTGCGACGCAGCCATCTGCAGGGAGTGTGGCCTATGCGTGACGCCATCTCCCATGGTGCTCCTATCGCGATCTTCACCATCGGAACACAAGGCGATATTCGGCCTTGTGTCGCGCTGGGCGTCGGCCTGCAGCGCGCCGGTTATCCGGTGCGGATCGTCACCAGCGACAATTTCGAAGGCATGGTGCGCGCTGCAGGATTGGACTTTTATCCGTTGACGGCCAATTTTCAAACTCTGCTCGATTCCAATCGCGAGATTGCGGATCAGGGCTTGGACATGTCGGCCATGGCGCGCATCTCACGCCGCTTTTACGCGGAGTGGGCGACGCATTGGGCGCGCGAAGGCATGGCAGCGGCCGAAGGCGCGGGCTTGCTGATCGGTGTAGCCAACAGCACGTTGCTGGCCAAAGCGGTGTCCGAAGCGCGCGGCATTCCTTTTGTTGGCGCGCAGTTGCAGCCGCTGACACCTTCTCGTTTCATGCCTCCGCTGGTGCTGTCGGGTGCTGGCAAGCTGCCGCCTGCTTTGAACATGACGATGTACAACGTGCTGCGCCTGTTGGTGTGGCATGTGATGAAGCCGGCCATTAACAACATCGTGCGCCCGCAGCTCGGTTTGCCGCGCTATCCGTGGTACGGGCCGTATTTCAATAACCGTCAGCATCGCGTGTTGTACGGTTTCAGTCGCCACGTAGTGCCCAGACCCGCTGACTGGCCGCCGACCGCGCAGATCACCGGCTACTGGTTTCTCGATCAGCCGGAATGGCAACCATCGCAGACGTTGCGCGAGTTTCTCGATGCAGGATCCAAGCCCATCTATGTCGGCTTTGGCAGCATGGTCAGCACGCGCGCGGAGCAATTTACGGCAAGCGTGCTCGACGCTGTGCGCAGAAGCGGGCAGCGCGCTGTGCTCGCAACCGGTTGGGGTGGCTTGGCCGGCAATGAAGGAACGCAGGACGGACAGCTCTATTTCACTCGCAGCGTGCCGCATGACTGGCTGTTTCCGCGCATGTCAGCCGCCGTCCATCATGGCGGTGCAGGCACTACGGCGGCGGCCGTTCGCGCCGGTATTCCATCAGTGATCGTGCCGTTTTTCGGCGATCAACCGTTCTGGGCGCGTTGCTTGCAACGCGAAGGTGTTGCACCGGCGATCGTGGATCGCCGCAACCTGCAGGCTGAAGCACTTGCTGAGGCCATCGATATAGCCGGGAAGAAACCGATGTGCCAGGCAGCGGTATCGCTGGGGCAAAAGGTGCGCGCCGAGGATGGTGTGGAGCAGGCGATTACAAGCTTGCGGCAATGGGGCTTGCTGGAGCCGTTACACGATGAGCGGGAGACGCGCGAAGCGTGGGTGCACGCTGCTGTGACCTAAAATTTTGTGCTTGCCATAATTTCTCCCTTTCCCACGCGGCAGGGTAGGGTTACGGGTGCGCTGAACCAAACTTCACCACCACACGCTGCCCGATGCGCAGCGGCGTGGCCGGTGCTTGATCAAAAGCGAGCACGCATTCCACGGTACGCGTATTGGCGCGCACCTGCGGGTCATCTTCCAGTGTGCTTGCGCCGAACACATTGCCGATGCGCAACACATGCGCCTTCATCGGGGCCATGCCACTGCCGCTGTCGTCGTCCACTTCCGCTGCCATGCCGTCATGCACGACGCCGACGAAGGATTCATTGAGTTCGGCACGTACGATGCGCGGCGCATCGGGCAGCATCAGCAGGATCGGCCCGGCAGCCGGCGACACAGAAGCACCAGGTTGCACCATGCGTTGCACGATCTGGCCATTGACGGGCGCGCGCAGGCTGCGAAGTTCCAATTGGTAGCGCGCACCTGCAACCTTTTGCGCAGCGAGAGCCACATTGGCGTGCGTGTTTTCCAGTTCAGCGCGAGTTTGCTGGGCGGCCTGACGTGCATCATCGGCGCTTTGGATATCGCCAGCGCCGGCTTTTGCTGCCTGTTCCAGGCGAGACGCACGCAGGTCGGCGGCCTTCACACGCTCATCCAGCGCATCGGACTGTGCTTGTGCCTGTTGCTGCTCGGCCAACGCAGAATCCAGCGCCAGCTTGGCGGGTTGCGGATCGAGCTGGACCAGCAACTGGCCCTTCTGTACCTGTTCGCCTTCATGCACATCCACACTCTGCACCACGCCTTCGCTGGGCATGCTGAGCTTTAGCAGTCCGCCTTCAATGTCGATGCGTCCGCGCGCAATGGCCGAGTAAGCGGGGGCGGCAGCGTTATTGGTCGCCGGCGCATCGCTGTTCGAGCAGGCAGCCAGCAGCGTGGCCGCGAGAAGAACGAGCGGGAGGCGAAGGTGACGCAGATTCATGCAGAAGGCTCCTTGGCCTCGGATGCAGCAACTTGTGATGCGGCGGGAACATGGTCGCTCAGAATACGGCCATCTTCCATCGCCAGTACACGGTCGGCATGGCCGACCAGGCGCGGGTCATGGCTGACGCACAGCACCGTGGTGCCGTGGTTGCGGGCAATGCGATGGAGGATATCGATCACGATCTGGCCGTTGGCGGCATCGAGCGCGCTGGTGGGCTCGTCGGCAAACAACAGTTCCGGTTGCTTGGCCAGCGCGCGCGCAATCGCTACGCGTTGCTTTTCACCGCCGGAGAGTTCGGCGGGGCGCAATTGCATGCGAGGCCCGAGGCCGACTTCTTCCAGTGATTCGATCGCGCGCTGGCGCGCCATGCCTTTGGCCAGGCCCATGTAGCTCAGCGGCAGTTCCACCTGCTCCAGCGCAGATAATGCCGGGAACAGGTTGAAGCCCTGGAACACGAAGCCGGTGTGCTGCAGGCGGAAGTGTTCCAGCGCGCGCATGCTAAGGCCGCTCAGTTCGTGGCCCAGCGCGCGTACGTCGCCCGCGTCGGCCGGCTGCAAGCCGCTGAGGATCGCCAGCAAGGTGCTCTTGCCGCAGCCGGAAGGGCCAGAGATCAGCGTCAGTTCGCCGGCACGCACATCCAGTGTGAGGTCATGCAGCACTGTGCTTTCAACACGCCCGGATACGAACGACTTGCGCACGTTGCGCGCCTGCAAGGCGGGTGTTGCTGTGGATGATGATTGCAAAACCGCAGACATGCTCACCTCAACAAACTGGCAGGGTCAGCGCGCCGCAGGCTGCGCATGGTGGCCAGCCCGGATATGAGCGCTAGCGCCATGCTCAGCGTCAGGCACACCGCGGCAGTCAGCGGATGCAATTCCATCGGGACGCTGCGATTGCGCGCAATCATCAGCAGCACGATGCCGATCACGACGCTGCATACGATGCCGAGCGCACCTACCCAGAACGCCTGTTCCATAATCACTTTGCGCAAGGCGCCGCGGCCGACACCCAGCGCATTCAACGTGGCGTATTCGCGGATCGAGCCAATCACCGCGGCGATCAGCGTCTGGCTGGTGATCACCGCACCAACCAGAAAAACAATGCCGGCCAGGAACAACACGCCTGCGCCCGCGCCGGTATCCAGCATCCAGTAAAGCTGCGACTGGCGGGCAAATTCTCTGGCCGTCCAAACGGTATAAGGGCCGAATGCATTCGAATCACTCAGCCGTTTGGCGATCATCTTCGCTTTGTGCGGATCGCGCAGCTTGGCGACGAAGTACGTCATCATGCCCGCGTCTTCCGGCGCGACATCGAGCACGCGCGCGGTATCCAGCGATGACACGATGTTGACGCCGCCCAGTGCACGCAGGCCGCTGCTCACGCCAACCACGCGCACGCGCTGGCCGTTGATTGCCGCCGTGTCTCCAATGTCTACCCCAAGGCTGTCCAGATCTGCCTTGTCGACAATGACTGCGCCCGGTTCGTTCAATCGCGCACGCAAGGCCGGGGGCAGCGCCTTGGAGAACATCATCGCGTCGGGACTGGGATCGATGCCGGACACGAACACCGACACGCCGCCGGTATCGCGCGGGCCGCGCCAGTCAGCATCCACCCAGCGGAATGGTTCCACCTGGGTGACATCCGGATCCATGCGAAGCCGCATCGCGACGTCCTCGCTGATCGGACGCCCCAGATTCACGCTCTGCGTACCGGGATAACCGGCCCACAAATCACCCGATGACCCGGTGATGTAAACGCTGGCGCTACCGAAAATGCCCAGCACCAGCGCAGCCTGCAGCAATTGCAGCAAGCTGGCGAAGCCCACGGCGAGAATCGCGGGTAGAAAGCGTCGCCATTCGTGCACTAAGGTTTTGCGTGCGAGCGCAACCATCAGTGCAACTCCGGTGTGGCTTGATCAAGCTCACTTCCCCGTATGAAGGGAAGGGGATTGATGACCGCAAAAGGGTGTACTGCGGCGCGCATCAGGGCGCGTCCTTGTGCTGCGGGGCATCGTTTTCTTTGGCGATGTTGATCGGCGGCAATGGCGCGCCGCCCAGAGCCTTATAAAGCGAGACATAAGCCATATCCCGTTCACCGCGTGCCGAGATCAAGCTGAGTTGGGCGTTCTGCTGGGCGATCAGCGAGTCCTGCAGTTCGAGCGTGCTGCCCAGGCCGAGGCTGCGGCGCTTGTCTTGCGCGGCGGCGCTACTGTCCAGCGCCTGCACGACCTGTTCGGCGGCGGCCTCGCGCAGATGCAACTGCTGCAAGTCGCCCATGGCGGTCTCGGTTTCGGCCACGCCTTGCAGCACGGCCTGGCGATAGCTGTAGACGGCGGCCTTCAGTTCGTGGTTCTTGGCATGGGCCTGAGCGACGCGCATACCCCAGTCAAACAAGGGCATGTCGACCACGGGGCCGGCGGAAAAAATGCCTTCGCCGGAACTAATCGTGCGATGGTGGTGCAGGATCGTCAAAGACCAATCCAGCGAGCTACCCAGGCCGATATGCGGATAGACGTCCGAGCGGGCGATGCCCGCTTCACCGGCTGCACGCAACACATCCGCTTCGGCAGCGGCGATTTCCGGGCGTGTACGCAGCAGGTCCGGCGGCGCGCTGGTCAGCTGCCAACTGCCCAATTGCGGTTGGGGACCGGCTTGGTCCAGCCAGGCCGGATCCGGCTCCGGTTGACCCAGCAATGCTGCCAGCTGCTGGGCGTTGGCGTTGATCGCACGCTGCGGATCGCTCAGCGCCATGTCTGCACGCCCCAGTTCAGCCTCGGCGTTGGCCACCTCGGCGGGCGAGGTCAGCTTCAAACCTTCGCGCACCTGCAAAAGCCTCAGCTTTTCGCGATTGGCGTCACGTATAGCGGTAAGCAGCTGCGCCTGTTCCTGGGCCGTACGCAGTTCGACCCAGCATCGCACTACGTCGGCCACCAGCGTGACGTAGGCACTTTGCAATTGCGCATGGGCCTGATCCAGGGTGCCGTCGGCCATACGGTGCGTGCTCTTCCAGGCGCCGAAAAACGGCAATTCCCAGATGGCGTCAAAGCCGGCAATGAAATACGAAGCACTGGCATTCGGTTCAATCACCTGGTTGGTGTCGGCCTTCAGGCTGGGCAGGTATTTGTCGGTAGCGTGCTTATAGAGCGTGCGTGCAGCGATCAGGTGTTCGGTGGCGGCAGCCACATCCAGGTTGTGGTCCAGCGCACGCTGTACCAGCGAGTTCAGATATGGGTCGTTGAACGCCAGCCACCAGCTGCGCAGGTCCGGTTGTGCGGGATTGGTCGGTGAAACGGCAGCGTTGCGCCAAGTTTGGGGCAACGGCGGCTTCAATTCCGGCAAGGGCGCCGCGTGGCAACCCGCCAGCACGGTCAGCACCAACGCAGGAAGCAGGCGGGGCAGGCCGCCAATACGAAGGAATTTGCGCAGGGTTGAATCGTGCACGTGCTGAAGACCGTTGTGAAAGGCGTGCAAGCAAAACGTAAGCATATCTGGTCGGACCCAAGATTTGGCTTACTTACGCAAGGCTTGCTTACCTAGAAAGGAGACCGAAAGGGGGGGGCGGTCAAGATGACTGCCACCCTGATGTTTACCTTGATGCTGGAGTGGCTTGCGCGTGACTGCCTGGAACATCCTCTGCGACTTCGACGGCACTATTTCAGTTGAAGACGTGATCGACTCGCTGCTGGACCGTTTCGGGCGCCCCGGATGGGAAGCGCTGGAGCAAGACTGGCGTGCCGGCCGCATTGGCTCACGTGAATGCATGAGCGGCCAGGTAGCCCTGCTCGATATGCGCAAGGAAGAACTGGATACGCATCTGGATGGCCTGTGGATCGACCACGCCTTTCCGGCGTTCGTGGCGCGCTGCAGCGAATTGCAGACGCCGATCCGCGTCGTCAGCGATGGCCTGGATTACGCCATCCATCGTATTCTCGGTCGCTACGATCTGGATCATCTTCCGCTGGCCGCCAACCACCTGGCGCCGGCCACGCCGCCGCGCCAATGGCAGCTCACCTCGCCGTTTCAGGCGGAAGGTTGCCGCAGTGGTACCTGCAAATGCGCGTGCGTGGCACAAGCGCGCAAGACGAGCGGCAAGACGTTGTTGATCGGCGATGGCGCTTCGGATTTCTGCGCTGCCGATCAGGTTGATTTCGTGTTCGCCAAGCATCGCCTGATCGAACATTGCCGTGCCGCTGGCATCCCCTATGTGCCGATCACCGGTTTCGAGGATGCACTGGATCTGTTGCCGCGCCTGCTTGATGGCAGCTTGCTGGCTGAGCATGTGCAGTCGGTATTGCCGGCGGTTTCCAATTTCTGATTTTTTGATGCGTGCGATGTGTTTCGTCGCTCCGTCATGTCGTCCGTCGTCCCGGCGTAGGCCGGGACCCAGCGACTTGCGGGCCTTCAAAGTCACTGGGTCCCGGCCTGCGCCGGGACGACGGTAAGGCAAGATTGCGGCGCAACGCATAACTTAAGGTTTCTTTCTCACCTCTTCTCTTTGGTATCTCCCCGATGAACGCCTACGACCCCAACGCCCTTGTCGGCGTGATCCCCGACGCCCAACTGCTGGCCGACGAAGCCGAATGGAGTTCCTTCGGCGACACCGTGCACTACGTCGATCCGCCCAAGATCTTCCGCCATGGCGAAGGCAGCTGGATGTACGACACCGCTGGTGTGCCGTTCCTCGATCTGCAGATGTGGTACTCGGCGGTGAACTTCGGCTACAGCAACAAGCGCCTCAACGACACACTGAAGCGCCAGATCGACGTGTTGCCGCAAGTCGCCAGCCAGTATCTGCACCAGACGCGTATCGAACTGGCTAAGACCATCGCGGTGGACGCGCAGCAGAAGTTTGGCATCAAGGGCCGCGTGCACTTCAACGTCGGTGGTGCGCAGGCGGTGGAAGATTCGCTCAAGCTGGTGCGTAACTACAAGAACGGCAAGAGCCTGATGTTCGCCTTTGAAGGCGGTTATCACGGTCGTACGCTGGGCGCGTCGTCCATCACCTCCAGCTATCGCTATCGCCGTCGCTTTGGCCACTTCGGCGAGCGTGCGATGTTCATTCCGTTCCCGTATCCGTTCCGTCGCCCGAAGGGCATGACGCCGGACGAGTATTCCGACGCCTGCGTGCGCCAGTTCGAGCGCCTGTTCGAAACCGAATACAACGGCGTATGGGATCCGAAGGTCAATCAGGCCGAATACGCCGCCTTCTACGTTGAGCCGATCCAGGGTACTGGCGGTTACGTGATTCCGCCGAAGCATTTCTTCAAAGATCTCAAGAAGGTGCTCGACAAGTACGGCATCTTGATGGTGGTCGACGAAATCCAGATGGGTTTCTGGCGCACCGGCAAGCTGTGGTCGATCGAGCACTTCGGCGTCACGCCGGATGTCATCGTGTTCGGCAAGGCGCTCACCAACGGCCTCAATCCGCTGTCTGGCTTGTGGGCGCGCGAAGAGATGATCAACCCCACCATCTTCCCGCCGGGCTCCACCCATTCCACCTTCAACTCCAACCCGCTCGGTACGTCGTTGGGTCTGGAAGTGATCAAGATGGGCTACGAGCTCAATTACGAAAAGACCGTGGCCGAAAAGGGTGCGCATTTCCTCGACGCGCTGAAGGATCTGCAGAAGCGCCACAAGGAAATCGGCGATGTCGATGGTCTAGGTCTCGCCCTGCGCGCTGAAATTTGCACTGACGATGGCTTCACGCCTAACAAGGCACTCTTGGACAAGATGGTCGATATTGGCCTGGCAGGTGATCTTGAGCACAACGGCAAGAAGATCGGTCTCGTGCTTGATGTAGGTGGCTGGTACAAGAACGTGATCACGTTCGCACCGTCGCTGGACATCACGCATGAAGAAATCGATCTTGCCATCTCGCTACTCGATCAGCTGATCACCAAGGCAAAGAAGGCGATGTAAGACGGTTGTGGCGGACAGCTGGACGTCTGCCTATGAAAAAGTTTTTGTCGACATTTCCCATGCAGGGGAAGCTGGCAAACACGGCGGCGCTTAGCGCCGCCTTTTTTTATGCGGCGTAACGTTGCTTTGCGCATCTTCGTGCTGCGGGTTAGGCATCACTCATAGGCACGATGTTCACGTTCATCCCCGCTTGACGGGGAAGATGATTTCTACGCGCAAGCCACCTTTTTTGCTCGCTGCGAAATAACGCACTTTGGCGTCGTGCCATTCGGCGATGCGTTGCACGATGGCCAAGCCCAGGCCACTGCCTTCCTCGGCACAGCCGGGTACGCGGAAGAAGCGTTCGCCGAGGCGTTCGATCCACGCAAGCGGCACGCCGGGACCGTTGTCTTCCACCGCGAGGCAGATGTCTTCGCCTTCACGCGAAAGTGCCACGGTCATCAGGGCGCCACTGCCGGCATAACGCAGGCTGTTGTCGATCAGGTTGTCGAGCATTTCTTGCAGGCGGTGGCGATCGCCGTCGATCCATAACGGACCGGCGGGGCCGTCATAGCCGAGGTCGATATTCGCCGCGATCGCCTCGTGCACACGCTGCCCGACCAGTTCAGGAATCAGGACGGCCATATCAAGCGGCTCGCTATCGCCGTCTTCATGCTCGATGGTTTGCGCACGCGTGAGGGCCAGCAGCTGGCTGGAGGTGCGGTTGGCGCGTTGAATCAAGCGCTGAATGTGGTTAAGTGCGTCTTGGACCGTGGCCGAATCGGAACTGGCCTGCGCGCGCTCAGCGTGCACGCTCAAGCCCGCCAGCGGTGTGCGTAGCTGATGCGCGGCGTCGGCGATGAAGCGTTCCTGCAAGGCAAGCATGGCGCGCAGGCGCGCGAACAGGCCATCGATGGTGCGCGTCAATGGCAGGATTTCCTCGGGTACGTCTTCGTCGCCGATCGGCGCCAGATCGTGCTGGCGGTTGGCCAATTGCGTGGTGAGCGGGTCGAGTTGCCGCAAACCGGTACGCACGCCCAGCCATACCAGCAGGAAGGCGGCAAAGATCAACACGGTTTGCGCGGGAATGCTCAGCAGCAGGATCTGCCGCGCTTCCATGTGGCGGTCGTGCAGGGTTTCGGCGACGGTGACTTCAAGCTCATCCGTGGCGTCGCGCGGATTGGTCATCTGGATGCTGGCCGCGCGCAGGGCGTGCTTTTCGATCTGGATGTCGTAAAGCTGGGTTTCGTTGCCGTCCTTGAACAAGCCATCCGGCGGCAGCAGCGTGGGATTGCCCGCGACCAGACCGTGCTTGGCGCTGAAAACGCTGAAGTAGTTGCGTCCTTCCGGCTCGTATTCCAAAAGGAATGCTGCCTGTGATGTCACGTTGCCGTCCGGGCTTTTGGTCGCCATCAACTGCACCAATGTCAGCGTGTCATCGATCAGATTCTTGTCGTGCACGTGATTGGCGTAGATCAGCGCGCCGACATAGGTGATGAGGCTGTTCATCAGCAACAGCGCCAGCAGCGGCACCATCACCGTCATCAGCAGACGTGTGCGCAGGCTGCGACGCCCCCAGCGCCACTGGCTCATGCCTGCTTGACCTCTTCGAGCAGATAGCCGAGTCCGCGAATGGTGCGTACTTGCGTGCCCGAGTCGACCAGTTTGCGACGCAGGCGGTAGATGGCGATGTCCAGGCCGTTGTCGGTGAGTTCTTCGTCCCAGCTGCATAGTGCTTCGATCAATTGCGCGCGGCTGGTGACGCGGTCGGGACGTGCGGCCAATGCTTCAAGCAGGCCGAATTCGCGTGCGGTCAGTTCCAGCGGGGTGTCGTCCACCCAGGCGCGATGGCCGGGCAGATCCAGGCGCAGCCGCCCCAGGGTGAGTTCCGGCGCACCTTGTGTGGTGTAGCGCCGCAAAAGCGCACGCACGCGTGCTTCGAATTCGGCCAGCGCGAAGGGTTTGACGAGGTAGTCGTCGGCGCCTAGATCCAGCACCCGTACGCGTTCGCGCAGACCTTCGCGCGCGGTGACCACCAGCACCGGCAGCCCGCTGCCGCGTCGGCGCACGCGCTGCAATACCTCGCTGCCATCGAGGTTAGGCAGGCCCAGATCGAGCACCAGCAGGTCGTAAGGGGTGTCTTTGAGCGCGGCATCCGCGCGCGCGCCATCGGCCACATGGTCGACGGCATGGCCGCCTTGGCGTAGCGCGGCGCTAACGCCCGCGGCAATGGATGGATCATCTTCGGCAATCAGGATACGCATGGTTCTCTAGGCTCCGTCAGGCCGGGTGGATTCGGGTGGTTTGTTCATGAATTTCAACATCTTCCCCGATGCCGCATGAATGCCCCATGCCTGGTGGGATGCAGCTTAACGCCTGTTGTTGAATGCGCACAGAGTAGGGTTGTGGGAGCTTGCCGTACTGTTCAAGTCCCTCGCGAGGCATCCCAGCGATCCGAAGGTGGTGCCGTAGGGCATGCAGGGAAGGGGGCGCTTAGCGCCTTTCCATGACTTATGGTTGATGTGGGGGCGACTATGGTTGACCCACGCTTGGTACATCTCTTGGGGAGATCGTTCGATGAGACTTGCAACGGATAGGGGCAAGCCGTGGCTTGCTGCAGTCGTTTTGCTGTGGTCATGCCATGCAGGGGCGCAGGCACCCGTGCAGCCTGCATCGGCAGCATCGACCGCAGTCGCGCAAGACATTCCGTTTGCGCCGGCGCATGACACCATCATCACGCAGAAGAGTTCGCCCGATGCGTGGGGCGGCGAGCGCACCGGCAACGAGCCGACCTTGTCTGATCGCGTGGTGAGCTACACGATCGATGCGGATCTGGATGCGACCAAGCACGCCGTGACCGGCAAAGAACATATGACTTGGCGCAATCGAAGCGATCGCCCGGTAAGCAGTGTCTATTTCCATTTGTACCTGAATGCTTTCCAGAATGAAGGCAGCACCTTTCTCACAGAGCGGAAGGTGCTTGCTTCGGATGGTGGCTCGCGCGGTGTTGGCGTATTGAAAAAGGGACAGTGGGGTTGGATTCGCCTGCAACAGGTGCAGCAGGGCGGCACGTCATTGAAGTGGAGCTTTGTGCATCCCGATGGCGGACCGGAAGCTGACCAGACGGTGGTACGCATCGACCTTGCGCAGCCAGTGCCGCCCGGCGGCACGCTGGCGCTGGATATCGACTTTCTCAGTCAGCTGCCGCGTGTGGTGGCACGCACCGGATGGTGGGGTGATTTCAACCTGATCGGCCAGTGGTTTCCGAAGATTGGCGTGCTGGAATTACCAGGTGAACGCGGCGCCACACAGGTGCGCTGGAACGTGCACGAGTTCCATTTCAACAGCGAGTTCTTTGCAGACTTCGGTTTGTTTGACGTCCATCTGACTGTGCCCAGTGATTACACGGTGGGTGCGGTTGGTCAGTTGCAAGGCGCGCCGGAACAGAAGGACGGCAAGACGACCTATCACTTCGTGCAGGGCGATGTGCACGACTTTGCCTGGGTGGCAGCCAAGGATTTCAAAACTCTGGATGGCACCTACGAAGGACCGGGCAGCCCGAAGGTGGCTGTACGGGTGATCTATCCGCCGGAATATGAAGCCAGCGCCGCGCCAAGCCTGAAATCGAGCATCGATGCGATCGGCTATTTCTCGCGCACGCTGGCGCCGTATCCGTATCACACGTTGACGGTGGTGATTCCGCCTTACAACGCGGATGAGGCGGGCGGCATGGAATACCCGACCTTCTTCACGTCTGACGCGTACAAGTACGTGGAGCCGGATACCTATACGCAGATGCTCAGCGATTTCGTGAACATCCACGAATTCGGCCACGGTTACTTCTACGGCATCCTGGCTTCCAACGAGTTTGAGGAACCGATGCTCGACGAAGGGCTAAATGAGTTCTGGGACAACCGCATGTTGCGCGAGCGACATCAGGATCTTGTGCTTGCTACGCCTTTCACCAAATGGCTGGGCATCACGCCGCACATCGATGGTTTCCAATACGAGCGGATGACGGCATTCTTGCAGCGTCCTCATGATCCACTGGCGCAGAACAGCTGGGACCGCCTTTCCAGCCTCAGCTACGGCACGGTGTACTCGCGCACGACGACTGCCATGCACGACCTGGAAGCCCGCTTGGGGCAGCCTGCGCTGGAGAAAGCGTTCCGTCTGTATTACCAGCGCTGGCGCTTCCGTCATCCTTCCGTAGCAGATTTCCGCGCGGCGCTGATCGACAGCTCCGGCAACGCGAAAGACGTGGACGAGATCTTCAATGACTACGTCTACGGCACGGCTGTGATGGACGATCGCGTCGACGCCATCGATACAAGCGAAGTGTTGCCTCAGGCTGGCGTCACCTGGAAGGACGGCAAGGAAACGGAAGTTGTCGTATCCGACCTGGACAAGCAAATCGATAAGCAGCGCGAGGAGTGGAAGAAAGCGCATCCAAAGGCAAAGCCCGGCGATCCAGGACCTTTCCCCTGGCATAGCACGGTGACGGTCGTACGTACCGGGGTGCCGGTGCCGGAACTGCTGCGTGTTACGTTCGAGGACGGCACGCATGAAGATGTCACGTGGAATGACGATCGTCGCTGGGTACGCTTCGATTTCACCAAGCCTAGTAAGGCGGTGTCGGCGGAGCTCGATCCGGATGCGCACAACTTGCTGGATGCCGACCGGATCAACAACAGCCTGACCAATACACCCGATGGTGCGGCTTCGCGGCGCTGGACGGCGGATATCGCCGCTGTTCTGCAAACCTTCTACTCCATGCTGGGGACGCTGTGATGGCTTACAACATGCCTCGTTCCGCCGGTTTTTCCAGTCTAGGGACTGCCATGAGAGCCGCCGTGCAATGGCGGCTTCTGTTGCTGTGGCTGGTGATCATGCTGATTCCCGCCACGGTGGTGGCTTTGCCACTCTGGCACATGCTGGGCGGTATACTTGATACCTCCGTACATGCCTCCGAATGGGCGCAACACTTCAGCGACCTGATGTTTTCGGACGTGATTTTTGCGTTGAGCAATCACTTCCAATGGCTTGGCGCGGTCGCGATGATCGGGTTCGTGCTGACGCTCCTGTTATCGCCGTTCCTGGACGGCATGATCGTCGGCAGCGGCCGGGCAGGGCGAGCGCTTGGCTTTGGTGAGGTGCTGCAAAATGGCCTGATTGAATACGGCCGCATGTTCCGCGTGATGTTTTGGTCTTTACTGCCGTATGGCCTTCTGATGGTAGTGATGGCAGCAAGCGGAAACATGGTGGGCAAGTACGCCGAAACAGCGGTGCTGGAATCGCAGGTGAGTGCGTATTCCAACCTTATGCATGTGCTGGTGCTGGTTGTCTTTGTGATAGTGCAGTCGATCGTGGAGTCAGCACGCGCGGCGTTCATTGCCGATGTCACGCTGCGTTCCGCGACGCGTGCGTTGTGGCGCGGTATCAGGCAGCTGGTGCGACGGCCGCTGAAAACATTGTTGTTTTATCTGACGGTGACGGTAGTGGGATTGCTGCTGGCGTCAGTGTTTGCGGTTGCGCGTATTCATGTGACGGCGTTTGGCGGCCTGGGTTTCCTGCTTGCGCTGCTGCTGAGTCAGCTGATCGTTGTGATCATCGGCTGGATGCGCGTGGCGAGGTTGTTCGCGTTGGCTGAGGTGGCGCGTACGGTGGTGCCGGTAAGGGCGCAGGCAGAGTATCGCTGACTCGATTGGGTGCGCTGCTGTGAGGGTTGGGTTACGTTGCACTAACCCCACGAGGGCCTTGTGCGAGTTGCACCAATAGCAACTCGCCGCCACCTTCGATCCGAATGCGCTGACGAGGAAGCGCATCGATCCATAGACTGGATCCTGCCTCTATGTTCATCTGCTCATCTTCCACGCGCACTTCAGCCTGACCGCTGAGCAAATACACAAACCACGGCCACGATTCGCGCGCCGGCAACCACATGCTTCCATTCAACGGCCGCGCGATCAGGTTTCCTTCCGCATCACCACGCAGCATCAGGTTGAAAGCGCGCGTGGGGCCTTCCGGCAATTGCGCGTGCGGTGCATCAGCGCCATCAAAATGCGTGACGGATAGTCGCAATAGCGAAACGTCACGCTGATCGCCGAAATGCAGGTGGATGGGTGCGTCCAGTGCAACGAATTGCCGCTGTGTGCCGGGATAAGGCGAAAACGCGCAGTCCTGCGTAATGTCGGCGATGCTCAATCGCCATTGCCAGTTGCTCTCATCCGGTCCACTGGCGATGACGGTGGTTGTTCCTGCGCCGTTGGCCCATGCTTGCGTGCGCAGTGCATCGGCGGGTACGGGGCGGAGTGCGCTCATGCCCAGGCGCGGCAGGGCTCGCGGTGTGGCGGGTAGTAGGCGAAGATGTGGGTGTCGCTGCCGAAGAAATCGATGTCTTCGATATGTTCGCCGCCGAGACGCTCGGCGACGCGATCGGACGCGTCGTTGCCGACGCGGACCATGCTGATCACGCGTTGTATGTGCAACTGGTCCCAGGCGTAAGCGAGTACGGCAGCACCGGCTTCGGTGGCGTAACCGTGGTGACGATGTTCGGGCTTGAGCATCCAGCCCATTTCGATATCCGGCCAGCCTTCCGGATGCAGCAGGCCGGCGCGGCCGATGAATTCACCCGTGGATTTCAGTTCCAGCGCCCACATGCCGTAACCGCGCAATTGCCAGTGGCCGATCAGCATGGCGAGCGAGCGCCAGGCGTTGGTGCGGTCCAGTGGCAGGCCGTCGCCGATCCAGCGCGTGCTTTCCGGGTCGGCGAGCATCGCGGCGTAGTCGCTGAAGTGGCGTTCCGTAAGCGCCGTCAGGCGGAGGCGAGGGGTTTCCAGGGTGGGAATTTGGATCATTTCGGATCAATCGCTGAGACTGGCGCTGTCCAGCACACGGGCTAGCGCGCGGGTCGTTGTCATCAGACTCTCGTACCAGGGTAGACCTACGATTTTCTCACCAGTGGCGGTGTCAATAAAGTCTTCCGCCTGGCCGGGTGGGAGCAGGTGACGATAGTCCACGGTGATTTCAGTGCCGGCAGGCAGGTCTTTGGGGGCAAATACGAAGCCCAGATGCCACAGGCCGGTCGGCTCGAAACTGTGGTTGATGTAGCACTCGTCGGGCCAATCCGGCGAGAGGGTGTAGCGATCCTCGAACCAGCGGGCGCTGGCATACATCTGGTCCGGCTTGGCGAGCAGATCGTCCAAGCGATAGGTCTGGTCGATGGCGTCCGGGGCCGTGATGATCCGGCCTGCGCTCACGGTCTCCTCCAAAAACAAGCCTTTGCCCGCGCCCTGGATCTTGGAGGCGTCGATACGGTAGCGGGGAAGAATCATGTGGGTTGGCGGCGTTGGCAGGCGGTTGATCGGCGCGGAGTGTAGCCCAAGCGGCTGTTAAGGGTATCGTCATGCGGCGAAATGGGCTTTAGGCGATACGGCCCACAACGGGCCGTATCGGCTGGTCAAAAAATGATCAGTTTTGCGCTGCTCCTTCGGTAGCCGGTGCAGCTTTCTTGGCGCGCTTGGGCTTGGCGGGTGCTTCAGCCTCGGTCTTGGCGCCTTCGCCGCTAAGCAGAATGGCGTCGTGGTTCTTCTGCAGCGTGGCCTGGCCGATACCCTTCACCTGGGTCAGGTCGTCGGCGCTCTTGAACGGACCATGCTCCTCGCGGAATGCCACGATGGCTTTGGCCTTGGTCAGACCGACGCCGGTCAGCGATTTGGCGATGGTTTCGGCGTCGGCGGTATTGATGTTCACCGGCGTGGTGGCGAAGGCGGGCAAAGCAACAGCAAGCGCCAGTGCGGCGATGGCGATGATTTTCTTCAACATGCGTGATATCTCCCTGGGTCAAAAGTCGCGGCCTTTTCCGTGCCGCGATGTCACTTTGCGCCGCAGCCGGTGCGCCTTCCCAGTCGGTGAAGTGCTTGCTTACGTGCTCGTCTGAAGCGGCTTTTGTTGTCAGCGCTCGCGTGCGGGATGTGTGCGCAAGCGGTCGTTTCTCACCTGCTGGGGTGAAACGGGGCTGCTAGAATCGCTTTTTCACTTCAGCCATGGAGTCCGCATGGATACCGCGCGTATTACCCGCTTCGTCAGTGATCTTTGGGATGCTGAAATCGTCCCACAGCTGATGGATTACATCCGGATTCCCAACAAGTCGCCGATGTTCGACAAGGATTGGGTGGCGCACGGCTACATGGATGCCGCCGTAAAGCTGATGGAAACCTGGGCTCGCACCAAGTTGCCGTCGTTGCCGGGCGCTACGTTGGAAGTGGTACGTCTGGAAGGCCGCACGCCGCTGATTTACATCGAAGTGCCGGGCCAGAACGACGACACCGTGGTGCTGTATGGCCATCTCGACAAACAGCCGGAAATGACCGGCTGGTCCGAAGGTCTCGGCCCGTGGACGCCAGTGTTGAAGGGCGACAAGCTCTATGGCCGCGGCGGCGCGGATGACGGCTATGCGATCTTCGGCTCGCTTGCCGCGCTGCTGGCGCTGCGGGAGCAGGGCGTGCCGCATGCGCGCTGCGTGATCCTGATCGAAGCCTGCGAAGAATCGGGCAGCTATGACTTGCCGTACTACGTGGATCACCTTGCTTCGCGCATCGGCAATCCCTCGCTGGTGGTGTGCCTGGATTCGGGCTGTGGCAATTACGACCAGCTCTGGCTGACCACCTCGCTGCGCGGCATGACCGGGGGTGAGCTGACGGTGCAGGTGCTGGAAGAAGGCGTGCATTCGGGCGATGCGTCCGGCGTGGTGCCGTCCAGTTTTCGCATCCTGCGCGAGCTGCTGTCGCGCCTGGAAGATCCGGAAACCGGCCGCATCAAGCCGAAGGAGCTCTATGCGGAGATTCCGCCGCAGCGCATCGAGCAGGCCAAGGCCGCGGCCGGTGTGCTGGGTAAGGAGATCTACAGCAAGTTCCCATTCGTCGAAGGCATGCAGCCGGTGACGCACGACCTCACCGAACTGGTGCTCAATCGCACCTGGCGTCCGCAACTGGCAGTGACTGGCGCGGATGGTTTGCCGCCGCTGGAAAGCGCCGGCAATGTGCTGCGCCCCAAGACCGCGGTGAAGCTGAGTTTGCGGGTGCCGCCGACATCGGATGGCGCCAAGGCTGGCGAGTTCGTCAAGCAGTTGCTGGAAAAAGATCCGCCGTACGGCGCCAAGGTCAGCTTCAAGCTGGAAAAGGATGGCAGCGGTTGGAATGCGCCGCAGCTGTCGCCGTGGCTGGAAAAGGCCGTGTCCGCGGCGTCCGAGCAGTATTTCGGCAGGCCGGCGGCGTACATGGGCGAGGGCGGCTCGATTCCGTTCATGGGCATGCTGGGCGCCAAGTTCCCGCAGGCGCAGTTCCTGATCACCGGCGTGCTCGGCCCGCATTCCAACGCGCACGGCCCTAATGAGTTCATCCACATCCCGACCGGCAAGAAGGTCTCGATGGTCGTGGCCGACGTGGTCGCACGCCACTTCGAGCAGGGGAAGCGGTGACCGACGCCACGCAGCTGGCGGCTAATTGGGCGGTGGTGCGCAGGCGGGTCGACGAGGCCTGCCGCGCAGCCGGACGCGATCCGTCCGAGGTGGCCATCCTGCCGGTCAGCAAGACCTTCGGGCCGGAAGCGGTGCGTGCGGCCATAGCCTTGGGCTTGCGCCGTTTCGGCGAGAACAAGGTGCAGGAGATTCGCGACAAGGCTGCTGCCCTGGCCGATGAAGCGATCGAGTGGGTGGTGATCGGCCACCTGCAAACCAACAAAGCCAAGGATGTGGCGCGGCTGGCCAGCGAAGTGCAGTCGCTGGACCGGCTGGAACTGGCAGAAGCCCTGGACCGCCGACTGCAAATCGAAGGCCGCAGCCTGGATGTGCTGGTACAGGTGAAGACCGCTCAGGAGGAAACCAAGTCCGGCCTGCCCGCAGACGAGCTGCCCACCTTCCTGACCCAGTTGCGGGACTATCCCACGCTGCGGGTACGCGGCCTGATGACCTTGGCGACGCTCTCCGAAGATCCTGGCGAGGTGCGGGCCTGCTTCCGCCAGCTGCGCGAACTGCAGGACCGCTGCACTGCCGAGGGCCACGAACTGCCGCGGCTATCCATGGGCATGAGCTCCGATTTTCCGCTGGCCATTGCCGAAGGCGCGACGGAAGTGAGGGTAGGCACAGCGATTTTTGGGAGTCGCCTTAAGGCCTGAATGTGTGAGTTTCGTCGCGCTCCGAACGTAAAGATTGCCTAAATTTTTGGCGGGCCCTCGCCAATTGTGCGTAAGGTTCTAAATTTTCACCTTTTAATTCATGTACTTACGAGACGGCTATAGGGTTTTCGTATTTAGCGGACGATGGAGTTCAGTTAACTTCATCCGAACATGTCGGCGGTTGCGCTTTGTTACTTTCACTGCTTCGTCACGGTCACCGCAGGGGGCGGCGACCGGGCAAAACCGCCCAGAGATCCACAAATGCCCAAAACGCGACTTGTACTCGCCGCGCTTGCCTCGGCTATGTGCCTTTCAAGTCCAGTGCTCGCAGCCACCGCCGATAGTGGTGTTCAGGCACAGGTTTCCGGAAAGATCTCCAGTTCGCTGTTGAGTCCGCTGGCTGCTTTCAGTGCCGCACCCTCTCTGGCGCAATCCACGATTCCTACCCAGCTTCCGATTGCTGCTCTGGCGACTGCCAAGAGCGACACGGCTGACCAGGTGGATGCTGCCGACATCGCAGCCCAGTTCAGTGATGCGAAGACCTCTCAGGATCTGCGCGACATGCTGGTTGGCTTGGCCATGCAGTTGCGTCATGTGCGCTATGTGCGCGGTGGCCGCGATCCTTCCACGGGTTTCGATTGCAGCGGTTTCGTGCGCTACGTGTTCGAACATGCGCTGGGCCTGCAGCTGCCCACCAACTCGGCGTCTCAGTACCTGATCGGCCATATCGTTCGCCGCAACGACATGCAGCCGGGCGACCTGGTGTTCTTCCGCACTGCCGATCGTCGTGGCCGTGGTCGCATCTCGCACGTTGGCATCTACCTGAGCGACGGCCAGTTCATCCATTCGCCGCGTCGTGGCGAGTCGGTACGCGTCGACAATCTGGCCGACAGCTACTGGTCCAAGCGCTTTGCCGGTGCACGCCGTCCGGATGCGATGGCCGAAATCGATTCCAGCACGCATAACGGCTGATTCTTCCTTCCAGAGGAGCTTCAGCGAAAAGGCCACCGTCAGGTGGCCTTTTTTGTTGGGTCAGGCGTGCGGGATACTTAGCGAAATACCCCTCGAGGTTTTCATGCCAAACCGCTTGCCGCCTGTTACCCGTAACTTGCTGATCGCCAATGTCGCCGTATTTCTGCTGCAGCAGGTGATGGGTGATTACCTGGTGGCGCACTTCGCCCTGTGGCCGTGGGGGCCGGATCAGCTTGCGCAAGCGGACAACGGCAGCGTGATCAGCGTTGGCTTTCGCCTGTGGCAGCTGGTGACTTACGCCTTCATGCATGGCGGCTACATGCACATCTTCTTCAACATGTTTGCGCTGTACATGTTCGGCGGCACCATCGAGCGCACGTTCGGCTCGCGCAGTTTCACGCTCTATTACTTCGTGTGCCTGGTGGTGGCGGCGCTGACGCAGCTGGTGGTGGTGAAGTACTACACCCATGGCTACGAGCCGACCCTGGGCGCATCCGGCGCAATCTTCGGCCTGCTGCTCGCCTTCGGCATGCTCTATCCGCAGGAGAAGCTGATGCTGATCTTCCTGCCGATTCCGATTCCTGCGTGGCTGTTCGTGATCGGTTATGGCGCAGTGGAACTCGTGCTGGGCGTGACGGGCAAGCAAGCGGATGTCGCGCATTTCGCCCACCTCGGCGGTATGCTGGGTGGCTTTTTGATGATCGAGTACTGGCGTGGCAAGCTGCCGATCAAACCGCAGCGGCGCCTGATGCGTTGATCGAACAAGTCCACTGACAGGCTGACTTCATGACCCAACATTTGCAGCGCCAGTTGACCTCGCGCCTGATTACCTTCATGGCGCTGGGCATGGCCATCGGCACGGGCCTGTTCCTGGGTTCGGCCAACTCCATCGTGTTGGCAGGCCCGTCGGTGATTTTCGCCTACATGTTTGGCGGCATCATGATCTACATCATCATGCGCGCGCTGGGCGAGATGGCCGTACACGAGCCGGTTGCCGGTTCCTTCAGCAGCTACGCGCATCGCTATCTTGGGCCGTTCGCCGGCTACCTCACCGGCTGGAATTACTGGCTGCTGATGGTGGGTGTGGGCATGGCCGAGAGCACCGGCGTGGGCATTTACATGAAGGAATGGTTTCCCGAGCTGCCGCAGTGGATTTGGGTGTTTGCCAGCGTGGTGATGATCGGCACGCTCAACCTGATGGCCGTGCGCGTGTACGGCGAAATGGAATTTTGGTTCACCATGATCAAGGTGGTGACCGTGGTGCTGATGATTCTGGGCGGCGCCGGCATGATCTGGCTCGGCTGGGGCAATGGTGGGCAGCCGTTGGGTTTTAGCAACCTTTGGGCCCATGGCGGCTGGCTCCCCAATGGGCTGAACGGCATGGTGCTGGCGTTACCGATCGTGGTGTTCGCTTTCGGTGGCATCGAAACCATCGGCATGGCGGCGGGTGAGGCTGCTGATCCGGCGCGCAATATTCCGCGTGCGGTGAATTCGGTGTTGTGGCGCATTTTGATTTTTTACGTCGGTGCGCTGACCGTGATCATGGCGATCTATCCGTGGAACCAGCTTGGTACGCAAGGCAGCCCGTTCGTCAGCACCTTCGCGAAGCTAGGTATCCATCAGGCCGCCGGTATCATCAACTTCGTGGTGATCACTGCCGCGCTGTCAGGTTTCAACAGCACCACTTTCAGCGGCAGCCGCATGCTGTACAGCCTGTCGCATAAAGGGCAGGCGCCTGCTTTTCTTGGCAAGGTCAGTGAACAAGGCGTACCGATCCGTAGCGTCCTGGCGTGCATGGCATGCCTGGTGCTCGGTGTGTTGCTGAACTACCTGCTGCCCGGTCGCATCTTCGCGATGATGATGTCGATTCTCTCATTCAACACCGTGTGGACCTGGATGATGGTGCTGATCGCCCATTTCAGTTTCCGCCGCCGCCACGGTGCTACGGCATTTCCCTTGCGCGTATGGCCGTTGAGCAGTCTGGTGTGCATGGCCTTTTTGCTGTTTGTGCTGGTGATGCTGGGGTATAGCCCGGATACGCGTGTCGCGTTGTATGTGGGTGTGGCGTGGGTGGCGCTGTTGAGCGTTGCGTATGCGGTGTTTGGCGTGGGGCGCAGGATGAGTCTTGCATCTACCGATGCGAATGCTGCGTAACGCTTCGTTTGACTTACGTAGGTTGGTGTAACCCCGAATCAAGTTTAGGGTTACACCAACTTGCCATGCTCAGCGCAGCGCCAAGAAATCCGCACTGACCACAAAACGCACGGCATCCAATCGCAGCCGCGCCTGCGGCAATGCACTGAGCAGCGCAGAGCGTTCTTCCTCGACGTGAGTGACTTCGGCCTCGCTGATCGACAGATTGATGGATTGCAGCGCACGCAGGCGAGCTAATTCAGCGTCCAATGTGTCTCGCGCTTCGTTAACGGCATCGGCAATGCTACCTTGTGCGCGCAACGCTGCAGCGGCTTCAGCCTTCTCCAGCATCGGCGGCACCAGCTTGGCGAGGAATTTGCGATAACGCGCCACTTCAATGGTGCGATCGCCCGCCTTGCGGATAGACGCATCACCCGGCTGGAAGTTGGCGCGTTCAGTGAGCTTGGTGTCGATCGTGACAACGATCGGCTGCGTGGGCAGGAAACGTTCGGCGTCAAGGCTGCGTTCGGCCACGCATTCGAGCACATAGACCGCTTGCAACAGTGCGTTGCGTGGCGGTAACGCGTCATCGACCATGAAGCCGGCATTGCCGCGTTCGCTGGAAAGCGCGAGATCGAGTGCGGCCAGGATCATCGGATGATCGAGCCGCAACAGCGGAAGATCTTCGCGGGAGAGTGCTACATCGCGCGAGAAGGTGATGGATTGCGGACCTTCGGCGAAGCCGGGCAGGGCGTCGGTGGACAGGTATTGCGGATCGAGCAGCACGACTTTTCCACCGAGTTCTTCGGCGTGAATGCCGAAGGATTCGAGCAGGCGCTGCTGGAAGGCGTCGCGCGACGGATCATCGTCTTCGCGGCGGAATGCCTGGGCCAGTTCGTCCGCATGCAGATCGCGGCTGGCGGCGAGTTCCAGCAAATGATCGCGGCCGGCGCGAATCAATTCGGCCATCTGTTCGTGGCTGGCGCGCGTTTCGGCCAGCAACACATCCAGTTCCTGATCGCGCAGATCATCGCCGCGCGCGTGTTCGTCGGCCAGCCGTGCCAAGGGCTCACCGAAGCGACGTAGCAACTCGCGGCCATCCGCGGGACTGGTGCGGAAGGCATCCACGCCTTCGTCGTACCAGCGGGCGAGCACATGCTGCGCGCTGTTAGCAACGGCGATGATGTGGATGCTGATGTCGTGTTTCTGACCGATACGGTCCAGTCGGCCGATGCGTTGTTCCAGCAGGTCGGGATCGAGCGGGAGATCCCACAAGATCAGCCGGTGCGCGAACTGGAAGTTGCGGCCTTCCGAACCGATCTCCGAACAGATCAGCAGGCGTGCACCGTCGGCTTGCGCAAAATAAGCGGCATTGCGGTCGCGCTGGATGATGCCCAAGCCTTCATGGAAACGGGCGATGCCGGCACCGGTGCGCGTGCGCAGCGCCTCTTCCAGGGCAAGCACCTTGGCCTGGCTGCGGCAGATCAGCAGGAATTTGTCTTGCGGATAACGCTCCAGCAGCGCGACCAGCGTATCGATACGTGGGTCATTGCTGTAATCCACCTCCAGCACCGGAACAGGCTGCTGGAGGTCAGCATGGAATTCGGCGAGCAGCGCTTGGCGCGTGTTGTCGTCCTGGCGATCGGTTTCGATGAGTTCCCATACCGGCAAGCGCTGCGGAAAACCGCCGATGCCGGCGCGGCGATTGCGGAACATCGAGCGGCCGGTGCCGTGGCGATCGATCAGCGCGGCCAGCAGTTCGCGGCTGTGTTCGGGCTTGGTGGTGTCGGCCAAGTAGCCTTGTAGCGTCGCATCGCTCTCGAAGGCCTGATGCAGCTGCTTCAGCTCGCCAGCTTCCAACGGTGTGCGTTCCAGCAGCTTGTCGGCAATGTGTGAAAGTGACTGGAAGCGTTCGGATTCGGCCAAATAGGCGTTCAGGTCGTGATAGCGCTGCGGATCGAGCAGGCGCAGTCGCGCGAAATGGCCGCTGCGTCCCAGCTGTTCCGGTGTCGCCGTCAGCAGGATGACGCCCGGCGTGGCGGCGGCGAGCTGCTCGACCAGGGTGTAACGCGGGCTGGCTTCTTCCGGCGTCCAGGCCAGATGATGGGCTTCGTCCACCACCAGCAGATCCCAGCGAGCATCAAGCAATTGGCTGGCGCGCTTGGGGCTATGTTCGAGGAAGCTGAAATCGGCGATGACCAGTTGTTCGTCATCAAATGGGTTGTGGCCGCTGTCGGATTGCTCCACCGCCTCGCAGCGCTCTTCGTCGTAGATCGCAAAGCTGAGGTTGAAGCGACGCAGCAACTCGACGAACCACTGGTAAACCAGCGTATCTGGCAGCAACACCAACACGCGTGACGCGCGGCCGGTAGCGATCTGGCGGGCAATAACCATGCCGGCCTCGATGGTCTTGCCCAGGCCGACTTCATCAGCCAGCAACACCCGTGGTGGATGGCGCGATGCGGCAATCGCGGCCACACGCAACTGATGCGGCACCAGCCCGATACGCGCCGAACCAAGCCCCCAACTGGCTGAGCGGCGCGCATCAGCGCGGCGCTTCAGCCCTTCCAGGCGCAGCTCGAAATGATGCACCGGATCGGTACGACCACCGATCAACCGATCATCGGCCTGACTGACGCTTTGCTCGTCATCCAACTGCCCTTCGTGCAGCTCGCGGCCCTCGCCGCGATAGACCAGCAGCCCTTCCTGCTCCTCGATCCGCTCCACCAGAAAGGCGATGCCCTTACCGGCCACCCGCTGCCCAGCGCGGAATTCGGCGCGCACCAGCGGTGCGGAATCGACCGCATAAGGGCGCAGGACCCCCGATTTGGCAAACAGCACCTGCACCCCGCGCCCTTCGACGCGCAGCACAGTGCCGAGGCCGAGCTCGGGCTCGGCAGTGGAGATCCAGCGTTGACCGGGTACGAACATTTCACAGCCGTTTGTGACAAGGGTCGACAATTATCCGCTCCCTTGGTGGTCGAAGGAACCATTTGTGGTTGATGGGGTGCTCGATGAGCACTAGCGGACGGGAAGAGGGCGTCGCCAACTATCACGACTGTAGTCACAGTTCGTCTATGAGGTGGGGCATATCCCGGTTGGGTCGAATGACCACTCGTCGGGAAAATCTCGTCGTTCGTCAGAAATCCCTTTCATTGCGTGAGTTCGATCCTTTCGGGTTGATGCTGGATAGGTAGACTTGCCATCCAGGGGCTTATGGGGGAATGCCAACCATGCATCGTTTTATCGCGCCAGCGAAGCGCTTTGGTGGGCGTGCCCCGCTAGAAGGGCGTCCTTCTTCTGTCTGCCCGTCTGTGATTGCTGCGCGCAGGCAGGATCGCGGCTTCACGCTTGTTGAGATGATGGTCACCGTTGCCGTGGCGGCGATCTTGCTGGTGATCGCGGTACCGAACTTCACCCAGGCTATCAATGCCAACCGGCTCACGACGGCGGCAAACGCCCTGATCGGCGCGCTGAACAATGCGCGGATGGCAGCGATCCAGCGCAACGCATCGGTCCAGTTCTGCAGCAACTCTGATACCACCAACACGACCGACGCACTGGGCACTGCCTGCGGTACGAATGCTGGCGCAGTCCTCGCGCTGACCAGCCCCGGCGCCACGAGCACCACGCAGGTGCTGGCGGCGCCCTCTGAACTGGGCATTTCTTCGATACAGATCAGCGGCACGATGCAGGCGATCCGTTTCAACGGGCAAGGGCAGGGCTTATATCCCGGCACGGCTACGCCTTTCGACTCCGGTTCCCCGCAAACCGTCCCGGTCGTGGATGTTTGTTCAACCGCACTCAGCACCAACAACCACATCCAGGTGTTCATGGCTGCCGGCAACATCATTACCAGCAGCCCCAGCCCTACTACGGGAGCCTGCCCATGATGCGACATAACGGTTTTCGCATGGCACCTGCCAAGCAATCCGGCGTGGGTTTGATCGAAGTGCTGATCGCCGTGCTGGTGCTGTCCATCGGGTTTCTCGGCATGGCCGCGATGCAGGCACGTTCGCTGTCGATGAACAACAGTTCGATGGCACGCAGCTTTGCTGTCATGGAGAGCTATTCCATCCTCGATGCCATGCGTGCAGATTTGGTTGCAGCGCAGAGTGGTGCTTACAACGTCGCCTCAGTCAACGCCAGCGGCAGCGGCTGCCCCACGGCGACCGGCACGTTGGCCGATGCGCAGCTCACCCAATGGTGCACCCAGCTGGTTGCCGGTCTTGGTGCGTCTGCCAGCGGGTCGATCAACTGCACAGGCAGCCTGGGACTCTGCACCGTTACCGTGACGTACGACGACAGCAAGTCCGTGTCTGCTACCACGGATACTACGGGCCAGCAGACCGTCACTACCCAGGCCATGCTATGAACCGCCGCCCCGCGAAAGCCGTTGTCGGCTTCTCCCTGATCGAGTTGATGGTGGCCATGTTGCTCGGCCTGATCGTCATCGCTGGTGTGACCAGTGTTTTCCTCGCCAACCAGCAGGTCTATCGCACGAATGGCGCGCTGAGCGATGTGCAGCAGAGCACCCGTATGTCGTTCGAGATGCTGGCGCAGAACATTCGCGAAGCCGGGCTGCTGGGCTGCGGCAACAATGGCCAGGTGGCCAATGTGTTGTCGGATGGTCCCTACGGCGATGACAGCGACTGGTGGGCCAACTGGAGCAACAACTTGATGGGCTATGGTGCGGGCACCGCGACCAACCCGGCGTTCACCGGCGCCAATGCGGTCACCAACCAGGTGGCAGGTACCGATTCGCTGATGATATTGAGTGCGGCGGATGTCGGCCTGACCGTCAACACTCAAACGTCGACCAGCACCTCGTTCTCGCTCAACGGCACGAGTACCGACCTTGTTCCCGGCGCGATCATGATCGTATGCGATCCCTGGCAGGCAACCATCTTCCGCGCCAACAGCTATGCCGGGGGCAACCTCGGCTATGGCGGGGAATGGGGAGGCAACACGGTCAATTGTTCCACGGGTCTGGCCTATCCCACGGTGTGCGGGACGGGTAATACCTACATCTACGCTGCCAACTCGCCGATCGCGACCGTGGCGGCGGGCGTGTGGTACCTCGGCACCAACCCGGCCGGAACCACCTCGTTGTACCTTGCCAGCGTGAACACTGCTGCGGGTACAGTCACGCCACAAGAGATGGTGCGTGGCGTAACCAAGATGAGCATCACCTACAACATGGCCAACACGACAAGCTTCGTCCAGGCGTCCGCCGTGACCAATTGGCCATCGGTGGATGCGGTACAAGTCAACTTGACTTTGCAGCAGAGCAGTGGTCCCTACGCGGGTACCTACACCGGTAGCAGCGCGTCCGCCGCTCCGCCGATCAAGCGCGTTTACACCGTCACTTCCACCGTGCGTAACCGGGTGCAATGACATGAGCCGACTTTCCGTACGTGGTTTGCCCGCCCGACTCCCTCCGCGCTCCCGTCAGAGCGGCGTGGCGCTGGCCGTGGCGCTGATCCTGCTGTTGGTCATCACCCTCGTGGGTCTTGCCGCTGTCAGCGGCACCATCGTGCAGCAGAAGATGTCGGCCAATTTCTACGATCGCGAAGTGGCCTTTCAGGAGACCGAGGCGGCCATGCGCGAAGCCGCGTTGGCCATCGAAAACGATACGTCAGCTGGCGCGTCTTTCAATTGCTCGGCATCCAGTGGCAACGTGTGCCAGTCCAACCCGTTCACCGATACCGGCGTGCCTGCCAGCAACATTTACAACGTGACCCAGTACGCCGCCGGCGGCATGGCGGCCAGCCAGCCGCAGTACATCATCGAGTACATGGGCAACTTCCAGGTGCCGAACCCGACCGTGAAGCAAACCAGCAAGATGAGTTACGGTCAAACGCCCGCGCCGCAAACAGCGGATTTCTACCGCATCACCGCGCGCAGCGGCGATCCAACTGTGATCAGTGACCGCGCCTATGTGTTGCTGCAGTCGGTATTCCGAAATTGAGTGATGCAAACAACCTGCCGTGAGCGGGATTCATCCGCGCACGGAACGAACGAATCCGCGCGCACCGCGTGCTGGAAAGTCTTGAAGGGGGCGAACCCATGAACAAACAAATCTGCGTGGCCCTGTTTGCGTTGGCCGCCATCTTGGCAGGCGGCAACGTAGCGGCCCAAAGCAGTTCCAGCTCATCGTCCAGCTCGTCCGGCACCTGTGGACAGGCGGGCGGCACGTGTGCCGAGAATTTCCAAGGCGCGGCGGCCAGCTTGCAATGGACGACCTTGGGGACGAACAACGGAGCTGCATCGTCCAATGCTTGCCTTACAGCAGGTAATGGCACCGGTTCCATACAGGCATGCCCCAGCACGCTTGCCGGCTACGCGATCCCGGCAAATGAACAAACGGTAGGGCAGGGTGCTTTGTTGCTTACGCCCCCCGTGGGCTACCAGACCGGCGCCATCCTGTCCGCATTTCCCCCGTTCCCGTTGAGCCAAGGCATCGACATCACTTTCACCACCTATTCGTTTGGTGGCAACAGCTACAGTAGCGCCTCAACATCAGCCGGAGACGGTGCGGACGGCATTACGTTCATCCTCACGGATGGCACCAAGACTGCTCCGACCACGACAGGCGGTAACGGTGGTGCCATGGGTTACGACTGCTCCAACGCCAACGCTGGTGCTTACCAAGGTATTGCCAATGCCTATCTTGGCCTGGGCATTGACGAATACGGTAACTTCCTCAACAGCGGCAATTGGAGCACCAGCACAACCAATGAAGTTACCCCGCAAGTTCCCCCTATAACGGTGAAGAACAAGACGTATTACTGGGTATACGGCGATAACGGCAGCGCAGGCATATTCAATTCCAACGACGCCTTCAATGGTGAATCGACAACCGCCAACGGTACCAACAAGTGGGGTGGTACAGGGAGCTCGCAGTATCAGCCCGAACGCATTGGCCTGCGTGGTTCGGGCAATACCACCTGGGCAGCGCTGCAAGCACTGAATTCGAGCTACTACTCAGGTTCTACTCCTAATGCGAGCAAGATTTATGCGGCATGCCAGTCCGGTAAATACGTTTCGGGCGGTAGCAGCGGCTCGTACACATACACCGCGCTTCCTGACGGCAATTACAACGCCATCCCCGGTGGTTATGCGGTACTGCCAACCGCGAACTTGATCGCGAACGAATCGACGGGTGTCACGCGTAATCCCACGACGAATTCACAGGGAGTTGCGAACCCGCTCGCATGGCCGATTACCTACGAGTTGAAGATTTCGGCCGGGGGCCTGCTCAGCCTTTCCTATAGCTACAACGGCGGCTCCATGAACCCGGTGATGACCAATACCAACATCGAAACGAGCAATGGCACTTTGCCATCTTCGTTGCGTTTTGGTTTCTCCGCGGGTACCGGTGGCGGATGGAACTCGCACGAGATCACCTGCTTCAAGGCTTCGCCGCTGTCCTCTACCAGTAGCGCGGCGGCCAACACCATCCAGTCGGGGCAGTACAGGACGGGCACGCAGATCTATCTGGCCAGTTATTCAGCTGACCCCTGGTGGGGCAGCTTGCAGGCCATCGCGCTGAATGCGGACAGCAATGGTGACCTTGTCGCCAACAGTACGGCCACCTGGGATGGCAAGTGCACACTGACCAGTGGTTGGTGCGACACCATGGGGACCAATACCAACGGCAATCCGCTCCATGAAGTTACGGCTTCCAATGGGTTCGTGACGCCTGAAAACCGCGTGCTGATGACTGCGACGGGCAACGACGTAACGACGACAGGAAGTGGCGTTGGCTTTTCGATGCAACAGTCGTTGAGTAGTTTTCCTTCGGCCGTGCAAACCGCATTGAATGCCGCTACCAGCGGCGACACCACCAGCACCGGCCAGCAGCGCCTGGACTGGCTGCTCGGTCAGCGCTGCTTCGAGCAGTTGTACAGTAGTACGCAATCCACCAGTGGTCCGTGGGAGTACTCGGGCGACTGCACCACTACATCCGCCGGTAGCCAGAATGCGCGCACCTATGTGCTGGGTGACATCGTTGACTCCAGTCCCACGTGGGTGGGTGCGCCGGTGGCGGGCCAATACAACAATGCTTTCAGCGATGGCTTGTACGGCAGCAACGTTTCGCCGCCGGAAAACCAGAGCAGCGCGCAAACCTACGGCACGTTCGCCGGCAACAATGCGAGCCGCCTCAACGTGGTGTACGTGGGCAGCAACGATGGCTACCTGCATGGCTTCGAGGCAGGCTACTTCACCAGCGGTGTTTTCAGCGATCCCAGCGGCACAGGCATCGGTGACAACGACGGCAAGGAAGTGATTGGCTACATGCCGTACAACGTGTTGCTCAATCAGTCGGCCCAGCTCACCAACCCGCTTTACTCGCACCAGTACCTGGTGGATGCCACGCCAGGCGCGGGCGACCTGTTTTATAACAACCTTTGGCACACCTGGCTGGTGGGTGGAGTGGGCTCCAACGGTAAGGAGATCTATGTGCTGGACGTTACCACTCCGGGCAATTTCTCCGAGAGCAATGCCGGCTCGCTAGTGATGGGCGACTGGACCAACGCTACCATGCCGCATCTGGGCAACACGGTGGGGACGCCTTCCGTCGTGCGCATGCATAACGGCCAGTGGGCGATTATCTTCGGCAACGGCCTGAACAGCGGCACGAGTGCCGGCGTCTACATCGGCTTGGTGACCTCCACCACGAATACGAAGACGGGTGCGGTTGCGGGTGCGGTGACGTTCCTATTCCTGGACACCGGGGTGGGTTCGTCCTCCAGCAAAAATGGCATCGCTTACGTCACCCCTGTGGATCTGGATGGCGATGGCATCATGGATTACCTCTATGCCGGCGACCAGCAGGGCAACGTGTGGCGCTTTGACGTGACCAGCAATAACGCCGCCAACTGGAGCGTTTCCAACTTTGGCAGTGGTACGACATCCACCTGCAGCAATAGCAGCAATGTCAATAATGGCAGTGTGGTCACCGCAGCCTGCTCACCCTTGTTTACCGCAACGTCCACACTGACTAACGGCACCGCTACCAACACCGCATCGCAGCCGATCACCACGAGCATTGTCACGGCCACCGTCCTGACCAATGGCGTGAGCCGCAACATGCTGTATTTCGGCACCGGCGAGCAGACGCCGCAAACCGGCAACTCGGGTGTGCTGTATGCTCCCACGTCCACTGGCTCCGGCAGCACCGCCACCCAGCAGCAGACGTTCTATGGCATCTGGGACTGGAACATGAGTAACTGGAACAGTCTGTCAACCGTCCAGCTTGCGTCGGAAACGGGCAGCAAGACCATTTCGACCAGCAGCCTGTCACCGGTAACCTCCACGGAAACGGCGGTCACCGGTCAGGGGCAGATCACGGGTTATCGCACTTTGTCCGCCGCCACTACCATTTGCTGGGCCGGCAGCAGCACCTGTTCATCGGGCAACTCGCAGTACGGCTGGATGTACAACTTGCCGGACAGCAACGAGCAGATCATCTACAGCCCTGCCATTATCGATGGCGTGGTGGTGGTGAATACGGCCATTCCGCCTGCGGTGTCGAACACCCAATGCACGGCGAACACCCAGACTGGCTGGACGATGGCTTTCGATGCGATCAACGGTGGCCCGGTGGCAGGAGGCTTCTTCACTTCGTCCAGTGGCCTCATCATCAGCGGCGAGCAGTTCAACGGCGTCGGCACGCCCACTGCTGTGAGCTACAACGGCAATATCTATATGGTGAGCCAGACCGTAACGGGCGGCGCAGCCATCTATCGTGTGAACCCGCCCAACAACAACGGTCCGGGCCGAGTCTCCTGGCGCGAAATCAGGAATTGAGCATGAGCATCCAGCAAACATCCAAACCGCAGCGTGCTGCTTCGTTAGGCTTCACCCTGATCGAGTTGATGATCGTGGTGGCGGTCATCTCGATCCTCGCGGCGATCGCGATCTCCTCCTACTCGAGTTACGTGGTCAAGACGAATCGGTCGGCGGCGACGGGCTGCATGTCCGAGTATGCGAACTACATGGAGCGCTTCTACACCAACAGCCTGAACTACGCGGAAACGCCTGCCTCCAGTTCCACGGCAGCTCCCGTGCCGAACCCGGCGACCGGTTCGCCGATATCTCCCATGGTGCTGGATTGTGCATCCACGGCGCAGACTGGCAACAACTACGAGTACGGGGTGCCGGCGCCGACGGCGACGAGCTATATCATCCAAGCCACACCGATCGGTTCGCAGGCCACGCGCGATACGCAGTGCGGCACGCTTACGTTGGACCAGCATGGTACGCGCACCAACTCCGGTACCGGCACTTTGGCGCAGTGCTGGGGTGGTTGAGGCTTAGCTTTCAGCCCACATCCGCAACAGGTTGTGATAGCAGCCGGTGAGCTTCACCCGCGACGCTTCATCACCACCTGTTGCGGCAAGCCGCTGGATGGCGTTGTCCAGATCGAACAACAGCGTGCGCTGACCATCGTCGCGCACCATGCTTTGTATCCAGAAAAAGCAGGCTAGCCGGGTGCCGCGTGTAACAGGATTCACACGGTGCAGACTGCTGGCGGGGTAGAGGATCAGGTCGCCGGCGGGGAGTTTGACGGTTTGCGTACCGTAAGTATCTTCAACCAACAGTTCACCACCGTCGTAGCTGTCGGGTGGGGCGAGGAAGAGGGTGGCGGAGAGATCGGTGCGGATTTTCTGCCCAGTGCCGGGGAGCAGGCGGATCGAGCCGTCGACGTGGCTGCCGAAGTGCATGCCGCCTTGGTAGCGGTTGAACATGGGTGGATAGACGCGATTGGGTAGGGCGGCGCTGATGAATAGCGGGTGCCGTTCCAGCGCAGCGAGCACGATGTCACCCAGTTCGAGTGCTGTGGTGGAGCCTTCGGCGAGCTGTTGATTCTGTTTGACGTGGATGCCTTGGTGGCCTGCGGTGACGCGGCCGTCGACCCAGGGAGCGTTGTTGGCATTGAGCTGGCTGTGAAAGTGGCCTAGCTGTTCGCTGTTGAGCAGGTTGGGGATGTGCACCAGCATGGTGGAACCTCGGATTGATGCAACGCGATGGTGTTACTGCATCAGCGAACTGAGGCTTAGGGCTTTGGGTATAGACAAAGTCGCTGGGTCCCAGCCTTCGCTGGGACGACGAGCAAGCTTACGGCAGGCCAGACATTCGTTGCTAATCACGGCAGTGGCGGCATGACTGTTCCAGCATTAGAACTTATAGGTAAATGTCACCATTTCTGTGCGCCCAATGCCCGGCACGGAGCGACCACCGTCCGATTGGATCAGCGCGTCAAAATAGCGCTTGTTGGTCAGGTTGAGCACGTTGAGACGAATATCGTAGCTGGGCTGATGAAAGGCCACCGTGGCATCCCAGCGGGTATAGCCACCGACGCTGACTGCATCTGTGTTTGCCGCGTAGCGTTGTGACATATAGGTCGGGCCGCCACCAGCTTCCCAGTGTTCGGCAAAGGTGTAAGTGGTCCAGGTGGTGAAGGTATTGCGCGGCGTGTTGGCCGGTATGTTGCCCTGGGTGCCGTCCACGGCTTTGACGATCTTGCCGTCCATATAACTGTAGCCGGAGAAGATCTGCCAGTTCTTGGTCAGGTGGCCGACCACGCCAAGCTCGGCGCCGCGTACGCGGATGTTGCCATCCAGGGTGTATTCGCCGGTTGAGGTTTCGCTGCGCGCGTTGGTTTGTTCCAGGTTATACAACGCGGCGTTGATCGCCACCGCGTCATCCATCAGGTTCCATTTGCCGCCGATTTCGTAGGAGCGATTTTTCTCCGGCGCCAGATCCTGCGTGCCGTTGGTCAACGTGAGCTGCTCCAGCGACGGGTCGAACGAGGTGCCGTAGGACACGTAGTACGACTGCTTTTCATCCGGCTGATAGATCACGCCACCGCGCACGCTGGTGAAGTAAACCGTTTGCTGCGCGTATGCGGGTAGCGAGACCGAGTTGCTGATGTGCGCGTCGAATTCGTCGCGACGCACGCCAGCCACCACCATCCATTGGTCGTTGAGCTTGATGGTGTCGTTGGCGTACACCGCCGCGGTTTTGCCGACCGATTGCGCGTAATTGCCAACCGTGGTGGTGACGTTGGGCGGTGTGGACTCTTGCACGGGATCCAGCAGCGAGAGCAGTGGCAGGCCGTTACGCGTGTAACCCTGGTTGTTATACGTTTCGCGCGCCAGTTCCACGCCGGTGATCAGCGTGTGTTGCAGGCTGCCGGTATCGAACTGGGTGGTCAGGTCGGTCTGACTGTCGAGGATGGTGTCGTGAATGACACGATCGTGGCTGGCCAGCTGCACGTACAGATCTTGCAACGGCACATTGGTGGGATTGCCCAGCGTCTTGTTGAGCGTGACGCCGGTATTCGTCACCACGCTGTTGGCGGCGGTTTCGCGTGCGTTGGTGTCGTATTGGCTGTACATCAGCTGCGTGCGCAGCTTCACGTTGTCGGAAAAGATGTGTTCCAGTCGCGCATTGAATTCGTTGACGCTCTGGTTGGTGCGATCGTCGGTGAGGCCGTACCAGTTCTTGTAGCTCACATCGGCCGGGCGGCCATTGATGGGTGGCAGGCCGTAGTCAGGCATGTCGTGGTTGCGCTGGATCAGTGCGGAAAGCGTGATCTGTGTCGGCGTGCCGATGCCGAAGCGCACTGAGGGAGCAATGCCGAAGTCCTGGTTCTTTTGCACGTCGCGCGTGGTGTGCATGTCCTGGCCGTACACTTCCACACGTGCGGCAGCGGTGTTGGACAGCGGCTGATTGAAATCCGCGGTGGTGCGATAACGATCATCCGAGCCAAGGGTGGTGGTCACTTCGCCAAACGACTTCAACTCCGGCTCCTTGGTCACCTGATTGATCACGCCGCCGGTGGAGCCGCGGCCGAACAGCATGGAAGAGGGGCCTTTGAGCACTTCGATCGCATCCAGATCGAACACGTCGCGGTAGTACTGGCCGGGATCGCGAAAGCCGTCGAGATAGATATCGGTGCGCGCGGTGAACCCACGCAGGTTGATGTTGTTGCCGATCTGGCCTCCTTCCGCACCACCGATAGTGATGCCTGGCACGTTGCGCAATGCATCCTGCAGTGAGGTGGCGCCCTGCGCATCGAGCAGATCGCGATTCACCACCACCACGGTTTGCGGGATGTCGCGCAGCGAGGTCGGCACCTTGGCGCCCACGGTGGAGGTATCGGTTTCGTAGTCGTTGCCGACGATGCTGCCGGTCACGTGCACCGAGCCCAGGGTCTTGGGCTTGTTGTCGCTGGCGTTCTGCGAACTGCTGGCGGTGTCGCTGGGCGAAGCGGTGGTTTGCGCATGTGCTGCGGCGGGAAGGGTTAGGGCAACCAGCAGGGCGGCGTGCAGAGGGGAGGCGCGAAAGTTGGCGGGCATAGGGACCGGATCGGGAAGGTGAAAAGGTGATACCGAACAGATGGTTGGCTCGCTTGAGTGCTTCGCTTGAGCCCATGGCTCTACAACTGCCACCTCAATCCCGCTTGCTGCCCCTGACTAGTTCAGTAAATGCGAATCGTTGTTATTATCACATCAAGTTACGAAGTTGTGAAGCAACTTACGAATCAGATGCTCCTTCTTCGTCCATGGGATCGCTCACGGGTCGCGAGGGGTAGGTGTCGGTTTCCAGCCAGCGCAAAGAAAAAGCCCCGCACTCGCATGCGGGGCTTTTCGTTTTCACATCGCGGCCATTACGCCGTGACAGATGTCGATCGACTTACCAGATCTTTACTTGCTTATCGCCGGAGCGGACCATCGGATCGGTCGGTTTGCACTGGAACGCTTCGGAGAAGGCCGTCATGTTCGACGGCGCACCGATGGCGCGCAGCGAGGCCGGTGCGTGCGGATCGGTGTTCAGACGCAGCAGCGCCTGCTTCTCACGCGTGTTGTTGCGCCACACACGCGCCCAGCTCAGGAAGTAGCGCTGGTCTTGGGTGTAGCCGTCGATCTTTTGCTGCGCTTCGTCCGGATTCTTCTTCAGTGCATTTTGCAGCGCGTCGTAGGCCACGTTGAGGCCACCCAGATCAGCGATGTTTTCGCCCAGGGTCAACTGGCCGTTAACGTGCACGTCCGGCTTGTCCTTGAGCGGTGCATAGTTGTTGAACTGATCGACCAGCTTGGTGGTGCGTGCCTTGAATTGCGCCTTGTCTTGCGCGGTCCACCAATCGGCCTTGTTGCCGTCGCCGTCGAACTGGCTGCCCTGATCGTCGAAGCCGTGGCTGGATTCGTGACCGATCACCGCGCCAATGCCACCGTAGTTGATGGCATCGTCACCGTTGGCATAGAAGAACGGCGGCTGCAGGATCGCGGCCGGGAAGTTGATCGTGTTGGTGCTCGGGTCGTAGTAGGCATTGACCGTCTGCGGGGTCATGCCCCATTCGGTGCGGTCCGTCGGCTTGCCGATGTGGCCGATATCCCAGTCGTAGTTGAACTTGGCCGCGGCCATCACGTCGCCGTAGTAATCACCTTGTTTGATATCAAGGCCGTCCCAGCTGCGCCAGTGATCGGGATAACCGATTTTGGGTAGGAACTTGTTCCACTTGTCGAGCGCTTTCTGCTTGGTGGCATCGCTCATCCAGTCCGAATTCTGGATGTGCTCCTTGAGCGCTTCACGCACGTTGGTGACCAGTTCTTCAGCGCGCTGCTTGGCTTCAGGTGTGAATTCCTTGGCGACATACAGTTGGCCAAGTGCCTCACCCATCGAGCTGTTGACGGTGTCCAGTACACGCTTCCACTGAGGCTTCTGTTCCGGCTGACCGGAGAGGGTCTTGCCGTAGAAATCGAAACGGTTGTCCTGGAAGGCGGTGCTGAGGAACGGCGAGGCATCGTCGATGGCATGGAAGCGCAGGTAGGCCTGCCACTGCGAAAGCGGTGCGGTGGTCAGCAGCTTGTCGAACTCGGCGAAGAACTTCGGCTGCGACAGCGAGAAGCCCTTGTCGATGGTCAGACCTTGTGCCGAGAAGAATTTTTCCCAGTTGAAATGCGGGGTGACCTTGTCAGCCTGCGCCACGCTCACGAAGTGGTATTCGTTGTCCAAGTCGCGCAATTGGGTGGGCGAGAGCGAGGACTTGGCGAGCGACGTTTCGAAGGCGAGCACGTCATCGGCCTGCTTCTTCGCATCGGCATCCGACACGCCGATGAGGGTCAGCGACTTGGCGATGTACGTCTTATAAGCGTCGCGCAGATCCGCCTGCTTCGGATCGGTGTAGTAGTCAGGCGTGGGCAGACCCAGGCCGGACTGGTTGGCGAAGCCGATCTGGATCTTGGCGTCCTTGAAATCAGCACCAGAGCCGAAGTTGAACACCTGCTGGTCACCCTGGGCGAAGCTCTCGTCGATAAACGAGACCACGTCAGCCGGGCTCTTCAGCGCTGCGATCTTGTCCAGCTTGGGCTTGATCGGATCGAAGCCGGCCTTGTTGACGGCGTCCTGATCCATACCCGCCTGGAATAGCAAGCCGATCTTCTGTTCGATCGAGCCGGGCGCGGCTTGTGCGGCGTTCTTGGCGGCCGCATCGACGATATCGTGCTGCGTGTTCAGGCTTTGCTCGGCGAGCTGGTTGAAGGCGCCCCAGCTGGTGTGATCCGACGGAATCGGGTTCGCGCTGATCCACTTGGCATTGACGAAGCCGTTGAAGTCCTGGCAGGCATTGATGCCGTTGTCCAGCTCGTTGACGTCGAAAATGCTGGCCGGTTTAGCGGCGCTGGCGGTGGTCGAAGCGCCAGCCGGTGCGCTGGCGGCGGGTGCCGGAGCCGGTGCTGGCGCGGCGGCCTGTTCCTGCTTGCCGCAGGCGGCCAGGGCAAAAGTGACGCTCGCGGCGAGCAACAACGGCTTCAAGTGCTTGTAGGTCATGAATATCCCTCTGGTGGTCAGTGAATCGCCCGCGGGCGGCTTCCGGTCATGCTGGCCGCGCGGATACGCCTGATGGCGGCCATGACCGCCCAAGCTAGGTCAAAGGTCATGGGCGCCACAGTGTCAAAGGTCAGGGGTGGGGTAGGCGGCCGGAGTGGCCGTTTGTGCGCCAGTGCCGACATTTTTGGCGAGGGCAGCGACGGTCTTATGGCTGTTATGACGCCGCCATCCCTGCGGTTGGACAGAACGCCAAAGTCTGTTCAACACGAAAAGTGAGGCTGAGTCCCGGCGATGCATGCGGGTGCGTCCGGCTGTCCCGGAACCTTCATATCCAGATGGTTCAATTCGGAGCATGCCAAGGGCTGCGCCATCAGTGCGGCCCGTGGCCTGTCGTAAGGGGGAATCCGTAGAAATGGGTGCTGTACCAACCCTGTGTCGTCGTACCCACTCCAGGAGTTTTCACATGTTCAGTCTTCGTATGTTCCGCAAGGCAATCTTGCCTGCGTCGATCGCCTTGATGGGATTCACGCTCGCCTATGCCCAGGTCGATCCAAGCTCGAATCAGAACGCCGATTTCTCTGCACATTCCCCGTGGCACGGCGGCGGCCGCTCACCACAAGATCAGCTTCCCACCGCGACGCCGATCAAGCATCTCGTCGTGATCTTCGATGAAAACCGTTCGTTCGATCATTACTTCGGCACCTATCCGGTGGCGGCAAATCCTCCGGGCGAACCAGCGTTCAAGGCCAGGCCTTTCACGCCACAGGTCGACGGCCTCTCGCCGGCACTGTTGAACGACAATCCGAACAAGCTCAACCCCATCAACGGCGTCAATGCGGTGAATCCTTTCCGCCTTGATCGCACGCAGGCCAACACTGAAGGTCAGAACCACAGCTACACGCCGGAGCAGCTCGCGTACGACAACGGCGCCGCCGACCGTTTCCCCGCCTACACGGGTAACAACACGGTGACCACGACCGGCGCGTTCGGCACGCATGGTCTTGTGATGGGTTACTTCGATGGCAATACCGTCACCGCGATGTGGAACTATGCGCAGCACTTCGCGATGGACGACAACGCTTATACCGACACCTACGGTCCTTCGACACCAGGCGCGATTGCCGTGGTATCGGGCACCAACAATGGTGCCAAGGTTGTACTTGGCTCGGCTTCGACCATCCCTGACACCCAGGGCGGCCTGACTTTGATCGGCGACACCGATCCGGCCTATGACTCGTGCTCCTCGACCAGCAGCACGGTGTCGATGACGTCGAAGAACATCGGCGATCTGCTCAATGCCCACCACATCACCTGGGGCGGTTTCATGGGCGGCTTCGACCTGACGGCCGTGAACGAAAACGGCACCACCGGTTGCCAGCGCAGCACCTATTCGAGCGTGCTGGATGCCACCGAGACCGACTACACGCCGCACCACAACTGGTTCCAGTATTACGCCACCACCTCGAATCCGGCGCACACGCGTCCGACCTCGGTGGAAGAGATCGGCTATACCGACGACAAGGACAGCACGTCCACCCCGGTACATCATGAGTATGACGTGCAAGATTTCATCAAGGCCGTCAAGTCTGGCAATTTCCCGTCGGTGAGCTATATCAAGCCGCCCGCCGTGCATGATGCGCACCCGGGCAACTCCGATCCGTTGGACGAGCAGGAATTCGTGGTGAAGCTCATCAACTTCCTGCAGAAACAGCCCGATTGGGACAGCACTGCCGTCATCATCACTTATGACGACTCGGATGGCTGGTACGACCATCGCTATGCCTCGCCCACCACGTCGTCCTTCGACTCGACCACTACAGAAGGTTCGGTCACCGGCGCCGACCAGCTCAATGGTCCGGGCATCTGCAATGCGACGGGTGCCAAACAGGGCGTGGGCCTCAATGGTGGCACGGTCAACGGTCGCTGTGGCCCCGGCACGCGTACGCCATTCCTCGTGATCTCGCCGTATGCACGCGTCAACTATGTGGATGGCACGCAAATCACGCAGGCTTCGGTAGTGCGCTTCATCGAGGACAACTGGCTGCATGGCGAGCGTATTGGCCAAGGTTCGGGCGATGCCACCACCGGCAGCATCATGGGTATGTTCGACTTCAACCGCCGCCGCTTCGATCTGGCGCAACCGTTGTTCCTCGATCCCAACCAGGGCACACCGATTAACGACTGGCGTGACCCCTGGCATTCCTGATCGCAGGCTCGGCGCGGGATCATTGCCAGATCTCGGCCTAGCACACAGCGAATGAAGCCCATCCCTGCTCCGTGACATGTCGCGGAGCAGGGATGTTTTCCGGGCCGCATCGCATTCCATCACGCTATTGCCTTGGACATGCCTTTGACTTCGGATACCCCGACATTACGCGCGCAAGCACGACATAAGCCGTTTCGGCTGTTCAAAATCCTGCTTGGCGTAGCTTGCGTATGCAGCTGCCTGACGAGCTACGCGTTTATCAACCAAGCCACGAAACTACAAAGCGATACGGCCGACAACAGTGGCATCAATCCGCATCCGGTCCATCTGAAATTGCCGCAGACGAATCCGCTGAGCGCGGTTGCGCAGCTCGGCAAATCCCTGTTCTTCGATCCGATGCTATCGGGTTCCGGACGGCAATCGTGTTCTTCTTGCCATAGCCCCGCATACGGCTACAACCCGCCTAACGCACTGACGGTGCAAGAGGGTGGAAAGGATCTACACCAGGCCGGCTATCGGCCGCCGCTCTCGCTTGCGTATCTGTATCGGCAGCCGCCTTTCAGCATTGGCCCCGATGCAGCCGATAACGACGTAGCGCCAGACCTCAATGCGATCGCTGCATCCGTACGCGGCGATTCGCGCGCGACCAAGCAAGCAGGCGTGGCGCCTGCCGCGCCAGCCATGGTGGCGCAAGGCGGCTTGTTCTGGGACGGTCGCGCCGATTCGCTGCAACGACAGGCGTATTTGCCGCTGCTCAATCCCGTGGAAATGGCCAACAGCAGCATCGATGACGTGGCACACAAACTGGTGAACAGCCGCTATCGCCAATCGTTCACCCTGTTGTTCGGACCTGGCATTGTCAACGATCCGCAGCAGCTGGTTTCCGAGGCTATGTTCGCCATCGGCCGCTTTCAGATCGAAGACCCGTCTTTTCATCCGTTCACCAGCAAGTACGACGCATGGTTGCAAGGGCACGCACGACTGACGGCCACCGAACTGCGCGGGTTGCGCGTTTTCAACGACCCGAAGAAAGGCAATTGTGCAGGCTGCCACCTCAGCCAGCCGAGCCGTGATGGCTTGCCTCCGCTGTTCACCGACACGCAATACGAAGCATTGGGCGTACCTCGCAACACCGCGCTGGTGCTAAACCGGGATCCGCATTACTACGATCTCGGTATTTGCGGCCCGTTCCGCAAGGATCTCGCACACCAGACGCAATACTGCGGCATGTTCCTCACACCCACGCTGCGCAACGTAGACAGGCGCGCGGTGTTCTTTCACAACGGCGCCTACCACACGCTGACGCAGGTAATGGATTTCTACAATTTGCGCAGCGTCGCGCCCGAAAAGATCTATCCGCACGATGCGAACGGCAAGCTGGAGCTATACAACGATATACCAGCGGCTTATCAAGGCAACGTCGATATCACCGATGCACCCTTCGACCGTCACGTTGGCGATTCGCCGCCGCTCACCGCTGAAGATATCCAAGACATCATCACCTTCCTCCATACACTGGACGACGGTTACTCGTCCGCTTCCCTGCGGACAGAGCTCACGCCAGCACGCTCAAATTCATCGCGTTAGCAGGAGCGATGCCGTTGTACACCAGACGACGGTGGCCAAGACGAGCCAGCGTGCCGACGCGAGCAACGGAATGTTGCTCGCGGTTACTTGGTGCCAAGGATGGCCAGCTGTGCTGCATTGAGGCGCAGCACAGGGTAAGCGCCAACGGCCTGTACGCTGTACCACGGGGAACGCTCGAAGAAGAACTCCAGTCGCGCGCGACTGTTCGCAGCAAAGGTCGGATCATCGTGTAGTTTCTGCTCGAATTCAGCCTTCAACTTGGGATCTTTCGCCATCATGTCGCGCGCCAGTTTCTCCAGCACGCGTGGTTCGCCATATTCCTTGGCCTCGAAGATCGCATTGAGATAACCCCAGTGCAGCAGGGAATCCGGTGCTTGAGGTTCGAGTAGTTCAATGGCGACATTGGCGGCGCGTTGGTTCAAGGGCACGATGACCGAGCCGGGCGGAAGCCTGACTTCGGTCGGCGCGGTATGCAGGCTGAAGGTGCGCAGCATCACATGCCCTTCAAAGGGTTCGCTGGCCCATTGCGGCTGATCGAGCTGATATGCCTCCGCCTCGACTTTCTTCATCGGATGGCCAATGCGCCGGTAAGCAATGCCGTGCGTATCCAGCTTTTCGATGATGCTGGTCCATTCGCCTGGGATGACATAGGCGGCAGGCGGGGTGATCGACAGGTCGGGCAGCAGGCCGTTCCAGTTGTCGATGCGGTAGGTCTGCGGCTTGCTGGGATCGTATTGGATCCAGGTATCGTTGGAGATGTCGCTGTGGGTTTGCGTAAACGTATAACCCTTCAGTTCGAACGGCGCTGACGTGGGATCGAGCTTGAAGGTCAGCGGCACTTGCACGTTGGCGTTGCCTGCACGCGCGATCGTGTCAGCATCGGCCTTGCTGGTCGCAGCCAGCAGTGCCGATGGGTCGCGATTGATGTCGCCGAGCAACACAGCAAGAAGATCGTAGATGGCGTGCACGCGCACCGCGTATGACTTCAGCATATGCGTTTCGAGCAGTAACGCGGGACGGTTCTGCAAGGCGGCGTAGCCGGTGGAGAAGCGCGGGCCGGAACCAAAATTTTCGATGCCTTTGCGTGGATCGCGACCGTCCTTGAATTCCAGATAGATTGAAGCCAGATGGCCGCGCTTTTCATACGCAGGCATGGTTTCGTCGACGATCGTTTTCCGCTGCCATCTCGCGATGGCAGGATCGAGCTTGTGCGGATCTTCGGTGTACCAGGTCAGGTCGTATTGGTAATCGGCGCCGTCGGTGGTGTGCACATCGATCAGGAAATCCGGCAGCCATGTCTGCCAGAGTTTCAGCCAGTCCTGCATTTCCGGTGCATCAGCCTTGATGTAGTCGCGGTTGAGATTGAGGTATTGCGACTGGCCGCGAAAGCCCATGCTTTCCGGACCGTTCTGGTTGATGCGGTTGTAGGGCGAGCTGTTCTCGTGCCCGTCTACGCTGAAAACGGGAATGTAGACCAGCACCAAGTGATCGAGCAGGTGCGGATATTTGCCGGTGACAGCGATATCGCGCAGCAGCATCAGACCCGCATCCTTGCCTTCGATTTCACCGGGATGGATGCCGGCTTGCAGCAGCACGATGGGCTTGTGTGCTGCACGCGCCGCGTCTGGCGTGAACGTGCCGTCGCTGCTGGCGATCACGACAGTCATCGGTCGGCCTTGCGGCGAGATGCCGAAGGTCTCCAGCTTGATCTTGCCGGGTGCGGTCTGTTGCAGGCGTTGCAGATAAGCCAGCGTTTGTTCGTAGCTGGGCGTGGTGCGGAACTGCGAGGTTTCGGCGGGCGTGATCCAGTCGCTGTCGTGCGGGCCCGCGGCATGAGTGGTCATGGCGAACGCTCCGAGCAAGAGCGAAAGGAAAACGCGGCGGTAGCTCATGCACGATCCTCGGGTGGCGCGGCCCGCAAACTGGCCGGTGGAGCCGGCAAGGTATCAGGCGCGACCGCACCGCCGGAAATGATAAAAGCCATGGCCTGGTCCATCGTCCAGTCGGTAGGCGTCAGCTCTTCCACGGGTACTACTTCCAGATAGCCACCGGTCGGATTGGGCGTGGTCGGAATATAGACCGCTGCCATCTCGCGACCGGTACCTTCCTCGGTCATCACGCGCGTGACGAAACCCACCACTTTCATGCCCTTGCGCGGGAAGTCCACCAGCACAACGCGTTGCACCCCGCTGGGTTTGTTCTGCAGCACGGCCATCAGTTTCTTGGTGCCGCCGTAAATGGTCTGCACCAGAGGAATACGTTGCAGCAAGGTATCGAAGGTATTGAGCAGGCGCTGGCCGATCACGCGGTTGGCAAGAAAACCGAGCAGATATAACGCAAGCAAGGTCAGCAGCAGCGCCAGCACATAGGTCGCCCAACTCTGGCTGAGCTGATTGGCCGTATGTGGTGCGACGAATCCCAGTGTGCCGAGCAGTGCCGTGACCAGTGGTGCGCCCAGTTCTGCGAGCAGGCCGACCACGAATTTGAAAACCAGCCAAGTGACCCATAACGGCATGAAGGTCAGCAGGCCGGTGATGATGTAGCGTTTGAAGCGCAACCGCTGCATAGGAAGGTTTTTCGAGTGGGGAGTGGGGAGGGCCCATTGTAGGGGAGAGCCCTTCACTGCCGCTTGCCGTCACTTCCCGAATAACCGTGGTGCGCGAAGCATAGGAGCATCCGAAGATGCTAGGACGCTTGCGATGAAGCCACCGGGGTGGCCGCCAAATCGGGGCGTTCGCGTGGCTTGAGTCGAACGTAAATCTGTTTGCGCACGATGGCGATCACCTCGCCAGCCGCCGTTTTTATCTGCACTTCGAACCACCGCAGCACTTTCTCGCCGTCTGCCGCTGCGGTGCGCAGCTCATCCAGTACGCCGGATTCCAGTTTGAAATGGGCATACACATCGGTACGACCGGGAGCGACGAAATCGATCGCGCCAGCTTTGTCCCACACGTAATGGTCTTTGCCCAGGTGATGCAGGATCAGCAGCATCCAGAACGGATCGGTCATGGCGAACAGATTGCCGCCAAACTGGGCCCGCACGTAATTGCGATTCCATGGGCGCAAGCGCAGCACGACGCGCGCCTCGGTGTAGTCCTCGTCCAGGCTCAGCACGCGAATGCTGTTGCACAGGAACGGTGGCCACACGTTCAGCAGGCGACGGAAGAGGGAGGCGCGCATGAAGGTAGTGCTCCGGAGAGGAGCACCTAGCGTACCATACTCATGCGTATGGTTTGTCGGTCAGAACAGCAGCGATGCCATCCGCCGGCGATAGCGGCCCACCAGTTCGGCATCATCCAGCGTGTTGAACGCCGCCAGCAGGCGCTTCTTGGCTTGTCCGTCGTTCCAGTCGCGCGCTTTTTCAAGCAGCAGCAGCCAATGTTCGAGGCCTGCTGCAGGATCGCTACCCAGCAACAGGCGCACGCCGAGCAGATCGTGCGCTTCCCAATCCTGCGGATTGGCTTGCACGCGCTGTTGGAGCACATCCAAGGAGGGCTTGCCTTCAAGCGAACGCACTAGATCAAGCTGGCTGCGCAGGCGTACAGCACGCGAGTCTGTGGCGAGGTTGGCGGGCAGGGCGTTGAGCTCGGCTTCGGCGGCCGAGGCGTGGCCGGCCTGGGCCAGTGCGATCGCCAGTTCGAGCTTGAGTTCGGATTGGTCCGGCGAGGCCGCCAGCTCTTGTTGCAGGCGATTGATGGTCTGCTCAGGCGATTCCGGCGGTGCGGCTTCGGTGGCCTCATCGACATCGCCGTCCAGCGGCTGCAGATGACGGGACAGAAATTCACGCAGCTGGCCTTCCGGAAGGGCGCCGGCAAAACCATCGGCAATCTGGCCGTCCTTCACCAGCATCACGGTGGGGATGCTGCGGATACCGAACATGCCAGCTAATTCCTGGTTCTTGTCGACATCGACCTTGCCCAGGCGGAATGCGCCGTTGAATTCATTGGCCAGCTTTTCCAGCAAAGGCCCGAGGGATTTGCAGGGGCCGCACCAGGTGGCCCAGAAATCCACCAGCACCGGGGTCTTGAGCGAGGCTTGCAGCACCTCGGCTTCGAAGTTTTCCTGGTCCACGTCAAAAATGTGCGGGCTGGCGACGGCAGCGTTCACGAGATGCTCCTGAGAATTCATGCCCACACAGGTCGGGGCAGCGCGAAGCATATCAAGGGATATCGACGGACAACCCCGATGGTATTCGCGAAGAATGAATCAGCGGATTCCGCTTGCGCGCATGAAGGCCCTGGATTTGCGAGAATCAGCCGTATGAATTTGCCATCCTCCCCTCGCGGACAGGTCAATCCAGCGCTCACCTCGACGCTGCTGATCTGCGAGCACTGCGACACGGTTTATCGCCGCCGCCCTCTGGCGCGTGGCGATGTGGCCCGTTGTACGCGTTGCCATGCCGTGCTGGAAAGGCATCAGCGGATTGGCCTGGATGCGATGCTGGCCTTGGTGGCGGGGGTGATGGTGGTGTTCGTGCAGGCCAATGTTTGGCCGATCATCACGCTGAGCTTGAATGGCGAGCAGATCCGCACCCGCCTGTGGGGCATCATTGCGATGATGTGGCAGGAGCATTCGCAGGTGGTGGCGGTGCTGGCGGCAGCGACGCTGTTCTTCTTTCCCCTGTGCAAGATGCTGACGCTGGGCTGGCTGCTGATTTTTGCCCGGGCAGGGCGTCGGGCTCCCGGCTTCAAGTCGTTGATGGTGCTGCTGCACTACATTGGTCCTTGGACGATGAGCGAAGTGTTTGTGCTCGGTGTACTGGTTTCGATCGTCAAGGCACATCTGTATTTCGATGTGACGCCGGATGCGGGTGTGTATGCATACGCGGTGCTGGCGATCTTCATCACGATTTTTTCGGGCATTGATGTGCGCCGGTTCTGGGAGCTGCTTCCGGAGGAGGCGTCGTGAGTGCCTTGCCACGCGCGCACGAACTGGGCCTCATCGGCTGCCATGTGTGCGGCCTGGTCTGCCGCGATACGCAGATCGCCGACGCAGCTTGTCCCCGTTGTGGCAGCGCGTTGCACCGGCGCAAGCCCAATAGCTGCGCACGCACCTGGGCGCTGCTGATTGCCGCCTTCATCCTGTACATTCCGGCCAATCTGCTGCCGATCATGCGCACGGTGAGCCTGGGGGATGTGGACGACAACACCATCCTCAGCGGCGTGATCGAGTTGTGGGTAAAGGGGTCGCCGGATCTGGCGGTCATCGTCTTCACCGCCAGCATCGTGGTGCCGATGATGAAGTTCCTGGTGATCGGCACGCTGTTGCTGAGCGTGCGCCATTGCGGCACCACCTGGGCGCGCACGCAGCGCGCCAAGTTGTACCGGCTGGTGGAGTTCATCGGTTACTGGTCGATGCTGGACGTGTTCGTGGTGTCGCTGTTGACGGCTTTGGTGCAGTTCGGGTTCTTCAGCCAGGTGGAGCCGCTGCCCGGTGTTGTGTATTTCGGGCTTACCGTGGTGCTTACCATGCTCGCCTCCATGAGTTTTGATCCGCGCCTGATATGGGACTGCAAGGACGAAGATGACTGACAAAACACAATCCGATCTCGGAGGCCAACTACCGGAACCGGTGGTGCGTCATCGTCGCGTCAGCGCTTCGTTGATCTGGCTGGTGCCCATCGTGGCAGCCCTGGTGGGGCTGTCGCTGGTGATCAATGCGTGGATGCAGCAGGGGCCGGCCATCACCATCAGCTTCCAGAGCGCTGATGGCCTGGATCCGGGCAAGACCGTGGTGAAGTACAAGGATGTAGTGATCGGCAAGGTCACCACGATCCGCCTCAGCCCTGATCGCAGCAAGGTGAACGTCAAGGTCGACCTTGAAAAGAGTGCAGCGGGCATCGCGGTTTCCGATACGCGCTTCTGGGTCGTGCGTCCTCGGATCGGGCTGGGCGGCGTCTCGGGTATCGATACCTTGCTGTCCGGCTCGTTTATTGGTGTGGATGTTGGCCAGTCGAAGCAGGAGCAGACGGATTTCGTCGGTTTGGAAACGCCGCCATCGGTGACGCACGACGCGCAAGGCAAGAGCTTCATCCTGCATACGGGCGATCTCGGTTCGCTCGATATTGGTTCGCCGGTGTATTTCCGGCGCCTTCAGGTCGGACGCGTGGCCTCGTACAAACTCAATGACGATGGCAAGGGTGTGACCTTGCAGATCTTCATCGAGCGTCCTTATGACAAGTTTGTCACCACCGATTCGCGCTTCTGGAACGCGAGCGGCGTGGACGTATCGTTGGGCGCAGATGGCCTCAAGCTCAACACGCAATCGCTGGCAACGGTGTTGGCCGGCGGCGTGGCGTTCCTGGATTCACCCGGGCCGCATCCCAGTGCGGAGCCGGCGAACGAGAATGCCGTCTTCACCCTGTTTGACACGCAGGCCAACGCGATGGCGCCGCCGGATGGCGAGCCGCATTACATCCGCATGCGCTTCGATCAGCCGTTGCGTGGTCTGACTGTGAATGCGCCAGTCGAATTCCTCGGCATCAATATCGGCAACGTGGTCTCGATCCGCATGGACTACGACGAAAAGACCGGGCATTTCCCGATCTACGTGGGCGCTGTCATCTATCCCGACCGCCTCGGCGCCGCGCACCAGAAATTGGTGGCGCTGGCCAAGTCGCAGGGTGACAACGACGATCTCTCGCACATGATGGGCACGCTGGTTCAGCACGGCCTGCGCGCGCAAGCGAAGATCGGCAACCTGCTGACCGGCCAGTTGTTCATCTCGCTCGATTTCCTGAAGAACGCGTCGAAGGCGGAATACAACCCGGATGCGCGTCCGTTGGAAATCCCCACTGCGCCGGGCAACTTCGACAAGTTGCAGGAGCAGTTGGCGGACATCGTCGACAAGATTCAGAAGATTCCGTTCGACAGCATCGGCAACAACCTCAACGAGACTCTGGCAACGCTCAACAAGACGCTGAACCAGGTCAACAATCAGGTGTTGCCGGAGTTCCAGGGCACGCTCAAAGGTGCCAATCAGACACTGGGTACGGCAAACAACGCGTTCTCGCCGGATTCACCGCTGCAGCAAAACCTCAACAGCACCTTGCAGGAGCTGCAACGCATGGCCCGTTCGCTGCGTACGCTGACGGATTACCTTGATACGAATCCGAGCTCGCTGATCCGTGGACGCAGCAAGGATGCGCCACTGCCGGCCAACAGTCCCACGTCCACCGCCCAGCCGCAGCAAGGGAGCAAGCCATGATTCGTATGCGACACCTGATGGTGGCGTTCGGCGCAGCGGCGCTGGCAGCTTGTGCTTCGGCGCCGGTGCACTACTACACGCTTGTCCCGGCACCGGACAGCACACAGGCCGACGCGACCCCATCCCCGGCAGGCTTCCAGTTCGAACTGCTGCCGGTGGGCATTCCGGCGCAGGTCGATGTGCCGCAGCTCGTGGTCCGGCAAGGTGGGCAATCCGTGGCCTTGCTGGATGGCCAGCGCTGGATCGCGCCGCTGGCTGATGAAGTGCGGAGTGCGTTGTCAGTGGACCTGTCGCATCGCCTGAATGCACAGGACATCGGCAGCGGTCTGCCGGTCGACGGCAAGCCGGTGCTGCGCATCAAGATTGACCTGCGCCGCTTTGAGTCGTCTCCCGGCAACTACGCGCTGATCGACGCCACCTGGTCGATTCGCCCGCTGAAGGGTGACACCGTGCTCACCTGTAGTAGCCACATCAGCGAGAACCCGGGGCAGGGCTACGACGGGCTGGTCGCCGCCCATCAGCAGGCCTTGTCCGATCTGGCTGGACGGATTGCCAGCGTTGCGCCGGCCTTGGCGGCGGGTGGTGCGCCTGCTTGTCCGGCGCCCTGGCTGACCAGCCTGCAGCCCTGAGCTTTGCTCCCTCTCCCCTTTGGGGAGAGGGTTGGGGTGAGGGGTGGCCTTGCAGAGAGCAGCATCCAAGCGTTGACAAGAGTTTTGATGTTGCTCCGCCCGGCGGCCGGCGCAAGCCTTGGCCCCTCACCTCAATCCTCTCCCCGGAGGGGAGAGGAGGCCAGCGCAAAGAGCCATGTTTTATGCCATTTCTGCTAGTCTGGCGCGTTCAACGCAGCGCATGGCGATGGACGCCTTGCGCTAGCGAAAACGCATAACGGCGCCGGATCATGCAGGACATTCAAGACCAGGGTTCCACGAACGATTACAACCCGCAGGCGGTGGAATCCGCCGCGCAGCAGTATTGGAACGCGCAGCACGCGTATGAGGTAAAAGAGGATCCCTCTCGTCCCAAGTACTACTGTCTGGCCATGTTGCCGTACCCATCCGGCGCGCTGCACATGGGCCATGTGCGCAACTACACCATCGGCGATGTGATCAGCCGTTTCCAGCGCATGAACGGTAAGAACGTGCTGCAACCCATGGGTTGGGACGCATTCGGCTTGCCGGCGGAAAACGCGGCGATCAAGAACAACACCGCGCCAGCCAAATGGACTTACAAGAACATCGACCACATGCGTGAGCAGCTCAAGTCGCTGGGCTACGCCATCGACTGGTCACGCGAATTCGCCACCTGCCGCCCGGACTACTATCGCTGGGAACAGCTGATGTTCACGCGGTTGATGAAGAAGGGTATGGCCTACCGCAAAAACGCGGTGGTGAACTGGGATCCGATCGACCAGACCGTGTTGGCCAACGAGCAGGTGATCGATGGCCGCGGCTGGCGTTCCGGCGCGCTGGTGGAGAAGCGCGAGATCCCGCAGTGGTTCCTCAAGATCACCGATTACGCGCAGGAACTGCTCGACGGCCTGGACACACTGCCCGGCTGGCCGGATGCAGTGAAAACCATGCAGCGCAACTGGATCGGTCGCAGCGAAGGTCTGGAAATCCACTTCGCGGTGGAACACTCTGCGTCAGAGCAGGAAGCCGAGCCGCTCACGGTTTTCACCACGCGTCCCGATACCTTGATGGGCGTGACCTTCGTTTCCATCGCCGGCGAACATCCGCTGGCGCTCAAGGCGGCCAAGAGCGATCCGAAGCTGGCTGCGTTCCTGGATGAACTCAAGCATGGCGGCGTGTCCGAGGCTGAGCTGGAAACCCAGGAAAAGCGCGGCATGCCGACCGGCCTGTTCGCTATTCATCCCATCACGGGCGACAAGGTGCCGGTGTGGGTGGCCAACTTCGTGCTCATGGGCTACGGCACCGGCGCGGTGATGGCGGTGCCTGGCCATGACGAACGCGATTTTGAGTTCGCGCACAAATACAGGCTGCCGATCAAGCAAGTGATTGCGGTCGAGGGCGCCGATGCTGAGTACGACCCGCAGCATTGGAAAGAGTGGTATTCGGACAAGACCCGCGCTGATATGCGTGTGGTGAACTCTGGCGATCTCGACGGCAAGACCTATCGTGAAGCCTTCGACTTCCTCGCCGATAAGCTGCAGACGAACGGCAAGGGCTTGCGCCGCGTCAACTGGCGCCTGCGCGACTGGGGCGTTAGCCGCCAGCGCTACTGGGGCTGCCCCATTCCGATTATCTATTGCCCGCAGTGCGATGCCGTGCCGGTGCCGGAAGACCAACTGCCGGTGGTGTTGCCGGAAGATGTCGCTTTCTCCGGCGTGCAATCGCCGATCAAGGCCGATCCCGAGTGGCGCAAAACCACCTGTCCGCAGTGTGGTGGTCCAGCCGAACGCGAAACGGATACCTTCGATACCTTCATGGAATCGAGCTGGTATTACGCCCGTTACACCAGCCCGGGCGCGAACGGTCAGGTGGACGAGCGTGCCAACTACTGGCTGCCGGTGGATCAATACATCGGCGGCATCGAACACGCGATCCTGCATCTGCTCTATTTCCGCTTCTATCACAAGCTGATGCGTGACGCGGGTCTGGTCAAATCGGATGAGCCCGCTACCAATCTGCTGTGCCAGGGCATGGTGATTGCCGAGACCTTCTATCGCGAAAACGCTGATGGTTCGAAGGATTGGATCAATCCCGCTGACGTCGAAATCCATCGCGATGAAAAAGCGCGCGTCACGGGTGCGGTGCTGAAGGCCGACGGCAAGCCGGTGCTGATCGGTGGCATCGAGAAGATGTCCAAGTCCAAGAACAACGGCGTCGACCCCCAGACCATGGTGGAGAAATTCGGTGCGGACACCGTACGCCTGTTCTCCATGTTCGCCGCGCCACCGGAACAGTCGCTGGAATGGAGCGAAGCCGGTGTGGAAGGCATGGCGCGCTTCCTGCGCCGCTTCTGGCGTGAAGTGCTCACGCACGTCAGTCAGCCGGATCATCCAGAGGTCGATCTGACGGCGCTTGATGCCGGTCAGAAAGCCCTGCGCCGCCAACTGCACGAAACCATCCAGAAAGTCAGCGACGACTTCGGCCGCCGCCATGCTTTCAACACAGCGATTGCTTCGCTGATGGAACTGCTCAACGCCTTGAGCAAGTTCTCCGATCAGAGCGACCAGGGCCGCGCTGTGCGTCACGAAGTGCTGGAAACCATGGTGCTGCTGCTCAACCCGGTAGTGCCACATGTCAGCCATACGCTGTGGCAGGCGCTTGGTCATTCGCAGCGCGTGCTGGATGACCAGCCGTGGCCGAAGGTGGATCCACAGGCGCTGGTACGCGATTCGCTGACCTTGGCCGTTCAGGTGAACGGCAAGCTGCGCAGTACCATCGAGGTACCGGCCAGCGCCTCGAAGGAGGAGGCCGAGGCGCTGGCGCGTGCGAACCCGAATGTGGCAGCTTTCCTCGAAGGCCAGACTGTACGCAAGGTCATTGTCGTGCCCGGCAAGATCGTCAACATCGTCGCAGGATGATTTCATGAACCACCGCATGCTCAAGATCGTTTCACTGCTGTCCGTGCTTGCACTCGCGGCCTGCGGCTTCCACCTGCGTGGCAGCGCGGCCTTGCCCAAGGGCATGGAGCGCGTGCACATCACGGTCAGCGGCGGCGGCGATTTCCAGCGCAAGTTGGCGCGCGCCTTGCTGGCATCGAACGTAGTTATTGAGGACAAGGGCGGCCCGGGCATTGCCGAGTTGCATGTGCCGGCGCAGAACTTCACCGTCCAGAGTCTGACGATCAGCGGTGCTGCACAGGTGACCGAATTCGCCGTGCGCTTCCATGTTGCGTTTACCGCATCCGATGCCAACGGCAAGACGCTCGTACCGATGGAAACCATCAACCTGCAGCGCGAATACAGTTACGAGGCCAGCCAGGTGGTGGGTACGCAATCGCAGATGGAGCAAATCCAGGGCAGCCTGATCGATGACGCCATCCAGGCGATGCTGTTCCGTCTGCAAGCCGTTGCGAAGCATGGCGAGGCAGCTGCAGCCAAAGCGGCGGGACCATTGCCGGCGGATGCCAGCACCACGCAGGAGCCGACCCAGTATATGAATCCGTCGTTCGATAGCGGCGATTAAGTCCTATGCCGTTTAACCACGCGCAGTGGCAGAAGGCACTGGCTGCCAACAGCCTGAGCCCCGTGTACCTGCTCGCCGGCGAAGAGTTACTGGTGCTTGAAGCTGCCGATGCCTTGCGCGCAAAAGCGCGCAAGCTCGGTTACACCGAGCGCACCGTGCTCGATGTCGTCGCACATTTCGACTGGGATGAACTGGCCCGCTCTGCCGCCGGCATGTCCCTGTTCGCTACGCGCCGCCTGCTTGATCTACGCCTTCCCACCGGTCGCCCCGGCATCGAAGGCGCCAAGGCGATTACCGAGTTCTGTGCCAATCCACCGCCTGACGTCACTCTGCTGATTACGGCGGTGGAGTGGAGCAATAAGCACGAGGGTGCGTGGACCAAGCAAGTCGACAGCGCGGGTGCCCTGGTAGTGTTCAATGCGCCGCGGCCGAACGAGTGGGAAGCCTGGATCGGTGCACGCCTTGCGTCACGAGGTCTCACCGCTTCGCCCGAGGCCGTTTCCCTGCTTGCTGAGCGTGTAGAAGGCAATCTGCTCGCCGCTGCGCAGGAAATCGACAAGCTGGTAGTACTGCACGGGCAGGGCAGGATCGATGCTGCCGAGATGGAACATCTGGTCGCCGATAACGCACGCTACGATGCGTTCAAGCTCACGGATGCGGCATTGGGTGGCGACGGCGCGCGCGCCTTGCGCATTCTCGATGGTCTGCGCGCCGAAGGCGACGAACTCATCGCCTTGATGGGCTGGCTGGTCAATCAACTGCAATTGGCGCTGCGCTTGGCCAACGCCCACGACTTCGCTGCACAAGCTCGCGCCGAACGCTTGTGGCCCGCGCGCGAACAACTTTTCCGCAAGGCGTTGCGCCGCGCTCCACGCGAACACTGGATGCAATGCCTGGCGCGCGCTGCGCGTATCGACCGCATCGCCAAAGGGCGCGAGGCCGGTGACGCGTGGCTACAAACCCAGCGTTTGATCGCGGCGATCGCCGAGCCGCGTGCAGCGCAGGCGTTGGCGTAATGAATCGCAGGTACGGTCAGTAGGAAGCCTTGCATGAAACCGCTCGCGATCTTTGGCGGCACCTTTGACCCGATTCACATCGGTCACCTCAGCGTTGCCTGGGAAGCCGCCGAACTGCTCGACGCCGAAGTGCGCTTGATGCCAGCCAGCGTGCCACCTCATCGTCTGCCACCCACCGCCAGCGCGGAACAACGTGTGGCGATGCTGCGTGCCGCGTTGCGCGGGCAGTCGCGCCTGACGCTCGATACGCGCGAACTGGACCGCAGCGGGCCTTCCTACACCATCGATACCTTGCATGAACTGCGCAAGGAATTCGGAGATCGCCCGCTGGTGCTGTTGCTCGGTGCCGATGCTTTTGCCGGATTGCGCAGCTGGCAGCGTTGGCGCGAATTGTTCGACGTCACGCATATCGGCGTGATCAATCGCCCTGGCGTTGATACATGTATTTCAGTCGAGCTGGAGCGCGCAGTGGCGCCGCGCCGCACGGAGGATCTTGCCGTTATTCGCAGACAGCCGGCGGGGCGCATGATCGAGCTGGTGGTGACGCCGCTGGAGGTCTCTGCGACACGTATTCGCGAGTTGCTTGCCGTGGGAAGGGATCCGCGTTATCTGCTGCCTGCCGGGTTGTTTGATGATCCGGCGTTGTTGGCACCTTATCGCGAATCGTTTGCGCATTGAGGGCGTGCTGCAGATCTTGTCAGGTGATGCTGCGCAAACCCAACCAATGCCGTGCGCATCGGATTCAACTCACTCGAAACGCCACAAAACTCATCGCCACCGAATTCATGCAATAACGCAACCCCGTCGGCGCCGGCCCGTCATCAAACACGTGCCCAAGATGGCTATCACAGCCCGCACAAGTAACAGCAGTGCGAACCATGCCGTAACTGGTGTCGCGATTCTCGATCACATTCTGCTTCGCAATCGGCTGCCAGAAACTTGGCCAGCCGGTGCCGGAGTCGAATTGTGTCGCCGCATCGAATAACGCGGTACTGCAACCCGCGCAACGATAGAGACCTTTGCTGTTGGGTTTTTCATGCGATCCGCTGAATGCCATCTCCGTGCCGGCACGGCGCATCACGTTAAAGGCAGCGTCGGAAAGACGCTGGTGCCATTGCGCATCGGTTAGCACCAGTTTTTGAACATGACAGGGGCCGAGATTGTGGCCGTCATCGTCGGAGAAGCATTCGAGCAGCATGTCTTGCGCCGGCATGGCCGCCGGAGTGGCGGCTGTCATGACGTTGCGATTTTTTCCTCCAAGCAGGCGGATGGCCGACACGCTGCCAACGGCAAGTGCGGCACCACCACCGAATACGGTGAGGAGGAAGCGGCGCCGATCCATGGTCTTGTTGGCGAACGTGGAGCTCATGCGAATCTCCTGTGAGTCTCAGCCGAAAGTGAAGGCGTAGACGTGTACGCCAGAATCAAGAAAGGTGATTTCGAAAACGCGATCGCCGGTGCCGTGCGTCTGGCGTACGAGCTGATAAAGACGCTGGCTGGTGACGGTACCGTTGCCGTCGGCATCGATATCCGCGCCGTGATCCGCACCTGGCGCCTTGCCGTCGAGTGTGACGCGGAAGCGTACGGGCTTGCCGTCGCTGTCCGGGCCAAGCACAAGATGCAAATCACGGCCTTGAAAGCGGTAGACGATGCTGCCGTCTGCTTGATCGAGTTTCGCGCTTTGTTTGCCGACGATCCAATGACCGTTCAACGCCCATTCGTTGATCTGCAATGTGTCGGGAGCGTGATAGTTCAAGCTGTCGTCGTGTGCAATCTGTCCGCTGGCGAAATGTTCGCTGCGCGCATAGCCGACATAGGTTTCCGGTGAGCGGTTCGTATCACCGGAACTGGCGGCTTCCGCGCCAGCAGCGTTGGGTTGCACGTAGCCAGTGGGCAGGTTCGTATAGCCGGCGTCGCTCAGAAGGCGGCGGATCAGGTCTTCGCTGCCGGCATAGTCGCCTTCGCCGAAATGATGGCCGCGAATCTGGCCTTGGGCATCGATGAAGTAATGCGCGGGCCAGTATTCGTTGTTGAAGGCTTGCCAGATGGCATAGTTGCTGTCGACGGCCACCGGATAGGTGATGCCGAAATCACGCACGGCCTTGGCAACATTGGCGGGATCTTTCTCGAAAGCGAATTCCGGTGAATGCACGCCGATCACCACCAATCCATGATCGCGGTATTTCTGCGCCCACGCATTCACGTAAGGCAGAGAACGGATGCAATTGATGCAGGAATAGGTCCAGAAATCGACCACAACCACCTTGCCACGCAACGATTCAGGTGTGAGCGGCGGGCTGTTGATCCATTGCGTCGCGCCGGACAGGGCGGGCAATTCGCCTTCCACCGGCAGCTTGTCACCGGCTTTGGGCGCAGGTGATGCGGCAACCGGGGCAGGTCGTACAGCGTCGAGCAGGTGTTGTTCAATGCCGTTGGTGCTGGCTAGCGAAACACGCGTCAGCCAACCCGTATCTACACCGAGCGCAATGGCCACGACGCCACAGAGCACCAGTGCGCCCAGGCCACGGCGTACCCATTCGCCCGCACCCAGCGAGCGTTTCATCAGGGCGAAGACACGGCCGCCCACCAGCAGCGCCAGCGCCAGCGAAACGGCGGCACCGCCCGCATAGGTGAGCAGCAGCAACGCAGTCTGCACATTGGCGCCATTCAGCGCGGCGCCGGTGAGTATCGTGCCCAGGATGGGGCCAGCGCAGGGTGCCCACAGCAAACCGGTGGCAATGCCCAGACCTGCTGCAGACCAGGGCGAATCCTTCTGCAGCGACGAACGCTGGCTGAGTGTATTGCCCAGCTTCACAAACGGTCGGCTGATCCAGTCGGCCAGATGTGACGAAAGCAAACTTGCGCCGAATATCGCCAACACCGCCAACGCGAGATAGCGCCCGTACTGATTGGCATGTACAGCCCAGCCGCCAGCGACGGCAGCCAGCGAGGCGACCAGCGTAAAGGTAAGCATCATGCCGGCGAGCATCGGCAGGCCATTGCGTAGGAAAGGGCGGTCCGCCCGCGCAAAGACAAAGGGCAGGATCGGCAGGATGCACGGGCTGAGGATGGTGATCAGGCCGCCCAGGAAGGTTGCAATCAGCAGGAGCATGTATCGGCTCGTTGGATTCGTTTCAGTCGACTATTCGCTGCTCATGATGCGCCGGTTACGTCCGCGGGTGGACCGATTCATTCAAACATGTATGACGCGGTTTCGTTTCTGTAACGGGCGTACGTCCTGGAGCGAAAGTAGCAAGAGGCGCCCGAATGTATGCAGCGATGTCGCAAATCCTGGCTTTGAATACCTTGACCTTTGACGGAACGTGGGTACTACTACGGGAGCGTTTACGCCAAGCCCCGGGTATCGACACGTCCGTGCAAGCCGAATTCAACAGCGCCAGCGAACAGACTGACCGGCAACGGGCAGCATGGATGGCCGCCGCGCAAGCAGGCGACCAGCGCGCCTATGCGCGCTTGCTGAACGAATCGGTCGGGTTGATTCGGGCGGTGGCGCGGCGACAGGGTGTGGCGACAGACGCGCTGGATGATGTGGTGCAGGAAACCCTGCTGACCGTGCATCGCGTTCGCCACACCTTCGATCCTGCCCGTTCGTACGATGCATGGCTGGCGGCGATTGCCGCGCGCCGTGCGATCGATGTCTTGCGCGGGCAGGGCCGGCGCGATCGACGCGAAGTGCACGACGAGCTGGCCTATGACAACCATGCCGATCGCGACGACGCCACCGCCAGTGCCGAGCGGGCGCAGGAAGCGATGCGCTTGCGCAAAGCTATCGATACCTTGCCGCCGGGCCAGCGCGAAGCTGTCGAGCAGTTGGGTTTGAAGGAGCGCTCGCTGGCTGAGGCGGCGAAGTATACCGGTCGCAATACCGGCGCATTGAAAGTGAACCTGCATCGCGCATTGAAGACCTTGCGCGATCGACTGAATGGAGACAGCTGATCCGATGTCCGACGCATCGCGCCACGAAGCCTTGATCGACGTGCTCGGCGCCGAACTGACGCCGGTGCGGCGCTTGGCGCCGCCGTGGCGGCGTGCGTTGGGCTGGCTGCTGGTGGTGGCGGTCATTGCCGTCGTGCTGTTCGTCCGTTATGGCGCCAGCACCATGTTGCATCGCTGGGCTGCGGCGCCGGACCTGGGCTGGGCGGCCATCGGGGCGGTGACTACGGCCATCACGGCGTCCCTGTCGGCCTTTGCGCTGGCAGTGCCGGGCCGCTCCCTGCGCTGGATGTGGCTGCCGGTGCCCAGCGCCGTGTTGTGGATCGGCGCGAGCGGCCTGGGCTGTTTGCGGGCGCACATTCCGGGCATGGCGGTGCTGGATCTGCACGAAGCCAATCATTGCCTGATCTTTATCGTCAGTTTCTCGATCCCGCTGTCGGGCTTGCTCATCTGGCTGTTACGGCGCGCCTGCCCGCTGCGGCCGGTACTGACGGCGGTCTTGGTGGGCCTGGCCAGCGCGTCAGCCTCGGCCAGCCTGCTGGAGATCTGTCACAACTTCGACGCCGCGGCGTCCGATCTGCTGATGCACGCGATCGCGGTGGGCATCGTGATCGTGACTAATGCGCTGCTGGGCGGCCGCTTGCTGTTCCGTGCCTGAGCCGCTGTCGCGCCGATCCCGACTCTGAACGGGGCGGGGGCCGCCAAACCGCTTGACCTGCTGTCATGGCAAGGCGGATATACTGCAGCCGCGCCATCCCGCGCAGTCGATACGCTGAGAGGCCCCAACTCTTGATCACATCCCACCATGCCAAGGCCGTCAACACGGCCACCCTGCGCAAGACCGTTATCGCCGCACTTGAAGATCTCAAAGCCAAAGACATTCGTGAGATCGATGTTCGCGGCAAAACTTCTATAGCCGACCTGCTCGTGATTGCTTCCGGCACCTCGGCACGCCACGTCAAATCCATCGCCGACGAAGTGGTCAAGTTCGCCAAAAAGGCGGGCGTGATGCCGCTTGGTGTCGAAGGCGAACAGGAAGCGGAGTGGGTGCTGGTGGATCTGGGTGACGTAATCGTGCACGTCATGCTGCCGCGCATCCGCGAATTCTATGGGCTGGAACGCCTGTGGACCGTTGGTGACCGCGACGCCGAGGGCGAAGCTGCCCTGGCAACGGGCTAATAAATGAGCCTGCCTCATGCCCTCGCGTAGTCCGCGTTGTTTCTGAGAGGCCGTCAGGTGGCAGTGCGTGACGCAGAGCCATACTCACTGTATGGCCAAGCCGCGCGCTGCCGCATGGCGGCCTCTCAGAAACAACCCTTCGGGCCGGGTCTGTTTGCCCGTATGCCTACGTCATCACTCAGTTGTGTATCGACATACACGCCCTCGTTCTTCCTTGTCCTGCGTGCAAACAGATCCCGGCGCGGACCACGCGAGGGCACGAGGCAGGCTCACTAGCATGCGTGCCCGCCTAATCGCCATCGGCGAACGCATGCCCGCATGGGTAGCGGAAGGGTTTGCCGAATACCGCAAACGGCTATCCCACGATTTGCCTCTTGAATTGATCGAACTGAAGCCCGGCACACGCGGCAAGGGCCGCGATGATGCGCGCGCGATGCAAGATGAAGGTGCTGCCATCCTCGCTGCGTTACCTCGCGACATTCACGTCATCGCACTTGATGGCCGCGGCAAGACCTGGTCCAGTGAAGAACTCGCAGAGCAACTTGCGAAATGGCGCATGGCCGGCCGCGATCTGGCCTTTCTGATCGGCGGTCCAGATGGCCACTCTGCTGAAGTTTTGGCGCGTGCTGATCAAAAGTGGTCATTGGGTCCGCTGACCTTGCCGCATATGCTGGTGCGGTTGGTGCTGGCCGAACAGCTTTATCGCGCAACGACCTTGCTTGCCGGTCATCCCTACCATCGCGCGTAACGCAGGCCGACATAAGTCTCCGGCGCGGTGATGTATCGCGCCTTATCCCAGGAGACCGCATGAGCTTCAGCATTCGCCAAGCCACCATCCATGATCTCGACACGTTGGTGCCGCTGTTCGACGGCTATCGACAGTTCTACCTGCAACCCACGGATCCAGAGCGTGGGCGGCGTTTTCTTGCCGAGCGGTTTGCGCACCACGAATCAGTGATTCTGCTGGCAAGCGATGAGCGGGGTGCAGGACTTGGTTTTGTCCAGCTTTATCCGTTGTTCTCTTCGGTGAGTGCGACGCGCATGTATTTGCTCAACGATCTGTTTGTGTCAGCTAATGCGCGGCGGCAGGGCGTGGCCAAGTCATTGATGACTGTCGCGGCGGATCTTGCACGCAAGCTTGGCGCTGTCAGCATGACGCTAGCGACGGCGTTGGATAACCAGCCTGCACAAGCGTTGTACGAATCGCTGGGATGGCAGCGCGAAAAGCATTTTTGCGAATATGTGTTGGCGCTGACGTAGGTTGGGTTACGCTCTGCTAACTCAACCGACGGATGGAACTGTGGCATGACAGTCACGACGGAAAACATCATCCAGACCGGCGAACCAAGCCGCACGGCATGGCGCGTTGCCACGTTGCGAGCGGTGCATCAATTGCTCGACGAGCCTGTGGTGCTGGACGACCCGATTGCCTTGCCGATCCTCGGTGCCGAATTCGAGGCGGAACTGCGCGAAGATCCTTATGCCTACAATGAACCGCTTGCGCGTGGTTTGCGCGCCGCGTTGGTGGTGCGTAGCCGCGTGGCGGAAGATGAGTTGGCGCGTGCGGTGGATGCGGGCGTTCGGCAATACGTGGTATTGGGTGCGGGACTCGATACCTTTGCTTACCGCAACCCGCATCACGGCGTGGATCTGCGCGTGTTCGAAGTCGATCATCCATCGACGCAGCAATGGAAGCGGCGCTGCCTGCATGAAGCGGAGATTGCCTCGCCGGAAAGCCTGGTTTTCGCACCCGTGGATTTCGAGCGTGGCACGCTCGCGCAAGGGCTGGCGGATGTTGGTTTTCGCAGCGATCAGCCGGCTTGTTTTTCATGGCTGGGTGTGACGATGTATCTCACTGAAACGGCCATCATGGAGACCTTGGGTTTCGTCGCACAGCGACCTAAAGGCAGTTCCATCTGTTTCGATTACCGCGTGCCCGAAGCCATGCTCAATCCGATCCAGCGTGTCATCGGCGAAGTGATGGGGCAACGTGCGGCGGCAGTGGGTGAGCCGTGGATTTCTGCTTTTGATCCTGCCGTGCTGCAGAAGCAGTTGCTTGAGCTAGGTTTCAGCGAAGCGGAAACCTATGATCCGGATACGCTCAATCTGCGATATCTATATCGCCGTAAGGACGGATTGCGTACCGGTGGGCGCGTGATGTGCGCGAGAGTTTGAAGCGTGCCAGATATGACTCCCTCCCCTTGCCAAGAAGGGGAGGAAGTCGATGCAGCTTTATGCTGATTACAGCCCGATCGCCGTTTCAGCCTTCACGTACGGCAGGTTGTGCGCCTGAGCTACCGGCTCACAGGTCACCTTGCCTTCGAACACATTCAGGCCGTTGCGCAGATGGACGTCTTGCGCCAGCGCCTTCTTCCAGCCGTTGTTGGCCAGCGACAGTGCGAACGGCAGGGTGACGTTATTGAGTGCAAACGTCGACGTACGCGCCACGGCGCCCGGCATGTTGGCGACGCAGTAATGCACGACGCCGTCGACCACGTAGGTCGGGTCGGAATGCGTGGTGGCATGCGAGGTCTCAACGCAGCCGCCCTGGTCGATGGCGACGTCGACGATCACCGAGCCCGGCTTCATCGTGCGGACCATGTCATGCGTGACCAGTTTCGGTGCCGCAGCGCCCGGTACCAGCACGGTGCCGATCAACAGGTCGGCGCGGCGCACCAGTTCCTCGATGGCGGAGCGGGTCGAGAACACGGTGGAGATCGAGGTGCCGAACTGGGTGGCGAGACGCTTCAGGGCGTCAGCCGAACGGTCAACCACGGTCACCTTGGCGCCCATGCCTACGGCGATCGTGGCCGCATGGGTGCCAGACACGCCGCCGCCCAGGATCACCACTTCAGCGGCCGGCACGCCCGGCACGCCGCCGAGCAGCACGCCGCGTCCACCCTGTGCTTTTTCCAGCGAGTGCGCACCCACCTGCGGAGCCAGGCGACCGGCGACTTCGGACATCGGAGTCAGCAAGGGCAGCGCGCCGTTAGCGGCGGTCACCGTTTCATAAGCGATGCAGATGGCGCCGGAGGCGACCAGGTCGTGGGTCTGCTCGGCGTCGGGAGCCAGGTGCAGGTAGGTGAACAGGATCTGGCCCTTGCGGAGCTTCTTGCGCTCGACGGCCAGCGGCTCCTTCACCTTCACGATCATGTCGGCTTCGGCAAAGATCTGGTCGGCATTGTCGACGATCGTGGCGCCGGCGGCGATGTAGTCGGCATCGGTCAGGCCCGCGCCGATACCGGCATCCTTCTGCACCATGACCTGGTGGCCGTTATGCACCAGTTCCTGCACGGATGATGGGACGAGGCCTACGCGATACTCGTGATTCTTGATCTCTTTCGGCACACCGATGCGCATGAATATTCTCTCTGAAAAAGGGTGGTCGCGTACCGGACCTCCCGGTTTCGCGCGGATCGCAGTATGATCGAGACATTGCACAATTTCTCGCTGATTATGAGCCTGATTAGGCTTAAATTTCGTATGAAATTCGAAATAATCTGGTATTCGTGGCAGGTATGACGAATAACTTTCCCCCTTTGGATGACCGGGATCGGGCCATCCTCCGACTACTTCAGCAGGATGGCCGTCTGGCCAATCAGGATCTTGCCTTACAGATCAATCTGTCCCCATCGGCGTGCCTGCGACGGGTCAAATTGCTTGAGGAGCGAGGGCTGATTTCAGGTTATGTGATGTTGCTGGACGAGAAAGCGGCCGGTCTGCCAGGCACGGCGTTCGTGCTGGTGACGCTCGACCAACAGGGCCGTGCCGCGCTGGATGCATTTGAGGCGGCCATCCAACGGCATCCGGAAGTCACGGAATGCTGTCTGCTCGCCGGCACCGCCGATTACATGGTGCGCGTGGTCTATGCCGATTCCGCAGATTTCGAACGTATCCACACCGAAATCCTGACTCAGTTGCCAGGTGTGGTACGCGTGCAGTCGACGTTGGCGTTACGTACCGTCAAGAAGACCACGGCCCTACCTATGTGAGTGGCAACAGGGAGTTTGCATGGCACGAGACAAGGGTTTGGAAGAACTGTTGAACGATGAATTGGCCGATGAACATGGCATCACACAGAAGGCGATGTTCGGCGGCTGGGCCTGGCTGTTCAACGGCAATCTGCTTTGCGGTGCCCGCCATGACGGCATGTTGGTGCGCTTGGGCAAAGGCCAGTATGGATGGGCGCTGCATGTGCCGAGTATCGTGCCGATGATGTCCGGCAGCCGTCACATGGATGGTTGGGTGCGAGCCGCTCCCGAAGCCTATGGCGACGACGCGCTGCGCCGCAAATTGATCGATGCGGCGTTGGTGTTCGCGCGATCATTGCGGGCGAAGTAAACAAGTCATCGTCACGCCACGTTATGCTCGACGTGATCATTATTGATGGAGGAAGGCGTGCTTTATCTTGCTTCGCAATCACCGCGCCGTCGCGAATTACTGCAACAAGCCGGGCTGGTTTTTTCCGTGCAGGACGTTAACGTGCCCGAGCATCGCGCGGTAGATGAATCACCGCAGGATTACGTTCACCGGGTCGCACGCGATAAGGCGCGTGCAGGGCTCGCGCGCTTGCAGGCGGACGATGGCGTAGATGCGGTCGTGCTCGGCGCGGATACCGAAGTAGTGCTGGATGGCGATGTTTTCGGCAAGCCGCAACATGCCGATGATGCGGCAGCGATGTTGCGTCGCCTTTCCGGGCGTACGCACGAAGTGATTTCAGCCGTTTGGCTAGTGGCGGAAGGGCGCGAGCAAGGTGATGTCTGCGTGTCGCGTGTTCGCTTCGCGCCGCTCGATGAAGCCATCATTGCCGCCTACGTCGCCAGCGGTGAACCCTTCGGCAAGGCTGGCGCTTATGCGATCCAGGGGTGTGGCGCCACGCTGATCGAACACCTTGATGGCAGTTATTCCGGTGTGATGGGATTGCCGTTGTTCGAAACAGTGCGGTTGCTCAAACGCTTCAATCTGGTTGTGCCGGTGTAACGCTCATACGCACCGGCTTATGTCGCAGCAAACAGTGCAATCAGCGCAAACAAGTTGTAGACCCCATGCGTGATGACCGCAGGCCACAGGGAGGCTGATTTAAGCCGTAGCCAGCACAGCACCGCAGCGAGCAGGATCAGGTTTGGTATGGCGTACCACTGAAAATCCAGACCGCCCAGATGCACAACGCCAAACAGCGTCGAGCAGATCGCGACCGACCAGCGTGTGGAGAGTCGATGCATCAACGCGGAAAGCAGCACACCGCGGAACAGCAATTCCTCGATCATGGGACCAACCGTGATAGCCACGATGGCCAGCGGCAGGCGCAGATTGCCCGATGCCTGACGGCTGAGTTCTTCCACGTTCTGGGTAATGTCGTGACCATGCGCCAACAGCTTCGTGATCATCGCGCCGATAGGCGGCATGATCAGGCCCATCAACAAAGCCGCCACGTACCAATGCGCGGACAACGGTGCATGCCATCCGAAACCTGGCGGTCTTGGCCGTGGCCACAACGCAGGCCATGCACGATGCACGAGCCAGAACATCAGCAAGGCGATGAGCGGTAAGCCCAGGATCACCAGCAGCGCATTGCTGTCGGGATTGGACAATGTGTGCCAGACGCGCGCGTGCACTTGTGCATGCGAGAGATCCGGATGGCGCAGCGTCTCCAGCAAACCAATCGCCGCGCTGACCACCGTACCGGCGGCTATCTGCAGCAGAAAATAAATCACGATCAGACCGAGCGCATACAGTACGCCCGGGATTCGCATCGTGCCCGCCGGCGGTGCCGGCCTGCTGGGCCATATCGTCATGGTGGGGCTTCAGCCTGCCAGCGTGGCACGTACCAACCCCAGCGCCGCCATCACCGCGAGTGCCCCCCAGCCCACCATGCTGACGAGGTAGCCCGGGCCTCGCTTCTTGGCATCCTGCAGATAGGCCAGTGCATACCAGGCACGCCCAAGCACCCAAACCAAGCCGGCCAGCCCTGCCCAAAACACGTAACCGTAATGTGCGGCCAGCCACAATGTGGGGAGGAACATCACCGTGTTTTCCAGCGTATTCATCTGTACGCGATAGGCGCGCTCGAAGGCGGGATGTCCGACGGTTGCCGGGGCTACGATGCCGTATTTCCCGCGTGCGTGACCCACGGCGAACATCACGCCGAATTGCAGGACGACCGTCAGCAGCGTCACCAGGGCGGGCAGGTTTTGGATCATGATGAACTCATGTGGCAAGGAGATGCCACTTTAGCGGTTTGGTGCGAAGCTGTGGGCAGCGGCCAGGGTGGCCGGACGGCGCATTGACAACGTATTGAGTCGGGGGATGTATGGACTGGCAGAAAGGCGAAGAAAGTCAGAATGTGGAAGTCGATAGCGGCGGCGGTGGTGGCGGCCGCGGTTTTGGCGGTGGCCGCATGGGGATCGGCGGTCTGATCATCCTGGCTTTACTGGGCTGGATCTTCTTCAAGAATCCGCTGGCCTTGCTGGACCAGAGCGGTGGTCAGCCAGGTACCTCCGCACCGAGCAGCCAACCGGCACAAGTCGATCCGCAGCAAAAGGAATTCGTGTCGCGCATTCTCGGATCGACCGAAAAGACCTGGGGCGATATTTTCAGCAGCATGGGCCGCACCTATGTCGATCCTAAGCTCGATCTCTTCAGTGGCGGTGTAAATACCGCGTGTGGTGCGGCATCAACCGCGGTGGGGCCGTTCTATTGTCCGGGGGACCAGAAGGTTTATCTGGACCTGGATTTCTTCCGGGAACTGGATACACGCTTTCACTCCAGCGGTGATTTCGCCCGCGCCTATGTGATCGCTCATGAGGTGGGCCATCATGTGCAGAACCAGTTGGGCATCTTTGCCAAAGTGAGTCAGTTGCAGCGGCAAGGTGTGCCGATGGAAGGCGCCGATGGCTTGTCGGTACGACAGGAATTGCAGGCGGATTGTTTTGCCGGCGTCTGGGCCAATCGCACCCAGCAGCGCTTGCAATGGTTGCAGCCTGGCGACGTTGAGTCAGCACTGAATGCCGCCAGCCAGATCGGCGACGACACCTTACAGCGTGAAGCCCGCGGCACCGTGGTGCCGGATTCGTTCACGCATGGCACATCCGCGCAGCGTGTGAAGTGGTTCAAGACCGGCCTGCAGAGTGGCGATATCCAGCAGTGCAATACGTTTAGTGGGCCGCTTTGAATAGCAGATATGCAGCGCTGTTTTTCTGTCGCGTAAAGAGTGCAGATCTGTGCATTTTCGAGATGTCTCATTACGCCTCACCGTCATCCTGGCGAAAGCCGGGATCCAGTGTCTTTCTGCACCAAAGTCGCTGGATCCCGGCTTTCGCCGGGATGACGGTGAGGTAAGACGGCTCCTCTCGCCAAAGTTAAGTCCGGGACGGGGACTGAGCTTAGGGACGTACAGGCTTGGTTTCTGGCACATGCTCAGTATCCAGGTCATTGCTAGACTCTCCCGCGAGTGCGCCAGGGGGCGCGTGCCATCCATCATCCATGACTCATCCGTGCCTGCACTGCGGCGCCTGTTGTGCGCATTTTCGTGTGGCTTTCCACTGGTCCGAAGCTGAGTCGGATATGGGGGGCGAAGTGCCGCGTGAGCTTACGGAAAAACTCGACCCACATCGTCTGGTGATGCGGGGCACGCAGGCGTCCCACCCGCGCTGTATGGCGCTGGAAGGTGTTGTCGGGCAGGAGGCATCCTGCGGTATCTATGCGCGACGTCCTTCCGTGTGCCGGGAAGTGCAACCTTCCTGGGAGTTCGGAGTACACAGCCCGCAATGCGATAAGGCGCGTCTAGCGCATGGCTTGCGGGTGCTGGGTCAGGAAGATTGGGTCACGAAGTCCGGCGCGATCACGCTGCCGTGACGGCCATGTCCTCGGTGTCGAAGCGATAGATATCCATCGCCAGAAATCCTAAGTCGATACCCGCATCAATGCGTTGCGCGGCGGTGTGTTCGCCCGCAGCACCGAGTGCCACATAAAGCGGTAATAGGTGTTCGTCGGTCGGATGCGCACGCTCTGCAAACGGTGCCTGGCGACGGTAATCAAGCAACGCGCCGATGTCACCATCCTGCATCTTCTGTTCGATCCATCCGATGAACGGGCGCACATACGGCGCTTCCTTCTCCTGGCTGTAACCGGCGCGAAAATCGTGCAAATTGTGGGTGATGCTGCCGGAGCCGATCACCAATATGCCTTGCTCGCGCAGGGGTGCCAGGGCGCGGCCCACAGCGTATTGATGCGCGGGTCCGAGGTTTGGCTGGATGGATAACGGCACAACCGGGATGTCGGCATGCGGATATAGCAGTCGCAGTGGCACCCACGCGCCGTGGTCCAGCCCGTGAGTCGGATCGAGTTGCGAAGCGAGTCCGGCTTGGTCAAGCAAGCGTGCGATATGCAAGGCGAGCTCGGGCGCGCCCGGAGCCGGATAGCGAATCTCGAACAGTTCGCGCGGAAAGCCGTAGAAATCGTGGATGGTTTCGGGCTGCGGCGCGCCACCGACGGTGGGTTGATGCGCCAACCAGTGTGCACTGGCGATCACGATCGCCTTGGGCCGGGGCAAGTCTGCAGCCAGCTCCGCCAGTCGCTCGCCGACCTTGCCAGGGTGCAAGGCGGTCATAGGGGAACCGTGGGAGATGTACAGGCTGGGTAGGGTGGTCATGGCCACCACAGTATGGGCTCGTCGCGGTCTTTACAGCAGCTGGCGATGTGAAACGCAGCGTTGCAAATGCAGAACAATCCGTACTGGCCACCGACTATGCATGGCCTTCATTTCCCCTTTTACGGGAATGAAGGCCATACGGATTGTCGTTTACTTCCGCCGCGGCGGCTTCCCACCACCCGGCTTCCCGCCGCCATGGCCATGCGGCTTCGGTTTGCCGCCGTGGCCGCGTGCATGCGCCGGCTTGAAGCCCGGTTTGTGCGGCGGGCGTTCGCCGACGGTATCGTCCTTGCCATCCCATTCGCTGATGCGCAGTGACTGCTGGTTCACCCACACCTTTTTCAGGTGCTGGAAGATTTCACCCGGCATGCCGTCAGGTAGGTCGATCAGGCTGTAATCGCCGCGGATGCTCAGGCGGCCGATGTACTGGGCTTCCAGTCCGGCTTCGTTGGCGATGGCGCCGATGATGTTGCCGGGCTTCACGCCGTGCTCGTGTCCCACTTCGATGCGATAGGTGCGCTTGCCCGCTTCGGTCGCGTGCGGGCGCACCTGGCGCGGTGCGAAGTCGCGTTGATCACCATCGCGATGACGCGGTTCACGTGCAGGACGGCGTGCTTCGCCATCGTGTGCATGGCTGGGACGTGCGTCGCGCTCGCGCGAATGTTCGCGTTGTTCGCGTTTCGTCGGCGGTTCCAGCAGCAGCGGGCGATCACCCTGCGCAATGCGCGCCAGTGCGGCGGCGATTTCGACGGCCGGGATGTTGTGTGCCTGCTCGAACTGCTCGATCAGTTGCTGGAACTGCTCCAGACCGCCCATGGCGAGCGTATCGGAGATGTTTTGCTTGAAGCGCTCAATGCGGCGGTCGTTGACGGCTTCGACGGTCGGCAGCTTCATTTCTTCGATCGGTTGGCGCGTGGCGCGCTCGATCGCGCGCAACATGCCTTTCTCGCGCGGTGTCACGAACAGGATGGCTTCGCCGCTACGTCCGGCACGGCCGGTGCGGCCGATACGGTGCACGTAGCTTTCGGTGTCGTAGGGGATGTCGTAATTCAGCACGTGACTGATGCGTTCCACATCCAGGCCACGCGCAGCGACGTCGGTAGCCACCAGGATGTCGAGCTTGCCGTCCTTGAGCTGCTGGATCACGCGTTCGCGCTGCGGTTGGGCGATATCGCCGTTGATGGCGGCAGCGGCCAGACCGCGCGCCTGCAGTTTCTCGGCCAATTCCTCGGTCGCCTGCTTGGTGCGCGCGAAGATGATCATCGCGTCGAAGGGCTCGGCCTCGAGAATGCGGGTCATCGCATCCAGCTTGTGCATACCGCTCACCCACCAGTAGCGCTGGCGAATGTTTGCTGCGGTGGTAGTGGCGGCCTTGATGGTGACTTCGACCGGTTCCTTCAGATGTCGCTGGGCGATCTTGCGAATCGGCGGCGGCATGGTGGCGGAGAACAACGCCACCTGGCGCTGCGGCGGCATGGTCTGCATGACCTTTTCGACGTCGTCGATAAAGCCCATGCGCAGCATTTCGTCGGCCTCGTCGAGCACGGCAAAGCGCAGTTCGGATAGATCCAGTGTGCCGCGGTCAAGATGATCGATCACGCGACCCGGCGTACCGACCACAACGTGCACGCCGCGACGCAGCGCCTGCAATTGCGGGCCATAGCTTTGTCCGCCGTAGATGGGCAGCACCTGGAAGCCCGGCATATGCGCGGCATAGCGCTGGAACGCTTCGGCCACCTGGATGGCCAATTCACGCGTCGGCGCCAGCACCAGCGCCTGCGGCTTGCCGGGGCGCATTTCGATGCGGGAGAGGATTGGCAGCGCGAAAGCAGCGGTCTTGCCGGTGCCGGTCTGCGCCTGGCCCAGCACATCGCGCCCTTCCAGCAGCGGCGGAATGGTGGCGGCCTGGATCGGCGAAGGCGATTCATAGCCCACATCGGTCAAGGCACGTAGCACTTCCGGTTTAAGCGCAAGCGCAGAGAAGCCAGCGGAAGCCGGTTCGTGGTCAGGGGACGGGGACGACATGGGAGAAACCTCGACGAGGCATGCACGGCGGCATGCAGGAGAATGGACACTATTGTAACAGCCTCAGACGCACATACCCTTGCCTGACAGGTGTTATAGGAACATGAGCATGAAAAATCGCTTGAAAGACCGCATTGCCTTGGTGACTGGCGCTTCATCCGGCATTGGCGAAGCGACCGCTTTGGCCTTGGCCGAGCAGGGCGCCAAAGTGGCGATCGCGGCACGCCGCAAGGATCGACTCGACCAGCTTGCCGGCAAGCTGGTCGAGCTCGGCGCCGAGCCGCTCGTGCTGCCTGCCGACCTGATTCGTGAAGCAGAGGCACAGCGCATCGTGAAGGAGACTGAGGCGCATTACGGCCGCCTGGATATTCTGGTCAACAACGCGGGCGTGATGTACCTGGAACCGGTAGCCGAAGCCGATCTCGGTCGCTGGCGCAGCATGCTGGAATTGAACGTGCTGAGCCTGATCGCTTCCACCCAGGCCGCGCTCGCCGGTATGCGGGCGCGTCGCGATGGACATATCGTGAATGTGGCGTCGGTGGCCGGGCGGGTTGCCAATCCCGCCGCAGCCGGTTACGCCGCGACCAAATTCGGTGTTGTCGGTTTTTCCGAATCGCTGCGACGCGAAATCTACAAAGACAACATCCGTGTCAGCGTGATCGAACCAGGCATGGTGGATACCGAGCTGCGCGAGCATGTCGCGCATGAGGCAAGCCAACGTGCCGTGAACGCGCGCGCAAGTGAGACGCGGCAGCTGCAGGCTGAAGACATTGCCGACACGATCCTGTTCTGTGTCACGCGACCGGATTACATGTGCATCAACGAAGTGCTGTTGCGTCCAACGGATCAGGAGCGGTGAGCGAACACGTAATGGCTGCACCGTTGCTGCAAACACCACGGACTCGCATTCGCCTGGCTGATGATGCCGATGCACCGAAATTGCTGCGTTATCGCCTGGAAAATCAGGCGCATCTGTCATCGTGGGAACCTCTGCGTGAGTCGGAGTACTACACCCTGGCGCATTGTGCGAAGACGATTGCCGAGGGGCGTGTGCATGCGAGCCAGGATCGAGGTTATCCGTTGATCGCATTCGATCTGGATGAGCAGCACATTCTCGCCACGTTTACGTTCGCCAACCTCGTGCGTGGTGCGTTTCAGGCGTGTCACCTTGGGTACGGCGTTGCCGCGCGGATGCAAGGTCAGGGGCTGATGCAGGAGATTTTGCGACCCGGGATAGATTGGGCCTTCGACGAACTGGACCTGCATCGCGTGATGGCCAATTACCTGCCGCGCAATGAACGCAGTGCGAAGCTGCTGACACAACTGGGGTTTGAGCGTGAGGGCTACGCCAAGCGCTATTTGCAGATTGCCGGGGTGTGGGAGGACCACATCCTGACGGCGCGGGTGCGGTCTGAGGTGTGAGCCTTTATATCTCTGCGGAAGACTCAATTTCCCTCAGCGTCATCCCGGCGAAGGCCGGGATCCACGCTTCGCACTCGCCATGGATCCCGGCCTTCGCCGGGATGATGCTGAGGAAAGAACAGATATCTGGAGAATCGTTACGCCTTCGCCGCCGGTCTGCGCCCACCCGAGCGCCGCTTGCGATTACCCATGGCGTGTTCGCCGCCACCATTGCTCTGCTGCTTATGCCCGTGCGGGCGATGCGACGAACCACCCTGCCGCTGCGGGCGCGCCTGGCGCTGTCCCTGTTTCGGACGTGGCGCTTGTGCATCCAGCCGCAACGGTGAAGACAATTCGAAGCCCGGCACTTCGTTGATCGCGATGTCCTGATTGAGCAATTTGCGAATATCGCGCAGCAGCCCGGATTCCTCATGGCTGACCAGCGACAGCGCAATGCCTTCGGCACCAGCGCGGCCTGTACGGCCGATGCGGTGCACGTAATCTTCGGCCACCATCGGCAGGTCGTAGTTGATCACGATCGGCAATTGGTCGATGTCGATACCGCGTGCGGCGATGTCGGTAGCCACCAGCACGGTGATGCGTCCGCTCTTGAAGTCGCTGAGCGCACGCGTACGTGCGTTCTGGCTCTTGTTGCCGTGAATGGCGGCAGCGCGCAAACCTGATTGCTCCAGGTAGCGCACCAGCTTGTCCGCGCCATGCTTGGTGCGGCTGAATACCAGGGTCTGACGACGGCTGTCCTGGCTCAGTACGTGCAACAGCAGGTCGCGCTTGCGTGACGCATCCACCGGATGCACGTGATGGCTCACCGTGTTGGCCACACTGTTGGCTGGCGTGACCGACACCTCGCGCGGTGAATGCATGAACTGCATCGCCAGCGATTTGATTTCCGGTGCGAAAGTGGCGGAGAACAGCAGCGTCTGGCGCTGCTTGGGCAATGTGCCGATGATCCGCTTGAGCGAGGGCAGGAAGCCCATGTCGAGCATGCGGTCGGCTTCATCCAACACCAGTACCTGGATGCCGCTGAGATCGATCGTGCGCTGCTGCATGTGATCGACCAGTCGTCCCGGCGTGGCAATGACGATATCGACACCGCGGCGCAAGGTCTGCATCTGCGGACCCATGCTCACGCCGCCGTAGATGGCGGCGCTGCTGATGCGCAGGTGCTTGCCGTAATCACGCACGTTATCGAGGATCTGCGCGGCGAGTTCGCGCGTCGGCGTCAGGATCAGCGCATGCGGACGGCGCGTGCCCGCTGGTGCGCCGGTTGATAGCCGCTGTAGCAACGGCAGGGAAAAGGCAGCGGTCTTGCCGGTGCCGGTTTGTGCGGCAGCGAGCAGATCGTGACCTTCCAGCACCACGGGAATGGCGCCGGCCTGGATGGGGGTGGGTTCGGCGTAGCCTTGATCGGCAAGCGCGCGCAGCAACGCAGGGGCTAGGCCCAGCGATTCAAATGACATGTAAAGCTCCTGTGTGCAACCCGGAGCTCTTGATGCAGAACCGCGTTGCTGTTTCGGTAGGTATATATGGGGCGTCGGGGAAGCGTGACCGCCCGGATGGGCGTACCCATCCGCGGAGTATACATGAAGCGCAGTTTCGCCGTCGGTGCGCTCGTTCAGGCGTGATAGCCTCCCGCAGTCGCAAATCGGGAGTACCGCATGTCCGTCCTGTCAGCCTTGCGTGAATTGAACCACGAGCAACGGCATACCGTGCTGGCGAGTTTCCTCGGATGGACGCTCGACGCGTTCGACTATTTCATCTTCACGTTCGTGATTGTTGGCATCGCCAATGAGTTTCACGTCGACCGCACCGAAGTCACCTTGGGCGTGTTTCTGACCCTGGTGGCCCGTCCCATCGGCGCGTTCCTGTTCGGCCGCCTGGCTGATCGCTATGGACGCCGGCCGATCCTGATGATCGACGTGATCCTGTTTTCGGTGTTTGAGTTGGCCACTGCGTTTTCGCCGACGATTACCGTGCTTTTGGCGATGCGCTTCCTGTTCGGCGTGGCGATGGGAGGCGAGTGGGGCATTGGCGCGTCGCTGGTGATGGAGTCGATTCCGCCGAAATCGCGTGGGCTGGTGTCAGGCCTGCTGCAGAGCGGTTATCCCTGCGGATTTTTCATCGGCGCACTGGTCAACTGGCTGCTGGTCGACCACATCGGCTGGCGTGGATTGTTCGTCGTCGGTGCCGTGCCAGCCCTGTTGGTGCTGTATATCCGCCGCAAGGTGCCCGAATCGCCGGCCTGGGAAGCCAGTCAGGCCCAGCATGGCAAGCGCAGCCTGGGCGAGGCCATGCGCGGGCATTGGAAACTGGCGATCTACCTGATGTGCCTGATGGCTGCCTTCAACATGTTCAGCCACGGCTCGCAGGACATGTACCACACCTTCGAAGAGGTGGATCTGCATCTGCCGACTGGATCGAGCGCAGCGTTCGTGCTGGTGGCTTTGCTCAATCTCGGCGCGCTGGTCGGTGGCATTTGCTTCGGCGCCTGGTCGGAAAAGATCGGCCGGCGCCGCGCCATGATGATCTCTGCGCTGCTCGCTATTCCGGTCATTCCTCTCTGGACCTACGGTGGCTCAATGCTGCTGTTAGGGATCGGGGCATTTCTGATCCAGGTGATGGTGCAGGGCGCATGGGGCGTGGTGCCGACCCATCTCAACGAGCTGTCGCCGGATGCTGTACGCGGCACCTTGCCGGGTTTTGCCTACCAGATGGGCAACCTGATCGCGGCGGGAACCGCCACGGCGCAATCCTGGCTGGCCAGCCAGCACGGGCTGGGCCTGCCGCTGGTGATGTCGTTGTGGATCGGGGTCGTTGCCCTGCTGCTGGCTGTGCTGGTGTGGCTGGGACCGGAGGCGCGGGGCGTAGGCTTCGGCCAGCCGCGTAGCTGATAGAATCGCCGCTTTCGCTTCTATCGAGAGACAGGCAATGAAGGCTGGCAAGGACAAGGTCATCGCGTTCCACTACACGCTCACCGTGGACGGCGAGAAGGTTGAAAGCTCGCACGAAAACGGGCAGCCGTTGTGGATTCTGCTTGGCCACGGCCAGCTGATTCCGGGTCTGGAAAAGGCGCTGGAAGAGCATGGCGCAGGCGACACGCTGCAGGTCGAGATTCCGCCGGCCGAAGGCTATGGCGAGCGCCAGGAAGGCCAGATCCAACGCGTGCCGAAGAAGTATTTTCAGGACGCCAAGCATCTTAAGCCGGGCACGGTGACCGTGCTGGCGCTGAAGCAGGGCGGTCAGCGCGCCGTGACGGTGCACAAGGTCGGCATGAGCACCGTCGATGTGGACCTCAACCATCCGATGGCCGGCAAGATGTTGAACTTCGATGTCGCGATCCAGGAAGTACGCGATGCGACCGAGGAAGAAATCCAGCACGGGCACGCGCATCCGCCGGGTGCTGAAGCGCACTGATCGCATCACTTCCTCCCCTGCCAGCGAGGGAGGAGAAAAGCACAACGGCGCCAGAGGGCGCCGTTGTTGTTTTCATATCCGCTGAAAATCAAACCAGCGTGATCTCCACATCGATATTGCCGCGTGTCGCGTGCGAATACGGGCAGATATCGCGATGGGCGATATCGACCAGCTCCTGCGCCACGGCGCGATCGATACCCGGCAGGCTCACTTCCAGCTTCACCGCGATGCCAAAACCGGTCGGTTCGCGCGGACCGATGCCGACATGGCCAGTCACCGACGCTTCTTTCAGCGTCACTTTCTTCTCGCGCGCCACATAACGCACCGCGCCTTCAAAGCAGGCCGAATAACCGGCGGCGAACAGCTGTTCCGGATTGCTGCCGTGGCCGCCCGGGCCGCCCAGTTCCTTCGGCACCTTCAGGTCGAAATCCAGCACGCCATCGCTACTGTGGATATGGCCTTCGCGGCCGCCCTTGGCAGTGGCGGTGGCGGTATACAGGATCTTGGTGGGATTGCTCATGGTCTTGGTCTCATTCGTCGTCGGTGGGAGCGGCCAACTGAGCCGCCAGGGATTTGAGCTCGTCACGCAGGTGAGTGAACGCGTCGACGGACATACAAAGTCGTTCGGCCAGGCAGCGCGGGATATCCGCCGCGCGTTCGTACAGCTTATGGCCGGCATCGGTCAGGGAGATTTCCACTTCGCGCTCATCGCTCTGACGGCGGCGGCGGGCCAGCAACCCGGCTTGTTCCAGGCGCTTGAGCAGAGGCGTGAGAGTGCCTGAATCCAGCTGTAGCCGGGCGCCCAACTCACGCACGGTCAATCCATCGCGCTCCCATAACACCAGCATCACCAGGTATTGCGGATAGGTCAGCTCCAATGCGTCCAGCAGGGGGCGGTATGCCGCCGTCATGCGGCGCGACGCAGCGTACAGCGCAAAGCAGAGCTGTTCGTCGAGAAGCAGGGATGGGCTGGCGAGGGTCTTCATGTGGATAAAGATAGCATCAAATTTAATTGTGCACAATATATTTTTTGTGAAGAGGCCGTCCAAGGAGGAGCGGTGAGGTTAGGGCGCATTGACGACCCCCGCAAAAAGGATGCGGTTATTGGATCGGTCACCGATGGTCAGGAAGAACGGCCGGTCGACGACCATCGAGAACGGCGGACTCGGCCGCGCTATGGCGGAGGCTCTGAGGATGACCGACGTGGCTGCCGACGCCTCGGTGGAAACCTCGTCCATAGCAAAGGCTGTTTTGTGCAGAATCTCGCTGATCATCAGCGCGTGTCCTTGGACGATGCCGTGGAATTGCGCGTCATCGGCAAACGGGCGCCGCATGCCGAGTGCTTTCAGTTCATCACCCAGCGTGGTCGAGAAGGTGGATTTCAGCTTGGGCAATTGCAGTGAGCCAGACTCTCGACGCAATCCGCCGAGCATCGCTTTCCAGGATGTTTCGTCGATGGAGGCGAGCCATGTGTGGATGCTGATTTGCTGCTTGGGCAGGAACACCGTCAGCACCAGATGATCGTCGCCGCTGTACGGCAGTTGGATGATCTGGCCGCTGTCGTTCTCGGCGTAATTGAATTTGTTGACCTGGAACATGGTGTCGACATCGGCGGTTTTGCCGCTGGCGAAGTGAAAAGGCCTTGGTTTCGTATCTTTTTTGTCGAAGGGCAACTGCCAGATCCCTTTGAAGTACAACACGGCCGTCAACACGATGCCGGTGTTCGGCACCGTATCCAATACGTGCGTGATCATGCCGTGGGTGTGCTGGCTCACGAAGTCGTTGATGGCGGCCGGCGCGGTTTGCGGGCTGGTGCTTTGCACATGCACGCCTGGCAACCCCGCGGCAAAGGCAGGTAGCAGCTGTTCTACCGGTGCAACCCAGATATCCATGGCCGACTGCGCGGAATTGAGCGACGTGTTGTCGATGCTTTGGTAGTCGCCCGTGAGCGCAACGATTTGCTGCTCGGTTTCACCTTCCGCGCCCGTAGCCACTGCGGCCAGCGCGGTGCGAATGTTGCGCGGGGCAATGATGACGTTGCTATCGGCATGCTCCGCATTGATCTGTTTGAGCAGCGCGAAGCCGAGGGATGCGTCACTTGGCATGGTGGCCTCTGCCCATAGCGGGCCAGACAACGAAAACAGCAGTGCCAGAACTGTCGCTTGCAGGCGCATGCTTGCATGCCTCCTGGGGAAAGACGCGTCGTTAGTCATGGATCGTAGGCGAGATCCAGCATGATCGATAGTGCGCCCGGCAGAAAGGTATGTGACTCCAGGGCGCAATGCCGGGAATCAGTCCAGCAGCCGCTTGCCGTAGACGAAATGATCACGCCAGTAGGGGCCGTCGATGTCGTCCAGGCGCACCGTGCCGCCACTGTTCGGCGCGTGCACAAAGCGTCCTTTGCCGACATACACGCCCACATGGCTGATGTCGCCGCTACGGCCGAAGAAGACCAGATCGCCGCTCATCAGGTCATCCATGCTGCGTACTTTCACGCCGTCGACGGAGGCCATGTCGCGCGAGCTGTGCGGCAGCATGATGTTGGCGGCATTGCGGTAGATGTAGTCGACCAGACCGCTGCAATCAAAACCGCCCTCAGGAGTGTTGCCGCCCCAGTGATAAGGCGTGCCGACCAGGGCCATGGCGCGGAACAGCACATCATTGGCGGTGCCGACCGAATTTTCCGGTGCGCGCGCCGGTTCGTCGGCCAGTTCCGAGTGCGAGGGCTTGTAGGTAGCTTCCCGGCGCGGCGAGCTGGCGCAGGCGGCTAGCAGCAACAGCAGGCCGATCAGTGCGGCTTGGCGCAGCACATGGGCGGATGATCGGTGTTTGTCGGTATCGCTCGCGCTGGCCAGGGCCATAAAAACCTCGGCGTGTTTGTGCCGAGGTTATAGCAAATCAAAGGCTTGGGTGGAAGTTCTCAGAAACTGGAGGAGCTTGGTTGGGAAGGTCCTCCATCGCCGGGCGGCGGGGGCATGTCGGCGCCGGGAGGTGGTGGGGGCATCGGGCCGTCGGGTGATGGGTCATGGGGTGATAAGCCGTGGGGCGGCGGTCCGGGTGGATGGGGTGGCAGTTGGGTGAGGCTGAAGAGCACAGGTACTTTCGTCCAGGCCTCCACCGTCTTGCCGTTTTCCATCCTCGGACTGAAGTGCCATTTGATGGCGGCGTCGCTCGCGACTTTGGCGAGTTCGGGCGAGGCTTTGGTGCTGTCACTGTCGATGGTGACCTGGCGGGCTGTGCCATCGGTGCGAACCAGTACCTTCAATATCACCAGGCCCTGCTCATGGTTTTTGATGGCATCCGGCGGGCAGTGTGGCTGCATCGATGCGTTGAATGGGATGCCCTGCATGGGTCCGTGGGTGCTGCCGGCATGCGCTGGGTCGCTGGTTTGGGCGATGACGGTGCTGCTTGCGAGCAACGCTGTCAGCGCGACATAGCTGAGTCGGCGGCGCCATGCGTTGCATGGTTGGCGACTTATCATGGTGAGATGCTCCTTCGATGGTGACTCGCCTTTGCAAGCGCTGCCAGATCGTAGGTGAGCGGGCCGCAGGCACGCATCGCCCGCGCTGCGGGCGGTTTGGACAAGCAGTTGTCCGCTAGGGCCCAGGAACCTCGATGTCCTGCTGCGACAGAGTCGCGCCACTGGCATTCCATGCGCGCAGGCGATAACGCCCGGGATAGAGGTACAACACGTTGTGCGAACGGGTGTGAGTGAAGGTGTAGCGATCGGCGGGAATGGCTGTATCGGGTTCGTTGGAATAGTGTGCTTCGATGACGCACGGAAGTTGCCCGTTGCACATGTCCAGCGCGATCGGGAACGCCACGCGCTGGTGATTCAGTGTCAACCAATCCGGCCGATCATCCAGGTCGAACGGCGTGCGTGGCAGAACGATTTCGCGGCGCAATACATCTGCCTTCATGATGCCGTTGACATCCAGATCGCGCTCGGCCGCGGGCGGCAGGATGACTGTGACGTCGTGGCGTAGCGAATCGGACGTCCAAATCGTGTCGCTGTGACGGTTACGCAAGACAATCGGCCCCCGCGGCATGAAACCCACCGCCACGGTGCTGTAAAAGCCGAAGTCGATGCCACCCACCGCGACATCGCGAAATTGCACCTGATCGACGCACAAGGGATCGTAGCCGCTCAGTTGCTTCAGCTGCATGGCCATGGGTTGGATATCGTCGCCAAGATTGCCAGGCGCTTTGTCGATATGCGAATACCCTGCGTGCACGAACAGTTTCGCCTTTGGGTCTTTGGCGAAGACCTTCTCATAGAGCGTTCGTGCTTCCTGGGTATCGCGATCATTCAACGATGCCCTTTCCGGATCGTAGGGCACCAGGATGTAGCCGAGCTTGATCGCCTGCCGGATGATTTCACCGTAGAGCGGCTCCAGCAGGTATTCGGTGCCGGACTGATCGGTGGCATAGCCACGCTGCATCAGATTCGGATCCTCTTCACCTAGCGCCTCTACCGCGAAGTACTGGAAACCCAGTGCACGCAAGCGCGGTAGCAGCTCCAGCGTGAGTTCACGCGTGTGCGCGTCGTGATGCGCTTCGTTAATCATCACGATATGGCGCTTGGCAGCCAGTTTCTCGACGGCGTACGCGGCATCGACACTGTGCCAGTCATCGACGGCCGGCAAGGGCATCTTGCGGGGTGGCGCGATGCGATTGTCGAAGGGAAAAGTCATCAACGCCTCGTCGTAGAGGCCAAGCTCGCTGTCCACGGTGGCTAACAACTGCTGCGCAAGCGATTTGTCGTCACCATGCAGGACGGGTATGACCGAAGTGAGGTAGCTATAGCGAGCAAGACCGTTGGGCGCCGAGCCGAACTGGCGGAGCAGTTCACTGGTCGATGGCGGGGCGCTCGAAGGAGTCGCTTCGGCATGCGCGCTGCTGGAGGCCAGCAGCACGGTGGTGCAGAACAGGCACGTCAGGCTCGCTTTGAACATCGGTCGATGTGGGGAAGGGACGATGTTTTGGTTGCGTGGTATCAGCCTGCGACGATGTCCGGCTCGGCGCAAGTACCAATCGGGTATTGATTGCGGGGAAGTGGCATGCCGGAGGGTGGTAAAAGGACATAACGCCGCTTCCCCTGTGAGCCTCTGCGGGCGGGTCGCTACAATGGGCCGATGGATACTTCCCGCAGTGATGTATTGATTCTTGGTGGTGGTGTCGTTGGTTTGTCCTGCGCGCTGTATCTGTTGCGGGCGGGCGCCAGTGTGCGCGTGCTGGAGCAGGGCACGCCCGGTTGCGGCAGCTCGCACGGTAATTGCGGCACGATCACCCCCAGTCACGCCGCACCGCTGGCGATGCCGGGCATGCTGAGCGTGGCCTTACGCTCGATGTTCCGCGCCGATGCGCCGCTGTACCTCAACCCGCGTTTCGATGGGTCACGCCTGCGCTGGCTGATGGGCTTTGCACGTCACTGCAATTGGCGTGATTTCGAACGCGCCGCGCAGGCGCGTGCAGCCATCCTGCAACGCTCGCGGCGGCTGCTGGCAGGACTGATTCGAAGCGAAAACCTTGATTGTGAATTCGTTGAATCCGGCGTGATGTACGTTTATCGCGAGCCTGGCCCGATGGCGGCGGACGAGCATCACCATGTGAGCGTCCTGGAACGCCTTGGCATCCCTGTGCAGCGATTGCGTGGGGATGAGGTAGAAGCGATGGAGCCGGCGCTCAAGCCAGGTGTAAAGGGTGGTTTGTTCCACCCGGAAGATGCGCGCCTGCGGCCGGACCGCTATGTGGCCGAACTCGCGCGACTGGTTCGCGAACGGGGCGGCGTGATCGAAACCGGGACAAAGATCGAGCGCTTCGATACGGAAGCACGCCGCATCGTCCGTGTCGGTACGGAGCGCGGGGATTTTTCTGGCGACCGCGTGGTGCTTGCATTGGGCGCGTGGTCGCCGTTGCTTGGACAACGGCTGGGTTTGCGCCTGCCGATGCAGCCCGGCAAAGGTTATTCACTGACTTACACGCGCCCTGCACTGGCGCCGCGCCACGCACTGGTGCTGCGTGACGTATCCGTGTGCGTCACGACCTGGGACAGCGGTTTTCGGCTGGGCAGCACCATGGAATTTTCCGGCTATTCGGAAGGTCTCAACCGCACCCGTATCGACGCGTTGCGGCGCGGCGCGGCGCAAGGTTTACGCGAGCCGGAAGGTCCGGAGCTGTGCGAAGAATGGTGGGGCTGGCGTCCGATGAGCGTGGACGAAGTGCCGATCATCGGTCCGAGCACGCGCTGGTCGAACCTGCATCTGGCCACGGCGCACGGCATGCTGGGTGTCAGCATGTCGGCAGCGACCGGCGAGCTGGTCGCAGCGCAGCTCAACGACACGAGGCCTACATTGGATCCAACACCATACGCACCCGCGCGCTTCGATCTCTAGCCAAGCAAGAGTGATCGAAACGACTTGATTCCCCTGAGGAGATGATGATGAGCGAACGCTTCGATCTGATCGTGCTGGGAGCGGGTTCGGGAGGTTTAAGCGCCGCGCAACACGGCGCAAGGCTTGGGGCGCGCGTGGCATTGTTCGATGCCGATGTCTTGGGCGGAACCTGCGTGAATCGCGGCTGCGTGCCGAAGAAAGCCATGTGGTACGCTGCACAGATTGCCGATATGCATCGGCTGGCTTTCGATATTGGATTCGAAACGACGCCGATACACCTGGACTGGGCGCGCTTTCGCGATTTGCGCGATCGATACATCGCCGGTATCCGTCAGCGTTACGCCATGCGCCTGGATACGGCAGGCATCCGGGTGATACCGGAAACGGCACGTCTTGTGTCGACCGATACCGTCATCACCGAGCAGGGACTGCAAGCCAGCGCGTCGCATATTGTCGTGGCTACGGGTGCACGTCCACGTCGCCTGGACATACCGGGTTTCGAGCTTGGGATGGTGTCGGACGACATCTTCATGCTTGACGCACGTCCGCGGCATATCGCCATCGTCGGCGGTGGTTATGTCGCGGTTGAATTCGCCTGCATGATGCACAGCCTGGGTTGCGAGGTGGATTTACTGGTACGCGAACATCTGCTCGCGGGCTTTGATCAGGAACTGGTCGAAACGCTTGCCATGCAGATGCAAAAGCGAGGCATCAAGGTACTGCGTCATACCTCGATCAAGGCGGCCCACGGCAAGCGTGATGCCATCACCCTGGAAGCCGCCGATGGTGGCGAACATGGTGTCTACGACGCTGTGCTATGGGCTTTGGGGCGCACGCCGAATAGCAGTGATATCGGATTGGAAAATCTCGGCGTGGCTTGTGATGAAGAGGGCCATATTTTGGTCGACGCGTTCCAGAACACCAGCGTGCCAGGCATCTATGCGGTGGGCGACGTGACTGACCGCCGAGCCTTGACGCCGGTGGCCGTTGCCGCCGGGCGCGCGTTGGTGGATCGACTGGTGGGTGGCCATGCGGACGCAAAGTTCGACGACAGCGCCATACCCAGCGTGGTTTTCGCCGAACCGCCGCTGGGTATGGTCGGTCTCACCGAGCAGCAGGCGCATGCCCGCTATGGCGATGCCGTCAGCGTGCACAGTGGCCGCTATACGCCGCTGCTGATGATGGTGGCCGGACGATCGGAGCAAAGTGTGGTGAAGCTGGTTTGTGTGGGTGACGATCGCAAAGTGGTTGGCATCCATGTATTGGGTCCTGGCAGCGACGAGCTGCTGCAAGGTTTTGCGGTAGCGCTGCAAAAAGGGCTGTACTGGCGCGACCTGAAAGCCGCCATCGCCATCCACCCCACCGCGGCGGAAGAACTGTTGTTGCTGCATTGAGTGTTGCCGCGCCAAACTTGGGTGATGGATACCTTCTCGCTCAAACGCGGCAACGTCCCGTTGCTGATCAGCCTGCCGCACAACGGCAGCCACATTCCTGATGAACTGGCCCGGCGCATGCACCCGCCGGCGCGCCGTTCACCGGATACCGACTGGCACGTCGCGCAACTTTACGAGCCGCTGGCCGAGGAGCTGGGCGCCAGCGTGCTCAAGCCGGTCGCCTCTCGCTATGTGATCGACCTCAACCGTCCTGCTGACGGCCAGGCCCTCTATCCAGGACGGCGGGAAACGGGACTAGTCCCGACCATAGGCTTCGATGGCGAGCCGCTCTACCTGGATGGGCAGGAGCCGGACGCGGAAGAGATCCGGCAGAGGGTCGAGCACTGGTGGCAGCCTTACCATGCCGCCTTAGCCGCGGAGATGGCTCGGCTGAAAGCCGAGCACGGCCAGGTGGTGCTATGGGAAGGGCATTCGATCCGCAGCCACGTGCCGATGCTGTTCGAGGGTCGCCTGCCGGACTTCAACCTGGGCACGGCTGACGGGGTCAGCTGCGGCGCGGACTTGCAATGGAGCCTCACCAACGTGATGGAGGCCCAGTCACGCTACGACTTTGTAGTGAACGGGCGCTTCAAGGGCGGCTACATTACCCGGCACTACGGCAAGCCCGCGGAAGGAGTCCAGGCGGTGCAGCTGGAACTGTCCCAGTACCGGTATATGGACGAAGACAGCTTCGCCTGGGACGCCGCCAAGGCGGCCCTGGTGCAGGACACCATTCGTCAGTTATTGCGGCAGTGCCTGACCTGACCCTGTCGAAAATTCTCACGGGAAGCTCGGGTTGCGCTGCTTGCTTAATTTATGAGCAAAACGTGCGATTTTCTTAATTCCGTTCAGTTCCGGTATGCCGAGACCGAGGCATTGTTAAGACGTCACGCCGCCCGCGTAAGCCGGGTTCCGGCCGGGTCCGTGACAATCAAAAATCTCGAGGCTCATGATCATGATGCGTAAACTTGCGATCGCTTCTCTGCTTGTTGCAGGTGTGGCCCTCTCCGGTTCGGTGTTCGCCCAGGACACTTCGGCGGCCGCTCCGGCTTCTTCGTCGACCTCGTCGGCTCCCGCCAAGCACGCGCACAAGGCGAAGTCGACCACCGGCACCAAGAACACGCACAAGACGAAGAAGGCTGCCAGCAGCGAGCCGGCTTCCAGCAGCACCGCCGGGAAGTAATCGTTGTAAAACGGTTCGGTATACCGAGAACCCCGGTTGGCACTGCCAGCCGGGGTTTTTAATGTGCTTGTCATTGTTGAAGAGCCTTCTGTGGCGTCATTCCCGCGAAAGCGGGAATCCATCGTGCACTGAGGCAAAAAAGCAATCATGGATTCCCGCTTTCGCGGGAATAACGTCTAGGCAGAATGGGGTTTCATAAAAATTCGGGATAGCTGCGAGACTCTGGAAAAGCTATATCCAATAAAGCGTGTGTTTCAGCGTGCTGAAGACGGCAACGCCGCGATGCATTTCAATTCGATCGCGATCGGCGTTGGCAATGCGGTGATGCCCAGCGTGGTGCGGCACGCATCCACGCCTTTGAAATAGTCCGCATAAAGACGGTTGTAGACGGGAAAATCGTTCGCCATATCGGTGAGAAACACCGTGACATCCACCAATTGCTCCCAGTGCGCGCCACTGGCCTCCAGCACCGCGCGCACGTTGGCGAACACCTGCCGGCATTGCTGTTCGATGTCGTAGCTCAGCAACTTTCCATCCGCGTCGTAGACATTGCCGGGAATGGTGTTGGTGCCGGGCTGGCGTGGGCCGACGCCGGAAAGAAACAGCAGATCGCCCACGCGACGCGCATGTGGATAAGCACCGACTGGCGCCGGTGCGCCATCCGTGCGTATCACCTCACTCATCGCTGCACTCCTGCACGGTGCATCACCTGTTGCAGCGCTCGTTCGTAGACTGGGCGCAGGGCTTCGCGTGAGTCGACGTGCATGTCGAGGTCGTGCATGTGACCGTTTGAGAGGCTATAGCACCACGCGTGTACGGATAGTTTCTGTCCGCGCTCCCACGCTTCCATCACAATGGTAGTGGCGCAGACATTCACGACTTGCTCGATCGCGTTGAGTTCGCACAAGCGCATATTGCGCAAGGGCATCGAGTTGAGCGCGTTGAGCATGTCGATATGCTTGTGCGCCACATCACCGACATGGCGCAGCCAGTTGTCCACCAGGCCCAGACGACGTTCGTCCAACACAGCTTGCACGCCACCGCAGCCGTAATGGCCGACGACGATGATGTGTTCCACCTTCAACACATCCACCGCGAACTGGATCGCGCTGAGGCAATTGAGGTCGCTGTGCGACACCACGTTGGCGACGTTGCGCTGCACGAAGATCTCGCCAGGCGGCAGATCCACGATCTGCGTCGCGGGCACGCGTGAATCGGAGCAGCCGATCCATAAATACTTCGGTGACTGCTGCTTGGCCAGCCGCTCGAAGAATTGCGGATCGGCTTGCGTCACGGCGTCCGACCAGCGGCGGTTGCTGTCGATCAGGTCTTGCAGTGGACTGCTCAAGGTCTTTTCCTCAATAACGAATGCAGATGTTGCGCGGCTCGGTGAAGAATCGCAGGGCTTCCGAACCGCCTTCGCGGCCGACGCCCGATTGCTTGCTGCCGCCAAACGGCGTGCGCAAGTCGCGCAGCAGCCAGCAGTTGATCCACACGATGCCGAATTCCAGTTGTGCGCCCATACGATGGGCGCGCGACAGATCCGTCGTCCACAGCGAGGCAGCTAGTCCGTAGCCCGTACCGTTAGCGATAGCCACCGCCTCGGCTTCGTCCTCGAACGGAATCAGTGTGACGACAGGACCGAAAATTTCCTGCTGGTTGGTGGCGGTGTCGTTGGGCAGACCATCGATCACCGTGGGTGCGATAAACCATCCATCCGCGCAACGTCCGGTTGGGGATAGCACATGGCCGCCAGTGAGAATCTGCCCACCCTCGTTGCGCGCTTGTGTGATGCAGCTCATCACTTTGTCGAAATGTTCGCGCGACACCAGTGCACCCAGGTCGCTGGAAGCATCTTGCGGATCGCCGACGCGCAAAGCTTTCACGCGACTAAGATAGCGTTCGCGGAAGTTGTCATAGATCGAGCGTTGAACCAGCAGACGTGAACCGCACAGGCAGATTTCGCCTTGATTGGCGAAGCCCGAACGCACAATCGTGTCGAGATTTTCATCGGAAAGATCAGCGTCCGCGAACACGATGGCTGGATTCTTGCCACCCAATTCCAGTGACACTTTCTTGAATTGTGGCGCTGCCGTGGCGGCAATGCTGGCGCCGGTGCGGGTGCTGCCGGTGAACGACACCGCCTTGATCGCGGAGTGCTCGACCATGGCCTGGCCAGTGGTCGGTCCGCGCCCTTGCACGATATTCAGCACACCGGGTGGAAAGCCAGCTTCGATGCTCAGTTCGCCCAGCAGTGAGGCAGTGCAGGGTGTGATCTCGGAAGGTTTGGCGACAACGGCATTACCGCTGGCCAGTGCAGGCGCGATCTTCCATGTGAACAGATACAGCGGCAGATTCCACGGACTTATGCAGCCGACAACGCCAAGCGGGCGGCGCAGGGTGTAATTGATCGCGCCGCTTTCCATGGCATGCGACTCGCTGTCCCAGCTGATGATCGCTGCAGCGAAGAAACGTAGGTTGGACACAGCACGCGGAATATCCAGGCGGCGGGCGAGGGCGATCGGCTTGCCGCTGTCGCGCGATTCCAGTGCGGCGAACTCATCCAGCCGTGCTTCGATCAGATCGGCCAGCCGGTTGATCAGGCGAGCGCGTTCTTCCGATGGTGTGGTCGCCCACCCCGGCGCTGCCTTTTGCGCTGCCTTCACGGCGGCATCGACATCCGCGGCGGTGGAGTCGGGGCAGTGCGCAAACACTGCGCCGATAGCGGGCTCGTAGATATCGAGCCAGCGATTGTCCAGGGGCGCCTGCAGGCGACCGTCAATAAGATTGGCGAGGCGTGTGCTTGGCATCCCTGCAAGCTTAGAACTTGTGGGCCAGGAATGCACCGGACGGCGTCGTATGTACGATTCAATAAGCCCCTCTCCCTCTGGGAGAGGGGTTGGGGTGAGGGTGCGATCAGCGTGTGATGTTGATGACTTGCACAAGCCTTCGTCGTTTCGCTTCGCCCGGAACCTCACCCGCCTGTCGGCACCCTCTCCCAAAGGGAGAGGGACTCACTCGGGTTCCGAACGGAACAGCAGAGTTCGCCCTACTTGCACACACTCAACTCAACGCCTTCGTTCGTCCACCATCCACCGCGATACTTACGCCGTTGACGTAAGCCGCCGCCGGCGTACAAAGAAACGCGATGACCGCCGCCACTTCACCCGGCTCGCCAAAGCGGCGTGCAGGTACCGCAGCAACCATCTCTTTGGCCAGTTCTTCTTCGCTACGTCCGCTCTTCTGCGATTGCGCCGCAAGCAGGCCATCCAACCGGGCTGTGCGGGTGTAGCCGGGAAGCACGTTGTTGACGGTAATGCCGTCAACAGCCAATTCGCCCGACAAGGTTTTTGCCCACGCCGCAACCGCGGCGCGAATGGTGTTGGACACACCAAGGCCCGGAATGGGCTCTTTCACCGAGGTGGAAATGACGTTGATCAGTCGGCCATAACCACTGCTGCGCATGCCCGGCAGCACGGTTTGCAGCAATACCTGTCCGGCAATCAGATGCTGGCGGAAGGTGTCTTCGAAAGCGGCGGGCTCCGCACTGTTCGCAGGACCACCCGGCGGGCCGCCGGTGTTGTTGATAAGAATCTGTACCGGATGGGCCGCCACGATGTCCGCGACAGCGGTTTGCAGGCCGTGGGTGTCTTGCATATCGACACTCCACCAGTCATGGCGTTGCGCGGCATGTTTGCGCGGCAGGCTTTCGGCGACAGCCTTGAGCTGTTCGGCGGAACGCGCCAGCAAAGTGACGTCGGCGCCAAGTTCCGCCAGTTCCAGGGCTGTGGCGCGGCCAATACCCTGGGATGCCCCACAGACGAGTGCATGACGGCCGCTGAGGTTCAAATCCATGAGTGTTCCTTAAGGATGCTCTGACCCATTCTACGTAGGCGTCACCGGCTCTGTCCGTTCGCAGGCCTTCGGGCCATCGATCCTTACGAGGGTCAGGTGTGGCTATGCCATTGCATCGTCAGTGCCGCAATCCAGCAGGCCCACGCGATCCACTGGCTATAACGCCAGACACGCCACAAGCGTGTGAGCGAAACATTGCCAATCGCGGCAATAGCGGGCGAGCGCAGCACGTGCTGCATGCGCAACCACAGTTGTGGACCATGGGCTGCGGCGCTGCCGGTGCCGGTATCGATGATCACTTTCCAGTGTTGCGGATAATCTTCGCGCAGGTGTTTGGCGATACGAAACGGCAGCACGGCATGCGCGGTGAAGCAGGCCAGGCCGATCAGCAACAGCCCGATATAGACCACAAACGAAATCAAGGACCGCTCCAGCTCAAATGCACGGGAATGTCGTTACGCAAGGTGTGTAGCAGGCCATCGCCTTCTGGCGCTTTGCCGCATACCGCCTTGTTGACGGCTTCAGAATACGCCTTGTCCATCATGCCGACCCAGACCGTTCCATCTGGGCCGTGCTCGATCTTGTAGCTTCCGCCGGTCGACACCGCCGCCGGCGTGTTCGCGCTGGCGGTGGAGAAGGTACTGGCGGATTGTTCCCAGTACGTGTTGTCGGTTTGTTGCTTGCCGGAGCTGTAGACCACCAGATAGCGCGCCCGCTTGTCCGTGACGGTCACGCTGCCGAACGCACCGCTGTCGCTGCTGCTCCAGCCCATGTACTCACACAGTTTCACATCCTGCGTATCGATCGGCTGGAACGCATCGTTGAGCTGCACGATGGTCGGCGCGAACAGATAGCTGCCGCTGCCGACCGAGCGTCCGTTGATCTCCGATTTTACGGCGATCTTGTAAGGCAGCTTGGCATCGGCCGGTAGCTTGAAGCTCAGGAAGTAGCTGTGCACGCCGTTGATGGCCGCCACCAGACTGCCGTTGCCCAGTACGAACTGCTGCGGTGTCCACGGCAGCTGATTCGCGTACGAGAAGTCGGCAAAGCTGCTGCAGCATGGGCTGGCCTGTTCAAGGTCCTTCCTGGCATCAGCCAATGACTTAGGTGGCGGACTCTGCGGGAGCAAGGTCGGCAGCGTGGGCAGCTTGACGCTATGGCAGGCGGCAAGCAGCAGGATGACAACGAACGTAAGAAGCAGTCGTAGACGCATAAGCAATATCGATCAGAACTCGGCACTCCCTGCCGCGCGGGGGTAGGGGATGGCATCACGGATGTTCGACAGTCCGCACACATACACCAGCAGGCGCTCGAAGCCGAGACCGAAGCCGGCGTGGGGTACGGTGCCGTAGCGGCGCAGGTCACGGTACCAATCATAGGTGGCAATATCGAGACCGAACTGGGCCATGCGGCGGTCGAGGTAGTCCAGGCGTTCCTCGCGCTGGGCACCGCCGATGATCTCGCCGATACCAGGGGCGAGCACGTCCATCGCGGCGACGGTTTTTCCGTCGTCGTTAAGACGCATGTAGAACGCCTTGATCTGCTCCGGATAGTTCATGACCACCACCGGACGGCCAACGTGCTTCTCGGCCAGGTAGCGCTCGTGCTCGGTTTGCAGATCGATGCCCCAGGCGACCGGGAATTCGAAGTGCTGGCCGGATTTCTTGAGGATCTCGACGGCTTCGGTGTAATCGATGCGCTCGAACGGCTGGGCGACGAAGTTTTCCAGGCGCGTGATCGCTTCAGGCAGCACGCGTTCAGCAAAGAACGCCATGTCATCGGCACGCTCTTCCAGCACCGCTTTGAAGATCGCCTTGAGGAAGGCCTCGGCGCAGTCGGCGTTGTCGTTGAGATCAGCAAAGGCGATCTCCGGCTCCACCATCCAGAACTCGGCCAGATGGCGCGGCGTGTTGGAGTTCTCGGCGCGGAAGGTCGGGCCGAAGGTGTAGACCTTGCTCATCGCCAGCGCATACGCCTCGACGTTGAGCTGGCCGGACACGGTAAGGAACGCTTCGCGGCCGAAGAAATCCTTGCGGAAATCGATCTTGCCCTTGTCGTCGCGCGGCAGGTTGGCCAGATCCAGCGTGGACAGGCGGAACATGTCGCCTGCACCTTCGGCGTCGGACGTGGTGATGATCGGGGTGTTGATCCAGAAGAAGCCTTGCTCGGTGAGGTGGCGGTGGATCGCCATCATCATCGTGTGGCGCACGCGCGTCACCGCGCCGAACAGGTTGGTGCGCGGGCGCAGGTGGGCGACCTCGCGCAGGAATTCCATCGAGTGCTGCTTGGGCTGGATCGGGTAGGTTTCCGGGTCATCGACCATGCCGGTAACGACCACGCTATCGGCCTGGAGTTCGAACGTCTGGCCCTTGCCCTGCGACGGCACCAGTGTGCCGCTGACGATGACGCCCGCGCCTGCGGTGAGGTGTTTAACCTCAGTTTCGTAATTGCCAAGGGTGGATGGTGCCACGGCCTGGATGGGGTCGAAGCAGGAACCGTCGCTGACATTCACGAACGACAGGCCAGCCTTGGAGTCGCGCCGGGTGCGTACCCAGCCGCGCACTGTCACTTTGCTGCCGGCTTCGATTTTGCCGGAAAGGGCCTGTTTGACGCTGACCACCGTCATGGATTGAAACTCCTGGGAAGAGCGCCCACTTGTTAAGGGCGTGAAGGCGAGCGGGCATGATAATGTAGGCCCCGCCCGCACTGCGACATGCCATCCGTGCCAAGCGCGCCTAATTACTAATTAGAGTCGACCGATCCAGACCCGTTGTCGTTATGACCATTTCGATCACTCCTACCGCCAATCAACGCATGCGCCAATTCCTGGCGCAGTCGCCTGACGCCGCCGGCGTCCGCTTTGGCGTCAAACGCACCGGCTGTTCCGGCTTCGCCTATGTGGTGGACCTGGCCGAAACGGCGGGCAGCGAGGACCAGACCTTCCAGATCGACGGCGTCCCGGTGATCGTGGACACCAAGAGCCTGCCACTGGTCGACGGTACCGTGATCGACTTTCAGCGCCAGGGTCTCAACGCCAGCTTCGTGTTCCACAACCCCAATGCGACCGGGGAGTGTGGGTGCGGGGAAAGCTTCACGGTCGGTTGATCTCGCCTGAAGCGCCTTCAGCGCCGAGAACAGCTCCCCGGCTAGCGGAATAGCGGCCGCTGCGAGTGGCCCAATCAATTCAGCCACTTGCCCCACTTCATCCACTTCGCCTACAATTCCGCTTCTGTCTGCACCCATATACACGCAGGCAGTCCCTTGCCTCACCGCACCGGCGGGAGGCTGCATGGCTCGTAAGGGCCACATCCATAAGGAGTTTCTCCGATGACCTTGCGTCATTACGAAGTTGTGTTTCTGGTCCACCCTGACCAGAGCGAGCAGGTTCCGGCGATGATCGAGCGCTACAAAGCGCTGATCGCTTCCGACGGCGGCAAGATCCACCGCCTGGAAGACTGGGGCCGCCGCCAGCTGGCCTACCCGATCGTGAACCTGGCCAAGGCTCACTACGTGATGCTCAATATCGAAGTGAGCCAGAGCGTGCTGAACGAACTGGAGTCGGGCTTCCGCTTCAATGACGCCGTGCTGCGTCATCTGGTCATCAAGCGCGACGAGGCCGATACCGATCAGTCCTTCATCCTGAAGAGCAAGGAAAAGGACGATGCGAAGTCTTCCCGCCGCCGTGACGACGACGCCGAAGGCGACGACCGCCGTGTCGGTCGCGCTGACAGCGACGACGCCGAACTCGAAGACTGATTAGGAGCGATAGACCATGTCCAAGTTCTTCCGCCGCCGCAAGTTCTGCCGCTTCACGGCCGAAAACGTCAAAGAGATCGACTACAAGGATCTCAACACGCTGCGCCAGTACATCACTGAGAACGGCAAGATCGTTCCCAGCCGCATCACCGGCACGAAGGCTCGTTACCAGCGTCAGCTGGCCACGGCCATCAAGCGCGCACGCTTCCTGGCGCTGCTGCCGTACACCGACAACCACGACGTCTAATCGCGCGTGGGTCCTTCGCCGTTGAGACGAGGGGCAAGCTTTAACCCTCTCGTCGTCTACCAAGTGATAGAGGCGAGAGGGGCAACACTTCGGACAACCGTCCACGGCTGCGCCGGCCACTGCGGTGCTAACGAATTGAGGATTGACCCATGGAACTGATTCTTCTTGAAAACGTGCGTAACCTCGGCAAGCTTGGCGACAAGGTCAAGGTGAAGCCGGGCTACGGCCGCAACTATCTGCTGCCGCAGGGCAAGGCTGTTCGCGTGAACGCCGAAAACCTGGCCGCGTTCGAAGCTCGTCGCGCTGAATACGAAGCCAAGGCCAACAAGCTCCTGACCGACGCCGAGTCGCGCAAGGCGAAGCTGGCCGACGTGTCGGTGACGATCTCCGCCAACGCCAGTCCCGAAGGCAAGCTGTATGGCTCGGTTGGTCCGCGCGAGATCGCTGACGCGCTGCAGACTGCTGGCCACGACATCCACAAGGGTGAAGTGATCCAGGGCGAAGGCCCGATCCGCCATATCGGCGAGTTCGAGGTCGTGATCAGCATGCACGCTGACGTGCAGGGCACCGTCAAGGTGATCGTGATCGGCGAGAAGTAAGCCGCTTACGCCATCTTTCGATGGATGCAGACGGGCGCCGTTCGGCGCCCGTTTGTTTTGGAGCGGCCTGCGGATTTCTTATCCCCAGCTAATCACAAGATATCCACAGACTTATTGTCTCGTTCCTTGAGACTGCGCCGCGTATGCTCGCAGCTTGTGCCTGCCTACATGGCTTTGTGCACCTTCCTTGCTACAGGGAATGTCCATGTCCTTCGTGCCCGAACGCAAATCTGGCAATAACCACAACAACAGTGCCATTGAAGCCCTGCGGGTTCCTCCGAACTCCATCGACGCAGAACAGGCGGTGCTTGGCGGCTTGATGCTGGCGGCCGATGCGCTGGATAAAGTCGCCGACAAACTGGCCGAGGTGGATTTCTACCGCAAGGATCACCGGCTGATCTGGCGCGCCATCAACGAGCTTGCCAACAAAGGTATGCCGTGTGATGCAGTCACGCTGGGCGACTGGTTCGAAGCCAATGGGTTGGCGGAGATGGTCGGCGGCGCGAGCTATCTGATCGAACTGGCCAATACCACGCCGAGCGCGGCCAACATCGCCGCCTATGCAGAAATCGTGCGCGAGAAGTCGGTGCTGCGGCAGCTGATCGATGCCGGTACCGCGATTACCGAAGACGGCTATCGTCCGGAAGGCAAATCCGTGCACGAAGTGCTGGAAACGGCCGAGCAGCGCGTGTTCCACATCGCCGAATCCGGCGCACGCGGCAAGCGGGAAACCGTGTCCATGCGCGAGGCGGTCAAGGATGCGTTCCGCCTGCTGCACGAGCGCTACCAAAATCGCGGTCAGCTCACCGGTATCTCCACTGGCTTCACCGACCTGGACAATCTCACGTCCGGCCTGCAGCCCTCGGACCTGATCATCGTCGCGGCGCGTCCGTCGATGGGCAAGACCGCCTTCTCGGTCAACATTGCTGAAGCCTGTGCTTTGCGCGCCAAGAAACCGGTGGTGATTTTTTCGATGGAAATGTCGGCGTCGCAGCTGGCGTTCCGTCTGATTTCTTCGGTCGGCCGCATTCACCAGCAGCACCTGCGCAATGGCGATCTGGCCGAAGAAGATTGGCCGCGCGTCACCAACGCCATCGCGCTGCTGTCCGAGGCGAAAATTTTCATCGACGACACCCCCGGTCTCTCGCCGGTGGAAATGCGTTCGCGTTCGCGCCGCGTCGCACGCGAGCACGGCGGCCTGGGTTTGATCGTGGTCGACTACTTGCAGCTGATGCAGGTGCCGGGCAACAAGGAAAACCGTGCGACCGAAATCTCGGAAATCTCGCGCTCGCTGAAAGGTCTGGCCAAGGAACTCAACGTGCCTGTGATCGCGCTGTCGCAGCTCAACCGTTCGCTGGAACAGCGCGCGGACAAGCGCCCGATGATGTCGGACCTGCGTGAATCCGGCGCTATCGAACAGGACGCGGACGTGATCATGTTCATCTATCGCGATGAGTACTACAACAAGGAATCGCCGGATAAGGGCCTGGCCGAGATCATCATCGGCAAGCAGCGTAACGGCCCTACCGACACGATAAAGCTGACCTTCCTCGGCCACTACACCAAGTTCGAGAACTACAGCCCCGATACCTATACCGGGCACTTCTAAGAGCCCGTGTACGGTCTCTTGGCGGGTGCTGCCCGCACTTTGCCATCGCAATGCCCTGATCCGCCGCTCGCTGGCCGGTAACCTATGATGCAGCGGGCGTTGTTCCCGCGCCTTGGAACACCTCTTTTGAGCATTCAGGAATCATGAGTCGTACAACCGTCGCCACCATCCATCTGGGCGCGCTGCGCCACAACCTCGAACGGATCCGGTCGTTGGCCGAACCTGCTAAGGTCATGGCGGTGGTGAAGGCGGATGCCTACGGACATGGTCTGGAGCGTGTCGCCCGCGCGCTGGACGGTGCGGCAGATGCGTTTGCGGTGGCCTCGCTCGGCGATGGTTTGCGCTTGCGCGCGGCCGGACATCGACAGCGCATCGTGGTGCTGTCCGGTCCCGATCAGGCCGGCGATATCGCCGAAATGCAACGCCTCGGCCTCGACGCGGCGATCCATCACGAAAGCCAGCTGCGCTGGCTGTCGGAAGCGTCGCCGACACGCGGACGTCTGCGCGTATGGCTGAAGGTCGATAGCGGCATGCATCGGCTGGGATTTGCGCCGGAACGCGCTGCGGCCGTGCACGCGCAATTGTCAACGATGACCGGCATCGATCCGGATATCGGCTTGATGACGCATTTCGCCGAGTCGGAGGTATTTGATGGCGAGCGAACCCGCGAGCAGATCCAGCGTTTCCAGCAGGCGACAACGGGATTGTCCGGGCCGCGCTCGCTTTCCAATTCCGCGGCCGTGCTCGGCTGGCCGGATGCGCGTGGTGAATGGGTGCGCACCGGCGGCCTGTTGTATGGCCTCTCGGTCGTTGAAGGGAAAGCCGGCGAGGATTTCGGTTTTCGCGCGGCCATGACGCTCTCCACGCGCCTGATCGCGATCAACGCCATCAGGCGTGGCGAGCGCATCGGCTACAACGGCTTGTGGGAGTGTCCGGAAGACATGCCCGTCGGCGTCGCTGCGGTCGGCTATGGCGATGGCTATCCACGCAGCGCTGCCGCCGGTACGCCAGTACTGGTCGGCAACCAGCGCGTACCGCTGATCGGACGCGTGTCGATGGATCTCATTACTTTGGATCTGCGCCAGGCGCCTGACGCGAGGGTGGGTGATCGCGTCGTGCTTTGGGGGCCGGAGTTGCCGGTGGAAATCGTTGCCGCCCAGGCCGGTACGATCAGTTATGACCTTACCTGCGGTATGACGCGCCGAGTACTGTTCGTTGAAGACGATAATTGAACAAGGACTGATAAGGGACTATATTTGGTCCTATGTTCCTGGATGGGTAGCGTCATGAGCCTTGCATCACAAATCAAGCCGATCAGCTATCTGAAAGCTAATGCCGCGGAGGTCCTAGAAACACTCGCCGAAACGCATGAGCCCATGATCATTACTCAAAACGGCGAGGCGAAGGCAGTGATTCAGGACATCGCTTCCTACGAAAAAACGCAAGAAACGCTTGCGCTGTTGAAGCTTCTGGCCATGGGGCAAAAAGACGTTGAGGCAGGTCGCACCCAACCACTGAATGAAGTTATCACTCGGCTTCGGGCGAAGTACAAATCAAGCTGATGCGCTACCAAGTACGGATCGGCGAGCAAGCCGAACGCGACCTGGAGTCCATTTATGACTACATAGTCGCTAGTGATGGGGCTGCGCAAGCGCAACAAGTACTCGACGCGCTGATTCAGGTGGCCGAATCCTTGACCGGGATGCCCGAGCGTGGAAATTGTCCGCGCGAGCTGGGCGGATCGGGCTTTACACAATACAGGCAGGTCATTCGTGCGCCATGGCGAATTATTTATCATGTCGTTGGCAAGCAAGTATTTATAGACGTTGTTGCCGATGGCCGCCGTGACCTACGTTCATTGCTCGCGCAACGGTTGCTCGACGCCTGAATGCCTGCCTGTGGCTCGATCTGTCCGACAGATATGTCGCGGATGATGTCTCGCAGCCTGCGACGACTTCCGATTAAGCTCCTGCCACTGAACCCACGTATCTGACCCCATGGCCAAAGCAAAAACTGCCTACGTCTGCGCCGATTGCGGTGCCGAGCACACCAAATGGCAAGGCCAGTGTGTCGAGTGCGGTGCATGGAATACGCTTTCCGAATTCGTGGTGCAACCGGTGCAGAAGTCGATCGCCGCTGCACGGCAGGGTGGTTATGCGGGTGCTGCCAATACTGTGCCGCGAGTGACACCGCTTACCGAAGTCCTTGTCACAGCCGAGTCACGTACCTTGACCGGCATTGGTGAACTGGATCGCGTGCTTGGCGGTGGCCTGGTCGATGGTTCGGTGGTGCTGATCGGTGGCGATCCTGGCATCGGCAAATCGACTTTGTTACTGCAGATGCTCGGCAAGTTGGGCGAGAAACTTCCCAGCATTTATGTCACGGGCGAGGAGTCATTGGCACAGGTCGCCTCGCGTGCGCAGCGGCTTGATTTGCCATTACAGCCGCTGCAGGCACTTGCCGAAACCGGCATCGAGCGCATTCTCGATCAAGTCGCGGCTTCGCGCCCGCGTGTGCTGGTGATCGACTCCATCCAGACGATCTGGACTGACTTGCTCACCGCGGCGCCAGGTTCGGTCAGCCAAGTGCGTGAATCCGCGGCCAAGCTCACGCGTTTCGCCAAAGAAACCGGCACCTCGGTCTTTCTCGTTGGCCACGTCACCAAAGAAGGCGGCATCGCCGGTCCGCGCGTGCTGGAACACATGGTTGACGCCGTGCTGTATTTCGAAGGCGACTCCGGCAGCCGTTTTCGCGTGCTGCGCGCATTCAAGAACCGCTTTGGTGCGGTGAATGAACTGGGCGTGTTCGCCATGTCCGAAAAAGGATTGCGCGAAGTACCCAATCCTTCGGCGATTTTCCTATCTGCACATAGTGGTCCGACATCCGGCAGCGCGGTCATGGTGACGCGCGAAGGCACGCGCCCGTTGCTGGTGGAAGTGCAGGCGCTGGTGGATCAATCCTCGCTGGGCAATCCGCGCCGCGTGGCGTTGGGGCTGGAGCAGAATCGCCTGGCGATGTTGCTGGCGGTATTGCATCGGCATGGCGGCGTTGCCGCTTATGATCAGGACGTGTTCGTGAACGTCGTCGGCGGTATCCGCGTGCAGGAAACTGCAGCCGACTTGCCTGTCCTGCTGGCGGTGCTTTCCTCGCTGCGCGATCGTCCTTTGCCGGAGAAAACCATCGCTTTCGGTGAAGTGGGTCTTTCCGGCGAAATTCGCCCGGTGCCCAATGGCGAGGAGCGTATGAAAGAGGCCGCCCATCACGGCTTTCAACGCGCGATCGTACCCAAGGCCAACGCGCCAAAGAAAGGACGTGTCGGCGACATGGAAGTGATCGGTGTGGAGCGGCTTGCGGATGCGATCGACGCTTGCCGCTAGGTGTGGTTCGTTGCATTGGTGTAGTTGCAATGACGAACCTTTGATCTATATGAGCCTACAAAAAAAAGGGAAATGGCTTATCGCTATTGTGAAAGTGCCGTGTGAGTCTCAATGCGACTATCGAGAGTCATTCCAAGGGAGGCACCATAATGTCGGACTACGCGCAGAACACCTCTGCTGCCAAGGATGCTGTTAAGGCCATTCATTTATTTGCTACGGTAGGATCTCCTACTGCGCGCGGCGGGTGGGTGTCCGATGCATCCTCAGATATGAAGATCTCCGGATTGGCGGTTCCCTGTGTAGGAGATACGGTGACATACAGCGACGGAAGTAAAGCTGTCATCATTGATGGTGCTGGTTTTGGAGCCTCCTACCTTGATAAACCATTCGCCTTGGTCGGGAGCCGGCTTGATAACGGCGATCACATCACTGCCACCCTCCAAGCCTGTGGGCATGGTGTAACCGAATATCAGGGTAAGCCCATCGAAGGGCTGTTCGATCCGTCCTACGTCCATCCATTCAAGGTATTGGATGTTTGACGATTGGCCGTCGCCAACGAATTCTTTGTAAGAGACGTCATCCACGGGTGCCATGCCATCCGGTTGCCAGCCTATGGCACGCCGTGTCGAGACCGTCATTCAACAAGATGGAGCTAGCACATGTCAGCGATAGCCAAGTTCGGCGATCCCACGACAACGGGCGGGCATGTTCTCGCTTTTTCAACCAATACCGCCAACGGTGGTGTAAGCGTCGCTTGGCACGGTGATAAAGCAACTTGTGGGGTCTGCAAAGGTGGGCCATGGCCGATTGTTGGATCAGGCACACACATGCGAAATCAGGGTCGCCCGGTGGTTGTGCATGGCGATTGGGTGCTCTGCCCTTGTAAGCGTAATCGCGTGATCGCTATGGCCACGAATATGAATTACGGACATCGTAATGAAAATGATGGGCAAAGAGGCGCGAAGCAGGTTGGGTATGCGGGAAGGATGGTGAAGGCTTGGACTCCTGATGCCTCTTCTGATGTTCAAGCTGAGAGCGATGAGGAAATTATAGAGCAGGGCTTTGCTCTACTTGAAAACGGTACGACACCTGTCGACGGATACCGTTATGACCTTTACTTCGAAGGCGTTCTGCACACAAGCAAGGGGACGTATTCATCGGATGGTAAAACGGTAGGCGTCCAAGGACAGAAAACCTTGAGGCTTGTCACATGGATGGCGCGAGACTCAGCGAGTAAAGATTTATGAATGATCCATATCCCTTCGGTAGTGCTTATTCGGGTGAGTCGGATTACTGCGAATCAACTAAGAGCGCACCCGAAATACTGGATGCGCAAACCAAGCAGTTGGCAGCGATGGCTTATGGCGAGGCGTCGCCGAAAAATAACTCAGATGAAATGATGGCGCTGGCAAGTGTCTTGGTACGTCAGCGTGACGCGCGTGGTTATAGCGATATACAGACGTTCGCAAAGAAGGAGCGAACGTTTTCTTACGTGGTGAGTGATGGCAATGTACGCTATCGGACAATGATGAGGGCTTCTGACGAGGATATTGCGCGCAATGCTGGTATGCAGGCAGCTGTTGCTGCTGCGCGAAATGCTCTGAATTACGGTCCAGATAAGTCCAATGGCGCTTACTTTTGGGATGGTGCTGACATTAAGAGCAATTATGCCAATCATGCTAAAGTTAAAAGAGGCGTGAGATTCACTGATCTGAGTCATAATATTTACGGGATAAAGGAGTCGATCAAGCTTGTTATTCAATACCAGTACACGAAGAAGAAAAACAAGAAGACAGGGGATGTCGTCGTTGAGCAAAAAGAAATTGCTAGGTATGACCATCTTTATGAGTCCACTGCTGGAGTCGGTGGAACAATTTTTTGGAAATTTGGTCAAGACTACATGAATGCTACGCACGCAAAACCATATAAATGAAGATAGTCTTTCTCGTTACTCTCTTGATCGCCATGTCCAGCGCAGTATCTGCTGCACCGCCGTCTGAGTTGTTGGTGCGTAGCTGCCTTCAGGATAAAAGTGCGTCACCTTCTATAGTCGTTAGTGATCTCGATACTTCCGCCATTATTGAGGAAAATGATTACTCCGATGGTTTTAACGCGCCTTATTTTTTCAAGTACAAGGGAGGGGATGTTGGATACGCGGAGAGCAAGCATGCCAAGGCTATTATTTTTAAGGGCAAGCTTTATCGGTTATCGTCAGCCATCCTATTGGGGGACAATCATGGCTCTGAGCGGGACGCATTTACACCTAGCCTCGCAGACTGGAGCATGGTCGAGGAAGGAGGGCAGGAGTATCTTTGCGTCAGTTTCAATTTTGACGGATTGGGTCAGAGTGGAGACTTTCAATACGTGCACGGCGGCTACCTTCTAAATACGCGGACTCAGGAGCTGTATTACTCTGTGCGTTACATCCGGCCATACAAATGAATAAGCTCGTATTTGCTGCCTTATTGGGTGTCGTGTCTGGATCAGTTTTTTCTTCGCCACCGTCCGAACTGCTGGTGCATAGCTGTCTTCAACATGAGGCGGCTGCGCCGTCTGTGACTGTTAAGTTGCTTGATCCGCATGAGATCGTGGAGCAGGATGATTATGCGCAGGGCTTCGATGCTCCTTACACTTTTCAGTACAAAGGAGGGGATGCGGGATATGCGAAAAGAAAAAGCGATTTGGCTTTAATTTACATGGGAAAGCTTTATAGGCTGTCCTCGGCGATGCCGCTAGGAGACAACCACGGAGTTAAGCCGAGTTCGTTCACACCTTACCTGGCACATTGGAGCATTGTCCAACAAGGAACGCAGCAGTATTTCTGCGTCAGCTTCAATTTTGATGGGTTGGGTCAGAGTGGAGACTTTCAATATGTGCACGGCGGATACCTTCTGAATACGCAGACTAAGGAGCTGTATTACTCAGTGCGCCACACTCGCCCATCCGGTGAGTAGTGCAGTCAAACGGTGGCTGTATCTCTGTCCGCTGCAGCTGACGCCCGTGGAACCTTAATCGACGCTAGGGTGCCTTGATCCTAGGCTATGCTGGCGCGCGATCCTCGGCAGTGCCTGCTGAGCGATTGCTTCCAAATATGTGTTGGTGCCATTCAGATCATCCGAGTGTCCACGTTGGTGGAACACCAAGCCTTGGTGTCTGGTGAGGTTTGCTGGGTTTTAGTCGACGGCCCGGTGCAGGATCAATTCCAGCACGAACTTCGAGCCAAAGAACGCCAGCACCAGCACAGCCATGCCGGTCAGTGTGAGATTCACTGCGCTGCGTCCGCGCCAGCCATGCTTCCAGCGGCCGTAGAGCAGGGCGCCGAACACCAGCCAGGCGAAGACCGACAACGCCATCTTCATCAGGTTTTGGCCGAGCAGGTCGGTGATGAACAGGATGCCGGTCAGCAACGTCAAGGTAAGCAGCATGAAGCCCGCGCCGATCAGGCGGAACAACAGCGACTCGGTCAAGGTGAGTGGCGGGAGCGCGCTCAGCCAGGAGCCCAATTGACGATGCCGCAATGCGCGTTCCTGCACGGCCAGCAGAATCGCCATGGCAGCAGCGATGGCGAGCACGGAGAACGCCAGCAAAGCGATGGTCGCATGCAGCTTGATGTGCCAATCCATCGATATCGGCGCCGTTGGCGGTGCCAGAAAGCTGTCGATCCAGACCAGCGCCGCGCTCAGCGGAAACACGATCACGCCTAGTGCCGCGACCGGGCGGGAAAGGTTGACCAGCAACGTCAGTGCCGACACGACACAGGCCACCAGCGACAACGCCGCAAAGAAATGCAGATCCAGCGCACCGCGATGCATCGCGAGCAATCCACCTGCATGGGCGAGTACGGCGATCGTGGCAATGGCGAGCGCAGGGCGGGCGAAGGTCGCTGGCGCCGACTGGCTTCCGCCAAATAGCGGCCGCGCCAGCAGCAGACTGGCGAGCAGGTAGCAGACGATGGCGAAGATCGAGAGGGCGGGCAGCATGGCGTGCAAGTGTCGCATACGCGATTCATGGGGTGAACGCGGTGAATTGCCTCCCGTGTGCGCCTTACGGATCGCGTATGTCCCGCAAGGGGCCGAACGGCTCGTTGACCTCGGCTGGCAATCGCTTTCACGAGTGAGCCGGGCAGGTCTGGTATATTGCGCGGTCAATCCTGCTATTCAGCCCTCATCATGTTCGAGTCGCTCAGCCAACGCCTCTCAGCCACCGTCAACCGCCTGCGCGGGCGCGGTCGCCTGACCGAGGAAAACATTCGCGAAAGCCTGCGCGAAGTGCGCATTGCCTTGCTCGAAGCCGACGTGGCCTTGCCGGTGGTGCAGGCGCTGATCGAGCGCGTGAAGGTACGTGCGGTCGGCCAGGACGTGTTGAAGAGCCTTTCGCCGGGCCAGGCGCTGGTGAAGGTGGTCAGCGACGAGCTGACTGCCTTGATGGGCACGGCCAATAGCGAGCTCAATCTCGCCCAGCAGCCGCCAGCGGTGGTGCTGATGGCCGGCCTGCAAGGCGCCGGTAAAACCACCACGGTGGCCAAGCTGGCCCGCTTCCTCATTGAGCGCAAGAAGAAGCGCGTGATGGTGGTGAGTTGCGACGTATATCGTCCGGCCGCGATCGAACAGCTGCGCACACTGGCCGAACAGGTCGGCGTGAACTTCTTCCCGTCCGAAAGCGGCCAAAATCCGGTCGATATCGCCAAGGCGGCGATTTCGGCGGCGCGTAAGGAAGTGATGGATGTGCTGCTGATCGACACCGCCGGCCGTCTGCATGTCGACGAAGCGATGATGGCCGAGATCAAGGCGCTGCACGCCGCGGTCACGCCGATCGAAACGCTGTTCGTGGTCGACTCGATGACCGGCCAGGATGCCGCCAACACCGCCAAGGCCTTCAGTGAAGCGCTGCCGTTGACCGGTGTGGTACTGACCAAGACCGATGGCGATGCGCGCGGCGGCGCGGCGCTGTCGGTGCGCTATGTCACCGGTCGCCCGATCAAGTTCCTCGGCGCGGGTGAAAAGACCGATGCGCTGGAGCCATTCCATCCGGACCGCATCGCTCAGCGCATTCTCGGCATGGGCGACGTGCTGTCGTTGGTCGAGGAGGTCGAGCGCAAGGTCGACCAGGAAAAGGCGCAGAAGCTCGCCACCAAGGTGATGAAGGGCAAGCGCTTCGATCTCAACGACATGCGCGACCAGCTCGAGCAGATGACCAACATGGGCGGTCTGGCCGGCCTGATGGACAAGCTGCCGGGCGTTTCCGGCCTTCCCGACACGGTGAAGTCCAAGGTCGACGACGGCGAAATCAAGCGCATGGTGGCCATCATCAATTCGATGACCAAGAAAGAGCGCCGCCATCCCGACCTGCTGAACGGCTCTCGCCGTGCCCGCGTGGCGCGCGGTTCGGGCACCCAGCCGGCGGACGTGAACCGCCTGCTGAAGCAGTACATGCAGATGGAAAAGATGATGTCCAAGCTCTCCAAGGGCGGCACCAAGGGCCTGCTGCGGCAAATGCGTGGCGCTATGAAGGGCATGGGCGGCGGGTTCCCGCCGATGCGCTGAAAGTCGGGAATCGTCAATCGGGAATCGCAAATGGTTAAGAGCGGTTGCCTGCGGGCTAGGGATCTACGCTTGCCCCGATTCTCGATTCAGCTAACCCCTTCCTTTTTCCCAAGATTTCATTAAAATGTCCCGTTTACCGCGTCCGTCCTAGGACGCGTTTGCCGAGCATGCCGGCAACTCTGGAGCTTTTACTATGGTTAAGATTCGTCTTTCGCGCGGCGGCGCCAAGGGCCGTCCGTTCTACCACGTCGTTGTGACCGACTCGCGCAGTGCGCGTGATGGCCGCAATATCGAGAACGTAGGTTTCTACAACCCCGTCGCTTCGGGCAAGGACAAGCGCCTTGAGCTGAACGTCGCACGCGTTCAGGAATGGGTGTCCAAGGGTGCCCAGCTGAGCGACAAGGTCGCCGCGTTGGTGAAGGAAGCCGGCAAGCAGCAGGCTGCCTGAGTATGACCGCAGCCGGTCGGCGCGTCCTGGTGGGACGCATCGTCGGGTTGTACGGCGTGCAGGGCTGGCTCAAGGTTGAATCCTGGACTGAGCCCCGCACGCAGATCTTCAAGTACCAGCCCTGGCTGCTCTCATCGGCGCCGGATCAGGAAACGGAGATCGCAAGTGTCAGCGGTCGACCCCAAGGCAAGGGCCTCATCGCCAAATTGCCGGGGGTGGACGACCGGGATGCCGCAGCAGCACTGGTAGGACAGGATATTTATGTCGCCCGTGAACTGTTGCCGCCGCCTGGTAAGGACGAGTACTACTGGGTCGATCTCGAGGGTCTCGAGGTCGTCACCACGGAAGGCGTGGCGTTGGGACGGGTCACTCACCTGTTCGCCACCGGCGCCAACGATGTGGTGGTGGTAAGGGACGGCGAGCGCGAGCGGCTGGTTCCTTTCGTCCAGGGTGTTTACGTGCGTTCGGTGGATTTATCCGGTGGACGCATGGTGGTGGACTGGGACCCTGAATTCTGAAGATTGAGGGTCCGATGCGCATTGATGTCGTCACGCTGTTTCCCGACTTCATGCGTCAGTGCGCCGCTGTAGGTGTCGTAGGACGCGCGCAGCAGCGTGAGCTGTTGCAGGTGGAAACCTGGAACCCGCGCGATTACGCCACCGACAATTACCGTACCGTGGACGGCCGCACCTGCGGCGGTGGTCCCGGCATGGTGATGCTGATCGAGCCGTTACGCGCAGCCCTTAGGGCCGTACGTGACGCGGCACCGGGTCCGGTGCATGTGATTTATCTCAGTCCGCAAGGAGCGCGGCTGACGCAGGGTAGGGTGGAAGCGCTGGCGAAATTGCCGCGCATCGCCTTGCTCTGTGGACGTTACGAAGGTGTGGACGAGCGCCTGCTGGCGCACGAGGTCGACGAAGAGCTTTCTATCGGCGACTATGTGCTGTCCGGCGGCGAGCTTGGAGCCGCGGTGATCATTGATGCCGTGGGCCGCCTGCAGGAAGGTGCGCTGAATGACGCGCAATCGGCCGAGCAGGATTCGTTTTCGAACGGACTGCTCGATTGCCCGCACTATGCAAAACCGGTGCACGATGCACTGGGCGACGTACCGGAGGTGCTGCTTTCCGGCGATCACGCGGCCATTCGCCGCTGGCGTCTGAAGCAGTCGCTGGGACGGACCTGGTTGCGACGTCCCGATTTATTGGCGCAGCGCGTGCTGGATAAAGAGTCCCGTGCGCTGTTGGATGAATTCCGCCGCGAATATGCTCGAGAAGAGCAGGCACAGAAGCCATCGCGGCAAAACGATGCGGTCAATGAAGACCGCAATCATTGAGAAAAGACAGGTGTTGCCATGAACAAGATCATCGAACAGTTCGAAGCCGAGCAGATCACCCGCCAGCTGCCGGAGTTCGGCCCTGGCGACACCGTGGTGGTCAACGTCAAGGTGAAGGAAGGTAACCGCGAGCGCGTACAGGCGTTCGAGGGTGTCGTTATCGCCAAGCGCAGCCGCGGTCTGCATTCCGCTTTCACCGTGCGCAAGATCTCGCACGGCACCGGCGTGGAGCGCGTGTTCCAGGCGCACAGCCCGACCATCGAGTCGGTGCAGGTGAAGCGCAAGGGCAAGGTCCGTGGCGCCAAGCTGTATTACCTGCGCGGTCTGGAAGGCAAGGCTGCCCGCATCAAGGAAGACATCGGCGCCGCTTCGTCGGCCGACTGATTCCGGCGCACATCGTGCAAAGAAAACCCGCGGAGCGATCCGCGGGTTTTTTGTTTATAGCCTTTATAGCCGCGCAATATGGCGCTTTAGCCCTCACCTCTACAGCGACGCGAAGCTAGTCCCGTGGATGTGCAGGTTTTATAGGTTCACCGCCAACCGCTGCGGCTCCTGCAGGAAGTTGCCCTGCACAAAGTCCACGCCGCAAGCGAACAGCATCGAGGTGCTGGCCGCATCCTCCACCCATTCGGCCACGGTCATGCGCTTCATCTCATGCGCCTGCTGGCAGATCTCGGTGATCTTTTTCTGGTTTTCCGGATGCTGCGGAAGATCGGCCATAAAGCTGCGATCGATCTTCAGATAGTCGGCATCGATATGGTTAAGCAGCTGGAAGGAATTGAGGCCTGAACCGAACTGTTCCAACGCAAAGAAGCCGCCGAGTTTTTTCCAGGCCGTAATGAATTCCTGCGCCGGGCGCAGCATGGTGACGACCTTGCTCTCGGTCATTTCCAGCACCATCCGACCACTCTTGAGATTGGCCTGTTTCAGCGTGCGCTCCAGCCACGGCAGCAGGTTGGCTTGCTGCTGCAGCGACTCAGGCGTGAGCTTGATGAAGAAGGTGGTCGGGAAACCAAGCCGCTCGCGCGACTTCAGCGCGCTGATCGCCTGGTTCAGTACCCAGCGGTCGATTTCCGCGTTGAGACCGTGCTTTTCGGCAATGGGCATGAAGAAGCCTGGCGGCACTTCGCCCTGTGGGCCGTTCATGCGCAGCAGTATTTCCGAGTAATCGCCTTCGGCATCCTGCAGGCTGATGGTTTGCTGGTGATATAGCGAGAACTCGTTCTGGGTTAACGCCTGCCGCAACAGGCCCAGCCAATTGCGCTCGCGTTCCGCGTCGGCCTTTTCTCTTGCAGCCGGATCATGCAGCTCAATGCGGTTGCCACCCTGGCTCTGTGCGCTGCGCAGGGCCTGGCTGGTCTGGTTGAGCAGCATGTCGGTATTGGCATTCTTTTCGCCCAGCAGGCTGCCGCCGATGCTGGTGGTGAGCGTGATGGACTGCGTACCAAGATCGAAAATGCCGCGCGCGATCAGCTGCTGCAAGTTGCTGATCCAGGTGCGGATGTCGTCGTCGTTTTCGGTTTGCAGGATCACGCCGACGGTATGTTCGGCCAGCAGACCGGCGACATCTTCCTGGCCCAGTTGTGCACTGACGCGTTTGGCGAAGGCAGCCAGCAATTCATCAGCCTTGCCCAAGCCGATGCCGTTGACGATCTGGCCCCAGTTGTCCGGTTCGATCAGCAGCAGGGTCTGGCCCTTGCGCCCTTCGCTGGCGGCGGCGACGGCGTTGTCGATCAGTTCCAGTGTGCGTGCGCGGTTGAAAAGCCCGGTGACGGAGTCACGCTGCAGTTGCTCAACCAGCGCCGGATCGATCTGCTGGCGCCGGAAGACGATTTGCAGGCAGGGCTCGCCTTCGAAGGTAGCGTGGGCGAACTCCGCCGTGGCCGGAAATGTGCTGCCGTCCGCGCGGCGCGCGTGCAGTTCCAACCGGTCGTTGGCTTTCTCACCACGGGACAGCGCACGCAGCAGATTCTTGAAGCTGTCGGCATTGGCCGGCCCGATCAGGTCCAGGACCGGCAGACCGAGCAGATCGTCGTAGTCGGCGTAGCCAAAAGTATCCAGGTAGGAACGATTGGCGCGCACGTGCATGCCTTCGTGCACATAAGAGATGGGGTCGTTGGAGGAGTCGAGCAGGGCATCGCAGCGGCGCTCGGATTCGCGCAGGGCCGTTTCGAGCCGGCGAACTTGCCGGCGCGTGTTGAGTGAGTCGAATTCGCGCTTGATGACCGTGATCAGCTGCTTGGGTTGGCTGCGCGAGGCGACGCCTTGCACGCCATCCTGGAACATTTCCGCGACGCCCTGATCATCGATTTTCGTCACGCAGGCGATCAGTGCGATATCGCGCGCGCTGGCGTCGATCTGCTGAGCGACGTTGCGCAGCGGCAATCCGTTCACGCCGGGGTTGAATAGCACGAGGTCGGGGCCGAGCTCTTCCAGCGCAGTGTGGATCTGCTCCGTGGTCGTTGCCCTCGCGGGCCGTACCGCAATGCCCGCGTTACGCAACAAAGTGATGATCTGTTCCGCGTCCTCGATCGAATTCTCGATGAAGAGGATCTTTATAACGGAGTCTGTCTTCATGGGCGCGTCGTGCTTCCTTGGATAGGGCGGCCCCTGCGGAAGGTGTCCGAGGGCTCACCGGCACTACATCGAAGTTTTAGCGGATTCCGTTCAGCCTCGCCACCGTTAATTCACATAAAGGTGACGAAGCGCATTCCTTGCTTACATTGGCCGCTTGGAAGGATCGCCTTCAACTTCGCGGACCAGCTTGGGAACGAGATAGCCGGGCAGGCGAGTGCGGATGGTCTCTACCAACGCCTGTGCCTGCTCATCGGTGACTTCGAAATGCGCCGCGCCCTGCACGCGATCGAGCTGGTGCAGGTAGTAGGGCAGCACGCCTGCCGCGAACAGACGCTCGGACAATGCCACCAGCGCATCGGCGTTGTCGTTGATGCCACGCAGGAGCACCGACTGGTTAAGAAGTGTTGCACCCGCCTCGCGCAGGCCTGCGCACGCTGCGTCCACGGTGCTATCAAACTCGTTGGCATGATTAGCGTGCAGCACCACCACTTTCTGCAGCGGCAGCGCATGCAGCCATTCAAGGAAGGGCGCGTCGATACGCTCGGGCAATACCACTGGCAGGCGTGTATGAATACGCAGGCGAGTGATGTGCCGAAGTCCGGCCAGCCCGCGGCTGAGCTCCTCAAGCTTGCTGGTGGCCAGCGACAGCGGATCACCGCCGGAGAGGATCAGCTCGTTAATCGACTTGTCATGAGAGACGTGCTCCAGGGCCTCTTGCCACTGGTTTGCCGCGGCCATCTCATCGCCATACGGGAAGTGCCGCCGGAAGCAATAGCGGCAATTGATCGCGCAACTGCCACTGGCAATCAGCAGCGCTCGACCCTGGTACTTGTGCAGTACACCTTGCGCTTCGCGGGAAGCCAGGTCGCCGACGGCATCGGTCACGAAACCCGGTGTCTGTTCCAGTTCAGCCAGTTGTGGCAGCGCTTGCAGCAGCAACGGATCCCGCGCATCGCCAGGGCGCATGCGGGCCACGAAGCCGCGGGGGACGCGTAGCGCGAAGCCGGCATCATCCGCAGGCAGACGGCCGGCGAGGTGACCCAGCGCGAGCAGGTCCAGCAGCTCGCGGCTATCGGTGACCGCCTCGCGCCAAAGCTGCCGCCAGTCGGATGTGACAGAGGGTGTAATGCGGGCGCCAGAGCTTGCGGTTATCATAGTGGGCTGGATACGGGCCTGCTGGCCCCTAAACAATCTATTTTAGCCGCTATTGGGCGGCAGTTTTCCCTATTGGAGCGAAGTAAATGGCCAGTTACGACCTTAATGGCGTCAAGAACGGTCTGAAGATCATCGTCGACGGCGATCCGTACATCATCACCGAAGCCGAGTTCGTCAAGCCGGGCAAAGGCCAGGCCTTCACCCGCATCAAGATCCGCAACCTGCTCAACGGCCGTACGACGGAAAAGACCCTCAAGTCCAGCGACTCCTTCGAGGGCGCGGACGTGGTCGATACCGACATGCAGTTCCTCTACAGCGACGGCGAATTCTGGCACTTCATGCATCAGGAGTCGTTCGAGCAGCATCAGGCCGACGCCGCCGCCATGTCTGATACAGCCAAGTGGCTGAAGGGCGAGGAAGAGTGCGTGGTCACCCTGTGGAATGGTCGCCCGATCTCGGTGCAGGCGCCGAACTTCGTCCAGCTGAAGATCGTCGAAACCGACCCGGGTCTACGCGGCGATACCTCAGGCGGCGGTGGCAAGCCGGCCAAGCTGGAAACGGGCGCTGTGGTGCGCGTGCCGCTGTTCGTGAATCAGGAAGAAATCATCGAAGTCGACACCCGCACCGGCGAATACACCAAGCGTGTCAAGTGACACATCGGCTCGCGCTTTAGCGCGGCTTGCCGATGTGTCATCCCGGCGCAGGCCGGGATCCAGTTCCAATAAATGTGCGAAGCACACAAAACCTAAACACCTTGAGTGCTTCGCGTAATTTAAAACTGGGTTCCAGGCGTCAGCGGAACGACACTCAAAACCCCTGGGGCGGACATCGTAAGATGTACCGCCCCATCTTGTATCCATCCCCAGCAAGGCAATTGACCGATGAGCCAGCACGCTCCGCAGACTGTTGATCTACTCATCGAGGCCCGGTGGGTCGTTCCGGTCGAGCCGCACAACATTGTGCTGGAACACCACGCCGTGGCCGTGAACGGTGACCGCATTGTCGCCATCCTGCCGATTGCGGAAGCGCGGCAAGCCTACGCGCCGCGAGAGCGCGTCGAACTGGGTGATCACGCGTTGATCCCCGGTCTGATCAATAGCCACACGCACAACCCGATGACCCTGCTGCGCGGCCTTGCCGACGATCTGCCGCTGATGGTCTGGCTGCAGCAGCACATCTGGCCGGTGGAGGCCAAGGTGATCGGTCCGGAATTCGTGCGCGATGGCGTCGAACTTGCGGTCGCCGAAATGATCCGTGGCGGCACCACCTGCGCCAACGAAAACTACTTTTTTCCTGATGCCATCGGTGCGACGTACCACAAGCTTGGTTTCCGCGCGGTGGTCGGCTTGCCGGTCATCGAATTTCCCACGGCGTGGGCGCGTACGCAGGACGAATACTTCGAGCGCGCTGCCGAAGTGCACGACGGCTTTCGCCATGATGCGCTGATTCGCACCGCGTTCGCGCCGCATGCGCCATATACGGTCTCGGACGAATCATTCGAGCGCATTCGCGTGCTGTCCGATCAGCTCGACATCCCAGTGCATCTGCATCTGCATGAAACCGCTCACGAGGTGGAAGACGAGCGCAAGAAGAGTGGCCTGCGTCCGTTCCAGCGCCTGCAGAAACTGGGTCTGGTCAACGATCGCCTGATCGCCGTGCACATGACCCAGCTCACTGAGGGTGAAATCGCAGCATGTGCTGAATCGGGCGTGTCAGTGGTGCATTGCCCCGAATCCAACCTGAAGCTCGCCTCCGGTTTTTGTCCGGCGGAGAAGTTGCGCAAGGCAGGCGTGAATGTCGCTGTCGGCACCGACGGCTGTGCTTCCAACAATGACGTCGACATGTTTGGCGAAATGCGCACCGCGGCGTTGCTGGCGAAAGCGGTGGCTGAGGACGCAGCAGCTTTCGACGCGGGGTATGCCTTGCGTTCTGCCACCATCAACGCAGCCAAAGCGCTGGGCCTGGAAGCCAGCGTCGGTTCGATCGAAATTGGCAAGCAGGCGGATCTCGCCGCGGTTCGACTCAGTGATCTGGAAACCCAGCCGTTGTTCCATATCGTGTCGCAACTCGTCTATGCCACAGGCCGCCACCAGGTCAGCGACGTATGGATTGCTGGTAAGCGCAAACTGGCGGCACGAGAACTCGTCGATATGGACGTGCCCGGCATCCTGGCGCGCACACATGCCTGGCGCGAACGCATTGCTGCGGTGGATTCGGTTTGAAGGCAATGAATATGAATCGTTATCTCGTCATGTTATTCCGCCGTCCGCAGGTCGATCCCGCTGTGGTGCCGCTGCACCAGCAGTTCCTCGAGGATTTGCGTGCACAAGGCCGCAACGAGATGTCCGGTCCGTTTGGCGACAAATCGGGCGGTGCCTATCTGTTGCGTGCTGAGTCGATGGAGCAGGCACTGGCGATTGCCCACAGCGATCCGGCGCACACCAGCGGTGGATGGGATATCACGCTTTACGAATGGAACGCGCGTTAAATTGAGCGAATTAGCTGGAGTCTTCACCATGACCGCACAAAACGTCAGCCACGACGAAATCGCCCGCTTCGACAAACTGGCGGCACGCTGGTGGGACCCGGATGGCGAATCGCGCCCGCTGCATGATCTCAATCCGGTACGACTCGACTACGTGGCTTCGCGCGTTGCGCTGCGCGGTGCGAAAGTCGCCGATGTCGGCTGCGGTGGCGGTCTGCTTAGTGAAGCATTGGCCCGTGCCGGTGCGGATGTGGTCGGTATCGATCTCGGCTTGAAGGTGATCGAGATTGCACGACTGCACCTGCACGAATCCAATCTTAAGGTGGATTACCGCAAGCAATCGTCCGAGGAACTGGCTGCGGCCGAACCGGCCAGTTTCGATGCTGTGTGCTGCATGGAATTGATCGAGCACGTGCCTGATCCCGCCGCGCTGGTGAGGGATCTGGCGGCCATGCTCAAGCCGGGCGCGCGCCTGTTCATGTCCACGCTCAATCGCACACCGGCGGCGTTCGGTGCGGCGATTCTCGGCGCGGAATACCTGATGCGAATGCTGCCGCGCGGCACTCACCATTACGCCCAGTTCCTCAAACCCTCCGAGTTGGCGCGCCTGCTTCGACAGGAAGGTTTGGAGCTGGAGGACGTCAGCGGCTTTGGCTACAACCCGATGACGCGCAAGGCATGGCTGAGTCGCATCACTGCCGTCAATTATCTTCTCTGCGCACGCAAGCCCGCATGAAATCACTACCTAAATCGCCGCAAGGCGTACTGTTTGATCTGGACGGCACCTTGCTGGACAGTGCGCCGGATCTGCACGCTGCACTGGCTGTCTATTGCGACGAAGTCGGTGCAGCCGTGCCGTCATACGCCATGGTTCGCGAGGTCGTGTCGCGGGGTTCGCGCGCCATCCTGCGTTGCGCGTTTGCGGAAACCGACGAGCAATTGTTCGAGCGTATGCCACGCTATCTCGAGCTTTATCACTCGATGATGTCGCGGCACACGCGCCCGTTCGAAGGCATCGATCCGCTGCTCGATGCGATGGAAGCCAACGGTCTTTCATGGGGCATCGTCACCAACAAACCGGGTTACCTCACCGATGAGTTGATCCGTCGGATTGGCTGGAATGATCGCGTTTGCGCGGTGGTTTCCGGCGATACGTTGCCGGTGCGCAAACCCGACCCTGCGCCGGTGCTGCTGGCCTGCGAACGCGGCGGATTGGATCCCGCGCGCTGCCTGTTCGTCGGCGACGACCGGCGTGATGTGCAGGCCGGCAACGACGCGGGACTCTATTCGGTGGCTGTGCATTGGGGTTATCTCGATGGTGGCGATCCGCACGTGTGGGGCGCCGATGCGGTCGTCGAACATCCGCGCCAGCTCGCCCAGATGCTCCAGTTGAAGGTGGTGGCGTGAGCCTGGATGTTTCCCAGCACGGCGCCCTGCAGAGCTACATCGACAAATGGCTCGCCGTGCAACCCCAGCAGCGGATGGCGCTGGTGTTTGTCGATCCGGGCAAATATCCCGGCCATGTCGCGCTGGCGGCGCTGGAACAGGAGCTGCTGTCGGCGGCCTACGGCATTCGCGAACCGCACGTAGCTGCCACCAAGCTCAACTGGTGGGCGGAAGAACTGAGTGGCGCTGCTGCCAGCGGTGGCCGTCATCCGTTGACACGAGTGCTGTTCGACGATGAGCGCGCACACGCGCTGCCGCAGGAACAGTGGCTCGCGCCGGTGCTGGCAGCGATGGCGCAGTTGGAAGAGGGCACGGCGGTGGATTTCGCGGCCCAGCTCAACGCCGCCTCCGCGCTGCACGGCGCGCTGGCTAACTTGGAAACGGTCTGGTGGTATGGCCAGGCGGTATCGTCCGAACGCGCCGCGCGCTTGGCCACCTTGAGCCATCTGCTTTACGCGCTGCGCCGTCTGCAGGACGATGCCGAGCGCGATCGCCTGCCGCTGCCGATGGCGAGGCTGGCCCGCTTCAGCTTGAACCGGACCAGCCTGCGCGAGTCCAGCGACGCCCGAAATCAGGCCATCAAGGCCCAACTGGATGATTTGACGTCGGCCTGGACCGAGGCGGCACGCCTGGATGGTCCTTTGAGCGTGTTCCGCGCGCTTGAGGCCGGACAGGGTGAGCGTCTGGTGCGCAAGGCCGCAGGTGCGGGCGAGCCCCTGGCGATACTGCAGCAGGGTGGTCCAGACAGCGGCTTTCTGGCCACGCTGCGTGCCTGGCAGGCAGCGCGACATTGGCGGACCCGCGTTGCCGCGTAAACGCACTGTTTCCTTGTCTGGGCCTGTTGCGACGCGGCAAGCTGCCCCAAGATAGAAGGGTCTCGCGGTGCCCGATAGCCGGGCTGTTACAGGACATTCCCATGCATACCCACGAAAACACCGTTCGTCTGATGCCCGATGTCGCCACCCAGGCGCAGCCGCATCTGGTTGGCGCGCTGGATTGGGTCGGCATGGATGGTATCGAAGTGCCCGTGCAATTTGATGCCGGCAACGGCGAGGTGCAGCGTTCCAGTGCCCAGGTTGGCGCCTTCGTGAACCTCACCAGGCCGGATCGTCGCGGCATCCACATGTCGCGTCTCTATCTGCTGGTGGATCAGTACCTGAGTTCGCAAACCGTCGATGCGGCGATGCTTGAATCCCTGCTGCGGGCTTTCCTCGAATCCCATAAGGATCTGTCCGATCGCGCGCGCATCAGCATCCGCTTCGACCAACTGGTGCGCCGCGCCGCGCTGCGCAGTGACAACAGCGGCTGGCGCACCTATCCGGTATCGATCGAAGCCAGTCTGTGCGAAGAAGGTTTTCGCATGGAGCTGGGCACCGAGGTGGTTTACTCCTCGACCTGTCCGGCCTCCGCCGCCCTGTCACGCCAGTTGATCCAAGAGCAGTTCACCAAGGATTTCGATGCCGGCAAGCCACTCGATCACGCTGCCGTACTGGCCTGGCTTGGCAGCGAAAAGGGCATCGTCGCCACACCGCATGCCCAGCGCAGCGTCGCCCGTTTGCTGGTGCGCTTTGTCGACGGTGCGCCGTTGAACTTGATCGCGCTGCTCAATCGCGTCGAACACGCACTCGGCACGCCAGTGCAGACCGCCGTGAAGCGCGAAGACGAGCAAGCGTTTGCACTCGCCAACGGCGGTAACCTGATGTTCTGCGAAGACGCCGCGCGCCGCATTCAGCGTGCTTTGGATGCCGACGACGGCATCGCTGATTTCCATGTGCGCCTTGAACACCAGGAAAGCCTGCATCCCCATGATGCCGTGGCCTACGCCAGCAAGGGCGTGTCCGGTGGCTACGGTGAGCGGGCCTGATCAGGCCCGCACGAGTTTAAGCTCCCCTGCATGGCGCGGTTGCTATGATCCGCGCCAGACAGATAAGGAGTTGCTATGAAGTTTCGTCACGGCTTGCTGTTGGTCGGCGTGCTTGCACTTGCCGGGTGCAGCTGGATGCCTCATTTCGGTAAGGACAAGACGCCCAAGCAGATGACGCTGATGAAGTCACTGACCGGCGAAGTGGACTACAGTCTCGCCCACGAGATACCCGCCGACGCGTATCTGGAAGTTACGCTGGCTGATGTCAGCAAGCAGGATGCGCCTGCGCGTGTTATTGCCACCGATCACATCGCGCCCATCGGACCGTCACCGGTGACCTTCGTGCTGAGCTATGAACCGTCTCAGTTGGGCGATGGGGTGGATTTTGCGGTATCGGCACGCATCAAGCAGGGCGATCGCACGCTGGCGCTCAACGATACGCAGGTGAGTGTGCTGGGGCGATCCGGCAACGAAGGGCCGGTGCGGGTGGTGATTGCGGAGATTCATTGAGGCGAGAGAACTCGCCGAAGTGCTTCACCTTGAGGTCATTGACCACCTTGCCTCACCGTCATTCCGGCGCAGGCCGGAATCCATGGCAAGTACGAAGCGTGGATTCCGGCCTGCGCCGGAATGACGGTGAGGGGTAATGAGCATCACTCATGGCGTTGTGAGTGATGCTCGTGCAGGCGAACTTAAGCCTCTTTCTTACCGATCAAACGTTAACCGCTCGCCCTGCACCGTATCGTCAACCCGCGAGCCATCCCACACCTTGCGGCCATTGACGAAGGTCGCCGCAATCGAGCTGCTGAAGGTATAGCCCTCAAACGGCGACCAGCCACACTTGGAAAGGACCTCTTCGCGCCGCACGGTGTGTGACTTACGCGGATCCACCAGCACCAGGTCCGCGGCATAGCCTTCGCGCAGGAAACCGCGTTCGTGCACGTCGAACAACTGAGCCGGCGCATGGCACACGGCTTCCACCACGCGTTCCAACGTCAATTTTCCTTCCGTCACACGCTGCAGTGCCGCCTGCAGCGCAAACTGCACCAGCGGCAGGCCTGAGGGTGCCTTGTCGTAAAGCTGGCCTTTTTCTTCCAGCAAGTGCGGCGCGTGATCGGTGGCGAGCACGTCGATGCGGCTTTCTGCCACAGCCTTGATGATGGCTTCACGGTCCGCGGCTGTCTTGACCGCCGGATTGCATTTGATCAGGAAGCCGAGGCGCTCGTAGTCCTCGTCACTGAAATGCAGGAAATGCACGCAGGTTTCAGCGGTGATCTTCTTGCCCTTGATCGGGCCGGGCTGGAATAGCGCCAATTCGTCGGCGGTGGAGATGTGCAGCACATGCAGGCGCGTACCATGCTTCTGCGCCAGCGAGATGGCGAGCCGGGTCGACTTGATGCAGGCTTCGCGCGAACGGATCAGCGGATGTTCGCGCGCGGGAATGTTATCGCCATATTTTTCGCGTGCCTTGGCATGCAGGGCATCGATCATCGGCGTGTCTTCGCAATGGGTGATGATCGGTGTGGGCGTGTCGCGGAAGATGCCATTGAGCGTTTCGGGATTGTCGACCAGCATATTGCCGGTGGATGCGCCCATGAACACTTTCACGCCTGGCGCGGCTTTGGGGTCCAGCGCGCGGATCGCGTCGAGGTTGTCGTTGCTGGCGCCCATATAGAACGCGTAGTTCACTGCCGAGGTTTCCGCGGCGCGGGCATACTTGGCTTCCAGCGATTCGCGGTCCAGCGCCGGCGGCTTGGTATTGGGCATCTCCATGAAGCTGGTGATGCCGCCAGCGGCGCAGGCGCGCGATTCGTGCGCGATATCGGCCTTGTGTGTCAGGCCCGGCTCACGGAAATGCACCTGGTCGTCGATCATGCCGGGCAGCAGCCACAGGCCGGTGGCATCGATCACCTCTTCGCCCGGACGCGCATCCAGGCCGCCGCCAATCGTCTCGATGTGGCCATGCTTCACGCGCACGTCGGCGTAGAAGCGGCGGCCCTCGTTGATCAGTTCGGCATTCTTGATCAGCCAGTTGTTGGACATGGGGACTCCAGTGGAAAGGCGGGAAACGTCAGGCTAACGCTCATTCTAATGCTCGTCGCTCCCTGTTCCCTGTTTTCCATGCGCAGCGCGACAGCGCGGCAGATGAAAGTGCTCGGGAACCGGATCGCTGCCGCCTTCGCACAGCGGCTGACAGCGTAATATGCGCCATCCGGCCATCAGGCTTCCTCGCCACGGACCGAAGCGGGACACGGCAATGCGTGCATAATCGGAGCAACTGGGGTAAAAGCGACAACGCTGTCCCAACAGGGGGCTGACAAAGCGCTTGTAGAGTTTGAGTAGGAAAAGGATCAATCGACTCACGGCATTCATACTGCCGAAACGCCTGTAGCACTTAAGGATGATCTAATCGATTCTACGCGGGTGGCATTTAGAGCACCCTTAATGCTGCAAGTATTCCAGAAGGAAGGTTGCCGGTGTGAGGGTATTGGGCTATAACACCGGGCCGCCACAGCCAAAATGGTGAAGGTAAATGGCGAAAACCACGCATAACTCCACCGCCGCCAAGAAAGCTTCAAAGGGAAAGGCGGGGGGCAAGGGCAGTGAAGCCAAGGTCAGCAAGGCCAAGGTCGCTGCGGGCAAGTCTGCCAAGACCGCCGCGCCGGCCAAGAAAGCGGCGGTGAAGAGCGCGCCAGCCAAGACGGCTGCCAAAAAGGCGCCGGTCAAGAAGGCTGCCGTCAAGAGTGTCGCCAAACCTGTCGCCAAGCCGCAGCCGAAGAAGGCCGAGCCGGTCAAAAAGGCTGCTGCCAAACCCGAGCCCAAGCATGCTGCTCCGGCCAAACCAGCGCCTGCCAAGCCAGTTGCCGTCAAACAGGCGCCGGCGAAGAAGGCTGCTGAGGAAAAGATCACTGCCAAGCCGGCACCCAAGCCTGCTCCGGCGCCAGCAAAACCACCGGTCGCCGCGAAGGCTCCGGCCGTAAAAACTGCAACACAGCAACCCGTATCATCACAGGCCGCCCGCCCCCTTCTGGGCAAGGTAGCCAGCGCCGTCGGCCCGACGGCGCCGCGCGTAGCCAACGCCACCGCGAATCACTCAACAACCAAGAAGCAGAAGACCACGCAGTCCTCAATGAATAACACCGCAACAACCCTCGATAATGGCGTGACCCGTGAAGACGGGCGTTACGCGCTGCCCCTGACCACCAACATCGATCTGCCGCCAGGCTACCGGCCTTCTTCCAACGAGGAGTACATGAATCCTCGTCACCTGGCTTATTTCCGCAACAAGCTGCGGGAATGGCGCGATCAGTTGGTGGAAGAATCCCGCCAAACCATGGAGAACCTGCGCGACGAAGTCCGCGATGTGGGTGACGAAGCCGAACGCGCCACTCGCGAGACCGAAAACTCACTGGAACTCCGCACCCGCGACCGTTACCGCAAGCTGATCTCCAAGATTGACAAGGCCCTGCGCCGGATCGAGGAAGGCCGCTACGGTTACTGCGAAGAGACTGACGAGGAAATCGGCTTGGAGCGTCTTGACGCCCGCCCGATCGCCACCTTGTCGCTCGATGCGCAGGAACGCCGTGAGCATCTGCAGAAACAGATGGGCGACTGAGTCTTCTCGGCACCTGGAAAAAGCAAAGCCCCGCCATGTGCGGGGCTTTGTCGTTTGGCGCCCTCTCCCTTTAGGGGACAGGTTGCTGTCTATAGTTTGTCGGCGGCGTACGTCTTCAGCTTTGCCAGCATGGCCGCCAAGCCATTCGAGCGGGTGGGCGACAGATGCTTGGCCAACCCGATCTGCTGAATGAACGCCGGTTCAGTCGCGACGATTTCCGCGGCAGAACGGTCGGAATACACGCGCAGTACCAAGGCGATCAGCCCGGAAACAATGGCCGAGTCGCTGGTGGCGTCGAAATGCATGTGTGAGGCATCGCCGCTTGGCACCAGCCAGACCATGGACTGGCAACCGTGCACGCGGTACTCCTCGGTTTTCCATTCGTCCGGAAAGGGAGGCAGTTGTTTGCCGAGATCGATCAAGTATTGGTAGCGCTCGGTCCAGTCGCCGAAGAAGGCGAATTCCTCGGCGATATCCTGTTGGGCCTGGGCGGCGCTGGCATTGGCAATCGTGTTCATGTGCTTATTATCGCGCGGATCGCCATGCCAGGTCCGAATCAATGCTTTACGACGCTCCAGCGGGTGCCCTGGGCGCCGTCTTCGATCACCACACCCATGGCGGTCAACTCGTTGCGGATGGCGTCCGCCCGGGCGAAATCCTTCGCCGCACGTGCGGCGCGGCGCGCTTCCAGCAACGCCTCGACCTGCCCAGCATCCACGTCCTGGCCGCTGGCCTGTTTGAACCAGGCTTCCGGATCGTCCTGCAGCAGGCCCAGTAAAGCGCCCGCCCCAAGCAGGGCAGCCTTGGCGATGGCCGATGGCGCTTGGCGCGCGGCATCGGCCAGCACGGACAGCTCGGCCAAGGCTTTGGGTGTGTTGAGGTCGTCGTTGAGTGCGTCCTCGACCAGCTCAGGCACCGGCAGCGGCTGACCCGGATCGAGTTCGATATGGCTGAGGTCGCGCAGTACGCGATACCAACCATCCAGCGTACTGATCGACTGGGCGATGGCCGCGTCGGACCAATCCAGCGGCTGGCGGTAGTGGCCACGCAGCAATAGCAGTCGCAAGGCTTCCGGCGGATGCATCTTCAGCAGCTCATGGACATGCAATACGTTGCCCAGCGACTTGGACATTTTGCGTCCATCGAACGTGAGCATGCCGTTGTGCATCCACCAGCGTGCGAACACCTTGCCACCATGGGCGCAGGTCGACTGGGCGATTTCGTTCTCGTGATGCGGAAACTGCAGATCCACGCCGCCGGCATGGATGTCGATGGTTTCGCCCAGGTGCGCGGCGCTCATCGCCGAGCATTCGATATGCCAGCCTGGACGACCGCGGCCCCAAGGACTGTCCCAACCGGGCAGCTCCGGCGTGGAGGGCTTCCACAGTACGAAGTCGGTGGGATTCTTCTTGTAGGGTGCGACCTCGACGCGCGCACCGGCGATCAGCTCGTCAGTGTCACGCCCTGAAAGTGCGCCATAGGCCGGGTAGGAACTTACGTCGAACAGCACATGGCCTTCGGCGACATAGGCATGTCCGCCAGCCACCAAGGTTTCGATCATCGTGATGATCTGGCCGATATGCGCGGTGGCGAAGGGTTCGATATCCGGCGGCGCGGTACCAAGCTTCGCCATGTCTTCGCGATAAGCCTCGGTGAAGCGTCCAGTGATGGTGCCGATCGGTACGCCTTGCTCGATGGCGGCGTTGTTGATCTTGTCATCCACGTCGGTGATGTTGCGAGCGTAGACCACCTGCGGGTAATACCGGCGCAACAGTTTGACCAGCACGTCGAACACCACCGGGCCACGCGCATTGCCGATATGCACATAGCTGTAGACCGTGGGCCCGCACAGATACACCGTCACCCGGTTCGGATCGAGTGGCGCAAACGGCTCGATACGACGGCTGAGGCTGTTATAAAGCGAGGTCGGCATGGGCGATAGGTCCGCGGTCTGGGTCGTGCAGGCAAAGGAGTCGGGCATCTTATCAAGGTCTTGCGGCCAGACTGACGGGATGTATGTCGAATGTGTCTTAAAGTTCCAATTCTCAACACAAAATTAGGCACTAAGTTGCGGTACTTCTAAGCGTGGATTCAGCGTGAATTTGCTGCAATTTCACTATGCGCGATAGGCGCTTTCATCCCCCCTTTGCGGAGGTTGTTCATGAATAACAAGATGCTGTTGCTTCCCCTGCTGGTGCTCTTAAGCGTGTCCACCGGCGTGGCAGCGCAGACCGGCTATGGCAATTATCCGCCGCCCCCGCCGCCGCCGGGCGCTGGCCCAGCGCCAGCGCCGGGTGCCGGTGGTGATAACGCGCACTATGCCTGGGCTGATGTGCTGCGTGTCGATCCGGTCTACGGCATGGTGCAGACGGCCACCCCGACACAGCAGTGCTACGACCAGCAGGTCGTCCAGCAGACGCCCAGCAACAAGGGTATCGGCACGGTACTGGGTGCTGTGGTTGGTGGCGTACTGGGTAGCACCATTGGTCATGGCCGCGGCAATACTGCCGCGGTGGTTGGCGGCGCTGTGGTCGGCGGCGCGGTCGGCAACTCGGTCTCCAGTGGCGGCCAGACCGTCACCTCTGACCAGACTGTCTGCCAGCCGGGTAGCCAGGTCACTCAGCAGCGTCAGATCATTGGCTACGACGTTGAGTACCGCTATCACGGTGACGTTTATATGTCGCGTCTGAGCTATGACCCGGGTGAGCGCCTGCGCGTGCGGGTCAACGTGGCGCCTGCCGACTGATCAACGCATCCCTTTGATGAAGGCGGCCGCTGCCTGGGCACGGCCGCCTTTGTTTTGCTCGCTCCCCAAAGTCGAATACATCCTATGTTCTCCCCGCATGGGGTCTCCGTACGGTTTTCTGTTGCATGGCAACGAAAATCCAGTCATGATTAAAGTTCAACCACCCGGAAGCCTCATGTCCGCAGCCGTCTATACCGCTACCGTGCTTACCAGCGCCCGCATGGCCGCTGGCATGACATCGCGTGCGCGTCGACCGCTGGACCGACATTCGGCCGGGTAGGCTGTCGCCACGTTGCATGCGTAATACGACGACAAAACCCGGCCTTCGTGCCGGGTTTTTTGCTTTTTTGGACTGGAGTCAACGATGTCGCTTCGTCACTTCCTCACCACCCAGGATTACAGCCGCTCCGAGATCGACGCACTGCTGGAGCAGGCCGCTGCGTTCAAGCGTTCGCCGCGCGGCCAGCAGCTTGCCGGCAAATCGGTGGCACTGCTGTTCTTCAATCCGTCGATGCGTACGCGCACCAGTTTCGAGCTGGGTGCTTTCCATCTCGGCGGCCATGCCATCGTGCTGTCACCCGGCAAGGACGCATGGCCGATCGAGTTCCGTCCGAACGTCGTCATGGATGGCGAGGCCGAGGAACATATTGCCGAAGTCGCGCGCGTGTTGAGCCGCTACGTGGACTTGATCGCGGTGCGCGCTTTTCCGAAGTTCCAGGACTGGTCCATCGATCGCGAAGATGCCGTGATCAAAGCTTTCGCGCAATACGCGACAGTGCCGGTGATCAATATGGAAACGATCACTCATCCCTGCCAGGAACTCGCGCACGCGCTGGCGCTTAAAGAGCGTTTCGGCGATCTCACCGGACGCAAGTACGTGCTGACCTGGACTTATCACCCCAAGCCGCTGAACACCGCGGTGGCAAATTCCGCGTTGCTGATCGCCACCAAGATGGGCATGGACGTGACCTTGCTGTGTCCCACGCCCGATTACGTGCTGGACGAACGCTACATGGCTTTCGGCGAACAGAACGCCAAAGAAAATGGTGGCTCGCTCAAGGTCAGTCACAACATTGAGGAAGCCTATCGCGGCGCCGATGTGGTCTACGCCAAGAGCTGGGGTGCGCTACCGTTTTTCGGCCGCTGGGAGCAGGAAAAGCCGACCCGCGATGCGAACAAGCATTTCATCGTCGATGAAGCCAAGATGGCGCTGACCAACAACGGCGTCTTCAGCCATTGCCTGCCGCTTCGCCGGAACATCAAGGCCACCGACGCGGTGATGGATTCGCCGTCCTGCATCGCCATCGACGAAGCCGAGAACCGCCTGCATGTGCAGAAAGCGGTAATGACTTCGCTGATCGGCCAGCGCTGATCAGAAGAACAAGCCATGTATCTGCCAAAGTCCTTCCACGAAACGCGCATCGATGTACTGCATGCGCTGATTCACGACTATCCGTTCGGTACCGTGGTGATGCATACGTCCGATGGATTGGTGGCCAATCACTTGCCCTTCGAATTGGCAGGCGACACGTTGCTGCAAGGACATGTCGCGTGCGGCAACGAGTTGGCCAAGGCCGATGGCGCGCAGGTGTTGGTGATGTTCCAGGCTGCAGACGGCTACATCAGCCCCAACTGGTACCCCAGCAAGCATGAAACCGGGCGTGAAGTGCCGACCTGGAATTACGCTGTGGTGCATGTCCACGGCCGTCTGCGGGTGATCGAAGACAAGGTCTGGTTGCGCGGCTTCCTGGAAAGACTGACGGATCGTCACGAGGCAGCGCAACCCATGCCCTGGCACGTCAACGATGCGCCCGAAGATCACATCGAAAAAATGCTCAAGGCGATCGTCGGCCTGGAAATCACCATCGATCGTATCGAGGGCAAGTTCAAGTTGAGCCAGAACCATCGTGATGCCAATCGCGCCGGCGTGATCAAGGGGTTGGGTGAGCGTGCCGGTTTGCGCGATGACGAGCTGACCGAACTTATGCAACAGGCCGAGGGTCGCAGGAATGGCTGAAAAACATCACCAATATCCCGTCGAAGTCGTGTGGACCGGCAATCACGGTACGGGTACCAAGACCTACCAGGGCTACGGCCGTGAGCACGAAGTCCGCATCGCTGGGAAACCCGTCATTGGCGGTTCTTCGGATGCTGCTTTTCGTGGTGATGGCACGAAACACAATCCGGAAGATCTGCTGGTTGCCTCCCTGTCCAGCTGCCACATGCTCTGGTACCTGCATCTTGCAGCGGTGGCCGGCGTGGTCGTCACCCACTATGTCGATGCGGCGGTAGGCACGCTGGTCGATCGTGGCGATGAGGGACGCTTTACCGAAGTAGTGCTGCGTCCGCAGGTGACGATCAGCGCCGACAGCGATCCGGCCCGCGCCGCGGCGGTGCACCAGGATGCCCATCACGCCTGCTTTATCGCTAACTCCGTCAACTTTCCGGTGCGTTGCGAACCGCGCATTGTCATCGAATCGCCGTAAAACCTTTCTCTTAAATTAGCCTCTCTTTTGGACCTCGCATCATGAGCAAAGATATCGTTCTCGCCTTTTCCGGTGGCCTCGACACCAGCTTCTGCATTCCCTACCTGCAACAGCGCGGCTGGGCCGTGCACACCGTGTTTGCCGACACTGGTGGTGTGGATGATGAAGAACGCGCCTATATCGAAGCACGTGCGAAAGAGCTGAAGGCAGCCAGCCATGTCACCATCGATGGCGGCCCGGCGATCTGGAATGGTTTCGTCAAGCCGTTCGTGTGGGCGGGCGAGGGTTATCAGTCGCAGTATCCGTTGCTGGTATCCGACCGTTACCTGATCGTGGATGCGGCGCTGAAGCGTTGCGCCGAACTGGGCACCAAGGCCATCGCGCACGGCTGCACCGGCATGGGCAATGACCAGGTGCGTTTCGATCTGGCGGTGAAGGCGCAGGGCGATTACGAAATCGTGGCGCCGATCCGTGAGATCCAGAAGGAACACACCGAAGTCCGCGCCTACGAGCAAAAGTATCTGGAAGACCTCGGCTTCGGCGTGCGCGCCAAGCAGAAGGCCTACACCATCAATGAAAACTTGCTCGGCCTGACCATGTCCGGCGGCGAGATCGATCGCTGGCAAGCGCCGGGCGAAGGCGCCGTGGGCTGGTGCAAGCCGCGCGCCGAATGGCCGTCCAAACCGTTGCGTCTGAAGATCAGCTTCGTCAACGGCGAAGCCGTTGCATTGGACGGCGAAAAGATGGCCGGCCACACGATGCTGGCCAAGCTCAACAGCTTGCTCGCGCAATATGGCGTGGGCCGCGGCATCTACACCGGCGACACCACCATCGGCCTGAAGGGCCGCATCATTTTCGAAGCACCGGGCCTTGCTGCCTTGCTGGTTGCCCATCGTGCGTTGGAAGAAACGGTGCTCACCAAGCACCAGAATCGCTTCAAGCCGGATGTGGCGCGCAAGTGGGTGGAACTGGTGTACGAAGGCTTCTACCACGATCCGCTGAAGACCGATCTCGAAGCGTTCCTGGCCTCCAGCCAGGCAGCCGTCAACGGCGACGTCACGCTGGAGACCAACGGCGGCATCGTCAACGCAGTGGCCGTCGAATCCAAGCACATTCTCAATGCCAAGGGTGCAACTTACGCGCAGGCGGCAGACTGGGGCGTGGCCGAGGCAGAAGGCTTCATCAAGCTGTTCGGCATGAGCAGCACCTTGTGGGCCGAGGTCAACCGATGAGTGTGGAACTCGACAGGAGCACGCTGTTAGACACGACGCTGGCGCACCTGCGTGCATTGGTTTCGTACGACACACGCAATCCGCCGCGCGAAATCGGCACCGGTGGCATCTTTGACTATTTGCGCGAACACCTGCCAGGTTTCGAAGTAAAGGTCACCGATCACGGTGCGGGCGCAGTGACGCTATATGCCGTGCGTGGCAAGCCGAACTATCTGTTCAACGTGCACCTGGACACCGTGCCGGATTCGCCGCACTGGACCCAGGATCCTCATGTCCTGAAGGTGACGGAAGATCGCGCGATCGGCCTGGGCGCTTGTGACATCAAAGGTGCCGCCGCCGCACTGGTGGCAGTGGCCAATGCCACAGCCGGTGATATGGCGCTGCTTCTATCCACGGATGAAGAGGCCAATGACCCGCGTTGCATCGACGCCTTTCTCAAGGAAGGTCATGCTTATGAGGCCGTCATCGTGGCCGAACCGACGCGTGGCGAAGCCGTGCTCGCGCATCGCGGCATCCATTCGGTGCAGATACGGTTTACCGGGCAGGCCGGGCATGCTTCCGGCGAGCTGCGGCCCAGCGATAGTGCCTTGCATCAGGCGATCCGCTGGGGCGGCGCGGCGCTTGATTACGTCGACCGCCAATCGCACGAACGCTTCGGTGGTTTGACAGGCCTGCGTTTCAATGTTGGTCGTGTTGAAGGCGGCATCAAGGCCAACATGATTGCCCCGACGGCGGATGTGCGTTTCGGCTTCCGCCCGCTGCCCAGCATGAATCCCGATCATCTGCTGGAAACCTTCCGCACGCTGGTCGAACCACAGCCGGAAAGCTATACAGAGCTGTTCCGTGGCGTTTCCCTGCCAGCCGGTGACACGGCGACAGCCGAAACACGACGCCTCGCTGCGCGTGATATCGCCGACGAACTGGGTATTCCCGTCGGCAACGCCGTGAACTTCTGGACTGAAGCGGCTCTGTTCTCGGCGGGCGGTTATATCTCCTTCGTCTACGGCCCTGGCGATATCGCGCAGGCGCACACCGCCGACGAATGGGTCGCCCTGGACCAACTGCAGCAATACGCTCAAACCATCTACGAGATCGTGAACCGTGGAAGCGCATAAGAACACCCGTCAGACCATTGTGCGCCTGCTCTCCGCGATGGGCAGCGCCAAGGAAATCCAGCAATACCTCAAGCGTTTTTCACAGCTTGATGCCAAGCGCTTCGCGGTGGTGAAGGTCGGCGGCGCCGTGCTGCGCGATGAGCTGGCCGATCTCACTTCGTCGCTGACCTTCCTGCAGCAAGTCGGCTTGACGCCGATCGTGCTGCACGGTGCAGGTCCTCAGCTGGATGAAGAGCTTCAAGCGGCCGGCATCACCAAGCAGACCGTCAATGGTTTGCGCGTGACATCACCCAAGGCATTGGGCATCGTGCGTCGCGTGTTCCAGCAGCAGAACCTGCGGCTGGTGGAAGCGCTGCAGGCCATGGATACGCGCGCCACCTCCGTGCCGTCCGGCGTATTCATGTCCGGCTTTCTGGACAGGGATGTGTACGGTATGGTCGGCAAGGTCGACAGCATCAATCTCGCGCCCATCGAGGCCAGCTTGCGTGCGGGCTCCATTCCGGTCATCGCCAGTCTGGGCGAAACCGACGAAGGCCAGTTCCTCAACATCAACGCCGATTTTGCCGCCAACGAGCTCGTGCGCGTGCTGGAGCCGTACAAGATCATCTTCCTCACCGGCACCGGTGGCTTGCTCGACGACAAGGGACAGGTGATCGACTCGATCAACCTCAGCACGGAATACGATCACCTGATGGCACAGCCGTGGCTTAATGGCGGCATGCGCGTGAAGATCGAGCAGATTGCCGATCTGCTGCAAAGCCTGCCGTTGACCTCGTCAGTGTCGATAACGCGTCCGTCGGAGCTGGCGAAGGAACTGTTCACGCACAAGGGTTCCGGCACGCTGGTGCGCCGTGGCGAAAAGGTCTTCCGCTTCGAAAGTTGGGAGGGCGTGGATCGCGAACGCATGCGCACGCTGATCGAGTCGAGCTTCGGCCGCAAGCTGGTCGACAATTATTTCGATCGCACCACACCCTATCGCATCTACGTGAGTGAAAACTATCGCACCGCGATGATCCTCACGAATGAAAACGGCCTGATCTATCTCGACAAGTTTGCCGTGCTCGACGATGCCCAGGGCGAAGGTCTTGGCCGCGCCGTGTGGCTGGTGATGCGCGAGGAAAATCCGAGCCTGTTCTGGCGTTCACGCCACGGCAACCAGATCAACCATTTCTATTACGCCGAATCGGATGGCTGCTACAAGCAGGAGCGCTGGAAAGTGTTCTGGTACGGTCTGGATGGCTTCGACACGATTGCACGTTGCGTTGCGCATTGCGCCACGCGCCAACCGACTCTGGTGGATTAACGGTCATGACCACTTCCAAGAAACGCATTGGTATCGTCGGCGCGCGTGGTCATACGGGTGCGGAACTGATCAAGCTGGTTGCGGCGCATCCGTCGCTTGAACTGGCCTATGTGTCCTCGCGCGAACTGGATGGACAACGCGTGGATGCGCAGGTCAGCGAATATCACGGCGATCTGCGTTACACCTCACCCGCGCACGATGAACTTCCCGCGCTGGATGCCGATGTCGTGGTGCTCGCTTTGCCCAACGGCAAGGCGTCCGTGTGCGTGGAAGCGTTTGACAAGGCAGGCAAGGATCCCGTCATCGTGGATCTTTCCGCCGATTATCGCTTTGACAGCCATTGGTACTACGGCCTGCCGGAACTTACGCGCAACAAGTGGCGTGGCGAGAAGCGCATAAGCAATCCCGGTTGTTATGCGACTGCCATGCAGCTTTCCGTGGCGCCGCTCAAGGACGTGCTGGCCGCACCGCCGGTGTGTTTCGGCGTATCCGGTTATTCAGGCGCTGGTACCACGCCTTCTGACAAAAATAATCCGGAGAAGCTGCGCGACAACCTGATGCCGTATTCGCTCACCGGTCATATGCATGAGAAAGAAGCGAGCCGGCACCTGGGCATCCCGGTGGAATTCATGCCGCATGTTGCACCGCATTTTCGCGGCTTGACCGTCACCACCAATCTCTATCTTTCCCGTCCGCACAAGCGCGAAGACATTCTCGCGCTGTTTCAGCAGGCGTACGCTGGCGAGAAGCTGGTGCGCGTGCTGGACGAGGCGCCGTGGGTCAGTCAGATAGCCGGCAAGCATCACGCTGAAATTGGCGGCTTTGCGGTGTCGGCCGATGGTAAACGCGTGGTGGTAGTGGCGACCCTGGATAACTTGCTCAAGGGCGCAGCCACGCAGGCGGTGCAGAACATCAATCGGGTGATTGGTGTGGATGAGTACGCGTCGATACCGGTTTGACGCCCTCTCCCCTCCGGGGAGAGGGCTGGGGTGAGGGGCGCGCTTGCCGTGAGCTCAAGATGCCTCGAAAGCATGCTTCAAACATCTTTTAGTTTTCATTCAATTTCACCGCAAGACTGGCCCCTCGCCCCAACCCTCTCCCCGGAGGGGAGAGGGAGCCAAGAAGACGAGACCAAGCGCATGACCGACCTCCTTTGGCAAAAAGCCGGCGTCGCAACCAACGCCAAGATCATGAAGTTCCTTGCCGGCGACGATGTGCTGCTCGATCGCGAGTTCTTCCTGCACGACATCACTGCCAGCAAAGCGCACGTGGAAGGTCTCGCGAATATCGACGTGATCAGTACGCAGGAATTGCAGGATCTCAAGCGTGAACTCGATACGCTGGCCGATGATTTTCGCGCGGGTAACTTCGTACTGGATGAGCGATACGAAGATGGCCATTCCGCCATCGAGGCACGCTTGACCGAGCGTCTCGGCGATGCGGGCCGCCGTGTGCACACCGGACGCAGTCGCAACGATCAGATCCTGGTGGCAACCCGTTTGTGGCTGAAGGAAAAACTGGCGGAGCTGGAGGCGCACTGCCGCACCATCGCGGATGTGTGTTTGCAGCGGGCCGCACAACCTGCACTGGCCTTGCCCGGCTACACGCACTTGCAGCGTGCAGTCGTTTCTTCCACGGCGATGTGGTTCGCGGGCTTCGCTGAAGGCTTTATCGACGATGCCTGGCGCGCACGGCAAACCGCTGCCTGGATCGATGCCAACCCGTTAGGTACCGCAGCGGGTTATGGTGTGAATCTGCCGCTCGACCGCGCACATACCACGCAGGCACTGGGCTTTTCTCGCATGCAGGTATCTCCCATCTACGCGCAGCTATCGCGTGGCAAGTTTGAAATGGCTGTGATGGAAAGCATCAGTAGCGCCATGCTCGATGCGCGCCGCCTCGCCTGGGATCTGTCGCTGTTCACCACGGCGGAATTCAATTTCGTATCGCTGCCGTCTGAATACACCACTGGCAGCTCCATCATGCCCAACAAGCGCAATCCGGACGTGGTCGAGCTTCTGCGCGCATCGTACGCGACGGTTGCGGCGTCGCGTTGCGAGATCGAGCAACTGCTTTCGCTGCCTTCCGGCTATCAGCGCGATCTGCAGTTCTCCAAGGGTTCGTTGTTCCATGGTGTAACGCATGGACTGGCTGCGCTTGAACTGCTGCCGGACTTGCTGGCGCGGATGCAATGGAACGAAGCGACCATGCGTGCCGCGATCGAGCCGGCCATGTATGCCACGGATGTGGCGATCGAGCAGGCTGCGGCTGGGGTGCCGTTCCGGGACGCGTATCGTGCGGCAGCGGAAGCGGCGACGGCTGCAGGACAGGGACGCACGCCGGAGGCAAGTCTTGCGGCGCGCACGTCGCCGGGCGCTGGCAACGATCTTCAGTTGGATGTGTTGAAGCAACGTCTCGCCCATCTTTCGGCTTGATGGAGGCACCATGGCCGCAGTCAGCACGAGCAATGCGGAGCATTACACCTGGGGACAGGCTAGTGATGGCTGGCACTTGCTAGCCGCGGACGATCTGAGCGTGATCGAGGAACGCATGCCGCCCGGTGCTTTCGAGCAGCGGCATCGGCATGTGCACTCGCGTCAGTTCTTCTATGTACTGGAAGGCGAGGCGACACTGGAACTCGATGGCACATCGCATCGCCTGCATCGTGGCGAAGGCTTGCATGTGGCGCCGGGGAGCGCGCACCAGATGCGCAACGAGAGTAATGGCGAGGTGCGTTTCGTCGTGATTTCTGCACCGAAGAGCCACGGCGATCGCGTCGCTGCACCCTTGGAAACCGTCATCGCATGACAATGGCCACACGCCAACTTCCCGAGCGTGCACTGCCATCTTGGCAGCGTGCCGTTCTGAAGGTGGGAAGCAATCTGCTTGCCGCCGATGGCGGTGGATTGACGCCGCGCTACGCAGAGGGTTTGGCTGCCTTTATCCATGCCAGCCATGCCGCCGGGCGCCAAGTTGTGCTGGTTTCGTCGGGTGCGGTTGCGGCAGGCCGCGCCTTGATGCGTGAACATGCTGCGCCTGGGGTTGATCTTGCGGCGCGCCAGGCGCTTGCCGCGCTTGGCCAAGCGCCCATGATTGCTCTGTGGCAGGGTTTGTCGGAGCGGCCGGTCGCACAAGTGCTGCTTACCCATGACGACCTGCGCAATCGCCGCCGTTATCTGAACGCGCGCGCCACCTTGCGCGAGCTGCTTGCTTTGGGTGTCCTGCCAGTCGTCAATGAAAACGACACTGTCGCCGTGGACGAACTCAAGCTGGGCGACAACGATAATCTGGCCGCGATTGTTGCCGCGCTGGTCGACGCGGATTTGTTGCTGATCGCTTCCGACGTCGATGCACTGTACAGCGCTGATCCGCGCCGCGACCCTCAGGCGCAGCCCCTTGGACACGTACCCGAGCTCACGCCCGAAGTCATCGCCATGGCCAGCGGTAGCGGCACTGCCGTAGGCACCGGCGGCATGCGCACCAAATTGGAGGCGGCCGCCAAGGCGGCAAACGCAGGCATTCCTACCGCCCTGTTCAGCGGACGCGATCCTGGAACGGTGGGTGCACTGGCGCAGGGTTTACTGCGTGGCACCCTGATCGACGTGGCCCGCAATCGCATGCAGGCGCGTAAATACTGGTTGCGACATGCGCCAGCAGGCAGCGGCCGGATTCGCGTGGACGCCGGTGCCACACGCGCGCTGCTCGGTGGGCGCGCATCGCTGTTGCCCGGCGGTATCGTTGCGGTGTCGGGCGAATTCCACCGCGGTGACCTGGTGGAAATCGTCGATGGCGCCGATCGGCCAATCGCACGTGGCCTGTGCCAATACAGCGCTGTTGACGTGATGCGCCTGGCAGGTCGTCACAGCCGGGAGATCGGTCAACTGCTTGGCTACAGCTATGGCGCCGAGATCGTACATCGCGACGATCTAGCTACCCTTGTGAATCCTGAAGCGACTGCTGGAGGAATGGACGCATGAGCGAAATTCGCAACCTGGCTCTGGCATGCCGTGACGCGGCGCAAGTGATGTTTGCACTAGATAGCGACACCAAGCGTAAACTGCTACGCGACATGGCCGATGCACTGGAAGCGCAATGCGACATCATCCTTGCTGCTAACGCGCATGATTTGCAGGAAGCCCACGCGAAAGGCATTCAGGGCGCGATGCTTGATCGCCTGAAGCTGGATCAGCCACGCGTAGCCGGCATCGCCACCGCTGTGCGCGAAATCGCCGCGTTGCCTGATCCGGTGGGTCTCGTGACCCGTCGCGAGACTCGTCCGAACGGACTGGAAGTGGAGCGTGTGCGTATTCCGCTCGGCGTGATCGCGATGATCTACGAAGCACGCCCGAACGTTACCGCTGACGCCGCAGCGCTGTGTCTGATGGCGGGCAATGCGGTGATCTTGCGCGGCGGCTCGGAAGCCATCCACTCGAACGTAGCGATTGCCAACGTACTGCGCGACGTACTCGAACACCATGATATTCCCTCTGCAGCCTTGACCTTGATCGAGGATCTGCGTCGGGAAACCATGGTTGAGCTGCTGCAGCTCAGCGATATCGTGGATCTGGCGATTCCACGTGGTGGGGAAGGCTTGATCCGCTTTGTTGCCGAACACGCACGCGTGCCGGTGATCAAGCACTATAAAGGCGTCTGTCACCTCTTCGTCGATGCGTCTGCTGACGAAGCGCTGGCGCTGAATTTGCTGGTGGATGGCAAGACTTCGCGGCCCGGTGTTTGCAATGCGTTGGAGACATTGCTGATTCATCGCGATATCGCTGCTTCCTTTTTGCCGCAAGCGGTACGGGCGCTGGAGGAACGTGGTGTCGAATTGCGTGGCTGCGAGCGCTCCCGTGCGATCGCTCCAGGCATGCGTGCCGCCACGGACGACGATTACGCAGCGGAGTTCCTGGACTTGATCCTTGCCGTGCGCGTGGTCGACGATCTTGGCGCAGGCATCGGTCATATCCAGCGCTTCGGTTCCGACCACACGGAAGTGATTGTCACGCGCGACCACGAAGCAGCACGCCGATTCATACAAGCGATTCGTTCTGCGGTCGTCATGGTCAATGCGTCGTCGCGCTTTTCTGATGGCGGCGAATTGGGTCTGGGTGCCGAAATCGGCATTTCCACGACCCGCCTGCACGCCTACGGTCCCATGGGAGCTGAGGCGCTTACCGTGGAGCGATTTGTGGTGCGTGGTGAAGGGCAGACCCGGCATCCTGCCAGCCGCCTGGAGGGTGGCTAGACAAGGCTGTTGACCCGTTTCGCGGTTGGGAAGCGGGTCAATGACGTTTTAGCGGGTGTCCGACTGTCGTTTTCAGCCGAGGGCTTGAGTCAAGTCAGTTTTTTCCAGGCGCGTACTGCTTCCGCAAATGCCAGGCAATCGGCAAAACGGTTGTAGAGCGGGGCCGGCGAAATGCGGATCACATCCGGCTCACGCCAGTCGCCGATGATGCCATGCTCCATCAGGTATTCGAACAGCGCACGCCCTTGCTCGCGACCACCAAGCACGCGAATGGAGAGCTGTGAACCGCGGCGTTCGGCTTCTTTGGGTGTGATGATATCCAGCACATCAGCCAGCTGAGTTTGCACCAGCCATTCCAGATAGCCGGTAAGTTGCAGCGATTTTTCGCGCAGGCGTTGCATGCCTGCGCGATGGAAAATCTCCAGCGAGATACGCAACGGCACCAGCGCGAGAATGGGTGGGTTGGAAAGCTGCCAGCCATCCGCTCCGGCCGTGGGCACGAATTCGGGTCCCATCTGGAATCGTGTGTGCTTGTCATGCCCCCACCAACCAGCGAAGCGGGGTAGGGTGGCATGAGCATGCCGAGCGTGTACGAAAGCACCGCCAACGGCGCCAGGACCCGAGTTCAGGTATTTGTAACTGCACCAGATGGCAAAGTCGGCACCGCTGTCATGCAACTGCAGTGGAAGATTGCCAACAGCGTGGGCGAGATCGAAGCCCACGACGCAGCCGTGTTTATGTGCAAGCGTGGTGATCGCTTTCAGATCGAACGTCTGGCCGTTGCGGTATTGCACCCCAGGCAGCATCACCAGTGCGATGCGCGAGCCATGCTCAGCCAGCGCGCGTTCGATGGCGCCCATGGAAAGGGTGCCGTTCGGCTCATCGCCTTCCAGCTCGATCAGCGACAGCTTCGGGCTGAAGCCGTGATAACGGATCTGCGATTCCACCGCATAGCGATCGGTCGGAAAGGCACCCGCTTCGATCAGGATCGCATGACGATCGGGCGTAGGGCGGTAGAAGCTCACCATCATCAGGTGCAGATTGACGCCCAGCGTGTTCATCGCGACGACTTCTTCAGGCTGAGCGCCGACGACTTCAGCCAGATGATCGCGCACGAATTCGTGGTAATCCATCCACGGCAAACGGCCTTTGAAATGGCCTTCTACGCCTAGTTCACCCCAGTAGCTGAGTTCTGCGTTGACCGCTTCGCGCACGGCGCGCGGCTGCAGGCCCAGGGAGTTGCCGCAGAAGTAGTGGCTTTCGCCGCCTTCATGCGGCGGGATCAGAAATTCGTCGCGAAACGTGCGCAGCGGATCGGCGGCATCGCGAGCCTGGGCCCAGGCGGTAGTGGCTTCATACGGTGCGGACATCAGTGCATTCCAACTTGGTTCGTACATGGCCCGTGAGACGGGGCATGACAGATAGACAACACGCGGGCGATCAAGTGCCTAGCGTCGAGGCAATCGAGCTGCAACCTTTGTCAAACGTCGCCGCCCATTGCTGCCCCGCTTCGCTGGCCGACGGGCGTGCGCAACGCAGCTGTATCGCATGACCGTCGTGGAACCAGTAGCGCTCGATATAGGTGTATGGCGTGCCGCTCTCGCTCGCTGTGTAGACGAAACTGTTCTGGTCGCTCGATCTGCTCTGGCCGGGCTGATAGTCCTTCAGCTGCTTCGCCTTGGCGACGGCGCCGCCGACGTAGTCGTTGAAGTCCTGCAGGTTCGTTACCTGCTTCACCGTGACGCTGACACGCGCGAGCGTGGTGCTTGCGCTGGGTGATGGATCGGGCACTTGGAACACGCGTACTTCCGGATCGCCATCGACCTGCATGATGCCTACCCAGTTGGACGGCGTGCTGAAGTGCACACTGCCGGACGCCATGCTGACATCGTCGGCTTGCGCCACTGTGAAGCCGCCAAGCAGCAGTGCGGTAGTCACGATCATGTAACGCCGGAAATTCATGCGTGCTCCTGAACATTATTGGAAAGGAAGCGTTGTTGCGGCAGCCCCAGCCACTCCAGCGCCGTGCCGTGAAACAGGCGGGCGCGGGTCGGGTCGTCCAGTTTCAGCGACTCGATGCCGCTACCCGGTTCCTGCTCCCCCAGCGGGAAAGGATAGTCGGTACCGAGCATCACGCGGTCGACGCCGGTCACATCCAGTAAATAGCGCAGGGCCTGTGGATCGTGCACGCAGGAATCGAAGTACAGGCGCTTGAGGTATTCGCGCGGATTGCGGGGGTTGTCGGTGGCGACCAGATCCGGCCGCATGCGGAAGCCGTGCTCGATGCGACCGATCGTCCACGGGAAGCTGCCGCCACCGTGGGCCAGCATCACCCGCAGCTTGGGCAGGCGTTCCAGCACACCACCGAAGGCCAGGCAACATGCTGCGCGCGATTGCTCGGCAGGCATACCCACCAGCCACGGCATCCAATACTTGGGCATGGTGGCGGCGCCCATCATGTCCCAGGGATGCACCATGATGGCCGCGCCCAGGTCGGCGGCGGCTTCGAAGAACGGGAACAGTTCCGGTGCATCCAGATTCCACTCGTTGCAGTGCGAGCCGATCTGCACGCCGCACAGACCCAGTTCGTCGATACAGCGTTCCAGCTCACGGATAGCCAGCTCTGGCGATTGCAGCGGTACGGTGCCGATACCTGCGTAGTGCCTTGGGTAATCGCGGCAGATCTCGCCCATGTGATCATTGAGGTGCCGGTGCAACTCCAGCGCTTGATAGCCTGGAGCCCAGTACGAGAACAGCACTGGCACGGTGGAAATGACCTGCACGCTCACACCGAAGCGGGCGTAGTCGGCGATGCGATGCTGCGGGTCGAACGAGGATTCCCACACCTCGCGGAAGAACTTGCCGTCCTTGTAGATGCGATGCCGGCCGTCGGTATGGTTCATCACCGGAAAGGCGTCGTTGCCGAACTTGGCAGCGAGGTTGGGCCAGTCGCGCGGGAGAATATGGGCGTGGGTATCGATTTTCAGCATGCGCCAAGTGTAACGCCTGCCGGTGTCTGGGACCTGTGCAGCCGAATGACTCCCGCCTTTGCATGTCCCGCGAGGACTGCCATCAGGCTGGGGTGGGGTTATTCGCTTTTGCGCAATGCAACGTAAGTGCGGAGCAATCCCCTTCCGGCCTCTTATGTTCCGCAGAGGGAGGCGCGTGCATCAGGGATGTACGCGCTTAATCCCCTGCGCGGCTGCCGTTTCCTGCGGCCCACGCCCCACGACATACGCAAGTGTGTTGACGTTGTCGACCAGCCGATCGCTGATGCGAACCAGTTGCTCGGCGCGCGGCTTGTCATCGGCCATGGCCAGCAGGGACGACAGGCTGCGCTGCAATTGGCGCAATTCCGGCGCCACCGGCGGCGGCTGATTGTCGCGCAAGGCGATGGCCAGAGCGTCCAGGTGTGAAGCAGCCCGTTCGATGAAGTGCGTGACTTCCACCTGTTCCGGCAGGTTGTCGCAATCATGCAGCAGGGCTTCCAGCGTCATCGCGGTGCGCGCCAGGCGATTGCCGTTGAGGAACAGGGCATTGGCCAGTTCCAGCAGTGCCAAAGGCGTGGCCGGTTCCGCCTGCATGCGGTCCAGGGATGCTTGCGCGTTGGTGCGGATAGTACGGGCGGCAGTGCGCGCTTCGCGGTGCGCGTCGCGCCGTTCGGGACGGCCCAGCGCACGCAAGTAGTTGGCGTAGGCTTCCAGCATGTCCGACAGTGCGGCACGTGCACGGCCACGTTCCCAGGTTGGCCATACGATGTAAGCCAGCAAGGCCATGCCGCTGCCCAGCACGGTATTCAATACGCGATCCACTACAGCCGTGCCGGAATGGACGCCTTCAAACGAAAGAAAGATCACCACCGTGCCGGTCAGCGCCGCTACCGCAATGCCGTAATGCGCGGTGGCGAGATAGCGGAACGCCATGCACAGCACCGCCATCAGGGCCAGATGCGTCCAGGCGTCATGCGGCGTGATATGCAGTAGCGCTGTGGTCAGCACCAGGCCAAGAATGGTGCCGACAACACGCAGCAAGCCGAAATTGAAGGTGGCGGCGAAATCCGGACGCAGCACAATGGCAGCGGTCATCGGTAGCCAGTAGCCGTGCGGCAGGTGCCAAAGGCGCGAGACCAGCAAGGCTATGCTCAAGCAGACCGCACAACGCATCGCATGACGGAAGGCCACCGAATGCGTGGTGAGATTGGCGCGCAAGGTACCGAGTGCCGAGTTGCCGCGCAGCGCCCGAGGCAGCCGCATTTCCGCGTCAGCAGCGCGGATTTCGCCGCGCGAGCCAGCCCAGTTCGCATTGCGCACTGCCGCGGCCAACTGGCCCGAAAGCGCGTGGATATGCGCCGCGATGCTGTCGTCACGCGTATTGTTATCGAGCAAGGCGCGTTCGCTGGCTTGCAAGGTCTGCAGCGTGCGCGAGGCTTGTTCCGGTGATTCACCTGCTTCGAGCGCCTCGGCGACGGCGACCAGCACGCGCGCGGCATCGTTGCGGAACATGGTAAGGATGTTTTCGGCGCCATGCAGATCGCTCATGGCGACCAGTTCAAGGCGGATGCGCTCGGCCAGTTCCAGCAGCACCGCGAAGGCCTCCATCGCACGGCCGCGCGCGTGATGACGGCCGAGCAAGGTTTGCTGCAGCGTCGTCATCGCGTCGGTCAGGGCGGGAACGTCCTCAGCATCCTGCACGTGCTCTCCCGCCAGTGATGCCAGGCCACGATAGACAGCGGCCAGCGCGTAGCGCTCCGGACGATATCGTTGCAACGGCCATGCAGCTACCGAGAACAACGCCAGCAGCAAACCGCCGGCGAAAATCAACGCCGCGCCGGTGAACGCCTCATGCACGGTGGCGGGCGTTGCGGCGGTGACGACCAGCAGAATCATGCTGGTCATGCCGACGCGTGCGATATCGGTACCGAATACCACCAGCAAGCCGCCAAAGAAGCCGAACGCTGCCATCGCCAGCGTGATCGGCAAGAGGTCGCCGCCGATCAGAAAACCGCACAGAGACGCCAACCCTGCCGCCAGTGATGCCAGAAACAGCTGCCATAGCCGTTGGCGATACGGGCCGGGCTGATCGGAGAACATAGTGTCCAGCGCGCCGGCAGCAATCGCCAGACCGGCTTCCTGATGGCCGGTGAGCATGCCGATCGCCAGTGGCAGCACGACCGCGGCCGTATTGCGCACGACCACCCACAGCGGCACATCCGGACGCTTGGTCGCAGTCAGGCTTTGCAACACGCTGGTGCGTAGCGAGTAGGCTCGGGTTGACATGGCGGGGGACGATGCCGTCGATGCATCGATTCTGCCTTACTCGCGTGGTCGGTGTCGCGTGTGGAGCGAACGAAAAACAGGAAGGATGTGTTCCTTCATCACCGACACGGGTATCTCTATTTCCCGTAAGAAGAACTCTTGCCTCACCGTCATTCCGGCGCAGGCCGGAATCCATTCTCAGAACTTCGCGCACGTCGCACCTTGGCAAAACAGCAGCTTGCGGACCTGTACTGAAGATGGATTCCGGCCTGCGCCGGAATGACGGTGAGGCGGGATGGGTATTTTCGAAGAATGCTTCGACGCTATCTCTCTCTGCGATAGAGAAGTGCAAAGAGCCGTACTTACGCGCGCCCGGCAAATTCACCCGTCAGCGTATTCACCCACACCTTTTCATCATTGGTGATGTACTCAGGCACCTGGATTTCGATGCCGGTGTTGAGTTTGGCGGGCTTGGTGCGCTTGGTGGCGCTGGCACCTTTCAGTTCCGGTGCCGTGTCGACCACGGTCAGCGTCACGCTGGTGGGAACCTGCAGGCCGACAGGCGCATCGTCGATCACCTGCACGTAATAACCTTCCACGCCTTCCACGATGTACCCGGCATTGTCACCGACGACTTCCGGGCCGAGCGTGTACTGCGTGTAATCTTCGTTATCCATGAACACGAATGCGTCGCCGTCCATGTACGAAAAGTTCGCCGGACGACGCGCCAGATCCACTTCTTTGAGATCATCATCGGCACGCAGGCTGAGGTCGAACTTGCGCCCGCCGGGAATCGAATACAGCGTAAAGCGGAACGTAACATTGCCGCCACGCGCGGTCGGCGAGCTGCGCTCGATATCACGTACCTGATAGACGGTGCCTTCGTGCTCGATCACGTTGGCTTTCTTGACGTCGGAAGCTTTCATGGATTTAAGCCGGGAATGAAGAGTAGGGAGTAGGAAATAGTCAAAAGCGTAGCGTGCGAGAGCGGGATGAAGAACCGGGTCTTGCGACTACCGATTCCCCATTCGCCCATTCGTTACTTGGACTGCAGCCGCACCGCGCCATCCAGGCGAATCGTTTCGCCATTGATGTAGCGGTTACCGAGGATGAAGGCCACGGTGGAGGCGTATTCATCCGGCTTGCCCAGGCGCGAAGGGAAGGGGATCGAGGCGGACAGGGATTCCTGCACCTGCGGCGGCATACCGTCGACCATCGGCGTCCAGAAGATGCCCGGCGCGATGGTGGCGACGCGAATGCCGAAGCGCGACAGCTCGCGCGCCATCGGCAGGGTCATGCCCACCACGCCGCCCTTGGAGGCGGAATAGGCGGCCTGGCCGATCTGCCCTTCGTAGGCGGCCACGCTGGCGGTGTTGATGATCACGCCGCGCTCGCCGTCCTCACCGGCTTCGTTGCCCTGCATCAGGGCCGCGCCGGCCTTGGCGACGTTGAAGCTGCCGACCAGGTTCACCATCACGGTGGTGGCGAAGGTGCCCAGGGCCATCGGACCATCTTTGCCCAGCACGCGGCCGGCACCCAGGATGCCCGCGCAATTCACCACCACGTTCAGGCCACCCATGGCTTCACGGGCGGCGGCCACGTTGGCAGCCACGCCTTCTTCGGAAGTCACATCGGTACGGAAGAAACGCGCGCTGCTGCCCAAGGCCTTGGCTGCTTCCTGACCCTTGTCCTCGTTCACGTCGAACAGGGCGACCTGGCCGCCGTTCGCTGTCAGGTGCTGGGCAACGGCATGGCCGAGGCCGGAGGCGCCGCCGGTGATGATGGCCTTGACTTGATTGAGCTGCATGGGGGAGTTCCCTGGAACCTAAAACTGCAATGGTAGCGCACCGGCGCTGGCCCTCGCTCCCATGCGCTGGCTGAACGGCGGCACGGAACATTCACGTAGCATTCGGGAGGCTGACGCAATCTTGATGTTCGCATCGAGGCGATGAACTTCGAAACGGTACCTGACAACGCCATGGATTGCGGTATCCGCCACAAGGAAAGTGCCCATGCGATTCCCGTGCAGTAACAATTTTACGAGGAGTACGTCATGAAGAAAGAACTTGGAGTAATGGTCTTTTGCGGCGCGATGCTGGTGTCGTCGCAATTCGTCATGGCCCAGGCCTACCGTCCGGGACCGCCCCCGCCGCCTCCGCCGTCCCGCTACCGCGGCATGTACGATCAGGGTCGCCACGAAGGGTGGTACAAGCGCGGCGGTTACGTCCCGGCCCAATACCGCCGCGGCACCTACGTGGTTTCCGACTGGCGCCGCTACCGGCTGCAGCCGCCGCCGCGTGGTTATCAGTACATCCGCAGCGACAACGGTGATTTTCTGCTGGCGGCGATTACGACCGGTGCCATCTTGAGCATCATTGCAGCCAGCCATTGATAGCGGGTCATGCCTGACATCAAGGGATAACTGTTTGTCGGAGCGTCCATCTCACTGAGTGCGTCGTCCCGGCCAAGGCCGGGACGAACCTTCATGGCGCGAGCAATTCCCGCAATGCCGTCGAATCAACCATCGATGAAAAAGCATGTACCGCCGCAGGTGGATTCGTGGCGGGTTGCAGCTCTTTCTGCCACACGCCCACATCCCACCATCGCTCCAATTTGTAACCGGCCTTACGCCACACGCCAGCGGGCGTGAAACCCATCGCTTCGTGCAAGGCCACACTCACTTCGCCAGGTAGCGTAATCACGCCAACCGCCTGGTTGATGCCTTGCAAGCGCATGACATCCAGCAGCACGGCATAAAGATGCCGCGCAATGCCGCGGCGTCGGGCGTCGGCATGCACATAAATGGACGTTTCGGCAATCCAGTCGTAAGCGGCACGTTCGCGAAATCGTGTGGCATACGCGTACGCAAGCACCTGTCCGTTTTCTTCCCAGACCAGCCATGGATAGTGCTGGAGCCGGGTGAGAATGCGTTGTCGCATGGCGTCGGCGCCAGGCAGTTCGGTTTCGAAAGTGATCGCCGTGTCGATGATGGTGGGAGCGTAAATGGCGTGAATAGCGTCGGCGTCTTCAGAGCGTGCGATGCGGATCATTTCATGTATTTCCAATTGCGGTGTTTGCCTTCCGTCAGCCACTCCACGGCAGTAGCCATGCGTTTCTGCCGGGTGGCATCGGTTTTGGCTTCGGTGATCCAGTCGACGTATTCGCGTTGCGCACTGGGGCTGAAAGCTTCGTAATGTTTGCGGGCCGCTGCGTGTTGTTTCAGCAGTGCCGCAAAATCGGAGGGCAATGCAGGTGATGGTTTGCGTGCAGCTTTGGGTCGTGGTTGCTTGGTGCCCGTTTCGTTGACCGCCATGGCCTTGCGGACATAGGCGGCAAGCTCCTTTTTGCCCGGCAGATCCTTCACCGAAACAATCTTGCCAAACTGACCCATGCCTTCATCGGCCGAAGTGCCCACGACTTCCTTGTAATGGCGGAAGTGAAAGCTGCAATGTTGCTTGAACGCTGCCATCGCACATATCAGGCTACCCCTGTAGCTGAAGTGAGGGCAGCGCCATTTGATGGCTTCTTCCACCTGCGGGCAGGCGGCGTGCACAAGTGCGCGGAGGTGGTCGAGGATAGGGCGTGCGAAGTCAGGCGCTTGCTTGATGTAGTCATCGACGCGCGGATCGTAATGGGGTTTGGCCGATGTCATTCGGGATCCCTCGCATGTGCTTCGCCAGAGCGATAAAACCCTATAGTTCGAGAATATAAAAACGATCGCAGCTGAAATGGCCGGTGCCACCCATCGGCGCATCCATCGTCGTAAAACCGTGCCTGCGATACAGCGTCTGCGCGGCATCCATGCCGGTAAGGGTTTCAAGATAACAGCGCTTGAAGCCGAAGCCACGCGCCGCATCCAGGCAACGCGCCATCATGGTATTGCCTGCACCGATACCGCGTGCCTCAGGCAGAAAGTACATCTTGCGAAGCTCGCACACATTAGCGGCGCCACCCTCAAGTGGTGCGACACCGCCGCCGCCGATCACGCTGCCGTTGCGCTCGACCACGAAATAGACACTGCGTGGACGGGAATAGGATGTGTGCATGTCATCCACTTCGGCATCGTGAATGGCGAAGCCGGGGCCATCGGCGCCGAATTCCGGCATCACGGTGCGAATGATGGAAGCGACTGCAGCGTTGTCGCGCGGTTCGATGGGGCGAATGATGAAATCGGGCATGCAGGTAAGCTTAGCGTCTGTTGGAAGCGAATGAACAGGAACAGTGTCCTGTTGGCTTTCCATGGTCGATGGCGCTTCCCTAACCCTGGTGCCGTCATTCCCGCGGAAGCGGGATTTAGGCACGAGGCCACAATGGATTCCCGCTTCCGCGGGAATGACGGCATCAGGGTAGATGCCTATGGGTGTCAGGCGGCGGTACGCGCCTTGGTCACGCGGCTGGCGGTAGGTTTATTGAGCTGTGCAGAAAGCCAGGCGCCGGTGGCGACCAGCAGGTCCAGGTCGATGCCAGTCTGCATGCCGATGCCGTGCAGCATGTACACCACATCCTCACTGGCGACGTTGCCGGTGGCGCCTTTGGCGTAAGGGCAGCCGCCCGTGCCGGACACGGCACTGTCGACGACACGCACACCTTCGTCCAGGCAGGCCATGATGTTTGCCAGCGCCTGGCCGTAGGTGTCGTGGAAGTGCACGGCCAACGCGTGCATGGGGACTTCCTGCGCCACGGCGTGCAGCATGGCGCGTGCTTTCATGGGCGTGCCGACACCGATGGTGTCGCCCAGCGAGATTTCATAGCAGCCCATGTCGTAGAGGCTCTTGGCCACACGTACGACATCGGCTACCGGCACGTCGCCCTGATAAGGACAGCCGAGTGCGGTGGAAACATACCCGCGAATTTTTACGCCTTCGGACTTGGCGTGTTCCAGCACCGGCTGGAAACGCACCAGCGATTCGGCGATGGTCGCGTTGATGTTGGCGCGGTTGAAGGCTTCAGATGCAGCGGTGAATACCGACACCTCGGTAGCGCCGGCTGCGCGTGCCAGTCGATAGCCTTGCTCGTTCGGCACCAGCACGGGATATCCCACGCCGGGTACCTTGCGGATCTTGCGAAACACTTCCTCTGCGTCGGCCAACTGCGGTACCCAGCGCGGACTGACGAAGCTGGTGGCTTCGATGGTTTTCAACCCGGTGGTGGACAGCCGGTCGATCAGCGCGATTTTTACATCGGGCGGCAGCAATGTCTTCTCGTTCTGCAACCCGTCGCGCGGGCCGACTTCGACGATGCGGACTTCAGATGTGTTCATGTGAAGCTCCTGCAACCGGGCGAGAGTTCAAGGCTTGAAACGAACGAGCACGGTATCAGCTTCCACGAACTCGCCCTGCGCTGCACTCACCAATTCAATGGTGCCTGCGCGTGGCGCCTTCAAGGCCAGCTCCATTTTCATCGCTTCCATCACCAGCAGCTCCTGACCTTCTTCGACGTTGTCGCCCGCCTGCGCCTTGACCAGCACGATACGTCCAGGCATGGGCGCGATGATCTGGTTGCCGCCGGCGCCTTCCTTCGATTCCCAGGCGAACGCAGCGGTACGAACGAATGCATGGCGCTGTCCGTTGACATCGTGCAGCGAGACGCGCTCCTGATCCGCACAAATCGGCAGTCGAACACCCTGGCCATCGAAGCGGGCACTGAGAACGCCATCGCGGTGACGCGCGCCCTGCACCTCGCAACGGGATTCACCGTGCTGCAACTGGTAGCTGCCTTCATGACCGTGTGCTTCGATTTCGTAACGCTGCTCACGCAAGGAAAGCGCAACGATGCGCTTGCCGGCGTGACCGATGCGCCAGGCATCGGCGCGCGACCAGGGCGAGTACGGATCAACGCTGCGCAGCGCATCGCTGACGACCGTTCCTTCGTCATGGAGCAGGGCAGCAGTGGCGGCAGCAAACAGGACATGATCCGAGGGTGCGGCATCGCCGGTAAGAAATTCGCTAAGGTGACGATCCAGATAACCGGTATCGATACGGCCTTCGATCACCACCGGATGGCGCACCAGCCGTTCCAGGAACGCGATGTTGGATTTCGGTCCGGTGATCTCGCATTCCGTCAGCGCTTCGCGCAGCCGCTGCAGGGCTTGGGCGCGATCGGCGTCGTACACGATCAGCTTGGCAATCATTGGATCGTAAAAAATCGTTACGGTGTCGCCTTCGATCACGCCGCCGTCCAAGCGCACGTGACGTGACGGCGTGGGCAGTTTCAGCGTGCGCAGCTTGCCCGAGCCCGGCAGGAAGTTTTGGTCGGGATCTTCGGCATACAGGCGCACTTCGATGGCGTGTCCGTGTGCCTGGATTTGATCCTGGCGCAACGGCAGTGCTTCACCCTCGGCGATGCGCAATTGCCACTCGACCAGATCCAGGCCCAGCGTCTCTTCTGTTACTGGATGTTCCACCTGCAGACGGGTGTTCATTTCCATGAAGAAGAACGTGCCGTCCTGCCCGACGATGAATTCCACCGTGCCGGCGCCGACGTAGTTCACCGCCTTGGCGGCTGCAACGGCAGCTTCGCCCATGGCCTTGCGGCGTTCAGGCGTAAGGAACGGGGAGGGCGTTTCTTCCAGCACCTTCTGATAACGGCGCTGCGCCGAACACTCGCGTTCGTTCAGATGGATCACATGGCCGTGACTGTCGCCGAATACCTGGAATTCGATATGGCGCGGATGTTCGACGTAGCGCTCCAGGATCACCCGCGTATCGCCGAACGAACTGGCCGCTTCGCGTTGCGCGGACGCTAGCGCATCCACGAATTCCTTTTCGGCATGCACGATGCGCATGCCTTTGCCACCGCCGCCAGCTGCCGCCTTGATCATCAGCGGAAAGCCGGTTTTGCGTGCCTGTTCGGCAAGGAAGTCGGTGTCCTGATTCTCGCCGTGGTAACCCGGTACCAGCGGCACCTGATGCTTTTCCATCAAAGCCTTGGCGGCTGCCTTGGAACCCATCGCGTCGATGCTTTCCGGGCGCGGGCCGATAAAGGCAATGCCGGCGTCGGTGCAGGCACGTGCGAAGCCAGTGTTTTCGGAAAGAAAACCGTAGCCAGGGTGGATCGCCTGTGCACCGGATTTTTTTGCGACCTCAAGAATCGCATCGCCGCGCAGATAAGAATCTGCCGGACGCGGGCCGCCGATCGGCCACGCTTCGTCGGCCAGGCGTACGTGTTGTGCGTCCTTATCGGCCTCGGAATAGATCGCAATGGTGTGGATACCCAGCCGGCGGCAGGTGCGAATGACGCGGCAGGCGATTTCGCCGCGGTTGGCAATCAGTACGCGCTCGAACATGCGGAAGGGCCTACGGGTTCTGCAAAGCCCATAAAACTAACAGATCTGCGTGACACCGCCGATGCGCGGCGCAGCAATACAGTGTTCCAGCGCGTGACTATCCTGGGAATGCCGGGCTGGTGGCTCGGCGTTCCCAGGCGTCGCGAGGGCTATTCGCCTTCCCAGTAATCGACCGTATCGCCCTGGCGCATCACAATACGGATAACTTGCGGCTTGCCTTCTGCGTCGGGACCGAAGTCGCCGAGGATGCCGTACTTGCCGGTATCCGGATACTCACAGATTTCCGGAGATAGCTTGCTGCTTACCGCCAGATAGCGCAGTTCGTCCATGCCGGTGTTGATGATCTGATGCGCGCTTTCGGGACCGCCGGGCGGGCAGGCGATGATGTCGCCCTGGCGGATCGGGTGCCGTTGCGTGCCGATGCGCACCTCGCCTTCACCTTGCAGCACGAAGAACATTTCTTCGTTCACGCGATGATTGTGGAGCGGAAAGGCGCGCTTGCCCGGTGGTACGGCGGTGATGTTGTAGCCGAGCTTCTGCGCGCCGAGCTGGGCGGAAATCCAGCCGATGCGCGCATCGTAACGCTGTGCTGACTCGCCAGTGGGAGCAAAGGGAGGCGGGAACGGCTGCAGTTGGACGTCGGCGGCGTTGACGATGCGCTTCATGGCATATCTCTTCAAAGGCGAGGAAAGGTCAGGGCGCTAGCGTAATGCGGCCTGCTGCCAGCATGGTGTCAGCTGGCTTGCGTCCAGGCCGGCGCGCGCTTGTCGAGGAAGGCACCGAGTCCTTCCTGGCCTTCTTCAGAGATGCGCAAGCGGGCGATCAGCGCTGCGTTTTCCCGGTCGATGCGTTCGGCCTCTGTGGCGGTGAAGCCATGCATGCCGAAAGCGAGCTGCTTGGCTTCACGCTGCGCCGATGGCCCCGCTTTGGCGAGCAGCTTGAGCACGTTGTGCACGGTGTCGTCCAGGTATTCGGCTGGCACGGCCTGATGCAGCAGCCCAATCTGCGCAGCCATGTCGGCGTCGAAGATTTCGCCGGTCAGGAACAGGCGGCGCGCGTGGCGCAAACCGATGGCGGCGAGTACGTACGGCGAGATCACGGCAGGCACCAGGCCGAGCTTCACTTCCGTCAGGCCGAACTTGGCCGTGCTCACGCCGATGGCGATGTCGCAACAGGCAATCAGCCCGACGCCGCCACCGTAAGCGGCGCCGTTCACGCGGGCGATGGTCGGCTTGGGCAGAAACTGCAGCGTGCGCATCAGTGTCGCCAAGCGCAGCGAATCCTCGCGATTCTCTGCCTCGCTGGCCTTGGCCATGCCGCGCATCCAGTTCAGGTCCGCACCGGCGGAAAAGCTCGCGCCCACACCAGTCAGCACCACGACGCGCACGGACGGATCCTCGCCAGCGGCGTGCAGGGCGACCGTCAGCTCGGCGATCAGCCGGTCATCGAAGGCGTTGTGTACGTCCGGGCGATTGAGGCGGAGTTCGCGGATACCGGCGTGGTCAGCGATCTGGACGGAGGAGGGCATGAGTGATCCGGGATGGGGAATTCGTTCAAAGCGTAGACCAAGCCCCTCTCCCGGCGGGAGAGGGGGAGAGGCGGGGGCGATCAAGGCATCAGGACAAAGCTTTAGGCAAGCAGTCGGTATGGCACGTCCCCGTCCTTCTGCCAACGGGAAAAGGGACTGGCTGCGCTAGATGCGAAAAGAGGTTACAATGCGAACCATTCTTATTTAGAAGCGTAGCAACCGTGCGCCTGTCCGACCTGCCGAAAGGTGCCTCTGCCGTGGTTGAACGAGTTGAAGATGCCCATGTCAACGACCCGATTGCGCAACGCTTGCGCGATCTAGGTTTTGTCGAGGGCGAACGGGTGCGGCTGGTGGCGCGTGGCCCGGTTGGCGCGGATCCGCTGCTCGTGCAGATCGGTTACACCCGCTTCGCTTTGCGTCGCACCGAGGCGGCGCGTGTGACGGTGCAGGAGGTTGCATGAGCGCCGGTACGCTACGCATCGCTTTGGTGGGTAACCCTAACTGTGGCAAGACGGCGCTGTTCAATCAGCTCACCGGCGGTCGCCAGAAAGTGGCCAACTACGCTGGGGTCACCGTCGAACGCAAAGAAGGTCGGTTCACCGCGCCATCCGGCCGCGTGCTGCAGATTCTGGATCTGCCCGGCACCTATAGCTTCGATGCCACCAGCCCTGATGAACAAATCACGCGCGATGTGCTGGAAGGCAACTATCCGGGCGAAGCTGCGCCGGATCTGATCGTATGCGTGGCGGACGCTACCAACTTGCGCTTGCATCTGCGCTTCGTACTGGAGGTCAAGCGCCTCGGCCGCCCGGTGGTGCTCGCGCTGAACATGATGGACACCGCACGCCGCCGTGGCATCGAGATCGATGTGGCCGAGCTGCAGCGCCGTCTTGGCCTGCCGGTGGTGGAGACTGTCGCAGTCAAGCGCGGTGGTGCGCGTACGCTGATCGAACGCGTGGATGGCGAAGTGCCAAGCGCAGCGCCAGCGATGCCGGACGACGCGTCCAGCCGTGCCGGTCTGCATGCACAGGTGCGTGAGTTACTCGATGCAACCGTGCACATGCCGCGCGCGACTGCCGCGCTGGATGATGCGCTGGATCGCTGGGCGCTGCATCCGGTGTTCGGCCTGATGATCCTCGCCGTGGTGATGTTCCTGGTGTTTCAGGCGGTGTACTCGATCGGCAAGCCGATGAGCGATGCCATCGGCGACGGCTTTGACTGGATCGGCGCGCATCTTGCCATCTGGCTGCCGGAAGGTCCGTTGCAAGGTTTGCTGAAAGACGGCATCTGCACCGGTCTGGGCACCGTACTCGGCTTTCTACCCGAGATCCTGGTGCTGTTCTTCTTCATTCTTACCTTGGAAGAGTCGGGCTATCTGCCCCGCGCGGCGTTCCTGCTCGATCGCATGATGCTGTCGGTGGGGTTGACCGGGCGTTCGTTTATTCCGTTGCTGTCGAGCTTCGCCTGCGCAATCCCCGGCATCATGGGCACGCGCAGCATCCAGGATCCACGTGATCGTCTCACCACCATCCTGGTGGCGCCGCTGATGACGTGTTCCGCCCGCTTGCCGGTGTATGCACTGCTGATCGGCGCGTTCATTCCCATGCATCGCGTGCTTGGCATCTTCAACTTGCAAGGTCTGGTGCTGTTTGCGCTGTACGTCGCAGGTATTCTTGGTGCGATGCTGGTGGGTTGGATCATCAAGCACATGCGCCGCGATCGCAGCGAGCATGCGTTGCTGATGGAGCTGCCTTCGTATCGCGTGCCGCAACCACGTGACGTGATGATCGGCTTGTGGGAGCGCAGCATGATCTTCCTCAAGCGCCTGACCGGTGTGATCCTGGCGCTGACGGTGATCATGTGGTTCATTTCTACGTTCCCGTCGCCGCCTGCAGACGCAACCGGTCCGGCCATCGATTACAGCATTGCCGGCTATCTCGGCCGCGGACTGCAATACATCTTTGCGCCGCTGGGCTTCAACTGGCAGATCAGCCTTTCGCTCATTCCTGCCTTTGCCGCACGCGAAACGGCGGTGGCTGCGCTGGCGACCGTCTATGCGGTAGGCGGCAGTGCCGAAGCCGGTGGTCTTGCGCATGCGCTGACCGGTAATTTTTCGCTGGCAACGGCGTTATCGCTGCTGGTGTGGTTTGCCTTTGCACCGCAGTGTATGTCCACGCTGGCGGTGATTCGCCGCGAAACGAATTCATGGCGCAACGTGGTCATTTCTTTCAGCTACATGTTCGTCGTGGCCTATGCCGCGTCGTTGATCACCTATCAGGTGGCGAGGTTGTTCCTGTGAGCACGAACCTGCTTATCCAATACATCGTGATCGCGCTGGTCGTGCTGGCCAGTGCCTTGTATGCGTTCCGTAAGCTTGCACCGGCGCTGACCAGCCGCTGGCTGGCCTCTACGTCGATCCATTTGAGTCAGCCCGAACACGCTGCCTGGGTGCGCGCATTCGGTCGCCGTCTGCAGCCCAAGCAAGCCACCGGCGATTGCAGCGACGGTTGCAGTACATGCAGCGCTTGCGGGCCGAAACCGCCGGCCAACGCAAAAGGTGATGCGGTGCCGCTCGAATTCCGGCCACGCCGTCATCCATAACCTGCCGACATGACACCTCCCCCTGCGAACAGGAGGAGGCGCACACGGCAGAGCTTGAAGCGATCAATCCGACCAGGGCGTGCCGCCCGAGTAGTCACTGCTCATCGTGGTTTCCAGCTGCGAGATGATGCTCGAATTGGTGATGGTCAAACCCAATTCACGGTTCTCGGTCAGCGATGCGTTGGAGAAATTTTCCGAACCCACGAAAGCCGATTGGGTCGAAGCGCCGTAGTCGGCCACGATGGCCTTGGCGTGGATGTATAGCGAAGTGCTGTTGTCCGGATAGGTGCTGATGTTCGCACCAGCATTGGCCAGATCATCGAATTCGCTGGCGTAGTCGTTGTCGTCATTGGTCATCACAATGGTGACGCTCACGCCATTTTCAGCGGCGTTTTCCAGTGCATTGACGATCGCGCTGTCGCTCATCTCTTCGTTTTCGACGAGCAGGCTGGTCTGCGCGTTATTGATGATGTTGAGCAGGGACGATTCGGAGTTGGTCGGACTCCACACCAGATCATCACCATTGGACGGGGTTACCGACGAGTGCGTGAAGTCTTTGGCGAAGGTAGCTTCGATCGCGGCGATATCATTGGCATCGTTCTCGAGCACGGCGAAGTCGCGCGTGGTGCTGTAGTAACGGCTGGTGAGGTTGGCTGTCATGATGGCCGTCTGCGCGTTCGAGGTTGCGGCATCGATGGTGATCGTCTTCTGATGCGTGGCCTGATACTTGGTCCAAGCCCAGACGACGTTCACGCCGCAGCTTTGCAACTGGTCGTAGGCAGCGGTGTTGTTGCTCTTTTCCAGGTTCACGTCGAGGATCACGCGCACGGTCACGCCGCGGGCAGCAGCGTTACACAGATCAGTCTGCGCGGTGGTGTCCTGCAACTCATACATCGTCATGTCGATGGTCGACTTGGCCGAGTTGATCAGGTTGTAGATCGAGGTGTAGCCATCGTCGGGGAAAATCACCAGCGTCTGCGTGCTGGTCTGCGCGGCGGCCGGCAGGGCGGCGCCGAAAGCGCAGGCGGCGACCAGCGCGGCGGACAGAAGGGTCTTGGTGACGTTGGAGCGCTTGCAACGGCTATTCATGATGTGATCCTTATCGTCGAATGAAAGATGGACGCATCTCCATGCGTTATCGACTGCCGCTCTCCCTGGGCGGCCCCGGCTGACCGGTCCACCCGGTCTTCCCCAAAAGGCGCATGCACGCCTCAGCCGAAGCGGCGATATCAACCGTCGTGGATGACATGGATCTTTCTAAGAGATTGCAACGCGCAAGTGCGTTTATGCAGCGTGTGCCTTCGTCACGCTTAGGTGAACGTGAAGCATGTGTGGATGTGATGAAACAGTCTACGCAAGCTTGCTTGTTGCTGACGTAATGCTACGTTGGAATCAGTGGCGTGCGAGTTTCGGATGCAGGTGTGCGCGGTAACGCCACATGTCGGCGAACCATAGGCAGAAGGTGATGATGGTCGCTGCATATGTCGTGGCGGAACCGCCGTCGCGAACCGTTTGCAGTAATGGACTGCCGACAATGATGAGAATAAAGAAGAGTGCGGGGAGCAGTTGGCGAATCTGCAGGGCCAGTTTACTGGTTGCGGAAATTCTTCGGCGGAACCGGCGCACCGCGAATACGCATGTCAACAGGGCCAACCATTCGACGTAATGTGAGCCGGTCATCGCGTATAGCGCCAGATTACACAAGCAGATTGCAGGTATCGCGAGACGCCGCAGCCAGGGTCGACGTGAAGAGTTAGGCTCCGGCAGGCCTTGCCAATGATCGAACCATGCACATCCGGCATAAACCAGCCATAGTGCAAAGATGCCGATCGCGACGGTCGGAGGGATGGCTGCCATGGCCGACAATCTGCCGCTTGTTGAGAAGCCGGGCAACAGCAGTAGTAAAGCAAGGGAGCTGAGAGCAATGCACAGCGCCACAACTGCCGCGCGCAAGCTGCCAATTGCGAATCGCTGTTGTGTCATCGGGCCGCCAACGGCTGCGGCAGATAGCCAAAATCGTGTGTGCTCACGGTCGATCGATGGCGGCAGGGCATCGAAGCGACCATTGTTCGACAACGTTTGGGCAAGGCGTCCCAATTCACGTCCGCGGCCTAGCTGCAGTGCGGTGCGCAGCACGCGCGACCAGCGGAAGGAACTTTGCAGCAGCGCGACGTCTTTTCCGAGCAGCGCGACATCGGGCTGTTGGCCCCACATCTGGCGCATACGCAGTGCCAAGTGACGATGATTACGGGGAATGAGTTCCCACCAGATTCTCTGTCGTTGGCGAAGTTGTTGTAAGGCTAATGGATTGATGCCGGATAACACGTGGTCGAGATCGAAAAAATGCAACATGGCGTCGAGGCTATCCGAAGACATGGCTTGCGGAGTTTCGAACAATCGATGAATGACCAGTTGGCCAGTCTGCTGTTTGGTGATGATCGACCAGAATTCATGGCGGTTCTGCAGCCATTGCAGCATAACCTTACCGTCATCTATTTCTGCTGTGGTGCGAATTACCTCATCCGCCAATGCTGGAATATTGACCGTGAGCCGCTCTGCATTTGGCGTGCTGGCTACCTGTGCGGAGGCTGACGTAGTGGTCGCTAACCGAGTCAGTTCAACAGGGATGGCAATGACATCATTTCCGGTTTTCGCTGTATCCATGTTGCTGTTCGCAACATGGGCAGGCGATACCGACGGCCTGTTTACGTGCGTCAGCGCTGTTTTGTACGCCGCGTGCAAACGCTGGAACCCCTCCGGATTCTCGTCGGGCCGCGTGGTACGCAACAGCCGCGCGTACGCACGCTTGACGCTCGCTGCGTCTGCATCCATCGGCAGCTCCAGCAACTCGAAAGCCCATTTCACAGCTGTGTTTCCAGCGAATCGAGTGCGCTGCTGAATTGCCGACGGTGATCCTCGATCGTGCGCTCATCCTGATTTTCGAGTGTCTGACGGAACTGCCCGATCCATTGCTGCAGTACCTGCCGCGCGGCCAGGTGTTCTTCGAACAGGCGTTCCGCGCGTGCGAGCAGGGCAAGGTTTTCCTGCTTGTCGCGCGGATGGATTTTCAGTTCCGACAACGCAGCGAGGCGGGCGCGAATCTCGGTGTCGGTCAGCAAGCCGGGGTTCTGTTCCAGCACCAGCTCGTGGCGCAGACCGTTGGCCTTCGGCGTAGCTTCGATTTGCAACACGCCGTTGATGTCGTAAGTGAAACGCACCACGACTTCGTTCTGCTGAATGGACAGGGTCGGGTTGAGCGGGATATCCAGCTCGCCGAGTTTGATGTTGTTGGTCACCAGAGGATTCTCGCCCTGATAGACCTTCAGACTGAGGGTTGCCTGGCGCTCGGCCATGGGCCAGTAGCTGCTTTCGCGGCTGATCGGCACCACGCTGTTGCGCTGGATGATGGGCGAGAACAAGCCATTTTGAATGTGACCTTGCGCGTCGCGCTGGCCGATCTCCACGCCCAGGGTGTAAGGGCAAACATCGGTGAGGATGATTTCATCCAGCTTGGCGTCGCGGCTTTTCAGTCCGGACGCGACGCAGGCACCCAGGGCAATGGCTTCATCCGGATTGACGTGGCGCAGCGGCAGCTTGCCGAACATGCGCGCAATCAATCGCGATATCAACGGCATGCGGCTGGCACCGCCAACAAGCACAATCTCGTTGAGCTGGTCCGGGCGTAGGCGCGCATCACGCAGCGCGCGTTCGAGCGGCGCACGCATGCGCTGCATCAGTGGCTCAGCCAGATGCAGAAAGCGATCCTGGTCGATGCGCCACGTGATCTCGTGTTTGCCGATCTGGCCTTCGATGGAGGTTTCTGACTGTTGGCTCAGGCTACGTTTGACGGCTTCCAGCCGGCGGCGCAACACGCCGCGCTCGATGGGTGAAAAATCGTCAGCGCGTAGTTTTATGTCCGCCAGACAGGCGTTCTGCAGCACATCCAGGAAATCTTCGCCGCCGAGGAAATTGTCGCCGGCGCTGGCATGCACTTCGACCACGCCCTCGAACATTTCGAGCACCGATACGTCAAAAGTGCCGCCGCCAAGATCGAACACCAGGAAGCGACTGCCTTCCTGCCGCTCCTGCAAACCATAGGCGAGCGCAGCGGCGGTGGGTTCGTTGATAAGACGTTCCACCTTGATGCCCGCCAGTTCACCTGCCGCGCGGGTGGCTTTGCGCTGTGCATCGGAAAAGTAGGCCGGTACGCTGATGACGGCTTCTTCTATCTTCGTGCTGAGCGCCGCTTCAGCATCCGCGAGCAGGGAACGCAGTACCAGCGCGGATAACTCCTCCGGCCGGAAACTGCGGCCGCCGAGCTGGGTTTCGCGTGGCGTGCCCATCCAGCGCTTGAAGGCTGCGATGCTGGCGCGTGGATGGCTGATCAGGCGATCGCGAGCCGCCTCGCCGATCAGCATATGTCCATCATCGTCGACGCTGACTACGGATGGGGTGAGGTAATCGCCCAGCGGATTGCGGAACAATTGCGGTCCCGTATCGCTGTAGTAACCGATAAGCGAATGCGTAGTGCCCAGATCGATGCCGACGATCATTGCGTTCTTGCCCCCTGAAACGTCCTTGAAATGGAACTCCAGCAGATCTGCATGACTCTACAGCGCTACTGTCTTGCCAGGACGTCATTCCCGCGCAAGCGGGAATCCATTGCAATAGGGTTTGCCAAATACTTGAAAAGCAATGTTACGGCTCTGGCAGTACTCAAATGGATTCCCGCTTGCGCGGGAATGACGGCACGGTAGCGGTTAAACGTCACACTGAAGAAACATATGGTAACTGCCGCTCACCGGGCATGGTTACATGCGGAACACCCCGTAGCGTTGGGGTTCGATCGGCGCATTCAAGGATGCGGAGATCGCCAGCCCGAGCACGCGGCGTGTATCGGCCGGGTCGATGATACCGTCGTCCCACAGCCGCGCACTGGCGTAATAGGGATGGCCCTGGCGCTCGTACTGCTCGCGGATCGGTGCTTTGAAGGCCTCTTCTTCATCGGCACTCCAGCTTTTGCCGGCGGCTTCGATGCCATCACGCTTCACCGTCGCCAACACGCTGGCGGCCTGTTCACCACCCATCACGCTGATGCGCGCGTTCGGCCACATCCACAGGAAGCGCGCACCATAGGCGCGACCGCACATGGCGTAGTTGCCGGCACCGAAGCTGCCGCCAATCACCACGGTGAATTTCGGCACGTGCGAGCAGGCCACCGCGGTGACCATCTTCGCGCCATCTTTCGCGATGCCGGCGTTCTCATACTTCTTGCCGACCATGAAGCCGGTGATGTTCTGCAGGAATACCAGCGGCACATTGCGCTGGTTGCACAGCTCAATAAAGTGTGCGCCCTTGAGGGCGGATTCGGAAAACAGGATGCCGTTGTTGGCAATGATGCCCACCGGGTAACCGTGGATATGCGCAAAGCCGCACACCAGGGTCTTGCCGTAGCGCGCCTTGAATTCGTGGAACTCGGAGCCATCGACGATGCGCGCGATCACTTCGCGGATATCGAAGGGGCGGCGTGTGTCCTGCGGAATCACGCCGTAAAGTTCTTCCGCCGGATAGCGCGGTTCGGCCGGGGCCTGTAGTGCAAGCGGCATGGGCTTCTTGCGGTTGAGATTGGCGACGATGTCGCGTGCGATCGACAACGCGTGCGCGTCGTTTTCGGCAAAGTGATCCGCCACGCCGGACACAGCCGTGTGTACGTCCGCACCGCCCAGCGCCTCGGCATCCACCACCTCACCGGTGGCAGCCTTTACCAGCGGCGGACCACCCAGGAAGATGGTGCCTTGCTCACGCACGATGATGGTCTCATCGCTCATCGCCGGCACGTAAGCGCCGCCGGCCGTGCACGAGCCCATCACGACGGCGATCTGCGGAATCCCCAGGCCGGACATGCGCGCCTGGTTGTAGAAGATGCGACCGAAGTGTTCCTTGTCCGGGAAGACTTCATCCTGCATCGGCAGGAAGGCGCCGCCGGAATCGACCAGGTAGATGCAGGGCAGGCGATTTTCCAGGGCGACTTCCTGCGCGCGCAGGTGCTTCTTTACCGTCATCGGGAAGTAGGTGCCGCCCTTGACGGTGGCATCGTTGGCGACGATGACCACCTCGGTACCGTGCACGCGGCCGATGCCGGTGATGATGCCGGCAGCGGGCGCGGCATCGTCGTACATGCCATGGGCGGCCAGCGGCGACAGTTCGAGAAACGGTGAGCCCGGATCAAGCAGGGCGCGAATGCGTTCGCGTGACAGCAGCTTGCCGCGTGCCGTGTGCTTTTCGCGCGCTTTCGCGCCGCCACCTTCGGCGCTGCGCGCCATTTCATGATGCAGGTCGTCGACGAGCGAGCGCAGGCTGGCGCTGCTGGCCTGGAATTCGGGGGAACGGGGGTCGATCTGCGAAGTGAGGACGCTCATGGGGGATACTGCGACCGTCTGGGCAAACCCCGGATGATAACGGCGCGGGTGGTCCTTCTGCATTTGCGTTTGCAACCAAAGGATCGGGATGCCGTGGCTTGTCCGTCACCGACAGCGCGATCGCCACGACCTTCCGCCTGCAATGTTTCCAGTCGACCGGCCATAAAAAAACCGGCCGCACAGGGCGGCCGGTTTCGTGGAAGCCTTGGTCGAAGGATTAGTTACCCTTCGAGGCGTCCTTGGCAGCGTCGGCAGCCTTGCCGGCAGCCTGCGATGCATCAGCAGCAGCGCTCTTCATCGCATCGCCAGCGGCCGGAGCGGCTGTGGAAGCCGGAGCGGCACCCGCGGTGGAGGCCGGAGCAGCAGCCGGAGCAGCCGCGGTGGAAGCCGGGGCAGCAGCCGGAGCGGCAGCGGTGGAAGCGGAAGCAGCGGCCTTCTGAGCCTGGTCAGCAGCCTGCGAAGCTGCTTGCTGGGCCTGATCAGCCGACTTCTGTGCGTCCTGCGCGGCATCCTGCGCGCCATTGCTGCAAGCCGCCAGCAGCGCGACAAGCGCGGAGGCGAGAAGGGTACGCGTGAACTTCATGGTGGATCTCCTTAGCCGTGGAATGCCAATTTGGCACGATTATTAATAGCGCGTTCGTGTTAAGTACGCTACCAGTTTTATGAACAACTTTTATGTCGCATTAAACCCACAGCGGGGGCGCGACGGCCCACGCTGCGTGGATAGATGACTACAGCTTAGTCCAGAAGCTCCACCGCGATGGCGGTAGCTTCGCCGCCGCCAATGCAAAGCGCTGCGACGCCGCGACGCAAACCACGGGTTTTCAATGCGTTGAGCAGGGTCACCACCAGACGGGTGCCACTGGCGCCGATCGGGTGACCCAGGGCGCAGGCACCGCCGTTGACGTTGAGCTTGTCGTGCGAGATGCCCAGTTCGCGCATCGGGGCCATGGCCACCACGGCAAAAGCTTCGTTGATTTCGAACAAGTCGACGTCGTCAACCTTCCAGCCTGCCTTGTCCAGCACTTTGCTGATGGCCGACACCGGGGCGGTGGTGAACCATTCCGGTTCTTGCGAATGGGTGGCGTGGGCAACGATACGCGCCAGTGGCTTGATGCCGCGGGTCTTGGCGTCATCGGCCGTCAGCAGTACGACAGCGGCGGCGCCATCGGAAATGCTCGATGAGCTGGCGGCGGTAATGGTGCCGTTTTCCTTGCGGAAGGCGGGCTTGAGCGAAGGGATCTTGCCAATGTCCGAACGGCTGGGCTGTTCGTCAGTATCGACCTGCACATCACCCTTGCGGCCGGAAACGGTGACCGGAACGATTTCGCCGGCAAAAGCCCCGGAAGTCTGAGCGGCTTGCGAACGCTTCACCGATTCGATGGCGAATGCATCCTGCTCTTCGCGGGTGAAGTGATACTTGTCGGCGCACAGCTCGCCGAACACACCCATCGCCTTGCCGTCATACGGATTGGTAAGACCGTCCCACGCCATGTGGTCGACCAGCTGGCCGTCGCCATAGCGGATACCGGTACGGGCGTTGACCATGTGCGGGGCGTTGGTCATCGATTCCATGCCGCCAGCCACCACCACGGCAGCCGAGCCGGCCTTGATCAGATCATGACCCAGCATGATCGCCTTCATGCCCGAACCGCAGACCTTGTTGACGGTGGTGCAGCCGGTGGCGACCGGCAGCCCGGCTTGCAGCGCCGCCTGGCGGGCAGGGGCCTGGCCGAGGTTGGCGGGCAGCACGCAGCCCATGATCACCTCGTTCACATCGCCGGAGGCAATGCCGGCCTGTTCCATTGCGGCACGGATCGCGGTAGCGCCGAGCTTGGGAGTGGGTACGCCGGTGAACTGGCCGAGGAAAGAGCCGATGGCAGTGCGCTTGGCACCTGCAATAACAACGCTGACGTCCGACATGGTGGTCTCCGAAGGAGCTTTGATGCGTACCCCGCCAAGGGCAACGCTGGGGGAAATAACTTGCGGATTATCGCAGTCTTCGACGCAAAGCAGCAAACCTAAATTTTCGGGAGAAATCGCGCACTAGGGTGCTCGCAATCCTATAAAGCAAGCGAATAAGCTATAGCTTGGATACCGCACGGGAGTGGCGGTAGTCCGACATGTTGTGGGGACCAACATCGCAAATAGGGGTAAGGGTCATGGCAACCGGAATGCTGGCTTGGCGACGCCGCGAAGTCGCCGTATTGATTTGTCTTGCGCTGGGATTGAGTGCATGCGGTGGGGGCGGCGGGAACAGCAGCGTCAAATCGACCTCGTCGTCGACACCCACGCCATCGCCCACGCCATCGTCGCCTTCGCCTAGCTCCAATGTGCCGACGCCACCCATTGATGCACAGCTAACGCTGACCAATACCTATGCCGCGCATCAGCAAGGCTATACCGGTGTCGGCGTCACCATCGGTGTGGTCGACAGCGGCATCATGCCCAACAACCCCGCAGTGGCCGGGCGGGTTGGCACGGAATACATTGACGTCGATCCAACGACCAACAACACCAGTATTCCCGATGTGGTCGGACACGGCACGTGGGTCTCGGAGATTGCCGCGGGCGTATCTTTCGGGCAATTCGCCGGCGGTATTGCGCCGGCGGCGAATCTGGTATCAGCGCGCATCATTGATGACAACGCGCCTGACGATAACGGTTCGACAGCGCCGTCGCAGGTCACTACGTCAGATGCAACGTTCATGCAGCAAGTCAATCAGCAGATGATCAGTTCCGGCGTCCAGGTTGAGAATAATTCCTGGGGCGGTATTACATGGGATACGACAAATACTTCATTAAACCAGGCATTCGCCTCAGCGTACCTTCCTTTCATCCTCAATGGAGGTTTGGTGGTATTTGCTGCGGGCAATGATTCGCAGGCTAATCCGAGCACCATTGCCTCACTGCCGACTGTGGCAAATAACGGTACGCTGCAAAATGGCTGGTTGGTTGCAGTTGCTTTAAACAGCAACAACCCGACGCAGCTTGATAGCTATTCGAACAAGTGCGGCATTGCGATGAACTACTGCCTGGCTGCCCCAGGCGATGTGATCGTGTTGGACAAGGACACACTCGCCAGTACGACCAATCCGACCTACTACATCGTGGAAGGTACATCGTTCGCCGCACCAGAAGTGTCCGGTGCCGCAGCATTGGTGTGGCAGGCCTATCCGTATTTCTCCAGCTTTTTGGTGCAGCAGACACTATTGGGTACAGCCACCCCGTTGGGAGGGGCGCAGCCGAATCCTACATTTGGTTACGGTGCGCTCAATGTTGGGGCTGCGGTGAATGGTCCGGAGCAGTTTAACTGGGGCACTGTCGAGGTCGGCTTTAAAGGTACGTCGTTTTGGAACAACCCTATATCCGGTTCGGGTGGTTTGACCTTCGATGGTCCCGGCACGCTCAACCTAACCCAGCCCTCTACTTATACCGGGGATACGGTGGTTAATGGCGGTACTCTGAATGTCGTATCTATAGCATCGAGTCTCACCAATGTGGCAGCAGGGGGGGCGCTGGCCTTTACAGGTGCGCCGCCGGCTTCGACACCGTCGATGGCTGGCAATGTCTGGAACCAAGGGGTCCTCGCTGTCAGTCCGACCAGCAACCTCACAATTAGCGGCAATTATGTGCAAGGCAATGAGACGCAATTCGGAGCTTACGTAGATCCTGGCGAATTGGCGATATCGCTCGGTTCCTCATTGCAAGTATCTGGAACCGCAGTACTTCCGCAAGGTTCAAAACTTTATGTCTATGGCGCTAACAACGGCTATGTAGCCAATGCGCACACCGAGGTTTTGTACGCAGCAGGCGGATTGACGGGAACGTTTGCCAGCCTCTCGTGGCCGTCGAGCGTGGTGCTGCAAGCGACACTCGGTTACAGCTCGAATGACGCATATCTCAATGTCTCCAGCATCAGCCTGACTCAGGTTCCAGGGGTATCATATGCCGGAGCCACCTACGCCTCGGCTGAGCGTGCGCAAGGGGCTTTCAACACCATCAACAGCGCGATTCAGAACAGCGGCAACGCACAGCCGTTGCCGAGCAGTTTCGTTGGAGGCGCGGCTAGCATCCAGCAGTCGCAGACCACGGCCGCGTTGCAACAGTCCTTGAATAGCCTTTCCGGCCAGATGTACGCCGCTAGCGCCGCGATGACTTTCGAAGCGATCGATGCCGATACGCGTGCGTTGTCCGACCGTTTCGACGCTTTGCTCGATCATCCACAACTGCTCAGCCTCAACAAATTCCAGAGTTGGTCGCAGAATCTGGGTTATCAAGGCAGCATGGCACGCAGCGGTTTCGACAGCCTGGGCTTCCAGCTCAACGGCACGATGATCGGCGGTGATCGCGCTTTTGGTAATGGCGGGGTCGTGGGTTACGCGATCAGTCAGAGCCAAGGGCTTGGCAATATCGAACAAAGCGCGGACCAAGGTTTCAGCCGCGCGCTGGAAGGCATGGTTTACGGCGGATTCGTCCAGGGCAACTGGTACACCATGGGCCGCTTTGGCGTGGGCAGCGACTGGCAGGATACCCGTCGCGAGTTGATCCTTGGCGGTCAGACGGCTGGTGTGTCGAGCTTCAGCAACGGCAGCTACGACGTTATGTATGGCGAAAGTGGTTATCGCTTCAATTTAGGTGATTGGAAATTCACACCGTTTGCCAATCTTGAATACGCCAGCGTCGACCGTGATGGCTTCAACGAGCAGGGTGGCGACGGCTTCGGTCTGATGTCGCCCACGCAATCCATACAGCGCTGGCAGGGTGGTTTCGGCTTGCGCAGTTCGCGGCAGTGGATCATGGCGAACGGAACCAGCCTAAGCCTGCAGGCGCGTCTGCTATGGCAGGATGCGTTCGCCATGCACGGTGTATCGCCGAATGCCAGCTTCACAGCCTTGCAGCAATTCACGCCGATCGAGGGTATTGGTTTGTCGCGTTACGGCAGCGTGGCCGGGTTGTCATTGGACTGGCGCTTCTCGGCGCGCTCGAATCTGTCGTTCGGTGTGGACGAATACAACGCGCAACACGAGCACGCGACGATGGGAACGTTGAATTACAGCCTGCATTTCTAACAGGTTCTTGTGCATACAAAAGCAAAGGCCCGCCATTGGCGGGCCTTTTGTTGCCGGTTCCAGTCGACGCGTATCAGGCTTTGCCGTGGAACAGCTCACGCCCGATCAGCATGCGGCGGATTTCATTGGTGCCGGCGCCGATCTCATAGAGCTTGGCGTCACGCAGCAGACGGCCGGCGGGAAATTCATTGATATAGCCGTTGCCGCCCAGCGTCTGGATGGCTTCCAGTGCTACCTGTACCGCATTCTCCGAGGCGTTTAGCAGGCAGGCGGCTGGATCGATGCGTGATTTGACGCCGGCATCGAACCCGTTCGCCACCATGTAGGCAAAGCCACGCGAACTCTGCAACTTGGTGTACATGTCGGCAATCTTCGCCTGCATTACGCCGAAGGTACCGATCGGTGCATTGAACTGCTTGCGCTCGCGTACATAGGGCAGCGCCAAATCCAGTGATGCCTGCATCAGGCCGATCGGACCACCAGACAGCACTAGGCGTTCCGTGTCCAGACCGCTCATCAGCACGCGCACGCCTTCATTCACTTCGCCGACGATGTTTTCGGCGGGAATCTCGCAATCTTCGAATACCAGCTCGCACGTGTTCGAGCCGCGCATGCCGAGCTTGTCCAGCTTTTGCGCCGTGCTGAAGCCCTTCATTCCCTTTTCGATGATGAAGGCCGTCATGCAGCGGCTGCCGGCCACGCGCGGCGCGGTACGCATGTAAACGAGCAGCACATCCGCATCCGGACCATTGGTGATCCACATCTTCGAGCCGTTGGCGACCCACACGTCACCACGTTGTTCGGCCTTGCAGGTCATCGAACCGACGACGTCAGAGCCTGCGCCTGGCTCGCTCATCGCCAGCGCACCGACGTATTCGCCGGAGCACAGCTTGGGAATGTATTTGCGACGCTGCGCTTCGTTGCCGTTATGGAAGATGTTCTGCACGCATAGATTGGAGTGCGCGCCGTAGGACAGCCCCACCGAACCGGATGCACGGGAGATTTCTTCCATGGCGACCATGTGTGCCAGGAAGCCCATGCCGCTGCCGCCGTATTCCTCCGGAACGGTGATGCCCAACAGGCCCATGTCACCCATCTTGCGCCACAGGTCGTGTGGGAACTGGTTCTCGCGGTCGATATGATCGGCGCGCGGCGCGATCTCCTTCTCTGCGAAGGCGGCCACGCTTTCACGCAACATGTCGATCTCTTCACCGAGCGGGAAAGGGCGCATCACAAACTCCTGGGGAAGGGGATTTAGCCCGCAAATTGTAGCTCAGGGAGCTGAGGGGACTCTGACGCAGCGCATCAGGGGAGCCATTCCTGCCCGGAAGCTTCAGTCCCGCGCAATGGCTGAATCCCTCTCGCCGTCAAAGGTTAAGAGGGCCGGACCTTCTCACTGCACGTGGGCGAGCTTGCCCTTCATGATCACCCCCGACATCAGAAAGCCCACGTGGCATTCATAATTGTGGCTGTCGCGGTATTCATTGCCATAGTCGCTGACGATGTCGGTCACCGCATTGGCACCGGCTTTCTTCGCCATATCCTGAAGGCTGATCAGCGCCGATTGCAGCGCCCAGTCGCAGGTGTCCTGATCCTTCTTGCCGAAGGCGTTGGTCTTGCGGTTGACCATCACTTCGTCATTCACCACATTTACCACGGTGACTTGTCCGTTCGGCGTGTTACCCGCCAGATAGAACTTCACCGTACCGTCCAACTTGCCAGCCTTGGTGGCGGCGTCGATGGCGTTTTGGAACGGGAAGTGCACGATCTTGTCGCCCGCGTAGGCAAGGCCGGGTGCGGCGAGCAGCAGGGTTAGAAGTGCCAGCGTTTTTGCTTTCATGCCAAAGATCTCCTTGATCGGGTTAATGGCCGAGGGCGACGCTTGGCGGTGTCATGAATGACTTCGCGTACCGCCTGTTTTCTTTCAACACAAGCCGCCGTTGACGGCGAGTACCTGCCGCGTGATGTAGCCGGCTTCCGGACTGAGCAAAAACTGCACGGCCGCAGCGACTTCTTCCGCCGTACCGGCGCGCTGCATGGGGATCATTTTCATGATCTCTTCCAGCGGTACATCTTCGCTGGTCATATCGGTGTCGATCAGACCGGGCGCGACGCAATTGACGGTGATCTTGCGTTTGGCCAATTCCACGGCTAGCGCCTTGGCTGCGCCGATCACACCAGCCTTGGACGCGCTGTAGTTGACCTGGCCGCGGTTGCCGATCATGCCGGATACCGAAGTGATACAGACGATGCGTCCCGCCGCGCGGCGACGGATCATCGGCATGATCACGGGATGCAGCACGTTGTAGAAACCATCCAGATTGGTGCGCAGCACCTGGTCCCAATCGTCATCCGTCAGGGCAGGAAAGGCGCCGTCGCGTGTCAGGCCGGCATTGCATACGATGCCGTAGTACGCGCCGTGCGCCGCCACATCGGCTTCGAGTGATGCCGCACAGGCGGCGCGATCGGCCACGTCGAATTGCAGGATGCGCGCGTGGCGGCCCAATTCTGTAATGGCATCGCGTACCTGTTCGGCTTCGTCGCGGCGGCTGCGGCAATGCAAAACCAGATCGTAGCCGGCTTGCGCCAGACGCAAGGCGATCGCGCGTCCGATACCACGGCTGGAGCCGGTGACCAGAACGGTATCAGTCATGCTGTGTCACTCCAGCAACGTGTTGAAAAAATGAATCGGCATCGGGTGGGCGATAGACATTCAAGCGTGCTTCCGCGTGAATATCCGGTGCATCGATGCGGCAGCTGAAAACGGCCATGCCATGCGCGTCATGAAACGTCCGCTCCACTTCGATGCGCAAGCGCTGGCTGAGCGGAAACGCGTCGGTGTTGCACTGGTAGTGGCGCGTGCCGAGCAGAAAGCCGAGTTGCACGGGCTGCTGGTCAGCACGTGCCCGGCAGCCGGACCACGCGGCAATGCTCTGCGCCATCAATTCCACGCCAACCCAGGCGGGCAGGCTGCCGTCGGCATCCTGAAACAGGCCTCCGGTCCGCACGGTTTTCACGCAAACAATGCGCTCGCTTTCGACTTCCTCAATGCTGTCGAGCAGAATCATCTCCCCGGCGTGCGGTAATACCTCGTCGATCGGCCAGGGCGTCATGCCGGATCCCCCAGAATCAGCGAAGCGTTATTGCCGCCAAAAGCAAAGGAATTGCTCATCAGGTAACGACGGCCACCGGCAGGCAGATGGCTGCCAGCCTGGATCAGATGGAGCGGCAACAGTGCAGGGTCGGCCTCGCCATCCCATACATGCGGCGGCAGGCGGCGCTCGGCCTGCTCATCGGTGAGGCTCAGCCAGCAGAACGCGGCTTCCAAAGCGCCCGCCGCTGCCAGCGTATGGCCGGTGAGCGATTTGGTGGAAGAGCAGGCGACGTCCGATCCGAACGTGGCCGTCACCGCAAGGCTTTCCATGCTGTCATTGTGCTCGGTGGCCGTGCCGTGCAGGTTGATGTAGTCGATCTGGCTCGCATCCAGTCCGGCACGGTGCAAGGCGTCGCGCATTGCTTTCTGCGCACCGTTCCCCTGCGGATCGGGCGAAGACATGTGATACGCATCCGAGCTTGCGCCGCCGCCCAACAGTTGCACGGCACTGGTTTCGCGTGTCATCAGGAACAGCGCGGCGGCTTCGCCAATGTTGATGCCGCGGCGATGTTTGGAAAAAGGATCGCAGCGCTGCAGGTCTACCGCTTCCAGCGCGTGGAAGCCGTTGATAGCCAATCGGCACAACGTATCCACGCCGCCGCACAGCACTGCGTCGCACACGCCCATGCGCAGCAAACGTTGCGCGCTGAGCAAGGCGCGCGCGCCGGAGGTGCAGGCGGTGGAAATGCTGTAGCAGGGGCCCGATAGTTCGAGCCATTCCGCCAAAAAAGCTGCGGGCGCACCCAACTCTTGATGCGCATAGCGATAGTCGGCGGGCCATGCGCCATCACGGCGGTAGACGCCAATACCGTGTGTGGCCTCTTCGATGCCGGTGGTGCTGGTGCCAAGCACAACGCCGATGCGCGCGTGACCGTAGCGTTCGATCGCAGCCCGAATATCCGGTTCGATCTCCAGCGCAGCAGCAAGCAAGAGCCGGTTGTTACGGTTGTCGCGATGACCGCGCAGCGCATCGGGAATAAGGGGCAATTCTGCGCGTACGCTGCCAAGCGGTGGCGTGTGCCCGGGAATCCAGCCTGTCTTCGGGCGAATACCACTGTCATCGCCTGCGAACAGCGCTTCGGCGACGGCGTGCTTGCCTGCACCAAGATTGCAGATGATGCCCAGTGAGTTGAGATAAGTATTCATACAAGCTTCCACAAGCACTCAGAGCAGCCGGTCCATCACAAAGCAGGCTCGTTGCCCCGGCCTGCGTCGGATGACGGTGTCGCAACGTTGCAGCGACCGGTCAATCATGCGCCGGTTTACGTACAGCGGCATTCACCAGCGTTTCTTCCCGCTGCCCGGGAGGTGGTGGCGCGCGTAAGCCCCAGCGTTCCAGCAACCCGAAATCCTTCGAGCGGCTCCACCAAAGATAAGGGAACGACACGTTCTGTGCCCCAAACACAAAACCTTGCTGGCGCAGCATCTCCAGATATTCCTCTGCGCTCTTTTGCACGTCCATCGGATGGCGGAAGAACCAGCGGATCACCCAAGTGTCGATATATGCCTTGGTGGATTCGGCAAACAGCAGCAGGCCACCGGGTTTCAGCACGCGCCAGAACTCGGCCAGAGCTTGCTCCTGTTCTACCAGGTGATGAAAGGTCTGGTGGCAGAACACGATGTCTACGCTCTGGTCCGGCAGCGGGATCTCCGCGCAATCGGCGGTCAACAGATCCACGCGGATGCCCTCGCGTTCGGCTTCGGCTTCGGAAAGACGGATGCTATGCGGATCGGCATCCAGTCCCAGCATGCGCGATGGCTGAAAAGCATCGCGCAGCAGACGGAACGACTTGCCCTGACCGCAGCCCACATCCAGCAGCGTGCCGCCTTGCGGCAACGGTTCATCGATCAGTCGTTTGAGATCGTTGATGGCTACACGCAGCACATGATGTTGCCAGGTATGACTGCGCAGAAAATGAAAGCCGATGCGGGTTTCTTCGACGTAGGTGGGGCTTGCGTAATTCATGACACGACCGGAGAAGAAGGTGTTGACGGATGCTTGCGTAACCTACGCTCGACCGCCTCGGTGAAAACGTCGGGCGATACCAGTTGCATCTCGCCGCTGGCGATCTTTACCGCAACTTGCACGCTGCTGGCGCGCGTGATGCGCTGGCCTGTCGCGCCGTCCTGGATCAGGTAATGGATCAGCAGCCGGTTCTGCCATTCGATCAGATCCGCGCGCACACTCAGCTTCTGCCCGAAACGCGCGGCTTGCACATAGCGCAACTGCAGATCGATGACTGGCCAGGCGTAACCGGATTCGCGCATCTGCGTGTAGTTGTGACCGATATCGTCGAGCAGTGCGCAACGCGCCACCTCCAGATACTTCACGTAATGGCCGTGCCAGACCACATCCATCGAGTCGACGTCGAAGAACGGTACCTGGATATCGATGGTGGCATGCAATACGCCGCTACTTCGCATCGTTTGTCTCCGGTCCGGCCGGTTGCCAGTATGCGTAGAAATTGAACCACTGTTGCGGCGCCATCAAGCACTGCTGGGCAAGATGATCGGCATAGCGCTGTGCCCAGCCTTGAATGGCGGCCTCGCGCTGGCCGCGTTCCCAATGCGCGGTGTCCAGAAACGGGTCGAGATGAATGCGGTAACGTCCGTCCACCTTCAGGCAGCACAGCAGGTTCACCGGACAACGGAGCAAGCCGGCCAGCAGCCACGGACCCTGCGGAAACGCTGCCGGATGGCCCAGAAAGTTCACCGTCACGCGCCGGCCATCGTGCAAGGGAACACGGTCGCCGGCAATCGCCAGCCACTCGCCACGCTCCACCCGTTGCGACAGATCCATCATCATCGCCGTATCCAGTTCGCTCACCTGGATCAATCGCATGCTGCGATCGCCTGCTTCACCGAGCAAGCGGTTGAACTGTGCCACATGCCGGTTGTGCACCAGCACGTTGAGCGGCACCTGTTCGCCGAGTTCCGCCATGGCGCGGCAGACATCCGGATTACCCAGATGCGTCACCACCAGAATCTCGCCGCGTCCTTCCCGCTGACTGCGTAGTAGGCGAGGGCGGATGCCGGAGGGGTCGACCAAATCCACTTGTTCGAAGCGCAGACGGCCACGCCAAACATCAAGGCGGTCGAGCAGGTTGTCGGCGAAGGCGATGAATTGACCGAACACACTGCCGAGTGTGGGCAGCAGCGTGGCGTTGCCGCTCCACGCGGCCAGGTAGGTTTGATATTGCCGAATGTTGCGCCGCGCACTGCGCGCGGATGCAAAGAAATACAACACGATCAGATACAGCACCGGCGTCAGCAGCCGGCGTCCGAACAGGCGCACGCTGAAGGCTGTCAGCCGCATCAGGAACAGGCTGCCGCGTTCCTTCTGCGTGGACCAATGACGTTCCTGTGCTATCTGTTCGCTCATGGTTTGGCACTCCATGCCAATCGGCCCGAAGAAAACGCCTTATCGCCGTGGCGATAGGCGAAGTGCAATTTATCGCGCACCGTATCGTGATGCAGGGTGAGGTCCGCACGTTCGCCGGGGCGCAGTAGGTGCTGGAACTTCAGCGCCTCCATCGCCGTGCAGCGTGACGGTGTTCCCAGTCGCGTAGCGGCCAGTGCCAGTGCCCAGCCGATCTGTACCACACCGGGAACCACCGGCGCCTGCGGAAAGTGGCCAAGGAAATAAACCAGATCAACTGGAACGTGCAGCGTCAGCGTCCAGACACCGTCGTGCTGGCTTTCTTCAATTAGCGAGGCATCGCGTGGCAACGGCGCCTGCAGCCATGCGCCGATCTGCTGTACGGAAGCAGAGACAGGCAGTGCATCAAGCAGACGCCATGCGATGGGTGCACCCGTATAGTCTGTACCTTGCTGCAAGTGATCGATCACGTACCGCCGACCGCGCTGACACAGCGCTTCGATACCCGCGCTGCTGAGCGCAAGCACAATGCCCGGTTTATCCGCGCTGGCATGACCGCACCGCGCGTCCGTCACCCAGGGATGGGTGCGCAGCCGCTCGGCGGTGCGGACCAGATCCATACTCATGCCGCGCCTCGCAGACGCTTGCGTAGCAGCCATTCGCCGACAAACAGCGTGCCCATGATGAAGTACACCAGCAGGCCGTTGTATAGCGTCCACCACGCCAACGGTGCCCACAGCGTGAGCACGGCGGAGACCACGCCGTTGAAGACGAAAAATCCAACCCAGACCCAGGTGACCTTGCGCGTATAGGGAATGGCTGCATCCGGCAGATCCGGCTCGCGCACGCGTGCGATGCGTTCCACCAGCGGCGGTCCGTAGACCAGGCTCAGGCCGAACGCGCACAGCAGAAGTGCGCTGATCAGGGTGGGATACCAGCGTTCCAGCACTTCGTTGCCGCTGAAAGCGAGCAGGGCGCAATAAGTGAGCGCCGCGCCCAACATCAGCTTTCCGCCGGGTTGCTTCAGCAGCGCCGGTGCGCGAATCAGCCAGATCGCGCCGAGTACCAGCGCGAACATCGGTGGCGGCACGCGATCCATGCCGAAATACACCACGAACGGGTAGAGCACCCCGACCAGTGGCAACAGGATCGAAGTCAGTTTCTGCATGCGTCCTGCTGTGCCTGCACGAAGGCGGCAAGGCTGGCCACGGTAGTGAAGTGCTGGCGGGCATCCTTGGAATCGGAAGCGATGCGGATGTCATAGCGCTTCTGCAGCGCCAGCGCCAGTTCCAGCGCATCCACGGAATCCAGGCCGAGACCTTCGCCGAACAGCGGCAGGTCGGGCGGAATATCGGCGACGGTGACATCCTCCAGATTGAGGGTGTCGATAATCAATTGGGCGATGTCTTGCTGTAGGTCATTCACGATGACGCAAGCTCCCTCAGGAAAAGTTGATGCAGGTGTTCATTGAGACGGCGCGATGCGATCGGCAGCGCGGCGTGAGCATTGAAGGCGTTCGGGTCGATGTCCTTGCCCACGCGCAAGGTCACTTTCACCCTTCGTTCGGGAATGCGATACCAGGGCTCGGCCTTGGTCAGCGTGGTGGGTTTGACAGTGATGAACACCGGCGTGATGACGCGCGCACCACGTAGCGCGATGGCCGCCGCGCCGCGATGAAATACCGGTGCACAGTTCGGCGCGGTGCGCGTGCCTTCCGGGAAGACGATCAGCGTTTCGCCGCCACGCAAGACATCGGCGGCTTGCTCGAGCATGTCCGGGCTGCCGTTATTGCTGATGTAATGCGCCCGGCATACAGGGCCGCGGGTGAAAGGATTGCGCCACAGGCTCTGCTTGACGATGCAATTGGCGTTGGGGATGTGCGCAATCAGAAACACCACATCGATCAGTGACGGGTGATTGGCAATGATCATCTGGCCCGGACGTCCAAGCTGATCCGCACCCTCAAAGTCATATTCCAGCGTGCCGCTGCGATACATGAACTGCACGTGCAGATAGAACGCCTTGCTGATCGCAGCACGTGCGCGCCGCTGCCGCGTTTGTGCGTCGCCCGGCAGCAAGCCGAGTACAGGCAGTATGACCAGCCGCAGCACCATGCCGCCCAGTCCGAACAGTGCAAAGCTCGCCCCGGTGGCCAGCAGCCGCCAGGCTTGGTTGCCTGCGCTTGAACGCCTCACGGTAGTCGCTGCCAGATCCATCGACGTGTCTTCCATGCATGTTCAAGTGTGTCGCTGCGCATGCAGAGCGCGCGCACGAATTCAAGCGCGTGCGGCCATGCACCCGGTGCGACATCATCACGATTCGGCTCCAGGCGCAGCTGCCAGCGTTCGCCAGCCTGTGCGCCATGATCCGTCCCGATTCCCCGTACTCTCAGCGCCAAAGCATACGAAAACGGTACGTCGTCGATCCAGTCCCGGTAGGGTTCCGGCGGGTATTCTTCGGCCACCACGATGAGCACGGACGGCGCGCCATCGCTCAATAGCGCCGCTGCCTCCACCATGGCATGCTCAAAAGTATCCGCCTCGCCGGCGATGGCTACTGATTCGCCGTGCTGACCGCGCAGGATCGACCATTGCCCGGCAATCGCGTTGTGCACCGACAGGCCAAACTGCGTGGGTGATAAGGGTTGCTGATCAGCCACTTCGCTGAGCAACGCATAGGTGCGTGGTGTTTCACCGTGACGGGAAGCAAACACGAACGGCAGCTGTTCGCCTTCACCACACAGTGGCCAGGCGACGTGCAGGGTCATGCGCGCCAGACGGCTGAGGCGGCGGCGCTGCATGGCGGGGAGAAAGTCGCAACTGGGCTGAGCTTCTGTATCGGTGACGCTCACGGGATCTCTCGACCATGCTCGCCAAGCCTCATGGTTTTCGAGGCCGGGTGCCCAGGCGTGCCATTGATCGATGATGAAGTTCATGCGAAGGCTCGCGCGTTTTTCTTACTCCCCAGTTTGCAGGGCGAGGAGTAAAAGCGCGTGTAGTGCTGAATGCTCATCACTCACACGCCTTGAAGATCAACGACGTATTAATGCCGCCAAACGCGAAGTTATTGTTCATCACATAACCCGTGTCGATCGCTCGGCCTTGTTCCACGATGTAATCCAGTTCAGCGCATGCCGGATCGGGCTCCTGGAGATTGATGGTTGGTGCAAACCAGCCGCGACGCATCATTTCCACGGCCCACCATGATTCCAAAGCACCGCACGCGCCAAGCGTATGGCCGACATAACTCTTCATCGAGCTGACCGGTATGCGTGCGCCAAGCACATCGGCCGTGGCGTGGCTTTCCGCGATATCGCCGCGATCGGTAGCGGTGCCATGTGCGCTCACGTAGCCGATGGCCTCGGGTGAAATCTGTGCATCTTGCAAGGCCAGCCGCATGGCAGCGGCCATCGTTTCGCTGGTTGGCTGGGTAATGTGGTTGCCGTCGGAGTTGCAGCCGAAGCCGACGACCTCGGCGTAAATGCGCGCGCCACGCGCACGGGCATGTTCATACTCTTCCAGCACCAGCGTGGCGGCACCTTCGCCGACCACCAGTCCGTCGCGGCTGCGATCGAAGGGGCGAGGTGTGAGATGGGCTTCGTCGTTGCGCGTGCTGGTTGCAAACAAGGTGTCGAAGACGGCAACGCTGGGGCCGGAAAGCTCTTCAGCGCCACCGCACAACATCAGCTTCTGCTTGCCCTGCTGGATCGTTTCGTAACCGTAGCCAATCGCCTGGCTGCCGGAGGTGCACGCACTGGACGTGGGCAGGATGCGCCCCTTCAGGCCGAAGAACACGCCGATATTCACCGCCGTGGTGTGCGCCATCATTTGCACGTAGCTGGTCGCGGTGACGCCTTGCATCGAACCGGTTTCCAGCATGCGTCCCATCACGCGTATCGGTTCGACGCTGCCGCCGGACGAGCCGTAGGCCACGCCCATGCGTCCATCGGCAATGCTGGCGTCGCTATGTAAACCGGCATCGCGCAAGGCCTGTTCGCTGGCAGCGACTGCCAGTTGCGCGACACGTCCCATCGAGCGCAGATGTTTACGCGGCCAATCAGGCAACTGGAAGCTGTCGACCGGGCAGCCAAGGCGGCTGTTCAGTGAATCGAAGAAATCCCACTCGGGCATCCTGCGCACGGCATTGCGGCCTTCGCGCAAGCGCGATTCGATCTGTGACCAATCGTGTCCCAGCGGCGTAATGCCGCCCATGCCGGTGATGACGACGCGCTTCATCGGCGAGTGCTCCGTGCAAAGTAAAAAGAATTCATGAGGAAATGGCCCGGTGATCCGCGCTCGTAGGCACCAGCAGCGCGGTGAAGCCGATCCCCAACAGCAAGGTGAGGCCGAAATCACGCAACGCAGGCATTGAGCTCAAGGACAACAAGCCGAATGACAACAAGGCAGTGATCGCAGAAAGCAGCACGCTGGCGTACATCGCACCAGGGCGATGCGTCACGTGCGGTTCGCCTTCGCGCAGGAATACGGCGTAGTTCGCGCCCACGCCGAGCACCAGCATCAAGGCCATCCAGTGAAACAGCGTCAGCGGTTGATGCAAATAGCCAAGCGCTGCCAGCGTGAGCCCGATGCCAACCACTGGCGGCGCCAGCACGCGCGGAACGCCGCGCCATCCATAGCGCCAGCCGAACACCGGCACGATCAGTAGGATCGCCGCCACCAGCCAGATGCTGGCGTAGCGTCGGTAGCGTCCGAACAATTCGGAAATGCTGGCAGGCTTGTCCACCAGCGTGACCCCGGGCAGGTCCGTCGCGGCTTGTTGCAGCAGGGCACTTGATGTGTCGCCTTGCGGCAATACCAGCGAGGCGGCGCCATCGCGCACGTCATCGCCCATCCAGAGGTAGCGGAAGGGTGTAGCGATAGGGCTCTTCAGCCAGGTCTGCAAGTCGAGCGGTTTATCCGGCCATGCCTGGATAAAAGCATCGATGTCGGTCTCACGAAATCCGGCGCCGCTCAGCCATTGGCGCATGCGATCAGGTTGTGCAAACAACGGTGCCAGCAAGGATTGATTGGATCGCTGGCGCTGGAGCGACGGCACCATGCCGGCCAGTCCTAGCCATCCCTGCAACTGGTTGGTATCGACCAAATGCTGCAATCGCTGCTCCAGCGCTTCCTCCCGTTGCAGTACCTGTTCGGCGTCAGCACCTTGCACCAGATAGAACTGCGTGCCGTTGCCGAGGCCGGTGATGTCGCGGATCTGTGCTTCCTGTTGCGTCAGCGCGACGGGTGGTGCGATCAGCAGATGCACGTCGTCATCGTGGCGCAGTTGCCACCATCCCGGTACGGCCAATGCCAGCGCAACGATGGCGAGCAGAGCGCCGCGGCGCCCGGATGTGACGCCGGAAACAAGCTTCTGCAAGTGCATGGCGCTGTGCACGGAAGCGTTGGATAACGGTTTCGCCGGACGTTGCAGCAACGCCGGCAGCAGCCAGAACACGCTCAGGCACGCCACCGCCATGCCAGTCATCGCAAAGCATGCCATCTGACGCAGTGCTGAAAACGGCACCAGACCGAGCAACGCGTAGCCCAGCAGAGACGTTCCCAGCGCAAGCAGCAAGGCAGGGCGCACTTGCCGTAATCCTTGGCGCGGTTCCCATGTTGTGCCCGCGTTGGCGCGGGCGCTGAGATATTGGATGGAATAATCCACCGCTTCGCCCAGCAGTGCCGCGCCGAATACCAAGGTCAGCAGATAGATCTGTCCAAAGACCAGTACGCTGACAGTCGTCGCCGCGATCACACCCACTGCCGTGGAGAGAAATGCCAGCAGCAACGGTCCTGGCGAACGGAACACGCCCAGCAACAGCAGGGCGATGCCGATGGTGGACACCACGCCAACCAGATGCACATCGTGTTCGGCACCGGCACGCGCTGCTGCGGCGTAGAACAGGGCGCCGGTGCGCAGGATGCGCGTGCCGGGCTGATCGTGTTCGACGGTCTGTTCGGCCTGATCCAGCGCTTGCAGGGCGCGGTGCTGGATCGCATCGTCGTACGAGGAACCGTTGAGCGTGGCGGTGACCATCACATAGCTGACATCGTCGCGGTGTGCGGTCAGCAGATTGTCTTCGGGCAGCAGGGGCGAGCGGCTCCATGGCTGCTGGTCCAGCCAGTGCTGCAGCCAGCCGAAGGGATCATCCTGCAGGCGCGTGCCTACGCCGGTGACGAAGGGCTCGTTCACACGCTGCGCCAGCGTCTTGGTGGGATCGTAATCGGCTTGTGCCAGCGCCGTGCGGTCGGTATCGGTGAGCAGGCTGAAGCGATGTGCGAGATACGGTGCAACCAGTTGCTGCAAGTCGAACGGAGGAAGTTCGGCAGTCACCGAAGCAAAGACATCGTCCTTGGTTAGCGCCTGACCGAGTTGGCGCGCAGCAGCTTTGGCACGATCGTCGTCGGCGTTGGCCACCAGCAGGATCACGCGGTCGCCATTGGCATGCGCGAGCCGCTGCGCGGCCACTTCCGCCAGCGGATTGCGTTCGGTGGCCGGCAGCATCGCGAGCAGATCGGTCTGAATCGGCGAGTGGCCGCGGCCGAACAGCAACCATGCGCCGAGCAACGCGATCAACAGTGTTGCCGCACCAAACCAACCCGCGCGCAGCCACAGACCCCGTTGATTCATGGCAGGCCGAGCGCTTGTTCTTCTAATGCCGTGAGCGCGCGGCCATCGCGCGTTTCGGTCATTCGGATATCGGTTTGCGTGCCGTCCTGCATATCGATATGGATGCCTTGCAGAAACGCACCACCTTCCAGCCGAATGCCGCGAAGCACTTGTGCCACGCGTGCCTGCTTGGGTGTGAAGCGCAAGGTCCATTGGAGGGTGTTGCCATCGGCCGCGACACTGAACTGACGCAGCACCGGATCGATCTGGCCTGCAAGCATCGCTTGCAGCATCTGCGCGATCTGGCTGACGCCGCGCTCGTTGCGTACGGCTTGCGCATGCCCGGCCGCATCGATGCTTACCGTCTTGCTTCCCGTCAGCGCAAGGGTTTGCTGATAGGGTTGTTGTATCTGCCACAGCATGCCGTGACCCGCTACGAACAGCAGTTGCCCGCTGCTGTTCTGCGGTTGTGTCAATGCCGGGTTGGTACGTTGTTGCGTAAAGTTCGCGCGCACGGACGGATGCTGCCTGAGCTGCGCGAGCACGTCGTGCAGCAAATCAGACGACGTGCCGGCCTGCTTTGCGTCTTGCTCCTGCGATAGCGCGATACTTTGCGCGTGAACGGACACCGCGATGCACGACAACAGCAAGCACGCGAGCCATGTCAGGCCGAAGCTGCGCGCGTTGCGTGCCGAGCGAGGGAGGGTTCGATAGCGGGTGTTCATGCGGCGCATTCCAGCCTGCGTCGCCTGCGCCACAACAACATCGGGGCGCGCGGCAGCATGCCCAGCAGAAGGCGGGTGTGCATGGCGGAAATGCGCAGGTTGTCGTGCAGCATGCGGAAATGGGATAGACCGTTTTCCGGATAGATCACCCGGGTTGGCAGATTCACGATCGGCACGCCACGCCAGATCAGGCGTACCGCCACCTCTGTATCGAAATCCATGCGGGCCGGCAGGGGCGCGCGATCGATCTCGTCACAGGTCGCTTCCAGCGGATACAGACGGTAACCGCACATCGAATCACGTAGCGTGAACGAGAGCGTTTCCAGCCAGACGCAGACGTGGGTGACATAACGCCCGTACAGCCGCGCGCGTGGCACGCTTTCGTCGTAGATCGGCTGACCGCAGACCAGTGACTGCGGATGGCTGCGGCCGGCAGCAAGGAATCGCGGCGCATCGCCGGCATTGTGCTGGCCATCGGCATCGATCTGCAGCGCATGCGTGTAGCCGGCATCGCGTGCCGCGATCAGTCCGGCGGTCAGGGCGCGTCCTTTGCCGCCATTGCGCGGCAGGCGGATGAGTGTGACGGCGGTCTCTCTGGCCGTCAGCGCATCGAGCACGGCACGGGTGGCCTCGTCGCTGCCATCGTCCACGATCATCACCGGCAGATCGTGCGCGCGCATGGCCCGCACCGTCTCGACGATGGTGTCCTTGTGGTTATAGATGGGAATCAGCGCGCAGGGCCGGAAGTGCTCTGCGACGGATGCGGACGCCTGCGGCATGAACGTGTGTTCAGCGCGTAAGCAGTGTGCGGACCGTGGCGACCACGTCGCCCACGGTTCGTACGTTTTTGAAATCTTCCGGCTTGATGCGCATGCCAGTCATGTCCTGCACCTGGATCGCCAGGTCGACAGCATCGATGCTGTCCAGCTCCAGGTCGGTGAACAGGTGGGTATCTGGCGTGACCCGGGACGGATCGATCTCGAACGTCTCGCGCAGCACATCCTTCAGCCTGAGCAGGATGTCGTCATCGCTGATCCCGGTTTCCATGATTGCGCTCATACCTATACACCTGCTCTTGCGATCTTGCATTCCCTGTCCGGGTACTTATCGTGGGCGGTCGCCTGCGCGCATTGATTGCGACGCAGCGGACCGAAGCCAGATAAGGTCCGGGCCGTGATAAGGAATCCATTTTTATAGCCCGCCGAGCGGGCCCCCCTGAGCTTTGCCAATGTGGGCAAAGCCTTACGACACTTTTTCTTACGACGGAAGTTTAACAGAACTGCCGGAACGTTCGGGGTCTGCCGGCGCCTGCGGCGTGAAAAAATTTCGCCGGCAGAACGTTTTACAACACTATCCAGTGCAGTTTTTCCGGGGCAGTCGTTTTCAGGTATCAGGCTCGCCCGATCCGGCGTTGGCACCCCGCTGGCGAAGGCCCTCATCAACCCGGCATGTATCAGATCGTAGCGGCGCGCGGCGCCATGAACGGCCTGATGACCCAGGTGATCGGGAGTTACATCCTTGATCACCTACTGGATGACGCCGATCACACGCCAGAAGCCAAGCAGCGCGATCCGGATGAGCTGGTTGCGGCGTTGAAGATGTATATCAAATAGGTACTGCCGTTTTAACCCTCGCATGAACCCCTCAACGTCATTCCGGCGAAGGCCGGAATGACGTTGAGGGCGGTGACGCTGAGTTCTTTCATAGCGTCAGATCTAGGAGCAGACCCGCAGCTCTTCAGATCTCCAAATGCAACCGAGCACCATAAATCATCACCGGCCCCCGCCTATCCGCGTTGTAACCCGGATTCCGAATCAGCTGAAGATCCGGACTCAACTCAACCCCTTTCATGACGTGATAGTTGTAATAGGTTTCCATCACGTCTTCCCGTGCGTAATGCGGTAACTGCCCGTCACCCAGGAATCCACCAAGACCACCTGCAGCCAGATATTCGCGATGCTGGCGGTTAAGGCCGGCGGTGGAGAAGGCGATACCGAAGACATCATCCGGACGGTTCCAGCGGTTGCCGTTTACGGACAAACCACCTGACAAGGCGTTGTCGATTTCCGTGAACGCATATTCCTCGATCCGGTCATTGGCCGAGCTGGCGCGCAGGAACAGGCCGATATCGCTGCTGAGACGTTGTTCAAAGCTGATCCCGTAGCCGACCTTGGCCGCATCCTTGCGCACGGCGGTGACATCCGGCGGATTGCCCGTGCCCTCCGCGGCTGCAATGGCATCCATGTAATTGCCGGCCCAGGTGCGATTGCGGAACACCAGCACGCGCAGCAGGCCGGGCAGGTCGCCGAGCTTGTGATCGTGTTCCACTTCCAGTTCATCACCGTGATAGCGAGCGATGTCTTCGTTGAGGGTGGTGAAGTTGGCAACCTTCGGCTCCATGAACCGACCGATGCGCACCGCCCAATTGTCCCAATAGAATTCGGCAGCGCCGCCGACCGTGTAAGCGCGTGCGTCGGCGGCGTAATCCCAGGCGCCGTACGTGATCATCGACCAGTTCAAGAATTGGGTGCGCGGATCGTTGGCATAAGTGTTCTTTTCGAACAGGTCGGTAAGAGTGATCTTGCCCACGGTGAACACGAGGCGGTGCGAATCGTAGTTGCTGGCCAACTGATTAGGGCCGTCATCCACGTGCGTGGTATCGCCACCGAGGTTGAAGGTCTGCCGCAGGAACCAGCGCGCCCAGTAACCGCGCGGCTTGGTGCCGCCGTTCTTCTGGATCTCGCCATTGGGAATGCTGGCCAGGCCGAACAGATGGGAAAACGGCTTGCCGACCACCGCCTCCGGATCGAGGTACAACTCGCCGCCTTTCCAGAAACGCGCGCCGATATACGTGGTGAAGGTCCAGGTGTAGCTGTATTCCGGTGTCGGCAGCAGACTTTGCGGACCCGTGTAGGGAGCGCTGAAGCCGTCTTTGTGCTGATACACATACGTGGTCTGTGCGTGGATGTTCCAGCGCTCTTCGGATGTATCACTGCTGTCTTTGCTTTCGGCGGGTGCGGGCAACGAGCCGCGTGTGGTATCCGCCGATGCGACGGTAGCGTCTTGTGTGCGGCCTTGGCTTGAGAAGGCCATGGTGCCAAGCATCAGCATCAGGGCGGGCGTGTGCTTCTTGGTGATCGTCCGTGGGTTTAGCATGGGAATGACTCGTAGTTTTCAGGTTTTGGGCGCAGCGCTCCCCGCAGCAAGCGCAAGCGTTTGCTGATCGGAGCGGTGCGTGACCGCGGTGAGGTATCGAGGGTTTTTGCTCGTCGTCCCGGCGAAGGCCGGGACCCAGTGACTTGGCTACGTAAAGGCGCCAGGTCCCAGCCTTTGCCTGGACGACGGGTATGCTCAAGACTTGGTGATGATCATCTCCACCACCTTGACGATTGCCAGAATCAATGCAGCGGCGAGATACGCGCGAAGCACACCCAGCCATACGCGGCGACGCAAACTCAGTTGCGCAGGAGGTAATTGATTGAGCGGCGGCATGCGCCACTCAGACTTATCCACCTGGCTGTCGGGTACCGTGGCGCTTGGATGACGCCAGTGGGAAACGCCGATAGCCATCATTCCCAGTGCGGCGATGATGGAACCGCCCACCAGCACGGCAATGATTTGTCCGCTGGTGATCGACGGATAAAGCACCGATGCCGTCAGGATGATCGATAGCAGCACCAGTATCGCGACTACCGCTCCGGTGAACAGATTGGTCGCCGGTTTGTTTACCCAGGGACCCAGCACGGCTTTGTCGTTGCACAACAGCAACAGGAATACCGAAGCACCCGGCAAGAGGATACCGGCCAGTGTTTGCACGGCGTTGGTGATGATGCCAAGGGGAACATTGGGCAGCAGCACGAGCGCCGCGGAAATCACGACCAGAATGGCGTAAACACCGTAGAAGGTTTTCGCTTCCGTCGGTTTGCGATGCAGCGAGTGATTCAGCGACAGCACATCGCCAATCGCATACGCCGTCGACAGCGACACTGCCGCCGCACCGATGATACTGGCGTCGATCAGCGCAATGGAGAACAACACCGATGGCGTGGCGCCGATGTATTTGGCGATGCCATCGGCAACGGCACCGGCGTCCACGAACTGGCCCATTTCCGGCTTGCCGGCAAAGGTGGCGGCAGTAAAGGCGATCATCGCCACCGCGCCCATCACCACCAGCGCGATGCCGATCCACAGGTCGGCCTTTTCATAGGCCATGAAGCGCGGTGTGATGCGTTTGTCGATCACATAGCTTTGCTGGAAGAACAACTGCCACGGAGCCACCGTGGTGCCGACGATAGCGATGATCAGCAACATCACTTCGCTCAATGGCGCGCCTTTGGGCATGCTGGGAACAAACATGTGGTGGGCAATCTGGCTGATCGGCGGATGCACCATCAATAACACCGGTACCAGGAGCAGGCTGCCGAGGACCAGCAGCAAGGCGAAGCGTTCGAAGCGACGAAAATCTCCGGTCGAAGCGGTGATGATGATCAGCGCGGCAGCGATCGCAATGCCCCAGTCGCGCGACAGGCCAAGATGATCCAGGCCAAGGCTGATGCCAATGAATTCCGTGACGATGGTCAGTGCGTTGAGAATAAAAAGATCGATAACGCTGAAGGCGCCCCAGAATTTGCCGAAGCGTTCAAGAATCAGACGTGCATGACCCACGCCTGTCACGACACCGAGTCTCAGCACCATCTCCTGGTTCACGTATAACACCGGGATCAGCAGTGACAAGGTCCAAAGCAGTACCGTGCCGTAATTTTGTCCCGCTTGGGTATAGGTGCTGAAAGCGCCGGCGTCGTTATCGCCGACCATCACAATCAGTCCGGGGCCGACAATGGCCAGCAGCGTGCGTAGTCGAGCTCCCCAGGTCGTGCGTTGCGTAGTGTCGTTTTGCGCGATGGTGCCGAGTGCGCCGCGGATATCGCCCACATGGGCGCTGTCCAGAACGGCCGAGTCGGCAGCTTTCTTCAGTTCGATGATGCTGCTCATAAAAGCCTTGTCGCATGGATGAATCAGTAGGCCGCCATGCCGGTGTTCGCCGGCATGGCGGCGATGGGTTCAGGCACGTCGTGCCGGTTTCAGCAGGAATACTTCAGTGGGTGAACGCGGCGTGCGGCCTTGTACCAGCAATGCCTGACCATCACGCTGCACGCGATGGAGCAGGGCACGCATCGGGCGGAACTCGTCGCGCAGGCCGTCGAACACCTGCATGGCGGCGCTGATCTGGCTGTGATCGCCCTGATCGACGAACAGATCGGCTATCACCGAATCGTGATGGGGAAAGGTGCGCAGCACGATGTGAATGTCCTTGCCGGTCATCGCGCCGATCACGCCATGACTGGCCGCCGTCGTGAAGTAGTCATAGCGGATCGGAAGATGGCGGCGGGCAATGTGTTCCATGCAGCGCGTCTGGATAGCTTGTGGATCGGACAGCACGCTGTTGGGCGTGCGGCAATCGAACCACTCACCGATGAAATGGATGTTCTTCATAACAATGTCTTCGCTGGTTTGCCGGCTTTTTCGCCGGTCATGGATGGAAAGCTCCGGCCGCTACGGAAGCGGCCGGAACCAGCTGCAGATCGGATCGATCAATGCGGAAAGGGCCGCCGTCTTGTTTCGCGGAGTCGCTGCATGGCGGCGCGCAACAGTCCGGTGATCAGTCCTGGCGAAGACGGTCTGACCGGTGTGCGGCAGGCGAGAAATACATTGAGTAGCCGGTCAGGCGTGTGGATCGCCCGGCGTGATGGGTGCAAGAAGAGTGAAAGTTGCATGGCTCGGTCCTCGTGGTTCGCCGCATGGGGCGACACGGACACGAGCCGGCATCAAGTCGATGTGACTTGTGCAGGAAGTATCGCGTGCGCGTCCAGGCGGATGGCTATGGAAGAGTCGCTATCAGTCGCTGGAGGAGGTCGCATATCGCGTTCCTTTTGGGGTTTATCGAGAAGGAGGGCGCATGCCGGCGTGGCTGGTGCGCCGTGGCATGCGAATAACAGGATGACGATGCACAGAGCCACGATACATAGGCGGTTCCATGGTGGCGTCCACGATCCAACGGCATTCCAGTGCACCGGAAACCGGGTTGCGAGACCACTGCGCACGCAGCGGTGTGGAATGACGTACGGGAACATCGTGGTGCAGGGTGACGGCAGACAGGACATGCCGCAGACGGCTGATGCCGCGCGATGCCTTGCGTCGATGGAAGGTGCTGGCCGTACGAGGACGGGCCGCACGCAATTGCAGCTTATTCATGACTCACCTCGTAAAGCGCCAGTGGCGGCGCAAGAGGTGAGCCGGACTTCCCTAGTCGTGGAAAGCGCCGGCCAACCGCACGCGGTCGCCGTTGGGGCTTACGTTGGATAAAGGCGGCGCCAACATCGGACCGATAGATCCGAAGCCAGCGCAGCGACTAGGAGGTTTACTGTCCATGTCTCGCTGTTGGGTTATCTGACAAGTGCCCGAGGGATTCCCTTAAGGCCCGGGCAAGATACCCATGGGGGTATCAGGGTGTCAACCAGAATCAGCAAAAAATAACGGAGAAAATATGCGCGGAATCCGTCAGTAAGACGTCAGCTTGCGCGAGAACCACGCAGCCTTGAAACTCTCACTATGCCACATACCGTTCGCGACAAAACTAAGCTATTGAACCGCGCCAAGCGGCTTCGGGGCCAGATCGAAGCCATCGAGCGATCGCTCGACGAAGAGGACGACTGTTCGGTCGTACTGCACCAGATCGTAGCCGCCCGCGGCGCCATCAACGGCCTGATGACCCAGGTGATCGAGGGCTACATTCTTGACCATCTACTGGATGACGCCGATCACACGCCGGAGGCCAAACAGCGCGATGCGGATGAGCTGATTGCGGCGTTGAAGACCTATATCAAATAGCTACTGCTTTTCTTTAACCCTTGCATCACCCGCTCATCCCGTCGTCCCGGCGAAGGCCGGGACCCAGTGCCTTTTGCCCTTATGCAGAGTCGGGTATGAAGAACAAAGTCGCTAGGCCCCGGCCTGCGCCGGGGCGACGGGGTGGAAGCATTTCGTATCGACCAACAAAAAAAGCCGCCGGTTACCCGACGGCTTTTTCTTCAACACCACAAGCAGCCAATTACTGCCCGCGCATACGACCCGCAAAGCGCGGTGCGCCATTGCCCATGTGCGGCAGCTTGATCTTGCCGATCGAGTCGATGCGCTCTTCGGCCAGACGATCCGCAGCCTTGTAGGTTGCCACGTTCTCCGTCTTGCTGATTTCGAAGATGCGACCCAGGTTGTAATAGATCGTGCGCATCATGCGCATCGCGCGTTCGCGGTTGTAACCGTCGATTTCCAGCGACACGTTCATTACGCCACCGGCGTTGACGGCGTAATCCGGTGCGTACAGCACGCCACGGCGAGTCAGTTCGTCGCCGATGGCATCGTTGGCCAGCTGGTTGTTCGCTGCGCCGCAGATGATCTTCGCCTTGATGCGATCGATGGTCTGCTCGTTGACGGTGCCGCCCAGTGCGCAGGGTGAATAGACGTCGGCGTCGACATCATAGATCTCGTCCAGGCCCACGGCTTCGCAACCCAGTTCATCCACGCAACGCTGCACGGCGTCCTTGTTGATGTCGGTGACGAACACCTTCGCACCCTGCTCGCGCAGCAGCTTGATGAATTCGCTGCCCACGTGGCCGGCGCCCTGCACGGCGTAGCTGTACTTGCCCACGTCTTCGTTGCCGTGCTTGAAGTGCAGTGCAGCCATCAGGCCTTGCAGCGTGCCGTACGCGGTGAACGGGGACGGATCGCCCGAACCGCCGTGCACTTGATGCACGCCAGTGACGTATTCGGTTTCGCGGAATACATATTCCATATCGTTCACGTCGATACCCACGTCTTCAGCCGTGATGTAACGGCCGTTGAGCGAGTTGACGAAACGGCCAAAGGCGCGGAACAGCGCTTCGGACTTGTCTTTCGACGGATCGCCGATGATCACCGCCTTACCACCGCCCAGATTCAGGCCGGCCACGGCGTTCTTGTAAGTCATGCCGCGCGACAGGCGCAGCACGTCATTCACCGCATCCTGCTCGGTCTTGTACGGCCACATGCGCAGGCCGCCCAGTGCCGGGCCCAGCACCGTGTTATGGATCGCAATGATGGCCTTCAGGCCGGCGTCCTTGTTATGGCAGAAGACGACTTCTTCGTGGCCTGTTTTGGCGATGGTTTCGAAAATCATTGGAACATGGACTCCACGTTTGACGGTGCCGGGGAAGGCGACCACTTAGTTGAAGCGTTATGGCCCCGCCAAGGACCTGACGCCTGAAACTCAAAGCCCCAGCAAGAGGCTGGGGCGACGAGTTAGCCGCATAAGTTTAGTACGAGTCGGATGGTGGTGCTGGTGCGGCGCAGCAAAGCGGGCTTTAGTGCGGGATTGTGTGTGGGTGATACACATGCCGGCCATAAAAAAACGCCCCGCCGAAGCGGGGCGTTTTGAGCCTCATTGCAATGTCTGCGATCAGCCAGCGATCCAGATACCAGCGCGGAAATGCCAGCCGCCCTGACCACGTTCCCAGTGCGGGTGCACGTAGTGATAACCCGGACGTACCGCTTCCCAGTGACCGTGCATGGCGACATAACGACCGCCTTCCCAATGCCAGTAACCGCGGGCCCAGATATAGCCGGGACGCGGCGGCGGAATCACTTCCACCACTTCAGTGGGCGGCGGCTGCGGAGCAACCACTTCCACATAGGCCGGCGGAGGCGGCGGCGGTGCTTCATAAACAACGCGACGTGGCGGCGCGGGCTGCTCCACCACGCAACCGGTGGTGATGGCAGTGACGCCAGCCAGGGCGACCAAGGCTGCAAGACGTAATGACATGAAACGTTTCCCCAGACGAAATGTGGATCGAAAATTCTGCCGATCCGAGCAGAAATGCGCGCAAATTTAAACGGTGCTCAAGCCGTGGATACCTGCGCTCCATCGCGAGAGGGAGCGCAGGTCGCCGCGGAATCAGCGAGCCCAGTAACCTTCATGCCAGTGCCAGCCATCGCGGCCCTGCACCCACACGCCCGGGCGCCAATGCCAACCTGGACGCTCATGCACCCACATGCCCGGCACCCAGTCATGGCGATGCCAGCCCGGATTCCACTGCCAGTGACCGGGGATCCAGACCCAGCCATGACGCGGGGGAGGAACCACTTCGTAACGCGGTGCTGGCGGGGCAACGTTGATACCGACGCCAACGACAACCTGCGCGGACGCAGGCGGGGTATAGCTAACACTGGCCAACGCAAGGCCGATGCCTGCAACAAGGGCCAATTTGCGGGTCAAGCTGATCATGGTGTCCTCTCCAGATTTATAAGCAGCCGCGATAGGCGGCTGGCAGTACGGGAAACGCAATCGTATTTCGCAATGTTGACGTTATTGCTTTCGCTTGTTCAGGAAGCAGCCGAATTACTTGCGATCCCGCGGCACGCATGCCCTTCAATTCCCCTGGTGTCGCGTCCGCCTCGCTGGCGGCTCCAAACCGGCCATTGATACCGGGCGAGGCTGACCTTTGGCTTACCGATCCCGCTCGCATCCTTGGCGTGGATCACATTTGTTGTATGCGGCCACGTCCACCGTTGCATGCAGCCTCATCCACAGCGTGAAACCCCATCCGCGGAGTGAAACCTCATCCATCAGGTGAAACCCCACCCACGACGTAAAACCCCATCCCGTCGTCCCGGCGCAGGCCGGGACCCAGTGACTTTCGCTTCTGTCCAGCCACACAGAAGCCGAAGTCACTAGGTCCCGGCCTGCGCCGGGACGACGGGGTGGGGTATTGAGGGCAGTGGTTGAGGCTATTGAAATAAAACGAACGATCGTGCTATTTTTCCGCCATGAACGCTGCCACCACCCCCAGCAAAGGCGCCACCACCCGCGAGCTGATCCTCGATCACGCCTACGAACTGGCCCGCCAGGACGGCCTCGAGGGCCTTTCCATCGGCGCTCTGGCCTTGGGCGTGGGCATGTCCAAAAGCGGTGTGTTTGCGCACTTCGGTTCGCGCGAAGACCTGCAACTGGCCCTGCTGAACGCCACCACCAAACGCTTCTTCGATTTCGTGATGCTGCCGGCGATCAAGCAGCCGCGCGGCATAAAGCGCCTGCGCGCAATCCTGGAACGTTGGACCGAATGGGCGCGCATTCACCAGAGTGGCTGCGTGTTGATCAGTGCCGTCGTGGAATACGACGGCCGCGACGACAGCCCGCTGCGTCAGCGCGTCAAAGCGCAGCAAACCGACTGGCGCAATGAATTGAAGCGCGCCATCAGCTTGTCGATCGACGCGGGCGAACTGCGCGACGACACCGACACCGACCAACTCGCTTTCGAAATCTATGCCTTGATGCTCGCCCTGCATCACGACGCCAGCCTGTTCCATTTTGACGAAGCCCGCCGCCGCACCTGGGCGGGTATTGACCGTTTGCTTGCCAGTTATCAGCCCTGAACCCCCAGGAGCGCGCCATGAAGCAACAGACCTCTCGCTCACACCGCCATGCGTCCAGTCACGTGTGGAAACTCGGCGCTATCCGCATCAGTTTTGCCGTGGGCGGACGGCTGGCTCCGCGGCGCACGGTAGAGCGTGCCGCGCGCTTGTTCGCCACACCATTCGCCAGCAGCCGCAGCCGCGCGCTGGCAGCCAAACCGGATGGTGAGATGCAGCGCGGCCAGTTGCAGGTCAACGGTGAAACGATCGCGACCTACGTATGGGGCGATCCCACCACACAGCCCTACGCATTACTCGTACACGGCTGGTCCAGTTTCGGTCTGCGTTTTCTCGCTTGGGTAGCCAAGCTGCGTGCGTTGGGTTTTGCCGTCGTCAGCTTCGATCAGCCTGGACATGGTGCCAGTACGGGCGGTTTGTGCACCTTGCCGGATTTCGTCGCAGTGACGCGTGCGGTAGGTGCGCATTACGGCACAGCAGCAGTGGCCATCGCGCATTCGATGGGCGGTGCTGCGCTTGCGCTGGCGCAAGATGAACATTGGCACGCAAAACGTCTGGTGTTGATTGCACCGGCAGCGGATCTGGAAGCCGCCGCCAACCGCTTCATTCACTTCGTGCACTTGGGCGAACATCTGCGCGATCCGTTTTTCAGCTGGTTCGAACGCCGCACCGGTATTGCGCCGCGTGATCTGGCAGCGCATCACCATGTCCCCATGCTCGGCCAGCCCGGCCTGATCGTGCACGATCTCGACGATCACGAAGTGCCGTGGGACGAAGGCGAGCGCTACGCACGCTACTGGCCGGGCGCGCGTCTGCTGACCACGCAAGGTCTTGGTCATCACAAAGTCGTGGATGCGCCGGAAGTCATCGATGCCACCTTGGCATTTATTCGTGGCGAATGCGTCGGTGATCGCATCGTTGCATCGCCCAACCTGCCATTCGGCCTCGCCTGAAAAAACGCCCCCGCCAAAGCAGGGGCGTTTTTTGCTAACGCTACTTACGCCTGATAGTAACGTTCTTCGTCGAGCGCCCCTTCCGATTTCGCCACCATCACCGCTGTCACCGCATCACTGCTGACGTTGACGGCGGTACAGCACATGTCGAGCAGCCGGTCCACCGCCGCAATGATCGCGATGGCCTCCAGCGGCAGTCCCGCTGCGGACAACACCAGACCCATCACCACCAGCGCCGCGCCGGGAATGCCGGCGGCGCCGACCGATACCAGTGTGGTCGTGAGCAACGCCATCACCAGATGTGTCAACGTCAGTTCAATGCCATACGCGTTGGCGGCAAAAACGGTGACGATGCCAAGATAGATCGACAACCCAGCCATATTGACGGTACAGCCCAGCGGCAGGACGAAGCTGGTCACCCGCACGTCGACACCCATGCGCTCTTGCGTGTTTTCCATGTTCAGCGGCAGCGTCGCCGCGCTGCTCGCTGAGGAGAAGGCGAACAACTGCACGGGAAATACCTTGCGCAGAAAGGGCAGGGGGTTGAGGCGGAACACCAACAGCATCACGCTGTAGACCACCAGCATGAAGAAGATCATCACCCCATAGCTCACCGCCACCAGTGAACCCAGGTGGCCCAGCACGGCGAATCCGTGGTCCGCCGTCACGTACGCCATCAATCCGAACACACCGATCGGTGCAAACTTCAGCACCATGCCGATCAACTTGAACACCACCGATGCCATGCTCTCGAAAAAGCTGCGCACTTGCTCGGCCTTTTCGCCCGCCAGGTTGATCGCCAGGCCAAAGAAGATCGCAAACAGAATGGTGGGCAGCAGCGCGCCTTCCGCAAACGCCTTGAACGGATTGGAGGGAATCGCGCTCATCAGCGCTTCTTTAAGGCTGACCGGCGCAGCGGTAGCCGCAGTGGCCTCGTTGACAGTGAGGCCAAAACCCGCGCCAACCTTAAACACCATCGCCGCGGCCATGGCGAGTGCTGCGGCGATGATCATGCTGATCACATAGATCGTGATCGATTTCCAGGCGATGCGGCGCATGGCCGCCATGTCGGAGATCGATGTAATGCCCGTCACCACCGATACAAACACCACCGGCACCACGCACATGCGAATCAGCGCCATGAAAATGTCGCCAAGCGGTTGCAACATTTTTGCGGGTTCACCTAAAAAGTGTCCAAAAGCAACACCTAGCACCATCGCTATCAGAATCTGATGCCACATCTGCAAGCTGAATCGTTTGGTGGAAGTCATGGCCGTTGTCCCTGTTGGAAAGGTGCGAACCAAGCTTGCGATATCCCCTGCATGTTCTTTGAGAAGCGCAACGGACGTTGGATGACTGGTAAAAATTCCGTTGTGCGGTAGGCGGCCATGCGCAGGCGTGCGGGGAATATGCCGAGCCGGCCCAGCAGGCTACATACCGCGCTTAGTATCGTCTGCTGGGGATTGGCTACAAGCGTTCCATCCCCAACCCCACTAGAATGTCGGAATTGAACGCACACGTTGTCGGAGTCCCCATGAGTTCCCCCGCCAAGCACGTACCTGCCAGCGCCGCGCAGGCCGAAACCAGTCCCCTGCGTTTTGTGACGGCCGCCAGCCTGTTCGATGGCCATGACGCCGCGATCAATATCATGCGCCGCATCATTCAGTCGCAGGGCGCGGAAGTGATCCATCTGGGCCACAACCGCTCGGTGGAAGATGTCGTTCGTGCTGCACTGCAAGAAGATGCCGACGCCATTGCGCTGTCCTCCTACCAGGGCGGCCACGTCGAATACTTCAAGTACATGGTCGACATGCTCAAAGAGAAGGGCGCCGGTCACGTGCGCGTCTTCGGCGGCGGCGGCGGGACCATCACCCCGGAAGAAATCCGCGAGCTACAAGCCTACGGCGTGGAACGCATCTACCACCCCAACGACGGCATGAAGCTCGGCCTCGCCGAAATGATCGAAGACGTCATGCACCGCGCGGGCAACGCTGCCGCCAAGCGCGAGCAAGACGAATCCTTCGTACCCGCCAATATCAACATCGATGACGAAATCAGCATCGGCCACATGCTGTCCGCCATCGAAGAAGGCAAGCTCGCCGACGCCGAACTCGCGCGCCTGCGTAAAGAATGGTCGCTCGCCGGCAAACACACGCCCGTGCTCGGCATGACCGGCACCGGCGGCGCCGGTAAATCCTCCGTCGTAGACGAACTGCTACTGCGCTTCCTGCACGCCTTTCCGCAGATGCGCATCGCCGTGCTCGCCGTCGATCCCACGCGTCGCCGCAGTGGTGGTGCGTTGCTGGGCGACCGCATCCGCATGAATGCACTGCGCAGCCATCGCGTCTACATGCGCTCCATGGCCACGCGTCGTCAGCACGCCGCCACCAACGAAGTGCTGCACGACTGTATCAACTTCTTGAAGAGCCAACCCTACGATCTGGTGATCGTCGAAACCGCCGGCATCGGCCAAAGCGATTCGGAAATCGTCGACCTCGTCGACTTCCCCGTCTACGTGATGACCAGCGACTACGGCGCCGCCAGTCAGCTCGAAAAAATCGACATGCTCGATTTTGCCGAACTCGTCGTGCTCAACAAATTCGACAAACGCGGCGCCGAAGATGCGCTGCGCGACGTGCGCAAACAATGGAAGCGCAACCGCACCGCCTTCACCCTGAAAGACGAAGACGTGCCGGTGTATCCCACCATCGCCAGCCAGTTCAACGATCCAGGCGTCACCTGGATGTTCACCAACCTTTGCCGCCTGATGCACGACAAGCTCAGCGCCAAGGGCGGTGAGCACGGCATCGAAACCGCACACTGCGATTTCAAACCGAATCTCGACACCACCGTCAAAGAACCACGCGCCACCGTACTCATCCCCGGCGCCCGCGTGCGTTACCTCGCGGAAATCGCCGAGCAGGGCCGCGGCATCAACGCCGGCATCGAGCGCGAAGCCGAATACGCCAGCAAAGCGCAGCACTACTACGAATCGCTCAAAGACCTAGGTGACCCCAAACTCCCGCGCGAGCTGGAGCGCTACGAACACGACGACCTCCACCCCGCCACACCCCACAACAACGTCGTCCCGGCGCAGGCCGGGACCCAGTCAAATAATGCGCGCGAAGCGCACCCTACCCAACTGGATTCCAGCCTTCGCCGGAATGACGAACATGTAGTCGACCGCACGTTGGTCCTACTCCGCCAACGCTACAACGCAGCCCTACGCGAACTCAGCCACGAAGCCGTGCACCTGCTGCGCGACTGGCCCGCGCGCTACAAGTCCGTCACCGCCGACGTCAACGAATACAAAGTCCGCGACAAAACCATCCGCGTCGAAAACTACCGCGACTCGCTCAGCCACCAAAAAATTCCGAAAGTCTCGCCGCCCAAAACCAAAGACTGGGGCGACCTGCTGCGCTTCTTGATGCGCGAAAACCTTCCCGGCTATTACCCCTACACCGGCGGCGTCTACCCATACCGCCGCAGCGGCGAAGATCCCACCCGCATGTTCGCGGGCGAGGGCACACCCGAGCGCACCAACCGTCGCTTCCACTACCTAAGCCAAGGCGGCGCCGCCACGCGCCTCTCCACTGCGTTCGACTCGGTCACCCTGTACGGCGAAGACCCGGCTCCGCGCCCCGACATCTTCGGCAAGATCGGCAACTCCGGCGTTAACATCGCCAGCCTCGACGACATGAAGAAGCTGTACTCCGGCTTCGATCTCAGCGCGCCCAGCACATCCGTCTCGATGACCATCAACGGCCCCGCGCCGATGCTGCTGGCGATGTTCATGAACACCGCCATCGATCAAAACGTCGAGAAATACCTCAAGGAAGATCCCGCCCGCTGGGCCGCCGCCGAAAAGCGCATCGCCCAGCTTTACGCTCATGGCAAACGCCCGACGTATTCCGGTGAACTACCCAAAGGCAACGATGGCCTAGGCCTCGGCCTGCTCGGCGTCTCCGGCGATCAACTCGTCGATGCCGACACCTACGCCAAGATCAAAGCCGAAACGCTCAGCAACGTGCGCGGCACCGTGCAAGCCGACATCCTCAAAGAAGACCAGGCGCAAAACACCTGCATCTTCAGCACCGAATTCGCGCTGCGCATGATGGGCGACATCCAGCAGTACTTCGTCGACCACAAAGTCCGCAACTTCTACTCCGTCTCCATCTCCGGCTATCACATCGCAGAAGCCGGCGCCAACCCGATCAGCCAGCTCGCCTTCACCCTCAGCAATGGCTTCACCATTGTCGAGTACTACCTCGCGCGCGGCATGAACATCGACGACTTCGCGCCGAATCTCAGCTTCTTCTTCTCCAACGGCATGGACCCGGAATACACCGTCATCGGCCGTGTCGCCCGCCGCATCTGGGCACGCGCCATGCGCGAACGCTACGGCGCCAGCGCACGCAGCCAGATGATGAAGTACCACATTCAAACATCCGGCCGTTCCCTGCACGCGCAAGAAATCCAATTCAACGACATCCGCACCACCCTGCAAGCGCTGTACGCACTGTTCGACAACTGCAACAGCCTGCACACCAACGCCTACGACGAAGCTATCACCACGCCCACCGAAGAAAGCGTGCGCCGCGCCGTCGCCATCCAGATGATCATCAACAAAGAACTCGGCCTCAACTTCAACGAAAACCCCTGGCAGGGCAGCTACGTCGTCGACGCCCTCACCGACATCGTCGAAGAAGCCGTCTACAAAGAATTCGAAGCCATCAGCGAACGCGGTGGCGTACTCGGCGCCATGGACACCATGTACCAGCGCGGCAAGATTCAGGAAGAATCCATGTACTACGAACAAAAGAAACACGACGGCAGCCTGCCGCTGATCGGCGTCAACACCTTCCTGCCCAAAGACCACGGCGGCGAAATCGCCACCGAAATCGAACTCATCCGCAGCACGGAAGAAGAGAAAGGCCAGCAGATCACCAACGTCAAAGGCTACGGCGACGCGCGCAATGCGTTGGCGCCGGAGAGCCTTAAGGTGCTACAGAACACCGCGCGCGAGCGGAAGAATGTGTTCGAGCAGTTGATGGAGGCGGTGAAGTACAACTCGTTGGGGCAGATCTCGCACGCACTTTATGATGTGGGTGGGGAGTATCGGAGAAATATGTAGGTTGCTAGCTTTGCTATGGGTCTCAAAAGCCCGTTCATGGACGGGCTTTTTTGTTGCGCAGTTTCTGTTTGCACGCGTCTCAACTCATCCTGGCTTATGGCTACCGAATAAAGCTACGATATTCTCATAGAATCATCAGTGGAAATAATTACCGATTTGCCGCAGCTCTTCGTGCTGCAACTTTGCCGTTTTGTTGAATTTTAATAACCAACTCGCCCACTGTTGTGGATGGTCTGCCAGAAGTGCAGCCTTCTGCATCGCGGGACTGATTTAATAAGCACGCGCGTTGATATGCAATGTCGAAATGTTCCTTGATACTATCGAAGTCAATGTTTGGTGAGCTCTGGTGGTTATAGGTCGGCATGTGTTGATTAAGAAGTTTTTGAAGGATATGTCGATCATCCTGCGCGCCGTAGTCAACTAGATGCAATATTGGCCACAATTCAAAGCATGGATTGGAGAATGCCACACATACCTTATGCTCTTTAGCGAGAGCTAGCGCTTCATCCACATCATGATCATCTTTATCGAAGATGGCCCAGACTCTAAAACATCCGTCCACAGGTCCTAACTCTTTTTGCTTGCGGTACTTTGCAAGTAACTTTTTTCGCTCTTGTATTGCTGCCCGCACCACTGTCAGTGGAACACCTGTTTTATCGAGAACACGCACAACCACCATGCCGGATCCGTAATATTTTGCGCAGTCGAGAATGTATTTAGGCTCTGTGACCAGTCCTTCACATGCGATTACGATTTCGACGCGGGCGTTAACACGTTCAACTTTACGTTCAAGAGAGGGAGATGGGGGGAAGCGTCTCATTCGTCCCCCTGCTCAACATTGGCTTGAATTAGTTCGCCGAGACCGAAGTAAGGTACAGCTCCAAATTGCCCGGCAAGGTACCCTGCTTCGAGGTTGGCTTGTGATCTGACTTTAATTTCCGCTAGAGAATAGAAATGTGAGGCGCCATCGCCGTCCTTCTCAGCAAACCATATCTGATCACGTCGAAGCAAATTACCGGAAAGTATGTTCGTGTCGTGGGTCGAAAATAAAAGCTGCGCTTGGCCCGGATTGCTTTCCGGGTCAGAAAATAGTCGGATGAGTTCGCGGCTCACAAGAGGATGCAGGGTGGTGTTCAGTTCATCGACCACCAAGACTCCGCCATTTATTAGGCGAGTTAGGGCTGGGCCTAATAGCTTTAGTAGTGAAATTGTTCCGGCGCTTTCAAGATTTAGTGGAATTTTGTGTGATTTTCCGTCAGCGCCCGCATGAAGAAGTTCGACACGCAAAGAGTTTTCTTTTTCCACTTCGACAGCTTCGGATGATATGTGGCGCTTTACAAGAAGCTCGAATTCGCTAATAAATGCCTTTGCTTTTTCATCTATAGGCACGCTGCTAAAATTCATGTCAGTAATGCCGATGTCAGCTGCTGTCAGAAATCGTAATGCTGATTTTTTTTGATCCTCATCGTCGCCAAAGTGTTTTTTAAGTTGACTGGAAATCGAGCCAAGGGAGGTCTGAGAGTTTTCTGTTCGACGGGCGAAGCTATTCCGAAAGAAATCATATATGATGGATAACTGCTCGTGGGAGTTTTGTGCTGCAGCGGATAAAAACAAGCTATTAGGTCTTACGAGCTTCGCGATTTGTCGATTTTCACCTCGAAGGCTTTTGCCAAAATAGAAAACATCTTCGTTTTCAATGTTTCGATGAAATAGGACGGACCGTGTCTGTCGAGCCGCGACAATAGGGTATGCGTATAACCACTCACTTAATACGCGCTTATCATCAATTGAGTAACCATAGTGATATCTGGTGTCGCCTATGATGATGTCTGCGTCGTATGTGGCGGGCGCGCTACTGGACCCGTCATCTAATAAGAACGGTTGGTAGGGCGTGCGGTCATCTGCGTCGCCTTGCTTATGCGAATTGCTTATGAAGCGCACAAAGCAGTGCAGCCCATGCAGCATTGTCGACTTTCCAGATGCGTTTGCGCCATATAGCGCAAGAACTGGCAAAAGTCTTATAGGACTCCGGGTCGTAGATTGTGCTTTATCGACCGTGTTTGAGGTGGGCTCAATCAGGCCTGACTCAGCATCTTTCAGCTTCGAGGCAACCAAGGAAATCTCTTGGTAGTCGCGAATCGATAGATGATTGCGAATTCCAAATCTGATTAGCATGGCGTCCTCTAAGTGAGAAATTTGCCATATTTTTGCAGAAATCGACCTTGAATGGAATGGTTGACCCCTTTGGGGCTGAGGGGTGAAGGGAGTCACCATTTTGCCGCTCAGGTGAAAGAGCATACAGTCGCTCGCCTCGGACCATCGCGGAGGATGGTGTCTCCCGAGTTAGTGGGGCCAAAAAGCTAGGGCCGGAGTGCAATTCGGGGGTATTGCGGTGGAATGGGAAAAAAGGGGTCAAGGAAATAAGAAAAAAGGGGCAGAGCCCTTTTTCGGAGCCGCCTATGTCTGTAGATGCAAGAAGCTTTTCCTATCCGACGCGACTTGCCTGGATGCTCATGGCGCTATCGATATTGCTTGCAGTGGGGTTGGTGTTATCTCCCGGCAGTATGAAGCTGCCGGGCTGGTTGATCATGGGTATCATTATTTCCGTACCCTTTGGTCTTGGCTTGATGGCGCTGCGTTATCGGATTGTCGTCGGAGCGACGACGATTGACGTTATCGGCTTTAAGCGCAGGTGTTATGCCTTAGCCGAAGCAGAGCGCATTGCGGTTGAACGTACTGCCAAGGGAGGCCGAGTCGCGATCATCTTTTTCAAAGACGGTACTAGTTTTACTGTCTCCGATACGGTTGCCGAATTCAGAGATTTTTTAAACCTTCTGAGTGAGCGCACATCGTTGCCCATTGCCAAGCCGGTATGGGATCCCAACATATTGCACTAAAGGGGATGGAAGTCATCGAGTAACGGTGCCAAGTGCCATTATCGGGTCTATTACCGCCTGCATGACGCTAGTCCTCGAGCAGGTTAAGCACAATTGGAGCAGCATAAAATGTGATGCTTCGCTCAAATTGAGCTTTCAGCGTGAGATGTTTACTCCCGCAAATCGATCTATGCTCGTCGAGCCGCGATGTGCGGCCAATGATGGAGTAGATGATCATGGGTGAGCTCAACGTCGAAACAGAACTGGCATCAACGATTCGCCCGCTGGCGCGGCTTAGTGCCACCGGCTTCGGTGCGGAGTGGGCGGATCCGAGCAGAGGTCACTTTCTGACCGTGATAACTTTGACTTCGTCCATTCACACGCCGGCAGATGGCGGTCTCGATTACGATAAAGGTTGATTTCAACCGGTTGGCTCAATGCGCCTTGGCGACAAGGCGCATTGTTGTGACAGGAGACGTCTTTCGTGACACACGCAGTCCACATGCTTGCCTTCGAGGATGATCCGCACGTCATTGCATTGCGCTGGGCGCTTGAGCGGATGGGCGTGCCGGTCGTGCATAGCACTGGCTTGGCGCAATGGCGGGGTCGCGAGATCGGCGTCGAGATAGGGCCGGGACACGCAAGGCTGCCCGACATGGGCGACGCGCCTATCTCGGTTTGGAACCGCCGCCCGCAAGCGCCAAAGCCGAAGCCCGGCTTGCCGCAAGATGAGGCTTTCCTTGCCGGTGAGTGGCGCACTTTTTACGAAAACCTGGTCGCGACTGCGCCGCAGCTGCTGCCTTCGTTCTGGGTCAACGCACCCGCGGCAGCTTGGAATGCCGAGAACAAGCTATTGCAATTAGTGGCGGCGCGCGAGATTGGACTGACGTTTCCCGATACGGTGATGGGCAACGACGCGGGCGCGGTGCGACGACTGGCACAAAATGGCCGCGTCGTATTCAAGGCATTTCGTCCGCACGCATGGCAAGAAGAGGGCGGGGTCGCCGCGACGACTACCATACTGGATAACGACCATTTGCCCGATACACGGGTAATCGAGTTTTGCCCAGGCATCTACCAGCGTTATGTAGAAAAGACCTCTGATATTCGCGTTACCGTGGCCGGTAACCGATTGCTGGCGGTGCGCCTGCATCGACGTTCCAGAGAGGCCTATGTCGATTGGCGAATCCACGTGCTCGATAAGGATTTCTTCGCCGAGCAGATAACGCTACCTGCCGCGCTGGAGCAGCGTATCCAAGCCTTGATGGCGTCGCTAGGGTTGGTTTTCGGTTGCCTCGACTTTGTGGTCGATGCCGATGGTGCGTATCAGTTCCTGGAAATCAATCAGGCCGGACAATTCTTGTTTCTGGAAGACATGATTCCAGACATCGGCGTCATGCGCATGATGGCGTCGTTTCTGGCTGCGGGTGCGCGCGACTACTCAGTGGTCGAAGACGCTTCGCTCACCATGGCGGAATTTCGCGCCAGCGAAGCTTATGCCGCCATGGCGGACCGACTGCACATCGATGAACCTTCGATCGTTTGATCCCAAGCGAGCGTGGCGGCGCCAGTCGCCGTTATCGTTTTAAAAAGCTTTTTTTCTAACGCGCTGGCGTTTTATATAATAGACCCAACTCAATCTGAGTGGCGGCTTTGTCACATGGAAAAGAGCTTACTTCCGAGCGCTGATCGAGGCGCATTGATTCCCAGCTTGTATCCGCGGAGCTATCGCACGCCCGTTTCTTTTCGGCTATGGCGACTGGGCTTGGCGATTGTTTTTCTTTACATCATCTACGTCATCGCCCATCTGTCGCCTCCTGCGCATCACGCCAGTGAGCGCCTGTGGTACGCGTTGATCCTCTTGATGTTGATCGGTTGCGTGATTGCCAGCCTAAGGTCTTTTGTCGTTACGAAGAAGGTCGAGCTAACCGCTACGTCGCTCACAGTGACCCAGATGTTCTCCAAGACGGTACGCATACAGCGCAAGGATATCGCTACATGCTACGTGTTCCAGACGAGATGGATGTGCGTCGTTATTAAGCACCGGAATCCAAGGGTCGCGCCAATCCGGCTGACCTTCCTGAATTACGATGATGCCTTCTGGGAATGGTTTTCCGGCATTCCTGGCGAGCGCGAGCCGAGCAGCCAAAATTGGTGGTCGCGCTAAAGAGGACCGCCAAAAGGGGCAGGGTCATTTTTCAGACACAACTCTGATCTGTACTTCGGTCGTCAGCGATCCAGCCTTCTCCAATTTCCTCAAAGCGCACGTGGGTGGCTTCGGTGGAGCCTGCACTCATTTCCATCAGTGTTTCGACACCTTTTAGCGCGAGCGTCATGGCGCGTGGGTCCACGTAGGGTGAAAGTTGAAGTGCATCCCGCACGAGGTGGACGATGCCTTGGGCGCTTTCCAACAGCATGTACGCATCGTCCAACAGGGCGAGCGGGTTGCCGACGGGAGAGGCGTAGTAACTGGTGTTGAGGGTGAGCCAGGCTCCTGGGGCTTTCTCTTTCATCGTTGTTCCTTTGCGCGATGAGGTTGGCCGCAATTCGCGACGCTGTGCATGTGCACGTTTAGATCACGCCGTACATTGCATACGGCGTGATGGGCTGCAGGAAAAATCCTGCAAGGACTATCGGGATTGGTTGACCCGTTTAGTCGTTAGCCCTGATTGCCCGACATCGCTTCGGGAAAACGATGGTGAAGAAATACGTTGAGCGCACTCGTTGCGCGGGACGAGGACAGGCGAGTGCCGTATCATCGGGCTTAGCCATGATTAACTCCAAGAAGTTAGTTGTGGTTAGCGGATCGTATGGGCTCCACCCCATGCGGTCCGCGCTACTTCACTTAGCGTCGGGCGATTGGGTATCACGAGAACGCCACGCCCGACTCGGCGACCTTCGCATGCCAACCGCTCAACGTCTGTCAGCGCACGCTGATCAACGACTACGGCCGACGCTGTTTACCAGATATCTCAATATCGTGACTAACGGCATATAAGCACGACGAATGACGCACCCCAAATTCGACAATTCAGAAACGCGATGAAAGTCGTTACTTGCCTTTAACGAACTTCGTCCTTTTTGTTTCGCCTTTTGTCTCGTTTTGTTTCTTTGGCCCAGCTCACAATCGCCCCACGGACATAGGCGTCCGTTTGGAGGCCATTATGAAACGCCTACTTATTGCCTCGACCATCGCGCTCGGCCTTGCCTGTGTTGGCAGCGTCAGCGTTGCCCAAAACCAAACACCTGCCACCAATTTGCCTAATTTCACCGTCATCGCACCAGCGGCCCAATACGAGACCTACTTCGTCAATTTACCCACGGGTTACGGATTGGAGGCCCTTGTCGGCAACACGCACAGGCAGTACATGCAAGCGGAGCGGGCAGCCGAAGGATCGGAAGCCCTACGGAAGCTGGGTGTTGCCTCGCAGCCGTTCGTCGCGGTGGCGATCGACAACTCGGCCCAGCCCGGTGTCGCCGAACGGGTCCTGCTGACCGACTCCGTCCAAAACACGGTTGCCATCGTGGACGTGTATTGCAAGCGAGACGCACCGAAAGGCAAACATTGCCTGTTGGTTCCTCAGCAAGTTTAGGTTTGCGTATAGCCAGTGTCTGGTCTTCGATGCACGAACAGCATGAAGGCGGCCGTAGCCGCCTTCATGCGAATGGATTATGTGGATCAAGCGGTGACTTCACTGCTCGTAAAGTGTGTCGAACTTGGTAGCTCTTCCGCCGACGATGGTAATGACTATCGTCTTACCCTCTTGCGCATATTGCCACTGCTCACCGGCTGCCAGCTGATTATTAGGTAAGCCACCCGGCCGCTGTTCGCTCACGAAAGTGCGCACCGTTGGTTGCCCCATCAGTTGCACCACGCGCACCGCGCTATCGCCGATTGTCAGCACCTTGCTGCCAACGCGTAGCGAACTTGATGCGTGGACAGTAACGCTGACGAGCAATAAGGCAAAAACCATATAACGGGTCATGTGTAGCTTCCTAAGTGCTTTTTTACGGTACCGAGATTCGCACATCAAACAGGCGTCCGTCGACGGATTAGAGCTGTTTTAGAACATATCCGAAGGACGCCCCATAACATTTGTTGCTGTTGACTGTTCCTGTCAGGTAATAGCCCGAAGGCACTGGGGAAAAGGGACAGACGACAACGCCATCGTAAGGCTGATTGAACGTCCAGTAATCTCCATGTAGGTCCCCATCAGTGCAGTTCGGCGTTTGGGCGCCTGCAGTCACGACATAGCCGTCTGGTAGGCGCGAAAAGCTGCACGCGGAGACGCCTTCGGTGACCGGTTTTAAGGTGTAACTGTTGAATCCGATACATTGATTGCTGCTGTTAACGTGGTCGACGACATAGCCGGAGGGCCTCGCAGAGATGCTACACATCGCAGCACCTGCGCTAGCGGATTGAACTCGGTAGATGGACGCGCCATTACACGTAACCTTGTCGGTGTTGGATGCGCTTGTAACGATGTAGGCATCCGGGATGGGCGAAAGCGCGTCGCCACAGATCGACATGCCATCGGTCACGCTGTGGATGATGCCTTCATCGAACAGTGGAGCGCATTTGGTCGATGTCGCCAAACTGGTCACTACATAAGGCGCGGGCTCGGCACGGTTATTACAAACCGTCATTCCATCGGATGGTAGGTCTACCGCGTAGGCATACCCTGTGCCCGCGGAGTTGCAGGGCTGGCTTAGCTGGACACTTGTAATGACGTAGCCGGTCGGCATCGGCCAACTTTGGCAAACCGGGTCCATTTGCCCAATCGAAGTGTTCGACGCCCGTGCGACCTGCGGCGCCCAGGTAGCGGCAAGTATGACGAACAACCAAGCTAACAACCAAAATACTTTGCACATGTGAAATAGTTTCATGCGTTCCATGTCTCTAATTCCTCCGTGACTAGGGGATATAACGTAGTTGATAGGCCGTGTTCCAATCTTGGCATCCGTTGTAGGACACCGTCGCGGCTACGACGTAACGGTCAGGAATGGGTGAAAAGGTGCACACGACAACACCGTCATAGGCTGCGTGCATGGTCAGTGTTTGGTAGTTGGAGCATTGGCCGGAGCGGTCTGCACCTGTCACAACGTATCCGGCCGGTACATGCGAATTTGCGCAAGCTTGGACACCGTCCGTGGTGGGACGTAGAACATACCGTTCTTGCACATCGCATGCGGCGACGGGCTCCACCGCGCCGATTACGAAGGAATCAGGGTACGGGGAGCCCTGGCAGATGCGCAGGCCGTCTACGGACTGATGCAGTTCGTTTCTTATCATTGTCCCGCAGGAACCATTACCGGGAATGGATGCGGTGAACGACCAGCCGTCCGGAATGTGCGAGCCACTGCATGCTGTGGCGCCTTCTGAAACGGGTTGAATCATGTAGACGGACGTAGCACCAGCGCACGGGCTGCGGAGTTGATCCACCTGCGAAATATTTTGTACATAGTAATCGGCAGGGAAGGGCATTCGGATGGGTGCGCCGCCGATGGTTTCACTCAAATTACATACATTTAAGCTGCTTTGAGCGGGCGCAACCGTAAACGAAAGAAGGTTTGGACAGCCAGTTTCTGCGTTGATTGCGATCAAGGCGTAATTGGGGGGGACAGCTACATTCGGGCAAACAGTGTAGCTATCACTTGCCGTACTGCTTTGCGGTGAGGCGCATAGGTTTTCAATTGCACCCAACAAAAATGCTGAAGCGAATACCAGGCACGTTGACGATGTAAATCGAAATAGCGATTTGATACGTAACACGATTGGCCTCCCTTGCAAGCGATTGCGAATAGAAAGCTGCCGTGTGATTGACGCTAACAAAGAGGTTTGTTTGACCACAGTGGCGATTGCGCCGCAAAGCGTGTAGGGAATGACTGTCGTTGAGTAGGTGCTCGCGAGGTGAGCGGGTTAAAACGGACGGGTGCTGCGGTATCCGCACTTTTTTCATTTCACTTCATTCATGCGATTAAGCGTGCCGAAATTGCCCCGCGCATCGGCGGCTTCCCGTCGCTACACTGCGCGTCACGCTTTCCTGGCCATTCCCATGTCCGCTCCGGTTCGACTTGCACATCGTGTCTCAGAGCTGTTTGGCCTCTCACGCGCCGAGGCCGAGCAATTTATCCAAAACGGCTGGGTGTCGGTGGACGGGCAGGTGATTGAGATGCCGCAACACAAGGTAACCGTCGAGCGTGTCGAACTCGACCCTGAGGCTCGCCTGGATGCGGTGGAGCCGGCCACGATCTTGTTGCACAAGCCAGCCGGCTTCGACGCGAGCAACGTTTACAAGCCCGCCAGCACCCTGGTGACACCGGAGACACGCTGGGCGGATGACCCCAGTAGTGAACGTCTGCTGCGACGTCATTTCCATCGTTTGACACCGCTGGTGCCGTTGGACACCGAGGCCAGCGGCCTGATGGTACTGACTCAGGACGGCCGGGTGTGGCGCCGCCTGACCGAGGATGCTGGCCTTATCGAGCACGAATACATCGTCGAAATCAGCGGCCAGATCGCCCCCGACGGTTTGCGCCGGCTCAACCACGGCCTGAGTTTCAACGGTCATGCGCTGCCACCGTGCAAAGTCAGTTGGCAGAACGAGACCCGGCTGCGCTTCGCGATCAAGGGCGTGCAGAACGGGCAGTTGCGCGATATGTGCGCGCGGGTCGGGCTGGGTGTCGTGTCGATCCGCCGATTGCGCATCGGCAAGGTCGCGTTGGGCAAAGGCCCGAATGGCGCGATGCCGCCGGGGATGTGGCGCTATCTTCCGGTGGGCGAGAAATTCTGAAACTGAGAAGCGTCGGCTGCTTCTATCAGACTCTAGTCTTCTGCTGCCGCTTCGCGGCCCTGCTGTCGGATCAGCATTTCTTCACGCGCATCGTTGATGGACTGGCGAATGCTGTCCAGATCGACCTCGGTTTCGTCCGGCGTGAACTCACCGGTCAGTTCCGTATCGGGTCGCAAATCGCCGGCTTGGAATAGCGCCCACATCTCCTCGCCGTACCACGTGTCCAGCAGCTCGGGTGCCCAACGTCCAAGATATGCGGTGAGGTTGTTGACGTCACGCAGCAGCATCGTGCGTGCCGCATTGTTGCCCGCGGCACTGACGACTTGCGGGAAATCGATCACCACCGGCCCATCCGGCCCGACCAGTACGTTGTACGGGGACAGATCGCCGTGAATCAGCCCGCAGCACAGCATCAACACCACCTGCCGCACCAGCACACGATGGTATTCACGCGCCTGCTCCGAACTGAGTTCAATCTCACCGAGACGTGGCGCGGAGAAGCCTTCGGCGTCGGTGACCAGATCCATCACCAGTACGCCGTGGAAATAGCCGTACGGCTCAGGCACGCGCACGCCAGCGGCGCGCAATTGGTAGAGCGCATCGACCTCGGTGTTCTTCCAGGCCACTTCCTGCTGTTTGCGACCGTACTTGCTGGCCTTACCGATGGCACGCGCTTCACGGCTGCCTCGTACTTTGCGACCTTCCTGATATTGCACGCGCTGCTGGAAGCTGCGCTGCGTCATGTCCTTATAAACCTTTGCGCACCGTATTTCGTCGCCGCTACGGACGACGTACACAGCCGCTTCCTTGCCGCTCTTCAGCGGGCGCAGCACTTCATCAATGACGCCGTCATCGATCAGCGCCTGCAAGCCTTGGGGGGTCTTCACGGTATCTCTTGGGAGTCATTGGCGCCGCGAGGGCGGCCATTAACCGCGAATTATCTCATTTTCGGGCGGGGGAGGCCATCGAGAGCGGGGAGCCCGTGCTGCGGCCCTGTCCTCGGGCTTGTTTCAAGAGAAAAACGACTCTGATCCTGAGGTTTCCCACGCTTTTCGTGGCTCGAAGAAAAAGCGGTTTGCCACGAAAGGAGCTCAATCTTGCCGTGCGTCATTCCCGCGAAAGCGGGAATCCATTTTCGCTTTTTGAATCAGGGCCACATGGATTCCCGCTTTCGCGGGAATGACGGCACGGCAAATCAAAACCTTTCGTGACGATTCGCCCTTCTTGGCCTTAGCTCCAAAATCAGCCCGCGCTCTGCTCCAGGAAGGAGCGCACTTCAATCGGGAGCCCGGTTGCCTGAACCAGTTTCCGAGCCCATGCCAGGGCCGCGTCCCGATCGGGAACCTGGATGATCGAAAGGCCGCCGATATGTTCCTTCGTTTCCACAAACGGCCCATCCGTCGTGAGCACGTCGCGGTCACGCCGCTGTAACACGGTCGCGGTGCTCGGGGAATCCAGTCCACCGGAATAGACCCAAACCCCAGCGGCCTTCATGTCCTCACGGATGTCCCGCACGTCTTGCATGATCTTATCCAGCACCTCGCGGGGCGGTACGTCGCCATCTGTATTGGGCTGATACACGGCGAGCAGATACTTGTTCACGGTGATCTTCTCCCTATCGCGTGGACGATGATGGGGTCTACTCACATACCTCGACGAATGACTCGCATCAAAATCGACGGGTAAAACGAGGTCGCCGCACTAAAGGGGTTAAGCCGCTTAACTGTCTCCAATCCTTTTCCCGGGCTTCCACGCGAGCCACGCCAGCGTTGCGGCCAACAGGGTCATTATCAGCGGGAATGTTGGATCGAAGAGTGCCATGGTGAAGCACAGATAAGTGCCCAAGCCTACCGTGCACGTAATGATGAGCGCTCCCAGGGAGGTCCAGCGCGGTATCAAGATGAGCAGTGCACCTGCAATATCCAAGGCTCCGCTGAAATAGCGGAACCATTGTCCCCAGCCGATCGCGTCAAAGAATGGGATCGTCCCCATGGTTCCGGTGACCTTTTCGATCCCGATCCCCAGAAAGGTGACGCCCAACAGGATTCTGAGAATCCAGGTGATGATGCGGCGCGCTTTGCCAGCTGTCTGCGAAGTCATCGTCTTCTCCCTTCTTTCTTTGACGGAAGAGCCGAATGAAGCATCCTCGTTCCTTCGAGTCATTCGGAAGTAGAGGCCACGGTTGATCTAGCTCAAGTCCACCTTCTGAAGAACAAGGGCGGCCGTGGCCGCCCTTATACAAACTGATGTCTATCAAGCGGCGACTGTTTCAGCCGTTCCCGTCATGATGTCGTCGCCGCACACGTCTCGCCATAAGTGATACATCACCCCGAACATTGCCGTGAACGTCACGAGTATCAGGGCGATATAGAGCGGAATCGCCAGCACGAGCACCAGCCAGGGGCCGATGAGCTTGCCAATCAGGGCGAGCAGAAAGACAACTATCCCAAAGCAGAGAGCGACTGCGATCCAGATAAGAATGGAGCCCAGTGCAAGCATGAGCAGTGGCAGTAGATTCTTCAGCGCCCCGACGATGCCGTCGCCGATGGCACCGAATACGCTGCGATTGCTGAGTGTTACCTGGCCGAGGCCGATCGAGTAGAAACCCATCATGAAAATGCCGATCACCCCGCATAGTAATAGGGTGATCCCAAAACCGTCGGGCAATGAGGTCGGCGGCGGTTGATGGTTGGCTCGTGCGGTCAGCGCTTGCGCGTACCAGTGGGCAGTGTCGCCCCCCGTCATGGCGATAACGATGGCGAACATGGCGAAGTAAACCACCATCATCACAACGCCGTAGCCGATCAGGCGAAGCGCTTTGCCCTCTCGATAAGGTTTGACGACGTCACTTGCACGGACGGGCAGCTCTTGCTCTACCGCATCGATCACCCGTAGATAGCCTGCGTAGATCGGCAAGATGAGTAAACCGAGTAGCGCGGATACAGCCGAGATCCAAACGAAGGCCGTTGGCTGCGGCGGCGTACCCCCATGTAGCGCATAAAATTCCAATGCGAGTGTGATGAGCGTCGGAATCAGCACTGCCAGCATCACAAGAATGGCCCCGCTGAAGATTGGCTTCGGATAACGGAAGCCCACGCTAATACCCCGATTCAGCCAACCAAAGCCGGCCGACGGTCCCCTGGATCGTGTTGCCATGGTATTTCTTCCTTGATGATCGGCGCCCCCGCGCCGTGCCGGCCAAGCATAGCAAGCTCAGAGGGGCGTCGTGCTCTACCCAATAAAGGGGGGAAAGGCTATGGCAAGACATGGGGTACAGAAACGGCCACGTAGCGACGATTTCACATAGCCGCTTTGGCACCTGCTTTCCATCGCGCCGGGCTCAGCAAATTACTGCTCCGTATTCGGAGTCGATTGTCGTGCGCCGTGTCTGGTATCGGGTCTAAATGGGTCTGCACTACCCATGTGCTTGCCGCAATAATTTGCGTGCCTGATTTCGCGCTACCTTATCTCTGGCAAGCATGTTGTTTTAGAGGAAAAGACCTGGCTGCTTTTTGATGCGCAGAGAAAAAGTGGTTTGGTATCCTTTCCTCATTCGTAGCGATGGCACCTTCAAGGCTGGAGAGAGTTGGTCATGACCATGCGTACACGCGCCCTGTTGGCAACGGTGATGCTGTTGGCAGGATGTTCCACTGACCCATCCATCTCGGTCATACATCGCGTTGCCCGTGGAAGCACGGTTGCCGTGGTGGCGTTCCAGGATTGCACTATCGCGAATCAGACGGACTGTGACGGCTCGGGGGCGACTGCGGGCTCCATCTTTGTTCGCGTGCTTTCGCAAAAGCAGAACCTGCACGCCATTTCTTTGCCGAGACCTGTGGGACCCAAGGCGCCGTTCAGTGACGATGCGGCGGTCGCTTATGCCAAGGCAAAAGGCTACCGATATGTCCTCAATGGCGAAGTCCAGGATTATCACCGCACCGGACACTTGGCACTTCACTCGGATCGCGCGGGTGTCTCAGTACGTGTGCTGAATACCTCTAACGGGCAAGCGGTGGTGACTTATACCTATCAAGAGGATTCAAAGACGCACCTCTCGTCGCCCGACGACATGCTGGAAGATATGGCAAAGCAGTTGGCCACTTCCATTGTCGCTGAGTCAAAAAGACAGCACCAAGGTGATTTTCTGATTTACAAGGGAAATGGTGGAGGCTGAGGTTTCCCCACGCTTTTTTGCTCGAAGAAAGACTCTTTGCCGCAAGAACTCATTCTTGCCTTACCGTCATTCCCGCGAAACCGCGGCGGATTTCGCGGGAATGGCCGGCATGGGGTGCCTCAGGGGAGGAGGCTGAGTTGGCCGCCCGTTCAGGCACCGCCAAAGAGTGCAAGCGCTTGCTCATTAAAGCCGTTGACTAAACCATGTTCGTTCGGACCCGCATTGCCACGGAACTGTTCGGCGGCGTTGACGACGATCTCGTCTGCATCCGTGCCGAGAATTTTCATCGTTTCGGCAATAAATTGATCAAGCGGCATGGCTTGTTCCGCCTCTTGGCTGTTCATGAGTTCGGTGCGCACCCACGGTGGTGCGATCTCAAGGACACGAACGCTTGTGTTACGCAGCATGAAGCGTTGCGACAGTACGTACGAATGAATCGCCGCCTTGGTCGCGGAATAGATGCCAGTCACGGCCATCGGAACGAAGGCAAGCACGGAACTTGTGTACGCCACGACTGCATTGTTCTTGCTCTTTAAATGCTCGATCAGTGCGGACGTCATACGGATCGGCCCGATCAGATTCGTTGTGATGGTTGAGGTCAGCAGCGCGTCATCAATCTTTCCGGCAACGGTATCGGCTTGCATGATGCCGGCGTTGTTGATGAGCACATTGAGTTCGGGATGATCGGCGATCAGTTTGGTCGCCACGCGATCGATGCTGGCCGGATCGGCGATGTCGAGTTCGATCGCTTCCATGCCTGGATTGGCTGCGATAACAGCATTGAGGTGACTACGCCGCCGGCCGGCAATGATGACCTTGTTGCCCAGCTTGTGCAGCGCTTCGGCAAGTCCGCGACCAATACCCGAACCACCGCCGGTGATGAAGATAGTGTTGCCAGTGAGTTTCATGAGAGTTTTCCTTGGAGGGGATCAAGCAGGGAAGCGATTGCCGAACATCGGCAATCCGCTCTTGGATTCGGTTTGCGTTGCTTCGTCTTGCAACACGTCCCAGTGTTCAGCGAGCTTGCCGTCTGCGATGCGGACGACATCCGCGGCGATCCATGCTGCTGGACGACCTGTGCCGGAGAAACGTCCATGCACGATGACGTAGTCGCCTTCGGCCAGGATCAGGCCATGTTCGTAACGCAGCGTGCTGGGAGTACTGCGAACCAGATTGAACAGACCTTCGCGGCCCGGTTCGATATGCGCGCTGTGTTGGATGTAGGTGTTGGACCAAAACCGCTCAGCGGCGTCGTAATCACGTTTGTTGAACAACGTGTCGAACGCTTCCAGGACAAGGGCCTTGTTCTGTTCCGGTGACGTCTTTGACATGCTCGTTTCCTCTTCAATGACAAATGGCTCAAGCGCGGTTCGTCGATGAAGCCGGCCGCACTGGGCGTTTAGCTGCCTGACACGGGAATGGACTCACGATGGTGATCACCATCGACATGGGCTAGAATGGCGCCATCACGGCCGATTGTCAATGGTGATCGACATTGTATTTTGAGGTCGCGCCTCATCGGGCGCCGAAAAGGAGTAGGCATATGGGCGTTTCAAAGCAGCAAGCTATTGAAAATAAAAGGGCTATCATTGCCGCCGCGGAAAAGCTCTTCCGTGAGCGCGGGGTGGCCGCAGTGGGGCTGGCCGAGCTGACCAAGGCCGCGGGCTTCACCCAGGGCGGCTTCTACAACCACTTCAAATCGAAGGACGCTCTGGTCGCCGCCGTCATGGAGAAGGCAATGGAAGATGGCGCGGCCCTGCTCGTTGAGGGCATTCAGGCGTCGAAAGCGGAGGCACGCGACCCCGTGGAACGCCATATCGAGTGGTACCTGTCCCACGATCATCTGGCCAATATCGAGGCGGGTTGTCCGCTCACGGCGTTCGCCGGCGATGTTCGGCGACTGGGCAAGGAAGCGCGGCAATCCTATGCACACGGACTGACGTGGAATTTCGATCAGATGGCGAACCTGATCGCAGGCGATAGCCCGCAAGAGAAAAGAAAAAAAGCCATCGCGCTTTTCAGTCAGATGGTCGGTTCACTGGTGCTCTCACGCGCCGTCGTCGACGCTGATCCCGCTCTCGCTGATGAAATACTGAAAGATGCGCGCCAGCAGTTGCTGCAGGCGAGCCATGCTTGAACGGGAAATAGAGTCCAGCACTAGCTACCGAGGTGGCTCCGCGTTTTCAGCTTTTCGAGCGTAGTTTTTTCGGTACTTGTACCGACCATTTTGCCTAGCCGTCATTCCGGCGAAGGCCGGAATCTATGGTCAATACGAAGCATGGATTCCGGCCTTCGCCGGAATGACGGCTAGGTAATTTTGCAGATGAGGGCTACTTTGCCGATTTCGCTAAGATCATCGAGCAAAAAACATGGGGATACCTCAGCGCCAGCTATCGTTATTTAAACGGCGCAGCTTCTTTTGCGAAATCGCTAATCAGGTAAATGGTAAAACGGATTTTCAGCTATTTGTGTTGCTTACTGATACGGCTTGCCGCAATGAATTCGTTGGCAGGTCTGGTCAAGCATCCGGAAAAAATCGGAGTGTAGCGTCCGTTTCGGATCGAGCGCGCTACGTCGCCTTTCAAGAAGACGAAGTCAGTGGGCAAGCAGAATTAAACACCCTAGCCCATGCCGATAGCTGATGCCAGACCCATTCGAATCATTGCAAGCCGCCTGCAGCCCTTATAGCGTGCATGACGATCGAACGAGGCGCGCTCAAACCCCTGGGCCGCGTCGAATCAGGTATCGATCGATCTCCTCCAACCACGTAGTCAATGAGGCTGGATCTGCAGCGTCGGTCCACTGCGTGAATGACCTTTCAATTAGCTGACACGTCATGTTCCCCCATGCTCTGCGTTATGCGGCGCCCGTGTTAAGTGGCTGTTTGTTAGTGGTTCTGTTGGCGATGTGCGGTGATGCGCGTGCTGACTATGAGCCCACGACAGATGCCGATACTCAATCGGATGCCACAACCGACAATTCCGACATTGCGCGCTGTCATCGTTATGACAGTTTGCAGCCGCGAGGTACAACCAGTCCTCTGGTCAGTACTTGCGAGACGGTGTCACCGGAGTGGGGCGGGCTGCGCGAGGATCTGGCCGATAGCGGTTGGCTGATCGAAGGTGGTGGATCGGTGGGATTTTCCTACGACCTGTTCCAGCATGATGAACATCCTCAACGTTATATCGGCCAAGATCCCAGCTACAGGACCAATCCGTTTGTAGCGATCACCTATGATTTGAGTCGAATCGGTTTCCCTGATGCGACGCAATTGGTGTTCAACGTGGATTTTCAGGCGTTCTCTTACGCCGGCGAGAACCCAACCGGGCTTTCCTTCAATAGCTTCTATATCAACCAGCATTTCAATGATGGGAGGGTGCAGCTGCAATACGGTTATGACGAGCTGTCAAACCAGTTTTATGGCTTCTCCCTTGGTACGAGCGCAACTGCATCGACAGCCGGTATCTCGAGCTCCATCCCGTTCGAGGTCGGTTTGATCAACAACAAAACCGCGCCAGAGGCCAACCTGCGCCTGGCGTTGCCCGATCACTTTTACGAGCGCTTCGGCGTTACCCGTAGCGTGGATCCCGAAGGGGTACAGGCGGATTGGGATAGCAATAATTTCTTGGGCCTTAAATGGCATATCCCCGGCGCCAAGGCGCTGTACATCAATGAGCTGGGTTACCAGACCGATGCCGCTCCCGGGCAGAGAATGGCATGGTTGCGACAGGGCGTCATTTATAACGAAAGCCACTATCCTGATTTTCAAAATGGCGGGTACGCGGGCAGCAATTACGCCTACTATCTGGTCGGTGATTACCAGTTGATCCAGACCGATCCGACGCGTTCTTTTCGTGGCCTGTACATCAATGCCAAGGCCGACTATTCGCCACCTGATCGCAACGTTTACGCCAGCGATATCGGCATCACGCCTTATGTCTTGGGTCCTTTTGGACGGCCAGACGACGTGCTGTCGCTCAGCTATACATTTAATCGGCTGAGCAAGTCTTTCCAATGCATGGAGCAGGCACGCGGTATCTCCGCAGTGGATTACAGCTCCACCTATGCGCTCGCTTATGTTTATCGCTGGAGGCGCGGCATCTATCTGACCCAGCAACTCAGCTACACCGTCAACCCGATTCCAGCACCGAAGCGGTCACCGGCTCTGACCTGGATGAGTTCGTTGTCGGTCTATTACTGAGCATGCGCGGTTCAAAAGCGCAAAAAGTGTCGTGACGCTGCACCATCACTGACCCGGCACAGGTGTCGCCTGATAAAACACATTCAGCCATTTGCCATCCCGTTTCATCCATAAGGACGAAACGTAGCTGTCGAGCTGGAAGGCTTTTCCATGATCGAGTCCCGCTGCCTTGACGTGGTAGGTGACGAGTGCGGCGGCCTCGGCGACGAAGTGAACGTCGAATCCGGAAAGCTTGCATTGATCGAAGCGCACGTTTGAGTCCATGGCGGACGCCTCGCTATCTGCTCGATCTACCACGCCGGTGGCGTCGACCGTAAAGAAGTCAGGAGCATGAAGGGCCCTGTAGGCAGCGGCATTTCGCTTGATGGCCAGATTCCAGCTTGCCCGTTCTTCGACAATCAAGCGTTGCCCAGTCGTGTCGTTCACTGCGTCGGGCGCAGAGGTGGGGCTGGCCGCGGTATCGCAAATCCCCGGCAGCTCAGCGTTGGCTATCCATGGCAGCAGCAAAGTGGCCAGGACGATGGGTAGAGAAATTATTCGTTTATTTGTCATGTAATTAGAATGATATTAGGATCAATAAACAGTCAATCGAATAGATTTCGGAATTATGGCCGCTGAGATCGATCTCGACCGAACAGATTTCGCCATCCTGCGCCTTTTGATGAAGGATGCATGGTTGTCCAACAAGCAGATCGCTGCAGCGGTTGGCCTTGCGCCATCAAGCTGCCATGAGCGGATCAAATCGCTTAGGGCGCGCGGTGTTCTGCTTGGCGCGCATGCCGAGGTGAATCTCCAGGCGATCGGGTTCGCCTTGGAGGCTGTGCTGTTCGTGCAGCTCGGCAAGCTGGAAATTGAGGTTGTCGATAACTTCGTAAGCGCGACTGCTGCTGTTCCGGAAGTTCGCGGCGTATTTCTTGTGTCTGGTCGTGCTGACCTGGTTGTCGATGTCGTTGTGCACGATATGGAGCATTTGAAAGCCATCATCTCGCAGCACTTCAATCGCCATGCTGTCGTGCAGCGCGTGGAAACATCCGTTGTGTTCAATCGCAAGCAGCAATACGGTATGCCGCTTGCGTCGAGCGATATGTAGGCAACATCAGGCTTTTTTGCGCGTCAAAACGGGGACACGTCGCTTCAATGTGATCGTGGCGCGTTTGACCACGATTTCATCACGGCCTAATGAGGGCTGGAGTAGATAGCTGCATGGTCTGTCGAGCGGTGGGTCGATCCTGAGTTTACGCTCGCAGTACGTTGGCACCTTGAGGCATCGTCATGGGTTTATTCGGCGATTGCTTGGCTTAGTGCCGATTTTTCTCTCTATCTATCGTCCTGAGCGTAGGAGGAGATCATGCACGCGTTGAAAATTTCGAGTTTGATGACGCGCCTGAGCGCGTCATCACTGGCATTAGTGGCATGCCTGCTTGGATCGGTTATCGCCGCCGCGCCGACTACAAGTTATGCGCAAGGCATCACGCTGGTTACATGTGTAGGAACTCACACCGCTAGCTGGACGCCGGGCCTTACGGATACCGCGACGGACGTCGAGGTTTCCACGAGTAGCCTGTGGTCTTGTCCGTTGGCCGGCACGTCTGCTTCGTCCTCACAGCAGTTCGAGCAAGAGCTGTCCTGCGATTCGCTATTGGATCCGACCAATGTAACGTGGGTCATCGCGTGGGCGAACGGCCAGAAAAGTACGGCGCAATTGAGTGGTGATGTGGAGAACATTGACGGTAATCTGGTTATTCCACTGACCGGAACGGTAACCAATGGCCTTTATGCTGGTGACACGGTTGCCATTACGGTGACCGATACAAATTTGGGTGCGACGCTGGACGATGTTTGCAGTTCACCGGGTGGTCTGACCAATGCAAGTGGCCCGACCATTTTGACGATTACCGGAGTGAGCCTCTAAATCACCACCACGGATAACGGCGCCAAAATATAGCGGTGTTCGCTGCCGTTATGGTCAGGCGCCGTTATTTTTTAGACAACTGCGTTTGGTTGTCTAGATCACTGCGCGCTTTCCGCAATCCTAGGCGTATTAACTATCTGCCTCCAGTTGGCTGGATGTGGGTTGCTACGGAGTTCGGTCATGGCGCACGCCAAACACGTTGATCAGTTATTGGACTTGTTGTCGAAACAAGGAGAGAGTGCGTATTTTGGCGAGCCTGTCTCCGTGCTTGAACACTGTCTGCAGTGTGCGCATTTTGCCGAGCAGTCTCATGCCAGCCCATCAACGATCGTGGCGGCGTTGCTGCACGATATTGGGCATGTACTGCACGGCTTGCCTGAGGACATTGCGCAGCATGGGTTAGATGGTGCTCACGAGGAAGTGGCTGCAACGTATCTGGCCAGATGGTTTGGCGAAGACGTCACCGAAACGGTGCGCTTGCACGTTGCCGCCAAGCGCTATCTGTGTGCAACCGATTCGGCCTATATCAGCCGGCTATCGCCTGCTTCCATCGAAAGCCTCCAGCTCCAGGGCGGTCCGATGAGCAACGAGGAAGTTGCCGCATTTGAGGCGTTGCCGAACGCTCGCGTGGCGGTCCAACTTCGCCGTTGGGACGACGAAGCCAAGATTCCGAAACTCGATGTGCCGGGATTGGCGCACTATCGTCCTATCCTTGTGCAGGCGTCCACGGCGGGAGAGCCGTAAGCCCAAGGCAAGTCCAGAAATGGAACGGGATTCGGTTCACCGGCAGACTGACAAGTGCAGATGCGCTATCGACCCTGTTGACGCTTTCGCAGCGGATCGAGCAAAGACTTCAGTCCGTTGTGATCAAGCTCAAGCATCAAGGCCAACAAGTTGCCCAGTTCGCCGGGTGGGAAGCCTTTGCGCGCAAACCAGGTCAGGTATGCGCCGGGCAGGTCGGCGATCAGGCGTCCCTGGTATTTACCGTACGGCATGGTGACGGTTACCAGCCGCTGCAGATCTTCTGGTTTCATGTTGCTTGGTTCGGGGCGATAATGGGACGGAGTGAATAAAGGTAGCTCAGATCTGCGTATGGCAGCGAGCTGCTTGCTAGCCGTTAATGTGCCTCCGCTTTTGTTACGCCAGTACCAAGGAACACCCGCATGCTTCCCCAGGGATCCCTGCCAGGCTTTGATCTTGCCATTCCCGCCGATCGCCTGTTCCTGGCCATTTTCCCTGACCCTGCCTATGCGACCCGTTTCGAAGCGTTTGCGGCCAAGCATCTCGCAGCCCGTCGCATGGACGGCAAGCCGGTGGAAGCGAGTCGGCTCCATCTCACGCTGTTCCATCTCGGCGATTACACCGAACTCCCTCCTGGCCTGGTAGCCCAAGCTGCCGATGCACTCTCTCATCTCAGCGCTGAGCCTGTCACGATCCGCTTTGACCAGATCGGCAGCTTCAACAACCGCAGCACCCACGGTGATTTCGTCCTTTCCGCCAGCGATGGCAACGAAGCCCTGTGTGCGCTCCACCAGCAACTTGCAACGCACCTGAATGCTGCCGCCTTGAATCCCTATACCAAGGGCTCATTTACGCCGCACATGACGCTGGCCTACAACAAGCCAACGGTGCCGTTCCAGCACATTGAACCCGTGGTATGGCCGGCGCATGAAGTCGTGCTGATTCATAGCTTGCTTGGCAAAACCCGGCATATCCGGTTGGCCGACAAGCCGCTGTGCTGAAGGTAGATCGACTTCTGCGCCTTCTTTAGTGCGGGGGTTTTTACATCTTGCGTGCAGAGTTAACCTAAACAGACGCGTCGTTGAATTTTCAGTGACGACAGGAATCCAGACGTGGAAGGTAACAATATGACTGCTTTGTTGGCTCCTTATCCGATTGGTACCTCTGGCCAGCCTTGGGGCGAATCGGAGAAAGCCGCGTGGCTGGCGCGCCAATCCTGGCAGCGAAGCTACGAAACGGATGTGCTTGACGCGATCGAGCGTTTGCGTTCCCGCTTCGACGTGTCGGAATACGGGCGCCTGAATTACGTCCCGGCCAGCTACCCGTTGCTGGCAATCCGATCTCGCGACTGGCGTGACGATTTGCCGACCATGCTGGTGACCGGCGGCGTGCACGGCTATGAAACCAGTGGTGTACACGGCGCTCTGCGCTTCGCTGAGCAACACGCTGCCGATTACAGCGGACAGGCCAATATCCTGATCGCGCCGTGTGTGAGTCCGTGGGCTTATGAGCGGATTCAACGCTGGAATCCGCATGCCATCGATCCGAACCGCTCGTTCCGTGCGGACAGTCCCGCCGGGGAGTCCGCGGCGTTATTGGCTCTGATTGCACCTCTGCATGGCCGCATTCTGATGCATATCGACCTGCACGAGACGACGGATACCGATGAGACCGAATTCCGGCTCGCATTGGCGGCCCGCGATGGCGTCGCTTTCGAGCCGGGGGAAATTCCGGATGGTTTCTATCTGGTCGATGACACCGAGAATCCGCAGCCAGCGTTCCAGCATGCAGTATTGGCCGCGGTAGCGAAGGTGACGCACATCGAGCCTGCTGATGCGAAGGACGAAATCATTGGTTCGCCGGTGGTGGCGCCAGGTGTGATCCGTTATCCGCTGGTGAAGCTCGGCCTCTGCGCTGGTATTTCTGGTGCGCGTTACACAACCACGACCGAAGTTTATCCGGACAGTCCGCGCGCTACGCCGGAGCAGTGTGTTGCTGCGCAAGTGGCGGCAGTGCGTGCGGCAGTGGATTACGCATTAGCGAATGCGGTGTGACGCGATGATCGTGATCGCGCCTATTCCAGCGTAAAAAGCTGTTTTTCCGGCTTGATCGTGGTCACCCTTTGCTTCAATTTGGCATACGCTTCGGAAGCGCGAAATTGCGACATGGTCACGTTTTTCAGGGCCTTGATGTCAGCGTTGGGCTGGCCGCTTGCCAGTAGCGCCGTCATGGTCTGCAACACGGGGTAGGCGGGACACATGTCCTCGACAAACAGGAATTGGCCTGCCTGGTTTACTTCCAGAAAGTAATAGTTTCCGTCGTGATCCACGGCCAAGTCGATGCAGCCTAAGACAAGGCCAAGCTCGCGCATCAGCGCGCGCAACTTGTCCTCGACGTGCGCAGGCAGCGTTATGGCCTCGGCCTTGAGTTCGGGGGCGTTGCTGTATGGGCGCCAATCGACAAAGCCGCCGCTCGCGGTTTTGCGTAGGCTCAGCGCAAACAGGTGCTGTCCCATGATGGTGACGCGGATATCACAGGACTTTTCGATATAGCGTTGATAGATGCCGGGACAAACGGCGATGGATTCAGCCGGCAAGTCGCTGCGTTCATCAAGCAGGGTTACGCCGACAGCGTGCTTCTTGCCGGTCTCCTGATCTTCCCACTGATGAATCAGAAAACTCTTGAAGATGATGCGTCCCCATTTTTTTCGCAGGGCGTCGACTTGGTTGGCATCGGTGGTGACGACGGTTTCGGGGAAGGGCAAGCCGAGCCGACGGGCGACGCTGAGCTGCACCAGCTTATGCTCCGCGCGGATCGCCTCCGGGACACGATTGATCCATAACGCGTCGCCATAGGCATCAGCCAGGCTAAACAGGTTGCGCTGGAACATGCGCCATTCCAGGGCTGCAAAGGCGCTGTCTTCTTCAGCGCAGGTAGGTTGCGGATCGTGCAGTCGTCGATTCCAGACGGCGCTGATACGACGCCCGGACAACGTGGTGTCCTGCAACTGTTCGTTTTCGGCGTTGATGTGAAAACTGTAGTGAAATCCCGGCTTGGCTTGCAGTGAAGGTGCCAGGACGGTTGCGACACCCTGCTGTTCCAGCGCCCAGGCTACGGCGCAGGCATGTGGATCCGTATCCGGCGCAAATATCAGCACGCTGTGTTGCATGGCATCCCCTTCAGATCCAAAAGACGCGCCCCGCGAAAGCGGGGCGCGCTGTCCAACACATTCAGATGCTCAGGCAAGCATGCCGAATTCGGGTTCCGGATGGAAAGTGGTGACGACCGACAGGAACAGCTCTTCGTTGTTCTGTTCGTCTACGGTCTTGGTGACTTCCATGGCATTGATACGGGCAAAAGCACGGGGTGCCTGGTTCGCGTTGGACTTTGAAGCATAGCTATTCATAGCGCAGACTCCTTGGTGGTCAAACGAGATGCCTCCCGTCGAAGGGGAGGTTTGTCGAGTCTACGTTTGTCTTGATCACGCAGCTAGTAGCGTCAAAGGGGAAATGTGCAAATGCAGTGGCAATTTGGTGATGTCGTTGCGGTGGTTAGTAATGTGAAGGATATGTGTAGATTACGGTCTGATTATTTTTGAAACGATTTCTAACGAAGTGATTCTGCTTTTCGTAAGTAATGTTGTCGCAGGACGAGCGCGGCTAGATGGTGTGCTAACTATTTCGCCGCAAGACTGGTTCGATCATGCGCCAGCCTTGCGGTAACGATTGCGTGGATGAGTAGGCCATGCGGCTTACGCCTTCTGGCTGGCGGCATGTGCTGCAACGGCGTGGCTGGCGATCAGGCTGGGGGCCGGGGAGTGTGCGCTCACCATGGCACCGAAGGTCATGGCACACACCAGCAGGCAGGAGGCGAAAAGGGCTTTCAGAAGCAGGGTCTCGAATTTCATGGCTGTTCTCCGCAAGTGAGGAATGAAGCTTTCGAGATATAGATGGCAAACCCCGTGCCAAAGGTTTAAATGCCAGCAAACCCGCATGGTTGAGCCATTTTTCCGGGCGTGTGCGGCGATAGCTGCTTGTCCGCGGACAGATCTGCTGTCCGGACATGTCCGTGCGTGGACAGTCGTTTGCCTGTCCCCGGCATCTGCCTCAACGCCAAGCTGATAAAGTGCAATCCGACCGGCGCTCTGCCGAGGGAGAGCGTGGTCGGACTTTTTTTCGGATTGCTGCAGTTATCCCAGGATGTGGGATCGACCCCTATGCCTCAAAGGTGGTGTCGATGGACTTGCAATCACGTGAAGCCGAGCATGCCGTGTCCCAGGACGGCGAGCGTTCTGGGCAGTCTGTCGAGGTGTCGCTGTTTCACACACCTTACCTTGGCGTGATCAATGTCTTTTTCTTTTCCGCCTGGGTGGCGGTCTGTTCGGTGGCGCCGGAGTTTATCTGGCAGGGTCTGCTTTCCATCGTTCGGCACTTTGACAGCATTACCGCAGCGTCGGCGTTGCTGGTGGGTTCGATCGTGGCTTTTTTTGTGGAGCCTCTGACCGAAAGGCTGCGTGCGATGCGCTTGCACGTCACGCACCGGCACCGCACACCGGCTCATGCCACCTTGGCCGCATTCGGTTTCGCCGTACTGGCGGTTTGCATGCATGAGGCCATCACCAGTTTTGTGGCGACGGCTTCCGCTGATCATCGAGCCGAAGACAGTCTTTTCTATGCACTTTCAGAGGTGTTTCAGTGGGCCTGGATTCCGTTTGTAACAACGGTGGCGTGGCTCTATGCAGGGCGCTCGCGCTGGATAAGCTGGCCAGCGCTGTTGCTGGCTGCGCTATCGGTATTGGCCATTGGTTTTGTGTGGCAATGGGCGATCCAGGATACCTTTACCACCATCATTCCCTGCGCATCGATTCTCGTTGCAGGCTACGTGGCGATGCATCGTTCTTCTATCCAGCCCGGCCTGTCTCGCTGCACGCGCCTGACCGCCTGGATCGCCATGATCTGGCTTGCAGTGGCGGGCCTTCTGCAGTTGGGACTCTCCTTGTTTGCGCACCGGAGTGGATACATCTATTCCTGGATGGAGTACGCCATCGACTTTCGTTTCTATGTGGGGTGGGTCATTGGGCTGATGGTTGCGCCGCGGCCCGTACCCCACCATTAGATCGGCCTGGCAGCGGCCGGATTGCGCCGTTTCCGGGCACTGATTATGCTCGTCGTCATACCTTTCAGGGGACGGTATGAAACGTTCAAAGACGGCATCGCTGGTCGTCATGGGGCTCAGTCCGCTTTTCATCAGCGCCTGCGATGACACCCAAAAGAGCCAACAGGAATTTGTTTCGGTCGAGGCATGTGTGCAGGCCGGTGTTCCGGACATAAGCTGCGAGGATGCGCATGATCGTGCCTCATCGGACGCCATGAGGTTTGCGACGCATTACAGCAGCGAAGCACTGTGTGACAACGATTACGATCAGAGCACGTGCGTGGAGACCGAGGACGACAACGGTAATCGTTACTGGTTTCCCGCCATGAGTGCGTTCCTCATTGCACGTGTTATGCACGGTAGCCAAGTCTCGTATTTCCCGGCCGGACCGGTTTATCGCAAACGTGATCACCACGATTACTCGCCCCGTTATGGTTCAGTCTATGCGGGTGGTGGTTCTGGCGGTTGGCACTCCGTGCCGGCGGATGAAGTGGCGGGCGAAGGCGATACGGCCAGCCGCGGCGGTTTCGGTGGCGGCGATGAGGGTGGTCACAGCTGAGAGATTTGAGTGAAACGCATTGCCATTGCACCGCGCCCGGATTGGCAGGCCACTGCCGAGCACTATGGTTTTCTGTTTCATACCATCGATGGCTCGCCCTATTGGGATGAGTCGGCCTACTACGCATTTACCCTTGAGCAGATCGAGCGGGATATCGAAGCGCCGACGCATGAATTGCACATGCTCGCGATGTCCATGGTGGACGAGATCATCGGCAGCGAAGCATTGCTGGCCAAGCTGACCATTCCCGAGCGCTACTGGGATTGGATTGCCGATTCCTGGAAGCAGCGCCAGCCGCATCTGTATGGGCGTATGGATCTGGTCTATGACGGTATCGGCCCAGCCAAGCTTTACGAGCTCAATTACGACACGCCGACCTCCATTTACGAAGCCGCTTTCTTCCAATGGATATGGCTGGAGCAACAACAGCAACGTGGCGTATTACCCAAGCGTGCCGATCAGTTCAATCAGCTGCAGGAGTTGTTGATTCTTGCTTTCGCAACAATAGCCAGGACATTGCCGCGCCCGTTCTACTTTGCTGCCGTGCGAAACAATGCCGAAGACCAAGGCACCATTGCTTACTTGCGTGATTGCGCGTTGCAAGCGGGCTTGCATGCAGAGGTCATGGCGCTGGAAGACATCGGTCTATCCAGCAAGGGCAGGTTTACCGATTTGCAGAACAGGGTGATCGGTTCGCTGTTCAAGCTGTATCCGCTGGAAAGCCTGTTTACCGATACCTATGGGCCTTACCTGCCGGGTTCGCGCATGCAGTTGCTGGAACCACCATGGAAGGCCGTGTTGAGCAACAAGGGGATTCTTCCCCTGCTGTGGGAGCGTCACGCCGGGCATCCTCATTTGTTGCCGGCGTTCTTTGAAGAAAGTGGCGATGTGCCTTTGCCGCGCGGCTGGGTTCGCAAGCCGTTGTTGTCGCGCGAGGGTGCCAATGTGCGCATGGTGTTGCCCGATGGCGAGCGTATCGAATCGCCAGGGCGATACACGCAATGTCCCACCATTCGACAGGCCTTTCATCCGCTGCCGCATTTTGCGGGAGGCTATCCGCTGATTGGAAGTTGGGTGGTGGGCGATACACCTGCGGGCATCGGAATAAGGGAAGACGCCACGCTCATTACACGCGATACCTCGCGTTTTGTGCCGCACATCATCGAGTAAATCACGCTGCGCCGCAGAGCGGTTTGACCGCGTGCACGCGCGTGTGTGCGCAAACTTTTGCGACGCGATTGACGTCACGACTTCTACACACACTGATCAGCATGCTCATCTGGTGGAGCGGGGTGATTCGAATTCATACCATGAAATTCGGATCGCACACGATGCGTCGTGAGGTGCCATGCGTGGTAGTGGCGAACGTGTGAGGGAGATTGATGTTGAGTTCTGCTGAAAGAGTTCGCGCTACAGGGTGGCGCGACAGCGGGGTCTTTTTGTCAAAAAAGCCACGCTTTCTGCAGGCAACCGCATGGAGAGAAGGTATGGCTGGTTCTGTCTGTTGCCGATGATCTGCATCCAAGCAACGAACCGGATGGGCCGTGAGGGGGTGGGGAGACTGTCCGCACGGAAGCAAATTGTTGTTGGACGTAGCGAGGTTTCCGGATGGTCCGGAGCCTTTAACCGATAGCCATTTGCACAATGGGGAGATGTTCAATGCAATCGAAGTTGAAGTTTGTATTCGTGGCTGGCCTTGTGAGCGCCGCGTTTGTTCCCGCCGCCTTTGCGGCGCCGTCCACGAACGTTTTTGGTTCGGCTTCCAGTCAACAAGTGGGTCCGATCGAAGCGGTTGCGCGTCAAGCCTGGCGCCAGGACATCGCGAACGTTGCCGTGCCTTCGGAAGGTTGCTTCGCGGCTTCCTTTCCCAGCATCGTCTGGCATCAGGTCGCGTGCGGCACCGCTCCGGCTCGTGCGACGCCCATGCGGCACTATTACATTTTCGGCGAACCGATGACCGCGGGCAATGGTAACGACTACACCATTCAGACCGGTCAGCTGATCACGAAGGCTGTCGGTAGCTTCCCGACTTTTTCCGGCGTGACCTCTGAGCAGAGCGTAGGTGTGGCCGCGTACGGTGATGGTGGCATCCTCGGCTCGAATGAGTATTCGCTGCAGATGAATACCCAGTTCACGTCGACCACGGCGGCTTGCAAGAGCAAGTCCGGCTGCACCGTGTGGCAGCAGGCCGTGTATGGCACCGATTACGATGTAACCGGTGAAGGCTCGCTCTTCTGGCAGAACTGGCTGATCGGCTACGGCAGCAGCCGTTGCCCGAGCGGATTCTCCAGCGATGGCGAAGGTGACTGCTACGGAAACAGCAGCCTTACCCAGCTTGCGGATATTTCGCCCGAGGATCTGGCCGATGTCACGCTGACGAGTGCGTATACATCGGGTGGCAACGACGTGGTCACGCTGACCTATAACGGCACGGCCTATAGTGCCAGCCAGAAGGACAGCACCCTGGACATCGCGTCCGTGGCCAATACTGAAGAGTTCAACGTTGTCGGCGATGCTGGCGGTTCGGAAGCTGAGTTCAATAGCAGCGGTGTCTCCGCTACGGTGAAGATTGCAGCGACGACCGGTTCCGACTCCACGGTCTCCTGTGTGGCTGACTCCGGCACCACCGGCGAAAGCGTCAATCTGAACCTGGGCACTTGTACCACTTCGGGCAGCGGCACGACCTCGCCGTCGATCAGCTTCCCCGAGTCGAACTGATCGCGTCGTACGTAATCGTTTTCTCGTGATATGAACGCCGAGGGATTTTCCCTCGGCGCTTTTTTGTGATGGTCGCACCGGATTGATTGCTTTTGATCGATACAAGGAGCCGGGGAGGCAACTTCCCGGCTCCTTTTTTTGTTTGCATCGTATGTTTTTGCTGGGTAGGGAAGCGTCGTGGCTGCGCGTCTTACACAGAACGGCATGGCTATCTCGTCACACGAGCAGTGATGTGATGAGTGTGTGAAGAAGCTTTGCTGCAGGGGGAGGGGAGACTGCTTGCATGGAGGCATCGCTGTTCGAAGTGCCGAGACTTCTGGATGGTCCAGAGTCTTTAACCGATAGCCATTGCATAATTGGGGAGATTATCGATGCAAGCCAAGTTGAAGTTTGTATTCGCAGCCGGTCTGGTGGGCGCTGCGTTTGTTCCCGCGGTCTTCGCAGCCGATCAGCAAGTAGGGCCGATCGAGCAAGTAGCACGCGAAGCCTGGCGTCAAGACATCGCGCAGATCGCCACGCCGTCAGAAGGTTGCTTCCATGCCAGCTATCCGAGCATCGTGTGGCAGCAAGTGGCATGCAGAGCGTTGACGCAAGCGGCGCATCCGCTGCCGCATTACTACCTTTTCGCCGCACAGGAAACGGCCGGTAACGGCAACGATTACACCATTCAGACCGGCTCTCACCTGATCACCTCGGCTGTCGGCACCTTCCCGTCGGTAACCGGTGTGACCTCCGAGCAAAGCATCGGTGTGGCGGCTTACGGCGATGGCGGTATCCTGGGCGCCAACGAATATTCAGTTCAGCTTAATACGCAATTCACGTCGACCACCGCAGCGTGCAAGAGCCACTCCGGTTGCACCGTGTGGCAGCAGTGGGTGTATGCGACGGATTACGAGGAACAAGGTAAGGGTGCCATCTTCATGCAGGATTGGCTGATCGGCTACGGCAGCAGCCGGTGCCCGAGCGGCTTTGGCAGCGACGGCGAAGGTGATTGCTACGAGAACAGCAGTGCCGCACTGCCGCCGGATATCTCGCCCACCGCACTGGCCAGCTTGAAGCTGACGGCTACGGCGGCCAAGAGTGGTAACGACACGGCCGTCGTTACGTATGACGGTGAGGCTTACAGCACCAGCCAAAAGGACAGCACGTTGGATATCGCATCGGTGTGGAACACCGGTGAGTTCAACATCGTCGGCAATGCTGGCGGTTCGGAAGCGGAGTTCAACAATGGCGCCTCCATCACGGTGAACCTCGCAGTGAGCGATGGTTCCACCAGCGCTCCTTCCTGCGTGGCCGATTCCGGCACCACGGGCGAGAGCAACAACCTGAACCTGGGCACCTGTACTGCTTCCAGTGGTTCGACCCCGTCGATCAAGTTCACTGAATCGAACTGAGTTCGGCAAGCGTCGTTATTGAGATCGATTGAAATGAAGCCGAGGGGAGCCATCCCCTCGGCTTTTTTGTTGGGTCATGCGCGCAGCTGAATACACTTCGCTCGCGGGGCATGCCAGCTAAAGAAATATCCGGCGCTGCCGATCTACTGGCAGATCCTGAACATATGATGGTGTTGCAATCCAGGAGCATGGCCCGTTGGTGTTTCACGCCAATAACGTGATCTGCTTCCGGGCTTTCTATAAGCATGCTTAATGATAACAACGGTCGCTTGGCAGCTCGGAAAGGGCGCATGGCTCGCCAGCGTGATGTTTGGACAAGGCTGCCCATGGCCGGATAAGGACGTCACACAAACCTTTACATTAACGAGCAGCGGTCCATCTTTTATCGGGATCGCAGCAAGCGTGGTCCGAGTAAATGTCCTGGAAAGAGCTCCCAGATCTGTTGGCCGTTGGAGTCCTGATCTACGCGTTTATTTCGGTGTCGCGCCCGGCAGGCAGCACGATGACCCGGCTATGGTTGGCGGGATGGATTTGCGTGGAGTTGCATTTCGCGGCTTATTCTTTCGCTGACGCGCCGGATCTGCTCGGCACAGTCACCGGTATTGTGGGTACGGCCGCGTTGGTGTGGTGTGCGCAGCTTTTCTTTTGGTCGATGGATCCGTTGCCGGAAGCATGGGGCAGCCGATGGCTGTTCTGGGCCGTCTGCGCTGTTTACACGCTTTATCTTGCGCTGGCGTCATTGCCGGCCATACCTCCGTTTGTGATGGCCGCAACCGCGAGCCTGTTTGCCATCGTGCCGCTGGCCATTGTTACGGCGACGCCGCGTGCACAGCGTCCGGTCAGCCGCTGGATCGCGGTGGTTACGCATGTGGCGCTTGCCGCGGCGCTGCTGCATTGGCAGTTCTCCGCGCACGGGCCTGATCTGATGATGGTCATGCCGCTGTTTGCAGCTTATTTCACCTGCTGCCTGCAGTTCGGCTTCTCCAATCAGCGTAAGACCGGCGGCTTCGTGGTCACCATGCTGGGACTGCTCGCCTGGTCGCTGGTCTTCCCGGTGGGCATGGCGTTCGATGTATTTCTGCCCGACGTGAAAGTGGGTGCAGAAGTCTGGAACTTGCCCAAGTATCTGGTGGCGGTGGGCATGATTCTGTTGTTGCTGGAAGGTCAGCTGAAACGGAATCAACATCTGGCCTATCACGATGCCTTGACCGGCCTGCCGAATCGCCGCTTGTTCGAAGATCGCATCAGTGGTGCCATGGAGCGTGCACGGCAACGTAATGGCTGCACGGCCATATTGGCCATCGACCTGGATGGATTCAAGGAAGTGAACGACACGCTTGGTCATCACGCTGGGGATGAGGTGTTGAAGCAGGTTGCCCGGATGTTTGCGACCAGGCTTCGCCGCATCGACACGCTGGCGCGTACTGGAGGCGATGAGTTCTCGGTGGTGCTGGAAGGACCGATTACACGTGGCGAAGCTGCTGAGGTGGCCTCCACCTTGAAGAAGCTGCTGGAAACGCCGTTGACCGTGTCAGGACGCACCATGCAAATCGGCGCGAGCATCGGCTTGGCCATGTTTCCGGACGATGCACCTACGCCAGATCGATTATCGATCCTGGCGGATGAGCGGATGTACCGGGCGAAGCGGAACGGTGGTTGCCAGGTGCAGGCCGGCTGATCGCTACATCAGGACAGCAAGAAGCCTTCAGATGCTGATTTGCCGGCGGGAGCTATGCCAGGCGCGACGCCTGGCGGCTGAATCTGCATAATGGACTGCATAGAGTCCCGCTACCTGATCGTCACCGCTGCTGCAAAAACCATCCATGGCCGACCTTTCCGATCTCCAAGCGCGACTTATTAACGCCTTCAATCGTCAGGACTGGCCCGTCGTCAGGCAGCTGGCGTTGCAATTGCAGCCGCTTGCGCCGTTGGACGCCATGGCTCCATTCATGGGTGGCGTGGCGCATATGCAATTGCAACAGCTGCCGCAAGCCATCGACCTTTTGCGGCAGGCGACGCTGCTCCAGCCGGGGCGTGCAGATTTTGCGGCGGAGTACGCCAAATCACTGGCGCTTGCACGCAGGATGGCAGAAGCGAAAGTTGCTGCCGAAAAGGCGTTGGCGCTGGGGCCGGCCAATCCCATGACGCTGGATACGCTTGGTGTGGTGTTCAGCCAGACCAATGCGCATGAGCAGTCTGTTGATGTTTTTCGCCGTCTCGTGGCCATGGTGCCGAATCATCCGCAAGCACGTTTCAATCTGGCCTACGCACTGACCACGATGGGTGATGCTGTTGCGGCAGAACAGGAACTTGAGGCATGCATCCGGCTTGAGCCGCGCTTCTGGATTGCACATTGGAATCTTGCGCAACTGCGCCGCCAAACGCCTGACGGCCATCATGTGGAGCGATTGAAGCGATTGCAGACACAGTATTCAGCGCAGCCTGCTGCACAGCTTTATTTGAATATGGCCTTGGCCAAGGAATGTGAGGATCTGGGCAATTATCCGGAAGCGTTTGAGCATTACCGCCGCGCGAAGACGGCGGGGCGTCGCCGCGATGAACAGTCGGTCAAGCGCGACGAAGCCATTTTCAAGCGGCTTGTCGAGAGCTTCCCGGTGACGGAGAAGGCGGCCCACTCAGGCGATGCAAGCCGTGCTCCGATTTTCATCATTGGCATGCCGCGTACAGGCACGACGCTGCTTGATCGCATCCTTTCCAGTCATCCGGATGTTCATTCCGCCGGTGAGCTGCAGGATTTTCCGGCAAGCCTGCAGCGCGTATCCGGTAGCACGGTTCCGATTTTGCTTGATCCGGATTTGCCTGCGCGGGTACGCAGCCTCGATTGGCAGGCGTTGGGTGCCAGTTACCTCGCCGCTACGAACGAGCACGCGGAAAAGGCTCCCTACTTTATCGACAAGTTGCCGCATAACTTTCTTTATGCGGGTTTTATCGCACGCGCCTTGCCAAAGGCGAAGATCATTTGTCTTCGTCGTGATCCGCTGGATACCTGCCTTGGGAATTTCCGGCATTTGTTTGAGCAGGAAACGTCTTACTACGACTACTCCTTCGATCTGCTTGATACCGGGCGCTATTACATCGGCTTCGACCGTCTTATGGCACACTGGAACAACGTGTTGCCAGGGCGTGTGTTGGAGGTGCATTACGAGTCGTTGGTGGAATCGCAGGAGGCTGCCACGCGTAAGTTGCTGGAATTTTGCGGCTTACCCTGGAACGATACCTGCTTGCAGTCTGAACACAATGCCGCACCCGTCAACACCCCCAACGCATGGCAAGTGCGTGCGCCGATTTATCGGACAGCACTCGGCCGCTGGCGGAACTATGAGCCGCAGCTGCGCGAATTGCGTGATCTGCTTGTGGACGCGGGTGTACTTGCCGGAACGCAAGGCTAGGCTCTTACAGCCGTGCGCTGTACCTCACTCCTAACTCGATCGACGCAGCACATCGACATGCCGTCCTTGGCGTGGCCTACGATGAGATCAATGCGCTCCGCTATCCACCTTGCTTACCAGCGTGTTGAACGCTGCAGAGGTCTGCTCTTCGGTGAAGTTGCAGTGTCCATTACCGACCGGTGCGAGGACAGTGAGTAATTTGCCGTTACCTGACGCACGTACTTGGTCGGGATAGACGGAATGAAATCGCGCGGGGATGGTTTGGTCAAAGGCGTTCCATTGCATCACCAGTGGTACGTTGATGCGGCCGGTCAAGGTGACGTTGCGGCTGGCATAGGCCATGGCAGCGGGTGAGCCGGCATAGCGATGTACGTTGCGATTGAAGGCATCATCGTCTCCGAAGCCATGATAAAGGGTCTTACGGTTGTCTACCGGCATGCCGCCCGCGCGCTGCTCGAATTCACGCAACGTCATGTAATACAGCGACAGCGTTGGCAGCGTTTCAGGTGTTTCCTGCAGACGCTTTTCCAGTATGGCGGCCTCCTTCGGATGCGCTTGCAGTGCCTTGGCAAAGACAGCCGGAGGGATGAATCGTGGCGAGTCGGGAGCAGCCAGGTCTGGCAGCACACCCGGAATCAATGCATCGAAGGCCACCAAGGGCGTGACGATGGCGCGCGAGACGATGTCGGGCGTTGAGACGGTCGCACCACACGTGATCAGCGCGCCAGCGTAGACATGCTGGTAGCGTTCGATGCTCGCTGCCACCTCCAGGCCACCCAGTGAGAAGCCGTAAATGTAGGTGTGGGCAGGGCGGGCGAAGGTGTGAATGAAATATTGGCGGAGACGTTCATTATCGGCGATGGCATCGCCCACCGCCCAGCCTTGCGATGCATATTGGCTCTGTGCAACGGCATAGCCCTGTTTGAGAAAGATGGACGTGGCGTCAGCTGCCGTCATCGGCGTCTTTATCGGTGCGCCCACGGGCTGGTAGCCATGCATCACCATCACCAGGTCGCCGTTCCAATTTGCCGGGATATCGATGCGGTAGAGCGCGCCCTGTAGCGTGCCAGCGTGGGTGCCGGGCTTCAGATCAGCGGCGGTCGCAGGAGGAGCACCAATGCCGATCAAAGCCGCCAATACAAGCCAAATAGTGATCAGTCGAACGGTGGCGTAGTGTGATGCTGTACGTTTCACGTGATTACTCCTGAACTTTGGAAAAGCTCAAACCAGGTCGGTAAGCATGGAGATGGCAGAGGTCGACATGACGGGTGACGATTCGGCGGCCATCCGACAACACCGTGCGCAGATCGTGCAGGCAGCTACCGTCATCGTGAATCTGAAGCATGACGGCAAGCGCGTCGTCGAATGACGACTCTTGCATCGGGCCCCTGAAATCGATGTTGGTCCAGTGATCAGTCCCGGTCGGTGCGATCGAAAACGAATCGATATGGCTGCGCGTGTCGTTGATAACCTCGAGGGTAAACATCGAATGCGCGCCGGCGTTGGCGTCGGGTTTCAGACCCGCGGCGTGCGCAGGCAGAGAGCCGATGCCGACGCAGGCGAGCAACACAAACCCAACATGGGTCAGTCGAAAACGGGTGCAGTGTGGTGCTGTACGTTTCATGTCATCACTCCTGGGGAAAGTGCGGGCACAGGGGCATCGTTGCGGCCATTGGAAATGGCCACAGGTGGATCACATGCGGGTGAGGCGTGGGTCAGGTCCTCTGCATGAGGACCATGGGGGGAAACCGGCTGTAAAGCGGGCTCAGCTGTGTGGGAAAGCGCTCACCAGGGTTGAGTGCCCGTGTATTGGAGGGCGCTTGCTATGGTTCCATCCTCATCGACTAACAGCATCACCGTTTCCGTACCGTGCTGGCGCCTGACGAGATAGACGTCTGAGCCGAACTTGCTGACGCCCGTGAATGTGTAGGATTCGACCGGTCCGAGCGCGGCGAGAAATTTCCTTCTCGACACTTTGTTTTCGGTACGTACCCGGGCCAGATCGTCACTCATGCCGGTGCCGCTGTCGGGATCGCTGAGGAACAGTCGTATCGCCTTATCGCTGCCCGGGAATGGCCTTTGCACTTTGATGCGGGCGGCGAGTGCGGCATTGATCCGGTCGGCGGTGGTTTTATCGACGCGCGTGACGTCGAGGACATCGCGCCCGTTCTGCTGGGCGACCAGTCGCAAGGCATGGCCATTGGCATCCGTGACGAAGTGCGCGGTGGCATTCGGCACGGTGCTGTCCTGGCCCTCCACGGTGAACCGGTTTTCGCCGAGGGGAACGAGGTGGAGCGGCTTCCGCGCGGCGATCTGCCCGGTGATATTGACGGTGAGGCCACTGCTGTCGCGCGTCACGGTAACAAGAGAGATGGGGCTGATCTGGTAAAAGCCTATGTAGCGGTCAAGCGTGTCGCTGCTCAGCGCGACCGGGGTGTTGGGCGGCGGCGTTACCTGCGCTGCAAAGGCTGCGATGCCCAGCGACGCACACACCAGTGCCGCCGCCGATGCGCGCGCCCATTTCTTCGGCTTACGCAGCATGTGCCGGATGCGCAGTTCGAGGAACGATGCGGAATCGGACATCGCCGGCACCACACCCAGATGACTCGATTGGCGCTGGCCGACGTGGATCAACGTTTCGCAATACGCACCGAGATCATGTCCGCCCAGCAGGACGCGGGCGTCGCAGTCCACCTCGATGGCATGGCGCAAGCGGCGGAATTGCCACCACAGTAGCGGATTCCAGGGCATCAGCATCAGCAGCGCCAGCGCGAATGCGACGAGCTGAGGATCGCGTGCACGCAGATGCGAGCGCTCGTGAGCGATGGTGCATTGTTGCTGCGCCTCGTTGGCCTGCAGCAACCACACGGGCACGACGATGCGTGAACGCATCAAGCCGACGACGGCCGGCCCCGCATCGGGTGCGACCAGAACACGCTCGCCACACAGGCGTCCTTCGCGCCAGCCACGCTTACGCCGATGCAACAGCACGGAGCTCAGGGCGAGGATCAGCGTCATCAGCACCGAGGCCGCCACCCACGTGCCGCGCACCAGCGTATCGATGTGAGCGGATGTCGCGTTCGGCTGCGCACCCTCAAGGTCGAACAGTGCCGGTGGTATCGCTATGGATGTCGTGTTGCGCAGAACAATCGACGTCGACGCAGAACCGGACTTGAGGGCACTGGGGAGCTGAATCGACGCGGTGGCAATCACCGTCGGCAGCACCAGCGAGCAAACCAGCGTTGCTATCCACACCCATCGTGTCGCGGCCCGGCGGACCCTTGCCGCACGCTCGCCCGCAAGTGCCGCTGCACTCAGCGTGGCCGTGACCAGGACGGCATACATCATCCAGGCAATCATCACGGCTGCTCCTTGTCGGAACGTTCGGCCAGCAGTTCCCGCATGCGGCGTATCTGCTCGGGGCTGAGTTTCTGGTCGGACACCAAGTGTGAAAAGAGCAGCTCCGCTGAGCCCTTGAACAGCTTGTCTGTGAGATGTTGCACCGCGTTTTTGCGCGCAGCCTGCTGCTTGATGCTGGCGAAGTAGCGGTGTCCGCGCCCTTCTTCTTCGTGCCCGACGTAGCCTTTGCCTTCGAGCGTGCGCAGCACGGTGAGCACGGTGGTGTAGGCAAGCTCATCGCTCAATCGTTCGCGGACTTCAGCGACCAGCGAGGGTCCGTGGTCCCATAGCGTCTGCATGACATCGGCTTCGCGATCGGTGAGGGAAATCTTCATGGTGTCTGCCCATCCCCTGTCTACTATGGATGTAGTAGATACCCGGACTTCCCGGCTTGTCAACTATGGACATAGTTGATCGGTCGCCTACGGTGCGAGGCGGCATGAGGGTGGGGTGTCGGCTGATGTGTTTATGCTTCCCGGGGTAGTGCATACCCTCAGGCCGCATCGCGCTCCGGTTGCGGGGCGCTGGCAGCGACCTGCGCAGGGTTGATACTCAGGCGCATGCGTCCGGCGCTGACGTGCAGGCGCAGCCCTCGATATATCACCAGATAGCGGATGCCGACTGCTGCGGCGAGGAGCCCTGCGGCAGCGCCGACACCCAGTGCCCAGCGCGGACCGAAGGTATCAGCCACCCAGCCGGCGACCGGTGCACCCAACGGTGTGCCGCCCATGATGATGGCCAGGAAAATGGCAACGATGCGTCCACGCATTGCCGGTTCGGCCGATAACTGCATGAAGCTGTTGGTGGAGGTGGTGAAGGTTTGCGCCGCCATGCCGACGCCGATCAGCGCGATGCCAAACAGCCAGTAAGTGGGCAGCATCGCCGCGATCGCCAGCAGCAGGCCGAACATCCCCGCGGCAGCAGGCAGCAGCGTGAAGCGTGGCATGGCGCGATGTGCAGCGAACAAGGCGCCTGTCACGGTGCCGATCGCCATGGTGGACGTAAGAAAACCGTAGCGACCTGCGCCAGCATGGAACGTGGTAACCGCCATGGTCGAAATGTAGATGGCGAAGTTCAGGCCGAATGTGCCGATCAGGAAGAGCATGAGCAGGATCGCCCGCATATCCGGGCGCTTCCATACATAGCGAAAGCCTTCGATCAAACCGGCGCGGGTGCGTTTGAGCTTGTGCTGGGGCTGAAGTTCGCCGAGCCGCAGCAGGGTCAACGAATAGAGCACCGCCCCGAACGACGCCGCGTTGATGATGAAAACCCATCCGCAACCCACCGCCGCGATAAGCAGGCCGGCAACAGCAGGGCCAATCATGCGTGCCGCGTTGAACGAGGTGGAATTCAGGGCGACGGCATTGGACAGGTTGGCTTCGCCCACCAGATCAGAAATGAAGGTCTGGCGTACCGGGGCGTCGAAAGCGGTGACGCAGCCAAGCAGCAGCGCGAATCCGTAAACATGCCAAAGCTGCACGTGTCCGGTCACGGTCAGCAGACCGAGTGCCAACGCCAGGGTTCCCAGCGCCGCCTGGGTCATGAACAGCAGCTTGCGACGATCCAGATGATCGGCGGCAAAGCCGGTCAGTGGCAGCAGTAAAAGCTGCGGCCCGAACTGCAAGGCCATGACCACGCCGACGGCCGTGGCGTTGTTATGCGTCAATTGGGTGAGTACCAGCCAGTCCTGGGCGATGCGCTGCATCCAGGTACCGATGTTCGATACGAGTGCACCGCCGGCCCAGACTCGGTAGTTATAGCCTCGCAGCGAGCGGAAGGTATTTTTCATGTTGCAGCAAGCGTTCCGTTCACGGTTCTACGAGGCGCTTGAGTAGCTGGACGGCATGCGCGAGCTGCTTTTGCTCTGCCGGCGAAAGCTGGCGCTGAATGCCGCGAGACAGCCAGTCTTCGCGCGCTGCGCGATTGGCTTTGATCCATGCGTGGGAAGCGGGCGTCAGCGTGAGCAACGTTTGTCGCCCGTCCGTGGGGTGGGGGGCGGTGTTGATGAATCCCACCGATTGCAGTGCGGCGACCGTGGTGCTCATGGATTGCGGTCGCACCCCTTCGGCGCGCGCTAGCAAAGTGACGGTGGTGGGGCCGTCGCGGTCCAGACGGAGCATGACCGCTCGCTGGGAAAGGTTGAAGTTACCGGTGCTGGCTTCTTCCCGCAGGCGGCGCCTCAGTTGCCCGAGCAGAACGCGAAGTTCTGCCGCGGTGGTCATGGCCTGGCGCGATGGTGATGTGTCTTTGCCCATGCCGCCATGCTGGCACATATGAAGTAAAACTACAAAGTTTACCTTCGTAATTTATGGCCAACGGACTGAGGTCACTGACTCTGTTGCAGGTAGCCAATTTTCTTGTGTTTGGGGAGCTGCTTGATTTCCCATTCCGCGCGGCTTGCGGTGGACCTGTCTGCATAAGGCCGTGCGCCGATCAATCGGGCAGGCGGATGCGAGCGGGTGTAGCGCGCACCGCGTCCTTCGACATGAGCCTGGTAACGGGCCGTGAGATTGTTGGTGATGCCCGCGTAAAGCGAGCCGTCGCGGCATTCGATCAGGTACAGATACCACGGGCCTTCGTTGAGTTCTGTGCTCATGGCGATCATGGTAATGAAGCTCAGGGCCGGATATGCACGATGCTGGTCATGGCATCGACATAGGAAAGCTTGTCGTCGACGAGCAACGGTAGCAGTGGTGTGACCGACACCTCGTTGGTCTTCGTCCAGCGCATCTTGCCGGTGCTGTCGCGAAACACGAGGCCACCGACGTCCTGGATGACATAGGGCTGTCCGTCGACCCGGCCGAGAAACATCATCACGTGGCCGGGGATGTAGATCAGATCGCCAACTTGCGCTTGGGCAATGGCCTGCATGCGCGCTTCGTGGCTGTCGCTGGCGCTGAATTCACGATGCGGCAGAACCGGACTGATCGCTTGTGCGCCGGTGTTGCGGGGCATCTGCACGCCCATGCTGCGGTAGACATCGGAGACGAAGCCGCTGCAATCGCGACCGTTGTACAGATGGCCCCAGCCATAACGCTCGCCAAGAAACTTGAATGCTTGGCGGATGATGTTCGCTTGCGTCAGCGGCAGGTAATCCGGAGAGCTATCAGCAACCCGCTGCAGCAGCGCGGGCTGGAAATGCAGCGAACCATCTTCGGCGCGAACGGGGAGTTTCAGCGTCCAGGATACATACGGGCCCTGGCCATTGACCGGCTCGTCCGGCGGCAGGTTGTCCAGCGGAATGCGCAGGCCCATGTCCAGCAGTAACTCGGAAACGGCGGGTGCTTCAGGCGTGTAGACCGTGCGCACCTTGTCGCCGGTGACGACGCGATAAGACGCTGGGTGTGCGTACGCAAGCACTTCATCGCGAGTACCTTCGGCGATGGCCGAGCGTTCCACCCACGCGGCATAGCGTGGGCTGACGACGAAATACCATTGGCCGTCGAGACTGGTATGCACGATGGCAACCGGGTCGCCGGGAAACAGCGTGCTTTCCTGGAAGCGCTCGAAGTCCTGCAATCCTTTGCCGGGAAACGCGCGCAAGCGGGTGGGAAAGTTGCGCATCGACACGCGGTGCACGATCAGTCCATAACGCGGTTGCGTGACGGCAGGAATCTTGTCCAGTGCAAGGCCGGCGATCACTCCGTCGATGATTGGTCGCGGAATGAGCTGGTCTTTTTCATCGTAGAGCGGTTTGTCGTCCAGCTTGGACACCTTTGTGATCCAAGCCAGGACCTGATCGCGCGTTACCGCTGTGCCGATCTTGCCGAGGTCATACATGCTCGGATCGTTGTCGAGCAGGCGGCCATTCTGCGCATCGATCTGGGCGCGGGTCAGAATGGCCTGGTCGGGCGAAGCAAGTTTGTTTATCCAATAGTCGGGTGAAAGCATCGCATCTTGCACGCCGATCACGCCTGAAGCAGGAATGGTCATGGAATCGTTCTGGGCATAAGCCAGGTTGGAGATGAGAACCAGCGTCATGCTAGCAATCAAACGTGCAGCGAGTCCCATGAAGCGTCCTTCGTGTATCCAGGCGTGACGAGAGTGATGGATGGTCAGTCTTTAGCTGGCGGTATGAACGGATGCGGCAGCAACCGGCGCATGACTTGCGGCGAAATGCGCAACAGGGGTTTTGGCGGTGAGCATGGAGCCGAATGTCAGCACGCAGATCAGCAACGTGGCGGCGAACAGGCTATGCAGCATCAGGGTTTCGAATTTCATGGCGGTTCTCCGTGAGATCAGTGTTGGAAGCCTTCGATAGGTATATGGCAAGGCTTGTGCCAACTCGCTGGATGCCTGAAAAACCGCATGCTTAAGCCGTTTTCAGTGTGATCGCACGGTCATGCTGGTTGTCCGCGGACGGTCGGCGTGTTTGCCCGGACACGGACGCGGACAGTTTTCTCTTCCCGTATCAGTGATACGTCGTCACATCGTCTTCACGCTCGGGGATCAGGGCACGATGGTGTACGGCTGATTAGCGTGGACGTTGGCGAAGATCAGAAAGCGCAACGGTTTTTGTTTGTCCGCGTTGCGGAAAAGGGTATGCGTAACCTGGGGTTGATCCTGCAGCGTATCGCCCGCGTGATAGAGCTTGGGCGGATCGTCACCATAAGCGGATTCGGCCGTGCCATCGAGAATGTAGTTGAGCCCGGCAACAGGGTGATGATGCAAGGGCGCGGCAACGCCAGGCTGGTAAACGACCAGGATGATTTCCATGGATTCATCCGTGCCGGGAATAGGGCGTTGTTCGAGTACCGTGCGGGTGATGGGCTGGGGCGCTGCGGGCGGTGTTGCATACGCGGAGGTCGTACTCAGCGAGGCCAGCATGATCGTCAGCAAGACGAGACACCGCGACGTAAAGAAGATGCGCTGCTTGTCCATGAACCTTCCTGGTGGTTGGGGGGTGTGCCGCGCCATGCGACGCGTACATGTCATGCCGTCTTCGGCTTCGAAGGGGGCGACGCGGTCATCGTCATGGCCTGCTTGGTGATTGCCTTGGCAATGCGTTCGGACAGTTCGGGGTCAGGCACGGCGCGCGCCAGTGTCACGCCGCCGGAAAGCAATGCGAGCAGGGCAATGGCTTTTTCGTCGCGCTCGCTGCTAAGACGATAAGGCAGGCCCGAAGACACTTCATCGATCAGGCGGAGCAGCTCTGCTTCGTAAGCGTGCCGTGTATCGGCGTCGGCACGTGTCATTTCGGGCGAAAAGGTGGGCAGGGCACAGGCTTCACCGATATCGCAGGTGCGCTTGGGCCCCAGATAAAAGTCGATAAAGGTTTTCACCCAGCGCTTTCCGGCATCGGCCTTCAAGCCAGCGACCGCCTCGCGCAACTGTTCGAGCCCGGCGAGGACGACGGTGCGGAACGCCTCGCCTTTGGATTTGAAATGCCCATAGAACGCGCCGTTGGTCACGCCCGCGGCCTTGGTCAGCCCATCGATGCCGGAGCCGCCAAAGCCTTCCCTGCGAAAGACCTGACTGGCAGCGTCCAGGATCCGGGTGCGGGTTTCTTGCTTGTGTTCGGCTGAGTAGCGCATCGGTCTTCCAATAAAGAGTGATTGCTCTCTTGTAAAGAGAGTGATCGGTATGTAAGGTATAGAGAGCACTTGGTATTTATAGCACGACCGGCCACCACCCAACCCGAGGAATGCATCATGCCGATTACGCTTACCGTGCCCGAAAGCCTGCTGTCCGCCGAAGCCGAAGCCAGGGTTTTCGCCGAGTTGACCCGCGCCTTGCTCGCCGCCGCTCAGCTCGATGGCAACCCCTTCATGACTCCCAATGTGATCGGCAGCTTGAACGTGCTGCCGAAACGACATGTATTCGCCGGCGGTCAACCGGCGCCCGCTGCCTTTATCGAACTCACGTTGCCTGGGATTGCATTGGCGACAGCTGACGCCAAGCAGGCGTTCATCGAAGCGGCCACCACTGCGGTGGAGCAAGCCGCCGAAGGGCGACTGCGGCGAGACCATATCTGGACCAATATCGTTTATGCAGCGGAAGGATCCTGGGGCATCGGCGGGCGTGCTTACGATCATGCGGAGCTGATCGACGCCATCCAGAGTGCCGCTGCACCGGCGCTCGTTGCGTCATAAGTGAAGGCTTCGTTTACGGTCAAAGCGAGGCACGTCATGTTGCCTCGCTTTGATCTTTGCATCGGCGCAGGTGAATCCAGGCGGTAGCTGCTTTGGTCAGCCTCATGCAAAATGAGCGCATTGGGCGTAGGGGATGCGTATGCGAATTGGATTCGTTCTTCGCCATCTGGCCATGTTGACGTGCATGCTCTTGCTTCTGGCGTGTGGTGAACGCGTGGTCAAGGAGCAGGCGGCGGCTTCATTTGTCGAGACATCGCAGAAAGCGGTCGATTCGACGCGGCAGTTTTACAAGGATCTGGTAGACGCCAATACGGCGTACAACAGTTTTCGCTGGGCCGTCGATCCGCAATGTCCCTTGCTCTCGCCGGGCGAGCAGCTGACTGCTCCGGGCGTCGATGATCCCACCGCGCTACCTCTGGCCATCGAGCGCCTGCCACGCGTCGGCGGAGCGCTTCCACGCGCATGCGACGCATATGTTGCGGAAGCCTGTCACCGAGATTCAAACGGTGCATTCCATTGTCATCCTGCTGCGGGATCTGTGACGGCCAATGGATTTTTCTGTCCCAGCCAAGCCGCGCAGGCGTGTGCGCCTGCGTTGAGCTCCGCGGACTGGAAACGTGTTTCCCGATATACGGATAATCCGTTGAACACGAATTTCCAATACGTATCGCTGGCTGCCGGCGATTTTTCAGCCGACACGGCCAGCATTCAGATACTCGCGAAATACCTGGATTCGCTTTCGGCACTGACCAAAAATCCAGATCAGGACATCACGTCCGACCTGCATCAGGACGCCAACAATCTGCAGGCAGTCAGGAACTCGGTCCAATCTGCTTTTGCCCTGCGTGCTGCCAAGTCATCGGTAAAGAAAACGGTCGGCACGAGCGCTTCAGCCGCCGCAGCAAGTGAACAGCCTTTGGCGGGTTCAGCAGACAAGAGTGGTCTGGATGCGCCTCTTTCCTCGCTTGCAGAGGGTATCCAGACGACGATCAGCGATGGCGGCTCGTTATCCGCCATCGCCAAGTTACTGCGACAGTCCCAGCAGGAAAATCGGGTCAGCGACGGGATCGAACAACTTGCCCGGGCGGTGGACAGCCGGTTCTGCACCACTCAGCCGATTGATGCACAGAGCAGTGCATCCGACATCCACGCTTATCTGGGTTTTGGCTATGGTCCCGACGAGCTTGCGGCACGCGAGGCGCTGGTGAATCAGGCGATCGTTTACCAATCGCTGGTGGCGGCGAACTTGAAAGCCTGCGATGACGCGCAGCAGGCGAACGCGGCCGATCCCCACGGTGCATACCATCCGGCATCGCCCGCAGCTGTGTTGCTGATGGGCGTCAAGCGAGCCAATGATGCGCTGATCGAGGAAATCGTGAATGGCCAGCTCAGCGAGGCTGATCGACGTAAAGCCCGGGAGATCAGCTTTGAGGAATTTGAATCGGCCGCTGAAAAGGTAGTCAATATGGTCGTCGGTTTGAAAGGGCTGTGATCATGGGCGACGTCGGTACTGCACGGTAGGAAGCATGATGAATACGCACAATAGTCCAGCACCGGATTTGACCGCGCTCCGCGACCAAGTGGCGATCTGCGCAACCGAGTGCGCAAACGCCGCCGAACGGGCTCAGGATTCACATCTTCAAACCCGCCTTGGCAGTCTTGCCAGGCAGGTGGATGCGATGAAGATACGGATTGAGGCGCACATGGATGGCGGCGGCACCGTGACGTCGTCGGTGGTGGCATCGCTGATGCAGGAAGCCGGTGCGGCCGCCAGCGCCATGAAGGGTGCAACGGGCGATGACAACCTTTATCAGGCAATGCCTGTCATGCAGAGGCTTTGCGGGGATATCTTGAAGGCTTTGCCTGCGCCATAGACACAGGCGATGTCTTCGCGTCCGGCTTGATTACAGAATCGATGCCGGCTGCGGGTTCTCCCGCACCATGGCCAGCAGCGCACTGCCACAAATCAGTTCGATGGGCTTGCCGTTGACGAAGCGCTGCGCATCGTCGGTATAGTTGCCGATGGCGATGATCTTCACCGCATCCGCGTGGTGGTGAACCTGCAAGCCATACATCTCCCGCACCAGCTTGACGTCCACCAGTCGGGTGCGCCATTGCCGGCATTGCACCAAGGTTGTCTGGCCGTCTTTACATAAGATCAGGTCGACGCCGCTATCGGTGTCGACCAATCCCGCTTCACGCACGCTGTAACCCTGCAAGCGAAAGGCGCGGCGGATCAGCATTTCAAACTCACGCCAATCCATCGCACTGAGCGCGGTCAGCCCATTCTGTGCGCCCAGCAAATGTTTGCGGCGGCGGTTGTCCAGGAAGGAAACCAGTGCAGCAACCCAGCAGGCGCCGAGCAACAGCCATGCAATCGGCGCGTAGGCGCCGTCCGTAAGCGCGCTCCCCAGTGCTTGGCTCTCGGGGCCACCAAAGGTCGACATACACCAGCCCAGGCCGTAGCGCACCGCGATATAACCTGTCACACCCAGCATGATGCCGGCTTGCCAGGGCAATCCGGAGATCATTGGGATGCCGCTGTCTTTGCGCCTTGCCACCGCTCCCCCCTGAGCGTCCGATTGCCACATGGTCCTGCCACCTTGCGATTGTCATGGCATGGAATGCCTCTATGAAAAAGGTAAGCAGGAAGCGCGCCAAGCGGCGATGCGCGGCAAGATCGACCGGTTGCCTGAGTCCGTCACTCAGGAGTGCATGGAAGTATCTGTTTTCTCTGGCATGGCCTGGCGAGAAGACAACTGGCCGCCAGACGGTCTGCGAGTGATAACGTTGTCGGCCTGACTCACCGCGTCACATGCGTACCAGGGACTGACGCTGGGTGATCACCGGATCAGGGTGAGGGCAGTGGTGCGTCGAGCCTTCTGCAGTAACACACTTCATGGACCGTGATGCCCCACACCACGTCGGTTCGCTTTCGTGCATCGGGCAGCCAGCCGTCCTTGCGGTAAAAACGTTCGGCTCGTGTATTGCCAGCGAGCAGCCACAGCACGGCCTGGCGAAAACCCTGTTCGAAAAGACAAGTGCGTGCGGCGTTGATCAAGGTTGCACCGATGCCGGTTCCCCAGTAGTCGGGATCGACATAGAGCGCGCACAGTTCGCCGTCTTCCGGCGTGTCTTTATCGCGAGCCGGTGAGGTCGTGGCAAATCCCCGAACAGTGCCGTCTGTGACCGCTACCAGGGTTGCGGGCTTGCGTGGATCTTGCGTCGCAAAGTCATAGCGCTGAGCGCGGTCTTCTGCACGCAGTGCGTCGAGGTAAACGTCAGGGAGTAAGCCCCGATACCCCGCCTGCCATGAACGAACGTGGACGTTCGCGACATCCAGGGCGTCTTCGGGGCGAGCAGGGCGGACAAGCATGCATGGCAGTCTGCCGTATGCAACGCTGTTGTCACAAGGCAGCGTTCAGCCGCCTGAGGGCGATACCCAATGCAATGCGATAGCTGGCCACCGTGTCGCCGTTGATGACTACCGTTGCCAGCGGTCCGTGCCTGGAAAGGTCGGCCGGTTCCAGGGCACTGTCGCAGTCGTCCTGCACTTCGATATACGGCATCGGCAGCGCATCGAGCGCATCGCTAAGCCCAGATTCGGGGTGCGTCTGCGCCTGCTCTGCGAGATTGCCGGGAGCGAGCAGCATGAACTCCGTGGTCTGGGAGCGGGCCGAGCGAATCCGTGCCACGAATTCGCGCATGCCACTGCAGGTGCAGATCTCCACGGTGCGCCCGGCAGACAGGGCCAGTTGCTTCAGATGACCAAGCAGTTCCTTGCTGAGGGAGCGGGTCGTCGTGTGCGGCCCTTGAACAATCATGATGGTCACGTTGGCAGGCTCGTGTTGCCGCGTTGCGGATGACGCATGTTCCTGCTTGTTCCGGTAAAGGGGCTATATGCGCGGATCGGCCACCGCGTAAATTCTTCGCAATTTTTCCGCAGGCGCAGCATGCCTTTCCCTGGAAAGGAGGATAATGGCGCCACTGGAGCAGACGCCGGTCTGCTGGAGTGAAATCGACGTGGAACGTCAATGTGCAGTGCCCGCGCGTGCTCTTCATGACGCAGCCAGGCCAACGTAGCACCCCTTCTTTGGAGTGTGGCGCCCGCCACTCGCAACCCCTTCCTTTTTACGCCAGGATGCTTCTCGACTCAGGGGAGAAAATCATGAATACCTTTGCATGGACATCCATTCCGCATCGCGCGGACGTTGGATGACCTCCCACATGCCCTTGTCCTTGCTGCTGCCTCCGTGCAGCCCGAGATGATTGGTTTGTTCATCGTCAGCGCCCAGGCTGCCAGTACCGGCAGTGTGGTGCCTGCTGCGTCGTATTCGTTCGTTACCGCATAGAGGAGATGATTCATGCTCAACTTGCCTTCCAGAGACCCGCGCAGCGCGCTCGGTCGCTTTGGTATCGGTGGCGCGATTGCCATCCTGGTCGTCGTGGCGTTGCTGTTAAACAGCGTATTCGTGGTTTCTCCCAGTGAGGAGGCCGGTACGCGCTGGATGGGCGGCACGCCGATGACGACCACGCCACTGGGCACCGGCGTGCACTTCAAGGTGCCGTTCTTCGAATCCGTGGACCGCCTGCAGACAAGCCGTTCGGTGTACACACTCAACGGACTGGATGTGTATACCAACGACAACCAGAAAGTGACCATCGACGTCAGCCTGATCTATCAGATTCCCAGCTCAGCGGTCATGAACCTGCTGTATCACGTTGGCCGCGCCGGCTCGTTGGATATCGAATCGACCATCCTGCCCGTCGTCAGGGATCGCGCATTGGCAGCCTTTGCCCAATACAACACGCTGACGATTTCGGACCAGCGCGCGCAGATCACGGCACAGATGCGCAAGGACATCAGCGATGCGCTACGGCACCTGTTCAATGTGGATGTGATCGACGTGCAGCTGGTGGGCATCCACTATTCGCCGATCTTCGACCAATCCATCGAGGAGGCCGTGCGTGCCAAGAACCTGGCCGTGCAGGCGGAAAATACGGTGGCCCAGAAGAAGTTCGAGGGCGAGCAGAAAACCGTCACCGCCAATGCCGAAGCGACTGCTGCGGTGGAGCGCGCCAATGGTGAAGCACAGGCTACGGTGCTGCAGGCGCAAGCGCAGGCCAAGGCGATCGAAACAGTCGGCGAGGCGCTCAAGAGCAATCCGGAGTACGCGCACTTCTACGGCTTGCAGCATTGGAACGGCATTCTGCCCCAGGTTGTGGGTGCGGGATCGATTCCGATGATCGACCTGACCAAAGGGCAGGATGCAGGCAAGTAAATGAACGACGCGAGAGGGAGGTGCCGTCTTGGCGCCTCCCTTTTTTCTGTGCAGCACCGTCGTTCTGTTATCGCGGTGGGGCAACGGGAAACATTTATGCGCTTCGCATGCTCGCCATGATACCGGCGAGTTGCCGTACAGCCGCTTCGGATTCTTCGGGATGGGGCGTCAAATCGCTGTTGTTGAAACTGCCGGTGTCAGCAAATGCCTGCACCAGTAAACCATCGCGACGCGGCACCACATTCAGGCGTGGAGCACTCAGCGCGTAATTGACTTCCGGTTGCGGAATCAGCCGGGCTGTCTGGCCACGCACGGGAATGATCGAGTCATCGCTAAACAGGGCTCTCGCGCCATAGCCGGTGGCGTTGATTAGCGTGCGTTCGGGCAGTTCTTGCAATTCGCGAGGGTGCGTAAATTCACGCACGATGATTTTTCCACCCGCCAGCTGAAAGTCGGACATCAGCATGCGCGCATACGTGGTGATGTTGAACATCATGATGGTAAAGCGCCGCACTGGCTGCGGGAATGGCGTGCTGCCGACAGGAAGAGTGATGGTCTCTGGTGTCAGATCGCGGATGCGCTCGCTGAAGTCGCCGTAGTCGGGTTCATCGGAAACGCTTTCGCCTTGTTGGCTATGAGTCATGTCCGGCAGATGGTAGCCGTCGATCCATTCGATCGGGTCGCCGGGCAGTCCAAGCATGCTTTGGTACATGCCGTAGGACGTACGCGCCATAGTCTCCCAACGGTCACCGAAAGCCTGCGCATGTTGTGCATCGCAGATGCGGGAATCCGGTGTCCACAGACCGGTGGCACGCATCGAAAATACATCGGGTGGCAACGCCTTCGCGTAAATGCGTACGGATAGGCCAGCACGTTGTGCCAGAAGAGCCGAGGTCAACCCCAGCGCGCCGCAGCCGATCACGCCAAGCTCGTGCACACCGGTGCTCTGCGCCATGTGCAAAGCGAGCGTGCTAGAACCCCACGAAAGCGACCAGCCGCTGCCACCGTGCCCGTAGTTATGCACGATGGTCTTGTTGCCAAGCGTCTCCATCTCGATGCGCGGACCGGCTGCACGAAAAGGCCGCGTACAGACATAGATGCCGGTGATCCGGTCCGTTTGCGCCCGGATCGGCGCGAGCCGCGCCACTCCTGATTCCAATTGGGCCGCAAGTGGCGGTTTCGTGGCGGCAGGTACTAGCGTTTGCCGGGCGCAGCCAGCAAGGGCGGCTGTTGATGCTACAGCCAGAGTCGCGCCAGCTTGGCGCAGAAATTCACGGCGTTGCACGAAGACACTCCTTTGCGACATAGGCGATGCGGTCCGCGGGTTAGGTTACCCCGGACTTGATCCGGGGGTAACCCAACGAGCCGGGACAGTGCGCACTTTGTCAGTCTTGTGAATCGGCGGCGCAACTAGACGGTTCGCCATCTTGTGTGGCACCAGGCTTGCCGTGGGATACAGCGAATTTATTGATACATGCCCCGCCCGGGTGCGCTTCGCTGTGGCTGGCGATGTTTATGACGACGCGGTTATAGCCTCCGTACATGGCCTGGTAAAGCGCTTCGTTCGCGGCAGCAAGCAAATGGCGCAAATGGTGGCCGTGATGCGTTGTTGATGCCACGCCGAGGCTGGCCGAAACAGGAGTGCTCTGGTTCTCCTCACGGGATGTGTCATGGATCGCGCGGCGAATCTGCTCGGCCCGTTCGATTGCATTTTCGGCGGTACAGCCGGACAAGAAGATGGCGAATTCCTCGCCACCCAGTCGTCCGAACACATCAGTGGTTTGCAGGTAACGCTGGCATACGTCCACGACACGTGTCAGGACATGGTCTCCCGCGGCGTGGCCGTGCGTGTCATTGATCGATTTGAAATGATCCAGGTCGATAAGAATCAGGCTGGCAGATTGCGCGGAGTCGGTAGCCCGGCCCAATTTTTGTTCGACTTTTTCAAAAAAGTGCTGCCGATTTAAGATGCTCGTTAACCCATCATGGCTCGCCATGCGCATGAAGCGCAATTGAGAGCGTTTGAGCCGATATAACCAAAGGGCGATGGAGCCCAGCAGGACAATAAGCAAGGCGATGTAAAGGCGGCCGGTTTCCACTTCCCTGTGATCCAGCGACTGTTGCAGTTGCAGGATCTGGTTTTTCTTGCTCAGTTCGTCCAGTTCGGCCTTCTTGGCATCTGACTGTTGTTTGGCAACCTGATATGCGAGTGCTTTTTCGTGTATGTCGTCCAGATGAGTGCTGTTCGCCATCATGAACTTCTCGTGATACATCAGTGCGTCGCGGAGATGATCCTCTTGCTGTGCAATCTGGTAAAGCAACTGATAGGCGCTGATCAGCGGCTCCATGAAGTCGCCTTTTGAGGCGAGGTCCACTGTCGCTATCGCGTAGTTTTCTGCTTGTCGGGTGTTTCCTTGCTTCCAGTAAGCTTCTGCGAGCAACGCGTCATATTGAGATGCCAGATCCTGGTACTGCAGTTTAGACATGTCGGCATAGGCGCTTTGCAGCAGATCAATAGCATCGCCTGCTTTGCCTTCATCGATCTTCACGCGTGCCATATCAGCCCGAAGCGTATCGGCTGAAAGCAGGACATGGTTTGCGACACATGTGTCGACGCCGCGTTGGAGCCGTGAAAGGAGATCATCAGCATGCGGATCTTTACGAAATTCTGCATCCAGTTTGATGCTCATGCCTATGCAGCGGTAATCGCTTGCTGCGGGTATGAGGATGAGCTGATCTGCATAATTGATCGCCAGATCATATTGGCCTGCTTCGGTCAGTAGTTGCGAAGCCTCCGCCAGTACATGCTGCCGCGTGCTGGCGCGACTGATACGCGGGAGTTCGTCGAGCGCCTGATCAAGGTTGGAGAAGGCTTCCTGGTAGCGATGGCCAATGCCGAGGATATTGATCAGGGTGGCTCTGGCTTGTTCCCGCAAATCATCATCGGGCGCATGCTCGGCCACGTCTTCCAGCATCGGGCGGGCTTTTTCATTCTGGCCGACGTAAGCAGTTTGCCAGGCTTCCAGATAGAACAAATGCCATTTGTCCGCATCAGACAGCTTTGATGATTGATGTTCGAGCTGATCGATCAATCTGATGTAGGTAGTGTTGTCTGTCATCTTGACGAGATCTGCGCGGGCGAAAAGCTGCGCTGTCTCGTCTGGGGGTGCAGAGGCTCCCGCCGTGCTCATAGACATTGCGATCAGTAGGACAATCCCTGTCGAAATCTTCCGGCATTTACTGCCGTTGCAGAGCATATTGGGGGCTTGAAGAGTGTGCTGCGAGATATGGATTTGGTAGTGTCAGCGGGTGACAATCAGCCGACTTGTGGTCAAGAGCTGGGTTAGTCAAAAGTGGTTGTTGAGTGAGGGCGAACATTCGAATCTGCGCTCGTTGCGGTGCATGGGATGCTCATTTATCGGTGGCGTAGTTGAATGGTTCGCTGCCCGGTCGGGTTTTGGATGTATGGTCAGTCGCTTTGCGCTCATCGGTGCCGGTCGTGTTGAAGCCTGCTCCGTTGTAACCAGAGATGTTTATCACAACTCGGTTTCGTCCATCCCGCTTCGCACGGTAAAGCGCTTCGTCTGCAGCGACCAGAAGACGACGCAAATCATGGCCGTGATGGGCTGTTGAGGCTATGCCAAGGCTGGCTGACACCGGGATGTCAGGGTTTTCATCGCTGGACGCGGCATAGATGGCGCGACGAATTTGTTCAGCACGTTCAATGGCGTCCTCGGCCGTGCATTCGAGCAACAGAATGCCGAACTCCTCGCCACCCAGTCGGCCGAATATATCGTTGGAATTCAGGTAGCGTTGGCAAACGTGCACGACTCGTTTTAGTACATGGTCACCCACGATGTGGCCGTGGTTGTCGTTGATCGATTTGAAATGATCCAGATCAATGAGTACAAGGCTGGCGCAGCGCATGGACTTGGCGGCTTGGCGCAAGGCCGGATCTGCTTCTTCAACAAAATGCTGGCGATTGAAGATATTTGTCAGCCCATCATGACGAGCCATACGCATGAAGCGGAGTTGGGAACGCTTCAGGCGGTACAGCCAGAAAGCGATTGAGGCAAGGATGGTCAGAAGCAGGGCAATGTAGAGATGGCTCGTTTCCATGTCTTTGTGATCGAGCGCTTGTTGCAGCTGTAGGATCTTGTTCTGCTTGTTTAGCGTATCGAGCTCGATCTTCTTGGCATCTACTTGCTGTTTGACGACCTGATACGCGAGCGCCTTTTCACGCGTGTCATCGAGATGCGTGTTGTCGGCGCTCATGTATTTTTCGTGGTACATCAACGCATCACGTAGATCACCTTTTTGTCGCGCGATCTGATACAGCAGCTGATAAGCGCGGCTCAGCGGCTCCGCAAAGTGGCCTTTTGAAGCAAGATCAACTGTTGTTACTGCGTATTTTTCCGCCTGTGCGACGTTGTTTTGTTTCCAGTAGGCTTCCGCGAGCAATAGGTCGTATTGAGATGCTTGGTCTTGATACTGGAGTTTTAGCATTCCGGCATAGCTGCTTTGCAGCAACGCAATGGCTTCATTGCTCCTGTCTTGTTCAATCTTGAGGGCCGCAATGTAGAGTCGAAGCGAGTCGGCTGAAAGTATGTTGTGATCCGCAACGCATGCGTCGGCGGCGCTCTCGAGTCGGGAAAGGAGTTCGTTAGTGTGCGGGCCCTCAAGGAATTCCGCCCCCAACTTTATTCGCATGCCTATGCAGCTGTACTGCTTTGCATCGGGGATGAGCAGGAGCTGGTCGGCGTAATTGATCGCCAGGTCATATTGGCCCGCTTCAATCAGTAATTGCGCGGCTTCACCCAGTACCTGCTGCCGCGTTTGGCTAACGTTGACGTTAGGAAGGTCGTCGAGTGCCTGATCCATGTACGCAAACGCTTCTTCGTAACGGTGGCCAAGACCCAGAATGTTCATCAAGGTCGCTCTGGCTTTTTCCCGCAAATTATCATTGGTTGCTTGCTTTGCAATCGCCTCGAGCATCACGGTGGCTTTGTCGTTTTGACCGAGGTAAGCGGTTTGCCAGGCTTCTAGATAGCGTAAATGCCATTTATCTGCGTCAGACAGGGTTGTGGCTCTGAGTTCCAACTGCTCCATCAGCGCTACATAACTGGCGTTGTCGAGCATCTTGATGGCGTCCGCGCGAGCAAAAAGCTGCGCGGTATCGTCTGCAGGGGCAGTGGCTGCAGCCGTGGCCCCCACAAAAGTGCTCAGCAACAGAATGACTGCTGCCAAGCACATCCGGCGCCTGATGCCGGTAGCGCTCATCGTTCCAGTTACAGCGAGGAACTTGATGAAGGGGAAAACGAGTCGCTGGTACCATTCGGTGCCTTGCTCTCGTCACCAGTCGCATTCTCCTCTTCTTTCTCCTCTTCCTTGCCAGGATCGGGTTGCGGTGGCCGTGGCTCTTCCTCGGGATTCGGAAGCTGATCACCCATCAATTTCTGCTGTCCCAGCAAAGCGTGTACGTCGGCGATGTTCCCGGCAAGAATAGCGTTGCACATAGGCGCGTCGATTCCCGCGTCGGCCAGGGCCAGCTCAATTTCGTCCTGGGGGGCATCACGCCAATGCGCTTCGCTACCCATTCTTTCCAGAAAATCGATAACACTCGACATCGAGTTAATCCCCTGTTTTATTAAGCTATCTTGTAGTGCCCCAACGACCCCGTAGCTCACGTTCGAAAATCGTGGGGTGCGCGCATCATATCTTGCTGGAGCGTCCCACGTGGCAAGGCTTCACGTCCCCTGCCGATCGGCTGGTCGGCACGATGGGCCTTCACAATTATCAAGATCTCTGGCGCGGTAGACCTCGGGCACGGAAGGCTCAGCTCTCGGCCGCTTCGCGATCCAGGGCATCCAGTCGTCTGAGAATGTCCATATCGACCTGGATGCTCCGGGCAGGGGGTATTGCCAGGGTATCGGGGCTGTTTACGTCAGCTTGGGGCAATGCCTGAAGTGTCAGCCGCCTGATGCGAGGTGACTGGATCGGCAGGGTTGCTGCCCGATAGAGGATCACTTCATGATCTAGTGGATAGTTACGTGCCAGGACGTCCACCAATACCTGCCGATAAGCCGGCCCGGTGGCGAAACGACGGTTGGTCTTGTCACCAGCCAAACCCACCTGCCACAGGATCAACCAGGCACTTGGATCGATACAACGCTGGTAAATCATGAACTGGCTTGTTTCAAAATGCTGACAGCCAAAGGTGCCGGGATCGATGCCGACGTCCGCATACAGGCAATCCTCGGCAGAGATGCCGGGCTCCATGTGGGCGGAATAGCCTTCTTGCCGCGCGATCTCGATAGCCTTATGCGGGGCCCACGCGAACACCCCTGGGTGGCCATAGAACACGCCGCATACCCGCTTGCCGATGCGTACCTCGGCCATCATGGCTTCGACCATCTGCCGGTAGGTATCCAGCCGTGATTTGCCTTCGCTGTAGTAGGGCTGCAGGCTGCGGGCGTCCTTGTTCATGCCCTTCAACCACAGCTCCACCACCCCATCGGAAACACCCATGAAAATGACGTCAGCCTGTTCGATATGGCTGCGGGCGAGGGGGCTGATATGCGAGCCGAGCGTGATGCCGATGCCGACACAGACCAAGCTGCCCCTGGATGATGCCTTATTCAATGTCTTATCCCTGGTGCGACTACCGGCGCAGTATTGCCGGTCAGCAAGTGTGGGTCGAGCCACCTTTGCAAGGTCGGAGCGTCCGTGAGTGAGCTGGATGAACTTGGTGATCCGGAACCATGGCGCACCTCGCGCCGCGGACGAACGTTTGTCTACGTGCTGCCGTGTCTCGGGGAAGACCTGACCAAGGTCGGTTTCACTCACGACCCGATCCAGCGTTTTCGCAGCTTTCATCCGCGCTTCTTCGCATTGTTCGATCTGGAGGCCGGCATGCTGATCGAGACGCCGCGCTTGGCCGATGCACGGCGTATGGAGCGGTTGCTGATCGAGCGCTGGCCGGAGCACCGGGCTACGGCGCCGCTGCTGGTGTCGGAGGCAGCGGGTGGTCATACCGAATGGTTTCGCGGCATTGGCGATGAAGTGGGCGTGTTCGCCAGCCGGATTGCTGAGCGTTATGGCTATACCTTGCACGCGCCGTTGCGGGAGTGGTTGCGTCATCGTTTTGCCGAGCGCGCCGATCAGCTTTACGAATGGTCATCGCGGATGCTGGCGATGATTGAATGGCAGGCACTGAATCTTCCGCCGGACGCGTGTGATCCGCGTTATGCGAAGTCGCTCGGCGACACGCTTGATGCCTGTCATGCCGTGGATATGGATCTTGCTGCCCTGGTTCCGCCGGACGTGCTGGCGTGGCGTGAACGGGGCTGCTGACAAGACGTTGTCAGTAGGCGGGGTTCACGCTAAGCCTTCCTTCCTTTGCTGAGCGCTGACATGTCTCTGTCATCCATCACTTTGTATGTCACCCGCCCCGGTTTTCTTATGCCGGAAACGAGCCCTTTCGTGATCAAGACGGAAGTGCAATTGCAGATGGCGGGACTGCCGTATCAGCGGGAATCGACGATTCCTCCGCTGGCACCCAAGGGCAAGGTGCCTTACATCGTCGATGATGGTGAAGTGGTGCCGGATTCCACCTTTATTCGCGCGCATATTGAACGCAAGTACGGCGCGGACCTGGACGAGGGGCTCGATGCGCGGCAGCGGGCCGAATCCTGGGCGATCGAGCGCTTGCTGGAAGATCACCTTTACTTTGCCATGGTCTGGTTCCGCTGGATCGTTCCGGAGAATTTCGCCAAAGGCCCCGCGCATTTTGCGGATCGCGCTCCTGAGGAGGAACGTGAGCAACTGCGTCGCGACATGCAGGCGCGCAGGGACGCTGATTTGCGCTCGCATGGCATTGGGCGGCATACGGCGGTGGAGATTGCCAGTCTGGGTGAGCGCTCCATCAATACCGTGGCGCAGTTGCTGGGCGAGCGTAGCTATTTGATGGGTGAGCGGCTGACTGGCGTGGATGCTTTCGCGTTTGGTGTACTGGCCTCGATCCTGACCCCGTTCTTCGATACGCCTTTGCGACGGATTCTCGTCGAACGGCCCAATCTAGTGGCCTATGTGCAGCGAATGATGCAGCGTTTCTATCCCGATCACGTCTGGGAGCCGCTAAAAGAGCCAGAAACGGTGTAGAGCCGCAGGCTGCCTGCATAGCGAGTAAAATAGGGCGCTTGCCAGTACGAGTAGAGCTTCAGGAGGCCCCATGGCTACCGGTTGGGCCGGCGACGGCGCCGTGCAGGATCAGATTGATGCCACGGTCAGCGATGCGGTTCAGCGTGCGCGGCGTCAGCTTCGCAAAGGCCCTGGACTGACGCATTGCGAGGAATGTGATGCGCCCATTCCCGCGGCACGGCGCGAGGCCGTGCCCGGGGTGCGTCTGTGCGTATCATGCCAGCAAGCACACGATGCCGAGCGCAACACCAGTCTTTATAACCGCCGCGGTAGCAAGGACAGCCAACTGCGCTGAAAGGAGAATGGTGTGACGGAAAAAGCGCGCGTGCTGGCCGAAAAGCTGATTCGCAACGTCAATACCGCAGCGACAGAACACCAGTCGCGTGGTCCGCTTTACGACACGGTTTGTGCGCGGTTGGGTACCGGTACTGCAGCCAGCAAGCTCGGCGCTTCGATCGATACGGTTGCGCCGGGCAAGCGCTCCTGCCCGTATCACTTCCACTACACGCAGGAAGAAATGTTCATCGTGCTGGAAGGGACGGGAACATTGCGCGTCGACGGGGAGATGCTGCTGATCGCAGCGGGTGATGTGATCTTCATTCCGCCGGGGCCGGCGTATCCGCACCAGATCATCAACACCTCGGATGCCCCGCTGAAATATCTTTCGATCAGCACGCGGGAGATACCCGAGCTGGTCGAGTACCCCGATTCTGGCAAATACGCAACGATTGCAGCCGGGCCAGATGGCGCTCGTTTCCAATGGGTTCAGCGATCCGAAAACAGCCTGGATTATTGGGAAGGCGAACCCTGACCGGCACAGCCTGGATTCGACATTTCCATGACATCGTCATGCTGTGCTTGGTGCTAGTCTCGGGCTGTCCCCATCAAGCAAGGAGCCGTCCATGGAAGTCAGCTTCAGGAATTGGGGTGAGGCGGCGGCGTTTATCTCCAAGCGCACCGATATGGCGCTGGAAGGCGTGATGGCGCTGAGCGCGCAACAAATGGTGGATCAGCAGGTCATCGCCGCGCTGCTTTCATCCCACAGCCATCTTCGCGATGCGGCCGATACGTGGCGGCAACTGGCATCTGCCACGTTCCCGATCACTCTGGTGCGCAGTCTGCAGGACGATCAGCCGGAATCCGTGCGTGAGGCCTATTCGGAGCGTGTAGCGTATTGGGAAGAGATTTTCCGCAAGGCCATTCCCGAGAACGAATAAGAGCCTGCCTGCGATCTCCACGTAGCCCGCGTTGTGTCTGAGCGGTCGCCAGGTGGTCGCTGTATGGTCAACCCGCGCGCTGCCGCATGGCGACCGCTCAGACACAACGCGAAGGGCTGGGTCTGTTTGCCCGCCATCCTGCGTCCTCGCTCGGTTACGTATTGACATACGCGCCCTCGCTCCTCCTGGTCTTGCGAGCAAACAGCTTCCGGCGCGGGCCACGTGGAAATCGCAGGCAGGCTCTAAGGCAAAACGCGGGCAAGAACGTCATGGCAGGTGCATGAAAAGAGATGGCGTGTAAACATATCGCGCCACTTAGATGAAGTTATATCTGCTGACCATGCATCATTCATTACGACGTGTTATTGCGTCAGTCGTTTTGCTGATCGCCACGCATGCTTCGCTGGCGCAAGCGCAGCAAACCGTGCAGCTGCAAAACCTGACCTGGACGGAGCTGCGCGATCAGATCCGCGCCGGTAAAACCACCATCATCATTCCCATTGGCGGCACAGAGCAGAGCGGGCCGTATGTCGCTGTGGGCAAGCACAACGTGCGCGCCGAATACCTTGCTGACAAGATTGCGCAGCGACTGGGTAATGCGCTGGTAGCGCCAGTGGTTGCCTATGTGCCTGAAGGCGGTTACGCGCCGCCTACTTCGCACATGCGCTTTCCCGGCACCATCACCATTCCCGACGATGTGTTCGAGAAATTGCTTGAATCGGCCGCCAACAGTTTTGCTGTGCACGGCTTCCGCAATATCGTCTTTCTCGGCGATCACGGCGGCTATCAGAAGGATCTGAAACAGGTCGTGGCCCATCTCAACAAGACCTGGGTCGGCACGAATGCTCGCGCCATCCTACCGCCGGAGTATTACGACGCCTCGTCGGATGGCTTTGCCCAGATCCTGCGCCAGCGTGGTTATCGTGACGATGAGATCGGCACGCATGCGGGCTTGGCCGATACGTCCCTGCAGCTCGCTGTCGCTCCGCAGATGGTGCGGCTGAGCGCGCTTCAAGCCAGTCCGAAGCTGGGCCCTGCAGATGGCGTCTATGGTGGCGATCCGCATCGTTCCAGCGCCCAACTCGGCCAATTGGGCGTGGATGCTATAGTTTCGCGCACGGTCGATGCCATTCGGAAAGACACAGCGGGGCGCTGATGTTGGCCGGTGAAGATAGGTTGGTGCGTTGACGTTCTGGCTTGTGGGTCGTCACTTCGGCTTGTGCCGGGACGACGATTATTGGCGCTAACGCCGGACATCAATGCGTAGTGCTTTTATTGCCCTCTCTACATAGGGAATTTGCTGTGAAATGTAATCATTTTGGGCGTCTTGCCTCGTTTGCCGGTGCTGTGCTCACCGGGTTGTGCGTTTCTGCTGCGGCCTTGGCGCAAACGGTAACCACCGTTCCCGGCATGCCGCCGGTGACCAATCCGCTGGACATGTACAGCAACGCTGGCGCCAACATGTTCAGCCCGGCCGTCAAAGATGCCTTGCCGCGCATCTATGTGCCGAACCTGCGCTCGAACGACGTCTACGTCATCGACCCGGCCACTTTCAAGGTGGTCGACAAGTTCAAGGTAGGCTTCAGTCCGCAGCACGTCGTGCCCTCATGGGATTTGCAGACGCTCTGGGTGACCAACAATGCAGAGGGCCGCACGGATGGCAGCCTTACTCCGATCGATCCGAAGACCGGCAAGCCGGGCAAGGAAGTGATGGTCGACGATCCGTACAACATGTACTTCACGCCGAACGGCAAGGAAGCGATCGTGGTGGCCGAGGCGCATGCGCGCCTGGATTTCCGCGATGCGCACACCATGGCGTTGACGCGCAGTTTGCAGGTGCCTCAGTGCAAGGGCATCAACCACGCCGATTTCTCCATTGATGGCAAGTACGCAATCTTTACCTGCGAATTCGGTGGCAAGGTCGCCAAGATCGACATGGTCAACCAGAAGGTTGTTGGCTATCTCGATCTGAACAAGGGTGGCATGCCGCAGGACATCCGTGTATCGCCAGATGGCAAGGTGTTCTACATCGCCGACATGATGGCCGACGGCGTATTCCTGGTGGATGGCGACAGCTTCACCAAGATCGGCTTTATCAAGACCGGCATCGGCACGCACGGCGAATACCCCAGCCGCGACGGCACCAAGCTGTATGTCGCCAACCGCGGTTCGAACAAAGTGCATGGCCCGCGCAATGGTCCGGGCAGCGTTTCAGTGATCGATTTCGCCACCCGCAAGGTGGTGGCCAACTGGCCGATTCCCGGCGGCGGCAGCCCGGACATGGGCAACGTCACGGCCGATGGCAAGTGGTTGTGGCTGTCGGGCCGGTTTGACGACGTGGTGTATGCATTCGATACCGCCACCGGCAAGGTGAAGATCATCAAGGTCGGCATGGAGCCGCACGGTTTGGCCGTATGGCCGCAGCCGGGTCGTTACTCACTGGGTCACACGGGCATCATGCGCTGATCCAGAGTGGAAGAGGGCGGGGTTGGTCGGGTTTGCCCGGTCAGCTCCGCCCTTTTTTTGTTTGTGTGATGCATGATGCCGCATTCCGTCGTCCCGGCGAAGGCCGGGACCTAGTGACTTTGTTCGTGATCTATGAATTTGAGGCGAGAAACCGTATCGCGCGAAAGTCACTAGGTCCCGGCCTTCGCCGGGACGACGGGAATGGAGTGCGAGGCAGGGCTTGTGATTAACGCTCAAGACCTGCGCTCATTGAACAGATGCAACGCTGCATACTGCAGAAGCATGATGGTCTTGCCATCAACAATCTCGCCACGCCGGATCATGGCCATTGCTTCATCAAAGTGCAGCTCCAGCACTTCGATATCTTCGCCTTCATCCTCGATGCCGCCGCCTTGGCTGACTTTTGAGGTGTCATCGTATTCGGCGATGAAGAAGTACAGCTTCTCCGTCACGGAGCCGGGGCTCATGAACGCCTCGAACACTTTGCGCACTTCGCCGACGCGGTAGCCGGTTTCTTCTTCCGCCTCGGCGCGGATGCGTTGTTCCGGGGTGGCTTGGTCGAGCAATCCTGCCGGCGCTTCCACCAGCATGCCGTCATGGCCGTTGATGTAGGCGGGAAAGCGAAATTGGCGGATCAGCACCACCTTGCGCGTGGTGAGCTGGTAAAGCAGCAAGGTCGCGCCGTTGCCGCGGTCATAGGTTTCCCGTTGCTGGCGCTGCCAGCTGCCGTCCGCGCGACGGAAATCGAAAATGGTTTTCTTAAGCAGGTACCAGTCGTTCGAGAGCACCTGGCTCTCGATGACGCGGACGCGTTCGGTCGTTTCGGCCATGGGTAAGGCTCCAGGCATGCAGGGGTTGCCAAAAACGTTATCGTGCAATATCGTGCAAAGTCAATGAATATCATGCAATCATCATGCTGACCAGCCATCGCAAGCAAGCCATCCTGGCAGCGCTCAAGCGCGACGGTCAGGTCGTCGCCAAGACGTTAAGTGAGGTATTTGGCGTCTCAGAGGACACCATTCGGCGCGATTTGCGCGAACTTGCGGTAGATGGCCTGCTGCAGCGGGTCCATGGCGGGGCGTTGCCGTCCTCGCCAGCCGCGGGCGATTTCGTGCAACGACAGCAGATCAGCACGGACGCCAAATCAGCCATTGCGCGCAAGGCGGCCACCCTGATTGCCCCGGGGCAGGTGGTGCTTTTCGATGGTGGCACCACCTGCGTGGAGCTGGCGCGGCATCTTCCGCCTAGCTTGCAGGCGACCGTGGTGACGCACAGCCCCAGCGTCGCGGTGGCGCTGGTCGATCACCCGGGGATCGAAGTGGTGCTGATCGGCGGCCGCTTGTTCAAGCATTCCATCGTCACGGTAGGTGCAGCGGCGATCGAAGCGATCGGGCATATCCGCGCTGATACCTACTTCATGGGCGTAACAGGCGTGCACCCCACCGAGGGGCTAAGTACCGGCGATCTTGAAGAAGCGTACGTGAAGCGCGCGCTGGTGGCGCGGGCGGCGGAAGTCGTGGTGCTCGCATCCGCTGAAAAGCTCAATGCGGCTTCGCCTTATGTGATTGCGGAAGCGACGGCAGCGACCATGCTGGTCGTGGAAGGTGATACGCCGGAGGCGGTGACCGATCCGTTCGCGGCGCTGGGTATTGCGATTCTGCGGGCGTAAACCTCATGGCCGTCATTCCCGCGAAAGCGGGAATCCATCTTGTATGGCCAACAGAAATGGATTCCCGCTTTTGCGGGAATGACGGCACATGAGATGCACCGCGCACTTATTCGTGACGCGGTGCTTGCGAAGACTTACGACTCGACGACATCAAACCGCACGTCCGGATTTACTTCCGCGTTGTAATCCACATCCTTGCGATCGAAGCCGAACAGGCGCAGGAATTCGTGCTTGTAGCCGGCGTAGTCGGTGTTCTGCCACAGGTTTTCAGTGTTGACCGTCGGCCACAGCGCCTTGCAGGCTTGCTGCACATCGTCGCGCAGTTCCCAGTCGTCCAGGCGCAGGCGGCCTTCGCTGTCGGTTTCCGGCGTCTTGCCATCCTGGCGATACAGGAATTGGTGGAACAGGCGGTTGATCTGCTCGATGGTGCCTTCGTGGATGCCTTTTTCCTTCATGATGCGGAACACCATGGAGACATACAGCGGAATGACCGGAATGGCCGAGCTGGCCTGCGTGACCACGGATTTCATCACGCCGACGTAAGCGTGCAGACCTTCCGCCGCGTAATGCGTGCGTAGTTCGCGCGCGGTGTTGTCCAGATGCTGCTTGGCCTGTCCCAATGTGCCGTGCCAATAGATCGGCCAGGTGATTTCGGTGCCGACGTAGCTATAGGCGATGGTGGTGGCGTTCTTGGCCAATACGCCGGCCTTGCTCAGTGCGTCGATCCACAGCGCCCAGTCCTCACCACCCATCACAGTGACGGTATCCTTGATTTCCTGTTCGGTCGCCGGTTCCACCGTGGCCTGCACGACCGCGTCGCGGTTGGTGTCGACAGACGAAGCCGTAAAGGTGTTGCCCATGGTCTTGAGCGCCGAACGGACCAATTCACCGCTGTCCGGCATCTTGCGCACGGGCGAGGCTAGCGAATAGATCACCAGGTCGATCGGGCCGCCCATTTCGTTCTTGATCAGCTCGATCGCGCGCTGACGGGTTTCATGCGAGAACGCGTCACCATTGATGGAGCGGCTGTACAGGCCTGCCTGCTTGGCGAGCTTGTCGAAGGCGGCGGAGTTGTACCAGCCGGCCGTGCCAGGCTTGCTCTCGCTGGAAGGCTTTTCCAGAAATACGCCCAGCGTTGCGGCGCCATGGCCAAAAGCCGCGGTGATGCGCGATGCCAATCCATAACCGGTCGAGGCGCCGATCACCAACACCCGCTTCGGGCCGGAGGCGAATGCACCGCTCGCCTTGGTGATGTCGATTTGTTCCTGCACATTTTTCTCGCAACCGGTGGGATGCGCAGTGACACAGATAAAGCCACGAACCTTGGGATGGATGATCACGAAGAACCCTCACACGACGACAAGCCGCGTATTGTAATTGGCGAAAGGAACATTCGCTGGCGAAGGGCGGAACGGCATCCAAATGCTGGGTCCGGCTTGGTCCCTCCCCAGCCCTCCCTGCGACCGGAAGGTAATCCCGTGGGACAAGCGGGGAGGGGCTGGGCAAGCAGGTACTAAGCCCCATCCGCCACAAACCCCACCTTGGCATGGCTGCCATCGCAAAACGGCTTGTTCTGGCTATGCCCGCAGCGGCACAGGAAGGCGCTGGTGATGCGTGCCACGACCCGGCCGGTGCCGCTGATGATCTCCAGGTTGCCACGCACTTTCAAAGGGCCGTTAAGTTGCGGATCGATATGCAGCGGCCCATCACGCACGGCCAGCGTATCGGTGGATGTGCCGGTCGGCGGCTCGCCGGTTGCCGTGAAGCCTGCATCGTGATGGGAGCCATCGCAGAACGGCTTGTTTTTCGAAGCGCCACAGCGGCACAACGTCACGCGGTAACCGGCAAACGCACCGTCGATGCGCAGATCGCCACGGAAGGCATATGGACCCGCTTCGCGTGTGCTGGCCAGGTTGACCGGCGGCGCGGACTCGTCCGGTCGACCATCGCGCCGTTGATAGCGGATCGCGCCGGAAGGGCAGGCATGGGCAATATCCACCAGCCGCTCCGCATCCATGGCATCGGGATGAATCCACGGACCTTGCACATTGGCAAGAAACACCTGCGGTGCGCCGGTCACACAGAAGCGTGAGTGAATGCAGCGCTTTGCCTCGAACAGAATGGCGAGTTTTTCTCCTTCGACACGTTCAATGCCATCTTGCGTGGTCGTCGCGGGAGCGTTGGCAGGGGCGGGCGTGCTGGGCGGTGTCATGGCGGCAGTGCTCCAGGGCGGTGGTCTGGAGAGATCAAAACCTTGCTCGGCACGCTGGGCGAGCCTGGAGAGAATCGATGCTGCCTTGATGGCACGCGCGTCATCCGATTCGCGCAAACGCTCTGCCGCTTCGGCCAGTTGTTGGAAGCGTTCGCGAAAAAAGCGCCGCGCGCCCGGGCCGGGCGGCAACGCCGAGGCATCACGCAGGGTGATGAACGACACACCCGCGTGGCAGGTGGGATTCGATGGACCCGCAGGAAGGCGCGCGGCGCGTTCGGCCAGCGGCGTCAACGCGTGCATCAGGCCAATGGCCAGATCCAGCGACACAGCCTTGTCCGGATCCTGGGAAGGAACCGCATAGGTATAAGCCAGCAAGCGTTGCATCAGTCCGTAGGCACTGTTGGCAAGATCAACGGTCGCGATGGCTTGCTCGTCTTCCAACCACACGCGCCCTTCGGGACGCGGCGGGCGGCGCAATACCGGATTGGTCGCCGCCGGAAACGCAGGGACGAAAGACGGATCCTCAGCGAGCAGTTGCTGGTATTCGGTACGTATCGCGGCGAATTTCTGATAGTGCGAGTCCGCCGTATTCTGTTGCGCGCCTTCACCTTGCGTCACGATGGCGTCGAACGCCGCCAATGCGGTTTTCAGGCAGATGACGCGCTTGGTGCCAGGTAACGCGACGTCTTCTGACGACAGTTGCAACGATGCATCACCACACATCGCGCCGCTTTCACCATGCGCCTCGGCAAGCAGACGCAAGGCATTGCTGAGTTTTTCGTAAAACGCACCGACGGTTTCGTAATCCATTCCCATCGGCGTAAGGCGCGGCCCGGCGACGCCACGCACGAAGACATGTTCGGGTGCAAAGCCATCGCCATCGGGTTCGGTGGAGCCCGCAGGGCGTTCCAGATAGACGAAATGCTGCAGCGTCGCCATGTTGAATGGCGCAAGCTTCACCACGACGCCTGCCGGCAGATAACCGGGATCGAGTGGAAAATTTGAGCGCCCTACACGTGGCGCTCCTCCCAACGCAACGGTGATGTTCCACACCGCCATCAGGTGACCCATTTCTTCAGTGGCTACCTGCAGGATGCTTTGACGCCAGCGCGTGACGGCATCCAGTTGCGTGCTAGTCAGCCCTTCGTCGATCGATGATTTCAGCGAGAAAGCGGCGTAGAGATACGTGCACATCAGGCAGTGTTCGAGCTCGGCTGCCTCGTACAGCGCGTGTAGCGTCTGCTCACGGCTTGGAACCGAATGCAAGGGACTGTAGCGAACCACGGCGACTCCCCGGACGATGCCAGACTGTTTACGTTACACCTTTAGGGAGTGGTGTGGGATGTGCTGGGTGCTGCTGTTTTTAACGCCGGATTGGCAAAGGAAGCGTATTCATCCTCGAACGACCGGTCTAAATAAATGCCTTACCGTCATTCCGGCCTTCTCCGGAATGACGGTAAGGTTAGAAGTCACTTCATGTCAGATTGGAATGCAGTGACAGGAGGATGGTCAGGCTCAGATAAACATCCCGCCCGACGCCTCAATCCGCTGCCCATTGATCCATCCACTTTCCTTCGACAACAGTGTCGCCACCACGCCGCCGATATCGTCGGGCAGGCCCACGCGCCCGAGTGCCGTTTGCGAGGCGACGAAGGCATTCACATCCGCGTTGTCGCGCACCAAGCCACCGCCGAAATCGGTTTCGATGGCGCCGGGCGCGAGCGTGTTGACGGCGATGTGCCGTGCGCCGAGTTCCTTGGCGAGGTAGCGGGTCAGCACCTCGATCGCACCCTTCATGGCCGCATAGGCCGAATAGCCTGGCAGGGCAAAGCGGGCGAGGCCGCTGGAGATGTTCAGGATGCGACCGCCGTCGGCAATCAGGGGCAGCAGTGTCTGGGTCAGGAAGAACGTGCCCTTGAAGTGGACATTCACCAGTTCGTCGAACTGCGCTTCGGAGGTTTCTGCAAAGCTCGCATGAACACCGACGCCTGCATTGTTGACCAGGTAGTCGAACTGGCTGCGCTGCCACTGATCCTTCAGCGCCGAACGCAGTTGGTCTGCAAAGGCAGGGAAGGTGGATACCTTGCCGACATCCAGCGGCAGGACCACGGCACGGTGACCAAGCTTGCGGATGGCCTCGGCCACCGCCTCGGCTTCCGCCTTGTTCGAACGATACGTCAGCACGACGTCGTTGCCGTGTTCGGCCAGCTTGAGGGCCATGCTCTTGCCCAGGCCGCGGCTGCCGCCGGTAATCAGGGCGATGGGGGTTTGAGTGCTCATGGGGTGTCTCCGTAGCGGGGGAAGTGAATCAACGATGCCCAGCTTATTGATCTGTACTTGCCGCATAAATCGGCAGATCATGAGTGCTGTGTTCGTGAAAAACGAACAATCGATCCGCTAGCGAAAGGACGGTCATGCATCGGACTGAAGCCATGCACATCTTCGTACGGGTAGCCGAAATGGCCAGCTTTACCCGCGCAGCCGATAGCCTGGGCCTGCCGAAAGCGAGCGCGTCCACCGCCATCCAGCAACTGGAAGCGCAGCTGGGTACCCAGCTGTTGCACCGGACCACACGCCGGGTGCAGATGACCCAGGACGGCCAGCGCTTCTACGAGCGCTGCAAAGAGTTGCTGGCGGATATGGACGAGCTGACCAGCATGTTCCAGCAGGCGCCGCAAATGATCAGCGGCCGCCTGCGCGTGGACATGAATGGCAGCATTGCTCGCCGGATCATGCCGTATCTGCCCCAATTCCTGCGTGAGCATCCACAGCTCCAGGTGGAGCTCAGTTGCACGGATCGCCGTGTCGATGTGGTCGGCGAGGGATTCGATTGCGTCCTGCGCGTGGGCAATCTGGAAGATTCCAGCCTGATCGTGCGGACGTTGGGTGTGTTCCCGATCGCTAACTGCGCCAGTCCGGCATATCTGGAGGAAAACGGCGTGCCGCGCGAACTCAGCGATCTGTCCGGGCACCGATTGATCCACTACGTGTCGAGGCTAGGGCAGCGCCCTCCCGGTTTCGAATATCTGGAAGGCAAGGAATGCCGCTATGTGCCGATGCAGGGCGTGCTGACGGTTAACAGCGTCGAGGCCTACGAGGAAGGTTGCCTTGCCGGGCTCGGCATCATCCAGGGGCCGCGCATCGGCCTGACAGAACTTATCGAGCAAGGACGCCTGATCGAAGTGCTGCCGCAATACCGTGCGGAGCCGATGCCCGTCTCGCTGCTTTATGGGCAGCGCCGCAATCTCTCAGCGCGCGTACAAGTTTTCATGGATTGGTTGAAAGACGTCATGGTGCCGTATCTGGATCTGGCATGAACGACGTATCTCGTTTGCGGAAAATTGTCACAGTGGCCAATTACGTTCGTCGGAAATATCAAGACGACGCCAACTGAACATCGTTTGTGGCGAAATGCGCTTTCATCCATTCACGAGGTGACACATGTCTGCAACGGGTGCCAATTCACTGTCGGCCATCAACCACATCGTCGTGCTGATGTTGGAGAATCGCTCCTTCGATCACATGCTCGGCTTTCTCTACACCGATGCCGGCAATGTGTCGCCGACGGGGCAGCCATTCGAAGGCCTGAAAGGCACCGAATCCAATCCTGGCGCAAGCGGAACGCAGCCGGTGACCGTCTACAAGATCCAGCCGGCAGTCGCCAGCACCTATTACATGCCCGGCGCAGATCCCGGCGAGGGCTATACCGCGACCAACTCGCAACTGTTCGGCAGCAACACTGCGCCGACGCCTCCGGTTGCCACCAATCAGGGCTTCATCAGCAATTTCTCCTACACGCTCGGCTGGGAGGGGAAAGAGAATTATTCGATTTTCGCCGGTACCGTCGCCAACGACATCATGGGTATGCACACGGCGCAGACACTGCCGGTGTTATCTGCGCTGGCACAGGGTTTTGCAGTCTGCGATTACTGGTATGGCTCAGTGCCCACGGAAACGTTGCCCAATCGCGCCTTCCTCCATGCGGGCACATCCCAAGGTCATATGGATGACAAGACCAAAACCTTCACCTCCCCCACGATATACACATCGCTAACCAAGCAGAACATCAGCTGGAAAATCTACGGTTACGATGCGGATCCGCTGACCCGACAGACCTTCACCGATCTGACCAATCTCGCCGAAACCTACTTCGGCGAATTTTCAAATTTCCAGAGCGATGCCGCGAACGGCTCGCTACCTTCCTACAGCTTTCTGGAACCCAGCTGGGGTTCGACCGGTAACAGCCAGCATCCCAACTATGATGTCGCACTTGGCGAACAATTCCTGCATGACGTTTATTACGCCTTGCGCAACAGTCCCACATGGAACCAGACGCTGCTGATCGTCACGTATGACGAACATGGCGGTTGCTACGACCATGTGCCACCGCCATCCGGCGCCATTCCACCCGATTCGACGGCCGGTGAGTATGGCTTCGATTTCAAACGCTTCGGACCGCGTGTGCCGGCCTTGCTGATCTCCCCGCTGATTCCCGCAGGCACCGTATTTCGCGTGCCCGAAGGCAGCATGCCATTTGATCACACCTCGATTCTCAAGACCGTGGAGCAACGCTGGAACGTGCCTGCCTTGACCGCACGTGATGCTGCAGCACCGGATGTCGGGGCTGTACTTAGTCTCGCCACGCCGCGCACCGACGATCCACTGTCAGGTGTCACGGTGCCGGTATCAAGTGGAACCAATCCTTCCGCCAATCGGCCTTCGCATCTGCAAGAGGTGTATGCGGATTTGGTATCGCGCCTGCCGGTGCCGGATGCGCAGGAGGGGACGCATCGTCCGCAGCCGCGATTGGAGACGGGGTACGACTATGATCGTTATATCAAGGAGAGGCTGGCAGCTTGGAAGGCTAGTCGGAACGCGTAAACGTTAGCGCCGTAAGCCATGGTTCCATTGACGAAATCCATCCGCTGTGCGGTGTTGAGTTACTCCGGGATCAAGTCCGGAGTAACCCAACTTACGCAGAAAAAGCGTCCCGGAAGCTTCCAGGCGACCGCCCATAAACCTGTCGAAACGCCGACGTAAAATGGCTATGACTGGAAAACCCAAGATCCACTGCCAGCGCCGACAAATCCTCATACTGCCCAAGCAGATCTAACGCCCGCGCCAACCGCAAACGCAGGTGATAACGGTAAAGCGGAATACCTTCCACCTGCTGAAATACTTGCGTGAGGTACACCGGCGAGCCGCCTATTTCGGCTGCAATATCTGCCAGCGTCCAGCGCTTGCCAAGATCGCTGGCGAGCAACACCTTCACACGATCGGCCAGGTGGCGGCGTGCCTGCGTTGCGCTGGTTTCGTGTGATGTACGTGGCCCAAGACTGCGACATACCAAGGTGAGCAACAGACCTTCGGCTTCCAGTGGTTCGATCGTGTGGTTTTCCAGCCCGTGCCTGAGCAGCGCGACGAGGGCCTGGGCACGAGGATCGATACGCAAGGATTGTCGGCGGAAGGTCAGTGTTCCACCTTTTGCCAGTAACGATGCAGGCGCCAGTTCGTGCAGCATGGCCTCGGATAGGCTGAGTGACAGGTTGGCATCGCCACCTTGCACGGGGTGGCTGACCTGGTAGCCCTGATCCGCATTGAAGAACAGGATGTGATTGGCATCCGCTACCACCTGATCGCCGCCGACGTGGCGCATGTAGACACCGCGATAGGGGAAAACCAGATACGTCTGCGCTGTGCATTCCTCTTCACTGCGATGGCGGCAATGACCGGCGCAATGCACGTTGCGCAGCGTCACGGTGCGGGTATCCAGCAGCGGGCTGATCTGGAATTCAGGCATAGCCTGAGTGCATTAATGAGATGAGAGGCGCTCATCATGCGCCTGTCCAGGCGTTCCCTCAACCGCTGCAAGGCACACGCACCGCCATGCCAGTGGGCCATCGTTTCAGCTTGCCAGCACGCAGCCGTTCTTACCGTTTTCTTTGGCCTGGTAGAGTGCGCGGTCTGCGGCCTGGATCAAGTCTTCGTCGGACTCCAGTTGCGCCTGCCACAGCGCAATGCCGATGCTAGCGCTTACGAGCGCGGTGAATGCGCCGCGCGTGCCGGTGAGGGGATAGGGCTTGGCGAGCACGTCGCAGATTTCCTGACAGCGCTGCGCGACCGGGTGGGGGCCGCTGACATCTTTGAAGATCAGAGCGAATTCGTCGCCGCCTAGTCGCGCCACCGTGTCGCCGGCGCGGACATGGTGATTGAGACGCGCCGCAATCACTTGCAGCAAGGCATCGCCGGCGGGGTGTCCGTGCGTGTCGTTGACGGCTTTGAAGCCATCGATATCGACCAGGGCTAACGCAAAGCCCTTATCGGGGTGCGCCTCGGTCATCGCGCTCCGAAGATGGTCGTGGAACAGCACGCGGTTCGGCAAGCCGGTGAGCATGTCATGCGTGGCCTGATGGCGAACTTTGGCTTCGATGCGTTGGCGTTCGGTGATTTCCACCTGCAGTTGCCGGTTACGCTCGGAAAGTTCTTCCAGTGTCTGTTGTAGTTGCATACGTGCGGAATGCAGTTCCAGAAACACGCGCACTTTGGATTGCAGGATCACGTCGTTGATGGGCTTGGAAATATAGTCCACCGCGCCGGAACGATAACCCTTGAGGCGATTGAGATCATCGGCGTACGCGGCAGTGACGAAAATCACCGGCGTATCGCGCAGTTGTTCGGCTTCGCCGAGCAGGGCAGCGACTTCGAAACCATCCATGTCAGGCATATTCACGTCGAGCAGGATCAGCGCGAATTGCTCATCAAGACATCGGGAAAGCGCTTCGTTGCCGCTGGTGGCTTCGATCAGTTCGGCGCCGCAGTCGGCGAGCAGATGACGCATGGCGACCAGATTGGCACGGGTGTCATCGACGACCAGGATTTTAGGAGGTTGGGTACTCATGGGAGGCACAATCGGTTAATCAATGGGGCAATATCGGAAAGATCGACACAGTGATCGGCGCCGGCTGTATCTAGCGCAGCCTGCGGCATGGTCGATATTTCCGCATTGGATGGCGATTGAACGATGGCTATTCCTCCCAGTTCCCGAATCCTTTGCAGGCCCGAGGCGCCATCGGCATTTCCCCCTGTGAGTACGACACCTATCAGTTTTTCGTGCCACACCTCCGCAGCAGAACAGAACATGACATCAATGGAAGGACGCGCGTATTGGACGCGCGGGTCGATCGACAAGGCGAAGTGGCGGTCTTTCTCTACCAACAAATGGTAACCACTCGGCGCCAGATGGACAGTGCCGCTCAGAACGGGATGGCGTTCCGCCGCTTCGGTCACGGGAAGGGCGGAGGCGCGCTGCAGTACTTCACACAGCAGTTCCACGGTGTCAGAGCCACTGTGGCAGCATACCAATACTGCTTGCGTGAGCCTTGGATCGAGGGCGCCGAGCACGACTTTGAGCGCGTCCAGGCCGCCTGCTGAACATCCGATCGCAATAGCTTGCGGGGTCGTCATGCTTGTTGGCGTTCCGGTTGGTGAGTCAGGCGGTAGATGCGCAGGCGTTCATCAAACGGTGTGAAGGTTGCCGCGGTAGTGGCGTAGTCCAGGCTCTCGCGCATGCCCACGCAAAGGAATCCTCCGCGCACCAGACTGTTACGGAACAGCGAGAGCACGTGATCCTGCAATGGGTTGGAAAAATAGATCATCACGTTGCGGCACAGCACCAGGTGCGCCTCGCAGAACACGCCATCGGAAACGAGGTTGTGCTGTGCAAAGGTGACGTTGCGGCGCAGGCGCTGATCAAGCTTGAGCAGGTTGTAGCGCGCGCTGTAGTAGTCGGCCAGCGAGTGCGTGCCGCCGGCAGCTTGATAATTACGCGACCATTGCTGCGCTTCACGCGCGGGATAAATGCCTTCTTGCGCCTGATGCAGAGCACGCTCGCTGAGATCGGTGGCGAAGATCTGCGTGCGCTCATACAGTCCCGCTTCTTCGAGCAGAATGGCAAGCGAATAGACTTCTTGTCCGTGCGCGCAGCCGGCTTGCCAGATATTGATCTGCGGATAGGAGGCCAGCAACGGCAATACCTGTTCGCGCAAGCCACGAAACATGCTCGGGTCGCGAAACATGTCGGAGGCGGGAACCGTCAGGCCATCGAGCATGCGCGGCAGTAATTGCGGCTCGTGCATGACGCGCTCGATCAGGCCACTGATGGTCCTGGTCTCCAACTGTTCCACCAGCTGCAACACGCGCCGCTTCAGGGATGCTGGCGCGTACTGGCTGAAATCGTAACCATGACGGCGCTGCATCGCCTGAGTGAATAACTCCACTTCGATGTTGTCGAGCTCCTGGGCGTCCACAGTCATCGTCCGTGCGTCAGTTGCGTAGCCATACGTGCATCATGGAGGCAAGTTTGTCCAGATCGATCGGCTTGGATAGATAATCGTTGGCGCCTGCCTCCAGGCACTGTTCGCGATCACCCCGCATGGCTTTGGCGGTGAGCGCGATAATGGGCAGATGATTGAGCGATGATTGTGCACGAATGGCACGCGTCACTTCATAACCGTCCATGCCCGGCATCATGATGTCCATCAGTACCAGTTCCACGTTGCTGTTTTCGGCCAGATGCTGCAGTGCTTTCTCGCCATCCTGCGCCATGGTGATGTTGAGTCCCCAGCCGCGCAGCACTTTGGACAAGGCAAACAGATTGCGCATGTCGTCGTCGACCAGCATCACGTGATGTCCGCTCAGGCCATCGTAGGTCGGTGAAGGCGCTGTGGCTTCGGGGTTGTTGGCCTGTCGGATGCTGTGCAGGAACAGGCTCACTTCGTCCAGCAGGCGCTCCGGCGAGCGTACACCCTTGATCACGATGCTGTCGGTGTACTGGCGGATGTGCAGGTTTTCTTCGCGGCTCAACTCGCGGCCTGAATACACCACGACAGGCGGAATACTGCCGGTGTGCGCGAGTTTTTCCAGCAATTCGAGACCGGAGATGCCGGGCAGGCCAAGATCGAGCACGATGCAGTCGTAGCCGGTATCGGAAATCTTCTGCAGCGCTTCTTCGCCAGAGACGGCTTCATCGATATGAACATCATCCTGATCGAGCAAGGTGCGCACGGCGGCGCGTGCATGCGCGTCGTCATCGACGACCAGCAGGTGGCGAGTACGGCCTTTGGCAAAATGCAACAGGCGCTCGAAGGCTTCGTTAATCGCCTCGCGGGTCACGGGCTTGGTAAGGAATCCCACCGCGCCCAGTTCGCGGCCGCGTGAAGCATCATCGGTGGCGGAAAGGAAATGCACGGGAATATGGCGGGTGGCCGGATCGGCCTTGAGCCGCTCGATCACCGTCCAGCCATCCATGCCCGGAAGCATCACGTCGAGCAGAATGCCGACCGGATGAAAACGGCGCGCCAGCGCAAGGCCTTCTTCGCCATCCACCGAGTGCAGCATGCGATGGCCTTTTTGGCGCACGATATCGGCAAGAATGCGCGCAAAAGCAGGGTCATCCTCCACAATCAGGATCACGCTGTCGCCGGGCGCGATACGCTCGCGATCATCCGCGACACCTTCAGTAGGCATCATCGAACGGGTCACCGGCCGTGGTGTTGGCGTATGGACGTGGCTCGAAGTGGCGCTGGCAGGTTGCTCGGGTTTGCGTTCGGGCAACAGCAACACGAACTCGCTGCCTTGGCCGACTTCGCTGCGTAGCACGATATCGCCGCCAAGCAATTCTGCCATGCGGCGCGAAATGCTCAGGCCAAGCCCGGTGCCACCGAATTGTCGGCTGGTACTGCTGTCGGCTTGCTCGAATGCGTTGAAGATGCGTTCGAGTTTATCGGCGGAAATACCGATGCCACTGTCTTTCACGCTGATCGCCAGCAGGTTCTGATCCTTCACGGCTTCAGGTACGGGAAGATCGCCCGAAGGCCGTCCGATGCGTACGCGCACACCACCCTTGGTGGTGAATTTGAAGGCGTTGGCCAGCAGGTTGTTGATGATCTGTTCGAGCCGGTTGGGATCGGTGTGGATCTCCGCCGGCAGGTTGTCGTCCACTGTTACGTCGTAGTCGAGCTTCTTCTCGCGGGCGACATGATCGAAGGTGCGGCGCAGACCGCGCGCCAGGTTCTGCAAGGGGTAGTCGGTCAGCGACAACTCCATCTTGCCGGCTTCGATCTTGGACAGGTCGAGAATGTCGTTGATCAATCGCAGCAGGCTGGAACCAGCGTCATGGATGATGCGCGCGGACTCGACCTGCTCGCTGTCCAGGTTACCTTCGCGGTTTTCAGCCAGGCTGCGCGACAGGATCAGCAAGCTGTTCAGTGGCGTGCGCAACTCGTGCGACATGTTGGCGAGGAATTCGCTCTTGTACTGGCTGGCGCGCGCAAGCTCTTCCGCTTTCTGCGAGGTCTCACGCTGCAGCGCTTCCACTTGCTGCTTCTGTTGGCGCAGGGTATCGGTCTTCAGGCGCAGTTCTTCGTTGGAGGCCTGCAACTCGTCGGCCTGCACGCGCAGTTCTTCTTCAGATGCCTGCAGGCGCTCCGATTGTTCTTCCAGTTCGTTGGTCTTGGTTTGCAAGGTATCGTTGGCGTCGCGCAACGCTTCCTGCTGTTGCCGCATGGTGACCGCGGAAATGCGTAGCTCGTCAGCCTGTTCGCGTGTCTGCTCAAGCAAGTCCTGCGTGTTGACAGCGCGGTTGAGGTTTTCCAGCGTCAGCGCCGCCATCGGCAGCAGCTCATCCAGCAATTGTTGTTGCAGGGTAGAAGGTGCCGTGAAGCCTGCGAACTCCAGCACGCCGACCAATTGGTCGCGCAGTAGCAGTGGACGGATGGTGATGTGCCTGGGCAGGGAGGAACCACCGCCGGATTCGATATGCAAATAGTTTTCCGGGACATCATCCAGCGTGATGGGTTGTCGCGTCTGCGCACACTGACCGACCAAGCCTTCGCCTGGCATATAGGCGTCGGGCCGGTTTTGTAGCCGCAAGCCATAGCTGCCCAGCAAATCCAGCCGTTGGCGTGATTCGTCGTAACCGTAGAACAACGCCACGCCAGCGTGTAGCAGGGGCGTGAGCGCGGAGGTGAAGCGCTCGGCGAAATCGCGATGATTCACGGCTTGCTGCAGACTGCTGGAGATCGACGTCGCCTGGCTCTTCAACTGTGTCTGCTGCTCAGAGTCGATCACCATCTGCTTGAAGACTTGCAGTGCTTTGGCGATTTCCCCGACTTCATCGCGGCGTCCGATGCCATGGATCTTGATATCATGGTCGTGATCAGCAAGACGTGTCATCAGCTCTGCCAGCAGACGGATCGGTCGGGTGACCAGCCGCGATGTGAGCGCGATGACGATCAGGCCAAGCAGCAAACCGATCAGGGCGCTGATCAGATTCGCGTACATGGTGTTGCGCCGCAGACGTTCGACGTCGTTGGTGCGCTCTGCCAGCAGTTGGCGCTCGGTGGCGCTCATGTCGTCGAGGACGCCGGTGTAGTCTTCTATTCGGATGCTGCGGTGTGCGATGTAGTCGGCTTGGATCTGCGCGATGTGCTGTATGCCGTCAGGTGAACCGGGGTTCGGTACCGCCGATTCCGGGGCGATAAGCATCTTCTGCAGTTCGATATTCCAGTGCGTGACCAGTTCCTTGATGTGATCGATTCGCAGCTGTTGTATGGGATTGTCGGCAGTCAGCTGGCGCAATTGTTCCAACTGTTGCAGAAATTTGGTGACGCCGGTGTTGGTTTGTTCAAGTTCGCTTGCCTTATGGCTGATCAGGAAGCCGCGCAGGCCGACCTGTCCATTGAGCGCTATGCGCTGCAACGACTCGATTTGCAACAACACCTGATAGGTATGGTCGGCCCATCGCCGTGTTTCGGTCTGCCGACTTTGCGAGAAGGCATTGATCACGCTGTTGAAAAGGAACAACCCCAGCAACAGGCCGATCGCGAGGATGATCTTGTAGCGAATCGGCAGATGGGTCAGCCACGAGTACTTTTGGCGTGGTGCTGATGTCGGGGTGGGGCTGACCATGTGGAATCCCGCTGATGTGGCTGTTTGCTACACCCATTGTCATCCATCGATGACAATGGGTGGCGTTGGCGCCAGATTAGCGAGAAGGGGGCAAGTGCGGTAGCGTTCGGCCCGAAGGTGTGGCTATCGCCCGGCGGGGTGTTAGCCCGCCGTGTGCAATCTGTATTCAGGCCGTGGCGGCTGAAATCGGTACGGCGCCGGCGGGGTGGAGTGCAGCCAGGTTCGCTGCCAATGCATGCGCCGCGGCGCGTATCTCCGGCATGGCCGTGCACTCCCAGAGATTGCCGCGCAGCAATGAACCGATCGCATAAAGGCCCGGCTGACTATCGCCACGGGCATTGATGAGCCGGCCGTCGGGGTGGGCTGCTACGCCCAGCTGCAACGGATCGGCCACCGCCAGGCCATCCTCGATCAGCTGCGAAAGCAGCGCGTGTTCGGTGAAGGCCACGGCAGTATCGAGGCCGGTGGCCTGCACCACCAGGTCGGCCTGCAGGGTGGACATCACCTGGTTGGCGCGGGCGCGGACCGTGACATCGAGCGGGCCCTGCCCATCTACGCCCAGTACACGCGCGGCATGGACCTGCAGCCGTCCCTCGTCGCGCAATTGCTGGATGATCTCGGCGGAAGGCGGCGCGATGCGGTGGCGCGAAGCTTCCCAGATCCAGCGCGCATGGCGCAGGAATTGACGGCGCTGGGCCAGCGTCAGCCGTTGCCAGAGCGTGGCGTTGATCGGCCGCATGCCGTCGATAACGCTGCGCCAGTCGAGTTGGGGCGACTCGCGCATGGCCTGGCGGATGGCCCGCACCATGCCTACCGGGTCGTGACAGGCAAGCAGTTGCGCGTTGAGCTGGTTTTGCTGCGGATAGGGTTGGGCCGGCAAGGTTGGATGCACGAAGGGAAGCAGGCCATGGCGCGAGACCGCGACCAGTTCGGCATCGGGCCATTGCGTGGATGCGGAGATCAGGGTGTCGACAGCGGTGAGGCCGGTGCCGATCACGATCATTCGGCGCGGGGCGCGGTTTCGATGCGGCAGATTCCAGGGATTGAGTTCATACGCGCCGCTGGCGAGCGCATCATTGGAAACGGTGCGCAACGGACGTGGCGATAACGCGCCTACCGCCAGGATCACCGCATCGACATGCAGTATCCGCTTGTCGGCGAGCAGCACATCGTAGCCATCGATCTGCGGATCGACGCGCAATGCTTCAGCGGCATGCAGGGCAAATGCCCGGCCGCGTGCCTCAGCAGTCGCGATACGTGCCCGCACCTGTGCTTCGATGAAATCGCCGAACAGACGGCGAGGGAGGAAATCCGTGGTGCGAACACCCGCACGCTGGCGCGTGGCGTGCTGCACGAAATCTTCATCCTGATCCACATACAGGCCCATGCCGGCCGCGCGTACGTTGAGCAGATGATGATCTTCAGGCGTTGCATACGCGACGCCTCGTCCCTGCGTGGATGCTCCGGTGATCCAATGCACCGTGGCGTTGCTATCTTGATTCAGCAGTGCGCCAAACAGTGCCGCACCCGCCGCGCCGCCTCCGATGATTGCGATATCAGCCATAACACTTCCTCGAGCCATGTCAGCGTGGCGGCGACGGATCGCCGGTGGAACGGATCAAACCAGGGCCGGCTCGCGCACCGCCTGGTGCGTGGTGCTGGCCCAGCGTCCCTCGTCCTGCAGGTGATAGCTGCGATACGTGTCCAATGCACCACCATAGACATGCAGCGACACAGCCGGGCGATTGGAGGAAAGATTGCGGCAGCGATGCGCATAGTCGGCGTGTGAAAACGCCAGATGATCACCAATGCCGATCACCGAGGTGCCGCGGGAAACCAGATGCGGATGATCCTGCAGCGAAAGGTCGAACGCTTCCACTTCCAGCACGCCGTCGAGCATGATCTCCATGCCCCATAGGCCATCGTGATCATGAATGGGTGTGGCGTGAGCGGGCGGCCAAATGATCAACAGCGCTTCATAGCCGAGCGTGGCGCTATCGGCCAGAGTAATGCGGCGATACGACGTCGCAGCGGTTGCATCGATGAGGTCTTCCACATGCGGGCAACCCGGCCATAACGATGCAGGCGCGACAACTTTCGCGAGCTCCTGCGCATCGACTCGCTTGTGCAGTTGCAGGCAAGCATCGATGGCGTCGAGGAGACGTTGCGCCCAGAGGGCGGTGGATGGTCTGAGTGCGTCGTGCATCGGGTAACCCTGTGTGATGGCGTACTCGACCATGAAAGAAACATAGCCGGCGTTAAATAACCGCTATGCACTAGTTGCAAGATTTCATGCTGATATGACGAATCTGCCAGTGCATACGACCAGCATCGTATCGGATCGATGCAAAGCGTGGAATTTGCGCGACTTAGGTTGATTAGACGGATTTCGTCTTACAGGTATGGGTGGCGCGAATAAGATGGGTGCAGCATATTGCGAAGCAACATTCGTGGATGGATTTCCAAGTCGATTTTATAAGTCGCTCTGGCAGGTTTTCTTTTTCACTGGAAGCCAAGATGTATGGCCGTCCAAATAATCAGTGAGCGCTTCCTAACAACGGCGTAACGATCTGTTCAAGCCGTTCGAATGTCCATGCCGGTTGCTTGTCTTTCCAGCCGTTATCGGCCAAGCGCCCGTCGCGATCGATGATGAAGCTGACGGGCAGATGCCAAATACGCCCGTAGCCCGGCACGTGAGGATCACCCAGCAGGCCGATCGGAAAGCTCAAGCTGCGTGCCACCGCGCGTACCTGGTCGAGGTCATCCGGCGTATCGAGGCTGAAGCCCAGCACGACCAATCCCTGACTGGCGTGCGCGCGAGCGTAGTTCGAAAGCAACGGCAACTCCTCCCGGCATGGATCGCACCACGTCGCCCAGAACGTGAGAATCACCACCTTGCCATGCAGATCGCGCAGATCAATACGCTTGCCCTCCAGCGTGTTCAGGGTAATAGGTGGAGCGGGTGCTCCGATCTGAAGATCATTGGCAACCACGGGATGTGCGAATAGCAAAGGCGCAATCAACGCGCAGGCATATCGCAGAAACATGGAAAAAGATCGTGGCATTGTCATAAATACAATTGCGCGTTTGAGGTTCGGTGTGACGCATCATGATGCGCCATACGCTGTGACATGCCACGACTGCGGCTCATCAAAGTTTCATACTCACGCCGATTGTGCCAGTCCAGCCAGGGAAAAGCTGATATCCCTGCAAATGGCTATAGATTGGCACCTGCACGAAAGCATACAACTGCAAATTCTTGCTCAGGCTACCGCTGATGCCGGGACTGAGGTAGGCAACGGTGCCTTCCGTATCCGGGTGGTCCGCCAGAAAGCCCTGATCGGCCATCTTGTGCAGCCAGTTGATCTGCAATTGCGGTACCCAGTTGGCGTGCGCTTCATAACGCACGCCAAAACTGATGGTGGTGGTGTTGCCGGGGCGGAAATCGGCACCGTTTTGATCCAGGTTTTCTTTCACCGCCGCCTGGAACTGGCCGTTCACGAACGCATCGAAATTCTGGCTCACTGGTTGGAAGTAGTAACCACCGACGATCAGATCGGTGCTGCCTGTGCCCGTCTGCAAGCTGGTGTCGAGCGATTGGCCGAAGCCCGGTCCGGACTTGAATGTCACAGGATGGCCGACCAAATCGCCGTTGATGTCTTCACCGCCGTAGTTGCCGGTGGGTAGCTTGATACCGAATTGCAAACCCAGATTGTGCGTCGGCAGAAAGCCTTGGTAACTGGCGAGGATCTTGCCGTCGCCGAAGCCAGAGACATGCGCATCGCTGATCTGGTTGGGTGAGGTTTCACTGGGCGTGTATGGCGCCAATTGCGTGCCGTAGGTGGAATGATCACGGATCACGTAGGGCAGCAGGAACGTGATGCCCCAATCCGCGTTGAAGCGGTACGTCGCCGAGACGTTAATGTAACGGTTGATCGTTCCGCGTTCTATTTCGCCGCCACCCAGTACGGGAGCAGATGGGTCATTGACGACCTGCTCCGGACTGGCCTTGCCGCTACCGTGCCGAAGTTCATTCTGGTCGATAAAAGTGTAATCGACATTGATACGCCAGCCGGACGCGGTCGAATAGCCGGTGGCGGCATCCGTACTGAGCGTGCAGCCGCAGGTGGCGCAGGCGAATGCAGCCGAAGGAAACGCACTGAGAATCAGCAGGCCGCTGATCGCGGCCAGCGGCCGGGAAATGACACGTGCCTGGATGGCATGGAGCGGCGGCGAGCATGTTGCAGAAGACATCGCAAACGAGCGTGAGGAGTGCGCGAATCGCATGAATGAGTACCCGGAGTGGTTGCCGCGACCATCGCGGCGCGCATGACAAAGACGATCACTCATCTCCACAAGGAGTCATGGCGAACAGTGGGAATCACGCCGCCGCTGACATGGGTGAGGTAGATCGTAGGAAAGGACAGACAACGCCTTGCGCTTATGAAAGCAGCAGACCGTTTGTCCTGGCGTCAGGCGATGCGCGGTGGACCGCGAGGACGGGCACTCAGAATCGGCGATACATAGGCATCGTCGACCGGGGGAAGTGCCGGAGCGGCCTGACCGGGCGGTGCCGGTGGCAGATGGGATTGCGCTCCGGTGGGCAGTACCGGCAAATGGTGGAGCAGAACGCAGTAACCGCATTTGGCGGTGGGATCGGCCGGGCTATCGGGTGCACCCGGATGTTTGGCCCCCGCCATATGCTGCGTGCAGGCGGCATCCATGTCCGGCATCGCGCCAGCCATGGGCATCACTCTGGAGATAGCCGGCATCACGACAATAAGTGCCATGGCCAGCATCGCCAGCCAGGCAACATAGTGACGAGATATCTTTCGCCGAAGCACTGCTATCCCCATGCGTGAGCACATACTCGCCCCGATCAGTTCAGCATCATACCCGTTGAAACAAGCAAATGTTGCGACGTGACGGCCACGCCGCGATGTGTTTACCGCGCCGTAACAGAACCGCATGCAGCAGGCTGACGATGATGCGATGACGCGTACGGAGAGGCCGCACCGGCATTCAGGTTGAGTTTGCAGGGCGGCAACTTGCGCGTGTCATGACATGCCGATGGTCTTACTGTCCAGGTCGTTGGGTTATCACATCGAAGTAAACCGTTGGCGGCAATGTCGCATCTCATCCCTTGCGAACTGCCCATGTTGCCTGTGGGCGGATGGGTAGTTTTGTGCTTTTTTTGGGAGTGCATCATGCGAAAGATATGGATTGTTCTCGGGGTTTTGTTGGTATCGCATCTGGTGATCGCGGCGTCCATACGCCACGTCGATTTCATCAACAGCGCAGGGGATAGCGTGGTGGAGATCTCGCTGGCAACGCCAGGCAGTGGCGATTGGAAGCCGGTCAAGCTGAGTGGCGTGACGGATGGCGGCTATGTGAGTCTGGATGGTGGTTACATGGGCAAGGCGACCGCCGTCATTGATATCAACCACGGTTGCGTCTATGACATTTTGATCGAGTTCTCGAAACGAAAGGCGCTGTTGCTGAGTAACGCCGATGTCTGTCACACACATCGCTTCGATATCGACAAAATATGGTGGCAGGCGCAATCCGCATCGTGATCGGAAGTCTGTGTGGCGCAGGAGGCGCAGCTGCAACAGGTTGGCAAGGGACTATTTGGCGGATCACGAGTGCATTACTTGCGCTGCTGCTTGTATGGTTGGTCCAATAGGGGAAGGGGCGGCTGATGGCAAGTGCCGCGACGGCTCGATAAACAGCACCGGTTTGTGTCCATGGACAAAGAGCGAGGGGATATGAGGCATTTCGCAAGAAGGATCATGGTATGCGCGCCACTCCTGCTTTCCTGCACGTCATTGCTGGCCCGGGGAATACAGGCATCAAACACACCATCTGCTGATACCGCAAAACACATGGCGAGCATCGAATCCTGTTTGCCGTATGCGATCGCCGTCAAAAACAATCCCCAACCGTGCCGTACGCTCCAGCAGTGGATGCAGGACTTGCATGTGCCGGGCGTGAGCATTGCCGTTATCCATAACGGCACCATTGCATGGGCAAAGGGATATGGGGTGGCCAGGATCGGTGGCGAACCGGTGACGGCCGATACCATGTTCCAGGCGGGCTCCATCAGCAAGGCCGTGTCGGCCATGGGGACGCTTCATTTGGTGCAGCAAGGAAAACTTTCGCTGGACGAAGATATCAACCAGAAGCTGGTCAGCTGGAAGCTGCCCGCCAGTCCCATTGCGCCTGGCGCAGTCGTGACCTTGCGTGAATTGCTCACCCATACGTCCGGATTGAGCGTACACGGTTTTCCCGGCTATGCGGCTGGCGAGCCCGTGCCGACACTGGTTCAAGTATTGAATGGCGAGAAGCCCGCCAATACAAAAGCCGTGCGGCTGGAAAGCAAGCCCGACAGCCAGTGGAAGTACTCCGGTGGCGGGATAACGGTGATGCAGTTGCTGTTGCAGGACGTGACGCAGCAACCCTTCGCAAGCTTCATGCAAGATACGGTGCTCTCGCCGCTAGGCATGAGTCACAGTACCTTCGAGCAGCCGCTGCCAGCAGATCGTCGCTCGGTTGCTGCAACGCCTTATGACGAGGCAGGCCAAGCCGTTCCAGGCGGCGCACATACCTATCCCGAGCAAGCGGCAGCCGGACTTTGGACCACACCTTCGGACCTTGCGCGCTTCGTGCTGGAAATACAGCAATCTCTGCAAGGTAACGCCAATCACGCGCTAGACCAAGCCATGACCCGGGAGATGCTGACGCCGGGCAAAGGAAGCTGGGGGTTAGGGATCGAGATCGGTGGCAGCCGCACCGCCCCGTTTTTCGATCACGATGGCGATGACGCGGGTTTCGAGGCCGTCATGATCGGCTACGAGAAAGGGGGCGACGGCGTGGCGATCATGACGAATGGGCAGAATGGTGGCGTGCTCAACATGCAGATTCTCAGAAGCATCGCCGTGGCCTATGGGTGGCCCGATTTTCAACCGATCGTACACACGGCCGTGACGCTGGACCGCCGCGTGCTGTCGCGATATGCCGGCACTTATCAAATCGGGCCAAGCGAGAAGATGGTGATTACGCTGGAAGGGGATCAGCTCATGAGCCGGGTCGGGCATCAAACCAAGCTGGCCTTGTTTGCCCAGTCACCCACCCACTTCTTCACGTTGATGGGAGGGGAGTTTGATTTTCCGGTGCAGGCCGATGGCATCGTGGTGCATAACGACGATGGTGACTATCACGGCAAGCGGCTTTGATCCGGTTGTCGGTGCATGAGCGTGCCTCGTTGCGCCGCAGCTTGAGGCAGATGAGGGTGTGCGGGTAGGTCATTGCAAGCAAGACGAAAGCATGCCGATCATGCGATGTATCGGGAACACCGATTTTCCATGATGCGAAACGCAACATCGCGTATTCCACCTTGCCGATTCTTCACGGATCCGTCACAGTTGACGTTTACGGACACGACACAACGTGTCCGTTACAAATCAAATAACCAGCATCGACTACAGGGGGGCCTAATGATCGAGCTGGAAGTACAGGCCCTCTCGGCAACGAGAGATGGGCTGCTCATCGACGTCGGCAAGGCTGTCGTCGCAAGTGGATTTACCCTGCAACGGCAGCGGCTGGTGCAGGATCCGCATGGCGTGCTGATGACGCTTGTCGTGCGCGGCCCTGCACGTAAGCAGCGTGCGCTTGAGGTTGCGCTGGAAGCCAACGAGCGGATCATCAGTTTCGAAGTCACGCCGTTCGAAGACGGTCCGCCGAAGCCTCATTTCGCAGCGTCGCGGACTTTTGCGCGTGAACCAGCGCCGCTGATCAAGCCGGCGGCCGAACCTGTGGCAGCGCCGACTGTCGTCGAGCCACCCAAGGCGGTTGAGCCATCGGTGATTCCTGCGGTTCCAGCTCAGCCAGAACGCCAAGCTCCGACACCGCCGCCTCCGTTGCAACAGGTGCCGGAACCCGAGCCAGATCCTGATTTCATGTTCTTGCTTGAACCGAAATCGTCGCCCGCACCGGCACCCGCGTCGGTACCGGTCGAGCCATTTGTGGAAATGATGCCGCTGGAACCGGATGTCGAGGCTGTCGACAAAGCGCTGCCGCGTTTGCAGTTCGACTATCCGAGGGTCTTTCCGGCATTGCAGAAGCTGGAGGAGTCCGTCGTTGCGGCTGCGCGCGAGCCGTCGCTTTTACTTGCGGGTCAGCGCACTGGATCCTGGGTGTTCGCACGTGATCACGGCGCCGCCACGAAACTCGATCTGGAGGAAGCGATCAAGCGCATTGGCGTACCGGCGCTAAGTGCGGTGGTCGAAGTGGAGTACAAGGGCGAAGGGTTGCACATCCGCAACAGTCCGTTGTGCGCGCCGAATGGCCATTCCGGCTGCAAGTTTTTCAGCGGCTATCTGGAAGGGCTGCTGGGTCCTGCGCTTGCGTCAGGATCGTTGTCGATCTTCGAGGTTTGCTGCCGCAGCTACGGTGCGGATACCTGCATCCTGGCGATTTCGGAGTGATTGCCAGTCCTGCAGATGCCTGCTGTGAGACTCACATCAGGCGCTGCAAGCAAAGTTTGGGATGTTTCAGGCCGTCAAGTCAGGAAAGCGATGCATCATTCACCGTCGTGGCGATGAACTGCTCGCAAGATGAGCCAATGCTGTTGATCGCATCGAGCCGTGCTTGATCGAAGAATTCGCCCAAGGATGTCAGAAAGCGCGTTGCCAAGTCCCGTCCCATGGTTGTCAACGCCAGCAGGACTTGCCGCCGGTCGGAGGAGGAACGATGACGGCGCACAAGACCTCGCTCCGTAAGCTCATCCAGCAGCCGCGTCATGTAAGCCGGAGCGATTCCTGTGTCGTACTTCAGGTCGACTTGCTTGCACGTCGTTGTCTGCGAGAGATGCACCAGGATCAGGTAGTGTGCAATCGTCAGATCGGTAGTTCCCGCGGCCAGATGGACAAGTCTCTCTATTGCAGCCGCTGCGTTCTTGAGTGAGCGGCTGACTTCAGCAACATTGCGGATGGTCGTCTTGGCAGCTTGCAACGCCGGGCGCGTCCCTGCGCGCGGTGTCCGGGTGGAATGGGGCTGCTGCTTGCTCGACGGGTGCGAGAGATGCTGTCTCATGATCGCCACTCCTGCTCGTGGATTAGGCTTGCGATTCCTTGCCGCTTGTTACCGATGGACGTTGGGCGCGACTGGACGCTGTTGCCTTATCGTTGGTGTTTTCCGGATAGGTTGATTCCCAGCCGCCGCCCAACGCCTTGTAGAGCGACACCAGCGTGGTGGAGATTCCGGTGATGTTGTCGGTGAGATTCTGCTGTGCCGATAACAGTTGACGCTCTGCGTCGAGCACTTGCAGGAACGATCCCGTGCCGGCGGTGTACTGAGCTTGCGCCAATCGCAGCGCTTTCTGGTCATACATCACGGTGGCCTGAAGTTGATCGTGGCGGGCCTGTTGTGAGTTGTATTCAGTCAGCGCGTTGTCGATATCGTGCCAGGCAGACAGCACGGTTCGTTGGTAATTGATGGCTGCTTCCTGTTGTTGTTCCTTGCGCAGTTCGAGCGTTGCTTTCAGACGGCCTCCTTCGAAGATAGGCAGGCTGATCGATGGGCCGATCCCAAACTGACGCGATCCCCAGTTACCCAACTGACTGAATTGCAGCGACTGGAGACTGCCGCTGCCGGAAAGCGTAATGCTTGGGTAGAAATCCGCCTTTGCTACGCCGATTTCAGCGGTTGCCTGATGCAGCGTGGCTTCCGCTTGACGAATGTCCGGGCGACGGCGCGCCAGATCCGAAGGAATGCCCAATGGCACCACCGGCGGCGTCGGCGGTATGGGTTGGCTTTGTTCAAGCTCGGACTGCAGTGCACCGGGAGCTTCGCCCAGCAGGAAGCTGAGGCGGTTGATGGTTTCGTCTTCCTGCTGCGAGAGCTGGGGCAGTAGCGCACTTTCGGCCGTTACTTGCGAAGCGGCTTGTGCAACATCCAGTTCCGTCGCCAGGCCATGGGCATACCGTTCGCGCGTAACGCGCTCGGCACCCTTGGCGGCGTTGAGATTGTCGAGCGTAATGGCATAGTCGGTTTGTGTGCCGCGAAGCTGGATGTAGTCGCGTGCGACTTCGGCCATGGTGGACATCAGCAGGTCGCGACGCGCGTCGGCCTGAGCCTCCACCGACGCATCAGAAGCTTCCACTTCCCGGCGGACACGTCCCCACAGATCGAGTTCCCATGATGCGTCGAAGCCAGCCTGGAACACGTTGAAGGGCGCATCGCTCTTGCCCTTCGCCGGGATGTTGGCGACGCCGCTGCCCGTTCCATTGGCGGCAGTCGCCGCATTGGTTGCCGGATCCACCTCACCCGTCTCGCTCAAGACACCGTTTGCACTGGCGCGTTCGCGTACGGCACTCGCGTTGCCATCGATGGTTGGATATTGATCCGCTGCCGTGATCGAGCGTTCCGCGCGACTTTCAGCAAGCCTGAGCGATGCAACCTTCAGATCCAGATTGGCGCTGGCCACGCGATCTTCCAGCTTGACCAGTTCCGGATCGTGGAAAGATGTCCACCACGCCGTGTTCATGGTATCGGCCGTGGGGCGGCTTGGGCCCGTGCTGGCGGTCTGGCATGCCGCGGAACACCATGTTGTTGGCAGCTTCGCATTGGGCTTGGTGAAGTTCGGGCCTACCGTGCATCCAGCCAGCAGCAGGGTGGCCGCAACAATGTGATATTTGGATGTGTTCATGACCTGGATCCTCAATCAATCAAAAGGGTGTCAGTGCATTGGCGCGGACGCGTGGCCGCTGTCTTTCACTGGGGAAAGCAGCAAGGCCGTCGGAATCATCAGTGCCGCGAGTACCGCGAAATAGATGAAGGTGTCGGCGTAGGCGAGTACGGATGACTGATACGTGAGGGTTTGAAAGGCATAGGCGACGGCCTGGTCGTGCAAAGTGCTGGCAGCGCGGCCGAGTGAGCGGAGCGCGGCTTCGTTCTGTGCCACCAGCGCATTGAAGGGCTGATTGAACGGCGTCAGCCACGTGGAAAGATGTGCTTGGCTAGCCTGTGTACGTTCCGTCACGATGGCGGTGGCCGCTGAAATGCCGATTGAGCCGGACACGTTGCGGAACATCACGAATAACGCGGCCGCATCCCCGCCCAGCGACTTGGGTAGGCTGTAGTACGCCATGATGCTGATCGGTACGAACAGGAAGCCAAGCCCTGCGGTTTGCAGACTGCGCATCGTTGCAAGCGTGTGGAAGTCGACGTTAGGTACCAGTTTGTTCGAGTACCAGAGCGCGAACACCATGACGCTGAAGCCGATCGCGATGACGTAGCGCAACTGCATGACCTTGATCAGCCTACCCACTGGCGGGATGAGCAGGATGATCGCGACACCGCCCGGTGCCAGCACCAGGCCCGCCCATGTCGCGGTGTAGCCAATGGTCGTTTGCGCGAACTGCGGGATGAGCACTGCTGTCCCGTACAGGATGATGCTCATGCCGACGATCAGTATGGAACTGACCGCGAAATTGCGATCTTTGAACACGCGCAGGTCGACGATCGGCTTTTTGGCCAGCAGCAACCAGATCACTGCGCCCACCAGCCCGATCACGGTAAGGATGGCCAAGTGAACGATAAAGGGGGATGAAAGCCATCCATCGTCTTCGCCGCGGTCCATCATGACCTGCAAGCAACCCAGGCCGAGCGTAATCAAGGCTAGACCGATGTAATCGACCGAGCGCTTCTGCTTCTTGGCCCACGGCGGATCATCCACCAGCGCGGCGACGGCGAGACAGGCAAACACGCCAACCGGAATGTTGATGAAGAAGATCCAGCGCCAGGACGCGTGATCGGTGATGTAGCCGCCAAGTACGGGGCCGACAACCGGCGCGACGATCGTTGCAATGGCGGTGATGGCAAACGCCGCGGCGCGTTTTTGCGGTTCAAACGAGTCCAGCACGATCGCTTGCTGATTGGGCTGCAAGCCGCCACCGAAGAAACCTTGCAGCAAGCGGAACACGATCAGTTGCGGCAGGCTTTGCGCAAACCCACACAGCAGCGAGCACACCGTGAACATCGCAATGCAGATCAGGAAGTAGCGTTTGCGGCCGATCACCGTGCCCAGCCATCCGGAGATGGTAAGCACGATGCCGTTGGCGACCAGATAAGAGGTAAGCGTCCATGTCGCGTCGTCAGGACTGCTGGACAGGCTGCCCGCAATATGCGGAAGCGCGACATTGACGATGGTGGTGTCCAAAATTTCCATGAAAGCGGCCAGCGTCACCACCACCGCAATCAGCCACGGATTGCCACGGGGCTTCCAGGCCACGTCATGGGGTTCGGATGCGGCGCTCATTGGAGTTCGACCGTGGGTTCGACCGAGAGATTGAGCGGAAGCGGACGCTTGGGGTCGAGACCGGAGTCGATCAGGATCTTCACCGGCACGCGTTGAACGATCTTCACGAAGTTGCCGGTTGCGTTTTCCGCCGGGAATGCCGTGAACTTGCCGCCCGAACCGAGCTGGATGCTGTCCACGTGTCCTTTCAGCTTGAGGTCCGGATACGCATCCACCGCAATGGACACGTGCTGTCCTGCACGCATGCGGGTGAGTTCGGTTTCCTTGAAGTTGGCCGTTACCCACACTTCCGGACTGACGATCGAGAACAGTTGCTGGCCGACCTGAAGGTAATCGCCTTTTTCCACACCGCGCTTGGTGACCCATCCGTCCTGTGGTGCCGTCACATCACACCAGCCGACGTTGAGCTTGGCCTGATCCAAATCGGCTTGCGCGAGTTTGAGCTCGCCTTGCAACTGTTCGACGTTGGCTTTTGCCTGATCGATATTGAGTTCGATTGGCTCGGCGATACGCGCTTGGGCTTGGGCTTGGGCCAGATCGCCTTTTGCCGCGTTTCGGTCGGCGGTGGCGTAGTCGATATCGTGGGAAGTGGTGGCTTCCTTGGGAATATCGTGCTGGCGCAGGAATTCTGATTGCGCCTTGAACAGGTCGGCGCGTTCCGTGGCGAGTGTGGCCTGAGCCGCGGCGTACTTGGCGGGGTAGGTGATCTTGGCCAGTGCCAGATTGGATTGCGCTGCGGCCAGCTGCCCTTGCGTCGAGTCCAGTTCACCCTGTGCGTGATCACGCGCAGCCAGATAGTCCATGCATTGAATGCGTACGAGCACTTGTCCCTGGTGCACGAACTGGTTGTCTGTCACGTCAAGTGCCGAGACGTAACCCGCCACGTGTGGGGCAACAACGATCGCTCGGCCATCGGTGTAGGCATCGTCGGTGGACACGCTGCGACCGCTGACCACCGCATAGGCAATGCTGCTGGTAACCAGAAGCGCGCCGGCGGCGATGCCTACCGCGACACGGGTCTTGCGGGGCCATGGCTGCCGCGAGGGAAGGGGTTGGGCACCCCCCTGAACTTCTTCATTGGACATGTCTGACTCCTTACTGGGCCGGCGGGCTTGCGGCTATCGCAAGCCAACGTCTATTTGTATGGCGGCAGACAATAATGTTAGCCAACAAACAAGTCAATAGGTATATTGTAAGTTGGCGTACAAATTTCTATGTAATTGTTTTTGATGAACTAGTTGCTTTAGTGAAACTGTCAATTACCATACAATCCAGCGATGGAATCGTTCCGGCCAGAGAAAATTCTTTGAAAAACACCGACACCACCGACCATCCTGTCTTCCCCCCGCAATACCTGCGGGACGCTTATCTGAGCCGTTTTCCGCCGGCCGCGATGCAGCGGCTGGAGATGGTTTTTGCCCTCAAGTCGGCCAACCAGCAGATCGCCAATGTCTTGAACGAATGGCTGGCAGATACAGCCGGTTCGCCCGCGCGATTCCAGGCGCTCGCGTTGCTGTGGGCTGCAGGCGATCGTCCGTTGCCGCATCAGGAAATCATTGCGTTGTTGCAGGTCAAGCGCGCGACCGTGTCCGCGCTGATGTATTCGCTGGAGCAAGATGGCCTGGTGCAATCCGTGGGCGATCAGAAAGACCGGCGCCGATTGCTTGCCACGATTACGGAAAAGGGCAGGGAAGCAGTCACGAGTGCGATGGGGCGTAATGCGATCAGACTCCAGAACGCACTCGCTGATCTGTCACCGGAAGAACTGGCGCTGTTTCAGAGCCTGTTGAATCGCATCAAGGATGGTTTTTTGCAGGTCGCCAGCGAACGGGCGGATTCCTGATACGGTAAGTCGGAGATGACGCTGACTGCATCGCTCACCGGTTGTATGGATCAGTCGAGAATCAGGAAAAGATCCGCATCGCGTTCCCGTGCGGCAGCCAACATGGCACGTGCGTCGGCAAGACTTTCTGAAAACAGTGTGCGAGCGTCCCGTCCTTCGTATGCGATGGTGCCGGACAACGCATCCTGCACCTGAGCGGGAACGTCAGGCACACGATCCGGCACGGCGGCGAGCCGTGATTGCAATAGTGCCACGTGCGCTTTTGGAATCCAGCCTGCGTAGTAGGGGGCGGCTTCATATGGCAACTTTGTTGACTTGAGAAGCGCTTCTATCGGCTGTCCGTGCAGCAGCTCTTTCATGGAAGCTCTATCCCAACCGAATAATGGCAAGATGGCTTCAAGGACTGCAAATCCAGACCGTACACTGCGGCTCAGCGACGGAACCGGTTGCAGAAAATCGGTCAGCACGATCAACACGCGATAAGACGGATCCGGCGTTTCCACCTCATCGAGCCATTCCGGATCGAAGCGCAGCGATGCGAGCAAGGCCTTCTGCGTATGTCCCGCCTGCGCTACGGTGTTTCTCGCCAATGCTGAAAGAAGCGCCGGCTCAAACTCTCCGGCGCTGTGGCAACGCGTCGCAATCTCACCAAGATCAGCCGCAGCATGAAAGACAAAGGCGGAATGCAAGACTGTCATGTCCGAATTTCCTGTTTCTCAATGCTGCGGATATCGTTAGTCAGAATTGCATCATTTGCAATTATCCTGCGTGCCGTTAACGATATTGCCCTTGTTGGCCTTCGCATACTCAGCGACCGCCTTCGCTGCATCTTCTGTCGATACGCCTTCGGGAGCCTTGATGCTCCAGTGACCCTTCGGATCATCGTCGAAGGACGCACGATATCCGGCAAGGCCCTCTACGTCGCCTTCATCTTCCTTTTCGATTGGATCAGGCAGATTCGTCACCGTGAAGCGATAGTTGCATTTGGCGCCGGCAATCGGTTGATCGAACGTGGAAAGATCATCGTTGAATTTGAACGTGCCGGGATTCAATTTTGCGTTGCCCTTGCTATCTGCGCTCAGACCTCGATAAATGTATACGTCCGCCCACGCTGAGCCGGCAACCAATCCAATGGCCAGCGCGACGGCAAACAGACCCGCGAACCGGAACGCGTTGCTTTTCTGGTTTCTCATCCTGTCCTCTCCTGCAAGTTGATGTGCTGGATAGGACGAGCGCAATGAACATCTGTGAACAATGAGCGGCAAAAACGATTTGCTCCGGATGGAACTGCGTAGCCCGAACATCAATACGGAGTGTTTCCGCTTCGCCGCACTTCAGGCTTCTACAAGATCGTCATCTTCAGTATGGGCAATCACCCGGTTTCGCCCATGGCGCTTGGCCCGATACAACGCGGCATCGGCTTCTTTGCACAAGCGCTGCAGCGCATGGCCGCATGTTTCGGTGGAGGCGAGGCCGATACTGGCGGAGAACGATACGGCGCGTTCCTCGACATCGATCGACGTGGTTTCAATCGCCGTCCGGATGCGATCCGCGATCGCCATGCCCTGGCTGAGGGAACACTCTTGCAACAGGATGCCGAACTCTTCTCCTCCAAGCCGACCGAACAGATCGCCAGCGCGCAATTGCTGTTTGCATAAGGTGACGGTCCGCCTGAGCACGGCATCTCCCAGCGCGTGGCCGTGGTTGTCGTTGACTTGCTTGAAGTGGTCCAGATCAATGAAAACCAGGCAAGCGGAAGCAGGCTTTTTCTCCAGCAAGCGCAAGGTACGGTCGACGCCGCTCATGAAATGCTGGTGATTGAAAATGCCGGTAAGTCCGTCGAGGCTGGACAGTTGCTTGAAACGGAGTTGTGAGCGCTTGAGTCGGAACAACCAGAAGATGATGAATGCCAGGGTGACGAGCAGCAGGGCGATATAAAGCCGGCTGGTTTCGACTGCCTTGATGGACAGCGCCTGCTGCAACTGCAGGATATTATTTTGCTTGCTGAGTTTTTCTGTTTCGAGCTTTTGCGCGAGCACGTCCTGTTGAGCCATATCGTAGGCCAGTGTGCGGGCGCTGACGTCGTTGAGATAACCGATGTCCTGAGTCACGTAGTGCTCGTGATAGGCCAGAGCGGCGATGGCGTGACCGTGCTTTTTCTCAATGCGGTAGAGCACCTCGTACGCGTCTCTCAATGTTCCGCTGATGTCGGACGGATCACTGGCCGCCAGTGCGGCAAGCGCCGCTTTGCGCGCGTTGTCGTCATCGCCCAGTTTCCAGTACGCCTGGGCGAGTTCGACCTGTGATGCCAGGGTATTGGAATAGTACTGGGCTGCTTGAATGCTCGGCGTGATTTGCTGAAGTAGCGCGAGGGCCTTTTCCGGCTTGTTTTCGTCCAGGTACAAGCTGCCCTTTACGAGCCAGATCGTGTCGGCAAAAATCGGCTCCTTGGCGGCTTCGCAGGTATCGATTCCTCGCTGAAGCTCGGTGCTGGAGCTGGTCAGGCTGTGGCTTTCGTAAAGCACAGTCAGAAGCTTGGCCATGGGCTGGCAAGGTGCTTCCCCTGGCGGGAGTACTTGCGCCATTTCGCCAATGTAATGGGCCGCCAGATCGTATTGTCCGGCCGACCTGAGCATTTGCGACAGATACGCCAGGACCATGAAGCGTGCCAACTTGTCCTGGGTTTGCGGGAGATTGGCCGCTAATCGGTTGGCTAATTCAAAGGCTTCCTTGTAGTGCTTATTGCTGCGCAAATCGTCCATCAATACGGCGGATGCCTTGGCTGTCAGGGCAGCATTGGCAGAGTGATCGATAACGTCATGCAGTAGGGGATCGGCTTTGGCATAGTCGCCCTGGAAGGATGCTTGCCACGCATCGAGGTAGCGCAGATGCCAGCGCTCGTGAGGAGACATGCTAGGCGTCTGGTGGTGAAGTTTTTCAAGCAGAACCAAAAATTGCGAATGATCGATGGTACGCAGGCTTTCGGTCTGTTCAAGCAGCGACTCGATGCTAGATTCTTGCGCAAGCGTAAGCTGAGGTTGAATCAGGGCGCAGAAAGTCATGGCCACAAGTGCGGGCCATGACCAGGGGCGGCACTCCGTCCGCAACATACGAGTTCTACTTATCGGCCGTGTGATGGTTTGCCTTGATCGAGTTTATCGGGATGGATCAGATCGTCTTTGCCACCGTCATGATCCGGCTCTTCTTCTTCGTCATGTCCGGGGGAGTGGGTATCGTGGTCAACCCTCATGCGTTTGTCGCCGAGCTCGGCGGACAGCAGCGAACTGTCTCCGTTGATGACCGCGGCTTTCAGGGTATCTGAAGCATCGGTCAGGACCTGCGCAAGTTCTTCAGCAGGTGCGTGACGCAGGGATGCGTTCTTGCCAATGGTTTCCAACCACTCAATGGTGTCTGACATGTGTTCCCCTTAATGGTGATAATGCTCAGGCATCGAATCGATGCGATTTAATGACGAGTGTTGCTGTTCACCATGTGCGGTGTGTGGCGCATTCCCCGCACTGACTTTGCAACATGGCGTGTGAAAATTCTCTCGCAGCGGCCCTTGCTTCATGCCAAAGCGCTTGCGTTGTCCAGGGCATTCAGCCGATCACGCAGAGCGAGGTTCGGTCTCAAGGGCCCGGCGGGTGGCAGGACGACCGTCTCTTCGGTAGTCAAGGCTATATCGGGTAAATCACGCAATGCGATACGCCGGACGCGTGGCTTCTCGATCGGCAATGTTGCCCCTCGGTAGATGATGACCTCATGATCGAGCGGATAGTCCCGGCTCAACAGCTCCACCAACACTTGACGGTACATGGGACCCTTTTGAAAAGCTCCCACCGACCAGTTTCCGAGCGTTCCGACTTGCCAAAGCACTAGATAGCCCGCGGGGTCGATACGCCGTTCGCAAAGAAGCAGCTGGCTGGCTTCGAAATGCTGGCAGCCGAAGCGGCCGGGGTCGATGCCTAGATCAGCGTAGAGACAGTCTTCGGCGGAAATACCCGGCTCCATATATGCCTCGAAGCCTTCTGCACGGGCTGTCTGGATGGCCTTGTGTGGCGACCATGCAAAAATGCCGGGATGGCCATAGAACACGGCGCAGACACGTTCGCCGGCCCGCACCTCGGTCAGCATCAGATCGACCCATTCCCGGTACGTTTCTATCCGCGGCTTGCCTTCTTGATAGTAGGGCTGAAGGCTGCGCACATCCGGGTGCATGCGTTCCAACCACATTTCCACGGCGTGATGGGAGAGGGCTGCAAATACCACATCCGCCTGTTCAATATGGCTACGCGCCAACGGCGTCAGATGGGAACCCAGGGTCATGCCCATGCCGACGCAGGCCAGGCTGCCGCGGCGGGCATTATTCGGTGGAGATAAGGAGGAGGCTGTCATTAGGGCTGCTTAGGGCTCTTGGGCATGGACAGGTATCACGCGTGTTGTTCCTCAGGCGCATACGAATTTCGTGCCAACCGAGAGGGTCGCGATTTACATCCTTGCCGGGCGTAGCCTTCGCCGTGAACACCGTCAAATAAAACAGTTGCTTAGGTAAGCAGGTAGGACTGCTAGTGACGCTAAAATGGAGGGCGGCACATCATCGTCATGGCGTCGGTGGTTCAAAAAAACGGCACTACGCATTTCAGAAGAGGACTTGTTTTGTCGCACTATTCCGGCCCCCTGCTTACCCGCCCCATGGCAGAAACACTGTTGGCTGCACACGCTGCCAGTTCGGGCGAATGGAGTGGCTCGCTGGATCTGGGGCGTTCAAACGGTAGCGTGGCGCTGCAGGCAAATGGCTGGGACTGGAAAGGGCAGCACTACCCGTATCCCCATAAGCTCAAAGACCGCACCATCTATTACTGGGATGGCGATGAGTTCGCGCCCGTGTCGCGGTTCTCCGGTTCGCTGATCAAGCTGGTACCGACAGAGTGGGGCGCACCGACCTTTGAGATCGATGGCATCAAGATGCTGCCCACATCGAAGGAATCACCGTTTGAAGATGCGCGCCGCAAGGTGGCGTTGGTCGAACCGCGCGGCAAGGTGCTGCTCGACACCTGCGGCGGACTGGGCTACTTCGCCGCCTGTTGCCTGGAAGCTGGCGTGGGACGCATCCATTCGTTCGAAAAGAACGAGGATGTGCTGTGGTTGCGCACACTCAATCCCTGGTCGCCAGATCCGGATGAACCAAGCTATGGTGGTCGCCTGCAGCTTGCCCATGCCGACATATCGCAGGCGATCGTGCAGATCACAGATGCCTCCGTCGATGCATTGCTACACGACCCGCCGCGCTTCGGCATTGCCGGCGAACTTTACTCGCAGGCGTTCTACGACCAACTGGCGCGCGTGCTTCGGCGTGGGGGCCGTCTGTTCCATTACACCGGCAGCCCCAACAAACTCACCAGCGATCGCGACGTGCCGCGTGAAGTGGCAAAGCGTCTGGAGAAGGCGGGTTTTAAGGCACAGCTGGCGCTGGATGGTGTGTTGGCAATCCGGCGCTAACGGAACGCTCTGGTTGTGACGAGCGCGTGAAGAGTTTGAAGGGGCTTTCAGCACTGTTTGGGCATGTGTGATTGTGAGACTGTGCTGCCTCCATGGACGCAGAGGGTGTCACCGGTGGAGGCTAAGGCATGTGGTGCTGTCGTACGTGCGCAACGCTTTCTTGTAGCTTGCAGCGGCTTGATGAGCGCAGCAGTCTGTACCCTGATGCTCGGCACGCTGCCGGTTCTTGCAGCGGAGGCTGACGGGCCACCGCCGGCGCGCGCGGTCGATGTCACCGACCATCTATTCGGCACCACCGTGCATGATCCTTACCGCTGGATGGAAGGCGAACACAACGCGGAGTTCCAGCAGTGGCTTGCGGCCCAGGGCGACGACACACGTGCGAAGCTCGATGCACTGCCTACGCTGAAATCCTGGCAGCAAGCCCTGCAAAAAGTGAGCACCACCGCTGTGGTTCATCGCGCGCAGCGCTACGTCGATGGAAGGTTATTCTTCATTCGCGAGGCGGCGCAGGGGAATGGCACGCTGATGGTGCGCGAGGCGGATGGTTCCGAGCGTGTGCTGCTCGATCCGGCCACACTAAAGGATGATGGCGGTCATGCTTCGATCACCCTGTTCACGCCGTCTCCGGACGGCAGCAAGGTGGCGGTGAATATCGATCACGGCGGCAACGAGATCACCCGCATGGAAGTGCTCGACGTGAAGACCGGCAAACCCACCGGCGACGCAGTCGAGCCGGTGTGGGGCGAATTCGGCGCCGATTGGCTGCCCGATGGCAGCGGTTTTGCCTATACCCAGATGGCGCCACCCGATCAGCGTACCGGCGGCGATCCGTTGCAGGATATGCGCCTGCGCATGCATTGGCTTGGCAAGCCGTCGACGCAAGATCCGATCTTGCTTCGAGCAGGCACGGGAGAGGGTACGAACGCGTCGTTTGCGATTCCGTCCAACTACTTTCCCGACATCGAATTTCCCACTGGCTCGCGCTGGGCATTGGGCGTGGAGCAAGGCGCAGCGGTCGAACAGCGCTATTGCGTGACCACGCAGGCGGAGGCGGTAAAGCCTGATGCGAAGTGGCGCTGCATTGTCGACCTGAGTGACGAGGTCGTCGATGCCGCCATCCACGGCGATACGCTCTATCTGGTCTCCGCTCACGCACGTTCAAACGGCGAGTTACTCGCGTTGGACCTGTCGCGTCCGGACGCGTCGATCAAGGATGAGCGCCCCATTCTGCCGTTGCAGGGCGATGACATGATCGTCAACGTCAGTATCAGCGACACGCAGATGGTCGCGTCAGCTCGCGATGCTTTGTACGTGAAAGTGTCACGCAATGGTATCGACGGAATCCGTCGCATCGACTACCGTACCAACAAAGTCGAAACGGTGCCGATGCCGTTGGCTGGCGCAGCATCTTTGTTCCATGCCAACGATAACCAGGACGGATTCCTGCTTGAACTGCGTGGTTGGACCACCCCGCCGAAATCATGGCGTTATGATCCTACAGCGCGAACCATGCGCAGCCTCGGCCAGGACGAAGCGAGCCCTGCTGACTACAGCATGATCGAAGCGACCGAGACCGAACTGATCAGTCAGGATGGCACGCATGTGCCGCTTACGATTCTGCATCGCAAAGACGTCAAGTTAGATGGCAGCCATCGGGCCATCGTGTACGGTTATGGCGGTTATGGGATGTCGATCGTGCCTTCGTTCAAGCCGGTGCGGCTGGAATGGGTCAAGCAGGGCAACATTTTTGCCTATGCGCATGTTCGTGGTGGCGGTGAGAAGGGCGAGGCGTGGCATGAGGCCGGCAAGGGACCGAACAAACATAAAGGCGTGGAAGATTTCGTTGCCAGCGTGGCACGGCTAAGCGAACGGGGTTACAGCCGCCCGGAACGCACCGCGCTGATTTCTGGTAGCGCTGGCGGTCTGCTGATCGGCGGTGCAGTCGTGCACTATCCCGACAAGTTCGGTGCTGCCGTGTTCATGGTCGCCTTGCTCAATCCGATACGTCTGGCTGAGGAGCCCAACGGCGCCAATCAGTTCGGCGAAATGGGCGACCCACGCAAAGCTTCCGACTTTCCTTGGATGCTGGCGATGGATCCGTATCAGCAGATCCGTCCACACACCGCCTATCCGGCGATCATGCTGGACATAGGTCTCAACGATAGCCGTGTCGCGCCCTGGGAAACCGGCAAATTTGCCGCGCGCTTGCGTGCCGCCGACACCAGCGGGCGGCCAGTCTGGATCCGCACCGATGCCAATGGAGGACATGGCATCCAGCGCTCGCTCGGGGCCGAAGCTGCCGAATACGCCGATGTCTACGCTTTCCTGGATGCGCAGCTGCCGGTGCCTTGAATGCGCTTTTTTTTGCTCGCCGCTCACGCCTGATTTTTCGGAAAACATTTTGACATCTTTTATATTTAAATTTGTTGGATGCAAGCCAAGTAAAAGGAAAGGCTATGAGAAATCTATGGATGATCCTTGCCTTATTTATGATCGATCCGTGTGCGGCAAATGCATCGACACATTATTGGGTGCATTTGCAAGGTAGCAAGCAGCCCTACATTTGCGTGCAATGTGATCTAAGAACGCCTTATCCAGATCCCAAAACGCTCGCAACAGTGACTGCGTGGCAACAAGGGAAGCCACCCTTCGAAGGCGGTACGGGTCATAGCCAAGCCGCACATTCGCTAGAGGCTGGCGATGTCGTCAATATTTGCAATGGCTGCGGTTGCGCAACCTATACGCTTGATAACGATGGGATTTGGGGTATGGGAGATTTCCAGGCGAAGCAAGAACATCCTGCAAATATGTCCCCGGCAACCTCGAAAAAAGAGGCAGTCACTTCCAGCGTCAGTGGTTAAAAAAAGAACCGCCACTGCTTTGACGCATCCTTATCCCATCAACGTGCCATCAGCCGTGGATGGTGTCATTGGAATTCTGAAAACAGCTGGCGGATCGAGTCAATCAAGCATGATTTTCTCGATGCAGGCGATCGCGCTAGTCAAACCGTCTTCGGCCATCATTTTCTTGCCGAGCACCTGTGCGCATATACGCGTCTCATTCGTTCCGGCAAATGCGAGGCGGTCAGCAAGTAGGCCTGCGTCCAGATGCTTCACGCTGAGCCCCTCCGCGGCTACGCCAGCCTGCCGTAGCCGGTCAGCCCAGAAAAACTGATCACCGGCGAACGGCACAACGACGGAGGGAACGCCTGCGCGTGCTGCGGTATGCGTCGTGCCAGCGCCGCCGTGGTGAATCACTATCGATGTTCTGGGGAATAGCCAGCTATGCGGTGTTTCGCTAGTGACGAGAAAATTGGCGGGAAGCATGGTGGCATCGACGCCGCTCCACCCCGGGTAGAACAATGCCCGGCGGCCTGCAACGGCTTTGATGATTTCCTTTAGAAGCTTTGGTCGATCGAATCCCATCATGCTTCCGAATCCGATATAGATAGGTGGTTCGCCCGCGGCCAAGAAAGCATCGAGTGCGGGCGGCGGCGTCCAGTCTTGCTCTGGCTGCATCCATTGGCCGCACAGGTATGCATTCTCTGGCCAGTCACTTGGCGTGGGTAACAGGCTGGGCGACACACCGTAGAGCATGGGATGCTGCGTCCATACGCGCTTGCGAGTAGGCAATCCGCAGACGTTTGATCGCGCAGCGTTGGTTGCCTTTCGGAACGCGCGCCACAGCATCGCATTTACAAATCGATGGCTGGCATGATTCAGCCATCGCGGGACGATCCCAGGAGGCAGGAACGGGGAGGGATATGCGGCGGTGGGTGTGATGGGAATCATGCCGCAGCCGATAGCTTTTACACCCAAGTATTCCGCTGCCGAAAAGCCTGCAAATGCTGCCAATCCTCCCGTGATGACGGCATCACAGCCTTGTGCAACGCTCACAATCTGTCTCAGCCATGATTCCGTATTGGCGTTCGCAATGCGTGCCAGTGCGCTCACCGTGCTATCGACGCGGCCACCCTTTGCAACGACGCCGGAAATGGATCCACCCGGTTGCAGAGCTCCCCTGATATCTCCGGGCAATGCAGCCGATGGAACGCCAAGTGCTTCGGCGCTGCCAAGTGTGGATGTGTCGGCCAGCAAGCGCGTTTCGTGCCCGGCGTCCATAAGTGCGCGGCACAACGCTGCAAGCGGACGCGTATCGCCTTCCGTGCCGTAAGTGACGACAGCAAACTTCATGTTTTCTTCCCTGGCTTTTTTACTTTCACCGTGGACGAAGTAGCGCCTTCCATAAACAGTCGAACTACTTGGGCGAACGCCTCGCGTAATTTCAGCTTCGGTATGTCCAGCCAGCGCAGCAATGCACTGAGATAAAGGTGATGGAACATCATCGCCAGATGTTCGGCGCTTATATCGGTGCGCATCTGTCCAACTGCCTGGCTGTTGAGAATCAGCCCACTGAAAGCGCTGATCATGTCTTGCGAGCCTGCGCTTTCCGGCGCGGAGTCCGACGCTCCCATTTCGAGAAACCGAAAGCGCAAGTAAGGCGGTAGATAGGCGCGATGGCGTTCGCACCAGTCCGCGGAGGCTGTCAGGATCAGCGTGATTCCATCAACAAATGTCGTATGCGGCCCGATATCGCTAGCCAGATGCTTGAGGTCATTGGCCAGTTCGGTGTGAATCCAGTGCGCAAGCACGGCTTCCTTGGTGGAGAAGTGGTTGTAGAGCGTGCCCTTGGCGACATCGGCTTCGGTTGCAATCTGCTCCATGGTGACCGCATCAAATCCATAAGCGTCGAACAGGCGCTCGGCCGTTTTGGCCAGATGATCCTGTGTCTGCGAACGCTTTCTATCGCGGCGACCAGCGGGTGGGGTAGGGGCCATGGCTGACTAATATTGAACGACGTTCAATATTAGTCATAGTTCAATATTTGATGCAAGCGCGCCTGGGCGCCTTACAAAGAAAGCCGCCTATGGCCTGATGAGGTGACGTTCGCCTTACCGTCGATCTGAGGTGGCGTCATTTCGTCCATTCAATCGCCGCACCCATGCAAGCAGGTGGTTTCGAGATGAACGATGCTGTGGCTTGTCGCGCCGAGACGTATGGTTAGGCGCAGATCGGCGTTCGATGCCTATGGCGCGGGTCGCAATGCTTTTGTACAACGTGCGCAGACTTTAATGTCCTGCCTAGCATCTTAGGCAGGACACTGAAGCTGCCCCTTTTATAGGGAAGATCATCCCGGTTTGGATATCCCGGTCTTCACCAAGGGAGTGATGTGCATCATCGGTAATAGAGAAGCGGTTCTGTAGATATGCGGACACGAGGAGTTCCTATATCTCCTATGACGACGTCCAATAAAACTAGCGCCGGCCTTTCTTACCTTTGGATTCCGGGAGCGGAGGCGGATGTCCTGGATGCCCAGGCTCGCGTCCTGCAAACGAGGTCTTTGCATACGAAGCGGCGTCCGTTTCATTGGGCGCCTTCTCCGGTTTTTTGGGCGCGGGTGCGTAAACACTATGTATCTGCGCCAACGACAAGCGCGCAATGCGATGAGACATGATGGGTCAGCCTTTATGGATGAATGGCTATGCCATTCGGTAGTCGTCAAAGGGCCCTGCGTGAAGCAAGGTAAAAGTGGCTCAGTAGCGATGGTATGTCGTCGCGGGCCGAATATCAGATTTCGTGTCGTCAATCACCCAGGCCATCATGCACGTGAACATGTTAGATAAGGGTGAGTTGGGTTGGAATTGTTAATCTGAACGGAAAACGATATTTCGTTTGCCTTTTAGAACAATGCCCTATACGCTGCCAAGGCTGAGTTTCAAGGGTCACTGTGAATTGTGGCCCGATGCTGTAGATAAAAGTTCCACTACACCGTTGTACCCGCTTCCTCCTTGTTACCAGCTTTTTTGCCGCGATGCGGCTCACTCGTTCCAAGGAGAAATAGCAATGTCCCAGACTGAAACCGGTACTGTGAAGTGGTTCAACGATGCCAAAGGTTTTGGCTTCATCAATCGCGATAAGAGTGGTGACGACGTGTTCGTTCACTTCCGCGCGATTCAATCGTCGGGCTTCAAGAGTCTGCAAGAAGGTCAAAAGGTGTCTTTCACCGTGACCCAAGGTCCCAAGGGCCTGCAAGCTGACCAAGTACAGATTGTCTAAGCAGGCTTTGTCGTTCAAAAGAGCCCGGCCTTGAGCCGGGCTTTTTTATTTGCGCTTGAAACATGCTGTCAGCGATTCACCGATTTGATGGGTGGCGCGCACATGATCAGGACGCTCAGGGCCGGCTAGCAGGTGTGGCGTCTTCGGTGCCAGTGGGTTTGGTGTTTTCTCGCACCACTCTTTTTTTGGCTTGCTTTTCGTCCTGCTGTTTCTTCTTCGCGAGTTCGCGTTGGCGCTTTTCGTACGTGAATTTGGTCTTTGCCAAAGGGGTTACCTCGCAAGTAGTTATCCGTGACAGGGAATTTTGGAGATGGAAATATCGGTTGCTACGCTAATGTGGCATGTCCGCGTACTGATGTCTTCGCATCGTCTCGCCGCTTCTGATCAACGAGATAGAGTCTTGGCGGCCGGCGTCAGATTGCCTGCGCCTTGCTCGGCATACTCAGCGCGAATGGCCTTGCAGTATGGGCCATTCATGACGAATCGGCGGCATACGGCAGGGCGGTTTTCATAAATGCCGCAGTTCATGCGGCTTCCATCCACGGCCACACACCAGCCTTGTTCGTCTCGTGCCATGACGTGAAGTCCATTGGCAAGATGCGTGGTGAGATGAGGTGGAATTTTATCCTCGGGTTGCAGGACAACCGTCAGGCGGCAACAGACAGCATCACACTTATCGCAATGCGCAGCCCCCGTTGATCGGATGTTGACCGGTTTCATGTCAGTGCGTTTCCCCGGTACGAGTGTAGTGCAATAGGCGGCCACGGAAGGGTGGCGAGTCACTGTCATCCATCGGACAGCGTTTTTCTTCCAACGTGAAGCCCTGCATCTCCAGTAGCCGGCTAAAACGATTGCTATGACCGCGACCAGGATCAGTCACCAGCACTTCGGCTTTTGGATATGCATGCTGTTTGACGACTCCGGCCAGTAGTTCGGCGTGGTCGATTTCATAGAGCACGTCACTGGCAATGATGAGGTCGAAGTGCCCAAGCGTCGGCAATGGAACATTCCAACGCAGTTGACGGTAATGGAGTGCCGGCAATTCATTCAGCGCTGCGTTGTATGCCAAAAATGCTTCGGCCAATGGATGTACGTCCGAGGCGACGACGTCAGCACCTCGATGTTGCAGGACAAGGCTGGCCAATCCGATGCCGCATCCAAGCTCCAGCACACGCTTTTGGGAGATATCGAACCGATGCATGGCTTGTGCGAGCAGGCGCCCGGATGGCCATACTTGCCCGAACAAACTCCATTGAGCAGAAGAAATGCCAAGTCGATCGGCATGACCGTCAGGGTCGGAAAATTGCTGCTTATCCGTAAGGACCCGTAGACGATAAATGTGTCCACCAATGGACACTCGCTCATTGCGTGTGGAATAACCTGGCATCGGCACTCCCAAGAGGCCATCCCGCGAAGGAAATGGTAATCAAACATGAAGGGGAGCGAGGCAAGCGGCCGCTGGAAGACCGTGTGGAACGCGCGAATTGAGCGTGACGCCTAGTCGCGATGTTACACCATCAGGTTAGTGCAGGTGGTGGTACCAGAGCGCCTCCATGCCTGAACATGTCGTGCATACGCTCGTGCTCTTCACAGTCACGAAACCTTTCTCGACAAGGCGACGTAGATCGACGATGCGCTTTATGTGGCTAAGCGATAAGGGGCAGGTCCCTGCAACCTCTCGCAACAATGCCCATTGTCCACACGTTAAATGACTGGCTTGATGGGTATTCATAAGCACGAATAAGCCAAGGGCATCCATGCGATATGAACGGAGCGGGGACCAGATACACCAGCCACCATACGCCGTTTCGCGATATGAAATGTTATTTTGACGGGGTTACGCCAAAGATTTATTCATCGCTCCCAGTGAGGAGGCTAGCGTTAGCGAATGGTGTATCCGCCGTCCACGGCAAGCGCATGACCGACGACCAGGCTCGCAGCTGGGCTACAAAGCCAGAGAACTGCATCGGCGATCTCTTCGGCGCGTCCAAGCCGTCCAATAGGTACATCTTTCAGCATCGCGCTGAGGGCTTCCGTCTGACCGCCGGCTATCATCTGATCCATCATCGGTGTATGGATGATTCCTGGGCAGACGGCATTGATACGAATGCCTCGGGCGGCATATTCCAGAGCCGAGCTTTTGGTGAGGCCAAGCACGCCATGCTTGGCAGCGTGATAGGTTCCGCGACCGGGCGCGCCGACCAGCCCTCCGATGGATGAGCAATTGACGATCGCGCCGCCATGTTGTTTGAGCATTTGGCGCAGTTCGAACTTCATACAGCTCCATACGCCCCGAAGATTGATGGCCATGACGCGATCAAAGTCTTCACGCTCCGCTTCAGCGGTATCAGCGATAACATTCTGAATGCCTGCGTTGTTGTAGGCGGCGTCCAGCCGGCCAAAGGCTGCGACCGTCTGCGCGACCATGGCTTCAACTTGTGCATCATCCGAGACGTCGCAGTGGATAGCGATGACTCTGTGGCCTTGAGCCTTCAATTCATCCGCTGCTGAACGAGCAGCATCTTCGTTCCAATCGGCCAGCGCGACGGCTGCGCCTGATTCAGCAAAAGCCTTCGCCGCTGCAAGCCCCAATCCAGATGCCGCGCCTGTAATCAGCGCGACCTTCCCTCCGAACGAAATATTCATGGCAATGTATCCTGCAAAACGATGGTTGTTTATGACTTGAGGAAGTTGGTGGCTTTGGCGACGCCGCTCGCCTTTTACGTGATGACAGAGATCACGGCTCTAGGGCAAATGGCCAGGTCTTCTAGTGGCGCGCGAGATTTGCTTCCATCTTCGGGTATCGATCACCTTGCACCGTTATGCGCAAAGCAGCTTCATCGATGGTTCGCAATTCGTCCTGAGTAAGTGGGACGGTCGCTGCGGCGAGATTCTCTTCGAGTCGGTCGAGTTTGGTGGTGCCGGGAATGGGGACGATCCACGGCTTCTGCGACAGCAACCAGGCGAGTGCGACTTGTGCTGGCGTTGCATACTTCTGGACGCCAATCTTTTCCAGCAGATCGACCACGGGGCGGTTCGCCTTTCGTGCTCCCGGTGTAAAGCGTGGCAAGTCACTGCGATTATCGTTGCTACCGAAGGCGGTGGTTTCGCTGATCTTTCCGGTAAGGAAACCTCTGCCCAATGGGCTATAGGGAACGAAGCCGATACCTAGCTCCTCACAGGTGGGCAATACTTCCTCTTCAGGCTCACGCCACCAAAGGGAGTACTCGCTTTGGATGGCTGTCACCGGTTGCACCGCATGCGCGCGTCGAATGGTTTGTGCGCTAGCTTCGGATAAACCGAAATGTTTGACTTTCCCCTCGGTGATGAGATCTTTGACAGTGATGGCGACTTCCTCGATCGGAACATCCGGATCCACACGGTGTTGATAGAAAAGGTCGATGGCATCAACTCGCAAACGCTTGAGCGAGCTCTCGGCAGCTTGCCGAATGCGTTCGGGGTGGCTGTTGAGGCCGCCGGATCCGGCCGGGCCAAGATCGAAGCCGAATTTTGTGGCGACGACGATATCTTTCCGGAATGGCTCCAGCGCTCCACCCACAAGTTCTTCGTTGGTGAAAGGGCCGTAGACTTCGGCGGTGTCAAAGAAGGTGACGCCACGCTCTACCGCCGCGCGGATCAGCTTGATCATTTCTTTCCGGTCTGGAGCAGGGCCGCGATGATGGTTCATGCCCATGCAGCCCAAGCCGAGAGCGGAGACCATGAGGCCACTCTGTCCAAGTTTGCGGGTTTGCACTTTCAATCTCCTCGTATCGGCCTCAGCAACGACGCCATTAGCTGACCGAAGGGTTAGGTGTGATCTTGATAGTGGCGGAGCGTGCCTCGGCACTCGTCATCGGAGCCAGATAGGAACTGCTTCGGTATTTTGCGCGGTAAGCGTCGTCGATCCGATCGTTAATCGGACCTTCTACTTGCTCGAAAATAACTTCTATGGTCAGCTCGGCAGCAGTAATGCGACCGGCCTTTTGCTGACACGCAGCTTGATACCAGCGAGAACGCTTTCCATGGTAGGCGCGGACATAGAGTGCGTCGTCCACAGCGACGCACCAGATCCATGTCGGTGTGCCATAGGTCGTTCCGTCCTCGCGAAACGGGGCAATGTGGAGGTCATCTGCATCAATGATGTTGCGTAGCTTGTTCTTTAGCCAATGCATCATCGCTATGCCTCGGTAAGGATGTGTCAGTGTGCAAATGCAGATCGGTTACATCTGATAACCGGGTTTCTTATAAAGCTTGCCGGAAGAATGCTGGATATCGGCTGCATAGACCTTCGCGGCCCAATCGTTCGGATTGATTTCTTCGAAAGCCACCGATACCGACGCTTCGTCGTAGCCAAAAACGTCTACTACATCCTGGGTGATGTGATCGGCCAGGCGATGTTTCTGCGATTCACTCTTTCCTGGCCAGAGCTTCACGATGATGTGGGGCATGGTGATGCAACCTCTCGCTAAGGCGATTCGGCAAAAACGTTCCGTGCAATCGCGATGGCAGTGTTGGCTGTTGGCCATCCTGCATAGAACGCAAGGTGAGTGATGAGCTCCGTGAGCTCTTCTTTGGTCACACCGTTCTGAAGCGCGTACTTCATGTGAAAAGGCAGTTCGTTGATGCGGTAGAGCGATACGAGGGCAGCCACGGTAATCAGGCTGCGATCGCGCTTGGGAAGCTCGGTGCGCTCCCACACCTGTCCGAATAGAATTTGCCGGGTGTAATCGTTGAGGGCAGGGGCGATGTCGGCATAAGGGCCGGCGTTGGGTTTGGCTTCGTTGCTCATCGGATCAGCCTCTCCCTGCCAGGTATTGTTCGTCGGTAACGTGCTCCATCCATTCGACCGCCTTGCCATCCAGATACTCCTGGACGGCGATGTGCGTCAGCGAGGTGGTCGGCGTTGCGCCATGCCAATGGCGATGCCCCGGCGGACACCAGATCACATCGCCTGCGTGGATGACCTCGATCGGTTCGCCTTCACACTGCGTCCAGCCGCAACCGGCCGTCACGATGAGAATCTGGCCCAACGGGTGGGTATGCCAGGCGCTGCGTGCACCTGGCTCGAAGGTCACGCTGGCACATCCCACGCGCGCCGGCTCGGGTGCATTAAAGAACGGGTCGATGCGTACCGTGCCCGTGAAGTAGTCGGCAGGGCCTTTGGCCGAAGCCTGGGAGCCGTTGCGAATGATGTGCATGGAGGCTTTCCTCGCTTGTTGTCCTTGAACAACAAGTTTGGGTCGACAAGGGTCTATTGATAAGTCATAAATATATGATTGAACATATGAGCAAAATTTATAAATAGTTCGAGGTATGAACATGGCTCGGCCAAACCTCAACGATCTGCTCGCTTTTGTCGCGGTGGCTCGCACACGCAGCTTCACCAAGGCCGCTGCGCAACTCGGTGTCACGCAGCCGGCGTTAAGCCACACCATCCGTAGCCTTGAGAGCCGGATGGGGATCCGATTGCTGACCCGCACAACCCGGAGTGTGGCGGTGACGGATGCGGGCGAACGCCTGCTTCAATCCGTAGGAAGCCGCCTTGATGAGATCGAGGATGAATTGGACGCGCTGACCGCGCTTCGGGACAAACCCGCCGGTACGGTACGCATCACCACCGGTGAGCATGCACTGACATCCATCTTGTGGCCCAAGCTTCGACCTTTTCTACGCAACTATCCGGACATCCAGGTGGAGTTCGATGTCAGTTACGCATTGAAGGATATCGTCGCCGAACGATTTGACGCTGGCGTGCGCATGGGCGAGCAGATCGAAAAGGACATGATTGCAGTTCGGATCGGCTCACCCATGCGCATGGCAGCCGTGGGTGCTCCATCCTATTTCGCCGGAACGACCAAGCCCAAGAAACCTCAAGATCTCACCAAGCATCGCTGCATCAACCTGCGTTTGCCCACGTATGGCGGCATGTACGCTTGGGAGTTTGAGCGCAATCGACGCGACATCCATGTCCGAGTTCAAGGCCAACTTGCATTTGGCACAGCACCTCACGTTGTCGCTGCGGCGATCGATGGCTTCGGACTAGCCTACGTGCCGGAGGACATGGTGCTTTCTCACATCAAAGCAGGCCGCCTTATTCGTGTCCTTGAGGATTGGTGTCCAGCGTTTCCCGGCTATCATCTTTATTATCCGAGCCGACGGCAGCATTCGCCGGCATTCGCGCTGCTGGTGGAGGCGCTGCGTTATCGATAACGTAAAACGATCACCAGCAGGTGGCAGCGCCATTGCCTATTTTTCATTGACGTCGACGTTATCCTTCCTGGCGGGTCGGCCGGAACAGTATTTCGTTGACATCAACTTCCGGCGGCTGACTGATTGCGAAGGCAACTGCCCGCGCGAATGACTCGGCAGGAATCGCGTAGTGCTCGTAGAACTTCTGGATGTGGCTGGCGACATCCGGCTCGGTGACGCTGTTTGGCAGATCCGTGGCCACAGCACCGGGCGAGATCACCGTTGTGCGGATGTCATAAGGTTTCACTTCCTGACGCAGTCCTTCGGACAGCATCAGCACGGCGCTTTTGGTGGCAGCGTAGACAGCGCTTCCGGGTCGGACGGTGCGGCCGGCAACGGACGATACGTTGATGATGTGACCACTCTTCTGCTGTGTCATATAGGGCAGTGCGGCGGCGATGCCGTACAACACGCCCTTGATATTGACGTCGATCGTTTGGTTCCAGTCGTCGATTTTGAGTCGCTCAAGTGGCGAGTGTGGCATCAGGCCGGCATTGTTGATCATGACGTCAATGCGTCCGAAGGTTTGGACTGCAGCGTCGACCAGTGCCTTGACCTCTTCGTGACGCGTGACATCGGTCGCGACGGCGATGGCCTTGCCACCGCCACGAACCAGTTCATCGGCCAGCGACTGAATGCGATCGATGCGTCGTGCGCCTAGCGCGACGATGGCGCCCCGTGCGCTCAGATAGCGGGCGGTGGCTTCGCCCAAGCCACTGCTCGCGCCTGTGATGACGACGACTTTTCCTTCGATATGGGTATTCATGACTTTGTTGATCGTTCCTTAGTAGGAGACATTCGTAACCGCTGGTTATCGCCACAGGACAATCAGCGGTCGACACGCTGCTGAATGTGTGCCGGGTAGCGATCGCCCACGACTTTGATCTGCTGCAGCGCTGTTTCGATGCTCGATAGATCGTTGGCCGACAGGGCGACAGTTGCCGCGTTGATGTTTTCTTCCAATCGTTGCAGCTTGGTCGTTCCAGGAATCGGCGCGATCCATGGTTTCTGTGCGAGCAGCCACGCAAGTGCGATCTGCGCACGTGTGGCACCTTTGCCATTGGCGATCTGTCCAAGCACGTCGACGAGGTGTGCGTTGGCCTTGCGGTTCTCCTCGGAAAAACGCGGCACGATGCTGCGAAAGTCGCTCTCGTCGAAGGTGGTGTTCTCGTTGATGGCGCCGGTCAGAAAGCCCTTGCCCAGCGGGCTGAATGGCACGAAGCCAATGCCCAGTTCTTCGAGCGTCGGCAGCACCGATTCTTCTGGTTCACGCCACCACAGCGAATACTCGCTCTGTAGCGCAGTCACCGGCTGCACGGCGTGTGCGCGGCGGATCGACTTTGCGCCCGCTTCGGACAAGCCAAAGTGTTTGACCTTGCCCTCCTGGATCAAATCCCGAACGGTACCGGCCACATCCTCCATGGGCACGGCAGGATCGACACGATGTTGGTAGAACAGGTCGATACGATCGGTTTTCAGTCGCTTCAATGACGCCTCGGCGACGGCACGTATGCGTTCAGGCCGGCTGTCGAGCGGCTTTCTTGCGTCGCCATCCTGGAAGCCGAATTTCGTGGCGATCACCACGTGGTCGCGAATGGGAGCAAGCGCTTCGCCGACCAGTTCCTCGTTGATGAAAGGGCCGTAGCACTCGGCGGTATCAAAGAAGGTGGCGCCGCGCTCAAACGCCGTCCGAATCAGGGCGATGCCCACGGATTTTTCGGTCGCCGGGCCATAACCGAAACTCAGTCCCATGCAGCCAAGACCGATCATCGATACCTCGAGACCACTGTTTCCAAGTTTGCGCTTTTGCATGCTTATTCTCTCTTCGTCATGCCGCGGGCGCAGGGCCAGCGGCGTTTCATTGAGGCATGTTAGGCTGTTGTATTAAACTCAACAATATGGCTTTTATTGCACAGGCTATTGAGGAAATTTCATCTATGCTGCGTGCAGGCTTATCTGAACTGACGGCTTTCATCACCATTGCCGAGCAGCGAAGCTTTCGCGCCGCTGCAAGTCAGTTGGGCGTTTCGCCGTCAGCACTTAGCCATGCGATACGGAATCTCGAAGCGAGACTGGATGCGCGATTGTTCAACCGTACGACCCGATCGGTCGCGCTGACGGAAGTGGGCGAGCAACTCCTGCGGCGTGTACAGCCAGCCATTGCTGATCTTGATGACGCCGTCAATGAAGTGGGCTCGGCACGCGATCGTCCCTCCGGCTCGATACGAATCAGCGCTGCGGAATCAGGGGCCAGGCCGCTTATCCAGCACGTTCTTCCTGATTTCCTGGCCACGTATCCCGACATACATGTCGAAATAGTTGTGGATACGCGACTGGTGGATATCGTGGCTGATGGCTTCGATGCAGGCATACGACTCTTCGATGACGTGCCACGCGACATGATCGCCATTCGGTTTGGACCAGACATGCGGTTTGCTGCTGTGGCATCACCCGCCTATCTCTCACGTCACGAGCTGCCGAAGACACCGCAGGATCTAAAGAAGCATCGATGCATCCGCTTTCGATTCCTCAGTGGTGCGCTCTATCGCTGGAATCTTGAGCGTCGCGGCACAAGTGTGGATATCGATGTGGACGGACCGATGACGCTTGGCAATACCAATCTGATGGTGGATGCGGCACTGGCTGACATCGGCGTTGCCTGGCTCCCGGAGTACCACGTAGCAGAGCACCTCGCATCGGGTCGATTGGTTCGTCTGCTTCCGGAGTGGAGTCCCTCCTTGCCGGGTTTGTGTCTTTATTACCCGTCCAACCGACACCCGCCGGCTGCACTCAAATTGTTTACGCTGGCAGTACGTGAGTGGGCAAAGAGCCAGTCGGCGTAGGGCTGATCAGGCCACAAAATTCTGTATAACCCCATCACGGGATGACGTTGTTTGATGCCGCGCCAAACGTGCACATGTTTTGATGTCATGTACACGTTTGGAAGCCATTGTCTGCTTGGAACAGGCTTGTTATGTACGTACTTTGCCTGCCATGGGAAAGCAAAGTGCGTACACGGCTAGCCATGCTTTCCATCAGAAGGTGTATGTGGCGCCGACCTGGGCATAACGGCCGATGTACTCATACAACGACGAATCGTAATAGCCGCGATAGGTGTACATCCACACCGCATCCCACGGCGGCACGCGATTGAAGATATTGTCGATGCTTGCGTAAAGCTTCCAATGCTTGAAGCCGGTATAGGCGACCGACACATTGAACTGGCTGTAAGAAGCAGCATCCGAGCCGGGATCGATCCTTTGTTTATACGGACCGGTGTATTGCCAGGTCACTGTGCTGGTCCAGTTGCTATTGGCCCAGCTCAGGTTGGTGTTACCTTTCCAGCGCGGAATGGCGCCGCCGAATACCGTATCGTTCGCACCGTTGTTGCCCGCGAAATCCGCGACGACACTATCGGGTATCTCGAATTTCCACACGTAGGCCCAATCACCCGACAGGGTGAAGTTGCCGATGCTAGTCGGGAACGCTTGCTTGAATGTGGATTCAAAGCCCTGCGTTCTCAGGTATGAAATGTTCGCGTAGGGCAGTACGTAGAAGGGTTGCCCTGGATCGGCATTGACCTCGGTCACGATATTGAGCTGGCTGATCACATCGCTGACGTCGATCTTGTACCAGTCGAAGCCGATGTCTGTGTTGTTGGTCGGCGACCATTGAAACCCGATGTTGTAGTTCCGGGTCTTCTCTGGCTGCAGATTTGGATTACCTTCAAAATATTCGTTGACGTTTTGGGTGCCAACCGCCTGGTAGGTCACGCTCCCCGTCTCATAAAGCTCGATCAGTGTGGGTGCGCGGAAACCCACGTTATACGAGGCGTACGCAGTCAGAGATTCCACTGGCTGAAAGCGTAGTGCATAGCGTGGTGAAAATACGTCACCGAAGTCGCCGTAATGGTCATAACGGCCCGACTGGCTGAACGACAACGTGCTCAGGAGTGGGATGTCCACCTGGTAATACGCGGCGGCCACATTGCGCTGGCCATTCACCGCCTGGGTGTACGGGCTCACAAATTCAGTCGAGCCTGCACCGATATATTCGCTCTGATGCTGGAATTGGGTGCCGAATCCCAGGCCGACGTCCCCGGCGGGTAATGCGAACAGGTTCGATGTCGAGATCGTTGCATCGAACGTATCGAGCTTCGATGTGGCGTGGGTGGTGGATGTGCCAAACAGATTGGGAAGACTATTAAACGTCGTTGGGCTAAACGTGTTCATCGTGACGCCATCGAGATAATTTTGTATCACCGATGCGTTCATCTGATTGGTATAGCTGTTAGATACGTCGCTTTGCGAATGTCCGACGGATGCCTCCCAGTCCCAATCGCCGAGCTTGTCTGTGCCGAACGAACCTTTCACGCCGGCAGAAAGACGATAGAAGTTGGAGTCTGTGTTGACGGCCTGTCCTTTCGGGAAGTAATACGTCAACGCATTTCCGTCGACGCTAGGCGCAAAGGGCGCGTAACCAGCGCCTGGAACGTAGTAAAGCGACGGTACCAGCGCGCCGGCGCCAAAGCCGGCCAACCCGGACATAAGCGAGGTGGTATTGTGGCTGCCCCATACATCCACGAACGCTTGATCGTAATCGCTGAGTTTGAATTCGGCGTGCACTTTTAAATTGCTGCGTTTGACCTGCGCCGCGATCGATTGTGCGCTGGCACCGTTCTGGGAACAGACCGTGCCGGGACTCTTCGTCTGTAGATTATCTATCGCCGACGTGACCTGTGCCCCGGGCCCGCAGGGAGTCAGCGCCTGCGGACCATTCGGCGTCATCCAGAATGAACTGGGCTGAGAGAAGAAGCCGCCATTCAGTCCGGAATAGTTTTCAGTGCTGGTGATATCGCGTTCAGCGAGCGAAGCACCGCTTTGGCGAAGAAAGCTGAGTGCCGTCGTCACGTTGTAGCGATCCGAATTCAGATCCCCGAAACCGCCCAGCACACTGACGTTCGAGGTGCCTTGTCCGCCTTGCTGCGATCCACCTACATTTCCATCAACTTGAAGGCCCTGATAATCTTTCTTGGTGATGATGTTGACTACGCCCGCGATGGCATCCGAACCGTACTGCGATACCGCGCCGGTCTTTACGATCTCGATGTGGTCGATCATGTTCAGCGGCAGCGTATTGAGATCGACCAACGTATCGGTGCCGCCCGACGCAAAGCCATAGGGAGCGACACGCTGGCCGTCCACCAGCACAAGGCTGTATTTCACGCTCAAGCCGCGCAGCGCAATGCCCGCGGCGCCTGCTGACTGGTTGAGGACCGTACTCTCGTTATAGCTGCTTCCCGAGTTCGCGCTCGACTGGCGCAGGTAGTCCGCTACCGTGGCCGAACCGCTGTCCTTGATATCCTGCGCGGTCACGGTTTGAACCTGGGTGTAGCCGGTCTTGTCCGAGCTTCTAATCAAGGAGCCCGTCACTTCGACGCCCTTCAACTGGACGACTTTGTTGTCGGATGAGGGGGTCACGTCAGTGCCGGAAGCGGGCCCCGACACACCACTGGTGCTCGCTGCAGCAGGAGAGTTTTCGGAGGTGACTGGTTGGTTTTGCGCAAACGCCGACATGGCAAATGCGGCCGACAATGCCAGTTCCGCCCAGATGATTCTTTTGACGACTAGCGCCAATGCCCTTTGTTTCATTTTCCACCTGTGTATTGCTTGTTTTTTGAGATGTTGGGCGTAGTGCTCCCCGCAGCAGGCGCAAAGGCGCTTGCTGATCGGAGCGATACACGACCGCGGTAAACATGAGTTGGCGTGCAATATCCCGATGAAATCCTGCTTCGGGATTGCGCGATCAGCTGTTGCTGATCAGATGAGTACGGTGACTAAGATCGGGTGACGATTCACTCCATGGGTTTGAGGATCGCCAGCATCAACGTTGCCGCGAATCTGCATGTCTGCTGGCGGACGGCCTCGATGAATCCGGCTGTGGCTGGTGCTGAGGTTGGTCGTTGCGATCAGACGATTCGTCTAATCGGTTTCGACAAGAAAACAATCGGCTGTTGTCCTGCACGCGAGATGTGCGCCGAGCAGCCGATCTGGCACTTGGGCCGGATGGCGAAGGTGTTGCAGGAAAGATAAAAGTTGCATGGCTCGGTCCTTGGGGTTCGCCGCACGGGCGACACGGACGCGAGCCGGCATCAAGTCATGATGACTTGCGCAAGGCGCATCGCGTGCGCGTCCAGGCGGTCGGCGAGTTATGCCGATTGGGGTACGGGACGTTACGTGTAGATGGGGGAGGCCGCATATCGCTATCCGTTGGCGCATTTACGCGAAGGAGGACGCAAGCCAGCACGATGAACGTGTCGGTGCATGCGAGCCAGGAAGGGAGCGCGTATGACGCTCATGCGTGGATGCGATTCCGTCGGCGCCTCGGAAATCCAGCGACATTCCAGCTTGCCGGAAAGCGCGTTGCGGAACCATTGGGCGCGCAATGACAACGCCGTGTTGTTGAATGGAGCGCCGACGGGCAGGGCGCTGCCAGAGTGGCCCGATGCGCGGGGTGATGTTTTACGTTGATGGAATGTGTTGGCCGCACGGCGGCGAACTGCATGCAGATGCAGGTTGTTCATGACTCACCTCGTCAAGCACCAAGGGTGGCGCGGGAGGTGAGCCGGACTTTCCTAGTCGTGGAAAGCGCCGGCCAACCGCACGCGGTCGCCGCTGGGGCTTACGTTGGATATATGGCGCGCCAACACCGAATAACGACATTCGAAGTTGGCGCATCGACTAGGAGGGTTACTGTCCATTTCTCGCTGCTGGGTTATTTGACAAGTGCCCCGTGGGGCTGCAAGCCCGCGCAAGATATCCATGGGGGTATCGGCTTGTCAACCAAAAGGGTCGAAAAAAGCCGTAAAAATTAGTGGTGCTCATATTGTCAGGTCAGTGTCAGGTGAATGAGTGTTGCGTCTCTCGATTTTCCTGAAGGCAGTGAACAAACAAAGGGCGCGAATGACTCGCGCCCTTTGTTGTTTGTTTCGCTGCGGCAATGCGTTGCCGACATCGAGTAGCGAGTGAGACTAGAAGAACTTCTGCTCGTATTTGAGATAAATGACGCGCCCAATGTCGTATTGCGGATTGTAAGGATAGTCGCTGTAGCCGTCTGTGCCGGTTGGGCCAAGTGGGCCTGCCACGCTGTAAACGCCGGTGTATGAAAGCGGCGCTTTGCGATTGAAGACGTCAGTGGCGCCAATCGCGATGCGGCCTTTCCAGGGTGTCTGCCAATTGAGTTGCAAATCATTGAAGGCGAGACCACCTTGACGATTGATACCTGTCGGGGAAACGGACAGGTCCTTGTCCGGATTATTGCAAGGAAAGACCTCGCTCAAAGACGGGTTGGGTGCGATGCATGGCTCCGATAGCGATGAGTAGTAACGGATGGTCCAAGTCGCGCCGAATTGTTTGTAGCTCCAATTCAAGTTGACCGTTGAGCGGAAGCGCCACAATGGTCCGAGTACCGTGTCGTAAGCGCCCAGCGTGTTGGAGATGATCGGGCCACCGGGGGTGATCTGTTCCCTCACAGAATCGATATAGGTGCTCGTCGAATCAAACTTGAACTGGCCGACGGGTGTCTGCGGGAACAGGTAGGTGAGGTTCAGATCTTCGCCGCGCTCTTCCACAAAGCCCTGGTTGACCAGCGCTTGCAACATGTTGATCACTTGCCCGTTGAAGGGGCCGCCTGCCGTCGAACGCTGGAATTGCGCGCATTGCTCTGCAACGCCAAGCTCGTAGCAGTTGTCGAGAATGCTGGTGGCGGTCGGCAACGTGATGACGTTGTCGATGTGGATGCGGTACCAGTCCACGGTGGCATTGAAGCCGGTGAGGTAATGCGGGCTATACACGAAACCGGCGGTATAGCTCTTGGAGGTTTCCGGCTTCAGGTTGGGATTGGCGCCTGTGAAAAACGGCGTCGTACTCGTTGAGTTAGGTTGGGAAATCGGCTGAGCATTGACGTTCAGCTGCGTGAAGCCAGGGCCGACCGCAGGCAATCCGGCGAACCCATCCAGGCAGCGCTGTTTGACGGTTGGGATGCCGGTCAAGCCGAAGTTGACGTCGCAAGGGTCGGTGTAGGTCGTGAAACTCTGCAACGTACCGCCATACAGATTGGCGATGGCTGGCGCACGAAAACCTGTGCCATAGCTGGCACGAACCAACAAGTCGTTGATCGGCTGCCACGACACTTTGAACTGGTTGTTATTGGTGTTGCCGAAGTTGGTGTAGTGCGAAAAACGATGGGCCAGATCGAAATCCAGCAATTGCGCACCTGGCATATCCTTCAGAACCGGAAGGTTCACCTCGGCATAAGCTTCGTTGAGGCCATAGGAGCCAGCGCCGACGTTTTGCTGCAGATTGGTGTTGAGTCCAAGCTGTGTGTATTCATCCGGTGTGGCGCCCCCGGAGATGTCGCGGTGATCGGCACCCACGGCAAATGTTACGTCACCTTGTCCCATCGATTGAGGGAGCGTGAAGACGTCACCGCTCAAGTTGGCGGATACCGTTCTCATTTCGCTGTAAGACTGCGTGCCCGCGATGATGTTCAGATAGTTGATTTCAGCGGGCGTGATGCCACCTGCGCCGGAGAACGGATTGAGCGGTACGCAGCCGGCGATCACATTGCCCGGCGTGCCGCATTCCACGACACCGTTGGGTCCCATGAAAGAAGGACCGACGGCCTGCGCCACATGAACCATGTTGAGATTGCCTGGGCCAAACGTGGACTGATCGTAGCGAAAATCGCTATAGCCGGCGTCCCAGTTGAACTCGTTTTCGCCGAGCGTGAAATCGCCTTCCAATCCCGCGCGCCAACCGTATTGCTTGATCTTGTTGTAATTGATGCGATTGGGATATTGCAGCGGCAATTCGAACTCCAGATTGTTGCCCGGCAGCGGGTTGTAATAGCTCTGCGAGGACAACGTCGGGAAATAGACGGCCGGGAAGGTCCCCGCAGGGAGACCGAGCGCTTGCGCCAGGTGCGCACCGTTGGCGGGTGTCAGCGAACTAAGCTCGTAACCGCTGGTGCTCACATCGGAGTTGGTCGTGTTGTACGTGCCGGTGAATGTCGCCGTGATGTGATCGGTCAGCTTGTAATCGCCCTTCAACGTGTAAGAACGCAGCCGATCGTCCGGGATCAGCGTTTCGAGAAACGATGAGTTTTGGTAATCGTTGTTGAAATAAGGCGACGGATATTGAGAGCTGAACGTGTCGACGTGATAGTTGGCGATATCAAGTCCGTTCTGCCCCATGTTGACGGTAATCGGGCCATTGGCCAGTTGCGGCACGCTGACTGGCAAGCCTGTCGCCGGATTGAGCGCACCCGTGATCGTGCCGTAAGGGGAGGGCACTTGCTGGCTTTGCGGGTAATTCGGCCCAAGGCTGAAAAAGCCGTATTTGCTGTAATCGCGTTCGTTCGCCGTCAGCCCGTCGGTATTTTGTGCTGTGATGTTGAACAGGATGGAGCCACGGGAAAACTTCTTGCCGCCGGTGAGGCTGAATTGACCGGTCTTGCCGTCGTTTTCCGGGGAATACATGCTGTTGTAGGTGTCGACTTGCAGGCCGTCAAAATCCTTTTTGGTGATGATGTTGACCACGCCGGCAATGGCATCGGAACCATAAATCGCCGACGCGCCGTCCTGCAGGATCTCGACGTGGTCGATGATCGAGCTTGGGATCGTGCTCAGGTCAGTTTCGCCAAAGATATCCGTGGTCCAACGTTGACCGTCGACAAGCACCAGGGTGCGTGGCGCACCTAGGCCGCGCAGGCTTACGTACTGGCCTACGATATTGCCCAGCGCGCTTTGGCTGCTGGTGCCCGAAGAGCCCACAGACGAGACGTTCTGCAGAATCTGGCCGACACTGATAAAGCCCTGTTGTTGAAGCGCTTCATGCGACAACTCGGTCACAGGTTGTGCCGTTTCCACATCGACACTGCGAATCAGCGAACCGGTAACCGTTATGCCCTGCAATGTCACGGTTTTCTGTGGGGGTGATGGATTGGTGGTCGTTTGCGCTTGGGCGGGTGGCGACTGCGTGCCTGAGGGCGAAGATGCGTTCGCTGGAGGCGTCGTCTGGGTGGTTGCCGCGGGGGATTGTTGTCCGGGAGTTGCGGCTTGTGCCACCGCGACCGTCGTCAGTACACAACTGCCAAGAGCTAATGCCATGCGTATGGCATTTGCCATCTTCTGATGTGTGTTCATGGTAGATACTCCCTTTTCACTTTGAATGTGATGACTTGTCTGCTAACTCCCTTGGTTGTTGTTTTTCACATCGTTGTGGCGGCATTTTTTTGTGTTTTGAGCGCTGCTTGGATGTCCCTTTTGATGTCCTCTCTGGATGGCTCGGGTACCGCCAAGGTTTTTCCCTGGCATGCTCGGCATCAGATAGTGGGAATGTGGCGCTCTGTTTGGATGGCCAGGCACGGTCGTTTCGCCGAAGCAGCTACGCTGATAATCAGCGACGTTGGCGCGGGATGCCTGGCTAGGCATTTGAAAATATCGACTTTTTTCTTCACTTTCCGCTCCCTTGTCTCATGCCTGGGTAAGGCGCTTGAGGCGCGCAAGGGCTGTCGGGCGAGACTCAACGTCTGGCCCAACAAAAGGGCTTGCATCTAAACGACGAACGGGAGGTTGGCAAATCGACATCAATGCCATTTGTCGAATTAGTTTCATGCCAAGAGCGACTGCGTGATGGCATCGATGCACAGCAATCACAGGCAAACCATAATCCTTCACAAGGGGACATCAACCGGTGAGTACGTCACAGTCGTCATCTGGAGTGGAACGGATCGACGGAGCATCCGTCCGGATCGGCGCGCTCGTTCCATTGAGCCGGCCCGGCTGGGTCGAAGCGGGCCAGCACTTGCTTGCCGGCCTCGAGCTGGCCGTTCGCGACGTGAACGGCGCCGGCGGAATTTTGGGGAGACCACTCGAACTCATGGTCCGAGACACCGCGGCTGATCCACAGAAAGCCATAGCGGTGGTGGATGAATGGGCTCGCCAGGGTGTGGTGGCGTTGGCGGGGGAGTATCACAGCGTTGTCGCTCGCGCTGCCGCTGCCCGGGCCGATGCCCTTGGTTTGCCATTCCTTTGCTCGTCAGCGGTTCTCGACGCACTCACCGAACAACCAACGGACTGGGTTGCGCGCCTTGCGCCGGCGCAGTCCCACGGTTGGCAGGTCTATGCAGATTTCCTTCTCAGCGAGGGGCACCGTCGAATTGCGGTGGCCATCGAGCCGAGTGTCTATTGGGCATCGGGGACCCGCATTTTGCAGGACTACCTCGCACCACGCGGCGGCACCGTGATCGAACTCGACATGCGCACGCTTGCACCCGATGCCGTGTGCGATGCACTGGTCGACCATCGCGCGACAGCCCTCCTTCTTCTGGTCGGCTATCCAGAGCCGGCGGTGTCGATCGTCAGTTCTGTCCGCCGCGACCCGCGTCTGGCGGAAATACTGATTGGCGCTCCGGCAGGGCAGCCGGAGTTTGCCGAGTGGGCGAGGTTGTTGGGGCATGAAGGCACCTCGATCCCGTTCTTGCGCTACCTGCCGGAGCACTTCAGCCCACTCGGTGTACGAGTCGAAGCGGCGCTCCGCGAGCGACTGGCCGAGGCGCCGTCGTTCGTTGCCTTCGAGGGCTACGACACGATCACTGTCCTCGCTGATGTGCTGCGGTCTGGCCGTGTGGACTGGTCGCGCGTTGTCGTCGAAGGGACCCGGGGGAAGATCCGGTTCTCTCGTGTTGCAGGCATCAGCGTGTGGCAATGGGCTTGGCCGCTGGTTCAGGTCGTTGATCGCGATCCGAATGAACCCGATCGCTTTCGGATCCTTCACGCCGGCTGATAGCGCAAAGGTCCCGTCACACCGGATCCCACATTTGTTTGTACGTGCCTCTAACACTAGGCGTCGCCCGGCCTTACGTGCATGTAACCATTCGCGCTCCTGGGCGAACTTAAGGAAGAGTAAGTCCCCCGCCAGGCTGTAGTACGATCCGCCCCATGACGCACCTGTCCATCCCGAAGCTGGGTCCAACCCGTTGGCGCTTGCGCGATATCCGTCGCGCGCGCTTGACGCGCTGGCTGCTGCTCGGGGGGCTGCTGTTCATGATCGGATTGCAGTCGGCACTTGCCGCTTATGTCTGCACCATGCCGGACGACGCGATGGGTCCGACGATGGCCATGGGCATATTGGCGGCTGACGGGGCCATGGCCTCAACGTGCCCACAGATGAAACATGTAGCCTCGGACCGGGCGTTATGCGCCAGGCACTGTGCGTCCGATGCATCTGCCCCGACTGCGGTTCATCCTCTGTCCGTGCCGCCCAGTGCGCTGGTGGCCTTACCTCCCTTGTTGCCCGCTGCTGTCGCGCTGTCATCGCCGATGACAGCCAACCAAAGACAACGCGATCGTCTTCGAGCGCCACCACCACCGGCAAGCCTCCTGTTCTGCTCCCTGCTGATTTAGCGAGCTGCGCTTCTCATTGAAGCGTCGTCGTGCCCGCCTGGGCGCGATACCTGTCAGCTCCTGGGAGTACCCATCATGTTGTTCTCTCTGTTCACCCGACGCGCGGTGGCGTCGGCATGGGCTGTCGTCCTGGTTTGGGCGACGGTCCCCACTACCTATGCGGCAGATCCGCCGTTGACCCTGCAGGCAGCCGTTCAAGAAGGCATGGACGAAGCGCCCGCACTCATGGCGCATCACGCACACGTTGCGTCGATGCACGAGGAAGCGGTTCGCGCCGGTCGTTTGCCCGATCCCACGCTGAATTTTGGCGTCCAGAATTTTCCCGTCACTGCGCCGGGTGCCTTCAGCGTTCGCTCCGACCCTATGACGATGCGCATGATCGGCGTCACGCAGGCGCTTCCCTCGCGTGCGGCGCGTTCTGCCGATCGCGAAGTGGCGGATGCCGAGATCAAAGCGGCCGATGCGGAAGGCGCCGACACGATTCAGTCGATCCAGCAACATATCGCGGATGCCTGGATTGACCTGTGGGCCGCCCAGCAAAAGCGCGCGCTACTTTCCGAGCTTCATGCCGAAAATGTGTTGGCCGTGCAAATGGCGCAGGCACGATTGAAAGGTGGTGACGGCAGCGCGACCGATGCACTGGCAGCTCGCGCCGAGGCGGCAGGGCTCGACAATCGCCTGGAAGCCGCCGATGCGGATATAGCTGTGGCTCAGGCAGGTTTACAGCGATGGCTGGGACACACCGCTACGGATGTTGGCGACGCACCCGACTTCGGACAGTTGCCGGTCACACCTGAGCATCTGGAGCAAGCCGTCGACCAGCAAGCCCCCATGCAAGTCTGGGAGGCGCGCGAGCAGGTTGCGCAGGCCGCATTGGATCGGGCGCGTGCGACCAAACATCCCGACTGGAGCGTGAGCTTTCTTTACGGTCAACGCGCGGGCCCTCTCTCGGACATGGTGATGGTGGAATTTGGCGTGACATTGCCACTGTTCACGCGCAATCGACAGGATCGGGCCATCAGTGCGAAAGAAGAGCAATGGGAAGCAGCGCAAGACAACCATGAAGACGCGCGTCGCGAACAACGCGCCGTCGTAGCGAGCACTGTCGCGAGTTGGCAGGGCTGGGCCGGTCAGATCCAGCGATATCAGGACACCATGCTCCCCCTTGATCGTGATCGCACGAAAACGGCACTGGCTGCCTACCGCGGTGGTGGTGCATTGCAACCCTGGCTGGATGCCCGTCGTGACGAAATCCAGCTGCGCCTGACCTACGTCGATGCGCTTACGGCACGCGCACGGTTGTGGGCATCGCTGGCCTATCTGTTACCTACGTCGGAGGCCATGCCATGAAGCGTGTGCTGATTACTTCTGCTGCTGCCTTCCTGGCGGCGCTATTGCTTGTTATCGGCTATCTCAGTGGTCGACACACGTCATCGTCTTCCATGCCATCGGTTGCCGCGACATCCAAAATGCAGGACAAAAAAGTTCTGTATTGGTACGACACCATGGTGCCGGATCAGCATTTCAATCATCCTGGGCTGTCGCCCATGGGCATGAAAATGGTGCCCAGGTACGCCGATGAAGGCGCTGACCCGAATGTTATCCGGATTGATCCGGCTACGGTGCAAAACCTTGGCATACGAACGGCTCCTGTGGAGCATCGGGTTTTGGCGTCGGTAAGCCAGGTTCCCGGCACGGTGACCTGGGATCTGCGGCAAGCCTCGACGGTAAGTGCGCGTGTCGATGGCGTTATAAGCCAGCTCTATGTACGCGCTCCGTACACCACCATTACGGCGGGTGAGCCGTTAGCGACCATGTTGGCGCCCGAATGGAATAGCGCGCTCGCTGAGTACAGCGCACTTCAACAAGCACAATCTTCCGATGCCAAAGCATTGCGTGCGGCTGCGCGTCAACGGCTTGATGTCTTGGGGCTGGCCGACGCCGATATCCGAAGTGCTCACGGTGGGTCGAACGGCGGCATAACGCTGCATGCGCTCGCGAGCGGTGTGGTGACCACTTTGGATGTGCGAGAAGGGCAGCGTGTTACTGCAGGTCAGACCTTGATGACCGTCAATGGGCTGTCCACCGTGTGGGTCGAAGCCGCACTTCCCCAAGCCATTGCCGGAACAGTGTGGCACGGCACACCCGTGACCGTGACGGTGGATGCGCTGCCAGGGCATGAATTTCACGGCACCGTGGAAACGTTGCTGCCCGATATCGACGCCATGACACGGACGCAGCGCGCGCGCATTGTGCTGAGCAATGAAGATGGCGCTCTGAGTCCAGGCATGTTTGCTTCGGTGCGCGTTGCACCGGCAAACGGCGAGGCTGTGCCGGTCGTGCCGAGCGATGCGCTCATCACCTCAGGTTCTGAGGCACGCGTGATCGTTGTCGAGGGCAATGGACATTTTCACCCTGTCTCCGTACGAACGGGTCGTTCCTCTGAGGGATACACCGAAATTCTTGCCGGTCTGCAGGGCAACGAAAAGGTCGTGGTGTCCGGTCAATTCCTGATTGATTCGGAAGCAAGTTTGTCCGGTGCGCTCGATCGGCTTGATACGCATCCATCTCGGCCCGCCTCGGCAGCGAGCACATCGATGCCAGCTATGCGCATGGGAGATCAACCATGATTGCCGCGCTGATTCGCGCGGCCATCGCGCACCGTGTGTTTGTGTTGTTGGCCGCTATAGCACTGGCTGCCGTTGGGGTGTATGCCACCACTCACACGCCGATTGATGCGTTACCCGACCTTTCCGATACGCAGGTGATCATCCGTACAACTTGGCCAGGCCAGTCGCCGCAAGTCGTGGAGGATCAAGTCACCTATTCCCTCGCGACGACCATGCTCTCCGTACCCGGCGCCAAGGTGGTGCGCGGTTATTCGTTCTTCGGAGATTCCTATGTCTACGTATTGTTTGACGACAACACGGACCTTTATTGGGCGCGATCACGTGTATTGGAATACCTGAGCCAAGTCCGCAGCAGCCTTCCCAATGGTGTAAATCCCGCCTTGGGTCCCGATGCAACGGGGCTGGGCTGGATCTATGAGTACGCCCTGGTTGATCGCACGGGTAAACACGACCTCGGTCAGTTGCGAGCAATCCAGGACTGGTTTCTCCGCTACCCGTTGAAGACGGTGCCTGACGTTGCCGAAGTGGCCAGTATCGGCGGCATGGAACGCGCCTGGCAGATCGTGCCTGATCCTCAGGCACTGGCCGCGCGCGGCATCACCGTCACCCAACTGGTTGACGCGGTCCGCGCTGCCAACGGCGCGAATGGCGGCTCGGTGATTGAGCAAGGCGAGGCCGAATTGATGGTGCGCAGCGAGGGCTATTTGAAAACGCGCGCCGATTTCGAAAGTGTTCCTATTGTGACCAACAGTGCCGGTACACCCGTGCTGTTACGTGACGTCGCAACGGTACGGCGTGGCCCTACGTTTCGCCGTGGTATTGCGGAGCTGGATGGTCAGGGCGAAGTGGCTGGCGGTGTGATCGTGCTGCGCTCGGGGAAGAATGCGCGAGCCGCCATTGCTGCCGTGAAGGCAAAGCTGGCCGAACTTCAGCGTAGTCTGCCCGCGGGTGTAGAGATTGTGCCGACTTACGACCGGTCGCAGCTGATCGATGCAGCGGTAGAGAATGTGTGGGGCAAGTTGCTCGAAGAGTTTCTAGTCGTCGCGCTGGTTTGCGCATTGTTCCTGGGCCACCTGCGATCGGCTTTCGTTGCCGTTATCACGCTCCCGTTAGGCGTGCTGGCCGCGTTCATCGTGATGAACCTGCAAGGTGTATCGGCCAACTTGATGTCGCTGGGCGGCATTGCGATCGCCATCGGTGCGATGGTGGATGCGGCCATCGTGATGATCGAGAACACACACAAGCATCTGGAACATTGGCGTGACGTGCACGAAGGGCAGGAGCCGCAAGGGGCAACACGCTGGGAACTTGTAGCGGAATCGGCGGCTGAAGTGGGGCCGGCACTGTTCATCAGCCTTCTGATCATTGCGCTGTCGTTTGTGCCGGTGTTTGCGCTGCAGGGACAGGAAGGCAAGCTATTCAAACCGCTCGCGTTCACAAAGACCTACGCGATGGCGGCGGCAGCGGGATTAGCCATTACCTTGGTACCGGTATTGATGGGCTATCTCGTGCGAGGCCGTATTCGCCATGAGAACGAAAACCCGCTTAACCGCGCACTGATGGCACTGTATCGGCCAATTCTAGATACGGTGCTGCGCTATCCAAAGACCACGCTTGCGCTGGCCGGTGTGCTACTGCTCAGTGCAGCGATACCCATGAGCCAGTTAGGCAGCGAGTTCATGCCTCCCATGGATGAAGGTACCTTGTTGTACATGCCGACGGCACTGACGGGGCTGTCTGCGGACAAGGCCTCGCAGCTGTTGCAGCTCACCGACCGCATGATCAAGACAGTTCCGGAAGTCGATCATGTTTTCGGCAAGGCCGGACGCGCGGAAAGCGCAACCGATCCGGCACCCCTGGAGATGTTCGAAACCACGATCACCTTCAAGCCCAAGGATCAATGGCGTCCGGGGATGACCATGGCCAAGATCGAGGCCGAGTTGGATAAGGCAGTGCGCGTCCCCGGCCTGACCAATCTCTTCGTGCCGCCGATTCGCAACCGCATCGACATGCTATCCACAGGCATCAAAAGCCCGATCGGCATCAAGGTGCTAGGTACGGATTTGATGACCCTTCAAACCGTGGCAGATCGCATCGAAACCGTGGCCAAGACCGTGCCGGGTGTGAGTTCTGCGATTGCGGAGCGTCCAACCAGTGGCCGTTACATCGATGTGCATATCCGGCGGGATGCCGCTGCACGCTATGGGTTGACGCAGGACCAGATACAGCAGCTCATCGCCACGGTGGTTGGTGGTGATCCCATTGGGCAAACGGTCGAAGGTCGGGAACGTTATCCCATCGTCGTCCGCTACCCGCGCCTTGAGCGTGATTCGGTCGAAGCGTTGCGAGAGTTGCTCATTCTCGCCAACGGAACACAGCTCACTCTGGCTCAGGTTGCCGATGTCACTCTGGATGCGGGGCCGTCTATGCTGAAAAGCGAGAATGGTCAGCTGGCGACGTACGTCTATGTGGATACATCTGGCAGCGACCTAGGGACGGTGGTGAGCCGGCTGGAACACACTGTGGCTCAACAAGTTTCGTTGCCGCCCGGTGTGACCATCGCCTGGTCGGGACAGTTCGAGTATTTGGCCAGCGCGATGGAGCGTTTAAAGCTGGTTGTGCCTGCGGCTCTGGCGATCATCTTCGTGCTGATCTATGTGGTGTTTCGTCGCGCCAGCGAAGCGGCCATGATCATGGCCAGTGTGCCGCTTGCGCTGGTAGGCGGCCTTTGGCTGATCTGGTGGCTGGGTCACGCGGTATCGGTAGCGACAATGATCGGCTTTATCGCACTCAGCGGTGTGGCTGCCGAATTCGGCGTGGTGATGTTGCTGTATCTTCGCCAAGCTTGGGATCGACAGCTTGAACACAATCCTCAGGCGGGATTCGCCGAGCTCGACGCGGCGATCCGCGAAGGTGCGGTGCAGCGCGTACGACCTAAGGCGATGACGGTGGCGGTAATCCTGGCAGGCTTGTTTCCAATTCTGTTTGGTCATGGCGCCGGATCGGAGGTGATGCAACGCATTGCAGCGCCCATGATCGGCGGCATGCTTACTGCGCCCTTGCTATCCATGGTGGTACTGCCGGCGGCGTTCCGCCTTTTGATTCTCTATCGAATGAAGAAGATACATCGAGCGAACGCTTTGCTCCAGCCTCACCGACAGGAAAGATGACACCCACTTAATCGCAGCAGGGCCGTTCCTGCTGCTTTGGTGGACATGGCACGGTGCCATAGGAGCAGAACACACAACAGTCCCCAGGCTTTGGTCGGATGACTTCGCCGCATCCTCGACAGTCATACAGAAACCAGCATGCATCGGTGGGCATCGTTTCCGTCGATCGATGCCCACAGAGCGGGCATGTCACGCTGCTTTGCAGGATAGGTTCGAACACGGGTGTTTTCTCCTCGCCGCTAACGGAAAACCGGGACAAAATAGCAGGTCAGCGCCTTGGAATGGCAAAGCAACTGCATCAACCATCCGTCGAACGCGTGACTGTTTCCCAAGCGTTGATGTCTTTCGCGAGCGCTGACAGCTTGGTGCGTACCAGGTGTAGCGCATCGCTGCCCAGCAGCAGATGTGCAGGAGGCGTTTCGCTCGTCATCAAGGCGAGCATGGCGCGTGCAGCCTTTGTTGGATCGCCAAGTTGCTTGCCGCTGTTCTCTTCACGAGCCTTCCGGATGGGATCGAACAGTGCATCGTAATCAGGTATGGAGCGGGGCGTACGAACCATCGAGCGGCCCGCCCAATCGGTGCGAAATGAGCCCGGTGCCACCGCCGTCACTGCAATACCAAACGGTTTAACCTCCTTGCTAAGCACCTCAGATATCCCTTCCAGTGCGAACTTGCTACCGCAGTAGTAGGCGATGCCAGGCATGGTGATAAACCCGCCCATCGAAGTGATATTGAGGATGTGCCCCCGTCGACGCTTGCGCATGTAAGGCAATACGGCTTTCATCATCGCGACGGCGCCGAACACGTTCACGTCGAACTGTTTGCGCATCTCGGCCAGTGGGGATTCTTCCAACACGCCTTCGTGGCCGTATCCGGCATTGTTAACGAGCACGTCCACCGGCCCGACATTTGCTTCGATTTCGGCGACAACGCCATCAATGGCTTCGAAGTCGGTGACATCCAATACACGACCTACGGACCTGGCCGGGGCAAGTGCTTCGAAATCTCGTCTTGTCTGTTCGCTTCGCACCGTTCCGACCACGCAATGACCGGCCGCGAGTGCTTCATGCGCCAGTGTGCGGCCGAAACCGCTGCTGACGCCGGTAATGAGCAGAATCTTGGTGGATGACACGGGAGCACCCCACTGGAGAAGTAAGAGAAGGTTGCACAGTACTCTTTTACACTTGGATCATTACGACCATATATTCTATTTTTATTGCCTATTCCTATGACCTAGATGAAGCCTCATGAAAACGTCTGGCCGCGACCGGAGTCTCCCAGGGGACGATCAGCAACAGATGGTGGCGTTGCTTCGGGCCCTGGCTCCCGAGCAGGGATACAACCTGACCGTGTTGCCGGATGTGCGCATCCTGCGTTCGGATCGCGCCTTGTCCCGCACCCCCGTTCTCTACGATCCAGGCATCGTGATCGTCTGCCAGGGACGCAAGCGGGGTTACTTCGGCGATCAGGTTTATCTGTATGACGAGCAGCACTACTTGGCCGTCGCCGTGCCGGTGCCTTTCACCATGGAAACCGACGCGACGCCGGAACACCCGTTGCTGGCCATTTACATGCACCTGGATTTTCGGGTCGCCGCAGAACTGATGATTCAGATCGATCGCGAACGCATGCCGGCGCAAAGCGGTGCACCACAAAGCATGATGTCCAGCCTAATGGATACCGCGCTGCGGACCTCAGTGCTGCGTTTTCTGGAGGCGATGAACAAGCCGCTTGATGCTGCAATCCTCGGTCCTTCGCTAGTGCGCGAATTGTATTTTCGCGTGCTCACCGGTGCGCAGGGCAATGCAATGCGCGCGGCTTTAGCTATGCAAGGGCAATTTGGCAAGATCGGAAAGGCGCTGCGTCGCATCCATGCCACCTATGCGCAACCACTCGACCTCTCGCAGCTAGCCAACGAGGCCGGTATGAGTGTGCCCACGTTTCACAGTCACTTTAAGGCCATTACACGCACCTCGCCCATGCAGTACGTGAAATCCACGCGCTTGCATCAGGCGAGGTTGCTGATGGTGCGCCAAGGCATGACAGCGGAAGCGGCCAGTCATGCCGTGGGTTATGCAAGCCCGTCGCAGTTCAATCGTGAATTCAAGCGACTTTTCGGGCTGACGCCTGCAGCAGAAACAAAACGCATGCTGGAAAGCTTTGCCATGCCGCCTGCGCATGCAGCATCGGATTACGTCTCATCGCACTGAAGAAGCCATGCCAATTAGGGTTTCCTAAGTCAGCTCATTGATAAGCTTAGGGGTGAGTGATGGGCCGTATATGGGCGTCGTTCTCAAACTGTGCGCTGCAAAAACTTTTTGCTAAGCCAGCGTCGTACTGGCTCGTCGTAAAGTTTTAAGCTGGCATAAGCCATGGCGATGGCGGCTACTGCAACGAGAAGCGCGGGGACAACACCTTGGGCGCCAGTAGGGTTGCTTCGTGCGATCCATCCGGTATAGATGTAGATCAAGGGATAGTGGGTGATATAGAGCGGAAAGGAGAGGTCGCCGAAGAACCGAGCGACACGTATTGAGAAACCGTCGACCCGCTTTTCGCCTGCTCCCACCGCCACAATGATGGGAAACACAAAGATGACGCACAGTGATTCATAGACGCCATTCATCCAGTGGTGCTCAGTGCCACCAAATCGTGGCAGTGAAAGCGCAATAATCAATAGCAGGCTCGCGACGCCGAACGCGTTCTTCACCTGAATGCGTGCTCCCAATCGACAGAGGAGGATGCCGGCGAAGAACGGAAAAAGAAGCCGGGCGAAGCCGATGTGCAATTGGGTTGTATCAAGGGACCATCCGCCGATGAGGTCTCCGCGATCGCCAAATACCGCTAACTGCACGAGCAGTAGTGCAGCGAGGAAGACGAAAACGCTCAAAGCGGTCTTCGAGAGCTTGCGCAAGCCCACCGCATACAGAATGTTAGCGATGTATTCGAAAAACAACGACCATGCCGGGCCATCCAGCGGATGCATTTCCTGCCAGCCGCGAATGTCCATGGAGATAGGAAGGGGAAGCAGCGTGCATCCCACCACCATGACCAACAGCATCTTCCAGACTGGGGTTTCAGCGATCAGGGGAAATGCTGGGCCCGCTTGAAAGTAGAACAGCGCCGCGCCAATGAGACTTCCCATGATGACCATCGGCTGCAATCGGATGAGTCGTCGCTTGTAGAAGTCCCACTGCGTTATGCGGGTCCAACGTTCGTCGTATGCATAAGCGATGACGAACCCCGAGAGCATGAAGAAAAAGTCGACGGCGAGATACCCGTGATTGATGATTTGCTTCGTAGCATCATCGTGCGAGAACGGCTCGAAAAGGTGGAAAGCCAACACCATAAGCGAAGCGATGCCGCGTAAGCCATCCAGGACGACATAGTGATTCTTTGCGGGCGTGATGATCGTGGTTGGCGTGGCAATTGAGGCAGTATCCATTGTTTCCGTTCATCGCTCGTTGAATTCAAAGGTTCGCTGGGCAAAGTATGCGCAATACAGGTGTCATATATACGTACTTTGTTGACTAATGAATAGCAGCGTATGTGCGCGTCCAATTAAAACAGATGCTTAGTGAGTTGTGCTTACTGGGTGCGCCTTGTGATGGGGTTTTAGGGACGATTTTAAGTGGCCCTAGTGAGCAGACCTTCGTCTGAAAAAAGCGAAAGCCACTGCGGCGTCTTATTCGATCGACAAAAGCAGGCCCGTACAGGACGTTGAGCAGTGACAAGTGCAGTGTTTATGCGGTCGTTAACTTTACATTTGGGCCAGTCGCTGCGGGCATGCAGGATTGTCTAGGCGACATCCTTCTGTGTGGGCAAGTTGCCAATCCGCTTCATGTGTTTTGCTCCCCATTCGCACAGAGGCTGCAGTACTTCCCGAAGCTCCGTACCGAAGGGCGTTAAGGAATATTCGACGCGCGGCGGGACCTCATGGAAATCCTTCCGCTTCACGATACCGTCCAGTTCCATTTCCTTAAGTTCCTGTATCAGCATTTTTTCGCTGATACCGACGACGACTCTCTTCAATTCACCAAAACGCCGGGCATCTTGGCCAATCCCCCACAGGATAAGGCACTTCCACTTGCCGCCGATGATGGCGAGGGAAGCCTCTAAACCACAACTATAAATTTTCTTTTTCATGGCGTTTTGTCTCTCTCACTTACCAAAAAGTAGGTATCACTTACTAAAAGGTAGGTACTTGTCAATACTATACCTTTGGTCTGAAATGTGCCGGCACAAACCAAACGTCTAGTACTAGACATTAATGCGGCGAGAACAATCATGTCACAAGAACTTGCAGGAAAAGTAGCTGTTATCAGCGGCGGGACGACCGGCATCGGCCTGGCGACTGCCCGGCGATTCGCTGCCGAGGGCGCGCACGTCTTTATCTTTGGCCGTCGGAAAGCGCAGCTCGATGAAGCTGCCCAACTGATTGCACACAACGTTACCGCTATTCAGGCTGATGCGGCGGATCTCAATGACCTCGACCACGTCGCTGCAACGGTGAAGGCAGAAAAGGGTGTCGTGGACATCATCGTGTCGAACGCGGGATATACGGAACAGGCTTCCATCGACACCATCACACCCGAGCATTTCGACAAGGCATTCAACCTGATGGCTCGCGGTCCCGTCTTCCTGGTGCAGAAGTTGTTACCGATGATGACGGGTGCTGGCTCGATCATCCTGATCTCGTCGGCCATGCACCTCATGGGCATTCCTGGTCATACCGCCTACGCCGCGACGAAGGCAGCGTTGCGTTCTTATGCCCGCACATGGGCTGCAGAATTCAAGGATCGCGGCATTCGCGTCAACATGCTTAGCCCTGGCGTCACCGACACGCCGATTCTCGATGCTCAGTCGGCGTCTCGTGAGGATCTGGTGACGATGTATCAAAGCATGGTTCCCATGGGACGACTCGCTCGGGCCGAGGAAATTGCCAACGCGGCACTCTTCCTGGCGTCGGACCAGAGTTCGTATGTGACGGGGGCAGATCTGATGGCTGATGGTGGTGTCGGCCAAGTCTGAGTTTCTTCACTCAACCGAAGAGAGAAGGCCGTTTGTGACCGGCATGGTGGTTGACGGAGGCCACGCGCAGGTCTGAGACCGGCGGTGGCCCACCTGAATCGACGCGCCCTAATCAACGACCTCTCGCAACGCGGAGATATCCTATGTCCCATCTCAACGCTCTGTTCAAACCCTACCGGTTGAACGCTCTCAACCTACCGAACCGCGTCGTCATGGCGCCGATGACTCGCTCCATGTCTCCGGGTGGCGTGCCGACCGTCGAGGTTGCCAGCTACTATCGTCGCCGCGCGGAACATGGCGTCGGTCTCATCATCACGGAGGGAACCGGGATCGGCCGCGCGGCCGCACTCAACGAACCTGACATGCCTCACTTCCATGGTGAGGTGGCGCTCGCTGGATGGAAGAGAGTGGTTGACGAAGTTCATGCGGTGGGTGGACGCATCGTGCCTCAGTTGGTTCATGTGGGGCATAAGCGATCGGCCTCGGTACCGGACTGGACACCACCGGCGCCCTATGAAAGTCCCTCGGGGCTCTCAGTGACAGGCGATCCTGTGGGTCGGTCAATGAGCGAAGCGGATGTGGCCGACACTATCGATGCCTTCGCGCGTGCAGCGTCGGATGCCGAGCGGCTCGGGTTCGACGGAATAGAGCTGATGGGTGCGCACGGCTATCTCCTCAATCAGTTCTTCTATGACCATCTCAACTTGCGCAATGATCGCTACGGTGGCGCGACGCTCGTCGAGCGCTCACGCTTCGTGGTCGAGATTCTGAAGGCAGTTCGGTCGGTGGTTAGTTCCGGTTTCCCGGTGATTCTCCGCCTGTCGCAGTGGAAACCAAAAGACTTCAGTGCGCGGCTCGCAGAGACGCCGAAAGCGCTGGAAAAGTGGCTTGGCTTACTCGTCGAAGCGGGTGTGGACGCTTTCCATCTCTCGCAGCAAAAATTCTGGTTGCCTGCCTTCCCTGAGATCGATGGGGAGCTGAACTTTGCCGGTTGGGCGAAGAAGCTCACAGGTGTGACTGCGATTACCGTCGGCGCCGTCGGCCTGTCCGGCGACGTCTATGAATCCCTCGGGGGCAAGAGCGCCCAATCCACGCCGCTGGATGGACTGCTCGCGCGGCTGGAGCGCGGCGAGTTCGATCTGGTAGCAGTCGGACGCGCGTTGCTCCAGGACCCTGCCTGGCTTGAGAAGGTGCGCAACGGTCGTGTCGACGAGATTGCCGACTTCACGCCAGCCGCTTTTGCCACCCTGAGCTAATCATAGTGGGCGCTCGGTCTGGTGTTGAAGCTGAAGCACCGTACGCCCGAAGATCCTCCACCCGGAATCGTATCGATTGGCCTCAATCGGATTTGCGCGTTTCTCCGTCAGCCACGGGCTCGCTGTTCGGCACCACCGTAATGGTGATCTTGGACGGATGCTGGCTGTCGTGATAGATGGCGTTGTGGGCGATCACACCTCTGTCTTCGTCGTAGTTGTTGCCACCGGTGTTGAGGTTGCGGTCGAAGCGCGGGAAGTTGCTGCTGGAGACATCGACCCGCAGCTTGTGGCCGGGACGGAAGTAGTAGCTGGTATCAATCGGCTGGAAAGTGACCTTGTAGACCTGCCCCGGCGACATCCACGCCAGTGGCTTGTCATAGCCATTGCGGTAGCGCATGCGCTGGATGTTCTCGGTGATGTTGAAGGCGCGGCCGTCGGGATACACGTCGCTCACCTTAAAGGTGAAATCGGTGTCCTTTGCGCTGGAGGAAACATATAAGGTCACGGTGATCGGTCCGCTCACCTCGGTGTCCTGCTTGAAGGGTTCGGAATCGTAGACCAGGATGTCGTTGCGCGTTTCCTGCGGGCGTTGGTCGTAGGAGCCGAATTTTACCGCGGTGCCCTGGCAGCAACCGCCGCCGCCGAAGGTGGGGACGGGGTTGGCGGGATCATAGACGAACTGGTCGGGATGATCCGTGTCAGGCGCGGTGGCAACAAGCTTGCCGTTACCGTAAAGCGTGTTGGCCTGCCCGCCGCTGGTGAAGTAGAGATCTTGCGTGATGGCGCCCGCCGGCGGCCAGGTGTCGGTTTTCTCCCAGCGATTCGCACCCATCACGTAGTACATGACTTTGGGCTGCTTATCGAGCACGGGGCTGTCTTCGCCCTTGAGAAAATGATCGAACCAGCCGTAGACGAGATCGTTGTAGTCGAAGCGTGCATCGCCCACATCGAGGTCGCCGATCATGGTGTTCTCGGTGGCGCGCGTGTACGCGCAATGCAGTACCGGTGCAATCACTGCGTATTGCTGATCCGCGATGGCTTTTGGCGCTGTATGGCGGACTTCGTTATAAGCGGCTAGGTTGGGTGATACCGATACGTCAAACCAGCTCATGAACCACAGCCCGGGCTTGCTGATCTTCATGTTCTCGTGCCAGAGACCGCCCTTGTACCAGGCAGGATCGTTGGGTGCGCGAGCAATCATGTTGCCGCCGGTAGCAACCGGCATGTGCGTCTCGAAGATACCTGGGGGACCACCTACAGCCTTGATCATGTCCTTCTCAGGCAGGTACCAGAACGCCTTGTCCCAATCGACCGGCGGCATCTGCGGATTCAAGTCGAAGTAGTGCGAGGCATTGATCAGCTCTGCCTGCGAGGTATCGGACGGGAACATGGGCCGTACCTGGTTCTGAATACCGTAATCGTAGATCCAGGAAATAAACAGCATCTGCACCGCGCCGCCGCGGTACCAGTTGCCTTGCTCATAATACGGACCGACATGGCCGACACCGGCACCGAAACCCTGCACGTTGAAAGTGGCCAGCGAAGGATTATTCTGCGCCACCACCGCCAGCTGCCATTCCGCCGTCGACGAACATCCGGTGGTGCCGACCTTGCCGTTGGACCAAGGCTGCGAGGACATCCACTTGAGTTCGTCACTGCCGTCGCTCAACGGCATACCGAGAATGTCGTAATTGCCTTGCGAGAAGAAGTGTCCGCGCTCCTGCATCTCGACATAGGCGTACCCACGTTTGACCGCCTCGAGTTCGCGACTCATATCACGCGGCGCACCAAGCTTCACATCCCAGAAATTAAAGTTGTAGGGCGTCCGCGAAAAAATCACCGGCACCTTGCCCGCACCTTTGGGGCGATAGACGTCGGCCGCCATCAGCTTGCCGTCGCGCATCTTCACCATCACCTTGCGGTCGATCACCGCCACCCATTCCAGCTCCTTTTCGATGGTATTACGCTTGGCGATCAGTTCTGCCTGAGGGTCCGGTTTCTGTTGCGCGGCGGCCGGGTTGGCCACCAGCAGCGACAGTCCGAACGAAGCCAACGCACCGGCGAAGGCAGAAGCCAGCTGGGTGAGGCGCATGGATGTATCCCCTGGAAGTTGTTTTCCGAGTGTCAGGTAGCTGGCCGCCAGAGGAAACCATGACTAAGGGCATATAGGTCGTTTGCATTCGCGGGGTCTCAGCGCTCGCGACGTCGGCAGATACCAAAATATGTGCCCCTCCGACACCATAGTTTGTACACGCGCACAGACTTTGATGTCGTGCCCACGCGCTTTCTTGTACCCACCCATGACTTCAGGCCCATGAGCTAGTGTGAACTTCACACTACAGTTCACTCCAACATAAGTGGAAGAGCGGGTCAGCTATGGACGATAGCGCGGGCCAACTCAAGAAATTTCAGAAAGAGCTGTCCAGCGGCACGGTTTCGCTGGTGCTGCTGGCCGTGCTGGGGCAGTCGCGGCAGGCACTTTATGGCTACCAGATTGCCAAGCGGCTGGAAGAATTGGGGGAGGCCGGGGTGCTGGCAGGCAAGCAGAGCGCGCTGTATCCGGTGCTGCGCAACCTGGAGGGCAACGGCTTGCTGGATAGCGAGGTGGAGCCGTCGGTGAGCGGGCCGCCGCGACGTTATTACCGCATTACGAAACTGGGGCGCGAAGTGTTGCGCGAATGGGTTGCGGCGTGGGAGGCCACGCGTGATTCGGTCGACAAGGTTCTGCAGGGAGAATGGCGATGACGACAGACTCAACGGGAACGCCGCGTACGATTGCGGAGTACCTGGATCAATTGCGCGCAGCATTGCGCGGCGCAGATCCTGCTTTGATCCAGGATGCACTGTATGACGCCGAAGAGCATCTGCGCGCCGAACTGGCTGAGCAGCCGGGGCGCAGCGAGGCGGATATGCTGGCCAGGGTGGTGGGCAGTTACGGTGCGCCGGAGGAAGTGGCGGAGATCTACCGCGACCAGGAAGTAAAGATTCAGCGCGCCATGCGGCCGCCATTGCCGCCGAAACGCCGCTCCACGGTTGGTCGGTTCTTCGGCGTGGCAGCGGATCCGCGCACTTATTCGGCGCTGTTTTACATGCTGTTGTCGCTCGCTACCGGTGTTTTCTATTTCGCCTGGGCGACAACCGGTATTTCGTTGTCGTTTGGGTTGGCTGTGCTGATTATCGGCATTCCATTTATCGTGTTGTTCTTCGGCTCGGTGCGCGTGCTCTCACTGGTCGAGGGGCGCATGGTGGAGTCGATGCTTGGCGTACGTATGCCGCGGCGCCCGTCGTTTTCCACGCGCGGCATGTCGCTTTGGAAGCGTATTGGCACCATGTTCAGCGATCCGCGCAGCTGGAGCACGTTGTTCTACATGCTGATGATGCTGCCGTTGGGCATCGTCTACTTCACCTTTACGGTGACGCTGATCGCCGTTTCATTGGCCTTTACGTTGGCGCCGCTGATCAAACTGGTCGCAGTAGCATCCGGCATTCACGATACCTGTGATGATGGGCCGGCCTGGGTCTGCAACGGCGTGCTGTGGCTGGATGGCTGGCCGGGTTCGTTCGTCCTGTGCATCCTGGGCGTGCTGTTGTTGTTCACGACGCTGCATATCGTGCGTGGCCTGGGGCATATGCACGGTTTGATGGCCAAGCATCTGCTGGTTACCGGAACGGCAAAGGAGTGATCCGTCATGATGTTGTTGCAAGGTAATGATGTGCTCGCAGCATTGGCCGGCGAGTGGACGGGTGACGAATCGATTGCCACGACGCGCTGGGGGCAGGGTGGTCCCGCCTTGGGATACGTGAATGCGCGGTTTGATCTGGGCGGGAAGGTGCTGCTGCAGGATTATCGCGAGGAGCGGGATGGCAAGCCCGCGCTGCAGGCACATGTAGTGTTGGTTGCGGGGCAGGAGCCTGGCGAATACGCACTGTATTGGTTCGACAGCTATGGGTTTGCGCCGTCACAGCCGGCTGCAGGACATTGGGATGGAAAGCGGCTGGTTTTTCTGCGCACGTCGTCGCGTGGGCAGACGCGTCATAGCTATGAAATGGTGGTGGATGGACTTTATCGGCTCACGCTGGAAAGCTCGTTTGATGGCGGCGTGAATTGGGAGCTGGTGATGCAGGGCGAGTATCGGCGTACAGGTGATGCTGAGTAATCCGGTTATCTGAATTACGCGCGGAGATGCAGTGATACGTTGTCGTCATTCCGGCTTTCGCCGGAATGACGGTGAGGCATTTTAGACGTCTCGAAAAATGTGAAGCGGAAGTTGGGGGATGCAGTTCTTCACCGGTAATTGAGATCTGGCGATGAAAGCAGGAAGGTGTTCCATTCCTGCTGTGACGTCGCTTTGGCCAGTGCACCACGCGTTGCCTGTGACAGATTCGGTTCGATCGCGTCGTAATACAGGCGTGTGGTCAGCATCGGGAATCCTGCACCGCGCGCGTCACTCCCCACGGGCGTGAAGAGCTGATTGTTGCCGGTGCCAATGGCGCGGGCGATATCGAAGCGCTTGGCCATTTGGCCGGAGCTGGACCAGCTCTCGTTGTCCAACGGCCAGCCATCGGGCGTGATGCGTCCAAACAAAGGCTGATCGAGTTGATTGAGCCAGCCCACCAGCGGTTGCGCGTTGACGATGGGCGTGCCGTCATAGGCCAGGCGCACCGAGGACACGACGAATTGGGTTGGGTCTTTGAATTTCTTGCCAGCGTTGGCCAACAGATCCTTCGATTCGAACATCACGCGTACTACCTGCGCGATATCGCCGTCCGTGCGATGGAAGGTATGGGCCATTTTTGCGATCAGTGCGGGCGAAGGGTTGTCGGAGACGAAATATTCGGCCAGCTTGCGCGAAACGAATTGCGCACAAGCCGGCTGTTGCACGATCAGATCAACGGCCTGCTCTACTTCGTCGAAGCCGCTGCCTTTGATCGTTTTGCCCAGCAGCACCTTGTTGCTGAAATCATGCCGCTGCGGATTGAATTCGAACAGGCCATTCTTGACGACTTGCGGCGCGATTTTCGGATTGAATTTTTCCGGCTTGCCGTTGGTCGGGGCAATGCCGACGCCAGTAAGAATCAGCGCAAGCTGCTGTACGTCCTGTTGCGTGTAGCCCGAATTGACGCCCAGCGTATGCAACTCCATCAGCTCGCGCGCGTAGTTTTCGTTGACGTGCCCCTTGGCGTTCTGGGCGTTGTCGAGAAACTCCAGCATGGCCGGGCTTTCCAGCGTGGCCATCACCAGGTCGCGGAATTTGCCTAACGCGTGCGGGCGAATGGCGTTCTGTTCGTAATCCGCCAACTCCCAGCGAATGCGCCCCTTGCCGGCGTAGATGCTGAAGTGATTGAGCCAGAACCACACCAACTGCTCTTTGAGCTGATTAGGGCCGTAGATGGCATGCAGCATTTCCGCCTGCTGCGATTCCTGGCCGAGTTGATTGGCGTGTGTTTGCAGGGCCTTGTTCGCGGCGTCTTTCTCGGGGCCGTTCGGCATGGCCTTGATGAGTTCCTGCTCCTGCTGGATGGAAGTGAGCAGTTGTTGCAGCGGGGTGTGGAACGATTCGTAGGATGCGATCTGTGCTTCGACCGGCGCTGGCAGCGTATCGGCGATGCGATTGTCCAGCTGCTTTTCGAGCAGCGCCTTGCGTCCGAGTGCGCGGTATTGCGCGACGGCGGCTGTATCCAGGCCGAAGCCATCGCGCTTGAGCCAGGCAACGTCGTCCTGGCCAAGCGTGGTTGGCGTGGCTGCAATGGCGAAAGGAGCGGCGATCAGTAAGCTTATCGACAGCGACAGGGCGGTGAGGGCAGTCGGACGCATGCAGCGGGTTCCATTGGCGCGGGAGACGTTCGAGCTATGACTAGCGAGATGTGCTGTGAATAGTAGCCGGAATCACTTTGGCTCCCTCTCCCCTCCGGGGAGAGGGTTGGGGTGGGGGGATGAGCTTGCGACGAACTTCACGATTGCATGGAGTGTCGCAGAATGAATGGTCTGCGCAATGAGCCGTCTTGTCGCAAGATTGGCCCCTCACCCCGGCCCTCTCCCCAAAGGGGAGAGGGGGAGGTGCGGCAAATCAAACCAATTGCAAATCGCGCGGCTTCGCCTGTGGGAAGATCGTCTGCAACTGGCTGTTGTTGAGACCCCAGATGCGACCCAGCAAGCCGCTATACACATCACGGTAATTGTTGAGAACTTTGTAATCACGGTTCTGCAGCAGGTTTTGCTGGTTGACTGCCACTTGCTCGCCAGCGATGCGGCCACCGTTGACCTTGCCGCCGAGCACCCAGTGCACCGTGCCGTGGCCATGGTCGGTGCCGTGGTCACCGTTCTCGCGGAAGGTGCGGCCGAATTCGGAAACGACCACGACCGTGGTGTTGTTCCATTCGTTGCCGAGCGCAGCGGCGTACGCGGCGAGGCCCTGGCCGAGGTTGCGCAGGTTGTTGGCCAGTCCGCCGGTGACATTGCCCTGATTGACGTGGGTATCCCAGCCGCCGACATCGACGAAGCCGATGCGGTATTGATCGCGCATCAGCGTGGCGATGCGTTGCGTTTCCTGGGCGAAGCCCGAAGCATTCGGCGCGCCACGGCTGGCGGCGACCATTTCGTTCTGCAGATCCATCGATACCGTGGTGCGCAGGCTAAGGCCATCCGCGGCGGCAGAGGCCAGCGAGGTGTTCTTGTACATGCCGGCCAGGATCGACGACTGACGTTCGTCGAAATGCGCCTTGGTGTCACCCTTGAGCGAGATGTTCGGAATGTCCTTGCCGGCGCCTTGGAAGCTCAGCGGCAGACTGTTGGTGAAAGCGATCGCCGGCACGCTGGTAAGCGTGCTCGACAAGCGGGCCATGAAGCCGGAACGGAAGTTGCTGCCCTGGCTGAGCGGTTCGCCGCGCTCGATGCTGTCCTGCGTTTCGAAGTGACTACGCGACAGATCGTCGGTGCCTGCGAAGGGAATGAACGCCACCTGCTTTTTCTGCCACAGTGGGTAGATCGAATCGCGCAGTACCGGATTGATGCCCCAGTTGGCGTCCAGCGGGATCGTCGTGTTCGGATTGTTGTTATCCGGCTTGGCGATGGCGATGGTTGGGCGCGATTCGTAATAGAAGTCGCTGCTGTACGGCACCAGGAAGTTGTTGCAGTCATAGCCGCCGCGCAGGAACACGAACAGGAAGCGCGGTGAATTGGGCGGCGCGGCGAACAGGCGGCCGGAGAACGAAAGCGCGGGAAGTGCAGCGGCCCCGGCGGCGGCAAGCAGGAATTCACGACGTTTCATGGTGATACCTCGGCGGCGATTAGCGGTAATTGAAATCAGGAGAGGACAGCAGGAAGGTATTCCATTCCACCGCCGAGCTGGCCTTGGCCAGTGCATCGCGCGTAGCGGCGGATAATGTCGGCTGCAGTGTTTGCTGGAACAGCGTGGAGTTGAGCATCGGCGGATCGGCTTGCGTTACCTGGCCATCCGCGCGCGCAAACAGCCTATTGTGGCCGCTGCCAATGGCCCGCGCGACGTCGAAGCGCTTGGCCATCTGGCCGGAACTGGACCAGCTTGCGTTGTCGGTGGGCCAGCCATCCGGTGTGATATGGCCGTACGGGAGTTCGGCCATCTGGTTCATCCAGTTCACTAGCGGATCGGCATTGGTGATGGGCTTGCCGTCATAACTCAGGCGCATCGCGGAAACCAGGAACTGGGTGGGATCCTTGAATTTCTTGCCATAGCTGGCGGTGATGTATTTGGACAGGAACATCGTACGCAACACCGCGGCGATATCACCATCGGTACGCTGGAACGTTTCTGCCATCGCATCGACCAGTGGCTGGGGCGGATCGTCGGCAACGAAATACTGCGCGAGCTGGCGCGAGATGAATTTGGCGCAAGCCGGTTGCTGCACGATCAGGTCGACGGCCTGCTCGACTTCGTCGAAACCGTTGCCTTTGATGGTGTGGCCGAGGAACGTCTTGTCGGAGAAGTCATGCTTGCCCGGCAAGAATACGAATAGCCCGTTGTGTACCACGCCGGGCCGCTGACGGAAGAAGGTATCGTCGACGCCATTGATGACGCCGGGGCCAGTACGTTGCGGCACGATGCCCGAGCCGGTCAGGATCAGCGAGAGCTGCTGCACGTCCTGCTGCGTGTAGCCGGAATTGACGCCCAGCGTGTGCAACTCCATCAACTCGCGGGCATAGTTCTCGTTGGTCTTTCCGCGCACATTTTTGGAGTTGTCCAGGTAGATCTGCATGGCCGGACTTTCCAGCGTGGCCATCACCAGATCCTTGAACTTGCCCAGCGCATGCGGGCGGATCACATTTTCTTCGTAGTCCGTGGTGAACAGGCCGACGCCGCCCTTGGGCGCGTAGATGCTGAAGTGATTCAGCCAGAACCACACCATCTGTTCCTTCAACTGATTGCCGCCGTAGATGGCGCGCAGCAATTCCACTTCCATGCTTTGCTTGTAAAGATCGCGCCGGTACATCTGGAAATCTTTCTTGGCCATATCCTTGGCGCTGATGTCGGCGGCATCGACGTCCTTGACCTTCTTTTGTTCGTCCCGGTATTCGGCCACCAATTGCGCTGGCGCGGTATTGAATACTTCGTAGCTGTTGATCAACGGCGCGACGTCCGGGGGCAGGGGATCGTCCCCACCGGCTAGCTGTTCATCCAGGAAGCGCGTGCGGCCCAGTTCGCGGTAGCGATCGATGGTGGCACTGTCCAGGCCGAAGGTATCGCGGTGCAGCCAGGCGACGTCGTCGGCGCTCAGTGGCGCGGAGCCCGACGCTTGCACGGAGCTTGCGAGGGCGATGATGAGCAGCGGGGTCAGCAGCATCGAGCTTCGCAAGCGTGGTTTTGGGCGACTCTTGGTAGGCATTGCGGGTTCCCCTGTTGAGTGTCTTGCCTGCCTCAACGTCTGGCCGTGTCGTGCGCTGACCAAACTGTTGCGAAAAGTGAACCATATTGGGTTGTGATTCACGTAATGAGGCAGCGTTGTTAACACGGAGTTACCATGTAAGAGCCTGTTCATGGTCTCAGCGTGGTTCGCCAAGCTCCCGCATAGCGGTCAGGTGGTTGCGTGCGATGCAGCGCCAGACTGGCTGTCTGGTCCAGTCGCGCGCGGCCGCATGGCGGCTATGCGGGAGCTTGGCGGACTGCGTTGAGATCGTGAACAGGCTCTAAGGCTCGAGGAAACCCAACCATGCGCAAAACTTACGACAAAGCTTACTTCGACAAGTGGTACCGCGATCCCAAGCATGCGGTGACATCCGCGGCGGCTCTGAAGCGCAAGGTGGCGATGGTGGTGGCGCAGGCGGAGTACTACCTCGGCCGGCCCGTCCGCAATGTGCTGGATATCGGCTGCGGCGAGGGGGTATGGCGCGCGCCGCTGCGCGCGCTGCGGCCGGATATCCACTACCGCGGCCTGGATTCCAGCGAATACGCCGTGCGCCGTTACGGTAGCAGCCGCAATATCGGTTTGGCGCGCTTCGGTCAGTTGGCGGAGCTGCGCTTCGATACGCGCTTTGATGTGATCGTATGCACGGACGTGCTGCATTACCTCAAGCCTGCCGAAATCCGCGCCGGGCTGATCGGCATTGGCGAGATGCTCGAAGGCATCGCTTTTCTTGAAGTGTTCACCAATCGCGATGACCCTGATGGCGATCACCAGGATCTCTATCTGCGCTCGCCGTCATGGTATTTGCGTGCGTTCCATGAAGTGGGCTTGTTGCCGTGTGGATCGCAGTGTTATCTGGGGCCGCGGCTGGAACGGCATTTTGCGGCGCTGGAGCGCGCGCAATTGGTGTGACGGTTGCGTGCTCTGCTCCCTCTCCTCGAAGGGAAGAGGGCGCACGGACTGGCTTAGACGAGTGTCACCTTGACACCGGCATTGCGCAGCGCATCGACCATGTCGGGTGCAGCGCTGTTATCCGTGATGACGGTGTGCAGCGTCTGCACCGGTGTGATCACTGACAGGCTGCGTTGACCGAGTTTGCTGGCATCGAACACAGCAATGATCTCGCGCGATACGCGAATCATCAATGCGTTGAGTGAGGCCTCCAGGGGATCGGGCGTCGTTACGCCAACGACCGGATCAAGCCCGTCAACGCCGAGGAAAAGGCGATCGGCGGAGATGCGCGACAGCGCCTGTTCCGCATCGGGCCCGACCAGCGAATAAGAGGTTTGCCGCAGCAGGCCGCCCAGCATCATCACGCGGATATTCTGTAGACCAGAAAGCTCCATCGCGATGTTCAGCGCGTTGGTCACCACCGTCAGCGATTCGAATTTCATCTGGCGGATCTGACGGGCGATTTCCACCGTCGTGGAACCGGAGTCGAGGATGATGGTTTCACCATCCTGGATGAGCTTTGCCGCAGCCTGGCCGATGCGCAGTTTCTCCGGATGCGAACGCCGCTCTTTGATGGTGAGCGGAATATCGTTGGTGGTGGTTTGCGTGATCGGCAGCGCGCCGCCATGCGAACGCGCAATGACCGCATTACGCGCCAGCGTTTCCAGATCGTTGCGGATGGTGACGCTGGATGTCTTGAAACGGCTGGCCAACTCTTCGACCGTGGCGCGGCCATTGCTTTCGACGTACTCGACGATCAGGCGTCGGCGTTCCTCGACGAGCAGGCGTTGCGAGGGGACGGAGGCGCGAACTTCATTCATGAGCGAGCTTCAAGATCCTGGCGGCATTGTCATGGTATATCTTGCGCAGCACCGTGTCTGTGAGGCCCACGCCGTAGATAGACCAGCGGCCTTGCGGGGGTATCTCGGCGGGGGCGTAGTCGAAGTATTCGTCCTCGGTTTCCAGGAACCGGTAATAGATTTCGTAGAGCTCGTCGCCGAACAGTTGCTGCGGCACATCGTCGCCGTAAGGGGAGGGCACGGCATCCGTGCCAAACAGGATGCGATCCTGGTAGCGGTCGAAGAAGCGCTGCGCCGTGCGCGGCTGGCGTCCCAGCTCACCGATACGTGCGCTGATATCCACCAGGGTATTGGGAAAGCGATCCAGGCAGTCCGCCACCGCGCCCAGGTTTTCGGCCCAGTTGCCCACGTGCATCAGCACGAAGGTGGTCTTCGGATGGCGGCCGATCACCCGGTCACGTGCGGCCAGGATTTCTTCATTGCTGGGGAACTCGGGACCATAGAACGACCAGTCCGGGTGATTGGCGAGTTCTTCGTAGCGTTCGTTGTGTTCGTCGGTCGGCAGGAAGAATGCCTCCGGATCGGAAACGTGCATGAACACCGGCATGTCATGTGTGGCACAGGCCTCCCACATCGCATCGAAGCGGCGATCATCCACCGGCACCAACGGGCCTGAGTCGACCTGCTCGCGCAAGTAGAGGCCCAACGTTTTAAGCAGTTTCAGGCCACGGGCGCCAACACGATGTGCGTGGGCGATGGCGTCGCCCTGCAACTGCGCATAGTTCGGCTCGGGAAAGTGTTCATAAGAAGGTTCGGTGAGGGTAGCAAAACGCCCCGGCGCGGCCTGGTCGAACATCTGGATGCTCTGCTCCAGCCCCTTGCCGACCCCGCCCGTGAGATTGACGAGGGTGCGGACGCCCTTGCGGTCCATCACCGGCAGCAGATCTTCGGGTTTGGCAAACACGGTGATGTCTTCACCTACCGATACGCCGTTGCGGACCTTGCGTGACCAGGTCAGGTGCGTGTGCGCATCAATGACTGGAAAGCGCGGGCGTTCGATGCGGTTTTTGGGCACGCGCAGCATGCTGTGCGGCTTGAAATCCTTCAGGCGCAATTCGCTCTTGCTGGTATCCGGCGCGGTTTGCAGCGGGTTCTTGCCGCTGGCCTTGATCGTGCCTGCGCCGTTGGGTGGCGCGCAGCAGAAGCAGCCGGCGCGGGTGTGGGTGCGGAAGGACCAGCCTTGGGGGGACGGTTTGCGTTTTGAGTGTGACATCGCTTCCGCGCTGCATCGAGGTGGTGTGAATGAAAGAGGCTGTTGCGCCGCGCCGTCATTGACCGGCCTCGCCGTTATGAAACGCCTCGGCGCAGGCCGGGATGACGAGCGAAACGCTGCTCGCCTTATCCAAAGGTCGAGCTTATCGCCTCAACCCCCTCCCCGGTGGGAGTGAGGGGGATGCACGGGGCATCCCACCGGGGAGGGAGCGCGGCGCCGCGGGCTAGGGGGAAGAGGGGTGGGTTCCCACAGCCACGCGGATACCTTGGTTATCACCGCGGATACTTGGCCATGATCTGGTGCACCTGCCGCACCAACCCGATCGCTTGCTCGAGCGGGCGCAGCCACATGTTGCGGCCGAACATCACGCCGTTTGCGCCGGAGGCCATGTAGAACTCCACCTTGCGCAGCACGGCAGCATCGTCGTCGTTCTTTTCACCACCGGAGAACAGCACCATCGTGCGTCCGGCTGAGCGCACCACGCGCTGCGTGCGTGCCGAGGCGTCTTCCTGCAGCGTGTTGTAGGGGGCCGGGACGTTGGCAGTGTTGTCGTCAGGCTCATGCAGCTTGACGATGTCAGCGCCCAGTTCCAGCGCTACGCGGGCGGCGTAATCCTGTGCGTACAGGCTGCCCTTGCCGCCTTTCGCATCGATGGCCGCGCCGCGCGGATAAGACCACAGCACCAGCGGCATGCCGAAACGCTCGCAATCCTGGCGCACCTTTTCGAACTGGCGGAATTCATCATGCTGACGCGGCGAACCGACATACATGGTGTAGCCCACTGCATCGGCGCCCAGTCGCACGGCGTCTTCCACCGAGGCAAACAATGGCGACGTGGCGTCCGCGTCGCTAGGGATGTTGGTCTTGCCGTTGAGTTTGAGGATCAGCGGAATTTGCCCGCACCATTCCCCCATGTATTTCTCGGCCAAGCCGACGCCGAGCGCGATGGCGGAAAAATTCCCTTCCACCGCGAGCCGGAACTGATATTCCGGATCGACGGCGGGAGGGTGGGGGAAAAAGTCGGTGGGACCATGCTCCAGACCCTGGTCCAACGGAAGGACGAGCAGACTGCCGTTGCGCGGTCCGTGCCCGTACATCAGACGCCACAGGCGAGTCCGCTTGCCGTGTGATAGGGACAAATTCGAAAACTTTTCGGAAGATTTCGAAAGGTGTTGTAAAGGATCTTTCATTTCGAATACTCTGGGAGCGTCATCGGATGGTTTCACATTCGAGCGAATTGAGCAAAATGTCAATACTTCATAAGAAAACGAAAGAAGAAAACATGTTGAGATTGCTCCAAGGGGCGACGCCGGAAGCGCAGCAGACCGCGGGTTACGCCGATACCCTGCGCGAAATTTTGCAGCAGCCGGCTACCTGGCAGGACACTTTCGATTTGTTGCGCAACCAGGCGGCACAGGCGCAGCTGGCGAAAGCGCTCGATCCGCACCCCGCCCACATCGTGCTGACCGGCTCGGGCAGTTCCATCTACATCGGTGAGTGCCTTGCCCCTGTTTTGCAGGCCGGCCTGGGCGTGCCGGTGCAGGCGATCGCGGCCGGCACCTTGCTGACCCATGGCCGCAGCGTACTGCCGCCGGGACCGGGTTTGTTGATCTCGCTGGCGCGTTCGGGCGATAGCCCGGAGAGTGGCGGCGTGGTCAACATGCTGCTGGAGCACGCGCCGGCCTGGCGTCATCTGGTCATCACTTGCAACGCGAACGGCAAGCTCGCCACGCATTACCGTGACGAGCCGCGCGTCACCGTGCTGGTGCTCGACGAGCGCACCAATGACCGCAGCCTGGTCATGACGAGCAGCTTCACTAACTTGTTGCTGGGTGGCACGGCCTTGTTGCAGGGCACGCGCGATGCGTTGGCGGCCAGCGCCGTGGAAACGGCCGGTGCGAACGCTCAGCGCATTTTCGATGCGCACGCCGATGACATTGCCATGCTGGCGCAGCGCGATTTCAGGTCGGCGGTGTACCTGGGCAGCGGCGGCATGTTTGGTGCTGCACGCGAAGGCGCGCTGAAGATGCTGGAGATGACCGGTGGCCAGGTTGTCACCATGGCAGAGACCTTCCTCGGCCTGCGCCATGGCCCGATGTCTTTCGTGCATCCGCATACGGTGATCGTGGCGCTGCTTTCACCCGATCCCGCCGTGCGCAATTACGAGTGCGATGTGCTGCGCGAGCTATCGCGCAAGCGGCTGGGCATGGGCAAGCTGGTGATCGGTGATGACGTGCCGGCGGACGTGCTGGGGCTGCAGGATGTCGCCATCACGACGTCGGCTGCGATCAGCGGCGGTGATGTGGCGTCGATGCTCACTGGCGTCGTGACTGGCCAATTGCTTGCCTTCTTCCGTTGCCTGCAACTGGGTTGCAAGCCGGACACGCCGTCCGAAGGTGTGTTGACGCGCGTGGTGGAGGATTTCGCGATCCATGGAGCGAAGCCGTGACATCACTCGATCGTCCCGCGCGCATTCTGGTGATTGGCGAAATCAACGTCGATTTCGTGTTCAAGGGTTGCCACGCCGCGCCGACGCTCGGCAAGGAAGTGCTGGCTGACGATTTCGTGATGACGCCTGGCAGCTCCGCGATGATCTGCGCCATGGGCTTGGCGCGTCTGGGCAATCCGGTGACTTTTCACGGCAAGCTCGGTACGGACGCCTCCGGCAAATTCTGCCTGCACGCCTTGCGCGATGCGGGTATTGATGTGACGTCGCTGCAGCCGGATAGCGTATTGCGCACCGGCGTGACAGCATCACTGTCGACAACGCAGGATCGCGCGCTGGTCACGTTCCCCGGTGCGATGGCGGAACTGCGCGCGGATGAGATCGAAGATAGCTGGCTGGAGAAAGCCGACCATCTGCACGTGTCTTCGTATTACTTGCAACGAGGCTTGCGTCCGGGCTGCCGACAGCTGTTCGCGCGGGCTGCGGAAGCGGGGCTTACTACTTCGCTCGATCCCGGCTTCGATCCCGAACAGCGCTGGGAAAACGATCTGCTCGATACCTTGAACGAAGTCGATATCTTCCTGCCGAACGAGGAAGAGTTGTTGGCGATCACCGGCTGCAGTGCCATCAAGGAAGCATTGACCGTCGTGCAGAACGGCCGTACGCAAACCATCGTTAAGCGCGGCCGGCGCGGTTGCACCAGCTTGCGTGAAGATCAATGGATCAACGTACCGGCCTATGCCGTCGATGCGATCGACAGCACTGGCGCGGGCGACTCCTTCGATGCCGGCTTCCTGCACGCGTGGCTGCGCGAGATGTCATGGATGGATTGCATGCGCTGGGGCAGTGCGTGTGGCAGCCTGTCCACACGCGGTATCGGTGGTACGACGCGTCAGGCGACCGTTGACGAAGCTTTGGCGTTGTTGGCAGTCGAACCATGATTACCGTCGCCGGCTTCAATACCGCGATCGATCGCTTGATCCAGCTCGATGCGCTGGAGCCCGGTGAAGTTCACCGCGCGCGTTCCGAACAGGTCTATCCCGGCGGCAAAGGCGTGCATGTGGCGCAGACCATCGCGGCACTGGGCGAACGTGTGCAATTGATTGGCCTGGTCGATGCGCCGCATCGCAATCTGATCTGTCGTCGCATGAGCGAGCGTGGCGTGTTGTTCCACGGTGTGGAAGTCGCTGGCGAATTGCGTCACTGCATGGCGTTGCGTGATGCCAGCGGAAAAATCACCGAAATACTGGGGCAGGGGCCACAGCTCAGCCAGGCCGAGTGCGACGGACTGTTGCGGGATTTCCGGCGCAGCGTCGATGAAAGCGATCTGGTGATTCTTTCCGGCAGCCTGCCGCGCGGATTCGACGCGACAACCTATGCGGAATTGGCGAGCTATGTGAAAAGCGTCGGCTTGCGCTGTCTGATCGATGCAAGTGGTGCAGCGATGCGGCATGCCGTCGAGGCGCGCCCGTTCCTGATCAAGCCCAATCGTGACGAGATCAGCGAACTGCATGCAAAACCTGTGTGCGATCTGGATACCGCCGTCGAATCGGTGCGCAGCTTGCTGGCACACGGCGTAAGCATGCCGGTGGTGACGTTGGGTGCATTGGGTGCGATGGCTGGCGATGCAAACGGGATCTGGCATGCCGAGCTGCCGCTGGATCAGGTTCGCAACACAGTGGGATCGGGCGACTGCCTGCTGGCCGGTTTGGCGGTGGGTGTGGCGCGCGACATGAGTTTGGAGGACACGCTGCGTTTGGGCACTGCATGCGGTGCGGCCAATGCGCAGGGTGAGGAGACCGGCTTCGTCGAACGGCGGGCGGTCGAGGCGTTGCTGCCGCAAGTGCGGATACAGCGCCTGGCATGACAAATGGCGAGGGCTTCAACCGGACGCTAGTCGTCCGGACGGGAGAGCTTGCGCCTGAATTTTCTAACAGAGGTGAAAAAGGGGAAACGAACGTTTCCGCGGACATTCACAAGCCGCCGGTAGCAGAGGGGAGGAGTGCAAATCTGCGCACGGCGGCAAAACATGGGAGGGCAGTCATGCGTATTACGAAGGCTGGTTGTCTCGCCGTCAATGGCGAGAGCAGGAGGTTGTCGGCGTTATCCATCCATAGGTCACTCATCACGATGCAGGTGGTTTGTGTCACGGGAGGCTTGGCGTTAGTGGGAAATGCATGGGCGCAAACCAGCGCCACCATCACAGATCAAAGCCAGAATTCGACATCGAACACGCAAAGCACCACACCTGATTTCAACTCGTCCACTTCGTCGAAAAAGCCGGTGAAGCAGCTTGAAGAGGTCTCCGTTACGGGTACAAACATCCGTGGCGTGGATATGGAAACGGCGCTGCCAACCATCACCATCACGCGGCAGGATATCCAGCGGCAGGGTTTCGCGACCGTCGGCCAATTGCTGCAAAACCTTCCCTCCGCGGCGACACCGGATCTCAGTCGCGGTGACGCGGCCTCGCTGGGTCCGAATCAGGGAGGCACCTTCATCGATCTGCGCGGGCTTGGGGCACAGCGCACGCTCGTGTTGGTGGATGGCGAACGCATCGGTGCGGTACACGGCGGCTATACCGATATCAGCGTGATTCCCGCCTCGATCGTCGACCATATCGACATCCTTGGCAGCGGCGCATCCGCCATCTATGGCTCGGATGCGATTGCCGGCGTGATCAACATTGTCACTATCAAGAACTTTCAGGGCGTGCAGGTCGACACCTATGCTGGCGAATACGCGCCGCATGAAGATGGCACGCAGGCGCAGTACAGCGTAACGGGTGGATCAACCACCGAGCGCAATTCATTGGTGGGTAGTGTCTCTTACCAATATCAGGGGGCGGTATGGGGTGGTGCGCGACCTTACTCGGCATATCCCTATACGGCCAATTACCCATATTTTGGACTCACCAATCAGCCGCCAAATAGCGGCATCATCACCAATTCGCCGCTGAACAACCCGAACATCGCGGGCGACCACACCCTGATGCTCAATCCGGGTGGCAACTCGACGAACCTTGCCGATTATTCGTTCATGCAGCCGCGCACCTTTAGCGCGAACGGCAATGTCACCAGCCTCGCCAATGCGGGTTCATACATCTACAACTACAACAATCTCAGCACCATTCTGAGCCCCAACAAGACCAAGAACCTTTATCTGGCCGATCGTTACAAGATCACCAACCACATCACGGCGCATTTCGAGTTCGGCTACAACCAAAGCTGGAACGGCGGGGCCGGTGGGCCCAGTTATCTCTATAGCGGGCAATCCAGCAATCCGCCCAACTTGCCTCAGTTCCCGATCGTTCTTTCGGCACAAAGTTACTACAACCCGTACAACGCGCCGGGCCAGACGCCGCAGGCTGTGAATTTCGTGCGCGCGTTCCCGCAAATTCTTTACACCAACGACAGCACCTCGAAAAACTATCGCTACAGCGGTGGTTTGGAAGGTGACTTCAATATCGGCGATCACGTCTTCAACTGGGACGCGTATTACTACAACAGCAAGATTCGCGACGACGATATCCGTCCTGGTCAATACAACCTGATCAATGTCACCGAGGCTTTGGGGCCATCGTTCATGCAGAATGGCCAAGTGGTGTGCGGCACGCCAGGCCATGTCATCGCAGGCTGCGTACCACTCAATCCGCTTGGTAACGTTACCCAGCAGATGCTCAACTACATCGCCATCGATAATAACGAGCACACTGGCTATGACGAGAGCGCGTTTGTGGCCGACATCAGCGGTGATGTCTACGAACTACCGGGTGGCGACCTGACGGTGGCGGGAGGTATCCAGCACCGCGAAGAATCCGGTTTCGACGATACCGATCCCTTTGCCACCGCGGGTTATTCCAGCGATTACTCGGTTCAACCCAATAGCGGCAGCTTCAACCTCAACGAAGGCTACTTAGAGGTTTATGCGCCCTTGCTGAAAGATCTGCCGGGCGTGCAAAGCTTGTCCCTGGATGTGGCGCAGCGCTGGTCTTACTACAGCAACTTTGGCAGTACGCGAAACTATTCGGTGAAACTTGCCTGGAAGCCGATCGACGATGTGATGGTGCGTGCGAGCTACAGCACCAACTTCCGCGCGCCGACCATCAACGATCTGTACCAAGGCCTTTATTTGGCTGGCGGCTTCACCGATCCGTGCGATTCGGTCTACGGTCCAGCGCAATACGGCTATAGCCCGGTGGTGGCGCAGCGCTGTCTTAGCGGTTTCGGCGGCCTTCCTGGGGTTTCGTCGACCTTCCGTCAGACCGGTATCACCGGTGTTCCGGTGACGGCGCCGAATTCTTACGGGGTCACCAATAGCTATAACGGCGGCAACCCCAACTTGAAACCGGAAACGGCTTACAACGGCGACGTGGGCATGGTCTACAGCCCGTCATGGCTACCGGGCTTCAATGCCAGTGTCGATTGGTGGAGCTACAACATACGTAACCTGATCACCAGCATCAGCAATGATCAGGTGTTGGCCGATTGCTACGAGTTCGGCATCACATCGGCGTGTTCGCAATTTCAGCGTGAGAGTGGCAATGGACCGTTGGCCGGCCAGATCATCAATCTGATGAATCTGGAAACCAATGCCGGCTGGTTGAAGGAGCGTGGCTGGGATTTCGGTGCGAGTTATGCGTTGCCAGAATACAGCTTCGGCAAGTTCAAGCTGTCGCTAAAAGGCACCTACATCGCGACCATGAATGATTTGCCGACGATTGGCTCGGCGGTGCAGTACACGGCGGGCACCGCCTACGGCAATCTGGATGGCGCGGTATGGCGAGTGCGTGGCACGTTCACGGTGAGCTGGGATTGGCATAACTTCGGTGCCGACTGGACGGTGCGTTACTTCTCACCGATCAAGGGTTACTGCGCTTACCCGCCACCGACCACGACCACGGTCTTTCCGTGCACGCTGCCGGATTACTACGAGCCCGGTGTTGGCATTTCACCGCTGACGCAGTTCCCATCGGTCACTTTCAACGACTTACAGGTGCATTGGAATACGCCATGGAAGGGCACGGTTTCATTGGGTGTGAACAACATCTTCAACCGCGTCGGTCCGTATATCTATGGCGGTGGCTTCAATGCGGGTACGGATGCGTATTACGACTACAACGCGTCGTATGACATCGGCCGTTTCGTGTACCTGCGTTATCAGCAGAAGTTCTGACGGCTGGCATGAGCGTGGTGCCGCGCGAAAGCCAATCGGCGGCACTCGTTCATTCCAGCCGGATGAAAGTTTGATCACTTTAATGATCATCATGAGGTGTTTCGAAAAAAACTTTGAGTTGGATGAGAGGAATGGCCGGGCACGCGGGAGAGTTCCGGCCAGTGATGAAGTTGATCGCATTTTATGTGCATGCACGGTGGGTTACGTGCGATCCGCTCGGCGGGGAGCTGGCGCTAACAACATCACGATCGGGGTGACCACTACGGTCATCTCACGTCGCAAGGGTTTGCGAGACATCAGCGACGGCTGCTTTAGCCGGCTTTTTCTAAAAAAGTGATTCAGAGAGGGGTTGGGCCATGAAATGCGCAGTTTTGTTGAAACGTAAGAGCCTGGGAATCGCGATCGGTTCCTTGTTGATATCCGCTGGCGCATACGGCCAGTCGACGACTAGCAACATCTACGGCCAGGTACCTCCTGAGAAGGGGACCAGTGTTGTTATCCGTAGCGATACCGGCCTGAAGCGCGAGATTCAGATCGACAGTAGTGGCCGCTACAACGCCGCGCAGCTGCCGGTCGGTAACTACAGCGTCACGCTGATGCGCAACGGCACTGCCGAGCAGACGCACGAGCATGTGGTGTTGAACGTTGGCGTCGGTGTGAACGTGTCGTTCACCGAACAGCCAGTGCAAGCCAAGCAGCTGTCAGGCGTATCTGTGTCTGCTAACAGTTCGCCACCGATCGACGTCAGTTCGGTGGACTCGCGCACGGTGATTACGGCGCAGCAGTTGGCCGCACTCCCGCTGGGGCATACGGCGGAAGCGGCTGCGCTGCTTGCCCCGGGTGCCGTACTCGATGGCGGTGGCTTTTCCAGTACAACGGGCGCTGCACTGCCAAGTTTCGGCGGCTCGTCGGTCGAAACGAACGCGTATTACATCAACGGATTCAACACGACCGATCCGTGGCTCGGGCAAGGTGGTATCACGCTGCCCTACGGTTCGATTTCGCAGGAAGAAGTCTATACGGGCGGCTATAGCGCCCAGTACGGCCGTTCCGATGGTGGTGTGCTCAACCTGATCGGCAAGAGCGGTACGGACGAATGGCACTTCGGCGGTCAAATCGAGTACATGCCGGCCAGCGTTGTTGGCACGCAGGCCAATACTTACTACGCGAACGGCTTGCCTCCCTCGCCAGTGGCAGGAAACCTGTTCGATCCCAACAGCAAGGACAGTCAATGGACGTCTGTCTACGACGCGTATATTGGCGGTCCGATCATCAAGGACAAGCTGTTCTTCTTCCTTTCCGCTGAAATGAGCAATGTCGGCGGCCAGACGGTCGGTCCGGTGGCCTCCAGCGAGGGCAGTCCGATCAACTCGGGCGGCATCGCGTCGGCACCAGGTACCTCCGAGAATTACCAGAAGCACCTGCCGAAGTGGTACGCCAAGATCAATTGGAATATCACGGACAAGAACCTGCTCGAATTGACCGCCGCTTCCAGTAAGCAAGAGACGTCCGGCACGGTCTACGACTACAACTACAAAACCATGCAGGCAACCTCGTTCGCGGGATATGCCGACAACACCAAGAGCGGCGGCGATTTTTGGTCAGCCAAGTTCACCAGCTACATCACGGACGATCTGACTTTCACGGCCTTGTACGGCCAGATGAAGACCTTCAATTACAGCATTCCGGTGGGCTACAACCCCGACGCGACCTACATTTCGGGTGCCACGTACCAAAATCCCGCGCTTAACAACGGGGTGCCGAACAATGGCGATCAGATCGTCAGCTCGCTGACCAACCCGTACTACACCACCAATAACCTGCGACTGAGTCTGAGTTATGTGCTCGGCGATCACACGATCACGGCCGGTATCGATAACTTGCAAACCCGTGCCCTGGATCAGCTGACGGAGGTTTCCGGTCCCGGTTATTACTGGGGCTACGGTTACACACCCAATCCAACGCAGGCGCTGGTGCCGGCTCTGGGAGTGGGGCCGATTGCCAATTATCCGAATGGAGCCTCGGGTTACTACGTCAGCAAGGACATCTCCACTCAGGGCGGCAATCTGACCGCGGTGCAGCACGCCGAGTACATCGAAGATCAGTGGCAGGTGTCTGATCGTTGGCTGTTGTCGTTGGGCTTGCGCGACGACGGTTTCACCAACTACAACGCAGCGTCCCAGCCTTACATGCGGCAGACCAAGCCGCAATGGTCGCCGCGCATAGGCTTCAGTTGGGACGTCAACGGCGATGGCAGCTTCAAGGTGTATGGCAACGCCGGTCGCTATTATCTCGGCGGATTGCTGGTCACCGGCCTGGAGGCCAATCCGGTACTGATCACGCAGCAGTACTACACCTACAGCGGCATCGCCGCGAATGGCACGCCGACAGGACTGACGCAGGTGTCCGGACCCGTGTCGGCCAACAATTTCTATGGCCAGACGCCCAATCCGAATACGGTCACGGCGCAGAATCTGAAGTCCGAGGATCAGGACGAATTCATTCTGGGCTTTACCAAAACGCTCGGCTCATCCTGGATCTATGGTGCCAAGGCCATGCAGCGCAGCTTGCAGCATGACGTCGAGCAATACTGCAACAATCAGGTCATTATCAACAAAGCGGCCTCGATGGGCATTGACGACGTCAGCAATGCCACCTGCTACTACTTCAACCCGGGCCAGGCCAACACCTTTGCCGTGCAGGACCCCAGCGGCGCCTTCCATAACGTGACGCTGACCAATGCCGAGTTGGGTTTGCCGACACTGTCACTGAAGTACTACAGCCTCGAAACGTTCCTGGAGCATCCGTTCGACGGGCACTGGTACGGCAAGATCGACTACCTGTTCTCGCGTAGCTACGGCAACACGGAGAGTCTTGGCCAGACGGATATCCAGGCGCTCGCAGCCAACCTGGATACCTACTGGAATTTCCCTCAGCTGATGGAATATGCCGGTGGCCCGCTTGGTCAGGATCACACTCATCAGATCAAGGCCTACGGCTACTATCAGCTGACGCCTGAGTGGCAGGTTTCGGCCAACCTCACGCTGGTCTCGGGTGGTCCCAAGAACTGTCTGGGTTTGTATGGCCCAAACCAGACGGATCCTGACGGCTACGGTTCGCTCTATAACTGGTGTAACGGCCAGCCATCACCGCCAGGTGCTGCCGGCCGTCTGCCGTGGATGAAGCAGGTCGACATCGGTGTCCGCTACAACCCGGCGTTCGCGGACCACAAACTGGGCTTCAGCCTGGACGTGGTCAATCTGTTCAACGGTCAGGCGCCGCTCAACGAATATTCGGAATACAACACGGGTACCGTGCCGGCTGCGCCCAATCCGCTGTATGGAACACCCATGCTGTTGCAGACACCGCGCTACGTGCGGCTTGGCGTGACGTACGACTACTGACCCAGCCCGTGAACCAACGCCCGATGGTTGCGGCAACCTGCATCGCCTAGTTTAGGGATATGCAGCTTGCCGTCGCCTTCGGGTCTCGGATCAACCCCTAGAGATTGAGTGAAATGCCCCATTCATTGACGTTGCATCGTTCCGAAAGCGCGGTACTGCGACACAAGCTGTTGGCAGTTGGGTTGTTTGCGGTGGTTGCCGGCATCGCGGCAGGTACATCGCCTTCGTTCGCCGACACCGCCCCTGAATCCAGCACATTTGGCAATGCGGCGATATCGGTGCGCTGGGAGCGCAATGGCGCGCACCTTGGCAGCATGGTGCTGACCGATCATGTCAATCAGCGTGATATCGCCGTGGACTCGCCTTTCGCGCTGACCTTTCGCGATGGCGGCAAGCTCGATGCCGCGCAGTTGTCCTTGCTCGGTCCGATCAAGGACGTGACGCTCAAAGCTGATCCCAACGCATCGCGTGAAGCGGAACGGTTATCGGGACACGCTATCGAAGCGAGCTTCGGCGATGCGGACGGTCGCATTCGCGTGGATTGGCAATGGGTACAGCGCGAAGGCAGCGATTATTTGCGCGAAATCGTTACCGTCACCGCACTGAAGAAGAACGAGGACATTTCGCGCATCGATCTGCTGCAGGTCAAGGCGGATCAGGCCGAAGTGATTGGCACGGTGCAGGGCTCGCCGGTGGTGGCGGGGAAGGACTATTTCGGCTTCGAACAACCTTTGTCGAGCAGTGAAGTCCGAGGCAAGCAGGTTCACTTGTGGATGGACGAGGGCTTGCCTTTGCCCAAGGGGCAATCGATCACCTATTCGGCCGTGGCCGGCGTCACCCACGACGATCAATTGCGGCGCGATTTTGCGGCCTATGTCGAACGTGAGCGGGCGCATCCTTACCGGCCATTCCTGCACTACAACTCGTGGTATGACATCGGCTACTTCACGCCCTATACGGAGGCCGAAGCGCTGGACCGTATTAATACCTTCGGGCAGGAATTGAGCGTCAAGCGTGGTGTGAAACTCGATTCATTCCTGTTCGATGACGGTTGGGACGATCGCAGCGGCAGCTGGCATTTCAGCAAGGATTTTCCGCACGGCTTTGTGCCCTTGCGTGAGGCGGCTGCGAAATATGGTGCGGCACCCGGCGTGTGGCTGTCACCGTGGGGCGGCTACAGCAAGCCGAAGGATGAGCGCATCAAGAACGGCAAGGCGGCCGGTTACGAGATCATCGATGGCGGTTTCGCGCTGTCCGGCCCCAAGTACTACCAGCGGTTCCATGACGCGGTGATGGCATTGTTGGACAAGGATGGCATCAACCAATTCAAGTTCGACGGTACCGGCAATGTCAGCAGTGTGTTTCCTGGCAGTTTATTTACCAGCGATTTCGCCGCGGCGATTCAGCTGATCGACGATATCCGCAAGGACAAACCCGATACCTACATCAACCTCACCACGGGCACGTGGGCTTCACCGTTCTGGCTGCGTTACGCCGATTCAATCTGGCGTGGCGGTGAGGATGACTGGCATGCTGGCGTGGGTACCGAGCGCGAACAGTGGATCACCTATCGCGACCAGCAAACCTACGAAAACATCGTGATCCAGGGGCCATTGTTTCCGATCAATTCGTTGATGCTTCACGGCATCATCTATGCGCAGAAAAACACGCGCCTGAATACCGATCCGGGGCACGACTTCCCCAACGAAGTGCATTCCTACTTTGCTACCGGTACGCAGCTGCAGGAGATGTACATCACGCCGTCTCTGTTGAGCAAGGAAGACTGGGATACGTTGGCCGAGGCGGCGAAATGGTCGCGGGCCAATGCGGATGTGCTGCGCGATACGCATTGGGTCGGCGGTGATCCGGGGCGGCTCAATGTGTACGGTTGGGCATCGTGGTCACCGGCCAAATCGATCATCACCTTGCGCAATCCGGATTCGCATCCGCAGATGGCCGTGGTCGACCTGCAACGTCAGCTGGAATTGCCGAAAACGGCGGCTCGCCGATTCAGTGTGCGTGATGTCTGGAAGAGCGGCGGCAGCCAAGTGCCGACGCAGTTGGATGCCGATCATCCCGAAGTGGTGCAGCTTGCGCCGTTCGAGGTGTTGACGCTGGAGCTGACACCGCAGTCGCCATGAACAGACCGGGCGTCTCGCGCGCCCGGCACTTTCCCTTGTCGTGCAAGTTCAGGAGAAGGCCGCATGTTCGACCCCTCACGGCGCAAACTGATCAAGGCAGCCGCGCTGCTGCCGCTGGCGTCATCGTTCGCGCGACTTGCCGCAGCAGCGCAGTCGTTGCCGGGTACACCGGCACAGGCCACGTTCGCGTTGCAGCCCGAGCAGCCTGGACGACTTGTCAGTGACACGCTGACCGGATTCAGTTACGAAACCTTGCAACTGGCGAACCCCGCGTTCTTCTCGGCCGATAATCACGCATTGATACAACTGTTTCGTCAGTTGAGTCCGCATGGTGTGCTGCGCATCGGCGGCAACACCAGCGACTACACGGTGTGGAGCGAGTACCGTGGCACGCTTCCGGTACAACAAGCCGGCAAGATCGGCCCAAAGAGCACATTCGTGCTGCACCCGCAGTCGCTGCATGCGTTGGCGGGCTTTCTACGTGCCACGGGTTGGAAACTTGTCTTCGGCGTCAATCTCAAAATCGGCGTGCCGGCGATGGCGGTAGAACTGTCACGCGCGGTGCAGCAAATCGTTGGTGATTCATTGCTGGCGGTTCAGATTGGCAACGAGGCCAACAACTATGAGAAAGACTACGCGGCATTTGACGCCGCGTGGGTGCCCTATGCTGCAGCAATTCGCGCGGCGGGCGTGCCGATCGCTGGTCCCGATACCGGTGCGAATACCGATTGGGTGATCGACTACGCGAAGCGGCATGGTACGGAGAACGTGTTTCTGAGCCGCCATTATTATCGCGACGCGGCATCCAACGGTTCGATTCCGAATTTGCTCGCTGCTGACACCGACTTCTATGCAGAAGTCGATCAGATCATGAGCGTAGCGGACGGGACACATCTGCCATTCCGGCTCAGCGAAGCCAATTCTTATTACTTCGGTGGCCGTGACGGCGTCAGCAATGTCTTTGCGTCGGCATTGTGGGGTGCGGATTTCATGCTTGCGCTCGCACAGCGTGGTGTGGCCGGCATCAACTTCCATGGTGGCACCTTGGAGTCGGTGGAAGCGTCGTTGGGACATGGTGTGGATGCTGCAACCACGGCTGCCGACACGTCCGCCCGCCGTGATGCGGTCACGTCACGCTATTCGGCGATTGCGGGCAACGCGGAGCTAGGCTTCCAACCTCGGCCGTTGTACTACGGGATGTTGTTGGCACAGCAATTCGCGGGTGCACAGATGCTGCCAGGACGCCTTGATGCCGCGGGTGTAAACCTGACGGCTTACGCTGCACTACGCGATGGCGCAGTGCAGGTCGCCTTGATCAACAAGGACCCCACGCGTGACGCTTCGGTTGCGATAAGTGGTCTGAAGGGTTTCGATGCGGGCAAGTTGATGCGTCTGTCCGCGCCGTCCCTGGACAGCCGGCATGGCATCGTCCTTGAGGGCATTGATGGTACTGCAGCTGGCCATTCTATCAACGCCGACGCACACGGCATCTGTCACGTTGTATTGCCGCGCAGCAGCGCTGCATGGGTTCGATGGAATCATTCTGTTTAATGAGGTTTGCATCGGCCATGAGATGGCTGGCATGACCGAAGTCGGCGGTTGGGAGATGGCATGCGCGATGGCAGTTTGGGACTGATTCGGCGGTATGCCCGTCGGATTAGCATTGTTATGGTGAGTCGCGGTTTTGGCTTGCTGCTTCTTCTGGCATTTCCGCATTCAGTGTTTGCCGAGACACTCTACGCATCGCCCTTGGGTGCTACACAGGGACCCTGCACGGCATCCACTCCTTGCACATTGGCTGCCGCGCAATCACGTGCGCGTGCACTGCGGCGCAACGGCGATATGGACGTTGATGTCGCATTGCGCGAGGGCACCTATCGATTGCTGCAACCGCTGCAATTCTCCGCGATGGACAGTGGATCGCCAGAACATCCAGTGCGCTGGCATGCTGCGCCGGGTGCTCATCCGGTCTTGATCGGTAGCCGAGCGATAGCGGGCCAACAGCGCGGCGCGTTGTGGGTGTTTCCGATTCAGTCGGCGGATGACTTATCGAGTGTCTATCTGGATGGTCAACGTCGGGAACCCTCACGGACGTCATCGTGTTCCGCTTGCAAGGTGGACGCGAAGGGTCTGTCGGGTATTCCACCGGCGACGATGCGCATGTTGCAAGTCGGCTCGATGGTGGTGCTCCACGTGCGCTGGCGAGATTTTCGCTGCGCGGTGACCGCGCTGGGCGAAGATCGCGTGACGCTTGCGCAACCCTGCTGGCACAACACGACGCTCGATTCTCAAAGTGACTGGCGCGTGGCCAGCCCGGTGGGTAAGTACTACAGCGGTGTGGATGGGTTCGAAAATCTGGTCGGCGTGCCCGTCGAGCCAGGTAGCTTTACGGTGGATACGCAGCAGCATCTGTTGCTTTACCGGCCACGTACGGATGAATCTTTACTGCACGCCGTTATCGAGATACCCGTGGCGGAGCAACTGCTTCGACTGGGTGGCACATCCGATGCGCCGGTGCATGATCTGACGTTCTCCGGCATCACGTTTTCCTACACCGGCTGGCGCAAGCCTTTGTCTGACGATGGCTATGTAGGCTTGCAAGCGGGTTACGTTGTCGATGGAGAGGGGAGAACAGCGCTACCCGACAATGGCGAGGGTATGAACCGGATCGGCGCGGCAGTGCAGGTCGATACCGGTCGAAATATCGTCTTTGACCGGGATACCTTTGCTCATACGGCAGCCGCCGGGATTGCGTTCTCTCGCGGCACACATGGCGCTGCCGTGCTGAACTCCCACTTTTTCGACCTTGGCGGTGGTGCGATCTTCGTGGGTGATACCGAGGCACATCCTGCGCATCCTGACGACAAGTCGTCCGACTTCGTGATCGATAACAACAGGATTGACCACGTTGCGCAGATCTATCGGGATAATGTCGCGATCATGGCCGGTTTCGTGAACGGTATCGAGATCGCCCACAACACGATCAGCGACCTGCCTTACACCGGCATCTCCGTAGGCTGGGGATGGGACTATGAGGGCGAGGCGCCGGTGCAGTCATCGATCCATATTGTGGCAAACCGCATCGAACGCGTAATGCTGCAACTGGCCGACGGTGGCGCCATCTATACCCAGGGCACCTCCACGCCCGACACGTCGTGCATCGTGCGCAACGCCATCGACATGCGCCACAGCGGCGAAGGCAATGGCATCTACCTGGACGAACACAGCGTTAATTTCGATGTGGAACATAACGTGGTGCTGGGCTCCTGGATCAGTGCCTGGGCACCGTGGAGCGGCCATCTGCGCATGGTGTTCAACTGGACCGATATGACGCTTGGCAAGCCGGACAAGCTTGGGGTCACGAAGGTGTGGGCGCCGAACTTCACCGGGTTGCGCGTGTTGCCCGCGCAGGCGCAGGCGGTGCAACGCGAGGCTGGTGCGCGCAGCGGGGTCGTCGCCCAGGTCGCCGTGCCGGTCAAGGTGCGAGCGGGCTGTCTGTCGGGACGTATTGACCCTTGAACGGATGTCTTGAGGTACGCTCGGGCGCTCTTGCATTTGCCTGATCGTTGCGGGAACGCCGGTATGGCGATCATGCAAGCGCAACCCCTCACCCCAACCCTCTCTCTGGCAGGGAGAGGGAGCGACTCAGCACCAAGGTAACGGATCGATGCAACGACGCGACTTCCTCCGATTTGCAGTCCTCACCCCTATTGCAGCTTCGATACCGGCCGTCTATGCGGCAACTTCCCAGCAGACTCCGGTGACTGAGCCGATTCCAGACGGCAAGCATCACCGCTTCGAACTCAGTCATCAGCATTTCCTGCTCGATGGCACACCGTTCCAGATCCGCAGCGGCGAAATGCATCCTGCACGCATTCCGCACGAATACTGGCTGCATCGCATCCGTATGGCCAAAGCGATGGGGTTGAATACCATCGCGATCTACCTGATGTGGAATTTCCTGGAGAGCGAGCCGGGCATCTTCGACCTGACCACCGGGCGCCGCGATTTTGCGCGCTTTATCCAGCTATGCCAGCAGGAAGGCATGTGGGTCTACCTGCGTCCTGGTCCGTATGTGTGCGGCGAGTGGGATATGGGCGGGCTGCCGCCGTATTTGCTGCGCGATCCCACCATCCGCGTGCGCACCAAGGACGACAAGCGCTACATGGACGCGGTGGCGCGTTACATGGATGCCGTGGCGCCACGGCTTGCGCCGTTGATGGTCAGCCGCGGCGGTCCGATTCTGATGGTGCAGATCGAAAACGAGTATGCGTCATTCGGCCACGATCTCGATTATCTGCTACGCCTGCGCGCGATGTGGCAGCAGCGCGGCATCGAAGGGCCGTTCTCGATCGCCGATGGCCTGGCGGAAATCCAGAAAACACACACCTATGTGCCAGGGGCTGCGTTGGGTCTGGACGGTGATACGGATTTCGCAGCGGCCCAGCTGATCGCCGGTGAGGCGCCGGTGTGGCAGGGCGAGGGCTATCCAGGTTGGATCACGCATTGGGGCGATCTGGATTTCGCGCGCGGCAACTTTACGGGCACGTTGCGCAAGCTGCTGGCTGAAGGACGTTCGTTCAACATGTATGTGGTGCATGGCGGCACCAATTTTGGTTTCACCGCTGGCGGCAATGCGCATAACGATTATTCCGGCTTCGAGCCGGTGATCACCAGTTATGACTATGGCGCGCCCATCAACGAGCGTGGCGAAGCCACGGCCGATTACCACGCCTTCCGCAAACTGATGGCTGCGCATGTGCCGCATGCCCTCCCGGCGCCTCCGGCCGCACCACCCACGGTTCATTTCGATGAGGTATACGCCAAGCCCTTCGCCTGCATCTGGGACAACCTGCCGATGCCGGCAAGACAGGTGGAAAAGCCCAATCCCAACGAGATGCTGTTCGCGCAGGATCACGGCATGGTGATCTACCGCAAGACCCTTTCCACGGGCGGCATGCTGCATATCGAAGGCTTGCGTGACTACGGCACGGTGTTCAGTGAGGGCAAGTATCTGGATTATCTGTCGCGCGTTGAGAAGCCTGGCTTGCATGCGATGCAGCATGTGGACGTTCCGCCTCCGGCCAATGGCGCGGGCGCGATACTGGATATCCTGGTCGACAGCTTTGGCCATGTGAATTTTGGCCAAGCCATGTACGACTTCAAGGGCATCGTCGGCGCCGTTACGCTGGATGGCGAGGAATTGAAGGACTGGCAGGCGTTTCCCTTCCCGCTGGATGAAGCCTATGTCACCGGTTTGCCGCCGATGACGGCAACGTCATCGATCCGTCCCGGCATGTTTTTCAAGGCGATCATCGAGCTGGATAAGCTTGGCGATTGCTATATCGACATGAGTGCCTGGGATAAAGGCTATCTGTGGGTGAATGGCCAGTTGCTCGGCCGCTATTGGCGTATCGGTCCGCAGCAGCGGCTGTATTGCCCGGCCTCGTGGCTGGCGCACGGGCGTAACGAATTGCTGGTGTTCGACATGCACCGCGTGAGCGCAACGCCGATTAGCTGCAGTGATCGCTTGCAAGGCTGACCCGGAAATGGATGGGCATTCATTGAATGCCCATGGTTTCAGGCTTTCGACGCTGCGCGATGCCCTCGATCAGAACTCGACATGCGCACGCAACCCCGCAAAGCGCGCGGGGCCGCGATCGCGGTTGTAGCCAGGATTGCGGATGAACTGCAGATCCGGGCTGATGGTGAGGTGATGGATCACTGCGATGTTGTAGTACACCTCGGCAATCTGCTCCGGTCCGTAGCGCAACGTGCCGTCGCCGAGCAGGAAGCCATCGCCACCCATCTGCAGATAGTCGGCATGGATGCGTGAAAGGCCGTCGATCGCGATACCTACGCCCAGGCGATCGTCCGGACGGTCCCAGTGCACGCCGGACAGTTGAAAACCGCCGCTCAGCAAGCGGTCGACTTCGGTAAAGATGAAGGATTCGGTGTGGCCGTCGTTCCAGCCGGTACGCATGAAAAAGCCGGTATCACCATTATCGGCCACCGGCAGTTCGCCATTGATGCCAAAACCGAACTTGTGCCGGCCGGGTGCGTCGTCGGCGTGGATATCCGGTGCCTGGCCGGTAGCTTCAGCGATATCGATGGCTTGCTGGTAAATGCCCATGTTGCCCTTGTTGTCAAAACCAAGGAAACGCAGCGCCCAGCCATCGGGATTTGGTTGCAGCGTCAATTCGATCTGCTGGCCATTCGATTCGCTTAGCGAGGAGATCAGACGCTGGCCATTGGCTTCATAGGGCATGCGATAGATGCCGTAGCGCAAACTCCAGCCGTTCATGATCCAGCCCAGCATCACGCCATAGGTATAACCGCGCGTGTCCGCGGCGAAGTCCCACGTAGTGTTGTTCCACAGCGACCAGTTCATGAACTGCGTGCGTGTGGAATTGGCGTAGCGATTCTTGTCGAAATCGTCGTTGACCGCCATCAGGCCAACCTTGACTTCGATATGTTTGGTGGCTTCGTTGCCTGGCAGTTGATCCTGACCGCGTTCGACGGCCTGGGTTTCGTCGCCCAGTGGCACGGTCCAGCGCAGATAGCTGCGCGCGATGTACGGTCCCTTGCCGAGATTGGCGACGCCGGAGCGGATGATGTCGCCGTTGGTCAGGCCGGCCAGGCCGGTGGCATTGCTGACACCTTCGCCCTTGAACATTTCCACATCGAGATAGAACTGCAAATGCGCTGGCAGCTGTACGCCGAAATACCCGCCGAAGGTATGCGAGCGCGCCGTCGATCCATTCGGACTCAGGCTCAACGGGCCACTGTAAGGCGAATGCACACGCGACTGATTCTGATCTACAAACGTGTATTGCGCGCCCAGCCATTGCGGTACGAACAGCGGCGCATCGTCGGCGTGCGATGCCAGCGGCAACGCGGCAAGTAGCAGGCACGATAAAATCTTACGACGGTTTAGACGTTTAAACGGACTGATCATGAGTGGAAAGAGCGGACGTCCCCATCGCAAATGCGTTCGTGATGCTGAGGGGTAGGCGAATAGCTGTCAACGCTTGCGCTGTTGTTCCCTCTCCCCTCTGGGGAGAGGGCTAGGGTGAGGGGTCAATCTTGCGAAGTTGTTGCATGGGAGCTGTTTCACAAACAAGCGCTATGGCAAGACTCGCCCCTCATCCCGGCCTTCTCCCCATAGGGGAGAAGGAGAAAAGCGAAAGGCCACCTTGCGGTGGCCTTTCGTTCCGTCACATGAAAGTGATCACGCGCTGCGCGACGCCTTCTTGCGATCGTTCTCCGTCAGATGCTTCTTGCGCAGACGGATTTCCTTCGGTGTGACTTCAACCAACTCATCGTCGTCGATGAAGTCCAGAGCCTGCTCCAGCGAGAACTTGGTGGCAGGGGTGAGCTGGATCGCATCGTCCTTGCCCGAGGCACGCATGTTGGTCAGCGGCTTGGGCTTGATGGCGTTGACGGTAAGGTCGTTGTCCTTCGCGTGGATGCCCACCAGCTGGCCTTCATAGACCGAGTCGCCTTCGGCGGCGAACAGCTTGCCGCGTTCCTGCAGCGGCCCCAGCGAGTAAGCGGGCGTGGTGCCGGCGGCGTTGGCGATCATCACACCGTTGAGGCGCTTGGCGATCTGGCCTTCTTCCTTCGGGCCGTAATGGTCGAAGACGTGGAACAGCAGGCCCGAACCCTGGGTGAGGGTCTTGAACTGGTTTTGGAAACCGATCAGGCCACGTGCCGGGATCATGTACTCCAGGCGCACGCGACCCTTGCCGTCCGGTTCCATGTTCTTCAGCTGGCCCTTGCGGATGCCGAGGCGCTCCATCACCGGACCTTGGTGAATTTCTTCGACGTCGACCACCAGCTGTTCGATCGGCTCCATCTTCTGGCCATCGATATCCTTGATGATCACTTCCGGACGCGACACGGCCAATTCATAGCCTTCGCGACGCATGTTCTCGATCAGCACCGACAAATGCAGTTCGCCGCGGCCCGACACCAGGAACTTGTCGGCGTCGGAACCTTGCTCGACGCGCAGCGCCACGTTGTGCACCTGCTCGCGGTCCAGGCGATCCTTCAGCTGGCGGCTGGTGAGGAACTTGCCGCCCGAGAGATCCTTGTTACCGGCGAACGGCGAGTTGTTCACCTGGAAGGTCATGCTGATCGTCGGCTCGTCGACCGTGAGCGCCGGCAGCGCTTCCGGGGTGTCCAGCGCGCAGACGGTGTCGGAGATGGTCAGCTCCTGGATGCCGGAGATGGCGACGATGTCGCCCGCTTCGGCCGAATCCTGCTCGATGCGCTCCAGGCCAAGGAAGCCGAGTACCTGCAGCACCTTACCCTGGCGCTTTTTGCCATGGCGGTCGATCACCGACACCGGCATGTTCTTCTTCAGCGTGCCACGCTGGATGCGGCCGATACCGATCACGCCCACAAAGTTGTTGTAGTCCAGCTGGCTGATGCGCATCTGGAACGGACCGTTGGGGTCGACCTCCGGCTTCGGCGCGTGATCCATGATGGCCTGGTACAGCGGGGTCATGTCGCCTTCACGGGCATTTTCGTCGAGCGAGGCGTAACCGTTCAGCGCCGAGGCGTAGACGATCGGGAAATCCATCTGTTCCGGCGTGGCGCCGAGGCGATCGAACAGATCCCACACCTGTTCCACCACCCATTCCGGACGGGAGCCAGGACGGTCGATCTTGTTGATCACCACGATCGGCTTGAAGCCCATCGCGAAGGCCTTCTGCGTCACGAAGCGGGTCTGCGGCATCGGGCCGTCCATCGCATCGACGAGAATCAGCACGGTATCGACCATCGACAACACACGCTCCACCTCACCACCGAAGTCGGCGTGGCCTGGGGTATCGACGATGTTGATGCGGTTGCCCTGCCAGGTGATGGCGGTGTTCTTGGCCAGGATGGTGATGCCGCGTTCCTTTTCCTGGTCATTGCTGTCCATCACGCGTTCGGCCAGCACGGTGCGCTCGGACAGGGTGCCCGACTGCTTCAGGAGCTGGTCGACGAGGGTGGTTTTGCCATGGTCGACGTGGGCGACGATGGCGATATTGCGCAGGTTTTCGATGGACATGGGTAGGGGGCTTGGGCCAGCCGTGAGGCCGCCGCGCAGGTTTCGGTAAGGGTTAACCTTTGGATTATACGGGGTTATGTGACAGCTTGCTTGAAGTTTGGGGTGGTTCAGAGGTTGAGGCCGTTATTGCTGCATTTTGTGGATTGAACATTGCCTGCGGCGCTTTCGAGCGCCGTAGGCACCCGAGTCACTTTTCTTTGCGTGCCCAAAGAAAAGTAACCAAAAGAAAAGGGCACCCCGAGGGAGCGCTTGGCTGGCGCCAGGTGCATGAAGGGTGGCAGGGGCTTTTCGACAGGGCTCCTGCCCTGGCGAAAAGGCATGGGCATCCATGCCCATGCCCCTGACGGGGCCTGATCCTCCCACCCTTCATCGCTCCCCAGGGGACCCACCAAAAGCAGCGCTAGCGCACACGCCTCGCCAGCGCGAAGCGCAGGAAAAGCTTGCACGCTGTAACGCCCCACGAAGAAGATCTGCGCGGAGAACCACACGCCTTTACCGGTGCTCTGCACCGGCACCGAGTGCGCGTAGCGCATTGCTTTTCCGGGTCCCCTGGGGAGCGGTGAAGGGGCGGTGGATCAGCCCGAAGGGAAGCCGGCAGGACGCCGGCTTGTTTTTCGTCAGCACATGGACGTGCTGTCGAAAAACCCCATCGCCCCTTCACGTACTTGGCAGGCACTGCCAAGCGCTCCCTCGGGGTGCCCTTCTCTTTGGTTACTTTCTCTTGGGCACGCAAGAGAAAGTGACTCGGTCCTTCAGGACCGAAAGCGCCGCAGGCAATGCGTCAATTCACGACATGTACCAATTTTGCGATGGGGGATTGCACAGCGCTAACCCAGCCTACGAGATCACCTGGCGACACACAGACCTCAAACCAACCCAGTCAAATAAAACACCCCGATCACCACAAACACCGCCACCGTCTTAATCACCGTCACCGCAAAAATATCCCGATAAGACTGCCGGTGCGTCAGCCCCGTCACCGCCAGCAACGTAATCACCGCCCCGTTATGCGGCAACGTATCCATCCCCCCGGAAGCCATCGCCGCAACACGATGCAATACCTCCATCGGAATGCCAGCCGCCTTGGCGTTATGGATGAACGTATCCGCCATCGCTCCCAGGGCAATGCTCATGCCGCCTGATGCGGAGCCTGTAATGCCCGCTAATGACGTCACCGAGACTGCTTCGTTGATCAAGGGATTGGGCACGGCGTGCAAGGCATCGGCAACGGTGCGAAAACCGGGCAGGGCGGCGATCACCGCGCCGAAGCCGTATTCGGATGCCGTGTTCATCGACGCTAGCAAGGCTCCGGAGACGGCTGCTTTGCTGCCTTCCGCGAAATGCCGGGACACCGGCCGCCACGCGAATATCAGTACACAAACAATACCCAGCAGCAATGCACCTTCCACCGCCCAGATGGCAGCGATCTTGGAGACCTCCTGTACCACCGGAGGCTGATTGCCGACCACGGCGGGAATGAAAGACTGCGTGCTGCCGTAGAGATGTGGAATCCAGTGAGTGAACAACAGATTGGTCAAGCCGACGAGCACCAGCGGAAGCACGGCGATGAGGGGATGTGCCAGCTTGCCGCCCTCGAACGGCGCGGGCTCGTTGACGAGGCTGTCGCCGTAACCCTCTCCGTTGGCGAGGGCTTTGCGTCGGCGCGATTCCAGGTAAAGCAAGCCGACGATCAGAATGAATAGCGCACCGAGCGTGCCCAGCCAGGGCGCGGCCCACGCGGTGGTGCCGAAAAACGATGTAGGAATGATGTTCTGGATTTGCGGTGTGCCGGGCAGCGAATCCATCGTGAACGTGAATGCGCCAAGTGCAATGGTGCCGGGTATCAGTCGTTTGGGAATATTCGATTCGCGGAACAGTTCCACTGCGAAGGGATATACCGCGAACACCACCACAAACAGCGATACACCACCATAAGTCAGCAGCGCACAGACCAGCACGATGGACAGCATCGCGCGGCTGCGCCCGACCAGGCCAATGGTGGAGGCGACGATCGCCTTGGAAAAACCTGAGAGCTCGATCAGCTTGCCGAATACCGCGCCAAGCATGAACACCGGAAAGTACAGCTTGAGGAAGCCGACCATCTTGTCCATGAACAGGCCAGTGAACATCGGGGCGACGAGCATCGGGTCGGTAAGCAGCACGGCGGCGAGTGCGGCGATGGGCGCGAATAGAATCACGCTGTAGCCGCGGTACGCCGCCAGCATCAAAAAGCACAATGCTGCCAGCACGATCAGAAAGGCCATTGCCTCAATCCTTTTAAGTAACTGTGCGACACAGAGAGACAGCGCGCGCTTCCTGTCTTGAACAGAGCTCAGATATCGACATATTCGTGTAGACGTTTCGTCACCCTCACCGTCATTCCGGCGCAGGCCGGAATGACGGTGAGGCAGGGCCGATCATCGTCGGAATGTGCAGATACTCGCGCCTTCAAGAAAAGGTCACGCGACGCGTCATGAGTATCCTTGCAGCCCCGTGCATCACGGCACTGTACGAAAGTACAAGTGTCGGCTTGTAGTGCGATGCCTATCCTGCACAGCATGGGCATCCGTGGGTGGGTGCACGCACTGTGAGGGGAAACATGAAGCGTAGCCATTTAAGTCTGGCGATAGGCTTGGCCGTGGGGTTGGCCGGTGCCGTACCGCTGTATGCGCAGCAAACCAGCGGCAGCAATTCGGCAGGAACCACCGGCGATGCACCCCAGACCACCCAGGGCACAGCCAGCCCGACGCAAGCCAAGAAACTCGATCAGGTCACTGTGACGGCGCGTAAGCGCGAAGAGACCCTTCAGGACGTACCGATTGCAGTCAGCGCCTTCACCAATCAGTCGCTGTACAACCAGAACGTGCAGAACCTTGCCGATCTGCAGGGCAAGGTGCCGGATCTGCAGATCTATGCCGCGCGCGGCTCCAACACCACCCTGACTGCGTATATCCGCGGCATGGGACAGGCTGACCCGACCTGGGGTTTCGACCCGGCTGTTGGCATCTATCTGGATGATGTGTACTTGGCGCGCCCGCAAGGCACGCTGCTTGATGTGTTCGATGTCGATCGCATCGAGGTGTTGCGTGGACCGCAAGGCTCGCTGTACGGCAAGAACACCATTGGTGGTGCCATTAAATATGTCTCCAAACCGTTGCCGACCAAGACAGAAGGTTCGGTGGATGTCACCACGGGCACGCACGGCGAGAAGGACGTCAAGGCTGCACTTGGCGGCGCATCAGCGGATGGCGTGTGGCGTGGGCGTATCGCGGTAGCCAGCGAGCATAACAACGGCTTTGGCACCGATCTGCTCAACGGCAGTCGCAATGGCAACAAGAACACCAATGCAGCGCGCGGTACGCTGGGATTCTTTCCGACCAGTAACTTCAATGCGCAGTTGGAAATTGACGGCATGCACGACAATTCCAACCCGCGCGGCGCGAAGATGCTGGTCGCCAACAGCTTCTATCCACAATACCAGCCACTATCCAGCGACTACGACACGCGCAGCGACATGCCCCAGCTCAACTGGACGCGCATGAAGGGCGCAGCGCTGACTCTGAACTGGATCGTCAGCCAGGACTGGACACTGAAATCGGTCAGTGCCTATCGCAGCTCTAACACGGACAGCAATATCGACTTCGATACCTTGCCCGTCGCGGTGGCCGACGTCGGTGCGGTTTACAAGGATCATCAATTCACCGAGGAAATCCAGGCCAACTACGATGCAGGCGGTGTGGTGCACGGCGTAATGGGGGTGTACTACTTCAATGGCTCGGCCTCAGGTGAAATCCAGAATGTGTTCCTGGGCTCGCCACCGTACAGTCTGCTGGGCCTGTCCGAGTACGGCACCACCGGTGGCAGCATGGGTACGCGCAGCTATGCCGGATACGGTGATTTCACCTGGGACATCAGCCCCGACTGGAGCCTGGATGTCGGCGCGCGCTACACCGATGAGACCAAGACCGCAGTCATCCAGAATTACGAATATTCCAATGCCACGTTTACCGTGCCGATTGGTGTGCTGGCGGATTTCACCGGATCGCACGCTTCGCACAATGTATCGCCCAAGGCATCCCTGGATTACAGTCTTAGCGATGATATAAAGCTGTATGCGAGCTATAGCGAAGGCTTCCACTCCGGCGGCTACAACATTCGCGCCAACTGTGCGGTCATTCCTTCCTCATGCAAGCCCATCGAGGACGAGAACGTGAAGTCGTACGAGCTCGGCAGCAAGATGAGCTTTTTCGACAACAGCCTGATGTTAAATACGGCGCTGTTCCACAACATCTACTCGAACATCCAACTGTCGGTATTTACCTCCTACACCGAGCCGAATGGCAGCCAGGGATTTTTCGGTGACTTCACCAATGCGGGCAAGGGCCATATCGATGGGCTGGAAGAAGAATTCGCCTGGTATCCCTCGCAGAACTGGACCTTCAGCGGCAACTTCGCCTACTTGCACGCCAAGTACACGGAGTTCTACAGCGAAGGCGTCAATATCGCCAATACGCAGTATTTCACCAATGCGCCAAAATGGGCGGGTGGCTTGACCTTGCAGCGTACCTTCCCATTGGCGGCTTACGGTGACTTGAGCGCGCGCCTGAATTATCAGTATCAGACGTCGGTGTGGCCGGAAACGACGTTGTCACCGTTGATCAAGCAGGGATCGTATGGATTGATCAATGCTGGCCTGATCTGGCAGATCGATCAACCGTGGTCGATCAGTCTCCAAGGTACCAACCTGGGTAACAAGTCGTATCGCACGACTGGGTACAACATTGCGGCGCTGGGCATCGTTACCGGCTTCTATGGGCCGCCGCGGATGGTGACGCTGTCGGCCAAGTACACGTTCTGATTCGTGAGATTTATGCTCTTATGCCCGTTGAAAAGGAATGCGACCATGCGTTGGATAAATACGTTATGCATGGGCTTACTGCTGATAAGTGCCGCGTCGAGCGCGGACGATGCCGTGCAACCGTTGCCTCATCTAAAACTCGACCCTGCACGTGTCGCTGTTGCCGGTCTCTCATCGGGTGCCTACATGGCGACCCAGATGCAGATCGCCTACCCCGACATCTTCCCCAACGCTGCACTTGTGGCGGGCGGTCCTTACGGCTGCGCGGAAAACAAATTGCAGGTGGCGTTGAGTACTTGCATGAAGGGTGAGCCCGCTCCCGATGCGGCGGCACTGCTGAATGTGGCAAAGCAGCGTGCATCGTCGGGGGAGAACGGATCATTGAAGGATCTGGCGCATGGCCGCGTCTATCTGCTGCATGGCAGTGCCGATACGGTAGTAGCCCCGGTGGTTGCCGAAGCTGCCGCGCATTTCTATCAAGCGTTGCGCAGCGAGCCGGGCTTATCGGACTTGCAAGTCACCGACGATGGTCAGCGTGCCTTTGGCCACAACCTGCCGTTGGCGGCGCATGGCGACGATTGCGGCAAGTCCGTTTCACCTTACCTGGGACATTGCGGTTTCGACGCGGCAGGGGCGATCTTCGCCCAACTGTTTGGGCCACCAGCCCATGCCGCGGCAGCGGACGCGCAGGGCGAATTACGGCGTTTCGATCAGGACGCTTTGCGTCAGGGCGGCAAGGACGCGTTGCTTGCCTCGACCGGTTACCTCTACGTGCCACCCGATTGCGCAGCTGGCAAGCGGTGCGGACTGATGGTGGCCTTCCACGGCTGCAAGCAGAACGCGGACGCGGTGGGACAGGCGTTTGTGAAGGACGCCGGATTCAATCGCTGGGCGGACGTCTACGACGTCGCCATCCTGTATCCTCAGACGCGAGCGAGCTTCGCGCCTTTGAATCCGCAGGCATGTTGGGATTGGTGGGGATATTCGGGCAGCAACTACGACACGCGGCAAGGCGTGCAGCCGGCGTGGGTGGTTGGTGCGGTGAAAGCATTGGGCTTACCCATACGCCATTGACCTGTCCTGAAACCACCAGGCCGTCATCCCAGCGAACGCTGGGATCCGGTGCCCTATGGTGGCTCGCACGTGACATGTGGCGGATCACACCGTGCTAAGCACCGGCCTCATCGCAACCGCCGCACTTATCTGGCTCGGCTTGCTCTTCGGCGTAGCACTGACTGGCGAACGCCACCCACACCTGTTCGAAAAGCGCTGGGCCATCATCTACGCGCTGTCGCTGGCGATCCACTGCACGTCGTGGACGTTCTACGGTACGGTCACGCAGGCCAGCCGTTCCGGATGGTGGCTGCCACCGACGTTTGTCGGGGCGATCCTGATGTACGTATTCGCGGTGTCTGTATTGCGCCGCTTGGTGCAACTTGCACGGGAATACAACGCAGGCTCGATTGCCGACTTGATCGTGGTGCGTTTGGGTCGGCATGCAGGACTGGCCGCACTGGTAACGGCGGTGGTGCTGGTGGGCATCGTGCCGTATATCGCCTTGCAGCTGAAAGCGGTAGCGATGAGCTACACCTTGCTACGCCGTGGCGAACTGGCGGAATCTGCGCCCTGGCACGATAGCGCTTTGTACGTGGCCTTGTTGATGGCTCTGTTCGCCATGCTGTTCGGCACACGCCGTGCTTCAGCGATGGCGCACAACCGTGGCCTGGTGCTGGCGATGGCGTTCGAGTCGTTGTTCAAGCTGGGCGCGATGCTCGCACTGGGCACACTGCTGTTTACGCCATTGCCGGTCGGCGCTGCGATTGGTTCACCGCCGCCACATGACAGCAGTGGCTTTCCCGCATTGATTCTGCTCGGCGCCCTGGCGATGTTTACCTTGCCGCACCAGTTTCATGCAGGCGTAGTGGAATGCCGGGACAGCTCGCATGTGCGTACGGCGCGTTGGCTGTTTCCGTTGTACATGCTGCTCATCGCGCTGCCGATCCTGCCGCTGGCGAAGATGGGCGACGCGTGGCTGGCGCCCAGTGGCGTACCTTCGGATCTTTATGTGTTGGCGTTGCCCTTGGCACGCAATCAGCACGGACTCGCGCTGGTAGCGTTCCTCGGCGGCTTGAGTGCGGCGACCAGCATGGTGGTGGTGGCGACGCTCGCGTTAAGCCTGATGGTGGTCAATCACTTCATTGCACCCTTGCGCGTGCGTGCCGGCTGGGGGCGCGACGAGCGCGGTGATCTGCGTGGCGAAGTGTTGAACCAGCGCCGCGCAGCGATTCTGGCGGTGATTCTGTTGGCCTGGGCGTACAGCCGCTTGCTGGCGCGTAACGATGCGCTGGCCGACATCGGTGCGATTTCGTTCTCAGCGCTGGCTGGACTTGCGCCTGCGCTGTTGGCGGCTGTGTATCGGCCGCAACTGGGGCCGCGTGCTGTGGTGTGGGGTTTAGCGGTTGGCAGCGTGGTCTGGCTCTACGTGTTGTTGCCCGCAGGTGTGTCGCCGTTGCCGTCGTGGTTGCAACACGGGCCGTTTGGCTGGCGCTGGCTGACGCCCGATGGCTTTATGGGGCTGGACGACTGGAGCCGCCTCGGGCGCGCGGTGATCATGAGCCTGGTCGTGAATGTGCTGACTATGTTGGCCGTAGCGAATACGCGTTACGGTCGCCGACGTTGGACGGCGGGCGTCGGCAACGTGAGCGTGGCGGAACTGCGTGCCTTGGCGGAACGCTTTCTACCGCAGGAGCGTGTCGAGCGTCTTTTCGCCGGAGCCGATGCGCAACGTCCCGCTGGCAACGCGCGCACTGCCGAAGTGGAGCACGAATTGGCCGCGGTGATCGGCGCGGCCTCCGCACGCTTGCTGTTGGAAGTGGTGCATCGGCAAGGGCGTGCGGAGTTCGATACTGTGGCTGCCATTGTCGGCGAGGCTGCGCAGGATCTGCACTTCAGCCAACGCGTGCTCGAAGCGGCTCTGGAAAACATGAGCCAAGGCATTTGCGTCGTCGATAGCGAATTGCGGCTGGTGGCGTGGAACCGCCGTTACGCCACGCTGTTCGGTTACCCCGCGGAGCTGTTGCAGGTCGGCAGACCGGTGGCGGATCTGATTCGACGCAATATCGCCGCGGGCATCATTGGTCCGGGTGAGGTCGAAGCACGCGTACGCCGGCGGCTTGCACACATGCGTGCTGGCAGCGAGTTGTGGTCCGAACGGCGCTTTCCGGACGGCACCGTGGTGGAGATCCGTGGCCATCCCATGCCGGGCGGCGGTTTTGTGGCGACGTTTACCGACGTGACAGCCTTCCGCGAAACCGAAAACGAACTGACCCTGGCCAATGAAACGCTCGAAGTTCGCGTGGCCGAGCGCACGCGAGAACTGGCAGAGGCGAGCGCGCAAGCGCATCGCGCCAACCAGGCAAAGAGCCACTTCCTGGCCGCGGTCAGCCATGACTTGATGCAGCCGTTGCATGCGGCGCAGCTGTTTGCGTACGCGCTGGCCGAGCGTGGCTATGACGCGGCTCATGTGCGCCATCTCAACGATTCACTGGCCGCGACGGAAGGATTGCTTGCAGGCTTGCTGGATATTGCACGCCTGGAAGGCGGCCGCTTGCATCCGCAGCCGCGCGATTTTCCGCTGGCGGAAGTGTTCGAGCCGTTGGCCGCGGAGTTTCGCGCATTGGCCAGCGATATGGGTGTCCGGCTCAGCGTGGTCGACAGCCGTGCCTGGGTGCATTCCGATCCATTGTTGTTGCGTCGCGTGCTGCAGAACTTTCTGTCCAATGCCTTGCGCTACAGCGAGCGTGGACGCGTGTTGCTGGGTGTGCGGCGTCTTGCAACGGGATTACGTCTGGAAGTGTGGGATTCCGGTCCCGGCATTCCGGAAGACGAACGCGATCTGATCTTCGAGGAGTTTCGACGAGGCAGTGCGGCAGGCGGGCAGGGGCTTGGTCTGGGGTTATCGATTGCCCAGCGTGTTGCAGCTCTACTGGAACATCCGCTTGGTTTGCGTTCATGGATCGGACGCGGAAGCGTTTTTTACATCGACATACCGCGTGCCACGTCGGCCTATCACACGGCGGCTCCGACCGCGGCCGATGTGCGCCCCATCCCGTCGGGACGTGCGCTGATTCTGGATAACGAGCCCGCAGCGCTTGCTGCACTGGGTGCCTTGCTCGATAGCTGGGGATGGGAGGTGCATGCCGCTTCTCACGCCGATCATGCATTAGCGGCGCCATGGCGTCCGGATCTATGCGTGCTTGATTACCATCTCGATCGCGGACAGACAGGGCTGGAAGTACTCGATGCATTGCGCCATGAACATCCCGACATTCAAGCGGTTGTGCTGACCGCCGATCGTGATGGCGAATTACGTCAGCGTCTGTTCGATGCAGGAGCCGTAGTGTTGTACAAGCCGCTCAAGCCATTGGCGATGCGGCAGGTGATGCAGCGGGTGATGGCAACGCGCATGTTGTGACGAGTTAATATCCACTATCGCGATTTCAATTAAAGAAGATGTGACGTCGAGTGGAAAGCATTTATCATCCTGCAATATATACGTAAGTTTTGCGACAGCATTAATATGCAATATATATTGACAATGGCCTGCTCGTCGGAATAGCGTTTACAGGCGATGTACCTTCGGTCGTAATGATTTTGTGATGGCACCAAATCGGCCGTCGATCTTTAAGCGGCAAATGCACCAGGAATGTGCGATGCGGCCTCATGGAAACAGTAGGTTTGCTGCAAGTTTTCTGCGGGTCAAAGTGGATAATAAGCGGACGCATGATCGCATGCGGAATATTCCGCGTTATGATTTCACTCATTCGATGATTTGCTACGCTCGGCAGCGACAGTGCGTTACCAAAAAAATGCCGGCTTCCTTGGCACCGAAGTGATGTTTGGCAAATGAAGCTGTTGTTGATGTCTAAGGTAAAGGACATCATGCATGCTGACGTGGACATGCGTCGAAGTTGGTCTGTGTGGCACCTTATATCTGAAGTCATGGATGTGCTCAAAGGCGTGGCCTTCTTTTGCGCCAGTGGGCGGTAATTCGTTTGCCTGAAGGTTCACCGCTGTTTATTAACGATGATGTGCGCGTGCGCTCGAAGGTTGCTTTGCAGGGGAGGATATCTATGGACAGGGCAGAGTAATAGTTGTCGTTTCGGAGAGTTTGTCTCTCCTGTTGCTTATAAGACGCCAACGCATTGGGCTGTCCAAATTCGAATGGCTGGAATTACCCTTAGGGAAGCATACGATGGCACGTACTGCGAGAGGGAAAACGGATTTGACCTGGGCACGTGAGCAAGTGGCCAGCGCGAGGACCGCCGATGAATTACGACAAGCTCAGGCTAGCCTGCTGTCGCTTGAGCTTGGGCTAAGTTTGGAGCAGACCGCAATGGCGATCGGCCGCTCGGTGAGTCTTACCTACAAGTTGCGAAATCAGTGCCCACAGAGAAGTGCGGGCAGGGCACCATTGCGAAAGCGAAAAGCTGAATTACGCAATCGTGCAATTATATCTTTGGAGCGAGAGGCTCGACTCCTTGATGAGGTGCTGGGCAACGCCGCCTGCGACGGGGTCATCGTTATTTCGAGGGTTAAGGCTACCTACGAAAAGGCACTTGGGCGACCAATCGCGTTATCGACATTCTACCGAGCGCTCGCGCGACACGGCTGGCGAAAACTGGCCCCCGATCCCAATCACGAGTCATCAATCACCACGCCGCAACGGGACGCATCTAAAAGAAGTCGCAAATCCTTCTGGCAGAAGCGCTGAGTACACTATTCGCTGAATGCCTGCTCCACGGAGTGCAATAAGAACTTCATAGGGACTTACGAGTTAATTTGGACGACAAATGGCGCGGTGCCCACTGCCACTATGAGCATTGCTCTTTCGGTCTGTGTGGTCTGGCTAAACGTGGTGTCTACTTATGGAGTCGCACTGAGTCGGCATTGATGACTCGTTGTGACAGGTCAAGTAGCGCGCCTCGCCGTACGAGTTGCATCATGTCGACAGATCGGTCGGGATATAGGTATCTCAGGCAATCTTGTTGTTCAAAAGCCATTTTGAAGTTGCATCTAGTCCATTAGACGTGTTGCTGCAATAGGCGGCACGGCGGCGGCGCGAAGTGCGGGGCCCAACACCGCCAGTTGACCCAAAAGCCACAAAATAACCGCTCCAAGCGGAAGGTAGTAAAGAGGTAGCCGCGATAGCTCGTAATGCCGCATTAAAAGAGTGTTCAACGCATAGGCAAGCAACATGCCGGGAATGACTCCAAATGTCACCACCAGGAAATTTTCAGTCTGAAAATAGCAAAGTATGTCTCCCCGTGTTGCCCCGATGGCCCGACGGATGCCTATGTGCCGTTTGCGCTGCTGTACCCAGAAATTTGCTAAACCGGCAATGCCAAGTGCGGTGACAAAAAGTAAAGCAAAGCCGCAGGTGAGTAACAGGCTGATCATGGTCATATCATGCTGGAAATATTGGCTGCGCATCTGAGCAAATGTACGGATACCGGTAGACGGAATAATACGATTGGGATTGATCCTCATCAGCGCACCAACTGCTGCTTTGAGCACGCGTTCGCGATCTTGCGCTTGGCTGCGAAGGAGATAAGTTACTCCATCATTCCCTGGCCACTGCGGCCATAGCATGGCGAACTGATCGACCTTGGGTTCGCGCAATCGCGGTCGAAGCAGCGTGTCGACGATGCCGACGACGCGTATCGGGTTGCCGGCTCCTGTATATACGATGCGCCCCAACGCGTTTTGTCTCGGATACAAGCGCTCGGCGAGGCTGCGACTCATGATCAGTGTGGGAGCGTTGCCGTCGGTGAAGTATTCTTCGGATGAAAAATCACGGCCGGCGATAAGCTGCAAGCCAAGTGCTTTAATTTCATCGGGAGAGCCGTCATATTCTGAGGGCTGTACACAGCCCGGAATGTGCTCGAACGATCTGGCTGCCATTACACGGGCTAAATCCTCCTTACTTGAACAAATGCCATAGGTCGATTCATCACCGCCTAACGGCAGCGAATCAACCGCAGCCGCGGCAATTACACCTGGAATGGTTCGAAGTGCCGTCAGGTCAGCAACTTGTTGTGCATGATTGTTCTGGTCTGAGCCAATGTCTCTACTATCAATCAGCGACAATTCGTCCTCGGCCACGCCGCTGATCCGCGTGATTCTATCGACGGAATTGACCATGATGAATCCAATATTGCACTCAATGGCGCAGGTCAGTGCAACTTGCAATATCAACAGAGCAACAGTGACTTTATGGTGTTGCAAGCTGGATAGTATCGGACGCAGTTGCATGGCTTATATCCTTGCTTATTGTATTTTTAATTGGAGCGCCGGCTGAATGTTGCAGGCTCGCCATGCAGGTAAAAGACCCGCAAGCATGCTGGCGAGCACTGCCAGGCCCAACGTATACAGCAACATGCTTGTGTCCATTTGCGCCAGCTTCGCATAGTCATCGGGACGATGGCGTACTCCCCACAAGCCGATTTGAGCGATGCCTAAACCCAGCATGCCGCCGGCCAGGCCGATCACTGCGGATTCAATACCCAGCTGTAGAAAGATGTCGCGCCGCTTTGCTCCTAGGGCGCGCCGGATGCTCATTTCGCCGCTACGACGAAGGAACTTGGCAAGCAGTAGAGCAATGATGTTCGTAATGCATACTATGAGAAAGCCAAATGCAAGCAATAATTGTAGGCGAACTTCACTGGGTACGAGGTGCATGTGTGCCAGCCATTCCATCATGGAATAGAGCTTTGCATTGCTGGGTGGTCGCGTGAAACGACCAAGTGCCCTCTGCTGTGCAGAATAGTCGTTTAGAAACTCTTTATATGCGGTAGTCTGCTTGTCGCCGTTCAATTGCACCCAGAACTGCAGCCAGCTGGTGTTTGCGTCGGTCTTGGTGTGAGATGCATCACTCCCCCAGTTGGCAAAGTTGCCATTGATTGTAAGATTGAGGTCAACAGCCGTGGTCAGGGGTAGAAAGAAGAGATCGGTATCGCCATAGATTTTCGCGTCACTATCTACGTAGAACATCGGTCTTGGATTCCAATGAGCAGTCACGCCAACTACTCGAAAATCATGCCCTGCCAAGTTCACTGTTTGACCTATGCTCGGCTCCGTTCCAAATAGCATCCGATTGAGCGTTTCACTAAGTATCACCACTCGCGATCGCGCGTCGTCATCTGCTGGCGACCAAGCCTGCCCTTGCAAGAGTGTCAAACCAAACATCGAAAAAAGATCTGAAGTGCAATAGCGACCACTGACATAAAATGGGCCTATGCTCGATTGATCCGGGCGCACCAGCAATTCGCCGCCGGCCATGGCGGCCTGCTTTTCTGCACGCTTGGCGTGAAGAAGAGCCATTGCGTCTGGCCAGGTGAGGTTGTTGCTCGGATCGGGACCGTCCGTGCTTTGTTTGAAATCGATCGGTAGTGGATCGATGTGTGGCCGGTACAACTGTGCACTCCGTCCAGGCAATGGATCACCTGACATCACGTGTACTACCGTCAGCATGGTCATGCTGGCGCCGACTCCAAGGCCGATCGCCAGCACCATCAGTACGGTGAGCACCTTGCTATGTCTGAGACTACGTAGCGCTAGATCAAAATAGTAATTAAGCACACTCATCTCCTCCCCGTACTAAAAATCCCTTTCAAAGCAGACTTGATGGCAAATGTTGTCAAGAACCGAGTTGACTAAATCAGATGCAAGCTTCGTCTCCTTGCTTGCATGACTTCAAACAACCAGCCGCATCAACAACATGCGCCTTCGACGTCGCCAGGTGAAATGTTCTGCGGTCGTGAAGTCTGCTCACAGAGTGGCGTCGATACTATGTCATAGCGCTTGAAAATAAAATTATCAAAGGTAATGGTCTATTTATAATTTCTATTGCAAATTTTTATAGAAGTTAAGGTTATGTCGATGAATGGTGTTGTGAATATTCATCTGTAATTTCTATTGATAATCGAAAGTGTGTTCAATGCTTTGGAATAAAATGTATGTCATTCAATAAATTAAGCTTGCGAACATTGAAGAAAATAAGTAGAAAATGCGATGTACACCGCCTAGAGGCTGGTGCACGGTCGAGGGCCGATGTACAAGTGCCGTATCTAATGCGGCTCATAACTGCGTAGTAGATACGGAAATCAACAGTGATGAGATGCGAGGAAATTTCACATGAAGAATAGTGCCAAGAATGCCGGTTTATCCGGCGTTGCAGCCCTTACTCTCGTTCTGGTTGGCGCTGCATCATCGGCAAACGCCAGTGCGGCGCCTACTAATAATTTGCAATTTAATGATCTTCAAGCGTCAACTTCTCTCAGTGCCGCCATGAACTCGATAAATAAGTCGGCATCGAAAATATCGCCAAACACCTGTGATGAAGATCACAATTGGCTGGGGGGAGATCATCGGCATGGCTGTGAGCCGCCTGCACTGGCTTCCGCAGGAAAGATTGCCAAATCTGATCAATTTGATGTTTAAAGGGGTCAGATGTAGGACGTTATGCGAGACTCAGAATCACGCTTTACTTGCATAGCGCCTACGAAATATTCCGCTGTCCTTCGTGGCTTCTGAGTAAGGGCAGCGGATTTTGGTTTGGACACATCGGACTATCGTCCGAACCAATGGGCAATGTGCCTCTTTGACCATACAAGGCTGAAGCGCAAGAGCCTTGCCTTACGTTGTGGACGCACATTCGCCATCGGAAGGTTACCGAGCAAAACTTGATGCTGTTGCCACTTTATGGCCGGCAAACCAACTTTCATCAAGCAATTCAATAATTCTGATGAGGTGTAAAAATGTCAACGGCTCAAGCAATGGATATTGATGAATCATCGATTCTCGATATATCCGATCCAAGTTGTTTGCTGCCCGTGATCGATTGTGAGGATACAGCAGTCGCGATCATGGACAGGATTGCTTGGGAAAGATTGGTGAAGATGCGCGACAAATTTGCTGAAGCTTTGTCTTATGCCGAAGATCATTCCTTGGTTAGTTCAATAAAAAATATCTATCAGAAGTTGCCTCCGCCATTTCAAGCAAGATTATTGATGAGTATGGAATTTGGGGAGTGGACGTCTCGGTTCGACTACTGGCGGGATACCAAAAAGACGAGCGAATACGATACAGAAAGTGATAAGGCGAGTTATTTTTTGAGTGCCCTGTTTGAAATTGTCACGCGGGAACTCTCGTTATACCGTCTAGAGGTTCTGGGGGAAGTTGACGACCATTTACTATTTTGCCGGGCCGGAAGCCTATGGAGCGCGCTTGGTGATATCAATGCGAAACGAAATTCGAGCGGCAGCTGGGAAATTTTGAAGACGAGTTGCATTGGAGGGGGCATTAGTGTCGATTTCGACAGTCCATTTGCCCAGTTCTTCGAGGCTCGAAGCGGAGTTCTCAGCCAGAAAATGATGGCGCACAGCGATGATGAAAAGCAGCTAGTGGTCGAGAAGCTGGAAAGGGCTTTGACTATGATCGACAAGGTTGAGCCGATTTATGGGGTTTTTATTAGAAATTTCGTGCGTCGCGTAATAGTTAGGAAATCGGTGCAGAGTCTGGATCCATTGAACCCCATCCCCTCTGAATACGCTTCCGAACATGTGCCGAGACAACCTGGTGGTATTCGCCTATTGAATTTCCATTTGCCTGAAGTTGGGCTATCCACATGCATGGAGACTTTGCTCCATGAGGCTACCCATAACTTCCTCGCTGCATGGGAATGTATTTTTGAATCATTCACGTCGAAAAATCAGGATTATCGACCGATATCATTTTGGTCGGGCAGGGCTATTCCAAATTCGTCATTCATGCACGCGATATTCGTATATTTCGGATGTCACCGTCTATTTACTTTGCACCGGGAAAGTCTGGTTGCCGATGGTTTTCATTCGGGTGATCCTGAATTCGATAACGTTGAGCGAAGGCTGAAAACTTTTGCGGCTGGTTTTTTGCTTGATCAAAATTTGGGAGACCAATTTCTTCAGTCTGGAAAGTCGATATCTAAGCAATTAATAGATGTCGTCACGGGCATGCAGCTTTGCATGAAAGAATTTTATGGTCTTCAAACAGCTGACGCTCGAGGGTATTGATATGAAAAATGATGTGATTGTCGTTTATTCGAACAATGACGACGTGATGACGCGTGCTTTCGACGAAATGCGCGATGATCGTCGCGGGTGCAATCTAACGTTTATCCACATAGATGAGCTGGCGGATTGTATTAAGCTGTCTCCGTGGCCTAAGGTCCTCGAAGCGCAATGGGGAGATCTGCCCGATCTATTCAACGGTGCTTTTGTTTTTAATCGTGTATTTTCGCTGGATGGGACTGAGATACGTCATACTCTTAACGATTGGAGGTGTGATGAGCGCTGGTTTCATGTGCGGCTTAATCAACTCTTGGCAAAAGCTGGCACGCTGGCACACGACACCGGCGTGCAAGGAGCTTCGAGAACGCTATTGCCACTCAATACGCAATGGTTCTATGTGGGAAACGCGCAAAGCACCTTCAAGGTTCCGGATTTTTCGTATGGATTTGCCCGTGAGCAACCCGATCTTTCTCGTTTGACGAGTCCTTTTCAGAAATCTATTTGGTCAATTAGTGATTGGAAGGTGGAGCGCAATCTCTCGCCTGCCGAAGAGAATTGGCACCGTTTTTATGTTGAAAGGCCTAGGGGAACTCCTGTGGTGGGCTACTACCTCGAGGATGAAGTCAATATTATTTTCCCTTCGAAAGAGATTCATGTGGATATCGCTTCGTTGAAGCTGTTGACGCAGACTGTTCGAGACAAGTTTCATAGTCTCTTAGGTGAGATTTTGTTTTACGTCGAGGATGATGGGTCATATCGCTATTATGCGTTCTCCCCTTTTTTGGCGTCGGCGGCTAATGATCCGTTGTTTGCGAAAAAATTCTGCTCTTGGATTCAAAAAAGGTTTGAGGCTAATGGTTAGTTGATGAATTCGTCGAAACGGCAATCAGGGATGCCTTCTCTTATGTCAAATGACCGTCTGCCATGGTTTTTATATTGAGTTGATTTGAAGTGGTCGGCTCGATCGCTAGTTAAACGTCAAAGTATCAAGCGTTTTCATGAGGGATTTCATGGAATGGTCATTGGCACAAAACATTGATTACCTTCTTGCCCTGAGAGACCAAATGGGTCCGGTATATGGAAGCGATGATCTTTGTATGTTGATGTATAGTTTCGTTAAACGTGAAAAACCCAAGGTTGTCGTAGAGCTCGGGACGGGTTTGGGCGTCACGGCAGCTTGGATCGCGGCCGCGATGCGGGAAAATGGTTTTGGTCGCTTGTATACGTATGATAATGGAGGCGACTTTCGTTTCCGCGACGTAAAGACGTTCTTATCTGGGCTCCGTGACCCACTGAATAATCTTGCTGAGCTGGGAAGTGATGCTGGCTATGTTGATTTCTTGAATGCTTTATTTCAGGGCGCAGATCTTGCCGGCTGCATTTCATTGGGTTTTGGGGAGATTGATCTTAATGATGTTTCTTACGTCGAGAAAATGTTGGATGGAAGCAGCGTAGATATGCTTTTTTCCGATTTCTCCCATTCACCCGAAGTAATATGCGGGGTTATGGGATCTTTCTTACCTTTGATGTCAAAGACTTCATCTATCTTTATAGATAGTGCTTCAACATATGTTCCGTCTTTCCTGGCGATTGAGAGGTTGGTAGATTTTATGAATTGCCAGAAATTGCCGGAGGTTATTTTGTCGAAGTTGGATTTGGATAAGTTGAATATTGTTAGGAACTTGATTTCTAATTCTTTTTTTAGACTTATTCATCTTGTCGAAAATCGCGACCGTGCTCAAAACAGCACCGCGCTTATTCGCATTGAGCCATATAACATGTTTCCTTCCGGAGCTTCGGTCCGTGGATTCTGATATACAGGTTCCGTTCGTAGACGCCGCATGTTAAAAGGTTTGGCGCAATGGAATGCGCCAAACCTCGAATCTATTCCACCCTAAAGCGGCAAGTTTTTGTAATTTGAGTCATGGCGACGAACTTTGTGCTCGTTCTTGAGCATTATATTTTTCAAGACTTAAGCGCAAAAAATGCCGGATTGGCGATACGCATAGTGAACGCATTTGAAGCATCTCCATCATCATGCCAACAGTGGCCGGCATGATGATGGAGCAGACTAGGTCGTCGCGTTTGCTTCACGCTCCTGTTTTGCCGCCGAAGCGCCAATCGGCCTGCAACATGAATTCCCTTCCGTAAGGGTTGTAATTGGCGCCGTTGTAGTACGGGAAGTTGGTGTAGAACCCGCCGTCTTTCGGTGGCCGCTTGTTCATGAGGTTGTTGATCATCAAAGACAGTTCCAGTCCCTTGATTCGCGGCGGTGAGTAATTCAGGCTCCAGTTCCACACGATCCACGGGGAAACTGAGCCGGCGCCTGGTGCGCTGGGGCCGCTGTTGAAGGCAACGTAGTTGGGGGTGGCACCGTAGCGGTGCCAGTAGGCTGTGCTGCTCCATGCACTGTCTGGTGACATCCAGGTCGCGGCGCCGCTGGCTACGCTCTTGAATTCCGTACTGTACAGGGGATCAGTCAACATGTTGATCGGCGTGGTGCCAGGGTAGATCTGGTACTCGTGCTTGAGCATGTCGTTGTAGTCGAGCTGCAGGGTGAACTGGCCCACCGGTGTCGGATCGAAAGCATATTTAGCTTCCGCAGTGACTGAATCAGTTACCTCGCTTGAGATGTTGACGTAATACAACGTGAGCGCGGTGACTTGTTGGGTATACGGATTGCGAACGACCTGGCCGCCTTGCCCGTTCACGCCGATGATCTTGTTGCAAAGCAGTGATCCGGCAGGTAGCGAGCCGTCCAGGCATTGCGCGTCCTGGATCATCAGCTGGTTGGTATCTTGCTGAGCTACTTCGTTATTGATGGCGATGTGCAGATAGTCGACGCTGAGGCTGGCACCAGCGCGGGGCGCCCACACAAAACCGCCGGTCCAGCTCTTTGCTGTCACGGGTTGCAGATCGACGCCGGGAAGGCTGGTGGTGGTGATCTGGTTATAGGCATAGTTCTCGCTGCAGTTTTGACCATGGGCCAGTTGCTGGCACAGGTAATAATCGACCACGTTTTGCGAGAAGAAGGTTTGTGGGCCGGAGAAGATCGAAGCCATGTCCGGTGACAGGAATGCCGTCGCATAGTTGGCACGCAGCAGTAGCGTATCGAAGGGGCGATATTCAAGCCCAATGCGGTAGGTCACACTGTTGTTGCTGGAATTAGGAACGGTGAGGTAGTCGTAGCGGGCCGAAGCGTCCAGCGTCAGCTGCTTGAACAGTGGCAGGTTAAGCTCAAACGCGGAATCATAGTGATCGCGCTGGCCGCCGCCGGGAACGGCCGATGCGCCGAGCACCTGACCGCTGTTTAGGATAGGGTTCACGGGTGCGTACCAGGCCTGATTACCGCCTTCGACGAGCCACGCAAGACTGGCCGAGCCGCCCGGTAGCGGAAACAGGTTGCTATTGCTGATCGTGGCACGTGTGTCGTTGACCCAGGTGTTGGTCTTGCCGCTGATGTATTGCAATAGCCCGGCATATTGTTGCTGCGAAATGGGGCTGTAGAACTTGCTCCAGTTCGGGTTGTAGATGTTGTAGCCGGAGTTGGGGTCGGTACCCAGCACGGGACCCAGCACGCTGCTCCAGTAGGCGTTGACGGGCGCCGTCATGTACATCGGAGTGTCGGTAAGCGTGCGATCGCCGGAGCGCAGGTAATAGACATCCCAGTCCCAGTCGCTGTCGCCGAAGGTGCCGTTGGCGCCGATATCGGCCTGATACATCAGGTCGCTTTGCGAGAACATCCAGTTGTTGTAGCCGCCCGTTTCTTCCGGCGAAAAGTTGCGCAGCGGCGCGAGGATGTTACCGTTCGTATCCTCGATGTTGTTCCCTGGAAAATACTGCAGTGCTTCTACGCCGTCGAAGCTCGGGCCGGGATTGAAACGCTGGACCTGATAGCCGGCCAGGATGTCGCTGTAGAGGCGCACGTGGTCGTTGACGTCATAACGCACTTTCAGCATGCCGCTGTATGTGCGACTGGCATTTTGCAGCGTACTGGATTCGCTGTAGGCATAGGGCGATCCGCAGAACGTGCCGAACTGTCCAGCAGGCGGTGGCGCAGGTCCGGTTGTACCGCCGAACAGGCCATGCAATGCGGCGCAGCCATCTGGCGCGCTGAGTATGCCAATCGGTGCGCCGGATGGGTTGGTGGCTGGCGTTCCGTAGTCCACGACTTGTGCGACTGGCGCTTGAGTGGGATTGCGGCGAATCAATGGTATTTGCGACGCCCACATCGGCGAGTTGTTATCGAATTCCAGTGAACCGAGTACGTTCAATTTGCCATAGTCATGTCCGAACGACATCGTGATCCGCTGATTGGCGCCGCCATCGTTCTGGTAGTTACCGGTACGGACGAGAATCTCGGCCCCATCCATGTGCTGCTTGGTGACGATGTTGACCACGCCGGCGATGGCGTTCGATCCGTAGATGGACGAGCCGCCGCCTGGGATGATGTCGATGTGGTCGATCATTGAGATCGGAATGTTGGACAGATTGTCGAAATTGCTCTGTCCGTTGTAGAGCTGGCCGAACTGCGTGATGGGTTTGCCGTCGATCAGCGTGAGTGTGTATTCGGGATTGAGGCCGTAAAGGCTGATGGTTTGCGCGCCTTGCGCAAATTGTCCGCTACCTTGTGGGCCACCCGCGATCGCCCCGGTGGAGAAGACTGAGTTTTGCAGCACTTCAGCCACGCTGTTGAATCCGCGAGCCTGAATTTGCTGCGAAGTAATCGTGTAAGTGGGAGAGGCCGTTTCGATCTGTGCGTCGTTAATCAGCGAGCCACTGACCACGACGGTATCGAGGCGCTTCGCTTTTGGCGGGGGCGTGGTGTTGCTATTTTGCGTGCTACTGCTTTGCGTGTTGTTGTTCTGCGCTGAGTCGCTGGTGGAAGCTGGGACGTCTTGTGCAAGAGCCGTGAACGATTGCGTTGCAAACGCAAGAAGCACTGCCGCCGCGATTGGGCGATAACTGTTCATTACTTTTTTCCCCTTCTGGTTGACGCTGACTCTTCGTTCCGTAGGCCACGCTGCTTTTGGCAATGTGGCGACCCGACAGTGTGGGGATGTCTGGCCGGAACGCTCCCTAGCTTGTCACGTTAAACCGTGATGGTTTTAACGCGCATAGGCATAAAGTCATGACGAAGGGGAGTTTGACGTTTGGACGGCTAATTCTTGATACCAATTCTTCATTAAAATGCTTAATGAAGCTTGCTTTTGACTGACGTTGACGCAGCTTTCACGCTGGACGCACGCCCATATCGGGTTCGCCAAGATCGAGCGAACGCAGCAGTACTCCGGCTTGTGTGCGATTGCGCACGCCAAGCTTTTCAAAGATTGCCGTGGCGTGTGCCTTTACGGTGCGTTCCTGGATACCGAGTCGGTCGGCAATCTGCTTGTTGAGCAAACCCTCGGCCAGCAGATTCAACACGCGGTATTGTTGTTCGGTCAGCCGCGCGAGACGTGCGGCGAGGTCGGCATCAGCAGGATTGCTTGGCAGTGCCGCTACAGCACGTGCCAAGTCTGGCGGCAACCAATTACCGCAATTGAGCACGGTGGCGACCGCTTCGCTGATCTGCCCAGGGTCGGCGCTTTTGGGAATGAAGCCTGCGGCGCCGTGATCCAACACGCGCCGCACTACCAGCGGTTCGTCATGCGCGGAGACCACCAACACGGCAACGGCCGGATATTGGCCGCGCATGGCGGCGAGTCCAGACAGACCCTGGCTTCCCGGCATGTGCAGGTCCAGCAGTACGAGGTCGACATCGGGGTCGTTGGACAGTGCATCGAGCACACCAGGCAGGTCGCTTGCTTCCAGCACGCTGCAGTCATCCAGATGCTCGCTCGCGGCCTGTCTCAGTGCGGCGCGGAAGAGGGGATGGTCGTCGGCGATCAGCAGGCGTGGCATGACGCGAACCTTAGCCTGGGGCGGCCGTGACGTCGAGGTGAAATGCGGACAGCGTCGTGATACTCATGTTGTACTTTCGTACGATAGCCGCACGCACCGGACTTGCTATGGTGGCCTGATGAATATCCGCACAAGTCTGGTTGGTATCGCCATGCTGGCGCTGGTCGCCGGCGTAGTGCAGGCGTCTTCGACGGAGCCTTCGATGCAAGGGATCGAATTTGTGCAGGGTGAGGTCAGTGTTACCACGCACCGTGATCATGATGACCTGCTCAGCGCCGGGCTTGGCCTGGCCGGGCTGAAAGGCGCGCTATCGCCGTTTGCCGACCCGCAGCATCCCACCGTGGATGAATTGCGCAGGCGCGCGATCCAGACCAGCTGGAAAGGTATTGCCGATCTTGGTCCATTGGGTGGTTACGGCACGGTCTACGGCGCGGTGCCGGATGTGCCCGGGCGCGAGTATCAGGCTTTCGCGCACATTCCTGGCGCGCACGCGCCGCACCGTGTGCTGGTGCAAGTACCGGACAACTTCGACAAGGCACATCGCTGTCTGGTGGTGACAGCTTCATCCGGTTCGCGTGGCATTTATGGTGCTATCGCGCTGGCTGGTGCCTGGGGACTGCCGCGTGGCTGTGCGGTGGCCTACACCGATAAAGGCACTGGTTCCGGTTACTTTGATTTCTCCGACAACAGCGGTGTGGCGCTCGACGGTGAGCGTGCAAAGCGCGGTACGGCAATGCTGGAATTCGAGCCGTCCGCGACGACGGGTGAGGGCATTGCGATCAAGCACGCGCATTCGGGGGACAACCCGGAAGCCGACTGGGGCCGGCATGTATTGCAGGCGGCACAGTTCGGTCTGGCTATGCTGGATCGTGCTTTCCCCGACCAGGCCCCGTTCACGCCGCAGAACACGAAGATCATTGCGACCGGCCTGTCGAACGGTGGTGGTGCTGTCTTGCAGGCTGCCGGATTGGATGACCAGCACATGCTTGCTGGTGTGATCGCGCTGGAGCCGAACATCCACACACCTGGCCACGGACGCGCGCTGTACGACTACATGAGCGAAGCAGCCATATGGCTGCCTTGTGCGCTGGTCGACGAGCGCTTTGCAACGACACCTTTTGCACGTGACGCACACAGTGCGCAACACGCGGCATGGGTGACTCGCTGTGCGAGCCTGCATGCGCAAGGTTTGCTCAAGACGACATCGCTCGATGCACAGGCCAAGGAAGCCTACGAACATCTGCGCGGCACCGGGTGGACTGATCAGGCGATGGCCACCGCGGCATCGTCGACGGCACTCGATCTTTGGCGCGTGATCGGTGCGGCCTATGCATCGGCCTATCTGCGACGCGGCGCCGACAACATGCCTTGCGGCTATCGCTACGGAGCGCTTGTGGACGGAAAGCCCGGTGTGGCTGATGACGCGACACGTGCCAGTTGGTGGGCCGACGCATCGGGTATTCCGCCCGGCAACGGTGTGGGATTGTTCGGCGGTACCGATGACAGTGCCGATCCGCAGCTTGCGGGTATCACGTGTCTGCGCCGTCTCTGGACGGGCGACGACGCCGATGCACGCGCCTTGCATGCTTCGGTGCAGGCACTGGCTGCGCATCTTCCGCGCCAGGATTTGCCATTGTGGGTACTGCAGGGGGCCGATGACGGCCTGCTGCCGACGGCATTCACTTCGGAGCCGTATGTCACGTGGCTGCTCGCCGAAGGCCGTCAGCCGCTGTACTGGAAAGTGCCGCATGCGCAGCACTTCGATGCCTTCCTCGCCTTACCTGGTTTCGGTGACAAACATCTGCCGCTGTTGCCTTACGGCTATGCGGCATTGAATCGACTTTGGGCGCACCTCTACCAGGGACAGCCCTGGCCAAATCGGTTGCCGACTCCCGCGGGCACCCCTCGCGGGGCCGGCGCTTTGCAGCCAGCGATGCTGGGTCTGTAGCTCATGCGGATGGGGCGTTGGCGCTTGCCCCGATCTAGAAAAGCATCCCAACCGGAACATTCTGGCGGTATTCTTGTCGGTTAGACGCCCGGCTCCCCCGGGTGCCCCGTTCAGTACAGATAAGGAATACCGATGGCCATCAACGTTACGATCACCACCAACCGCGGTCCCATCCATCTGCGCCTGCACGATGACAAGACGCCGGTAACGGTGGCCAGCTTCGTCAATCTGGCGCGTCGCGGTTATTACGATGGCCTGTCGTTTCATCGCGTGATCGCGGACTTCATGGTCCAGGGCGGCTGCCCCGAAGGTAGCGGCCGCGGTGGCCCGGGCTACCGTTTCGAAGACGAGTTCGACGCCTCGCTGCGCCATGACAAGCCGGGCATTCTGTCGATGGCCAATGCCGGTCCGCGCACCAACGGCAGCCAGTTCTTCATCACCCATGGTCCGACCCCGTGGCTGGACGGCAAGCACAGCGTGTTCGGCGAAGTGCTCAGCGCCGATGACCAGAAAGTCGTCGACGCCATCGCGCAGGGCGACAAGATCGAAAAGGTCACGGTGGAAGGCGACGTGGACGCGCTGCTGGCTGCCCAGAGCGAGCGCGTGCAGGAATGGAACACGGTGCTTGACCAGCGCGGCTGATTGCTTCGACAACGTCTGAAAGACAAAGGCCGCCAGGGCTTGCTCTGGCGGCCTTTTTCACGTCTTTGTTACCACTCTGTCGTAGAGGTGGACATAGAATCAAAGGGTTGGACCCCTATCTTCAAAGGAGTGCTGTGATGTCCATTCTCGACAGTTTGAGCGGTCTGTTAGGTGGCGGTCAGGGAGGTGCAGGTGGTGCATCGTCGCTGGTCAGCGTGGCAGGGCAGTTGATTCAGCAGGCCGGTGGTATCCAGGGACTGTCCAGCACGCTGCAGCAGCACGGTCTGGGTGATGCGGTGCAGTCCTGGATCGGCAACGGCGCGAACCAGGCCATTTCCGGTGATCAGCTCAACCAGGTGTTGCAGAAAGCGGGGCTGGATTCGGTGGTCAACAACGCAGCCAGCAAGTTCGGCGTGGATCCCGGACAGCTCATGAACCAGGTAGCCCAGGTGCTGCCGCATGCCGTCGACCACGCTACGCCGGATGGCCAGGTGCCGTCGGGCGGTGGTTTCGATCTTTCGTCGCTGGGTGGGCTGGCCGAGAAGCTGCTCGGCGGCGCAAAGTCAGCCTGAATTGGCAAGGCATTCGCGAAAAAGCACGGCGTGGGCAATCCCGCCGTGCTTTTTTGCATCCGAAAGATGCCGGATCAGTGCTCGATGAACTTCAGCAGGAATAACAAGATGACGGCGCCGACGATCGACATGATGAAGCCGGCCGTATGGAATTTCTGGCCTGGCGCCGGCTTGTTGAACAACGTACCGATGAATCCGCCGATGACCGATCCAACGATGCCGACGATCGTGGTCATGATGAAGCCGTAATGCGCGGCGCCCGGCACGATCCAGCGGGCGATGAGGCCGACGAAAAAACCAACGATGATGGACCAGATGAGGCTGAACATAGGCATCTTCTCCTTGAGTCTATTTCGAGGCTGGTGATCAGATGACGTTCCTCCGCCCGGGTCTGCAGCGGCTTGGCGCCCGGTAACAGGAAGCAGGGGGCCGCGGACATCATGCCAGCGGAAGATGCTGCTGCAATAGGAGTTTTTCGTTTGCCGGAGGGGGTTGGCGGTTGACGCACCGCCGCATGCTAAAATCGCCGGGTTTGCTGCCTCTGTCCCCCAATCCGAGGAAACCATGCCCCAGCTCGCCCAGCGTGTCGGCCGCGCCAAACCCAGCGCGATCATGGTCATCGCCGAAAAGGCGAAGCAGCTCAAGGCTGCCGGCCACGACATCATCAGTTTTTCGATCGGTGTACCGAACTTTCTTCCCGGCGAACACGTCTACGCGGCAGCCCGCGAGGCGCTCTCGCACGATAGCGGCCAGTACGGCAGCAATCGTGGCGCGGATGCGCTGCTGGATGCCTTCCTCAAGCACATCGGGGCACTGGGCTTTACCGGCTACACGCGTGCGAATCTGTCGGTGGGCATCGGCGCCAAGCAGATCCTGTACAACCTGGCCGAAGCGTTGCTCAACGAAGGCGAGGAAATCTGCTTCGCCGCGCCGTACTGGACCACCTATCACGACATTGCCGATATCGTCGGCGCCAAGGCCAATGTGCTGCACTGCGGTCCTGCGCAGAACTACAAGCTCACGCCGCAGCAATTGGATGTCGCGCTGGCGCGCAAACCCAAGGTGTTCCTGTTCAACAATCCGTCCAATCCCACCGGCATGGTCTACACGCGCGAGGAAATCGCCGCGCTGGCCGATGTGCTGGCGAAGTATCCGGATACGTGGATCGTCACCGACGACATCTATAACTCGATGGTGTTCGATGGCATCGGCTATCACAACTTCGTGTTTGCGCGCCCGGAATTGCGTGATCGGTTGATCTTTGTGGATTCGGTGTCCAAGACCTACGGCATGCCGGGTTGGCGCGTGGGTTTGATCGCCGGTCCCGAATCGGTGGCCAAAGCCATCACTACGCTGAATTCGAACCACATCACCAGTGTGCCGGAAGTGATCACCGCCGCCGCGGTTGCCGCATTCAGCGGTTCGCAGGACATTCCGCAGGCCAAGTGCAAGGAGTTCTCCGAGAAGCGCGATATCGTGCTTGCAGCGCTGGCGAAGATTCCCGGTGTGGTGTGCCCACGTCCGCAAGGCGCGTTCTATGCGTTCCCGGATATCTCGGTGGCGTTCGGCAAGAGCCACAACGGCAAGCGCATCGAGAACGATGTCGATTTCTGCGCTGCCCTGCTCGAAGGCAAGGGCGTGGCCTGCGTGCCGGGCTCGGCGTTCGGCGAGCCGCGGGCGATGCGCATTTCCTATACCTGTCCTACAGCTCAGCTCGAGCCCGGTCTTGCGCGCATCGTCGAGTTCTTTGCCGAGTTGAATTGAACCCTTTACCGGCCCGCATCATCTACGATGCGGGCCTTGTTTTATGCACCTGAAGGAGTTGCCACGATGAAAGCCCCCGTTCGTGTTGCCGTGACCGGCGCTGCCGGCCAGATCGGTTATGCCTTGCTGTTCCGTATCGCCGCCGGCGACATGCTCGGTCCGGACCAGCCGGTGATCTTGCACCTGCTCGAAATCACCCCGGCGCTGCCCGCACTGCAGGGCGTGGTGATGGAACTCAACGATTGCGCCTTCCCGACGCTGGCTGGCGTGGTCGCGACCGACGACGTCAATGTTGCTTTCAAGGATGTCGATTACGCGCTGCTGGTCGGTGCGCGTCCGCGCGGCCCGGGCATGGAACGTAAGGATCTGCTGGAAGCCAACGGCGCGATCTTCTCGCCGCAGGGCAAGGCGCTGAACGATCACGCCAAGCGCGACGTGAAGGTGCTGGTGGTCGGCAATCCGGCCAACACCAATGCGCTGATCGCCCAACAGAACGCACCGGACCTGGATCCGAAGTGCTTCACCGCGATGGTGCGCCTGGACCACAACCGCGCGCTGTCGCAGCTGGCCGAGAAGACCGGCAAGCACACCACCGGCATCAAGAAGGTCACCATCTGGGGCAACCACAGCTCCACTCAGTATCCGGACCTGCATCACGCCACCGTCGACGGCAAGGCTGCACTCAGCCTGGTCGATCAGAATTGGTACGAGAAGGATTTCATCCCGACCGTGCAGCAGCGCGGCGCCGCCATCATCAAGGCACGTGGCGCCTCGTCGGCCGCGTCGGCCGCTTCCGCAGCGATCGATCACATGCGCACCTGGGCGCTGGGCACGACGGAAGGTGACTGGGTCTCGATGGGCATTCCGTCCGATGGCTCCTACGGCATCGCGCCGGGCGTGATCTACGGTTACCCGGTGACTGTGAAGAACAGCAAATACGAAATCGTGCAGGGCCTGGACATCAACGACTTCTCGCGCGCTCGCATGGACGCCACCGAGAAGGAATTGCGTGAAGAGCGCGCCGGTGTCGAGCATCTGTTCGCCAAGAAGTAAGTTTCGGTTTTTGCCACCGTGAAAACGAACGGCCATCCTTCACTGGATGGCCGTTTTTTTTATGGGCTGAATGACCGCCGGCTTGATCCGGGCGGCAGCTTGGTAGGTTGGGGTAACCCCGGACTTGATCCAGGGGCACTCCAACATAGCCATACACCGTATTACGCGGATGTTGGGGTGCGCTGGCGCTTACCCCAACCTACGCAAGCGGGATACCTGTCGTGCACAAGGCATCAGTGCAACTGATAGCTGAAAGAAAAATCGACACGCGGCTCTCGATGCGGCGCACCGATCGGCACATCGCCAACCGGTTCGGCCAGCGTCAAATCGAATGAGTAGTAATGCTCGCTCTGGGCTATAGCCTCATCGTCGGCCTTCGTCCTCGCAAATTACGCGACAGGAGGCTGAAGAACGTGGCTAATCAGGATTCGAATTGCGCGTTCTAGGATCGCGAAATCTAAGCTCATTAACCCAATCTTGCCACTCCTGATCCACCATATATGTCACGGTTTCGCCCCGCTTCTTTTCCAGAAACGCGGCTTGCTCGGAAAGGCTTAACGACTCCCAATACCTTCCCCATACGTAGTGATACCAGTACTCAGCGTTACCCTGTAGCGAGCCAATAAAAGGGCCAAGTTCATAGAATGCGACCCACGGACACGGCGGGTTAAAATCCGCTTTGGCTAATTGTCGAATCAATGCAACATCGTTAGTCAAGAGCCTCATGTTGATTCCAGAAAGCTCTTGATCGTGCTTGACAAGCGTATGCAAATTCCCGTTCTCGTAGTGCTGCCAGCTTGTTTCCTCGCGACCTTCGCGGATCATTTTGATGCAAGGTGGCACTTGTCCGACTTCGATAGTTTGTCGAACGAGATAGGCACTAATGCCAATCTCGCCAAGATTGCGTACTTCAATATACGCCGGCAAGTCTTCGGGTACCGTAGCAGTATAGGCGGGGCCGAAAATCTCTTTCAACTCGGCGACGCTAACACCGTAAACGTGTTCGATTGCCTCTTTTAGTTTGCCTGCAGATCGCGAAAGAAAGCGCCGCTCCTGCCGTTTTCGGCCCATATCATCAATCATCCTCTGCAATGAGAACACTTTGACTCCTGTTATTGCGCCGGTATCTGCGCAGCAGCAAAACTCCCACCCCAATATCCTATTGCGCCAAATATTATCCCGCCAATCAAGCCAGTGATTACCGCGCCCGGACCTGTTTCGACGCCTACTAGCGCCCCGGCTGTCGCACCGATCCTGGCGCCAGCAATCGCACCTCCCCATCCGCCCATCTGCCGTACAACCTCTTTCTCAATGGGGTGTACGGATTTTGCCTTGAATGATTGATCGGTAGCCACTGAGAGATCATAGGCCGTAAACGCGATACTGAATACCTGAACCACGCGGGCATATTTCACAAAGCCCAAGGATATGGCTAACCCTTTTTGGGTGAATACACCAGATGGGGGGACGCTTGGTCGCGGCTGCAAGAGAATTTCTTTGTCCAATGCTTCAGAGTATCCACGTATGCGCTCTATGCGTTTTTTTAGGTGTGGATTTTGATTTGCGTATTCATCTAATGCAGCCCTGATTTCCGCGCCCGTAATAAGGCGCGCGCCCGATCGTTTAGCCTTTGCGATATCAATATAGACCGTCTTGCCATCGAAGCGAGCCGCGCCCGCCGGATAGTCTCCGCTAGTGGATACATAGCTAGTGACTTTTTCCATTCCCATTACGTGCTCGGCTACGCGCGCACTCGAATCTGTTCCCTTGGCCCAAAGGCCGTATTTTTCGGGGTACACTTCCCGCAAATTCCCCAATTCCCCAAGGTTAAGCTCCTTCAGATATTGGTTATCTGCATCCGCATAGCAGTTGCGGACCAGAAAGCCGTCGCGCCCAGGTTCGTCAACAACTACGAAAACAAAAACTTTGGCGGGCATGAGATGTCCAATCACGTCATATTTAGAATCCGCCGTCTGGTTGGTTGTGGTTTGATAAGTGTAATTTCCCATTATTTTCAGCGCTCCAATGCTTTAAGGTCGACAGCCATGACAAAGGTCTTCTGTCCGGTCGTATAGACGCGCGGGCATCGGCCATTTTCGTCCGTTAGTCCCTGGTAGATTTTGCCCGCGTCGTCTGTTATGTGGTGCAGGCAATTCGCTGCGGAGCGGCCCGAATCATCTACGATGCGTATTTGTTCGTCATGGTTGCAACGGTTTGCGTAGGGACGTTGCTCGTGCTTGTGCGCGCGGCCTTGCTTAATCAGATAATCTTGCCGCTTGGCAAGTACGTGATTCTTTCTACACGGGCAATGCACCGGGTCCAGATCTTTAACCATCTTGCGGCCTTCGTCCGTCAAGTTGCTAACGCTACCCAAGATGTGAAACGGGCCGCCGCTGCATTTGCCACATGATGCCCAATCAAGATCAACAGCCAGCGTGTGGCCTTCTTCGTCATACTGCGCTGACGATCCGCTCAACACTTCGCCGCGCTTAGTCGTTTTGTCGCCTCTCGCTACAAGTGCGATCATAGTGTGGCGCTCCAGCGCTCAAGCGCGCGAATCCCGACGGCGATATCGAGGCGTGCTGTGTCACGCGTATAGATACGGGGGCAAAAACCTTGCGCATCGGTTAGCCCTTTATAGACGCTACCGCTTGCGGTCCGAATGTGATATGGCGTACCAGATAGCGGTTGCCCGTTAGCGTCGATTACTCTTATGCGTTCGTCATAGTCGCCGATTGGCTTGACCGGCAACGGCGCACCGTACGCGTCATAGCCCATCACAGCTAGTTCGCCGGTATCGAAGCTATGCGAAGAATGATCCTGTGATGCGCGTAGTACGGGCGGCGGATGGCATTTGCAAATGCAGACATCGCCGTCTAGTGCCTGTTGTTTGCCATGCATCGTGGCGTTACGGTGTGGCCCCTTTGACCCAATATGGCCTACGGTCTTACACCCATTGCACCAGACCTCGGCCCCGATATAGGTAATCGGCACTCCGTGATCGGAGCAATTTTCTACGCCTTGTGTGACGATGCCACCATTGCTCGATTTATCGCCTTTCCTGAGTATGTACCGTTTCACTTTTCTTTCCGAATAATCGTGAAGCGGCTTGATGCCTCGCCCTTGCGCTCCGGGCTATCGGTGATGGTGTCGCCGTTATCCAGCTCGCTTCCGACAAAGGCGAGTGGTACAAAGTCCGCTGAATCTTGCAAGCTCAAGGCGGTGATAATCCGAGCGGTTGTGCCGTCCGCGTATTGCACGATATCGCCCAAAGTGGCGACCTTGCCCGCGCGGCCGTCAATCTGCCAATCCCGGCTCGGCTCGAGCAGGACGCCGCCGCGCGCGGTGGTTGCGCCGAATATAGCGAAGCGATAGTTTGGTTTTGTCGCGGGCGGCACATAGTGCGGCTCGAAGAAACCTTCCGGGTTTTCGCCTTCGGCTACGAAAAGGCCGGATTTCCCATTGTCCCAAGGGGTGAATACGATCCGGTCGCCGTTGCTAAGGCGACTGCCGACAAGGGCAAAACATTTGTTGCGCTCATGCGCGCGCGTTCCCGAACCGTCAATAATCGCTGCTTCGCTTGCGTCGTTGTAAGTCACGACATCGCCGACAAGGGCGGCACGAAAACCTAAAATCGATAGCTTGGACGATGTGCGCGTCACGTATCCGCCGCGCTCCGTGCGCGCACCAATCGTTGCGAAAGCGTACATCGTGCCCTTACATTCTTGATTCGACATTTGCAGTGTCCTTGACAGAAAATGCGCCCTTAGCGCGGAGTAGACGATTACAGCGAGAGGTCCAACAAAGTGCACCCTAAATCTTTCGGCCGTTTTTAAAATGTTTAAAAAAGACAATCAGATAAGTTTGAAAAATAGTCATAGATGAATGGGGTTGCGCGTGGGTAGTAGTGTCCTTGCGGACGATGTTGGTATCGGCCTGGATACGTCCCCATGCTTTGTCGGGGTCGCAGTCGGCCGAATGGAACGATTGCGGTACGGTGTGCACATGGGGTTGCAGCGACAGGATGGCCTCCATGCAGCGCGGGTGGTCTTGAGCAGGCTGAGTTTCGTGACACAGCCGTGCCAGACACGCGTGTCGCCCTCCAGCGGCGTCATGGTGAAGGAGGCATTCTTCCCGAGGTAGTCCGCACACGGCAGCTCGTCGGGATGAGTGAGATCAAGGGTGATCGTGTACGGCTCGCCCAGTTGTTCGCTGGCTTCGAACGACACCACCGATAGCGCGTGGGCGCTGGCGGTGCCCGGTACGTCCACGAAGTACTTTTGCAGGCCGGCGATGCGTTGCGGCGAAGCGCTGAGCCGTGAGGCCCTTGAGCCGATACCTGCCATGCGCATACTCCCTCTCGTATGTGGTGTAAGAGGGCACTACCTCATATCAAGCACAAGAGGGTCCATCGGAAAAGTCTGATTGGCTTGTGGGAGTGATGCGCGCGTGCTGTCCGTGTTGCGGTTTTCACCTGACAACAGAGTCAGTGCAACTGATAGCTGAAAGAAAAATCGACACGCGGCTCTCGATGCGGCGCACCGATCGGCACGTCGCCAACCGGTTCGGCCACCGTCAAATCGAATGAGTAGTAATGCTTGTCCGTCCAGCGCACGCCCACACCTGCCGTGCCAAGTTCGGCTACGGTGGGCGCTGCTCCCACATTGAGGTAGACGCGGGCAAATTGCCCGATCACATACGGCGTTACCTGCTTGATCCAGCGATCGGAAAAATCGTAGTGCTGGTTGATTTCCATTGATGCGCCCCAGCCGCTGTCACCCGACGTTTCGCCGGGGTCATAGGCAAGGCCATAGCGTGGGCCGCCGAAGCTGATCTGTTCGGTTGTCGGCAGGGTGTTGTTGCTGTATTGGCCGGTGATATTGAACACCGTGCCGAATCGGTGCGGCCACATGTTGCTCTGGATAAACGTGAGGTCGTAGCGCGTGAACTGCGGATCGGCCGGCGCCACTTCGACGATATTGCCGACCTTGGTGATCGTGCTTGCGTTTGCGCCGAGTCCATCCAGTCCATGCGCGATTTCAACGTTGATCTTCTGCACGCTCGTATCGCTGGCTTTCACGTAATCCATCTTGGTATCGAGCACGCGCAGGCCGTATTGCTGGATCAGTTTTGCGCCATTGATCGTATTGGTATAGATCTCTTCCATCGTTGTCGCATACGCGCCGCCGGTGGCAGTGAGGCTGCTATGGTTACTCAGCAGCAGCGGATAGCTGAAGGAAAACGCATACTGATCCTGGTGCAGATTCTGTTGCAGGTAGGCGGGTAACTGATCGTCCGTATTGGGGTTGCCCTGGTAGTGCGAGCCGCTGACATGCAGCATCAGGCCATCGGACCACAGCGGCTGCAGATAGGTCAGCGCATACAGGCGCTGGTCGCCGGGACCGGAAGGCAGCAGGGTGGAGAAGCCGATCTGTTCGGCCTGTGACAGCAGGCCATTTTCCGTCACGCTGGTAAGGCCCTGCACGCCTGGATGGTTGAAATCGATGCCGGTGGAGGCATTGAAGCGCGTACGCTTCACCGTCAACACCAGCCTGGTTGCGCCATCGGTGGTGGTGGGTGCAGGTACGTTTGCATCGATGTGCAGGCCAGGCAGCATGCCTAGTACTTGCAGATAGCGTTCGAAGGTTTTCTGGCGCAGCGGACGATCCTTGATGATGTGCTGGGCGATGGCGCGGACCTTCGGCTCCATGTTGCCCGCGTCGCCTTTGATATCCAGCTCGGCGACATAACCTTCCACCACGGTGATGTGCACCGTGCCGTTGGCAAACGTCTGGCTCGGCACGAAACCGAATGACAGTGCGTACCCGTGAGCCTTGTAGACCGCGCTGATCTTGTTGGCAGCAACCAACAGATCGGCGACACGTACTTGCTTGCCACTCATAGGGCTGAACAATGCAGCGATGTCTTTGAATGGCACGGCGTGAACACCCACCACATCGAAACGTCTCGGTGTGAGCGGCGTGGCGAGTAGGGCTGCGAGCTGCGGATTGGGTGCCTGTTGTTGCACCTCTGTGCTGACGCGGGGCGTGACCGGTGTTTCCACGCGCGGCAACGTTTGCAGCGGATTGGCCGAGGTCGGTGGGGCGGTAGGCGGGCGAACTTGCGCTTCCGTCTGCATCGCAGCCGCGATGGAGATGCCAAGAATCGGGCCGATCCATGCCTTCATGCGCTGCCCCCTGTTTTTGCCGCTTATCGCTAAAGCGCGCATCTTGAATCTGCGCACCGTTGATAAGGTGGAGGCAGCCGTAAGGCTGCCTCCACTTCAACGTGTGATGCTTTTTGTTCGGTCTAGCTGTTCGTCAATGCTTGCCAAGCAGGCCGGCGAGTCCATCGCCGCTGCCCTTGCTGCTGGATGATGACGAAGCCGTCAGCGAACCAAGACCTCCAAGCAGGCCGCCGCTGCCGCTGGTGCCGGTCAACCCGGCCACACCGTTGACGACGTTGCTCAAGGTTTGCGTTACTGGGTTGAGTACTCCCCCAGTGGGGTTCACTGCGGCAGTAGCGTTGGTGCCAACCGCGGCAACCGCACTGCCAGCGCCAGTAACGAGGTTGCCGACGAGGCTGGTCACCGGATTGAGCGCCGCCGCCGGGCCGCTGCCCAGACTGGCCAGTGCCTGGCCTGCGCCAATGACGGTCTGGCCGATGCCGGTCACCGCACTCGTTGTCCCAGCCAGCGTTACGCCGACCGGATTACTGATGCTGCCAGCATGGCCGAGGCCGGCCGTAACACCGTTACCGAGCGTCGCCACGGAACCGCCCAAACCGTCCACGGTGCCGCCAAGCAACGAAGTGATCGGCGCCGCAGGTGTGGATGCACCGGCGCTGCTGATCTGCGATCCCACCGACGCGACGATATTGCCCACACCGCTGGTGGTATTGCCGCCAACCTGCGATACCGCGGCGACAAGATTGCCGGCGCCAGTGCTGCCGTTGCTCCCGGTGAGTCCGGCGACCGGGTTGAGTATGCTGCTGGCCGTCTGCGTCACCGTCTTGATGAGGCCGGTGCTCAACGCGGTATCCAGCGGCCCGCTGCCGGCGGAAACATCGTTGCCGATGGTGGACACCAAGCCGCCAACCCCTGAGGTAATCGGCTGGATCGGTGAGCCTTGGAAGTCGCCGACACTGGTGACTGTCTGGCCGAGATCGTTGACCGCCTTGCCGGTGTCATCGACGACGCCACTGAGGCTATCGACGGTGGTTCCGACCGGATCACTGCTATTGCCGAGTTGACCCAGGCCGCTGGTTACGCCATTGCCCAGCGCACTGACGGCGTTGCCGGTGTTCTCCACGACGCCAGCCAAACCTTGTGTGGTGGCGTTGTTGCCCAACGGCGTGTTGGTGAGCTGCGAGCCAACAGTGCTGACTGCGCCGCCGAGGCTGGATACGACACCGCCGGCGCCAGTGGCGACTGCGCCAACCAGGTTGGACGGACCTGCCGGGGTTGGCGTTGGTGTAGGCGTAGGAGTTGGTGTCGGGGTGGGAGTGGGTGTTGGCGTAGGAGTCGGTGTTGGCGTGGGCGTTCCGGTGGGTGTTCCCGTCGGTGTGCCAGTGCCAGTACCGCTGCCGCCATTACCGCTGCTACCCGATATGCCAGTGCCGGAGCCTGAGGGCGACCCTGATGAGCCCGAACTTGATCCTGAGCTGCCCGAGCTGCCCGAGCTGCTAGACGGACTAGCCGAGCTGCCTGCAAACGGAGAACGCACCGAACCCGAGCCGCCGCATGCCGCCAGTGAGGCGAGCGCTGTGACAATCAGGCTGGAAAGAAGGGTGCGCTTGAGAATATTGCGCGAAGATATGCTACGCATGATCATCACTCCACGAACGCAATGCGTTCCACCTGTAGTGGATGCGTGAAAGTAGACATCGACCCGCCCGACCGGCTCATGCATGCCGGTACTTGTTCCGCGCGGAGCTTTCCCTCCTGTTGCCTGGACGCCTACATGAGTGAGGATCGGGCAACTTGATCGTGCGAGCATTCATGTGAATGCACCGTGGAGGAAATGTCTACAACTCAAGCACAGGTGTGATGCAGCCGTCTAAACGGAAGATTGCCATTGGCAATGCGCGCGAATTGGCATGCTTTATTCCCGGAACGCCCTTAATTCCCGGGTTTTTGGATCGATTCGAAGAACCGAGCCCTGCTCGTACCAATCGCCAAGAACGATGCGTTCAGCCGTATGGCCATCCAGGTCGACATAATGGATGGCAGGGCGGTGAGTATGGCCGTGGATGAGGTGTCTGACCCCCGCGGCACGCATGGCATCGGCCACTGCGCCAGCGTTTACATCCATGATGGTCTCGTGCGTGTTGCCGGTGTGTGCGCGGCTGTCTTCGCGCGCCTTCGCTGCAAATGCGCGGCGCGCATCCAAAGGCATGGACAGCACCTGCGCTTTCCATTCGGGCGTGCGCACATTGCGGCGTACAGTTTGGTACGCAACATCATCCGTGCATAAAACATCGCCGTGCATCAGCAGCGTTGGCGTGCCGTAGAGATCGTGCACGGTGCCATCGTCGAGCAAAGTTAAGCCTGCACGTTGGGCAAAATCTTCACCGAGCAGGAAGTCGCGATTGCCGACCATGAAATACACCGGCACTCCCGCGTCGTGTACGGCGCGAGTTGCAGTAGCGATGCGCTTGGGCAGTTCGGCGTCGTCATCGTCACCGATCCATGCTTCGACCAGATCGCCGAGGATGTACAACGCATCGGCGCGGCGCACTTCTTCGCTGGCCAGGTATTGCTCGAACAGCGAGGTGATCTGCGGGCGGCTGTCGTCCAGATGCAGATCCGCAATGAACAGCGTGCTCATGGAGACTTGGAAGTGCTGCTATCCGCACCGGCTGTGGAGCTTGCTGCGGCAGGCACCGGTTCACCGTCCACGGCCACGCTTTCAATGATGACCGGTGGATTGGGCACGTCCGCGGCAAACGGGCCTTGCCCGTGCGTGGGCAGGGCGGCGATCTTGTCGATCACATCCATGCCTTTCACGACTTTGCCAAACACGGTGTAACCCCAGGTCAGGCCGCTCTGGTTGCCGACGTAATCGAGGCGACGATCATCGACCAGGTTGATGAAGAACTGCGATGTGCCGGAATTCGGATCCGCGCCACGTGCCACGGCAACGGTGCCGCGCAAATTGGAAAGACCGTTGTCCGCTTCGCTCTGCACGGGGGAGTGTGTGCGGCGTGGCTGCAGATCCTTGGTGTAAAGACCGCCCTGGATCAGGTAACCGGGAATCACGCGGTGGAAAACCGTGCCCGGATAGAAACCTTCATGCACATAGCGGAGAAAATTGGCAACGCTCTTGGGCGATTTGTCTGCGAACAATTGCAGCGTGATATCGCCTTGCGACGTATGCATCACGACTGTCGGATTGTCTGCTGCGGGCGCTGCCGTGGCGGCGACCGGTTTGGTGGTCTGCGCGATGGCGAGCGGGGTGACGAGCAGGCTGGCCAGGAGAAGAAGCGGTGCAGTCAGCAGGTGCTTGGGCATGTTCGAAAGGGCGGCGCGGCAGAAATATCCACCCATGATACGCGGCTGCGAGCTGCTGTGGCTTAAATCGCCAGGAATGGGGGTATCGCGAGATCGGCTCCCTCCCCACGAGCAGGGGAGGGAGTTAGTGCACTGCCTTATTGCGCCGATAACGCCAGCGTCAAGCCCAGATCCGACAAGGGCGTCACTTCCTGCTCCAGATCAGCCTGGCTGAGCGGATGCTGGTCCAGCCACCCGGTTGGAAGCTGCAGGATGAGGCGCTGGGTGGTGGCGCTGAGCCGCATGGGTGGCTGCGATTCGGCGCGGCGCGCGCGCCGGAACAATACGGCCAGGCGCAGCAGTGCCGTGATGTACTTGGCAAGCTGCCGGTAGCGTTGGGGCAGGGCGGAGAAGGTGGTCTTGTCAGGCTTGCGGCGATGCGACTGCACGATCGCGGCCAACAGATGCTGTTCCTGCTTGGAGAAGCCGGCCAGGTCCGCGTTGCGCAGGATGTAGGCGCCGTGATGGTGGTACTGGCTGTGCGCAATGGCCAGGCCGATCTCGTGCACACGCGAAGCCCATGACAACCATTCGCGGGCTTCGGTGTCGAGTTTCCAGCTGGGCGCGATCTGGTCGAACAGCATCAGCGCGGTGGATTCCACGCGGCGCGCCTGGGCGCGGTCGACGCCATAGCGGCTGGCCAGTGCATCAATGCTCGCAGTGCGCGGGTCGCTGCCGCCGGCACGGCCGATCAGATCCCATAGCAGGCCTTCACGCATCGAGCTCTCGCACACCCGCAGGCGCTGGATGCCCAGCGCGGCGAAGGCCGCTTCGAAGATCACCACGGCGCCGGCGAACACGGGGGCGCGTTCTTCGGCCAGTCCGGGCAATTTGAGCGTGCTGATCTGCCCTTGTGCGAGCAGGGCATCGCGCAGCGCGGCAATCGCCGCGGGTGTGACGCCGTGATCGGAGAGCTTCATCGCTTGTACCGCGGCACCGATTGCCTTGGCGCTGCCGGAGGAACCGTAGGCGTCCGTCCAGCCGGCTTCCAGGTATTCCTCGGAAAACTGCTGCAGCAGCACGCCGATTTCATCGCGGGCGCGCTGCCAGCGCTTGCGCGTGAGCTTGCCGCCCGGGAAGAAGCGCTGGGTGGACGCAATGCAGCCCACCTGCACGCTTTCGGTATGCATCGGCGCAAGGCCACGGCCGATGATGAATTCGGTGCTGCCGCCACCGATGTCGATCACCAGGCGCGGATCGCGCGAGGCGGACAGGTCGTGGGCGACCCCCAGGAAGATCAGGCGACCTTCCTCGCGGCCGGAAACCACTTCCACCGGATGCCCCAACGCCGCCTCAGCGGCGGTGAGAAAGGCTTGCGGCGATGCCAGTCGACGCACCGTATTGGTGGCCACGGCGCGCACGCGCACGGTGGGGATGCCAGCGATGCGCTGGCCGAACTTGGCCAGGCAGTTCAATGCGCGGGCGCGATGTTCGGCATCCAGCGTGCCGTCCGCGCGCAGACCAGCGGCCATGCGCACCGTTTCGCGCAAGCGATCGATCACGCGCGGCTCGCCGTGCTCCATGCGGGCGACGACCATATGAAAACTATTTGAGCCGATATCGACGGCGGCCATCAGCTCGCCATCCTTGATTTGCATCGGGTCGCCGAGGCTCACGCAAGGCTCCTGGTCAGTGTGTAGCAATCATCATCCCAGCCTACACAGGGATGATGGCGTGGGAGCTGAGGATAGCTCAGATGATGGCGGCGATTTTCTCATGCGAATGCCCGCCATCAGCAAGCTAAGAGGCGGATGGTTTCGTGAGGCTGGCGCCACACAGGGATGCCAGCAAGGTTTCCTGCGCCGAGTGCGGCGGCAGCTCGTCTGGCGTGGCGCGCGTGTAGTGTCCCTCGCTGTCCAATAGCCATGCTTGCGTATTGTCGGCAAGGTAATTGGCCAGTGTTTCGTCGTAGACGCGCCGGGCCAGTACTGGATCGAGAATCGGGAACGCCACTTCGATGCGACGTATCAGATTGCGCTCCATCCAGTCTGCGCTGGCGCAATAGACTTCAGGCTCACCATCGTTTTTGAACCAATACACGCGGCTGTGTTCCAGGAAGCGCCCGACGATCGAGCGCACGCGGATGCGTTCGGAAACACCCGGCAGCCCAGGCCGCAGCGTGCAAGCACCACGCACGATCAGATCGATTTCCACCCCGGCTTGTGCCGCGGCATACAAAGCCTCGATGACGTGCGCCTCGTTCAGCGCGTTGAGCTTGGCCACGATCCGAGCAGGTTTTCCCGCTCGCGCGTGGGCAGCTTCGCGCTCAATCTTGGCGACCACGCTTTTGTAGAGCGTGAAGGGCGAGTGCAACAGCTGTTTGAGATTGATGGTCGGTCCGAGTCCGGACAATTGCTGGAAGACTTTGTGCAGATCTTCGCCGATTTCCGGATGAGCGGTCATCAGGCCGATGTCGGTATACAGGCGACTGTTGGATTGGTGATAGTTGCCTGTAGAGAGATGCAAGTAGCGACGCAAATGACCGTTTTCGCGGCGCACGATCAGCATCATTTTGGCGTGCGTCTTGAAGCCAACCACGCCATAGACCACTTGTACACCTGCTTCCTGCAGGCGTTCGGCGAGGCGAATGTTGGCTTCTTCATCGAAACGTGCGCGCAGTTCGATAACGACCGTCACGTCCTTGCCGTTACGGGCCGCTTCCACAAGCAAGTCGACCAGCGGGGTGTCTTTGCCTGCACGATAAAGCGTCTGCTTGATCGCGAGCACATCCGGATCCTGCACCGCTTCGCGCAACAGATCGACAACGGCGTTGAACGATTCGTAGGGGTGATGCAGCAGGACGTCGCGCTGGCTGACTATGTCGAACATCCGCTTCTTGCCCGTGCCGAATGCAGCCGGCATAGCCGGTGTAAAGCGCGGGAACTTCAGATTGGGGCGGTCGAGGTCGTCGTAGATCAATCCCAGGCGAATGATGTTGACCGGGCCATCGCAGCGGTAGACGTCGGTTTCTTCCAACTCGAAGTTGTTGATCAGCATCGACACGATCGACTGTGGGCAATCGTTGCCAATTTCCAGGCGGACCGGACGCGCATAGCCGCGGCCGACCAGTTCCTCGGTCAGTGCGCGAGCCAGGTTGTCGACTTCTTCTTCCACGATCAGTTCGCTGTTGCGCGTGACGCGGAACTGATACGCACCCACCACCTTGAAGCCGGGGAACATCATGTCCACGAATGCCTGCAACAACTCGGCCAGGAATACGACGTGATCGCCCGGGCCGCTCACTTCATCCGGAATGCGGATGATGCGTGGCAATGATCGTGGTGCGCGCACCAGCGCCATATGGCCTTCGTGGCCGAACGCATCGCGACCTTGCAGCACCACCGCGATGTTCAGCGTCTTGTTGAGAATGCGCGGGAACGGATGCGCCGGATCCAGACCGAGTGGCGACAGCACCGGCAACACTTCATTTTCGAAGTAGCCCTGCAACCAGCGACGTTGACGTGCAGTCCACTGCTTGCGCGTCAGGAAATGGATGTTCTCTGCGGCCAGTGCCGGACCGAGTTCGTCCTGCCAAGTGGCGTACTGAGCGCAAGTCAGGTCGAGCACGCGTTCGCGGATACGCGAAAGCAGGTCGCCGGAGGCCATGCCATCCGGCCCGGGAGCGGCCGAGCCGAACTGGTGGCGCTGCTTGAGCATGGCCACGCGCACCTCAAAAAATTCGTCGAGGTTGCTGGCCACGATACTCAGGTAACGCAGGCGTTCCAGCAGGGGCATAGCGGGATCGCGCGCTTGGGCAAGCACGCGGAAATTGAACTCCAGGGCGCTCAGTTCGCGATTGAGGAACAGCTCGGGCTGGGGTGTTTCGTCGACGACGGGTTGTATGGCTTGGCGGCGCGGCATCCAGCCATTCTCACTCATGTGCCACCACCGCGCCTACGTATTTGTAAGATGCCGTTCAACGTTCTGTAATGAGGCGAGCTCGCAGCCTGCGCGTTCGCGCTGCTTTCAGTTGCCTTCCACCAGCCGGTTTTCGTGTACTTCGGGCGCCAGCAGGCGCTCGCGGCCGAAGCAGCAGGTGAACGTCGAGCCCTGGCCGGGAGTGCTGCGGATATCCAGGCGAGCCTGATGCAGACCCAACACGTGCTTGACGATGGACAGTCCCAGGCCAGTGCCGCCGCTGTCGCGTGAACGGCTGGAGGATACGCGGTAGAAGCGTTCGGTCAGGCGAGACAGGTGATCGGCCGGAATACCGTAACCGGTATCGGTCACCGAATAATTGGCGCCTTCAGCCGTGCGCTCCCAGCGGATGGTGATGCGTCCGCCGGTAGGTGTGTAGCGCACGGCGTTGCTGACCAAATTGGACAGTGCGCTGTGCAGATCCTTCGGCGAGCCGAGCAGGTCCAGTTCAGCGCTGGATTCCACCGTGATGCTGTGGCGGCCCTGACTCAACGCTTCGGCTTCTTTGCGCAAGGTGGCGAGCAGCGGGGCCATCGGCACGCGTTCTTCGCTGACGTGATCCTGCGTTTCCAGACGCGAAAGGGTGAGCAGATCTTCCACGATCTGGCCCATGCGTTTGGATTGCGCGCGCATTTCGTTGAGCACTGGCGCCAGATGCGGCACGTCTTCCGGATCGAGCAGTTCCAAATAGCCGTGGATCACGGTAAGCGGTGTGCGCAGTTCGTGTGAGACGTTGGCGACGAAGTCACGGCGAATCTGTTCCAGACGCGACATGTGGCTGATATCGCGCGCCAGCAGTAAACGCTGGCGCTGGCCGAACGGCAGCATCGTCACGTTGATGTGGCGGCTGGGCTGGCCCGGCGCGCTGACATCGTTGAGGGGTTCCGGTGACGGCTCCTGCAGCCAGCCGGCCAGTTCGGAGTTGTGCAGCTTTTCTTTCAGCACCACGCCGCGGTCTTGCGGACGGCGCAGGCCGAGCAGGCTTTCGGCGGCATGGTTGAACCAGCGCACATGCTGGTCTTGGTCGAGCAACACGATCGCGTCCGGCAGGCTGCCAGCAGCGCGGCGCAGATCGTGCAAATTGGCGGCTAGGCGTCGGGAGCGCATCATGAATCGGTCATGCCGGGGTTGATCGGGATCGACAAGGGGAGCGGGGGAGCGCGAACTCATCATGGGCTTAGCAATGTGACGCAAGTGCGTCAGTAGCAAGACAATCTCTGCTACAGAGACCACCGCAACACCGATGGCTACGTGATCGTTGGCCAGCCAACCGATCAAGGCACCTGCAAGCAGGCCTGCAATGAGGATGAGGGGAAGTTTCCAGGCGCTCTGGACTTGGGGCATGGTTGGGGTCACCGGGAACAGGGAATCGTGAGTTGCGAATCGTAGAAGCTTTTGCGGTGCTTGCTTGTCACGATTCTCGATTCCCTGTTCTCGATTCGCGCCTTTTAAGGACTGGCCGAGAATCGATAGCCCGCGCCACGTACCGTCTGCACCATGTCCTCAAGCTTCCACGGCTCAAGTGTTTTGCGCAGGCGGCGGATGTGCACGTCGACGGTGCGCTCTTCCACATACACGCTGCCGCCCCATACATGATCGAGCAACTGGGCGCGCGAGTAGACGCGTTCCGGATGAGTCATGAAGAAGTACAGCAAACGGTATTCGGTAGGACCGATCGGCACCGGTTCGTCACCGGCAAATACGCGGTGCGCTGGACCGTCGATGCGCAGGCGCCCCAACTCGACCATGCCCGAGCCATCATCGCCCTGGCTGCGACGCAGCACGGCTTTGATGCGAGCGATCAGTTCGCGAGTGGAGAAGGGCTTGACCACGTAGTCGTCTACGCCCGCTTCCAGGCCGTTGACACGATCCATTTCCTCGCCGCGTGCGGTGAGCATGATGATCGGCACTTCGCGGCTCAGCTCTTCTTTGCGCAAGCGGCGTGCGAGATCCAATCCGCTGGTGCCTGGGAGCATCCAATCGAGCAGGATCAGGTCGGGAACCTGCTCGGCAATCGACATTTGTGCAGTGCGAGCGTCAGCCGCTTGCGCAGTGTCCATGCCAGCCTTGCGCAGGGCGAAAGCGACCATGTCGCGAATGGAAGCTTCGTCTTCAACAATAAGGATGCGTTTATGCACGCTAAGTCCGATGGGGGTGGCCTGTGACGCAAATATTGCAGCGGTGCAATGTTACGCGGCGATGACAGCCTGCAAAAACGCCTTATTGATCAGCGAAATTCATCTACCTTAATGCGAGTCGTTTCCCAAACTGAAACAGAGCCTGCCGCTGCAGGCCCCGTTGGATCCTAGCTGTTGTTGAGTTTGATTGCTGCCATCCGGGTTGTCATCTGTGGACACCCGCCGTTTGCGCAATTCCATCACCAGCGGGGTAAGTTCGGCGATATGGGCCTGGATGCGGGCGCGGGCGTAATAGTCCAGATCGGTGCGCTTGAGCAGGGTCTTGAGCTGTTCCATGGCGTCGAACGGCCGGCCCGACAGGTAACTGGCCTGGGCGTAGGCCTCGCCAGCCCGGACGCTGTCCCCGGCTTTCTCGCTGGCCTGGGCATAGGCCGTGAAAAGGTCCGGCTCATCGGTATCTTCCAGCATCGGCCGCAGCATGTCGGCGGCCTGGGCGGCCTGCGCCTTGGTGCCTCCCACGGTCAAAGCATTGGCGTAGGCGACGCCAACGGCCTTGTTGCGTGGAGATTGGGCGTTGAGCGCCGCGTAGATATCCAACGCGGCGCCGCGTTGGCCAGCCTGGAATCTGGCGCCAGCCATGGCCAGCCGCAGAATCAGGCTATCCGGATATTTGGTGAGCAGCGGCTCCAACTGCGTGATGGCCTTGGCGCCCTGGTCACTGCGGGTCAGGGCCAGGGCATAGCCGTAGTAGTTTTCCGTGGTTCTGCCGCTGCCATCGTGGCGCGCCAGCAGCTCGCTGTAATAGCTATCCATGCGGTAGGCGTCATCGGACAGCACTCGCACCCGCTCGCGCATCAGCAGATAGGTGTTGGGATCCTTGCTATTGTTCGCGGCGAGTAGGGCGGTTGGATCCTTCACGTAGGCGATCGGGGCGGTTTGCTTATCCCAGCTTGTCTTGTTCAGCAGATTGCCGTTGGGCAGCGATTTCTGTTCGGCGATCAGTGCAGTGGCCCGTGCCTTGGCGTCAGCGATGCGCTGCGGTGTGACCGGGTGATCCTGCAACAGGGCGGGGAGTTGGAAGCCGCCGGAATCGGCGCTCATGACGTCCTCCATGCGCTGGAAAAACTCTGCCATCGCATTCGGGTCAAAGCCGGCCTTGGACAGCGTCATGATGCCAGTGCGGTCGGCTTCTGCTTCATCCTTGCGGGTGAAGTTGATTTCCTTCTGCATGATCACGCCCTGGCCACCCAGCAGGGCCGCAGCGGCGGCCTGGCCGCCTGCTGCGCCGCCAGCGGCGATCGCGCCAAGGGCTACCAGCGCCATCAGCGGCGTGTCTTTCCTGGCCGCCTCGTAGGCGCGTTGCAGATGGTTCTGGGTGGTATGGCCGATTTCGTGCGCCATTACCGCGGCGAGTTCATCTTCCGTACGGGTGATGATGATCAGTCCAGAGTTGATGCCCGTATAACCGCCCGGAGCGGAGAACGCGTTGATGACCGGATCTTTGGGGATGAAGAACGCGAAGTGATCCTTCGGCTTGGCCGAATTCGATGCCAGGCGGAAGCCGAGGTTGTTGATGTAGTCGTCGGCCAGCGGATCGTCCAACACCATGTCCAGGGCACGCATCTGCTCCAGCATCATGGTGCCGTAATCCTGCGCCTCCTGCGGCGAAATCAATGCGTTGGCCGAACTGCCCAGATCAGGCAACTGGATGTCGTCCGGCTTGTCCTGCTGAGCGCCGGCAACAAAGCTGATAGCGGCCAGCACAAGGCCAGTCAGCAGGCGTTTACGCAGATGTCGTGGTGCATTGATCATAGATCGATAACAATAGCATCTGAGACCTTTCCGGATGGTTGCAGTTCAGCACCAAACGGCTTGTTTTTAAAGGCAGCCACCGCCATTTATGGCGCAAGTAATTTCGGAGCGTTGCAATGCCCAAGATCGAAGTCTATTCCACCGCAGTGTGCCCCTACTGCGTGGCCGCGAAGAACCTGCTGAAGGCCAAGGGCCTGAGTTGGCAGGAGGTGCGTGTGGATACCGATCCGGCAGAGCGTGACGCGATGCTTCAGCGCAGCGGTGGCCGTCGTACGGTGCCGCAGATCTTTATCAACGACCAGCTTGTCGGCGGTTACGACGACCTGGTCGCTGCCGATCGCAGCGGCAAGCTGGCCCAATTGCTGAGTGAAGCAGCATGAGCGCCGAAAAGGATCGTCTCGCCGAATTCACCGCATTCCGCCAGCGTATGAACGAGCGCATCCTGGGCGAAGACAACCAGGTCGTGCGCCGCTTCTTTGCGCTTGATACGCAGACGTACAAGGCCGGTGCACTGGATGTGAAAACCAAGGAAATGCTTGGTTTGGTGGCATCCATGGTGCTGCGTTGCGATGACTGCATCAGCTATCACGTCGCGCAGTGCAAGGAAGCGGGCGTCAGCCGCGAGGAATTCTTCGAGGTGTTCAGCGTCGGACTGGTGGTCGGTGGTTCGATTGTGATTCCACATTTGCGGCGGGCGGTGGATTTCCTGGACAAGCTTGAGTCGGGTGATGCGGCTGGGCAGGGTGTTGGCTGCGGCGACCACGCGTGATTTTCTCCGTCTCTCCTCTCCCCGAAAGGGAGAGGAGGCGAACGTGAAAAGCCCATCATTTGAATTGAAGCGCACGCTTCATTCGATTTAAGGCGATGCTCCATGCGAGCATTTGCAACACTCCCAAGCCCTTTCGGGCTATTCGCCGACAGGCGTATCAGGGATAATTGAGCGGTTTTCAACCAGGCGCCTTCCCCTGTGCGCCGGTTACCCGCTTCATTCCCAAGGAGTTCCCCCATGAGCAAGACCATCGCGGTGATCCCGGGCGACGGCATCGGCCCGGAGATCATGACCGCCACGTTGCGCGTGCTCGATGCGCTGGATTGCGGTCTGAGCTATGACACCGTCGAGGCCGGCATGATTGCGCTGGAAAAGCACGGCGATCTGCTGCCCAAGGCCACGCTCGATGCCATCGCCAAGCACGAAGTGGCGCTGAAAGGCCCGCTGACCACGCCGGTGGGCGGCGGCTTCACCTCGATCAATGTCACGCTGCGCCGTCATTTCGATCTGTACGCGAACGTGCGCCCGGCGATCAGCTTCCCGGGCACCAAGGCGCGCTACGAGAACATCGACATCATCACGGTGCGCGAGAACACCGAAGGCGCCTATCTGGCTGAAGGCCAGACGCTGTCGGAAGATGGTGAAGTGGCGACTTCGATGATCCGCAACACCCGCAAAGGTAGTGCTCGCATCGTTCGCTATGCGTTCGAGATGGCGGTAAAGAAAGGCCGCAAGAAAGTCACGGCGGTGCACAAGGCCAACATCATCAAGACCGCTTCGGGCCTGTTCCTCAATGTGGCGCGCGAGATCGCCAAGGAATACCCGCAGATCGAGTTCAACGAAATGATCGTGGACAACGCCTGCATGCAGCTGGTGATGCGTCCCGAGCAGTTCGACGTGATCGTCACCACCAACTTGTTCGGTGACATCCTTTCCGATCTGTGTGCGGGTCTGGTGGGCGGTCTGGGTCTGGCACCGGGCGACAACATCGGCGAGCATGCGGCTATCTTCGAAGCCGTGCATGGTTCGGCGCCGGATATTGCTGGCAAGGGTGTCGCCAATCCGTGCGCGTTGTTGCTGGCGGCGGCGGATATGCTCGATCACCTGGGCATGGTCGATAAAGGCACCAAGCTGCGTCAGGCAATCCGCGACACGATGGCGAACGATCGCGATCACGTCACGCCGGATCTGGGCGGCAAGGGTTCCACCCAAAGCTTTGGCGAGGCGATTGTTAAGCGCGTCAAAGCTTGAACTTGGTTCTTCGTAAATCAAAAAAAGGCCGCCATGGGCGGCCTTTTTTGTGTCGTGTCGCAGAGGGTGGTCTGACGCATCAGGCTGCTTCTCGACGTGCCGGCTGAAAACTTCCTGGCTCCGTCTTCGACGGTACCGCAATACGGTTCCAGCCGTTGATCATGATCACCAGCAGATTCAGATCCATCAGCTCGCGTTCGCTGAACTGCGCGCTTGCCTGTTGGTAAACCTCATCCGGCACACCATGCACAGGATCAAGCCGCGTCACCGCTTCGCACCAGACGAAGGCCGCGCGTTCGCGATCGCTATAAAAAGGCGCTTCACGCCAGGCTTGCAGCAGATAAAGGCGTTGCTCGGTTTCGCCATCGGCACGCGCTTCCTTGCTGTGCATATCGATGCAGTACGCGCAGCCATTCAATTGGGATGCGCGCAGCATCACCAGATGAACCAGACTCTTCTCAAGGCCGGATTGATCGATGTGCGCCTTCATCGCAAACAGCGGTTTCAGGGCTTCGGGATAGGTGTAGTAGGAAAAACGTGCCATGGGGAATGTCCTCGGTTGATGGGCCACAGTCGGCCGTTTCAATGCAAGGACGGGCCACTCGGCGATTTCGTGACAGTGGCCAACCGGGCCAGCTTTTCCGGATTGCGCAAAGAGTGAAGTGCGACGATGTGCTCACCATCGCACTCGATCCAGGTAGCGGTGGCCAGCTTGTCATCCACCCAGGTCAGCATGACCGGTGCGCCGTTGAGCATCTGCAGTTGCCGCCGCACAACGTGTTCCTCTTCATGCTTCGCGACCTGCAAGTAAAGACGGGTGATCCGGTCGCCGCCTAGCAGCGGTCGCAACGCAGCGGTGACCACGCCGCCGCCGTCGGATACGTGCATGGCATCTTCGGCAAACAGCATGCGCAGGTTTTCTTCATTCGGGTGTTCCAGCGCCTGGGCGAAGCGTTCCAGCAGACGGCGCTGCGTCTGAGTGTTGGTGGTGAAACGCGTACGTTCATCGCGCAACCGCTGTTTGGCGCGATGTGCACGCTGGCGGGAAGCTTCTTCGGTGATGTCGAGGATGGCCGCGGCTTCTGCGTGGCTATAGTCAAAGACATCGTGTAGCAGAAATGCCGCCCGTTCTTCAGCCGTGAGCCGTTCGAGCAGCACCAGAAACGACATGGTGAGCGTTTCAGCATGCTCGGCATGGGCTTCAGGGCGCTTTTCCAGTTCGATCAGCGGCTCGGGCAGCCAGGGGCCGGTGTAATGCTCGCGTTCTACCTTGGCGTGGCGCAGTCGATCCAGGGCCAGGCGTGTGGTGACGGTGACCAGCCAGGCTTCCGGATCATCCAGGCTGGACTTGTCTTGCGCATGCCAGCGCAGCCAGGCGTCATGAAGAATATCTTCGGCATCGGCCGGCGTGCCCAGCATGCGATAGGCGAGGCCGAGCAGGCGAGGGCGGTGTTTCTGAAACAGTTCGGTGTGCGCGTCCACGGCAGTCCTCCAGGCGGTCGTGCAACCAGGACGCGCGAATCCGCGAAAGCGTGACAGTCAGTGGTTCAGCGCACGAACGGCCATGGTGCCAGGAACACCAGCCAGATAAAGATCACCATGCCGATGTATTTCACCGTACGGAACAGCTTCGGGTATTTCTTCTTGAATTCCCGGTTGCGTGCGCGGTTGCGCTGGTTAAGCGCAAAGATGCGATTGACGAAGCCGGTCTTTTCTTCCGGCGATTCGGTATTCGGTGAAGCGGTGATCTTGCCCATGAAAGCCCCCACGCGGTGGTTGATGGCATTCATCAGTCGGGTGCGTAACGGGCGTTCCACGTCGGCGAACAGGATCACGCGAGTCTGGTCGGTCTTGTTTTCCACCCAGTGCACGTAGGTTTCGTCGAACACGACATCCTTGCCGTCGCCCCAGGCGTGTTCTTCTCCGTCAACAAAGATGCGGCAGTCGCGCGAATTGGGCGTGATCAGGCCAAGGTGATAGCGCAGCGAACCGGCGAAAGGATCGCGATGCGGGTTGAGTTTGCTGTTTGGCGCGAGCGTGGCGAACATCGCTGCCTTCACGCTCGGAATCGATTTCAGCAAGGCGACCGTTTGCGGGCACAGTGCCTCGGCGGAGGACAACGGTTCACCGTACCATTTCAGGTAGAAGCGCTTCCAACCTTGCTTGAAGAAGCTGTTGAAGCTGGCGTCATTGTTGTTTTGCGCGGCGCGGATATGACCTTCGTCAAACAGTTGCAGCGCTTCGTCGCGAATGATTTGCCAGTTGTTTTGGAGCAGGTCGAGTTGCGGGAAGCCGCCGCGGTCGAGAATCGGTCTGGCCGGTACCGCCGAGAAGGCGTACATCAGCAGGTTGTAGGGCGCGAACACCGCGGAGTGATCAACGAGCTGACGATCGAAGCGCAGGCGGGCGCGGCCACGCAGATGCACCAACAGCACGCACAGCACGAAAGCCAGCAGCACGTAGAGGACGATGAAACGGGGACTGAGGAAATCCATCGTGAAAAGCGGCTCGGGTAGCGCCAGGGATATGGCCGGAGTATGTGGCCGGAAAGCCGCAAGTCAAGGATTTTACGGCAGATCTATGCCTGCATGGGGCCGTTCCGGACGGTCTTAGTGACGCAGCACGTAAACGGCTCCGCCGCCCGGGCGATACCCATCCTTCAAGGCGCGATGCACATAGGCGGAAGCGCGACGTATCGCTTGGCGCGGCGTATGACCCAGGGCGAGTTCGGCTGCGATGGCAGATGCCAGCGTGCAACCGGTGCCGTGGCCCTCGCGCGGCAGGCGGGTGTGCCGGATTTCTATGACGCCGCGATCATCGAAGTAACGGTCAACCACCTTGTCGCCACGCGCATGGCCGCCTTTCAACAAGACACTGGCGGCTCCGAGGGCGAGCAAAGCTTCGCCGGCTGCTTCCAGTTGTCTAGCGGTGCGTAGCGGGCGGCCGAGCAGGGATTCGGCCTCGGGCAGGTTCGGAGTCACTATGTCAGCGAGCGGAATCAGCTCGTTGATGACGGCCTCGACGGCATCCTCGTCGAGCAGTCGCGAGCCGCTGGTGGAAATCATGACCGGGTCGACGACCAGCCAGGCAGGCTTGCGTCGGCGCAACTCCCTGGCGACGAGTCGTACGGTTTTGGCGTTGCCAAGCATCCCCGTTTTTACCGCGGCGATCGGGAAGTCATCGAACACTGCTTGGATCTGGTTGCGGATGTGCGCAAGTGGCACCGGATGCACTGCGGTGACGCCACGCGTGTTCTGCGAGGTGATGGCGGCAATGACTGACAAGCCATGCACGTGGTGTGCATGGAACGTTTTCAGATCGGCCTGAATGCCGGCGCCTCCGCCGGAGTCGGAACCGGCGATGGTGAGGGCGATGGGCGGTTGGTTGGAGGTTGCCACGCTCTTAGCTCGTCATTCTGGCGAAGGCCGGAATCCATCTATAACAATGCGGGATACAGGTCGATCCATTAAGGATTTTCTTCTTCGATCAAACGAAATTTACAGTCACGCTTCCAGTTCTTAATGGCTTTTTTTCGGAGGATGGCCGACTCCATTGTGTCATGGAGTTCAAACCAAGCGAGCAAATGCACATCGTAACGGTTCGTAAATCCGGCTACGAAGTCATTTTTGTGCTGCCAAATGCGCTTGATCAAATCGCTGGTGACGCCAACGTAAAGCGTGCCTCTACGACGGCTGGCAAGTATGTATACACAAGGTAATCGCCGGTCCATGGCTACGTCCCACATGGATTCCGGCCTTCGCCGGAATCCATTTCTGTTGCTTTAGCGGTAAATAAAACCTTGCTTTTTACAGTCTCAAACAGCAGGCCGGCTCTTACAACGCTTCCGACGCAAAATCCGCCAACCGCGAACGCTCGCCACGTCGAAGCGTGATATGCGCCGAATGCGACCAATGCTTGAAGCGATCAACCGCGTAGGTCAGGCCGGATGTTGTTTCAGTCAGGTAAGGCGTATCGATCTGCTCTACGTTGCCCAGGCACACGATCTTGGTGCCGGGGCCGGCGCGTGTGATGAGCGTCTTCATCTGTTTTGGCGTGAGATTCTGCGCCTCATCAATGATCAGGTAACGCGACAGGAAGGTGCGTCCGCGCATGAAGTTGAGCGAGCGGATCTTGATGCGCGACGCAAGCAGGTCGTTGGTGGCCTGGCGGCCCCAACTGCCGCCTTCTTCGGGATTGGCGAGCACTTCGAGATTATCGGTGAGCGCGCCCATCCACGGCGTCATCTTTTCTTCTTCAGTGCCGGGCAGGAAGCCGATGTCTTCGCCGACCGAGACGGTGGCGCGGGTCATGATGATTTCGCGATAGCGCTGCTGGTCCATGACTTGCGCCAGACCGGCAGCCAGCGCGAGCAGGGTTTTGCCGGTGCCGGCGGTGCCGAGCAGGGTGACGAAGTCGACATCGGGATCCATCAGCACATTCAGCGCGAAGTTCTGTTCGCGGTTGCGCGCAGCGATGCCCCACACGCTGTGGTTGCTGTGGCTGTGATCGTCGAGCAAGACCAGCGTCGCGCGCTGTTCGTCCACGTGCAGTACGCGCAGTTCCACGTTGTCGTCACCGGGCAGGAACAGGCACTGGTTGGGATACCAGTCTTCATCCTCATGGCGCTCGACTTTGTAGTAAGTGCGACCACGTTCGTTCCAGGATTGCACTTCGGGATGCTTGTCCCAGAAGCTTTCCGGTAGTTCCGTGGAGCCGGTGTAGAGCAGGGAAAAATCATCGAGGGCGCGATCGTTTTCGTAGTCCTCCGCATCAATCCCGTAGATCTTGGACTTGATGCGCAGGTTGATGTCCTTGGTAACCAGAATCACCGCACGATCCGGATTCTGGTCACGCAGTTCGATCACCGAGGAAAGGATCTGGTTGTCGGCCTTGCCATGCCCGTTCGTCGTGCGCTGCTGGAAATACAGCCGGCCCACCGCGCCGCCGCGCCTGAGCGTGACGCCTTCCGGGCTGCTCAGTTCCAGACCGTTGCTGATGCCGTGCCCGTTGCCGCGCTCGATCAGCTCGTTGAGAAAACGACTGACCTGGCGACCGTTGCGTGAAACTTCCGAAGCCCCTTTTTTCTTTTCGTCCAGCTCCTCCAGCACCGTCATGGGAATGAAGACGTCGTGTTCCTCGAAACGGAACAGCGAAGTGGGATCGTGCAACAGCACATTGGTATCGAGGGCGTAGATGCGCTTGCTTCCGGTCATGCGGAAGGAACCTCACGAGGTTTGAGGTGGAGAGGGAAGTGCACGTTTGCGAGAGCGTGTGACGTGGAAATCACCGGGTAGGAATAGCGTCGAGCACCGCCTGGGCATGGCCGGGCACCTTCACGCCCCGCCACTCCGCGGCGAGCTTGCCGTCGGGGTCGATCAGAAAGGTACTGCGTACCACGCCCATGTGACGTTTCCCGTACAGCACCTTTTCATGGATCACGTCGAAGGCGCCGCACCAGGTTTCCTCAGGGTCAGAGACCAGCGGGAATGGCAATTCCTGCTTGCTGGCAAAGTTGGCGTGGGATTTAACCGAGTCGCGCGAGACGCCGATGATTTCGGCGTGGCGTTTCTTGAACTTCGGATAGAGATCGCGGAAGTCTTTGGCCTCGTTGGTGCACCCGGGGGTGCTGTCCTTCGGGTAGAAGTAGACGACTACCCATTGGCCTTTCAGTGAATCGAGTTTCAGCGTGCTGCCGTCGCCGGTGACGCCTTGAAGCTTGGGTACTTTCTTGCCGAGTTCGGGCATGGGCTCTCCATCAGAACAGGAGTACTGCGTGTTCCTGGGATGGAGACTAGCGCGATGTAGATGACGGAAACAGCCTTGTCAGATGACGCTGGGCGGAGCATCCTAGAACTTCACCGGCTCCATGCTAAAACTTCACCGGATCCATGATGGCATCCAGATTCAGGCTGTCGCAGAACTCGAGGAAGTCATCGCGCAACGCGGCGATGTGCAGCTTGTCCGGTACCCCGATGGTGAATTGCGCCTGGAACATCGCGGCGCCTGTCTGCATGGCTTGGTAACGCATCGAGCTCAATTGTTCCACGCTGATGTCGTGGCGATTGAAGAAGTCGACGATCTTCACCAGGATGCCCGGACGGTCCGACGACACCACTTCCACCAGATAGGGCAACAAATGCCCGCTGGGTTCGCGCGGATTAGTGCGGTAGTGGGTAAGGCGGAACTCTTCCTCACGGGCGAGCTTGGTCAACGCTGTTTCGAGTTTGGCCACGGCATCCCAGGCGCCGGTGGCGAGCAGGGTAAGCGAAGTGTCCGCGCCAATCGTGGAAACCCGCGCGTCGGAAAGATTGCAGCCGGCATCGGCGATACGGCGTGCCAGCACAAGCAACGGAGTGCGGGCTGCAGGTGTCAGCGTCTGGATCAGCAGTTGGTGGTCGTTGCTGGATCGCGCTGAAAAAGGGTTGGTGGACATGGACGATGGCGACCCCGCGTCGTGCGGGATGACGACGAACGATACGCCAGCTTACTTGCCCGTCCCGCGGGCCCGCAAGTAACATGCATGGCTTGGCTTTTGTGCGGATTGCGCCATGAACATTCACGGAAGCGTCTGCGCGCTGGTTACCCCGTTCGGATCGGATGGGGCGCTCGATATGGCGGCGTTCGGCCGCTTGCTCGACTTCCAGATCGCGGGCGGTACCCAGGCGGTGGTCGTCGCCGGTTCCACCGGCGAAGCTCACATGCTTGAACACGACGAATACGATCGCCTGTTGGCCTTTGCGGTCGAACATATCGCGGGTCGTATCCCGGTGATCGCCGGTACCGGTGACGCCGGTACGGCCAAAACGGTGGCGCTCACCAAACGCGCGCGTTCGCTGGGCGCGGATGCGGCTCTGGTCGTGGCGCCGTATTACGTGCGTCCCACCCAGGAAGGACTGCGCCGCCATTTCCTCGAAGTGGCCGATCACGGTGGCTTGCCGGTACTGCTTTACAACGTGCCTTCCCGCACCGGCTGCGACCTGTTGCCCGAGACAACGGCCGCGTTGCGCGATCTTCCGGCTATCATTGGGATTAAGGAAGCACGCGGGGATGCTGAGCGGATTCAGCAGACCGCGGAACTTGTACGCCCGGATTTCGTCTATCTGTCCGGTGACGATGGCACTGCGGCGGAGGCCATGCTGGCCGGCGCCGCCGGCACCATTTCGGTGGCGGTGAATCTCGTACCCAGGGCGTTTCGTGCGTTGTGTGATGCGGCAAGGGCGGGTGACCGCGCTGCCGCGGCACGCTGCCACGCCGCGCTCGATCCGCTGGTGCAGGCGCTGAACTGTGCGCCCAACCCGATCGCGGTCAAGGCTGGCCTGCCCGAGCTGGGGCTGGGAACGGCCGTGCCGCGGCTGCCGCTGGTGGAGCTGGAACAGGGGCCGGAGCGCGAACAGTTGCGCAAGGCCTTGGCGACTCTGGCATCCTTGGCGGATGCCGCCTGATCGGGTCGGTGGCCCGCTCGTCTCAAACTTCGGAACATCTACGGAATCTCACTACATGAAGAAAACGTCCCTCGCCGTTGCCCTGCCGGCCCTGGCTCTCACTGGCCTGCTGCTTTCGGGCTGCGGTATGTTCCGTTCCGAACGGGCATGGCAGAACGCCAAGCAGGAATCGCCGCTGGAAATCCCGCCGGGCCTGGATACGCCTTCGGCGACCGCCGCCCTGGTGATTCCGCCGGCTGGCGGCAACCAGCCGAGCGCGAATGGCGCCACAGCGCGCGTGGGTAGCAACCCAGGCACCATTACCGATGGCTTCATCCTGGCTGACAGCGTGGACGAGACCTATCGTCGTGTCGGTGAGGCACTGGCCAATGGCGATATCGGTACGCTGCAGGGGCATGACGATGCAGCGCACACCTACAACCTTTCAGTGATGGCGTCCGACCAGCCGACGGAGAAGCCGAGCTTCTTGGCCCGCATGTTCGGCAAGGGCAGCAGCTCGAGTGGCCCGAATGTGGCGCCGCGTCCGGTGGTGGTCAGCGTCAACACCAGCGGCAAGGGTTCCAGTGAAGTGCGTGCCCAGGGTGACGCGGCTGCGGTGGCCAAGGTGGTTGATAGCCTGAAGTCGCGTCTAGGCGGCAAGGGCTGATTTTTGCGGTAGCCGGGAGTCGTAAAGGCGCAAGATTCGACTCCCGTTTCGCTGCTGGTAGCGATACAAAGAAAAACGCCGCCCAAAGGCGGCGTTTTTCTTATGTCTGGTCCAGGCTAGGGCGTGGAGTCTCGCCAGCAAATCGCTCTTACGATTTCCGACGCTCCACGGTCAATTTCCGGCCTTCAGCGCTCAAGCAAGTTGAACTTGTCCGGTTTGCCGTCCCATTCTTTGGCGTCAGGCAGGGCTTCCTTGCGCGTGACGATGACCGGCCAAGCCTTGGCCAGGTCCTTGTTCAGCGCGGTGAAGTGTTCCTGGCCGGCGGGCACGTCGTCTTCCGGGAAAATCGCGTTCGCAGGGCACTCCGGCTCGCACAAGGTGCAGTCGATGCACTCGTCCGGATCGATCGCCAGGAAATTGGGGCCTTCGTGAAATGCGTCGACAGGGCAGACTTCGACGCAATCGGTGTATTTGCATTTAATGCAGTTGTCGGTGACGACGAAGGTCATGCTGCCGTGTGCCTGCTTGAGATCGGAAAGCCGATCATAATGGAGAGGTGGCGCTCCCAACGAGGTTCGAACTCGTGTTCCCGCCTTGAGAGGGCGGTGTCCTAGGCCACTAGACGATGGGAGCGTATTGCTGCGAGGCGCGGTAGTATATCTGAATTGTCTCATCCGGCAACGTCTGCGGACGCCGCCCTTTGCAGGTCTAAACGCCTGCAGGACAATGCTTACGGCCGGTTTCAACCTCAGCCAAAGCATGTCTGGCGTGCCTGGCCGAGCCCACCGGAAGTTGGATACCCGCAAGGATTTCGATCGCTTGAATCCCAAATCCAGGAACCATCAGGCGCTGCACGTCATTACCCGCGAGCAGCACACAATTTCCCGCAAGAACATCAGCAAGGCGGCCTTGCGTGTGCTCTATCGCCTGAATGAGGCCGGCTATGACGCCTATCTTGTCGGTGGCGCTGTGCGCGATTTGCTGTTGGGTGGCCATCCCAAGGATTTCGATGTCGCCACCAACGCGACACCCGACGAAGTCAAAAAGCTGTTCCGCAATTGCCGCCTGATCGGTCGCCGCTTCCGCCTCGCCCACGTGGTGTACGGCAACGAGATCATCGAAGTGGCGACCTTCCGCGGCACCAGCGAGGAGCAGAGCGAAGGCGATCGCCACATCGTCGATGGCCGCATCGTGCGCGACAACGTCTGGGGCAGCATTGAAGAAGATGCGTTGCGCCGCGATTTCCGCGTCAACGCGATGTACTACGACATCAGCGATTTCTCGGTGCGCGACTACGTCGGAGGCATGCAGGATCTGCATGATCGCGTGTTGCGCCTGATCGGCGACCCGCAGACGCGTTATCACGAAGATCCCGTGCGGATGCTGCGCGCTGCGCGGTTGGCAGCAAAGCTCGATTTTCGCATCGATTCTTCTGCTTCTGCGCCGTTTGCCGAGTTGGGGCCGTTGCTTAGCGGCGTAGCTCCAGCGCGCCTGTTCGATGAATCGCTCAAGATGTTCTTGACCGGACATGGTTTGAAGAGCTTTCGCATGCTTGAACAGTGCGGCTTGCTCAAGTTCATGTTCCCGGCCACGGCACGTGCGCTCAAGCGTGGCGACAAGGCACTGCGTGCGCTGATCGAGCATGGCTTGGAAAATACGGACGCCCGTGTTGCCGAGGGCAAGTCGGTGACACCGGCGTTTCTGTTTGCCGTGCTGTTGTGGGGTGAAGTGCGCGATCTTGCGCATACCTGGACCACGCAGGGCAAGGATGACAATGATGCCTGGTCGCGTGCAGCCGTGCACGTTGTTGCCGAGCAGTGCCAGCGCGTTGCCATCCCGCGCCGTTTCACCATCACCATGGAAGAAATTTGGTCGCTACAGCCGCGCTTTGAACAGATCCAGCGCAAGAAGGTGTTCCGCTTGCTGGCACATCCGCGCTTCCGTGCTGCGTTTGATTTCCTGCTGTTGCGTGCCGCTGAATCGCCCGCCATCGGCGAGCTGGGGCAATGGTGGGCGCATGCCCAGCAGTTGCCACATGAAACGCTGGCGGCGGCTTTGCCGCTGCATCACGGCGCACCAGCAGGTGATCTCGATACGGCACGCGCCGGGGCGACACGCAAGCGCAAGCGTCGGCGCAAGCCGACCGCAGGCAAGTCCGGGGCCGGTTGATGCGCGCATACGTTGCGCTGGGCAGTAACCTCGGCGATTCGCGAAAACAGTTGCTCGATGCCATCAATGCCTTGGCGGATCTGCCGCACACGCACTTGCTGGCGCGGTCGCATGTCTACCGCACGCCGCCATGGGGCATGCACGATCAACCTGATTTCCTCAACGCTGTCGTCGCACTGGAAACGCCGTTGCCACCGCATGAGTTGCTTGATGCGCTGCTGGATATCGAGCGTGCCGCGGGCCGTGAGCGCAAAGAGCGCTGGGGTCCGCGCACCCTCGATCTCGATCTGCTGCATGTGGCCGGCAAAAGCGTCAACGACGAGCGTTTGACCTTGCCCCATCCGCACATCGCCGAGCGTGCATTCGTGTTGTTGCCTTTGAATGAACTCGCGCCTGATCTGGAAATTCCCGGGCAAGGGCGCGTCGCCGATCTGCTGCGAGCCGTTGATACGCAAGGCTGCGAGCTGCTTGCTTGAGCCTTTGCTATCCGAAGCCGGATAATTGTTCACCGCAACACTGAAGGAAACGGCCGTGTACGTGGAAAACAGCAGCGCTCCTGCACGCAAGCCGGTCACCGTACCGAGCCTGCATGCGATGAAAGCGGAAGGGCGCAAGATCGTGATGCTTACGGCATACGACGCCAGTTTCGCCGCACAGGTCGAGCATGCCGGTGTCGACATCGCGCTGGTAGGCGATTCGCTGGGCATGGTGGTGCAAGGCCAGCGCAGTACCTTGCCGGTCACGCTGGATCAGATGGTCTATCACACAACCATGGTGGCGCGTGGCTTGTCGGCCACCTTGCTGGCGGCGGACATGCCGTTCATGGCCGATCGCGATGTTGCCCATGCACTGGAAGCCGGTGCCCGGCTGGTCGGCGAAGCCGGTGCGGCCATGGTCAAGATCGAAGGCGCTTCGCCACACATTCTTGAATCGATCCACGCACTGACCGAGCGCGCGATCCCGGTTTGTGCACACCTTGGCCTCACGCCGCAGTCCGTGCACAAGTTCGGTGGTTACAAAGTGCAGGGCAGGGCGCTGGATGATGCGGAGCGCGTGTTGAGCGAAGCGCGTGCCGTTCAGCAGGCGGGTGCCAGCATACTGGTGCTGGAAGGCGTCCCCACGCCGCTGGGCGAGCGCGTCACGAAGGCGCTCGATATCCCGGTGATCGGCATCGGTGCCGGCCTGCATTGCGATGGTCAGGTGCTGGTGATTTACGACATGTTGGGCATTACGCCCGGCAAGCGTCCGAAGTTCAGCAAGGATTTTCTTGCCGGCCGGGGTTCGGTGAGCGAAGCGATTGCCGCTTATGTCACCGATGTGCGAAGCGGAGCGTTTCCCGCCGCGGAACACGGATACAACTAATAAATAACGCGATTCAGGCAGAGCCAAACTCATGCAAACGGTGCAAGACGCAGCAGGGCTGCGCGCCACGATCCGTGGCTGGCGCTCTCAGGGGCAGACGGTCGGCTTTGTGCCGACCATGGGCAACCTGCATGCGGGTCATCATTCGTTGGTCAAGCTCGCGCGGGCGCGGGCGGATCGCGTGATAGCAAGTGTTTTCGTCAACCCGACCCAGTTCGGCCCGAACGAGGATTTCGACCGCTACCCGCGCACGCTGGCTCAGGATCAGGCCGGCCTGGCTGAGTTCGGCTGCGATCTGCTATTCGCGCCGGATGTGGCGACCATCTATCCGTTTGGCGCGGCCGGCAGTGTCAGCCTGCACGTACCGGAGATCACCGACACCCTGGAAGGCGCCCATCGCCCAGGTCATTTCGATGGCGTCGCCACGGTGGTCTGCAAGCTGTTCAACCTGGTACAGCCGGATATCGCCATTTTCGGCCAGAAGGACTTCCAACAGCTGAAGGTGATCGAGCGCATGGTGCGCGATCTTGCCCTGCCGGTGAAGGTGATGGGTGCTCCTACCCAGCGGGCCGATGACGGTTTGGCTCTCAGTTCCCGCAATCAGTACCTGTCGTCGGAAGAACGGGCCGAATCGGTGCAGATCTATCAGACCCTGCAGCAGATGCGCGACCTGATCGCCAAGGGCCACGCCCGTAAGGTGGTGGAACAGGCGGCGGCATCCAAGCTGGAACGTGCCGGCTTCGTGCCGGATTATGTAGCGATCCGCCGCGCCGAGGACCTGTCCGAGCCGGCCGACGGCGAGCACGACGGGTTGGTCGCCTTGATCGCCGCCCGCCTGGGTGCCACCCGCCTGATCGACAACTTGTTGTTCGACTAATCCGGCGGGACTTGTTCAGGGTGGCCTTGGCCCCCATGTAGCCGCCGGGCGCCGATGTTGCGGCGCAATGGCGGCGGCTCGATAATATCGGGCTTATCAGGCAGTTCCTGCTGGAATGAAGTCATGCAACTCAACATGCTGAAGGCGAAGATCCACCGTGCAACCGTGACCCACGCGGAACTGCACTACGAAGGCTCCATCGCCATCGATGGCCTGCTGCTCGATGCGTCGGGCATTCGCGAATACGAACAGATCCACGCGTGGAACATCAACAACGGCAAGCGCTTTGTCACGTATGCGCTGCGCGCGGAAGAAGGCTCGGGCATCATCTCGGTGAACGGCAGCGCCGCGCATCGTGCACAACCGGGTGACCTGATCATCATCGCTGCGTTTGTGCATCTGAACGAAGCCGAGCTGGAGAAGTTCCAGCCGACGCTCGTGTACGTCGACAAAGACAATCGCATCAGCCACACCAATCGCTCGATTCCGAAGCAGATGGTTGCGGCGTAAGGCTGCCTGAATCTCTTTTCTTGTCTAGAGCCGTCATGCCCGCGAATGCGGGCATCCATGTTGCTCTAGGGCGAAAGGTGAAAATGGATGCCCGCTTTCGCGGGCATGACGGCTTTGAGGGCGAACCTCATTCTGCAGGAAAGTGTGGGCGATGCCGAGCCAGTGCCCACGCGACATGTTCGCGCACCATCGCCGACGGATGTTCCGCACGCGCCAGCAGCGCCGCGCTCACTTCTGCTGACGGCGGCGCATTCCCCAGCGCCACCGCAATATTGCGTAGCCAGCCTTCATAGCCGGTGCGGCGAATCGCCATGCCTTCGGTGCGGCGAAGGAATTCTTCCTCGCTCCAGGCAAACAGCTCTACCAGCTTGGCGCCATCCAGTTGATGACGTGGTGCGAAATCCGGTTCGGCGGTGTCTTGCGCAAACTTGTTCCACGGGCAGATCAGCTGACAATCATCGCAACCGAAGATGCGGTTGCCGATCGGTGCGCGCAGTTCTTCAGGAATCGAACCTTTCAGTTCGATCGTGAGGTACGAGATACAGCGACGTGCATCCAGCCGGTAAGGCGCGACGATGGCCTGGGTCGGGCAGATATCGATGCACTTGCGGCAGGTACCGCAATGCGCGCTCGCGGGTGCGTCAACCGGCAACGGCAGGTTGGTGTAAAGCTCACCCAGGAAGAAGTATGAGCCGGCCTGTCGATTGATCAGCACCGTATGCTTGCCGATCCAGCCAAGTCCGGCATTGCGCGCGAGTGCCTTTTCCAGCACCGGTGCCGAGTCGACATAGGCGCGATAACCAAACTCGCCAACCGCGGCGCGGATGCGCTCGGCCAATTTCTGCAAACGGTTGCGCATCAGCTTGTGGTAATCACGGCCAAGCGCATAACGGGCCACGTAACCGGCCTCGGCATCGTTGATCACGTCCCAGGCGTGCTGCGTGCCGGGCGGCATATAGTCCATGCGCACCGAAATCACACGCACCGTACCCGGCTCGAGTTCGTCTGGCCGGCTGCGACGGGTGCCGTGGCGCTCCATGTATTCCATCTCGCCGTGGTAGCTGTCTTTCAGCCAGCTAAGCAGGTGCTGCTCGTCCTTTTCCAGCGAAACGCCGCTGATGCCCGCCTCGGCGAAGCCAAGCTCACGTGACCAGCGCTTGATATCGCTGGCGAGTGTGCAGTAGTCGGGCGTGACGGTGGACATGCACCTATTGTAATCGCTGCCTATAATCGGCTGATGCACTCCTCCCCGCATCATCGCGATCTCTATACCGTCGAACAGGTACGCGCCCTTGACCGGCGCGCCATCGATGATCTTGGCATCACTGGCTTCGAATTGATGAACCGGGCGGCTACCGCTGCCTTTGCAGCGCTGTGTCGCCATTGGCCGGAGGCGCGGCGCATCGTGGTGTTCTGCGGTCCGGGCAACAACGGTGGCGATGGCTATCTGCTGGCCAGCCTTGCTCATGGCGCAGGCATGGCGGTCGAAGTGATCGAGCTAAGTGATGCCCCGCGCGGTGATGCCGCTCTGGCGCGCGATACCTGGCAGCGCAGTGAAGGTACCTCTCGTCATTGGCAACACGATGCGCCCTTGCCGCAGGCTGATGTCTACGTGGATGCGCTGTATGGGACGGGTTTGAATCGCGCCCCCGAAGCATCAGCAGCAAATCTGATTCAGCGTATCAACGCATCGGCGGTGCCGGTGCTGGCGCTGGATGTCCCTTCCGGCTTGAATGCGGATACCGGCGAATGCCCGGGCGTCGCTGTACGCGCTGATCTGACTGTCAGCTTCATTGCAGCGAAGCGTGGCCTGTATACCGGTCAGGCTGCCACGAAGGTGGGCGGTTTGCAGATCGACACACTTGGGTTGCCGGAAATCCTCTGGCAAGGCATGCCTACCGACGCGACCTTGTTGGAAGCCATGCATTTGCCGCCACGCGCACGCGATGCTCACAAAGGTGACTGCGGGCATGTGCTGGCGGTCGGCGGCGATCGCGGCACTGCCGGTGCCATTCGCCTGTGTGGTGAGGCTGCACTGCGCAGTGGTGCAGGTCTGGTCAGCATCGCGACGCGCAACGAGAATCTCATTGCGTTGAACAGTGCGCGCCCGGAGCTGATGGCGCACGGCGTACACGGGCCGCAGGAATTGCAGCCATTGCTGGATCGCGCGGATGTGCTCGCAGTGGGGCCTGGCCTCGGGCAAGGCGCTTGGGGGCACGCCTTGTGGTTGACCGCACTGGATAGCGGCAAGCCGATGGTGCTGGACGCGGATGGGCTCAATTTGTTGGCGCGTGAGCCGCATCGTTTCGATGGCCACGTTGTCTTGACGCCCCATCCAGGCGAAGCGGCGCGTTTGCTTGGTACGACCATTGCGCAGGTGCAAACCGATCGATTCGCTGCGGCACGTGCGCTGGCGCAACGCTACGGTGCAGTGGCTGTGCTGAAAGGTTCGGGCAGTCTGGTCGCGCATCCAGATGGACGTCTGGACGTCTGTATCTGGGGCAACCCCGGCATGGCTACCGGCGGCATGGGTGACTTGCTTACGGGCGTGATTGCCGCTTTGCTCGCGCAGGGTTGTTCTGCGTGGGATGCTGCTCGCATGGGCGTTGGCTTGCACGCTCGCGCTGGTGACCTGGCGGCGCATCATGGCGAACGAGGATTGCTGGCCAGTGATCTGCTTGAACCGCTTCGCGCGCTCGGCAATGGGTTTGCGCATGACTGAGCAACAGTGGGCGTTGCCCGACGAAGCGGCGACGCATGCATTGGGTGTCCGGGTTGCCGAAGCATTGGACGGCGGACTGGTCGTCTACCTGCGTGGTGAACTGGGTGCTGGCAAGACCAGTTTCGCCCGCGCTTTGCTCACCGCATTGGGTGTGGGCGAGCGCATCAAGAGCCCCACCTACAGCCTGGTCGAGGGTTATCAGGCGATGCAGCGTCCCGCCTGGCACCTGGATCTCTACCGCATCGCCGATCCGGGTGAACTCGAATGGTTGGGGCTGGATGCCTTGTCTGATCCGGCTGCTGTCGTACTCGTGGAATGGCCGGAGCGGGGGCAGGGCGCATTGCCGGCCGCCGACCTGGAGCTGAACCTCGGCTATGACGGCCTGGGCCGCCAAGCGCGGCTGCAACCGAAGACGCCGCGTGGCGAACGATTGCTTGCCCGGCTGCGCTGATCGTCGGATCAACGCTAAGTATCCGTTTCGGCTAAGAAAACTGAACAGCGCAGGGTATGTAGCCTTGCCTGTGAAATGCGTCGCTTAGCGCCGATAGCTTGAGCTCGTCTGACGAATAGGTTGCAGGTTATGGATATTTAAAGGAAAACCTCTTGCATTCAGTAAAGCGCTGCGCTTCAATGCCGCGTTATGAGGGGACTCCTTATCCGCGCTATCTGCATGACCGCCACCGCGCTCTTGACCGCGGGGCCGGCGATTGCTGTCCACGCCTCGGACGTGAAGAACGCTCGCGTCTGGGCAGGGCCCGAATACACCCGGGTGGTCTTCGATCTTTCCGGGCCGGCCAAGTACAAGCTCAGTCAGCAAGGCGATCAGATCGTGCTGGAACTGAGCGACAGCCGCTCTGCCGGACGTCTCACGCCATCCGCCCAAGGCCTCTTCAAGGGTTTGGACAGCAGCAGTCAAAACGGTTCGTTGCGCCTGACCGCCTCCGTTGCGCCCAATAGCCAGCCCAAGAGCTTCGTGCTTGGTCCTTCGGGGACGGCGGGCTATCGCCTGGTGCTGGATCTCTATCCGGGCGCCGATGGCAACGCAGCACCGGCCAAGGCGGTTGCCGCGCCCAGCATTCCTCCGATGAAGGTGGCGGCTGCCAGCCAGCCTGCGCCGGCTTCGTCCGGGGCCGATGATGCTGCCGATGCGGCGGCGCCAGCTGCTGCGCCGGATCCGGTGGTCATCAACGCCAGCAGCAAGCTGACCAGCCGCAAGGGTGTGACCACGCGGCAGGCTGCGGTGTTGCTCAACAGTCAGCGCCAAGTGATTGTGGCGGTCGACGCCGGTCACGGCGGCAAGGACCAGGGTGCACACGGCCCTGATGGGCTACTGGAAAAGGACGTAACCCTCGCCGTGGCGCGCGCGCTGGCTGCCCAGATCAATCGCCAGCCCGGCATGAAGGCCATCCTCACCCGCGACGGCGACTACTTCATTCCGCTCCAGCGGCGCTATGAAATCGCACGCCAGAACCAGGCTGACCTGTTCGTGGCGATCCATGCCGACTCCTATCCTGGCAGCGACGCCCGCGGCTCGTCCGTGTGGGTGCTGTCCTCGCGCGGCAAGAGCTCGGTGGCGGCGCAGATGCTGGCCGATCGTGAAAACAGTTCCGACCTGATCGGCGGCGTATCGCTGGCGTCAGAGAACGACAGTCTGGCTTCCGTGCTGCTCGATATGCAGCAGGGCTGGGCGGTGCAGGCGAGCGAAACGGTTGCCCAGAACGTGCTGAACGCGCTGTCGGCGCTGGGTCCTACGCATCGCGGCTATGTCGAGCACGCCAACTTCGTCGTGCTGCGTTCGCCGGACGTGCCATCGATCCTGGTCGAGACAGCCTTCATCAGCAATCCGGTCGAGGAGCGTAAGCTGGGCGATCCCGGCCATCAGCAGCAGCTTGCTTCCGCCATCATGGATGGCGTGAAGGGCTATTTCACGAGCAATCCACCGCCGGGCACGTGGTTTGCGATGGAGGCGGCACGCAGCAAGGGTGTCAACCTGGGTGGCAGTGAGGTTGCGAGCGCTGGCAAGTCGGAAGACAAGCTGGCCAGTGCCTCCACACCGGCAGACAGCGACGTACGTGACATGCACCGCGTCGCCAACGGCGAGACTCTGCGCAGCATTGCCAAGCAGTACGGCGTGAGCGTGGATTCGCTCAAGAGTATCAATGGCATCAACAGCAACAGCGTGCGTGTCGGCACCATGCTGGAGATTCCGGATAGTTGATCAGGGGGCGGGCTAACCCCTTTTACGCAAGCGGCACTGGCCCTGACTGTCCGCACGCCATCGGTCCGTCGACTCGACAGACGGCCGGTCTGCTTTCCTCGCTCCTCAAAACCGAGCACATCCATGTGCTCTCCCCGCGTGCGTCGACGTCCCTGCGGCCTGCGAACAGTCAGAACCAGTGCCACTTGCGTAAAAGGAGCTAGCGCGTCCCGAGGGCGCTCACTGCTAAGCTTGCGCCCCATGTCCCGGATCCGACCGCTTCCCCCCGACCTTATCAACCAGATCGCCGCAGGCGAGGTGATCGAACGGCCCTCGTCGGTCGTCAAGGAACTGGTTGAAAATAGCCTCGACGCAGGCGCCACGCGCATCGAAGTCGATATCGAACTCGGCGGTGCACGCCTGATCCGCGTGCGTGACGATGGCGATGGCATTGCCGCGGACGATCTTTCGCTGGCGGTCGCTTCGCATGCCACCAGCAAGATCGGTAGTTTCGACGATCTCGAGCATGTCGCGAGCATGGGCTTTCGTGGCGAAGCGTTGGCTTCCGTATCGTCGGTGGCGCGATTTGCGATCACCTCGCGGTTGCGCGGCGAAGATCAGGCTTTTCGCATCGAAGTGGACAGCGGCCGCATGCAGGCCGCACGCCCTGCCCAACATCCGCAGGGCACCAGCGTGGAAGTGCGCGACCTGTTCTACAACGTGCCGGCGCGGCGGAAATTTCTTCGCGCTGAACGCACCGAGTTCGCGCATATCGACGACTTGCTTAAATCGCTGGCGTTGGCCCGCCGCAGTGTTGAGTTTCGTCTGAGTCACAACGGCAAATCCGTGCGTGTATGGAAAGCGGCGCGTGATGACCGGGCGATGTTGGCACGCGTGGCCGAAGTGCTGGGCGAGACGTTTCCGCAACAGAGCTTGCGCATTGATCACGCTTCAGCAGGTATGCGTTTGTCCGGCTGGGTAGGTCTACCAACGGCATCGCGTCCACAAGCGGACTCGCAGTATTTCTACGTCAACGGCCGGCTGGTGCGTGATCGCGTGGTGGCTCACGCGGTGCGTCAGGCCTACGCCGATGTGTTGTTTCACGGCCGTCATCCGGCGTTCGTGCTGTACCTGGAGCTGGACCCGGTCGGCGTGGATGTGAACGTGCATCCTGCCAAAAGCGAAGTGCGTTTTCGCGAGCAGCGGCTGGTGCATGATTTCCTGTTCCGCACGTTGCACGAAGCCTTGGCGGAAACGCGTGCAGGCCAGAACGTGCCGTCCGAAACCCAGGCATGGGAACCTGCGCTGGCTGCAACGGCACCTGCTTTGCCGCTTTCAACTCGGCCAGGAGGAAGCTGGCAGGGTGGCAATAGCTTCTCCCAAAGCCGTCTGCAGCTTGGTGTACGCGAAGAACCTTTGGCCGGTTATGCAGCTTTGCTAGGTGATGTTGCCACAGCCCAGGTGCAACCGGCGCAGCCCATGCCACCGGCGAACGATGGCGAAGCGCCACCGCTGGGTTATGCGATTGCGCAGCTGAAGACCATTTACATTCTGGCTGAGAATGCACATGGTCTCGTGTTGGTCGACATGCATGCTGCACACGAGCGCATTACCTACGAAAAGCTCAAGAACGGTCGTGTCTGCAGCAATCTTCGATCGCAGATTTTGCTGGTGCCCTTGTCGGTAGCCGTCAGCGCGAAAGAAGCGGCCGCAGCCGAAGAGCATGGCGATGCGCTGGCGGAATGGGGGCTGGAACTCTCACGCAGCGGTCCCTCGGCTGTGGTCGTGCGGCGCATTCCAGCCTTGCTGGAAGGTGCGGACGTGGCCGAGCTCACGCGCAGCGTGCTGGGTGAGCTGGCCCAGCACGGCAGCTCACGCCAGTTGCAGGAACTGGAAAACGAATTGCTTTCCACCATGGCATGTCATGGTTCGGTACGCGCCGGGCGGCGCCTGACGATGCCGGAAATGAATGCCTTGCTGCGCGAGATGGAAGCCACCGAGCGTTCCGGCCAATGCAACCATGGTCGCCCCACCTGGGTGCAAATGGGTATGACGGAACTGGATAAGCTTTTTCTTCGTGGTCGTTAGGCAAAGCCTGTCTCTTTCGAAAATGGACGTCCATACTGCCCTCTGGCCTTGTCCTGAGCGGAGCGAACCCCATGTGGCGTCATGTCCTTGCCGGACTCATCCTAAGTACTGGAGTGGTTCTCGTGCACGCTGAAACTCCCAATCAAACCGTGACGCCGGATGCTTACCAGCAAGGCATCGAGCAATGGCGCGCCGAGCGTGTCGCGCGACTGACCGCACCAGAAGGCTGGCTCAGCCTGATCGGACTGGAATGGCTGCAAGAAGGTGCCAACAAGGTCGGCAGCGCGCCGGACAACGATGTGGTGTTGCAGGCAGGGCCAGCGCATCTGGGCGTTGTGACCCTGGACAAATCCGGACAGGTGCACATCAAGCTGGCCGATGGCAGCGGCGCCACCATTGATGGCAGGTCGGTGAGCGAGGCTACGTTGATCGATGATGCGCATGTTACTGGCAATGCTTCGCCGACTACGGTGGCGTTTGGCACGGCCAATTTCTACGTGATTGATCGCGAAGGTCGCAAGGCGCTGCGTGCGAAGGATTCATCTGCAGCGACCCGTCAACATTTTCTCGGTATCGATTATTTCCCGATCGATCCGACTTGGCACATCGTCGCAGACTGGGTGCCGTTCAATCCGCCACACGATCTGCAGATGGGCTCGGTGATCGGCACCATCGATACGGTAAAGGTGCCGGGCAAGGCCGTGTTTACCCGTGACGGACACACCTATGAGCTGCTGCCGTACCAGGAAGAACCGGGTGGCGAACTGTTTTTCGTGCTCGCCGACCGTACTTCGGGCCACGAAACTTACGGCGCAGCGCGTTTTCTCTACGCCGCGCTGCCGGTGAACGGCAAGGTTGTGCTGGATTTCAACAAGGCCTACAACCCGCCGTGTGCATTTACATCCTTCGCCACATGCCCGCTGGCGCCACCGGAAAACAGGTTGGATCTGCGTATTACCGCGGGTGAGAAGAAGTATCGTGGCGCGCATTGACCGTGGCGGGAATCGTTGAGGGCGGTCGTCGGCAACCTTGCCAGGCGACGCTCCTGCGATTCCCTGTTCACGACTCCCGATTTACACGCCCTTAAAGACGGCCTTGCGCTTCTCCAGAAACGCCGCTGTGCCTTCCCGCATGTCCTCGGTTGCAAACGCGAGCGCAAAGGCCTGGGTCTCGAACTCCAGTCCCTGATCAATCGATGTTTCGCCGCCCTGCAACACACAATCCAGAATGCCGGCGGCGGCCAGCGGCGCGGCGGCGAGTTGATCGGCGAGCGCATTGACCGTCTCGTCCAGCGCTTCCGGCGCGACCACTCGGTTCACTACGCCCAGCTCATAAGCACGCTGCGCCGTGATGGTGCCGCCGGTCAGGCATAGCTCAAGTGCGGCGCCGCGACCAGCCAGGCGCAGAAGGCGCTGGGTGCCGCCGAAGCCGGGGATCAGGCCAAGATTGATTTCCGGCTGGCCGAACTTTGCCTTTTCGCCGGCAATGCGCAGGTGGCAGGCCATCGCCAGCTCCATGCCGCCGCCCAGTGCAAACCCCTGAATGCGTGCTACGACCGGCTTGCCAAGACGTTCGATGGTGCTCATCAACCGCTGGCCTGTGCGTGAGAAGCTCTGCGCCTGAACTGGCGTGTAGCCGTTCATCTCGCTGATGTCTGCGCCGGCAACGAAGGCCTTGTCGCCCGCGCCGGCCAGTACGATGGCGCGCACGCTGTCGTCCTGAGCGGCCTGGTTGAAGGCGAGGGTGAGTTCGTTCAAAGTCTCGCGATTCAAGGCGTTGAGCTTGTCTGGCCGGTTGACGGTGATCGTGCGTACGGCATCGCGATTGCCGATCTCGAGGTTGCGGTAGGCCATCTCGGGCTCCGTGTGAACATGAAGCCGGGATTTTAGCAGCGGGAACCTTTGCTGCCTTCCGGCTTTCTCAGACAGACTCTTACGACGATGCCGAACGGCCGGCATAGCTGCATCAAACGCTCGAACCCCTTAGGATGGCGTCTTTGACCGTATGCTTGCCGCAACGGAGAAAGTAATGGCAAACACGCGTTGGCTGGTTTCAGGTTTTCTGCTGCTCGCCGCATCTGGGGTGCTGGCGCAGCAGAGGCCGGCTGCGCCCAATCCATCGCCACAGCCGCCGCCGGTGACGGTAAAGCTGGACAAGTACAAGCTCTCCTATGCCATCGGCTACCACCTCGGCACACAGTTTTCCCACGGGACTTTCCCGGTGGACATGGCTGTATTGCAAAAGGCTATGCAGGATGCGTACGCCAAGCGTCCGGCGGCGTTCTCCAAAGAAGAGATGTATCAGCAAATCGCCAGCCTCGGCGAGCTCATGCACGAGCAGGCGCTGGCCGAATTCAACCGCATCGCTGACGATAATGCGCGCAACAGTGCGGAATTCCTGGCCCACAACGCGACCTTGTCGGGCGTGGTGCAGTTGCCGTCGGGCATCCAATATTCAGTGATCAAAAAAGGCGACGGCACCGTCAACCCGGGGATGGATAGCCTGGTGACGGTGAACTACCGCGGCATGCTGATCGATGGTACCGAGTTCGACAGCACCTGGGCCCACGGCTCGCCGGTCAGCTTCACCTTGGATAGCGTGATTCGCGGCTGGCAATACGTGATTCCGCGCATGCATGTGGGCGATCGCTGGAAGGTGGTCATCCCATCCTCGCTGGCCTATGGCAAGCAAGGGGCCTTGCCGCGCATCGGCCCGAACCAGGCGCTGGTATTCGATATCGAGCTGCTGGACATCAAGCCGCCGAATCCCGAGGGGACGGGGCCCTGACGTAAGGAAGGCGCCTGCGTTAGCATGTTGGGAGAATGTCGAACGATTCCCCACTTTCCCAGCAAGCCATCCTTAGCCCCTGTGTCGGCATCTGCCGGCTCGATCCGCACGGCTATTGCCTCGGCTGTCACCGCACCGGCGACGAGATCGCACGGTGGCGCAGCATGAGCGAGACCGAGCGGACCCACTACATGGACGTGGTGCTGCCCGCACGCGAGTCCGCGTGATGGAATCGCTGCTGCACGCCCTGCGCCCGCTGTCCCAGCCGCCGGCTGCGCCCGGCTGGAACCATGCCCAGATGACCGATCTGCTTGGCGATGAGCCGCGCACACCGGCAGCGGTGCTGATCGGTCTGCGTGGCGAGGCCATGCCGCGCATGGTGTTCACGGTGCGCACGGATCATCTGAGTTCGCACGCGGGGCAGGTTGCCTTTCCCGGCGGGCGCACTGATCCGGCGGATGGCGACGCGCTCACCACGGCGCTGCGTGAAAGCGAAGAAGAGATTGGCCTGGATCGCCGCTTGGTTACACCGCTTGGTTATCTCGATTGCTTTGAAACCATCAGCGGTTTCTGTATCACGCCCGTCGTCGCACGCATTGCCGACGATGCAAACTTTCGTCCGGCCCCCGGTGAAGTGGCCGAAGTGTTTGAGGTGCCGCTGGCGTTCTTTCTGGAGCCAGGCAATCTGAAGCGCTATGTGATGGACTACCGTGGCCGCCGGCGCGAGATGGTGGAATTCCAACACGACGGACATCGTATCTGGGGCGCCACGGCTGCGATGTTGCAGAACCTGCTGCAAAGGATGGAGCGTCCATGAAAACGACTTTGATTTCCGTAACCGAGCTGGCCGCGCTGCCGCCATCCGAGGTGTTGATCGTCGATTGCCGTTACGACCAGTTCGACGCCGGCAAAGGCGAACGCGATTACCGCGCAGCGCATATTCCCGGTGCCGTATTTGCCAGCCTGGACCGTGACCTTTCCGATCTCTCTCGCATCCCTATGGGACTCGGGCGTCATCCTTTGCCGACGGAAGAAGTGTTTTCCGTCGCGCTGAGCCGGTGGGGCTGGCATCCCGGATTGCAGGTCGTGTGCTATGACGCCGGCAATGGCGCGTTGGCTGCCGCGCGACTTTGGTGGTTGCTGCGCTTGTGCGGCGTCAAGCAGGTGGCCGTGGTCGATGGCGGCTATGCCGCATGGACAGCAGCAGACCAGCTCGTATCCCAGGACATTCCGCAGCCCGCGCAAACGTCGGTGTCGCTGCACTATGACCCCGTCCAAGTTCTGGTCGACCACGCAGCGGTTGCTCATTTGAAGCACGATCTGCTGCTCGATGCACGCGCCACATCACGCTATCTGGGCGAAGTCGAGCCGTTGGATCGTGCGGCCGGTCATGTGCCTGGTGCGGCGAATCGGCCATTTTCCGAGAACCTGCAACCCGATGGCCGCTTCAAGTCGGCGGCTGTCTTGCGCCAGGAGTTTCTGGCGGTGATGGGTAACCATAAGCCGGAGCAGGTGGTGCATATGTGCGGGTCAGGCGTCACTGCATGCCATAACCTGCTGGCGATGGAGCATGCGGGTCTTGCCGGTTCGCGGCTTTATGCGCCGTCATGGAGTGGATGGGTGAGTGATCCATCGCGGTCGGTGGCGACGGGTAGTGGATCGTAACGACAGCCTGATTGAATCTTCACCCGAAGGCTCAGGCATCTCCATATGTGGTGTAAGAGCAAACTTGCCTTAATGTCATTCCGGCGAAGGCCGGAATCCACGCTTCGTACTGGCCATGGAATCCGGTCTTCGCCGGAATGACGGTGAGGTGTGCGTGAGCGTCAAGGTAGAGTTGCTTATTTTGCCTTGCTCTTGAGCCTCGCCACCAGCGCCTGCAAAGTCGCCTGCGTTTCCGGATGGAAAAACGCATCAACAAAGGTGTCGATCGGTAACGCATCGATATCAGCGTAAGCACTGGTCAGATCGGTACGTGCAATCTTGCGCGTGGCCAGCATGGCGTGCGCGGGCAGGGCGAGGGTTTCGTTCAACCAGTGCAGTGCGCGGTGGGTGACTTCATCCACGTTGGCGAGTTCGTCGACGAGTCCGCAAGCCAGTGCCTGCTCCGCATCAATCAGTGCGCCGGACACCAGCAGGCGTTCCGCGCGATAGTTGCCGACGATGCGGCGCAGAGCCATCTGGATGCAATCGGGCGCGACCAGCCCAACCTGCACTTCGTTCAAGCCAATGCGATAGGGGCCTCGCGCCATCACGCGGTAGTCACAGAACAGCGAAAGCACTGCGCCACCTGCAGGGCTGTGGCCAGTGATCGCAGCGGCTACCGGCACGGGTGAATGCGCCAGCGCAGCACAGGTGGCGAAGAACTCGCGCCAGAATTCACGCACGCCGGTGCGGTCGCGCGTAAGCAATGCCGGTACGTCTACGCCGGCAGAGAACATGCCTTGCGCACCCGATAGCATGATGCCACGCGCACCATCGCGTACAGCGTCAGCGATGGCACCCTGGATGGCACGCAACAGGTCCAGGTTGAGCGCGTTGACCGGTGGCCGCGCCAGTTGGATTTCGGTAACGGCGTCGTGCTTGGTGAGGTTGAGCATGGTGCGGCTCCGGAAGCGTTGCGGCTTGCGATATTGGATTTACTTGGATGTGTGCGCTTGCACTGTCGCCCCGGCGAAGGCCGGGACGACGAATGGTAGCTTGATCGCGACTATGGAGATTATGACTGCGGATCGTTATCCGCTGTCCAGGTATAACGCACGGCATAATCAAGCACGGCCTTGCCGTTGGCAGGTACATCGACCTTGAATTCCAGCGTATCGGTGGTCTGCTTGCTCGGCTTGACGCTGGACGAAGTCACCGTCCAGGTGCGCCAGCGGTAGGGGTACTCGCGTACGGTCACGGTACGTACGCTGTCGCCGGCGTTGGTGAGCGTGACGCGATAGGCTTCATCCATGGTGCGTCCGGCTTTGTCGACATGAAAGTTCGTGCGCTCCTGATCACCTTGCAGGTCGAAGACGGTGCCCAGCGTCATGGTGACGTCGGTGCCTTTGGGGGTGTCGTCAACGCGTCCCTCGCCGATGAACTGTGGCACGTTGTTGCGATCAGCCGTCAGGACACGCAGATAGCCAGCCGGCAGGCTGTCGAAGGCCGTAAACCGCAATGCACTGGTTATGCCGCTACTCATGCCGCCGCTATTAATAATGCTGTTGATCATCGGTCGCGACGGCGTCCATGGGCTGCCCGTTGTATACAACGTTGTACGTTCGCAACTCAGGGTACGCGTGGCGTAGAGAGGCACCTGGCTGACGCTGCCGTCGGGCAGATCAACAGGAGCAGGCAAGGTATAGCTGCGGTAGTCGCCCATGGAGGATTGCTCGGGCATCGCTTCCGCGGCGACAGGCGCTGCCATGGCTTTCATCATCATCATGGGGCGCGGTCCGTTGGCCCTGGCAAAATTCGGCTCGCCGGCAATCAGCGTCAGTTTGGCGTCCTGCCAATTGCTGCCGCTGCGGTTGGCGATGCTGGCGCGCGATTCAAACTGCATGCTGCAGCTATTGCCCGGTGCCAACGTCGCAACATATGCCGCGCGCCAGCCGATGCCCGAGGTCGGGTAGCTGAGTACGGCGGTGGTGTTGCCGGTACGCGAGGCATCCACGCGCAAAACCAGGCTGGAGCCGGTAGGGAAGTTGCTGCTGGTGGTATTCACGGCTGCGTAGTTGCGGATCAGTGTGGTGCCGCCGCTTGCATTGCGGACAATCAGTCCTTCGTCGCCGGCGCGCAACAAGGTCCCATTGGCTAATGGCTGGCCGTTGTCACCAAGTACGCTGATATTGCTGCCGGTCAGGCCGGTGAGTGCGGCGTTGGCGCCCTGGCCAAGCAGCAGCCGCTGCGAGACGACTTTCGCTTCGCCACCTGGAAACCCCAGCGCGATGGCTTCGGCATCCAGATTGTTCGGCAGGTTGCCGAGCACCACGTCATGTACGCCGGCCTGCAGATCCATACTGCGCTGCTCGCGCACCACGGCATAACCCTCATCAACCGTGCCGCCGCTATTGCTCGCATAAAGGCTGGCGCTGTCGCTGCGATACAGCGTTATCGACGCATTGTCGGTGGCCTGGGCCAGCGACGCGCTGAAGCAAACGGCACAGGCAATGGCGAGGGCGGTTCGGTGTTGGATCGTCATGAGGCACTCCCTTGGCGGATAACGTGCTCCGATCATAACGAGCGGACTGTGGCGGCGAGTGTGTCGCTACCACAGGCCGTTCTTGTGCGCTTCAGGACTTGCTTGGCTACTGCCCTTCCGGCCTTACGTTAACCATCCAAGGCACACCAAACTTGTCGACCAGCATGCCGAAGCCGTCGGTCCAGAAGGTCTTCTGGAAGGGCATGCCGATCTTTCCGCCTTGCGCCAGCGCGTTGAAGCACTTTTCGCCTGTTGCGACATCCGGCGCGGTCACCGAAAGGTTGAAGCCAGAGTGGGAGACTTTTTCATCGCTGCTGTCCGCCATCAGCACATGCGTTTTGCCGATGGCCAGCGTGGCATGAAGGATCTTGTCGGCCATGTGCGATGGCGTCGGATATGCCGAATCGTTTGGCGCATCCTTGTAGCGCATCTTCATCAGTTCGGTGGCACCAAGGGCGTCGATGTAGAACGCAATAGCCTCTTCACAGCGGCCGTCGAAGTAGAGATAGGGCTGAATTTCCATGGCGGTGATGTCTCCCATGTGCAGAAAGTCGGGATGTTCGCTTAGACGTTGACGGACGCAGCTGCGTCTTTGATCGGCTGGGGCAGCGATACGGATTTACCGCTGGCCGGATCCATCCACACCATCACGACATGCCCGTCGCAATAGAGCTTGTTCTTGTTGTCAGCATCAACAATGCGGTGTCCAACGGTCATCGAGCTGTTGCCCAGGCGTGTGCAGAACAGCTCCACATGCAACTGGGCAGGCCATTCGATCGGCAGGCGATAGTTGATTTGGCTGGCTGCCATCACCGGCATGGCATGATCAGTCATCCAAGGGCCTTTCAGGCTTTGCAGCCATTGCAGGCGCGACTCTTCCAGGAAGGTGAGATAGCTGGAGTTGTTGACGTGATTGAACGCGTCCAGATCGCGCCAGCGTACGCTGATCGAGGCGATATAAAGCGGCACGATCGCTTCGTTGGCATCGTTGGATAGTGTGGTCATGAGGCTACTTTGCGCTTTGGCTTGGCTTTGCTGTTGTTGGTTTCGACTTTGGGCCGCGTGGCTTTGACGGGTTTGAGATGAGAAGCCAAGAAACGGCCGGTGTGCGAACTAGGGGTGGCTGCCACCGTTTCCGGCGTGCCGGTGACCAGGATGCGGCCACCGCCGGACCCACCTTCAGGCCCGAGGTCGACGATCCAGTCGGCGGTCTTGATGACATCGAGGTTGTGCTCGATCACCACCACGGTATTGCCCTGATCCACCAGCTGATGCAGTACGTCGAGCAATTGCTCGATATCGTGGAAGTGCAGGCCGGTGGTGGGTTCGTCGAGGATGTAGAGCGTGCGCCCGGTTTCGCGTTTGGAGAGCTCCTTGGATAGCTTGACGCGTTGCGCTTCGCCACCCGATAGCGTGGTCGCGCTCTGGCCGAGCTTGATGTAATCCAGACCCACTGCGCGCAAGGTATCGAGCTTGCGCGCGATCACCGGCACGTTTTCGAACAATTTGGCGGCATCTTCCACTGTCATGCCGAGCACGTCGGCGATGGTGTGGCCTTTGTAGAGAATTTCCAGCGTTTCGCGGTTGTAACGCTTGCCGTGGCAGACGTCGCAAGGCACATATACGTCAGGCAGGAAGTGCATTTCCACCTTGATCATGCCGTCGCCTTCGCAGGCTTCGCAGCGGCCGCCGCGCACGTTGAAGCTGAAGCGGCCTGCTGTATAACCACGTGAGCGCGCTTCCGGCACCTGCGCGAACAGTTCGCGCAGCGGGGTGAACAGGCCGGTGTAGGTGGCTGGATTGGAACGCGGCGTGCGGCCGATGGGCGATTGGTCGATATCGACGACCTTGTCGAACAGATCCAGGCCTTCCACCGATTTGTACGGTGCCGCTTGCGTGCTGGAGCCATTCAATTCCGCGGCAGCCAGTGCGAACAGCGTGTCGTTGATCAGGGTGGATTTGCCCGAGCCGGACACACCCGTCACGCAGGTGAACAAGCCGGCTGGAATCGCCAGATCGACATTTTTCAGGTTGTTGCCGCTGGCGCCCTTGAGGTACAGCCAGGATTCCTTGTCGAGCTGTTCGCGACGCTCAGAGGGAACCTTGATTTCGCGCTTACCGGAAAGGTATTGGCCGGTCAGCGAGCGTGGTGCTGCAAGAATGTCTTTCAACGTGCCTTTGGCAACCACTTCACCGCCGTGCACACCTGCGCCCGGACCGATATCCAGGACGTAGTCGGCAGCGCGAATCGCGTCCTCGTCGTGCTCGACCACGATCACCGTATTGCCAAGATCGCGCAGGCGCGTCAGCGTGCCGAGCAGACGCTCGTTATCGCGTTGGTGCAGGCCGATGGATGGTTCGTCCAGCACGTACATCACGCCGACGAGACCGGCGCCGATCTGCGAGGCCAGACGGATGCGTTGCGCTTCACCACCCGACAGCGTGTCGGCTTGACGATCGAGCGTGAGGTAATTCAGGCCCACGTCGTTGAGAAAGCTCAGACGCTCGCGAATTTCCTTCACGATCTTCACAGCGATTTCGCCACGCCAGCCGGCGAGCTTGAGTTTCTCGAAGAAATCCAGCGCATCGTCGATCGAGCGCGACGTCAGCAGCGGCAAAGGCTGATCGGCGACAAACACGTTGCGTGCCGAACGATTCAGGCGCTGCCCACCGCAATCGGGGCAGGGATGGTCGCTGATGAATTTGGCCAGCTCTTCGCGCACGGCCGATGATTCGGTTTCTTTGTAGCGGCGCTCCAGATTCGGCAGGATGCCTTCGAAAGCATGCTCGCGCGTGACCTTGCCGCCGCGCTCGGTGAGATAGCGGAAGGCGATCTTCTCGTTACCGCTGCCGTACAGCACCGCCTGCTGCACCTTGTTCGGCAGTTTCTGCCACGGCGTGTCGACATCGAAGCCGTAGTGATTGGCCAGCGACAGGATCAACTGAAAGTAGTGGGCATTGCGCCGATCCCAGCCGCGCACCGCACCGCCAGCGAGTGAAAGCTCGGCATGACCAACCACACGCTCGGCCGAAAACACCTGGGTCACGCCCAAACCATCGCAAGTAGGGCAGGCGCCGACCGGCGAGTTGAACGAGAACAGTCGCGGTTCCAATTCCGGCAGCGAGTAATCGCAGACCGGGCACGAATAGCGCGAGGAAAACAATTGTTCGCTGGCTTTGGGGTCGGCTGCTCCTGCGCGTCCTGCGCCCGCGGCACTTGGGCTTCCCTGCCCGGCGTCCATGTCGACCACGATCACCAGCCCGTCGCCCAGGCGCAGCGCGGTCTCGAAAGATTCGGCCAGACGCTGCTTGATGTCGTCGCGCGGTCGGAAGCGATCGATCACTACTTCGATCGTGTGCTTCTGGCGCAAGGTAAGCGGCGGCACGGCATCCAGGTCATACACGATGCCGTCTACGCGGGCGCGCACGAAACCCTGCGCACGCAGTTGCTCGAACACCTGCACATGCTCGCCCTTGCGCTCACGGATCACCGGCGCCAGCAGCATGAAGCGCTTTTCGGGATCCAGCGCCAGCGTGGTGTCGACCATCTGGCTGACCGTCTGCGCTTCCAGCGGGATGCCATGGTCCGGACAGCGTGGCGTGCCGACGCGCGCGTACAGCAGACGCAGATAGTCGTAGACCTCGGTAATGGTGCCCACGGTCGAACGCGGATTGTGCGAGGTGGATTTCTGCTCAATCGAGATGGCCGGTGACAGGCCCTCGATATGGTCGACATCCGGCTTTTCCATCATGGACAGGAATTGCCGCGCATAGGCCGACAGCGACTCCACGTAGCGGCGCTGTCCCTCGGCATAAATGGTGTCGAACGCCAGCGAGGATTTGCCCGAGCCGGACAGGCCCGTAATTACGATCAGCCGGTCGCGGGGCAGGTCCAGATCGATGTTTTTGAGGTTGTGCGTGCGTGCGCCGCGAATACGTATGGTGTCCATGACGCGTCGATATGGGGGAATCAGTCACTATACCAAGCTGGTCAAACCAGCCCCCTCCATACCCGCAAAAACCTGCTGACAACGTTATGTCAGCAGGCGCGTTCTTGAAGGCTTGTCCGTGGCGCTTGCAAGGTTGACGGGTGGATATCTACAACAGACACATGGATCTAGGCAGCGGCAGGGCAGGCGAATATGCTCGACCGTTATTTTCCCGGTTTCCCGTACAGCGGAGGGTGTGACATGACGGTTGGCAAATGGGCTTGGGGTGTGGGCATGTGCTTGGTGCTGGTGGCTGGTCCCGCCCTGGCGGCCCAGCCGAGCGAAGCGCAGGTGCGGGAGCTGATGCAGGTGATGGACGTGCCTGGCCAGTTCGCCACCATGAACAACCAGATGGCTGCCATGATGAGTCAGCAGCTACCTTGCGTAGATGCCACCTTCTGGCAGACCTATATCGACAAGAATGGGCAGGAGCAGCTGACCAAGGCCATGATCCCGGCCTACCAGCACCACTTCACCTCCGATGAGGTCGATGGGCTGATCAAGTTCTACAAGTCCTCCCTGGGCCAGAAACTGGTGTCCCAGATGCCCGCCACCATGGCCGAAGCGGCCCAGGCCGGGCAGCAGTGGGGGCGTCAGCGCACCTCGGACATGTTCTCGGAGCTGCAGAAAGAGGGCAAATTGGACGCCCAGGGCCGTTGCCCAGGTACAGCCGGGTCCGATAACGGCGGCAGCGCGCCGACCCAGGGCAGCGATTCGGGCCACTGACCCCCCTCCGTCGACTGGTTAGTTGTTGACCAGCAAGCCCTTTCGTCGTTAAAATCCTCAGTTCGCTACGGCCGAATCGGTCGTGGCGAACCCAAGAGAATAACGACAGAAGGGCTATTCCCATGAGTTATGCAGTCATCAAGACCGGTGGCAAGCAATACCGCGTCCAGCAGGGCGATGTCCTGCGCGTGGAGTTGCTGAACGCCGAAGAAGGCGCCAGCGTGAAGTTCGACCAAGTGCTGCTGGTCGGCTCCGGTGAGACGATCACCGTCGGCGCTCCGATCGTGGACGGCGCCATCGTCACCGCCACCGTGCGCAAGCATGGCCGCGCCGACAAGGTCCGCATCATCAAGTTCCGCCGCCGCAAGCACCACAAGAAGCAGCAGGGACATCGTCAGCATTTCACCGAAGTCGAGATCACGGGCATCAACGCCTGATCAGCCGGAGTAGAGAGTCATGGCACATAAAAAAGGCGTAGGTTCATCCCGCAACGGTCGCGATTCGAACCCGAAATACCTCGGCGTGAAGATCTATGGTGGCCAGGCCATTGAGGCCGGCAACATCATCGTGCGTCAGCGCGGCACCAAGTTCCATGCCGGCACTGGCGTGGGTCTGGGTCGTGACCACACCCTGTTCGCGCTGGTCGACGGTACCGTCGAGTTCAAGACCCGCGGCGAGAACAATCGCAAGTACGTCAACGTCGTCAAGGGCTGATCGCCCCCGATGTTGCAGCGAAGGCCCCGCTTCGGCGGGGCTTTTGTTTTATGGCAGGAATCGTCAAAGATCAAAGCCAATTCCTGGCCCATGGCATGGCCGTCATTCCCTCGAAAGAGGGAATCCATCTTGCTCTTGAGCAGATGAAGTGAATTCCCGCTTTCGCGGGAATGACGCCTGTAAGGGTACGATTCCCCATTCCTGATTCCCCATTCCCGGCAGCCAGCTCATGAAATTCGTCGACGAAGCGATCATCAAAGTCCTGGCCGGAGACGGCGGCAATGGCTGCATCAGCTTCCGCCGCGAGAAATTCATCCCCTTCGGCGGTCCCGATGGCGGCGATGGCGGCCACGGCGGTTCGGTCTGGCTGGTCGCGGACGAGGGCCTGAATACCTTGGTCGACTTCCGCCATCAGCGCAGCTTCAAAGCGCAGCGTGGCCAGAACGGCATGGGCAGCGACATGTATGGCAAGGGCGGCGAGGACACCGTCATCCGCGTGCCCGTCGGTACGGTCGTTACCAACGTCGACACGGACGAAATCATCGGTGACCTCACTGCACACGGCCAGCGCCTGCTGGTGGCTCAGGGCGGCAAGGGCGGCCTGGGCAATATCCACTTCAAGAGTTCGGTGAACCGAGCGCCACGCAAATCGACGCCCGGTACGCCGGGTGAAGTGCGCGAACTGAAGCTGGAGCTGAAACTGCTCGCCGACGTGGGCTTGCTGGGTTTCCCCAATGCAGGCAAGTCCACGTTCATCCGCGCCGTGTCCGCGGCGACGCCGCGCGTGGCGGATTATCCGTTCACCACACTGCATCCTGGCCTTGGCGTGGTCAGCCTCGGCGCTGATCAGAGCTTTGTGATTGCCGACATTCCCGGCCTGATCGAAGGGGCTGCGGAAGGTGCCGGCCTGGGCATCCAGTTCCTGCGCCACGTCGCGCGCACGCGCTTGCTGCTGCACTTGGTCGATATCGCGCCGATCGACGGTTCCGACGTGGTTGAGCAGGTACACGCTATCGAGCATGAACTAGAGAAGTTCGATCCCGAACTCATGCAGCGTCCGCGCTGGCTGGTGCTGAATAAAGAAGACGTGCTGCCCGAGGACGAACGTCAAGCGGTGGCCGAAGACATCATCAAGCGCCTCGGCTGGACTCAGCCGTGGTTCCTCGTCTCGGCCATTGCGCGCGAGAACACAATGGCCGTCTGCCAGGCGGCGCAGCGCTTCTTTGAGGCGCAGCGCGAAGTACGCGAAGGCCGCACTGACATGCTGCCAGGCGATGTGCGGCTGCGCGGAGAGTGACCTGGCTCCCTCTCCCCTTCAAGGAGAGGGTTGGGGTGAGGAGCCGGCCTTGCGATAAAGGTTACAGATGCCGCCTTTGAAAAAGCAGCAAAAAATAAGCGTGATGATGATGGAGTTCAGGGCCAGCGTGAACCCTCACCCCAGTCCCCTTCCCAGAGGGGAATGGGAGAAAAGACGATGAAGCTCCAGGCGCGCATCTCCGCCTACCATCGGCTGCGAGACGAAGCGCTATGGCGCCTGCTTGCCGCCGACCATGCGCCCGAAATCATCGGCTTGCTGCAAACCTTGCTGATGGATGATGAGCGCAAGCTCAGCGCATCCATCCTGTTCGAACGCCTGCAGCATCACCTTGATGCGATCAACGCCTCCGACCTGCCGCGTGAGCTGCCGCGCACCGCGCAAGCCTATGTTGCCGATTGGCTGGCCAGAGGCTTTCTGGAGCGTCGCTTGCCCGAAGGCGCCAGCGAAGAAGAGTACGAACTCTCCGCGCACGCCGCGCAGGCTATCCGTTTCGTCAGCAGTCTGGATACGCCGCGTATGGCGGCTACTGAAAGCCGTTTGTCGCTGGTGATCCAGCAGCTTGCACACCTGGCTGAGCAGACCGAAACCGATCCCACCGCGCGCCTGAGTGCGCTGTATGCGGAGCGTGATTGTCTGGATGCGGAAATCGCAAGAGTCAGCACCGGCAAGGTGGCGGCGATCGATGGCAAGCGCGCGCTGGAACGCACGCGTGAAATCATTCGGCTGGCCGACGAGCTGGCCGAAGACTTCCGTCGTGTTCGCGATGATTTCGAACAGCTCAACCGCGAATTCCGCGAACGCATCATCGACGACGAAGGTGAGCGTGGCGACATTCTCGACAAGTTGTTCGAAGGCGTGGACCTGATCGGTGACAGTGAGGCCGGGCGAAGCTTCAACGCCTTCTGGAGCTTGCTCAACGATATCGAACAGAGCGCACAGCTCGATGCTGCATTGGAAACCGTGTTGTCGCGTAACTTTGCACGTAAGCTGCAGCGCCACGAACGACAATTTCTACGTGGCATGACCGGCGTGATGCTGGAACGCGGCAGTCACGTGCACGACGTCATGCAGAATTTCGCACGTAGCCTTCGTGGCTTCGTGCAGAGTCGCGGCTATCTGGAGCAGCGCCGCCTTAACCAACTGCTCAAGCAGGCGCAGGCCGAGGCGCTGCAATTACGCGACTCGGTGCAGGTGCGTCAGCGCACGCCGTATACGTTGCAACTGACCACCAGCCGGCTGCGTTCGTTGTCGCAATGGCGTTTGCACGATCCGCGTCAGGCTCGCGTGGATGGCAGCGTCGCGCGCAGCGATGGCGCTGCGATTTCGCTCGATAGCGTGGGCGAACTGGTGGCGCAGTCAGAAATTAATTACCGCGGCTTACGCCGCGATCTGCATGAACTGCTGGCCAAACACGACCAGCTTTCGATTGGCGCCGTACTCGCGCAGCGTCCGGCAGAGCAGGGCCTGGGCAGCATCATCGGTTACCTTTCGCTGGCGACACGACATGGCGTAATCGCCGATGGCGAGCAGGAAACCATCAGCTGGCGCGGCAACGACGGCAGCGATCGCCATGCCCGTATTCCTCTCGTGTGGTTCGTAAAAGCAAAGCGGCATGAATTTGCGTAGCTGAGCCAAGCTCTGCTGGACCGCTTGAGTTTGAGAACGATGAGCGCATGGCGGAATAAATCAGGTCGGCGCAGGGTAGAGCGACGGCCTGCATCAAGGATTATCCGGATATTCGTCCTATTTTTGGCCGATTGCCTATGCGTGCGTTGAGCATTCGGTTCAGCGTGGCCAATCGTTATGGCTCGCCTTCGGGCAGTGGCGAAGGGATGATTATCAGCGATATGCCGCAAGTTACGGGCGACTTATTTGATTTAGATCGAGGCCAAAATTTTTATAATAATGTCAACGAGATGTGAAACGAATTAGTGTGCAATTTCTCTCCTGAATAAGCGTGGATAGCCGTGCATAAAATGCTCTCTTTTCGTACATTTCCCCTGTTACATTTTGTCTACCGGTAAGTCACTTACCACCACCAGGGGAAACCCATGTCCCGTACTCAAGGAAGTCTTGTTCGTAACGCTGTATTAGTCGGTTTTATTGCTTTGGGTTTGACGTCCACGGCCATCGCACAGACTGCGTCACCCGCTACGGGCCTGGGAGCGTCCTGGCCGAATGCGGCAGACGTGAGCGCTGCATCGAATTGGCACGTCTACGTATTCCGCTTGCATGGCATCAAGTATGTGCAGATCAACGATCTAGGCGGCACCGTTCATGCGGCCATCGGTACGGCCAATGGGACCACGATCGTGCTGCCTGTCGGTGTCGATGCGCAGAACGTTACGACGACAGCCACAGCGGCATCATCGACGGCTCAGGTCGTGTATCACGATGCAAGCACGACCATCACCGCCACGCCACAAAGCAGTGGTGCGACGACATTCGCGGTGAAAAACGCGACGCAGTCCTGCCCCGAGGCTGATTGCTCGGGCAGCAACGTCATTCAGAATATTCCCTGATTAGCGCACCCATAGGCGCACACTTGCAGAGGCACGCTCGTGCCTCTGTTCCTTTTGCTTGGGGTCATGCAGCAGCATCGTCACGCGCGTACGACCTTGCACATTGCGTTGGTGCAGCTCTCCATCGAACAGGCGCACATGACTTCGCAACTCATCCATCTCGAAGCCCATCGCGCCCAGCTTGGTAGCGAGACGACGTCGATCAGCCGCTGCTTGGATGGCGCGAACGACACTGGACTCGTTTGTGGCATCTTCGACCGCAACAAATACCCAGCGCGAACCATTGGTTTCGCCACCACGCACGGTCAGACGCACACTTGAGCAGGCTACACGGGAGGCGACATAAACCACCGCCTCACATGCCGCACGGTATGCAGCTGCCAGCACGGCCGATTGCATGCGCGTGAAACCCCGGCCTTTGATGCTGCAATCATAGGCAATGCCCGCCTCACCCAATGCCTGGCCTATCGTTTCTTGCAACGCGGCGGGTAGCCCGCGTTCGCGCCATGCTAGTGGGTGCAAGCTCTCGGCAAGCCGATATACCTGGTCCTGAGCGGTAAGCGCCTGCTTGTAGTAGCTCTCGTTTTCAATGTGTGGGTGGATGCGGCGCATATTCTGAAGCAGTCGCCCGAACGTAACGTGCAACGTCCCGGCCACATATTCCAATGACTGCGCCGTGTGCCGCATGCGTTGTTCACCCTGCAGGTAGCTTTGCCGAGCCTGCTCCCTGGTGATCTGGGATTCGTCCAAATGAGTTCGCCCTTCCATCGATTGCGAACTGATACGTGCGCCGAGGGCATACAAGCTAGTGAGCGAAAGCGCTAAAAACAGTTCGGTTTGCACGACTGCAAGGTTAGCGTTCTGAGACTCGCTAGGCAGCACGAGCACAGCACAGACGATGGCAATGGTGCTGCCGAATGCGGTTGCTCGCCAACCATGCCGCAATGTGATCCAGACGACAGGTAGAAACATCATCATCACGGTCAGCTGCAGGTCGTCGGAGTTATGACGATGGCTCACCATGGCAAGCAACGCAGTGGCGGGAAGCATAATCGTCATGCCTTCAAGCAGCAGACGGCTTTCCAGTGCATGCTTCAGCTTTTCTCGAAATTGGCCTGCGCGGTACTCAAAAACTACAATCAGAACCCAAGGCACGATGGCGAGCATGGCGAAGTAAAAGCCGATGAAATACGCAATCGCGAGCGTTGGTGTAGGAGCCAGGTTGCCAGGCTTGCCATAAGCAAGAGTGATGGCGGTCATGGCAGACGCAGCGTAGGTAAGCGCTGACGCTAAGACGCAAGCGAGCAGCGCCTTGATGTTGACCATGTTCGTGGCCGGAAAGATGGCAAAACGCTCACGGCAGATCCATGCAATGGGCATGACGAAAGCAATGGGGGGAATGGCGCGCCACGCGACCCACATCGCGCCAAACTGATCGAGGCATGGGTACACCACGAGGAAGTTAGGCACGGCGTCGGCAATAAGAACCGCGAGCCAGTAGCGATAAGGCAGGAAAAGCAGCAGCGCTAAGCGCAAGGCCACGACAATTGAAAACTGCGTATGAGAGAACGGGTGAGCCGCCTCATAGACAAGCACGTATGCGACAGCGACGGCGATCTGTTTCAGCCACTCGCTTCTTAACCACCCGTTTCCCATACTCCGTGCCCCTTACGCGAAATGTGGTGATGCTTTTGTATCCCCGAATCGACGCGTGGAATGTCGACTATTCTGCCAATTCTTGTGTGGCTGCTGTGAAATCGCCGTGTAACTCGACGGCTCTTTAAAAAGTGCGGCAGGTTGTCGCACCTTCCTGTGCTCGATGTCACGTATAGGCAGCCAAGGCCTCCATGCGGGTAACCCTCTTGCGCTTTGGCACGCGACTTGCTCATGATTTTCCTGCCGGGAAGTCCAGGCGCCGCGGGTGCTAGCCCCGCATCAAGGATGACCGACGCCCGACCGCCGCCCCTCTATCGGGGGCGGCGTTTTAATTTATGGGGTGGCTATCGGTATGCTTGTGCGTTTGCATACCCCGCGATGCCGCGTGATGCCCTCCATTTGCGGGAGTAAGCGCTACGGCCAAGCGTGTGACTGACAAGAAAATCAATAAGTTATGCCACATATGCTGCGAATGAAAAGAGAAGTGACATGAATTTGCTTGAGGACGACACCGCTCTGGTCGAGGCCGTTGCGGAGAAGCCCAAAGGCGGCACCGCGCTGTTCGATGGCGACAGCGGCAGCCTGCCGCTGGATGCGCGCCGCGCTTTGTGCCTGCTGCTGGCCGGGCCGAGCCTGGACGCGGGTCGCTACAGTCAGCTGTGGACGGCCCTGTTGCGCCACGAAGCGGCACTGCGTTCACGCTTGTGCGACCTGTTCCTGGAACTGGTGATCGACCGCGAAGGCGGCGTGGCCTTTACACGCCAGTTTGATACGGGCGAACTGGATACGCCGGTGCTGTTGCGCACCTCGCCGCTGACGTTTATCGATTCGGTGTTGTTGCTGTATTTGCGTCAGCAGCTGGCCGAGGCCGAGGCGCATGGCCATCGCGCCGTGGTGGAAGAAGCTTCGCTGGTGGATGCGCTGTCCGTCTACGAGAAAAGCGTATCCACCGACCGCGCCGGTTTTGCGAAGCGCGTTGCCGGCGCGATCACCAAGATGAAAGACAACCACGTGCTGGACAAGCTGCGCGGCAGTGACGATCGCTACGAAGTATCACCTGCGCTGAAGTTGCTGTTCTCGGCAGAAGATGTACAGGCGTTGGCGCAGGCCTATCGTGAGCTGCGCGAGGCGGATGAAGGCCAGGAGAAGCCGGATGGCGAATGAGAAAGGTGCGCCGCGCAAGGCGCGTAGCAAGGCTGTGAAGGCGGCACGCCCGGTGGCCCCGTCGCTGTTCCTCTCCGATCTGCCTGATCCGCGCGACGAGCAGTTCCGCATGCGTCGCTTGCAGGTATTCAATTGGGGCACCTTCAGTGGCTTGGTCGAAGTACCGATTGCCGAGCGTGGCTTTCTGTTTGTCGGACGGTCCGGCTCGGGCAAATCCACCTTGCTGGATGCGATGTCGGCTGTGCTGGTGCCGCCCAACCTGGTCGATTTCAACGCCGCAGCGCGCGAAGCTGAGCGCAGCGGGCGCGATCGAAGCCTGGTCTCTTATGTGCGTGGCGCATGGGCGGACCAGCACGACAGTGATTCGGGCGAGATCGCCACGCAATACCTGCGCAAGGGCGCGACGTGGTCGGCGCTGGTGCTTGAATACCGCAATGCGATGGGTGCCACGGTCAGCCTGATTCGCCTGTTCTGGATAAGCGGCAACGGTTCCTCGGCCGCCGACATACAGAAGCATTACATGGTCGCCGAGCGCGCCTTCGATGTCGCTACGGAGTTGCAGGGTTTTGATCTTGATCGTCGCCGGCTCAAAACCCGCCTTGGTGAAGACGTGCATCATTTCGATACGTTTGCCGCATACGCCGAGCGCTTTCGCCGTTTGCTGGGCATCCAGAACGAGATGGCGCTGAAGTTGCTGCACAAAACGCAGTCGGCCAAGAATCTGGGTGATCTCAACCAATTCCTGCGCGGCTTCATGCTGGACGAGCCAGAGACCTTCGGAGCTGCGGAGCGGCTCGTTGCTGATTTCGGTGAACTGGATGCCGCACACAAGGCTGTCGTCATTGCCCGTGAGCAGGTCGATACCTTGGTGCCAGCGCGCGATTCATACGAAGGTTTGCTGCAATTGCGGCGTGCCACCAGCGAACTGAAAGAATTGCAGCAGGGCGTCGATCTCTATCGTGAACAACGCCGCTTGGCGTTGCTGGATGCGCGGCTTGCCGAACTGCAGGTACAGGATCAGGCGTTGACAGGCGAACTGGCGCAGCGCCGTCAATCGCTGGATAACCATGACCAGAAGCTCGCCGACTTGGAACATCAGCGGCGCGAACAGGGCGGCGATGCGATCGACCAATTGGAGCGAGAGCAAGAGCAGGTCAGCCGCGAGCGCGACGAACGGCTGCGCCGTCGCAACAAGATCGAGCGGGCGTGTCGTGAACTTGGTTGGACCATTCCTGGCACGGCACATGGTTTTGCCGAATTGGTGGGGCAAGCGCGTGAGCTGATCGATGGTGCGCGTGGTCGCGCTGTGGCACTGGAAGAACGCATGGACACGCTTAAGCGCGAGCGCGACCAGTCTGCTCGGCGTTTCGGCGAAGTGCGCTCGGAAATCGAGGCCTTGCAGCGCAACCCATCCAGTATCCCTGCGCCGACACAGGCCGTGCGTGCGCGGTTGTGTCAGGAGCTTGGACTCTCCGAAAACACACTGCCTTTCGTGGGTGAGCTGCTGCAGGTGAAACCCGAGCATGCGGCTTGGCGCGGGGCGATCGAGCGCGTAATGCATGGTTTTGCGCTCGCCTTGCTGGTCGACGAGAAGCACTACAGTGAAGTGTCCGCTTGGGTTAACAAGACTCATCTTGGCAGCAAGCTGGTGTATTACCGCGTGGGACGCGGCGAGGTACTCAACACGCGCAAGCTGGATTCGCGTTCGATGCTGCATCGGCTGGAGCTGCGTGATCACGCGCATCGCGAATGGCTCTCCGCCGAGCTGGCACGCCGCTTCGACTACACCTGCGCGGATTCCGCTGCGGCGCTGAAGCAGGCTGACCGCGCCATTACGCGCGAAGGCCAGGTAAAGCATCCAGGCGATCGCTACGAAAAGGACGACCGCCGTGCGGTAGACGATCGCAGGCACTGGGTGCTGGGCTTCGATAACCGCGACAAACTGACCGTCTTTGAAAAGGAAGGTCAACAACTGGCGCAAGCGATTGCCACATCCGATGAAGCCTTGAAGACCTTGCGCGACGACAATGCGCGCGAGGGCGACCGTCGTGTGCTTGCCAGCGCCTTGGCGGCCACCGAATGGGAAGAGATCGACGTCGCGCCCAAGTTGCACCGCCTGGGTGATATCGAAGCGCAGCTCAAGCAACTGCGCGAAGGTGACGCAACGTTGCTGGAGATCACCCAGCGCCTGGATAACGAACGCGAATTGCGGCGTCGTGCACAGGCAGCCTTTGAAGATGCTGCCGGTGAGCGCAATGCACTGCAACGCGAACGAAGCAACCTTACCGAGAAGCGGGAGGCGTGCAAGCAGAAGGCATCGCTCGCGACGTTGACGCCGCTACAGGCCCGTGGTCTGCCGGAGCGTTTGCCGGCACATCCACCGCTATCGCTGGATAACCTTGCCGATCACTTCCGTGTACTGGAACGTGGACTCAACGAGGCGCTCAGCAACCAGATCGATGATGATAATCGTCTGGCACAGCAGACGGAAGAATGTTTCCGCAGTTTTTGCCGCCGTTGGCCGCAGGACAGCGCCGATTTCACGCCCAATCTCGATTCAGCCGAAGGCTTCCTGGCCCGTCTGCGCCGCCTGGAGCTGGACGGTCTGCCCAAGCACGAGGCGCGCTTCTTCGAACTCCTGCAGAGCCAGAGCAAGCAGAATCTGCTGGTGTTGCAAAAACACATGATCGAGGCGCGCAAATCGATCGGCCAGCGCATGGAAGAGGTTAACGAAAGCCTGGAACGTGTGCCGTTCAACCGTGGCACCTTGCTGCAGATCGAGCTGACCGACCGCGGCCTGGCGGAAGTGAAGGAATTCCAGCTGCAACTGCGTGATGTGCTGTCGCATAGCCAGACCGAAGACCGTGCATTGGCCGAAGCGCAATTCAGCGTGTTGCGCCAGTTGGTGGCGAAGCTGGCGGCGGACGATCCGGAGCACAAGCGCTGGCGCGAGCAGGTGCTGGACGTGCGTCAGCATGTCGAGTTTGTTGGCGTGGAGGTGGAGGTCGGAACGCGTCGTCAGGTTGAGGTCTATCGCAGCGGCGCAGGCAAGTCGGGTGGGCAGCGGCAAAAACTTGCCACCACCTGCCTCGCTGCAGCCTTGCGTTATCAGCTTGGCGGCGACGATGGTCATCTGCCGCGTTACGCCGCTGTTGTGCTCGATGAGGCCTTCGACAAGGCCGACAACGAATTCACCGCGCTGGCGATGAATATTTTCGAGAATTTCGGTTTCCAGATGGTGGTGGCGACGCCGCTCAAGTCCGTGATGACGCTGGAGCCTTTCATCGGCGGCGCATGCTTCGTCGATATCACTGGCCGCCACGATTCGGGTGTGCTGCTGATCGAATACGACCAGGCCGAACGACGCTTGGCGTTGCCCGAGCGTGTGCGTGAAGCCGAAGCCGTGGTTTGACCCGCAGCGTGGATGACCTATGGCATAAGACGGCCTCTGTGGGACAGGAATCACGCATCATGTTTGTCCTGCAGGCCTTCACCGATACAGAGAGAACCTGATGAACAACCGCCGCGACTTCCTGAAAACCTCACTACTGGCTACGTCTGCGCTGGCATTGCCACGCCTTTCGCAAGCAGCTGTCGCGTTATCCGGCACGGTGCCGGGCGGGGTAGGGGCGCGCGTGGTATCCACCTGGGATTTCGGCATACCGGCTAACCAGGCAGCGTGGACGGTGCTGGGCAAGGGTGGCAAGCCGTTGGATGCTGTCGAAACCGGTGTGCTGGTGCCCGAGGCCGATCTCCACAACCACAGTGTCGGCCGCGCAGGTTATCCGGATCGCGACGGCAAGGTCACGTTGGACGCCAGCATCATGGATGGCGATGGCCGCTGTGGCGCGGTCGCAGCGCTGGAGCATATTGCTCATCCGATCAAGGTGGCGCGCAAGGTGATGGAAGACACACCGCATGTGCTGCTGGTGGGTGACGGCGCCCTGGAGTTTGCGCTGCAGGAAGGCTTCACCAAGGAAGATCTGTTGACGCCGGAATCGGCCAAGGCGTGGCATGAGTGGCTCAAGCAAGCCAAGTACACGCCGGTCGCCAACAGCGAAAACATCGACTATCACCGTAGCTTGCAGAGCCTCGGCATGCCGGGCGGCAAGAACAATCACGACACCATCGGCATGCTGGCCGTGGATGCCAACGGTCATCTCGCCGGCGCTTGCACCACCAGCGGCATGGCATGGAAGTTACACGGCCGTGTGGGTGATAGCCCTCTTATCGGCGCGGGTCTTTACGTCGACAACGAAGTCGGCGGCGCGACATCCACTGGCGTGGGCGAGGAAGTCATCCGCAATGCGGGCAGCTTCCTGGTGGTCGAGCTGATGCGCCAGGGACGTAGCCCGCAGGAGGCTTGCGAAGAAGCCGTGCGCCGCATCGTGAAGAAAAGGCCGGAAGCCACCAAGGACATGCAGGTCGGATTTCTGGCTCTGCGCCGCGATGGCGAATGCGGCGCATTCGCCATCCAGAAGGGCTTCACCTATGCCGTATGCGATGCGAAGCAGCAGGATCGACTGGTCGCTTCGCCCAGCCTTTACCAGACGACTTACACCTGATGCCGCACAACTACTTGCTTGAAATTGCCGCCGGTTCGCTGGCTTCGGCGCTGGCGGCGCAGGAAGGCGGCGCCGATCGCGTCGAGCTTTGCAGCAGCTTGGCCGAAGGCGGCATCACGCCGTCGTACGGCATGCTGGCCGTGGTGCGCGATCGCGTGCGTATTCCGGTGTATGTGCTGATCCGGCCGCGCGGTGGCGATTTTCTTTATGACGACGCCGAATTCGAGATCATGCGACGCGATGTCGAAACCTGCGCACAACTTGGCTTCGATGGCGTGGTCATTGGTGCGCTGGACGCGGATGGCGTAGTCGACCCTCGTTGCCGCGAACTGGTTTCCGCAGCGGGCAAGCTAGGCGTGACCTTTCATCGCGCCATGGATGCGAGCTCAGACCTGTCGCGAACCCTGGAAGACGTCGTCGCACTCGGTTGCGAGCGTGTGCTGACCTCGGGTGGCTTCGCCAATGCCCTGGCCGGTGCCGCCGCGATTGCCAGTCTCGTCGAACAGTCGGCCGGACGCATTGCGATCATGGCTGGTGCGGGCATTCGCTCACAGAATCTGGCTGAGGTGGCCACGCTTACTCGTGCGCATGAGCTTCACGGTTCGGCGCGTGCGCTGCATCGGTCTGCGATGCGCTATCTCAATCCGGCCTTGAAGGATCTGCCGCCGGATACGGAGCGGACCAGTGTGGATGAGGTACGGGCTATGAAGCATGAGCTAGCCGTGTTAGCCCTCTCCCGCAAGGCATAGATATCTATTGCCTGTCCCACTGGGACTAGTACCTTCGGGTTGCAGGAATGTTGGGGGAGGGAAGCAGCGCACGAAAAAGCCGGCGTTTCCGCCGGCCTCCCACTCCTCTTGGGAGTGGGAATTCAGGCACGAAAAAGCCGGCGTTTCCGCCGGCTTTTCCACCAACCCAATGCTAGCTAGGCCTTAGGCCAGCTCGCGAATCTTCGTGTTGAGGCGGCTCTTATGGCGAGCAGCCTTGTTCTTGTGGATCAGGCCGCGAGCGGCATAGCGATCCATCACCGGCTGGGCAGCGGCGAAAGCGGCCACGGCGCCGGCCTTGTCCTTGGCTTCGATAGCCTTGACGACCTTACGGAGGGCGCTGCGCACCATGGAACGGGCGCTGACGTTGCGCAGGCGGCGCTGCTCGGACTGGCGCGCACGCTTCTTCGCGGACTTGATGTTGGCCAAGATAGAACTCCGGAATGAAATAGCTGGGGTTGGAAAAAGGCGGTAATTATGTCGGTAATTTGCCGATGGGTCAAGCGCTTGGGCCGTTTGGCCAGGCCATAGCGGGCCATTTTCGCCTATCTGGCTCAGAAAAGCTGAAAATTATCGGGTCCAGGCAGCGGGGTAGCGCCATGGCGAGCTTTGGAGGCTTGCGAAAACTGTTGATGGTCCACGGCGTGGTGACGCTCGCTGCCGCCATTGTACTTGCCTTCTCTCCGGGCCTGATACCGAGGGTGGCCGGGGTGCAACTGGCGCCGCAGGCCTACCTTCTCGCCTATTTGCTGGCCGGTGCCGAATTCGGTATCGCGTTTCTATCTTTCGGCGGCAGCCAGCTCACCGATCCTAGGGCGCTGCGCCTGATTGCGGGCACCTGTATTGTTTTCCACGCGGCGTCCGCGCTGCTTGAGAGTTATGCGGCCTATCGGGAATCGGGAAACCACGTTCTTGCCGCCAATGTCGTCGCGCGTGTGGTCATCATTGCGCTGTTTGCTTTTTTCTCTCGACGAACGGCCAAATGACTCTTCGGTTGCATCGCTGCGTGCGACTGTCAGAATTCAGCCTTTGCCAACAACGGCATCAGGCGTTTGCAGGGGCTATGAAGGAATCGGGAGAAGCATGAAGTCGCCGAGCCTGTTACGCGGGCTGCTCTCGTTCAGCAGCATGACCATGGTTTCGCGCGTGCTCGGGCTGCTGCGGGATATCTCGATCAGCCATGTCTTCGGGGCCAATGTGGCGACCGACGCTTTCTGGGTCGCGTTCCGCATTCCCAACTTCATGCGCCGCATGTTTGCGGAGGGATCTTTTTCCACCGCATTCGTGCCGGTCTTTACCGAGGTGAAGGAAAAGGGCACGCACGCAGAGCTGAAGGAACTGATGGCGCGCGTATCGGGCACCTTGGGCGGTGTCTTGCTGGTGGTCACCGCGTTGTGCGTTTTGTTCGCGCCGCAGGTGGCAACGGTGTTTTCGCCGGGAGCGGTGGATCAGCCGCACAAGTTCGCGCTCACCGTCGAACTGCTTCGACTGACCTTTCCCTTTTTGCTATTCGTATCGCTGACGGCGCTTTCCGGTGGCGCGCTCAACAGCTTCCATCGGTTCGGGTTGCCGGCGCTGACGCCGGTGATTCTCAACCTCTGCATGATCGCTGGTGCGTGGTGGTTGTCGAAGCGATTGCAGACGCCGATTCTGGCGCTGGGCTGGGCAGTGTTCGCGGCAGGCATCCTGCAGGTGCTGTTCCAACTGCCGGCATTGCGCCAACTCGATCTGCTGACCAAGCCTCGCTGGGGTTGGAATCATCCGGATGTGCGCCGGATCATGCGTCAGATGGTGCCGACTTTGTTCGGTTCGTCGGTGTCACAGATCAACCTGCTGTTCGATACGGTGATCGCATCGTTGTTGATCTCCGGTTCGCAGACCTGGCTGTCGCAGGCCGACCGTTTCCTGGAGTTGCCGCTGGGTGTGTTCGGTGTGGCGCTGGGGACGGTCATCCTGCCGTCGCTCTCGCGGCATCACGTCGCCACCGATCATGAGGGTTTTTCCAGGGCGCTGGATTGGGGCCTGCGCACTACCTTGCTGATTGCCGTACCGGCGATGTTTGGTTTGATGCTGCTGGCCGAACCGCTGGTGGCTACCTTGTTTCAGAACGGCCAATTCCGGCCTTTTGATACGCGCATGGCCACGCTGTCGGTTACCGCGCTGAGCTTCGGCGTACCGGCCTACGCGATGGTGAAAGTGTTGCTGCCAGCGTTCTATGCGCGCAAGGACACGCGCACGCCGGTGCGTGCCGGTGTAGCAGCGCTGATCACCAACATGCTGCTCAACGGCCTGTTTCTGTTGGTGCTGTATGCCATGTGGGCGCCGTCTGCTTTGCGGGCTGGGCCTTTGTTGGACGGTTTGTCCAAAGTACCCGGCCTGCATCTGGCGCTGGGCATGGCCAGTGCCGTGGCGAGCTATATCAACCTGCTGTTGCTGTGGCGTTGGTTGCGGCAGGCGGATATCTACCAGCAGCAGGCGGGGTGGGGGCAGCATTGCACACGGCTGGTGCTGGCCTGTGCGGCCATGATCGTCGTATTGCTGCTGGGTCGCTGGTACTGGCCGGACTGGACGCAGATGCAAGTGATCGGCCGCGTGTGGCGCCTGGCGTTGTTGGTTGGTGCGGGCGGTGCGACGTATGTGGTCGTACTTTTCGCAACCGGCTTCCGCCTACGCGAATTGCATCATGAGTGACCGCTATACTGATGGCATGATGAAACTGTCCCGGGAAGTCGCCGGGCCGTGTCTGGCCCCCGGCGGCAGTGTGGTTGCGGTCGGTGCCTTCGACGGCTTGCATCGCGGCCATCAAGCTTTGTTGAATGAAGTGCGCGAACGGGCGCAAGCCCTCGGCTGCACGCCGATCGTGGTGAGTTTCGAGCCGCTGCCGCGTGCGTATTTTTCGAAAGAGCCGGTGCCGCGCCTCTCCAGCGTGCGCGAAAAGCTGCTCGGCTTCGCTGCGTCCGGCATGGAGCACACGTTGCTCCTGCGCTTCGACCAAGCCCTGACGGCGATGTCTGCCGAGGATTTCGTGCAGCGTGTGCTGCTCGATCGCCTCAACGTGCGCGAAGTCTGGGTCGGGGCGGATTTCCGCTTCGGCCACAAGCGCGCGGGCGACGTCGCCATGCTGGAACGCATCGGCGCCGAGCGCGGCTTTGTCGCCCACACCATGCCGGCGGTGCTGCTGGACGGTGAGCGCGTCTCCGCCAGCCGTGTACGAGCCTTGCTGGCGGCTGGCAACTTTGGCGCGGCTTCGCCCTTGCTGGGCCGTCCCTTCGTGATCGAAGGCAAGGTGGAATACGGCAATCAGCTTGGCCGTACCCTGGGTTTCCCTACCGCCAATATCCATTTGCGTGAGCGGGTTACGCCCGTCCACGGCATTTTCGCCGTGCGAGTGGGACTGGGCGAGGGTGCCTGCAGCTGGCCGGGCGTGGCCAGTCTGGGTACGCGGCCGACCGTCAACGAGGTGGCTGAACCGCTACTCGAAGTACACCTGTTCGACTTCGAAGGGGATCTGTACGGCCAGCGCATGGCGGTGGAGTTCGTAGCCAAGCTGCGTGACGAGATGAAATTCGACGAATTGGACGCATTAAAGGCTCAAATGAGTCATGATGCGCATTCGGCCCGGGAGATCCTGGGCATGAACCCTGTACTGATCGGCGACTAAGGCCATGAACCTGCCATTGTCCATGCCAGCCACGCGTACCACGCCCCCAACAGCGGCCGTGGCGATCATTATTATTTGAAGCACCCGCCGAAGCGCGTGCGTTAGGGGTGACCTGAGCGCGCATTCGTGGTTGTCATGACTTCTGAAAGCGCCGCGGGGTGTGTCGCGTGGCGCCGGGAAGACTGGGGGTCTTTCCAAGCCATGGGGCGCAGCCCGCGGCGCTTTCAGAAGTCACCCGAGGGGCCGGCTCTGTTTGCCCGCAGATCACAGGGGCATCGGTTCGACAGACAGCCAGTCTGCCTTCACCGATCCCCCTGTGATCTGCGTGCAAACAGAGCCGGTGCCGACCACGAATGCGCGCTCAGGTCACCCATGACCGCCGCGCGCGGCAAGCAGTAGCACGAGGCTTCGGTAGCCCTCCAGGCATCGAAGCGGGACCACCGTAAATACGGCACCGAGCGATGACCCAGGACTACAAGAGCACCATCAACCTTCCCCAGACTACCTTCCCGATGCGCGGCGACCTGCCCAAGCGCGAGCCGGGCTGGCTGGCCGAATGGGAAAAGGTACGGCGTTACCACCAGATCCAGGCCAAGACCGCCAGCCGGCCCATGTTCGTGCTGCACGACGGCCCGCCTTATGCGAACGGTGCCATCCACCTCGGCCACGCGATCAACAAGATCCTCAAGGACGTGGTGGTGAAGTCCAAGCTGCTGGCCGGCTATCACGCACCTTACGTGCCGGGCTGGGATTGCCACGGCATGCCGATCGAGATCCAGATCGAAAAGCAGTTTGGCAAAAACCTGCCCACCAACGAGGTGATGAGCAAGGCACGCGCCTATGCCAGCGAGCAGATCGAGAAGCAGAAGGGTGACTTCAAGCGCCTGGGTGTGCTGGGTGAATGGGATCGTCCTTACCTCACCATGGCACCGCAGAATGAAGCGGGCGAAATCCGCGCGCTGGCCGAACTGCTGCGCAAGGGTTACATCTACCGCGGCCTGAAGCCGGTCAACTGGTGCTTCGATTGCGGTTCGGCCTTGGCCGAAGCGGAAGTGGAGTACGAAGACAAAACCGACATCGCCATCGACGTCGGCTTTGCGTTCGACGACCCCGATGCCGTTGCCAAGGCGTTCGGACTGGAAAAGCTGCCCAAGCCCAGTGGCCAGATCGTGATCTGGACCACCACGCCGTGGACGATTCCCGCCAACCAGGCGCTCAACCTGCATCTGGAATTCAGCTACAGCCTGGTCGATACGGCCAAGGGCCTGCTGATTCTTGCCACCGAGCGCGTCGAGGAATGCCTCAAGACCTATGGTCTGGAAGGGCAGATCGTGGCTTCCGTGCCGGGGCAGGCGCTGGGTGACCTCAAATTCCGCCATCCGCTGTACGCGGTGGATCCGGGCTATGCGCGTCTTTCGCCGATCTACTTCGGCGACTACGTGACGCTCGATACCGGTACCGGCATCGTGCACTCCGCGCCCGCTTACGGCGTGGAAGACTTCCAGTCGTGCAAGGCGCACGGCATGAAGGACGCTGACATCCTCGCTCCGGTGATGGGCAATGGTGTCTACGCATCCTGGCTGCCGTTGTTCGGTGGCATGTTCCTGTGGAAGGCCAATCCCAAGATCGTCGAAGCGCTGGATCAAGCCGGCTCGCTGCTGCACCAGAACAAGTACGCGCACAGCTACATGCATTGCTGGCGGCACAAGACGCCGATCATCTATCGCGCCACGTCGCAGTGGTTCGCGGGCATGGACATCACGCCGAAGGATGGCGGCAAGACACTGCGCGAAACTGCGCTGGAAGGCGTGGAAGCCACTCAGTTCTTCCCGGCCTGGGGCAAGCAGCGCCTGCACAGCATGATCGCCGAACGTCCCGACTGGACACTGTCGCGCCAGCGCCAATGGGGCGTGCCCATGGCGTTCTTCGTGCATCGCGAAACAGGCGAACTGCATCCGCGCACGCCAGAGCTGCTGGAAGACGTTGCAAAGCGCGTTGAGCAGCATGGCATCGAAGCGTGGCAAAACCTCGACCCGGCCGAACTTCTCGGTGCGGATGCCGAGCACTACGAAAAGAATCGTGACACGCTGGACGTATGGTTCGACTCCGGCACCACGCACTGGCATGTGCTGCGTGGCTCGCATGCCGATGTGCTGCGTTTCCCGGCGGATCTTTACCTGGAAGGTTCGGACCAGCATCGCGGCTGGTTCCATTCCTCGCTGCTCACCGCCGCGATGCTTGATGGCAAGCCGCCGTACAAGCAACTGCTGACGCACGGCTTCAGCGTCGATGCGCAGGGCCGCAAGATGTCCAAGTCACTGGGCAACGGTATCGAGCCGCAGGACATCATGAACCGGATGGGCGCGGACATCCTGCGCCTGTGGGTGGCGTCGACCGATTATCGCTACGAGATGTCCTTGTCGGAGGAAATCCTCAAGCGCGTGTCGGACATGTATCGCCGCATCCGCAACACCGCACGTTTCCTGCTCGGCAATCTGGATGGCTTTGATCCGACCAGGCTGTTGCCGGTTGAACAGAGCCTGTTGCTCGATCAGTGGGCGATAGGCCAGGCCTACGAACTGCAGCAGGCTGTGGTGGCCGCTTATGATCGCTACGACTTCCCGGAGATCGTCCAGCGCGTACAGAACTTCTGCACCAACGAAATGGGTGCGTTGTACCTGGACATCACCAAGGACCGCCTCTACACGATGCCGACCGAAAGCCTCGGCCGACGCAGTGCGCAGAGTGCGATGTACCGCATTCTGGAAGCGCTGGTGCGTTGGTTGGCGCCGGTGTTGTCTTTCACCGCAGAAGAAATCTGGCAGCACATGCCGGGCGAGCGTAGCGAAAGCGTGCTGTTCGAAACCTGGTACGACGGTCTGGTGAACACGCAAGCTTCGCCGGAACAGCGCCGCTATTGGGCCGATCTGCTGTCGATCCGCGACACCGCTTCACGTGTGCTCGAAGACATGCGCAAAGCCGAGAAAATCGGTGCCGCGCTGGAAGCCAAACTGGTACTGCATGCCGATCCCGCGACCACGGCGCGCTATGCACAGACTGCCGATGAGCTGCGCTTCTTCTTCATCACTTCCGACCTGAGCTTTGCACCGTTGCAAGCGCGTCCGGCCGATGCGACAGCGTTGCCGCTGCAAGGCGGCGAGGTGCATGTCGCTGCCAGCGTGAGCGAAGCAGCCAAGTGCATCCGCTGCTGGCATCGCCGCGAAGACGTGGGCAGCAACCCTGCGCACCCGGACATCTGTAGCCGCTGCGTAAGCAACGTGGAAGGACCGGGCGAAGATCGCCGCTGGTTCTAGCCTTGAGCTAAAACCCTCTCTCCTTTGGGGAGAGGGTAGGGTGAGGGGCCGAGGTTGGCCTTGAACTGCAACCAGAGCCTCGCTTTGATACACACCGCTGCAAGATTGTTCCCTCACCCCAGCCCTCTCCCCGGAAGGGAGAGGGAGTTGGCCTTTCTAAACGTTTGAGTACGCTGATGCACCCCAAACCCAACGCACTCCCATGGCTACTGCTTTCCGCGCTATGGATCGCCCTCGACCAGCTCACCAAATGGTGGGCGGTGACCGCGCTGCAGCCGGCGGGCATGCCGTATCCGGTGATTCCGGGCTTCCTCAACTGGACACTGGCGTTCAATCCCGGCGCGGCGTTCAGCTTCCTGGCCCAAAACGGCGGCTGGCAGCGTTGGTTTTTCGTGCTGCTGGCGTTGGTGATCAGCAGCGCGCTGGTGGTGTGGCTAACGCGCACGGCACGCCGTGCATGGCGCACGGCATTGCCGTTGGCCTTGGTCATTGGCGGGGCGCTAGGCAATCTGATTGATCGCTTGCATGCCTCGCAGGTCACCGATTTCATCCAGGTCTACTACCGCGATTGGTATTACCCGACCTTCAACGTGGCTGATTGCGGTATCACCGTGGGCGCAGTGTTGTTGATTCTGTTCGGTCTGCGTCCCCCTGCGCACAAAGTGCATTGAGCGCGGGATGGTGGTTGTGAATACAAAGGGCCTGCTAAATGCAGGCCCTTTGCTTTTGCAGGAGGCGCGATGACAGGCCCTCGCCCAGCTCGATCGGGCTGCCGTGCGGTGGCAATTGTTATCACGGCTTAGCGATTGAACGTTTTGGGGCGGAATCGGACGCGGGTGGGCCATCCGTCGCCTTATCAGCGGCGTCCTTAGGCAGCCAATCGCGTGCGGACGAGGGTCGGAAAGAGGCTTGATACAGCCCTCCGGGCCGCCGGGCGGGCTTTCCCATTTGAGGTCGAGTCGAGATACCATGAAAATGTGAACTACGTCACACAATGGCGCGGTTCCTGCTTGGCTAAAAACAAAGGCAAGGTCGGGTCAGTCGGGGGCTGAGCCGAACCGGTACACCTCAAAACGGAACGGGGGAAAACTCCAGTGTCTTCATGCACGGCTGATGCAGGCGTTCGCGCGCGCGTCGAACGCCCAGCGGAAAAGCGCGGCCTGCGCTTACGTCGCACGGCCATCGCTTTGCTGGTGATGTTCACGCTCTACGGCACCGTGGACACCGTCTGTGCGCAAACGACGATGCAGGCGACGACAGACGCCGCAAGTCTGCTGGCTCAGGCGCGCGCTGCGCGAGCAGCCGGCAAGCGTGTGGAAGCGCTGGCGTATTGCCAGGAGGTATTGGCGCGCTGGCCGGACAATCTCGATGCGCGCCAGCTCAATGTTGCGCTGCTGTCTGAATTGGGCGCTTCGGCGCGCGCGAGGGAACTTGGCGCGGCGCTTCCCTCCCAGAGTCTCGCCGAACGCTACGGCCAGATCGCCGATTACGACGCGCATCAGGCGCGCTGGGCACGCGGTGAGCCGGCTGACGCGCACCATCCTTACGCCGAGGCCGACAAGGCTGCCGCCGCGATCGAACAACTGGCGAACGACCCCGCAGCACCCGCAGACATACGGCTGCGCGCACGCCTGGACTTGCTCGCCGTGCTGGATCAGGACGATCGAGCCGATGAGGTATTGGCCGACTACGCGTCACTGAAACAACAAGGCGTGTCACTGCCACCCTATGCCGAACAGGCGGTGGCTGACGCGATGATGCAAAAGCACGACGCTCGCGATGCGATTCCCTTGTACGAAGACAGCATTCGCCGCGATCCCGGTCCTTACGATCCGAGCGAAGTCGATCCGCGTATAGGCCTGGCATATGCGTACCAGGAAGCGGGTCGCTCGCACGATGCGCTATCGACCATTCACCAGCTAGCCGATAACGAAGCGCGCTGGCTGCATCTACGGAATGTGCGCGGCAATACGCAGAACCAGCCCAAGGTAGATGCTGACAGCAATGCGGCCATGATCGACATGGACGAGGGCTTGCTCAAAAAGGGCTACGAGCCGCTTGCCGCGATGAGTGCGGAAGCACCGGGTAATGCCGACCTTCGCCGCGATCTGGCGATGGCCGAACTGGCACGCGGCTGGCCACGCCGCGCCTTGCAGACTCTGCAGATCGCCGACACGCTGGATGAGCGCGACGCCAACGCGGACCTTGATGCCGCCGCCGCTCATCAAGCCTTGTACGACTACGCAGCGGTGGAATCCAATCTCGCGCAGGCGCAGCAGGAAGCCGGCCGCAGCGGACGTGTGCAGGATGCACTGGACGCGTGGGATCGCACGCGCGGCTGGCAGTTCGATCTCACGCATGACAATGGCTGGGGCAACAGTCCCGACTACGGTGATCGCGACGAAGAAACCCAGGCGACGCTGGCGAGCCCGCTGATCGATGATCATTGGCGTGTACTTGCCTTGGCGCAGTACGCCACGGCTTCCTTGCCGGAAGGTCCGGTAGTGCGCGAACGTGCAGGTCTTGGGTTGGAAGGCTATCTGCACGGACTGCAGTTCTATCTGGAAGCGTTGCCGTCGGCTGATCGCTTTGTGAAGCGTACGGACGTGGCCGCCGGCTTCAACTGGGCCATCAACGATCAATGGTCGTGGTCCACCGACTGGAGCAGCGCCAGCAACGATGTGCCATTGCGTGCGCAGTACTATGGCATCACCGGCAATTCAATCAGTACGGCTGTGCAATGGCGTGCCAGCGAACTGACCTCGGCACGCTTGGCGCTTTATCACGATCGTTTCAGCGACGGCAATCTGCGCGAAGGTTGGCTGGCGGATGTTGTGCAGCGCCTGCACACCGCGCCGAATCTCACTCTTGATGGCGGTGTGGAAATCGGCGGTTCGCATAACAGCGAAGACGATCGCCCGTATTTCAACCCGCGCGACGATCACTCCTACGCGGTCACCGGCGCGTTGCAAAACCTGCTCAGCCAGTACGAGGACCGTAGCTGGACCGAGCGCATCGACGTCGCTGTCGGCGGATACCAGGAACTCAACTACGGCACAGGCCTGATGGTCAGCGCGCGCTACGGACAGATCTTCCAGCCGCAGGCTGGCCTGCGTTTCGGATGGGGACTGAGCTGGCATTACCAGCCGTACGACGGCCGGCATGAGTCGCGCGTCGTGCTCGACCTGACCGTGCATTGGGGAGAGTGACGATGCGCCGATTCCTTCTCACCCTTGTATTGATGCTGATGACGGGTCTTGTGCAAGCCGCTGTGCTTACGCCGGCGAAACCCGACTTTATCGTGCTCACTTATCACGACGTTCGCGACGACGTCGGCGCGCAGGGCGATCACGATCCGGATGCGATCAACACCGACCACCTGATTGCGCATTTCGACTGGCTCAAGGCCAATGGCTATCGCGTGGTGAGCCTGGAACAGGTGGTGCGGGCTTCGCACGGTGGTCCGGCCTTGCCTGAGCACGCCGTATTGCTCACCTTCGATGACGGCCTGGAATCGTTTTACACGCGTGTCTATCCCTTGCTGCGCGCGTACGACTATCCGGCGGTGTCGGCGCTGGTCGGCTCATGGATCGACATGCCCGCAGGCCAGCAGATGGCCTACAACGGAGCGCAATGCACGCGCGACTGCTTTATGACCTGGGATCAGATTCGCGAGATCCAGAAGTCCGGTCTGGTGGAATTTGCCTCGCATACCTGGCAGTTGCATATGGGCATTCCCGGCAATCCGCAGAACAACCAGATGCCGTCAGTGACCACGCTGCGCTACGACATGGCCAGCCACAGCTATGAAAGTGATGAGGCCTACCTCGAGCGTCTGCGTGTCGACTTGCGCCACAGTTCCGATGAAATTGCGAAGGAAACCGGTCATCGCCCGCGCGCCATCGTCTGGCCTTACGGCTCCTACAACAAGATCGCCGTGCAGATCGCCGCCAGCGAGGGTCTGGACGTGTCCTTCAGCCTGGACGACAAGCTGCCAGACGTGCAGGTCGACAGTACGATTCCGCGCCTGCTGATCAGCGGCAACATCAACGCCAATCGCCTGGGCTGGCTGATTCGCCATCAGCAGCGCATCGATCCGGTGCGGGCCGTGCAAGTGGATCTGGACTATGTCTACGATCCCGATCCGGCGCAGCAGGAACGCAATCTCTCCGTGCTGCTCGATCGCATCAAGAGAATGCAGCCAAGCCAGGTGTGGCTGCAGGCGTATGCCGATCCGAAGGGCGACGGTGTGGCAGAGGCCGTGTACTTCCCGAACCGCCATCTGCCCATGCGCGCGGACTTGTTTTCACGTGTAGCGTGGCAACTGCGTACACGCGCTGGCGTTCGCGTGTATGCGTGGATGCCGGTGCTTGCCTTCCGTTTTCCCGATGCGCCAAACCTGCCATCGCTGGCAGGCGAACCGAAGCCCGGCGGGGATCACTATCGCCTCGCGCCGTGGGATCCAAAAGTCGAGCAGTGGATCGGTGATGTCTACGAAGACCTCGCCATGCATGCAGACGAAGCAGGCCTGCTGTTCTCCGATGATGCCTATCTGCGTGATACCGACAACCTCGGTCCATGGTCAAACAGGAATCCGGCGCAGCGGACTGCAGCGCTGATCGGCTTTACCCATGCACTGACTGACCGCGTACGCCGCTGGCGACCGCTGGTGAAAACGGTGCGCAACATCTACACCCGGCCGATCTTCGATCCTGCGGCAGAGGCGTGGTTTGCGCAAAGCCTGCCTGCTTTCCTGGCCGGCTACGACATGACAGCGATCATGGCGATGCCGCAATTGGACAAGCAGCGCGATACCGCGTCCTGGTATCGCGACTTGGTGGCGCGTGTAAAGGCGATTCCCGACGCGTTGAATCACACGTTGTTCGAACTGGCCTCGCACGATTGGCGCAGCGATCAACCTATCAGTGAAGCGAAGATGGGATCTCGCATCAGGTTGCTGCAGACAGAAGGTGTGCGTCATCTGGCTTACTACCCGGATGATTTCATCAAGAACCAGCCGCGGCTGGAAATCATTCGGCCGTCGATTTCGATTGCCGATTACCCCTATCCGGAGCCATCACGATGAACGGTGGCATCATTCACGTCCTGCTCGAATTTGCCTTTTTCTATCCCCTGGCGATGTCACTGCTGTGGATGAGCGGAGGCCTGCTTTATTTCCTGCGTTGGGAGCGCAAGGAGCCAGCGCGCGCCAAGCCACCTGCGCTGGCCTCCTATCCGATGGTGTCGTTGATCGTGCCGTGCCACAACGAAGGCGAGCAGGTGCGCGAGACCATTGCGCAGTTGTCCGAACAGTCCTGGCCGGATTTCGAGATCATCGCAGTGAACGACGGCTCTACCGACGATACCGGCGAGAAGCTCGATCAATTGATGAACGAGTATCCGCAGCTTCGCGTGATCCATTTGTCGAGCAATCAAGGCAAGGCGATGGGCTTGCGCACTGCCACGCTGGCGGCCAAAGGCGACTATCTGGTCTGCGTGGATGGCGACGCCATGCTTGACCGCTATGCCACGCATTGGCTGATGACGCATCTGTTGTCCAGTGCGCGCGTGGGCGCCGTGACTGGCAATCCACGCATCCGCAACCGCTCAACCTTGCTTGGCAAGCTTCAGGTCGGTGAGTTTTCCTCGATCATCGGCTTGATCAAGCGCGCGCAGCGAGTCTACGGACGCATCTTCACCGTATCCGGTGTGATCGCCGCGTTCCGCAAAGTTGCCTTGCACGACGTTGGCTACTGGAACACGGACATGGTCACGGAAGACATCGACGTCAGTTGGCGCTTGCAGATGCGTCACTGGGAAATCCGTTACGAGCCCAATGCGCTGTGCTGGATTCTCATGCCTGAAACCTTGCGTGGTCTGTGGAAACAGCGCCTGCGCTGGGCACAAGGCGGATCGGAAGTGTTGTTGCGTTACTGGTCCAAGCTGTTGCACTGGCGTCAGCGGCGCATGTGGATGGTCGCAGCCGAGTACGTCGTCAGCCTGATCTGGTCGTATGACATGGTCGCGATGGTCATGCTTTGGCTGCTGGGACTCATCATCACCTTGCCACCGTCGCTGCATGTGCCGACCTTGCTGCCGCAGTGGAACGGTGTGGTGCTTGGCATCGTCTGCATGCTGCAGTTTCTGATCAGTTTGCTGATCGATCGACGCTATGAAAAGCGCATCGGCCGCAATTACTACTGGATGATCTGGTATCCGATTGCCTATTGGATGCTGACCACCGCCACGTCCGTGGTGGCATTGCCAAGAGCCGTCATCAAGCGGCGTGGCACCCGTGCTGTATGGACCAGTCCTGATCGAGGTGTGAGATGAAAGCCGATCCCATTATCAACCATCCCGAGTACCAGAAGCCGTTTCAGCGTGCACTCTTTACTGTCATCACGATGGTGGCGTGGACCTTGTGGATCTCGTTGTGGCTGCCGCTGATTACCCTGATCGCCTGGCTGCTTGGCCTGCAGGATGTGTATGTCAAGCTGGGGCTGAATCATCCCTTCCGGGCGGCCAACGATTTCGGTCAGGTGTTGCAGGTGGCCGTTATCGCTGCGCTGTCGCTGGGAAGCTGGGCGTTTTACAACCGCATGCGCTTTGCGGGTAAGCAAAAGCGTCGCGCCAATCGATTCGTTGATATTGCCGAAATGGCCCCGGCGCTCGATGCCTCGGTAAGGACAGCACAGCATCTGCGTGCAAGCCGCCGCTCCGTAGTTCACTTCAGCGATACGGGAGGTCTGTTTCTGAGGCAGGAAGAATCGTGAGCCAAGTGTCGCGAGTGCATGTTCATGCGACCCACTCCGCGCGATTGCGGCCGTTGCGTTTGGCTGTGTAAAGCGCGTGGTCGGCGGTCTGGACCAACGCATCCGGTGCCATATCGTTGGTGGGCACGATGCTTGTGGCGCCGATGCTCACCGTGAGATAGCGGGTAGGGCTGTCCTCATGGCGCAGCTGTAGCTCGCTGACCTGCTTGCATAGTCGGGCCGCGACTTCCTGCGCCCCCTTGGCACGTGTGTTTGGTAAGACCAGCACGAACTCCTCGCCGCCGTAGCGGGCAAGCATGTCTGCCGGTCGCCGCAAGGCTTGCTGCAGCAACCTGGCGACCTCGCGCAAACAGGCGTCACCGGCCAGATGCCCGTAGCGGTCGTTGTATTGCTTGAACAGATCGATATCCACCAGCAGCAGCGAAATGACCTGCTGGCTGCGCAATGCCTGGCGCCACTCTCTGTCCATCGCTTCTTCAAAAGCGCGCCGGTTGGGAACGCCGGTAAGACTGTCACGCATGGCCATTTCGGCGAACCTGGTGCGGTCCTGGCGCAGTTGATCCTGGGTTTTGATCTGATTGACCTGGCTCAGGATGCTGCGCAGACCGTAACCAAGCACGGCAATCATCACGCCAGCCACACCAAGCCCGAAGTGCTGCCGGAGCAACAGCAACGCGAGCAACAGTACCGCGAGTGCCAGCAGCAGCGGACTGCCACTGCGAACAAAGCGCACGAGCCCGATGGGTGGATCGAGCGTTTGCGAGATTCGCGTTGACCCGGTCGATGCCAGCACCATGAAAACCAGGAAGGGCACATCGACAATCAGGTCGTAGAGGCTACCGATATCAGGCGCGACGTCCAACGCGACGTGATGGTTGTAATAAGCCGCAATCACGGCATAAAGACAAGAGAAGACGGCCAGCACGCCAAAAAAGTAGCGTCGCTCCAACGTATCCGCGGCCATGAAACGGATGATCGTCGTGGCCGCAAGAAAACCATTCTCCAGATCGAACATGTCGGCAATCATATGCGCGGCGATCGGATTGGAGGCGCCTTCCAGGCTTATCCACGAAAACATCAGCACGAAATAGAGATAGCCAAGGGTAAGCGTCAGCACCGCGTCGATCATGCGTTGCATGACGCTGGTTTCCACGCCCACCGTGGCAACGGCATAGAAAATCGGCACACCATAAAGCACGTAAAACAGCATGCTTCCGCCGGGTGCCACATTATTGTTGGCGAGAAACAGATCCTCGCGAAGGCTGACGATCATGCCGCATGTCCAGAGCAGCATGCTGGCAGCCACCAGGCTCCAGCCACGCGTGGGCGCCAAACCCGTCATCCACCCACGCCGCAGGGCCGCCGCAAACGCCAGCACCGGCGCCGCAATCAAGAACAGGTACGACATCACCATGGCATGCGCGGGCGCAAGCAGGAACGACGCTGCGTGCAGGCACACAAACGTGATTGCAAACAGCACCATCATCGGGGCGGCGATACCCTTGCTCATGCAGGGATACCTTAATACATGTCCCGAGGGAGGGATGCATGGTGGCGTTCCCGGGCTGGAGGCGTAATGAGGTTACAGACGGCTTGCCGTTACCCGACTGGCGTCGTTCCTCAGCCACACCTCGCCGTCATCCCAGCGAAAGCTGGGATCCAGTGCCTTCGATGTGACAAAGTTGCTGGGATGATGCCAAGGCCCACTAGGGCAACATTCCTCAACGTGAGGCGCGATTCGTCACCCCAAACCCAAGCAACAGGTTTTCAAGGATGCTTGCCAGCCGCGGCGTGATATCGGCGACGACGTGACTGAGGCGTGGATCGCTCTGGTAGAGCGGCAAAACCTCGGGTGCTGGCGTCGCCATTTGCCACAGCGCACCGGCCATGCTGGTTGCGGTGGTCACGGTATCGATGGCCTGGCGCTGCGTCAGCGAAGCGCACTCTTGCAACTGGGTAGCGATCGCATAGGCCGAATCAAGCGCGGCGAACTTGAAAGTGCGTACCGCATCCAGTGACACGTGACGCTCAAGGCTCAGCGCTGCGTGCGCCAAGAGATCGCAGAAAAAGGGGCGGTTGCCGAGCGATTTGGCCAGCGCGGATGCGACGGATTTCGGCGACATGTCGCCTGACCGTTTAACGCGCTTGGTCACGTCCTCGGCCCACGCCTGCCAAGCCGATGCAGTGAGGATGAGAAAGATCTGCTCGCGCGTTTCGAAGTAGCGAAGCATGGCCGACTTATGCATGCCGACGGCCTCGGCGATGTCGGTCAGCGATACGTTGCCCACGCCGTGCTCGGTGCCGAGCGCCCGGGCAGCCTCAAGGATCTCGTTCAGGCGTAATTGCTTCGCTTCGTGGCTGCGTGCGCGCTGGAAAGTCGATGTCGTCATGGGGTCATTTTAACAAAACTTCGTTGTGTTAACTTCGGGATTGTGCTGAAATGCCTTATCGGCAAGAAGTTTTCAACTCTGGAAGGCATCCTGATTATGAGTTCCCAAGTCTGGTTCATTACGGGTTCTTCCCGTGGTTTCGGCCATGCGTTGGCAACCGCAGCGCTGGAGGCAGGCGATTCCGTCGTCGCCACCGCCCGCCGGCCCGAGCAGCTTGCCGAGCTGGTTAAACAATATGGTGAAAGAGTGCTCCCGGTCGCCCTCGACGTCACCGATCCCGCCGCGGCGACCGCAGCCATTCAGGTAGCTGTCAACCGCTTTGGTCGACTTGATGTAGTGGTTAACAACGCAGGTTATGCCAATGTCTCTCCGGTAGAAACGACGAGCGAAGAAGACTTCCGCGCGCAGTTCGAGACCAACTTCTGGGGTGTCTACAACGTCTCGAAGGCAGCTTTGCCCATTCTGCGTGCGCAGGGGCACGGCATCGTCGTGCAATTCTCATCGGTCGGCGGACGGGTAGGTAGTACGCCCGGCCTCGGCTCCTATCAGGCCGCGAAATTTGCGGTCGATGGCTTTACCCGCGTACTGCAGTCGGAAACGGCGCCGTTTGGTATCAAATACCTGGTGGTCGAACCGGGCGGATTCGCCACCGATTGGGCAGGATCGTCGATGAAGATCCCTGACATGCCAGCGGAGTACGACCAGACCGTGGGCGCGCTTGTACGTATTCTGGCTTCCGGAGTTGCGTTGGCCGGCGATCCGAAGCGTGCCGGCGAAATCCTTGTCCGAGTGGTCAAGCACCATCCCTTGCCCACCCATCTGCTGCTCGGGGCCGGTGCCGTCAAGATGGCGCAGGAATACGCCAGGCATCAGATTGCCGAAGCGGCTGCGTGGGAGCAGGTCAGCACTTCCGCCAACTTCGATGAATCGTATCCCGTTGACCTTCCTGCTGGTGACGCATAACGGTCGCGTTCGGCGTACGAATCACGACGGTCGAAATCGTCGGAGGCAGGTGCGGGAAATAACCTTCAACGTACAACCCGATTCCCGCAGACGGGCTGGGAGCAGCTACGCATTTGTGAGAGGCTATCGTAGCTGATCGCCCAGGAGTTATCCGATGAACGGCAACGCCGTGCAAACTGACTTGCTTCGCCTGTTCGAGCGCCACGACGTGGAGCTGGAATTAGATGAAGATTGGCTGGTAACGGATGGCGATTTTCCCGCCGTGCGTACCCGTTGGCATGAGGGCGAAGAAGGTGCGCCGGGTCGGCTGGATGTTGATGTGGTGATCAGCGAAGAGCGCCACATCGAGGAAAGTTTTGCCGGCTACGGACGAGGTGACGCCGGCGCGCGCGATGCGCTGAAAGCGTTCGAACGCGACGTCTTGTACGTACTGCTGGCCGCATGCTGGTACGTGACCGATGACCGACGCATTCAATTGCAAAGCTGGGATCTGGGCATGCGAAGCTGGGATGTCTTCGTGGGGCCGCTCACGTTCAGTCGTGATGATGTGGCGGCGCCGGAAGGTTTGTTGTCCGGCTTGCACGATGCCCTGCGCAACGAATCATTGAGTGGCGAATTGCACTGGGTCCGCTTATTCCGCCGCGAGGCCGATGATGGCTCGGTGGTTGCCGAAGCGTTGCTCGATAATCAGCCATGGCCAGGTGGCGACCGTCTGCTGAGCCAGTTGAAGTGGCCGTCAACAGGGATGGGATACAGTGCGCGTTGCTTTATTGCGCTGGATATTCGTGATTACTGAAGTGACGCATTTACGTCGAGCTTCGTGAGTCGGAAGCACACTTCAAGTCCGGATTCCTCCACATTGCGGTCAATCCTGCAGCCTCTTCTTCATGAGGTGAGTTGATTACCTTTCAGGTAATTGGTTTGTTGAACTCGTATGAATAAGGTGTCTACACCGGCATCGATTCCGATGCGCCAATTCAGAGAGAACAAACCATGTCAGCTTTTCCTATCCATACCATCGAATCCGCGCCTGAACAGTCCAAATCGTCTCTTGAGGCGCTGCAGAGCGCGTTTGGCATCCTCCCGAATATTTTGGGTGGGATCGCCACGTCCCCGGTGCTGATCAGCAGCCTGGTTGGACTCTTCGGCAAAGTCCACGGCGGCAGCTTTTCCGAGGAACAGGTTCAAATCGTCCTGCTTACCAATGCCGTCACCAATGCGTCCTCGTGGGCCGTGGCATTCCATTCCTTCCTGGCCGTGAAAGAAGGTGTGGACGCTGCGGATGTCGATGCCATTCGCGAACGCAGGACTCCTCGGAATGCGAAGAACGCCGCCTTGTCAACGCTCGCACGGACGCTTATCGAAAAGCGCGGGCATCTCAATGATCACGATGCGTCGGCATTCCTCAATGCTGGTTTCGGCAAGGATCACCTGTTGGAGGTAATCGCTATCGTCGCCGCCTCCACGATCACCAACTACTCCGGCAATGTCACCCATCCGCCGCTGGAGGACGCTTTTCAGTCGTATCGTTGGCAGGCACCAGCGGCCTGAGCCTTTGGCTGCTCATCACAGAGGGGCTGCTTTCACCGGCGGCCTCTCAGGGCAGTTGATCTTCGGAGCAGCAATAGGCAAGCATCGTCACTATCGCAGGCTCCACGCGTTAGGGAGATTCACATGGGCACTGTTCGTACGAGCCAGAAACATCCCTCTGATGATTTGGGACTCCTGCTGCGTCACTGGCGGGAGGTGCGTGGTACCAGCCAACTTGGATTGTCGCTTGATGCCGGCGTTTCACAACGACACTTGAGCTTTATTGAAAGCGGTCGAAGCGCGCCAAGCCGTCAAGTATTGACCAGTATCGTGCAGTCGCTGGATGTTCCCCTGCGAGAGCGAAACGCTGTTTTTCTCGCTGCCGGCTACGCGCCGGTCTATTCGGAAACGCCCTGGAATGCGAAGGAGATGCAGGGCATCACTCGTGCGCTTGACCGTATGCTTCGCCAGCACGATCCATTTCCCGCCATGGTCATGGACCGCTATTGGAACGTGCTGACTGCCAACGAGTCATCGCCGCGTTTTTTCGGGTCGTTTATCGACATGGCGGCGCGCCATGGGCCGCGCAATATGCTGCATCTCATCTTTGATCCCGATGGTATGCGGCCATTCGTTGTGGATTGGGAAACAGTAGCCAGAAGCCTCGTCCAGCGCGTCTATCGCGAAACGGTTGGGCGCGTTCTTGACGAACAAACGCGCAGTTTGCTCGATGAATTGTTTGCTTACCCTGGCGTTGATCCATCTTGGCGACTGCATGGATCAGTCGGATCTGCTCCAAATCTTCCCATGATTCCCCTTGGGTTTAATAAAGACGGCAAGATCCTGAGCTATTTTTCGATGGTGACCAGTGTCGGAGCGCCACAGAGTGTCGCAGCGCAAGAGCTTCGTATTGAGTCCCTGTTCCCCGCGGATGAGGAGACAGAGGTGTTCCATGCAAAGTGGATGTCGAGCAGTCAGAAACAGGACTGAATCGATAATCCCTGAAGCGTCTAGCGAATATTCCGATTCCATAGAGCCTTACCGAACGCCTTCAGGGATGACATCCCAATTCGGAATACTTCATCAGCATTTGTCGCTCGGTCAGACCCCGTTTAGCGAGTTCCTCATCGGTCATCCGGCTTTTGAATATCGCATCCTTGCAATTCAGTACGTGACCTGTCTCGCTGACTATTTCAGAAATGCTCGGCGGCGTTTGAACGTGTATCCCTGCTACTTTCACTAACTCACCATCTCCCGGTATGTGGGCTGGTGCGTCTTCATGTGAACGAGTCAGCGCTTGCTCGAACTGACTATTTCCATACGGAATAGCCGGTGGCTCAGGCGATTCTTGAGTGACAGGAGCAGGAGAGACCGGTGTAGCCGATGGGTCTGATGGACTGGACGTGATAACGCGCACCGCGTGCTTCTGCACTTCGACATGCACGGCGGATACGTGTATCGGGTTGGTACGTATCGGTTGTGGCGCCGGTACTTGCTTCGGTTCCGACAGGTTCACGAAGACAACATGCAGCGGCTCGCTTTCCAGCGTGTCGCGAGGCTTTGGCGGAATCGTCACCCAGATATAAAAGATCAGGTGCAGTATCAGGGTAAGGGCGATTGCAACGCTGCGAAGAAAAAAAGGTTTGGTTTCTTGCTGCGTAGCATTCCATGCTTTTGATGCTGGCACGAGAGTCCCCCCGATAAGATCTCACGTAAGACTTGATGGGGGATGTGAAGTTCCCATGGTTCATTACGGTGTCGTGAGGCTGTCGTGGATTCTTGCGAGCTCATGCTGAGCTTCCTTTTGGGACCACAGCCTCAACGGAGATATTTGAGTGGGCACAGCTCTTCTAAGCGAGCGTAGTTTCTTCGACAGGCTGCAGGCTACAATCGGCTCACCCCAGCAGTAGCTATGACCTCACCGATCTGGGGTAATGCCTTCACAGGGAACAGGGACAGGGGACAAAGCATGGATGGCTATCGCACCATCATTCCGTCTTTTGCAACGGGCCGGTTTGCGGCGTCGCTGGATGTTATAAAGGGGAATCACGTGAATCGGTTGCGTAACGCCTTCGGGGCGTGGACAAGTCGTGTCACACCATTACTAGTCGCAGGGTTCTTGCTAATGACCTTTGCTGCGGCCGCTCAGGCGCAAGATTGCAGCGCTGCCAACACGCGCTGCGTTGCGCCGATTACAGGACCATGGCGTTATACGAATACCTTCTATTTCAACAATGTGTCGTTTCCATCGTCTGGAGCACTGATCGATGCCCTTCAAGCGTACATTGTCAAAAGCTACAGCTACTATCCGTTCTCCGTTTCATCCGTCTCTCCTATCGACGAATCCGCTTCCGTCCTCGCCGAGCCGCCGCCAGTAAACAACTGCACAAGCGGTGGTTCCTTTATGTCGGGTGGCTCCCCGATGGTCGATTGGGGGGTGTGCGCAAAACAGGGGGCTGACTATAAGATTAGCTGGAACAACATCGGAACATTTGTCCTAAACACTGCGGGAGGAAACCCTCCTTCCTCGGAGGATGCAATAGAGGGCTCAGACCAGGCCAACCGTCCAGTTGGTTGCCCCGTGAACTACGGTGCTGAGGAATTTTGCTACATCACGACGACGGCTCTGCAGCCGGACAAGAGCCGCAAGCCGGGCGCTTGCAACAAGTGCCGTCCTTCCACGCCCGATCCGGTAGATATCGCTGAGGGCTTCATGTGGGAAAACGTCGACGATATCGATGCCACAAGCGGCCCGAGCCTTCAGCGCAACTATAATTCGCAAGCCAACATTATCGTTAGCCTGCAACTTAAACCGGCCGAAGGCTTTGGTTATGGCTGGCGTACCAATTACAGCCGCCGCGTGCGTTATACCGCCACTTCCACGCTAACTGGTGCGTATGTCGAGCGTCCCAGTGGCCAGATCGTTTATTTCAGTCAGAACGCCAGCACCGGCGTTTGGTCCACCGATCCCGATGTCCATAGCATGCTGACCGAGATCCAAAGTAACGGCAGCATCAACGGCTGGACCTATTTCGACGAAGACACCGGCGACACCGAAACGTACAACAGCTACGGCAACCTGACCCAGATCGTTCACCTGGGCGGCCGAGCGCTAACGTTTGCATACGATTCGCAGAACGAATTGATCTCCGTCACGGACGATTTTGGGCGGAGCCTCACGTTTAACTACACCTCACCCAGTGGTGCCACGTACACTGGAAACGTACAGAGCGTGACCGACAGTGCGGGAAAAGTCTGGACCTACACCTACAACACCTCCAATAACACGTTGACCCAAGTGACGGCTCCCGATGGCTCGGCCATCGTCTACCACTACGAAAACTCCAATAATCCAGAGCTAGTCACCGGCGAAGGCTACGTGCCGGCCAGTGGTACGGAGGCACGCTATTCGTGGTTTACCTATGACAACAACAGCCGCGTCACGCAAGGTTATGACGGCGGCAATGCCAATCAAACGGCGCTGACCTACAACGGCAACGGTGCAGTAACTGTCGTCAACACGCTTTCTGCAAGCCAGACACAAACGCGCAACTACACCTTCAACATCGTGCAAGGCATGTCGAAGCTGGCCAGCATCTCCGGCAATTGCGACAGCACTTGCGGACCACAGAGCACTAACTTCGACAGCAGCGGCGACCTGCTTAGTGAAACGGACTTCAACGGTGTCGTTACCAACCACAGCTACAGCCCTGATGGGGCGGGCCTGGAAGTTCAACGCATCGAGGCCGCGGGCACGTCGGCACAACGTACCGTGCAGACAGATTGGAACGAAACGCTTCGTCTTCCTGTCGAGCGGCGCGCGTTGGATATCAACAACAATCTAGTTAGGCGCGAAGATTGGGTCTACAACACTGTTGGGGCAGTGCAAGTGCATTGCTTGATTGATCCCACCAACAGCGCTGCCTCCGGTTATAGCTGCAATGCTACGGGCACGGCGCCCGCGGGTGTACGCCGCAGCACTTACACCTACTGCACCGCCGTCGACACCGTGCAGTGCCCACTGGTCGGCCTGCTGCTCACCGCCACCGGACCACGCACGGATCTCACCCAAGCCACCACCTACAGCTATTACCTGGCAGCCAGCGCGGTGAACTGCGGCACCCCCGGCGCGGCCTGCTACCAACCCGGTGACTTGCATACCGTCACCGACGCGGCAGGCCACGTCACCACCGTCGCCTCCTACGACGCTGATGGTCGCATCACCAGGCTCACCGACATCAATGGTGTCAACACCGATCTGACCTACACCCCACGCGGCTGGCTGGCGACCCGCACAGTCAACGGTGCCACCACAACGTTCACCTATACCGCCTACGGAGCGGTGGCCTCTATCGCTGATCCGGATGGCGTGACCACCACCTACGGCTACGACACCGCCCATCGCTTGAACAAGATCACCGATGCGCTGGGCAACTACATCGTCTACACCCTGGACGCGGCCGGTGACAAAACGGCTGAGCAGGTCTACGACCCCAGCGGCACCTTGCACAAGGGCCTCACTCGCACCTTCAACACCCTGGGCCAGCTCACCACGGTGGTCGATGGCCTGAGCAACACGGTGTTCAACGCCAACACCAGCACCAGCTACGACGCCAATGGCAACCTGATCCAAAGCAGCGATGCCCTGGGTATCCAGCGCAAGCTTGGCTACGACGCGCTCAACCGTCTCGTCAGTGCCATCGACAACTACAACGGCAGCGATCCGGCCACCCAAAACACCACCACCGGCTACCAATACGACAGCCTGGACCGCCTCACCCAGGTCACTGACCCCAGCAGCCTCGCCACCACGTATAGCTACGATGGCCTGAGCGATGCGACCGGTCAGGTCAGCCCGGATACCGGCACGACAAACCGCACTTTCGATGCAGCGGGCAACGTCTTCACCCGCACGGATGCCAAGGGGATCACCGCGACGAATACCTTCGATGTCCTCAATCGCCTAACAAGCACCAGCTACGCCGACACCACGCAGAACGTGACCTACACGTACGATGAGGCCAATAGCGTGACCGGGTGCAGCAGCTCGTACCCCACCGGTCGCCTGACCCGGATCATCGAAAACAGCGTCACCACGGTGTACTGCTATGACGCGTGGGGCCGTGTCATCCAGAAGCAGCAGGTCACCGCGGCGGGCACGGACACCACCGGGTATTCCTACACCGCGGCAGGGCGTCTGAGCGGCATCGTGTACCCCAGCGGCACGCTGGTGAGCTATGCCCGGGACGGTGATGGCCGCATCCAGACCGTCACGGTGACGCCGCCCGGTGGTACGGCCAGCGCGGTGGTGAGTAACGTCACCTATCAACCGTTCGGGCCGGTCAGCGGGTATAGCTTGGGCAATGGGCAGGCGATCGCTCGGACCTACGATGCCAACTACAGGCTAACGGATCTGACAAGTCCAGCGTTCAACTTGCATGTTGCAAGAGACTCGATGGGTGACATCACGGCGATCGGCAATGCAGCTGGCGCCAACCCAGCCACAGAGACTTACGCTTACGATCCGCTGTATCGGTTGCTCAGCGTGACCGAAGCTGGCGGCGGTGTGTTGGAGAGCGTGACCTACAACCCGACCGGCGACCGGCTGAGCAAGGCCGGCTCGGGACTGGATACGGGCACCTACTCGTATAACTCCGGGACGCACCAGCTCAACGCCGTGGGTAATAACGCTTTCAGCGTGGACGCTGATGGCAACACCACGGCGATGACGCAGGCGGGTAGTACCTACGGTTTCGGGTACAGCGACCGCAACAGGATGACCATTGCGCAAGTGGCTGGCGTTACGGTGGGGAACTACACGTACAACGCCTTGGGACAGCGTATCCAGAAGGTTGCCAGTAGTGCGACCGAGCGGTATGACTACAACGAAGCTAGCCAGATGCTGGGGGAGTACGGCATCACAAATCGGGATTACATATGGCTTGATGGCATCCCAGTGGCCAACGTTGATACGTCAGGGTCGGCCAGCACGATTGCCTACGTAACGGCTGACCAACTCGGTACACCACGCGCGATTGCCACCAGCAACGGCACGACCGAGTGGCAGTTGCCGAATCAGGGCAATCCATGGAACGAAGTCTCCCCGATTTCGAGCGGCTATACGTACAACCTGGGTCTTCCGGGGCAGTATTTTGACGCGGAAACGGGGCAGATGAACTGGGGATTCCGTACCTACAATTCAGGGTTGGGGCGCTCACCGCAAAGCGATCCGATGGGATTGTTCGGCGGCCAATCGAGCACATATGCCTACGTCGGCAACAATCCGTTAATTAGAACTGATCCAAAAGGGCTTGCGTGCAATGGTCAAGGCTGTTGGACAACGCCAAATGAGCGACGCTATCTAGAAGGCGGTGATTATCTTGGGTACTACGGCGCAGCATGCTCGGGTGGTGATAGCTATGCTTGCTTCGCACAGCATGTGGCAGCAAACGACGATTTTATGGGGCACCTTGCAACGAATAGACTGAGTGATGCTATTGATGTTGAAGCCGAGAGGAATCATCAGTGCTCTGATAAACAAGCGATACTCAATCAGATACGTGAGGATCTAGCAAACGCTTACGCTAACTACCTGCCTAGCTCGGAGGATCAGGCACGCTGGCCGGTAGCAGAAGATGTTGCTGCCTTCCATTGGGCTGTATTCGCCCAGTTCGGTTTGCCGCCATCAACATTTGGCGGAACACCGCTTGGTGCGTGGGCTGGCGTAATTGCGCCCGATGTTTGGTGCCCGAATTGCAGTGTTGCAGCGGAGAATGGGCCATGGTGATAGATCAAGGCAAAAACATGAAAAAAGGTATCAAGTCACAAACATCTAAGGCATTTGTTGTGGCATGGATGGCATCAGTTGCAGTGGCGTTTGTAGCTGGCTGCCTTCATTCCATTCACATGGAGAGCGGTCATGTTGCTGAGTTTTTGAAAGGCATAATCTCGGGAAACAGAGATGCACTAACTACCTTTTTCCTTGTGGGATTGGTTGCTGCAATAGCGGCGGCGCTCATTTCTGCGCTGGTCATCGTTTTTATTGCTTGGCCGCTGTATTTGGCAGCGCGGCGACATAGGGTGCTTTCTTTGGCCGCCTACTTGTTCGCTGGCTTTCTTGTCTCGCTAATCGTGACCGGGATTCTCTTACTCACTCAGCGATACTTAGACCCTTTGCTTCCCAGTGACTATAAGCTTGAAGTCATTTCAATTCTGATTGCGGGACCAGTCGCCGCGATGTCGTTCTGGCTATTGGCGCGTCCGGACCGATACAACGATTACCCGAACCAGTAGGCCGTGATCGTCAACAATGTATGTTATGGATTCTTTCGTGCAATCCATCGCTGAAAGTGACCTTGGTGATTGCATCACCAAGGTCATCCACACCGGAGAGGGTTGCCTGAAGCCTTGCGTGCGCTGTCAAGGACATATCGCCAGGCCCAGGGTCCGCCAATTAGGTAGTTATGCTCAGATGAAACGATCCCAGCATTCACGACCCCTATGGATTGGCTTAGTGGCCTGCATTCTGTTCGCGCCGATGCTACTGGCCGGTCTTATGGTCATGTCCCCTTACAGCATCATGATTCCGCCGATCGGTATCCTTCTTGTTGGCGTACTTATATCGGGTGCTACCACTGTCTTAATCGCGTTGCCACTCGTTCTGTGGCTCCGCAAACGCGGCAAGCTCAGCGCGGTCAATGTGTGCGCCATGAGTATCCTGATTGGAGCGCTGTTATTCGCAGCATTCAACTTTAATCAGAACTATTTTCCACATATGAAGGACAAATCTTTGGCCTTGTGGATAGCCGAGCGGGCTGCTTTGAAGTCTATAGTGCCGGGTGGCATTCTGGGTCTTCTATCGGCGGCGGCGCTATGCGTCGGGGCAGGAATAACCGTTCTTCCAAACGGCAACCATACTGGGATCAAAGGGGTCAGAAACCTTTTTTAGGGCGCTCACGCGGTCGAATTTTTGCCGCGCACCCAAGTTCAGCTTCAATGATGGCCTGAAATTGGTTTGTTCGCAGTGCGTGTTGCTGTTGAAGATGAGCACGCGGAAAAGTGTTCTGACCCGTTTGTTGCTGCAATTTGGGGAAGATGGCATATCCACGGTCAGCTACGAAGACACAGACAGTTTTGCCGTTACCAAGGATTTTCTGAGCCACTATCCGCGACGACTAGAACAGCTCTTTGCCGATCCATAGAGATGGTTTGCCAACCCCGATGCGCTAAACAAACAATGAGCCATGAAGGTAGTGCCACGCAGGTGCGTAGGTTTCGCAAACGTCTGATTGACCCGGACGAGCCATTTAAATAGACGTCAACACTTCTTGTTGTCCCTTCCGCAACGACGCAGAGTCATTGGTAACGCGCTGAAACAACGAGTGCGTTGACTGATGCAGCTTTTTGCCCAGCGCAGGGCCTTCAACCTGGAGGCGCGGCATATTCGGTTGATCCGTAGCCCGCAAACTACCGACACCCGACCGCCACCCTTCGGTGTGGCGTTTTTCTATGTCTTCAGGGGTTCGAGCCATTATCAGAGCCGATATTAATGGCGCTTTGCGTTTGGCTTGAAGCAGTGCTCTTATTGAAGGTTGGGTATGCACCTTATTCACGCGCTCCGGCCTCGAGCAGAAACCCGGCGATTGCCCAATGCTCCGCATTTCTGGCGGCCATGATCGCCGTGCGCCCATTGCGATCTTGCGCATTTACATCGACGTCCGCATCGATTAGTACCAACACAATACGGTCATGACCCTTTTCCGCGGCCAAAGTTATCGCAGGCACACCTTTCTCATCTCGCGCATTAGCATCTGCACCACACGAAACAGCCGTTCTGACCCCTTCAAGGTCACCTTTGTTCACACACTCGATAAGCCACTCGTTATTTACTTCGTCATACCACTTCGGATCTCCCTCATCCATACCTCGCCCCTTCGCTCAGTTCGTGATTTGGCGGATAGGTCTGGACTTATCCGCGTGCCCGGCCGCGATGTTACCTGGCACATGCGTTGCCACTAAAGTTCGAGTCGGGAAGTAAAGGCGCCGCAGTGGTGCGCCACTGCATCAAGGATGACCGCCGCTCTCTTACACGGGCGGCGTTTTCTTTTTTGCGGACTGAAGTTAGACAAATTTCAGGCAATAAAAAACGCGCCAATGGCGCGTTTTTTAAGCTGGTACCGGTGATAGGACTCGAACCTACACGACATCGCTGCCAGTGGATTTTGAGTCCACCGCGTCTACCATTCCGCCACACCGGCACGTGAGCGAACACCTATTATGCAGGTTTCAGTTCACCGGGTCGAGAGTCAGCTGGCGATCGTGGCGCTCGTAACCGTGTTCCTGGCCTTTGGGTTGGAAAATGGCGCAGTGGGTCATGTTGCCGGAGTAGATGTGCAGGCTGACGGCCACGGTGTCGTCGCTGGGGTTGCGGATGGTGTGGTACTCGTGGGGCGGGATCAGGCTGCCGGCGGAGCCGGGGCCGGCCTGGATCGAGCCGACCGGCTGGAACTGGCACAGGCCGTCTTCGTCGGCCAGGCGTTCGTACTGCACCACTTCCAGGGAGCCGCTCCACACGCCTTCCACGCACCACATGCCACAGTGGTCATGGATGGGGGTGCCCTGGCCGGGGCCCCAGGTCATGGCCACCACGCAATAGCCAAGGTCGTCGCTGTGATACAGCTCGCGACGGGCGTAGCGGTCTTCGGCGGTCTCGAACACGCACTCGGGGAGCAAGATCTCCTTGCTGCGGATCAGCTTGCACAGGCTGTTGCGCAGGCTGTCGGTGATCGCGGGTGTGGAACCTTTGGCAACGGCTTCGTCGATGGCGCTGATGAGCTTTTGACAGCCGGGAAATTCCGTGGTGAGCATGGTGATCTCGGATAAGACTGGGTTTGCAGGTAACCCGTATGAAAGAACAAACCGGCTGAAGCCTGGATGAGGCTTCTCTGCTAGCCTTTTGTGATCAATGCCTGATCGGGCCCAAAGGGGGATCCATGGGTGTCATGGTGATTGTAGCGTACCGCCCCAAGCCGGGGCGTGAGGAGGATCTGGACGCCCTGGTCCGCGAGCACGTGCCCTGCCTGCGCGCGCTGGGACTGGTGACCGAGCGTCCGGCCCAGGCCATGCGCGCCAAAGACGGCACGGTGGTCGAGGTTTTCGAGTGGGCGAACGGCGCGATCGAGGCTGCGCACAACAGCTCACGCGTGGCGGACTTGTGGGAGCGGTTCGCCAACACCTGTGACTATGTGCCGCTGTGTGAGCTGCCGGAGGGGGCGGCGACGTTTGCCGAATTCGAGCCGATCGCGTTGTAGTACGTCAGACCGTATGTCGTCACTCCGGCGAAGGCCGGAGTCCATGTGTGGTTTTCGGTGCGGTTGCGGATAGATCCTGGCCTTCCTCGCTCATCAAAGCCGGGCACATCCGTGTGCCCTCTCCGCGTACGCCGGGATGACGCCGAAGTAGGGGCGATCAGAGTTTCGACAGAAAGCCACCGATGGCGCGGCTGTAGTTTTCGATATCCACCAGGAACGCATCGTGGCCTTGCGGTGAATCCAGCGCGACGAATTCCACGTTTGCGCCGGCCGCCTCAAGCCCTTCGGCGATTTGTTCTTGTTGCTCCAGCGGAAAAAGGATATCGGTGCTGACGCCGATCACCAGCGCGCGCTCGATATGGATGCGCTTAAGCCCTTCCAGCACGCTGCCCTGACCGTATTCGGCAATGTCGAACCAGTCGCTGGCGCGTGACAGGTAGAGGTAGCTGTTGGGATCGAAGGTACGTACGAAGCGTTGCGCATGGCCTTCCAGATATGACTCCACCTGGAATTCAAAGCCGAAGGGTTGTTCTTCGCGTTGTTCGGGATCGAGCCGGATGCGTGCGAAGCGACCGTTCCATTCCATTGCCGAGCGGTAGGTGATCACGCCGAGCTTTCGCGCGATGCTCATGCCGGTGTCCGGATAGTGCGCGTGGTCGTACTGGCCATCGTTCCAATTGGGGTCGAGCCGGATCGCTTCGCGTTGCAGCGAGCGGATGGCGATAGCGAACGGCTGTGCCTGCGGTGCAGTGTCTACGCTGATATGCGCGTGTACGCTGCCTGGATGCAGCAACATGTACGCCAGTGCACTCATGCCGCCCATCGAGCAGCCGATCAGGCAGGCCAACGTGTCGATGCCCAGGCTGGCAACCATCGCGTGTGCGGCGTTGGCGACGTCTTCCAGTGAAAGGTCAGGAAAGGTCAGGCGATAGGGCTCGCCGGTCGCCGGATCGATCGAGGCGGGGCAGGTGGAGCCCTTGTCGCTGCCCAGTGAGTTCATGCAGATCACGAACCAGCGTGTGGTGTCGATAGCCTTGCCCGGCCCGAGCATGCCTTCCCACCAGCCGGGCGATGGATCCGTCGGGTTGGATGCGGCGTGTGCGCTTGGCGATAACCCGGTAAAGATCAGTACGGCATTGTCGCGCGCCGCGTTCAGCGTGCCCCAGGTCTCATAGGCGACATGCGCGCCATGCAGTGCACCACCGCGCTTCATCGCAAAGGGCGACTGCAGTTTGAAGTATTGGCGGGCGTCCTTCATGACGATTTCCTTGATCCCGATGTGCTTGCATTCAAGACATGACGTGGTGCCGTTGAAGTGTGCCGGCGCTCTGCCAAGTTACGGGCTAATCATGCACTTTGTCGATCAGGATGTTGACCGGCGTTTTGCTGTCCACAGCGACAACACCGGCATCGCCTTCCAGATCTCCGGTCTGGGCGACCGCTTCACCACTATGACTGATACGTGCGCCGACAAAAACGCGCTGCACGGATGACAATTTCATGGACGGCATCATGCCCATGGCATCGGTCAGCGTCACCGTAGTTGGCAACTGGCTGGCATCGAGCCTCGCGACCGCGAGCGGCATCGGCGGACCGTTTTCCGCACGCGCGTAGACGAATAACGTATCACCGGTGGTGAGTTTTTGTTTGAGTGCCGGAGCCAATGCCACCTTCACCTGCAAGGCAGGTTCTTGTGAATGGTCCGATGACGGCGGCGTGCGGGTGCTTGAAGTCGGCGCAGGTTTGCCACTTGCCCGCGCTTCAGCCAGCGCGATTTGCTGCGCGACAGCCTGAGCCACGCTCGAGCCGGGCTGCAATTGCGGCTGCAACACGCGCCAGGTAGCTGCCGCATCGGCGTATTGGCCTTGCTGATAATCGCTGATGCCGAGCAACCAAAGGCCACGTTGATTATCAGGCTCAAGCTTGACCGCCTGTTGCAGCAAATCGCGCGCGCGGCCCTGGATGCGATGATCGGGCTGTGCGGCAGCATCGGCTTCGGCCCAGCCTGTCATGGCTGCCGTATCGTTCGGGGTGAGCTGCAGCACATGATCAAAAGCATCGCGCGCATCGCCGGGCTTCTGCATTTCCATCGCTGCTTGGGCGAGCAGCATCCAGCCTTGTGCATCCTTGGGATTGGCGGCGAGGTGGGCGCGCAGTTCGTCCAGTGCCGTGTTGATGTCTGTGGTCGTTTGCGTCTGCGTCGGTATGCCGTTAAGCACCGAAGGCGTACCGATCTGCAGATAGAGCAGGGCGGCACCGACAGGAACGACCAGTGCCACGAACAACATCAGCACGAAGATGCCACGTGGGCTACGCGAGCGCCGGCCGTGACGTAGCAGGGGAAGCAGCAGTAATGCCAACGCCACAGCGATCATCACTGCGGCGGCTATGTAAAAGGCAGGTTTCACCAATCATCCCCACTGTCGACGGGTGCTGCGGGCATGCTGGCCCGGCTGCGCTTGCGGATCGTGTAGCCAACGGCGAAGCCACCTGCAATTAGGATCAGCAGTGGCCCGAACCATAGCAGCCAGGTGTGTGCGTTCACGGGCGGATCGTAAAGCACGAAATCAGAATAACGATCCACCAGATATTGCTTGATTTCCGCGTCGCTCTTGCCCTGCTGCATTAGCTCAAACACCTTGTGGCGCAGGTCGCGCGCAAAGTCGGCGTTAGAGTCGGCGAGATTTTCATCCTGGCAGACAAGACAGCGCAACTCGCTGGTGAGGTGCTGGAAGCGCAGTTCCTCGGCATGATCGCGGAACGGCAGCGGATCGATGGCCTGTGCCGCCACCACGCCAGTGATGGCGATCAGCAGGACAAGCAAGGCAGTGCGAAGGAAGTTGCCCATTACGGCGCTTCCTTCTGCAAGGCCGCAATCGCCGGCTTGAGTTGCTGCGCGATGATCTCCGGCGTCAACGGGCCGATGCGCTTGTAGCGGATCACGCCCTTGCCATCGATGAGGAAAGTTTCCGGCGCACCGTACACGCCGAAATCGATCGCGGTATGGCCGGATTCGTCGGTGATCACTGTGTTGTAAGGATTACCGTGTTTTGCCAGCCATGCCTTGGCATCGTTGGGGTCGTCCTTGTAGTCGTAGCCGACCACCGGAATACCGAGATTTTGTGATTCAGCCATCAGCACGGGGTGTTCGTCGCCGCAGGCGAAACACCAGCTGGCAAACACGTTCACCAGGTAGGGCTTGCCCAGCATGGATTCCTTGGTCACCGTCTGCGCGGGTTCATCCAGTTTGGGCAGGGCAAAGGCAGGTGCGGGTTTATTGATTAGTGGCGAGGGCACCGCAGTAGGATCGTGCGAACTGTTCCACCAGATACCAAAACCGAGCAGGGCTGCGAGCAACAGGAATCCGAAAAAGGGCAGCAGACGGCTCATGCCTGGGACTCCTGCGCCGGTGCAGCGAGCGGCTGCACCGTTTCGGATTCGCGTTTCACACGGAAACGCCGATCCGCCGCACTGACGAAGCCACCTAGCATCATGAGCAGGCCACCACCCCATATCCAGCGGATAAAGGGCTTGGTGTAAAGACGCAACGCCCACGCACCTTCGATGTGCTGCGGATCCATCGGCTCGCCCAAGGCAACATACAGATCGCGTGTGATGCCGGGATCGACAGCGGAGGTGGTTTGCACTTGCTCGTGCGAATAGGTGCGTTTCTGTGGATGCATCACGGCCACTGTTGCACCGCTGCGCGATACGGTAACCACGCCTTGCGCGGCCTCCCAGTTCGGACCGGTTGCTTTCGTAACGCCGTCGAAGCGGAACTCGTAGCCGCCCACCGAAGCGACTTGTCCTGGCGACATGCGCACATCGCGTGTAACGCTGAGTGATTCGGACAGCAACACGCCAATCACAAAGATCGCCACGCCGACATGTGCCAGCAGCATGCCCCCCATTTCAGCGGGATAACGGCGACCTGCAGGCATCTCGCGCCAGCGCTTGACCACGTACAGCACGACGCCCACGCCAACCCACACGGCACCGGCGACACCGGCGATGGCCTTGAGCTGTCCTTCCACAAAGAACGCCGCGATTACTGCGCAGGCTGCTGCAGCGATACCTGCACGCACCAGTACTTGCTTGAGCACGGGCGCATCGCTCTTGCCCCAGCGCAGGAACGGACCAAACGGCAGCAGCACGACCACCGGCAACATCAGCAGCGGAAACAGCAGGCCGAAGTAGGGCGGGCCTACCGAGATCTTGCCCAGATTCAGCGCGTCGCCCAGCAGCGGGAAAAGTGTGCCGAGTAACACCATCGCCGCGGCTACGGTGAACATCAGGTTGCCGATCAAGATCGCACTTTCGCGAGAAACCAGGGCGAACGCTTTGCCGCCGGCGACTTTCGGCGCACGCAGTGCGTATAGCAACAACGATCCGCCGACCACGATGGCGAGGAAGCAGAGTATGTAAGTGCCGCGGCGCGGATCAGAGGCAAAGGCATGAACGGAAGTAAGAATGCCCGAACGCACCAGGAACGTGCCCAGCAGCGATAGCGAAAAGGCAAATAGCGACAGCAGAATTGTCCACGCGCGCAGCGAACCGCGCTTCTCCGTCACCGCCTGCGCATGAATCAAGGCCACGCCCACCAGCCACGGCATGAAGCTGGCGTTCTCCACCGGATCCCAGAACCACCAGCCGCCCCAGCCCAGTTCCGCATACGCCCACCAACTGCCGGCGACAATGCCGCAAGACAGAAAGCCCCACGCTGCATTGGTCCACGGCCGCGCCCAGCGCACCCAGGCCTGCTCCATCGAACCACCCAGCAACGCGGCGATGGAGAACGCGAAGGCCACCGAGAAACCCACATAGCCCATGTACAACACAGGCGGATGAAAGGTCATGCCCGGGTCTTGCAGGATCGGATTGAGATCGGCGCCGTCGGGCGGCATCGGCAGCAGTCGCGCGAACGGGTTGGAGGTGAACAGGATGAAGCAGAGAAACCCGACCGAAATGATTCCCAGCACACTCAACACGCGTGAAAGAAACACCTCAGGCAGTTGCCGGCTGAAGAGTGCAAACGCCACCGTCCAGACGTTGAGAATCAGCACCCACAGCAGCATCGAACCTTCGTGCGCGCCCCACACGGCAGCGATGCGGTAATACCAGGGCAACTGCACATTGGAATTGTCCGCGACGTACTGCACCGAAAAATCAAAACGCAGGAATGCCCACACCAGGATTGCGAACGCCAGCGCGACGAACACGGCTTGTCCGGTGGCTGCCGGTCGCGCCACGGCCATCAGTGCGCGATTGCCTCGCCATGCGCCGACCAGCGGCAGGATGCTTTGCGCCAGCGCCAGCATCAGGGCAAGAATCAGCGCCAGTTGGCCGAGTTCAGGGGTCATGGCTGCGGCTTGTCCTGGTTGGCAGCTTCATCGATGTGCTTGCCGGCGTGCGCCTTGGTCATCGCATCTTTCAGCTCTTTGGGCATGTAGGTTTCGTCGTGTTTGGCCAGCACTTCGGTGGCGACGAAGCGGCCGTTGTCCATGTGGCCGGTCGTGATCACCGATTGGTTCTCGCGGAACAGATCAGGCAGGATGCCGTCGTACTCCACCGGCATGGCACCGCTGGCATCGATGACGGTAAAGGTGACCTTGAGCGAATCACTGCTGCGCTGTATCGATCCTTGTTTCACCATGCCGCCGAGGCGGAACGTTTTGTAGTGCGTCGCTTCGCCCGCCTGCACCTGGCTCGGTGTAAACAGGTAGTTCATGTTCTGCTGCAGGGCGTACACAGCCAGCGCCGCGGAAATGATCACGGCGACGAGAACAATGATGACGATGGTGAGCCGGCGTTGGCGCGTTGGATTCATATTTGGACTTGCAGTTGCTTTACGCCCTCTCCCCTTCGGGGAGAGGGCTGGGGTGAGGGGACAATCTTGCGATGCGGATTGTTCTCTAGCATGGAGTTATCGCTAAATTTCTTGTGCGGAGCATTGAACTTCATGGCAAGCGTGGCCCCTCACCCCAACCCTCTCCCCGGAGGGGAGAGGGAGCAGAAGCACGTTCCTTGCGCGCGTCCTGCCGCGCCAAGCGTCCGCGTAATTCGCGCAGCAGGCGACGGCGGCGAAATTGCGGCGCCAGCCAGTCGATCAGCAGCACGGTAAAAAACACGCCATAGGCGGGCCACACATAGGCGGCATAACCGCCCATGGCAAAGAACGATTGCAGCGAATGGCTCATCGGCGGCCCTCGTCTTCGGCGATCTGGCGTACCCAGTCCTTGCCGCTTTCCAGCGCAAGCAGATCGGTGCGCGTGCGGCCGAACAGGCTGGCGATGTAGTAGAACTTGGTGGCGGCCATCATGGTGAGCAGCGGCCAGATCATCGACCCTGCCATGGTCGACGGACCCAGCAAGCGAATGGTGGAGCCTTGGTGCAAGGTGTTCCACCAGTTCACCGAGAAGTGCACGATCGGTACGTTGACGATGCCGATCAGCGCGAGGAACGCCGCCGTGCGCGCACCTTGCCGGCGATCCTCGAACGAGTGGTACAAGCCGATCACGCCCAGGTACAGGAACAACAGCACGAGTTCGGAAGTGAGCCGCGCATCCCAGGTCCACCATGTGCCCCACATGCGTTCGCCCCACAGCGAACCGGTCACCAGCGTGATAAAGGTGAAGGAAGCGCCGATCGGCGCCGAGGCCATCGCCACCACTTCCGCCAGCTTGATGCGCCAGACCAGCGCAATGAAAGACGCGATACCCATGATCGCGTAGACAAACAGACTCATCCATGCACAGGGCACGTGAATGAAGATGATGCGGTAGTCATCGCCTTGCTGATAATCAGGCGGCGCCAGCACCAAGCCGCCGTACAGCGCGACCAGGCCGAGAATCAGCGCCAGCGCAATCGCCCATGGCCGCAACCTACCGGCGAAGCGGTAGAAGACCGGCGGCGAGCTCAGTTTGTGCAACCACAATGGGATCCAGTTGGCCATGGCTACGAATCCAGCGCTATGCGAAGTGCCGCCGCGCATGCCAATGGAGCGAGCACGACGGTCAGTGCGAACGCCGCGCCTAACCATGCGATAGGGGCGATCCACGGCAGCCCCTCCTGGGCGGCTGCCAGCGCCCCGGCGGCAAAGATCACCACCGGCACGCACAGCGGCAGCAGCATCAGCGCCAGCAGCATACCAGAGCGCCGAGTGCCGGCCGTAAGCGCGACAAGCACGCCGCCGAGCAGGCTGAGCAGCGGCGTGGCCAGCAGCAAGGCGAGCAGTAAAACCGGGATTACTGGCGTTGGCAGGTGCAGCATGCCAGCCAGCAACGGTGCGATCACGATCAGGGGTACAGCGGTCGCCAGCCAGTGCGCCAGGATCTTCATACCCAGCATCAATGCCAGCGGTTGTGGCGCCAGCATCAGTTGCTCCAGCGAGCCGTCTTCGATATCGCTGCGGAACATCGCATCCAACGCCAGCAGCATCGCCAGCAGCACAGTGACCAGCACCACGCCGCCGGCAATGCGGCGCAGCAAGGCGTCTTCCGGCCCCAGTGCAAACGGAAACAGCGAGGTGACGATCAAGGCGTACAACACCGGTAGCGCCATGTCGCCGCGTTGACGCCAGGCCAAGGTGAGATCGCGACGCAGCACGGCCATGCAGGCATGCCCCAGACCGGAACGCCGTGGATCAGCCATGCAGCCGGATCCGTTGTGGCTCGCCACCGTGGAATTGCACTGCGCCATGGCTGGTCACCAGCGCCGCGCCGCCTTGGGCGACGTGCGCTTCCAACAGTCGGTTGACCAGCTCGATGCCGGTGCGGTCCAGGTTGGCGTAGGGCTCGTCCAGTAACCACAGGCTGGCCGGAATCAGCAGTAGACGGGCAAGCGCGACGCGCTTTTTCTGGCCTGCGGAAAGTTTGCGTACGGCTTCATCCTCGTATCCGTTCAGTCCAACCAGGGTGAGTGCCTCGTCGATGCGCTCAAGGTTGCGATGGCCATACAGGCCGATCGCGAATGCCAGGTTTTCGCGTGGACTGAGTTCAGCTTTCAGGCCCAGTTGATGGCCGAGGAATATCACTTCGCCGCTGCAGCGGTCCCAGGTCAGCGGTTCGCCGCGCCAGAGTAGTTGACCTTCTTCCGGGTGCAGCAAACCGGTGAGGATGCGCATCAAGGTGGTCTTGCCGCTGCCGTTGTCACCTTCGATCAAGGTGAGTTCGCCGGCGTCGAGGCGGAAATCCAGCGGGCCGAATACCGGCTCGTCCTGGCGATGAAAGCTCAGTGCGCGGGCTTCGAGTAGAGGTGTGGCCGAGGTGCTGGGATTCATTCCTGGCATTGTTAGGATGGCTCAGCCTGCTTGTCCATGCGGCGGCCTGTCACTGCTCAGGCGCAGGCGCGCATAACCCTGACCAAGGCCATGTACATAGGCGTTTTGCTGGAATTGCTGCGCCAGTTCATCGATATCGGCCAGGTTGGGCCCGACCACGAAAAGGCTCGCCTCGCGCCAGGCGCCGCCGACACCAAGCCCGGGACGGATGCATGTGGTGCGCGGCAGGTGGCGCAAAGCGGCGAGCAAGGCGTGCTGCGCAACATGGTTCTGTTGTCGCAACTGCACGTGCGAGCCGGGGTTCCAGGCGGTGATGAAAGCCCAGCTTCGTTCACCGATCAGCGAATGCAGCGGCGCCGGCAGTGCGGCGTCGACGTGGATGGAAACCCAGCCGCCTTTCGGAAGGCGTACCCGGTAATCGGTGGTCCGATAGGTGTCGATCAGTGAATTATCCATGGCGTAATTGGGGTAGCGGAGGCAGGGTGGCTTCCAGCGTCTTGACGGCGGTATCGAGCTGCACATCGTTCGCGCTGGTTGAACCACGCAGCAATTGTTCGAGGAGTTGGTCTTGGGCGCGACCGCGCTCGTACGCATACGCGTAGGGCAGGTGCGTGAAGGTGACCATGCGGTAGCGCGCCATGAAATGCTTTGGCGCACGCTCGGCGAGCCGTGCGCCCAGGTCACGCTTGGCGAGATAACGCGGATCGGCCACTGAATCGCGCATCTCGATGTAATTTTCCAGCGCCATCGCAGCGATGGCATCGGCGTTGGGCTGGCGGATGCGCTGGAACTCGGCGAATGCGTCGCCAGTATCGCTGCCGGATTCGGCCAGCAGATCGGCCAGTACAACGGTGTCCTCGAAACCGCAATTCATGCCCTGGCCGTGGAATGGCACGATGGCATGCGCGGCATCGCCGATCAGCAGTGCACGGCCATCGATATGCCAGCGGTCAAGATAGAGCGTGGACAGGCTGCCGACCGGATGGCTGTCGTAATCCTCTGCGAAGCGCGGAATCAGCGGCAACAGATCCGGAAAATCTTCGCGGAAGAAAGCCGCGGCGGTTGCAGCATCCGGCAACGTGTCGAAACTCGGATGTTTGTCGTGCGCCGGCAGGAACAAGGTGACGGTAAAGCTGCCCTCGGTGTTTGGCAGCGCAATGCACATGTAGCCGCCGCGCGGCCAGATGTGCAGCGCGTTGGGTTCGATGGCAAAGCGGTTGGGGCCGGCGGCGTGCGGAATCTCCAGTTCCTTGTAGCCATGGCCCAGTGGCTCAACACGGATGCCGAGCGGCAGGTAATCATTCATCGCTGTGCGCAAGGCGGAGCCGGCGCCATCGGCGCCTATCACTACTGCTGCATCGTGCTGGCGCTGGTTGCCGTGTTCGTCAGCCAGCGTGACGTGTCTGGCATCAAGATCGGCGGCGAGCAGCGACTGGCCAAAATGCAGCTTCACCCCGGCGGCTTCCGCCGCATCCAGCAGCAACATGTTCAGGCCGCCGCGCGACACTGACCAGATCACTTCGCTGTCGTCGACACCATAGCGCTGCAGACCGGAAGCGCCTTCGCGCGGATGCACCATGCGGCCACGCATCATCACCGCGCGTTGCATGACATCGTCGCCCAGACCGGCGGTGCGCAACGCCTGCAGGCCTCGTTCGGCAAGTGCAAGGTTGATCGAGCGGCCACCGGAAAAACCGACACGGCGGGGATCGGGACGTTTCTCGAAGACCTCCACCGCGAATCCGCGCCTGGCCAGCAGCTGGGCGAGCAGGGCGCCGACCAGACCGCCGCCGATCAGGGTGATAGCTTGCCGTGTCATGCTGCAACCCGTGGGAGGAAGCTTGTCACTGTTCCGCAACTGGGCGTTCAAGGCAAGTACGTTGAGCCAGGAATGCTCTTGCTGGAACCTTTCAGAAGCTCATGAAGTAGCCGCCGTTCACCGGCAGATTGGCGCCGGTGATGTAGCTGGCGTCATCGGCGGTGAGGAATATCACCGCGCGGGCGATGTCAGATGGTGTACCCAGGCGTCCGACGGGGATGTCGGCAATGATCTGCTGGCGGATGTCGTGCGGCACCGCGGCCACCATCGGGGTGTCGCAATAACCGGGAGAAACGGTGTTGACGGTGACACCCTTGCGAGCGGTTTCGCGTGCCAGCGCCATGCTGAAGCCGTGCACACCAGCCTTTGCAGCGGAGTAGTTGGTCTGGCCGAACTGGCCGGTCTGGCCGTTCACCGAGCTCAGATTGACGATGCGGCCGAAGCTGCGTGCCGTCATGCCTTCCACCACATGCCGACACATGTTGAACACGCCGTCGAGGTTGACGCGCATCAGGTCGTGCCAGTGCTGCGGATCCATTTTGCGCAGGCTGGTGTCGCGCGTGATGCCAGCTGCATTGACCAGAATATCGGCCGGGCCGATGCTGCGCTCGATATGGGCGATCAGGCTGCCACAGCCCTTGAAGTCACTGACATCGCCGGGTTCGAAACGGATAGCGCCGTTGTAAACAGAAACTTGTTCGCGAAAGGCTTCGATGCGTTCACCGCGCGTGGCCAGATCCACCGCGATCACCTGCCGTCCGGCGTCGGCCAGCCGCATGCAGATTTCGGTACCGATGCCGCCGATGCCACCGGTCACGATGGCGACACGGGAAGTGGGATTTGACGAAGTCATCACGTATGGATTCCACGCATGCCGCGCGGCAGCACATGTTGTGCCGCAGCGGGATCACGACCACGAATCACTGGGATTCCCGATCTCAGGGTTTCTTGGTGCCGGGGCCAGTGCCAGGACGAGCGGGCTGGCCGGGGCTGGGCGTCGCCTGCGAGGCGGCATCCAAAAAGCCGCTCTGCATCGATTTCCACGCATCCAGATTCCGCTGCGTCAGGTCGTTCAACAGCGACCAGGGGGTCTGCCCCATCAAGCTGTTGAGCTGAGTACGGAACTGCTGCTGCTGGTCCAGGAAGACCTGCAGACTGCGCTCCAGGTATGGTCCCATGAATCCCTGCAAGGAGTCGCCATAGAAACGGATGATCTGACTCAACAGCTGGGGCGACAACATCGGTTGTCCCTTTTCCTCGTGCTCCGAGATGATCTGGAGCAGCACGGAACGGGTCAGGTCCTCGCCCGACTTGGCGTCAAGAACCTGGAAGTGTTCGCCATCCAAAACCAGCTGACGGACTTCTTCCAGCGTGATGTAGCTGGAGATCTCCGTGTCGTAGAGTCGACGGTTCGGGTACTTCTTAATGATGCGATTTGCTTGTGCCATGCGGCACAAGCTAGCAGAAGGTATTGCGCCGCACCAGTCGGTGTTCAGCTTTTATGCTGCACCCAGGGGTGCAGCAATGGGGATGGGCCGAGAGGAGGGTGAAGGGGCGCCGCTCTCCCAGCCCCCTGACATCAATGCCCCGCGCCGCCGCCCGCGCTGCCAAAGGGCGGCCGGGCAAACCACAGCACGGGCAGCAGCAATACGAACAGGACGGCGCAGCCGTAGAACACGTCGTTGACGGCCAGGGTGTAGCCCTCCCGGTCCACGATCTGGTTGATGTAGCCCAATTTCTGGGTGGCGCTCAGGCCCAGGTGCGACAGTTTGTCCAGATACTGGCTCGAGGCTGGCGTGCCGTTATTGACGTATTCGGTCAATGAGGCGTGGTGATAGATACCCCGATGCTGCCACAGGGTCACCATCACGGCGGTGGAGACGCTGGAGCCGAGCGTGCGGAAGAAGTTGGAAAGTCCCGAGGCGCTGGCGATCTCCGACGCCGGCAGGCCGGAGAGGTAGATCTGGTTCAGCGGGATGAAGAAACAGGGAATCGCCAGGCCCATCACGAAGCGCGGCACGATCAGAGTGCCGAACGACGCTGCACTGTCAAACGTCGAGAACCAATAAGACGTGCCCGCAAAGATCACGAACGCCAGCGTCACCAGGATACGCAGGTCGATCTTGTGCATGTTGCGGCCGATGATTGGCGACAACAGGAACGCCAGCACGCCGCTGGGCGCGGCCGCCAGACCTGCCCAGGTTGCGGTGTAGTTGAGTGTGGTTTGCAGCCACAACGGAAACACCACGTTGATGCCGAAGAAGGCGAACATGCCCAGCGACAGGCTGATGACGCCCACCGTGAAATTGCGTTTCTTGAACAGCGACAGGTCGATGACCGGATGCTTGGCGTGAATTTCCCAGACCACCAGAAAGGTGAGGCAAACCACCGCGATCAGGCCCAGTGACAGGATCAGGGGGGAGTTGAACCAGTCGTGGTCGTTGCCGTTGTCCAGCATGAACTGCAGGCAGCCCACGCCAGCGATCAGCAATATGAGGCCAACCGCATCGATCGGTGTGCGGGCGGTTTTGGTTTCGCGCTTGTGCAACAAGGTCCAGGTGATGAGCGCCGCCAGCAAGCCAACCGGCGCGTTGATGTAGAAAATCCACGGCCAGGAGTAGTTGTCGGTGATCCAGCCGCCCAGTATCGGGCCGAAGATTGGCGCTATCACGACCGTCATCGCCCACATCGCGAGCGCAACGCCCTGACGTTCCTTGGGATAACTGGAAAGCAGCAGGGTCAGCGACAGTGCCACCATCGGGCCGGAACCTGCACCCTGCATCAGGCGGCCAAACACCAGCATCGGCATGGTGGTGGCCATGCCACAGAACATCGAGAACAGCACGAAAAGCAGCACAGAGATAACGAAGGTGCGTACTTCGCCGAAGCGGCGCGCGATCCAGCCGGTGAGTGGCTGCATGATTGCGCTGGCAAGCGAGTACGAGCTGATGGCCCACGTGCCCTCGTTGGGGCTTACCGCAAGGCTGCCGGCGATATGCGGCACCGAGACGTTGACGATGGTCATGTCCAGCACCTCCATGAAGGTGCTGAACGCGACAGCGATGGTCAGCAAGACCAGCGGCATGCCATGCAGAGGCTTTAGTGGTGCGGCGTTTTGAGGAGTGGCAGCCATGATGGCCTCGCAATCTTGCCTTGGCGTCATTCACGCTTGCGAAGTGACGCCGAGGCAATGGGGTGATGTGAAAGTTGCGGATGCCTGGTTTGCGAAGACCGGTGTTATTTGCCGAGATTGGCGCTGATGATCTTTTCCGCTTCCGCGTCGGCTTGGGCGGCGACCCGGTCATACACCGAGGTTTCTGCCGGAGGCTGCTGCGGGGCAGCGGCAAGCACGGGGCCCTGATCGTTGGTGATGTCTACCGTCACGTCGGTGGACAGCCCTACGCGTAGCGGATGCTTGTCGAGCTCGTCGTTGTCGAGCGCGATACGCACCGGCACACGCTGCACCACTTTGATCCAGTTGCCGGTTGCATTTTGCGCAGGCAGCAGGGAGAACACGCTTCCTGTGCCGGCGCCGAGGCCGATTACCTTGCCGTGGTATTCCACGCTGCCGCCGTAGATGTCGGTCGAGATCTTCACCGGCTGGCCGATACGGATATGGCGCAGTTGATTTTCTTTGAAGTTCGCATCGATCCACAGGTTGTGCAGCGGTACGATGGTCATCAGCTGCTGGCCGGGTGTGATGCTTGAACCGAGCTGCACACTGCGTTGCGCGACGTAGCCGGTCACAGGCGCAACGATGGTGTTGCGTTGTGCGGCAATCCACGCGGCGCGGAAATTCGCGCGCGCCTGTTGCACGGTCGGATTGTCGGCGATATCCACGCCTTCAATCGCGGCACGCGAAGCATTGGCTTGCGCCTTGGCGGTATCGAGCGCCGCTTGCGCCTGAGCCACCGCATCGCGCATGTGCTGCACGGTTTCCGGCGATTCGGCTTGCGCCGCGACCAGCGGCAGATGGCGCTTCAGATCGGCCTGCGCCTTGCGCAGATCCACTTCACGCGCCGCGACGGTGGCGTCGGCACTGGTGACGGTATCTGTCTGCTGGCGTACCTGGCGAACGGCCTGCGCCAGTGCGCTGCTGGTCTGGCGCAGACGCACATCGGCGTCGGTGCCATCCAGTTTCACCAGCACTTGCCCAGCTTCCACGTGCTGGGTGTCGTCGGTGAGGATCGCGACCACCGTGCCGGAGACCTGCGACGAAAGCGCGACCTGGTTGCCGCCAACGTAAGCGTTGTCCGTGGTCTCGCGACGCGAGAGTACGAAGAACCAAAGCAGGAACCAGATCACCGCGGCAAGCACGAACACCGTTGCGACGATCAGCAGAGCGCGACTGCGCTTGGCGGGATCCTTCGCGGCGAGGCCGCTGTCTTTGGCGTCCTTGGAGATATCAGTGGCGCTCATTTAGGGGGCTCCGGGGAGATTCGAAGGGGATGCAGAAGAGGAGGACGCGACCGGTGTCGCGCTTTGCTCGATGTCTGAGCGGTAACCGCCGCCCAGCGCCTTGATGAGGGCAAGATCGGTGCTGAGCGCCTGGGCGTGCAGGCTGACGGCCTGGTCACGCTGTTGCAGCCATTGCGCTTCGGCGGCCAGGCTTTCGCGGGCGTCTTGCGTGCCATGTGCCTGGCGGGCTTGCGCTGAGGCCAGCAGTGCCAGGTTGGCTTTCACCTGTATTTCCTGCTTTGCGCGGCGCGCGGCAATTTGCTGCGCGGTGACAGCCTGCGTGGCGACGTCGCGCGCGGCATCCGTCACGGTGACGTTGTATTGCGCGATGGACGCGTCAAGTTGCGCGCGGCTGGCACCGTAATTGGCTTTCAGCAAACCGCCTTCGAAAATCGGCAGATGCACCGCGGGTGTAATGCCGAACACGCGGCTGCCGGCCGTGAACAAATTGCCCAGGTCACCCTTGCTCCCTTCCACCAGTCCTGGAATGGTTATCGAACCCTGGTTGGTGCTGGAAAGACCTGCCATCGCGTTGATGCTGACGTCCGGGAAGTATTGGGCGCGTGCAACATCCGTCTGCTTCAGCGAGGCCTCGATTTGCCAGCGGCTGGCGGCGATGTCGGGGCGGCGGGCGATCAGATCCAGCCGCACATCGTCGGGCAGGGCGCCTTCCAGCTTGGGCAACGCGCGTGGCTTCAAGTTTGGCAATTCGGCGGGCGATACGTTGGTCAAGGCTGCAAGCACCACTTTGCGTAGCTCGACCGAACCTTCCAGCGTGACTTGCGCCTGTTGTGCATTGGCCAGTTGTGAGCGCGCCTGTTGCACCGTGTCGGGCAGATCAACACCCTGGTGCACGCGCAACTGCGCGATCTGCAGCAAACGCTGCTGCACGGCGACCGATTGCTTGGCGAGCGTGAGCCGGTTCTCATCTGCCAGCCAGCCGAAGTACGTGTCTGCGACGGCATTTTGCAGCGTCAGTGCTGCAGCGCTGTGTTGAGCTTCCGCCGCATGCGCCTGATCCAGCGCGGCTTCGATTGATTTGCGTTTCTTGCCCCACCAATCGAAATCGTATTGGAGTTGCACGCCAAGATCGGCCTGGTTGTACCAGTCGAAACCTAGCAATGCCGGCGGGAACAAACCGTGGTCGCTCATGCGCTGCCGCGTAACCTGGGCGTTGCCGTTGATCGTCAAGCCCGCTTGTGCAGCGGCCACACGAACCGACTGCTCGGCGGTCTGCACACGCGAGTGCGCCTGCGCGAGATCGGGCGACTGTTTCATCGCCAACGTTATCAACGCGTCCAACTGCGGATCGTTGTAGACGCGCCACCAGTCGGCGGCTGGCCAGCCAGCGCGGGTTGGCACCTGCAATCCGGCCAGCGGCACGTCATCGCGCAAGGCAGGATGCGGCAGCTTCGCCGGAATGACACATCCGGCAAGACCGATCGTCAACAGCGTTACCAGCGCAAGCGGCTGCATGCGCATGGACGCGAGGGAAGGGAGGGAGTTCATGGCGGATCACCCGCTTCGTGTTCGAGTTGGCTGAGGTTGTTGGCGAGCTTGCGCAGCAACCGGCCGAGATGGTGCCGGTCGGTCTGGCTAAAGCCGTTGAAGATCTGCAGGAGGCTGGGAAACATGCCGGGCAGCATTTTTTGCACGAAGCGTCGTCCTGCTGCGGTGATTTGCAGTACCACTTGTCGGCGATCGGCAGCGCTGGGGCCACGTGTAATCAAACCGCGTTTGGCCAGCGCATTGGCGATACGCGTCATGTTGGTCGCGCCTTGCGAAGTGAATTCGCATAGCTCGCCGGGCGTGGAAGAGCCATCAGGACGCGAAAACAACATCACGAGCGTGCGGAATTCGCTGTCGTTGAGTTTGTAAGGCCGAAGCTTGTGCTCGAACTCGGCCTGCAGGCGCTCAGCCACTAACAGCATGACGCGGCAAAGCTTGGCGTCCTCAGGCAGTTCCGGGATGGCTTTCCGGATGCCGTTGATACCTTCGTCAAGTCGCTTGATGTGGTCAATCAGGGACATTTCACTGGTGCATATTTCACTGATGAAATAAATGATGCAGTGAGATTTCCGGTGTTGCAAGTGCCGTTTGGGAATGAGCCCGGTTTGCAAGGGAAATCAAACGTCGCTCCGGTGAAGACCGAGCCTCAGCGAATTCGTTGCAGCGAAGGCAATGGGTTTCGGCCTTCCTTGCCCTTCAAAGCTGGGCAGGTCGGTGCGTCCTCTCGGCGTACGCCGGGATGACGATGTGCAGGTTCTACGAGACGGGGAGGCTTTCGGGGTTGATGCCGAACAACTGCATCAGGTTGGTCGTGGTGGCATTGGCGAGTTCTTGCGGATCTGCACCACGCAATTCGGCCACGCAACGTAAGGTATCGGTAAGGTAGGAAGGCTCGTTGCGCTCACCGCGATGCGCTGCGCCAGGCTGATCCGGCGCATCGCTCTCAAGCAGCAGATAGTCGATCGGCATGTTGGTGACGATGCGTCGCAGGCGCTGCGCGCGCTCGTAGGTGACGGGTCCGCCGATGCCGAGATGGAAGCCGATCTTCCACAATTGCTCGGCTTGTTCCTGGCTGCCGGAGAAGCTGTGCACGACACCGCGCAGGCCGCCAATGCGTCGCAGAGTGCTGGTCACTTCGTCGAGTGCGGCGCGCGCATGCAGGATCACCGGTAGACCAAATTCGCGTGCCAAGCCAAGTTGCTGGCGAAAGACATCGCGCTGCGCTTGTGCATCGTGGCCTTCTTCATGAAAGTCCAGGCCGATCTCGCCGACCGCGACGGGGGTGCCTGTTTCCAGCCAGCGTGACAGGCTGGCGAGATCTTCGCTCCGATGCCGGTGCATGAACATGGGGTGCATGCCGTATGCCGGAAACAGCCCGCTACCCAGCGGACACAAGGCGTGGATGCGTGGCCAGCTCGCAGCATCCGTACCCGGAATGACCTGCAACTTCACACCGGTTGCGCGGGCGCGTTCGAGCACGTCATCACGATCGGCATCGAAGCGGGCGTCGTCCAGATGGACATGGCTGTCGGCGAGCGTTGGCATGGTATCGGGCAATGGATTTATCCGGATTCGAACTGGACGCTAACTGGACTTGCGAAGGGGTCGACACTTTGGCGTTTCGGTCCTGTCCTATTCAGCATCTCGGCGCTTCAATGCGCAGCGTAAGATATCGCGGGGACGCAGCCTACGCTGCGGCTGTCTTTAAGTTAGGAGATTCAGCAATGAGTAAGTTGGTAGTCAATGCATTGTGCATGGGACTGGCGGCGTCGTTCACGCTCGGCCTGACAGCCTGCAACCGGCAGGCGAGTGCCGATGCAAACGGTGCGGCGCCGGCCAGTACGGCTGCCGCGGCGGCCCAGGCGGTAGCAGTAGCGCCGGGGCAGGCTCCTGTCCAAGCGCCGCCGCAAGCGGCGGATGACGGTTACGCCCAGGTGGTCAGCGTGGTGCCGGTGCGCCAGGACGTCAACAACCCGCAGCAGGTTTGTCATGACGTGGTGATCAACCGGACCGTGCCGCCGAAGGATCAGCATCAGATTGCCGGCATGGCCATCGGTGCGGTAGCGGGCGGCTTGCTTGGCCATTTGGTCGGGTCAGGCAAGGGCAACGGCCTGGCCACCGCGGCAGGTGCGATCGGCGGCGGTTATGCGGGCAAGAAAATCGAGGAAAGCCATCAGCAGGCAAACGTTCAATCCGAAGTCGTTCACCGTTGCAGTACCGTTGCGAATACCAGCAGTAATATCGTTGGCTATGACGTAACGTACGTCTATAACGGAGTGACACGTACCACTCGCATGGACCACGATCCCGGTGATCGCGTGAAAGTACAGCAGAGTGTTACGGTCGTCTCCGATGCCCAATGATCGAATCCCAAGGAGGTTGTCGTGAAAATCAAATCAGGCACGTTCGGTATGGCAGCTGCGCTGCTGGTGGGCACGGCAGCCCTTGCCGGCTGCCAGACCCAGCCGGTCTATCAGGGGCAGACGACCTACGGGTATCGTGGCTGCCAGAGTTGCGGTGTGGTGCAGCAGGTGCAGCAGGTCTACATCCAGCAGCAGGGCAACAACAATAACGCCGTACTGGGCACGGTGATCGGTGCAGTCGCAGGTGGTTTGCTCGGTAGCACGATCGGCCACGGTCGCGGCAATACGGCGACCACCGTGGTGGGCGCCGTGGCGGGTGGTGCGGTAGGCAATGCGATCGGCTCGCAGAACAGCCAGCCGGGCGGAACAGTACCGGCCTGGCAGATTGTGGTTCGCTTGGATAATGGCCAGTACGCAACGGTTACGCAGGGTCCCAATCCGGGTGTGCGTCCTGGTGACTATGTTGTGATCAGCAACAACCAGGTTTATCCGCGCTGATGGATGCTGGTATTGAAATAGGCGTTTAGACGTCTATTTGATTAAATGCTTTGCAAATGAAAAGGCCCTCTTGCGAGGGCCTTTTTTATGCCGTACTTGTTGGCGTCAATTGAGTGAGTAGAACTTGTGGTCGCCAATCGTCACGGCGCTGTGATTGCGTGACCACACTGGTGCAATAGATGCGGTGGCGAAGTGATCTGCGCGTGGCACGAAGATACGGCGTTCGTCGGCGGGAAGGTCCCAGTTAGTGATCGATTTGCCGGCGATATCCCAGGCCTTCTGGAATGCTACGAGATTATCGATCTGCTGAGTGAGGGGAGTGGTGGTGAGTGCAAATTGATGCGGTGATTTCACCACATCACACACCGTATCACCCCATTGACCGCGTTCGCGCCGACGCATGGCAACTTCTGCCACGGCCATCTGACCGACTGTCGACTGGCTGCGTGCTTCCAGATAGACGGTAGTCGCCAGACAAGTCTGGTCTGCGAGCGGTTGGGGCAGTACGGACATCAGCCACAACAACATGGAAAGTTTCATACCTGCCTCCAATTTGCAGTACGCCAAGACAACACATGCATGCCTTGACGTCGTTGCGGTGGACGGGCGGGCAGACCGTTCCACCTGGATATATCGCTGGCGCCGAAACTTGTGGCGACAGCGGTGGGCCGCAGAAACGCGGCGAAAACAACCGACATGTCCGATGTCGATCGTCATGTTTCCTGCATTGACGCTGCGGGCCGAAGGCCGTGAATGCAGCGCGTTCGCGCATACGGCGAGTTGTCCACCGGCAAGTCTTTCTGCCGGGTCGCGCCGATCCGGACCCCTCCGGTTCGTCGCGTATGTCGGCGCCCTGTAGGCTGGTTGGGCGCCAAAAAAGTGTTGGCGGAATCTAGTGGGCCTTTTTCATCTTTGCAAGTGCCTGGCCTATTCAGTTCACGTTTTGCTCACACTGAAAGTGTGTCTCGCAAGGTATTGAAATCAATCCTGCCAGCTCTCCAAAAGTGTCACTGAAACGCCGTCATCGCTAGTGTTTTCGGCACTTTGCGCGATGTTGTTGGCTGTCTCATCGGTGATGACAGCGAGTGCTTCGATGCTGTTGTTATGCGAAATGACAGTGAGCAATCGTACGAATTCACGATCACCGCGACGCAGTTCCACGCCATCGGAAACCTCTCTGGAGAGTTTGACTCGATGAAGGTGACGTTTGTTCCCGCCGCGATAATGCAGGCGTGCAACGATCTCTTGTCCGGGATAACAACCCTTGTCCAAAGCGACCGCGCCAAGTCGATGTAATGACAATGAAGGCGGCAGGAATTCATTCAACGTTGTGTTGGAAAGCCAAGGCCAGCCTGTGTGCAGTTGCGCGAGTTGCCACGCATCATCGTGAGCTATATCGACACCCAGTTGCAGTGAGTGCGAGCCACAACCCAATCGAATGATGTCGTCTTGCGTATCGACAATATGTACAGGAAGTGCATCGCCGGTTCGCAGCTTCATGCCTTCCGCGATCTGCAGTTTGACGCGCGAACGAAATACGAAACGACGCAACGCATCAACAAAATGTGTAGCTTCTCCGCCGCGCAAAAACACCAGCAAGCGTTCGTCGCTTAATCGAGCAAGATGGAACAGATGACGGATGCGCCCTTGTGCATCGAGCCAACTGCTGAATTGCCACTGGCCGACGGGCAGGGTGGCAACCTGGCTGGTGAATTGGCCATGCGCGAAGGCGGTGGCGTCCGGGCCATCGATGAAGATTGCTTGGGCGGGGCTGGATGTCTGCATTGCGTTGTGATGGGGGCAATGGGCGTATGGTGCAAGGCCGCAAGCGGATGCCTGCAACGCTTGAGGGCGTACGTCAACCGGTTGTGCCGCTATGCCGCAAGTATTACGCTTTTGGCGATAACTATGCCCGACACATCCTCCAAACCCGCCACCATTCCCGAACCCGCGAAGACGGAGCGTGCTGTAACGCCTGCTTTGCCCGCGCAGGAGCAGGAACAAGGCGGGCGACCGGCACCGGATCCCACGCGCTACGGCGATTGGGAAAAGAACGGGCGCTGCATCGACTTCTGATCCACGGCGCCGGAGCTGCGTCGTGGACGCGGCGATGGAGCAGGGGAGCAGGTGGCGGTGCGGGCATCAAGCGATTCCACCCAGGATAGCCGCCATGGCAGACACACAACGACCGCTTTCACCGCACCTACAGATATATAAGTGGCAAGTGCAGATGGTGACTTCCATCCTGCATCGCGCCTCCGGCATCGCCCTTGCCGTGGGCACGCTGATGGTCCTGTGGGGTCTTGTTTCACTGGCCGCTGGCGAAGACGCTTTCAACCAGTTCAAGGTCTGCAATGGCAGCCCGCTCGGCATGATCCTGCTGATCGGCTGGACCTGGTCACTTTTCTACCACCTGTGCAACGGCATCCGTCACCTGATCCAGGACGCGGGCGCCGGCTATGCCATTCCGCAATTTGTACGCTCCAGCTGGATGTCGATCATCGGTAGCCTGGTGCTGACCCTGCTCGTCTGGGCTTACGTGCTGACTGCCGGAGGTGTCGCATGAGCACGAATGCCAAGGATCTGCGCAACCCACTCAAGCGTGCACGCGGGCTCGGTTCCTCCCAGTTCGGCGTCGGCCACTGGTGGACCCAGCGCGTGACCGCTGTAGCCCTGATTGTGCTGGTGCTGTGGTTTGTAACGCTGGTGTTGGGTCTACTGCACGCTGACTACGCCACTGCCCGTGCGGCCGTGGCCAAGCCGTGGAACGCGGTGCTGCTGATTGCCTTCGTGATCACCGTGTTCTGGCACGCCGTGCTTGGCCTGCAAGTGGTGATCGAAGATTACGTGCATACGCGCTGGAAGGAGATTGTCCTTCTCGTGGCGATCAAGTTCATCGCGGTGCTTAGCGTGCTGGCCAGCACGCTGGCTGTGCTGCGCATCGCATTGGGAGCCTGAGGCCGATGGAAGCCTACAAGATTCAGCAGCACAAATATGACGTGATCGTGGTCGGCGCTGGCGGCGCGGGCCTGCGCGCCACCTTCGGCCTGGCCGAGAAGGGCCTGAAGGCCGCATGTATCACCAAGGTGTTTCCGACCCGTTCGCACACTGTGGCGGCGCAGGGTGGTATCGCCGCTGCGCTCGGCAACATGGGCGAAGACGACTGGCGCTTCCATTTCTACGACACCATCAAGGGCTCGGACTGGCTGGGCGACCAGGATGCGATCGAGTACATGTGCCGCGAGGCCATTCCCTCGATTCTGGAACTGGAACACTACGGCGTGCCGTTCTCGCGTACCGACGACGGCCGCATTTACCAGCGTCCGTTCGGTGGCATGACCACGCATTACGGCAAGGGCACCGCGCAGCGTACCTGCGCCGCCGCCGACCGTACCGGTCACGCCATCCTGCATACCTTGTATCAGCAGGCGCTGGCGCATGACGCCACCTTCTTTGTCGAATACTTCGCCATCGATCTGATCTTCGACGACGATGGCGTGTGCCGCGGCGTGCTGGCGCTCGACATGAACGAAGGCACCTTGCATCTGTTCCGCGGGCAGTCTGTGGTATTGGCGACGGGTGGTTACGGCCGCGCCTACTTCAGCGCCACTTCGGCACATACCTGCACCGGCGATGGCGGCGGCATGGTGCTGCGCTCGGGTCTCGCGTTGCAGGACATGGAGTTCGTGCAGTTCCATCCCACCGGCATCTACGGTGCTGGCTGCCTGATCACCGAAGGTGTGCGCGGCGAGGGCGGTTACCTCACCAACTCCAAGGGCGAGCGCTTCATGGAGCGCTATGCGCCGAGCGCCAAGGACCTGGCTTCGCGTGACGTAGTCAGTCGTGCCATGACGGTAGAGATCCGCGAAGGCCGCGGCGTGGGCGAACACAAGGATCACGTGCATCTGAACCTGATGCACCTGGGTCCTGAAGTGATTCACGAGCGCCTGCCTGGTATCGCCGAATCCGCACGCATCTTCGCTGGCGTCGACGTCACCAAGGAGCCGATCCCGGTACTGCCCACCGTGCACTACAACATGGGCGGCATTCCCACCAATTACTATGGCGAAGTCGTGCAGAAGAAGGGCGACGATGTGGATTCGGTGGTGCCTGGCCTATTCGCCATCGGCGAAGCGGCTTGCGTGTCGGTGCACGGCGCCAACCGCCTTGGCTCCAACTCGCTCCTCGACCTGGTGGTGTTCGGACGCGCGGTGTCGCATCGCTGCGCTGAAATCATCAAGCCAGGCTTGGCGCACAAGGACCTGCCGGCCAGCGCGCTGGACAAGGCACTCGGTCGCTTCGACGCGTTGCGTCACGCCAACGGCGGGACACCCACCGCGAAGATCCGCGCAAACATGCAGCGCACCATGCAGGATGACGCCGCCGTGTTCCGTACCGGCGAAACGCTACAGGCAGGCTCGAAGAAGATTTCCGAGGTCTACGACTCGTTCAAGGACGTGCGCGTGAGCGACCGTTCGATGGTTTGGAACTCCGACCTGATCGAGACCTTGGAGTTGTCCAACTTGCTGGGTCAAGCCGTGGCCACCATGCATTCGGCCGCTCAGCGTGAGGAGAGCCGTGGCGCACACGCCCGCGAAGACTTCCCCGACCGCGACGACCACAACTGGATGAAGCACACGCTGGTGAAGGTCGACGAAAGCGGCAAGACCAGCTTCGACTTCCGGCCGGTGCACATGTACACCTTGACCTCCGAGGTCGAGGTGGTGCCGCCGAAGAAGCGCGTTTACTAGTTGAAATTGGAAAGTGCGGTCATGGATGGCCGCCCTTTTGACTTTCGCGTTCAAGGACGAACGCACCAACATAGTCGAGGCAATCGTGGCCGAGTTCACGCTACCGAAGAATTCCAAGATCCAGCCGGGCAAGCACTATCCGGCGAAAGACGCGAAGAAACCGCGTACGTTCCGTATCTATCGCTGGTCGCCGGATGATGGCCAGAACCCGCGCATCGACACCTATGAAGTCGATCTGGCCGCCTGCGGCCCGATGGTTCTGGACGCGCTGCTGAAGATCAAGAACGAGATCGACCCAACGCTCACCTTGCGCCGCTCCTGCCGCGAAGGCATCTGCGGTTCGTGCGCGATGAACATCGACGGCACCAACACGCTGGCCTGTACCCGGGCCATCACGGAGTGCGCATCGGGCGACGTGAAGATCTATCCGCTGCCGCATATGCCGGTGGTGAAGGATCTGGTGCCGGATCTCACGCACTTCTACGCGCAGTTTGCTTCGATCAAGCCATGGCTGCGTACGCAGAGCGCGACACCGGACCGCGAGCGCCTGCAGTCGCCGGAAGACCGCAAGAAGCTGGATGGTCTGTATGAGTGCATCCTATGCGCTTGCTGCTCGACCAGTTGCCCCAGCTATTGGTGGAACGGCGACCGCTACCTGGGTCCGGCAATTCTGCTGCAGGCATACCGCTGGATCGTCGACTCGCGTGACGAGGACACCGGTGCGCGCCTGGACGATCTGGAAGATCCGTTCAAGCTGTACCGCTGCCACACCATCATGAACTGCGCGCGCACCTGCCCGAAGGGTTTGAACCCGGCGAAGGCGATTGCGGAGATCAAGAAGCTGATCGTGGAGCGCCGTTCGGCTTGATGGGTTTCTACCCAAAGCTTCGGTATAGCGCCATGGCTAGTTTTACCTCGTTGTCATTCCCGCGAAAGCGGGAATCCATGTTGCCCTTTGACGAAAGACGTCAATGGATTCCCGCTTTCGCGGGCATGACGGCGAGGAAAATTGGAAGATTTCTTCACCCTCGAAGCGGTGGATGCTAAATGGACACGGAGCGTTTCAAGCGACTTCGCTGGCGCACCCGCCGCGGCACGCGCGAGCTTGACGCCTTGTTTGGCGGCTGGCTGGAAACCTCGTTCCCTACCGCCGATGAAGCGCAGCGCCAGGCCTTCGACGAACTGCTCGATGTGCAGGACCCTGATCTATGGGACTGGGTGATGGGGCACGCCCAGCCGCCGCGTGCGGATTGGCAGGCGATCATCGATGACATCCGCACCCGCCATCGGCTTTGAATATCGCGCCTCGCGCTGGGTAGCCCGTCTTTTTGTCCTTGTGACACTGCTGGCCGCGCTGGCTGTGGTGCTGTCCGGTACGCCGCTGATCTTTCGGCTGCTGGTGGTCCTGGCCGTCACGGCAGGCTGTCGCCGCGCCGTGCGTCTTCTAAGCCTGCCGATCAACGCGGTGGGATGGGCTCATCAATCCGGCTGGACGTTGCGAGGCATCGACGGTTCGGATGATCCCGCAGCCCTGCTTTCGTCCCGCAGCATGCTTGGCATGGTCTTGCTGCGCCTGGCCAGCCAACGCTACGGCAGGCTTACCCTGTGGCTGGTGCCCGACAACAGCGATGCCGATATCCGGCGGCGCCTGAGAATGCGGCTGGCTGTGCTGCGGGACCGCGATCAGGACCAGGATTAGCCAAAAGTTGCCGCCATGCCCGGCTTCGGGCACTCTGCGCCCGCGGCATGGTCTTAGGAAAACCCCGGTGATCAGCGATCACCAGGCCATCGGAAGACCTGTCAACCGACCCCACAAGCGACCCTTACATGTTCCGACCGCTCGAGCTATTCATCGGCCTGCGCTACACGCGAGCCAAACGGCGCAACCAGTTCATCTCCTTCATCTCTACCGTTTCCATCGTTTGCATCACCATCAGTGTGATGGCGCTGATCACGGTGATGTCGGTGATGAACGGTTTCGATGATCAGTTGCGCTCGCGCATCCTCGGTGCGATCTCCGACGCTACGGTGTCCGGCCTGCCGGGGGAGAGCGTGCAGAACTGGCAGTACGCGATCACGACAGCCAAGTCCAATCCGCACGTGAGGGGCGCCGCACCTTACGTGGAGATTCAGGCGTTCCTGCAAGCGCAGCGATCCAGCGGCGCGATCGTGCGCGGCATCGAAACGTCGGAAGAACCGAAAGTTTCGGATTTCAATACACACATGATCGAGGGTTCGTTCGACTCGCTGACACCGCGTAGCTGGAACATTGTGCTCGGCAAGGATCTCGCCGTGCAGCTGGGCGTCAGTGTTGGCGACTCGGTGATCATGGTGGTACCGGTGTTGCGCGCCACCCCATCGGGTGCCATGCCCTTGCTGCGCCGCTTCAAAGTCAGCGGCATCTTCGAGATGGGCATGGAGGAGTTCGATTCCGGGACCGGTTTGATCAACATGCAAGATGCCGAAGCGCTCGCCGGCGTCAACGGTCCCACGGGCATTCGTCTCAAACTGGATGACATGTACAACGCCCATTCCGTCGCGCGTGACCTGGCCAACACGCTGGGGCAGATCTACATGGTGACGACGTGGATGGACAGCCATTCCAACTTCTTCTCCGCGATTTCGATGGAGAAGAAAGTGATGTTCATCATCCTCTCGTTGATCATCCTGGTAGCGGTCATCAATCTGATTTCGATGCTGATGATGCTGGTGACGGACAAGCAGGCGGATATCGCCATTCTGCGAACGCTGGGCTCGACCCCGCGCAGCATCATGGGCATGTTCATGGTGCAAGGCGTGTTGGTGGGTGTGGTAGGTATCTTTTTTGGCGTGACCCTGGGGTCGCTGCTGTCGTGGCGCTTGCCTGGCATCGTGAAGTGGATCGAGCACGTCACGGGATATACCTTCCTTTCGCCTGATATTTATTACATCAGCGAAGTGCCCAGCAAACTCGACTGGCATGACGTGACCTGGGTGGCGCTGATCACCTTCGCCTTCGCCATGCTTGCTACGCTGTATCCCGCCTGGCGTGCATCGCGTACCCAACCGGCGCAGGCGCTGCGCTATGAATAAGCCTATGACGAATGCTTCGACGGACATCGTGCTGCGTGCCAGCCATATCGCCAAGACCTATGAAGAAGGCGATCTGCACACCAAGGTGCTGACCGATGTGAGCTTCACCCTCAAGCGCGGTGAAACCTTGTCGATTGTCGGCGCATCCGGCTCCGGCAAGAGCACGCTGCTGCATATCATCGGCGGACTTGATACGTTGACCAGTGGCGAAGTGGAAGTGGAAGGCCAGCTGCTTTCCAAGCTTTCCGATGCGGCTCGCGGCCGTGTGCGCAATCGCTCGATGGGCTTCATCTACCAGTTCCATCATTTGCTGCCGGAATTCACTGCGCTCGAGAACGTGTGTATGCCGCTGCTGATTCGCGGCACCAACATCGGCGAAGCACAGAAGCAGGCCAAGGTGTTGCTGGAGCGCGTCGGTCTTGGCCAGCGTCTGGAACACAAGCCGTCCGAGCTTTCCGGTGGCGAACGCCAGCGCTGCGCAGTGGCGCGCGCGCTGGTCACGCGCCCTTCGTGCGTGCTGGGCGACGAGCCCACCGGTAACCTGGACGAAGACAACGCCGCGCAGGTCTATGCCCTGATGCTGGAGTTGAATCGCGAGATCGGTACCAGTTTCATCCTGGTGACGCACGACAATCGGCTCGCAGCGCGCATGGACCGCACGCTGGAGCTGCACAACGGCGAACTGCGCGAGAAGAACGCCAACTAGACGACCGGTTCGCGTACTGGGCTGCTTCGCCTCAGCCCAACCGAAGCGCAGCGACATTCCTTCAGCAGCAAAAGCTTGCCTCCTACATGGAGGCATCGCCGCGTGCGCTAGTTTCGCCTGATCGGGAGGCGAGTAGCAGGCACGTGCAGCAAACAGGAACATGGCCGGGAGTGATAGTGGTAGCTATCGCGCTGCTAGCCGGCGCGCTCTCGGTGCAGTGGCTGCCGGTATTGCCATCGCGTTTGTGGATAACGATTCTGCTTGGTGCGGCCTTGCTGCTCAGTTGGCGGATTCCGCCGTTGCGCTGGCTGTTCATCGTCTTACTCGGCTTTGGGTGGGCTGCATGGCGAGGTGGTATGGCTATGCAGGAGCGCCTGCCTGCCGATTGGGAGGGGCAGGATTTCGAAGTGCAGGGTCGTGTAATTGGCTTGGCACAGAGCCGGGCCGATGCGACGAGCTTCCTGTTCCAGATTGAGCGCGCTGCACGCAACGGACAAGCTGTGCCTTGGCATGGCCTTGCTCGCATAAGTTGGTACGGCGAGCCTCCTGCGGAGCTGGTACCTTGTTCGCGCTGGCAATTGCAACTTCGTTTGCGCCGGCCTCGTGGCATGGTCAACCCCGGTGGTACCGATAGTGAGCGCAGTGCGCTGGCGCGGGATATCGCTGCGGTTGGCTATGTGCGCGACGATTCGTCCAATCAGCGGCAATCCGCGACTGCCTGGTGCATGGATCGACTGCGCGCATCGCTGGCCAGCGATATTCAGCAGCGTGTGTCGGACACCCATGACGCGACGCTGCTGCGCGCATTTACTATTGGCGACACACGTGGTCTGGACACACAGGACTGGGACGTCGCACGTGCAAACGGCGTTTCTCACCTGATCGCCATTTCGGGATTTCATGTTGGTGTGGCTGCCGTGTTTGGTGCCTGGTTGTGCTGGACGTTCTATTGGGCGTGGCCATCGTTGGCCTTGTATTGGCCTCGCCCGCAGGCGCAAGCCACGGCAGCGCTGTCATGGGCTTTTGCCTATGCGGGCGTTGCCGGTTTCGGCATGCCTACAGTGCGCACCGTGCTGATGATTGCCACGGTTGCCCTTGCCCGATGCAGTCGACGCGCGACAGGAGGTGCGAACATCTTGGCGCTCGCGTTGATCGCCATTTTGCTTGTGGATCCCTTGGCGGTGCTTGAAGCCGGATTCTGGCTTTCGTTTGTAGGCGTGGGCTTTCTGATCCTGTGCCTGGAAACCAAAGGGCGCGGACTGCGCGCGTTTTTACATGAGCTGACGGTGGGCCAGATCGTGATGACGGTGGCATTGTTGCCGCTCACCTTGTGGTTTTTTGGAGAGGCATCCCTAGTCGGCGCCTTGTCCAATCTGGTTGCCGTACCTTTTGTCAGTTTCGTGATTGTGCCCTTCGCGTTGTTGGGCCTGTTGCTGCTGATGATATGTCCGCCATTGGCGACGCCGATACTCTGGTTATCGGCATGGCTCGCACATGCTCAGTGGTGGCTCTTGGAGCAAACGGCCCATTGGCCGGGCGCACATTGGTATTTGCCGACGATGCAACCGTGGGCGTTGATGCTGGCGACACTTGGCGCCGTCTGGCTGTTCATGCCACGTGGCGTGCCGCTGAGAGCGCTGGGTGTTTTGCTGTTCCTGCCTTTGCTGTGGCCAATACAGCATGTGCCGGATAAGGGGGCATTCCAGGCTTGGGTGCTGGATGTAGGGCAGGGCTTGTCGGTGTTAGTGCGCACGCGTGATCACGCTTTGGTCTACGACGCCGGTGCACGTTATCCCTCGCAATTTGATCTTGGTGAGGCCGTGGTGATTCCTTCACTGCACGCGCTCGGCATCGATAGCCTGGACATGTTGATGGTGAGCCATGCCGATAACGATCACGCCGGTGGTGCGCCCGCTGTGGCGGCGGCTTTCCCGATGGCGCGTCGTTATGCGGGTGAACCGGATCGCATGCAGCTGCCGGCAGAACAGTGTCTCGCGGGCCAGCAATGGGAATGGGATGGTGTGCGTTTCCGAGTGTTGAGTCCGGACGGAATGGGAGCGGCGTCTACGGCCAATGACCGATCCTGTGTCTTGCTGGTGGAGGGAAGGGGCGGCCGGTTACTGCTGACGGGTGACATCGCCTCTGACACGGAGCCGCGTGTCGCGGCCGCTTTGGGATCGGGGCCGCCATTGGTGTTGCAGGTACCTCACCATGGCAGCCGAACGTCTTCCAGCGCACCATTCATCAAGGCGATCGAACCTGAGTTGGCCGTCGTTTCGGCCGGCTGGCTCAATCGTTTCGGTCACCCGCGGCCCGAGGTGCTCGCGCGCTATGCACAAGCCGGCGTACCGGTCTTGAATACCGCACGGGAAGGCGCCATTCAGATTGAGTTCCCAGCCACCGCACAGCCCTTTGTCGCGGCTCGCTGGCGGCGGCTGGAGCGGCGTTACTGGCGGGAATGAATTGCCACCAGCCGCACGGTATACCTTTAGGACGCTGCTATCATGCTTGCTTCAGGCAAACGGCAGGGCCGGGAGTTAGGTTGTGGATGACTTGGGTCAGATTCTGATGGCTGGCGGCTGGGCGATGGCGCCCATCCTGATCTGCTCGGCGGTGGCGCTGGCGATCGTGTTGGAACGGTGCTGGACCTTGCGCCGCAGTTCGGTTTTGCCGGCAGGACTCTCTCAGGAAGTGCGCGAATGGGCGCGTTCCGATCAGCTCGATCCCGCCCACCTGGAAAAACTTTCCACCGGTTCACCGCTGGGCGAATTGCTGGCCGCGGCGCTGGCCGTGCGCAATCGCCCGCGCGAACTGATCAAGGAGCGCATTGAAGATACCGGTCGCCACGTCGTGCACCGGATGGAGCGCTATCTGAACACGCTGGGCACCATCGCGCTGATCGGTCCGCTGCTCGGCCTGTTTGGCACGGTCATCGGCCTGATCCGCATGTTCATGCAAGTGATGGTAGGCGGCATGGCCGATCCGACCAAGATGGCCGGTGGCATCGGTGAGGCACTGATCTGCACCGCAGCCGGTTTGACTGTCGCGATCCCGGCCTATGTGCTGCATCGCTACTTCCGTTCCAAGGTGGCCGGTTACTGCGTGGACATGGAAAAGCAGGCTACCTTGCTGCTGGACGATCTCACGCTGTCCGCGCCCGCGGCTACGCCACGCCCGCGTCGTGCCTCTGTCGCCGCTGGCGACAAGGCGCCGGTCTGAGAGACAGTGGACAGGTTCTGACACATGCGTATCGGTAACGACCGTCGTGGCGACGATTTCGAGATCAACGTGGTCTCGCTCATCGATGTGCTGCTGACTTTGTTGATGTTCTTCGTGCTCACGACCACCTTCGTGCAGCACTCGCGTCTGAAAGTGAATCTGCCGCAAGCCAGCGCAGAAGATCGCGACATGCAGCAGCCGGCCATCACGGTCATGGTGGATCGCGATGGCCATTTCTATGTGGGCAGCGACGAAGTGATCGGGCAGGGTGTGGACCCCCTCAAGACAGCGATTGCCCGTGTGGCTGGCGATGACCGCAGCCAGACCGTCACCATCCGCGCCGACGCGATGACGGCACACCAGAACGTGGTCACCGCCATGGATGCGCTGGGCCAGCTCGGCTTTACCCATCTTTCCATCGCGACGACGCCGACCCAGTCGGAAGCGGGCCAATGAGCGAAGGCAAAAAGAAAGTCGCGTTGTGGGACGCGGAAAGCCGCCGCGTCTACAAGCGATTGCTTGGTTATTCGGCCCGTTATTGGCCAGTGCTCCTGATCGCCATTGTGGGCTTCACGGTGGATGGCGGCGCCCTGGCGCTGTTCACTCGTGAGTTGCAGCCGATTATGGATAACCTTCTGACGAAGAAGGATCCTCATCTCATCCATTGGATGCCGATCTGGATTATCGGCATCTTCCTGGTGCGCGGCATTGCGATCTACATCAGCAACTACGGCATGGGTTATGTCGGGCGCAACGTGGTGCAAACCATGCAGCGCGATGTGTTTGGCGCGTATCTTCATTTGCCGACGTCGTATTTTGGCAATGAGCACTCAGGCCATCAGGTTTCGCGAATCACCTTCACCAGTGAACAGATTGCCGGCGCATCGACCGATGCACTGAAGGTGGCCATCACCGAAGGCGTGACCGTCATCGGCATGTTCTTCGTGATGCTGTACCAGAGCCTGTACCTCACCACGGCGTTGTTGGTGCTGGTGCCTGCGATCGTGCTGATAACGACGGCGGTGAGTCGTCGCTACCGCGTCATCAGCCGTCGTATCCAAGGCATGATGGGTTCGGTCACCGGCACGGTGGAAGAAATGCTGCAGGCCCATCGCGAGGTACGCATCTATGCCGGCCAGCAGCAGGCTGCTGAGCGCTTCAAGCAGGTGTCCGGGCGCGCGCGTTATCTCAACCTCAAGATCGTGGCGACCAGTGCCCTATCGGGCTCGACCATTCAATCGGTGGCGTCGTTTGCGCTGGCGGGAATGGTGTTTCTGGCCTCGCGTCCGGCGGTGATTGACAGCATTTCGCCGGGTGTATTCATGTCTGTCCTCGGCGCGATGGGCGGCATGCTTTCCTCGCTGAAGCGTCTGTCCAACGTGCAGTCGACGATTCAAACCGGCCTCTCGGCTGCGGAGAATTTGTTCGCGCTGATCGATACTCCGCCGGAAGTGGATCATGGCACTAAGGTGCTGGAACGTACGCGGGGCGACCTGCGCTTCGAGCAGGTACGCTTGATCTATCCGCGCAGCGAAATGGAAGCCCTGTCTGGCGTGGATCTGCATTGCGCGCCGGGTACCGTTACTGCGTTGGTAGGACGTTCCGGCAGCGGCAAGAGCAGTTTGGTCAGCCTGTTGCCGCGTTTCAACGAACCGACCAGCGGCCGCATCCTGTTGGATGGTGCTGATTACGAAAGCTATACGCTGGCCTCGCTGCGCAAGCAGATCGCTTGGGTGGGGCAGCAGGTTGTGTTGTTCGATGGCACGGTGGCCGAGAACATCGCTTACGGTGAATTGGCCGGCGCCACTGAGCAAGACATCAGGGCCGCTGCCGAGGCTGCCAACGCGATGGAATTCATCGCCAAGCTGCCCAATGGCATCCACAATCAGATTGGCGAAGGCGGCAACATGTTGTCTGGCGGCCAGCGCCAGCGTATCGCCATCGCCCGCGCCATCCTCAAGAACGCACCGATCCTGGTGCTGGACGAAGCAACCAGTGCACTCGATACCGAATCGGAGCGTTTGATCCAGCAGGCCTTGCAGAGGTTGATGCGCGATCGAACCACGCTGGTGATTGCCCACCGTTTGTCTACCATCGAGCATGCCGACCAGATTGCGGTGATGGATCATGGGCATGTTGTCGAGCGCGGCACGCATGCGGAATTGATCGCCATGGGCGGTCATTACGCAGCGTTGCATCGCATGCAATTCAACGAACCTTCTGTGGCCGTGGTTGCCCATTGATGCGATGAGCCTGGCCGAGACGCTCCAGAAGGGCTGGTACGGCCAAGCGCGCTTACCCTGGTGGTGTTCGGCCCTGGCCGGGCTTTACGGCTTGGTGGTGGCTGCCCGGCGTGGCATGTATCGATTGGGTTGGTTGCAAACGGTGCGCCTGCCTTGTCCGGTGATCGTGGTCGGTAACCTGACGGCCGGCGGCACCGGCAAAACGCCGCTGACGCTGGCCTTGATCGAGGCTTTGCGCGAACGCGGCTATCGGCCCGGTGTGGTGAGTCGCGGCTATGGCGGTACGCAGCGCGGGCCCATGCTGCTTGGGGATCTTCCTGATCCTTCCGAGATGGGTGATGAGCCCGCGCTGATCCGCGCAGCAGGCGTTCCGGTGGCGATTGGCCGGGATCGGCCAGCTGCTGCCAAGTTGTTGGTAGATGCCGGTTGCAATGTGCTCATTGCAGACGATGGCCTGCAGCATTACCGGCTGGCGCGCGATATCGAAATCTGTGTGATCGACGGCGAACGCCGTTTCGGCAATGCTCACTTGATGCCGGCAGGGCCGTTGCGCGAGCCGCTGCGCCGCCTGGATCGCGTCGACTTCCGCGTCTGCAATGGTGGCGAGGCGCGGGCTCATGAAGTGCCCATGCGCTTGCGCGGTGGTACCGCTCGCGCCTTATTGGATGGACACGAACAAGCCTTGAGTGGCTTCTCAGGTATGCGCGTGCACGCCGTGGCGGCCATCGGCCATCCGCAGCGCTTTTTCGCTAGCCTGGCTGCGCAGGGCATCGAAGTGATGCCTCACGCCTTCCCCGATCACCATGCCTTCGCCCCAGAGGATCTCGTTTTCAGTGACCATTTGCCGGTGCTGATGACCGAGAAAGATGCCGTGAAATGCCGGGCTTTTGCTCATGCTGACTGGTGGAGCGTTCCGGTCAGGGCTGAGTTGCCAGCCGCTTTTTACGACGCGCTTTGCGCGCGTTTACAGGACAAGGCCTAAACCTCAGGCCAGGAGCGGTATCATAGACGCCGTTTCCGGCTGCGAGTCAGCCTTCTTCTGTACGAGGTTTTCATGAGCCTGATCCAGGTACCGGTGTCCTTCGGCGAGCTGATCGACAAGATCACGATTCTCGAGATCAAGTCGCGGCACATCTCCGATCCGGCGAAGCTTGTCAACGTGCATAACGAACTCAATCTGCTCAATGCTACTTGGGCGAATCATCACGCGTCGCAGACCGATATCAGCAAGGAGCGCGAACGTCTGCTTGCCGTGAACGAAGCGTTGTGGGATATCGAGGACCGCATCCGCCTGAAGGAAAAGGCACAGCAGTTCGATGCAGAATTCATCGAGCTGGCACGCTCGGTGTATTTCCAGAACGACGAGCGTGCGGCGGTGAAGCGCGAGATCAATCTGAAGCTGGGTTCGCAGCTTGTGGAAGAAAAGTCTTACCAAAACTATCGTACGTAACCCGGCACAATCCCGGCCGCTTCGATGGCGGCCGGGCAGATCAGAAACACCCTAGCGCGATACGGTCGGCAGATCGTGAGGCACATCCTTCGACAGCATGATGGCATCGCCCACCAGTTCCAGCGTGAGTGGAGTGTCGGCGGACAGATCTTTCTTCGGCACGACCAGTCGCCAGCTGCCATCGGACTTGGCCTCACGGTAGAAGGCAACGATGCCTATGTACTGGGTGTCGGGCTTCAATGGCTGCGACATGCTTGCACTGCTGCCGGGATAAATCACTACGCCGCGCTCATCTTGCAGATCCTGCGTCAGAATGGTCTTGTCGCTGGCTAGCAAGTCGTCGTAACTCGCGTTCTGAAAGCGCTGGGTATCTTTGAGCTGGTACACACGCACAGCCACGGAATACGAGCGGCCAAGCGGGTCGGGATTGAGCATGGCGCGCGCTTTCATATCCACGTCCAGCGTAGTGACCTTCTTGTAAAAGGTGGCGTGGTACGCGCTGCTCGTGGCGCTAGACATGGTCTGCCATGCGCCGCATGCGGACAGCAGCAGACACATGACGGCGACCATGAGGATTGGGGTGATGGTGCGCATGAGAAACTCCCTTTTTATGCGGCGACGCCGGCAGCGCAGGCTGGTGCGGAAGCCATGGCAGGCGACGGAAACGCTTCATAGCGTCCCAGCGGTATATCTAGTGTTTGCGGCATGCTGGGCTTGAGCAGCATCGTCCAGGACATGCGTGAGCGCGAGTCCCCCAGTTTAGGCGCGGGCATCAGCGCGGAGTCCGCCCGCATCCGCAGCACGGCGTCGGCTTTCACGCCGATATAGCTGCGCAGAAAACCCATCAGATCGCGATACGAAGTGGAGCCTGGCAACAGGGCTTCCACCTGTTCCGCGGAACGGGGGCGCAGGGTGATGCGAACCGTCTTGGTGCGGCAGCGGATGCGACGGCCAATCACATCGCCCTGGCCCAGGCCGCGTGTCGTGGATGCATCGTCTTCGCGAACGGAACGGCCCAAGCATGCGGGTGCATCCACCTTGATCCACACCGAGTGGAATTCTTCGACATCCACCCCGACGCCAGGTACCGCCAGCATCACGACGCCTGCCAGTCCTTCAGCGGTGCGCGTGCGCTGATTGAGCAGACCAAGCAAGGCCAGTACGCGTGAATCGGGCAAACCTGCCTTGGCCGGCTTTTCACCCAGACCGAAGCCGGCCAAGGCGAGCAGATCGCGCGAGCGCTCATCGCGGCCACCCGGCGTAAAGCCCATCGGATAACGGTACTTGGACCACGTGCGATACAGCAGCGTCACCAGCCGATGGTGATACATGTCCAGAAAGGCCATGACCGCTTCGTAGCCTTCGCGCCGAAGGGCAATATCGTTGACCAGATGCGAGGGCATGGCCGCGTCCACACCGTACAACCCCATGAAGGTGGTGCGTACATCAGGCGGATGGTGTGGATGCTCTTCGTCCTGCTCAACGGCGCTGACTTCCGATGCCGGAAAGCCCATGCGCGGCCAGGGCCGGAAGCGCACGGGCTCGTGGTCGGCATTGTCTTGCGTACCCAGGCCGGGGCTTTCCGGCGCCTGCAATTCAAGCAATCGGCATAGCTGGAAAAATTGCATGCGTGGCGCACGCGCCATCAACGCCTGCATCAATGGCGTCATGGTTGCTGCGTTAAAGCTGTTCATAGTGGCGATCGCTCTGCAAAGCTGCATGGCCAGGTGATGCGCTGTCCATTGGGCAGGCTTACGATCCTTAGCTGGGTGTATAGATTCATTTCGGCATACTGTGCAAAGAAGCGATGCAGAAGTTCACCGAACAGATGCACATCGCCTTCTCCGGCGAACGCGTGACTGTCCAGCGTTATCTCGATCAGCACGCCACGCACGATGCCGCCGCCTGATACGCGTTCTTGCAGCGTCTGTGTCACTTGGCGAATGCCGGCGAGGCGGCGCCGGTTGAGTTCGTCGTCAGTCCAGTCGTACAAAGCGAGTGCGCCGCGCAGTACTTCGGCATCCATCAGCGAAAGGAAATTGGGCGCAAGGTGCGATAGCACGCGCCACTGGAAACGGTCGTGCACAGGCGGGTAGACCGGAAGCGTCGGCGTGCATAGATGGCGCACGCGCGTGACATTCGGCGCATTGCCCACCACCTGGTTGATGCTGGCTTCGCGCAAACTTTTACGCGGCAGCATGCCATTGGTTCCGGTGACGCGCAGCGAAAGCGTTTCTTCCGGAAGATCCTGCATGGATGACCAGGCGTGGCCGCCCAGGATCAGCGAGGTGACATACAAGCCATTGGCGCCTTGCCGTGCCCGGGTATGGAAGTAGCGCTCCGGTGCTTCATGTCGAAGCATGCCGCCACGATGGCGGAAACTCGAAAACGGGACGTAGGCGTGGCGTTCGGCCGTGTCGTGATCGAACGATTCCACCGCATCGACCGAGTAGGTTTCCACGTATTCGCCGTGATGATGTGCGGGCACCACGCGATATTCCGTATCGTGGTGGTTGACGTGGATCGGTTCGGCATCCAACTCAAACAGGTTGATAATGGGGGTGCAGAACAGTCGTACGTTTTCCGTACTAAATCGCATGTCGAGCGGATAATCATGCTCAAGCAGCACTTCCACCTCGAAGCTGTTGGCTTGCTCGGGCAGTAACGAGATATCCAGGCCACACACGTCGACGAACAGAAATTTTTCGCGGAAGGTGAAATATTCCAACAACAGCTGATAGCCGGAAAAGGCGGCTTCCGCCTTTGGCCATAAGCGGTCTTGTGGTGCAAAGCCGCCCGCTTGAAAGCGTACCTCGGGCAAGGGTACCGCCTCGCCATCGCGCACTTGCGGAATGCGCCAGGCCACCGCTTTGACGTGACGTGTCAGCGCCAGATGCATCGCGGTCGCCACGGGGAGATCCGCGTTCAGATATAGGCGAATGGTGGACAGGTCCACCGACTCGCGCCGTGCGGAATGATCCAGTTCGAAGCGCAGGCGAATCACCGACCGGCCATCGTGCCGCACCGCCGGCATGGCCTCGGTCAGACTGATGGGTTGCAGGGTTACTGGCTGCGTGGTGCGATACATGCAGCGCACGCCGGTACCGCCGATCGCGTCGGAACGTACCGTGATGCCAGCGTTCAATACTTCCGTCTGCTGGAGCGTTTCGCGCGAAGGCAGTATTTCCAGCATCGACAGCGACGGAATCATGCGCAGGTAGTGCGGCCACAGCAGGCTCACCAAGCCTTCGGTCAATTCGGGCAATTCATCGTCGAGTTTCTGGCGCAGGCGTGCAGTCAGAAACGCGAAGCCCTCGTGCAGACGCTCCACATAGGGATCGCGATCGCCAATGCGATCGATATTGAGCGCGCGTGCCCGGTCCGGATGCCGTTGCGCGAATTCCTTGCCTGCTTCACGCAGGTAGCGCATCTCGGCTTCGTAGTAACGCAGAATGGGGTCGTCCATGGGCGATATCCGTAAAAATAAAGTGCATCAGCTCAATGTGGCAGCGCGCGCGGGATCAAGCCGGGTCAGTTCGCCGAGCAGTTGTTCGATGTGATGGGTCAGCGTGACTTTGTCCGCATGCTTGCGGTTCAGGCCCTGACGAAGCACGCGCAGCAGGTGATGTTTCAGCTCGAATGTGAGCGAAGGCTCCCAATGGAGCACGTTCAATTCGCACACCGATGTATCCAGTTCGTGCAGCAGGTGTCGCGCCAGATCATCACGGCCGGCCTGGTCGGCCAGGCGGGCCATCAGCCAGCGTTGCAGAAAACGCTGGCGCGCCGATAGCGGGCCGGGCAACTGCGTCAACCACGCCAGCGTGGCATCGAGTCCTTCGCTATCGAGCAGGTCTCGCGACTGCGCTTCGATTTCCGGCCAGTCAATACCTCTTTCCTCCGCCTCGCCGGTCGGCATCGCCGCGGTCAGGCCATGAACGGGGTCGAGTTCGTGTACCACGGTATTGCGTGCGATCCATTCCAGTGTGGCATCGTCGGCAAACGGAGTGCCATCGCTGAAGGCCAGCCGTTCCACGCCTGGCAGTCGTGACAGCAATAATGAGAAATCCGTATGCAGCAGGTCGCGCCACTCGCGATAGGGCGAGCCGGCATGGTCCAGTGCCATATGCTGGAAATACTGCAGATCCAGCCACAGATGGTTGGCGCCTTCCATAAACGCGCCTTCCACGCGTTCGAGTAATTCGTGCCACTGCTTCTGCAGTACCAGTCGCTTCAGTTGCTGGCGAAGCTCACTGCGCGGGGCGATCAGGCGGGTGCGCGATTTATTGTCTGAAGGCGGCACTTCGTACACCGTATCCCAGCGCACGCAGCGCACCAGACGTGCCGATGGCAGGTAGCCATTTTCCTGATTACGCAGATAGGCGGCCATCACGCGTGCCCGCTCGATGAGGTCACGCGTGGAAACGACTTCTCCTGGCGCAGAATGCGCTTTGGCGGCAAGCATTGGCGCAGCCGGCGATTCGGAAGCGATTGCAGGCGCCTCATCGATCTCAAAGCGCGACACCAGCGGCTGCAGGTTGGGGCGCATGCCTTCCGGCCAGGTTTGGGTGCGCCTGACCAGCAGATCCAGCGCCGCGATCGCACGTTCCAGATCGGCGGGTTCGAACGCGCCGCGCGTGGCAAGCAGATCCATCATCCGCGTAGCGGCCAGCCATTCCAGGGCGCCCTTCTTGGGCTCCTGGCGTGAGGGTTGGACTGCGGTGCCGTAGCGCTCCACCAGTGCGGCGGTCAGCTCCAGGCCGTCTGCAAAACCTGCGGTACCGTGTTGGCGCAAGCGTGCGAAGGCGTAGTAGCCGGCCAGACGAAGATCCTTTCCGGTTTCCTTAAGCAGTTGCTCGCAGGAGCGTGCGATCAGCGCATCGTCGATATCCGAAAGCTTGGCCACTTCATCGCGAATTGCCAGAAAGGCATCTTCATAGGCGACATCGCGACCCACGCCGTCCGCGCCGGACAACGGGGCCACCCAATCAGCCCACACCGCCAACCGTTCTTGCAGCCACGCTTCCGGGCTGCGTGCGCCAAGCAGTTTTTTCAACAAATGGGTGAACATGCTTAGTCTCTTTCCGGCAGCGCAATACGTGGCAACAGGGAGGAGGGCGCGTCGCCCGAAGCGGCTACGCCATCGGGTGGCAAGGGGCCACCTTCGACGCGTCGTGGTGCTTCGCTGCTCGCAAAAATGCGGGTCGGCAGCACAAAGTGCCGCAGTGCCAACACTTCCAGAGGCCCTTTGCCGGTTTCGCTGCGCAACTGCACGCGCAGATCCGGCATGGTGCTCAGTGATGGCTTCCAGGTGAGCCGATAACGGGCGCTGTCCTCTTGCGTGACCGTGGCGTGCTCCAGCAACCGGATGAGACCGAAGCGGCCTTCGAATTGCAGCGTGGAGCGCAGGCCGCCCTGCTGGGTTTGCCAGGCGAGGTGGGTGTCGTTATCCAGAGCATCGCCAGGCCACTCGAATGGCATCCAGGCTTCGCGCTGGTTGAAGTAGTGCAGCGTGCGGCCAGACAGCACGATCGACAAATCCGTGATGTCTGGGGTTGGTACAGCACGCAGTTCGTAGCGCAGGTGCGCGTCGCCCGAGGGAAACAGTACATTGGCTACGCGTTGCAGGCGATTGAGTGCCTCCAGGAAGGCCGAGTCGACATGCAGTGACTGGTGTCCCGTGCCTTGTACTTCCACCCAATGGTCGCCCTGACGCTCCACGATCCCGCCCAGCTGGTTTTGTACAAACTGCATCAGCACACCGTTGTTTGCGCCCAGGAAACGCGCGAGTTGCGGCAGCGACGCATCGTTGTCGCTGTCGGCAAACGGATAACGTCCATCAAAGTTGGCATGCCAGTCTGCGACCAGGGTGCTGCGCCAGATGTCATTGAGGCTGGCCGTGGCGGGCTTCAGTACGGCATCCCACGCCTGGTCCAGGGGGCGCTGAAACAAAGCGTCTCCAAAGCCGCCCCATTGTTGACCAAAACTGGCTGCCACACGGCTTGCATAGTCGCGACTGTCGGCCAGTTCCGACGTCTTGCCCTGCAGGATAGCCTGCGCAGCCACGCGCGACATCGCATCCGGATCATCGCTCATCATGATCTGCTGCAACTTTAGTCTCACTGCTGTTACGCGTTCCAGATAACGCGACAGGCTCATGTCGCTATCGGTAGCGGCGAGCGCCCCCTTCTGCTGCGCATTCGTGCTGTCGCCGCCGGTCAGTTGCAGCAGCGGTCCGAACGCGTTAGCCAGCGGTGAGGCGTTGGCTGGCGTGATGTTCTTGGACGGATCGGGTTCGTCGCGTTGAACTAGCTGTTTTGCCTTGTTTACCAACGTGTCGGACAGCGATGCCACATCCGTGCCGGCGCCGGCCTGATACTCGATCACCTTGAACAAGGCCACCAGAGGTGAGCGCTGCGGATCGGCCAGCAGGTTCATCTGATCGACTGTGCCGGACAGGGAGTTATCCGACTGCCAGCGCACGCTGTTGAGAAACTGCTGCCAGGCGCGCGCGTAGTCGCTGAAATAGCGTTCGCGCAATGCCGTGCGCAACGCATCGGCCGACGGCGTCGCGGAAGAGGCCTTGCTGTCGCTCAGCACCCAATCGCCCTCAACGGTGCGCGTGGAACCCGCTTCGTCGATCGCCTTGCCGATGCGCTCGTCCCAGGCGCTGCGTGTAAACACGCCAGCAATGGTTTCCGAGGTGGAGAACAAGCCGCGGCTATTGGTATCGCCCAGCAGGGTCTGCAGAGAGACCGGTGGATACTTATCGCGATTTTCTGCGAGGATCTGCTGATACACCGTGTCTGTCGAGTTCTGCAGGCCGATCACACCGACCAATGTCTGGCGCGCGGCGTTCACCAAAGCCGGATTGGCCGGCACGGCCAGCGATACACCATCCGGCAAATAGCTCTTGGCTAAGTGATTTACATGGAAAGTCACCAGATGCTGCATCAGATCGTTCCACGCACCGACACTCAGCGATGAATCCAGCGGACGTTGTGCGGCCGATTCGCTTAACAGCAACTGTGTGAGAAAAGGTGCATCCGCATGCTTCGGGTCGGCCAACATCAAATACGCCTTCAGATCCGCATAAGCGCCTTTCACAGTGTCGTCGCCGCGGCTGGCAAGCGCCTGATCGGACAAGGTGCCGAGCTTTTGCAGCTTAGTTTCCAGATCTGCGTGCAGCGGTTGCACAAGTGCACGATCGCTCGCCTCGGCGTACGGCGGCCACAACGCCGCCTGCAGAGCCTTGTCACGATTCAGGCCAAAACGCATGCGCCATGGTGCGCCATGCTGTTGATGCGTCTCCAGCGTATCCAGTTCCTTTTGCACCATGTCCAACGCTTGCAACGATTCCGTACGGTTCTTGGCCGCCTGCACGGTTTGAAGCGCTGTTTGCACACGCGTAATGGCCTCGCGATTGAGCGTGAACGAGATCAGCGTACCCAGCAGCCATCCCGCTACGCAGGCGGTAGCGATCCAGGCAAACAGGTTCGACCACGAGAAACCTACACGGTGTCCTCGCACGCGACGGCTGTGCGCAACGATGGCTTCCCAGGTAGCCTGATGGGAGGGTGACGCGTTGTCGAAGCCTTCGACATGGCTCGACTTTTGTTTGAATGCCGGCGCAAAGAGCAGGCCCGAGATAAGCGCTTGCCGCCGATAGCCGCGGCCGTTCTGCGAGAGGCACTCCACCAACGCGGCTCCTTGTGAGGCGATGTACCCGGAAAGTTGCGCAAGGTACCGCACTTGGCGTTGCTCGCTCATGCGCTTTACGGCCGTGTCCGCCAGAAGGCGTGAAAGCTCTGTTAGCGCGGTCGTTTCTCGTACGTTTTCAATGCGGCCCCGCCACGTGCAGGCAACAGCCTCACCATGCTCAGGAACGGCGCCGTCTACATTTATTACGTTCAATACATATGTAGGAGCGGCCCAACGCAACGCCACGGTTTGCGCAAACCAATGTTTGGATAACACATCTGCGTCGAGCGGCGACTGGCGATGTTGGCTGCCCGACTGCACCACCACCATGGCATCCACTGGGCGGCGGCGAGTGCGGGCAATGGCGCGGAGCCATGCCATGTCTGGCCGCTCGTTCGAACCCGCATAAAGCAGGACTGCTTCGGGAAGTATTTGCCAACACGTTTCGGTTAGACCCGGCACCAGAGATTCGATGGCTTGTGTATCACCCGAGACAAGTAGCCAACGGCGATTGTAGCGCCACCGCCAACCATCGTAGGGGCGAAGAAGGCGCTTAAGCTGGTCCAGGCGCTCCTCGACCGTGTCGGCGTGCACTTTATACACCGCCGGATCGCGTTCATATCGCGTCGATTGGAGTACGGACGAACGGCTGGCAACAAATAGCCAAACCGCTGCGAGCTTGTCCTGAAGCAATATCAAGACAAGACCCATCAACAGCACAAAGATAACTCGGTGTACGGGGGACGAATCGATGTTTGCGCCAATGAAATAAGCTGCGAGGGCAGCGAGCACAGTCAATGCGCCCATCACCAGCCAGTAAATCGAAATTCTATTCAACTTCATTCCATCAATTCCTGCTTTCTTGGTGATGGCTGTCCATGCATTCGTTGGTTGATGGCGGTGCTATACGCCAGTGATGGAACCGAGGCCAAACATGCGCACGATGCTGTACCCATCACGATGCGGGTCTCACGACAGACATTTGCAAATGCGCTTCGCGACAGGCAATAAGTACAGGCCTGCCACACTGAGAGCTATGCTCAGCCGCCAGTACTGCGGCGAGCCATGAAGCGGCTACGCCGGCGTTACCGATGGCAGCATCGATATCGTGTACACCTGTAAGTGCCCCATCATGAGAGAAACTGAGCGTTACATTGTCTGCATCTCGCAGTAATTCAGGCTTGTCCGCCTCGGATAAGCCCGCTTGCCAAACATCGTGGACGTCGGATGCATCCGCGGCGCCCCACATCAATACCTTGCGCAAATCGTCCCGGCGGTCTGGTGCTGAAAATTCGACGGGACGATGGATAAGGGCCTCGACGTCGAGTTTGTATCGCGTCGCCAATGGCGGCCACGCCAGTAGCATGGCTGTTGCCGCCTCGGCACTGTTGGGTGCCGGCTTTTCATGTAACTGGATGGCCACAATAAGTGTGAACTTCTCCAAGGCACAGCTCTGACGAAGATCGAGCCAATCATCGAGTGTGATCAGACCGCGTGAGTTTGTAACCAGTTTCGTATCGGATGGTCCAAGCCCAAGTGTCTGCCAACAGGCTTGCCATACATCTAGCCATTCTCCCGACGTCTTGATGTCAGGCAGATACAGGTACGTCTCCAGCGGAATGTTGCGTGGGAGGTGAAGCAGCATCCCTTTCATCGAGGCTAATAAGTCCACTACGCACTCATGGAATCTTTGGTCGATATCTTCGCTGTCAGAATCGGGGAGCTGTGAATAACGCAGTGTTTCGTTATCGACAGCGAAGGCACGCGACTTCAGCGCAACGTCTCTGCCAATGACGCGCCGAGCCGCATGGCCGCGGCCTAATGCACATATGTATGCCGTGCGAAGCACCGCGAGCGGCTCTCTCGCAAACGCAATGGCTCGCTCGCGGTCTTGTTGGCGAACGTTATGCGTTGCTTCGGCATACGCGCTGTGGCTTCGGTAGTAATGCAGGCGCAAAACCAGGGCGGTCAACCACCCCGCGACGGGGAGAAGCAGTAACTGAATCCAGAACAAAGGCGTTTCGCTAGGCTTGCTGCCCGACCATGTCAGTAAGGTATAACCAACGCCCGCAGCCATGAATACAACAAACAGGAATAGCCATGCGCCGACCCGCGGTGGCGATGGGGGAATTTCCTCGTAGGTGTCGCTGGCAAGCTCAATAGGCATCGTGTGGGCTCTTTACAGGCTGGAGATCAGATGACATCCACACGTCGCGCGATGACCATGGCGTGCTACGGGAATACCACTCTCTGTAACCTTGGTGTCGCCCTCGATAATCAAGTTGGGCTGGACATCAGGGTGCTTGGGACAGATCACCGCGTCTCCTTTGCGTGCGACAAATCGGCCACGAATGCGCATCTTGGCCGAGGCGCTGATCACTTTGCCACCATGGTCGGTATCGTCGCCGTGCCGAATGAATTTGCTCATGAGTTGCCTCAGGACTAAGTGGAATTGATCACGCCAGCTGCGCGAATGTGGTCTGCGCAGAAGCCTGCGAAGTCGAAACGGGTTGAGTGTTGGCGGCGGTTTGATCGCCAGTCCAGGCGTTCTGATAAATAGTGCGATAACGCAGATAGCCGCCGGTGATGCGATAAGGTTCCAGCTTTTTGGCAACGTGAAAACCTGCGCGGGAATCGTGGATATAGTCATCCATAAGCTTGCTTACTCCGTCGGGCAGGTTCGCAGCATTGTTGATAGCGGCCAGCATGCCCTGCGTCGTGGCGTCTACCGGTTCGGAAGGATCTTCGTTGAATGCCCGATAAGAGAGTGTCTCCAGGGGCGAGCTCGCAAATAGCAGATCGTCAGATTTACCCTTTGTTACGCGCATGCGCTCGCGTACCTCCGCCATCTGGTAGGTGAAGTCATTTTGTGCTTCGACCAAATCCTTCTGGTCTTTGAGTGTGGACTGCTTATAAAAGCGGCGTGTCGACAAGCCTTGTCCGGCATTGAATAGCCCCGCGCGCCATTGCAAGTATTGACGTGTGTGCTGGTGTATCACATCGAGAACGGAGTCCTTGCCGGATGCAGCGCCTATGCCGCATTCATCCCAGAAGGCGTTCACCGCCTGAATGAGCGCCGGGGGGCAAGCGAAGTCCTGGACAAGGTCGGGGCGCTGTTTGATTTCTTCGACAGTACGTAAAGGCACCCCCGCCTTGATTGCCTCGTGGTGCATATCAATCAACGGAATCTGCGACAGCTGCGATAGCTTGCCCTGTTCGGTCGGCAAATAACCACCGCCCACATCAGAGTGCACGCCAGGATAGGCCACCTGCTTCACCTTCGCAGCCATTTCCAATGGAAAGCTACCCCGTTGCTCATGCAGGGCGATGAAGTGCACGCACTGCTCCACCGCTGGGTGAATGTGCATGTTGCCATCGGCCCACGCCATGTGCCCGTCGAAACCTGGTATGGCACTGGGCGAGCCGACGGAGGCGACCGTATCGAATAGACCCATAAAGTAGAGACGCAAGGGCACGCCCGCCAAGAAGTAACCGCCATCATCTTGTTTTAGGAGTTCGCATAGCCAATTTGCAAATACTCGCGCCTCGGCGGCGCCGCGCGAAAAACCGAATACAGCCACATTGATTTGCGTCACTTTGCGTTGACTGTTTTTTACGACGGTCGCAAGTTCTTTTTCCCAATTGCGAAGAGCCCTACGGCGATAAGGGGTTTCGAAAAGCAGATTACTTAACGATGAGCTCATGTTGTTGACGATGAGCTTGGCTTCCGAGTCGTCGAACAATACCGTGCCCGTAAGATAGGCATGTAAGGCATTGTAGACTCGCGTAATGCCCCAATTGATGCGATCCGCGCCCATATAGCCTGCGCCCATGCCGGCCCAATCGGTAAGCCATTCGGTATCATCACCAATTTTATCCCAGGGGGTGCCGAGGCCGGGTATGTAGAAGGGGAAAAAGCCATTCTCAAGATCATCGATGGACGAGTTGAAAAGGCGTGCAACGTTACTGTGCTTGCCACACGCTGTTTGCGTGCCATTGAGTCCAGGCTCGTTCCAGTCTTTGTTATTGCCGGTGCCATCGAAAAAAAGGCTGGCATAAACTTGCCCTTGGCATTCGCTTGACTCCTTGCTATTGATGCAGGTCAAGGCTCGTGCCCGTTGCATAGTTTCACGTGGCGTGAGCTTACGAAATCCATCAGCGGGCATCGGGGCGGGGATGGTTATGGTGTATGGCATATATGCTTCCCTGCGTTAGTATTTTTCGCGTATCAAAACTTGGCTTCGTCACCCTTTAGTCACCCTTTAAAGGGTAGTTTGGGAGGCCAAGACCTAGCGTGGTCACAAATACTTTTACGTTGCCATCTCAAAGGAAATGTACGGCAAACATGCCTCCATCTTCTGGACGATAGGGCGGAACTTCAACGGCGCGCTGCTGGGGTGTTCCCATTTCCAGCCCACCCCAATGCAAGACGACGGTCATGCCTGACTTGTATGTGCTTGGAATAGAGATGCAGTGGGTGAATTTTTCGCCACCTTCATGTTTTCCAATACAGGGACATCCCGCGCTGTTGACTGAGAAATAGCCAATATCATGGTTGGTGTGGTTATATCCGACCACATCTAGTGACATTGTGTCGTCGTTAGCGAAGCAGCCACTGAGCATCGTGACATGAATGATGAAAACCCCAAACTTTGCGGGTGGTTTAAACATGGGCTTGAAATATCGTGTTAGTGATGCTTGTGTTGTGAGTGGATGACGTGCTGCAAAAAAAAGTGAAGACGACCATCCGCTCTTTGCGCTGGGCAATTTTTTTATGCACGCTAATACTTGTGATCGAAGAATGGCTTTGATATGTGTGCACTTGCGAAATCTTTCAGCGGGCATCGGGCGGTAATGGTCGTGGTGCATGGCATATATGCTTCCTTGCGTTGTGAGTTTGTGCGTGTCACAGCTTGGCTTCATCGCCTTTCAGTGGATAGTTCGGATGCCACAACATGTATCTAGTAACAAACACTTTCACGTTACCATCTCGAAGAAAATGCACGTGAAATTCGCCACCATCATCCGGGTGATAGGGTGGTACTTCGACGGTTCGCTGTTGGGGTGTTCCTATTTCCAATCCGCCCCAGCGCACGGTGACAGTCATGCCTGGCTTGTATTTCTCTGAAATAGAGATGCAGCATACTGACTTTCCGCCCTCATGCTTACCTTCATAAGCACCTCCTGCATTGTTGACTGAAAAGTAGCCAATATCATGATCCGTATGGTTGTATCCGACCACGTCTAGTGACATTGTGTTGTCGCTAGCGAAGCAGCCGCTGAGCATCGTGATCAGCACGATGAAAATTCCAAACCTTGCGAGTCTTTTAAACATGATCCTGAAATATCGTGTTAGTGATGCTTGTGTTGTGAGTGGATGACGTGCTGCAAAAAAACGTGAAGACGACCATCCGCTCTTTGCGCTGGGCAGTTTTTTTATGCACGCTAATACTTGTGATCGAAGAATGGCTTTAATATGTGTGCACTTGCGAAATCTTTCAGCGGGCATCGGGCGGTAATGGTCGTGGTGCATGGCATATATGCTTCCTTGCGTTGTGAGTTTGTGCGTATCACAACTTGGCTTCGTCGCCTTTTAACGGGTAATTTGGATGTTCTTCGTAATACTTGGTCACGAAGACTTTAATGTCGCCATTGCGTAGGAAATGCACAGCAAAATGACCGCCATCTTCTGGTCTGTACGGAGGCACAATGACTGTGCGGGAAGCGGGGTTTTTACCTGCTTCGTCGCTCCACGTAACAACCACAGTCATGCCGTGTTTGTACTTTTCGGGGATGACTATGCAGCAAGAAAATTTTCCGCCGCCATGATGCTTCATTAGCAACGACCCGCCCTTACCGTTCACCGAAAAATCGCCAATATCACGATCGGTGTGGTTGTAGCCAATTACATCCAGCGACATGGTGTGGTTTCTGGCGAAACAGCTGCTTAGCACCGTGATAATAGCGACGAGAATTCCAATTATTGCGATTTGTTTAAGCATGATCGTGAAATCTCGTGTAGGTGATGTTGCGTATGACTGTGCAAGTTCTCGTACATGGGCTTAAATGTGCGTGTCCATGATTGAGGCGACGTTTTTGATCTGGATGGCTAAGGGGCCCAGCGTATAGTGCAGTCGAGGCTAGGGGTTGTAATGATCGCAGCGGTATAACTTGCCACGAACAGAGCGATTCCGGTTATGGCAATGATAGGTGTCGCGCAAATGCATCGCTTGGCAGAAAAGGGAGGTGTCACCATCGCTACCAGGGCAATGAAGCTGGATGCGATGAGCATTAAGAACGGGATAGGCCACCAGAACGCGGCGAGTATGATTAGTGCGCCAAGTGCGTCTCCGGCATGGCAGCCATAGATATGGTAGCCAACGAAGATCGATACGCTTATTGCTGCCCATCCGAGCGTGCTTACTATAAATGCTGAAACACCGCGAATAAGTGCATCAAATAAAAATTTCATGGCAATGATTTCCGTCTTTTCTTGTGGCGTATTGGTTAATTTTTTAGACGGTTATTTTTCGATGGTTCGTGGGTTTTGCATAATGTCCATATGCTGTCCGGCACTGAACTGCATCAGTCCACAAAGGGCTGCGCGTGTGATAGAGGGCGAGCTATTGGCGTGTGTATTGCCCCCATTAGGCCTGCCATAGAAGCCCAGATTCCACTGTCGGGAGTGGCTATTACGTATGGCATAGAGTGCTCATTGCGTTATCACGTTTGGTTGCGTGCTTTTGTTCAAGACTTCAGTGGACTGCCATAGAGGTTCTCCGGTGTTCCATACGCTTTCCGGTAGGGCATCGCACCAGTTCGCAAAGGACTGCGCGTGGACTGATGATGGTGATGCCAGGCGTTCCATAGCCAACGGGTGGTCGACAAAGTGGCCCGATGTATGCAGCGCTAACATCATGAATTGGACCTGGTCGTTCTTTTCGTAGAGAGCATGTTTCCGAGCCAGTCGACACTGTTCGGCAATGAAGGGGTGGAGCACCGAATAGGGCACCCGTTTGATCTCTTCCCGAAGGGTTCGACGCAATTCGAAGATCAAAGTATCGGGCTCATTCGCGGCAAGAAGCGTTTGCGCTTGTGCAACATCGAGTTGCAGGGGCGCGGTTATGGTTTGAGGCGTAACTCCACCCGACAGGGTTATTGAGTGTTGCTGTTCAACACCAAATCGATCGATGCTGCTCCATTGAACGATGTGCTGGGTAAAGAATGCCCGTTGATCAGGGCTCAAAATATCGAGCCATACGGGTAGGATGCGAGTGTCGTACCAACGCATAAGCATGGTTCGCCCATTGGGCATATGTACTAGATGAAACTGCCTAAGATGCTCTGCCATGGTCATCAACGGAGCGGATGCTGCTAGCTTGCTTAGGCAAGGTTTTTTCTGGCCTATGCGAATGATTTCGTCATGCAGTCTTTGACTGTCATCGTTGTGGCGGGTTATGTCGATGAGCAGGGGGGCCAGTTCTGGGAGTGACTCCTCTGTGTGACCCTGAAACAGCGATTCGTAGGGCATGCCCCAGTGCTCCAGCCGATTGAAAAATCGCATCTGTTGGCTGGAGTCAAGCAGCAGGTAATGAAACATTGGCGAATCCATCAGGTTACGTACACTCCAGGCGCACCCTGACGCATGGCGTCAATCAGGCAGCTTTTACAGGCGGTGCGGGGAAACTGCGGTAATGGCCTCGTGCTGGAGGCGGCTTCCACGGTGTCCCAAAAAGCGCATTTTTCGTAGATATCCCCTGGGGTACCGTTTTCGATGCCAGCAGGGGTGATTTTGATGTAAGAGCCGCCTGCGCCTAGCCAGATTTCCTTGTCGGCGGCAATGATCACTTTCCCAGCGCTGCTGGTAATAGTTAGATCTTTGAGTGCAGAAAGGGACAACGCATCGGACTGCGCTTGGGCGTCCCATTTGCCTTGAGCGGCGTAGAGCTTTATGCCTTGGCCTTGCGCAAACACAGATATGGCGTTGCCCGCCGCAACGGTCACATTTCTTGTGGCGCCAATATCAACGTTGCCGCCTGCGGTGGCGATGAGATTTTCAGCGGCATTGAGGTGCAGCGAGCCACCCGTAGTCATGCCTGCGCCGTCGGGTGCGCTAAGCAGAATGACCTGTGCCTGCAAATTCTTGAGTCGATCGGAGAGCAGCGCGTTTTGCGTGGCAATATCGGCAGCGAGAGCCTGCGCCGTTTGTGCCGTTTCCGAAAGAGCTTGCATCTGTGCCTGCGCTTGTTGCAATTGCGCCATGGCTGTCTGCATCTCCAACTGCCTGCCATTCGCACTCGGCTGTGAATCGGCGCTGATAAATACGCCTTTGGCTGCGCGCACACTCGCATGTCCATCGGTGCGCAATTCCGCGCCGGTACCGCGTTCGTTGTTCTGGTCATCCACCATATGCCCCAGATTGAGTTCGCTCGTCTGGGTCGGTGTGGTGAGGTGGATGTGTTCAATACCCTCGCGATCTTCCATGCGCAGTTCGTTCTGCGCGGCGGTGCGGATCAGGTTGCGTGTGTTGTTCTGGTTGGTGACCAGATCGGTGTGCTGGCTGTTGTGGACGGCGCCGACGATGTAGGGGCGATCGGGATCGCCTTGGGTAAAGCCCAGGATGACTTCCGCGCCGTCGATCAGCGGAAAGTGGTGGCCGTAGTCACGGCCGCTGTAGGGTTTGGCGAGCCTTACCGGGCGGCTGGTGCCGCCGGGGCTCCAGGTATCCAGATCGAACGGCAACTGCACACGGTATTCGCCGTCGGCGTTGAGGTAGGCGTACTTGTAGTTGCCCGGCGACATGATGCGTGCCGGAAGCAGGCCGCTGATGGTGGGCCAGGGTAGCGGCTGGCTGCGATAGGGACGATCGGCGGGGATGGCTTTAAAGGTATTGCTATAAGCCTTATCGCGTGCCGCTTCGTGGGCGACGGCGGTGATCACCAGGCCGTTAGGCGCATCGGGCAGCGTTGTGTCGCTGATCTGCAGCACGCTGCCAGCGCCCAGGGCGAGGACGTTGCCGGTGCCGTCATAGGTGATCTGCTGGGCCAAATGCGCCTGATGGCGCAATTGTGCAAGGCGTTGGGCATCGTCGGGATCGTTTTGATGCTCGCCCCAGCGGTAATCGGTGCCTTGGGTGGTGCTGTCGTCACGAGCGACGTTGGCATCAGCGAGTAACGAGACGCCGGCGGTGCGATGGTTATCGTCGTTGAGGTGAACGGTCTGTGTCACCCGGCGGCGTTGCTGCGCGAGCGATTTGATCGCCTCCGTACCGGTGCTTTCCAGGCCGGCGTCGGCACGCATCGGTGCAGTCTGTCCGCTTCGGTCATACGCATCGAGATCGTCACCGAATACGATGACCTCGCGGTCCACCGTTTGTTGGAAGCGGAACCAGATGCCTTCGTCCGCCGCGATACGTTGCAGAAAATTGAGCGTGGTTTCTTCGTATTGCGTGGTGTATTCACGCGTTGGGTAGGTGGCGCGCAGGCTGAACTGGAAATCGGTGGCGGTGAAGCCGGCATGGCGCAGCACCGCTTCCAGGATCTCTGGGGCGCTTTGTTGCTGGAACAGGCGGCTGGTGACGTCGCGCGACAGATCGGCCAGGCGTGGTTCGAGTACCAGGCGGTAGTGCGTTTGATCGGCGGAGGTGCTGATCTGGTGAAACTCGGTGATCAAGCCATGAAATACGCGTGCCGGAGCAGGGCTGGCCAACGTATTGGCGAGCTCGCCCACCAGAGATGCCAGCGACATGACGGTCAGGTCGATGGGCTGGATAGCGAAGCTGGCGGTTTTGCCCAGGATGGAGGCGGTCGTCAGGTCAGCGAATGAACTGGTGACGTCGATCTCGAAACGATACGGGGTGCTTAACGGTTCCTCGCCCTTGAAACTCAGTACGGAAAGCAGCGCGGGTGTGCCGGTGATGCTGAGGTGATAGGCCTGGCTGATGGAGGGTGTTACTGCCATGGGAAACCTTTTCCTTGCGTCACGATGCGATGGATTCACCGCACTGCATGGGGTTTGAACAGGATGGCTGCCAGCTTCGATAAGAAAGCTGGCAGCCATGGCTTCGGGTTGTGCTACGTCGTAGCGATTAGCTCTTGGCTTTAGGCATCTGCGAGACCAGCGACAGGCCAATATCCATGCCTTCCACCTGGAAGTGCGGCACGATGAAGAGCTTGATGCGGAAGAAGCCGGGGTTGTCTTCGATGTCTTCCACCGTGACCTTGGCTTCGCGCAGCGGGTGCGAGGCTTGCAGGTCGTCGCCCGGATCGGTCATCTCGGTGACGAGGTTCTTGATCCAGTTGTTGAGTTCCAGCTCAAGCAGGCGGCGGTCCTTGGTGGTGCCGATGTTTTCGCGCTGGATCAGCTTGAGGTAATGCGCAATACGCGAGAGCAGGAAGATGTACGGCAGGCGCGCGTTGATGCGGCTGTTGGCCGTGGCTTCCTTGGTGTCGTACAGCGCCGGCTTCTGGGTGGAGTTGGCGGAGAAGAAGCACGCGAAGTCGTGGTTCTTGTAGAACGACAGCGGGATGAATCCGAGGTTGGCGAATTCGAATTCGCGTGTTTCGGGGATCAGTACTTCGGTAGGGATCTTGGGCTGGTAGCCGGTGCCGAGGTCGTACAGGTGCACGGGCAGGTCTTCCACCTTGCCGCCAGCCTGCGGGCCGCGGATCTGCACGCACCAACCGTTCTTGATGAAGCTTTGCACCATGTTCGCGGCGAAGGCGAAGGCAGCATTGACCCATAGATAGCGGTTGTGGTCCGGACCTTTGACGGCTTCCTGGTAGTTGAAGCCACGCACGGGCTTGGTATCCGGCCCGTAGGGCAGGCGGCCCAGCACACGCGGCATGGTCAGGCCGATGTAGCGCGCGTCGTCGGTGTCGCGGAAGCTCTTCCACTTGATGTATTCGGCGCGATCGAAGTAGTTGCCGATGTCCTGAATGGCGGCGACTTCTTCCATGGTCTCCTTGCCGAAGAAACGCGGACCGGCAGAGCCGATGAACGGCATATGTGCGGAGGCGGCGACCTTGGAAATGTTGCGCAGCAGGGCAACGTCTTGCGGCGAGTTGTCGAATTCGTAGTTGGAAATGATCGAGCCGATGGGTTCGCCACCCGGGGTGTCGTATTCCTGGATGTAGGTATGGCGATACAAGCCGCTCTGGATCACTTCCGGCGTGTCTTCGAAGTCCTGTTGCAGGGCTTCCTTGGAAACGTCCAGCACCTCGATTTTCACGTTTTTGCGGAAGTCGGTGCGGTCGACCAGGAATTTCAAGCCGCGCCATGCGGCTTCGATCTGCTGGAATTCGGGGGAGTGCATGACGGCGTCGAGCTGTGCGCTGATTTGCGCATCGATGCGCCCGATGTGGAAGTCGAGCAGAGACTTGTCCAGGCGGTCGATCTGTCGGCTGGCGTCGCCCACCATTTTGAGGAACACGCTGACTGCACGCGCCATGCGTTCATCGGCAGGCGATTCGGAGAGCAGGTCGTTGTCCTGGAATGCTTCGAGCGGACGCGCTTCCTGCACCGGGCGCAGATTGATCTTGTCGCAAAGCGACTCGTAAACGCTGCGGCCTTCGAGGACGACGCTGGTGGTGTTTGCTTGGGTTTCCTTGCTTGCCATGGTGAATCCTTAATAAGTTGCCGTCGGATCGGGAGCGAGGTTGCGCGCAGATATGACAGGAGTGCGGCGGATGGCTAGCAACTCGAACGGTCCTCTGTTGGCGTGTCCTCGTCCGCTGTTTTGCGCCGCCTTCTCGGGCGTGGAGACAGGGTGGAAGGATCAGGTGTTGCCAGCGGGCTGTGCAGTGGCGATCTTTTCCAGATCGTCGCGTAGGCTCTGCGATAACGACTTGTCCTTCAGGATGCGCTCCAGCTCACGGCGGAAGGTGCCGTTGTCGAGCAGGTTGGATTTGAGATCCCGCAGCAAATTGCGCATGGCGAGAAGCGCCTGAAGTTCAGGAATCTGGCGTGCAACCGCTTCAGGTTCGAAATCCTTCATGGATTTGAAATCGAGCGCTACGGCAAGTTCGCTGCCATCACCGGCCAGTGCGTTGGGTACCGCGATGGTGGCTTGAGGATTGAGTTCGGTCAGCACTGAGTCGAAGTTATTTTTGTTGATGTCGATTTTTTTGCGTTCGGCCAGAGCGGTCTGCTCCTTGCCTGCACTGTAATCGCCCATGACCAGAAGCTTGAGCGGTAACTCGACCCGCTTCTGCACGCCGCCTGTATGCAGATCAAGGCTGATATTGACGCGGGCCTTGGGAATCTCGCGCTGATAGCTCTCTGCCATGTTTTTCTCCTGAAAGGTAATGACACGGTGTGTCAGTGGATGCGATGAGTCGGACGGCATGTGATCGATGTAGGCATCGGATCCCATGTTGCCGGCCATTTTTGGGGTTGCGTATTCGCTCTGGACGTCCTGCATCCACTGATCACACAGGGATATATCAGGCAGTCGGCAGGCATCATCGCCCGAGCTGAAGAATGCATTGCGTGGGGGATGGAAACAGCCGCACCCATATCGATGTGATGGGTGGGGTTTGTTTGAAAGGTTGAGTAGGAATCACCTGTAGTCCCATGTCGGGAAAAAGGAGTGGCGCTATCGGCGCCTGAAAGAATGTGCATTCTCGCGCGACCATACGCTCTGCAAAGTTGCGCTTGCGCAGTCGCGTGGACTGGGGCCTCATTCGCATCGTTTATCATTGAAGACGGGGCTTTTGCCATGCGTGCACAGAAGCCGCTGTGGCATGAGGGGTTGATCCTCACACCGCAGCATTTTCAACAGCAGGAACAATGGTTGCGGTTTGCCCACCGGCAATTGGCGTCTCTGGCCTTGGCGGAGCCGTGGGGCATGCTTGGCGTGGATGTAGACGAAGAGGCGTTGAATGCAAGCCGCTTCAAGCTGACGCGTCTCGCTGTGCGGCTGCCCGATGGAACATCCATCGATACATCTGTGACTGATATCTTGCCACCGGCGCGGGATCTGGCACGCGATGTGCCGCCGGATGTGCTCAGCATGACGGTTTATGCAGCGCTTCCCCTGTTGCAAGCCGATGGAGACAATTGCCGATTCGATGATGTGCCATCGCCGAGGCCGCGTCGTTATGTCCGGGAGTTTGCGGAAGTTGTCGACCAGAATGGCCATGGTGTTGAAGAGCTATCGGTGGAGCGGCATGCCCTGCGCCTGGTGTTCGAATTCGAATCGATGGCGGACGATGTGGTTTGTCCTGTTGCGCGTCTGAAGCGTGGCACGAATGGCCGATTCCAGCTTGACAATGCGTATGTACCGCCTTGCTTGTTCTTGTCGGCACATACCGCGCATCTGGAGCGTGCGACGCGAATGGCGGATATCTTGTTGGCCAAAGCCACGGCACTGGCGGCGCGGCGGGGTGAACGCATCGATCAGGTTGTCGAGTTTGGTGTGGCCGATGTGTCGCTGTTTTGGCTGTTGCACTGCATCCATACACATTGGCCGAGGCTGGCTTTTCTCGCATCGCATCCGCAGCAATCACCGGAACGGCTTTATGCAGTGCTATCGGAATTGGCCGGCGCATTGATGACGTTTTCGACTGGTCATGGATTGTCGGAAATTCCACGGTACGACCACGCGCGGCAGGATGAAATCTTTGCCAAGCTGGAGTCACTCGTTCGCACTCTCCTAAATGCGATTATTCCGTCGCGCGTTATTCCCATTGGACTGGTCAAGCGCGGTGCCACTTCATGGGTCGGACGGTTTGACGATGATCGCTTGCTTAAGAATGCGGATTACTACCTGTCGGTCAGTGCCTCGTTGCCGGCGCTTCAGCTGCTGGAACTGATTCCGCGATTGTGCAAAATCGGTGCGCCAGACGACGTTGAGCATATTGTGAACTCCGCATTGATCGGGATTCCCTTGAAGCCCGTCCAACGCGTGCCTGCGGCTATTCCTGTGCGTTTGGAAAATCAGTACTTCGCACTGGATGCGGCCGATCCGGCCCATGCGCGCATGCTGGCCGCACATGCTTGCCAGATTTATCTTCCGGCCTCGGTGCCGGAGGCTTCTCTTGAATTGTTTGCGGTGCTTCCGTCGTGACTATTTCGATTTTCGCCAAAATTAAACGCGCGGCGCCTTCAAGCATGCGCGAGTGCCTGCGCGAGACGGCGTTGCAGGTGTCGCTGATGGCGCAGGGTGGCCGCTCCCAGTCGGTGGAGGCGCTGCGTGAGCGCTGCATGAGCGTGGTAACGGAATTTGAGCTGGCACTGGATGCGCTTCAGGTTCCGGAGGATGTGCGGAATGAATTGGTACACGCACAATGCGCTCTGCTCGACGAAGTGGCGCTATCCAATCCGTCACCGGAAGACCACGGCGAATGGGCGGCACATCCGCTCCAGGTAGAGCGTTTCGGCAATTACGATGCCGGTGAGCGTGTGTTCGATAAGTTGAGCGAACGTATGCGGCAGGCGCCGCCGAATGTCGAAGTGCTGCAATGTTACGCGGCCATTCTCGGCTTGGGTTTCAGGGGTAGGTATGCGCGCGAAGGTGAGGCGGCTCGAAAGGCGCTGATCATGTCGCTGCAGTCGTTGCTGGCCAAGCTTCAGCCTGCTGTTGACCAGTCTTTCATCATCGACAAGACGCGCAGGTATACGTGGTTCCGCTTATCGCCATGGGCGGCAACGGTCGCCGCATGCATCGTGGCTGCATGCGTGTATGTTGCCTGCAATCGGGTTTTGGATGTTCAGTTGGCGCAATTGCTTACTCAGTCGCCATGATGGGTTATAGCGTGCTTGGCTATCCTTACCGCACGCAGGTGGCGTTTTGCACGCTGCTGGCGATCGGACTTGCGCTGTGCGTGGCGCCAGTCGTCGCAACGACGGCATGGATCTTGGCTGGTTTGGCGGCTGCAGTGGGCCTGTTGTTTATTATCTGGCGCAGCCTCCACTTGCGTCGCGCGACTGTTCGCCATGGCGCGGAGTTGGCCGCACTGGCCGCGGCGACGTCTTATTTGCCGCTGCGGCTGCGTACGCGCCTGCCGCTGGTGCTGGTGATCGGCAATCATCTCGATCAAGTGTTTGATCGCGGCGGCTCTTCGGACGCGCTTGTCCATGTAGGCGATGGCGCTATCTGGCTGCGTGCCGATCATTTGAAAGACCTTCCGCATCTTGCAGTGGCGTTGCGCCAGTGGCGCGACGGCCGTGCGCCGGACGGCATTGTAATGATGCTTTCGCCAAGCGCTTATGCGGATGTAGAAGACCTGTTCCAGGCGTTGAGGCTGACGCGACAGGCGGTAAGCGACACTTCACGTCTGCTGGGTAGGAGTTTGCCGGGTTACCTCGCTGTTTATCAGCGCGTCACCGACGACGAGATGTCTTCGTCATCATGGTTTGGCGTTTCGTCGGCATGGTCGATGCGCGACATGAGTCGCTTTGATGCCATTTCGAGATCCTTCGACACGGATATTGAGTGTTCCGATGGCGATCGCTTCAAGGCGTGGCGTGCTGCGGCGCTATCGGGTCTGATCGACTGGACGTGCGACGTAGTGTTACCGGCGCTGCAAGAGCGCCGGCAGCCGTCGCCTCCCTGGTCGCCGCACGGCGTGGCGTGGGTCGATGCAGGGTTGGGTGTATCCCCTGGTACCTCATCCGTCTGGAGCTCGGCCTTGCAAACGCGTACGCGTGTGGGTACGCCGACCTGTACAGGGACTGCGACACCTTGGCCACTTCCGCAGCCATTGATTGAAGCGATGCCTCAGCAAGCGTGGATGTCGCCACGTTTACGCGCCTTGGCACATGCGCTATGCCTTCTGGCGTGTGCTGCCGCGCTCGCTCTTGGGTGTGCAGCCTACAACAATAAAACGTTATTGGCGCAGACATCTGAACATCTGGACCGTTTCAGGTCGATTCCGGCGGCACATGATGATGCGCGCCGTAGAGCGCTGAGTGTGTTGGTGGATGACCGCGATCGGCTCGATCGATACCAGCGTACAGGGGTGCCAATACGGCTTGGTTTGGGCTTGTATCACGGTGCCGCAGTCATTCCTTCGCTCAATAACGCTATTGCTTCCTATCAACCTCCACCGCCGCCGCCCACGATATTTACCTTGGATAGCATGTCGTTGTTCGACACGGGAAAAGCCGCACTTAAACCCGGCTCGACGCGTCTGCTCGTCAACGCGCTGGAATCGATCAAGGCGCATCCGAAAGATCGCATTCTGGTGGCGGGTCATACCGATGATGTAGGCAATGCCAGTGCAAACCTGCAGTTGTCGGTGGCACGGGCTGTAGCGGTACGCGATTGGCTGATGGAAGCTTCAAACGTTTCCGTGTCGCGCTTTGCCATTCAGGGTTACGGCGATACGCGGCCCATCGCGGATAACGATACCGCTGAAGGTCGGGCACGCAATCGGCGTGTGGAAATTACGCTGATACCCGATGCCCCTGGCGGTTGAGCGTCTTGCAACTTTTGACCCCGGCTTCAAGGCGTCGGGGCGCCCCCGGAAACTTGTTGTCCGGGATCTTTGAAGTACCAATCTTAAGGAGAATCGAACATGGCAATTCCTGCCTATATGTGGATTAAGGACGACGGCGGTGCGGACATCAAGGGTTCGGTGACCGTGCAAGGCCGTGAAGGAAGCGTCGAAGTCGTGGCGCTGGATCACAGCGTGAACATTCCGACGGATTCGAACACGGGCAAGCTGACGGGTACCCGCATTCATAGGCCAATCACCTTTACCAAGGAAACCGATTCGTCAACGCCTTACCTGTACAAGGCCGTGACCAGCGGGCAGACGCTGAAGTCGATCGAAATCAAGTGGTACAAGATCGATGACGCGGGTAAGGAAGTCGAGTACTTCAATACCAAGCTGGATAACGTCAAGGTGGTGGCGGTGAAGCCGAAGATGCACGACATCAAGAACCCGTCTTTTGAGAAGCACAATCATCTGGAAGACGTGGAGCTGCGCTACGAGAAAATCACTTGGGCGTACAAGGACGGCAACATCATCCATTCCGACAGCTGGAACGATCGCTAAGCAATTAGGTTCGTTCCCACGCCGGTGCGGGCTCGCAGCCTGCGCCGGCTGCAGAAGCTTTACGTCGCGCTGCCGGTAGCTGCGATGACTTTCCTTCAATGCCCCCATGAAGGGCAAGGTTCTATTCGGCCGCCATCATGACACTTCGCGATGCCACCCATTTGCTGCGTAAACTCAACCCGCATATGACGGCTGCTCTCGAAGCCGCCGTTAATTTTTGCCAGGCACGCATGCAGGGCGAGGTCGCGCTTGAACATTGGCTGCTCAAGCTGATTGAGCACGGTGATGGAGATGTCCCGATCGTTCTGCATCATTATCGCATCGATATCGACGCCGTTTGGGAAGCCCTGCTGGCAGCGATTGATCGTTTTCCCCGTGACTTGCGCGGCAAGCCAGCGTTGTCGCGTGCATTGGCCGATGCGCTGCAGGATGCCTGGTTGCTCGCATCCAGGGATGAGTCACCGTCGATCCGTTCAGCGCATCTGATGGCCGCTTTGGTGGAGTCGCCGCATTGGCTGCGCGCTACGGATGCGTGGTCCTTGCTGTCGATAAGCGCAGCGCAGATACGGCGATTGATGCCGGTATTGGATCGGCAGTCGGTGGAATCCATGACCGACGACGTCATCGATAGTGCTGCAATCGGTGAAAAGTCAGTCGACGAGGATGCGCCGGCATCGCGCGAGCCTGTTTCTACTGTGGCCAGCCGCTCTGCCAAGGAAGAAGCGCTGGCGCGATTTGCCATCGACCTCACGGCCAAAGCCCGTGACGGCAAGATCGATCCGGTCTTCGGACGCGATCGCGAAATCGCGCAGATGGTTGACGTGCTAGGCCGTCGACGTAAAAACAATCCCATCTTGGTCGGCGAGCCGGGTGTGGGCAAAACAGCTCTGGTAGAAGGGCTTGCTTTGTGTGTGGCCGAGGGTAGTGTTCCAGCCTCGTTGCGTGACGTGCGCATTTTGACGCTGGATCTTGGGTTGTTGCAGGCCGGTGCGGGTGTGAAGGGCGAATTTGAACAGCGCCTCAAAAACGTGATTGACGAAGTACAGCGATCGGTCACGCCGGTGCTTCTATTTATCGATGAGGCGCATACGCTCATTGGTGCGGGAAATAGCGCAGGTGGCGCCGATGCGGCGAATCTGCTGAAGCCTGCGCTGGCGCGCGGCGAGCTGCGTACCATTGCAGCGACGACCTGGTCTGAATACAAGGAGTATTTTGAACGCGACGCAGCGTTGGAGCGTCGCTTTCAATTGATCAAGGTGGATGAGCCGGACGATGCCACGGCGTGCTTGATGATGCGCGGCCTGGTGGATCGTTATGCGGCTTATCACGATGTGCGTATCCTTGACGAAGCGCTTGTCGCGGCGGTCAAGTTGTCACGCCGTTACATTCCTGGCCGTCAGTTGCCGGACAAGGCGGTAGATCTTATTGATACGGCAGCGGCGCGCGTGCGCAAAGCCTTGGAGTCGCCACCCGTGGAGCTGCAATGCGCACGCGCCGAAGTGGTGGCGTTGGAGCGTGAGCTGGAGGTCGTCGAATACGATCGGAAGGCGGGAGTCGCAGTGCCGGATACACGCCTGCACACGATTGAAGCGCAACTTGCAGCCGCACGCACAGCCTCGAATGCTTTGCAGACATGCTACGACCAGGCGCTGAGTGAGGTAGCCGCATTCCATGATCAGCGTGACGGTGATGCAAACGCCACGCCTTCGACCTTGGCAGTGGCGCGCCAGTCATTGATGCTGGCGCAAGGTAAGTCGCCCGTGATTTCCCCGGATGTCGATGCCGCTGCCATCGCGCGCGTCGTGGCAGAGTGGACGGGTGTTCCGGTTGGCGATTTGGTGGAAGATGAGCTGATCGGTCTTCTTGCCCTGGAAAGTCGCCTGACCGATCGCGTAGTGGGGCAGGGCGACGCGCTCGCCGTGTTAGCGCAAAGCTTGCGCACGGCTCGCGCCGGCCTGAAAAACGAGCATTCGCCACTCGGTGTGTTTTTGCTGGTTGGTCCTTCGGGCGTGGGTAAAACGGAGACCGCGCTGGCGTTGGCAGATACGTTGTTTGGCGGTGAAGCTTCGCTCACAACCATCAATATGTCCGAATATCAGGAGGGGCATACGGTGTCCCAGCTTAAAGGGTCGCCGCCTGGTTATGTCGGTTATGGTCGTGGAGGGGTGCTCACCGAGGCGGTTCGGCAGCGCCCGTATAGTGTGATCCTGCTTGATGAAGTGGAAAAAGCCCACCGCGATGTGCTCGAAATTTTTTATCAGGTTTTTGATCGCGGCAGCATGCGCGACGGAGAAGGGCGCGAAGTAGATTTTCGCAATAGTGTGATCCTGATGACGTCCAATCTGGGGGCTGAGCAGATTATGGATCAGGTCGATACGGATCCGGATATCAGCAGCGAAGCGTTGCTGGCCGATATTCGCCCCATTCTTACGGATCACTTCCAGGCAGCGTTGCTTGCACGGTTTCAGCCCATCGTTTATCGCCCGCTGGATGCGGAAGCACTGACAGCCATCGTGCGTATGAAGTTGATGCACGTCGGCGAGCGATTACGGCGTCAGCATGGCATCGCACTTCACTGCGAAGATGTGTTGCTGGCCACTTTGGCACAGGCTTGCCTGATTCGAGAGTCTGGCGCTCGTAATGTGGATGGCCTGCTCAATACACAGGTCTTGCCCGTGTTGGCGCGTGAAATTCTATTACGCATGCAAGGTGGCGAGGTGCTGGGTGAAATATGCCTGGGCCTCTCCGAGTCCGGAGGGCTTGCCATCGATTTTGTGAGCCGTGCCTGCGCGCTTGACGTAAATGTGACTGCGGTCGAGGCATAAGGGGGCGGTATGCCGACTGGGCCATCCTTGTATGAGTTGCTTTCCGGCCATATTGGCGAGGTTTCGCTGGATACGCATGACGAGGCAACACAGGAGATCCTGAGCGTGATGGAGAATCTCAAGCAGATTCTTAATACGCGAGCCGGCGCGCTCAAACATCTTCCGGATTATGGGTTGCCGGATCTGAGCCAGATCTATCGTGCGTTGCCGGCTTCGGCGCACTTGCTGAAAACCCAGATGCAGAAAACGCTGCTGTCTTACGAGCCGCGGATTCGCGCGATTGATCTTGAACTGCTGCAGGATACCGACCCGGGTATGTTGGTCAGCTACGACCTTACCTGTCATTTAAAAAAAGGTGGTTTGGTACGTTACGGCACGCATTTTGAGCCAAGTGGACGGGCTTTTATGCATCTTCGCGGGCGGTGACAGATCGAATGCGTGGCGCTCTGCTGATTGTTTTTCTGCTTGTTTCGGCCGCATGCCATGCCGATTGCATTGATGAGGCTTCGACCTACCATCAGGTGCATCCTTACATTTTGCGTGCCATTGCGTTTCAGGAGTCGCGCATGAAGCCTTCGGTGGTTAATCGCAATACCGATGGAAGTACGGATTTTGGGATGATGGGCATCAACTCCGTGCATCTATCGGAACTGGATCGCTATGGCGTGAAACCGCATCAGTTATTCGATCCGTGTGTGAGTGCCTATGTGGCGGCGTGGTATTTGCGCCAGAAAATGGACAAGTATGGCAATACTTGGCGAGCCGTCGGCGCATACCATTCGGAAACGCCGCAAACGGGCGCTATGTATGTGGCGCAGATAAAAAGAATTCTCTATTCCTGGGGTGTGCACTAACGCGAATGGGTGCGGTAGCCCATTGCCTCGGCAGCGGCCTCGAAGCGTTCGATGACGTCGTTGATCTCGATCAGATCCATCACGCCCGGCCGTTCGATCTTGCTGCCCCACGGAATCTCGCTGGCTGGTTTGCCGAAGTATTTGCGCGAGGCGGCGTCGTATTTGTCGACGCACCAGCGGCGATCGGAATAGGGGCCTGAGCGTTCCGGATTGCTCGCGGCATGCAGACCGAGCACCTTCATGCCAACTGTGTTGGCCATATGCATCGGACCCGAATCGGGCGTCAGCAGCAGTTGTCCGCGGCAGAACATCCCCATCAGCTTCTTGAGCGTGTCCTTGCCAGTAAGGTCTAGCGGCTGATGGCGACAGGCAGCGAGTACTGCATCAGCCATGCTGCGCTCAGCCGGTGAAGGCCCGCCGATCAGCGCGACGCGCCAATACTTGGCCGCGGCGTGATCCATCACTGCGGCGTAGCGTTGTGGCTGCCAGTTGCGCAAGGTGTGGCTGGAAGTGGGGCTGACCAGCAGCGTGGGTTGATCGCCGGGCAGTTGCTCCGTTGCCCAGGCATGGTCCTGCTCGCCAATGGGGATATCCCAGCGCACATCCGTTTGTTTCAGGCCAAGCGGTTCGCAGAAACTGCCGATGGCCTGCAGCACATGCTCGCCGGTGCGGGCTGGGATGCGCTCGTTGATCACCAGCCCGTGCAGATCCTTGGCGCGGGCAGGGTCGTAGCCGATGCGCTGTTTGGCCTTGATGCCCAGACTCAGTGCGTTCGAACGCAGTGCGACCTGCATGTGCAGCAGGGCATCAAACTGACGTCCACGCAGGGCCGACCATACCTCGCGCATGCCCGCCCAACCGGCGCCCTTGTCGAAGGTGACGAATTCCACGCCCGGCAGATCGCCCACCAGCTTGCGTTCCAGCTTGCCCACGATCCAGGTCAGCGAGGTCTGCGGCCATGCCTGCTGCAACGTGCGGACCAGCGGCACCACGTGGGTGACGTCGCCAATAGCGGACGTACGCAGCAGACATATGGATTGGGGAGCGGACATGTAGAATCTTCGGGCAATGAACCAGAACAGGGCAGCGCCAGCACCGATGCACGAGCAACTGCACCAGGACGCCGAAGGTGTGATTCTGTTCGACGCCGACCTGTCGCCACAAGTCGATGGCGCCTGGTTCGACCTGGACTACTGGCGGGAGCGTGCCGCCCTTAGCACACTGGGCGGCGGTCGCGGCGGTATCGCCGTCATTGCCACGCCGGCTGGTGAATGCGTACTGCGGCATTACCGACGTGGCGGCATGGTGGCGGCCTTGATGGGAGATCGCTATCTGTGGACGGGCGCGGACCGCACCCGCAGTGTCGCCGAATTCCGCCTCTTGCAGGCCATGGGCAAGCTGGGCTTGCCGGTGCCGCACGTCGTGGCGGCACGTTATCAGCGCGCAGGGCTGTACTACCGCGCCGATCTGATCACCCGGCGCATTGCCGAGACGGGGACACTGGCCGAATGTCTCGCCGAGGGTCGTCTGGATGCGGAGCTGGCGCAAGAGGTCGGGGCGCTGGTCGCGCGCTTTCATCGCGAAGGCATCTGGCATGCGGATCTCAATGCGCACAACGTGCTGGTTGCGCCGGCTGCGCTTTACCTGATCGACTTTGATCGTGGCCGCATACGTGCGCCCGGAGCAGGTTGGCGCATGGCGAACTTGCAGCGGCTGCGGCGCTCGCTATTCAAGCTCGGCGCAGCCGCCGATGGTGAGGAAGCTTTTGATCAGAAGATCTGGCCCCCCCTGATGTATGGCTATGAGCGTACGCTAAGCGCATGAACTGGCATTTGCATTTTCTTGGTACGGGCGCTGCGCATGCGGTGGAACTCGGTTCATCATCCGCGGTACTGGAATGCGATGGCAAACCCTTGCTGCTGATCGACTGCGGTCCCGATACGTTGGACCGTTATCTGGCCGCCTACGGCGAACCGCCGCAAAACATCTACATCACGCATACGCACATGGATCACGTGGGCGGGATGGAGCGCTTGTTTACGCGTCTGTGGTTCAACGAAGCCTTGCGTGGCCGCACGCGCGTGTTTGCGCATGCGGCGCTGGTTCCATGGCTGCAGATGCGTGTGGCGGATTACCCCGGCGTGCTGGCCGAAGGTGGTGTGAACTACTGGGAAGCATTCCGGCTGGTGCCGTGCTCACGCGGGCTCTGGTTGGATGGCCTGTGGTTCGACGTGTTTGCAACGCGGCACCATCGGCCGGACACATCGTTCGGCATTGGCTTGCATGGAAGTTTTGTCTTTACCGGTGACACACGTCCGATTCCGGAAGTGTTGGCGCATTACGCAGCAGAGCCGGCGCTGATTGCCCACGATTGCGGTCTGGTTGGCAATCCTTCCCATACCGGCATCGACGATATCGAACGCGAATACGATGCCGCCCTGCGCTCACGTTTGCTGCTGTACCACTACGGCAGTGCTGCGGATGGCGCGGCGTTGGCCGCTCGCGGATATCGCATTGCGAGCACCGGACAGCACATCGCGCTGGCCGCTCCGCTGCCCCCGCGACCGGACGCCGGCTGAATCTCTCTCTTGTCTGAGTCAGGCCCAGACGCTATCCTTCCGCTTCTTTGCCGGGCTTGTGACGGCAAAAAGGGTTTTGCGTCCGGAGAGGTGTCCGAGTGGTTGAAGGAGCACGCCTGGAAAGTGTGTATACGGCTTATACCCGTATCGCGGGTTCGAATCCCGCCCTCTCCGCCAGCGCAATCATGGTTGAAACTGGCTACGCCTTGAAGTCATCGGGTTAGACGCCAGTTTCAGGCTTGAAACCCACGTCTATGGTGGCCCCGTCGGTCCCCCCGCGACGATAGTCCGCAAATCCCGCCAGGTCCGGAAGGAAGCAACGGTAGTGGATGATTCGGGTGCCGGGGTGTGGCTGGCGGGGCCGCCGCCTTTTGTGCCCGGCGACGCCGTCGCATGACTTGCCTTGAGCGACTTGGCACAATCGGCTTCTAGCCCTCTGCCTCAGAGCATTCCCAACGCATGTCCTATCAGGTACTCGCGCGTAAATGGCGCCCCCGCAAGTTCGCTGAACTGGTCGGTCAGGAACACGTGGTACGCGCCTTGACCAACGCCTTGGACAGTGGGCGCATGCACCATGCCTATCTGTTCACCGGCACCCGTGGCGTCGGCAAGACGACCATCGCGCGCATCTTCGCCAAGTCGCTCAATTGCGAGCGTGGCGAATCGGCTGATCCCTGCGGCGAATGCGCGGTCTGTACCGCGGTCGATGCCGGACGTTTCGTCGATCTGCTGGAAATCGACGCGGCCAGCAACACCGGCGTGGACGACGTACGTGAAGTGATCGAGAACGCACAGTACGCACCTGCGCGCGGTCGCTTCAAGGTCTACCTGGTGGACGAAGTGCACATGCTGTCCAAGCCAGCCTTCAACGCCTTGCTGAAGACGTTGGAAGAGCCACCGCCGCATGTGAAGTTCCTGCTGGCGACGACCGATCCGCAAAAGCTGCCCGTGACGGTGCTATCGCGTTGCCTGCGCTTCAATCTCAAGCGCCTGTTGCCCGATCAGATTGCCGGCCAGATGCATCACATCCTCGGTGCCGAGCATATCGAGTATGAGGATGCCGCCATCGCTGAGCTGGCGCGCGCCGCCGATGGCTCGCTGCGCGATGGTCTGTCCTTGCTGGACCAGGCCATCGCCTATGGCGGTGGTTCGCTGAAGGCAGACGAGGTCCGGGCGATGCTTGGCAGCGTGGAACGCGGGCAGGTGCTCGGCGTGCTCGGTGCACTGGCTGCTGGCGACGGACAGGCCTTGATGGTGGAGTGCGCGCGTATTGCGTCGTTCTCACCGGATTTTGGCAGCGTGCTGGATGATCTTGCCGCAGCGCTGCACCGTATCCAGTTGATCCAACTGGTGCCCGGTTACCAGCCGGATGCCAACGATGGCGACAGTCATGCACTGATCGGCCTTGCCGAACGGATGACGGCCGAAGACGTGCAGCTTTACTACCAGATCGCCACCGCCGGAAGGCGTGATCTTGCCTTGGCGCCTGATACCCGCACCGGCTTCGAGATGGCCTTGCTGCGCATGTTGGCGTTTCGTCCGTCCGATGATGCAGCTCCTGCAGCTCCTTCCAGTGGACAGCGAGTGATGCCGCCAGCGCCGCCACAGCGCGCGCCGATGGCATCATCCGCGCCCGTTGTTCCACCAAGCGCACAACCGCCTCGCCATGAAGCTGCTGCGGTTCCCTATCCCGCGCCATCGCGAGCGCCTACGCCTGCCGCGCCCGTTCAACGCATGGCGGATGCGGGTGGTTTGCCGGATTGGGAAAGTCTGATTCAGCGTGCCGACCTTCGCGGGCCGCTTGGCCAGCTCGCGCAGAATTGCGCTTTGCAGGGCAGGGATGGCAATACGATGATCCTGGCATTGCAGCCAACCTATATGCACCTGGCCGTCGAGCCGATCGTGAGCCAGATTGCCGATCGTCTCAGCGATGTCGTGGGTCAGCCGATCAAGCTGCGTTTCGTCAGCGACAGCCAGAGCGCTGCACATACCCCGGCGGCACGCGCAGCCGTCGCACGCAGCGAAGCACAGTCCGCTGCCGAAGCGTCGATCGAAGGCGATCCGGTGGCGCAAGCTTTGAAACGCGAATTTGGTGCGCGTGTGGTGCCGCAATCCATCAAACCATTTGAATCCTGATATTTCGGAGTAAACGTCATGAGAGGACAACTTGGCCAGCTGATGCAGCAGGCGCAGCGTATGCAGGAAGACATGAAGCGCGCGCAGGAAGAGATTGCCAAGCTTGAAGTCACCGGCAGTTCCGGTGGTGGCCTGGTCAGCGTCGTGATGAGCGGCGCGCACGAAGTGCGCCGCGTGCAGATCGATCGCAAACTATTTGCCGATGATCCGGAGATGGCTGAAGACTTGGTTGCCGCGGCGATCAACGATGCGGTGAACAAGGTGGCCGAGGCCAGCAAGAACAAGCTCGGTGGTGTCACCGCCGGGATGAACCTGCCGCCTGGTTTCAAGATGCCGTTTTGATACGTCACATTCATTCCCTCTTCCTTGGGAGAGGGTTAGGGTGAGGGAGCCATCTTGTGTTGAAGTTTGAAGCAAGCACAGCCCTTCATCCCCGCCCTCACCCTTGAGGAGAGCGTAAAGGTCTATGAGCTCATCCCCTCTGCTCAGTGAACTGATCGAAGCCCTGCGCTGCTTGCCCGGCGTAGGCGGCAAGAGTGCGCAACGCATGGCCTTTCATTTATTGGAGCGCGAACGCGAGCGCGGCTTGAAGCTCGCCGCAGTGCTGCAACAGGCCATGCAGAACATCGGTCATTGCACGCGCTGCCGCAATTTCAGTGAAACGCCAGTGTGCTCCATCTGCGCTAGCGCCAGTCGCGATCGGCACGTGCTCTGCGTGGTTGAATCGCCCACTGATCTGGCAGCGATCGAACAAGCAACCGGTTATCGCGGCCAGTATTTCGTACTGATGGGGCGGCTTTCGCCACTCGATGGTCTCGGGCCCGAGGAACTTGGTCTGGGTTTGTTGAGCGAGCGTCTGGCCGAAGGCGACGTGGAAGAGCTGATTCTCGCCACCAATCCGACTGTCGAAGGCGAGGCTACCGCACATTATCTGGCGCAACTGGCGCGCGCAGCGGGCATCCGGCCGACCCGGCTGGCGCACGGGGTCCCGTTGGGTGGTGAACTGGAATACGTCGACCGCGGCACCCTCGCGCATGCTTTCGGTAGCCGGCAATCCGTGGAATAACCTGCACACAGCGAAGGAAAACACTTATGGGTGACACCATCTTCGGCAAGATCGTTCGTCACGAAATTCCCGCTGATATCGTTTTTGAGAACGATGAGGTGTTGGCCTTCCGTGATCTCAATCCGCAGGCGCCGGTCCATGTGCTGTTCGTGCCCAAGCGGACCATCGCCACGTTGAACGATGCCACCGGGGCCGACGCAGAACTGCTTGGCAAACTGCTGCTCGCTGCTGCCAGTTATGCGAAGCAGGAAGGTTTCGACAAGGAAGGCTATCGCACTGTCATCAATTGCAATGAGCATGGCGGTCAGACCGTGTTTCACCTGCATGTGCACCTGCTCGCAGGCCGTCGTATGACCTGGCCGCCGGGCTGATTCGCAGCGCTTTTTAGCGAGGTACAAAAAACGCCGGCAGATGCCGGCGTTTTTCATCAGGTGATCAGAACGATCAGCGGTGGCGAACCACGATGACCGGCGGTGCGTACCAGCCGCCGCCCCAGCCCCAACCGCCACCCCAACCCCAGCCTGGACCCCAATACGGGCCCCAGAAGGGATCATACCAGCCCGGGCCATACGGATAGCCTGCGTAAATCTGACGCTTCGGCCACAGGTAGACCACATTGGTTTCCACGCGCGGATAGGCGTAATCGTAATCACCCACCTTGCGGGTCATGGTGCCCTGGATGGTGCCAGTGACAGTGATCTCGCGGCCCGGCTTGAACACTTCCGGATCATAGAAGCCGGAGCGGCAGGCGACGAAGCGGCCCTGGCTGTTGTTGTTGTCGCGGACCGGACGCGCCTGGCTATCAAGCGGGCGACCCAGTACATAGAAGCAGGTCGACTGCTGACCAGGCTCGGTGCTGATGATGTCACCACCCCAGCGCACCTGCGTGCCGTTAGCCGGGGCCTGCTGGGCATTCAGTGATGAGATGTTGGCGTAGTTGCCCTGCAGCGGCTGTGGCACGGTGGCGCACGCGGCCATCAAGGTGCCGACCGCAGCGAGGCTGAGAATTCGGAAAAGGGGAGACATGGTGTGTTTCTCCATCATGGGCGGTTACATGCTACATCGTCGCGCGCAGCTTAGACCACGTGACGCGGTTGGAAATTCCGTACTGCCCGTCTAAACATGCGCAAAGATTCAGGGGATGGTTCGGCAGTGGCGTAGCGCAGATCGATATAGCACCTCATCAAATGGTCCAGTTCGGCGCGCTGCGTGGGCAACGCGCGGCCGGCGCGGCGAAGGTAGTGTTGCGGCCCCTCGCTGCGCCCTCGAGCGACGCCTGCACGACCAAGCTTGCGCTCCAGCGCACGCATGGCCGCCAGGGCCGGGTCGCCCTCCGGTCGACGCCACAGCGCCCATGCCAAGCCTGCTGCGCCGAACACCGCGATGCTGATGGCCAACAGCTTTTCCAGCATGTCGGTGTCGACATCGCGAATGCCAAACGGAGTCAGCATGCCGCGCTGGCGCAATGCGTCAAAACCGATAACGCCTTCGTTCCACCATCGGTTGACGATGTCCCAGTGATTGCGAAGCGATTCCAATACACCAGATTCGTACCAGGGCAGCAGAGGGTTACTCCCTCCCGCTGCCGTACCGAGGTTGATGCGTTGCGGACGAACCGCCGCCGTGGGATCGATGCGTACCCAGCCATGGCCATCCAGCCATACTTCGCTCCACGCATGTGCGTCAGAATTACGCACCAGCAAGTACTGGCCGATGTTGTTCCAGAAACCGCCCTGGTAGCCGGTGACGACGCGCGCTGGAATACCGGCGGCACGCATCAGTACAGTGAAAGATGATGCGTAGTGTTCGCAAAAACCTTCGCGTGTGTTGAATAGAAAATCATCCACCGCATCGTGGCCGAGCGGCGCCGGCACCAGGGTGTAGCTGAAACCGTCGTTGTGGAACATCTGCAACGCGGCCTGGATGATGGCGGCATCGTTGCGGCCAAAGCGTTGCCGCCACTGCGCGGCCAGTGCATGCGTGCGGGGGTCGAAATCTGGCGGCAGCTGCAAAGCATGCTGGCGCGTAACAGGATCGAGTACGGGTTGAAAACGATATCGCAGGGCGGAGCGCGCGGTGTAATCCAATGCGTCGTTGACTGGCTTGTCCGCAAAGACTTCACCATCCGCATGCATTTGCGATTGCGCGGGTGCTTGCAGTGGCAGATCCAGAACAGGCAGCACACGCTGGTGGGTGGGCTCAAGGTTGATGTGGTACGTAATGGTGCTTGCCGCTTCGATGGTGGGAGCCGCGTCGCTGGGCGAGTCGAGTCGTCTCCAATCCTTCCCGTCGTAATCCCACATCACATAGGCACGGAAGTAGCGCAGGTTTTTCAGTGGTGGCGCACTGTCGAAACTTACCCGCATGGCCGGGCTGTCATCGGTAAGTAGTTCGGTGAAGTCGCTCGGCGACATCTGATCGCTCAGTCCGGTAGTAGCCGCTTGGGTGCTGGATGTACCCCATAGCGGCGAGCTGAGCCGCGGCAAGAAGACAAACGCGGCCAATGCCAGGGGCAGCGATATCATCAGCAATAACAACGCAGGAAGCAGTTGGCGTGGCAGATTGATGGGTATCTGCGTCGGTTCCAGCGATCGCCAAGTCGTCAGCGCCGGCAGCAGGCCGAGCGCAACGATCAGGGTTGCGGTCAAACCCTGCCCGAACAAGAGGGCAGCCATCAGCAGGAAACAACCGAAGGCTGCACCCACGCGCGCATCTCGTGGTGTTTCGCTTTCGCTCAACTTGAGCACCAGCAAACCTGCAGCCAACGCCGATCCAGGATCACGGCCGAATACATTGCCGTAATCGAGCACGACTGCAGCGACCAACAGGAGCAGTGCCGGTACTCTCAACCATCCGGGTACTCGGCCCGGACGATGCCTGCGTTGCCACCAGCGCAAACCGAGCGCGGCGAACAGCGTGATGCTCAGCCAGACCGGCAGATGTCCGGCATGGACAGCCAACACGAACGCAGTGGTGATACACAGTAAGTCGAAGCTGCGATCACCTAACCGTTCCTGTGCGCGCCGATGTCTACCGCGCGCTATGGCCGTGAATAAAGCATTCATGGCAGCAACGCCAGTGCGCTCATGCCGCGCGCGTAATGGGCGTGGCCGCTGCCCAGTTCGATGGCTTCGCCTGGCAGCCAAAGACTCCATGGGCGGCCTTGCGCCTGTGCTTCACCGAGCCAGCGTGCAAGGCGGGCAATGCGCGCCTCGTTGCTCATTCCGTGCAATTGACGCCAATCGAGTTGCCATTCCTGCCGGGCTTCAGGTTGTTCGTAATCCTTGACCAGCAAGGATTCATGACGCGCGCTGGCCTTCCATGCCACATGGCGCATGGAATCGCCGCTGCGGTAATCGCGCAGTGCGGCCAGGTCTTCGCCGCGGTGCAGGCGTTGGCGACGATTATCTTCGGCCGGTAACGTGGGAGCGGGACCGGAAAGTTCGGGCCGCGGCCACACCAGCACCGCGTAGTTCGCATGCATCCAGCTCCACGCGCGAAACAGCCCTAGTGGCCAGGTGGTCCAGATGCGAAAGCGCGGCAGGCTGAGCCAGCCGCGTTCTTCGGTAGGCAGACGAAGGGTGACATCCGTACGCCCTTGCACGTCGAAAGCGCGGGTTTGTTCGTCGAGATCAAGCCGTACCGCTTGCCGCAGTCGCGTCGCTTCCATGTCGAAAATAATGTCGATCGGCTCGCCGGCGATGGCGTGTCCGGCGCGCAGCCCCCGCAAGCGCAATCCGTTGAGCGTGCGGAACGCGATCAGCATGCTGATCGCCGTGGCCGCGCCGAGCATGCAGGTAAGGAGAAGCGCGGCATTGTTCGAGTAGTTGAGGCTGCCTGCCATCATCACCAGCAGCAGCACCGTGAAAGCCAGGCCAAAGCCGGTCGGTACGATGTAGATGCGGCGCCGATGCAGTTCGATCGGCAGTTCTTCTTGTCGTCGATGTCGCGTCAGCGCCGGCAGTCGACGCTCCACCCATTGCTGCAAGCGCTGGAACTGAGCACGCATCAACGTCAGCGCTTCAATCGACCGCGACTTCGTTCAACAAGGTGCGTGCCAGCATCTCGCCGCTCGCGCCGCGTGCCGCGACCAGGCGATGCGCCGCCAGCGGCACGAACAGCGCCTGGAGATCTTCCGGCAACACATGACCACGATCGCTGATCATGGCCCACGCACGCGCCGCGGCAAGCAGGGACAAGCCTGCGCGTGGCGACAATCCCACCCGGATATCGGGATGACGGCGGCTGGCAGCCAGCAGCGCCTGCAGGTAATCGAGCAGGGCGGGGCTGGCGGTAATCGCCTGTGTTTGTCGATATAGGAGGTTGAGGCTGGGCGCGTCCAGTTGTGGCGTCAGGCGTGTCAGCAAATCACGACGGTCCGTGCCGGTGAGCAGTTCGCGTTCAGCGCTGGCGTCGGGATAGTCGAGCGAGACGCGCAGCATGAAACGGTCGAGTTGCGAGTCCGGCAAGGGAAAGGTGCCAGCCAGATCCAGCGGGTTTTGGGTGGCCACCACAAAGAACGGTTCCGGTAGCGCGTGGGTTTGGCCATCCACCGTGACTTGTCGTTCGGCCATGGCTTCGAGCAGGGCGCTTTGCGTTTTCGGCGTGGCACGGTTGATTTCATCGGCCAGTAGCAACCCGGCGAACACCGGGCCAGGATGAAAGCGGAACTGCCCCGTCTCGCGCTCGTACATGCTGACCCCGATAATGTCCGACGGCAGCAGGTCGCTGGTGAACTGCACGCGCTGGAAGTCCAGCGCGAAGCTCGCCGCCAGCGCATGCGCGAGCGTGGTCTTGCCGACGCCGGGTACGTCTTCCAGCAACAGGTGTCCACCTGCGATCAGGCAGGTAAATGCCAGTTTGACCTGACGTGCCTTGCCAAGCAGTACTTTGTTGACCTGGGCAATGGCGGCATGGACTTGCCGTTGCAGGTTTTCATCACGAAGCGGGGTGATGGCTGACATGGGTTTGTGGAAGGCACGGATAGATTCGGAGAGTGATGCCAGTGTAGTCGCCGGCCTTGCGCGCTGGCGAGCGGCATTCGTCACGGCCTTCGTATGTCTGCTTGTCGTGAAGCTGATACTTGCCGCCACGTTGCAGCCGTTCGGCGACGAGGCGTTCTATTGGCAGGAAAGCCGCCATCCGGCCTGGGGTTATAGCGACTTGCCGCCGCTGACGGCATGGCTGATTCGCGTCGGTGAGGCGATTGCGGGGCACGGTGTGCTGGGCATGCGCTGGCCATTCCTGCTGATGGGGAGCGCTTTGCCGTGGCTGCTGGTGGTGTTCGGCCGTCGCGTGTTCGGTGCGCGCGCTGGTTGGCAGGCCGGATTGCTTTGTCTGTGCCTGCCATTGGCCGGCAGCCTTGGGGTGATGGCGATGCCCGATGTGCCGCTTACCGTGGCAGGCACTGTCGCCATGCTGGCCTTGTTGCGGGTGATGGACGAAAGCCGTTGGCGAGACTGGTTGCTGCTCGGCGTGGCGCTTGCTGTTTGCTGGATGAGTCACTATCGCGCTGCCATGTTCATGCTCGCGGGCTTGTTGCTATGCCTGCTGACGCCGCGTGGTCGTCAGCAATGGACGCGTGGTGGTTTCTGGCTGGCGATGGGTGTTGCTGCAATCGGTTTGCTGCCACTGCTCATTTCCAACTGGCAACAGCATGGTGCTGGCTTGGCCTTCCAGTTGGTTGAGCGCAATCCTTGGCGTTTTCATGCCGATGCATTGGTGCAACCGTTGGAACAGGCGGTGACGTGCACGCCATTGCTCTATATCTGTCTGCTGTGGGCCGCCTGGCATGCCTGGAAGCGTCGTGCGGCCGGGCCGTGGGATGTGATCGCCTTGCTGTCGCTGACGTTTATCGTGGTCTATTTCGTTGCCGGTTTGTTTGCGGATGATCAGCGCTTCCGCGTGCACTGGCCATTGCCAGGTTACCTGCCTTTGCTAGCGGCGCTTCCAGTGTTGCTACATGAAGCACACGTATCTTTGACATGGCGCAGGTTTGCACTGGCTGGCGCAACATTGGCGTTTATGGCGCAGCTGGCCGGATTGCTTTATCTCGGTCTCGCGGCGTATCCGGATACGGCCCGATGGCTGGGCGCTGCACGCGCTTTTCCAACCGCCTTCATTGGCTGGCAGGAGAGTGCTGATATCGCCAGGGAGCAATTCGCTGTACGTCCCGCGGTGCTGGTGGCGGACAACTTCATGATGGCTGCGGAACTGGATTTCCAGTTCGATGGGCAGCGCCCTGTCTACACACTGGATAGCCCGTTGAACGTCAAGTACGGCCGCGCGCCGCAAGTGGCGCTATGGGGGTGGAATGAAATCGCATTGCGTCAGCAGCACGCGGGCGAGTCGGTTTTGCTCGTTGTTGACGAACATGCCTTGCGCGAGCGCGAGCGCGGACCTTGGCTCGGGTCTTTGTGTGCACGCATCGACAACCTGCAGCCGCTGCAAAGGCTGAGCTTGTTCGATGGTCGCAAGAGTGTCGCGTTTTATCGAGGACAAGTCGCTGCCGCGCCGTTTACAGCCGTTGCCAGTCCGGGGGATTGCATCGCCTGGCGACGTGCGGCAGCAGGTGAGGAGTGATCAGGGGACGCTGATGCCGGTGTCACGCAGCAACTGCGCCAGCGCAATCATGGGCAAACCAATCAGGGCCGTGGGATCGCTGTTTTCAATGCGTTCGAACAGGCTGATGCCCAAGCCTTCGCATTTGAAGCTGCCGGCGCAATCCAAGGGTTGTTCGCGTTCGATGTAGCGCGTGATTTCCGCGGCATTCAAGTGGCGGAAGTGAACGCGCGTGAGATCGAGATGCGTGCGCTGCGTTCCATCACGGGTATCGAGCAGGCAAAGCGCAGTATGAAAGTTCACGGCGTGGCCCGAGCAGGCCGCGAGCTGCGCATGGACACGTTCGGCGGAGCCCGGTTTTTCCAACAGCACGCCGTCCAGTTCGGCTACCTGATCCGAACCGATGATCAGGACATCGGTGAGCCCGGCTCCAGCATCGGTGGCCTTGGCTACCGCCAGCCGCATGGCGCGCTTGGCCGGCGCCTCATCGGGCCGTTCATCTTCAATGGTTCCCGGTGAGCGTGCTTCGAACGGCAGGCCGAGCCGTTGCAGCAACTCAGCCCGATAGCGGGAGGTGGAACCCAGGATCAGCCTGCGTGCCGTCACGGCTGGGCATCCAGCCGGATGTGTTCGCGCATGGCGCTGTCCAATTCGTTCTGGGCCTGACCCAGTGCCTGGAGCAGGGGGCGTAGCCGTTCGCGGGTCTGTTCCATGGCCTGGGTGGCGTTATTCAGTTCGGCCTGGGAGGCCTTCGGCGCATGGTCCCGGATCCAGATCCGCTGCTGCAGCAGCGCCAGCAACCCCGCGTCAACGGCATGGGCGGCCTCTTTTTCGCTGTCGGCGGGCAGGTCCGGGTTGAGCGACATCACCGCATGGGCCTGCTGTAGCCGGGTGCGGCAGGATTTCAGGTCGGCTTCCAGCCTATCGGCCAGATCCAGCAGGTGTCGGAGGCTGGTAGTCCGCCGGGTGATTCGGCGCAGGACAAGGGCGCCGGCGAGGGCGGCGACCACTAAGATGAACAGGACGGCCAAGCCGATCGTGAGATAATTATCCACTTACAATGCACGGCTCTGGCGGGATTGAGGCGCAGTCTGCCGTATGCGCCGGGTTCAGGCAAAGCCGGATGGTGGGGGTGTGACACGGTTTGCGGCTCCCCTTTGCCGATCCGGGGCGGTTGACTTGACCGGGTCGGAAAATTTACTATTTCATAGTTATGTCCGTGACACTGCCAGAGTCCGTGGACGCTTGGCGCATGGTTTCGGCGCGGCGTTCGTTTCAGGGAGCACTGCCCATCGCCGCAATGCCTCGCCTCTGCGAAGCACTGGCGGATGATGCAGGCGTGGCTTCGTATGAGCTCGATTTTGGTCGGGACGAGTACGGCACGGCTTATGTCGATGTCCGTGTCCAGGCGCCCTTGTGGCTGATCTGTCAGCGGACGCTCGAGCCATTCGTCATGCCTGTCACGGTCGACAGCCGACTGGGTCTGATCCGTTCCGAACGCGAAGAATCCGCGTTGCCGGGGGGGGTGGAGCCGCTGCTGGTGGCCGAGGACGCCAAGTTGAACCCGATCGATGTGATCGAGGACGAATTGTTGTTGGCGCTGCCGCTGGTGCCGGTCAATCCGGACAGTGAGCTGCCTGAAGAAGTCATACGCCCGCCGGAGGAAGCTGTTTCCGCCGGAGAGCGCCCCGATAACCCGTTCGCGGTATTGCGCGAACTCAAGAAGACCTGATTAAGCTGGAGAACCACCATGGCCGTTCAAAAGAGCCGCAAGACCCCGTCCACTCGCGGCATGCGTCGCTCGCATGACAAGCTGAGCACCGTGCAGCTGGCCACCGATCCGACCAGCGGCGAAGTGCATCGTCGTCACCACGTGACGGCCGATGGCTACTATCGCGGCAAGAAGGTGATCGACACCAACGTTTCGGTGGTCGAGGAAGACTGAGCCACCCCGCGAGCCTACAGGCTTAAGGGTCGGGTTCGGCAGGCGGCGCGGTGACGCGCCGCTTTGCGTTCCGGCGTCCGGCAACGTAACGTTGCGGTTCTAAAGTGCCTGTCACCCGCGCGGCGGATGGCGCAAGGCACTCTCCGCTTGCTGATGGATATTCAATGGCTCAGATCTACTCCCGCCTTCTTGGTACCGGCAGTGCGCTGCCAGAGCGCGTCCTCACCAACGCCGATCTCGAGAAGTTCGTCGACACCAGTGACGAATGGATCCGCGAACGCACCGGCATCCGCCAGCGCCACGTCGCTGCCGAAGGCGAAACCACGGGTGATCTGTCTACGCTTGCTGCGCAGCGCGCGCTGGAAGCTGCAGGCGTAAAGGCCTCCGAGCTGGACCTGATCGTACTGGGCACCACCACGCCCGATATTATTTTCCCCTCGACCGCCTGCCTCGTGCAGCACCGTCTCGGTGCGAATGGTTGCGCGGCGTTCGACGTCAATGCTGCATGCTCGGGTTTTGTCTACGCGCTGGGCATAGCCGATAAGTTCATTCGCAGCGGGCATTCGAAGAAAGTGCTGGTGATCGGTGCCGAAACGCTGACCCGCATGATCAACTGGGAGGAGCGCGAAACCGCCGTGCTATTCGGCGATGGTGCTGGTGCTGTGGTGCTGGAAGCTTCCAGCGAACCGGGCATCTACGCCACCTGCCTGCATGCTGATGGCGGCCATAAGGAACTGCTGTACAACCCGGTAGGCGTTTCCGTCGGTTTCAAGGATGCGCCCAACCATGGCGTGGTCATCCGCATGTCTGGTCGCGAAGTGTTCAAGGTGGCGGTGAAGACACTCGACTCGCTGGTCGAGGAGACGCTCGCAGCAGCCGGTATGGAAGCATCACAGCTCGATTGGCTGATTCCGCACCAGGCCAACCTGCGCATCATCGAGGCGACCGCCAAGCGCCTGAACATGTCGATGGATCAGGTGATCGTCACCGTCGATAAGCACGCCAACACCTCGGCTGGCTCCGTGCCGCTGGCGCTTGATTACGCCGTGCGTTCGGGCAAGGTCAAGCGTGGGCAGAATTTGTTGCTGGAAGCCTTTGGCGGCGGCTTCACGTGGGCTTCCGCGCTGCTGCGGTATTGAGTCAAGCCACAGAAGGCTCCGGTGCAATGGTTCCGGGGCTGCTCGTTCACGTTCAATCGTATGTATGGCGTTGCCTGAAGGCGGCGTATGTGTTGACGAGCCTGCAGCCTGCTTGCCAACAAAACGGCTGCGTATGCACATGAATGCTGGCACCATTGCGCCTTTCATTTTGAGGCACGCGCATTTCCTATGAGTTCTGCTTCGCTCGCTTTCGTTTTTCCTGGTCAGGGTTCTCAGTCGGTTGGCATGCTGGCTGACCTGGCGGCTGCTCACGGTGAAGTGAAAGCCACTTTCGACGAAGCCTCGCAAGGCGCGGGAGTCGACCTGTGGACACTCAGCCAACAGGGGCCTGAAGATCAGCTCAATCGCACCGAGAACACCCAGCCTGCGCTGTTGGCTGCCAGTGTGGCGGTGTGGCGGGTATGGCAGAAGCTCGGTGGTGCGCAACCGGCGCAACTTTCCGGGCATAGCCTGGGTGAATACAGCGCGCTGGTTTGCGCTGGCACCTTGTCGCTGCACGATGCGGCGGCGCTGGTTGCGGAGCGTGGGCGCCTGATGCAGGTCGCCGTTCCTGCCGGTGTAGGCGCCATGGCAGCGATTCTTGGCGGCGACGATCAGCAGATTGCCGATGTGTGCGCCGAAGTCGCGCAGGGGCAGGTCGTTGCACCGGCCAATTTCAATTCGCCCGGACAACTGGTCATCGCCGGTCATGCCGAGGCGGTGGATCGGGCATTGGCCCGTCTTGCCGAACGGGGCGTTAAAAAGACGGTGAAGTTGGCGGTGTCTGTGCCGTCGCACACGGCGCTGATGCGTGAAGCATCGGACACGCTGGGTGAGCGCATGACATCGATCAACTGGCACGCGCCAGCCATTCCCGTGGTGCAGAACGCCGAAGCGCGTGCCTACACCTCGTTGGACGATATCCGCGGCGCGTTGCAGCGTCAGTTATATCTGCCTGTGCGCTGGAGCGAATGCGTCCAGGCGCTGGTCGCTGGCGGCGCAACGCGCATGGTCGAGTGCGGTCCGGGCAAGGTGCTTGCCGGTCTGATCAAGCGTATCGACAAGAGCGTCGAAGCACGTGCGATCGGCGCACCGGCCGAACTCGATGCCGCTCGCAGCGAATGGGCTTGATGGATCAACGGTCACAGGAAATCGAAGCATGAGCACACTGCAAGGTGAAATTGCGCTGGTCACGGGTGCTAGCCGCGGCATTGGCGCGGCGATTGCCGATGAGCTGGCCGCGATGGGCGCAACCGTCATCGGCACGGCGACGAGCGAAGCGGGCGTTGCAGCGATCGGCGAGCGGCTTGCTGCGCACGGCGGCCACGGACGCGTGCTGAACGTCACTGACGGCGCGGCAGTAGAGGCTCTGATCGATGGGATCGCCAAGCAATTCGGCGCAGTGTCGATTCTGGTCAACAACGCTGGCATTACCCGCGATCAGCTGCTGATGCGCATGCGAGATGAAGATTGGCAGGCCATTCTGGACACCAACCTCACCTCGGTCTACCGCACCTCCAAGGCGGTGATGCGAGGCATGATGAAGGCGCGCAAGGGCCGCATCATCTCGATCGCTTCGGTGATCGGCCTTACCGGCAATCCCGGGCAGGCCAACTATGCGGCAGCCAAGGCCGGCATTATCGCCTTCTCCAAATCGCTGGCGCGCGAGATCGGTTCGCGTGGCATTACGGTCAATGTGGTGGCGCCGGGCTTTATCGATACCGATATGACCCGTGGCTTGCCGGAAGAGTCCAAGCAGGCCCTGCTGGGCCAGATTGCCCTCGGGCGTCTGGGCGAGGCCGTCGACATCGCCAAGGCCGTCGGCTTCTTGGCGTCGCCCGCGGCGGCCTACATCACCGGCGAGACCCTGCATGTGAATGGCGGCATGTACATGCCCTAAGTACGCCTGAGACTAAGGCGGGCTTGAAAAGGACACGGCCGGCGCAAGCTGAGGGCCTATGGCCCAGGATGTTGGGCCGTGTTGTTTGAAACTTGGTGGCTCTTGGGCCGCCGAGACAAGAGGAGTCGTCACGGCGGCGGTTTTAGGCGACAATTGGCGCTTTCGCGTCGACGCGGGCACCGTGGCGGCTTGTTTTCACTGGCATATGTGGCGGCTCAGCAACTTAGCCACTACAATGCCGCGGAATTTGCCGGTGAAAAATCCGGCAAGACAGACACACCCCTTGGGAGGTATAGGCAACATGAGCACCATCGAAGAACGCGTCAAGAAAATCGTCGTCGAGCAGCTGGGCGTGAAAGAAGATGAGGTCACGGCGAACGCTTCGTTCGTGGACGATCTGGGCGCGGATTCGCTGGACACGGTCGAATTGGTGATGGCTCTGGAAGAGGAATTCGAAACCGAAATCCCCGACGAAGAAGCCGAAAAGATCACCACCGTGCAGCAGGCCGTGGACTACATCAAGGCCCACACCAAGGAATGATTCCTTCGTGCTGCGGCGGCGCTTCCTGCGTCCCATGCACTACGTAGTGATACCGGAAGCTGCGCCATCTCGGCGCAGTTTTCGTTTCTGCAAGGTGTAACGTCCGATCCCGTATGGTTGGCTGTACAAGATCGGAGTGCATCGCAATATATGGAAAGTGATGCCTTCCGGCTGATCTTTCCTGAACCAGCTTAGGAATTCGATCCATGAGCAAACGACGTGTGGTAGTGACCGGCATGGGCATCATCTCGCCGGTCGGCAACGACATCGCCACCGCCTGGGACAACATTCTCAAGGGCGTCAGCGGCATCGGTTCTGTGACGCATTTCGATGCCACCGCGTATGCGACGCGCATCGCGGGACAGGTACGCGACTTCGATCCGGCAGAATGGATCGCGCCGAAAGAAATCAAGAAAATGGATCCGTTCATCCATTATGGCATTGCCGCAGGCACGCAAGCGCTGCGCGATTCCGGCCTGGAAGTGACGGAAGAAAATGCTCCGCGCATCGGCGTGGCAGTGGCGGCTGGCATTGGCGGCCTGCACACCATTGAACGCACGTCGATCGAATTGCACGACAAGGGCCCCCGTCGCGTATCGCCGTTCTTCGTGCCCAGTTCGATCATCAACATGGTCTCGGGCCATCTGTCGATCATGTACGGCCTGAAGGGGCCGAACATTGCGTGCGTCACTGCCTGCACGACCGGTGCGCACAACATCGGTTTGGCTGCGCGCATGATCCAGTACGGCGATGCCGACGTGATGATCGCTGGCGGCGCCGAGTTCGCCACCACCGGCACGGCGATGGCGGGTTTCTGCTCGGCCAAGGCCATGTCCACCCGCAACGATGAGCCGGCCAAGGCCAGCCGTCCGTGGGACAAGGACCGCGACGGTTTCGTACTGTCCGATGGCGCCGGTGTGCTGGTGCTGGAGGAATACGAACAAGCCAAGGCACGCGGCGCGAAGATCTATGCTGAGCTGGTGGGCTTCGGCATGAGCGGCGACGCTTATCACATCACCGCTCCTAGCGAGGGGGGTGAAGGTGCGGCACGTTGCATGCAAAGCGCGCTTAAGGACGGCGGCATCAATCCGTCCGACGTGCAGTACATCAATGCGCACGGTACCTCGACACCGCTGGGTGACCTGGGCGAAGTGTTCGCGGCCAAGCGCGTGTTCGGCGATCACGCCTACAAGCTGGCAATGAGTTCGACCAAGTCGGTGACCGGTCATCTGCTCGGTGCGGCGGGTGGCGTGGAGGCGATCTTCTCCATCCTGGCCCTGCGCGACCAAGTGTTGCCGCCCACGATCAACCTCGACGAGCCGGGTGAAGGTTGTGATCTCGACTTCGTGCCGCATACGGCGCGTGATGCGAAGCTCGATGTCGTCATCTCCAACTCGTTCGGCTTCGGTGGCACCAACGGTACGCTTGCTTTCCGTCGCATCTAAGTGACTGCCATCCATCGTGTAATCGCCGGCCGGCGCGATCTCCTCGCGCCGGCCGCTGCATTTCCAGAGCGTTATCCCGCGTTGCTTGAGAGTGTGACGCAGGGCAGTGCGCATGCACGCTACGACATCCTGTTCGCGTTTCCACAAGGCTCACTCACGCTGGGTGCCGATGGTTGCGTGCGTGACGATCAGGGGAAGACGCACCCGGGGCGCTTTCTTGATCTGCTCGATGGCGCATGGAAGATGGAGCGTTTATCGCACGGCAAGGACGATGGTTTGCCGTTCCATGGCGGCTGGGTATTGCTGCTCGCCTACGAACTGGCTGCGGAGATCGAGCCGAGCCTGCGTTTGCATTACTCGCCTTATTTGCCGGTGGCACTGGCCGTGCGCTGCCCTGCTGCGGTGATCGTGGATCATCTGCGTGACCAGACCGTGCTGGTTGCGGAAGCAGGTCATGAGGCCATGCTCGATGCCATGGCGGCAGATCTCGATGCTGCCACGCCGCAGATCCATCCACTCACGCTGCCTGATGTCATCGACGAAGATGATCCTTCCGTGTTCTTGGATGGGGTAGCTCGCGTTCACGAGCACCTGCATGCTGGTGACGTGTTCCAGGCCAATCTTTCGCGCGCATGGCATGCACAGTTTGCCGATGCGCCGACGGCGGCGAGTCTTTATGCCGCCTTGCGGCGTGCCAATCCTGCGCCGTTTGCTGGATTGCTGCAGCAAAAGGATTGGGCGGTCGTCAGTTCATCCCCCGAGCGCCTGGTCGAGGTGCGGCGTGGCATGGCGCAAACTCGACCGATTGCCGGTACGCGTCCCCGTGTCGCCGGTGATGATGATCTGGCGCGCATTCGCGAGCTCACTGCGCATCCCAAAGAGCGCGCCGAGCATGTGATGCTGATCGATCTGGAACGTAACGATCTCGGCCGTGTTTGCTGCCCCGGCACGGTCGAAGTGAATGAATTGATGGTGGTGGAAAGCTATGCGCACGTGCACCACATTGTTTCAAACGTGCGAGGTCGTTTGCGTGACGGCGTGACGCCAGGGCAGGTGATTGCCGCGACATTTCCTGGCGGCACCATCACCGGCTGTCCCAAAGTGCGCTGCATGGAAATCATCGCGGCTTTGGAACAGGCATCGCGCGGCGCCTACACCGGCGCGCTGGGTTATCTCGATCGCAACGGCGATCTCGACCTGAACATCTTGATCCGCACATTGACCTTGCATGGCCGTGACGTGAGCCTCCGTGCTGGCGCGGGCATCGTGGCCGATTCCGTGGCGGTGAAAGAACTGGACGAAACGCGCGCAAAGGCTCGTGGCATGTTGCGGGCGTTGGGAGTGGCGGGGTGATGATGCTGGTCAATGGCCAGTGGCAGGACAGTGTGTCGGCACTGGATCGCGGCCTGAGTTACGGCGACGGTCTGTTCGAAACCATTCGCATGGTGGGTGCACAAGCACCACTCTGGGAGCGGCACATGCAGCGTCTTGCGGCTGGCTGTGTCCGCCTGCGGATGCCGGCTCCCGATCCACAGCAGCTTTGGCGCGAAGTTCAACAGGTCAGCGCGGCCCTGCCGGATGCGGTTGTGCGCGTCACATTGACCCGCGGAACAGGCGAGCGCGGCTATGCGCCACCAAAGACGAGCAGTATGACGCGCATCGTCGCCGCGTTCCCGGCGCCGATGATTCCCGCTGCGTTCTACCGTGACGGCATTCGCACGCGTCTGTGCACGACCACGCTCGCCGATCAGCCCTTGTTGGCGGGTATCAAACATTTGAACCGGCTGGAGCAAGTGCTGGCACGCGCTGAATGGGACGACCCTTTGATCACCGAGGGCCTTGTCTGTGATCAGCATGGTCAGGTCATTTCGGCGACGGCGGCAAACCTGTTTGCCGTGATCGATGGTGTGTTGCTCACGCCGTCGGTGGAGCGTTGCGGTGTCGCCGGTGTCGCCCGCGCTGCTGTCATCCAAGCACATGCTGCCTGTGAGATCCGTGACTTGCCGCTGACGGAGTGCTTGCGTGCTTCCGAGCTCTTCCTCAGTTCCAGCGTTCGCGGCATTCTGCCGGTTCAGGCGGTGGGCGATACCGTGTACGCTCCCGGTCCGGTGACCCGCGCCATGCAGCGGTATTGGTGCGAGCTCGGTTTTTCGATGGAGCAGGCATGAAGCAAAGCAGTGCAAATTTGGGGCGCGTCTCTTGGCGCTTGCTGCTGTTGATCGTGGTGCTGGCATTCGCAGGCACCGCTGTGTGGTTCTGGCGTGATTTCTCGCGTTTCGGTGCCACGCCGCTGCGTGTCAGTGCCAGCGGTGAAAGCATCGATATCGGGCGTGGGACCAGTTTCAAGGACATCGTTCGCCAATTGCGCGGGCAGGGTCTCAGTACTTCGGCACCGTTTTACTGGCGCCTGCTGGCCGAGCGCATGCATGTGGCCGGACGCCTGCATGCCGGCGAATACGCGCTGGTGCCGGGCATCACACCGCAGCAATTGCTAAGCAATATGGCGCAGGGCAAGGTGATGCAGCGCGACGTCACCATCGTGGATGGCTGGGCTTTCCGAGATGTGCTGCAAGCCTTGGCCAAGGCAGACAAGTTGAAGCACGACACAGCAAACCTCGACGACGCCACGATCATGCAGAAGATCGGCTCGCCGGGAGAAAAGCCGGAAGGCCAGTTCCTGCCGGAAACCTATGCCTACGTGAGGGGTGACAGCGATCTCGACGTGCTGCGTCGTGCGCATGACGCCATGAACAAGACGTTGGCCGCTTTGTGGGCGCAGCGCGATCCCAATCTTCCGCTGGCCAAGCCGTACGACGCGCTGATCCTGGCATCGATTGTCGAAAAGGAAACCGGGCGTGCCGACGAGCGTAACAAGGTGGCTGGTGTCTTTGTCCGCCGTCTGCAGAAGAACATGCTGCTGCAGACCGATCCCACGGTGATCTACGGCATGGGTTCCAGCTACGCCGGTACGATTCACAAAAGTGATCTGACCACCGATACGCCTTACAACACCTATACCCGGCTGGGCTTGCCCCCCACACCGATCGCGATGCCGGGTAAGCCGGCGATCGAGGCGGCACTGCATCCGGCGACGGGAGATGCGTTGTATTTCGTAGCACGCGGCGATGGCACGCACATCTTTGCTGCGACGCTTGAAGAGCAAAATCGCAACGTCGCCTGTTACCAGTTGAAGCATTGCCAATGAATCTCTGTGGACCAGCGTCATGAGCATTCCTCCCTGGCACGTTGAGCATTGGACGCGGCTGCAAGCACGGCGCGAGCGCGATGCCTTGCCGCATGCTTTGCTGTTGTGCGGACCACGCGGGCTCGGCAAACGGGATTTTCTGCAGCGCTTCGTGCGTGGCTTGCTGTGCATGCATCCGAGCAACGGCGAAGCCTGCGGCAGCTGCCGCAGTTGCCTGCTGTTCGCGGCGGGTACGCATCCGGACTACGTCGCCCTGAGTTACGGGTTGCGCAAGGATGGCGTGCAGCGTTCGGAAATCGTGGTCGACCAGATTCGCGAGCTGTCCGCGCGACTCGCCACATCAAGCCAGTTTGGCGGTTGGCAGATCGCCAGTATCGATCCGGCCGATGCCATGAACGCCGCTGCAGCCAATGCGTTGCTCAAGACGCTGGAAGAGCCGGCGTCGCAAACCATGCTGATTCTTGTGGCCGACGAAGCCTGGCGTATGCCAGCGACCATCCGCAGCCGCTGCCAGCGCATCGATTTCCAGTTGCCTGACGAGCCGGCATCGCTGGCCTGGTTGCAGCAGACCGGCATTCGCGACCCACAGGCCGCGCTCGCGGCAGCTGGCGGCAATCCGGGGTTGGCCCGGATCTGGTCGGAAGAGGGCGCTTTGGCTCAGCGCCAGGAAGTCCGCAAAGATCTTACGGCGCTGGCCGCCGGGCGGGGTGACGCCATAGAGATGGGTAAGCGTTGGCTTGATGGTGGCGCCGAACAGCGGCTCTGGTTTGCGGCGCAGGCCGTGGCTGATGAAATACGCGCCCGCGCAGCCGCACAGACGGGACCGCTTTCCAGTGGCCTGGATACTGAAAGCCTTGGGGCCTGGTACGACGCGGCAAACCGGACACGGGAGGCGCTTCGCGGCCCCCTGCGCGGGGACTTGCTGTTGCTGGAGTTGTTGGGGCGCTGGCGCTAATGCCTTCGCTGTCCGTGTCCGCGCAGACCCGTTTGCTGGTCGTGGCGCCGCATCCGGACGATGAGACCCTTGGCTGCGGGCTGTTGATCCAGCAAGTGCTTGCAGCGGGAGGAACGGTCCGCGTACTGCTGCTGACCGATGGCGACAACAATCCATGGCCGCAGCGCTATATCGAGAGGCGCGTGGGTATCGATGCGGCTGGGCGCCGGCGCTGGGGGGCGTTACGACGGGATGAAGCGGCCCAGGCTGTCACGCAGTTGGGCTTGCCGGTTTCTGCACTGGAAAGCATGGGTTGGCCTGACATGGGACTGACCGCGAAACTACGCGACGATACCTCCGGCGTCATGGCTGCGATGCGCACGGTTCTGCGGGCGTTTGATCCCAATCTGATCTGTTGTCCCGATCTGAGTGATCGCCATCCGGATCATGGTGCCGCGCATGTGCTTTGCCGTCTGGCCTTGGCGGGTCTGGAGCCGCTGCCGGTCCTGCTTGCATATCCCGTACATGGCAGCGCCGATGCGTCCGCTTATCCGATCTTGATCGATGCCACCCCGGAGCAACTGCAGCACAAGTTGCGGGCCCTGGCGGAGCACAAGACGCAGATGAGACTGAGTGGCGCGCGCTTGCGTCGGTTGGCACTTAGTCCTGAGCGTTATATGCGGGCTGGATCGCAAGGCGGTTCGGGCTGTTTGCCTTGGCGTCCGCCAGCGATGCTGCAGCAGTGGCTGCGGCTGTTGGTCGCCACGCCGGCCGGTGTCCAGGACTTTCGCTGGAAGGATGCGCCGATGTCCTTCGAAGCCGACGGCTACCGGCTCCAGGGGGTATCTCATGATGGCGAGCGTGGCCCCGTTTTCGTGAAGCTCCACCTGGACTGGCCATCTCCGTGGATCTTTGATCACTGGGGCTGGCGCGCATTGTGAGCGGGTGGTTCCGTTTCGCCACAGATGTCTTTGCGCGCAGAGGGTCGGCTGGTTAGGATGTAAGTCCGCCATGCGCTTACCGCGTGGCACGACAGGAGTAAGCATGAACCCGGCCGCCGCCCGCCAGGGCATCATCTCGCTGAAATTCAAGGACACGGCATCGCTCTACAACGCGTACATGCCGTTCCTGAAGCATGGCGGCCTGTTCGCGCCAACGGCGCAGCGCTATTCGCTGGGCGATGAGGTGGTCTTACTGATTAGCCTGATCGACGAAAGCGAGCGTCTTTCGGTTGCCGGCAAAGTGGTGTGGATCACGCCGATCGGTGCGCAAGGTAATCGCACCGCGGGAATCGGCGTGCAGTTCAACGAATCCTCCGATGGCGAGGCGGCACGCAGCCGCATCGAATCCCTGCTGGCCGGTGCGCTGGGCTCCGAGCGAGCCACGCAGACGATGTAACCGTTCTGCATTAATGCACTGGCACCCGGTCGAAACGGGATCATTTGCGCATAAAACAACCAGAGACGTCTGCGAAATAGTCTGAGCAGACGCTTTTATTGCAAGAAATGTCCCATGGTGCGCCACACAAGGCTTGTCGGCCCACCCATGCGCGCTGATACAATGTCGCGATCCCCGGGCTCGCCCCGTGGATCGTCGAGCACCTGCATTCTGCACGTCAGCGTACAGGGCTGGACAGCCCGCTGAATCGAACTCCGGACCGTTTGCCCCGACGGTCACTGATGCACCATTGAGGTGCGGAGGTAAGTTAAATCGTGCTTGCCGAATATTGGCCCGTTCTCCTGTTCATCGCGGTTGCCGCTGGAATGGGCATCGTCCTCGTCACGCTCGGCCTGCTGGTCGGTCCGCGTCGTCCTGAATCAGACAAGCTCTCGCCGTACGAATGCGGCTTCGAGGCCTTCGAGGATGCGCGCATGCAATTTGACGTGCGCTACTACCTCCTCGCCATTCTCTTCATCATCTTCGATCTGGAAATCGCCTTCCTGTTCCCCTGGGCGGTGGTGTTCAAGCAGATCGGTATCGTGGCGCTGATTGAAATGGGACTGTTCCTGTTGCTGCTGGTGATTGGTTTTGCCTACGTGTGGAAGAAGGGAGCACTGGAATGGGAGTGATCTCCGCCATTGATCGGGTGATGCACAACCCGCAGCCGTTGAACGTGGTGGACGACATTCTGCGTCCGGCCGGCGACAACCCCGTCATCCAGCGCGGCGCGGTCACCACCAGCGTCGATGCGCTGATGAACTGGGCGCGTACCGGTTCCATGTGGCCGATGACGTTCGGTCTTGCCTGCTGCGCGGTGGAAATGATGCACGCCGGCGCGGCGCGCTTGGATCTGGATCGTTACGGCGTTGTGTTTCGTCCCAGTCCGCGCCAGTCCGACGTGATGATCGTGGCCGGCACGCTGGTCAACAAGATGGCGCCCGCGCTACGCAAGGTTTATGACCAGATGCCCGACCCGAAGTGGGTGATCTCGATGGGCAGCTGCGCTAACGGTGGTGGTTATTACCACTACTCCTACTCTGTGGTGCGCGGTTGCGATCGAATCGTCCCGGTGGACATCTACGTGCCGGGCTGCCCGCCCACGGCCGAGGCGTTGATTCACGGCATTTTGCAGTTGCAAAAGAAAGTCCGTCGTACCAGCACCATCGCGCGTTCCTGAAAGGCGTCGTCATGAGTGATATACAAACGAACTCGCTGGCCGAGCGCCTATCTGCGCGATTTGGCGATTTGCTGAAAATTACCGTTTCGCACGGTGAGGTCACGGCGGTAGCGACTGCTGCCAACCTGTTGACGGTGGCAACGGCGCTGCGTGATGAGCCCGGCTTCCGTTTCACCGAAGCGGTGGACCTGTGCGGTGTTGACTACCTGAGCTACGGCCAGACCGAGTGGGACACCACCGATGTCACCAGCACCGGTTTCTCCCGCGGTGTGGAAGGTGAGGCAGTCGGCCGTTTCACCTGGGCCGATCGTCCACGCGATGTGTCGATACCGAACCGTTTCGCCTCGGTTGTCCATCTGCTCTCGATCGAACTCAACCAGCGTCTTCGCCTGCGCGTGTTCTGCGAAGACGACAGCATGCCGGTGGTGCCGTCGCTGGTGCACATCTGGTTGGGCCTGAATTGGTTCGAGCGCGAGTCGTTCGACCTGTACGGCATCATCTACGACGGCCATCCGGATCTGCGCCGCATCCTTACCGACTACGGTTTCGTCGGTCATCCGTTCCGTAAAGACTTCCCGCTTATCGGCAACGTCGAAGTGCGTTACGACCCGGAGCAAAAGCGTGTGGTCTATGAACCTGTTTCGATCGAACCGCGCGTGCTGGTCCCGCGCGTGATCCGCGACGACGCCGACCTGATCCAGGCCAAGGCCGAAGCCGCCGACCACTGGCGGGAGAACTGAGCATGTCAGTGCAAGAAATTCGCAATTACACGATGAACTTCGGCCCGCAGCATCCCGCTGCGCACGGTGTGTTGCGCCTGGTGCTGGAGATGGACGGCGAAACCGTCGTTCGCGCGGATCCGCACATCGGCCTGCTGCACCGTGGCACCGAAAAGCTGGCTGAGTCCAAGCCGTTCAATCAATCGATCGGCTACATGGATCGTCTCGACTACGTGTCGATGATGTGCAACGAGCACGCTTACGTGCGCGCCATCGAGGGCCTGCTGGGCATCGAGGCCCCGGAGCGCGCGCAGTACATCCGCACGATGTTCGACGAGATCACCCGCATCCTCAATCACCTGATGTGGGTTGGCTCCAACGCGCTCGATCTGGGTGCGATGGCGGTGTTCCTTTACGCCTTCCGCGAACGCGAAGAGCTGATGGACTGCTACGAGGCGGTCTCGGGCGCGCGCATGCACGCCACGTATTACCGTCCCGGCGGTGTCTATCGCGATCTGCCGGGCAAGATGCCGCAATACCGCGAGTCGCCGTGGCACAAGGGCAAGGATCTGAAGCGCCTGAACAGCTGGCGCGAAGGTTCCATGCTCGATTACCTCGACGCATTCACTACCGATTTCTCGGTCAAGGTGGATGAGTACGAAGAGCTGCTCACCAACAACCGCATCTGGAAGCAGCGTACGGTCGGCATCGGTGTGGTCTCGCCGGAGATGGCCCAGCAATGGGGCATGACCGGCGTGATGCTGCGCGGTTCGGGCATTGCCTGGGATCTGCGCAAGAAGCAGCCGTACGCCAAGTATGCGGAAGTGGATTTCGACATCCCGGTCGGTGTGGGCGGCGACTGCTACGACCGCTACCTGTGCCGTGTTGAGGAAATGCGCCAATCCAACCGCATCATCAAGCAGTGCGTTAATTGGCTGCGCGCCAATCCCGGCCCGGTGATGGTGGATAACTTCAAGGTCGCGCCGCCCAAGCGTGAGGCCATGAAGGAAGACATGGAAGCGCTGATCCACCACTTCAAACTGTTTACCGAAGGCTATGGCGTGCCCGCCGGTGAAACCTACGCAGCGGTCGAAGCCCCGAAGGGCGAGTTCGGTTGCTACCTGGTTTCTGACGGCGCGAACAAGCCTTTCCGCGTGCATCTGCGCGCACCGGGCTTTGCCCACTTGTCGTCGATGGATGCCGTCGTGCGTGGCCATATGCTGGCCGACGCCGTGGCAGTGATCGGCACCTATGACCTCGTGTTCGGCGAAGTCGACCGCTGAGCCCGGAGGAAACACATTCATGAAAGCCACCGGAAATTACGAGCAGGTCAAGAACGTCGATCCGCTCGTCGTGCTCACCGAGCACACCCGTCATCACATCGATCACTGGCTGGGCAAGTTCCCGCCGGATCGCAAGCGCTCCGCGCTGATCCAGGCGCTGTTCGCCGCGCAGGAACAGAATCACGGCTATCTCACCGATGAGCTGATCACCGCCGTCGCCCGGTACATCGATGTACCGGCTGTGTGGGCTTACGAGGTGTCCAGCTTCTACTCGATGCTGGAAACCAAGCCGGTCGGGCGCAACAACGTCGCCGTCTGCACCAACATCTCGTGCTGGCTCAACGGCGGTGAAGACCTGCTGCGTCACTGCGAGAAGAAGCTCGGTATCAAGGCGGGCGAGAGCACTGCTGATGGCCGCGTGTATTTGAAGAAAGAAGAAGAGTGCATCGCTGCCTGCGTGTATGCGCCGGCGATGACGGTCAATGGTCATTACCACGAGCGTCTCACGACCGATAAGGTCGACGAGATTCTCGATGGTTTGAAATAAGGGAGGAGAGCCTGCCTATGGATTCCCAGCAGCTCGCGTTGCTCCGCAGCCGCCGTCAGGTGGTAGTGCGTGGCGCAGGGCAGGGTGGTTCCCTGGTCAAGCCGCGCGCTGCCGCATGGCGGCGGCTGCGGAGCAACCCTTCGGGCCGGGTCTGTTTGCCCACAATCCCGCGTCATCACTCAGTCGTGTATCGACATACACTCCTTCGTTCTTCCTTGGCTTGCGCGCAAACAGCTTCCGGCGCGAGCTGCTGGGAATCCATAGGCAGGCTCTAAAATGGCAGTCGGACCCGCACCCCAGGAACACCAGGTCGTCTATACCACGCTGCATTTCGATAAGCCGTGGGCGATGGACAGTTATCTGCAGGTGGATGGCTACAAGGCGTGGAAGAAGATCCTCGCTGAAAAGCCAGACCCTGCTTCGATCGTCGATATCGTCAAGAACAGCAATCTGCGCGGCCGTGGCGGCGCAGGCTTCCCCACCGGTCTGAAGTGGTCCTTCATGCCGAAGGGCAACATGCAGAAGTACATTCTCTGCAACTCCGACGAGTCGGAACCCGGCACGGCGAAAGACCGCGACATCCTGCGCTACAACCCGCATTCGGTGATCGAAGGCTTGGCGATCGCGTGCTACGCGACCGGTTCGACGGTGGCCTACAACTATCTGCGTGGCGAATTCCATCACGAACCCTTCGAACATTTCGAAGAGGCGCTGAAGGAAGCCTATGCTGCGGGGCTACTCGGCAAAAACATTCAGGGCACCGGCATTGACGTCGACATCTACGGCGCGCTCGGTGCAGGCGCTTACATCTGCGGCGAAGAAACCGCATTGATGGAATCGCTCGAAGGCAAGAAAGGCCAGCCGCGCTTCAAGCCGCCGTTCCCGGCCAACTTCGGCCTGTACGGCAAGCCGACCACGATCAATAACACCGAGACCTATGCTTCGGTGCCGGCCATCCTGCGCAACGGCGCCGAGTGGTTCCTCAATCTCGGCAAACCGAACAACGGCGGTCCGAAGATCTTCTCGGTGTCCGGTCACGTCAACAATCCGGGCAACTTCGAGATCCGTCTCGGCACGTCGTTCAAGGACCTGCTGGAATTGGCCGGTGGTGTTCGCAACGGCAACAAGCTGAAGGCGGTCATTCCCGGTGGCTCCTCGATGAAGGTGCTCAACGCCGACGAAATGATGGACGCCACCATGGATTACGACTGTCTGCAGAAGGCAGGTTCGGGCCTGGGTTCCGGCGCCGTGATCGTGATGGACGAGACCACTTGCATGGTGAAGGCCTGCCAGCGCATCTCGCAGTTTTATCACGCCGAATCCTGCGGCCAGTGCACGCCATGCCGCGAAGGCACTGGCTGGATGTATCGCGTGTTGACCCGCATCGTGGAAGGCAAGGGCACGCAGGATGACCTGCATCGCCTGAAAGCCATCGCCGGCCAGATCGAGGGCCACACCATCTGCGCATTCGGCGAAGCCGCCGCGTGGCCGGTGCAGGGCTTCCTCGCCAAGTTCTGGGATGAATTCGAATATTACGTGCAGCATGGTCGCTCGATGACCGAAGACCGGCTTGCCGAAACCCGTCGTGGAGTTGCTGCATGAGTGCGCAGCCAGCCAATACCGCGCCCGATCTTCTGAACATCGAGATCGATGGCAAGCCTACGCAGATCCGCAAGGGTGCGATGATCATCGAGGCGGCCGACGCCATCGGTATCGCGATTCCGCGCTTCTGCTATCACCGCAAGCTGCCGATCGCTGCCAATTGCCGCATGTGCCTGGTCGACGTCGAAATGGGCGGTCGTCCGATGCCCAAGCCGCAGCCGGCGTGCGCTACCCCGGTGGCCGAAGGCATGAAGGTCACCACCCGCACGGAAAAGGCGCTGAAATTCCAGCGCGACGTGATGGAGTTCCTGCTCATCAACCATCCACTCGATTGCCCGATCTGCGATCAGGGCGGCGAGTGCGAACTGCAGGATGTTGCGCTTGGCTATGGTCGCAGCGTGTCGCGCTACACCGAACGCAAGCGCACCATCGCCGATGAAAACCTCGGCTCGCTGGTCGCTACCGAGATGACTCGCTGCATCCAGTGCACGCGCTGCGTGCGCTTCACCAGTGAGATTGCCGGTACCTACGAACTCGGCGGCATGAGCCGCGGCGAGAACCTGCAGATCGGCACATACATTGGTAAAACGCTTGAGACGGAGCTGTCGGGTAACATCATCGACGTCTGCCCGGTCGGCGCGCTGACCAACAAGCCGTTCCAGTTCAAGGCCCGTGCATGGGAACTGATCGCCAAGCCGTCGATTGCCTATCACGATGCGCTGGGTTCCAACTTGTGGTTGCATTCACGCCGCGGCGAAGTGCTGCGCACGGTGCCGCGCGACAACGAAGCCGTCAACGAATGCTGGCTGTCTGACCGTGATCGCTACAGCCACCAGGGCCTGTATGCCGCAGATCGCGTGCATGCACCGCAGTTGAAGCGCAACGGCCAGTGGCAGAACACCACCTGGGAAGATGCGTTGGCCGCTGCGGCCGAAGCGCTGAAGAGCGTTTCCGGCAACGATCTCGGCGTGCTGGTGCATCCGTCGACCACCAACGAAGAAGGCGACCTGCTCGTGCGTCTGGCGCGCGGTCTTGGCAGCGCGCACGTCGACCATCGCCTGCGTCAGCTCGATTTCGCTGATAACGCCGTCGCTCGCTCATTCGGCATGCCGGTAGCAGGTGTGGATAAGGTGAAGGCGGCGCTGCTGGTCGGCTCTGACCTGCGTCATGAAATGCCGCTGCTCAATCATCGCGTGCATCAAGCGGTGAAGAAGGGCGCCAAGGTGTATGCCGTCAATCCGGCAGAATTCCATTTCAACTACAAGCTCGCGGGCGAGGCGATTGTCGCGCCGCACGCACTGCCCGACGCACTGCTGTCGCTGGCGAAGGCTGCGGTGGCTGCCGGTGTTACGGCACCAGCCCATCTGGCCGACGCGATCAACGCTGCTGCCAACGATCAGGGCGACGCCGATGCCATCGCCGCGCTCAAGTCGGGTCATGCCGTGGTGATTTTGGGCGAGGCGGCGGTCACCCATCCGCAGGCCTCCTGGCTTCGTGCCATCGCGCGTTTCATCGCCGAGGCAACGGGTGCTTCGTACAACGAGCTGCCGGCCGGCGCCAATGCGATTGGACTGGCCAAGGTGGGTGTGCTGCCGGGCCATGGCGGTCTGCATGCACAGGCCATGCTGGCTCAACCGCGCAAGGCTTACGTACTTTACGGCGTTGAGTTGCCGCATGACTTCGCGGACGGTACGGCTGTCACCAATGCCCTGCACGGCACGCAGCACATCATTGCTTTCACCGCCTTTGCCAGCCCGGCGCTGCGCGATGTGGCCGATGTGATCCTGCCGATTGGCCTTCTGCCGGAAATCGATGGCACGCTGGTTAACGTCGACGGTTTTGCGCAGCGTGTCGAGGCTGGCGCTAAGGCGCCGGGCGAAACACGTCCGGGCTGGAAGGTATTGCGTGCACTGGGCGGCCTGATGAAGTTGGCCGGCTTTGAATTCGACGATCTGGCCGGTCTGCGCAGCGGCATCGTGGAAGGTAATCCGGTTGGCACGCAGGGTCTGGCCGAGCGTAAGCAGGTCCAGGGTCTGAGCCGTCTCGCTACCTGGCCAATCTACCGCAGCGACGCGGTGTTGCGTCGCGCTACCGCGCTACAGGCCCACCCACTTAATCGTGCGCCGGCGGCCCGCTTGAATGAGGCCGAGGCACGGCGGCATGGATTGGGCGAGGGCGATCAGGTCAAGCTCGCGAATGTTGTTTTGCCAGTGGCGATCGATGCGACGGTGCCCGATGGCGCCGTGTGGATCGAAGCCGCCCACGATCAGACCGCGACGCTGCCGCCTTACGGCGCGGCTATCACCTTGAGCAAGGCGTAAATCATGGGCGATCAGATTCTTCATCAGCTAATCATCCCTATATTGCTGGTCCTGGCGGTCGTCATTCCGCTCACCCTGACGGTGGCGCTGTACGTGTACTGGGAACGCAAGGTGCTCGGCTGGATGCACGTGCGTATGGGGCCCAACCAGGTCGGTCCGTTGGGTTTGTTGCAGGCCTTCGCCGACGTGGTGAAGCTGATCTGCAAGGAAGTGATCCTTCCTACCAATGCCAACAAGTTCCTGTATTACACGGCACCGCTGCTGGCCTTGATTCCCGCGCTGGCAGCATGGGCGGTGGTACCTTTCGGTGCGCGCTTTGCGTTGTCCAACGCCAATGCTGGTCTGCTCTATCTGCTCGCGATGACATCGCTGGGTGTGTACGGCATCATCCTCGCCGGCTGGGCCTCCAACTCGCGCTATGCGCTGCTGGGCGCCATGCGCTCGGCCGCGCAGGTGATCTCCTACGAATTGGCGATGGGCTTGTGCCTGGTCTGCGTGCTGGTGCTCGCGGGCAGCCTCAATCTCACCGACATCGTCACGGCACAGAGCGGTCACAAGGGCATCCTGGACTGGTTCATGTGGCCGCTGCTGCCAGTGTTCGTGGTCTATTTCATCTCGGGTGTGGCCGAAACCAATCGCGCGCCCTTTGACGTGGCCGAAGGCGAGTCGGAAATCGTCGCCGGTTTCCATGTGGAATATTCGGGCTCTACGTTCGCGCTGTTCTTCCTGGCCGAATACGCCAACATGATTCTGGTCGCCTTCCTGGCTTCGCTCCTGTTCATGGGCGGCTGGCTGAGTCCGTTCCCGGAAAGCGTGCCGGTGCTTGGACACGCCAGTTTCATCTGGCTATTGCTGAAGGCTTTCTTCTTCGCGTTCCTGTTCCTGTGGTTCCGCGCCACTTTCCCGCGCTATCGCTATGACCAGATCATGCGCCTGGGTTGGAAGGTATTCATTCCCATCGCCATCGTGTGGGTGTTCGTCGCCGGTTGCATGAAGTACTACGGCTGGGTTCACATCGGCACGGGGGGCTAAAGAAAGCCATGTCTCGCATTACCAACTACTTCAAAAGCCTGCTGCTCATCGAATTGCTCAAGGGCATGGCGTTGACGGCCCGTTACTTGGTCAGTCCCAAGTACACGATGCGCTATCCGATGGAGCACATTCCCAAGTCCAACCGCTTTCGCGGTCTGCACGCGCTGCGTCGTTATGCCAACGGCGAAGAGCGATGCATCGCGTGCAAGCTGTGTGAAGCCGTGTGCCCCGCATTGGCCATCACCATCGATTCCGCTCCGCGTCCGAGCGACGGCCAACGCCGCACCACGCGCTACGACATCGACTTGTTCAAGTGCATCTTCTGCGGATTCTGCGAAGAAAGCTGCCCGGTGGACTCGATCGTGGAGACGCATGTGCATGAATACCACTTCGAACATCGCGGCGAGAACGTGGTGACCAAGCCTCAGCTGCTCGCCATCGGTGATCGCTTCGAGGCTGAAGTCGCGGCGGCACGTGCGCAAGACGCGGCCTATCGCTGAGGACACGACTGATGATTGATCCTTCTGTGTTCCAACTTGTTTGTTTCTACGCCTTCGCCGCGGTCACCGTCGTGGCGGCGCTGTCGGTGGTTACCCTGCGCAACTCGGTACACGCCGTGCTCGCCTTGGTGCTCACCTTCTTCAGTACCGCCTGCATCTGGATGCTCGCCGAGGCGGAATTTCTCGCAATCGCCCTGATCGTGGTCTACGTCGGCGCGGTGATGGTGCTGTTCCTGTTCGTGGTGATGATGCTCGACATCGACCAGGAAAAGCTGCGCGAGGGCTTCGTGAAATTCTTGCCGGTCGGCCTGATCGTCGCGGTCGCGATGCTGGTGGAAATGCTCGGCCTGATTGGCGTGCGTGTGCTGCATGCCCAGACCATGGGTGAGAATCCGGCTACCGCCGCGGGCATGTCCAACACCGCATGGCTGGGCCACGCGCTCTACACCGACTATCTGCTGCCGTTCGAAGTCGCTGCGCTCATCCTCACCGTGGGTGTGGTCGCCGCTGTGGCACTCACCTTGCGCCAGCGCACCGGTGTGCGTCATCAGCAAGCCAGCGAGCAGGTGCTGGTCAATCCGCGCGACCGTGTGCGCGTGGTGAAGATGGCAGCCGAGCGTCCTGTCGACAGCCAGGCTGCACCGGCCCAGGAGCCCAAGCCATGATTACGCTTTCACACTACATCGTGCTTGGCGCGATCCTGTTCTGTATCTCGGTGGCCGGCCTGTTCATCAACCGCAAGAACGTCATCGTGTTGCTGATGGCGATCGAGTTGATGCTGCTTGCCGTGAACATCAACTTCGTGGCCTTCTCCCGCTTCAATCACGACGTGGCCGGGCAGGTCTTCGTTTTCTTCATCCTCACCGTGGCCGCCGCAGAGTCTGCAATCGGCCTGGCGATCCTGGTCCTGCTGTTCCGTAACCGCAGAACGGTCAACGTCGCCGAAATCGACAGCATGAAGGGCTGAGCACCATGGAACTTTCCTCCTCCATACTGTTGACTATCGCACTGGCGCCGCTGGTGGGATGCTTGCTGGCGGGTTTCCTCGGCAAGCAGATCGGCCGCGTCGGCGCACATAGCGTCACCATTCTGGGCTTGCTGGTTTCCTGCGGCCTGTCGTTCTATGTGCTGTACCAGATCACTGCGGGTGGTGCGCCGGTCTACAACCACAATCTCTATACCTGGTTCGAGATTGGCAAGTACACGGCTAGCGTGGGTTTCCTGATCGATCGCCTCACTGCCATGATGATGGTGGTAGTGACCTTCGTGTCGCTGTTGGTGCATGTCTACACCATCGGCTACATGGCGGATGACGACGGCTACCAGCGCTTCTTCAGCTACATCTCGCTGTTCACCTTCTCGATGTTGATGCTCGTGATGAGCAACAACTTCCTGCAGTTGTTCTTCGGCTGGGAAGCAGTGGGCCTGGTGTCATACCTGCTGATCGGCTTCTGGTACAAGCGTCCGACTGCAATCTTCGCCAACCTCAAGGCATTCCTCGTCAACCGCGTGGGCGACTTCGGCTTCCTGCTTGGTATTGCTGCAATCCTGTACTTCCTGGGTACGCTGGATTACGCCACGGCGTTCGCCTCGGCTCCGACCCTGGTGGGTAAGACGCTGACGTTGACCCAGAACATCCACTGGGACGCGGCGACGGTGATCTGCATCCTGCTGTTCATTGGCGCGATGGGTAAATCGGCGCAGGTGCCGCTGCACGTGTGGCTGCCCGACTCGATGGAAGGCCCGACCCCGATCTCCGCGCTGATCCACGCGGCAACGATGGTGACCGCCGGCATCTTCATGGTGGCGCGCATGTCGCCGCTGTATGAACTGTCCGACACCGCGCTGAGTTTCGTGCTGGTCATCGGCGCTACCGGTGCGCTGTTCACTGGCCTGATCGGTATCGTGCAGAACGACATCAAGCGTGTGGTGGCGTATTCGACGCTGTCGCAGCTGGGTTACATGACGGTGGCGTTGGGTGTGTCGGCTTACGCCGGTGCCGTGTTCCACCTGATGACGCACGCCTTCTTCAAGGCGCTGCTGTTCTTGGGCGCGGGCTCGGTGATCATCGCCATGCACCACGAGCAGGACATGCGCTACATGGGTGGTCTGCGCAAGTACATGCCGATTACCTGCATCACGATGTGGATCGGTGCCCTGGCACTGTGCGGCGTACCGTTCTTCTCGGGCTTCTATTCCAAGGATTCGATCATCGATGCGGTGCACGAGTCGCATCGCTGGGGTTCCGGTTACGCATACTTCTGCGTGGTGGTTGGCGCGTTTGTGACGGCAACGTATACGTTCCGCCAGATGTACATGACCTTCCATGGCAAGGAACGCTTCAAGGTGGTTGAGCATCATGATCACCACGATGCACACGGCCACGATGATCACCATGACGATCACGGCCATCACGAGCCTGGCGTGCTGCACCATGCACCCAAGGAATCGCCGTGGGTGGTCACGCTGCCGCTGATCCTGCTGGCCATTCCGTCGCTGCTCGTGGGCTTCTTTACCGTGCAGCCAATGTTGTTCGGCAACTGGTTCGGTAGTGCAGTGCACGTCGACGAGGCCAACAACGTGCTCGGTGAAATCGGCAAGGAATTCGGCGGCTCAATGGCGATGGCGCTGCAAGGCTTTACCCAGCTGCCGTTCTTCCTGGTGCTGGCGGCGTTTATCATCACCACTTACATCTATCTGTTTAACCCGTCGGTGGCCGACAAGATCAAGAGCGCGCTGAAGCCGATCTGGGTGATCCTCGATCGCAAGTATTGGGTCGATGACATCTACTTCGCGATCTTCGCGCGTGGTGGCGTCGCACTGGGTCGCATGTTCTGGAAGGGTGGCGATGCCGCAGTGATCGACGGTGTGCTGATCGACGGCTCCGCCAGCACGATCAAGCGCATCGCATCGGGCGTGCGTCGTCTCCAATCCGGTTATCTGTATCACTACGCGTTTGCGATGATCCTCGGCCTCATCCTGCTTCTGGGTGGGTACTGGCTGGTCGGGCAATAAGGGAAGCGAGCTCCATGTTCAATCATCTGCTCAGCCTGCTGATCTGGCTGCCCATCGCAGGCGCGGTGCCTGTCCTGTTGGCCGGTTCGGACCGTCCTAACACGGCCCGCTGGCTGTCCTTGTTGGTAGCCATCCTCACCTTTGCCGTCAGCCTGTACCTGATTCCGCAATACAATACGGGCGCAGGCGGCATGCAACTGGCCGAAAATCACGTGTGGATTTCGGCGCTCAACGTCCATTACGCCCTGGCGGTGGATGGCATCTCGGTCGCGCTGATCCTGCTGACCACGTTCGTGGGCATCTTGGTGATCATTGGTGCCTGGGAAGTGATCCAGGACAAGCCGCACCAATACATGGCTGCGATGCTGGTGCTCGAAGGCCTGATGATCGGTGTGTTCTGCGCGACCGACGCCTTGCTGTTCTACGTGTTCTTCGAGGCGATGTTGATTCCGATGTTCATCCTCATCGGTATCTGGGGTGGTCCACGTCGTGTCTACGCGACACTGAAGTTCTTTATCTACACCTTCCTGGGCTCGATCTTCATGTTGATCGGCCTGATCTACCTGTACCTGAAGGCAGGCACGTTCGATCTGCACACGCTGGCGACGCTGCCGCTCACGCTGCAGGAGCAGAGCTGGTTGTTCTTCGCCTTCCTCATCGCGTTCGCGGTGAAGGTGCCGATGGTGCCGGTGCACACCTGGTTGCCGGATGCCCACGTGGAAGCCCCGACGGGCGGTTCGGTGGTGCTGGCCGCGGTGATGCTGAAGATCGGTGGCTACGGATTCCTGCGTTTCAGCCTGCCGATCGTGCCGGATGCTTCTGCGCAGTTCGCCTGGCTGGTCATCCTGCTGAGCCTGATTGCCGTGGTCTACATCGGCTATGTGGCGCTGGTGCAGGAAGACATGAAGAAGCTGGTGGCGTACTCGTCCGTGGCGCACATGGGCTTTGTTACCCTCGGCATCTTCATCGCCTTCATGCTGGTGCGCGAGCAGGGCAATACCGATGCAGCCCGTTTGGGTATGCAGGGTGCGATGGTGCAGATGATTTCGCACGGCTTTATCTCGGGCGCGATGTTCTCGTGCATCGGGGTGCTGTACGACCGCATGCACACTCGCCTGATCAAGGATTACGGCGGCGTGATCAACGTGATGCCGTGGTTTGGTTTCTTCTATGTGCTGTTTGCCATGGCCAATTGCGGCCTGCCGGGCACCAGCGGTTTCGTAGGTGAGTTCATGGTGATTCTCGCCAGCTTCAGCGCCAGTCCGTGGATTGCGTTGTTTGCTGCCTTCACCCTGATTATCGGCGCGGCCTACACGCTGTGGCTGGTGAAGCGGGTGCTGTGGGGCGAGGTGACCAATTCCCATGTGGCCGAGATGAAGGACATTAACGGGCGCGAAACCCTCGTGCTCGGTGCATTTGCCGCGCTGGTGCTGATCATCGGCGTCTGGCCTGAGCCGCTGACCCATCTGATGGACAGCTCGGTCACGCAGCTGGTCCAGCTGTTGGCCATCCATAAGGTTTGATCGAGAGCGACCATGCCGACTTTTAACGACATTCTCATCATGGTGCCAGAGTTCTATCTGGTTGCCGCGGCGTGTGTGCTCCTGCTTGCAGATGCCTTCCTGCCGGAAAACCAGCGTGGCATCACGATTCACTGGGCGTCGATCTTCGTGCTCGCCGCCGGCATCTACCTGGTCATGGCTCACCAGCCTGACGGCGCTGTAACCGCGTTCAACGGTATGTTCATCCGCGACGGAATGGCGGAGATCCTCAAGGTCTTTGCCTTGCTGAGCACCATCCTGGTGTTCATCTATGCCAAGCCCTACCTGAGTGACCGAAAGCTGTTTGTCGGCGAGTTCTACACGCTGATGATCTTCGCGGTGATCGGCGTGATGCTGCTGGTATCGGCTGGCAACCTGATCATGATTTACCTGGGTCTGGAACTGCTGACACTCTCGTCGTACGCGCTGGTTGCACTAAACCGCGATTCGCAGCTTTCGTCGGAAGCCGCCATCAAGTACTTCGTGCTGGGCGCGTTGGCCTCGGGCATGCTGTTGTATGGCATGTCGATGGTCTACGGTGCCACCGGTACGCTGGATCTGGCGCAACTGCGTGATGCGATCCCGCATAGCCAGATGCCGCATCTGCTGGTGTTCGGCCTGATCTTCATGATCATCGGTATTGCATTCAAGCTGGGTGCTGCGCCGTTCCACATGTGGATTCCAGACGTCTACCAAGGCTCGCCTACTGCCGTAACCGTGTTCATCGGTTCCGCACCAAAGCTGGCGGCATTCGGTATGGCGTTCCGCTTGCTCGGGACCGGCATGGCTGATCTGTCGCAGCACTGGCAGTTGATGCTGGCGGTATTGGCTGTGCTCTCGCTGGCAATCGGCAACTTGGTTGCCATTGTGCAGACCAATCTGAAGCGTCTGCTTGCGTACTCGACCATTTCCCACATGGGTTACCTGTTGCTGGGTCTGGTCAATGCAGGGCCGGAAGGTTATTCCTCGGCGATGTTCTATGCGATCAGCTATGCGCTGATGTCGACGGCTGCCTTCGGTGTGATTCTTGCGCTGAGCCGTGCGGGTTTCGAGTGTGAAGAAATCGACGACTTCAAGGGCTTGAATCAGCGTTCGCCGTGGATGGCGTTCTTGATGCTGCTGTGTATGTTCTCGTTGGCGGGTGTGCCGCCGATGTTTGGCTTCTTCGCCAAGCTGCTCGTGCTGCAAGCTGCGATCCACGCCGGCATGATGTGGTTGGCTATCGTGGGTGCTGTGTTCGCCATCATCGGTTTGTACTACTACCTGCATGTTGTGAAGGTGATGTATTTCGACAAGCCGGTGGAAGGAACCGAAGTGCGTCTTCAGCCTGATGTCACCCTGCGTCTTGCGCTGTCGCTGAATGCGTTGGTGTTGCTGGTGCTGGGTGTGTACTGGGGCCCGCTGCTGGGCTGGTGCAAGCAGGCATTTGTCGGTTGAGTGTCGCGTTACACATCTGTGATCGAGAAATTTTCAGTTTTAAGACTTGCAAGAATTCTGCCATCTCGCTAGAATTCTCGGACTCTGATGCGGGGTGGAGCAGTCTGGCAGCTCGTCGGGCTCATAACCCGAAGGTCGCAGGTTCGAATCCTGCCCCCGCTACCAGATCTTTCTTGGACAAGAAAGCCTCCTCGTGAGGCTTTTTTGTTGGGCGCAAGGATGCGAGCGCGTTTAATCGGGCAAAATGGCACGATAGGCGCGGGGGAAAGAGTCTGGAGGAGTCGGGACATCGGCGAGATAAGGGAATGGGCCGCTTGAGCCCATTTTTTGTTTCTGACGGTTAACGGATGACATGGACACGCAAGCTCTAGCACAACGTTTTACCGAGGTTTTGGCTGATCTGCAGTTGGAATGTCTCGGCGTGGAATTCAGCCCTTCGCAGGGGCAGAGTACGTTGCGTGTGTATCTGGATGCGGATGGGCGCGAAGTCACGCTCGACGACTGCGAAGCGGCTAGCCGCGAGCTGTCGGCGATGCTCGACGTTGAAGACCCGATCCCCGGGCATTACTTATTGGAAGTGTCCTCGCCGGGTATCGACCGTCCACTCTTCACGGTCGGTCAGTTCGCCAAGGTGGTTGGTAAGGAAGTGAAGGTGCTGTTGACAGCGCCGCTCGAAGGCCGCCGCCGCTTGCGCGGCAAAGTGGCCTCGGTGGAAGGCAGCCTGATTGCGCTGGAAGCCGAAGGCAAAGTGTTTCAATTCGGGCACGACGCAGTGGAAAGCGCGCGTATCGTGCCGGACTGGGTGGCGCTCGGGTATGTGCCGCAGCCCAAACCCGGCGGTCGCAAGCCGGGTAAGAAGAAATGAGTATTGAACTGGTCAATCTGTCGATGGGATGCCGGACGGCGTTCACGGAGTGGTTGCAATGAGCAAAGAGCTTTTGCTGGTAGTTGATGCGGTCGCCAATGAAAAGGGCGTGTCGCGTGACGTGATCTTCCTGGCCATGGAGGCTGCCTTGGCGTCCGCTGCCAAAAAGCGCTACCCGGACGAAGACCCGGACATCCGCGTCAGCATCGATCGCACTTCAGGCGACTATGAAACCTTCCGTCGCTGGGAAGTGATCGCCGATGATGGCGAGATGGAATCGCCGTTCCGCCAACTGCGCCTGATGGACGCAGTGGACGAGCGCGCGGACGCCGCCATCGGCGAATACATCGAGCAGCAGATCGAAAACGCCGAATTCGGCCGCATTGCAGCCCAGGCCGCAAAGCAGGTGATCGTGCAGCGCGTGCGCGAAGCCGAACGCCAGCAAGTGGTCGATGCGTTCAAGGATCGCGTGGGTGAGTTGGTCACCGGCATCGTCAAGCGTGTCGAGCGCGGCAACATTTACCTCGACCTCGGCAGCAACGCCGAAGCCTTCATTCCGCGCGACAAGACCATTCCGCGCGAATCGCATCGCGTCGGCGATCGCGTGCGTGGCTACCTGCAGGAAGTGCGCTCCGAAGTGCGCGGTCCGCAGTTGTTCGTGTCGCGCGCTGCACCAGAATTCATGATCGAGCTGTTCAAGCTCGAAGTGCCGGAAGTGGGCCAGGGCCTGGTTGAAATCAAGGGCTGCGCCCGCGATCCGGGCGATCGCGCCAAGATTGCCGTGGTCGCGCACGACAGCCGTACCGATCCCATCGGTGCCTGCATCGGCATGCGCGGCTCGCGCGTGCAGGCGGTGTCGAACGAGCTCAATGGCGAGCGCGTGGACATCATCCTGTGGCACGAGAATCAGGCGCAGTACGTCATCAATGCGATGGCGCCGGCGGAAGTGCAGTCCATCATCATGGACGAAGACAAGCACTCGATGGACATCGCGGTGGCCGAAGACAAGCTCTCGCAGGCCATCGGCCGCGGTGGCCAGAACGTGCGCCTCGCCAGCAAGCTCACCGGCTGGCAGCTCAACGTGATGACCCAGGACCAGGTCGCCGCCAAGAGCGAAGCCGAACAGGAATCTGCCCGCCAGCTGTTCATGGACAAGCTGGAAGTGGACCAGGAAATTGCCAACATCCTCGTGCAGGAAGGTTTTTCCAGCGTCGAGGAAATCGCTTACGTACCGAGCGCCGAGCTGCTAGCCATCGAAGGCTTCGACGAGGATATCGTCGAGGAACTTCGCGCCCGCGCTCGCGACTCGCTGCTGACGGAAGCCCTGGCAGTCGAGGAGACCCTCGACGAGCACCAGCCGTCGCAGGAGCTGCTCGAGCTGAAGGGCATGGACGAAGCCACGGCTTATGCGCTCGCCGAGCGCGGCGTGGTGACCGTGGACGATCTGGCCGACCTTGCAGTCGACGACCTGATCGATATCGAAGGCATGGACGAAGATCGTGCTGCAGCACTCATCATGGCCGCACGCGCGCCGATGATTGCGAAGCTGGAAAAGGGCGGCTAACCGCGGGCGACACGCCCTGGATGGGCGTGCCGAGGAACCCTTTGGGTTTCCACCAAGGATGGAGGTGACCGTGCAAAGCACTTTTGTTTTGTACGGACGATAAGCGCGGGAACGGCGGAGAAAGAACACGATGTCGGATGTCACGATCAAACAACTCGCCCAGGTTCTGGGTATGCCAGTCGACAGGTTGCTCACGCAGCTTGGCGAGGCTGGCATGAAATTCTCCGATCCGGAGCAAGTCATCAGCAGCACCGAAAAGGTGAAGCTGCTGGGCTTCCTGCGTCGCACGCACGGCAAGTCCGACGTTGCTCCCGAAGCGGAAGACTCCTCGCCTCGGCAAATTACCCTGAAGCGCCGCAAGATCAGCGAGCTGAAGGTCGCCACGCCAGGTGGCCGCGGCACGCAGAGCAGCGCCAAGACCGTGAACGTGGAAGTGCGCGCCAAGCGCACCTACGTCAAGCGCAGCGTGATTGCCGAGGAAGCCAGCGCGGATACGACGCGCGAAGATGCACTGCGCAAACTGCATGAATCGCAGCAACAGCGTGAGCATGAAGAAACCGAACGCGTCGATGCAGAACATCGTCGCCAGGAAGAGGCGCGCCAGCGCGCTGAGGAAGAGGCCCGCCGCGAAGCTGAAGCGGAGCGTGCGCGTCAGGAAGCGCAAGCCGCTGCCGAAGCTGCCGCCGCTGCTGCCGCCGCAGCCGAAGAGCAGCATTTTGTTGAAGAAACGGTTGCTGATGATGGGGTGGAGGTCAAATCTGCACCATCCGAAACGGAGCCGAAGGGCGCTTCCGAGCCGGTAGCCGTGCCTGTGCAGCGTATCGACCAGCATTCGCTGGGTATGATCCTTCCGCGTATCCACGAACCGCGCAAGCGTGAAAAGAAGCCCGTTGCCGTTGCTCCTACGCCGGCTCCTGCACCCGCGCCGGCCCCCGCCGCCGCAGCGGCGGGTGGTGCGGATAACCGCAACAAGCCGCGCCACGCCGTCCGCGAGCGCGACGATGTACCGGGTGGCAAGCGTTTTGCCGCCGGCGAGCTGCACCTTTCCGAAGCCGATCGCGCGCGTCGTTCCACCAAACGTGGCAAGTCCGGCAAGGGCTCCTCGCGTGACGTGCCGCGTTCCGGCAATTCAGCTGCGGCCACTGGTGCGCATGGTTTCTCGCGTCCTACCGCGCCGGTCGTGCGCGAAGTGGTTGTGGGTGACGCCAACGTCGTAGCCGAACTCGCGCAGAAGATGGCGGTGAAGGGTTCGGAAGTGGTGAAAGCGCTGTTCAAGATGGGCGTGATGGCCACCATCAACCAGACCATCGATCTCGACACCGCCGTGCTGGTGGTGGAAGAACTCGGCCACAAGCCGGTGGAAGCGAGCGATCAGGGTGCGGAAGCTGCACTGGCCGCGCACACCCAGAACGCCGAGCTCGAAGGCGAGCGCTTTGCACGTCCGCCGGTGGTCACCATCATGGGCCACGTCGACCACGGCAAGACCTCGCTGCTCGATTACATCCGTCGCACCAAGGTGGCAGCGGGTGAAGCGGGCGGCATTACCCAGCACATCGGCGCGTATCACGTGGAAACGCCCAAGGGCGTGATTACTTTCCTCGATACGCCAGGCCACGCAGCGTTCACCTCTATGCGTGCACGCGGTGCGCAATCCACGGATATCGTCGTGCTGGTGGTGGCGGCCGACGACGGCGTCATGCCGCAGACCAAGGAGGCTGTGCAGCACGCTCATGCCGCCAAGGTGCCGCTGATCGTCGCTGTCAACAAGATGGACAAGTCCGATGCCAATCCGGACAACGTCAAGCAGGGCCTCGGCAATCTCGAGGTGATTCCGGAAGAGTGGGGTGGCGACACGCCGTTCGTGCCGGTTTCGGCCAAGACGGGCATGGGTATCGACGATCTGCTCGATGCCATTTCGGTACAAGCCGAAGTGATGGAACTGACCGCCGTGAAGGACGGTCCTGCTTCCGGCGTGGTGATCGAATCCAGCCTCGACCGTGGTCGTGGCCCGGTGGCCACCGTGCTGGTGCAGCAAGGTACGCTCAAGCGCGGCGACTTCGTTGTCTGCGGTATCGAGTACGGTCGCATGCGAGCGCTGGTCGATGAAACCGGCAAGACCGTTCAGGAAGCCGGTCCTTCCATTCCCGTGCAGGTGCTCGGCTTGTCTGGCGTGCCGGAATCGGGCGACGATTTTGTGGTGGTGGCCGATGAGCGTCTGGCACGTGAAGTGGCGGCTGAGCGTCAGCTCAAGCGCCGCGAAACACGCATGGTCAGCAAGGCCAACCGTCTCGAAGACATCATGGCCCAGATGGGCCAGGGCGCCGAGCAGCAGACGCTCAATATCCTGGTCAAGGCCGACGTACAGGGTTCTGTGCAGGCCTTGCGCGAGTCGCTGAGCCAGATCGGTAACGAAAACGTGAAGGTGAACGTGATTGCAGCTGGCGTCGGCGGCATCACCGAATCCGATGCCACGCTCGCAGCAGCGTCCAAGGCGCTGGTCATCGGCTTCAACGTTCGTGCTGACGCCTCGGCACGCAAGGTGATCGATACCGCGGGTCTGGACGTCCGTTACTTCTCGATCATCTATGACGTGATTGATCAGGTGAAGCAGGCGGCATCGGGTCTGCTGGGCGTGGAAGTGCGCGAAGAAATCATCGGTATCGCCCAGGTGCGCGATGTTTTCCGCAGCTCCAAGTTCGGCGCCGTGGCCGGTTGCATGGTCGTGGAAGGCGTGGTCAAGCGCAGCAAGCCAATCCGCGTGCTGCGCGACAACACGGTGATCTTCCAGGGCGAACTGGAATCGCTGCGCCGCTTCAAAGACCTGGTCGACGAAGTTCGCAGCGGCATGGAATGCGGTATCGCGGTGAAGCAGTACAACGACGTGAAGGTCGGTGACCAGATCGAGTGCTTCGAGCGTATCGAGGTTGCCCGCACGCTGTAATGAAAGGGACGAGGAGCAAGTAGCGAAGGCGCGAAAACTCCACGTTCTATTGATTCGAAGCCCGGGCATGCTTTGCCCGGGCTTTTTCTCTTGTCGTAACCTAGCGAACCAGTGTCTTTGCTATTCGCTGCCACATCCCTGTTGTCAGGGATAGGAGCTACCCATGCCATCACGCGACTTCAAACGCACAGACCGCGTCGGCGCCGAACTCCGCCGTGAGATCGGTACTTTGGTGCATGCTGCCGTGCGCGATCACGGCTTGCCCTCGTGCAGCGTATCGGACGTGGAAGTAACACGTGACCTGGATTGGGCCACCGTATGGGTAACCGCGTTGCTGCCGGCGCAATCGAAGGAAGCCGTCAAGGCGCTCAACGAACTGGGGGGCGAATTCCGTCGCAGCCTCTCGCGCCAGATGCGCCTGCGCCGCGTACCGGAACTGCGCTTCAAGTACGACGATTCGGTCGACAAGGGCGAGCGCATCGAGCACCTGCTGCGCCAGGATTCGCCTCAGTCTGAGGCGGACGGCAACGAAGACTGAGTTTCCGTAACCGTTTCAGTATTCGCCATGAGTCGTCGTCGAAAACGCCCCGCTGCGCGTGACCTGCACGGCATCCTGCTGCTCGATAAGCCGTTGGAATTGAGCTCAAACAAGGCTCTGCAAATGGCTTTGGCGATTCTGCGTGCCGCCAAAGGTGGTCATACCGGCGCGCTGGATCCATTGGCCACCGGCCTGTTGCCTTTGTGCTTCGGTGAGGCCACCAAGATCGCCGGCAGCCTGCTCGGTTCACGCAAGGCGTATGTTGCCCAATGCCGCCTGGGTGTTACGACGACGACGGCAGATCTCGAGGGCGAGGTGGTCGAGCAGCGCCCGGTTCCCACACTGGATGACACGGCTATCGAGGCTGCGCTGATGCCTTTGCGTGGCCGGATCATTCAGATTCCACCGGTATATTCCGCGCTCAAACAGGACGGCGAGCCGTTGTACCTGAAGGCCCGGCGTGGGGAATCCGTTCAGGCTCCGCCCCGTGAGGTCGAGGTTGATCGGCTCGAGCTGGTATCCCGTACCGGGGACACATTGACCCTGCATGTGGAGTGCGGCTCGGGCACCTACATCCGCAGCCTGGCGGTCGATCTGGGGGAACGTCTGGGCTGTGGTGCCCACCTGACGGCGCTGCGCCGGCTCTGGGTCGATCCGTTCCGTGAGCCGGTGATGGTCACCCTGGATCAGCTTCGCGAGGCTGCTGAGCGTGGCGAAGAAGTGCTGGATCGCCTGTTATTGCCGCTTTCGGCGGGAGTTTCCGACCTCCCGGCCCTGCATTTCGACCCGGAAGCCAGTCACGCCGTCTCACAAGGGCGTCAGATTGAGTGGCCTGGCGATGCTCCTCAGGAGCGTTCCGCCGCTTTTGCCAGCGACGGGCGCCTGCTGGCCCTGGTCGATTGTGACGGGCAGGGCAGGGTGCGCATCCTGCGTGGCTTCAATCTCCCTGCCGTCTCCGTTCAGGCCTGAAGTCGGGCAGGAAAATCCATCTTTAACATGGTCTTGTTGCAATACGCTCAGGGTCGCTACAATAACCCTCTTGATTCAGTACGTTTGTCCAACTGTCGGAGCTTGCGCAACCTCATCGGGTGGTGAGGTTGCGCAAGTTCCGCACCCGTTTTTATAGGAAGAGATACTCATGTCCCTCACCGCAGAACAGTCCGGCAAGATCATTGCTGACTTCGGCCGCAAGCCTAACGACACCGGTTCGCCGGAAGTGCAGGTTGCCCTGCTTTCCGCCCGCATCGAACACCTCACCGATCACTTCAAGACCCACAAGCAGGATCACCATTCCCGTCGGGGCTTGCTCAAATTGGTCAATCAGCGCAAGAGCCTGCTCGGCTATTTGAAGAAAAACGACTTGGCTCGCTATCAGAGCCTGATCGAGCGCCTCGGCTTGCGTCGCTGATCGGACCTAAGGACAAAACCAAGTGGCAAAAGTAACCAAGTCATTCCAGTACGGTAATCACGAAGTCACACTGGAGACGGGCGAAATTGCCCGCCAGGCTTCGGGCGCCGTCATGGTCAGCATGGGCGGCACCGTCGTGCTCGTTTCCGTGGTGGCTGCGGCCAAGGCGAAAGATGGGCAGGATTTCTTCCCGCTCACCGTCGACTACGTCGAGAAGTTCTACTCCGCCGGTCGTATTCCGGGCGGCTTCTTCAAGCGTGAAGGTCGCCCGACCGAGAAGGAGACGCTCACCTCGCGTCTGATCGATCGCCCGGTGCGCCCGCTGTTCCCGGAAGAGTTCAAGAACGAAGTGCAGGTCATCGCGCAGGTCGTTTCGCTGAACCCGGAAATCGACGGTGACATCGCTGCAATGATCGGTGCCTCTGCTGCGCTGACGCTGGCCGGTATCCCGTTCAAGGGCCCGATCGGTGCCGCGCGCGTTGGTTACGCCAACGGCCAGTACCTGCTGAATCCGACCGTTTCGGAGCTCAAGACGTCCGATCTGGATCTGGTTGTCGCCGGCACCGCCAACGCCGTGCTGATGGTGGAATCCGAAGCCAAGCTGCTCAGCGAAGAAGTGATGCTGGGTGCGGTGGTGTTCGGTCACCAGCAGATGCAGGTGGTGATCAAGGCCATCAACGACTTCGCCGCCGAAGCCGGCCGCAAGCCGTTCGGATGGACCGCTCCGACGCGCAACGATGCGCTGTTCAACGACATCCAGGGCATCCTTGGTGATCGTCTGGAGAAGGCTTTCGCGATCCGCGACAAGCTGGAGCGCCGTGACGCCATCTCCGCACTGAAGAGCGACATCAAGACGGGTATCGCCGAAACCGCCGCTTCGCACGGCTGGAGCGATCTCGATATCAGCAACGCGTTTGCCGAAATCGAATACCGCACCATGCGCGATGGCGTGCTGAAGACCAAGATCCGTATCGACGGCCGCAAGCTCGACGACATCCGCCCGATCTCCGTGCGCGTGGGCGTGCTGCCGCGTACCCACGGTTCGGCACTGTTTACCCGCGGTGAAACCCAGGCGCTGGTCGTGGCCACCCTCGGCACTACGCGTGACGCGCAGATCATCGATGCGCCAGAAGGCGAGTCGAAGGATGCGTTCCTGTTCCATTACAACTTCCCGCCGTTCTCGGTGGGTGAAACCGGTCGTTTCGGTGCGCCGAAGCGCCGCGAGATCGGGCATGGTCGCCTTGCCAAGCGCGGTGTGCAGGCCGTCAAACCGAGCATCGAAGAATTCCCGTACGTGCTGCGCGTGGTTTCGGAAATCACCGAATCGAACGGCTCCTCCTCGATGGCGTCGGTGTGCGGCTCCTCGCTGGCCATGATGGATGCCGGTGTGCCGCTGAAGGCACCGGTGGCGGGTATCGCCATGGGCCTGGTGAAGGAAGGCAGCGACTTTGTCGTGCTGTCGGACATCCTGGGCGACGAGGATCACCTCGGCGACATGGACTTCAAGGTGGCCGGTAGTGCCGATGGCATCTCCGCGCTGCAGATGGACATCAAGATCGAGGGCATCACCGAGGAGATCATGAAGATCGCCTTGGAGCAGGCCAAGCATGGTCGTCTGCACATCCTGGGCGAAATGGCCAAGGTGATCAGCACGCCGCGTTCGGAAATGAGCGAATACGCACCGCGCCTGCTCACCATCAAGATCCACCCGGACAAGATCCGCGAAGTGATCGGCAAGGGTGGCGCCACCATCCGCTCCATCACTGAAGAAACCGGCACCACCATCGACATCAGCGACGACGGCACCGTGATCATCGCCTCGGTCAACCGCCTGGCGGCGGACGAAGCGAAGAAGCGTATCGATCAGATCGTTTCCGATGTCGAGCCGGGTCGCATCTACGAAGGCAAGGTCGCCAAGCTGATGGACTTCGGTGCCTTCGTGACGATCCTGCCGGGCAAGGACGGTCTGGTTCACGTGTCGCAGATCTCCAACGAGCGCGTCGAGAAAGTCTCCGACAAGCTCAAGGAAGGCGATATCGTCAAGGTCAAGGTGCTGGAAGTGGACAAGCAGGGCCGTATTCGCCTGTCCATGAAGGCCGTCGCCGAGGACGAAGGCGCCAGCGCCTGAGTTTTTCTGACAGCCTGATCATCGAAAACGCCCGGCCTCTGTAGCCGGGCGTTTTCATTTTTGAAAGGTGGGATTTGGTACGATCACGACTCGGCTCGAGGATGCAAGCATGTCGGACCAGGTCAATGATTTCTTGAAGGACTACCAGGCTTTTGCGCAGCAATCCTGGGATGCATGGATGCGGTATATGCAGCAATCTGGGGCACAGCCGCAGTTTGGCGTCAGTCCCGCCGCATCCAACGAGGATCTGCTGACCCGCAGCCTTTCCAGCCTCAAAGCTTATGGAAGCTGGCTGCAGCAAGCCGCCGGTGCCGCTGGGTTGGGACAATTTGGCAACTGGCAGCAGCCAGCAGCCATGCAGCCGTTCCTTGCAGCATTCAATCAACCCTTTGCACAGACAGTGGCGGGTATCGACAGCGCCTCTGCCTTCGGTCTGGATCACCAATGGCAGTCCTGGCTGCAGGCCATGCAGCGCGCCGGCATGGGTGGTATGGGCGGCATGGGAGCTGCGCCAGGGCCGTTACCGGCCTTTGGCCTCACGCGAGAAATGCAGCTGGACCAGCAAGCGCTGACCGCGGCCATCCACGAATATCTACAGATCACCAATCGCTATCAGGCGTTGCTGCAGCAGGTAAACACGAAAGGTATTGCACGATTGCAGGAAATGCTCGGGCAGCGCGCGGAGCCCGGCAAGCAGATCGAATCCATGAAGGCGCTGTACGACCTCTGGGTCGACGCGATGGAAGAAGCGTATTCGGAAATGGCTTTGTCCGACGAATTCCGCGACGTCTTCGGTGCGCTGGTCAATGCACAGATGCAGGTGCGCAAGCTGCAGCAACAGCAAACCGAGCAGATGTGCCGCGAACTGGGGATCCCGACGCGTAGCGAAGTGGACAGCCTTGGCCAGCGCGTGCAGCAATTGCGGCGCGAGCTGCAGACGAGCAGGTATCAGGAGTCGCACGCGGATGCTTCTGAAGTCGATGCATTGCAGGCCGAAATCGCTGAGCTAAAGCGTGAGCTGGCAGCCAGCAAGGTTGCCGCGAAGGTACGGCCCATCACCCGCAAATCCGGTGATGATGACAGTGCAGCAGCACCGCGCGCCAAAGCTGCGCGTTCCGCCTCGGGCAAGCGCAAGTAAGGATCGATCATGCAGACACCGTTGCACATTGACCCGCAGCAAATTTTCAACGAAATGGCCAATTTCCAGCGCAAGCTGGCCGCTGGCATGCAAAACCTCCGCGGTTTGGGCGAGCAGGAATACGCCAACACTCCGCGCGAGGCCGTCTACCGCGAAGACAAGCTCACCCTGTGGCACATGAAGGGCAGCAACAAGCCCACGGCCAAGGTGCCGATGCTGATCGTGTATGCGCTGGTGAATACGGTCTGGATGACCGATCTGCAGGACGACCGTTCGCTGGTGCGCAATCTGCTGGCACAGGGCGAAGATGTCTATCTGATCGACTGGGGTTACCCGGATGGCGCCGACCGATGGCTGACGCTGGACGATTATCTCAACGGTTATCTTGACCGCTGCATCGACGTGATTCGCAAGCGTCATGACATGGATGCGGTCAACCTGCTCGGCATTTGTCAGGGTGGCACGTTCTCGCTGTGCTACACCGCCATGCACCCGGAGAAGGTGAAGAACCTGATCACCATGGTGACGCCGGTGGATTTTCGTACGCCCGACAACATGCTCTCGCAGTGGGTGCAAAGCATGAACGTTGATCTGTTCGTCGACACGATGGGTAATATCCCGTCAGAGCTGATGAATTGGGTCTACCTGATGCTCAAGCCTTTGCGCTTGAACCAACAGAAGTACGTCAGCATGGTCGACATTCTGGATAATCCCAACGAACTGAAGAACTTCCTGCGCATGGAGCGCTGGATCTTCGATTCGCCCGATCAGGCCGGCGAAGCGTTCCGCCAGTTCATCAAGGAATTCTTCCAAGAGAACAAGCTGATCAAGGGTGATCTGCAGATTGGCAAGCAGCCGGTCGACTTGGGCATGGTTTCTCAGCCCATCCTCAACATCTACGCCACTCAGGATCATTTGGTGCCGCCGGATGCATCCAGGTCGTTGGGACGTCATGTCAGTACCACCGACTACACCGAGCTTGCCTTCAAGGGCGGTCATATCGGTATTTACGTGTCGGGACGTGCACAGCGTGAAGTCGCTCCAGCTATTCACCAGTGGCTGCGCGACCGAACCTGATAGCAATCGATCCAGGTCGGGGTCGTGGAATAGGTTGGGTTCGCGCAACTCATCCAACTGTTTTGCCGAGCGTGCGGGGATTACTGGGTCACGCTCACATCGAGTCCGCGGCAACCCAACCCACGATCTACCGTGCCTTGCCAGCCTGATAGAATGGCCCGATGACAAACGCCTCTTCCAAGCAAATCCACGACACCATTCGCGCCGTGCAATGGCATGGCGATCATTTGCGTCTGCTCGATCAGCGCTTGTTACCTGCCGAGGAAAAGTGGCTGGATTGCCGCGACGCTACGGCAGTGACCCTGGCGATCAAGGATCTTGCCGTGCGCGGTGCACCTGCCATCGGTATTGCTGCCGCCTGGGGCGTCGTCCTCGCTGCGCAGCAGGGCGAGGTGCTTGATCAGGCGCTGGCGCAATTGCGTGCAGCGCGCCCCACCGCGGTGAACCTGATGTGGGCGTTGGACCGCATGAAGGCGCGTATCGCAGCCGGTGCGGACACCGCGGCGCTGGAGCGTGAAGCGCAAGCGATCCAGGACGAAGATCTCGCCGCCAATCGTCATATGGGCGAACTCGGTGCAGCGTTGATTGTGCCGGGCTCCAGCGTGATGACCCATTGCAATACCGGCTCGTTGGCTACCTCCGGCTATGGCACGGCATTGGGCGTGATTCGCGCGGGTGTCGCTGCGGGACGCATTAATCAAGTGTATGCAGGCGAAACCCGTCCGTGGCAGCAGGGCGCACGCCTGACCATGTGGGAGCTGGTCCGCGATGGCATTCCCGCCAAGCTGATTGCCGACTCCGCGGCCTCGCACTTGATGAAGGCAGGCGAGGTGAAGTGGGTGATCGTCGGCGCCGATCGCATTGCCGCCAACGGCGATACGGCGAACAAGATCGGCACCTATCAGCTGGCCATCGCTGCGCGCCATCATGGCGTGAAGTTCATGGTCGTGGCGCCGTCGTCAACGGTCGACATGGCGACCGTATCCGGCGACGACATCGAGATCGAGCTGCGCGATGCAGCGGAATTGCTTAGCGTTGCCGGACGCCGCACCGTAGTGGAAGGCGCAGAAGCCTGGAATCCGGTCTTTGACGTAACACCTGCGTCGCTGATCGATGCCATCGTGACCGAACGCGGCGTGATCGAGCATCCCACCACGGAATGCATGAGAGCAGTGTTCTCGGAATGAAACTACGTCACGAAGTGATGCTGTTTGCCGTCGGCGGTGCCATTGGCTTCGTCGTCGACGCCGGTATCGTGCAGATGCTGGTGAGCTTTGCGCACTTCAACCCGTACTACGGGCGGGTGATTTCCTTCCTGATCGCAGCGACGGTTACTTGGTGGTGGAACCGTAGCCAGACCTTTGCAGCGCGGCAGAGTGGTCGTTCACTGGCGGCCGAATGGTTGCACTGGATGGCCTTGATGAGCGGTGGCGCGGCGATCAATTACGCCGCTTATGTGGCTTGCCTGATCGCGTTTCCAAGCTGGCACAAGTGGCCGGTGCTGGCCGTCGGGGTGGGCTCGTTTTTCGCCGCTTTCGTCAATTTCGTGAGCGCTCGGACGCTCCTTTTTAGACGCGCCAAAACAAGCTCGTAACTCATTGATTGGAAAGGTTTAAATAAGCGCTTTCCAATGCCTTTTGTGATACACTCCAGGGCTACCGCCTGACCCTGCAAACAAGTGCGCGAAGCGCGCTGTTCCGGGGCTCTTATTCGTTACCAGGGAAGCCTATTGATGGCAGAGCTCGCCAAAGAAGTCATCCGCGTCAATATCGAAGACGAAATGCGCCAGAGCTACCTCGATTACGCCATGAGCGTGATCGTGGGACGCGCCCTCCCGGACGTTCGTGATGGTTTGAAGCCCGTGCATCGCCGTGTACTGTTCGCGATGAACGAACTCAATAACTCCTGGAACAAGCCTTACAAGAAATCCGCCCGCGTTGTCGGTGACGTGATCGGTAAATACCACCCGCACGGCGATGCTTCCGTCTACGATGCGATTGTGCGCATGGCTCAGCCGTTCTCGCTGCGCTATATGTTGGTCGACGGCCAAGGTAACTTCGGTTCGGTCGACGGCGACAACGCCGCAGCCATGCGTTACACCGAGGTGCGCATGGCGCGCCTAACGCACGAACTGATGGCGGATATCGATAAGGAAACCGTCGATTTCGGCCCGAACTACGACGAAAGCGAGCACGAGCCGCTGGTGCTTCCCACCCGTGTGCCGAACCTGCTGGTGAACGGCTCGGCCGGTATCGCCGTGGGCATGGCCACCAACGTGCCACCGCACAATCTCAACGAGGTGATTTCGGCGACGATCGCGCTGATCGACGAACCCTCGCTCGGCGTCGATGAGTTGATGCAGCACGTGCCCGGTCCGGATTTCCCGACCGCCGGCATCATCAATGGCGCGGCGGGCATTGTCGAAGCCTACCGCACCGGCCGCGGCCGCATTCTGGTTCGCGCGCGTACCGAGATTGAAACCGAATCCAACGGTCGCGAAACGATCCTTGTTCACGAACTGCCGTATCAGGTGAACAAGGCGCGGTTGATCGAAAAGATCGCCGAGCTGGTGAAAGAAAAGCGCCTCGAAGGCATCTCTGAATTGCGCGATGAGTCCGACAAGGACGGCATGCGCATCGTCATCGAGATCCGCCGCGACGCGATGGCCGATGTGGTGCTCAACAACCTGTTCCAGCAGACCCAGCTGCAGGTGACCTTCGGCATCAACATGGTTGCGCTGGTCGATGGTCAGCCGCGCACGCTCAATCTCAAGGAAATCCTCGAAGCGTTCATTCGCCACCGCCGCGAGGTGGTAACGCGTCGCACGATTTTCGAACTGCGTAAGGCGCGCGCCCGCGCACATATCCTGGAAGGCCTGACGGTTGCGCTCGCCAACATCGACGAGATGATCGAGCTGATCAAGAACTCCGCTTCGCCCCAGGAAGCACGCGAGCGCATGCTGGCGCGCAAGTGGGAGCCGGGCATGGTGGGCGCCATGCTAGGCGCGGCTGGTGCCGAAGCTTCGCGTCCGGAAGACATGGATCCGCGCGACGGCCTGAAGGCCGATGGCTATCAGCTGTCCGACACGCAGGCACAGGAAATTCTGGCCATGCGCCTGCACCGCCTGACCGGCCTAGAGCAGGAAAAGCTTTCCGACGAATACCGCGAAATTCTCGAAACCATCCGCGGGTTGATCCAGATCCTAGAAGACCCCGTGCGCCTGCTCTCGGTGATTCGTGAAGAACTGGAAGTGATCAAGGCTGAGTTCGGCGATGCGCGCCGCACCGAGATCCAGCATTCGCAGGAAGATCTCAACGTCCTCGACCTGATCGCGCCGGAAGACGTGGTCGTGACGCTGTCGCATGCCGGTTACGTGAAGCGGCAACCCGCCAACATCTATCGCGCGCAACGCCGTGGCGGCAAGGGCCGTTCGGCCTCCGCGCTGAAGGAAGAAGATTTTGTCGAACAGCTGTGGGTGGTGAACACCCACGATACGCTGCTCACCTTTACCAGCACCGGCCGTGTCTACTGGCTGAAGGTCTATCAGATGCCCGAGGCTGGCCCGAACGCGCGTGGCAAGCCGATGGTGAACCTGCTGCCGTTGGGTGAAGGCGAGAAGGTGCAGGCGGTGTTGCCAGTGCACGAATACAGCGAAGACCGCTTTGTGTTCTTCGCTACCGCACAAGGCACAGTCAAGAAGACACCACTTACCGAATTTGCCTTCCAATTGCAGAAGGGCAAGATCGCCATCAATCTTGACGAGGGCGATGCGCTGGTCGGCGTGGAACTGACCGATGGCAACACCGACGTGCTGCTGTTCGCATCGAACGGTAAGGTCGTACGCTTCGATGAAGGCGAAGTGCGTTCGATGGGCCGTACCGCCACTGGCGTGCGCGGCATGAAACTCACCGATGGTGCCGAAGTCGTCTCGCTGATCGTGGCCTCAGAGGGCGACATCCTTACCGCCACTGAGCGCGGCTACGGTAAGCGCACCCAGCTTGACGAGTTCCCGAAGAAGGGGCGCGGCACGCAAGGCGTGATCGGCATCCAATGCTCCGAGCGCAATGGTGCTTTGGTCGCTGCTGCGCAGGTGACGGAAGCACACGAAGTGATGCTGATCTCCAACCAGGGCACCTTGGTGCGTACGCGTGTTACCGAGATCTCGCAGCTTGGCCGCAATACGCAGGGCGTGACGCTCATTCGCCTGCCTGCCGAGGAGTCACTGGTCAGCGTGGTTCGCCTGGATGCTGATGAAAGCAACGGCGATGAAGCCGATGTGGGTGATGACACCACGCCGCCCGAGCAGGGTGAGCCGGTGGATGCTTCGCCCAGCGTCGAGTGAGTTTGACGTCGTGTGTTATGCAAAGCCCCGGTTTAACCGGGGCTTTGTTTTTGCGTTGGAGCGGAGCGCACATCCTGCCGATGGAACGCTCAATAAGGCGTGTTTCAACGCTCGAAAGTACTTACAAGTAGGTCACACTGAATAGCTTGGCATTTGCGCCAGAATAGTGGGCGAAATATTCGAGTAGGTCACTGTGTAATGCTTTTTGCGCGTCGGTGAGTGACACGGAAGACGTGGCGTCAACGGTGTCTGCGCGCGTCTTGGCACTGAGCATGCGGGAGGCTGAGGCCGGCAGGTACACGCTGCCATAAAAATGTATGGCACCTCTCGATGACGTAGCGTGGGCACTCGTCGCCAGCAAGAACATGGCAAGAAGTGCATTCGCTAAACGATGACCGTTCATGACAACCTCCCATGAATGACCCGGCCATTGCGCTGCATGCGCTTGTATCTATCATCGGTTGGGCTTTGACCAACGCGCACGTCCATTTGCTTTTACCGGATCGCTTCTAAGCGCCCGAACACATTATTGTGAGAAGTGTCTTGCCTGCGGCGTGATCTATATCTTGTAATTTTGTAGGGCGCTCCAAGGGGCGGCGTTCAATATCGCCTCTGCCGTGGTGACACGCAGTTCGCCAGGGTGTTCAACATAAAGTTGTTTGACCACGCTGTCATCCGCATACAACGCCGCACGCCGCGAGCGGACACCCATGCCATAGGCAGCGCCATCCATCTCCCAGCCCAATGCTTTGGTAAACGCTGCGTTGCCATCTGCGAGCAGCTTAAGTCCCGCGGGGACATGCTGCGATGCGGCCCAGGCTTTCATCACGAAAGGGTCGTTGACGGCCAGGCAATACACGTCGATGCCCTGATTCTTGAAGTCACTATAGTGTTTGACGTAACCCGGCAGATGGCGTTCCGAGCAGGTTGGGGTAAAAGCGCCGGACACCGCGAACAGCACGACCTTGCGTCCGGTGAAGAGTGCTGCGGTTTGGATGCGTTGGATATCGGCGTCACGATCGATGACCGCCACTTCAATATCCGGTACGACAGAATCGATTTGGATGGCCATATGCTCGCTGAAGAAAAGGCAACGTCGGGGAATAGCTGGCCATGCTAACGCTCTGGAGGGTGCGCTGTCGCCTTGAAACCGTCAGGTTGGGAACCATCTAGGGTTTGTTCGCACTAGTGGCGTGGCCTGCGCCGGGAGCTGCTGGCCGTTTGTTCAAGCCATTGCGGTGCAGCGTAGGGGCCTTCTGAACGTTTTGAACTCAAAATGTCGGTCCACACAGTATGTGGAATCGATCAGAGCACCCCTAAGTTGCGGAGGTGGCCTGCCACGGACGATGATCCATGGCGGGCCGCTTGTGTTATCAGAGCATCCCTTGATCGATGCCGGGGAGTGGCAGTGGAATTCAAAGACTATTACGACATTCTGGGCGTGAAGCCCGACGCCAGCGAGACCGACATCAAGACGGCCTATCGCAAGCTGGCGCGCAAATACCATCCGGACAAGAACAAGGACGCTGGCGCCGAGGAGAAATTCAAGGCAATCAACGAGGCCAATGAGGTGCTGCGGGACACTGAGAAGCGCCGTGCCTACGATCAGCTGCGCGCAGGCGGCTATCGCCCCGGCGAACAGTTTCGGCCGCCGCCGAACTGGGGGCAGGGCCAGGGCTACGACTTTGGTGAGGCAGGCGAGGGCGACTTCAGCGACTTCTTCGAAAGCCTGTTCGGCCGGGCCGCTGGAGGCGCCCGCCAAGGGGCTCCGCGGCCGCGCCGTGGCCGTGATGTGCAGGCCCATGTGGATATCGACCTGCAAACCGCCTTTGACGGCGGCCGTACGCGCTTGAGCCTGGATGACGGCAGCGGCAAGGAACGGGTCTTGGAGGTGAAGATCCCCGCCGGCATTCAGCCCGGCAAGATCATCCGCCTGAGCGGCCAGGGGCAGCCTGGTGCGGCGGGTGGCCCGAATGGCGACCTGCTGCTGGAAGTGGGTATTCGCGACGATGCGCGCTTCAAGCTGGACGGACGCAACGTGCTGCATGTGCTGCCGGTCAGCCCGTGGGAAGCTGCCCTGGGCGCGACTGTGCCAGTGCCGACCTTGGCGGGTACGGTGGATCTGCGCATTCCTGCAGGTTCACAGTCGGGACGCAAGCTGCGTCTGAAGGGACGCGGTTTGCCGGGACCGACGCCAGGCGATCAGCTGGTGGAGATATCCATCCGCGTACCTTTGGCGGAGAACGAAGCGCAACGCGAGGCATACGAAGCGCTGCGTACCCAGTTCGCGCACTACGACCCGCGACATTGACCGCAATTTATTTAGATCTGGACATGCAAACGGCGCCGCAAGGCGCCGTTTTGCCAGGCGCAGAAGAGACGTTTCAGGCCGTCAGCAGTTCTTTCAGTACGGCGATCAGTTCTTCTTCCTTGATTGGCTTGGTGACATAGGCTTTGGCACCCTGGCGGATGCCCCACACCTTGTCGGTTTCCTGATCCTTGGTGGTGACCAGCACGATGGGAATGCCCGCCGTTTCGGGATCTTTGCTGATCGTGCGCGTCGCCTGGAAGCCGTTGAGGTTCGGCATCACCACGTCCATCAGGATCAGGTCAGGCTTCTCGCGCTTTGCCACATCGACACCGGCGGCTCCGTCTTCGGCTGTCAGCGTCTCATGCCCAAGCTTCTCGACGATGCGCTTGATACCAAGAAGCTGCGACGGCGAATCGTCGACAATCAGGATGCGTGCCATAAGGTGGGAATCCCCTTGTTGTTTCGTGAATTCTAACAGGAAGTCAGATAAGTGCTGACCTGCACTTCCTCAACTTGCCGGACTCGGCACGTGTCCAAACCCGGTTCTGCCGGATCAGACATGTAACGTGCCAGATCGGCGGCAGCCCCCGTCCATGGTCTGCTTCAGCAGGTTTTTTCTCAACTACCTGTGGCGCTCGATCGGCGCCGCACCCAGTGTAAACGCGCCGGGCCGGGTCAAACGTTGCCGACGCGCACAAGCGTGCGGCCGAACGAGTCGCCCGCCAGCATACGATCGAAAACATCCGGAAGCTGCTCCAGCGTGACTTCCCGGGTGGCGATCCGATCGAGATGGCGAGGTTTCCAGTCGCTGGCCAGATGTTGCCATACCTGGTCGCGCTGGTCGCGGGCGGTGCCGGCAGAGGCGATGCCGAGCAGGCTGACGCCGCGGATGATGAACGGCATCACCGTGCTGTCGAACGCGATGCCGCCGGCGTTGCCGCAGTTGGCGATATTGCCGTAGGGCACGATCAACGGTAGCAGTCCGGCGAGCATGGCGCCGCCGACGTTATCGAATGCACCGCCGAAGCGGGCCGAGTCCATCGGTTTGCTGCTGAAGGTGAGCTGGTGGCGATCAATGCATTCGCTGGCGCCCAGATCGCGCAGCATATCGAACTCGGCCGCCTTGCCACTGATTGCGTGCACCTCGTAACCCGCGCGGCTGAAGATGTCGATCGCCAGCATGCCGACACCGCCGCTGGCTCCGGTAACGGCGATAGGACCCAGCGCAGGCTTCTGGTGGTTATCCTGCATGCGCAGTAGGCCAAGTGCAGCGGTGAAACCGGCGGTGCCGAGGATCATGCTCTCGCGCAGACTCAATCCTTGCGGCAGGTGGATGGTCCACGACGAAGCCAGGCGGATGTATTCGCCATAACCGCCGTCGCGAGTCTCCGAAAGACCACTGCCCGTGCACAGCACGTTGTCGCCTTCCTTGAAGTGCGGGTCGGTGGAGGCCACCACGACGCCGGCCGCGTCAATGCCGCCGTTGAGTGGATACTGGCGAAGAATTTTTCCCTTACCGGTACCGGCGAGCGCGTCTTTGTAATTCACCGACGAGTACGCGACCTTCACCAGCACTTCGCCAGCGCTGAGCGCTTCCGTGTTCATGGTTTCGATGCCGCCGCGATAGCCAGCAGCGTCGTTGTGGATACGGAAGGCGCGAAAATCGATGGGTGCGGTCATGGCAGTGGTCTCGCTCAGGCTTTGACGCTGCTGTTGTCGATCCATTTCGGGGTGTGGCCACCCTCGTACTGCGACATCCAATCGAACAGCTGCTCCTTATCATCGCCGAACCAGATGCTCTCGCGCTGCTCCGTGCGCAGGAAGGCTTCGTTCACCATGTGATCCATCATCTGGCGCAGCTGCGTGTAGTAGCCGCGCACGTTGAGAAATGCGCAGGGATATTTATGCAAACCGAGTTGCGCCCAAGTCAGCATCTCGAACATTTCGTCCATGGTGCCGAAACCGCCGGGCAGGGCGACGAAGGCATCGGATAGCTCATACATGCGCGTCTTGCGCTGATGCATGGTCTCCACCACGTGCATCTCGGTCAGACCGGCATGCGCCACTTCGCGTTCGACCAATTGCCGCGGGATCACGCCGATCACTTTGCCGCCAGCGGCCAATACCGCATCCGCAACCGTACCCATCAGGCCTACTTTGCCGCCGCCGTAGACCAGCGCAATACCGCGGTGTGCCATGGCAGTGCCGAAGGCGCGTGCGCTTTCCTCGTATTCGGGATGCTTGCCGGGGCTGGAGCCGCAGTAGACGCAAAGGGCGGTTGGGAGAGGCATGGTGGAGATCGCTCAATCAGGTCACGAAGTAAAAACGCACTGTATCGATGCGTTGTTTTCGCCGAAGCTGAAAACAACAGGCCCGCCCATGTCGCCACGAGCGGGCCGTCGATCCTATGAACTCCGGATCATCGCGTATTCACGCTCTGCCCGGGGCGAAGTCATCCTGACTTCAATTGCCCTTGTGAATGGCGCGCTTGTCGACCGAGAGTGCCGCTTCGTGCACGGCTTCCGACAGGGTCGGGTGCGCGTGGACGATACGGGCCAGATCTTCGGCGGAGCCCTTGAACTCCATCGCCACCACGGCTTCGGCGATCAGCTCGGACACGCCCGGGCCGACCATATGCACGCCGAGCAGGCGATCAGTTTCAGCGTGGGCGATCACCTTCACCTGGCCAATGGCTTCGTTCATCGCCACGGCACGGCCGATGGCGGCGAACGGGAAGGTGCCGATCTTGTAGGGGATGCCGGCGTCCTTCAGTTCTTTCTCGGTCTTGCCGGCCCAGGCGATTTCCGGCTCGGTGTAGATCACCCACGGAATGGTGTCGTAGTTGATATGGCCGGCCTTGCCAGCGATCCACTCAGCCACGGCCACGCCTTCTTCTGAACCCTTGTGCGCCAGCATCGGGCCGCGCACGGCGTCACCGATCGCCCACACACCATCAACGCCGGTGTGGTTGTGCTCGTCGACCACAATGCGTCCGCGCTCGTCCAGCTTCACGCCGGTGTCGTCGGCCAGCAGGCCTTCGGTGTAGGCGCGACGGCCCACGGCAACGAGCAGCTTGTCCACGGTGAGTTCGTGCGAGCCGTCCTTGTCTTCATAGGTCAGCGCGACTTCGTTCTTTTTGACCTCGGCCTTGGTCAGCTTGGCGCCGAGCTTGATGGTCAAGCCCTGCTTGGCGAATTCCTTGGCAGCGATCTTGGCGACGTCAGCGTCGGCGACAGACAGGAAATCCGGCAATGCTTCGAGGATCGTCACTTCCGAACCCAGGCGATTCCATACGCTGCCCAGCTCCAGACCGATCACGCCAGCACCGATCACGCCCAGACGCTTCGGCACTTCATTGATGTCGAGCGCACCGGCGTTGTCGATGATGTTCTTGCCATCAAACTTGGCGAACGGCAACTCGATCGGCACCGAGCCGGAAGCGAGAATCACGTTGGTGGCGCTGATGGTCTGCTTGCTACCGTCGTTGCCGGTGATCTCGACGTTGTTGCCTTTCAGCAACTTGCCCTTGCCGAAGAACGGCGTGACTTTGTTGGCCTTGAACAGCTGACCAATACCGCCGGTGAATTGCTTGACGATCTTGTCCTTGCGGCCGATGAAGGTGGCCATGTCGACCTTCGCATTCTCGACACTGATGCCGTGCGCCGGGAGGTTGTGCGAGAGGTTGAAGTACTGCTTGGACGAATCCAGCAGCGCTTTGGACGGAATGCAGCCCACATTGAGGCAGGTGCCGCCGAGCGCCTGCTTGCCATCTTTGCCAACGAAGGCATCCACGCAAGCGGTCTTCAGGCCGAGCTGGGCGGCGCGAATCGCGGCCACATAACCGGCAGGACCGGCACCGATGACGATAACGTCGAATTTGTCGCTCATGATTGGAGGTTCCTGGGGAGCGGATCGTGCCGTATATGGCGGCGTGTAAGGGATTTCGAAAGGGGCCAGTTCGACGTGGCGGAAGCGCGTCGCGCGCTCCCGCCAGTCAGGAGCAGGCAATTACATGCCAAGCAGCATGCGCTGCGGGTTTTCCAACTGGTTCTTGATATCAACCAGGAACAACACCGCGTCCTTACCGTCGATGATGCGGTGGTCGTAGCTCAGCGCCAGGTACATCATCGGCGCGGCGATCACTTGGCCGTTCTCGACGATCGCACGCTCCTTGATGGTGTGCATGCCGAGAATCGCACTTTGCGGCGGGTTCACGATCGGCGTCGACAGCAGCGAACCGAAGGTGCCACCGTTGGTGATCGTGAAGGTGCCGCCCTGCAGGTCGTCCAGGCCGAGCTTGCCATCACGCGCCTTCTTGGCGTAATTGACGATGCCCTTTTCGATGTCGGCGAAGCTCATGGTCTGCGCATCGCGCAGCACCGGTGTCACCAAACCCTTGTCGGTGGACACGGCGATGGAGATGTCCTGATAGCCGTGATAGACGATGTCGTTACCATCGACCGAGGCATTGACGACCGGATGACGCTTCAGCGCTTCGGTGGCTGCCTTCACGAAGAAGCTCATGAAGCCGAGCTTCACGCCGTTGGCCTTTTCGAATTGCTCGCCCAACGTCTTGCGCATCCTGCTGACTTCAGCAAGGTTCACTTCGTTGAACGAGGTGAGCATCGCGATCGAGTTCTTCGACTGCATCAAGCGCTCGGCGATGCGGGCGCGGATGCGGGTCATCGGCACGCGCTCTTCCGGACGAGAGCCTGGTGTCGGCGCCACGGCGGGAGCCGGCGCGGCAGCGCCACCCTTGCCGTAGTTCACCAAATCTTCCTTGGTCACGCGGCCATCGCGGCCGGTGCCGGCAACCTTGGACGGGTCGATGTTCTGTTCGGTGGCCACGCGCAGGCCGGCCGGCGACAGATCCGCGGCGCCCGTGGCAGCAGCTTTCGGTGCGGCAGGAGCAGGAGCGGCGGGAGCCGGCGCAGCAGCGGCCGGTGCCGGAGCCGGGGCAGCAGCCACAGCGCCTTCCTCGATGACCGCGATCACCTGCTGGCTGTTCACGGTGTCGCCGCTCTGGAACTTGAGTTCCTTGATCACGCCATCGACCGGCGAAGGCACTTCCAGCACGACCTTGTCGGTTTCCAGGTCGACCAGGTTCTCGTCGCGCTTGACCGCATCACCGGCTTTCTTGTGCCAGGTGGCGATGGTGGCGTCGGAGACGGACTCGGGCAGAACGGGGACTTTGACTTCGGTGGACATGGGTAAGGTGATCCTGTGGTTTAGCGCTCATCCCTGAGCGCGAGAGTCAAAAAGCGGTCATCCTGACCGCACTTCTAATAGTATTTATTCTGCTGAGTGATCAGGGCCGATCGGCGCGACCAGTGCCTGTTCGACCAGCGCTGCCTGTTCGGCAATGTGATCGTTGAGGTGACCGGCTGCCGGCGCCGGTGAACGGGCGCGACCGGCGTAGGAAAGGCTTTGCTTGCTGCCCACGCAGGCTTGCAGGTGATGACGGATCTGGAACCAGGCACCCTGGTTCATCGGTTCTTCCTGGCACCACACCACTTCCTTCACGGAAGGATATTTTTCCAGTTCGGCCGTGACTTCCGGACGCGGGAACGGATAGAGCTGCTCGACACGCACGATGGCGACATCGTTGATGCCGCGCTTGTCGGCTTCTTCCAGCAGGTCGTAGTAGACCTTGCCCGCACACAGGACAACGCGCTTGACCTTCTTCGCAGGCAGGTCGCGATGCTCGCCGATCACCAACTGGAAGCTGCCGTTCGCCAGTTCGTCCAGCGTCGACACAGCCAGCTTGTGACGCAGCAGCGACTTGGGCGTCATCACGATCAGCGGCTTGCGTGCCGGGCGCAGCATCTGACGGCGGATCATATGGAAATCCTGCGCCGGTGTGGTGGGCACGCAAACCTGCATGTTTTCCAGCGCACACATCTGCAGGAAGCGCTCCAGGCGTGCGGAGGAATGCTCCGGACCCTGACCTTCGTAACCATGCGGCAGGAACAGCGCGAGACCGCACAGGCGATCCCACTTCGCTTCGCCGGAGCTGATGAACTGGTCGATCACCACCTGTGCACCGTTGGCGAAATCGCCGAACTGCGCTTCCCAGATGTTGAGCGTGTAGGGATCGGTGGTCGCATGACCGTATTCGAAGGCCATTACGGCTTCTTCGCTGAGCAGCGAATCGATCACTTCGACATCGGCATCAGGACGCAGTGTCGCCAGCGGCATGAAGGTGTGACCGTCCTTCTGATCATGCAGCACCGCGTGGCGATGGAAGAAGGTGCCGCGACCGGCATCCTGGCCGACCATGCGCAGGTTGTGGCCTTCGTCGATCAGCGTGGCGTAGGCGAGATTTTCGGCGAAGCCCCAGTCACCCGGGAGTTCACCGCTGGCCATCTTGCGGCGGTCGTCGTAGATCTTGGCGACGCGCGACTGCAGCGTCAGATCGTTCGGCAGATCCAGGATGCGGTTGGCCAGTTCCACCAGCTTGGTCTTTGCCACGCCGGTGTTGGCCGGAGTGGAAAGCTTCTTGCCGATGAATTGGCTCCAATCGACTTCCACGTCCTTGGTCAGCGACGGATGCAAGTCGGTCATCGCCGCGCCAGCTTCGAGGCGGTCGCGGTAAGCATCAAACTGCTTCTGCGCATCGCCGTCGGCGAGCACGTTTTCCTTCACCAGCGCCTGCGCATACAGTTCGCGCGTAGTCGGGCGCTTGCGGATGATCTGGTACATCACCGGCTGCGTGGCTGACGGCTCGTCGGCTTCGTTATGGCCGTGACGGCGGTAGCAGACCAGATCGATGACTACGTCTTTGCGGAACTGCTTGCGGAATTCGTAGGCCAGGCGAGTTACCTGGATCACCGCTTCCGGATCATCGCCGTTTACATGGAACACCGGCGCGTTGACCATCTTGGCCAGATCGGTGCAGTACAAGGTGGAGCGCGCGTCCTGCGGGTTGGAGGTGGTGAAGCCCACCTGGTTGTTCACCACGATGTGCAGCGTGCCGCCGATCTTGAAGCCGCGGGCCTGCGACATGTTGAACAGTTCCATGTTCACGCCCTGGCCGGCCAGCGCGGCGTCGCCGTGGATCAGCACGGCCAGCGACTGGGTGCGCTCGTGATCCTTGCGGCGAACCTGGCGCGCGTGCACCGAGCCGGCCACCACCGGATTGACAATTTCCAGGTGAGACGGGTTGAACGCCAGCGCCACGTGCACACCGCCCTTGGGCGTACGCACGTCGGCGGAGAAGCCCATGTGGTACTTCACGTCGCCGGAATGGGCCGGATCGTCCACCACGTGCTCGAACTTGCCTTCGAACTCGTTGAACAGGGTCTTCGGCGGCTTGCCGAGGATGTTCACCAGCACGTTCAGACGGCCGCGATGGGCCATGCCGATCACCAGGTCCTTGATGCCGTTGTCGCCAGCGGCGCGGACGATGTCGTCCACCATGGGGATCAGGCTGTCACCGCCTTCCAGCGAGAAGCGCTTCTGGCCGACGTACTTGGTGTGCAGGTAGCGCTCAAGGCCTTCGGCCGCGGTCAGTCCATCCAGGACGCGCTGCTTGCCGGATTTATCCAGGCCGGCGCTGCCGTTGGCTTGTTCGATGCGCGAGTAAATCCAGTTGCGCTGCGCATGGTCGGAGATGTGCATGAACTCCGAACCCACCGTATTGGTGTAGACGCGCTTGAGGCGGGAGTACAGCTCCCGCAGCTTCATGCGCTGACCGCCACCGGCGAAGTTGCCGCAGTCGAACTCGGTGTCGAGGTCGGCATCGGACAGGCCGTGGAAAGGCAGGTCCAGATCCGGCGCATGCGTCTTGTGGGCCAGGCCCAGCGGATCCAGATCGGCGGCGAGGTGGCCGCGTGAACGGTAAGCCGTCAGCAGACGCAAAACACCCGCCTGCTTGCGCGCGTGCTCATCGCTGACCGGGACCGCCACGGCGCCATTCGGGCGCTGCTTTTGTGCGGCCTCTATACGCGCAATGGCCGCGGAATGGGGAACGTCCCCAGACTCGCGGCCTTTGAAAGTCTTGAAGTATGTATTCCACTCGGCAGGCACCGATTCGGGATCGGCCAGCCAGGTTTCATACAACGATTCAACATAATCGGCGTTGCCGCCTGCGAGTTGCGAGGATTCTGAAAACTCGCGGATTAGGTTTGTGCTCACGTCACCACCGGCAGGGAAGGGAGGCCCGCAGCGATCCGCCTTGGGGGAGGCGGTTTCGCTGGCGAAAAATCCCGTTAATTATAGCCTGTGGCTGCTGCGACGCGGCAAGTTGATTGGCAATTTTTGTCAGGATGGCCGGCGGCTGGCCGACGAATACGAATGCAGCAGAGACAAGGCCTTAGCCTGTCCGCCTGTCCCATGCTTGGAGAGGATGCCTTGTCCCGGGGCAGATCCTGTTCAGCGAACGGTTTACAAACCCAGCGGCTGGAGCTGGGTTGCCGGTGCGGCACGTTCCCAGATTCGTTCGAACTGCAGCAGCAGCGGGGCTTGGCCAGGGCCATCGCGCAGGGCGGCGCGCCCTTCCAGCCGCTCGGCATCCGGCAGGAACAGGTAGCCATCGGTATCGTTGAGCAGCCACGCGCTGCTGGCCGTCGCCTCGCTGGTTTCTTCGTCGGACGGCATACGGATCTGGATCGCCGTGGACAGCCGTTGCGCCAGATCGATGAGACGGTGACCCATCCGCAACGCCGCGTTCGGGTTGCCGAGGATCAGGCGGATCTCGGCACCGCGTCCGGAGGTAGCAATTCGGCGCAATTCGGCCAATTCAAGCGGACTGCCCAGCATGTCCGGCGACAGCGCAGGGAGATAGATGGCCAGCTTGTAGCGGGCAGCGGCCAGCAACTGCAGCCGTGCCGCCGCTGCCTCTTCGCGGCCTGCTATCGCATAGGAACCAGAATCCGGCGGCGATGGTGATGTACTCAAGTGCGGCGTCCTCGCAGTTTGCGGACAATCAGGTAACCATCATTGACCAGGGCCAGCAGCAGGGCGCGCTCGGCGGCGTTCGGCTTATGCGGTGGCGCGAGAATGCGTTGCCCGCAAAGTTGCGTCGCCAGTGAGACCGTGGCCGGGTAAGCATGGCCGTTGGCGAACAGGGTGCACTGCGAACGATGCTGGGCCCAAGCCATCCGCGACCATGGATGGCGCAACAGCGACGCGCCGGCATCCAGTTGTTTTACCAATGCAGCTTCGGTCATCGGCTTGCTTGGTGCGAGCGGGGTCTGGGCGCTGCGGTAACGGGTGATGAAGCGGCCAAACCAGTCGGCAAGGGTGTTGTCATCCAGTCCTGCGGCGAGCGGCACGGCTTCCCGCGCCCGCTGCAGCGCTGCCTTGTCGATCTCGCCGGGGCGCTTGACCGGTGCAAGGTCCGGGTCGGCGTAGCGCTGGTCTTCCGTCAGATGTTCGGCCAGATAGTCGGCCAAGTCGCCTACCAGTTCGCCTTGCGACGGCGCGCGCATGCCGACCGAGAAGGTCATGCAGGGGCCGCCGAACGCCACGCCGTCGTGCGGAACGCCGGGAGGCAGGTACAGCATGTCACCGGGTTCGAGCAGCCACTCGTGCGTGGGTTCGAAATGTTTGAGTTGCTTCAGCTCCACATCGCTGCGGAAATCCTTCGGCGCATTCGGATCGATGCTGATTCCCCAATGACGCTGACCGAGCCCCTGCAGCAGGAATACATCGTATTGGTCGACGTGTGCGCCGACGCCGCCGCCGGGTTCGGCGTAGGAAATCATCACGTCATCCACGCGCCAGCTCGGCAGGAAGCTGAAATGATCGAGCAGGGCGGCAACATCCATATCCCACTTGTCGACGTCCTGCACCAGCAGCGTCCAGTTCGCGTCGCCGGTCTTGGCGAAATCACTTTCGCTCAAGGGGCCGGTTTTTACACGCCAGCGTTCGCGGTCTTCATCGTGCTGGATCAGGCGCGACAGAGCGCTTTCTTCGCAGGCGAGGCCGGCAAGGTCTTCCGGTTGGACGGGCGACTGGAAATCAGGGAATGCGTTGCGGATCAGCAGCGGACGCTTCTGCCAGTAGTCGCGCAGGAATTGCGCGGCAGTCATGCCAAGCGGCAGCTTTGGGGTGCCGCGTACTTCGATCGGCAGCGGCTTGCGGGAAGGGGAGGCGAGAGTCATGGGGTGGCATTGTAGGCAATCCGCCTGCAGATAAGCGCGTGTGGACTCGCCAAAACAGTCCATCCGGCACATGTGTCTGGCTGCACCAGGGATATGCTCGGCACGCCCTTTCTGTCCGGGCACAAAACCAAAACGGGAGGAGAGTATGGCTGCGGTAAGACTGGCTGCACCGAAGTTCCTCGTGTCATGGATAACCGGCGTCGCGTTGCTGATAGGGGTGGTCTTCCCAGTCGTGGCAACCGATACATCAGATCCCAATGCGGTCATGGCAGGACCGCAGCACGACGGCTCCCACGATTTCGACTTTCTTATCGGTGACTGGAAAGCGCATGTCCGTCGCTTGCCCGACCGCTTGGTCGGTGCGCATGACTGGGTGGAATACGACGGTATTTCCAACCACCACAAGCTGTTCGATACCAATGCCAACGTCGAGCAGTTCGAGGTCACCAGCACGGACGGGAAGGAGCGTCTTCGGGCGCAGACTTTGCGCATGTACAACCCGCATACGCATCAATGGATCATTTACGGTTTCGATGCAGACAATGCCGAGCTTGATCCGGCGGCGCCCGTCGTAGGCGAATTTCACGGCAACCGCGGCGAGTTCTACAACCGGATCACCTGGAATGGACGCGTCGTATTGGTACGCTGGATGTGGCTCAACGTCTCGCCGCATGCAGCGCACATGGAACAGTCGTTCTCAGCGGATGGCGGCAGAAATTGGGAAGTGAACTGGATCTGCGACCTGTCGCGGTAGTTTCGGCGACCGATGCAGGTAGCCACGGTGAACATGGGCGGCTACCTGCGTCAAGCATGCGCAATCGTCAGCGCAGCAGGTGGTAGAAGTTGTACAGCCCCAGCGTCAGCACGGTCAGGCCCGCCAGCAACGTGGTGACACGTGGCGGCAGACGGCGCACCAGCCACGCGCCAAATGGCGCGGCAATGACTCCGCCAAGGATCAATCCAAGCACCACGTGCAGCTTGCTTTCGCCGATGCTGAGCAAGAAGGTGATGCTGGCCGCGAGGCTTACGATGCACTTGGCCAGATGCACGCTGCCGATCACCATGCGCGGCTCCTGACCACGCGCCACCATGGTGGTGACGGTCAGAGCACTCCAGCCGCCGCCGCCGGCTGCATCGAGCAGACCTGCAACAAAGCCCAGGATGCCGGTGCCGCGTGGTACATCTGTCCGGCGATCCTTGCGTTGAGCGGTACGAAACAGCAGGAAAAGGCCCATGAATAGCAGATAGGGCGTAAGAAAATACCGGATCCACGTCGGTGGCAGATGGGCCAGCAGGGTCGCGCCAATCACTGCGCCGATCACGCCGGGAATGGCCAGCATCCAGAACAGACGCTTCTGCACATTGCCCGCCCACCAGTGGCTCAGGCCGGAGGCGCCGCAAGTGAAGGTTTCCGCATAATGCACGCTGGCGCTGGCGAGTGCCGGTGGCATGCCCATACCAAGCAGCATGCCAGCGGAGGTCACGCCGTACGCCATACCCAGCGCACCGTCCACCAACTGGGCGAGCGCACCGATGCCGGCGAAGATCAGGAATTCGGAAAGGGGCGACATGATGCTCGTTTGAACCGGGCAGTGGTCATCATGGCAAATGCCACACTGCCTTGTCCGGTCCGGCAGATCAGATCGTCTTTGCCAGATCGGTGGCGAGGCCGGTGTAAGTGCCGGGCGTCAGATCGAGCAGGCGCTGCTTCGCATCCGCCGGCAGCGCCAGGCTGTCGATGAATTGGCGCATGGAATCACGGGTGATGCCTTGGCCGCGTGTCAGCGCTTTCAATTGCTCGTAGGGCTCGGGCAGGCCGTAGCGGCGCATCACCGTCTGCACGGCTTCGGCAAGCACTTCCCAACTGGCGTTGAGGTCAGCTGCGAGGCGGTCCGCATTGACGTTGAGCTTGCCAAGACCTTTCTGCAGCGATTCCAGCGCCACCAGCGTGTGACCGAAGGCCGTTCCCAGCGCGCGTAGGACGGTGGAATCGGTCAGGTCGCGCTGCCAGCGGCTGATCGGCAGCTTTTCCGCAAAATGGCCGAGCAGGGCGTTGGCGAGACCGAAATTGCCCTCGGCATTTTCGAAATCGATCGGGTTGACCTTGTGCGGCATGGTCGATGAGCCAACTTCACCGGCCTTCAGCGCTTGCTTGAAATAGCCCAACGAGATGTAGCCCCACACGTCGCGCGCCAGGTCGATCATGATGGTGTTGGCGCGGCGGATTACATCGCAATATTCCGCAACGCCATCGTGCGGTTCGATTTGGGTGGTGTAGGGGTTGTAGTCGAGACCGAGGCTGGTCACGAAGTGCTGCGAGAACGCACGCCAATCGACTTCCGGATAGGCAATGGCGTGCGCGTTGTAGTTGCCGACGGCGCCATTGATCTTGCCCGGCACTTCCAATGCGGCCAGCTGCTTGCGCTGGCGCTCCAGGCGCGCCACCACATTGGCCAATTCCTTACCCAACGTGCTGGGGGAAGCGGTCTGGCCGTGCGTGCGCGAGAGCATCGGCAGATCCGCGTTGGCATGCGCGAGCTCGCGCAGCTTGGTGATGATCTTGTCCAGCCACGGCTGCAGCACGTCAGCGCGCGCATCGCGCAGCATCAGTGCATAGGAAAGATTGTTGATGTCTTCGCTGGTGCAGGCGAAATGCACGAATTCTTTCGCCTGGGCCAAGGTTTCATCGTTGCCGATGCGTTCCTTGATGAAATATTCCACCGCCTTGACGTCGTGATTGGTGGTGGCTTCGATCGCCTTGATGCGGGCGCCGTCCTCGACGCTGAAATCCGCTGCGATCGCTTTCAGCTTGGCAATCTGTGCCGACGAGAAAGGTGGCAGCTCGGCGATGCCCGGTTCGGCGGCCAGTGCCAGCAGCCATTCGATCTCCACGTGTACGCGGCGATGCATCAGGCCGAATTCGCTGAAGATGGGGCGCAGCGCTTCGGTCTTGCTGGCGTATCGGCCGTCCAGCGGGGACAGGGCGGTGAGGGCGTGGGTGGACATCGGGCAGCTTCCGGGGGACTCAGAATCCGGCATTTTACATTGCCGCCGGGTTTACGTCGGCAGGCCTATAGTTGACGGGTGAAAAATGCGCGGAAGGGTTGCTATGTGGCCGCCAGCGCCTTATCTCACGTCACATCTTCAAATTAGTACGACCCCAACCAGTTCCCCTGTTACGAGGCATTGCCATGAGCGGTTTTCGTATCGAGCACGACAGCATGGGCGAGTTGAAGGTGCCTGCCGACGCCCTGTACGGCGCGCAGACCCAGCGCGCGATCGATAATTTCCCCATCTCCGGCCTGCATTTGCCGCGATCCTTCATTCGGGCGCTGGGGCTGATCAAGGTGGCGGCCGCGGAGGCGAATCTCGCACTGGGGCATCTGAAGAAAACGCAGGCCTCGGCGATCCGCAAGGCTGCCTTGGCAGTGGCCGAAGGGAAGTTCGATGACCAGTTCCCGATCGACGTCTTCCAGACCGGTTCGGGTACCAGCACCAACATGAACGCCAACGAGGTGATTGCACATCTCGCAGCGAAAGCGGGTGCCAAGATCCATCCGAACGATCATGTGAATTACGGGCAAAGCTCCAACGACGTGATTCCCACCGCCATCCATGTCAGCGCGACCCTGACCACGCATGAAGAGCTGCTGCCAGCGCTGAAACGTCTCAAGCGCACGATCGATCGACGCGCACAGCAACTGCGCAATGTGCCCAAGACCGGGCGCACGCATCTGATGGATGCGATGCCGGTGACCTTCGGGCAGGAGCTTTCCGGTTGGTCGGCGCAAATCGAGTCGGCCATCGAGCGTATCCAGGATAGCCTCAAGCGTATGCGCCAGCTGCCGCTGGGTGGTACGGCGGTAGGTACGGGTATCAACGCTGATCCCAAGTTCGGCACCGCAGTGGCGCGTGAGCTGAAGAAGCTGACCGATGTGCGTTTCGATTCCGCGGACAATTATTTCGAAGGCATGGCCGCACAGGATGCAGCCGTCGAACTTTCCGGTCAGCTCAAGACGCTGGCGGTGGGCTTGATGAAAATCGCCAACGACTTGCGCTGGATGAACTCCGGTCCGCTTGCCGGCATCGGCGAAATTGAATTGCCAGCGTTGCAGCCTGGCTCGTCGATCATGCCGGGTAAGGTGAATCCGGTGATTCCCGAAGCCACCGCGATGGTGGCGGCGCAGGTGATCGGCAATGATGCCGCGATTACTGTGGCCGGCCAGTCGGGCAACTTCCAGCTCAACGTGATGTTGCCGCTGATCGCCTACAACCTGTTGCAGTCGATCCATATTCTCGCCAACGTCTCGCGTTTGCTGGCGGATAACGCGATTGCCGGTTTCCGCGTTAATACGGAGCGCGTGGATCAGGCGCTGGCAATGAATCCGATCCTGGTGACGGCATTGAATCCGGTGATTGGCTACGAGAAAGGTGCAGCGATTGCCAAGCAGGCTTACAAGGAGAAGCGTCCGATCATGGACGTGGCGCTGGAGAAGTCAGGATTGTCCAAGGATGTGTTGACGAAGCTGCTGGATCCGCGAGCGTTGACCAAAGGTGGCATCCATGGTGAAGGCGGTGGTGGTGGCGGTTGATTCACCGCCATTTTGTCAGTTAGCGACGGTGTCGTCCTTGCAGTCGCTGATGTCGTGATTGGTGACGAGATGACTATAGGGCTGGAAGGCAGGAAGCTTGGCAGCAAGTTGGTCCTGTGCGGTCTGAATGGCACCAAGGTCTTGGCATATTTTCAACGCCGACTGCTTCACTAGCTGGGCCTTGGCTTCGACATCCTGCCCGATCTGTTCGGGATGGCCGCTGGAGAGTGCCTGGGTCACACTCTTTGCCACTTGCTCGCCTATGGCCGCGCCCGCCTTGCCGGTGGCGATGCCATCCGTGCGCACCATCATGGCATTTTGGTAGTAGGTTTTTAGCAGTTCGCGCACGGCTGGATCAACGGCAACGGCCTGCTGGTTGATCTGCAGATCGCCATTGGCGCTGATCACAGCATCCGGTGCATTCGAAACGTACACCCTGATCTGCCCATCGCCTGCATGGATGCCGCCGTGGGAAAGATGAATGCCGGGACCGATGTTGACAATCGAATAGTCACTGCTGCCGTGGCCGCAGGCAGTGAGCAGACTGCATAAAGCCAGGGTTCCGAGCACATTTGCATAGTTCATGGCGATGCCTGTTGTTTGGGCGATGAATGCGCTTGGCAGAGCAGGGGGTCAGTTCTTGTTGTCGTTCTGGCAACTGGTGACGCTTTTTTGGGTCATGAGGTTTCCGTATGGCTTGAACTCGGCAAGCTGCGCGCTGAGCTGATCTTGCACCGTTTTGATATTGGCGCTGTCCTGGCACATTTTCTGGCTGAGTTTGCTCAATTGATCGGCGCCTGCTGAGGCATCCTGATCCTGGTCGGTTTTGGATTTGCCTTGCACTTTGTTCGCTAGTGCTTTAACTCCCATCCCGGCGCCAACCTTGCCCATTTCCTTGCCGGTTTGGCTCACGTCGTGGACATTTTGGTAATACAGCATCAGCAGTCCACGTTGAGCGGGATTGATCGTGATCACCTTATCAGCGATCTCCAGGTCACCGTTGGCGTTGATGGCGGCATCCGGCGTGCCGCTGACGTGCAAGGTCACGATGTTGTCTTTCAACGTGATCGCGCCATCCTCCATCGAGGTATCAGGTATGTCGCAGGCGCTGATGGCGGTGCACAGCGCAAGCAGCAGGATCGTTCGTTGGTACTTCATGATGTGTTCCCCTATCTGATCATGGTTGGCCAAGCGAAAAGTGTGTCGCTTCAGCTGTCGTCGCGCCAGCGGCGGAACCAGACGGACAGGGCGAGCATCGCGACACCGGCGACGGCGCCAATCCAGATGTCGGGCTTAGCCAGAACGCTGTAGGCGTTGGACAGGCTGAAGAAGTCACTGATGGCTTGCGGATCATGGCCGATCTGCACCAGGCCTGTGTCCTTGAACCAGCCGCCAGGGAAGACGCTGAACAACACGCGCGCCAGGATCTCGCGCCAGTACCAGTCGCTTCTCACGTCAAGCAGGCCGAGAATGTGGAACCAGCTCAGGATGACACCCAGCGCGACCGGAATCACCACTGCCCACAGGAAGGGTTTGCTCCTGGCCCACGACGAACACAGCATCAGCCAGCCGACGGTCGGCAGCGACCAGAGCATATAGATCGGAAGTGAGCCGATCAGGAAGCTGATTACCTGGAGGGGATGAGCCAACATCAGCAGCGACCACACACTCACACCGTGCAGTGACAAGGTGATAGCAAACAACAGTAGCATCGCAAAGCCGGTAAGCACGCCACAAGCGATCGCAATGATGGGTGCTGCGATGATCGCGGCGATGACCTTGGATGCAACGGTCTGCGTATTGGAGATTGGCAGGGATTTCCAGAACAGTATGCTGCGATCACGGCGGTCGTCATACAGCGCGCCAAGGCAGTAGAAAAACACGACGAAGCAGAAAACGATGCTGATCAGGAAACTGGCCGAAAGCATGGCCATATCCAGGCCGGAGCCCACCATCTGCATCTGATGCGCATCGAGCGAGTTGATCAGGCGGGGGAGGTTTTCGAGGTCGCCGGCATCACCGAAATGGAAGCCATGATGCACGCCGAAGACTTCGCCGCCGATGATGCCCATGATGTTCAATAGCAGGAACACGCCGCCTGTGATCACCGGGGCCCAGAAGAAGCCGCCGCGATGTTCCCAGAATTCGCGCTTGATCAACCAGTAGACAGTTTTCATGCGTAGGTCCCCTTCATGGTGGCGACGAACAGATCGCTGACAGAGGGGCGGCGGATTTCGCCGAGCGCCTGCAAGCGCGAGTGTTCGATGCCATCGAACAGGAAAATGCTTTTGCCAAATACCTGCCGCTCGTCCATGGGATTGAGCTGGCGTGCAGTGGCGGCCATGTCGGCGCTGCACAGGACTTCGGCGAAGCGTTCGCCGACCGCTTCCATGTCGGTATCGAGCACGATCTTGCCGTCGCGAATGAACATCAGGTCGGTGAGGATGTGTTCGATCTCCTCGACTTGATGGGTGGTGACGATAATCGTCTTGTTATCGTCGAAGTATTCTTCCAGCAGACTCTGGTAGAACTGTTTGCGGTAGAGAATGTCCAGGCCGAGCGTAGGCTCGTCCAGCACCAGAACTCGCGCATCAATGGCCATTACCAACGCCAGATGCAGCTGTACGATCATGCCTTTGGACATTTGCCTTACGCGTTGATCGGGCGTGAGTTTGGTGCGCGCCAGGAAGGCTTCGCATTTGGCGCGGTTGAAGCGTGGATGAATGTTGGCGACGAAATCGACCGCCTCGCGCACGCGTATCCACCGCGGCAGCACCGCAACGTCGGCGATAAAGCACACTTGCTCCATCAACTTGTCGCGCTGGGTGCGTGGGTCCAGTCCCAGCACGCTCAGGTGGCCCTGGAAATCGGTCAGACCCAGCATCGCTTTTAATGCCGTGGTCTTGCCGGCGCCGTTCGGGCCAATCAGGCCCACGATGCGGCCGGGCTGGATATCGAAGCTCACATTGTCCAGCGCAACGGCATTCTTGTAGCGCTTGCTCAGACCGCTGGCGGTGACGACAGCATTCATGAGTGATTCTCCGTATCCTGTGACGCTTCGCGCATCAGGGTTTTCAGGTCCAGGCCCAGGCGCTGCAGGCGTGCATACAGCGCCGGCCATTCCTCGCGCAAGAAGCGCTCGCGCTCAGACTTGAGCAATGCCTCACGGGCTCCATCTGTAACAAACATGCCCAACCCCCTCCTTTTTTCCACAAGTTGATCGTCGACCAGTTCCTGGTACGCCTTGGACACGGTGAGCGGATTGATCTGGAAATCCGCCGCCACCTGACGCACTGACGGCAGCGGGTCGCCCTCGTTCAAGGCGCCGTCCAGGATCATCGCCACAACGCGTTCGCGTAGCTGGCGATAGATCGGGACACTGTCGTTCCAGGTGATGGACATGGATTTATTCCTTGCTGATGCTGGCGAGCTTGGTGTTGCCAAACGAATAGTAGGGCATGGCCAATTGCGCTCCGAGCAGGCTTGCGCCGCTTTCGGACTCGCGCGCGATGGGCGAGTTGGCGATGGTGAGGCTGGCTGTCGTCAGCAGCGCGGCGGCACGCTTGTCTTCCGCTGAGGGGCGCACTTCCACCGGGGCCAGGTTGATGACCTTCACGCCATCGATTTCGGCTACGGGGGCTTTGGGGGTATTCGGGCTCATGGCAATCAGGCTGACCGAGGTGAACAGAACCGCGGCAGTCAAGGCGATCGGATTCGGTGCTTTCATGACGGCTCTCCTTAGTGATCTCGTGGACCGGTGTTGTAGTGAACTATAACACCATCTACGCAGGTGTCAACGACGACCGGATATGACTGATGGCCTAGGTCGAGCTAACCGCGAAATGGCGCTGGGCTGGGGTTCCTGGCCCGAGACATAGCCTGCGCCGCCACCGCACGAAGCGGCAGCGGCGGGTGTCAGGTATCCGCCCTGACAGGTATCAGCAGGTGGGGATCAGCGGCGGGAGGTGCGCGGCCGAGCGGGGCGCATCACGCGCCGGCGGAGCAGGGCTGACTGCAACACGCTTACGCTTCCAGCGCCGGCCCAGTAAAGGCACAGGCCGGCGCTGAGGTGCCAGGTGACTAGAAAGACGACAACCACCGGCAGCCAGTGCAGCAGCGTGCGCGCCTGTTCTGGCATCGTTGGATGAAGCAGCATGGCGGCGCAGGTCAACAGGGTTGCGATCAGTGTGAGCCAGATGTCCGGGCGCATCAGCTTCCCGATCCATAGAAACGCGCCTGCGCCAGCAACACTCTGGCGGATGGCCGCATAAAGGCCGGCGCCGAGCGGAGCCTGCACCATAGCCGTAAGCATTCCGCTCCCCCATCCGCTGGTCATGCCGTGTTGCCGGTAGAGATCCTGCACGGCGCCGGTGTAAGCGGCTGGATCTTTGGCGTGACGCTCGCGCAAGCGCTCAAGCTCGGGTTTCAGCTTCAACAGCTTGCGCTGGCGATGCCAGGATTGCTCGGCGGCGTGCAATGTCATCGGCAGCAGAAGCAATCGCACGGAGATCGCCATGGCGATGATGGCAAGGCCATAGCTGCCATCCAGCCCGTGGGCGAGTTGTGTCAGCAGCCCGGAAAGTCCATCTACGAACATCGACCACATGGCAGTGCTCCCTGTGCATTGCGCCTGTCCTGGCCAGATGGGCCTGAACGGATGTGATTCAAGCCTGTCGCGTGCTCGCTGGCGCAGTCAGCTAAAATCACGGATTGCATGAGGGAGCACGACAACGATGTGGTACGCCATCCTTGGCACGGATCATCCTGACTCGCTTGATCGCCGCATGGCGGCGCGCAGCGCCCATCTGGCTCGGCTGGAGGCCTTGCAGCAACAAGGTCGCCTGTTGCTGGCCGGCCCCTTTCCGGCGATTGACGCCGAGCAACCCGGCCCCGCCGGTTTCACCGGTAGCCTGATCGTGGCCGAGTTCGCCTCCCTGGCCGACGCCGAGCAATGGGCCAAGGCCGATCCCTATGTCGAGGCTGATGTGTATGCCAATGTCAGCGTCAAGCCTTTCCGCAAGGTGCTTCCTGCATGACCGCGGCGATGGTCGAGGAAATCCGCCAGCGCCTCACGGCGGCGCTACATCCCGTTGAACTGGAAGTGCTGGACGAGGGCCATAAGCACGCCGGACATGCCAATGAGGGTAAAGGGCATTTCCACGTACGCATCGTCAGCCCCGCTTTTGCCGGGGCTTTGCCGATCAAGCGGCACCGGCTGGTGTATGCGGCGCTGGGAGAGCTGATGGACAACGGGATTCATGCGCTGTCCATTGACGCCAAGGCGCCGGATTGAGCCGAATCAATCACTTGTCCGTGCTTTCCCGGATCTGTTCACGGTCCGGACGCATTGCGGCGCTGTCCCACGTTTGGCACAGTGACCCATCGCCCGCGCTTGTGGGCCATCCCTATTTGAGCTGCTGATCTGCATGCGTCTAACCACGATCAAACTCGCCGGATTCAAATCCTTCGTCGATCCGACCACGTTGCACCTGCCTACCAATATGACTGGTGTGGTGGGACCCAATGGTTGCGGCAAGTCCAACATCATCGACGCCATCCGGTGGGTGATGGGCGAAAGTGCGGCCAGCCGCTTGCGCGGCGACTCGATCACCGACGTGATCTTCTCCGGCTCGAATGCGCGCAAGCCAGTGGGGCAGGCGACAGTCGAGCTGATCTTCGATAACTCCGACGGCACCATTCAGGGCGAATACGCCCAGTACGCCGAAATCTCGGTGAAGCGCCAGGTGACGCGCGACGGGCAATCGGCGTATTTCCTCAATGGTGCGCGCTGCCGCCGCCGCGATATCACGGACCTGTTCCTCGGCACGGGTCTTGGGCCGCGCAGCTACTCGATCATCGAGCAGGGCATGATCAGCCAGATCATCGAAGCTCACCCTGAAGAGTTGCGTACGCATCTGGAAGAAGCTGCCGGTATTTCCAAATACAAGGAACGCCGCAAGGAAACCGAAAGCCGAATCAAGGCAACGCGCGAGAACCTCGATCGTGTGCGTGACGTACGCGACGAAGTGGACAAGCAACTGGAGCATCTCAATCGCCAGGCTCGTGCTGCCGAGCGATGGAAGGGCTACAAGGAAGAGCAGACCCGCAAGGAAGCCGAGCTGCGCGCCTTGGAATACCGTGGGCTGAAGAGCCAGCATGAAGGGCAGGGACAAGGGCTTTCCGCCGCCGAGATCGACATCGAAAAACGGCTGGCCACTCAGCGCCAGATCGAATCACAGATCGAAAGCGCGCGTGAACGCCATACTGAGACCAGCGAGCATCTGAATACGGTGCAGGCTGAGGTCTACAAGGTGGGTGCGGAGATTGCGCGCGTCGAACAGCAAGTTCGCTACAACCGCGAAACCGCCGACCGCTTGCAGCGAGCGCAGGCGGATGCCGAACGTGAGCATGGTGAGCTGGCCGCCCACATCGCCACCGACCGCGAGCAGATCGAAACGCTGCGTCTGGCTTTGTCCGAGGGGGAGCCGAAGCTGGAATCCCTGCAGCAAATGCAGGATGAAACCGCCGAGTCGCAACGCGAAACCGAAACCAAACTGGCAGATTGGCAGCAACGCTGGGATACCTACACCCGCACTGCCGGCGAGGCGAGCCGCGCCGCGGAAGTCGAGCGCACCAAGCTGGCGTATCTCGATCGCCAATCGATGGATCTTGGTAAGCGCAAGGAAACACTGGAAAACGAGCAAAAAGCCACCGACGTAGCGGCGCTCGATGCGGCCGCCGAGCAGCTACACAACGAGCACGATATGCAGCGCGAGCGCGTGGAATCGCTCGGCGGTGTGCTCGATCAGCACAAGCTGTCCTACGAAAAGGTGCTCGACGAAGAGCGTCAAGTACAAAGTGTATTGAACGAAGCGCGTCAGCAACTGCAGACGGCACGCGGTCGCCTCGCTTCGCTGGAGGCCTTGCAGCATGCCGCACTGGGCCAGGAAGAGAGCGCTTCCAGCACTTGGCTTGCGCAGTTCGGCCTCGATAAGAAACGCCGCCTGGGCGAAGTGCTACAGGTCGAGGCTGGTTGGGAAACGGCTGTCGAAACGGTGCTGTCCGGTTTCATCGACAGCGTTCTAGTCGACGGCGCACATGATCTGGCGCGTGAACTTCACGCGCTGAAAGATGCCGATGTCGCCCTGTTGGATGCGGCCGAAGGCGGCGTTGCCACGGCCGGTACGCTGGCGGCTCATGTACGCGGTCCTGCATCGGCGATGGCCATTCTGGGCCACGTGCTTATTGCTGAAACGATCGAGGAGGCGCATCAGCGCGTATCGGGACTTTCCGCGCTGGCGCCTTATCAGTCGGTGATTACCCGCAGCGGCGAATGGCTGGGACCGGGCTGGGCTCGCGTGCGCCGTGCGCAGGGCAATCAGGTTGGCGTGCTGGCGCGTGAGCGTGAAATCCGTGTGCTCACGGAACAGACCGAATCGCTGCAGGCACAGATCGAAGAAGCCTCGGCGCGGCTCGATATCCTGCGCACCAGCAAGTTCGAAACCGAGCGTGCTCGCGATGATGCGCAGCGCGAGTTGTACAACACACATCGCCGTCAGTCTGAGCTGGCCGGACAGCTGCAGAGCCATCGCGGCAAGGTCGAAACCGCTCGCGCCCGCTCAGAAAAAGTGGCTGGAGAGATTTCTGCGCTGATCGAGCAAATGGAAGAGCTGCAGGGACAGACGCGCGATGCCCGTGCGCGTCTGGATGAGTCGGTCAACAACATGGGCGATCTGGAAGATCAGCGCCGTGAGCTGGAAAACGAGCGGCGTGCGCTGCTCGAAGCCCGCGAAGAAGCACGCATGAACGCGCGCGAAGCGGCCGATCAAGCGCATGCGCTGGCACTGAGCATGGAGTCCAAACGTTCCTCGCTCACCTCGCTGGAGCAAGCGCTGGGACGTATGGATAGCCAGATCCGCGTGATCGAAGCGCGCCGCACCGAAATCGCCGAACAACTTGAGGCGGGCTCCGATCCCATTGCCGAACTGGAAGCCGAGCGCCAGACTTATCTCGATCAGCGTTTGCTGGTGGATCGCCAGTTGGTCGAGGCGCGTCGCGCGATGGAAGATTGCGACATCGAAGTCCGCAAGCTGGAACAACAGCGGCACAGCGTAGAGCAGGAGCTTTCAGGTCTACGCGAAAAGATATCCGAGCAGAAACTCGCAGCGCAGGCACTGCAGATGCGCGCAGATCAGCTGGCTGAGGCGATCACGGCGTCGGGGCTGGATCTGGAAACTTTGCTGGCCGAATTGGCTGAGGATGTCGACGCGACACAATGGCGTCAGCAACTGGCCGATCTCGCCCAGAAGATCGCGCGGCTGGAACCGGTCAACCTGGCCGCGATCCAGGAGCATGCCGAGCAGAGCGAACGCAAAACCTATCTCGACAATCAGCTCAACGATCTGACCAGCGCAATGGAAACGCTGGAAAATGCCATCAAGAAGATCGATCGCGAGACACGCCAGCGTTTCAAGGAAACCTTCGATCGCGTCAACGCAGGTGTGCAGGAGTTGTTCCCTCGTCTGTTCGGTGGTGGTCACGCCTATCTGGAACTGACGGGCGACGATCTGCTTAGCACGGGCGTATCGATCATGGCTCGTCCGCCGGGCAAGCGCGTATCCAATATCACGCTGCTTTCCGGTGGCGAGAAAGCGCTGACTGCAGTGTCACTGGTGTTCGCGATCTTCGCCCTGAATCCTGCGCCGTTCTGCTTGCTGGACGAGGTGGATGCGCCGCTCGATGAAGCGAACGTGGGTCGTTTCTCGAACATGGTGCGCGAGATGAGTGAAAAGGTGCAGTTCATTTTCGTCAGCCACAACAAGGCCACCATGGAAGCGGCCAGCCAGCTTTGCGGCGTTACCATGCGCGAGCCGGGTGTTTCGCGCCTCGTGCAGGTTGATCTTGCCGAGGCGGCCAAACTGGCCGGCGCCGCTTGAGGAGTGTGATCATGATGCCTGCAACCGAATTGGCACTGGCTTGGAATCCATGGGTCGGCATTCCGCTGACGATCATCGGCGCGATCTTGCTCGTGCTGGTGTGGCTGTTCGGTGAGCCCAGGAGAGAGCAGGGCAAGCGTCGCCCCGTGCCGGAGCCAAGCATGGAGCGGCGTGAGCCGACGCTGGGCGGTTCGGGCGAGCAAGACGATGCCTTCCCGGATAGGGATGACGATCGCCGCGATCCGCTGTTTTCCGCATCGTCGCCTCAGCAAGGCGAGCTGGATGTCGGTTTGCGTGAAGAATTGGAAAAGCTGGGTGCGGCGCTGGCGAACGAGCGCCATGGCTCCGCGCAGATGCCCAAGCCCACTGGTCACGCCGCATCTATTGTCGAGGTACTGCGTGCGCCGTCGCAGCCGGTAAATCCGCCGGAACCATCGCCGCAACCCGCTGCATTTATGCCATCGGCACCAGTGGAAGCGTATGAGCCTCCTGTTGCCGCGCCGGCTCCTGTTCCCACTCCCGCGGCAGCGGTTCCAGCACCGGCACCCACGCCACGCATTCCGCCACGTTCCGACCTGGGCAAACGTCCTTCGCAGTTGCCCGTCGAGCGCATTGTTACGTTGTTTGTGGTGGCTCGCGAAGGGCATGTCTTCAACGGTGCCGATCTGATCGTCGCTGCCGAAAAAGCGGGTCTTGAATACGGCGACATGGGCATTTACCACCGCCTGGTCGATGGCCGGCGCGAAGTGGGGCCCATCTTCAGTGTCGCTAACATGCTCAAGCCGGGCAGCTTCGACCTCACTCGAGTCGACACATTGCGCTCGCCAGGATTGAGTTTCTTCATGGCGCTTCCGGGGGCCGTCACTGCACTGGATGCCTGGGATGCGATGTTGCCGACGGCACAGCGTCTGGCGGAATTGCTGGACGGCCAAGTGCTGGACGAAGAGCGCAACGCGCTCGGACGACAGCGCATTGCGCATATTCGCGACGAATTGCGCGGCTGGGATCGTGATCACGATGGTGGCGAAATCCGTTTTGGCCGCTGATCGCGTGACATTCGCGCAAAAAAAAAGAGCGCCCTTTATGGGCGCTCTGTGAAACTAAGCTAAGGCCAGTGTTTTGTCTGACCGTTCGCTCGATCAGGCGGCTTTGCTGGTCAGCTGGCCAATCGTGATATGAGCGGCGGCCACCGCGTTGGTCTTGTGTTCGGCGCTGAGGTTTACGCCTTCGGCGCGAATGAACTCCACATCCGTCACGCCAAGGAAGCCGAGCACGGTGCGCAGATAGGTCTCCTGGAAATCCATGGCCGTCGCCGGACCGGCGCTGTAAACGCCGCCGCGCGAAGAAACCACGATCACGCGCTTGCCGGTCGCCAGGCCCTGCACGCCGGACTCGGAATAGCGGAAGGTTTTGCCAGCGACGGCGATGCGATCGATCCAGGCCTTCAGCTGGCTGGGGATCGAAAAGTTGTACATCGGGGCGCCGATTACGATGACATCAGCGGCCAGGAATTCTTCCATCACCGCCTCGCCCAGCTTGGCGGCTTCGCTTTGGGCATCGACGACTGGCGTCCAATGCGGCAGGGCGTGGGTGGCGAGGTCGCGATAGGTCGCGCTGGTGTTGGGGTTTTCGCGGGTGATCTGGGCGACCACGGCGGCGGTCAGCGCGCGCGATACGGAGTGCTGACCCAGCGGGCTTGCGTCAAGATGCAGCAGTTTCATGATGATATCTCGAGTCCAGTCGGGCAGTCCGACGTTGGAAACAAGATAGATTCAGGACAAACGAACGATAAGATAGGTCTTTCTGAACTTATTGTTCCGAATGGGAAACGACAATGACGGCTTTACCGGGTGCCATGCAGGATCTGAACGACCTGTATTTCTTTGCGGCGGTGGTCGAGCACGGTGGTTTCTCCGCCGCGGGCCGGGCTTTGGGCGTGCCCAAGTCCCGGCTCAGCAAGCGTATCGCCCAGTTGGAAGACCGGCTGGGAGTGCGACTGTTGCAGCGAACCACGCGCCGCTTCGTGGTTACCGAGGTGGGCGAGCGCTTCTACAGCCATTGCCGGGCTGTTCTGGAAGAGGCGCAGGCAGCCCAGGACGCCGTCGAGGAACTGCGGGCTGAGCCGCGCGGAGTGGTCAGGTTGAGTTGTCCGGTCTCGATCGCGCAGACGGTGCTGGCGCACATCCTGCCGGAGTTCATGGTGCAGTACCCAAAGCTGCAGGTAAGGGTGCTATCGAACAACCGCCGTGTAGACCTGATCAATGAAGGCTTTGATCTCGCTATCCGCGTACGCAACAAGCTCGATACCGACGCCAACATGATCGTGCGCAGTTTCAGCCAGGCGCGCGTGCTGCCGGTGGCCAGCCCGACCTTGCTCAAGGCGCACGGTCATCCCAAGCATCCAGAAGACCTTGCGCGCTTGCCGGCATTGTCCATGCAGGAGCACGAAGGCGCGCAGATCTGGGAGCTAATCGATGCGAACGGCGACCGGGTCAGCGTGGAAGTGCAGGCGCGTTTGATCACGGGTGATTTCGCGGTGTTGCTCCAGGCGGCACGAGCCGGAATGGGTGTCACATTGCTGCCAGAATTTGTTTGCGCGCCGGCCATTACGGCTGGAGAGCTGGAAGTGGTGCTGCCCGATTGGAGCGCGCCACAAGGTGTCATGCATTTCGTGTATCCAAGCCGTCGGGGCATGCTGCCGGGCGTGCGCGCGCTGGTGGATTTCCTGGCGGAGCGGCTGCCGGAGGCAACGCGTGTGAAGCATGAGCAATGCATGAAACGCCCGCTGGAGTCGATGGATCTTGCCGGCACTCCGATGCCCTGAGCCACCATGCTAGTCTTCGCGTTTGGACATCCATACTGCCGCCCATGACCATCGAAACCAAGCTTCCGAAAGTAGGCACCACCATCTTCAGCGTGATGAGCCATTTGGCCGTGCAGCACAAGGCGGTCAATCTGGGGCAAGGTTTTCCCGACTTCGAGCCTCCGCAAGCGTTGCGTGATGCAGTGAGTCGTGCCATGACAAATGGGCTCAACCAATACGCGCCTGGCATTGGCACCGCTGCGCTACGCGAGCAGATTGCACTCAAAACCGAGCGGCTTTATGGGCATAAGGTCAGTCCGGATAGTGATATCACGGTGACGTCCGGTGCGACGGAGGCCCTGTTCGCAGCGATTGCCGCGGTGGTGCGCGCAGGCGATGAAGTGATCGTGTTCGATCCGGCTTACGACTCCTACGAACCAGCGATCGATTTGCAAGGTGCGCGAGCTGTGCACATACCGTTGACGGTGCCCAGCTTTTCGATCGACTGGCAGCGCGTGCGTGATGCGATCACGCCGAAAACGCGCGTGATCTTGATCAACAGTCCGCACAACCCATCCGGCGCAGTGCTGTCGCGGGCGGATCTGGATGAACTGGCGGACATCGTGCGCAATACGCCGATCATTGTCCTGTCGGACGAGGTGTACGAGCACATCGTGTATGACGGCGCCGAGCACCAGAGCGTGTTGCGTCATGCAGAGCTGGCCGAGCGCAGCATCGTGGTGTCCAGCTTCGGCAAAACCTATCACTGCACCGGCTGGAAAGTTGGCTATGCCGTGGCACCCGCCAAGCTGTCGGCAGAGTTCCGCAAGGTGCATCAGTACCTCACCTTTTGCACCTTCCATCCCGCCCAGGTGGCATTCGCTGAATTCCTTGCCAGCACACCCGAGCATTACCTGGAATTGCCGGCGTTCTATCAGGTCAAACGCGATCGCTTCCGTAAGCTGCTGGCGCCATCGCGCTTGAAGCTGCTGGATGTGCCGGGCGGTTATTTCCAGTTGGTGGATTATTCGGCCATTCGCGACGAGGACGATCTCGCGTTTTGTGAGTGGCTGGTGAAAGAGGGCGGTGTGGCGGCTATTCCGCTCACGCCGTTCTATGAGAAGGCACCGGGCACACGTCTGGTGCGGCTGTGTTTCGCCAAGAGCGATGCCACCATGGATGCTGCGGCGGAGCGGCTATGCAAACTCTGAACGTCTCGCTGGTGCAAGGCGCGACACGCTGGCATGACGCTCCGGCCAATCGCGACTACTACGGATCGCTGGTGCGCCGTGTAGCAGGGCAGAGCGATCTGATCGTGTTGCCGGAAACGTTTCTTTCCGGCTTCAGCAACGACACGCGCAGCGCTGCCGAAGGCATGGATGGCGAGGGCGTGGCGTGGTTGCGTGCGCTGGCGACCGAGGTGAATGCCGTCATCACAGGCAGCCTGGCCATTCGCGAAGGCGAGAAGGTCTACAACCGATTGATCTGGGCGCGCCCCGACGGCAGCTTCTTGCAATACGACAAGCGGCACCTGTTTCGCATGGCAGGCGAGCACACGCGTTATGGTGGTGGCTCGGAGCGATTGATTGTCGAACTGAAAGGTTGGCGCATCCTGCCGCAGGTCTGCTATGACCTGCGTTTTCCGGTGTGGCTGCGCAACCGTCGGCTGGAAGCGGCAGCGGGCGGCATGGAATACGACCTGAGTTTGTTCGTCGCCAATTGGCCTGCGCCGCGCAGGCAGCCTTGGCGAACTCTATTGCGCGCGCGCGCTATCGAGAATTTGGCCTACGTCATCGGTGTAAATCGCGTAGGCACCGATGGCAATGACCTTCCTTACGCAGGCGATAGCGCGGTTATCGATCCGCTAGGCGAGCCACTGGTGGAGCTTGGCGTGCAAGAGCAAGTGGTGACGGTAACGCTTGATCCAGCGCTGCTGCTGGCTCATCGCGAACGCTTTCCGGCGTGGATGGATGCCGACGATTTCACGCTCAACGGCTTGTAAATGGCCGTGTCCTTACTCTGTGTTGTCTGAAGCATGAACAGAATATTTCAAAAATTTTCACAAAGAGTATTGACGAAGGTGGTCTGTACCTGAATAATTCCGCTTCTGGCTTCGGCGCCTTTCGAGTTTCGGGTAGGGTCGTAGCAAGACAGTTTTAACCATGCGCCCGTAGCTCAGCTGGATAGAGTACCAGGCTACGAACTTGGTGGTCGGGAGTTCGAATCTCTCCGGGCGCGCCATATTTTGAAGGCACGATGTTGTTCGGATCGTGTCTAGATCGCAGGCAAAGCATCGTTTGCGAGACCGGACAAAAAATTGGAGTCCGGCGTGTTCGATACGGATTGACCGGCCAGAGTGTCACCCGTAGCATTTCAGGACTCAGGTACGCGTAAGCTGACTGGGTTTCGAAAACGGGGTATAGCTCAGCCTGGTAGAGCGCCAGCTTTGGGAGCTGGATGTCGTGGGTTCGAATCCCTCTGCCCCGACCAGCAGGTGTTCTGCTTAAGTCAAGCGCCTGTAGCTCAACCGGATAGAGCATCGGCCTTCTAAGCCGACGGTTGCAGGTTCGATTCCTGTCGGGCGCGCCAGATTCGTGGTTACGGTGGGCGTAGCTCAGTTGGTTAGAGTACCGGATTGTGATTCCGGTTGTCGTGGGTTCGAGTCCCATCGTCCACCCCAATTTGCAGTATTTACAATGTAGTTTTTCGGGCCGTTAGCTCAGCTGGTAGAGCAGTTGACTCTTAATCAATTGGTCGTAGGTTCGACCCCTACACGGCCCACCAATTGAAAAGGCACTTAGCGAAAGCTAAGTGCCTTTTTCTTTATGTCGAGGCCAGCGGCCAGCATGGCCGGCTCGCGACGAACAAGGCTTGTGGTGGAATGGCGGGCGCCGCAAAGGCGCGAGATCCTTCTTCCATTGACGATGATCTGGTGTAGAAGGGAGCCGATTACGGCTCCCTATCCGGTAGAACCCAGCCGGCTACTTACGCAGCCAGAGGCATCATTCGTCGACACCGAAATCGAACAGCTCGCCCATATAAAGGCCATATTCGCCAGGTTTCAGGTCCGTGGTCGGCGTCAGTTTCCACTGGTTGCCGTTGCCGACAGCGACCGCGTCGTAGGCGATCTGGTTATCCTTGTCCGGAGCGCCTACGTTCTTCATGCCACCCCAAAAGCGGGAATTACCCAGCTTCAGCGAGCGATCCTGGTCACCCTTGTCCACCTCGACCGACACAATGTAGATGCGCCCCTTCGGCTGGTCAGTCGAGTTGACGATGAACGATGGCCGCGCATCGTGCGTGCGCACGGTGGCTGCAACACCCGGGAAGTTGTAATGCTCCAGCACCGTTACAAAGGCATTCGTCGTGCTGATGGTGCCGGATATGCCACGCAGGTGCACATTGCCCCCGTTCGTCGTGACCATCGTGACATCGAAGGGATTCCCCGCCATGGCGCCCGTGGGTGGCGTTCCCGAACCTGCAGCCGCTGAAGCTGCGCCACCGTCGGCGCGTTTTAGCATTTCAGAAATCACATCTTGCGAAACACCCGAGCTCTTCAGATTCACGAGGTCATCGACCTCCAGCTTGAAATTGACGGCGGATGCTCCGTCGATCTTCTCCTTGATTACTTCCGAGCTGAAACCTAGCTTGGCCAGCTTGACGACATCTGCGTTGGTCATCGCAGTAGTGCCGGAGGCCTGTGCGAAAGCAGTAGAAGTGGTAAGCAACTGGAGCGGCACCGCCCCCAGTGTGAGCATCAGTCCGATAACAGCAATCCTAGCGAAACGTGACTTCATTACATATTTCTCCCTGGTTGTAAGGGGGCTCCGATTTAACTATCCCCTTAAGCCCTGCCAGTATATGGCAGCTTGTATTTGTTCAAACGGCTCCGCGGTAGCTTTGATCGCTGGCTGGATATTGAATCAGGTGCCATGCGCAAATTGGATGCCTATTTCTTTGGCTCGCATTTCGATCCACTGATCCGAGGCCATGCTGACCTGCTCGTCTACTGCTTCCAAAGCCAACGAAGCGGATCGACGGCGAAGTTTTGTCAAGGACGGCGGTCGCTTCGGTTTGGTGATTGTGTTTTTGACTGCACATAGTCCGTGCGCAGTGCGGGTCAAGGAGATGCCGCATATTTTCTACGTACGAACCGCAAGCCTCCAAACGGCCGCCAACCTCAGTATTCATGGGAATTTGATCGGCAACGCCAGAGACCTGGGCATCAGTCTCACGACAATCTTGCCGTACAACGGGCCCCCGGCAGGGCCACACTCGATTTCCTAATTGGCGTGATCTGATCATTTGCAGCCCAGCAAGGGCATTCAGTGCTTGTGCGGGCCTGCCGCTCCTACTTAAAATGGATGGCTTGGCATAAGGTAATCATCGACTTAGGGTCGCGGCCCGACAGTTTTTCCACGAATCCGGTCTTTCCGGTGAAAATCGTTGAAAATCTGTGGGTTGCAATCCGGCAGACGATGCGAAAGTGGCGGAATTGGTAGACGCACTGGATTTAGGTTCCAGCGGGTAACCCCCGTAAGGGTTCGAGTCCCTTCTTTCGCACCACCGGCCTTGAGTTTGATTTTGCGGGCGGCCGGGGCCGCCGCGGCGCCGTTACGGGCCTTCACAGGTAATTCCAGGAGACGTCATGCAGTTTTCCGTTGAAAACGTCGGCAAGCTTGAGCGCAAGCTCACGGTCAAATTTCCGGCAGAGCGGTTCGAGACGCAGGTCAGCGCTCGTATCGCCGAAATGAGCCGCACGGTACGCCTGAAGGGCTTCCGTCCCGGCAAGGTGCCCGCCAATGTGATCCAGCAGCGTTTCGGCGCGCAGGTCCGCGGCGAAGTACTCTCGGACTTGATCGGCAGCACGCTGCGCGAGGCCTTCGAGAAGGAAAACCTGCGTCCGGTCGCCAATCCGGCGATCGATACCACAGGGCAGCCGGAGAACGGTGAAATCGCTTACACGGCGACGTTCGAAGTGATGCCGGAATTTCCTGAAATCGACGTCGCTGCGCTGGAAATCAGCCGCCCGGTGGCGGAAGTCAGTGATGCCGACATCGAGAAGATGATCGAGACGCTGCGCCAGCAGCGCCGCAGTTTCGAGGAAGTCGAGCGCGTTTCGGCCGAAAGCGACTTCGTGATGTTCGAATACGCCGCTGTCGCCGGTGACTATCGCTTCCCGGCCGAAGGCCTGGAGCGTGCGGGCAGCGTGATCGGTTCGGGCACGCTGTTTAAGGCGTTGGATGCCGCGCTGGTTGGCCGCAAGTCGGGTGAAGAGTTCGAGACCGATATCGAATTCCCGGCAGATTTTCGCAACGATCAGCTGGCCGGCAAGACCGCCAAGGTCAACTTCAAGATCGTGAAAGTGCAGGAACAGAAGCTGCCGGAAATCGATGCCGAGTTCATTCAGTTGTTCGGCATCACCGACGGCAACCTGGACAACTTCCGCAAGGAAGTGCGCGCCAACCTCGAGCGCGAACTGAAGGCGGCGCTGATGGCTCGTCTGAAGGCGCAGGTGGCCGAGAAGCTGGCCGAGACGCACAAAGAGTTGGAAGTGCCGAACCTGATGGTGCAGTCCGAGGCGCGCAATCTTGCCGCCGGCAGCGTACCGCGCGGCCAGCAGCCTCCGCCGCAGCTCATCGATTCGGCGATGCCTACCGCGCGCATGCGCGTGATCGCCGGACTGCTGATGGGCGAAATCGCCCGCAAGCAGGAACTCAAGCTGGACCGCACCCGCCTGGCCGAACAGCTCGCGGCGATTGCCTCCACCTACGAAGAGCCGGAGAAGGTCATTGAACTGTACAACGGGGATCCCCAATTGATGTCTGGACTGCAAAATCGCGTGATGGAAGACCAGGTGGCCGAGTGGGTGGCAGAACATGCCAACAGCACCGTGCAGAACCTGAGCTTCGACGAAGTGATGCGTCCGGTCGGCGCCTGAGACGATTCGATCAGGTCCGGCTATAGTCAGACCTGATTCGACGAATCGCCCTACAGTCCCCACACGCGGAGAGTCACACGCATGGCCATGGACCCGATCCAGAACCTCAACCTGGTGCCGATCGTTGTCGAGCAGACCGCTCGCGGCGAACGTTCGTATGACATTTACTCGCGCCTGTTGAAGGAGCGCGTGATCTTCCTGGTCGGTGAAGTGAACGACCAGGTGGCCAATTTGCTGGTGGCGCAGATGCTGTTCCTGGAGTCGGAAAACCCCGACAAGGACATCCATCTGTACATCAACAGTCCGGGTGGCGCGGTCACGGCCGGTTTGGCGATCTACGACACCATGCAATTCATCAAGCCTGACGTCAGCACCATGTGCATCGGCCAGGCCTGCAGCGCCGCCTCCCTGCTGCTGATGGCCGGGGCCAAGGGCAAGCGCTACTCGCTACCCAATTCGCGGGTAATGATCCACCAGCCATCGGGCGGCGCCCGTGGCCAGGCCACCGATATCGAGATCCAGGCCCAGGAAATCCTGTACCTGCGCCGTCGCCTGAACGACATTTACGTTCAGCATACCGGGCAGCCCCTGGAGAAGATCGAGCGGGATATGGAGCGTGACCGCTTCATGAGCGCCGAGGTTGCCAAGGAATACGGCCTGATCGACGACGTGCTGGACCGTCGTGCCGTCGAAACGGTCAAGTCGGCCTGATTTCCGCCGATCTCAAGCTTTAGGCAGACAGGGGTCCCGCGTCCGGGTGCGGACGCGGGACCCTGTGCTATTCTCGACCCGTAACCGGGATTTATCAGCAGGATCAAACGAATGAGCGACGAGCGGCAGGGCCGTTCCAACGACAGCGGCAAGATTCTCTACTGCTCCTTCTGCGGCAAGAGCCAGCATGAAGTACGCAAGCTGATCGCGGGTCCGTCCGTGTTCATCTGCGACGAGTGCGTGGAGCTGTGCAACGACATCATCCGTGAGGAGCTTGAGGAGAAGGCCGCCTCAGGGCGCAGCCAGCTGCCCAAGCCCAAGGAAATCATGGAGACCCTCGACCAGTACGTGGTCGGGCAGACGCGTGCCAAAAAGGCGCTCGCCGTCGCGGTCTACAACCATTACAAGCGGATGGAATCTCGCCAGCGCAGTGACGATATCGAGCTGGGCAAGTCCAACATCTTGCTGATCGGTCCGACCGGTTCGGGCAAGACGCTGCTGGCGGAAACGCTCGCGCGCCTGCTCAACGTTCCGTTCACGATCGCCGACGCCACCACGCTGACCGAAGCCGGCTATGTGGGCGAGGATGTCGAGAACATTATCCAAAAGCTGTTGCAGAAGTGCGACTACGACGTCGAGAAGGCGCAGTCGGGCATCGTCTACATCGACGAAATCGACAAGATCTCGCGCAAGAGCGAGAACCCGTCGATCACTCGTGACGTGTCCGGTGAAGGTGTGCAGCAGGCGCTGCTGAAGCTGATCGAAGGCACACTCGCCTCGGTGCCGCCGCAGGGTGGCCGCAAGCATCCGCAGCAGGAATTTCTGCAGGTCGATACCAAGAACATCTTGTTCATCTGCGGTGGCGCGTTCGCAGGTCTGGAAAAAGTTATCCAGCAGCGCTCGGAAACCACGGGCATTGGCTTCTCCGCCGAAGTACGTTCGAAAGAGCGCACGGAAAATCTCGGTAAGGTGCTGGCCGAAGTCGAGCCTTCGGATCTGGTGCGTTTCGGTCTGATTCCGGAATTCGTCGGTCGCCTGCCTGTTGTGGCGACGCTGGACGAACTGGACGAACCGGCGCTAGTGAAGATTCTTACCGAGCCGCGCAACGCTGTGACGAAACAGTTCCGCAAGCTGTTCGAGATGGAAGGCGTCGAATTGGAATTCCGTCCCGAGGCATTGCAGGCGGTGGCCAAGAAGGCGCTCAAGCGCAAGACGGGTGCACGCGGTCTGCGCACCATTCTTGAGCAAGTGCTGCTGGACACCATGTACGAGCTGCCGTCGCTGGAGCACGTCAGCAAGGTTGTGGTGGATGACGCAGTGATCGAAGGTCAGGCCGAGCCGTATCTGATCTATCGTGGAAACTTGCAACAGCAACCACGCATCAGCAGCGAGAGCGGCGACGCGGCTGCCTGATTGTTACAACATCCGCATCCCGCGGCCCCGGCGGGCAACTGCCGGGGCCGCGTGTTTTTTGTTAGCAGGCCAGCACTTGAGTGCTGGCCGCATCGCCTCCACTTGACGAGTCAATGACCTCGGCGCAGTGTCGGGGCCGTAAGCCTCATTTTTCGCGAGAGATTTCCTGCGATGGCAAAAAGTGCTGCAAATCCTGTCGCCACTGGCGCCCTTTTGGACGCGCTGCCGGTGCTGCCCCTGCGCGATGTCGTGGTCTATCCACACATGGTGATTCCGTTGTTCGTCGGCCGCGATAAGTCCATGCGTGCCCTCGAACGTGCCATGGAAGGTGAGCGCCAGATTTTGCTGGTGGCGCAGAAGAGTCCTGATATCGACGATCCCGAGGTGAAGGACCTTCACGAAATCGGCACGCTTGCCGGCGTGTTGCAGCTGTTAAAGCTGCCTGACGGCACCGTGAAAGTGCTGGTGGAAGGGCAGTCGCGTGTCGCGATCGAGGAATATCACGAAGACGGCGGCATGCTGACCGCACGCTCGCGTGTGATCGAGCCCGTCTACAACGTGAAGGAGCGCGAGCTGGATGTCGTTTCGCGCACACTGGTGTCGCTGTTCGAACAGTTGGTCAAGCAGAGCCGTAAGCTACCGCCGGAAGTGTTGGCGACCTTGTCGGGTATCGATGATCCTTCGCGTCTTGCCGACTCGATCGCCGCGCATCTCACTGTGCGCATGTCTGAAAAGCAAAAAGTGCTGGAGACGGCCGACGTCGGTCAGCGCCTGGAACTGCTGATTGGTCTGGTCGATGGCGAGATCGATCTGCAGCAGGTGGAAAAGCGCATCCGCGGCCGCGTGAAGTCGCAGATGGAAAAGAGCCAGCGCGAGTACTACCTCAACGAACAGATGAAGGCCATCCAGAAGGAGCTGGGTGAGGGCGAGGATGGCCCGAACGAAATCGAAGAACTGCAAAAGAAAATCGAAGACGCCGGTATGCCCAAGCCGGTGTTGACCAAGGCGCGTCAGGAATTCGGCAAGCTCAAGCAGATGTCGCCCATGTCGGCTGAAGCCACCGTGGTGCGCAATTATCTGGATTGGCTGATCGGCGTGCCGTGGAAGAAGCGCAGCAAGGTGCGCAAGGATCTCGCATTGGCGCAGGAAGTGCTCGACACCGACCACTTCGGTCTGGAGAAGGTCAAAGAGCGCATCCTTGAATACCTCGCTGTGCAGCAGCGCGTCAGTGCCATGAAGGGCCCGATCCTCTGCCTGGTCGGTCCGCCTGGCGTAGGTAAGACCTCGCTCGGCCAGTCGATCGCCAAGGCGACGAACCGAAAGTTCGTTCGCATGAGCCTCGGTGGCGTGCGCGACGAAGCAGAGATCCGTGGCCATCGCCGTACCTACATCGGTTCGATGCCGGGTCGCATCGTGCAGAACATGAACAAAGTGGGCACCAAGAATCCACTGTTCGTGCTCGACGAAATCGACAAGATGTCGATGGACTTCCGCGGTGATCCGTCCTCAGCACTGCTGGAAGTGCTCGATCCGGAACAGAACCACACATTCAACGATCACTATCTGGAAGTCGATCTCGATCTTTCTGAAGTGATGTGGATTGCAACGGCCAACTCACTCAACATCCCAGGCCCGCTGCTTGATCGCATGGAAGTCATTCGCATTCCCGGTTATACCGAGGATGAGAAGCTTGGCATCGCGCAAAAGTATCTGCTGCCGAAGCAGATCAAGGCGAACGGCCTCAAGCCTGAAGAGCTTAGTGTCGACGAGGAAGCGGTGCGCGATATCGTGCGTTACTACACGCGCGAATCCGGCGTGCGCAATCTTGAGCGCGAGATTTCCAAGATCTGTCGCAAGGTGGTCAAACAGCTGACCCTGGGTGAACACAAGAAGGCCGCAGAGAAGGCAAAACCCGAAACCAAGAAGGGCAAGGCCAAGGCTGCACCAAGTAAGGTGCGGGTGGACTCCGATAATCTCGATCATTATCTTGGCGTGCGCCGCTTCGACTTTGGTCGCAAGGAGCAGCAGAACGAGGTTGGTCTCGTGACGGGTCTGGCTTGGACTCAGGTCGGCGGTGATTTGCTCAGCATCGAATCGTCGATCGTCCCCGGCAAGGGCCGTCTGGTGCATACCGGTCAGCTCGGTGACGTGATGAAGGAGTCGATCCAGGCGGCGCTTTCCGTGGTGCGCGCACGTGCCAGCCGCATGGGCATCGAGCCGGATTTCCACGAGAAACTCGACCTGCACATCCACGTGCCGGAAGGTGCTACCCCGAAGGATGGTCCCAGCGCGGGCATCGCGATGTGCACGGCGTTGGTGTCGGCCTTGACCAAGGTGCCTGTCCGCTCCGAAGTGGCCATGACCGGCGAGATCACACTGCGCGGTCGCGTGCTGCCAATTGGCGGTTTGAAAGAGAAGCTGCTGGCGGCTCATCGCGGTGGCATCACCACCGTGATCATCCCGGACGAAAATCGCAAGGATCTGGCGGATATTCCGGAAAACATTACCGGATCGCTGGATATTCACCCCGTGCGCTGGATCGACGAAGTACTCGACATCGCATTGGAGCGTCCGCTGCAGCCGCTGCCCGCCAAGACGGATGCAGAGCCTGCGTCAGCATCGGCTGAGGCGGGTACGCACGACGAAACAACTGAAGCGCCTACACGTACCCATTAAGCGCAGGGGCTCCCCCCAGAGATTGCGATAGGCGACACGTTTTCCGTGTCGCCTCTTTCACACCGTGCAATACCGTCACGCAAGTGGCGGTTGTGCGGTGTGCGTCTGTGTGAGAGAAGATACCGCTGAACCCCCGCAAAGCGTTGGTAATGCTTGTATTGCGGACCCTTGGAGCCGCTGGTATAAAGGCTCACCGCCATCCTGGGGCTGCGCCAGCATGCACAGTGATGCGGGATCGCGTGGCAACGCCTTCCGTAGAATCCTTTCAATCCTTTCCTGCGTTGTCCCGTCCCATACCTATCCGCGGGCCGAATACCTGTTTAAGGGAGTAACTCAATGAATAAAACCGATCTGATCAATGCCGTCGCCCAAAAAGCCGAACTGTCCAAGACCGACGCCGGTCGTGCCCTCGAAGCTTTCTTCGAGACCGTGCAAGAGGCCCTGAAGAATGGCGACGACGTGGCGGTTGTCGGCTTCGGCACCTTCACCGTGCGCGAGCGTGCCGCCCGTACCGGTCGCAATCCTCGCACCAACGAAGAGATCAAGATCGCCGCTTCGAAGATTCCGGCGTTCAAGGCTGGCAAGGGACTCAAGGACGCCGTAAACTAAGCGGCCCGCTTGGTTGCGGGCGCTTAGCTCAGCGGTAGAGCGTCGCCCTTACAAGGCGAGGGTCGTAGGTTCGATCCCTACAGCGCCCACCAGTATGTGGAGCGGTAGTTCAGTCGGTTAGAATGCTGGCCTGTCACGCCGGAGGTCGCGGGTTCGAGTCCCGTCCGCTCCGCCACGGTCTGCAAGGGCGCCCCCGTGGCGCCCTTGTTGTTTAGGACATGCGCGGAAACGCGCCAACAACATCGCGGGAAGATCTATGCTGCAATCACTACGCGACAAAATGCAGGGATGGCCAGCCATTGTGGTGCTGGGCATCGCCGTATTTGCCATGTCATTCTTCGGCATCGAGGGTTACTTCAGCTCACAGTCTGAAACCTTCGTCGCCAAAGTCGGCAAGCGCGAGATCAGCCAGCAGCAATACCAGGACACCATGAACCGCATCCGTCAGCAGCAGCGTGCGCAGATGGGTGACCAGTTCGATCCGAGCGTGTTCGACAAACCCGAATTCAAGCAACAGGTGCTGGACGAGCTGATCGGCCAGCAATTGATTTTGCAAGCCAACGAAGACCTCGGCATGCGCGTGTCGGATCAGTCGTTGCGCGACACCATCGCTGCCAATCCTGCTTTCCAGGTTGACGGCCAGTTCAATGCGGACATGTATCGCGCGCAGCTCGCCGCTGCCGGCATGACGCCCGATATGTTCCAGAGCAACATTCGCACGTCGCTGGAAAGTGGCTTGCTGCCGGATGCCATCAGCGGTAGCACCATCGTCACCCAGACCGATATCGACCGTTACCTGGATATCAAGCTCCAGCGCCGTGACATTCGCTATTTCGTGTTGCCGCATGAAGCGCCAGCCGATAGCCAAGTCACCGATGCACAGGTGCAGGATTACTACACAGCGCACCAGGCGGATTTCATGAATCCAGAACAGGTGTCGCTGAAGTACATCGAAGTGAATGGCGCCGATCTGAAGCCGGAATCGCAACCCTCCGACGACGATCTCAAAAAGCGCTACCAGGATGAAATCGCCCGTTTCGGCTTGCCGGAACAACGCGAGGTTTCGCACATCCTGATCAACGTGCCGAAGAATGCGACACCGGCCCAGCAGAAGGTTGCGCTGGACAAGGCCGAGAAGATTGCTGCCGAAGCCACGCCGGAAAATTTTGCCAAGCTGGCGCAGCAGGATTCGGATGACGTCGGTTCCCGCCTTACGGGTGGCGATCTCGGCTGGCTGCAGAAGGGCGTTACCAATCCAGCCTTCGAGTCGGCCATGTTCGCGCTGCAGAAGGGTCAGATCTCCAAGCCGGTGCTGTCCGATGAGGGCTATCACATCATCTATCTGCGCGACGTGCGCAGTGGCCAGACCAAGCCGTTCGAACAGGTTCGCGACCAACTGCTCAAGGAAGCGACCTCAGCCGATCATGATCGCGCCTACAACGATGCCGCTGGCAAGATGACCGATCTCACATCGCAGAATCCGGGCTCGCTTGAGCCGGCTGCCCAGGCGTTGCAGTTGCAGATCAAGGAAACTCCGCTGTTCGGTCACAGCGGCGGGGAAGGCATTGCTGCCAATCCGAAGGTGATTGCGGCGGCATTCTCCAGCGACGTATTGAATTCCGGCAATAACTCCAGCTTGGTCGATCTGAGCAAGACCGATTCGGTGGTGGTGCGCCTCGACAAGCACGTGCCGGCTTCTCCCAAGCCGGTTGCCGAAGTGCATGATGCGATCGTGCAGAAGATCCTCGACCAGCGCATCGCTGATGCCGCCAAGCAGAAGGCTGAAGTGTTGGCCCAACGCCTGAACAAGGGTGAAGACATGGCGACGCTGGCCAAGGCCGAGCACGCTGATGTGCAGACCATCACGCAAGCCCAGCGCGTTCAGCAGGGCGCGCCGCAGCCGATTCTTGACCAAGCCTTTGTCACCCCGCACCCGGCCGATGGCAAGTCGCAATACGCGGACGTTTCGATGGGCAATGGCGCTTATGCCGTGCTCGCGGTCGACAAAGTCGAAGGCGGCGATCTTTCCAAGTTGACGGAAGACGATCGCCGGCAGCTGTATCGCCAGATGATGCAAGCTTACGGTGGTGTCGAGACCCAGGGTTTCATCGACATGCTGAAGGCGAAGAGCAAGATCCAGATCGCCAAGGACCGCATGTAATCGGCGCTATCGCGATCAAGCGATCATCATGATCAAAAGAGAAAAGGCGGCCTCGAGCCGCCTTTTTCTTTTCCACAAACCCGTTGCTCAGACGCCAGTCATGCCGAGGATGTTGTAGCCCGCATCCACATAGGTCACTTCCCCGGTGATGCCTGAAGCCAGATCCGAACACAGGAATGCGCCGACATTGCCGACTTCGTCGATAGTCACGCTTCGCCGCAGCGGTGCGTTTTCTTCCACATGTTCGAGCATCTTGCGGAAATTGGCGATGCCCGCTGCAGCCAATGTTTTGATTGGCCCGGCTGAAATCGCGTTGACACGCGTCGTCTCGGGACCAAGGTTGTAAGCGAGGTATCGCACATTCGCTTCAAGGCTCGCCTTGGCCAGTCCCATGACGTTGTAGTTGTTCAGGGCCCGCTCTGCGCCGAGATAGGTCAGTGTGAGGATGGCGCCATTGCGATGGGCCATCATCGGGCGCGCTGCTTTGGCCAGCGCGGCAAGACTGTAGCTGGAAATATCGTGGGCGATGGTGAAGTTTTCGCGCGTGAGGTGATCCAGAAATTCTCCCTGGATGGCCTCGCGTGGCGCAAAGCCAATCGAATGCACCAGGATGTCGAAACCATCCCAATGCTTGCGCAAGGCTACGAACAGGTTTTCGATTTGCGCATCCTCGGCAACATCGCAGGGCAACACGATGTTGGAGCCGAACGCATTGGCGGCTTCGTCGACGCGATCCTTCATTCGCTCGTTCGGATAGGTGAAGGCAAGTTGCGCGCCTTCCCGATGCATGGCGTTGGCGATGCCCCAGGCGATGGAGCGCTGGCTGGCAATGCCAGTGATAAGGGCTCGCTTACCATGCAGGAATCCCATGCGTCCTCCTGAAGATGATCAGTCAGCACACGAAGGCGCTCGCTCCCGCGAGTCTAGCAGGCAGTCGCGAGGACGGAGGGATTCAGGGCGTATCGAGCTTGAGTACTTGCCCCGGCTTAAGCGGCTTGCCGTGCAAGTTGTTCAGGCGTTCAATCTTGCTTACGCTCGTGGAGTAATTTTTGGCGATCTGCCACAAGCTTTCTCCCGAGCGCACCGTGTGAGTGCGGGCGTGGTGCGGCTTGGTTGACGTGTTGGAACTGTCGTCGGTGATGGCAGGTGCATCCGCAAGCATGGGCGGCGGCGGATTGTTGTCAGATAGGCTGGCCGTCATGCCCTGGTCGTTGGCTATCTGCAACGCGGTGCGCAACTGCTCGGCGTTACGATGCGGCATCAACAACAGGTGCCCCGGCGTGTTGTTATCCACGTTACCTGTAAGCAAAGCAGGATTCAGTTGCTTGAGCGTGTCGGCATCCATGCCGGCACTGCTGGCTGCATGGGACAGCGTCATGCTGTGGCTGACTTGCACCGCCTCCAGATGCTGATCTGGCGCCAGCGTGGGTAATTCCACATTGAATCGTCCGGGGTCGCGCACCACGCAGGAAATGGCCAGCAGCTTGGTCAGATGTTCACGTGTGACGCGCGGTACCGGCAGGTTCGGAATGGCCGGTTCGTCTGGGGGTAGGCCATGCTGCTGAACCAGCTTCTGCATGCCGAATTCGCCGCGGTTGAAGGCGTAATCCACCAAGCGCCAGTCATGCAGGTTGTCGTGGTAATCGTGCAGCATGCGCATGACGCCGTCAGTCGAGGCGGCTGTATCCAGGCGCCCGTCATAGCCGCGATCCGTATGCAATCCGATCACGTGCGCGGTACTGCTAACGATTTGCCAGATACCAACAGGAAGATTGCGATGTCCCGGCACGGGCCGGTACTGGCTTTCCACCCACGGCAACAGGGCGAATTCACCGGCTACGTCGTATTTCTCAGCGACTTGCTGCACATAGATGAGCTGCGGCAGCACCTGATTCATCTGTGTTTCAAAGCGCTGAGGATTTTGCGTATAGCGATGCGCCCATACCATGATCTGCGGATCGGCATCGCAATCGGACATGGCGAAGCTGCCGCGCAACCTGTCCCAGACATCTACCGTTTCCGGCTGCGAAGCAGGCGTTGCCGCTGCCTGGGGTGCAGGCGCTGGTGTCGGCGCAGGGGCTTGGGTTGGCGTAACTGTCGTCGCGGGCGCGTGCGTCGGGCCAGTCGTCGGTGGTGTCGCGCATGCCGCCAGTAACGAGGCAAGCGCAACGGGAAGAAGTCGTTGCGTGTGTTTCATGCGCGGAATGCGTCCTTGGCGGACCGCAGCGCGGCGAAACGAGCGACAGGATCATTCGCTGCACCATGCCGGCGACACCAGTCGATCACGCTCTCACTATCCACGCGCAGGAAAGGATTGCACGCCAGTTCGCTCGACAACGTGGCGGGCAGGCTCGGACGGTGTTCGGCTCGAAGCCTGGTCACTTCATCCAGTCGCTGCTTCAGTGCCGCATTATCGGGCTCGATGGTTTGCGCAAAGCGGCCGTTTGCAGCGGTGTATTCGTGGCCGCAACACACCAATGTGTCGCCGGGCAGGGAGGCAAGACGCTGTAGTGATGACAGCATCTGCGTGGGCGTGCCCTCGAACATGCGGCCGCAGCCGAGGCTGAATAAGGTGTCGCCACAGAGCAATACGCCTTCGCCAACGTAAACGATATGGCTCAGCGTGTGGCCCGGCACGGCGATAACTTTGAAGCGTGCAGATGGCTGTTGGAGTTCCAGCGTCTGGCCGTCGTGCACCCGATGCGTCGCGATCTCGATGCGGTCATCGTCAGGCGCATAGACGGGAATGCCGTAGCGGTCTCGCAGCTGGCCGGCACCGCCGATGTGATCGGCGTGATGATGCGTCAGCAGGACAGCGCGCAGGGTCAAGCCGCGAGAGGCGAGTGCCGCTTCCACCGGGCTGGCTTCGCCCGGATCCACCACGATGGCTTGGCCGCTGTCGTTATGCAGCAGCCAGATGTAGTTGTCGGCAAGCGCCGGTAACGGTACGACGTGCAAGGGCGTACTCCGCTCTGTTTCTTCGTATCGACTGACGCAGGCGTCCGGCATGCGCGCGACTGGGGACTATAAAACCCTAGGGACGACAGGTAGTTAGATATCCGTTAATCGAAATATCGTTCGAATCCTGTTGCGGACTGGTTCGTCTTTGTGAAGCCAGCCGGTAAACTCGCAGCCTGACCCCGCCCCCGCGACAGGCCCTCGTTCCATGCCACAGCGCGCCCACGATATCTACGCAAGTGCGCCCATGCGTGGTCTCATGGCCGATGAAACGGTAGCCTACCTGCCGGATCTGCGCCGTTGCGCAGGTACTCGGGCGCTGCTGCTCTCCGCCGCCGCCCAGGATGCGCCACCCAATCCACCCTATCTGGGCCAGTGGGTGACGCTCCGGCTCGCGCAGGGACGATTCCGGGGCGATGTCCAGGCCAGTGCCAGCGAGCCGTTGCCGTTTATAGACCGGGCTTTCGATCTGATCCTCCTGCGCCACGCTCTGGAGCCTGCTTCCCTTTCGCTGGACGAGATCATTCGCGTGCTGGCGCCAGGCGGCATGCTGGTGCTTACGGGGATCAATCCGTTGAGCGGCTGGACACCCTGGTGGCTTTGGCATACGCGTGGCAGCGATTCGCATGCCACGTCTCCCATGCAGTTGGCAGTCAGGCTGCGCCGGGCAGAACTGCAGATCGAGCGGGTACAGCGGGTAGGGCGAGCGTTGCCAGTACCCTCGAACGGACAAGCTGATGCGCCGGCCTTGCTTGGCGGCGGCTATGTACTGGTGGCGCGCAAGCAGGGCCCGATGAACGTACCGACGCGGCTGCGCCCCAAGCCAGTGACGCCGCCGGTGCGAGCCGGCCTTGCTCCCGGTGCGCGGCGCAATTCGGTCAGTTGATGGCGCGTTTCGAAGACACACCTCAATTCAGAAGAAGACGGAGCAGAACGAGTGGCGGATGTAGAAGCGTTTACCGATGGCGCGTGCCTCGGCAATCCCGGTCCGGGAGGCTGGGCGGCACTGTTGAGAGCCAAGGGAACGGAGCGTTTGCTGAGCGGCGGCGAGGCTCAGACCACCAACAACCGGATGGAACTGCTAGCCGCAATCAGCGCGCTCGAAGCTTTGACGCGCCCGTGCAGCGTCAAGGTCACCACCGATTCGCGTTACGTCATGCAGGGCATGGAAGAATGGGTGCCGCGCTGGATCAGCAACGGCTGGCGCACCGCCGATAAGAAACCGGTAAAGAACCAGGATCTATGGCAACGGCTTTCCGCCGCGGTAGCACCGCATCAGGTACGTTGGCAGTGGGTAAAGGGCCACGCCGGTCATGTTGAAAACGAGCGCGTCGATCAGGCTGCACGCGAACAGGCAGAGCAATTCAAGGAAAAGGCATGAGACAGATCGTTCTCGATACCGAAACCACCGGCCTCGAAGTACGTCAGGGCCACCGCCTGATTGAAATCGCCTGCGTCGAGTTGATTGAGCGCCGACCCACCGGTCGTCATTACCAGACCTACCTCAATCCGGATCGTGCCATCGATGAAGGTGCCCGCGAAGTAACGGGTATTGAGGATGAATTTCTGCTCGACAAGCCGCACTTCGAGGACATCGTCGAGGAGTTTCTGGCATTCATCGATGGCACTGAACTGATCATCCACAACGCGACCTTCGACGTTGGCTTTTTGGATGCCGAGTTAGCGCGCGCGGGCGCGCACTACGGGCGTATCAGGGACCGTTGTCCCGTGCTGGATACCCTGGCCATGGCGCGCGAGCGTTATCCCGGCCAGCGCAACAGCCTCGATGCACTCTGCAAGCGCCTTGGCGTGGACAACTCTGCGCGTGGCCTGCACGGGGGCTTGATCGACGCGCAGCTGCTCGCTGATGTTTATCTCGCGATGACGTCTGGCCAGGTCGTACTCGACCTGGGATTTGAAGGCGCAAACGAAACCGGCGAACGCTCGGTGGTCACGCCGCTGGTGCTCGCCCGCCGCCCGCGGGTGCTGCGCGCCAGCCAGGACGAACTTGACGCGCACGGCAAGCGATTGGATGCCCTGGACAAAAGCGCCGGTGGTCAATCGGTGTGGCGCCGGGTGGAAGTCGAGGGCTAAGAGCCGCCAAACAGGCGCTGATTTAGCGGTTGCGGGCGAGAATCGCGGTGACGTTGTCGCTGCCGCCCGCATCGAGGGCGGCCAGCAGCAGATGATCGACGCATTCCTGTGCGGCCAGATCTTGTCGGCCAACCATGTTGGCGATGGCGTTGTCGTTCACTTCTTCGGTAAGGCCATCGCTGCAGATGAGGAAGCTCATGTCGGGCGTGAGTTGTCCTTTGGCCAGGCTGATATGCAATTGCTCTAGCGCAGTGATGCCCAACGCCTGGGTCAGCACATTGCGTTGTGGATGCCGCCGAGCTTGGGACTCCTCGATTAGGCCAGCGTCAACCAGACTCTGCACCAAGGAGTGATCGTGGCTGACCTGACGCAGCCCGTTCTTCCACTGATAGATGCGGCTGTCGCCCACCCAGGCTATTTCGTAGTTCTGCTCGGATAGGCGGAGCGCCACGATGGTAGTGCCCATGGGGAGCGCATCGTCGTAGCGCTGTGCGCGTTCAAGCACGCGAGCGGCTGCGCCATGCACGGCTTCAGCCAGCGGCAAACCGCGGCGCACACCTTCGATCACCGCATCGCGCGCCAATGCTGAAGCCACTTCCCCGTGCTGATGCCCACCCATGCCGTCGGCAACTAGAAACAGGCCTAGCGCCGCGTCGGCGCAATACGTGTCTTCATTGCGCGTGCGGCGCAATCCAACGTGGGTTCCGTGTCCGAACTCGATCATGGGCATCTGCTGATTAGATAGGCGCAGCATGCCGGATGTGGATGCGTGGCGCAAAAATTTTGTGTGGTGATTCACAGAATGGTTTGGATATTGAGCGCGGTCACATGTTCAAAACACTTTCTTGATGGTTGTCTTGAGGCGCATGCAGGTGGATTGTTCTGCACGTCTATGGGCACCACCCTCCGTGAGTGGCGCTTCAGGACCAGCCTCCGGCTGTCTTTGTCGAACCGATAGCTCTTATCCAAATCACCCGCCGCCACCGCCAGATACGCAAAAAGCCCCACGAGGGGGCTTTTTGCGTATCTGGCGGAGAGGGTGGGATTCGAACCCACGGTACGCTTACACGTACGCCTGATTTCGAGTCAGGTACATTCGACCACTCTGCCACCTCTCCGAAAAGGTGCGCGTTGGTCAGCGCGAGCCGGACATGATACGTGCTCGCCCTGGGCCTGACAACTGCCTGGTTCGGGATTTATCGAGGCGAGGGGCTGGGAACGTCAAGGCGGGCCCCAAAGCGCTGCTTGCGTGGCAGGTAATCGTGATTCGGATCCAGCGACATCGCCACATAGCGGGATCGCCCCACGATTTCGTTACGGGGGAAGAAGCCCAGGTAGCGGGAATCCATGCTGTTGTCGCGATTGTCACCCATCAACAGATATTGGCCGGTCGGTACGGTAATCGGACCGAAATCACGCATCTCGCTGGGTCGATAGATCGAAAGCCGGATCAGGTGTTGCAGGTGGCCCAGGCTTTCCATTTCGTACCGGGCAGGATCCTGCTGATCGTCGTGGATGCCTTGCACGTTGACGGGCGAGTAGGTGGCGGCCACGCCATTGATGTAGAGCATGTTGTCGCGCAGGGCGACTTCGTCGCCGGGAAGGCCGATGACGCGCTTTACCAGGCGCTCATTAGCAGCGTGTGAATCGAGTACCACGATGTCGCCGCGTTGCGGATCAGCCAGATGGATGAGCGAGATATGTGTGAGCGGTACGCGGATGTCGTAGGCTGCCTTGTCCACCAAAATGCGGTCGCCAATCTGAATGGTCGGTTGCATGGAGCCGGTAGGGACGACACTCCAGTCAGCGAGCGCGCTGCGGAACATGATCATGCAGAGCATGAAGGTAATGAATCCCTTGTTCCGGTAGAGGTGCTGCATCAGGCTGCGCATCGTCTTCCCCTTCTTGCGGTAATGGATAGGGGTACAGACAGCGTTGCGATGATCGAGTTTCACAAAAGCAACGGGGCGGTGTTGCCACCGCCCCGTGCTTCAAGCCTTGTGCTTTAACCGGCTTTCTTCTTGGCCAGACGCAGCCAGGTATCGACCACGGTGTCAGGGTTGAGCGACACCGATTCGATACCCTGATCCATCAGCCATTCAGCCAGATCAGGGTGATCAGACGGGCCCTGGCCGCAGATGCCGACGTATTTGCCACGCTTGCGTGCAGTCTGAATGGCCATCGACAGCAGCTTCTTCACCGCTGGATCGCGCTCGTCGAACAGGTGGGCGACGATGCTTGAGTCGCGGTCCAGGCCGAGGGTGAGCTGGGTGAGGTCGTTGGAGCCGATCGAGAAGCCATCGAAGATGTCGAGGAATTCGTCGGCCAACAGCGCGTTGGACGGCAGCTCGCACATCATGATGATCTTCAGGTCATGCTCGCCTTGCTTGAGGCCGTTCTTGCCGAGCACCTCGACCACCTTGCGGCCTTCGTCCAGCGTGCGCACGAACGGGATCATCACCCACACATTCGTGAGACCCATCACTTCGCGCACGTGCTTGACGGCTTTGCATTCCAGACCGAACGATTCAGTGAAGCCGGCATCGACGTAACGGCTGGCGCCGCGGTAGCCGATCATCGGGTTTTCTTCATGCGGTTCGTAGCGCGAACCGCCGAGCAGATTGGCGTATTCGTTGGACTTGAAGTCGGACAGGCGCACGATCACCGGCTTCGGATACACCGACGCGGCGATGGTGGCGATGCCTTCGGCTAGACGATCGATGTAGAAGCTCACCGGATCGGCATAGCCGGCGATGCGCGCGTCGATCTTGGCCTTGGTTTCGGCATCCTGCCTGCTGTATTCGAGCAGCGCCTTCGGATGCACGCCGATATGACTGGCAATGATCATTTCCAGACGGGCCAGGCCGATGCCTGCGTTCGGCAGCATGCCGAAGTCGAAGGCGCGCTCGGGGTTGGCCACGTTCATCATGATCTTCAGCGGTGCTTCGGGCATCGCGCCGAGATCTGCAGTGACGCGGTCGAACTTCAGCTGGCCCTCGTAGATCATGCCGGTATCGCCTTCCGCGCAGGACACGGTGACGTCATGACCGTCCGGAATGGTGTTCAGCGCATTGCCCGTGCCGACCACCGCCGGTACGCCCAATTCGCGCGCAATGATTGCCGCGTGGCAGGTGCGGCCGCCGCGATTGGTGACGATGGCCGAAGCGCGCTTCATCACCGGTTCCCAGTCGGGGTCAGTCATGTCAGCGATCAACACATCGCCCGGCTGCACTTTGTTCATATCGGCCAGCGAACGAATCACGCGAGCCTTGCCTGCGCCGATCTTCTGGCCGATGGCGCGGCCTTCGGCCAGCACCTTGCCTTTTTCGGTGAGGTGGAAACGCTCCAGCTGCGTGGCATGCGCACGCGACTTCACCGTTTCCGGGCGGGCCTGCACGATGTAGAGCTTGCCGGTGTTGCCATCCTTCGCCCACTCGACATCCATCGGACGGCCGTAGTGCTTTTCGATCACCAGCGCCTGCTTGGCCAGTTCCTGCACATCGGCATCAGTGATACAGAAGCGGTTGCGATCAGCTGCCGGGGTTTCCTCGATGCGCACGCGCTCGCCAGGCTGGGTGGAATACACCATGCGTTGCTGCTTGGCACCGAGGCTGCGGCGCAGTACGGCCGGCTTGCCTTCCTTCAGTGTCGGCTTGAACACGTAGAACTCATCCGGGTTCACCGCGCCCTGGACAACCATTTCGCCCAGGCCGTAGCTGCCGGTGACGAACACCACATCGCGGAAACCCGATTCGGTATCGAGTGTGAACAGCACACCGGAAGCCCCCACATCCGAGCGCACCATCAGCTGCACGCCGGCGGAGAGAAACACGTCTTCGTGCTTAAAGCCCTGGTGCACGCGGTAAGCGATGGCCCGATCGTTGTAGAGCGAGGCGAAAACTTCTTTCACCTTATGCAGCACGTCGTCGATGCCGACCACGTTGAGGAAGGTTTCCTGCTGGCCGGCGAACGATGCATCCGGCAGATCTTCGGCGGTGGCGGAGGAGCGTACGGCGACGGCGATATTGTCGCTGCCGGCATCTTTGCAGAGCTTGATGTAGGCCGCGCGGATGGCATTTTCCAGCTCGGCAGGCAGGGCGGTGTCGACAATCCAGCCCCGGATTTCCTTGCCGCCGGCGACCAGTGCGTCGACGTCATCGACATCCAGTGTGGCCAGCCGTTCGGCGATACGCTTGGACAGGCCGCTCTTTTCCAGATACTGCTGGAAAGCGTCGGCGGTGGTGGCAAAGCCGCCCGGCACGGATACGCCGAGCTGGGCCAGGTTGCCAATCATCTCGCCGAGCGACGCATTCTTTCCGCCGACCTTGCCAAGGTCGGTCATGCGCAGTTGGTCGAGCCAAAGCACCAGATCGTTCAAAGGAGTCTCCTTAAGAGCTCGTCATTAATAAGCCGGGAGCGGTGGGGGAAGCCGGACCGCGAAAGACTGGTATTGTCCGTTGTCGATGGTGCGCGGCACAAGAAGACCATTGCGCGCAAAGACCGCGCCAACTGCATACCAGTCAGGTTTAAGTCAAGCAAAGACAGGAATTCTTGCTTGCGATATGGTGCAGGGCAGGAACTCCAATCGCCCATGGAATACCCATGCAACGCTCGGTTTTTTTCATCTCCGACTCTACTGGTATTACCGCCGAAACCATCGGAAACAGCATCCTTGCTCAATTCGAAGGGGTGCAGTTCGAAAAACATCGCCTGCCATTCATCGACAACCCCCAGAAAGCTGAGGCGGCAGCGACGCGCATCAAGACGCGGTATGCCCAGAGCGGGGATCGGCCGATCGTGGTCAATACCATGGCCGACCGGGCTCTGTGCGACATCGTCGCCAGCAGCGGTGCGCTGATGCTGGACGTGTTCGCGCCGTTCATCGGGCCATTGGAAGACGAGCTGGGCACCCGTCATTCCGGTGCGGTGAACCGCTCGCATGGCCTGGTGGACTTTGATAAATACGAGGCGCGCATCAACGCCACCAACTACGCCTTGAGCCACGATGACGGCCTGGACGTGGACTATGCCCAGGCGGATCTGATCCTGGTGGGTGTGTCGCGTTCGGGCAAAACGCCGACCTGCCTCTATATGGCCTTGCATTACGGGGTCAGTGCCGCCAATTATCCGCTGACCGATGAGGACCTGGAAAAGCTCGAACTGCCCGCCCGTCTGCGGTCCTATAAAAACCGCCTGTTCGGCTTGACCATTGAGCCCGATCGCCTGGCGCAGATCCGCGAACAGCGGCGCCCGGGCAGTCGTTATGCCACGCTGAAGCAATGCAAGTGGGAACTGGAACAGGCCGACCGGCTGTTGCGGCAGGCGGGGATTCCTTGCCTGAATACCACGCATGTATCGATCGAGGAGATTGCGAGCAAAATCTTCGATCAGTTCGGTATCGAAAAAACCATGTTCTAAGCGATGGAGAAAACCTTACCCCTATGAGTGCCGTTCTCGACCGCCGTGCCGCCTTGCTGCCAGGACGCTTTGAGTACCTGATGGGACTCTATGCCGAAAACTATCATCGGCTGACGCGCCTGTTCGCACCACAAAAGCTGGTAGTGGGCGATTACGTGTCAGACGTCGACGACGGTCTGCCGGTGCATTTGGTGGTACAGGAATGTCATCCGTATACGCTGGAGCTGGAACTGACGTACGGTTTCGTCGACGCACAGACTGGGCGTCGCGCGCCATCCGCCCAGCTGCGTGTCTATAACGATGCGCACGTGGCTGAGGCGCTGCACTGCCATCCGGGGCGTCACTTGTGGCAAGTGCTGGGGCCGTTCCCGCCAGCGCATACCGTGTTCCAGCATCGTTTGCAGATGAACGGTTTTCTGGCTCGTTGGCTGGAGTACCTGGCAGAGCAGGGGCATTCGGCAGGTACGCTGGAGCAGGTGTCGAAATAGGCGGTTAAGGGTTAAGGATGCTCTGATCTATTCCACGCATCCGGCATACCGTCCAGAAGACTCGCAGGCTGTATCGCGCGACTTGAACAGACGGCCAGTCTGCCCTGCGCCACGCAATAGAGCCTGCGAGTCTTCTGGACGTCACCCCATCCTTTGAATTCAATATGTTGGGGCCGGAGTGATGCGAGGCGCGCATACAGTGCGGTGACGGGTACGTGGAATAAATCAGAGCATCCTTAAGTCCCCTGATTTCAGGCAACAAAAAAGCCCGCGCGATGGCGAGCTTCTTGTGACGATCTTTCTCAGTAATGGCGGAGCGGACGGGACTCGAACCCGCGACCTCCGGCGTGACAGGCCAGCATTCTAACCGACTGAACTACCGCTCCGCGTTGTTACTGCCTTCCAGCGTACTCAAACACAATAAGTCCGTTTCCAATTCGATGCGACGGCTGGTTGGCTATCGCTTGAATTGGCGTCCCCACGGGGATTCGAACCCCGGTCGCCACCGTGAAAGGGTGATGTCCTAGGCCTCTAGACGATGGGGACGTTTGTGTTGGTGGAGCCAGGCGGGATCGAACCGCCGACCTCCTGCATGCCATGCAGGCGCTCTCCCAGCTGAGCTATGGCCCCACGGCTGGAAGCCCGAAAGAATAGGATGGGTTTGGAATTCCGTCAAGCAAATTTTTATAAAAATCTCATCGTTTGATGAACCGATCGTTTTGCTTCGACTGCTGTTGGATTGGTGCTTCGGTTTAAGCTCACGTCAAGACTGCGCCATGAGGACGGCATGCACGATATTGGCTTTATCCGCGACCTTGCGTTGGTGATGCTTGTGGCTGGTGCCACGACCATCCTGTTCCAGCGCCTGCGTCTGCCTGTGCTACCCGGTTACATCCTTGCTGGCGTGGTGATTGGTCCACATACACCAGGCGTGTTGGTGGCTGATCCGCGCGCCATTGGCGATATCTCCAACCTCGGCGTAGTGCTGTTGATGTTTACGCTGGGGCTCGAGTTCAGTGTGCGCAAATTGCGCCAGGTCGGTGGCACTTTGCTGCTGGTCACGGTGATCGAAGTCGGATTCATGCTGTGGATGGGTTATCAGCTTGGACTTTTGTTCGGCTGGGGTGGCAGGAATGCGTTGTTCCTTGGCGCGATCATCGCGCTGTCGTCGACCATGGTGGCGACGCGCACGCTGACCGAGAACGGTCTGCGGCAATGGCCATTCGCGCGGTTAGTGGTCGGCATGCTGGTAGCGGAAGACATGCTGACCATCGTGCTGCTCACGTTGCTTACCGCGATCGCAATCAGCGGCACAGTGCAGACAGTGGCGGCATTTACCCTGGTGGGGCACCTGGGGCTGTTTGTCATTGCCGGCATGATTGTGGGGCTGTTGCTGCTGCCACGCCTGGTTGATTACGTCGCCCGCTTCGACCGCGATGAAACGTTGCTGGTCAGCGTGCTCGGCATCTGTTTTGGCGCCAGCTTGCTGGCGGCGTGGCTGGGTTTCAGCGTGGCGCTAGGCGCTTTTCTTGCAGGTGCCGTAGTAGCAGAGGCGCGCAGTGCGCCGCGTGTCGTGCATCTGGTGGAACCTTTACGTGACATGTTCGCGGCGCTGTTTTTTGTGGCTATCGGACTGAAGATCGATCCGATGCAGCTTGTGCATTACGCGTTGCCGGCGCTGTTGATCGCGCTGACCGTGATGGTTGGCAAAAGCGTGGTATGCGGTCTGGGCATGTTTTTTATCGGTCACGATGTGCGCACCTCGTTGCGCACCGGCTTGTGCATGGCGCAGATCGGCGAGTTTTCGTTTGTGATTGCGACCCTCGGGCTGACGCTTGGCGCGGTGGACGACTTCATCTATCCCATTGCCGTGGCCACTGCGCTGATCTGCATGGTGTCGTCGCCATACTTGCTTCGTTCTGCGGATCTGCTGGCGCATGTCGGCGGAAAGATCGTGCCGCGCCCAATGCGCGTTTTGATGACCAGCTACAGCGGCTGGCTGGAGAACCTGCGTCCGGTGGATGACAACGCGGTGATCGCGGCGATGTTCCGCCGACTGTTGTGGCACATCGCAGTGAATGTGGCTTTGATCGTCACCCTGTTTGTGATGGGTGCTTACATCAATGCGCATAACGCAGCATGGTTCGAGCGTTGGGGATTGAGTCGTGATATGCGCCATTCCCTGATCTGGGCAGCAGCCTTGTTTCTGTCGTTGCCATTGCTGATCGCGGTGTATCGCAAAGCCGAGGCCCTGGGAATGCTGCTGGCAGAACTGGGAATACGCGAGCGTTTTGCGGGTGCGTACACCCAGACCATTCGGCAGATTCTTGCGAAATTGATCCCGCTGGCGACGCTGGTGGCGCTGGCTATCTTGGTCAGCGTGCTGGGATCGGCGATTTTGCCTCCGCGTGGTGTAGCGCTATCGCTAGTAGGTGCGTGCGTTTTGCTCGCAGTGCTGCTCTGGCGCGGATTGGTGAAAATGCATGCGCGGTTGCAGGCGGCGCTGCGCGAGACGCTGGAAAAGCCTTCACCTGCCGATCACAAATGAAACTGAATGCGATCGCGTGCACATACTTGCGAGTGAACCTTCGACTTGTATCGTGGTCAATGCCGGAACGTCGTTGCCAAGACCGGACTGGACACCGCACAATGGGTGGCCAGCCTCCATTTGGGGGAGGTCCGGCCGGCTCGCCGGCATATCCATAACGAGGGAGTTCCAAATGAAGCAATTTCTGCGACCCACGCTGACGGCGGCCGCGCTGGCCGTTGCGCTGGGCATGACCGCTGGCGCGCAGGCACAGACGTCCAGCACCGCCGCAACGGGCACGGTCGACAAGATCAAGGCCAGTACCGTCGTCGGCTATGAGCTGGCCGGTTCCGTGCCGCCGATCATGCGTGACGCCGTGGACCCGGCAACGGTTGCAAAGGCCGTTCAGGACGCACTTTCCGGCAAGAAGCCGCCGATGAGCGAGGCGGAGTTCAACTCCACCGCGCAGGCTTTCGAAGCACAGCTGCGTGCCAAGGCCAAGACCGAGTTCGACGCCGCTTCGGCCAAGAACAAGGCTGAAGGCGACGCCTTCCTCGCGAAGAACAAGTCCGCTGCGGGCGTGAAGTCCACCGCATCGGGCCTGCAGTATCAGGTGCTCAGCCAGGGCACCGGCGCTCGTCCGGGTCCGAATGACACCGTGAAGGTGAACTACACCGGTACGTTTGTGAACGGCGAAGTGTTTGACAGCTCGACGAAGAACAACCCGCCGGGCCCGACCTCGATCCCGTTGGCTCGCGTGATTCCGGGCTTCCGCGAAGGTCTGCAGTTGATGCAGGTTGGCGGTCACTACAAGCTCTTCATCCCGGCCAACCTGGCCTATGGTGCTGAGCCGCAGCGTCCGTTCCCGCCGAATTCCACGCTGATCTTCGACGTCACTTTGGTGAGCACCGGCCCGACTCCGGCTGGCGCCCCGCAGGGTGGTGCTGACGCTGGCGGCGGCAATGATGCTGGTGGTGGCAATGGTGGTGGCGAGCAGTAATCGCCGCTGGCGTACTGCAAGCAGGTCACACAAACAGGGCGCGAAGCGATTCGCGCCCTGTTTCTTTGCATGAATGCATACCGGACGGCTGACATGAGGGTTTCTTACACGCCCTGCTAGAATCAGCACCCCCGAGTAAGGTTTGATCCTATCCGATGAAAGTCACCATTTTCGGCACCGGTTACGTGGGCCTGGTCACGGGGGCCTGCTTGGCCGAAATGGGCAACCATGTTGTTTGTGTGGATATCGATCAGGCCAAGGTGGCACGCCTGGAGCGTGGTGAGATTCCCATCTTCGAACCTGGGCTCGAACCCATCGTGCGGCGCAATCACGCCAATGGGCAGCTTGAATTCACGACTGACGCAGCCAAGGCGATTGCGCATGCGCAGATCATCTTCATTGCGGTCGGTACACCGCCCGACGAAGATGGCAGCGCGGATCTGCAATACGTGCTGGGCGTGGCCAGGTCGGTGGGTCGTCATCTGGATCGCTACGCAGTGATCGTCAACAAGTCCACCGTGCCGGTCGGCACCGCGGATCGCGTGCGCAAGGCGGTGTTGGCAGAGCTGTCCGAACGTGGTGCAAACATCGAATTCGATGTGGCTTCCAATCCGGAATTCCTCAAAGAGGGTGACGCGGTCGAAGACTGCCTGCGTCCTGATCGCATCGTGATCGGCAGTTCCAGCGAGCGGGCCATCGAGATGTTGCGCAAGCTGTATGCACCGTTTAACCGCAATCACGATCGCACTGTGGTGATGGACGTGCGTTCGGCCGAGCTGACCAAGTACGCTGCCAATGCGATGCTGGCGACCAAGATCAGCTTCATGAACGAGATCGCCAATATCGCCGAGCGGGTCGGCGCGGATGTGGAGCTGGTGCGTCAGGGCATCGGTTCGGATCCGCGCATTGGCTATCACTTTATCTATCCTGGCGCGGGTTATGGTGGCTCGTGTTTCCCCAAGGATGTGCAAGCGCTGGAGCGAACGGCTCGTTCGGTGGGATATGAAGCGCGGTTGCTTAGTGCGGTTGAGGCAGTCAATCACGACCAGAAGGCGAAGCTGTTCGATTTCATCCAGCACTACTTCAACGGGAATGTGCGCGGCCGCACCATTGCCCTGTGGGGACTTGCGTTCAAACCCAATACCGATGACATGCGCGAAGCATCCAGCCGACGTTTGATGGAAGCGCTGTGGGCAGCCGGTGCCAAGGTACACGCGTTCGATCCGGAGGCGCGTGACGAGACGCGCCGCGTATACGGTGATCGCGATGATCTCGTCTTGTGCGACAACGCTTATCAGGCGCTGGAGGGCGCGGATGTGCTGGCTATCGTGACCGAATGGAAGGCTTTCCGTAGTCCTGACTTCGCACGTATACGCGCCACGCTGAAAGAGCCGGCCGTTTTCGATGGGCGTAATCTGTATCAGCCGGAAGCTGTCGAAGAAGCGGGTCTGGCCTATTACGGTATCGGCCGCGGACGCAGTGTGCGGTACCCTGAGTGATTATGAGCGACATCGAGCAACGACTTGCGGAACTGGAAGTACGGCTTACTTTTATCGATGATGCCGTACAGGCGCTGACGACGGTCGACGCGGAGCAATCCCAGCGCATTGCCGCGCTGGAGCGGATGGTGCGTGACTTGCGCAGCGAGTTGGCGACAGTGCGCACGGGGCAGGGGCACGATCCGCACTCCGAGCCACCGCCTCCGCATTATTGAGAAACTTGCAAAACCGGATTTCGATTATGGTCGATTCACTGCGAGATCAGCTGCTCAAGAGCGGCATCGTCAAACAGCTCAAGGACGAAAAGCGTCAGCAACAGCCCGCGCAACGTCCCAGCCCATCACATGGCAAGGGCAAGCCGCAGCACAAGCCCAACAGGCCGGCGCGCAGCCAGGAAGAGATGGACCTGGCCAAGGCGTACGCGATGCGTGCCCAGACAGAAGCCACTGAACGCAAGCGTGCCGAACAGGAGGCTGCCGAGCAGGCGCGTATCAAGCGCGAACGCAAGGCCAAGGTGCAGCAGCTTCTTCAGGGCAACATGCTCAATAAGGCCGATGCTGATCAGGCACGCCACTTCGAATACGGCGGCAAGATTCGCCGTATGTATGTGGATGCGGCCCAACTGGCTGATCTCAATGCCGGTAAATTGGGCATCGTGCAGAACGGTGGCCGTTATGTGCTTGTCACGCTGGCGGTTGCTGAACAGATTCGCCAGATCGATCCACATCTACTGGCACTGCTGATCGATCCGTCCACCGGTGGCATCGGCGATGACGGCGTGCCTGACGACCTGATGTGGTGAGCCGATAAAAACGAAGGTGCCGTAAGGGCACCTTCGTTGCCTTCCAGTTTGTTGTTCCAGTGGATCAACTGCCGGAGGGGAATTCGAAACCGCTCTGCTTCAGGGCTGGATGATCCCAGCCGTTCTTGGGTGTGAAGCGTTCGCCGTAGCGCTTGGCCAATGCTTCGAGCTTCTGGCGAATGGTGTCCACGCCCTCGCTGCGTACGTACTGGATCGGGCCACCGCGGAACGGCGCAAAGCCGGTGCCAAAGATCACGCCGGCATCCAGCAAGTCGGCATCATCCACAACGCCATCGCCGAGACAGGCGACAGCCTCGTTCACCATCGACAGAACCATGCGCTCTTGCAGATCCGGCGGTGGCGTGTAGTCCGGATCGACGTCGGGTTTCTGCGGCTTGCCATCCTGCCAAGTGTAAAGACCCTGGCCATCTTTCTTGCCGCGCTTGCCTGCTTCGAGCTTGTCTTCGAGTCCCGGTGGAAGTTCCAGTCCAAGGAACGGCGCCAGTTCTTTGCCGACTGAAGCGCAAACATCCAGACCGACGGTGTCGGCCAGTTCGATCGGCCCCATCGGCATGCCGAAGCTCTTCGCCTGCTTGTCCAGCACGGGGCCTGGTACACCTTCGTTATAAAGGCGCAGCGCTTCGAGCAGATAAGGCATCAGGATGCGGTTGACCAGGAAGCCTGGCGTGCCTTTGACGGCCACCGGCAATTTGCCGATCGCCTTGCAGAATGCCAGCGCGCGTTTCTCGATGACCGGATCGAGTTGATCATGACGAACCACTTCCACCAGCGGCATCTGCGCCACTGGATTGAAGAAATGCAGGCCAAGGAAACGCTGCGGCGCTTTCAGCTCCTTGCGTAACTCGTCGAGCGGAATCGAAGAGGTGTTGCTGGCCAGGATTTCATTGTTCTGGAATTGCGGCTCAATGGTGGCGTACAGCGCTTCCTTGGCCTGCGCATTCTCGAAGATCGCTTCGATCGCAAGATCAGCTTTGGCAACACCTGCACCCTCGACATCGGGACGCAGGCGGCGACTGGCGGCTTCCACTTTTTCGGGAGTCTTGAGCTTTTTCTCGTAGAGCGCGCGGGCGCGATCCAGTGCAGGCTGGATGTACTTCATCTCGCGATCCTGCAGTGTAACGTCGAAGCCCTTGAGCGCCGCCCACGCAGCAATATCACCGCCCATCACGCCGGCGCCGACCACATGCACGTGCTTGATCTGGGCGTCGACGCCGCTACCCTGCCTCTTGAGACGCTCTTGCAAGAAGAAGATGCGAATCAGGTTATGCGCAGTGGGTGTGTCGGCAAGTTTGGCTACCGAACGCGCTTCCAGCTTCAGTCGCTGCTGGATGCTGCTGCCGCCGCGTTTCCATACATCGATTAACGCGAAAGGGGCGGGGTAGTGTTCTTTGCGCACTTTGGCAGCAGTCTGTTTGATGACCATGGGGGCAAGGATCTGCCGTGCCAGCCAGGTGTTGGTGGCCCATGCAGTCGCCCGTTGTGCAAATGGCCGCACATGCGGGTTGCGCAGCAGCGCACGCGCTTCGGGCAGAAGCTCGTCCAGACGGGCCAAACGGTCGACCACACCCAGGTTCTTGGCGCGGCGGGCCGAAAGAGCCTTGCCAGTCAACATCACCGGCAGGGCTTCGGGGGCACCGATCAGGCGCGGCAGGCGGGCCGATCCACCCCAGCCAGGATGAATGCCCAGCATCACTTCAGGCAGGCCAATACGTGTCTTGTCATCATCGGCGGCAATACGCTGGCGGCAAGCCAGGATCAGCTCTGTGCCGCCCCCCATGCAGGCGCCGTGCACGGCCGCGACGGTCGGGCAGGGCAGTCGCGCCAGCGCCTCGTACACCCGTTGGCCATTCTCGATGTTTTCCAGCACGGTGCCGTGCTTGGCGTACTCGACGAATTCTTTGATGTCGGCGCCGACAGCGAACCCATTCGGCTTGGCCGAGTGAATGATCACACCGGCGGGCTTTTCGATCGCCAGGCGTTCGACAATCTGGCCAAGCTCATCAAGCACTTCGCGGGAAATCGCGTTGACGTTGCTGTTGGCGCGATCCAGGGTGAGCGTCACGATGCCGCTGTCATCCAGGCTCGTTTTCCAGTGATTGAAACGCAATCCTTCGAACATGGGGATTAAGGATGTGGCCGGGAAACCGCCACCATACCGTCCCGCAGCGTTGATTGCGAGACGCCCCAGTCCATAAATGGCAGGGGTTCTGGGGATGCCCCGATCATGTCGCATTGCCGCAATGACTTGCGGGGCGGGATGTCGCATGCGTCACGCCTCGGCACTCCGGCTATTGCGCTCGGCGTACGAGCGCGTAACGTACGAATGGCGACAACTTCTTTTACTAGGGCGCAATGACACCCCTGATGGCTCCATCGCCGCTTGCCGGCAGCGACATTTACGAGCGCATCCTGACTGCGCCCGGCGGTCTGGTCGTCCTTGAGCACGACCATAGTGCTGCTTTGATCGAGCAGTTTCGTGCGATCGCACGACACAACGGCCAAGCCGTCTATGTCTGGCATCCCGAGGAGGGCATGGAGAATCTGCGCGAAGCACACGCGCGTGTTCCAGGCTCGCAGCGCCTGAGCATTGCATTACGTTATATCCAGCAAAGCATCCATTTCGGAGTGTATCTGCTTTCGCAGTTCCCGCTGCCCATGTCGGCCATGGACAGCACCTTGCTGCGGCAGTTGGCGCGCGCGCCGGCGGGGCATGTCAGGCGCGTCGTGCTGCTCGACGCCGCGCCTGCTCTGATCGCCAGTTTCGACGACGTGGCGGTGCGCCTGAGTACGACGACGCCTGCGACGCAGCGTCCGCGTTTGCGTGATGGGCGCTGGCTGCTGTGAACGGCGCGGCGCTCCATACCGGAATTTTGCTGGTGGCATCGCAGCGCGAGTTGCGGCGCGAATTGTTCGACGTGCTCGATCGCGAGGGACATCCCACCATCTATTCCGCACGCGACACCACCCACGCAGCCATCTTGCTGGAAGGGCGCGCATCGCTGGCGTTGATCGTGGTGGCGTTCGAAGGCGATGGCCGCTCCAGCCTTACCTTGTGCGAGCAGCTCAGGTTGCTGCCTCCTTGCAGCGAAGCGCCGATCATCGCGGTGCTGGTGGATGAGGCGACGATCAAACCGGCCCAGTTGCCGACCGTGGTGGCCGGATGGCTATACGCCTCTCAGGTCGGGACAGAGCTGATTCCCCGTTGGCAGCAGTTGAGCAACGGCAAGCCGGCGGCAGTCGCTGAAAAGCTGGCGAGTGTTGTTTCATCACCTCGGCCTTCAACGCCGTTGCCGTCAACGGGTGGTGATTACCGCTTTGTGTTCGAGGATGGCGACGGCGATTGGCTGATTGTCGATCCAGTAGCTGAGCGTGTAGTGGAGGCCAGCCCGGCATACATGCGTCATAGCGGCTTGGCCAATAGCGTCCTGACCAGCCAGCCCTTGCGTGAAGTGCTGTCGTTTGAAAACAGCACCATGGAAAAAGCATTCAGCGATGCGGATCGCCGCTGGCTGGCTTGCCAGCGCAAATCGATCCGTGGACATGACACTGGCGAGGCCAGTGTGCGCCGCGTACGCCACGGCGGTCGCGACTTGATCGCGCTGCAATTTCGCAGCGATCGTGCGGGCGTGCGTCCAGCGGTTGCCCTGACGCTGTTGGCGCGCCTGTTCAGCGGCGGGCACGATGATGCTGGCGTCACCGAAACGGCCCAGTTGTTGCTGGATGAGATGGGCCTGGATTATCTGACCGTATGGTCGGCGCGGCCTGAAGAGAACAGCGTGCCGGTGCAGATCGTGCAGCGCTGGCGCGGGGAAGATAAGGTGCTGCCGGGCCCGCAATTGCAGAGTTCGTTGCGACTGGTACTCGGCGGCCGTACGCTGATGCATCCGCACGATGCCAAGCGCCTGGCCGATGTTGACCCATTGATCGGCCAACTCGATTTGCGCGGATTTGTCGGTTTACCGTTGCTGGACGAACGACATAGCGTGCTCGGTGCCCTGCTGGCCGGCAGCCGCAGTCCGTTTGGCGCGCATGAAATCGTGGAACCCGTGTTGCGATGTGCCGCGGCCCATTTCGCGCACATGCTGGAGCTGCGCCGTACACGTGAGCAGGGGCGTGCGGAAGGCTTGCTGGATGCGCTGACTGGGCTGCCCAACCGCCTGCTGTTCAATGACCGCCTCGACACCATCATTCGCGAAGCGACACGCACCGGCGAAACGTTTGCAGTGCTGTTCGTCGATCTGGACCGTTTCAAGTTCATCAACGACACGCTTGGTCATGCGGTAGGTGATCAGGTGCTGGTGGCGGTAACACAACGCCTGCGTAGCAGCGTGCGCGCGTCCGATACGGTGGCGCGCTATGCCGGTGACGAATTCACCATCGTGCTGCGGCATATCGTGAAAACAGACGATGTGCTGCGCGTTGCCGAAAAAATCGTGCAACTGATGGATGTGCCGTTGCATCTGGATGACGGTCCCGAATTGCAAGTCACAGCATCTATTGGCGTCAGCTTTTTCCCGGAAGATGCGCCGGATGCCGAAACCCTGCTCAAGCACGCTGACGAGGCGATGTATGCGGCCAAGAGCATGGGACGCAACAACTATCGGGTGTACGACGTCAGCCCAGCGCAGGAGCAGCAGAATGCCGCGCTGAAGGCGCGGCTTCGCCACGCCGAAGCGAATGGTGAATTGCGCGTGTTCTACCAGCCGCAGATTCATGCGGGTACCGAAGATATTGTCGGTATGGAAGCCTTGTTGCGGTGGGAGCATCCGGATCTGGGCAACATCGGTCCCGGGTTCTTCATTCCGCTGGCCGAGGAGACTGGGTTAATCGTTTCCATCGGCGAGTGGGTGTTGCGTACTGCTTGCAAGCAAGCCAAGGCTTGGGAGGACCGTTTCGGTCTTCGCCTCCGGCTTGGCGTCAATCTCTCGGCAGTGCAGCTGATGCAGCCGGATCTCTCTGAAGTGGTTGCTACCGTGCTGGAGGAGACCGGGCTCGATCCGGGCCTGCTGGAAATGGAAGTCACCGAAAGCATCAGCATCAAGGCGGCGCCCAATCTGATGGAGAACATGCAGAAGCTGCACAAGATGGGCTGCCATATTGCGATCGACGATTTCGGCACCGGCGCAGCCTCGCTGGATTACCTGCGCAAGCTGCCCGCCGATCGCATCAAGATCGACCAGAGCTTCGTGCGCAATATAGGTGTCGATCCGGATGACGAGGCGATCGTGCGGGCGACCATCGAAATGGCCCACCGGCTGAAGCGCGGGGTGGTGGCCGAGGGCGTGGAGATCGAACAGCACCTGCAGTTCCTGCGCGCCAATCATTGCGATGAGCTGCAGGGCTATCTGTTCTGCCGGCCCATCCCGCATGGCAGCTTCGAGCGTCTGTTGACCGAGCGGGAGCGTCTGCTATCCGGCGCCCTGGAAAAATTGCCGGCTTGAGTCCGGATCACGCGCACTTATCTTAGAATCTCGATGGGCCGTGACATCTCGCTGAACTTGCGGGCGCGGCGCGGGTCAGATCAGCTCACCCATCCGATGGGCGGAAGCCCGGTATGGTGCAGAGACGAAGGAGACGGCCCGGATGGGCGATAACGAACTCGACAGTGCGCTGGTTGAGCGTGTTCAAAATGGGGACAAGCGTGCTTTCGATCTGCTCGTGCGCAAGTACCAGCATAAGGTCTTAGGCCTGATCTCCCGTTATGTGCACAACCACGCCGAATGTGAAGATGTAGCCCAGGAGGCGTTCGTGCGGGCGTGGCGAGCGATTGGCTCGTTCCGCGGCGAGAGTGCTTTCTATACTTGGATGTACAAGATTGCCGTCAACACCGCCAAGAACCACCTGGTGGCGATGGGGCGGCGTCCGCCCACGGACGATATTTCGGTGGAAGATGCGGTTTTTGTACCCGGCGCAGATCGCATGCAGGAGAGCGCCACCCCTGAACGCGAATTAATGCGCCAAGAAATTGAACAAACGGTGTTTGCCACTGTCCAAGCTTTGCCCGAGGAGCTGCGGACGGCCATCACCCTGCGTGAAGTGGAAGGCCTCAGCTATGAAGAGATCGCCGAATCCATGGGCTGCCCTATTGGTACGGTGCGTTCACGCATCTTCCGGGCACGTGAGGCGATTGATGAAAAGCTGCGGCCCTTACTTTCAGACCGCGAGGATCGGACGTCATGAGTGAAGCGAACATGGAAACCCTTTCTGCGGCGATGGACGGTGAATTGTCCAAGGATGAGCTGCGCTTTCTACTGCGCCGCCTGGACCGCGATGCCTCGCTGATTGACGCCTGGGCCAGCTATCACGTGGCCGGTGACGGGTTGCGCCGCGAGCTGCCGATCATGGCCAGTGCCGGTTTCGCGGCGCGCGTCATGGAAGTCATTGAAGGCGAGCAGGCGACTATCCAGGTCGCGCCCAAGCGCCGGGAGTGGCTGCGCCTTTCCGTGGGTGGTGCCATTGCTGCCAGTGTGGCGGTAACCGCGCTGATGGTTTCGCAACCGACGGCGCCTGATGCCAAGCACGCAGTGTCCACCGCCAGTGTATCGTCGCAAGCTCAGCCCGCCGGCCAATCGCTGGCTTCGGCCAACCCCACGCGCGCTAACAATGACGTGCTGGCAGCGGTACCCCCTTCGTTGAGTGCGTATTCGGCCTCCGGATTGAGCCAGCGTGCTTCCGTGACCCTGGGTGATCCCTCCGACAACCCGTTGTTTCAGCAATACCCGGCCAGTCAGCGTTACTCCGTCAACGGCTATCGGGCGCTGAATAATCGTGATGGCAGCTATCTGCTGCTGATCGACACGCCGCAGGCCAAGTCTGCGGTACAGAACCCGGCCTACCAGGTGGGTGCCGGGCGTTAACGCCCGCACCTGCTTGCATATCGGCTGAGAGGTTTTCCTTTCACTTTTCTTGATCGCGTCCCTTCTCGTTCCACCCTACGAGCCATGGATCGGGAGTGGGGTGCCCAGCACCGAGGAGGAACCATGAGTTATCCCCGTCTCGTCAGCAGCCGTCTTTTCAGCGGTCTGATGTGCTGTGCCATGGCGATGGGCCTTGCAGGCCCGGGCATGGCATGGGCGCAAACGGTCCCGGCTGCCACGGCCTTGCCCGATTTCACTGGCATCGTGCAGAAGAATGCCCCGGCCGTTGTGCAGGTGGAGGCCAAGTACACCGGCCACCGCCCCAAAGGTGCGGGCGGCGGCATGCCGATGCAAGGTATGGATCCAGGACAGGCTGAAATCTTCCGGCGCTTCTTCGGCATGCCCATGATGCCGTCGCCCGAAGACCAGGCTCGCACCTCGCTCGGCTCAGGATTCATCCTTTCCAGCGATGGTTACATCATCACCAATAACCATGTGGTGGATGGCGCTGATACGGTGACGGTCCGCTTGCAGGATCGTCGCACGTTGACCGCCAAGGTGGTTGGCACCGATGCCACCTATGACATTGCCCTGCTGAAGGTTGATGCTGGTGGCAATCTGCCGGCGGTAACGATCGGCGATTCGCGGTTGCTCAAGCCGGGGCAGTGGGTGTTGGCCATCGGCTCGCCGTTTGGTTTTGACTACACGGTGACACAGGGCATCGTCAGCGCCGTGGGGCGTAACTTGGGCAGCCAGGATCAGCCTGCGACCTCCTTCATTCAGACCGACGTGCCGATCAATCGCGGTAATTCCGGCGGTCCCCTGTTCAACCTGCAAGGCCAAGTGGTCGGCGTCAACTCGCAGATCTATTCGAGTTCCGGCGGCTACCAAGGTGTGGCTTTCTCGATTCCGATCGACTTGGCGATGAACGTCGTCGATCAGCTCAAGGCCAAGGGATATGTCACACGCGGCGAACTGGGCGTGATGATCAAGCCGGTCGATGACGATGTCGTCAAAGCCCTCAAGCTGGATCGTGCACAGGGTGCGATTGTGGTCAGTGTGTCGCCGAACAGTGCGGCGCAGAAGGCCGGGCTGCAGGCGGGTGACATCATCCTTGCTTATAACGGACATACCATCGATCAGGGCGCTGACCTGCCTCCGCTGGTATCGATGACCAAGCCTGGTGATACGGTGCCCGTGCAGATCCTGCGCAATGGCCAGACCAAGACCCTCAACGCCACCATTGGCACCATGCCGCGTGACAAGAATGCTCTTGCCAGTGCGGAAGCCAGTGCTCCGAGCAAGGGTGCCGATGCGTTGGGCTTGACCGTGCAGAGCGTAGATCAGTCCACCCGAAGCCAACTTGGCCTGCAAGCCGGCGAGGGTGTGGCGATCGCCAATGTCACCGGACCGGTGGCCGCCCAGGCTGGTTTGCAGCCGGGTGACGTGATCCTGATGGTGAATCAGAAAAAGGTCGGTAGCGTTGACGCATTCCGTGCCGCTACGGCCGGCGTGAAGCCAGGAGATACGGTTCTCCTGCTGGTACGCCGTGGTGACCAGAGCAATTTCATTGCCCTGACGGTTGCCGACGCCAAGGACGAGTGAACCATCCCCAACAGGGACCTGCCCACGGCAGGTCCCTGGCAGCGGGCGGCTGGAATTCAATCCGAATTCTCAATCCATGCGATAATAAGCGGCTAATGTCGCCATCCCGGTGATAGGCTGCCCGCGCATCGCGTGAGGCTGCGAAGCTGACAGCGTATTCCATGGAACTGATCCGCAATTTCTCTATCATCGCCCATATCGATCACGGCAAGTCGACGCTTGCCGACCGCATCATCCAGATTTGCGGCGGATTGGCCGAGCGCGAGATGGAGGCCCAGGTGCTGGACAGCAACCCGATCGAACGCGAACGCGGTATCACCATCAAGGCTCAGTCCGTGTCGCTGCCTTACAAGGCGCGGAACGGCAAGACCTATCAGCTCAATTTCATCGATACGCCCGGCCACGTCGATTTCTCTTATGAGGTGAGCCGGTCACTGGCTGCCTGCGAAGGTGCATTGCTGGTCGTGGATGCGGCGCAAGGCGTTGAAGCACAATCGGTGGCCAACTGCTACACGGCGGTGGAGCAGGGGCTGGAAGTGGTGCCGGTGCTCAACAAGATCGACCTGCCCACCGCCGATCCAGACAAGGTCAAAGGTGAAATCGAAGCCGTAATCGGCATCGATGCCACGGATGCCGTGGCGGTCAGCGCCAAGACCGGGCAGAACGTCATTGAAGTGCTCGAGGCGATCGTTGCGCGCATTCCGCCGCCGAAGCCGCGCGATACCGATCGCCTGCAAGCATTGATCATCGATTCCTGGTTCGACAATTACCTCGGCGTGGTGTCGTTGGTGCGCGTCATGCAGGGCGAAATCAAGCCGGGCGACAAGCTGCTGGTGATGTCGACCGGTCGTGCTCACGAAGTCAGCGAAGTGGGTGTGTTCACGCCCAAGCGCAAGAAACTCGACAAGCTGTCCGCAGGCGAAGTGGGTTGGATCACCGCCGCCATCAAGGACGTGCACGGCGCGCCTGTGGGCGACACGCTGACCCAGGCCGGCAAACCTGCTCCGCATCCGCTTCCCGGCTTCCAGACCATGCAGCCGCGCGTTTTCGCCGGCCTATTCCCCGTTTCTGCCGATGACTATCCGGCGCTGCGCGAAGCGCTGGACAAGTTGCGCCTCAATGACGCTGCCTTGTTTTTCGAGCCTGAAAGCTCGGAAGCGATGGGCTTCGGTTTCCGCTGCGGCTTCCTCGGCATGCTGCACATGGAAATCGTGCAGGAGCGTCTTGAGCGAGAGTACGACCTCAACCTGATTACCACTGCACCAACGGTGGTTTATCAGATCCTCAAGGCCGATGGCTCGATCATGCAGCTGGATAATCCGGCGCAGCTTCCACCGTCGCCGCAGATCCAGGAGATCCGCGAGCCGATCATCGTGGCCAACATCCTCACGCCGCCCGATTACATCGGTAACATCATCACTTTGTGCGAAGAGAAGCGTGGTGTGCAGCGTTCGATCCAATACCTGGCGACCCAGGTGCAGATCAGCTACGAGCTGCCGCTGGCCGAAGTGGTACTGGATTTCTTCGACAAGCTGAAGTCCGTGTCGCGTGGTTACGCGTCAATGGACTATCACCTTGAACGCTTCGATGCCGGTCCGTTCGTGCGGGTGGACGTCCTGATCAATGGCGACCGCGTCGACGCGTTGAGCTTGATCGTGCATCGCAGTCATGCAGATCGCCGCGGGCGTGATTTGGTCGAACGCATGAAGGATCTGATTCCGCGTCAGCAGTTCGACGTGGCGATTCAGGCCGCTATCGGCGCACAGATCATTGCGCGTTCAACCGTGAAAGCGCTGCGCAAGAACGTTCTTGCCAAATGCTATGGCGGTGACGTCAGCCGCAAAAAGAAGCTGCTGGAAAAGCAAAAGGAAGGCAAGAAGCGCATGAAGCAGGTTGGCCGGGTGGAGATTCCACAAGAAGCCTTCCTTGCCGTGCTCAAGGTGGACAAATAGCAGCGGTCAGAGCACCTCTCGGGAGTCATTGCATGGATTTTGATTTTTCGGCCATTTTGCTCGCACTCACCGTGGTATTCGGGGTGGTGTGGGGTCTTGATCGCCTGCTTTTCTACAAGAAGCGCAAGGCCCGCTTTGACGAGGCGCGGGAGGAGTACCGTGATCCGATGCCCGTGGACTGGGCGCGATCGCTGTTTCCAGTGATTTTTGTGGTGCTGCTGCTGCGCTCCTTCGTTGCCGAACCGTTCCGCATCCCGTCGGGTTCGATGATGCCCACGCTAGATGTGGGCGATTTCATCCTGGTCAACAAGTTCGCCTATGGTCTGCGCCTGCCGGCCTTCAACAACAAGGTCGTCAGCCTCGGCGAGCCCAAGCGCGGTGACGTGGTGGTATTTCGCTTCCCCGGATACCTCTGCCGAGATGAAAACGGCAACACCATCCGCAGCGGCGACATGACCTGCGCCGATCCCCATGCCCCCGTGGCTAGCCAGAACTGGATCAAGCGCGTGGTCGGCGTGCCCGGCGATACCATCGAAGTCCAGGACAGCCGCATCGTCATCAACGGCAAGCCGGTGGTCGATACCCAGATCGGTCCGTTCAAGGGCAATCCCAGCCGCGCCGAAGACAATTACCTGCTCTACAACAACGCAAGCATCTGGAGCGAGCAGCTCGGTACGGTCAACCATTTGATTGCCCGCATGCCATCGCTGCAGACGCCGCCGATCCCGAATTCACGGGTTCCCTCGGTCGTGCCGGACAACTGTTACATCGTGATGGGCGACGATCGCGAAAACAGCGAAGACAGCCGCTGGTGGGGTTGTATGCCGGAGCAGAACCTGGTCGGCAAGGCATTCATGATCTGGTTCAGCTGGAAGGGCCTGCATACCGGTGCCGTGGATTTCCATCGTATTGGCAACGTGATCCATTGACACACAGGGTGTCGACTCCGTGTGGAACCGTGAACATGTCGCTGGCGGCGGACGCTCTGACAGGGCAAAGTATGTTCAACAGGCTCGGCAGGGCGTGTTCTAACGGCGGCATAGTGAGGGGACTATGAAATCGAAGCAGACTGGTATCACGCTGATCGGATTTCTCGTGGTGTTGGCGGTGGTTGTCTTTTTCGCCTATATGGCGATGAAGCTGGTGCCTTCCTACACCGAGTACATGGGCGTGGTGAAGGCCATGAACCAGATGTCCAGCGAGGGTGTAGACGGTAAATCCTTGGATGAAATCCGTCGTGAACTTCTCTTCAAACTAGGCTTTCAGTACGTCGACGACGCAACCATTCATCCCAGTGATATCACCATTGGTCAGGGCGCAAGCGGTAACGAGTTGCACGTCAGCTACGACAAGGACGTACCCTTCATGTACAACATCGATTTCCTGATCCATTTCGACAAGAGTGTGCCCATCCAGGGTAATGTCGTGGCACCCAACTAAGCACAGTGGAACTGCCTTATCACTTTCGCGATGACTCGCTTGCCGCGCTCGCACTGACTCATCGCAGCGTCGGCAAGCCGAACAATGAGCGCATGGAGTTTCTTGGTGACGCCCTGCTCGGAGCGATCGTCGCCGAAATGCTTTATGAAACGCACCCCAAGGCCACCGAAGGGGAGATGTCCCGCCTGCGAGCTCAACTCGTGAACGGTCAGGCGCTGGCGTCGCTGGCGCGTGAACTTGAGCTTGGCGACCAGCTCAAACTGGGTTCCGGTGAATTGAAAAGTGGCGGATTCCGGCGCGACTCGATTCTTGCAGACGCCTTTGAGGCACTGGTCGCTGCGGTCTATCTGGACGGCGGTTTTGCGGCCTGCCGGGAGACGGTACGGACCCTGTTTACCGATCGTGTTGCCGCGCTGCCGCGTTCATCCAAGGATGCCAAGACCCGCCTGCAGGAATGGTTGCAGGCCAATGGTTGGCCCTTGCCACAGTATGAGCTGGTGGCAACCGAGGGTGAAGACCATGCACGAATCTTCGACGTGAACTGCGTGGTCGCAGAGCCGATGGCAATTACGGCGCCAGGCCGCGGAAGCAGCCGACGACTGGCGGAGCAGGATGCGGCGGAAATCGCGCTGAATCGTCTGCTGGAGTCCCGAGAAGGCGCCTGATTCCATCCTGGGCCGCCTCCTTTCCACCCCTAAATTTTTTATCAGTGGCGTTCGCCAGCGCGCGGAGCCATGCTTATAGCCGTCTTTAGAGAGTACAGCGTGCCATGAACGATGAACGCGACGACATCGCCGAAAACGAACTGCCTCATCCGGATTTTCGTTGCGGCTTCGTGGCATTGGCCGGCCGGCCGAATGTCGGCAAGTCGACCCTGCTCAATGCCCTGATCGGCTTTCGCCTGTCGATTGTCAGCCCGAGGCCACAGACGACACGTCACCGGATCCTGGGCATTGCCACCAGCGAAGCGGGGCAGATTCTGTATGTCGATACGCCAGGTCTGCACCGCGGCGCCAAGCGCGCGATGAACCGTAGCCTCAATCGCGCGGTGCGTTCGGCGATCAGCGAAGTCGAGGTGGCTGCGCAAGTTATCGAAGCAGGGCGCTGGACGGACGAAGATCAGGCGCTTTACGAAGCCCTGGCCGAGCAACAGGTTCCCCGCCTTTTGGTGATCAATAAGGTCGACCTCAGCAAAGACAAGGCGGCCTTGCTGCCGTTCGTGGCCGATCTGTGCGAAAAGCACAGTTTTGACGCCGTGCATTACGTCAGTGCGCTCAAGCGCAAGGGACTGGATGCGCTGACGCAAGACATCCTGACGCGCTTGCCGGTGCGAGCGCCGATCTTTGGCGAAGATGAAATCACCGATCGCAGCGAACGCTTTCTGGCTGCCGAGATGGTGCGCGAGCAGCTGATGCTGCGCCTTGACCAGGAGCTGCCTTACGCCACCACGGTGGAGATCGAGCAATTCAACGATCGCCCTGATGGGGTAGCAGAAATCCATGCCGTGATCTGGGTCGAACGCGATGGGCAGAAAGCGATCGTGATCGGTCAGGGAGGCGCTCAGCTGAAAGCCATCGGCACGGCCGCCCGCCGTCATATGGAGCGCATGTTCGATCGCAAGGTGTTCCTGAAGCTCTGGGTCAAGGTGCGCGAGGGCTGGGTTGACGACGAGGCCATGCTCAAACAGTTCGGCTATACCGACTGATATGCCGCTGGGGCAGGGGGCTGATGCTTCATGCTGATCGAACAGCAACCAGCCTTTGTCCTGCATGCGCGTCCTTATCGGGAGACGTCACTGCTGCTCGAATGCCTGACGCGTGATCAGGGTCGTATCGGTGTCGTCGCGCGCGGCGTGCGCAGCCAGCGTGGACGGTTGCAGCGATCGCTGTTGGAACCTTTTCAGCCCCTGTTGCTTGATTTGCAACTGCGCGGCGAACTGGCCACCTTGCGCAGCGTGGAGTCCGCAAGCGCGCCCCTTCGTCTGCTGGGCGATGCAGGCTTGGCGGGGCTGTACATCAACGAATTGGTGGTTCGCCTCACCGAGCGTCAGGATCCACACCCCGAGCTCTACGCCGCCTATGCGCAAACCCTTGGTCGGATGGCGCAGGAGCCGCCGCTCGCCTGGCAGCTTCGTCGGTTCGAGCGCGATTTGCTTGGGGCCTTGGGGTACGCCCTGCAACTGAGCGAGGATGCCGACAGTGGTGGGCCTTTGCTCGCAGAGGCCTTGTACATCTATCGCCCCGAGCATGGTCCGGTGCGTTGCCGGAGCGCGGATCCACATGCCGTGCGCGGCAGCGACCTGCAATCCTTGCAAGAGGATCGCTTGCCAGACGCGCAAGGACTGCACGCCCTGCGCGGCATGATGCGGGCGCTGATCCGCTTCCACCTGGGTGGTGTCGAATTGCGTGCGTGGCGCGTCCTGCGTGGCGCCATCGTCCGCCGATAAGGAGGTCAGGAGGCCTGCAGCGCTGCCATCGTTTGCCTCAACGATTGGCGAAACGCTGTAAGCGGCAGCATGACACCCCGATGGGAAAGTTTCAGGTGCGATTGCAGTGACGCAATGTGTTCGCTCAATGCTGCCGCGCCGCAAAAGCCACAGGATGAGCGCAGCTTGTGCAGGCGCGCCTCCAGCGCCTCGGCGTCCTGGCTGAGGTCGTCCCATTCGCGGTCTATGTTGACCAGTTCTTGGTAGAACAAGCCTCGCAGCGCTTGCATGACGGCCGGTGTGCCGCTGGCATTCAATGCACGTGCGTCATCCAGCAGCGGCCTGTTTCCAGGGCCGGCGCTCGAGAGGGCAAGCACGTCCTGTAGATCTTTCAAAGTGCAAGGCTTGAGCAACACAGCATGGAAGCCAGCTGCGAGCAGGGTGCGTTGCTGGTTTGCATCGAGCTCTGCACTGCTAGCCACTGTGGGACTACTGGCCGAGCGTGCATCCGGCGCGTGGCGCAGATGGCGCAACACGCTCATGGCATCCATGTCCGGCATACGGCAATCGAGGATGAGTAGATCGAAGGCTTCGGTTTGCGCCTGCTCCAGCGCGCTGATTCCGCCGGGACTGAGTGCGACCCGGGCTCCCAGTTGATGCAAGGCATCGCCTAGAAAGCAAAGGCTGGTGGCATCGTCATCCGCGACCAATACATAGGGTGTCGCGGTAGGAGCGGATGAAGTGTCGGCAGATGCCTGCATGGCGTAGCGCTTCCTTGTGTCGTGTCCAGATAGCCTGCGTTGTAGCGGTTGATGCGTAATGTGAAAAAGCAGGTTGAAGTGTATGCCGAGAGTGGCCCTGCAGGGCGTATTCCCGCGCCCGATCCGGGGTGTCCACGGCTGACCTGACCAGTCCGTACACGGTCATGTCCGTATCGTTCAGCTTAGTTTGGCAGAATGCACCTACATGATCCGCCTGACTTATCGTTTGCTGTTATGCCTGTGCGTTCTGTGCAGCCTCATCGGGGCTGCCTCCGCGCGGGCGGATACCGTGGTCGCAGCCAAGCGGATCGCATTGGCGGGGATGACCCTGCAGGATGTCCAGGCCCAGCTCAAGCCCGGCGCCGATCCAAACACGGTCCAGATCAGCCTGCGTGCCGTCAAGGCCGACATTCCGGCGTTCGGCTTGCGGCATGTGCCATTGACCCTGGCGGGCAATCTGCGGCGTGACATCCAGATGCGCTGGATGTTCGATGGCACGATCCAGCTCAACGGCGCCCCGGGCGGAGTGCTAAGCGATGCCAGCATCAACATGGTGGTCGATGCATCAGCCAACACGCTGACGATCAACGCCGATCAGGGGCCGGTCCATATTGGCACGGCCTTTCCGCTGGACCAGACCAGCCACGTGCAGGTCAATCTGCGCAACTTCCCTGCCAGTTGGCTGCAAGGGCTCCTGGCAACGGCTTGGCCTGGGCACATCGCCAGCGGGAAGCTGGACGCGGATCTGGCCCTGGATGTGCGGGATGAGGGTTATCAATCGTCGGGTGACGTCACCGTGGCGGATCTCAAATACGCTACGCCAGCCGGCAATCCGGGCGGGGAAGGTTTGAGCGGCCACATGCGCTTCGCGATGGATGCGACGGGTCACCCGGCGCAGTGGACGCTCGATGGTGGCATTCACGGTGGTGTACTGCAATTGGGACCGGTGCTGGCCAAACTTCCTGCACACGATGTCGTGTTCGATCTCACCGCTGCGATGGAGAAGGGTGGTCTGGCCATTAGTGAGCTGCGATTGGATGACGCCGATGCGTTGCAACTGGAAGGCGCGCTTGCCATCGATAGCAAAGGCAATCTGCAGAAACTCCGACTGGATCATTTCCAGGCGCGTTTCCCCTCGGCGTACAACCGCTATGGACAACCTTGGCTGGACAGCACCGTACCCAATCTGCATGTGGCCGGGCGGCTCGAGGGACACCTCGATTATGCAACCGACACGTGGCGCAGCTTTGCCTTCCACACGGATGGATTCGATCTCGCCGACAGCAGTGGTCAACTGCAGGCTAACGGCTTGCATGGCGACCTGGATTGGTCGGAGCAGGGTGACCAGCCGGCCACCAGTCTTGCGTGGAATCAACTGGTGATGCGCCAGTTTGCGGTGGGCGCTATGCAATCGCATTGGCGCAGTCGCAGTGGCGCGCTCAGTCTGCAGTCTCCCCTCGATATGCCGCTCTGGAAGGGAGAGATTCACTTCACTGCCATGGAGTGGCGGCCTGCCGCGCCGAAGGCGGAACGCGTGAATCTGGCCGCGAATGTGGCAGGTATCGATATGGCCACGCTTAACCAGAGCCAGGGCTGGCAGCCTTTTGCCGGAACCCTTGGCGGCAGCATTACTTCGGTGCAATGGCTGGACGACCACTACGCCTTGCAAGGCGAGCTGACTATCAACGCCTTCGACGGCACTGCCACCATTCGTCGTCTTTCCGTGCAACAGCCTTTCAGCAGCATGCCGGTAGTGAGCGGGGATATCAGCTTGCATCACATCGACCTGGCGCCGCTGGCAGATACCTTTAACTTCGGCAGCATGACCGGACGGCTGGACGGCTCGATCAATGACCTGCAACTGATAGGTGGCAGCCCGATTGCGTTCAAGGCATCGTTACTTGCGGCGGATGGTGGACGAATCAGTCTGCACGCGGCCAACAATTTGTCCGTGGTGACTGGCGGTGCACCGGCCAGCGGCCTGCAAGGCGCGGTGATGAAGCTGTTCAAGACACTCAGCTACAAGCGCATGGGCATCAACAGCAACCTGCAGAACGGCATCTGCACCCTCAGCGGTCTGGAAGGCGATGCCAGCAGCTATACCATCGTCGAGGGCAGCGGTTTGCCCTATCTGCATGTCGTCGGCGAACAGAGTCGCATCGAATGGCCGGTTTTCCTGCGCCGTTTGAAGGCAGCCTCCCAGGGCACGGTTGCCGAGCGCTAAGAGTTCTGGCTGGTATCATAGGCGGCTGGTGAGGCGTCCACGCCCGATTTTTATCCTTTTTCTCCTTGCCTGGATCGGTCGATCCGGGCGTCATGTTTTCCAAGAGTGCCGATGAACGAGTTCGAAGCCCCCATTACCGATTTGAGTCATGACGGCCGGGGCGTTGCCCGCATCGACGGCAAGACGGTGTTCGTTAGCGGCGCCTTGCTTGGCGAACAGGTGCGCTTGAAGATCCGCAAGCGCCATCGCCATTTCGATGAAGCTGAAACGCTCCAGATCATCACGCCATCACCGCACCGGGTGGAGCCACGTTGCCCCCATTTTGGTCAATGCGGCGGCTGTTCACTGCAACACCTGGATGCGGCTTCGCAGATCGAAGCCAAGCAGCGCGTGCTGGTAGACAACTTTGCCCGTATCGGCAAAGTGGAACCGGAAAGCTGGCTGCCGCCGCTGACCGACGAAGCCTGGGGCTATCGACGCAAGGGCCGCTTGTCAGTGCGTGCCGTGGCGAAAAAAGGTCGCGTACTGGTGGGTTTTCGCGAGGAAAGTAATCCGCGCTTCGTCGCCGACATCACGCGCTGTGAAGTCGTACATCCTGCCATTGGCACAAAGATTGGCCTGCTGGGTGAACTGGTTGGCGGCATGGATGCTGCTGCCGATATCGCGCAGATCGAATTTGCCGCAGGCGACGATACGGTGGCCCTGGTTTTCCGTCATCTCAAGCCGTTGAGTGAAGGTGATCGCGCCAAGCTGATCACCTTCGCGCAAGAGCATGGCTTTGCTATCTATCTGCAGCCCGGCGGCATCAGCAGCGTGCATCCGCTATGGCCCGAAAATCCGCGCCTCGCATTCCGCGTTCCTGCGGGCGATGGCTTGGACGACGTCGAGCTGGAATTCCAGCCGCTCGATTTCGTGCAGGTCAACGCGGGCATGAACCGTCGCATGATGGCGCATGCGCTGGAACTGCTGGATCCGCAACCGACTGATCACGTGCTTGATCTGTTCTGCGGTCTCGGTAATTTCACCTTGCCGTTGGCGCGCCGCGTGGCCGAAGTGACGGGCGTGGAAGGTGAGCATGGTCTGGTTGCACGGGCAGCCGAAAACGCTGCGCGAAACAGCATTACCAATGCAAACTTCCATGTCGCCAACCTGTTCGAAGACCAGCGCGGCACCGAGTGGGCACGCAAGCCATGGGACAAGCTGCTGCTTGATCCGCCCCGCGCGGGCGCTGACAAGGTGCTGGAATACCTGCCGCACAAGGAAACCAGCCGTATCGTCTATGTTTCGTGCCATCCGGCTTCGTTGGCCCGCGATGCCGGCATCCTGGTCAACCAGCATGGTTTCCGGCTGGTGTCGGCCGGGGTGATGGATATGTTCCCGCATACAGCGCATGTCGAATCGATCGCGCTGTTCGAGCGCAGCTAGTAGCGCAGGTAATATCGCCACATGGGTATCGAAATCGAACGCAAATTCCTGCTGGCCAACGACGATTGGCGAGCTGCCGTGACGCAAAGCAAGCACATTGCACAAGGCTATCTTGTCAACGTGCGCGCCCTGCGCGAAGGCACCGCGCGGGCATCGGTGCGCGTACGCATCAGTGGCGAGCAGTCATGGCTGAATATCAAATCCGTGGAGTTGGGTATCGCCCGCGCCGAATACGAATTGCCGCTGCCGCTTGCCGATGCGCAATCCATGCTGGCAACGTTGTGCGACGGTGTGTTGGAAAAGACACGCCATCATGTGGACATCGATGGCTGGTTGTTCGAGATCGATGAATTTCTTGGCGACAACCATGGATTGCTCGTAGCAGAAATCGAACTGCCTGCTACAGACGCCGTATTTCCGCGTCCAGCCTGGCTGGGCCGGGAGGTCAGCAATCTGGCGCGGTATTACAACGTCAATTTGATCGAGCATCCGTTCGCTCAGTGGAGCGACGCAGAGCGTGATGCGGCCGACGCATCTCCCGGAGGACAGGCCTGATGCTTTTAATCGGTATCACCGGCACCGAGTTGTTGCCAGGCGAGCAGGCGTGGCTGACGGCACCGGGCGTGGCAGGCGTGATTCTGTTTTCACGCAATTACGCCAGCCGAGATCAATTGCTGGCGCTGGTTGAATCGATTCGCGCCGCTGCCGGTGAAGACTTCCTCCTGGCCGTCGATCAGGAAGGCGGTCCTGTGCAGCGTTTCCGCGACGGCTTTACCCGGTTGCCCGCGCTGGCCAAGATTGGCGCGGTATACGACCGCGATCCGACCGAAGCCGTGCGCCTGGCGGAGGAGCACGCCTGGGTCATGGCGAGCGAGTTGCGGGCCAGTGGTATCGATTTCAGCTTTGCTCCCGTGGCCGATCTGGCCAGGGGAAATGCCGCCATCGGCACGCGTGCCTTTCACGCCGATCCAGCAGTAACCAGTGAGCTGATCCATGCCTACATACGCGGCATGCATCTGGGTGGCATGGCGGCGGTGCTCAAGCATTTCCCCGGACACGGCTCCGTTGCCGTGGACACGCACAAGGCACAGGCGATCGACCCGCGCCCGCTGGACGACATTCGTCAGAATGATCTGCGCCCGTTTGTCGAAGCGTTTTCCGCCCATGCCGAAGCGATCATGATGGCGCACGTGGTCTATCCGGCCGTCGATGATCAGCCCGCCGGTTTCTCACGCTGCTGGATCCAGGACATCCTGCGCGGCGAGCTGGGTTTCCAGGGGGCGGTCATCAGCGACGACATCAGCATGGCCGCCGCGGGTGTGGCCGGTGGCGTCAGTCAGCGCGTGCATGCCCATCTGGAAGCCGGTTGTGATCTGGTACTGGCGTGCTTCCCCGACGTCGTCGAAGAAGCGATTGCCGCCATGCCGACACCTTCTGCCGCTAGCATCCAGCGCGTAGCGGCCTTGCGCGGTGCCATCGGCGCAACCTGGGCCGGTCTGCTGGACAACCCGCAGCGCGACCGTTTTGTTGCCCGTGTCACCGCACTCGATAGCTAAGGAATTGCCATGAGTCCATCCCTTTCCAATCAGGCTGTCCCGGCGCTGGCCGACGCCTTGCTTCGTTCCGATGTGCTTTTCGAGCGGGCCGAACTGGACACCATCATTGCCGATATGGGGCGCGCTATCGACGTGGCGCTCGATGGCGAACGCGCGGTATTCCTGACCGTCATGAATGGTGCGTTGATGTTCGGCGGCCAGCTTGCACTGGCCATCCGCACCGATCTCGAATTCGATTATGTGCATGCCACCCGTTATCGCGGCGCCACCTCAGGCAAGGATCTGCACTGGCTGCGCGAGCCGGTAGCATCACTGCAGGGACGCACCGTGCTGCTGGTCGACGACATCCTTGATGAAGGTCATACCCTCAAGGCAGTGCGCGACGATTGCGTGCGCCGCGGCGCAAAACGCGTGCTGGTGGCGACGCTCTGCTGCAAACGGCATGACCGTTGCGTGGAAGGTATCAAGAGCGATTTCAACGGGGTCGAACTGCCTGACCGCTATGTCTTCGGTTATGGCATGGATTACTACGAACAAGGTCGCAATTTGCCGGCGATCTATGCATTGAAAGAATAGGGCGGCTCTTTCGTTTTTCCTTTTCCGACCCTTTTGCCAAGGTAGCAATCCCCATGACCTCATTGATCGATCTGGCCGTTATCGGCGGCAGCGGCCTCTACCAATTCCCGGGCCTTCAGAACACCACGCGGCAAAGCGTCGATACGCCGTATGGCCCTGCCTCCGGCGATGTCGTCATCGGCGACTTCGCTGGGCGCCGCATCGCCTTCCTGGCCCGTCACGGCGAAAGCCATACCTTGCCGCCGCACCGCGTGAACTACCGTGCTAACTTGTGGGCGCTGCACCATCTTGGAGCCCGCAAGGTGATCGGTGTGAATGCCGTCGGTGGCATCCGCGACGACATGGGGCCGCGCGTCATCGTGGTGCCGGATCAGATCATCGACTACACCCACGGCCGCTTCACAAGTTTTTGCGATGTGGAAGGCGCCGAGGTCAAGCACATCGACTTCAGCGAACCGTATACGGCTTCGCTCCGTGTCGACCTGTTGGCGGCGGCGAAGAGGGCTGGTGTCGCGGTCATCGATGGCGGTTGCTATGGCGCCACCCAAGGGCCGCGCCTGGAAACCCGCGCCGAAATCGCCCGCATGAAGCGCGACGGCTGCGATCTGGTCGGGATGACCGGCATGCCCGAAGCCACCTTGGCGCGCGAACTGGAACTCGATTACGCCTGCCTTGCGCTGGTTGCCAACTTCGCCGCCGGGTGTGGTGACGAGGCGGAAATCAGCATCGAGGAAATCTTCGCCCACCTGGCCGCAGCCACCGGCTCAGTGCCGCCGATTCTTGCCGAATTGCTCAAAAGCTAAGCAAGCGATGCGCACTTAGGTCACGTCCGGGACGTACCAGACGCAGGCGCATATTGCGCTTTTCCTGAAAACATGCAGATACTTTCTCTGTGCCAGGGGCGGCGGACCTAGGGGTAGAGGTGGTTCTCGCAGAGACTTGGCGCATCCAGTCCTTAGATTCAGAGGTTCACGCAATGCGTTTCGGTACGGTCAAGTGGTTCAACGACGCCAAGGGTTTCGGCTTCATCGCACCCGAGGACGGTGGGGAGGACGTGTTTGTCCACTTCTCGGCGATCAACGCCAAGGGCTTCCGTAGTCTGCAAGAAGGTCAGCGTGTGAAATTCGAAGTGACCCAGGGCCCGAAAGGTGCTCAGGCGTCCGGAGTTGAACTCGCGCAGTAATTTCTCGCCGTTGCATGCAGTTCTGAAAAAGCCCTGCCCGAGCAGGGCTTTTTCTTTTTGGTCGGGAGTCGGGAATCGCAAGGGCCGCAAAGCGAAACGCTTTTCGATTCCTGCATTAAGCCACAAACTGCAGTCGCGCCAGCTCCGCATACAACCCGTCTTCTGCCAGCAGACTTTCATGCGTGCCTTGCGCCACGATCCGACCGCCGTCCATCACCACGATCCGGTCCGCGCGTTGCACGGTCGCCAGCCGATGCGCAATCACCAGCGTAGTGCGGCCTTTCTCCAGCCGTTCCAACGCCTGCTGGATGGCGGCTTCCGATTGCGCATCCAAGGATGAGGTGGCTTCGTCCAGCAGCAGCAATGGTGCGTTGCGCAGAATGGCGCGGGCAATGGCGATGCGCTGGCGCTGACCGCCGGACAAACGCACACCGCGCTCGCCAAGTTCCGCGTCGTAGCCCTTTTGCAGCAACTGGATGAAGTCGTGCGCTTCGGCGGCGCGCGCTGATGCGTGCACCTCCTCGTCGCTGGCGTCCTGGCGGCCGAAACGGATGTTGTCGGCAGCCGAGCCGCCAAAGAGCACTGTCTCTTGCGGGACGAGGGCGATGGCACCGCGCAATTCAGGCAAGGTCATGGCGCGCAGGTCGATGCCATCGAAGCTGATGCGGCCGCGTTGCGGATCATAGAAGCGTAACAACAGTGCAAAGACCGTACTCTTGCCCGCGCCGGAAGGACCCACCAGTGCCACCGTTTCGCCCGGACGGATATCCAGATTGAAATCGTGCAGTGCCGGTGCTTCGGGACGGCTGGGATAGTGGAATTCGATACCCTCGAAACGTAGTGCACCACGTACCGGCTGCGGCAGCGCCAGCGGGTGCACGGGATCGGCAATCGTGGCCTGTTCGTTGAAGAGCTCACCGATGCGTTCCATGGCGCCAGCCGCGCGAAGAACATCGCCCCATACATCCGAAAGGCCCATCATCGAACCGCCGGAAAGCATCGCGTACACGACGAACTGCGCCAGCACGCCTGCATCCAGGGTGCCTGCCAGCACGTCGCGCGCGCCGACCCACAGCACCAAGGTGATCGCACCAAAGAACAGCACGATGACTGCCGCGGTAAGTACGGTGCGCATGCCGATGCGCTGGCGTGCGGTGGACAGGGCGCGCAGGATGGCGTCGCCGTAACGCTGGCTTTCGATCCCTTCGCGTGCATACGCCTTCACCGCCGGAGCGGCATTCAAGGTTTCGTTGGCAATGGCGGCGGCATCGGCGAGGCGATCCTGGCTGGCGCGCGAGAGCTTTTGCACACGCCGGCCGAAGATCAGGATCGGTAGCACGACCGCCGGGATCACCAGGGCAGTAAGGCCGGCCAGGCGCGGGCTCGTCCAGATCATGGCCGCCGTGGCGCCAATCAGCATCACAGCGCTACGCAAGGCTACCGAGATGCCCGAACCCACCAGTGCCTGGACCACTTCAGTATCTGTGCCCAGGCGCGAAATCAGCTCACCGACACGGTTGCGCTCGAAAAAGCTGACGTCCAGCCGGATGACATGCTCATACAGTTTGGAACGCAAGGCCGCCAGCGTGCGCTCGCCCAGCAGCGAGATGCAATAGAAACGTGCCGCGGTGGCGAACGCCATCACCAGCGCCACTGCAAACAACCCCAGGAAGCTGCTGTTTATCGCTGCCGCGCTGGAGTTGCGAAAACCATGGTCGATCATGTGCCGAACGGCAGTCGGCAATATCAGCGTGGCTCCGGAGGCGATACCCAGAAAGACCAGCCAACCCAACGCCAGCTGCCTGTTCGGCTTGATGAACGGCCAGAGCAGGCGCAGCGAGCCGATGCGGCGGGGCGGTTTCGGATCGTTCGCTGGAGTGGTGCTCATGGGGCCTCGCTGCAAGCTGGATCGAATTCAGATGGGGGTATCGGCAAGTGATTCAATCGGGACGGCAGGCCCCGGATTATCCGGCTGAAACATCCGCCTGACCGATAGCTGCCGGCATGCGGGATGCTGCGCGCCGGTCACGCAAGCGCAAGAACGGCTGTTCCACGCCGTAATGAAGCAGGGTACCAAGCAGGGTAATGGCGACAGCGTAGAGGACGAAAGCCACCCATCCATGCACGGCCGGGTGTGCAGCCAGCCAGCGCGCCACGGCATGCAGGGCGAGCTTGTGGCTGAGGTACAGGCTATATGACATGCCGGCAATCCAGCCGGTGCCAGGTACTCGCCAACGTCCCAAGCCTTGCCGTCCCGCGCAGGCCGCCACCAGCAGCGCAATGCCGAACGAAAGCAGTGGAAATCCAAAGACACTGGGCATGAATGTCAGACGGTCGCGGAACAGCCAGATGGCAATGCCGACCACGGCAAGCCCGATCAGGGTCAAGATGTTCCCGTTGCGCTGCAGCAAACTCCACACGCTCGGACGGTAAGCCTGGATGGCCGCCAGCGTGACGCCGGCCAGCAAGCCATCCAGTCGGGTATAGGTCGGGTAGTAGATGTTCTCCAGATAATCCAAATTGTGTCGCGCCGCGTAGGCGCGTAACAGCATGCCGGCAGCGACGATCACGCTACCCACACACAGCGTGACTGGCAGCGATGGCCTGCGTGTCAGCAACCACGCCAGTGCGGGAAACACGAGATAGAACTGCTCCTCCACACACAACGACCATGCGTGCGAGAAAGCCTCGTTATGTTGATAGTCGATCAGCAGATTCAGCGTGAAGGTCAGGAACTGCCACGCCGGCTGCATCCCGGGCGCTTCGCGCCAGCTCGGAAACCACGCGTACACGGCGAGAACGACCAGGAACGCAGGCAGAATGCGATAGGTCCGGCGCCGGTAAAATTCAGCGAAATGGAGCGGCTGCCGCAAGCTCAAAGGCTTCAGCACCTGGTAGCCGATCAGATAGCCGCTCAACACAAAGAAAAGGTCGACACCCATCCAGCCGTAGTCGCCAATGGGTTGGAACGGATCACCGAGACCACCGACTATCCAGGAGTGGAACAGCATCACCCAGAGGATGGCGATGGCACGCAGCAAGTCGAGGCCGGACAAACGATTCATGGTTCCATCCCTAGGCACAGGCAGCGACGGGCCCCCGCCCGGATCTATTGCCAGCCGAAGCGGCGATTGTGGGGGGAAGGCATGCTATGTAAAAGGCTGAAAAAGGGCCTTTTGATGGCGGTGGCGCCGTGTTCTTAGTCGAGTGAGAACGCTTCGCTGCGTCCTCGGCTGATATCGACAATGCGCAGCCTGGCCTCGTCGAGCTGATGCTGCGGCAGGCGCATATGCAGGCTTACGCCGTTGGCGTCGAAGTTCTCTTGCTCGACCTCTGCGCCGAGTTCCTTCAAGCGAGCTTTCATGCGTGCCAACTCTGCAAACTCGCAATGCACACCCAACCGTGCCATAGCCACGATCGGTACGCGCTCGGCCAACCGCAGGCATTCGGCAGCGGTGCCACCGTAGGCGCGAGCCAAGCCGCCCGCACCTAGCTTGATGCCGCCGTACCAGCGCGTGACCACCACCGCGACGCGATCGATGCCTTGTCCGTCGATTGCCTGCAAGATAGGACGACCTGCGGTGCCGCCGGGTTCACCATCGTCATTGAAGCGGTACTCCTGGCCGATCCGATAAGCCCAGCAATTGTGCGTGGCTGTTGCATCACTCACAGCCTGCACGTAAGCCAGCGCTTGCTGCGGCGTTTCGACCGGCGCGGCCTGGGCAAGAAACCGGCTTTTGCGAATGTCTTCGCTGAGGCGTGCTGCGGCGACAAGGGTATGTAACATCGGATTCGCAAGGGTGCGGGATAGTTGAAGCCAAGCTGGATATCCTACTGCCTACACATTCAAGGGAACGAACAAGCATGTTGATCTTGCTGGTAGTGCTTTGTCTGCTTGGCCTGGCCTTCGGCCTTCTTCGTTGGCGCCGTTGCCAGTGGACGTCCTACGGTTTGGCCCTGCTGCTTTTCTTCTTGGCAGGCTGCGGGCCTCTGCCGGCGTTGCTGTTGAAATGGTTGCAGGCGCCGTATGCCACGCGCCCCACTATTACCTGGGCACAACGCAATGCCATCGTGCTGCTGGGCGCGGGTACTGCGCATGTAGTCGGCACCCAACAGGTGGAGCCGAATATCGCTGCCAATGGACGCATCATCGAAGCCTATTCTCTGTACCGCGCTTGCCGGCAGGGTGGCAACGATTGCAAGGTTGTGGTCAGCGGCGGCGATCCATTTCGCAACGGTATGACGGAGGCGGCGGCGTATGACCGAGTCTTGTTGTCGATGGGCGTGAATGACACCGACTTGCTGTTGGAGTCGCGCAGCATGAACACGTGGCAAAACGCACAGTTCGTGCAACCCATGCTCAAGGACTACCGTCCTGAACAGGTACTGCTGGTGTCATCGGCGACCCATCTGAATCGTGCGCTGATTTACTTCGCGCACTTTGGCATCGATGCCACACCCGTGCGCGGTGATTATGTCGATGTGCGTTTCACCTGCTGGCCAAATGCCTGGAACATGGCGCTGACCGATTTTGCCGCGCACGAATACATCGGCGTACTGACCTATCACTTCTACAACTTCATGGGCTGGAATGCGCCGCCCAGCCGGAACGGCGCAGCCTAGGTATTGAACATCGTTCCCCGCACGCAACGATCGTACCGCTGCAGTGGTTGAGGCCACCCAGCGATACGTAGCTACGTCACGCAGTTCACAACATGCTGCCCGCTTCGTTCAGGTGAAGGAGACATCGCTCACTTCACTCATGCCGAACGGGAGGGCAGTCCATGCCTTGGATGACCCAGCTTTTCAATACCAACGATCCAGCCAGAGGCCTCTTTCAGACACGCCCCTTGCACCGAATCACTCTGCCGGGAACGCATGATTCCGGGTGCTATCGAGATCAGACCTGGTCGAACTATCTTTCCAAGACACAGATGCAGGATATCGGTGCTCAGTTGCAGGGAGGCATCCGGTATTTTGACATCAGGCCGAAAAACCTGGGAGGTGGACAATTCGTCACTTATCACGGCGGCCTCTACGAAGGTGGCATGCTGACCGGGGCAGGGGGAATCCTGCAGCAGATTCAGGCGTACTTCGCCGGACTGCTGGCGCAGGATCGCGAACTAGTGATTCTCAATATTTCCCATTTTTCGAACTTCAACGCCGCAGCTCACCAGGCACTGATTAATGCGATCACTGGAGCGCTTGGGAACATCCTGGTTCAGCACAGGCAAAGTGCGATCAATCTGTTTGATGCGCCGTATCATAGTGTTCTCAGAGACGCGAATGCGGCCATGCGTTCGCGCGTAGCTGTGCTGTACGACGGCGCGATGGATACCCCTATCGATGCTTTCGTCACCCAAGCGGCTCAGAATGCGAACCTTCCTCCGGGTTTCTTCACCGTTGCGCCCAAGTACATCAGCCCGACCAACAATATCTTTCTGTTTGATCAGTACTCCAATAGATCCAATCTCGATAACAGCTTCTTTTATACCGGCATGAAGCCGGACCAGCTGGCCAAGTTGACCAATCGCGTTAATTACAATTACGCACCCAACGCGAATTGGGTTGTGCCGCCCCCGTACACCGCCAATTGGACTAACAATGCCCCCTTGGGAGTGGCCGGCACGATGCACTTGCTGTCCTGGACGCTCACGCCGCAGTTCAGCGGCGGAGAACCAATCTGGTATGCGGACCATAGAGCCAATCCGTATTTGGCTGATTTCTTTTCCGACGTAAATCGATGGGCCAATGGGGCGAGCTACAACGCTGTAAAAGATCCACAGGTCAACATTGTCTATGTGGATCACTATGAATCCCATCAACACAACAACCCGTTTTCACCATGGAATGGGCTGGCTATGCCGGTCGCAATTGCGGCGCGGATGAATGTGGGATCGGTCGGCCTTCCGAACACATGGTGATGAAAAGCTGTTGACGGGAGTGGCGCCCAATTAAGGGTGCGCTATGGATTGAGAGCCGCCGCGCTGACAATGGCGCGCGGCTTTTCTGTGCGCATGTCGGCAGGTTGGTTAGCTGTGGCGCAGGCACAATGCAATCACGTCATATCGTTCACAACATGCTGTCCGACGCGTTCAGGTGAAGGTGACATTGCTCACCTCACTCAAGCCAAACGGGAGGCAGTCCATGCCTTGGATGACTCAACTTTTCAATAGCGAACAAGCCAATGGTGATGACGTCAGAGGCCCTTTTCCAAAGCGTCCTTTGCATCGAATCGCGCTGCCAGGGACACACGATTCCGGATGCTATGTCGATAAGCCCATCTCGAACTCGCTTTCCAAAACGCAAAAGCAGGATGTGAATTCGCAGTTGAAGGGAGGCGTCCGGTATTTCGATATCAGACCGAAATACCTGGGCGACCAACAGTTCACGACCTATCACGGTTCACTTTATTACGGTGGCATGCTCACGGGTGACCAGGGGATCTTGCGTCAGATCCGGGACTTCTTTGAAGAGCTGGATGAGGAAGAGCGTGAACTGGTGATCCTGAATATCTCTCACTTCTCGGATTTCAGTGATCAGGCTCACCAGCAGTTGATCACGAAGATCGCCGAGGAATTCAAAGGGTTTCTGGTGCCCTTTACGCAGAGCGAGATCAATCTGTTCGACACGCCATACCAAGCGCTTTTGACAGATAGCGACGAGAACATCGCTTCGCGTCTGGTGGTGCTATATGACGGCGCTTTGGATACGCCACAGGAAAGCTACATCACCAAAAGGCTCCTGACCAAGGATGCTTTTCCGCCAGGTTTCTTCGTGGTTGCACCCAAGTACATCTGCCCGGTCAACAACATCTTTCTGTTCGACCAGTACGCCAACAAAATCTATGTGGAGGACTGGGGGACTTTTAAGGGCATGCTGCCAGACCAGTACGATAAGTTGACCCATCGCAGTAACTACAATTACGCGCCCAATTCGAATTGGATCGTACCAAGCGGCTATGACCCACATTGGACCGACAATGCGCCCTTGGGTGTGGATAGCACGATGCATTTGCTGTCCTGGACGCTGACGCCGCAGTCAATCGGGGGAGACCCCATCACCTACGCGGACGATTACGCCAATCCTGCCTTGGCCAGCTTCTTTTCCAAAGGGAGTCGGTGGGCGAATGAGCAAAGCTACGACTCTACGAAGGACCCGCAAATCAACATTGTTTACGTGGATGACTATCGGTCCGAGGTGCACAACAACGACAACTCGCCGTCATATGACTTGGCGATGCCGGTCGCGATCGCTATACAGCTCAATCTCGGCATGGTTGGGGATCCGAGCGCCTGGTGACACCGAGGCGTTGACGACCGTAAGTCGTCAGACCTGATCAGGCGAGGGCCGCAGTTGTACGATGCGGCCCTCGCGCTGTTTTCAGGCGGCTTTGGCCAGTGAAGCCAGATCAATCACGAAGCGATAGCGCACGTCGCTCTTGAGCATGCGTGCGTAAGCTTCGTTGATGTCCTGGATGTTGATCATTTCAACATCCGAGCTGATGCCGTGCTGGGCGCAGAAATCCAGCATTTCCTGCGTTTCAGCAATGCCGCCGATCAACGAGCCTGCGACCGAGCGGCGACCGAAGATCAGCTGGCCGGCGTGCGTCGGCGGTTCGATCGGTTCGACCAGGCCCACCAGTACATGCACGCCATCCAGCTTAAGCGTGGCGAGGTACGGGTTGAGATCGTGCTGGTGCGGCACGGTATCGAGGATGAAGTCGAAGCTGCCGGCTACGGCCTGCATTTGCTTGGGGTCGGTGGATAGCACCACATGATCGGCGCCGAGCCTGCGTGCTTCTTGTTCCTTGCCGGGCGAGCGGGTGAACAGCGTGACATCCGCGCCCATCGCCTTAGCAAACTTCAGGCCCATATGGCCGAGGCCGCCCAAGCCGATGACGGCTACCTTCTGACCTTTGCCGATCTTCCAGTGGCGCAGCGGCGACCAGGTGGTGATGCCAGCGCACAGCAGTGGTGCGGCGGACTTCGGATCCACGCCATCGGGGATGCGCAACACGAACTTGTCGGATACCACGATGCGCTCGGAATAGCCGCCATAAGTCGTCAATCCGTCTTGGCGGTCTTTACTGTTGTAGGTGAAGGTTGCGCCTTCCTTGCAGTACTGCTCAAGACCTTGCGCACAGGCGTCGCAATGCTGGCAGGAATCGACCATGCAGCCCACGCCGACCATATCGCCAGGCTTGAACGCGGTGACTTTGCCACCGACCGAAGCGACGCGGCCGATGATTTCGTGACCAGGCACCAACGGGTACATGCTGCCACCCCATTCGTTGCGGGCCTGATGGATGTCGGAGTGGCAGACGCCGCAGTAGAGGATATCGATAACCACGTCGTCCGGGCGCGGATCGCGGCGCTCGAAGCTATGCGGGGCCAGCGGGGTCGTGGCGGATTGCGCGGCATAACCGCGGATGCTCAGAGCCATGTGTTTCTCCTAAGGAGCGAGAGGCAAGCGGTGAATCGGAAGCTAGGCAACTAGTATGCGAAGCGTCTCCCGATCTGGGTAGTCGGATCCTACGAAATGCTTGCCTGATCCTGTAAAGTCGTTTTAGAGGACTCGCCAAGATCTGCAGTAACAGGCAATCTCTGGGTTCCCGTGAAATCTCAGTTTTCGTCCATGAATAGCCAATTAAAGCCAGAAAAGTCATTCTCGCGCCTGGAACGGGACCGCGAGGAATTGACAATCCTGGTTGAACGATACGCCCAGTCAGAAGGGGTGTGGCCAACTGCCTGGCCAGCCTTGTCGTTCTTCCGCGCGGATGAGCCCGGCGACCGCAGTTGTGCCATGTACGAACCCTGCCTGGGCCTGCTGTTGCAGGGTAACAAGCACATCCTGCTGGGAGAGGAACGTTTCGAGCAGGAAAACGGGCATTACCTGATCAGCTCGATCGACGTACCGGTTTCGGCCCAGGTGATGCGCGCCTCGCGCCAGCAGCCCTGCCTTTGCCTGACGCTGCGGCTGGATCCGGTGCGGATCGGCGAATGGCTGTCCGAGGTGAAACCGCCGAAGCGCTCGACGGTCACCGCGCGCGGATTGGCATTGAGTCCGGTCAGCGTCGAGATACTCGACCCGCTGCTGCGCTTGATCCGACTGCTCGAAACGCCGGTCGACCTGCCACTGCTGGCGCCACTGATCGAGCGCGAGCTGATCTATCGCTTGCTGACCGGCGAGCAGGGTGCGCGTCTTGCGCAGATCGCCATGGCGGGCGGGCAGGGACAGCAGGTTGCGCGTGCCATCCAGTGGCTGAAACAGCACTACAACAAGCCACTGCGTATCAGCGATCTGGCCAACATGGTGAATATGAGCGCGTCATCGCTGCATCATCATTTTCGCGAGATCACGGCGATGAGCCCGCTGCAGTACCAGAAGGTGCTGCGTCTGCATGAAGCGCGCCGCTTGTTGCTGACGGAAGGCTGTGATGTTGCCACCGCAGCGCATCGGGTTGGTTATGAAAGTCCATCGCAGTTCAGCCGCGAATACAGCCGGCACCATGGTGCGCCGCCGTTGCGGGATGTGAATCGGTTAAGGGCAGTGCGTGTTTGATTGGCGCATGTTGATCATCAAGTCAACGTGGTGCTCTTTGGTTGAGTGAACTTTACCCGTCGTCCCGGCGTAGGCCGGGACCCAGCGACTTCGATGCTGCCAAAGACACTAGGTCCCGGCCTGCGCCGGGACAACGGTGAGTGAGGTGTCACGTAGATGTGATGATGCCCAACATCAAAACTCCCGCATCACCATCAATCGGATCTCGCTCATATCCTCGATCGCATAGCGCACACCCTCGCGGCCAATCCCTGAAAGCTTCACGCCGCCATACGGCATGTTGTCCACGCGAAAACTCGGTACGTCGTTGACCACGACGCCGCCTTGCTCCAATTCGTTCCAGGCGCGCATCGCGTGCGCAAGGCTGTCGGTGAAGATGCCGGCCTGCAGGCCGTAATCGGAATCGTTGACCATCGCGATGGCATCATCCATTCGCTTGAACGGCACGAGTAGAGCAAACGGGCCGAACACTTCCATGGTGTTGACCTTGGCGTCGTTCGGCACGTTTTCCATCAGTGTGGCTTCAAGCATGTTGCCCTTGCGCTTGCCACCACAGAGGATCTTGCCACCGGCTTTGCGTGCTTCGTTGATCCAACCTTCCAGGCGTTCGGCAGCGGCCTCGTCGATCATGGGGCCAAGGAACACGTCTTTCTTTTTCGGATCGCCCGCCTTGAGTTTCTTCACGGCGGCGACGAGGCGCTTTTTGAGTTCGTCATAGAGGGAGGCATGCGCGTAGATACGCTGCACGCTGATGCAGCTTTGCCCGGACTGGTAGAACGCACCGAAGATCAGACGTTCGATCACCCTGTCCAGATGCGGCTGCTGATCGCCATCGATGATGCAGGCGGCGTTGCCACCCAGTTCCAGCGTCACCTTCTTGTGTCCGGCGCGTGCTTTCAGATCCCAGCCAATCTGGCCACCGGTGAAGGAAAGCAGCTTCAGGCGAGGATCTTCCACCAGCGGTGTTGCGTGTTTACCGTCCAGCGTAAGTACCGAGAAAGCACCTTTGGGCAAATCGGTTTCAGCGAGGATCTCGCCAATGATCAATGCGCCGATAGGGGTTTTTTCCGAAGGTTTCAGCACGAAAGGACAGCCCGCTGCAATGGCTGGTGCTACCTTGTGCGCCACGAGGTTCAACGGAAAGTTGAAGGGTGTGATAAACGATACCGGCCCCAACGGCACGCGCTTGGTGTAGCCGTGATAACCGTCCAGACGCGAAGCCAACTCCAGATTCAGCGTTTCGCCATTGATGCGTACAGCTTCTTCCGCGGCGATGCGGAAAGTTTCGATCAGGCGGGTCACTTCGCCAGCCGAATCCTTGATCGGTTTGCCAGCTTCGATGCACAGCGCCATGGCCAGCTCATCGTGCCGTTCCTCAAAACGCTTCGCACAATGCTGCAGCACCGCCTGCCTGGCCCAGGGACGAAAATCCTTCATGGGGCCGGCTGCTTTCACGGCGGCCTTGATGGCTTTTTCGGTAACGCTATCATCCGGCACCGCCACGCGGGTGGCGACCTTGCCGCTGTATTTGTCATAGACGTCCATCATGGACTTGGATGTCTGCGGCTGGTTAGCGAGATAGTAGGGGTAGGTTTTCTTGAGCATGGTCGTTTCCCTTAAACAGCGGCACTGAGACGGCGGATTTCTTCGTCCAGCACGCGGTGGTTGTCGGAATAGTCGATAGCTAGATCGATAAGGTGCACGCCGCCTTCGTCGAAGGCGCGCTTCAAGATCGGCAGGAACTCGTCGGCTTTTTCCGGACGATGACCGTGTGCGCCGTGTGCTTCAGCAAAGCGCACGAAATCGGGATTGTTGAGTTGCATACCGAAATCGGCAAAACCCATGTCAGCCTGCTTCCAGCGGATCATGCCGTAGGCGTCGTCACGCAGCAGCAGGATCACCAGATCCATCTTCAGGCGCACCGCCGTTTCCAGTTCCTGCGCGTTCATCATGAAACCGCCGTCGCCACAGATCGCCAACACCTTGCGGTCCGGGTGCACCATCTTTGCCGCCATCGCTGAAGGCAGACCCGCGCCCATGGTCGCCAGGGCGTTGTCGAGCAGTACGGTGTGAGGTTGGCGTGCTTTGTAGTAACGTGCGTACCAGAGTTTGTACATGCCGTTGTCCAGGCACAGGATGCCGTCGTCGGGCATGTATTTGCGCGTATCGCTCACTATCCGCACCGGGTGCATCGGGAAGCGCGGTTCGTCGGTATATTGCGCCAGCTGTTTATGGAAGGCAGTGCGCACCTTGTCGAAGTAACTGAAGTCCCAATCCGGCTGAACCACCAGCGCATCCGTCAATCGCTCGATGGTATGGGCGATGTCACCAACCACTTCGATTTGCGGGAAATACACCGTGTCGACTTCGGCCGAAGAGAAGTTGATGTGGATGACGGTACGACGCCCGCGCAACATGAAGAACGGTGGCTTTTCCACCACATCGTGACCGGCATTGATGATCACGTCGGCGGCATCAATCGCGCGGTGGACGAAATCGCCGTCGGAGAGCGCGGCATTGCCAAGCCACAAGGGGTGATCTTCGTCGACTACGCCCTTGCCCATCTGCGTGGTGAAGAAGGGAATGCCCAGCTTGTCAACAAACGCTCGCAACGCCACCGCGGTACGTTGACGATTGGCTGCGGCACCGATCATCAGGATGGGATGCTTCGCATTGCTGATCGCTTCGGCGGCTTGCACCAACGCAGCGTCGTCGGGAGAGGGGCGACGGGCGTATTCCGTCGGCAGCAGGATCGCATCCTCGATCTCATCGCGTGCGATATCTTCCGGTAACTCCAGATGTACCGCGCCGGGGCGTTCCTCCTCGGCGCGGCGAAACGCTTCGCGGATACGCGCGGGGATCGTTGCCCCCGACACGATCTGTCGCGTGTACTTGGTCAACGGCTGCATCATGTCGACCACGTCCACCAGCTGGAACAAGCCTTGCTTGTGCGTGCGGATCGGTTTCTGGCCGGTGATCATCAACATCGGCATGGCGCCGAGCTGGGCGTAAGCTGCGGCAGTCACCAGGTTCGTCGCGCCAGGTCCAAGAGTGGATAGCGCCACGCCCGCTTCGCCGGTCAAGCGGCCCCAGGTGGCAGCCATGAAGCCGGCCGCTTGCTCATGCCGGGTGACGATCAGCTTGATCGAGGACTCGCGCAGGGCTTCGACCAGATCCAGGTTCTCTTCGCCGGGAACACCGAAGATGCTGCGCACTCCTTCGGCTTCCAATGCTTTCACGAATAAAGTAGCAGCCTTCATGCATCGTCTCCGTAGTGAAGAAAAGCAGGTGCTATATGTACATCAATATTCGATTCGTGCGGGAAAGCGTTTCATTCGTGTGAAGAATGGATGCACTTGCTGGGGCCAGGCGTTCCCAGTAGATATTTATTCCTTGGTTACTTGCAACGGCAATTCGCCATCGGCAAGACGCGCGCGCAAGGGTGTATCGACAGCGATGTTTTGTGCTGAACGCAGCACTTTACCTTCAGCGTCGAACAGGATCGCGTAACCGCGCTCCAGCGTCGCCAGCGGGCTGACGGCATGCAGCGCACGTGCCGTTTGCTGCAATGTAAGCTGTTCACGCTCCAACTTGTGTTGGATCAAGCGGCGTAAATGCAAGGCGTGTTGCTCGATACGCTGCCGCAACAATGCGAGCTGTTGCCGCGGATGTTGCGTAAGCAGACGCGCATGGGCGCGATCAAGCCTGACGCCAAGCTGGGTTATCTCTACCGTGCGCGCAGCAAGTAACCGGCGATGCAGTTGCCACAAGCGCTCCTGGTCACGCGCCAGCCGCGCTTGCGGGCGTTGTGCCTGCAAGCGGGTGAGCAAGTGGTCAAGGCGCTGGATGCGTGCCTGCAGTCGCCGCTCCTGGATGGCGACGATGCGTTGGCGCAACTGATCAAGATGTCGCAGCTGTGCCCGGGCATCGGGCACCAGCAATTCCGCCGCGGCGGAAGGGGTGGGCGCGCGCAGGTCGGCCACGAAATCAGCAATGCTGAAATCGATCTCATGCCCCACGGCGCTGACCACCGGCACCTTGCTCGCATGGATGGCGCGGGCGACTTGTTCATCGTTGAACGCCCACAAATCCTCCAGCGAGCCGCCTCCGCGTGTAAGCAGCAATACGTCGTAACGGCCACAAGTCGAGGCTTTGCGCAGCATCGACACGATAGCCGGTGGCGCTTCGCGACCTTGCACTGGTACCGGCAATACGTCTACGTCGACCAGCGGCCAGCGGCGGGAGAGCACGCTTAGCACGTCACGGATGGCGGCGCCGGTAGCGGAAGTGATCACGCCAATCCGGCGTGCGAATCGGGGCAGGGGGCGCTTGCGGTCCTGGGCGAACAGGCCCTCGGCATCGAGCTGCGCCTTCAGTCGTTCGAATTCGCGCTGTAGAGCGCCTTCACCCGCCGGTTCCATATGCTCGGCGACGAGCTGGAATTCGCCACGCGGTTCGTACAGCCCCACGCGTGCGCGGACCAGCACCTGCATGCCATCGCTGGGTTTGAAGCGCAGCGAGCCGCTTTTGGGCTTGAACATGGCGCAGCGGACCTGTGCCGCGCTGTCCTTTAGCGTGAAATACAGATGCCCTGAGGCGGGCCGCGCCACGTTGGAAAGCTCACCCTCGATCCACACCAGTGGCAGGGCATCTTCCAGCAAGCCGCGCACCAGCCGATTGAGCGTGCTGGGCGTGAGGATGTGCCGCGGCGGCTGGCCTTTGGCACCGTCGCTGAAATCGTCGGGCGCGTGCATGGAGGCGGGAGACTAGCACGAATGGCTTGGAGAACATCCCATTGGCGCGCGATGCGCAGGCTCTTTGTTACGCATGATATACAAGTATTTGATTTATATTGTTTATGTTCTTTTTTCCTGGGCGCATGCAGGGCAATCACTCGCTTTCATCGACACTGCGGATGCGTCGCAGACGGCGCTGTCGCAGTTGCCAGGCGCGGATGCCTGTATTGATGGCAAACCATGCCGCCAGCGTCGCCACCGGCCAGCCGATAACGGCGGGCCATAGCACAGCGACCAGCGCAAGCAGGGCCAACAGCAGCGACGTACTCGCCAGGGTGCCGGTTTCGGTGTCGGCCAGCATGCGCCGCTCGGTCAGCGCGGCACCCATCGTATTGGCAATGCGCAAAGCGCCTGCGGCCGCCCGGCTGGAACTGCCACCTACGTGGCGTCGATGTGGTGGGTGCACTTCGCTGCTGCGCACGCTTTCACCGTGCCGGTAGCGACGCGGCGAAAGCACAATTTCGGTCGCGTTCTGCAGATCCTTTTCGTATTGGACGGCAAGCTGCGCGGCAAAGCCGGCGTCTTCAATGGCTACGTCGATTTCGCGATTGTTCAACCAACTGGCGAGGTTGAGATTGGACGAACCCACGCGCGCCCACTGTCCATCGGCAACGGCTGTTTTGGCGTGCAGCATGGAACCGTTCCATTCAAACACGCGGATACCGGCCTTCAGCAACGGGCGATAGCCGGAGCGGGACATGCTGGCGACGATGGGAATATCGCTGGTGCCCGGCACCAGCAAACGCACATCGACGCCATCTCGCGCCGCCGCTGAAAGGGCTTGTACATAGGGCGCAACGCCGACGAAATAGGCATCGGTCAGCCACAGGCTGCGGCGTGCCATCGAGGCGATGAGCTGATCGAGCCGATACATGCCAGCGGTTGCCGGTTGTGTGGCGATCACTCGCAGGGCGACATCGCCGGCTTCTTCACGCGGAATGGATGCAAAGACCGGCAGCGGTTCGCCTGCAGCATGCCAACTGTCGGCAAAGGCCGCTTCCAGTTCGGCTACGGCCGGCCCGCGCAGTGCCACGCCGGTATCGCGCCAGGGTTGCATCTTGCGCGAGGCATCGCCCAGCCACTTGGCGCTGATGCATACGCCGGAAAGAAAGCCAAGCACGCCATCGACAACAAGCTGTTTGCGATGGTCCCGGCTCATCCAGCCCAGCGAATGCCCGAATTGCGGCGGGTTGAAAACCCGGACCTGACCACCGGCATCACGCAACGGTTTCCAGAACGATTTGCCGGATTGCCCAAGGCACCCCATCCAGTCGACGATCACGGCGACGAACACGCCTTCGCGCGCCCGTTCGACCAAGGCGGCGCAGAACGCCTGGCCGACCTCGTCGTCGCGAATGATGTAGTTCTCCAGCAATACGCGCTCACGTGCACCACGGATCGCCGCGAGCCAGGCGGCATAGTGGGCTTCGGCATCGATCAGCAGTTCGACGTGATTGCCGCCAAGAAGGGGGGCGCCCGCCGTGCGGCTCAAGGCCTGCTCGGCCAGCAGCCGGTTTGGCGTAGGCGGTGATGATGTCGTGACCATGCCGCGAGTATATCGACGGCCTTTATCGCGTCACTTGCAGTCGTAGCCAGCGTGCCGGGACAGTCTGCGCAAGTTCACAAGCTTCTGGCATGATCATCCCATGTTGCCAGAGCAGCGTTTTACGGACACCGACGCCTGTGCGCAGCTGATCGTCGAGCGGCTGGGTGCCGATCTGCGGATTGCCGCCCCCCTGGGCCTTGGCAAGCCGCATGATTTGCTCAATGCGCTGTACGCCTTGATGCAGGCCGACACCTGGCGTTCGATGACGCTCTATACGGCTTTGTCGTTGACCCGGCCGCAACCCAAGCCGGGCCTGGAAGAACGCTTTCTCGGGCCGTTCCTGGAACGCCATTTCGGCGCCGATTACGTCGATCCGCAGTATGCGCTGGATCAGGAGCACGGCAAGCTGCCGCCCAATGTGGCCGTGCACGAGTTCTATATGCAGTCCGGTGTGTTGCTCAATTCGCCCAGCGCACAGCGCAATTACATCAGCCAGAACTACACACACGTCGCGCGCGACTTGGTGATCCAGGACATCAACCTGCTCGTGCAACTGGTCGCGCGCCATGAAACGCCGGGTGGTGTGCGTTACAGCCTCGCCTGCAATCCCGACCTTACGCTGGATTTCCTCGATCGTGTCCAGGCAGCAGGCAAGGCGCGTCCCTTGTGCGTCGCTGTGGTGCACCCTGCGTTACCGTACATGGGCGGACATGCGGAAGTACCGCATGACTTTTTCGATTTGGAACTGGCGCCGCCAACCTCGCCGCCGCTGTTCGCGTTGCCCCGGTTACCCGTGGATATTGTGGAATACGCGCTGGGCTTGCATGCCAGCGCCTTGGTCAAGGATGGCGGCTGCCTGCAGATCGGCATCGGCGCGTTGTCCGACGCCCTGGTAAAGACGTTGTTGCTGCGTCACAAGGACAACATCGCCTGGCGGCAAGCCCTGCTGGCACTGGATCCAGGTGGTGCCACACATGCACTTGCCGGTCGCATCGGCGGACTTGCCGGCTTCAAGACCGGTTTGTACGGCGCCAGCGAAATGGTGATGGATGGCTTCATGCATCTGGCCAAGGGCGGCGTTCTGAAGCGGCGCAGTTGGGACAACCTTGCACTCGAACGCGCCGCCGCAGCGGGACGTCTGCCGGAGGATGTTCCCGGCGGCCACTACCTGCGTGGCGGGTTCTTCCTCGGCTCGCGCGAACTTTATGATTGGCTGGAGGTGACGGCAGGCAGCGATCCGGATGCGGTGGACATGACCCGCATCTCCAACGTCAACCAGCTCTATGGCGACCATCAGCCGCTGGCCATGCTGCAGCGGCGTGGGGCGCGTTTCTTCAACACCTGCATGATGACGACACTGCTTGGCTCGGCGGTATCCGACGGGCTTGAGGACGGGCACGTCGTCAGCGGCGTGGGCGGCCAATACAACTTCGTAGCCATGGCTCACGAACTACCTGACGGACGTTCGATCCTGCTGATGCGCGCCACGCGCCAAGGCAAACATGGTGTTGAAACCAATGTGCGCTGGAACTACGGGCACACCACCATCCCACGTCACCTGCGCGACATGGTGGTCACCGAGTATGGTGTGGCCGACCTGCGCGGCAAAAGCGACAGCGAATGCATCGAAGCGATGCTGGCGATCAGCGACGCACGCTTCATCGATGCGCTGGCGGCCGAGGCCAAGTCGCACGGCAAGCTGGCGGCGGACTTCAAGATCCCCAAAGCGTGGCGCCGTCATCACCCTGACGTGTTGCGAGAGGCGCTGGCCAAACACGTCCATAAAGGCATGCTTCCGCCGTTCCCGTTCGGCAGCGATTTCACCGAGATCGAGCGGCGTTTGTTGCCGGCACTGGATTGGGTCAAATCATCAAGCGCGAGTTGGAAAGGGCGCTGGTCCTTGCTCAGGGCCTTGTTGCGTCCAGGTCAACCCGATTCAGGCGAAGCGGCAGCACTGGAACGCATGGGCTTGGCAAGCGCAAAATCGTTGAGTGATCGCTTGCAACGGCGCATGCTGCAAACGGCATGGCGGCGTCAGGCTATGTAAACACTGGTATTGCCGGTCATTCACACGGCGCACTGGATGATTTGCGCATAGCAGCACATCGGACACTGTGTCGCCGATGGCAGAATGCGGCTTCACCAGACGCCCAGGGGGAGGGCAAGGTAGTGACCTTAAGCCCGCAGTTGCGCACCGCCGGCACCTACATGCTGGTCGCCGGGGCGTGGATCTGGTTTTCCGGACACCTGCTCGGAAATCTCGTGCATGATCCGCACAAGATCGTTTTTTATCAGATCCTCAAGGGCTGGTTTTTCGTTCTCAGCACCGGATTGCTGCTGTACTGGCTGGTGGGTCGCACCGTGCACCGCCTTAACGAAGCCAACCAGCGGTTGCTGGATAACCACGAGCAAGCTTTGCGCGTGCTGGTCGAAGCCATGGATGCTCGCCACAAGGAGACCAGTGATCATTCCGAACGTGTTGTGCGCATGGCCACAGGGCTCGCACGCCTCGCTGGTGTGGAAGGCGCCGCCTTGCGTGATATTCGATTCGGCGCGCTGCTGCATGACATCGGCAAGCTGGCCTTACCCGACAGCATCCTGATCAAGCCGGGTAAGCTCGATGAAGACGAAACACGGCTGATGCGTACGCATCCGAACATCGGCTATGACATGCTGCAGCGGATCGATTTTCTGCATGGTGCGAGTGTCATTCCTCATAGTCATCACGAACGTTGGGATGGCACCGGGTATCCGCAGGGCTTGGCGAATGAAGACATTCCGCTGGCGGCCCGTATTTTCAGTGTCGTCGATGTGTGGGACGCCTTGAGTTTTTCGCGTGTCTACAAGCCGGCTTGGCCTGAGGACGAGGTGTTGAAGTACTTGCGTGATGCGGCGGGTACTCAGCTGGATCCCCGGCTCGTGCAACTGTTTCTCGACAACTACCCAGAACTGAAAGCGCTTGCACTTACGCCGAGTGCGTAAAATTGCCACCTTCCAGCACGTGCGTCAGCGAAATTGTGGGCAGGTTATGCCAGCGCTGCGGATCGAACGGTGTCGATACCAAAACGTGGATCTGACGAAGAAATGTGCTGCGTGGCATTTCGGTGGCCCCAAGACCCAGCAAATGCGGATTGCTGACCTGCGCATCGATCAGTGGGAATCCCCAGCATCGCAATTGCGAAGCAAGCGCACATAACGCCAGTTTCGAACCGCCGCTGCACGCGCTGAACATCGATTCGCCGCAAAACAGCTTACCGATCGACACACCGTAAATACCACCCACCAGACGGCCGGCTTCCCATACTTCTACGCTGTGCGCATGGCCTTGATCATGCAGCGCACTGTAAGCCTCGATCATGATCGGACTGATCCATGTGCCTGCTTGCCCTGCTCGCGGCGAGGCGCAGGCTTCGATCACCTGCCGGAAGGCTCGATCCATCGTGATCTCCCAAGCCTTGCCCATCAGGGCCCGGCGCAGGCTGCGGTTGGCGCGTAATGGCTCCGTATGAAAAACACAACGCGGGTCGGGCGACCACCACAGAATCGGTTCGCCTTCGTTGAACCAGGGGAAGATGCCGTGTCGATACGCTGTTTTCAGGCGTTCGGGCGATAGGTCACCACCAAAGGCGAGCAGGCCGTTCGGCTCGACGAGCGCGGTGCGCGGATCGGGAAAGCGATCTGGAACGTCTTCATCGAGCAAGGGTAGGCGGATCATTGCTTGGCGTAGGGGCTATGGTCGAGAAGCTCTTCCGCGTAAGCGTCTATGCCTTCGCGTTCTTGGGCAAGCGCGCGACCAACGGCCTGGCGAAAACCTTCGTGTAACAGGTAATGACGGGAGTGCGTGCACACCGGCAGAAAGCCGCGAGCCAGCTTGTGTTCACCCTGTGCGCCGGGCTCGAAGCGTTCAAGACGCTGCGAAATCGCGTAATCGATGCCCTGGTAGTAACACAGTTCGAAATGGAGATCGGGCAGGTCGACACAGGCTCCCCAGTAACGGCCATACAAGGTTGTTTCGCTGCGCAGGAATATCGCTACGGCGACAATGTCATCATCTTGTTTGGCGAGTGCCAGCTGCACGGTATTGCCTAGTTCCTTGCGCAGGTATTGGAAAAAAGGCTCGGTCAACGCGGCGTGATTGCCTTTGGCATCGAACGTCGATGCGTATAGCGCATGTACACGGCGCCAGCTTCGCATATCCAGCTCAGCGCCGCCGTGCATGCTGATTTGCAAAGGGTGATTGGCGACGCGCTGGCGTTCGTGCCGGATATTTTTCCGCTTCTTGTGGTTCAGCGCAGCCAAAAACGCATCAAAATCGGCGTAGCTGCGATTGTGCCAATGGAATTGCACATCGTTGCGTGCTAACCAGTCGTCATTGAATCCGGCAAGGTCGTCATCATTCAGAAAATTGGCATGGACGGAAGAAAGCTGCAGGCGCTCGGCCTGCTCTTGCATGGCCTGCACCAATAGCTCTCGCAGTGCTGGCGCTTGGACTGGATCGCGGCCGGCGAGCAGACGCGGTCCGACGACGGGCGAGTAGGGCACGGCATTGAGCAGCTTCGGGTAGTAATCGTGACCGGCACGCTCCCAGGCACTGGCCCAGCTCCAATCGAACACGAATTCGCCGTGCGAGTTGCCTTTCAGATATAGCGGTGCTGCCGCTATCAACGCGCCGTTGCGATAAAGGCCAAGATGATGAGCTTGCCAGCCCCAGTCAGGGCGGATGCAGCCGGTGCGTTCGAGACCGGCCAGGAAGCTGTGCGAGAGAAACGGATTGTCATCCAGGCGCAGAGCATCCCACGCTGCAGCAGGAATGTCGTCGATGTGGTCGTGGAAGCGTGCTTCGATCACGAGAATGATGCTGCCATTGACTCGACTATCGCGGTATCAGGAATGAGCGGTGATTTCGGCGTTGTTGATCAGTTTCTGCTTATCACCTGAAATCCGCAAAAAATTCACATCCGTCGTCCCGGCCTTCGCCGGGACGACGGGTTACGATTCATCGCAAGATGATCGACGATCAACCAACCGGCTTGCCCTGATCCAGCCAACGCTCCGCATCCAGGGCAGCCATGCAACCAAAGCCCGCGGATGTCACGGCCTGGCGATAAACATGATCGGCCACATCGCCCGCGGCGAATACGCCGGGAATTGAGGTCATCGTCGCCATGCCTTCCAGGCCGCTGCGGATCTTGATGTAGCCGTCATGCATTTCCAGATGGCCTTCGAAGATACCGGTGTTCGGCGTATGGCCGATGGCCACGAAGAAACCGGTTGCCTCGATATCGCGGGTGGCGTCGCTGTTGACGTCTTTCACGCGCACGCCGGTGACGCCGGTGTTGTCACCAAGCACTTCAGCAATGGAGTGGTTCCACACCAGCTCGATCTTGCCGGCAGCGGCTTTCTCGAACAGCTTGTCCTGCATGATTTTTTCGGCCCGCAACTTGTCGCGGCGATGCACCAGGTACACCTTGCGGCAGATGTTGGATAGGTAAAGGGCTTCTTCCACAGCGGTGTTGCCGCCGCCGACCACCACCACGTCCTGCTCGCGGAAGAAGAAGCCGTCGCAAGTGGCGCAGGCCGAAACGCCCTTGCCCTTGTAGTGCTCTTCGCTGGGGATGCCCAGGTACTTGGCGGTGGCGCCTGTGGCGATGATCAGCGCGTCACAGGTGTATTCGCCCGAATCGCCCTTGAGCCGGAATGGACGCTGCTTGAGGTCGGCGGTGTGAATGTGATCGAACACCATCTCGGTTTCGAAGCGCTCGGCATGTTCGGCCATGCGCTGCATCAGCTCCGGACCCTGCACGCCCTTTACATCGCCAGGCCAGTTGTCCACGTCAGTCGTGGTCATCAATTGACCACCCTGCTGCAAGCCGGTGACCATGGTCGGCTTGAGATTGGCGCGCGCAGCGTAGACGGCAGCGGTGTAACCGGCAGGACCGGAGCCGAGGATCAGCAGGCGGCTATGTTTAGGGGTGGTCATTGCTATAATCCTTAACGTTTTGCGGGCGACTTGTTCGGTGATTTCGCTGGATCGGCGGTGCGGGTTGCACCCGTGTCCCGGAAGTCCGCAAGGATGGGGAAGTCGCGGGGGCTATTCAAGGTATCAGCTGGCTGAGGGTGCTGTTCATCTACGAACCGCCAACATCCGGGCTGACCGGCACGAACCGCAAAAGCGCTCCGTCTCGCTTCGGCCAGGTTTTGGGGCGTCCGCAAAATATCCCTTTCTGTCGATCGCGTGGCCGTTGCGGCTTGCGCTTTCGTGACTCGCCCCCAACCACCCGGCCCTTGTTACACTGCGTCGCGCAATCCTATGCCAAATACTGAAACTGCAAGGAAAAAGACCCCGGTGGCGCGTAGCGCGAACGCAAAAAAAGAGAAAGACAAGCCGGGCATGAGCGAAGAGCTCAAGCGCCGCCTGCGCGAGGCCGGCGCATTGCTGCTGTTGCCGCTGGCGCTCTATCTGCTGGTGTGCCTGCTCAGTTACGACGGCACCGATCCCAGCTGGTCGCACGCCGACACCGGCTCGCACGTGAACAACCTGGGTGGCACGGTTGGGGCCTATATCGCCGATTTGCTGCGCTATCTGTTCGGTGGGGTGGCGTATTTCTTCCCCTTGCTGCTGCTGTTCCTGGGGGTGCAGGTGCTGCGCAACCACGGCGCGCGTAGCGTGCAGCCGTGGGAACCCTCGCTGCGGCTGATTGGTTCGGTGTTCTTCTTTATCACCTTGCCGGGGTTGTTCTGGATCAATTTTCCGGACAGCACCATGGGGCCGGAAGGTGCGGGCGGGGTGATCGGCCATGCGGTGGGCCACGGTCTGCTGCGCGCCTTCGGCGACAAGGGCGCGCCGTTGCTGCTGCTAGCCCTGTTCCTGATCGCGGTGACGCTGGCGACCGGCCTCTCGTGGTTCAAGGTGATGGACCTGACCGGGCAGGGCGTCGTGAGGCTGTTCTCCTGGTTTGGCGGCAAACTACGTGAAGCGCCGGAAGTGATCGCCGCGCACCAGGCGCGCGCTGAGCGCGAAGTGGTCAAGAAAGTCGAGGCGATCAAGCAAGCCAAGCGCGAGCCGGTGCGCATCGAAGCCCCGGCTGCGCCGGTGGTGAAGAGTGAGCGCGCCAAGGTGGAAACGCAGATTCCACTGTTCGTCGGCGCCGCGCAGCCGGGCGAACTGCCACCGCTTTCGCTGCTGGATGAAGCGCCGGAGCAGGGGCCGGGCTATTCGGAAGAAACACTGGAAGTGCTGTCACGCCAGGTCGAGCTGAAGCTGAAAGACTTCAAGATCGATGCCAAAGTAGTCGGCGTCTATCCCGGTCCCGTGATCACCCGCTTCGAGCTGGAACCTGCTGCCGGTGTGCGCGGCAGCCAGGTGTCGAGTCTGGACAAGGACATTGCACGTGGCCTTTCTGTGGTCAGCGTGCGCGTGGTCGACGTGATCCCGGGCAAGAACGTGATCGGCCTGGAAATCCCCAACGCCAAGAAGCAGATCGTGTACCTGTCGGAAATCCTGCGCTCCGACAAATACGATCAACAGAAATCGCCGTTGGCTCTGGCGTTGGGCAAGGACATTGCTGGTCGCCCGGCCGTGGCCGATCTGGCGAAGATGCCGCACTTGCTGGTGGCAGGTACCACCGGTTCGGGTAAATCGGTGGCCGTGAACGCGATGGTGCTTAGCCTGCTGTACAAGGCCAGCGCCAAAGACGTGCGCATGATCATGATCGACCCGAAGATGCTGGAGCTTTCGGTCTACGAAGGCATTCCGCACCTGCTCGCTCCGGTCGTCACCGACATGAAGGAAGCCGCCAACGCCTTGCGCTGGTGCGTGGCCGAAATGGAGCGCCGCTACAAGCTGATGGCTGCGGTGGGCGTGCGCAACCTGGCCGGCTTCAACAAGAAGGTGAAGGACGCCGAGAACGCCGGTCAGCCGCTGCTGGATCCGCTGTTCCGGCCGAATCCGGAAATGCCCAATCTGGCCGCCGAGCCGCTGGAACCGCTGCCTTACATCGTCGTGATCATCGACGAATTCGCCGACATGATGATGATCGTCGGCAAGAAGGTGGAAGAGCTGATCGCCCGCCTCGCCCAGAAGGCGCGTGCGGCAGGCGTGCATCTGGTGCTCGCCACGCAGCGTCCGTCGGTGGACGTGATCACCGGCCTGATCAAGGCCAACATCCCCACGCGCATCGCCTTCCAGGTATCCAGCAAGATCGACTCGCGCACGATTCTCGACCAGTCCGGCGCGGAAACCCTGCTGGGCCACGGCGACATGCTGTACTTGCCGCCGGGCACGGCCACGCCTGAGCGCGTGCACGGTGCTTTCGTGGATGACCATGAAGTGCATAACGTGGTCGCCTGGCTCAAGGCGCAGGGTGCACCGCAGTACATCGAAGGTGTGCTGGAAGAAGTGCAGGCGACCAGCGACGGCAAATTCATCAACGACTCCGGCCTGCCGCAGGATGGCGAAGAAGGTGGCGATGTCGAAGCGCAGCTGTACGACAAGGCCGTGCGCATCGTCACCGAAACCCGACGTGCGTCGATCTCCGGCGTGCAACGGCACCTGCGCATCGGCTACAACCGCGCCGCGCGCCTGATCGAGCAGATGGAACAGGACGGTGTGGTCAGTGCGCCCCAGCACAACGGCAACCGCGAGGTGCTGGCGCCTCCACCGCCGAAGCACTGATACAAAGCCCCTTTCCCTGCGGGAAAGGGGCTGGCGTGAGGGATTCACTAAGGAAAGTGTTCATCACACCCGCCATTAAGCCTCTTCGCAGCACACTTGGTGCATGCGCACCATCAGGAACAGGAATTCATGAAACGCTTCCGCTTCGCCGCACTCGCAGGCTTGTTTGCGTTATCCCTAACCCTATCGGCCCAAGCCGCCACCGGCCCGGCGCGCGCCCGGCTGGATGCTTTTGCGCAGGGCCTGCACGCGCTCTCGGGCAATTTCACCCAGACGCTCACGGATCCCACCGGCAAGGTGCAGACCAGCAGCGGCACCCTGGTGCTGGAAGCGCCGCGCCAGTTTCGCTGGGATACGCTCACGCCGAACAAGCAGACCATCGTTGCCGACGGTAGCCGCGTGTGGCTGTACGACCCGGATCTGGAGCAGGTTCAGGTGCGTAAGCAGGATGCCGAAGAGGCGCATAGTCCGCTGACGGTGCTCACCGACCTCAAGCAGCTGGACAAGGATTTCACCGTTTCGGAGCAGGGCGCTCACGACGGCTTGAACTGGCTACGCCTGACGTCCACCGGTTCGGATGCGCAATTTAGTTACGTTGATCTGGGCTTCGACGCCAACGGTTTGGCACGGATGCAGTTCAAGGATCAGCTTGGCGCGGTTTCCGACATCCGCTTCTCGAACTGGCAGCGCAATCCGACGATCCCACCGCAGGATTTTAATTTCACGCCACCCAAGGGTGCGGATGTGATTGGCGATTTGCCGGAACTGACGACGCAGCCGATCAAGAACTGAGCTGTTGGTTAAAGCAGCCTGTGAATCGGCTAGAAAATCTGAATCTTGCCCTACCGTCATTCCGGCGAAGACCGGAATCCATGGCGAGTGCGAAGCATGGATTCCGGCCTTCGCCGGAATGACGGCGTGGCAAGATTAGACTCAACGTAAATCGATTGATGCGTAGCTAAACAAAGACAACGCAAAGATCAGTGATCATCATCGTCATGATCCAGTCCCACCGCTCGCGGCGGATTAGCCGGCAGCCCCAGTGCATGACGTAGTTCCAACCGCGCCGCTTCGTAATCCTGCCGCCAAGTCGGATCTTGCATGATCTGGGTCGCAATCACCGTACCGGCCAGATGTCCCGCTTCCACATCACTGGGAAAGTGTGCGCCCATCACGATGCGGTGCTGGGCGTAGACGTCGGCCCGGGCAAAAATCGCTGCACGCTTCTCCGGTAGCATGTTCGCAAGCAGAACCGCCGTGCTGTAACCGAAGGTGGCGTGGCCGCTCGGATAGCTCCAGTCGTTGTCCTTTTCTTTCGCCAGCGGATGTACCTCGCTGGATACGGCTGCAGGTCGCTGGCGCTTCCAGTAATCCTTGACGTCTTTGACGGCATCTTTGTCGAAATTGAGCACGCGACTAAAGAACGCGGACGTTTTCGGCAACGCTTTCGGTTGAAGCCCGGATCCCAAAGCATCGGCAAAGCGGAACACCGAGCGTTCGGTGTCCGCCTTGGCGGCATCCATGTCTGCCTGCGTACGGCTTTGCTGCGTGGCCAGCACGACTTGCAGATCGTGCTGGGCCGCAGTCGAACCTGCTGCCGGCGGAGGCGGCAGCAGGTTCGACAGTTCGACTTTGTCGATACAGGTGGTACCGCCATCGTCGTCGGCCAGTGAGGGCTGGCCGATCAGAAGCAGCGTCAACAGTAGTGCATAACGTTTCATCAGAACAAATCCGCCGAAACGGTGAAGTTGAAGTTGCGGGCGGGAATGGTCCAGAACAGCGGCGTGCTGTCGGCGACAGTGGTGCCTTCCAGCGCGTTGATGTGAGTATTGTTGAACAGATTGTTGATCTGGAAGCCGATCTTGAAGTCCTTCACGTCGCTGATGTGCGGATCGAACTTATAGCTGGCGGTGAAGTTGGTTATCGCATAACCGCCGATCGGCGTGTCGTCGTTCGTATTGGCGGTGTAATAGGTCTTGCCGACGAACTTGTCGATCAACGAGGCATACACCGAGCCGTTGCTGTAGATCATACCCAGCGCGGCGGTCTTGTCCGGTGTGTTCGGGTTCCAGGTGTTGCTTTCGGTCTGGATCGCGCGGTTGAGCGAGCCGTTGGCATAGACACTGAAGCCGCCGCCAAGCATGTAGGTGCCTTCGAGCTCGACACCTTTGTAATGTACGCCACCACCGTTGTAGAAGTAGGTGATGTTGCCGACCTTCTGGCTCTGGATGAAGTTGTTGAAGTCGATCTTGTAGACATCGCCCGAGAGCGTCAGACGATCGTTGGTCCAGGTGGTGCCGAGCTGCCAGTTCGTGGTCTTTTCCGGCTGGAGTGCGCTATCGGAAAGCGACGGATCGGTGGTGTAAAACAGATTGAGGTTGGGCGCCAGGAAGCCCTTCGCCCACTGTGCATACGCGGTCCAGTCGGAGGTGAACGCGTAGTGGAAGGCGGCCGAAGGCAGCGTGGCGTTCCATTCCTTCGAATAGTCCTGTGGTAGACCGGTCTTCTGGTTGTATTCGGCATCGAGGTCGCGCAGGAAGTCCTCATACTTCACGCCGCCCACCAGGTAGGCCTGGTCGGTGATGTTCCACTGGTATTCCACGAACGGCTGGATGGTGCGCAGCGAGTCGGTCATGTAGCGGTCGACCGGACTGTCACTGCCCTTGGTCGGCGCGCCCGTCGTGTTGATGGCCGGCAGATCCACCGTGTCGTCGAAGTCATATTCCCAGCGCAGGTTGTCCTGGTGGTCGAACCATAGGCCAGTGCGGATTTCGCCTGGGCCCAGTTCCTTGCTCAGGCGGAAGATGTCGCCCCATGAGCGATACCAGTTGCGCATGTGCTGGCCGGGTACGTCGTCCGGGTCCTGGCAATCGTCGCCTTTCTTATTGCAGAACGTGCCGTTCGGCGTTTCACCGTTCGGGTCCAGGCCGTTGAAGCCGAAATGGTTGTAGGCGTAGGTGTAGGCCTTGTTGTCGATCGTCCAGCCATCAAACTCGGAGTGCAGACCGACATAGCCCATGTAAGTGCTGATCTGGTCATTGTTGTAGCGGTAGTAGGACTGGCTGTCCGGGTTGTTGTTCAGCGCATAGTTCGGGCCGTATTCGGCGATCTGCGCCTTGGTGGCACCCAGCGGCACATACTGGTTGATCTTGTTCCACATGCCGCCGAAGGTCAGCGTGGTGTTATTGCCCAGCGGCTGTACCACCTTCGCGAAGACATTCTGACGACGCTGGCCGGCGTAGGTGAGGTAGCCGTCGGAGGTGCTGTTCTGCACGTTGACCACGGCATTCGTGCCGCTGTTGTTGAGCTTGCCGGTGTCGATGGTGGCGCCTTCGATAGCGGTCTCCCAGCTGCCGAGGCTGATGTACGGATGGATATTGAAATCATTGGTCGGAACGAGCGATTCCACCGACACGGTGCCGCCGAAGGTGGCATCGCCCAGCGTGCTGGCTGTGCCTGGGCCGCGATCGACCGTCACGCTGCTGGTTTCTTGATTGGTGAAGTACGAGGTGGAGTGATGCGTAAAGTCGTTCGAGTCGCCCCACGGAATACCGTCGAAAGTGACGTTGTACTGGCCGTCCTGGAAGCCGCGGATGGAAGCCACGGACGTTTCCATCAAGCCCGAGCCGTTGGGCGCGATGGTGTATACGCTCGGGGAGATGGCCATGGCGTCCGTGTAGTCGCCAGTGGGCGCAATGTTTTCCTGGATGTAGGTGCTGCCGATGATCGACTGCGGCTCCGTCGCGATGGTGGAGCCCTGCGTCGGCGCAATGGCGCTTACCGCTGAATTAGCGTTTACCTGCAGTCCGGCAAGGGTCTTGGCCTTATTCGACGAGGCGCTGTTATCCGTATTGTCGGTTGCGCTGGGACCGCTGGTGGCAGCATTCGAATTATTGGCGGCATCCTGAGCCGAAACCGGGCTGGCAATAGCCAATGCAAGGCAAAGAGCGAGGTAAACCGACGAACGGCGGTGCAGCGCAAGTGTCGATGGCGTCATTGTTTTTTTCCGGTGCTTACGGGGTTGTAGAAAGCCCGACACCGTAGAGACGCTACATGACAATTACATAACAAATACATTAAATAGGCATTTTCTTTGCTGCGAAAGAAAATACGCTAAGCTTAATCTAAGATTTGAATGGTTTCTGTAATAAAGGGCATTTATTTTGATTATTTGTTGAGCAATTTAAGCTTGTTCTAAGAAATGGTCAATGAGTGTAATGAGTGATTATGGTAGATAATAATCACGGGTAATCGCGTTCCGCAAGATGGACGCTTCAACCGGCCCGTCTCATGGGCCGACATGCCGGATGTCCTATCATGCGGCCATGGATCGACCGCACCACACCTCCGAGCTGTTCGCGACGGATTCCGAAGAGCTGAAGCCCCTGGCCGAGCGCATGCGTCCGCGTAGTCTTGATGAGATCGTCGGGCAGCAGCGCCTGCTTGCGCCGGGTAAGGCCCTCCGGCGTGCGCTGGAAACCGGGCGCGTGCATTCAATGGTGCTTTGGGGGCCACCAGGTTGTGGCAAGACCACGCTGGCCCTGCTGGTGGCACGCTATGCAGACGCGGATTTTCGCGCCATCTCTGCGGTGCTTTCAGGGTTACCCGATGTACGCAAGGCGCTGGCCGAAGCTGAGGCCAATTTTGCCCAAGGCCGGCGCTCGGTGCTCTTTGTCGATGAAGTCCATCGCTTCAATAAGGCGCAGCAGGATGCCTTCCTGCCGCACATCGAGCGCGGCGTGATCATCTTTGTCGGCGCCACCACCGAAAACCCGTCTTTCGAACTCAATTCAGCATTGTTGTCGCGCTGCCGTGTGCATGTGCTGGATGCCGTGTCGCCGGACGATATTGCTGCCGCGTTGCGACGTTCGCTGGCTGATGACGAACACGGTCTTGGCGCGCTGAAGCTGGACGTTGCCGATGCCTCCTTGCAACTGATCGCCCAGGCTGCCGATGGCGATGTACGCCGTGCGCTGACATTGCTGGAAATCGCGGCCGAACTGGCTGACGGTCAGACGATCGACAACACCACGCTTGAGCAAGTGCTGGCCGACCGCACGCGCCGTTTCGACAAGGGTGGTGAGCAGTTCTACGATCAGATCTCGGCGCTGCACAAATCCGTGCGCTCGTCCGATCCTGATGCAGCGGTGTATTGGCTGGTGCGCATGCTGGATGGCGGTTGCGATCCGCTCTACCTCGCACGTCGCCTCACGCGCATGGCCGTCGAAGATGTCGGTCTGGCCGAACCGCGCGCGTGGCGCATGGCGTTGGATGCTTGGGACACCTACGAACGCCTCGGCAGTCCCGAAGGTGAATTGGGATTGGCGCAGTTGGTCATTTGGCTGGCTATCGCACCCAAGAGCAATGCCGCTTATATGGCTTATAACCAGGCGCGGGCAGTGGTCAGTGAAACCGGCACGCTCGAAGTGCCGATGCATTTGCGTAATGCTCCGACCAAGCTGATGAAAGGTCTGGGTTACGGCAAGGGCTATCAATACGATCACGATGTCGAAGGTGGTATTGCGCTCGATCAGCAATGCTTGCCCGATGCGCTGATCGGCACCGAGTTCTATCAGCCGGTGGAGCGCGGGCTCGAGCTGAAGCTGCGTGAGAAGCTTTCAGGGTTGCGTGAGGCACGCGCGCAGGCGCGTAGCGGGGGAAAGGGGAAGGGCGGATGATTTGAACGCCGTCCTGGCCCGGCCTTGGCCGAGCCAGTTCAGTAGCTGCTGGCAGGTGCCCTGGTGGCGTGCGTGGTGGCATGGGGTGGCTTGCCGCGTTGCGACAGCGTAGGTGCCGCAGCGATAATCCCCCATTCTTGCCCTGACACCGGATCCGAACATGCTGGACCCCTCATTGCTGCGTTCGCGCCTGGCCGAAACCGCTGCACGCCTCAAGGAAACCCGAGGCTTCGTGCTCGATGTGGCCTCGGTGGAGGCACTGGAAAGCCAGCGCAAGCAGTTGTCCACGGAAACCCAGGATCTGCAGAACCTGCGCAACACCCGTTCCAAGGCCATTGGCCAGGCCAAGGCTAAGGGCGAGGATGTGGCGTCGCTGATGGCCGAGGTCGCCGGCATCGGCGACAAGCTCAAGGCCAACGAGCTTGCCCTGGCTGAGGTACAGACCCAGCTGTCGGACATTGCGTGGCTGATTCCGAATATCCCGCACGAGTCGGTGCCTATCGGCAAAGACGAAACCGATAACAAGGAAATCAGCCGCTGGGGTACGCCGCGCAGCTTCGACTTCGAGGTAAAGGACCACGTCGACCTCGGCGAACGGCACGGCTGGCTGGATGGCGAAGCTGGCGCGAAGCTCTCCGGTGCGCGTTTCACCGTGTTGCGTGGCCAGTTGGCGCATCTGCACCGTGCCCTTGGCCAGTTTATGCTCGACCTGCACACGCGCGAGCATGGTTATCTCGAATGCAACGTGCCAGTGCTGGTCAACAGCGATTCGATGTTCGGCACCACCCAACTGCCGAAGTTCGAGGAAGATCTGTTTGCGACACAGGTGGGCGATTCGCGCCGTTACCTGATTCCGACCGCCGAAGTCTCGCTTACCAATCTGGTGCGTGACAGCATCCAGGATGCTGATGCATTGCCGTTGCGCTTTACCGCGCACTCACTGTGCTTCCGCGCCGAAGCCGGCAGTTATGGCCGCGATGTGCGCGGCATGATTCGCCAGCATCAATTCGAAAAAGTGGAAATGGTGCAGGTGGCCCGGGCTGGCGAATCCTATGCGCAGCTTGAGGAAATGGTGGGGCACGCCGAAAAAGTGCTGCAAAAACTCAACCTGCCGTATCGCAAGCTGTTGCTGTGCACCGGCGACATGGGCTTCCAATCCACCAAGACCTACGATCTGGAAGTGTGGCTGCCCAGCCAGAGCACCTATCGCGAAATCTCCAGTTGCTCCAATTGCGAAGACTTCCAGGCTCGCCGTCTGCAGGCCCGTGTGCGCAATCCGGAAACCAACAAACCCGAGCTGGTCCACACACTCAACGGTTCCGGTCTCGCTGTGGGCCGCACAATGATTGCGGTGATGGAGAACTACCAGAACGCCGACGGTTCCATCACCCTTCCCGAAGCCCTTCGCCCCTACATGGGAGGCGTGGAGAAAATCGCATGAACACCCCGGCGCGCACGTCATGGGACAACGTGGAGTTCTACACCAGTTACTTCCTCATGTTCGTGCTTGCCTCCGTGATCGGCACGCGCCTGAGCTTCGCCACGGTATGGGAACTGCCCATACTCGATCTGGTACTCAGCAGCGTTGCGCTCATCTTGGTCATCGCCAGCTTTTGGATCGCCCGTAAGCGCCGTAGCTGGCGCCTGTGGATCATCGCCTTCGCCACGGCCACGCAGATCCTGCCCATGATCGTGCGCCATCCTGTGATGTTGTTCCCAGTACTAGGCGGACTGATCCCGGTGATCATCATGGCATGGGCGTTGTTCTCGCTTTCTCGCAAAGGTTCAAATAGCCCTCGCGCGCGCGGTTCCTGATAAGATTAGCCCCCTTGATCGGCGCAGCTTGCTGCGTAGCGGTCACACAAATTGGAGAGGTGGCCGAGTGGTTTAAGGCAGCAGTCTTGAAAACTGCCGTAGGTTTACGCCTACCGTGGGTTCGAATCCCACCCTCTCCGCCACCCATAAAAAAGCGCCCTTAAGGGCGTTTTTTTATGGGTGGCGGAGAGGGTGATGTGGACGAACCCACTAGGTTCGACAAATTTGTCTGGAACAAATTTGGACAGCCGAAGGCTGGCCCCGGAGCGCTACGCGCGGAGGGGTTCGGCCCATGGACGGGCCGAACAATCCCGCCCGCCATACGATAACGATCGTTGATGCCAGTTTTCAAAACAAAAAGCCCCACAACTACATCATGGGGCTTTAAGGTCTTACTGACTAACCTCTTACTGAATTCAGCGCTTGCGAGCCTTCTTGCGAACAGCCTTCTTGGCAGCTCGTTTGGCCGGTGCAACCTTGGCCTTAGCCCCTTCAATCAGCAGACTTTCCGCCGTGACACCCCGACGTTTCACTGCCGCCGCGAACCACAGAGGGCGCTTGCCGCGGCCAGTCCAGGTCTGGCTGGGGTCATCCGGGTTGCGGTACTTCGGTGCGACCGAACCGCGCTTTCCACCCTTGCCACCACGAGTGGGGTAGACATCGGCCAGGCTGAGGCCGGAGCTGCTTAGCAAAGCGTCGATCTTCTTCCTGACTTCCTGGATCTGGTTGGCCCTTGCATCCTGCATGTGCGATTCGGCGTTTGCAATAAGTGCCTTGAGTTCTTTGGGAGACAGAGATTTTAGATCGATAGCCATGCATGGTCCTTGTTGACGGGTGTTTCGAATGGGTAGGTTATAAAGATTAGCAGTCCAAATGCAATAAACACGCTGCTTATTTTTAGCCGCGTGTTTATTTTCTCTTGGATTCGTATTTGTTCGTATTATTTGTACTTTTCAGTACTGTTGATGCCAAAGCTCAAACACGGCGGATATATGTGTTCCGCAAAGCAAGCATTCTTGTTTGGAGCAAAGTCATCGCTCCACAGTGGCTAGTCAACATTTATGTTTGCATAGGCGCTTGTCTGTCAATCGCCTTCGACGTGTCTTGGGTGCCGTTGGCGTCAACGGCAGCCCACATTATCGCGTCCATTTTTGCCTTTGATGGGATTGGCTATATCTACACAAATCACTGCAACGTTCGCCAGCAGTGGAGTTGGGCAAGTCAATGTTATCCAAGCTGACACGTGTCGGGTTCTGACAGATTGTGGAGGCAATGTGAGAAATCGAATCGGAAATGGATGGACACATCATCGACGATAGAAACGTTCTGAACGCATATAAACAGTTCATCGACCCTCACCAACCGCTTCGACAGAAACAGACCAAGCCGCTGCCTGCTCCGCCAGACCACAGGCGCAGCATAGAAAATGAGGTAGGTTGGTTATCGTCCAGGTCGACACAAAATCGACCAGATGCGCTGCCAAGGAGCGGTATTCTGCGCCTGAGAGCTATCATACGCACCAAGGTGCTTTAAAACGCGGATGTGGCGAGTGTCTGATGTGACACGGTTTCGGTGGCACTGGGGCATTTCCCTCGATTTCCGCTGATGATTCGGCCGCTAAGGCCTTGCTTCATGTGAGACAATCGGCGTTCCCGCAATACCCCTAGTTGCCATGACCCTCCCCAAAGATGCCTTCCGCCGCTTCCAGGAAGAACTGGCCGCGCTCGACAAGCAGATCGAACAAGACCGTGGAACGAAGAAACCCACGGCGAAACAAGCCGCCATGTCAGCTATGGAGCGGGCAAAAGAGGAGTTCCTGGCGCTCCGCCAACGCCACAATCTGACGGTAGCGGATGTGGTGTCTTTCTTTCCGGAGGAAGAGGGCATTGCGTACCTGCAAAGCTTGATCGCCCAAACGGAAGTGAAGCCCCGCCGGGGACGTAAGCCCAAGGCAGCCAGCAGCGACTGAGCGGCCGCTCAGCGCAGCATATTGCGAACAATCATGATCAGCTGTTCGCCGGCCAGCATGCCGAACAGCCCGATCAGCGCAACGGTAGGAGGGGCGGGCGACTTCACCCGCAGCAGGCCGTAGATAACGCCGACCAGCACGCCGACGGCCAGGGAAATGAGGTATGGCTTCATAGGATCTCCTGCACGGGATGTGTTGAATCAGGGAAGCAGCACCACACGGCCCGCTGTGCCATTGGCTACGGCTTGATAGGCCTCGCGCCCTTCGGCGAGTGCGTAACGATGGGCGATCACCGGCGCGTCGAACTTTCCTTTGTCGAAGCCTTGCGCAATGGTTCGCATCAGCCGCGCTGATTCCACCACGTCTAACTTCGCGCTATCTGCACCGAGCAGCTGTGTTTCGTTGTGGTAGAAATCGATCAGGTCTAATTCGACACGGCGGCGTCCGGTCCCGCTGATTTCCACGACGCGTCCGCGCCGTTTCGCCAGTCCAAGCGCCATCTCGAAGGCAATACCGCCGACGCTGTCGTAGACGACATCGACGCCATCGCACAGTTGATCGAGGCTCCGCACGCGTTCTACTGTGTGCTTATCGAACGGCACGAACGCGTCGATAAGTTTGCCCGCAGGCGAGTCTGCATCGATGGGCTGGCGATCGATCCCGATCACGCGGCAACCCAGCGATTTGGCGATTTGCGTCACCGCGCCGCCCACACCGCCACCTGCGCCGATCACGGCGATCGTCTCGCCTTCGCGCAGTTGCGCGTAATCGATGACGCCAAGCCAGGCGACGGCAAAGTTGACCCCGATGGCGGACGCCTGCCCGTGATCCAGTGTGCGAGGCTTGCGCGCCAATGCGCTCGCCGGTATCCGGATGTATTGCGCATGTGTCCCGTCGCGAGTAAAGCCGATATCGCCGCCTGTACCCCAGACTTCAGCGCCGAGCCAATCCTTGGGCCCTTGCTCCACAACGCCACTGAAATCACGCCCTGGAATGCGAGGCAGCGTGGTGTGGGAGAAATGACCGGAAACGTTTTTCACGTCACTGGGATTCACCGAAGCGGCAAGAATGCGCACAAGGGCGGAGTCCGCATCGATGGATGGGGTGGCGACGTCGACATAATCCAGCGCGTCTGGACCGCCGTGACCGGTGAATTGAAGAGCCTTCATGTGCGCCTTGATCCTGAACAGCTTTGCATAGCGTCAGTTTAGGCGACCGGTGTGCGTGACATCGGTCAAAGGCGTTCGAATTTCGGACAAGTGGGGCTGACGCCGTTACGGATCGGTGCTTCTGTCATTGTCGTCGGCCGACTTGTAAGCCACCGGGGGCATGCCGAGTTCGCGGCGGAACATGTCACTGAAGCTGCTCGGCTGATAGCCCAGCGAGCGCGCTATGGCGTTGATCGCGTGGCCCTCGGCGAGGCGCGAGGTGGCGACCGCCAACTGGACCTGACGCCGCCATTCGGCAAAACCCACGCCTAATTCCTGCGTGAACAGTCGGGAGATCGTGCGCACACTGGCGCCCGCGCGTTCTGCATGCTGCTCCAGGCTGATGTCCTGCGATGGGTTGTCGATGACCGCCTGGCACACTGATCCAAGGCGGCGGTCCGCACCATTGGGCAGGGCGATGCGTAGCGAGTTGTGTTTGGCGGCTAGCAATTCCAGCACGATCAGGCGGTACGCTGCATCACGATAGTCATCGCTGCGAAGATCACCTTCTTCGGTCATCGTTACGATAAGTTGCCGCAGCATCGGGCTGACTTCGAATACTTCGCCACGCGGACTCAACGATGTGACGACCTGTGGTTGCAGATAAAGATTGCGCATCTGCACCGCGCTCATCATGCGGATCGAATGCGGTAAACCCGCCGGCAGCCACACCGCACGTTGCGGCGGCACCACCAAAGCCTCCTGTCCGACCTCCACCCACATCACACCTTCGATGGCATAGAGCACCTGCGCCCATTCATGCGCATGCGGTTCAACGAAGGTGCCGCGAGGATGTTTGCGCTGCAGCGTGTGCAGGGCACGGTCGTCGTGATCGAGGCGGGGCGGGGTGGCGCGTGTCATGGCGATAGCATATCGCCGTCTTGCGCATAGTCGTGGAGAGCGGGCTGCCGGGTTTTGGGCCGGCAGCCCGGATGACATCAGGATTTGCCGAGCTCGGCCTTGAGCTTTTCGAGCTCTGCATCGACGGCGCTATGGCTGCGCAGGTCGTCCAGTTCTTTCTCGGTGCTGCTGCGGCGATCAAGCGGGTCATTCAGGATGCCGGCTTTCAGCAGCCCGTCCATGGCATCGGCCTTGGCCTGAGCGCCACTCACCTTGTCCTCGGCACGACGCAGGGTGTCGCCGACCTGGCCGAGCCGATTGCCCACGCCAGTCAAGGATTCGGTGACTTTTACCTGCGCCTGAGCTGCTGTGTAGCTGCTTTTCATCACCTCCTTCTGCGTGTGGAACTGCTCGATGCGGGTTTCGAGCGTTTTCTGGTAGCCGACCAGCTTCTCCACCTGGGCTGTGATGTTGTCGTGTGCCTTGGCCAGTGATTGTTGCTTGTCCAACGCTGCCTGACGCTTGCTTAGCGCTTCGCGTGCCAGATCCTCGCGGGAGGATTGCAGCGCAAGCCGTGCATTATCCTGAGCATGATCGGCTTCCTGCTTGGCCTGGTCCATCTGCCGTTCCAGCATTTTCTGCTCGGTGACGACTTCGGCCAGATGCTGCTTGGTTTCCTGCAGTCCGCTGATCATCTTTTCATAGGAAAGATCCAGCAGCTCATTCGGATCTTCCATCTTGTCCAGCAGTGCATGTGTCTTGGCCTGCAGCAGGTCGGCCATGCGTCCAAGGATGCTCATGTGCGTTCTCCCGTATCAATTGTTGACCGACAGCACTAGCTGAGGGTCGGGGATGGTCGAAGCATCCCGTTCGGTGGTGATGGGTGTGACCGCGGTACCCACGGCAAAGAATTCGATGATGTGCGGTTGCCAGTTGTGCGATCCTTCGTGCAGATCCACACCAACCACACCTTCGGCTTTAACGGCGATGGCCTCATGCTGCATCCGTTCCATCGCAATTTCCCGCGCGTCGTAGAGTGCTTGCGAGAAGTTGGTCAGCTCGGTGTTGCTGCCAATATTGCCCAGCGACTTGAACATGCCCTGGTGTGCAACGTGATACACACACGAGCCCATGACCATCTCCAGTGGGCGATAGCCGGACTGCAGCAAGGTCCAGAAATCCTGGCCGGAAAGATCGGAGGTAAACGGCTTGCCGTTATGGCCCTTGTATCCCGGATGTCCCTTGGCGTGGACAACACCTGTGCCAATGGCGATGAATTCCAGGATCTTGTCATCCCACTCCATACGCTTGACGGTGAGCTCAACTCCAACGATCCCGTCCGCGCCCATACCCTCAGCTTCTGCGCGCATACGCGACATCGCCAGTTCGCGCGCGTGATACATGGCCTGGGAAAGAACGCTCATTTCCTGGTTCTGACTCCAGCTCGCATACTGGATGCCCAGGTGGTAGATGCATGAACCCACGCACAGGCCAACCGGTTCAAAACCAGCCTTGCGCACCAGCAAAAATTCATTGACTGAGAAATCCGATGTGAAAATCCCGCCCGGATGTCCTTCGCTGCGCAGCCCTTTCAAACGCTCCAGCGCATGTTGTGGAATCGCCATGCCGTCACTCATATCGAACCCTCTTCCTGATTGGTGTCATAAACGTTGTGGGTGCTCGGCCGCGGTTTGATCAGCGGTGAGGGGCCATCGCACATATCCACGACGTGGCGGATATCGTGCGGCACCGAACGGTAGCGCTCTCCGTCGGTAACAGTAGCGATCACGATGTGCCGGCCGAGATAGCGGGGATTGTTGTCGTCTTCCACTTTTAGCAGCTCGCCAAAATGGATATGCGCCAACGCGCCGTTGCCGTACTTGTGGACGTCCTGGCGAAGCTCGCTCAAAGCTTTTTTGCGTACACGCTCCCAGAAGTTGCCTAGCGTAGTCAGCGGCTGGTTGAGCCAGCCGCCCCGGGCATCCAGAGGCATGAGACTGCCTTGCCAGTTGGTCAGCCACTCGTAATGGGCGCCGATGGCAATGCCGGTAGGCACGATTCCTGCCTCCAGCAGCCGCATGAATTCCAATGCCGACACCGTGGCGACGACGGGCTCCGGATTGGGCGGCATGTCTTCGATACGGATTGCGGTGCCGATCACGGTGAAGTCCATGCTGGATTCCACTTCCAGTTCGATCTTGCGCATGCGCACGTCGATGATGGCATTGGCTCCGGCCGCAACCGCTTCCTGCTTCATGCGCTGCAATGCAGTGTGCCAACCATTGATGTGCCCATTCGTCCAGGAGTAGCCGAAGTGGTACCAGCACGTGCCCGACACCATGGCGATAGGACGCACGCGATAACGATGCGTCTGCGCCAGTTCCACAGGTGTCATCGTGGCGATCCATGGCAACTTGCCGTTGCCTGCTTCGGCCAGGCGATGCTTGACGAAATCGGGAAGGTGATGATGCAGCAGCGCACTTTCCCACTTCTTTAGCCGTTCTGCGGCATCGCCCGCAAAGTCTTGTTGAGCTGAATCTGGTGTAGAGGGAAGGGAGGCATTGCCTCGAAAACGGTTAAACCAAGACATCTCGAAACTCCATGCTGTATTCCTTGCAGCGGGATTCGATGGATACGCCGTTATCATGACGGCGTGGTTATGGCGTTAGGACATCAGAAAGTCGTGCAGCACACTCTGTGCATTGCCCGCGTGCTCGGCCAGCGTCTGGATATCGCCTTGCAGTGCGCTCAGCCACGTGGGCACTGCCATGTGTTCGGTGCTTAGTGTGACGCCGTGCACCGACTTGCTGCGATGAGCGGAGAGTCGTTCTTTCTGAAGTTCCAGAACGTAGAGATGGTCGTGCGCTTCAACGCTTATTCGGGAAGCATGGCTGCTCTTGGAAAACAGTCCATCTTTCTTGCGTTCCACCGAAACCCGTCCGGGCATGGCGCCCTCGAGCCGCACTGCAAAGGCTTCCATGAATGCCTTCAGGTCGCCTTGGGCCTTGCGGTACCAGGCTGCGTTCAAATCGAAATCGCTGGGAATACTGCTCAAGGCTACGCCCCTGTAGTGCCAAGCAACACCACGGGTGGGCGAAGGCGCCTTCCGTGGTCCTCGAACCGACATCAATGTCTTTAACGTCGATTAGCCTAGCACGGACTTATCGGGCAGTGCATGAGTCTAAGGGGCCAGGTACCCCACATGGCGGGGTACCTGGCTACTCTCCAGATGACCGAAATATGTCCTGCCGGTGGCAGGACGCTCGCGTCAATACTTCAGCGTGACGCTGCCGTTACTGGTGGAAATACCATAGTTACAATTCGGGCCCGATGAACCGATGATGTTGTCGGGGCTCCAGGGATTGCTGAGTGTTGTGCCACTCATGTTCTTGACCACGATGCTGGTGAAGGCGACTGATCCGCTTGCAGGTAATAGGTCGCAATTGGAGATGTTGTAGGCCTCCAGCGTGCCACCGAAGACCCAGGTCAGTGCGCCATAGGGGCTGGTGGTAAAGGTCGTGGATGTTTTGCTGGTTTCGTCGGTGCTGGTGATCTTGGCGCACGTGCTGCTTGTACTCGTGCTAGTGCAGGTTGCGGTGACGATGCCGTAAATCTCATGTCCGGCTGCTGTGTTGATCGGGCCACTGTAGTAGGTGCTGCCGGCGTAGCAGCAATTCCAGCTGGACAGTGTCCACTCGCTTACACCGGAACCGCTGAAGGCGTTATATCCAAGCACCGGTTGCAAGATGGAATCCGGATTGCTGTCGTTCTGTTCCAGACCGGGGAAGAAATAATCCACCTGATCGGTGGTCTTGCTGGGATTGCTCGGCACGGTCCAAGTGGCGGAGATGCTTCCTACATCGGATGAACTGACATAGTCCGCAGTAAGCAGCCAGCCGCTGTAGCTGGAGGCAGGCTTCTTGCTTTGCGGAACGATTCCGAAGGCTCCATTCGCTTCAATCCGCACGCCGCTCTGGGTGTAGTGCGGCAGGGTGCATGCAGCGGGCTTGCGAATCGAACCGTCCAAGGCTTCGATGCTGCCATCGGCGTGGACTTTTTCACCATTGGCTACGGCGTGTACGCAGGATGCGGCAAAGTAGCCGTTGGGGGTGATGACATAGTCGAGTGGAACGTTCTGCGGCCGAAAGTTCGGGGCGAGCGAACTGACAGTCGTAAGCGCAGCTTGCGGTTGTGCGTCATCGACGGCCTGTGCGATGCCGGTCAAACCGACCAGCGACACAGCGGCAATCATCCATTTACCGAACCACGACGAACGCCTGACAAAAAAGGGTTTCATAGATCGCGCACTCCTCTCAAGATGATGACAAAGCGGTCCATCGCAAACGAAGGGCGTTGCCCCTCAAAGCGCAGCGAAACATAACCTGATGAAAAGGCGACTCCCCAGCCAAATATCCATGGCGTGTGCTTTGATGTTCAAAGCCGGCGTACTGTCGCGACGCACACGTGCAGCGGGCGTGAACCAAAGCTGCGGAATCCTTCACTTGATTTCGATGTGTGCGCTAGCCCGCGTTTAGCGCCCAGTTGCGCTGGATCAAAGGGACACGTGACGGTTACATGACGGTGAAAGGGGGCGGTAAAACGTCTATGGGGTGTGATGATCGGGATAAGATCTCCCTAAGCCAATCCCGGCAAAATGAAAGGTTGAGACAATACCTCCGGGTATGGTTGGTGAAGGTAAGAGGGCTATGCACATCATCCTGGTCGAAGACGACCTGCAACTGGGAACGGCCATCAAGCACGCCCTTGAGCAGATTTCCTATGCCGTGACCTGGCTACGCGATGGCCGGGAGGCTTTGACAGCCCTGCGTGACCAGACGGCCGACCTAGTACTGCTGGATCTTGGCCTACCCAACAAGGACGGCCTGGAGGTACTGGCCGAGGCCCGCCGTGCCCATGTGAATACACCGGTGATCGTGATGACCGCGCGCGACGCGCTTGAGGCGCGTGTGCGTGGCTTGGATGCTGGCGCGGACGACTACCTGGTCAAGCCTTTCCATCTCGAAGAACTTAGCGCGCGCATTCGCTCGCTGACGCGGCGCGCACAAGGTCTGGCAGCGAATCGTATCGATGTCGGCGTGATCAGCCTGGACATTGGTACTTCTGAGGCGGAATACCGCGGCAAGCGCGTGGAGCTGACCCGACGCGAATTCTCGCTGCTGCGCATCCTGATGGAACGCGCCGGGCGCATCGTGCGCCGCGAGCATCTGGAAAATTCCCTCTATGGACTCGATAACTCCGTCGGCAGCAGCGCGCTGGAAGTGCAAGTGCATGCCTTGCGCCGCAAGTTGAGCTTCGACGCTATCCGCACCATTCGTGGCGTGGGCTACATGATTCCCAGGGATCCCACGTGAATCCATTGAGTCTGCGCGGACGTCTGCGCTGGATGATCATCGCTGTGCTGGTGGCCGTGCTGCTGCCGCTGGGCCTGTATAGCTATCACAGCACGTTGAAGGAAACGCGCGAGCTGCTGGACGGGCGCCTCGCGCAGTCCGCACGCACGCTGGATGTGCTGATCCAGAATGGCGGCGTGGCATCGATCCGCAAGCAAGGGCAGGGGCCGTTGATCGTGCCGATTATCGGCCGCAAGGCCGAAGAAGAATTGATGCATGGTCGCACCTACGAGTCAGAAGTCGGCTATCAATTGCTCGACCGGCATGGACAGATCCAGCTGACCACCGCCAACCTGGCGCGACTGCCGCTGCCACATACGCTGATATCTGGCTTCGAAAATTATTTCTTTGAAGGCTATGGCTGGCGCGTGTTCACCTTGACCGACGAGGCCAACGGTGTCGTCATCCGCATGGGCGAACGCGACGATAGCCGTCGCGACATTACACATGCCCTGTCGGTAGACCTCGGGTTAACGCAACTGATCGGACTGCCCCTGCTGGCCGTGCTGGTCGGTTGGGCCGTGGGACGTGGATTGCGTCCGCTGGAACGTTTGACCCAGGCTCTCGCCTCGCGTGCGCCAGGCAGCCGCCAACCCATCCAGCTGGATCAAGCGCCGCAGGAACTGCAACCGGTCGTGCAAGCTTTGAACTCGCAATTGGAACGTCTGGAGGATGCGTTGGAACGCGAGCGCCGTTTTAGCGCCGACGTTGCGCACGAGCTACGCACGCCGCTTGCCTCTACCATGATTCATCTTGATACGGCGATGTCCGGCGAAGTCCAGCCAGGCACTAAAACTGCCCTGATCAGCGCGCAGTCCGGACTCTCGCGATTGGCTCGGCGCATTGAGCAATTGCTCGCCCTGGCGCGCATCGAAGCGGGTGCAGCAGCAGGGCAGCGGCGTGAAGTCGACCTGGTGGTGCTGGCCATGAACGTGATTGACGAGCTAGCGCCACTGCTTGGCGAGAGCGGCACCGATTTCGCCTTTCTGGAGCATGAGCAAAGCCTGCCTGTGCATGGCTACGAAGCTGCGCTCGCGGCTCTGTTGCGTAACCTGATCGAGAACGCCATGCATCATGTGCCACCCGGTCATGGCATGGTGCAATTGGCGCTTGAGCGTTATGGCGACAAGGCGGTGATCGAAGTGATCGATAATGGCCCTGGCATTCCTGCCGAACGCCGCGCAAGCGTATTTGCGCGGTTCCATCGCGAAGCGAGCAGCAGCGGTGATGGCTATGGGCTGGGTCTGTCGATCGTGCAGCGTGCCGCCCAGTTGCATGACGCCACGATCGAGTTGCTGGATGCGTCCTCGGGGCGTGGCTTGCGGGTGCGCGTCACGCTTCCCTTATTCGCCAGTGCCAAAGCGGCTTCGCCTTTGTCCGCCAGCGAGTAGGCGAGAGTGATGGCAACGGCCGACACTCTCGCCCCGGCCTGATATCAGGGCTTGCCCACGGTCAGTATGGCAAAGCTTCCAGGTACCACTTGCTGATGTCCACGTGCGTCTTTTTCCGTGCCCAGCTGCGCAGCTGACAGATAGATACGGTGCTTGAGTGGATCCAGTGCCTGGGTGCGTGCACTGATTTGGGTGGGTACATCAGCAACGACGTGGTAGTGATCGGGGTCGTCCTCATGGACGACGGTAAGGGTGCCGCTTTCTCCGTTGGAGCTGTAAATCATCCCTTCGGAGGCATCGAAGGTGACGGCATCCGGACCATCGCCAATCGCCACCGTCGCGACATGATGGCCGTTGACGGCATTGAGCACCGTCATGGTGCGGTTATCGCAGACAGAGAACAGCCGTTGATGCGTAGCATCCATCGCCAGCCCGCTAGGCGATTCGCAAGGCGCTAGCGACCAGGTATTGAGCACCTTGTTAGCGGAGCTGTCGATTTCTGCCAGCGCGGATTTGTCTTCAATATTGACGTAAATGTGGCCGGCATTGTCCGTCGCCGCAAATTCGGGCTTGCCAGGCAGTGCAATAGTAGCGATGACGGCATTCTTCGACGGGTCGATCACGCTGGCATTGCCGCTCTTGCCGTTAAACGTCAGCACATGATGCGATGCCTGGTCATAAAGAATGGCATCGGGTTTCTGTCCGGTGCCGGTAATCGTGGTGACTGTCTTGAGCGTATCCAGATCGAATACGGTGACGGAGTCAGATTTGCCGTTGCTGGTGAAGCCGTGGTGCAGATCCTGCGCGATGGCAATGCCATGTACGCCATTGGTATTCGGAATCGTACCGATCTGCTTGTTTGCATCGACATCGATCACGGCCACATGGTCACCACGGCTGACGAACAGATGGCGGCGCTGGGCATCGAAGCTGAGGTAGTCCCAACCACCGGCGCCACCAAGTTTCAGCTGGTTGATCAGCTTGTAGGCAGGTTGCGCCGCCGCACCCTCGATGGACGGCGTAGCAGCCAGGGCGGTGAAGGAGGCGAGCAATGCGGTACAAACGGCAACGGACAACGATCGATGCATGGGGCAAACCTAGTCTGAAGGGTAGGCCAAGCTTGCCCCGACTTACTTATAAGACCCTTAGTGACGGCGAGAGGGTTCCCATAGGGTGGATTTCACCAACGGATACGTACCCCCAAGTCTCCCATCGCGCCGCGGCGGTGCAGGCTGTCTATGTTGTGCAGGTAGCTGGCTTCGCCGTAGAAGCTGACATGTTCCGTTAACGTTGCGCTGACACCGCCGCCGAATTCCAGCGCGGTACTGGCGAGATTGCTGGGAATGGCATCCGTACCCGCAAAGACCGTGTTGTAGTCGCGGTGGAAGCTGCGCCACAGATTGAGTTTGAGATACGGCTGCCATTGCTGCGCATCGTTCGGGAAATTGCCAAGCAATCGTGCCCCGACACGGCCGGTAACGGCATTGGTGGGATTGAATGTCACCGTCGATACCGGATCCTGGAAGCCATCGGTGGTGATGTGCTGCATGATGACTTGCCCCTGCGGCTCCAGCGAAAGATGCGAGGTCAAGGCGATCGGCTTGCCAGTCTCCAGCGATGCGCTCACCGAACGCCCGCGTGTGTTGTTCTGGAATCTCTGGATGGAATTCACATTGGTGTTGAACCAGGTGCCCATCAGCACGGCGTCGATATACGCATTGGATGCTGTGATAAGCGTCCAGTACGCGCCCACGCTATCGCCGTGACTGCTCAGGTCACCGGCGCGAACATCATCGAAGCCGCCGACGTTGCCGTTCACGGAACCATTGGCATGCGTGTAGCCGACGAAGAGCCCGATGTGATCGCGCTGGCCGCTTTCGTCACCGAACGCGTAAATGTCATGCCCGGCTTGCGCGCCTTCCATATTGCCGTCGAAGCGTGGTGTTGCGCCGCCGCTTTGTTGCTGGTCGTTATGCGATCCCAGCACGCGTACCCATGCGGCAGGCACCCAGCCATCACCATTGACCTGCAGCTGGCCACCTTGCCGTTGGTCAAAAGTGCCAAGCTGGATCAGCCCCATTTGTGCAGCGACGGAAGGAATGGCGGAATCAAGCGCCACTTCAGGTCGGTACAGCGGCACCGGTGGATCCCCCGCTGGAGGCGGTGTTGGTAATGGGGGAGTGCCTTCTGCGGCAATCGGTGTGCTGGGAGTGGGTGTAGGAGTAGGAGTGGGCGCCGGTGTAGGTGTAGGTGTTGGGGTAGGCGTAGGCGTAGGGGTTGGTGTTCCCGTGATTTCCGCCGGCATGCTGGAACGCAGATACCAGTTGTTCGATGTGCCAGGCGTGACACCGCCTTCGAACAAATAATACGTATAGGCGCCTGCCTGGATGGAACCGCCATTCAAGGTGAACGCGCTGGATGCAATCGTCGCACCATTCGCCGCCTCCACCAGCATGATGCCGTTGGTGGTGGTGAGTCCGCCGGAACCTCCCGCATTCGTCACGTGGATGGACGTGTCGCCGCTGCCGGTGCCGCCACTGATTACAAGTTTGTCCGATGGTGAGCTGTCGTCACCCAGCACCGTATTCAACAGCAGCTTCGCCTGATTGCCCGTGTAGTTGCCGGTGATGGTGAAGGTGTTGGCGGCTGTCGAGCCGCCGTTGGTGAGGTCAATGGTGCCGGCATTGCTTACGTTGACCCATTGGCCGCTGGCATACGGACTGATGCCGCCATTCGCACCATTGCCCGCGAGCAAGGTGCTGCTTGCATCGATAGTGACAGTACCGGTTCCGGTGCCTGCATTGCCAACGGTCAGTGTCCCATCCATCGTCAACTGGGTGCCGTTGGTGACGTTCACGGTGGGCCAGTTCGTAAAGCCTGCGACGCCTGTCACCGTCGCACCGTTGAACGTCAGCGTATCGGTGGATGTTCCGGCACCGCTGACCGTGCCCGTGAGGTTGAACGTGCCTTGTATCTGCGCCGTATTGAACGCACCGCTGCCACTCCAGCTCCAATCGCTGCCTTGAGCAAGCAAGGTCTGGAAGCGCGTAAAGGCATTGGTGACATTGCCGGTGCCTTGCAGAATGACGGTTGCCGATTTACTGCCGCCACCATCGGCAGAGCCGATGATCTGCGAGCCTGTCTGCAAAATCAGCGTATTCACGCCGGTGCCCATTTGCACCGCTACGCCGCTGTGACTTTCCAGCAAGCCCGCATTGGTCACGATGCTGGCGCCATTGAGCGTGCGGACAGCCGCGCCCGATTGGGCGATGATCTGGCCGCCAGCCAGGTTCTGGATGTTGGCCGTGAAACTTGATCCAGCGGTATTGGAGAACACGGCATCGGCGCTGCTGCCCTGTGCCTGGATGGTGCCGCTATTGACCAGCTTGTCGTTGTTGCCCTGCATATAGGCGGTCGTGCTGCTGGCGCCCGTGGTCAACAGCGTACCGGTATTGGTGATCGTGCCGTTCTGGCCGAGGATCGACATCGCACGCGCATTGCTGCCGGATGTCGTGATAGAGCCGCTGTTGCTGAGGTTGTTGTTCGCCTGACCGGTATTCGTCTGGCCCCACGCGGCTGTCATGCCGTAAGCATTCGGCCCCGAAGTGCTGATTGAGCCGTTGTTGATCAACGTATTGCCGTTGCCGTTGGCCGCCATGCCATCGTTGTAAGCCCCCGTAGTGGTGATACTGGCGCCCGCGGCATTGGTGATGGTGTTGCTGTCGCCGCTGCCGAGCAACGCCGCACCGCGATTGGTGCCGGTGCCGCCGCCACCCGTGAGCGACAGAGTGCCGCTGTTGGTGATCTGGCTCGCCTGGTTCACGCTGAAGGACACCGGATTGACGGCGCGCGTGTTGCCGAAGTTCACATTGCTGGTGACCATGATGGTGACATTGCTGCTGCCCGATTGCGCTGTCACCGGCGCGACGCCCGAGCCGCTGCAGGTTACGGTGGTGCCACTTGCCGGTGTTGTGCTGGTGCAAGCGGCATAAAGCGCGCTTGGATGACACATGTACAGCAGCAACGCCGGCACGGCGGCATAGGCATTCAGCAAACGGGGGCGGGAAACGAGCGGAGTGGGTCTTGCACGGTTCTTATGCAACATGCCTTTCTCCCTGCGAAGCGGCCCTGAATTCCCTCAGGCGCCGGATAGCGGATGCAGCACATGGCTGCATCCGGGTAATGCAAGAACTTTCGGCTGTTGCGTTTTTGAAGCGAGACCCGTCAAGGTGGCGTGAAAGCCGCAATAATCAGCTTGTTACAGCGTAAATGTCACGCTGGCACGTACGGTGCGCGGGGTGCCCTGGTTGAGAATGAAGCCCCAGCTGGTCAGCCAGTACTTCTCGTTGGTGAGGTTGTCCAGCCCGACCCGATAGGTCACTGGATGACTGCCCAGCGTCGTGGTGTAGCGCGCACCCAGATCGAAGGTGTGGTACGCGCCGATGAAGTTGCTGTTGTTGGCGTCAACCGCTTCATTGCCAACGTAGCGGGCACCGCCAGTCAGGAACAGGCCGGGTACCTGTGGCACGCTGTATTCCACGTACACATTACCCTGCAGCCGTGGTGCGCCGTATGCGCGCTTGCCATCCACATCAGCGGCGGCTTGCACGTTGGTAGCGTCCAGATACATCACGCCGCCCATCAGCATCCAGTTCTGGCCCAGGTGAGTCTGTGCCGAGAAATCGATGCCTTGATAACGTGTCTGTCCGTTCTGTACGTAGACGTTGTCGTTGTTGAGGTACTGCAGGCCGCGCTGAACCTGGAACAGCGCGAGGTTGGTGCTCCAAGTGTCGAATTCGGTTTTGGCGCCGAACTCGAACTGTTTGCTGATGGTCGGCGAAAAAGTCTGGTAAGCGTTCGCAGCCGTTTCCGGTGCACTGCTGGCCTGCTCCAGCGATTGCACATAGCTGGCGTACAGCGTGACCGGTGCGATGGGTTTGTACATGATCGCAGCGGTGGGTGTGAGCGGATTCTTGGTGTAGCGCGCACTGGGCGTGGTGCTGCCCTGGTTGTACGACGTATCGATGTATTCCATGTAGCGCAGGCCGAGCAGGGCGGACCACTGCGGCGAGAACGTCACCGTATCGCTGGCGAACAGCGCACGCTGCGTGGTCGTTTCCGCCAGGTAGGTGGCATGGCTCACTGGCGTGTCAGGATTGGGGAAGATCGGCGCATCGAAGATGTTGCCGGTGCCCAGAAGCTGACTGGTGGTAAACAAGCCGGAGGGATAATGCTCGTCCAGGGCTTGCCAGGAAGCGCCGAACACCAGATCGTGCTTGATCGCGCCTGTCATCACTGTGCCGTTGAACATGCCTTGCCACTGCTGGTAGTCGTAGCGCGAATAGCCGAGGTAATTGAGGTCGGTGTAGGTGCCCTGGTTATCTGTGATGGTCAGCGCGCTGTCGTGGTTCTCGCGCGTCTGGTTGGCGTAGCTGTAATCAAGGTGGAAGCTCCAGTCAGGTGAGATATCCCAGGTCACGCCGGTGTTGGCGACGCGATACGTGGTTTGGTAACCGGTATAGGGCTGGCTGACGCGTTGGTCGCCTGGCAAGGGCGCCGGTGTGCTTACACCCGGGGCGAGGAGGATGCCGTAGTAGGTGCCTTGAACGTCGCGATCCTGGTAGATGCTGTTGAAGTGCCAATGCAGGTTGGAGGTGATGTCTTTGGTCAAGGCGAGCGAGGCAGCGTTGCGCCGGATATGCCCATCGTCCACGAATGTGTTGCCATCCTCATGCACGAGGTTGAGGCGATATCCCCAGCCGCTCTGACCACCAATCGTCCCGCCCAGATCGGCCTCTTCGCTGAGCACACCGTCGTTCATGTAGCCGAGTGTGAAGCTCGCATACGGTTGCAGGGTGGGCTGCTTGGAAACGAAATTGATAATGCCGCCGGGTGCGCCAAAGCCGTACATGAAACCACCTGGACCTTTCAGCAATTCGATCTGGCTGAAGGCCTCCAGTGGCAGATCAGTCCCCCAACTCGGTATCGACAAGCCATCCATCTTGTAGCCGTTGAGCAAATCCACTGGCAGGCCGCGCACCGCGATGCCTGATGATTCGCCGGAATAACCGCTGGACAGTGGCGTGACACCCGGATCCGCAGCAAAGGCCTCGTTGATGTCAATGGATTGTCGGTTTTGGATCAGATCCGACGTTACCGCGCTAATACTGAAAGGCGTGTCGAGCAGACTTCGCTGTCCCAATGCGCCGGTATCTGCTTCGGTTGCGTGATACGCGTCCTGTGCACTGGTCGCTGTGACGCTGACCTGATCGAGCACCTTCGCATTTTGCGGGTCGTTATCGTCGGCGTGCGCAATACCAACAGCCAGCGCCGACAAAATGAAAACGGCGAGGCGGCGGCGCGCCATGGAAAAATGCAAAGCGTGACAACGGGCAGCCACGGACATGCGGAACTCCTTGGTAAGTGATTTTTCGGCTGGCGATGGCTTGCCGATGAGATGAGAAGCGAAAAGCTATGACGTCGATGCAAGCGCCCATACGCTGCGTGGGTCGCCCTGACGTGCACGCCGTGCTGTGGCGCGCGCAAGGAGCGCGAAAATCAAGCCAAGAACGATGCCGGTCAGATCGACGCCAAGTACGGCAAAGCTTTGTGGGGAAGCGGTATTCAGCAGTGCCGACGCATTGCCAATCAAATCGGCACAAACGACGGTGATGGTCAGCACGCTGGTCGCTGCAAGCAATTCCACTGTGGCACGGGGAATCGGTCGCACGCAGGCATACATGCAGGCCGCCAGAAATAATCCATAACACGCGACGCGCTGCGCGATCTCGCTATCGGTGCCGAGATGTGAGGTCACCAGGGCAGCGGCAAATGCGCCGGAAATACCCAGGCACGTACCGATGCAAACGCCAATGGTGGCGCGCGCCATAACGCGCGTACGCGTGGGCTGATCGACATGGCGGCGCTTGCGCCGTGATTCGATCCACAACAGATTGCCCGAGTAAAATAGGAACGCTCCTGCCAACCCGAGCACGAAATAAAGCCATTTGACGAAATTGCCGCCGAACGTGCCGAAGTGCAGGCCATACATGGCTGAGTTGGTGATGCCGTTGATGGTGTGGCGAGTGCCAACGTGCGTCGACAGCGCTTTTCCATCCATCGCCAAAAGCGCCACGGTGCCGTAGGTGCCGAGCGTGTGCTGCGACAAGCCGCGTACCTCGGCGACGGCATTGCGGTCACCATAGTGCATGTAGTGCAGATAATCGGGTTCGAAACTGCTTACACCACCTGTCGTGGCCGCCTGCTGCGCCTGTGCGATCAGCGTTTCCGGCGGCAGCATTGGAGCCGTGGTATGGCTCACTGGAAGGCTGGGAGCGGTAGTGACTGCTTGCGCAAAAGCGTCATAGAGCTTGCCGTCGAAGGCGACGGTATTGAGCGCAGCGAGGGTAATGGTGAACAGGCAAAGAAGAGAACCTGTTACGGCGAAAATGATGTGAAAGGGCAGGCTTAGCACGCCGATGGCGTTATGCGCGTCCTGCCACAGGCGCTTGAGGTTATGACTGACCCGCATGGCGAACAGGTCGCTGACCAAATGTGGCAGATGGATCAGAAATCCTGAAATGAGCGCGAGGCCATACAGCACGCTCACGATGCCCATCAGGTACAGGCCGACTACCGGTATGCCAAGCGAATCGTGCAGTTCGTAAACGAAATCCGCCAGGTTGCCGCGATTCGCTTCATCACTGGGCTTGGCCATCTCGCTGTAGGTGGCAAAGCGCGTTCCATGGTCGTCCTGCCAATAAGCATACGCAGCATGCGCGGCATCACTGGGCAAGATGATGCCGAAGTCGTCTTTGGCTTGCGGATGTTCTGCGACAAGTCGTTCAATCAGGGTGCTGATCGGAACATCCGCATCGCGCGCCGTACGCCACGGAGGGTTCTGCCACGCCGCGATGGCATCGTGGAAAACCGTCAAGGCACCGGCGTAAAACGCTACAAATAGCGCAAAGCCAGCCAGCAGACCGGTCCATGTGTGGACCGTCTGGAATGTGCGAAGCGTGGCGGCTTTCATGACGCGAGTTCCTTACCCTGCATGGTGGGTCAACCAGAGCATCAGGAACGCGGCGGCATTGGCACCGCCCAGTGTCGCCCACGCGCGCACCGCGTTACGAAACGCGAACGCGCCGATCATCCATGCCATCCATAAGGGGAAGAATGCGATTAGCGCTGGGATGACCCAGTCCGCTCCATCGTTTGGCAGCACGCGCAGAAAGAGTCGGAGCATGACTGCCGCTAAGGGAAATCCCAACAAAACGCCGGCCAGGCAACGGCCGATCATGGTTGTTCAGTTCTTACGATGGCAGCGTGCCTGCGGCGCCACCAAGCCATATAGGGCAGCGCAACCCATGCCAGCATCAGCGTCGTCGCGGTGCCGGCAATGCCTGCCGCTGCGCCGGATGCGATACACCAGCACCACAGGCTGGCGAGAATGGCCATGACGCCGATGACGTTGTAGCCAAGCGCCAACGGCCTGCGCAACAGCCGCTGCTGCCGATGCGTGAGATAAATCGTCGCTGCGCCCAGAAAGCTCAGCAAAAGCGCGCAGACCATCACCATTTCGCGATATTTCCCAGTCCCACCTTGCGATATCTGGTGGGTACCGCGATATCGGTTATTGATGTTTGTTAATGGGAATTATTCTCATTAATGTGCGTCCCAATGTCAACCCGTCAGGTAGGAGCAAGGTTGTGACGCCCTTGTGGCGAGCCATCACCAGTCGATTGGGCGTTCGTCGCGAGGCGTCCCGTAGCTGTGCCGCTTTGACTTGCCGAACGCTAAAAGCAGGAATGACCGCATTGGCTTTCCTGCGTGGCTAGGTGTTTAGGAGTATGGTGGCAGCGCTACCTATCCATCATGCGGGTATTCGAACGATCGATACACCCAGCCCTTTATTGGCTGCCGCAATGCATTTCATGTGTCCGTTATTCGGTCGAGATGCGCTTTTCAGCCGCTGAGCAGACCAAAGGTTTTCAATCTACAAAGCGCTTTGTGTGTGAGTTCTCGCATTTGGGCCAGAGACCGATCAAGCCGAACGTCAGAACGAGACGGCTTCTCCGGCCATGATCGCGTCACCGATATCACTTTAAAAATGAGAGGACTCCTCTATGTCTAACACTCACCAGCGCAGCGCAAATGGGCCATCGCCCGCTGTGCCTGCTACCACCACTCCTGCTGTTGCCAAAGCTTCCTCTGGCAGGGGTCTGACCAGCGAGCGCATTGCCTCGGACATCGCTGCGTTCAACAAGGCCGGCGGCCACATTGAGGTGCTCGGCAATACGCCGTTCCATTTAAGGACGGGAAAAACCGAAACCCCAGCAAGCCCAGGCAATACCGCTTCTGGGCCCAAGCAGGCTGCTGACAAAAAGTAGCGGACGAAATATCCGCTGCTTTCGAGTGCTGAATGACGCGATCGTGCGATCATGCAGCATGACTGCTTTCGACACACTGCCCCTGAAACCCGCCTTGCTTGCCAGCGTTGAAACGCTTGGTTATAGCGAAATGACTCCCATCCAGGCGCAAAGCCTTCCAGTCATGCTGGAAGGGCGCGACGTCATCGCTCAAGCGCGGACTGGCAGCGGCAAGACCGCGGCCTTCGGGCTAAGCCTGCTGCAATCACTTAGCGTAGAAACGATCCGCTTGCAGGCACTGGTGCTGTGCCCGACGCGCGAACTGGCCGATCAGGTGAGCAAGGCCATTCGCAAGCTCGCTGCGAACATTCCTAACGTCAAGCTGCTGACCTTGTGCGGAGGCATGCCGCTGGGGCCGCAACTGGCCTCGCTGACGCACGATCCGCACATCGTGGTTGGCACGCCCGGCCGCGTGCAGGAGCATTTCAAACGGGGGAGCTTGCACGGTGGCGGCATCAAGGTGCTGGTGCTCGACGAAGCCGATCGCATGTTGGACATGGGTTTCAGCGAAGCGATCGACGATATTGTCGGGCGCATCGCGAAGCATCATCAAACGCTGTTGTTCTCAGCGACCTATCCGGACGACATCAGGGCGGTGAGTCAACGCGTGCAGCACAATCCGGTTGAAATCACCGTCGAGACGCCGGTCGAAGAGAAGCCTGCCATCGAACAGCAGTTTGCGGAGGTTGATGCCGACCGCAAACTCGACGCGCTGGCCCAACTGCTTACCGGCGAACGCGGTCAGCACGCCCTAGTGTTCTGCAACATGCGGCGAGATGTGGACACCGTAGCCAATGAGCTGGATCGGCGCGGTTTTTCTGCGCTAGCCTTGCACGGTGATATGGAACAGCGCGATCGCGATGAAGTGATGGTCCGATTCGCAAACCGAAGCTGCTCCGTGCTCGTGGCTACGGATGTCGCCGCTCGCGGACTGGACATCGCCGCACTGCCGCTAGTGATCAGCTACGACATAGCACACGATCCCGACACACATATCCATCGTATCGGCCGCACTGGCCGCGCAGGGCAAATGGGCCTGGCGATAACGCTATGTACGTCGCGTGAGAAGCCTAAAGCCGAAAACATCGAACAGGCGCTAGGCCGGCCGTTGCCTTGGCACCCTCTGAAGCTTTCGTCACCGCGCGGCAAGACATTGAATCTGGCGCCGATGAAAACGCTGGTGATCGACGCCGGTCGTCAGGACAAGCTCCGCCCCGGCGACATCCTCGGAGCGCTGACAGGTGACGCCGGACTCAAGGCGGATGACGTCGGCAAGATCGACGTTTTCGCTACGCGTGCCTATGTTGCCGTCAGCCGCGAGCTCGCGAACAAAGCACTGGAGCGCTTGCGTGCTGGCAAGATCAAAGGGCGCAATTTCAGGGTGCGGCCGCTGAGTTGAGGCCGAATTGCGGAACAAAAGGGTAGGAGTCAAATCGCTGAAAAGCGTTGGTGCCCGGAGCGGGAATCGAACCCGCACAACCTTTCGGTCGAGAGATTTTAAGTCCGTAGTCGATTTTTTCGCATTCAATGGGTTAGGTGTATTTTTCGTTCCGCAATTCTTACTTTTCGATACCCGTTAAACCGTTGTGGCAGCTAGAGTGGTGACGTTTTGCGGAACGACTATCGAGTCGGCGTGACCTTCGCGCCGCGCCGGTTTCGAGTATACGCCTCGGTCATCACGACAGACGTGTGGCCGAGCTGTTTTTGTGCCTCGCGGATGTCACTGGATGAATCCGCCTTATCGGTCCCCGCCTTGGCGCGCAGGTCACGGAACTGGAATTGACCCTTGGGCACGCCCGCTGCTTTCCTGGCCCGATCAAACGCCCCGCGCAACATAGGGTAGGTGAGTGGCTGCCCGGACTCGGCAACAACCAGACGGGTGGCGCGCACCACCAGGGAAGCCTTCCGCTTGGCGATTCGAGCGAGTAGAGTCTCCAACTCTCCCATGATTTCGATGCGTCGTTTGTACCCACGCTTATTCTGCCGGACGTGAAGAAAGCCGTCCCGGACGTCACGCTCGTCCATCTTGAGCGTGTCGGCCACGCGCTGCCCCGTCAGGTACGCCAAGTCCATGGCATCGCGTAGCGGCTCGCCTGCGACCTTCCATACCGTAGCAAAGAGATCATCCTCGACATATATGTCACGCCCCGTCTCTGTGAAGCCTCTGATGCCAGCGCATGGGTTTGGCAGCGCCGTATAGCCTTGCTCACGCGCCCAATTCCAGATATGGGATAGCAGAGCCTTCTCTCGGTTCGCCCGAATCTTGCCAGTGGCGCCACGCCAGCGCAGGAATGCCTTCACCTGATGGGGCTCGATCAAATCCAATGGAATCGGTGGATCGTCGAAAAACTCGATCAACCTAACCATTTCGCGCAGGTTGACCTTCTGCGTACCGGGAGCCTTCAGTGGGATCACTTCTGATCGATAGCGGTTAGCTACATAACGAAAGGTGATCACCTGCCGCGTCTTTTCAATTCCGGCATTCTGGATCTCAGCCCATTTTTTAATAGCGAGACCATAATCCGTGCCCAGCGACTCCTCTTTGCGAGGCTTGCCACCATGGTCATAGAAATAATACTTGGTGTCGCCCCTCTTGCGCACTCGCAGATGCGGGACAGCCCCTGATGTTTTCGGTCGGCGACCCATCGTCAAGCGGCCTTGTTGGACTTCCACGTTTTGACAGATTGCACCTGATCACGCTCACCCTCAACTGCGACGCGCGTCACCACCGGCCAGCCGTGAGCGTCCAGATAGTGGCGGATGCCATTCTGACGCAGGAAGGCGACTTGACCGGCTTTGCGCGGAGTACGGGCAAGTTCGGTCAATTCGTCGCGGGTGAGGCAAAGGCTCATTACTCCCTCCTCATCCTCTCAATTTTCTCAGCGGTGTTCATAGGCTTCACCTTTGCGCATCGCTTCGTCCATGGCGGCGTCAAGGAATTCATCATCAAGCGTTGCAATGTCTCTGCCCGTTTGGTTGAATAGCGCTACGGCGGGCGCATCCGGACTGCCTGCAGGAAGTCTCCACGCTACATTACGCAGCCACCGATACCTAATCGCATCCCTCACATCCTCATAGGCTGGCCGCGGGCTGGTATAGAGCGGTATCGATGCAAAGGGTTCTTGCCCGTTCCATTTGATCGGGTGGAATTCTCGGTGCACTACACCCGGCCCTAGACCTTCGTACTCATATACGTACAGATAAGGCTCATACTCCCCCAAATTCTGAGCGATTTGGTTGAGCATGGCGGCGGCATTGTTGCATGGGCTTAGTTCCATAGCACGCAACGCTTCGATCATCAAATCGATTTCCTCACGGGGGGGCATCATGAGTTTGACTCCCGAATCCAGCCTCGAAGAACCATTCTTCATCGCAATAACAATATTCCGAACCCTCGGGAATTTCTTCGTCACAGGTTGGACAGAATTTCTTCTCGCTCATCTCGCCTCTCCATCTGGTGCGGCGGCTAACATCAATTTCCATACTTCCGCAGCCCCTTCCTCGCATATATCGTTGCGGTCATAGTAGCTGTCGCCAGCGTCATAATTTCCGCCCGCCTTCAGCATTGCGACTGTCGGCTCAACCGGCGCCCACCGATACCCCTCGCGCTCTCGGCGTTCGGCTAGAAGTTGTAGCAACATCGTTTCAGTGCTACGAAAACCGCGCAATTGCATGCGCTCGGCCATGCTGAGAATTTCCTTATCAGTTGGCCTTGTCATCATCTCCGAACTCGGCGGGGTGGGGGTTTTCATGGCTTTAACCTCGGATCATTCATCGCTTTATCAATCGCTTCGCGTAAGTGATTGGATGTGCTTATAAACACTGCCTCCCTGCTGGGCTGTTCAATAGTTAGGAAAACTCCACCATCTATATCGAAACAAGCAGTAATGACTGAAACATCAGTCATGTCGGAAAGCCATTTCATGCGATCACTATCTGAGCCGCTATCTTCTAAAAAGGGAGTCAAGGCTTCCAATTGAGCCTCCAATTCCCTGATTATTTTTAACGCTTTGCCAAGCGTCATGACACTATCGGCATAGTTACCGCTCATCGCGCACCTCATCGCTAACGTGTGTGGAGTTGGTCTTTGCCTTGAGTTGTTTCATATAGCGGTTGAATAACCTATTTCGCATGGCAACTAAGCGTGGATCACTGGTGAAATGAAACCCAGGATATGTGCAGCGCCCATATCCATCTTCATATTCTGCTTTTTCACTTGGAAACCATTGATACATCCTTGCATTTGCTTCAGCCATAGCTGCGCCACGCGCAGTGATGAAATGTCGCTTGCGGCGTTCGCTGTAATAGATAGGGCGATCTATGCGAATAACACTCATGCTCAGCCCCATTCGTATGTCGGCGCAGCAGCCAACATTGCATCCCATGCCTTCTTTACGTTATGAATGCCACCGACATATAGAGCTACATGCTCCATGTTCTTTGTCAGCTCAATCGGAACAAGCTTCCATCTTTCCGGCGCGCCCTTCTTTCGCTCGTCGGCAAAGGCGCGTAGCATGGCCGACGCTTGATAGCGTGTGCCAATAGCCGAGTTACGCACGTCCATATTTTCAGCATCAATGCGATCTGCTATTGCCCGCATTTCCTCTGATGAGTAAATCATGTCTTCACCTTGATGCTGATGCGCCGTCCTTCCAGCTGATGGCTAAACCGGCGCTTGGTGGATGTGAGGGTTCGTAGCCACGGTTGACGCGCTAGGATGCGCTCCTGCAGCTTGTGGCTGTTGGCGTGCTTCATATGGCCTCGGTAGCTTGCCCATATCGACTGAAGCCTCCGAAAATCAGCAGGTGTCGCACGGGCCATATCGCCATGGACATGCTGTGATTGCCATGCCTGCAAAGTCTCTGTGGCATGACTCAGGACACGGTGACGTACGCGGGTATGCGTGGGATAAACCACATAGCCCAGAAAATCGATGCCGCTGGCTAACGGACGAAGGCGGATATCATCCTTAAGTTCCAGGCATAGCTCATCACGCAGGAAGGCACGGATCTGCTCCAGCCAAGCCTCCAGCACCGCGCGGTCACGATGGATCAGCACCATATCGTCCACATAGCGGACATAACGGGCTACGCCGAGAGTGCGCTTTACGAACTGGTCGAGCAGGTCCAGATAGACGTTCGCCATAAACTGACTACTCAGATTGCCGGCAGGAAGCCCGCAGTGAGGCGCGGCATTCTCCAGACGCTTATAGGCCGGAATGCGCGCCAATTCAGTCGGCATGCAACGATAGATGACACCCGTCTTCTCAACCGATTGACGGAGCAGGGCATGGATGGCGTGCATGATCCAGGGCGCTATGCCGGATCGCTCCATGCGAGGCTTTAGGATGCCCCACAGCACCTCACGGTCAATGGTCGGGAAGAAATTCTTGATGTCGATTTGCAGATACCAGCCGCCGCCCTGTCCGCTGTAAACCTGTCGCATGAAATGCTGGACGCGCTGGACGGCCTTGTGACTGCCTTTCCCTTTGCGGTTGGCATAGCTATCGTGAATGAAGGTCGGGTCGTATTCCGCCTCTAGGGGCGCGATGACGGCATGATGCACAACACGATCAGCGAAGTCAGGTGCATGGATCTGTCGGGCCTTCGGCCGCTGAGCAATGAAACAGGTCGCGGGACGCGGCTTCCAGGTAAAGCTGTTGAGGGCTTGCTGAAGCTCCAGCAAATGATCCATCCAATGATGATCGAATCGCAGCTGGTTGATACTCGCCACCTTGCCGCGGCGAGCCTTGATGAGAGCCTGATACAGCTCCTTGTACGTAACACCCTGACTCTCACTGGCGGGCACGGGGCGGCACACCGCAAGCGCACGTTTGTGGTTGTTGCGGTTGTTGTAGTTGACGTTGCCATTGTTGAAATTGACGTTCCACGCGTAGTCCGAGGACGACGCTAACCCGGAAACTTGCGATCCCGCCGAGCGATCGAGATGATGGCGCGGCATCGTCATGTGTTGACCTCCGCAGAGGTGCTCCGGGCACTCAGAGTCTTGGCACGCTGGCGAGACGTGACAGTCTTGCCATCCTGGCCTTTAGGGTATTGCAAACTGCGTTTCCAGCCGCCCACCATGCGACCCAACTCGACTTTCAGAAGCGCGAGAGCACCGAGATGGTTGGCACTGATCTGCCCTAATTCCTTCGCGGTTTGCAAGCCTTCAGCAAGATCATCGAGCGCCCAGGATAGGTCGCTCACCCATTTGATCGCATTGGCGGTATCACGCCAGGCACGATTGATGAGCGAGACGAGCCTATCGGCATAACTGCAGATCGTGCGACCAAGTTCGTAACGGTGAGATCGGGCAAAGCGACTCACCGTCCGATGGATCTCGGCGCGGAAAGATCGGGCTTTCTTCATGATGGGCGGAATGGCTGGATTCATGATTAGATTAAAGGCCCCAAAAAAGCCCCATCACTCCTGACTGGCGGGCACGGGGCGGCACACCGCAAGCGCACGACAGTGGTTGACGCGGCCGCCGCAGTCGACGTTGCCATTGCCGAAATCGACGCCCCACGCGAAGCCCGAGGACGACGCACAAGGATCTTTGCTAATCCATGCTCGCTCCGACTTGATGCCGGGATGTTTTTCAATATCGACGGCGGGGTTATATTTTCCGTAGTGAACGAGCCGCGTTGCTTCATGTGGCATCGCCATTTCCCATGGCGTATAGCCAGGAACTTGCTCCAGCTTCGCTACCGCTTCCGGCGCTTCGTAATGCGTAACGGATTTGGTGAAGGTATAGAGCATGTCCGTGCCATCGATGCGGTTGACGCCATCAGGCAACCGTTTACCGGCAATTGCATCCAACTTATTCTTGAGTGCTTCGGCGATCTCGCCGAGTGCATTTGCTGGATCGTTGATAGTTAGATCGAGATGAATCTTTGTCGGTGCGTTCATCATGTTCTCCATTGTGGGCGTACAGGGAAGCTGCCTGCGGGGTTGCGGTCGGTGGTTCCCAAGCCGTTATCCGCCTTGGCCCTCGGCAGGCAGCTTTCATGTCAGGCCGCATAGCGTGCTGCTAGTTCATCATCGGAATCGCGAATGCCTCGGGCACCCAGTACGACGGCGCACCAATGCACAGCTTTACAATTCAGTCCCTGGTCTTCTGGTACATCACCGATCACAAAAGCCAAGGTGATTGCATCTGTCGCCTCGCTGCGTGTCATGTCGAGGCTAGAGCCGCCAAGCATGATCCAGCCGCGTTGCCCGTCACCGCGATCGATGCCCGGCATCGATCGCCAACCAAGCAGTGTTCCGGCCAGCATATGTCGGTAGTCATCGCGCGATAGACGCAGACCGCCATGCCATATGAGCTGCTCGGCTAGATCGCCGCAGGCGGCGTTGAGCAAGCGACGCTGCGCGTCAGTCATATGACCGTCACCAGAAAGCTTCCAGTCATGCGGTGATAGGGGCTTCATGCCGCCACCTTCGAGGCATTCGCAGGAAGATCCGGGTAACTTCCCCAGGGCTTGCGCATTACATTCCAGACGCTGTGGATATTCAGCGCGTTGCGATGGCAGTACCGACGCAACATTCCGTCCTGCCAGATTTCTCTCTGGTCGGAGCGCCGATTATCGAAAACACCGTCGAAGATGTCAGCGTTCATCAGCTGGCCAACTTGGTGACTGCCGGCTGGGCGGCTGATTCAATGACCTTCAACATGGCGCGGTAGATCGCCGGCATGTCCGCGACGTTATAGAGCTTGGACGCGCGCTCCGTGGCTACAGGTTGGAAGCCGAGGTGGAAAAGACCTTCGGCCGTGATCGATAGCGGGGCGATGCTGAGGTTGATATCGCCGAGTTTGATACGCTGTTGAGCCACCGGTACGGCTTGAGCACCCGATGGTCGATGTGCAACGAACAGCTGTTCGCCAACCTGCTCAGTTGAAGTCGTGGCAACAGTCGACATGTCCACGGCGACTCGTAACGGCTTGGCTGCCGCGAGTTCTTCGGCTTCCCGCTTGGCATCCTCGCGACGGCGGTGTTCATCGATGCGCGCCGTGACCAGGTTACGAAGGTCTTCTGGCGATTTGGCCGCGCACAGCGTGACCCGGTCGGCGAATAGGCTGGCGTGGTCGCTGTGCTCATCCAGAACGGCCATGTTCACGCGGATGCGTTCGGCCTGCTGGCTGGCGCTGATCTTGGCGCCGCTGACCGCCACGTTGACGGCATCATGAATGCTCGCCAGGGTCTTCTTGCCCTTGATGGCTGCACCGATGTCTGTCTGGACGTTGGGTGGCATCACCAGGGCGTGCTGGCCAAGCGTCGCATTGATCTCAGCGTAATGCACCCGGACTGCATTGACGCCACCGGAGACGATTTCGGTGCGGCGATTCTGCTTTTCCGCCGTCACCTGACGATCTAGATCAAGGCGGATGCGGCGCGTTTCCGCAGCGATGTCGTCAATGGTGCGAAACAGGGTATCGATGCTACTCGTCTGACTCAGCGCGTGCTGCTTGGCAGCCTCCAGTCGATCCTCAACATCCTTAGCCCACTTGACCGTCTGCTCGGCGCTGGCGAAATCCTCATCGGTTTTCAGGTTGCGGTTGATGGCACCCAGCACGTCCATGGCATGAGACTTGAATTCAGCCAAGTTGCTGGCAGTGACCATGCCAGTGACCTCAATGCGCAGGGCGGGCAGTTGGTCAGGTGCGCGTCCAACAGGCGCGGGCGCAATGGCAATGGGCTGGTAGTCAGCGACATCGCGCGCGAACTGCTCCCAGCCAGCGATAATGCGGGCGCGCAATTCGGGGTTTGGCGTGTACCAGCATTGACGCTTTTCAATGAGCCGGTCGCCCTCCCACTCGGATGCCATGAACAGCACGCGAGATGCGCCTGAAACCATGCATTGCTGTTCCATCTGTTCCTGATAGAAGATGGGCAGATCAGCACCGGTACAGCCATCAAACATGGTGTCGCGCAGTTCCTGGTTGAGCGTCTTATGCTCGAAGGCGGCGTCCTCCATGAGCGTTAGACCATCGAAACTCGCCGAAAGACGCCCTTCGACGCCAACGCATGGATAGAGATCTTCACCGATGATTTCTTCAGCCAATGGGCGGGCTAATGCCTCAAAACGATGGCCGTCGTCAAAGATCTTTTGCAGAAACCATGACACCTCCGACGCAATGCCAGTGGCACGAATCGTGATTAAGTCGGTGCGCTTCACGTTCGGATAATCGCCGAGCATGATGGATGCTTCGCTGGCATTAAAATACTGTGTGCGATGGGCGTGCCATTCCGGAGAGCCCTGTACGAGGTTCAGAATTTTCATTTGATTACTCCTTCATGAATTTCGTAGGCGGCGATAATGGCTCGCTGTGCGTCGGACAGCATCGCCTTGCTTTCGACCAGGGCAATGATTTCGCTCGCACTTTTTCGGCCTGACTCAATAAGGTCACGCCACTTGGGTAGATTCTTTGAGAAATCATCATCCGAATAGGTCGATCGACCTGGCTGTGACACCATGACGGTGGCGCGCACCTCTGCCGGCGCTTCTTCCATTTCATCTGGCGTATAGACGCCGAGCAATGCTTCGGGTGCATATCGGCGCGCCCACTGCCGCGTGCCACGATAGACAAGCATATCCTCGGGCATCTTGTCCCATGCGTTATCGATACGATTGCCTTGTTTGTCTTTTCCGTATGTGCGCCAGTCTTTAACTGCTCCGCTCACCGACTGCGCACCCATGCTGCCGCGAGGCGTTCCTGTGACAATGATCGACGCACCTTGACCATGACCGCTGATTTCGTAATGCAGCCTACCTTCTACGGCACCCATCGCATAAAGGGCTGCCGCAACGAGCTTGCCCTCATAGCAAAGTTTGCCGTGAACTACAGAGGTTGATTGAGCGACACTGACGGCATCCATGCCCCAGCGTTGTGCCTGCATGATTACAAGCAGGCAATCACCAGGCTTCCCGCGCAAATGATCTGGTAATAGACCGGCGCTGGCCATAATGTCGGCCAACTGCATCGCCTCAGACATCGATGTCGGCACTAGCGCATTGGCTCGCGCACTGTTTGTTTGCGCAAGCGATAATGGCTGAGTTGCTACAACCTGAGCATTCATAGAATTCCTTACCGGGAATCCGCCCGGCGCGGTGTAGGAAGGAAAAGCCCCAAAAAAGCCCAACTGCTACTGACTGGCGGGCACGGGGCGGCACACCGCAAGCGCACGTTTGTGGAGGTTGCGGTAGTAGCAGTAGACGTCGCGATCGTTGAAATCGACGCTCCACGCGAAGACCGAGGACGACGCTCCATAGATATCTTTTGCCCAATGCCATGTTTCGATGATGTCGGGGTACTGTTCGATATCGAACACGTCCTCGTCGCTTGAGGCCAAGATGGCCTCAAGATCTGCCTTCGAGGAAAGATCCCACGACGTATGACCGGGTAGCAGTGGGAGTGCCTGTGCGGTGGCGATGGCGCGTTCGTGCTGGAATTGCTTATTACCGAAGAGCTTCCACGCGCGGACAGTGCCCGTCACGGTATTGAGCACGGCGACCACATTGGTATCGCCATCAGCCAAAGGCTTGCCATCCGCGCCTAGTAATACAGAATTCTTGGTCGGCAACTGGCGGGAACGAATGATGGCGTCCGATTCACCCGTGACTTTGCCATTGCGATCCCAGTACAGCTTTCCGCTATCCAAAAAACGACGGATGGTTTCGCTGGCTTCGGCTGGCGTAGCCTGAAGATACGATGTGAAAAGTGTCTGCGCCTCGACAGGATTGAGGCCGCATAGATCCCCGGCGTAGTCACCGATATCGCAATACTCGTTAGCGGCTTCGTCGCTGATTTCACTGACATCACCCTCAGTGAGGGTACTCTTGCCGCGCGCAGCTTGGTCAAACTGCACAATGGTGCCCGCAAGGCAGCATGAGGTGCCGCATTCGTTCTCTTCAATCCAATGACTCATATTGAATTTTGCGACGCCAGCCTTTAACGGTGTTTTGGCTTCGAGCCATTCCACGACCTCAATGAGTCGATCTCGCGGGGTGATGCTGATCTGTGCGTTCATGATTTCTCCAACAAATGGGATTAAGCGGCCTGAATGACATCCGTAGCCCGATCGGGTGCGGGATCAGGTGCGATGCGAATGCCTTTGTTTTCGAGCTTGGTAAGCACTGCATCGCGACGGCGTTGAAGAACATCTCGCATTTCGTCATGACTGATCGATACAGATAGGTCGACGACCTTAAGATGTGTTCTGCGCCCATCGGTTTCTATTTCGATTTCTTCCAGCAACTCGATGTCGCTATCGATTAGATAGAGCTGATCAAATAGAGCACGGACTTCATCCAATGCAGCGCGGCCACGGATCGTTGCAGGAATCGTAGCTAAAGCGTTCATGCCGCTTTCTCCTGATGGGCGCCAACCGCAATGGCTTCAGTGCCGGGAGAAGGAGGTAGCACCTCCACCACTGCGGTTGGCATAAAACGGTTAGCGCGTGCTCGAATACCTTCATCGAGCAGCAGTTGCCTGCGGCGACGTTCGGCGAGCATGAGTTCCAGCGCGCAGATCTGGCGCTGTGTTTCGCGGTCGTAATCAGCAAGCGCGGCGAGGCACATTATTCAGCCCCTTCTTCGTCGGATTGCCGTGTGCAATAACCGCAAGGGGCATTGATGTGGCACGAACAGCAATCACGCCCGTTCGCTACATATTCGTCATATGCGCGCTCACTGGATGCCTTTAGGCTGCGAAGGTCGCTGTATTGCTCTGATAGCTTTCGCAATGCGGACTCGCCCTCAGATGCAACACGCTCGGCGTCTTTGGCGTGATCGTAGTCATCAGCGCGACGGGCGTTGTTGTAGAGGTGATTCGCATAACGACGCGCGTTGTCCACGGCGCGTTGGATTGGCCACAAATCTGGGAGACTCATCACGCAACCCTCCGACGCACAGATACATAGCGCATGACGATGTGCCAGCAGCCGTCCCATTGGCCGAATGGGCCTATGTAGTCGATACGCAGGCCATCGGCGCGTTGAAGCTTGCAGCGGAAGAGGCGGCTCATGGCTTGGCCCTCAAATAAAGCGGCGTTGGCAGCAAGCCGAGTTTCTTCAGGACTGCTTCGGAGGGATGTGTCTTATCGCCGTTACCCATGCGCAACAGATACGTTGGGTCAATCTTTAAGTGACGAGCGGCTGAACGAATGCCACCATGCCGCTCGATAATTTCAGCTATGTGATCGCAAAGAGGAAGCGCATTCATGACTGCTGATTCTCCCAAGCCGCAATACGCGCCTCAGCCTTCTCAACTTCGAAATGCAGCAACGTCTGCTCATCGATGCGATGCGCCCATTCCAAGTCGTATTTGCCGCGCAGCCAGAGCAGCGCGTCATGCACGACCGATTCGGGGGCCGTCACGACGGAACCATCCGGCAACTCGGCATCGGTATCGCTCGGCACCAGTTCCTCATACTTGGCTAGAAATTGCGCAGTAGCCTCGCGCTGGAATCGGAGCTTGTTTTCCAATTCCGCAATGCGCGCTTCGAGCTGCTGGATATGCGTGCGTGCGGCATCGACCGGAGCGGGTTGGCCAACGAAGGCGCGCAGGGCGTCATCGAAATGCGGATGCACATTCATGGGATCGCTCCATAACTGATCGCGAGCACCATCAGCACCACGGCAAGCATCAGGACGCCGAAGCCAGGCCGTTCACTAAGCGGCAGCGCAGGCAACTTGACCGGAAAGGAATCCGGGCTCAGCGCCACGCGTGTCAGCAACGCATCGACATGATGCTCAGCTGATCGGCGCTTCAGATCATCAAGGCTGGAATCGAACATGGCGGTCTCCAATGAGATGCCGAGGTCAATGAGGGGGAGAGCCCAAACGCCAACTGCTACTGACTGGCGGGCACGGGGCGGCACACCGCAAGCGCACGAGCGCGGCCGCTGCGGCTGTTGCAGCCGACGCTGCCACCGTAGAAATTGACGCCCCACGCGACGTCCGAGGACGACTTGTAATCCGTGCGCGTCCAGTGCGGCTCCGGCATGATGTGCGGGTATTCCTCGGGATCAACCGCAGGATTATAGAAGCGACGATCTATGATCAGTTCGCCATCCTTGTCGCTGATGAGCTGCCAGGGTGTATGACCTGGGAGTTGTGCGAGCTTGGCGCAGGCTTTCTCGGCATCGGACTGCGTCAGATAACGATCGCTGGCGTAGACCGTCACGATCCCATCGCGGATGTTGAGGATGCCGGTGTAGTCGTTGGCATCAGGTGCGAGATGAGAACCGTCTGCGGCGAGCTTGATGAAGCGCGATACGGCGTGTTCTGGCTGTGCGTTCATGCCGCGCCCTCGCATTCGCCGTATTGGTTTTTGCGATTACCCCATTTGATGCAGGCGAGAACATGACTGTGGATGGTTTCGATCGCCATGAGACGGCGCCATACGACACTCTCGGTCAAGGGGCGATTCGGATTTTTGCGATTGGCTTTTGCGATCCGACAGATATGCTGCCGTGCGTTTTGGCGCTGAATTGGCTGGCGTATGCGGGCAAGTTGTGCGGGCATGCGTGGTTCTCCCGAGCCAGCGGGGTGCTGGCCTCGGGAGAGACATTACGGTGTTCCGTAATGCGTTGTCAACGGTTTTCCGTAATTTATTTTCGTGGTCTCATCGCGCGCATGAAAAAGGCCGCGCTAGGCGGCCTTCAGGATCAGGATGTCGCAGCGGCGTTATGACGCGCCAGAACGCCTGATTTCCAGCTCATGCATGCTGATGCTGCCACGCACAAAATGAACGTATTCGACTTCCTCTGCGTCAATGGTCAGGCGCTCAGGGCTCACGAGCCCCTGCAGTCGATACTCATGCGTGTCATAAACACGCAGTCGGCAAATGGCGCTTTTGCCAGACTTGAGATGCATCAAAACACGGCCGTCCAGCTTTAATGGGACGCTCGGTTCGACCAGTACGCAGTCCCCAGCTTCAATAGCGGGATCATATTGGTCCCCTTTGATACGGATGGCATATGCATTTGGGTCGGTGGTCGGATGCGGGAAGCTCTCATCGCCGTTGCTGGTATCCAAGCTGAACCAAAATCCATCTTTGTCCACAGCTGCAATCCCCTTAATTAGTACCCAACGCGATTGTTGGGAGGGAGGATAAGCAACGTTCTCGCCATACAGTGAGATTGGCTCTGCTGCGCCATTTTCCGGATCAGTGGCATCCATTCCCTGATGGAGAGTGTTCGGCATCGTTGGGATTAGGCGCGGACCCTTGCCTGTGTCCAGCCATGCCGCCCGGACGCCCAATGCCTCGGCAATGGCGTATAGCTTCTTGGATGATTGAGAGTCGCCACGTTCCAAGTCATAAAGCGTCGAAGCGGCGATGCCGGCGGCCTTGGCGAGCTGCGCGACCTCCATCCCCAATTCGATCCGTCGCTCTTTAATTCGATCGCCTGGTGTCATGTTTGTATTGCAACGGAATTCCATTACGGAAGGCCGTTGACTTCCATTACGGCGTTCCGTAATCTCCGTGCCATGACTACCTGGGCCAACCGAATCAGCGAACTCCAAGCCCTCGGCATGACCTATGCCGAGATCGCCGAAGAGACCGGGCTCGCGCCCTCCACCATTGGCGATCTGGCCACTGGACGCAGCAAGTCCCCGCGAGGTGAGGCGGCTTTGACGCTTCATTTATTGCACGCCCGCAAATGCGGGGTTGTATCGCAAAAACCAAAGCGCAAGAGGGCGGCGTAACTCATGCGCTACTTCCAGCCAAGCTTCTTGGCCAATCGCGCCCATTGCGCATGCCACGACCAGACATCCACGCGCACAACCGATGCGCATATCGGACATGGCACCTCGGCTGATTGGGTTAACCGCTTGCCCGTCGCGACAAATTCCTCGCTGCACGTAGAGCAGGAGAGGGGGATTTGCCAGTCGTCGAATTTCATTGGTTGGTTCGCTCGTCATGGAAAAAATTTTGCGTCATGGAGGACCGTCCAATGAAGTCCAATCTTTTGCATGCGCTTGACGCAGGACAGTTGTCACTTCGTCTGGCTCGTGCTGATCAAAGGGTGGATCCAGCCCTTGTTATTGCGCAGCCGACATTACTTGCCTCAATCAAGCTCTGTATTTCGCTTGGCGGCTTCGAGGCCGACAAACAGGTTTATTCGGCCCTAGATATCGATGCCAGCCATTGGACGCGGATTCACCGCGGAGAAGCGCATTTCCCGGTCGATAAGCTCACTGCACTGATGGATCTCTGCGGCAACGAGTCCCCACTTATCTGGCTCACACATAGCCGTGGATATGACGTGACCAGTTTGCGAAAACGCGAGAGCGAAACAGAGCGTGTACTCCGTGAAGTGCACGAAGCCTTGGAAGCAGAGCGCGTGAAAAACCGCGTTCTCATTGAAGCCCTTCATGGGAAGGTGAATGCATGACCATCAAAACCAAGTTACCCCCCCCTATCGTCAACAGTTGCAATCTCAGCGAGTATCGCCTGACGAAGAAGCATCTCAGCGTCCTGCAGCGCTGGAGGGATATGCGCCAGTATATGGCGCTCGCCAACCGCAAGTCGGAATGCGTGCGTCTCAACAAGGCCGACTATAGCGACATCAACGCAGCCGTCATCAATCAATCCGATGGCAAGTTTTCGTTGGCCGATCTTCGCTACGAAGGCGTACCAATCCTATCTGCAGAGATTTCACCGCAAGAGAGCTTGGCGGTATGAGTGCGAATCTCGTCATTGGCGATGAGGTAGAACTGAATGTCGGCGCGCGCAAGACCATTCATACCATTATCGCTCGCAAGCTCACTGCACATACGCGCTCCGGCGTCTCATATCGGTTGCTGCCAGCAGTATCACCAGAATGGATTGATGCGGGGCAGCTGCGTAAGGCGAAGGGATTTAGTCGGCATGTATCGCGCAAGGCCGGTCCATTCGAGATTGCACCATGACCAGCGCCATTCCCGTTAGTGAGCGTATAGGCGAACTTCTCAACGAGCATGGATCCTATAGAGCTATTGCGAAAAGTGTGGGCGTTGACCATGCCTATCTGTTCCGACTGCATGGTGGTATGGAATCTCATCCGAGTGCTGACACGCTTCGAAAGCTTGGTTTGTTGACTACGCCTCTGTTTCTGAGGGCGAAGTCATGACACGCATCTATTCCGCCTATCACCGCTTCGACGCGCCCGAAATCTTCGATGCCGTCGAGCAATCGCTATGGGCCGAAATCATCCAACACCTTGAGAGGTTCAACCATGAAGCCGACTGAGGGAAAGATCATTGCCTGGGTCATCTATGACCCGAAATCAGGTGAGATTCTGGTGCAGTGCTGGAGCCGAAAAGAAGCGCGGAAGCTTGCCGGCAAGGATGGAAAGATTGGCGTTGTTCGGAGTACGCATTGATGGAACAACCATCCTTCAACTTTGGCCGTGCGCCCAACGTGCGCCGGATCGAAACACCGATCAGCCGTGCGAATGATCCGGTTTCTTCGCATCTCGCGGCTGAGCAGATTACACAGACTGGTAAGCGTCAGTCGCATCTGGAGCTGATTGTGGCTGCGGTGTATGCGCATCCTGGCTGCACCGCTGGCGAACTGACGCAATACACCGGTCTCACGCATGTGCAGATTGATCGCCGTACAGGTGATCTCCGTATGAGCGAGCGCATCGTCTTCGGCGCCATCCGTCAATGTCGCGTAATCGGGAGCCAGCAACAGACTTTATGGCCCATGCAGGCAGAGAGGCTTGTGGCGTGAAGGCTGCGGTCTATTACAACGAAATTGACCTTTACTGCGCGCAATGGCTGCGTTGCTCGAAATGCGCGTTAGAGAAAGATGCGAAAAGTTTCTCTTCGAATGGTAGAGGCGGCAAAAGAACTATCTGCAAAGCATGTATGGCCAAAGACGCTACCAATGATGGTCGCGTTGTGGGCAACGCCAACGGCGCAAATGGCAAATGGCGAGCCGGAGCGATTTCTCGACCGCAAACGGAAGTCAGTGGCGAAAACAGGCCGGTCGATGGGGGTATCCCTCACCGATCTGAATATGCAGGTGAAGGCTGCATTTTGGCCGACACCCATGAGTTCTGCTCGCGATCACACTCCAAAGCTGTTCAAGCGCGGCAACCCGAATTTGGCAGCACTATCGGCTGGATTATCGGCCACGACGGAAAAGCGCGGTGCGTTGAACCCAGCATTCGTCTGTTGGCTGATGGGATACCCGCAAGAGTGGGTAAATTGCGCGCCTTCGGCAACGCCATCGACCCGAGGCCAGCGGCAACGTTCATCCAGGCATACATCGAAGCCCGAGGCCTGATCGCCGATCAGCAGGCGAGGGCGGCATGAACCTCAGGAAGCTCGCCCGCGGCCAAGCCTGTCTCGTCCGCCTTCCAGGTTGTGACGGGGGTGGCGAAACAACCGTCCTGGCACATTACCGGATGCTCCCTTACTGCGGCATCGGCATTAAGCCGCCTGATCAGCTCGCAGCATTCGCCTGCGCCGCTTGCCACGATGCAATCGACGGTCGGCGCAACTGTGGCTTGCCGCGCACTGAGATGCGCCTAGCACATGCAGAAGCATGTCTGCGTACGGCGCTCGCTGTGTTGGAGATGGCGGCATGATTCAGCGCCTCCGCGATTGGCTTCATGAGCGCACCATCCGCCGCATTGGCAACGAAATGCTTGCTGCCATGGGGCGCGATGACAATCTCACTGCTGGCTATTTGTGCCAAGCCCACATCAAGGCGATCAAGGCTAGGTCGCCGCAACAGATTGCTCGCATGGAGCGAGCTAGGGAGCTTCGCTGATGGATTGGTTCCGGCTCTATAACGAATTCGCTACGGACCCGAAGGTCCAGATGATGAGTGAGGCCATGCAGCGCCGACTCGTCATGTTGTTTTGCCTGCAATGTAGTAACGGTATTGAAACGTTTCATGAAACGGAACGAGAAACATCCATAGCATTTGCATTGCGTATTTCGGTCGAAGAAATTGCTGCCACTAAGAACGAATTTCTACGTCGCGGCTTCATCCATGAAGACTGGACATTGCGCAATTGGAGCAAGCGTCAATACGCCTCGGACTCAAGCACTGTGCGGGTTCGCAAGCATCGGGAGACAAAGAAACAAGATGAAACGTTACATGAAACGAATAAGGAACGTTCCGGTAACGCCCTAGAACAGAACAGAACAGATACAGAACAGAAAGAGAACGCGAGAACGCGTTCCAACTCTGCGGTCAGTTTCAAAACCTGGATCGAATCGATCCCTGAAGGCGAGAACGCCATTCCTGTTGATGATCCGGTTTACGCCTACGCCGAGCGAGTCGGTTTGCCCGAGGCGTTTCTCCGGCTGCAATGGGCTTGGTTCAAGGAAAAATATCTGGCTGAGACCAAGCGGCAGAAAAGCTGGCCTCAGAAATTCCGCAATGCCGTGGAAGGCGGCTGGGGAAACCTCTGGAAGCTCGCTCCGGATGGCCAGTATTTCCTGACAACCCAAGGCCAGCAATTGAAGCGTGACCTGGACGGGAGGGCGACATGAACGCCCAGGTGCAGTTCGACCGCGCGCCAGCGGACGTCCAGCAATTGCGCCTTCCACCGCATGACGTGGGTGCCGAGCAAGCGGTGCTTGGGGCATTGATGATCGACGCCAAGGCTCTCGCCAAAATCTCCGACTGGCTCGGGGAAGGGGACTTTTACCGCAAGGATCACCGACTGATTTACCGCGCGATCTGCGCGCTGATCGGCCGCGGCGATCCGGTTGACCCTCTCACGTTAGGGGAGTGGTTCGAAGCGAACGACCTGGCTGACCTAATGGGAGGTATGGATTACATCTACGAGCTGGATCGCAATACCCCGAGCGCCGCCAATATCGTCGCCTACGCCGAAATCGTGGCGGAAAAATCGAAGTGCCGACAGGCCATCAACATCGGGACGAACCTCATGGAACGGGGCTATTCGGCGCAGATGGAATCGCAGCAAATTTTTGCCGATGCTCAACATGCGCTGTCACAGATCCAGGCCAGCAAGCTACGAGCTTCCCTGGTTCCCGTGAAGAGTGCTATGGCCCGCATGCACGCCGAGTTGCTGGAGCGTTACCAGTGTGGTGGTGGCTTGAACGGCATCCCCACCCCCTGGGATGCGGTCAACGACTGGACGAATGGCTTGGAGTCGGGGTCGCTCACTTTGGTCGGCGCACGCCCCAGCATGGGTAAGTCGGCCTTCGCGATTCAGCTCGCCTTACACGCGGCCTCCCTAGGTCATCGCACCGCGCTGTTCAGCGTCGAGATGAGCGACAAGCAGTGCATGGCTCGCGCCGTCGCCTGTCAAGGACGTATCCCATACGCCTGGGTGCGTAATCCAAGCAGTGACAATCCGGACGCCGGACTCTACTGGGGCAGACTGGAGCGCGCTACCGCAGATATTCTGGCCATGCCGCTGTTGCTTGATGCCACACCTGCCATCAATCGCATGCAATTGGATGCCCGCTGCCGGCGTGCTCATCTGCAAGCGCCGCTCAAGCTGGTGATTGTGGATCACATCCATGACATGAAGATCGATCCCAAGCGCGAGGCGCGATTCGAATATGGCGAGATCGCGCAGACCGGCAAGACTCTAGCAAAGGAGCTCGACTGCTCCGTCATCATGCTCTGCCAACTTAATCGCAGCCTGGAATCTCGCGCCAACAAGCGTCCCGGCATGCCCGACTTCCGCGAGTCCGGCGAGCTGGAGCAGAAAGCCGATGTCATGATTGGTCTCTATCGAGATGTGGTCTACGACCCCAGCACACCCTTCCGGGATGTGGTGGAAATCCTACGCATCAAGGGACGCGAAATGGGCATCGGCGCATCGATCATGCTGCAAAGCCAGCTGGATGTGATGCGGATGGATAACTGGATTGGTCCACTTCCCGTGGATGACCGCGATTCTGGCAAACCAAACCATAGGGGTATGCGATGACCCTCCGCAGCAACGGCAGTCTTCGCGTCCGTGCCGCCCTTGGCGCCGACTGGCTCACCATCGCCGAAATCCAGTCCCGCACCGGTATGGGCGTTCTTGGCGTGAAATCCACGCTCACTGCCATGCTGGCTCACAAAGAGGTACGCCGGAGGTTCGGCAGGGATGGGAAGAGGGTATATGCGGCGAGGGCTGCAGCATGACCCATCCTTCCCACATTCCGCGCGCGATCGTCATCGACTTGCCTATCAGGACTGGCGCAGGGCTAAACGACCGCATGCATTGGCGTAGGCGCGCCAAATTGGTGAAGGAGCAAAGGACAGCCGCCTATCACAGTGTATTTTTTCGCTCCATGACAGATGCGGCGCTATTTTTTCCGGCCACCATTACCCTGACTAGGCTGTCATCTGGCGTTCTGGACGATGACAATTTACAGGGGGCGCTGAAGGCGATCAGGGATGGCGTTGCTGACGCTTATTGTCGTGCAGACAACGATCCAGGCTTCGTATGGTGTTACGCGCAGGAGAAGTGCAGGCGCGGCACATATGGGGTGCGGATAAGCATAACGCCTGGATCGGTCTCGCAGAGGAGCGCGGCGTGAATGCCGATCTATTACCACTTGCACCATCCCCTACGCATCCTGAAGCTACCGGGCAACCAGTGGATACCGGAGCTGGAGAAACTGTCGCCGGAAGCCCGAGCGGAATGCGAACCGTGGCTAAAGGCTCAAGCTCAGCGCTTGCGGATAAAGCGGCAATCCGCATCGCCATCCATCAGCTCACCGATGGCGAACTCAGTCACGAGGCGCAGGTGATGGCCGAGGACATCGCTCACCGCCAGAGTGCGCTGCATCAGATCCGAATGGAGATGCGTCGCCGCAAGAGGGTGCGCGGTTGATCCGGGCTCGGAATGCTCCACGACCTGATAGCGCCTGCCATAGCGCCGATGTGCTGACGCCTACCGAGCGTGCCGCGGAGCGATTGCCATCCGGATTCGCTGTGCCAGAACGGCTGGTCTATCGAGACCACGCTATGCATTGGGGCGATGTGCCAGAGATCCGCCAAATACTTCTCAGCCTGAAGGGGAAATCATGAACGCCAAAGCAGAAAAGATTGCCCGGATACTGGGTAAGACGACATTCAAGGATTTCCGGCAGGGATTTTCGACGCGACTTGCGCTCGATGCGGATAGCGATGCGGATATCAAGCATGCCCTTGGCGTATCCCAGCGAATGACCGGCGCGATGGCGGTATATGCCCTTGAAACCCATTACGCCTCGACATTGCTGCATGAACACCATCTTCGCCGTGCTTGGGACGCGCTCCGCGGCGAGCCGAAGCGGTCCAGTGACTATCCGATCCGGCGCCTGGGTTGTTCGCTGGCGATCCGAGAACATGCCGGCCTGAAACTCAGTCAGAAGGAATTGAAGGAGTGGGCCTGGATTCTCCACACCAATTACGAAGCCATTGAGACCTCAGTACGCGCCTCGGGCACATGGCTAGATGACATCACGGGGCGCGCGACCGTCGCTTTTATCAATGCCATGAAGGAACAACGCGAGAAAAGGGATTGAGAAGAAAAAGCAGCTAAGTCGTTGAAAACTGGTTGACAGGGTAAAATTACCCCCATACCCTCGCAGCATCCAAAACTGTCACTCATGAAAGCCGCCCATCCGAGGCGGCTTTTTTGTTGCCCGGAATCCGCCATGACCCTAGCTGTTCGCATCACCCATCCGACCGAATATCCCGCCAAAGCTCAGGTGACCGAATTCGCCACCGATGGCAATGGTGCCCTGCAGGGCGAGGGCCGAGTCGTCGCCACGCTGGAGCCCGGGCAGAGCTACGACGGGTACGTATACCAATCACCTGGCCATGGCGGTTCGGTGCTAATCGTCCGCGAAGTTCACTAACGCCTTATGCAACCCACCCAAGCCGCCATTGACTTAGTCAAGGCGAGCGAGGGATTGCGTCTATCGTCGTATCAGGACGATGCGGGTATCTGGACGATCGGCTGGGGTCATACCGCCGACGTCATCGAAGGTATGGCCATCACCGAACAGCAGGCATTGGACTTCCTCGCTGCCGACTTGAGTGTGGCCGGGAATGCAGTCTCGGCGCTGGTGAAAGTTTCCCTGACTCAGTCGCAGTTCGACGCACTGGCCGATTTCGTGTTCAACGAAGGCGAAGGGCATCTGCGCAGTTCGACATTGCTGCGACTGCTCAATGCCGGCCAGTACCAGGCCGCGGCGGCGCAGTTCAAGTTTTGGAATCTGGCCGCGGGTCAGGTTGAGCCCGGTCTTGTGACGCGACGCGCCAAAGAAGCAGCGCTTTTCCTCTCCACACCCGCAAACGTCTCAGGGGGCGTTGCATGAATCCTGTCCTGGTCGCCGCAGCTGGCGGCATTGCCTCCGGCGTCATCTCGGCGATCCTCTCGGCATTCCTGCTGACGCTCAAATATTCCGAACGCCTCGCCAGTATCGAGCGTGGCCTTTTGGAGCAAGACAAGCGGATGGACCGCTTGGAACAGCAGATCTTCGGTGCGCTTCGCCGGATCGAAGACAAGATTGATCGCAAGCAGGATCGGCCGTGAAGATCAGCGAGGGCACTTACAGCCTCCTGGTGAAGTTGCTGACCAAGTTCAACGAGAAATCATCCGTATATGGCTACGCCATGGTGTTTGGCGGCCAGTTTCTCGCCACCAAGTACCAGGGCGATGTCGCCAAAGGCGTGGAGATTGTCTCTGCGCTTGCCGGCATTGTGCTGTGGGTGGTCAGTGACAGTGAGATCCATTCGCTGCTGACCGGCAAGAAGCCCGATTCCCAGCCTCCTACCGTCCCTCCTAATCAAGGTTGACCCTATGAAAATCCTGAAATCGCTGTCCCTGGCGCTCGTCGTGGGGCTTATTGGTCTGGGCATCGGTTCGCTTGATGGTTGCGCGACGCTGCAGGCCGATCAGTCGAAAGCCGAGCTCGTTTGCTCAAACCTGTCTTCGGTGAATGCCACTTTCACTGCGTTCAACAACGTACTGATTGCCGAGCCAGCCACGAAGGTTATCGGCACGAAGGCGGCTGCCGATCTTGCTGCGGCCCAGGCGCCGATACAGGCGCTTTGCGCGAATGTCGGCATCGTGACTGATACGCAGATCACCGGTGCGTTGCAGCAGGTGCTGCCGGCCATTGCCGCCATTGTTGCGACATTGCCTTTGCCAGCCGCCACCCAGGCCAGCATTCAGGGCGGTCTCGTTGCGGCTGAAGGTGTTGTCGGCCTAGCTGGCTTGTTCGAATCGCAGCTCCAAGCCGCGCAGGCGGCGAAGGCCATGCCTGCACCAGCATCGACGGTAGCCTCACCCGCGCAATGACCCCCTACGACTTCGCCCTCCTGGCCAAGCAGGCCTATACAGATGCGCCTACGGTCGGGAGTGCTGACTCTGCCTCGCGCATGCATGTGTATGAGGTGGATGACTTCGGGACGGTCCATGTCTTCCGCGGCAGTGACGATATGGCTTCCTGGGAAGCTGACTTCGATATCGCCACGACGGATGTATGGGGATTGGGCAAAGTGCATGCAGGGTTCTATGCCGCGCTTGCTGCAATTCTTCCGGCATGTCTCGCGCTCCCACGCCCCAAGGCGATTGCCGGCCACAGTCTCGGCGCTGCGTTGGCGATTCTCTATGCCGGCGTTTTGGCGCAACAGGGTTGCATTGTGCCGGTCTACGCTTTCGAACCGCCGCGACTCTGCGCTGATAGCGGTCTTCAAAAGCTGCTCTTCGATAAATGTGTTCCATGGATTGCCACACGGAATGGTAACGATATTGTGACGCAGGTGCCGATCAGCATGACGCTGCCTGGTCCTCTGCGACTTATCGGTAGTCCTTCCGCTCCGGTCGATAACGCCACCGATCACAGCATTGATAGGGTGATAGCAGCCCTTCAGGCCTAACCATGGACGCCTTCCTCCGCTGGACTTATGCACTCGCATGGGTCTTCGTGGTGACCTTCGTGGTATCGCTGATCGTGTATGTCGAATGGCGTAGGCATAAGGGTTTGTAATTTCCATAATGGATATGAGTAGAAATGGCAGGGCGTCCTAAAGGAACACCTAAAACGGGTGGCAGGCGGCCTGGCATACCCAATAAAGTTACGGCTGATATCAAGGCTATAGCGCAGCAATATGGCAAGCGAGCCATTCAGCGATTAGTGCAAATCATGGAAAACGATGAAGCGCCTCATGCTGCTCAGGTAGCAGCCTCTCGCGAATTGCTTAATCGTGGTTACGGACAGTCTCAGCAATCCACTGACATCACTAATAGCGATGGATCACTAAGCCATCCCGGCTATGCGGTAATTCCGGAGCAAGCCGAGGGTATGGAAGCATGGACTCAGCAAACGCAGAGTTCATCCCAGATCCAGACGGACGAATAGTCTGGGCACCCCAGCCGGGGCCGCAAACGTTACTGCTGACGTGCCCTGTCGAAGATATTCTCTTCGGAGGTGCCCGAGGTGGTGGTAAGTCCGATGCTTTGCTTGGCGATTGGATCGGCCATGCCAGCCGGAGTCATGGTCATGCACGCGGCGTCATCTTTCGCCGTACCACGCCGCAGCTGGAAGAAATCATCCAGCGCAGCAAAGAGCTATTTCCGCCCCTCGGGGCGAAATGGCTTGCTGGTATCAAGACATGGGTATTCCCCGATGGCTCGCGCCTCAAGATGCGCTGGCTGGAACGAGATGAAGATGCTGATAACTACCAGGGGCATCAATACACTTGGATTGGTGTTGATGAGATCGGCATTTTTCCGAATCCCGATCCGATCGACAAATTGAGGGCCACGCTGCGTTCACCGTGGGGCATTCCCTGCGTGATGCGCGCTACCGCCAATCCGGGGGGCGTAGGTCATCAATGGCTGAAGGAACGCTATGTGTTGCCGGCCAAGCCGATGACGCCGTTCTACGATGCCTTTCGCGAGGTGTGGCGGGTCTTCATTCCGTCGAAACTCAGCGATAACAAGAAATTGTTGGAGAACGATCCGACATACATAAGCCGACTCAAGTCGGCGGGCCCAGAATGGTTGGTGCGGGCTTGGTTGCATGGCGACTGGGACGCCAGCGCTGGCGACAGCTTCTTTACCGAAGCGATTCTTTTGCAGGACGGTCAACCGGTCGATTGGCCGGAACGCTGTGATGATGTTTACGCCGTAGTGGACACGGCGATGAAGGATGGCGCGCAGCATGATGGATCGGCCGTCATGTACTACGCGCGCAATACTTTCTACGGCACGCCACTAACTATCCTCGATTGGGACGTTCGCCAGATTCAGGGCATCGATCTCGAAGAATGGCTGCCGCAAGTTACGCAGCGTTGCGAGGAATTAGCACAGCTCACGCGTGCGCGCCGGGGAAGTCTCGGCGCATGGATTGAAGACAAGGCATCCGGCACGGTTCTGATCCAGCAAGGTCAGCGGGCAGGGTTGCCCGTTAATGCGATCGATGGATCGCCGACCGCGCTTGGCAAGGAGGGCCGCTGCCTCGCTGCCTCGCCGCATGTGTACCAGCACAAAGTGAAGATGAGCCGGTACGCCTATGAGAAAACGGTCATCTACAAAGGACAGTCCCGCAACCATGCGCTTTCGCAGGTCTGCGGTTTCCGGCCAGGCCAAGATAAAGGGCCTCGCGACTTACTCGACACTTTCACCTATGGCGTCTTAATCGGCTTGGGTGACTCGGATGGTTACTGACACATGAGCGAATTCGACGGTGACAGCGCGTCGAGTGTGTTAACACTCAATGCGACGCTGGGAAGTCCGCTCTATCAGTTTCTGACATCCGATGCGATTGTTCCCGGCTCGTCGGCGTCGTATGAGTTGTGCAAGACGATCTTTGCTTATCACCCCCTGGGCATGAAGATCGCTGAGGAACCGATCAAGCGCGCGCAGAGTCAGTCGCGCCTGATCAAGATTGGCACGGCTCCGGATCGCTGCGTTGAGGCATTTCAGAAGGCATGGGATGCTCTGGGCACGGTGGGTGCCGATACGCTGATTCGTAATACGCATACGCTTAGCCGCGTATATGGCATCGCTTCGTTGGCGGTTCTGGCCGAAGGGACGGAGCCGAAAGATCCGCTTCCGTTCGACCGTCTGCACGAATTGAAACTCAGTTTCAACGTGCTCGATCCGCTGAACACGGCGGGCAGCTTAGTGATGAACCAAGACCCGAACGATCCGGGTTTTATGAAACCTACCGGTGTAGCGGTCTCTGGACGTCCGTATCACAACAGCCGCACGTCGGTGTTGATGAACGGACAGCCGCTCTATATCGAATGGTCGAGTTCGGCGTATGGCTTCGTGGGACGCTCAGTCTATCAGTCCGCGCTGTACCCGCTGAAGACCTATATCCAAACGATGATCACAGATCAGGCAGTGACGGAGAAAGCCGCCGTACTGGTCATGAAGCTGAAGTCGCCAGGTAATTTCATCGACAAGGTGACGCGCGCCTTTTATTCGATCAAACGCACCATTACGAAGGGTGCCCGCACCGGAAATGTGGTTTCGATTGGCGTTGATGAAGATATCGCCGCCATCAACTATACGAATCTGAAAGATGCTGCCGAATTCGCACGGACTAACTGCATCAAGAATATCGCCACGGCAACACCTATGCCGGCGAGCATGATCGATCAGGAAACCTTTGCGAGTGGTCTGGCAGAGGGAACAGAGGACGCGAAACGCGAAGCGGTCTATGTGCAAGGTATCCGCAAGGATATCGAGCCGCTCTATCGCTTCCTCGATGTCATCGTGATGCATCAGGCGTGGACGCCGGAGTTTTATGAGTCCATTCAGCGTGAGTTTCCGAAGGAGTATGGAGAAGTTCCCTATGAAACGGCCTTTTCGGAGTGGAAGAATTCATTCAAGGCGACCTGGCCGAATTTACTGGAAGAGCCCGACAGCGAAAAAGTTAAGACCGATGATGTCGTGACAAAGGCTGCTATTGCAGCCTTTGAAGTATTGGCTCCTAATCTCGATCCAGTGAATAAGGCGCGTCTCGCCAAATGGGTCTCGGAAGTATTTGCCAGTCGTCCGACCTTCGAGGCGTACCCGATGGATCTGGACGAAGAGGCCATCGCCGAATACGAGCCGCCGGTTCCGGAAATGGAGCCTAAGCCCGTCGTCGAGTCCTCGCACGAATAGCCATGGCGAGTACATTCCGCAAGGCGCTCGAAGAGGCGGTCGCGTATTACACCGAATACGGTTATGGCAGTTCGGAGCGCCTGAGTGATTGGATGCGCCGGCTCTATGCTGTAGCGCGTCAGGATTCACCGTCGCCGGAACAGCTCCAGAAACGCATGAAGATGGCGATGGAGACCTATTTCAAGCGCGCGACCAGTTACACCACGACGCGCCGGAAGCATCCCGGCGTGCCGCGCTACACGATTCAGCAGATTGAGCCGCGCCTGCGTCCGGAACTGTCGCGACGGATTCAAGCCAGCGCCGACCTGATCAAGCTTAATCGGGATCAGGCGATTGAGAAGACGATGCAGCGTTTTGCCGGATGGGCAACGTCCGTTCCGTCTGGCGGTTCGAATGTTGTGGCGAAAGGCGAAGTAAAGCAGGACATCGCGAAATCGCTTCGACAGCTTTCCTTTGTCGAACGTCGCGTTGCCATCGATCAGGGCCATAAGCTGGTCTCCAACGTTAACGCGATTATCGCGGAACAGGGTCAAGCCATCGCCGGCATGTGGCGCTCGCATTGGCGACGTCCCGGCTATGACTATCGGCCGGACCACAAAGAACGCGATCAGAAGGTTTTCGCGCTTCGCGGCAATTGGGCGATGCAGAGCGGCCTGATGAATAAGGGTGCCGGTTACATGGATGAAATGACCGCGGCAGGCGAAGAGCCATTCTGCGAATGCTACGTCGTCTATTTCTACAACCTTCGAGACTTGCCCGCCGATATGTTGACGAATAAGGGGCGGTCGGAGCTTGAGCGGACGCGGATCAAGGTTGCCTAAATGCCATCCGTCAGTTCGGCCCAGCACCGCGCCATGGAAGCCGCAGCGCATGGGCATTCGACGCTTGGCATTCCGGCATCGGTAGGCAAGGAGTTCGTCAATGCCGATAAGGGCCGTAAGGATGATGCGGCGACCAAGGATTGCTCGGGCATTCTATTTCGCGCAAACGGTCCATTTTATTTGCTGTGCAAGCGCTCCGATACGGGGCAATGGGCGCAGCCTGGCGGCCATATCGAAGGCGGCGAATCGGCTGAAGAGGCCGCTGTTCGCGAATGTGTCGAAGAGATCGGAGGATGCCCGAATGGATTGCGCTGGGTTGCGCGACGCAGCAATCTTCCGAAAGGCAAAGGAACGTTCACCTGTTTTCTGCAGGATGTAACGAAACCTTTCAAACCCGAGCTCAATGATGAGCACACAAAATGGGGATGGTTCGCGCCGGATCAGCTCCCAGCGAATACGCATCCAGAAGTAGCGAAAACAATTCGTGCCGTCACTGGCAATGAATTGGATATCGCTAAGCGCATCGCGAAGGGCGAATTGCCATCGCCGCAGCGCTATCACAATGTTTGGTTATTCAAGCTTCGTATTACTGGAACCGGCACGAGCTACCGGTCCAAGCATAAAGAGTTTGTCTACAGGCCGCCGGAGAATTTCCTCACCGAGGAATTCGTCGAACGCTGCAATGGGCTGCCGCTGATCTTCGAGCATCCGAAGGAAAGCGTGACGCTCACCTCTGATGAATATCGAAATCGGGCCATCGGCACGATTGTCCTTCCATTTATCGAAGGCGATGAAGTTGATGGCATCGCCAAAGTGTTCGATGACGATGCGGCGCTGCTTATGCGGATGTCGCATGCATCAACAAGCCCGGCGGTTGTTTTCCGTGACGCCGGTTCGACTGAGACCGTCCAGCTGGACGACGGCTCGACGGTTTTGATTGAAGGCAACCCTTCCTATCTGGATCACCTCGCCATCTGCGAAGAGGGCGTGTGGGACAAGGGCGGGGAACCCACTGGTGTACACATCGAAGGAGATCCCGCTGTGGATAACGTAGAACAAGCGCCCGCATGGGCCGATGCTCTGGGTAAGGGCATGAAAGAGTTTCAGGATTCCGTGTGCGCGCGCCTGGATGCCCTTGAAGGCAAGGGTGGCGGCGAGTCGGAAGAGGAAAAGGCCAAAAAGGCGGCTGAAGAAGAGGCCAAGCGGATTGCTGATGAGGCCGCTCGCGGTAGTCGCGCTGACGAATCCGAGGAAGAGAAGCTGAAGCGCGAGGAAAAAGAGCGCGCCGATGCCGAAGAAAAAGAGCGCAAAGATTCCGAGGAAAAGGAAAAGCGCGAGAAGGAAGAGAAAGAGCGCGCCGATGCGCAGGCGGGAACGATCAAGGGTCTCGAAGCTCAGATCGCCGCCATGCAAGCGCAGATCGCCAACGTCACCAAGCCGCGCACCAACGAGGATCGTGATCAGCTGAGTCGCATTCAGCGCCGCGCGGAAGGTGTTGCGATGGCGTTCGGTGATGCCAATTCAGTGACGCCGCCGATGTTCGACGAGTCTCCGATTGGTTATCGCAAGCGCATGGCTGCGATTTTCCAGAAGCACAGCCCGCGCGCGAAGACCACGAACATCAAGGCACTCGATGATGACACCTTTGGCTTGATCGAAGACATGATTTACGCCGATGCGCAGGCGTCCGCCAACAAATCAGCCGTGCTTCCGAAGGGTCGCTTGCATGCATCGGTGGATACCTCGACCGGTCATCGCGTCACCACATACACGGGCGATCAGGAAGTCACCTGGGGTCCGTTCAAGGCGCCGGTCTTCAGTGGCCGGATCAACAAAGACGTCGGCAAGAGGGTTGAATAATGAGCGGCATTTCTTTGAACCCGATGGTCACGTCGCAGCCTTTTGGCACCTTCGACGTCACCACCCAAGGCTACTATCAGGGCGATTTCGTCGATGATTCGAGCAGCTATCAGTATCTCGACGCCGGTCAAATCGCTTCCTCCGTTACGCAGCCCATTTGGGGCGGCATGGCGATCACCGAAACCCTGTCGTCTGCGGGCGAGGGCAATCTCGGCAATCAGCTGACGCTGGCTTCAGCCGCAGGCAATGTCACTGGCATCACGACCTTCCTGAAAAATGGCTCGGCCATCATCACTGCTGGTGCCAGCAATGTGCCGCAGGTTCAGGCCAGCATGACGGCGAACTTCTTCCGCTTCGGATCGAATGCGCGCTTGAAGGTTGCCGTTCTGAACTCATACGTCGCCACGCTGGAAGGTGGCGCGATCAATCAAACCTTGTATTGGGATCCGGCGCTTCAGCAGCTCACCGCCGAAGGGACCAGCGGTGCGTTCGCGTTGCCCGCTACGACCAAGGTTATCTCCGTCAACACGAACAGCAAGGTTGTCTCGTACAACTCGGGCACGGGTGCTGTCACCTGGGAGTCTGGCGCTGTGGCGATCATCTCGATCTAAGGAGCCCATGACATGAGTGGTTATTTTCCCTCCGTAGCAAAAGTCACCCCGAGCTATTCGGAGCCTGGCCTCATCCTGACATGGACTCAGGTGACCGGTGCATTCGAGTTGCTCCCCGGTGGCAACATGAAGACCACGCTTGGACAAAATGACAAGTTCGTTTACGTCTCGGCGTTGGATGTTCGCACCGATGCCGGCGCCGCGCAGTCCGCATTTAACCTGCTGCCTAGCGCTACCTTCAGTGCGTCGCTCTACAGCACGCCGACGTATCTGCTGGCGACACGCGCCATTTACGACCATCATCAGGTAGCTGATGCGGCCGAATGGAATGTGTCGTTGCCGAAGGCGCAGGAGCTGGGTAGTCGCCAGGGTATCTTCCAGTTTGCCCGCACCGCATTGCTGTATGGCATCAACCCAACCAATGGCGAAGGCCTGCTGAACTCGGCCAATGCCACCAACGTCACGTTGCCGCCTGATCCGTGGGGCAATGACACGACGCAAAGCTATGACAATGGTGCCATGGCCTTTTGGCTGGGTGAGCAGGTCCAGCAATGCGCTGCGAACATGTTCATGTCCGGCAAGAAGGCCGCGCTGAAGGTCACCATTGCGGGCCCGCAGCGCGTCGTGATGCCATGGATCACCTATGACATCGTGCAGGTCACCAGCTATCAGCGCGAAGGCGCCGGTACGGAAAACACCGGCACGGTGCTGCAGAACATCCTCGGTAAAGCGGGTTATGAAGTCGAATTCACGTTCGATGACACGCTCGAAGGCAAGGGTGCAGGCGGCACGGACATGGTGGTGCTTTCCATTCCGGAAATCGTCGACCTCAATCCGGTGGACATCAATACCAATGAGTTTGCGGAATTGATGCCGAGCATCAAGGACGTCAACGCCATGTATACCGACATGGTTGCGCCCCGCAAGATCAGCACGCCGATCCCGGATGGTGGCGTGAATGAGCGCTACGAACAACGCATCACCTCGGGTTGGAATCTTCGCCCGGAAGGCTTGTTCTTGCTGAGCATGCCTTACACCTGATCGGCAATTGATCGCGCGTTATCCAATGGCCCCATTCGGGGCTTTTTTATTGCTCGGTCTCCAGCAACGGAGCCTCATCCTTTAAGGGGATTCATCCATGTCCAAGCTCTACATCTGCAACACCACGCGCCAACGCTGGCACCATTCTTTCCGTGTCCCGGAAATGAAGCGTCTGTATTACGTTCGCATTCCAGCGGGTAGTCAGGTCGAGGTCGACCACAATCTCGGCGAGGCGGCGCACAAGGCCATCATCAGCCAACTTGAGCGCTATGGCGGTCGCGACGCGGCTAGCGTGAACGGAAAACTCGAAAAGTTTCCGGGGTTGTTCTATAAGTTTGATCGTCCGATTCCAGTCGACGACATTGTTGCCGGCCACGATGCCGTGCTTGATCACGCCGAGAGGCGTTCAGCGGGCGCAGTGGCGGCATCCGCCATGGCGATCGATGCCATTCAGCGCGACAAGACAGGTCAGCGACTTTCGAGCGTGACCGAAGTTGAGGTGACCGAAGAAGTGAAGCCGGGGAATAAGCCAACCGGCAAAGAGATCAAGTCCAAGTTCATCGTCTCGCCGGATGGCAGCGATTCGGTGAAACTGCCTGAAGTGGTCTGATATGCCCTGGACCAATCCGACCGCGCCGAACCTCACTGACTTCATCACGTTCTGCCAAGGGCAGGGCGTGACCACGGTGGTGCTGAATCCCGATTCGGATTATTTCCAATGGTCATTCAATCAGGCCTTTGTAACCTGTCCCTATGTTCCGCAGGTTCCATCGAATATCTATGTGAGTGCGGTCTATAACTTGGGCCTGCATTTATTGATCGAGATGGCGCAGGATCAGACTGGACTGGCCATCACAAGCATGGTCTGGGCGAACGGTCTGGTTACAGTCACGGCAGCAGCTGCCACAGGCTATAACGCCGGACAACAGTTTGATGCGCAGATCGTGGGTACGGCACCAGCCATCTACAACGGTTGTTTCTGCATGACGGTGACGGGAGCGGAAACGTTCACATATCAGATTGAAAGCAATCCAGGCGCCGTGACGGCTGTTGGCATGTTCAACATGCTGTTCTTCGCCAGTGCTCGCAAAGCGTTTGAGCTTAATCAGCTTGTTGCCGGACCGGTGCAATCGACGGGCGACCAGGGCACTGACACCACACTTGCTGTAGCCGATTTCTGGAAGACGCTGACGCTGGAAGACCTTGACCTCATCAAGACGAAATGGGGTAGGGCTTATTTGTCGTATGCGCAGAAAGCTGGTCCGACAGTGGTAGGCATCAGCTAATGAACTTAAACCTGGGCGTAGTCGACGTCGTTTATACGGACGGTGATGGAACGACTACGACGGGTGATGTGGCTGGCTACCTCGAATCGCGCTATCACATCATGCGCATCTTCCTCGAAGAAAATGAGGGATTCATCCACGACTGCATTACCAATGAGGTGGCCGGCGCCATCGAGATCATTGCGCAAGGTAAGCGAGTTCCGAAACTAGAACTGCGCCCAGCCATGTCGAGAATTGAAGAGCGCTTCCGAGATGCGTTGGATAGTGGCGAGCTGCATCGAATATTGCCACAGAGTCAACAAGTCAGCGACGCTACCTTGAAGACAAGCTCTCGCAAGAAAGTCATGACACAGACAGAAAGTCGTCAGGCATTTATTGATTCCGGATTATTCCAGAATTCGTTCCTAGCCTGGGTCAGTTAAGGCTAAAACATGAGCGCGATCCAAGAGGCGATGCAGGCACCGCCTCAGATGGCGGCTGCGCTGGATGCTGGCATTGCCACGCTTTCCGGCAACCAGTCAATCACATTTCAACAGTACACCAAGGTCACGCTTGAACAGGACGGCACGGTTTTTTGGGTAGCTGCTAGCACCGTATGCAATTTTCATGGATCGCTTCACTACATCACGGATCGACATCAGGATGAAGACCAGACCGTAGCGGCGAATCGCTTCATCTTCACCGCGGAGCAGGAAATCACGCAGCTCAATAGCGTGAGTCCATCATCGATGTGGATTGGCACATGGACGACCGATGGCGGATCGCTGCAGATCGCTTTTGCGGATCGCGGCTCCTTTTATCAGCAGTCGGATTTGTGGCATTACAGCGGCTATGCGGTTTATCCCGCGATGGCCTCTCAGGTTCAAGGCAATGAGGCGAATCTTCCAGAGGGGCCGGTTGTCACCAATAGCTTGCCTATTTGGCTGGCGCAGAATAGCTATCAAGGCATCACCGTTCCGGTCTATTCGTCATTTCTTGTTCCAGACAACATCCAGCCGCCTTACATCGTCGCTCATATCGAGCCCGATAGTACGGAAGTGCTTGGTGCCTTTCCGATTCAAAACGGTCCCGGCACGGTTATTCCTGATTCCGGATCGGCACCGCTCTACGAATACACGACGACGCAGCTCTGCGCAGAGGATGTGCGGCTGACGTTGTATGGATTCACCAATTCTCAGGCTCGCGCCTATCTGCAGGCCTTGATCGATAACTCATGGAATGACGTTTACGGATTTTGCACGTCGCCCGTCATCAAGGATGACAAGCGCACGCAGGCGGAAATTGCCGCCCTCGCCATGAAAAAGCGCATCGAGTTTCGCGCTTCATATAACCAAAGCTCCGCTGACGCCATCGTGCGTCGCTTCATCGTGTCGGCGAGCGTCACTACAACCACGCAGGAGTAATTTCCATGGGCTCTCAGAATCAGCTCGGTCCTTTGCCGGGCGGTAATACGCGCACGCTTGATATCACCGCAGCCACCGTCCTCAAAGCGAATCCCGGTCGCGTCTACACGGTTTCCATTTTGGTCGCCGGATCGACGACGGGTGCGATCTATGACAACACGCTGACTACCGGTAATTCGGTGACGAATCAGATCGGCACGATTCAAGAAGCCATCGGCACGCAGCCGTTTTACGGCTTCCCGACCACGAGCGGCATCGTGGTTGTTCCTGGCACGGGCCAGACCCTCGCCGTGTCCTGGTCCTAATAGGAGAACGCCGGCATGGCGACCACGCAAACTCCAACGATCGTCAACGAAACTACCGTTGTCACGGTCGCCCCGACTCCGTCGCAGCTTCAGCAGAGCGGTGCCGCCGTTTCTGCTGGCGGTACGACGTTAGCCACCGGCACCTATACCTATATCGCCGAAGAGAGTCAGCTAGCAGCAATTCTTCCTGCGCCGCTTACGCTCACATCTCTGACGTGGGCTTCCGAAGTCGTCACCGCGACAGCAGCGGGCGCTATCGGTCTATCGACGGGACAGACTTTTACCGTCACTATCGCAGGCGCCGTGCCGACTGGCTATAACGGCACTTATACGGCGACAGTCACGGGAACAGATACCTTCACCTTCCCACTGACAGTAAATCCGGGTAGCGAAACCAGCCCCGGCACCTACACCGCGCCTTATGTAGGCTTCCTGCAGAACGCCGCAACGACGTTCTTTGCGCAGAGCAATAGTTCCGGCTCCCCCATCGGTTTCTACGTATTGGAAATCGGTGAGGAATCGACAGCCTCCGCGGCCATCACGGCGCTGCAGGCATGGATCACAGCGAATACGCCGCAGCAGTTCTACGCCTATCTCGTCCCGGCCTCATGGGATAGCGCCGCACTTAATACGATGACGGGAAATTACAGCAGCCCATCGGGACAGACCTATTTCTTCCCGACGACGACTGTCAGTAATTTGAGTTTTTACGCGGCCAATAAAGCGGTCATTGCCACTGTGCCTAGCCCGACACAGGCCAGCACGGAGCATCAGGCGGCAGTTCCGTTTTATAACTGGCTCGTCAATAACCCGAGTGCATCGAACAAGCTTGCGCCAATGGCTTATCGATTCGCCTTTGGCGTGACGCCATGGGTTCAGCAGGGTAATGCGACCAACTTCCAGAACATCCTGACGGCTTTCGGAACCTACGTTGGTACGGGTGCCGAGGGCGGCATTTCCAACGCCTGCCTATTCCGTGCGCAAACTATGGATGGCTCGCAGTCCAATTGGTGGTACGGAGTTGATTGGTTCCGCATTCAGTCGAAGCAAGCGCTGGCTGCTGCGGTCATCAATGGATCGAACCAGAATCCGCCACTCGAATACGACCAGCCTGGCATCAACAGCCTGCTTTCCGTCTTGCAGAACGTCGCTAATAGCGCCGTGCAGTTCGGTTGCGATCTAAGCGTGACTGTCACAGCGCAAACCTTCGCTGCCTATACCACCGCCAATCCTGACAACTATCAGGCCGGCATCTATGGCGGCTTCGCGGCAACCGTCGTCGGTCAGAACGGTTTCTTGACTCTAACTTTCAATATCGACGCGGTTCAATTCGTCGCTTAAGGAGCTAGCTTATGGCTACGTGGGTTCCGCAGGGCGTTCTGAACCGCCTTCGCTGCAATATCGTCGTGTCGAACAATCTGGCGCTGAATATCACCGCGCCTTATATGGGCAAGAATCTAGCGCGCATCGCGTTCTCCGGAAAATTCGTGACCAAGGAGCCAACGGCTACGGGTTACGTCAATTCGCCGGAGCCTTACGTGATGGCATCGATATCGGTCGAGCTGTTGCGTCCGCAGGTTCTGTCCGCGGCATGGATTGCTCAGGCGCAGCTCTATGGCGATATTGGCCCGGTCACGATCTACTCGGACGCCAGCACCTTCCCGGCATTGACCGCTTACGAGACATCCATCGGCGATATCGATCCGGGTGCCTTCAACGGTATGGATCCAGTTGTTCGCCTCACACTCGAAGGCAAGTTCCCGGCTAACAGTCAGCTTTGGAATATGGCCTAACGCCGTTCCGTCTCGGCTAGGTGGACCCACCGAAAAGCCCGTTTCCCCTGCGGACCTGCCGAGGCGTAACCATTCAGGGATGAGACCATGGGAGTCTCTATGCGTATCGATGAAAAACTCAATCTTGTTATTCCGCTCAGCTCGGATGACAAGAACGTCAGCCTGTACGTCTATCACATACCGATCTCGAGAGAGGTATTTGAGCAGAATTATCGCGTCATGGCGGCGACACAGGCTTATATCGCGAGCAAGGGCGTCCGGTTTCAATTCGGCACTGGCCCGCGCATTGCCACACTGACCCTCAAGGAAGAAGGCTTGCGAGAAGCCGCGCAACGCGGCGAGGTCGACAAGGATGGCAAGCCAGTCGATAGAGCTACCGATGCATTGCTGCTCGAAATACGCCGCCTCACGACCATCCTCGCGCCAGGCTCCCAGGGTTACGAAACGCTTCCCATCGACACCGCCATCCAGCGCGGCCTTCTCGATGAAGACGATTGGCGCGAAACGGAGTCTATCCTCGTTTTTTTTACGTTTCAGTATGCGCTGGAGCAGAAGTCGAAGAAGCGGGACATGGCTATGGCGATCGCTTCAGTAACGAAGGCTGTAATTACGTCGTCAACGCCTACGGAGTTCCTCAACTCCTTGCAGACATCGACGAAGGTCGAACCTTCCGTGAAAGCGGAGCCTCTGGCGCATGTGGAGGACTCGTTCATTCCATCCTGAATCAGGTGGCGACCTTCGGCTTTAATGAGTTCTTCGAGCAATTCAATTTCGCTTATAAGTCCCCGAGAGAGTATCGGGAGCGTCATATCTTGCATGCCTTGATGGGGTTACGCGGTGGCCAATAAAGCCGTAATTACAATCCCCATCGATGACAAGCAATTTAACGATTTCATTGCTCGTTTCGAGAAATTCGAGCAGAAGCTAGACGCGCTCCCGGATGCGTGGAAAAAGATAAACGACGCATCGTCCGAAACAAGCGAGACGATGGCCGCGGGTCTCGGCGCCTTCATTGAGCATATGGTCGAGGCGACGACTCATGCAAAGAACCTTTCGGAGCATCTGAAGAACGCGGCTGACGCGCAGGGCCAGTTCAATGCCTCAACGCGCGACGGTGAATCCGGCCTCAAAAAGATGGCCAAGGAAGCCAAGGAACTCGGCGATAATATCTTTGGTATTGGCAAGTTCCTGCTGAAGGTCGGCGCTATTGGCATCGGCTCAGTCGCGGGCGGCCTATTCGGACTTGATAAGCTTGGCGAAAGTGCCGTCTCAAATCAGCGTTCGGCGCGCCAACTCGGCCTGACGACCGGCCAATATCGTGCTTTTGATACCGATCTAGGACGTGATGTCGGCGATTCGACCCTGCAGCATGTGGTCGATTCCAGGCAGACATTCGCCGGCCAGTTTTGGTTGCAGAAGGCGACCGGGCTAAGCGCCGATCAGCTCAAGAACATGGATTCCGGAAGCGTGGCTGCTGTTTTGGCCATGCGAGAGAATCAGTTCTACAAGTCCCATCCTAATGCGAATATGCAGACCATTGGGGCGACTGGATTCCTGCAGGTAGGTGAAGGTCAGGCGGATCTATTGCTGCATAAGAATGCCCCGCTCGAAGAGCAGCAGCGTGGATTCGCGCGTTACCGGAGTGATCAGGCATCACTCAATTATGGGGGAGGAACAGTTGACGCGCTCTATGACTTCAACAATCGCCTTCGCCTTGCTGGGCAGCATATCGAAACGGACTTTTCCGACAAGCTGTCGGAGCTGAATCGCAATGGAGCGCTTAGCGGCTTCATAACAAGCCTAGAGAAAGATGCTGAGATTCTTTTTAATGGCATCCTCAGCGATAAGAATCTAGCGGGCATACAGGATGGCCTCACGAAACTGGCGACCTATCTTGGATCGTCTGATTTCCAAAAGGCAGTCGCTACATTCTCCGATGACATTGTTAATTTAGCGACATGGGTCGCCAAGGCGCTTGGCATCGTATCGCCGACTGGTACTGGAGGTCAGAATGGCGCTCCATCAGACTGGTGGGATCCCAATAGCTCAAACATGCCCGATCCGGCTAACACTGGCGCCAATAGCAAGACATGGCATGAGTATAATTTTGCCACAGCAAAATCAGTGATGGGTACAGATTACACCAGTGATCAATACGTCGGTCCCGGTTTCGAGAACATCAATCCGAATAACCCTTCTGCACAAAAGAATTTAGCGTTGTTCAAGTCGCTTGAGTTGCAAAATGGATTGCCATCCGGCCTTGTTGGCGCGGTGGCCTATGACGAATCGAGAGGCTATGCGCATGCCAGATCCAAATCAGGTGCCATGGGTTTGATGCAGCTTTTGCCGGGAACCGCAAATGATCTTGGCGTCAATGACCCCTATGATTTCGGCCAATCAGCAGCCGGCGGTGCGAAATATCTGGGACAACTATTCAAGAAATATGGTGGTGAAGGCGGTGGTTTGGACGCTTTAGAAAAGGCTATTGCTGCCTATCACGATGGACCTGGCAATATTGATCGTGATATCAAGAATCGCGGACGAAATTGGATGTCTGCTATATCAATCGAAGGTCAGGGAGAGATATTGACCGTCCTGAAACAGATTGCGAAATATAAAGCTTTCAATACAAAAATTTGGGTTGCTAATACGGCTGGCGCCAATGTGGCTGTCTCCACCAATGCAGCAGCTCACTCATGAGCGTACCGGGTAATCTTGTAGCGAGCATTGAAGGAGTGTCGCTCATCGCCGCGACAAATCCTGCAGGCCTATCGAACTATGAGAATTCTTACGAGGTATCGCCCATTCTTCTCGTTGGAGGAATTGCAGCAAATGCCCAGGGTGGCGTGTTGCCCATCTCGCAGTTTCTGGGGGCGCCAGATGGTGGCGGATCGTTTCGTTTTGTCGTGATCCCTGGCGGCATGTTGATCAGCAACGCTATTGGTACTTATCCATTTGCCAATCAACAGGTCGCGGCAAATGCGGTCATCCAGCAGCCGCTGCCGATCTCGCTTCTGATGATCGCTCCGGTTCGCGAAGAAGAGGGCGGTTATTACGGCAAACTTGCTTTGTTCACGTCACTACAGAACACTCTGCAGGCGCATAACAATGCGGGTGGCTCATACAACGTCGTGACGCCGGCCTACATCTATCAAAACTGCCTCTTGCCAAGCCTTCAGGACGTTACATCGGGCGAGACAAAGCAGAAACAAGTTCATTGGCAGTGGGACTTTACCCAGCCGCTTATAACGCCTCAGCAGGCGCAGCAAGCCTATAATTCACTGATGGGAAAAGCGGCAGCGGGGCAGCAGGTCACATCGTCGAGCTGGTCGAACAATAATTCGCTCTCTGGAACACCACAGTCCAATGCTTCATCGTTAGCGCCGCAGAATAGCGGATCTGCCATCACCTATCCGACAGGTCCGTGATGACTACTCTTATTGCGTTCCAGCCAAATAACACGGCTAGTCCTCCGTTTCAGACAAATTTTACTTTGGATGGGGCTAGTTATTCCGGCACGGCTTGGTGGAACATCGCGGGGCAGCGCTGGTATTTAAGCCTGACGGATCAGAGCGGCAACAACATCTGGACAGGCGCGTTGATTGGTTCGCCGATCGGTTTTGATATTCCGCTAGCGCCAGGCATCTTTTCCGCATCGACGCTCATCTATAGAGCCGATACGGGGAATTTCGAGCAGACGCCCTAAGCCATGCGCTTCTATGAGATATCGGTGACGCCGCAAGGTTCATCGACGCCGAGACGTGTCTGGTCTTCGTTTCCGAATGGCGTTTTCAATCCCGGCGCACTCAATATTGAGTTCGATATGCCAATCTTTCAGGCGGGATCGCAGAACAGCGCTATCACGCTTTCGATAGAGGGGATATCGCTGCAGGATTTGAATCAGGCGCAGAATTTCGCCGGGATGCAGATCGTCATCAAGGGAGGCATGGGTAAGGGATTGCCTCTGGTCAATCCTGCACAAGCTGGCGTGCTTTTTACCGGACAAATTCTCTATGCCTTCGGAAATTGGCAAGGCACTGAACAGACGCTCGAATTTGTTGTTGTCCCAACGCAGATATACACCACGGATGAGCCGGGGAACTTCGTTCTCAACTGGAATGCCGGACAGACGCTAGGTCAAGCACTTTCGCAGACGCTGGGGATTGCCTATCCCGGCGTGCCTGTGAATATGAACATCAGTAGCTCGCTGGTGAACAGTTTCGACTTTCCGCATTTCTGTTCCACGTTCGATCAGCTCGGATCATTGATCAGCGAATTTACCAGTGACAACTTCAACAACACCGTGAAGATGTCGATGCAGAACGGATCAATCAATGTGTTTGATGGTAGTTATCAGCCATCACCCATACAGCTGGTTTTCACTGACTTCATAGGTCAACCGACATGGATAGAAAATAGCCAGCTTCAGATTAAGACCGTGTTGCGTGCCGACTTGGCGCTAGGTGGTCAGGTTCTCATGCCGCAGGGCTTGCAGAATGCTCCCGGTGTCATCACCCAATCCGGCGCAGCGCTACCTGGCGCATTGAAATACAAAAGCACTTTCGACGGAACTTTCAGCATTGCCGCGATGCGTCATGTTGGAAGCTTCCGGTCATCCGATGCGGGAAATTGGTGCACGGTGATCAATTGCGTTCCACCTAACGATTTCGCCTCGAACAATAACTGACAACATCATGGCATCTAACTGGCTCAAGCTTTGGGTTCAAGGGAACCTAGGGAAGCTTGCGACCAATCGTGCCAGAAATGAAATACAGAGTACTGGACGGTGCCTGCCATGCAGTGTCGTTGGCGTCAATGGCGCACTGGTCACAGTGAAATTCGAGGTCAACTCGAAACCGTGGACGCTTCCACAAATCACGATTCCGATTGCCGAAAGCCAATGGATACGCGCGCCGATTCAAATAGGCGACAAGGGCATAACAATACCTGCTGATGTGTTGATCGGAAACATTTCAGGTCTCGGTGTTGGCGTACCGACGATGGCGCGTCCAGGGAACTTGTCAGCGCTTTCCTTCTTGCCGATATCTAGCAAGAACTTTTCGCCGGTGAACACAAACGCGGCTTTCGTCTCTGGCCCGCAGGGTGTTGTATTACAGACCGAGGATGGAAGCGTTTCGCTAACACTGAGTGAGACGGGATTCGTCTTCAAGTTAGGCACGCAAACATTCACATTCAATGCCAGTGGTCTTACCTCAAGCGTTGCATTGCAAGTGAATAGCACGATCAATGCGACGAACGATATCAAGGCTGGAACTATAAGCCTACAGAATCATGTCCATAGCGGCGTGCAATCCGGCGGTAGTAACACTGGTCCGGCTACGGGTTAACTCATGCGCACTTATGGCCGCGATATCAATGGCAATTGGCAAGTCATTACCACGGATGTGAATGGATTCAATGATAACGTTTTTCTTACCACGCTCGCCCAAGTCCTGAAGCTCAATCTCGGTGAATCGCCGTTCTATGCCAATTATGGCATCCCGCAATATCAAACCATCGTGACCCAGGTGTTGCCTGACTATTATGTCATGCAGACACAGACGAATCTCGCGCCGAACTTCGCGTCACTGTCTATTACGCGCGTACCGAACTCCGATCCTCCTGTCTATAACGTGCAGGCGGTTTGCCATAGCGGCGCTATCTTGAATAAGACAATCTACACATGACGAGCGCCACATCGATTCCGCTGGTGATGACGGCAGCCGGCCCAGTTCCGACATCGCCATCTGCACTGCAGCAGGCTCTGATCAATGGCGTCGCCGCGACCAATCCCGATTATACTGTTTTGCCGGGATCGCTGATTGAGGATATTTCCTCGACCGATGTTGGTGCTCTGGTCACTATGGATCAGGCGCGCATTGAATCGGTCAACAATGTGACGCCCTTTGGCGCTAATGCATTTGTCCTAGCTCAGCTAGGCATCCAGTTCGGAATTCCGCAGGGAACCCCCGCGAATGGGAGCGTTGATGTCGTCATCAGTGATCTCACGCTCAGCTCAAATGGCTATGTGATATCACCGGGATTCACGGTGTCGGATGGCACTAATCAATACGTGATTCAAGATGGAGGCATTGTCCAATCCAACGGGCAGACGGAGCCTATGTTCGCGGTGGCAGTGTCCAGCGGAACGTTTGCTATCCCCGCCAATAGCGTAAACCAGCTTATTACGTCGGTGCCCAGTAGCTATCCGTTATCAGTCAATAACCCGATTGCTGGTACAGCTGCCACTGCTGCAGAAAGCGTACAAAGTTACCGTTCGCGCGTATTGCAGGCCGGACAGGTTGCATCGACCGGAACACCGGCCTATTTGAAGACGCTTCTACAGGCAATAACCGGCGTTCAACCGCAACTAGTATCGATCAATCAGGTGTCGGGAGGGTGGCAAGTTATCTGCGGTGGCGGCGATCCGTTTGCAGTCGCTAACGCAATCTTGCAAGGCGTTCCCGATATTTCGACGCTGCAAGGATCGCAGCTATCCATCACAAACATGTCTGAGACGAACCCAGTTGTCATCACGACGAATCTCAATCATGGCTACATCGCAGGTCAGACCGTTACTGTAACGGGCGCTACGCCGAGCGCTTATAACATTACTTATACGATTGCGTCAGTTACGGCCACGACAATCACCACGACGACTAATGGCAGCGCGTTTGGCGCTTATGTCAGTGGCGCTACGCTTTCGCCGAATCCCAGGAATGTCTCGGTGTCGGTTTTCCAGAATCCGAATACCTACAACATCACCTTCGTCAACCCTCCACAACAAATCGTGACGATGGCGGTGGAATGGAATACGACACTGCCGAATTTCACCGCAGGTGCATCAGTCGATCAATTGGCAGCACCTGCACTTCAGTCCTATATCAATTCGATCTATACCGGTCAGCCGCTCAATCTTCTTGAGGCAACGGCAACCTTTCAGAATGCCGTATCGTCGGTCATCGCGGCCAACAATATTACAACGCTGCTATTCACTGTGACGATCAATGGCGTAACCGCATCGCCAACCGCAGGAACGAGCATTATTCCGAGTGATCCGGAATCGTATTTCTTCTGCAGCTCAACGGGCGTGACGGTCTCCCAAGGATGAGCCAGATAGAGTCGTTCCAGACGCTGCCTTTGCAGGCGGTGATCCCTAGCTATTTGTATTTTGAATATAGCAATGATGACAACCTGCAGGCTTTCGTCGCCTCGCAAAACTCGTTGGCGCAAGGCTATCTAAACTGGTTCCTCAATAATTCGCTGGGGCTCTATACATCACCATTCATTGCAGGACCTATGCTCGATTGGATAGGGCAAGGTGTCTATGGGATCAGCCGGCCAGTCCTTTCCACACAAACCGTACAGCGTATTGCGGGCTATAACTCATCGCCCTATAACACGGTTCCTTACAACAATTTGACTGTGACGACGAGTGGCAATGCAACGATTGCCAGCGATGATATTTACAAGCGTGCGATGACATGGTCTCTATATCGCGGTGATGGGCAAGTCTTCACGATGCAATGGCTTAAGAATCGAATCAATCGATTCTTGAATGGCGCGAATGGGGCGGATTATGCGGTCCAAAACTACCCGCCATCTATAACGGTTTCTGGAAAGACCTTCACGATTACAGCATTCGCGAGTCCGGCGCTAACGGCGCTGATCGAACTATTCGCTAATGGCGCTCTACCTATCCCATTCCAATACAACTTCGCCTTCGTCTCTGCATCGTTCACCAATGATGGCGGAGTACTTGCCTTAAGCGAGCCGCTAAATTTCCCATCAAATAGCGCGCATCTTCCCGCTGGATCGATTTACTACAACGGCGGCACATTGGGCATCGTTCCAGGCATAACGCCATCCCCGACTGCTCCAGCCGTCTATTTCAACACACTTACTCCGGGCCAACTCCAGTCGCTGGGGGGCGGGAATTTCCCGCTAACCGATCCCAATAACGCGAATCAGTACTGGAACAACGGCGGAATGATCGCCATCTCCATAGGCTAAGCCATGTCATTCAATTTCATTTTCTCCGACAATGTCAATACGGCATTGGCAAGTCCGTTTTCGAACACATCGACACAATTTACTTTAGCAAGCACGCTGAATGTTCCATCCTCGATTCCATCGGGATCGTATTGGGTCGTTTCGCTAACAGACCAGGCGACACAGCAGAATAAAGAAATCATCTATGTTGGAACGATTAATGGGGCAACTTGTTCAAATCTATTGAGAGCGCAAGAAGGTACTAGCGCGCTTTCATGGAATACGGGTGACTTCGCATTCAATGGACCTACTAGCGGTCAGATGGCCAATATGGTGCAGGGATCCTACACAGATGTTTTTGGGCAGAATGGTTATCGAATAAGCCCGGATGGATTTATCAAACAATGGGGTAAAGCAGGATCTGCATCGAATGGACTGTCGACCGTGACATTTCCCATTCCTTTTCCGAATGGATGCCTTATCGCAAAAGCTACTCCGGTAGGCGGAACCATCTATAACGGCGATACGGCCCAGATCATCACAATTAATGGGAATACAGGAATGACAGTTGGTGCAAGTAATCCCGTATCTGGTGGTGGTCTAGTCAATTTCTTTTGGGAAGCAGAGGGCTATTAAAAATGAAGAAAATGTTGTTAAAATTATTTGGTGCAGCACTGTTGCTATTGCCTGCATTGGCCGTTGCCCAAACCTATCCTTCGCCTACCTTTAACTCGGTCACACTGCAGACACCGCTTGCCGCAGCCTATGGCGGAACAGGTGTAGCGAATAGTTCCACAATCACGCTCGGCGGTCCTTTTGTCACATCTGGATCTAGCTCGCTTACCCTGGCCACGACGGGCGCCACCAGTGTCACGCTGCCAACGAGCGGCACGCTGCTTACGACAAGTGGCGCTGCAAGCACCTATGCGCCGATTGCATCGCCAACCTTTACGGGCTCAGTAACGATCCCTGCTGGCTCCATCAATGGAACCACCATTGGTGCATCGACGGCTAGCACTGGCGCATTCACGACGCTGTCTGCAAGTAGTACGGTTAGCGGAATCGGTTTCAGCAATTATCTTGCATCCCCACCGGCTATTGGCGGAACGACCGCCGCAGCCGGCAGTTTCACCAATCTATCTGCGTCCGGCACGCTCACTGGTTTCCCTGGGCGCCTTATCAATGTTGTTGTTATTTCGACGACCGGCACCTATACGCCCGATGCCGGCACTAACAAAGTTGTCGTTTATGTAGTGGGCGGTGGCGGCGGGAGTGGTGGTGTCGCTACAACGACATCTAGCCAAGTGTCCGCATCCAATGGTGGTGGCGGTGGCGGAACAGCAGAAAGTTATCTGACGAGTGGTTTCTCCGGCGTCACCGTCACGATTGGTGCAGCAGGCACCGCGGGCACGACCAGCACATCTGGCGGTAATGGTGGAACGACATCATTCGGATCCGTGCTTTCAGCGACGGGTGGCACTGGTAGTGGTGCCGGCTCAGCGGTTGCTTATGCAACAGCCGCGTTCCAAGGTGGTGGAAGCCTGGGAGGACTCGGCAGCAGCGGAAATATCCTCAATGCCAATGGGTCAGCATCCGGCTACTCCATTACTTTCGGTGCCAGCTTTGGCATTGGTTCCAACGGTGGCAATTCTTTATTCGGTATAGGGGGTGCCCAAAACGTCAACGGCACTTCCACGGGAAGCAGTGGCAATGCCGGCGCCGGCCCGGGCGCCGGTGCTGGTGGCGCATCCTGCGGTCCTTCTTGTACGGGTGTTGCCGGTCATGCCGGCAATGCAGGCGTTGTCATCATCTTTGAATTCAGCTGAGAAAGTCCATGACCGCTATTACTAGCTCACCGCTTGTCGTGTCCGTCATGAATTATGGCGCAACCGGGAATGGAACCACTGATGATGGCCCCGCAATTCAAGCCGCAGCCAATGCTGCAGCTTCCGCGGGTCTTCGCTTGTATTTTCCATATCCGCCAGGAGGTTCCTATTTCGTTCAAACCTATATTGATATCCCTGGAAATAGTTCATGGTTCGGTGATCCGGGAACAGTCATCAATATTTCGCCAACTTGTTCATTAGGTCCGGTAAGTATTGGAGGCTCTAATCGCGCCATCTATGCCAATGCGGTAAGCAATATCAAGCTTGTTGATTTGGTATTCGAAAGTTCATCCACCGGGCTAGCTCAAGAGGGCGTGAGTATCGCTTTCAATAACGTAGCAAATGCGGTCATCAAAGGCTGTTCGTTTAATAACTTCGGTGATTCCACCTATTACGCGCAAGGTATCGTTTTTTTGTGTAGTAATGGAATTCTTGTCAAAGATTCCATGGCCTCCGGAAATTCCGGAGATGGATTTGCTTTCAGTACCTGCACAAATTTCCAGTTTGTTGGCAACGATAGTTCTAGCAATGGTGATTGGGGATGCGCGACGACTGTCAGTTGCAACAATGGCATCGTCAAAGGCAATATTTTCACCGGCAATGCAAGCGTGGCGACGGGTGCAGATCGATGCACCAATATGACATTCTCAGATAACCTATGCATTAACAATGCTTACGGTGTTCGCATCTGTCGTTATGATCCAGATACTTCTGCATCGCAATACATCACCGTCTCTGGGAATATTGTCAATGGAGCAAAGACAGTTGGCATCTCGGTTGAGCAATGCACATCGCCTGCTTGTGTTTCAGTGACAGGGAATGTCATTGCAGGTAGCAATGGACCCGGCATGAATATTTCCGATTCCTGTCTCGTGACAGTGGCAGGAAATAGTATCGACTCGACCAATGGCGCATCGATACTGATCATCAGCTATACAGCTGCTTACGAGACAGGTCGTATTACGGTGACTGGGAATACGCTAAGTCTTGGCACCTATGGTGTTCAGCAGGTCACTGGGCCAGGAACCATCACACAGGTCACGATCGGCCCGAATAACATTTCAGACATGTCGGCCGGCTTCTATTCGCTGCTCACAAGCGCCAATTTCATCGAATTCAATCCTCCGGGCGCATACATCGATACCAGCAATCCGACAAACATACCCAGTGGATTCACGGCGAGCACTGCAACGGCCGGTGGCGCGGCTATTCCCGCCACTTGTTCAGAATTTGTCTATCAATATGTAGGCGGACAATTAAGGAAATACGCCGTTTTTAACCCATAAATTTCCGCTTGGCACGATAACTGCTGGTTTTAGCGGTACAATTCGTGCACCGAGAGGGGATTGGTATGGAACGGACGAAGGATTTCACCCAGAACGGGTTCACGCTCATTCGGATCATCGCGGCTTCGCTGGTGATCATTACGCATACGTATGTGGTTCTCGGGTATGCACAGGGTGATCCGTTTGAGCGCCGGCATTTGCTTGGACTGAGCAAGCTCGGTGTAGATACCTTCTTCGTCATCAGTGGATATCTCGTTGCTCTTTCGGCTCAGCGCAGCGCTAATCTTTTTCAGTTCGCTATGAAGCGGCTGATCCGCATCGTCCCAGGTCTAGCTGTCGTCACGCTGCTAACCGTATTCGTACTTGGCCCTTTATTAACCTCAGCAGATAATTATTTCTCTCAGTCTTCGACATGGACCTATCTAGGTCACATCTTAGTTTTCAACCAGCAAAAAGAGCTCCCTGGCCTGTTCGCAAATAATCCTGTCCAAGCGGTCAACGCATCCCTCTGGACGCTAGCCATTGAAGTGGCCTGCTATGGGGCGTTGATGGCGCTTATTTGGGCCGGCGGAATGCGCTCGCGCATCCTCTTCCTGATTGTCATGGTGATGCTTGGCCTTCATCTCAACGATACCTTCAGGATGGACAAATTCTTTCTAGGCGTCTTTCAACTCAGATTGAACGAATGCGGGATGCTATTTTTCTATGGAGCCCTATTAGCAACCCTGAATGATCGGCTTCGCCCATCATGGGCGGTATCTGCATTGTTTGTCTGTGCAATCGCTGCCGGATTTATCTATAGCAAGGCTGACTGGCATTACTCGGCGCTGATCTATCTCACACTCTGGCCTTATACGATCATCACGTCTGCGCTACTGCTCAAGCGCATGGCCTGCCTCAATCGCTTCGACATCTCCTACGGCACCTACATTTATGGCTTCGTGATCCAGCAATGCTTGGTGTCGGTGATTCATCATCGGAATGTGGGGCTCTTTATCCTGGCGTCGCTGCTGCTGTCATATGCGGCAGGGGCGTTGTCGTGGTTCCTCGTGGAGCGTCCGGCGATGCGGTTGAAGGGTATGGTGTTTGGACGACGAAAGTCAGCGACTGTTGCCTCTCAGGTCATAACGACCCAGACCATTTAACGACGTAATTTTCCAGGATTGCGGAAAAATCTCAGGATTGCGGAAAAATTCACGCACTCATAAATCGCTGAAAAGCGTTGGTGCCCGGAGCGGGAATCGAACCCGCACAACCTTTCGGTCGAGAGATTTTAAGTCTCTTGCGTCTACCAATTTCGCCATCCGGGCAGGGCAGCTACCGGGGTGACGAGAGCTGCAGGCGCGCGGATCGTAACATGCGCCCACCTTTTCGCGGAGCAGTTAGCTCCATTTGTTACAGCGCTATCAGGCTACGGCACTTTCAATTGGTGCATCGGGACGTGCGTATTGCGCCAGCCGGATCGTGGAGGCTGGGCCGGGCATCTCTACGCAGGTGCTGCGTCCGGAACGATTGTGTTCGTCGCGGGCAGCTTCGCGCGCCAGTTGAATGGCAGGGCCCAGCCGCAATTGGCTGAACAGGGTCGCCGTCTCTCGGCGAATGCTCCAATCCCCGTCAGGAGATTGTTTGAGCGAGTAGATCACCATCGGAACCTCCATCGGTTAGCGAGAACTAGCCTTACTGGGGACTGCGACTTACGTGACTTACAACATCCTATGCACGCAATAATGACATTGAAACTTAGGACTCGTATGTAGGCAATTTCCTACTATTCATGTGGGAGTTGACGCTATATGGAAAATCCTTGCCAATCGCGAGGTTACGGGCTTGCAATGTGCCGGCTACCCGCCTACTTTGCAGGTGCACAATACCTAGGCAGGGAGAGCGAAAGATGATTGACGTTGTACTCGTGGATGATCACGAGCTTGTTCGAACTGGCTTCAGGATGATCCTACAGCAGCCGGATATTCGCATTTGCGGCGAGGCGGGTACAGCCGAGGAAGGGCTGCGTCTCATCCGGGCTGCCAAGCCTCACATCGCACTGGTCGATGTGCACATGCCCGGCATGAGCGGCATCGAGCTGACCGAGCGGGTGGCACGGGCGAATCTGCCTACGCACGTCATCGTCGTAACGGTGGTGGACGATGCGCGTTTTCCGAAGCGACTGTTGGATGCCGGCGCACATGGTTACCTGACCAAGAGCTGCGCTGCCGAGGAATTGCTCAATGCCGTTCGCCAAGTGGCTGGCGGTCGGCGTTACCTGGCTCCGGCCGTGGCGCAGCAGTTGGCGCTGGCCACTCTGGATGGCGAAGGTTCGCCATTCGACGTGCTCTCCAGTCGCGAGCTGGAGGTAGCGATGATGTTGGTGCGCGGCAAGGCGCTCACTGCGATTGGCGAGCAGCTCAACCTGAGCCCCAAGACGGTTTCCACCTACAAGCAGCGGCTTATGGAAAAGCTGCAGGTGGATCATGTGATCAGCCTTGCGCATCTGATGACGGTGCATGGTTTGCTGGATACGCACAACAACCAGGTCGGCAACTAAGCAAGCACCGCCGATACTGCAAGCAAAAGAAAGGGCCGGACATTGTCCGGCCCTTTCTTTTTGGATCCTTGAACCGGCTCGTCAGGAGAGCCGGTTGTCATGCTGCTCATGCGGCGGCGCATCTTCGTTGGAAGCGGGTTCTTCCTTGGCTTCCTGGTGGCCATGTTCCGGTTGAGCCGAAGCGTGGTGACGAAGCGGCTGCGAAAGTAGGTCGCCTTGCTCTGGCTGATGGAACAGCGGAGCCGGTGCCACCGGAGCAGGTGTCACGATTTCCGTGACCGGTGCGGGGGCGTCCTCCGCAGCCTCAACGACCGGTTTGATAACCGGGGCAACCTCATTGATCACGATCGGCGCGACGGGCGCAGTGACATGCGCTTCGTTAACGGCCAGTGTGACGTCATTGTCGTGCGATACCGCCACGGTCACGACTTCCGACGGCGTCGCGGGCGTTTCGGCCTTCTGCTCGGCAACTGCTTCGCTTACGACCGGAGCCGGTACCGTTTCAGCGGCTTCGCGCACCGGAATCGGCGGCAATACCGGCAGATTGAACGAAGCGGCTACCGGGGCAGGGGCGATGATCACCGGTACTGCCGTGTGCTCTTCCGCTGCCGGTGCATGATGGGTTTCCGTTTCGACAGATGCCTTGACTGCATCGGCCTCTGTGGTCGGGAACGTGGCAGGTTGCGGCGCTTCAATCGCAGCAACGCTCGCTTCTGCCGCGGTGACTTCCGTGGCAAGCTTCTGTACCGGCGCCTCAACGCGCGACGGCACTTCTGCGCGCGGCGACTCGACAGTCAAGGGCTCGGGCTTCGCTTCCGGAACATGGATGGCTTCTGGCGCGTCGTCGCCCTCATCGCGATCCTCGTCATCCAGCACGTCGCCAAGCTGCTCGTTCGCTACGGCGCCGGTTGCGGTGGCACTGTCGTGACGGCGGCGGCGACGGCCACCACGGCGGCCACGGCGACGACGCGACTGACCCGCTTCAAGTGTCTCGGCCGCAGCGTTCTGTACGCCTTCGGCTACGGTTGCTACTGCAACGACGGTTTCTGCAGTGGGCTTGGGTATTTCCGTAGCTTGAGCCGGTGCCGGCGAATTGGCGCCAGCCGCTTGCTGCGGACGCTCGGCTTGCGGTGCACGCTCAGCCTGTGGCTGGCGCTGCTGACGTTCTTGCTGGGGCTGCTTGGCGGCTTGCGCATTCTGCTGTTTGTTGCGCTGCTCGGCGTTAGCGGCCTCGTTGGCCTGGGTCTGCTTCGGCTGACGCTGTTCCTGCTTGTTGCCTTGCTGTTGCGGTTGCTGCTGGCGGCCCTGCGCTTGCTGCTCATTGCGCTGGCGCTGATTCGGGTTCTTGCCTTGTCCTTGCTGCTGCGCGTTACCGCGAGCGCCGGCACCCTGCTGCTCGCGCTGCTGGCGCGGAGCACCGTCAGCGCGGTTGCGCTGTTCGTTGCGGCGGTTATCTTGCTGCCTGCCGCGCTGTGTTTCCTGACGCGCCACCGGTGCGGGGGCTGGGGCAGGTGCAGCGGTTTCGTCGCCGCCACGGAAGAGACCGCCGAACAGGCGGGAGAAAAAGCCGCCGTTGCCCTTACCGTTGCTCTTGAGAGCAGGTGCCGTCGCAGCCACCGGCTGGCGTTTTGTGGCCGGTGCCGGTGCAGGGGCCGCTGCCGCGGGCTCGTCCTCGCGCACTGGCGCAGGGCTGGCCGGCACAATGCCACTGACAGCGGGCTGCTCGGTGCTGCCCAAAGCCTGGCCCATTTTGCGGATGGAGGTGGGCTCTTCAGCAGTGAGGCGCTCGTAGCTGGGCTTGCTGTGCTCGCCCATGTCCACTTCGCGGATGCGCTGGATCTCGATGTGCGGCGTGTCGAGCTTGTCGTCCGCCACGATCACCACGTGCACCTTGTTGCGCAGTTCGATCTCCACCACGCTGGCGCGCTTTTCGTTGAGCATGAAGTTAGCCACGCTCGCCGGGGCCTGCACCAGCACCTGGCCGGTGTTGTCCTTCATGGCGTGTTCTTCGATCAGGCGCAGGGTCGACAGCGAGAGCGATTCCACGCTGCGGATGTGGCCGTGGCCATCGCAGCGCGGGCAAACGATCTGGGTAGCCTCACCCAGCGATGGGCGCAGGCGCTGACGCGACATTTCCATAAGGCCGAAGCGTGAGATGCGGCCGATCTGGATGCGTGCCCGGTCCAGCTTGGACGCTTCCTTCAGGCGCTCTTCGACTTCCCGCTGGTGCTTGGGGCTGTCCATGTCGATGAAGTCGATCACGATCAGGCCGCCGGCATCGCGGATGCGCAACTGACGGGCGATCTCGGTGGCCGCTTCCAGGTTGGTGTTGAAGGCGGTCTCTTCGATATCCCCGCCCTTGGTAGCCTTGGACGAGTTGATGTCGATCGCGGTCAGCGCTTCGGTCTGGTCGATCACGATCGAGCCGCCGGAAGGCAGGCGCACGCTGCGGTCGAAGGCACTCTCGATCTGGGTTTCGATCTGGTAGCGCGAGAACAGCGGGGTGTCGTCCTTGTACAGCTTCAGCTTGCGCAAAGCATTGGGCATCACTTGCTGTACGAATTCGCGGGCGTCGTTGTAGAGCGACTCCTCGTCGATCAGGATCTCACCGATGTCATTGCGCAGGTAGTCGCGCAGGGCGCGGATGAACAGCTTGGATTCCTGGTAGATCAGGAACGGTGCCTTCTGCGCCTGGGCGGCCGACGAGATGGCCTTCCACAGCTGGATCAGGTAGTCGAGATCCCACTGCAGCTCTTCGGCATCGCGGCCCATGCCGGCGGTACGCACGATCAGGCCCATGTCGTCCGGAACGGTCAGGTGTTCCAGCGCCTCCTTCAATGCCTGGCGGTCTTCACCCTCGATGCGACGAGAAACACCGCCGGCCTTCGGGTTGTTTGGCATCAGCACCATGTAGCGGCCGGCCAGGCTGATGAAGGTGGTGAGGGCGGCACCCTTGTTGCCACGCTCTTCCTTCTCGACCTGGACAACGACTTCCAGGCCTTCCTTCAGCAGTTCGCGGATGTTCGACTTGTAGGGATCCAGGCCCGGCGTGAAGTACTCGCGGGCGATTTCCTTCAGCGGAAGGAAGCCATGGCGCTCGGCGCCGTAGTCGACAAAGCAGGCTTCGAGGGATTGCTCAACGCGCGTGATACGGCCTTTGTAGATATTGGCCTTTTTCTGTTCGCGGGAGGGGATTTCAATATCGAGATCGTAAAGGGTTTGGCCATCAACGATGGCCACACGCAACTCCTCACGCTGAGTTGCGTTGATCAACATTCTTTTCATTGTGATTCCTCGGCTTGGCCGCGCGTCGCGCGCCGCGGTGGCGCCTGGTGTGGCGGCCTGTCCGGGGATCGCGCCGCTGCGGTAAAGCGGCAAAATAAACGGTAACGTTCCCGATACCGGGGTGATTCTTGGGCACGCATGCCACGTTGTCTGTCTGCACATGAGACCGGACAAGCGGCTACCCGAACCGTTACGATTACAGGGTGTTTGCAACTGGCTGCCGTGATGGCGACCGAGCCAAACCTCACCAGCGTTACGGGCAGGCACCCGGCCTTCACAAACGTCGGCCGACCGGGTTAAGCGCCGTACGAGTATCCTCTCTACCCAGGTTTTTTTCAATGCAGACGGCAACTTCCCCCGATGCACCTCAAGGGGTGCGTCAAGTCGAGATCGGCCCGGAGCGGGACGGTCAGCGCATCGACAATGCGCTGATGACCATCCTCAAGGGCGTGCCCAAAAGCATGATCTACCGCCTTCTGCGCACCGGCCAGGTGCGGGTGAACGGCAAGCGGGCGAAGCCGGATACCCGTCTCACCCTGGGTGATATGCTGCGCATCCCACCGGTCCGGGTAGCCGAACGGCCGGCCGAGAAGGGTGCCTCCGAAGGAGCGATTGGGGCCGTCACCGAGGCCATCATTTTCGAGGACAAGCACTTCCTGGTGATCGACAAGCCCTCCGGCATGGCCAGCCATGGCGGCAGCGGTGTCAGCCATGGGGCCATCGAGCTGTTGCGGCAGGCCCGACCCAAAGAGCATCTGGAGTTGGTCCATCGCCTGGACCGGGACACCAGCGGGGTGCTGGTGTTCGCCCGCACTCGTGCTGGGCTGGTCGGTCTGCAGGCCGCGATCCGGGCCGGTGAGGTGACCAAACAATATTTATGTCTGATGGTCGGTCATCCGTCCAAAGCGCGCTTCGACGTGAATGCGCCGCTGCAGAAATCGATCCTGCAGGGCGGTGAGCGAATGGTGAAAGTGTCCGACGGTGGCAAACCCTCGCTCACCTTCTTCCGCGAAATGGAACAGTACCCCGGCGCGCGCTTGATGCAGGCCACCCTGGGTACGGGCCGCACCCATCAGATCCGTGTGCATGCGGCGCACGTCGGCCATCCACTGGCCGGTGACACGAAGTACGGTGATCGTGATGCCAACAAGCGCTTTAAGGATAAGGGCCTGAACCGGCTGTTCCTGCATGCGTCGAACATGTCGTTCGAGCTGGATGGCCGTTCATACGGGTTCTCAGCGCCTCTGCCGGATGAGCTGAAGACTTTCCTGGATACCTTGGCATCAAGAGGCAGCCCTCGTCGTCCGCGTAGCTCGTCCAGACCCGACCCGAAGGGCCGACCCTTTAAAGGAAAAAGCGCGCGCTGACTTCCAGCGAGCGCACCAAGCCGCCAACCAGTCCGGACTCGACCAGCAGCGCGCAGGCGGCGTGGGCCAGCCCGATGGGCAGCACGCTGCGCGAACGCCGGAAGCACCAGGCCCACCACAGTTCGGCAATAAAGCACAGCTGCATCAGCATGCCGTTCGGGGTATGCAGCAAGGCAAACAACAGGGCGACCGCGATGATCGAGGGCGCAGTGCGGTGACGCGTCATCTGCTCGACTCTCGGCAGCAGCACGATCAACATCAGCCACTGCTGGAGCCAGGCCCAGGCAAAGTAGGTAAGCACGTGGCCCAGCGGCAGCGGATGCAACGCATGGCCACGTGTTGCGATGAGTACCAGGGTCACCGGCACGGTCAGCGAGGGCCATAGCCAGTCTCGTCCCGTCGTTGGCCATCGCCACAGGCGCGGCAGGTGTCGGCGCTCAATAAAGAAGGCGTAGGCAAGGCCGCCGCCGAAAGCCAGGATGCCCAGAGCAGTCGGATAGAGCCCCCAATGGAGGCCGATCACCAACCATAACGGCCCCAGCAGACAACCGGTGATCTCAAGCCAGGCGCGAGGCGGACCTTTGATAGGCCGGGCAGCCAGCCATGCAAGCGCCACCAAATAGAGTACGCAAGCGATCCACCACAAAGTGGTACGCGAGATTGGTGGCGACGCCTGCGGTGTTGCCCCGGCAGGCAGGATCAAGGCTCCGGGCCATCGTGCAAGCAGCTGATCACGCAAGGACAGCATGTTTTCTGCGCTAAGACCATGGGGAAGGCGGAACCACGGCATGGCCTGGTTGCCGCCCCGCACAAACGCTTGTTCGACATGGCCCGACGGAAGATCGATGGCGGTGCCAGGGGCAGGCATCATCGGTTCGGTGGTCAGCAATGCAGCCGACGTCAACTGCGCACTGGCGCTGGCAGGGATCTGTAGGGTCAGCCGCAACATCCGGGCGACACCTGGCGCTGGGCATTGGCTGGCGCCCACGGGTTGCCAACGCAGACTGCGCAGATCGATACGCAAAGTGCGTGTGTCAGGTGTTAGCGCGCTGGCGACAGCGATCTGACACGTGGGCGTCAGATCGGAACCCCAGATAAGCCCCAGCGTGCCGGGTGCACTGCTTTCCAGTTGCACCTGCAGTATCGGCCAGTGCGCGAGATCCAGTGCATCCTCCACCGGTAGGCCGAGTTCGAAAGGCGTGCCGTCCTGACTGGTGATGCGCAGCGTGTCGTCGTTATGCGCAAGCGCGGCATGTCCGAAGGCGCGGCCTGCGATCAGGTCGCGTGGCTTGTGCAGATGCCATTGCCATAAAGATCGGCCCGTCTCGACCCGCGCGAGCCGCCGGTTGGCGTCATCAAGCAGCCGGTTTGTCGTGATACGTGCGGCGAACCAGCCAAGCACCATGCAGATGACAACAGCGGCCAGCATGTAGCCGGCAAAGATCCCGACACTGCGCAGGCGCTGGCGCTGATCCAATGGAGGCGCCGTTCAGTGGGCGAGCAGGGCGTCGACGCGTGCCGCGCAGATGAAATCGTTCAACGACAGGCCGCCCACGTCATGCGTGGACCAGCGTAGCTTGCAATGGCCGTAGCCGGCCTCGATATCGGGATGGTGGTCCTCATGATTGGCCATGAAGCCGACCGCGTTGATGAAGCCGAGCGTGTGATGGAAATTTTCGAAGCGGTAGTCCTTCACCAGCGCATCCCCTTTTTCGCTGAGCTTCCAGCCTGGCACCACCGGCAGCAAAGCGCTGATAGCGGCTTCGTCCAACGCGTGTTCCTTGCCTTTGCGAGGCTGGCAGTGTTGGGCGGCGAGCGGAAGGGCGGTCATGGTGATCTCCGTAGTCATGGACTGAAGCGCCGAAACTGTACGCGAAAACGTCACGTTCGGACATTCGTGATGAAACAGGACTAAAATGGTGCTGTATAGCCCGTCCTACAGGGCATTGAAATGATTCCGGAGCAGGCATGATCGAGATTTCCGAGCGCGCGCAGGAGCACTTCCAGCGCCTACTCTCGCAACAAGGCATTGAAGGGTTGGGTATCCGTGTGCGCGTGACCGCGCCGGGCACTCCTGCGGCCGATTGCGAGCTGGAATTCTGCGAACCACAAGAACTGATCGGCAGCGAGTGGACGATCGAGTGCCACGGCTTCAACTTCCATATCGAAGGCGACAGTGCTCCTTGGCTGGAAGGTGCCACCATCGACTTCGAACCCAATCAGACCGGTGGCCAGCTCAATATCCGCGCGCCCAAGATCAAGGGCGAATTGCCGGGCATGGAAGCTGGCTTGGTCGAGCGCGTGCGCTACGTGCTGGAGGCGGAAGTGAATCCGCGCATTGCTGCACATGGCGGACGCGTCAGCTTGCTGGAGATCGATGCGAACGGCGTGGTGTTGCTGCAGTTCGGTGGTGGTTGTCATGGTTGCGGCATGGTTGACGTGACGCTCAAGCATGGCGTGGAAAAAACGCTGCGTGAGCGAGTGCCGGAAATTACTGAAGTGCGGGATGCGACCGACCATAAGGGTGGAAGCAATCCGTATTACCGCAAGCACGAAGGGCAGTCTGCGATGGGCTGAGTTTTTCGTTTCTGTTTGCGCAGCGAATAGCGTTTTCTACCAAATTGCCTGTTTCCTCTCAGTGTCATTCCGGCCTTCGCCGGAATGACACTGAGATAAGGTGGATGTCTTAAATCAACCGTTACTTTCCACTTCGTATAAGCCAGACAAACACGCCGGTCGACACCAATCCAAGCAGCAAGCCGATGCCGGTTCCCCACAACATCCCGGTATCGCCCCAGAACACGTGGCCAATAAGCGCGCCCAATAAAAACAGAATCAGCAAAGGCAGGCATCCCACAGATTTTCTCCTGATGCTTAGAAGCTTCGGCCCGATGTTTGTACAGAAACGCGAAAGCCCGCAACGGATGTTGCGGGCTTTCGTATTTCATCGGCATCGCGGCGCAATAGGCGAGCTTAATCGCCCTGGATATGACCCTTCAGCGTATCGAGCTTGGTAGGCATGGCGGAAAAGTATGCGGCGATATCTTCGATATCCTGATCGGAAAGCGTTGCGGTAAAACCTTTCATGATGGCGTTGTTGCGCCGGCCATCTTTGTATTCGTGCAGGGCCTGCTGGATGTATTCGTTGTACTGGCCAGCCAGGCGCGGGTATTGCGGGTCGACCGCGTTGCCATCCGTGCCATGACAGGCCACACAGGCGGCAGCCTTGGTTTTGCCGTTTTCGGGATCACCACTGGCCAGCAGCGGCGCCGAAACCAGCGCAAGGGCCATACCAAACGAGAGCAGCGTAAGCGCGCGTTTCATGCAGATGGAATCCTCGGACCGATTACTTCGGGGAGATGCTGGAAAGATAGGCGGCGATGTCCTCGATCTCCTTGTCGGAGAGGCTTTGCGCCTGCGCCATCATGGTTGGATGGGTACGGTCCCCTTTCTGGTACTCATGCAGGGCGCTGATGATGTACTGCGCGTTCTGCCCGGCAATCTTCGGCACCGGATACTGGGGATAAGCGTTGTTGGTACCGGGGACGCCGTGACAACCATTGCAGGTGTAGACGAGGAACTTGCCGTTTTCCTTGTCACCGGCAGCGTGGGCATTGCCCGCAGCAAAAAAGACAGCAACTACAGCCAGGCCAAACAGTTGCGTTCGAATCATCGAGAGGATCCCCAGGGTTCCAACGGACACAGGCAACGTCTTCAACCGAGTATAGGGGCTGGCCTTGAGCCGTCACAACATTGCGACATGTGGTCGCAGGCGTGGCTGGATTCCGCCATGGATCACGAAGCAGCAGACTGGAGTGGGACGCTAGTTACGCTGCAATGCAAAACGCATTCGACAAGTGTGCGGATCGCGCCTTCTCGTATGCGCCCGCCGCTAAAACAGGCTTTTAAGAATGTGAATACCTGCGGCGTATTCACCAATGACGGTGCCCAGGCACACCAGGAAAAAGTTGAGCAGGGTGCGGGCAACGCGATTGGTCCACCAGCCGCTCCAATGCACGATGTCGTCACGCAGCATTTCGAAATCCGCCACGCGCGGCCGGCGCACCCAGGCCTCGACCATGGCGCTGATGCCGCCTGAAGGAATGCCCGGGCGGAACGGCTTGATCGGTGCTGCGATAAATGCCGCCAGGATGCTCAGCGGATGCGCGCGCGCGGCCAGCGCCCCGAGTGCAGCAAATCCGCCGGTAAACAGCACCCAGTCACGAAGCGCCTGTGCGCCCAGCGCCGTATTGCGGTGGAAGGCTACGGCAATGGCGGCAAACACCAACAGCACCAGGCCGATCGCCAGCCATTTCGGCCATTGCGCTTTCGGTGGAGTCTGCGCCAGTTCCGCTGCCGTTGTTGCTGGATCCGACTGCTGGATACGCAGGTGCTCGCACATGCCCTTCAGATGGCCTGCGCCAATCACGACCAGCACTTTGCACGGATTGGCCGTGATCGATTGTCCCGCTTCCTCGCGCAAACGTGCTGCCATGAAGGTGTCGCGTTCTGCGATGAGGCTGCGGTAAAGCGGCGCCGATTCGCTGGCGAATTCGCTGAATGCGCTTTCCAGCATGTCGCCTTGCTTGAGCTTTTCGATTTCTTTTTCGTCGATCGTCTCGCGCTCGAACACACTGGCGAGCAGGCCGCCCAGCAAACTGAAGCGCTGCCAGAAGCCTACGCTGTGCCAGGCACGCTTGAGTGTGGTGCCTACCTCGCGGTCGATCAGCCACAGCGGAATGTTGCGTTCCTCCGCACCATCCATGGCGGCTTTCATTTCAGCACCGGGCTGTATGCCATATTGATCGGCCAGCCGCTTCTGAAACGTGGACAGCACCAGGCTTGCTGCAACCATGCCTGCCTTGCCCTGGCGGATCACCCGGAACAAATCCATCTGCTTGAACGCTTCCGGATCGCGCATGCCCTGGGCGCGGCTTTCGCACAGCTCCACCGCGACGGCATCAAAGGATTCATTGGCCAGCAGCGCTTGCACCGCCTCCACGCTGCTGCGCGAGACGTGTGCCGTGCCAAGCACGACATACTCCACGCCATCGCGGTGCACCCGTTCGATCGGCTGGCCATGCAGGCTGGAGTTGGAGAGAACGTCGGTCTCAGTCACGCTCATGCAATTGCTACAGCTAGGGGAGGGGATGGGCCAAGCATGGGGATGTGGGAAACGCCACGCAAGTCAGATTTACCCGACTTGCGAAGCACAACCTCATAAAACGTAATTAATCGCGAAAACGGCGCAGCAGGTCACTGTAGGCATCGATACGGCGATCGCGCAGGAACGGCCAGATCCGGCGCACGTGCTCGCTGCGGGCCATATCGACCTCCACGACCAATAGCTGGCGCTTATCCGTCTCGGCCTGGGCCAGGAATTCACCCTGCGGGCCAGCCACGAAGCTGCTGCCCCAGAACTGGATGCCCGCGCCAACGCCTGCCGGGTCGGCTTCGTAGCCGGTGCGGTTGCATGACAGCAGCGGAACGCCGTTGGCGACCGCATGGCCGCGCTGCACGGTGATCCAGGCATCGCGCTGGCGATCTTTCTCAGCCTGTTCGTCGTTCGGATCCCAGCCGATGGCGGTGGGGTAAAGCAGCAGTTCCGCGCCGGCCAGAGTCATCAGGCGGGCGGCTTCCGGATACCACTGATCCCAGCACACCAGCACGCCAAGGCGGCCTACCGAGGTATCGATCGGCTCGAAGCCCAGATCACCCGGCGTGAAATAAAACTTCTCGTAGAACGCCGGATCGTCGGGAATATGCATCTTGCGATACTTGCCGGCGATGGCTGCGGAGCGGTCGAACACCACAGCGGTGTTGTGATACAGCCCGGCGGCGCGCTTCTCAAACAACGAGGCCACGACGACCAGCTTCAGCTCTTGGGCCAACTTGCCGATGCGCGCAGTGCTATGACCGGGAATGCTTTCGGCCTGATCGAATTCATTCACCGATTCGTGTTGGCAGAAATATGGCCCGTTGTGCAGCTCCTGCAGCAACACGAGTTCGGCGCCGGCCGCGGCGGCTTCGCGCAGGCCGGCTTCAATCGCATCGAGATTGGCGTCGCGGCTGCCGCGGTGGGTTTCCTGCAGCAGCGCAACCTTGAGAGTCTTGCGGGTCATGCCTGTGTCCTGTCGCCGTGCTGGCGAAAGCACATAGTGTAGCGGCACCGGCCGGCATCGTCCTGCCGAGCCGAGGGAATCCTTCAGCTTGCGGTTGCAGCGGTGAGGCAGGTCTTGAGCTGAGCATTTGTGACCGTCGTGGTGACGATGTCGCAGCCTGGGTTCACCGTGGCGCGCAGCATGTTCCCGGCCCCTTTATCCGCCGATCAAATCCCCAGGCAATTGCATCGTGATGCAATGCAGACTGCCGTTCTGCCAGATCAGCGGGCGGCAAGGTACCTGCACCACCACACGTCCCGGATGCGCTTCGCCAATAATGCGGGCCGCTTCGTTGTCGGCCGCATCGCCATAGGCCGGCACCAGCACTGCGCCGTTGACGATCAGATAATTCGCATAAGACGCTGCCAGACGCCGGTCGTCATCGATGATCGGTTGGGCCCAAGGCAGCGGGTACAGCGTGTAGGGCTTGCCATCGGCCGTGCGTAGCGCTGAGAGTTCTTCACCCATGCGCTGCAGTTCGCTGTGATGTACATCGCCGGCATCACTGCAGGCCTGATAGACAATGCGTTCGCCCGGCGCGAAACGCGCCAGCGTATCGATATGCGCGTCGGTGTCGTCACCTTCCAGATAACCGTAATCCAGCCAAAGAATGCGCTTGGCATGCAGGCTGTCACGCAGGATCGTGCTCATTTCCTCGCGCGATTGTTCCGGATGGCGTTGCGCGAGGCAGCGCCAGGTGGTGAGGATGGTGCCGTCCCCATCGCTCTCGATGCCGCCGCCTTCCAGCGCCCAGTCGATGCGCTTGTGCGCGGCTTTACCGAATACGCCCGCTTCGACCAGCCCGGCGATCAGCGCGTCATCCTGCTCGGCGCCGAACTTGCCGCCCCAACCGGTGAAACGGAAATCGGTGAGTTGGAAGCGGTCGCCGTCACGCAGCGTGATAGGTCCGGAATCGCGCAGCCAAGTATCGTCATAAGGCAGCTCCACGAAGCGGATACGCGCCATATCGGCCTGCGTGCCTTGCAACTTCGCAGTGACATGCGCGCGCAGCGAAGCGTCGGCCACCACGATGATCAGTGGCTGAAAACGTGTGACAGCTGCTGCCAGGGCGAGGTAGGTGGACTCAACGTCCGCCAGCCGCTCGGCCCAGTCAGTGTCGACATGTGGCCAGGCAATCAGGACGGCGGCCTGCGGCTCCCATTCGGCCGGCAGGCGCAAGGTGGAATCAGTCATGGGGACGACACTCGCGCAAGGGTGAGGCCCGGAACGCTGCCGGGCTGAGCAAGTGGTCAAGTTTACAAGCAGGGATGAGAGGCGAGTAGTGAGGACGCGAGATTTCGTCCTGCGTGCGGGGCGGTTTGCGCCCTCGCCACTGGCCTCTTCATGTGATCAATTCACGGATCCGGGATTCTGGTTGTTGCCAGCCGGCGTATTGAGCACGGAGTGAATCACGTGGCTCTTTTCGAAATACACAATGAAGTTGGTGTATTCCCAGCGATTGATGGTCGGATGCGCAGCCGAATCACCGCCGCGGGGCGACAGCTTGCGCAAGGGTTCACCATATTCCTTCTCAACCTGAGCCATGCTCAACCCGCGCGCCGGCAGGTTCATGCTTTTTTCGTCCTGCACGCGCTGGGTCAGCGTTTGTTGGGCGTGTGCTGCCTGTGTCACGGCAAGGCTGGTGCCGATGGTGATCGCCGCCAGCAAAGGCAGGTGGTAACGGTGCTTGAACATGGTCCCCTCTCCGCGTAAAGCGTTGCTGCGTCGTTGTAGCAGAACTGTTGGCGGGGTGCCACGAGCAAAATGAACAGATGTGACGTGGGCAAGCTCTGACCCACTTTGCATGGGTGTCAGCGGCCCATTGTCTAGCCAGATGGCCAGTCTGCCGTTGCCGATGGTCCGGTTGCTGGCGAGTGGACAGAACCACCGACACCCACGCAAAGTGAGTCAGGGCACGCCTAACCGCTATCATGTGCGGCCACGGGCACCCATGCCCGGTCCGAGTCCGTTCCAATGATTGCGTTTCGCCACTTCGCTCTGCGCCGCGGCAGCCGGCTATTGCTTTCCGATATCGATCTGGTAATCCAGAGTGGCTGGCGCCTGGGCGTGGTCGGCCGCAACGGTTGCGGCAAGTCGAGCCTGTTCGCCGCATTGCAGGGACAGTTGGAAGCCGACGCCGGCGAGCTGGATATGCCAGCCCGGCTGCGCTTGGCCTCGGTGGCACAGGAAACCCCGGCTTTGCCCGATCCGGCCATCGAATATGTGATGGGCGGTGACGTGGAGCTGGCTGCCGCCTTGCGCGATGAACTCGATGCGCAGGCGCGTGGCGACACCGAGGCGATGGCACGTGCGCATCATCGCATCGAGGAACTGCACGGCTACGACGCACGTGCCCGCGCAGGCCGTCTGCTACACGGACTCGGCTTCAGTGCAGAGACCCACGAACGTGCAGTGTGCGAATTCTCGGGCGGTTGGCGCGTGCGCCTGAACCTGGCGCGCGCGCTGATGGCGCCCTCCGACTTGCTGTTGCTCGATGAGCCGACCAACCACCTTGATCTCGATGCCGTGCTGTGGCTGGAAGAATGGTTGCGCCGTTACCAGGGCACCATGCTGGTGATCTCGCACGATCGTGAATTCCTGGACGGCGTGATCACCCACACGATGCATCTCAACGAGGGCAGGGCCAGGCTCTACACCGGCAACTACAGTTCGTTCGAACTGCAGCGTGCCGAGCAGTTGCGCTTGCAGCAGATCGTGCACGAACGCGAACAGGCTGAGCGCGCCCATCTGCAATCCTTCATCGATCGCTTCAAGGCCAAGGCCAGCAAGGCCAAGCAGGCGCAGTCGCGTATGAAGCGCCTGGAAAAAATGGCGGGTACGGAAGCTGTGCGTGCCGAGCGTGCGTTCCGTTTTCAGTTTGCTGTGCCGGACCGCGTGCCCGACTCCATGCTGCAGTTGGAAGAGGTGGCGGCAGGTTATCCCGGTGAGCCCGGCGAGCCAGCAGCAACCATCCTGCATGATGTGCGTTTTCGTCTTGAGGCGGGAGAACGCATCGGTCTGCTTGGTCCAAACGGCGCAGGTAAGTCCACCATGGTCAAAACCCTGGTCGGCGAACTGGCGACACTGGCCGGTGAGCGCAAGGCGCACAAGGATCTGAAGATCGGCTACTTCGCCCAGCACACGGTGGAAAGTCTGCGTGAAGGCGCCAGTCCGTTCGATCATCTGCAGGACAAGGCCCCGGGTGTATCAGGGCAGGCGCTGCGTGATTTTCTCGGCGGCTGGAATTTTGCCGGTGATCGCGCGTTCGAATCGGTGGATGGTTTTTCCGGCGGTGAGCGCGCCCGCCTTGCCCTGGCATTGATCGCCTGGGATAAGCCGAATCTGCTGCTGCTCGACGAACCGACCAACCATCTTGACCTCGACATGCGTGAGGCGCTGGCCGATGCGCTGGCCGATTTCGACGGCGCGTTGGTGCTGGTTTCGCACGATCGCCATCTGCTCGGCATGGTTTGCGACAGTTTCTGGCGTGTCGCCGACGGCAAAGTGGAGTCTTTCGATGGCGATCTCGATGACTACGCGCGCTGGCTGCGTGCGCGTGGCTCGGCACCTAAGAAATCCGCTGAAGCCGATGCAAAGCCGGTGGAATCTGCCGCTGATCGCCGTCGTGCAGCCGCTGCGCAACGCGAGAACGAGAAAGCCACACGCCAGCGTGTCAAAAAAATCGAAACGCGTGTGGCGGCCATCGACACCGATCTCACGGCCCTGGAACAGAAGCTCGCCGATCCGGCGACTTACAACGGTTCCACCGCCGAGTTGATGAAACTGGGCCAACGCCAGGCCGAACTGCGCAAGGAAAAGGAAACGCTCGAAGCCGAGTGGCTGGAGCTTTACGAACTGCTCGAAGCCTGAGCTTATGTCCGATCATTCGCCTGCTTCCCTGGAAATCTGGCTGCCCGACTTGCAGCGTTTCGAGCGTTCGCATCCGTTGCGCACACTGCTGCAGCGTGCGGATCGTATCGGTGACGGTGCCAAGGGCTATCTTGGTGGTCTTGCTGCTTATTTCCAATGCGATCATCGCCTGCCTGCCGCGGCCTTGATGCGCGAGCATCTGGCCGGCGATGCAGGTGACATCAGTTGGCTCAGCGCGGATCCTGCCTGGGTGCAACCCGACCTCAGCGGCGCGCGTCTGCTCGCTTGCGGCCAGTTGCAACTGAGCCGGGAGGAAGCGCAAGCGCTGGCCGAACCCTTGAAACCGGTGTTCAGCGATGCTGGCATGACGCTGGAAATTTCTTCGCCGGACCGCTGGCATGTGCGTCTGCCGCCACAAACGCCGTTGCCGGAATTCGATGCGCCGGAACAAGCCCTGGGCGAAGATTTGTACGAGCATCTGCCGCAAGGGACGGATGGCCGCCGCTGGCGTGTGTTGTTGAACGAAGTGCAGGTGCTATTGCATCAGCATCCGGTCAATCTCCAGCGACGCGCGCATGGCTTGCCGCCGGTCAATAGCGTGTGGCTGTGGGGCGGAGGCGCATTGCCATCGCGCGTGGCCACGTCGCTGGCGGGTGTGATTGGTGAGGACGTGCTGCTGCTCGCGTTGGCAAAACGTGCAGGTATTCCTGCACAGGCGCGTAGCGATGCATCCATCCGCGCCGCGCGCGCAGGCTGGCTTATCGATCTGCAGGATTTGAGTGTGGATGACATCGCAATCCACTGGTGGCCGCTACTGCAGGAACTGGCCAAACGCCAGACGCTGACATTGACCTTCGCCAGTGGCGAGCGTTGGCTGCAACGTCCCTGGCATCGTCTGCGTTTCTGGCGGCGGGCCGCGGGATGAGCAAGCTGCAATTGCGTCACCGCCCCTTGTTAGGTGAGCCAGCGGGCTGGGGCGACGGCTTGCATCCCCTCCTGCAACGCATTTACGCCGCGCGCGGTGTGTTTGGGCCGGATCAGGCGGAGCATCGCCTGAATCGCCTGCTATCCCCACAACAACTCGGCGGCATGCAGCAGGCTGTCGAGCTGCTGGCGCAAGCGATTCGCGACGATGCCTCGATCATGATTGCCGGCGATTACGATTGCGATGGCGCTACAGGCTCGGCAGTAGCCATCCGCGGCCTGCGTCTGCTTGGTGCGCAGCGTGTCGATTATGTGGTGCCCAATCGCTTCATTCACGGCTACGGATTGACGCCCGAGCTGGTGGCATCGCTGCCGGATCATGTGCAGCTTGTCGTTACGGTCGATAACGGCGTGGCCAGCGTAGCTGGTGTTGCAGCCGCCAAGTCGCGTGGCATGCGTGTGATCGTCACCGATCATCATCTTCCCGGTGATTTCCTGCCTGCCGCTGACGCCATCGTCAATCCCAATTTGCGCGGCGACGATTTCCCCAGCAAGGCGCTGGCTGGTGTGGGCGTGATGTTCTATGTGCTGTTGGCTTTGCGCGCGCATCTGCGCGAGCAGGGTGCTTTCAGTGCGAACAACGAACCGGACTTGTCGGTACTGCTGGACCTGGTAGCACTTGGCACGGTGGCCGATCTGGTACCGCTGGATTTCAACAACCGCGTGTTGGTCGAGGCGGGCATGAAACGTCTGCGCAGCCGCCGTGGTTGCGCCGGAATCACCGCATTGGTGGAAGCCAGCCAGCGCAGCGTGGCGACCTTGTGCACAAGCGATCTCGGCTACGCCGTCGGCCCGCGCCTCAATGCGGCAGGGCGATTGGAAGACATGCGGCTGGGTGTGGAATGCCTGCTGACCGATGATGCGCGGCAAGCGCACCATTACGCTGAATTGCTCAGTTCGATCAATCAGGAACGACGCGAGCTGCAGGCGGCGATGGTGGCAGAAGCCGAGGTCATGGTTGCCCATGCGGCGCGGGTTGAGGAAAGCGTAATCGGCGTGAGCCTGTTCGAGCCAAGTTGGCACGCTGGCGTGGTCGGTTTGGTGGCGTCCAAGCTCAAGGAGCGGCTTCACCGCCCGGTGATCGCGTTTGCGCCGGCTGGCGAAGACAATCCGGATCAACTGCGTGGCTCTGCGCGTTCCATTGCCGGTTTCCACATTCGCGATGCGCTGGCCACGATCGATGCGCGCCATCCGGGCTTGATCGAACGCTTTGGCGGACACGCCATGGCTGCCGGTCTTAGTCTGCGCACATCGGATTACTCTCGCTTCGCAGACGCTTTTGATGCGGTGGCGCGCGAATGGCTGAGCGAAGAGCAACTGCAGGCCGTGCTCTACACCGATGGTGAAATGCCTGCCGGCATGTTCACGTTGGAGATGGCGCGGCTGTTGCGCTACGCCGGTCCTTGGGGACAGGCCTTTCCTGAGCCTATTTTCGAAAATCGATTCGAATGCTTCAGCTGGCGCCTGATGGGCGAGAAGCATTTGCGCCTGAGCCTGCGTGATCCACGCGATGATGCAGTGCATGACGCAGTCATGTTCAATGCCTACAACGGCCAGCCGCCGCCAGCCATGTTGCGCGCGGCGTATGAACTGACTATCAACGACTGGCAAGGGCGCGAGTCGCCGCGGTTACTGTTGCGGCATATCGAGCCCATCTGATTAATCGCGCCACAATCTCGCATACTTCCTTCACATCCCGTCACTTGTGCGCGGGAGCGATTAGCGTTTGGATATAGCAAACAACCTCAAGGGGTGATCGCCATGATCGAGCAACTCCCCAATCTGCCACCTGGCATCCTTGGTTTCCGCATGCGCGGCGTGGTAACAGCCGATGATTATGAAAATGTGATGGTGCCGGATATCGAGGCGGCCTTTGCACTTAACCGCAAGCTGCGCTCGATCATTCATATCGGCGACGACTTCACCGGCTTTGCACCCGGTGCCATGTGGGATGACGTCAAGCTCGGCTTCCGCCACATCACCGGCTGGGACCGTACCGCCCTGGTCACCGATGTCGGCTGGATACGCGTGATGTCGAGCATGTTTGGCTTTGCCATGCCCGCGCATTTCAAACTTTTCAGCAATGCCGAGATGGATGAGGCATTCCGTTGGATCACAGCAGCTTAGTTTGTCTACATCCAGCCGCGGTGACTGGTGAACATGATGTTCAGCCATTCGGCCCGGATATCACCGCCAAGGCGTGCGGCGATCTCCGCGCGAACCTCATCGACCGAGGCGATGGTGCCAAGCTCAGCGTCTGGCGGCAGCAGGATATGAATGTCGATAAAGCGCATGCGGCCCATCTTCGCGACATAGCTGGCGAAATCCAGATAACCGCGTTCGCCGACAATCCCTTGCATCACGCTACGCACGTGGCTATCCAGCGCATCGGGGGCCAATTGCAGCACTTCGCGCATGGCGTGCCACAAGCTGCCGAGTGGTAGTGGCAGAAGAGCGATGGTGAGCAACAGCAACACGCTGGAATCGATGTACGGCGTCCAATGGTCGAGTGATCCGCCGCGAATGACGGCGGCGATTCCAAAACCCACCAGCACCGCAAGACTGATGCTGGCGCCGATAAACCAGCCTTTTGCATCCAGCTCGAGCAGTGCGGAGCCAAGCGTGCGCGCACGACGACGCAGGGCCAGGGCCATCGCCATGCTGAGAACCCCCATCAGCGCCGCCCAGCCAGCACCGACGCCGAACCGGATTTCATGTCCCCCGATGGAAAGATCGTGGATGGCGGTGATGGCCGCATAAGCGCAGGTGATGGTGAGCACGGTGGCGTTTAGTACCACCACCAGCGGCTCCAGATGCCAATAGCCGAACTGGAAGCGCCGACTGCCGTCGTGGGTAATCAAGCGTGATACCGCGAGCGAACCGGTGGTCAGCACCACGTCGACCAACGAATAAAAGCCGTCGAAAGCGATCGACTGCGAATGCAGTAGCAAACCGATCGCGACGCTCGTGGCACCGACCAGAAAAGTAACGGTGATCGAGAAGCGTAGTTGTGCTTGTTCGATGGTCGTGTCCATGGCGATAGCCAGTCTATTATCGTGGATGCTAAATCGGGCGGTTCGTCATCCCGGCCTTCGCTGAGATGACGACTGGGCGCGAGGGGCCATTGCGGCAAGCCATGGACGAGATGGCTGCGGGATGGATTCATGCGAACAGTAGTACCGCATCGCATCACTGCCTTGGCATCACCGTTTCAGCACTTCGACCACGTAACGAGGCCCTTTCGGTCCCTGTTCCACGATCAGGCCGTGAATATCCGATTCAAAGCCCGGGAACTGCTCGTTCTGCGCGCGAGCGATACGCAGGGATTCCAGTATCGCAGTGTCCTGCTTGCCGAAGCGTTCACCCGGCATGATGGTGGGAATGCCCGGCGGGTAGGGCACCAGCATGGTGGCGGCGATGCGGCCATCGAGCTTGTCGATCTCCACGCGCTCCACCTCGCCGAGAACAAGGCGGTTATAGGCTTCGGCGGGGATCATCACCGGCTCGGGAAGATCCACGTACATCTCGCGCATGACGTGCGCCACCTTGTGCTGGACATTGAAGGCATGCAGCGCATCGCACAGCTCGCGAAGACCCTTGCCGGCATACGTTTCCGGATGATCAGTGACCAGCGATGGCAAGGCTTTTTCCAGTGGCGCGTTGGCATCGTAGAGCTCTTTGAAGGCCAGCAGTTCCGTGGTCAGTGTGCTCCACTTGCCCTTGGTGATACCCATCGAGAACAGGATCAGGAAGGAATAGAGATTGGTCTTTTCCACCGTGATGCCGCGTGTCCACAGGAAGCGGCTGACCACGGCGGCGGGAATGCCGAGTTTTTCGGTCTTGCCATCCATCTTCAGACCCGGCGTCATCAAGGTGACCTTGATCGGGTCGATCAGCACATAGTCTTTGGGCAAGTCGCCGAAGCCGTGCCACGCGGCCTTGGGTGCCAGCTTCCAATCACTCTGCTTGGTCGCGATCGGTGCAGCGGCGCGGTTACCTTCGTCAAGACGCGTGGTCATGGCGTCCGGCTGCCATACGTGGAACCACCAGTCGTTCTTTTCCAGCTCGTCGCCCACATGCAGCATGGCGCGGCGGAAGGCAATGGCCTCCTTTTGCATTTGCTCAACCAGACTGCGGCCGGTGCGCCCTTCCATCATGCGCGAGGCGACATCGCAGGAGGCGATCACGCCGTAGTGCGGCGAGGTGGAGGTATGCATCATGTACGCTTCGTTGAAGCGGTCGGCGTCCAGCTTGCGCGTGCGGCTGTTGCGGGCATGAATCATCGAGGCTTGTGAGAACGCCGCCAGCAGTTTGTGCGTGGAATGCGTCGCGAAGATGATTGGATCCTGCTCGCGCGGCTTGCCCTTGGCCATCGCGTAATGGTTTTCGTACATCTCGTGGAAGGCCGCATAGCCGTACCACGCTTCATCAAAATGCAGGTACTCCACGCCGCCGCCGATGTCTTCGGCGATCTTCTCAACGTTGTAGCAAAGCCCATCGTAGGTGGAGTTGGTAACTACGGCGATGCGTGGTTTGGCGTCCTTGCCCTTGGCCTTCAGCGCCTTGCCTGCCAGTGGATGCGCCGCGATACGCTTGGCCATCGCCTTGGGATCGAACTGGTCCAGGCTGATCGGTCCGATGATGCCGTGGGCGTTACGGCTGGGTGTGAAATACACCGGCACCGCGCCGGTCATGATCAAGGCATGCAGCAGGGATTTGTGGCAATTGCGATCCACAAATACGATGTCGCCGCGCGCGACTGTGCCGTGCCACACGATCTTGTTGGCGGTCGAGGTGCCATTAGTGACGAAGAAGGTGTGATCAGCGCCGAAGTTGCGCGCCGCTTCGGTCTCGGCGGCTTTCACCGGTCCGGTGTGATCCAGCAATGAACCCAGTTCCGGCACGGATACGGACAAATCGCTGCGCAGCGTGTTCTCGCCAAAGAACTGATGGAAAGCGCGGCCTACCGCCGATTTGGTAAACGCCACGCCGCCGCCGTGGCCAGGCGTGTGCCAGGAGTAATTCGATTCGGCGGCGTGATGCACTAGCGCCTTGAAGAAGGGCGGTAGCAGCGCCTCCATGTATTCCTCGGCAGCACGCATCACCTGGCGGGCGATAAAGCTCCGGGTGTCCTCATAGAGGAAGACAAACCCATGCACCATGCCAAGCAGCTTCGTCGGCACCTGTTCCACCGTGCGGCGTTCTCCGTAAAGGAATACCGGAAGATCATCGCGATAGGCCAATTGTGTATCGAGCAGGGTGTAGAGCCGGTCGAACTGATGCGGACCTTCCTCGCTGCCGTCGATGGAAATCAGCACCGCGGAAGCGGCATTGTAGGTGCGTGCGCCCGCTTCGGCGTCGGCCATCGTCAGGCCGCTCAGAACACGATGGCCGTAGCCGCGCAACGTATCGGCAAGGGCGCGAATCAGGATGCCGTTGATGCGCGGCGAATCATAGTCTTCATCGATGATGATGATGGGGTAGTCGAGCGTGTTGTAATACATCACAGAACTCCGTCAATCCTTAAAAGATATTTAGGTCGCTGCTTTCGATCCGGCCTTGGCTGCACGTTCGCGTCGACGCTGTTCGCTGAAGAAGGGATAGAACACGGTGATGAACAGCATGAACAGGAAGGCATAGGCCACCAGTTGTCCGGTGGTGCCAAAGATTGCCCACAGGCAATACACCACGGTGACACTGGTGAGTACCCAATAAAAGCCGGTGTGTATCGTGCTGTGGCTGTTTTCGATGACGAAATAGCAGGCAACTGATGAATAGATGTAAGGCAGCAAGGTCAGCACGACAGCGGCCTGCGTAATCAGTTCGAACTGTTCGGAGGCGCTGGGCGAGGCCGCGGTCACCAGCACTACCAGCGACATCAGCACAGCCACGATGATCAATCCGGGCACCGGTGTATCGTCTTTGTTGGCCTTGGAGAAGATCCGCGGGAACAGGCCGTCATCGCCGGCTGCCTTGGCGCTCAGCGCGGTCAGCATGATCCAGCCGCCCAGTGATCCGGCGGCACCCAAGGTTGCGCACAGGCTGACGATACCGCCACCGATCTTGCCCACCGCCACTTGTGCGGCCAGCGCAAAAGGGGCGTCGGCTACTTGCAGTTGGTCGTTGGGGATCATGCCCATGATGACTGCCGAACTGGAGATATAAACCACCGCGGCCATTGCCACGCCGGCAAGCGTGGCAATGGCGACATTCTTTTCCGGATTCTTCACTACCGCCGCCGATACCGATGCGGACTCCACACCAATAAAAGCCCATAGCGTCAGTGAGGCTGCCGAGGAGATGGCATGGAAATCGCTGCCACCGCTCACGTTATGTGCACCAGCGAAGATATCGCTCTTGAAGAAGAACCAGCCGAAGATCGCGATGCCGAACAGCGGCACTAGCGCAAACGAGGTGGTGATGGACTGGATCCGCGTTACCACCTGCGCCCCCATGATGTTGGCCAGCGTGAACAACCAGATCAATGCGATCACGACCACGGTGCGCATCAGCGGCTCGCTCAGCGCCGGAACGAAAAAGCTGAAGTAACCCACCGCGGCGACCGGCAGTGCGACGTTGCCAATCCAATTGGCAAACCAGTAGATGGTATTGGTCTGGAAGCCCATGTACGGGCCAAAGGCGTCGCGCGCGTAGGCATACGGGCCGCCGGCTTTGGGCGCCAGCCGCCCCAGTTTGGCAAACACAAAGGCAAGCAGCAGGGAGCCGATAGTGGTGACCACCCAGCCCCACATCGATACGGTGCCGATCTTTGCCAGACTGCCAGGCAACAGGAACACGCCCGAGCCCATCATGTTGCCGGCCACGAGGAAGGTGGCGGCTACTACGCCGATCTTGCGCTTTTCATCAGCCATGACGAAGTGTCCCTGATGCGTCGTGATGAGGGATTATTTGATGAAGCTGTATTGCAGCGAGCCCTGGATGCGAGTGTCGTCGTTGTAGCGGTTGTCCTGCACCATCAATCGGCCGTGCAGCAATTCCAGGCCGACGGTGAGCGTGGAAACCGGATTCCAGATCAAGTTGGCTGCGCCGTAGTTGCTGTCGCGGAAAACATCCTCGCCAAGCAGGGGGGAGTGCTGGATACGGGCAATGCCGTAGACCAGATTGCTGCGCCAGTCGCTGTTCCAGTAGTGCGTATAAGCGACATGTGCACCCAGACCGGTCAGTGCGTAAAGCTTTCCGTCCGGCCCCACTGCGGCATCCAGGTTCAAGCCATCGGTATCGGCCAGATAGTGTCCGATGCCCTTGCCCCAGCCGGCGGCAAACATGAACAGGTCGCTGTAGGGATCGGATGGTCCTACTTTGAATGCACCGCTGAACTGCGCGCCGCCACCCACCACGCGATGGCTTTCCTCGTAATCGGTGTAGCCCAGCTGTCGCGCAACGCCACCCAATTGCAGATGGCCCCAGTCCTGTTCGGTGCGGAACGCAAGAATGAGGTCGGGAACGTGCTGTGTGCCGTGGAGATTCGCGCTGTCGACCACCACATTCGGATACGTGAAGACAGGACCGCTCACTTGCGAGGTGGGCTGCTCCGCGGCAATAGTCAGGCTGCTGTTGCTGCCAAGTCGGAAGAACTGATGGATGCCGGCCTGGCGTGGTGCGATGGCGCCGGGTGGTCCTTCGAAATCCAGCGTGTCTGGTATGGCGTCCAGGTCAGCAAACGACGACCAGCCAAAGCCGGCGTAGGTATTGCCAAGCTGTCCATAAGCTTGGCGCAAGCGAAAGCCGTAGTTGCCATTGCCGCCACCATAGAGATCCGTCTCGAAATAGAAGCGCATGCTCTCGTCGAACATGGTCGGTCGGCGTATTTCCATGCTCAGGCGGGTCTGGCGCGCCTGCATGGTGAAGTTGCCGGTATCCGCATGCGGGGCAGGGACGGGAATGGACGAGGTGACGAAGGCGTCGGTCGAGCCGATGCTGTTCACATCGTAGATGGTGTCGAGCTTGGCGTAGCCACCCAGGCGGATCAGCGTCTCGGTGCCGGGGATCTGGATAAAGCCTTTCAGGTCGGGATCGGTGGGTGGTGCCTCGTTGTCGATGCGCGAGGCGGACGTCTGGTTTTCCGACACGCTTTGCTGGATCGGCAGCGGTGAGCGCTCGGTGTTGGTCATTTCCAGCACGTTGACCTGATTGCTCGGCACTTCCGTCAAAACGGTCGTGAGGGAAGGAGGCGCCAACGTAGCCTTTTCAGGCGGTGCGGCTACCGGTGCTGGTGAGGTAACGGCGGCCGCCGCCGGCTGGGCTTTCTCGGCTTTGAGTTCTTTGACTTCAGCTTGCAGTTCCTGGACCGTGGTTTGCAGTTGATCCACTTCTTTCTGCAGCTTTTGCGTTTGGGTTTCGTCCTGCGCAAAGGCAGGAGATATGACCGCGAGCACCAGCAAACCGCTCAAGCATTTCATCCGTCTCATCGTTCGCTCCTGTTGAACGGATGGCCCAAGCGATGGACCGCGAGGCGAGGTGGGTGGCCAGCTTCAACTGCAGATGCGTCATGCCCTGGTTCGTGCTTGCGGTCCAGCGTGTCCCCGATGTGAGCCGGTAAGAGCCGCATCACGCATGGATCAGACGTGCGTGGTGGGAAATCTCAGCAAATGAAAGGCTAAGGCGGCGTGAAAATTTGCGATCAGCAACGGATGAGTCGCCGCTTATGAGGCGTGGCTCACTTATGCCTGTATCGAATGTGTAACAGCTTGCACGTCAGCGCGGCATGTGCTGTAGTCGAGGCATGAACACGTCTGCCACCAGCCTCGTCGCCTTCGTCGCCGCATCCCCGGCAGGCACGTGCGCGGCTGCCATCGGCCTGAATAACAACGCCAATAATAATACCCGTCACCACGGGTGGGCCGGCGTGTAGACGAAAGAAGCAACCATACACACGCAAAAGGGCCCGCCAAGTGCGGGCCCTTTTGTTTTTGCCGTTTGATCAACCTGCCGACTCAAGGAACCTGTCATGTGTGCCATCTTCGGAATCTTCGATCTTCAGCCAGGCGATGACTTGGCTGCGTTACGCCAGCTGGCGCTGGAACTGTCGCAGCGTCAGCGTCACCGCGGACCCGATTGGAGCGGTGTTTATGTGGACGCCGGGGTGATCCTGGTGCATGAGCGGCTTGCCATCGTCGATCCAGCCAGTGGTGCGCAACCGCTGCGTTCCCGCGACGGACACCTTGCGCTGGCGGTCAACGGTGAGATCTACAACCATCGCGAACTGCGCGCCCAAAGTACCTATGACTTCACCACCGGTTCGGACTGCGAAGTGATCAACGCGTTGTACCAGGAACATGGTGCGGATTTCCTCGGCAAGCTCAACGGCATCTTCGCCTTTGCGTTATGGGATGGCGAAGCGAAGCGGTACCTGATCGCGCGCGATCCGATCGGCGTCTGCCCGCTCTATTGGGGACATGATGCACAGGGGCGGTTGTGTGTCGCATCGGAAATGAAGGCACTCGTTGGTGTCTGTGCGGATGTGTCACCGTTCCCGCCCGGCCATGTATATGACAGCGCCAGTGGCGAATTGCAGCGTTATTACAGCCGTCCGTGGCGCGATTATGCGGTGACCCAAGGGCAGTCGTCTGGTCCGGGCGAACTGCGCAAGGCCTTCGAGCAGGCCGTGCATCGCCAGTTGATGACGGACGTGCCGTACGGCGTGCTGCTGTCGGGTGGCCTGGACTCGTCGCTGGTCGCCGCCTGCGCCGCACGTTTCGCGCGCGAACGTATCGAAGATGAAGACCGCAGCGAAGCGTGGTGGCCACGCTTGCATTCTTTTGCCATTGGCCTGGAAGGCTCGCCCGATCTCGCTGCGGCGAAAGTGGTAGCCGATTCACTGGGAACGGTGCATCACGGTTTCATCTATACCTTCTGGGAAGGCTTGGACGCATTGCCGGAAGTGATCCGCCATATCGAAACCTATGACGTCACCACCATCCGCGCTTCCACACCGATGTACCTGCTGGCACGGCGCATCAAGGCGATGGGTGTGAAGATGGTGCTGTCAGGCGAAGGTTCCGACGAAATTTTTGGCGGTTATCTGTACTTCCACAAGGCGCCATCAGCCGAAGCATTCCACGAAGAAACCGTGCGCAAGATCGACGCCTTGCACAGCTACGACTGTTTACGCGCCAACAAATCGATGATGGCCTGGGGCGTGGAGGCGCGCGTGCCGTTCCTGGACCTGGAGTTTATGGAAGTGGCCATGGGTATGGATGCCTCACACAAGATGGCGGGCAAGGGGCGTATCGAAAAAGCCGTGTTGCGTGAAGCGTTTGTCGGCGCGCTGCCCGAATCGATCCTGTGGCGGCAAAAAGAACAGTTTAGCGATGGCGTGGGCTACGGTTGGATCGACGGCCTCAAAGCGCATGCCGAGCAGGCGGTCAGTGATCGCGAGTTTGCCGCAGCTGCCGCGCGCTATCCGTTCAACACCCCGGCAACCAAGGAAGCGTATCTGTATCGGCGGATCTTCGAGAAACATTTCCCCGGCGAGGCGTGTGCTGCCACGGTGCCAGGCGGCAAGTCGATTGCATGTTCGTCGCCGGCTGCCTTGGCGTGGGATCCGGCGTTTGCTGCGATGGCGGATCCTTCTGGACGTGCGGTGCGCGACGTGCACGCGCATGCGCTGGAGACCGCGGGTTAAGCAACGTGTGCGACCTGGGATGAGCAAATGGGGCGCAGTGCCGATGACGGCCGCGCCCCGTGGTTTCTTGGGATAACTAGGTCGGGTTGCACCATGCTGTTGCGGGCATGCAGAGCGTGGCTGTACCGTTGCCCGCTGGATTGGCTCCGGGTAGTAGCCGATGCTGTGGACGGTATTGCGCTCGGCAGCGTTGACGCTGCTGCTCTATCTGGCCGTCTATCTGCCGGCATTTGCCGTTGTCTTCGGCTTGCACCTGTCGATGACTGTCATGGTGCCCACACTGATGGCCATCAGCCTGGTCATGACTTGTGTGCTGATGGCCATCGCCATCCATCGTGGCTGGTTAAGTGCCGAAGCATTTGGCTGGCAATGGCCCGCCTGGCGCTATCTACTGTATGCGCTGCTATGGGGCGTGGTGCTGAGTCCCTTGATCGTCTTGATCGAGATTCATCTTGCCGACACGGGCATGCTCGGCGGCCTGAATCTCGCACCGTGGCAACTCTACCTGTGCTTTCTGGTCGGCGCGCCCATACAGGAAGAAGCCGTCTTTCGTGGCCTGCTGCAGTCGGCGCTTGCCAGGAGCCTTGCCAGCGGGGCGATCAGTGCTGCCTTGGCCGGCGTGGCCTCGTCGCTGGCTATAGGCGTGTTGTTCGGCGCGGTCCACTTGAGGGTTGCTCCGGTGGTGGTGGCCGCCGGCGCGATGGTGCTTGGCGTGTTGACCGGGGAATTGAAGCGTCGCAGCGGCAGCCTGCTGCCGGGCATGCTGTGCCACGCCTTGTTTAATCTGGGTGGCATGCTGCTGAGTGGTGGGTAACGGACGAGGCAGGGCGATCGCGGTTCAGCTAGGCGGCTACGCCGCCGGTTTGTTACGATAACCGTTTGATTCGCGCCCAGATGGGCGCCCGCCACCTCAGGTTCAACTCAACATGATCGAAACCAATCCGATCCTGGCGCAGATCGCGGATCTCAAGGACCGCATCGAGTCGCTTAGGGGGTATCTTTGACTACGCCACCAAGCGTGAGCGCCTCGAAGAAGTAAGTCGCGAACTGGAAAGTCCCAACGTCTGGGACGATCCGCCGCGCGCGCAGGAACTGGGCCGCGAACGCGCCCGCCTGGACACCATCGTCAGCGGCATCGACCGCATCAGCTCCGGCCTTGCCGACGCTGGCGAACTGTTGGAAATGGCTGCCGCCGACGGCGACGATGCCACGGTGAACTCCGTGGTCAGCGACGTGGCCGCGATCGATGGCCACGTCAGCAAGCTGGAATTCCAGCGCATGTTCTCCGGCAAGATGGATTCGGCCAACGCCTTCGTTGACATTCAGGCCGGCGCCGGTGGTACCGAGGCACAGGATTGGGCCGAAATGCTGCTGCGCATGTACTTGCGTTGGTGCGAATCGCGCGGCTGGAAGGTCGAGCTGATGGAAGCGAGTGCAGGCGAAGTAGCCGGCATCAAGTCCGCCACCTTCCGCGTGGAAGGCGATTACGCCTATGGCTGGCTCAAGACCGAAATCGGTGTGCACCGTCTGGTGCGCAAGAGCCCGTTCGACTCCGACAACCGTCGGCACACCAGCTTCACCTCGGTGTTCGTGTCGCCGGAAGTCGATGACGACATCGATATCGAGATCAACCCGGCCGACCTGAAGACCGATGTGTACCGCTCATCCGGTGCCGGCGGCCAGCACGTCAACAAGACCGAATCGGCCGTGCGTATCACCCACATGCCCAGCGGCGTGGTAGTGGCCTGCCAGACCGAGCGCAGCCAGCATGCCAACCGCGATCGCGCGATGAAGATGCTGAAAGCCAAGCTGTACGAGTTGGAGATACAAAAGCGCAATGCTGAAAAGGACGCGCTGGAAGCCTCCAAGTCCGACATCGGCTGGGGTAGCCAGATCCGCAACTACGTACTGGACCAGAGCCGCATCAAGGACCTGCGCACCGGCATCGAGCGCACGGATACGCAAAAGGTACTCGATGGCGACCTGGACGAATTCGTGGAAGCCAGCCTGAAATCTGGCCTGGATGCCGGTGCCAAGCGTCTCGATGCGTAAATCATAGGTGTGCCTGACCACCGAACACGGAGTCACCGCATGAACGGCAAGAAGATCTGCGCAATTCTGCTAACGTGCTTCGTGTTCGCGTTGTCCAGTCACCCGGTCAATGCGCAACCTGGCCAGACCGTCAAGCAGGATGCGAAGGACGCTGGACATGCGATCGGCAACGGTGCCCGCGACGTTGGACACGGTACTGCACATGTTGCCAAATCGGTCGGGCATGGTACGGCGAACGCCGCCAGGACGGTCGGGCATGGCGCTGCGGATGTCGGTCACAGTATTGCGCACGGCACGCGCGAGGGCTGGGACGCGACCAAGCATGCAGTCAAACAGGTGTTTCACAAGGGCGATTGACGCGTAGCGTTATTCGGTAAGAAAACCACCCCGCGTTGTTGGGCAACCACAGCGATACATAACAAGGCGTTCGGCAGCCAGTACGAGCGTCGGCAGCAAATGGAATCTCCATGACTGAATCTACCGACAACCCGATCATCGACGAGAACAAGCTGATCGCCGAGCGCCGCGAGAAGCTCAAGGCGCTGCGTGAGCAGGGCATCGCTTTTCCGAACGACTTCAAGGTCGATAGTTTTGCAGGCGACTTGCAGACGGAATTCGCCGACAAGGAAGCGCATACCGCCGAAGCTATCGAAGCCGCCGCACGCCATGTGAAGATTGCCGGCCGCATCGTGCTCAAGCGCGTGCAGGGCAAGGTCAGCTTCGTGCAGATGCAGGATTTCAGTGGACGCATCCAGCTGTTCATCCACGCCGGCACGGTAGGTGACGTGTACGAAGCCTTCAAGGGCTGGGACGTGGGCGATATTGTCGGTGCGGAAGGCGTGCTGATGCGCACCAAGACGGGCGAGCTGTCGGTGAAGGTGAATCACCTGCGCCTGCTCACCAAGAGTCTGCGCCCGTTGCCGGACAAGTGGCATGGCCTGGCTGACGTGGAACAGCGCTATCGGCAGCGCTATGTGGATTTGATCGTCACCGAAGAAGCGCGCCGTACCTTTGCGCTGCGTTCGAAGATCATCGGCTTTATCCGCAAGTGGCTGGAAGCGGAGCCGCGTCGCTTCATGGAAGTGGAAACGCCGATGATGCATGTCATTCCCGGCGGCGCCACCGCGCGCCCGTTCGTCACGCATCACAACGCGCTGGATATGGATCTGTACCTGCGCGTAGCGCCGGAGTTGTACCTGAAGCGTCTGGTGGTGGGCGGTTTCGATCGCGTCTACGAAATCAACCGCAACTTCCGTAACGAGGGCGTGTCCACCCGGCACAACCCCGAATTCACCATGCTGGAGCTGTACCAGGCTTACGCCACCTATCACGAGATCATGGACATCACCGAGAGTGTGATTCGTGAAACGGCGAAGAACGTACTCGGCACGACCCAGCTGGCCTGGGAAGGCGCCAGTATCGATGTCGGTCCGGCCTTTCGCCGCTGGCGCATGGAAGACGCCGTGCTCGAACTCAACCCCGAGATCAAGCGCGAAGAGTTGCGTGATCGCGAAGCGATGGCCGCACACGCCAAGCGTCTGGGTCTCCAGGTCAAGCCCGGCTATGGCTGGGGCAAGCTGCTGCTGGAAATCTTCGAGAAGACGGTCGAGCACACCCTGGTGCAGCCGACCTTCATCATTGATCACCCTGTCGAAGTGTCGCCGCTCGCCCGCGAGAACGACACCGACAAGGGCATTACCGATCGCTTCGAACTCTTCGTCAACGGCAAGGAACTGGCCAACGGCTTCTCCGAATTGAACGATCCGGAAGATCAGGCCGCACGCTTCCAGGCCCAGGTCGATGCCAAGGATTCCGGCGACGACGAAGCCATGCATTTCGACGCCGATTACATCCGTGCACTGGAAGTCGGCCTGCCGCCGACCGGCGGCTTGGGTGTCGGAATCGATCGCCTGGTGATGCTGCTTACCAACTCGTCGTCCATTCGCGACGTGTTGTTGTTCCCCTACATGCGCCCCGAGGCGTAATGCCGATACTCCCTCTCCCCACCGGGGAGAGGGCTGGGGGGAGGGGGCAATCTTGCGTAGATATGTATTCGAAGCGTTGCTTCGATATGGTTTGTCGCAAGGCTAGAAATCCAGCTCCTGCGACGCGCACAAATAATCAATCATCGGCGCAATCCGCTTGTAGCTCTCGATCATAAACGGCAACAACTCTGCCGAGCACGCCAGCGATTCCTCGAAACCTCCGCCTGCCGCGAAATCCTTGCGCTTCAGATCTTCGATCAGCTCATGCTCCGGGTCATAGCCACGCGGCGGACGCGTCAGCGCTTCTCCCCAGAACTCGAAATGATCGCGGAATGCCTTGCTCTGCGTCGCGCGCTTCCAGGCCGCGGGATTGTCGGCAATAAAGGCGCGAAGGCGCTTCAACGCATCCGGCTCCGGATGCCACATGCCGCCGCCGATAAAGCAATCGCCCGGCTGGATATGCAGATAGAACGAAGGTGCCGGAATCTCATGCCGGCGTTCGTGAAAGAAGCGCGCACTGGCCCAAGGCTTGTACGGTTCCTTGTCGCCGGAGAAGCGCGTGTCGCGATAAATGCGGAACAATGAGCCGCCGTTCTTGCGCGGATCGGCGCGGAAGTGCTTGCTGATCTTCGTCAGCGGCGCTTGCATATCGGTAATCAGCTGCAGGAAGGGGTCGCGTACATCCCTCTCGTATTCAGCTTTGTGTTTCAGAAACCATTCGCGATTGTTGTTGCGTGCCAAGGCGCGTAGGAACTTGAACGTGGCAGGGGTGAAATAAGCACTCGGCATGAATTCAGATCCGTAAGTCAGGCGGCAATACCGGCCTCGGCGGCGAGCTGTTCGCCCCAGGCCTGCAACTGGTCCAGGAGTGCCAATTTATCGCTTTGCGCGGGGTCGTTGCGCAAGGCGGTAAGCTGCTCGAAGTAATCGGCCAGCGTCAATAAGGTCAGCGGGGTAGGGCGTGTGAGGCGTTCGATGCGGAAATGCTCCCAGCGCGCGCGCTCATCGGGCGTCAAGGTATCAGGCCAATTGCGGGCGCGATAACGGAACAACAGTTCGGCATAGCGCGGGTCACGGAAACCAAACGCGCGCTGCGCCAGTTGCTCGGCCGGCGTGGCGCGCACTTCGCGCAACAGGCGTTTGTCGGCGTCGGGCAGGAAGCCGCTGTACAACGCGAGTTCAGGGTCTTCCGGCGGCGGCAGGTCGGCCGCCTGCTGAAAGACGCGACGCAGCTTCTCGCCCAATCCCGTTGCAGCACGTAGGGTGTCGGCATGCGCAAGGCAACGATCGAGGTCCAACTGCAAGCGCTCCATATCCACGCCTTTGAGCACCGACAACGGCGCCAGGGCGGGGGAACGGTTGGCATGCACGGTGCGCAGCGGAATGCGTTCCACGCCCTCGGGCAGATCGGCGCGCGGCGTAAACATCCGATCGGCGATGTCTTCAGCGTCAAGCGTGAGCAGATCGGTCGGATCCTGCGCCAGGTCGTACACAATAATTTCACCTGATCGGCTTGGATGCACGGCCAGCGGCACGATCACGGCCAGGCAGCGTCGGCTGGCGGGATAGCGCGAGGACACATGTACCAGTGGCGTCATGTTGGTGACGTCGAGCAGCTCGAACACGCGCTGTTTGCGGCGCAATGCGTAGTGCCAGTCCCACAACCGCGGCTGACGTACGCGAATCAGCCGTGCCAGATCGATCAGCGCATGCACGTCCGACAAGGCATCGTGCGCGCGTTCCTGCTGCAGATGATTGGCGGTAGCCAAGTGCTCCAGTTTGAAGCTCAGCGCGCCGTCCTCATGCGTCGGCCAGACAATACCCTCTGGCCGCAGTGCGGCGCACATCCGCACCAGATCGATCAGATCCCAGCGCGAATTGCCGTTTTCCCATTCGCGTGCATAGGGTTCGAAAAAGTTACGGTAGAACAGCTGCCGCGAGAATTCGTCATCGAAGCGCAGCGAGTTGTAGCCCACGCCGCAGGTGCCAGGCGCCGCCAGCTGCTCGTGCACGCGTGCGGCGAAGTCCGCTTCGATCAGGCCTTCATGCTCGGCCTTTTGCGGTGTAATGCCGGTGATCAGGCAAGAGATGGGGCCGGGCGGCATGTCGTGCGGCGGTTTGCCGTAGAACATCACCGGTTCGTCGATGATCTCCAGCTCCAGATTGGTGCGGATGCCGGCAAATTGAACGGGACGATCCCGCCGCGCGTCCGTGCCGAAGGTTTCGTAGTCGTGCCAGAAGAGGGTTTGCATGGGCAAATCATCGCACGGGGAGCCATCGATCAGCTCTGCTAGACTGCGCCTCCAGGAGGGCGCATGAGCCAAGCCAACGAAGACAACCTTATCTGGATCGACCTGGAAATGACCGGTCTGGATACCGACAACGATTCGATTCTCGAAATCGCCACCATCGTCACCGACAAGGATCTGGTGATCCTCGCCGAGGGTCCGGTCTTCGCGATACGCCATGACCTGATGCGTCTGGAGGCGATGGACACTTGGAACCGCAACCAGCACCGCCGTTCTGGCCTGTGGGACCAGGTGGCTAGCTCGAGCGTTACGCACGCCGAGGCGGAGCGGGCCACGGTGGAATTTCTCAAGCCGTGGGTGATGCAGGGCAAGTCGCCGATGTGTGGCAATTCGATCTGCCAGGATCGCCGCTTCCTGCATCGGCAAATGCCCTCGCTGGAGCGCTTCTTCCACTATCGCAATCTTGACGTGTCCACGCTCAAGGAACTCGCCCGTCGCTGGGCGCCGACGATCGGCCGCGGTTTCAATAAAGACTCGGCGCACACCGCCTTGTCCGACATCCGCGACTCCATCGACGAACTGCGCTATTACCGTCAATTCATGGGGCCGCTCGGCGGCGCGGAGTAACGCGGTATGTCGACGGATCTGTTCGCTACCGTGCTCGATTGCAACGGCCGTCCGCTGACATTGGATCGACCGCGGGTGGTGGGCATCGTCAATGTTACGCCCGATTCGTTCTCCGACGGCGGCCAGTTTGCCGATCTCGATGCAGCGGTCGCCCATAGCTTGCGCCTGGCGGAAGAGGGCGCTGACATGCTCGACATCGGGGGCGAATCGACACGCCCTGGTGCCGACGATGTCTCTGTCGAGGACGAATTGCGGCGCGTTATTCCGGTAATCGAGCAACTGGTGGCACGAACCACGTTGCCGGTCGCCGTCGACACCTCCAAACCGGAAGTCATGCGTGCAGCGGTTGCTGCTGGCGCCGGCATGATCAACGATGTGTACGGGTTGCGCCGGGAAGGCGCGATAGATGCCGCAGCGGAACTGCGCGTGCCCATCTGCCTGATGCATATGCAAGGTGAGCCGCGCAGTATGCAGGAAGCGCCGCATTACGATGACGTCGTGGGCGAAGTGCACCGCTTCCTCACCGATCGTCTGTTCGCGTGCGAACTGGCCGGCATCGACCGGCGCAAAGTGATGGTCGATCCGGGCTTCGGCTTCGGCAAGGATCTGGAACACAACCTCGCCTTGCTGCGCCGGTTGGAGCGTTTCGCTGATCTGGGCAGTGGCGTCTATGTCGGGCTGTCGCGCAAGTCGATGATCGGCGCCATCACGGGTCACCAGCATGCGGCAGATCGTGCCGCCGGCTCGGTCACTGCAGCGCTGATCGCGGTACAGCGGGGTGCGCGTATGGTGCGGGTGCATGATGTTGCCGCCACCGTGGATGCGTTGAAGGTTTGGCATGCCGTGCAATCGGGCGACAAACCTGAACGCAAAGATGTGCCCCAGGTGCCACGCTGGCCCGATGATGATTAAGCTCGTCTCCTCCCTCTGCTAGCAGGGGGAGTGAAAAGTAAAAAGAAAAAATCAGCAGTGAAGCAGGACGTTCAATGACGCAACGCAAATACTTCGGTACCGATGGCATCCGCGGCCGTGTTGGGCAATGGCCGATCAGCGCGGATTTCATGCTGCGTCTCGGGCGTGCCCTCGGCGTGGTGCTCAGCAAGCAGAAGAAGACGTCAGGCCGTCCGCTGGTATTGATTGGCAAAGACACCCGCGTTTCCGGCTACATGTTCGAATCCGCACTGGAAGCGGGTCTGGCCGCTGCGGGCGCAGATGTTCGCCTGTTCGGCCCGATGCCGACCCCTGCCGTGGCCTACCTCACGCGCAGTCTGCGCGCCGATGCCGGCATCGTGATCAGCGCCTCGCACAACCCGCACCACGACAACGGCATCAAGTTCTTCTCCACCCACGGCGAGAAACTCTCCGACGAGATCGAGGAAGCGATCGAGCGCGAAGTCGAAGCCGAATTCACCACCGTCGATTCCGAAAACCTCGGCAAAGTCGTGCGCGTCACCGACGCCATCACTCGCTACGCCGAGTTCTGCAAATCTACAGTGCCCGAGGATTTCAGCCTCGCCGGCATGAAGATCGTGCTTGATTGCGCGCACGGCGCTACTTATCAGGTTGCCCCGAAGGTGTTTGCCGAACTGGGTGCCGAACTGCATGTCATCGGCGACCGGCCCGACGGTTTCAACATCAACCATGACGTTGGTTCCATGCACCCGCAGACGCTGCAGAGTGCAGTGCTGGCGCACCGTGCCGACATCGGCTTCGCGTTCGATGGCGATGGCGATCGCGTGCAAATGGTCGATCACAACGGCGTACTGGGTGACGGCGACGACATGCTCTATGTGCTCGCCCGCAGCTGGCTCAAGCGAGGCGTGCTGAAGGGGCCGGTCGTCGGCACCTTGATGAGCAACTTCGGTTTGCATTTGGCGCTGGCGGAATTGAGCGTCGATCTGATTCGCGCCAACGTCGGCGACCGCTTCGTGCTGCAGAAGCTGAAGGAACACGATGGCGTGCTGGGCGGCGAAACCTCCGGCCATTTGCTGTGCCTGGACCGTGCCACCACCGGCGACGGCATCGTCGCGGCGCTGGCCGTGCTCGAAGCGCTGAAGCTGGAAGGGCAGGATCTGGCCACCGCCCGCCAGGGCTTGCACAAGCTGCCGCAGGTGATGATCAATGTGCGCGCTCCCGGCGCCCGGGAAGCGTTGAACAGCGACGCCGTTCAGCAGGCATTGGCCGACACCGAAAAGGCCCTGCAGGGCCGTGGCCGCGTGGTGCTGCGTGCTTCGGGCACCGAACCGATGGTCCGCGTCACCGTAGAGGCTGCCGACGCGGCGGAAGTCAGGCACTTGGCAGAACAGCTCGCCGCCGTCGTAAAATCCACAGCCGAACGCTCGTGAACCAGTAGCGCGTAGCCCGAAACCGGCAGCGCTACAGCCAGAACCCAGGTCGCCATGGAGTGGAACCTGTCTACGCGTCATCCAGACAGATTCCTAAGGCCCGACGTGCACCGCCCCTGCGGTGGCGGAACACAAATAGACCGCACGCCAACCTGTGGAAGCAATCATGGACACGCCCAACAGCGCACCTATTAAAGGGGTTCCGACCCTCGACATTCGCCGATTTGATACCGACCGCAAGGCATTTGTGGCTGAAATCGGCGCCGCGTATCGCGAATTCGGTTTCTGCTGCATCAGCGGTCACGGCATCGCGCCGCCATTGATCGACGGTGCCTACGACGCTTTCCAGCGCTTCTTTGCGCTGCCCGGCGAAACCAAGATGAAGTATCACGTGCCCGGCACCGGTGGCGCGCGTGGCTATACGCCATTCAAGATCGAAACGGCCAAGGACAGCCGCTATCCCGATCTCAAAGAGTTCTGGCACATCGGCCGAGAAATTCAGCGCGATTCGAAGTTCGCCGATGTGATGCCACCGAACATCTGGCCAGCCGAAGTGCCCGGTTTCCATGAATACGGCTACGAGCTGTTCCAGGCGCTGGATCTGCTCGGCAGTCGCGTATTGCGTGCGCTCGCCTTGCACATCGATCTGCCCGAAGACTACTTCGAGGCCAAGATCGACCAGGGCAACTCCATCCTGCGCCCGATCCACTACCCGCCGATCACCGAAGAAAATATCCCCAACGTGCGTGCCGGCGCTCACGAGGACATCAACTTCATTACCCTGCTGGTCGGCGCCAGCGCCGAAGGTCTGGAAGTACTCACCCGCGAAGGCAACTGGCTGCCCATCACCACCGAAGGCGATGCCATCGTGGTGAACATCGGCGACATGCTGCAGCGCCTGAGCAACCACGTGTACCCATCCACCACGCACCGGGTTGTGAATCCGCAGAACGACAATGCCCGCAAGCCGCGTTATTCGGTGCCGTACTTCCTGCATCCGAATCCGGATGTGATGCTCGACCCGCTGCCACAGTGCATTACTCCCGACAACCCACGCCGTTACGACACGGCCATCAGCTCGCACGATTACCTGATGCAGCGGTTGCGTGAAATCAAGTTGATCTGATTGCCGCGTCGATCTCGTCCATAGTTTCAAACTTGCCTCACTGTCGTCCCGCAAGCCGGGACGACAGTGAGGCACTATGGCATTCAAAGCGCCAGTTCAAGCCACGCCTGCGTAAACGCGTATCGCAAACCGCAATGCGTGCGCTTCTCATTGCGCACATCCCTCAACACTAGTCGCTACATTAGCGCCGTTCCACGGAGCGTCATCATGGCTGCTAAACATCACCACACCGAAAAACACTTCACGTCATCCGACGTGGTGCGCGATCTGGTTATCGGCATGGCCGACGGCCTCACCGTGCCTTTCGCACTTGCCGCAGGCCTCTCCGGCGCCGCCGTAGCCAGCAGAGTTGTGGTGGTGGCAGGCGTGGCAGAAATCGCGGCCGGCGCCATCGCCATGGGTCTTGGCGGCTACCTGGCAGCACGTGGCGATGCCGATCACTACGCCGCCGAACGCCGCCGCGAAGTGCGGGAAGTGCGCGAATTAGCGCGCGAAGAAGAACTGGAAATCGTGCAGATCTTCGCCCAATACGGCCTCGACCGCGAAGCTTGCAAACCGGTGCTCACCCATTTCCACCAAGACCATGACGCCTGGGTGGATTTCATGATGCGTTTCGAACTCGGGCTGGAAAAACCCGAGCCCGGACGCGCACTGCGCAGCGCCTTGACCATCGGCGGCGCCTACATCATCGGCGGCCTCGTGCCGCTGGCGCCTTACATGCTGATCGAAGGACTGCAGTCCGCGTTGCGCGTGTCGATCATCGGCACATTGATCGCACTTGGCTTGTTCGGTGCAGCCAAGAGCCGCTTCACCGGTATCGGCATGCTGCGCGGCGCAGTGCAGACCATGCTGGTCGGCGGCCTCGCATCCGCCGCCGCATTCGTGCTCGCGCGCTGGATTGGCAGCTAACTCGCACAAATGCGGTAAACGGCTCCCTCCCATGCGTATGGTGGAGGGCTGGAAAGGGGGTGTTGGCCTCACCTCCATGAAAACCCACTCAGTTCGCAGGTTGAGATGAAGGGTCAGTGCGTCGAGTCCTGTGCCCGATACCGCAACTTGATCATGTGCGCCTTGCCATAGAACACAACTTAAAAGTATGTCCTGCTCGCACTCATAGTGGTGGCAGACTCCAAGCATCCAACGCTGCTAGTGTTGCGTTCGGCGGGACGGGGCGTGTCCCGCCACGCAACCCATACTCAAACCCCATGAAGAGTTGTAAATGAGTGATTTACCATCTAGTGAGGCGCAGGTTACGAAGCAGCCGGTACGCAAGGGGGTTATTGCGCTGTATATGCTTGTTTTTGCGATAGGTGGCGGGTGGCTGGGGTACGGAGTTTTTGATGGCTGGCACTGGCAAAATGTCGAGCAACACTGGGCATCGACTGACGGGACGATAGAGACCGCATACGTTCACGAAGCTATGAGCCGTCACGTCAATTGGGAGACTGGCTGGACCTACTCATATTCAGTAAATGGACAAAAATATGAGGCTAAAAGCACCGCGCTGAACAATGCTTATTTCGTTCATATGTTCTCATCCAGGCAGCGCGCCGAAGCTGATGAATACACGAGACCAGTTGGAAGCTCTGTCTCCGTCTACTACGACCCCGCTGAACCGAAACATTCAGTACTGGACTTTCCGCCAGATAGTTCTCAGGTGTGGCCTCTGGAATTGTTCACATTGAGCCTATCGGCACTGTGTATTGGTGTTGCGATCTTGGGCGCGTTCGCGCTCGTGAAGGCAATCAGAAACCGTCAATCTGATGCTTGAGTCACTCATCAGTCACTTCACCGGTCCGTGGAACGCGTTGCCGCGCTAGATCAGCAAATTAACGGCCGCCTTCCTGCGCGAAGAGCCGTTCAAGGGGACGGCCGTCTGGAAGATAATGGATCAAAGGACTCGTGTAGCGATGCCTACCTGCACACGTTGCGGGCTCTCGTTTAGGTGCCCTCGGCAGTCTGCAGCGCGCCTCGGCCGTGGCCAGCGAGAAGGCTACATCGGAGCGGTTATGGACACCTGTCAGATAGCTGTGGGCTATCTTTTGTCTTGTGTTCGGTACCGCTTCGATTGCTTCGCCGACAACGTCAACGCCATCCTGTCCGGCATCAGCTTGAACAAACTCTTCACCGCGCGATTGAAGCGCCCAGTGACATAAACCGCATCGCCACGCTCCACCGCATCGATACCTTCCTGCACCACTTGCTCCGCCGTCTGCCACATATACGCTGGCAATTTGTTCATCATCGACCGCGTGCCTGTCACATCATGGAACTCGGATTTGGTGAAGCCGGGACACAGCGCGCACGCATGTACGCCTACCGCCTTGTTCTCCAGCGCCAGCGATTGCGAAAACTTAATCATGTACGCCTTGCTTGCTGCATACAGCGTGTGTCCCGCCGTACCGGGCACATGGCCGGCAAGCGATGCGACATTCACAATGCGTCCGTAACGACGTTCACGCATACCGCGAATCAAACGCCACGCCAGTTCCGTCGGTGCCGTCATCAGCACGCGAAAAAAATCCGCATGCACCGGCCAATCCACCTGATCGAAACGTCCAGGCACGCCATAACCGGCATTGTTGATCAGCCAATCCACCTGTAAACCGCGTTCATCCAGTGTCTGGCACACCTGTTCCACGGCATGCGGATCGGCTAGGTCGTTGGTGATCACCGTCGCGTTGATGCCATGCGTGGTGCGCAGTTCTGTCGCGAGCGTTTCCAGGCGTTCCGTACGCCGTGCCGTCAGCACCACATCATGGCCGCGGGCAGCGAGTGCTCGGGCAAACGCCGTGCCAATACCGGCGGAGGCACCCGTAATCAGGCTGAGCGGACGTGCTTGGGACATGGAAACGTTCCTTAGATCGAGTGAAATGAATAATCACGTTAAAGCGCGTTGCTGTTCACGATGCGCGCTGGTTAAGCTTGCCAGCTTTCATTGCAGTGGACGCACTCATGCGCAAGAAACTCGTGGCCGGTAACTGGAAAATGCACGGCAGCCACTCGATGGCCGCAGCTCTGGTGCACGAGATCGCCCAAGGCAAGCCCGCTGATGTCGACGTGCTGGTGTGCCCACCCTTTCCGTACCTCGCCAGCCTTGTTGCGACGCACGCCGGTTCCGGCGTGGCCTTCGGCGCGCAGGACGTGAGCGAGCACGAAGGGCAGGGTGCCTATACCGGCGAAGTCGCGGCCGCGATGGTGGCCGATGTCGGCGCCCAGTGGACCCTGGTCGGCCACTCCGAGCGGCGCCAGTACCACGGCGAGAGCAATGAACAGGTCGCCTGCAAGTTCGCCGCCGCCCGTGCCGCCGGCCTCACTCCCATCTTATGTGTGGGGGAGACCCTGGCTCAGCGCGAGGCGGGTGAAACCGAGGCCGTCATCGTCCGCCAGTTGCAGGCCGTGCTGGCGCTCAATGGTGTGGCCAGCTTCGACACCGCCGTCATCGCCTACGAGCCCGTCTGGGCCATCGGCACCGGCCACACCGCCACCCCGCAGCAGGTACAGAACGTGCATGCATTCATCCGTAGCCAACTTGCGCAAGGTGATGCTATGATTGCCCGTCTGACCCGGCTGCTTTACGGCGGCAGCGTCAAAGCGTCCAATGCTGCGGAGCTTTTCGCCCAGCCGGACGTGGATGGAGGTCTGATCGGGGGTGCTTCACTCGTCGCAACCGACTTCCTTGCCATCTGCAACACCGCTCACTGAGCGATACCGAATCCTACGCGAGACACCATGTTCGTCATCTTCAGCGTGTTCTACATCCTGATCGCTGCGGCCATGATCGTGCTGATCCTGATGCAGCGCGGCGCTGGCGCCGATGCAGGTTCCGGCTTTGGTGCCGGCGCTTCGTCCACGGTATTTGGCGCGCGCGGCTCGGCCAACTTCCTGTCGCGCTCTACCGCCGTGCTTGCCGCGCTGTTCTTTGCGCTCAGCCTCGGCATGGGTATCTACCTGAAGATGAATGGCGGCGCCATTCGTCAGCAGCAGGTCACCAAGGATCTCGGCGTCATGGCGGGTATTGGCAACAAGCCCGTAACGCAGCAAAATGCGCAGCTTGCCGCCCCGGCCCAGCCACAGGCAGCGATCCCGGCGCCCGCCGTTCCGGCCGCAGGCAACGGCGATGTCCCCGCTGCCCAGCCAGCCCCGGCCAAGGCGCAGCAGGGTGAAGTCCCGGTAGCCACGGCTCCGGCAGCAGCATCGACGAGTAAGCACTAAAACAAAGAACACTTGCCCAGGTGGCGGAATTGGTAGACGCACTACCTTGAGGTGGTAGCGACGCAAGTCGTGGGGGTTCGAGTCCCCCCTTGGGCACCATTAAGCAGTCTGATCCGGTCCAATACAGACCAAAAAGACTAAAGAAACCCGCTACTTAGGCGGGTTTTTTATTGTCCAGTCGTCTGGATCAGTCCGGGGGCATCCATTGCAATCCACCCCTCTGTGGGGGCAGACTTGGGGGCAATGCAAGAAATTGCGTCAGTCCTTTGCAAGGAATGCCCCCATGCCCCTGACCGTCCTCGACATCAAGCAGGCCAAGCCTGCCGACAAGCCATATCGGCTGTACGACGAAAAGGGGATGTACCTGGAGGTGTCCCCATCGGGCGGTAAGCTGTTCCGCCTCAAGTACCGGGTGGATGGTAAGGAAAAGCGGCTGGCGCTCGGTGGCTACCCGGACACTAGCCTTGCCGAAGCACGCGAGAAACGGGACGAAGCGAGGAAGCTGGTCGCGCAGGGCATAGACCCTAGCGCCGAAAGGCAGGAAGCCAAGCGCCAGCGAGCCGAAGCCAATCAAGCCGCCGCTGACACCTTCGAAGCCGTCACTCGAGAATGGATGACTCGTGAGCAAGAAAGAGTGGCGGAGGTAACTGCGAACAAAAATCGCTGGTTGTTCGAGACGTTTCTGTTTCCTGAAATCGGCGGCTTGCCGCTGGCTGCGATTACGCCACGAGTGCTGTTAGATGCCCTGCGCAAGATAGAAGCTGCGGGCAAACAGGAAACTGCGCGCCGTGCCAAGATCAAAGCGGGGCAGGTTTTTCGGTTCGCTATTCTGGAAGGCAAGGTTGATAACGATCCAACCGCCGCGCTGCGAGGTGCCATCAAGCGGGTAAAGCACAAGCATCATGCCGCCATCACTGATCCAGCGAAAATCGGTCAGCTGTTGCGCGATATCGACGGCTTTACCGGCCAGCCCGTTACCCACGCTGCATTGAAGCTGGCGCCGCTGGTGTTCGTACGCCCAGGCGAGCTGCGCGGTGCGGATTGGTCGGAAATCGACTTCGACGGCGCAATGTGGCGTATTCCTGCCGCGCGCATGAAGATGAAAGCCGATCACCTTGTACCGCTATCCGCGCAAGCCATTGCGATCCTGCGAGACCTGCACCCACTTACTGGACATGGACGCTACGTGTTCCCAAGCTTGCGCGGCGCCAGCCGCCAAATGAGCGAGAACACAGTAAACATCGCCTTGCGAGGTCTTGGCTATGACGGTGACACGATGACGGGCCACGGCTTTCGCGCAATGGCGTCTAGCCGTTTAAACGAGATGGGCTGGGACGAACGCGCTATCGAGCGCCAACTGGCACACGCTGAGCCTAACGAGGTCAAAGGTGCTTACAACTACGCCGCGAAATACCTAGAAGATCGTAAACGGATGATGCAGGCGTGGGCCGATTATTTGGATGGCTTGCGTGCTGGCGGTCAAGTAATTGCATTCAAGAGCAAGGCAGGCTGACTGCCATCAACGAAGGAAAGGGAGCGTGTATGCAGATGCAAACAATAGAGCCAGTGGACCTGACGCAGCAATTGCATGCGCTGAGATTGGCTGCACGATCGCTGTTAATTGACATTGAGCAGCGCGTGGCAGCGCAACACGATGCAGCCGTGGAAGCATTTGATCGTAACGAGATTGAACGATTGGCGGAGGCTGATGCGCTCACGTGGTTGGACGAGGCAGAGCGCGCTTTGCGGCGAGGACTGATGTTTGCGGAGCGTGCAATTCTTCAGCCTGCTACGTTCTAGTCGTCTAATACTCAGGTGACAATCAATGCCATGAGGCCGCCGCAAGGTGGCCTCATGTTTGCGCGTCCAGCACGAGAATAGGTAAAGGCGTGGCGAAGTCGTACATAAAATCAACTGCAAAGCAGGCTGTAAAACAGGTTAAAGGAGCGGCGACTAATTCAGGTCCCACTATGACGAAAAAGCAGTGGAAGCCTTTCGCTCCTTGGCACGAAAGGGACGAGCGCGTACAACAATTTATCGATATGTTGCGATGTCAGGACGAAGTGACTGTGGGAGAGCTCTGTTTAATTGAGCCGATGGATGGGCTGACTCTTCTCAGGCTTGTATCAAAGTTGGAGCAGACGGACATAGCAAACGCACTTCTAAGGTGGCAATCGGCCGGTGGAAAGAAAACCGCCGTGGTCAACAAAAAGAGGGTCCGCGATGATCATCAAAAGATATGCGAAACGGCGCGCAAACTTCTTAAGGACGGAATCCCTTCTCATAAATTAACTGGCATTCTTGCTGAGAGGTCTGATCTTTCGAGGCAACGTATTGCAGTTGTCCTGAATGCCTCTGGCATTAAAAAAATGAAAGGGCGCTGAGTTCGCTTTCATTTTGATGTCCAGAATCCGTTTCCGTAGCAATCAATACGGATCGGTACAACTCACATGCAATCAATAGTTACCCCTCAGTATGTAAGCGCCAACGAAGCGGCGCGAATCTTGTCAATCTCTCGCAGCACATGGTGGAGCTGGTGTCAGTTAAATAAGGCACCCAAGGCTATTCATCTCTCCCCTGGATGTACTCGTTGGCGATACGCCGATGTGCTGGCTTTTGCCGAATCTCAGGCGGGAAGGGCTGCATGATCCCGCAGAAACGAAAGGCCCATTCGACCAGCCGTCCGACTACTCTTAAAAATGCTATTCAGGCCGCAAAACAACACAGCGCCTGCCGAATTAGTGACTACATGCATTTTATCCCGGCCTTGTGCGCAACCATTGAGCACTTAACTGGTGTGGAATTGCGCGACGCGATGCACGTTTACTGGTCTGCCATCGTGCACGCTAAATCGGCGAAAGAGCAGGTGCGACATGTTTGCACGGCAATCGCCGCCCACGCAGTATGCATGCGCGGGGTCCACACCGACTGGCATTACACGCTTCCACTGATGCTTAAGCAGCATGCCCGCTACGCAGGGATTGGCACGAGGTACTGCACCGATGATATGCGCGCATTCTGCAAGGCGGCTATTGCCCATACATGGCCGGAGACTGCGGCATGAGTGCGGGGCAGAGCTACGGGGCCGTTGATGTGGTGCGCCAGTTTGAGGCCGCGATGCATGCGGCGAACATCGTCCCCGTTCTGAATCGTGGTGGTATCAGCGATGACGGCCAGCTTATCCGCTTCCACGTTGACGGTGATAACAAAGGCACTCTAAACGGCTGGGCGGTCCTGCATGGAGACGGCATTCCGGCTGGCGAGTTTGGCAGTTGGAAAACCGGCGAGTCGCACAGTTGGTGCGCGAAGCGTGATTCTGAGCTGACCCCAGCCGAACGTGCAGAGCAAAAGCGCCGTGTGGAACTGGCGCGCGTCGAGCGCGAGCGCGCCCAAAAACTACGCCATGCCGAGGCTGCAAAGGAGGCCAACGCCGCATGGCAGGCAGCGGCGTCGGCTTCCGACCATCCCTATCTGCGTGCCAAGGGGGTGCAATCGCACGGCCTGCGCGTGGCGCGTAACGATAGTAACGGCGTCCGCATTGGCGATTTGTTGATCCCCATCCAAAACTCGCACGGCGAACTGGTCAGCCTACAGCGCATTACCGATAACGGTGCCAAGTTCTATCTAGTTGGCGGTGAAAAGCGTGGATGTTTCTATCGTTTCGGTGGTGAAGGTAAAGCGTGGCTTGTTGAAGGCTACGCCACCGGCGCCAGCGTGCATGCGGCGACCGCTCAACCTGTAGTAGTTGCGTTCGATGCGGGGAGCCTGAAGCAAGTTGCTGACTTACTGCGCGGGCAGTTGTTCGGCGTGGCAGCCGACAACGACGAAAGTGGAGTAGGGCAGAAGGCTGCCGATGCCACGGGTCTACCTTGGGTTATGCCGCCCACAACGGGGCAAGACTGGAATGATTACGCGGCAGAACATGGTGCTGAAGCCGTGCGTGAGTTGCTCACCCTGGCCGGAGAGCTTTCTCCGATCGGCCGGCGCAAGCAAGTAGACGTTCATCGGATGCAGCCCGTCGGTTTCACCAGTTGGCCCGACGTGAACACGCAAGGTCGTCCGCAGGATACAGTCACCAACATGCAACACATGCTTAGCCATTACGGCTTTACAGTGCGCTATGACGTGATCCGCAAGCGCATAGACGTCAACTATCCCGGCATGACCGCGATGGCAGAGAATCAGCAAAGTATTGCGCTGGCGACCGTGCGTAGCCTGTGCGCCAAGAACTGCCTACCTAAACAAGACGTGGCAGAACATCTGATCCACGTAAGCAACATGCCTGAAAACCTGTGGAACCCGGTCGCTGACTTCATTCGATCGCGGCCGTGGGATGGACAGTCTCGCTTTGGTGACTTGCTCGCGACCGTGGAGTTGCGCGAGGGATACGACTTTGACTTATGGGTAGTGTTGCTACGCCGCTGGTTGATATCTGCCGTAGCTGCCGCTCTTAAACCGTCTGGCTTTATGTCTAAGGGCGTCCTCGTGTTTCAGGGTGCGCAGTCCGTGGGTAAAACATCGTGGTTCCGCTCGCTCGTGCCTGCCAGCATGCGCGACCTAATCAAGGTCGACGCTATGATCGACCCGCAAAACAAAGACACTGTGATATCGGCCGTCAGTCATTGGCTGGTGGAAATTGGCGAACTTGACGGAACACTGCGCCGTGCCGACATTGCGCGCCTAAAGGGTTTCATAAGCCAAGATTGCGATCAGTTCCGCCGCCCCTATGCTCGTGCCGAGGATAAAGCCCCGCGCCGCACCGTGTTTTTCGCCAGTGTGAATCCTGAGCAGTTCCTTGCCGACGACACCGGCAATGTGCGCTGGTGGACAATCCCTGTTGCAGCCATCAACCATAGCCATGCCATCGACATGCAACAACTTTGGGCAGAAGCTGCGACGTGGTACGAAAGCGGGGAACGCTGGTGGTTGGATGGGGATGAAGAGGTGCGCCTAGAGCGTTTAAACGGCTTGCACCAAGTAACAGACCCGATCGGCGAGCTAATCGCTTCGAAGTACGGGAACACTCCCGCATCTGCTCCGCGTAGACCAATGACAACTAGCGAAGTATTGCTAGAAATCGGGTTTGATCGGCCAACAAAAGTCAACCTCAACGAAGCGGCTAAAGCGTTACGTGCACTTTTTGGCGAACCTAGGCGGACGAATGCGGGTCGGCAATTCACGGTACCGTGCGCGCGATTCAATGACAGCCCACTTTGAACGCGTCGATGGTGACCAATTCCAGTTGGTCACCACTTGGTCAGTGAGTTGGTCGAGCTCGCAAGCTACTGATGTGAAGAGAATTCAATGCTTATCGTGACCAAGTGACCAACTGTTTAGGGAAAGCTTCTATATGTAATGAGTGCTGCGGTAGTGCCATGACGTAGCGGAATCTACGGACGTATAGAAAAGTTGGTCACTTGGTCACGCATGCCTTGAAACCGTTGGGACTTAAGCGCTTTGTGCGCGTACCAACTATTTGGCGTTGGTCATGGTGTGAATGTAATCCAATGCTAGAGTTGAGCGGCGCCGGAGGCGTCCGCTTTGAACAAGTTGTTAGACCTTGTCTGCAGGCAGTTGGACGTCTTTGGCATCTTGGAACCGAATCTGACCATTGGGTAACTTTTCGATTATTTTGGCCAACTTCGCGGTCGCTTTACGTGAGACAAAGAATCTACCTAACTGAGCCAAGTGTGCCTCATCACCGTCCGGTGGAATTAGTTGCAGGATCTCTTGTCCGATTCGCGTGAATTTCCATACCGGCAATTGGATCTCATTGGTGATAGAAGCCCTGTCAACAATAAGCACGAAATTCCCGGAAACGAACACGGCTTGATTGACGCTTGGATCTTGAAAAACCCTGTAATTTAGGTCGGTAGGGTACATGGCGCCAAGCTCGCCTGCAGCAAAATGGTGGCCCGGGAAGAGGTCTCTTTCTGTCTTTAGCCACTCTGCATCATGGTTAGGGAGGATCGCTACGCCTTGGTAGAAGACTGCGAGCTTTGACATTTTCTCTAACGTGGTCGCATCTTCTTTTGTGAGGTTTTTTACGAAGTCCAGCGTCTTCAACGAGTAGCTGCCTGGCTTCTTGATTTCGCCAGATAAAATCCGGCCCCAAAGCTCTTGCATCTGTTCGGAGGACACATCTTCTGCTGCACTGAAAAATCTATTGATCCAGTCTTCGTCGGGGCGTTGGTCAGGAACCTCTGTTTGATCAAAAAGGTCAGCAGCGGCTACTGAGGTGATGCTTTCAACATTGTTCTGACGCTTACGTTCACGGTAGTCAGTACGGCTCGCCGTACGCTCGTCACAACTGGAGGTATCCAATAGCAAGGTTCTGTCTTCGGGCTTTTGCCAAAGCTCAACCTCTCCATCCTTGAACACAACAGGGAGTTGATGCTGGTTAGCAACATCTTTCAAAGCCGCAGCAATTACGCGCACTTCGTGAGCTTTCGCGTCTGCTGTTCTTCGGATCAAGTATGGACGCGACACTGCACCGATCCCTTGAGATATCACCTCAATTAATCGAGTAAGCGGTTTGCTAAGCCCAGCGAGGTCTTTGATTTCCATGCTGATACGTCCGTAAGTATCAAAAAGGTCTAACTACCGAATGGACGGATGTGCACGTCCGGTTATACATCTGCGCGAACTTGCTGAATGCAGCCCCTAAAGCACTGAACTCTTTAAACTTTATCTGGCCCACGTTCGGCTAACAATCGACGCAAAGGCAGACGTCGATTGCTGTTTTTGGGATCGCTTCGAGTCGAGAGCAGACGCTACAGGCTAAGGCCATGAAATCTTACGGGTCCTTCCTATAGGGGTATATAGGGCGGGGTCCCCGACACCTCAGAATTAGCGTTGTGCGTGGCCTTAGAAATTCCATTTGTTGTTTATACCTGTTCAACTATATCTTATTGAAATATATGAAATTGTATGCGTAGCCAACATGAAAAAGGGCGCCACTTGGCAGAAGATCGGCAGCCCCGTCGACTTAATACAAAACCCGCTCGTCCCGGCGGTTTTTTTGTGTTTATGCTTCAGCAAACAGGGCGGATAACTTATGCACGTACAAACTAGCAGCCCGGCGGCTGCGGCACGCGAGGCTAGCTCGGCGCAACAAACTCCACAGCAAGGCGCGCAAGCTTCAGTGCCAACGCAGGCTCTGTCGTACAGCGCGGGGATAATAGGGGCGATCGTCTTGGCGGTCTTAGTGGCTGCCAGTGTTGTCGTTGTAATCAGGTGGTGAAGCGTCCTCGTTCCTTTGAGTCATTCAGAAGTAGAGGTTAAGGCTGATAATGCCATGGCGTAGTGGACGGGCGACAGCCCGCCCAATGAGCGATGGGGTCGATCATGGTTGTAACGGTGCCGCCAGTCTTCGGTCATGCGGCGCACTTCATCCAGCGTGGTAAAAACATAGCGGTCCAGTACTTCGGTTCGTAAGGTGCGGTTGAAACGTTCGATGTAAGCATTCTGAGTGGGTTTGCCGGGCTGGATGTGCACCAACTCGATGCCGTGTCGCTGCGCCCATTGGTGCAAGGCGGCGCTGATAAATTCCGGGCCATTGTCCAGACGTAACCTCCGAGGTGAGCCACGCAGTTCAACCAACTCGTCCAAGGCCCGAATCACTCGTTGGGATGGCAAGCTGGTGTCGATCTCGATACGTAGCGACTCACGATTGAAATCGTCGTTGACGTTGAAGGTGCGAAAGCGTCGGCCTGACCAGAGGGCGTCGGCCATGAAGTCAGCCGACCAGGTGTGATTGGCCTGCAAAGGGACCTCCAACGGCTCGCGAATGCGATCGGGCAAACGTCGCTTGCCGCGACGAGGCAAGTTCAGTTTCAGCGCCACATAGACACGCCAACTGCGGGTTTTGCCGAAGCCTTGGGGTCGCAGTGCCTGATCGAATAAAAGGCCAAAGCCATGGCCGGGATTGTCCTTTAGATGCCCTTGGATGACGTCGATCAGCGGACTGTCGTCGTGTGGCCGAGGCCGATAGTGCCGGGCCGAGCGCGACAACCCTAGCGTGCGATCGGCACGCCGCGCACTGAGGCCATGGTGGGTTTGCATTGCCAGACTCAGCTCTAATCGCCGAGCCTGGCTCAGAGCTTTCGCGAAAGAACGTCCTTCAGAGCGTGATGCTCCAGCGCTAGGTCCGCGTACATGCGTTTGAGTCGGGCCAGTTCGGCCTCGACGTCCTTCAGGTGACGCAGCTGCGACACCTCCATGTTGGCGTACTTGCTCTTCCAGACGTAGTAGGTCGGTTCGCTTATACCGTGCTTGCGGCATGTCTCGGCGACCTTGGCGCCCGACTCGACCTCTTTGAGGATCCGGACGATCTGTTCTTCGCTGAATTTTGACTTCTTCATGCAGAGCTCCTTGGGATGGGAACTCTACTTCTAACTGGCTCGAATCGGCGAGGACGCTTCAGTGGCGCAAAAAAAAGAAGCCACGGGAAACGCCGGACTCAGTACCGTCACTTCCATCAAAATGGCAAATCACTTTGAGGTTTTTCAAACGGCATTGGCTTAGTTTCGCCGCCGTTATCGCCTACCTCGGCGTCTTGACTGTGTGCTCGCTCTTGGACCACGGCAAGGGTACGCTTCACAGCATGATCAATGGTGTTCTTCCTTTTGTCGGGACGTTGGTCGGTGCGGGCGTTGCATTTATGAGCGATCGCGCTAAGGAAGAAAAGCGCATTGAGGATAATCAAGTTGCGGCCATTAATAGAGCTTGTATGGGACTTTTTGCGCAACTTGAGGAATTGGCGCGCCTCAACTTGGAAATAGCGAAGCACGATGGACCAGCCATCATGATTCGGGCAATGGCTATACCAGAGAACTTGGGCTACAGAGTGACTACAGATGATCTAGCGTTCCTTGTCGATCATCGTTACGTCGAGATCCTTGCAAAGCTTCAGCTTGAACAAAGGCGACTTGATTCGGCCTTCTTTTCAATTCACGACCGAAATAAAATCGTTGTAGAGTCCATTGAACCGAAATTAGCTGCGGCCGGGTTTGGTGGGAAGCTAGTGACTCTTGACATGGTCAAGGATTGCCTTGGTGGGTTCGACTACGGACGAATTGTTCAGTCTACGAACAATGTCTTGGAAAACGTGCCGTCTACCGTTGAATCGTGTCCGATCATCATTGACGAACTGAATAAGATAGGAAAGGCGATATTTCCACATCGGATCATAGTGAAATTTGGCGGCTTCATTACGCTTGCCGATGAGCCGCAAGCTGATGCTGGTAATGCGCGCCAACGGGATCATCAAGAATAGCCTTCATATCCGCCAGCTGGTACGCGTGTGGGTCTAGGCCACCGATAACGTTCGGGTCTTCGTGGAAGACTCGAACGAAGTCACAGGGTAAGTCAGGGAGGAGGCCAAGTCGACGCCGCTTGGGGGCATAGTTGGGGGCATGTAGAAAAGCCGCATTGGAAAAATTGTTTTATATCAATAGCTATTTTGCTTTATGCGGCGCCCCCCTTGGCACCAACAAAAGGCTTCGGTTTCCTCAACAGAAATACTGTAAGCTAAAAAGAAACCCGCCAAACGGCGGGTTTTTTTATGCCCGAAATAATCGGCATGATCCTGAAACATCCCAACGTTCTTGCTCTACAACTCCAACAAAATCACGGCGCCCTAATCAGCCGACATCCCCATACCGCCCCATCGTCATCCCAGCGAAAGCTGGGATCCAGTGCTTTTGATGCACTAGATTCCGGCCTTCGCGGAATAACGAGCAAAAAAGAAACCTCAGGACTTGCGGCACTCACGACTAGGCAGCGTCCCCCACGCCATCCTCATCTTCGATAGGCACACATCAATCGTGCAAAGCCTTTAAGAAAGCGATGACATCCTGGCGTTCTTCTTCGGTGAGATGTAGCGGCCTGCCGGATTGCAGACTGCGATAGTAGATTTCAAGATCAACCGCTTTTTCCAAGGTGGTCACACTCCCGTCATGCATGTAGGGGGCGGTATCTGCGACATTGAGCAGAGAAGGGGTTCGAAAGGTGTTGATGTCCGCAGGCGAACCACTGACTAGAAAATGCCCGAGTTCTGCCAGATCTTTTCGTTGACCCACCAAGGCACCGAGTTGTTGCCCCGATGCATGATCGGCGAGACCTTCCGTGACCAAAGCCGCTAACTGAGGTGCGATCGCTTGCGTGCCCAATGCAGAGGGGTGGAAGCGATCGTCCGTAAAGCGTCCATCATCGGGGCTCACGGCATGGCATGTCCCGCATTGTGCTTTGCCGAAGAACACCTGCATGCCGTGCTTAGCCGCCCCCTGCAAACCCCATTCCGACGCGGGGCGCCGATATCTCGACACGTCGCCGCTCAAAGATCGGACATAAGCAACCAATGCTGTCTGCACATGGGTCATGGATACTTCCGGCGACTCCGGAAAGGCCGCGGCAAACCGTGCTGCATAGCCCGCACGCTTCAAGCGATCCACAAGTTCAGCCTCATCACTTAACCCCATCTCGCGTGGCATGAAGAACGGATCGCTCACAGCATTATCCAGATGCGTGCGGCGACCATCCCAAAAATAGACGTCTGATGACCCGATATTTCTGAGGCTCGGCGCATGGCGACTGCCTATGCGGCCGAATACACCTACCGCCAAACCATGCTCATCACTGAAGGCATGCGTAGGGCGATGACAGCTTGCGCAAGCCATATGCCCGTCTGCGCTCAGGGAGGTATCGCTAAAAATAGCGCGGCCCATGCCGACTATTTCCCCCTCTTGCTGAACTGAAGCCTTCGCATAGCTTGCGAAGTAAAGCAAGAGAATGAAGGCGATCCCTATTAGATGCCGTCCGTCCATGACGTAAGTCCTTGTCGAATGAATTTGCGAGGCATTACTCTACCAGCCGTCCATCGCGGTGCGATGTGGCCCTCAGGGAACGACGACATAGACAGGGAGACGTTGCATGCGTCAGTCGCATGGTGGTGGGCAGGGCGGCATCTCGCAAAGAGCCAAAGTGCAAAGCGTTTGGCGCAACAACATCTTGTGGTTGCTTACATCGATAGGTGTGCTCGTTGCGGCATTTCCGGTCAAGGCAAACACGACTTACCTCTACGATGCCAACAGCCGCTTGCTCGGTGTGCTGAATACATCGGGCAATTCGACGCGCTACGTCTACGACGACATTGGCAATCTCGTTCGCACGGATAGCATCCCGTCCTCCCAACTGATGGTGCTTGGGTTTGCACCTGAACATGGGGCGGTAAGTAGCGCCGTGACGATATGGGGGCAGGGGTTCAGCACCACCACGAGTGCCAATGCCGTGAGTTTCAATGGCACAGCCGCCACGGTGACCTCGGCCACGGCCAATCAACTGCAAGTGACTGTTCCCTCCGGCGCTACAACAGGCCCCCTTTCCATAACAACCGGCGGCAACACGACGGCCAGCTTGAACCCCTTCACCGTCGATGACTCGGGTATCGCACCCACGCTCACCAGCGTCTCGCCTACCATCGGCGTGGCGGGAACGGTCGTCACGCTGACGGGCACCCATTTGGACCCGGTCGCCGGTGGAACGACGGTGACTCTCAATGGGGTGTCTGTCGTGCCTACGACGTTGACAGATAACACCATCAGCTTCACGACACCGACTGCATTTGGAAGCGGCAAATTTCTGGTCACGACGCTCTATGGTCAAGTGACAGCGGCTTCGGACTTCACAACGATCGCTCCGGACTTCGCTTCCTACACGATCAGCACGGGGCGTATTGCCATCAATGGCGCGACGGTGAATGTGAAGGCTACTTCGGAAGAGGGCGTCACCGAACTACTGTTCGATGCCCCTGCCGGTACTTGGCTTTCGCTCCAGGGCTCCGGCTTGCCTAACTCGGAAAGCGCCGAAATTGAACTCTATGATCCACGCGGACTTGTCATTGGGGCTCAAAACTATCTGGTAACCACCGCCCCTAGCGTTCATTTCTTGCAGATCCCAACCACGGGCACCTACACCATGGTGGTTTGGCCGGAACAGAGCGCCACGTTCAACGTGTGGTTGGAGCAAAACGCTCAAATTCAGCCCAACGTCCCGTATGCGTTCGCAGCGACCGTCAATGGCCAAAGCAAGCGGCTTATGTTTAACACGACGCCGACCCAAAGTTTTGGTATTGGCTTCAGTGGCCTCTCGGTGTCGCAAGCCAACTACGACATCTTGAGCATGATTCAGGACGCTGACGGCCTTACTCTCACCAGCGGAAGCTGCCAGCCCTCCAGCCAGACGACGTGTAGCCTCAATCTTCCGGCCTTTGCCGTCAACCAAGGCAATGCAACATTCCCCGCACCTGGCTGGCGACAACTGATCGTGACATCCCAATCGGGTACGACATCCAAAGCGAGCATTGTCCTCACACCGGATGTTGTCCAACCCATCGCCGTCAACAATGCCGCGACGATGCAGCTGGCGACGATGGGGCAAAATGGAGATCAGACGTTCAACGGGAAGGCAGGGCAATTCCTGTCCCTGAATGTGACCGCGCAGACAACCACGCCCTCCAACAACTCGATCACCTATACGGTCTACGACCCGACGGGAACGCAGATCTTCAGCGATGCCATATCTACAGGCCAAGTATTTAACTTGCCTCAGCTCCAACTGACCGGCCCATACACTCTTTATGTCGTTCCCTATGAAGGCATGACGGCGAGTGTCAATGACACGTTGCTGTTGGATGCTTCCGCAGCGGCGACAGTCAATGGCGCGGGCGTTGTCGTCAGTTCCAACGTGGCCACCCAGAATGCGTACGTAACTTTCCAAGCGGTCCAGGGAAAGTCGTATACCGTGAGCGGCGTTTGCTCATCGTCGGATGGTTACACCTCCATCAACGTTACCGATCCGTCAGGGAATACGGTGGCTGAAGGTAACTGCGGAAGTACGACCAGCGACGCGTCGCTAAGCAGCGCTGCTACCTCGGGAACCTATACCGCGATACTTCAAGACAATGCGCCCTTTAGCGGTACGGTGACCGTAACTCAACCCTAAAGGCACGTCAGTGCTTAGCATCCAGCGTCATGGAAGGAATGCGCATGATCAAGTGGATTGAACTCAAGTGGGCATGGAAGGTCGCTGCAGCGTTGGCGATGAGCGGCATGATTGCCGCGGCCTTTGCAAGCGTCGATGCCGCACAAGCACCGCAAACGGATGGAAGTAAAACCATTGCGTTGCCAGGCGGCGGCGTGGTGAGCCTGGATAAGGGTCACCTTCACGTTCTGCTTTCCCAAGCGAATGGCGCATCCAGAACTCTGGCGCCCATGGAGGCCGGCAACGACGCATCGCTGATCGCCATGCCTCACGGCGAGGTGTGGATCGAAGGCGTACACGTTGAACAAGGTGTCACCAACTCCTCTCACGGCCTGTCGCTGGATCCCATCATCGCGTCGGTCTCCTCCGCTGACGATGCGGGTTTGCCTCGCTCATCGCCGACGCTCTATGCTGTGCTGACGGACGGATCTGTTTTCGCACTGCCCGTGGGGACGAATACCGCAAGCCGATGGAGCCCGACGGATCACAAAGTGATAGCGCAAACGCGCACACCGATCGATCCGACGATCACTGGCACAACCTTGCTTCGTGACGGCAGTGTTCTGCTCAGCTCAGCCGCCGTAGCTTCGGTGACAAGCCAAGTCTTCGACCCAAGCATCAGTGACGTGCGCAGCGCATCACTGACTGAGTTGGCGGATCTTAAATCGGAGACGCCGCAGTGGACGGCGTCGGCGCCCTCCTCGGACGCCAAGGACATCAAGCCGGATACGACGCTTGCGATTGCCTTCTCTCAACCGTTAGATGCGACCAGTGTAAACAGCAAGACCGTCGTGCTGTTTGGGCCGGAGGGTGCGGTTTCGGGGCGATTAGCACTTGCGGACGACGCACGTTTGCTCTTCATCACACCCGATCGCGAGCTCTATACAGGTTCGTCTTATACGGTATTCCTCAAAAGCCTCCGTGCTGCATCAGGCAAGGATGTTCCGTTTGGCAGCTACCATTTTTCGACGGTGACGCTCCATGGCGATGCGTCAAGCCCTCTGTTCGTCGCGGTGACCGGCGATAGCAGCACGGCGCCAAGCCTGGCGACCCAAGGCGGTGCATTGTCTGCCGATACCGCCCAACATGCGCTCTATCTGTCGACTGGCGAGCATATCCCGGGCGTGACGAAGAGCAACGGCGACTGCCTGCCCGGGAGCAAACAGATAGCGTTGTGCCGGACACATGCATTCATTCGTGATGGTGCGTTCTATCCTGGTCGCGACAACGCCATCAATGCCAGCGGTGGTCATTGGCGGACGTATCGCAAACAGGTGGCCGCCCTGGGTCATCTTCAACCGCTAAAAAAGGTGCAGTCCAAAGCATTGAATGCACGTATCGCAGCCGCTGGCTCGATTACCGGTCGTGTCCTTCGTATTGACGACGCACCCGTCGCCAACGTCACGGTCAGCGCGGGCAAGCTAAAAACGCGCACCGCTGCCGACGGTACATTCGTTCTGCGCGGTCTATCGGTGGGCCTGCAGACACTCTTTGTGGATGGTGCCAGTGCCAGCCGGGGCGATGTGGAATATGGCAGCTTCGAAGTGGGCGCAGCAATTCCGTCGAACGGCGTATTGAAGCTGGCCTACAACATGTACCTGCCACGTATCCTCCCGCGTGACAAAGTGCAGATTCCGTCGCCGACGACGCAGGACCTGGTGATCACCCATCCGGATATCCCGGGACTAGAAATCGATATCCCGGCAGGCACCGTGATTCGTGATCGCGATGGCAAAATCGTCACCGACCTGGCTATCGTGCCGACACCGGTGGATCGTGCGCCGTTCCCGACGGGCAGCAATTACCCGGTGTACTTCTCGATCATGCCGGGCGGTGCCGTGATCCAGAACCTGTCGCCAAACTCACCGCACGGTATCCAGATTCGTTATCCCAATTACAGCCATGCCAAGCCAGGCACGATCGCGAACTTCTGGAACTACGACGACAAGGAAGGGTGGCGCATTTATGGCAAGGGCCATGTTTCGGCCGATGGTCGCCAATTCGTTCCTGACGACGGTGTGGGCCTCACCACTACGCTGCATGGCAGCTTCACACTCGCCGACATACTGAAGGGACTGTTCGGCACGCCCGATTGCGGTTGTGGCGTAAGCGCTCACGCTGGCGATCCAGTGGATCTTGCTACCGGCGCCTTCGTGCACAGCTGGCATGATCTGGGGATTGCAGATATCACACCGTTATCCCTCGATCGCACCTACCGCAGTGGCGATACATCGGTGCGTGCATTTGGTATCGGCATGTCGTCCAGTTACGGGTGGTTTCTGTATGACGAAAAGTCCGATTACTCGCAGCCCAAGCTCGTTCTACCGAATCTGGCCACGCTGCCTTTCAATCCGATTCTAGGCAATCCCGCCGGTTCATACAGCGATGTTCTGGCGGAGTGGCAATACACCGGCAGCCAAGGCCCGTTCTACGGTGCATTGCTGACGCATGTGCAGTATGAGCATGATCAATTCGAGGAGCATTGGATCATCCAGACCCGTGACGGAACGCAGTATTGGTTCCAGAACGAGCAGACCAACCAGCTCAACCAGATCGTTGATCGTTTCGGCAACGCCACCGTTTTCAATCTGTCGACCGGTCTTCTCGATAGCGTTACCTCACCGAGCGGTCGATCCATTTACTTCAACTACGACAGCAACAATCGGGTATTGAGCGCGGTAGATAGTGCCGGCCGCACGGTCACCTATACCTATAACCCTGCCGGCTACCTCGGTCAGGTGACGTACCCCGACAACACCTATGAGAAGTACACCTATGACGGCAGCGGCAATCTGCTGACGATCGTCGATCGGCGCGGTAACACCGTGCTGACCAATCAATACACGAATGGCCAAGTGACGCAGCAGACCTACGCGGACGGTGCGATCTACAAGTTTGGATATACCGCAGGCACCGGCGGTTACAACACCCAATCGACCGCTACCGATCCTAACGGTTACCAGCGCATTACCTCGTTCGATCCAGTCAGCCACTATCCCAGCAGCGAAACCTTGGCTGCTGGAACGTCGCTGGCCCAGACCACCAGTTACACCCGTAACGCCGCTGGCTACGTTACTTCCATGACCGATCCGCTCAACCGTCAGACGACGATGAGCTACGATAATTTAGGTAATCTGATCAGCATCACGGCCCTCGCCGGTACCACCAAAGCAGTCACGGAAAGCTTTACCTATACCCCGGATTTCAATCAGGTTGCCACGATCACTGACCCGCTCAATCATGAGACCCAATTCAGCTACACCGCCGGTTGCATGACGGGCGCCACCAATGCCCTGGGCTACAGCATCAGCGTGATCTGCAATGCCTATGGTCAGCCCACATCGGTCACCGATGCGCTGGGCCACACCACCAACTTTGGCTACAACGGCTACGATCTGCGAACGGTGACCGATGCACTGGGTCGCACCAAGACCTTTACCGTTGATGGCCTGGGACGAAAGATAGCCGTGCAGGATGCGATGGGTAACGTCAGTCAAATGGCGTACGACATCGACGATCGCGTGTTGCAGGTAACCGATCCGCGCAACAAGACCACGCAGTTGACCTACGACAATGACGGCAACGTCACCGCAGTGGTACTGCCGGGTGGCGGCACCTTTGGGTACAAGTACGACAATCGCAATCGCGTCACCAAGCGCACCGATGCCTTGTCCCAATACGAAAGCTGGACCTACGATGGCCTCAATCATGTCCTGACCCACGTAGACCGCAAATCGCAGACGATCGGCTATCAGTATGATCAGTTGGGTCGCCAAAACCTGATTACCTACGCTGATGGCAGCACGATTCAGCTGGGTTACGATGCGGGAAATCGCGTTACCGCCATCAATGACTCCGCCAACGGCACCCTCAATCGGGGTTACGACGGTCTGGATCGACTAACCAGCGAATCGGGGCCGCAGGGGAGTATCAGCTATCAATACGATGCCGCAGGCCGTCGCACCCAGATGATCGCCGGCACCCAGGCAACGGCTTTCTACAACTACGACGCCGGCAATCGGCTGACGTCGATCGTGCAAGGCAGCGAACAGGTCGGTTTTCAGTATGACAACGCCAACCGTCGCCAGACGCTCACGCTGCCGAACGGCATCGTGGCGACCTACAGCTATGACAACGCCAACGAGCTGACCGGGATTAGTTATGCCCAAGCCAGTGGCGCGGCAGTGGGAACGCTGACCTATGGCTATGACTTGCTGGGGCGCGTTTCAGGGCAGGGTGGAACGATCAATAGCACCGCTATCGCGGCGGCGACCAGCAATGGAACATTCGATGCCAACAATCGTCAGACCTCGTTCAATGGCCATACGCAAACGTTTGATGCCGACGGCAATCTGACCGGTGATGGCACTAATACCTATACGTGGAATGCCAGAAACCAACTCACCCAAGTGAGCCAGAATGGTGTGGCTCAGTTGAGTTACACGTATGACGCACTCGGTCGTAGAACGAGTAAAGCCGTGGGCAGTGGTACGGCAACGCAGTATCTCTACGATCGCTTTAATGCGGTGCAGGAGACGCAAGGTAGTGCCATCAATCCGATCCTGGTTGGGCTGGGTATCGACGAACGCTTCGCTAGAAACGACACCACCGGACGCACGTACTTCTTAAGCGATGCGTTGAACAGCACGATCGCGCTCACCAATAGCAGCGGCGTGATCCAAAACACGTACAGCTACGATCCTTACGGCAACACGACGCAAAGTGGCACAGGCTTCACGAATCCGTATCAGTACACGGGCAGAGAGGCCGACACCGCGGCGCTCTACTACTACCGAGCGCGCTACTACAGTCCGCAACTTCCTGGCTTCATTAGCGAGGACCCGATCACATTTGGCGGCGGCCAGTTGAGCTTTTATGCCTATGTGGGTGGTGATCCGATCATGTATCGAGACCCCCGCGGGCACGAGTTAATGTTGGCGCTGATAGGAGCCGGTGTAGGCGCCGCTTGGGGTATAGCTAATGGATACTTGTCTGGCGACCGTGATTGGCAGAGTCTAGCTTTAGATGGTTTGGCCGGAGCTGGGACTGGGGCTTTGGCGGGACTCTCCAACGGGGCCACATTGCTTGAGGCGGCAGGAGCTGTTGGAACGCGAGCGGTCGTAAGTATGGGGATTGAGTCAACTCGTCAGATGGCCAAGGGCTTACTGCCATGTCACGACATGGATATCAGTTACGTAGACATTGGACTGGCTGGTGTTGGAAGTGTCTTCGGTGATATGAGCGGATTTGGTGGTGAGGGAGTTATGGGTGAGCGTGGGGCTACGGCATTCGGTGGAACAATGGGCGGAGCGGTATCAACGCCTGCCGCCATAGCAGAAGGGGCACAAGCAGCGGCAGATGCAGGGCAAGGAAACCAATGAATACTGCAATCGTTTACATTCTGACTTCTCTTACTCTGGCGATCATCACGATGGTCGCGAGAGATAGGGCCGGTAATCAGCAATTGGGTGGTGAATTTCGGTATCAGTCTACGCTTCTTAAGGTTCTGCTCGTTTGCTCATTCATTCCGATTTTGGCAGTAGCCTTCATCTATGCGGTAGCGAAGGCAAAACCGTCAGGCATTGCTCTTGCGCTATTTGTGGGGGGAGGGTTAATAGGGACGGCGCTGTTTTTGTACGGCTACCGCTATTTGAAATCATTTGTCGTCAGCGTAAACGACAGTGGTGTAGTCGTAAGTAGCCTCAAGGGGGAGAGGCTAATTCCGTTTAATGGCGTAAAAAAGGTTATCTATCTTTGTCCGTCCGGCCGTGGTGGCATTTTATGCTTTTATGATGAGCGAAATAGGAAGGTGATTGAATTTTCGGAATCAATTTCTGGGATAGAAGGTTTGGCAAAGTTGGTCGAGCTTAAGTCAAGGCAACATGGTGTTCTGTTCGAGGCTAGGAGTCGAAGAATTTAGAAGTAAAGGTTATGGATAAAACTCCGTAAGTTATTGTCTAAATTAAGCGATATTCACTTGGAATTTCAGTATCTATGCGGACCTATCTCGTTTGGGCCCCTTTGGGGCAGTCCTGGCGGGTGGGGTGTAAATGGTTCAATTCTCATCCATGAGGCAGGCCTTAAAGGTTGCGATACGCAATTTATTTGCACATTCGCCACGGCTTTATTGCTGCTCCTGTCGTTCTATTTTCATGCTTGCCTCCACACGTACGAGTATTTCGCTCCGTAAGGGTTTTGTAGATCGCTGCCCTCGTTGTCTAGCAGAGGGGCCTTTTAGGCGGCCAACCCAAGATGAGCTTTTTGCAGCCGTGCCTGAAGCACGTCGTCAATGGCCATTGGCGCTAGCAATTGGAATCTTTACAGTTGCTATGGTCTTCGGCATATGGCACATGGCGCACCACGGCTGATGATTATTTGGTTGCTGAGTCGTTTGCTCGTGGCCGTATGGCGTGCAATGGCGGTAAGCCGATGAAAACATACGAACTCAAGGACAAGAGCGGCCGGATATTTGCTTTTGAGGTGCCGAATGGCCTTTTAGGTCGTCGAGGTGCATGTAAGGTCGCTCGCTCAATCCCAGGCGTGCGCATCTTGAGATCGCCGCGATTTCTTTCCTGGTTTTGAGAGGAAAAGTTCTGCGAGTTCGAGTTAGATGGGCAGCGCTTCAAAATGTGGGAGCCGTTTGGGGACAATAGCCGCTATTGGATCGGGCCTGAGCCGGTACATTGGTGTCCGCAGATTGATGTGGTCCGACATGCTTTTGCTAAACGCCGATTCGATGTTCTGGCCGTGGTGATGTGGGCAATAGTGCTGGTACCGGTGACTTACGTGTCTGCGTGCAGCTATCGATCCCATAGCGCGAATGCCGTGTTCGATTCGATACACATTGGGGACGCAGAAGCGACCGTGCGTAGAGCTATGGGGGAACCGTTGGCACATGAAACGAATGGCGGGCCGCGTGGCGTGCCCTTCTCGAATGGCTGTAAGGGTCGCTGCGCCGAAATCTGGTGGTACGAAAACCGTCTGGCGCTTGATGGTGAATCGTGGTCGATCACGTTTGACGATCATCGTCGCGTTATCGACAAGGTTGCGTGGCATTCGCCGTAGATTTGCTTATTTGTCGCTGTAGTGGGCAGCTAAAAAAGTTATTGAAGCGCCCCTATCGCGGCCCGCGCCAGCCTGGGAATGGGTGAAGCTGAAGCGTCCTCGTTCCTTTGAGTCATTCAGAAGTAGAGGTTAAGGCTGATAATGCCATGGCGTAGTGGACGGGCGACAGCCCGCCCAATGAGCGATGGGGTCGATCATGGTTGTAACGGTGCCGCCAGTCTTCGGTCATGCGGCGCACTTCATCCAGCGTGGTAAAAACATAGCGGTCCAGTACTTCGGTTCGTAAGGTGCGGTTGAAACGTTCGATGTAAGCATTCTGAGTGGGTTTGCCGGGCTGGATGTGCACCAACTCGATGCCGTGTCGCTGCGCCCATTGGTGCAAGGCGGCGCTGATAAATTCCGGGCCATTGTCCAGACGTAACCTCCGAGGTGAGCCACGCAGTTCAACCAACTCGTCCAAGGCCCGAATCACTCGTTGGGATGGCAAGCTGGTGTCGATCTCGATACGTAGCGACTCACGATTGAAATCGTCGTTGACGTTGAAGGTGCGAAAGCGTCGGCCTGACCAGAGGGCGTCGGCCATGAAGTCAGCCGACCAGGTGTGATTGGCCTGCAAAGGGACCTCCAACGGCTCGCGAATGCGATCGGGCAAACGTCGCTTGCCGCGACGAGGCAAGTTCAGTTTCAGCGCCACATAGACACGCCAACTGCGGGTTTTGCCGAAGCCTTGGGGTCGCAGTGCCTGATCGAATAAAAGGCCAAAGCCATGGCCGGGATTGTCCTTTAGATGCCCTTGGATGACGTCGATCAGCGGACTGTCGTCGTGTGGCCGAGGCCGATAGTGCCGGGCCGAGCGCGACAACCCTAGCGTGCGATCGGCACGCCGCGCACTGAGGCCATGGTGGGTTTGCATTGCCAGACTCAGCTCTAATCGCCGAGCCTGGCTCAGAGCTTTCGCGAAAGAACGTCCTTCAGAGCGTGATGCTCCAGCGCTAGGTCCGCGTACATGCGTTTGAGTCGGGCCAGTTCGGCCTCGACGTCCTTCAGGTGACGCAGCTGCGACACCTCCATGTTGGCGTACTTGCTCTTCCAGACGTAGTAGGTCGGTTCGCTTATACCGTGCTTGCGGCATGTCTCGGCGACCTTGGCGCCCGACTCGACCTCTTTGAGGATCCGGACGATCTGTTCTTCGCTGAATTTTGACTTCTTCATGCAGAGCTCCTTGGGATGGGAACTCTACTTCTAACTGGCTCGAATCGGCGAGGACGCTTCAGACGCTTCACAGGTTCACTTCTCAGGCCACAAAAAGTGAATCTGGCCTCTCTGAGACCTTATCTTTCCGCGTTGCCAAAGTGTACAGCTGCATTCGTCCGGAGCTTTATAAGGTCACTGGCTTTACGAAGTCACCGCTATGGGGAATGGCGACCACCTCTAAATAAAGTTGACGATAGGCTTCGACCAGGCCGTCGAGAGTGAATGCACGATTTCTTCCGCTGGGATTGGGAAGGACCCAAATTGCGGCGCCCTGCATGGAGACCGGCTGCAATCCCCAGGTGATGTCTCGTTGGCGCGAAAGTCCGGAGTACGCTGCTTTACCTAGAAAGGCGACAAAGCGTGGCGCATGACGTGCGATCTTCTGCTCGAATTCGGCGGCGGCAGAGATAAATTCTTCTGGCGAAAGTTGGTCGGCACGTGCAGTGGGTCGTTTCACTACCGACGTCAGGCCGTATCCGTATTTGAGTATCGAGTGGTCTTTCTGCGGCGAAATTTCCTCGGGGGTAAAGCCCGCGAGATGTATGACTCGCCAGAAGCGATTATTTCTTCCAGCGAAATGATGTCCCGTCGCAGCCGCTGTCATTCCGGGATTGATTCCACAGAACAGTACCTTGAGCCGTGTGGCAATGATGTCGGGAAGCTCGTCAGTCAAGACATACCTCGTAAACTCGGACAGCGCCAAGCTCGATCGGAAAAAGGCCATGCTACTCCCTTCGCGGATACAGATCGCCTATTGGCCTTCGCAGCAATTCCAGTGATGCTTTCGACCAGAGAGTGGCGTACCTTTAGAAACAACGGACGTCCGGTTGAGTGCCTTTCTCCAGCATCTCGACGAGTTGCGCTATAAGTCGTCCAATGCCGTGAATGGCTTACGACAAGAGAGCATAAATATGCCTGCTTCAGAGAGTCTTCGCGATAAGAAAATCACTCTCAACCACGGCGGCGGCGCAATCCCAGTCGTTGGATTCGGTACGTTGATTCCCAATGCCGTCGCTGCGAAGCCTGCGATTAAGGCCGCGCTGGAATTCGGATTCCGTCACATCGATGGCGCAGAGGTCTACCGCAACGAAGACGTGGTCGGTGATGCGATGCGGGAGGCTTTTGAAGTCGGCACGGTCAAGCGCGAAGAGCTCTTCGTTACCACGAAGCTATGGAACAACAATCATCGGCCCGATCGCGTCAAACTCGCGTTCGAAGCAAGCCTACGTCGTCTTCAGCTCGACTACCTTGATTGCTATTTGATCCACACGCCTTTCGCCTTCCAGCCGGGCGACGAACAGTATCCGATGAACGAACGTGATGAACCGATCTATGACACGGGCGTAACGCTGGCTGAGACATGGCGTGCGATGGAGCGTCTCGTGGACGAAGGTCGGTGCAGATCCATTGGGTTATCCGATATCACTCTGGATAAGGTAAAAGAAATTGTTGCGATTGCGCGTATCAAACCCTCCGTAGTACAGGTCGAGTGCCATCCTTATCTTCCAGAATGGGAGCTGCTTGAGTTCTGTCAGCGACATGGAATTGTGTTACTTGCATTCGCGCCGTTGGGTCACGGCATGGAACCGAGAATAACGGACGACCCGGTGATTAAGGCCATCGCCCAACGTGTCAACAAAACACCGGCGCAAGTTGCGCTGGCTTGGGCTGCGCAGCGCGGTACAGCATTCCTGACGACGTCAACCAATCCTGCGCATATCGCAGAGAATTTCGACATTTCCCCGCTGCCCGAAGACGCGATGCAGGAGATGAAAAATCTCATCACGACAAGCATCCGATTGAACGCGGTGGTGGAGACGGGAGTGCCCGGGTTTGTTCCTCGGGGTGCGTAAATGGGGTGACTCGAAAATCATTCTTGCGGCTGTGCTATCGAACTAATTGAGCATCTGCCAGAAATAGTCCATGGCTTTGACTTGCTGAGTACCGTCGCTTTCCTCAGCTTCTCGGCACTCATTGTCGACGCTCGCGATCGGCCAAGATGGCGGCGAGCATGAACCCGCCGATCAGCCCAATGTGCTCGAAGAAGGCGTTGCGATCATCAAATCGCATGACCGGGTCGGCCACGGCCCAGAAGGGATACGCAACCGTCGCGGCAAAGAAGGTGAAGATGGCCTGTGCGCCTGTGGCAAGCCAGGTCAAGCGACTGGTGATTACCGCGAGCGATCCGCCCAGTTCGACCAATAGGGTTATCGCTAATATCAACCAGGCCGGGTGTAGGGCGAAGGCCTTTACTTCGTTTAACGAGCTCCTGATGTAGATCAGCTTTACGATACCGCTCGTCCAATAGGGGAAAGTGAGTGTTACGCGAGCTAGCACTCCAAACCACGGACATTCGAGAAGCGCGATGATGGGTTTAGGCGCCATAGGGAATGGGGCGCTTCGTCACTTGCTATAAGCCTGAGCGACTTGTCCGACCAATTTCGCCCAGGCCATGTCCATCGCTGCATAGACTTCGAGGGCTTCCGGTCGCGCGTTGTCCTTCAGTATTTCGACCATCAGCGTTGCATAGTCAGAAAGGATGACGCCTGCTTGCTGCATACGCATCAAGCCAGCCTGGCGCTTCGTTTCGGAAAATGTGCCGGACGCATCGATAGCGACGTAAGCGTCGAGTCCTTTTGCCACCGCCGTCATGGCCGGAAACGCTGCGCAAACCTCCAGAGAGATGCCTGCAAAGATGAGCTTCTTTCGACCCGTCGCTAAGATGGCGTTGGACACCGCAGGATCGTCGAAAGCGTTCACTGACGAGCGATCGATGATCAGCGTGCCCGGCAATGCTTCCACAAGCTCCGGGAAAGTTGGTCCCCACATGCTGTCTCGCGCAGTCGTCGTGACGACGATCGGCAGCTTGAGCGCCTTGGCCGCTTTGGCAAGGGCAACAACGTTGTGCTTGAGCTCACCCGTGGAATAGTCGCGCACGCCAGTCATAAGGCCAACTTGGTGGTCGACGAGCACCAATGCAGCATTTTCGGATGTCAGTGGGCTGTAGGCATTTTTCACGTCAGACATGACAGTCTCCTTAGGCGGTGAATGGGCTAAGGCGATGGCCGCTGGCACTACGCCCAACATGGTTGCGGTGGTAGCAACCAGACCCGATCGATAAAACTCACACGGCTTCATTGGCTCTCCCATCGCGAACCTGCGTGATCGCTCCAATGAGCGACCGGCGCTTATCACCGCTAAATGCCATCCTAGGCATTGAACCTATGGACAAGAAGTAGGTAAATATGGAATTCAATGTCCAATCCATTGGACAAAGGAGTTCCTCGTGCTGGATCTGAATGATCTTTTCCTTTTTGTGCACGTGGTCGACCGGGGTGGTTTTACCGCGGCGAGCCGAACGCTAGGTATTCCCAAGTCGACGCTCAGCCATCGCATGCAGAAATTGGAGTCTGACCTGGGCGTGCGCTTGCTAAATCGCACCACGCGCCAGTTCGGGACGACCGATGCGGGCGGCGAAATTTTTACCCATGCGATGGCGATGCTGCGCGAGGCCGAGCGTGCGGAAGATTCCATCAAGCAGCGGCTGATTGAGCCGAAGGGGACGGTCCGGTTTACCGCGGGTCTGGTCACCATGCAGTTCGCGCTGGATGAATTAGTGTCGGGCTTTCTGCAGCGTCATCCAAAGGTCAACGTGGTTGCGCACGCGACCGACGACTATGTCGACATCGTCGGGGAGAATTTTGATGTGGCGATTCGCGGTCACTCCGATCCGCTACCGAGTTCGACGATGATCCAACGAACCCTGGCGCCCGTTCCGTGGTACCTGTTTGCAGGCGCGAACTACTTCGATGCGCAAAAGCCCCCGCAATCTCCTGCGGATCTGCACAAACATCCCTCCCTCTTTATGATGCGCGGTGACGTATCACCGGTGTGGCACCTTCGTCATTCAACCAAAAGGGGAGAGGCGGCAACCATCAAATTGGCGCCACGGCTCTTGAGTGATGACATCACAGCCCTGAAGCGGGCAGCCGTAGACGGCGTCGGCATCGTTGCGCTGCCGGGCTATTCATGCCGCGCGGAATTGAGATCGGGCGCGCTTCGCCGCGTATTGCCGACATGGATCGCTGGCGACTCCACACTCACGGCGGTGATGTCCTACCGACATGGCCGATTGCCTTCGGTGAATGCATTCCTCGATTTTCTTGCGGCCGAGTTGCCGGCAGCCGTGTCTATTTAGAGCAACGATACGTCGTGCACCCAGGTGTCCCAGCCCAAGAGCCGAACTACGCTTTAGCGCGAGGTCTCAGAGCGAATTCGGTATGCTTATCCCGTGCAGTATTGACCGGCCGTGTCAGCCACGCGGCAAGCGTAAAAACTTGAGACTCACTCATATCATGATTCGTAAATTTGTGATTGCCTCCCTGCTCGTCGCGGGAGTAGCTCTTTCCGGTTCGGTAGTGGCCCAGCAAACTCCGTCCGCTCCCGCTTCCGGGACCCCGGCCACCGCAGCGAGTGCCGCCTCCAGGGCCGCTGCTAAAGCCCAAGCCAAAGCTGCCAGCAAGGCCGCCAAGCAAGCCGCAAAGGCTCAAGAGCATTCTCAAAGGGAGGCGAAAAAGGCCACCAAACAGGCCGCGAGTGCCAGCAAGCAAAAGGCAAAAGCGGCGGAAGGAAAAAATTCAGGCTCCCACAAGAAGGCACAAGCGAAGCCTCCCAAGGAGTCGGCAGCCGCCAAACAGGCCGCGAAGGTTGCCAAGCAAAACGAAAGAGCGGAGAAGACACAGGCTAAAGCCGCCCGCAAGGACAAGAAGTCGCACAAGCATTCAACAAAGGCTAGCGCTGAGATCCCCACTAGCACTCCAGCCGGTTCAGCGGCTTCTAGTAACTCTGCGGGCGGCGAACCCTAAAACATGTGTGCGAGTGGTTTAGGTAAGTACCAGATCCGACGGGCGCGCCAGGGATGCCAAGCGGATCACACGTGACGGTAGATTTGGCGGTAACTTAAAAACGCAAAGTTGAAATCGTTGTGTGCCGAGTTTTTTTAAGTCGCTTGAAGTATCTGGGGCAGGACAGGCGCTTCTCGGTTCGCGCTAAGACGCGATAACTTAGTAAGTCGATTGTCAGCACTTACGGAGGGACGTCTCATGAAGCAGATCCAAGTCCTCGGCGCCATGGTTGCCATCGCAACGACCCTCGCGAGTGCCACGCTGTTAATGGCAGCCGATAACGGCTACGACAGCACCCAGATCTTCGGAGGGAAACTCCCTGACGGATACCGTGACTGGAAGTTGATTTCCGTTGCTCACGAAGAAGGTAAGCTCAACGATATACGTGCGATTCTCGGCAACGACATCGCCGTCAAAGCGTATCGCGAAGGAAAGCTTCCGTTACCGGATGGAGCAATCATCGCCCGACTCGCATGGGCATATGGACCGTCCGACGTAAACAACAAAGCATTTGGCCGTACTCAATCGTTCGTGCCTGGCGCTCCGACGAATGTCCAATTCATGGTCAAGAACTCACGCGCATACGCATCGACCGGGGGGTGGGGGTTCGTGCAATTCGAGAACGGAAAGCCCGATCACATCGATGTACAGGCCTGTTTTGCCTGCCATACACCCGTCAAAGATCGCGACTACGTCTTTACCCATTATTCGCCCTGAATATCGACGGGTGAACTCCAAAGCTTGTAGATGGGTCGTTGAAAAAAAGTTCGGGATGTCTGCTTTCGATTGCGGATTCAGCCGGTGGATGCAACACACTGAAGACTGCGCGAGCAGCAGGAGTGTTGCAAGATGTCCCACCGACCACAGATCCATTACAGCCAGACTCAGAAGGCACGGATGTGGGATCGCTGGCAAACATGACCCTATTTCAGCGTCGCACCCTGTGCTCACTTGCCGCCAGTGACATCGAGGAATGTGCCGGTGATAAAGGAAGCCTCGGTGCTTGCTAGCCATAGGACCGCCCGCGCAACTTCTTCAGGCTGACCGCCTCTCCCCATGGGGATCGAGTCTTTGACGCGATCCACCCGTCCCGGCTCGCCACCGCTAGCATGCATGTCAGTGTAGATGTGCCCAGGGCGAATGCAGTTGACGCGTATCCCCTCCCGCGCGACTTCCTTGGCGAAGCCGGTGGTGAATGTCTCGAGAGCACCCTTCGACGCAGCGTAGTCGACATATTCGTTTGGACTGCCGAGCCGGGCCGATGTCGACGAGATGTTGATCACAGCGCCACCTCGCCCGTTGTAACGATACGACATGCGTTTCGCTGCCTGCTGTGCACATAGGATAGGGCCGATCGAGTTGACCGCGAAGATACGCTGCATACGCTCGAATTGGAGATCCTCTAGCCGAGAGTGCCGCGCAATGATCGCGGCGTTGTTAACCAGTACATCGATCCGGCCGAATTCCTGGTCGATCGCGGCGAATAATTGAGCGACCTGCTCTGGATCTGCGCTGTCTGCGCGCACGGGTAAGGCCCGGCGCCCGGCGGCTTCCACGTCAGCCGCCACCGCAAGTGCGGCAGGCTCGTTGGAGACGAAACTGATCGCCACATCGTAACCTTGTGCAGCAGCAAGCCGCGCAGTCGCTGCGCCTATGCCACGACCTCCACCTGTTATCAGAATCAGCGGTGTCTGCGGAACGGTATCCATTTGGCGAAACCTTCATGTGGTGGCGGGATCAGGCGGACCTCTTGCATGATCCCACAGTGGAGTTGCGCAGATGGGGCCGCAGCGTCAGTACAAGCGGAACGATCAGAGCGGCGGTCGCCGCCGAGGCCAGCATGCCGATAGTTCGATTGCTGTGATCGGCAACCGTGCCGTAGAGGATCGGCGCGATACCTCCAGAGCCGATGACGCTCGTATAAAAGATCGCGAAGGCGCGGCCCGTATCGCCATCGGAAAGCTCCGGCACAGTGCCGTAGAGCACCGAAGAGGTACCGTTGAGCACGATGCCGAGCAGCGGCAACAGCATGAGCGTTGGCGTCAGTGGCGTGAACAGTGTCGCCACGATCAGCAAGGCTGTTGCGGCTTCGGTCACTATGACGCTCGCGATAATACCCAGCCGCTCCCCGAGCCAGCTACACGTCGCCTTTCCGAAAGCACCGCCGATGAACAGCAGGGCGAGCGCGATTCCAACCGTCGGCGAGTCCCCGCCCCTCCCATGGATGAGGAAAGGTAGAAACAGCAGATAACCCATACGTGTTGCCGTATCGAGCGCACCGACCGTCGTTAGAATGCCAAAGCCGCCGCGGGCACGGCCAGAAGCTGCTTCTTGCGTGGCATTCCTGGTGATGGGAGCCGCTGGTGCCAGTGACATCAGGGCCACCGCCAAAGCGATTCCAAGCACCGCCATCAGGCCCAGTACGGGGCGCCAGGCGAGGATCGGCAGCAGTACTGCAACGAGCGCCGGCAACACGGCTTTCCCTAGATCGCCTGAAAAATTGTAGATGCCCAGTGGGCGTCGCGACGCTTTGCCATAACTGTCGGTGACGAGCGTCGAGCCACGTGGGTGCTGGATGCTCGATCCGATGCCGGCCACGACGAGGCCAACGCAAAGACCCACAAAGCCAAACGGCAGCGCCATGATCAACAAGCCCGTCAACGCGACGACAGTCGACAGGATGAGTGCCGCTCGTGGCGACAAGCTGCGAAGGGCTCGGTCGGCCGGGATTTGAAGACCTCCCATCGTTCCGAAATAGAGCGCGCGAACGACGGCAAGCGCCGCATAGGAAAGGCCGAACTGCGCCTGCCACCCTGGCAGGAAGGCATAGAGACTGTCGGTGTAGCCGTCATGAAGTGCGTGCGTGAGGCATGCGGCCAGCAGACTGCGTGATTGGGTCGCAGCAGACGAGCCTGGATCATCCATTGTCGGGTGAAGGGTGGTCGAGGTTGCCATCGCGCTATGATAATAAGCGAGAAATTTTCAACAAGACGACCATTGCTCACGATATACGTTAGTTTTACTCACGGAATTTATGCGTCGCCTGCCATCTCTCAATGCACTACGGGTATTCGAGGTTGCCGCTCGAACGGGTAGTTACGCCGACGCAGCGGCGCAGCTCGGCGTCACCCATGGCGCGGTGAGCCGGCAAATCGCTGCGCTCGAAAGTTGGTTAGGGCAGAGGCTCTTCACGAAGGACGGCCGCCGCATGGTCGCGACGCCGATGGCGAGAATCTTCGCAGCGGAAGTCGGTCTTTCGTTCGATCGCTTGGCTGTTGCGGCGGAAGCGTGTGGCCGGCCCGGTGCGCGCCGCATCCTGCGCGTAAGCGCCCCGACCAGCTTTGCGATGCGCTGGCTGATCCCGCGGCTCAATCGCTACCACGCCGATCATCCGCACGTCGAAGTCGCGGTTACGACGGTTTCGACGGTGTTCGAAGAATTGCGTGGCGGCGTCGATGTGGCGATCCGACGTGGCGCTGCTCGGGAGCATGCGTGGCCTCAGCATCGCGTCGTTCCGGTGCTGGATGATGTGGACACGCTGATCATGAGCCCTGCGCTGTTCGCGCATCGGCCGATCCTGAAGCCAGCCGACATCGAGGGACATACGTTGCTTGCAAGTGAGACTCGCGCCGGCGATTGGGCGGACTGGCTTGAGGCGGCAGGGCTCCAACACCTTGCCGGACATCCCCGCCAGATATTTGATCATTTCTTCGTGACGCGACAGGCGGTGGAAGATGGGCTTGGCGTTGGAATCGGCCCACTGCCGATGCTGGAGATCGACATTGCCAACGGAAGGCTGATGACGCCGCTGCCAGACATCCGGGTTCCGCGGACGGGTTATGTCGCGATCATCCCTCGTCACGCTGATGCTGGAGACTTATTTACCGGATTCGTTGATTGGCTTGTCGGTGAGACGCGCGGATCCACTGGCGCTAATTCAGGAGGCGCATAAGCGGAAGTAGGGTCGATCAGAATGCCAGCTTGCTGCACCGGGCTGATGTTTTGACGTGGTCCGAAATGGCTTGGATTTTCCCGCAAGCTTTTATCCCTCGCCAGAAGATGCAATCGCGTGCATGCTTGCTGATCTTGTTCCAAGTCGCCGCAGGAAGATCTACATGCACTACCTGATTCGCCCGGGCCTTATCCTTGCACTGGCCTTGTCGAGCGCGGCCATCGCTGCGCAAACGTCGCCCGCCGTAGGCGATCATGGCGTCGCTATTGCCGATGCGCCGGTACCGCGTCCCGCTGTCACGCCCTGCATCGCCAACCTGTATACCGATGTCGCATTCGATGATCACGGCGAAGCCACCTCGCGTGAGGCGAAACCCCGCGAATGGACGTACGCACCGCCTGCGCAATGCGCAGGTTCATGGTCGAAAGTGGTGCTGGAGGCGGATTTTTCGGTAACTGCCGGGCGGCAATACGACCGCACGGTCAGCCTGTGGCTCAAAGGCGTAAATCTCTTCTATGGCACTACGCAAGAGCCCGCTGCCAAGGTCAGCCCGCGCTGGCACGTCGAGCGCGACGTGACCGATTACGCCAGTCTGTTCCGTGAGGCCGGGCATGGCCAGACCATCCTCAACAATTGGATAGATACCACGCGTAGCGGCGTCATCCACGGCAGCGCGCGATTGGTGTTCTATCCGGCAACGCCGAACAGCAAGGCCGCGTCATCCGCCGATCTCGCCATGGGTCTGGTCGGCGATAACGACGGGCATCCGGTGGATGTACAGAACGGCAATGAAACGCTTTCGCGCATCATCACCTTGCCGCGCAACGTTGAGCGTGTGGCATTGGATCTGATCGCGCAGAGCCAAGCCGTGGACGAACAGTGGTACATGTGCATCGACGATGCCGATATGGAGCCCACGCGTGAATTCTCTCTGGGACCGCCGAACGCGGGCGATCCACTGGAGCAATGTCCTGGTGGCAACTTTCGCGAAGTGTCAGTGAGCATCGACGGCCAGCCGGCGGGTCGCGCGCCGGTCTATCCGTGGACTTACACCGGTGGCGTGGATCCCAACCTGTGGCGGCCCACGACGGACATCCAGACACTCAATTTCACGCCATATCGCGTGGATCTGACACCCTTTGCCGCGCTGCTTGACGACGGCAAGCCACACACCGTGGCGGTGCGTGTGCTGGGCGCACACGACTTCTTCAGCCTCGCCGCCAACCTGCTGGCTTGGCGCGACCATGGACGTGACGTGCTTACCGGCAAACTCACGCAAAATACGCTCGCCACGCAGCAGAATGGCCAACAACCGCCAGTACGGCGCAACTTCAAACAGGGTGCGGACGGCACGCTGCATGGCGAGGTCGATACCCTGCAAAGCAGCCACTATGTGATCGCTGGCGAACTGCAGACCTCGCACGGCAAAGTCGTCACGCGCATCGAACAACAGGCGGATTTCGCCAACCGTCAGGGCTTCGATCATCCGTCGAAGGACCTCTACAGCCAGCGCATCGACATGCACACGCAAGTGGTCGATAACATAAGCATTATCACCGCCGCCGGCACCGTGCAGGACATGCATAGTCTCGATTATCCACTGCTGATCGACATTCGCAAACAGGTTCACGCGAATGGCGATTTCACCGCAGATATCACCATGCAACAGGGTTACCTGAGCAAGCGCCAGCGCATGGAGGACGGCCGCGTAAGCTTCTGGTCCACGCTGGACAACCATCTAATCAGCCACAGCAACACCGATTTTAATGCTGGTGGGACGGGCATCATCGGTTCGCGCGACCAACACGGGAAGCAGTCGTACCGCTTCAGTGATTCATTGGGAAGTTGCTACGCGCGAAGCGTGGAAACGCGTGACCAGGCTGTCGTCGCTGTTGAGTCAGGCGAAGGTTGCCCGAACCAAGTCAATCATTGAGATGGCCATTCGGCGCTTTGAAGCGTATGTCGTGTGCACGAACTTGGCGGCCTGAATCTATTGCCGCTAGACCTATTTTTCATGCAGTGAATGTTGCGGACGCACTTGTCCGCAACTGAACGCGACACGGATTCAGTACGACAAGTTAAGGCGATGCGTATTGTCAAGTGATGTGTTTGTTTAATTTTGACGCTAATTGGATCTTTCTCCATAGTCATCCGAACGGCAGTCTTCCCGGGGCGCGTAACGCCCGCGATATACATTTCACTTGACTACAATGAGAAGCACATGCCAACACTTGAAACACTTGAGCGTTTCATCACTCGCGTTGAACAAAATGAGCATGCGGAAGCTTGCGAAGAATTTTATGCACCCGATTCTTCCATGCAGGAGAATCAGGGGACGCCGAGAATAGGGCGGGACGCACACGTGGCGAATGAGCGAATGGTGTTCGCCAGAGCCAGGTCTGTCTCTTCAAAATGTATCCGGCCGGTATTCGTCAACGGCGATCGGGTGGTTGTACGCTGGATTTTTCGCTTTGAGTGGCTCGATGGCACCGTTACACAGATGGAAGAGCTGGCTTACCAGCGCTGGGACGGTGAGCGCATCGCGGAAGAACAGTTTTTCTACGACCCCGCCCAGCGAGTGCCCAAGAAAGTTTAAACGTGGCTAGATGTGCAAGCGTTGCCCAGACGCTTCGCTTGGATAGCTTCGCGGAACGCCAATGGGTACTTCGTGAGCTTTTTCGTCTACGAAAAAGCCTGACTTCTTCGTTTAGAAGAATTTGCGTGCTGCGCAGATTTTGCATCGCAGCGTGCATGCGAGAGCGCCTTGCAATATGTTTTCAGCAAGTTGGAATTAGATCGATCTAAATGGCGTGAAATTCGCGTGTACGAATTTCACGCATGATCTTTTTACCAACGGGGAACGGCGAAGCCACACTATCGATGGAAGTAGGCATGGCAGGCGAGAAAAGCCGCGCCAGGGATCCTTGCGTCGCTAGTTTTTGTAGAACGCTTCGGGCTTCGACGTCAGCGCATACGACTAAGCACCCACCGGAGTACGACTTATGGATCAAGCATCTTCGCGTCACCGCAATCGGACATTTTCCCGCTTGGCAGCAGCTTTGCTCGTTTCGTTTGTTGGCATCACCACTGCATCGACCGCATCCGCCCAATCGACGGGTTATACCGGTATTTTTGGCGGCGGACCTATTTATAAAAATCTCAACAACAATATTACGGAGCTGAGCAATTCGGGCTTCACCGAAGTCATTGTCTGGAGTATCGAAGTCAGTTCGACCGGCAACCTGAATTTCAACGGAGAATTTCCGCTGGTGACCAATGGGGCCTATGTAGGTAACCAGACTTATCCAGATTTTCCTTCCAATCTGGCCGCGTTGAAGAGCGCCGGGGTGAAGCGCATTACTTTCAGCATCGGCTCTTCTAATTACGGTGACTTCGAAGACATCAGTGCGTTGGTGAACAGCACCGGTTCCGGCGGTGGTACGGGGCCAAACAGCATCCTTTACAAGGATTTCCAGGCTTTGAAAAAAGCCATTCCGTCGCTCGACGCCATCGATTTGGATGACGAAAACGGCTACGACGCATCGACCACCGAGGCATTCGCGGTGATGCTCGGTAATCTTGGTTATCACGTGATGCCGGATGCGTACACGAGTGCGAGTTATTGGACATCACTGGTAACGAGCATTAATACCGCACTTCCCGGCACGGTCGACGGCGTGCATCTGCAAACCTACTCCGGTGGCTCGGGCAACAGTCCCTGTTCCGGCTGGAATTTCGGCTCGGTTCCCGTCTATCCCGGCATAGCCGATTCCAGTGTTTCTGGAGGCGTCTCGGTATCGGGCGCACAAAGTACGGTGGGTGGTTGGGAACAACAGTGCAGCATTACCGGTGCTTTCCTGTGGCTTTATGACGATGTCGCGGGTCAGACGTACGGTAGTGAGTCTTTGACCGCTGCCTATGCAGGCGCGATCAATGCGGGTTTGAGTTCCACCGAAAGCTCAAGTAAAGCCAAGCCTTAAGGCAAATGGAGGGGCAGGGTCTCTTTTTGCTCATGCCAGAATGAAAAGAGCACTCTGTCCCCTGGACCGACATAAAGGGAAAGAACACTTTTCTACGACGCTTAGGGTCGGGAAAGGTGTTCTTATCCTTTTCGCTCTATCAAGCAGGCGCGACAGATTTCATATAGTCAATGAATGCTCGCATGGGAAGCGGCACGTGCTTTCGCGAGTAATAGTAAATGACCGGACCATTGAATTCGGGCAGCCAATCCCGCATCAAGGCGACCAGTCTTCCATCGCGGATCCATCGCGATACATAGTCTTCGAAGATAAGAAGAAATCCGGTTCCGCGTAGCGCTGCGGAAACTGCGACGCGTGGGTTGTCGGTGATGAGACGGTTGTTTGGTTCAACCCTGATCAGTTTCCCCTTCCGCGAAAATTCCCAGGGAAGCAGCGTGCCGCTTGGAAAGCGGTGACGAACGGCAGGGACACGCGACAAATCGGTAATGCTCGATGGCGTTCCTGTTTTATCGAGTAACGCCGGAGCCGCTACGAGGACATAACGTTGTTTGCTCCCAATCGGGACACTGATCATATCGGCCGATAGGTTTTCGGCGTAACGGATGCCGAGGTCGAATCCTTCGCGCACGATGTCGATTAATGCATCTTCGACGGTGAGTTGAATATCGATGCCTGGATATTGCGCCAGAAAGCCCGGAAGGTGAGGGGCCAGGATCAGCTCGGCGGCAGGAGGCGCTGCGTTGATCTTCAGTATTCCAGACGGCTCGCTATCTCCGGCTGTGGCAACTTCTAAAGCATTGTCCAGTGCGGCCAGCGCGGGCTCAACATGCGTAAGCAGCGCCAAGCCCACTTCGGTCAGGGCCATACTGCGCGTGGTGCGGTGAAACAGTCTTACCTGCATCTGTTCTTCAAGAGCCCGAAGGCGGTCGCTCATCCGGGAAACAGGTACGTTGTACTTGGCCGCGGCGCGTCTCAATCCTCCCTCTTTGGCGATCGCGATAAACAAGTCGAGATCGGTTTCCGTGCGCAATTTTGTTCGCATTTTCGGACACCTTGTTCGAGATTACTAAGATTGTCCGATCACTGTGCCAGGCGCAAGATGCGTGAACCTCAAAAGGAGCAGGCACCATGTCCGAGCCAGTGTTCAGCAATCCCGATACGCTGTTTCCACCACCGGGATATAGTCAGCTTGTCGAAGTCACGGGTGGGAAGCTTGTGTTCGTGGCGGGCCAGGTGGCTTTAGACAAAGGCGGATCCCTGGTCGGCGCCGGGAATTTCGCGCGACAGGCCGATCAAGTGTTTCAAAATCTGCGCGCAGCCATTGAATCGCGCGGAGGGACGTTGAAGGACATCATCAAATTCACGATGTTCGTCACCGATATCACGCAGCTCCCAGCTTTACGAGAAGTCAGGGACCGACATCTCGTCGGCGTCAAGAATCCTCCAGCAAGCACACTGGTGCAGGTTTCTGGACTATTTCGGCCTGAATTCCTGATCGAAATCGAAGCCGTGGCGTGGTTGGGCGCTTGATTGCCTAGGTATGCGAATAAAGTCAGCGCGGCTAGCTACACAGCGCTGGCATTTTCATGTGCGAGAGTCATTCGGCTCGCGAGTGGCGGCTTGCCAAGCGGTCGCATAGGGACTGGCCGCAATCATGCGTCAGCTGTTGACCTTGCCGAAGCGAATGACGTTGGTCGTCGTTCCTCGTTTGAGACCGATTTGCTTTGAACTGTATATGAAGCGTTTCTTTCGCATGACTGTCGTTGTGGTCGGCAATGCGACGATGCTTCGTTATGCATACACTTCTCTTTCGCGCGCGCTTCAACCTACGTACACGGTGATGAAAAGCGGCTAAACGTCAGGCTTTTTTCACGTTATCGAACACGCGATTTTTGACAGCGCATTCACTGTTTTCATCTCTAAGCTCGCTATCTGGGGGAGATCCACGCGTATTGCGTGGCGTTTTGTAACGAGTGATATCTCATAAACCTATGTGGGGAGTCGTACATGAAAAAGTGTAATGCACGTTATATGGTGTATGTCGCGGTGACATCCATGCTCGCGGGTGCCGCTACGCTTCCATCCGCATTTGCCGCTTCATCGTCGCCGGATCTTGAGGCTCAGTTTCACGCGGCTTGGCGTCAGACCATGCAGCACACGTCAGCACCGGCTAAAGGCTGTTATCACGCCAGTTATCCCAGCACGGTCTGGGCAAAGGTCGACTGCGTCAAGGCACCGAATCGCCTTTATTTGCCGCGGCATAAGCCCGAGGCGCAAACGGTCGGCAATGGCAACGATTACGCTGCGGAGATTTCTTCTGGCGTGATTTCGCAGACGGTTGGAAGTTTTCCAAGCGTATCGGGCGTCACGAGCGAAAGCGATGATGGCGAAAGCAACGATTATTCGCTACAGCTCAATTCGAACTTCATGAGCACCGACGCTTGCAATGGCGTATCGGGTTGCCAGGCCTGGGAGCAGTTCGTGTATGCCTCGGGCGAAGGCGAAGCCTTCATGCAATATTGGTTGATCAATTACGGTGACACCTGTCCAAGCGGCGGTTGGATGTCGTATCAAGGGTCCTGCTACATGAACAGCGCCGCGGTATCGGTACCCGACGACGACATCAGCGACTTGGGAAACATGACGCTCACTGGCACTGCCGTGGCCGGCGGTAGTGACACGCTGACCTTCACCGACGGCACCGAAGCCTATACCACCAGCGGCGACGACAGCGTGGTTGATCTGGCGACGGCCTGGCAGGCTTCTGAATTCAACATCATTGGCGATGGCGGTGGATCGGAGGCTGATTTTAATTCGGGATCTTCGGTCACGGTGAATGTCTCCTTGACTGATGGATCAAGCGACGCACCGACTTGCGCTTCGAACGCAGGAACCACCGGCGAGACCAACAATCTGAATCTTGGCTCGTGCTCCACCTCCGGCGGGTCGACACCGTCGATCCAGTTCACTGAATCGAACTGAGCAGGCGCTTCACCCTTGACCGGGAGTTATCCCGGTCAAGGGGCGCTCGTGTCTGGTTCTTCTTAGCAACCGCGTATACGTTCCGAAGTAGCGTTGTCCGTGTGTTGTCCGGACAACGCGGACACCTGTCCGCGGACAATGTGGCTCAATCCAGCCATGCCGAGAAAATGTCGCTGTGATGCGGTTTTTGGAGCATCGATGCTGTTGGCATCGACTTTGCAACACCTCTCTCGAAGACCTCATTCACTCATCGAACGGAGAGCCACCATGAAATTCGAAACCTTGATGCTCAATAGCTTCTTCGCCGCCTGCGTTGCGATCTGCGTGTCGACTCTGGCTGCCATGCTGACGTAAGTCGTCGCTGAAGTTTGTACTCGCTGCTCGCACGGCTTTATCAGCACCTATAACAACCTCGCACTCTTCTTTATAAGGAACGGTCATGTCTCGACGGAGGGTGCAGAGCAAAAAATCTGCAGCGTGGATTAAATATTGGTTTAGGAATGCTCTGACGCTTCTTTGCGCGACCCTCGCGACGTCGGCATTCGCTTTGGCGACAAGCGTACCCAGTGACAATCCGCATCACTCTGCGTTGGATGACGCCGTCGATAAGGCGGCCAGCAACTACTTCCGCAATCAGTGTCATGTTGGCGTCTCTATTGCGGTCGTGAAAGCAGGTCATTCCTACTTCTACGACTATGGCAGAACGTCTCGCAGCAAAGCTGTGGTACCAACCCCGCAAAGCATCTACGAGCTTGCATCGGTCACCAAGACGTTTACCGCGGCATTGGCGGCGCGCGCGGTCGTTGATGGTCGTATGACCATGGATGGTGATTTCCGCGATAACTTACCCGGCGACTACATTAATCTCGCCTGGAACGGACAACCGATCACTTTGCGTACGCTGGTTACGCACTACTCCGGCATGCCGCGTGACATTCCCGACACAGACGCGCTCTTTTCCAACAAGAGGGCGCCCGACTTCAATGCACGCATGATTGCCCTCAACCAGGGCTTTGGTCGTGAGCAATTCGCGGTGGCACTGCATGACACTAAGCTGCGTAGCGCTCCCGGTGAAAAGCAGGTTTACTCCAACGCTGGTTTTCTGGTGATTGGACTGGGTTTAGACAAGGTCTATGGCAAGCCGGTCGATAAGCTGTTGCGTCAATACATCACGCAACCGTTGGGCATGACATCTACCGGCTTTGAGCTCGATGGCAGCGAGCGATCGCGCCTCGTCAACGGCTACGATCACTTCGGGCGCCTTGCACCGTATCATTTCAAGAACGCCGGCGCGGCGTGGGGGCTCTATGCCTCTGCCGAAGACATGGCGAAATATGCCAGCTGGCAGCTGGATGATAACGATCCTGTCATCCATCTATCGCATCAGACTTTGATGGGAAACACGAGTGATGGCGATGCCATGGCCTGGAACCTGGGGAGCGACCAGGGCCAACCTGTTATTTGGCATGGCGGTGGCAGCTTCGGTATGTCAAGCCAGGTGGTGCTTTATCCCAAACAGCACGAAGGCTTCGTACTGTTGGCCAACGATGCCTGTGACGGCACCGAGAGTGCACTGAAAGCCATTGCTGCGGCAGTTCATGAGCACCCAACTAACTAGATAGTCTTCTTTGTGCTAGCTCGCCATCCTGGCCATGGCTGACTTTGAATCCGTCATTCCAGCTGAGAAGCGGCGTTATGCGATTTAGCTGCTAAGTGCCGGTTCTTAGATGGGATCTCAAAGCAGCAATGTCGCGCCTTGGCGGTGCGCCAAACATGCGCGCGTACTCGCGGCTGAATTGCGAGGGACTTTCATAACCGACCTGAAGCGCTGCCGTTTCGACATTCGCGGCGCCAGCGGCGAGCAGGTGACGTGCCTCCAGCAGGCGAAGCTGCTTCTGGTATTGAAGCGGCGTCATGGACGTCAGTGCTTTGAACTGGCGGTGGAAAGCGGAAGCGCTCAGTTGCGCGATGGCGGCGAGGTCTTCGATGCGCAAGGTTTCCTTGAACTGATCGCGCAGCGTGTAGATGGCGTTGATGACTCGATGCGTGTGGCTACTCGCGAGCGCGATCTTGGCGATCTCGCCACCGTGAGGGCCGGTGAGAAGCCAGTAGTAAATCTCGCGCATGATCATCGGTGCGATCATGGGGATGGCTTTGGGGGTATCGAGCAGGCGCACCATGCGCAGCACGCAATCGGCTAGCGGGCCGTCGAAGTCGGTGACGAAGACACCTTGCCCCACATGACCGACCACCTCGGGCGGCACGTCGAGTTCCTCCAGGACTTCGCTCATGATCTTCAAGTCGAATTCGATGATCACGCCAAGATAGGGCTCGGTCGGACTGGCTTCCGCCACTCGGCTGAAAGCGGGCATTTCGACGCTTACTACCAACGCTTGTCCTGCCCGGTAATCGAATCGCCTGTCACCGAATATCGTCCATTTGGCGCCCTGTACGACGACACAAAGCGCGGGCTTGAAGATCAGGTGTGAGGGAAGCTTCTCGTGATCCGAACGCAGCATGTAAAGACCGTCGACGGCCGTTGCCAGCGGACTCACCCCTGGGTGTGTGTCGGTGTGGTGCCTGACGATCTCTAGTAAAGCATTCGGCATATCGAAACCCGCGCTGTCGCTACGCTCGGATCCTACGGGTATTTGCCCCGCTTTATAGGCCCCGGAGCAGGATTAGGCAAGAAATGGGAGAGTTCGGACATTCAGCTCCTGACGCGGCACCGATAGCCTTTCGCTCATGCCTTATCGCTCAGGAGCGCAGTATGTCGAAAGAAAATCCCACCGTTTCCCCAACCAAAATCGCGATTGTCACGGGCGGTAGCCGCGGGCTTGGGCGTAACACGGTGCTGAACCTTGCCCGGCGTGGCGTCGATTCCATCTTTACCTTCAATGCTAATCAGGCAGAGGCCGAAAAGGTGATTGGACTGGTTGCCGAGACCGGTCGGAAGGCTATCGCCTTGCAACTCGATACGGGAGACATCGGTTCGTTCGACGCCTTCGTGCATCATGTGCGTGATGCGCTTTCAACGTGGGGCGCGGAGCATTTCGACTATCTCGTCAACAATGCGGGAACCTCCAATCACACTCCATTTGAACAGACGACGGAAGCGGAGCTGGACAGTTTGTACAACGTCCACTTCAAAGGCGTTTTCTTCCTGACCCAGAAGCTACTGCCGCTGATCAATGATGGTGGACGCATCGTCAACATTTCCTCCGGCTTGACGCGCGTTGCCGTGCCGGGAAGCTCTTCCTATGCGTCGATGAAAGGCGCCGTCGAGGTGCTTACGCGTTATCTGGCAAAGGAGCTTGGGCCGCGCCGGATTGTGGTCAATACCGTGGCCCCTGGTGCCGTCGCGACGGACTTCAGTGGCGGTATGGTTCGTGATAATCCCGAGATCAACAAGCGTGTTGCCGAATTTACGGCACTTGGCCGCGCGGGTTTGCCCGATGACATCGGCCCGATGATTGCGTCGTTGCTTTCCGAGGACCACCGCTGGGTCAACGCCCAACGTATCGAGGTTTCAGGCGGTATGTTGGTCTAGTCGTAGAAACACACCCAACCGCGGGCGTGGGCACCGCGAAGCTCAGCAACAAATCGAGTGGCGGGTCATTTGCGGGGTTTGACCTTCGTGCGCTTGCTATCTGGCATTTTTCCACTACTCGCCACAGGTTCCCGTACCTTGCTCGATGATGCTCCCATGTACCCCACCAGCTTCTGGCGCAGTTGGTTGATATCGCCAAGTCGATCCATCACAACCTCGCCCTTTTCCTGGACGACGGACGTCGCCAACAGGCTGAACAGCGTCATGTAGGCACTGTAGCTGTGCCATACCCAACTGGCCTGGATCATCAGCACGTGCGGAGTGAGCTCGCGTGCCCAGTAGCAGTCGGTGTCGGTAATCATGATCAACGGAATGCCGCGCGCGACAACTTCTTCAGCCAGCGCACGGAATTGCTTGAAGTAGCGGCGCATGTCGATCAACACGATGCAGCTGTTGCGGGTGGAGTCGAGCAGCATGTCGACGTAGGCGCCGTCAGTGCCGGTGTTGCAGAAAACGTTCGACCTGAGCTGCTCCAGCGTCTTGGCGAAGGACAGGCCGAGAAATGCTGCGTGCTGGAAGCTGGCTACCGAGACGCGATCGGCCGAGACCAACAGCTTCACGACCGATTTCCATTCCTTGCTGCCGGTCAGCGCATGCACATCGGTCAGCGCACGAATTTCCGATTGCAGGTGCGCGGCGATGGCATCGGTGTCTTTCGGCTGCTCAGGCTCCTTGTAGAGCTGTCGCCAGGTTCCTTCGCCGCGCAGCTCTTCCTTCAGATCGCCAACGCCGTCGTAACCGAGGTTGCGCAGGAAGCGTCCTACCGTCATCTGACTGACGCCGACATGCTTGCTCAGCGAAGCCGCCGTCTCGAACGGTAGATCGCGGATGTTGCGCAACAAATAATTGGCAATCTTTTGCTCGGATGCGGTGAAGCTATCCCAGTGATCCTTGAGCTTTTGTTGCAGGTCCTTGGTCATCGTCGTTCTTCATCTGGAGAGCATGGTAGCCAGCCCTGTATTCTCGCGCTTTTCCACATGTCCCATGCGCAGGCCCAGCGCGTATAAAAGCGTAGCGGCAATGCCGGCCACGCAGCCAATCAGTACGAAAAACCATCCGTGCGTCAGTGGGCTCCACAGGGTTCCCAGCGCGCCCGCAAGCAGATTGCCAAAGAATCCGGCGAAGAACCAGATCGCGATACTGGTGGCGCGAAATCCCTCCGGCGCCATGCGGCCGAACAAACCCAGGCCTACCGGCAGAATGTACAGCTCGCCCAGCGTCATCAGCACGAACCATCCGGCCAGCCAGGCCCAGTTGGCGCGCGCGCCATGCGTTTCAGCCCAGGCGGCCACGCCCGCGAGCAGCAGGTAGGACAAGCCCACCGTGGCGGCGCCAAAAGCCATCTTGAGCAGCCACGGCGTTTCAATCCCGCGTTTGGCCAGGCGTGTCCAGCGCGCGAGCAGCAGCGGTGTCGCCGTAAAGACCACCAGCGAGTCCAACGACTGGAACCAGGTCATGGGGATGCTCCAGCTGGCTGTGACGTGGCGATTCACGCCTTCATCCGCCCACAAGGCAATCGTATTGCCCACTTGTTCGTAGGCCCCGCGAAAGACCACCACGATGGCGGCAACGCCGACCAGGAAGGCGAGCCGTCGGAAGGTTTCACGATCAACAGGCTTGGATGCGGATTGGCGGGTATCGATGCGCACCGTTTCCGGCGGCAGATAACGGCTGCCGCGCAAGTAGATCACCAGCGAGATCAGCATGCCGATACCGGCGGCCGTAAATCCCCAGTGCCAGCCGTACGCTTCGCCAAGGCTGCCGCATATCAGCGGTGCGATGAATGCGCCGAGGTTCACCCCGACATAGTAGACGTTGTAGGCGCTCTTGCTGCGCGGATCACCCTCGCGATAAAGCCCCTCGATCTGGCTGGCAAGGGTGGGCAGGAACAAGCCGTTGCCGAGCGCGATGGTCGCCAGTGCCGGATAGAACAAGGCCTCCGATGCCATCATGAAATGACCCAGCGCCATCGTCACGCCGCCGATGATCACGGCCTTGCGCTTGCCCAGCCAGCGATCCGCCACGACGCCACCGAACACTGGCGTGAAATAGACGAACGCGGCATACACGCCGTAGATCAGTGAAGCGTGTTCCTGATGAATATCCAGCCGCTTGGTCATGTAATAGACCAGCAGCGCGCGCATGCCGAAGAACGAGAACATCTCCCACATTTCGGTGAGGAACAGAATGGTGAGGCCGGGAGGGTGGCCGAACCAGGTTCGTTCGCGTGGTGGGTTGTCGACTTCGGACATGCACGCTTTCCTATCGGTACGGAAGTGAGGTGTCGCTCTTGAACGGCGTGTTACAAAGCGCGATGTCATTCCCGCGCAAGCAGGAATCCATGTTGTTCCTTGGCGAAAAGCGAAAATGGATTCCCGCTTTCGCGAGAATGACGTCGCCGCCCTTGTCGACGCTACGGTAGGTCAATGGAGTCATCATGCGACTGCAGTAGTTGGGCCGCCCCATACGCTATCCGGACACCATACATGCCCATCCTGATAACTGACTGACGGTGTGCGATCACTCAGCATATAGATCGGACCGTCCAGATCCACCACCGAACACAGTGAGCCAAGCACGAACGCCGGTGCCATCGACCAGGATGTGCCGCCCATATTGCCCACCATCAGCTTGAAGCCAAGATCACGTGCCTGACGTGCCATCGTCAATGCCTCGGTGAGTCCGCCGCATTTATCCAGTTTGATGTTGATGACCTGCACGCGACCGACCAGATGTTCGAGATCGGTGTGATCCTGCACGCTTTCGTCTGCAGCGATGGGAATAGGGGCATTCAAACCGTCCAGCCAGGCCTCGCAGCCGATCGGAAAGGGTTGCTCCACGACGGCGACCCCGGCTTCCACGAATGCCGGCATCGCTGCCGTCAGTGATTCGCGGGTAAAGCCCTGATTGGCGTCCACCATCAGCCATGCGCCGGGGCGTGCTTCCCGTACGGCACGCACGCGCTCGGCATTGTGGTGATCGTTGGTGAGCTTGAGCTTCAGGGCGCGTGCGTCGTTGAGCTGGCGCGCGTAGTCGGCCATCACCTCGGGATCGTCGGCGCTCAAGGTGAACGTGGTCAGCAACGATTGCGGTGCGGACATGCCAGCCAATTGCCACACCGGTTGGCCGTGCCGTTTGGCCTCCAGATCCCATAGCGCGCAGTCGAGCGCGTTACGCGCGCCGCCAGAGGGAAGGAGTTCCAGCAGCTGTTCGCGTGTTGTCCCACGTTCGATGTGTTCGCGTAAGGCTTCAATCTGATGGAGCATCGAGTTTGGCGTGTCGTGGCGGTAGTAGACACCCAGCCCTTCACCACGCCCCGTCAGCTCCCCATCTTGCAGCGTGACGACCAGCATCGCGCACTCGGTAAAGGTGTAGCCAGTGATATGGAACGCATGGGTCAGTGGCCGTTTTTCGATCGCGGCACTCAGCTTCAACGGTGCGTCTGATAGTTTTGTCATGATGGTTTCCTGTATCAGTAGCTCACGCTGAAGCTGACCATCCCGAAAGCCAGGATGAACCAGGCCAGATAGATCGCTGCGAGCGCCAGCAGGCTTTCACCGGTGCGCACCAGCCAGCCGCGTTGCGCTGGGTACCAACTGCGCCATGTGTGCACCACGATCGCCACGACGCCGAGCAGCGCGATCACGCCAAGCGCATAGAGCACGTAAAGCCAGGGCGTTGCCGAGCCATGCAGTATCACGTTCTCATCAACCGCTGTGGCGACTAGCAGCAATACCCAGCCCAGAACGTCAGCCAGCAAGATCAGCGCGCCGAGTCGTGACAGCAGCCGGGTGCGATGCAAGGCCGTCGGAAGATCGAGCGATGTGTGATAGTGACGGCGCGTCAGCCAGCCGAACAGCCAGATCAGCAGCGCTACCAGTACGATCAGTGTGGCAATGCCGGCTAGCAAACCTGCGCTGCCAAAACTCTTGTAACTGGGTACACGTTGGAACACCTCGACGGCAGGAATCCAGTCGGTAGCCCAGTAACGGATGCTGCCATCCGGATTGGTGACGAAGGCAATCCGGTCTTGTCCGTTCACTTCGCGATATTGCAACGGACCCACTTCACGCCAGTGCAGAGGTTGCCCGGCGTAATCGGTGAGCATGGAAACGGTGAGCGTACCATCCGGTTGTGCGGCGACGCTGGTTTGCCCGGCAAGGTAAAGCACGCGCATCGCGCTTTCATTACGGCGGCTGGCCTGATACCAGCCGGCCACCCGTGCCGCATCTGCCTTGGCGGTCGACGAGGTCGCTTGCGTTGGCAACGTATACGGGAAATAGCGATCGAGGAAGGCATCGAAGATCGCCGTGCGCACCATCAAGGTGCCGCCCGCTTCACTACTTCCAGCGCTGTTGAACGACATGAAAACGCCGATGTTCTTGTCGAGCAGCAAGTGCAGGTCGCTGTGAAAAAATACGGTGTCACCACCATGGCCGATAATGCGCAGGCCATTGCGGTCTTCCTGGTAGAAGCCAAGGTCGAAACCAGGCATGCCGGGTGCCGGTGTGTATTGCGGGCTGTGCATCAACTCAGCCGTCGCTGCCTGCAGGATGCGCGTATTGCCATAGGCACCGTTCTGCAACTGCGCAATCATGAAGTGCGACATGTCCATGGCGCTGGTGCTCATCGCACCGGCTGGCGCTGGATCGACCAGTTCGAAAGGCTGCGGCACGCCATCGGACGCGCTCTTGTAGCCTTTCGCCATCAATGGCGCGAGCGAAGGTGGCAGTGGTTGCGCGAACGTCGAATGCGTCATATCCAGCGGTTGGAAGATGTGATGCTCGATGTAATCTTCGAAGCGCTCGCCGGAAACGCGCTGCACGATATAACCGGCCAAACCACAGCCATAGTTGGAGTAGGCAACAATTTCTCCCGGCGGGAAGATGCGCTCGGGAAGATGGGTTTTCAGATAGCGCTCCAGATCGACGTCTGCAATCGATGCGGGCAACAGCCCTTTGCCTGAATCCTCAAATCCCGGCGTGTGCGTCATCAGGTTGCGCAAGGTAATCGGTTTGCCCTGATACGGCGGGATCTTGAAATCGAGGTAGTCGTTGATATCGCGATCCAACTGCAGCTTGCCTTGCTCGACCAACTGCATTACGGCCGTCCAGGTGAATAGCTTGGACGTTGATCCCGGCCGAAACAGCGTGCTGTCCGGCGATACGGGCGTGCGCTGCGCGAGATCCGCATAGCCATAGCCCTTGGCGAACAGCACGTTGCCATCCTTCACCACCACGATCACACCTCCGGCGATGTCGCTGCGCCGGAGGGCAAAAGGGATAAGGCCATCGAAGAACGAGCCGAGGTCTTGTTGCGTCAGCGCCGGTGTCGATACTTCGACGCTGCTGTCGGATTGCGATGCGGTGGTACCTGACGGCGACGACGGCAATCCCTGCGCTGCGGCGAGATTGGCGGTAAGGCCGGCAATCAGGGCCACCAGGCGTTGGACATGGCGGTTCATGCGGACACTCCGTGCAAAAGAAGCTTAGAAATCCACGGTGGCAGACATGCCGATCGTGCGTGGCGTCTGGTACGTGGCTTGGAACGGGCTGGCGATCGAACTGAGCGTTTCCGGCCACATCGAGGTAATGCCGCGCTTGTTCGCCAGGTTCTTGGCGTACAGTTCGACAGTCCAGTTGTCGTAGTTCACGCCTACGTGCATATCGACGTTGTTGTAGCTGGGCAGGCGAAAGCGTGGCGCGGGAACCGTATTGAAATCCGCGTAGCGCGCGCCGATGTAGCTGATATTCCCGCCCACGAAACCGGACCAGCCACCGCCTAGCGGAAAGTCGTAATCCGCCCCCAGGTTTGCATTCCATGTCGGCACGTAGGGCAGGGGATCGCCGTTCAGGCCGTAGACGCCGCCGGGTGGCGTATTGGCGGCCAGTTCCGCCTTGGTGTACGTCGTATTCGCCCACAGCGTGAGTCCAGCGAGCGGCGTGTAGCGCCAGCTGACTTCGGCGCCCTTGCTGGTGGCTCTGCCGCCATTGCCAAGGAAGCTGAAGCCACCCGCCGTCGTGGTGAGCTGCACTTTGCTCCAGTCGATGTAAAACACATCGGCTTCTACGCTCATGTGCTTGTCGAGCATGAGCGACTTCAGGCCCAACTCGTAATTCACCAACCTGTCTGGCCCGAAGGTCAATGGCGCCCCTAAGCCTGGCGGCACGCCAACATTCGGGCCGCCAGGACGAAAGCCCGAGGCGACACGTACATAAGCCATCAGATCGTCGCTGAACTTATAGCTGGGATTGAACAGGTAAGTGACCGGATGGTCGTGTCCGCGCGTGGTGAAGTCGGTCGTGCCGGTCAGCAGGCCAGTGGTGGTCTGCGTATACGATGTGCTGTCGCTGCTGTAGCGTGCGCCGACCATGATGCTCAGTTGCGATGTGGCATGCCAGGTGAGATCGCCATAGCCCGCCCATTCACTGAAAGTGGCAGGACCGACGACCACATTGCCCAGCGTCGGCAACGCGATGGGAACGCCGGTGTTGTAGTTGAAACTCAGGATGTCCTGATTATCGGTAGTGTGTTCGTGAGTAAAGAACGCACCAGCGCGCCACTCCCAGGTCTGATCCGCGGGTGATTGCAGACGCAGCTCCTGCGTCACCTTGTTCAAGGCGATGGGTTGGTATTCCGAATAGCCGCCGTTGGTCAGGCCGAAGATCGGGTTCAGCACGGGACCGTAGAGGTCGGTAATGTCGGTGTTTTCATTGAAACGCAGCGTGCCGTAGCTGGTGGTTGAAACCAGTTTTGCCCAGCCGAAATCCGCATTCACCGATAAGTCGTAAAGGCGATATTTGATCTTGAACATGCCCGTGCCAGCTGCGCGCGCCTGGTTTGGCCAGCCGTAGATCGGCTGCAGTGTCGCCGGATTGATGTCGATGCCCTGGTTGGCAAGGCCGTCGCTGCGCAGGTTCTGCGCCAAGGCCGAAAAGCGCACCGACACCTTGTCGTTGGGCGTCCACAACAACTGCGCACGGCTGCCGCTGACCTTGGCTTTGTCGATATCCGACTGACCGGTGGTGATATTGCGGATGTAGCCGGGATCGTCGCGGTCGTAGACGTTGACGCGCAATGCCAGCGTATTGGCGATCAGCGGGATATTGACCGTGGCGTGGGTGCCGTACCCGCTACCGCCGCCTGCGATGCTGCTGGTATCGACACCGACGCGAGCGCTGGCTTGGGTGGTATCGGGCGGTGCGGTTACGAATTTGACCAGGCCGCCAAGCGTATTCGATCCATACAACGTGCCCTGAGGGCCACGCAGCACTTCGATGCGCTCCAGATCATTGGGATCGATATCCGGCGTGAGCATGCTTCCTGCGGCGTAAACGGTGCTCGATCCGTAAGGCGTGTCATCGATGTAGGTGCCGACCGTGGCATTGGGCTGCCTGCTGCCGGAAGTGATGCCACGCAATACCAGCTGGGTCCAGCCTTCGCCGGAGGAGATGATATTGAGCCCCGGTACCTGCGAGGCGTAATCGGTAAAGCTGGTGGCGTTCTCGCGTTCGAGCTGCGTGTCGCTCACTACCGATACGGCCATCGGCACGTCCTGCAGGCGCTCTTCGCGCTTGTTCGCCGTAACGATCACCGTGCCAAGTTGCACCGGTGCCGAACTGCCGCTTGCGGGTCGCTGGGCATTGCCCGATTGCCCCGCGTTGGATGCGGGTTTTTGTTGCGCTTTGCTGTCAGTACTGCTGGTTGGACCTGGCTGGCTGCTGTTGTCCTGAGATTGTGCGTTGACCCATAGCGGACAGCCCAAGGTCAAGGCAATCGCCGCGCAAACACGACGGCGAACGTACGGTGAGCGACACATATCCACGACACCTCCCCCGAGATACCGGTAGCTTGTGGGTGGATTGTTATCTCAATAACATTTATGTGTCAATGATATCTATATAACATTTTGGCCTGTGGCGCTGGGGCAGCTCCCAAAGTGCAAAGTAAAGCTGCCTATATAGATGAAGAGTCTTGCCTCGCCGTCATCCCGGCCTTCGTCAGGATGACGATTCGCGCTGATGGATGCTCAAGGAAAACAGATGCGTCATGGTTTATGCGAGGACGTCGCGTAATGACGATCGTTTAGCGCCGCAGAATGGCGATAACAATCTCCACCACAATCAACACAATGATCGCCAGTTCCAGCAGTTCAGCACGCTTGCCAGACGCTTCCTCATAAAGTGCCGCATACGTATCGCGAATAATCGATAGTTTGCGATCCACCGCAGCACTCACATGGCGAACACGGAACAGATCCAGTGCTGAGGTATAGACGCGCGCAAGGTAGACGTCTTCGGTCACCTGCAGGGCGTTGTCGACCTTTTCGGTGATTTCCGTAACTTCTGCCACCAGGGTATAGAGCTTGCGCGCAAGGTCAGCGAAGTGGCGGGCGGCGAGTGGGTTGCCCGCGTGGTGGGCGACTTCCACCATGTCGTACATGCTTGGCAGTTCGGCGTCGAGCAGTTCGTCGTAGAAGCGCATTTCCAACAACTGCGCGTTGGCGACTTCCAGGATGTCCACCACGTCGGAATCACCGCGTGGCTCGTAGATGAAGGCGCGATCCCAGGTCAACACGACCAGATCATCGGCGTAGTAGGAGAAGCGTTGCTGTAATAAATCTCTGCGGGCTTGTTCGGATAGCGGGCGCTGCTCGCCGGAGAGCAGGGGGACCAGGTCGATCCGTTCGTGCATGGAAGCGATCGGTATGGGCTCGTCGAAGTTGTGCACGATGCCAAGCAGATAATCCTCATGCAATGAGGCAGGGCTGGGGCGCGTCAATGCAGGCATAAGCACGGTTCGCACATGTTGCAGCAACTGCGCCCAGATCGGACTGTCAGCGCTTGGGCCCAGCAATGCGTCCACCGCGTTCACCAGTTGCGAGAACAACGCCCAGTTGCAGCTCGTCACCGGCACGTGGACGGAAAACGCGGCGGCGCCGAAGTCATACAACCGCACGGTGACGTACGCCCGATAGGACTGTCCAAGCAGTGAAAGCTCTACCTCATCCAGCCTCAACAGCACCGGCGGCACACCGAAGGTGACGGCCTTCGGCGGCGTGCTGCTCAGCTTGCTGCGGATACTGGCCGGGCGGCTTTGCTGTGCCCACAGCGCTTCGACGTTGGCAAGGTCTATCGCATCGGCGATATCAACCAGGTGCATGGCGATGACGACGGCCGATTGAACTGTAGGTTGCTCATACGGCATGAATGCGACACCCGTTGCGAATGCCGGAATAGGGTATCAGGGATTGGGGTGTTTCCGTGCTTTCAGACAGATGGCATTGATTAACGTGTGGCGTTTTTTACGCGGCGTTTGCGCTGGCAGGACGTTGTCTTAAAACCTCATCCATCGAGCGAGGCAGCCGCAGCGCAGCGATGGCGGTCGCGGCGTGCAAGACGCAAAGCAAAGCGAACGCAAAGGCATAAGGTGTGAGCGATGCGTGAGCTGTTGGCTGCAAAGCCAGGCGCCAGCCCAGAAAGGTGGCACACAATGTGGTGAAGGTCGGACCGCCAAGGCGCTGAACGATGTTGAGTGTAGTGGTCGCCATGGGCAGCTCGCTGCGCTTCACCGACGCATACGCTGCGGACATCGAGGGAATGCCGACAGCGCCCTGGCCGACGCCGCGGATAAACAACGCGACAGCCAATACGGTGAGGCTCAGCGCGTGATTGGCGAGGTAGAAAAGAGGCAGCGTGCCCGCCAGGGCGAGCAAAGCGCCGCTAGCGGAAACGTTGCGGATGCCGAAGCGGTGGGTCAGTGCGCCCATCAAGGGATAGGTGCACATCATGCCCAGGCCCAGCGGTGCCAGCAGCCAGCCCATTTCGCCAGGCGAACGGCCGCAATCGCGGATCAGGTAGAACGGTATCAGCATCTGTCCTGCGAACAGTGCGCCGTTGGACAGGAATTGGGTTAACGCTGAGGCGGGAAACACTTTGCCTTTGAACAACTGAAGATCTACCAGTGCACGGTCGCCCTTGCGATGTGCGCTCCAGAAGAACAGTCCCAACAATGCAATCGCTGCAAGCATGATGAGTTGCCCAGTGCGCTCGCCAATGCGATCCGATCCGTAAAGAAAGATCACCAACCCAGGCGAGAGCAGGGTGAGGCCGACCCAGTCCAGTTCGCGTGGTCGGATATCTTCGTGATCGTTAGGCAAAAAGATCGCGGCCAAGGCAATGGCCAGTACGCCAAAGGGCAGGTTGATCAGGAACAGCCAGCGCCAGGACGCATGTTGAAGAATCATGCCGGCCATCACCGGCCCGAGGATCGGTGCCAGCAACACGGGCACCGCGGCATAACCCACCACGCGTGCCATGTGTTTGCCGGCGGCGCGCGCCATCATCATTTGCGCCATCGGTGCCAGCAACCCGCCGCTGATGCCCTGGATCACACGGAACGCGATCAACGATTGAGCCGACCACGCCAATCCGCAGAGAGCGGAGGAGAGCGTGAACGCGGCAAAGCACCACAGATACACCGGTTTGGCGCCGATCCGGTCCACCAGCCAGCCGCTCATGGGCAGTGCAAGGGTGAGCGCCAACAGATAGCCGCTGGTCACCCATTGAATGGTCGAGAGACCCGTATGCAATTCGGTGGCAAGGCTCGGCAGCGACACATTGGCAACCGTCGCGTCGAGCTGCGCAAGGAACGAGCCGAGCACAGCGACAGCGGTGATTTTCCAGATCGCCGGGTCGAGCTGATCGGACGCGTCAAGCTCACCGGATTTTGTTGGAGCATTCATGACCGAATCACTGCTGCAGGTTGCCGCCGTGGAAGCGTCCGAAGTGCGTCGCCGCAAACAGGCTGAGCAGCAGTGCGCCAAGTCCCAGTGCGATCATCGGTTCGGCGGCGTGGATATTGAAATCACCTACGCACACGAGCAACAGGTAGGCGCCGATAAAGTTGATGAAGCCCCAGATCACATTGAGCGTCGACGACGACAGTCCTTCCCCGGGCGGCTTCGCAAAGGGTGTCTGGAAAGGACGCCCCATGCTGCCGCTGACGAAGTGAGGGATCGCGTTGGCCAGGAACGCGCCGCCGAAGAAATAGGAGAGATCGTGCAGCCAGTTCACCATGATGAGTCCTTCTTGGGATGCGTTGTCGTGCCAGTGGTGACATCACGCGGCTGTGCGTGGCCAGTGTGTGATGCGATGACAGGTCGATGCCATGAAATCTGCGGTTAGGGCTCGCTCAGGCGTTTGATCAGGGGAATGGCGGCGATGAGTGTCTGCACTTCCGCGGGTTCCAGCTTGTTGATGGCCGCGAGCAACCATTCGCGTTTGGCGATGCTGCGTTTACGGCGCAATGTCGCGCCCACAGGTGTGAGTGCAAACAGAATCTGTCGTCCGTCGGTGGGGTGCGGGTGTCGCTCAACCAAACCTTCTTGTTCGAGGCCCGCCAGAATGGTGCCCATCGACTGCGGTTTCATCGTCTCGGCACGCGCCAGATCCGCTGTGGTCATGCTGCCGTGCTGATCCAGCCGCGATAGCACGCTGAGTTGCGAAAGATTGAGTTCTTCCGAGTTGGCTTCCGAGCGCAGGCGGCGCAGCAATTGGCCAATGCTTGCCGTGAGTTCGCTGATAGCGGTTTCGAGCTCGGCCTGGGGGCGGACGGGTTGTGTCATGGGGCGCACCTTACATTTTAGAAGTTCAACTTGCAAGTTAAACTTTCTAATTTGCCGTGGCTTTTGACAGGAGAGGCGGTGAGATCCGGCGTGATAAAAAGCCATGCCCATCAACGGGCGATCCGGCACGGTACGGTTCTTATGGCTATCGCAGATATCCGTCATGCGGAATTTCCACGTGACGCCGACGTGGTTCGCACACTTTTCCAGGAATACGCTGAAGGTCTGGGAGTCGACCTGTCATTCCAGCGCTTCGATGACGAGGTGGTTGCCTTGCCGGGTAAGTACGCGGTGCCGGAGGGGCGTCTGTTGCTTGCCTGGCACGGCGAGCAGGCAGTCGGTTGCATCGCCTTGCGCCGAATTGATCAAAGCGTTTGCGAGATGAAGCGTCTGTACGTGCGGCCCCAGGCGCGCGGCGAGTCGCTGGGGCGCCGGCTAGTGTTGCGTCTTTGCGACGAGGCGCGGCTGGTCGGTTACTCGCGCATCTATCTGGATACGCTGGCCTCGATGGCATCGGCGCAAAAACTCTACGAGTCCCTGGGTTTCATGCCGATCGACCCGTACGTTTACAACCCGCTTCCCGGCACGAAGTTCCTGGCGTTGGAGCTGGGCCAGGCTGAATGCTGAAACGCTGGCGTCACGAAAGCTGTTGGCGGCGTGTCACGAGCGGGTCACCTCAACACGTTCTACTCGATGCCGCCGGTCAGGTTCACCGACCTCGCTCACGGAAGAGGGTGCACCATGGTGCTTCATCGTATTCAACAGTTGGCGATACTCGGATGCATGATCGGCCTGGTGACAGGCTGTGCCACCAAGGGTGTGCCTGCTAGCTCAACGGATCCCGCCGCTTCATCGACGACGGTTACGTGCACGATCAATGCGCCTAGCGCGATGCCATGCGCCGATCAGGCGAGGCAGGCTTGCAGCAGCGATGTCCGCTTGCAGACGATTCGCTCGCGCAACGAGATTCCGGTCACAGAGGGCGCGCCGCAATATAGCGCGCCCTTATATCAATACACCGCGACCTATGCCTGCCACCGCTGAGGTGCGGTAGCAGGCAACCTGGCTGGAAAGCGGGATTACGCTTCTTCTTCCGTTTCCTCGGCACCTTCGGCCGTAATCTCGATCACGTCTTCATCGGCAAAGCCTTCGCGCACGATCACCAGTGCATTGGGATTGGTGTAGCAGAAGATCGGCGCGATATCGTCCGCGTAGCCATAGGTTTTGCACACCTCCAGCCATTTGGCGTGGATCTGCTGCCATTCCGTGTTGCCGATCTCGTCCGCGCCGAGCCACATGCATGCGCGGTCCCAGCGAATCGTGGCGGAGCCGTTCAGGAAAAGGGATTCCATGAATTGCGTAAATTCGATCTCGTGATGACGCTGCATGGTGGTTCCTTGATGGGGAAGTGAGGAGCTGGCGATTCTAGATGGCTTGTGTTGCGCTGTCCTGTCTTGACGGCGCGAAGCCACTTCGATCTGCGTTTGCGTTACTGCAGGATCATCAACCAACCTTTACCTGGCTCGACAGGAATGGCGTCGCCGGGCTTGAAGGTTGCCGCAGGCTGAAAGCCCGGGATGGCTGGTGCCACGAGCGTGGCTGAATCGCGCTTGATGCCGAGCGCTTTCCAGTCGATATGCAACGTCACGCTGGTATTGCCTGGCGCCCACGAAGCGAGAGCGATCATGGTCTTGCCTTGGCGCACATAGCTGGTGGCGAGCACATCATCACGATGGGTTTGTACGGGCGTGTCGTGCACCCACCAGCCGATCATGTCGGCTTGCTCGATGCCGAAGCTGTCCCACAACTTCCACAGTTCGCGTGGATCGCCACCCGTCCACGGCAAGCGGTTCGTCATGCCAAACAGCATGCCGCGCCACGGATTGCCGCCGTCTTGCAGCATCTCGCCCATCAAGCCATAGGGAATGCCAGAGATCTCGGTGAGCCAGTAAGCGGGAGAGGTGTGCTGGTAATCAAACTCTTCACCGAACCACAGGCGATCGATATACGGAAACAGTTCCATGTACAACAGCGTGCTGTTGATATAGCCATCGCGCGGGTTGTACTGATTGGCCGAATGCAGATCGATCAAGGGATGTGGGCGGTGCGCATCAAGCACCTTGCGCACGCGTTTCATCGTGGTGCGGTCATAAGCCACATCGTCGAGATAGAGGCCATCGATGCCGATGTTGCGCGCGAGCCAGTCCAACCCTTCGATGTAATAGTTGTGCCAGCGGCTTTGGCCGGCGTCGATCACTGCCGCATCGCGATTCTCGGGTACGTGCCAGGCAGCGATATAGTCGCCATCCAAGTGTTCCTGCAGCCATGAAAAACCGCCACCCGGACCAGCGCTAATGATTTCATGCCCCAGGCTTTCCAGTGCCGGCAGTTCCGGCGCGCGATCGGACAGCTCGCGAATCGTGTCGTAGATCTTGACCTCCATGCCACGCTGATGCGCAGCATCCACATAGGCGCGCATCTTCGCCGGTTCCAGGAACGGGTAATTGATCCACGGATTGATCGGCGTGGCGTGATGGATGTTCACTACGTTGGCGCCTTGTGCCTTGATCGTGTCCAGATCGCCGTAGGCGTGGAAATAGCGTTCGGCGAAATGCTCCGCCGGATGGATCGTCTTGAACGGCGTGACGCGCATGACGATGTCGTAATGCAGCGTTTGCCCCGTCGTCATGGTGCGTGGACCACTGAACGCCGTGACCAGATAACGCGTGCCATCGTGCTTGAACGTCACGCCGCCGTGCCCGTCGTTGTCCCACGAGGTGGGCATGACCAGAGGCTGGTCGTGATAGAAGTTGGTATTGAGTGGACGGCGGTAGTGTTCATCGCGAAGATGAAATTCCAGGCCGCCGTTCACGGCGCCGATCCATGCGCCGTCCTGATTGTTCTGCACGTTCCAGCGCCAGCTGAAATCGGCCGGAGCGTGATCGCCGGTCCGGCCAAGGCCAAGCTCATACTGCGCGGCGTTATCCCGCAACGGAATCTGCAGCCGGATGTCACTCAGCGAAACCGGTTGGGTGGCGGTCAGTGCGATGGAGTAGGTCAGCGTACCGTCCGCTTCCAGGCTGGCTTCGACAGTGCTCTGCAACGGGCCCGCTGTGCCGGCGGTTTGCCAATGGACTTTGGCCGGTCCGTCGATCTGCACGTTTGGTTCAGTGGATGAGGTCAGTGCATGCGCGCCGCCAGCATCCTCCACCAGCAACTGCATGGGAGCGGCAAGCAGCGATAGCGGCGTCTTCGCAAAACCCGTCATGCGTTCGTCGAAATGGCTGTCGATTTGCGCTGGCAAGCCGCCATGCGAAAGCGTGATATCGCGCCCGAGAATGCCCAGCTTTTCACCCTGCACCGTCACTGCCGTGAAGGGCTTGACGAGGTTGTTGTCCTGCGCGAGCGTGGAGTTGAGCCAGCGCAGGCGGGTGAGTTTGAAGGGATCATCGTCACCATGCGCCACGGCTTCTGCGCTGCCCACGGTAATGGCCAGCGGTATCGTTTGTGCGGGCACCCCATCTGCGCGGAGTGTCACGTTGCCGCGATACATGCCGGGTTTGGCCGTGGCAGGGATGTCCAATCCCATCCATAGCGGTTGAACGCGGCCCTGTGGAATGTCCAAATGCGTGACGAAGGGCTGGCCGGTGTAGTCGGTGCCGCCGAGGTTGAAGCAGGTAAGTGCCGAAGCGGCGATCACTGAGCCATCCGGACCTTGCAGATCGGTAAAGCTCACTTGCACGTTGTGCACGGCTTGACGAACTGCCCAGGCGCCAACCTGGAAGCTTAGGTATTCGTCACGCAGCGCGTTATCGGCGAACGTGCCGCCTGCACCGCGTTGTGCCCAGCGTTCGGGGATCTGGTCGAACATCCGAACCGGATGCTCGCGCGTTTCCGGAAACAGCAGCCAGGGCGCGTCAGGATGCACTGCAAGCACGGCCTTGATTTCCTGCGGCGTAGCGGTGCGTTCCATATCGGTGTAGGCATCAAAATCATCCACCGCCTGATAACCCAGTAACTTGGCTTGAGGCAGTTTTGCTTCGTGCGCAGGATCGTTTGCGCCACTGGATCGCAGCCATGCGGCGTCAGCGGTATCGCGCGGCGCCAGATAAGTCACCATTGGGTAATTGGCGCGGCCGCTTGTTACGTAGGGCTGATAATAGATGGCGTAAACGCCTGCCTGCTTTGCCTCGAAGACCAGTTCGCCCGTTGCCTGATCGATATGCACGCGCGCCATGTTGCTGACGATCTGTCCATCCGGACCGACGACGATGATGGCGACCTGGTCCGGGTGCGCGTCGCGCCTGCGCCAGGGTAGGGTGGCGCGTACCGCTGCTGCGGGTTTGTCCACCTGCACGGTGTAGCGATGATTGCCGAAGCGATCCGCATTCCAACGTAGTGGTACGGGTTGGGTTTCTGCCCTGAGGCTTGCCGTAAAGCTCAATGTTGCCAGTGCCAGCATGCAGGGCACGAACCGCTTGTCCATCGTTTTCTCCAACCAGCCATCGATATATGGCCTGTCTAACGCGTGGAGAAAATGCAATCAAGCACTGAAAGTCACGAATGAACCACAATGACTTTACGCTTATGCATGACAACGATGGTCATGCATAAGCAGCACGAGTAATTACTTCGCCGGTGGAAACCACAAGTGCTGAATTTTCCCTTGGCGCACTTCGTACACCGCAAAGGCTTCCGGTTGTCCTTTGCTGGCGGGCAGTCCGATGACGCGCTCGTGATCGACCACAATCGGGCCGCTGGCCGAGCGCTGCACAATCTCGACATGAAAATCTTTGGGCACCTTGGCTAGAAACGCAAAAGTGGTTTTCAGGGCGGCGATGCCGTGGACAGGCGAATCTTTGCCGCTCAGATCGGTGATGGTGACATCGTCGGCATAACAGGCTGCAAAGGCTGCAATGTCATGGGCATTGTAGGCATCCACCTGAGCCTGCACGACCTGGACGGGGTCGCTGGAGTGGCCGCAGGTTTGTGCCAGTAGCGCTGCTGGCATGCATGCCAGGCACAGGGCTGCGACGTTCTTCGATAGGAACATAGATCCTCTCAACGCTGTGCTGGGGTGAGAGGATGATAATCACGTTGCAAGCCGCTTGTTGGTATGACTGATGGCATCCCTACGATGCTTTGTGCTTCCCTGCATCGTGCCAGCTCATCAGCAGCGTGCGCGTCTGCTCATGCACGGCAGCTTTGATCATGACGGCCTTGGCGGCGTCGATTTCCTTCCATTCAAGCAGATCCAGGCAGGCGCCGGGTGGATAGTAGAAAGCCAGCACCAGACCCTTCAGGGTAAGCAGTCGGATGCGAGTGATGGTGTCACCGGGACGGGTGTGCATGATGTTTGCGAGCAGCGAAAGCATCAGCTTGTTGATCGGCCGCTTCATTTTCTTCTGCAGCATTTCCGAGGCAACGTTGGGGGATTCGCCCGCCAGTTCCCGCCCGACCAGGCGCCCTTTGGAAAGATGCGGTTGTACCAGCACGCTATCGAGGGTCAAGGCCTGGATACGCAAGTAGGCATCGATCAGTATGTTGACGTCAGCGTTGTTCTTCAGCGCGTCGCGGATTTGCTTCATGACCGGTGCGTAGCGAGCCTTCAGGTCATCGGTGATGTACTCGGCGCAGGCTTTGTACAGGCCTTCCTTGCTTTCGAAGTAGTACTGCAGCGCTGGCGCATTCACGCCGGCGGCAGAGGCGATATCGCGCGTCGAAGCGCGTTCGAAGCCGTGTTCCCCAAACAGCTGAATGGCCGCATCGATGATGCGCTGGCGGGTTTCGTCGCCCCGGGCATATCCGCCGGCGGATGGGCGGCGAAGGCGCTTGGCTTGAGTCATAGGGTTCTCCATCTCTGCCACCAAGATAGCATTTGACAAAAATATACCGATCGGAATAAATTTACCAGATGGAATAATTTCGGGGTCGATGGGCATGCCTGCTTCCAATACAAGCGCATCGGGTGATGCGCCGAATACTTCTGCCGCCGCACCGGCGCGGCGTAATGTGCCGCGTTTTCTGTTGCCGGTCGGCCTTGCGCTGGCGGTAGTGGCCGTGGTCGCACTGGCCTATTGGTGGATCGTCGGCCGCTTCATTCAGAGCACCGACGATGCGTACCTGCAAGCCGACAGCGTCACCGTGGCGCCCAAGGTCAGCGGCTATGTCACGGATGTTTACGTGGGCGATAACGTGCCGGTGAAGGCGGGTGACCCGTTGGTACGGCTGGACAGCCGCCAGTATCAGGCGGCGCTGGATCAGTCCAAGGCGACGGTCGATGCGCGCAGGGCGGACATCGAGCGTGCCCAGGCGGGCATCCAGCAACAGCAGGCGGCCATCGAGCAGGCCAGGGCGCAGCTGCAGGTCGCGCAAGTCAGTGCAAAGCACGCGGAAGACGAAGTACGCCGCTATAGCCCGCTGGCGAAAACCGGCGCGGAGAGCGGCGATCAATTGTCGGTGTTGATCAGCAACCGGGATCAGGCGCAGGCCACGCTGACCGCCGACAAGGCTGCGCTGGATCAGGCAGAAGCCCGCATTGCCGATCTCAATGCGCAGATCGCGCAGGCGCAAGCACAGCTGGAAGCTGCGCAGGCTTCTGCCAAGCAATCACAGCTGGATCTGCAAGACACCTTGGTACGCAGCTCACTGGATGGCCGCGTCGGCGATCGTACGGTTCGCGTGGGGCAATATGCCCAGCCGGGTACACGCCTGATGACGGTGGTGCCGGTGCAGAGCATTTATCTCACCGCCAACTTCAAGGAAACCCAGATCGGCCGCATGCGCGCGGGCCAGTCGGCCAAGGTGCATGTGGATGCTCTGCCCGGTGCGGATCTGCATGGGGTGGTCGACAGCTTTGCACCGGGTACCGGTTCGGAGTTCGCGCTGTTGCCGCCGGAAAACGCGACCGGCAACTTCACCAAGATTGTGCAGCGCGTGCCGGTGCGCATTCGGATCGACACCGATGAGCAGACGCGCAAGCGGCTGGTGCCGGGCCTGTCGGTCACGGTGGACGTGGATACCCGTTCGGAAGGCAGCAGTGTGCAACAACAGGCTTCGGTGGTAGGCCAGCATGGCTGAGACCGTCGCCAATCCGGCCCAACATCCGGAGCGCGCCAGTGTCGGTGACTGGATTGCCGTGGCGGCAGGTTCGCTCGGCGCGCTGATGGCGACGCTGGATATCTCGATCACCAATTCGGCCTTGCCGCAAATCCAGGGCGAAATCGGTGCCACTGGCACCGAGGGTACGTGGATCTCGACCGGCTACCTGATGTCGGAAATCGTGATCATCCCGCTTGCGGCCTGGCTGTCGCGCGTCTTCGGGCTGCGCAACTTCCTGCTCGGCTGCGCGGTGCTGTTCATCCTGTTTTCGATGATGTGCGGCATGTCGCACACGCTGACGATGATGATCATCGGGCGCATCGGACAGGGTCTTACCGGCGGCGCAATGATTCCGACCGCGCAGACCATCATCCGTACGCGCTTGCCGATGTCGCAGTTGCCCATCGGCATGACGGCGTTCGGACTGATTGTGTTGCTTGGCCCGTTGCTCGGTCCGGTGCTCGGCGGCTGGTTGACGGAAAACATCAGCTGGAGCTGGTGCTTCTTTATCAATCTTCCGGTTTGCATTGGCTTGATCACGTTGCTGCTGGCCGGTTTGCCATCGGCGCCGCTGCATCTGGAGGCGCTCAGACAAGCCGACTGGCTGGGCATCATCGGGCTGTCGGCGGGACTGAGTTCGTTGACGGTTGTACTGGAAAACGGTCAGCGCGAGCGCTGGTTCGAATCGGACATGATTGTCTGGCTCAGCGTGTTGTCAGCGATCGGCATGGTGTTGATCGCGATCTCGCAGTTCACCGCCAAGCGGCCGGTGATGCGACTGAGTCTGCTCAGCAACCCGCGCTATGCGAGCGTCATTTTCATCGTATTGGTGGTCGGCGCGGCGCTGTATGGCGTGATCTATCTGATTCCGCAGTTTCTCGGCTTGATCGCGGGTTACAACGCGGAGCAATCCGGCTGGGTGATGCTGGTATCGGGTGTGCCTGCCTTCATGATGATGCCGATCCTGCCGCGCCTGCTCGGCCGGGTGGATTTCCGCATTCTGGTCATCACCGGTCTGCTGTGTTTCGTGTTCAGCTGCATGCTGGACATTCATCTGACGGCGCAAAGCGTGGGCCACGATTTCTTCTGGTCGCAGCTGGTTCGCGGTGCCGGGCAGATGTTGGCGATGATGCCGCTGAACCAGGCGTCGATGGCGGCCGTTTCACGCGAAGAGTCGGGTGATGCAGCCGGTATCTACAACATGGCGCGCAATCTTGGTGGTTCGATTGGTCTGGCGATCATCGGCACGGTCATCGATCGGCGCAATACATTCCATGTCGCAGCCATACGCGAATCGCTGACCGCCAATTCGGTGCTGGGGCAGGAACGTATTGCCGCCAATGCGGGGAGCTGGTTCGCGCGCACCGGCGACATGGCGTATTCACAGATGCGTGCGCTGGGTCAGCTTGCCGGCCAGATCGAGCAGCAGGCCATGGTGATGACCTTTTCGGAAGTCTTTTATCTGCTGGGAATCGCTTTGCTGTGCTGCATTCCGCTTGCGTTGTTGCTCAAGACGCCGCGCTATCACGCGCCGGTTAGCGAAGGCCATTAAAGGTGTTTGTTATGTCCATTTCTTCCTTGCGCTACGCACGCATCTCTTGTGCAGCGCTGCTGACCGCAGTGGCGGGGCTTTCCGGATGCACGGTGGGGCCTGATTATCGTGGTGCCCCGGATGTCGCCCACGGCGCGGCGCAGGCGGGAGCGTTCGTGCGCGCGCCGTCCGCTGGTGTGACCTCGGCCGGGCATGCGCCAAGTCGCTGGTGGGAATCGCTGGGTGATCCGCAATTGAACGCATTGATCGACGCGGCGTTGCAGAACAATTCGGATCTGCACGCGGCTCAGGCACGCCTGCGCGAATCACGCGCCCAGTTGCAGCAGCAACGCGCGGCGGATATGCCGAAGGTATCGGCGGACGCTGCAGCGATGCGTATGCGCGAGCCGGATCTCTCCGGTTTGCAATCACTGGAGCAAAATTCCGGCAATACGCAGAACAGTGGACAGACTGCCAGCACCTCGCACGGACAGGGACCGCTGCAGCTGTATAGCGCTGGATTCGACGCGTCCTGGGAAATCGATCTGTTCGGCGGAACGCGCCGCGCCATCGAAGCCGCTTCGGCACAAGCCGAGGCGGTCAACGCCGATCTGGCTGACACGCAGGTGTCGCTGGCCGCGGAAGTGGCCCAGGCCTATATCGATTTGCGCAGCCAGCAGCAGCGCCTCGTACTGGCCAATCAGTCCGCGCAGCTCGAGCAGAAAACGCTGGATCTGATCCGGCAGCAGCGTGAGCGTGGTGTGGTCACCGACTCAGATGTCGAACGGCAGACCACGCAAGTGGAAAACACCAAGGCCACCCTGATCCCGTTGGACGAGCAGATCACCGAATCACTCGACCAGCTTGCCGTGCTGACCGGTCAGGCGCCCGGCGCATTGGATAGCGAACTTTCCTCACAGGCTTCACTGCCTTTGCTGCCGGCATCGGTGCCGGTTGATGATCCGGCGACGGTGTTGAAGCGTCGTCCGGATATCCGTGCCGCCGAGCGCCGCCTTGCTGCAAGCAATGCGCAAATCGGTCAACACGAGGCGGATCTGTTTCCCAAGGTGACGATGCTTGGCTTTATCGGTTCCAATGCCTCCGATCCGGGACATTTGACGCGCAAGAGCGCGCTTACCTGGCTGGGTGTGCCTTATTTGCAGTGGGATTTGATGGACTTCGGCCGTACGCGCGGCAGCATTCGCCAGGCAGAGGCGAGCCGTGATGAAGCGGCCGCCCATTACACGCAAACCGTGCTTGCCGCCTTGCAGGACGCCAATAACGCGCTCTCGCGTTATGGCCATCAGCGTGAGAGCGTGGCGCGTCTGCAGCTGATTGAAGCATCGGCGGACCGTTCCGCTACCTTGATGCGCCAGCGCTACGAGGCGGGTGCCTCATCGTTGATCGATCTGCTGGATACGCAACGGGTGCAATTCAGCGCCCAGCAGAATCTGGTCCAGGGCAGGGCGGAGCTGCTCAATGATTTTGTATCGCTGCAAAAGAGTTTTGGACTCGGTTGGGCTTCCGCGCAATAGACATCTGCGCCGCCAACATGACGGTTTGAGACGTCAAAGCTTTTGCAGTCAGCCCTTATTTGGGGAGCTTCACTAGGCTGCAGCGGCTTTGTGGTCAATCAGATCGGTGGTTATCTCGACCAGGCTGGCTGCGGCAACCGAAGCCAGTCGCTGCGGCCAGCAGTCATGAATGTGTTCGGCGACCAAGCATGGTTCGCCCACGCTGCACTGAGGGCAGGTGCGGTTATGCAACATCAGTTCTTCGATGACGGATTCGGTCATGGCTGGATTCCCCATGGACGGCTCGGCATGAATGGCCGCGCCGGTTGATGGCTTGCCTTGGTTGTATCGGCCGGCTGGCGCATGACTTGAGTATCAAGTCACCGCATCGGCGCCCCATAGGGCTTCCATGCTGACGCTCAGATCCAGCTCGTCCAGATTGACCGCCTCGCTGATGGCGTGCGCACCCACATCGCCGCGCCGGCGTATGGGTGTGGTGACACGCAGGCCGTCATGGGTGGTGATGGAAGACACTTGCGGCGTCAGGCTGTCGTTACCACGGTGCGTCACGACGGCGATGCTGCCATTGCGCAGCCGTACGCCGGTGCCAGGCGGATAAATACCCAGCGTCTTGATAAAGCTGGTGGCAACTTTGTCGTCGAGCCGCGCGCCTTCGTTCAGATAAAGCCGGCGTAGGGCGATGTGAGCCTGGAGCGGTGGCCGGTAGTTGCGACCCGTGACGCGAGCGCAATACACATCTGCCGAGGCGAGCAGGCGTGCGGGCAGGCCGATGGCGTCGCCGCGCTTGCCTTCAGGGTAACCGCTGCCGTCCGAGCGTTCATGGTGATCCAGCACCACCTGCAACCATAGTTCATCGGTAACGCCATACTCACGCAGCAAGGCTACGCTGTGCGCGCAATGTTGGCGCACTTCATGATGTTGATCGTCGTTTAGCGGGCCATCCACGGTCAGCAATGACTGCTGCAAATCCAGCATTCCTACGTTCATGGTCAAGGCTGCAGCCATGATCGACATGTGTTCCTTAAGCGGCAGTTCCAGCGCAGCGCCGACCAGCTCGCAAGTGATTGCCACGTTCACCATATGCCGCGTGGCGTAATGCCCTTCCCGATTCAGGAGGATGGAGGCGAGCGAGAGATCGGCATTGGTCTGGCACGCGCGGCGAAGCAGCTCCGTTATGCGCTTTATTTCGCTGGGAAAGTCCGTGGATTCGGCATCTGTAAGCAGAATATGCAATCGGCTTCGCGCCGAAAGAATCTGGTTCAGCGGGCGATTGGCCAACGCGCTGTCGTCAAACATGCCCGACCGTTTTGCCGAAGAGGTCGTGTCATCGAAATAGGCGACGCGCACCAGGCGTTCCACCGATGCCTCGCTGGTCAGCACATGGCCGGCACGGAGCAGCAGTTTGCCACGCTCGTCATAAGCGTCAAAAGGCAGAGCCTGGCCCACTTGCAACTCGCCCGACTGAATCGGTCGCATGGATGCCAGCCCCTCCCGCCAGCATGATCTTTGGTGGCGGTCGTTTGCCGCCTCGCACAACTGAGTGTTGTGACGCCTGCGTAGAACTGCGCAGGGCATCCCTACCTCTCAGCAGGAAGATCGGCAGCGGACGGCGAAACTTTAGGGTGGCGCAAAAGCGGACGTGCCCGTTCGTATACAAAGCCATCGCGAAACTGAAATGTCGCTGTACGTTATCTGTACCGGACATGTCGCTGAGGCTCAGTAAATCGCGCTGACAGGGCTTCAGTCAGCGCTGATTCGTCTGCGATCCCTACCATCGAGTTGCAGGATCCTTGCTATGTCATGCGCACGGCATGCCATTCACTCGCCAACCGGAGTTACGACATGACCAAGTTATTGCTGGCTACGACACTAGTAAGTCTTTGTCTGTCTCTTGCCGCTTGCGGCGGATCAAGAGCCATCGCCCAGAACAGCGGTACCTGCGGCAAACAGCTGACTGACCTGCAAACGGCGCTCAACTCGGGCGCGATGACCCAGTCTGAATATGACAGCGCACGCAGGGAGGCAATCAGGCGGTGTAACGGTGATGAGAACTGATTGCACAGGTTCTGCGCTGGTACACCGGCTGATGGGCACAGAATATGCATGCCATTTCCCGGGGATGTGAATCCGGGAAATGGTATGACGTTCGCACGTATTGATCAGATAACCCGAAGCGTGATGGCGCTTTGTCTGTGGCTGGCGGCGGTGACGCTGAATATGGGTGCTGTGCTGTGGCTGGGGTTCCAGATACTGCGCTGGCTGCACGACGGCTATTGGACAGATCAGCCCACCGTGATGTTCTGGTTGCGGGATTTCTTCCCGGACGCGTCCGCTTACCTGAATAACCCGCATTCCTGGTATGGGGCGGCCAAGGCGGCGTTGGTGTTGTCCAGGATGCCTTCCGGCTTTGCTCTGGTGTGCATCGGGACCTTCTTCGCTGTGCTGAATGTGTCGGTTAGCGATCGGCGGCCGGAGGCGCCCATGGTCACAAAGTCACGCGCTGCGGCATCTTTTTAACGCGGTCCGTAACAGGCGGTTTCAGATCTCAACCCGGTTGCGTCCACTCAGCTTGGCCCGGTACAGCGCTGTATCTGCGGCCTGCAGCATGCTGTGCGGGTCGCCGGCATGGCTGGGTACCTGGCTGGCAATGCCAATACAGACGGTGCTGGTGATATCGCCGCCTTCCACTTTGAACAGCACGGTTCTGGCAATGGCGCGGCGTATGGATTCGGCGAGTTGCTGCGCGTGTTCCGATGACGTATTTGGCAACAGCACGGCGAATTCCTCGCCGCCATAACGCGCCACCACATCACCAGCCCTGGCGGCCATCGTTCGCAGCACCAGGGCTACCATTTTCAGAGCATCGTCACCGCGCAGGTGGCCGAAGTCGTCGTTGATGTGCTTGAAGTGATCGACGTCGATCAGCAGCAGGCTCAGCGCGGTCTTTTCGCGAGCGGCACGTCGCCATTCCGTTTCGAAGATTTCATCGAAGCGGCGGCGATTGAGCGTGCCGGTCAAGCTGTCCGTGGAGGCTAATATCTGAAGTTGGTGATTCAGAACCTCCATTTCCGCTTTGGCAATACCGAGCTGCACGTTCATGTGAATCAATTGCAGATGTTGCTCGATGACATCGCGGAACTGCATCAGCAGGTTTTCATGCAGATCGGAATAGGCGTTTGTCTTGTTGTCCAGCACACAGATCGTGCCGAAAGGGGTTCTATCTGGCCAGCGAATCGGAAAGCCCAGATAGGAAATCATGTTGAGCTTGATATCCGGGTTGTTCTTCCAGTCGTCGTCCTCCAGCGCATTGGGGACAAGCAAGTGGTGATCGCTGCGGATGACCGTTTCGCAATAAAGCCCGGACTGATGCAGGCGCTCGCGGTCGCCAACACGATAAGGATTGCCAGCGGTTTTACTGGAAACAAACACCTGGATATCGTTGTCGACCACACGCATGATCAAGCTCGCCGGCGCGGCGATTAACTTGGCCATGGTGTCAACGATGTTCTGCCATTTCTCCAGTACGTCGTCGGGTACGTCAATGCGCATACGCCCCACCGACCAGGATCAGGCCAAGACAGGCCAGCACAAACAGGATGGTTGCCGCGGCCAGCAGCACGGGCTCGACGATGGCCGGATTGGCAAGTCTCGTCAGCAGCGCATGCCATACATGGTGGTGCAGGGCGCGCAGTTCGGAAGCGAGTTGGATGGCGCCATGGTCACTAAAGAAATGAGTGGTCTGCCACATCGGAATGACCCCCTAAGCAGTCGTCGCTGAATTCCATTCCGGCGAGGGATGTACGTAGTGTCCAAGCGATGGGCCTCGGTCTGTATCAGAAAACTCCGAAAATAGCCGGGCGCCGCCGGAAAGGGCGCAGATCCAGGCGTTCGCCGTGAGCGTTGCGCGCCGACCGGCAACGCGCTTGGCGAGATATGGCATCCGCTTTTGTCCCCGTTTACGGTCTTAACGGGTAAAGTCGGGGTTCCATCATCTTGAATGACGAAGGAAGCGTGGCGCATGGGGAAGAGTGTTGCAGGCAAGCAGGCCGCCTTATGGCTGCTGATCGGTATGGCGGGTTGTTCACAAAATCTTTGGGCAGACGCGTCGCCGGCTCAGCCGGTCACCTCGATGGCGGTGACGAGTCGTCAGCTCGATGAACCCCAGCCGCAGCCAGGACCGGGCCCCAGCACGGAAACCATCAAAGCCTGGCAGGACCGCAAGTTCGGTATGTTCATCCACTTCGGCCTGTATTCGCTGGCTGGCGGGATGTGGAACGGGCAGCGCGTGAACAACGGTTACAGCGAGCAGATTATGGCCAACGGCCCGATTCCGATGAAGGAATACGAAGCGTTGGCATCGCATTTCGATCCGGTGCACTTTGATCCGGATGCGATCGTGGCCTTGGCCAAGGCGGCGGGCATGAAGTTCATCGTGATTACCGCCAAGCATCACGATGGATTCAATCTTTTCCACACCGCGCAGACGCCTTACAACACGGTGGATGACACGCCTTATCACCAGGACATCGTCAAGCAGCTTGCCGATGCTTGCGCGCGCGGTGGCCTGAAGTTTGGCGTCTACTACTCCACCATCGACTGGCATCATCCGGGTGGCAATACGTATATCGACGGCAACAGCAATCCGATCACGCCGGGGCAGGAGGCTTTCAACGTAGCTCAGCTTAAGGAGCTGATGAGCCATTACGGACCCATCTCCGAAATCTGGTTCGACATGGGCAAGCCCACGCCTGCGCAAAGCCGGCATTTTGCCGAAACGGTGCATGGACTGCAGCCGCAAACCATGATCTCCGGGCGCGTGTGGAACTACGAAGGGAATTTTGCCGTGATGGGCGATAACGCCGAGCCCAACGTGGCCATGGAAATGCCGTGGCAAGCGCCCGCATCCATGTTCCCGGAAACGTGGGGCTATCGCTCATGGCAAGTGCGCACCGATTTGCCGGGCAAGATTCGCGAGAACATCACGCGACTGGTCAGGGTGGTCAGCCAGGGCGGTAATTACATTCTCAACATCGGGCCGGAAGGCGATGGCTCGGTGGTGCCTTACGAAGCGCAAGTGCTGCAGGGCATCGGCGAGTGGCTGAAGCACAACGGAGAAGCCATTTATGGCACCCGCAAGCAACCCTTTGCTGCGCTGGATTTTGGTTATGCGACGGTGGGGCCGCACGCGGTCTATCTGTTTATCGCAAAGATGCCGGCGGATCACCAGCTTCATCTGCCCGGTGCCGCGGATACGGCATTTGGCCGTGCGTACCGGCTGGGATCGTCTGAATCATCGGTCGCGATTCAGCGTCATGGCGATGATGTCTCCATTGCGCTGGATCAGCTCGCAGGCTGGCCCAAGTCCGATTCGGATGGTGGCAACATCGACACATTCATGCCGGTCATCGTGTTGCCCTTCGATGGCGCACTGCGTGTTCGCCCTGAGGCCATGGCCGCTGCGAAGGATGGCAGCTTCCATCTGCAGCCGGCACAAGCAGAGCACTATCTCAATTACAACGGCGAGGGTTATGAGGCCCCTTCCACGCTTTATAAGCTGAGCTGGCAGCTTGATGCGAATGCAGCGAACTATTCGCTCACGCTGCACTACACACCACCGCAACAGCGCTCGACACTGGATCTCTGGGTCGACGGGCAACGTTATGCTTTGAATCTGGACAGCGCCACATCGGGGCAAACGAGTACCGCCAGCAAGACCGTCCGCATTCGTCGTGATCGCTCAACCCATCCTTATGCGATGCAAGTGGAGCTGACACCCGCCGCGCCTTTTGTGCAGGGCACCCCGTTGCCGGTAACGATACAGAATCTGGAATTGCTACCGCAGCCATGAAGTAAGTCACTTGTCACCCATCCACAGGCTGCGCATCATGTTAAGCCTGTGATGGTCCCGGACGTCTTGTTTGAAACATGCTTGCCGGGGACAGGTGCTTTTTTGATGCGGAGCATTGATGTATGAGCGCGAATCAGCAAGACGACGTGTTGAAACTTCAAGGTGGTTGCTATTGCGGCGCGGTACGCTATATCGCCGAAGGGAAGGCGGTGATGAAAGGGCAGTGCCATTGCCGCGAATGCCAATACATCAGCGGTGGTGCGCCGCAGATGTTTTTGCTTATGCCGCGTGAGGGCTTCCGCTATACGCAAGGCTCGCCAAGGTCGTTCACGCGCAGTGACCTTGAGCATCCGGTGACACGGGAGTTCTGTGGCGAATGCGGCACTCACCTGGTCACGCTGCGCAAAGACCTGCCCACCTTGGTGGTGTTGAAGGCTGGACCGCTCGATGATCCAGCCCTATACGGCCATCCGCAGATGGCGATTTTCACCGTCGACAAGCAGCCTTTCCACCATGTGCCGGATGGACTGCCATCCTTCGAGCGTATGCCGGTGCGGTGAGCGGCAAGTATCAGTGCCGGATTATTCGGGCGCTGTCGGTGCTCCGTGGGACTTTTTTGCCAGTTGCTTTCGGAATTCGGGGACTGGCAAGCCACCCCATCCGAAATTTTCCAGTTCTACTTCTTCAATGACGACAAAGGTCGCGTCGAGCGGCTTGTTCAGAACGTCGAGCAGCAACTGGCTGGCGCCCTTGATCAATGCTGCCTTTTCTTCAGCCGTGGCGGCATTGCGGCCTGGGCCGGACCCTTCGCGGGTGATGGTGATGTGGACGATAGGCATGATGGTTTACCTCGTGGCTATAGCTATCGGGTAGGGATCAGTGACCGGCGCTCTGGCCACCATCGACATGCAGGATTTCGCCCGTGACGAAGCCGGCCGATTCCAGATAAAGAATCGCTTCGACGACGTCGCTGATCTCGCCCATGCGGCCGACCGGATGCAATGAAGCGAGCGCAGCATGTGTTTCTGGCGAGTGCATGGGCGTCTTGATGACGCCAGGAGCGACCGCATTGACGCGAACGCCACGCTTGGCGTACTCGATCGCCAATGACTTGGTCGCTGCGTTGAGTCCACCCTTGGTCAACGATGCCAGCACGGAGGGCACGCCTTCGATCGCGTAGTCAGCCAGGGTGGTGGTGATGTTCACGATGTGGCCGCTGCCTTGCTTCACCATCTCCGTCGTGGCCAATTGCGTGATATGGAAAAAGCCATTGAGGTTGATGGCCAGAGTGTTGGCGTAATCTTCTGCCGTGTAGTCCGTGAAAGGTTTGGCGACAAAGACGCCGGCGTTGTTGACCAGTGTATCGATGCGGCCGAAGTGCGACATGGCTTCGCGCACAATGCGCTCGGCAACCGAGCGGTCGGTAATATCGCCAGGTATCGCCAGCACATCCGGATCGCTGAATGGTTTGATCGAACGGGAATTGGCGATAACGCGATAATCGCGATCGCGAAATGCCTTGACCAGCCCTGCGCCGATGCCTTGCGATGCGCCGGTAACAATAGCGACTTTGCGTTGCGTGTTCATAGTGTGTGACTCCTAGAAAAGATTTAGCGATGCCGATCGGGCCCGGTGGCGCCGACGTGTCTAATCTAGGAGCGAGGACGGGATTAGCGAATCCCTGCTATTCGGCAAACACTCTTCCGCGCCGCGGTGGAATCGGCGCATCAGGCTTGGTTTCAGCATCCTTGATCAGGCACGCAAATCGCGCACGCAGGCGCGGCAATGCGAAATCGACAAAGGCGCGCACCTTCGGTACGGACAGACGCCCATACGGTGAAACGAGATGGACTGGAAATGGGGGCAGTTCTGCATCGGCAAGAACAATGCGCAGCTGATCCTGTTTGATTTCGGAGGCCACGTGATAGGACAGCAGGCGCGTAACGCCGTGTCCTTCCACCGCCGATCCGACGGCTGCACGTACGTTATTGACCACCAGCCGCGGCGTGAAAGAAACGGCACGAGGCACCGAGGACCCTTCAAGCGGCGGAAAACTCCAGGAATCCTGACCCATGTGCTGCATGGCGATGATCGAATGCTTGGCCAGATCGGCAGGCTCCACGATACGTGGATGCGTCGCCAGATAGCGCGGTGACGCGACGATAACCCTGCGCACTTCGGCAATGCGTTGAGCGACCAATGTCGAGTCAGCCAGATGCGTGATACGCAAGGCCAGGTCCATGCCTTCGTCGATCAGGTTAACCGGGCGCTCGAGCAGATACATGCGCACGCTGACGGTGGGGTATTCATCCATGAAGGCGTCCACGATGGGGCGCAACAATTCCACGCCCGCGAAGACGGTCGCTGTGATAGTGAGCGTGCCGCGTGGCACGGACCGTTCGCCCGCCGCGTTGCGGTCGGCCTCCTCAAGGTCCATCAGTAGCTTTCGGCACGCGGTTGCATAACGTTCGCCGGCTTCGCTAAGTTTTATCGAACGCGTTGTCCGGTGTAGCAAAGGCACACCGACATGCGCTTCCAGAAAGGCAATGGCGCGGCTTACTGCGGCGGCCGAACGTCCGGTTTTGCGACTCGCTCCCGCAAGACTGCCCTCATCAAGGGCAGCCACAAAGACTTTCATGGCATCGATGCGGTCCATAGGAGCCTCGCGTGCGTGCAGCGTCATTGCCTGCAGCAGTGTGCTACAGGTGCGGGGGACCTTGAAAGGTGTGAATCGTCTCGCGGGACCGTGTGGCGCGTGAGGCCGAAACAGCACAACGCCTGCACTGCACACGCGGGCACACAGCACGCCGATGCAAAGTAGGAAAGGGGCGGGTATCAGCTCAGCGCGTGGCCTGGTCCAGTTCGGCCTTGAGTGTTTGCATCAATGCTTGCGTGGTCATGCTACGGGCCAGCGGAGCCCCCTGACCAGCCCACTGCGCCCCGTATCCACTTTGGCCGGCGGCCTTGCCTGCCGCGTTGAGTGATTTGCCAGCGTCGTAGGTTATCGGGTAGTCGGGCACGTCCGCGTCGGGCACGGTAGCGCCCCAGCGCGTGAATGCGTTGGCGAGACAGCGGGCCGGGCGTCCAGAAATCACGCGCGTCATCACGGTGTGATGCGCGGCGTCGCTGAAAAGGGTTTGGCGGAAACCAGCATCTGCCAGTGATTCATCGGTGGCTATGAAGGCCGTACCCAATTGCGCGGCGCTCGCGCCCAACGCCAATACTGCGGCAATGCCTTTGCCATCCATGATGCCGCCTGCAGCAATCACAGGGACCTTGACTGTTTTTGCCAGCACGCGTGTAAGGGCAAACGTGCCAAGACGGCTGTCTTCGGCGTCCGGATTAAACATGCCGCGGTGGCCGCCTGCTTCGTAACCTTGAGCGACCACAGCGTCGATACCCGCGGCTTCGATCGCCAGCGCTTCTTCCACGTTTGTCGCGGCGGCCATCAATGTGATGCCAGCCTTGTGCAAGGCTTCGATCTGGTCTTGGTGTGGCAGCCCGAAGTGAAAGCTTACAACGCTTGGTTTTTCCTCCAGCAGCATCGTCAACATGTCGTAATCGACAAGAAAGGACGTGTAAATCTCGCGCAAGGCTTGCGGAGGCTTGGCACCGGTTCGTGCAAATTCCGCGCTCAATCGCTGCAGCCACGCCTGTTCTTTATGCGGATCGGCCTGCGCCGGGCGATGGGTGAACACATTGATATTGAGTGGCCCGCTGCTCAGCGCCCGGAATTGATGGATGGCATCCCTGGCCTGCGTTGCTGTCATGGCGCCTACACCCATCGAACCAAGGCCGCCTTGGTTGCTCACCGCCGCGGCCATCGCGGGCGACGATACACCTGCCATCGGTGCCTGAATGATGGGGACCTGGATTCCAAGCAGATCGAGTGCGGACGAGTGATGAGTCGGCATGACCAGTGATTCCTGTGTCGGTGGGAAGCGTAACGAACCACCGTTAGCTGGGGATGCATACAACTGTAATGCCGAAGCCGTCCCCGGCGAAGCTATGCCATGCGGTCATCAGTCTTTCACGGCATGCAAGAATCCTTCATGACACGCGCGCTAGCGTTATTCCGCTGTGTTATTGGCAAGAAGAGCCACAGCGCTGTCGACGCGCTGGGCGAGATGATCAAAGCAATGGGCGAGCGTGTTGCGGCAGATCAGTACTTCCGGATTGCGCGCCGCCTGTCGTGCGGCAACGGCGGCGAACAGGCGCAACTCGTCGCGGACGCTGCAGAGGCCTGCATACGCCTCCTCGGTGACTACGTGGCGACCTGATCGAGATGTGTGAAGGGAGGCAGTGGGCTTGTTGGTCATGATCATATCACTTTGAAATAGAAGGGATATTTCATTGGTTGCCGGATCCTGCCTGCCGGTGGTCGGCTTGGCGAACCTGCATGTCGGTCATACCAGTCTAGTTCTTTTTGTAATCGTAATACAGGTAAAAAACTGACTTTCGCGTAACCGTAAGGCGAGTAATAACGTCGTCGCCGACCTGAAGAAGGACGGTTATGAAGCGAAAGGGCATTCATTCAGCGGAACATCGCGAGCTGGTGACCCTGCTTTTCGATTTGCGCCGCGAGGCTGATCTCACTCAGGCGGAAGCCGCCAAGGCCTTGGGCCGGCCGCAGACTTATGTGTCGGCGGTGGAAGTGGGACGACGCGGTGTGGATCTGGTGCAGATCCGCGAGTTCTGCGCCATCTATGACGTGAGCTTCCCTGAGTTTGCCGAGCATTACGAAGAGCGTTTGAAAGCAGTCACCAGTGAGGCGCGTCCGCCGCGGCTCTCCACGCGCAAGCGCGCTGCGGCAAAGAAGACGGCATCCAGGGCCAAAGCGGTCAAAGACAAAACGAAGCCGAAGTAATCGTTGATGACTATCAGCACTCGTATCGAGCCGGATCGGTGCTAGCGTTATCCGATCTGTGAGCACGGGCGTCCCATAGGCACAGCCGTTCTGTATGTTGCTTTGTCATTGCTGACGAGGGTGATATGACGGTCGCAGTGGTTGATGTGTCCCAGCGCAAGGCTGCCAGGATAGCCGGTGCCCTATACATGCTACTGATGGTATGTGGTGTCTTCGGCGAATTCGGCGGCCGCGGCAGTCTGATTGCGAACGATGATCCTGCAAAGACAGCCAGCAATATTCTCGGGTCCTTACCGCTTTTCCGGCTTGGCATTGTCAGCGACCTGGCCGCCTTTACCGGCGATATCGCCATCGCTGTTGCTCTGTATGTGCTGTTGAGGCCGGTGGGCCGCAATCTGGCCTTGCTGGCGGCATTCTGGCGTGTGGCGGAAGCAGCCGTGCTCGGCGTCATAACGCTCAACAGTTTCACCATGTTGCTGCTGCTGACCGATCCACGTTATGCAAAGGTGTTTTCCAGCGAGCAGTTGCAGGATCTGGTCTGGCTGTTCAACGACACGCACGATGCTGGCTACAACATTGGCATGATCTTTCTGGCGTTGGGCTGCCTTGTCTTTAGCTGGCTGTTGTTCAAGTCGCGCTACATTCCGCGGCTGCTGGCTGGCTTTGGCGTGTTGGCGTATGCCGCGATGCTGATTGGAAACATTTTGACCATCGTTCGTCCGGATTATCCGATCGGCACGAATTTTTATATGCCGGCCGGCATCTACGAGATTGTCATCGGCTTATGGCTGTTGGTACTAGGGGTACGCGGACCCGCCCGCGCATAGACGGAATTCGCGCGATCGGGCAATTTTTCCGCAGCATCGGGCATCGTTCTGTCATGCTTGTGGTCCGACAATTGGCGGATGTATCGGGCGGTTCTGAGCATAGCGGCTCCCGCACCCGATACAGCAGGTTTCAAGACAGGGATAGCGTCGTTACCGTTTTCATTGCAGCAAGCAGAGAAAGGTTATGGCCAAGCACGCGTTCATTAGGTTGTCCTCGTTTTCTCCCCTATGTGTTGCGTTTGTCGCAGGCCTTTCCGGCTGGGCTGTAAGTGCTGCTTGTGCTGCGGCCGATACGACCGCGTTTCATGATGCGCCCAGTGCAGCATCCTCGGTGGTGAATCCCTATCAAGGCCAGCCGGCGGCGATCAGCGCTGGCGGTCAGCTGTATGCCGCGCATTGCGCCAGCTGTCATGGCGGCAGCGGGCAGGGTAGCGGCAATATTCCGGGGCTGGCGCATGGCGCCACTCAGCAGGCGACTGATGGTGCTTTGTTCTGGTTCATCACCCGGGGCGCGGTCAATAATGGCATGCCGTCATGGGCGGCCTTGCCCGCGCAACAGCGTTGGCAGATTGTTGCTTACCTGAAAACCTTGCCGACGGCGAAAGCGGTGCCCGTGCAGCAAACCGCGGCGATAGCATCCACCATTACGACACCGCCGCCACAGCCGCCGTTTACCGACTTCCGTTACGAATCACCGGGCAAGGTGCGAAAGATCACCGTGAACGATCTGCCGCCGCCCTATGCCACGGAATCCGCCGGCAATGGGCCGACCATGGCACCGCGTCCTGATGGCGTGATGCCGAAGGCGCCCGAAGGCTTCAAAGTCAATCTGTATGCAGAAGGCCTGGGCACGCCACGCGTCATCCGCGTGGCACCGAATGGCGATATCTTCCTGGCGGAAAGTGGTACGGGCCAGATCCGTATCTTTCGCGGCATGACCGCAGACGGCAAGCCGCAGCAGACATCGGTGTTCGCAACGCATCTCAACCGGCCCTATGGCATTGCGTTCTATCCGCTGGGGCCGAATCCGCAGTGGGTTTATATCGGTGATACCGATGCGGTAGTGCGCTTCCCTTATCACAATGGTGATCTACAGGCGCGGGGCAAGGCGGAGCATGTGGTCGATCTCCCGCATGGCCCAGGCCATTGGACGCGCGACGTCGCGTTCTCACTCGATAACAAGACCATGTATGTCGCGGTGGGATCGGGTTCCAATGTCGACGATCCTGATACCACGCCGGCCGAGAAGAACCGCGCGGACATCCTGGCGTACGATCCGGATGGCTCGCATATGCGCGTTTATGCATGGGGCATACGCAATCCATCCGGTATCGCGATCGATCCGCAGAACGGACAACTGTGGACCACCGTGAACGAACGCGATGGCCTAGGTGACAACCTGGTACCCGATTACATCACGTCAGTGCGTGAAGGTGGTTTCTACGGTTGGCCGTGGTGGTACATGGGATCGCACCAGGATCCGCGCCACGCGGGCAAGCATCCGGAACTGAAGGACAAGGTCATCACGCCGGATGTGATCTTGCAGCCGCATAACGCATCGCTGCAGATCACGTTCTATGAAGCGAACCGCTTTCCTGAGTCTTACAAGGGAGATCTGTTCGCCGCCGAGCACGGTTCCTGGAATCGTTCCACGCGCGTTGGTTACGAAGTCATTCGCATTCCTCGGCATCATACGAGCAAGGCTGGCGGGGAATACGAGGATTTCCTGACCGGCTTTGTCTTGCCGAATGGACAGGTATGGGGAAGGCCGGTGAGCGTGACAGCGGCACCGGACGGTTCCTTGCTGGTCACGGACGATGGATCGAACTCGATCTGGCGGGTCGACTACGTTGGTGCAAAGTAGAACCTGTCTACAACACTGAAACTATCGTCATTTAGCTTCGTAGCCCCGGCAAAAGCCGGGGCTTGGTGACGACTGGTCGCGCGGTTTTATCGCTTGTTAGTGTCCTGCTTGTCGTCATCCACTTCGCCCAGCACCCACTTGCGCCATTTGGGCGGAAGCGCAGCGGTCTGTCCTAGCGGTGGCGATCCGGGTTTCCCGCGGTGTTGCCAGACGCGCCACAAAACGATGCATGAGCCCACTGCGGTGGCGGTAAGCCAAAGCGCCAACATGGCCGATTTAACCAGCGGCGAATGGGTGTTGACGATCAAGGTCAGCACGAACAGTGCCATGCCCAGCTCCGCAAAAGCACGCGGACTACCCCATGAACTGCGTTTGGCTGGCTTGTTCATTGAGCGAGTCTAGCATTCCGAAAGAAGCACCATAGACGAGTGCGCCACTGGCTTGCCCGAAAAAATCCATAGGACTGGCCGCTGCCAAGCCGAGACGGCGTGCAGAATTGCAACAGGGGTTCTACCTGATTTCCTGTCTCGATCTTGCGATCTTGGCCGCGCGCCAACATGGAGGAGCGTTATGAAGCTGTGGACGATTGCCCTGTGTCTGCTGGCTGTATGGGGAAGTGCGTATGCGGAGACGGTCGTTTGGCAGCCCGCCGCCGGACACTCGCAAATACCGATATGGCCGGGAGCAGTGCCTGATGCCAAGCCCGTGCCAGGACCGGAATACGCCGAAACAGATGCCAAAGCGCTCATCGCTGGCAAGCCTTTGATTGCGGTAAGTAACGTCTCCCAGCCCACGATGACGGTCTATGCCCCTACAGGTAAGAACACTGGAGCGGCGGTTGTTGTCTTTCCAGGTGGCGGTTTCCAGATTCTGGCTATGGACCTCGAAGGTACCGAGGCGTGTGACTGGCTGACATCGAGAGGCATCACGTGTGTGTTGTTGAAGTATCGCGTCCCGGGTGTGCCTTACGTCTGGCAATGCGATTGCCGTCCGCACGATTTTGAGATATCGGTGCCGTCGTTGGAGGATGCCCAAAGAACGTTGCGGCTGGTGCGCTTTCATGCGACGGAGTGGCACATCGACCCCCACAAGATTGGCGTGCTCGGATTTTCAGCGGGAGGGTATCTGGTGGCGGAAGTGAGTACGCATTTCAAACGCAGCTTGTATAAGCCGGTCGATGCGGCCGACAAAGAAAGCAGTCGTCCTGATTTTGCCCTGGCGATTTATCCGGGACATCTGGCAACCGATAATGGGACGTTGAATCCCAACGTTCCGATTTCTCATGAGACACCACCTACGTTTTTAGTACAGGCAGAAGACGACAGCACGGATGGTGTAAACCAATCGCTGGTTTACTACGCCGCGCTGAAGAAGGCTGGTGTGCCGGTGGAAATGCATCTGTACGCACACGGAGGGCATGCCTTCGGCTTGCGGCCGACGCAGCTTCCGATTACGCGGTGGCCTGAACTGGCCGAGGCGTGGCTGCGGACGATCGACATCGTCCATGAGTGAAAACGTGTTTGTATCGCCGCCTACGCATGTGAGATCTGTTTGCCACGACACCCTAGTCTTTGGCATATCTCGACACGATCCAAAGCCTGATTCGTGTCGTTGCAAACATCACCAAGGTGAGCGCTGACAGACCGATCAGAATGCCGAGCAAGCGCAACGCTGGCGCCGTCGCATCGGTGGACCAGCGTTCGTCCTGCACAAAGGTCATGATGAAGCCGATACCGAACTGGGTGCCCAGGTAACTGGTATTTGTTGAGCCTGCCTGCACGTGCGCGGCAAGCCATACGCCCGCTGCGAGGGTCATCATGCAAAGCCAGGGCTTGTTGCCGATAAACGGCAGAAGCACGATCGCCAGTAGTGCTGCGGCAAGACAGCCAAGCGCGCGATTGGCCATGCGCAAACTCACCAGGTCATCTTCCCCCTGCTTGCGCAGCAGCGCAGGCAGCGGCACCAGCAATACCGCGGTGATGGAAATAAGGGTCTGCGGAAACGACGGCAAATCGTGGTGAAAGGCAAACAAGCCAAGTACGCCTATGGTGATGGCACCTTGCGAGGCCTGCAGGGCGCGGAGTCGGCGCATTTTCCAGCTGTGCCGATCGAGGCCCGTGGTTGTACCAACTTGCGTGGCGGCGGAGCTTTGCATACTTGCCGGCACTTCTTCTTCCTCGTGCGGCAGCAGACGACGCATGAGTTCACGTGCAAGATGCACGGCGACAACCACAGCCATCGATGCGCTGATGCCGACCGCAACGTCACAAACACGGCGCAAGGCAAGTTCGTAGACGCTAAGACCCTCTAGCTGGTGCGCCTCACTCATCACCAGCAGTGCGGTCACCGTGCCAAGAATCCAGGCGTAGCTGCGCGGCGAGCCGATAGCCCGATACAAGCCGAGCCCGGCGAACAGCGCCAACAGCAGCACAAACCATGCTTCGTCATGGGGCGTCAGGCTGATCGCCAAGGCACTCAGCGCGGCGCCGACGAGGGTTCCGGCGATGCGGTCGAGGCTACGCCACAGAGAAACTTTCAAGCTGCCGCGGACAACGACGTAAGCGCTGATCGCCACCCACCAGCGATCCTTCAAATTGAATGCATCGGCAAGCAGTAGCGATAGCACCACGGCGCCGACTGTTTCGGCACAGAGCAGGGCACGCGGGCCGCGGAGGCGCAATTGCTTCAGTTCGTCGCGCAGGCCGAGTGCGCTAAGGCGAAAGAAGCGAGCGATGCGAGTCTTTACGGTCGTGTCGAGCATCATGGCCGTGGTAAACCCCGGAGGTTGCCTATCATAGGCTGAGGCCAGCCATGGTTCGTACGGGTGTGGTCTCCATGGATAATGAGCAAGACGGTAGCCGGTTCATGGGTCGCTGGCAGTCTAAGGCGCTGCCAGGGTGCCGCCAACATTATTGAGGATAGACTTGTCACATCTTGCAGGGTGATGGGGGACGCGTGGAATCCTTGGACAATGTGTCGCTGAGTGATACCCGTTCCCTGCGCCGCACCGACGTGTGGGTGGGGCTTTGGTTTGGCGTGGTCACGCTGATCGGCTTGTTGAATGCACTGCACCGTTACCTCAACAACGTCGCAAACGGCATCCCCGCGTCGTTTACCTTTAACCTGATCGAGGAGCTAACCGGCAGCCTGAGTTTCGGGTTGATGCTGCCCGTGCTGTTCGCCGCGATCAGGCGCATCCGGCAGCTCACACATCGATGGATGCGTTATGCCTGCCATGTTCTGCTGGTACTGCTGCTATCGGTGCTGCATACCAGCCTGACCTGGGGCTCGCGTATATGGCTGTTCCAGCTGGCGGGCCTGGGCCACTACGACTATGGCGTCATGTTTTGGCGCTACGTGATGGAGTTTCCCAGCGATGTTTTCTACTACCTGCTGGTGGCCGTGGTGCTGTGGCTGATCGACCGCTACCGTACGGCGCAGCGGCGTGAGCTGCGCGCGGCACAACTGGAATCGGCCCTGTCGGAAGCACGCCTGGATGCGCTGCGCCTACAGCTCAATCCGCATTTTTTGTTCAATGCGCTCAACGCCATTTCTTCCATCATGTACGAACACCCGCGCGTCGCCGATGAAATGCTCGCGCGCATCGGTGAACTGCTGCGCGCGACACTTAGCGCCAAAGCGCAGGAGCACAGCTTGTCGGAGGAATGGCGGCTACTGGCGTTGTATCTGGATATCCAGCGTGCAAGGTTCGGCGAGCAACTGATGGCCCATATCGACACGGATCCCGCCCTCGGTAAAGCTCAGGTGCCTTTTCTGGTATTGCAACCGCTGGTGGAGAATGCGATCGAACACGGTGGCGGTGATATACGGAAGGTCGAGATAACAGTGCAACGGTGTGACGGAAACCTGGAGTTTCGCGTAAGCAATCCTGTTGCGCTCGGTGGCGGAAATACGCATAGCGGCCATGGCATTGGCCTGAGCAATATCGAAGCGCGGTTGAAACACCTGTACGGCAGCCATGCAGGCTTGCGCCTGGCGCGCGACGAAGGGCAGGAGGCCAGCGTGCGATTGTGGCTGCCTTATCGTGAAGGAGCGTCCGCGTGAGCCTGCGTCTGGTCATTATCGATGACGAAGCCCCCGCCCGAGACAAGCTTCGACGTTACCTGGCCCATTATGAAGATGTGCACATTGCAGGCGAAGCGTCGAATGGCCGTGATGCCTTGACGCTGATCTCCCGCGAGCAGCCGGATGTGGTGTTGTTGGATATCAACATGCCGGACATGGACGGCTTTGCCGTGTTGCAGGCACTAGGCGAGCCACTTCCCGCAGAAATCGTCTTTGTGACAGCTCACGATGATCGGGCGTTGCAAGCTTTTGACGTGCATGCCTTCGACTATTTGCTCAAGCCGGTAAGTCCGGACCGTTTCGACCGCCTGATACAGCGGCTGCGCGAACGGCTGATGCCACGGCAGGATATCGGTAAGCGCCTCGACGGATTGCTCGAAGCCTTGCCAGCGCCGATGCATTATCTGGAGCACCTGCTGGTGCAGGCTGACGATAGCGCTCAGCTTCTTCGCATCGATCGCATCAGCCGTATGGAGTCCAGTCGCAACTACCTGGATGTGTACGCAGAGGGGCATTGCTATCGCTTACGTGGCACCCTGGAAAACATGCTTTTGCGCCTGAATCCCGTACGCTTTGCCCGCATCAACCGCTCCACGCTGGTACGCCTGGATGCCATTCGGGAAGTACAGCCCTGGCCGGAGGGGGAGTACCGCTTGCTGCTCGACGATGATGCTCGTGTCACCTGGACGCGGCGCTACTTGGAAAACCTGCCGCCTGGTTTGTTGTTGCGGCTTTGATGCGCATTTGCCGGATAACTCCATCAAAATTAGAAAACCTTTCATGCTAGCTGTGATCTTTCTGGGCGCCTTATCGTCATCCCAGCGAAAGCTGGGATGACGAGCGAAAAACGAGCTAAGGCGTAAGCGGTTGATGCCTCTTCGTCCCAGGCCTGCCAGCTTTCGTCCCAACACCACGCCAATGCCTTGGTAGCCATGGCACGCTGCGATGCAGGTGCATTGACGGCGGGGATGACGACATGATGAAGCGCGTGATGGTAGTAACGGGTGTGGGGCTGCTGGTTGTCGTTGTCGCGTTTATCGCGATCCGCCGCCCAGGCCGGGCAGCATTGGTCGGGGCTGGCATGGCGGCGCATAACCTGTGCTCCGCGACTTTCGTGGCCGGCCTGGATCCCGACGCGACGCTGCAGGAATTGGTGCGTCCTGTGATCGGCGAACCCTTGGGACGTTTCGTGCATTACCGCATCGATCGCGCCGATCAAAGCGTGGAAACAACGTTCCTGGGCGTGTTTCATGCACACGCGCATTTCACGCCGGGTTATGGTTGCCGGATGGTGTTTGCCGACACGCCACCGGCACCGGCGCCGCGCGCGTTGTTGCCGGCTGAGGTATCCGATGGGTTTGCTCCTGCGGGCCCTGTTATGAGCACCGATCCGTCGCTCAACACCGCACTGGACCATGTGTTTGATGAACACCCCGGAGAACCGATCAAGGACGTCAAGGCGGTGGTGATCGTCAAGAATGGTCACGTCATTGCCGAACGCTATGCGCCGGGATTCGGCGTGAATACGCCCCTGCTGAGTTATTCGGTAGCCAAATCGTTCACCAACGCCTTGCTTGGCGTGCTGGTGCGGCAAGGGCGCTTGCGGGTGGATCAGCCGGTGGGCGCACCGGAATGGCAACGCACCGGCGATTCGCGCGCGCACATCACCATCGAAGATCTGTTGCGTATGCGCAGCGGTCTGGATATCGAGGAGAGCGATTCGGGTTTCGATCCGGTCGGACGGATGGAGTTTCTGCATGACGATATGGCTGGTTATGCCGCGCAGCAGCCCTTGCGCGTGCCGATCGGTAGCGAATGGGATTACACCTCAGGCAACACTCTGATAATCGATCGACTGATGGGACAGACCGTCGGTGGCGGTGCCAAGGGCATGCGCGATTTTGCCGAGGAGGAGTTGCTGGAGCCGGCTCACCTGAGCAACCTCACGATGGAGTTCGATGGCAGCGGTGTGTTTTTCGGATCGTCGTATGTCTATGCACCGGCGCGTACCTATGCGCGCTTTGGCGAGCTTTATCTCCATGACGGTGTCGCGCCGAATGGACAGCGCATTCTTCCGGAAGGATGGGTTGCCTGGTCCCGGCGCTCGACCTTGGGAACGCCTTATGGCGCGGGTTTCTGGACCAACGACGGGCCCAGCCGGGTCGCGGCGTGGCGCGTTGCACATGGATTTCCCAAGGACGGCTTCTTTGCCAGTGGTTTTCTGGGACAACGCATTTACATCGTGCCGTCCGAACAACTGGTGGTGGTGCGATTCGGCTATTCGCGCCCGCCGGATTTCGGTATTGAGGACGACGTGGCTTTGATTGCCGCGGCGATTCACGCGACGCATGGGCAGGTGAAGGATGTGGCAACGCAGCGCTAAAAGCCTGTCGAACAGTACTTTCGACCCTGCCACTGCATCGGTCAACTTGTTAAGGTCATTCTGCCAAGGTGCCAGGGAGTCCGGTTATGCGTCGCTATTGTCTTTGCATCGCCATTGCCATGCTCGGTTGGAGTTCGACAGGCATGGCGACGGAAGCGTTCGGTATTGTGCTTCATCGACCGTTGGTCACGCAGGAGTGCCTCAAGCGGCAGGATGCTTATCTCTCCGATGATCATGAGCAATGCTACAAGTGGCCGGATGGTGCGGCGGTTTCGAACACGCTTCCTAGAGACGGACAGATCATCGTCAATATTCCCTTGCAGGATCGGCCGGGTTACATGAGCGGCAGCGATGTGATGGTGGGCTTGAAGGATGGTCTGGTGGTGAGCTTGTCGGTAAGAACGCACAGAGGCGAAGAAAATCTGCACGATTACCGCGCGCTGGTGGATGAGTTCGGCGAGCCGCCGGGTGCGGCCTCGCAGCAAGCCGCCCTTCCCAACGAGTTCCATTCCCTGTTGGCAAACTGGACGCTGCCAGACGGCGCGACCGTCTATTACAACAGCACCGAGTGGAACGCGGTTGCCGGATTGGTACGCGTGCAATGGCCGACGGCCAACGCGCATCAGTCAGGCGCATGGGATTGAAGGTCATCGTGTAACGCGGTGATAGACGCATCGATATCTGCACTTTCCGGTTTTGCCATGAACCTTTCCGGCGTTGCGATATCGATAACATTGCGTACGTGTTGCTGAAGATTTGTCATCAAGCCGGCAACAAAGAAATTCAAGCCGCACTGCACCATGTGTAGAGCGTGTGAATGCGCAAGAAATCAGTTGACCTGCAGCATTTTCTTGCACTATACGGTTGCGGCGGTGTCGCAATGACACTGCGTTGTGTGGGGCAATCGTAGCAACGTTTCTATTCCTTCTAACTAGAGCAAGGAGAGAGTCATGCTTAATGCTTCGCAAGAGCAGATCAACCAATGGCGCCATCACGCGGGCGAAGATAGCCCGGCCGGTCCGCTTTTCGTGAGCGGCCAATTTGCCGAATCCGACATCGTTTCCAGCACGAATGTGCTTACGTTGGGCGCGGTTTGTTCGGGCCGTTGCGGTTCGGCCTGTAGTGGCTCGGCTCACGCTGAATGCTGCTGAGCGAAAGTGGCTTCGGTCGCTTTCACTGATAATTTCATCGAGTCGCTGGGTTGTCTGCTGGCCCCGTCGTTGGGAAAGCTGGCAACCCAGCTCATTCTTATTCCGGAACTCTCTTCGCGCGAGCGCGAGGTAATTCTCGAAGAAACCCGGGAATCGCTCTCAGGCGTGCTGCACGCGAAGCTGACGCGGTTGCTGCTGGTTGAATTGAATGCAGCCCGTGTCGGCGAACGCTTGAGCGGCGAGGATAGTGCGGAGCGATGGAACGAGTTTATTGCCCTGGCGTCGCAACGTTCGTTCTGGGAGGAGCTCTCTGAGCACTATCCCACGTTGCTGCATCGCGTGGAGCGCCTGATTCATCATCGCTGCGAGGCCTCCTATCTTTTTGCGCAGCGGTGGGTGGCTGATCGTACAAAGCTTGCGACGCTGTGCGACGGCCCTGTGGGCGAGTTGCAGGCATTGAGCTTTGGTGCCGGAGACAGCCATCGTGGCGGTTTGACCGTCGCGCTGCTTCGGTGCGAGGGCGGCCGGGTGGTGTACAAGCCTCGCTCGGTGGCTGTGGACGCCGTGTTGCGGGATTTCATCGCGGTGCTTGCAGATGAGCATGGCGCTGACCTCAGCATCCAGGTGCCGCGCGTCATCAATGGCATCGATTACGGCTGGGCCGAGTTTGTCGAGCATTGCTATGCAGCCGGCGAACATGAGCTGAGCTGTTTTTACACGGGGATCGGGCATCTGTTGGCGATCATGCACGTGCTTGGCGCCAGCGATCTGCATGCCGAAAACCTTATCGCACATCGCAACACGCCCGTCGTGGTGGACTGCGAAACCCTCTTTACGCCCAAGCTCGCCATGCCGCCTTCGGGTTTCGGCAATGCGCTGGATCGTGCGGCGGAGCTTGTTTCCGGCACCGTGTTGCACATTGGTTTGCTGCCGGGGCGTGCACAAGCATTGGGCTGGCGCGGTATCGATTATTCCGGTGTTGGTTCGCTGCCCGGTCAGCAGCCGATGATGTCCCGGCCGGCGATTCTCAAGGCGGGCACCGATGAGGCGTACCTTGGTACAACGATGATGCCGGTGCCGGTTGCAAAGAATCATCCCAGTCCCGAACCCGCGCTGGCGACGTATTGGCCCAATGCGCTGGAAGGGTTCGACAGCCTGACTGCTACCTTGCGTCGGCTCGACGCCGCCGGCTTGCTGTCGCCGCGACTGCAGGCCTTTGCCGATTGCCGCGTTCGTGTAGTGGTGAGAGCGACCGAAGTCTACGCGGAGATCGGCCGCATGCTCTGGCATCCAGTGTCGTTGCACAATGAGGCACAGGCGAGGCAGCGTGCGCATGAACTGTTCGCCAAAATGGCTGCGAATGTCGTGCTCGCACCCAGCGATCCGTTAGTGATCGAGAGCGAGATCGAGGACTTGCTTGTTGGTGACATTCCGTTCTTCAGTACCCTGGTGCGCGACGGACAGCTGCATGGCTCTCGCGGCGTAAACTGGCTACCACCGGGCAATCTGGCCGACGCGGCGTTACAGCATTGGCGCGCGTCAGACTTTGCATTCGAGCGCAATGTGATTCGCGCCACGATGGTCAGCGCCTATCTCAACGATGGCTGGACATCGATGGGCACGACGCTTGTACCGCAAGTGATCCGTGATGGCGATCTGGATCAGCGCCGGCGCAAGCAAGCAGCACAAATCGTGCAAGGTTTGGTCAGCAACGCCATCCGTGGCAATGATGGAAGCGTGGCCTGGATTGCGCCGGTGCTCAATGTGACCGGTTGGTCAGTACAGCCGCTGGCGGTGGATTTATATGGCGGCCTGTCGGGTGTTGCTTTGCTGGCGGCTGCCTATGTGCGCGAAATGCATGCGGGCCGGGCCGATCCTGTGGCAGGTATCGAAGCGTTGTCGCAGGCCATCCAATACACCTTGCGGTTGGCTGAAGTGAAACTCGCGGCGACCTTGCACGGCAATATCAAGACGCGCCCGCCTACGATCGGCGCGTACATCGGGTTGAGTGCGCAGATCTGGACCTTGCTGATGCTGGCGCAATGGAATCGGCAACGTGGCGACGAACTCGATCGTGCCATGGCACTGGCGGACGGCGTGCTGGACGCAGCCGCCGAGGATGAGACGAATGACATCCTTACTGGCAGGGCTGGCGCGATTCCCGTTGTGCTGGCGCTTGCGAAACAGACGGGTGAACAGCGTTATCTCGACATCGCGGTTCAGCTGGGTCAGCAGCTGTGCGATCTGGCACGGCACGATGGTGACAGGGCGTATTGGGTGCACCCGCAGATGTGGCCGACCGGACTCGGCGGCTTTTCGCATGGTGTCACCGGCGTCGGCTGGGCGCTGACCCACTTGGCGCGCGCAACGGGTGAGACTCGCTTCGAGGAAGTGGCGCAAGCGGCGTTCCGCTTCGAAGATGCCGCATTCGACGAAGGTGAACAGGGCTGGACGGATCTGCGCAACCTTGGCGGTCCCAAGACAGCATCGGTGTGGTGTCATGGAGCGGTCGGTATCGGCCTGGCGCATCTGGATCTTGACCCGCGCATGGAACAGGCACGGACGCGAGCGCTGTTGCAGCATGCCGTGCGCGCGACAGCCAGCAAAGGATTGGGATGGAACCATTGCTTGTGTCATGGCGATCTTGGCGCGTGGGAACTGCTGCACCAAGCCGTCCCGCTGGGCGTTGCGCCGGATGGGATGACGCGTGAGAGCTTGCTGGCGCATATCCTGAGCAGCCTGGAGGAGTATGGGCCGTCCTGCGGTTTGACCAAGGGCGTATTTGTGCCGGGGTTGATGCCGGGTCTGGGCGGCGTGGCGTATCAGCTGCTGCGGATACATCCGGAAAGCCGCTTGCCTTCGGTGTTGCTACTTGGGAACAGTTAATACCGTTCGAACACCGTTACGCAGTCTCTTTGGGAAAACTCAGACGCGCCGTCAAAGCGAGCGTGTCCGTATGCTTGCCCAGCTTGGATAGTCGGTTTTTAACCACTTCTCAGTCGCTTCGTTACGCATGCCTAACAAGCGCAAGCGCACATTGATGATCCGGGCAGCGCAAACTGCCCCCCGCCCACTATCCTGCAATGCGGTCGAGGCCATTCATGAACACTCAAGGCACACCACATGCTCGTTCGCCATGGCAACTCAGCACATGGTCTGATTATTTCGCCCGTTTCGTTCACCTTACGGGGAAAGACTCCCGCCAACAGGCGCCCGTGCGTATAACGCGCCGGCAGGAGTTGCTTGCTGCGCAGGACAAGAAACGGCAGGAACATCGCGCCCACGTGCTGGAGTTGTTGCGTGAAGTGCGAGAGAAGCACCAGCACGCGCCGTAACCGTCTTTAGACCACCGCTACAGCCAGTGATCGATCGGCCCAGGGTGGCCGAGCAGATAGCCTTGTCCCATTTCGCACCCCATGCTGAGCAGGGTGTCGAATTGCGCCTGGGTTTCGATGCCTTCGGCGATCACCTGGATATTCAACGCATGCGCCAACGCCAGGATGGCGGCGACCACCGTGGTGCTGTTCTTGCTGCCGACCTTGTCGAGTTCGTGCACAAAGGCGCGATCGATTTTCAGCATGCGCATGGGCAGCGAATGCAGGTAGCTGAGCGATGAATAGCCGGTGCCGAAGTCGTCGAGCGCCGCGCCGACGCCGACGCTGCGCAGGCGATCGAGCATGACGCGCACGCTTTCCGGATTATCGAGCAGGGCGCCTTCAGTTACTTCGGTCACGAGCCGGGAGGGTGAAAGTCCCGTGCGCTCGAGCATCTTCAGGATGCGCGTGTCAAAATCGGAATGACGCAGGTGCAGCGCCGAGACATTGAAAGTGACGAACGTTTCGGACGAACCTCTTTGCGCCAGCATGCGGCAGCTGATTTCAAACAAGCGCCAGTCGATGGCTTCGATCAGGCCGCTATCTTCAGCAATGCGTACGAAATCCATCGGCCTCAGCAATCCGCGTTGCGGATGGTTCCAGCGGATCAGGGCTTCGTAACCCATGATCTTGCCGTCGTCGAGCCGGAAGATCGGTTGGAAGAAAGGCTCGAATTCGTTCTGGCGCAGCGCTTTGCGCAACTCGCTTTCCATGGTCAGCACGTCGACCATGTCCTTGGCCAACGCTTCATCGAATATGGCAAAGCGTTTGCGACCTAACTGTTTGGCCTGATAAAGCGCCATGTCTGCATCGCGGATCAATTCATCGGCGTCCAGGTAGCTGGAGTCGCCGCAAGCGATGCCCACGCTGACTGAGGGTTCAAGTTCTTTGCCGGAAATGCGCAGTGGTGTCGCCACCGCTTGCAGTACACGGTCGGCGATCGCTGTGGCATTGGCGGTCACTTCGATGTCTTCAAGCAAAATCGCGAATTCGTCGCCGGAGAGCCGCGCCACCATATCCGGCTCGCGGACATGGGTAAGCAGCCGCATGGCGATCGCTTTCAGGAATTCGTCGCCGGCCAGATGGCCCAGGCTGTCGTTGATCACCTTGAAGCGGTCGACGTCCAGGTAGAGCAAGGCGCAACGGCGGTGTGGTTCGTGCTGAATGGCGGTGAGGATGGTGTCGAGTCGTTCGCGCAGGTAGCCGCGGTTGGGCAGGCCGGTTAACGGGTCGTGCATGACCTGATGATGCAGCTGTTGTTGCATTTGCTCGCGGCGGGCGATTTCCGCGCGCAATTCGCGTGTGCGTTCCTCGACGCGATGTTCCAAACGCAAGTTGGCCATATGCAGGGCGGCAGCGGAGCGGCGCCGGTAAATACTGTTGGCGATCTGCAGCGCGACGAAGCTCAGGAGTTCCTTTTCCGCAGGCCCATAACTGGCATTCTGGTCATAGCTCTGGACCACTACCACGCCGATGGTGGATTCGTCCACTTTCAGTGGCACACCCAGCCAGCAGGCACACGGTTCGCCGATGCCGTGCCGTACTACTTCACCGTCGCGCATCAAGGCGATGATGTCGGCCTGTTTGCCCGACCACGGTTCACCCAGCCTGATCACGTATTCGCTCAAGCCGCGCCCCACCGGCCGGCTTATCGTGTGATGGACGCCAGTATCGATGTAATAGGGAAAATCCAGCTTGCTGCGATCGTCGCTGAGCAAGGCAATGAAGAAATTCCTTGCATCCAGCAGGCCCCCGACAACGGTATGGACGCGTTCGTAAAAGGCGCTTTCATCGATATCGGCAGTGGCCAGCTGCGCCAGCTGGAACAGCGCCTCCTGCAAATGTTCCGCACGCTGACGTTCGCGCACTTCCTGCCGCAATCCGCGGTTGACCTCGGCAAGCTCTTCGGTGCGTTGGCGAACGCGGCGCTCCAGTTCGTTCTTGCTTTCCTTGCGTTCCAGCGCGGTGAGGATGTGACTGCCGACAAATTCGAGCAGGGTCAGATCGTCGCGCGAATACACCAGTCCGGTACTGTAGTTTTGCACGACCAATGCGCCGTGCACGCTGCCGTTGTGCAGCATGGGGACGCCAAGCCAGTCATCGCTGTCTGGTCCGGAAAGGATCAATGGCCCATTGACCTGTGCGATCAGTTGTTCGTCACTGCCCATCAGCGGCTTGCCTTGGGTCAGCAGGTACCAGGTCAGCGTATGGCGACGGTCTTCGAGCTGGATTTCGCGTGTTGTGTCGGGCTGGTCCTGGTCCTGGATGTCCGCGTAGTACAGAAAGCGCATGGTGTCGCGCTCGGGGTGATAGCGCACGATGAAGAAGTTCTCGGCGTACATCAGCCCGCTGACGATGCGATGGATCTCGTGAAGCATGTCCGGCATGTCGAGATTGGAGCCGGAAAGGTCGGAGATCGCGAATAGCGCGCGCTGCAGGTTTTCCGAATGTTCGAGCTGGGCGTGGGAGTCGTACAGGTCGGCCAGCTTCATTGCGTGATAAAGCTGCCGTACGCCAAGCTGAAGATAAGGGCTCATGCCACCCAGCAGGGTCTTGGCGGCGACATCGCCAGTCAGGCCAAGCAGCACAACCACCTGTTCCTGGCTGAGCAAGGTCAGTGCGTAATGCTTGCCATCCGGAGAGAGCAGACCTTCGCCTGCCTTCAGGGTGTTTCGCGCAAGCTCCACGACGCCGCCGTCGGGCAGGGGCGTATCCGTGGCGTGGTGGTGACCATACGGGTTCAGCCACAGCACCTGCGCACGAGCACAGCCGGGCTGCTTCATGGCCAGCGCCTCGATCAGTGCCCCCACTTCCTCAGGCGTGGTGGCCTCGATAAGACGGCTTAGCCAGGCCGCATGGTCCGGCTCCTCGACGGGTCGTGCTTGGATAGGGAGAGTTCGGCTCATGGCCACCCAGCTATCGATGAGACACCTATCAACGAGTACCTGTTGTGTAGAAAACGTGAAATAGCACGGATAAGGCTAAATCCATCGATACATTGCGATATGTATCGGTCAAGTCGGTCTCTCGCTTGAGCCTGTTCAGGTGTCACATCCCCTGTATGCGGGGCCAGCATAGCGTGAATTCAGCGCGTTATTACACTGGCTGCGGTGGTGACGCCGATACTGCACTGCAAAAGAGACCAATGGCCATTTTTGGCGGGTCAAATGGCTCTTGGCGATGATCTCAATTTCAGCAACATGGGGACGCTTGATGGAGTGACTTCAGGCAGGGGCCGGTGCGCCCGTTGCAGGGGGATGATGCTTGCAGGGAGCGGGCCTTTAAAGAGCAGGGCCTACAGGGACTACACAGGAGGGTAGTGATGAAAAAGGGTATAGCAGCGGCGATGGCCGCGTTGGTTTTTGCAGGTTGCGCCACGACTGGCGTGAAGGTCGTCGACAAGCAAGCCCTGGATACGCTCAAGCCGGGCGTCACCACGATTGCCGATGTAAAAGCAACTTTTGGACCGCCGTTTCAGGAAACCAAAGAACCTGATGGCACTGACCAGATGCAATACATAAGCAAGATCCGGGTGCGGGACGATAGCGGCAATACGGGTCCGGTGGTCGGCTCGAATATTCCCAGGCAGATCGAAAAAAACGTTTCGGCCATGCTGGTGTTCGACCAGGCAGGCCACTTTTTGCATGCCTGGACCGCCGATAAAACCGTGGATGAAAACGTGCCGGGCAATCTCGGCAAAACGCAGGCGGGTGATGTCACCCGCGGTTCCCTTGCCGGGCATGGCATATAGCCTGATGCACTGGAATCCAGCGCGAAAGCCCGCGATAACGCGGGCTTTTGCTTGATCGGCGTTGCGGCAACGCCCAAGTGCTTCGTGGTCTTCAGTCAGCCACCACGGTGCCTTGATGGTAAACGATCTTCCAGCCTTCCACCGTGCGCCGCCACAGCGTGGCCCGGCGTGTCAGGCGTTCGCCTTGCTTGAGGGTATAAGTCAGCAGATAGTTGTCGGCGGCGATTTCGCGGCAATGAAAATTGCTGGCTTCCCATGCGTCTTCATCCGGATGTTTGAAGCGTTCCTCAAGTACATCGAGCACATAGGCGCGGCTGTAACGCTTGCCGGAGGCGCCGACTTCCCAGAAGTCAGGTTCGGTCATCGCTTCGAAATCCTGACGAGTGGTGCCGAATTCAGGACGATGAAAAATCGGTTCGCGTTGCTTCAGTTCATGGAGAACCGGGAGCAGGGCGGGATTGGTGACTAGGCTGGGTTCCATGTGGCTGGGCGTGAGTGGGCCTGTCATGGAGCATATCGAATGCGGCCTGTCAGGACAGGCTTGCCGGAAACTGTTTGTCATCCCAGCTTTCGCCGGGATGACGAATGGGAGAAGTCACGTGATGAACTTCAAACCGGCGGCGGATTGCGCTCGTCAAAACCACGCTGATGCCAATACGGATAAGCCGGTGTCACAACGCTGGCAACATCGAGCTTGGCGACTTGTTCGGCGGTAAGGTTCCAGCCCACGGCGCCAAGGTTCTGCCGCAGTTGTTCCTCATTGCGCGCGCCGATCACCACGGTGGAAACGGTAGGACGTTGCAGTAGCCAGTTCAGCGCGATCTGCGGTACCGATTTGCCGGTTTCCTGGGCGACTTCATCCAGTGCATCAATGACGCGGTAAAGGTACTCATCGTCTACCTGCGGTCCCATATCGGCCGTCTTGTGCAGGCGGCTGACCGACGGCAGCGCCTGACCGCGACGAAGCTTGCCGGTAAGGCGTCCCCAGCCCAGCGGACTCCAAACGACCGCACCGACGCCCTGGTCCAGACCCAATGGCATCTGTTCCCATTCGTAGTCGCGGCCGATCAGTGAGTAATACGCCTGGTTCGCGACATAGCGCGAATAGCCGTAACGATCCGCGACAGCCAGCGACTTCATCAGATGCCAACCGGAAAAGTTGGACACACCCAGGTAGCGGATCTTGCCCGCGCGCACCAGGTCATCCAGGGTGGAAACCGTTTCTTCCACCGGCGTCATGGCATCGAAACCGTGCAACTGAAACAGGTCGATGTAATCCGTGCCCAGGCGTTTGAGCGCAGCATCGCAAGATTGAATCAGGTGGTAGCGCGAGGAACCGACGCTGTTGGGTCTGTCATCGAAGCGGAAGGTAGCCTTGGTGGAAATCAGTACCTGATCGCGACGCCCTTTGATGGCTTCGCCGAGCACTGATTCGGCGGCACCGGACGAGTAGATATCCGCGCTGTCGAACATGGTGACGCCCGCTTCCAGGCAGATATCCACCAGACGCCGTGCTTCCGCCACATCGGTGCTGCCCCATTCTTTGAAAAAATCGCCTTTGCCACCAAAGGTGCCGGTACCAAAACTCAGCACGGGCACTTTGAAGCCCGATGCGCCCAAACGACGGTATTCCATTGCAACATCCTCTCGATGATGGGGAAGGTCGATAACGATCAACCTCAAGTCATAGCAGCACCCAAGTCAATTGCAAGCGCGACAGGATTGTTCTGGAGCATCGTGCAAAAAAACAGGTCATCCGGGCAGCGTCGGCAAAAAGAAAGCCGCCATTGCGGCGGCTTGGTCGGAAGACTCTCGGAGCAGGGGAACCCCGGGAGGCATTGTCGCCCGACGGTGTTTTTGTCGCATATCAAATGTGATGATGGCGCAAAGAAATGCGACAGCGTTTATGTCAGTGGGTAATGACAGTCCAGGTCATTCCTACGTTGTGATGGATGCGTGAAAACAAAGTAGCGCCGTCACGCACATTAGATTTTTTATCGAACTTGTGTGGTGCGTGAAGGTGAAAAGAATACGAGACAATCTCTCCTTCACATGTAAGCCCGACATCCAGGCTGCGGCGTATCAGGTGTAGGGGATGCTGACCCAGCCACCACCTTGTGTGTATTGGATGGTGTCTTGGTTCCATCGCACGCGCAGCGGGACATTCGGCGTTTGCACCCAGGTCTCAATCCCCAGGCGTTGCATCAGCGAAGTGAAAAAGTTGCGCACTTCGGCCGACTGGTTGGCTTGCCAGAAATCGATGCGCCCGAGGCAGGCCCGGAAATTACCTGTGCCTTGCATGATGCCGTCGATCTGAGTGACGACGTTCGAATCGGGATCGTAAATAGGCGTGCCATCGCCGCTGAATATGGACAGGTGAATGGCGCGGATAGAGTTTGCCGTGTCGGGAGCCTGCTCGACCAGCGTGATGCAACTGGTGATGGCTCCGAAATCGATCTCCGGCGCGTCACCCCAAAAACGCTCGCCAACCAGCAACGGGACGGGGCCGTGCGCGTGTTGAATGATGTAGGGCATAGCTTCCTCGTTCAGATCAGGTGATTGATCCAGACACGCAGGTGTCAGGGAATAAGCGGCCAACGCTGCATTTGGGCGGTACTTGGCACGACGGGAGAATCGGGAGCCAAGCCGGGGTAGGCGGGGCAGCGCTGGCCGCCTCCTGTTGAACGTTGGAGCTGCGGCGTTGTGAATCTGCAGCCGCTGCTGGACAGGGGCGGCGACGTATGGGGAGGTTGATGGGTTTATCAGTGGTGCGGGCTAGAATAAAGGCATGGCCTTCAGGTTCATGATTCAGCGACCACCGTGGTACGCAACGCGTAAAACGATATGACGAAGCCAGAACAACGCTGGCGTCCCATTACCTATATGCCAGCGTTCAAATTTGCCGTCAGCAGCGCCGCCGAGACCGCGCACGAGCAAGCGGAGCATATGCGCCTGGCTATTCACCAGCCGGGGCTGATCAACCGAGTTGAACTCGCACGCATGCGGCTTGTTTATCAAGATACGGCGCTCTATGCGGACATGTGCTGCGAGCAATTGAGGCGCTGGCGCGTAGAGTGCACGACATCGGAAGAAGCAAAGCTTCTGGATCAGCTGGATGTTCTTACCCAGCAATGGGTTGAAGATACGAACGCCGTTATTGATGCGGTGAAGACGTTGCTGGATGAAGGGAAGGGTAAGGCGTTCAAGCCTTCTTGAGAAAGCGAGTCTTGAGTACAAGCCCCCGAAAAGAAACATGCCGCCCGAAGGCGGCATGGTCGGGGCGTCGGCTTCCTTGATGCGGCGGGCCCACCGCGGACGCCAAAGGACTTCCCAACGACACATAGTGTGGCGGTAGCTCACGAGCATACCAAGTGGCGATCATTCAGCCGTTTGGATGTCTGTCAGGAAAAAGCTGCTGCGGTGGCTTGTTGGACCCAGTTCTCATGAAAGATGGCTTTGAAGGCCATGGAGTGGCCCAACGGGACTGGTTATTACAGAGTGCTCGTGATGGCTGCTTTCACAATCGATATCTCAGTTTGCAATGTGCGCCGCTTCACCCTCGCACGAGGAGGTAAGATGTTCGCAGGGGAGTAGGGGGGCAGACTTCACTTGCGTTTCACGGCCGACCCCGGATCTTCACATCCTTTATTCCAAGCGTCATGGATCCACCTGGGGAGTTGGAGACGATGCAGGAACTTATGAGGTCGTGGGCAATGCGTGGATGGCGACATGTCGCCGTTGCTTTAGCTTATGCGGCAGCACTTTGGTTGTTTCGACAATTCATCATTCCCCACTATGTGCTTCTGACTGGGCTGCGCATGGTGGTGTTGATTCTGGTGCCGTATCGCTATTGGCCAGCGCTCTTCGTGGGCGAAGAGTTCGCGCTGGTTCCTATGACCATCGCGTGCTGGACGGAACTGGGTCCTGTATGGAGTGTGTTGAATCTTCTGCCGGCCACAGCGTTCAGCGCACCAGTGATTTATGTCGCGCGCCAACGCGGTCCTTTAGTTGGACGGACGGGCTATGTCCATGTCGGTGTGCTGCTGGCGGCCGCGCTGGCGGTGTCTATCGTTTGCACCGCTTACAACTTGCTGATGGCGTTCACCGCCAAACTCCCTCAGAACTACCCCTCGATCCATTACGACCAATTGGCGGCCGAGTGGCTGCTGGGCAACTTCTTGGGGATCTTGACGCTGGCGCCTGCTGTCTTGGCCATCCATCGGGCCGTAAAACAGCACGGATGGAAAGGGCTGCTGCATCATGCGGGCGAAAGCCGCATCTTTTTTGAGAGTGCCTGTTTGACCGTGCCGATGCTGGCGGTCTTGTTGTGGATCGGCTTCACCTTGCCGCATGTGAGGGAAGTCGCCCAGGTCTGCATGTTCCTTCCGGTCGTGTGGCTTGCGTTGCGACATGGCTGGCAAGGAGCTGCCATCGGCGGCACATTGGGCAGCCTAGCCGTTGTGGTGTTGATGCCGGAAAAGTTCGACCACGGCACGATGCAGGCTGAAGTCATCGTTGCATTTGCTATCAGCACCATGCTTCTGGTCGGCGCACGCATCGGTGCACTCAACCAGCAGGCCGAGAAGGAACGGGCCGATGTCCGACTGGCGCTTGAACTGGCCCGCAGCAACTTCCAGATGGGAGAGCTCCAGATGCGGGCCACCTCCCATGCCTTGGACCAAATCCGGGAAACGGTGCGGGGCGGCTACGCGATGATGCTGGGGCGCCTTCGACACCTGCAGCCGGCTGTGGATGACGTGGGCTACCAGCGGATGGCTCTGTCGGCCCAGGATCAAATCCTTCGCTTGGCGGACAGTCTGCACCCGATCTCGTGGCGGGAACGCGGATTGCCCGCTGTGCTCCGTGAAGGACCCATCGCACGGATGCTGACGGAGGCCGGGGTGCGCTACTTCTGCGATCTGCATGGCCCGATCAGCCAGTTGTCCATGGTGCTGCACCTGGTCATCTACCGGACGGTCTGCGAATCCATTGCCGAGGGATGCGGTCGCCAGGACATCAGCGACGTACATGTGCGCGTGCGCAGCGGGCGCATCGCCGGGCGACGGGTGGTGGCTATCCGGGTTGGGGTTTATCGCCGACATGCGATGGATCTGGCCCACGTGCGTTGGAACGAATTGATGCCTCGCTTGAAGCGATCGAGCACGGGTTTGGGGATGAAGGCCTTGAAGGATCGCGTCGCGAGTTTTGAAGGCGTAGTCCGAGATCGGGATCGACCCGACGGGCGCACCATCAGTTGCCTGATGTTGGACCCCTGAAAAAGAAAGCCCGGCAGATGCCGGGCTTTCTCGTCATAGAGTATTTGTCTTCAGGAACCGTGCGTGCTGCATGTCACGACATCACAATCGTCTGCGCTAAGCGCAGGCGTGGCTTGAAGTTGAGTGGTGCCATCAGACATCGGGGTGGCGCTGATGGTGGTGGTGCCGTCGTTGTAGACCTGTGTGGGCGCAGCCGCCGGCTTGGCGCTGGTGGTAGCCGCTTGCTGCGGAGTGGTCACCAGCTGCGAGTGGCCGATGGGTAAGACGATGAACTGTCCCCCCGCAGCGCCGACACTTCCCAACACGTTCCCATTCGCGTCGTTGATCTGGATGTATTGAACCCCCGCCAGAACAAACACATAGGCGTGATAGTTCGGATTTACGGAAACGTCCGGAGCATTGGGCCATGCCTGACCCAACCCGGTGGATGGAGGCTGGGCAAACGCAGTTGCTGAAAGCAGGCCAGTGGCCAACATTGCTGCTAAAACGGCACGACGAGACATCCTCTGCATGGTTTTCCCCTCAATGGTGTGTTGGAAGTGGGCACTCCTTTGCATCGCCGAATCTAACATCAGACAAGCCAACAAAACGTCAGCTCGTCCGGCGGCGGTACGAAGGTGGTTAAGCCCAACGCTGGCACTGTGAGGGTGGCGTGAAGGCTTGCACAGGGGGATTTGGACTCGTGTGCGTCTTCAGGCGCAGGCTCGACTGCCACCACCTCCACCAATGAAGCAAAAACGCCCGGCGATAAGTCGCTGGGCATTTTTGTTTGGGTCTGTTTGCGGCATCTAAGACGGTTGAGAAATTGAACCCGCCACCGTTATTGAGTGGAAGGGTTAAGGGACTAGGTGTTCATTCCTGATAATCGGGAAAGGGTTTGGACACAACCGGGCGACACATTTTATTAAGCAGCACACCGTGTTTTCCTAGATGCAGCACTCCATGTGAGTAGATGGAGTTACCAAAAAAGATAGGGCTCTTCCAAACGATACGGCATGTTTTTGTATCCAATGCGTACATTGTCCGTTCGCTACCCGAGTAAGTGGCCACGTATAAAACATCGCGCCCCAACAGCACGGGGTTTTCCACAATAGAGACAGACTCACTAGCTGTGCATGCAGGCTGTCCGCCTACGGAAATCTTCACGGGCCCTACCCATGCCTGAGGGTTATCCACGTTATATGGCACGTTGTCTGGTTCATCTTCTATTGTCACCGTAACGCTTCCGGCGGTCGCCGAATTTTTAGCGAAAGTTAAATAGATAAGGTTGCAATCACTGGCGAATGTTTGCGTCGAAGCCAGCAGCGCCGCGTACAACAAAATGTGTAAGCGCATGATCGGCCATCCTATGGTATCTGCCGGGCAAAGTATTGCACCGTGGGAAGGTCCTCAGGTCTCCACGCCTTAGTGATTCTCTCGTTCTTCATGCCCGTTCCACCGTATTGCCCCCAGTAACCATATGGGTATTTCACGGCATGTGATACCGGAACAATAATCACGACGTGACCATGACTTTTAGCCTTGGTTCCAGCAATAACAAGGTATCCCTTATTGGCATAGTCCTGTGCTTTCTGCGGGTCGTTACCCAACACGGTCCATCCACTCCCGGGTACATTTAAATCATCCATCATTTGATTGGCGGTCCCCGTTATCGGAATGCCAAGGTCCGTCGTCACCGCATTCACAAAGCCACTGCAATCATGCTTCCAGTGATCCCAGTTTTTTTCACAAGCAGCCACAATATCCATCAGCTCTACAAGCTATTCCACGCATCACGGAATTGCAGATTGCCATCCAGATAGCGCCATGTGATTTCTTCATAACGCAACTGGATCTGCTCGATATGATTTTGGGTTGCGGATGATGGTTCTTTGATATTCGTAACGCGAGGTGTTATGGCTACAACCTTGACGTTGCGCATCATCATGTTGAAGTACTCGACCTCTCGGCCAGAGTCATCGATGCGGTACCACTTAATCTCGGCGGATTGCAAGGTTTGCGCGCGAGCAATCGTCATGTAGAGCACGGGGGACGATCGGTCGATTTCTTTTTCCATCATCACGGGCCAATGTACGCGGCTACCCAACAATTTCCCTGAAACTCCGTCTGTGGGGGAAATCATGCCGTGTTTGAAGCTCAAAACTTCGATACTTCCTTCGCGGCCAACTACTTGGCTTGAGCCACGAATATCACTCCCGCTGCTGTCCTTGAGCCATAGATGCAATGGAATCGACACGTAGTATCACTTGGGGGGTTGATGCAACCCAATGTGTACTTCCGCGAGATCGTTTAAGAAATCAGGCGACTCGGAATAAATCGGTAAGGTTTTCAGCCGTATATGGAGTGGGAGTGGCGACAAAACACGATTGGCTTACTTCTGAAGTTGGAATGCCTTCGATGTACGTTTCTTCTAATCCTGGAAAAACAAAAACGCCCGACGATTTCTCGCCGGGCGTTTTGCTTTATTGGGGTGGCGTCTATCTAACTGTCTCTTGAAAGCTTTGTGTGCCAAGGCCTTCCGAATTTACTGGCTTAGAGTTACCCCCAAAGTTACCCCCATCAGAACTTAGTTGCTCTCCCCGGACGGCGTGGCCATCGTATCGTTGGTCGTGGCATGGTTTGCCTGAGCATTGGTCCGTTGGCGGTTATCAGGAGCGCCTGACGCCACCTTGACGTATGAGATGCCCGACTTGCCATTGGAGGGCGACGGTGCCGGCTGCAAGGCAACAACTTCGGCCTGCAACTGGGCGAGATCGACGTGGAGCTGGTTCAAGGCTGTTTTAGCCGCCGTAATATCACGACGATCCTGGTTAGCTTGATCCTTGATCGTTGCCGATACTGTGTCTTCGGGTGGTTTGGGCGGCCAGACGTGTTGTACGAACGCCTGCCCCAATACAACCAGAAGGCCACTCAAGCCGACCGTGCCTATCCAGCGCAATGCCGTCCAGCGATGCTCCGTCCATTTGCTGGGTTGCCATATCCCGTTGTCGGAATGTCGGCCAACGTAACGGAGCCTGCGCACACGCCATTCCGTTGCTCGTGTTGGGCATCCGGCGGCCCACCAGACCTGCATATAAGCACTTAGGGCCCGCCAATGACGCTTCAGCACGGGGTCGGTGAGGCCCTCTGCTGTAGCCAGGGTTTCGAGTTCGATTGCATGTGGCATGAAGGATATCTGACTCAAAACAGGATCGACGAGCACGACCTCAACCTCACCAGAAGGGCGCACTTGATAGCGAAGGCCCACGGCGCGTCGACGATCCGCGTCTAATCGTGCTGGACCCAAAATACCTTCAGGAATGATCTGCGCGAATCCAACTGTGAGCGGTGTGGGTGGTGTATCAGTTCGACCAAATACAACGATTCCCAGTGGTTCGCGAAAACTTGCCAACCCGAATCGCTCGAGCAGATAGTCAACGCGATCGTCGTTCCGGTCGGCCATGGCCAGCTCCGAGAGACGTTTTACCGCATTTTGCTCAAATGTCCGGTAAGCCTTCAGCGCCTCGGCGCGGGCCTTCAACATAACTTCGTTTGGCTTGTCATCAGCCATATCCATATCCCCTGTGACATCTTGATTGACCTACGGGGATCGATTTTAACGGCCTCTGCCAAGTGCCATTGTCAGAGGTGGAAAAATTTTCAGCTCGCCCGGTATGCCACTCAGGCCGCCGCCATGCTCATAGCGCTCCATCAGCTCGGCGTGCACGCGTGCCATGGCGTATCGAGCTTAACCCTTCAATTTCACGATTCTTTCACAGTCTCGATGAAGTAATCCACACGCTGCTTATGGTTGATCGGAACCCTCCAGTAAAGGTTTGGAGCTCCGGTGTTAACGCGTGGCTCGCAGAAACAAGGGGACAATATGAAGCATGCTGAACTCACCGTCGCGAAGGCCTCCACGGCAACGCCCAAGCCTTTCAATTTCAATGGTCGCTGGACCAACGAATTGACCTCATACATGGATCTTGTAGTTCAAGGCTCTGCAATCTCAGGGACCTATCACAGCGCTGTAGGTGATCCGTCTGCGCCACCGAAAAAGCCTCTAACCGGATCGGTCAGTGGTGATCTCATCAGTTTTACGGTGAATTGGGGAGACTCGATTACAACATGGATAGGTCATGGGGTTATTGATGATCAGGGTCATGCGCAAATTGAGACACTTTGGCAAATCGCCTTGGCAGTCCAGGATGAAACAAACCCACAGGTCTCGTGGAAAACCGTATTAGCAGGTGCCGATCAATTCTCGCAGTAACCAAGGAAGTGCAGTCATCACCGCCGGCAGTCAAAGCCATTCGCGTACGCGCGTGCTGGGCAAGAAATCCGGATAAGCGTCGTACTCCTCGGAGCGATCAGGACGATTGCCCATAACTCATTCGCGCGCACACGCGTGCGCGAAGTGGGATGGATGGATTATATCTCTCGCCCCTTTTTTACCACTATCACTATGGTTCGCCGAGGAAGTGAGACTACTTCGTCTGTGGGATTTCCTTCGGAATCCAATACCACTGCATGAACTTTGTCTTCCAAGCGGAGCCTTTGCTCATTCGCACCATCTTGGGGGGCAGCGCTCTCCAGCGTATATGCGTCGCTATTAGCCTCACTCTCATGAGATTCCGAGACACCTGTAGAATCTTCAATATGCTTCTGAACGTCAGTCCCGCTTTTCCTTTGATTCATATCTCCACCTATTTTCAGCGTTGCCGGCTTAAGCGTATTAAAAAAGTGGATCAATAGACGGTGAAGAACCTAATTGATCACGCAGAGGAAAAGTTTGTGCGGGAGAGGTCTGAAGCTATCTCAAGTTCCCCCCTTTGCTGCCGATGCACTATCCACATCCATGAAAAAGGACGCCTCATGAAGCCACTGTTCGCGCTGCTCATTTCCGCTTTGATCGTCACTGGCGCTCATGCTGCCGATCAAAAATCCGTGGTGACATCAACTAACCCGGATCTGTTGTCTGTAAGTGACAGTAAGCCCGCGGGTTATCCGAAGTCATACGTAAAAAAGGACCCCTTAGGAAATTGTACAAAGTACGACGAGGACTATGTACCGGGACCTGTTGTTAAAACCCATAAGACCTGGCGGAAGATTACTCATATTCAATCCCTTGGTACTAAATGCCCCCCAGATGCTTCAACCCCGTAAGGGAAGCTAGATCACGCATATGAGCTGCCTGGTCGGTTAGTCGGAAAACTTCGTCATCCATTTGTTCTGCTTATGCAGTACGCGAGCCAGTGTGCGGAGCATTGGCCGCTTACCGCCCTTCCAGGCATTACGGCTGGCGCTTGCCTTGCCGGTGTCGGTCCGCGGGCCTGTGGAGAACCGCCATGGTTGCCATCGTCTTATTGCTTCCGCTTGCCGTGCCCGTCGCTCCGGTGTCCATCCGTTCGCCATGGTTATATCCCAATAGTTTGTTTGGCTTGTTTTCAATTTGCCCCGCGTGCGCATGAGGCGTGCCGTTATTTACCTGCTGGTGCCCATGCGCGATGTTGGCCTGCTTGGCAAACACTACAGGCGGATTCTTAATGGCGGCCAGAGTCTCCAGCGTCATTCGACACTGATTCTGTGCCTTCAAGGCCAATCGAAGGTTGGTGTCGAATTGATTCAGGTAGTCCTGTGCAAGCGCCCTGCAGGACAAGGCTGAGAACATGGCATCCAAGGCGTTCGCCTGCGAAATAAGTAACGATTCAGCGGCGCGCGTGTCCCCGCTGAATACCAGTTTGCACTTATCCGCCAATTCGTCGTGAATGGCTTGGAGATCGAGTTCACCCCATACCTTTCTTCCATACGCCTCCACCACCAACGTGGAGTTACTGACCGAGTTCGTGGCGCTGTGTGATTGCTTCCTTCTTCGCTCTGCCGCTCTCTGGTCGGCTTCCTGCATTGCTACAAGATCCGCTTCTGATACCGCTTTCGCCGGCGCTTTCGTTTCCTTTTTTAGTTTCGACTTTGTCATCCCTGCAGTCCTCCTGTGTCAGTGGGCGTGCCGCGTTCGAGCCGATGCGCGATCGGCGGCGAGATATCGATCGCGCAAAGGTTTGTCATGGCATCATCATTTCTGTGGTTACGAATCAACTGAACTCGTAGACGATGACAACGCCTGCGTTGCCTGCATGACCGGCAACACCCGTACAAGAAGGACCGCAAGAAGAACCACCCGCGCCAGCACCGGGGCCAGCGCCTCCTTGCCCAATATCGCCTGCTGCCGCTCCGTTGACCGTCTGACTACCGCCAATTCCGAACAAGGAGTTTCCGCCGTTAGAGCCGATTCCGAATGCGGCGCCGAATGTAAAAACGTATCCACTGGATGAGCCGTTAGCGTTGAACATGTTTCCGCCACTTCCCACACCGCCCATTAGGGCGCCCGTTTGGAACGTCGAGGTAGCAAAGGCAACTGCTGCACCTGCGCCACTTCCCGTGCCGCCGGTGGCTTGCAGGACGGAACCGAAAGACGTCGTCCCGCCATTGCCACCGGATGTACTGGTGGTGCCTGCCGTGCCTGCTGTGCCAATCGTGACGGTGACACCAGAGAAACCACTCGTCAGATAACTTTCTGCTGTTCCGCCGCCGGAGCCGCCTGCAGATGCGGACACCTGGCTAGATGTCGTCGTAGCAACACCACCACTTCCGCCGCCTCCGCCAACAACATAGACGACGACTTTGTTCGTTCCGGCATCGGGCGTATAGGTGCCGGTTGTCGTGATGACGACAACGTTGATAAGGCGCCCAGGGAAACCAGTGAGCGTGCCGGACGCAGATAGATTGGTGAAACTGCCGGCCGCGGCGGTCGTTCCGCCAATAGCCGGTGGGGATGCAAGATAATTGCTGAAACCGATTCCGCTAACCGTACTGCTTGCAGACAGCGTCGTGAATGCGCCAGTGCTAGCCGTCGATGCACCAATGGTGGTTCCATTGATGGAGCCAGCAGGGATCGTTACTGAGCCCGTAAAGGTTGGCGATGCAATCGGCGCATAGGTGCTTGCAGCGCCACTTGTCGTAAGCAGCGTGCCGCTCGTTGGCAGCGTGACACTGGTGGTGCCCGTCGTGGTCAGGGTAAGTGAGCTGGATCCAGATGTGGCGAAAGGACCGCCGAGCGTGATTGTGGAGCTGTTCGCTACACCTGTTCCGCCGTAGGTCGAAGCAAGCGGCGCTTGTAGTGTGATAGAGCTAAATGTCGGCGATGGGTAGGTTTGTGCGACTGCGAGTGTGGGAGAGAGAAGCGCGATCAGTGAAAGACGCTTAACGATATTCTTAATCATGATGTGTAATCCAATGTGATCTAGTTGAAGTTGATGGCTGCGCGATTACCATTGCAGGACGAGGATTCCGCCTTGTCCGTTACCTCCCGCTCGAGCGAGACCGCTAAAAGCAATGTCATACGCGCCACCGCCGCCGGATCCATAGGCGGTTCCACTGATGCCACCGTTATTGCCGGAGCGCCCGCCACCTCCCCAATACGACGCGCCACCCGCTGCGGTGAGCAAAAAGGTGCCTTGCTGCCCATCGCATCCATAGCCGCCAACGATGTTGATTTGCCCGCCCGATGCACCACCGCCCTCGCCACCGGCTTGCGATGTTGACGTGTTGAATTGACCGCCCTGTCCGGCAGAGGCAATGAAGAAGGTGCTGAATGAGGTATTGCCACCAAATGCGCCAGATCCGGGGCCAACGATTCCGTCTCCGCCAGCGCCGACCGTGACCGTGTACTCCTCGCCAGGCATGACGTCGTAGAACCCCATGCACGTTCCACCTGCGCCGCCACCGCCACCGCTAAAGGTTTGCGATGAACTCGTGGCTTCGCATCCCGACCCACCGCCACCGCCAGCCGTTCCGATTGCGAAGACTTTGTAGACATTGGCTGGCGCAGTGAAGGTATATGTTCCAGGTGTCGCGTAGATCTGTTGATTGGTGAAGACGCCTGCAGGTGCAAAGTTTTCCATTTGCCCAGCAGTGATGCCGCTATACGCGAAGTCACCTGTATTCCAGGAGAGAGCAGCAGTGCCTTCCTGCGCACGCAGAAGATTCGAGCAGGTTGCACCACTTATGGATCCTACGTAGATGATTTCGCTTTCTTGCCCCGTCGCGGCGTCTTGCAGCGAAACAACCCAATATGCGCCAGAAGGAATCGAAGTCGGAACATTGAGCGTGCTAGATAGATTGAATTGGGTCCCCGTACTCGATAAAGGTCCGGCGAGTGTCGTGTTGACGTTGTTCGCGTAGATGAAGGTGAATGACATACAAAGCACCTGATTTATCAATTTATGTGAGAGTTAAGAATTTCTACCTGGAAATGGTGGATGCCGGATCTCGTTTGGTTGTTCTTCTTTTCGATATCGTCCCGGTATTTCTTAGCCAAGATGCGCTGGTATTCGGGATCTTTCATGAGCTCGTCAGGGGTGGGATTACTGCGGCCTTTGTTTGAGGCCTCGCTTCCACCCGTGGTCTTCTCATTGGCGTTCTCGATTACTCTGCCATCCAAATGCGCAATGGTTCCGTCGGGGCGAAGAACCACCAACGTATCGCCGTCACGGATTTTCGTGGTCACTTCGCGCGTGCCGACTTCCGTGTTGATCTTTGCCACGAAGCCGCGGTGCTTAAACTGCCCCCATGCAACCTCGGGGTCGCCCTCGTAAACTGTTTCCATATAGCCGGGATTGGTGCCTCTCGTATGGGCAAGAAGAAATCCTTTTCCCACTGATTTCTCGCGCGCTTGATCGATGGCCTTGCTTTCCATGAGGTCAAAAGCTGCAGGTTGTTCCAGCAGTTTCGGGAAGTCCCAGCTTTTATCGACGACACCCAGTCTTTGCAGCTTCATCAGCTTGTGCGCGCGGACCAGCGGTGGGCCTTCCCCATCCATCAAGTTGCCATTGATGATCCGGGGATCGTTGACTTGTGGTCGCTCGGTTGCGAATTTGGTCGGGCCGTGTTTTGGCATGGTTGATCTCCTCGGTCCTTAAAGTTGCGATACCGATACAGCACCGCAGGTGCCAGGCTTGATGACCAGGCCACCCGGTCCAGGCCATTCGTATTCCAGCGTCGTGCCCGTTGCCGGATAGTCGGACGTCTTTTCGAAGAGGGCATTCGAGCTGGATGCTCCGGCGACCGACGGCGCGGCATAGACGCCAAACGTTCCTGCAGTGGCGGCTGCTGTGATGACGATGCGAATCGGACGCCCTGGAATCGGTTTGATCAGTTCGGGAAACTTGATTCCGACGGCGTGCTTGTCGCTTATGCGTTGGGATTTGTATTGCGGCATGATTGATCTCCTGTTGCGATTTTTGGCTGTCGTGACTCAAACGGGGCGCTTTTGTCTAAGGCCCGCGGGCTTGCGGTTACTCTCCCAGTCGAAGGCCAGGAATGTGGCTTCCTCTGTGAGTCGATCAAAAAGACGCTCGCCGACGATGCCCTGCAGCGCAGCCCTCGGATGGTTCGTGGCAATCACCACCGGAAGGTTGTTTGCATAGCGGGTATCGAGGACTTCGAAGACAAGGCGATCGGTATGTTCCGTGCTGCCGGCGCCGAGCTCGTCGAGCAGCAGCAGCGGCACCTGTGCGTAGTGGTCGAAGAGTTCCGATTCAGATCGGTCGGATCCGCGCTGATAGGTGGCGCGAAACTCACGCCCCATTGCTGCCTGCGTGGTGTAGTGCGATCGGACCTGGGCATTGGCGAGTGCCACCGCCATGCAGGAGACGAGCATGCTTTTGCCCGTCCCAGGACGACCGGAGAGCGCCAGCCAACCTGGATAGTTACCTGAAGCGATGCTGCTTGTGTAACGCTGGCACAGCTCCAGGATTCGCTTCTGCGCAGGCGAGGTTGCGATGTAGTCGGCGAATGTAATTCCCCGGTAGCGCAGCGGCAGGCAGGCGCTGTTGATGAAATATTCCACCTGCTCCAACTTGCGGCGCTCTTTTTCCTCGCGCTCCTTCGCAGCGCTCCGCTCGGCACAGCAGGCCGGGCATTCGGGCGCCCGATTGACATTGAATTCAACTCCGTCGATTGATTTGATCCGCCGCACTGTCTGCTGCCCGTGCTCCGCGCATTCCACTGAAAGCTCCACCTGCTGAATGTCGATGCTCATGCAGGACTCCTGAGCGATTCGGGCAACTCTTCGTCGGACGAGCTCTCATAGCTGGTTTTGGTGAATTGGTCCGTGACGGACGGGCGGCGGTTCACCGGCTGCACTGGATCGTTCCAGCGCTCCTGGTTGAGATACGTCAATGCGTTGGGGACGTAGCCATCGAGCCAGCGGCGATCCCTCTCGGATTTCGCGGCTATGTCGGCAAGCATCAGGTCGACATGCTCGTCGAGACCATCGGCAATCCATTTCTCAGCGCACTGCCGTTTTTCGGTCTTCGTCGGGTATGCGTTCCAGAACTCATCGAATCGAGTCCCGGACATATCCGGCGTACGTTTGCGCTGATGGTTGCTCTTATTGAGGGTTAATGATGGTTCTTGATGGTTAGTGTCCGCCTGGCGGACCTCGTTTACCGTCTCCCGGACCTCGTTTACCGCCAAACGGACTAGTCCGCCGTCATCCAAACTAGTTCGCGTCGCGGACTGGTTCGTATCAAGGACTAGTCCGTTAGGCGTGAATAGGTCAGGAGTGACGGTGTACGAGGTCTTGTAGCGATTGGATCGATCGGCCTTTACCACGCCATGTGCCTCCAGCCATTTGATGGCTTCGATGACTGCCGTTTTGCCAAAGCAGGTTCGTTCGCAGATCTTGGTCAATGAAGGAAAGCAGGCGCCTTTGTCGCTTGCGTTGTCAGCCAGCGAGATCAGTACCGCTTTCGGTGTTGGTGGCATCTGCAGAGGCCAGCAGGCGTTCATGACGGCATTGCTCATGCCAAGGCCCCCAGTCCGATCAGGTCGCGTACCGCGGCTTTGAACGGCAGGCCACGAAGGCGCATGTGGAAGCCCACTAGGTCACCGCCACCGCAGAGGCCGCTGCAGCGCCGGTGACCGCGCTCGCCGGTGAGGTTCACCGACAGGCTGCCAGGAGCTGCGCGTTGACCTCATCCAGCGGCCGGTTGCTACCGCTCATGCCGCGGCCTGCTGGACCAATGCGCGAATATCCTCTACGCGCCAAGCTGTGATCCGCTCACCCAGTTTCACCGGCCGGGGATAGAGGCCAGTGCGAATGCCAGCGAACCAGGTTGATTTGCTAACCGGAATGATCGCCGGAAGACCGGGATCGCCTTTCTCGATATTGGGCTTTTTGCCAATAATCTGCGGAAGACGCAGATAGCCAGTGGCAGGTAATGCGGGGGTGTTCATTGCGGCGTTTCTCCATCCATTGCGGGATGGAGAAAGTCTAGGTCGATCTTTAGAAATACTACGGGTAATCAACCATTGTCTAAATTGACGGAACTATACCCATCTCGCATGGACTTTCGATATGCGCTGCCATTGGTGTTTGCGTCGTAATCGGTGTAGGTGGCTGCCTCGTCAGAATTGACTATGCCAACTGCGCCCTTGAGGATTTGAAATACATCGACGGCTTCATTTGCAGTCGGAATATCGAACCTCATGTCTCCGAAACGCCGCCCTAGCATGAAGAGAAAGCTGATATTTCCAGCATGCCTGTCATAAAGGATGATGGTCTTGCGCAAATCGATTGCCATCTGTGCCAGCGATGTTATGGCACGTACAATACATCCCGGCCCGTTGACGCCTCTCATAAGGCTCAGAAAATGTGGGCTTACTAGGTCCAAGTCTTCTTGTGTCATACGGTCTAAAACATAGTCGCCAGTTATGCGGCCTTTCATTCCGAGAACTTCAAGTGCTCCCTCAAGTTTTTCAGCCTGTTCGCGATAGTGAGTGGCGGCATCATTGTTTCCGTATCTAAGGAAATCCAGGCAAGCGTTGCGAAAAATCGATGCGACATGCACGCCCGCATACAGAACGCTGTCGAGGCTTTTGCGTTTCACATAGCGTTCTGCAATAAGCTCGATGCGGTGATCGTGATTTATGATTCTGAAGGCCGATGTGATTTCGGATTCTTTCACTGGCGCTCCTTCAAGCGCCCTTCAAAGGGAGCCGCGCCAGCCACGGAAGGTGCGTGGTTTTCGGATGGCCGTCCTAGGCGCGGCGTAAAGTGTTAGACGCGACCGATGAGATCATGTGCCCAGTCAATCATGTTCTCTATTGCCTATGCTACGTTGGATCGGGTCGTCCTGTCTTCGATGTGTTGCAAGGTGCATGCGATCGCGGCCGCCTTGACCAACAAGTGGCTGGCGTCTGTCCATGCTTCTTCGGAGATGACGTGCTTGCTCATGCGTTTGTCTCCAAAGCTACGGCTTCGGACAGTTGTGAGAGAATGATGATCGAATCTGCAATGTCCCCAATGGGCAGCATGGCAAAGCTGGTGTCGATGCTGCTGTCATTTTCGGCGCGGTAAATTACCGCTTTCGCTGCAATCGCCAAGCCTTGAATCATTTTGTTCAATTGGCTGCAGTGATCGATGGTAGGTGGAAACTTTTTGCTCTGTTGATCAATGGCAATGGTCAAAACATCGTGCTCGCCTATCCATAAGCCGTGCTCGCTTCCCTTCATCGGATTGGCGTTTGCTGGAGTAATTGCGGCGTTTTCCGGCTTCATGTTCATGCGCTACCTCTGGAAGATTTGGGGGTTTCTATATCTGGAGTCCAATTAAGTTAGACGGTCCAATCTATCGACAATGGACCTAGCAGTGATCAGGTCCCAATGGGCACGCGATAGCTCGCGACCTCTTCGGCCGATGTAAAGAGCTTTTCGGCTTCTTCGATCTGATAAAGCACGCCATAGAGCGCGCGCGTGACAACTTCAGGATTTGCACTCAAATCACCGCCGCCGTCCAACCCGATGATGAGCGCATGAATCATTCCTCGCAGTCCCTCAAGGCGACAGTTGCCTTTGCTGAGCAGATCATTGAGGTCATCACCCGCGGAGATTTTCCTCGGATTAATAGCTCGGGTCGCATCGCCTTGAACGTGTTTATCGTCTTGGCAAAATGAGTGAGTAGCTTGGCTCGCGTTAATGGTGGTATTCGCACGGGCGTTCATATGTTCACCTCGCTGGACTTGCATGGTTACAGTCCCTTCTGGGTCAGTTCGTCCATGTAGGCCGTGATCGGGACGCCACCCTTCACCAGCGTCCAGTCTCCCTGCTGCGTGCAGGGTCGGCGCATGAAGTCGAGCATCGCCGAGGCATATGCTTCGCTGTGTCCGCCGTCGACGAATAGATTGAAAATCTCGCGTTCGGTGTTGGCCAGGTGACGATCGCGCGCCGAGGTGGTGTTCCCGGAGGAGGCATCAAAGACGCGCGCGTCATCGCCTTCTTCGTCCCAGTGCTGGAACACCAGGCAGAACAGGTGATCCGCCGGCTGCAGGTTGCCTCTGGAGTTTGCTTCGTTTGCCATAGCTCAGCCCTCAGGTGAGCCACCAAAGCCATCGCAGCAAGGGTGGCGGACGTGCAGGGTTGGCGAACCGGTTCAGAAGGTCACCGGCCAGCCCGAAGGCTGCCCCACACGTCCGCCATAGAAGCGGGGTGCTACGCAACGGGCACAAAAAAAGCGCCTATCGGCGCCGTTGCGCCTTCTGAAAGTCAGGTCGCCAAACCTGGTCCCCGAATTGGCGGGGACGGGCGCACAGTGATACTTTGCCCCAGCCGTGTCAAGGGATGCGATTGCTTAACACTACAGTACCAGGGGGAGCGATGAGCATAGGATGGGCGACGATCGTGCCGGGCACAGAAATGCCGGCTGGCGCTGGTACTACCGGTGCTGTGCGGTGCATATTGGCGTCATCTGGTCGGCCAAACTTCGCAGCAATAGTTAAGCGGGATGCTGTCCATCAGGTAATTGCTGAGGCCTTTTGCGCTCTCTTGCTCCGTGGGTGGGGAATCCCGGTGCCTGATCCGTACTTGGTTGTTGATGCTGAAAACGTAGCTTTTGGGAGCGCCGATGCTACATACCCAAACCTCAGCCAGCGATTAGGTATCGCAGGGCTTGAGACTTCGAGTCCAGAATATGAAGCCGCCGTGAGGCTTGCAATGCGGGTGGCAAGTCAATTTTCATCCGCGCCTCTTGTAGCTGCCGCAGATGAGGCGATCGACAATCGCGATCGAAATCTTGGAAACATTCTCTGGGATGGCACAAATGAGGCATGGATTGATCACGCTTTCGCCTTGGGGAATGGCGCACAACTTGATGATGTGAACAAGCTATGCGAAATGGCCGTCTACAGTGGACTGTCTGAAGAAATGCGTTCATCCAGCACCACTCAATGGATGCTCATGGATCGAAACAAGCCTGATATGGTGAAAGAGGAGCTTGACACCGTCATAGATACAAGCACTCAGGCACGCTTTGTTGCTGATCGGTTGAATCAGTTAGGTATGCGCCTCTTAGCTCGATTTCCTTCACCTCAGGATTTATTATCAGTTCCATGAACGCGATCATTCCGCCGCCTATAGCTAGCGTCATTGGCGCTGCGCGCTCACCATGGCGTCCTCTTTTTTGGGAGCCTGTTAATGGAACAGGCGAACGCCTCATGGCTGGCGCCATCTATATGCATGAGGGAAGGATTGGTGCCACTCGCATCATTCGTGATGATGTTTTGGACAGCCTTTATGGAAAGCAATCTGCGGGTGCAAAAAGGATCATTGAACATGGCCTCGCTGTCTTCTGTGAAGCAGCGGGAGCAGCCAACTCACTAGAAAAGTTGAGTGCGCCCATAATGGGGCTGATTCCTGGGGATCTGCGCATCACGGCTGCCCGATCCCTCCCAGAGCTGCTGCGAACGATTGCGATACTACATTCCAGCCTGGCCAATCTCGACAAACTGGAAGAGCTTGAAGAGTCGGATGCGCCAATGCAGGAAGAGGTCAATCGCCGGTTCAGTACGGAGGTGCGCGACCTCATTGTCAGGGAAAGGCCAGACCTGATGCAGTACTTCGGAAGAGAAGCTAAGTTGGTGGATGGAGGCCAAAATGTACGTTTTGGTTTCTGCTCACCTCGTGTTGTAGCTCACTTCAACGTGCTTCACCCCATCAGGGTCAGTGCAAGTTTACGCGATGCGCGCGCACGCCTTTTTGAACTTCAGCGCGTCCAAGCAATGATCAGTCTGCCAAAAGCAGCGCTTATCGGCGCAGTTACGCGCGATGATGATGCCACTTTGAGCGCAAAGCAGATCAACAATCTTCTTGAGGCGCGCAGAGAAATCACTGAGGAGGCACTGGCTGCAGGCGTGGAGTATTTCCCAGTTACGAATGCGTCAGATGGTGCCCAGCGCGTTCTTAAGCTGGCCGCTTGAGTCGTTTAACTAACTTTGCTCTTAAACGCGACCACTTTGCCGCCAGCGCGCAAGCCATCCAGATAGTCCGCCCACGCCTGCATCATCTTCTTGCGCTCGGTTAGATGTGCAGTGCGGTTGTAGGCACGCCCGTTCGGGTCACGTACGGCATGCGCAAGCTGGTGCTCGATGTAGTCGGGACGGAAATGCAGTACTTCGTCTAGCACAGTGCGCGCCATAGCCCGGAAGCCGTGCCCGCTCATTTCATCAGTGGCGTAACCCATTCGGCGCAGGGCGGATAGCACAGCGTTGTTGCTCATAGGGCGCTGCGGGCTACGTGCGCTCGGGAATAGATAGCGGCCACGTCCAGTCAAAGCATGCAGTTCGCGAAGGATCTCGACAGCTTGCGGCGCCAGCGGCACGAGATGAGGTTCGCGCATTTTCATCTTCTCAGCGGGCAGGTTCCATTGCGCTTTATCCAGGTCGAACTCTGTCCATTCCGCTTGTCGGAGCTCACCGGGTCGCACGAACAGGAGCGGTGCCAGCTTGAGCGCGCACTTAGTGACGAACGAGCCTTGGTAACCATCGATCGAACGGAGCAGGGCGCCAATAGCATTGGGATCAGTGATAGCGGCGAGGTGAGTTTGCTTGACGGAGGGCAGCGCACCGCGAAGGTCTGCGGCAGGGTTGCGCTCGGCACGTCCGGTTGCGATTGCATAGCGAAACACCTGGCCGCAGTTCTGTAGCACACGATGAGCGGATTCCGCGGCGCCGCGGTCAACGATGCGATTTAGGGTGGCCAGTAGCTCCTTGGCAGAAATGTCTGCGATAGGTCGAGTGCCGAGCCAAGGAAAGATGTCGTTTTCTAGGCGAAGCATGATGCGGCTCGCATGCAGCTCCACCCACGACTTGGATTGCTTGGCGTGCCACTCGCGCGCAACGACTTCGAAGCTGTTTGCTGCGCGCTCTTCGCCGGCCGCTTTCTCCGCTTTGCGGTGGGCGCCTGGATCAATGCCTGCAGCGAGTTGCTTGCGTGCAGCGTCGCGCTTCTCGCGTGCGTCGGCGAGGCTTGTATCGGGATACGTGCCGAGTGATAGCAGTTTCTCTTTGCCGGCGTAGCGGTACTTGAAGCGCCACCACTTCGAGCCGTTCGGATTGAGCAACAAATACAAACCACCGCCGTCAGCCAGCTTCTTAGGCTTGTCGGGGTGAGGGGCTTTGCGGATGCCGGTGTCAGAAAGCGCCATGGGGGTAACACCCTGTGGGGGTAGGCCAGTTACCCCGAAAGCTACCCCCAGTTACCCCCGGATTTCAATGGATGGGGTTGGACTACATTGGACAAGAAAAAGGCCGGAACCCTTGCGATGCTTAGGTTTACCGGCCTTCGTTGGACTTGCTTGGACTACTAATTGGTGGAGGTGGCGGGAGTCGAACCCGCGTCCGAAGGCGCTTGACGCCCAGTACTACATGCTTAGCTCACCGTTAGATCTCGTCCCGCGACAGCACGATGTGCGAGGCGCATCGAAGGACCAGCCCGCTTGATTTAACCCTGGCCGGCAGGCGGCAGCTTTGGGCGATCCCGTGATAATGACCCTACATCCACTAGCACAGGCACACGTGGGTTCGGGGCTAGGCCTTAAGCGGCCAGAGCGTAGTTGTCGTCGTTGGCAACTATAAGTTTGCTGCTGGATTAACGAGGAAAGCTGCCCCCTCGGCATGCACCAAGCTATCTCACTACCCCCGTCGAAGCCAGGACACCCCCGGGGAAAAAAGATCGCTGAAGCGTTATCGATTATACACGCTTGATTCGTTTTGATGTTTGGTGGGGTCTGAGCATCAAAACGGTGTTGTGGTTTGGTTGTCTTGCTTTGCTGGTCCCAATCAACGCTGATTGACGTCACTGGGTCCCGGCCTGCGCCGTGACGACGGGATTGGGGGATTTGCGCGGGGTTGGGTTTAGGCGTCGCGGTTGTGTGCGCGCATGGTGCGTTGCTTTTCGCGCTGCCAGTCACGTTCTTTTTCGGTGTTGCGCTTGTCGTGTTCCTGCTTGCCGCGCGCGAGGCCCACTTCCACCTTCACCTTGTTGCCTTTCCAGTACATGGCGATGGGCACCAAGGTGTAGCCCTTGCGTTCTACGGCGCCGACGAGCTGGTCGATTTCCTGTTTGTGCAGGAGCAGCTTGCGGGTGCGACGATCGGCCGTCACCACGTGGGTGGAGGCACTGATCAGCGGTGGGATGGACGTGCCGACGAGGAAGATCTCGCCTTTCAGCACGACAGCATAGCCGTCACCGAAGTTGATCCGGCCGGCGCGCAAGGCCTTCACCTCCCAACCCTGCAAGGCGATACCGGCCTCATAGCGCTGGTCGATGTGGTATTCATGCCGGGCGCGCTTGTTGAGCGCGATCGTGCCGCCGGCATTTTTCTTGTCCTTGTCCTTCGCTTTGGCCATGTCCGTTAAACTTTGGGCTCGTCGCCTGGTGCGCGTTGCTTGCACACGGGTTTGAGCTGGATTCTTGAAAAGAGGCTACTGTGATCGAAATCCGCCGCAGCGCCCTGGTGAAATATTCGCCGGCGCAAATGTTCGACCTGGTGAATGAGGTCGAAGCATACCCAAAGCGCTTCGCTTGGTGTGCCAACGCCGAGGTCATCGAGCGTGGGGATAACATGCTGGTGGCGCGGCTCGATCTCAAGTTTGCCGGCTTCCATCACAGCTTTACTACCCGCAATACCATCGACCGTCCGCGTCGCCTGCAGGTGAGCCTGGTGAATGGGCCGTTCCGCAGCTTGGATGGCTTTTGGGATTTCATCCCGCTTGGTTCGGACGGTTGCAAGATCGCCCTGGAGCTGGATTTTGACTACGCCGGCCGCTTGGGTGGGGCAGCGTTGAAACTAGGCTTTCAGGGGTTGGCCAATCGCATGGTGGACGATTTTTGCCGTGAGGCGGAACGTGTCTACCGATAAGCCGATTACCGTGGAAGTGGTGTGCGCCACGGCAGATCGACAACGGTTGCATCGATTGACCTTGCCCGCTGGCAGCACGGTGATCCAGGCCGTGCTGCAGTCGGGCATTTTGCAGACGATGCCGGAGGTCGATTTTGATCCATCGCGCCTGGGAATTTTTTCCCGTCGCGTGGCACCGAATGACACATTGCAGGACGGCGACCGGGTGGAAATCTACCGGCCGCTTACCCTCGATCCGAAAGACGCCCGCAGGCGCCGGGCGGGCTAGGGCAGGTCATACCTCCACCGAGGCTTGACGCTGTCGATCAGTTGCCGCCGTTGTTGCCGCCGCTGTCGCCACCGTTATCACCGCCGCTGTCGCCACCATTGTCGCCACCGCCGTTGTCACCGCCACTGCTACCACCGGAGCTCTTGTCGCCGGACGTGTCGTTGACGTTGTAGTTGGTCTTGTACTTGTTGCTCTGCTGGACCAGCTTCTGGGCATCCTGGAAGTACAGAGTGCCTTCGGTGCGGACGAGCACGTCGTTATTGAAGAACAGGCTCATCGACTGGAGCTTCATCTTCTCGCCACGATGCGAGTAGGTGGAAACGTAGTCCCAGCGGTTCTGGTCGAACGGCGAAGCGACGGACGGCGTACCCAGCAGCACCAGTACCTGGCGCTTGGTCAGACCCGGTTTCAGCTGATCGGCAAGGTTTTTGTCGATGGTCTTGTCGAACAGATTGCCCTGGGCCACGTCGGGGGTATACACGAGATGGCAGCCGGCCAGAGGAAGTGCCAGCGTGGCGAAGCCCAGCGTGCGAATCAGCTTTTGCATTCGTATTGCGTCCGGATCGTGAAGGTAACGGATGATACACTAATGGCTTGATTCCACCGCGTATCGGGAGCTTGCCATGGAGCAGGAAACCCAAGAACTCCGCAAGGCCGGGCTGAAGGTCACTCACCCCCGGATGCGTATTCTCCAGATCTTCGAGGAAGACGGCGCCCGGCACATGACCGCCGAGGACGTCTACAAGAAGCTTCTGGGCCATCAGGAAGATATCGGCCTGGCTACGGTGTACCGGGTGCTGACCCAGTTCGAGGCCGCCGGCATCCTCAGCAAACACAACTTCGAGGGTGGCCAGGCGGTTTACGAGCTGGATCGCGGTCAGCACCACGATCACATGATCGATGTGGACAGCGGAAAGGTGATTGAGTTCGTCAGCGAGGAGATCGAGCGCCTTCAGCGCGAGATTGCCGCCCGCCATGGCTACGAGATCCAGGACCACAGCCTGGTGATGTACGTCCGGCCGCTCAAGGGCGGAAATCGCAAGTAGGGAGTTGGAAATGGGAGGGGCACCCCGGCTCGCGGGTGCTTGACGACTCCCGATTCCCAACCTTCAGGCATAAAAAAAGCCGCGGGAGGACTCCTGTCCGCCCGGCGGCTTACCGTTGTCTCTTGACTGCTTGGGTATCCGAGTTGCTCGAGATACACGCGTTTGTCCAGACTCCGGCGGAATGGCGTCCTGCCATTCTTCGGGCCTGCCGTCCCCACGGCTGGCCCGTGCTCACCATCTTGCGATGGCGGCTCCCCCACATCGATGAGCTGATCCTAACGAACCCTTTACAGGGTCGGTATTGGAAAATTTCCTAGTTACAGTGTCACAGGTCACTTGTTTCGCGGCGTGCAATGGTGCTACGCAGCAAAATACGCAGGTGGACGCCTTGCTTATCGGGGCGCAGTCGGAAAAGCCCACCCAGTGATGTCACGCGGTCGCGCATGCCCTGCAGGCCCCGGCCGCCGCGCGGTACGCGCTCGGGCAGGCCGACGCCGTTGTCGCGGATATCCAGCAACGCTAACGCCGTACCCGTGCGCTCGCCGATGCGCAGGCGCAGACGGAATTCGCTGGCCTGGGCATGTTTCACCGCATTGGTGGCGCTTTCTTGTGCCAACCGGTAGATCGCGGTGCGGATGTCTTCTTCCAGCAAACGCGGATCGCCGTGCAGTTCAGTGTGATAAGCCATGCCGGCGGTGGCCATCAAGTCGCGGATCGGGCCTTCGTCCAGTGCGCGCATCAGGCCGAATTCGTCGAGCACCGCAGGACGCAGATCGTCCAGCAGTCGATGCAGGGCGCGTCGCATGTGGCCAAGAATGCTGTTGATCGACGTGACAATGTCTTCCATGCCGGCTTGCAGCAGGCGAGTCTGTGCGAGCTTCACGTGCGTCTGGATGGCAGTGAGGTTCTGGCCCAGTTCGTCATGCAGTTCTGCGGCCATGTGGCGACGCTGGTTTTCTTCAGCCTGCATGTTGCCGCGGGCAGCGTCGCGCAATTGCCGCGCAAGATGATCAAGACGCCGGTTTACCGCAGCCAGGTACACGTTTTGTTCTGCCACGCGTGCACTGCTGCGTCGAAGTGCATCGGTGGCCGAGCCAAGCATCAGGGCACCGGTGCCGGCGACAGCAAGGAACATATGCGAGGACGCGGTAGGTATCACATGGGTAAACACCCGGTCGACCAAGGCCATGCCCAAGCTGGAAACCAGCATCGACAGACTGGCGCCACGCCAGCCATGACGGAAGGCAAAAAACAGCACTGGCGCCAGCGAAAGCACACGGGCGAATTCGCGTTGCGGTGCAGCCTGTTCGGTGAGAATCAGCAGGATGATCAAGGCGGGCAGCATCACCAGCAGACCATCCATCAGCAGCTCGGACATCTCCTGCTTCGACGGCCTTGCACGCCAGATCATGATCAATGGTGGCACCAACAACAGCAGGCCTACGTAGTTGCCAAGCAGTTCGTCGCCCAGCGCATGCAGCAAGCCTACCGGCGGTAGCTGATGGACCAGGGCCAGCATCAAGGCATCGGTGGCGGTTGCCGCGACCACCGTGAAGCCGGCCGATAGCAGTAGCCGCGACACTTCTTCCGGATCGCGAAGCGCAGGTCGCAAGTTGGCGCGGCGCAACAGGCCCAGACACAGCGCCACCACGATCGGTTGCGGCAGATCGCCATAGACAAAAGCGCGCCAGCCCATCGAATAGCCGTGCAGGTAATCGATCAGACCTGCGGCAATCAATTCACCGCCAATCAGCCAGCCCCAGTAACGCACGGGAGAAAGCAGTAGCACGCCGAAGCGCAGGCCGAATTGCAGGGTCCAGTCCGGCTGCGCCGTGGGCCATAACAGCGCCCAGAGCAGGGCATAACCGAGGCCGACGAGCGGGCCTGATGTAAGAGTAAGGGCAGATTTGAGTTGCATTCGGAGATGGTACATGCGGACCGCTTCCGTCCGCCGCGCAGGCTGCTACAGTGCATCCATGCACAGCATAGTTCTGGTCGACGATCACGCTATCGTCCGCGAGGGGTTCAAACGGCTTATCGAGATGGAGCCCGACCTGGAGGTCGTGGCCGAGTGTCGTAATGCCGATGACGCGGTGGAAGCCATCAGCCAGCGCCGGCCGGATCTGGTCGCGCTCGATCTTTCATTGCCCGATGGCAGCGGCTTGCCGTTGATCGAACACCTGCGCAGCGTGGCTACCGGAACGCGCATCGTGGTGCTGAGCATGCACGATGGCGAACCTTATGTTTCTGAAGCGCTGCGCCGTGGCGCCAGCGGCTACGTCACCAAGGGCGCTGCACCGGAAGAGCTGGTGGCTGGCTTGCGTGCGGTGATGCGTGGCGAGCAGTTCCTCAGTTCCGACTTGCGTCAGCGTCGCGCCGAGCGGCCGAACGATACGCTGGATCCAATCGACCGCCTTACCGCACGCGAGCACGAGGTATTTCTGCTGCTAGCGGCGGGGCGTGCCCCAAAGCAGGTGGCGGCAGAGCTGGGGATCGGGCAGAAGACGGTTTATATCCATCGTGCCAGCTTGATGGGGAAGCTGGGAGCGGGGTCGGAACTGGATTTGTACCGGATTGCCAGTGAGCGGGGATTGCTGCCGATTCGTGGATGAGATTGCAGCGTGTTGGGTTTCCCCCAGGATCGAATCTGGAGTAGCCCAACCTACGATACGTATCTCACCGCATCGTCATTCCGGCGAAAGCCGGAATCCATCGTCGGCTATGCGTCATGGGTGGACAAGAAACGGTTTTGCGTGCTTTACGCAAGTATAAAAATGGATTCCGGCCTTCGCCGGAATGACGGCGCGGTAAGTCAGGTAATTGGAAGGCGTGGTTTCCCGGCTAAATAACGAAACAGAAGCTCAAGAAACGCGAGCACTCAAGCTGTCTGCGCCTGCTCCAACATCTTCTTTGCATGCGCCCTGGTTTCTTTCGTGATTTCCACGCCGCCGAGCATGCGCGCCAGCTCATCGCGTCGCCCTTCGGTATTCAGCGCCTCGATCCTCGTATGCGTCGAGTTGCCTTCACTGTGTTTGCTCACCCGCAGATGCGCATGACCTTGTGCAGCAACCTGCGGCAGATGCGTGACGCATAGCACCTGGCAACGCGAACCGAGCGCACGAAGTTTCTGGCCGACGACTTCGGCCACGGCGCCGCCGATGCCGGTATCGACTTCGTCGAAGACCATGCAGCCGATGGTGTCTTTACCCAGTGTGGCAACTTCGATGGCCAGGCTGATGCGGGCGAGTTCGCCGCCGGAAGCGACCTTGCGCAGCGGGCGTGGTGGCTGACCGGGGTTGGCGCTGACCAGCAGTTCGCAGCGTTCGCGGCCTTGCGGATCCGGATCGCTGTTTTCAGCCGGCTCGAGCGTGACTTGCAGTACGCCGCCGGCCATGCCGAGTTCGCTCATCAACGCGCTGACTTCTTTGCCAAGCCGTTTGGCGGCAGTCTGGCGGGATTTGCTCAAGGCATCGGCGGCCTTGGCGTAATCGCGTTGCAGCTGATCGCGTTGGGCAGCGAGCCGTTCGAGCGCATCGCCTGCGTTTTCCAGCTCGGTGAGCTCGGTCTGCATCGCGGCGCGCTTGTCGTCGAGTTCGGCCGTTGGCAGGCGATGTTTGCGGGACAGTTCGTGCAGGCGCATCAGGTGCGTATCGACTTCGGCATAGCGCTCCGGGTCGAGATCGACGTCTTGCGCGTAATGTTCCAGGCTGTCGACCGCTTCGTTGAGCTGGATCTGTGCGTTGTCGAGCAATTCCAGCATCGGTGCCAGGCGATCATCGAGCGCGGCAAGCCGACCCAGTTCGGCGTGTGCACGGCCCAGGGCCTGACGCAGTGCGAACTCGCTATCGCCGTCGAGCAGTTCGACCACGCCCGTGATGCCTTCGGTGAGCTTGCTGGCATTGGCCAGGCGCTTGTGGCTGGCCTCCAGCTCGGTCAGCTGAGCGGGAGGGAGCGCCCACTTTTCCAACTCGGTGAGTTCGTGGCGCAGCAATTCGAGGCGGTGCTCGCGATCGTCGCCGCCGCTCAGCTTGCGGATGCGCGCACCAATCTCGCGCCACTGCTGGGCCAGATCGCGCACCTGGGCGACCTGCTTTTCATTTTCCGCATAGGCGTCGAGCAGGTTCAGTTGATGTGCGCGTTCCAAGAGTGCCTGGTGTTCGTGCTGTCCATGGATCTCGACCAGCAGCGCCGCCAGCTCGCCCATCTGGCCGATCGTGGCGGGGCGGCCATTGATCCACGCGCGGGAACTGCCTTCGGCACGGATCACGCGGCGCAATTGGCAGGCGCCGTCCTCGTCCAACTCCTCCCGCTTCAGCCAGCCATGGGCGTCGGGCAGCTGTTTCAGGTCGAATTCGGCTACCAGTTCGGCGCGGTCACTGCCGGCGCGCACGATGCCACTGTCAGCGCGGGCGCCGGCCAGCAGCATCAGGGCATCGACCAGCAGCGATTTGCCGGCGCCCGTCTCCCCGCTGACCACGGTCAGACCAGGGCCAACGTTGATGTCGGCTTCTTCAACAACGGCGAGATGGCGGACGTAGAGGGAGGTGAGCATGGTCAAGGGCGGCAGTGGATCGGACGATTGTAAGGTGGAGCAGGGCATGCGGGGAGGCCACACTGATATGGTCGGCTTTCCTAGTTCCCCCACGCTCAGAGGAGCGAGAACAGAGAATGCCCGGACGCCGCAAGCCGCGCGTTCCCGGGTCCCTTGCTCCTTTCTTGCATTCTCTGCGCGCAAACCTTATTTCTTTACCGTCTCACGGATTGCCACAGCGCATGCCCCATCATCACGATCTCGATATTCGCGCCCGCCGCCTGTTGCGCACCTTGATTGCGCAATATCTGGCCGATGGCGAGCCCGTGGGGTCGCGTACGCTGTCGCGTTCGTCCGGGCTGGACGTGAGTCCGGCCACCATCCGCAACATCATGGCCGACCTGGAAGAGGCCGGGCTGGTGGCGTCGCCGCACACCTCAGCCGGGCGCATTCCCACCCCGCGCGGCCTGCGCCTGTTCGTGGACAGCCTGATCGAATTGCAGCCGCTGCCACGCGACGAAATGGTCCGCCTGCAGCGGGAGCTGCCGCCTGGGCCGATGACCGTGCGTGACATGGTGGGCAATGCTTCGGCGCTGCTTTCGGCGATGACCCACTTTGCTGGCGTGGTGACTGTGCCGCGCCAGACCGATTTCCCGCTGCGCCACATCGACTTCATGACCTTGCCCGATGCCCGGGTGCTGGTGATCCTGGTGTTTTCGGACAATCAGGTACAGAACCGCGTGATCCAGCTGGCCAAGCCGCTGGATAGCCGCGAACTGGAGCAGGCGGCCAATTACATCAACGAGCACTTCGTTGGCTTGCGCGTAGACGACATCCGCGCGCATCTGTTGCTCGAGTTGCGCGAGGCCAGCAGTGAATTGCACCAGTTGCTTTCCAGTGCGGTGGAACTGGCCGCGGCCTCGTTCGCGCCGCAAAACGAGGATGTGCTGGTTAGCGGCCAGACCAACCTGATGGCCTATTCAGAGCTGGCCAATCTGGACCGCCTGCGCGAGCTGTTCGAGGCGTTCCAGAAGAAAAACGAGTTGCTGCAGTTGATGGAGATCTGCGCCAAGGCGCCAGGCGTGCGATTATTCATCGGTGAGGAATCGGGTTTTGCCGCTCTGGATGGTTGCAGTGTGGTCACGGCCAGTTATGGTGCGCAGGGCAGGTTGCTTGGGGCCGTCGGGGTGATCGGTCCGACCCGGATGGCCTATGAACGTGTGATTCCGGTGGTGCAAGCCACTGCGGGTTTACTCAGCGAAGCCTTGAATCGCGCGGCTACGGCCTCATAAAACGCCACGGGAGGCTGAGAGCCTGCTTATGGCCCCTGCGTGGCTCGCGCCGGGAGCTGTTTGCTCGCACGGCAAGGATGAGCGAAGGAGTGTATGTCGATACACGACTGAGCGAAGACGCAGGCGTGGGGGCAAACGGACCCGGCCCGGAGGGTTGCGATTGAGCAATCACCATATGGCAACGCGCGGCTTGACCTGACGGTAGGTCAGGCGCTGTGCCACGCGTTACCATCTGCCGGTTGCTCAATCACAACGCGGGCTACGCAGGGGCCATAAGCAGGCTCTTTTGCCCGCAAGTTTTGACGGTCGGTACAGCGTGCCGGCCACGGACGATGTTTGGAGTTATTCATGCACAACAGCAGCGATTCACCGTCGCCGAACGAGGCGCCTGAGCACGGCGCACAGGCCACTGCTTCGGGCCATGAGCTTGAGGGTTTGAAGGCCAAGGTTGCCGAACTGGAGACCAGCAACAAGGAGTTGCGCGAGACCGTGCTGCGCGAGAAGGCCGAGCTGGAGAACCAGCGTCGCCGCCTGCATCGCGATCTTGAGCAGGCCCGCCGTTTCGCCAACGAGAAGCTGCTGAACGAGTTGCTGCCGGTCTACGACAGCCTCGAACGCGGCCTGACGGTGGAAGGCGGCGATGTGAGCGCGATGCGCGAGGGGCTCAACCTCACGCTGAAGGAATTGCTTCGCATCGCCAGCAATAACGGGTTGGTGCAGGTTGATCCGGTCGATCAGCCGCTCGATCCGGAGCGTCATCACGCAGTGAGCATGGTCGAAGCGCCGGGCAAGGCACCGGGCACCGTGGTTACTGTGCTGCAGAAAGGTTATGTGTTGAACGATCGCTTGTTACGCCCGGCATTGGTGGCCGTGGCCAAGGACGACTGAACGGCGCCTGCAAATTCAGTACTGCAGGGTTTAGCTGATATTGAACGCCTTTCAGCAAAACCCCATCTGATAGCCATTCGCGGCCGAGGGGCCGCTCACGAGATTCCGGAGCATAGACATGGGCAAGATCATCGGCATTGACTTGGGCACGACCAACTCGTGCGTCGCCATCATGGATGGCAGCACCACCAGGGTGATTGAAAACTCGGAAGGTGATCGCACCACGCCATCCATTGTGGCGTTTACCAAGGATGGCGAAGTGATGGTTGGCGCACCGGCCAAGCGCCAGAGCGTCACCAATCCCAAGAACACGTTCTACGCGGTGAAGCGCCTGATCGGCCGCAAGTTCACCGATGCCGAAGTGCAGAAAGACCTGCATATCGTGCCCTACGGCATTGTCGCGCACGATAACGGCGACGCCTGGGTGCAGACCTCCGACGGCAAGAAGATGGCGCCGCAGGAAATCTCCGCCAAAGTGCTGATGAAGATGAAGAAGACCGCCGAAGATTATCTCGGCGAGCCGGTCACCGAAGCGGTGATCACCGTGCCGGCCTACTTCAACGACAGCCAGCGCCAGGCGACCAAGGACGCCGGCAAGATTGCCGGTCTGGAAGTGAAGCGCATCATCAACGAGCCGACCGCTGCTGCGCTGGCCTATGGCCTGGACAAGAAGGGTGGTGATCGCAAGATCGCGGTGTATGACCTCGGCGGCGGCACCTTCGACGTGTCGATCATCGAGATCGCCGAAGTCGACGGCGAGAAGCAGTTCGAAGTGCTGGCCACCAACGGCGACACCTTCCTGGGTGGCGAAGACTTCGACATGCGCGTCATCGATTACCTGATTGAAGAATTCAAGAAGGATCAGGGCATCGATCTGCGCAAGGATCCGCTGGCGCTGCAGCGTCTGAAGGATGCGGCCGAACGCGCCAAGATCGAGCTGTCTTCGGCGCACCAGACCGAAGTGAACCTGCCGTACGTCACGGCCGACGCCTCCGGTCCGAAGCATCTCAACATCAAGCTCACCCGCGCCAAGCTCGAAGCGCTGGTGGAAGATCTGGTGAAGAAGACCATCGAACCCTGCCGCACCGCGCTGAACGACGCTGGCCTGCGCGTGTCCGACATCGACGAAGTGATCCTCGTCGGTGGTCAGACCCGTATGCCGAAGGTGCAGGAGTCGGTGAAGGACTTCTTCGGCAAGGAACCGCGCAAGGACGTCAATCCGGATGAAGCGGTCGCCGTGGGCGCCGCAATTCAGGGTGGCGTGCTGGGTGGTTCGGTGAAGGACGTGCTGCTGCTCGACGTCACCCCGCTGTCGCTGGGTATCGAGACGATGGGCGGCGTGATGACCAAGCTGATCGAGAAGAACACCACGGTGCCGACCAAGGCATCGCAGGTTTTCTCCACGGCCGACGACAACCAGACCGCGGTGACCGTGCACGTGCTGCAGGGCGAGCGTGAACGCGCCAATGCCAACAAGTCACTGGGCAAGTTCGATCTTGCTGGTATCGAGCCTTCCCCGCGCGGCATGCCGCAGATCGAAGTGACCTTCGATATCGACGCCAACGGCATCTTGCACGTGTCGGCCAAAGACAAGAAGACCGGCAAGGAACAGCGCATCGAGATCAAGGCCGGTTCGGGCCTCTCCGAAGAGGAGATCCAGCGCATGGTGGCCGACGCCGAAGCCAACAAGGAAGAAGACCGCAAGTTCCATGAACTCGTCGGTACGCGCAACAAGGCCGACCAGCTTGTACATGCCACGCGCAGCGCGCTGAAGGAGCACGGCGGCAAAGTGCCTGGTCAGCTCAGCGAAATCGAAGGCGCTCTGTCCGAACTGGAAAAGGTGAAGGAGAGCGACGACAAGGCGGCGATCGAGTCGAAGATCCAGAAGCTGGAGCAAGTGGCGCAGTCGCTGTATGCCGCTGCCCAGGGTGGCGGTGCCGCTGACGCCGCCGGCGCACAGCAGCATGGCCCGAGCGGTTCGGCACAACCCGACGATGTGGTCGATGCCGAGTTCACTGAGGTCAAGAACGACGGCAAGGCGTCCTGATCGACTAATCAGGTGGAAAACGAGCGTCCGCTTTGCGGGCGCTCGTTGCCTTTGGAGGGAAGGCGATGGAAAAAGGGCGGCTCGAGGCCTTCAGTGATGGCGTACTCGCCATCATCATTACCATCATGGTGCTGGAACTGAAGGTGCCGCACGGCGACGGCTGGGATGTGCTTGTCCAGCAGTGGCCGGTATTCCTGAGCTATGTGCTGAGCTTTATCTACGTCGGCATCTACTGGAATAACCATCACCATTTGCTGCATGCTGCCGAAAAGGTGAATGGCAGTGTGCTGTGGTCCAACCTGCATTTACTGTTCTGGTTGTCGCTGATGCCTGTGACGACCGGATGGATGGGCGAAAACCACTTTGCCAAGGTTCCCGTGGCGATCTACGGTATGGTGCTGCTGATGTGCGCCATTGCCTGGCAGCCACTCCAATACAGTCTGATCTGCGCTAACGGGGGCAAAACCTCCATGCTGGCGCAGGCGCTCGGCAGCGACTGGAAAGGCAAGGTGGCCGTCGCCATATATCTGAGTGGCATTCTGCTGGCGTTCGTGGCGCCGTGGGTGTCGTGTCTACTTTATGCCACGGTGGCAGCGATGTGGTTCATTCCCGATCGCCGCATCGAATCGCGGATCAAGCATGAGCAAGCGTGACTATTACGAAGTCCTGGGTGTCGAACGTTCGGTAGCCGAGGTCGAGCTGAAGAAATCCTTCCGCCGACTTGCGATGAAATATCATCCAGACCGTTGCCCGGACGATCCGCACGCGCAGGAAAAATTCAAGGAGGCCAAAGAGGCCTACGAAGTCCTGTCCGACGCTCAGAAGCGCAGCATGTACGACCAGTACGGTCACGCTGCATTCGAAGGTGGCATGGGTGGTGGCCGTGGTGGCGCTGGCGGTTTCGGCGACATGGGCGATATCTTCGGGGACATCTTTGGCGACATCTTTGGTGGCGGTGGCCGCGGGCGTCCACGCCGTGGTTCCGATTTGCGCTACATCATGGAACTTGATCTCGAAGAAGCCGTATTCGGCATCGAGCGGAAGTTCGACGTTCCCACCCAGGTCAATTGCCATCACTGCAACGGCTCCGGCTCGGATGACGGCAAAACCGCGCAGTGCAAGACCTGCGCTGGGCATGGTCGCGTTCGCATGCAGAATGGCATTTTCTCGATCCAGCAGACCTGCCCGCATTGTGGCGGCAGCGGTCGCGCTATCGAAAAGCCGTGCAGACAATGCCATGGCGAAGGTCATTTGGAAGAAACCCGCACGTTGTCGGTACGCATTCCTGCTGGTGTCGACAACGGCGATCGCATTCGCCTGACCGGGCAGGGCGAAGCCGGTCCGGCCGGCACCGAGCCGGGCGATTTGTATGTGGAAGTGCGCGTGCGCGAGCATGCGATTTTCCAGCGAGAAGGTAACAATCTGTATTGCGAATTGCCGATCCGCTTTGCGCAGGCAGCGCTGGGCGCGGAACTGGCAGTACCGACATTGGAAGGCGAGGTAGGTATCACCATTCCACCGGAAACGCAGACCGGCCAGCAATTCACCTTGCGCGGACGCGGCGTCAAATCCGTACGCGGTGGCCGCACCGGCGACTTGGTATGCCGTGTGGTGGTAGAAACGCCTGTGCGTCTGACGCGTGAACAGCGCGAGTTGCTGGAAAAACTGGAAGCTACCTTCGCCGACAGCGATGCCCATGAACATACGCCGCGAGCCAAGACCTGGGTGGATGGCGTGAAGCAATTCTGGTCGCGTGTGACGTCCTAATCCGCCGATTGTTTGCTCCCTCTCCCCACAGGGGAGAGGGAACAAGAGCTTTAGGAAGTGCGTACATGCCCCAACCAATCCGCCTTGCCATCAACGGCGCTTCCGGTCGCATGGGCCAGGCTCTGCTTGCGCTGCTGCGCGAGGATCGCCGCTTTGAACTCGTGCACGCGGTGGTTTCCGCAGGATCCGAGCACAACGGCACCCCCGTTTTTGCAGGTCTTTCGACTTCGTTGCGCTATTCGCATAACTGGGAAAATGCGCCGTCCATGGATGTCGTCATCGACTTCAGTGGTCCGGAAGGACTGGCTGTGGCGTTGGCACATTGCACCGCAAACGGTATTGCGCTTGTCACGGGCACAACCGGTATCGACGCAGCGCTTGAAGCGAAGCTCGATGATGCAACCAACAGCACCGCTGTTTTACGTGCAGCCAATTTCAGCCTTGGCGTCGCGGTATTGACGCGTTTGCTGCGCGAAGCTGCTGCAGCATTGCCCGACTGGGATCTGGAGATTGTCGAAGCACATCATGGCCGCAAGGAAGATGCGCCTTCCGGCACGGCGCTAGCACTTGGCCACGCTGCTGCTGATGCGCGCAGTACCACGCTAGCAAAGGATGGCGTGTATGTGCGCGAAGGCCGTCCCGGTGCGCGACGCAGCGGCAGTATTGGTTTTGCGGTCGTGCGCGGCGGTGATGTTGTCGGCGAACACACTGCCTTGTTGCTTGGCCATGGCGAACGCGTGGAGCTGAGCCATCGCGCCACGGATCGTTCGATCTTTGCGCGCGGCGCGCTGGAAGCGGCGGCGTGGCTGGTAGCTCGCCAGCCTGGCGCCTACAGCATCGACGACATGCTGCAGGAACGCAGTCGCAAAGCCTGATTGCTGGGAACCCACACTCCCCTGCGAGGCAGGGGAGTGCCGGGTCGGGTTTGTTCAGGGTATTACTCAAGATTTGGCGATGGCTTGTCCGCAAACCTTTGCGCCTGTACCATCCGCCGCAACGTCATTGGGGAGTAGCCATCCTCATAGCATCCAGCCGTCTGGCGATGTCATGAGGAATTCGCGTCAACATACTTGAAGCCTCGTGCTTCATGGCGCGAATGGTTATCGCAGAGGATCTCTCTGCGGTGGTCCGGCGAGACCTTTGGCCACGACACGACTCACCCTGGCCGGGCGAGCTGCGTGCGTGCGCCAATGGTTTTCTCGCTCGCCCGGCCCGGAATCTTTCATGCTGATCACAGCGCTGCTGTTCCTGCTGTCCGCCGGAATCATCTATCTGGCGTGCGAGTACTTCGTCAACGGCATCGAATGGCTGGGACAGAAGCTGAACTTCGGTGCCACAGCGACCGGTACGGTGCTGGCGGCGTTCGGCACGGCGTTGCCAGAAAGTGCAGTGACCTTTGTCGCGGTGATGCTGGGTCGTACGCCGGAAATCCGCGATATCGGTGTCGGTGCGGCGCTCGGCGGCCCTCTGGTGCTTGCTACGATCGCGTACGCCGTTGTCGGCGTCGCCCTTTGGTTCAATCGGCGTCGATTGGGACGTCATGACAACCGCGTGCGTGTGGATCATGCGCGGTTGGCACGGGATCAGTCGTGGTTCCTGTCGATTTTCGTCGTGAAGTGCGGGCTTGGCCTCATTGCCTTTGCGTTCAAGCCGTGGCTTGGGGTGCTATTCCTTGTCGCCTATGCACTCTACGTCTGGCGCGAATTGAGGGGCGAAGATAGCGCCGAACATGACGAAGCGTTGGAGCCACTGAAATTCCAGCCACGTTCGGCGGTGCCATCGCTGGTGATGGTGATCATCCAAACATCGGTATCGCTATGGGTGATTGCCTACGCTTCCCACATTTTTGTTTCGCAGATCGAAACGATTGGCGTGGCGTCGCACATGCCGCCACACTTGATCGCACTGGTGCTGAGCCCGGTGGCAACGGAACTGCCGGAGACGATGAACGCGCTGATCTGGGTAAGGCAGGGCAAGGAGCGTCTTGCATTGGCCAATATCTCCGGTGCCATGATGATTCAGGCCACTATTCCCAGTGCGCTGGCATTGTTTGCGACACCGTGGATGTTTGATGCGCCGTTGATCGTGGCAGGTGTTTTGACTGCCGTCGCGATCATCTATCTAGGGTGGCTGTTCCGCCGCGGCGATGTCGATGGCCGCAAGCTCGTTCCGGTCGCTTTGCTTTATGCAGTATTTGCGGCTTTTGTCGCCTGGTATATCCGCTAAAGCCAGTCTGCGGTTTTCGTCTGGCGCGTAGATAGGCTCTTACGCGTCACGGGTCTTATGCGACGCGTTGCGATCCCGGTCGGCACCCAGCTTGCGGTCGAGCACTCCGAACAGTTTCTTGAATGCACGCGAGAATTTGCCGCGCTTGGTCTTGCGCAGTTTTTCCTCTTCGCTGGTAAGCCAGGCCACCTGGATCACGCGGCGTTCGCCTTCGTACGGCAAGTGGCCATGGAAGGAGTTGTCGCAACGCTTGAACACGGCGAACTCGCCATAGAGCGGCTTGAGCTCGGGCGCAGCCAGATCGTCGATGTTGTCGATCTTGTTGAGAAAGCGCAGGCAGCCATCGCTGGTATCGGGCCATTGCGTGTTCAAGTAGAGCAGGGCTGTGGCGACCTTGGAGCGGCTGTCGGTGTGGATGGTGCCGTGGCGCTTGTTCAGGGCGCGGCACAGGGTGACCAGGGTGGGGTATTGCCCCAGGTTGTCGATTCCGAGGTGACGACCGATGGCGACGGCGAATTGGGGCGTGGTCATCTGCTCGACCAGCGCGTTCACGGATGGGCCGCAGTCGGCAGGATCGTACGGAAAGAAGCCGGCGCTGGCGTACCTGGGGAAGTCGCGCTCCAAATCGGTGCGCGCTTCGTCGGGCAGCTGGCCGTGAGCGATCATGAACGGGAAGGGCTCTTTCCGTATATCAGTATCCGGGCGGTCCAGCCGGACGGGATCGAGCAGAGCTGTTGCGTTCATGGAGCTTCGTAACTTTGGGAGCCAAGTTATTGTCAGTCTAGCGCGAGGTTGTCGCGCATGCGGCGCCACGGTGGAATTTTTCATATTCGTTTCGGTGGACAGAAAGCTCCTTGCCGCCTATCATTTCAACCCGCCCGAGACTTTCTTTGACCCAAGGTCCACAAGCCTGCTTGATGCGGCTTGCGGACCTTGCTGCACCTAAAAGGCGGCCCCATGCCCATTTCCGCTCTGCTTGCCCTCGAAGACGGCAGCGTGTTTCACGGCCAAGCCGTGGGCGCGACTGGTGAGACCGTTGGCGAGGTCGTTTTCAACACGGCGATGACGGGCTACCAGGAGATCCTTACCGATCCTTCCTATGCCCGACAAATCGTCACCCTGACATACCCCCACATCGGCAACACCGGCTGCAACGTCGAGGATGAAGAATCCGCCGCCGTGCACACCGCCGGCCTGATTGTCCGTGACGTGCCACGCCGCGCGAGCAATTGGCGCAGCACCGAGAGCCTGCCCGATTACCTCAAGCGTCATGGCATCGTGGCCATCGCCGGCATCGACACGCGGCGCCTCACCCGCATCTTGCGCGATAAGGGCGCACAGAACGGTTGCATCGTCGCTGGTGAATCGATCGACGTCGATGCCGCGCTAGCCAAGGCACGCGCATTCCCCGGCTTGAACGGCATGGACCTGGCCAAGGTGGTCAGTGTCGACAAGCCCTATAGCTGGAACGAAGGCGTCTACAATCTGGACAGCACGTCGTTCAACCAGCCGGCCAAGCGCTTCAAGGTGGTGGCGTACGATTTTGGCGTGAAGCGCAACATCCTGCGCCTGCTCGCCGAGCGCGGCTGCGAAATCACAGTGGTGCCGGCGCAGACCCCGGCGGCCGACGTACTGGCGATGAAGCCGGACGGTGTGTTTCTGTCCAATGGCCCCGGTGATCCGGCGGCCTGCGATTACGCGATTGCGGCCACGCGCGAATTACTCGCCGCGAAGATCCCTCTGTTTGGTATCTGCCTTGGTCACCAGATCATGGGTGCTGCGGTGGGCGCGAAGACGCTGAAGATGAAGTTCGGCCATCACGGTGCGAACCATCCCGTGAAGGATCATGACGACGGCCGCGTGCTGATCACCTCGCAGAATCACGGCTTCGCGGTGGATGGCGCAACGCTGCCGTCCAACGTGCGCGTGACGCACACCTCGCTGTTCGATGGCTCGCTGCAGGGCTTCGCACTTACCGACCGTCCTGCGTTCTGCTTCCAGGGTCACCCGGAGGCAAGTCCAGGGCCGCACGACATCCGGTATCTATTCGAACGTTTCGCCAAGCTGATGCAGGAGGCCCGCTGAGATGGCCAAGCGTACCGATATCAAGACCATCCTCATCATTGGCGCGGGTCCGATCGTCATCGGTCAGGCCTGCGAGTTCGACTACTCCGGCGCACAGGCCTGCAAGGCGCTAAAGGAAGAGGGCTACCGGGTCATCCTGGTGAACTCCAATCCTGCGACGATCATGACCGACCCGGAAACGGCAGACGCGGTCTACATCGAGCCGATCAACTGGCAGACGGTGGAACGCATCATCGCCAAGGAGCGCCCGGATGCGGTGCTGCCGACGATGGGCGGCCAGACCGGCCTCAACTGCGCGCTTGATCTTGCCGACAATGGCGTGCTCGAAAAGTACAACGTCGAATTGATCGGCGCATCCCGCGAAGCCATTCGCATGGCCGAAGACCGCGAGCTGTTCCGCGTGGCGATGTCCGAGATCGGACTGGAATGCCCGAAGGCGGCGGTGGCGCGTTCGTTCGAACAAGCGGTCGAGATCCAGACCACCGTCGGTTATCCGACCATCATCCGCCCCAGCTTCACGCTCGGCGGTTCGGGTGGCGGCATCGCGTACAACAAGGAAGAATTCGAAGAGATCGTCAAGCGCGGTCTGGAACTGTCGCCGGTGCACGAAGTACTCGTCGAAGAGTCCGTACTCGGCTGGAAAGAATTCGAGATGGAAGTGGTCCGCGACAAGGCGGACAACTGCATCATCGTGTGCTCGATCGAAAATCTCGATCCGATGGGTGTGCACACCGGTGACTCCATCACCGTTGCGCCCGCACAGACGCTCACCGACAAGGAATACCAGCGCCTGCGCGATGCTTCTATCGCGGTGCTACGTAAGATCGGTGTGGATACCGGCGGCTCGAACGTGCAGTTTGGCGTGAATGCCGAGACCGGCCGTGTGGTAGTGATTGAGATGAATCCGCGCGTGTCGCGTTCGTCCGCACTCGCTTCCAAGGCTACCGGTTTCCCCATCGCCAAGATCGCAGCCAAGCTTGCCGTGGGTTACACGCTGGATGAGCTCAAGAACGACATCACCGGTGGCCTGACGCCGGCATCGTTCGAGCCGACCATCGATTACGTAGTCACCAAGATCCCGCGCTTCGCTTTCGAGAAATTCCCGCAGGCGGACGCGCGCCTCACGACGCAGATGAAGTCGGTGGGCGAGGTGATGGCGATCGGCCGCAGCTTCCACGAGTCGCTGCAGAAGGCGCTGCGTGGTCTGGAAATTGGCAAGACAGGCTTGAATCCGACGGGTCTGGATATCGCTAGCGAAGCCGGTTTGGCCACGCTCAAGCGCGAACTGCGCGAGCCCCGCCCGGACCGCGTGTTCCATCTGGCAGATGCATTCCGCGCAGGCTTGAGCCTGGAAGAAGTGTACGACCTCAGTCGCGTCGATCCGTGGTTCCTGGCCGCATTCGAAGACATCGTGGTGACCGAGAAGGACGTGCAGGAGCAAGGTATCACCGCGCTCGATGCAGCACGCATGCGCGAACTGAAGCGCATGGGCTTCTCCGATGCGCGCGTGGCCGAACTCATCAAGACGGACGAAGCCGCCATTCGCCACCTGCGCCGTACGTTGGGCGTGCGCCCGGTGTACAAGCGGGTGGACTCCTGTGCCGCCGAGTTCGCCACCACCACGGCGTACATGTACTCGACCTACGAGGAAGAGTGCGAGGCCAATCCGACCAGCCGTGACAAAATCATGGTGCTGGGCGGTGGTCCGAACCGCATCGGGCAGGGCATCGAATTCGACTACTGCTGCGTGCACGCTGCATTGGCGCTGCGCGAAGACGGGTTCGAGACCATCATGGTCAACTGCAATCCGGAGACGGTTTCGACCGACTACGACACTTCCGATCGCCTGTACTTCGAGCCGCTGACCCTGGAAGACGTGCTGGAAATTGTCGACCTGGAAAAGCCCAAGGGCGTGATCGTGCAATACGGCGGCCAGACGCCGCTGAAACTGGCACGTGCGCTTGAAGCGGCCGGTGCGCCGATCATCGGCACCTCGCCGGATTCGATCGACCTGGCCGAAGACCGTGAGCGTTTCCAGCAGATGATCACCAAGCTGGGCCTGACCCAGCCGCCGAATCGCACGGCACGCAATGCCGATGAGGCGTTGGCGCTGGCGCGCGAGATCGGTTATCCGCTGGTGGTGCGTCCGAGTTACGTGCTGGGTGGTCGTGCGATGGAAGTGGTGTACGACGACGCCGATCTGTCGCGCTACATTCGCGAAGCGGTGCAGGTGTCGAACGATTCACCAGTGCTGCTCGACCGCTTCCTCGATCACGCGGTGGAAGTCGATGTCGACATCATTGCGGACCAGGATGGCAACGTGCTGGTTGGCGGCATCATGGAGCATATCGAAGAAGCCGGCGTGCACTCGGGCGATTCGTCTTGCTCGCTGCCGCCGTATTCGCTCACGCCAGCGGTCCAGGATGAACTGCGCCGCCAGGTTGGCCTGATGGCGAAGGAATTGAAGGTGATCGGCCTGATGAATACGCAGTTCGCCATCCAGGGCGACACGGTGTTCATCCTGGAAGTGAATCCGCGTGCTTCACGCACCGTGCCGTTCGTATCCAAGGCCACCGGCGTGCCGCTGGCCAAGATCGCCGCGCGCAGCATGGCTGGCCGCAGTCTGATCGAGCAGGGTACGACGCGTGAGGTGATTCCGGCCTACTACTCGGTAAAGGAAGCGATCTTCCCGTTCCTGAAATTCCAGAACGTCGATCCGATTCTGGGGCCGGAAATGCGCTCCACCGGTGAAGTGATGGGCGTGGGCCGTAGCTTCGGCGCCGCGTTTGCGCGCGGTCATGATGCTGCCGGCATCAAGACGCCGCCGAAGGGCAAGGTGTTCGTGTCGGTGCGTGATGCCGACAAGGATCGCCTGCTGCCGGTCGCCAAGGGCATCGCATCGCGCGGCTTCACGTTGGTCGCTACAGCCGGTACGGCAAGCTACCTCACCGAACACGGCGTGACCTGCGAACGCATCAACAAAGTGGCTGAAGGCCGGCCACATATCGTCGACCTGATCAAGAACGGCGAGATCGTCTATATCGTCAACACCACCGAGGGCAAGCAGGCGATTGCTGACTCGTTCTCGATCCGGCGCGAGGCCTTGCAGCACCGCGTTACGTACTCGACCACGGTCGCAGGTGCCCGTGCGTTGGTGCATTCACTGGATTTCCACGATACCGGCGAAGTCCACAGCCTGCAGGAACTTCACAAGGAGCTGAGCGCATGAGTCGCGCCCCCATCACCAAAGTTGGTTCAGAGCGTTTGCGGGGTGAATTGGATCACCTCAAATCGGTCAAGCGCCCGAAGGTCATCGCGGACATCGCCGAGGCACGTGCTCATGGCGATCTGAAGGAAAACGCGGAATACCACGCCGCGCGTGAGCAGCAGAGCTTTATCGAAGGCCGCATTGCCGAGCTGGAAGCGGCGCTGTCCACCGCGGAAGTGATCGATGTCTCGCGGCTTGCTGCGGGCAACAAGGTGGTCTTTGGCGCCACAGTTGCACTGGAAGATGAAGACAGTGGCGAGTCGGTGACCTATCAGATCGTGGGCGACCTGGAAGCCGACATCAAGCAGCGCCTGATTGCGGTGTCCTCGCCCATTGCTCGCGCCTTGATCGGCAAGAGCGCAGGCGACAGTTTCGAGTTCAAGGCGCCCAACGGCGTCAAGCGCTACGAAATCACGGGCGTCAGCTACGAGTGATCAGCAAGATCCGCCAAACCGGCGGGTCGTTCAAAAGATAAGCCGGGCTTCGATATCGAAGCCCGGCTTTTTTGTGGTCAGTCGGATCGGGGATTGAAGCCTCTGATGAGAGCTTGAGCATTCGCCGGATCATCTTCCGCAGGGTTGTAGATCAGCAAGATCCGCAGATCGACCACGATATGTATCAGGATCGGCAGGATCAGGTTTCCGGAGAGAATGGCGAGCATGCCGAACACCAGGCCTGCAGTGGTTGTTTCGATCACGCCTTGCTTGCCTTGGTAGATATGCCCGATACCGAAAGCCAGAGAACTAAGCAGCCAGGCGGGCAGCAAAGCGAGGGAAGGGCCCTCTGCAAGATGCCCGCGCAGATATTGGAGCAGGAAGCCCCGGTACAGCAGTTCCTCGCATGCACCTGCCGTTACGCTCAACAGCACCCACCACGCTCGCTCCCGACGGGAGACGGGCAGCATGAAGCGAATGAACGACGACCGGTAGGCCTTGAGATAGGTTTTGCGAGTGCCTTTATCGAACAGGCATTTGATGCTGGGCCACAGTATCCAGAGGAAGAGCAGGGCAATGACCGCTACAAGCGGCGCGAAGACGAGTGGCCGGCCATCCAGCCAAGGAAGATCGCCAGGATGCCGTGGAGTCACCAGCAACGTGTCGAGCGGCGCTAGCGATACAGTCACCCCGGTAACTATCCAAGTCCCAATGACGCCGCGCCGATAAAAGGCCAGGCGCGCGGATTCGCTGCTGAAGCGCTTGAGGCGCTGCAGGGTCGGCAGATCGATCAAGGGAAATACCACGACCAGCGCAATCGCCAGGACAACCTGTGCTGTGCCGATGTATGGATGCAGATCCATTGAAATCTCTGGAAAGTAAATGTAAATTTACATTTACATATTTGCGATGCCGTTGTCCAGAACACGCCGATGCCTAGAGCTGTTACGCACCACGAACCCAAGCAGCAGCGCAGCCGGGACACCCTGGAGCGCTTGCTTGCAGCCACCCTGAAGATGCTGGAAGAAGAGGGGCTGGATGGCGCTACCGTTCCAAAGATCGCCAAGGCTGCCAAGGTGGCACCGGCCAGTGTCTATCGCCGGTTCGTAGACAAGGAAGCACTTCTGCGTGCCACCTTCCTGCACGTCCTTAGCCAAAGCAACGACATGAATCGCGACGCCATCGCCAAGGCGGTGCAATGCGAGACCTTGGAAGCCACCGTGGCGAGGGTGATCAGTGCCCTGTTTGAGCAATACCGACATCATCCGCGTTTCTTGCGGGCCCTGGTGCGATTCATGGACAACGACAAGGACGAGGCATTCGTCAGGGAGGCGCGGCTACATATTGCCGAAAACATCAACGTGATCGTCGACGCACTACTGCCTTTCAGTGCAGCGATTCGGCATCCATCTCCGCGTCGGGCGCTACAGTTTGCGTTGCTTTCGGCGGGTAGCGCCATGGAAGCTTATGCGCTCGACAGCAACTCGTTATGGCATACCGTGCTGCCGCTCTCCGGGAAGGAACTCAAGGCCGAGTTGACGCGCGGCTTGGTGGCGTATTTGCAGCAAGCTGGATGATGATTCCTGAGCATGAAAAAGCCGCCTTGCGGCGGCTTGATACAGCCATAAAAAAAGCCGCTGTTAAAGCGGCTTCTTTTAGGTCTTCGCGATAGCAATCAACGCTGACGCGCCTTGAAGCGCGGGTTGCTCTTGCAGATCACGAACACTTTGCCGCGACGGCGCACAACCTTGCAGTCACGGTGCCGCTGCTTGGCGGACTTCAAAGAGGAAAGCACCTTCACGGCAGGCTCCTGAAACGAGATGAGTCAAAGACAGCGCGCAAGTATAACGATTTGAATCACTTATCACAAGCCCAGGGAAGCCTTGGCGTCGGCGACCGTTTCGAGAAACTGCGAAACCACCGGCGAGGGGCTTTCGGCCCGGCTGGCTACTGCAAGCAGGAGATAGGCATCCGGATCGGCCAGGGGCACGTAGCTGACACCTGCCAGTTTGACGGCCTGCATGCTCGCTGGCACCAAAGCCATGCCGATACCGGCCGCGACCAGCGCCAGCAAACCGTTGAGCTGCTGGGCCTGCTGGCGAACCACAGGATGGAATCCGGCTTTGGCGGCCAGCCGGACCAGGCGATCGTATAGCGTTGCGGCTAGCTCGCGCGGCTGGATCACGAACGGCTCCCCAGCCACCTCGGCCAGTTCCAGTTGCTTGCGGCTGGCCAGGCGATGACCTTCAGGCAGGGCGAGCAGCAGCGGTTCGCGGTCGATCACGTCTATCCGCAAGGCGTATGCGTCATCTTCGTGATTGGGCACATCGCGCACCAGGCCGACATCGATCTGGCCCTGGCGGATCGCGGCAAACTGGGGCTCGGTATACATCTCGCTCAGCCAGATCCGGACATTGGGCGCGTTCTGGCCCATCCGGATCAAAATTTGGGGCAGGGCAGGATGGAACGACACCGAAACCGTATAGGCCAGCCGCAGATGGCCGCTGTATCCGGCCGCAGCCTCGGCCACCTGGATGCGGGCGTCATCGGCCATGGCCAGGATCTGCCGGGCATGTTCCAGGAACAGCTTGCCGGGCTCGGTAAGGGTGACATTGCGCTTGTCGCGTTCCAGCAGGCGGATACCCAGGTCGTGCTCAAGTGCCTGGATTTGCTGGGAGAGCGGCGGCTGCGAAAGGTGCAGGCGCTGTGCCGCGCGGGTGAAGCTCAGCTCCTCGGCGACGGCGATGAAGTAACGCAGTTGGCGAAAATCAAACATATATGACTTTCGTATAAATGGGGCCTCAAATATATATTTGATTCTGTATCGCGTCGATCATAATATAGTCCCTGTCGCGGCACTTACCCCCCTCCCCCCGAGTGCCGCTGACCCTCGCCCCGCAGCGACGCTACCCCCGCGGTATTCGGCATCCCTCCCCAGAGCCAATACCGACGCGTCGCTAGCGGGGCGCTTCCTTTTCTGCTTCCCAGATAACGACTTATAGCGCTTTGTTAAAGCGCTGCAGCCAGTCGTGTGCCTTGAGCGATGGCGCGTTTGGCGTCCAGTTCGGCCGCTACGTCAGCCCCGCCAATCACATGCACGCGTTGTCCCTGGGCGATCAGTGCATCGGCCAGCGCCCGGTTTGGCTGCTGGCCGGCACAAATGATCACGTGATTGACGGGAAGGACCTGAGCTTCGCCATCCACCGTGATGTGCAAGCCGTCATCGTCAAAGCGTTCGTAGGTGACGTTGCCGAGCATCGTGACTTGCTTGTTCTTCAGTGTGGCGCGATGGACCCAGCCGGTGGTCTTGTTCAGGCGTGCGCCGGGACGTCCTTCGCTGCGTTGAAGCAACCACACTTGCCTCGCCGGTGCTTCCGGTTGTGGCGAGGTCAAGCCACCGCGTTGCGCCAGTTGCATGTCGACACCCCATTCGCGCGTCCAACGTTCCACGTCCATGGTGGGCGAAGGTGCGTGTTCGGTCAGGAATTCGGCCACGTCAAAACCAATGCCGCCAGCGCCGACGATGGCGACGCGATGTCCCACCAGCTTGTTGTGGGCAAGGATGTCGAGATAACTCAATACGCGTGGATCGTTGCTGCCCGGAAAGCTCACTTTGCGCGGCGTGATGCCGGTTGCCACGACTACGTCGTCGAAGTTCGACGCGGTAATCGAGGCGACATCGGCTATTTCGCCCAGACGCATGCGCACGCCGACATCCGCGAGCCGATTGCGGAAGTAGCGTAGTGTTTCGTGGAACTCTTCCTTGCCGGGAATGCGCTTGGCGTAATTGAATTGGCCACCAATTTCGCAGGCGCCATCGAATAACGTCACATCGTGGCCGCGCTCGGCAAGCGTCGTTGCGCAAGCCAGACCAGCAGGGCCAGCGCCGATGACGCCGATACGCTTGCGCGTCTGTGTCGGGGCAATCTGCAGTTCGGTTTCATGGCAGGCGCGCGGATTGACCATGCAACTGGCGCGTTGATTCTGGAAGACGTGATCAAGGCAAGCCTGATTGCACGCGATGCAGGTGTTGATGCGCTCACTGCGACCGTTTTTTGCCTTGGTCGCCCAATCCGGATCAGCAAGTAGCGGTCTTGCCATCGAAACCATGTCAGCTTCGCCGCCGGCAAGAATCTGCTCAGCCACCTCAGGCATGTTGATGCGATTGGTGGTGATCAGCGGAATCGATACTTCGCCTTTCAGCTTCTTCGTCACCCAAGCGAAGCCAGCACGCGGCACGCTGGTGACGATGGTGGGTACGCGCGCCTCGTGCCAGCCGATGCCGGTGTTGATGATGCTGGCGCCAGCCGCTTCGATAGCCTTGGCCAGCGTCACGATTTCCTGCCAGTCCTGTCCACCTTCGACCAGATCGAGCATCGACAGTCGATAGATGATGATGAAGTCCGGACCGACCGCAGCGCGCATGCGACGCACGATTTCGGTGGGAAAACGCATCCGTCGTGTTGCATCGCCACCCCATTCATCACTGCGCTGATTGGTGCGTGCGGCGATGAACTGATTGATCAAATAGCCTTCCGAACCCATCACTTCGACGCCGTCGTAGCCCGCATCTTGGGCGAGCTTCGCGCAGCGGACGAAATCGTTGATGGTGCGTTCGACGCCGCGCGCACTGAGCGCACGTGGTGTGAACGGCGTGATGGGTGATTTGATCTTCGACGGTGCTACCGAGAGCGGATGGTAGCCATAGCGTCCGGCGTGCAGGATCTGCATGCAGATGCGGCTGCCTTCGGCATGCACGGCATGGGTGATCTTGCGGTGTCGCGGCTTGTGCCAGGGCATAGTCAGGCGGCCGCCAAATGGCTTGAGCCAGCCTTCGATGCTCGGTGCGATGCCACCGGTCACCATCAGGCCCACGCCACCGCGGGCGCGTTCGGCGAAATAGGCGGCCAGCTTGTCGAAGTCGGCAGCTTTGTCCTCCAGCCCGGTGTGCATCGAACCCATCAGGATGCGGTTGGGCAGGGTGATGCGGCCCAGCGGGAGAGGAGCGAAGAGGTGGGGGTAATCCATACGGTGCCGTCTTCAAACGATCGTATGAATGTGCCTGCTATGCGCCTTGGGCGCAAGTGGTCCCGGGAGGGCAGGTGAAGCTCAGGTCAGCAATTGTCGTACCAGTGCAATGTATTGCCGCCGGGCTTCGTCCTGCGACATGCCTTTCAACAACGTCCAGGCTTCCTTCTTGGCGGTACCTATGAAATCGAAGAAACCTGGATCGCAGCCATGGACATCGCCACCGTTGCCCTGCTTGTAGAGCGCGTAAAGCCTTAGCAGCGTGTCGTTGTCCGGGCGTTCGTGCAGTAGTTGTTTGATGTCCGCAGCGGCTTGCTCGAACTCGCGTTGGAGATCATTCATGGCAGGTGGCTGGTACGGGAGAGTGGTCGGTTGAGAGCTGGAAAGCATGCGCTTGGAACCCCTGTAAACGCGTTAAGCTAAGCACTTCCCGTGCCATCAGGTCACTCCATGCAAACACGTCCGCCTGCGCCCGTACTCACCATCGACGGACCATCCGGATCTGGCAAAGGCACCATCAGCCGGCTGGTCGCCGAACATCTTGGCTGGCGGTTACTGGATTCGGGGGCGCTTTACCGTGCCGTGGGCTATGCGGCAGGGGCGGCCGGACTGGATCTGTCCGATGCCGAAGCAGTCACCCGCTGCGCCGAATCCACCCGAATCCACTTCCGGGCGGCGCCTAATGATGGCGAAACGCGGGTAATCGTCAATGGCCATGATGCCACGGATGAGCTGCGGACCGAGACCGCCGGGGCGGCAGCGTCCGCGATTGCATCGATCCCTTCCGTCCGCAAAGCCTTGGTAGACCTGCAGTTGAGCTTCCGCAAGGCGCCCGGGCTGGTGGCCGACGGGCGGGACATGGGGACGGTGATCTTTCCCGATGCACCGTTCAAAGTGTTCCTGACCGCCAGCGCCGCCGAAAGGGCAAAAAGACGCTATAAGCAGTTGAAGGAAAAGGGACTGAGCGTTACACTTGCATCCCTTCAGAGCGAAATTGAAGCGCGTGACACCCGCGATGCCTCGCGAGCTGTTGCGCCGCTCAAGCCCGCCGCCGATGCACTGCTGGTCGATACCACCGGCATGGGGATCGAAGACGTGGTCGCTAAAGTTCTGGCCGTCGTGAAGCCGTAAAGCGGTCACGGCGGCTTTGGTGCTTCATGTCGCGGCATGAAGTTTTGGGTCAACGGTGCCAGGGAGTAATCCCGAAACACCCACAACCGGTGGGCCTTCCCTTGCGCAAACATCCGACGGCGCGCAACGGGGCTAGGGCCTTTTCTTATTTACGGAATCAACATGACTGAAAGTTTTGCCGAGCTGTTTGAACAGAGCCAACAGGCCATCTCCAAGCTGAAGCCGGGCGCCATCGTCACGGGTATCGTTGTGGAAATCCGCAACGACGTCGTCGTGATCAACGCCGGCCTGAAGAGCGAAGGCATCGTCCCGATCGAGCAGTTCAAGGACGAGAAGGGCGAGTTGGAAGTGCAGGTGGGTGACGAGGTGAAGGTTGCCCTCGATGCACTCGAAGACGGTTTCGGCGAGACCAAGCTGTCCCGCGAGAAAGCCAAGCGTTCGATGGTGTGGGACGACCTCGAGCAGGCGTTCGACAAGGAAGAGACCATCACCGGCATGATCTCCGGCAAGGTCAAGGGTGGCTTCACGGTCGACATCAAGGACGTCCGCGCATTCCTGCCGGGCTCGCTGGTTGATGTGCGTCCCGTGCGCGATCCGGTTTACCTCGAGGGCAAGGCGCTCGAGTTCAAGATCATCAAGCTGGACCGCAAGCGCAACAACGTTGTCGTCAGCCGCCGCGCCGTCGTCGAGACCGAGTTCTCCGAAGAGCGCGAGAAGCTGCTGGAACGCCTGACCGAAGGCGCAGTGGTCAAGGGTACGGTCAAGAACCTCACCGACTACGGCGCGTTCGTGGATCTGGGCGGTATCGACGGCCTGTTGCACATCACCGACATGGCGTGGAAGCGCGTGCGTCATCCGTCCGAAGTCGTCAACGTTGGCGACGAGCTGGATGTTCGCGTGCTGAAGTACGACCGCGAGCGCAACCGCGTGTCCCTGGGCCTGAAGCAGCTGGGCGACGATCCGTGGGTCAACATCTCGCGTCGTTACCCGGTCGGCAGCCGTCTGTTCGGCAAGGTCTCCAACGTCACCGATTACGGTTGCTTCGTTGAGATCGAGCCGGGCGTCGAAGGTCTGGTCCACGTGTCCGAAATGGATTGGACCAACAAGAACGTCAATCCGGCCAAGGTTGTGCAGGTTGGTGACGAGACCGAAGTGATGGTGCTGGACGTGGATGAAGAGCGTCGCCGCATCTCGCTGGGTATCAAGCAGACGCGTTCCAATCCGTGGGAAGCGTTCGCAGCGATGCACAAGAAGAACGACAAGGTGTCCGGTCAGATCAAGTCGATCACCGACTTCGGCATCTTCATCGGTCTGGACGGTGGCATCGACGGTCTGGTTCACCTGTCCGACATCTCCTGGCAGGCTTCCGGCGAAGACCTCGTTCGCAACTTCAAGAAGGGCGACGAGATCGAAGCCGTGGTGCTCGCCGTTGATCCGGAGCGCGAGCGCATCTCGCTCGGCATCAAGCAGATGGAACAGGATCCGTTCGGCCACTTCATGGCCGTCCATACGCGCGGCACCATCGTCAACGGTACCGTGAAGGAAGTGGACGCCAAGGGTGCGGTGATCGACCTGGGCGACGGCGTCGAGGGTTACCTCCGCGCCAGCGATATCGCCAAGGAGCGCATCGACGATGCCACTCAGCATCTGAAGGTGGGTGACAAGGTCGAAGCCAAGTTCACCGGGATGGACCGTAAGGGCCGTCAGCTGTCGCTGTCGATCCGCGCCAAGGACGAGGAAGAGCTGCAAGACGCCATGGCCGAGTATTCGTCCGCGTCGGGTGGCACGACCAAGCTTGGTGCGCTGCTGAAAGAGCAGCTCAACAAGGCTGATTGATTTAGTGCCTGCAGCGGGGCGGCGGTTCGCCGCCCCGCCTCGTTCCACGTCACGGACATTGGGGACCCATGACCAAATCCGAGTTGATTGAGGCGCTGGCTAGGCGCCAAACCCATCTTGCGTTTAGCGACGTTGAGCTGGCGGTCAAAAACGTGATCGAACAGATGAGCCAGGCTTTATCTACTGGCGAGCGTATCGAGGTGCGTGGTTTTGGCAGCTTTGCCTTGCATTACCGGCCGCCGCGTATGGGTCGCAACCCCAAGACTGGCGATGCCGTGGCTTTGCCCGGCAAGCATGTGCCGCACTTCAAGCCCGGCAAGGAGCTTAGAGAGCGCGTTAACATGCATCTGGAACAACAGCAGGAAGGCTGATCTTTCCTCGCTCAATGCTTATCCGACAGGCAGGCGGCCTTGGGCCGATCCTGCCTTTTCTTTTACGTGGATTGCGCAATGACGCGATCCTGCCTGAATCAATCTGCAAAGACCGCCTGTGCCACCTACGGGCAATCGGGTAAAGTTTCCCGATGCGACTGATCGTCATGCTGCTATTGCTGTTGTTCATCGCCGGGGGAGTAGTACTCGGGGCGCTTAATGCGGACCTCATCGGGTACGACCTTGGCTTTGCGCGTGTCCAGGTGCCAAAAGGCGCTGCCTTGCTGGCGGTGCTTGCACTGGGCTGGATTCTGGGTGGTCTGACCGCCTGGCTAGGTGTCACTACGCGGCATCGGCGCGAGCGACGACGCGCTGAAAAGGCCGTGGGCACGAAGGCATCGAAAACCCCATGAGCGCTCTCTATCCGCTGCTGGCTTTGCTTATACCGGCGGCTTTTCTAAGCGGCTGGTGGACAGCTCGGCGCGCTGGCGTGCGCCGCTCGGGTGTGCAGGTCAGCGAATTGTCCTCCGATTACTTCCGTGGCCTGAACTACCTACTCAACGAAGAACAGGACAAGGCCATCGAGGTGTTCCTCAAGCTGGCCGAATACAACCGCGACACCGTAGAAACGCACTTAGCGTTAGGTAATCTTTTTCGGCGGCGTGGTGAAGTGGATCGGGCTATTCGGCTGCATCAACATCTTGTTTCCAGGCCAGGCTTGTCCGAGGGGATGAAAACCGTCGCCCTGCTGGAACTGGGGGAAGACTACATGCGTGCCGGTCTGCTCGATCGCGCTGAAGCGCTGTTCTCGGATCTGGTGGCGATGAATGCGCACGCGCCATCGGCCCTGCGTCACCTCATCGCGATCTATCAGCACGAACGCGATTGGCATAAAGCGATAGAGCACGCTCGCCGCCTTGAAACCATGACGGGTGAGGAAGAAGTCACCAACATCGCACAGTTCTATTGCGAACTGGCCGAGCAGTCGCGCCAGCATGGTGCGCGCGCCGAAGCGCGCGAATATCTGCAACACGCCTTCGCATGCCAGCCCGATTGCGTGCGCGCATTCATGCTGACGGGACGCCTGCATGCGGAAGAAGGGCAGCATGCCGAAGCTGTCGATATCTACGAGCGCGCCGTCGAAGCGGACATCGCCTTTGTGCCAGAAATTCTGCCGCCCTTGTTGGATAGCTATGCGCGCTCAGGGCAAATGGAGCGCGCTGAGCATTTTCTGCGCGATATCCTGGCTCGTTATCACGGTATTTCGCCCGTGTTGGCGTTGACGCATCTGTACCAGAAGCGCGACGGCGAAAAGCCGGCGATCGAGTTCCTTACGTCGCAACTGCGCCAACGTCCTTCGGTGCGCGGTCTGATGGCCCTGATTGACGCCACCATGGACAAGATCGAAGGTGAGGCGCGCGAGAACTTCCTCATTCTGCGCGATCTCACGCACAAGCTGCTCGAAGGGCAGGCGATGTATCGCTGCAGCCATTGTGGCTTCGGTACCAAAGCCCATCACTGGCAATGCCCAAGCTGTAAAGGCTGGAGCACGATCAGGCCGATTCATGGTGTCGCCAATGAGTGATGCCGTCGTGGCCAGTCTCGCCCCGATCGCGTTCGCCGTTCTGATTGCTTTCCTGATTGCCTTGTGCGCGGTTCGCACAGCCATCGCTTACGCGCATCGCCGGGGCATGTACGACCAGCCGGGGCAACGCCGATCCCACAAGATCCCCACGCCGCGTGGAGGTGGTATCGGCATCATCGTATCCGTGGTGATCACGGTGCCAACATGCTTGTTGTATATGCAGCCTGCATGGCCTCGCACCATTGCGTTGGCTTTGCTGGTGGCGGTGTTGCTGGTGGCATGGATCGGGTGGTGGGACGACCACAGCCCCCTGCCTGCGTTGCCGCGATTCGGGGTGCAAATTCTTGCGACGGCACTTTTCTCAGTGGCCTTGATCGCTAGCGGGTTGAGCTGGCTGTGGCTGCCGTTGCTGGTGCTTGCCGGGGCGTGGAGTATCAATCTGCATAACTTCATGGATGGCATCGACGGCTTGCTGGCTCAGCAAGGCGTATTCGTCGCCTGTGGCCTGGCGCTGCTCGCGGCGCTGGCCGACCAGACCGCCCTGGCTGCTGGGTCGGCGTGCGTCGCGGCGGCCTGCCTGGGCTTCTGGTGTTACAACCGCTCGCCGGCCCGGATTTTCATGGGGGACGTAGGCAGCGGCAGTATCGGATTGCTGCTTTTTGCCCTGACCGCCATGCTCTGGCGCGTTGAGACGTGGCTGCTATGGCCCGCTCTGATCCTCAGTTCAGCTTTTGTGACGGATGCGACCCTTACTCTGCTCAACCGAGTCCTGGGTGGGCGTCGCTGGTACACTGCGCATCGCGAACATCTTTATCAATGGATTGTGCGCAGGGGCCATACACATGCCGCAGGGGCGGCGTGGTATGGGGGATGGAATCTGCTAGTGGCAACTCCACTGGCGGCGCTGGCATGGAAAAGGCCAGGGTTGGGGCTAATAGCCTGCATCGTCACCTACGCGATCGGTGCGGCGATATGGCTGATAACCAAACGCCGCATGATTCGCCGAGATCGATACAAGGTTCATCATGTCGATACGTAAATGGGTAGGGATCGTTCATCCTCGCATCGCAGTCGTCGTGCACGACTTGCTGATCACTGCACTCGCCTGGTGGGTGGCTAAGGAACTGCGCTATGCGCTGGATCCGCAGCTACCCGTCACCTTCGAGTTGTTCGAATTTCCCATCGTGCTGGCGGTGCAGGGCCTGGTCTACGCATGGACGGGGCTTTACAAGGGTGTATGGCGCTTCGCCAGCTTGCCGGATTTGTGGAATATCTTGCGCGCCGCCATCGTCGGCACCGTCGCGATCGGTGTGGCGTTGTTCCTCTACGGCCGTCTGGAAGGCGTGCCGCGTTCGGTCCTGTTGTTGTATCCCTTCGTACTGGCGTTGTTCCTTGGCACGCCGCGTCTGGCCTATCGCTTCTGGAAGGACAGTCGCATCGATTTGTTCATGAACGCCAAGACTCAGCGTGTGCTGATCGTTGGCGCGGACCGGGCAGGTGAGGCGCTTGCGCGCGATCTGCATCGCGACTCGCGCTACATGGTCGTAGGTTTTGTCGATAATCAGCGCTCGCTGCGTGGTGCTCGGATCAACGGCAAGCCTGTGCTGGGCACCCTCGAGCAGCTCCCTGATGTGGCCAAAGAAGCGGCGGTGCAGATGCTGCTGATTGCGTTGCCGGGCGCAAGCGCGCGGGAAATGCGTCAAGTGGTTGAGCTGTGCGACCGTACCGGATTGCCTTATCGCACCGTGCCGAAGCTTGAAGATGTCGTTGCCGGCCGCGCCCAGTTCAATCAGATCAAGGAAGTTTCGATCGAAGATCTGCTCGGTCGCGATGCGGTGGAGCTCGATTGGACCCGCATTCGCGAGACCCTGACCGGACGTCGTGTGCTGATCACCGGCGGTGGCGGTTCGATCGGTTCCGAACTTTGCCGGCAAGTTGCGCGATTGGGCGTGCATGCGCTCACTATCGTCGAGTCGTGCGAGTACAACCTGTACCAAATCTCGCAGGAACTGCGCGCGGCTTATCCGGAACTGCTGCTCAACAGCGTGCTGGCCGATGCGGGCGATCGCGTTGCCATGCGCAGGCTGTTCACCGAAGTCATGCCGCAGGTGGTTTTCCATGCGGCGGCATACAAGCATGTGCCGATGCTGCAGGGGCAATTGCGCACCGCGGTGCGCAACAATGTCCTGACGACACGCACGGTGGCTAACTTGGCCAGCGAGATGCGGGTGGAATGCTTCGTGCTGATTTCCACTGACAAGGCCGTGAATCCCACCAGTGTGATGGGGGCCTGCAAGCGTATCGCCGAGATCTGGTGCCAGAATCTCAACGCGCACTCCAATACGCATTTCATCACGGTGCGGTTCGGTAACGTGCTCGACTCTGCCGGCTCGGTCGTGCCGCTGTTCCGCCAGCAGATTCACGCAGGTGGTCCGGTTACCGTGACGCACCCGGAAATCTCGCGCTATTTCATGACCATTCCGGAAGCCACCCAGCTCATTCTGCAGGCGGCCGCGCTGGGCAAGGGCGGCGAGATCTTCGCGTTGGATATGGGCGAGCCGGTCAAGATCCGTGATCTGGCCGAACAGATGATCCGTCTCGCCGGCAAGAAGCCAGGGACCGAAATCCCTATCGTCTACACCGGGCTGCGTTCGGGCGAAAAGCTGTTCGAAGAGCTTTTCCATCCGCTGGAGAACTACAGCGCCACGACGCATAACAAGATCTTCCTGGCCCAGCACCGGCCCGTGTCATGGGATCTTTTGCAAGTGCAGATGGACAAGGCCACCGATGCCGTACACCAGTACGACGAAGAGGCGCTTCGCAGCTGTGTGTCCAGTCTGCTTCCATCATTCTGCTGGAGCGACGTTGCCCAACAATCGGATAACGTAGTCCCGCTTCGCCGCAACGACATTGGAGAGAAGTGAGTGAGTAAGCCATTGCGCAAGGTGGTGTTCCCTGTAGCCGGCCTCGGTACGCGTTTTCTGCCGGCAACCAAGGTCGTCGCCAAGGAAATGCTGCCGGTTCTGGATCGGCCCCTGATCCAGTACGCTGTCGACGAAGCGGTGGATGCTGGCGCAGACACGCTGGTGTTCGTCACCAACCGTTACAAGCACGCCATTGCTGATTACTTTGACAAGGCCTACGAGCTTGAAGCCAAGCTGCAGGAAAAGGGCAAGGACGAATTATTGGCGATGGTGCAGGGAACGCTCCCGCGCAACGTGCGCGCCATCTTTGTCACCCAGCCGGAAGCACTTGGCCTGGGACATGCCGTGCTCTGCGCCAAGGCGGTGGTGGGCGATGAACCCTTTGGTGTGGTCCTGCCTGACGACTTGATCTGGAACCGCGGCAAGAGCGCCCTGCGGCAGATGGCCGAATTGGCTGATGCTGAAAACGCTGGCGTCATCGCGGTGGAGGAAGTGCCGCATGATCAGACCGACAAATATGGCATCGTCGATGCCGAGCCGATCAACGAACGCAGCGCACGCATCCGCTTCATGGTCGAAAAGCCCAAGCCGGCGGACGCCCCTTCCAATCTTGCCGTGGTCGGTCGCTATGTGCTGCCGGGTCGCATCTTTCAACTGCTGGAACAGACCAAGCCAGGCGCCGGCGGTGAAATCCAGTTGACCGATGCCATCGAGGCGTTGTTAACGGAGCAGGGCAAGGTCCTGGCCTATCGCTTCGAAGGCACGCGTTTCGATTGCGGCAACAAGGCCGGTCTGGTTCGGGCCACGATGCATATGGCCATGCAGGATCCAGTACTGGCCAAGACCGTACGCGAGTTTGCGGCTCAGCTTTGAAGCCTGATTGAACAACACCCGGCCGCCCGTTTGGGCGGCCGTTTTGCTGTCTGCCACACGGCTGCCTTTCGGCGTCAGCTCGTGCCAGAATCGTGACCGCAGACTGCCATTTTTCTCCGGCAGCATGCGCATGGGGAACTCTGTTCGTAATCGCTTGCGCCGCTCGGCGCGAGCGTTCCCTGTAGGGTCGCGAACACCATGGCGTGCAATGTGCCATGGGCCATTAACGGATTAAGTATCGGGAAGCATCATGGACTTGCTGCGTTTTCTGCTTCTGTTGCCCGTGCGCCTGGTACGCGGGGTGCTCGCTGCCTTGGCCTGGCTACTTAGGCCCCTGGTCGGCCAAGTTAACTGGTCAGCGCCAGGCTGGATGCATTGGGTGCGGCGCCGCCCGCTGCATTCGGCAGGTATCGTCCTGGTGGCAGCGTTGTTGGCGACAGGCGGCTGGTTCGGCTGGCACTGGTACAAGAACCGACCGCGTCCGCAGGAGCCGCAACGAATCACCTGGGACGTGCATGCGCCAGACATTACCGATTACAGCAAGTTGCCTGTGGTGGTTCATTCGCTCGAACTTGATTTTTCCGCTTCGGTGGCGCCGATCGAGCTGGTCGGCAAGCCGGCCACTGCCGGTATCACCATGCAGCCGGATACCAAGGGTCAATGGAGTTGGGTCGACGACAAAACGCTGCGTTTTACGCCAGCTTCCGATTGGCCGATCGGGCAGCATTACAAAGTCCGCTTCGATGCTGCGCAGGCTTTCGCACATCACGTTCTGCTGGCCGATGATCATTTCGAGTTCGATACCGAGTCGTTCAAAGCCACCATCGGCAAAGGCGAGTTCTACCAGGATCCGCAAGATCCGACCGCCAAGAAGACCATTATCCAGGTCGATTTCAATTATCCGGTCGATACCGCTCAGTTCGAGAAGCGCATCGCGCTGAGTCTGGCGGGGCGCGGGGACCATTCGTCGACGCCGCTGAAATTCAGCGTGACCTACGATCCGTACAAACTCCACGCATGGATCCACTCACAACCGCTGGATCTACCGCGAGACGATGGTGCCGTATCGTTGAAACTCGACAGCGGCGTGCGAAGCACGCGCGGCGGCGATGGCACGAATGCCGAGCTGGACACCAGCGTACGTGTGCCCGGCCTGTATAGCCTTACTGTGCAGGACATCAGCCCTACCTTGGTCGATAACGATAAGTACGAGCCCGAACAGGTGATGGTTATCAACCTGAGCGGTGCCGTGCGTGACAGCGAACTGGCCGGGCTGGTGCATGCTTGGGTGCTGCCTGCGCATAACACGGATACCGAGAGTTCGGATAATTCGGATAACGCACAAGATCAGCCTTATGACTGGAGCGCCGGCGAGGTCAGCGATAAGTTGTTGCGCAAGTCGCAGCAGCTCTCGCTGCAGGTCGTGCCCACGGAGAACGATTACCAGCCGTTGCAGAGTTTCAAGTTTCATGCCGATCCCGGGCAGCGCATCTATGTGCGGATCGACAAGGGCCTGAAGTCGTTCGGTGGTTATGTGCTGGGACAGCCGACGGCGCAGGTCGTCACCGTGCCGGACTATCCCAAGCTGTTGCACTTCATGGCGGATGGTTCTCTGCTTTCGCTTAGCGGCAGCAAGCGTATCTCGGTGGTTTCACGCAACATGCAGGGCATGCGGCTGGAAATCGGGCGGGTGTTGCCGGACCAGTTGCAACATCTGGTCAGCCTGAACCAGGGTGATTACAGCCATCCGCAATTGCTGGACGGCTTTGGTGAAGAGCACATCGTCGATCGCTTCGAGGTCAAGCGCGCATTTCCCAGCGGTGATCCCGCGCATGCGCATTATGAAGGCGTCGATCTGAGCCAGTATTTGCAGGAAGGCAAGCGTGGCGTGTTCTTGCTGCATCTGTACGATTTCGATCCGGCAGCGGCCAAAAAACAGGCGGACGAAGCCGCCAAGGCCAAGGCGCTGGCACAGCAGGGCATCGCTCCTCCGCCACCAGGTTCGCAGCCCGATGCCGATACCTCCCATGACGACAGCGCTGGCGATACGGATGATTCGGGCGATTCGCCACAGGATACCCGCCTGATCGTCGTCACCGATCTGGGCATGCTGGTAAAGCGCGCGCTTGATGGCAGCCAGGATCTGTTCGTGCAGTCGATCCGCACGGGTCAACCCGTCGCTGGCGCTAACGTGTCGGTGCTGGCAGTCAACGGCCAGACGCTCTTCAGCCAGGACACTGGTGCGGATGGCATGGTGCACTTCCCGACCTTCAAGGGCCTGGACCGCGAAAAGAAACCGGCACTGTATGTGGTGAAAAAGGGCGAGGATCTGTCCTTCCTGCCGATCGGCGGCAATGATCGACAACTGGACTACTCGCGTTTCGATATCGGCGGCGAAGCCAGTGCCGTCAATCCCGGCACGCTGTCTGGCTATCTATTCTCCGACCGAGGCATTTATCGTCCCGGCGACGATATGCACATCGGCCTGATTGTTCGGGCCGCGAGCTGGACGCGTGATGTAGCGGGCATTCCGTTGCAAGCGGAAGTGGTTGATCCGCGTGGTGTGACGGTGAAGCAGATCCCGCTGAAGATGGACGACTCCGGCTTCGGCGAATTGATGTATACGCCCTCCGAAACAGCGCCCACGGGCACCTGGACGGTGAATCTTTACATCGTGCGTGATGGCAAGGCAGATACGCAGATCGGCAACACCACCGTGCAGGTCAAAGAGTTCCTGCCCGATCGCATGAAGGTCACCGCCAAACTGTCCAGCCAGGTTGCGGAAGGCTGGGTCAAGCCGGATGGGCTCAAGGGCCTGGTCGATGCGCAGAATCTGTTCGGAACGCCTGCCGCCAATCGCCGCGTAGAGGCGACGCTGACCTTGCGTCCTGCGTGGCCGGCGTTCCATAGCTGGCCCAATTACCACTTCTACGATGTTCATCGCGCCAAGGATGGTTACGACGAAGCCTTGCAGGATGGCAAGACCGATGACAAGGGCCATGCCGAGTTCGACCTCGATCTGAAGAAATACGCCGACGCCACCTATCAACTGTATTTTCTGGCCAAGGCGCATGAAGCAGACGGCGGCCGTAGCGTTGCGGCTGCCACGCAAACGCTGGTGTCGAGCAACGATTGGCTGGTCGGTTACCGCAGCGATGACAATCTTGACTATGTCGATCGCAATGCTGTGCGCAAGGTTCATCTGGTAGCCATCGACAATCAGGCGAAGTCGATCAAGCTCGATGGCCTAAAGGCTCAGCTGATCGAGCGCCGCTACGTATCGGTGCTCACCAAGCAGGATTCGGGTGTCTACAAGTACGAGTCGCGCCTGAAGGAAATTCCTGTCAACGAACAGCCCTTGCTGATCCCAGCCGGTGGGCTCGATTACGCGTTGCCCACGGATAAGCCAGGCAACTACGCCCTGGTCATCCTGCGTGGCAGCGATCGCGTCGAGGTGAATCGTGTCAGTTATTCGGTGGCTGGCGACGCCAACTTGTCACGCTCGCTCGATCGCAATGCGGAGTTGCAGCTGAATCTGGAGAAGTCTGACTACAACCCGGGCGATACCGTGAATATTTCCATTCATGCGCCTTATGCTGGCAGCGGCCTGATCACCATCGAGCGTGACAAGGTCTACGCCCACGCGTGGTTCCATGCCGATACCACCAGCTCGGTGCAACAGATCACGATTCCCAAGGACTTCGAAGGCAACGGCTACATCAATGTGCAGTTCATCCGAGATCCGTCATCGGATGAAATCTTCATGAGTCCGCTGAGTTACGGCGTGGTGCCGTTCTCGGTAAATCTGGATGCACGCCGTGATCCGGTGACGGTCGATTCGCCTGCGCTGGTCAAACCCGGCGACACCGTCACGTTCAAGCTGCACGCCGCGCATCCGGCCAAGGCTGTGGTGTTTGCGGTGGACGAGGGCATTCTTCAGGTTGCCCATTACAAGCTGGGCGATCCGCTGAGCTTCTTCTTCCGCAAAAAGATGCTGGAAGTGCAGACTTCACAGATCCTCGATCTGATCTTGCCGGATTTCGAGAAGTTGATGGCAAGCGCTGCCGCCCCCGGCGGTGATGCTGATGCAGCGATCGGTCGCCAGTTGAATCCGTTCAAGCGCAAACGAGACAAGCCCGTCGTGTTCTGGTCCGGCATCGTCGACGTGGATGGTGATAAGGACTTCACCTACACCGTGCCCGATTACTTCAACGGCAAGCTGCGCGTGATGGCCGTAGCGGTGTCATCGGATCGCGTCGGCACGTACGAAAGCAGCACCACGGTGCGAGGTGATTTCGTACTGTCGCCCAATGTACCCACCACCTTGGCGCCGGGCGATGAGACGGATATCAGTGTTGGCGTCGCCAACAACCTCACCGGTCTGAATGGCAAGCAGGTACCGGTGGCGGTGAGCTTGCAGGCGGGTCCGCAACTGCAAGTGGTCGGGGCGGCAACGCAAGACGTCAGCCTCGGCGAAATGCGCGAGGGTGTGGTGAAGTTCCGCGTCAAGGCCACCGGCCAGCTCGGTTCCGGCCATCTTGCATTCACGGCAGCGTACGCGGGCAAATCGGCGCACCAGGCGGTGGATGTATCGGTGCGGCCGGCGTCTGCTTATCGCACGCAGTTAGATGTGGGGCAGGTGGCGACACGCAGCCAGGCCGAACTGTCGCCGCTGCGTCCCATGTTCGACGCCTATGCCTCCCGTGATGCGGCCATCTCGCCGTTGCCGGTTGTGTTGGCGCAGGGTATTGCCAGCTATCTGGTCAACTACCAGCACTATTGCAGCGAGCAGGTGGTCAGTATGGCCATGCCTCGCTTGATCTTGGCCAAGTGGCCGCAAGTGCCGGTATTCGCGCACGCCCTGCAGCCGGCTTTTGCCGATCCGGATGAAAAGAAGATCAGCAATGATGAAGCCATTTCCAAGCTGCTGGACGTGTTGCATGCACGCCAGAACAGCGAGGGCGGTTTCGGGCTGTGGGCAGCAACGCCTGATGCCGAACCGTTCGTGTCCAACTATGCGATGAACTTCCTGCTCGAAGCACGCGACCGTGGCACCACGGTGCCGCAGGATATGATCGATGCGGGCAACAAGTACCTGCAGCAATTGGCCAATGACGATGGCATGGATTCGCTGGAAACATTGCGCCAACGTGCCTATGCCGCTTATCTGCTGACACGTCAGGGCAATGTCACCACCAATGCGCTGGCAGCGATACAGAAGCGCCTGCAGGACGCTTATCCGAACGTCTGGAAGAACGATCTGGCGGCGGCATGGCTGGCTGCTTCCTACAAGCTGCTGAAGCAAGACGACGAAGCCAATCGCCTGATGGCAGGTCCAGAGCAGGCGCTGACGCGTTCGAAGGCAAGCGAAGATTTCAGCTATGGGTACTACTACGATCCGCTGGTTCGCGACGCCAGCGTGCTCTATGTGCTGTCCAAGCATTTCCCTGAGCGCGCCAAGGCCTTGCCGGCACGCGTGTTCGAGAACATTGCCTGGCCGCTGGCGCACGACGACTTCAATACACTCTCATCGGCCATGACGATTCTCGCCCTGGACAGTTACGCCAGCCAAAGCGCCAGCGAACTGGACAAGCTGGGCATCGAAGCGGTGCATGCCGATGGCAGTACCAAGTCGATCGCGAACGTTGAAGGAAATCTGCTGCAGGCGGGTAGCTGGGACGCGTCCGCGACCAAGCTGCGCTTCATCAACCAGAGCAGCCTGCCAGCATGGCGCGTGGCCAGCCAGGGTGGCTATGACAGCGCACAGCCACACGATGCGATCAAGAAGGGCATCGAGATCATCCGCGAGTACACGGATGCGCAAGGCAAATCGCTCGACACCGTGACCCTGGGTCAGGAGATCGACGTGCATGTGCGCATTCGTGCCACCGGCGATGAAGGCGTGGGCAACGTTGCAGTCGTCGACCTGCTGCCAGGTGGTTTCGAGCCGGTGATCCAGCCACCACCGGCAGCGACGGACGCACAGAACACGGACAGTTCAGGCGCAGGCAGCAACAGCAACGCCGATAGTGGCAATAGCAGCGACAGTAACAGTGGTAGTGGCGAAGGCAGCGGGGATGCCAGCAGCGCCGCATCAAGTGCGCCGGCCTGGCGTTCGACGATCGGCTTGCCGCAATCCACCTGGCAGCTGGACTATGCCGATGTCCGCGAAGATCGTGTTGTGATTTACGGCACTGCCACGCCGGATGTGCATGAATTCGTGTACCGCATCCGTGCCACCAATGCCGGCAAATTCGCGGTGCCACCGGCTTATGCGGAATCGATGTACGACCGGGCGATCCAGGCACGCTCCGCAGGCGGAGCGACCTTGACCGTGGTAGACAAACCTTGAGTGGATCGCTACCCGCCTGCCAAGGCAGGCGGGTAGCCAGGCGAGTGTTCGTGGATATGGCCGGCTACCTCCGTTCGCTGCTGCACGCGCTGCTTCGCTGGATTCAGCGTTGGCAGAACTGGCTGGCGGCACTGGGCATTCTGTTCGCGGTGCTCGCCGGCTGCAGGCTGTGGCCCCATGCGCCGCTGCGCAGCTGGCTGTCGTCCTCTACAGCGGTCTATGACGATCGGGGGAGGCTGTTGCGGCTGACGCTGGCCAGCGACCAGCAATACCGCCTGTGGGTGCCGTTGCAGGACATCTCGCCTCAACTGGTGCAAGGCGTGCTGTTGCACGAAGACCGCTGGTACGCCTGGCACCCCGGCGTCAACCCGTACGGCCTGCTGCGTGGCGCCTGGATCACTTATGGCAGGCACGGTGCGCCACAGGGCGGCTCGACGATCACCATGCAGTTGGCGCGTTTGCTGTGGCGGCTCAACACGCGCACGCCGATGGGCAAACTGCGGCAGATTGCCCGTGCCGTGCAGCTGGAATTGTTTTATTCCAAGCGCCAGATTCTCGAGGCTTATCTCAATGCCGCGCCTTATGGCGCCAACGTGCAGGGCGCTGGCACTGCCAGCCTGGTGTATTTCGGCAAACAGGCCAGCCAGCTCACATTGCCTGAAGCTTTGACCCTGGCAGTGATCCCCCAGAACCCCTCACAACGCCTGCTGGCAGGACAGAGTGTGAGCAATAGGGTGCTCATCAGCCGCAATCTGGCCGATGCACGCAACCATCTCTGTGAGGCCTGGCTGTCGCAGCATCCGCAGGATGCTTCGCTCAAGCCCCTGTTTGCCCTGCCGCTGACACTTCGTCCGCTGAACCGGCTGCCCTTCGAGGCGCCGCATGCCGTCGAGCAGGTACTGGCCAGCCAGTCCTTGGACAATGGCCAAAACAGCGCCGCACTCACCACCACCATCGATCTCGATCTGCAGCACAGTCTCGAACGGCAGCTTTCGCTCTATGTAAAGCGCAACGCTTCACGCGGCATCGTCAATGCGGCAGCCATCCTGGTCGACACCCGCGACATGGGGATCCGGGCGCTGGTCGGTTCCGTGAACTATCGGGATGCATCCATCCAGGGACAGGTGAACGGCACGCTGGCCAAACGCTCGCCGGGTTCCACCTTGAAGCCTTTCATCTACGCGCTGGGCTTCGATCAGGGCGTCTTGCAGCCCCAGACCGTACTGCGCGACGTACCGACATCCTTCGGTCCTTATACGCCGGAAAACTTTGACGGCAATTTCCTCGGCCCGATCACGGCAACGCAGGCCTTGATCCGGAGCCGCAACATCCCCGCGGTATGGGTGGCGTCCCAACTGCACGAGCCAAGCCTCTACGATTTCTTGCAGCAGGCCGGTGTCAGCCGCATGGCCAGTGAACAGCATTACGGCCTGTCACTGGTATTGGGAGGTGGGGAAGTGAGCATGCAGGAGCTGGCAAGCCTCTACACGATGCTCGCCAACCAGGGCGTCTTGCGGCCGCTTCGACTGCGAACCGATGATCCTCCGGTGCAGGGGACGCGTCTGCTGAGCGAGGAAGCGAGTTTCATGGCGATGGATATCCTGCGCCAGAATCCGCGTCCCGACGATGCGATCAGCATGCAATCGATGCGCATGCCGGTCTACTGGAAAACGGGCACGTCGTGGGCCTTCCGCGACGCGTGGACGGCGGGCAGCTTTGGGCCTTACGTGCTGGTGGTGTGGGTCGGCAATTTCGATGGCAGCAGCAACCCGGCTTTTGTTGGCGCTGACGCGGCTGCGCCCTTGTTCTTTCAGGTTATCGATGCGTTGCATGCGGAGCATGTGCGCCTGGACGAGCCGGTCAGGCATATGCCAGGCAATCTTCGACGCGTGGAAATCTGTCTGGCCAGCGGCAATCTACCCACCCAATGGTGCCCGCAAAAAGGCATGACCTGGTTCATACCGGGCAAATCCCCGATCCGTGTGGACGATATCTATCGCCCTGTCGTGATCGACGATGCGACAGGCAAAGCCGCTTGCCCACCGTTTGACGATAAGCGCACGCACATCGAGGTGTACGAATTCTGGCCGTCAGACCTGCAGCGCGTGTTCCAGCAGGCGGGCATGCCGCGCCGCAAACCGCCCGTCAATCCGGATTGCGGCAAGAGCGAAAGCACACTGGGCAATGCTCCAAGCATGACCTCGCCCTTGCGTGGCAGCGCTTACACGCTGCGCTTGAAGCAGCTGGGCGAAGAGCGCATTCCCTTTACCGCGACCAGTGACGCGGATGTGCACACGCTGTACTGGTTTGTCGACGACGCCTACGTAGGGCGTAGCGAGCCGAACGAATCGATGTATTGGCAACCGCATAGCGCCGGCCAGTACACCATTCGCGTGGTCGATGACCATGGACGCACCGACCAGCGCCTCATGCAGGTCAACCTGATCGAGTGAACCGACGGCTTCAATCCGCGTTATGCTCGGCCGTCCAACCGCCCCGTGTCATCCTCACGTACAGGTATGAAGCAGTCACCGGTTCCGTCCTATTACCGCGCCACGGCGACACCGTATACGCCTTATGAGCCCCTGCAGGGGCGGCATGAAGCGCGCGTGGTCATCATTGGCGGGGGCTTTGCGGGACTGAATATCGCCCTGGGGTTGGCCGAGCGTGGCGTGCGCGATGTGGTACTGCTGGAGCGGCAACAAATTGGATTTGGCGCTTCGGGGCGCAACGGCGGCTTTGTGTTCGGCGGCTATTCGCTGGGCGAGGAAGCTTTGCGCCGTCAGCTCGGTGGCGAACGCGCGCGAAGCATTTTTGAGCTGACTACGGCCGCCGTCCAGCGGATACGAGAACGCGCAACGCGTTATGCGATTCCCTGTGACGTGGTCGACGAAGGGATCATCTGGGCCAACTGGTTTCGCGATCCGGAAGTGTTGCGCAAGCGACAGCGTCTGCTTGCCGATCATTACGGCGTGTATTGGGACTGGTTGCCCCAGGAAGAGCTGCGTGAACGGGTGCGCAGCGAGCGCTATACCGACGGCCTGTATGAACGCAACGCGTTGCATCTACATCCGCTCAATTACGCGATCGGGCTCGCTGCTGCCGCGGCAGAGCAGGGTGTACGCATTCATGAAAACAGCGATGTATGGCGTCTGCGCAAGGAAAACAGTCACTGGCTGATAAGCACGCCTCAGGGCGAATTGCAGGCCGAGCACGTTGTGCTGGCTTGCGGGGGATATCTGGCCGGTTTGCGTCGCCAAATTGATCGCTCGGTATTGCCGATAGCCACCTATGTCATGGTGACCGAGCCGCTCGGCGATCGTCTCGATGAAAACTTGCAAACGCGCGCTGCGATCTACGACACGCGCTTTGCCTTCGATTATTACCGCCCCTTGCCTGACAAACGCTTGTTGTGGGGTGGGCGCATCTCGATCCGCAACCGTTCGCCGGCTGCCGTGCAGCGATTGCTGACGCGGGATCTGCTGCGCGTGTTCCCGGCGCTGAAAGGCGTCCGCATCGATTACGCGTGGTCGGGTTTGATGAGTTACGCACGGCACCAGATGCCGCAGATCGGAAGCAGCGGCGACGGCTTGTGGTGGGCGCAGGCATTTGGTGGCCATGGTCTGGCGCCCACGTGTGCGGCGGGAGAACTTCTTGCCGCAGCGATTGCCGAGGGCGGGGAAGGCTGGAAGCAATTTGCCGAGTATGGCCTTGCTCATGCCCACAAACCGCTAGGATTCATGGGCGCGCAAGCCAGCTACTGGTGGTATGAATTCAACGATTGGTTCAAGACGAGTCTCGAAGGATGAGTGAACAAGCAGCGGTCGAAGAAATCAGCTGGGCTGATTTCCAGAAAGTGATGATCGTGGCCGGTACGGTCACCCGGGTAGAGCCTTTCCCCGAGGCCCGCAAACCCGCCTGGAAGGTCTGGGTGGATTTTGGTCCGTACGGCGAGCGCAAGACCAGCGCGCAAATTGCGGCCTTGTATACGCCCGAATCGCTGATCGGCCGACAGATTGTCGGCATTATCAACTTTCCGGAAAAGCAGATCGGTCCGTTTCGTTCCCAATTCCTGTTGACCGGGTTTCATACCGAACAGGGCGTCGTGATCACAACGGTGGAACGTCCGGTGCCGAACGGTGCGCGACTGTCCTGAGATCATCCGCCGATGAAGCTGCGCAAGGCCGGTATCGACGATGCGCCGGAAATTGCCCGGCTGGCTGAGGAACTGGGTTATCCGGTGTCCCCCGAAGCCATGTGGGCTCGTTTGGCTGCGCTCCTGTCGCACCCGGATCATCACATCAGCGTCGTGGAAGATGATGACGCACTGCATGGCTGGATTGCCGTGGAGCATCGTCGGACGCTGGAATCCGGCGATCGCATGGAAATCGTAGGCTTGGTGGTTGATGCGAGCCGCCGCGGTAGTGGGGTAGGACGGATGCTGGTGGCGGATGCCGAGCAATGGGCGCGGCAATGCGGGTTCCATGTCATTTCGGTGCGCTCCAATATCGTGCGCGAGGCCTCGCACCCGTTCTACGAGCATCTTGGCTACGCACGCCGTAAAACTCAGCATTACTACGTCAAGCCGCTAGCGAGCGCCTAACGTCGTTCGCGATCCAGCCACACGCCCAAACCTTGCGCGTTCAGTTCGATATCCGTGCCCAGCCAATGCATGAGCGCGGCGCGGTCGCCGTGCCAGCCGTGCTCGGCCAGACGCGTGGCATAGAGATCGGCAAGGGCTGTTGTAAGCTGTAAATGTCGATCCTGCGCGTCATCATTGGCATGGGTGGCAACGTTGACCATCGCATCGATCATTTCGTGCAGCCTGGCGGCAAGATGTTCGACGTTTTCCACGCGGCCGTAATGGGTGAGATACATCGCCTCCGGCTTCAGCGCCAGCAGACGATCAATGGAAGCATGCAACGCTTCGGGATCGAATTGAACCGGCGTTGTCGTCGGCAGGATGAAAGGGCCTTTGGCCGTATCGAGTTCGCGATAGGAAAGGCCAAACGTATCGCCGGTGAAACATACCTTCGCGTACTCATCGTAGATGGCCATGTGATGCTTCGCGTGGCCTGGTGTATCCAGGCAGCGTAATGAGCGGCCACCAAGGTCAATAACGAATGGGTCGTGTGCTTCCACCACGCGTTCCGCTGGTATGGGACGCAGTCTGCCATAGGCGCTTTCCATGACTTCAGCGCCATACACGGCCAAGGCACCTGCCCAAAGCTGTGAGGGGTCGATCATGTGCCGGGCGCCGCGAGGGTGTACCGCGAGTCTGGCGTTGGGTAGTCGTGCCATCAGCTCACCGGCGCCGCCGGCATGGTCCAGATGAACGTGGGTGAGGATCAGCCAATCCACCTGTGATGTTTGCATACCCGCTGCAGCCAGGCCCTCCAGCAGACGCGGAACGGCATGGTTGGTGCCGCAATCGATAAAAGTGGCGTGTCCGGCGTGGACGAGCAGATATGCCGCGTCGAATTGCGGCCGGACGAAGCCGGTGTCAATCGTATGAATGCCTTGCTGGGTCATGGCGAGTGTCCGATGGCGGCGTCAATATGGATCGTTCCAAAAGCCATTCTGATCGTTCTCGCGTCCATTTTTAAGATGAGTCCGATATTTATGAAATGGGGCGGCTCTTACGATCATCAAACCTGTGTTCCCTCCAACGGTGTTGTCCTTCAGGCCGTTAAAGCCTGAGGGGTTTTTCTTACATGGGGGCCCGGGTCTCGCGATGCCGACCGACTTTTTCCCTTGCGCAGCTACGCCATGACAGATGGTGATGTGCCCAGGATGTGCACGGCTCGACATTTTTGCACTTGCTTCGCCGAACTTTTGCCATCGCGCGACGCGTTCAGCTTGATTGCCTTTCAAGAATCATCGGACGAATAAGATGACGATGCCTGAGCCTGTTAAATATAAAGACCTTACAGGCCAGCGGGATATTTCTGCGTTGGAGAGGCATCAACGGCACTTGCTATATGGTGGCGGCGCGTTTCTTTCCGTGATCATTCTGCTGATCATGACGGCGTCCATTCTGCTCACCATCGACGACTACAAATCCGATCAGCTGGACAGTTTCCGCAAGGCCAAGATGGCGCTCGACTCCGCGTTCATTCAACGCGACGCAGGTTATATCCGCACCCTTAACATGATCGAGTACGTGTGGAAAAACAAAGCGAGCGATTTGGTTGAAAAGGGGGATGAGGAACTTCCTGGCTTCGTCACCCATGACAATGAAGCTGTCATTCGGGGCAGCGAAGAAGGTGTGCCGTGGTTGGTGCTTGGGCGTAATGGGAAAGCCTTGCCCAAGGAGAAAGTGGAGCGTTATCTCGGCTTGATCCGGGAGATGTCCATCATCAGCAGCACCTCCCTGACGATACGTAGCGATCAAAGCGGAAGCAGGCCCTCAACGGCCGTTAATTTCTACGATCCGAGTGAGATGCTGTTCGCCTTTGGCGTGGACGCCCGGGCGACCGGGCTGGATACGGTTGCCCAACACGGTGACCGCGCCGACCTGTTCGACAAGTTAGTCGTGCCCAGCGTCGATTTCCATGATACCCACGCACTCAATGATATGCGCCGGGGCAATCCGCGGCTGTTGTTCTATGGCAAAGGGTTGCCGCAGATCCTTACCTCTTTCGGCAAGAATCCGTTGACGGAGGAGCCAGCCATTCTCGGCACGATTGTCGCCATGGATGGCGACGAGCCCATTGGCGCCTTTGTGGCTTACGAGCCGGTTCAACCGTTCGTGGACGAGGTGCATCGGATTTCCTCGCTTGAGATGACGGTTGTCTCAGACGATGGTCAAGCTATCTTTGGAACAGGTTCTGCCGTGCACAGCGAAGCGGTGGCTCGTGCCGTTAAGCCCTTTCTCGTGCTGAATCCGTCGAAAAGCGATGTGTTGACGTACCGCAAAGGCGGCATGTTCTTCGTCGCCGAGCGCATTGCCGGTACACCCTGGACGCTGGTTCGCGCATATAGCTGGTCGGACATTTTGCGAAGCGAGTCTGCGCCGGTGTTGGTCGCCATCACCTTGGCCATTTTGCTGCTGGGAACATTGTGGCTACTGTTGACCCGTCAGGATCGCGGTGTTTTTGCTCCTGTACTTGCACGGGCAAAACAGGTTTATCAGAGCGAAGTTCTGAATCGCACCATGATCGAGACATCGCCGGTCGGCTTGTGCGTGATTGCGGCGAATAACGCTATCCCTTTATTGCAAAACGACTTGGTCAAGGGGTACGCCGCCGGGGTTCCCGATCCTGATAATACGTTTTATAAGCAATTGCTGCAGGACTTCATGCATGCAGAAGGCACGCTTAGTGGTCGTCCGGACGCTCGTGAGTTCAATTTTTCGCTGCAGGGCGATGATGCGGAAGGCCTCCGTCATTTATTGGTTGCGGCGATGCCCATCGTTTATCAGGATCGCCATGCGATCTTTTTCGTACTTCGCGATATCACGGCGCGGACAGAAATCGAAGAGAACCTGCGCCGCGCGAGGCAGGACTCGGAAGAGGCACGGCTGGCAGCGGAATCCGCCAGCCGTGCTAAAACCTCATTCGTAGCCATGATGAGTCACGAGATCCGCACGCCGCTCAACGGCATTCTCGGGCATCTGGAATTGTTGGGACGTTCGCGGCTGGAACCGGAGCAGTGCGAAAGGTTGGAGCGCATTCGCCTTTCGGCCGACGCCTTGTTGGCCGTCATCAGCGACGTGCTTGATTTTTCGCGCATTGAAGCGGGTCAGTTGGATATCGACCCGGTTCCATTTGAATTGCGGCCCTTGATTGAGCAAACGGCATTGCTTTACGCACCGGCGGCGCAGCGCAAAGGACTGAAGCTCTATTACGCCACGGAGCCCGGCTACACGCCATGGTACGTGGCGGATGCGCATCGCATCCGGCAGGTGCTCAACAATCTTGTCAGCAATGCGGTGAAATTCACGGAATCAGGACGAATCATTTTGCGCGCCAGGCAGGTTCCGCCGAAAGCGGATGAATCAGCACGCCTGCGCTTTGAAGTCATCGATTCCGGCATCGGCATGACGGAGCAACAGCGGGAGCAAGTGTTCCAGCCTTTCTCGCAAGCAGATGCCAGCATCTCGCGTCGCTTTGGCGGAAGCGGGCTCGGCTTGACGTTGTGTCAGCAGATCAGTGAGCTGATGGATGGCGAGGTGGATGTGCAGAGCACGCCGAACGTGGGAAGCGTGTTTTCGCTGGAAGTGCCAGTTGCCGTGGATGAGCCAGTGCGGGCGCATGAACAGGCCAGGCTCCAAGGGAAGCGGATTGCTCTGCTTTCCGCTGCATCGGAGTGGCGTAACGAGATTTCGGCGCTGCTGGCTGGCTGGGGTGCCGAGGTCATGACGGCGACCCTTCCATCTGAGCTGGACCCAGATTGGGTCCAGCAAGCCGATGTTTTGATTATCTTTGGTACATGGCGTTCGTGGCTTGATGATGACGAGCAACTTCTCGTCATGCGTGCAAAACGCACTGTAAAGGCGATTGGGAATGGGCCGCTGCTGCCGGAGCTTCGCGACGGCATTCGCTTTATCACGTGCTACTCCAGCAAGGCGTTGCTCGCTTCGATTCTCGATGCGGAACCTGTTGCGGGAGGACATGCGGTAGATCTGTCGAGGCGTGACCACAACCATCCGGCGGCGAAGCAGCGGCGTACGGTATTGCTAGTCGATGACAATGAGGTCAATCGCGAACTCATCCAGCAACAGCTCGAAACACTTGGATACATGGTGGATACCGCTGAAGATGGCTTGGCGGCTTTGCGGCTGTGGCAGGACGGGCGCTATGAGATGGTGCTCACCGATATCAATATGCCCAATATGAACGGTTATGCGTTGACGCAACGGTTGAGGGCGCAAGGTGTCACGGTGCCCATTGTCGCAGTGACGGCTACGGCGTTGGCAAGCGAGAAGGTGCATTGCAAGCAGGCAGGTATCAACGATCTCTTGCTTAAGCCCTTGTCGCTGGAACGACTTGGTGAAGCCATGGTGCACCATCTCCGTGCGGAAGCGCCTTCGACGGGCTCGTGCGTGAAACCGGCGTGGGCTGGCAAATACCCTGAAAAGGTATCCCGTATCTTCGTGGAATCGGGCACGCGTGATCTGCACGCCATTCTTGCCGCTGCTCGTGCGCAGGATCAGGAAGCAATGCTCGCGCGTATCCATTCCATGAAGGGTGCACTGCTCATGCTTGGCGAAAAGGACGCCGCGACGCAATGTGCGTCGCTGGAAAAACACATCGACGCCGAAGGCATCGACGCTGCGCTGTCGAGTCTTGAACAGCTCGAGGCCACGATGTGTCGCTTACTGCAATCCTACGCGGAATCGCTCTGACTCTTGCGGGTTTCTGCTGCGTATGAAAATGGGGCGCGTGGATGCTTACCACCTGGACTCACACCAGGGTCAATAGCCGTGACGCGTAGCATTTTCTGGCAGGGAAGCGGCAGCGCCGCGCTGTTGAGCCCTGGCGCCCTACGGAGCTATGCTTGCCAGTATGCCTGCCGTGATATCCATGCGTCGCCTGCGTTCCTCGCGTTTTCTGCGAGTCATGGCGTTGTTCGCGTGGGTGATGCTGGTGGCGGTATCCATGCCTGCGACCGCCGCGAGCACAGACGGCAGCGCGGCGTATCACGCGATGCCCGCAGCCATGGGTTCGATGATGGGGCATAGCATGCAGCACGCTGCAGCCGCTGGTGGTCATCACGATGGCTGCTGCGGCAATCCTTCTCATCCTGCCTGCCAGTGCGATGCCATGTGCGGCAGCGCATTGCCTCCTGCGTTGCCAGCCATGTCAGGTGCGGGAATACCTGCGGCCCGCTATGCCATGCTTCGGGGCATCGACGCGCCGACCGTCGACCCCATTCCTCCTTTGCGGCCACCGGCCACCTGATTACTCCACTTGATGAATCGTCCCGGCTGCCGCGTGTTCTAGCGCGAGTAGCTGGGGGTTTTTCGCGTTGCATGGAGTAATTCCCATGAATAGGTTCGATCCGCTGTCTGCGACGCATCTGTCGCGGCGGCGATTTGTCCAGGGCATGGCCCTGGGCGGTGCCGTGGTTGCGCTCGGCGTGCCACGGTCCTCCCGTGCACGGGCAATGGCCCGTGTCAACGAAACCAGCAGTTTGAGCGGTTCCGATTTCGCATTGGACATCGCAGAAACGGCAGTCAATTACACCGGCAAACAGGTCGTGGCCACGACCGTCAACGGCAGCTTGCCCGGTCCGGTCTTGCGCTGGAAAGAAGGCAGCACGGTACGCATTCGCGTTACCAATCGCCTGCGTGTGCCGACATCCATCCACTGGCACGGCATCGTGTTGCCATTTCGCATGGATGGCGTGCCTGGTATCAGTTTTGATGGCATTCCCGCGGGCGAGACGTTCGTCTATCAGTTTCCAGTCAAGCAATCGGGCACTTACTGGTATCACGCGCATTCGGGTTATCAGGAGCAGACCGGCCTGTTTGGCGCCATTTTGGTGGACCCGGCTGCTGGCGAGCGGACTCACGTTGATCGCGACCACGTAGTGATGCTCAATGACTGGACGGACGACAATCCAGGCAGCATCTTCGCTAGGCTAAAAAAACAAAGCGATTACTACAATACCGCGCAACCCACGGTGGCCGATCTGATTCGCGATGCGCGACAGGTCGGCCTGAGCGAAGCCTTGCGCATGCGCAGGATGTGGAATGCCATGCGCATGAATCCCACCGATCTTGGCGATGTTTCTGCTCTCACTTACACCTATTTGTTGAATGGTCAGGCGCCCGCTGGCAACTGGACGGGCCTGTTTACGCCAGGCGAAAAGGTGCGGTTGCGTGTTATCAACGGCTCAGCCATGACCGTTTTCGATGTACGCGTACCTGGCTTGAAAATGACTGTCGTCAGTGCCGATGGGCAGGATGTGGAGCCGGTCGAGGTCGATGAGTTTCGCGTCATGCCGGCAGAAACCTACGACGTGATCGTTACTCCGCAGGAAGATCGCGCATATACGCTGTTTGCGCAGTCCATCGATCGCAGTGGTTATGCAAGAGGTACGCTGGCGCCGCGTCCTGGTATGGAAGCCGATGTGCCCACTATGGATCGTCGCGTGTGGCTGGGCATGCAAGACATGATGGGATCCATGGATGTTGATCAGCATGCAGTCCATGACAAGCACGATATGGCGGCCATGCAAGGCATGTCTGGCATGGCGGATTCGGATATGCCGATGCATGACATGCCGGCTGCCGCTAGCAATCTCAAAACAAGCCCCGGCGTGGATACGCGTACCGCGCATCCACGCACCAGTCTCGACGATCCCGGCGTCGGGCTGCGCGACAATGGGCGCCGTGTACTTACTTATGCCGACCTGCACACGATCGGCGGAGCCATCGACCCGCGTGCGCCGGAGCGGGATATCACACTGCGCCTGACCGGCAACATGGAACGCTACATGTGGTCGTTCGATGGCGTGAAATTCTCAGACGCCGAACCGATACGTTTCAAGATGGGCGAACGGTTACGCATCGTGCTCATCAACGACACCATGATGAATCACCCGATTCATCTGCATGGCATGTGGAGCGAACTGGAAAGTCCGGACGGACATTTTCAGGTACGCAAACACACGGTCAACGTGCAGCCTGCGCAGCAGATCAGCTACGCGGTAACCGCTGATAATCCGGGACGTTGGGCCTACCACTGCCATATGCTCTTTCACATGGAAGCGGGCATGTTCCGCGAGGTGGTCGTGGCATGAATGCGTACTTACGTCATGTCGTGATCACGAATCGCTGGCGTATGGCAGCTGCATGGTTGTTCATACCGATGGCAGCTACCGCACAGGATGCGGGGATGACGATGCCCATGCCGGATATGCCATCCATGCAGCAGATGGCTGCGCCGGCATCATCGTCGAACGACGCGTTGCCGCAAGCGGCCTCGATGCAAAGCATGGACATGAGCGACAATGCTTCTCACAGCATGTTGTTGGTCGATCAGCTGGAGTATGCCCACGGGTACGGCGGCAATGGTCCGATGTGGGAAGCCGAAGCCTGGTATGGCAATGACAGTAACAAACTGTGGCTGCGCAGCGAAGGCGAGGGCAGTCGTGGACAACTCGATGATGGCGATATCGAAGCTTTCTGGAGTCATCCTGTTTCCGCCTTCTGGAGCACCCAACTCGGCGTGCGGCACGATCTGGGTATTGGACCGCAACGCAACTGGGCGGCCTTTGGACTGGAAGGGCTGGCACCTTACTGGCTTGAACTGGAGGCCACCGCCTATGCGAGTGAATCCGGCCGGCTTGCCGCACGTTTGCGGGCGGAATATACCCTGCGTTTCACCCAGCGCTGGATACTTCAGCCGGAATTCGAAACCAATCTCTACAGCCGGGACGATGCCGCCCGATATGTGGGAAGCGGTGTTTCCAATGCTCAGTTGGGGCTGCGACTTCGTTACGACGTGACGCGTCAGTTCGCCCCGTACCTGGGCATCGTCTGGACCCGCCGCTTCGCTGCCACCGCCGATTTTGCGCGCATGGAGCGCCAACCTGTTTTCGACCGGCAATTCGTGGTCGGCATTCGTATCTGGCTATAGGAAATCTCATGAAACGACGTATCGAATATCGCACCAGCATCGTCGCCGGCATCGTGGTGCTGGCCGTGCTGGCTTTTGCCTATGCCTGGTCCGGCTTCTACAACATCGGCGCTGATTCGCCGCATGATCCGTGGACCTATCGTTTCCTGACCATGGTAAGGGAGCATTCCGTACAGCGCCATGCGCGGGGTGTCGACGTTCCGAAGCTGGACGATCCGACGCTGATCCTCAAAGGGGCTGGACAATACGCAGCCATGTGTACGGGCTGCCATCTGGCACCGGGCATGCATGATTCGGAAATTCGTGCAGGTCTGTATCCGCAGCCACCGAACCTCTCACAGCAACGGATCGACCCGCGCGAAGCGTTCTGGATCATCAAGCACGGCATCAAGATGAGCGGCATGCCGGCCTGGGGCGCCACGCATGACGATCAGACCATCTGGAGCATGGTCGCCTTTCTGCAGCAGCTTCCCAGTATGACGCCTGCGCAGTACAAGGAGATGGTTGCCAAGGCGCCACCCGATGACGACATGGGTGATATGGATATGAGCAAGGACAATGATCAGGCGCATCCGGACAGCGACGGAAAAGCGCATTGAGTACCTGCTAGGGTGCGGCCCCCCCGGGTATGGTTTATGGGGGCGTTTTCGTTAAAGTGCTTCGCCATGGGCCTTCTTTCATTGCATGACTTGCTCGCCGTTCTTTGTGGATCGGTCGTCGGTTTTTCCTTGGCGCTGATCGGCGGTGGTGGGTCCATCCTGGCGATGCCGTTGTTGCTTTATGTCGTGGGATTGCACGATCCACATAGGGCGATTGGTACCAGCGCATTGGCTGTGTCAGCGAATGCTTTTGCGAATTTGCTGCCGCATGCCCGGGCCGGACATGTGCGCTGGCCGGCTGCTTTCATGTTTGCGGCTACCGGCGTTGTTGGCGCTTTTCTTGGCTCAAGTCTTGGCAAGGTCATTGATGGGCATCACCTGCTTGTCTTGTTCGCGCTCCTGATGCTGGTCATTGCCGCGCTGATGCTGCGCGGCAGGGGCGGGCACGACGGCACCGGCTATCCGCGCAGGCACATGTATGCGCGTCTGGGGCTGGTGGGCTTGGGGGCAGGCATCCTGGCCGGATTCTTCGGCATTGGTGGCGGTTTTCTTATTGTTCCGGGGCTGGTCTTTGCCAGCGGCATGGCCATGATCAATGCGATCGGCACCTCGTTGTTCTGCGTGGGCACCTTCGGTTTGACGACGGCGATCAACTACGCCGCGTCCGGCCTGGTGGCCTGGCCAGTGGCGCTGGAGTTCATCGCAGGCGGTGTCGCAGGAGGCTGGCTGGGCATGTCCGCTGCTCAAAGATTGTCCAGAAAGCGCGGGGCGCTATCGGTCCTTTTCGCGGCTGTGATCGTGGCAGTTGCCATTTTTATGCTGGCAAAAAGCTTGCTTCCCTAGTGTCCCGGGCATGCCAACCGCCGCTGAACGCATTTTTTATAGGTTTTTTTGCGTTTGCTAGTTGGCGACGCCACAAATTTCCCCTACATTTCAGCACGCCGATGAGGCATTTCAATAATCCAATAACGATGGGGTAGTCCATGGCAAAGAAGGCAGCAAAAGGCAAAACGGCATCCAAGGCCGCCGCAGCTCCGAAGCCGATCAAGGAAGCACTGAGCAAGTCCGCTCTGGTTGCCCACCTGGCTGAGGTCACTGAAGTTGCGTCGAAGGACGTGCGCGCGATTCTTTCCGCGCTGGAAGGTGCTGCACACGCATCGATCCACAAGAAGGGTGCCGGCGTGTTCACCCTGCCGGGCCTGCTGAAGATCACTGCCGTCAACGTTCCGGCCAAGCCGAAGCGCAAGGGCATCAACCCCTTCACCAAGGAAGAGCAGTGGTTTGCTGCCAAGCCCGCCACGGTGAAGGTGAAGATCCGCCCGCTGAAGAAGCTGAAGGACGCGGCGCTCTGATCCACCTGCCGGGCCGGATGCCTATGCTCCGGCCCGGCAAGCTCGGGATGCGTTACTGCAAGGCGGCGCATCCCGCTCCTGCGCATCCAACGCCAATGGCCGTTGCAGCGCCTAAGCGTTTTGCACGATAAAGATGACCGATGCCGGTTTGCTGGTAACCGGATGCAGCGGTTCACGCATTTCGCAAAGCCGCCAGCCGGTGTGCGCAAACAAGGCAACCCAGCTCGCCAGCGTTCGGAAATACCACGGTGCGGGCGAGGGGAATGTTGAGCCGAATCCCGTCCATTCCTCTGTTCTCCAGCCGTCCATATAGGCCTGCTCGCCGCAGGCGGCAAGCGGATGTACCGTTTGTACGATCAGCCGGCCTCCTTCTTCCAGCAAGCCCGGCAGCGACGTCAGCAGTTGCTCTACCGACTCCTTGCCCAGCAGGGCGAAATTGCAGACCAGCGTGTCCGCCTTGAGCTGCAAACATCCCGTGGCGATCTCCTCGTAAGAGGCAAGCTGGAACTCACCCCCTGCGTCGCGTGCTTGCGCGATCAGTGCCGGCACGGCATCCACCCCCATGGCGCGAATGCCCTGGCTTGCCAGGGCACGCACCAGCCACCCCTCACCGCAGCCTATGTCCAGCACGGAGCGCGGCTGTGCATCGCATATCGCGTTGACTATCGCGTGGTCAGTAACCAGGCGCCGGCTTTCAATATGGCCACCGCGTACCGTCTGTGCCCATGCTGCGGCATTGTGGTGCCAACTCTGCAGGACTTCGTTTTCAGGACTCTGGTGGCGATAGGTCATTGGCGTGGAGGACTCAGCGAACGAGCAGGTGGGTAAGCATGGTAGCGACTGTAAATCGCCTGTTGCGCATGCCCAGCAAGGAGATCATCACATGCAGATACCTTCGTGATTTTCACCGTTTGCTCACGTACGCAGAAGACGTTTCCTATGATTTGAGTGCCAAGGCTTTCGTATCATCACCGCTCGTGGTATTACCAGCTCAGCCACCGCGATGGATCGCAGCGTGGCCTCCGGGGGACGCAAGCCGTCGCAATAAAGAAAGTGCAGCAAACCTCGCTTTGCGTGATTCGCTCATCATTTCTATCGATCGGAGACAACCATGTTCAAACGACTCAGTGCCGAGTTTTTCGGGACCTTCTGGCTAGTACTTGGCGGCTGTGGCACAGCGGTTTTCGCCGCTGGCTTTCCAGGGCTCGGCGTCGGTTTCCTTGGTGTTGCGCTCGCATTCGGGCTTACCGTAGTCACCATGGCCTATGCATGCGCGGGCATTTCCGGTGCGCATTTCAATCCGGCCGTGACGGTGGGCTTGTTCTTTGGCGGCCGCTTCAGCGGCAAGGATGTGATTCCATACATCGTGGTGCAGGTCATTGGCGCTATCGTCGCGGCCGCTGTGATCTATGTCATCGCCAGTGGGAAGGAGGGTTTTGACGCCACGGCCACTGGTTTTGCCTCGAACGGCTACGGTGCGCACTCGCCGGGCGGTTATTCGCTATTGGCCTGCATGGTGAGCGAATTCGTACTGACCGCGATGTTCCTGATCGTGATCCATGGTTCCACCGACCGCCGCGCGCCTGCCGGTTTCGGCCCGCTGGCCATTGGCCTGACCCTGACGATCATCCATCTGATCAGCATTCCGATCACCAATACGTCGGTGAATCCTGCCCGTAGCACGGGTGTTGCCCTGTTCCAGGGAACCTGGGCGATCCAGCAGCTGTGGATGTTTTGGGTAGTGCCGCTGATCGGCGGCGCGGTGGGTGGTTTGATCTTCCGTACCCTGCTGGCCGAAGACTCGTCCAAATAGGGCAGCGGACACCGTTTTAGCAGGGGCTGGTGGCTTGGCCATCCAGCCCTTTTTTCTGCTTGCAATTGATGCCGATTGCCCCAACGATGCGGACTGCCGACATGGCGGAATTCTGATCGAGGGTCACTCCGGTGGCGCATGCGATTATCGAACTGATCGCGGAATACGGCTTACTGCTGGTCTTCATCAATGTATTGGTGGAGCAGGCGGGCGCGCCGGTTCCGGCGGTGCCCACCCTGGTGGTGGCCGGTGCGCTCGCCTCCGCCGGTAAGTTGCCGCTGGGTGCGGTGATCCTGGCAGCGCTGCTTGCCTGCCTGATCGCGGACTTGGCGTGGTATTGGGCGGGACATCGCTTTGGTGCGGCTGTGATGCGCACCCTGTGCCGTATTTCGCTGTCGCCGGATTCCTGCGTGAAGCAATCGGAACTGCGCTTTCAGCGCTGGCGCGGGGGGATTCTGCTGGTCGCGAAATTTATCCCCGGACTATCCACCATCGCACCGCCACTGGCGGGAGCGATGCGATTGAGTCCGCTGGTTTTCTTGCTGATGGATGCGCTTGGCTCGCTGATCTGGATCGGTGTGGTCGTCGGACTGGGTTATGCCTTTGCCCATCAGATCGATCATGTGCTGTTCCTGTTTGCCAGCGCCGGCACGGTGGCGATCGAAGTTATCGTCGCGGCGTTGATCGCCTACGTGCTGGTGAAATGGTGGCAGCGCCGCAAGCTGCTGCTTTCGCTGCGGCTGGCGCGTATCACTGTCGATGAACTGCACCGGCTGATCGAGCTGGGCGACAGGCCGGTGGTGGTTGATGTGCGTTCTCCTGCCGGGCGCATGGTGGATACGCGTGTGATTCCTGGCGCCGTGATGGCGGATTTGCGCACGGTCGAACGGGATATGGAGCAGGTGTCGATCGATCAGGAAGTGGTGATCTATTGCAGCTGCCCCAACGAAGTTTCAGCCGCCAAGGCAGCGAAGGGGCTGATGATGCTGGGTTACCGCCGTGTCCGCCCCTTGCACGGCGGGCTTGATGCGTGGGCGGATGCTGGTTACGCCATCGAACGGCTGACATTGCCGCAAGAGGTGTCATTGAATCCTTCTCCGGCAGCGACGGGCCACGCGCACTGACGCTGTCGTAACGGGAAGTCAGTTTTCCAGGATCGTCATCCTATGTAATGGCGATCGTCAGCTCATTTCAGGCCTTGCAGTTTGCGCTCCTCGACGAGGGGAGCATGCAGACACGGCCGATGAAGACACCGTGTGCTGGTGGCCGGCAAGCAAGTGGGTACGCGTGCACAGGTGACGGGAGGGCAACCCTCTGCCATTGGTCACGTTGTTATGTTGTAACATCGATCTCATACTCAAGGCCTTGCAAAGGTCCACGGCGGACCTTTGTTTCCAGAGGGAGACCGCTATGAAGCAGATATTTGGTTTGGCCTTGGCCGGTCTGTTTGTGGCCGGAACCGGGGCCGCCATGGCTGACGAAGGCATGTGGACGATGGATCACTTGCCTGTGAAGCAGATGCAAGAGCGCTACGGTTTTACGCCCACCCAGCAGTGGATCGATTTGGTGCAGCACGCGTCCCTGCGATTGGCGGAGGGCTGCTCGGGTTCATTCGTGTCGGCCAATGGTTTGGTGATGACCAACCATCATTGCGCCAACAGCTGTCTCTCACAGCTCTCCAAGGGACATCAGGACTACATGTCCAACGGTTACATCGCGCTCAAGCAGGAAGACGAGCCGAAGTGCCCGGATGTCGAGCTCAATCAGCTTGAATCGATCACTGACGTAACCGCGCAGGTCAATGCCGCTACTGCCGGCAAGAGCGGCGCCGATCGCGTGAAGGCTGAGCGTGCTATCGACAGCAAGCTGGAACAGGAATGCGTCAATGGCGATGCCAAGACTTGGCGTTGCGATGTGATCACGCTTTACAACGGTGGCAGCTACTCGCTGTATAAGTATCGCCGCTACCAGGATGTGCGGTTGGTGTTCGCGCCCGAGCAAAGCATTGCCTTCTTCGGCGGCGATCCGGACAACTTCAACTTCCCGCGCTATGACCTGGACGTTACCTTCTTCCGCGCCTATGTCGACGGCAAGCCGGCGAATACACCCCAATATTTCAAGTTCGATACGCAGGGACCCAAAGCGGGCGACATGACTTTCGTGGTGGGCAATCCCGGTTCGACTCGCCGCGGGCTCACCTGGACCCAGCTCTCCGCATTGCGCGATTTCCAGATTGTGCCGGGATACGCACTGCTATCCGAACTGCGTGGCATGTTGTGGGAATACGCCCGTGGTGGCGATGAGCGGGTCAAGGAATCGCAGGAACTGCAGTTCGGTATCGAAAATTCGATCAAGGCCTACAACGGTTGGCTGCAGACACTGGCCGATGACAAGTTTGTGGATCAGAAGCGTGCGCAGGACGCAGCGCTGCGCCAGTGGATGCAGGCGACACCCGAGCGCCACACCAAATACGGTGATCCGTGGACGGAGCTGGACAAAGCACAACAGCGCGGCAAGGAGCTTTCATCGCGCTACATGATGCTTGAGCGCGGCATTGGCTTTGGCCAGTTCGGTGAGTTGTTCAGTGATGCGCGCACCCTGGTACGTGCTGCAGCCGAACGAACCAAGCCGGATGCCGAACGTCTGCCGCAGTACCGTGATGCGAACCTGCCTGCCGTGCAGCAGACGGTGGAATCGGATGTGCCGGTTTATCCGCAATATGAGGAAACTTTGCTGGCCTGGTCGTTGGGTAAGTTGCGGCAGGTGTTGGGTGCGGATGATCCCACCGTGCACGAAGTGCTTGGCAAGGATTCTCCTGATCAACGTGCAAGTGAGCTGGTCAGCGGTACCAAGCTGGCCGATCCGGCCGTGCGCAAGCAGTTGTGGGATGGCGGCGAAAAAGCGATCGAAGCGTCCAGCGATCCGATGATTGCGCTGGCTCGCCAAGTCGACGCGGAGTCACGCAAGATCCGCAAGGCCTATGAAGATGAAGTGATGGCGCCCACCGACAAAGCTAATGAAGTCATCGCCAAAGCCCGCTTCGATCGTGACGGTATGTCCAGCTATCCGGACGCCACCTTCACCCTGCGCCTTTCCTATGGCAAGGTCGTTGGCTGGAATGAAAACGGTGAGCCGGTGCCGCCATTCACGCATGTCGATGGCTTGTACAAGCGTGCAACCGGTGCCGATCCGTTCAAGCTGCCAGAGAGCTGGGTGAAAGCGCAAAGCCAGTTGAATATGTCTACACCGATGGATTTTGTCACCGACAACGACATCATCGGCGGCAATTCTGGTAGCCCGGTGATCAATCGCGAAGGTCATGCTGTGGGCTTGATCTTCGACGGCAATATTCATTCGCTGGGTGGCGACTTCGTTTATGACGGAAGCAATAACCGCGCCGTTGCGGTGGATACCGCCGCGCTGGTCGAAGCGGTGCGTAAGGTCTATGGCTTGCCGCGGTTGGCGGACGAATTGACCCAAGGCCACCTGTAATAGTTGCAGTTCCGCAAACGCCTCGTCCCGACTATGGGGCGGGGCGTTTGCGTATCCGGCGCAAGGTCTCGTGAATCCTGCGACGACGTCTTGTTCATGAGTTTGTTATGCCATTTTTCACAAATGTGAAAGAGACGTTTAGGTGTCCATATTTATTTTGCTTTTTTATTTTTAAGTTCTACAATCAAAACCGCTTCATGTGTGGCAATGTATTGAATTTTCGCAGATTTATTCAGTTTCCTTGGAGGCCATGTCGGGGCGTGGTCTGACTAGAACAACAGCTTGGCGTTGAGACTCATCACCACAAGCCTGTTTGTTGCGGGGAACGTGTCATGGCAACAAGTGGGAGAGTTCCCACGGTGTGTCCATGCAGGGGGAGTTGCTGGCAGAAACCATATGCCGGTTTTCGTTCCCTTTTGTCTATTTGGCGACAGGTGTTCAATCACCTCTGTGTTGTAAGCGCGCATCCGCGCCTCGGCGACGCTTTCTCGTCGTTCGTCTTTCGCTCATCGGTAGCTCATTTCTTCTCGGACCGTGACAACGCGTGCCGTTTGAAAGTGCGCGTGCTCCGGAATCTCTCCTGTGCCGGTGCTCTGAGCCATGAATCACATCTATCGTCTTTGCTGGAATTCCGTTCTCGGGCAGTGGGTCGTTGCGTCCGAGTTGGTAAATCGTGTGGCGCCGGAAGCTGCACCACGTAGGCGTCCAGCTGGCCGTCGAATATGGGCGCTTTCTGCGCTAGCGGCGTCCTTGTGTGCGGCGGGCATCGCATACGCCGGCAACGGCGTTGTTGGCGGGCAGATCGTGTCAGGAACTGGACAGATCCAGCAGATCGGGAATGTGACCACGATCGTGCAGAGCAGCCCCACGCTTAACCTGAACTGGCAAAGCTTTAACATCGCACCCAATCAGACGGTGGATTTCCTGCAGCTCGGCAGCAGCGCGATCGCCATCAACCGCATTTTCAGCAACACACCCAGCGAGATCTACGGTCACCTGAATGCCAATGGCCAGGTGTGGCTGATCAATCCCAACGGAATTCTGTTCGGGCAGAGTGCGCAGGTGAATGTGGGAGGGCTTGTTGCTTCCACGCTGGATCTCGAAAACAACACGCTAACCTCAAGCAGCCGTGTGTTTAGCGGCTCGGGCAAGGGCAGTGTCATCAACGAAGGTTCGATAATCACCGCCAACGGTGGTTATGCGGCCCTGATCGGCAACCAGGTTTCCAATCGCGGTGTGATTCGCGCGCAACTGGGCACGGTTGCCCTGGGCGGTGGTAGCGCGGTCACGCTTACCTTCAGTAACGATCAGTTGCTGCACGTGCAGGTTAATCAGAGCACCTTGAACAATCTGGCGGAGAACCGTCAGTTGATCGTCGCCGATGGTGGCCAGGTGATCATGACTGCTGGTGCGAGGGATGCGTTGCTGGCCAGCGCGGTGAACAACACGGGTATCGTGCAGGCGCAGACGGTCGAGAATCACAACGGAGTCATCAGCCTGGTCGGCGGTATGACGGCCGGTACGGTGAATGTCGGTGGCACACTGGATGCGAGTGCACCAAATGGGGGTAGTGGCGGTTCGATTGAAACCTCGGCGGCCAACTTCAACCTGGCTAGTGATGCGCACATCACGGCGGCTGCACCGCAAGGCAGTGCGGGTACCTGGTTGGTCGACCCTACTAATCTGACCATCGACGCCGCATCGGCATTGACGATTTCAAGCACGCTCAGCGGCGGCACCAATGTTACCGAGCAGACTACCGCCACTGGCGCCTCGGGGATCGGCGTGCAATCGGCGGGTGCTGGCGATATCAATGTCGACGCAGCAATCAGCTGGACAAAACCTGCAACGGGGTCGGCAGGCAATCTCACGTTGCTGGCGTATCACGGCATCAACGTGAATGATTCCGTGACTGGCCCTGGCAGCATCACCATGCAGGCGCAAGGCGCCAATCTGACGATTGCTTCTGGCGCCACGATTACCGGCGGTGCCGGTGTCACTCTTGCTACCGGCGCGAATTTCGTCAACAGCAGCGGCGCATCGGCGGTTTCAACAGGAACGTCAGCTCCATGGCTGATCTATTCCACGAATCCGACGCTGGACACACCAGGCGGCCTTACTCCTGGCTTCATCCAGTACAACGCACCGTACGGAACCGCTTTGACCGCGAACGATACGGGTAACGGTTTCCTGTATAGCCTTGCGCCGGTGCTGAAAATCACCGGCCTTACCGGCACCGTCAGCAAGGTCTATGACGGCACCACCGCGGCAACCATTGCGGGCGCCAACATGACCTCGACCGGCCTGGTAAACGGCAACAAGATCGTTAGCGCGCCTGGGACCTACGGAACGTCGAATGCTGGTACCGGCATTCTGGTGACGGGACCGAATTCGATCGCCAACTTCGTGATGTCGGACTCCACCGGCACGATCCCGGTCTACGGTTACAGCTTTTCTGGTTCTGCTGTCAGCGCAAACATTGGGACGATTACACCAGCGGCCCTCACGGTCTCTATCGTGGGTGATCCTACCGAAGTGTATGACGACACCGTGCAAACGACGGTGGCGTCCGCTAATTATCAGATAGCCGGTTTCGTGTCAGGGCAGGGTGCAACGATCAGTTCGCAAGCGCCCAATAGCTATGCAACACCCGATGTCAGTAATCACATACTGATTACCGCAACGATTTCAAGTTCGGACTTCATCCTCAATGCCGGTACCAGTCTCAGCAATTACACCTTCAACACCACGGCGACGGGTTATGGCTCCGTTACGCCAGCACCAGTGTCGATCAGAAGTGTGCTGGCGAACAGCAAGGTCTACGACGGCACCACGGCCGATACGCTCAACGCGAGCAATGCGAGCCTATATGGCGTACTTTCAGTTGATGCAAGCTCGGTGTCACTGGATACGTCTGGTGCGGCTGGCACATTCAGTCAATCGAACGTCGGCAATGGACTTGCGGTAACGGCCAGCGGTTTCACGCTCACTGGCAGCAAGGCCTACGATTACGCCTTGATCCAGCCAACGAGCCTGACCGCCAATATCACGCCGGCCAACCTGATCGTTATGGGTGTGACGGCCAACGACAAAGTCTACGATGCCACCAACACAGCCACGTTGAATCTCGGCGGTGCGACCCTGGGCGGTTTGGTAGCAGGCGACAATGTCACGCTGTCTGATTCGGCTGCGGCGGCAACGTTCTCACAGTCGAACGTCGGCAACAACCTGGCAGTGACTGCCACCGGCTTCACCATCAGTGGTACGGCGGCGGGCAACTACACGCTCAGTCAGCCTTCGGGCCTTACCGCAAACATTACGCCCGCACCGTTGACGGTGGCATTGACCGGCAACCCGACCAAGATCTATGACGGCACCAATGCCGCTACGCTCACGACGTCTGATTTCTCCGTCAGCGGGTGGGTAGGTGGGCAAAGCGGCACGATTGCGCAAAGTGCCACGTCGACGTACGCCACGCCCAATGCGGGCAGCAACATTACAGTGACGGCGACGCTGGAAGCATCTGATTTCACGACCGCCTCCAACACCTTGCTATCGAACTACAGCTTCCCGAACGCCGTGACGACCACCGGCACGATCAACCCGATCGTGTTGACCGGTTCCATCATCAACAACCCAACCAAGGTTTACGACGGCACAACGATCGCCTCGCTCGATAGTTCCAATTATGCGCTGAACGGTCTGTTGTCCGGCCAGAGCATCACCGTCACACAGACAGCGGGTACTTATGGATCACCCAACGCAGGTGTGGAGACAGTCAGCGCGTCGCTCGATGCATCTGATTACAGTGCCGGCGCGGGCACTTTACTGACCAACTATGTACTGCCTGCGCTGATGAGCGGCTACGGGACCATTACGCCGAAGCCTGTTGGCATCGCCATCAATGCGGCGATCACGGGTAACCCGACCAAGGTTTACGACGGGAACGACGTCGCGACGATTGCGGCCAATGATTTTACCCTGACCGGATTCCTGCCAGGCGATGGCGCTTCGGTAAACCAGACCATTACCGGGCAATACGCGACCGTCAATGTCGGCTCGCAACCGATCACCGCCAACATGGTAGAGGCCGATTTCACACCGAACGCTGGCACCAATCTCAATAACTACACATTCCCGATCACGGCTTACGGCACCGGTACCATTACACCGGCGCCATTGACGGTGGCCATCGTTGGCAATCCCACCAAGGTGTACAACGGTACGACCAGCGTCACGTTGGGGGCATCCAACTTCCAGATCAGTGGCTTCGTCAATGGCGAAGGTGCTTCGTTTACGCCAACGGCGACGAGCAGTTATGACAGTCCAAACGCGGGTACGGAAGGTGTCACCTCCTACCTCGCCATCAGCGAGTTCACCGCCAATCCGGGAACCTTGTTCAGCAACTACACTTTTCCAACGGTTGCAACGGGCACAGGCACGATTACGCAGGCTCCGCTATACATCACCGGTGTCTATGCGACCAATAAGGTCTACAACGCCAATACGGCGGATACGCTCAACGTTGCCAATGCTGCGCTCGCCGGACTTGTTTCCACCGATGCAGGCAAGGTGGATCTGACCTCGGCGACCACAGGTACGTTCTCGCAGTCAAATGTGGGCAATGATCTTACAGTGACGCCTGATGCTTTCAGCATCAGCGGTTCGGAAGCTTCCAATTACACGTTGGTGCAACCGACAGGACTGACCGCCAACATCACGCCCGCAACGCTGACCATCTCGGGTGTCATCGCCAATAGCAAGATCTATGACAACACGACCGCCGATACGCTAAATACGACTGATGCGGTGCTGGATGGTGTTTACAATGGCGACAATGTCACGCTGTCATCCAGTGGCGCGACCAGTGTATTCGGCCAGACCAATGTGGGTAATAACCTGGCTGTTACTGTCGGCGGATTCACTATCGGCGGCACGTCTGCGTCGAATTACATCCTGTCGCAACCGAGCCTCACGGCCAACATCACGCCCGCACCTTTGACGGTCACGGTTACGGGTAATCCCACCAAGACGTATAACGGCAGCAGCAGTGCCACGCTCGTCGCGTCCGATTACACCATCGGTGGCTTCGTGGCAGGGCAGAGCGCCACGCTGCCGCAGACGGCGAGTGCCAGTTATGCCACGCCCAACGCGGGCACGGGTATTGCGGTCAATGCCACGCTGGCGTTATCCGATTATCTGGCTGGGGCGAATACTGATCTTTCAAACTACATCCTGCCTACGACGGGCACCGGTACAGGTACGATCAACCCGATTGTCCTGAACCTTACCGGCCAGCGCGTCTACGACGCTGCCACCGATGCCTCGTACACCTTGTTCGGCAACAACGGCGTGCTCACAGGCATCAACGGTCAATCGCTGCAGTTGGGCGGAACGGGTGAATTGTCGACCAAGAATGTCGGTGTGCAGCAACCTTTCGCGACCGGCGGCCTGGACGGGTTTACGCTGACCGGCATCGGCTCGACCATCTCCAGCAACTACACCCTGGTTGGGGGCACCGATTGGGTGACGATTACGCCGGCCACTTTGACTGTCTCCGGCACAGTCGCTTCCAACAAGATCTATGACGGGACCACCGTCGCGAGCCTGAGCGGTTCGACCCTGGTGGGTTTGTTGGGTGATGACAGCGTGACCCTGGGTAACGACACTACCGGTGCGTTCAACAACAAGAACGTGGGCACCAACAAGCCGGTCAGCACCAGCATGACGATCAGCGGCACGGATGCCAGCAACTACATCATCGTGCAGCCGACGGCGATCACCGCCACTATCACGCCGCTGGGGATCACCGTCGCAGCCGCCGGCAACAACAAGTATTACGACGGCACTACGGCAGCGAACGTCAACTTGACCAGCACCGGCGTGTTGACTGGAGACAGTGTGTCTTTTACCGACAGCTCGGCGCTTTTCAGTCAGAGCAATGTCGGCAATGGTCTGGGCATCGACGTGTCAGGCATTACCGCTGGCGGCAGGGACGGTGGCAACTACACCATCCTCGACCCCACGGCCACTACGAATGCGGACATTCTGCCACGAATCATCAATCTCACCGGGACGCGTGTCTACGATGCGGCTACCGACGCTGATGCGAGTCTGTTTACCAGCAGCGGCTCTATCAACGGTGTGGATGGCCAGACTTTGACGTTGTCCGGGGCGGGAAGTGTATCGAGCAAGAATGTCGGCACCTATACCGGTACGGCACAATTCAACCTCGGTAGTCTGGTGCTCGCGAATGGTACGGGATCGGCCAGCAATTACACGCTGATCGGCGGTACCGATACGTTGACGATTACGCCCTATCTGCTGGCCATCACCGGTGCGACGGCCGAAAACAAAACTTACGATGGCACCACGGCAGCGACGATTACTGGTGCAACGCTTCAGCCTTCCCCGTTCGCCGGAGACAATGTCAGTCTGACCAATGACACCACGGGTACGTTTGCCACCAAGAATGTCGGCAACGATATCACCGTGACGAGCGATATGAGCCTGACCGGCACCGATGCCGGCAACTACAGCATCACGCAACCGACGTTGGCAGCAAACATCACGCCGCTGGGAATTACCGTGGTTGCTGCGGGGCAGAACAAAACCTATGACACCACCGATACGGCCACTGTCAGCTTGAGTAGCAGCGGCGTCATTGCCGGCGACAATATCAGCTTCACCGACAGCTCGGCGCTCTTCACCAGCCCGAATGCGGCCAACGGTGTCCAGATCGATGTCTCGGGCATCAAGGCTGCCGGCACGGATGCCAACAACTACACCATCCTCAACGTCAACGATGCTGCGACGACCAGCGCGAACATCATGCCAGTGGTCATCAATCTTTCCGGCACGCGTGTTTACGATGCCAATACCGACGCTGATGTCTCGCTGTTCGGTCCTGGTGGGGTGGTAAACGGTATCAATGGGCAGACTTTGCAATTGTCGAGCACCAACACCAATGCGCTGCAGTCCAAAAATGTCGGCTCGGAATCGTTCGCTGCGGGTGCCATCGATAATTATTCATTGGGTGGCCTGGATGGTTCGCTGGCTAGCAACTACACGCTGATAGGCGGCACCGATGTCGTCAATATCACGCCAGCCACATTGACGGTGAGCGGCACGGTAGCTTCGAACAAGGTGTACGACGGTAACACCACGGCATCGTTGAGTGGTTCGACCCTGGTGGGTGTGCTTGGCAGCGATGACATCACGCTTGGCAACGACGGCACGGGCACCTTCGCCACCAAGAATGCTGGCAACGGTATCGGCGTTACCACCGATATGACCGTCAGCGGTTCGGATATCGGCAACTACATTCTTGTTCAGCCCACGGGCATTGCCGCCGATATCACGCCGCTGCCGATTACGGTTCTTGCCAGCGGTAACAGCAAGACCTATGACGGCAACACAACCGCCACAGTAAGTTTGAGCAGCACTGGCATCCTGACCGGTGACACGGTGAACTTCAGCGATACGTCGGCCAATTTCAGTACGGCCAATGCTGGCAACGCTATCGGTATTACCGTGGCTGGTCTTTCCGCCAGCGGCGCCGATGCCGGCAACTACACCATAAGCAATCCCAATGATACGGCGACCACCAGCGCCAATATCATGCCGGCCGTGATCAACCTGGCGGGCACACAGGTCTACAACGGAACCACGACTGTCAACGCCAGTTCCTTCGGCTCTAATGGCGTGATCAATGGCGTTGACGGGCAGACGTTGGCATTAAGCGGTACGGGCACTGCATCGAGTAAGGATGTTGGCACGTATTCCCCCTTCGACCTGAACACATTGAGCCTGAATAGCAACGACGGATCGCTGGCGAGTAACTACACGTTGGTGGGTGGTACCGATTCTGTGACGATCACCCCCTATGTGATCAACCTTACCGGTACGCGTCCGTACGATGCCAATGAGGATGCTGATGCCGGTCTGTTCGGCCCCGGCGGCGTGGTGCAAGGTGTCAACGGCGAAACACTGAACGTGGGTGGCTCGGGCATCGTGTCCAGCGCGAATATCGGCACTTATACCGGTACCAGCGAGTTCAATCTCAGCACGCTTGCGCTTTCGAATGGCACCGGCTCGGCCAGCAATTACACGCTGGTGGGCGGCGTCGATACGCTGACCATCACACCCTATGTGCTCAATTTGAGCGGCATACGCGAGTACAACGCCAGCACGGATGCAAGCGCCAGCCTGTTCGGCAACAGCGGCGTGTTGACGGGGGTGGGCGGGCAAACACTGACGCTGGGTGGTGCAGGGACGGTGACGAGCAAGAATGTCGGCACGTATACCGGGCCGGATTTCAGCACGGATGGCTTCACTCTCAGCGGCAATGGTTCGGCGCTCGCCAGCAATTACACGCTGAGCGGCGGCACCGATACCATGCAGATTGTCCCGCTGCCGATTACGGTCACTGCGACAGGTGGCGACAAGACTTATGACGGTACCGATACCGCTTCCGTCGACCTGATCGGTCACGGTTTGCTTGGCGGTGACGTACTTAGCTTTACCGACAGCTCCGCCACCTTCAGCCAGTCCGATGCAGGCAACGGTTTGCAGATCACGGTCAACGGCATTACGGCTGTCGTGGGATCGGGTGATGTTGCTTCGAACTATTCGTTCAATACGACCACTACGACCACTGGCAGCATCAATCCCGCTGTGCTGAGCCTTACTGGCACGCGCGTGTACGACGCGACGACTGGCGCCGATGCCAGCCTGTTCGGCAACAACGGCGTGATCACCGGTGTGGACGGACAAACGTTGACGTTGACGGGTACCGGCACGCTGAGCACCAAGGATGTCGGCCAACGGCAGGCGTTTGCCGTGGATGGCCTGAACGGCTTTACGCTTGCCGGTAACAGCGGGGCCAATCCCAACAATTACACCTTTGTGGGTGGCGACAACTGGGTGAACATCCTGCCTGCGACGTTGTATGTCACCGGCACCACCGCCACCAGCCGTGTGTATGACGGCACCACCACGGATGCGCTGACCGGTTCGCAGCTCTCAGGCCTGTTTGCGGGCGATAGCGTCGCGCTGGGTGATGACACCACGGGGACGTTCGCCAACAAGAACGTGGGCAACGACAAGGCCGTCACGACCAACATGACCATCAGCGGCGCTGACGCAGGCAACTACATTCTGGTGCAGCCAACCGGCCTGACGGCGAATGTCACACCGCTGGCGATCACCGTCTCCGCCACTGGCACCGACAAGGTCTATAACGGCAATACGCTCGATAGTGTGGGCCTGGACAGTGCCGGTGTGATTGCCGGCGATCAGGTGAATTTCGCCAGCACCTCGGCCAACTTCTCTGACAAGAACGTCGGCAATGGCAAGACAGTAACGGTAGACGGCATTAGCGATAGCGGGGCGGATGCGGGCAATTACATCCTGCTCAACACTACCGCGACCACCACGGCCAATATCACCCCGCTGGCCATCACCATCGGGGCCACGGGCACCAACAAGATCTTCGATGGCAACAGCCTGGATACGGTGTCGCTGTATGCCACCGGCGTGCTGCCAGGCGATCAGCTCAGCTTCGCCAATGAATCCGCGCTGTTTGGTAATCCGAATGTGGGCAACGGCAAGACGGTGACTGTGTACGGTATTACGGGCAGTGGCACGGATATCGGCGATTACATCTTCAACACCTCAACGACGACGATCGCCAATATCACCCCCTTGCCGATCACGGTGATAGCCATCGGTACCAACCGTACGTACAACGGTACCGACAACGATGCGGTTCTGCTGAGCGGCGTCGGCCTATTGCCCGGTTACCCGGTCAGCTTTGCTGACGCTTCCGCGTTGTTCGGCAGCCCCTATGTCGGTAACGACAAGCTCGTGACTGTCTCTGGTATTGATCCTACCGGACCGGATGCTGCTGATTACATCGTGACAGACCCCGTCACGACCACAGATGCCGATGTCACCGATCTGGGCACGTTGGGTTCGGGCGTGCAGGGCAGCTGGCTGGCGGCGATTGATGGCGGCGCAGGCATCCAGCCACAGGCGATCGCTACGCCTTATGGCACTGCCGACATGTCCGCCGTCGGCGTGTTTACGGGCAACCAGAAGAAGCGGCATCGCCCGATCGAGCGCAACGTGAATCGCGCCGATTTCCATTCCGGACTTCCCATCAGTGTGCAAAACGGGGGTGTACGGCTTCCCAGTGACGCCTCTCCATAAAGAGCAAGCAACCACGTGGCGCGCGCTTGGGCGCCGTCCGACAACAACAACTTGTGCCGGTGCCCCATGAAACCGATATGCCGAACGGTTCCCCAGCTCAGTCTGCTTTGTCTTGCTCTTTCTCTGGCGCTGACCGCGAATACGGTCGGCGCACAGACACGCGGCACCCCACCACCCAACAGCGGTCAGATCCTGCAGGAGACTCAGCCGCCGAACACGCCAGCCCCGCCTTCGGACAATCTAAAATTGAAAATCCAGCGTCAGCGCCGCAATGCCGCTGCGAGCAGTCAGGCATTCCTGGTGCACGAGATCCATATCACTGGAAATACGGCCATGCCCACGGCAACGTTGCATGCGATCGTGGCGCCAGACGAAGGCAAGAATCTCACACTCGGTGACCTGGACGATCTCGCCGATCGCATCAGTGATACCTATCATGCGCATGGCTATCCGCTGGCGACGGCGTATGTGCCAGCACAGACGCTGCAGAATGGTATTGTGCAGATTGCTGTGGTCGAGGCGCATTATGGCAACGTCACCCTGCAGAATCAGAGTTCGGTCGCCAATCATGTATTGAACGCCACGCTTTCACCGCTGCAATCCGGACAGCAGGTGAGCGACTACACACTGGAGCGCTGCCTTCTGCTGCTTTCCGATGTGCCTGGCGCCGTCGTCAACTCCGTCATGAAGCCAGGCACCGAGGTCGGTACGTCCGATCTGGTGGTTGATGTGACGTCAGCGCCGCGCTACACCGGTACGCTGGGGTTGGACAACTACGGCAATCGTTATACCGATGCGGTGCGCCTGAGCGGCACCTTCGCCGTCAACGGCTTGTTCCATCAGGGCGATATACTGGATTTCAGTGGCGTGAGCTCGGGCGCGGGCATGAATTACGGCCGTATCGGTTATCGCTATCTGTTGAACGGGCAGGGCACGGTGCTTGGCGTGGTGCTGACCGACCTGGACTATCACCTGCGCAACGGCTTGCAAGATCTGCATGCCCACGGTTCCGCACAAGTGGGCAGCATCAACCTCACTCAGAACTTCATTCGAAATACGGCAGGCAATCTTTACGCGCAGATCGAATTCGATCACAAGCGCCTGCGCGATGATATTGATATCGCCGATATCGAAACCAATCGGCACATCAATGCGTGGACTTTGACGGTGGCCGGCGACCAGCGTGATACCACTGGCGTGACCAACTACAACGTAAGCGGTACACACGGTCGTCTTTACTTCGATAATCCCTTTGCCGAGTTCCTCGACTATATTGGAGCGAAGACCGCGGGCAGTTACACCAAATTTGATTTATCCGTCTCGCGCCTGCAGCAGCTCGATCGCACCAATGCTTTGTATGTCGGCTTTTCGGGACAGCGTTCCAACAAAAACCTGGATACGTCGGAGCAGTTTTATCTGGGCGGACCGACGTCGGTGCGTGGCTATGACGTCGGCGTGATATCAGGCGCACAGGGCAGTCTGGAGACCATCGAATACCGCCACGACTTCAACGTTTCACTCTTGCCTGGCCCCTGGCAGGCCTCGGCATTCGTCGATAGTGGTCATGCGCAGGCCTATAAGATTGCGTTTATTCCCGGCTCCAATAGCGCACGCCTGAACAGCGTTGGGCTTGGCCTTCATTGGGCTGCGCCTCATGACTGGATAGTGAGTACCAGCGTAGCCAAGCCGGTGGGCAACCGGCCCGCGTTGCTCAGCCCGCAGGATGCGAGCGGCGTGGCGCGTTTTTGGTTTCAGGTGCAGAAGGGCTTTTACTGAGCTTCGAGGACTGCACCCCTTCCACGATGGGAAGGGGTGTGCTTTGACACGATCGCCTACATCAATGGAATCCACGCCGCGCTGTGAATCCAGAATTCCTTGCGTGACTGGATCCAGCCAGCGGCATCTTCATAGATCAGCCAGGCATCGACCACGTCGGCAAGATCCTGGTCGCCCAAGCGCACTGCGAAGGCATGCGCTGTCTTGCCGTAGGTGCTTACATCGAGCGTGTGCAACTGGTCTGGATAGGATTGCGCGAGGGCCTCCGGCAGTGGTTGCTCTGCAATCAGGCCATCCAGCGCGCCATTGCGTACATCCTGGATCGCCTTGCTTTCGTCATCGACTTCCACCAGATCGCTGTTGCCAAGGTATTCTTTGGCAGTTGCAGCGGTCACCGTTCCCGACAGTACGCCGATCTTGTGTTTGCCTGCGCCGGTTTCCAGCGTAAGCAGATCATCCTTACCTAATGCTTTGCGATTCACGACCAGCCCCAGCGCAAAGTTGCCGTAGGGGTGGCTGAATTTGATCAATGTGGCGCGTTGCGGCGTCACGCTCAGGCCCGCCGCCAGCAGATCAAAGTGGCCGGCGCGAAGATCGTCGATGCCGCTGGCCCAAGTGGTTGGCACCAGTTCGATCTGCCAGCGCATTTCCTGCGCAAACTGCCGGGCCAGATCGACATCAAGGCCGATCCATTGGCCGTTCTTGTCGCGCAGCACCCACGGGGCGTTGACCGCGACGCCCACACGTATCACGCCGCGTTTCTGGATGTTTGAAAGCGTGTCGCCCGAGGCCTGCGGCTCGTGGGCTGATTTGGCTGAAGCGCCAGAAACCATTGGCGTGTTCGCCAATGCACCCACCAGCACAAGTGAAACCAGACAGCCCATTACCTTAAGCAATCGCATGTCTATCCCCAATTGTCGGCGACAGTGGTGTCAGTCCGTTGGGCCGATATTCATGCCAAGTCCCATTCTGTGCAAGCCCCGTATTCGTGGATGTAATGCGCTTTTTCACGGATTTTGCACGTTAAAAGTTCAGGGGTGGCATACTGACCCGACTGCGAGCCGAGCGGCCTGCGCTGTGGTAGTCCTTGCAGTTCGCGGTATGTGGCTCGAAACAGGCAAGCGCAGCAGCGAAGCATGCTTAGCGCGGCGAACACCATCTGGACATTTATCTGTGAACCAAGCCGTAGATACATCCTCCACCGTATTCCTGCTGGACGTCGACAACACCCTGTTGGACAACGACCGCTTCGCGGCCGATTTGCGGGCCCACCTCACACAGCAATTTGGCCAGGAAGAGTGCGACCGTTACTGGTCGGTGTACGAACAGCTGCGCGATACGGTCGGTTACGCCGATTACCTGGGCGCTTTGCAGCACTTTCGCCGTGACAGCGATGCACGCCCGGGTCTGTTGGCGACGTCGGCGTGGCTGATCGACTACCCCTTCGAGGAGCGCCTGTTTCCGCACGCGCTTTCGACCATCGATGCATTGAACGAGCTTGGCCGTACGGCCATCTTGTCCGATGGCGATATCGTCTTCCAGCCGCATAAAATCGATCGCGCAGGCATCTACGGTGCCGTGCGCGGCAACGTGCTGATCTTCGTGCACAAGGAGCTTTCGCTGGATGCGATGCAGTCGCGCTTTCCCGCACCGCATTATGTGATGGTGGATGACAAACCCAATCTGCTGGCCGCGATGAAGCGCCAGCTGGGCGAGAAGCTGACGACGGTGTTCGTGCGCCAGGGGCACTACGCCGGAAAGGCGGATCTGGCCACGATTCACCCGGCACCGGACTACACCATCCAGGTGATTGGCGAGCTGAAAGCCTTGGCGGGTGAACTGGTCCGCGGCGAAGCTTCTTCGGTGGCCTGAACGGACCACGACCGGCTGAGACAGCGAGGCACAAATCATTGAGGTCCAGTCACGGATAATGCGCAGCGACATCCACGGTTGAGAGCAGTGCATACGTGAACGCCAAAGTTGACAAGCTGGCCGGCAAGCTCGCGCCGGAATCCATCCTGATCGACGTGACCCAACTGCTGGATGCCTATGCAGGCCTGCGGCCGGACCCGAAGGAACCCTCCCAGCGAGTGGCGTTTGGCACCTCCGGGCACCGCGGCTCGTCGTTCGAACGCAGCTTCAATGAATGGCATGTGCTGGCCATCAGCCAGGCTATCTGCGATTACCGCCAACACAAGGGCATTGACGGCCCGCTGTTCATCGGCATCGATACGCATGCACTGTCGCGTCCGGCGCTTGAGAGTGCGCTGGAAGTGCTGGTTGCCAACGATGTGTCGGTGATGATCTCCGCCGGTGACGAATTCACGCCAACGCCTGCGGTATCGCACGCCATCCTGGTTTACAACCGCGGGCGCCAGAGCGGACTTGCCGATGGCATCGTGGTCACGCCTTCGCATAACCCGCCCGGTGATGGCGGCTTCAAGTACAACCCACCCAATGGTGGACCCGCCGACACCGATGTCACCGGCTGGATCCAGCAGCGTGCCAATGCGCTGCTCGAAAGCAAGCTGGATGGCGTGAAGCGGGTCAGCTACGCGCAGGCCAGGAAATCCAGCCTGGTGAAGGAACACGATTACCTGGCGCAGTACGTGGGTGACCTGCAGCAGATCATCGATTTCGATGTGATTCGTAGTGCGGGCGTGCATATGGCGGTCGATCCGCTGGGCGGCGCAGGCGTGCACTATTGGCAGCCGATTGCGCAGCGTTACGGCATCGACCTCACCGTGGTCAGCGACGCGGTCGATCCCACGTTCCGCTTCATGACGGTGGATTGGGATGGCAAGATCCGCATGGATCCTTCCTCGCCATACGCCATGCAACGCCTGATCGGGCTGAAGGACCATTACGACGTGGCGTTCGGTTGCGATACCGATCACGATCGCCACGGCATCGTGTCTCGCAGCAGCGGTCTGATGCTGCCGAATAATTACCTTGCCGTGATGGTGGATTATCTGTATCGCCATCGCCCGCAGTGGAGCGCGCAGGCCGGCGTTGGCAAAACGGTGGTCAGCAGCTCGTTGATCGACCGTGTCACGCAGCGGCTCGGCCGCCGCCTTTACGAGGTGCCTGTCGGGTTCAAATGGTTTGCCGATGGCCTGTTTGAGGGTTCGCTGGGATTCGGCTGCGAGGAGAGTGCGGGCGCCTCGATGCTGTGCCATGACGGCACCGTCTGGTCCACCGACAAGGATGGCATCGTGCCAGCCCTGCTGTCTGCCGAAATGACCGCGCGTACCGGCAAGGATCCAGGTCAGCTCTTCACGGCCTTGACCGAGGCGCTGGGTCGGCCGTATTCCAGCCGGATCGACGCTCCGGCAAACGGCCAGCAGAAGGCCAAGCTCTCCAAATTGTCGCCGCAGCAACTGCAGAGCCAGGAACTGGCCGGCGAGAAGATCGAGCAGGTGCTGGACCGCGCGCCAGGTAACAACGCGGCCATTGGCGGTATCAAGGTGATGGCGGCCAGCGGCTGGTTCGCGGCGCGCCCCTCTGGCACCGAGGAGATCTACAAGATCTACGGCGAGAGTTTCCGCAGTGAGGCGCACTTGCAGGACATCCTCAGCGAAGCGCAGAAAATCGTGGATGCTGCCTTAGCTGACTGATTCCTTGGGGGTTGCAGTAGCACCTTACCGTCATTCCGGCGAGGGCCGGAATCTATGGCACGTTGGAACATGGATTCCGGCTTTCGCCGGAATGACGGTGAGGCAAGATTCATTCTTGCAGCGAGAAGAGCGATGTTCATGTCTTGAGGGGGGCTGAACACGGAATGCCCCCCAAATCCCTCGACCGCGTCCACTCCGCCACTACATTTTCCGCGCTAAGCTGGATCGCTGACGGGTAAACCTCCCGGGCTGCGTCGCGAGGGGAAGTCATGGCTCAAGTCGAACTGACGCCGGTGGTCCATGTCGATAACGAATGGCGCCGGTGGATCGCGGAAAACCTGCTACTGGATGGGCCGCCGCAGAGCATCTACGAGCAGATGATGCGGGCGGGTATTCCGCACGAAGAGGCTGTCCAGGAGTTGCAGCAGGCGATGACGAGCCCCTACATCGCTGGTGCGCAGCGGTTGCGCAATCGGCTCGGCAAGCATGACTGGCTGCTCGATACGCAGCGGCGCATGAACCGCTTGCGTGCTGCCGAAGTGCCGCGCCGCGATAAGTTGTCGCGCGAAGAATTTCTCGACGCGTATTACACCGCCGGTCGACCGGTGATCATTACCGGCATGATGGAAAATTGGCCGGCGATGACGACGTGGAGTCTGGATTATTTCAAGCAGCGTTGCGGCGATCGCGAAGTGGAAATCCAGCTCGGCCGCGACTCAGATGCACAGTATGAGCTGCGCAAGACGGCGCATCGCCAGACGATGTTGTTCGGCGATTATGTTGAGCTGGTGCGTAACGCCGGCCATAGCAACAACTTCTACATGACGGCTTACAACGAAGGGCAGAATCGGAAGGCCCTCGATGAGTTGTGGCAGGATATCGTGCAGATTCCCGAATATCTGGACAGCAGTGGACCCACACAGGGTTTTCTGTGGTTCGGGCCGGCCGGTACGATCACGCCGTTCCATCATGACCTCACCAACAACTTCATGGCGCAGGTGATCGGACGCAAGCGTATCCTTCTCATGCCCGCGTGCGAGATCGCCAACGTCTACAACCATGAGCATTGCTTCACACATGTGGACGGCAGCCAGATCGATCTGCAGCGTTATCCACGCATGCACGATGTGCAGGTGCTTTCCTGTACTTTGAATCCCGGTGAAGTTTTGTTTTTGCCCGTAGGCTGTTGGCATTTTGTGGAAGGCTTGGAGATCTCGGTCACCGTATCGTTCACCAACTTCCTGTGGGATAACGATTTCACGGCGCAATATCCCCAACAGTCCGCGTTCTGAGATATTCGACGGCTGGGATTATTAAAACTTGCCCCCAAGATAAGGGCCTCACCACCGAGGCCCCGGCATGATTCCTTTTTCCGTACTCGATCTCGCGCCCGTCACCGAAGGCAGCACACCCACCCACGCGTTTGCCAATTCGCTGGATCTCGCCCGATGGACGGAACAGCTTGGCTATACGCGCTACTGGCTGGCCGAGCATCACAATATGCCCGGCATCGCCAGTGCAGCGACCGCGGTGCTGATTGGGCATATCGCCGGTGGCACCTCGCGAATCCGGGTAGGGGCAGGCGGCATCATGCTGCCCAATCACGCGCCGCTGCAGGTAGCCGAGCAGTTCGGCACGCTGGCGTCGCTGTATCCAGGGCGCATCGATCTTGGATTGGGGCGCGCACCCGGTACCGATCAGCCGACTGCGCGTGCGCTACGCCGTTACTACGAAGGCGCCGAGACGTTTCCGAATGATGTGAGCGAATTGCTCGCCTATTTCGAGCCTGCTACGCCAGTGCAAATGGTGCGGGCGGTGCCGGGAGCGGGCATCGATGTGCCGGTATGGCTGCTTGGATCGAGCCTTTTCAGTGCGCAGCTTGCCGCGGCACTTGGGCTGCCGTTCGCCTTTGCTTCCCACTTCGCGCCCGATGCGATGGATGAGGCACTGATGCTTTATCGCCGCGATTTCAAGCCATCTGCGCGCCTGAGCAGGCCGCACGCCATGCTGGGAGTCAACGTCGTGGGGGCTGAAAGCGATCACGAAGCGAAGCGCCTGTTCACGACCCAGCAACAGAGTTTCATCAACCTCCGCCGAGGCCGCCCCGGGTTGATCCCGCCGCCGATCGACGACATCGAAACCTATTGGTCGCCGACAGAGAAGTATGGCGTGGAGCGTGCGCTGGCCTGTGCGATCGTGGGTAGTGCGGATACGGTAAGGGAAGGGCTGGCAGCCTTTATCGAGCGGCATCGACCGGATGAGTTGATGCTGACGGCCAACATCTTCGATCACGCCAAGCGCAAGCGTTCTTTTGAATTGGCCATGCAGGCTCGAGAGCAGCTTGCTGCCAATGCCTGAGTGGATGCTGTTGCGGTATAGCGGTGCTGCGTAACCTGGGGTCGACAACGATCAAGGTAACGTGACTCGGACCCTTTAGGGTCCGAAAGCGCCGCAGGCCATCGCTCAATTCGCGGACACAGGACGACGGTGAAAGGTGACCACTCCGGGTGGGCGGTGCTTCTTTACAGTTAAATATTACATTTATATAATATCCATAACTGAAATAAATCCCTGGCCTTGCGGAGAGTCCCATGGCTGATTTTGCGTCAACCGAACAGCGGCTGGCCGTGACCTGTCACCGCTATCCCGACTTTCCCCGCCGCCCGGCAACCGTCGTGCGGCTGATAAAGCACATCTACAAACTGGTGCACGACGAAGCTAACACAGTGCTCAAGCCGTATGGCATCAACCATCCGGAATACAACCTGCTGATGATGTTGTACGGTACAGCCAGCGGTACGATGTCGCCGTCGGAATTGGCGGATGCGGCTGGTGAAAAGTCGGCCAACATCACCCGGTTGACCAATGAGCTTTGCGAGAAGGGATTGATCAGCCGCACAGCCAGCGCCGATGACCGGCGCAAGCTCGAGCTGAGTTTGACGGCACAGGGACTGGCCTTGATCGAAAGTTTTCTTCCCGATATCTGCAAGTTGTTGTTCCGAGAGACGAGCGAGCTAACAGTCTCCGAGCAGGTCCAGTTCGAAAAGCTGTTGAAGAAGTTCCTTGGCGGGTTGGCTGAGTAAGGAACGCGTCGTCATGTCTGTCACTGAAGCCAAAGCGGTCGCCTCCAGCCGGCGCGAGCTCATCGCGGCGACCCTGCGTGAGGAAACGGCGACCTGGTTGTTCGTACTCAAGTCACTGCTGGCGTTCTACATCACCGGCTGGCTGGCCATGCGCCTGGAGCTGCCGCAGCCGTCCACGGCGATGCTCACCACCATCATCGTCGCCAACCGGCAGACTGGCATGGTGTTGGCCAAAAGCTTCTACCGCGGCATCGGCACGTTGGTCGGTGCCTTGGCGGGCTTCTTGATCGTGGCGCTGTTCCCGCAGCAGCGCGTGCTGTTCCTGACGGCCATGTCGTTGTGGATCGGCCTGTGTGCCGGCGGCGCCACGCTGTATCGCAACTTCAAGGCCTATGCCTTTGTGTTGGCCGGTTACACGGCGGCCATCGTCGCGCTTCCCGTGATCGATCACCCGTTGGAAGTGTTCAACTCGGCCGTGTTTCGCATGAGCGAAGTGTTGCTGGGTCTTGGCGTGTCTGGTGCGGTTCACGACCTGATCTTCCCTCGTCGCATCCGCGATGACATGCGCCGACTGGCCCGTACGCAGTTCGCCAACTTCATTGATTTCGTGCAGCGGGCCATGGCCGGAAAGGTGGCACGTCCGGACATCGAAAACGCGCATCTGCGTTTCGTTCGTGATGCCGTCACGCTGGAAGACTTGCGCAGTTCGGTGATTTTCGAAGATCCCGAAGCCCGCGCACGCAGCGGCCACATCATGATGCTGAATCAGCGCTTCATGGCCGCATCGACAAGCCTACAATCGCTGCATCATCTGATCAATCGTCTGAAGCGCAAAGGCCATGACGTGCCTGCGAATGCGCTGATCGAACTGTATGGGCCCATCAGCGAGGCGCTGGATGCGCCGATCGAGGCGGGTGCTGCAGCGCGTGTCCTGCTTCCGCGCCTGCAAAGCGCGCGCAAGGCCATGGATCTGCATCGGCCGGCATTGCGTGCAGGCCTGCGCTCCGACAGCGACCTGCTGGATTTCGACACGGGCGTGACCTTGCTGGACCAGTTCGCCGGCGAGCTTTACGACTACGTGGATATCTCCTCTGCATTGCAGGCACCCACGCTGGTCGGTCCGGCCGAACGCGTGCATTTCGAGCGCGGCAACGATTACATCGGCTCCACGATTGCCTTCGTACGAACTACGTTGGCCATGGGTGCGTTGAGTCTGTTCTGGATCGGTTCGGCATGGCCCTACGGTTCGTCGGCCATGCTTATCGCCACGGTCTTTGCGGGTCTGTTCGCCGCGGCGCCAAATCCATCGCTGGCGGTGAGGGAAACGTTCACCGGTTATCTGCTGGGCATGGCGGTCTGCTTTGTCTGTCTGTTCTACGTGCTTCCCGAAATGGATGGCTTTTCGTTGCTGATTGCGGGCAGCGCACCGTTCCTGATGGTGGGCCTGGCGCTGATGGCCGCTCCGGCAACCACCCGCGTCGGCGTGGGTTATTGCATGGGTTTTGCGTACATCCTGGGCACGAAGAACCAGATGGTTTTCGATGTCATGAATTTTCTCAATGACATGATCGCCCAGCTGATCGGCGTGGCATCAGCGGGTATCTCTTTCGTCATCATTCCTCCGGCCATTGGCAGCATATGGTTCATCCATCGCCAGTTGGATCGCCTGCGGCGCCAGGTTGGTTCGGCGGCTACCGCGCCTCTGACAGGCTTGCGCAGCCGCTTCGAAAGCATGAATCATGATTTGTTCGGCCAGATCGTGGCGCAGACCGAGCGCGGCAGTCAGGCATCGCGCAACCTGCTGGCCTGGGCGCTTTCCGTGCATGAAATGGGTCGCACGCTGATCGAGTTGCGCAACCAGATGGCGAACCGTTCATTGCCGGGCGAAGTTCACGGCGCCATCACACGTGCTATCGACGCATTGGCCCGGCTGTACGAACAACCCAGCGTCGTCAGCTACGAACATGCACTGCATGCGCTGAGCGCCGCTACCGTCATGACCAGCCGCGATCCATCCATGCACACACTGATGGATTACCTGCATCTGTTGCGCCTGGCGCTGGTCGACGACCAATCTGTACTTGCCGAATACATGCGATCCAAAACTCTTGCCAATGGAGCGACCCATGCCGCGTGAAATTGCCATCGGAGGCGTTCTGATACCGGGATTGCTGGTGTGGTTCCTCCTTTCCCTGGCGTTGTTGCTGCTGTTCGACTGGGTGGTTGGCCGTTACGGCCTCTATCGCTTTGTCTGGCATCCGGCGCTGTTTCGCCTTGCCTTCTTCGTCTGTATTTTCGGCAGCGTTGCGCTGCTGCTCTATTGATCAGCGACGACTGTTTCCACCAAGAATCCTATGAAAACTGCCCAGTACATTCGCATAACCCTGACCGTCGTCATCGTCCTTATCGCGGCGCTTGTCGCGACAGCCATGTGGCGGCATTACATGTATTCGCCGTGGACGCGCGATGGCCGCGTGCGTGCCGAGGTGGTGCGCATCGCGCCGGACGTCGCCGGCCTCGTCACCCAGGTCAATGTGATCGACAACCAGATCGTGAAGAAGGGTGACGTACTGTTTGTGATCGACCCAGCGCGCTACACCGACGCCGTGGAGCAAGCCAAGGCTAATCTGGCTGCCGCGCAGGCCGCCGTGAAATCGGCCGAGGCGAATATTGACGCGGCCAAGGCGGGTACCGTGCAAAGCAAGTCGAACTTCGACATGTACGCGGCGCAGGCCAAGCGTCGTCAGGATCTGAAAGACGTCGTGTCCAACGAAGACCGCACCAACGCCACGGCAACCGCCGATGCCGCGCGCGCTACCCTGAACAAGGCGCAGGCCGGTCAGGAGCAGGCGCTTGCCGCCAAACTGCAGGCAGATGCGGCTGTGAAGCAGGCGGAAGCGGCGCTCGCCACGGCCGAACTCAACCTGCAGCGCACCCAGGTGCGCGCGCCAGTGGATGGCTACGTGACCAATCTGCTGGTGCGCGTAGGCGACTACGCCAGTGCCGGTGCGCCGCGGCTTGCACTGATCGACAGCCACTCGTTCTGGGTGGATGGCTATTTCGAGGAAACCAAGCTGCCGCACATTCGCATCGGCGATGAAGTGGATATTCGCCTGATGGCCGGCGGCGTGCATCTACGCGGCACTGTCGAAGGCATCGCGCGTGGCATTGCCGAAGCGGTCGATCCCACCAGCAACGATCTGCTGGCCAACATCAATCCCACCTTCAACTGGGTGCGTCTGGCGCAGCGCGTGCCGGTGCGTGTGCACATCGACACGGATCACATGCCGGCCGGCACGGTGCTGGTGGCAGGCCAGACGGCCACCCTGATCCTGCATCCGGATCAGAAGTCCGATAACAACGGCACGTCACGGTGAGCCGGCCATGCGTTCGGACATGATCAAACTCAAACGTTTTTCCGCTGCTGCGGTAGCGCTGGCTGTCAGTTTTGCGCTGACCGGCTGTGTCACGCCCGGTGGTCTGCATACCACCGGCAAAACCATCGATGCGGGCAGCCTCAAGAGTGAGCAAAGCCTGGCTGGCGTCACGCTCAGTCCGACGGCATGGCCGACGCAGGACTGGTGGGAAGGCTTCAGCGATCCGCAGCTCAGTGCATTGATCGATGAGGCGTTGAAGAACAATCCCAATCTCACTGAAGCGGAAGCGCGTGCACGCCAAGCCGAGGCCGTGGCGGCAGGTGTCGATGCAGCACGCATGCCGCAGGTAGCGTTGGATGCTGAAGTCATCGGCGCGCGTTATTCCGAGAAGGATCCCGTTTATCCGTCCTATGCTCTGGGCACATTCGCGTGGGGCAAGGCAGTCACGGCGGGTCTGTCGTGGGATCTTGATCTATGGGGCGGCAAGCGCGCCGCGTGGGAGGCGGCTCTGGGACGCAGCCGCGCGGCGGAGATCGACGTGCATGCAGCGCGCATCCAGTTGTCGGTCAACGTAGCCCGTGCGTATGTCAACCTTGGTTACGCCTTTGCCGAACAGGACGTCGCGGAAAACGAATTGCAGCGCACTTCCAAGTCGCTGGCGTTGACACGTCGTTTAGTGGCCGGTGGCTTGGGTACGCCGCAACAGGAGGCGCTGGCCGACTCACAGGAGGCCAGCGCAGAACAGCAGAAAGCGCAGGCCGATCGTGCGATCGATGCGGCGCGCAGTGCATTGTCGGTGCTATTGGGTGAGGGGCCGGATCGCGGCTTGAGCATCACCCGTCCGCAAATGCTCAATACCGACCACCTTGCGCTGCCAGATCAACTGCAAGTCGATCTGATCGGTCGCCGCGCCGATCTGGTGGCCGCACGTTGGCAGGTCGAGGCGGCATCCAAGGACATCAAGGCGGCTCGCACGGAATTCCTGCCCAACGTCAATCTCAGTGCCATGGCCGGTTTCGTGGCCGTAGGCGGCAGTACCAGCGTGTTCCAGTTACCTGCGCGCACCTATCAATTCGGGCCTGCTTTGAGTCTGCCGATTTTCGACGGTGGCCGCCTGCGTGCCAATCTGGCGGGCGCCAATGCCGTCTACGACGAAGCCGTTGCGCGCTACAACGGCCTGCTGATTCGCGCTGTGAACGAAGTGGCCGACTTGGTATCCGCACTTAATTCGGTGCGTATCCAGATCGCGCTGGAAGAACGCGCCCAACGTGACGCCCAGAAGAGCTGGGACGACGCCATGGCTGGCTACAAGGGCGGCATCAGCGGGCAGCTCACCCCGCTCACCGCGCGCCAGCAATTGCTATTGACCGAACAGCGTCTGGCCGCGTTGAAGAGCCAACAGGCGGATCTGTCGGTTCGCATGATCGATGCATTGGGCGGCGGCTACAGCGCAACGGTAACGGCCAGCCGCTAAGGCAGACTTAAAGCAAGACCAGTCCCGGACATCATCCGGGGCTGCGGCCGTAGGTGTTTGTACGAACATTTTCACAACGCGAAACGGGCGGCGTCATGCCATGCAGGCCCGTCACTGGAAGCGTGAAAATGAATCAGACAAGCGCCAGCAAGCGCTTCTTTTGCCGCATGCTCGCATGGCTCATGCTCGTGCCAAGGATGATCGCCAGCACAAGGGACAAGAAGCGTAGCGAGCCCATCATCAACTATGGGAGCTATAAAGTAAGCGATGCAGGCGTTCGCCTTGTGTTGGAGCGCATTGCAGTCGAAACAGGCCGCGCGGTGAAAGTTACTAGCGGTGATCGGGACTGGGTGCCATCAGGCGGGGCGCGCAACAGCCTTCATCTGAACAAGCGTGCGGTTGATTTTCATGTGGAAGGCTGGCCGGACGCCCAGGTCTTCGACCTGCTGCTCGCCAAACGGGCAACCATTTTCGGAGAGTCGAAGGGCAAGGCCTTTCGCTATCAGATTATCCAGCACGGGCCGGACACCATCACCGGTGGCGCGCATATCCATATGGGCATCGTGCCGGAGCCTGGCGAGGCATACGGCCGCGGTTTTCTGGTGGAAGGCATGACGGCTGCGACGCGAGGGCGATACAAAGTCGTCGACCCGCCTTGAGTGCTGTATCAAAACGCGATGGCGCGGCGTAATCCAACACGAGCTTTGCGAATAGGTTGGATTACGCCGCAGTGTCTCAGAACTTGTACATCGCACTCAGGTTGACCTGATTACCGCTGGTCGTCGTACGGTTGCTGCCGTTGGTGGTGCTGTTGAGAATGGCATGAATCCATTCAAGGGCGAACGCATAGCTGCCCACGGTGTATTGCAGATTCGCTGCGCTCATGCGGCTCTGCAGATAACCGGTTGAACCATTATCGAGCCAGCGAATCACGTCCTGAGAGTTTGGTTTGCTTGTTGCGTAGAACAGGTTTGCACTCCAGTGCGGTGTGAATTTGTAGCCAGCCTGCACGTAGCCACCCTTGTCCTCGATGTCGCCGAACTGGGTCAGGTCGCCGAAAATCTCACCGATACCTTTGCCGGTGAAGAGCACGCTCTTGAATGTCCACGGACCGGGTGTCCATTGCGCGCCAAGGTCTACCGCCTCGCTGGAGAATTGACGCTTGATCGGCGTGGGTTCGGCGTCGCCTACGCCGGCAAGATTGATCTGGCTCCAATGCCCGGCAAGAAACAGCATCCAATCCTTTGCTTGCTGCAGACGCAGGCGCGCTTCGATCTGAGGACGGAAGCCGGCGTTGCCCGCGCTTATGTAATTGACCGGGTTGCCAGGGCCACTCCAGGTTCCTTCGAATGCGCCCAGATCCAGGTACCACAAGGGGCCGGTCGAACCGAGATTGAGCGCCTGGAAGTATTCGATGCCAGGAAAGCGCCAACCGATGATGCCCGAGCCATAGCTAAGCGGGAACGCAATATGGCTGAGCGAATCGGGCAGGATGCTCAGCGGGAACATCAAGTCCCATTGCTGGCCGATCTGGATCGTGCTGCCGGTTACCGGGTTCTCCAGCACCATATAGGCTTGGCGTAACCTTGGTAGCGGCTGCTGCTGCGAATACGCACCGGTGCCGTTGTTGCCGCCGAAGAAATCCATTTCCAGGTGCGCGCCGCCGGTCCAATTGCCTGCGATCTGCGCGCCGGTCATGTCGAACCAGAAGCGCGTGTTGCGGATATCCACGCCACTGAGACTACCGTTCGACCCGGGCAGGGGATATTCAAAATTCTGACCGTTGCCGAAATAGGCATTCCTGGTCTGACTGAATGCAGTGGCGTCGATAAAGCCATGGAACGCTACCTGCAGGCCCGGGGCGCTGGTGAAGACTGGCTTGGCGCTCGGTGCTGCCGCGATAGCTTGTGCCTGCGCTTGCTGTGTCTGCTGCGTTTGCTGGATCTGCGTTTGTTGCTGTGTCTGCTGGCCTTGCAACTGCGTCAGTGCAGCATGCAGTTGTTGCAGGTCCTGTTGCTGTTGATTGAGTTGCTGTTGCTGTTTTTCGACTAAGGCCTTGAGTGCCTTGATCTCGGCATCGCGGCTACTGTTGGTTTGCGCAAAGCTGGGTGCGGTTACAGTCAGGCCCAGGGCGGTAAGGGCCAGAAACAGGGCATGTCGTTTCATGGTTTTCTCCCTTCTTATGCGTTAACGGGCAGCACTCGGGGCGCCAATGGGCAGCACCACGCGCTTGTGCGCTTCATTGATGACTTCGGCGGCTGACAGATAGAACGCCAGTAGCGCTGTGATCAGACCGACGTAACCACCTGCGACATGCAGGCTCCCCATGCCCGTCCATTCGGCGGCGGCCAGCAGGAAGAAGGTGATCCACAAAGCGAGGAAAACCAGTTGCAGTGCACGTGCTGCTGGCAGCGAACCTATCCACATGTAGAACGTAAACACGCCCCACATAAAGAGATACCAGCCCACGAACGCACTCGGCACTTTGTCATGCAGAAACAGCACAAACAGCGCGAATGACCACCAGAACGCGCCATAGCTCAAAAAGGCCGTCACGCCGAACGTATTGTTGCGTGGCAGCTCCATGATGCCGGCAATCATCTGCGCGGTGCCCCCGTACGCTAAGGCGACGGCCAGCACCATGTTCATGCTGTCGCCGGTAAACCAGCCGGCATTGATCATGCTCAACAACCACGTCGTCAGTGCGAAACCGGCCAATCCGAGTGGTGCCGGATTCGAAAATCGCGCTTGTACCTGTTCGTTGCTCATTGCTGGAACCTCCCCAAAGATGGATGGAGTGCGTGCTCCATAGAGTCCGCAGCGTGTGGCTCCCTGGTTTTCATGTGCCGGCGATGTGCTGTCTCCCCACACACAGGCCGGTTGTTGAATGGCATCGGGAGGCCGTTTTCGCGGCTCCCGGCATGGTCATGGGCTGGTTGGTGCGGAAGTGAGCGTCAGGCGCGCAGGACAGCTAGCGCGAAGCGCCAGCAGATTTGCTGTCGTTGCAAGGGGTCGCACCAGCCTTGACATGGGCCCTCCCTTCGGATGAACAAAAAAGGCAAAGCTTTTTCGATCCGTTGCGCGGGTGTTCCTGTTGCAAAGCAGCAAGGTCACCACCCGGCGAATGGGCAGACTTTACCGAATTGCAGCAGAAAAAATAGGCCCTTTCGGGACAGAATCACCGAGAGGTGTGTATTTTTTGTGAGGACCGCGACGGTCAGCGTGTGGAAGCGGTCTGGGCGGCTGGCGTGGGACCCACGGAGGTTGCTGGCGCTGGAGCAGGTGCTTCCTGCTTTGGCAGCGTCAGCGTGGGATTGGATTCTTGCTCTTCCAGTGCGCGAATGCGTTCCTGCACAGCATCGAGTTCGTTGTTGGACGCGCGCAGATCCGCGGTGAGGGAAGAGCTCTGTTGCTCGGCCTGTTGCTGCTGCGCGGCGACCTGTTGCGCCTGCTGACGCTGGTATTCGGCATCCCGTTCCAGGTTCTGCAAATGCTGCTGGTTCATCTGCACCACGTGATCGGTGTACTGCTTGGTCGCCTGCAGGCGCAAGGTATCGATATCCACCTTGGCCAGCTCTTCCGTTTGCGACACGAAGGTGTGATAAACGTTTTGTGCCTCATCGTAGGAACCCGTGCGAATCACCCGCCAGAAATCCTTGCCGTGGAACAGCGCCACGTAATAGTTGAGCTTGTCAGGCTGGAACAGCAGGCTGGCGCCGTAGCTGCTGTTGTACGTGGTACGCAATTCAGTCAACTGGTGGCTGTCGATCAGCTGATGGAAGTCATCCACGATGCTGGCCGGTCCCTGTGCAGCGGGCGCACTGGTCGCGGGCGCGGGATTGTCTGCTGCAGAAGCGGCGGCATACACAAAGATCATCGCAAGCATGGGCAGCAGGTACAGCGGCTTGGCGGCACGACGGGTCACGAAGCTCATCCTGGTATTCCTTGTCGGTTGCATGCGTAGGAATGGAAAGGTCAATAAACCAGCTGTACGTTGTGGCATTGCAGAGACTGCAGGTTCACGGTGTTTTCGCCGAGTTGCAGACCCGTAGAAGAAAGGATGGGTGTCAGCACTTGAGAGCCCACGTCGTTGAGCGGTTGTTGCAGCGCTTGCAACAGGAAGCCGATCAGCCCGACAAAGGCGTTTGAATTGGTGCCAGTCCCGCTCCCTCCGCTGTTCAGCGCACCTTCGATCACATTGATGCATGCGGTGGAGCTTCCTGCAGTGCAGACCAAATCGCCCACTATTCCTAAAAGAGTATTTGTAACGCTACCAAGCAGATTGCCCACATCACCAAGAAGGCCAGTAACATTCAGCGTTACCGTATTGCCGAGCAGGTCGGTGACACTGGATGTAACGTTGCCGAGAGTCCCTTGAAGACCCGTTGAACTGGTCTGGATGCTGTTCAGTGCAAGCGAAAGACGAGTTGCGTTGATGTCACTGGAAGGGGTCTGATTCCACAGGTCGGTTGCGGTTTGAAGAGCCGTTTGTGACGAACTGGCCGAGGTTTGGGACGATGAGTTCGCGATCAGCGCGGTGGTGAGCGCAGTGACGAGATTGTTGACACTGGTGCCGATATTGAGCGTATCCCCAGTCGTGGCTGTTTCTCCCGGTGTGAGGGTGACGCTGCTGTTGCCTGTCAGGGCATTCGTGGCGAAGGAAGTGGTGAGGCTGGCGAGGTTGGTGCTGCCAACCGATAATTTGAATAGTTGTTCAGGCGTGCTTGCGTTGGGTATCTGGTCGCAGCTTTCTGTCGTTGAAAAGGCATTAGCTTGTGTAAGGTTGCCTACACACATTTTCAGTACAGAAGAGGTGACGGCAATGGTCGCTTCCGATGTTCCTGAGCCGCTTGTCGTATTGCAGAGACTGGTCAATTCCGCTTGCGCATTGGCAACATCGATGGCGATGGGGAGGTTTAGGTCCAGGTTGATCGCGCCGCCAAGTAGTGAGAACCCATTATTGGGCGTGGTGATATCGAGGAAGATACGAATCTGCGCCGTATAGGCCGTGGTGCCGACGCCGCCTATTCCGATCGAGGGTGGCTCGATCACACTAGCGGCCGAGGTAAGCGTAATGAGCGGGTTCGAGGTGGAAGGGAGGCTCAGGTTTAACGATTGTGCATTGATCGCATGTCCCGTCGTCGCAACGCCAATGGCCGTTTCCAGCAACTGCAACGCATTCACCTGCGCATTCAGCGCATCATTGACGGAACTATCTGGCCCAATAATCTGCGCGAACAGCCCACTAGGCGTGCTGCCGGACGAGCCAAGCGTCACATTGAGCGGGATATTGCCCACTGCCGCGTCGATCGTGCTGAGCAGGGAGACGTTAGCGCTCGTCAGCGCCTGCTGATTACCAACGACAACGATCGCGTTCAGCACATTGGCCAGGGTTTGCACGTTCGTCTGTGCCGCCAGCAGCGTATTGAGGCCGCCGACTGACAGATTGGTGGGCACTGTTACACCAAGCTGTTGCAGTAGGCCGGATGGCGTGATGTAGACGTTGGCGAGACCCTGATAGCCAACCAGTGACGTGCCGCCGGGGTTGATGCCGATGCCCGCAAGGAACTGCTCCAAAGGCGCTGCGCCGTTTACCCCCACCAAGGTTGTGCCGATGGAAAACACGGCGGTTGGGTTGGTATTGGTGGCAACCGCCTCAGCACTGACATTCGGCAACGCTGAGGTGAAAGCAAAGAACGGCGTCACCGGCCGCGATGCCACCACTTTTACCGCGCTTGGCGTCGCGCCGGCGGCGGAAGCCGTAAAACCATCTGCATTGCCCGTCGTCGCCGCCGCGCTCCACGTGCCGCAGGCGATGTTCAGCGTGCCGCTGAAGCCGTTTTCAGAAGTGGCGTTACCGAGTGCGGCGGAATTACCCGTATTGGCTGCACTGCAATCCTGCAATTGCTGTGCGCCCGCCAGCGAGGCCAGGTCGGCCACTTTCTGGGTGTCGCGCTTGGCCCAGTAGAGATAGCCGACTTCGACCAATCCAAGCATGCCGATCAGACCAAGCAATATCAGCATCATGTTGATCGCCATGGAGCCTGCCTGATGTTGTTGGCGGGGCTCACGCATCGAAGCATGGATGTGAATGGTCCGCATGGTGCTATCTCACCGTGTCGCTGTTCTTGCTAAGCGTGGTGTCATAGAAATCAGGGATCGGATGCTCGAAGCTCTTCAGGTAGCGACGATACGCGGCAGTGGCTTCGTCGCCGAGCATCGGCAGCGGTTTTCCTGCTTGCGTGCCGTCTGCCTGTAGTTGCAACACGTAGCGCGTGGTGTCACCGACTTGGCTGGCATGAAACGGCGGCGCTGATTCGGCGGGCGCAAAGCCGGGTGTCGGCGTATTCGGTGCAGTGTTTGGTGCTTGCTGCGCAAGTGCAGAAACCGGCATCAACACCGCCAGGATGAGAGTCTGTACAAAGGTGTGCGGAGTCTTCATGGCTGTGTCCCGCTCGAAGAGGTGCTGTCCAGACGATTGAGCAGCGTGGAGGGAATGCCTTGTTGCGTCGGCGTAACAAGCGCAGCCTTGTCGTTGGTGGCCGATGGCAGCGCATCGGCGGTGGCTTTGGCCTGCATGCGCATCTGCAGCGCGAGCTTGTGCACGGCGTCGCGTGTGGCTGGCGGCAGGTTCGCGCGCTGCATGATGGCGTCGGCCTGAACCTCATCGCCTTGCAGCGAAGCCCACAGCGCAAGGTTGGATACCACCTTGGTGTTGGCCGGCTCCAGTTCGGCCGCTTCCGCCAATGGCTCGTGCGCGGCGTCAACGTTGCCTGCGGCCAGCCGCGAATAGCCCAGGTCGTTCAAGTAGGTCACGTTGACGGGTTCCAACTGGGTTGCCTGCAAAAGGCTCTTTTCGGCTTCGGCATAGCGCTGCGCATTGGCAGCGATCAGCCCAAGGCCATGCCAGGCTGCCGCAGCTTCCGGGCCGCGCAACATGCCTTGATAGACCTTGCCAGCGGCTGCGTCCTGACCGGTTTCGCGCAGGGCGTCGCCCTGCAGGCGCTGCAGCTCCGGCGGATCGCCGTAACGCAAGCGGAAGGCATCGATGTGAGCGAGTGAAGCGTAATAGGCGCCTTGCTGCTGCATCTGGCGGATCAGGTCCAGATACATCGCCTTGCTGTCAGTCGATGGCTTTGATGGTTCGTTGAGGCTTGGCGTCGATGCGTGGTTCGGAAAGCCGTTGTGGAAGGTGCTGCAGGCAGCCATTAGCAGGCAGACGCTTCCAACGAACAGGGATCTCACGCGTAAACTGGTTGCAGCGTTCATGGTCAATGTCCTCGTAGCTTGGCCAAGGTACTGACCAGGGAAATCGCAGCGGGGCCTGCCAATACCAGCATCAAGGCCGGCAGCAACGTGAGCATCATCACCAGGGTCATCTTCACCGACAGCTTGCCGGTGCGTTCCTTCATGCTCATCTTGCGTTGTTCACGCAGGCGTTCTGCAAATTGGCGCAGTGGTTCCTGCACTGCACCACCATGCTCATGCACTTGCACGATGATCTGAACCAGACTCTGCAAGTCTTGATTGCCGAAAGACTCCGATAGCCGCCGCAGCGATTGCGCACGTGGCCGGCCGTGGATATAGGCAACATTCGCATCGTGGATTTCGCGTCCAAGCACCGGAATCACCGTGCGGAAACGTTCGGCAATGATCTGCAGACTCTGGTCCATGCTGACGCCGACGCCTTGAAGCAGGCGCAGCAGATCGATCAGCAGCGGTAGTTCATCATCCACACGCTTGCGCAGCCCGTTGGCCCACGCACTCAGTATGAACTTCGGCAACAGAAGGCCTGCTGCAAAGGCTGCTGCCAGATTAAGCAGCAGACGGATGCCACCGCCAGACAGCCACGGCAACAGGAAGATCGGCAACCCCATCGCCAGTACCAGGCGCAAACCAAGAAAGATGGCGCGATCCGTTGGCGTGTTTCGGTTGGCTTGATCGAGCAACAGGCGATCTTCCGGTGTCAGCAGCGCCTGTCCAAGCCGTCCACTTTCAAAATGCCGGCCGACGGATGCCAGCGTGTCGAGTGTGCGGCGCCAGAGTGACTGATCTGCATGAGCTGCAGCGTCTTGCGCGGCGCTGCTCGGCTGTTGCTGCAGGGCGCGATCGATCACGTGCACTACGTGTCCGCTTTGCCGCGATCGCTGCAGCCAATGGGCCCCGGCTATGGCCAGTCCGAGCAGCAGCGCAATCAGCGCACACGTGAAGAGAAGGGATGCGCTCATAGCGAGCGAGCCAGGCGGTAGAGCAGGACAGCGCCGAGCGTTTCCATACCAAGCGCCATCAACAGGAATTTGTGTCCCAGCGGCTGAGTGAACATCGGCGTGAAAAAGGCCGGATTGGTGATTGTCATAAAGACGGCCGTAGCTACCGGAAGCAGGCCGATCACCCAGGCGGACATGCGTGTTTCAGCCGTGATGGCTCTCAACTCCTGCCGAGCCTGGCTGAGGTCGCGCATGAAATCGCTCATGCGTTGCAGGATCAGGTCGGCGCGCCCGCCCATGCGCATGCCTGTGCCGAGCACTACATGCAGGAGTTCCAGTTCTTCCAGGCGATAGGGTTTTGACGCCAGCTGCAACGCACGATCCAGATCCAGCCCAGCCCGTACTGATTGCATGGCGCGATCCAGCACGACGCGCAGTGGCGGTTGTATCGACGGCAACGTGGCCTGGAATGCCATCGGCAGGCTGTTGCCGATGTTGGACATGCGCACGATGCCATCGAGGAAATCCGGAAGCTGACGAACGAACTGCTTCTGCAGTTTTTCCATGCGCATGCGCAGCCACAGCCAGACTCCCGCCGCATAGGCCCCAAGCAAGAGTGGCACCATCCACACGCTACCAACGCGCCACCATCCGACCAGAACCACGGCGAGACCGGCGACGCTGAGTATCACTGGCATGCGCCATCCTGCCGGCAAACCGGCACGCAGCATCAGTGCATCGGAACGTAATTCGTCCTTCGTCTGCGTTGCCGCGAGCAGGGTGGGAGGGCCGGGGCGATGAACGTCCACCGTGCCTGCAAGACTTTGTTCGATATGCGCAAGACTTTTGCGCGCCTGCCTGCGAGCAGCCGTGCCCCACCACAGTTCGACTGCACCGGCGAGCATCAGCAGAGCCATGCTAAGGAGGGCGAGCGTCTGGATCATGGCAGGCCACTGCCTGCATCGAGCAGGAATTGCCGATAGGGCTCCAGCTTGGGTGTATGCGGATGGAAGCCCAGGCCGGGCCAGCGTTCGTGCTCTACGCCATCCAGGTCGATCGCCGCTTCATAGCGGTAAAGTTCCTGTGTGGTGATCACTTCATCACTGGCGCCGATCACTTCGGTAATGGCGGAAATAACGCGTCGCCCGTTGTTGAGACGTGCGATCTGGATGATGAAATCGATGGCGCTGGCGATCTGCCTGCGCAAGCTGCTTTCCGTGCCCTGGAAGCCGGCGAAGCCGCACAGCATTTCCAGACGATACAAGGCATCGCGTGGTGAATTGGCGTGGATGGTCGACATCGAGCCGTCATGGCCGGTGTTCATTGCCTGCAGCATTTCCAATACTTCCGAGCCGCGCACCTCGCCGACAACGATGCGATCCGGGCGCATGCGCAAGCTGTTGCGAACCAAGTCGCGAATGGTGACCGCGCCGTCGCCTTCGAAGCCGCCAAGGCGGCTTTCCAGTCGCACGACATGCGGGTGATTGAGCGATAGCTCCGCCGTATCCTCGACAGTGATCACGCGCTCGGTGTGCGGTATGAAACTGGCCAGCGCGTTGAGCAGTGAGGTCTTGCCGCAGCTGGTTCCGCCGGAAATCACGATATTGCAGCGGCCCATCACCGCTGCGCGAAGCAGGGCGTGGATGGGCTTGTCGAACATCTTTCGCGCAAGCAGGTCGTCCGGTGTAAACGGGTCCTTGCGGAATTTGCGGATCGACACGCACGGGCCGGAAACCGACAGTGGCTCGATGATCGCATTCAGACGGCCGCCATCAGGAAGGCGTGCGTCGACCATCGGATTGGATTCATCCAACCGGCGCCCGATCGGTACCAGGAAGCGCCGCACAATGCGCAGTACGTGACGGTTATCGGTAAAGCGTGCCGTGCAGTGTTCCAGCACACCGCAACGCGATACGTAAACCTCCTTGTAGCCGTTGATCAGGATATCTTCCACTTCAGGGTCGTGCAGCAGGTCATCCAGCGGGCCGAAGCCGGTCAGCTCCTTGACCAGTGCAGCAGATACTTTGCGCATTTCGGCTTCGTTGATGGGAATGCGCCATTCCTACACGAAGTTGGCCGTTTCGATCTCGGCGTATTTGGTGATTGTGTCCTGCGACCAGGACGTAATGTCCAGGTGCTGTTCTTCGATGCGATTGAGCAAGAATTCGTGCGCGCCTGAAAGCACGTCATGAAATTGCTGGGTCTGATCGAAGGGTATGTTGCGGCGAGGGGCGGTGGCGTCGTCAATGCGGCGCAAAACGTCCGACAAGTCGCTATCGGCGTGTTTCAGGGCGTTTTCCATCGATGCTCTCCCTTACGGTTGAACAATCTTTTCCATCGGGACGAATCGGCACTGTCTTTCACGCCGATATGCAACTTGGCCTGCAGCGGAGCCAGTGCGCGTATGTACGCGTCATGCGGCGCCACCTGGTGCAACAGCAGACCCTGGTTGGCACTACTGCGCAGGACGCGTCCGCGATCGGGCAGGGTGGCAAGCAGTGGTAGTTCGAAGCGTTCGGCGATCTGGCGTGCGTTGATGCCACAGTCTTCGTCATGTCGGTTGATGATCAGCGATAGGCGCTTATCTCGTGCATTGAGTTGCGCAAGCTGGCGTAGGCACAGGTCCAACGACACCATGGATGCGATGCCTTGGTCGGCGACCAGCCAAATTTCATCGGTGGCTTGCAGCAATCCCTGCGGAAGATGCCGCAACGGCAGGCCGCCGGCGTCGCACAGCACCAGCTCGAACAGGCTCAGCAGGCGATCGATCAGTAGTGCAGCATCGGACCCGCCGGAGGATTCCTGTGTTTGCGAAAGGATCGCCAGACGGCTGGCGTGACGCGGCATCGCCGTGCGAATCAGTGTCGCATCGATGCGCGACGCATTGCGCAGCGCATCTTCGTAATGAAAATCACCTTTCGCGCCGAGATACAGGGACGCATCACCGTGTGGCGATCCCAGGTCGAGCAGCAAGCTGTGCGGTGCGACCGTATCGCCAACCGCGTCGTTTTCGAACTTGGCGGTTGGCATGGACAGCGCACCGAGATGTGCCGCCAGTGTGCTGGTGCCGACACCCGGACGCACGCCAAGCAGCAGCACCAATTGCCCGGGCTTACGTGATGCGGCGACGGGAGCTGCCTGCGCTGTGGCGGCATGTTCCAGCGCATGATTCAGCAAGGTGCGGATCTCGTCGTCCGACGCATCCATATCGATGAAGTCGCGTACGCCGGCGCGCAGCGCGGCGAGCACACCAGTCGCGCGATCTGCCGCTGTGGAGCCGACGCCGATCAGTGGAATATCCGGCGTCAAGGCATGGATATCGCGTGCCAGGGTGGTGGATGCATCGGCGGTTTCACAGGCGTAGTCGAGTAGCACCATGCGATGCTCGCTGCGCAACACTGCCCAGTGTTCGGGCGTAAAGCGGCGACTATCTTCCCAATGCACGGTTGCCACATTGCGCAAACGTGCAGCAAGCCGCTGAGCGCGTTGTTCATCCATTGAGTAAAACAGCAGCTTCACGCCAAGCTCCAGCTTGCCGAAAGGAATGATGGAGGCGACCGTCTGCATCTCACGGCCCCTCTAGCGGGAAAACCCGGGCAGTTGGTCGGAGCCGGCCGGATTGAGCAGGAACGATCCCCACACCGGCATCGCTTGCTGCTGCTCTCGCTCGCCCGGCAAAGGTAGCTTTACGCCGCGCGCCACGGCATGCACCAGGTGCGGTGTCACCATGATCACCAGCTCCTTGTCCTGCTTGCTGTACTGCATGTCACGGAAGAACGCACCGATGATCGGAATATCGCCAAGCAGCGGAATCTTGTTCATCTGGCTGGTGATGTCCTGGCTCACCAGTCCACCGATGACGAAGGTTTCGCCATCGCCAAGTTCCACCGTGGTATCGGCGCGTCGCGTCGTAATGGCGGGCACCGAGACGCCGCTGATCACCAGCTCATTGGTGTAGTCCAGCTCGCTGGCTTCCGGCGCCACTTTCAGCGCAATGCGATCCGGCGCGAGCACGGTGGGCGTGAGGGTCAAGCCAACGCCGTAGGGCTTATAGACGATGGCGACCGTGCCCAGGCCTTGCGGTTCGGGGATGGGCAATTCACCACCTGCCAGGAAGCTGGCGCTCTGTCCCGAAAGCGCGACCAGTGTCGGTTCGGCCAGCACGCGGGCCAGACCATCGCTTTGTAGCAGGCTCAGGTCGCCGAAAAGATTGTTCTTGTTGAAGATCAGATTGAACGCAGAGGAAATCGGCTGGGTTGCCGTAAACGTGACACCGCCGACGGTGGAGCTGCTATTGGTGCTGCTGCTGTTCTGCGTGCTGCCGACCTGCACTGAACTCAGTGTGGTGGGCGCAAAGGTGCCGAAGGTGAAGCCGCCATTGCTCTTGATCAGATTGAGCCCGATCTCGCTCATGGCCGTCTTGTCGAACTCCACCACTTTCACGTCGACCTGTACTACCTCGCCGCTGTCGATGGTCGACATGTCGGCGACAGCGGCTTTGGCGTCGCCTGACGTGGCGGCATTCAAGGCTTGCTGATGGTCGAGCAGGCTGGGTGCTTCGCCACGCAACAAGGCGGTGCCGTCCTGTTGGTCGACCTGGGTGCCGGCATCGTTTTCCAGTTGCGATTGGATGGCGCTGCGCACCACGACAGTCAAACGCTGTGGCTGAGACTGGCCGTGATGCCAGAGCAGCAGCACGGTTTCGCCGGCCTGCTTGCCGACCAGCAATACTTCGCCGCGACTCTTCAAGGTGACGACATCGGCAACGCCGGGATCGGCAATGGCGATGCGTTCGAGATCCGCGGGCAGGCGCCATGGCCGTTGCTCATGCGTCTGCAGGACAACGTCCGCAGTCGCGTCGCTGGCGATGCAGGGAACCGTTATCAGTGCCAGCGCACCCAGGCAGTACAGGTAGCCGTATCGCATCATGGTGAATGGGTTCCTGTGCTGTCGCTGCGTTGTGCGCCGCGAATGATCTCTATGCCGGAGGCGAGTTCGACGTGGCGGCCGGTGGTTGCCCGCGGCAGCGCAACGATCTGGCCGGCCAAGCCGGAGCCATCAACGCCGGCAAAGGCATCGTTCTCCGGCGAATTGAGCTGTTCATGCTGCTCGCCGGACAGGTACGCCAGCGGCGCAAGTACGACAGGTGGCTGCGGGAACAGTCGGTTGTCCGGTTGGCTGTCGTCACCGGGGTAGCGCAGTGCCAGCGTGAGCTTTCCATTTTGCGCACCCAGCAGCAGTTCATCGATATCCGCTAACGGCACCGCCAACACGGCGGTGCGAGCCTGTTCTGCCACGTCGTTTCTGACTGTGGACTGTTCGGCCGTCGAGGTCGCAGGCTTGCCAACGGAAGCTGCGGGAACAGGAAGATTGCGATCGCCATAAGCGAGCACGCGCAGGCGTGAAAGCAGCAGTCGTGTCTGGCTCTGGTCGCGGTTCGGTCCGGGGCCGGTGTTTTGCGGACTCTTCAGGCTCAGGAACACATCAACGTAGTCGCCGGGAACGATGTGATTACCGACGGCGGCGACTTCATCCACCGGCACAGCCAGTGCGCGTTCGCCCGGTATCAGCTGCATTGCCATGCCATGTGCAAGCAAGTCGGCAGTAACCGGTGTACCTGCAGGAATCCCGACCAACGGCAAGTGCCCGGCGACCGCGTCCACATTCGTGAAGCTGCCCTGGGGTGGCTGCGCTTCGTTGGTGAGGCGCAGCGACGAAAACGAAATTGCTTGGCCCGCAGGCAGTGCATCGGCAGCGACCACGACTGGTACGCCGTTACTTTCACCAGAGGATGCGGGCGTGGTGCCAACAACTTGGGATGGTATGGCCGTGTGTTGCGTATTGTGCCGCCCCAGGCTGAGCGCCAGCACAGCCAGCACGAAGGCCAGTACTACCAGCAGGATCGCCGCGATTCGAGTAATTTTCTGCATGAATGCTGTCTCCGAGTCGCGGGCCTGGGCCCTTAATCGCCGGTAAGGTCCAATTGCACCGTGGCCGAACTGCTCATCACTGCACCCATCACCCAGCCGTACAGCGTCTTCGTGCCAGGAAGGAAGGGATAAGCGTTGTAGTTGTAGGAAGCGATCACTGTCATGCACGACATCGCCGGTGTGCTGGGGCAGGCTGCAGGTGCCGATACGGCAATCGCCGTATAGGTGCTGCTAGGTCCCGAGGGCGAGGCGCAATTCGGTGTCTGTCCGGAAAAATTCAGCAGCCACGTCATCGATTCCTCTGCCGCGTTGCAGGCATTCGTTTCGCGCTGGGCAGTGGTGCCGTAGTGCAGCGCCGCGCGGGCGCCTTCTGCTGCGGCGAGACTGAGGGTTTCTTGCGCGGCGAAGATCATGACGCCTGACAAGGTAAGCAGCAGCAGAGGTAGCACGCCGAACAGGAACACCAATGCGAACTCGATCGCCACTACGCCATGCTGCCAGCGTCGGCCGGAATGTTTCGCAAGATGATGTCGAGTTGGCGGTGAGCGCATGGCGATTCGATCCTCACCAGTACGTCAGAGATGGATTGAAAAGCGTGATCAGCGCGCCGGCTGAGAGAAAAGCAGCATAAGGTGTGCCACGGCGAATCCTTTCGCTGGTGAGTGCATGTGTGGTGCTGGCATCGAGCCATCCCTGCGTGGCATGGCGCAGCCGATAATTCGACGCTAATAGGTAGATTGCATGGGCTCCCGCCAGCAAGCTTGCGATTACCCAAATCGGCAACAGTGCTTTGGCTCCGAGCAGGAAGCCAAGTGTGGCAAAGAGCTTGACATCGCCAGCTCCCATCCAATGAATGACATAAAACGGGAGCAGCGAAATCAAGCCCACGAGCAAGCCGATCATCGATGGCGACGGCGCCCCCGTCTGACCCTGCGCCCATTGAGCACAAAGAAGGAGAGCCCCCAAAATCAGCACGATGGCAAGCAGTGAGTTAGGCACGCGTCGTGCGGAAATGTCGCTGATCGCTATCAGTGCGCAAAAGGGCACAGCTAGTGCAAATAGGAGTGTGGGCATCATTGAAGTCCCGTTCGTCACAGGTCAGGCTCAGTAATGGGTGCGCAGGGCGCATGCCTCCACAGCGCGCCATCCTTGAATGGCGTGTTAGCTGCTAACTAAGGCCGCAATTAATTCAGTACGAGCCCAGCCAAGATTTAAGGCGAACTGCTTTCCTAAGTCGTGGCCGATGTGACTGCAGTGGTGAGTGCAGTCATGATGTCGTTGTAAATCGTTTTGATGTTGGTCTGGAATACGCTAATCAGTAGAGCGGCAACAATGCACGCCAAAATGCCGTATTCAAGCGCGGTAACGCCATCTTCCTCGACGAGGAAATTGCGAATCGAAGCGTTCATTTGAATCCCCCTATGGGCTTAATGCCCATGAGCCATGCCAATATGGCCAAGACACATGAAGTCACAAGACACACACTGACCGATGACCCGCGACAACGCGTCGTGGGCTGACCTTTAAAGGCCTGCGGAAATACCTAGCGGTAGGATTCCCGCCTTTCGGATTGTTGAGGGTTATTACTGGATTCACCCAATTCAGATGCTAATCATCAACCTGTCGATGGCATGTGAAGAATTACTTGCTGTTTTTATTAAACTTCTACGTTTCAAGAAATGGCGTTTTCAGGAAATCTTGCCGAGTTGCGTCGAAAATTTGACGCCTGAAAATACGTCTGCCGGCGATGCTTGCACGTACCATCATGTTGCTAGATAGGAAGCATTTATCGGGCCATCTCTATCCAGGTCATATTTATCGATTTAAATGCATCGGCTTGATGATTTATTTGTTATTGCTGAGTGAATGGCGCCGGAATAATGGCGGAATTAGCCATATTTTGTCACTCGAGAAAATGAAAATTAAAATGCTTTTCGCACAAATAGCGGGTTTCATCAGCTTCGTAGGCCATGTTGAAGGTCATGCGTGGGTCATTTTTCATGACCTGGTGCTCGGCAAATTTGCCAATCGCTCGCGTGCTTTTCTCAAGTCTTCTTGTGTGTCGACGTCGATAGTGTCATTCGACGCAAAAAGCTCGACGCGCGATGTTTCCTGCTCAATGATTTTGCGCGCGCCATGTGATCCGGAAAGCGTCATCAGCGCGGCGAAGCAATCGTGGGGAAATAGCGCGGGAGGTCCCGAAACGCCTGCATGTTCCGTTGCCAAAATGTGATCAGGCACTGCAACGTGTCGCTGAAGCATCGCCCGCAAGAACGATCCTGCGAGCAATGGTTGATCGGCCAGACAGATCAACACGGAGGACGCGTGCGGATAGGCGCGAATCACTTCGCGCATGCCGGCGGCGAACGAGTTGCCCATGCCAAGTGCCCATTCTTCACAGCGAACCAGACTTAGCGGCAAATCGTCGAGCACTGCTTCCACCTGTTCGGCGTGAGCGCCGGTGACCGCGATGACGGGAACATCCAGTTCCAGCAGGCTTCGTGCGATGCGCCTTGCCATCGGTTCGCCAGCGATATCAGCGAGTTGTTTGGCACCACCGAAACGGCTACCTTCGCCCGCGGCGAGCAGCAGGATGACAGGCGATGTGCTCATCCGTGAATCGTGCCGTTGTTATTGCGCAGCGAACTGCCGCTACGACGATTGATTACGGCCATGATTTCGGCGGCAATGGCCAGCGCGATTTCTTCAGGCGTTTCCGAGCCGATATCCAAACCGGCAGGCGCGTGCAGGTGCAGGCCATCCAGTGCCATGTCGTTGCGCATGCGTGCCACTCGTTCGCGCGAGCCCAGCGCGCCGATGTAGGCAGCCGGGGCACTTTTCAGCGCTTTGAGGTAAGCAATGTCGTGTTCCAGATTGTGCGTCATCACCACCACGGAGCTGTGTGCATCCAATGACAGGGCTGCGGGTAAGCTCGTAGGCGTTGCGCAGATCGTGTCGAGTCCGGCGGGCAGATCGTTAGCTTGCAATCGCGCGGGGTCGCTGTCGACGAGCGTGGTGCGCCAGCCAAGCGCTCGCGCCAGCGGTAACAGCGCGCGTGCTGCGGCGCTGCTGCCGATGACGAACAGAGCATGTGGCGGTGAAATTGCCTCGACCAATGCATCGGCTTCACCGAGTGCGGACGGCAGACTAAGTACGGTGGCTCGGCGCATGGTGATAGGCGGCGTGCGGGCAATAATGGCCGTTACCAGAGCCGGGTCCTGAAGCGAATCGTGCAATACACCATGAGCGTTCCATATCAGCCGGCGCGGCGTGGTAACGGCATGGCCGATGGCAAATAGCGTGGCCAAGTAGATGTTCTGTCGCTCATCGAGGTTGCGCGACAAGGTATCGATGAAATCGGTGTCGTGCGTTGTCAGAAGTGGTTCGATCAGGACTTCCAGTTCGCCACCGCAGCCCATCTCGATCAGCACATCCAGTGCGGATTCCGCGTTGTAGCTGACCAATCGCGGTTCGCCATCGGCGATCACTTCCAGCGCGCGCGCCACGATATCGCGCTGCGGGCAACCACCGGAAAGTTCGCAGACCACGCGGCCGTCACCCAATACCAGCATGCGCGTACCAGGGCGACGAAAGGTTGAGCCGCGCGTGCGGGTCAAGGTTGCCATAGCCGCTTTCGGCGATCCTTCATCATGAAGGGTGCGCAACGCGGCGATTAGGGTGCTTAGCTCATGTGCCGAGTTCATGGGGCAATCGTCGCATGCCTTTTCTGGATCTGCGATTCGGTGTTGGGGCCCGTGCAAGTGATCCGTCGTCCCGGGGAAGGCCGGGACCCAGCGTCTTTAAGCAGCCCCGAAGTCACTGGGTCCCGGCCTTCGCCGGGACGACGAGCGTGCATTTGCCGATCGCATAGCGTCATGGTGTCAGCTATATATCGCTCAATGTCAGAATGGGGCAATGGCGGCGTGCGGAGGTTCTGATGCTTTCCTTGTCCGTGAACGGTCAGTCGCATGCTGTTGATGTTCCCGACGACATGCCGCTGCTTTGGGTGCTGCGCGACGTCATCGGCCTGACGGGCACCAAGTTTGGATGCGGCATTGCGCAATGCGGCGCCTGCACGGTGCACCTGGATGGCCAGCCGGTGCGCTCTTGCGTGCTTCCGGTCGGCGCCATCGGCGACCGCTCCATTACCACCATCGAGGCTGTCGGCAATACGCCGGCTGGCCAGAAGATCCAGCAGGCATGGCTGGATGTGGACGTGGTGCAGTGCGGCTACTGCCAGTCCGGACAGATCATGTCTGCCGCGGCGCTCCTGCAGCGGACCCCCAACCCCAGCGATGCGGATATCGATGCGGCCATGTCCGGCAATATCTGCCGTTGCGGCACCTATGTGCGCATCCGCGCAGCCATCAAGCAGGCTGCAACGGGCAAGCAGGAGATCCTGCAGACAATAGTAAGCGCGCCGGAGGGGACTGCGCCATGAAGAAGCCTGCCGATCACGCGCAGCACGGGTCCGAGATTGTCGACCTTGGCCGACGTCACGCGTTGCAGGCCAGCGGGCTGGCGATTGCTTTTCTGTGGCTGGGCACTACCGGTACGGCTTCGGCGATGATCAATGCGCGCCGCCAGCCGGGCGATGCCGCCGCCGCGCAGGCCGATGGCAATCCACCGTTCGCGCCGAATGCCTTTATCCGTATCGACACCACCGGCAAGGTGCGCCTGGTCATGCCCACTGTTGAAATGGGGCAGGGCATCTACACCGGCTGCTGCATGCTGCTGGCTGAAGAACTGGGCGTCGGCCTGGATCAGATCACGGTGGAGCATTCGCCACCGAGTGATGAGCTGTATGGCATTCCGTTGCTGGGCGGCCAGATCACAGGCGGTTCCACCAGTACACGGGCGACCTGGCAGGTGCTGCGCGAAGCGGGCGCGGTGGCGCGCAGCATGCTGGTGAGTGCAGCTGCGTCGCAGTGGCACGTCGATCCATCCACTTGCACAGTGGATCGCGGCGTCGTGCATCACGCGGCGTCGGGGCGCAGCCTCGGTTTTGGCGCATTGTCTGTGGCGGCTGGCAAATTGCCGATGCCCGATAAGGTGTTATTGACCGATCCCAAAGACTTCAAATTGATCGGCAAGCCGATGCGACGTGTCGATTCGCCGGACAAGATCAAGGGCGCCACGCAGTTCGGTATCGATGTGCAGGTGCCGGGGATGAAGATTGCCACCGTGATGGCGTGTCCTACCTTTGGCGGCAAGCTCGTTGCCGTTGATGATAAAGCCGCACGGGCGGTACCCGGCGTGGTCGATGTCCTGCGACTGGACAATGCCGTGGCGGTGGTCGGTGATCATTTCTGGGCGGCGAAACAGGGCTTGCATGCATTGAACGTCACGTGGGACCGTGGCGAAAACGCCCATCTCACCACCCAACAATTACGCGACACTTTGGCCGATGCGGCACGCAACGGCAAATCCGTCGCCGCACGCAACGATGGCGACCGTCCGCAAGGCACGCTGGTCCAATCGGAATACCAGTCACCGATGTTTGCGCATGCGACGATGGAGCCGATGAACGCCACGGTGCATGTCACTGCGGATCAGTGCGAGATCTGGGTTGGCACACAAGTGCCTGCGCGCGCGGTAGACGAGTCAGCGAAGATCACCGGTCTGTCACCGGACAAAGTCATCCTGCATAACCAATATCTTGGTGGCGGTTTCGGCCGCCGGCTGGAAACCGATTGGGTCGAGCAGGCGGTGGCGTTCGCCAAGCAGGTGTCTTACCCGGTGAAAGTGGTATGGACGCGTGAGGAAGATATTCGTCACGACCGCATGCGGCCGATGTATCACGACGTGGTGTCTGCCGTGGTCGACGCGGATGGAAAACCCGTCTGGTACGGTTATCGCACCAGTGGCAGCTCCGTGTTGGCCCGTTTTGCGCCGGCTGCCATGGGCAAGGATGGCATGGATAGTGATGCTGTCGAATGCGTGGCGGAAATTCCCTACGATATTCCCAAGGGCAAAGTGGAGTGGATTCGTCACGACATGCCGACGGGATTGGTCACTGGCTGGTGGCGCGGTGTCGGCCCTACCCACAATTTGTTCGTGTTCGAAAGCTTCATCGACGAACTGGCTCATCATGCCGGCAAGGATCCGCTCGAGTATCGCCGCGCTTTGCTGCAGAAAAGTCCACGGGCGCTGGGTGTGCTGAATCTTGCTGCCGAGAAAATCGGTTGGGGCGGTCAGCCGTTGCCTGCGCGAGTCGGACGCGGTATCGCACTGGGTGAACCCTTCGGCAGTCACGTCTGCGCGATTGTGGAAGCGGAAGTCACACCACAAGGCGAGGTGCGTTTGCGTCGTGCCGTGGTGGGTCTCGACGTGGGTGTCGCCGTCAACACCAGTTCCATCGAAGCACAGGTGCAAGGCGGCATCATCTTTGGCTTAAGTGCAGCGATGTACAGCGGTCTCACTATCAAGGATGGCGCAATCGAGCAGAGCAACTTCAACGACTATCGCGTACTTCGCATCAACGAATCGCCCGTTGTGGAAGTGCATCGCGTGGTCAATGCCGAACCGCCTGGTGGCCTCGGTGAAGTCGGCACGGCCATTGCCGCGCCTGCGTTGGCCAACGCGATTTTCGCAGCGACGGGCGTGCGGCTTTACAAGCTGCCGGTGGATCGCGATCTGCTGGTGCAAAGTCCCGATGCGCTCAAGTCGGCCGCGTCCGGAACGGCGAACCAGGGGAGGAACGTGGCATGACTCGCCTCCTCGTCATCGTGGTGGTGTTGGTGCTGCTGGGAGCCGGCGCCTACGTCTATCTCAATCGCCCGGATACTTCCGATGGCACAGCGCCGGCAATAGCTGGTGCACCTCCCAGTTCGGATGTGCTGGCACGCGGCGAATACCTCGCCAAAGCAGCCGACTGCACGGCGTGCCATACCGTACCCGGTTCCGGCAAGGCATTTGCCGGTGGCGTGGCATTCAAGATGCCGTTCGGCACGATTTATTCGTCCAACATCACCGCTGACGAAACTACCGGCATCGGTAGCTGGAGCGATGATGATTTCGTGCGCGCGGTGCGCGAAGGTGTGCGCAGCGACGGACAGCATCTGTATCCGGCTTTCCCCTACACCTCTTACACTCAGCTCAGCCGCAGCGATGTGCTGGCGATCAAGGCCTATCTTTTCAGTCTGCCCAAGATCTCGCAGGCTGATAAGGAAAACCAATTGTCCTTCCCCTTCAACCAGCGCTGGGCGATGGGCTTCTGGAATGCAGCCTTCTTCAAGAGCCAGCGCTTCCAGCCAGATCCTGCGCAATCGCCGCAATGGAACAGTGGCAAATACCTGGCTGTGGCGCTGGAGCACTGCGGCGAGTGTCATACGCCGCGCAACTTCGCTTTTGCGATGGAACATGGTGATGAGTTTGCCGGGCAGGAGCTGCAAGGTTGGCGTGCCTACAACATCACGTCCGATCAGGCGCATGGCATTGGCGCGTGGAGCGACAGCGACATCAGTAGTTATCTCAGCACCGGCCATGCGGATGGCCGCGGCACAGCCTCTGGGCCGATGGCTGAAGCGGTCGAAAACAGTCTGCGCTATCTCAACCCTTCGGACGCGGCATCGCTGGTGGCTTACCTGCGCAGCGTGCCGGCGCGCGAAGGCAAGGATCCGATCACCATCGATGCCCAGGCTGCGCCGGCTGTTGCTTCCAGCAACGCAGCGCCTGGTGGCGACAGCGCCAGCGCGGACAATCCCGGCCTGAAACTCTTCGAAGGCGCCTGCGCAAGCTGCCACCAGTGGAACGGCAAGGGGCAGGAGACGCCCTATGCATCTTTGCTGGGCACACGCGGCGTCAATGACGTGCGTGGCGCCAATCTCACGCAGGTGCTGCTACATGGCTCCAATTTGCGCGCGCTGGGGCCAAACGTTTTCATGCCCGAATTCGGCAATGCGTATTCGGACACGGAGATCGCGCAGTTGGCCAATTACGTGATTGCCCATTTTGGTAACAAACAGGGCACGGTCACGCCGGACGATGTGGCGCAGCGGCGCAAGCAATTCTGATAAAGAGCGCTTACGCCTTGCTTCCAGCTTCGTGAGCGCTGACCGCGTCCATCACTCGCGCCGAGTACACCAGCGCCGCACCAGCATTGAGTGCAATCGCCACGCCCAGCGCCTCGGCGATTTCCTCGTGCGTGGCGCCGTGTTTCAATGCTTCGCCGGTATGCACGGTGATGCAGCCGTCACAGCGGGTCGTCACCGCTACGGCCAGCGCGATCAGCTCGCGTGTCTTGGCATCCAGATGGCCGGTCTTCTGGCCTGCCTTGGACAAGGTCTGGTAACCGGCCACGGTATCGGGACTGAGCTTGCCGACTTCGCCAATGCGACCCATCAATTCTTTACGGTATTCCAGCCAATCCATCATCGGAGTTCTCCCGGTTGTTGGGCGATCATCATGCACCGCAAGTGTGCCCCGGACATAGCCCTTGTTCCCGCGCAGGTGCCGGCGATGGGCCAGAAGTCATGCCCATGGCGGCCCCAAATTGGGGCTGCATCGGATTATTGTTCCAAGATTCATTTTCTGGGGAAGGGCGATGCAAACGTTCCGACGAGTTCTTGCAATGGCTGTGCTGGGCGCGCTGGCCGTGGCAGCCGCCACACCTGCCGCGATCGCAGCAAATACCGTTGCCGATAACAGCGGCATTGATCTGAGTGGCATGGATCATGCGGTAAAACCGGGTGACGATTTCTTCAGCTATGCCAACGGCACCTGGGTGAAGAACACGCAGATTCCAGCAGATCGGTCCAGCACTGGTCCGACCCAGGATCTGGAGGAGTTGACCGAGCAACGCACGGCGGACCTGATCCGCAACATGGCCAAGACGCATCCGGCGCCAGGCAGCAACGATCGCAAGATTGCCGATTACTACACGGCTTTCATGAATGAAGCTGCGATTGAAAAGAATGGTCTTGCATCGCTGCAGCCGGAGCTTGATCGGATCGCGGCCATTCGCACGCGCGATGATCTGGCGCGCGTGCTGGGCGGCGAATTACGCGCCGACGTCGATCCGATCAACGCCACCAACTTCCAGACCGAAAACCTGTTCGGCTTGTTCGTGACTCAGGCGCTGGAGGATCCTGCGCACAACATGGCCTATCTGCTGCAGGGCGGACTGGCCATGCCGAGCCGCGATTACTATCTGTCGCAGGATTCGGACATGGCCGGGTTCCGTGCCAAGTATCAGGCCTATGTGACGTCGTTGCTGAAGCTGGCCGACACACCCGATGCCGAAGCGCAGGCCAAGGCGATCATCGCGCTGGAAACCAAGATCGCGCAGGCACAGGAGAACCTGGTCGATAGCGAAGATGTGCACAAGGCTTCTACCGTATGGAGCGCAGGCGAGTTTGCGCAGAAAGCGCCCGGCCTGAACTGGAACATCTATTTTCAGGCTGCGCACCTGGGTAACCAGAGGCAATTCGATCTGTGGCAGCCCGCCGGCATCATCGGCCTTGCCGCGCTGGTTGGCAGCGAGCCCATCGACGCCTGGAAGCAACTGCTGCGCTATCACGCGATCGACAACGCGGCATCGCTGCTGCCCAAGGCTTACGCCGATCTGCGTTTTGATTTCTACGGCACCACGCTGGAAGGAACACCACAGCAAACCGAGCGCTGGAAGCGCGCCGTGGACGCCGCCAGCGACGATCTGGGCGACGCGGTGGGGCAGGTATACGTAAAGCACTATTTCCCGCCGTCGTCCAAGGCCAAGGTGCAGGCGATGGTGAAGAACCTGCTCGCTACCTTCGACGAACGCATCGACACGCTGGCATGGATGACGCCAGCAACCCGCGCCAAGGCGAAGGAAAAGATTGCAACCCTGCGCGTGGGCGTGGGTTATCCGGATACCTGGCGTGACTACAGCACGCTGGTGATTCGTCCGGATGATGCGCTAGGCAACCACCAGCGTGCGATTGAGCTGCGCTTCCAATATGCACTGGCGAAACTGGGCAAACCCGTCGATCACGGCGAGTGGTGGATGACACCGCAGACCGTGGATGCGGTGAATTTGCCGTTGCAGAACGCGCTGAATTTCCCCGCGGCGATTCTGCAGCCACCCTTCTACGATCCGAATGCAGACGACGCAGCCAACTACGGTGCCACCGGCGCGACCATCGGCCACGAGATCAGTCACAGCTTCGACAACACCGGCGCTGACTTCAACGCGCAAGGCAAGCTGGAAAACTGGTGGACGCCGCAGGATGCAGCGCATTTCAAAGCCGATACGCAGAAGCTGGTTGAGCAGTACAACCATTACGAAGCCTTGCCCGGCCTGTTCGTCAACGGCCAGCAGACGCTAGGCGAGAATATCGCTGACGTGGCGGGTTTGGCCGTTGCTTATGCGGCTTATCACAAATCGCTGCATGGCAAACCGGCACCGGTCATCGATGGACTGACGGGTGATCAGCGTTTCTTCCTCGCTTATGCGCAGAGCTGGCGTGCCAAGACCCGCGATGCGGAATTGCGCCAGCGTCTTGCGACTGATGTGCATGCACCGGACAGCCTGCGTGCGCAGACGGTGCGGAATATCGATGGCTGGTATGACGCGTTCAAGGTGCAACCTGGCGAGAAGCTTTATCTGACGCCGGATAATCGGGTGAAGATCTGGTAGTAAGCACGCATTTGCTTCCTCCCCTACGTGCCATAGGGGAGGGAGTGTTTATGCAGGTTCGCGCATTACGTAACGAACCATCTCACTCAAATCCTTCCCAAAGCAGGTCGGGAAGCTCAACGGTTCGTATCCTGTTTGGCCGCATCAGCGGCCATCTCCGGCGGCGCGGGCACCTTCTTGCCATTGCCAGGCTTGGTCCATACCGCGACGTAATCCACCACCATCGGGTGGCCCGGTTCGGTTTCCGGTGTCGGCGTGGGTTTCCAGCCGGCCATCACGAATGAGAAGCCGCCGCCCACCGCGACATCGAGCAACATGAAGTAACCGCGCTGGTCGGTTAGCTCGTGCCAGGTTTCCGCGGACATCTGGTTCTCGGCCACCTGGTTGACTAACTGTCCATCCACGAACCAGCGCAATTGCTCCGGCGTGACGCTGCGGTTCCATTCGAAGGTAAACGTGTGCGGGCCGGAAGTGCAGGCTTCATGCGGGCAAGGCAGGCGGCTGCCGATGCCGATCGGTTCGGCACAAGGGCCGCCCGGATTGATACCGCAGTGCAGGATGCCCCACACCGCGTCAAGCCCGTTGACGCTCTCCATGATGTCGAATTCGCCGGATTCGGGCCATTTCCCGTTAGCGCGGAAGTTGCTGCCCAGCGCCCAGAACGCAGGCCAGTAACCCAACGCTCGCGGTCCGGTAATGTCCGGCATCTGGATGCGGGCTTCCATGCGCAACATGCCGCCTTCGGCGACGGTGAAGTCGTCACGAATGGTTTCGAGGCGCCCGGAAGTCCATTCGCCGTCCGCGCTGCGCTGCGGTGTGATCAGCAGGTGCCCTTTTCCGTCCAGGCGGATATTCGCCGGATCAGTCGTATAGCGTTCGATCTCGGACGTGCCCCAGTTGACTGGACCATTCGGGTACGAATGGCCGGTGTCGATGCGCCAGATGCTGGTTGATGGCAGCGTGCCTGCTTGCCCGGCGAAATTATCGCCCCAGGTAAGCACCCAGCCCGGCGGTGTGGGGATGTCAGTGGCGAGCGCGGGATGGGCAAAACCCGTCATACCCACCGAGATGGTCAGCGCTGCGACGGCAGCAGGGCGGGAGACGATTTTTTTAATCTGCATAAACTTCAGGCTGTCATGGGCCTTGAATACAAAGGCCAAAAAGCAAAAATTTGGGAAGCCCCGTGCGCATGTTTAATCAGTTCGGCACCGGGAAGCAAATCTGTAGTGACGGGATGGTCCTCCCGTCATGGCTGTAACACGTCTGTCAGCGGGGGCTGGTGCGCCGCAGGCAGCGAAATACCGAGAATTTTTGCGATGGTCGGCGCCACCTGCAAGTTGGTGATGTGGCCCAGGTCGACACCTTTCCGAATGTGCGCCCCCGAGGCGATGAAAAGCGCCTGCATATCCGGATTGGTGTTCAGGTAGCCGTGCGCGCCCCTGGCGGGATCGACGTCTTTCACAATGGGCGGCTCCGTGCCACCCGAGAAGGCATAGCCCGGTTTGGCGAGGAGATAGAGCTGGGGCGCCTGATCTGTGGTGCCGGCTGTGGGAAGCCCGAGCTTTGGCGCATCATCGGCCGTGTAGACCGCCGCGATACCGGGCTGGGTCTCGAAATAGGCTTTGAGCTTTGGTGTCAGCGTGGCGCGCTTGGACGGATTGCGAATAAACAGCGACGCCTCGCCGCCTTCGGGAAGAATCCATACATCGCCTTCGTAGCTTCCATTGCGCATCTGCAACAGACCTTGTTGCACCAATGCCACATTGGGGCGAATGGCGTGTGTGTAGTCCGTGAAGCCATGATCGGATGCAACGACGAAGGTGATGCGATCCAGAATGCCGGCCGTGCGTGCGGCATCGATCAGGCGTGCGATGCAGTTGTCCGCGTCGGCGAACGCGGCGTACCCCGCTGGCGACAGTGCACCGTATTGGTGTTGCAGCGTGTCGGTCTGAAGCAGATGGAACAGCAGCAGGTTGGGCGTGTGGTGGGTGAGGATGTCGATTGCGGCGTCAGTCCATACCTGGTCGTGCCAGGCTGCACTGCCGCCATCAAGGAAGCCGGTGACCTGCTCTGGCGTTACCTTTCCTTGCGCGATCAGATCCTGCGCAATCGGGCTGTTGATGTCCGGCTTTTCCGCGAATGCCCAGCGCACATTTTTCGCACCGTAGATGGCAACCCAGTCCACCTGTCCCGTACTCATGCCGCGTTCGGCCAGTGCGTCATAGAGCGTGGTGGCATGAACCAGTTGCTCTTTGGGAACCCAGGGCTTCACCGCCACTTCGCTGCCATCGGTGGGAAGCGTGATCAGGCCGTTGGCCATGACGTGATGTTCGGCAGCCGTGACGCCGGTGATCAGCGTGGTGTGGTTCGGCCACGTCACCGAAGGATTGATCGGCTGCATGGATTGCGCATAGGCACCCGCGGCCTGCAACTTGCGCAAGGTCGGCATGGGCAGGCGTGGATCGTCGAGGGCGCGGGCGGGAAAGCCATCGATGGTGATCAGCACCACGATCGGCCCGTGCGTGGCTGCCGTGCCGTCATTCGAAACGGCTGCTGCGTCGCTGGCGTGGGAGGTTGTGCTGCCGGCCAACAACGTGACCAGCAAAGATATGGAAAACAGGATTTTTTGCATGTGTCGCGGATGAAACGGGGCAGTGCCCGGACACTAGCACCCTTTTCGGATTAACCGCGATAAAGGCGGCAACCGCGGCCTTTGACACCATCCGGCCAGCTGCTTAACCTTGCGGCAGCCATCGCGCTTCCGGCCTGTATTTCCTGTAACGATCGCTTCGAGTGACGGAGGGAATGCCATGCAGACGACTGGTGTGTTGGCATGGGTCCGCAAAGAGCAGTTTCTCGGGCTCAGTATATTGACCACGATTGCCTTCTACGGCTTCGGCGACTCGATGTTCAGCGGGCTTTCCAGCCTGTATCGCCTTGCAGTGGTTTTCTTCTGGCTGTTTGCTGTGGTGCTGGGTTCTGCCCTGGCCGTGGTACGCCATGCCGAACATCTGGCGGTGCGATTGGGTGAGCCCTACGGGACGCTGATTCTCACGCTCTGCGTGACGTCCATCGAGGTGGTGAGCATCACTGCAATCATGCTGCATGGGGCTAACAACCCTACACTCGCGCGCGATACGTTGTTCGCTGTCACCATGATTGTCCTCAACGGCATGGTGGGACTTTCGCTGTTGCTGGGTGGCTGGCGCTATCGGGAGCAGTACTACAATCTGCAAGGCGCCAACACCTATCTGGGTGTGATTATTCCACTGGGCGTGCTGAGCCTCGTGTTGCCGAATTTCGTTTCCGCGCCGGCCGGTGATCCGATGCTGTCGATGCCGCAGAAGATCTTTGTGGCTACTGTGTCGTTAGGTCTTTATGTGGCTTTTCTGGCCTTGCAGTCCAGCAGGCATCGCATGTATTTCGCCGTTCAGGGTGATGTTGCCGCGGCCGGGCACGATGAGGTTGAAGGTTCGTCCGGCTCGCCCATGAGTCTGCACGTTACGCTGCTCGTGATCTACATGGCGCTGGTGGTGTATCTGGCTGAGAAACTGGCACCGCCGGTGGATTACGTAGTCGAGACGATGGGCAAGCCGGCAGCGCTGGCTGGATTGGTGATGGCGGTGCTGGTCGCCACGCCCGAAATCATCGGTGCCGTGCGCGCTGCGGGCACGAACAACCTGCAAAGATCCATGAACATCTTCCTCGGCTCGGTGCTATCGACGATCGGTCTGACCATTCCGGCCATCATCGTCATCAGCGAGTTGACACAACACCCGGTTCGCCTGGGGTTGGAACATACAGACCTGCTGCTGTTCGTGCTCACCCTGGTGTTATGCACGGTGACCTTTTCCAGCGGACGCACGAATGTCCTGCAAGGCGGTGTGCACCTGATCCTCTTTCTGGCCTATCTGTTTCTGATTTTCGAAGGTTAAGGTTGCCGAGGAAAAAGCGTCACGGTGATGCGCCGATCACGACGATATCTTCCTTGTGCAACACCCGGCCATTGCCGTCGCTGAAGGTGAGATGGTATTTGCCTGGACGCAGATAGAGATTGCCGGAAGGCGCGTCCTGATTGCTGGTGTATACGTTGATGCGATAGCCAGGATCGATCTGAGACACTCGATCCAGCATCAGGCGATCTGCGGGAATGGCATCGGGTCCCTCGTCACTGTAACGCGCCTCGATGAGGCAGGGGTAATCTCCCTGGCAGCGATCGGCACTGATGAAATACGGAACGCGCAGGCCGCCAAGGCTCAACCATTCGGGGCGGTCGCGATCGATTCTCTCTCTCGGGAAGAACACGCTCACATCGTAGTTTGAACGCAGCGTCCACGGCTTGCCGTCAGTATTGACAAATACAATGGGCGACGTTGGCTTCAGCGTTTTCATCACGGCGGTGTAATAAGGATGATCGCCACTGCTGGACGGGCGCGGATACAACATGGTCTGTTCGACCGACAGCATCGGCAGATGCGTGAGCCGGGAAAGGTGCTCGGCCATGGATGAACCATCCAGATAGACGCCCGACTTCACAATGTGGTCGTAGCCGGCATTGACCACCAACCGCGCCGCAGGATCTTTTTCGAATACCTGCTGATAAAGATTACTGGCCTGCTCGGTTTCGCGTACATCGGTATTGCCCGTTGGGGTGACTGCTTCATAGGCAACCACCTTGAAGCCAAGTTTGAGCGCGGTACGCACCATCTCCGCGTAGATCGGTTCCTCGGTATAGAAGCCGCTGTGGTCAGTGGGATAGCCACGTGTTGACAACCCAGTGTCGGAGGCAGATAGCGTCTCTGCGGCAAAGTAATCGAAGCCCTCCTGTCGCAGGCGGCTCAGCAACTGCACGGTCAGGCTGCGTGTGAGCGCCACGTTATGCGCTTCATTGAACAACACGATGCGATAGTTTTTTGCCAGCTCGGGAATCGCGTCGAGCGCGGGTTGCGCGGTATAGCCACTGTTGGCGGCAAGTGGCGAGGGATTGTCCTCGGGATCGGGCGGCTGCGAAACGGAGAAGGTGCGCACGGCATCGGGATAGTTGCCGAGAAAACTCAAGTACCAACTGATGTATTGGCCGAAGATCAGCTGGAAAGCTTTGGAGTGATCACTGTCGTAGGCATGATGCATGGCCAGGTACTGCGCCAATAGTCCCTCATGCTGCATGGCTTGGGCCATGATGCGATCGGATTTGTTGCCTGCCGCTTCTTGTTGCGCCTCCCATTCGGCTGCAGTCTGGGCATGTGCGGCCCATGGAAAGCAGGCAAGGCATGCCACGGCGAATGCGGTCATCCATCCGATTTTTGCATGTTCGCGCATGGCTCATCCCCGTACACGCTGAAGACACGCTACGCCAGTTGGATCGTTGCCGAAATGACCACTTTCGCTCCGCGTAAAGTAGCCATTTCCGGTGACACCTGCTCACAGATGTTAATCTTCGCGTTTACGTTGTATTGCTTTAGGAGAGCATCATGAAGTCACGCGCCGCCGTTGCCTTTGCGCCGGGCAAACCACTGGAAATCGTTGAGATCGACGTTGCGCCGCCGAAGGCGGGTGAGGTGCTGGTGAAGATCACCCACACCGGCGTGTGCCATACCGATGCATTCACGTTGTCGGGTGACGATCCGGAGGGCATCTTTCCGGCCGTGCTCGGACACGAAGGTGGCGGCATCGTGGTGGAAGTGGGTGAGGGTGTTACCACGCTGCAGCCCGGCGATCATGTGATTCCGCTGTACACGGCCGAATGCGGCAAGTGCAAGTTCTGCCTTTCCGGCAAGACCAACCTGTGCCAGGCCGTGCGCGCCACGCAGGGCAAGGGGCTGATGCCGGATGGCACCACACGCTTCTCCTACCAGGGCAAGCCGATCTACCACTACATGGGCACCAGCACCTTCAGCGAATACACCGTGGTGCCGGAAATTTCGCTGGCCAAGATCGATCCGCAGGCACCGCTGGAAAAGGTGTGTTTGCTGGGTTGCGGCGTCACCACCGGCATTGGCGCAGTGCACAATACGGCCAAGGTCGAACCCGGCGCAACGGTTGCAGTGTTCGGGCTGGGCGGCATTGGTCTGGCGGTGATCCAGGGGGCAGTACAGGCCAAGGCCGGACGCATCCTGGCGGTCGACACCAACCCAGCCAAGTTTGAATTGGCGCGAGCGATGGGCGCGACTGACTGCATCAATCCCAAGGATCACGACAAGCCGATCCAGGAAGTGATCGTCGAGATCACCGACGGCGGCGTTGACTACAGCTTTGAATGCATCGGCAATGTGGACGTGATGCGCGCGGCGCTGGAGTGCTGTCACAAGGGCTGGGGCGAAAGCATCATTATCGGCGTGGCCGGAGCGGGCAAGGAGATCCGCACCCGTCCGTTCCAGCTTGTCACTGGCCGTGTATGGCGTGGCAGTGCGTTCGGCGGCGTGAAAGGTCGCACTCAGTTGCCAGGCATGGTGCAGCAGGCGATGCGCGGTGAGATCCATCTCGATCCGTTCATCACGCACACCCTGCCGCTCGATCGCATCAACGAAGCCTTCGATCTGATGCACGAAGGCAAGTCGATCCGCACGGTTATCCACTTCTGAGCACAACGATCATGCAGTTGGAACGTATCGAGCACCGCGCCTGCTTCGGTGGTTGGCAGGATGTCTATCGCCATCGCTCCGCGGCCCTCGATTGCAACATGCAGTTTGCGGTCTATCTGCCGCCGCAAGCCGCGAGCAGGGTGGTGCCCGTGCTGTACTGGCTTTCCGGCCTGACCTGCACCGAGCAGAACTTCATCACCAAAGCCGGAGCGCAGCGCTATGCCGCCGAACACGGCGTGGCGCTGGTAGTGCCGGATACCAGTCCGCGTGGTGACGATGTCGCGGATGTGGATAGCTACGACCTGGGCAAAGGCGCTGGGTTCTATCTCAACGCCACGCAGGCACCGTGGTCGCAGCACTACCGCATGTATGACTATGTTGCCCAGGAACTCCCTGCGTTGATTGAAGCGCGGTTTCCCGTGACCGACGCACGTGCGATCAGCGGCCATTCCATGGGCGGTCATGGCGCATTGAGCGTTGTGCTGAAAAACCCGGGGCGTTATCGCAGTGTCTCGGCGTTTTCGCCCATCGTCGCGCCCAGTCACGTACCGTGGGGCGAAAAAGCGTTCTCGGCTTATCTGGGCGACCACCGTGAAACGTGGAAAGCCTATGACGCCACCGAGTTGGTGAAGGCGGCAAGCGAAAGGCTACCACTGCTGATCGATCAGGGCGAGGCGGATGAATTCCTGCACACACAGCTGAGGCCTGATCTGTTCAAGGCGGCAGCCGATGCGGCGGATTATCCCATTACATTACGTATGCAGCCCGGATACGACCACAGCTATTACTTCGTGGCGAGTTTTATTGGCGAGCATGTTGCGCATCACGCCAAGGCGCTTTTGTAGGTTGAGGGGATACCCAACCCGCATGCTTCGTGCCGGATCGACCAGGGTGCCGATCCGGCACATGTGACGCATATCAATGCCCCAGCAATCCGCCCAACTTGCTTCCGGATGATGACCCGCCGCCCACGAGCGACTTGCCCTGGTTGAGCACGACGCCGCAGGCCTTGGTGGTGAGCTTGGACTTCATGTCGCTATTGCCGCCGCCGATGCTGTTCAGGTCGGTTTTCTGGCCGTCTTTGCCTTGCAGGATGCCGCTCGCACCATTCTGGTAGTCAGAGTTACTGCCGCCGCCCTGGGTTTTGCCAAGCAGCTTGCCGGCGATGCCCGAGGCACCCGAGTCGCCGCCGAGATAATTGTTCTTGACGCAGTACTGCAGGATGCCGGCCACGTTCCCCGTGCTGCCGGAAGTGCCGCCGCCAGGGAGCATGTTGCCCAGGCTGCTGCCACCCAGCTTACCGCCGAGACTGCCCAGATCCTGCGCGCTTGCCGCGCTGCCGGCGAAGCCGAGGATCATGGCTGCTGCGCAGGCCGTTGCGATACCGCCGATTCGGGTCTTCATGAGCGCATCTCCTTATGGAAGTGTGCGCATTCAACAACGAAGCCCGTTACGGTTATGTCAGGGTGACCCGTGGCAGCTGAATGGCCTAGTGGATGGAGCCTTTCAATGCTTTGGCGACTTCGCTGGCGATATCGTCCTGGATCATCAGCTTGTCGTCCCAGGAGCGATCGTAGGTCTGCGACCACACGACGAAACCATCATCGGCACGAACCAATCGTGCTGCCACTCGCAGCGTATTACCGGACTTGCGCACGCTGCCATCCAGCAAATAGGCCACATCGAGCGCCTTGGCGATCTGGGCGACGGTGACCTGCTTGCCCTTGAAGTAGAACGATGACGTGGGCGAGGCGACGTGCAGCTCCCTTGATTGGCTCAGTTTGTCGATCAGCTCTTCCGTCATGCCATCTGCAAACGGTTCCTCGTTCATGGCATCGGTCATATCCAGGAAGGGCAGCACGGCAATGGATCGTGGATCCGGTGCGGGAGCGGTGACTGCCGTCGATGATTCGAGCGGATGCGGCCGGGTCACAAAGTAGAAGGCGATGCAGGCGACAACTAGCAGGCCGCCAATCATCAGCAGCCTGAGGTAGAGGCGGCGCGAGCCGGAATGGGGTGCTGCCGTTTCGCGTTGCGGCACGAAGTCCTCATTGGCCGCCGAAAGCGCAGCCGCGGACGATACCGGCATATCGCCGGTACTGACCGGGGCGACCATGCGGTAGCCTCGCCGCGGCACCGTAGCGATGTAGACGGGTTGCTTGGGATCATCGCCGAGCAGGCGACGCAGCGATGTTACCGCTTGGTAGACCGAGTCGGGCGTCACCACCACGCCTTGCCACACCTGTTCCAGCAAATCGTCGATGCTGACCACATGATCGGCATTCTCGGCCAGACACAGCAACAACCGCATGGTGCGTGCTTCCAGGCGGACGGTCTCGCCATCGCGCGTCATCTGACCTGACAAGGGGCTGACAACCCAGTCGCCGATGCGCAAGGTGGCCTTGGACGATTGATCCAGCCCGGATGACATATAAACCTTTGTTTGTATAGGCGAACGGTTCGCCCTGAGATCTTCGCATCTGGTTCTGCGTGCGGCAACTACGCGTGCGATTCAGAGATCTTCAGGGTATTTCAGGCTCCGTTTCAGGACTTCCTGCGGTAGCACTCGCAGAGTGACGGCTGTTCACACCACAGGAGTTGCCCGCATGATCCGCCGTCTGGTTTTCGCCGCATCGCTGATGCTCGCTTGTGCGCCGCTATACGCCACCACCTACATTATTGAGCCGCAACATAGCGAAGGCATCATTCGCTGGAGCCACCTGGGCTTCTCCAACCCTACGGCGCAGTTCACCATGGTCGAAGGCTCGCTGGATTTTGACCCGGCCGATCCGACGCGCGCATCGGTTTCGGCCACCATCAAGCTCGCCAACCTCAGCAGCGGTGTGCCGGACCTGGACGACAATTTCCATTCGGTGGATTTCTTCGATGTTGCCAAATACCCGACGGCCATCTTCAAGAGTACCCGGGTCGAGCGCGGCAGTGCGCCCGACAAACTGAAGGTAACGGGCAACCTGACCGTCCATGGTGTGACCAGGCCGATCATGCTCGATGTCACCATCAACAAGGTCGGCACGAATATCCGCGACAACTTGCCCAATGTGGGCTTCGATGCGACCACCACCTTCAATCGCTCCGACTTCGGCCTGGGCTTGTACGTGCCGCAGGTGAGCGATGAGATAAGCATCCACATCACCTGCCAGGCGGATGAGGCGAAGGGATATGTGAAGCTGTTGAAGGAAGAGGCCGATGCAGCTGCCAGCGATGCCAAGGTGGCGGCGAAGAAAGCGACAGATGCGGCGGCGACTGTGCAGCCGTAGTTTCGGCTGTTGCACTAACAAGACTCATTATTGCGTCAAATCTACACACCCGTCGTCCCGGCGAAGGCCGGGACCCAGTGTCTTTGTGCACTCGTTAAGTCGCTGGGTCCCGGCCTTCGCCGGGACGACGGGTATAGTTTTTCGCAAATTGATTAATGCAAGGGATTACGACACGTCAAGAAAATTTTCCGATTAGCCATTGACCAACACGTGATACACCGCCGTAACACGAAAAGGTGTTTAATGATGCAAGGGGAGGCTAATCAGGAGAACAGCTGTCATGACTGAAGTGGTTGCATCGGAATGGGAAACGCCTCTCAAAACGCATCTTACCGGCTTCGATCTTGTTACCAAGCCGATGTTGAACAAGGGCTTGGCCTTCAGTCTGCACGAACGCGACGTGTTTCGTTTGAATGGTTTGCTTCCGCCTCATGTCGCCACGATCGAGGAACAGGCTGAGCGCCGCTTGCGCGTGCTGCGCGCCTTCAGTACCGACTTTGAGCGCTACGCTTTTCTGCGCGACCTGCAGGACACCAACGAAACCCTTTTCTATGCCGTGCTGGTGCGGCATATCGAAGAATTGCTACCGCTGGTCTACACGCCCACGGTGGGCGAGGGCTGTCAGCATTTCAGCGAGATCTGGCGCAAGCCGCGCGGCCTGTTTCTGAGCTATCCCAACAAGGGGCGTATTCGCGAAATTCTGGCCGATCCGCGCTATGACCGCGTGCGGGTGATTGTAGTCAGTGACGGTGAGCGCATTCTGGGGCTTGGCGACCAGGGTGCCGGTGGCATGGGCATTCCGATCGGTAAGCTTTCTCTGTACACCGGATGTGCGGGTATTCATCCGGATCTGACGCTGCCTATCCTGCTGGATGTGGGCACCAACAATCGTGAGCGCCTGAACAATCCGCTTTATATCGGCTGGCGTCATGAGCGCATCGTGGGTGCTGAATACGATGCGTTTGTCGAAGAATTTGTCAGCGCCGTGATCGAGCGTTGGCCGAATGTGCTGCTGCAATGGGAAGACTTTGCCGGTTCGAATGCCAGCCGCTTGCTGGCCAAATACCGTGATCGTCTGTGCACGTTCAACGACGACATCCAGGGCACCGCTGCGATTGCCGCGGGGACTTTGCTGGCTGCCGTCAACGTGACTGGCATCAAGTTGACCGAACAGCGCATTGCCGTGCTGGGTGCGGGTTCGGCCGGTTGCGGCATCTCCGCGCTGTTACTGCGCGCCATGGTGGATGCCGGTCTCAGTGAAGAGGAAGCTCGCGCTGCGTTTTACCTGGTTGATCGCAACGGTTTGCTGGTCGATGGCATGGAGGGCATCACGCCCGCACAAACGCCTTTCGTGCAGAAACGCGAAGCGATCAGCGACTGGGTACTGGATGAGCCGGGAGATATCGGCCTGTTGGAAGTGGTGCGCAATGCCAAGCCAACGGTACTGATTGGTGTCTCCGGCCAAGCAGGCGCATTTACCGAGCAAGTCGTGCGCGCGATGGCGGAGGGCGTCGAGCATCCCGTTATTTTCCCGCTGTCCAATCCAACCTCACGCAGCGAGGCCGTGCCGCAGCAGGTCATGGAGTGGACGAACGGACGTGCCTTGATCGGTACGGGCAGTCCGTTTTCCCCGGTGCAGTGGCAGGGCAAGGATATTCCGGTCGACCAGACCAACAACTCCTACATTTTCCCTGGCGTTGGCCTTGGCGTGTTGGCGGTGAACGCAAAGCGTGTAACGGATGCCATGTTTATGGTCGCCGGCAAGGTGGTGGCTGCCATGTCGCCGACCGTGAAGGATCGTAATGCGCGCTTGCTTCCGCCGGTGGATCAACTGCGTGAGGTATCACTTGCGGTGGCGAAAGCCGTGGCGATTCAGGCGCAGGCAGACGGTGTGGCGGAATCCTGCGATCAGGCGACGCTCGACCAACGTTTGAAATCACTGGTGTGGGAGCCGACGTATCGCCCTTACGAGCTTGTGAAGTGACAACAGGGCACGTGCAGGATACCTGATGGCTACACAACGTGACGCTGCATTACTCTTTATGTAGCGTCATGGATGGCGTATGTATCTTGTCGAAGCGCCGGATGCATATGCGTAGCGCTGCGCTGGATCCAGCCACAGCGAAGACCACCGGAAACAAGTAATCGTGATCGACGCGCGTAAGCTCGACTGCCATCACGATGGCGGTGATCGGCATGCGCATGGATGCCGCGAGAAAAGCAGCAGCGCCGACGATGGCGTAGGCACCCGGTGGTACGACAGGGAAAGCATGGTTCCACAAACCGCCCATGACGATGGCCAGCATGGCACCCAGCGACATGCCCGGCGTCAGTAATCCACCGCCTGCGCCAGCACGCAGACAGATCAGCATGGCAAGCGCTTTCAGGATCAGCAGGATGGCAGCCATCTGCAAGCTGACACCGTCGTTGAAACCCAACTGGATGGGTCCTTTGCCGTTGCCGAGCAATTGCGGATAGAAAATGGCCGCCAGGCCGATCAGGAGAAACGCCAGCAGGCAACTTGGCAGCAAACGCCAGTCGCGTGGCGCATGGCTGCGTGCCATGTTGACCAGACGCGAAAACCCGTAGGCCGCAAAGCCGAAAATCGGCCCGATCAGCATCGACCAGGCCATCAGCGAATCGCTCAGTTCAAACGTCGGCACAGTGTACTGCGCATCGTTGCCGAGTCCGATCCAGGCGACCGTGGCGGCAATCACGGACGTGAGCAGGGCAGGGATGGCCGCCGCCGTGGTGAAGGTGCCGAGCAACACCTCCAGCACAAACAGCGTGCCACTCAGCGGTACGTTATAGACCGCAGCCAGGCCGGCGCCCGCGCCGCAGGCAACCATCACGCGGCTTTCTTGCGGCGTCAGTCCGATGCGGTGCGACAGCCAGCCTGCAAGCGTGGCGCCGACTTCCCTGGGCGCACCCTCGCGGCCAAGCGGCGATCCCAGGCCGACGGTGATGATTTGCAGCAACGCATTCACCACTGTCGAAACAACCGGTGTGCGCGGGTCATCTGATTTCAATGCTTTGTCGACGCTGACCAGTGGCTTGCCAAACCGGTACATCGCCCACCAGCCCAATCCTGCAACGACGCTGCAGACCAACAACGCTTCGATGCGCCGTTCAGGCGTGGAGTTGGTGACGCCCTGCAGAAAACTCTGCGTACTGAGCAAGCGATGCATGCTGTAGCCATAGGCCACATGCTGGATGTAATGCAGCAGTAGCCCCAGACACATGCCTCCCGCGCCCGCAACGACACCCACGCACACGGTGACCGCCATCAAGATGGGCATGGCCGTGCGGCGTTGCGGCAAGCTTGCTTCCAGGGGCGATGTTGCGTCTGTCACGATGCTGGCTTCCTGTCGCCGTTCTTGCTGGTCGTGACGTTCGCATAAATGTTTTGGCAAAACAATCGATTATCGCGTTCATTTCGCCTATAACGATGGGTGGCGGCACACGTCGCGATCAGCTCGTCTGCCGCCGGGAAAAAGTGACATCATGGATGGCCCGTGGCGTATCCACCGCTGCATGAGGTTCAGCCGCATGTCGTGTCGTACGCAGTGCTCGCGTATCTGCTCAGGCTTGCTGTTGCTGGCTGCATTGTTGTTGCTGCACGCGTGCACCACCTTTGCGCCTTCTGCCCGGATGCCCGGCAATTATTCCGGTTTGTCTGCCAAGGATGCATTGCACAAGGCGCAAGAGTGGGCTGCCCGTGCACCGAACCAGATGGACGATGGCATGCGTGCCGACGCCTGGCTAAACTGCGGCGTGCTGGCCCATGACGCCATGGTGGCGACACAGGAAGCGGATGAGATTGCCGCGGCATCCTTGGCGACGCGTTGCAGTCGCGCGTATATCGAGATGATGTCGCAAGGGACGACCTTGAACGTGCATGCCGGTCAGATGACCTTGAACGGCCGCATTATCGAGGTGCAGTTTCGTCGCTTGCCAGATAGCCTCGGCGATCACCTGCATCTGGAATTGGCCGATGGTCTGACGATGCAGGTGCTGGATGGTGTACGACATCGGCAACCGGGGTTTGGCGTTCCAGTTGTCGCAGCTGCACCGCCATGCATGCATAGCGCGATCTGTACGCTGTATCCACCGGAAGGTGTCTTCCGGCCTGCGACCGTTTGGCTGGAGGGCGAGCCGGGCGCCCTGCATCATGACGAAGAGCCAGTACTGGTTGTGCAAAATCCGACAGCCCAACCCGTACACGCAGTGGGTAACGCCAACTATCAGCTCGCCGAGGACCTTTCAGCACCCTATGAGCAGTTGCTTGAGCGCAGCAAACTGCGGCGGCTTGGATGGTGGGGGTTGATTGGCGGTCAGGCTATTGGCCGACGTTCGGGGTTGTTCCTGCTGGAAGATTACGACCCGACAAAAACGCCAGTGATCATGATTCATGGGCTTGGCAGCAGCCCCATTATCTGGGCGCGGTTGAGCAATGCCATCCTCGGCGATCCTGATTTGAATCGCCGTTATCAGATCTGGCACATGGTCTATCAAACCAATGCGCCGTTGCTGGTTGAGCGTTATCGCGTTCAGCGTTATCTCGACACGGCGTGGAAGATTCTGGACCCTGCCGGCAATGCGCCAGCCAGGCAAGGCGTGGTGTTGATAGGGCACAGCATGGGTGGCGTGATCGCCCGGTTGCTATGCGCACAAAGCACGCCCGCGTTGTGGAATGCAGCGTTTACCGTGCCCTTTGACCGCCTGCATGGAAGTGCAGAGGATCTGGCGTTGCTCAAGAACGTTTTTGATTTCAAGCCTTATGCGGGGATAGACGAACTTGTTTTCATGGCATCCCCTCAACATGGCAGTCCCGTGGCGGGCGATTGGTTCGGCCGGTTGGCGCAGGATCTGGCGTGGCGTCACATTCCGGAGATGGACAGGCTGGAGCGGATCAGCGATGAAAACCCAGGCGCCGTGCAGGCCGGGCTGATTTCCGGTACCTACCGCATCAGTCATCTGAGCAGCGTGACCAGCCTGATACCGGATGAGCCGGTTTCGGCGGTGGACGAAACGCTGATGCCGGCTGCGGGTGTGCGCTATCACAACATTGCCGGCTCACTGCCGGGCGAACATCCGCCTAGCGATGGCTATGTGCCGTTGAGCAGTGCCGTGCTGCCTGGTGCGGCATCGACGCTGATCGTGGATGCGGATCACCACAGCGTGCCACGCGATCCGAAGGCAATTGCAGCCGTGCTGGCCATTCTTCGCCAGCACGATGTGTCATCCGCTGCAAACCTGCCATAGAAGAGGGCAGTCGCTGGCTACGCTAAATCAGACGATCGAACGCACCACGCCGCCATCCACACGCATGGCAGCACCCGTAGTGGCCGAGGCTTGCTCCGAGGCGAGATACACGCACATGTTGGCAACTTCTTCCACCGTGGCCAATCGCTTGATCACTGTAGACGGACGATGCGTCGCAATGAAGTCACGTTCGACGTCCTGCTGCGAGATACCTTTGTCGGCCGCGATCTTGCCGAAGAAATCACCCACGCCTTCCGAGCGCGTCGGACCGGGCAGCACGGCATTGACGGTCACGCCGGTACCGGCAAGCGTTTCGGCCAGGCCGCGCGATACGGCGAGCTGTGCAGTCTTGGTCATACCGTACTGGACCATCTCGGCCGGAATCTGCACGCCGGATTCGCTGGAAATGAACTGGATACGGCCCCAGCCGCGCTTGGCCATGCCCTGCGCGTAATGGCGCGACAGGCGCACGCCACTCATGACGTTGACTTCGAAGAAGCGCAGCCAGTCTTCGTCCGGAATATCGAAAAACGCTTTCGGCTCGAAGATGCCGAGATTGTTGATCAGGATATCCGCCTCCGGCACCTGCTTGATCAGATGCTCGGCGCCTTCCTGCGTGCCCAGATCGCCGGCAACGCCGCTCAAGCTTGCGCCGGATACGTCCTTGGCGATGGCTGCGAGCGCTTCATCCACGCGGGCCTGCGTACGGCCTGTAACGACCACGTGCGCGCCGGTAGCGGCAAGGCCGCTGGCAATAGCGAGGCCGATGCCGGCGGTCGAGCCGGTGACGATGGCGCGGCGATTCTTGAGATGGATCTGCATGATGTACTCCAGCAACTCAGGTAAGCGAAGTGCTTCGAGTTGGCGTCGAACCGGACGGGTTCAAGCCGGTGGCATTGTCCGATGCTACAGAAAGCTTGCCTGATCAAGCGTGGAATTTATGTTTCGCAGTGTCTTGCCACGGCAAGCCGGTAACGGTCCAGGCTATGACATGGCTCAGCGAGCATTTGCCAACCATTCCAAAAGAGCCATTGCCGCTCGTTGCGGGTAAGCTCCACTCATGAACGTTTGGTCTGACACCGGAGCTGTACTGCCCAGGGCATTTTATCGACGCGATCCGTTGGTGCTGGCGCCCCTCTTGTTGAACAAGGTACTGGTGTGCCGTCACGACGGCCGTGCCGGCCGCATCGTGGAAGTCGAGGCTTACCACGGCAGCGATGATCCCGCCGCACACTCGTATCGTGGCAAGACGCGGCGCAACGCGGTGATGTTCGGTCCGGTCGGGCATTTGTACGTGTACTTTACCTACGGCATGCATTGGTGCGGCAATGTCGTCTGCGGCGACGACGGGAATGGATGGGCCGTGTTGATCCGTGCACTGCAGCCCGTGGCCGGCCTTGACCTGATGTATGCCGCTCGCTCCAGGGCAAAGAACGATCGACAGCTATGCAATGGACCGGCACGTCTCGCTCAGGCGATGAGCATCAATGGTGCACAGGATGGTGGGGATCTTGTGAATGGCGACGCCTATGTCTTGGTCGATGATGGTACGCCTGCACCGAAACGGCCCGTGCAGACGACGCGCATTGGCCTCAGCAAGGCGGCGGAATATCCATGGCGCTGGTATGTGGCTGACAGCCCGTATATTTCCAAAAAATGACGCGCCTGAATGTCTCATATGCTTATGGCATGCAGTCATGATTCGCGATTGCATATAGGGCGCTTATAAATTTCGTGTTCGAAAAAAGCGCGACTTTGCTTAACCCAATACGAACACGTTCCTCGATAAGGTGAAACCTCGCGACAAAGACCGAGGGGCCCTTATGACAGCTACGAGCCTTGATGCGATGTTTGATCACGTGGAACCGCGTTTTGACGTTCGGCGTATGTCGCCTGATCCGTTGGAGGGATACGTACTCGATCCCTGGTCCGGGTTGTATCAGGAGACCGAGTCTGCCTACAGGGACCGTTTACGCACTCACGAATCAAGCTTGGCCTAATGCCTTTAAAAGAAAACCCCGCCCAGTGCGGGGTTTTCTTTTAAAGGCTGCTGTCTTGCTACGCCCTCGCGCTACACGCATGCATGTCTTTATTTTGTGAAATACATGGTGTGTGTATCCGCTAACGCACTACTTTTTCGTAGAAAGAACCCGTGGCGTTTTCGTTCTTCGTCAAGAAGGATGACGATGTAACCCAAGTAACAGCCCACGGCGTTGCTCATCGCCAATCTCCCCGCGCATGTCTTGCACGGGGGGAATGGAATGAACCGGAACAACGCTGCGCCGCAGCTTTCACCGCAAGTCTGCTTCCACGGATCCAATCAAGGCGACGCTTTATTCGAGCGCGCCTGGCGGGTGATCAAGTTCGATCTTCAACGCCGTGCTTTGCGTCTTGTGCGCGGCGATCGCGCGGCGGCCGAAGAGCTTGTTGCCGATACAGCTCTCAAAGCGTTGATCTACATGCGTCGCGTGCCGCAGCGCATACGCAATCCTGAAGGCTTTTTGTTCGTTGTGCTGAATCACGTGTTCCTGGACAGCGTCCGTCACCTCGATCGCGAGGAACGCGTGTTTCGGTATTCCGCAGACTTCGATGACGATCATTGGTCCGAAGCGGTTGCGCCGACACTGCAGCCGCCAGATGTGGTCGAGTTGAACGAATCCCTGTCATCCATCGCTGATGCGATCGAGCATTTGCCGCGCGAATCGCGGCAGTTGTTCGCGCTGAAATTCGAGCAGGATCTTCCGTACGCGGTGATTGCCGAGCGCTTGCACATAAGCGAGGCATTGGCGCGAAAACGCGTTGAATTGCTGCGACGTCGATTGCGGCAGAAGGTTGGCTAAGGATGCTTTTGAATGATCTTCACGGAATGTTGACCTGCTTTTTTGACCGAATCACATTCACGAAACATCGCTCGGTTCGTTCCTTTATCTGTTCGCTTCCATCCATTCCACTTCCTTCGAGGGAAATCTCATGGCGGATATCACCGCAGTCAACGCGCAGATCACCGATGCGGTTACGCAGACCAATGTCAAGGTTGTTGCCGAGGCGCCGGCGCAAGCCATTGCTTCGCTTTATCAGGTGGCCAGCCATTCGGCCGGCCTGTCGATGCAGAACGCCGTACAGAGCCAGCAGTCGCTCAACCAGATTTCCACCGCTGTGGTGTCGAAAGCGGCGGCTTTGATCATGGCCATTGGCGAATCCTGATCTGGGTGATGTCGACATGTTCATCAAGCAACCAATAGGGGTATGAGTCGATGGCTCTCTGGGATAGGTTGAAGAAGGTTGCGCGCGCGGCACCTGGTGCCAAAGGCACGGAGTCAAACATGAAAGCCCCCGCTAACGCGGCGCCGGGTGCAGTCGCAGCAGCACCAGCGGCTGCCCCCGAGCCCTCGCCGACACCAACACCAACACCAACACCAACACCAACACCAACACCAACACCAACACCAACACCAACACCAACACCAACACCAACACCAACACCAACACCAACACCAACACCAACACCAACCCCCATCCCTGCACCTGCACCTGCACCTGTTGCGTTGCCACCGGAAACGACGCTGTCCCGGATGAACAACCTCATGGTGTCGCAGCTCGCGGCGGCGCCGCCGCCGACGGATGCGCTGAACAGCCAGATTGTCCAGGCAGTCACGCTGACCAATACGGAGACGGCCAGCTATGCGCCGTCGCAGATCGCGACAGCGCCGGACATGATGATCAGTCAGGCGGCGGGATTGGTGGCGCAATCGGCAGCGAACTATTTCGATGGCATCAGCAAGGTGGCCATGGCGAGTCAGGCGGTACTGCTCAAGCAGATGACCGAGAACATTGCCAAGCAGAACCTTCCGGCTGCCGCGGAAGACGCACTGGGCGCGCTGGTGACGGATCTGCTGATGGGCGCGGCAGCAGCAGTGGCTGCGGCGGCAGGTGCGATTGAAGGCGAAGCGGCGAGCTTCGCTATCGACAAAATCGATCAGAGCATTTCCAAGTACAGCAGTCTGCTGGCCAACAGCAAGTCGAGCTAAACGTCATTCGGGGTTCGTGATGAAGAGAACCTCGTTTCCATAAACAGGGCAACGTCATGACACAGTCAGATCCGGATGTATCCGCTGCGCTTCGCAGTGTCGCCGTAGCGTGGTTGAAACGACCACTTACTCCGCAGGAAGAGCAGGAACTGGACGCCTTCCAGGCAGGGTCGGGAGCGGCTTCGGGTGGCGCATCCGATCAGGCGTCCGGCGATCCCGCTGCGTACGCCAGGGCACAGGCAGAGCAAGCCGTGAAAGAAGGGCAGGCGCGCACGGATACGGCGATCCGCGACGTCCTGCAAAAGATCCAGAGCACGACAACACAGGCTTTGCAGGCGAACGACCGCGAAACGCAGGCCATCCTGAAAGTGGTGGAGGCTGCGAAAACCCTGGCCGATTTGCGGCCGTCGGCCCTGAACACGTCAGGGGCGAGTGCGCCGACCAACAGTCGCATCGCGATGTCACAGATCGCCGACCGCCTGGCTAACCTGGTCAAGACCGAAGTCGAGCAGAGCTTCAAACAGAATTTCGGACGTTTGCAGCAACAGCTGGAACAAGCCATCGGCGAGATCAACGCCGTGCGAGAACAAGTGCAACAGACCTCATCGGTCACCAACAAGCCGCAGACCCCGAATCCACCGCAGGCGGCTACGCCGTCCGCATCAGCGCCGCAAGGCGGCATCTCGTCGGGTTAGGAAAGCCGTTCACGCGTTTCCTCGTTCGACGTTCCAGCACTTAGCGCGACATATGCCGCGCACCCACTTCAAGGAGCAAAAGATGGCTTTTCCTACCTCAGTCAACGATCAGATCACTGATGCGGTAACCCAATCCAACGTGAAGGTGGTCGGCGAAGCACCCGCCATGGCACTGGGTTCCATTTATCAGAGCATGGCGCACTCGACCGGCATCCTGTTCCAGAACGCGGTTGCCGCTCAACAGCAGCAGAACACCCTGACCCAGGCCGCCACCAATCAGGGCGTGATGCAGATCTACAGTGTCGATACCACGGCGGCAGCGGGCGCTTCGGAGAAGGTGGCGCAGACGGGTGTGGCTGACAACCTCACCAGTCTACTCACCGTTCTCAGTGCGTTCCGCCAGTAGTAATAGAACCGGTCATTCGGTTTCTTGATCTGCTGTCTTTCCATTCCAAACATACAGGAGCACAACAATGGCTTTTCCGACCTCTGTCAATAACCAGATCACCGATGCCGTCACCCAATCCAATGTCAAGGTGATCGGCGAAGCGCCAGCGATGGCGATGGGTTCGATCTACCAGACCATGGCACACTCGACCGGTATCCTGTTCGAGAACGCGGTATCGGCACAGCAGCAGCAGAACACGCTGTCGCAAGCTGCGGCCAACCAGGGCGTGATGCAGATCTACACCCTGGATACGACGGCTGCCGCCGGTGCCACCGAGAAGATCGCGCAGACCGGCGTGGCCGATAACCTGACCAGCCTGCTGACAGTGCTCAACGCTTTCCGTCCGGCTCAGGGTTGATCCGTGCTGTCGTGGTGATCATGCGCCGGAGATATTGCATCTCCGGCGCAATTTTTTTGACCCGAACTGCTGGGTGTTCAAGTAAGTAGGGTTACTTATTCCGGATCAAGCCACGGGGTAACTCAAGCTATGCAATATCGAGCGCCATGGTCCGCAGTTGATCGACATCCGTGATCAGCAGGGAGCCCTGGGTCCAGCTCACCAGGCCGCTGCGGCGCCACGCTTGCAGCTGGGCGTTGAGCTTGGGGCGGCTTGCATTCACCATCGCAGCAAGCACGCTCTGGCTGGGTGGCAAGGGCACGAGCACGCCATCGGGTGCTTCGAGTCCGCATTCGTCCACCGCAGTGACAAAGTAGCGGGCCAGGCGGGATTCAAGCCGATACAGGCATACCGACTCGATCAGCGCGGCAACATCACGCAAGCGTGAGCAGAGCAGCGCCAGCAGACGATTGAGGAATAGCGGTTCCGCGGTCAGCGGTTCGAAGTGATGGCGGCGGAGAATCAGGATGTGCGTAGGGCCGCAGACGAAAGCGGTTGTATCGCGTCTTCGGCCATCGATCAGTGCAGTTTCGCCAACGACATCGCCGGATTGAAAGTTGTTGACGATCAATTCTCGCCCATCGGGTCCGTAGACCATGGCGTAGACACAACCGGAGACGACCAGCGCGAGGAAATCTTGCGGGTCATTTTTCAGGAAAAGCACTTCGCCGCTTCGCAGGCGGCGTTCAGTGGCATGCGTTGCCACATGGTGAATCAATGCATCGGGCATATCCCGGAACAGACGCGATCGCCTGGCGACGGCGGCACGACGCTCCCATAGCACGGGCGCGCAATCGCACCCGACGGAACATTCCTTCGTTTCCACTGTGATCCCCCTGATCAGCGCTTGCGCGAAATATCCTTGAACGTTTTCGCGGTCATCCCGTGAACGGTGATGGCGGCACTGGTATTGACTAAGCGGGAAATCATCGTGGCGAAGTGGCGCCGTGAACAGATAACCACGGCTGAAAAACGCATTGATTAAGTCATTGAGGAAACTTGTCGACAAAAAATTCACGGTTTGTCGACGTGACGAGTTTCCAGCCATCTGCTCGATGTGGCTTCATGGATGGTGCCTATTCACGCGCAATATCCAGGGTCGTCCATGCATGAGCCTGTTTGCATGCAAGCGCTGCAGAAAAATGGCGCGTCACGTAGCTATGTGTTCGTACGCCGCCATGGTGATGTTTTGCCGTTTATCATTATCAACCAGGGACTTTTCGTCATGCCGAGACTGCGTAACTTTCCTTGTGAAAAACAGGAGTCTTTGTTTTCATCCTGGGCGTGTGCGGCGAGAGAAATCATCAATTGGTACGACACGCTTGCCCAGTCCAATGGCCAGTCTTATGCCAGCGACGAGGCGTTGGCACAGGCCTGGATGACCCTGACCTGGAATCTCTGCAATGGAAGCATTTACCAGCAGCAATCTGCCGCCGCTGCGCTAAGCGAACTGGGTTTTCCGAGCATGGTTGATGATCATCCGCTGCCGACGCCCAACGAAATCATCATTGCCATCGACAGCAACGAGCCTTTGCTGGCAACCGTTGGCGATGCCGATCCTGGCGGCGCTCCCAATTGCGATTTTCAAGATTGCCGCTGGGTGGTGATTGTCGGCATCGAAGAAGGTGAGGGCGCCGGAGAATTTGTCCTTCAGGTGTTCGATCCGCAGGATGGCCAGATCCATGAAGTGCTCTATGACGCGGCCGAGTATCAGACGGACGTGTATTGGCAGAGTACGTCATACGTGGATCCCTACGATCCGGCGCCCAGGTAAGTCACTTTAGGGGCGCGTAAAGCGTCTATCGGGCGGCGCGGAGGCGCTCGCACAACGCCCGTGCCGCCTGCCGCGGATCTGCGGTTCCGCATATCGCGGAAACCACGGCTACGCCATCCGCACCCGCGGCCAATACGCGTTGTACGTGCTCCTGTTTCAGCCCGCCGATGGCCACGGTGGGAACAGGACTTGCGGCGACGACCTTGGCAAGTCCATCAAAACCGAGCGGTTTTTCGTGGTCCGGCTTGGTGGGTGTCGCAAACACTGGGCCGACGCCGACATAGTCGATGATGGCCGGATCGATCAACCGCGCTGCGCCTTCGGTATTCACCGAAAGGCCAAGTATCAGCTCTGATCCAATGCGCGCGCGCGCCAGGGAGGGCGTCATGTCGCCCTGACCGATATGCAGGCCATCGACCCCCGACTCGATGGCGGCGGTCACATCGTCGTTCATGATCACAGTGGCGTTGCTGCCGCGCAGGGCTTCCATCAGGCTTCGACCCAGCGCAATGCGCTCATCGGTCGAAGCTTGCTTGTGTCGCACCTGCACCATGGTCGCACCGCCTGCAACGGCTTCGCGGGCGGTTTCTATCATCGAGTGACGCTGGCAGAGATCGGGATCCAGTACCAGGTAGAGCGACAGGTCGAACGGCTTCATGCGATCACTTTATCCGTTTGCGCCTGAAGCGCACGTGCATCGAGCGCGGCAAGCGCGTCGGTAAAGCGCCAGGCGAAAGAACCCGGACCGGATGATTCCTGCTCGGCGCGCGATCCGGCGGCACTGAAGCAGGCAAGCGCGGTGACGGTGGCAAGAAACGGGGTTTCGGGTACCGCAGCGGCAAATGCGCCAACCAGGCAGGTGAGTGCACAACCCATCGCGGTCACGCGCGGCATGAGTGCGGAGCCGCCGCCGATTCGCACAGCCTGGCTGCCATCGGTCACAAAGTCGGACGCGCCGGTGACGGCCACCACCGCATGCGTGCTGCGTGACAGTGCGAGCGCTGCTGTTTCGGCCTCTTCGACACTGTCGCCTGCATCGACGCCCCGGCCTGCACTGACAAGGCCGGCGAGCGCCATGATTTCTGAAGCATTGCCGCGGATGATGGTGGGACGAAGCCCAAGCAGATCCTCCACAGCCTTGCGGCGGAAGCCGGTCGCAAAATGTGCGACCGGATCGAGCACCCACGGCTTGCGCGTTTCATTGGCGGTTCTTGCCGCAGCGCGCATGCCTTCGAGCCAGTGTGTGGACAGCGTACCGATATTGATGGTGACGGCATCGGCGAGCCGGGCGAATTCGCCGGCTTCTTCCGGCGCATGCACCATCGCCGGCGATGCACCGGCGGCGAGCAGAATGTTGGCGGCATAGTTCATGGCGACGTAGTTGGTGATGCACTGAACGAGCGGCGAGGCGTGGCGCATGCGCTCAAGCAGATCTCCGTACGCGACCGGCGCGGCTGAGGCAGAGGTGGATGTATCGATGGCCATGAACACGGTCCTGGTCTTGCTGCAGGGATGACCCGGAACAGGCAGGCGTGAGGCGAGCGTCAGGGCGGGCAATAGCCGCCACCGGTATCCGCACCATCCCTACGCCAGCATGAACTGGATCAGGTTCAACGGGTTGCTGCACCGTGCAGACCGCACCAGCAGCATCTCAGTCCCTCGTCGGGACACCCCGGGTGAAGGGCGCAAGGTGCCGCCAGGGAGGCGGGTTGTCAAGCCGAATGTCCCCACTGTGTCGTCATCGGATGCCGTCGCAGTGCGCCGGTGCATGTCTTTCGGGCAACGGAAAGCGTAATTTAGAAGCATCGGCACACGTGGATGCCGCCGAATCACTGATCAGGATGCACCCATGCCCATCGACCCCGCGCCGCCGCAAACTGTCGCCAATCAACGCGCGATGACCATCATCGCGACGGCGGCGATCCTGGCGCTGTTGTACTTCGGCAGGGAAGTGCTGGTTCCGGTCACGCTCGCGTTGATACTCGGCCTGCTGATGGCGCCGGTGATGCGTGGATTGCGGCGAATCGGGTTTGGCCACACGCCCTCGGTGTTGATTGCCGTACTGCTGCTGACCTTTCTGCTAGGCGGGTTGCTGACGATCATCGGCTCGCAGGTGGTCCATCTAGCCCGAAGCTTGCCGCAATACGAGGCGACAATTCACGCCAAACTGCAGGTGCTGCACGACGATACGCTCGGACGGATGGAGGCCGTTTCTGGCGAGGCAGGCAAGGTCATCGGCCTGGACGACAACTACGCCACGTTGCCGAATGCCCAGGGTGTGATGACGGTTTCCACGGCAGCCGTACCTGCGGCCACGGCAACCAGCAACTCACTCAAAGCGGTGACCAAGGTGCTGTCCTCCATCTGGACGCCGCTGGAAACCGGCGGCATCGTGCTGGTGGTGTTGATTTTCGTGCTGCTGGAATACGAATCATTGCGCGACCGCTTTATCCGCCTGATCGGCGGCAAGGATCTGCGTGCTACCACCGCGGCCATCAACGACGCAGGTGAGCGCCTGTCGCGCTTTTTCGTATCGCAATTCTCGGTCAACTTTGGCGTGGGTGTGGTGATCTGGCTGGGCCTGATGATCATGGGTCTGCCCAATGCGCTGCTGTGGGGTGCCTGCACGGCGGTGTTGCGCTTCGTGCCATATGTCGGTGTATGGCTGGCGGCGATTCTTGCCAGTCTGCTGGCGGCGGCGGTGGATCCTGGTTGGTCGTTGTTGCTGATGACGGTGGGCTTGTTTGCAGCGGTAGAGATCATCGTCAGTCAGATGGTTGAGCCGCATCTATATGGACATACCACTGGACTGTCGCCGCTGGCGGTGGTCGTTGCCGCCATTTTCTGGAGCTGGCTGTGGGGCGCAGCCGGGTTGATTCTTTCCACGCCACTCACACTGTGCCTGGTGGTCGCAGGGCGGCATGTGAAGGCGTTGTCGCTGCTGGAAATCCTGCTTGGTGACCGGCCGGCGCTGTCGCTGCCTGAGCGGTTCTACCAACGCATGCTTTCGGGTGATTCACAAGAAGTGATCGCAGCAGCGCGCGAATTTCTAAAACGCAAATCGTTCGCCAAATATTGCGATGTGGTGCTTTTGCCGGCCTTGCAGCTGGCGTATATCGATGTCGTGCGAGGCGCGATCGGCCCCGAACAGCGGCTCAAGGCGCGGCGCTCGATCGTGAGGGTGATCGAAACGCTGGGCGGTGAGCCGCACGGGCGCTTCAGCTGGTGGCGAAGTCACTCCGTACTGGGTGACGGTAGTCTGGCGATGAGTCTTCGCCAGCAACGTGAAAATGTCAGCGGACGCTGGCAAGGCCCATTGGCGGTGGCGCCAAAGTCGATCGTGCTCTGCGTGGAAGCCTGCACGCAGGACGACGACATGGTGACTGAAATACTCGTGCGCGTCCTGCGTGACCTCAATATCGACGGACGCCATTTTTCGATGGACGACATCAAGGCTTTCGAATCCGAGGCGCATCCCGAGGCCACACCCGACGCGGTGTCCATGGTTTATGTCGTCAGCAGTGCGGCCGGCAAGGAAGAGGAACAGATCAATGCCACTGCCAACGATATGCGTCACCGCTTGCCCGAAGCGACCATTGTGGCTGTGATGCTGCCCCAATTGCTGGAAGCGCCTGAACAGATAACCGTTGGCGGCTCCATAGACCGCGTGGCCAATTCGTTCGAAGAAGCGGCGCAGTTTGCCATTGCTACCGTGCCCGTGCTTTCGTCGACGAAGGTGGAGACGAAGGGCGACAAATCTGCCGCTTAGTTCGTCCTATCCACGCTTACTCGCATTTATTCAATGCGGGTGACACGGTTTTGCCTCATTGCAAATCAGTCAGCTCGGTGCGCGTCAGTATCCGTTGGATCGAGCCAGCCCGCATCACGGCAGCGCGGTCGCACATATGCGCCACGACGCCGGCATCGTGACTGACCAGCAGCATGGTCATGCCGTAACGCGCCTTGAGCTGGTTGAGCAGATTCAGAATTTCGGCCTGCACCGAGACATCCAGTGCCGAGGTTGGCTCATCCAACAGCAGCAATGTCGGTTGCAATAGCAAGGCGCGCGCAATGGCGACACGCTGCCGTTGCCCGCCTGACATCTGGTTGGGATAACGCTGCTCGATACCCGGCGGTAAGCCGACATCATCCAGCGCCTGGCGCATCCGCTTTAAAGGTTCGGGGACGCGATTGATCTTCAGTGGTTCGAGCAAAGCGCGGCCGACGGTATGACGTGGATGCAGAGACGCGTAGGGATCCTGAAACACCATCTGTACCAGACTGCGCATCGTGTCGTGTGGATAGCGCTCGGGTTGCAGCGCATGGCCGAACACCGAAACCTTGCCGTTCCACTGCGAGTGCAGTCCAGCCAGAATACGCAGCAGGGTGGATTTGCCGCAGCCGGACGGACCGATCAGGCCAAAGGTTTCGCCGGGTGTCACCTGCAGATGCACGGACGCAAGCACTTGCGTGGCGCCCCTTCTGCGCGTATCGAAACCGGCGCTGAGCGCTTCGCACACGATGGCGCTCATGACGGGTTTGTCTCCAACGATTCGGGACGGAACACTGGCAGCATTTGTCCGTAGGTATGTCCATCGGGACGGCAATTCCACAGCGCGCGCGTATACGGCGAGGCGGATTCATGCAGTGCGCCAGTGGAGCATCGGTCCACCAGTTGACCGCGATACATCACCAGCACCTGCCGGCAATGGCGCGCTACCAGTGGAAGGTCGTGGCTGATCAACAGCAGACTCATCTTGTGCACATCAGCCAGCGCCATCATCAAGTCGAGCACCTGATCGCGCAGGCTGGCGTCCAACGCAGAAGTGGGTTCATCGGCAATCAGCAATCGCGGGCGATTGACCAAGGCGATCGCCAGCATCACGCGCTGCCCCATGCCGCCGGACAATTGATGCGGATAGTGTTTGATCAGTTGGCTTGGCTGCGGCAAGCCGACTTCGTTCATGCTGTCCAGCACACGCTCAAGGCGCTCACTACGGTTCAGTCGGGTATGCAGGCGCAACGCTTCGCCAATCTGCTCGCCGATGGTCAGTCGTGGATTGAGCGCGTGCCGTGGATCCTGCATGACCATGGCGATACTTGCACCACGCAATGCCTGCCATTCACGGTCATCCAGGGTGGAAAGCTCGCACCCGTCAAAACGCATTTCCTTGCTGTGCGCCTGCAGATTGGGCGGCAACAGGTTCATCAGCGCGCGCGCGGTCAACGATTTGCCGGAACCGGATTCGCCCACCAAGCCAGTGGCACCTGATTCGATCTCAAAGGAAAGTGGACCCGCCAACGGTGCTGCGTTGCCGCGACGATGCAACACTTCGAGTTGTTCCACACGCAATAGTGGACGCTCAGCCATGCCGCGGGTCTCCCAGATCGCGCAGGCCATCGGCCAGCAGGTTGAACGCAATGCAGACGATCAGGATCGCCGCGCCTGGGACGGCGGCCACCCACCATTGATCGAAAATCACCTTGCTGCCATCGGCCACCATGGCGCCCCATTCCGGCGTCGGTGGTTGCACGCCGAGGCCGAGAAAGCCGAGGCTGGAAAGCGAAAGTATGGTCGCCGCCATATCAAGCGCCAGGCGTACGTAGACGAAAGGCAGGCACATCGGTAGCACGTGTCCCCACAACAGCCGGCCGCCGCGGATGCCAAGCATGCGTGCGGCGGCAAGGTAGTCGCTGTCGCGCATGGCCAGCGTTTCCGCGCGCGCTTGGCGTGCATAACTGGGCCAGAGGGTCAGTGCAACAGCCAGTGCGCCGTTGAACGCGCCAGCGCCAAGCAATCCGGCGAAAGCCAGCGCGAGTACGAGTTGCGGGAAGGCCAGCACGATGTCCGTAAAGCGCATCAGCACGCGTTCCACCCAGCCACCGGCGTAACCGGCGACGATCCCGATCAACAGGCCCACTGGCGCGGCAGCCATCATCACCAGCGCAGCAATCCCGAGCGTGGCGCGTGAGCCATAGATCAAGCGGGAAAGGAGATCGCGACCCAGCGCATCCGTGCCCAACCAATGTCCGGGGCCGGGTGGACGTAAACGCAGGGCAATATCTTGCTGCAGCGGATCCTTGGGTGCGAGCCACGGTGCAAACAGGGCGATCAGAATCAACAAGAGCAAGACAGCTGCGCCAAGCGTCGCAGCGGGCGAGCGCAAGCCTCGCTTGAGTCGCGGGCCGATATGAAGGAGGAAAGATGTATTCGCGCTAAGGTTCATCGCAAGCGAGGATCCAGCAAGCGGACCAGCATGTCGGTGATCCCGTTGATCAAGATAAAGGCGACGCCTAGCACCAGCGTTGCGCCGAGAATGGCCGGCACGTCACCGTAAAACAACGCATTGGTCAGATAGCGTCCAATGCCGGGCCGGGCGAATACGGTTTCGGTCAACACCGCGCCTTGCAGCAGGCTGGTATACGCCAACGCAATCACTGTCAGCATCGGGCCCATGCAGTTGGGCAGCACATGGTGTACCAAAATCCATGATTGACCGGCGCCCTTGGCTCGCGCCAGTGTGACGTATTCCTGATGCAACTCGCCGAGCAGTGATGTGCGTGTGAGGCGCGCGATGCTGCCAAGCACGTAACTGGCCAGCAACAGCGCCGGCAATAGCATGTGCTTGATCGCGCTGTCGAAAGCGCCAGGCATGCCGCTGCGCCAACTATCGATCAACACCAGGCCGGTGGGCATATCTATGGTGTATTCGTAAGCATCGTCGAGTCGGCCTGGTCCGCCAGCCCAATGCCAGTGCGCATAAAACAGTGCCAGCGAGACCAATCCCAGCCAGAAAATCGGCACTGATGAACCGATCAGTGAAATCACGCGGATCACACTGTCGACCCATCCGCCCGGCCAGCGCGCGCTGAGCAGGGCAAGGCCGATACCGGTTATTGCACTGATCAGCAACGCAAGCGTGGAAAGCTCGAAGGTCGCGGGAAACACCTCGCGCAATTCTGCTGCCACTGGCTGGCCGGTGGCCGTGGAAAGACCAAGATCGCCGTGACCCAGCCGGACCAGATAATGTCCGAACCGTTCGGGCAACGGTGCATCCAGGTCCAGCGCATGCCGGGCTTGCGCATAGGTTGCAGCGCTGGCGTGATCGCCAACCTGTTGCAGGGCAGGGTCGATGGGCGAAAAGGCAGACATCACAAACGTGATCGCCAGCAGGCCGGCCAAGGTCAATGTCAGACTCAGCAGGCTGTTGCGGATCGCACGCAAAGGCGCCGCGATGCCTGACGACGTGTTGAACAACGAATGCGCAGCCATCGGTTACTTGGTGACCTGATCGTAATAGACCATGTCCGCATCCAGCCCCTGGCGATAGCCCTGCACATTGCTGCGCATGGCGAGCTGGCTGCGCTCCTGCAGGGAGATCACGAACGGCGATTCACGTTGCACCTGGCGCTGGATGTCCTGGTAAAGACGCACGCGTTCGGCTGGATCGCTGATCATCACTGCTTTTTGCGTTTCTGCCGTCAGCGTGGGCATCGACCAACCGGCACGCCACGCCAACGTATGGCTGCCGTTGTCCGGATTGGAGGCAAACGCGCTGGCCGTGGAGTGCGCGTCGAAGTAATCGGGTATCCAGTACAGCCACGCGGCCTGATAGGTGCGTGCACGCAGGCGCGTGTACACTTGCGCGCCTGCTTCGATACGCAGATGCAGACGCACGCCGGCCTGCGCGAAACTCGACTGCAGGGATTGCGCGATATCGATAAATGGTTCCTCGTTGAACACGTCCAGGGTGATGTCGATGCCATGATCCAGACCGGCTTTGGCCAGTATCGCTCTGGCCCGCGCAGGGTCAAAATGATAGGGCGTGTCATCCAGCGCACCCGGAAAACCATCGGCCAGAAAGGCCTGATGCACGCTGAACTGCCCTTGCAGCAAACCCTCAGCCAAGCCGTGATAATCGACCAACCAGCGTGCTGCTTCCCATAACGCCGGATTAGCGAGGGCAGGGTTGGATGTGTCCGTCGTGTTGAACAATAGATAGCACACTGTCGCCGACGGGAACTGCGCGATGCGGATGCCGGGCTTGCCCTTCAACGCGGTGAATTGGTCGGGACCAAGATCGCGTGCGATATCGGCATCACCCACTTCAAGCAGCAGACGGCGCGTCGCTGCGTCCGCGATGTTTCGGATGATCAACGTTTTGATGCGGGGTCCACCGCCGGGCGAACGCGGATTGGCATCCAGTACCAGCGCTTCGCGCGGCACATAGCGTCGGATGCTGAAAGGGCCGCTGCCGGAAGAGTGGGCTCTCAGCCAGCGGTTACCCTGGTCGTCATTCTGCTGGTGGGCGAGCACATCGCGCTTGTCCACGATGGAAGCGACCGTGGTGGTAAGAATGTGCAGCGCAAAATTTGTGCTGACCGACGCGGGCCAGCTGATGCGTACATGCTGCGCGTCGACCGCAATCAGGCTGGCGTCGACATTGTCTGCATTCCAGCCCAGTTCGTTGAGAATGAAGGCCGGCGACCGATTGAGTTTTACGGCACGCGACAACGAGTAAATGACATCATCGGCGGTGACCGGGTCACCGTTGGCGAACGTGGCGTTAGGCCGTAGCGTGAAGGTGACGCTGCGGTCATCGCTACCCACCACCCAACTTGCCGCAAGCACCGGTTTGAGCACGCTGGGATCATCCGGATCCGCCTGCACCAGCCGCTGATAAATACTGCCAAACAACTGTTCGCTGGACAGCTCGAAACCTTCCGCTGGATCGAGACTCACCAGGTCATCCATGGCCTGCACCACCACCAGGATGCCTGGCGGGGTGTCTGCGTGTGCAGGCCATGCGGATAGAGCCAGGGCAAAGCCAAGCAGAATGCTCGCGTATCGATGGAGGGTAGGGTGGATCATCCTGAGCATGTTGTTGTTCTTTTTCCAGCTAAACGAGACGGCTTGCCTGGTACCAAGGCTTGACGCCTCATTGTGCACAGACCTCTGTAGTACCTCACCGTCATCCCGGCGAAGGCCGGGATCCATCTGCAATACAACGCGAAAAGTGTTCAACAGCGGTATTGTCACTTTCGGAGATAGTGTTAATGGATCCCGGCCTTCGCCGGGATGACGGTGAGGCAAGATTTGCACTTACGTTACTCAAAGAAACCGATACGTAGCGCCCACTTCCACATAACGTCCCTCATCGTTATACAGCGACGGGTCGTAAGGCGTAGCCGTCGGATAAGCCAGCCACATCGGATCGAACGGCGGCGCCCGGTTCAACAGGTTCTTTACTGTGGCATACAGCGTCCATCGCTTGAAGCCCGTGTAGCTGACGTTGAGATTGAACTGACTGTACGACGATACGTGTCCCGGCGCCGATTCCAGTGCCAACTGATAGGGACCGATGTACTGGTAGCTAAGCGTGGAATGCACGTCGCCCAAACTCCAGCCCAGCGCCAGATTGCCTTTCCAGCGCGGGAAGCTCGCGCCGTAGGGCGTATTCAGCGCGCCGTCGTTGCCGGCAAAGTCGACGGCCTCGCCACCGCTGTTCTGAGTGAAATGCCACACGTAAGCCCAATCGCCATTGAGGCTGAAAGTGCCGACCGAAGTGGGCTGGCTGCGATTGAACGTCAACTCGAAGCCATCGGTGCTCACCTTGTTGAGGTTTTCGTAGTCGATATTGACGTAGGCAATCGTGCCGTTGGCATTACGCACCACCACGGAAGGATTGTTGGTGTCGACCAGCGCCTGCATATTGCCGGTGCCGATCGCGTTGTTGACCACGATCTTGTACCAGTCCAAGCCTATGCCCGTGTTGGCATCCGGTGAAAGCTCGAAACCGGCGTTGTAATTCTGCGTACGCTCGGGCTTCAGATCTGGATTGCCGCGTGTGAGTACAGCGTAGGTGAGGCTTTGCGGATTGGCAGGATTGTAGGTAGGGCTGTAGGGATCGATCGCTTCCTGGATGCCGGAAGTGGTCGATTGCGAATTCTCCGCCAAGGTCGGTGCACGGAAACCGCGTGAATACGACGCATACGCCGTGATCCAGGAGGCAGGTTGGAAGCGCAGCGCAAAGCGGGGCGAAAACGCCTGGCCAAAATCGCTGTAATGATCGTAACGTCCAGACTGACTGAAACTCAGCGTGCGCGTGATCGGCACTTCCAGCTGATAGTAGGCCGCTGCAACGTTGCGCTGGCCATCGACCGATTGCAAGTTGAAGGGAATCACCAGGCCATCGGCCTGATTCGGATAGGCCTCGATCAGGTCGCTTTCATGCCGGAATTGCGCGCCAAGTCCAAGACCGATGTCACCTGCAGGAAGGCTGTAGAGACTGTCGTTGTACGCGGTAAGATCCAACGTATCCAGCTTCGATATCGCGCGATTCTGGTCGCGGCCATACAGACCGTCCAGGCCGTTGGGCGTCGCGGATGGGTTGGCGAAATCGAAGCTGCCGTTATCGACGATGTTTTGCACGGCCGCCACATTCAGCAGTCCGGTGACTGTATTGCTGACGCGGTCTTGCGAATGGCCTACTGAAGCCGACCACGCCCAGTCACCCAGTGCGCGCGTATCCAGTACGCCGTTGATGCCGGTCGACAGACGGAAGAAATTCGACACCGCGCGTGTTTCCTGCGGCTGTACAAGGAAGGCATACGTAAGTGGCGTTGCAGCCTTGTACGGGTTATAGGGATTGCTGGCAGGTACCAGGTTGGACACCTGAGTCAGGCCGCCATTGAGCGGATCATAGGCTTCAGTGCCATCGTTGATGCTGTTGTAGCCCTGGAAAATAGTGGTTGTAGTGCGGCTGCCCCATAGATCGACAAAGGCCTGCGTATGGTCATCCAGCTTGAACGTCGCATGGATCTTGGCATTCGCGCGTTCCTGGTCTGGCAATACCGTATAGCCATTCGCGGTTGACGCAGCGCAGGCCTGGCCGCTCGATGGCCCGTTCAGCAGGTTGCTGGCAGACACGGTTTGTCCGCCATAAGGGCACGTAGTCAACGCTGCGCCCGGATTGCCGACGCCGCCCGGCTCCCAGTAACTCGCACCGCGGCTGTCTACGCCGAACGGGCGATTGCTGTAATCCTGACCGGCCGTATTGGAGCGGTCCGCCAGAGTGAAACCGTTCTGATGAAAGTAATCCGCGCCAAACGTGATGTTGTAGCGATCCCGATCCAGGTCGCCAGCACCACCCAGCACGCTGAAGCGCTTGGTTGCCGCGCCACCTTGCGTGGCATTGCCGAAGCCACCGCTGACCTGCAGTCCCTGGAACTGCTTTTTGGTAATGATGTTCACCACCCCGCCGATCGCATCCGAACCATATTCGGATACGGCGCCGGTTTTTACGATCTCGATGCGCTCCACCATATTGAGTGGAATCGAGTTCAGGTCGACAAAGCTATCCGTACCGTTGGAAGGAAATGCAAACGGCGCAACGCGTTGCCCATCCACCAGCACCAGTGTGTATTTCTCGCTGAGCCCGCGTAGCGCGATACCGGAGCCGCCGGTGGCGCCGTAATCGAAGTTATCGCCCCAACTGTTGGCGGAATCCACGGCAGTACTGCGTAGGAATTCGTCGACCGTCGTTGCGCCGCTGGCTTGAATGTCGGCTGCTGTGATGGTCTGCACCTGGTTGTAGCCGACCTTGTCAGTGCTGGGGATCAGCGATCCGGTCACTTGCACCTTTTCCAACTGGGTGGCTTGCGGCGACGTCTGATCGGTGGTGTTGCTGTCCTGGGCTGCGGCGATTTGAACATGCAACGCAACGGCAATAAGCAGCGGAAGCAAAAGCGGCGAACGGGTCGGTAAGTGTTTCATGGCGTTAATCCCGATAGCGGGTATGCGGAAGGGCGAAAGGGTTCATTCGTCGTCCCGGCGCAGGCCGGGATCCCGTGTTTTTGAGACACAACGTCACCCAATCCCGGCTCTCATCAGGGGATAACGTCAGTCCAGGGTGTTCAGCCGCCGATAACGACTAACTGATTAGTTAATAAGGCGATGCCGGCAAACCGGCTGTCAGCCGCAACAACAGTTCATTTTGGATCCCTCATTCGCCGCGATGGATGCGGGGCAGGTTCTAGTTAATCTAAACCACTGCCGGGCAAAGGCTTCTGACCAAATGGCATGTGTATATGCGTACTTGAACGGTCACTCGAGGGTGTAGGCGGCGAGAATGGCTGCCTATTCAAGAACGACAGGGACGCCCAAGCGTGAGCAAACCGATGACATATGCGCAAATGGAGCGAGCAGGTGGCGAGCGCGAAGGATGCAGTGCGATGAAGGAAACACTGCTTCGCAACAGCGCAAAATTGTTTGCGGTGCATGGTTACCACTCGGCGAAAATTGCCGATATCGTGCGTGCCAGCGGCGTCACCCAGGCTACGTTCTACTGGCACTTCCCGAGCAAGCTCGAGGTGGCGCTGGAAATCATTACCCGGGGGCGCGAGCAGATGCTGGAAGTGATCCGGCATGGTTATCGGCCGCATGCTGTGTCGGTAGAGGACATGCTGACCAACACTGAGCGATGGCTATTGCAGTTGCTCGATTTCGCGGATCGCAATCGTTATTTCATGGCAATCCTGCTTAGCAGGCTGAAGGGCGCCGACACGCAGATCGATCAAGCCATCGTCGAAACGCGCAACGCGCTGTTTAACGCCTTGCATGTCAATATCGAGCAGGCAGTAGCGACGGGCATGTTGCCGGCCGGTGCGGGTGAGGATTTGCGTACAGCATTTGTGTACCGGTTGATCGAAGGCAGTATCGAATGGTGGTTGTTCGGGGCGTCCTACCAGCTCGATCACGTTTCATCGATATCGAGCAGGGATATGGCTGAGAAGTTGGCCCGTTTTGAGTTTTTTGGACTTCTAAACGCAAATACATCCCTTTGAATTCGACGGAATTTTGCATTGCAGCAAGATTTTGCTTTCCGCACGCAGTAGAGTCCGCCCGGGGAAATGGATGTCCGGCTTGTGGCGATGTTGGCCACTGGCGCGGCATCTTTTTTTTGCCACAAAATTTAGATCGATTGAAATAAGGGTTTTAGCCTTTATATCCCATCAAGGTGGCGGATCGAATGGACGTTTCGCAGCGGTACAACGGGCTCAAATTCAAGCTGTATCTCGCGCTCTTTTGCGTTTCCATGTCGATGTTGGCGTACGCGGTTACGCCACCGCAGGATGCTACGCCGGCCGATGCCGTCAATCCGTTGATCGGCAGCAGCAACGGCGGCGATACCTTCCCTGGCGCGGTTGTGCCATTCGGCATGCTGCAATGGAGCTCGGAGAACACGCGCGGCAAGCACACGCGCACGGCTTCACCCAGCGGTTATCAGTTCGATGCAAAGCGCATTCGCGGTTTCAGCCTGACGCACCTTTCAGGCGCAGGATGCGCGGGTGCAAGCGGGGATATTCCAATTATGCCTGTAACGTCGGCGATCACCACATCGCCTTCGCTGGATGGCAAGGACGAGCGCTATGCGTCGGACTTCACCCATGCCGACGAACAGGCGACCGCTGGCGATTATCGGGTGAAGCTTGCCAACGGCGTGGCGGTGGAATTGGCTGCGGCAACACGCAGTGGTATGGCGAGCTTTGCATTTCCAGGCGGATCGCCTGCCAATTTACTCATACGCACTTCCGATTCGGAAGTGGGTAGCAGTGATGCCAGCGTGAAGATCGATCAGGCCAAGCAGACGGTGAGCGGCTCTGTCACTAGCGGCAACTTCTGCGGTTATCTCGCGAAGGCTGATCAGCACAGCTATTACACGCTTTACTTCGTGGCGCATTTCGATCGCCCTTTCGTGACCATCGGCGCCTGGCAAAACGATGCTGTGAAACCGGGCGCGCAGACCGCACAAGGTGGCACGGGCTACGACGCCAAAGGCTTTCCGCAGGCAGGGAAGGGATCGGGTGCGTGGCTGGGTTTGGATCCGTCCAAGGGGCCGGTGCTGGTGCGGGTCGGCATTTCCTACGTCAGTCTGGATAATGCGCGTGCCAACTTGGACGCCGAGATTCCTTCCGGAACGACGCTTGCCCAAGTGCGCGACAACGCGCACGACGCGTGGAACAAGGCACTGTCACAGATTGAGATTAAGGGCGGCACGCCGGATCAGCACAGTGTGTTCTATACCGCGCTCTATCACTCGCTACTGCATCCGAATGTCTTCAGCGATGTGAATGGCGAATATTGGGGCTTCGACCAGAAGGCTCATCGCGTCGAAGCTGGTCAGGATGCGCAGTACGCCAATTTTTCTGGCTGGGATGTGTATCGCTCCGAATTGCAGTTGGTCACTTGGCTGATGCCCAAGCGCGGCAGCGACATCGCGCAATCGCTGTACAACCAGGCGAAACAAAATCAGGGTGAATGGGATCGCTGGACACACAACAGCGGCGGTACTCATGTGATGAGCGGTGATCCCGCTGTGCCAGCGCTTGCCGATATCTATGCCTTTGGCGGGCGCGGTTTCGATCTGCGCGGCGCTTATGCCTCCATGCTCAAATCGGCCACCGTGCCAACTGCGCATGATCTTTCCGACGATGGTTGCAATGTCGAGTGCGTGGGTGAGCGCCCATCGCTCGATCAGTGGCTGACTCTGCATTACATCGCAACGACTTCGCATTCCTGGGGTGGAGCAGCGGAAACGCTGGAAGATGCAACTGCCGATTTTGCGTTATCCCAGCTGGCAACGGATGTGGGTGACAGTGACAACACCAAGCGCTTCCTGGAGCGCTCCGGTTATTGGCGCGATGTGTTCAATCCCAAGGCGACGCCGCAGGAAGGCTATATCCAGAATCGCAACGCCGACGGCAGTTGGCCGAAGTTTTCGCCAGACTCGGACGATGGCTTCGTCGAAGGCAGTGCTGCTGTCTATGTGTGGATGGTGCCATTCGACGTGCACGGCCTGTTTGCGCAGATGGGCGGTAACAAGCAGGCTGTCGCGCGGCTGGATCGCTTCTTCCATAACAAAGATGGAAGCTGGGCGGTGACCAACGCGGGTCCGCTGCATGCAGAATTGAATAACGAGCCCTCGGTGGAAACGCCGTGGCTCTATGATTTCGCCGGTCAGCCCTACAAGACGCAGGACACAGTGCGAACCGTGCTGGATCGTTATTGGAAGAATACGCCCGATGGCATTCCGGGTAACGACGATCTGGGTGAGATGTCTTCCTGGTACGTCTGGTCGGCGCTTGGCCTGTACCCGGAAATTCCAGGGCGTGCAGAACTGGTGATCAGCAGTCCGTTGTTTCCGCACGCTGTGATTCATCGCACTGGCGGTGATGTCACGATCGATGCGCCAGGTGCATCCAGCGAAAATCGCTATGTGCATGCCTTGTCACTGGATGGTGCGACGCGCGGACAACCGTGGCTGCCTGCCGATTTTTCTGCGCATGGCGGCCAGCTGATTTTTACGTTGCAGTCTTCTGCCGATCCGGCATGGGGTAGCACGGCGAAGAACACGCCGCCTTCGTTTTCACCTTTGGGTAGCTGAGTGCTGAAGCGCTCGGCTGGGCTTTTTTCGACTCTGAAATTGGATCGATACAAATAGGCACTTTTGCTCGCGTCGGGGAGGCGTGAGCGCAGGGACGGAGCCAGGCGTCTGGCCTGGCTGAGGGTTCAGGAAGCGCGACCGGCCATGTTCGAGAAGAGGGCGGACGGCAATTGCGTGCGCCAGAGGTCGCTTTTGACAAAGGAGAGTCGGCATAGCCGCTGCAAGCGGGCGGCAAATTCCATCGTTAGGTAGGGGAGTACCAGTTCGATGAAGAATCAATGGATGTACGCATTCGCTTTATCACTGCTTGCCTGTTCCATTGCGCAGGCGCTCGCGCAAGACACAACGCCACAGCAATCTTCGGGCAACCCACCCACAAACAACACGTCGTCCAATACGAATCAACAGAGTAGTAGTGCCACCCAAAGCAAACCCAAGAAGCTGCAGATGGTGCAGGTCACCGGTTCGTTGATTCCACAAGCGCAGATCGAAGGGGCATCGCCCATCACCACGGTCACGGCCCAGGATATCGACAAGAAAGGCTTTGTGGACACCTATGACGCCTTGCGTTCGCTGCCGATCGCCAATGGCTCCGTAGAGGATCCACAGTTCACCGGCGGGTACACACCGGCAGCGAAAACCATCAGCCTGTTCGGCCTCAGTCCGGATTTCACCCTGACGTTGCTCAACGGACGTCCGATGGCCAGCTATCCACTGGCCTATAACGGCAGTACCAACATCACGGATATTGCCAATATTCCGGTCGGCTTGATCGATCGTATCGATGTGCTGACCGGCGGCCAATCGTCCATCTACGGCTCAGCCGCCATTGCCGGTGTGGTGAACATCGTGCTGAAAGACCATATCGAAGGCACTCATGTGGACTTCCGCTATGGCGGCTACTCAGATGGCGGCGGAGAAAGCAAACGCCTGCAAATAAGTTCAGGTCATCAATGGGGAGACTTCAGCATCAGCGGCGGCGTACAGCTGTCCAAGCAAGACCCGATCTGGGCCTATCAGCGCAGCTATATCCAGTCGGTCGATGATTCCCCAGATCCGGATGGGCGCGTCAATTCGCGTACTTTCCTGCACGCGCTCGCTATTCCTGATCAATACATCGATCCAGGCGCGGCGACCTGCGCGCCGCTGAGCTACATGTTTGGCAACAGCACGACCTACAGCTATCGCCCGGGTCATGGGTATTACTGTGGCAGCCCTGACACGGTCAGTGACGCTACGCTTGCCAATCAGGAAACGGATGCCGATGGCCTGCTGCAGCTTCGATACAAGTTGAACGACCACACTGAGCTTTATTCGGACACGCTCTTCAGCTACAGCAACCCGACTTATGTGGGTGGCCCTCCGTCCTGGAGTCAGACGTTCTACAACCAAACTACAGGGCAATACGAAGACTGGGGGCGCACCTTTGCACCGGAAGAAGTCGGCACCGCCGCAGCGGAGCAGCACGTGTTTACCACCACGTATAACGTGAGCATCGGGGTGCGCGGTTCAATCGGTGATTCCGACTGGAATTACGACGCCTACTACAACCGCTCACAGTCTGATGTGATGCGCAAGGCGCAGGACTTCACTACCAATAATGGTATCCAACAGTATTACCTCGGCCAGCAATTGGGTACGGATGCCAATGGCTATCCAATCTATGCTCCCAACAGCGTTTCCCGCCTGTATCAGCCGCTGACACCGCAGCTCTTTAACGAATTCACGGCGGACAACAGTGCTTCGTCGGTTTCATGGACGCAGAACGAAACCATCACGGCCAATAATACCGATCTGTTCTCCTTGCCGGGTGGTGACGTCGGTGCGGCACTCATTGCACAGACCAGCAACCAGCGCTTCTCCAATGCATCGGCGAATCCGCTGGCTGCAGAGGGCTACTTCCTCGGCCAGACCGGCAGCACCACGGCAGCGGGCCAGAGCGAACAGTATGCACTTGGCGGTGAAATGCAGCTTCCGCTGCTGAAGTCGCTTACTGCCGACGTGTCGGCGCGTTACGACAAATACTTGTATGGCGGCGGCGAACACGGCAAGCCTACCTACAAACTTGGGCTGGAATACCGTCCGATCGACACGCTGCTTATTCGCGGAAGCTATGCCACGGCATTCCGTGCGCCCGATCTGTTTTACCTGTTCTCTGCACGCAGCAGTGGTTATTCCACGGCCACGGATTATTACAAGTGTCGTCTCGCCGGTTACAACTCGTCGGACTACACCAATTGTCCGATCGGCGATCAATCCATTTACGCCGTGACGTCTGGCAATACCGCGCTGAAGGACATCACCGCCAAAACGTTCACCTATGGCTTTGTCTGGTCCACCTCGGATAACCATCTCAGTCTGTCGCTGGACTATGACGACATCAGGATTTCCAACGAAGTGGTGACGCTCAGTACGGATGAAATCCTGCAGGAAGAGGCCGATTGCCGCTTGGGCAAATCGGAGAGTGGGGTGGCTTATGACATCAATTCGCCAACCTGTCAGGAAGTGCTCGGCGAAGTGGTGCGTTATCCCCAGTCGAACCCGGTCAACCCGGGTGGCATCGAGCAGGTGGATACGTATCCGATCAACGTGGCCTCCGAGCATCAGACCGGCATCCAATCCGCTCTCAAGTACAAGCTGCAGACGGAGCACCTGGGAGAGTTTGATTTCGAGGCCGATTATTACGATGAGTTCAAGCACACTTACCAGGAGAAGGCAGGCGACCCCACCCTTAACTATCTATGCTGCGGCAACAACGATGAGTTCAAGAGCCGTATCAGCGGCAGTGCCACGTGGACCATCGGCAAGTTCAGCTCGACACTCTATGGAATTCGTGACGGAAACACCTGGAACTCTCTGGGTAGCAGTCCGGACATCGGGCCGTGGATCACCTTCAATGGCAGCATTGCTTACAAGGTGACGCCCAAGGCCACCGTTGCAGTCACGGCGAACAATATCTTCAACAAGCGTCCGCCGATGGATTACACCAACAGTGGTTGGCCTTATTACGATGTGACTGACTACAACGCTCTGGGGCGAGCAGTGTTTCTGGATGTCGGGTTTGATTTGGGCATTTGATGTGATTTGCAGTTAGCGTGAATGAAAGGCGGAGACTTTCCCTATCGTCGCCCCGGTGTGGACCGGGGCCTAGCGGCTTTTGGTGATCAATAAGTCACTGGGTCCCGGCTTGCGCCGGGACGACGAATTTTCCGGCCGTTGCGCAAGAAAGGTACGAAACTTCCGTTGCATGTTCGAGGATCTTTACCAAAGAGTGCTGTTATGTTCAAACAACTATCCCTGATTACATTCGCCCTCGTTTTCGTCGGCCATCCGATTTCATCCACGGCCGCGACCGCGCAAGCCAATACCTTGACGCCTCAAGAAAAAGCCCAAGGGTGGCAATTGCTTTTCAATGGCCAAAACCTCGAGGGCTGGCATTCCTATCTTCAGAAAGCCCCCGGTAAGGACTGGAAGGTTGAAGACGGTGCCATCATGCTCGAGCGATCACGCACGGGCGACGAGAAGGACTTCGCTGACCTGGTGACGAATGCCGAATACAGCAATTTTGATCTAAAGCTTGAATGGAAGATGACGCCATGCGCGGATAGCGGAGTCATGTTCTATGTGCACGAATCACCCAAGTACTCCGAAACTTACGAAACAGGTCCGGAAATGCAGATTGCCGACCTGGTCTGCACCAAGCCGGACAGCCAAGTGCTTTACGAGCGTTCCGGCGATCTTTTCGACCTCATTTCATCGGATGTCGAGCGAGTGCAGGAGGCGGGCAACTGGAACCAGTTCGAGATCATTGCCGATCATGGCCATATCCAGTTCTTCCAGAATGGCTACAAAGTGATCGACACGTATTTCTGGAATGATGATTGGCGCAAGTTGATTGCGCGCACCAAGTTCGCGCAGTGGCCGGATTTCGGTACGTTCCAGACGGGACATATTTCCCTGCAGGGTACCGAAGACAAGGGCGAGCTGCCCATCCGGCTCTGGTTCAGGAATATCAAGTTGCGGCAGTTGTAATGGGATCTGGTTGCTGGCAATACCGGTCACTATGTCAATTCGTTTGTTGACGATAGTCCTTCACGATGTCCAGCAACGGCTCAAGGTGCGTTTCAAAGTGTTTCCAACGTGCGACCGATGATTTGTAGACCGGGCGCCGCACTTGTGCGGCGCTGGCGGTTCGTACAATCCGCTTGTTCTCATGAAAGTTCAGGCAGCGTGGATCCCACGGCAGTTCCAGATAATCCAACAGTCGGCGCGCCTGGCCTTCGGTATCCGCCACCATGTTTTCATAGCGAAGTTCCAGTATCGATCCAGGTGGAAGCACTTGCTGCCAATGCTGCATCAGCTGGATATAGCGAACGTAATAGCGACCAAGGCTGCCAAGTTCATAGGCGAAGTCGAGGTTGTTCTTGGCAAACAGCGTGGCGTAACACGAGAAGCAGGAATCCATCGGATCACGCATGGCATGAATGATCTTTGCGTCGGGAAACATCTGCCGGATCATGCCGATGTGCATGAAGTTCGACATCATCTTGTCAGAGATGCGGGTGGCGCCCGGAGCGAGTTTCCAGACCTGTTCGGTATACACATGACCCAGGCGCAGGAATGCGTCTTCTGACATGGCCGCGGCGACTTCCGGATAACGCTCGGTCGGTAATCCAGCTTTGGTGGCAATGGCAAAGATAAGATTTTCCAGGTCCGACAGTTCGCCAGCACCGTGAATGTCGGGGTGCGTGGAAAGGATCTGTTCGATCAGCGATGTGCCCGAGCGCGGCATGCCCACAATAAAGATCGGCGACTTGCCCGGCAAAACCGGCGCAGGTCGGCTGGTGAAGAATGGCTTGTTGAATACTTGGCGTACGTTGTCGACCAGGGTGATTCTGCTGGTCTCATTAGGTGAAAGTTGCGCATGTTTCAGAAGATTGCCCTGCGAGTATGCCGCGAATGCGTCGTCGTAGCGTCCGAGGTCTTCGCGCATCTTGCCCAGAGCAAACCAGTAGCGAATGCGGGAGTTTTCGGGTAGGGAGGGAAGTTTGGATGCCAGTTTTTCCATGCGCTCAGGCTCGACCTGTCCGGGCGAGAAACTGCGCAGTGATGCCACGTTGAAATAGGCCTCTACGGAATCTGGATTGATCGCCATGGCCTTTTCGAAATACTCGCGAGCATCTTCCAGGCGTCCTTGCCTTCGAATGCTTCGACCGAGGTTGTTGCACGCCTCGACGTAATCGGGCTTCAATTCCAGCGCGCGACGATAACTTTGCTCGGCTTCGACAAAGCGCTCCTGCGTATACAGCAATCCGCCTAGGTCGAAATGCCCCCGCGCAAACTGGCTATTGAGTGCAATCGAGCGACGATAGTTTGCTTCGGCTTCGGTGTGCATGCCCATCTCGCGCAAGGCGTTGCCGAGATTCGCATGCGCTTCGGCATCGGTAGGCATCAGTGCGACGACGCGACGAAAGCTGTCAGCCGCTTCGTTCATGTGAGACTGCCCATACTGCACCACGCCCATCGCATTGTTGATGGGTGCGCTATTGGGATAGGCACGCAATGCTTCGCGCAGGTGCGTTTCGGCGTCGGCATAATGGCCGGCGCTCATCAGGGTGAAGCCAAGATTGGCGTGTGCCTCATTGAAATCCGGGCGAAGCGCAATCACGCGCTCATATGCTTCAGCCGCTTCGCTGTATCGATTCTGTACGGCAAGCGCATTACCAAGCTTGAAATGTGCTTCGACAAATTCAGGCTTGATCGTGCGGGCGCAATGAAAACTTTCTGCGGCGGCTGCCGGCTGCTGTAAGGCCATCAAGCTATCACCCAGTACGTAATGTCCCGCTGCATCCCAGGGTGAAAGCGCGACAGCACGTCGTTGTGCTTCGATTGCTTCGGCCAATCGTCCCTGCGATCTCAGCGACGCGCCAAGCGCCTGCCATGCTGCGCCGTGCGACGGATGTTGATCCGTGAGTTTGCGGGCAAGGGCTTCCGCCTCGGCATGCTGCTTCTGGTTGATCAAGGCGATCAACGTCTGGATATCCCGGTTGTCGGGAGCTTGGTCCGTGCTTGGCATGACGTTCTGTGACATGGATCCGGCACCATCGTGGAAGTGACGTGGCAGGCGCGAGTTGCTGATATCGGGTGCGAATAAGCCGTGTGCTTTATTACGCAAGGCGTGAAGTGCATGTGTATGCACATGCATGCCTTACGCCTTGCTTACGTTAGCGTAAGCCGTGCCGGAGCGTGTGATGCGCTGCGCACGAAATATTTTTCGCGTCATCGAAATTTCACGCGCCCCCTCTGTATAAGAGACGGGCCACGCAAACGGGGCTGCCGGAAACGAAGCACAGGGGACTCAACCTTACGGCACGGAGCAAGCACATCGTCACCGGGATGGCGTGGAAGGTAAGGGCTATCCGTGTCCAACCATTTAGGGAGATTGGAATATGCGTTTGTCGTCTTCTGTTGCTAAGTTGTCTTCAGTAAGCAAGCTGTCGTGCCTTAAGCGCACTTTGCCGGTTCTGTTGATTGCCGGCGCCCTGGCGGTAGGAACTCAAAGCAGTTATGCAAGCGCCACCACCGGCGCTTTTTCTTTGTTGACGCAGGATCATGTGCCAGCAGCTGTGCGCACCGGGCAGGCCGCCACCGCGCAGGCCGTGAGTGCCGACAAGCAGCTGAAGCTGGGACTGGTGCTGCCGCTGCGCAATGAAAGCCAGCTCGATAGCCTCATCACTCAGCTCTACGATCCAAGCAGTCCGCTCTATCATCATTACCTTAGTTCGAAGGAATTTACCTCCCGCTTCGAGCCAAGCCAAGCCGATTACGACAGGGTCGTCGCATGGGCGAAGGCCAATAACCTCACTATCACCGCGACGACTGCGAATCGCCATATTGTCGATGTGCAAGGCAAGGTGAGCGACATCAATCGCGCCTTGCATGTGACCATGCGTCAATATCAGCACCCGACCGAGAACCGCCAGTTCTTTGCGCCAGACCGCGAGCCCACGCTGGACCTTGGCGTGCAGTTGCTGCACATCAACGGGCTGGACAACTACGTGCGTCCGTTCACGCATATGCGTCATCGTCCGGCTTCCGAGCAGACGATGGTCGCACATGCTTCGGGTGGTTCGGGCCCGAGCGGCAACTTCCTGCCCAGCGATATCCGCGCGGCGTACTACGGCTCAGGCTCGCTCACCGGCAGCGGCGTGACTGCGGCGATCTTTTCGTACGACGGTTATCAGAGCAGTGACCTGAGCGGTTACTACTCCGCGACCGGAGCCACCGATCCGGGTGTGCCGGTCAACAACGTGCTGGTGAACGGTTTCAGCGGTGCATGCACCAACCCGAGCACCGGTTCCAGCTCTTGCAGCGATGGCGAGCAGATTCTTGATATCGCCAATCTGGCCGGCATGGCGCCGGGCCTTACGCAGATCCTTTTCTACGAAGGCAGCAGCGCTGGCGACATCCTTAACCAGATGGCGAGCGATGACAAAGCGTCGGTGATTACCAGCTCCTGGGGCGGTGGCGACTTCGGCAGCAGCGATGATTCCATCTACAAGGAATTCCAGACGCAAGGCCAGACGTTCGTCAATGCGAGCGGCGACGCGGGTTCGTACACCACCAGCAACTGGGCGCCACCCTCGCTGGATCCGTACATCACCGATGTCGGCGCAACGGATCTCACCACCAGCGGCCCCGGCGGTTCATGGGTGTCGGAAACGGCGTGGTCCGATAGCAGCGGCGGTTATCTGTCGTCGGCAGGCTATTCGATTCCCAGCTATCAGCAGCTGGCTGGCGTGATCAACAGCAGCAACAAGGGATCGACCACCTACCGCAACGATCCGGATATCGCGCTCGAAGGTAACTTCGACAATCCCACGTATAGCAACGGGCAGCTTGAAACCGGCGTTGGTGGTACCAGCTACGCGGCACCGCGTCTGGCCGGTGTGATCGCGCTGGCTAACCAGCAGGCGGCGGCCGATGGCGTCGGCAATATCGGCTTTCTCAATACGGCGCTGTATAACTTCGGCGTGGGTTCCAGCTACCGCAGCTACTTCCACGACATCACCAGTGGCAGCAACGGCGGCTTCAGCGCAGTGGCTGGCTATGACCTGGTGACGGGTTGGGGCAGTCCGATCGGGCCGGCTTTCATTTCGGCGCTGGTGGGAACCAAGTAAGTTGAGCATGACAAGCCCTTCCCCTGTAGCAGGGGAAGGGTTTCATGAGTGGCTTCACCGCGGTCTCGTCCGCCACAGCATTCGACGTACCATCACCGCCGTCGTCAGGATGGCTGCAAAGGCACCGTAACCGTAGAGTGCGGGCATGACCTGTTTCCAGATGCCGCCGCTTTCCCGGCCGAAATTGCCGACCTGTTGGATAGCAACGTCATCGTAGGCGCTCAAGGCAAAACCCGCTGCAGCGATCAGGGCAAGCGTAATGGCCATCGCGTCATAGAGGCGGCGTTGCCAGGTGACATGAAACGATCGCGACCAAGCCCAGAAGGCCCATGCCAGCACGAGCAACCAGGGGCCGAGTAGCAATAGGGACAGATAACGCATCGCGATAATGCCTGGTCACATGCAGCCATGTCGGCTGAAAATCTGGCGTGGAGGCATTCTATTGGTCTTTTGCCAGCCTTCACGCACTGTGGCGGGGAGGCGTATTGCCGCAGACCATTAGCGAGCGGCGCGCAGGAGCGGCATGCCGCTCCTGCGCGCACGATTGGATCAGCCCGCGAATTTCAGTGCGTTGGTGAGGTCGCCCATGGGCGCTTGCCCACGGGCCATCATGGCCTTATCGCGATCGCGGATGCCGTCGAGCGTTTCCAAATCAAACACGCGGGTAATCAGGCGAAGGATGGAAGCGGTGTCGTACACCGTATGATCGACATGCCCCTTATTCGCGAACGGCGAAATAACGATTGCCGGAATACGCGTGCCCGGTCCCCAGCGATCGCCGCGCGGCGGCGAAACGTGATCCCACCATCCACCGTTTTCGTCGACGGTGACGATCACCACCATGTTGTCCCACTGCGGGCTGCCGCGCAGCATTTTGACGGCGTGCACGATGTGACGGTCACCGGATGCGACATCCGCATAACCCGCATGCATGTTGAGGTTGCCCTGCGGCTTATAGAACGTTACCGCAGGCAGCTTGCCGGACTTCGCGTCGGCGAGAAAGTGGTTGGTGCTTTCATCATCGCCCAGGCCGCCGTCGCGCAGGCGTTTTGTACGCGCCGCCGTGCCCGGTGCCAGATCTTTGAAATAGTTGAACGGCTGATGGTGATACTGGAAATTGGGCACTACGGGCGTGCCGTTTGAAAGATTGGTGCCATCCGTATCCAGCGTTTCCTGGAACGCGCCGGCATACCATGCCCAGTCGATGCCACGCTTGTCGAGCTTGTCGCCAATGTGCTCGTGCGCCTGCGGCGGCAATGCCATGGCGTTGGAAGGCTGGGTGAAATCCACAACGCCATCCGCACCCAGCTTCATCGGTGTCGGCGCGTAGGGTGGCAGCATGGTGTTGACGGCGTAGCTCAGGCGCTTGCCATCGGGCAATGTTTCGGTTGGCGTCAGGGCGCTGGGGCCGAACTGCGGCGGACCATCCATAGCGCTGCCTGGCGAATGTTCCCGTGGCTTGAGGCGAGGGTCATCCGGCTGGCCGCTGACCGTCTGAGCGATTTGCGATTGCGCAATGCTCGTGTCCGCATCGGGGTAGCGCGGCACGGCAGCAGAGATCAAGTACTGATGATTGAGGAAGGAGCCGCCAAACGCGCCCTGGAAGAAGTTGTCGCACAGCGTGAACTCACTGGCGAGGTCCCATAGGCGCAAGCTGTAATGGGTATTGGCGTAATGTCCCATCGTGAAGGCCGACGAATCGGCCCAGGCGACGAACATGTTGTTCTTACCACCATTGATCTGCATCTGGTTCTGATAGAACACGTGCCACAGATCGCGCGTGATCAGCGACAGCGGCAAATGCTCGCCCTTGGGGCCTTTCAGTTCGAAAGGCGCATTCGGCAGATTGGTTTGATACTGCTGGCCAGCCGGGTAGCTGATGCCGTCGATGGTCTGGTCGCTGAGCAGCCAGCCGCGAGGTACTTCCGGCAATTGCGGCAATACAGTCTTGCCGTCGCGGTCGAGCTGCAGGTAATCCTCCGGCTTGAGCGACGACAGCGGTTTCTCAAGGCCCGGGAAATCCGCGAACAGATTGTTGAAGCTACGATTTTCCGCAAAGATCACCACGACATTCTTCACTTTGTCGCGCAGTACGCGATCCAGCTCGGCGCCACCGACCGGCGCTGGCGCGGCCTGATCATGTTCCCCGGAGGTGCCGCAGCCACTGAGTCCGCCGCCTACGGCAACGGCAGCGACGCCGAGTCCGGCCAGGAACGTACGTCTGCCAAAATCGGGCGTTTCATCGGATGCTGCTTGGGTGTCAAGCGATACGTCAGGCGGGGAAGGCGGCTGTTGCTTCATGTCGGTTCTCTTGCGGTGTTCAAATTCGCGCCAGTGTAGCGTCCGGCTACCTGTTGCGCGAAAGGGTTGGAAGCCAGCGCAGCATGCGCAAGCTGGTCGTGCATTGTCGTTACGGCATTAGACGCTGGCGTGACAACGGTGTGGCTTGTCGCGTATCCACAAGATTGGTGTTAGATATGTTCGCGTGTGGACGCCAGCTCCTGCGTCACCCAGTCGATGAATACGCGGACACGTGGCGAGAGTTGTCGGCTATGCGGGTATAGTAGTGATACCGGCGTCGGCGAAGGTGGGGAATCGGGAAGTATGGCGATCAGCGTTCCCGCAGTCAGGTCTGCTTGAACGTGGTACCGCGGCACCTGGATCAATCCGAGTCCGAGCTTGGCCGCCGCGACATAGGTTTCCGCGCTGGTAACGGTCACCGTTGACGGCAGTGCGGCGTGTCGCGAATCGCCATTGATCGTGAACTCAAGCGGCAATGCCATGCCACTGGCAGACGAGATGAAGCCGATGCTGATATGGCCAGCGAGATCATCGATGCTGGCAGGGTTGCCGTACTGCGCAACGTAGGCGGGACTGGCGCACGTCACTTCTTCGAGCAGGGCGACGCGTCGTCCGATCATTGCGCTGTCTTGCAAGTCGCCGACGCGCAGTACGCAATCAATGCCTTCACGGACCAGATCGACGAGGCGATCGCCTTCGCCAATGTGAAGTTGCAGGTCCGGATACTTGGCAAGAAAAGCCGGAAGTGCCGGCAGCACGAAGTGACGCGTCAGCGTGCCGTGGACATCGACCCGCAATAGACCCCGTGGCTTGGCGTCGCTGAAAGCTGCTTCAGCATCTTCGACGTCACCCAGAATCGCCACGCACCTTCGGTAATACGCCTCGCCGTCCAGCGTGGCTTTTACATGGCGGGTGGTCCGCTGCAGTAGTCGCACACCCAGCCGCTTTTCCAGATCCTGGATGACTTGTGTGGCGGTTGAGCGCGGCCATTCGAGATCCTGCGCGGCCAGCGTGAAGCTCTGCCGTTCGACGATCCGGGTGAATAACCGCATGACATCCAGGCGATCCATATCAACCCCATTGTTCGTTTGCAGCGAATTATGTTGCCAATGTAGCACTGATTATTTGCTTCGGTGGAAAGCCTAGAGTTCTTCCAACCCGGCATGGTGCCGGTCCCGGAGAGAACCCATGAGTAAGCAAGGTCAAAAAGTCGCCCTGGTGACGGGTGCTTCGCGTGGCATCGGTGCCGCCATCGCTCAACGCCTGGCAGCCGACGGTTTCACCGTTATCGTCAATTACGCGGAAAACGCCGCGCCGGCCGAAGCGCTGGTGCGCACTATCGAGCAGGCCGGTGGCCATGCCCTGGCAGCAAAGGCCGACGTCAGCGATACCGCAGATGTCCGCCGACTTTTCGATGCCGCGGAGACCGCTTTCGGCGGTGTGGATGTGCTGGTCAACAACGCTGGGATCATGAGCCTCGCGAGCATCGCCGATGCCGATGACGCTTCGTTTGATCGCCAGATAGCCGTCAATCTGAAAGGTACGTTCAACACGCTTCGCGAAGCGGCAACGCGTCTGCGCACAGGTGGCCGCATCATCAACTTCTCTTCAAGCGTTGTTGCATTGCTGCAGCCGACTTATGCGGTGTATGCCGCAACCAAAGCCGGTGTCGAAGCGATGACGAGCGTGTTCGCCAAGGAGTTGCGTGGGCGCGACATCACTGTCAACGCTGTTGCACCGGGTCCGACTGCGACGGATCTGTTCCTGAAAGGCAAGCCGCAGGAAGTGGTCGATCGTCTGGCCAAGCTGGCGCCGCTCGAGCGGCTGGGACAACCCAGCGATATCGCCAGTACCGTCGCCTTCCTGGCGGGTCCGGACGGTGGCTGGGTCAACGGTCAGGTGCTGCGCGCCAACGGCGGAATCATCTGATGACGCGCGATATCGGCGCAAACAATCACGCACGTTCCAACTTCCGACATAAGGAATCCGCATCATGAAACAAGTTATCGTCATCACCGGCGCATCCAGTGGTTTTGGCGCGCTTGCCGCACGTGCCCTCGCTCATGCCGGGCATACCGTCTACGCAAGTATGCGTGAAACCACCGGCCGCAATGCGCCCCAGGTTGCCGCTGTGCAACAGTACGCGGCTGAGCATGCTGTCGATTTGCATGCAGTGGAACTGGATGTCGCCTCGGAGGCATCCTGCGAGAAGGGCATTCAGGAGATCATCGCGGCACAAGGAAGGCTTGATGTGATCATTCACAACGCTGGCCATATGTCGTTCGGCCCTGCCGAGGCTTTTACGCCGGAGCAGTTCGCCCAGCTTTACGACATCAATGTGCTCAGCACGCAGCGTGTGAATCGCGCGGCACTTCCACAGTTGCGTAAACAGGGAAGGGGCCTGGTGATCTGGGTTTCCAGCAGCAGTGCGCGTGGTGGTACACCACCTTATCTTTCACCTTATTTTGCTGCGAAGGCAGCGATGGATTCGCTCGCCGTCAGCTACGCCAGCGAGCTATCGCGCTGGGGCATCGAGACCTCGATCATCGTGCCCGGAGCGTTTACGAAAGGCACCAATCATTTCGCTCATTCGGGCTCTCCTTCCGATAAGGCTCGTGCTGCCGAATACGATCAAGGCCCTTATGCCGGTCTTCCGGAGCAGAGCCTCAAGGGTCTTGCTTCACTTGAGCCAGCCGACGCTAATGTAGGCGCCGTGGCGGACGCGATCGTGCGTGTTGTGGACACACCATTTGGCAAACGTCCTTTCCGTACGCATATTGATCCATCACAGGACGGTTGCGAGATCGTCAATAGTGTCGCTGATCGCGTGCGTGCGGAGATGTTCCGGCGCATCGGGTTAGAAGATTTGCTTCACCCGCGGGACATGGCACATTCGGCGAGCTGAAAGGCAAGGCGGGGTGGCATGGACTCGATGCCGCCCCGCATGCCGCCGAGAGAAGGTGTTTCGAGTGAATCATCGGGCTTCTATGTGGCTGCCTTACCCGAGTCGTTCCTTGAGAAATTCGATAAAGCGTTGCGTCTTCGCAGGAAGCAATCGGGTTTCAGTTAGCGCATAAACAGGCGTGGGTTTGCCATGCCAGTGATCAAGTACGCGAAGCAGCCGTCCAGCGGCCAGATCATCCATGACAATGGCTTCAGGCACCAGCATGATGCCCATGCCGAGCGTCGCCAAACGGCGGATCAAGCCGACGCTATTGATCGTAAATCGGCTGCTCGTGGAGACCTGGATCGATGCCGATGCTTTGTGCAACGTCCATGTATTGGCCTTGAGAATGTTCAGGCATTCATGTTGCTCAAGGTCGGCCGGTTCTTTGGGTTCACCCGATCGCTCAAGGTAGCGTGGCGCTGCATAAAGACGAGGCACGAGCGATGCGAGTGGACGCGCGATCAAGTGTGAGCTCTCCGGCTCGCCCATACGAATCGCAATGTCGTAGGGTTCGCTGACCAGATCGACGTGGCGCGGCGTGAGATCAAAGTCGAAACCGATGCCGGGATATCGCTCCGCAAACTCGGCGATCAATGGCGCCATATAGATCACTGCGAAGTCCACCGGTAGCGACACGCGCAATACGCCGCTGGGCTGGGCGAGCATTTCGCCCAACTGTTCATGAGCCAGTCGAGCCTCATCGACGATGCGCTTGCAACGCTCGAAGTAAATCTGGCCGGCCTCGGTCAGCTCGACCTTGCGCGTTGTGCGATGCAGTAAGCGCAGACCAATGGCCTTTTCCAATGCGCTGATTCGTCGGGAGAGGGTTGAGTTCGGAACGCCGGTCGCCTCGGAGGCGCCTCGAAATCCCTTGGCTTTGACGACCTCAACGAACAAGGCCATGTCATTCAGGAGTTCCATGGAATTGCTCCATATATGGATCAATGTTATCCACTATACCGTATTTATTCCATGAGTGGCATGGATCACCATTTCCTCGTCCAGACAAGACCGTCCAGATAAGACTTGGTCTCGTCATCACGAAGCTGGCTCCCGCTATCACCACTTCCGAGGGTTTCATCATGAATCAGCTATTCACCACCGTTCGCGTCGGCCAGTACACCCTGCAAAACCGCCTGGCCATGGCGCCAATGACCCGCAGCCGCGCCGAGTTTGATGGCACGCCGGGAGAGCTGGCCGTCGAGTACTACGCCCAGCGCGCCGAGGTTGGTCTGATCGTTACCGAAGGTACTCAACCTTCGGACGATGGTCAGGGCTACCTCACCACACCGGGCATCTATACCGACGCGCATGTCGCCGGCTGGCGGAAGATCACGTCGGCGGTGCATGACAAGGGCGCCGGCATCTTTATCCAGCTTATGCATGCAGGACGCATGTCGCATCCCGACAACACCCCACATCATCGCCAAGGTGTCGCGCCTTCCGCGATCGCGCCAGGGGCGCCCATGTTTACGGTAAAGGGCATGCAGAACATTCCTGAGCCGCGCGCTTTGACTACAGAAGAAGTGCGTCAGACCGTGGCGGACTTTCGTGTCGCGGCACGTCGAGCCATCGAGGCCGGCGCCGATGGTGTGGAGATTCACGGCGCAAACGCCTATTTGATTCAGCAATTCCTGGCTCCTAGCGCCAACGTTCGTACGGATGAATACGGTGGATCGATCGAGAATCGCGCACGCTTCGCTATCGAGGTGGCTGCCGCTATTGCTGAAGAGATCGGTGCGGACAGAACGGCCATTCGTCTGTCGCCGGGTACAACGATGTGGGGCATCAACGAAGGCGCTGAAGGCCCGGATCTTTATCGTTATCTGGTCGCCGAGCTGGACAAGCTTGGTCTCGCTTATCTGCACATTGCGCATCAGGGCGACGAGTTGCTGCTGGCCGACCTACGCAAATCTTGGAAACAGACATTGATCCTCAATCGAGCGGGTCGCCCGCGCGAGCAGATCGGAGTAGATATGGCTTCGGGGCTGGCTGACCTGGAATCCTACGGTCAGATGATTTTGGCCAATCCGGATTTCGTAGCCAGGCTGAAGGCCAATGCACCGCTGAACGAAGCGGACCGCAGTACATTCTTCGGTGGTCATGCACGTGGCTACATCGACTACCCAGCGTTGAGCGAAGCAGCAAATGCGTGAACGTTGCGGATTTCCATTGGCATCGCATCGATATGCGGTGTCAATGGACTCGTTTATAAATATCAATTTGAGCTATACAAACGGTGCCTGTAAGTTTGCTTAAAGGGCAGACGCCTTCAGCATGCTGCCAAGGGAATCGAGGATTCACTCATGCAGCGCCATGCTCATTTGTTCTTGAACGGCACTTTAGTTGTATTGGGCTTTACCGCATTTATTGCCAGCGCACAGGCACAAACTGTGCTCGATCGCGACAATAACGCCACGGCCAGCGATCGTTCCTATTTAGAGGTAACTGGCCTTGAAGGCCCGACGCCACTTCAACACGCAACATTGCTGCACTTGAGCGGCGAATGCGCGACGGAGTGCCCAGCGCAGACAGGCGGTATCCATGTGTCCGAAGGACGCGTTTCTGCCCGCAATATCGGCGATCTGAAATCTGCTGCGCCATCCTCGGAAACAGCTACGAAAACTTCACTGCCGTAAACCACACACGCTTACGGCAGCGACTGCTGCGGTGTGTGTCAATCCTTGAGTAACAAGTCTGAAGTGGCTCGGTTGACATCACTGCATCCGGTCAGAATCATGCCGACTCTGAGCTCCTCTCTGAGGATGTCCAGCATATCTCTCACTCCTGATTCGCCGGCCGCGCCCAATGCATAAGCCCATGCCCGTCCTACGAAGCATGCCTTGGCACCAAGCGCGAGCGCTTTCAATACATCCAGACCCGAGCGAATACCGCCGTCCATAAACACTGGAACGCTACCTTGAACGGCATCGACAACTTTCGGTAAGGCACGAATTGTTGATGTCACGCTATCGAGCTGCCTGCCGCCGTGGTTTGACACCACGATTCCGTCGATATTTGTCTGTACAGCGCGCTTGGCATCCTCCGGATCGAGAATGCCTTTTAAAATAATCTTTCCGGGAAAGATCGATCGTATCCACTCGATGTCTTTCCAGGTAGCCGATGCATCAAAATTGTCGTGAACAAATTTCCCATACGGGACGCCTTTGGGCATGGCTTCTGCCACGGTGCCGAACTTCAGTGGCCTGCCTTTGATGACGATATCGAGCGCCCAGCGGGGATGTGTCGCGCCTTGGGCGACGAACCCCAGCATCCCAAGCAGCGTCGGATCTTTCTCCATCCCGTCATGGACCTCGCTGTACCGGCGCCCGGGGGTCGCAAGATCAACGGTGAATACCAACACTTTCGAGCCTGCGGAAACGGATCGTTCGATCACACTCTTCACGAAGCCGCGGTCTTTGAGCATATAAAGCTGGAACCAAGGAGGGGTGCCGGTCTTTTGCGCGACTTCGTGCACATCGCACACGCCCATGGTCGACAGCGTAAACGGAACCCCAGCCGACTTCGCCGCATTGGCCGCTTTGACTTCGCCGCGGCTTGAGTACATGCCGGCCATACCAACAGGCCCGAGGACGATGGGCATGGACATGGCCTGGCCCCACAGATCAATCGATAAGTTGAGCCGTGATTCGTCCACCATCACACGTTGACGCAAAAGCGTGGCTTGTAACTCCGCAATATTCGCGCGCAGTGTGTTCTCTTGGTAAGAGCCGCCGCTGATGTAGTCGTACAGAAATTTTGGGAGTCTGGCTTCGCATTGTTTGCGATAGTCGTCAACGTTCGCGATGATCACGCTTGTCTCCCATGTGGTGACTGATATGTATGAATCCCGCGTTGAAAGAGACGGACAGGTCAATACCATGTCCCGTCCGTCGCTTGTCGATACGTCAGAAGTTCTCGCGCACGAGTTCCAACACTTCTCCACCCCGTCCGTGCAGAATGGCTCGTGTCGTATAAAGCGCCATGCCGAGAACAGGCTTCAGCTCAGTAAAAGGTGGCTTGACAAGTTCCATCGGACTTACGTGAACGTTGAGAAGGGCGGGTCCGGGTTGCGCCAGCCATTCTTGTACAGCCGCCTCAATTTCCGATGCCTTGCTGACGGTCTTACCCCATAGGCCGACGGCTTGAGCGACTTTTCCAAAGTCCGGGTTCTTCAGGCGAGTAAAGGTGTCGAGCATGCCTTCTGCCTTCTGCTCAATTTCCACGAAACCTAGTTTTGCATTGTCGAAGACCGCGATCTTGATGGGCACGTCCTCCTGGATGACAGTCAGCAATTCACCCAAAAGCATGGCGAGGCCACCATCACCGCACATGGCAATCACCTGTCGATCAGGCGCTGCCTTCTTCAAGCCGATGGCATTGGGAAGGGCCGTCGCCATGGTTCCATGCAGGAAGCTTCCGAAGATCCGGCGCTTGCCATTGGCGGTGGTGTGGCGAACTGCCCATACGATAGGCGTGCCGTCGTCGCCGGAGATAAGTGCATCCTCATCGGCGTACCGATCAATCAAGGAAGTAAGGTAAGAGCCGGGTATGGTGTCATCGTGCCCTGGAACCAGATGGCTTTTCCACGATGCCAGGGCCTTGGTGAATTTCTCAACATACGCTTGTTGAAACGATGTGTCGTTATGTTGCTCTAAGCGAGACATGAGCGCACGCAATGTGGGCTTGATGTCCCCGACTGCTCCAAATGTGACGTGATGACGTCGTCCAAGATGAGTGGGATTGATGTCGATCTGGACAATCTTGGCGTTGTCTGGATAAAACTGGCGCCAAGCGAAGTCCGCACCAAGTAGCAGCAACGTGTCGCAATCGAGGATGGCTTTGTAACCGGCTTCTGTGCCGAGAAGGCCAGTCATTCCAACGTTGTAAGGATTGTCGTGCTCCAGGAAGCTCTTTGCCCGAGAAGTGTGGGCGATAGGTGCTCCGAGCTTTTCCGCTACGACCTTGATTTCGTCAAGCGCATTCTCGCAGCCGCTGCCTGCGTAAATGGTGATCTTTTTTCCGGCATTGAGGATCTTGGCGATCTCGTCGAGTTCTTCGTCGTTAGGGACGGTGACGGGTTTGCTATGGTGAACTCGATAGGGAAAATCATCTTTGATTTCGCTATGAGAGATATCCACGGGCACGATCAGGACCGCCACGCCTTGCTTTGTCAGAGCGGTTTGGCAAGCCATCACGGCTTTTTTTCTGGCCTGTTCGGGGGACAGAATCATGTCGCAATACACAGTGCAATCTTTGTACACCGTTTTGAAATCGACTTCCTGGATGAATTCAAATCCCATGTCATTCGTCATGATCTGACTGGCGATAAGCACAACAGGTGCACGATTTCGATTTGCCTCATAGAGCCCGTTGATAAAATGCAGACTGCCCGGTCCGCAGCTCCCTGCACATGCCGTCAGATTGTTGGTAAGTAGTGCTTCGGATCCTGCGGCAAAAGCACCGGCTTCCTCATGCCGAACATGTACCCACTCGATGGGGCTGCGCTCTAAGTGCTCGGCGAATAAGTTGAGTGTGTCACCCACGATGCCGTAGCAACGCTTTACACCGGCTTGCTCAAGAACCTCAACGAGGATTTCTGCAACTTTCTTACCCATGGCTTGCTCCCGATCGTGAAGGTTGGGGTTGTTGGATGATTGCCGGCGCTAGTGCGAGGAAGGCTGTCGCCCAATGGCTAGATTCAGTGCTGCTTGCGCGATACTCACACTCGCGTTGGCGTCTTCCTGACTGGCTTCGGCTTGGGCGAGCACCGCTTCGTTGCTTGTCAGTTCGGTAACGCTGGTGAGGCCTCGCCGATACGAGTCGAGTGAGGCTTGATAGGCGACTTCGGAAGCATGGGTATAGGCAAGCGCCTGATTACGGTTGTCCAGGCTGGTTTTCAGATTGTTGTAAGCCTGGACCACTTGCTGGGAGGCCGTATCCTTGGTTTCCGCCAAAGCGTCTTCGGCTTCTGTCTTTTGGGAGACCGCCAGCGAAACGTTGGTGGCTCGCGCACCGCCATCGAACAGCGGCCAATCGAACGATACAAACAACGCATTGCCGGTCCGATTGATGGAGGAATAGGGGCTTCCGTCGCTGCTGATTTCTCCGATGTTCTGGAGCACTTGTGCTGAAAGACTGATCGTTGGACGGTAAGCGGCGCGCGCGGTGTCGATCTTGGCGTCGGACGCGGCCACCTTGTCTGTTGCGGCCAGTACGTCCGGGCGCGATTGCAGCGCTTCGTCGAGCAACTCACGTAGCGGTGCGAGGGTGCCGGCTGCCGGCGCTTCCGAGGAAGGGGCAACCTCAAAGCGCGTTTCAGGCGGCAGCCCGATCGTAGCCACCAGTGATGCAAACGCTGTGTCTGCTGCGCCGGTGGTTTTCGTTACGGCCAGGTGCATGGCTGCTGTCTCGCGCTGCGCTTCGGCAAGCTGCACCACGGTGGCACGGCCATGCTTTTTCTGATCGGCGACAGCCTGTTCGGTTAACTGCGCGGCCTCCAGTGCTTTTTGCGCAGCGCGTACCTGGCCTTGAGCAGATGTTGCTTCGAAATAGGCTTCTGATACATCGAAGACCAGCTTTTCCTGTGCGCCGAGCAGGCCCGACTGAGCGGCGGAGGCGTTGTGCCTGGCTTCCTCAATTTGTCCCTTGCGGCGGCCGAAGTCGAACAGCAACCACTTCAATTCCAGGCTCGGAAAGACTTCCCTCGTGGAGGAGACGAAATAACCCTTCGCCGAGACGATCTGTGGAATAGCCGCCGGTGTGTGCTGAATGCCGCCCAATGCTTTGACATCAAGCTGTGGTGAGTATTGGGTCTTGGCAAGCTGGACGGCCAGGTTGGCTTGAATAGCTTCCTGCTCGACTTCACGTGTGCCGGGATTGATATCCATGGCGATAGTAAGGAGTTCGGGCAGCGTATATACGCGGTCTTCAAGCGTCGGTGTGTCGGCCTGACGGGTCGTGTCCAGGGTATTACGAGGCGAGGTCGCAGCCCATGATGCCGATTGCGCATTGGCCGAGCTGTAGTGCGCGAACAGTACGGTCACGAGCAAAAACATCGCGCATGCAGACACAGATGATTCAGATCGTGCGCGATGCATGATCGATCTCCTCGTCAAGGTGTCGCCTGGCCTGATACAGAAGCGTGGATGGGTTTGAGTCAAGGTGCCCACCTGGTGCGTCAATCTCGGCCCCTTTTGAAAGCGCTACCAAGCGCTGCGAGGCGAGCTCATCTACAGCGTCATCGGATGAAAGCAACGCAGTACTTTCCTTGAGCCGAACGACGACAAAGACAGCCGATGCAAGTCGTTCCACGCGATGTGCTTCGGGAGTGGGGTGCTCTGACTGATTTCCGGGTGAAAGAAGGCGCCGCTCGAACAGACCGCGTGCGTTCAATGCAGCGGCTTCGGAAGCTTTCTTGCAGACCTCTTCTTTCATCGATGTAACGGTTGCCTCGTCCTTGGCGATGAGCAGCTCGCCAAGCTGTTTGAGGATGGAGGCCCACTTGTCGCGCGCCTCGCCGAGCGAACTGACGGGCCAGAGGGTCGTAAAGAAAATCGTGATCCAGATATTGCCAATGACGATCCCGACCAGGCGATCCCGCAGTGCCGTGAGGTCATTGGCGGGGCTATAGCCTTGCAGTACACCGAGAAAGAAAGCGAAGGCGATCTGCATGCCGGCATAGGCGATCGTCTCGCTACTGGTGGAAATCCATGCGCAAAAAGCCGATACGGCCGCCACAAGCAGACAAAGCTGGCCGATGTCGGTCAGAGACGGCAGGACAAAAGCGATGCAAAGCCCGGCGAGCAGTCCGCCAATGGCTGCACCGGATAACCGCAGGGTCAACTTGTGGACGCTTTCCCCAACGGTGGTCAGCGAAACGAAGAAGCACGTGGTAACCGCAGTGCGGATACCCGGCCAGTCAAGCAGCGTGTACGTCGCATAGGAGGCCAATACTGCGCACATCACCTTGAACGCAAAGCGCGCGTGCAAACGGTTGGTCAGTGCGGCTTCCGCAAGCGGCCTTTTCGGATGAGGCGTGGATTGGTGCGACGCGGGTGCTGGTGCGTTGCCGGAGGCTTCTTCGAGCAGTTGCTTAAGCGTGCCGCGAAGGGCGGCCTGTGCGGGATCCGTATCGGCCGATACCAAGCCGAACTCGCCGTTCTGAGTATCCACAGTAAGACCGCGGCGCTTTAAAAAATGGTTCCGGCTTTGTCGGAGTGTGGCGGCCAAAGAACGTCTTGCATCAAGCGAAACACTGGTCGGGAGGTGTCGCGCTATCTGCAGCACTTCCAACAGGATGGCGATCAGACGGTTGTCTTCCTGTGCGAATGTCTTGATCTGCTTGTTCCAAAGAAAGGCCTTGTTCTTGAGCTGGCTGAGTGACAACAGCTCATCGCGAAGTTGCGAAGGGTTCGCGGAGTAGGGGTTTTCGATATAGGAGGCGACAGCGTCCATCAGCTGTGCCGCCCGTTTTCGGGCAAGCGCAACGGGGCTTTCACCTGCCAGCAGATTGGCGAGAACCGTGACGCCAACCGGCAACGCGACCACCACCCATAGCCACAGCACCGAATGGGTCACAAACTCCGTGGTTGGCACATCGTCCAGCAGGGTCTGCGACAGCACCAAGACAAACCCGGCCAGAAAAACAATCGGGCCCAATGGACTGGTGCGCGCGAGATAGGTTCCGGCCAGCGTGCTGAATGCCAGAAGGGGAATTCTCAACGCAGGTTCGGAAGCGTCGAACACATAGAACAGCAAGGAAGCAGCCACTGCAACGGTCACCGCCACCAGTCCGCCTACTGAGGAAACAAGGGTGGAGGCTGCATCTTCATGGCTAACCAGAAAGACGAGATAGGCGACGTACGCGGGCAGCGGAATCTGAAACACCATGGCGATGGCGACGACAATCGCCGTGCATACGGTGATGCGCACCATCGTGCGAATGCGGGTATCGTTCAGCGCGAGTTCGCGCTGAAGCAACCCAGTCAGGCCCATCCGATATGGAAGTTCAATCGGTGCTTGCATGGCTCACCTTTACGGAGGCGGTTGCACCGATACGCAAGAACGATGGCGATGGTTCACTCAAGCGCACCCATACCGGGAAGCGCTGCGCTACGACCACCCAGTTCAGATTTCGATCGACTTGGGGTAAGCCAGGTCCGGCTTCACCTTCGGGCGCAACACCGGCACCCAGGCTTTCCACCACGCCGTGCAGCGGCTGGCCTTCGTGCCCCATGACCCAGACCGTTGCGTCACTGCCGGCATGCAATCCAGGCAGATCCGTCTCGCGGAAATTGGCAACGGCGTACCAGCTGTGATCGTCGATCAGCGTGAAAAGGGGGTGTCCGTCGACAGCAAACGATCCTAACGCGAGGTTGAATCCGACCACCTTGCCGTCGACCGTCGCGCGAATGACGGTTTCGCGCAGATCACGAGCTGCCAAGGCCTGCGTTGCCTGTGCGCCAAGCAGTTGTGCCTTCAGGCTTTCCACATCGCCGATGGCTTCCTTGGCCTGCGCCGCTTGCTGAATCGTCGCGGCCAACTGCGACGCTGCCGTGCGTTCGTTAGTGCGCGCCTCATCGATTTGCTGGCTGGTGACAAAGCCCTTGGGTAGTAGCGGCAACATGCGTTCGAGCGTGTCATGAGCCAACGCCAGTTGTTGCCGTGCACGATCGACTTCTCGTGCAGCGGCTTCCGCACCGGATCCCTGTGCGTTCACCTGCCGACCGGTGAGGTCGATGTCTGCCTGCAGGGCGGCAACTTGAGCATTGGCTTGCTCAAGCTTTAGCTCGAAAGGCTCCGGATCGATGTTCAGCAGGACGTCGCCCTTATGGACGAACTGATCGTTGCGAATGTGGATCTCCACGATCCGTCCACTGACCTCGGGTGTGATGCCTGCGCTGTATGCAAAAATGTAGGCATCGTGGGTTCTTGGACGTTTGTCCACGACGATCATCGAGACCACGATCAGCACCAATGCCGAAGCAATGGAAACGATGGCGACGATACGGCCCAGTGCGGTTTTGGCCTGCATGGATGCGGTCTCCACTCAGCCTAGCCACACAAGCCAGACGGCAAGCGTTGCTGCGGTCCACATGCACAGGTAAACGACGACCGGAGCGGGAAGCGCCGCATCTATGCCGGTTTTTAACAGCACGGCACGGATGACGATGACGAAGATGATGCCGAGGAGCGCGCACACCATCCAGGTTGGGAAATAGGAGCCAAGAATGTTTCGCGATGGCGAAGCGCTGCACGCGGTCATGGCCATCGAAGCGAACGACGTCAATGCCGCATAGAGGCGACCATGTCCACGTGCTAATCGATGTGATTGCATCGTCAGAACCTTCTCTTATCAAATGAATCGGGTGAGATGGCTGTCAAGCAGCCTCTACTCGCCTGGTATTGGCCTGCGACTTCCGCCATGCGCCCGGTGCAACGCCCATCTTTTGTGTAAAGACGCGGCTGAAATGGCTTTGGTCGGAAAAGCCTGCGTTGAAAGCAATTTCCGCTAGAGACATGTCGGGATCAGCCATGAGTTCAAGCGCTAGGTCGACTCGTCGGGACAACAGCCACTGATGTGGTGACATGCCGGTGCTCTTCTTGAAGCCGCGTGCCAGCGCGCCAGCGGAGAGACCACAGGCTTCTGCCAGTTCGTTGATGGAAATGCCCTCAAAGATCCGTTCACGCATCATTTGCGTGACGAGTCTCTGCTGCCATGGAGCCAACGTTCCCTTGACGATATCGGGACGGGCCGAAGATCCACTGTAGGTGGATGCCATGTAGGCGCACATGCCTTGCAGGAGATGGTCGACGAGTGCCTGATTGACGCTGGTTGCTTTGTCGAAGATGGGCAGCAATGTCTGCCCAATGCTGCCTATGATGGCATCCAGAAAGCATTCGCCTGGATCGAAGGCGAGACTGGCAATGTTGTTACTACCGAGCTCCTCGCTGGCTTCCACAATGGCACTTCGTGGCATGTAGAAGTACAGCGAATGCAATGGATCGCCAATGTATGCGATGGGATCGCGTCGCAAGTCAAGAATGTAAGTCGTACCACCTTCATAGGACGTCGAGCACACAGAATGGCCATCACACCAAAGCTCGTGTGTGCTTTGCTTGCGCAAGTTGAGGCAGACAAGGTAGGCATCTTCGCGTCCCATCGGAGACGTCATGCCGTAACCACCCCGGTCGATGCGTAGCTCAGTCACTGCGAGGCATATTCCTCGCCTGGTTCGACTATAAAGAACCGGCGGGTTGTTCAGGCGAAATGAATGGCCAAGCCGATCGCCATATGCGCCGTTATACATGAGCGTCTCTCCGAGCCTGATGGCCGTCGAGTGATCCTCGATGGAATATCGTCCTAGATGGAAAGTACGCGCATGCATCCCCAGCCGAAGCCTTCGTGAGGGTACACTTGCTGACACAAAAGGGATTAAACGAATTACCCGAAAGGGTAGGAATGTCCCTTGTGACAGTGATGCTGCAAAACGTTCGCCTTTGTTGCAGACAACAGCACTGAGCGTGCGCGCTCATTCCATTTTTTTAATGTTGATTCGGTTTGAGCCCCGCGCGGTCAACGCAAAGCTCTATTTGATCTTGGATCGATCCGATCCACACGCCTATCCCCCGCTCGGGGGACAGTGAGGCGAAGAAGGCTGTTTTTATGCCATGAGGTGAGCAAAAGTCTCCTGCAGGCGATGGCCAGCAGGGAGGCTCTCGAGAAGACGTTGTGCCTTCTTGTTGAAGAGTTGCTCATGGAGTGCGGCGTGTGTGCTGTCGCCTTGCATGCGTGACAGTTGAGCGGCGGTTCGGTGAACTCGCCACTCGGCCATCGGTGCGCCCATCATCTCGATCAGGCGCAAGGCATCGTGAATGAGTAGGGCAGCGCGTTCTAGGTCGTTTTCGGTCATGGCGATGCGGCATCGCAATTCTCGCGCCATGGCTCGCCATGTGATCTCGATGGTTCGTTCGGAGCGATCGAGCATGCGATCGCCGTATAGACGCGCCTGTACGATATCGCCGGATCGAAGGAGGGCATCGGCAAGCCACCACTCCAGCACGAATAGCCAATACCAGTCGGTGATAACGGGTTTCTCAAGCATCTCACGCTCGAGCTTCTTCAGGATTTCGATGCCCCCATCGAGATTTTCGAGTCGGGTCTCTGCCACACCTGCAAGCAGCGTGCAGTGCCGGATTTCATTGGTAAGCATCGGGGTGTAAAGCGCGGCCGGTTGATGACCTGTCTTATCTTGATAGAAACCGAGTTTGCCACAGATATCCTTGATGGCCTGAAAGTCTCCGGCCATCATGTAAAGAAATCCGCGCAGCGTTTCCAAGGTGCAAATGCTGTAGCGATTGGCATTGCCGACGAAGAGCGCTTCGCTGGCGTCGAATTCTCTGAGAGCGTGGCCCCACTCACCCAATAGCGTGTACGCCCACGGCCTTCCGAGATGGGCCATCCATATGGCACGAAAGATATTGAACTCTGGACGGTCTGCCGCATGCCGCACCAGGATTTGCAGATTGGTGTCGACAGTTTCCAGGCATTCGCGATATCGGCTGGATATCAGGCAAATCATGCTGTATTCGATCAATCCCCAGGCCGTGATCTGACGATCGAGACCATTCCTCAGGGGAATCAGGTTTTCCTCGCAGACCTTGGCCAGTTCAGGATCCCATCCACCGATCCAGATCCGCCATATGGCGCTGCTCGATTTGATACGCGCCTTGAGCTGAGGCTCCGTTTGCTCATCGCTTAAGCGAGCGGCGTTTTCCAGATGCGAGACAGCTGTAGCCGCATCCCGCCAACTCAAGGCGAAAGCCAGACCAAGTTCCGCGCGTGCCTGGACATCCGGTAGGCGTAGTCGTTCGGCCAGTTCGGCCAGGCCGGAAAAGGTCTGCTGGGCGCGCATATCGTGATTGGCCGCGTAAATGGAGGCGCGATCTTCCAGCAGCGTCATCTGCATAAGTTCTCGCTCCCCATCGGAAAGACGGGTGGCGATTTCATCGGCCTTATCCAGGATGGCCAGTGCATCCTGGTGCGCGAAACGGCGTTTTGCAGTTTGCAAGGCGATCTTGAGGTAAGTCAGTCCCTTGGACCATTCGTGGGCGTTGGAAAATTGTTCCGCTAGCTCGAACGAGGCATGTGCACTCAACTCGCTCGGATACGACCTCTCCAATTCCTTGCCGATCAATGCATGGCTTTGCGCCAGTCGAAGGGGGCCCTGGCGATTCAGCAGTACTTCTCTGAGCAGCGAGTGATTGAATCGATAGAGCCGGACGACCTCACCACCCTCCAGCTTGTCCACGTTGTGGCGGTGAATAAGGGTTCTGGTTCGGCACAGTGTCTCGCATACTTCTTCGAAACGGCGCGCGCTAACGCCCGCTGCCGCCGCAGGCACGACAGGATTGAAGATATTTCCCACTGCGCTGGCGGCCTCAAGGACGCGCTGCGTTTCGTCATCGAGGGCACCAATTTTTGTCTCGACGACATGGCTGATCGTTTCGGGTATTTCGAAGTGGATCTTGGCGAGTGGCACATTATTTTTCCATCGCCCGTGATCGTTCGATACCAATTGTGTCCTATGCAAATGGTCCAGGATCGTGCCAAGGAATAGTGGATTTCCACTGGATCGATGTAAAAGAAGCTGCACAAACGAGCGCTCCTCATCCGAGTCATCCGCCTGGACATACTCGGCAACATCCCGTTGCTCCAAGCCAGTCAAATGGATGGAATCGCACAGCCTGTGCAGCATCAATTCGTTGACCAGCTGTTTGAGCGCCGGTCCGCGCGCCGCCCATTCGTCCGAACGATAGGTGGCAATGACCATCACCTTGACGGACGATTTGCGCCTGGCGAATGCCGAGATGAGGTCGAGCGTAGAAAAGTCGCTCCAATGCAGATCCTCCAGCAGAAGCACGAAAGCTTCGTCTTCGGCGATGACTTCAAGCAGATCGCAGAATTCGCCAAGCATGCGGCTGCGAGCGGAGATGTGCGCCACTTTCTGCAGCAAGGCGCGATGTTCACGCGACAGGATGCCAGCCAGCTGGTAGGCCCAGGATGGCGCTACAGTGATCAAGGCATCCTGAACTTTGTTGCCGTTTGCTCCCTTTATCAATCGGGACAGCGCCTCGATGATCGGATAAAAGGGCTCGGCGCCACTGAAGCCTTCGATACAGCGACCAAACGAGAGCGACGTGTGCTGATTGGATAAGTCACGGCAAAAGGTTTCAACCAACGTTGTCTTGCCGATGCCGGCTTCACCATGTACGAATACAATCTTGGGCTGACCCTTGCGCGCGTGGGTGAGCGCTTCGCGTAAAATACCCAACGGCATGGCTCGGCCAATCAGCGATGGGGCCGCCACATGCGTCAGACGGTTGTCAGTCTTTTGCGTAGTGGTTACGTCGGCAATAAAACGGTATCCACGCCGTCGGTGTGTTTCGATATAACGAGGGCGCTGTACATCGTCACCCAATGCATTGCGTATCGCCAGTACGTGTCCTTTCAATACCTCCGGTTGAACGGCGACGCCAGACCAGAGCGCTTCAAGCAGCTCTTCATGTGAGATGAGGCGCCCGGCGTGCTCGACCAGATAGCGCAATACATCGAACGCTTTCGCGGTGATGGCGACGGGCGCGGATTCGCCCTCGTCGGAAATGCGCCACAGGCGGTGATTGGCCGGATCGAGCCGAAAGGATCTGAACTCCTTCATTCGATCACCGCGAGCATAGGTATGAGTGTCGTGTGTTCAAATGAGCCCCAACTCCGTAGCCCTGGATGCCGCCTCGGCGCGATTTTTGGAAGCGAGCTTGATAAAGATATGTTTGGCATGCGACTTCACGGTTTCCGGCGTAACCTGCAGCTCGCGAGCGATGGATTTATTGGACAGTCCCAGGCTCATCAAGCGTAGGATAATCGTTTCCCGTGTGCTTAGTGATTCTACAAGCCTGTGATTTGTCCGGAATTTTTTTCGAGCAAGGGGAGGCGCCATGGACGCCGCGAGAAGGCGCCCGACGTAGGGGCCAAGATGTCCCAGGCTCCTGGCTTTGGGAGATCGCCAAAGGTGTTTGAGGCCGGCCTCGATGAACGGCATGTCGTCAAGAAAGCTGCGAAACAGTCCCGTGCTGGCGCCTTGGTGCAGGGCCGCCAATAATTCTTCCTGGGCTCGCGTTACCTGACCCAACGAATGAAGCGCACTCGAGAGCAGGATCGTGAGTTTGACGACCAAGGTCGGGTGATTGCGGCGCAGAGCGGCGCTGCGTAGATCGTCAAGTGACTGGACCGTGCTGATGCTCGGGCCGTTGGCTATCTGCAGACGAAGATCCGCCGCGAGCAGCGGCCATGCGTCGACATCCTTGTTGCGGCTTCTTGCATCGAGCTCGCAAAAGAAGTTCTTCATTTGCGCCAAGGCAATCTCGGCCAGATCGGCACGCGCGTCATGAATACGTAAGGCGACTTCTTCCGCCTTGCAGTGAAGAACCAGTCGAGACCAGCGTCGTCGAACACCGATTTCTTCACCCCTATGCAAAAGAAGCAGCGCTACATTTTGATTTCCTCTTGCCGCTGCAATTTTGGCGGAGAGGATATAGGCGATGAGTGCGCTTTCGATCGCACCACTGGCTTCGATGGCGGCTAGGCGGCCCCTGAGCAGGGCATCGGCTTCGTCCACTGATCCGGCCTCATAATGCAATTGAGCCAGCACAGAAGTAGGCAGCAGCGAAGCCTGCGCTTCGATCTCCCCCGACTTGTTGCATAGGAGCAGCGCATCCCTGGCCAGATGCTCGGCCAGTTTGAAGCGAAGCTGTTCGGCTTCGGCCGCGGCTTCGACCGAAAGATTGACGATCGCCGTCAGTAGCGACATGGCATTGCCATGAGGCGCTTTTCCCCTGGACAACTCATAGAACGGCATGAAGTCACGCGTACGCCAAAAACCCAGCTTCATGATCGTTGCAAGCACCGGGCGATACCGAACGCCGGTGCCCCGTGCGGATACCGTTTGCGCACGGCGCATCGCTTCATCAACATCGTCCTCCCAGAGGCTTCCCAAGGCCAGAAGCGTTTCTACTTCGTCGCAAGGGAAACCGTGACGGAAACGATCCTGTTGCAGAAAGGCTTGACGCAACATCGCTGCAGCCGCGACCACCTCGGTTCCTCTCAAGGCACTCGCCGATTGCCACGCCGAATCCAGCAACGCCCGGAGCGCTCCGTCGGGGTTATCGAGATCGCGCCAGTGCTTTACCCATCCCGTTTGGGCGGGGGCGGTTGCGCTATGCGCAACAGATATGAGATTCATGGATCCACCTCCGGCCGTCGTGAAGAGCACTGAAGCGGGCCAATGTTGCTTCAGTCACGTACGCTGCTCGGATGGCTCCTGGTACACGCGCCCTGCGAAAAGTACGTATCACCCAATCCACTCAGCGGACCATTGGCCCTTACAACGTGTGATTCGTTCTTTTGATGAAGACATTAGGGGAGCCGAGGGTTTCTGTCGTGAAATCTCGGTTTTCGTTCGGTCTTCTTTTGGTTTTTTGGGTGAACAGGGGCGCTGCATCGTGACCTGGAACACGAAATTTTAATGGCTGTCACTTATATGCCAGTGACGGTCAGTTGCTCATACAGGTCAGGGTCGGGCGTCCATGAAGCCGCGGCGTATCGCGATCATCACGGCGTGCGTGCGATCCTCGGCACCGAGTTTTCCCATGATGCTTTTCATGCGGGCTTTGACCGTATCTTCTGAAATACATAAGGCATCAGCGATATCGCGGTTGCTGAGGCCTTCGGCGACCCGCTTCAGTACTTCGACTTCCCGTTCGGTCAGATTTTCGTGCCCGGCGTGGCAAGCGATTTCCTGTGCGACTTCCGGCGCCACGGTGTTTCGTCCAGAAAGTGCACCGCGGACGGCTTTGATGATTTCATCGCGTCGTGCTGTCTTGAGCAGATAGGACGTCGCGCCAAGCGTGAGGGCGCGTACCACACGCGCATCACCAGGAAATGTCGTAAGCACGATGATGGTCGCATCGGGAAACCCGTTGCGAATGGCTGTGATAGCTTGCAGGCCGTCGACATCCGGCATTTGCAGATCGATCAGCATGACGTCAGGTAGCAATCGCTGGAATTGCTCGATTGCCTCTCTACCATCGGAAGCTTCTCCCGCGACCTCCATATCAGGCTCTTGCTCAATGACAGCCCGAAGGCCATCCCGCATCACCGGATGGTCGTCCACGACGAGAATCCCATATCTTTCGTTCTTCTCGTTCAAGCGACTCACCTGAAAAATAGCGACTTAAAATCAATAGGTTAGAGCTATTCTGGTCGCATGCAAGCTTGCCCGCGACTATGCGCTGGGCAGAGAGGGACTTCAATGCTCGAAAGAGTAATTCGGCTCCCGGGGCATGTACACACGGTGTCAGGGGGGCTCATGGATCTACCTGCCTGGTCCATGTTCAGGGCCCAGTGTGGAAACGCACATCCCCGCGCAAAAAGATGCAAGAAAACCGGGCGGCGGCCGGCGTAACGTAGCCTTTGTCCACGTTACAAGAGCAAGGCCGTGACTATGAGAGGCATTGGTGTGCCTTGGCCACCACGAAGGACGGGTGCGTCGGCCTTGAATCCATTGACCGATGTCAGCTTCGTCTACATTTCGCGGCTGGCCTCCATCATCGAGAGCGATCCCTTTCGCGTCGAGGAGTGGTATCGGTCTGCGTGTATTCGAGAACTCGGAGGAATGACCGCGAAGGAACTTGTCAAACAGGGCAAGGCTGGTCTGGTGATCAAGTTTTTATATTCCATCCGGCGCGGTGAGCGTGATTGAAACAAGGCCACTAGCATGCGTAACGTAGATCCATTTGAGGATATGGGTACACAGTTGCAGGAGCTTCAGGCCAGGCGCGAACAAATCGCGCTCAAGGCATTTTCTGTGCTGGAAGAGCGGTTGGCCGATTTCTCCAGCATGCTGGTTATCGGCCTTGGCGACAGAACGCGCGCTGTCTTGTGGATGTGCATGCGCCACCGGAGCCTGGAAGGCAGAAATGCCTATCAGGTCATCGCCGATGGGGAGAAAGATCGCCTCTGGGAGATTTTGGAAAGCTTGTGCAGTACACAGGAAGCCTGATCGACCTTCCATAGCACGATATCCGTTTCCGGCTTTTGCGATCACATTCATCCAAGATCAGTCCAACGAGGAATGCGATAGTCATTTCGATCGTGGTCATGCCATCCGCGTTGTTGCATCCGTCCGGCGGCCATGAGACCGATGCCATCTTGTCTGACTTCATCCGGGAATGGTCAAATGAAAAGTAACTTTTTCGTCCCCTTGACGCCGCGTGGACTCTCCAACATCTCACCGCCGCCGCCATGGCACTACGCCGGTGATTTTCTGGTGATCGATTTCTGGGCCAAGCCGGAAGCCGTTGCGTCCCTTTTGCCCGCAGAGTTGCAGGCGGACGCCAAGGCGGAAGGACATGCCCAGGCGTATTTTATCGATTGGCAGTTCACCGGCGAGCATGACGAGTTTCTCAATCCAGCGCGATACCAGTACCGGGAGTTCTTCGTTCTCGTTGACGCTTTGTTCAACGGCAAGCCCGTCGCATACTGTCCTTATATCTTCGTCGACAATGACGCGGCTATGGCGCGTGGTTGGGCGCAGGGATTTCCCAAGCGGCTGGGCTTGGTTTTTCAGACGCGCACGTTTGCCGCCAGTGGTCCGGCTTCTCCGAAGCTGGCACCTGGAGGTCGATTTGGTGCGAGCGCCTCGGCGGACGGGCAGCGGATTGCACGAGGCATCGTCACGCTCGAAAAGGCCGTGACCGATCCTGCTGCCCTGGGTTCGCGTCCAACCATCAATATGCGCCATTTTCCGAGGCTGGCAGCAGGGCAATGGGAGCGTCCTGCCGTGCATGAACTGGTCGAGTCCATCATGGACAACTTTAAGGTGGCCGATGCATGGATGGGCAAGGGCGAACTGACGCTTCCTGAGTGCGAAAACGAAGAGCTGTCCGATCTTGCGCCCGTGCGCTGCGGCAATGGCTATCGCATGTCGGTCTCCTATGATGTGACTGATCTGAAGACGCTTGTGGATCATTCCGTTAAGTGACATCGGTCTGTGTTGTAACCATTGAGGGGCTTTCGGCCCCTCAATGAAGAGCCGCCCTTGGGATGAATACGTAACCGACCATGTCAACGCGGTCCGCCAATTGGGTAGCGCTGCGCGCGATGGCATGGATAGCCATCGCGCTTCCGCTTTGCCGTGGCGTGATGCAGATACAGGCAGACTACTTATTTGCCAGTGTTTGGTTGGTGCCGAGTGTCCTCGCACTGGCCATGGCGGCGACGTGCTTTGTGCTGCAGTACCAGCGCATGATTCCTGGGTCATTGGCGCGCTGGCGACGTCCAAACTGGTTTGAGAATCCCCTGGCACGACATCAACCCTTGCAATGGAGCTTGCTGCTCGGCGAAGTGCTTATGCTTGCTGGCTTGGGATGTGCCTTCGTGGACGTGCTGGCCGCAACGCATCAATGCAGATGGGAATTGCCCATGGCATCGGGAATAGGGGTGTGGCTGGGTACTTACCTATTCGGCGAATTTTGTAGCGGAAACGCGCATCGCTGATGCCATTGGCATCGAAAACCGTCGATGCCGCGAAAAAGCGCAATTTTTCCGTGTCGTCATTCCCGCGAAAACGGGAATCTATGTTGCTCTGATTTCGAAAGGGAAAATGGATTCCCGCTTTCGCGGGAATGACGGTACGGTAAATCAAAGCCCTTCGCGACGAGCCGGTCTTCTCGAACGGGAGAACGTATGGATCGTCAAACCGATTTGTCGTAGATCAGCGCAACAAATTCACCTTCGCCAGATCCACCAGCTGACCGCCGCGTCCATCGAGGACCGCTTTAATCATGAATAGTCCGAACTTGTAGGCCTCGTCGAACGTCGTCTTGGGCGGCATGGCCAGTTCTTGCCTTGCGCTAACCACATCGACCAGAGCGGGGCCATCATGCGAAAACGCTTCAGTCAGAGCCGCCCGGAGGTCTTTGGCCTTTTCCACGCGAATGCCTTTGACTCCCACGGCGCTGGCCATTTGCGCGAAGTTGGGGTTCACCAGGTCGCAGCCGGAATCGATAAAGCCGTTGGCTTTCATCTCCATCTCGACAAAGCCCAGCGTGCCGTTATTCAGCAGGACGATCTTCACTGGGAGATCAAGCTGCGTCAGCGATAGAAACTCACCCATCATCATCGCAAAGCCGCCATCGCCGGACATGGAGATGACCTGGCGATCGGGGCAGGCGACTTGCGCACCGATGGCATGCAGCATGGCGTTCGCCATGGAGCCATGATTGAACGAACCGACAATCCGGCGCTTGCCGTTGACCTTCAAGTAACGTGCTGTCCACAAGATCGGGGTGCCCACGTCGCAAGTGAAGATGGCGTCATCGGTCGCCAGCTCGCTGACCAGCTTCGTTACGTATTGTGGGTGAATGAGATCGCTTCCATGCCTCGGTTCAGCCAGATCATCGAGCCCTTCGCGCGCCTCTTTGTAATGGGCGAGTGCTGCATCAAGATGGCTGGAGTCCGTCTTTTCGGGAATGGACGGTAGCAGCATCTGCAGTGTTTCCCTGACATCTCCGATCAGGCCGAGGTCGAGCGGACAGCGGTTGCCAAGCGCCTCGGGGCGTACGTCGAGCTGGGCGATCTTGGCATGTGCTGGAAAGAACTGACGGTACGGAAAGTCGGTGCCGAGCAACAGCAAAGTGTCGCAATCCTTCATCGCGGCGTAGCCAGACGAAAAGCCAACGAGCCCCGTCATGCCGACATCGTAGGGATTGTCATATTCCATGTATTCCTTGCCGCGCAGCGTATGCACGATGGGCGCTTTCAGGCGACGCGCCAATTCCACCACCTCGTCGTGAGCACCCGCGCAGCCAGCGCCGCAGAAGATGGTGACGCGTGTAGCATCTTTCAGCAGATTGGTGAGTCGCTTCAGATCCTTCAGGGATGGATGAATGATCGGCTTCGTCGGTATGATCCAGTGCGGAACGTCTGCAACGGCGTCTTTCAGGGAAACATCCCCAGGGATGACGACGACAGCCACGCCGCGTCTGGCAACAGCTGCGCGCATGGCGCGACCGAGCACCTGCGGAAGCTGGTTTGGATTGGATACCAGTTCCACATAGTGACTGCATTCCCTGAAGAGGATCTCCGGATGCGTCGCCTGGAAGTAATCGATACCGACTTCGCTGCTCGGTATATGCGATGCGATGGCCAATACCGGTACGCCACTACGGTGGCAATCAAATAAACCATTGATGAGGTGCAGATTGCCGGGTCCGCAGCTGCCGGCACAGACGGCAAGCTCTCCGGTCAAATGAGCCTCGGCGCCGGCGGCAAACGCCGCGGCTTCCTCATGGCGCATATGCAGCCACTCAACGGAGCTGCGGCGAAAAGCATCAGTCAGGCCGTTCAGCGAATCGCCGACGACACCGTACACATGTTTGACACCTGCCTGCTCGAAGACTTTAGCGACGTATTCGGCGGATGACATGGCCATGGTGATGGTCTCCCTGGTTATCAAGCTTTGGCGCGTAGTGGGGTAGGGAACGCGATAAGTGAATTGGCTTATGGCGATCGGCGATCACGAGCATGCCGATGAGTATTCAGACGTTAACGCTAAGAAGAGCCGCAGGCTTGTACGTGTCTGACAGGCTATGGACAAAATCCATGTCTTGCCATCGAACCCATCAGTACTACAGAAGATCCGAAGAAAGTTCTGAAAGCGCGTGATTTGGCGTCGCATCCGTTCCTTATCGAACATTTTCGTCCAAGACCGCTCGGATGCCATTACTTATCGTTCACTTGCCTCTCACCATCACGTGATGTGGCTCTTTGCGTCTCGGGCTTTGACACGCGGAGTCCGTCGATACCCTTTTGCACCTCAATGGATCAGCGCGTTGGTGTGCGGGGATTTATATGGCCGAGTTTCGGAGATCGAGCATGTCGTTGCCAAATTGGCCAAGAACAACATTGAGAACAGGTGTCGCCGTCGCATGTGCATCGCTATCGGCCTGCGCCGAGGGAGTTTTGGATCCCAAGGGGCCGGTTGGAGCACAAGAAAAACAATTGCTTCTTGAAGCGCTCATCCTGATGTTGATGGTCATCACACCGATCATCCTGCTGACGTTGTGGTTTGCGTGGTGGTTCCGTGCTTCCAACGCACGCGCAAAATACCGTCCCCGATGGGAATATTCGGGCTATATCGAATTCTCGATATGGATGATTCCGCTGCTTGTCATCCTGTTCCTTGGCAGTCTCGCCTGGGTTGGGGCGCACCAACTCGACCCCTATAAACCGCTCACTTCCAGCCGAAAACCCTTGACGGTTGAAGTGGTGGCGCTGGATTGGCGCTGGCTGTTTATCTACCCCGATCAGGGGATTGCCAGCATCAATGAATTAGCCATCCCGACCGGCACGCCCATCTCCCTGCAATTGACCTCGGCGACGGTGATGAACTCTTTCTTTGTTCCGTCGCTCGGCGGACAGATCTATGCGATGCCAGGTATGCAAACAACATTGTCGCTGTTGGCTGATCAGTCGGGTAGCTATCGAGGACTGTCGGCGCAATTCAGCGGAAATGGTTTTTCCGACATGCACTTTCAGGTGCTCGCGACAGACGACAAGTCGTTTAACGCCTGGGTCGATCATGTCAGGCAAGCAGGAACACCCCTGGATGATGCCACTTACAACCAACTCGCTGATGAGCACGGCACGGGTGGTATCACCTATTACTCGTCGATGACGCCAGATCTTTTCAACCACGCTATGGATATCGCAACGAGACGGCCCTCCGTTGCACGAGTCACATTATCCGCTCATTCCGGCACGACGCTTACTGCAGCCTCCACGGAGCACTGATATGTTTGGGAAGCTGACGCTTCAGGCTATTCCTTTCGATCAACCGATCATCATGGGCACGTGTATGGTGATCATCATCGGTGTCCTGGCTATTCTTGGCCTTATCACGTACAAGCGAAAATGGCAGTGGTTGTGGACCGAGTGGTTGACCACAGTAGACCACAAGCGCATCGGCATCATGTACACACTGCTGGCGATGGTGATGCTTCTTCGCGGCTTTAGTGACGCCATCATGATGCGTTCCCAGCAGGCATTGGCCAGCGGCAATGCGCATGGTTTTCTGCCGCCGGAGCATTACGACCAGATCTTCTCGGCGCACGGTACCATCATGATTTTCTTTATGGCCATGCCGTTCGTGGTTGGCCTGATGAATTTCGTCGTGCCCCTGCAAATTGGTGCGCGCGACGTTGCTTTCCCGGTGCTCAACTCGGTCAGCTTCTGGCTGACTGCCGCAGGTGCGCTGCTGATCAATATCTCTCTGGGCGTCGGTGAGTTTGCCCGCACTGGTTGGTTGGCTTATCCGCCGCTGTCAGAGCTCTCATTCAGCCCCGGGGTGGGGGTTGATTACTACTTGTGGTCGTTACAAATCTCTGGCGTCGGCACGTTGCTGTCTGGGGTAAACCTGATCACCACGATTTTGAAGCTGCGAGCGCCTGGCATGACGATGTCAAAAATGCCGGTGTTCACGTGGACCGCATTGGCCGCCAACATGCTGATCGTTGCGGCCTTTCCCATCCTGACAGCAACGTTGGCGATGCTTATTGCGGACAGATATCTGGGGATGCATTTCTTCACCAATGACGGTGGCGGCAACCCCATGATGTACATCAACCTGATCTGGACGTGGGGTCATCCTGAGGTCTATATCCTGATTCTTCCGCCTTTCGGTGTCTTTTCCGAAATTATCGCCACCTTCTCGCGTAAGCCATTGTTCGGCTACCGGTCCATGGTCGTGGCTACGATGGCGATTACCTTGTTGGCCTTTACCACGTGGCTGCATCACTTTTTCACCATGGGATCCGGCGCTGACGTCAACGGATTCTTTGGTATTACAACGATGGTGATCGCCATACCTACGGGCGTGAAGATCTTCAACTGGCTGTTCACCATGTATGGCGGCCGAATCCGTTTCGCTTCACCAGTGCTGTGGACCATCGGCTTCATGGTGACATTCACCATCGGCGGCATGACCGGCGTGCTGATGGCGGTGCCCCCCGCTGATTTTGTTTTGCACAACAGTCTGTTTCTCATTGCGCACTTTCACAATGTCATCATCGGCGGCGTAGTGTTCGGTTGTTTTGCCGGCCTGACGTACTGGTTTCCCAAGGCTTTTGGATTTCAGTTACATGAAGGACTTGGCAAAGCGGCTTTCTGGTGCTGGTTCGTTGGCTTCTATCTCGCCTTCATGCCGCTTTATGCATTGGGTTTCATGGGTATGACGCGCCGCATGAACCATTACGACAATCCGGCCTGGCTGCCTTATCTGCTGGTTGCCGAATGTGGCGCGGTGTTCATCCTGATAGGCATTCTTCTGCAGATCACTCAGCTGGTGTGGAGCATCCGTAAACGCGATCAGCTCAGCAAGGATGCGCGTGATCCGTGGGATGGCCGGACACTGGAATGGTCTACCACATCGCCGCCGCCCGCCTATAACTTTGCGCTGCTTCCAAAAGCGAATGAGTTGGACGCCTACTGGGAGGCAAAACAAAGCGCAGACGCGTCGTCACAGAAAGTCTACGAGTCGATCGAGATACCTAAGAACTCCGGGCTCGGTTTCATGATGAGTTTCTTTGCCGTGATTGGTGGATTTGGAATGATCTGGCACATCTGGTGGATGGGCATATTGGCCCTGCTCGCATTTATTGTGCTGGTGGCTTGGCGCTCATGGGATGAGGATGACGAATACGAACTAACCCCTTCCGACATCGCGCGTCTTGAACGCGTCAGTGTCTACGCCAGGTAATTTCAGAGGCCACCCATGTCAGTCGATGCAACCACAGTGGATTCGTACCCGGAAGACAGCGCTGCGTTGCCTACACGGCAGCACGTGACGGGTTTTGGCTTCTATATCTATCTGCTCAGCGACGGAATATTGTTTGCTGCACTGTTTGCCGCCTTTGCGGTACTTCGCGGCGCGACTGACGGAGGCCCGGACAGCCATGCACTTTTCAGCGCAAGGAACGCCCTGATCGAAACCGCATGCCTGCTGACCAGTAGCTTCACTTGTGGCATTGCGATGCTGGCGTGCGATCGCCGCAACCGCTTTGTGACGCTGGTGGGTTTTCTCGTGACCGCGTTGCTGGGGGTGATGTTCCTTACGTTGGAAGTGCGCGAGTTTTCGGAGTTGATCGACAGAGGGGCAGGCCCTGATCGGAGTGCCTTTCTTTCGGCATTTTTCACACTGGTAAGCACGCACGGTATTCACGTGACCTGCGGATTACTGTGGCTGTCCGTGCTGCTTATCCAGTTTCTCGGACGCGGTTTCACACCAGCGATGGTCCGGCGTTTTCTCTGCTTCAGCCTGTTCTGGCACGTGCTTGATGTGGTGTGGATTGGGATCTTCACCTTTGTGTATCTGATAGGAGGCTACCTATGACGAACCAACTGCATGATCCGCGGCGCGCAAACCGGTGGACGCCAGGCCTTGAGACGCAGGAGAGTCATGGCACATGGCGTGGCTATGTCATTGGCTATGGTCTGGCGATCATCCTGACCCTGGCGGCCTTCGCCATCGCGCCGTCGAAGAATATGGCACCTTTCAGTATTGAGGCAGCCTTAGTGGTACTGGCCATAGCCCAGATGATCGTCCACTTGATTTTCTTCCTTCATATCAACACAGCGCCGGAACAGAAAACGAACGTCCTGGCTTTTGCCGCCACGATCCTGATCATCACTATCGTTATGGTGGGGTCGTTGTGGATCATGTCGCACCTGGCATCCAACATGGTGCCCATGGATCGGGTGATGAGCATGCAACGCTAGTGACCGTGCATGGATGCCACCATGAATACGGCCTACATATCTGCTCTGGCGGGGCTTACCGGTGCGGGAATCGGTGGCCTCACCTCCTTTGCGACCTCCTGGCTGACTCAACGCACACAGCTTGCGGTTCAGTATCGCGAGGCTGAGCGAAAAAGGCGCGAGACGCTCTTTAATGCCTTTATCGCAGAGGCTTCAAGGCTTTATGGTGACGCCCTGGTGCACGGCGAGGACGACGTCACGCAACTGGTGAAATTGTATGCGCTGGTCACTCGCATCCGTCTTACGGCCTCGCCAACCGTACTGATGACCGCAGAGCGTGCCATGGACACGATTGTCGATACGTATCTAAAGCCGAACAAAACACTGCATGAGTTGAAGATCTTTGCGGAGCAGGGCGGCATGGATTTTCTGCACGACTTTGGTGAGGCATGTCGGGCTGAACTCGCCGAAGTGATGCTGTATTCATTCCCTTCGTAGACGGCAATCGGGCGGTTTGGCGTCAATCTCAATCTCAGCGATCACGGAGAGCGTCTTCATAGTCGGCGAAATGTCGGCGACGCCTTATAAACGCTCGGCTTGCCTGGATGGCTTGCCAAGGCAGAACCAGTTCGACTTTGGTGCCTCTTGGACTGGCACCTCGGATGGTTAGCTGGCCACCAAGTTTTATCGCACGCTCGCGCATGCCGGCGATTCCCCAATGCCCCTCTTTTTGCTTGTCATGGATTTTCTGTTCGGTGACGCCGATACCGTTATCCGTGACATCGACGGTAAGGGTGTCATCGGTGTAGTTGACAGACACGACTACCCATTCCGCTTGAGCGTGCTTGAAGGCGTTGATGACGCTCTCCCGGACAATGGCGATCATCTCTTCGCAATGCATGGTGCAAAGTGGCCGTGGCTCGCCGTCAACGAGTATCGAGAGGCGAGTATCCGAATGAACTGCCGCATCAGCGCCAATGGCCTTCAGTTTTTCCATCAGGTCTGCATGGTCGGAATCGGCCTGTCGAAGCGCGCTGATGGCATCGCGTCCTTCGACGAGGGATTCGCGCATCTTTTCCTCTATTCTGGTGATCCTTTGCCGTTGCGTATCCGATAGATCACGGCTTTTGGAGAGCATCTCAATTTGCAGGAGGATGCCTTGCATGCCTTGAAGCAAGGTATCGTGGAGATTGCGCGCAATGCGCTCGCGCTCTGAGTGGCGTTCTATCCTAAGTAGTCGATAGCGCCGCTCGACAAAGCGGAGGCGAAGCATATAGACAAGCCAAAGGGCAACGCCAACGACACAGGCTACTAGCGCCTTGAACCATGTCGCCTGGTAAAAGGCTGGCGTGATCGTAAAATTCAACGTAGCGGTTCGCCCGCTGACAACGCCATCTTCGTTGAGTGCAATCACCTCGAAGTGGTAGCTCCCAGGCTGCATATTGGTATAGAAAGCCTCGCGGCGACCTCCGTCGTCTTGCCAATTTTCATCCACTTCCTTCAGCCGATATCGGAAATGTACGCGCTCCGGCATCGACAGCGCGGGCGCTGTATAGGCAATGTGGATGCTGCGCGTCCCCGGTGGTAACGAAGGAACGGAGGATGCAGGCCAGCTGGAGTCGGCCGATGCAAGCGTGTTGATCGTAACGTCCGGTGCAACCGTATTGCGCCGGATATGAGCCGGGTCGATCCAGGAAAGATTTTGCTTGGTCGCTACCCAGATGCGTCCATCCGTGCTTTCGATCATCGTTGGTCCCGGACGAATGGGCAGCGGAGCGCCGTTGATGCCATCCGCCTGGGTGAAAAGCTCATAGCTCGGCGTAAAGTCGGGCCGCTTGAGCCATGTTGCTATCTCACTTGCGCCAATCCTGTAGACGCCATCCGGCCCGTTAAGCCATAGCTCGCCGGCCTGCGTCTGGACGACGCCTGATACACCGCGAAAGGTGTTGTCACCTTTGCCTATCAAATTCTTGAATACGCCTGATGGCGATAGGTACGCAACACCATCGTCACCGGTGGCCCAGACGTGGGTGCCATGCGCATACAGACCGAATACATTTCCGACGCTCAGGCCGTTGCTGCTGTTGTATAGCGTTACGTGATCATGGTCGACGACTGCAATACGGTTGCCAGGATAAGTCAGCCAGATGCGCCCGGATTCATCATTGATGACGCGAATGGCGGGCCCTTCCGGTAAAGCCTTGAGGCCACCGTTGAGGGTCCAGGTTCCGTTGGCCAGTCTGAAAACGCCTACTTTGACGATGGATATCCATGTGTCGCCCGCTGCATCGACTGCGATACCTTGACAGGCCTGAATCACTTGCTCACCACGCTCATCAATCAGAGTGCCGGGTGGCGGTGGAACGTGAGCTATGTGCAAACCGTCGTACATTTCTACATCATTTCTTCCTGGCATCCATACAAAGCCATGGCTGTCCACCGTCGAGCAATCCGCACCCAGTCCAAAACCAGGGATACGAATAGGCGATTGATCACCCTTGATGTACAAGCCATATTCCCGAGGGCTGCCTACCCATATGCCGCCACGTGCATCGGCAGCGATGGTGACGTTGGTCACTTCGTTAGGGAAGTTGCTTGGCAAGTGAACGGGCGTAAATTTCCCGACTGAAAAGCGGTCAATGCCACCTTCTGTCGCCACCCAGATGTTTGATTCGCGGTCCATGAAGTAAAAGAGCGCGAATTGGCCCGACAATCCGTCGCGTCGATCGAAGTGTTCCTCGGAGGAGGGGGAGCTGTTTCCATCAGTCCAATGCTCTCGAGTAATGCCTTCCTGATCTTCGCGGGTGTACCAGATGGCACCTGACGGATCGCGCAAACTTGCCCAGTAGGGGTTGCTTTTCTTCAAGTCTACGCCAGCGGGAAGCCCGATAAGATCGCCCGTGGCTCGCAGATAATCGATAGGTCGCCATTGATTGCTGTGTTCGTCGAGCACGTAAGCGGTGGCGATATCGAAGAGATAGATCTTTCCGTTGACTTCTGCAAGCGCTTGCGGTCCATGCCCGAGATAACCTTGAGCAGTGCCGGCGGTTTCCCAGTGGCCTTCTTTTTGCCAGGCAATGCCGCGTGTCGTCGCAATCCAGAGTGTTCCGCGCCTGGTCCTTGCAAAACCTATGACACTTCCACCCGGCAGGGCGGCGGATGGGACATTTGATACTTTCCCATCATGTAGCAGGCTCATTCCGCCGAATGTGTAGCCTATCCACAGGTCGCCATTGGGTTCCGCATAAAGCGAAAAGATGTTCGTACTCGGCAACAAACGGGTCACACTGTTATCAAAGTGGACGCCATCAAATCGGTACAGGCCGTTTTGTGTCCCAATCCATAGAAAGCCATCCGGCGCCTGAGCGATCCAGGTCGCGTTGGATGGAGCACCATCCCGAGATAAATAGGCGTGGTGCTGAAGCTGGCTCAGCAGCAATCGGTAAGGTGACTGCGACGAGAGGGGTGAGACGAGGTGCGAGGGTTCGGCAGACCAAACCATACGCGCGGAGCCGAAGGACACCAGTAGTAAGCACGCGAAACACGCGCGCACGTACCCGCTTCGGCCGCCAATCCATCGCGCAGCTAATAGAAGGGCGTTCTTGCCGATGGTATTTGTACCCATGGAGCAACATGGAAGAGGGTGTGAGTACCTATTAGGCAACACGCCAATCAAAGGTCGCAAGCCAAATCCAATTTAGTGGTGATAGGAAGCGTGAGGGAAAATCGCGTTTTTCCCCATGAAAACGCCGCTTACTTGAATAAGCATGCTTCATATTGAACAAAGCTGTCATGACATGAGACGCATAACTACCCATTTGGGGGACGAATAGCCAAAGGGCGCAAGATAGAGTACGAGTAACCTGGGTAAACGGCCAAGGTAAACCGATGAGCGCCAGACCTGCAGTCGTTCAAGCGCCTCGAAGGGCAGAAACTGCCTACGCCATAGCGTGGGGATTCGCCGCCGTCTTCTATTTCCTGGAGTACGCCTCACGCTCGGCGCCAGCCGTGATGATCCCTGAGCTGTCTCAGGCGTTTAGCGTCACGGCGCTCGGGGTCAGTACCATCTTGGGCCTGTACTACTACACCTATTCGACCACCAGCTTGGTGGCGGGCATCCTCCTGGATCGCTTTGGTGCCAAATATGTCGTACCCACTGGCATGGTGCTGCTCGCGATAGGCTGCCTGCTATTCGCGATACCCCAAGATTCAGTGGGAAGCGTCGGCCGCCTTTTGCAGGGCGCTGGCTCAGCGTTTGCCTTCACTGGTGCGGTATATCTTGCATCGCATGGTTTTTCTGCGAAGAGCCTGGCCACGGCGATCGGATTCACTCAGTGTTTCGGTATGTTGGGCGGATCCATGGGGCAGATTGCCGTAGGGCCGCTCATTCATGGCTTCGTCAACATCCATCAATTCTGGATGGGATTGGGCGTCGTTGTGTTGCTGGTTGCAGTGGGTTTGCTGCTCGTGACGCCGAGCGAGAAGCACGTGGTCACGGCCGGCGAAAAACGCAATTTCCTCACCCCCTATAAAGTTGTTCTCAGCAATCCACAGTCGTACCTTTGTGGCATTGTGTCGGGTCTGCTGTTTGCGCCAACCACCATTGGCGATATGGTCTGGGGCGTTCGTCTGTTTCAGGAAGATAAACTATTCAGTTATCACGACGCTGTCTTCGCCATTTCCATGGTGCCTTTTGGCTGGGTCTTCGGTTGTCCACTCTTCGGTTGGCTGGCCGATGTCTTGCACCGTAGAAAAGTCGCGCTACTCATTGGGGTAAGCGCGATGTTGGTCTGTGCCTTGCAGCTGACGTTTCTGCCAAGTGTGTTACCCAATTGGGTAACGCTGTTTGTATTCGGCATTTCGTCCGGCGCGGCCATGATTCCCTACACGATCATCAAAGAAGCCAATCCGGATTACGTGAAGGGAAGCGCGACAGGTGCCATCAACTTCATCACCTTCAGCATTACGGCACTGCTTGGCCCTGTTTTTTCCAAGCACATCGGAAAGACGATTGGTTCGTCCATGATCACTCCAGAGCACCATTTTTTCGAGTCGGGCATTTTCTGGATTGCAGTCATTGCACTGGCTCTTCTGGTGTCGTTTGCGTTGCGCGAGACGGGAAAGTCGACGTGAGTCGAAGCTAACTCAACTATCCAAGGGTCGATAAACGAATGCCACTCTATACACTGGTTACGCAGAAGGGGACGCTTGACCGTCAGGCCAAAGCTCACCTGGCGAGACAATTGACATCCTTCCATTCCGCATACGCTGGTGTACCGGAAAATTGGATACATGTGGTATTTCATGACTTTCAGCCGGGTGACGGTTTCACCGCCGGCGAAGAAGCACCTGCTGCGGCGCTGACGGTACTGATTCGATCCGGAAGATCCTCCGAATACAAGAAAGGGATGCTGACTGAGCTATGGAAGATGTTTCAGACCGCGACTAGTGCGCCCGATGACCAAATCGTCATTGGTATACAAGAGGTCTCTCCCAGCCAGGCGATGGAGATGGGGCAGGTGATGCCAGAGGTCGAAGAGGAAAAATAATACGGGCCCACTGCTATGGTCTCGTTTTCGCTCGTTGATTCCAGCAAGATCGGAGAGTGATTCAAGTCAGTCGTGATCCTGGGAATCACTTGGCTGTCATTCCGGCGGAGGCCGGAATCTACGCTTCGCGCTGGTCATGGATTCCGGCCTTCGCCGGAATGATGTTTGCGCGAGAATGCGCTTTGGGGCAATAAAAAGCTCCTTGTCGTAAAGCTCAAAAAATTGGCAAATATCAGACACAGACCCTGTCTACAAAGAACGGCGCGTCTGGCGGAAAACGTTTTTCTTGCGGGTGTTACGAGGCGAAATCTCATTCTGGAGGTGTCGCGATGGATCTTGGAATTAGAGGCAAGAAAGCCTTGATTTGTGGCGCGAGCCAAGGACTTGGCCGCGCTTGCGCAGATACCCTGGCCGAAGAAGGTGTGAATCTAGTCTTGTTGGCGCGAACTCAGGCAACTCTTGAGAAGGCTGCCGACGAAATCCGACAACGTTACGGCGTCGAGGTCTTGGCACTGCCTTGTGATGTCACCTCGGTCCAGGGGCGTCATGACGCCATCGCGGCATGCGAAGACCCGGATATTTTGATCACCAACGCAAGCGGCCCACCGACCGGGGACTTTCGGAATTTTTCACTGAACGATTGGGAAAAGGCCGTTAACGCCAACATGCTTGCTCCGGTGGAGCTTATCCGTATGACCGTGAGCGGTATGATGGAGCGTGGCTTTGGCCGCGTCGTCAATATTACGAGTTGGGCAGTGAAGATGCCCACCGACGCCTACGCCCTTTCCGCTGCGCCAAGGCTTGGACTGACTGGATTTTCAAGCAATGTGGCGCGTGCGGTTGCGTCGCATAATGTTACCGTCAACAGCTTGCTTCCTGGTGTATACGACACCGATCGGTCCAAGTCATTGTTGGCTGCGCATGCCCAACATCTGGGGCTTTCGGTTGAACAACTGGAGAAAGATCAGGTTCAAACGATTCCTGCCAAACGTTTTGGAGATCCGTCGGAATTCGGCGCGGCATGCGCCTTTCTTTGCAGCGTCTATGCGGGCTACATAACAGGGCAAAATCTGCTGATGGATGGCGGTCGTTATCCAGGAATTTTCTGATCTTGTGAAAGTTCTGGAACGAACAATGGTTGGCATTTACGTCCAATAAGTAAACGTGTCTCTTGGTTAGGCTTATCTCCATGCGGAGAGATTGTCGACTGGAGACCGCATGAAACTTGTACGTTTTGGCGCACCTGGCAGTGAGAGACCAGGATTGATCGATGCGGAGGGAAAGCTACGCGACCTTTCGTATCATGTTCCCGACATCACGGGCCATCATCTGTCCGACGAGGCGCTGGCACGCATCGCCTCCATCGATGTCAAAACTTTGAGCCTCATTGAGGAGGAGGTTCGTTTTGGGCCGCCGATTTCTTCGGTCGGAAAAATGATATGCGTAGGTCTCAACTACACGGATCATGCCAAAGAAGCCGGACTTGCCATACCGACCGAGCCACTTTTATTCCTGAAGGGCTGTTCCCCAACGGGGCCCAATGACGCTATCGCAATGCCTCCCAATGCAACCCACTGCGATTGGGAAGTGGAGCTCGCCATCGTCATTGGCAAGCATGGGCTGCATATCGATCAGGCGCACGCATTGGAGCATGTCGCTGGCTATTGCGTGTTGAATGATTTTACGGAACGCGAATTCCAGCTCAATCGTGCTGGTCAATGGACAAAGGGTAAGAGCTTTCCAGGTTTTTCTCCTCTGGGCCCGTGGCTGGTAACTCGCGATGAGGTTCGAGAACCCGGAAAACTTCGGCTGTGGCTCGACGTTAACGGAACACGCCGGCAAGACGGTTCCACGCAGAACCTGATTTTTGATGTGCCTTTTATGGTCGCCTACCTATCTCAGTTTATGGCGCTTAATCCGGGCGACATCATCGCTACCGGCACGCCGGCGGGGGTTGGCGCCGGACATAAACCCGATCCAATTTTTCTCACTGATGGCGATTGCATATCGCTAGGCATCGAAGGGCTCGGTACGCAAACGCAACATATCGTCGCTTGGGAAAAGCGTCCCAAGCCATGGCTCTGACCACACGGTCGAGTTTTAAGGAAATGAGGTTATCCGTTCTGTCCCTTACACCGTACTGGAGCGCGCAGGCATGTCAAAGATTAATTTTCAGCAAACGCAGGTCGTATTGCCGGAGTCCATCAAGTGGACGAAGCAGGAAGGATTTCCCGATTTCAGCTTAGAAAACGCCTCATTGTTTGGTGACATCGATGGTGGCGGACTCTACTTTTCGCTTTTGAGATGGTATCCGGGCTATATGAGTGCGCCACATTTTTATCGTACGGATCGGATTTGCGTTGTCGTCTCCGGGACGTGGTGGGTAAACAGTGGTGCGGACTTCGATCCAAATAATTGTATTCCAACAACACCAGGCAGCTACATTCATCGCGCCGCAGGAACACCTCATTACGACGGCGTCATCGCGGGCGCAAAGGAGCCTACGGTGATAGCCATTTGTGGCATCGCTCCCGTCGAAGTTGGATTGGTTGATCCCAGCCAGCCGGGTTGGCGCCAAGTTTGAGATCGTTTCGCCAATTCTCTAACCATGGAGCAAGCAATGACCACGTTGACACTCGGCAAAGCCCACGACGCTGTAAGTTCGGTGCTTGCTTTCGCGCGCGAAAAGTCGTTCGCACCGATGACGGTCGCATTACTCGATGCAAGGGGAATGTTGAAAGCCTTCGCAGCCGAAGATGGCGTGCCGCTGGGCCGCGCTGACATCGCGATTGGCAAGGCCCATGGCGCGCTCGCGATGGGAGCAAATTCGCGCGCGTTGGAAAAGCGTGCCCAGCAACAACCCTATTTCATCGCTGCCGCGGCACTGGCGATCGGCGGTTCGTTGATCCCGGTTCCCGGAGGTGTCTTGATTCAGGAGCCTGACGGTGGCATTGCCGGTGCGATCGGAGTAACCGGCGACACGTCCGATAACGATGAAGCTGCTGCGTTTGCGGGGTTGGCCAAAGCGGGTCTGGCTGCGCATTCGAGTTAACCATTGCTGGCCGTTTCAACAGATGTGTGCAGGCTGGCTACTCTGTCCAGCCTGCGCATTGCCAGGATCAGTGCACAAATCAACCGATCCGCTCAGGCTTTGATGCAAGCTCTCTTGTTCTGATCGATAGCGTGGCAGAACGTAATGGGTGTTCGGCTGGTTCGTCTTCAATGGCCTCGATCAAAATCTGGCCTGCTTTATCGGTCGATTGAATGATGACCTGGGCCAAGCCATTGAATAGCGATCGCTTGGGCTCCTTGTCGCTTTCCAGGCAGTTGGGATTGCCATTGCCAACGCCGATCAGCTGGCCAGCTCCCGAGATCCGGAACGCGATCTTGTTGTTCGCCGTGGGCACCAGTCGGTCATGTTCGTCGAGTGCCTCGACAGTGACGATGACTATGTCCTGCCTGTCGGCCGTGATCTCCGGGCGATCGGCGGTCAAGCGGATTTTTTGCGCAGGGCCGGTGGTTTCGCGCCGCTCGATCAGGACGGTTTGGCCGTTGCGACGGCCGCGCGCCTCGATGACTCCAGGTGTGTAGACAACCGGCCACTGCACATGCCCTAGATGAGGCACTTTCTTGATGCCGAGGCTTTTGCCGTTGAGCAGCAATTCGACTTCATCGAGATTGGTGTACACCCAGACTGGGATTTCCTGACCTTCCTTGCCTTGCCAATTCCAATGCGGGAATACGTGCAGGCTGGGCGTCTTTCCCCACCAAGCTTTGTAATAGTAGTAATAATCCTTGGGAAAGCCGCACATATCGACAATCCCGAATTGCGAGTTGATCGAAGGCCAACCGTAAGGTGTCGGCTCGCCGCGGTAATCGAAGCCTGTCCAGGCGAAGCCACCTGCCAGCCAGTCGCGGCTGCCGTAGAAGCTCCACCATTGCTCGGGTGTTTGTCCCCAGTCCACGACGCCGTCGTAGCTGTTGACCGTGTTCTTTGTCGCGTCGGAGGTATATTCGCCGCGGGTAGAAATAGCGCTGGATGTTTCCGATCCGAATACAGCACGGTTCGGATGCTTCTTGTGGAAAGCGTCGGGATATTCCGTGTGGTAATTGAAACCGATGATATCTAGCGCATCCGATACGCCTTGCTCGTTGTCTCCATTGACCGCCGCGGAAACGACACGAGTGGGATCGAGTTGGCGACAATGCGCGACCATGGTTGCTGCGATGCGCGCACCTTCTTTCGCCATATCGCCCTTTTGAAGCGCCCATTCCTCATTGCCGATCGACCAGATGATGATCGAAGGCGAGTTGCGATATCGCTTTACCATGAGTTCCAGTTGCTGCAGGCCACTGGGGTTGGAGCTCATCTGGCGCGTTTCGCACATCATCATCATGCCCATGCGATCGCATGCCTCGACCCATTCGGGTGTCGGCATGTTGTGCGAGGTGCGCACCGCGTTGCAGCCCATTCCTTGCAGTACTGATATCCGGAACGATTGCAGCCGGTCGGGCAGGGCGGCGCCCACCCCGGCATGGTCCTGATGGTTGCAAGTGCCTTGAATCTTGAGCGGCTCGCCATTGAGCAAAAAGCCGCGGTTGGGATCAAATATCGCCGTACGAATGCCGAACGGAATCTGCTCTGCGTCGCGCAAGGTGCTGTCGACGAAAACTTTGACGAGCACGGTGTAGAGATGAGGCTCATCAGGCGACCAGAGTGCGGGATGGCTGACGGTTGCCGTGGCCTGATAATCCATCGACGCATTCGCGGCAATCGCCTGCGCCGGTGATGTTACCTGCGCAACCACATGACCGGCAGCATCGACGATGGTCCAATCTAGCGAGGCATTCACCGGATGCTCGCTCTCATTCTCGACAATCGTGGCAAGGGCGAGCATGGCCGCATCGCCTTTGACGTCAGGGCGCACGACGCTTTCCCATTTGCCCAGGTGAACCGGGTCCATTTTGGTCAGCCACACGTGGCGGTAGATGCCAGCGCCTTCGTAGAACCAGCCGTCGCCGAAACTCGCGTCGACACGCAAGGCTATGTAATTCTTGCCGCCATAATTGAGGAAATCAGTGAGGTCGAAGCGGAACGGTGTGTAGCCGTCGTCGTGACGGCCGATGAAGCAACCGTTGACGAACAGCATGACGTTGCGCATCGCGCCGTCGAATTCGATCCAGATGCGGCGTCCGCGATCGCTCTCGGGGATCTCGAACATGCGCCGGTACCAACCGACGCTGGTGGCTGGGTAGCGTCGCCCGAGTGGTTTATAGCCATGCGAGAGCAGCCGACTCTCTTCTTCTCCCTTGTCATCGTGAACGAATGGGAGCTCGACGGCCCAGTCATGCGGCAGATTCAGTGGACGCCAGCCAGCATCTTGGAAATCGGACGTGGCAATCTTGAAAGCCCCCGTCTTTGAAAAATCACTCTGGCCGAATCCATATCCGAAATCCTTGGTGGGATCATCGCCATTGCCAAGCGCGAACCGCCAGTCAAAATCGAACGGCAACTGTTCGCGTGGTGCCATGGCTGTCCTGCTTTGCACCCGAGGCAAAGGCTGCTTTCCGCGTATTTTCCCTGTGCTTTCCGCCCATGCGATACGCGGCAGAAGGGAGTAGCTAAACAGTCCAATACCTGAGATGACAAAGGTGCGGCGCGTGATATCGACCATGGGAATCGCAATCTCCAAGTGATTTATGCGGCATGCGCTTTTGAGCAAATAAAGAACTTGTCCTGATTTCCCCAAACATCAGCATCGGCATGTCCATCTTTCGCCATGTCGCTTGCCAGGATGGATGCTGTATCACCCCGGTGGACTTGCACAGCCATTTAGATCGTGACAAATTGTCGCTGGGAGTAACAGCCCCTATGCCGCAAAAACCATCGTAGAGACGTCGCCGGGGAGGGCAGCCATGGATATTTTGGGTTGGATTCGCGATCAGCTGACTGGCTTCTTTGGCTTAGAGCCTTGGCTGAAGGTGTTCGCCTCTGGCGATTACCGGAGTCTGCTCACAGTAGATGGTTTCGGCGGCCTGATCGGGCCCATCATCCCGCTGTTGCTGGTATTCGAACTCGTGCGCGGCATCGTGTTGCGTCGCATCAGGCGCGAGGATTACCAAGTTCCATTGCTGGTGATGGTGCTGAACCGTTTCATCGGCAACTTTCTCACTATTGCCATGGTCGGCTTCTGCATCGGCCTGTTCAACCGCTTTGCCCCATTCCAAGCCGGACTCACCTGGTACGGATTGCTCTATGGCTATGTGGTGTGGGAGCTAGCCCACTTTGTGTATCACTTCCTGGCACACAAGGTCCGCCTGTTGTGGTGTTTGCATTCCACTCACCATGCGCCCGTGGCGATGAATCTGTCTGTGAACTTTGCGCACATTTTTCTCGAAGGCCCTTATGCCGACTTTGTGCGCACAAGCATCTGCATGCTGCTGGGAGTGAGTCCACCACTGCTGTTCCTGATCATGATCATTGACAGTTTCTGGGGCAGTTTCATCCACCTCGGCGAGAATGTGCTGTCGCAAGGGAAGCTTGGCGTGTTTTATCGTGTCGTGCTGACGCCCTCACACCATCGTGTGCACCACGCACGCAACGTGCTCTACATGGACACCAACTTCTGCAACCTGCTACCCATCTGGGATCGCGTCTTCGGCACTTATATGGAAGTGCATGAGGATGTTCAGATTGAATACGGCATCACTCGACCGGTTAAGCGTTACAGCGTGCTTGATGCCTATCTGGGTGAACTCTGGTTACTAGGGCGCGACGTATGGCGTGCACCGGGGTTGCACAACAAACTGCTATACCTCGTCATGCCGCCAGGATGGAGTCACGATGGTGATCATCACACCGCCAAAGTGGTCAAGCAGGCGTTGCAGATGCAGCAGCAGGGATCTGCAACGCATGTAGAGGCTGGCATTTAGATAGGGCCAGGAGCCTTTTGCCAGCACCGTTCTGTCATCCTCAAGGCGTTTGGGAATGCGCTTGGGAAATCGCCGTTTTAGCCAGCTCGCTCATCACGGCATAGCCGGCCGGATTCGGATGGACGCCATCGATAGCCAGCTTCGCCTTGAATCCGCGATGACCGTCATCCAGCGGCGTGAAGTAATTCACGTAGACCAGGCCTTCCTTATCTGCGTATGCCTCGATCCAGTCGTTTAGTGCTTTTATCGATTCGATGGGCGTAACGGAAGGCCGCCACGGGTAACGAGCCACCGGCGTAAGCGAAGCCAGAATGACGCGGATGTGGTTGGCGCGCGCAAGCTCCACCATGGTTTTGATATTGTTTTCGATCGCACCGAGCGAGGTCGGGCCAGTATTGCCGGCGATGTCGTTCGTACCAGCGAGGATGTGCACAACAGCAGGCTTCAAATCGACCACATCCGCCTGAAAGCGCAACACCATTTGCGGCGTGGTTTGTCCGCTTACACCACGGTCAATCACATCATCGGTAAAAAGCTTTGGATCACCGGTACCCCATGCCTCGGTAATGGAGTCACCCATAAAGACCACGCGATGAGAGGATGCCTGGGGAAGCGCGGCGTTTGCATCGCGATAGCGACACAAGTCACCGAAATCCTGCAACCTTCTTTCGTCCTGCCACATTCTTGACGCTGCGCTTACCTCCGCACTGGGCTGAGGCAACGGTTGATGAAGCGCTTTTGCCTGGTCCGATTGCGCCATGAATGCCTGCACGATTGCAGGCGCCGGCAACAAACTGGCGCATGGATTCTGCACGATGCCGACTGTTTGGAGAGTTTTCGTGCTGGAGGATGGACCTGCTTTTGACGGGGATTGCGCCATGGCTGCACCACATGCGAATGCGCCGATCAAGACAGATACACCCCAAGCTTTAGCTTTCATCATCGGCTTTCTCTCTTCATGGTTGTTCGACAGCGAAGTACTGCAATGACGGCTGGACCATCATGGCATGCTTTCATTTCGCAGGTCATGACTGTTCTGGCAATCACTGCCGATTCACCGACATCGAGGGCGGTGCATCAGCCGGGTCGGCGCCCCACGCCTTGTTGGGTTCGGGTCCCATGATGAGCACCAACGTGGCACCGTTCGCGACGTCGGCATGACTGAACCAGGGCTTGGTCCACGGCTTGCCGTTGAGCGTCGCGGATTGGATGTACATGTTCTGTGCCGAGTTGTTGCGCGCGATGATCTCGAAGACTTTGCCGTTCTCCATGTGCAAGCGGATCTTGTCGAAGATCGGGCTGCCGAGGATGTAATCAGGGCTGGAAGGATCGACTGGATAGAAACCCATCGCACTGAGCACATACCAAGACGAGGTCGAGCCTTGGTCATCCATACCAGGAAAGCCGTAGCCGCTGGCGTCGCTGCCGTATAGATCGGCAAGGATGCGGCGTATCAGCGCCTGCGTTTTCCAAGGCTGACCACTCCATGCGTAGAGATAGGCTGCCTGCTGGTCCGGTTGGTTACCTTGCACGTATTCCCCGATCATGCCGGTGCAGTCGCGGCAGATGCCTTTGGCGCGATAGGGTGTCGAGAAGAATGCGTCGAGCTTGGCGTTGAACGCAGCGCGCCCGCCGAGCAGATTCATCAACCCTTGCACGTCATGCGGCACCAGCCATAACGTGGACCAGCCCGAGGCTTCTTTCATCATGAAGTTGTAATACGGCTCGCCCGGATCGAACGGCGAAATCCACTTGCCGTCCGCAGTGCGGCCGCGGACGAAGCCCACTGACGGATCGAACACGTTGCGGTAGTTCGCCGCGCGGCGCAGGAACATCTGCGCGTCTTCCGTCTTGCCGAGCCGGCGTGCAACATCAGCTAGCGCGTGATCATCCCAGGCGTATTCAAGCGTAGTGGCGGCACCGGCTTTGCCGCCAGCATAGGGCGGGCTGGGATTTTCCGGAGGGATGATGTCGGAGATCCAGCCGTTCTTCATGTACTCGGCCAGATAGTTGCGCGGCCCGTTGGGATCGGTCGCGTTCTTGCGCAAGTACGTGTAGGCGGCAGCGTAGTCGAACGGGATGCCGCGCTGCCACGCGCCATCGTAGAGAAACACGGCGTGGTCGCCGTGGAAGGAGGTGTCCATGTAGTCGTGTTCGCGTGCCCGGTCGAGCTCAGAACGCATGATGCCCTGCACGACCTGCGGCTCAAGCAGCATCAGCAGCGCAATCTGATTACGGCCGGTATCCCAGAAAGGCACCGGTCCGTAGCGGTTGTAGTCGGCGACCTGGACATGGCCGTCCATATCGGTGAAGCGCTCGCCCTTGCGTGCTTCCAGCCGCGGACTGGCGAAGGAGTGGTATAGCGTCGAGTAGAACAGCATGCGTTGCTTTGGCGTGCCACCGGTTACTTCGACACGGTCGAGCAACTGCGCCCAGGCTGCACGCGCCTGAGCGTGCACGCGCTCGAAATCCCAGTCCAGGTTTTCGGCGTGCAGTCGTTGTTCGGCTTCGTCAGCACTGTGGCCATGGGCGATCTTCACCAACACCTGCTCGCCAGCCTGCGTGTCAAAGGTGACGTAAGCGCCCGCGTAGCTGCCGGACACGGTGCGCCGGCCGGCCTGCACGTCTTCGTCGCCGATCCCGTAACCCTGGTTCTCGTGGATCGCGCGGAAAGTGCCGAAGCTGGCGAACGGCCGCGAGAACTCAGCGACAAACCAGGGGCCATCCGAGTCGTCCTTCGAACGCTCACCGGTGGCAACGCCGCGAAGCGTGTGATCGCCAACCACTTCCACATCACCGCCAAGGCGGCGCAGATTGACGACGATGTTCGAGCGATGGCTCGCCGGAAAGGTGAAACGCATCAGGCTGGTCCACTGCGTCGCCGTCAGCTCGACGCGCGTGTGGAACGTGGCGAGATCGACGGTGTAGTAGCCAGGCGATGCCTTCTCGCTCGCTTTGTCGTAGTACGACTGCGCATAGTCCGGCGGCATGGTCCAGTCACCGACCACCGGCATGATCATCGGTCCGGCGCGGCCACCATAAGTTGAACCGCCGCCACCGGTGAAACCGATCATCGTCGGGTTGGAGTAGTAGTAAGGCGCGGCCACGCCCGTGGGATAGCTGAGATCAACGTTGACGTTGACCGGTGCCGTCTCGGTCGAGCTTTGCGGCAAGCTGGCACCGGGCGAAGTCATGCCCGAATACAGCGGCTCGCCTGGGGGCGGTGCGTTGCCGATCAGCGCCTGCTGATCCAGCGGCGCGGTGCCGACCAGCGGATTGGCTTCATCGACAGCCGTCGGCGTTGTGGATGGCGATGCATTGCCGTTCTGAGCATGCGCGCCGATGCCTCCAATCGTGAAGGTTGCCAGCGCGATGGCTAGAACAGTGTGCCGCTTGCGGATCGATGAGGTACGACGCCGAAAGCGTTCGAGAGATGAATTCATGCTTTCCTCCAGTGCAGCGATAAGGACGCGCCCGCGTCCGTGCGGGCGGCAATCTTTCTCTTTTTTCCCGGCGGGAGAAGAGAGCAGGGCAGAAGGTTCGGTCGCCGCGGAGTCAGGCGAAGAACCTGACCTCGCTCGTTTTCTTTCAACCGCCATCTCCGAACTTGTACGTGAGGCCCAGGTAATACTGGCGTCCGGCATATTCAAGTTGGTACAGCCGCTGTGTGGTGTCGCTGCCCAGATATTCGCGAGACGTGGCACGCGTGAGATTGATGATCGACGCGGTCACCATCAGATGCTTGGTGAACTCGTAATCTCCGTTCAGATCGATCTGGTTGTAGGGTTGCATATAGTAGGGGAGGCCGGCCGAAAGCCCCTCCATGGTGCGGCCCGTCCAGTTGCTGGTGGCGCGCAGCAGGAGCCCGTTTTTTTCGTAGAACAAGGAAATGTTCACGGCATACTTTGCACTGCCGATCAGTTCTGATTTTCCGACTTGCGTGTTGTCGAGCGAAACAGCGGTTTCGTTGGTCTTGTTGAGCGTGTAGTTGGCGATATAGCCAAAGCCCATATCGAACGTGTGCTGTGTGTAGAGCTCCACACCTTTGGACGTACCCGAGCGGCCGTTGGCATTGGTGCTGTACTGCATGAATGGCGTGGGCGTGCCGTTGACGTCTACCGTCGTGTTGTTGACGGTGACGGGCACGACGAAATTCTTCACCGTCTTTTGGAACAGATCTACGCCGACCACCGATTCAGGTGCGTAATACCACTCGCTGGCCAGATCGAACTGAGTGGCTGTGAAGGGCTGCAGATTTATGTTGGCGCCGCTGCCATACCAGCCCGGCAGAGGCGCGCCGAACTGCTTACGGTCGTTGTAGTAAGCCTGGGTGTCATCGGTGAGACTGCCCAACTGCGCCAGATCGGTGTAGTTGGCGCGGGCCATCGCCTGCGAACCGGCAGCGCGCAGCACCACGTCATCGGCAACGGTCCACGCGACGTTGAAGCTGGGCAGCGCCTTGTTGTAGCGCCTGCTCATGGAGGCGTTGGTAAATGATTCCACCACCGCTTGTTCTTGCGGTAGGTACTGGAAATCACCTGGCGCACATGGTCCGCCTGCGATGTTCACGCCGGAGCTCGGACAGATCAGGATAGCGCCCTGCGGCGAGTGGTAATACACCGCATTATTGGTAGTAATCAGGTCGGCAACGGTGAGGTTTTGCAGCGTGCTCACAAAACGCAGGCCGACGTTGCCGCGCACCGTGCCCGTATCGAAGTTGGCCTGGACGTAGGCCGCCGAGATCGATTCGCCGAGGAAGGATTGATCTTCCGGGTGATGAAAGACCGTACTGGTGTAAGTCTGGTTGAGGTAGTTGTAATAGGCCGGAAAATTGATCGCTGGGAAGATGTTGTCGTTGAACGCCGGAGTGTGGCCATCAAGCAGATACGGTTCCAGGAAGTTCGCGGGCAAATTGCCGGCATTCGGGTCGCAGGTCTGGAACTGTTCCGTGGTGCCGGGGCAATACCAGCGAATCTCGTTGTTTTCTTGATGAGCATGGTTGTCGCGGTACTTGAGGCCGAATTGCAGTGATTGCATCCAGCTGGAATCAAAGGCCAACGTGAAATCGGTCTGCAGGAAGTTCTGCGAAGTATCGGTATTGATGAAATTGGAGCTGGTGGAGCCGAGATCCACCTGTCCCTCACCAGCCAGCATGTTCTGCAGTGTGTTTGGCGAAGCCGTAAGCGTCGGCGTGCCATTGAGGGTCCACTGGCTTAATTGGCTACCGTCCACCCATTGCCCATTGACGAAGTTACGCGGCTTGGCCGCCATGCCAAACTCCACCGACGGGCCACCTGTTGCCCAAGTGCGACCAATGTTGAATGTTGCGCTGAGGTTGCCGTCACCATCCCATTCCCCTTCGATGTTCATCGACTGCGAGGTCGCTTTTTCGATGGAGTAATTGCCCGTCAGCCATGGCGTCTGCGAGGAACAAACATCCACCGCCTGCCGTTGCGCACCGGTGACGGGGTTGGTAAGCGAATTGCATCCCTGGCCAGCGTTCGGAAGGACGTAGCTGGCACCAGTGACAATCGTGTGCGATGGATCGAACGTCAGTCCATTGGGAGCGAGCAGATTGCCCTGCTGGTCCGCATAGCTGCCGGTGGGCAGGCCCCACTCGGGAATCTCCACCGTGTTCGTGATCTGGTCTTGCTGCCGCTGGAAGCGGAAATAGTTGCCAGTTAGCAGCAAATTCTGGGTAGGTTTGAACTGCAAGGTGACCTGGGCGCCTTTGGTCTTCAGATCCAATTGCGATCTGCTGGTGCTGAACTGTTGCGGCATCCAGTAGCCCGAATAGCTCTTGCCGGCCTGGTCGGTCACACCACCGCCGGGCCATAGGTCGATGTTGGGTTCCACGGAACTGCCGAACTGCTGGCCATGCACGTTCACCGGCGGCGAGGTACACGTTGCGAACGAAGTGCAATTGTTGTCCCACCAGTGCCAGTTCGAAGCACTGGCGACGTCATCGGTATCCTTGCGCTCCTGATATGAGCCCGCGACCAGCATGCCGAAGGTCTGCGCTTTGTTTTTCCATGACCACAAGGCCGAAACCTGCGGTTTGATCTGGCTGTTGTTGTCGGCGCCTGCGGCATTCACGGAAATGAAGCCATCATTGGCGGGCATTTCCAGCGGGCGGCGCGTGTGCAGATCCACCACGCCACCGATGCCACCTTCATCCAGGCGCGCTTCCATGCTTTTGTAGAGCTTGATGTCCGAAAACATGTTGGCCGGCATCAGCGTGTAGTTGAACGAGCGCGACAGTCCGTCCGAGGTATCGGCCGAGGCCACGTAATTGCCGTTCAATTCTGTCAGCGTGAGCTCCGGCGACAGGCCGCGGATACTGACCGTCTTTCCCTCGCCGTCGTCGCGACTGATCACCACGCCGGGAACATGTGCAAGGGCGTCGGCGATGTTCTTGGCGGGAAACTGGGAAATGTTCTGCGCGTTGATAACCTCGACGACCGCATTGGAATCACGCTTGTCCTGCATGTTCTGGTCGATCGATTGGCGAAAGCTCGAGACGACGACCGTCTGGAGGGTAGTGGGGTTGGTGGCGTCCCCGGTTTTTTTCTTGTCGTTCTTATCGTCCTTCTTCGCCTTTGCATTATCGGATGCTTGTGCCGGCGGCGATGCTGTCGTTGCAGCTGCTGCAGGTGGAGCTGTCTGCGTGGCAAAGGAAACTGTGGGTATTCCCAGGCAGCCGCTCAATGACACCAAAGCGAGCGCGGCATACAACGGCTTGCGTGTAAACACGTGTGGCAGATAAGTCATCTTTTTTGATTCCCCAATGCTGGTGTGCGCGCTTCTGGAGTCGGCGCGGTCATCCCCCGTTTGATCACGTGCTGCGGGTGCGTAATTGGCTGCTGTCGTCTTCCTCCTTGCTCGAATTAGATCGATCTAAATTTTTGGGTGCGACGAATGCTCGACGCGTCAGTGGCAGGTGCTTTAAAGCGCTGAATGCGCTGTTGCGAGCGCCCAGGTCTGGGGTCGCCGAAGCGGCAAGTCGCGGCTCGCCCTGGGGCTGGCGGAGCCAATCAGATGGACAAGAACAAAGCCGCGAACGCGCGCGTTGCCGCCAAAACGGCAGCTATCCTTGGAGCGGGCAACAGTTCTCGCGGACATGTGCACGCGTGCTGCGCACAGGCCTGTCATCACGGGATTGCGGACGGTTTCTGGTTTCATGCGGCGGCTTTCAACTCCCCTCGACCTGTCTGGCGGGAAGTAGCGACATCCGGGACGGCGTCCTCATGCGCGCGTCCATAGCCACTTTCCACCCCTATCCAAGTCGTTCAGATCCTTCGCAACCGCGATATGACCCGAATCACTTTCGACTTGGATCGATCTAAATTTCCCCGGGGCAAATTAATACGCTGAAGACGCAACATGTCACGCTGCATCGCAAAAAGATGCAGCTTCCAATCGATGGGCTCAGGGGATTTCGCGCCGGCTAGTTCGTCATGGCTGGGTAGGGCAGCTACCACGCGTGATGTAGGAGCGTGCTGCGACGAACCTTCGTTTAATCGTCATGCCTGTTGTTTTCGAGCATGACGGTAGGGCTTGGACATTTGTCGGACAATTAGCCATCCTACCGTGATGGCGGTGCTCGACACCGCTCCGAGCGAAGCCGATAAGGGAAGGGTGGATGACGGGCAACATCAGAGTGCGGCGCGCGGGCGCCAGGATGAGCATGGTTGTGATCATGGCCTTTGCTTCGATCGCCGTGGCGGCGCCGGATCAGTCGACTGTCTGGAACGGAAAGGCCCCACCATTGGCGACGCCGTGGACGGCTGAGGTGTCGCCCAACAACGCATTGCCCGACTATCCACGCCCGCAGCTGGCACGTCCGTCGCTGGAGCATCCGCAATGGATAAGTTTGAACGGGCTGTGGCAATACGCTTCGGATAACGGGCAAGGCACGCCGCCATTCGGCCACACACTGAAGGATCAGGTGCTGGTGCCGTATCCGATCGAGTCGGTGCTCTCGGGCGTGCAAAAGCATTCGGATTTCATGTTCTACCGTCGTCTTGTGGACATTCCCGCTGCCTTCACCGCGCATGGCCAGCACGTGCGACTGAATTTCGGCGCGGTGGATCAGGACGCCACGGTGTACGTCAACGGTACACAAGTGGTGCGCCACGTCGGTGGCTATACGTCGTTCGATGCGGACATCACGCAGGCGCTTCGTCCGCACGGTCCGCAGGAAATCATCGTCGCTGTACATGCGCCGGTGGACAGCGCCAACGTGATGGTCGGCAAGCAGCGACTGAAACCCGAAGGCATCTTCTACACCGCGGCCTCAGGAATCTGGCAATCGGTGTGGCTGGAACCCGTGCCGGCGACCAGCCTGGCGCAACTGAATTTCACACCGGCGAGCAGTCTGGACGCTTTCACCGTCACTTCGAAACTTCACGGCCGCGACGATGACGCCACGCTCCATGTCACCGCTTACGCGGATGGCACAGCAGTGGGTGAGGCGAGTGGGCCGGCCAGCCAACCGCTGCATCTAGCTATCGCGCATCCCCATCTGTGGAGCCCACAAGATCCCTTCCTGTACACCTTCAAGGCCACGCTCACGCAAGGCGATCAACGCGACGAGGTGACCAGTTATGCCGGCCTGCGTACCATCGCTGTCGAGAAAATTGGCGGACGCAATCGCATCGTGTTGAACGGTAAACCGACCTTCTTGTTGGCGACACTGGACCAGGGCTATTGGCCGGACGGCATCTACACCGCACCCACCGACGCGGCGCTTAAGTTCGACATACAAAAGACCAAGGATCTGGGCTTCAACACCATTCGCAAGCACATCAAAGTGGAACCGGCGCGCTGGTACTACTGGGCCGACCGCATCGGCCTGATGGTGTGGCAGGACATGCCAGCGCTACCAACCGGGAGCAACGACAAGCTCAGTGACGCCGACAAGGCCGGATTTCGCGCTGACGTCTCTGCCATCGTCGAGCAGCTCAAGGGCGAAACATCGATCATCGGCTGGATCCCATTCAACGAAGGTTGGGGCCAGTGGAATATTCCGGCCGCCGCCGAGCTGGCTGCACAGATCAAACAACTCGACCCTTCGCGTCTGGTCGATGCGCGCAGCGGCGCCAATTGCTGCGACACCAAGGGCGACCCGCACGCTGGCGACGTCTACGACGTGCATGATTACCAGGGTCCCGGCCTGCCCAGCCCGGATGCACAGCGTGCCGCGATCGACGGTGAGCACGGAGGTCTGACGCTCGGCATTCCCGGCCATATCTGGCCCAACACGCCGATCAATCCCTACGGTGCAGTGAAGGACCGTGAGGCATTGACCGCCGGTTACGTTGCCAACACTGCCGTGTTGCGCGACAAGGGCGTCGCCAAGGGCATGTCCGGTAGCGTCTACACCCAGATCACCGATGTTGAAGGCGAGCACAACGGGCTGTTCACCTACGATCGCAAGATTGAAAAGGTGGATGAGGCCCAGGTTCGCGCGATCAATGAGGCGACGATACACGCTGGCGCGCAGCCCTGATGCCTGCGCATAGCAGGGTGATGAGGTTGAAATTTGCTACAACAATTAAAATGCCGATGTCACAACCTATCTGACGCCGCCGCCTGTCGGTCGCGTTGAATAATAAATTTATATCAAACCACCATACTCGCGACATAGGATGTATGGTGTCTTCACACGACACTTCCCACTCATAGAGTAGAAGTAACAGATTGGATCGACGATGCCTCGGTATCGGCGCGATAGCCTTTCTTTTGCCTCGTCGCTCTGCTTGATCTCTGAAGGGAAGATGACTTTTGAAGATCGGCAATCCGTTCAACGCATTTCAGCTTCATCGCCTCCAGGCCGCTTTTCGTCGCTATTCCCCATGGCGGCGGCACATCGAGCACACGCCCGAGCCGGCTCTACGTTCGGAGCTGTTTAGCGCCGACCAGATGGATCAGTACGGCGCGGCGCTGGCCCAAACGCACCGGTTCAGTGCGCATTCCCGGGCCAATGCGCTATTGGCGCGCCTGGCAGACAACGAGGTCGCGCTTGAGCATGCCTGCCAGATGCTCACGCAAGCCCATCGTGCAGATGGCCGCATCACGCCTGCGGCGGAGTGGCTGCTCGACAACTACTACCTGATCGAAGAACAGATCCGCACCGCACAGCGGCATCTGCCCAAAGGCTATAGCCGTGAGTTGCCGCGATTACTCAACGGTCCATCAGCCCGGTTGCCACGCGTGTACGACATTGCGCTGGAAACGATCTCCCATGGTGACGGGCGCGTAGATAACGAAAGCCTGAGTCGCTTCGTTGCTTCGTATCAGACCGTCAATGCACTCACGCTCGGCGAATTGTGGGCGATTCCGATCATGCTTCGGTTGGCGTTGATCGAGAACCTGCGTCGTGTGGCATCGCGTGTCATGGTCGATTGGAATGACCGCAATCTGGCAACCCAATGGGCTGACCGGATGACGGAAATTGCGGAGAGTGATCCGAAAAGCGTGGTGCTTACTGTGGCTGATATGGCCCGCTCCAATCCGCCGATGGCGAGTTCCTTCGTGGCAGAACTCACGCGGCGATTGCAAGGGCAGGGCCCGGCGCTGGCGTTGGCGCTTAACTGGATCGAACAGCGTCTTGCCGAATCAGGCTTGAGCATTGAACGCCTGGTGCAGATGGAGGCGCAGCAGCAAGCTGCTGATCAGGTTTCCATCGGTAACAGCATCGGCAGTCTACGCATGTTGTCGGCCATGGACTGGCGTGAGTTCGTTGAGCACATCAGCGTCGTCGAGCGCATCCTGCACGAGGATCCTACCGGCGTGTATGGCACGATGGATTTCACCACGCGTGACCACTATCGCCACGTGGTGGAGCGGTTGGCGAGGCACAGTGCCTTGTCTGAGGCCGAGGTGGCGCAAGCGGCTATCGCACTTGCCCGCGAACACGCGCTGATGGATCGCGGGAGCGTCGAGGCGCATGTGGGTTTTTACCTGGTCGATAAAGGGTTACTTGCGCTGGAGCGACGCGTTGCTGCGCGGCTTCCCTTTGCGGAGATCTCGCGGCAACTCATTCATAAGGCGCCGCTGACGGTCTACCTCGGTGCGACGGTGTTGATCACGGCCTTGCTCGCATGGCCTCTGTTGCATGCGGTCGAGGGCAGCGGGGTGCATGGCTCTGCACATGTGCTGATCGCCCTGCTAATCGCGCTCGTGGCCAGTCAACTGGCGATAAGCCTGGTGAATTGGTTGACAAGCATTGTCGTGACGCCGCAAATGCTGCCTCGCCTGGATTATTCGGAGGGCCTGCCGGAGCAGATGCGTTCCCTGGTGGTCATTCCGTCCATGTTCTCCGATGCGCAAGACGTGGAAGATCTTATCGAGGGCCTGGAAGTACGCTTTCTTGCCAATCGCGACGAGCATCTTCATTTCGCCTTGTTGACCGATTTCACGGACGCCAAGGCCGAAGTGCTGGAACAGGATGCTTTGCTGCTGCAGATGGCGCAGCGGCGAATCGATGCGCTCAACGAAATCTATGCCGCTCCCGGCCTGGATCGCTTCTTCCTGTTCCATCGCCCGCGACGCTGGAACCCTGTTCAAAAAGTATGGATGGGTTACGAGCGCAAACGCGGAAAGCTGGCGGATCTCAATGCGCTGCTTCGTGGTGGAGATGCTAACCGGTTCTCGTTGATTGTGGGGCGCATTGATGCGCTGAAAGACGTGCGGTATGTCATCGCACTGGATGTGGATACCCAACTGCCGCGTGGTACGGCGCGCCAATTCATCGGTGCCATGGCGCATCCGCTCAATCGTCCTGTTTACGATGCCCGCAAGCGACGGATTGTTGCCGGTTACGCTATTTTGCAGCCGCGGGTAGGCATCAGCTTGCCAAGCGCAACGCGATCGATGTACGCACGTTTGTTTGGCAGCGACGCGGGCATCGACCCGTATACTCGCTCCGTATCAGATGTCTATCAGGACCTGTTTTACGAAGGTTCGTTTATTGGTAAAGGCATTTATGACCTGGATGCGTTCGAGCAGGCCATCGATGACCGCTTTCCGGAAAATAGCATTCTCAGCCATGACCTGGTTGAAGGCTGCTATGCGCGATCCGGCTTGATCAGTGACGTGCAGCTTTACGAGGAATATCCGTCCCGCTACAGCGCAGACGTCAATCGCCGCCATCGTTGGATTCGCGGCGACTGGCAGCTTTTGCCCTGGTTGTTGCCTTGGGCTCCGACACGAACCAGGGGGCAGGCATCAGGTCCGTTGTCCGCGCTGTCGCGCTGGAAAATCTTCGACAACTTGCGGCGTAGCCTGGTGCCGTCCGCTTTGCTTGTGCTGCTCGTGTTTGGCTGGCTGGTCATTTCCCCGGTTGTTTGGTGGACAGTGGGCGTATTGGCTGTGCTGTTATTGCCGCCATTGCTGACCTCGTTGCTGGGTTTGTTCCAGAAGTCGCGCGATGTGCCGCTGAATCAGCACCTTCGTGAGGCCCTATATTCCACGGGGCAGCATTTTTTGCGCGCGTTGCTCATGTTGGTGTGGCTGCCTCACGAAGCGTTGTACAGCCTGGATGCGGTGGTTCGCACGCTGTGGCGAGTGATGATCAGTCGGCGACGCCTTTTGGAATGGAGCGCTTCGCGGGAAATCAATCGCACCAGCACGACGACGTTGCGCGGGCTTTATCGTTTGATGTGGATTGCGCCATGCCTTGCAGTGTTTGTGTTGCTGGCGTTGGTGCTTTGGCGGCCCTTTTCGTTGGTCGTGGCGGGGCCCATTCTGCTGTCATGGCTGGTGGCGCCAGCCATTGCTTGGCGGTTAAGCAAGCCGCCAGCACGCGTCACCTATGAGCCGGCCGCCGGCGAATTGCGTTTCCTGCGTACCTTGGCGCGCAAGACCTGGGCCTTTTTTGAAACGCATGTCGGGCCGCAGGAGAACTGGTTGCCGCCTGACAATATTCAGGAAAAACCATCACTGGTCATCGCGCACCGCACGTCGCCGACCAATATGGGTTTGTCACTGCTGGCCAATCTGGCGGCGTACGATTTCGGCTATCTGACGGTGGCGCGTTTGTTGGAGCGCACGACTGGAGCCCTTCATACCATGCAGCGCATGGAGCGGCATCGCGGGCATTTCTATAACTGGTATGACACGCTTTCTCTGCAACCACTGCCGCCGCGCTACATTTCCGCGGTCGATAGCGGCAATCTTGCTGGACATTTGCTGACGCTACGTGCAGGCCTGTTGGCGCTGGTCGATGCTCCGCTATTCGATAGACACCTGCTGGATGGCGTGGGCGACACGATCGACGTTTTGCGTGACACCTTGAAAGCGCGCAATGCAGATGCGGGCGTACTTGAGAACTTCCAACATCAACTGGATGCTGCGCGGGCGGCAGTGCCTGAAACGCTGGCTGAAGCGGAAGCTTGCGTGAGACGGTTACTCGAGCAAGGTGAGGCGATCTCAGCATTGCTGGACGTTGATGCCGAAGACGATATCGGCTTCTGGTTATCGTCCCTGCTGGTGCAATGTCGTGATCTCAGTAGCTATCTTGGCCGTTTCGCATCCGCTGCACCTATCAATGAAGGTGTGGGGCAGCACGGCATCCCATCGTTACGCCGATTGGCCGCTGCGAGCACGGAGTTTCGTGCTGACTTCACCTCATCTGTCTTCACCGAAATTCAGCGTGATGCCGCCGAATGTATCGATGCCATCGGGCAAGCCGCGCAGCAGCTGGGCGAGCTGGCCGTCATGGAATATGGCTTTCTCTATGACGCGCACCGCGACTTGCTTGCCATCGGCTACAACCTGGAAGAACGCCGGCTCGATAATGCGTTTTATGACCTGCTTGCTTCCGAGGCGCGACTCACCAGTTTTGTCGCGATTGCACAGGAGCAACTGCCGCAGGAGAGCTGGTTCACGCTTGGCCGGCTGTTGACCACCACGGGCGGCGGCCCGGTGCTGCTGTCGTGGACCGGCTCGATGTTCGAGTACCTGATGCCGATGCTGGTGATGCCCAGTTACGAGGGAACCTTGCTCGATCAGACTTGCCGTGCTGCCGTGGCCCGGCAGATCGAATACGGCAACCAGCGCGATTTGCCGTGGGGAATATCGGAGTCCGGATACAACACGGTCGATGCCCATCTGAACTATCAATACCGCGCCTTTGGCGTTCCTGGCCTGGGTCTCAAACGCGGGCTCGGTGAAGAGATGGTGGTGGCGCCTTACGCTACGGCGCTGGCGTTGATGGTGACGCCCGAAGCGGCCTGCGCCAATTTGCAGCGACTGGCTTCTGACGGGCTGGAAGGGCGCTTTGGCTTGTATGAAGCGGTGGATTACACGCCGGCGCGTTTGCCACGCGGACAGAGTTCGGCGGTGATCTGTTCGTTCATGGCGCATCACCAAGGCATGAGTCTGTTGGCGCTGGATCACGTGCTTGGGCAACAGCCGATGCAGAAGCGCTTTGTTTCCGACCCCAGTCTCCAGGCAACCCTGCTCCTGCTGCAGGAGCGCATGCCCAAGAGTGCCGTGGAATATCTGCATACCGCGGAGTTTCCTACTGCCAACGGATCGACGCTCACCCCGGAAACCACGCTACGCGTCTTCACCGATCCCGATCGGGCCAGGCCCGCCGTGCAGCTGCTTTCAAACAGCCGCTATCACGTCATGGTGAGCAGTGCCGGTGGTGGTTACAGTCGCTGTCGAGACATGGCTGTCACGCGTTGGCGTGAAGATTTCAGCTGCGATAACTGGGGCATGTTCTGTTATCTGCGTGATGTGGCCAGTGGCGAATACTGGTCTGCCACGCATCAGCCAACGCTCAAGAAGACAGGGCATTACGAAGCGATTTTCTCCGATGCGCGTGCCGAGTTCCGCATACGCGAGCGTGACTTCGATGCGCATACGGAAATCGTGGTGTCTCCGGAGGACGACATCGAGCTGCGCCGCATTCGACTGACCAATCGCGGACGGACGCGCCGCACCATCGAGATCACCAGCTATGCCGAGGTGGTATTGGCCCCGGCCATCGCTGATGCGCTACATCCGGCCTTCAGCAATTTGTTCGTGCAAACCGAGCTGATTCGCGCCTTGCAAGCCATCGTTTGCACGCGCCGGCCGCGTTCGAGCAACGAACACGTGCCATGGATGTGTCATCTGATGGCCGTGCATGATGCCGACATCGACGAAATATCCTATGAAACCGATCGCGCGCGCTTTATCGGACGGGGCCGCAGCGTGGCTCATCCCGCAGCGATGGATCAGGGCGATAATGGTAATGGTCGCCTTTCCGATAGCGAAGGCTCGGTGCTCGATCCGATCATCGCCATTCGCTGCCGGATCACGCTTGAGCCGGAGCAGTCGGCATTGGTGGACATGGTTACCGGCGTGAGCGACAGCCGCGATGCCTGCGTGCACTTGATTGAGAAATATCGCGACCGCCATCTGGCTGACCGTGTGTTCGATCTGGCCTGGACGCACAGCCAAGTCTTGCTGCGCCAGCTCAACGCCAGCCTTACCGATGCTCAGCTCTACGAGCAAATGGCAGCTTCGATCATCTACGCCAACGCATCGTTGCGTGCAGAAGCCAGCGTATTGCGCGCCAACCGGCGTGGCCAATCCGGACTGTGGGGGCAGTCGATCTCCGGCGATCTTCCCATCGTGTTGCTGCAGATTTCCGATCTGGCGAATATCGAGCTGGTACGCCAACTGGTCAAGGCGCATGCGTATTGGCGACTCAAGGGTCTGGCGGTGGATCTGGTGATCTGGAACGGTGACCACGCCGGTTATCGCCAGCAACTGCAGGACATGATCATGGGCATGATCGCGTCGGGCGTCGAAGCAAGCCTGATCGAGCGGCCCGGCGGCATCTTCGTACGTTCGGTTCAGCAGATTTCCAGCGAGGATCGCATCTTGATGCAGGCTGTCGCGCGCTTGGTGCTGGCTGACAATCGCGGCAGTCTTGCCGAACAGATCGGCCGACGCCAACTGCAGACAAAGCCTGCGCTCTTGCCGATTACCGAGAGTCGCATCCCCGAGTTCGCTCGAGCTCAGGAGACACCTGAAACGGTGCCGGACACGCTCCTTCTGAGCAGCCCCTATGGCGGGTTCAGTGCCGACGGTGCCGAATACGTGATCACCTTGGCGCCAGGACAGGCCACGCCAGCACCGTGGGTAAATGTGCTGGCCAACGCGCAATTCGGCAGCATCGTGTCCGAAAGCGGAGGGGCTTATACCTGGGCCGAGAACGCGCACGAATTTCGCCTGACTCCCTGGAACAATGATCCGGTCACCGACACGTGCGGCGAGGCCATCTACCTGCGCGATGAGCAAACCGGACGCTATTGGTCGCCCACGCCCCTACCGCGACGCGGCGAGGGCGTGTATGTGACTCGCCATGGGTTCGGCTACAGCGTGTTCGAGCACACCGAGGACGGTATCCGCACGGAATTGTGGATCTATGTGGGCTTGGATTTGCCCGTGAAGTTCATGGTGCTGAAAGTGCGTAATGGCTCCGGTCGTCCGCGGCGCCTGTCTGCCACCGGTTATGTCGAATGGGTGCTGGGCGATCTTTCTTCCCGCACGGGCATGCATGTGGTTACCGAATCAGATCCGATGACCGGGGCGCTGTTTGCGCGCAACGCTTACAACATGGAGTTTCCCGAACGGGTGGCGTTCTTCGATGTCGACAATCCCGCGCGCAGCATCAGCGGTAATCGCAGCGAATTCCTGGGTCGAAATGGCAGCGCGCGTGCGCCCGCGGCCATGGCGAATGCGCGTCTTTCGGGTCAGGTGGGGGCGGGGCTGGATCCTTGCGGGGCGATCCAGATTCCGTTTGATTTGGATGACGGCGACGAATACGAAATTATCTTTCGGCTCGGCATGGCCCATGGCACCAAGGCAGCAAGTGATCTGGTGCAGCGATGCCGTGGGCTTGGCACCGCCGCCGCCACACTCGATGTCGTGCGACTTCACTGGCGCTGGATGTTGGGCAAGGTGCAAGTACAAACGCCGGATCCAGCGGTCAATGTTTTGGTCAATGGTTGGTTGATGTACCAGACCATCGCCTGTCGCTTCCTGGCACGCAGCGGCTATTACCAGTCCGGCGGCGCCATCGGTTTCCGCGACCAGTTGCAGGATTCCATGGCGATGGTGCATGCAGCGCCCTACAGCGCACGTCAGCATCTGTTGCTTTGTGCTGCGCATCAGTTTCCGGAAGGCGATGTCCAGCATTGGTGGCATCCGCCGCTGGATCGCGGGGTACGCACTCGTTGTTCCGATGACTATCTGTGGCTGCCATTGGCAGTCAGTCGTTATGTCGTTGTGACGGGGGACAGCGCTGTGCTCGATGAAGTCGCCGGCTATATCGAAGGACGGCCGGTCAATCTCGATGAGGAGTCCTATTACGATCTTCCGGCGCGTTCTGAGTTGCGGGAAACGCTTTACCAGCATTGCGTACGCGCGATCGAGCATGCGGCTCCGCGTGGCGTGCATGGATTGCCGTTGATCGGTTGTGGTGATTGGAACGATGGCATGAACCGGGTGGGCGAGCACGGCCGCGGCGAAAGCATCTGGCTCGGCTTCTTTCTCTACGACGTGCTGCTGCAGTTCGCACCCATGGCGCGCTTGCACGACGATGCGGTTTTTGCCGCGTATTGCGAGTCCGAGGCCGTGAAGTTGCAGGTAAGCCTGGAGCAGCACGGCTGGGATGGTGCCTGGTACCGCCGTGCGTATTACGACGATGGAACACCTATGGGCTCGGCCGGCAGCAACGAATGTCAGATCGACTCGATCGCACAAAGCTGGTCGGTTCTGTCCGGTGCAGCAGGCGATGATCGGCGGCGACAGGCGATGAGATCTCTGGACCAGCGCCTGGTGCGGCGAGACATCGGGCTGATTCAATTGTTGGACCCGCCATTCGATCGTTTCGCATTGGACCCCGGCTATATCAAAGGCTATGTGCCCGGTGTGCGCGAGAACGGTGGTCAATACACGCATGCTGCCATCTGGGCGTCGATGGCTTTCGCACGGCTGGGCGATGGTGAGCGCGCATGGGAACTGTTGCGCATGATCAACCCCGTCAACCACAGCCTGTCTGACGAGACCATGGCTATTTATAAGGTCGAGCCGTATGTCGTTGCGGCCGACGTCTATGCAGCAGCCACGCACGTGGGACGCGGTGGATGGAGTTGGTACACCGGCTCGGCGGGCTGGATGTATCGGCTGATCGTCGAGTCGCTGCTGGGTCTGCGCATGGAAGGCGAGCATCTATGTATTGCGCCGGTGCTGCCAGCCGACTGGCCGTCGTTCAAGCTTGATTATCGGCATGCCGAGACGGACTACCACATTACCGTGTGGCGATCGGATGGGGATGAGGTTGGCGATCAAGTCAGGTTGGATGGCGAACTCCAGGCCGGCCAATGCATCTTTCTTATCGACGATGGCCGGGATCACTACATCGACGTGCGCTGCTGAATGACGACGTGGATGCAAGTCGACGCAAGCGTAACGTGACAGCAAGGTCATTCATGCCCGGTCTTAACGTGGCGTGGGTCATGCTCGCTACTTGTATCAGCCGCCGACTTACCTTGCTGTTATGGGCCGATTTACCTTGCCGTCATTCCCGCCAAAGCGGGAATCCATGTTGCTCTGATGCCTGGAGCCGACAATGGATTCCCGCTTTCGCGGGAATAACGACATCTTGCGGGAGTCACATCCATGAGCACCGCTATAAACCCGCTTGCGGGAAAACCAGCGCCGCCATCTCTGCTGGTCGACGTATCCAAACTGCTGGATGCCTACACGGAACTCCGTCCCGATCCGTCACTGCCAGCGCAACAGGTCGCCTTTGGAACCTCCGGCCATCGCGGCTGCTCGTTCGATCGAAGCTTCAACGAGTGGCATGTGTTGGCGATCAGTCAGGCGATCTGCGAGTACCGCAAAAGCAGGCAGATCGATGGTCCGCTGTATATCGGTATCGATACCCACGCATTATCGCAGCCGGCTTTCGAAAGTGCGCTGGAGGTGCTGGCCGCGAATGGTGTCGAAACGATGATCGCGAGCCACGCAGAGTTCACTCCGACGCCCGCGGTGTCCCATGCCATCCTTGGCTACAACCACCGGCGCAGCACTGGATGGGCCGATGGCATCGTAATTACGCCCTCGCACAACCCGCCTGACAATGGCGGTTTCAAGTACAACCCACCCAGCGGTGGACCTGCCGACATCGATATCACGGGCTGGATTCAAGATCGCGCGAATGCCTTGATGCGAGGTGGCCTGAAAGAAGTGCGGCGAATGCCATTCGCGCAGGCTCGTCATGCCTCGACCACGCATGAGTTCAACTTTCTCGACACTTATATTGGTGATCTCGGCGGCATGATCGATTTCGATCTAATACGCAGTGCCGGCATCCATATGGGTGTCGATCCGCTTGGTGGCGCTGGCGTGCACTATTGGGCGCCGATCGCGGAACGCTACAAGATTGATCTCACTGTGGTTAGTGAGGTGGTGGATCCGCAGTTTGGCTTCATGACGGTCGATTGGGATGGCAAGATCCGCATGGACCCGTCATCGTCCTATGCGATGCAACGATTGATAGGCTTGCGATCCAAGTATGACGTGGCCTTCGCGTGCGATACGGACCACGACCGCCACGGCATCGTCACGCGCAGTAGCGGTTTGATGGAGCCCAATCATTACCTCTCGGTGCTGATCGACTATCTCTTCCATCACCGTCCGCAATGGAGCGCCACGGCGGCGGTTGGCAAGACCCTGGTAAGCACCGCGTTGATTGATCGCGTCGCCAAACAGTTGGGGCGCCGGCTCTACGAAGTGCCAGTGGGCTTCAAGTGGTTTGTGGATGGGCTGCTCGACGGCTCGCTGGGTTTTGGTGGTGAGGAAAGCGCGGGTGCCTCGTTTCTGCGTCGTAATGGTGCGGTGTGGACGACGGACAAAGACGGCCTCGTCCCTGCATTGCTGTCGGCGGAAATCACGGCGCGCCATGATGGCGATCCTGGTGAGTGCTATCGGGCACTGGTACAAGCCTTGGGCGAACCATTGGCTGATCGCGTCGAAGCACCTGCGACGCCTGAGCAGAAGGCGCGGTTGTCCAAACTCTCACCAAAGCAGGTGCAGAGCGCCACGCTGGCCGGCGAAAAGGTGGAACGCGTGATCGATCGCGCACCGGGCAACGATGCTCCTATCGGAGGCATCAAGGTGTCCACCGCCAGTGGCTGGTTTGCCGCGCGCCCTTCCGGTACCGAAGATATTTATAAGATTTACGCGGAGAGTTTCAGGGACGACGCGCATCTGCAATTAATCCTGCAGGAAGCGCAGCAGATCGTCGATGCTGCACTCAAGGGCGATGCCCCCTGAGTCCCGGCAGCCATCCTTATTGCGACATTATCGAGCCAGCCAGCGTCTGGCCCTGGCCTGGATGCTTGGCGTGAAACGCGTACGGTAATAGGCCTGCGCAGCTTTCTGGATGGCCGCAGCCTGGGTGGGGTAGGCATGAATGACTCTGGCGAGTGTGCGCAATCCGATGCCGGCCACCATCGCCAGGGTGACCTCATTGATCATGTCCCCGGCATGGCGGGCAACGATGGTCGCGCCAAGGATCTTGTCGGTGCGGCCCTTGACGTGAATTTTCACGAAGCCATCTTGCTGGCTGTCCGTCGCTGCACGATCGATTTCGTGCATGGGAATGGTGAACGTCTTTATCGGAATCTCCAGTCGATTGGCTTCGCGCACATACAGACCCACGTGTGCGATTTCCGGGTCGGTAAACGTGCACCAGGGAATGACCAGTTCGCTCAGGCGCTCCCGACCGCCAAACAGTGCGTTCTCCACCACGATATGTGCGGCAGCCTCTGCAGTATGGGTGTACTTGTGTTCCAGGCACACGTCACCGGCAGCATAGATGTTTGGATTGCTGGTGCGAAGGAAGTCGTCGACGTGTACGCCGTGGATGATGTCGTAATCAACACCGGCCACTTCGAGACCGAGTTGCCGGACATTTGGCAAATGACCAATACCGGTGAGGATGGCATCAACCGCTACCTTATTTCGATAATCGTCACTAACGAGGTCGATCAGCTTCTCGCCATTTTCCATGCGCACGGCAACCGCTGTGGTGTTCAGGCGAACCTCGATGCCATCGCGCGCAAACGCATCGGAAAGAATCTGAGCGGCATCGCGTTCTTCCTTGCCGAGGAATAGTGGCTTGTCCTGCACGATGATGGTCTTTGAACCCAGTCGACAGAACGCCTGGGCGAGTTCGCAACCGAGTGGTCCGCCGCCAATGACCAGCAGTCGGCGTGGCAGCTCCGTCAGGTCGAACACATTCTCGTTGGTCAGGTATCCCGCTTCGGCCAATCCAGGAATGGGTGGGATTAAGGGATGGGCGCCGGTCGCAATCAGCGCCTTCTCGAAGCGAAGAATTTCTCCCTTGATCATCAAGGCATCCGGTCCCGTGAAACGGGCATCGCCGAAGAATAGATCGATGCCTTCCTGGGCCAATCGTTGAGCCGAGACACCACCACTGAGGTGGGTGCGAATGCGCCTGACGCGTTCCATGACGGCAGGAAAATCAACCGTGATATCACTCGGCATCTCGGCGCCGTAGCGCCGTGCGTCGCGCATTTCGGCGTACAGCTGCGCGGTCCGGATCATGGTTTTCGAGGGTATGCAGCCATTGGTGAGGCAGTCGCCGCCAATCATGTCGCGTTCGATTAATGCGACCCGCGCACCGAGGGCATTGGCCACTTCTGCTGCTGCGACGCCAGCGGGGCCGGCACCAATAATCACCAATTGGTAGGGCGTGGTCGGGGGCGGATTGTTCCAGGTATGCGGACGAACATTGGCGATGCGCTCGCGCTCATACGCATCCTCGGGTGTGATAAATGATAGCGACATCAGTTTGACTCCCTTTCATGAGCGGCAAGCTGCTGCAGCCAGCCGCCACGAAATCCAGCGCGATGCAGTCCGTCGTTGATGTAAGAACAGTCGCGCATCAACTGCCAGATGCTTCCTGTGCGGTGGTTCTCGATCATCATGAATACGATGCCCTGGTCGAGCCCGTAATGTCCTGCCGATACCCACGGACGGCCCTGAGCATCAGGGAGGGATGGATTGAAGCTGGTGGCCAGGCGACCATCCGTCATCATGTCCGGATACCGATCGATCATGTTGCGTATCGAGTTCATGACGGTTTCGGGCGCGAAGGGCAGCGATGCCAGCACCGCGGGCGCGGACAGCGTGCCGTCGTCGGGACCATACGGTACCCCGCGCGCGGCATAGCCAAACACCCGATGTGGCGCATGGGACAAGTCAGGCCGCGCGTCCGTTGGGCCATCGCAGGCGGAAAGGCCCCAGCAATGCTCATCGTAACCGACATACTCATGGGGATTGCGTTGCGTGTACTCGCGCTGGATATCGACAGCGCGCTGCGTGTTCTCGAAGTAGTCTGAGCGCGCCTCGCGCATGAAGCGGTCGCGGATACCACGGAAATCGATCCACGCATGTGAAAACTGGTGGACGAACAAAGGACCCGCATAGAGATAGTCGTGGTCGTACAGGTTTTCCCATTGGTAGGTGGCGGTCCATGATTTGTAGCAACTGGCGGTAATCGGATGGTCGGGTGACGCCATGGCCAGCACGTAGAGCAAGATGGCCTCGCTGTACCCCTCCCAGCCGTAATGCAGGAAACTGCATTCGGGCTTCCAACCTTGCCGAATCGTGTCACCGCCACCCTGGGACCAGCGCCAATCGATACGTTGGTAGAGAAATTCAGCCAGTTCTCGCAACTCCGTCTCATCCTCGGTCTGCGCCGTGAAGTACATGCGTGCAGTGAGTACACCAGCGATGAGCAGTGCGGTATCGATCATCGACAGCTCCGAATTCCACATGCGGGCACCGGTCTGGATGTCGAGGAAATGGAAGTAGAAGCCTTTGTAGCCGGTGGCCGTGGGGCTGCCACTCTGGTCGCTATCACGAAAGAAGCGTAACGCCGCAAGGCTGCGGCGAACGGCATCACGCCGATCCAGCCAGCCTCGCTCGACGGCGGCTGGATACGACGAGAGCGCAAAACCCACCACGGCGATACTCACCGGTGAGCCAGGACGCGAGGTATCTGCTACCAGGCCATTGTGTGAATTTGCGTTTAACAGGAAATAATCGAACGCTGCGCGCTGCAATTGGTCCAGCATGGCTTCGTTCGTAACGGCGGTCGCTTCTGCCATCGTATGAATCCCGAGCAATGTTGCTGGGCCAGGTGGAGCCTCTTTCATGTCGGGCAAGGCCTTGATGTGGAGTGATGTCGGGACACGCTGTGCCTCTGATCGTCCTTGTTGCTTCCCGTGCGATGAATTCATATGAAAACATCGCTCACCTTGAGTTCCTCATGCGGAGCGATTCGTGGGCAAGCTTAACCATGATGCCGCACCACGTGCATGTGCCGTGTAAGCGCTGCGCATACAAAACGTTAGCTTCACACAACATTACGCCCACAGGGCGGTATGCTTGAGCGCTTGAGATGCGATGTCATATCGCATCGCGTGCACGCGAGAGTTTCACGCCTCATGCCGCCCCAGTCTTCATTGCAGATAGATCCTCCATCACGCGTGCAACTGCTCTCGAATGGGCATTACACTGTGATGTTGAATGACGCAGGCTCCGGCTATAGCCAATGGCGCGGGCTTGCCATCACACGTTGGCGTGAAGATCCCGTAGGTGATGAATGGGGCAGTTACCTGTTGTTGCGGGACGAAGAGAGTGGTGAGGTCTGGTCGCCAAGCACGCAGCCCTACGGCATAGCTGGTGACAACGATGCGACGACGTTATATGACGATCACGTCAGCATGACTCGCCAGCGCGGCTCGCTAACCGCCAAGTTTGATGTGGCGGTGGCCGGCGATCGCGATCTCGAATGGCGACGGATCACACTCAGCAATGAAGGGGTGAGTGAGCGCGAGATCTCGCTGACTTCGTATGCGGAGCTTGTGTTAGGGCCGGGCGTTGGCGATGCAGCGCACCCCGCCTTCTCCAAGATGTTTGTCCAGACCGAATGGGTGGAGCAGGGGAGCACCCTGCTGGCGACACGCCGTCGTCGCTCATCCAGCGAGCCGGAAGTATGGGCAGCGCATAGGGTGATGGTCGAGTCTGATTCTGATGGCAAGTGCGATTATGAAACCGATCGCATGCGCTTCCTGGGGCGCGGCCGCACGCTGCGGCATGCACAGGCCATGCAAGGTGGTGTTGTGCTCTCGAAATCCTCCGGTTGCGTACTGGATCCGATTTTCAGCCTGCGCCGCCGCGTGCGGGTACCGCCTGGTGCCAGCGTGCGGGTAGTGTTCTTGACTGCGGTCGCCAGCACACGATCGGATGCGCTTACGCTGATAAGCGCATTGGACGAACGTGGCTTGGGCGACGATGTCCTTGCGGACGCGAAGGCGCATGCGGATGCGCAACGAACACGCCTGGGAATCAGCGCAGCTCTGGCTTCGCGTTTCGATGGCCTTAACGCAGCGTTGCTTTACGCTGATGCGGCCTTCAGGCCATCGGGCGAACTGCTCGCCATCGGTGTTGGTGGTCCGCCCGTTCTATGGAGTTGCGGCATTTCCGGTGATCGGCCCATCGTTCTGCTGCGCATAGGCGAAGCATCCAACATGGCGTTTGTGCATGAATTACTCCTGGCCCAGTGTTACTGGCAGGCAAAGCAATTGGGCGTCGACATCGTTCTATTGGATACGACTTCCGGTGATGACGGCGCATTGTTCGCGGCGCTGAGTGAACGAGCGAAGACTCAGAGCGATCGACTCAAGGCCGATTCGTCGGCTGTCACGGCGCAAGCATTTGTGCTCCGTGATCGCGATATTTCCGACGCCGTGCGGGCAGGCCTGATCACCGCCTCTCGTATCTTGCTGGACGCTTCCACAGGCTTTCCTGAAACAGCAACGCAACGCCAAGAAAGCCATGCTCATACATCCACCACGGCCGCTCATCAAGCTTCGCCTGGCATTTCGCGGATGTTCCGCTCAAAAGCTTCGACGTCGGCTGGCGAGTTCGGTAATGGTCTGGGGCGATTCAGTGACGCCGGGCGTAGCTACATCATCAACCTCAAGAGTGAGCAACACACGCCGCAACCGTGGATCAATGTCATCGCCAATCCCGACTTCGGATTTTTGGTGTCGGCAGAGGGTGGTGGCTACGCCTGGTCGAGCAATAGTCAGCAGAACCCACTAACGCCCTGGCCGAACGATCCGGTCAGCGATACACCGCATGAGGTGCTGTATCTGCGCGACCTGGACAGCGGCGAGCTATGGAGCGCCACGGCTGCGCCGATTCGCGTCCCAACGGTGAACTATGCCTGCGAGTACGGTAAAGGCTATTGTCGCTTTACGCACCATGCGCATGGCATCGAGGTCGATCTGCTGCAGTTCGTGCCTACCAATGATCCGGTCAAGCTTTCGCATCTTTCGTTGCGCAATGACTCGGATCGCAAGCGACGCTTGTCGATCACTGCTTACGTGGAGTGGGCACTGGGTGCGAACGGCACCGTGCCGGCACCATTTGTGGTCACCTCACGCGACCCCGTGACGGGCGCGTTGTTGGCGCGCAACGCATGGCGGGCCGAGTTCCACGAGCGCGTTGCGTTTATGGATCTTGGCGGCTTGCAGCATTCGATGACAGGCGATCGGCTTAAGTTTCTAGGGTGCCACGGCGCCGTTGATCGACCTGCTGCGCTGACTGGCAATTCACCGCTATCCGGGCAGATCGGAGCCGGGCTGGCTCCCTGTGGTGCGTTGCAGACATCCATCGATCTTTCGCCTGGCGAGCAGTTCGATATCACCTTTCTGCTTGGCGAGGCCAGATCGCCCGATCAGGCACAAGCCCTGGTAGAAAAGTATCGTACGGTCGATCTCGACGCTGCGTTGGATGATGTTCACACGCAATGGAACGATTTGCTCGATACCATTCAGGTAAGCACACCAGATCGTGCGATGGACATTCTTCTCAACGACTGGCTGCTGTATCAGGTGCTGGTTTGCCGCATGTGGGCGCGCACTGCTTATTATCAGGCGAGCGGCGCCTATGGATTCCGCGATCAATTGCAAGATTCGATGGCCTTGTGCGTGGCGCGCCCGGATCTCGCGCGCGAGCACTTGCTGAGAGCAGCGGCGCGACAATTCGCACAAGGGGACGTGCAGCATTGGTGGTTGCCGCCATCCGGGCAGGGGATTCGCACACGGATTAGCGACGATCGTATATGGCTTGCGTATGTCGCTTCTCACTACGTTAAAACCACTGCAGATACTGCCGTTCTGGATGAGATGCTGCCATTTCTTGAAGGGGCGGCGATCAAGGATGGCGATACCGACGCGTTTTATCTGCCCGGGATCGCCAATGGAAAAAGCAGTTTATACGAGCATTGCGCACGGGCGATTGACTCGAGTTTGACGTTGGGCGCAAATGGCTTGCCCTTGATGGGCGCGGGTGACTGGAACGACGGCATGAACAACGTCGGCGCCAAAGGCCGCGGTGAAAGCGTCTGGCTGGCCTGGTTTCTGCTGTCGGCCATCCATGCTTTTCTGCCGTACGTCCGTGCTCGTGATGAGCAGGCGCGCGCCTATCGATGGCAGACATATGCCGATGCCCTGCAGAAAGTGCTTGAAGGGACGCCGGGATGGGATGGGGAATGGTATCGGCGCGGCTATTACGATGATGGTGCGCCCCTTGGATCACACGAGAGCCTGGAGTGCAGGATCGATGTGATCGCACAGTCGTGGAGCCTCATGTCCGGGGTGGCCGATCCTGCCCATGCAGCGTTGGCCATGAAATCCGTTGAGAAATATTTGATAAAGCGCGATGAAAAAATTGCGCTGCTGTTCACGCCGCCGTTTGATCACACGCCACTGGATCCCGGCTACATCAAAGGCTACCCGCCAGGCATCCGCGAGAACGGCGGCCAATACACGCATGGCGCGACATGGTCGATCTTTGCCTATGCCATGCTTGGTCAGGGTGATCACGCAGCGGCATTGTTCGATATTCTCAACCCGATCCGCCACAGTGAAACCGTGGAGGCGGTGGCCCGCTATCAGGTGGAGCCCTATGTAGCCTGCGCTGACGTTTATTCGGTAGATCCGTATATCGGCCGCGGCGGCTGGACCTGGTACACCGGCTCGGCAGGGTGGCTATACCGAGCCGGTCTGGAGGCCATTCTGGGCTTTCAACGACTGGGCGACCATCTGCTGATCAATCCATGTGTCCCGACGTCGTGGCCGCGCTTTGAGATCACCTATCGTCATCGCGGCGGACATCGTGGCATCACGCACTATCTGATCGCGGTCGAAAATCCTGATGGCGTAAGTTCCGGTGTGGCCTCCGTCGAGCTCGATGGCAAGACGCTCCATACGGAACAAATACCACTTGTTGATGACGGTCAGAAGCACAGCGTTCGCGTGACACTTGGCGGCTCACGCAAGCGGAGCTAACCGAACGTTCCAGCAGTCTATTCGGTCGATCGGCTGAAATCGCAATCCAAGGCGTACATAAGCCAAGCTTTTTATTACCACAATGATTCGACAACGAAAAAGTTCATGTTGGCAGTGTTACACCTGAAATTTCTGCGCAAATCGCTGCTAGCCGGTCTTGTAGTGCCACGTCATAGGCCTGTGGATTCGGCTTCATCCGTTTGAGGTGATAGAAATATTTGCCTGTGACTTGCGCCTCAGGATTGTCGCTCACCGCTAACCACGCCTGGGTGATATGCGCCTTGCCCAGGTCGTCGGGCGCGCCAGGTCCGCCCATCTTGGTCGGCACCCAGCCGGGCTCCAAGGCATTCGACAGAACACCTGTCCAGCGTCGTGCGGCAGCGAAGGCAAGCATGGCGTCGTGGAGCTTGCTTTCGGCGTAAGCGGAAGAGCCATTCCAGCGACGCTCTTTCCAGAGGATGTCGTCCAGATTGGCATCGACATGGTGGTGCATGCCAGAGCTGAGATAGACGAGTCGCTTGGGGCGCTCAATGAGTGCGGTGAGCAGGTAAGCCGAACCAAGCGCTGGAAATACAAGCGCGCAGCCAAGGCCTGTGACGAACGCACCGACGAGTGCGACGACTTCATACGGAGCTGTCCAAAGCATGGCCTGACCGATAGCCTCGACAGCGAACGACGCATGTCGGTGATTACGCGAGTGGTTGTTCATAAACCACCGTTCGGGCTGGAAGCCCTCGTAAACTAGCCGAGGTCCCGGTTTTGCCGCCGGGCGTTCCATCAAGGGAACCCTTGACGGAAGAGCCTGTCTACCCAGGCTGGCCGCAACACGCGCTGATGGTATGCGTAAGTTTTTGCGCGGGTAATGGGCTTGAATGAGGCTGTGTCATCGAAGGAACGCGCGAGATCTTGGGTCGTAAGCACTGGAGGCAGCTGGCGCTGACACGCGAGACGCGGGTACTCGTGTTGGCTTTGGTACTGGCACTGCACGTGCTGTTCGCGCTGATGCTGTGGTCTGCGATGCAGTCCAAGTCGCAGCATCTGGCGGTCGTGCCCGTCGATGGCGATCAGATGTTGATCGTGCATTTGCCAGATGACACCCACATGCCGCGTGCCGCGCCACCGCCTGCGCCACCCACGCTGCCCGAATTGGTGCCGCCGCAGCAGGCGGCGCCCTCACGCTTGCGCCCCGTGTCGCACGAGAAGCCACGTCCTGATGCCATGGTCGTACAGGATCATGAAGCGGCGCCTGCGCCGGCGACCTCCGTGGCTTCGCCTGCCGCCTCCAGTTTATTTGCCCAGGATGGCTCGATACGGCTACCTCCCTCGCTGACGAATATCCCGATACCAACAAGCGCCGGGACCAAACCGGCAAAGCCCACGGACGATAGTCAGATCATGCGGCACGACATCAATCCCATGCACTTCAAGCCCACGCGTTTCGATAAATATTTCCCGCCTCCGAACGAAACAGCGGGTGGGGCGGTGGGTCGTCATATAGGTGATGCGATCCAGGCGATCACCAAAAGCATGTGCGATCCGACCAAGCGCAGTACGGCTACCAACTTGCTGTGCGGCGCGCCTCCCTTGCCACCGTCGCCCAAGGATCGCGACGAACGCCTCAATCTACCGTCATCGTCGTTGGCCGGCGACACGCAGCCGATCAAGCCCATGCCACTGTCGACCTGCATCGCTGAATACAACGACGGCAAGCCGCTGTCGTATGGCTGCCCGATAAACACGCCCGACTTGGCATTCCAGGCAGAAATGCGTGAATGCATCGATCTGTTCCGCGCGGGCAAGCGCCTTAAGACGTGGTGCCCAGCTGACACGCCCAAGCGTGCAGCCGCCGAGTCGTCCACGCCGGCGGCTTCCTCCAGCGTGGGTTCGCACTAAGCCCTGTATTGGACTTTCTACGACGTTATGGACTTGGCACGGGCGTTTCCTGGCGTACAACATGAAAACGCAGATCCGACCAGCCCTGGCCTTTGCCCGGTCCGGATTTGCGTGCGAGCCACACAGCGGTAAGCTCTCCTGAACTCGCCAAGTTATTAGCCGAAGCAGTTAACGCGCTAGCCCATCACGACTCCGCCTTCGATCCAACGGCGGGCTTGCGGAACTTCAACACGAACTTGTCTGTGTGACCTTTGATCTTCGGATCAAACACCGATTTGTCGTGCCCATCCCGCGGATTGCTGAGCACGTCACTGGTTCCCTCCAGTTCGAAACCTGCGGCCTTCGCTTGAGCGATGACCGTCGCCGGATCGATACGATGCAGCGTGGAGGCGTCCCTACCGCCGGAGCCGGGGGCGGCTGCATGATCGACGACGATAAAAACGCCACCTGGCTTTAGCGCTTTGAACGCGGCGGCATCGAGCTTGGCTGCCTGCTCGGGGCCAGTGCTTCCGCTAACACTGAAAACAGGCACGGCGCCGTAAACGTCGTGGTAATTCTGGGATGTCCAAACGACGTCCAATGGCGCACCGACATCGAGTCGATCATAGGGCCGGACCGCGAGACTGGTGTTACCGCTGTAGGCGGGATCGGCAACCAGCGCATGGATGGGCTTGAACTTTTCCGGCGGCACCTTGGTGGCCAGGCTCTCCGGGATGACGGCGTACACATGACCTTTTGCGCCAACTACCTTGCTGAAGATGCGAGTGAAGTAGCCGCCACCCGGCATCACGTCAGCGACGTTATCACCCGGCTTGATGCCGGCGAACGTAACCAGCGCAGCCGGCTTGCGATCATTGTCGACTTGCTTATCGGTGGCCGGACGCGCGGCATCGGCGACTGCATCGGTTATATAAGCCGGGGGAGATAGTGTCTGGGCATGCAACAGCGTTGCAGTGCCGAGGAAGAGGAGGGCGATCGCTGAATTCTTTTTCATACAGTGTGATGATTCCTGGAAATGCGAGTGAATGGGGGACCGTGGTGTCAGTCGCGCCATTTACAGATATGGCTACGATGAATGTCGCTGCGTTATCCACCTCGGCATCGTTTGAAAGCCCTATTCGAGTTTCGGGATGTTTACTTTCAGTCGGAAGCGGACTATCGATGCTTTGGAGCGCCTCCAGGTGTACGCCGGCAACTCTAGGCGTTTCGGTCCCTCTGATTGCTTATCGAATGACACGATAATTGACTGCTTTGGGCAGACATTTCTGGAGATGCGGGCCATGCCTTGCGTTCGTTGCCCAGTCTGGCGAAAGCGGTATGCATCTGGCCAGACCACTGGCTGCGCCAAACCAGCCGTTCGCTGCAGCATCGGATTTTTGCGATGACTTTGGTGTAGCGTGACAGCCATGACCAACATTCGCCCGGATACCCACTCGACCCGCTGGATTTGGATCGCGGCCATCTGGTGCGCGGGGGCGCTGTTTGATGCGAGTCAGACCATCCTCACCATGCATGCCATGGGCGCGCGAGGAGCGTGGCTGTCCCCGTTTGTTATCGAGTTCGTGTGCTGGCTGCCCTGGGCGTTGGCGACACCCTTCATCGTCGAACTGGCGCGAAGGCAGCCGATCGTTCGTGGGGCAATTGTGAAGGCGGCGATCGCACATCTGGTGGCCTTCGCCATCGTCAGCACGGTCGCTGAGGCGTGGTCGGCCATGCTTCAGGTCATTTTTAATCCGTGGCACCACAAGTCGCCGCCCATCTTCATTGATACGTGGTACGCATTGCTCTCCGACCAGATCCTGACATTCGTGATCGCCTACGCGCTGATCCTGACCGTCACCTACGTCGTAGACTCGCGTGAAAAGGTGCAACGGCAGATGAGCGAGACCGCGCGGCTCAATGGGGAGCTGTCTCGAGCCCAGCTTGCTGCGTTACGGAGCCAGATGGATCCACACTTCATGTTCAACACGCTCAATTCGATCGTTGGCCTTGTACGAGATCAGCGCAACGATGCAGCGATCGGGATGATCGTGGGCTTGAGCGAGTTTCTGCGCCGCGCGTCCGAAGACTCTCACCGGGCACAGGTGACCCTGACGGAGGAGATTGAGTACCTGCAGCGCTATATCGACATTCAGAAGGTCCGCTTCGGGGACCGCCTTCGCGTGAGTTTGAACATCCCCGTTGAGCTCGGGGATGCACAGGTTCCGAGTCTTCTGCTGCAGCCGCTTGTGGAGAACGCCATCAAACACGGTGTATCCAAGCGCATTGCTGGAGGTGAGATCCGCGTCGCAGGTGCACGCTGTGATGACACCCTTCGTCTGACGGTTTACAACGATGGCCCATGGGTTCGGGAAGATCTGGATGCGACGTCCGGTGGTGTCGGCCTGGGCAATCTGCGCACCCGATTGCAGATCTTGCACGGAGACCGATCCGATCTGCTCCTGAGGCCCGCCGATACGGGCGGCGTGGAGGTTGTCGTGACGCTGCCATTCCTGGAGGCGTGAATGGCAGCGTCTGAGAACCATTCCCAGTCGATCCACGTCCTGGTCGTCGATGACGAGGCTTTGGCGCGGCGCAATCTCACGCTTTTGTTGCGCAACGATCCCGACATAGCATCGGTGACCGAATGCGGATCAGGCCTGGAGGCGATCAAGGAGATCAGGCGATCGAGACCAGATCTCGTGTTCCTGGACGTGCAAATGCCCGAATGCGATGGCTTCGACGTACTCGAGCTGCTCGGTGCGGACATGCCTGAGACCGTCATCTTCGTGACGGCCTACGACGCGTATGCGCTGCGCGCTTTCGAGGCTGGAGCGTTGGATTACCTCTTGAAACCCTTCGACGATGCTCGCTTCCATCGTGCCCTCGCGCGCGCCAAGGAAAAGCTCGTACGTTATGCGTCAACACAACGCCGCTCGATCAGCAGGATCGCAGTAAAGAGCCGAAATCAGACCTTGTTCCTTAACGTCGCAGATATCGACTGGATCGAAGCGGCAAGCTACTACGCCTGCATCCATGTCGGTGCGGAGATGCACATTCTGCGCCGTACGCTGCAAGAGCTCGAACAGGATCTGGATGCCCGAATGTTCGCGCGCATCCACCGCTCGATCATCGTCAACCTCGAACGGGTTCGAGGGCTGGCACTGCAAGACAATGGCGAATACGAGGTCGTTCTCGATTCCTTGGCTCGTCTCCATTTGAGCCGCCGCTACCGTAAGCGCATCCAGGATCGCCTGGAAGAGCTGTCAAGCAGTCACTGATACCAAGGCGGTGTTGCCGCCAAGCGACTGGAACTTTCGGCAAAGCAAAAAAAGCTGCCCATGCCAGCCGGGATGGCATGGGCAGAGGATTGTTGCTCTTTTTAATGCTGCGCGGTGTCATTTCCCGCGGTGTTTTGGCTCATGTTGTCCTTCATCGCATTGTTGCTCTTGGCGTCCATGGACATGGCATCTTTTGCCATGCTGCCTTTGGACATCGCGTCTTTCTTCATCGCGTTTTGACCCATTGCGTCCTTCTTCATGCCATCGTGATCCTTGCTGGTTTGGCTCATATCATCATGGCTCATTGTGTCCTTGGCCATTCCGTTATCTTGGGCAAAGACGCTGCCCGCACCGAGAGCCAGACACACGACAAGCGCTACGAGTTTGATGTTTTTCATGGGTAACTCCTTGCTCTACTTGGGTGAGAAAATGCACAGGTTGGTACCGTGCGGGATGAACACAGGACGGGCAAATCGACGTCACAGAAGATCCGTGGTGATGTAAGCAAAGACAGTCCGCGGTGGCGGCGACTGGAAAAAACCGGGCGTATATTGGGTCGCCCATACCTTGGCCGCCAAAAGATTCTGGATCTGTAGACGAAGGCTGCTCTTCTTACCGAAGGTAGTGAACTGATATCGGCCACCGAGATTCACTGCCGTGACTGCGGGAAAATAAACACCGTTGTCGATCGTGGCTGGCGCTCTGCCAAAATGGTTGGCTGACACATCCAGCGACGCCGCCGGCAACCACGGAAGGTCATAGTTGGCACTGGCTACATAGGTCAGAAGCGGTTGGCCGACAGCGACCAAACCGACCCCTTCAGCAGCAAGGTTTGGCCCCGCGATGCTGACCTTGCCCTCGAGAACGCCGATATTGACGTGCACGTGCGCGACCGGTTCGCCCGCAATCGAGAGCTCGACACCTTTGGCTCGCTGCACGCCGAGCTCTCGATCGACGTTGTTCGTATCCAGATCGAAGTAGGGCTTCTGAAGCTCGAACACGCCCGCGATGATCTTGAACTTGGGCGTGACGACATAACGTATGCCCGAATCGATTTGCCACGTCTTGGAAGCCGGAAGAACCGCTCCGCTGTTGGCTGCGAAGTTGGGTGCGGCTCCGGAGTTCTCGAGCCCCTGGGTGTATCCGGCGTACAGCGTCCATTGACGAGCGAGCGAAAACGCTGCGTTGCTATAAACGCGAGGAAGATGCGCGGACATCTCGGAATCGGGCGTTCCCGGGGCGACGACGGTTTCGCGATAGTTTTCATTCTGAATGCCGATTTCGAATTCGGCGCGTTGGCGCCAATCAACGCGATAAGCCGAGCCCACACTCCACAGTTCGGTATGATCATTCGTGGTCGCCGAATACGTGAAGTCCGGTTTGGGTAACTCCACGGGCACGCCGATGACGGCGGGTCCCTCGTCGACAACATCCTCGCCGCCGTAGCGCGCCACTGTGTCCCGGCCGCGAGCCATGAAGATGAGTTGCTGACGCCAATCACCGCCCACGAAGGCGCCTGTCACGCGCACTTCACCGGAGTTGGAAGACGTGTTCTGATCGGGGTATCCCACGACCAGATGCTCGGACTGGCCATTCGGCTGGATGTCGATGTACTGATCCGCAAAGCTGACGGGATAGTCGTTTGTCGAGCGAAAAACTCCCGCCTTTAGCTGCCACACCTTGGTCAACTGCGCAGACACGATGCCGCCCAGATTCATCGTCACATTGCGGCCTTCCGCCCAGTTTTGGCCAAGATAGCGTGCGGAAATAGTGGGTGGCAGGAAATCACCCGCTGTGAAGTACAGCGGAAATGTCCTTGCGTTGCTGGTTTGCTGCCAGTCAACAATCCCGCGCACAGTGATTTTGTCGTTCGGTGACCATAGGGGCGTCGCGCCTATGCTCGTTATATTCGACGTGTATCCGGGAAAGTTGCCGTAAGCTGGCGTCTGCGTGCTGACTTGCGTGCTTACTCCTATCGGCAGAACGAGTTCACTGCCGATCAAGGGCAGGCTACCGTCGATACTGACGCCGCGGCCTTCATCGGGACCGACATTTGCAATGACCGTCGCACTAGGCACGTCGCCTCCGGCGTGACGGAGGTCGTAATCCACGATGCCTGTCGGTGCGGGAAAGGCATAGCCAATTTCACTCACACCGACCTTGATGGTCGAATCCTCGATGACACGATTAGACAGCGCACCTTGTTGATCGAAGTAAAGACCGTCGATCCGCACATTGCCGGCTGTTTGTGGATCGAATCCGCGCACCTGGCCTGGTCCATATAGGCCCACGGACTCCAACCCGAGCGTTAAACCATAGGCGTCATCAGCGGCAGAGATGGGATTGTCAGAGGCGTGTTGAGCGCTCACTGCGGTCACCTGGAAGGCCGTGGCGGCGGCGATAACGACAGGGAACGTCCGACGCTTCTTAGATGTGACGCGCATAATGTCCGCTTCAGATTCAGGCATCGAACGTGCGTGATGTTGCGAACACGAGTGTAGGTGTGCGGGTCAGACCGACACATACCGCTTGCTGCAAAAAAGCGACCGCTCACTGCAAGAACGTGCAGACAAGTCCATCTTTGGAGACGGCTCGCTGCGTAGGCTCAGCAGTTAGCGACTACCATCATCTAAGCGGGACATTGGTCAAGTTGGAATTAACTCCTTGATCGACATCGAGGGCATGATGATTAGGGACTGTCGTTGGGGTGGGTGGTAGGCACACGGAATCTACTTAGTTGGGCAACAAAATCACCATGTTCACCCAGGTCGCTTGAGCTATCAGAATTGCCATCCAGATTAGGACTGCGGCGCAATGACTGCGGATAATGTCAGGGCGCAAGGCCTGGAGTGGAAATATTTGAACGGGTGACGATTTGTGATGCGAACATCTAAAATTTCAGTGGTTTGCCCCATACGCAAGACGTTCGACACTTCCTGTGCACTCCGGTAAAACGGTATACAAAGCTATTCGCTGTAACGATTCCCGGGCGGATAGTCCATCATCGCAAGGTTACGACACGTGGCCCGTATCCAATCATCGACGGAAATTGCAGATAAGTTTCGTCGCAGATATGGACGGGCAACTTGCGCTAGCCTGACGTCGATATCCCCGGCGCTTGGTGGCCGGCGAGGACGCGGGTGGCGTCTGGCGCTCATTGGCTGGCTACTGCTGGGTTGGCTGATGTTGCCCCTGACGCTGTTCGCAACCCAACTTCCGCTTACGGTCTACGATCAGAGCAGCGGCCTGACCAGCCTTTCGGTGGTTCGCATCTATCAGGATCGCGAGGGTTTTGTCTGGGCAGGTACGGAGAAGGGTCTGTATCGATTTGACGGCGTCGCCTTCAATCAGGTTGGTGCCGAGCAGGGCTTCCAGATTTCCGAAGTGATCAGTTTCGCGGAGGACACCAAGGGACGTTTGTGGGTGGGATCTCGCGCGGGCCTGCAGTTGCGTGAGAACGAACGCTTCGGTTGGGTTCGTCCGCAGGACAAGCCATTAGTGACTGACCGGGGACAGACGCTCGCCGCAGACGAAGACGCCGGCATGTGGCTGGTGAGTGGCAATCACCTGCTGCTGCTCACAGTAGACGCCCAGGGGCATTGGCGGGCCAGCTCACCTTTCAGCAATGAGCAACTACGCAATATCCCCGGGCTCAGCCAGGTCAACGCGGTATTTCATCGCTACGGCATTACCTGGTTCGGTTGCGGCACCGAGCTGTGCAGCCTGCGTGATGGACAATTGCACCGCTATGGTCCGGGAGCCAATGTTCCGGCGGACAAGTGGGTCGGATTCCTCGGCGCCAGTGACGGCAGCCTATGGGTGCGCGGCATCCATACCGTGCGGGTGTTGCCGCAAGGCGGTCATGCATTTATCGCGCGCGACATGCCGGCGAACAGCGCGGACGTAGCCGCCTCGAGCATCGACATCGTGCAGGACCGTGAAGGTCGTGTGCTGACCCGTAGTTCGCTTGGCTTGGCGCGCTGGAGTGGGCAGCGCTGGGAGTTGTTTGGTGCCGACGACGGTTTGCCCAAGGTGGGCGTGTCATCGTTGATCGTCGATCAGGACGACACAATATGGATCGGCACCTATGGTCGCGGCCTTCTGCACTGGAACAGTCGTGACGCGGTGGAGAATTGGACGACGGCCCAGGGCTTGAGCGGTTCATTGATCTGGTCGATCACACGTGCGCGCTCAGGTTTGGTGTGGGTGGCTGACGATCAAGGTGGAAGCGTGATTGCGTCATCCCAGGATCACGCTCAGATGTGGCCCATGACGGTGCCTCCTCCGCAGCAGACACGCACGTTGCTGGCTGCCGCGGACGGCTCAGTCTGGTGCTTCCTGTTCGACGGACGTGTATTGCGTTATGAGCCTGCGAGTGGCGCTACCCGCGTGATGGCGACGTTGCCTTTCCTTGTACGTGGTGCTTTCCAGGATAGTCACGGTCGATTCTGGGCTTACACCTTGGGCGGCCTGTACGGAGTCGATGTGCAACATGGCCAGGTGGAGAGGGCCGCGCCAGACCTGATTCCCACTTCGATGTGTTCGGATCTGGCGGAGGACGGCGATGGCCGTCTGTGGCTGGCTTGCAGCTCGGGATTGTTTCGCTATGCCGCCGGGCGCTGGAGCCGGGTGCGCGTCTTGCCGCAGGAGAGCCCGAGCGGATTCGAGAGCGTCCAGGTCACACCTGACGGACGGCTCTGGCTCAGTACGCTGCAGCCGGGTCTGTTGGTTGGCAACGTGAGCGATGCGGACAGCGTGAACCTGGCTTCCGTCGCTGATCCGCTGCTCGCCGATTCACGCGTGTACTTTTTGCGTACCGATCGTCGTGGGCGCTTATGGGTAGGCAGCAACAGCGGTGTGGACATGCTGGACGGGGAGCGCTGGACGCGCCTGGACATGCGCGACGGTTTGCTCTGGGACGAGACCAATCACGGCGCCTTCTACGCGGACGAGGACGGATCGGTATGGATAGGTACGCCGATCGGTCTCTCTCATTTGCTCAAGCCGGAGGAATTGCTGGCACCGCGCCAGATTCATCCCAGGCTGGTATCGGCCCAGTACGGCACGCACGAACTTGACGGGCAGGGACCGCAGGTGGATTTCAGCTCGGGCAGCGCACTGGTGCTTCGCTTCGCGGTGCTTGGAAACAGTTCGGGCAGCCCGGTGCGCTTCCGCTATCGCCTGTCTGACATTGATAGCGACTGGGTGGAAGCGTCCTCGCGGGAGTTGCGTTACGCCTCGCTGCCGCCTGGAAGTTATCGCTTCGAGTTGCAGACCATCGATGAGAACCAGCGCCGCCTGTCGGCACCCATCAGCCTGACCTTCACGCTCAGTCCTCCGTGGTGGCGCAGCAACCTCGCTGGTGTGGCCGCTGTCTTATTGGCGCTGGCTGCGATTGTGCTGGCCTGGCGTTGGCGTGTGCGGCTTTTAGTGAGGCATGCCCAACGTTTGGAACAAGCTGTGGCGGTACGCACAGGACAACTGCAGAATGTCATGCGCGCACGCAGCATGTTGCTGGCGCGCATCAGCCACGATCTGCGTTCGCCGCTCAGCGGGATCATTGACAGTGTGCGTCGATGGCGCGGGGGAGATACGCAGCGCGACTACCCGGGTCTTATCGAAAGCAGCGTTCGCCAGCAACTGGACCTGATCGACGAACTGCTGGAATTTTCCCGAGACGAACTCGCCGATTTTGAGCTGGTCGAATCACCCGGCTACCTGCATGCCTTTTTGCAAGGTCTGGTCGAACATGCCGCATTGCACGCCGAGAAGCATCGCAATCGCTTTGAATACCGCTACGCCGAAAATCTGCCTGCACTGGTAAAGCTGGATTTCCGGCGGCTGCGCCAGGTGCTGATGAATCTGATCGGCAATGCCGCCAAGTTCACGAACGACGGCTACATCGTGTTCACGGTGACGGCGACACCGTTGCAACAGGGGAATGTGCAACTTCATTTCATGGTCGAGGACAGTGGCATCGGTATTGAGCCGTCTGATCGCGAACATCTGTCGCTGCCTTTTGCGCGCGGCAGTAATGCAGCGCCCTACAACGGCTATGGCTTGGGGCTAGCGATCGTCACGCAGATCCTGGAGCGCATGAAAAGCCGCCTGACTATCGAGGCCGCCCCCAGCGGTGGCAGTCGCTTCGGTTTTTTGTTGGACGTGCCACTAGCCGAGGAGGACGAGCTTGAACAGGACCTGTTCGAAGACGATGGCGTTTTGGGTGAGATCAACGCTGCGGGTCACACGATCATGGTGGTTGACGACCATGCGCAGGGCCGAGAAATGCTTTGCGATCTGCTGGATGGTTTTGGGTTCGAGAGCCTTTCCGCTGCCGATGGGGAGCAGGCACTCGCATTGCTGGGTCAGCAATCAGTCAGTTTGATCGTCACCGACCAAGTAATGCCAGGCATGGGTGGTTGGGCGCTATTGCAGAGAGTGCGGCATCATTATCCCGAACTGCCTGTGCTGCTCTATTCGTCGCTGCCGCCTCGGCGTCCGGAAGGTTTCGAGGCGTTGGAGTTCGACGATGCGTTGCTTAAGCCGGCCAGCGGGAAGCAGTTGCTGGTTTGCATTAGTCATTTGCTTGGACAGCCGTCGGAGCTGAGTGCGTATTGAGCTTTTTATCATTCACGGCAATGCTTCAGCTTTGCTGCCGTCATGTCCGCGAAAGCGGGAATGACGGCATCTCCTGACTCGGAGATCGCTTTCAATCAAGCTTATTAACCGGGGTGATACCTGGCGCCTGTGAAAGCGCAAGATGCCGCCGCGCAAACTGCACGAAGCTCACGGCGGCCTGGCTCATCGCCCGTTCCTGTAAGGTCAGCGCATGCAATGGCAGCGACGGCGGATCGTGCGATTCGAATGCCGTGCGCAGGGAGCCTTCCTGGAGATCGGCGTAGCAGAGATAGAGGGGTAACTGCGCGTAGCCCATGCCGGCCCTGGCTGCTGCCAGCAACGTTGATGCATTGTTGCTAACGAAGCGTGGAGATGGCCGCCGGCGCGACGTGAGAGTCTGTTGCCGTGACGGTGTTGCGGCGACATGGCTAAGGTAATGCTGATCAGGTATCAAGTCCGGATGTTCCGGCAGGTCCGCTTGTGCCAGCAATCGAGGACTGGCCACCACCACGTGGCGCACGCTACCCAGTGCACGCGCGACGATATCGGCACTATCAGGTAGTGCGTCGTCCATGCAGAGCACGACGTCCGCGCGCTGTTCCAGCAAGGCACCGATGCCATCATCACTCTGTGTGGCGCTGATCCTGGTGTGCGGGCGCTGACGCGAAAATCCTTCCAGCATGCCCTCCAGCAATGGCAACAATCGACTATCTGCATGGACGCGTACGTGGCCGCCGGGAGAGTCTTTTATTTCACTGGCGGCGGCTTCTGCGGCAGCTGCAGCTTCACGAATCAATAAGGCGTGCCTATAAACTTGTTCTCCGACTGCTGTGACGGAGAAGCGGCGTGCATTTCGATGCAGGAGTTGCGCGCCCAACCGCTCCTCCAGTTCGATGATCCGGCGGCTAAGTCTCGACTTGGTGGTGCCTGCGCGTTGCGCCGCGGCAGAGAAGCCGCCGGCTTCCACCACCAGCGTCAATAGATATAAGTCCACCAGATTGTCTGCGTTATCCACTTGCGGCCCCTGTCTTGCATTCACGTACGTCACGCCAGCCGGACCGATAAACGGTGGTAGCGCGAGGTGGCGAAAGCTTAGTCGCGCCCCACGGGACGATCTTTTGAAGGAACCGACGCGACCTTTGCAGGAGGGGAGCGTGACCTATAATGCCCATTCACACAGCTGACGCACGCCGCAAAGGGCTTGCCGTGCGCCGGTCAGGGGGTGGCGGCACGATGTTGGCGCAAAATCAACCACTTATTTTGGTTATTGATGATCGGCCCGAGGAAATTCGCGCGGTGACCGAGTTGTTTCGTAACGAGCAGTTACGCGTTAGCGTGGCCACCGATATGCGGCAAGGTTACGAGCGCGCTGTGGCACTGATGCCCGATCTGATCCTGTTGGACGTGCGAATGCCACATGTCGACGGCCTCGCCGGCTCTCGTCTGTTGAAGGAATCGCCGCGGACACGCGACATCCCCATCATCTTCCTTAGCTCTGCGGGTGCACAGGATGAGCGTCTGGAGGGGCTGCTGCACGGCGCTGTCGACTACGTACTCAAACCATGCCTGCCTGCCGAGGTGCTGGCGCGCGTGCGCATCCATCTGCGGCGGGCACCGCGTACCGTCGTGCCCGAACCATCTACGCCGCCGGCACTGCTCTCACCGGACGAGGTGATCCTGCGCGCGGCGATGCGCTTCATTGGCGCGAACCTCGCCAAGCTGCCGTCATTGGCCGAGATCGCGCATAAAGTGGGAACCCACGACAAGAAGCTCTCGGCCATTTTCCGCCAATACCTGGGTATGACGGTGTTCGCCTGGATCAGGGACGAGCGGCTGCGTCGTGGACGGGAGCTGTTGGCCGATTCGCGTATGAGCATGCAGGACGTCGCCGAGCAGGTCGGATTCCGCAGCGCCTGCAATTTCACCACGGCTTTCCGTGAGCGCATGGGGGTTACGCCGAGTGCCTTCCGGCAACGCCAGCGAGAGCGCAGCGTAGATACAGCCGATTGAGTGGCCACGTGATGCTGGAAGCGTGACCCAGGCGACAAAAAATATTCCGCCCGGCCGTCACCCGGCATCCGTTGCGGCAAAGCTTTGCATGCAAGGACTCATCACCCGTGCACGCTGCCATGGTTGTGGAAAGAGCGTGCTACCACGAGAAAAAAGCCGGGTACGCGGCTTTGCCAAAATGATCTTTCGTCGCGCGCAGCATGACGCAATTTCCTGAGTTTGTGCCTTTGGTGTCAGCGTTTTCTCACCTAGCATACCCACACGCTAGTGGGTCCGGATAACGGATTACGCGTCGTTTATCGAATAAAAAAGTCATGCTGTTGTCATTGGAATGGCATCTCGCATGGCGCGCCGTTCGGGTGGATATCCCGAACGGAGGGGGTCGTAACTTTCGCATCAATGACCAATCCACTCGCCATTACGCGGGCAGCGTGTCTGCCTGCCGCATGCATTGGGTGTGCGGGGGCTACGCGTGTCCGAGCTATTCACCAGGGGGTGTTGGTAGTGGACAGGCGACATGACGTGAACTTCCAGGATCGTTCAAGGCGACGACGCTGATTGCGGCGACGCCCTCGGTGGCGTGCGCGAGCGCAGTCGCGTAGGTAATGCGGGTTTGGGGTAACTCCCAACACTTCGAAAGCATCACCGCACGGCTAGATCAATGACCGTCCGAAAGCGCCTGGGCGTTTTCGTGTCGTGTCTTGATGCGCGCGTCATTCGCTGTCGTGGCTGCTCGCTGGCCATTGATGGGGCAGAGGCGGTTATAGCGACCGCCTCTGCCCAATCATAGGAAAAGGCTTCCATCGCGCGATCTGACGGGCCAAGCGAGCGCTGGTCATTCCTATCGTTCACACATGTCGAAGTCGACGCGTGCAATGCCAATGCATTGCATCGCTGTCGCACGCCACCACCCGCTCTGATGGTTCTGCATTGCCGGTACGAATGCGGCTTGACCTTGCAATTTATTTCTTTAAAGGCGCGTTGAACTTATGAACCACATCTACAGGTTGTGCTGGAACCGCTCCCTTTCCCAATGGGTGCCGGCCTCAGAACTGGCGCACACCACGCAAGTGGGTGGTGGCTCGCGCAAGCGCAGTGTGACGGGCCAGCGCAGCATGGCGCTCTCGCTGCTAGCCATGTCGCTGAGCATGGCCGGACTTGCACATGCAGGCGCTGCACCGACGGGTGGCCAAATCGTGTCGGGCTCCGGCCAGATCCAGCAGGTAGGTCATGTCACCACGATCCGGCAGGACAGTTCGACGCTGATGCTGAACTGGCAGAGCTTCAACGTTGGATCCGATCAGACGGTGGATTTCTTGCAGCCGGGCAGCAGTGCGATTGCCATCAATCGCATCTTCAGCAATACGCCCAGCGAGATCGATGGACATCTCAATGCCAACGGTCAGGTATGGCTGATTAATCCGAACGGCGTATTGTTCGGTCAGAGTGCGCAAGTGAATGTCGGCAGCCTGGTGGCGTCGACGCTTGATTTTGATGACAGCACGCTCGACACCAACAATCGCAGCTTCAGCGGATCGGGCAAAGGCAGCATCGTCAATCGCGGAACTATCACCGCGGCCAATAGCGGCTATGTCGCCTTGCTCGGCAACCAGGTTTCCAACCAGGGCACCATCACCGCACAGCTCGGTACGGTGGCGCTGGCCGGCGGTAGTGCCGTCACGCTTACCTTCACCGGCAGCCAGCTCGTGCATGTGCAAGTGGATCAGAGCACGCTCGACAATCTGGCTGAAAACCGTCAGTTGATCGTCGCCGACGGTGGTCGCGTGATCATGACCGCCGGAGCCAAGGATGCTTTGCTTGCCAGTGCGGTGAACAACACCGGTGTGGTGCAGGCGCAGACGGTGCAGAACCACGGCGGTACGATCACGCTGTTAGGTGGCATGACGGCGGGGCAGGTGAACGTGGGCGGCACGCTGGATGCGAGCGCACCGAACGGCGGCAGCGGTGGCTCCATCGAAACTTCCGCCGCCAATTTCAATCTGGCGAACGATGCACATATTACCGCCGCCGCACCGCACGGGCAGGCGGGTACGTGGCTGGTCGATCCGACTGATCTCATCATCAGCAGCACCGATGCCACCACGATTTCCAACACGCTTCAGGGCGGTACCAGCGTTACCGAGCAGACCACGGCGAACACCGTAACCGGCGTCGGCACGCAAAGCGCTGGCCTGGGTGACATCACCCTGGCTGCGGGTGCGCAGGTGAGCTGGAGCAACCCGGCTAGCACGCTGGCGTTGGAGGCTTACAACGGCATCAACGTGAACGGGCAGATCAGTGGTTCCGGCAAGGTGTTTATGCAAGCCACAGGCACCAGTGGTGGTGGTATCACCATCGGCTCGGGTGGCTCGATCCAGGGCGGTGCTGGCGTCACGTTGGTGACGGCGACCAAGTTCGTCAATAACGGCAGCAGCACCGCCGTAAGTACTGGCACCTCGGTGCCGTGGCTCATCTATTCAGTCGATCCGACCGAAGACACCACCGGCGGCCTTACGCCGAATTTCATTCAGTACAATGCGCCGTATCAGACCGCGCCCGCGGCATCGGGCAATGGCTTTCTCTACAGTGGCGTGGCGCCCACACTCACGGTGACGGGCCTGAGTGGCAGCGTATCGAAAAGCTATGACGGCACCACCAACGCTACGCTCAGTGCATCGAATCTCACCGACAGCGGGCTGATCAACGGCGACACCATCGCTTCGGCAACGGGCACGTACCAGTCGGCCAACGCCGGCTCGAACATTGGCGTGACCACACCCGGCACCATCGGCGGTTATGCCATCACCACCTCCGCCGGCATTCCTGTCTATGGCTACAGTCTGTCCGGCACAGCCAGCGCAAATATCGGCACGATCAACCAGGCGGTATTGACGGCGACGATCGTCGGCGATCCTACCAAGGTCTACGACGGCACCACCACGGCGACGCTGAGTTCCTCCAACTACCAGCTCACAGGTTTCGCCACGGGACAGGGCGCCACGGTAAACCAGCCCAGCTCTGTCGCTTATGCCGGCGCGGATGCCGGCTCGCAGCAGGTGAACGCGACGTTCACCATCACCAACTTCGTTGCCGGCTCCGGCACCAATCTTTCCAATTACGTGCTACCCACCTCTGCCAGCGGCATGGGCGCGATCACGCCGGCACCGGTACTGCTCAGCGGCCTGCTGGCCAATAACAAGGTCTACGACGGCACCGCCACGGATGTGCTGAACCTCAGCAACGTTGGCATCTACGGCGTGATCTCGGGGGATTCCAGCGACGTCACGCTGAGCACCGCGGGTGGCACTGGCACCTTCGCCAGCACCAATGCTGGCAACAATATCGCGGTCAGCATCAGCGGCTTCACGCTTACCGGCAGCAAGGCTAGTGATTACGAGCTGATTGATCCGACCAATCTCACCGCGAACATCACGCAGAAAGCGCTGACCATCAACGGCGTGACGGCAACTGACAAAGTGTACGACGGCACCACCTCCGATACCTTGAACGTCGGCAGCGCCACGCTCGATGGCGTGGTAGGCGGTGATAACGTTACATTGCTGACCAGTTCGGCCACCGGCAATTTCAGCCAGTCTGATGTGGGCAGCGATCTGGCCGTGACGGCGAGCGGCTTGAGTCTTGCCGGTTCGGCAGCAAGCAATTACACGCTGACAGAACCGACGGGTCTTACGGCCAGTATCACGCCACGGCCGTTGACCGTTTCGTTCAACGGCAGCCCTGCGAAGACCTATGACGGCACCGATGCGGCCACGTTGACGCAAAACGATTTCAGCGTTACCGGCTTTGTGGGCACCCAGAGCGTCACGGTTTCGCAGAGTCCAGCGATTTATGCCTCGTCCAACGCCGGCACCAACATCGGCGTGACGGCCACCTTGCAGCCATCGGATTTCACGGCCGGCTCGGGTACGTCGTTGTCCAACTACAGCTTTAACAGCATCGTGACAGGTACGGGCACGATCAATCCGGCGCCGCTGGTTGTTTCGATTGTCAACAATCCGACCAAGGTCTACGACACCAATACCAATGCCACGCTCGGAGCCGGCAATTACACCTTGTCCGGCCTGATTGGCGGCGACAGCATCTCGCTGACCAATACGCCGACCACGGGCATCTACGCTTCGGCCAACGCGGGTATCGAGGGCGTAACTACCACGCTCAATAGCAGCAACTACAGCGCGACCGGCAGCACGCTGTTATCGAACTACGTGCTGCCGACGCTGGCCAGTGGCTTCGGCACCATTACCCCGGCGGCGCTCGGCATAAGCATCACCGCCAGCCTCAATCAGCCAGTCACGAAGGTGTATGACGGCACGAACACCTACTTGCTCAATGCCACGAGCGGTAGCGGGACCACTTATACGCAGGAGTTCAACCTGACTGGTTTTCAGGGCAGCGACAGTGCCTATGTCGATGCCAACATCACTGGTTACTTCGCGAGCAAGAACGTCGGCAGCAACCAGCCCTTCCAGGTCACGCTGAACGCTTCGGATTTCACCTTCACCAGTGGCAGCGCAAGTAATTACACCTTCCCCACCTATGTGTTCACCACCGGCAGCATCACGCCCGCGCCGCTGACGGTAAGCCTGGTTGGCAATCTCAACAAGGTGTATGACGGCACCACGGTTGCACAGCTCACCTCGTCCAATTTCCAGGTCAGCGGTTTTGTCAGTGGCGAAGGCGCAACGATCACGCCAACGACGTCGTTCAACTACACCACCGCCAACGCCGGCAGCAACATAGCGATCAACGGTACGCTGACGGCCAACAACTACACCGCCAACAGCGGCACGCTGCTGTCCAACTACACGTTGGCGAGCAGCGCTTCGGGACTGGGCAACATCGCGCAGGCGCCGCTCTACATAACGGGCGTGTACGCTACTAACAAGGTCTACGACACCACCACCAATGACACGCTCAACGTCGCTTCCGACGGCCTGGCGGGATTGGTGGCTTCCGACGTAGGCAATGTCACGCTGACCAGCTCCACCTCGGGTACGTTTGCGCAATCCAATGTCGGCACTGGCATTGGGGTCACGGCGAATGGTTTCTCCATTTCCGGTAGCGCCGCGTCCAACTACAGCCTGCAGCCAATCACCGGCCTGACCGCCAATATCACGCCCGCGCAGCTCACCCTCAGCGGTGTCACCGCCGCCGACAAGATTTACGACGGCACCACCGACGATACGCTCAATACTGGCAGCGCCGCGCTGCAGGGTGTGCTCGGCAGCGACAGCGTGACGGTGAATGTGAGTGGCGCCGCTGGCACGTTCAGTACTGCTAACGTTGGCAACAACCTCGCGGTCAGCACCAGCGGCTTCACTTTGGGTGGCGCGCAGGCGGGCAACTACACACTGGCTCAACCCGGTGGACTTACGGCGGACATCACGCCCGCGCAACTCACTGCAGTGATCACTGGCAGCCCGACCAAGGTGTACGACGGCACCGATTCGGCCACGCTCACTGCGTCCGATTACACCTTGACGGGTTTCGTCAACGGGCAGGGGGCCTCGATTCCGCAGTCAGCTACTGCCAATTACGTGACGCCCAATGCCGGCACCGGCCTGGGAGTGCAGTCGACCTTGGTGGTTTCGGACTTCGTGGCCAATGCCGGCACGCTGTTGTCCAACTACATCCTGCCGACGTCCGCGACCGGCAATAACGGCGTGATTACGCCGTACGTGCTCAACCTCAGCGGCACGCGCGTGTACGATGCCGGCACGGATGCGCTGGGCAATCTGTTCGGTACAGTGACCGGCCTCAACGGTGACACGTTTACTTTGAGTGGACAGGGCTCGACGTCGAGCAAGAACGTCGGCACGTACACCGGCACCGGCGCGACCTCGGGCTCGCAGCCGTTCAATCTCGGTTCGTTGGCCCTGACTGCCGCCGGCAGCAGCGGCTCAGGTACGGACCTCGCCAGCAACTACACGTTGGTCGGCGGCGCGGATGCGTTTGTGATCACGCCGGCGGTGCTGACCATCACCGGCACCACGGTCAACACCAAGACCTATGACGGCACCACCACGGCGACTTTGGGCGGCACGCAGACGCTGCAAGGTGTGCTCAGCGGTGACAACGTCACCGTCGCCAATGACGTCGGCAACTTCAGCTCGCCGAATGCCGGCACCAACATTCCGGTTAGCTCCGCCATCACGCTAGGCGGCACCGATGCCAGCAATTACATCCTCACCGAGCCGACCGGGCTCTCCGGCACCATCACCCAGGCGGTGATCAACCTCGCCGGTACGCGCCAGTACGATGCGACCAACAATGCCAATGCGAGTGCTTTCGGCAGCAACGGTGTGATCAGCACGGGCGTGGATGGTCAAACGCTGACGGTGACAGGTGCGGGCGCGGTGTCGAGCTCGGATGTGAACACCTACACGCAGACCGGCGGCACGTTCAATCTTGGCTCACTGGTCTTGGCCAATGGCTCTGGCCTGGCCAGCAACTACACGCTGGGTACTAGCAACACGTTCACGATCACGCCCTATGTGATCAATCTCTCCGGCACGCGCCAATACGACACGACCACCAACGCCGACGCGAACCTGTTCGGCAACAGCGGCACGATCACTGGCGTGGGCGGCGAAACGCTCACGCTGAGCGGCGTGGGTGGGGTATCAAGCAAGAATGTAGGCACTTACAACGGTACTGGCTCGAGCACCGGCTCGCAGGGGTTCAACCTCGACACGCTGCAATTGAACAGCGGCACTGGCACTGCCAGCAACTACACGCTGATCGGTGGCGCGGACCAGTTGACCATTACCAAGGCGCCGTTGACCATCACCGGCACCACGGTCGACCCCAAGACCTATGACGGCACCACCACGGCGACTCTGGGCGGCACGCAGCAGTTGCAAGGTGTGTTGGGCAGCGACAACATCACCATCGCCGACGACGTCGGCAACTTTGCTTCGCCGAATGCGGGCACGAACATCGCCGTCAGCTCCGCCATCACGCTGGGCGGCACCGACGCGGGCAATTACACGCTCACGCAGCCGACCGGCCTCACCGGCACCATCAACCAGGCGGTGATCAACCTCAGTGGCACGCGCCAGTACGACGGCAACATCGATGCCACCGCCACGGCTTTCGGCAGCAACGGCGTGATCAACACCGGCGTAGCTGGCCAAACGCTTACGCTGAGCGGCGCGGGTACGGTGACGAGTGCAAACGTGGGCAGCTACACCGGTGCGAACTTCAACACCGGCACGATTGCGCTGAACAACGGCACAGGCCTGGCCAGCAACTACACGCTCGTCGGCGGCACCGATACGTTTGCCATCACGCCCTATGTGCTCAACCTGATCGGCACTCGGGTGTACGACACTACCACCGGTGCCAATGCGAGTCTGTTCGGTAACGACGGTGTGCTCACCGGCGTCAATGGCGAAACGGTGAATCTCAGCGGCTCGGGCGTGCTTAACGGCAAGGACACGGGTACGCAATCGTTCGCCAACCTGGGCACGCTGAGCTTGGCCAGCGGCACGGGTTCAGCCAGCAACTACACGCTGGCCGGCGGCACGGATCAGGTGACCGTTACGCCTTATGTGCTCAACCTCAGCGGCTCGCGTGCGTACGACGGCACCACTGGAGCCAATGCCGCACTGTTCGGCGCGGGCGGCGTACTCACCGGCCTGAATGGTGAAACGCTCGCGCTGAGCGGCTCGGGCACGGTATCGAGCGCGAATGCGAGCGTGAACCCCTACACCGGCACTGGCGCGACCAACGGCTCGCAGGGCTTCAATCTCAACACGCTGCAATTGGGCGACGGCAGCGGCCTTGCCAGCGACTACACGCTGATCGGCGGTACGGACTCGCTGACGATCAACCAGGCCGTGATCAACCTCAGTGGCACGCGTCAGTACAACGGCGGTAACACTGCGAATGCCAGTGCGTTCGGCAACAACGGCGTGATCAGCACCGGCGTGAACGGCGAAACGCTCACGGTGACCGGCTCGGGCTTGGTGACGGGCACGAACGTGGGTAACTACACGGGGGGTAACTTCAACGATGGCACGCTGGCCTTGACCAATGGCTCGGGCTCGGCCAGCAACTACACGCTGGTTGGAGGCAGCGATGCCTTGGCGATCACACCGTACGTGCTTAGCCTCACCGGCACGCGCGTGTACGACACTACCACCGGTGCCAATGCAAGCCTGTTCGGCAACGGCGGCATACTCACCGGTGTGCATGGCGAAACACTTACGCTGAGCGGCGCTGGCGTCCTGTCCACCAAAAATGTAGGCCTGCAGCAGTCCTTCGCCGCCAACGGCCTGACGGGTTTTACGCTCACCGGCAATGGTTCGGCACTGGCCAGCAACTACACGCTGACAGGCGGCACGGATTGGGTGACGATCACCCCCTACGTGCTCAACCTCGGTGGCTCGCGCGCGTACGACGGCACCACGGGCGCCAACGCAAGCCTGTTCGGCAACGGCGGCGTACTGACCGGCTTGAACGGCGAAACGCTCACGCTGAGCGGCTCGGGTACGGTGTCGAGCGCGAATGCGAGCGCGAACCCCTATGCCGGTATCGGCTCAAGTACGGGCACGCAGGGGTTCAACCTCAACACGTTGCAATTGGGGGATGGCACCGGCCTGTCCGCCAACTACACGCTGATCGGCGGCACTGACGCGCTGACGATCAACCAGGCCGTGATCAACCTCAGCGGTACACGCCAGTACGACGGCGGTGTGGGTGCCAGCGCCAATGCCTTCGGCAACAATGGCGTGATCAGCACTGGCGTGAACGGCGAAACGCTGACGCTGACCGGCTCGGGCTCGGTGACGAGCGCCAACGTGGGTAACTACACGGGGGGCAACTTCAATGATGGCACGCTGGCGCTGACCAATGGCTCGGGCTCTGCCAGCAACTACACGCTGATCGGCGGCATCGACTCACTGACGATCAATCAGGCCGTGATCAACCTCAGCGGTACGCGCCAGTACGACGGTGGCGTCGATGCCGGCGCGAGTGCCTTTGGCAACAACGGCGTGATCAGCACCGGTGTGAACGGCGAAACGCTCACGCTGACAGGCTCGGGCACGGTGACAGGCGCCAATGTAGGTGGCTACTCGGGATCTAACTTCAACACCAGCACGCTGGCTCTGGGCAATGGCTCGGGCTCGGCCGGCAATTACACGCTGGTCGGTGGCAGCGATACCTTGGCGATCACACCGTATGTGCTTAGCCTCACCGGCACGCGTGTTTACGACGGCACCACCGGCGCCAATGCCAGTCTGCTCGGCAACAACGGCGAACTGACCGGCGTGAATGGCCAGACGCTTACGCTGAGCGGTACTGGCGTGCTGTCCAACAAGAATGTCGGTCAACAGCTGCCCTTCGCCAGCAGCGGCTTGAATGGCTTCACGCTCACTGGCAATGGTTTGACGCTGGCAGGCAACTACACGCTGACGGGCGGCACAGATTGGGTCACCATCACGCCTCTCGCTATCAACGTCAGCGCCACCGGCGAGAACAAGATCTACGACGGCAACACCACCGCCGGCGTGACGTTTGCAAGCCATGGCGTACTGCCGGGCGACACGGTGAACTTCAGCGATGGCGCGGCCAACTTCAGTTCGCCCAATGCTGGCAGTAACGTGTCGATCGCTGTCTCCGGCATTACCGCATCCGGTGCCGATGCCGGCGACTACACCTTCAACACGACGGCCACCACCAGCGCAACGATCAGCCCGTACGTGCTCAGTCTCACCGGTACGCGCGTCTATGACGGCAGCACCGATGCGAACGCGGGCCTGTTCGGCAACAACGGCGTGCTGACCGGCGTCAATGGCGAAACAGTGGCGCTCAGTGGCTCGGGCGTGCTTACCAGCAAGAACGTGGGCACGCAGCTTGCGTTCGCCAATACCGGCTCGCTGGTGCTGAGCGACGGTACCGGCTTGGCCAGCAACTACACGCTGGCCGGCGGCACCGACTGGGTGACTATCACGCCACTGTCGATCGTGGTCGACGCTACCGGTACCAACCGTTCGTACAACGGGCAGGTGGGGGATGTGGTTTCGCTCACGGCCGAGGGTGTCGTGCCGGGAGATCAGTTGAGCTTTACAGATAGCTCGGCCAACTTCGCCAGTCCCTTTGTTGGGAACGGCAAAACCGTCACGGTCAGCGGCATTACGGCGATCGGCACGGATGCGGCCGATTATGTGATCACCGACCCGATCACCATCACCACGGCCGACATCACCAGTGCGGGCTTCGTCGGCAGCGGTGTGCAGAGTAGCTGGATCGCACAAATGCAGGGCGGCTTGCAATCGACGCCGATTGCGACGCCGTACGGTTCGACCGATATGGATACGGTCGGCGTCTATACCGGCAACCAGCAGTTGCGCCATCAACCGATTGAACGTAACCGCGCGCGCGTCGACTTCCATTCCGGCCTCGCCTTGCAAATGCAGAACGGCGGCGTGCGTCTGCCCTCGGATGCCTCGCCGTGATCGATCACACCAAGCTGCACCACAACAAGCTGTCCTACCGCCCCGGTGAATTCATGAAAAAAGAGCCACAGACGGCTGCGTTGCGTCTTTCCCTGCTTTGCTCGGCGCTTGCCTTGTGCGCGCCGGCCGTGCACGCGCAAACACATGTCACGACGCCGCAAACCAACAGCGGCCAGTTGCTGCAGCAGATGCAACAGCCACCGCAACAACCGTCATCCAACCTGGATCTGGACATACAGAAACAGAAAAGCCAACGTTCGGGAGACAACAGCAAGTTCTATGTGCGCACTATCCAGATCAGCGGCAACCAGCTACTGCCCACCAATGCCCTGCATGCGCTGGTGGTTTCCGGCGAAGGACATGAGCTAAGTCTCAACGATCTGGATGACCTGGCGGACAACATCAGCACCTACTACCACGATCACGGCTACCCGCTGGCGATCGCCTACGTACCGGCGCAGACCCTGCATGATGGCGTGGTGCGCATTGCGGTGGTCGAAGCGCGTTACGGCAAAGTCCTGCTGCAGAACCAGAGTGCCGTCGGCCACTATCCGCTCAGCGCCACCTTGTCGCCGCTGCAACCGGGTGATCCAGTGAGCGATTACAGCCTGGAACGCAGCTTGCTGCTGTTATCAGATATTCCCGGCGCGCTGGTCAATTCCGTCGTGCGTCCCGGCGAAGCGGAGGGCACTTCCGATCTGGTAGTGAACGTCACCTCCGCGCCTCGCTACACCGGCACGCTGGGCCTGGATGATTACGGCAATTCGTATACCAATCGTGAGCGCCTTTCCGGCACCTTCGATGTCAACGGTCTGTTCCATCAAGGCGACCTGCTTGATTTCAGCGGTGTCAGTTCCGGTGCAGATATGGATTATGGCCACGTCGGCTACCGTTATCTGCTGACCGGGCAGGGCACCACGCTGGGCCTGGGAGTAACCGGTCTCGATTACCGGCTGGGCAATGGCCTGTCCGATCTGCATGCGCACGGTACGGCCACCACCCAGAGCGTCAACCTCTCGCAGCCGTTCATCCGCAACACCCGCGGTAACCTTTATGCGCAGCTCGAGTTCGATCACAAGCACTTGTATGACGACATCGATCTGGCCGGATTGGAAACCCATCGCCATGCCGACAACTGGGTGTTGACCGTGGCAGGTGACCAGCGCGACAGCACCGGCATCACCAACTTCAACGTCAGCGGCACCTATGGCCGTTTGCATCTGGACAACTTCCAGACCCTGTTCTACGACTACTTCGGCGCGCGTACGGCCGGCAGTTTCGTGAAATTGTATTACTCCGCATCGCGCCTGCAGCAGCTCGATTCCACCAATGCGCTGTATTTCGGCTTCTCCGGACAACACGCCAACAAGAACCTGGATACCTCCGAACAGTTCTATCTGGGCGGCCCGAACACCGTGCGTGGCTATGACGTCGGCGTGGTATCCGGCGCACAAGGCAATCTCGCCACTATCGAATATCGCCACGACTTCACCATCTCGGCCATGCCTGGCCCATGGCAGGCGTCGGCCTTTGTCGATAGCGGACACGTGCAGGCGTACAAAGATCCATTTCTTCCAGGCACCAACGGCGCGCGCCTCAACAGCGCAGGCTTGGGACTGCATTGGTCTGCGCCGCACGATTGGGTGATCGCCACCAGTGTGGCCACACCCATTGGCAACAAGCCGGTGCTGGCAGGTCCACACGTCAGCACGGCAACGCGGTTCTGGTTCCAGGTGCAGAAGGGGTTTTACTGAGGAAGGGTGGGGAAGGGCATGCCTTCGACAAACCTTCCTTATCCTGATTAGAGCGAAGATCCTTATGTAATTTGCTGAGCGCGGGGATTTTCGTCAGCGCGCCATAGCAACAAACAATTAGATGAATTACGAAGGTTGCCGCACTTCGACACCTTCCATTTTATGCATTAAAGATGGGCGCCGAAGTCAACCCGTTTCAGAAACTCGTATCGTGCCGCACCTTGATCGACAGTGACGTGCGTATCCACACCAATCACTTGGCGCAAGATGCCATGGTCTTTGCTCGTGGCCGCGGGCCAGTTCGGAAGCTCCCGGGTATTGGGGTTGCCTGTTTTAATGAAGCTGGCCCAGTAGCCTTCCATGATGCTTGAAACATGGTCGTCTGCAGCAGTCCAAGCATAGACTTGGTTGCCAGATAGATTGCCCAAGGCATATTCAATTTCACCGCTATGCACTGCGCCAGCATCGAGGGCTGCGCTGCCATCGCGCTTGGCCGGACGAGCTTTGGTGAAATAGTAGTAGTACACCGGCGCACCACCTGTCCGGCGCTGCAGGTCCATCCAGCACCACGTTGAAAAAGCAATGAACTGGTCGCTGGCAAAGGCCGTCGCAGAGGCTTTGACTTCGGTTTCGGTATCGCCTGGATACAGTTTCAGTGCGTCAATGGCTTGCTTGCCCAATCGCCGCTTCATGGCATCGCGATAGTTTTCCGGCGTCGGAGCCAGGTCTGCGAGCACGCTGGTGTAATAGCCTTCTTGCGAATTGGAGCCGACCAGCAATGGAATGTGTGCCTGTTCCCCCGCTGCGTAGATAGATTCGGGCGAACGTGACAGGAAGTAGCCGTCAACGGTTGGCTTGAAGTCGGGAACTCCCTTCTCACCAGCAATCTCGAGCAGTTTGTCAGCACTCGTTTCGCGCAATTGATCCAGCGATGTTGCTCCGGCGCGCTTCTCGAAGTTTTCACCTTCGCGTTCTGCCAGTGTCAACGGCCCGGGTTTGAGATTGCCAAGCATGGCGCCACTTTCGCCTATCGCGCGTTGCATCAGGCCCTTGGACAACGGCGAGGCCATCTGGGCCGAAACTGACATGGAGCCAGCCGATTCGCCGCCTATAGTCACTTGACTCGAATTTCCACCAAACGCAACGATGTTGCGCTGAACCCAACGCAACGCGGCATTTTGATCAAGTAACCCATAATTACCAGTGGCATGTTCGGGCGACTCGTCGGCTAGAGCAGATAGGGCCAGAAAACCGAACACGTCCAATCGATAGTTCACGGTGACCACCACGATGCCATGTTGAGCCAGGCTGGCGCCGTCATATCGATGCTCTGAACCGTCACCCTCGGTGAAGCCGCCGCCGTAGAAATACACAAGTACGGGCAACTTTCCGTTGGTCGGCTGTGCAGGCGCCCACACATTAAGGTAAAGACAATCTTCGCTCATGCCGTCAGAGCGGAACACCATGTCTTTATATATCTCACGCTGCATGCAGCGTGGCCCGAAATGATCGGCCGGTCGCAGGCCGGTCCACGACGCAACGGGTTGCGGCGGCTTCCAGCGCAACGGGCCGAGCGGTGGCGCAGCATACGGAATGCCTTTGAACTCGTTCAATCCTGTCTTGGCGTCATAGGTGCCCGAAACCTGCCCCGAAGCGATGCTTGCGACAGGAGGTGGCTCAGAGGCCAGAACAGAGTAGGCCCCAAACGCTGCGGCGTTGATGATAAGGACACGAAATACACGTGTGAACGCAGTGAGCATGATTCAATGGTTCGTCGAGTTCGTAGAGATGACCAGCATGTTGAAGCAACGTGCAAAGCTTACTTTGTTGCTTAGTTAACTCTATATAGGAAACATCCATGCGGCGGCAAGCTGATTGTCAAGCGATCGGACGCGTCCAGAGAATCGCCGCTCCATAGCTCGTGTGCTGCATGCGCGCCTGGAGTCATGCCAAGCTCCTCCCAACTCGCAATCCATGTTGTTGGCTTGTCGTCCAGGTTGAACACGGCCAGATAGCGTTCGCCGGCTTTACCAGAAGCCACCCATACGCGCACCTGTTCGATGCCAACCGGCAGGTGTTCCACCGGATGATTGTCGTGGCTGTATTGATCAACTGCGATGACACCTCTATTGGTGATCAATGCACGCGTGACGTCATCCATCTCGGTAAGATTGGCGCCGAGAATCAGCGGCGAACGTGCCATGGCAAGTAAGGTCAGCTGCGTGCGTTCTTCATCCAGTGTGAGACGTGTATGACGTGGTCCGCCCAGGCCAGGATGCGGCGCGAGCATGCCGAACGGCAGCATATCGGCATCGGGCCAGCGGCCGTCGTGGGCTTGCCCTACCCATGGCAGCAGGCGATCGAAGATATTGCGCAAACCCGATGGAAAATCGTCGGAAGGATGGTCGTGCTTGAATATCCAGCCATCCCATATGTCGTTGGAAATGCGCCACATCTCGCCGTATCGGCGAATTTCCGCAGCGTGCGAAGGCTGGGTCGGTCCGGGCGATAGACTCAGCACAATCGGGCGCCCGGTCTTTTTGATCGCTGCGGCGATTTGGCGAATCTCGCTGATCCGGTAAGGATTATTGGCAATGCAATCGACTTTGAGAAAGTCCACGCCCCAATGTGCGTATAGCGCCAGCATGGCATCGTAATAGGCTTGTCCCGCCGCGTTGTCGCGAATACCGTAATCGCCGTCGTCCCACGAACAGGTGTCGGCCTTATCGGCTGCATCCTGTGCATGGAAGTTGGAACCAGCGATCGGCAGATTCGCTTCCACGGCCTGTTTGGGAATCCCGCGCACAATATGGATGCCGAACTTCAACCCTTGCGCGTGCACCCAATCTGCGATGGGTTTGAAGCCTTGTCCATCAGCGGAAGAGGGAAAGCGCTTCGGTGCGGGAATCAACAAGCCGTTCCCATCCATGGCGTAGTTGCGATGTTGCAACGTGTCGCCGAACGGATTGCCCATGTACCAGCCTTCATCGATGACGGCATAGGTCCAGCCGTAAGCGTGCAGCTTCGCGAGTTCCACGGCGTTGGCCTTGAAATCGCCTTCGTCGATGGTGAGGCCATAGGAGTCCCAACTGTTCCAGCCCATGGGCGGAGTAAGGGCGATCTCCTGGGCGCCGGCTGACGTGGCAGCGGCGAGCAGGATGGGCAGCAACAGTGCACTTCTTAGCCAAGGTGACATGGAGTCATTCATCCCTTTTTCGAATATTGAAAAATCATGTTTATTCGATGACGTAGCACTACGCCGCATCAGCCAAGCCGTGCCCCATGATCTTGAACGCGATGGCATGCTCACCCGACACGTTCTGTGGAAGTTCAAGGGTAAGCCCCAGCGCGTCACGCTTGAACTGCAGTGGTGCCCACGAGCCGATCACTTCCACGCGGTCGACGCTGCCGATCACGTTCGACGCAAGCGACTTCAGCGTCAGATGCGATGCAGTAGGGCGCCCCAATACGATGGCGAAGAGCGTGTCGCCCTTGGTGGTGAATCGGATGTCGGTTGTCGAAGTTATCGTGGTGATTGGCCAGCGCCACAAAATATTTTGCGCCAGCGGCCTTGTACAAGCGCATAAGCGCGTCAGGATCCCAATGTTCGGCTTTCCACAGATTGTCGATCTCCATGAATCCGAACTTGGACGGATGTCCATAAGTGCGGCAGTGGTAGTCGTACTGGGGACTACCTTGCATGTACATTCTTCGCGCGTACCAATCGCCTTGCTCGGGCACACATTGCGCTGTCCAGTGCGCCCAGATGCCGAACTTGGCGTCACGAAACCACGATGGCGCAACGTAGCCTTGCAGCGAGTCCCACGTAGGCTGGAATGATGCGCGAAGGGTCGAAGTTGCTCGACCCATGCGCGGTAACCAAGAGGACGAGGAAAGCCCGAGAGCCATTCCGGAGAGAAATGATCGGCGAGAAAGAGGCATCGTTGTTCCGCGTGATGTACTGGTGTGCAAAAGTCGCTGGACATCATGAGTCACGCCAAGCCTAGGCAATGCCCTCGATGCGAGGATGTCTGACGACAAAATTCGTAACGCGTACTGGCAAAAATCATGAATACCTTTCGCAGACTTACTTCATACGGCCGATGCATGGCATGCATGTTTTCGAATCGGCACAGGCCGGGATGAAATCAGCGCTTTCACGTACATGGCGATGCCGGTATTTCATCCCAGCACACTAGGCGCCAATCCCTCCCCGTAAGCAGGGGAGGGATTGCCATGCACGCATCAATTCGACGACATGCCGTAAATGATCCCCCTCCCGCCACTCGTGCCGAGATACACCCTGCCAAACGTGCGAGGATCCCCTACCACTCGTGACACGCCACCCCACTGATGCTGCGCGTCGTTGATCTGCGCCCAGGTCGCACCAGCGTTGGTGGAGCGGAACAGGCCGGTCACACCATTCACCGTGCCAGAGAGGTAGATCGCCGGGTAATGCGCACCTGCGGCGGCTTTACCGAAACCGATCGATGTTGCGGCGGTGACGGTAGAGGCGTCGATCTGACTCCAGTTCCAGCCGGAACTCTGGCTGCGATACAGGCCAGATGGTGTGGCGAGCCAGATGTCTCCCTGTACGCCGGTAACTGACACCGCCTGGCTGGTCTGCCATGACGCCAGCACGGGCAGGCCGGAAGTCGCCGACGCATACCAGCTCACGCCTTTATCCGAGCTGCTGAAGAACGTACCGGTGGCCTGATTCCACGCGTAGAATAGGTTTCCGTTCGCGCCGTCGGACAGCACTTGTACACCGGTAGGCAGGTTTGCCGTACCGCTGCTGGAGGGATACGTCAAGGTCGTCCAGCTTGAGCCGTGATTGGTGGAGGCCACCGGCGTGACATCCGTTGGCGCCCACACGATGGTGCTGCCATCGGCTGAAATCGCTACCGTGCCGCCACCACTACTGGAACCGGCCTGGTCGGCAAACGCCGTCCAGGTATTGCCGCCATCACTCGACACAGAGCCGAACACATTGTTGCCACCGGTGCCGACGCGCACGATGGTCGATGGCGCGCTCTTCGCGAAATCCAGTCCGGTGCCGTTGCTGCAAACCGGGTTGGTCACCTGCATTGCGGGCGCGCCAGTGAGGCTGGTGTGTACGAAACCGCAAACGTCGCCAAGACCGCTGATCAAGGGTACGCCAGTCGTCGGCGAAATCATGGCGAGCACGGCTGTTTCCTCGATGCCGCTGGCACCCACACTCCAGTGAGTTGCTTGCCCGGCATCGGCGGACGTGAGATCGGAGGTGCTCCAGATGCCGCCGCCAAAACCATACATCGCGTGTGCCGAATTGAAGGGATCGATCACCGCCTCGCCCCAATTGCCGAACGATGCCTGCGTCTGTCCTTGCGGCACGATCCACGGCGACAGGCTTGAATCGCGCACGGCATTCGCTCCCACATCTGTCCAGGTCGAACCGCCATTGGTCGTGCGATACATGGTGTCGCTGGGCCACCAGTGGTCCATTGTCATCACGATGACGGCACCGGCTTTTTCCGGATCTACCGCCAGGCCGCTGTAACCGGATGGGTAGTTGTACGGATCGGTCGGTGTGATGTTCTGCCAGGTATTCAAACCGATGCTGTATTTCCACACCTGACCAGCTGTCATGCCGTTGGGGCCGATGGCATTGCCGTAAGTGATGTACAGATCGCCATCCGGACCGATCAGGCCGCGCTGCGGTAGCATGCCAGCGGCGGGGCCGCCGGAAATAGGGGCCCAGGTGACGCCGCCGTCCGTGCTCTTATATAGCGACGATGCTGCTGTGCTGGTGGAGACACCAGCAAAGATGGTCTTGGTCGGCGAACCCGCGCCGCTCGATGGTTTGTAGAAAGCAATGAAAGCCACACCCGCGCCGGTGCCATCGCTGGACAGTGCATTGAAGCCGCTCACGTGACTCCAGGTACTACCGCTGTCGGAGCTGGTCCACAAGCCATTGGTGGTCGGTTGAGAGGCATCGTTGAACGTGCCGTAGAACAGAATCGAGCCTTTGTTCGGGTCCACTTGCAAACGCTCACCCACGTTGCGTCCATCTTCATTGCCACCGACGCGGAAGCTGAGCGGATACGCGGTGAAGTGCGCACCCTGGTCGGACGACACCAGCATCGCGCCATTGGAGCCCCACGATGGTGTGTACAGGCCAGCCACCATGTAAAGCATGTTTGTATTGTTCGGATCGATAGCGATGCTTTCGATGCCCATCCATTGCGAGTCGGCAGGGGGTGTCCAGTCGTTCAACGGTACCCATTGCGCGGTGGTGGCGTTGTAGCGATATGCGCCACCCACGTCTGTGCGTGCGTAAAACAGTCCTTGCTGTTTCGGATGCGCAATGATGCCGTCGACATAGCCGCCGGCGACGATTCTTACGTTGTTCCAGGTATAGGACGGCCCGCTTTGCGCAAAGGCTGCAACAGGTGATGCCGAAACAGTGGCGAGTGCGCCGCAAATCAATCCGTGGGCAATGGCCCGGTGCAAACGTGTCTTCATGGTCCCCTTCCAATTTTTTGCATGGTGGATTTTGTGGTGTATCTCCGCCTCTGGCCTATCAGGATATGACTGCAGGCGGACGACGCATTGTGCTGTCGTTATGCAACAAAAACGTCTCTTTGTGGCTTTGCTGAGTTACGCGGGACTTTGTGTCGCGCCTTCATTCCCTGGCAATACAGCGACAAGGCTTTGCTTGCTTCATGCTGACGTAGGACGTGATGCGTGCACTGCGTTGTGTCTGACAAAGGACTTTATCGCTCCTTGTCAGATGCGGCATTGCGAAGAACGCAAGGGATGCTTGCGAAAATTGAAGCTGCTTAGCAGCAATTTCATTGCGGCATGGATTTTTTGCATTGCTATACAACCAGTCATGCAAGGAGATCGCATTTTGCGATGCGCATCACAATCCATGCATCGGTTCACTTCGCCATGAATATCGATATAGATATCTGATGGGCAGAATTTTCTACTGGTCTCATTCGATGGTTACTTTTCCGCCTGAATAACAGGGATGAAAAATACTTTCGACGTTCCATAAATGATCGCGTGGCCCGAACTGACATTGAGTTGTCCTGGGGAAACATACTCATGAACTGTCTTTTTCCGCATGATGCGCCTGAAAAATGAAGGGTTTTTAATTGACTTTATGTGAGCGCTTTAGATGCGAAATAGTCGCGAGACAAAATGTCATGCTGGTTTGTAGGCACCAACTCTCACCGAATAAGGTGGTGGCGTGACGGAGTAAATGTTCTTGTGTCCGTCATCGATTCGTTTTCTCGCAAGCAACTGCTCATCAAACAAATGAAAAATAAACGAGCGAAGATCATGTAAGTCATGCGTCAGCTTTTGACGAACGCGGATAGGTACACTTCGGTGAAATGCTTTGCCTCGCGATGGAATGCAAGGGGGCTTTATCGCGTGGATCCGCTGATCGTATTAGTGACCGGAGATCCATCCATGATTTCGCAATGTCGTCAAGCCAGGACAGGCACATTCCGTCTCAATGGGCGAGTCATCGCCCTCGCTCTCGGCCTTCTTTTATGCCCTATGTCGACGCTCCGGGCCGCGACCGAAACCTTGCCCACGCTCGGCACCGATGCTGAGAGCATCGCGCAATATGACGGCACGGTGGAAGACGCCGGCCGCCCGTTGCGCTGGAATATGAACTACATGAAATACGACCAGGCGCCGAACATAAAGATGTTCGATGCGTTGGTGCAAAGAGGCGTTACGCATATCGTGGTGACGATCGGCCTCAATCACAGCCTCGTGGAGGTCGAAAGCGGTATGCTCGACAGCGATTTGCAAAAGATCGCTGTCCAGCTATACCAGTGGCAGCGCGCAAACCCGCAAGCGCAGATCATCGTACGCCCATTCCATGAGATGAATGGCGACTGGTATCCGTGGGGATTCAAAAACGAACACAACGGGAATCGGGTCACCCAGTTCAACCCCGCGTGGAAACATGTGCGTAGCGTGATGCGCAGCCGTTTCCCAGGCTTGCCGTTTATGTGGTGTGCCAACGTCAACCAGGGCAACCATTTCATGTCCTTCTATCCCGGCAACGACCAAGTGGAGTACCTGGGCTTCGACGGATACAACCACTCCACCTCGCAAGGCGGATGGCAGAACATGGAGAAAATATTCCATGATTCGATGGTTGCTCTTCGCCAAACCCCAGGCATTGACCCCAGGAAGCCGCTGGTGATTGGGGAGACGGCGACGACGGAGCCGAATGCCGCCGCTGCGGCGGCCGGGCACAGCAAGACCGAGTGGTTTGGACGGTCCTACGGCAACATGGGCTGGTGGCTTCACAGCGAGGCACCCAAGTTCGGCGTCACCACCGTGCTTTATTTCAACTACCCCGATCTCTACACGGGCAAACCCCTTCCGCCCAGTGCCTACAAAAACGACTACCTGATCCACGACCCAAAACTGCCGAGCGCCGATGAAAGCCGTATTGCGTTCCGCGCATCCGTTCGAGACTTGCCCTGATCATGCGAGAACCTACTTAGTCACTGGGGAGTGGTGTGATTAGGGCAAGTTATCGAAGGTGGCGGGAAGTGCTCGAGCTGGGAGGTGGTGCGATGCCCTGCGGAACCACACTTGCCAATATTTCAATCGGATAGCCATTCACTTTTCCACTGTACTTCTCAATTTCACTAGTTCTTCATGGAGGCTCGTGAAGTCGCTGCGTAACCGCGGTGGATACTCCCATGCCACCGCCCGAGCACCGAAAAATACCGTGATAAGATCAAATATGCCGCAATCCAGTGGCATATCTAATCGATGGAGTCTGCACATGAAACAACGTGACGTTGTTATGCTCGACTCGAACGAGAAAGTGAATAATCTCTTCGCGATCGATATGGATGGACCGTTGCCGAATCAAACGGTCATGCAGAAGCGCGCACCCAAAAATATTGGGGTCGATGATACAGGCGGCCACCGGGGCATTCTCGGTTTCGACCAGACCTGAGAAGATTTGAATTCTTTGGCTTGAAAAGTATTCACGATTGATGCGAAGCCGCCTCTTGACCAAGAGGCGGCTTTTTGCGGATAGGGGGCAATCATGCTCAAAGCGCGTATCGCGTTGTCCGATCTTTCGCTGGATGCGCAGTGGAGAGATGGCTGCATCGTATTTGGGAATAGTCGAATCGAGCCTTGTGCGCACACCATGCTCGAAACTTTATTGGTGCGTACAGAAAATCAGTGGTTTGTCACGGTAAGGGAACGCCTGGCCTCATCAGCGCATGTTGGAGTCATGGCAAGCAGGGATGTTGATGCTGAACAGTTCAATCAGCTCTATCAACAATGCATATTGTGGCGACTCGATTACCTGATGATCGAGGTCGCCAAGACAGGACACCGAATGAGGGTGCGAGCCGGTGTGCTCGGCTCGGTGCCGGTTTATTGCCACGCCATTGACGATCACATAACCATTTCCTGGGATTTTGCAGATTTCACTGCGATACCTTTGGCGATCGATCCGGAAGTCGCCAGCCATCGTCTTACACTCAATACGGCGTATTCGGCGCGGCAACTCTGTGTCGGCGTGAATATGCTGACGGAGCGTGCCTCGTTTCATGTTGAGCCAGGCAAGGCAAGTTACCGATACCCCGTACCGGCTGCCGATACCACGCCATCACCGTTGCCAGCAGGCCGTGATGCTTTGACGGCATTCAGCGAACTTTTGCAGCACGTCGTGTCATTGCGCCCGATTACGGCAGAGCGGATCGCCATCGAACTGAGCGGAGGCATGGATTCGGCTACCGTGGCCAGCGCGATGGCTATACGCCACGAACAGATGATGAGTTTGGGAATATTGCTGGATGGTGATGTTCGCCTGCCACAGATGCAACGGCGGCAGCTGATAGCTCAGCGACTGAATCTGATCGACCAGACCGTTGATATTGCCGCGTTTCCACCCAGCCTCGATTTGCGGCCGCGGCCTGATCAAGCCAAAAACCTGCATTGGGAATACTACCTGGAGGCAGGTGCCGCACTATGGGATTCCGCAATAGCCCGAGGTCGCGATGTGCTTTTCACCGGCATTGGCGGTGACGAGCTGTTTCCAGCCTATATCGATGAGATACAAGAACACAGCGGCCATGAATCCGGTGGTGTGGGCGAGGCACGCCATTACGCGGAGCAGTTGTTGACGCCACGTGCCTTGAGTGCGGCGCGCACGCATAGCGGCTTCGATGCTCCAGCAAGTCCGGTGCCCGTAACGTCGCTGCTGTCGCAAGCCTGCCGGGGATCTGATCAGTTGCGGCACGGCCAGTGGCCGGTGAATCTGTTGAGCGATCCAAGCCTCGCTGCTTTCTGTCACCGCTTGCCTCGCGATGATCGGCTCGGGCGCGCGGTCATGCGGCAATACCTGCAAATGCGCCTTGGCAGCGACGTGTTTCCGCGTGGCTACACGAAAGAAACCTTTGCGCGTGTATTGCCCGAACTGATCTCGAAGCATGTCCAAACCGTTACCTCGCAGCTGCGCGAATGCGCTCTGGCCGATCTTGGCTTGGTCGATCAGCGGGCGGCGCTTGAGCTATTGAATACGGTGGCTGCTACACGAGCACGAGCGCCGATGTCGGCGCTGGCTTCATTTCTTTGGCTTGAGCGCTGTGTGCGGCAAGTGAGCTGAGCTTGGTTCGCGCTGCAATGCAAGTTCTTGTGCCGTTTTTGAGACGTCGGGATAAGAGACCTATCGGCATGCGAGCATCCGAATTACGATGGTCCATACTTTGTCGGCCGCCGGTTGAGAGCGAGCTTCCACGCATGGAATGAGACGATCTATGGTCCGACGTTTTGTAGCCATTCTCCTGTTGGCAGTCGTCGGCGCCTCTTTGGGACAGACTCCTGGCACCAAAAAGATCAAAGTCGCTGCAGCAGCGATACGGGTCGACGAAACGGTATATTCGCCATTTGCCAGCGCCAAAACGGAATATCGGCACGCGGAAGCAGGCGCTATTCCATTTAATTTCTTGGATATCTGCTATGACATCTGTATCACCGGCCAAGCCCGCAGACTCGGAACCGCGCGGTAGCATCGCCTGTGTGGGGTTGGGTATGACGCTGGGTTCACATCTCTCGCCGCTGGCGCGCAGCCATATCCAACAGGCCGACGTGGTGTTCGCGGCGCTTTCCGACGCCATTGTGGAGATGTGGCTGGAACACCTGCATCCGGACGTGCGCAGCTTGCAGCCGTACTATGGCGATGGCACAAACAAGTCACGCGCAGTGACCTATCGCGAATGGGTCGAGGTGATGATGGCCGAGGTGCGGGCCGGCAAACGGGTCTGTGCCGTGTTTTACGGCCACCCCGGCATCTTCGCCTGGTCGCCGCATGAAGTGATCAGGCTGGCCCGTGCGGAAGGTTTCCGCGCCCACATGGAGCCTGGTATCTCCGCCGAGGACTGCCTGTATGCGGACCTTGGCATCGACCCGGGGCGTCTTGGCTGCCAGCATTACGAGGCCAGCCAGTTGCTGTTCTACGAGACGCCCATCAATCCCTGCGCCTGCCTGGTGCTATGGCAGGTGGGCCTGGTCGGCGACCGCTCGATGACACGTTTTTCCACCGGGACCGAGTACCGGCAGGTGCTGGTGGACGTGCTAAGCCGGGATTACCCGCTGGACCACGAGGTCATCATTTACCGCGGTGCCACCTTGCCGATCGAGCAGCCGCGCATTCGCCACGTGGCCTTGCGGGATTTGCCGGCGACGGAAGTGAGCAGCGATGAAACCGTGGTCCTGCGCCCGGCTGTGCCACTGCGCGTCAATCACGCGGTACGCGAGCGGTTGGCTGCGCTGGATCGGGGCATCATGGTGCCGCCGAACTAGGGCCATCGGGGTCATCGTGCGGCTTGCCGATCGGTGGTAGGCTGCATAGTGGCGCTGGGGGGCGCCGAGCTGTGATGAAATTCTGAACTGTGCGCCCACCTGCATGCAGCGTCGTCACCCTGGAGATGCATTCCATTGCGTCCAGCAGGCTGAGCGATTCATCCACAACAGGAGCAGGGGGTAAAAACATGTCCAAGACGATCGAGCTGCTGGAACTCATCGGGCAGGACGCATCGTTGCGTCACGCGTCTCAGGAAGACTTGGCGCAGGCGCTCGACGCACTGAATGCCAGCGAGGGTCTGAAAGTGGCGGCGGCATCTGGCGACAAGAGTCGTCTCGGGGAGGAGCTTGGGCACAAGCATCACCCGGTGCGCGTCAACCACAACAATGGAGGGTGCGACCCCGACGAAGACGATACGCAAAAGGAGCCAGGGCGCGAGGGTGGCGAAGCGGATGAAACGCATCCACCTTCGGATCGAAAGCCATGACCGGCTAGCCATTCGATGGCTCGCGGATTGTCGTTTCGTCTGACAGGAGCCGCCGCCATGGCGGTTTTCCTGTTATGCACCGCAAAGGCCGGCGTTCCATCGACTGATGCAGCGCCGGTCACGGCATGGTTGACGCAGGCTGATGATGCGTGGCCGGATGATGCTTTCCGTTTCCGGCACATTTTGGCGCAACTTCATCAGCACGAAGATCAGTTGAGCGCAGCGCAGCGCTGGCACTTGCGACTGCTGGATACGCGACTGCCTGTAGACGAAGGTGACTACGTCAAAGCCGAGGCCGCCCTGTACGACATCATCGATCACTCGGGTGATGAGTCCCTCTCCATCCGCGCCATGGCGGCGTTGATCCGGGACAAGTTCTTTAGCCGTGATTATGTGAGCGCTTATGCGCTGGCCAACACCTTGATGGCCGAGCTCCCCAAGGTGGCCGACCCGCAGGCACACCTGGAAGGGATGAATCAAGTCATCCAGATGTTGAACCAGGAGGCTGTGGGGCAATATGACCTAGCGTTGGATTATGCCCAGCAGATGAAGACCTCGCTTACTTCGAGCAGAGGGCAATGTTACGCCGATGTGCTCGAAACGCAGTCGTTGCTGTATGCAGGCAAAGTAATCTCGACCGATCCCGCTTTTCAGGTCGCGACCAGCATATGCCTTACGGCAGGGGCGCATCGCCAAGCGAATGCACTGCGCCTTGATCTGGCCAGTGAGATGATCGACGAAGGCCATGCCGATCAGGCCATTGCCTTGTTGCACAGCATTGCCCCCGAGATTCAGGGCATCGGATACACACCCCATGTTGCCTCCCTGCTAGTCACCCTGGCCCAGGCATATCTCAGGCTCGGCGACGCGCCAAAGGCACGAAAGTTCGCCCAGGACAGCATTGCCATCACGGGACCGGACAGTTCGCTGTGGACAGTGCAGGCCGCCTATGAGGTGCTCTATAAGGCGGAAAAGAAGGAGGGGCACGATACCGCAGCGCTCAACTATTACGAAAAGTACGGCGCCCAGAAAACCGCCGCTATGGACAACGCTAGGGCCATCGCCTTGGCCTACCAGACGGTCAGGCAGCAGGTCTTGTCCGAGAAGATGAAGGCGGAGGCCCTCGGCAAAGAGAACAAAATCCTCCAACTTAGCCAGGCCCTGGCGAACCAGGCGCAGAAAAGCAGTCAGTTGTTCAACGCGCTGCTACTGGCGGTGATCGCCTTCTTCGTTCTGGCGATGCTGTGGCTGTGGCGTTCCTGGCGACGTTTCCGTTGGATGGCGCGGCACGATGGCCTGACCCGGGCGTACAACCGCGAACACTTTTTCGTTGAAGCGGGGCGAACGCTGCGGCATCTGCACAAAGCAAGGGTCGATGCCTGCTTGATCGTGCTGGACCTGGATCATTTCAAGCGGATCAATGACACGCACGGGCATGCCGCTGGCGACCAGGTATTACGTTCTGCCGCAGCGATCATTGGGCGCGAACTGCGCCCCACTGACCTACTCGGCCGCTTGGGTGGCGAGGAGTTCGGTATCCTGATATCGGGCTGTTCGTGCGACCAGGGATTGGAGGTGGCAAATCGCATCCGCAATGCCTTAGCCACTACGCCGGTGACACTGGATTCCCAGGTCACTGTCATGGTGTCGGCCAGCTTGGGGCTCGCCTGCGCCACCAGCTCGGGCTACATGTTGCGCCTGTTGCTGATCGACGCCGACGCCGCGCTTTATCGGGCCAAGGAGGGTGGCCGTAACCAGGTCGTGGTGGACAGTCGTGCCGAGGTGCCATCAGTTGTTCCATCGGACGATCGCCAGCTACCTCTCGACGCCTGATACGGCTTGGCTCACACGTTCAGCACCGTTTCTTCAAAAACGTGTTCCAGGAAAGTTGCATGAAGCATTTCCAACGCGCACTGGCCGTTTCGGGCTCTCTGTCGATCATGTTTTCAGTTTCATCGATTGCGCAAACTCTCAACATTGTACGCGTCAGTTGATGGCCACGAGCGGGAGTTGAACAAGGAAATTTTTGAAGAGGTCGCATTCATCTAACGAATGATGGGTTAAGCGATTAGAGAGGGGCATCGAGGGTAGGGCAGACGCGCCTCCAGATTCCAGGCGACGATTTATGCTCTTTCAATGTCGTTCTTCGATGTTTCTGAGTAGCAGTCCAAATAACCCTATCTGGATTCGTATTGTCATGAGCCATGGTGCTCCGGTGCGGCATTTACGGGTTTAGGTTATAAAGGCTGCACATGTAGCGAGCTGGCGAGGGTACGGCAGGCGCATGCAGACATCCGCGCAATCGGCGACGACCGTTATCTTGCCGCGCTGGAAGCGGCGACTGTCCGTGGCAGCCGTCGTGGCGGCTGCCACGACGTTTGGGCTTACTTATAGTCTCTCCGCACCGTTGATCGCGATGAGCCTGATGGCGCGCGGTCACTCCAGTCTGTTCATTGGCGTCAACGCTGCCATGCACGCCTTGGGCGTGTTGTTGGCAGCCCCTTTGCTGCCAGGTTTGGCGGCGAGGCTGGGTGCTCGACGTCTGACAGTATTGGCCCTAGTCCTGGCCGGCGTGCTGCTTTTTCTATTCCGGCTTTGGCCGATAGTGTGGGTGTGGTTTCTCTTGCGCATTGCGCTGGGCGCGGCGGCAGAGGTGCTGTTCGTGATGTCTGAGACATGGACCAATGTGCTGAGTGACGAAACTACACGCGGGCGAACTATGGCGATTTATACCGCGGCGTTGTCATTGGGCATGGTACTTGGTCCTGCTTTATTGTCCCGTATCGGCGTGAACGATCGCGCTTTCGTCATCGGCGCGGTAATCAGTGTTTGTGCTGTGTTGTTCGTCTTACCACCGTGGGTGCTTGCGCCGGCGCGCAGCGCACCTGAACCAGCGCAACCGCTGCGCTACCTGAAACTTGCACCAGTTGCGATTGCCACTACCATCCTGAACGCAGGCGTGGAAACAGCGGGATTGTCATTTATCGCGTTGTACGCCACCGGCATGGGGTGGAGCGAGCAGCGTGCCATGCAGCTGATTTCCACATTGATGCTCGGCGCAATCTTGCTGCAGCTACCTATCGGGTGGCTCGCCGACAAAATGGATAAGCGGCGTCTGGCGCTGATACTTGCGTGGATTTCCGCAATAACTGCGTTGCTATGGCCTTTCGCCTTGCAGGAAACACCATTGGCTTTCGCCATGGTCTTTATCTGGGGCGGTTTGTTCGTGGGCATCTACACCACCATGCTTGCCATGGTGGGCAGCCGTTTTCAGGGCAATAACCTGGTGGGTGTGTATGCAGTGATGGGGTTGGCCTGGGGCGTTGGCGCGCTGGTCGGACCGAGTGCGGTGGGCTTGGGCATGATAGGCAGCGCAAGGTTTGGCTTACCCGGCGTGATTGCGTTGGCGTGCGCCTTGTTCGCGCTTTTCATGATGCGTTCGCGGAGCCGAACATGAGCGCGACAGGTCAAATGATGAACGAGGCAGCATCATGATTCGGTTGATCCTGCTGCTGCTCGGTCACGATTTTATTCGGCGCCGCTGGCCTATGCTGGCCGTGGTAGGTCTGGTGTGGACCGTGCTCGGTGCAGCCATCTTTATCGATGCGCTGGATGGCGTCATGTATTTTCCGATCCATGTTTTCGGCTATTTGTTGTTGATCGAAGCTGTCGTCACACTGATCGTGACGCCCACTGGGGCCGATACGCGTATCGTGCTACGCAAGGCGCGCGGCGTGGTATTTCTTTTGCTCGGTTTGCTGGTGGTCGATGCTCACCATGCGGCTAGCGTGATCCTGGCCATGATGTTCGGGCTCGCTTTCCTGGCTGACGGTATCTTTCGCATGGCGGCTGCGGCCGTCGTGCGCTTCGTCGGCTGGCGCTTGTCGTTTTTGACAGGATTGCTCGAGCTGGGCTTTGCCATCTTTATGTTCGAGCCGTACCCAACGTTCTACGCAGGTACGGTGCCATACTGCATTGGCATGGGCATCTTTCTCTCCGGCTGCGGCTTGTTGCGGCAGGCCTTTCGGCTTAAACGCCTGCCACAGCATGCTGCGGCTTCGCTATGGTTGTCGCGTGATCCGGGGGGTGACAGTGCGGTACTTCCCGTTGAAGAGGAGGGCGCCTTCGAACCGGTTGGCGATCTGATCGTGCATGTATGGACACCGACAGGTTCCGCCGAGGATGTCGTGCCACAGCCGATAGTCGATCGCTACATTGCAGCAGTCGATAGCAAGGGAGTGATCTCGACCGGTCATGCAGCGATGGAAGCACCGCCCGACATCTACATCAGCCATTATCCTAAAGTAGAAATCGATCGTTCGCAGACCGACTTCGCACGCATATTACGCGCCAGTGCGGACAACGATGTGCCAGGGCGTTTCCAGCCAAGCTACGCCATCGAGTCGGCAGGCTGGTGCGATTCCACGGCACAAGTGCATTTCGAGCATTACAACAGGGGGCGTCTGGTCGCGTTTTGGCGCCGCTATCGCGTCAACGAAATCTATAACCTCACCAATCGCAATTGCTCCAGCACCGTTGCCTACGCCTTGGAGGCTGCCCTAGAGGGATCCCTGGCCGAACCGGGGCTTGGCCTTCGCGCTTTGTTGCGTGCCATGTTCAATCCAGAATTATGGGTGGCTGCGCAATTGCAGCGTCGTGCCGAGGCCATGGCATGGACGCCTGGCCTGGTGCTCGACTATGCGCGCACCTTGCGCGCGGCGATCCAACCAACACCGTTGGGCTGGTCCACGCTATTTGCCCAGAGTAGCCGTTTTTGGCGTTACGCGCGCATGGTTCAACGCCGCGAGCCTATGCGTAACATCGAAACCATCCGTGATGAGGTGAGTCGGCGCAAGACCAGGGGTGCCAAGCCACATCCATGAGGGTCATCCATTATTTTACATAATATACATTATGCGCAATTACGGGCCCAGCCCTAGCCAAGTGTCGTGTCATTTTCAGAAGTTCTGTAGACAGATGTCGAAAGTCCTGTTCACAACCCCATTGCGCTAACGTGTGACTCAGTCGGATTGGCGGTCGCTCTGCTTGGTCCGCAATATCCCGTCCAACCTGGCTAGTACTTCATGGGTATCGAAATACTTTCCCGTACGCTGCGCTTCATCTCGGCTCGCAATGCCATACGCAAGAAATTCTCTCTGCTGCTGACGATGCGCGATGGCTTGACGGAGTGACGCTTCAATAAATTGTGAAAGACTTTCGCCCTTGCTTAAGACCGCTTCGGCTGCCAGCTGGAGCTCTGAATTAATGGGAATGAACTTGGATTTCATAGTGATACCCATCCTTACTATTGCTACACACGGCATGTGTAGCGTACACCGTGTGAGAGCATAGCCAGCAAGTCGAGTTAGACTCAGCTGCGATCTAGTTGGCCCAGGGTCAGGTGTTACTTGCCTGTTCGAACGATAGCTCGCGCGACAAGCCGAGTACCATCGCGCCGTCCCAGCTCATGCTTAGGCAGCCATTGACCAAGATTCTCAAGGACCTTTTTGTTGCGAACCTGGGCGGCGATCTCATCAAATTTTCCCTTGCTTGCACGCTGCCGCTCGTATCCAAAGTCATTTAGGAACGCTTGGATCAAAAGATGAAGCGCAATGAGCCTATCCCAGCGAAGACGTGCTTCGTTACGTGTCAATCCTTCTATAAACCTGAGTACTGGGAAGAATTTTGGATCAGTGTACGGACCTGAAGTAAAACCATCGAAGGTCAGCTGGTCATCCGTCGAAATACAAAGCTCACTGTAGCGGCGAAATTCGTCTGCAAAGAAATGATCGCATTGCGACTCATGAGCATAAGTTAGGCCTTCGAACAATGCAGTGTCCGTCATGACCCAATGAAACACGTCGATGTAATTTAGGAACAGGTAATCCTTCTTACTTGCTATCCGTCCATCTAAAAGTATGGCTTCCTTTTCGGCGCTGCGAACAATCGCAAAGAAATTCATTAGGCGATAGGCCGTGCTCTTGAAGTAGTATCCATCGTCATCACTGTCGCGCTCTCTCGAAAGCCAGCCACGATCGCAATTGGCATATAGATTCCACATCCGATAGCCAAGAGTATTGGCAGCTGAAATCAGTCGGCCATAGTGCCTTCCAATTACTTCGTGCTGTTTCTTACGTTGCTCATACCGATACGCGATTTCCGCGGTATCGCGAGTTTCCAAGTGCTTCGAAATCAACGTTACGGTGACAGAGATTAAAAGAGAAACGATCGCCGCCGGCAGAACGTCTGTCTTTGTCATCTCTAGCCAAGTGAGTATTTCCGACATGCCCTCCCCCTTTTGGACTGTCTATTAGGTTAAACGCCGGCCATGTGATCACATTAGTGGCGACGTCTTATCCTATGGAGTAAGTGTGGCATCAACTTATTTGTCAAACATTTCGCCAACTGTTTAGCCGTCTTTTCGTCAAGTTCCTGGCCAGGATGAAGGCCAAGTTCTATACAAGCGTCTTCCAATGCTTGTCCAATAGCCTGCTGATTCTGTTTTGCACGTACAACACTGAAGACGATGGGCATGGCGTATTCGAATGCAGCCATACGTGCCTCAAACGAAGATGCTGCCTCATTGTTTAAAACCAAGCTGTGCTCGCTCTCAGACAATGAAATCAAGTCGACTTGAAGCTCGATTTCCTCTCCGGTGGTTGGATCGAATGCGTAAGATTGCTGGATCGAGTCGCCAGAATAGTCCAAGCTCAGGTGAACTACGAATCTGGCCAAGCCAAAATATTCCACATACGCAAACAAGCGCTTATGAACAGGATCACCCGCTATAGCGACAACATGAAATATCTTGGAGTCGGGGCGGTCAACAATAAGGTCGCGCGCTAAAAATTCACCGAATGCCGGTGTCGCGTTCTCGTTTCGCAAGTAGCGAACTGCATAGTCGCATTGCCACTGCGGGATGCCAATGGAATGAGCCATAGCAATTGCCGTCTTGACGATCGATCGCCCTGCAAACTCCCCGCCAAATGAAAACTCAGCTTTAAATACTCCCGGTGTCGTCGACTCGATTACTAACCCTTCGGCCATCGAGCTAAAGTCATGCTCTGGGTACTTGCACTGGAGGCCGCGAAGTATCCGCTTAGCCTCTCTCTCCGTTCGTGCGCGGAAAGAAATTTGTCGGCCACCTTCAGGGAGCGCCACATCTTCGAATGTGGGCTTTGTCAGTTCCAGCCGGCCACCTGCATGAAGATATACCTCTTGCTGATCGATGGTCGTAATCTTTACTTTTGGCGCCGGTGTGCCTGACTCGCGCTTAATGTCAAGCACTGCAGAGAACCAGCTAAATTGTTTAGCTAATTCTGCATCCCATTGGTGCCCCGCCCTGTTATTGCAATCACGGCAGATGAAATTGCGCACCTTTCGACGCCCGCCGATGGCGAGCGGAACGATATGCTCCTTGGAGTCATTCTCCATGGCAATCGATTCACCGCAAAGTGCACACTGATACACCGGAAGCTTATCCATCGTCAGTCCACATGCTTCATTCTGTAAAGAGTTACAAGACACAGAGCCACCAAAAACCACGACAAACCTAAAACCCAGGCTGTACTCATGTGAGATGCCGCTTGCTCGTAAAGCGAGTAATGTCTGGAATCTAGGCATTTGGCGAGCGCGTCGTCCTTGCCGCCTTTACACAACGCAGAAATCGCCGCAGCAGTCTGACCTTGTTCCTTTCCAAACTGCGCCGCCATCGACAGCGAGGTCGACATGACACTGGCGACGAGACCCGTTCCCAGGGCCACCTCCATTCCATAGGACGCACGGCGGCGCTCTTTAACGTTTTCGAAGACGTTTTCAAACCGATGAGACCGTCTGGACAACTTGCTGATGTAGTTGGCTGAACTGCGATTGGGAATGTAGTGCAGTGCTGATATCTGACTTAAGCGCATCAGCTTTCGGAGGTGAGTGCGAACACGACCTTTGCCGGCGACGCCAGCAAGGTCATACGACGATCTCAATATATCGATGATAAAATGTGACTCATCGAGTCGCGCAGCTGAGCTTGCATGCGGATACAACGTAACAAATATTGATCCATTATCGGTGATCGAGTAGCAAAGAGAACTTGGTTTTTCTGACGGATTCTCGCCCTTGGATCGAAATGAACCAACGAATGGACTGGTGACATTGAGCTGCACTTTTTCGCTGTTTTCGAAGGATGAGTCGATGACGCAAAACGTATACGGGCCACCTGTCTGATCTTCGGCGATTTTATTCAGCACTGATGCAACGTTACCTCGCACGTCGCACCTCCAATTCAATTTGGACAAATATGCCTTTCGCATAGCGTCGTGCGTTGACGCTTGGTACCTAGCAATGCGCCTTTCGTAACGCTTTGTAAACAGATTAATGAGCCTGAGCCACCGCTTTTTCAGCCAATGCATCACGTGTTTAATCATGCCCCTTCCCTGCTCCTTGGAAATCGCAATAAGAGCCGCTTCTATTGAACGCATACAGATTACGTGCCGTCACACAACACATGTGGGTAGCGCTAGCGGCATTGTTTACGTGTGCATCACATAGTACCCATTGGCGTCGCGCTCTAGGCCTTCCCTGCGGAAATAGCTATCTAGACGCGGGTTGAGTACCGATTCGTAATACGTGGCGTCCCACGGATTAACAGCTTCCACGATCCGCCGAAAATTTCGAAACCAACCCCGTCCCCGGTCTTTTTCTGGGATAGAGATGCGCGCGACGTCCAGTGTGACAACAAGGCGGCCATCGAGGTAGCGATCTGAACGTCGTACGTAAACCTTGGCGCTACCTCGGCCAAGATCGAGGTTGCGATGTACCAAATCTTTGTCCACGGCGTCGATCCACGCGATGAGTTGCGTTTCCAGCGTAGGGAGTCGCGTGATGAGAACTTCGTGGTCGCGCTTGGATACTGGCGGTATGACCAATTTTCTAGGCATGCTCAGCTCGTCCTGATCTTTTCGCTCGGGTTTTGGTTTTCTTTTTGGCCGCAGTTTTCGTTTTCTTAAGTGGCAGTGCGCCGCGGAACTGTTTCAAGGTAGCTTCCAGAGCCAGCACGCGTCCGGCTTCACGGGCTGTGGCTTGCTCAGCGGTGTGTACGGCTTTGTGGAGTTGCTCTGCCTGATCTGTCAGCTGGGCGATGCGTTTACTCGTTTCGCGTTCTTCCCGCTCCCAGCGAGCCTGCAACGCTTTTGCATCTAGTCTTGCCTCGTCTACGAGGCGGTGCGCGCGATCTTCAGCTACACGAACATGATCCAACGCCACCGTGCGCTCGGCCTGTAACCGTTCGATATCCGTTTGGTATTGCGCAACCGCAGCTTGCATCAGATCGCGTTGCTGCATCAGGTCTGCTTGTTGAATCTTAAGCTGCTCCAGGAGTGCATCGCGTTCCATCAGTTGCGTCTGCACGTGCGTCCATTTAGACGCGGCTTCCGCCGTTTCCCGTTGGGCGGCTTCCACCGCAATTTGCCAGACCTTGGCCTCTTGGTTAAGGGAGGCTCGGTCGGCAGCGATGGCGTTCTGCTCCTTGATGAGCGCTTCGTTCGCCGCTGTTTTAGCGTGCTCGATGGCGAGTCGCCACACTTCCATGAAGGCCACACCCACAGGTCCGGGAACATCGGGAAGCGAGATCATCTGGGCCATGCGTTGAGCCAACTCCTCTCGCCAGGTTTCCAGCATCCGGGTGATCGTGTTTGGTGATCCTGTCCCCAAGACCTGTCGTACCTTCTCAACCGTAGGTTTGTTGCCGGCGGCGACAAGTTGATCCGCTGCAGCGTTGACCTGGTCCTGGCTGATTCCCGTCGGCATTTTCGCACCTCCTCGATCGGCGACCTGAGATCTTGGCAACGTACCCACGATAAGAGATAGTTATCGCAGGTATGTTGCCTTAAGTGTTATAAAATATATGTACAACATATGAAAAATAACCCTATTTTGCCAGTGCCCGCCGCCCTTCCCGCGGTGTCGCCTGAAACGCTCGCGTCCACCGCCGCCGCCGCAGTGCGCGACATCCTCGAGGAAGCGGCATCGGCCAACACTACCCGCAGTTATACGAGCGCGCTGCGCTACTGGGCGGCATGGTTCTACGGGCGATTCGGGCAATCACTGACCCTTCCCGTGCCGGAGGCGGCGGTCGTGCAGTTCATCGTGGATCACGTAGCGCGCCGGACCCGGGAAGGACTTCAGTGGGAACTACCTACTCCGCTGGATACCGACTTGGTCGCGGCGGGTGTTAAGCAGAAGCATGGCCCCCTTACACTCGCCACGGTGGGCCACCGCGTGGCCGTCCTATCGGCCGTGCATCGTCTTAAGAAGCTGGCCAACCCGTGCGATGGTCAGGCCGTCCGTCACCTGTTAAGTCGTGCGCGCCGTGCCGCGGTCAAGCGGGGTGAGCGGCCAGCCAAGAAGACCGCTATCACGCGCACGGAGCTGGAAGCCATGGTGGTCACTTGCGACGACTCCCTGGAAGGGGTGCGTGATCGCGCCCTGCTCTATTTCGCCTTTGCCAGCGGCGGCCGGCGCCGTAGCGAAGTGGCTGACGCTGACTTGGCAGACCTGACCGTCATCGGTCCGAATGAATATGTCTACCGGTTAGAGCGCAGCAAAACCCAGCAGGCGGGACCGCGCCCTGCCGATACGCCGGACAAACCCGTGGTCGGGGTGGCAGGGGCGGCCCTGACCACCTGGCTTGCGCGCAGTGGGCTTACAGATGGCCCCATCTTTCGACGACTCTGGAAGCAGCGGCTCGGACCGCGCCTGTCGCCGGCAGCCATCGCCCAGATCGTCCAGCGGCGCGCTGCGTTGGCGAGCCTAAAGGGTAGCTTTGGTGGGCACAGCTTGCGCTCGGGTTTCGTCACCGAGGGCGCTCGGCAAGGCGTGGCCCTCCCCGCGCTCATGGCCATGACCAATCACCGTTCGGTCGGCAGTGTCATCGGTTATTTCCAGGCCGGCGGGGTCGCCCAGAACCCCGCGGCCCACCTGCTAGATCAGCCAGGCATGGACGAGCCCAACGACGCCGGGGCGTCTCCGGCCCCTTGAAACTGGGAGGCGAATCACCATATGTGGGACATATGGGAGTTTCTTTTCGCTACCCGTTGAGTTAGTCGTCGCGAAGAATGAGACATCCCTGGGGCAAGCTACTTGGGTGGGGAGACCCGAGCAGCCGCTTTTCTACATGGGAGGATGTATGCACGTGACGTATCGTAAGTCTGTAAACGGCGGGCGTATGGGTGCCGGCGTGCGCCTGTGGCACGGAGGTGCTGCATGAGCGCCCGGAAATGGGATGAAACGCGGGCCGCCGAACGCATTCAAAGCGCGATCGATGGGCTGCCGCTGAAAGACATTGAGATCAAGCCATACGTACGCGAGACGAGCTTGGAGAATATTCCCAACGCGGTCGCGTATCGCGTGGACGGTGTTCACCTCTACGCGGACATCCTCAATATGAAGGACATGCTGCACGTGACGGATGTCGAGGGTGAGATCTGTCATCGCCGCACGCTGCGCTTCCTCAATCTGCACTACCGCGCCGTGCACCGCATCCTGCAGAAGGAAGATGTCGTACGCGTTGACTTTCATAATCAGCGGCTGCACGCGGTCATCACGAAACCCTATGACGAGGAGGCTAAACGCATCCATCGTGCAATCGCGGTTGGTCAACTCATTATTGATGTGCTCGCGCGAACTGGCGAGGATGCTGATCACCCACCCGCCAAGGTGCGCATCGGCATCGATACGGGTAAAGCCCTCGCCGTGAACAACGGACGCCGCGGTCATCGTGAGCCACTCTTTTTAGGTGAGCCCGCTAATCATGCGGCCAAGCGCGCTGGCGGTGGCAACGCCACCGGAATCTACCTCACTAATGCGGCACGCCTTGCAATCGGGTTGAAGTCGGTGGCGGACGAAGATACCGCCGCGCTCACGCGCGAGGAGATTGCCGTGAGTCAACAGCTCGCCCAGCTCAGCAGCACCGTCGATGGCGTTGTAAAGGATTGGAAAGAGGATTTGGGCAATCTTCCTATCAGCCGTTTTGAATTCAGCGGTCATACCCCGCCCTTCGCGGATCTGGATATTGAGACGCTGACCGCCAGGAACTCGCGGCGCCAGGACGCCTGCACCATCTACGGTGACATCGACGGGTTCACAGCCTACGTTGGGCGCAATATCAACGACGACACCAAGGCCAAGCACGTGGTGCGCGCGTTGCGCGTTTTGCGTAGCGAGCTCGATGCCGTGCTGCACGAGGACTTCAAGGGGCGAAAAGTCCGCTTCATCGGCGACTGCATCCATGGCTTGCTGGTGGAGGGTACTGCGCAAACCACCGATACAGATTCGACCATTCGCAACATGGTGCTTAGCGCCGGCGGCATGCGTAGCAGCTTCAACCTGGCGATTCGCAAACTCAAGGATGCGGGTACGGACGCGACATCGCTTGGACTGCAAATCGGGTTCGAGTACGGACCGATGACTGTCACGCGATTGGGCGTTAAGGGGGAACTGATTCGCTGCTCCGTCAGTCGTGGCGTTCTAACGGCCGAGGCAGAACAAGGTCGTTGCAAGGGAGACGAAACGGCGATTGGTGCACTGGCGTATAAATCGGGTGCCGACGCGGTACGTACCCTCTTCGGGGAGTCGCGCAAGCGCAAAGGACTCGATTACGACACGGCCGTTAAAGAGCTCAACGCCAAGAGCGAAAAGAATGCGAGCGATGCGCGTTCCAGCAGCAGTTTGCTGAAAGCACCCTCCACCGCCGCCGCGCCGTACTTGTTCTCTAACAATCGTTCTGGACCGGCGAAACCCGATGGCTTCGCATGATTGGTGGTACTTCGACGACCCTGCGCGATTCAAGCTCGAACGCGAAGAACTCAATGAACTGGCCGCGCGATCCGAATGGCTGACCCTGGGCGAGCTCAGGGTCAATGGCAACCTACGTCTGGAACAAGAGTTCGAGGTTAACCTGGGGCATCGCCAGGTCGCTTTCATCCTGCGTTATCCCGACAGTTTTCCGTTTTCGCCACCGTCGGTGTTTCCGCGCGACGAGCAATACCGCTTGTCGGGTCATCAGTACGGTCCCGGCGGCGAACTATGCCTGGAGTATCGCGCGGACAATTGGTCGCCAGAGTTCAAGGGCTGGCAACTCGTCCAAAGCGCCTACAACCTGCTGTCGGGAGAAAACCCCGCGCCCGGTGAGCGGGGTGAAGTGCCCTCCGCGCACGCCCTCACTGAGGGGCAGCGTACGCGAACGTCGGCATCCCGGTTGGTGATGAATAGCAATCTTGCCGTGGTTTTCGAAGCGTTGCCAGAAGGCTTTCCAATCACGGGCGACGCGTACGTCAATATACGTTCGCAGAACCGCGTTTTCTTCATCACCTCCTTGGGGGAAGCAGGACGTTTCTATAACGATGAGAGTGTTCCTGCACTGATACGCGAGGATGGGCTCCAACGGACCGTCCGCATTACTCGTGTCGATGCGGCCGCCATGTTGCCTGATACGGAGACACGCGAAGTTTTCGTTGCCACCGCCGCGCCGCTTGGATGGCAGCCGGAAGATCAACTCTTTGTCGTACTCCAGGATGGGGAGATCGTGGTGTATCGTGTCTATGACACCTGGGTGGATAACGTGACGGTTCTGCCTCCCGAGCCGAACGTTGCCCGAAGCGGTCACGACCATGAACCGCTCAATGCAAAACGTGTCGGCATGGTCGGCTGTGGGTCGCTAGGGAGCAAGGTGGCGGCGATGCTCGCGCGCGTGGGCGTCGTGGACTTCGTACTCGTCGACGATGATCTGTTTTTGCCCGGCAACGTTGAACGCAACGATCTGGATTGGCGCGACGTCGGATTGCATAAGGCGAGCGCCGTCGGCGAAAAGCTCCAACGCATCCGCACGGGAGTCAAGACGAACGTTCTACGTCGTCAACTGGGTGGACAGGAGTCTTCAACCGCATCCGAAGGCACCATGGCAGCGCTCAGCCATTGCGACTTGATCTTTGACGCCACCGCTAATCCTGTGGCGGCCAACATCTTGTCGCAGTTTGCGACGCGGATCCCAGTTGTATGGGCGGAGATCTACGCCGGTGGTGTTGGGGGCATGATCGCGCGACATCGGCCAGGGAAAGAACCGCCGATGGACTTGATGCGCCGGGCCGTGGACAACTGGTTTAGGGAAAAGGATGTTCCGGTGCCTAGGGCCGACGTTGACTATGGGCAGCGCCAGGGCGACGTCACGATGATCGCCGATGACGCGGATGTCTCCGCCATCGCGGCCCCCGCGACCCGCCTCGCCATTGACACGTTATTGGCACGCGAGCCTTCTTATTTTCCGAACTCGATGTACATCATCGGCCTGTCACCCTGCCCGCTCTTCGAACAGCCCTTTGTCACCTATCCAATCGATTTGCCTGAGCCGCCTCCGGTGGCCGAAGCACCCGCGTTGTCCGACGACGAACGACGAGAGGAACTCACTCGTATCGTCGACATGTTTCAACGGTTGCGTAACGCATGAAACTCATTGTGACCATGGCCCACATTCAGTTGCTTGTGCAAACGCTCAAGCAGGCAGGCAGGTGCGAAACGGGTGGAGTGCTCGTCGCCGAGCACGTCGGCGACGATACGTTTCGCCTCGCGGACCTGTCCGTTCAAGCCACCTGCGGAAGCACCACGCACTTTGTGCGCGACCCTGCAGAACATCGCGCCTTTTTGGATGCTTTCTTTGACCGAACGGGACACAACTACGCACGTTACAACTACTTTGGCGAATGGCATTCCCATACGATCGTGCCGCCCATTCCGAGTACGGAAGATTGCGACACGATGGATCGCATTGTGCGTGATCCCAATACACGCGCAACGTTTTCCGTACTGCTGGTTGCACGTTTAGGCATGTGGCGAACGCTTGCCATTTCCGCCACAGCTTTTCGCGATGGTCACGCTCCCGATCCCGTTGACGTACTGGATGAGGACGGCCGCATCCACCCGAAGATTCGCCACCTCCGCATCGGTCGACGACGGCGGTTGATTGCTATTTGATCGATCCACTCTGTGCTGATAGGAACTCAGTGCGGCCACCACTTACCTTGGATTTTCTCCATGAAAGAACGATTTGAAGATCGCAACGTACTCGTCGACAGTCTGCTATCACAGACGATCGTGCAAGGCAACACCGCGTTGGCCGAGCTGCTCGCGTCGCGAGGAGAGTTGGTCGAGTGTGAAGCCGGCGAGAACTTGATCGAGCAGGGTGCATCTGACCAAGACGTCTACTTCCTGCTGAGCGGCAAGCTCCGCATCATCATCAACAGCTCACGACTTCATTTGCGCGAACCGGGAAGGACAGTCGGTGAAATGTCGATGCTAAGCCCCGGTACACCGCGTTCTGCAACGCTCAACGCGGAAGAGATCTGTGTGGCACTCAAGCTAACGCCGCAGGCTTTCGCCGAATGCCTGGATGCTCATCCCAAGAGCTGGCGGCTTTTGTGCCGCGATTTAGCGCAACGTATCGAACAGCGAAACCAATACGTGAACCGCTCGAACATGCGTCCGCGCGTCTTCATCATCTGCTCGAAAGAGGCCTTGGATGTTGCTGAGGAGATCCGCCTTGGACTGAGTTTCTCCGATATGGTTGTCGTCCTTTGGAGCGATGACATGATCTTCCCCGCCGGCTCCTACCCCATCGAAGCGCTGGAACAGCAAGTCTTGGCGGCCGACTTTGGCATCGCCGTCGCAAGCCCCGATGACCTGGTCCGCGCACGTGATCGAACGGAGAAAGCACCTCGCGATAACGTGATCTTCGAGCTTGGCTTTTTCATGTCGCAGCTTGGAAAAAACCGCACGTTTCTTTTGGTTCCAAAAGCAACGGACGTAAAGATTCCCTCTGACTTTAAGGGCATCACGCCACTTCATTACGACCTGGCAGAGCCCGATCGCGAATTATCGACCGCCTTGGGGCCCACCGTCACGCGGCTCAAGAAACTTATTGCCGAGCGCAAAGTTCGGTCTTCCTTTGCACAGACGAAGTAACCGGCAGAGACAGAGGCCATATGGCGAAGGACAATCTCGATAGCGCTAGAAAACAGCTCGATCTTACCCTGGGCTTCTTCCCACGTGTGGATACAAAGCTGTCCATCGTGCTCGGCATTGATCTTGGCATGTTGGGACTCTTGCTGAGCAAGGTGCCGGACGACTTGAGTAAATTGCCCTCCTGGGTCTGGATCGCCGCGTCATTTTTTGGCGCGGCGATGATCCTAAGTTTGTTTTCCCTCTATTTCGGTTCATTTCCGAACGTTAACGGAGGCAACAAATCCCTCGTCTTCTTCCGCACCATCGCCAAGAAGCAAGCCAATCTTTTCGTCCGCGAATACCAGGCGCTGACTGAAGAGTCGCTTACGGAGGACTTGCTGCATCAAGCATGGCGAAATTCCGTGATCCTGGACAAGAAGTTTAGCCATCTCAAGTCGGCGTACATCGCGACGGTTCTTAGCCTCATACCCTGGTCCATCAATCTCTTCGAATTCATCCGTGCTGCCAGCCTCGTTAAACATGGATGACGAGTCGCTTGAGATATAGGTCGAATTGACCGCTCATACCATCAGTACGGTCGCGCTTGAACAGGAGGCATTTGCGCCATGGGGCTTAAGGACGAAATAGCTCAGGACATCAGTGCAATTTTTCGTTATTCATGGCCAACGACGGCCGCTCGTGTCGTCCCTCAACCCAGCGATATACAGTTGGGCGACGCCGCCAGAGAACTTACGGATGCGGTCGTGCTGTATGCGGATCTGGAGGGATCGACCGCGATGGTGGATGGCATGCCGTGGCAATTCAGCGCCCAGGTTTACAAGAGCTTCTTGCGCTGGGCAGCCAGGATCATTCGATCCGAAGGCGGTGACATCACCGCTTACGATGGTGACCGGGTCATGGCGATTTATACCGCAACCGGCGCAAGTGATCGCGCCGTGCGCACGGCCCAGAAGATCTACTGGATGGTGCGACACATCATCAATCCAACGATAACGACCTTGCATCCTCGCACAGCGTTTAGGGTGCAGCACAGCGTGGGAATCGATCGTTCGCGCTTACACGCGGTGCGTACAGGTATCCGGGGCGACAACGATATTGTTTGGGTGGGGAGCGCTGCCAATCATGCGGCCAAACTGACAACACTCGGCGCGAATCCACCCACTTGGATAACAAAGGCTGTCTATGATGCACTGAATGCCCAACTTCGTTGGGGATTGGACGGGAGCCCCATATGGGAGGCTCGTCTTTGGACCGAGAGACAAAATCGACCGATTTATTGCTCCGGCTGGGAGCTCTCCTTGTAAGCATTTCCATCGCCAAGCGCATGAGGTGGCTGCAGCAGACCAGATTATCGGGCACGCAATGTAAGGACGGCATATGTTGCCGTAGCGTTCCCTACCATATTTGTCGATATTTTATGGCCTAAACGGGGCTTTACCAATTATGTTCAACATAGATCCTTACGCAAAGCGCATCTATATCCGTGATGCGCAGGACCACGACAAGTACTCGTGCTCAAACATCGTTCGTGCGGTCCTGAATGACAAACATTGGCAGCCTTATGAGAACAACATAGGCTACGGCGGCACCCTAAATCTCGTCGCCATTCAAAATGAACAAGTGGTGGGCTTCGCCACGACACTACTTCCACCTCTTCCGAGCTTTAAGCCCCGTGGTATGTATGACGTACTTCGCCCTTACATTGGTTTTGTCGGGCGGCTGCCTCAGGATAAAGGTCAAAGTATTGGGATGAGCTTGGTGGAAGAGGTTTGCCAACGTTTGCTGGAGAAAGGGGCGCATCGAAATGTATTTTTGGAGTGCGAAAACGGACTCAAGACCTATTACGAACGTCTTGGGTTTCGCTATATCGGTCCAGAGAAAGTGGCAAGCGAACACAACGTGCAGGTCGCTCGCGGTCTATATCGACGTCAATGCTTAAGACACGATGCCATGAGCGATTTTCTCACATAGTGACGCAGAGTTTCGAGCCTTCATTGCACGGCCTTCAGTCAAGATCAATCGACGACGCGTGGCAAAACCTCGCCGCAGCCTCCAACCTGTCCCACGCCGATGCAGGCGGCACCAAGATCTGCGCATGTTTTCCTGAAGTTCGCATCTGATGATGCTGGATGCGTGCGAGAACATACGCCACCGCTTCGAGGACTCTTTTCACCTCTCGCATTTCCATGTGCTCGAAAACATCGCAGGGAAAGAATGGAATTTCGATCGATTCAGTCTCGTCGAACCAATCGCTCCAGCCCCGCTCATGATGCTTGAAGCAAGTCTCTTCAATCAGACATCGCAACATGCACAACCATTCTGCAACGCTCACCCGTCGACGTTTCAAATCAACGTAGCCTTGCGTCCAACCCTGCCAGGTCAAAGCATCCATCAAGCGAATCGCAGGAGTTGCCAACTGCGGCCCATCTACCCACCTGGTTTCTTCACCGGAAAAAACGGCACGTTCCAGTAACTGTCCATGGATGGGACAACTACGGAGCATTGGTAAACGCCAAATCAAGCGGTAGAACCCTTCCCCGTTCTCAGCGACACATTCACGGCATGCGAACAAGATCCACCGATCGGGCCGCCAAGGCTGCCATCCATTGTAGTGGTGAGGTTTTTGTGTTTCATCTGAGAACAAAATTTCGTAGCGGCTTAAATACTCTTTCGGTGTCGGAACGGTGGTGTCGGTGAGCAAGCGATCCCATTGGCCGGCCAGAGTCATTAAACGAATATCTGAAGCTGGAACGCCCGTTTTTGCTGAAAGACCTCGAATCACCCAATGAGGAATCTGTGTATCGGCGTCGACATATGTCGTATCAGGCCATCCAAACGTCCGGTGTAAAAGAACATCCCATTCCGTTCCATACTGACGCGCGATTCGCACAATCCAAGACGTAATTGCCTCCCCTTCTAGGGGAAGCGGATGTAATGGCCAACGCCTGGCGTGCATTACAAAACTCGCTCAAAAGCTCGCCGCCGATCGCTCGGTGATTCGTAAGGTGTCTGTAGCAGCGTTTTGCGATTGATTGATTCCTCACCCGTGCTGATAGCGGTCTCTGCAGCAGCACTCAACAAGCGTGCGATTTCACCGATCGTACCCTCGCTTCGTTCGAGAAGATATTGCGCCATATCCACTTGCTGCAAATTGGAAGGTTGCTTCAACGGTAAGGAGGCGGCGAAGGAAGCCAGCAGCGACTGCAGCTCTTCACCTTGCACCCACCGGGGCAACGGGATAGGTTCGAAGCGGTTTTCCAGTTGGGGATCTGAACGGATTGCCAAGTGCGCCTCTTGGATGCCTACGCCGACAATCGGAATGCGCAAGCTATTCCCCAAATAGCGAAGTAGATTCAGAAATTCGAGTCGATGATTACGCTGTCCGGCGAGGATGTTATGGATTTCGTCGATGATCAACATCTTTGCTCCCACTGCCTCCAGAAGCTTGATCGCCGACAACTCCAGCTCGGCGATTCGCGCACGAGGATAGGCAGGTGGGGCTCCTAACTCGAAGAGAAGCATGGAGTAAAACCGCGAAATCGTTGGATCGCTCGGCATTTGCAATGCCACTACTGGGAGCTTTTCGATTGCACTGTAACGCTTATGCACCACGTGGTTTTTACGCCGGAAGCGTTCGATGATCATCGATTTGCCATTATTTGTTGGCCCGATCAGCAGCATGTTTGGCATGCGTTGTTTGGGCGGCCACGCGAGCAAATCGTCCAAGCGTTCAAGAATGTGCAAAGCCTTCGTATAACCGATCCAGCGATCGGAACGTATATGCTGAATGCGCTCGCTATCGGGCAAAAGCGCAATTTTTTTTGCATGTGTAGTGAGATGGGGTAAGTCTGCGGCTGCAGCGCGCATAAATCACCACTCTTCTATCTCTGCAAAGGGTGGCACTTCTTTTGCCGCCGTCATGTCGGGTGGCGGGGGCGATTTGTGATGATGCGTTGAACGGTTGAGATGGCCAATTCTTGCGTTATCGCGCTTTGCACGGCGTTTTTCTTTCATGGCAGTTGCCACGATCGTTCGCATGCGTTCAATTGTTTGAAAGATCAGCTCTTCATTGACTTGGGCATAACCTTTTTCGCGCAGTACAGTGATCGCGCGACGATGTTCCCACAGCGCTATTGGGGGCGCGGATTGTGTGCGATACGGTATTTCCTGGTAGTTCCGGTTAACGGGATCGAGCACCCAAATTCGACTCAGATCACGCGGATCACGGCGAATAACAAACCGATCCAGTTGATCGCGCTGCGCGATCCAAGGTTGCAACGCATTGCTGAAATAGGTGATGTGATCGATGACGAAGCCGTGGCGCCCTATTCTTCGACGGATTACGGGGAGAAAATCGATCAGGAACTCCGTGGGTTTGGCTACGGTAGCAGGCTTGTTTTCCTCTTCGATTGCTTGAGCCCACACGGCCGCTGGCGGCGCATGTACGCCCGACTGAATGCTTGCGTGATAAACCCCGCAGATCGCATTGACCAACCAGCACTCTAGCTCTTTAAGCGTCAATGCTGCTTGCGCTTGCGAATCGTAGGCCCCCTTTTGAGCCGGATTGGAAAAGGTCGTCCCAGGTAGTTCATGGGTCATTTGCATCACGGTGCCAATTACGCGTTCAACGATGCCGCCGTAGTTGGGTTGGCCTGGAGGCCGGTAGACAATTTCGATACCGTGTTGAGCGCAGCCGCGTCGGAGTGCCTCGCTCTTAAATTCGGCTGCGTTGTCGAGATGGAGTTTCTGCGGTTTCCCATACATCGGCCAAGAGAGACTGAGCCCAAGCCGTTCCAAATAGGCGACTTTGCTGGAAACGACATGGGTAAGACAAAGAGCAACGGAAGTTGCCGATGGCGCTTCCAGCGTCACTAGCATGCCCACGATGCAACGACTGAATACGTCGATAGCCACCGTAAAGTACGGTCGTCCGATTGGCGAACGGTCGCATTCATCGACAACCATCACATCCATAACCGTGTGATCAATTTGAACGACTTCCAGCGGTGAACTGACTTTCAGCGTTGACTCTCGAGACGCATAAAGTGGCCGTGTGGCGTCTTGCCCTTCTCGCTTACTTTTAACAACAATCTGGTCGAGCGCCTTGATTCGTGCCTGGACGGTGTTACGAGCAGGGGAAGCTATTTTTGCCGCTCGGCATCTGTTCTGAATTTTGCGCATTACAGCCGACAGGCGTCGACGTTGCCGCGATAGATATAATGAGCGGATCGCTTCCGCGATGATCGTTTCTTGCTCTCGTGAGAGCCGCGTTTGTCCACGCCCGCCAGATGAGCGATGACGAACTACATCAGTAACGAGTTGCTCTTTCTGCTGCCAACGAGCGACGAGTCTATAGAACAAGCTTTTTGAAATACCGAGCTCATTCGCAGCCTCAGCTGCTGCACCTCGACGCGGCTTATTCTGCCGCAAATAATTGCGAATAACGCGAGCGCGCTGCTCGCCTTCGTCCCAATCTTGCTGTGGAACGGTATGCATGCCGGATTCTTTTGGAACCCCCGTCGGACCCATGGCGTCCTCCGGTTTTAGGTGGTCTCATATGCTGCGCGTGAAGGCGGCTTCTGACAAGAGCCTTTCAGAAGTCATCTCCACAGCCCTGATTTTTCCTCAAATTTTGTCCATAGAACTTCTGAAACTCACAGTCGTTATCCACTTAACCTTGTCACCCAACCAGTTAACCATGTCACCCCGCATAACCGTGTCACCTTTTAGCTAGCCAAGCCCTTTTACGACTCGGTGATGCACTTCAGAGCCGTCTCTCCCGGCAACCTAGTTAGTTTGCTTGGAGCTGATCCAGTCGCATGCGAGAACGGACGATAGCGTTCCCGGCCATGAGGAATAGCAAAGCCGCCGTCACAAAGAGCATTCTGGTGCCCATGACTTGGTAGGCCACCACGCCGGCCACTCCACCTGCCAGGAACGACAGGACGGTTTGGGCATGAAGGCGTAGCTTGGACTGGTAAGAGGTTGCATCATCCTGGGGTTCGCGGCCCCGGGCGATGTCAAACAACATGCTTAACTCGATGCCGATATCCGTGGACATGCCCGAGACATGGGTAGTGCGCACGCGCGCATCCGAAATACGGGTCACCACGGCGTTCTGGATGCCCATCAGAAAACTCAAACCCAGGATGAGGATGGATCCTCGCTCCATCGTGGGCATTAGGAGTTCGAAAACGCCCAGTACGACCATCAGAATGGCTTCGGCAAGAATGCCGATGGCGTAGATGCTCCGGATATTTCGACGGCGCCCTGCGTTAATCAGTAACGTTGAAACCCCTGCGCCAAAAACAAAGGCGAGCACAATGGAAAGGTAGAACGCACTCAGCCACCACTCGCCAGACGCCGCGTGATCCGACAACGAGGAAACATTGCCTGTCATGTTGGCGGAAAAGAAGCCAACAGCATGAAACGCCGCTGTGTTCAGTGCGCCGGCAATCGCGGCGAGTATGCAAGCAAGGCGCCGATCCACGGCGTGACTGCGGGCCTCACCTTGTCGTAGCAGCATGATCAAAGAGCCTTGTAAGCCTTGGGCAGCAATGAATAGTCATTGTAGGACCTGTTATGAATGCAACCGTTATAGTGGCGGCTTGTGGGATCGGTTTCGCGACCGCGATCGCGGCCGATGTGCTCCGCCATTGGTTGACCGTGGCTTCTAGTGCAGCCACGCGCCCTGCCTGATGTGCGGCGGCCTGTTCCGCAGTCCGCAAGGCTTTCTGCAGCTCCTTGTTATGATTCCTCCATTACCCTCCTCAGATGCGAATTTTTCGAGCCAGGATGGCGAACTAGTCGTAGCGCTCATTAGTTTTTTGCTCCAGTGCGAAAAATATAAGTGAAGCCAACAGCAAGAGCCGCAAAACTCAGGGAAAAACACGAAAACCAGATCATATTATCGATTCTCCAGGCGCTTATGACTTGCGTGGGCGTTTGGACAAATACTTCCCTGTCCATAGATTTTATGCTCATTGCCATCGGGATATCGCGTCTCATCGTTTTTAATTTAACGAATTTAACGACGACTGATGCCCCTCTGACTAAATCACCAGTGTGTCCAAGACACGGATAGAAACTAAAAGCTCCAGCACCGCAAAAAATTAGGGTGTTATCCACCCAGGTAGCGCTGCCACCACGAGATGCTCGATTATATTTATACTGCCCGAACATTTCCTGTTGAGTATTAAAATCCTTCACGTCTGGCGTCGGTGCATATCGATTAATAACTAGAGTTAAAGCCAGAAATGCCAGAATGAAAGTGCTGATACCTAACAGCACATAGCTTATTATCTTGCTCAGCACAGTATGTCCCTCTGCATGATTTTACTTTATTAAAAATTTAGCGTTTCGGCGACCGCGGCCCCTTTGACCATGTCACCTATTTCAGAATCTCCGCATAACCATGTCATCTTTTTACAGCGCGACGCTAGACGCCGTCACGGATTAACCTATAAGTATTCGTTTGTAAATAATTTATTCACCAAGTCAGACGAGTGACATGGTTAATTGGCTAACGAAAGCTCTCCACACCTACTAGATAAACGCATTCCCCAGAAGTTAATTGCTCTGACGCCAGAGGATTAGTGCAAACACACCACTGGCTTTTTGCAGCAGCATCAGTACCTGCGGTATTGAACCAAGCGCCCCTAATACCTCGCATCGGATAGATCATCATGCAGCTAGTTTCGAGGCACTTGCGCGCTTATGCCCCAAAGACGAAAAGCGTCCCAAGGGACGCTTTTCAAGGAAGGCACCCGGGGTGCGTCACGGCGAGCCGCGCTGCCCACCTGATCCAATGTTGCACTGGCGACATTATCCTCTTAGGTCCTTGCATGCAACGTGACTTCTTGGAGCTCCCCTAATTTCACGGAATCCTGCAGTCGGAGCTATTATTTTCGCAACTCCCTCGCCAAGTAATAGCGTGATGCCCAAGGCCGTCGAGCTGACTGTACAAATGGCTGCTGACCTTCTAAACGTCTCGCAGCCGCACCTCGTATCACTTATCGAGCGTGCGCAGATCCCGTGCCATCAAACCGACACTGGTTGCCAGCTTCTCTACGCCAGTGACGTCTTTGAATACAAACAGAAGCGTGACTCTGAGAGCTTGGCTGCTTTGCAAGAATTGGCAGCTCAGGCACAAGAACTCGACCTGGGGTACCAACTGCCCCTGAGAGAATGCTGAGCAGATAAAGCTATGTATCGAGGCACACGATAAACCTCACCTCAGCGATGCACATGGTTGCTGGGCCTCATTTGATCGCTTTCTTTGCGCGATGTCTTGGTTTGGCCTTTGCGGTCGGTGCCGGTTTGCCGGCTGCGCGTTTAGAAGATCCCGCCTGGCTGCGCCAGTGGTTGAGATTGGCTTCCATGGCGACCACTTGGCCGGCGTGATGAGCCGCTTGTTGCTCTGCTGTACGCACGGCAGTCAGCAGTTCCTCTTGCAGGGCTATTAGTTGAGTGATGCGTTTGTCGTGCTCTCGCTGCTCTCGTTCGATTCGCTGCTGCAGCACTTTGATCTCCTGACGCGCATGATCCACCTGCTGATGGGCTCGGTCTTCGACAAGACGTAGATGTTCGTGCGAGGCCCCGCGTTCGGCATGCAATGAGGCCAGTTCGGCGTTTCGTTGTTCAAGCTGATGCTGCAGCCGATTGCGTTGTTCCAATAATGAGAACCACTGTGATCTATGTGCCCGGCTACCGCCTGTACTGATCACTGGCTGGTAACGCTATCCGCTTGTGCCAGCTTATCCAGCCGACCACGAGTGAGAATGTTGCCGCGATGAGGGGTGGTATCGCATGCCCATATTCGCTGTGGACAGTAACGGTCACGAGCGCAGCGAGCATGACAGTGAAGCCAAGGGCCGATCCAAACACGCGCGTCGACGCGCGAAAAAGCAAAATGGCAGCTGTGAGTTCCAGCGATCCGGTCACGAAATGGAACCAGCTCGGATACCCCCATTTCAGGTACTCCGCGTATATAGGCCCCGGGGCGAAAATGTTGCTGAGAGAACCGACGACAAAGAAAGTTGCTAGGACCAACGGTAAGATTTGGCGCCAGGAGATTTTAGACATTTGTCCGACCTTCGATCTTGAGTTTGCTGCCGAAAATGGCGTGACCGCCCAATCGACAAGCGGACCCACGTACGATGAATGTGGCGGAAACGATGATCCGTGCGACCAGCACTCACCACAGAAGTAAGGGTGTCTGTTTCAACCAGGTGTTGGTCACCAATTGCTCCACCACGAACCGAGCGACATCGGCGCGTGCGACCTTTCCGCCCTTGATACTGGCGAGGTCAACGATGGCTCTGACGCTTCCGCGAGCTGGGTCGTTGGTGAGCATGCCGGGCCGGACGATGATCCAATCAAGTGAACTGGCCCGGATCGCGGCTTCCTGCCCGTTCTTGTCTTTGTAAGCTTGGCTAAGCAGCAAAGGCTGAAAGAGCTGGTCGAACACGAAGGCACCACGGCCCCGGCTGTCTCCCACGCCTAGAGCGGAGATGCAGACCAGGCGGCGCACGTCGCTACGCGTCATTGCCAGAATCAGCGCGCGCGTCACTTCGGTCAGCAGGCTGACCCTGCGGAAGCCCATGCCGGTGCCCAGTGCACTGATGACGGCACGACAGCCGTCCAGGGCGCGCCTAAGGGTGACTTCATCGCGGGCATCGCCCTCGATCAATTCTGCTCCCGGCAGATCGGCACCTGCCGTTGAGCGAACCAGCGCCACGACGGAATGCCCTTTCTCCAGCGCGTCGCGGACGATTAGTCGTCCGGTTCCGCCCGTTGCACCCAAAACAAGAATTTTCATATTCGATCTCGATCTTTGTTCGTAATGGACGCCGCACTCCACAAAGAAGCGGACTCTTTCGGCTGTCCTGCCAGAATCTCGATCGGATGCGAATCTTCGGAGTGAAGTCCGAAGTCGCATCGATCGCTGATCCGAGTATTTAAGCTGTAGCGGCCTTCTGAGCTGCCGCAAAAACATCGCGAGCAGACGTTGCGCCGGTGACGTGTTCCGTACCCACAACCCCGATGTCCATCGCTCCGGCGTTGACGGCGTCATACATGGTTTCGGCCGGCCCGGACTTGTCCTTCGGAATGCCGAACTGCTCGAATGTATTTGCCCAATCGGCTCGCGGGACGGCAATGGCTTTCACGTCACGCCTCATCACTTCACCTAATTGCGCCGCGACTTCATCGGCGCTCACCATTGAACCGAGTTCGATGACCCGATGCCCCAGCCAAGCCGGTCCGCTCAGCAGCGCTGCGATCACCGCGCCGATGTCGTTTGTCGCCACCATGGTCGATTTCCGATCTGTCGGGTTATAGAAGACGGGTAGCGTGCCGCCCTGAGCAACCTGAAAGCCGTAAAGGAAGTTTTCGAAAAACCCACCGGCTCGCGCGTAGGCGATCGGCAAGTTAAGGTCGCAAAAACCCTGCTCCATCAGCGACAGGGCGGTGATCAGTCCCATCCCGCTGGTTTTGTTCGCGCCCATCGACGAAAGCGCGACGACCCGCGGCACTGGCACCTGCTTGAGAGCCTCAACATAGTTCGCGATGACACCCTTGGCTTCTCTAAAATCCGGCGATGGGACCCAGATAGGCGGCAACATGACAAACGCGCCTTCGACGCCTCTGAGCGCCCGCTTGATGGAAGCCGCGTCGTTCCAGTCGCCTTCCACCAGTTCAACACCTTGGTCAGCCCAGCTCGACGCCTTCGCGGGGTCACGAACCAGCGCACGCACCGTCTTGCCCTGCTTTAGCAAATGAGTGGCCGTCGCACCGCCAACTTTTCCCGTAATGCCCATAACTAAAAACACGTGCCTTCTCCTAGATGAGTTCGATGGGCTACGGTACCCCGTGCGCTATTATTCGAATACGAGGCATATTCGGAACGGGCCGTGTAGATGAACTTAACAATCGCTCGAACGCATCTGGATGGGCTGGTCATCTTTTTGACCGTGGCGGAGTACCGAGGCTTTCGCGCTGCGTCACGGCACCTCGGTATCACACCGTCGGCGGTCAGCCAGGCGATACGCAGTTTGGAAGAACGAATTGGTGCGCCGCTGTTCTCCCGTACGACACGAAGTGTCAGGCTGACCGAAGCGGGCGACCGCCTGCTTGCTCACGCGCGCCCGGCCGTCGACATGCTCACAGCAGGGTTGGACGCCGCGAGTGGTTTAGGCGGCGAGATTACCGGCCGACTGCGCATCAATGTGCCCAGGCCGATTTTGCCGCTGCTCGTGAATCGCTTGCTGCCCGACTTTCTCGATGCTCACCCAAACGTTGAACTCGAACTGGTGGGCGAGGATCGCCCGATCGATATCGTCGAAGAAGGCTTCGATGCAGGGATACGTTTCGGAAACTTCGTCCAGATCGACATGGTCGCGATGTGGCTAACGCCACCGGAGCGCTTCGTTGTCGTTGGCGCCCCGGCATTGTTTAAGAAGTATGGCCTACCGGCGTCTCCGTACGATTTGCAGAACTTTCGTTGCATCCTGCTTCGTCAATCCGTGCGAGCTCTCGATCATTGGCAATTTGTCGTTGATGGCAAGCGCATCACAGTGGGTGTAGCGGGGCCTCTCGTGATTAACGACATCGAGGCCTGCGTTCGTTCAGCACTAAGAGGTGTTGGGCTCTTCCAATTACCAAAGTCGCTCGTGATGTCACATCTTGAACGTGGCGACCTGCAGACCGTGCTCGAACCTTATTGTGAAGAGGTTCCCGGTCTTTCTCTCTACTATCCAAGCCGAAGTCAGTCACTGCCAAAGCTTCGCGCGTTTGTCGATTTCGCCACTCAGCGAATGCGTAGGGAGTTCAAGCCGGATGACTACCTCCCGAGGCCCATGCCCTAGCCCCGATAACGCGCCCTAATCACCTCACTATGCCGATAGTGAGCGTTTCTTATCTGACTGCAAGCCTTCACGTCAGGTAGTGGAAAACGTCTGAGCGAGCTACTGCGTATCCGACACTGCTGGCTTTGACGGGTATGGCGATCTGGAGGCAGATATCATCGACCCCAACCCGGTCAAGTTTTTTATAATGCGCTCGACTCGAAACCTTATACGAACGGCGCCCTCCGCCGCTTTGAGTGGTCGAATGGCTTAGAGCCCGGGGTCACTTTGACCTAATCCCCGTATTTGTAGCGACCAAGGTAAAGCTATGGGCCGTTGGAAAGTCGTCCGCGTCATCTCAGCCAACACCGCCAGCGGGCCATTTTCGAGCGCTGAGTGTCGGTGAAAATGATTATAGTTGTGCCTCCATGATTCGATCTTTTTGCAGGCATCTTTAAGCGACAGAAACCAGCGCGTATTCACGCATTCGTCACGCGATGAGCCATTAAAGGATTCAATAAATGGGTTATCGGTCGGCTTGCCGGGATGGAAGAGATTGTTGAAGCGGCCAGGCATCCGCTCAACCCCATGATTAAAACTAAAAGCTGTACCGAAGGCCCGCGCTAACGCGCCATCCACCTGCAACCGCATCCGTCCTGGACGCGCGATCCACTTCAGCAAAAGCACGCCATTGGCCTTGGAGCTCAATTTGCCCGCCTGCTGCAAGTTCACCGGTGGTGGCATGCCGTACTGGTAAAACTACCGGTAAAGAACCACCATCCATCGAAGCGGTGAGATTCGGGCGGTCACCTACGGTGTGAATCATCGATGCTCGGGCATACACATCGCCGCTGATCGCGGTTGAAAGCGAAAAGGTCTGGCCTGCTAGGACGCCGGCGCGCGTGAAGAACGTATGGTTCTTGTTGACGTCGAAACGCACGTCATTGCTGGCACTGTAGCTGCTGGAGCCCATTGAGCCGTATGCCGCTTGTACCTGTGGCTCGATATACCTGCCATGCTCGCCCCGGAAACGTTTGCCTGCGCGTACGGACAGACTGGAGGATGACGGGCGATAACGGCCGGAGGAAGTTCCGAACGAGTCTGTGGATACATAGCTGTTACGTAGCTGCCCTACCCGCGCCACGACATCCGCGAACATGCCCTGGTTGGATACCCAGGTGCTGTATAGCCCCACTGAGCTACCTTGCAGATCGGCGGTGCCGTTCTGCAGATCGGCATGGGACTGGTCGTGTGTGTAGACGAGTCCTGTCGTGTTGTAGCCCAGATCAACGTTTGTGCGTCGATCCGCACCTATCGATACGCTGGTCTCGCTCTGCCGGTAGGTTCGGCCATCTACCGTACTGCCCTGGAGCGAGCCGCCATTTGTATCCACCCAAAGCGCGGACGCATTGGCATCTTCGTCCAGTCGCAGCGATTCACTGCGACGATCGATCGGCTCGTCGTCCACTTGCCAGATGTTCGAAAGCACTCGGGCCGCGTCGGCAGCCACCATGACTCCCGTTGAAGGCGTAATGACAGCGGCAACGCCCAGCGGCACCTTTTCGCTGCCTGTCGTGCTTAAGCTACTTTCATTGCCAGTGGAGCTGGCGCTCCCACTACCAGTGCTGTTTGAATTACCGGTGCCTGAATGGGAAGTAGTGCTTCCTGAGGCATGGTTGCCAGGATCGCTGCCAGAAGATGTCGAGGTAGTGCTGCCCGAAGAACCGGATCCATTGCCGATGATGTTAATACCTGTCAGGAGCACCTCTTTATGGTTCGAGCTCACACTGACATTCGGTACATATGAGAAACGCACCAATGCGTTCTCGTACGTTGTACTCCATTGACTGGTCAGCCCTTGAACCGTCTGGAAACTGGCATTGCCACCATCGGCCGTGCTTGCATCGATAATGACGATGGGCTTCGTCGCTTCGATGGTCGTGCCGTTTTGAAGTGTCGAGGTATTGACCCATGATGTGCTATTGAGCACCGGGTCATACGCAATGCGGATGCCGAGTGTTCCCTGCGCCTTGAAGGATGTGATGCTGCTTCCGAATACCACCTCGTCCGCACGGTCATTGCGAATATCGCTCAGCAGCGTAAACACCGCGCCATCGGCAAGATTCACGCTTGCTCCGCCGCTGGCGCTGCTGCCGATCTGCAGAGTTCTTAAGCTGTAGCTTGGAATGCTGTCGGCAGAGAAACTACCCCAGCTTGCCGCCATATCGATCGTGCTACCGGTGCCGACAGTGAGACTGCCTGAACCGAAATCCGTGACCAGCGTGCCAGCACCGGTAGGTATCCAGCTTGCGCCATGGGCGAAGGATAAGTTCGCCGTGCCTGTCCCGTACACCGCATTGCCCGATGAACCGGAATCACCCAGCACCAGACCCTTGAGATAAGACGCGCTGTCATCGAAATTAAGCGTAGTGACGCCGCTATAAGCATTGGAGCCATCAGTCACACTGCCAGTCAACACATCGCCAACGATCTTTACTGACTGGTTGCCTGCTTGATTGACGTTGAGCTGAGCGCTATCCCCGTCTGTCGCCGCATTCCAGATAGCGTAAAGATGCCCGGTTCCACTGCTTGATTCGGCCACATCAAGACCGCCAGCCAGGGTGATACTACCGCCGCTGTTCGCTATCCCATAAACATCACAAGTCGAGCAGCTTGTACTTGCTCTCAGTGTGGTTGTCTTATCAGCATTAGTGAACGAAATGACGCCATTATTGTTGATTGCGTAACTGTCGGTCACTGCCGTGACACTGACATTTGCCGTGCCCCCATAAGTCATGGAGCTTCCCATGCCATACAGGTTGCTCAACCCGGTAGGCGTACCAAAAGGAATGTAGCCAGTGGTATTCGTGACGGACACCGTCAGATCACCACCCACGTACAGGCGAGAAGTGCGAAAAGTGTTATCGATACCGAATGCAGATCTCGGGCCCGATGCAGTAATGGAAGCATTGCCGGTAACGCTTAAGTTACCTTGATTGCGAATGCCCATCACCGTCGAGCCATTCGACGTGGCAGTCAGCAAAAGATTACCGTTGATGGCGAGCTTGCTGTTGACATTGTCGTTATAAATGCCATGCACGTCGTCACTGGGCCAGATGCCGTAGGACACCAGTGTGACGTTACCGTTCATGACGATACTGCTGCGGCCACCGCCCGAGTTGTAAATAGCGTCCGTGGACGAACCGCGCGCCTGGGCGGTGATGGACGTATCACCATTGAACGTGACTTGCCCTTGATAAACCTGTAAACCTTTCGAATAACCAGGCGTGTAAGTGACAATGGAAGTAGTGCCATTGAAGGTGGCCGTAGCCTGGTAAACATTGACGCCTACGGACGAACTGTTCGGCACCGCGTCATTGGACTGGGCGTATACCGAGGTATTGCCGTTGACGGTCAGGCTGGCGCCGCCTTGCACGTTGATGGCTGTCGCCACCCCATACGTGCCGGAATCGGGTCGCAACGTAGAGATACTGAGCTGCCCCGCCCCACCGGCACCCGCCTGCAGGATCACCTTCGGGCTGTTGGTTTGCAGGTCAACGCCAAAGGTGTTTTCGGTTCCGACGCCCGTCGTACTGATGCTATCTCCGCTGGCGAAGTGGTAGACCAGGTTACCGTTGGTATCGGTAGACGTGTTGTATGCCGTATCCGAACTGGTGCCGGTCAGTATGTTGGTATAGACCGTGGGCGCGGATTTCGCCTTGGTAGCGGTCAATGCCACCAGGCTGGCCAGGATGGAGATGGGCAGCGCACGATGACGCTGCCGCAGCCGCTGCCTTTTCATGGCATCGTCGTAATGCTGCTTGATGGACAGCTGCCAGGCTTGGGGAAGTTGTGCAAATAATTGTGGTTCTCTGCGGTAATAGTGCCAGCGCGTAATGCTCGCAGTATCCGACTCTTTATTCACGATACTTTCCCCCAAAGAAAGTACGGCCGCCGACAGCGTGCATGACGCAAAGGCCATGTACGATCTTCATGGTGAAGAGGTGGCACCGAACCATGTTGACAGATAGTCAACACGCGACATTTTGTTTGGGGGTCAGCTGCCGGTCATGGTCATTTTGGGACAAGCTGCGTCGATGCTGACAGCCGCGTCTCTAAGCGTGACCGATGTCACGAGCATGGCGTGACGCGCGAAATATCGGTTGCACGCGTGCGGGAACGTCTGGTGCAGGAAATCTCAGTACATCCATACCGAGGCATCTTCCGGCAATACACGGTCACCGGCGAGCTCCCTCGCCTTTTGCCGATATTGCTCCCACGACGACGTCTGCCCTAGCGCACGATACACACATGCCTGTGTCCATGCCGCGCGCCAATCCAACTGACTCCATGCAGAAAGCTGGCCACTGACGGCCGCGGCGTCATCCACTTTGCCGACTGTCACGAGAGCCTGCGCGTAAACCTGACCGACATCGACCATAAGTTCCGGTACGCCCAATTTATCGGCCTTGTTCATAGCCAGCTTCAGCTGGCTCAGTGCCTGGTCGCGCTGGCCCTGGCTCCATGCTCCGGCCGCTTGCGCCCGCAGCAACAGAATGGCAATCCAATCGTCATCACCCGACAAGGTGGCCACCCACGTTTGCATGGCAGCCACGGCGCGCTTCACGTCTTCCGGCGTGCCGGTACGCTGGGTCACTATCACATTCGTGAGCCATGCATCGGCATAGTCGTGCTTGTCGCTATCCCACTCCAGCAGTTTTCCGCTCAGTGTCTTGGATATCCAGTCCAGGGATACCGGGATATCGCCTCGTTGCAACGCGAGTTTGGCCAGCAACGTTTCGACACAGCCCTGCAAGCCAGGCTCGCCCTTGGGGTCCAGCTTGATCTCCTCAAGCAGTTGCTCGAGCAACTTGCTTCCTTCGGTGGTGCGACCATTGTCAGCCAGTGCATGCGCACGCTCAAAGACGAGCAAGTGACGCATGACGTTCTCCGGGACTTCCCAATGCTTTTGCTCAAACGGCCAATAACGATCAGTGACGGCCAGTTCGTCCGTGTACTGCAATAGCATTCGCCGTGAAGTCACCATGTCCTGCAATAAATCCGGAAGAAACTGCCGCATGCCCATGCGCTGATATTGCTCGTAAGCACGTTGGATGATAGGAAGCGCCTGCGCGAATTGCCCGCGCTGCATCGATAGATACGCAAGGGATTCATCCACGCCGTACGCGCCAGCGGTGTCACCGGCCAACGTATAGTTGACGCGGGCGAGGCCGAAGTCCGACGCTGCCTGGTCGAACTTTCCATCGAGAATTTCCAGTTCGGCAAGCTGTGCGTAGGCGAATGCCAGGTACCCGGTGTCCTTTTGCTTTTGTAGAAGTTGCACTGCCTCGCTCAGTACGGCTTCGCCTTCGGCATATTTGTGCTCACGGAAATAGATGTACCACTGCTGCGCAAGCGTCCTGCCACGCAATACGGGGTACTTGTCGGCAGGCAAGCGCTGCAACAAGTCGGCCAAGCCAAGCTTGCAAGCCTCATATTCGCCTTGATTGCAGTGAAAGACGGCTTTCGCATAGCCAAATTCAGGTGTTTCGCGAAGATCGGGCGGCGCCTTGTCGAGTAGTTCGCGCACAGCGTCGGCGGAACCGGCGTACGACGCTGCGTCGATACGCATCAGGTATTCCTCCTTCGCGTCACTGGCAGCAGGTTTGCCGGGTTCTGTCGTAATGCCCATTTGCGCCAGCAGCAGATCGTTTGCCGAGCGAGTCGCGTTCAGCACGTTATCGGACGACGACTCTGCCTGCCATGTGCGGCCATCGGGGCTGTTCGCGTCCAGATGGACGCGCCAGAGATTGTCAGCCAGCGTGACGTGTGGATGAATGACCAATGCGAACGAAGCAAATCGTGAACTGTCTGTCGCGTTCGTCTGGTTGAGCAGGTCGAGCACGGCTTGGCTACTTTCGACGGGAACCCTTGCTTGACGTAAATCGCCAGCGATCAGATCCATCAGCCCCAGCTGCAGCCATTTCCAGTCTTCCGGGGCATCCACGTCGGCGGGCAACACGATGGAGGTACCCTGGCTAAAAAATATGGGTTTGCGATGGTCAGTCTGCCATCGCCAGTAACCGAGCGCGGCAGCAAGTATCAACAGCGGCGCTATCCACAGCGCACGTCGCAGCCATGGCCTACGCATCGCTGCCACGGCGCCCGCCTTGGTCTGGGCACCTTCTATTCGAACTGACGCTTGCTCGGCAGTATCGTTGGTGGCATTAGAAACGATGGTCGTGTCCGCCACCCAGCGGTAACCCACACGAGACATGGTCTTGATACAGCGTTGTTCATCGCCCCCATCGCCGAGTGCACGACGGAGACGCACGATGGTTTGCGCAAGCAGGTTTTCGCTGACGTCGGCCCGCCCCCACACAGCAGAGATCAGTTCGTCCTTGCCTACCGGGCGTTCGCGGTGTTCGACCAGATAGACCAGGCAATCAAAAGCGCTAACGGCAAGCGTTACCGGCACCCCGTCGCGGGTCAACTCTCTTGCAAGAGGGTCGAGGCAAAAATCATCAAAGTGGTAGGTCGGACTTCCCATGCGTGGATCTCTACCATCATCGGAGATTTATGCGGTGCTGCTCACATCTGCAGCAAGCCATGCCAGTCGCGGAGACCTGTTCAGTGAAAACGGCAGTGGGTTGCCAAAACCTACCTTCGCGGGGAGATGGACGATGGGCCAGATTGACGCCATCCGCCTGGGCGACTGGGTTTATTTTGCCACAAGTGCATGATAATTATTGCAAAAATAGCCAATTCCATCTCGCCATGCACGTTGTGCACTTTCAGCCTCCCGAAAGGGATGCCTGGATGTGACGCGCCATCCACACAACCGAAATCCCTCAAAGGCGAACTAACGGTAACGCCTCTCCGCGGCAATTCCCTGTACTGGAGATTCCTCCATTAGACCTTATATATGGGCGGGTTGTGAGCAAATACGAATCAAATCGCGAGAACCAAATCATGACCGCTCCATGTGCGCACGTTATCCCGCTCAAGGACACACCATCCGTGCGCACCGTTGCGCAGCTCCCGATTCATCTGGCTGATGGCCGTGAGGCTTCCAGCACGATCTACAGCTTCCATGGACTTTCCGATGCCAAGGAGCATGTCGCACTTCGATTCGGAAACCCCGATTCCGAGGCGCCTCTGGTCAGGCTGCACTCCGAATGCATGACGGGTGATGTCTTTGGATCGGCGCGCTGCGACTGCGGCCCGCAGTTGCAAGAGTCGCTTCACCGCCTGCATGAAGACGGCGGTTACCTGCTGTATATGCGACAGGAAGGCCGCGGCATCGGGTTATACCGCAAGCTGGATGCCTATCGCCTTCAGGAACAGGGGCACGACACCTTTGCCGCCAATCGCGCCCTTGGCCACGGTGAGGATGAGCGCGATTACGCAGCAGCCGCCGAGATGCTCAAGGCACTGGGTGTAACGCGCATTACGCTGATCACCAACAATCACGACAAGTGCACCCAGCTGCAAGCCCTGGGTATCGACGTTGTGGCGGTTGAGCCCACAGGCGTTTTTTCCGGAGAGCACAACCTGCGTTATCTGGAGGCCAAGGTTCGTCACTCTCGGCATACCCTTGCTTTACCTGATACAAGTCAGGAAAACTGACCAATTCGGAGCGGCTTACGCCGATCCTTGATGCGCCTTTTGCATCAATGCCTGATCCATGGCGCCCGGATCACCCAGAAACAGGCAATGGTCCGCAATCTCCGCGACGCTGCGTCGATGCGACACGACGATCATGATGCTTTGCGGAAGCCGTCGCTTGATCGCCAAAAGGACCGACCGCTCGGAACCAGCATCGAGCGCACTGGTCGCTTCGTCCAGCAGAGCGAGAAAGGGTTGCCGCAGAATAACCTGCGCCAAGAGCAAGCGCTGCAGTTCGCCGCCTGAAAAACGGCTTGAAGAGCTGTCCAGCGTCGTATCAAGCCCATCGAAGGATTCGGCCAGACGCTTGTCGAGGCCGACGTCCGCAAGCGCCTCCAGCATTGTACTTTCGGTCGCACTGGCATTCGCCCAGAGCAGGCACTCGCGTACCGAACGATGCCAGGGACGCACGCCCTGGCTCACATATGCGCCCCTGCCAACCAGCTTTCGATATTCATCAAAGCCCATGGGTCGCCCTTCCATACGTGCGATGAATACATCCGGGACTGCCATGCCGCCCAGCACATCGATCAGACTGCTCTTGCCAATGCCGGAGTCGCCAAAGATGAGCATCATCTTGCCGGGCATTAGCTGTAGATCGCGAATATCAATGGCCGCGAGCGGTGGCGCCAATCGTACGCGTTTGATATGCAATGAATCCGACACGCATGCAGTTTGCGGCGTCATCGGTGGTGTGTGGCTTGCGTCCAGTTTTACGTATTGCTGCCACAGTTCGAACGCAGGCCCCGCCGAGCGAAGCTGCTGGAAGCTTTGTCTTGTCAGTAAAAGGTAAGGCAGTAACCGCCCCAGCAACACGCACACGGCGATCAGGGTCGCCTGATTCACACCCTGCAGGCGACACGCGAGCATGAAAATGGCTGCAATACCTACAGCGGCGAGAAGCTCAAACGTCAATCGTCCCGATGCGATCAGCTCCAGTTGGCGGCGATAGCCCTGCCCTAGTCGTGCAGAAATCGTATTGTAAGCTGCCTTTTCCGCATCCTCACGACCAAACGAACGGACGTGGCGCAAACGTCTGGGAAAATCCTCACTCATCCAAAACAATCGGGTCATGTCTGCCACATATTGACGGCTGACACGTGACTGCTCACGGCTACTGATACGCGAGGCAGCAAGGGCAAACAACGCAAGCAGAGGCGTCGCCAGCATCAGCGTCGGCGACAGCCAGAATGCAAAACCAAGGCTCACGATTGCCGTGACGCCGGCCACCAGCAATTGCAGCAAGGCATTAAAGCCCTGGGTGATGATCTCTACGTTGTACGTCAGCACGTTGGCGATTTCCGCCGACGTGGCATCGGCCAGGGAAGTCAGCGGCGCATCCATCAGGCGTGCATGAACGGTGCGCCGCAACTCCATGCCATAACGACTGGACAGACTTGCGCCCAACCGCGCCGCCTGCCAGCGCAACAGGGCGAAGACCATGGTCACGGCTGCGAATACCGTGGCATGCGCGTCCGTACTGCCGGGCATATCGAAGATTCTTCCACCCAACACCAGCGCGTGACCGGGTTGCACCAAGGTCACCAACAACACCGCCACGATGCTGCCGGCGAGCGCACTGCCCAGCGACAACATCACGTAGACCGACATGTGCCGTAGATTGACGGCCTTCAACGTAACAAAGAATCCCCTCCACTGTTGATGGCCAAGGCGTGGCGATTCGTCTGAATGGTTCATGCGCTTGCGCGGCTGACCGAACATTTCCATTCCCTGTAGGTCATTGTCGCTGCCTGCGCGTCAACGCAACAACTGCCGTAACGCTTCAACTGCAGCGATGGGATGATTGCCGCGACGAAGCTCGTAAGCACCCATTTTCACTAGCTGTTGCTGGAAGCATGACCAACCCGGCAGGCTGGCGGCATAGGGTTGATCTGCACTCAGTTTTGCAGCGATGTCATACTTGGGAATCGGTCGCAGCAGTGCACCAGGATCATCGGCAACCTGCCTGGAAAGGAACACAGTGGCCACTAATTGCAGCGGCGCGTCTGCGCTTTTACCTGGCCCGTAACGCAGATCCGCTTCGAACTTTTGCACACCGCTGCGGCGCCGGATCGTTGGCGCCTCGCGAATCCAGCATTCGGCCTCTTTATCCTCGATAAAGTGCAATGCATCTTCTGTCACGTGCAAATAGTTGGCGACGCCGGTAGCCAGCAGGTTATCTGACTGCACCAGCACGGCATCTTCCGCCACGAAATCCAGACCCTGCAAAAAGCTGTGCAAGGCCAGAGTCGACTTGCCCGCGCCACTGCCACCCAGCAGCAGGACGCCGCGCCCAGCCCGGCCAACACAGGCGCCGTGCAAAGGCGTCAAACCCAGGCCACGTGTCGTCAGGATATAGACAGCGAATTCGATGAGCTCATAACGCAGGTGGTAGGGAAAACTCAGCATATCTTCCGAGGCAACCACCAATGCGTAATGCTGGTGAGGCGACACGATCACATAATTGGATGCGTCCATAACACCGCAAACCAATCTCTCTCCCCACTGCATCCGTACCGACGGTGGTTCATCCACATACGGAACCCCCAGTCCAGGCACGCACTGCAAGTCGATACGAAATGGCGAGGTGGTCTTCGGCAAATGATGACGTGGCAATCCGCCATAGGCTGCCTCAACCAGATCCAGTAGCGCCACGCTGTTGCTTCTAAAGTGAAAACTTCCTCCCATCAGCTGCTTGTGTAAAGACATTGGCATCGGTGACGTTTCAGCCCGGGGCTCAGTGTTAACGGCGTGAACGGCGGTCTCGTAGTTGGCTGCCATGGTGATCGGGCGCGAATGTCCTGAAGCTAAGCTCGGTTAGCTGTGAGTGTGGCCCATGGAAAGAAAGGTTGCTCTTCATAGTCATCCGGATTGCCTTGATGCGAAGGCGTGTACTTCGACGCATATGACGGCCAGGCAACCGAACCTTCCTCATCGAGCACTCACGGCCATGCAGCAGCAAACCCTTGCCGCCTGCTCATGGCTACGATTGAGGCTCCATCGAGATGCTAAAGATTCAGGTCGGCCACACCTATTTCCTTCGCTATGATCGCAAGCAATGGGACCGTGGCAAGCCTTATCCACCGCTCGCAACCATCCAGGTGGCCGCCCTGTTGCGCGACATGGGGCACGATATCAGCGTGTTCGACGCGATGCTTGCCGAAGGCGTTGAGGACTACGCAGCGTCGATCGAGGCCGCCCAACCTGATCTGGTTGTGCTCTACGAGGACAACTTCAACTACCTGACCAAGATGTGTCTTGGACGGATGCGCGAAGCGGCGTGCCAAATGATTGGCGAAGCTCGCGCGAAAGGCGCCAGGGTGATCGTGGCAGGGTCAGATGCCTCCGACCAACCCGACGCTTTCCTCGCGGCAGGCGCGCATGCCGTGCTTATCGGCGAAGGTCTGGCGGCACTCACCGAGTTGATCCGGCGTCTGCAGGCAAGTCAGGAAATCGAGATCGCCGATTGGGTCGCCGGCATTCCCGGTATCGCCGCACGCGTCAGCCAGCAAACCCATGTCGCACGCATTGGCGTGATGCCACCCGATCCACGACTGACCGTGCGTCCCGCGTGGGATCTGCTCGACATCGAACGCTATCGCTGCCAGTGGCTTGAACGGCACGGCTATTTCAGTCTCAACATGGCCGCTTCGCGCGGCTGTCCGTTCCGATGCAACTGGTGCGCCAAGCCGATCTGGGGCAATCACTATCGCCAGCGCAGCGCGCTCGATATCGCCACCGAGATGACTTATCTGAAACAGACCTTCCAGCCCGACCATATCTGGATGGCCGATGACATCTTCGGCTTCCATGTTGATTGGGTGACTGAATTGGCCAGACACCTGGAGGCTGCTGATGGCTCGATCCCTTTCACGATCCAGACTCGCGCCGACCTCATCAGCGAGCGCATGGCCGACGCGCTAAAACGCGCCGGATGCACGGAAGCCTGGATTGGCGCGGAAAGTGGCAGTCAGCGCATCCTTGATGCCATGACCAAAGGCACCACGGTGGCGGAGTTGATTACCGCACGCCAACGTCTGGGTAGGCATGACATTCGTGTTGGCTTCTTCATCCAGCTGGGCTATCTCGGAGAGCAACTGGCCGACTTGCTGGCTACACGCGAGCTGGTCGTGCTGGCTGCACCGGACGATATCGGTGTCAGCGTGTCCTACCCTTTGCCGGGCACAAAGTTCTACGAACAGGTGAAGGCACAACTCGGCAAAAAGACACACTGGGATGACAGCGCCGATCTGGCCATGATGTTTCGTGGCGCCTACGACTCGGGCTTTTATCGGCGCGTACGCGATCTGCTGCACGAACAGGTCACGCTGCAGCAATCCAAAAATAACCAGCCGGCCGAACGCTACGACGAGACCTCCGCCGCGCTGGAAGTGCAGTGGAATGCATTGATCGCCAGCGAATACGCGCATCGCACCGAACACGCCACATCATCCGCAACGGCACTACAGCCTCATGCACACCTCGCTTCCGCCGCTCAAAATCGTTAGGGATGGCTTGCACCGTGCCACCGAAGCGCTGGCCCGCGAGCTGGCCAGACCTGGCAGCACCACGCCCGAATGGAGTGATATGGAATGGCAATTGGCTGCGGCCGCTGCCGCAGCGCACGGTGTTGCTCCTCTGCTTTCGCGCTACCTGCCCTGGCAAGAGCCTGCATGGCGTGCATTCGTCAGGAGTCAGAGCGAACATGTCGAGCTGCGTCACCGGCGCATTATCGAGCTACTTGCCAGCATCGACGCCAGCACTCGCGCCGCCGGGATAGCCGTCATCCCATTGAAAGGCTGCGCCCTGCATGCGATAGGCCTTTATGCGCCAGGCGAACGCCCCATGGCCGACATCGATTTGTTAGTGCACGAAGAAGACTTGGAGCAAACCGGCGCACTGCTGTGCGCATTAGGTTACGTGCAATCGTTCACGCAGTGGAAGCATCAGGTATTCAAACCGACGGCCAGCACTTTCTTCGCTGGCCTTGGCGAGCATCGCGACACACCCATCAATATCGAGTTACACACCCGCATCCAGGAGCGCCTTCCCATCGCCGTGGTGGACATCACCGAACAGGTGTATCCAGGCACACCCACGCCGGGCCTGAACGCGTATCCCTCCTCGGGCGCCTTGATGGCTCATCTGCTGCTACACGCTGCCGGCAATATCTGTGGCCATAGCATGCGCTTGCTGCACCTTAACGATATTTCGCTACTTGCCACGCGCATGACGCCTCGCGACTGGAATGTATTGTGGGAGGCCAATTCCGGCAAGCCGCCGTGGTGGGCGCTGCCACCGTTGTATATGGTGTCCCGCTACTACACCCATGCCGTGCCCCGATCCGTACTTGCGCGCCTGCAGCGAGACTGCCCAACCTTGCTGCAAACACTGTCGCGTCGCCGGACGCTGACGCATGTCTCCTGCTCGGCGCTGTGGCTTAATGCACTACCGGGTATTGAATGGTCACGTAGTCCGAGCGAAGCAATCCGCTGCATCATCCAACGCTTTCGCCCAACCGCCGAGTCGGTCAAGGAACGCGCCGACATGGTGCGAACACAGCTCTGGCTGCAGGGCCAAAACTGGGTGACCGCCAGTCATGCACGCCGCATTCTGACGCGATTGATTCGACCCGTGCCGCGCATGGACACACTCTATGCCGTGCGCGCTGCGTTCGAGCACTTTGGCAACAACCGATCCTCGCCTGACGCATCTACTCCATCGGCTGGTTGAATATCGCCTCAGGCTTGGCACAGCCTTCCGTACAGCGCATCGAACATGCGGGCGGTGTAGTCCGCATCTTCCATCACCGCGCGTCGTTGCGCCTCCACGGCCAGCCTGAGGCGCAGATCTTCGTCGGCCAATACTCGTTGGATCGCTAACGCGATGCCGGCCGAGTCGCCCACCGGAACGGCCAGAGCGGCCGATGGCGACCACTCTGCCATATGCCCTACCGCTGTACCCACTGTGGGCACGCCGACGGCTGCCGCCTCCAGCAGCACCAGCGGCCCGGCCTCGTGCATGGACGACATCACCAATAAATCCGCCGACTCCATGATCGGACGCAATTCGTGCTGCGTCTTGAAGCCGAGAAAACGGACATGTCGTTGTAGGTTCAACCGATGAGCCAGCGCCTCGATCTCGCCGTTCAAGGTGTCTACGCCAACGATATCCATCCGGAACGCCACGCCGGCCTCAGCGACCGCAGCCAGCGCATGCAACAACGTGGATTGATCCTTGACGCGATTGAGGCTGGCGACGTGCAGCAATTGCGCAGGTCCGGTCTTGCGGGTGCGCGGCGCCATGGGCGTCCATGTGCGCAAATCCACCCCCAGAGGGACGCGTCTCGCCTCTAGCCCTAATGCCTGGAGTGAATCAATGATGGGGTTGCTGGCCGCGGTGATCATATCCGTGCTGCGTAGTATCAGCGCCTCACGCAGCCTTCCTTTCCACTTGCGCCGGCCGCCGTAGCCGATCTCACGCAATGAGACCAGTTCACCGCCTGCGATATGTACTGCACTCCTCACGCGTAGCAGCTTTGCAGCAGTGACGGCTATCAAACTGCAGGATCCGGAAAACATTGCCTGGACGAGGTCGAACGGCGCGCAGCGATGCTCGGCACGGATGGCCGCGATGGCGCGCAGGCGTGTCCTGCCTTCGCCAATATTGTGGATGTGGGCGCCAAGCATTTCCCAGCGCGCGGGTGCCGCTTCCTGATGCAGTACGAAGACGTGCAGCTCGTGTGTTCGCGCCAGCCGCTCTATCAGCGCAAGAAAGACGGGAATGACCTTGTATTCGCCGCTACGATCCACGCCTCCGGGAAGCACCAATGCGAGTTTCATCGTATGCCACCCCGGTGTTGAAGCACGTGTTCATAGGCACCTGCCCATTTGCGGCCGACCGCGTGAAACGATAGTGCTTCGTCAAAATGAGCGCGTATATGTGCACGCTTCGGTCGGCTATGCGACGCTCGCAGGAGCGCCTCGGCAAGCTTTACCGGATCACCACAAGGATAAAGCTCGCCTATACGACCGCCACCTGTGAGAGTGCGAAACGCAGGAATATCGGTCACGACCGGCAGTGCGCCACAGGCCATTGCCTCCAGCAAGGCGTAGCCGCAACTTTCGGAAAGGCTGGCGGACACAAATACGTCCGCCGCCTGCATCAACCGCTCAACCCGCGCATGAGGGACATTGCCCAGCAAATGCACGCGCCCGTGAAGTCGCAGATCACTCGCAATGCGTCGCTTGACGTCGTCCATGAGTGGTGAGGTACCGAAGGCGCACCAGAGCTGCAGGCCGGGACGTTGCGAAGCAGCTCGCGCCACGCCATCGAGCATGGTCAACGGATCCTTGCCGGGAGTGAGGTGACCTACCCAAACAATGCATGGATCACCATAAAGGCCGGTATCAGCGCGTGCGCCGTGGTGATCACCCAAGGTAAAGCGGCTGCTGGATTCCGGTACCTCGAACAGTGGTGTCGATGGGGCGAACACACCCGCATCCATGAAAGGCCCCGCCATGTCGGCCGCGGTAAACGCCACACCAGCGGCGCAACGGTACCAGCGTCGCCAGTGCAGCCTTCGCCACCAACGAGGTACATGGTCGGCGTGATCCTGAAACAGAATTGGCAGCTGCGGCAGATGGTGCGCGATGGCAAACACGTCCTGCGGGAATCCCAGGCCATGCACGTGCAGGACATCTGCTTTGATGTCATTCAACAGGCGGGCGAAACGATGGCCGCGATCGATCACCGCTTTCAAGCTGCTGACATCGTTGAAGTGATAGTCGATGCCCTGACGCGTCATCTGCTCCGTATGCCCTGCCGCCTGGATGAACGACATCCGGATGCCGGAGCTGGCTGCCGCTTCCGGAATATCCGCCATGGAAGGCCACAGCTTGAACACCTCTTCCGCGGTCAAACCTTGCGGCGACGGCAGGATATTGATCTGTGCAACGTGCAAGCCGGTCTCCGCTTAAAGACCAGACACTTGCGGCATACGCAACTTCACCAGCCGATTGGCCAAGTTGAGTTCCCACGGTCGGTCGTACCGGCGATGGCGATAGCGCCATGCCGCCATGGCACTGAGGCTGCGCTTGGCCCATGGCGGTGAACGCAGGTCTTGCACGGTGGGAAAACGGCAGCGCAGCACGGTCACGAAGTCACGAATGTGCTGACGCAGCTTGTCGCTCAGCCATGGTGCATCGGCATGGCAGGCATAGTTCACCCACTGTGGCTGTGTCCATTCTTCAGGCGTGCGTGGAAAAACGACGGGTTCGCCGTTCAGATCAAGCAGCGGAGTCGATGCTCGCTTGCCGCGATCCTTCTCGTGGCGACTGCTCTCCGGCAGCGGCGTGTAGATGTAGACGATGATTTCCGATTCAGGATTGATGCGCTTCAACTCGCGAATGAACTCAAACGTCTGCGCGGTCTCGTCTTCCGTGTTTTGCGGTGGTGCCACCATGAAAGAGAGCTCAGGGACCACACCGTGGCGCCGGCACAATTCGGCCACCTGCAGGGTCTGGTCGGGCCGTGTGCCCTTGCGGATTTCCTTGAGCATCTGGCCGCTTGGCGATTCCGCGCCGATATAGGCCATTTTCAGACGGCTCTTGCGCACCAGCTTCCACGAACTTTCCGACAGCTTCAGCAAGGCGTCCGAACGGGCATAGCACCACCACGGCAACTCCAGTTTCGCCATCACCTCGAGCAGCGGGATCATGTCTTCTTCGCGGTCGAAGAAATTGTGATCGAAGAACTGGATCGAGTCGGCGCCCAATTCGTACTTCAGATAACTCAGCTCGCGCTCCAGCCGCGTCGCGGCCGGCAATATGGTGGTGCCGCCGAACATCGCTGCCACACCGCAGAAAGTGCAACGAAAACGGCAACCAATAGCTGCTTGATGCGCGGCAGTGCGGCGCCCCAGAAAGGTAGAGGCAAGATAGCGACGCGGGTCGCCCAATTTGTCATACGGCAACACAAGGCCAGTATCGCCAAGCGAAATGCGACGGCTCGGATTATGAACAATGGTATCGCCACTCTTCCAAGACAAACCGCCGATATTCGCCAGTGCATGTTCGGGTTTGCCGAGTGCCGCGACCAATTCCGGCAGACTTTCTTCGCCCTGTCCGCGAATGGCGTAGTCCACGTAAGGCGCGGCAAGCGCCGTATCGGTATACAGCGTAGGGAAATAACCGCCCCAGATGATAGGCACGGATGGAAAGTGCTTGCGCAGTGCCTGGGATACTTCGATCGATGGCGCCATTTGCGGGCCGCCCATTACGCTGATGCCGACAGCATCGAATTTGCCTTGCTCCATCCTGCGCAACGTTTCGTTAACCAGGTCGCGATCGATATTGCCGTCGAGAATCTCGCTACTGCCCTGACGGTCCAACGCGGCAGACAGATGCAGCAGCGACAGCGGGAACCGCGCGCTGGAACGCGACGTGATGGTGGGATTGATCAACAGTGTGTGAGGGGTTCGGTTCATGAGTCGTGGCAATGGGTATCAGCTTGCGCGCCGCAGTTGAAAGACCAGTGCTACCGGTACTTCCAGCGCGATGCGATCGAAATGTGCGTCAGTGGAAATGTCGGCCTGATTCAGCATGGGTTCCAGCACGCGCTCGATCGTCAGCCCCAGCGCAGCGCACGCCGCATGCCAGTGGCTGTAAAGATGTTGCGTATGCCTGATGGCATAACGCTGCCCGCCGGCTTTGAAATCGCGCAGCCAACCCAGGGCCGGACCGATCGGATGCACATCGCTACACAACACGATGCCACCAGGCTGGGTGACACGATGAAGCTCGCGCAAAGCGTCGTGCAATCGCTCCACATGACCGATCACCAGACCGCTCACTGTAAGATCCGCCCACGCGTCCGGCAGCGGCAGTGCCGTGAGATTGCCTTGCGCAAGTGCGATATCCGCACTGAACTCGCCGGCCGTCAATTCGCCATCTGCACGCAGCAACATGTCCGGGGAAATGTCCACGCCCACCACCTGTGCCGCATGGCGCCGTAATGCATGCCGCATATAGCGTCCACTACCGCAACCGGCATCGAGCACGCGCCGCCCTTCCAGATTGGCCGGCATCAACGCAAGCATGGCGCGCTCCTCGGCCTGCATCACTGGATTGTGCGCATGGGCAGGATAAGTAGATGCCCACAATGCGTACGCTTCCAACGGAGAAAGAAGGGGTGGCCGCAGCATCAATCCACTCCACTCGCGGCAGCACACTTATGTCTTCCTGCTTGCCCGGCGACCAGCTCCAACCCTGGCTCAAGCGCTATACATGCTGGTTCGGCGAGCGATTTTGCGAGCAGCTTTGGCCTACCATCAAGCATCACCGGCACCGTCTCTATGCCGGCTGCGGCAAACCATTCGGCGAAATCGGGATCGGCAATGCGCGGTACGCCATCGCGCACCACGGCTCGCAGTTGACTTCGATGCAAGCCAACCAGGCTGCGGGCTTCGACTCCGCCTTGATCCTCCACAATCACCATATCTGCGACCGCACCCGGCGAAATGAAGCCTCTCAAAGGCATGCGCAGAATGTGTGCAGCGCGACTCGTGACCAGCTCCAGCAATTGCCACGTGCCTAGCTCATAACGATCGACAACCCCGTTCAGCTCTTCCAGCAGATCCCGCGCACCGCTCAGCCGCGAATCGCTGCCCAACGCAAGTCGGCCGGCCACGCATAGGCGACGAGGATCGAGCGTTTGCCCGAGCAACACGAAATTGCTGGACGGACACCAGACAACGGCTGCGCCAACCGCCAGCACGCGCTCAATATCCTGTTCGCGCAGGCCCACGCCATGGATCAGCACACTATTGCTCGCCAGACAGCCTGCTTGATCCAGCTGGGCAAGCTCGGCCCGTGCGATCGCATCGGTACCTTCTGCAAGATGGATCATCCATGGACAGTCGTGTGGTGTGGCGGCAAAACTCGCCACCATCGGCGGGCCGTAGCCAGGCCAACCCGGCGCATAGCTCCAGCCGTAGTCGCGCAGCAACGCCACCGGAAAATCTTCCGTATCGAGCGCCGGATGCCATGGATCGTGGTGCGCAACGCAAGTCGTACCGGCCAGCAGGTTTTTCATCGCCCCATGCCGCAGCCGCAGTGTCTTCGGCACCTGCAAGGCGGCGATCACCGCGGGATCTTCGAAATGTGCCTGGAATGCATCGATCCAGGCATAGCTGTTGGAGAACGGCGTAGTTGCCTTCAGCGGTGGCACCGCATTGACCTGCAGGTGCTCGTGCGCATTGATCAGCCCTGGGAAAATCAGGTGATCGCGAAGATCCATCCGATATCCCCGCGGTGTTACTGTGGTATCGATACGCCCCGCCCTGATTGGCAATGGCGCCCGCGAAATGCCTTCAGGCGTGATCGTCGCCGCATGGCATAGCGTGGCATTCATCCCGGACGGAATAGCGCCCATGCGCTCAACGCCGATGCATCACGATCAGGAAGTGGTCACCCATATCGCGCAACAGCGGCAACGAGCCAAGGCGATCGTCGATCTTGCCCAACTGATCACACCAGCCGCGGCGACGCCGGTAATAGTCCACCAGGTAGGGCGGCGGCAGAAACAGGCTCAGTGCGCGATAGCTGGCCAGCGAAAAATGGGGAGCGAAAGCGCGGTAGAACTCGCGCGGAAGGTAGTAATACGTCCAGATGGTATGACGGTTCATACCGACCGCAGTGGCTCCACGTGTGGCTCGCACAGTGGCGCGCCGGAAACGGCCCTTCAGCGCGTAGTAGCCCAGCTCCCAGGGGCAAACCCGGCCCATTACCGAAAACACCAGTTTGCCGCCGGGTCGCAGCAGTCGTGCGCATTCGTTCGCGACAGCCTCCAAGTCAGGCGCGCAATTCAGAGGACCGAAGTTGGAGTAGATACCGTCGAACGTGCCTTCAATACGTTCAAGCTGATGCACGCCAACGTGAACAGCTGATACGCGGGAACTCAGGCCGATTGTATCGGCGCGCATCCGTGTGCGTTCCACCATCTGTGGCGACCAGTCGCTGGCAACCACTTGATACCCACGCTGCGCAAATTCAGCCGCGTCGATGCCGGTGCCGCAGCCAAGGTCCAGCAAGCGTGAGCCAGGCACCACTTCGCCAGTCACCGTATCCCACAGCGTAAGCCGCATGCGCTGGATCAATTCGTTGTTGCCGCGGGGGCCGTCGTAATCAGCAGCCACACTGTCGAAGGCGCGCTGCGTGTCGAGCAACTGCGTCTCATCCAGCGCGACTGCGCGGCTTCCCGTGCCTGGCTTGTATACGTTGCTCACTCCGACCTCCACGCGACCGACATGCGGTACATGCATGAGTGCCGACAGGGGGCATTTTGGTTGTGCCACCTATTTGGCGAGGAGCTATGTCGGCGCCCGCGCCCGGCACAAGGCATCCCTGGCAATGGCCACCAGCATCCCGAAGAACAATCCCAACAGCAGTCCTGCCCCCCAGATCAGCGCGGCATTGGGAAACGCCTGATTAGTTGGAACATAGACCGGCCACACGAGCGACGTGTCGTAGGTGTAGTTAGCGCCCAGTCGGACGAGCAGTTCCCCGCGCGTTTGCTTCAGGGTCTGAATCTCTTCGTCTACGCTGACCAACAAGACACTGGAAAGACGATCCCTATCCTGCGATGCGGCCTGCAGCAAACCATCTCTTTCGGCCGTGGCTTTTTGCAGATCGGCCTGCACCTCGTCCAGCCGCGCATGAGCAAGTTGCAAGGGTGCCGCCTCCAACTCACGGTGCACCGCCTGCAGTTGCGCAACCGTTGCTGTGGCCAGTTCGGCGGCTTGTTGCGGTGATTGGGCGCGTACGCTGAGCTTTACCAACGGCCCGGCATAAGGCATCGGCTCCAGCTTGAGGCTCTTGCGGTAAAGCGCACCTTCAGGCGTATCCGACGACACACCTATGCTGCTCAACACCTGATCCTGGAACGGTATCAGTTGCAAACGCTCGATCACACGCAGTAACGGCTCGGCCTTAGGGTCCTGTCCCGTTGGTGCATTGCCAACCTGGCCGATCTGAATCCATGCCGTGGCTTGCCACTGGGGTTTCACGGCATGCAGAAACGCGAAGGTGACAGCCAGCGTCACAATCAATGTGGCGGTGAACCATCGCCATTGCCGGGCAAGCATGCGCCATAGGTCGATCAGATAGATTTCATCTCGTTGCATGGGTGTCTGACTCATAAGAAAGCATGCGGATGGGCAGTGCGGCATTCCTGTTCGGCAGCCAGGCTGCAAGCACCTGCATGACCAGACAGAGGCCGATGAAGCCGAAGTTGGTCCAGGTGTAGGCCTGTGGTGCAAAAGGCGACATGACGCAGACGTAAGTTGCCCGTAGAAAAATGAGCAGCGAAAACAACGACACCGAGGCGGCGACACGCCGCACGCTCCACGCCATCAATCCATACAGCACCAGGATCGAAGCGACCGCCCCGTACGCGCCCCACGCCATCAAGAAAGGAAAGAACTCGGTGCCAACGTTGATATTGGGCGCATCCAGCGGGATATCGGTGCCGGCTGTGGCGATGGAGCCGCTCAACGGCACCAGTTGATTGACCAGGAAGCTGGCGTTGCCGTAATGCTTAGCCAGGATGGCACCGAAGTTGTACGGACCGGCGCTGATATATAGCAGCAGCCACTTGATGCCTTCCGGCGCAGCACGGTACATGGCGCTGAACGGCAAGCTGACCGTATCCAGCGAACCCGACCGCAGCATGCCGAGCACCGAAAACGCGCTACCACCCAGGAGCCCAAGAAAGACGATGAGCTTCCAGGGCAGCGGCCTTGCTTCGTCCCGACGCAGCGCGGCTACAAGGGCAAGCGAAAACAACGAAGCGAAAATCCGGTTGCGATCGATCACCAAAATGGGAAAAGCGATACCAGCAAATATCAGCAGATTGCGCAGCCACCGACTCCGTACACAAAGCCAGCCGATGGGCGGCAAGGTCCAGCACATATCGGAAATATGCCGAATATGTTCATGCCCACCTTCGATCGTGGCGTAGGAAGACGGATTGTCCAGCAGTGGAACCGGAAACAGCGTCAGATCCAGCAGACAGAAAAGCAGCACCATGCCGGCATAGCCCAATCCCACCAACGATTCGCGCGTACCGACATAACTACGCAGGCGGAGTAGCTGGGGTGTCGGAAGGCGTGGCCCCGCAATACCGTCGAAAAACAAGATGACCAGTGCAACTGCAGCCAGCAACAGCACACCTTGCCAGTAATCATTGGGCAAATCGTAGGTGAGTACGGTTACCCCGCAGGCGAAGAGAATCGGCACGCTCAGATAGGCAGACGGCCAAAGCAACAACCGCTTCATGCTTTCTCCAGCGTTGCGCCTGTCCAGGGCAGACGGATCTTCGAACTCCATCGCAGCAGCACAAAAGCAAGCATATGAACGGCAAGCGAAAATGGTTGCTTTTGTAGAAAGGCGATCTTGGCGCTGATGTAATGCACTTGTGCCTTGAGCAGGCTGCGATAAGGCTCCTCGAACAGCCCCGCCCGGCGCAGCGCAACCTGCCGGGACTCGCTCAGGTTGACGATACGCGTGGCAGCATGACGGGTCTTGCTAACATTATTGCCATGCAAGCGATAGGCGCAGACACTGACATCAATAAAGCCAAGCGCATCGCAAGCTGCGAGGCGCAGGAAAAAGTCCCAATCATCGATTCGCAGCCCTTCCGTCCATCGATCGACTGTTTCGAGCGCATTCTTGCGAAGCAAGGCAACCGGGCCGCCGATCGCCCACCGGCTGATGACGGCACGCTTGATGCCTTCATCGGAATCATAAAGACGCTTGTCGGCGCCATGCAGGTCGCGCATACCGCTGTCGTGCAGCTTGTTGCCTTCGGCATCCACCACCATCGAATCGCCGATGACGGCACGCTTCAGTGGACGTGAAAGCAGGTATCGGACGAGGGCTTCTGTGCCGCCGGGAAGCAGATAATCATCGCTGGCGCCCAGGCGCAGGAACTCCCCTCTCGCGCGTGCCGCCAGTTCGTTCAAGGTGGCGCTGATACCCCGGTTTCCCCGTCGCACGAATTCCACATGCAATTCGTGACCATGCCGCGCAAGCCAGTCAGCAATGCATGCAGCCGTACGATCGGTCGAACCATCATCAATGACGATGATTTCCTTGGCGGGATAAGGATCTTCCAACACGCTGTCCAAACAACGCTGCACAAAACGTTCATGGTTGAACGCAGGAATCAGCACAGACACCAGCGGCAATTTCCCGTGCGCACTCATAACGCCTCCAGGTAGCGTCTCGCCACCCACAGATTGAAGGCCAGATACAGCACATAATTGACCGCAAACGCGTACATCGCGCCAATCAGGCCGAATGACGATGTAAATGCATAAACCAGGGCCAAATAGCTCAGTCCGAACACGCATTCACTAATCACGAACACACGCGTCATGGCCTTCGCCAGCATCAGATAGGAAAGCAAAAACGAGGTGATCTTGATCACGTCTCCGGCCAACTGCGGCGCATAGAGGGAATTGGCTGCGACGAAGTCCGCGCTGAACAGCAGTCGGGTCAGCCATTCACGTAAAACGTAGATCGTCGCCGCCAACATCATCACTGCCGGTAACAGATGGCGACAGGCATTGCGCAGCTCGAGCGTCAGCGAAGCCCGATCATTAATGGCCGCGAGCCTGGGCAGGTAATAGATATTGATGGCGGTGGTAAGAAACAGCAGGTACGCGTCGGACACTCTGCTCACGGCCTGCCAATAGCCCACGTGATCCCAGCCAAATTGCCGCGCAAGGTGATCCCGAACCGCGATATTGATCAGCAGTGGAAGCAATGACGAAGTCAGCGTCATCACGGAAAAGGCGGCCAGCCGCCGGGTCATTTCGGCATCGAACCGGATACGCAGCATGCTGCGCTGAAAATAAGGGCTGCGCCACCATGCAGGCACGCCGACCATCAGCAGCAGCACCTGGCTCAGCACCAACGCCAGCAAGGCGCCATACAAGTGCAGCCACCAGGATAAGCCAGCCACCATAACCACGCTAAGCAACGCTCCCAACACCTGGATGAAAGCTAGCCGGCGCACGTCCATAAAACCGTTGATCACAGCCAGGATGTAATTAATCAGTGCAATACCCAGTTGTGCAGCTGCTAGCACGCGGACCAGATTTTCGTAATGCACGTCGCCGAGCAACCACAACGTGATGGGATGACTGAACAACAATGCCGCGCAGCCGATCAGGCACGAGGCTGCGAGCGCATACCAGAGAGCCGCTGCCAGCAGGCGCGAAAGCCTTTCCGTGTCGTGACGGTATTCTGCGACATATTTGACGATGCCTGAGCTGATGCCGCCACCAGCCAGCACAGCAAGCAACGACATCAAACCCATGAACTGCCCCAGCCTGCCCACACCTTGTGGCCCTGCATACCAGGCAACCAGCTTGATCACCGTCAATCCCGCGACGAGTCTGGCGGCCGTGGCGAGGCTCGAGTAAAAGCCAGTGCGGACGATGCTCATGCCGGACACTCGAAGCTCTGGCAGGCGGCGATGACGCGATCGGCATCTTCGTCGCGCAACGCCGGGCTCATTGGCAGGCTCAGCACTTCGTCGTGCAATTGCTCGGTCAGCGGCAAGGTAAGCCGATGCAAGTCCGGATAGGCCGGCTGCCGGTGCGGCGGCACGGGATAATGCACCTGGCTATGCACGCCCCGCGTCTGTAGATGGCGTTGCAATGCGTCACGCCGCTGGCAACGCACGACGAAAAGATGCCAGGCATGACTCTCCTCCTGCCGTACTTGAGGCAACAGGATCGAAGGATGGCAGATGCCTTCGCGATAATGTCGTGCGATCCGGCGCCGCTGCGCCGTATCTTCATCCAGATACTTCAGCTTCACTCGCAACAAAGCCGCCTGCATCTCGTCCAGCCGTGAATTGATGCCCTGATTGAGATGGCGATATTTCACTTCGGAACCATAATTACGCAGTGCGGCGACACGGCCTGCCAGCACGCTGTCACTGGTCACGACAGCGCCACCATCACCCAGGGCACCAAGATTTTTGCCTGGGAAAAAGCTGAAACCGGCAGCATGACCGAACGTGCCAGCCTTGCGGCCCTCGCGCATCGCACCATGCGCCTGCGCGGCATCCTCGATCAGCAGCAAATTGTGCTGTCTGGCCAGTTCAGCCAGAGCTGACATATCCGCCAACTGGCCATACAGATGCACGGCCATGATGGCGCGCGTGCGAGGACCGATCGCTGCCTGTACGCATGCCGGATCAAGATTGAAACTGGCCGGGTCAGGCTCGACCGGTACCGGCACCAGTCGGTTTTCGGTGATGGCTAGAAAACTGGCGATAAAGGTATTGCCAGGGACGATGACCTCATCGCCGCTTTCAAGTGCGCCAAGCTCTTGGTAGGCGCGCAAGATCAGCGTAAGCGCATCAAGCCCGTTACCTACGCCAACGGCATGGCTTGCGCCGCAATAATCGGCAAATTCCCGCTCGAATGCGGCCACCTCCTGCCCGAGCACGTACCAGCCCGAATCAATGACACGCGCGGCAGCGGCCTTCAGCTCGTCAGCATGACGAGCATTGATATCTCGGAGACTGAGGAATGGGACGTCCATCAAAGCCCCCATTCGTAGAAATCATGCACCACGGCGCGCGCGCCGAAATGTTCTTTCTGCGTGACTAAGCCACTGTTGAGCCACTGCCCTTCCCGCTCGGTGGAAATGCCGAGCGAAAAATAGTGCCGGTCCGCGTACGTGTTTTCGATCAGCTCGGCCAGCAGTACATTAAGCGCATTGCTGTCCCGCCCTTGCTCCGAAGTGGCCAGGTACTGCGTGTGCACCGTTCGGCCAAAATCGTAGACCAGCACGCCTGCCAGCAAAGTATCACTGTCCCTCGCCTCATGTAGCACGATTTGCGTGGGGTAGCGCTCACGCAACAGGCAAAGCTCCGGCAAGCTGTGCGTTGGGGTCGCATCGTGGCGGCTGAGCAACATATCGGAAAGCAACGCATGAAAAGCAGCCAGATCGTTACTGGCGTGCAGACTGATTGCCGACTTCTTTGCTTTGTTGACGCCGCGCCTGCGCCCTTCGGAGAAACGAAACGGCTCGCGCAAGGCAATCACCGAGGATACGTCGCGCCGTTTTAGTCGGGCACCGAGCCGGTGCAGTGCGTACAAGTCTTCTTCCGCAGGATAGTTGTGGAACACATGCGGGATAGCCTTGTATAGGAGACGCTCCACGCCCCGCAGCCGATAGTGTTCACCGATCAGCTCGAAGACCTCCAACGCCCATTCGGCGCGCATGGCCTGCGTGGTGATCAGCCCGGCATAGGTAAGTCCGCCGTGACTGGTTACCACGCCGTCCTTGATGCTTGCAGGGAGCACGGCGATTGCCTGTCCATCCCGCTCCACGATCAGCGAACAATCGATGAAGCGGTCTGCGTGGTAATCCATGTAACCGCGCCGATGGAGCAGATTGCCATTCCTGGAGCACGCCACCACGTCATCCCAGGCTGCCGCATCGGCAGGTGCGTATGGCTTAAGCGAAAGCATGCGTAACGCCCTCATCTGCCATGCCGGCTTCGGCCACCCCAAAACCGTCCACACCCATGTCATTGCCGTTGTAGAACATCAACAGCTTGTCGCGCTGACGGATCAGCGCGGGATAGCAAAGTGTTCTGGAATCCCAGCCAGTGCTTGAGAGACTGATGCCGAGCGACTCATCGCGGCGTTCCCAGTAGATACCATCGTCGCTGCAAGCAAAACCAGGAAAGTATTCACCGGTGATGCGACCGCAGGTGAAATACATGACGTACTTGCCGCCGATCCGGTAAACGCGCGGACGGCCGATGCGGTATTCCTTGCCGCGCGGTAACAGACAGACATGATCCTCGCGCGGTATGGCGCCAAGATCATCCGTTTCCACATAACGAATGTGATAGCGCGGATAAGGCTGACCATGGATGTCTTCCCAGTCATCGCCCACGACGTACCAGAGACGCCATCGTCCGTTCTCGCGCATCACCGAATGCACAGCTGCAATCGTGCTCCGCCCCGGACCGCGGTCAAGGATGGGCGTTTCCTGCATTCGCTGGAAATGGTTGCCACCATCCGTAGAGATCGCCAGTCCCGTGAAAGCCAGGAACTTGGCCCTGGCCACACGCTGAAAACCCACGTAGAACATGTGCAGTCCACCGGGCGCATCGACCACATCGCCCAGGATCATGCCATTATCGTCGAAGCAACCGCCTCGCCCGATATCCAGCACTGGCTCGGCACTGACCCCTACCACCGCAGTCGGATCCTCTGCCCGTACATCGACATAGCCGATACGGCTGATACCCTCGGCATCGCGAAACCCGGCATAGACCCGAATGGTTTCTTCATCGATGCGATAAGGCGTAGGCGTGAGCGCGGAGTGTTGCATCCAGCTGCCTACGGCATACCGTGCGGTCTCGAAGACAAGTCCTCGCTTGTTCCACGCGAGCATAGGTATCAGAGACTCACGTCAAGGCTGGAGCGATCAGGTAGCGCACGTGCCGGGGACCCGACGTAGACGCAGCCGGGCTCTGTATCCCGCACCACCAGCGCACCGGACCCAATCACGCAATCTCGGGCAATCTTCACGCGATCATTGAATGTCGTATTCACGCCAACAAAGCTCGAGTCGCCGATCTCGCAATAACCGGAAATCACCGCATGCGAAGCAATGAACACGTTGTCGTGCACAACCGTTCGATGTCCAACATGATTGCCGCTCCACAGAATACAGTTATTGCCAATGTGCACGAATGGCTGGATTACGTTGTTTTCAAAGATGAAGCTGTTTTCACCGAACTCCGCATTGCGCCATACGAAAGCACGTGAGCTGATATATGTGGCAAAGCGATAGGATTTGCGTTTCGCATCCTGATAAAAGCGGGTGCGCAGCCGATTGAGCTGACTTGCCGGAATGGCGACAAAGACATCGACCTGCGCGGCTGGATACAACTGTTCCAGTGCTTCGTAAGCCACCACCGGACGATCCGCCAGCATCGGCCGGGTGATGTATTCGCGTTCCACACTGAAAGCGACTACATCGTAGTCGCTGTCGTGCTGAAAGTACTCACAGGCGATCTGCGCAAATTCGCCTGCGCCGATAAGTACCAACGGCCTTGTCATGCCGCCACGTCCCCGTCATAAGCGGCCATTCGCAGACCCGCTCTGGCCTCGCGCAGGAATTCGTCGTAGTTGGTGATGTAATCGGCCGCGTCGTAAAACTGGTCGGCCAACACCATCAGTACGCAGTCTTCGCTGAAATTGTAAAGTTCGCGCCAGACCATGCGGCCGAGCAGCAGGCCCTGCGACGGATCGTCCAGCTGTACCTCGGTAGGCCCATCGCCGTCATCGAGCAGGATCGTGACTGAGCCGCGCACCGTCACCACCAGTTGACGCAGGTGACGGTGCGCATGCCGGCCGCGATGAACTTCGCCGCGCGTGGCAAACATGTAATAGACGCGCCTGATGTCGAAAGGCACGTTGCGATCCTTCTCCAAGGCAATGAGCATGCCGCGATCGTCGCCATGCTGCTGCAACTGGATGCGTTCGATTTGCATGTGCCAGGCGCCCATGAATGTTCGAAAGAAACGGTTCATGGGTTAAGTGCCGCTGGACTGGTGAAAGGTTGCGCCGATAAAAACTGCCGCAGTCCGGCTAATGCAACCTTTCATCGAACACCCAGCACTCAGCCCAAAAGGTCCCTTTTTTCAGTTGGCGTAACTGTCACGACACGGACCGGAATCAACTTGGGGTGGAGAGGATGGCGCCGGCAAGAAAAAACGCAGCTGATGACAGGGTTGTTTCGGCATCACGCAACAAAGTGGCATTTACGCCGGGTGCTGATACACAGCTGAAAATCGAGGATACGGCACTACGGCATCCGCGAAAGATCGTGCTGCTGCACTGGCTGACCGTGTTCTGCCTGTGCGGTGCGGCTGGATTGATTCTGCTTCGCGACGAAGTCAGCGGGCGGGCGTTGCGCCAATGGCTGCTTGAAGGTCATCGCCACTTCGGCCTGTTTGTGTTGATGCTGTTCGTGATACGGATCACTGTCCGGTTGCGGGTAGGTCGTCTGGCCAGCACTGCGAACATGCCGGCATTCACCCGTGCCGCTGCTGCGCTGACACACATTGTGATGTATGCCCTATTACTTGCCCTGCCTTTGCTGGGCTGGGCACTGAGTAGCGCTCAGGGCAAGCCTGTGCACCTGTTCGGCGCCACGCTACCCGCCCTTGTCGGTGCAGACGACGACCTGGCGGACAGCTTGCAAACCTGGCACGTGGACGCTGCATGGCTATTGCTTGCGCTGGTCATTCTGCACGTTTCAGCGGCGCTCTGGCATCACTTCATTCTGCGCGATGACATCTTGCGCAAGATGCTGCCGGGCCGCCGCCGATGAAGCTGTCTATGCCGCTACGCCCCATCCGGCCGACACAAGGAAACCTCATGTCACCTGCTTTGAACTGGCGTGCAAGCTGCCGGCCCAGGAACCTCCACCTATGGTACGGCTTGGCCGCCATCCCCTTGCTTGCCAGCACTACCGCGCATGCAGTGCCGGCTTATGCACGCCAGACAGGCGCAGCCTGCGCCGATTGTCATGCGGGCTCCTACGGCCCGGCGTTGACGCCTTATGGCATGCGTTTCAAAGCCAACGGGTATACCGACACGGATGGCAGCGGGTTCAAGATTCCGGCAGCCATGCAGATTACCGGCACGCGCACGGTACCCACACAAGGTCAAAGCACGAATGAGCTGAGCGAGGCCGACCTGTATTTGGCCGGACGCGTCACCGACCAGATCGGTGGCTATGTGAAGGTAGCATCCGTCAATGAGGGTAATAACAAGTTCAACACCCAGCTGAGCGATATGGATCTGCGTTTTGTCGCCAAGGACCTTAAGCTCGGCGGCAAAGAAGCGGCGATCGGCGTTACCGTCAACAACAATCCCGGCTTCAACGACCCGGTGGACGCGTTGCCGGCCGCCACGGAAAACGGACCGCCAACGGTATCCGGCACCCTGCTCAACCCATCAAGCTCCAACACGCTGGCGCATCGCGTTATTGGTGCCAGTGTCTACGCACTGTATGGCAACGACTGGTACGGCGAAATCGGCACCTACAACGCGCTGCCGACTTCCATGCAGGATCACCTTGGTTATTCCATTTCCGGTGATCCGGGCAAGCTTAGTGACACCGGCTACGCACGCTTTGCGTACATGAAGGATCTCAAGCGTCAGTTCTTCTCCGCCGGCCTGGTCGGCCTGACCACGCGACGGCAGCTTCCGCGCACAGGCCCCACCGAGGAAGTGACTGATCTTGGTTACGACCTTACGTATCAATACCTGGGCAATCGCGAAAACATCCTGCAGCTGGCGTACGTGAACATTCTGGAGCGGCGCAAATATGCCACCACGCCTATCGGCTCGCTACCCGGCCTGATCGCTCAGCCCAACGGCACCGTCCATGATCAGACACTGACCGTGAGCTACACGTTCAAGCAGAGCTATGGCGTGGTCGTGTCTCACCTGGTGAGTTCGGGCACGCACGACATCGTGCGCTATGTGCCGTATGGCGATCCGGATACCACCAGCAATTCATTCACCCTGTTCTGGGCACCGTTCGGCAAGGATGATTCGCTTACTTCCATTGCCAACATGAAACTCGCCGCCACCTGGTTCCGATTCACCCGGTACAACGGCAGTGTCACGAATGTTTTTGGTGTCGACCCTGAATCGGGCGCCGTAATTACCGATGCGCGGGATCTCGATGCTTTCCTGCTTTCCGCAAGCGTTGCGTTCTAAACCATATCAACAGGAGTGAGTGCGTGAGCAAGTGGATTTCGGGGCGGTTTTTACGTGCAACTTTCATGATGGGTCTTTTCGCCGGCTGGATGCTTGTGCTCCCCGCTGTACAGGCAGGCGATGCCAGCGCCGGGGCGGATGTCTTCAAGGCCGAGTGCGCCGATTGCCACAGCATCAAGGAAGGCCGCAACAAAAAAGGTCCTAGCCTTTTCGGTGTCGTGGGCCGCACGGCCGGCACGCTCCCCGACTACGCTTATTCGGACGCCATGAAACAGGTTCACTGGGTATGGTCACCGGAAAAACTGCATGACTACCTGTCACAGCCAGCCAAGCAGGCGATTCCCGGTGCCAAGATGAAATATGACGGCCTGGATGATCCGAAACAGCTGGATGATGTCATTACCTACCTCGGCACCTTCCACTGAAGACATGTCCTTGTCTTGAAGGGTCAACTATAAGCATAGTGGGATCTTTGCAAGGCAGAACTGCCCTGAAACACAGCGACGCACGGTTATTCGAATCATGAAGTGATGTCACACAACGGCCCCCAGCGATCAATCAAGGGGTGCAACTCGCCGTGGCCATGGCGCTTTCACGGCGCCGTTCTCGTGCGCCAACACAAGCAAGATCTATGACGCCGCCGCATCTGTCTTGTGCAAAGGCCATCTGGCGCCGACATCGTTTCACGTTCGGACTTGCGTTCGTGATCGCCTGCATGCCCTTGCATGCCCAGACGAGCGGCCTGAACGCGACGGTGGGCCTGAGTTCGCAACTAGTCGACCGAGGCATCGCGCTCACCCCGGTAACACCCATCCTGCAAGGCGCCGTGTCCTGGGCCTCTTCCACCACAGGTTGGGCGCTTGGCCTGTCCGCGAGCACCGAGACGCGCGACCCGGGACACGCTGCCGAGGCACAGGCCCTGGGCGCCTACTATTGGTCGCTTTCCGATGATTGGCGTCTGCAGGCCGGGGCAAGCTACTACGCCTATCCGGGCAACAATGCTGCGAGCAGCTTCGATCGCGCCGAAACCAGCGTGAACTGGATGTACCGGGACGTAATGACCTTCGGTCTCTCGGCGATCTACCTGACCAATGGCAACGACCACCAACCCAGAGGTGCCGCCGACGTGGACTTCCACTGGCCGCTGCCCTGGCACCTCTCCTTCTCTGCGGGCGCTGGAGTCACCCAGCCCCTGCTCATCCGGGGGTATGGAGGCTATGCCTATGAATACCGCGCCAGCCATCTAGGTTCATACTACGGCTACGGCCATGCCGGCCTGATCTGGGATGAGGCTCCCTGGCGGGTAGAGCTTGAGCGGATCGCCACCTCCCCGAATATTGGACGGCAGGCAAACGGGGTGGCGGCCGCCCCATGGGTGGCCACGATATCGTGGTCTTTCTGATGTAAAGGCAACCTTTCGGCACCCATACGGCACCAAATAGCGAACCGAATGCCATTGGGCCACCTCGCCTTGATCCCATGAATGACGCCGATATCCACTCCGATGCCACTGACCGCCTGCTGTTGCAACGCATGGCAGCCGGAGACCGCGCCGCACTAGCCACGCTTTATCGCAGCTATCACGGCCGACTATGCCGCTTTCTGTCGCGTCAGACCCGGCGCGCCGATGTCATCGAGGAAGTGATTAACGACTGCTTCTGGATTGCCTGGCAAAAAGCCGGTGAATTCCGTGGGGAATCGCGCGTTTCCACCTGGATCATGGGTATCGCCTACCGCTGTGGATTGAAAGCCCTGCGGCAACGTGGCGATGAGCCCGTCGACGATAGCGCCATACCGGAAGAACGCATCCCCGCCACGGATCCGAATGAAGACCGTGAATTGCGCGACTGGCTGGGCAAAGGGCTTGAACGCCTGTCCGCTGACCAGCGCGTGGTGATCGAACTGGTCTATGGCACAGGCCACACGCTCGATGACGTCGCCACCATCATGCAGTGCCCGGTAGGCACCATCAAAGCACGGCTGTTCCATGCGCGTGTCAAACTTCGCAACGTACTTCCCGCCCTGGCCGAAGGCTCGTCCACCTTCAAAGAGAGCGCGCCATGACCACTTTACCGACCTACTCCAGCCCGGATTGCCCGCGTGCATGGGAAGCCATGCCATGGGTTCTACAAAACAGCGCCACGCAAGAACAAAACGACTGGCTGATGAAGCATCTCGCCCATTGCGAAGCATGCAGAGCTGAATTCGCCCAGCAGACCCGCCTGCGGACCGCCATGTCGTTGCCATCGGATATCCCAGTTGATGTCGAAGCTGGTCTGCAGCGCCTGCTTGGCCGGCTCGACACCCCCACACCTGAACAGCAACCCTTGCGTACACGCACCGGAGGCTGGCTGACTCGCGCGCTCGTAGCTGCGGTGTTACTGCAAGCGATTGGCATTGGGGCCATGGGACTCAAGCTCGGCTTGAGTAACCAGAGCGCTTCCTATCGCACGCTCAGCCAGGAGCCATTACAGGAGGCGGCGGGTGCGATCCGCGTCGTACCCGATGCAAGCATGACGCTGGCCGACTGGAATGCCCTGCTGCATTCGCTGCAATTGCAGGTTGTCGGCGGCCCCAATGATGTGGGTGCGTATACGCTTGCTCCGACAAATGCCACGCCACTGGCGCAGAACACCTTGCAGCAGTTGCGAGCATCGCGCGGCGTTCGCCTGGCGGAGCCTGTCAGCGATACGCCATGAAGCATGCTGCTCTTGTTTTCTCGACCCTGGTTATCCTTAGCTCATGGTTGCATCCGTCCATGGCGGCCGCATCGGATCATCAGGTCGCAGCATCGGCCGCGTCCGTGTCATCCATGGACAGTCAGCGTGACATCGTGCTGGCGGTCGCCAACCCGATCGAACCGCCATCTACGCATGCTGGCTCCAGTCTGCTGGGCTATGCGCCACCGGGTTATTACGGTGCGGGGCAGCGTGCGGCCTCCGCGCTTACTGACCTGAAACAAAGCTACGGACTGCGCCAGGTCGCCGGCTGGCCAATCAAGGCGCTTGGCGTCTATTGCGTTGTCCTGGAAATACCGCCGGGTGTTGTACGCGATGACATGCTGAAAAAGCTTGCCAAGGACAGTCGCGTTCAACTTGCGCAACCGCTTCAGGATTATGCCGTCTACGCGGATGCAACCCAGGACACGCATCACTACAACGATCCCTATGTCAATCTGCAACGTGGATTCGTGCAAACCGATGCTGCACTGGCGCAAACCGTCAGTCAGGGTGATGGCGTGCATGTCGCGATTGTCGATACGGGTGTCGACACCGCGCATCCGGACTTGCAGGGCCGCATCCACGATACGCACAATCTGGTGGATGACGACGCCACGGCGTTCAATCATGACCACCACGGCACGGAAGTCGCCGGCATCATCGCCGCGGATGCCGACAATCACCAAGGCATTGTTGGCATTGCGCCCAAGGCGGAACTCAGTATCTACAAAGCTTGCTGGTATGCGACAACACCGGGCTCCGGCGCACACTGCAATTCCTTTACGCTGGCCAAAGCATTAGCGGCCATCATTGATACCAATGCCCGCATCATCAATCTGAGCCTGGGCGGTCCTGCCGACCCGCTGCTCGACAAGCTCCTGACCCAATTACTGGATCAAGGACGCATCGTCGTGGCGGCGTTGCCACCAAATGGCGATCTTGGCGGCTTTCCCGACAACGCACCAGGCGTCATCGTTGTACGTATGAGCGGCGCATCATCCGCATCACCAGACATCTTGAGTGCACCCGGGGAAGATATTCTCACCACCCAACCGGGTGGCAGATACGACTTCACCTCCGGCTCATCCATGGCCGCTGCGCACGTTAGTGGTATCGTCGCGTTGTTGTTATCACTGGCCCCGAAGCTCGACGCGCATACGGTGCATCAGCTGCTGCTTCAAAGCAGCAAGGTCAGCAACGGAACGTTGCAGGTTAATGCGGCCGCGGCATTGACCGCCTTGCATAGCAAGATGAAAAGCTCGCCTTAAGTTATCCAGAACAACTCTTTTCCCTGCTTGCCCCACGGTGACAAGCAGGGAAAGAGCGTCAATCAGATAGGCGAATCCGACAGTACACTGCTCATCGGAACGAAGGCGTCAGAACAATCGACAGGACTCGACGATGCGTTCACTGAATTGGTGACGACGTCACCTGTTCCCTGCTTTGTCTCCAGATTGCCGGCAAAGCTCACTGGCGTTGGCCCAAAACTGAAATCGGTATTGGCAGGCAGTTGGCTCGGACTGCCGTTATGCCCCTTCATCGCCAAAGTGGGCTGCTCGCCATCGAACTGCACGTTCTGCATGCTGATTTGTAAAGGATATTTGGCGTATGCCGCAAACACGAGTTCTCCGCCGCCATAGCTCACGCTTCCGGTATCGTGAAATCCGTTGATGGTGATGCCCTTGAACCAGGGATAAGACTTGCCCTTGGCGGCACTGTAAAACGCGTCGAAAGCCATCGGTTCATGCACGTTGCGCATGCAAATGTCCTGATAGCTCACCGCGCTGACCACGCCACCTCGCGAGGCATCGGACTTGATACGTATGCCTACGCCATTGGGGCTGTCATAGCCGTCCACCGAGAGATCTTCGACCGCGACGTTGCTGACACCAGTATTGGTTTCGCTGCCGATCGACAGGCCATGTCCATAGTAAAGATGGTTGTGCGCAAACATCAGATCATGCGAACCGGCGCCTGATCCCGCCTTGACCGCCACATGGTCGTCACCGTCGCTGACATACGAGTATGCAAGCAGCACGTGACTTGATTCGCCCGGATCGAAACCATCCGTATTCTTGACCGTGTCAGGCGTAAAACAGGTGGCCGGTGTCACTTGATCAGGCGTAGTGCCTTTGGGACAGGCGTAGCCGGGCTTGCTATAGACCAAGCTCGGCGACAGGATCTTGATGCCCCATGCAATCACGCCATCCATAGCATCCAGCGCGATGTGAAAATTGGGTGCGTTCTCAAACGCAACGCCGTACAGCACAAAACTGCCACCACCATTCGCGTTCAACAGACGCGGATTCTGCTGGTTCACGTTGGAGGTTTTCGTCTGGTATGCCACATCCCACCAACTGCGCCGGCCAGCATTAGGTCCGCTGGTCAGCAAGCTGCCGCCGCGGCCATCGATGACACCACCACCCACGATGCCGCTGTGGGTGACGTGATCGAGACGGATCAGCGCATTACATGACGGCGTGCTGTTCGCGGTAGCCGTACCGCAGGCCCCTACCCCGTTGTCGTAGTCGGCCGGATTGCGTGATGCAAACAGCGTGACGCCGCTATCAATCCAAAGGGTTACGCCAGATTTGAGATTGATGGGACCCATCAGAAAACCAGACTGCCCTGCACCGCCCTTCACCAGGTGCACGGCTTGCCCTGCCGGACAGTTGTCGAGGGCCTGTTGGATCTGAGCCGTATCCGGCGCAGAGTTTGCAGGATTGGCATCCACCGCATCCAGCGAACCGTTTACCGGTGTTTGTGTGGCGAGCAAGGTTTTGCATACGAGCGTAGGCAATGAGGGCTCAGCGATCACACCCCAACTGGTGGTCACGCTGGCAGTCGTCTGGGCCGCGCAACCCAAGGCGCTCATCAGCGTTGCAGCCCCGAGCGATGCTCTTAGGGCGCGGGTCAATGACGCAGGGCGAGACAGCAATAAGGCAGTACGAGACATGGATTCCCCAGCTTTCATGGATAAATCGGCAGGGCAACGGACGAGTCCGCGCCAGTGAAATTCGCGTGAAAGTCTAGGCTGCCAACAACGAAGCCGATGCTGTCTGATCAGGCTTATTTTTCAGTCAATAAAGGTCGCGCCGATGTTTTCGTGATACGCACTAACAATGCCATCAAAGCGTCATGACCGCACTGGAGGATCATTCGCACGGCAAGCGAAAATGGCCCGATTGAACCGAAGCTTGTGCTCTTGCTGACAATCAAATAGCCGTCCGTAACATCTAGCATGCGTGCTGCATATCACGTTCTTCGACGGCCCGTCGAGTTGGTTCGCAGCGGTTCGCGCTACCTGTGTTATCAACGTGCAGGGGGCACGGAAATGCTATGCAAGACGATCTCGTTACTCCGCGCGGGATCGTTGGCAAGCCCGGTGGCGCCGACGATGCCCTTCACATCGTCGGCGCCATTTTTATGCCACAATGTCTGTTGTCACCACGCCATGGCAGCGCCGACACTCGCGCCTGCATCGCCACGCGAATTATCCGTAAGGTTCAGCTTGTAAACCCAGCGGCCGCCTTCCGAGATCGTCGACATACCGACCGCAATCCCGGTCTGCCCATGAAAGGTTCCAAGTGCGACTGCAGCGGCATTCTGGTCAGGGCGATAGGCTTGCGGCAATCCCGCCATGGCGATGGCTGAGGCAATGCCCGCATTGGCACGGACGGCCACGGCGTTGAGACTCTGGCTGATCGCCTGGAATTTCTGATCGGTGTAATTCTTCGCCCAGTCCTCAGCTGTCTGCACGCCGGCGTTCAACTGACCAAGATTGACCGCATCATTAGTGGCTGCGCCGTTGGCCACATCATGGATCTGCGTGGCTGCTCCGTCTTCACCAAGCGTGACACTGCTGTAATCAATACTGCCATCGCTGTTGTGGTCGTATTGAACCGAACTTTCCTGCACCGCGCTGAGCTGACTGACGTTGACGGCATCCGTGGCAGCGGTTCCATCCGCAACATTGGTGATACGGCGCTGCTCGGTGGCGGAACCCACCGAGACCACATTGGCCTGCCCACCGTCCGTTGCATTGGTGCCAATGGCAACCGAGTTCTTGCCACTTGCGTTCGCACCCGTACCAATCGCCGTGCTTTCCGCGGCCGTCGCTTGGGTGCCACCGCCCTCAGCGATGCTGCCATTGCCACTCGCCACCGCCGCGGCACCTTCCGCTATGGCATTGGCACCCGTGGCCGAACTCGCCGCGCCGGTGCCATTCACCTGGTAGTACCTGTTGTTGGCGCCGCCATTGACGACGTTTTCGACGGTGTTATTGAGGTTCTTGATCGCTGCGGCATCTGCATCCACGGCTTGATTTGTCGCATACAGCTCCGAGCCATTTACCGCATCCGTACTGGTCGCGCTGATCTGTCCCGCTGCCACATGGGTAATAGTGCGCTCGCTGCCTGTCGCGCCAACACTGACGGTACTGGTAGGATCAACTCCGGCAAAAGCATAGGATGTGCCACCGATCGTCGTACCAGCGGTGGCTGTCACGGCCGATGTACTGGAACCGGCCCCCAGTGCCACATCGCCTGTATTGGCATTGGCAATCGCCCCATTGCCGATCGATACCGCATTGGCGGTGCCGGCCGTTGCAGCAGGACCGACAGCAACACTGTTGACTCCGGCAGCAGACGAATCGGCGAGCGCAGAATTCACGTGCAGATACTTGATACCGCCACCGTTCACCGAACCACTGATCTGGTTCAGCACCGCCTGTATCGAACTGTAGCTGGCACCGCCGTAATTGAGTGACGTAGTCAGAATTCCGGTGGCGCTGTCATAGGCGCTTGCCCCGCCTATACCGAGCGCTACGCTACTGCCAAGATTCGTCGACGTGTTGCTTACTGCGGTGATCGCTGCATCCGCGGCGTAAAGCTGACTGCCATTCACCGCATCCGTACTGGTGGCGCTCACTCGCCCAGCGGCAACGTTGGTAACGGTGCGCTCGTTACCAACACTGCCGACGCTGATGGTCGAGGTGGGTGAAACACCGGCAAGCGCATAAGTATTGCCGTTGATAACCAGGCTGGACGTCGCCACGGCGGCTGATGTCACCGAACCTGCGCCAAGCGCGACTGCATTGGCTTGCGTGGCGCTTGCACCCAAGCCGAGAGCAACGGCGCTTTGCTGAGTTGCCGTTGTGGCGGTGCCGATGGCAATGGAGTCACGCCCTGTTGCCTTTTCGCCGCCATCCCACGCATCGCCGATAGCAATGGACCCAGCCTTGTCCGCCTGCGCGCCCGATCCAACGGCAACCGCCATGTTAATGGCAGACCCATCGCCCGACGCGAATGCACCTGATCCAATGGCAACGTCGTAGCTGTTATTCGCCACTGCACCGTTACCAAGCGTCGCCGTATTGGTAGTGCCCGCAGCATAAGCCAAGCTCGACGAAACAGTGCCAGCGATAATCGCAATAAAACGAAGTAAATAATGAATACTTTGAATTTTCATTTTGATGCCTCTCTAAAGGCGTGCACGACAAAGCACTGGCGCAGTAGTGCGCCATTGCAAGTAATTCCAGATCCCGGGATCAGTAGAGAGGCAACGACAACCGTTCAGCCCGTTCATGCGGCAATCGCATTGAATGCTTCCGGCTATCTATGAATACCAAATAATAATGCTATGCCGATAGACCCTATGCCCAGGCATGGACCGTATGATCATCGTAATAATGTGGCCCGTTAAATGGCATGGGATGATATGGCCTAATATCTGTCCACACGGGACAATTATCGTGATACGTATCACGAAAGCCATGACAGACCAGGCATAAGCAGGCCATCTGCAAGTCATTTCAGGACGAAAGTTATGCCGCAGTTGATAACGCACCCATGGATAAGATCCCACCCCACATTCAGCCGATCAGTGGCCTTAAATGAAAGCGATTTAGCCTTGCCCGAGATTTTGTCGCATGGTATCGACCGCTATGCTTGAGGCTTGTTTCGAAGCATTCCCTTAATTCAATTCATGTGCACGGATTGAATTCCGTACTGAATCCGTAGTGACCGTTAAAGCAGACATGATGAAACAAGCGCATAACCATCTGATCACTATTGACCAGGAATCCCGCTGCATCCGCATTTTTCGGGTCATGTCGAACGGAGAGCACCAGCCTTACGCCATGCTCGCCATTCCTGGCAATGGCAGCGACAAAAAGCGGTTGCAAATGTTTGCGCAAATGCTCGGCGAGGACATTCTTGTCGACTCTCCAGTCACCCAGCCGCTGTTTGGCTAACCGATTCGTCTACCGCGTCATCAGCACCACTTTTCAGCAGATTGACCCAACGAGACTGAAATTTGACCCTTCCTGCCATGTGCATGCGGGGCCATGCTGCACACACTGGACCTGCATCCATTTTTACCAACGCTGACAGTCTGACGCAGTACTGAAAAGCAACGTTTTCATCCAGTAAAGAGACATGGCATGTACAACGGTTAATTTGTACCCCCGTTGTAACCGTTGTTTTGGACTGGCGGCGCCGACGGATGTTCCCGCCTACATTCCCGGCGCCGTTTTTTTACCACTACTACTTAAGTCGCCCCGGAAGATCAGGCAATGGCCGGTCACCCGCCAGTTGTTGCGTCCTGGTCCGTGCAGCGTTCCAGGAATCTGTCTGACCCAGAGCGCGGTAGACACACGCCTCCAGCCAGGCTGCACGCCAATCCGTATTGCTCCAGATTGACATGCGGCCGCTCACCGCCATCGCCTCATTGAGCTGCCCTGTATCCAGCAATGCGATGCCGTAGGCCTGCCCGATGCTCACCATCACTTCCGGCACGCCCAGCTTTTCGGCCAGGTTCATGGCAAGTTTCAGCTGTTCGACCGCACCATCATGGTTGCCATCGCTCCACAGCAACGCTGCCTTGGCATGGATGACATAAACATTCACCCAATCGTCCTTGAAAGAAAGATGATTGTTCCACGCGTCCATGGCTGCCACTTCCCGTCTCGCATCATCGATTCGGTGCAGCCGCAACAGCGCCTGGATGCGGGTCAGCCAGGTTGACGCATAGTCCCGCTGATCGCCTGATTCCAGTGCAGGGGTCAATGCCTTGACCGCCAACGCTGACGCACGCTCATCATCGCCAAGGGTGAGTGCGATTTCCGCCAGCAGTTTGTTGGTCTCGGCAAGCAGTGCCGCGTCGTCATCAGGCTGGACATCGTTCACCAAACCATCGGCCAACGTAGTTGCTTCCGTCGTACGACCGTTGTCGGCCAGCGCGATCGCCCTCACCATGGTCAGTTCGCGCCGCGCCTGCCGGTCCATGAAGCCCAGATCATGAGCATCGAGCGGCCAGAAACGATCGGTGGTCGTCAGCTCATCGCTGAATTTCAGCAACATCTTCTGCGCATCGGCCATGCCGTCCAGCACTGTAGGCAACATGGAACGCATGCCCATGCGTTGAAACTGATCGTAGGCACGCTGTAGCAAGCTGATTGCCGCATCCAGCTGGGCCCGACGTTCCGCCAAGAGCCCCATTTCAAAATCTGCCTTGGCGGCACCCACGGCGTCACCCGCAAGCGCATAAGTAACACGTGCCCGCCCCAGGTCAGCCGTGGCCTCATCCAGCTTCCACTGCACTTGTTCAAGGTAGGAACGGTCCAGGAGGGCATTCGCAAGGGCCTCGGTGGCATGACCGTCCAATGCATGAATAGCGTCAGTCAGCGTCGCCAGGCCCTTGGCCAGATCGCCCTCTTGCTGGTAGATCTGGCCCAGCGTGGTGAGAACTTCGCCGTACAGCCCTGGATTTCGACTGCCATCCAAACCCTTGAGCAAGTCGAGCATCTCCTGCTTGCACGTAGCAGCCTTTCCCTCATCACAGTCAATCGAGGCAGAAACGTAAGCTATCTCGGGATCGCTCCGCAGTGCTGCAGGCGCCTTGTCGATCAATGCCCTGGCCGCCGCCGGCTGTCCGGCGAGCCTTGCCGCATCGATACGTTGCAGGAATTCAGATTTGGAGATGGCCGAATCGCGTTCACCGACACTCTTCACGCCATACCCCAGTTCAGCCAGCAATACGTCACTCGCGCCACGCACCGCTTTCAAGACATCCGTGGACGAGGAGTCCGCTTTCCACCTACGGCCACCCTGGCCTTGAGCATCCAGATGCACCTGCCAGTTATCGCCACTGAGCGTGACCTGCGGCCGAACCACTAGCGCAAAACCCGTCTGAGAAGGAAACTCCGAACCTGATGCGTCCATGCCATCCTTGAGCAGGTCCAGCACGGCCTGACTGTTTTCCGTGGGAATGCTTGCATCACGCAAGCGATTCGAAATGAGATCCATCAGGCCGAAATGCAGCCAATTCCAGTCTTCGGGCGCATGCACATCCGCCGGCAGCACAATGGCGGAGCTTTTATCGAAGCGAATCGCTGTCTTCGATGCAGAAGGATGAAGTTCGCGCCAGGTCGCGTAACCCCCGATTCCGGCGACGACCAGCGCACCTGCGAGAACAAAGTAACGCAAGCGTCGGAACATACTTACAGTGCGCAGCTCCGCGACAGATGACGATTCAGCGTCATCGCCCTCACCAGCTGATATCTCCGCAACTATCGCAGGCAGATCTGTCGGCGCGATGGCCGACTGTTCCGTGGCCTGGGTCTCCAGCATCCAGCGATAACCAACGCGGGCAATCGTCTTGATGCTGTGCTGTTCATTACCTGCATCACCGAGCACGCGGCGAAGACGAACAATAGTTTGAGCCAGCAGGCTATCGCTGACATCTGCGCGTCCCCACACAGCAGAGATCAATTCGTCCCTTCCGACGGGACGCTCCCGGTGCTCAACCAGGTATACCAGGCAGTCGAACGCGCTAGCCGATAAGGCAACCGATTGCCCGTCCTCGCGCAGCTCCCGTGCCAGCGGATTCAGGCTGAAACGACCAAAGTGATAGATCACGTTCCCCATGACGCAGATTTTAGCATTTCCCGCCAATTCACCTCTTGTCTTAAGGCGTTGGGAAGCTTATGAAATGCGCCAATACCACCCCGCCCTACCCGACCGGCTGACGCGCGTCATAGATAGCGGGTCCATTGGATCGTGCTGTTATTGTTCGCAGAGCCATTCTGACTGGTCGCTGCGCAGTTCTGCATGCACGGCACGATTCCGGGACTATAGGTACTTGGCAGCTGGCTGAAATTGAGCAGCGTGGCGCCGCTCAACGTTACGGGAGATGTATCGCTGGTATTTTCCGCCGCGGAGGTGATGTATCCATTGATCGTCGTGCTGCCGCCCGTGTTGAGGTCGTTACCAGCAAGTACGCTACCGTTTATGACCGAGCTTGCGCCAACCGTGATGTTTCCGCCGGAAAACACACCGTTGACATAACCACCGGCAAGCAACGCGACATTCCCAATCGGATTGGCAATCAAGGATTGGTTGGAGAGATTGCAAAACTCGGCCGGATAGATGCTGCTGAAATCTGCGACCTGCACAGGAGCTAGCGTCATGCCTGAAGGCGTGCTGTTTGTGCACATCTCCGCATAACCCGCATAGTTCGGCGAATCGATACGGAAGCTGCCGCTGGTGGTGATATTGCCGGTGGCAATGGCCGTATCCAGATAATAGCCATTACTTAAATTGAGATCCCCCTGGAACCACAGCACGCCACGCGCAAAGCTCAACCCGCTGATCGTCCACGCACCATTACTATAGGAAAGACAGTCGTTCTCAGTAGATTGACCCTGGCAGAGGGTCTGCGATGGCGTCGCTGGTGTGCCGCACTGTCCCACACCATTGGAGTTCAACGTTCCTGTTATCAGTTGCGTACACAGGAAGTCCTGATAGCCGCGACCGTTCGCGAACGGATACGATCCCAGATAGTACGTACCGGCTTGTATGCCAGCCACATTGCTCACCGTCACCTGCACAGCACCATTGACCATTGTGAACACATAGTTGGCTGATGACTGCAGTGCGTACGCGTCAATGGCCGGCTGGCTGACCGTGACTTGCTGCAGCGGTGACAGGGCTATAGTCGGAACAGACACCGTATATCCAGGCGTTACCTGGATGTTGGCCGGCATATACGAACTGGATTTGTTGAGCGTGCCGCCGATCGTGCCAGTTACGCCACTCCACGAATTCAGGGTGAGATTTCCTTGGGCTTGCAGCGCGGCAACGCTGGCGAAGCCTCCCATCGTCACGTTGCCCGATGTGGTGACATTTTGAGCGCCCGCGCCGGTCAGATTTACATCACCCTGCGAGGTGATCGATGTGGAGCCGGTATTGCTGCCAGCATAGGTGACCGTGCCGTTGGCCTTGATGGTCGTCGCGCTACCGCCGCTACCGGTCCAATTAACGTTACCTTCCGTCGTAATGGAGCCAATAACAACGCCGCCGGCATTGACATTGACATCGCCAATGGCAGTTACCGATGTAGCACTGCCGCCATCGAACGTCACCGTCCCATTGGCCGTGATGACAAACGGGTTGGCACCGCCGTCCACCTCGACATTGCCCAGCGCGCTGATCTGATTGACGCTGGCGCTGCCGGTCACGGTTACGTTGCCGTTGGAATAGACCTGGTTGACGTGAATGCCGCTACCGATGCTGACATTGCCAGTCGCATTGATCGAATTGACGCCGGTAATCGATGCATTATCGAGTGTGACATTGCCCTGAACATTGAGGTTTGCGTTGTTACCACCGAGCACCGTAATGCCCCCGGTCATATCCAGGTTCTTGTAGATATTGATGGTGCTGATGTTGACAGACGGCGCTGCGGAACCGCTTCCACCGGGCGTACCACCCGAAGGATTGGGTATAACGTTGTAGACCACCTGCAGGGTTGCTGTACTCGCCGCGCTAGTCGAGGTTGCAGCAGAACTAGCGATGTTTGCCACAACACGATAAACCACCGTACTGCCGGAGGTGGCGCTCGAGACGCTCACGATATTAACGGTTAAACCGGACAGCCCTGAAACCGCAAGCGGCCCCGAAAGGTTAGCGATGGTCGACGCACTGGCTGCAACCAGATAGCGGCGAACCAGCTCTGCTCCAGTCCAGGCGGATTGCTGCGCCGGCGTCATCGAATGCAGGCTCAGCTGACCTTCTTGCGAGCTGCGTACAACATGCACCACACCAATCGAAGTCACCGTCATGGCCAAACCGATCATCAGCACCAGCAGCAAATTCATTATGCCGCGCTGCCGAAAACGTGAGGTCAAAGCGCCTTCAAATGACGTACGCATGGTCGATTCTCACAAATTGAAGTTCGGCAGACAGATTGAATAAAACGGGATCGCTTCGAACTGGGCGGTCGACGCGGTCGATCCTGAAGCCGGAGTGGGTGCCGTCGTGCCGGTTTGCGGATACTGGTAATAGCTGACCTGGAGGCTGCTGATAGCCGTCGTTTGCCCGTAGGGCCAGCAAGTGGCTGGCGTCACCTGAAAATTCAAACTCGTGCCTATGCTGGCAGTGGGAATCGAGGCCAGCTGATTGCCTTGCCAGTTGACGCTTTGCCACTGCGCCGCGTTGCTGCAGCCGACAGGTGACAGCCATTGCAGGACGCTCCTGGAAACGCCATTGATAACGCTATTGGTAACGATCAAGCCCTCGCAGAGGTAACCCGAAGGATTCGGCGTGCCGGAGATGCCGGTTGGGTTGTAGCCCCAAATAACCGCATTACCCGTGACCGTCGCGCCATAGGAGGCAGCAGCGGTTCCACTCAGCTGACCTTTTGCCAGCGCTGCGCCAGTCAGTACCACCAAGTCCGTACCAGGCGCGGCGCTACTGATACCGAAACCCGCTTGTTGCAATTGCTGCTGGGAAACCAGCGAGCTGGTCGCGATCTGGCCATCGTTGGCAGCTTGCGTATTAATCTGCTGGGCAGCCGTGATCAACGAGCGGTAAAGCACAAGCATGGCAGCAATGCTGAGTACGCCGATCACCAATCCCACCAACATGCTGATCAGCGTAAATCCGCCCGAGCGCTGTTTCGCTGCATGCATCAGCACGTCACCGCGGAATTGCTTCCAACCTTCACGGCCACCTCAAAGGAATTGCCAACACTGGCTGCAGCACAAAGCACCACGCTTGTCGGCTGGCTGACCGATATACCACCCACAGCGACGGTATTGGACGTCGAACACTGCACGTTGATCTGCTGGATGCTGAGGCTTCCCGGCAGGATGACCGTTGCCATGCTGTTATCAGAGGCGCCACTGCACAGGCCTGGGCCATATTGTTGAAGCAGCATACGCATCTGCGTTACGGCAGCGCCGTTGACGCGAACATTCTTCGCGCTCACCGCCATGTGGGCGCTGATATAAGCGGTGCCCGCGCCGATAATCGACATGACAAGAACGCTTATGAGCGCCTCCAGCAGAACATCGCCGCGCTGGCGCTTCACATTACGGCAACGGCACATTGAGCGCATTCAGATCTCCGTCATTGATGTTTAGCGATGACTGCGTATTGTTTAGCGATGACGGAGTGCAGGTCATATTTCCGACGGAAACGGCCAGCGCGATGCCTCGTTCGTTATAGGCAGCACACTGAAAGACCAACCCATTCCCGGCCTGCACCACCGAAGCATCAGTCGGAAGCTGCGCATCCCAGTCGCTTGTCTGACTGCAATCCACACCGCTTGTGCCAACAGCCACAACACTGATCTGCCCCGCCACGAGACAAGCCACCGCAACAGGCAAACTCTGATTGGTGAATCCTTGCGGGTTGCGCATCGCCAATGCCTTGGCGCGCCCCAGGCCTTCGATCAACATGCCGGACGCATCCCGCTGATGCGCGGACTGGACCCATGCGCGAGTCAACGGCAGGCCGATAAGCATCAAGAAAGCAAAAAGGGCCAAGGTGACCATCAATTCCACAAGGGTCAGGCCATGCGCCGAATGCGTCCGCAGCTCGTTCATGATCCCTCACCAGGTCGTGATTGACCCGCACCCGTTGACCGAGCCGGTGGCATTCGGGCTGATGGCTTGCTGTTCGCTTTGGCTGGGAAGCTTAAGCACGCAAGTTGAAAGCGAACTGCTAACACCGGTGGCTATCAGCACGTACCCGCCAGAGCTCGAATTGACCGTATAGACAAAATCATTGCCTTCGGCAGGCCTCCACATCGGATAAGCCGCTTCTGTATCGTTCGTCGTTGTGGTGTTGTGTGTACCGTAGGCAAGCTGAGCTTGAAGCTCGTTCTCGAGATTGAGAGCCAACGCACTCAGGTCGCCTTTTGCCGCCTGAATTTTGCCGCGGGTTATGTAATTGCTATACGTACTCATGGCGATTACCGAAAGAATCGCGATAATCACGATGACCGTCATAAGCTCGATAAGTGTAAATCCGCCAGCCTGGCTGGAAAGCGATCGGGTAGATCGACTCTTCACGATGTTTGCCCCTGTGAATAATCAAAGCCATCCAAAACAACGCCGGCGTGACAGAAAGCTGCCAACACCGGCGCCCTAGGACTGCGCGATATGCCAGTGCGGCACGACTTTTCGCGGATGTGCTTTGCGTCAATAAATTTGACGTCGATGGCATCGTAATATGTGACTGGTAACTCAAAACATGGCACGAAGTGACCCATTTCTTGTCCGTATGGGCCTTGCCTATTCGTGGCCAGTATCCCCTCGTCAAAGTCCTCAACTGACAGGCAAATGGCCTTCCTGGCCATGGTTGCCGTGATGGCGTGCCGTGATCATTTTGCCAAGATCAACGAAATCGCATCTGCCATAACGAACGGCTCTGCAGTCGATCCGATGCTCGCCGCAGGCAGCGTCTTTGTTCTTATCCGGATGCTGCGAGTTACAAATTACTTATGGATGATTCCCTGGTTGCCTTTGGCGCGAACCCCATCAGCGCGTCGGACATTCGTTCCCTTTGTGACAGCGCGTTACTAAAGCTCTGCGACAAGCATCCCGAAATAAGTCTGGCCCTGGTGACAACCGCAGATGCTTGGCTGATCAGCCACCGGTTTTTGGAAAAAATGGATGCGCATCGCCTTTCTGCCATGACTGCTTCGCTGCTTGCACTGTGCGAATCGCTATCAAAAGAGCTATCGGGAGGCAGTTGCCAGTCGGCACTGCTGTCCATGGACAGCTACACCTGCGTCATCGTTCACATCAACAGCGCACAACAATCGCTAGTGCTAGCTATCGGAGTACGGCAAAACGTCATGATCGCGCTGGCTCGACGATTTGCACTGGATCTTGCCGAGCGCATTTCACTGTCGCTGCGCGCACTCGAATCAGGCGCAGACCTGTCCGCCTGATGTCGACGCTTTCTTTCACACCTCCACTGGAACATTCATGAATCATTTCAGCCTTGAATCCTTGCGCAGCATCGATGGCTACATTGCCGGCGCACTGGTCGACTGTGACAGCGGCATGCTGATGGCGGGCGACAGCAATGCCCAGATCGACCTGGACCTGGCTGCCGCCGGCAACGCAGAGGTCGTGCGAGCCAAGCGGAAAGTCATTGAAGCGCTAAAGATCAACGAAACCATTGAAGACATCTTGATCAGCCTGGAACGCCAGTACCACCTGATTCGCCCACTCGAATCGAACAAAGGTGTTTTCCTTTACGTGATTATCGATCGTTCCCGTTCGAACCTGGCAATGGCCAGGCATCACCTTAAGGGCTTCGAGAAGTCTCTCGATTTTTCCTGAGACCGGCTCATGTTTTTCTGGTAGGCGCAGTTTCATGAATATCTTGATTGGCGTAGCGAGTGTTCCTGAAGACATCGAACTGCGTCTTTCGCTTGCCTGCGGATTGCTGGCAGCGTCGCAGCTTCACGTGCAAGTGTCGCCATGGAAAGGACAGCCATGCGACGTACTCGTCGTGGACATGGAAAGCGGTTATGGACGGCTCGCTCGGGAAGTCGGCAAGCGTCGCAACCTCACGATGCTTGGTTTTGGCCGTTCCGGAAGTACAGAAGACATCCCTGGCCTGCGCCGCCTGGATCGACAGGCTCCCGCCGCGGCCATTGCGAAAACGTTGCAGGAAATACTTGTTCCCTCTAAAGGATTCGTGGCGGGCGACATACAGGGCTTGCTGGGCATTTGTCTGCACGAGAACGGAAGTGATGAAGCGATCCTGGCCAGGCACGGCAGCACGTCGGTTGTGTTGCGCCCTGACGCTGGCCGGATCCACGCGCGCTCGATGAGCGACCTGCTGGCTGCGGAGGCGCGTCTTCTGGATCTGTCCTGGCTATCAAGCACGCGAACACAAAAGGACGCGCACGAAAGCGAATGGCTGGTTTCGCGCAGCATTGAAAGCTTTCTGGTCGTTGCCTGCCGTCGTCATCAAGCTTATCTTCCCATGCTCGGGGAAGCTCCTTATCGACTGAATCATTGGCCTGACTTGGGTGGCATTTCCGATGATCTTCATTCGCTGCGTCTGGCTGCCCTGCTCTATCTCACCCCCTGGTCCGTTGGAGCATTGGCGAAACATCTCGGTCTGCACGAAACGCAAGTCAATGCATTTTTCTGGGCGACCCTGGCAAGCGGCGCGCTCCTATGCACCGATGAAACCGCAACCGGAACGGCGATACCTTCCGCGCCGACATCGGCTTCCTCCATTCTCCAACGGGTTGCCCGTCATTTCGGATTGAAGATCGGCCATGCACATGCCTGACTATGACCGTGCCATAAAGCTGCTTTTTGTCGGCCCTATCGGTGCAGGCAAAACCACGGCTATTCGTACCATTTCGGATGTGCCTCCTATTTCCACTGATGTACCTTGGACGGAAGCCACAACCGGCGGGAAAAGCACAACCACCGTCGCATTCGATTACAGCACGATACGCCTCGACCAGGACGACGTGCTGCATGTCTATGGCCTTCCTGGGCAGGAACACCTCGACTTCATGGGCCCGATCATTGGACGCGGCGCGCTGGGGGGCGTACTGCTTCTGGACGCCTCATCCTCCGTATTGCAGGAAGATTGCGCACAGGCTATCCATGGGCTGAAGCGAATCAGCCCGAGTCTCAAGTTTGTCATCGGCATTACAAAAACCGACATCTCGCCGAACTTTTCCATGAGCACCATGCGTCGACTCATGCAGCAAATGCATCTCTCGGTACCAATCTTCAGCATCGACCCGCGTAATCGCACGCAGGTCACCCAGCTCATCCGCACATTGCTGCTGGTGTTGTAGAAAAGAGATATTCGACAGTGTCAGGCAGCCATTTCGGCGCGCTCGAGCCGGAACGGCAACTTGGCGCGGTACTGGCTCGGCGATTCACCCGTCCAACGTCGGAACGCGCGAGTCAGATTGGCGGCGTCCGAGTACCCCCGGCGCTCGGCAATTTCGTCGATCGTCATGGCTGTATTGAGCACATCGCGCAACACTTCATTTTTGCGCGCATCGTCGATCAATTGACGGAAGTTCAGGCCAAGCTGGCGCAATTTTCGCTTCAAGGTGCGACTGGACATGCACAACGCCTGGGCCACGTCTTCCATGCCGGGATAGGTTCCATTCTCCAGCGGCAGCAGATTCTTGATACGCGCAATCAGACAATCATTTTGCCCATGCTTAAGACGTTCGCTTTCGCATTGCGCCTTCACCTGTCGCAGCACCAAGGCATTTGCCGTCGGGATCGGCAAATCCAGATAGCGATCCGGCATGCGCACCATGCACATACCGGTGCCGTATCGTGTTTGCGCCAGACGGTGGCGATAGCGGGCGAAGTATGCCGGCTGGTCATCGGTGAACCACATTTCCAGTTCTGGCAGCGGCTGCTGTGTCAGCTGCCCTCCAAGGCACGCCGTCATGGTCGCCAGCCTTTCCAATGCGGACCGGCGCATGGGTGCGCCTGGTGAGAGATCCTGGATATGCAACTCCACCCGCCCATCCCGCTTCTGCACGGACAGGCAGAAACCCGCCGTACGCAAGTCGAGATACTCCGCCCAGAGCTCCAGCGCCTGCCCCAAAGTGGCGCAGCTCATCAATCCAAGACCGAGAAGCCCGTGCCAAGTCAGCGTGGCGCGTAACCCAAGCTCGAAGCCCATGCCCGGGTCCCCTGCAAGGCTGATGGCATTGGCCAACAGGGCCGCGTCCTGCTGGGTCGTCAAACGGAGGTTGCCCTCGAGTTGGGCTGGCCCAATACCGGTATCCACCAACACGTCTTCGATGGGAATGCGGCGCTGCTCCAACCACTGCAACAGACCCACAGCATATTCAGCCGAGACATCGGCTCTGTACCAATCATTCATCTTTATCTCGCCCCTTCAGCAAGACCTGGGGCCACTCCACAACTGCCGCGGAGCTAGATAGCCACCATTGAGGGCGATACTTCAGAGTCACTCGCTTGTGCGCATGCGTTTTACCTATACGCAGCATGCACTTGTCATGACATTCTTTTAAATCAATGGCTTATGAATTTCATCTGACGAGTGTAGCAAGCGCGACGACTCGTTCTCCATGCCTGGTTCACGGCTAAAGTCGTCGAGAACGTTGAAGGTCTGGAAGGTTGCCGGGGTCGTTAATCAAAGCCTAACAACCCGGGTGCATGCTGTCGGCTCCACCCCGCGTTTCCAAAGAACTTTATCCGTGAATCTGTTATTGGTCGAAGACGATACGATGCTTGCCGAAGCCATTTGCGATGGTGTGCGGCAGCATGCATGGGATGTTGACCATGTTGGCGACGCTGTTGGGGCAAAAACGGCACTGGTCGACCACGCTTACGCTGCAGTTTTGCTGGATATTGGCCTGCCGGGCGATTCTGGCCTAACGGTTCTACGCTTCTTGCGCGAGCGCTATGACACGATCCCTGTCATCATCCTGACGGCACGCGGACAGCTCAGCGATCGCATCCGCGGACTGGACGCCGGTGCGGACGACTATCTCGTCAAACCCTTCCAACTCGGGGAACTGCTCGCGCGCGTGAGAGCCGTGACTCGGCGTAGCGAAGGCCAAGTCGTCGCCACCCTCATCCACGGCGAAGTGGTGCTGGATCCAGCTAAACGCCGGGTCACCAAAGCAGGCGAGCCGGTTGCCCTCAGCGCCCATGAGTATCAGATCCTTTTTACGTTGCTCAAACGCACGGGACGCGTGGTGACGCGGGATGACCTTGAGCGCGCCATTTACGGCGACCGGGCTGCCGTGGGCAGCAACACGATATCGGTGTTCGTGCATCAGCTGAGGCGAAAGCTCGGCGATGACGTCATTACGACCGTACATGGCCACGGCTACACGATAGGTGCAACAGTATGAGGTCCTTGCAATGGCGCATGCTGGCGGGGCTGGGCTTGGTGGTCGCGTTGGTTTGGAGCATCTCCATCGCCATGTTGATTTCCTATTTGAATGCCGGCCCTTCAACGGCGTGGCGTGGCAACCTCGGCGCGCTGAGTGACACGCTCGTCAAGGCATTACCTCGCGAATGGGTCCGAGTGCACGAACCTTCTGAAGCCCAAGGGGTAAGGGGAATCGCGCCTCAATCAACCCGCATAAGTGAAGAGAAAGCGCTGGCCGCGCACCCACAGAGGGTTGTGCAGCCCAACAACGATGTTGGCGGCATGCTTACCGCGATGCTCCTCAATACCATTGAGCTGGCCGTGGTTGGCGTGGTGATGTGGTGGATCGTCGTGGCCTCTTTGCGACCCTTGCGAGCTTTATCCGAAGATATCGCCAGACGCAAAGCCTTCGATTCCGAACCGCTTTTGATCGACCAAGTTCCCGATGAGCTTCGCCCGCTCATTCTGGCTTTCAATTCACTCCTGCGGCGCGTGGACACCGCCATGCGTGCCGAACGTCAGTTCATTGCCGATGCCGCCCACGAACTTCGCACACCATTAGCTGCTCTGCACATGCAAGGAGAGGTCGGACTGCGTGCCGATACGGTTGAACGCAAGAATGAGGCATTAAAGAAGCTTTTGGTCGTTTCTCATCGCACCCATCGTCTGGCCGAACAGTTGCTGGACTTGGCGCGACTCGACGCAGGATTGCATGCAACAGGTCTTCACTACACCGATCTGCTGGACCTTTCCCGCCACGTCATCAGCGAATTCAGTATTCAAGCCGGAGCACGAGGCACACGCCTGCTTCTCTCCGGAGCGTCATGCTTAGTCAAATGTGATCTTGATGAGATTGGCATTCTGCTCCGCAACCTGATCGACAATGCCATTCGACACGGCCGTGACTTTGGCACTGTCGAGATCCGCTGCGGATATATCATTCGTGAGAACGGCCGCCATCCTTTGCTGGAGGTACGCGACAATGGACCTGGTGTTCCGGAAGAGGAACGGACGGCCATTTTCAACCGTTTCTATCGCGCCAAGGATGTCGAGGTGCGAGGAAGCGGCATCGGTCTTTCGCTCGTCGCTAGCATAGCCAGGCTTCACGATGCGGTGATCGAGACGGGACAAGGCAAGAACGGTCAAGGCTTCCTCATTCGGTTCATTTTTCCAGCCGAAACACTTGGCTCGTAAGAAAAATGGACGTCGCGAGGCCATTCCACACAGATGCTTTGATGCAGCAATATGCTCTGATAAAACAAATCTTCCACAGCTACAAATCCTAATCAATTCTTAAAAACCGTTCCCTAGCATGGTCAATAAGGAGCCACATGCTCCTGTCATCGACCTCTCCCTGGCGCCGTAGCGCCCACCCGAAGACTAGGAACGTATCCATGCAAATCACCACCAAGGCCTCGTGCTTACTGTTGCTCAGTATTGCCGCTGCACTGACAGGTTGCGCCTCCACACAACCCAAACCGTATCAAGGGATCGAATCGTCCACTTATCTTCGCCCGAATGACCAGAGCAAGCGCGGGCACGAACCTTATGCATATACCTCCAACGCGGACTGGAAGCGCTACAGCCGCTTCATAATGGATCCTGTCACGATTTATAACGGCGCTGACAATCAATTCGATGCAAAGATTACCGACGAAGATAAGGCAGAGCTTGCGACCTACATGCAACAGCAGTTTGAAGACAAGCTCGAACAACGCTTCAAAAAGGAATCCTTTCCAGCGGACGGTACGTTACGTATTCATGTAACGCTCACCGGCGCCAAGCACACGACCAAGTTTTTCTCCACGTTCACGCGCATGGATCTCGGCGGAATGCCGATCAACACCGTGCAGGCCATCCGTGGCAAGGAAGGGTTGATGACAGGCTCCGTAAGCTACGCCGTTGAAATCTACGACGCATCCACGAATCGCTTACTGAAAGCCTATGTGGACAAACAATATCCGAATGCGCTGAACATGAAGGCGACTTTCGGCAAACTCGGGGCCTCTAAACGCGGTATCGATAAGGGCGCCGACAGCTTGCTTGCAGGTCTTCAGTAAGCGAACCCTCCCGCTGTTGCTACCGGGAGTGTTTAGCGCTTACGTGATCCTGATAATGTTCGCGGCTCACGGTTTCAATTCTCGCCTGATCTGGGATGATAGGGAGACTCGACCTTAATCAAATACTAAAACAAGTATGGAATGCTCCCACTCGCCCCCGCAGGCGATCCGCCTGCGAATCTACTGCGGGCAGTAGATACAACCCCTCGTCTGGTGGATTGTCTGCGGAGGCGTCTTTCAACACCATCAAGTTCCTATGCCCTAATGGGTAGATAATTGAACACCTTCGAGGTCAGGAAGCCGCATCATCAAACCCCAGCCGAAGTGCTGTACGCCGCCGCCAAAATTATCATCCAGCAGCACATCAATCTCATTCCTGCCCTTTTTAAGCGGCAAGTCAAACGCCCCGTTGTCAAGCGACAGTCGCCCATCTGGCATCTTGCTTGCGCCCGGAACGCCGTAGAGATTCTTATCGGCATAGACAAGTTCGCCATTTACGAAAACCCATGCTTCGCGCGTCCAGCCGATAGAAACACGCTTAACCTGTGCATGCTCGGACGTCACCACTGTCTTGAGCCAAGTCGCGACGATCGCGTTACCTTTTTGCGCCTCGCCCAAGGCTGCCGTCACGTTGATAAGACCCGTCGGATCCGCATACAACACGTGGCCGAATGTATCCGTGGCGGGAAGAGATTCGATAGACGGGGCGACGCCTATGTTCTGGCCTAGCTTCGCATCGAAGGTGGATGGCATGATGAATGCACTGGACGCCAGCCAGCGCGTAACGAAATGGGTGTCGCCTGCCGCAGCACTCGCCGAGCGTTCCGGATTATCTGTAGGGACGGCTGGGGCAATCGTCAGATGCGCGTAGGACGCGGGTCCGTGAAGTTTGATGGTTCCGCTATCGAATGCCCCCACCAGAAGATTGTCTCGTGGCGCAGATACCAGTGTACCGTTAACCCACACGTGCATGGATCGCCCATTTACGGACAGCTTCACATGATTCCAGACATTAGCGCCAAAAAGCGCTCGCGCCTGATTGTCGCCAAACAAATCCCATTCAAAGATTCCGTGATCGATACGCATGTACTGGACACAGTCATTCGAGGTCGCACAGTCGGCGGAAGGCCGAAAATAAAGCGCCTCGCCCGTGTCGCCTCGCATATGAAAAGTCAGGCCAACGTTGCCGCCCGGCGACTTCATATCAAATTCGATCGTCCCGCTTGAAAAAGTCGTCGCATTGAGCTCAGCACTGCCTCCTTGGGCGATAACGATGGCACTTCTATCAGGAAGAAATGTGACATTTCCTTTTGTCGTCCAGGCACTCGCGATCATGGAAGCTGTGCTCGGCGCATGATTGGCAGCCTTTAGTGGCACGGTTGAAACAAGCGCAAGTACGGCCGCAATACTCAGCCTGAGACACCCTGTCCGGAAAGAAATGCGGGGCGTGAATGTGGCGCGATGCATGATGATTTATGTGGCTAGCGGCGTATGCCTGGATAGTCAACATAGGCATCGATGAACCGAATGAACAGCACAAATGTTGTCAGCCGGACTAATTACGTTGCGAAACGGGAAAGAACTCCAGCCAAATGGATTCGCACTTCGAAATCGAGATATCCGTCTTGGATCAAAATGGGCGTCGGAATCAGAGATGTATCTTCCAAAAAAACCGGCAGCTCAAGACTGCCGGCTCAACCAGGAAAATAATCCGCTCGCTTTGTTGTCGTTACCACCCATAGCTCATGCCAGCACCCACTGACGTGTCATTCGCGGAGGCTGCGCCACCAAACGATATGTTCAAATTTGGCTTGATCTGGCGGGAGTAACCCAACGCGATCGCAGGCTGACCATTCATGTTACCCACACCCACACCAACCTTGTTCGGCGTGTTGATACCTTGGGCGCTGAAGGCCATCTGACCGTAAGCTGCGCTCATTGCGCCCATACCATTGATGCGCCGATTCACCTGGGTGAACTTTTGATTCGCCCAATCCTGCACCCCGCTAACCGCAGCCTGCACCTGTCCCACGTTAGCCGCGTCCGTAGGGCGGGTACCCGCTGCGACGTTGGTGATTTGACGCTCGTTACCGGCTGAGCCGACGGACACTGCGTTATCACGGTCAGCTACCGAGCCCGAGCCCAAGGCCACTGAATTGTTACCTGTGGCGCTTGCGTTAGACCCCAGCGCGGTGCTGTTGCTACCTGACGCGTTCGCGCCGGAGCCATTAGCAGTACTACCGTTGCCCGACGCTGTCGCACCAGCACCCGTTGCGGTACTGCCCGAGCCAGATGCCACGGTGCCATTACCCACCGCGGTACTGTTCTCACCGGAAGCGCTGGCACCGTTGCCGACTTGCGTGCTGTTTTGACCCGAGCCGCTGAAATCAGCTGCAACACCACTGCCTGCTGCGTTATCACCACCGCTCGCACCTCCGCCAGCCGGCGGCGACGCAGGGGCGCCTTGCTCAATCGCACCCACACGACCGTCGAGACCGGTGTAGTAGTTGTTGAGCTGATCGAACTGATTCTGGATGCCTTGCTGCATATCAAACAGCTGGCCGCCATTCACCGCCTGCATGCTGCCCGATGCAACCTGACCGGGCGCCAGATTATTGATGATGGTGCCGTGCGCGCCGCCCAAGGTCGCCGAGTCCAACGACAGATCATCATAGGTCAGTGCTAACAGCTCGTTGCCAGAAGGATCCACTAAGCCTGCTGCCCTCAACTGCGCCACCGTGGCCGCATCAGAATCTGCTGTACCATTCGCCACGTTGGTGATCTGACGCGTGTTGCCCACGGAGCCGACCGAGACGCTGTTGTCGCGATCCGTGACAGAGCCCTGGCCGAGAGCCACTGCATTGTTGCTCGATGCGTCAGCTAAGCGTCCAAGCGCAACCGAATAGTCGCCTGTGGCTGCCGCGCCTGAGCCCAGCGACGTCGAACGGTCACCCGACGCCACGGCCCTGTTGCCAAGTGCCGTGCTGGCCACTCCGCTTGCATTGCTGTAGTAACCGAGTGCCGTGCCGGAATCTCCCGTAGCGTATGCAAAGTAACCCACTGCAGACGAAGCGATGCCGCTGGCCGTACTATTTCCACCAATGGCAACTGCATTTTGTTTAGTGGCTGTTGCGCGCAGACCTACCGCCGTGGACGTGCCACCGCTGGCCACACTTTCACCGCCGATTGCGACCGACGACTGACCAGGCGCCCGCGCGCTTGCCCCCATGGCGAGCGAACCGTCACCAGCCGTTGCTGCAGCATCTTTTGCGTACTTGCCGCTGTTGACTTTGATGTATTTGTTGTTGGCAACAACACCGCCCAACTGGCTGTCGATCGTCGTGATGTCACTGGTGTTCTTGGCTACTTGCTGATTGGTGGCATACAGTTGCGAACCGTTCACTGCATCGGTGCTGGTCGAAGACAGCTCGCCATTGGCCACCCCGGTCAGCGTACGTGCGCCGGCCGTGCCAGTGAAATCCACCGAGTTGCCGCCCGTCGCGGACGCGACCGTGACGTTGCCTGTCGTCGCATCCTGCTTTACCAGCCCGATCTCGCCATTTGTGACTTGATTCGTCAAATCGGTGAGATTGTTGGTGTTGGTGGTTACACGGCCGTCCAGATTGGTAACCGCACCTTCAACGGTGTTAACTGAGGTTCCGCCCACGGTGTAAGTGGGGCCCGTCACCGCCCCTGTCTTCGGGTCGATGGATGCACCGCCACCCAACGCGTTCACCACCGGAGCCAACTGGCCCACGATAACCGCATCGTTAGTCTGTGTGCCGGCGCCAACACTTACGACCTGGCGCAACGTCGTACCATCGCTCACAGCAACGGTATTTGCCCGGTTTGCCACACTGCCATTGCCGAGAGACACAGCGTTACTGGCTGAGATGGTTGTGTTGTTGCCGAGCGCCACACCAGAGCCGCTACTCGTGATCGTTGCGTTGGTACCGAGTCCAACGCCACTACCCGTTAGCGTTGCACCAGAGCCTATCGCTATACCACCCGAATGACTGACTTTCGCATTCGCACCCACGGCAATCGCACTGCCGCCATAAATGTTTGCGCCGTCGCCCATGGCAATGGAACCCGCGCCGGTGACCGCAGGATTTCCGCCGGTGCCCTGAATCGTTGCATTGCGACCGAACACGATCGAACCGGCGCCGGTGTTCTGATTTTTTGCGTTCGAGCCGATGGCAATGTTGCCATCAGCAGTGCCAGCGACGTTCGACTGTGCGCCGTTGCCGATGGCAATGGTATTGGAGCCCGTTGCGGATGATGCGGTGGAGCCATTGACCTTGATGTAGGTGTCATCCAGCGCCGCCATCGTGCCTACCGACTGAACGCCCATGCTACCCGCGCCGCTGGCTGCACAGGTATTGAACGCATCCAGCGTACCCGCCTGCCCGCCGGTCGTCGTACACGACGCACCCACCATCTTCGTGTCTTGTGCGATGGCGGTGTTGCCGCCAAAGCTCAAGCCGAACACAACCGTCGCGGCCAGTCCGACGATGGTCTTGGCTTTCTTGCGGCCATTGGCCAGTTCAGATGCGACCACCCACTTGTTCGTGGTGGCATTCCAGATGACACGATAAATGGTGTTCATTCGTCTTCTCCAAAAGTCGAGCACTAGGTTCGGCTCAGGGTGCAAGACGCCATCACGCAACAGGCTGCGTGCTTCAATGTCTTGCGGGATAGCGCGGCGTACACAATGTGTGACGCTTGGACCACTCGCGGCCTTTCCGGCCGCCATACCTCCTTGGAGGCGCCACGCATAACTCTGCGTCGGCATGCCCGGCACTACTTCACTGGGCACACGCAAAGATTAGGATGAGGGAGGAGGCCCTGATACCTGACAAAAACGAAAAGGCCCGGGCGGCCGAATGAACGGCCGTTCAGCATGCGAGCGAGGCCGAGAAACCGCCGATGGCAGTGCGGTCAAGGCTTGCCCGGCTGTTCCTGCTCGTGATCCAAGGCAATCTGAGACGCTTGGATCATGCCGGTTGATATGGCGTAACGAAATAGCTCCGCGTCGCGCTCGATGCCCAACTTTCTCATCGCGGAATATTTCTGCGAGCTTATCGTGGTGGGACTGCGCGAAAAGCGTGCGGCGATGTCTTGGATCGACAAGCCTTCGGCAAGCATCCGCACCACTTCCGTTTCGCGCTTGGTAAGGCGCGGCACATCGCTTTGTTGTCCTGCAACGGTATCGTTGCTCTTCAGCAGCATGTCGACGGTCGGCGAGACAAAAGGCAGTTGCTCACACACATGCCGGATCGCCGCGCTGACGTATCCATAGTCATCCGTTTTACTGACGATAACGTGGACATCGCTTTCTTGAATGCTCTTAAGGATTTCGGCGCTCAGCACGCTGGTCAACACGACGATGCGCAGATCGGGAAAGTGCCGGCGCAAGAAGCGCAGCATGGTGATGCCATCGCCATGCCTGCCCTCCTTCATGACAAAGTCGGTCAACACGACGTCGACCGAATTGACGGCCAACAGATCGACGAGTTCCGTGGAGTTCTTGCAAGTGCCCACGATAAGCAGGTCGCTTTCGTTGGCGAGCGTGCGCTCGATACCGAACAGCGCTGCAGGGTGATCGTCGACGATAGCAACCCGGATGGTCATGACCTGCCCTTTTACTGCCTCGGGTTGCTCTTCGATGCGGACGAGATCATAGTGTCTAGCCGTAAGAACTTCCAGCAAGCGCCACATGGAGTCGGATAAAGACGAGCATGGACACCAAGCGCATCCGCATTGTCATCGCGGACGACCACCCCATCATACTGCTGGGGATTCAGGCGTGCATCGAGGAGATCTTCTCCTACCAGATCGTCGGCACAGCCCAGAACCCCGATGAGCTGATTCACGTGTTGAACACGACACTGTGTGACGTGGTAGTAACGGATTACGTCATGCCAGGCAGCCATGTGGGCGATGGCCTGGAACTCATCGACGTTCTGAAACGCGACTACCCGTCGATCGGCATCGTGATGGTGACCGCCATCGACAAGCCCGCCATCATCGGCGCCATGATGGCGCGTGGTGTGGAAAACATCATCAGCAAGACAGACGATCTGTCGCACGTCGTACCGGCTATTCAGTCTGTGCTAGTCAAGCGGCGCTACCTGTCACCGTCCATCGAGCGCATGCCAAGGGAGCACTCGACGTCGAATACCACCAAGTTGTCGCCGCGCGAGCGCGAGGTCATCGCACTTTACTTGAAGGGAAAAACCATTACGGAAATCGCTGCGACTCTCAATATCCGCAAACAGACGGCCAGCGGTCAGAAATCCAGTGCGATGAGCAAGCTGGGTTTCATGAGTGATGCCGACCTATTTCAGCATGCGGCCGACTTGGAGCTCTGGGCATTGGGAGACGATGATTGAGTGACTGCTTACTGTGCCAGTCCCTCGTCATAACGGTCCACCACCTGCTTCAAGGTAGCGGAGAGTTCGGAAAGGTCCCCTTCCAGATCTTTTATATCGGTGGTGTCTAGCTTATCGCGCAGGCGAGAACACTGTTGGCCGGTTTCCCTTTCGCCAAGCATGAACAATATGCCCATGAAAGAGTGGATGGTGTCTTTCAAGGATTGTACATCGCCCGTCGCCCGCGCATGCGCCATGTCTTGCAGATCGGTACGCCCACGCTCCACGAAGCCGCGACGCGCCTTTTCGTGCACGTCACGGTTGCCGCCCCTATCCGCGGAAACCGATTCGCGCGGAAGACGGGTGAAGGTCTCGAAAGCCTTTCGGAGACTCTCCAGCGACAGCGGCTTGAGCAGAACCGCGGTGATGCCTGCTTCCTCGCAACGCTTGTTTTCATCCGCCATGGCGCTGGCGGTGATCGCGAAGATCGGCTTGTCCACGCCACGTTCGCGCAGCGAGCGCGCCAGGTCATAACCGCTCATGCCGGGCATGTTGATATCGGTCAGCACGACGTCATGGGTGTCGTCCCATATACGCAATGCCGATTGGCCACCTTCAGCGCTATCCACCTGCAGGCCGATCACTTCCAACTGTTGTTGAATGAGCACGCGGTTGCCGGGGTGATCCTCGATCAGCAATGCCCGGCCGCGATACATCTTGTGCGGCGCTCGTTGCTGGGGCTGCGTGGTGGAAGGATCGACGGAATGCCCCATGACGGCGGAAACCAAGGCAGCGCCGAGATAACACGATACGTGCGTGATGCGACCCTTCCGCTCTGGAACGAGAGGCCCATTGGACGAAGCAGCCACGATTCGTTCAAAAGCGCCATCGTCCACGGCGGTTTGCAGGTCACGTTCATCGTCAACGACGATCAGCGTTGTCACCTCATGGTCCGTGGGCAGCTTACCCAGCGAAGTGGCAGTGCTCACAGTCGCGCCATGCGAGCGCAGCAGCCGACTTATCTCTTGCATCCATTCGGGCGAGGATGAAACCACCGCTAAGACCCGGCCTTTGAGCGGCGGCTCTGTCGCTGCGTGAGGCGCGACCCTCGTTGTGGGAATATCGAGCGTGAATACGCTTCCCCTGTCTTTGGTGCTTTCCGCCTCGATAAAACCGCCAAGCAATTTGCTCAATTGCCGACATAAGGCCAGGCCTAGCCCGCTTCCGCCGAAACGTCGTGCAGTACTGGCATCCGCTTGTGTGAAGGGCTCGAACAGCTGCTCCAGCTTTTCGCGTGCGATGCCGATGCCGGTATCCGCCACCTCGAAACGCAGATGCTCCGGGCCTTCCACTTGCCTTGACGATACGCTCAGGACGATTTGCCCTGACTCTGTGAATTTCACCGCGTTGCTGAGGAGATTATTGAGGATCTGCCGCAGACGATGTTCGTCGGAGACATACGTTTGGCCGAGGTTATCGTCGAGGCCGTAGTAAAGCTTGACGTCCTTGCGCAATGCCTGCGGCGCATACAATAGCGCTGCCTGTTCCACCAGATCACGCAGATTGAAGGGAGCCAATGCGATCGTCAGCTGCCCTGCTTCGATGCGCGAGAAGTCCAGCACGTCGCTGATGATGCCAAGCAACGAATCGGCCGACAGGCGAATTTGCTCCAGGCGCTCTTTTTGGGTTGGACTGAGCGGCGATTGAGCGAGCAACTCAAGATGACCCAATACACCGTTCAATGGCGTGCGTATTTCATGGCTCATAGTGGCCACGAAGGTTGTTTTCGCCTGGCTGGCCTGCTCGGCATCTACTCTTGCCTGTTCGGAATCGCGCCGGGCCTGGACCAGACGCTCGTTGAGCTCCACTTCCGAGGTGACGTCACGAATGACACACAGCAGCGACTGCTTTTCGTGATGTGTGGTCGGCGTCGTGATGACACGCAAATGCCGAGGCTGTCCGTCGTGTTCGAACGTGTATTGGAAGTCGTGCGAGGCGTCGACACCCTTCGGTTTCGATTCCCGGCAGATCGCCTGGTAGAGGGTGTCGACATGCGCCTCGTCGCCTCCGGCAACTTGCTCGACCACCGCGTTCTGCATCACCGGCCGGCTGGTGTCGCGATCCAGCAGTGAGAGGCCGATGGGCGACGTTTCCACGATGGCCCGGTTCAAGGCATCGCTTTCGTATACCCGCGAAGCGTCACTCAGGGCTGGCGCGAATATCCGGCGGTCCATCCGCAAAAGCAGCGCCCACAGCGCCGCAAGAATAATCAGTGTCGCCAGAACAGCAGCCGTCAGGAACCGGCCCTTTGCCGCCAGCATGTCGTGCACGGAATAAGGGTGTATGGCGATCCAGTCGACGCCATGCAGTGGCGATGCGACCATATAGACGGTCCCTTCCCGGAGTCGGACCGAACTTCTTGCCTCCTTCCGCAACGTGTCCAGAGTGGCCGCGTTTAGATGGAGATCGGAAGGCACTTCGCCTGCGTGTGCCAGTATGTCTCCACGAGGCGAAACGATGACAAACGCTTCACGGGTCGCCTGCTCCAACCTCGCCTGGACGATGCTCATCGACTCAAACGTTACACGTGTGAAGTAGGGTTTATTCTTCACATCAAGTGTCAACACAGTCACCAGCGACGGCTCGCCATTAAACGGATTTCGATCGAAGTAGTAGGCAATTTTCTCAAGCGGCATGAACATCCCGCTGACGCGCGTGGCGGATTGCAGCCGCCGATCGCTAATCATTAAGCGCGAGATGGCTTCCACCCGGGTCTTGACGTTCAGATCGTGCAGAATCGATTGCTCGTCCTTGATGCCAGTGATGGCCAGGAGCGAGCCCGATGGATCATAGCCGTAGACGATGATGGGGCCCGTCGACTGCGTTGCCGCCACGGACGCTTTCGTGTAAGCCGAGTATTGCTCGATCATGCCGAGGTAAGCAGGAAGCAGATCGCCGAGTTGTTGCGATGCATGCTGACCCAGCACGATCCACGGCGCGGAATCGCCGGGTGCCAGTATGGTCATCGCCTCATCGCGGGACTGGAACTCGGTCAAGAACGGCGCACCCCAATTCTTCAACAAGGCCGTCTGTTCCCACAACGCGTTGTTCGTGTACAAGCTATTGACGTAGGCGCGATCGCGTTGTGTGAGGTATTCGTCGATGGTTGCGCGGCCTTGCTCAAAGGCCTGCATTTGCGCAGCATGAAAATCGTTGATGCCCGACAAGACGCTCGCCAATCCAGCCAGCACGATCAGCAAGCTGACTAAGCCACCGCCCCCGTAGAGCAGCCGCCGCTGATGACGTTGCAGCGAAGTGATTCCTTGTTTGCGATCCTCCCCGCGCTGCTTTGCAACGTCGCTCATTGGTGTCGCACTCTTATCCATAAGCACCTCGACTGAATATCCGCCTATCTTGTCGATCGGAGCCCTACCCGATAGGTTTCGTACCCGTGGTACGCGAACGGCTCGATGGGTCAATCATCTCACCAAGATGAATTCGTCCTGCTCTTTGACAGGCGCTACGGCTAATCGCCCTGCCCTCGTCCGCTTGCAGTGAAAGATAGCCCTTGATATTGAAGCTTTGCGTCGATGCGCAGACCCCATGGGTTTCGGTGTACATGACTCCGTCCTTTCGTAATGCCACAAGCATCACGCCGCAAAAGGGGATTACAGTGGCATTGGGTTCGGGCATCGACCGCTGAGTGTTCGAACACTGGGTCCATTGCGTCATGGGCTTTTTTTAGACGAGAATTTTAGATCGATCCAAACACATTGGGAGGAGACATGGCCTTTCCCTTCGCGGGCATCCGAGAGGAGCGCTTCCGATCATGAGTTTCGAAGCAATACACGCACGATTACGCACGCTGCTGGCCGTGGCAAGCCTGATGATCCTCGGCGTCGCCTTCCCTTCCATGGCAACCGAACAAACGTACCCAGCCAGCCCACGAATCGACAACCCGACGGCGATCGCACGTGCGCGAATGGCAGCAGAAGTGTTGATGCACTCCTACGACCCCAACAAGGCCTGGTTTCCGTCCAGCTGGTGGAACTCGGCAGTCGCCCTGCAAACCATCGGCGACTACATGCAACGCACTGGTGACCGTCGCTATCTCAGCCAATTGAACAACACCTTCGAAAAAAACAAAGGTGTGTTTCCGGCCGGCGTCTTGCCGGACCATCCTTCGCCGGGCAACTTCACCAGCCGGGCTATCGACGACTCCGAATGGTGGGGTCTGACCTGGGTGGAAGCCTATGACCTGACCCGCAACCCGAAGTACCTGGACATGGCAGTCACCATCGCCAATTACGTGTACGGCTACTGGGACACCAGCACCTGCGGCGGTGGCGTCTGGTGGAGTGCCGAGCGCACCTACAAGAACGCCGTCACCAACGGATTGTTTATCCGGCTCACCGCCGAATTGCACAGCCGGATCCATGGCGACACGCAGTGGTTGGCGCGATCCCGCACGGCCTGGGCGTGGCTCCAAAGCAGCGGCATGATCAATGCTGATGGCCTGGTCAACGACGGCCTCACCCGCACCTGCACCAACAACAGCCAGACCGTTTGGACCTATAACCAGGGCTTGGCCATCGGTGCGGGCCTGGAACTGTGGCGCGCGACCCGGGACCCGCAGATTCTGGCCACCGTACACCGCCTGGCTGACGCCGCGATGGGTTCCAACTCACTTGTGACCGATGGCATCCTGACCGAGCGCTGTGATGCCTTGGACCAGACCTGCAGTAACGACGCCAAGCAGTTCAAGGGCATCTTCATGCGCTACTGGACCGACCTTGTCGACACCACTCGTGACCCCCACTACGCGGCATTCCTCGACCGGCAAGCCGATAGCATCTGGAACAACGATCGCGACGCCGCTGGCCGACTCGGTACCCGTTGGTCCGGCGCTACCAGCAACGACCACCCGAACGAGTTCGACTGGCGCACCCAGGCTAGTGCGCTCAGTACGCTGATCGGCGACGTCAGAGGACGGTGACTCGCAACTATCTCGTGGCGGCTGACTGCCCCCACGATGATGGCGCATCACCAAGATGGAACTCGAGCGTGCCGCCGTTCCCTACCCGGTCAAAATCTATCCACGTCGATGTCAAGGCGCTGCCATTGAGCGTAACGTCCTGGACATAAGTCGAACCTGCATGGTCTGCGTTGATCTCGAGGATTTTGCCGTCAGCAAGTCGGATCGTCACATGACTGAAGAGCGGGCTCGACAGTGTGAAGCCTGAAACAGCTGGCACTTCCGGATACAGCCCAAGTGCCGCCCACACGAACCAGCCAGAGGTGGCACCTTCGTCATCATTGCCCGGCAACCCCGACGCAGCAGTGGTGAACTGCTCGTTGACGATTCGACGCACAAGAGCTTGCGTCTTGTCCGGCCGACTAGTCCAGTTGTAGAGCCATGGCGTCGCGAACGATGGCTCGTTGCCAATCCATAGGTGCGGGCTGTGCGAGCCGGCATTCAAGTAAGCGTTGAACGTGTCGAGCCTCGGCAGCACGGCAGCATCGCCGCCAAGCGTATGGATTAATCCGGGGATGTCGAACGGTACCATCCACGTGTATTGCTCGACATTCCCTTCAACCTCATCGAATGAGTTAGCGACCCAACTGCCATTGCTATCGCGATCGGAAAGCCGTGGCGGCGTCGCGCTGAACGCGGGGCGAATGACATTCCTCCAGTTCGCCGATCGTGTCCGCATTTTCGCTGCATTCGTGATGTCACCGAGCGCCAGTGCATAACGGGAGATCGCGTAGTCAGTGGTCGCGTATTCAAGCGTCGTCGACGCGGTACCACCGTTGTGGCTGCTATCGATCCGAATGTTCGCATCGGCAGGCAGATAGCCAAGCTGTTTGTACAAGACGAGTCCGGGCAGCGCGGTTACGTTGCGGCACGTCGTGGCAGCGCCTGACGCCGTGCGGAGCATGATCGACAGCGCCTTTTGGGTGTCGAAGCTGGTGGCGCCGTACATATAGCTCTGCGCAACGACAATCGGCACATTGTCACCCGGCATCACATCGCTGTTCGTGTTGCCCTCCACCCATTTGGGAAAGGCACCGCCACACGTACTTGCATCATCGACGAGCGACTGCATCATGTCGCTGGCAGCGGCCGGCTTGAGCCACGCAATGAGAGGCATCAACGAACGATAGGTGTCCCAGCTCGAGAACGTGGTGTAGTGCACGTGACCGGCCCCAGCGTTGATGACCTTGCCATTCATGGCCACATAGTCGCCGTTGGCATCACTGAACACGCTTGGGGCAAGCAACGCATGATATAGCGCCGTATAGAACTTCTTCACGTCGTCCGTATTGCCGCCTGTCACCTCGATCGCACTGAGTTCCCGATTCCATGCGGCGTCGGCTCGTTTCGCAATTTCATCAAAACCGAGTGTGCCGGCCTCCCGTTGCAGATTGTCCTTCGCATTCTGGATGCTGACGTATGAGACGCCCACTTTCATATTCACTGTCAACGGCGTGCGGAGCGTCGACGTGAACGTGAGCAGTGCATTTCCGGCAGACAGTTTCGTGGTGAACGGCTGATCAAGCTGTGCGTAGAAGTAGATCTTGTACGTTTGTCCGCTGCTGCAGAAGTCGCCGCCATTCATCGATCCAGACAGTGCTTCCGGATCGTTCGGGTCAATCGTGATCGTGCCGCCCTGCGATGACGCGTTGGTGCTTGCGGCCACGTTGAGCTGACCAGCCTGGCCGACGGGCCAGGTGAAGCGCCCGGCGCCGCTGCGCAGCGTGGCAGTCAGTTCTGTGCGGATGCCGTTGTCGAGCGTTACGCCGTAGTAGCCTGGTCTTGCCGTTTCGTTTGTGTGCTTGAACGACGCAGCGCCCATTTGCCCTGCGACGATTGGCAACACTGGCAGAGCACCTCCACCGGGGCAGCCAACTCCACTCAGGTGAGTGAGGCTGAAACCGGTGATGCTCGTCTGGCCGTAGTGATACCCAGGCGGACTCCAGGTATGTGTCACGGAAGGTGTATCAGGCCCCCATTGCACCATGCCCGCTGGCAGCGTTGCGGCAGGTGTTGTGAAACCGCCGCCCAAGTCTTCCGGTGGCGACTCGGTCTGCGCGATAGCCGGAACGAGGGGTGGCGACTGGTCCGTGCCAATCATCGGATCGACGTACTGTGTCAGCGCGAGACCTCTTCCGCCTGTAGACGCGCCGGTATGAGAGGCCGACATGATGGCCTCATGCGAATGGCCGACACATCCCGCATTCAATAGCCCGACCACCACGGCGCCCATCGCCCAGCATGCACGTTTCGTCACTTGGAGCCTTTTCCTTTTTGTGCTTTATCGCCGGTAAGCGCAGCTGGTGTTGAATGATGAATGAGCAACGCCGTGATGTGAAGACTGTCTTTGCCACACCATCATTGGCTATCGCTTGCTGCGTGATTAAACCACACGCCAGATAGATAAGTTGGCAGCCGGCATCCCGCCAAGATCAGGATGCTGGCATTTCCAGCGTGACTTCCAGCCCACCCTCCAGACGATTGCAGGCATCGACATGACCCAGATGCACCTGCATCACCCGCTGAACGATGGATAGGCCAAGGCCATTTCCCTTCGCCAGCTTGGCATTCCCTCCACGGAAGAACGGTCGAAACAACATGCCCAATTCATCCTGCGGAACGCCAGGACCATTGTCGGCCACTTTGATGGTAGCGACGTTGCCCTGATGGCCGACGGTCACTTCAACCTTTCCGTCCGCCGGACTGAACTTGATGGCATTGGTGATGACGTTGTCCATGGCACGCTCCAGCAATATGCCACTGCCCTTCACTTGTACCGAACCATCAATGATGGTTTGTATCGCTACGCTTTTCGCCTGCGCCTCGACACGGGCTGCTTTCACACGTTGCTCTGCCAGGTCGGCAAGATCGATCGACTCCTGCTCCATGCCTGGCAATCCCGCTTCCAGTCGCGACAAGGCCAGCATCTCGGAAGTCATGCGATCCATACGCTCGATCTCCTGTTCCGCGCGCCTAAAATACGCGGTCGCCATATCCCGACCCGCATAGCGCTCAGCCAGATTCAGCAACAGATGAAGCCTTGTCAGCGGCGAACGGATCTCGTGGGAAAGGTCCTGCAAGACACCGCGCTCGTGGGCGACAAGCTGCTCGATTCGCTCGCCCATACCATTGAAGTCGCGCGCCAGTTGACCCAATTCATCATGTGCGTCGCTCCAGCGCGGCTGCACACGCACAGCAAGATCACCTTCGGCCATTTTTCGCGTAGCATCGCGTATCGCGTCGACTGGGCGCGACACACGACGTGCAATCCACCAGCCAATGGCACCGATGAGCAGCAGTGAAAGCATCATCTGCATGCCGAGCAACAGTCTTTCCTGAGCATCCCGCGAAAGGCGCCCACGAGAATCGGTATAGCCCACCAATTCCCTGGTATGCCCATCGTCACCGATCACCGGCCTGATTACTAAATCAGAATCCCGTGACAGCCTGAGTTCCGTGCTGCGGCCATCAGCGAGTGAAGCAGGCAGCGAATGGCGAACGGAAGACGGCACGCGCCATTTGTGCAGTGACTGTCCGTCTTCGTACAGATTGACTTCGATTCCTTCTTTACTTTCTTTCTCTATCCAGTCATCAAGTGCACTGCGGCCGCCACTGTCGTAGACGTGCTCGGCCGTATCGGCCAGTGCGCTCCAGTCAACGCGCCGATGGGCCAAGTAATGGATAAATCCGGTAGTAAGCCAGCCAGCCAGCAGCATCACCAACAGAGTGGCAGCGCAAAAGGAAATCAAAATCCGCCAAAAGATCGGACTGCGGAATGGGGTATGCAGGCCTTTCATGACGGTAGCGCGCCGGCAGGCAGAAGCACATAACCGGAACCGCGAATCGCGTCGATCCGCGGCGAATGAGGAGAAGCTTCGGTCAGCTTGTGACGGAGACGGCTTACGCGCATGTCAATGCTGCGATCGAAACGCTCCAACTCCCGCCCAAGCGAGGCGCGGGTCAGTGCAGGCTTGTCGATCACCTCGCCTGCGCGCTGCATCAGCGTCAACAAGAGCGAGAATTCCGCACCGGTGAGGTTGAGCTCGCGCTCTTCCACATAGGCACGTCGTTCGCCGGGCAACACGCGCAACACGCCCATAGTCAGTTCGCCGACGCCTTCCAACGTGTGCCGCCGCAGCTGCGCGCGTACACGGGCGAGCAGCTCGCGCGGCAGGCAGGGTTTGGATAGGTAATCGTCCGCTCCCAATTCCAGCCCCACGACCCGGTCAACTGGCTCGCCTCGACCGGACAGCATGATGACCGGCAGTCGATGCTGTACCCGCAGTTCCCGCAAAGTATCGAGGCCATTGCGCTCCGGCAGCATGACGTCGAGAACCAGCACGTCGGGACGGGACGTCTGATCGCGCAGTCTGGCCAGCACCGCCTCGCCGTCATAGACCACGTCCACGTGCAACCCTTCGAGGCGCAAGTACTCGCCTAACAGCTCGCAAAGTTCACGATCATCGTCGCCAATGAGCACTTTGAACATCGTTACCTCTCCACGTTCATGGGGGCGATCATGGCGGCCTCGGCCACTCCCCATACAACTTACAGCCAGGCAAGACCGAGCGGGATCAAGGTCCCTGCAACCAGCAAGGTCCAGGCGGTGCGCTTTCGACGGACATGCGAAAGACCTATCCACACCCCAAGCAGGGTCGAGGCCACCAGATTAAGCGCGACGAGTAAAAAGAACCACTTCAGCGCCTGGGTCGGCAAGGACACGGCATCGTCATCATCGGGTGGCGGCGTTGCGGCCTTTCCTTCGCTAGTCGGTGCCTGCGACTGGTGTTCATGGTGATCCAGGGCAAACACCTGATCCTTATGCATCCTGCCCAGCTTTTCGATCAGGGCTGGGGGCTGGTAGTTGCCGTGTTGCTCATGCAGATCGAATAGCTGGAGCGCCCCCGTGAAAGCAAAGAAAAGAATGGTCGGCGCACTGAACAAACCGACGTACGCATGCCATAACCGTATCTTGGACACTTATTCTTCCTCGTTGGCTGATCTATACCCACCCGGCGTCACGCACCCGTCGCACGCGCCGGCTTTGCGTTAATTAAGCCTTAGCCCTGTGACGTTGAAACCTGGTCACGTATCCGGACGTCGCCGGAAGGTAAAGAAAGGTAACCGTGCTGCAAGCGAGGCCTTCTGAGGCGTGAATCTTCGTCTTCAGCATGTTTCCAGAACGATTTTCATTCATGCCTTCAATGTCCCATTAACCTCCATCGTCATTTTCGCGTAAGCGAGAAGGACGGCGCGAAGGTGATGGCAATTACCTTTCTTTACCTCGCAAGGACGGCCGAATACAGGGGTGTGTTTCAGCATCTCTCCACGCTGTTTCACCCCAACACACGAGTCACGAGGTAGTAACCATGTACAAGAACCTTTCATTCCGTCTTCTGCTCGCATCGGCCATGGCCATGGCTACAACATTTGCCGTGGCAGCCCCGCATGACGGCGATGGCCGGGACAATGGCGGCAGCCATCATAGCGATAGCGTGCGCGGTCTTGGGCTGTCGTTGACACAACTGAACGCTACCGATGCACAGCGTGCGCGCATTACACAAATACTGAGCGCAGATTCCGCACAAATGGATGCGCAGCGTCAGGCCGTGCAAAAGCAGCGGACCGCCCTGGATGCCATGACACCGACCGACACTGGCTACCAGGCAGCCGCAGCCCGATTGGCGCAAGCCGAAGCGAGCGAAACACAAATGCGTGTTATCCAGCACGCACAAAACGAAACGCAGATCTATGCGGTGCTTACGCCCGCGCAACAAGCTCAACTGGCGACGGTCAAGGCGCAACGACAAGCACGAGAGGCGGCATGGCAGCAGCTCAAGGCCAAGTATCCGGTTGCATCCGACGTCCAGGACGGCCGTTGATTCAACCGAATCCGAGTCCTACGCAGTCTGTGACCCGCAAAGAAAAAAGTATAGGCTGACTGTGTGTTAGCCGGCGTCCGCGTCCGGCCCGGGGTGAACATGCGTAGTGCTGAGCGCGTCCCGGGCCACCTTTAAAGGGAATGTGGCATGACAGAAACCTTCATATCCAGGCTCAACTACGTTTTTCGACAGCGCAGCCTGTACGTTGCATTACTTCTTTGGATAGCGCTATGTGTTGCCGCTTATACACTTGCCCCGAGCATGCCTAGACTCGAAGGCGCACCAAACTTGCGAAGCATGCCGATCGGCAGTTCTCACTATCTTGTACTTGTCATCATCGGCATTGGCATCGCCTCTTTGCTGGCAGGGCGCCGCCCTTTTCCGGACCTTGGTCAACGCGCGCCGGATCGCTCCATCGCCTTGCGCGAAGTCATCGGCTTATGGATGTATGTCGCCGTTGTTCTCGTGGCAGGTCAGCTTATTGGCCAGCATTTTTTCGACGCAGGCATTTCGCTGCACTTGAACGGCTCACTTATGGGGGCGACGCGTGTGCAATCGCCGACGGAAGTCTTCACGTGGGCGGCTTATAACGGCTTTTTTCTTGCACTGGTGCCTTATGTTTTTTTCCGCTTACGAGGCTATTCCAATGCATCACTCAGCCTCACGTCGACGAACCTGAAGAATGATGTATTGATCATCATCGTCTTATTGGCACTTGGTTGCGCACTGGATCTTCGAGGACACCACACCATTCTTCAGCTCACACCGCATCAGCAAATAATCGGTGGCGCGCTGTCGTTCGTGGTTCATCTGTTTGGTACGGATCTGCCGATCATGATCTTTATTTACGCGATCCTCATGCCACGCTACGCGAAACTCGCATCGCCGATGACGGCCTATCTGCTCGGTGCGGCGAGTTATCCGGCGTCCCACATCTTCGAATCATGGACACAATACGGCTCCGTGACGCAAGGTGTGTCGTCCGTGATGCTGGTGTTTCTCACCTTCTTCCCTGCAGGAATAATGAAATCATTCCTGACTGTACGCACCGGCAACGCCTGGGCGCATGTATGGGCCTATCATGCGATATCGCCTCATGTGACCATTGACACGCCTCTTGTCGTGCAAGATTTCAATATCAAATAAGGGGTCGTGTCGCGGATTTACTCTTTTCCATCGAGTGAATGGGCGCCCGCTGTCGCGGGCGATCCCATCGGCACACCGTTTGCACTATCAATTGTATTTCGTCTCAATATCCGACACTTTGCCGTCGGTGATGATGATGTACACCGTCTTACCGTCCTGCAGATATTGCCACTGCTCGCTACCTGAAACCTGGTTGTTCGTCAGGCCGCCATTCTGGCCGTCCAGTAATGTGCGCACCACCGGCTGCCCCAGCAACTCCTGCACCTTCGCTGCGCTATCACCTAATGACAGCACGCGGTCACCCACACGCAAGGAATCCTCGGCATGGACCGCAACGCCAGTAAACAACAAAGCCAGCAACAGATAACGACGCATCGTGATTCTCCTTGAATCGAATACCGACCAACCACCCCGCCAATTTGCCCTGAACAGCAATGGCCGCAATGTGCCGAAGATCATGGAGCGCCTTCGCCATGATGACCATCACCGCGGCATCGACGACTTATCCCGCAGTCATCTTTTCGGATGGCCGGCCAGCCTCAATGGCTTTGCAAGTGGACAACGGCTCCATGTGGGTCAACCACCGCTAGACCTGGTGCACGACGGGGCATTGCAGACCACCGCGACAGCAATGGCATCTATATGAAATATATGGATTTTATATAGCAAGATAAATGAAGGAATTGTCGGAACAGTAAATCAAATGGCGCGTCGCAAATGGCAAGCCGACTGTACACGTTTGACGAGGACTGGCCATCATCCCGTCGCCTTACTCAATGACTGGCCACGCGTAGCGAGTGATGATCTTGTCGGATGGGGTCGGCGATGCAGCGCTGTGCTTACGAGAGCGTTTGACCGCGCTCATCGCGGCGTCGGCTCTATTGAGAAGCCCTTGGGCGTCGAGACAGCGGGGTTCGGCCACGACCACGCCGACGCTTGCACCACCGTAGTCGATAAGCGCCGAGTCCAGCTTGAAGCGCCCCTTCGTTGCATTCTCCAATCGTCGGGATAACGCCGCGGCGGCCTCGCTGGCCTTCGCCCGCTGCTCTACGGCCAACACCACAAACTCATCGCCACCCATGCGTGCAGCCATATCGCTGTCGCGCAACATTCGTCGGAGTCGCTTCGCCACTGCCTGCAGGAATTGGTCGCCAATGTCGTGTCCAAACCGATTGTTGATTGGTTTGAAGTCATCCAGGCCAACAGAGGCCACGATCAATGCCTGATCTTCTTGCTCGGACGTAAGACGCCGATGCATTTCCTCCAGCAATGCCCGCCGATTGGGTAACTCGGTCACCACATCGGTCAGGGCCGTCGTTGTCAGGGAGCTGTTGGCCTGCTGTAACGCCGCAAGCAGCCGCTCCCGCTCAACCTGCTGGCTGATCAACTGAGCGAAGAGTGTCAGGAGGTGGCTGGCGGTATCGGAGAGTCGCTTGCGCCCGTCGCTTGCGGCGCAAAGAGTGCCAAAAAGCTCCCCGCCCTTCCCGCGGACCGAGGCGCTCGCATAGGTGACTAAACCTAATGACCGGGCCATTTCGCAGTCTCCCCAATGGCCTGCGACATCATCCGTATAGAAACGCCCCTGATCCAGGGCGCGTTTGCAAAGCGTGCCCTCCCAGGGGGTGGACAGACCTTCCGGAACAGTCAGGCGATAGGTGTTGCGGGCGTACAGGACAACCAGGGCACCGGCTGACTCGTCAAGCCTGGTCAGATACGTCGATTCCATCCCCGTGGCCGTCTGCAGCAGTTCCAGGAGTGGCCGGGCCAGCCCCTCCAGGGTATGCGCATGAGTCACGGCAGCGGCCCATGCGCCGAGGAAGTTGGACGGAACCGTCATGAAGGGAGCGTGATTCATACGCATAGATATCGGCAGCTTGCGGAAGCGCTAAAACCCGCCCTGCCTAGGGCAATCGCCCGAATGTCGCCCCCGCTCAGTAGCACACTGCCGGTCATTGAGCTAGGTTGCCCGGGTACTGCCCGTTCAACGATATGTTTGCGTTCCAACCGCAGTTTGCGCTGCAAACGGCCGGATGCGGAAAAGTGACCAGAGGCGTTGCATGAAACCCTACCTTAGCCCAGCGCTTGTTGCATTGTTCGGCCTTGTTTGGATGCCGCTGGTGGCGCACGCGCAAGACACTTCCCGCGTCATAGCGGGCGATGCCCGTTTCGAGTTCCTTACGCCATCGCTGGTGCGGATGGAATACGCGCCGTCCGGCACATTCGTGGACGTACCCACCGCCGTGGTACAGAAACGGAACTGGCCCAAGGTGACCATCCGGTCTGCACAGGAAAACGGGTGGCTGGTGGTGCGCACCTCAAGCCTCACCTTGCGCTACCGGCTGAAATCCGGACCTTTCAATGCTGACAATCTGCAGGTGAGCTGGAACAACCCGGACAGTGTGCCGCACACATGGCATCCCGGCCAGGTCGACGCGCAAAATCTAGGTGGCCTCACCTACTCGCTCGATCACGTCAGCGGCAGCAACCTTACGCAGGACGATCGGCAAAGCCCGGTCAATGACATCATCCCCGGCATCGATATACCGCTTGAACCGGCCAAGCCCGGCCTTTTGAGCCGCAGCGGCTACGCTCTCATCGACGACAGCCGGACACCGCTGTGGGACGCGAAAACCGACTGGATCACGCCCCGTACCCAACCCTATGGACAGGACTGGTATCTATTTACCTACAACCGGAACTACCGCAGCGTGCTGCAGACCTATGCGCAGCTGTGTGGCAGTGTGCCGATGATTCCGCGCTACGCGCTGGGCAATTGGATCACCGATTTCAATTTCGAATACTTTCCTGATACCGCAGACGCACACGAACCGGATTTCCAGCGCTACAACCAGCAATACCTCGAAGGCGAGCTGTCACGCCTGCGCGAGAACCATATTCCATTCGATACGCTGGTGCTGGATTTCGCCTGGCATAACTACGGCTGGCAAGGCGGTTACGACTGGAGTCCGCTGATTCCGCATCCCGGGCAATTTCTGCAATGGCTACGCGAGCGTGGCATCAAGCTCAGTCTCAACGATCACCCGGGCTATGCCGGTACTGAGGAAAGCATTCTTTCCTATAACGACAGCCATGCCGCGGACGTATTGAACGCCTTGGGCAAGCCGTTGCCACCGAAGCCATCATTCGAGCTGGATATATCCAAGTCGTGGACATTCGCCATCGACCCGCATGACCAAGGCATGAGCCAGCATTGGTTTGCAGTCGATTACGATGACCGTACCTGGAAACCCATCCGCACCGACCAGTCCTGGCTGCAACAGGGCTACGCGGATTACCAGGGCATTGGCTGGTATCGCACGTCACTGACATTGCCGGCCAAGCTGCCGGACGCGCTCTATCTTTATCTTGGCGAGGTCGGCCAAACCTATCGCATCTTCGTCAACGGAAAAGAAACCACACACAGCCAGGTCCAGTGGCCCCGGCGGCTCACCTATACCGACATCAGACCCTATATCAAGCCGGGGCAGCGCAATGAAATCGCCCTGCGTGTGGTGTCGGGCGAAGACGGCGGCGGCATCATCCGCGGACCGGTGCAGCTGACGAATGTGCTACCGCCGGATCGGATCTATTTCGATCTTTCCAACAAGCAGCAGGCAGATGTTTTCATGCACGACCTGCATGCTCCGCTGATGCAGTCCGGGGTAAACGTGTGGTGGGTCGACGGCGGTGGCGGTGCTGCCTTCATGCCTGGGTTGAATCCGCAGCTGTGGACGAACAAGGTGTTCTACGACGCGTCACAGCAGATCACCGGCCAACGCGGCTTCATCCTCAGCCGCTACGGCGATTGGGGCAGCGAGCGTTATCCAGGCTTCTTCACCGGAGATACGTATTCGGAATGGCCAGTGCTGGCCTATGAAGTCGCGTTCACCGCGCGCGGCGGCAATGTGCTGGTGCCGTACATCAGCAACGATATTGGCGGCTTCCACGGCGCGAAGATCGATTTCGATCTGTATGCGCGCTGGATCGAGTTCGGTGCCTTCAGCCCGATCCTGCGCATGCACAGCGCGCATGCCAATCCGCGCGAAGGCAACATGCGTATGCCCTGGCTGTACGGTGACAAGGGCATCGCGCTAATGCGCAAATACTTCACGCTACGCACGCAGCTACTCCCTTACATCTACACCTACAGCTGGCAGACACACACGCAGTCCATGCCGCTGCTGCGCCCGCTGTACCTGCAATACCCGGATCTGGATGAGGCCTATCAGCACTCGCATGAATATTTCTTCGGCGAGGAAATACTGGTCGCGCCGGTGCTCGATGCCAGTGGCAACTGTACCTTCTACTTGCCGCCTGGTTCGTGGATCGATTTCTTCACCGGAAAGCACTACGACGGCGACCACTCCTTTACCGTGCATTACGAAACGGATGAAACGCCGGTGTTTGTACGCGATGGCTCGATCATTCCCGAGCAGGAGCCCAGCGATTATTCCGATGCCAAGCCACTTGAGACGCTAATCCTCAATGTCTATGGCACCGGTACAGGCAGCTTCGAACTTTATGAAGACGACGGCCGGTCGCTCGGCTACGCCAAAGGTGAATACGCGTTGACGGCGATGACCTATACAGCGAACGCTGACGGCTCGCACGCCTTAACCATTGCCCCCACCAAGGGCACGTACCAAGGCCAGCCGTCGACGCGTTCTTACGTGGTGCGCATCTATGGAACCGGAAAACCGCAAGAGATCAGCGCCAATGGCAAGCCGCTCACGCAATGGAGTTGGCATGATCAGGATGCAACGATCACCATCACTCTACCGAAGCAGAGTATTCGTGATGACGTCATCCTGACCTGGCGATAAGGAACCTGCAGTTAGCCGCCGCTCAAACGCGAACCGATGGCACTAGTCACGAAGATAGGTCACGATCTCGACACGCCGGTTGGGTTGCAGGCATCGGATAAGCGCATCACCGTTCGGGCCCGAGCAATTCACGACCGGATCCTGACTGGCCAGCCCTTCGGCGCGGATCTTCTCCGCGGGCACGCCCTGCTGGATCAACACCGCTTTCACAGCATCAGCACGACGCTGCGACAAATTGATGTTGTAGGCATATGTGCCGAGTCGATCGGTATAACCGCGCACCTCGACATGCCCGAACGGCTGCGCTCTAAGCCTCGCGGCAATCTGCGCGATATCGGCGATGCCTTCTGGACGGATATCGCTGACGTTACCGCGATCAAAAGGAAAGAGCGCATCGGCAGACAGTCGCTCGACACGGGGCGGTGGCGGTGGCGGCGCGACGATCACCTGTTGATAGTAGGCACCGGGTTGCACCACAACGGGAACCCAGACACCCGGCGCCCAAACATAGGCACCATGCCACCATCGCCAATAGCCGGGATGCCATGCCATTCCGTGGCGCGGCGGGGGAATGGGCTCATAGCGAGGTCCGGGTGGCGGCACCAGGATGACTTGCGCGCTTGCTGCAACAGGAGCCAGCAACGCAACACCGATCAGTGGAGCGAGAAAAGGAGTGAGCCATCGTTTCATATAAATCGCTTAGTCCGTTAAAAGATGGTTTGGTCGCACCTTGCCCTGCGCGGGATTAACCATGGGTGCCGGCGGTCGACAAGATGTTCACGGGACTAGCTAACGACAGTGTTGTCGGCGTCGTTGACGTGCCATGCATGACTTCACGATCCGAATTTACGAAGCGTTAGAAAATGAGCAGGCTTCCCTCCTGCAGCCTTTCACGCCCTATGCAAGCTGCAGCCTGCCCCGTTCAGGATCAAGGTACAGCAAAGACCGTGGCCAGCCCATCCTTGGTTCCAGGGATCCGCGCGAGATGCGGATATCGCAGTGCCCCGTGATACGGAATCTCGACAGTGGAATCTCCACCATCGGCCTCTATCGCAAGCTGAATAGCTTGGTGATCGGAAGCCGTGATAGCCGCCTTCAGGTTGACGACAGAGAATGCCGCTCCATCAACCATCTGGATACGCGTGCCAACGCTCACGCCGGCACGAAATGCTGGACCCTCCCATGCGACCGAGCGCACGACGCCCTTTGCATCGACCGTGAGTCCAATGCTGAAACTGAGATCAGTGACGCCATTTTCTTGCTCGTTCTGCAAAAAATAAGTGGTTGGCGTTGCATCGAATACCAGCTTGTATCCGTTCTTTGTGAGGCCATCCAGCAACCCTTGATCGTCATGACTGTCGAGCTTCTGCTTCAGCAGCCCGGCCCAATCATTGGGCGTAATGCGATTGAGCGCCTCGCACAAGTCAACAAACGTATAGGTACTGGTTTCGTCTGGGTTCGTGCCGCCGAAAAAGCGCCTGGCCAGGTCATTGAGCGAGTACTTGCCGTGACTCCTTTGGCGCAGTTCGGCGTCTATATCCAGCCAGAACAGCGGACCCTCCAGATAGTAATCCTCACGTCGCTGCCAGTCTTTCCAGGTGACATGATGGCCCGCATCGAAAACCGGATCGAGGCTGCTGTCGGCCAGCGATTTCCAGGTCCTTGCAGGCAACGCTTGCATCGTCGCCGCCTCGAACGCCCATTGATCCAATGTGTCCTGGCGCGAGCGTTCGCCATAACGGGCCGCCAGCACCTCGCCCCAGAATTGCGTCTGGCCTTCATAGACCCACAATAAACTGTCATCGGCGGGCATGTTGAAATCCGCAGTCCACAGACCCTGCGGGACGCGGTGTTTGCCATTCCACGCATGCACGAGTTCGTGCCAGATCAGGTCGCTTTCAAGCACATGCTGATGCTCGTTGGTGAAGAAATCCGGTGCGAGATTATTTTCAGCCGACGACAGATGCTCGGTGCCGCCCGGACCAGGAAAGTCATCACTCAAGCTCACCAGCATCTCGTAGCGCTGCCATGGCGGCGTGCCAAAAAGTTGCTCGGTCCCCTGCACGGTTCGGGCAAAACGGGCAATGGTGTCGTCGCTAACGGCCAGCGAAGGAGACGTATCGGCCAGCAAATCGAGAAACACGGGGTGTGCATCGTGGGTAAGCTGAATCTGTCGTGTGTGCATGCCGGCGTAGACAGGCGAGTCCACCAACGCCTCCAACGATACTGGTGCCATCTGCAACAAGCCGTCGGTGGCATGCATCACCGTCAGCGATGTGAAGGCTGAAAATTTCGGTGGCAGCTTCAACGTGGCGGCAAACGGAATATCGCGCACATAGTAGCCAGCGGGGTACATCAGCATCGATTGCCATTGCACGTTGATCAGCGCCGGCGTCATCGACAAGGCACCCTCGTGCGCGGTCGCTGGCGACAGATACTGAAAGTCCAGATCGAGGCTGTGCACAGCGCTCGGGACATGCACGTGAAAAGCGAACGGGTTGTAGGGATCCCGTGACCAGCTCACTACGTCGCCATCTGCGCGAATCATCAATCCTGCCAAACGACTGACCAATCCAGTGGGCGCGTGCGAAGCTGTCTCCCATTGCGGATACAACAATGTCACATCCGATCCGGCGACGACGGGTAGCTTTTCGTGGACGTGAAACACCTTGTGCCGTGTATCACTGGCATCCACCGCAAGCAGTACCGTACCTGGGAAAGCGCGGTCGATCGCCTGCGGCACCGTTGATGTCATTGGAGCAGCCGTTGGGCCGGCACTACCAAAAACCGGACCAGCCAAGAGGCATGCCAGCCCCAACCCGTAACGCTTGATCATGACGTACGCCGGCCTTGAATAAACAAGCACGCTATGACGGACATGCGCGGTTGTCATCCATGCCATTGGTAACTGTTTAGCAAACGTTAGGGCCGAGTGCGCCAAGGTTTTCGCTGATCTACACCCTCATCTCCTTGAATACGGGTCAGTCTTCACTCAGTTGTCTTCAACGCTCAACCGAGATTTGACTGACCCGTACACGTTTCCAACAGCTTACCAGCCGATACCAAATCCCATATGTTCCGGCTGTTGCGTCACGATGGTTGTGCTCTGATTGTTGTTGTCGTCATACGAGAAGCCGTACGCCAAACCACCCACCGAGTGTTGATGCCAGAACCACGAATAGAAGTTAGCGGGCGCGGATTGGTAGTAAGTCGAGGCATTCGTCCAGTTTGCGGGAGCGAGCAGTACGCCACGGTTCGTTGCTGCGCAGATCTGGTTTTCCAGCTGCAACTGAATGGCGTTCTCGTCCTGTTGCTGGGGTGTACTTCCCGCAACGCCAGTGGCCATTGTTCCGGCGCACTCCAGGATGTCCTGCGTGGACGGCTGCTGGACAACAAAGGTCTCTCCGACATTGGCTGCAGCCGGATTGACCTCGGTAAAGGTCAGAGTTGATCCGGAGGCCGTACCCGTGAACTGGCGGCCGTTGACGGTTATCGTCACGGGCGAGCCGCTGTACTGCATCCATGTGCTCGCAATGTAACTGTCGAAGTAGTTCCCGTTCGCCCCACCCGCATTGAAGGTGGTTTCCGCCGGCGAAAGAATACGCAAGTTGGTCGGCGCCGGTGTATTGAATGCTGCCGGCGTTTGATTGACGTATTCCTGGTCAAGGTTCGCGATCGATTCGTTGATACCCACCTGCATGTGGTAGGTCTCGTTAGATCCCCACACATCCAGCAGAAGCGGTAAGCCGAACTGATTGACCTGGGTGGTGTTGATAAAGATCCCACCGGTCGAGCTGTACGTGAATTCGTACCAATCGTAGTGGACGTTGATATTGGGGTCCGTGTTGTTGAGCGGATTGGGGCCAGCGTATCCATTGGAGCCGCCGTTCGCGCCCGCCACGATCGACATATAAAGCGGACTGCCTTCCGAAACGTAGATACGTCCGGCGGTCAGCGGCGGCAGATTCAGTTGATGATTAGCCTGGGCAAGCGTAAACGCGTAGTTGGGATACGTCTGTCCGTTCGGCGCGACCAGCGCGTTGGACGCGGTGTTGTCCGCCACATTGGCCGGCGTAATGGTGCCGTTGTAGTTGACCCAGGAAAGCACGCCAGTGGTCGGATCGTTGCCAAGGATCTCGACGTAGATCTGATCGTCGGTCCATGCGCCGTTGGTGTTGTTGTTGAGATCGGTAACGATAACGCCCGGAACAACCGTATAACTGGGCGAAAGGTTGACGCTCAGCGTTGCAGCTGAAGACGTAGCAGACCCTGCGGAGTTGGTGACCGTGACGGTGAAGCTGCTGGCGTTATCGCTGGCCGTGGTTCCCGGCGTGGCGTAGCTCGCGCTGGTTGCCCCAGCAATAGCAGTGCCATTCTTGTACCACTGATAACTCAGCGAGCCGCCGCTGGCCACTACCGAGAAGGCGGCTGTCCGTCCGATCGTAACCGTTTGGCTTGCCGGTGCCGTAGTAATGACGGGTGCCGTCACGGTCCCTGAGCCAGACGCCGACGTCGTTGTGATAGCGGTATTGGAAGCCAGAGACGTGCCAGCCACATCGACGGCTTCGACGACGTAGGAGTACGTGGTCGAGGCCGTCAGACCCGTATCGCTGCAAGAGGTCCCAGTGAGGCCGTTCGCGACGGCGGTGCCGTTGCGAAGGACCGTATACGTCACGCCGGACGTGGCCGATGCGGTCCAACTCAGATTGACTACGGTGGAGGACGCAGCTGTTGCTGTCAGGTTCGTCGGTGCAAGCGGAATAGCCATGGTGCTGGCGCTGGCTTGCGGCGTCGGCGCCGACGTCCCGGCGGTGTTGGAAGCCTCGACCACGTAGTAGTACGTCGTGTTCACAGCAAGGCCGGTGTCCGAATAGCTGATGCCGGTTGCGGTGGCAATCTGATTGGCGCTGGAAGGCGTAAAGCCGGACGTCGTGCTGCGGAAGACGTCGTAGACCACACCGGCCGCTGAAGATGCCGTCCAATTCAGGTTGATCTGACTGGCCGAAACAGATGTTGCAGTCAGGCCGCTCGGTGAGTTGATGGGAGCAGAGACCACTTCGATGCCATTGATCTCGGCGTTATCCGTGATCGTGGTGAACTGAAGCACGATCTGCCCTTGCGCATTGGCCGTCGCTGTAAAGGGCTCGACGATCGCCATGTCCTGCCCTCCCGCTGTCGCGATGATGTCGAAGTTGCTCAGCACCTGTGTGCCGTTGATGCTGACGTTGAACACGCGCTGCCCCGCTTGAGTCCAGTAGAACTCGTCGAAATGCAGGCGCACCGTGTAGCTCGCACCGGCAGTCAGGCCCGCAAGCGTATAGGTGAAGTTGTTGCCGACGCGTTGATGCTGATAGACCGACTGCGGCGCGGGATTTGTCACCCCGGAAATATTGATCGTCGCACCCGTATCCGATGCCGCGCCGCCGTTGAAGTCTTCATCGGCGACATAGTCGCCTGCTGCAGGACCACCAGCACTGATCGCAAGCACGTCCGAACCACAGCCCGAGGCGCAGTTGACATCGAAGGTCGTGGCCGTGGCGGTGTTGGAAGCCATCGACGTGCCCGCCGAATCGACCGCCTCAACCGTATAGGAGTACGTGGTGGAGGATGTCAGGCCGGTATCGCTATATGTCGTTCCGGTCAGGCCGTTGCCCACCGCGGTTCCGTTACGGAAAACCGTGTAAGTCACGCCCGACGTCGTCGGACCCGTCCAGCTCAGGTTGATCTGACTGGATGAAGCCACCGTCGCCGCCAAATTCGACGGCGCGTTGGGCGGCGTATTCGTCGCCGTCGCATTTTCAACTTCGATGCCGTTGACCGCGGCGTTGTCCTTCACCGAGACAAACTGGAGGACGATCTGCCCCTGCGCATTGGCCGTCGCTGAAAACTGCTCGACCACTGCAATATCCTGCCCGCCCGCTGCGGCGAAGATATCGAAATTGGTCAGCACCTGTGTGCCGTTGATACTGACGTCAAACACACGCTGCCCTGCTTGCGTCCAGTAGAACTCGTCAAAATGCAGGCGCACCACATAGTTTGTCCCTGGCGTCAGGCCGGGAAGCGTATAGGTGAAGTTGCCGAAGCGTTGATTCTGGTAGACCGATTGCGGTGCCGGATTGGTCACACCGTTGATGTTGATCGCGGCATTGGTACCCGATGCCGTGCCGCCATTGAAATCTTCATCGGCAGCGAAGTAGCCCGCTGCCGGGCCACCTGCGCTGATCGCAATGGCATCCGGACTGCTGCAGTTGGTCGTGCAGGTAGAGACGGGCGTGGTCACCGTGGCGACGCTGGAAGCCGCTGAGGCACCCGCTGCATCAGTGGCCTCGACGATGTAGTAATAGGTGGCGGCCGGAGCGACGCTCGTATCCGAATAGGTCGTTCCGGATGTCGTGGTGACCTGATTCGCACTGGAGGGGGTGAACCCTGCCACCTCGCTACGATAAACGGTGTAGCTGACAGCACAGCCACTCGCCGCCGTGCTTGCGCCCCACGTCAGACTCACCTGGCTGGCACTGTTGGCCACAGCAGTCGGTGCTCCCGGGGTGCTTGGCACTGTAGTGCAACTGTCCTGCTGCACGGTGAGTGTGGCGGGATTGCTGGTAGTCGTACCAAACACATCGCCAATGGCGACGCTAAAGATCGCGCCATTGTTGGCAGCTGTGGTGGCTGGTGTCGTGTAGGTGGACCCGGTTGCTCCGACGATGGGGCTTCCGTTTTCAGACCACTGGTACGTCAAGCTGCCGAGACCAGTCGCCGTCACACCAAAGGTCGCCGTCTGCCCAACGGTGACGACCTGGCTGCTTGGTTGCGTCGTAATGGCAGGTGCCGCCCCAGCGTCGGTGCCGGCAGTACACAACGTGGCACCAGGGTAGTTGTTGGTGACCTGGTAGGCGGAAGTGCCATCGAAGTTCACCACCGCGGTTTTCGTGGAATCATTCGGATCAACCGTTGACGTCCACGTGCTCCAGGTGCCCGAAAAAGCACAGGTGGCATTATTGACGCCGCCGATGCTTTGCGCTTCCGATTGCGTGGGCAGACGCATATTGATGCCCGCGCAATAGTTTTGCGCATTCACGCCGGTGAACTGCGAACCCGGTGCCGTGTCGGTCATAACCGTGCGGGTCCAGGTCAAGCCAGTCAGATTGTCCGTCACCAGGCTGGCATTGGACGCATTAACGGTATACCGCTCCGTTGCGCCACCGCATTGGGGCACGTTGTAGACCTGGAACTCATAAACCGAGTAGCCATACTGTGTGGCACGCTGTATCCCGTTCAATCGGATATAGCGCCCACTCACCGTCGGGAAGTTGAGCGTCTCCGTCCCACCCACACCAGCGTTGTTGGTATAGGCCACGTTCCAGGTCGGATTGGTTGAAGGGTCCGCGTTGGTATAGAGAATCTGATACTGCGTCGCGTAAGCATTTTCCCAGTTGATCACGACCGTATTGAAGGACTGCACCGAGCCCAGATCGATCTGCAGCCATGAGGGATCGACACCAGCAACGGCTGGCGTGGGTGGCGCATTGGCGACCGCTGAGCCCCACCGCGTGGAAAGATTACCGTCAACCGCGTTTTCCGCCCCCAGGCAGTTCGTGCCCGAGTACGGCGGCGTGGTTGTTCCATCGGTGCACGCGTTCTGCGAGCTACTTGCGGTTGCGACCGTATCCAGGGCCAGATTGACGCCCGGAGGTGCGAGCGTGATTTGCGCCGTGTTGCTGGTGGCGGGTGCGCCGGCAGCATTATTCACCGTGACTGTGTACGCACCAACATTCGCAGCACTTACGGCCGGAATGGTATAGGTCAGCGTATTGGACTGCTGCGTGCCACTGGTAAGAATGGTGGCGGTACCCCCAGGAGGGGTGAACTGCCATTGATACGTGTACGGCGCAGATCCGGCAACGACAGCCGTAAACTGCACAGGCTCATTGATGGGTACGATCGTACTGGCTGGCTGCGTGGCGATGGATACCGGTGTTGCAGCATCGACCGTCACCACGGCCGTCGAGGATTGAACCGAGCCGAGTTCGTTGGCAACCACCACATAGAAACTGGTGCTTCCCGCCGCGGTAAAGACAGGCGTGGTGTATGTGGCGCTGGTCGCGCCAGAAATGGCGCCCGAGCCAATCTGATACCACTGATAGGTCAGTGTCGGTGAGCCCGTCGCCGCCACGGTCAGTGTAGCCGATTGTCCGTCCACCACCGATTGAGAGGCTGGCTGCGTGGTGATGGCCACGTTGGCGGGCGCATCGACACTGAGGGTGACTGGCGTCGACGTCACCGTACCGAAGCTGCTGGCAATCGTCACCGTGTAGGTGTCGCCGTTGTTGGCGGCAGTCGTCGGAGGCGTGGTGTACGTGGCACTGGTGGCACCTGCAATGGGACCGCTCGCATCAGACCATTGATAGCTGAGTGTGCCCGAACCTGACGCCACCACGCTGAAGGTCGCGGTGTAGCCCGATGTGGTTGCCTCACTTACCGGCGGAACGATGATGACCGGCGCTTCCGATTGCGAGGAAGCAGGTGGCGTCACCGAGGTCAACGTCACGCTGCTGCTTTGCAGCCCGGGCGCACTCGCGGTCACGGTCACGGTTCCGGGTGTAAACGTGCTGCGCAAGGCGATTTTCTGCAAGCCGCCTTCGAAATTCAGTTCCGGATCGCCAGGTGAATGGAAGAACGCATAGGGCACGCCCGCAATCACATTGCTGTTCGCTTGAGAGAACGCATCCTGGTAGTAACTGGTCCACGAAGGATCGGCCACCAACTGCTGTGTGCCGCCCATGTAGGTGGCCGGCCCGCTGACGGAGAACGTGACGTTGTCTGCCGCCGTCGGCACAAGATTGCCATCAGCATCCTCGACTTCTGCAACCACAAAAGCCGCGTCCGAGCCATTGGCGGTCCATTGGAAACTCGTCCCGTCCGGCCTGGTTACGTCGGGAACAACGCTCAGAACAATCTTGCTTTCAGCGCCTGCTGTTGTGCGTGTATCGCTCACGCCCTGAACCGGATTGCCATTCGCATCCAGACATTCCGCGGTGACAGTGCCGGGAGCCCAGTTCACCATCCAGTGAACCTGCCCTGGCATGACTGTCGTGTTCTGCGCCAGATTCGTACTGGAATCGACGTTCCACGGATTGGGTGTCTGGTCTTGAAGTGGCGTACCGGTGACCGGATCGCTGGGAACGCCGTTGATAAGAAGGCGCACACCCGGACAATTGCTGAATGCATTCTCCTGGATGGGTGTTCCTGCAGTGTATTCGTAGGCGCGATTCCAATGATGCGCCAAATGAACCACTGGCTGGACCGTATACGGTATCCAGTTGGCCTGATAGATGTAATAAAGCAAGCGAGGAAAACGATTCGCGTCAGTCGAGGAGTAACCCAGCGAGCGCACAAAGTTCGACATGTTGGGCTGGTTCTGGTACTCGGCCCACAGACTGACCTCACCCGGCGACTCGGCGAAATACCACTGCGCCATGCCAAACGCATTAGCCGCCCTGCCCCGACGCCAGTCATCAAGATACGGCGCCGCAAAGGCGAGCTCATAGTCATAGGCCAGACCGCGGCCCGTGCCCATGTTGTCCCAATACTCCGCGCCAAACGCGGGATTGTTCGGATTCTGCTGCTTGTTGCCGACTTCACAGCCGGCGCCATCGCATTCGTCAATGAAACCGTAGGAAGAGCTATACGTACGGTCGGCGCTTACACGCGGATTGATGTTGTCCCATGTTGTCTCGATGGTCCCGAGTTCATCGGCAAGCGTCGGATTCATGCCGCCGTTATCGCGCTCCCAATCGAGGACAGACGGATGACTGCGGTCGCGGATGATCATGTCGCGATGCAGTTCCTGCTTCAACTGCAAATCGTCGGCAGTTGGATTGGAACTCGCATTCCAGTAGCCCTCGCCGTCGCCGCTAGGCTGGTCGATCATGATGCCGTACGCATCAGCCGCCGCCACCAACTCTTCACTACTGGTCGAATGACCGGGCCGCCATACGTTGCCGCCCTGCGCCGCAATCTGCGCCATGTCACGCCACACCTGTTCGTCGGGAACCGAAGATCCCAACGCTGGATAGTCGTAGCGGCCCGATCCACCCCAAAGATAGACAGCGTGGCCATTGAAATAAGGGAAGTTCGCATCCCACGTAATTGTGCGAATGCCCAGCGTGTCCTGTGTTGAATCGACCACGACGCCGTTCACGCTGACTATGTGGTAGACCTTGTACAGATAAGGCGATCCGCACGACACCGGCGGCGTTCCACAGGTCGCGTTATTCGGATACCACAGCGTTGGATTGGGTACCGTAATCTGCTGGTCAAACATGGGGGTCGTGCCGGACGGGAACGTACTTGGCGTCATCGCTGGCACGGACTGCGTAACCGGCGGCGCGGTGGCAACGACGTTGCCCTTTGCGTCCACAATCTGGGTCGTCAACGTGACCTGCTGTGCCGTAGCCGTCTCATTCAGCACATTGGTTTGCACATCCACGACAGCTGAAGCGGCCGCTGCAGTACCTTGCGCAGCGGCAACTTCAGATACCGTGCCGACATAGGTGCCCCAGGTCTTCTGATTCGAATAAACGTTCGGTGGAATATGAACGGGATTGGTGACGTACAGCTTCACATTGCGGAACAGTCCTGCCATGGCCTGACCGAAACGGAACGCACCCGAAAAGTTGGGCGTCTCAAACCAAGAGCTACCACGCGACACATCGATGGCAATGACATTGTCCGTCTTGCCATCGGCGGTGATGTATGGCGTCAGGTCGACGATCACAGGAATGAAACCCACCACGTGGGTCGCCTGTGCGTCGGCAGCCACGGCGCTGACGCCTTGCAGCAACGTACCGTTTATAAAGATCTGGACGCCGGTATGCGATCCTTCAAGCTTAAGCAGGAACTTCTGCCCCGCATACGTGGGATCCACCTTGAAGTGCAGACGGTACCAGTTGTTGTTTCCCGTCAAAGAACCCTGCCCACCACCAGAAGTCTGATTGATGAAGGTGCGTGGGATATTGGCATCGTAGGGCAAGCCCACTTGCGTCCAGGTAGCGGTGGTGTCGGAACTCTCGCTAAAGCCGGGCGTCGAATAGGCCGTTGAATTGTTGGTGTTCTCGAACCACCAGTTGTTCTGCGGGGCATTCGACGTCGAGCTTGCGTTTCCAATGTACTGGGGAACACCCGCGGCAAGATTGATCGTCTGACGTTGCGAGATGGGCAGTGTTGGTTCCACCTGCTGACCATCCGCATAACCCGCACTGAGCAACGCCAGCAATACAAGAAGCGTCACGAAGAACGTTCGCATTCTGCCTGCATTGATTGAACCTTCGCGCTTGATGCCGCGACCACGGGCATCAAGACCGCACCTTGAAGCAACACATTCCCAATAAGCATGCATTTCCACGGTTGTCCCCCTGTTGGACATCCAGAGCCTCGGAATCAAGAATTGCCCTATTCCAGCCAATACGACGCACAGTCCCACGCGGCGCCAGTCCTGCGATTAGGCGCGCCAACTGTTATTGCATCGATTTAAAAATCCGCCACTATCGTCAACGAAAACCATCCATGAGATGGAGATCTTCATCACGTTGACTAATACTCATGCGCCTATATTTCGAAGTGGCATAAATACCAACGAAGTATTCGTCGCATGACACATTTCTTACTGGAATATGCATATACGTTTCTTACACAAAATATCTGGCATCGAACGTATTTTTTATTCAAAAATTGCAAGCTTTATGAAAGACATTTGGCGAATGTCTCGATGCTTTCCTCGGGCTTGGCGCGTTTAAATCTGCCCGACAATCGGAATTTCTACCGCCCAGCCTATTCGATTCCGGACTGATGCAGCCGCGCCTGCTACCGGCGATTGCTAGCATGGCGTTACGTGGTTTAAGGGCATGGGATTTTGCGCACTCACCTTTGCGCAAACCTCGGCCGGCTGAGCAGCCGGCATAACGAACCATCCGATTCGTCGAGCGGCATGCCCGTAGGGACATGCCGCTTGCACACAGGATCAAGCCTGGATTACGGGGCCTTGCCAGCCTGCAACTGCTGCACGATCGCCAACGACTTCTTCACGTGATCTTCGGGATGAAGGTGATCCGCTTCCGAAGACAGCGTGGCAACGATCTTGCCATCACGATTGATTACAAAAGTAGTGCGTGAAATGAAAGCGTGATTGATCGCAACGCCGCGCACATCGGTCACACCGGCTTGCGCGGCTTCTACTTTGAGATCATAAGAGGCCGCGATCTTGCCGGTCGTGTCGGAAGCTACCGGGAACTTGCCGGCACAATAACTCGGATCGGAAGAAAACGTATTAAGCCGGTCGAGGCTGTCAGCCGAGACACCGATGATGGTGGCGCCAGCCGCATCGAACTTGGCCTTATCAGTGGCGAAGGTGTGCGCCTCGATATCACAGCCGCCCGTATACGCCGATGGGTAGAAATAAACGACAACCGGACCTTTCTTCAGCGCATCCTTGAGAGAGAAAGTGAAATCCTTGCCGGCCAGGCTGGCCTGGGCAGTAAAGTCAGGCGCTGCAGTACCTGGGGCAAGCGCAGCAATGGCAGGAGCTGCCAACAACACCGCGGTCGTCGCACCTGCCGCAAGCAGCCATTTGGACGGGTTCTTCATATCTGCCTACCTCTTTGAAAATGCTCTATGGAGTGGGGAAGCTCTTCTACGCTACCAGATCCCGCCCCCTTAACCTATGACTGAAAAGCCGAATATCACGCAGCCATGGCGACCCTGCCCACTGCAACCTTTCCCGCCCAAAGCGGCACTCAGGGCAATTCCCAGGTGGCGAATTTTGTAAAGCTCGCACGCAAATTAGTTAATTCCCCTTCTGTTATATGTCCCGGCACATCTTCATGAATCAGGGACCAAACCGTGCCTTATCGTCCAATCAAAATGGTTTTATTCATTGCATTATGTGGTTTCATGGCCACGGCAAGCGCTGCAGCCAGTAACAGTTGGGTCGATACATGGGGCTGCGCGCCAGATTCGGCCGGCCCTTTGCTGAAGACGCAGACCGTGCGGCAGATCGTTCGCGTCAGTACCGGCGGTTCGAAACTGCGCATTCGCCTGTCCAACTTGTTTGGCAGTGCGCCGCTTACGGTTGGACCGGTGCATCTTGCCCTTCACGCAAAAGATGCAGATATCGTTGCAGGCAGCGACCATACCCTGCTGTTCAACGGCAAGCCGGAGGTCACCGTCCCTAAAGGCGAAAGCGTATGGAGCGATCCGGTCGCTATGGATGTGAAAGCACTGCAAGAACTGGCCGTGAGCTTCTATGTGCCGGCTAACGCCGTAGACAGCCCCTCCACCCTGCATAACGCCGGCATGACGACGGCGTATATCAACGAGCAAGGCGACGCGACCTCGGCAGTGCAGTTCCCGGCCGATGAGAACAGCGGCAGCCGCTATCTGCTGACCGATATTGCCGTGACGGGTCCGGAAGCCCGCGATGCCGTCGTAGCCTTTGGTGACTCCATTACCGATGGCGTTGGCTCTACACAAAATGCCAATCAGCGTTGGCCGGATTATCTGGCCGCGCGCCTGCAACAAGATTCAAAGCTTTCCGCCATCGGCATCGCCAATTCCGGCATCGGCGGGAACCGCGTCCTGCATGACAACTTCGGTCCCAGCGCACTGTCGCGCTTCGACCGCGACGCTCTGGATAAACCCGGGGTGCACTGGATCGTGTTGCTGGAAGGCATCAACGATATCGGCGGCTCGGGTTACGCCATCGCCGCAAAAGACAAAGTCAGTGCACAGCAGATCATCGACGGCATGAAGACCTTGATCGCTCGCGCGCACGCCAGGCACATCAAGATCTACGGCGCCACGCTCACACCTTATGGCGGCAACAACTGGCCATATCACAGCCTCGTCGGCGAACAGGAACGCGAAGCGGTGAACGCATGGATTCGCAGCCCAGGTGCCTTCGACGGCGTGGTGGACTTTGACAAGGCTGTTCGTGACCCGGCACATCCCCTGCAGATGCTCGCCGCTTACGACAGCGGTGATCACTTGCACCCCAACAGCGCCGGCTATCAAGCCATGGCCAACGCCATCGACCTGAACCTGTTCAAGCCATGACGACGGTTCCGGGATGCCTCTGCACGAGGCATCCCGGATAATCCGGCAGTCAAATCACTCGGCGTCGACCGAGAACCAGGTGGTGGACACCCAGCCATCGCCACGAACAATTTCGCAGCCAGCCTCGACCACGTCCAGATACATCGCCGTGCTGAAGTACTCACGCCCGTTTAGCACATTGAAGAAGTGCATGATGTCGACGTTGGCGCTGCCACCAGTCGGAAGACTGGCTGGGACGCTGCTGCGCTGAGGCAAAAAGGTATAGACGTAATAGCCGGCAGCGGAGTTGTCGCCACCCCACAGATCGTAAGTCACACCATTTTCCGTGATGGCGCCGGTGGCCAGTGGCGTGCCGATCGGATAGGAGTTGTTACCCGCCCAGATCATCACCTCCAATTCCGGCGTGGAGGTCTGGCTGTCGTTGCGCAGGAACATATCGTAAGTGAAATCGCCGGCCATGTTGCTGCCGCCCGAAGCATAGGAAAATGCCGCCGGAATCGTGTGCGTCGCCGAGATCTGCTTGGGAAACAGGGTATCGCCAGTGGGATTCCAGCCGTAGTGCCAGCCGCGGATGCTGGCAGGGTAACCGTACAAGCTGTTGCTGGAGAAATTGAATGACGCTGTCCACTGCGGATACGACCCGGTGGATGAACTCCATGAAATGGCACCGCTGTTGAAATTGTTATCCCAGGTGAAATAAGGCAGATACAAGTTGTAAGTACCCGCATGAACGATGGTACTGGCCCCCATCAAAAACAATGCACCCACCACCAAAGCGGAAGACTTCTTCATAGGTGTTATTCCTTCACGACCAGAAAATCCATAGACAGCAAATTGCCGCGCCGCACAGATACATGACCCCGGCTTTGCATCATCGATCACGGCCTCGCCATCCCCTCTCCCGACGAGATCTTGCATGCTCGCGGAGCAGGTATATCGATAAATCAGCGATCTGCGCTGGTCAAATCAAATATCGCGAATATGCGTTTGAACAATGGATTTCGCAACCGCAAATTTTTTCTTTGATAAAAAGCGTGAAGAACGCAAATACAAACATCGAAGAGCCATAAAAAAAAGCCGACCAGGGCTGGGAATTCCTGATCGGCACGGGCTCAAGCAACGGTTTTTCTGGGGAAGGAAGATCGACCATTACTTGCAACGCAAAGCTTACCGAAAAAAATGATCCGTCATTGCTCAGTCGCGCTTTGCTCCTGACAGCACATCGCGATCCACGCAGCAATCACCAGAATCGACGCAGCACATTGAACTAACCCTCCATGTCTTCCAGTTCCTTGCCACGGGTTTCATGTACATAGCGTTGCACGAAGAATACCGACACTGCAGCGGCCGCAGCATACAGGCCGTAGGCGCCGGCCAGGCCGATGCAGGCAAGCAGGATCGGGAAGGTTACGGTAATGAGAAAATTCGATGTCCACTGAGCGGCTCCGGCCACGGCGAGGCCGGAGCCACGAATCTGATTGGGAAACATCTCGCCGAGCATCACCCACATGACGGGTCCCCACGACATGTTGAAGAAGATCACGTAGAGATTCGCTGCCACCAGCGCCAGCGTTCCCATCGAAGGAGAGAGCACAAGCTTGCCGTGGATATCAACTCCCGCCTCAGCGAATGCGAAAGTGACCAGGATCAGAGCGATCGCCATACCAAGCGAACCGATCCAAAGCAGCGGCTTGCGGCCGATCCGATCGATAAGCACGACGGCAATGAGACACGCACCGATACTCAATGCGCCGGAAAGAACGTTGATGAGCAGCGCATCGTTCTCGGAAAATCCCACTGCCTGCCAGAGAACCGCACCGTAGTAGAACACCACATTGATGCCAACTAGCTGCTGAAACGTGGCGAGGCCGATGCCAACCCAAACAATGGGCCGGATTTTTCCGCTGGCTTTATTCAACAGATCGGACATTTTCGGGCGATGTCGGTCCCCCGCCAATGAAGCGCCAATGTCGGCCAGCTTGGCTCGCGCCTCGCTTTCACCATAAAGCTTTTCCAATACCGCGAAAGCGTCGCTATCACGACGTTTCACCACCAGATAACGCGGACTTTCAGGAATAAACATGAGCGATGCAAAAAACAGCAATGACGGCAAAGCCATCATCCAGAACATCCAGCGCCATGCAGCCTGATGCAGCCAAAGAGTACCGGTCGACACGCCAGCCGCTTTCGCCAGCAGGTAATTGCTCAGGAACGCGCAAAAGAGACCGCTGATGATGGCAATCTGCTGCACGGTTGCCAATCGGCCACGGTATCTTGCCGGGGCGACTTCGGCGATGTAGGCAGGTGCCATGACGCTGGCGGCGCCGACCGCGAAACCGCCCATGACACGCGCGGCAACAAAGAACCAGGAACTCCACGCCGCACCCGCGCCCAGTGCCGAAAGCAGGAAGAGCACAGCGGCGATGATCAATACGGAGCGTCGCCCCCAGTAGTCAGCCACGCGCCCGGCGAAAAACGCCCCGAGTGCGCAACCAAGCAGCATGGAAGCGACTTCGAAGCCGACCTGACTGGAGCTGGAATGGAATGTCGTCTTGAGTCCGTCGACAGTGCCGTTGATGACACCGCTGTCGAAGCCAAAAAGGAAGCCTCCGAGCGTTGCTACGCAACTAATCTGCACGATAAGCCGAGTGTTCTCCTCTCCTCGTGCAAGAAGAGCATTGTCCATCGAGATGTCATTCATATCGCATACCCCATGGTCTTGTTCATGCTTGCGCATCATCAGCGCGATACATCGCAGCAAGCTGACGATACAAGGCACGAAACTTCGGTTGCCGACGTTCGCGTAAATACGCATGACGCGAAGCATCAGGCTCGCGCACCGCTACAATGTCCGGCATACGGCAGACTTCATCGATATTGGCGCCAGGCTCGGCCGCCAGATGCGCGAGTCTTGCTGCGCCCAAGGCCGCGCCCACTTCACCACCGACCCGCAAAGTCAAAGGCCTACCAATGATGTCGGCCAGCATCTGCATCCAGTATGCGCTGCGCGAGCCGCCACCGATCACCGTAATGTCGTCAACTTGCAAGCCGGTCGCATCGACAGCCTCGATACCATCGAGCAGACCCAGCCCAACCCCCTCCAGTGTGGCATTGGCCAGATCGGCACGCGTGCTGTCCACCCGTAATCCGGTAAATGCGCCGCAGGCATGCACGTCGTTGTGTGGTGTGCGCTCACCACTCAAATAAGGCAGGAAGATCGGGCCGTCGTGGCGCAGCCCTACCCGCTCGGCATCGGCCAGCATGGCAGCAACATCCGGATAGCCACCCAAGCTTGCCGTGAAATCCAGGCAGCTGGCGGCATTGAGCATTACCGACATCAAATGCCAGGTATCGGGCAACGCATGGCAGAAGCTGTGTACAGCATCTTCCGGCCGGGCGCGATAACCGTCGGAAACTGCGAAATACACACCGGACGTTCCCAGCGACAGCATCGCCTGACCGTGCCTGACGATGCCGACACCTACTGCACCTGCGGCGTTGTCACCACCACCGGCAGCAACCGGAACACGCCGCATGCCCCAGCGCTCGGCCAACGATGCACTGAGATGGCCGCTTACAGCACTGCCTTCATGCAACGAAGGCATGGCCTCCTGCGGCAAGCCGCAGGCATCCAACATGGATTGGCTCCAGCGGCGTTCCTTGATGTTCAACCACAAGGTACCTGCCGCATCGGAAACATCCGTTCCGTACTCGCCAGTCAAACGCAGGCGTAAATAGTCTTTGGGCAACAACACCTTCGCAATGCGTTCGAATATCGCAGGCTCATGCTCACGTAACCACAATAGCTTGGGTGCGGTAAAGCCGGGCATGGCGAGATTACCCGTGGTCTCGCGGAAATCCGGCCATGCTTCCATCTCACGGCATTGCGCATCGCTGCGTCCGTCGTTCCACAGAATCGCCGGGCGTAGCACGCGGTCCGCCTTATCCAGAACGGTGGCGCCGTGCATTTGTCCACTAAGACCGATCGCGGCAATGCGGCGTGGCGATATGTCTTGAGCCTTGGCCGCATTGAGCAATTGTTCGATCGATGATTGTGCGGCCTGCCACCAGTCTTCCGGATCCTGCTCCGACCAGCGCGGCTCCGGATGGGAAATGGGCAATGCATGCGAGGCCGTCGCTTGCACCGTGCCGGTCTCATCGACCAGCACGGCCTTCACCGCCGAGGTACCCAGATCAATACCAAGAAACATGCGGGCGCTCAACGATACAGATAGCGATTGATCAGGTTTTCCAGATACTCCTGCTTTCCGGATACGTGCGCGGGACGCAAATCGCGACGAACCGCTTCCTCGGCCAACGTTTGCAGGCTGAAATCGCCGCCCAAAATTTGCTTGCCGAAGGACCCATCCCAACCGGCGTAACGCGAGGCTTTGAATTCCGCCAGCAGATCGCGCTCGATCATCGTTGCGGCGCGTTCCAGCGCGAGCGCAAGAGCATCGATAGCGCCGATATGGCCATGGAACAAATCTGCCGGATCGCTGCTCTGACGACGCACCTTGGTGTCGAAATTGAACCCACCGGTAGTGAACCCGCCGTGGCGTAGGATTTCGTACATCACCAACGTCAGTTCTTCGATGCTGTTGGGAAACTGATCAGTATCCCAACCATTCTGCGGGTCGCCACGATTCGCATCGATGCTGCCGAACAAGCCCAGTGAAATAGCCGTAGCGACTTCGTGATGGAAAGAATGGCCAGCCAGGGTCGCGTGATTAGCTTCCAGATTCACACACACTTCGTTTTCGAGACCAAACTCTTTCAAGAAACCGTAGACCGTCGCGGTATCGTAATCGTACTGATGCTTGGTCGGCTCCTGCGGCTTGGGTTCGATCAAGATCGTGCCCTTGAAGCCAATGCGATGTTTGTGTTCCACCACCATCTGGAAGAAGCGGCCCAATTGCGCGCGCTCGCGGCGAAGGTCGGTATTGAGCAGGGTGTCATAACCTTCACGACCGCCCCACAACACATAGTTCGCACCGCCCAGGCGCTGTGTCGCCGCCATGGCGTGGAACACCTGAGTTACTGCACAGGCAAACACTTCCGGCTGAGGATTGCTGGCCGCGCCTGCCGCGTAACGCGGGTGGCTGAACAGGTTGGCGGTGCCCCACAGTAGCTTGAGGCCGGTTTCCGCTTGCTTGGCTTCCAGTACGTCCACCATGGATGACAGGTTGCGTACGTACTCGCTCAAGCTGTCGCCCTCAGGCGCGACATCGGTGTCATGGAAGGTATAGAAGGGTACGCCCAGACGCCGGAAGAAATCGAAGGCTGCATCCGCTTTCAGATGCGCCAATTTCATCGGATCGCCATGGCCTTGCCAGGGGCGATTGAAGGTGCCGCTGCCAAACATGTCGGTGCCCGGCCACACGAAACTGTGCCAATAGCACGCAGCCAGGCGAAGGTGCTCGTCCATGCGCTTACCCAGCACGAGCCGCGCCGGATCGTAGTGTCGGAAAGCCAGGGCGTGTGGGTCGTCACCCCTCGCCAGTTGAATCGGGGGGATGTGCTCGAAATAACTCATTGCTAATGCTCCTGTTCACCCGTAAAGCGTGCTGTGTGGCCTCTTAGGCCTGCAATTGCGAAATCCGCCAGCCGCACTGGGTTTTTCTTTGTCGCGTTGCGTCATGTACCCGGGCGATTGAGCTGTTAGCGTCCCCGACGACAGTAAATGCTGCTAAGTGGTACGACATGTCGCCTCATCGCATCGCACTCTTGTTTAACGCCAACAAGGTCTATGACCGGCAGGTGATCTCGGGTATTGGGCAATATCTGACCTCCACCCGGGTCACGTGGGACCTTTTCATGGAAGAGGATTTCCGCAGCCGCACGGTGGGCATCCATCTCTGGCGCGGTGACGGCATCATTGCCGACTTCGACGACCCACTGGTATGCGAGGCACTGGCGTCATCGCCCATCCCGGTTGTCGCAGTAGGCGGATCGTACGCGGACGATTCGCAATACCCGGCCAATACACCTTACGTGGCGACCGACAACCATAAACTGGTGCGATTGGCCTACGACCACCTTATCGAACAAGGCCTACAACGCTTTGCGTTCTACGGCCTGCCGCCCGCACCCGGCAACCGCTGGGCTTGCGAGCGTGAGCTGGCATTCAAGCGCATGATCGATGCTGATGACCTGGAAGGCATCGTCTACCGTGGCTCTTCCACCAGCGCCGGCGGCTGGGGCCGCGCCCAGGAAGAAATGGTCGAGTGGGTGCGCTCGCTACCCAAGCCGATTGGCATCATCGCTGTCACCGATGCACGCGCACGCCAACTGCTGCAAGCCTGCGTCGTGGCTGATGTGCCGGTTCCCGAACAGATCGCCATCGTCGGCATCGACAATGATCCGATTGCACAGTTATTGAGCCGTATTCCGCTGACGTCGGTCATCCAGGGGGCGGAGGAAATGGGCCGCATGGCGGCGCAAGTGCTGCATCAGATGCTGCACGGTGGCGATTGCTCCACTACCCGCATCCTGGTGCCGCCGGTCGGTATCAATGTTCAGGCCACCAGCCTGCACCAGCCCATGAAGAGCGCCTATGTGATGCGCGCCAGACACTACATCCGGCAGTATGCCTGCCTGGGGATCAAGACCGAACAGGTCGCCGATTACGTCGGCATCTCTCGCACCTTGCTGGAAGAGCATTTCAAGCGCGAGCTGAAACAGTCCGTGCATCAGACCATACTGGAGCACAAGCTAGGTATTGCGCGCACCATGCTGGCCGATTCTTCGATCCCGCTGACTGACGTGGCGATACGCAGCGGATTTACCTCGCTGCAGTACATGTATGCCGTGTTCCGGCGCGAGTTCAACTGTACGCCGCGGCAGTTTATGGAGAACGTGCGGAGTCATTGAAGGCTGGCGTTCAACGCTTCCCAACCATCCGCACAGCTGTATGTGAGCCTTGGGCGTCCACCAAACCGATCGCCATCCCGGCGACGGCCGGAGGCGCTGTGATGACAGTGGGCGAGATAGCGTTCTCTGGCCTGCATTAAGTTCGGATCGTCGCTTCGAGCCAAGGTAAGAAATTCACCACATCGCATTCCCTTTTTTCAAAGACGCGAACGAAACGCCGACACGATCGGCGATTATTGCCCGCTATCGCCCGGATTTGCGGCAAGGGGCGGCACCTTTACCCGAAACAGGGGATCGACATGGCTGGCAAGACCAAGCAAATCGTCTTCAATAAAAGATTGGGCAACGCGCACGCGCGCCTGGCTTGCGCGATTGCGCTGAGCCTGTGCGGAGGGAGTGCCCTTGCCGCTCCATTGGCAGTGTTGAATCACAACGGCAGCTATGTCGTTGTCGAGAGCTACGCACCCAATATCGTCCGCGTCACGATCAGCGATAACGCATCAAAAGCGGAGGCAGCCCCTGGCTACGGCTTCGTCGGCACCCCCGATGAAAGCGGCTGGACACACCAGGCCAATGCCAGCAGCGACCGCTTCGTTTCCAAGGCACTCACGCTGGAAATCGTCCAGCCCAAGCAAGGGCCCATGGACACCATGGCGCGCTATTTCGCGCCAACCCTGCCTCCGGTCGCGTTGAAGGTCAGCAAGCCCGACGGCGAAGTGATCCTCGATATGACGGGCTGGGAAATGTCGCCGCACAAGGTGAACGGCGAACAGACCTATCGCGTGGGCGCCAGCTTTGTCGCACCGGCGGACGAGCATTACTACGGCCTGGGCCAGAATCAGGAAGGCATCCTCGATTACCGGGAGCGCACGGTCGAGTGCAAGCACGACTATGATGCACCGGCCGGCGAAACGGTCTGTGTCCCCTTTCTGGTGACCAACAAAGGCTACGGCATCCTGTGGGACAACCCATCGGCCACCCGCATCTCCGCAGCGGTGAACGGGCGCACTTTATGGCAATCCAATGTTGGTGAGCGCGTATCGTTCTTCATCATCACTGGCAACACCACCGACGACATCTATGCCGGCTACCGCAAGCTCACCGGTGCCACGCCGTTGCCCCCCAAAGCCGCCTTTGGATTTATTCAAAGCAAGGCGCGTTACGAAAGCCAGCAGCAGATTCTCGACGCTGCCGCGGGCTATCGCCAACGCGGCTATCCGCTCGACATTATCGTGCTTGACTGGTTCTACTGGACCAAGATGGGACAGTTCGACATCAATCCCGCCGAGTTCCCCGATCCTGCAGCCATGAACAAGACGCTGCATGATGAAGGTATACAGACCATCATCAGCGTATGGCCACGCTTCGAGCGTACATCGCGATTCTTTTCATTCCTGGCCAGCCATGGCTGGCTTCTGAAGGATGCCAACGGCCAGCCGGTTGATGGCTTGCCATTTCGCAACGACCGCGCCGGCGCACTGATCGACAGCACCAACCCGCAGGCACGTGCCTGGTACTGGGGACAGATACGCGACAATCTCGCTTCGAAAGGTTTCGACTATTTCTGGCTGGACGAAACCGAGCCAGATCTGGTGCCCGACGGCTCGTTCTACAGTATCGGTTCGGGCGATCGCTATCACAATGTGTTCCCGCTGCTGCACACCGAGGGCGTGTCCGAAGGCTCGCGCCGCGACCGGCCAAACAAGCGCAACCTGATTCTGGCCCGCGCCGCCTATATCGGCGCGCAACGCAACGGTGCGCTATTCTGGTCCTCGGATATCCAGCCAACCTGGGAAGCGCTTAAGCGCCAGGTACCTACCGGCCTGGATTTCACTGCTTCAGGCCTGGCCTACTGGGGCAACGACATCGGTGGTTGGCAGCCGCTCCCACCCGAGCACACGCCAGCGCACAAACCGCTACTCGATCCATCCGATGCACGCACAGTGGTCGGCGGTTACGACGATTATCCGGAGCTATTCGCGCGCTGGTTCCAGTACGGCACCTTTACGCCCACGTTGCGCGTGCATGGCATGCGCAAGGCGGTCGAGGTATGGGCGTACGGCAAAGGCGCCGAGCAGGTGGTCGTGAAATACCTGAGGCTTCGCTACAGCCTGATCCCGTATACCTACGCGCTTGGCAAGCATACCTATGACAGCGGCGCACCATTCATGCGCGGCCTTTTCATGGATTTCCCGGACGATCCCAACGTTGCCACAATCGGCGACGAATATATGTTCGGCCCGGCTTTCCTGGTCGCGCCGGTCACCGACCAAGGTGTGGAGCACCGCAAGGTTTATCTACCGGCGGGAAGTGATTGGTACAACTTCTGGACCAACGAGAAATTCACCGGTGGCCAGACGATCGACGTATCAGCACCTATCGACACCATTCCGTTGTTCGTACGCGCCGGCTCAATCATCCCGATGGGTGAGCAGATTCCCAGCACCGCCACCCCGCAGAAGTTGGCCTCCATCCGTGTTTATCCCGGCAAGGATGCGGATTTTGTGCTCTACGACGATGATGGCGTCAGCTACAACTACGAGCATGGCTCTGGCAAGAGCACCCGGCTGCACTGGAACGATAAGCAGCAGACGCTTAGTGCGAGCGACGGCATGGACGTCAGCAAGCTGATTCAGGTGATGGGACGGTAAACAGACAGCTGTGCGAGCTGTTACGCCCTCCCCAGCTCACCGGGGAGGGCTGGAGTGAGTTGAACACTTGCCAAAAGCTCTCCCTCCAGCAAGTGTTAACTCCGCCCCCTGCCCACAGAAGCTAGCCTTGCGCCGCAAGCACAAGCAGGGGGAGGAGCAAGTATCAGTGAGTCAACGTCAGATCCGCTTCCAGCGGCGTATGGTTGGACGCATCACCGACATACACCTTGAATGAACCTGGATCGACCTTCCAGCCATGCGCGTTCACGTCGTAATACGCGAAGGCACGACGATCCAGATGCAGGCTGACATGCTGCGTCTCACCAGGCTTCAAGCGCACCTTGCGGAATGCCTTGAGTTCGCGTTCCGGACGCGGCACCGTGGCGGAAGGATCACTCACGTACACCTGTGCCACATCAGCAGCTTCACGCCCGCTGGTATTGGTAATGTCGAACGAGATCTCCGCCTCTTCGTTGGGTAGCTGTTTGGCCGACATATGCGAGAACTGGAAACTGGCATAGGAAAGCCCGTAACCGAATGCAAACAACGGCTGTGGCTTGTCGGGATGGCTGGTATACCAGCGGTAGCCGAGGAACACGCCTTCACCATACGTCACGCTTGGATGGGTGCCCTCCGGATGCGGCTTGGCGTCGTACCAATCGTGCACTGGGTTATCCGCCCACTGACGCTCAAAACTGATAGGCAGCTTGCCTTCGGGTGAGTGCTCGCCAAACAGTACCTGTGCGATCGCCGTACCGCCTTCCTGGCCCGGATACCAGTTCTGCAACAAGGCGGGCACGTGATCAAGCCAACCTTCGGTGGCGTAGCCTCCGCCCGATGTCACCGTCACGATGGTATTGCGATTGGCAGCGGCAACGGCCTCGATCAAGGCTTCCTGCCCCCACGGCAAGTTAAAGGTGCGGTCGTAGGCTTCGCTCTCCGAACTTGGATCGAAACCGACGGCCACCACGGCCGCATCCGCCATCGCCGCCATTTTTCTGGCATCGGGTGCGATCAGGTCATCAATGGCGATAACGCCAAGACCCATGCGGCTGTAATCGACATCGGGCTTGTAATCCAGGCGAACCGATACAGACTGGTTGGCGCGGAGCGTCAGCGTCGTATAAAGCGGCGCCTGTCCCTCACGATGAGGCTGCGCGGTCACTGGTTTGCCGTCGACGTAAAGCACGTACGTGTCTTCGCTCGCCGCGGCTGTCAGGAACAAATACTTGCCATCATGTTGCGGTACGAATTTGCCGCTCCAGCGAATGCTTTGCCGGTGTGTCGCGGGCGTGGTCCACAGCTCCGGTTTCCATTGATCGACATGCTGATCCACCAGCGCACTGGTGGGCTTTCCTTCGAAAGCATCGTTATTGAAGGTTTCCTTCAGCAGGCCTTGCTGCCCATCGGGCGTGGCAAAGGTTGATTGCTTGAATACCTCCATAGCCGACGGCAGGCCGCGACTGTACAGCACGTGCACCTTGTTGCCAACCAGGCGCGTGATACCGGTCAAAATACTCTGTGCCTGGAAAGTGTCGACGTGCGAACTACCACCGGCGCTGGCAATGGCCGGATCCGCATTGGGACCGATTACAGCAAGCGTTTTGATACGAGATGCATCCAACGGCAGCAACTGGTGTTCGTTCTTCAGCAACACCAGACCTTCCAATGCACCGTCAAGCGCAATCTGATCGTTTTGAAGACTGAACAACGATAGCGATAAATCCTTTTGCGGGCGGTCCAAAAAGCCGAAACGCACAGCAGTGCGCAGAATGCGGCGTACCTTGTCATCGAGCATCACCTGGGAGAGCGTTCCATCGCGCAAGGCCGGCAGCAGATGCTCGGCGCTGAACGCATCAGGCGCAGGCATCTCCAGATCGAGGCCCGCGTTGAATGCCTTCATCCAGTCGTGGCCGGGGCCGGATGTGGCGCCCCAGTCGGACATGAAGATGCCGTCGAAACCCCAGCCTTTCTGCAGAATGTCATAGCCGAGCATGCGGTTCTCGGCCGGATAATCGCCGTTGACCAAGTTGTAGCTACTCATTACGGCACCAGCATGCCCCTGCTTCACAGCCATCTCGAACGCAGGCAGGTAGATCTCGTGCAAGGTGCGCTCGTCGATATGCGTATCGAGATGGCGGCGATCGTATTCGGAATTGTTCGCAGCGAAGTGCTTGACCGTCGCCACTACGCCCTGGCTCTGTACGCCGTCGATCAAGCCAACCGCCATACTGCCGGCGAGAAACGGATCCTCACCGTAGTACTCCATATTGCGGCCATTTTGCGGCGCACGATACATGTTCACACCGGGCCCGAGCAGAAAATGAATACCGCGCGCACGCGCATCGCGACCCATCGCCTCGCCCACTCGCTCGGCCAGTGCCGGGTCCCAGGAAGCCGCCAGGCCAATGCCCGCGGCGTAGGCGGTCGATGGACCCGCACCGCGGACGCCATACGGACCATCGGACATCGTCATGGCGGGCAAGCCCATCTGCGGTTCGGCGTGCGTGGAGAAATTATCGACGCCGCTGAGCAGCTCAACCTTTTGCTCAAGCGTCAGCCTGCTCAACATGCTGTCGACGCGTTGTTCAACCGCGGGGCTATCAGGGAGTGGCATGGTGCTGGCGTACACTGAGGCTGACGCAGCAAGCGCTACACAGAGAGACAACACCATACGCTTCAACGGCGGTTTGTGCATCGTGAATCCTTTGCTTGTTTTCAAAGTCTGTACATCATTTCTTGCCGTCATTAACCAGCTTCAGCGCCGCTTCGTCATCTCAGCTCTCACTGGGATGACATCAGAGCAGGATTCCGTATGACGCGAATTGCAACTTAATAAGTCGCTAGCTTCACGTGCAGAATCTGCGGCACGCTGGTGAAGTTGAGCCCGTAATCGGTCTCATCGCCGTTCCACAGGCGCATGAAATGCCACTGCCCCTGACTGTCGTAGGTACCCTCTTCCACCCGGTCGAGCAGGAAATGCTGCTGCGCGTTGACCGATGAAAAATCGACGCGCGCGTGGTAGCCGGTGACCAGATACTCATCCTTGCCAATTTCGGCGATTAGCACTCCGCCTTGCGGAGGCGTATTGCCGGGCGCAGGCGTACCGCTGCCGAACTGCGACATGCCGTAGGACACCGTCGCCCGCCAAGCACCCAGATCCAGCGTCTGTTGATGCGTATGCTCAGGTTCGGACACACCCCATACCTTGCCGGCATAGCTGAGCGCCGCAATCAGCTCACCCATCGGCCGCAGCAAGCGGTTGTTCATGGCGAAGGGTTCGAGCGAGTCAGCGTCTGTCTTGTGCGCGCCGAGCGGCCAGTTTTCATAACCGGTGTAGTCGATGCCAAACGGCGCAAATCCCAAGCCTTGCTTACCCAGCGCAGCGAAGATGTAACGGGCGTAAGCCTGGTCGTTGCCGGTCTCAGCCACGATCAGCGGGTTATCCGGGCGTGAATAGTGATCGAGCACCGTGGTGTAGTACGCGTAATCACGGTGATAGATGTCCGGCCCCAACAGATCCAGTGCAGGCGCGGCCACTTTCCAGATGAACATTACGTTATCAGTCGGACCGCCAGTGGAGTAGCTGCCGGGCGGCGGCGGGTGCAACGGATCGCGCAGGGCCGCATTCGCATACATCGGCAAGGGATAGACCGCCTTACCGGCTGCGGCGACCTCGCCGATGAAATGGGCCACCGACCAGGCATGGAAGTATTCAGCGGCATCCCTGCCGAACACCTGGGTCCAGGTACCCGCATGCTTGCCCGTTGCCTTCAGTAGGTCTGCAGGCACCTGTTCGACGAACTGCGCATTGGCGGCTGCGGAATAATCGCGATCCGTGCCATAGGTGCCGGATTCGTTTTCCACTTGCACCATGATCACGGTGTGCTGCGTGCCATCGATCTGGCGCAGATGCGTCATGAATTGCACGAAGGCGGTGCGATCGGCCTCCAACGTGGCGGGCGCAAGCGGTGACAGCGAGTCGAGCAACTTGCCGTCACGCGTCTGCACACGCGGAAAGCGCCGGTTATCCAGCTTTACCCATGAAGGCGTATAGCTTGGGCCATTGTTCTTCCATGTGCCGAACCATAGCAGCACCAATCGTACCTGGTGCTGGCGCGCTTGGTTGACCAAGATGTCGAGAAAGCTGAAATCGAATTTACCCTCAACGGGCTCGACCTGCTCCCACGCCATCGGCACCATCACCGTATTGGCTTGTATCTCAGCGATGGCTGGCCAGACCTGATCAAGCATCGCTGGCCAGTTGCTGGAGTTGTTGACTTGTGCCCCCAGTAAGAGGAAGGGTTTGCCATCCACCGACAAGGCATGCCGACCGTGATCGGTGACGATGTGCGGCAGGTTGTTCGGTGCGTCCGCACCGGAAGCCGGCAGAGATACACCTGCTAAAAATAACGCAGCAAGCAAAGCGAACAGACAGATCACGCGGCGACGTAATGCGACATGCATGAGAAGCCTCATATCGATCGATTGCCCATCTCTAGCGGAATGTTCAGCACTAACGAGCCGTCGTACCGGCGCAGGTCGGGGCGACGAGCGCTTTCTCGCATTGTTGACAGAAACGCTGATCATGGTTGCTCCGCCCCGACGGGATCGCCGTACAGAATGCCTCGCCCGCTTCCGGCGAAATACACCCTGCCGAAAATTCGTGGGTCGCCGGTCACGTGGGTAACCTGTCCAAATCGGTGCTGATCATCATCGATGCGCATCCAATGCGAACCGCCATCAACCGAGCGATATAGACCCTGAACATCCCCGCGTTGCCCTGCGGCAAACAGTGTCGGCATGCTCTTCTCCGGTGCGGGACAACCAAAGCCAAAGCTGTCGACATCAGTAAGTTCGCCCATATGCGCCAGCAACAAACCGTTATCGTTGGCGCGCAACATCCCTTGCTTTCGGCTGCCCGCGTACAACACCCCGGCGTTATCGGGGTCGGCACGCAGCGACAGGTGATCGCGAGGCTTTGTTCGGTAATCCAGCGCGCCGCCAATGACGTGGAAATGCATGCCGCCGTCGCGACTGACGAACACCTCACCTGCAGCAGCGTCGTAGGCATAGAACCGCTGGGGATCCACGCGATCACTCAGGACATGCGCATGTGCCGATAGCCCTTCAGCAGCGAACCAGTGCTGGCCAAAGTCACGCGTGAGATAAGCCGTGGATGCGCCGTTCGGAAACCACAATACGGCACTAGCATCCGCCGCGATGGCGATGGTGCCCGCACCCTCGGTCGCGCCCTTTTCCGGTTCGCTGGCAAAAGCCTTCCAATGTGTGCCGCCATCTTGCGAATAGGCAGCGCGCATGGCTGTACCAAATGGATAGCGAAGATACCCGCTGCGTACGATCCACGCAGGTTTTCGTCCGGCCTCATCCAGACTTTCTGAATTGGCGTAACGAGGCGGGGCCGTAAACTGAAGTGGCGCGGTGCTCAGGTCATCATGCCGATAGCCATCCAGATCCCCGACCGCACTGATCAGATGCGCGCCTTGTGGTGGACTGACCAGATCCAATGCCACGGTTTCTTCAAGACCTTGATCCTGGAATTGCCAATGCACATCACTGCCGTGATCGGCGTTGCGCATATCCACCGACATCCACACACCATAGCCGGTGACGAACCACACATGATCGGAATCATGCGGATCGATGGCGATCGAAGCGATCCAATGCGGCGTGTGCTCACGTGTCCACGCCGTTTGACTGACATCGAACTGCGAGTGCGCAAAGATTTCCTGCCAATGCGCACCGCCATCGATGCTGCGGAACAACTCGTCTTTCGGCGTGTAATGCGCGAACGTCGCCGTCATCACAACGTCTGGATGATTCGGATCGACAGCCACTGCACCCCAGCCATACCCGCTGGGCTGGCCACTTACATGCGGCAACGGCGTAATGTCGCTCCACTGATTCGACGTCGGCTCGTATTTCCAGACCGCACCGTCGTGCATGCTGTCCGGCCCGGGTTCGTCGCCATAGCTGAGGTAATAAACGCCATTGCTGGCCCTTGCCATATGGTTCGGGCGTAGACCGAGCGGCTGGCTGGGCACTGCACTCCAGGTGCGGCCACCATCCGTAGAACGGAACAGGCTGGTCTCCCGGGAGGAAACGCCGGCATAGAGTGTGGTTGATGCCCGGCCCGGCGAGCCGCTGGAAGGATCGAAGACCACGAACACGATGCCGATTGCCTGACGGCGCCAATTGTTCTGCGCTGTCGCCGAAAGCGAGGTGGCTGCAGCAGGAAAGCTATCCACCCGTGACCAGTGCGCACCGTGATCATTGCTGCGCCACAGGCCCGCATCACGCGAACCGAAGAACAGAATGCGGCCATCATGGGGATCAACCGCAAGGCGCTCTCCGTTGCCTCGCCCCAACTCATTGCCGCCCAGCTTGAACGGCAGATCGCTGCGTTGGAAATGAACGCCGCGATCCTCCGAGCGGAGTATGGCGGCGTTACCGGCAGACGCCGTGTCATACATGCCGGCGGCCAGGTACACACGATTCGCGTCACCCGGATCGACAGCGAGACTGTCGATGCCGAACAGATTGTCGTCCGCTGCGCTGAGCCAATCAGTCAGCGGCGTCCATTGCGCACGTGCCTGATCCCAGCGGTAGGCGCCACCGACGTCAGTACGCGCATAAAGCAGCCCCGGTACGGTCGGCTGGAACACCAACCCGCTGACGAAACCGCCACCACCGATGTGCACGCTGGCGAAGCGATAGGAGGCGGAGGTGGCTTCACTGGCGTGAAGGCTTGCAGCAAAGAGCCACATGCAAGCAGCTACGCAAATGTGCCGGAACAATCGGAAGAAGTATGTTCTCGCATTGCCGTCATTCCGGAGCAGGAATGACGGCATCAAGCTACGCCGCGAGGTTTCCCCCTCTCGCCGGTACTTTACTGGATGGCGAGAGGGTGCAAAGAAGCGCCCCTCTCCGGACCAAGGAGAGGGAGTCGCACTTTGCTTCATCAGAAGGTGCCTCGCAATACCAGTTCTGCGCGGCGATCGGTGGTAAACCAGCCACGTGGATACAAGTGATAGTCAACGACACCGTTGCCGTAGCTGGTCGGACCCATCAGGGTTTTCACGGTCGAATTGGTGAGGTTGTTCAAGGTCAGACCAACCTGCAGGTGCGAGTCGATCTTGTAGAAGATCGAGGCGTCGAGCTGGCCGTAGTTATCCGACCAGGTCGGCAGACTGGTAGAAGCATCGCTGGTGGTAAGCAGATAGCGCGAACGGTAGCTATATGCGACACGTGCCTGCCAAGGACCGTACTGGTACATGCCAGCGAGGTTGAAGCTGCGCGGAGACAAGCCCGTCATCGGCAGCGAGAACCCAGGCACTGTCTGGCCACTATACGGGTTGGTGGCTGTGTTGACGCCGCCCTCGCTGTGCACATAGGTGAAGTTGGCCTGCATGCCCAGGCCTTTCAGCGCGCCCGGCAGGAAATCGAAGAACTGGTTGTAGCCGATCTCGGCGCCGCGGATCATGCCGTTGCCGATGTTGTAAGGACGGGTTATCGCCCACTGCTGATTGTTGTAGACCTCGGTTTCCGTTTCCTCGGCGATGTAATTGCCGATGTCCTTGAAGAAAGCAGTGGTGTACAGCAGACCAGTGGGTGCGAAGTACCATTCCAGCGCGGTATCGTACTGGTCGGCGACCATCGCCTTCAGGTTGGGGTTGCCGGCCGTACCGCTCCACCGCAACACCTCGGTATTGTTGGTGTTGAGCGTGGCACCCAGCTGCAGGTAGGGTTGCAGCTCGCTGAAATCCGGTCGCGTCATCGCCTTGGAAGCGGCAATTCGCCATTGCAGATCGTCGGTCAGTTTGAAACGCAGATTGAAGCTTGGCAGCGCATTCTGATAGTGCTGGTTGGCAGCGATCGGGAAGTATTGTCCGTAATACGCTGTCTGCAAGGGATCGGAAAGACCAGAGTAGGCCGCCAGGTTCGGGTATACGCCTTCACCGGACGTACTGACGTCGGTACGCACCAGGCGCACGCCGATATTACCGTCGAACGGAATGCCCAGCGCATCGTCATTGCCGAAGTACAGGATGCCATAGGCGGTCTTGGTCTTCTCGCCCTGGTCGTTGATGTCGCCAGGTGTGAGCTGAACCGGCTTCCAACCGCCGGACGCTTCGATAGTCTTCAAGATCGCGTAGGCTGCCGGGTAGCTCTCTGCCAACGCAGCGTTGGGGAAGTACAGCGATGGTACGTTGACTTCGCCGCGATAGAAATTTGAGAACGAATACAGCGAGGACTCATTCGTCAGGTAGCTGTTAAGGCTGGCCAAACCGCTCGGCGACGAACTGATGGTCGCCCAGGGTTCGGTGATCGCACCCCAGTTATAGGGGCTGCTGTTGTTGTTTTCGTCGCGATCGGTATAGCGGATGCCGAACTTCACGTACTGCAGCCACTTGTTGTCCGCGAAGTCGTCTTCCAGATCGAGGCGGCCAGCGCGCTCCATGCCGGTTTCGTTCTCGAAATGGTCCATCGCCGCTGACCAGAAGTAGTTCGCGGGGTTGTTGACGAAGCTCGCGGGATTGACCGTGATGCTGGGCATGCCATGGTTGCCGACGGTATTGAGGTACAGGCCTGGCAGATAGGTTTCGTCGAAAATGGTGAAGTCCGTTTCGTCGCTGGTGGATTTCACCAACTGCAGACTACCGCTCAGGATCATGTGATCGTTGAGGTTGTACTTGAAGCCGTTGGTCCAGTCGGTGGTCACCGTAGTCTGCACCTGGTAGCGGGTGTCCCCATTCATTGCCACGCCGTCGGCGCTACCTGCGTAGTTCGTATAGTTCGCATCCGAGTTCATCCAGCCGCTCTGGAAGATGCCCTGAGAGTTGTACTTGAACGTAGTTCCGGGCGCCGGCGTCATGTCATACGCGCTATCGGCGTAAATGGCGCCGCGCTCGAGCCAGTCCATGTTGTAAATGGAGCGCATGAACCGCGAATAGAACTCCAGATTATTGGTCGGCCGCCATTGGAATGCGCCGGAGATGCCGATGCGTCGACGATTGAAATCCAGCGTGCGCCACTGCGCACCGCCCGGCACGTATACCTGTTTGAAATCGGTGCCTGCCAGCGCTGCTGAATCGGTGCGCAAGGTGAACGGCTCGAGCTGAATACCATCGGTCTGGCTGGCCAACTCCGAGTAGGAGACGTCGACCAAGGCGCCGAATTCGCCAAAGTCCTCGGTCTTCCAGCGATTGCTGTAGAGGAACGACGCGGATGGCTTGCTCTTCTCCGCGATGTCGCCTTCATTGACGCCGGTGGAGAAACCGACCTGCTGTCCCGGCGCATCGAACGGCATGCGCGTGCGCAAGTCGACGGTACCGCCGATGCCGCCTTCGATGATCTCCGCGTTGGGGTTCTTATACACGTCCACACCGGCCATCAGTTCAGCCGGCACATCTTCGAAGCTCAGGCCGCGTCCGCTATTGGAGGAAAACGAGTCGCCGCCGTTCAGCAAAGTACCCACCATGGTCAGGCCGCGGATCGTGACATTGCTGCCCTCTGAAGACGGGTGATCCGGATCATTGGGCGAGATGAAGCGATCGATGGTGACGCCGCTGATGCGCTGCAGGGTTTCGGTCACGCTGCGGTCTGGCAGCGCGTTGATATCGACGGCGGTGATCGAATCGACAATCTGGTCGGCGTTCTGCTTCAGCGTCTGCGCCGATTCAAGGCTGGCCCGGATGCCGGTGACGTTTACCTGAGCCAGGTTCTTGGCGCTCTTCTTGTCCTTGTCCGCCGCGGCATTCTTCTTTTCCGGGGCCGCATTGCTGGTGCTCGTTGTTTGGGTTCCGCTGCCATTACCGGATGCGGCACTCGTATCCTGGGCGGCAGCCACAGGGCCGTACATCAACGCCAAGCCGATCGCCACCGCAGCAGCCAACTTCGCGCTGGAGATGGTTGCAGATACCGATGGGCGCACTACGCCATGCATCCTGGATGCAAGCACTTCGCTACTCATGACCGACGTTCTCCCCACAAATTCCCGTGCCGAAGGCTCATGGCCTGTCAGCTGTTGTTGTCAATTCGGGCCACTAGCCCGTCTGAAGCATCTGGCGGCATGTCCCCTAAAAGCGCTATCAGCCGGCGATGCTTGGCAGTGCGGATGCTGAGACCTTGCCTATTTGTGCACAATTACGAAATTAATGGCGGGGATTAATGTTTCTTCATTTGCGGTCGCGACAAGACTTCGCCCACTCATTCATGCGGCACTTTTCCCACACAAGGGCTGAAAACCCTTACTGCGCCTCATTTTTCGCGCTTCGATCGAGAGTCGCCAATGAGGCGCGATCGCGCCTAACTCGGCGCAGCTCATTTCGCAGGACTGAAATCCGGCTATCCGCGCCGACTCACGCAGCGCTCTAATCGCTCAGGCCAGCATTAGAAACACGCGTGATCAGCTCATCCACCTGCGACAGGAACATCTTCAGCATCGGAGAACGGTTGGATTTGCTGTACCCAATGACTAGACCGATGGTGGGTACCTTGCCTGCCAGCGGACGGCTCACCACGGACCACGGCATCAGACTCTGGACATAAGCGGGAATCAGCGTGACGCCACGTGTCGACGCCACCAGCGACATGACCATCGCGGGATTGTCCACCACCTGCCCCGGCGTCATCGCGACGCCAGCCTTTTCCAGGTAGGCATCGATCACGGCACGCAATACGGTGGCCTTGCTGCCCATGCCGATGAAGGGCTCGCCCACCAGATCCTTCGGATGAATCCTGCTTTGTGAGGTCAGAGGATGATCACTGGGCATCAGCACTACCAGCGGTTCCTGTTTGACTGGACGATACACAAGATCGTAATCGGGCTCCGCGCGCAGGAAAGCGACATCCAGTTTTCCGCGCGCCACAGCCTCGGCCAAATCCGGTGAATAGTCGCTGGACACCGTCACATCGATATTCGGCAATTCCGCGCGAAGCAGGCGCATGGCCTCCGGCAGCCAGGTCATTTCCTGCCCGGTGAGAAAGCCCATCGCGAAACGCTGCTTATCCGGCTGTGCGGCCCTGCGCGCCGCATCAATACCGGCATCTACCTGGCTCAACGCCATGCGCGCGTAATTGAAGAACACCTTGCCGGCCTCGGTGAGCGTGACACCGCGCGCACTGCGAACAAGCAGATCTACGCCTACCTGATCCTCCAGATCCTTGATCTGGCGGCTTAACGATGGCTGCGACGTGTGCAGGCGCCGTTCCGCTGCCACGGTAAAGCTTCCGGTTTCGGCAACCGCCACGAAATACCGTAGATGGCGCAGCTCCATAGGCACTCCCAAGCCATGCCTCAAAGGCATGGCTACCAGCTTACAAAGTCTTTTTCCAATCCGCCACGCAAGTCTAGATTTCGCCCCATGGCAACACCATCTGATGTAAAGCAATGCCCTGTGAGCCTCGCTACGAGGCTCTGTACCATTCAACTTTTCTTATCAGGTGCACAAGCCCACCACTGTCATCATCCTTGAAGGAAACTCGACGTGACTCAGCCAAACTCCTCTACCAACAGACCCGTCAAGCAACCCGGGCCGGACCACCCCATCACCATCGAGCGCAATCCGCAACGCGTCGTAGTGAAAGTTGCCGGACGCATCTTGGCGGACACACGCGATGCGCTGGTGCTGAAAGAAGCAAACTATCCGGCGGTGCATTATCTGCCGCGCAAGGACGTCGACATGACCTTGCTCGCACGCACCGATCACGCAACGTATTGCCCCTACAAAGGCGACTGCAGCTACTACAGCATTCCCGCCGGCGGTGGCCGCTCCATGAACGCTGTGTGGAGCTACGAACAGCCCTATGAATCGGTCGCCGCGATCAAGGATCACCTTGCTTTCTATCCGGACCGCGTTGACGCCATCGAACTGCTCGACACCTGATCTCTCTCACATCCTTTTACGATTGGAGCAGTATCGTGAGCAAGCTCACTGGTAAAACCGCGCTGGTCACGGGCGCATCTCGCGGCATCGGACGTGCCGCTGCGCTCGCACTGGCCAAGGCTGGCGCGCAGGTATTGATTCACTACGGCAGCGCGCAGAAGGAAGCTGATGCCGTGGCCGAAGACATCCGTAAGGCCGGCGGACGTGCTGAAAAAGTCGGCGCCGACCTGAGCACACCCGACGGCCCGCATGAGCTGGCCCGTCAAGTGCGCAGCATTGTCGGTGACCGACTCGACATTCTGGTCGCCAACGCAGGCGTCTCGAAAGCCGCGACGATTGAAGAGACCACTGTTGCCGACTTCGACCAACTGTTCGCCGTCAATGTGCGTGCGCCGTACTTCCTGGTGCAGCAGTTGCTGCCTGCGCTATGCGAAGGAAGCAGCATCATTTTCACTTCGTCGCTCGCCGCACGCGCGGCCGTGGGCAACCTCTCTGCCTACGCATCGACCAAGGGCGCTATCGATACGCTGGTGAAGCACTTTGCATCGGCACTCGGATCACGCGGCATTCGTGTAAACGCCATCGCACCGGGCGTGGTGGAAACGGATATGTCCAACTTCACCAAGACCGAAGAAGGCCGCAACGTGACGCTTGGCATGCAGGCACTGAAGCGGTTGGCGCAACCCGACGATATTGCAGGATCAGTGGTATTTCTGGCCTCTGACGATGCACGCTGGATCACTGGCGACACCCTTCGTGTGGACGGTGGATCACGCGTCTAACCGACGTATGCAGGCCTTCACGACACACACGTGAAGACCTGCCAAACGTCACTGGTTTGAGCTTGCGCTAAAGCTCGACGAGCACGACGCCTTTCAAATTACCCGCACAGGCTTCCGACAAAGCAAAAGGCCCCTGCTCAATACCCTGGAAGCGAGAACTCGGCGAGATGATCTTTCCTTCATGTTGCCAACGGGAAAGCCACCTCACCCATTCCGCGAATCCATCGCGATCGTCTTCACAGGCGCTATAGCCACGAAGCGTGACGCCTCTGACAATCAGCTGGAACGTATCCAGCTCCACAGGCGCCAGCTTCTCAGCCCCTTCGGCCGCCAATTCGGCACTCAGCGCGCCCAGCAAAACGAAACGTGCACCATGACGGGCGAGCGAAGCAGCCGCCTGCAAGGGCTCACCACCCACCATGTCGACGTAGACATCGATACCGTCCGGCGCAGCCTGAGCCAATTGCTGCGTGATGGGCGTGGCTCCGCGGATAACGACCTCGTCATAACCCAACTCAGCCTTCATCCAGCGCGCCTTTTCCTCGGAACCGGTGCTACCGATGACTCGGCCGGCACCAAGCTTGCGTGCAATCTGTCCAGCCATGGAACCAATCGCACCGGCGCCGCTTGAAACAAACACAACATCGCCATCGTGCACTTGCACGCCGTGTGTCAGCGCCGCGTAAGCAGTCCAGCCATGACCGAGATAAACGGCTGGATCAACGCCCCGGGCATCGATCCGGACGCAATCCTGTTGCGGCACTGTCGCGTACTCACGCCAACCGAATCCGTGCAAAACCAGGTCGCCCGGATGAAGATCGCTCTCCGCCGGCGCCTGTACCACTTCACCAATGGCGCCATCTGCAAGCGTGTCGCCCAGATTAAGCGGAGGAAATGGAATACCCTTGATGCTTTGCGCTCCCTTGCTGGCCATCAAACGCGTGGATATCGAGACGCGAAACCAACGATTACATACCAGCACCTCATTCGGAGTCGGCGGTTGCACGGGTACTTCGGCGATTTCAAAATGCTCAGGTCGCAGCGCGCCATCTGGATGCGCCACGAGTCGGACAATACGAGAAACAGAAGGCAATACCAGCATGATCAGATCCTTGCAGAAACGATTCGCGCCATTGGCGCTGAAGAAAAGAGCGTGCGCGCACACCCGTCATTTTCTGGACGGTCTGATTTAATGGCTACTCGCATTCTGCGTAACGAAAAATTTACGCGCAAAACACCACTGCAGCAGCGCTCACGCAGCACTGTAGCCGCCCTTGTCGAAGCCGGCGCCCGTGTTCTTGTACAACATGGCTGGAGTCGTTTTACGACCAATCAGGTGGCGGAGATCGCAGGTGTCAGCATCGGCTCGCTTTACCAATACTTTCCGGACAAGCTTGCACTGGCCGAGGCGATCCGACAACGGCATCTCGATGAAGTATTGAAAGTATTGACGCCAGCATCGATGCACGGCGATGGCGTGCCAAACGACACGTGGATCGCACCCTGGGTCGACGGCATCATTGCCACGCACTCGAAGAACCAGACACTGCACCGCATCCTGCTGGATGAGGTTCCCCTCTCCACACGTAGCGCCACCGATACATTCGAAATGGAATATCAGCGCCGCTACCAGGCGCTAGTGAGGGCCAGTGCGCGTGCTCGCCAGCGATCATGTCACGGCATGGCGGGACACGTGCTGGCATCGGCCGTGGAAGGCATTGTGCACACCGCTGCACGGCGTGGCGAACTTGAACTTCCGCCGCTACGGGTCGAACTCAACAACTTGGTTCGCGCGTACTTGCAGACGCTTTGATCCACGCTTAGGTAAGCGCGGCTCCCCGCTCGATTTACGAAACGGATTCCGGGCTGTAGCAATGATTTCTCACCAGTGCCGGATCGACTTCAAGCGGCTGGGAGAAATCTGCCATCAGCGAACCCTTCGGACTGAAATGCTCACGCTCGATGCCTTCCCAGGTCATCCACACGCCAACCTCTGTTTCCGTGGCTAAGCTGGATTGTTGCGAACGATGCCGACAAGGATAGACCGTCAACGTATGTTTGATGCGGGTGTACATACATGCTCCCGTGCACGGAAAACACATTCCCATGGCCAGTGCGGAAAATTTCCGCCCCTGCATCCCACTGACCGCAGGCTATTTAGTCTATCTATCTTGTCATCTTGATGACTGCCGCATCCAGTGGCACCGAAGCATTTTTACAAATGATTGATTTTATTAAAAATATCACGAAACACTCACCCTCGGTTTCGCGTGGAGCGCCATTAAACAGCGGAGCAGCCAAGGTCCTGACAATCCAGCAGCGGACTACAACACCGACGAAGGAAGCGCCTACAATCACTGCATCGATTTCAAGATTGCCGATGCGCAACGAGACTTGCCGCGTGAAAGTATTGTGATGCGCTCATCATCCAGTGTAGAAACCAGCAATACAAAAAATCGCCAGATCATGCGCGTCGGCATACGACATTCCGCCGCGAATATGAGATAAACATTGCGCCGGGAAGTCAGGCGCCGAGGAGGGGCCCCTCCTCACCATGGATGACCGATGCCCGACCAAGCCGCCGCCAAGGCGGCTTGTTTCTTTTTTGGACACCTGAAATACGAAAGTGCGTATAGACGGATGGATGTCTAAATAAGTTCTCCGTCCTATGCAAAAGGGCGGCTTAATCCGCGCCTCTTCCGCTGGAAGAGGCCAGTCCTTGGCAACTCAAACACTGCACATACCGTCAACCAGGATCGGCCGATAGCGCCTCTCTTAGTCGCGCAACCTCCTTATACAAGACATCCAGTTCCTGACGTAACGAGCGGTTGACATCCATCAGCTGCTGTATCTGTGTGCATTGCGCCACCACTGTACGCAGCATCTCCGTACTCACCACGACATGGCGTTTGCGATAAGCGCGCATACGTTCAGCCGCGGTTTTTGCCCTGCCCGTTGGCGGTCTGCCACGGCGAGGCTTTATGGGAAAAGTCATAGCAATGGTGCCGGGATCGCGTGGGTCGACCATGGGATTCCTCCTCGTTCCTAAAACCATTTTATCGTAACGTTACTTAAATTACAAGTAATTTACCCAAAAGCGGTGTTCTGGCTGAAAGAAAGGGCGATAAGCGCGTTAATACGCGACGTGACTGCGCGCATTGCGCGATCGCACGCAAGCGCCCTGCTCCGCGCAGATGCAGCAAGTCGAGAAATGGGTAACATAAAAAGATTGGGTGTCCCGGCTTCTACAGGAGTGGCCGGTAAAGCGGCGCGCCAGCCCTCAGGGAGGGCGCTGTCATTGAAATGCGTTAACGCTGCTGAGCATTTCGTTTCGCTGCGCGAAGTCCCCGATCCGCCGCGGCGTAGCATTCACAATCGAGCGTTACGGATCATCCACGCAAGCGCTTGCCAATGCCGGCGTGCCAGCATTAGCAATGCTGATTACAGTCTTCGAATGCAAAACAGGGCGGAAAGCGGCAGCAATATCAACAGCGATACCGTCGAGAACAAGGCCGGGACCGCGCCGTAATGGCCGGATATTTCGCCACCTCCGAAGAAGCCGAAATAGAAATAGCTTACGAGGGCGGAAACCAACACCAACCGATCCGTACTGCCCCCAAACAGTTGGTGCTTAGCCATCGCAAACAGTTGGAAGAAGAAACTGTAGGCGATATAGACCGCGGCTGCCGTCACGAATGGAAACAATAACCACGTCGATATACCCAGCCCTCTGGCCGCCAGCGCCATATCGGCATGGGTAGTGATGGTCCGGGTCGGAGCATAGCCCCAGACGTTGCCTGCACACATCAGCGCCAACCAAAAAAAGAACGTTGCGAGCATTCGGCGATCTATGGAAATCGCCCACCGAAATACCCAAAGGCAAATGAAATAAAGAAAACCATTCCCCATGCCAGGACCTGCCAGTGCAATCAAGGCCGCACTGAAACCCTTATGCGCTGCAAATAGGGGGTCGTAATCGACGTTTTCATCGATATCCTGCTGGAACAGAATATTCGCAACGCTTTTCTCTCCGTAATTCAAGGCCAGCGGATTTTGCTTATAACCAAGCATCCACGCAGTAAATGCATGGCAATACTCATGCGCAAGATATGCGACTGCATGAGCCAGCAAGACCATCAATGCCGTCGACACCAGAAAATACGTCAGACCGCGATAGCCATCATCCCACTTTGTATCCGACATGCCGCCCCTCTCCCGTATGCCGATGGTGTCAGCAACGACACGCACATGGATTACCGGATGCGTCGGCAATCCATCACCTGTCAGTTACTGTAACGGGAGAGTCATGCTCATGCCTATGTCTCGTCGCGATTTTCCTGGTCATGCCATCAAGGCAACAGGGGCGGCAGCCGTTATCGGCTTGCCACCCCGTACCAGCGATTTTTCCGCGCTCGTCGCAAAGCGACCTTACCGGGTAAAGGCATGGATGCAGAACAACGTAGGCCAGCGCGATTCACGCACGCTTCCGGATCACGCCTAGACGGCATTCACGATGCCTGCAGGAGCGCTCTCGACGCGGGCACAGCATTACTGCACGATGATTTCGTCAGTAAACAGCCAGATATTCTTGGCTCCGTCAGGAAACGTTGCTGGCAATGCTGAAGGCCTCAGTGCATCAACACGGATGTAGCGTGCCGTCACTGGCTTGGCTGCCCTGAAGTCGATCGATTGCAGTCGCAGGGGCGATGTGACATCCATATCCGGCGCACCGTCATAAAGTTTCGTCCAGTGCTGGCCATCCGACGACACCGAAAAAGTGACTTGCCTGGGCGGTACGATCCTGGATTGTGGTGAAGACAAGAATTCAGCTCTGATGGAGCGAAAGGTTTGTTCATGCTGCAGATCGATGGTGGCGCTCACATCATTGTCATTCCACGCCACCCAACGCCCATCGTGAAAATCCGTACTGCCGATGACACCATCGACCAGGGCATCACCTGGCGCATAGTCCGTTGAGGGCGGCTGTGCAAATGCGATGGGATGCCCTGTTGCCAGATTGTCGACCAATGTAAAGCTGATCGCGTTGTCATAACGGAGACCGTGGCGGAATGGCACCACCTTCACAGTGCCGGCCCGCTTGATATTCACTTCGTCGCCAAATGCCGGTGACTGCGGCGTGGGCTCCGATCCATCGACCGTGTAATGGTTCTGCACGTCATCGAAGCCGCGCTTGGCTTGTAGCTGCCATCCTCCATGCTGTGTGTCGACAGTCAGCTTGTACTGAACTACGGCATGGTCTTCGGGGCCATAGGCCACCTGCTGCGCATCGAGCCAGGGATACTGCGCCTGCAGCCGCTGTTCGAATGCCGTGTAACGGGCTTCGTCATGTGCACCGTTGGTCCACAGGTTTTCGGCGAAGGCGAGCATGCGCGGGTAGATCTTGGATTCCGCATTGAACGGATTGGCCCGCTCGCTCCACAGCGGCGCCTCGGCACCGAGTATCTGCGCCCGGTGTGCGGCGAACACGGCATCATCCGGCGCGCCAGCGACGTCGGTCTGATAAATACTTTTGACCGTCAGACGCTCCGCAGGCGAGTCCAGATAGAACGGCCCAGCCATGATGATACGGTTACCATTGACCAGTGCCTTGCGTGCTTCGTCATCACCACGCCAGATTTCGATGATCGCATTCTTGTCAGCGCCACCCTCAAGAATCTCGTCCCATCCAACCAGGGTCTTGCCCTTGCTGGCCAGATAGGACTGGATCTGCCGGATGAAATAACTCTGCAGTCCTTCCTCGTCCTTCAGGCCCTGCGCATGCATCAGCGCCTGACAAGAGGCGCAATCCTTCCAGCGATCTTTGGGCGTTTCATCGCCGCCGATATGTACAAGCTGCGACGGGAAAATCGTCATCACTTCCTCGAGCACATGCTCGAGGAAGGTAAAGGTATTGGGATCGCCCACACAGTCGATATCTTTTAAGACACCCCAGGTCGTGGCGACGGGAATCGACTGTTTGGTGCAGGAAAGCTCCGGGTAAGAAGCCAGCGCGGCCACACTGTGGCCTGGCATTTCGATCTCCGGAATGACCGTAATATTGCGCTGCCGCGCGTATTCGACCACATCACGCGCCTCTGCCTGCGTGTAGAAGCCGCCGTAGCGGCTACCGTCGGCCTCGGTACGCCATGCACCCACGCCGGTGAGCTTCGGATAACGATTGATCTGCAGGCGCCAACCCTGGTCTTCAGTGAGATGCCAGTGAAAGATGTTGATCTTGTAATAGCTCAATAGGTCGAGCTGCTTCTTGATGAAAGACACCGGATAGAAATGCCGGCCCACATCAAGCATGAAGCCGCGATAGGCAAAGGCCGGAGCATCCTGGATCTGGACGGCAGGAATCGCGACTGATGAACCATGTTCAAGTGGCAACAGCTGACGCAAGGTTTGCACGCCCCAGAACAGCCCTTTGTCGGTCGATGCCTGGATAATTACGCCGCGTGACGTAACGGAAAGTCGATAGGCTTCATCGCCTATGACGGAGGGATCGATCGCCAGCGCGATGCCATGCGCATGCACGCTTTCGGAAAGCCGGATGCCGGTCTGATTGCGAATGGCGTCGCGCAGAAAGGAAACGATCTCGCGTGCCCGTGCATCGTCCGGCGCGTCGATGCCGGTATTTGCGTCCAACTTATAACTGCCCTCGCCCGCTTCCATGTGTTGGGGCTCCGGGATGATCGAGATCTCGGCAGAGGCGCAGAGGCTCGTCATCAGGATCGATACACCGAAACAGCAGGCAAGAAGCGATTTCAACATCCTCAAAACTCCATCTGTTCAAACATATGTCTCTAAGCAAACGAGCCCGGCTTTTGGCCGGGCTCGTTGGAGTTACTTACATCAATCGAGCTTGTAATCGAACGTGAGGAATATCTCGCGACCGTTGTATTCGCTACCGGTCTGTCCTGTCGTAACGAACTCGAAATTACCGGCGTAGTACGGGATCGCACCGACCCTGTTGAAGATGTTGGACACGGTAAGCTTCAGCTTGGTCATATCGTTGATCTGCCAGGCAACCGAGGTATTCCAGGTGATCCACACCGGCGTCCTGCCCCAATACACGCTATCGGGAATGTTCGTCGCGACGCCATTGAGTGTCACCTGGCAGATACCGGTACTGATCGACTGGGCACCATTAGGTACCGTCAGCATGCTCGGCTGGATGCCATTGGGCAGTACGTTGCAGTTACCGTAGTTGGACGCGCGCATGCTGCCATCGCGCACACCGGAGACCGACACGTTCCAGTCGCCCTTGTTCCAGTCGGCTATCCACGAGATCCTGCTCGCCACATAGTTGTAGCGGGTGTTTAGCAATGGATCGGAAGCCAGCACGCGCTGCTTGTACGAGAGGTTGTCGGTGTAGTTGATGGTGCCAGTGAAATCGCCGTACTCGGTCTGCTTCTTGTAGTCCAATGAAGCATCGATGCCGCTGACGTACAGCGAAGCCTCGTTGAGCGGGCCGGACTTCACCGAGACGAGCTGGCCAGACGCATTGCGCACAACCCACGAATTGACCAAGGTGCAATACGCCGAATTCGATGCGTGCGCCGTATACGGCGACAAACCGGACGTACCGTTGGCCTGCTGGCCGGTAAGGCAGCCAGCATTGTCGAGCAGCACCTGGGCGGGGCTGAGGTACTCGATGGCGTTGTCTACGCCCATGTGCCAGTAGTCGGTGGAAAACGACAGGCCCTCCACGCCCGGAATCTGCCATACGAAACCATACGTCCAGGAGTGACCGGTCTGCGGTAGCAGTGCGGTGCTGCCACCCGTATTGTTGAGGTAATACTGCGACGTCGGCCTCTGCACCAGCGAGCACCACGTGCTGTTGTTCTGGCCAGCCTTGATGGCATTGATACATTGCAGGGGGTCGATGTAATCACCCACCGGCACGACAGAACCGGTCTGGTAGATCGCCTGCATGTCCGGCGCCTTGAAGTTGGTGCCGTAGCTGCCGCGAACCAGCAGACCGCTATACGGGCGCCATTCGATACCGGTACCCCAGGTGCGAGCCACGTCGGCGCGGCTGGCGTCGTGGTACTTGTCCAGGCGACCGGAGATCGTCCATGTCACCGTATCCAGCAGCGGTACACGGAACTCGTTGCCAAGCGAGTAGCGCTGGCGGGTGCCGCCACCGGTGTTGTACTCGTCGAACGGATCCTGGAACGTAGTCGAGTTGGCTTCGCGCGGATCCGGCGAAAGCTGGAAGCCATTGTGCGCAGCTTCGAGCACCGCCGCCCAACCGATCGGCTGATCGGCCACCCATGGAAGCGTGAACAGGTCACCGTTCATGCGGAACTGCGCCTGGTCCAGCCACGACGACGACGTGTTTTGGCCACCGACCGCGAACTGACTGTATTGCTGCGGCGTAATCGGGTTCCAGAACTGTTGCCAATTCATGTTGTAAACGGGAATGGTGTTGCCGTTGCTGTCGGTCGTGGTGCCCTGCTGCTTGCCGAGGAAGAAGTTGTTCATCGCGGTCTGGTCGAGGCCCGTGAAGTCCTCGTGCACGATGTACTTCTGAGCGTTGAGGTTCAAATCCCAGTTGAACCGGCTGTCGTCGAAGCTGCCGCGCAGGCCGGTCTGGAGGTTCCAGTTCTGCTCGTGGTCAGTAGTATTGCCGGCCGTACCCATTTCCTGTGACGTCAACTGGCGCTCAGCCTGATTGATGACTTGCCCCGTCGACTGGTCATAGAACTCACCGCTGGCGAATACGGGCAACTGGGTGTTGGAGATGCCCACGGTGTCATACAGCGCCATCGAGCCGTAAACCTGCAGACCGTTGCTGAAGTCGTACTCACCTGACAAATAAGCGTTGTTGCTACGACTGCCCGGTGTCAGTACCCAGTCCTTGAACAGGGCGGGCTGCGAGCAAAAAGAACCGTTGTCGGTCACGCTGGTGATCTGAGTGCCATTGGTGTTGACGGTGTGCGAGTTGCTCAGCGCAAAGTTGTTCCCGAACTTCGAGCACGTGCCCGTTGGCGGCGTAATGTATTGGCCCGCCGCGTTCGTCGCGGAGAGGCCGATAGCGCCGGCCGCGTCGTACTGGTAGCCGAACATGCGGTCAGCCGGGCCCCACGCGCCGTATCCCGCATCGGACACCGAGTCCTGATACGGACGATCACTGCCCCACAGCGCCGAGCGGTTGGATTTCTCCACGTTGTAGAGAACGTGCCAATTCTCGCCGGACTTGCCACCGAAGAAGTTGATGTCGCCATACGCGCGGCCACCACGCGTGGCGCCGCCACCGGTGACCTGCAGTTCGTCACCCTGATAGTTCTTCTTCAGGATCACGTTGACCACACCCGCCACCGCATCCGAGCCGTAGATCGACGACGCACCGGAGGCCAGGATCTCGATATGATCGATCATGCCGGTGGGAATGTTGTTGTAGTTCTGGAAGTTGCTCTGCGCGCTCAACGGCTGTGGATAGTCCACGATGCGATGCCCGTCGATCATCAGCAGGCTGAAGCCAGGGCCGAGGTTGCGCAGGTTGACCGAGCGAGCATTGACCGAAGTAGAACCCCAAGCGGCCGGGTCCTCTGACTGCTGACCGACCTGCGGCAGCGAATCCAGGAATTCCCACAGCGTGGTGAAGCCCTCTTTCTTGATCTGCTCACCGGTGATAGTGACCACCGGAGCCGGTCCCTCGATCTCCGTGCGGGGGATCATCGAACCGGTGACCGTGACGGTCTGCAGCTTCGTTGCCTTTTGCTGGTCGGCCGACTGTCCGCTGGATGAGGTGCTCTGCTGGTTTTGCTGATTCGTCTGCGAATTGCCGGAAGTCGTGCTCGATGTTTGTGCGAACGCGCTCGGCGCGAACAATGCCAGCGCCAGCGAACTGGCCAGCACACCACGGCGTACTCGTATGTTGCTCATGTTACTCCCCTACAGTTGAATGCGGTGTCTATGTCGCAGCCGGCCCCCTAATTAGCCGACAACGATGTTTTTCGGTTTGCCTTTATCCCAACGATTCGAGCGCAAACCGGAAGCCTTCTTGCTCTTCTCGATAGGCAACGATTTATGATTTAGGAGCGTTGCCCTCCCTTATGGTTTTAGAAGAATCTTGTTGCACGTCCACGCGATAGGCATACACGTGCACACCCGCAGGTTGCGTAGGCAAAATGAGATGCAGACCATCGGCCTGTTGATCGAACGAAACTGCACTGCCGGTAGCCAGTAACGTTACCGACTTCACCTTCATCGACGAGGTGATGGAATGAATCAAAGCGTGCCCCGAGGACGGCCACGCCATTTCGATCGCGTATAGACATCCGTCCTTGGTGGTGAAACGGAAGTCGTCTGCGGTATACGGCTTGGTCTTGGTGTCCTGCATGGTGCCCGCCGCGACCTGCGTAGGGCCTTCGCCGAAGCGATGCCACGGACGCGTGCCGTAGATGGATTCGCCATTGGCGTGCATCCATTGGCCTATGGCGTGCAGGATGTTTTGCGCCTGCTCGGGAATCGTGCCATCCGCCTTCGGACCGATGTTCAGCAACAAGTTGCCGTTCTTGCTCACGACATCGGCGAGCAACTGCACGATTTCATCCGGCGACTTGTAGGTATCGCCTTCCGCATAGCCCCAGGAATCGGGACTGACCGACGTTTCGGTTTGCCACGGTTGCTCGCGGATATCCGCCGCCTGACCGCGCTCGATGTTCATCGTGCCGGTGCCTGGCCGCATGTCATTCAACTTGTAGTTGAGCACCACGCCCTGCCCGTGCGCCGCAGCCTGGTTGTAGTAGAACGCGGCAAATTCGGCGAGTACTTGACGGAAGCGCGGCTGGCCGACCCACCAATCGAAATACATCAGGTCCGGGTGGTAGTCCTGCACGATTTCGGACGAGCGTGCGAGCCAGTCATTGAGGTAGGCGTCGGAAACGAATGTCCAGTCCACATCCTGGCCGTCTTCGCCCTTCGCCCCCTCCAGCGGATGCGCGGGCCCGTACAGCGCCGCATAACGCGGATCGTTCACATCGGAATTGAAAGTGCGGCCGTATTCGTAGAACCAGTCGTGCTCGGCGCGATGCGAGGACAAGCCAAGCTTCATGCCCTGTGCGCGGATCGCCTTGGCCAGCTCGCCGATGACGTCGCGATGCGGCCCCATCTTCACGGCTGTCCAGTCCGACAGCTTCGAGTTGTACATGGCGAAGCCGTCGTGGTGTTCGGCCACCGGCACGACATAGCGTGCACCGGCTTCGCGAAACAGCTTCGCCCAGGCATTCGGATCGAAGTGCTCTGCCTTGAATAACGGAATCAGATCTTTGTAGCCCACTTGCGGCATCGGGCCGTACGTTGCGATCTGGTGCCGGTAACGGTCGGAGTTTTCACCCGTGCGCTCATACATATGGCGTGGATACCACTCACCCTCGAACGCCGGGACCGAATACACACCCCAGTGAATGAAGATGCCGAACTTGGCATCCCGGTACCACTCAGGCGTGGTGTAGCCGGTAAGGCTCTGCCAATCCGGCTGCATCGGCCCTTGCCAGGCAGTCTTGAGCGCCTGCGCCAGAATGGCCTGGCGAGCAGCGTCATAGGGATGATTCGCCGCTACCCATTGCTGCTCGACAGTGGCGGCATCTGGAGGCGTAACGCTGTGCGTTGTATCGGCAGCGACGGAGGGCACGCTGTGCAACGCGATCACCGTCGCGATCCAAATACCGGTACGACGCCATGAGGAGGTATGCGCAGCCATAGGTCCTGTCAGGTTTGAGTGCAGTGATGCGAGGAGCGATCCATCAGCCAGCTTGCTGCGCCAATCACGGCGAGCTGGGCATGGTCCACCACATGCACTGGCACCGTCTGCAGGAAAGGACGCACAACGCCTTTATCCAGAAAGCGCTCGATAAAACGGCTCTTGATTATGAAATCGGTGATGCGCGAAAGAAAACCGCCGGCGAGATAGACGCCGCCCGTCGCACCGTACAACATGGCCAGATCACCGATGTAGGAACCAAGCCAGCCGCAAAATAGCTGCAGAGTCTCCAGCGCTTGCGCATCGGTGCCTGCGCACGCCGCTGCCGTGATGGCAGAAGGATCTTCAAGCACCACCGGAACGCTTTCCAGCCGACACACTGCGCGATAAAGGCGCAACAGCCCCGGACCAGAAAGCACATCATCGTAGGGAACATGGGTATCAGGCGGCGCCAGCTCAGCGAGCACTTGTTGTTCCCGCCCCACACGTGCAGCCAGTTGGATGTGTCCCGCTTCCGTCGCCAGCACTTTCGGCTGGGCGTCGGGCAAGCGCACGGCTACGCCAAGCCCCGTACCTGGACCGACAATCACCACCGGCCCCTTGCCTGCATGCTCGCGCCGCGCGGGCGCATGCAGGGTTTGAATGCTGCTTGCATCGAGATACGCCGTGCCATAAGCAAGCGCTTCGAAATCGTTGAGCACCTCGACGTCGGTCAGCGCGAGCGCACTCTTGAGGTCGGCCGGTACGATCGGCCATACCAGATTGTTGTTGACGACATGCCCTTCGTGCAGAAAGCCTGCGCAAGCGAGCACAAGTCGGCGCGGCCGCACCGCGAATGCGTCGCAGAAAGCGCGCACGATGGTATCCAGGCTGGCAAACTCCGCGCACTTGTAGACGCGGTACGCAAGCATGACGGGAGCGTCCTGATTTGGCCGCTTCACGAGCAATCCCAACCGAGCATGCGTGCCGCCCACATCGGCAGCGAGAAAGGCGCCTTGCTCCGCAGAAAGCGGGCTCACCATGACAGTCGCCGAAGCATCGGCGCGCAACGCCACAGTGCCGACGTCATTCGCGGATGGCTCTGCATGATCTGCATCACCATAGAGGTGGTAATCGGCTTTCATGTGCAGCACGCGCTCCTGCCTGCAAACGGCAGCGTCACCGCGCTACAACCCAACTGGATTGAGCCTTGCATTTCCCCTCCCGGCAGTCACTACACCCATTCCGCGAATCACTTGCCTGGCGTCGTCAATTCATATACGAACGCCTGTTTTATATTTATGTGCACACAGCTTAAACGGCACATTTAGATCGTGGCAAGTCGCATCGCAGCAGTTTTTTTACGATCGAGTCAGAAATCTCAAATCCGTTCGTAAGTCATTGTTTTATCTAGGCACAAACACCTGCCTAGGCAGGCATGACAGAGCACTGGAAAACGGGCCAAGCAAAAATCTGCGTCCGGGCCTGAACAAGGCCGTGAATCCAGCGCGAAACATTGCAAGAAACCCTGTCATCAACGCGGCAACGACTGATCTCCGACAATGACGAATGTGCCAGCAACGCCATCTCCGTTCCCCGGCTGCGCTCCACCTGCGAATAATTGGTAATGCCCCGCCTCGACTGCGCGGCCGCCTTGCGCATCCACCTGACTCAACAGGCGCGGCGTCAGCTCGAAGCGAAGGCTGCGGCTTTCACCCGCAGCCAGATGGACGCGACGGAAACCCGCCAAGGCATGCCGCGGTGCTGAAGGCATGTCTGGTGCGTCGAGGTAAACCTGCACGACTTCATCGCCTGCCCGCTTGCCGTCATTACGAACCGTAACCGTTGCCTGCAGCGATTCGCCTGCCTGCAACCGAGACGCCGATAGCTTCAAGTCGCTATAGGCAAAATGTGTATAGCTCAGGCCGTAACCGAACGGATAAAGCGGTGTACCTGTGAAATAGCGATAGGTACGTCCCTGCATCGCGTAACTCACGAACGGCGGCAGATCGCTGGTGGCGTGATAGAACGTCACCGGCAGACGGCCACCGGGGTTGTAGTCACCCGCCAGTACTTGCGCGATGGCATCGCCACCCTCTTCGCCGGGATACCACGCCGCCACGATGGCATCGGCATGCGCCTTGGCCCAATTGAGCGCGACGGCACTGCCCGACATCAGCACAACCACCAGCGGTTTGCCGCTGGCAGCGACACGCTCCAGCAAGGCCTGCTGAGACGCCGGCAGCCCGATGTTGGTACGGTCACCGCCATTGAAACCGGGCACATCGATTTTCAGCTCTTCGCCTTCTACATCCGGCGACAACCCGACAAAAGCGACGACAGCATCCGCCTGTTTCGTAGCAGCTTCCGCTTCAGCCAACTGCGCATCAGCGGGCGCGAGCCACTGCAGCCGCACACCCTGGTCCTGGCCGCCATGGACTAGTTCAAGCCGAATACTATGGGCGCGCGTATTCTCGAAATGCAGGTTGGCCGGCATCGTCGCGTCACTGCCGCGGCCATCGATCACCAGACGGTCATCCACATACAGACGCACCGTATCGTGACCGGCGCAGTCGAAACAGCGGTCGACATGCACGGCCAGAGTGTAATCCCCAGCTCCCGGCGGCAACAGTTCACCGCGCCAGCGCACGGCATAACGACTTGCATGCAAGCTATCGGTCGGCGCGACATGATCCCAATCGAAATCGATCAGGCGATCGTTGCGAGTCAACGCAGGCGCGCCGCTGAAATTCAGCGTATCGAAATATTCGCCGGTCAAGCCAGCGTGCGCACCATCCGGCGTGCGCAGCGCGGTTTCCGGAATAGGCACCGGTACGCCGCTGGCAATGGGAGAACCTTGCGCATAGCGAATCTGCTGCGCGCCGAAACGCTCGCGCAATCCCAGCAATGGCGTCACTGGCGCGCGTGCCGTGCCGTGATAGTTGGCTTCGAGTGTTTCCAGCGTGTCGGCGTTCGGCCCCACAACTGCCAGGCGCATGCCTTGTTGCAACGGCAACAGGCTGTGTTCGTTCTTCAGCAGCACCATCGATTCCAGCGCAGCTTGCAATGCGAGCTGGCGATGGGCCGAACTGTCTACCTGATCCATGCCGATCGTTGCATAGGGATCATTGGCCGCTCCCCATTCGCCGAATTGTTGGCGTGCTGCGAAAAGCCGCGTCAATGCCGCATCGAGTGACGGTTCGCCAACGTAACCCTGATGCACAGCATCCTGTAACCGGGCGTAAGCGTCGCCACAGTCCAGGTCAGTCCCGGCGCGGATGGCGGCAGCGGAAGATTGGGCATTATCCGGTTTGAAGTAATGAAATTGGGTCATGTCATCGATCGCATCGCAATCGGAAACGACATATCCCTTGAAGCCCCAGTCGTGACGCAGCAACGTCGTCAGCAGGCGGTCATCGGCGCACACGGGGGTGCCGTGCAAAGCGTTGTAGGCGCACATGATGGATGCGGCCTGCCCTTCGACGATTGCTGCACGAAAGGCGGGCAGATAAGTCGCTTCCAGGTCATGCGGGGAAACATCCACATCGAAACCATGGCGCCCCGATTCAGGGCCGCTATGCACGACAAAGTGTTTGGGTGTGGCAATGGCGCGCAAATGCACCGGATCATCGCCCTGGATGCCGTGGATAAAGCCCACTGCAAGTTGGCCGGTGAGGTAGGGATCCTCGCCATAAGTTTCTTGGCCACGTCCCCAGCGCGGGTCACGGAAAATATTGATATTCGGGGACCAGATGCTGAGCCCCTGATAACGTGCGTGATCGTGCCCGGCGCCTACCGCGTTGAACTTGGCGCGAGCCTCGGTCGATACGACCGTGCCGACTTGATTGAGCAAGCCGACATCCCAGCTTGACGCAAGCCCGATCGCTTGCGGAAACACAGTGGCATAGCCATCGCGCGCATTGCCATGCAGGCCTTCGCTCCACCAGTCATAAGCGGCGATACCAAGCCGGGGAATGGCCGGCGCTCCACTCTGCAACTGTGACACTTTCTCAGGCAACGTCATGCGCGCCACCAACGCGGAGACCTGCGTGGGTGCATCCTGCGCTGTGACACAGGCGGCAACGGCCATCCACAGCCATGCTGTCACCAGCATGCCTGTTTTCGAGATGGCGAAAACCTGTCTCATTAAGACCGCTGCCTTTGAATGGCGCATGGTTCAGCGCTGCGCAACAGGCAGCTCATCCCACACCTTGGGACCTTCCGCACCAAGCACCCACGCGCAAAAACCTTCCAGCCCATATTGCTTCACCACCGCATAGCGATCGCGAAAGCTGTGTTCATCGGGCATGAAGACCCATTCGCGCATATCGTCGCGGTAGAAGTAATACCAGGACTCATGCTCGACCGGATCCCATTGCACGTTTGCCTGCTGTTCTTGCGCCAACGGAATGGATTCATCAGCGTCGATATAGTCGGCCTTGATATTGGAAGCTTCGGTGCCGTCATCACGCACCGGATCCCCGGTATACCAGTGATAACCATACAAGGCGATGCCCAGCGACAGTTTCTCCCTGGGCACCAGGGTCAATGCATACTTCAATTGCGCCATGACCCACGGCATGCCATCCACCGGGCCCGGCACCGTCCAGCGCGTGTGCTGGTCGTAGGTCATCAGACAGATCAAATCTGCATACTTGCCCAACTCGGCGAGATCGTAAGCACCACGCCAGTACTGCCACATCCACTTGGAAAAGCGTCCCTCCCCAGCGTGCCCTGGCGCGTTGGGCACTACCGCGATCGACAACTTCAGGCTGTGCTTGTGCAAGGCTTCTGCGGTTTGCTTAACCAGCAAGGTATAAGCATCGCGGTCGGTCCAGGAAATGCTTTCGAAGTCGAACTGGAATCCGGCGTAACCGTATTGCGTGGCCTGCTGCAGCATCGCGTCGATCATGTGCCGTTTGGCGGTTTCATCGTGCAGCAGTTCATGAAAACCGTTACGTCCGGCTGACATGGATATGATCGGCTCAATCGGAAGCCGGTGTTCCTTCGCCATATGCAGGACGTACGCATTCGGTCCCCCGTTGACCAGACCTTGGTTGTCAACGCCGTACCACGTGGGAACCAGTAGACCAATCTTGTCGACATGAGCAACAAAGGAGTCGACGGACTTTTGCGTGCCCATCAAGTAGAACAACGCATCTGGCTGCGCAGCAAATGCGGTGCCGCAGGCAAGCGTCGCACCCAGTGCGCAGACCAACTTCATTACTCGCTTCATCATGGAGCCAACTCGATCTGGTAAACGTAAGCGTAATCTCCCACCGGTTTCGCAGGCAGCGAAAGGTGGAGGCCGTCTGCCTGCTGCTGCCAATCGACGCGTTTTCCATTCGCAAGCAGGCTCACTGCGCGCACATGGTCACCCGGTTTGATCGAATGGATCACCGTCTTCCCACCGGCAGGCCAGCCAAGCTCGATGGCGTAGAGCACACCGTTCTTGGTGGTGAAGCGGAAATCCTGCGCTGTATACGGTTTGGTCTTGGTGTCCTGGAACGTACCGCCCACGACTTCGGTAGGTCCTTCACCGAATACGCGCCATGGCCGGGTCGCGTAGATGGCGTCGCCATTGGTCTTCAGCCAGCCTCCCATGGCGAGCAGAATTCTCTGTGCGTCTTCCGGAATGGTGCCGTCCGCACGCGGCCCGATATTCAGCAACAGATTGCCATTCTTGCTGACCACATCCACCAGCAAGTGGATGAGCTCTTGGGGCGACTTGTAGGTGTCGTGCTCGACATAGCCCCACGAAGCGTTGCTGATCGACGTATCGGTCTGCCAATGCTCGGGATAGATGCCGGTCAGCTGTCCGCGCTCGACGTCCAGTGTCCCTGCGCCAGCTACAAAATCACCCTGCTTGTAATTGACCACCACACCGCCACGCTGAGCGCCCTGGTTGTAGTAGTACGCCAGCATCTTCGGCAGCGTATTGCGGAAGGTGGGATGGCCGATCCACCAGTCGAAGTAGATCAGATCCGGGTGGTAATCGTTGATCAGCTCTGTGGTGCGCGCGAGCCAGTCATCCAGCCAAGCCTGAGAGACATAGGTCCAATCGTTGTAGAGATCTTCGTCTTTTTTGGCGAGATGCGCTTCGGCCGGTCCGTACAATCCAGCGTAGCGCGGATCGTTCACATCAGAATCGAATTGCCGGCCGCCGTCAAAAAACCAATCGTGCTCTGCGCGATGCGACGACACGCCAAAATGCATACCTTCCGCGCGAACGGCTTTCGACAACTCTCCCACTACATCGCGATGCGGGCCCATTTTGGCCGCTGTCCATTCCGACAGTTTCGAGTCGTACATGGCAAAGCCATCGTGATGCTCGGCGACGGGTACGACATAGCGTGCGCCCGCATCATGGAAGAGCTTTGCCCAGGCCTGCGGATCGAAATGTTCGGCCTTGAACATCGGAATGAAATCTTTGTAGCCGAATTTCGATTGCGGTCCGTACGTCGCCACGTGATGAGCGAATTCCGGCGTACCCTGCTTGTACATCAAGCGCGAATACCATTCGCTGCCAAACGCGGGCACGGAGTACACACCCCAGTGGATGAAGATGCCGAACTTGGCATCGTCGTACCAACCCGGCGCTTGATAGCTCTGCAACGAGGTCCAGTCAGCGCGAAAAGGCCCTTGGCTGATGCCCTTGTCCACGTCCGACAGGAGCGCGCGGCGCTCGGGTTCGAATTTCGCCGTAGCCTTCTGCCAGATCAGATCCGCATCGTGCGGCGACAGCGTCGCGGCGGTAGGTGCGGTCGATTGCGCAAGACTGGCCCCGGCCATGGCGATGCCGGTGGCACAGATGGTCAGCGCAACAAAGGAACGTTTCAGGCTTTGCCGCCGCACCTGCGCGGGTCGACTCTCATTGAGCAGGCCCTGGCAAGCACCCGGTTTTCCCGCCTCTCCAACCTGCATCTGCATGAGTCCCCTCCCAGTAAGAGCTACGCGCTGAGCTGCCCCATTCGCATATTCATTAGCGAAACAATCATTCATATATGTTTAGATCGAGCCAAATCGAAATGCAACCTCTTTTTTCCTGGGGAGTCGACCCGCCCTTCAGTCACATATAAACCACATGTTTATATATACACGGGCAAATGAATGCGTCATCATCCGCCTAAGGGCCGTGGCGACGGGGTCCGGTACGTCCGTCTGCGCATACCGAAGGCACCCGGAGCTGCATGACACCAACCACGAACCAAACCCAATCGGGCTCAGCCAGAACCGAGCTGCAGCATGGACTCAGGTCTCGCCTGGCATTCGGTGGTGCGCCGATCGGCAATCTCTACGAATCGGTGGATGAGGAAACAGCCACCCTGACCCTGTCGCGCGCATGGCTGCGCGACATCCGCCATTTCGACACCGCGCCTTATTACGGCTACGGTCTCAGCGAAAGCCGGATCGGCGCGGCCCTTTCGGGCGTGCCCCGCGACAGCTTCAGCCTGTCGACCAAGGTCGGGCGGCTGATCGAAGCGGATGCGGGCCAAACGCAGCATGCCGATGGCTTTATCGTCGATGGACAACGTGCCCGCTTCGACTACAGCCGCGACGGTGTGTTGCGCTCAGTCGAAGCAAGCTTGCGACGCCTGCGTACCGATCACGTCGAAGTGCTGTTGTTGCACGATATCGGCGCACTGACGCATGGCGAACATCACGCTGCCGTACTGCATCAGGCGCTGAATGAAGCGTTGCCGGCTATGGAAGAACTCCGCACCCAGGGCGTATGCCGTGCCATCGGCCTGGGCGTGAATGAAGAAGCCGTATGCCTGGAAGTGATGCCGCGCTTTTCGTTGGACGTGATCATGCTGGCCGGTCGCTACACCTTGTTCGAACAGGCGCACAGCATCGGCGTGATGGCGCAAGCGAAAGCTCGCGGCATCGCGATACTTGCTGCCGGCCCCTACAACTCAGGCCTGCTTGGTAACAATGAGGGGCCGGGCCATTTCTACAACTATGCACCTGCCGACCAGACCGTGCAGCAGCGTGCGCAACGTTTCTACGATGTGCTCGGCGAGACACATACCGATGTCGGCGCAGCCGCGCTGCAATTTCCCCTCGCCCATGCTGCCGTTGCGAGCGTGGTATGCGGCCTGCGCTCTGTCGACGAAGTCGACATGGCCAGTAAACGCATGCAAACGCCCATTCCGAATGAAGCCTGGCGCGCCTTGCGTCACGCCGGCTTACTGCAACAAGACGCGCCCACGCCATGATCATCGTCGATGCACACCAGCATTATTGGCAGCCTTCACGCGGCGATTATGACTGGCTGGCGGATGCGCCCGCATTGCTGCAGCGTGCGTTTCTTCCAGCGGACATGCGCGCAGAACGGAAAGCTGCCGGCGTGACCTTCAGCATCCTGGTGCAAGCCGCACCCAGCGAAGAAGAAACGCGTTACCTGTTCGAGTTGGCCGAGCTTGATCCCGCTGTCATCGGCGTGGTCGGCTGGGTCGATATGGAGGCGAACGATGTTGAGGCGCGCATCGACGCACTGATTCGTGACGGCAACGGTTTGCTGCGTGGCCTGCGTCCCATGGTGCAAGACGTCGCCGATCCAGCATGGCTGTCCCAACCGTCGCTCGACCGCGCCTTTGACTGTATCGAAGGTCGCGGCCTGAGTTTTGATGCACTCACGAGCACGCCGCAATTTCCGGCACTGTTTCAGCGCCTGCAACGGCATCCTCATCTTAAGGTTGTGCTCGATCATGCCGGCAAGCCAGCCATCGGTGCAGCGGATACGGCTCTGTGGTCCGACTGGATCGACAAGCTGTCGCAGCATCCTCAGCTCCACTGCAAGTTATCAGGTTTGCTCACCCTGCTTGGCAAGGCTGCAGGCGAGCAGCTGATCGAACCGTACGTCGCACATCTGTTCGCACGCTTCGGCGCAGAACGCTTGATGTGGGGCAGCGACTGGCCTGTGCTCACGACACACGCCAGTTTCAGCCACTGGCTCGAACTCGCCCTGGAGCTAACCGGACGCTACGCGCCCGGCTCACAGGCCGATGTTTTTGCCGCCAACGCGGCGCGCTTTTATGCACTGGATCTCGGTGTCGCCCAATCATGAGCAGCGCCTTCTTCCATCTTCACTTTGATCGCAAAGGATTTATCGCATGAGCGGACGCTTGTCAGGCAAAAAGGCCCTCATCACCGCAGCCGGTGCCGGCATTGGCCGCGCCACCGCCCTCGCCTTCGCCAACGCCGGCGCGCAAGTACTGGCGACCGACATCGATGCACAGGCACTGGCCTCGCTCGCCGCCGAACATGCGTCGATTACTACCCAGCCGCTGGATGTGACACGAGCGGACGATATCGATGCGCTCGTAAACGCCTCTGGGCCATTCGATGTGCTGTTCAATTGTGCCGGCTTCGTGCACGCAGGCACCATTCTCGATACCGATGAAACGGGCTGGCGGCGCTCCTTCACCATCAATGTCGACAGCATGTTCCATCTATGCAAAGCCGTGCTGCCTGGCATGCTGGAGCGCGGCAAAGGCAGCATCATCAACATGTCGTCGGTGGCGTCCAGCGTCAAAGGTGTACCGAACCGCTTCGCCTATAGCACGACCAAGGCCGCCGTGATCGGCCTCACCCGCTCGATTGCCGCCGATTTTGTCGCCCGCGGCGTGCGTTGCAATGCAATTTGTCCCGGCACGGTAAAAACCCCTTCGCTCGGCGATCGCGTGCGTGCCTTGGGCGGTGACGAAGCCGCCAACTGGCAAAGCTTCATCGCGCGCCAGCCGATGGGCCGTTTGGGTGAACCCGAGGAAATTGCCGCGCTGGCGTTGTACCTCGCTTCCGACGAATCCGCCTTCACGACCGGCACCATCCACGTTGTGGATGGCGGCTGGTCCAACTAAGCAGGAGCAAGCATTCCATGAAACTGGTCCGTTATGGCGCCGTGGGCACGGAGAAGCCCGGCCTGATCGACAGCGCCGGCGCGCTTCGCGATCTTTCTTCCGTCATTCACGACATCGACGCAAAAGCGCTCGGCCACGAAGGCCTGGCTCGCTTGGCAAACGTCGACCCGCGGCAATTGCCGCAAGTGGAAGGCCAGCCACGTTACGGCACACCTGTTGCTCATGTCGGCAAGATGATCTGCGTCGGCATGAATTACGCCGAGCATGCAGCGGAAACCAACGCCCCCGTTCCACAGATGCCGGTGATCTTCATGAAAGCCACCAGTGCGATCGTGGGGCCCAATGATGATGTGATCATTCCCCAGGGCTCTACGAAAACCGACTGGGAAGTCGAGCTTGGTGTGGTGATTGGTGAAACCGCACGCAGTGTCAGCGAAGAAGAAGCGCTTTCATACGTCGCCGGTTATCTGGTGGTGAACGATCTTTCCGAACGTGACTTCCAGTTCGAACACGGCGGCCAGTGGGTCAAGGGCAAGAGCTGCGATACATTCGGACCGCTCGGGCCCTGGCTGGTCACAGCCGATGACGTTCCCGATCCGCAGAATCTGGGACTATGGCTGGAAGTAAACGGCCACCGCTATCAGAACGGCCATACGCGTACGATGATCTTCAGCGTGGCCAAGCTGGTCAGCCATATCAGCCGCTATATGACGTTGCAGCCCGGCGATGTGATCAGCACGGGCACACCCGCTGGTGTCGGCCTGGGACAAAAGCCGCCGATTTATCTGCGAGATGGCGATGTGATCGAGCTGGGTATTGAAGGACTCGGCCAGCAGCGCCAGCAGGTACACACTCACGCCTCCAGCGGGAATGTCACTGCATGAGCAGAATCATCGCGCTGGACACCTACGACGTCCGCTTTCCCACCTCGCGCGAACGGGATGGCTCGGATGCCATGAATCCGGATCCGGATTACTCCGCGGCTTACGTCGTCATGCGCACCGATCATTCCAGCCTGTCCGGGTACGGTCTGGCCTTTACCATCGGCCGCGGCAACGACGTGCAGAAAGCCGCCATCGATGCCTTGAACCATCATGTCGCCGGACTGGATCTGGATGAAGTCATCGATGATCTGGGCGGTTTCGCCCGACGTCTGATCGGCGATTCGCAGTTGCGCTGGCTCGGTCCTGAAAAGGGCGTGATGCATATGGCTATCGGCGCGGTCGTGAATGCCGCGTGGGATCTCGCCGCTCGCGCCGCAGGCAAGCCGCTGTGGCGTTTCATTGCCGACATGACGCCGGAACAACTCGTCGCCACCATCGACTTCCGCTACCTCAGCGACGCGTTGACGCCTGAAGAAGCATTGACGATGCTGCACGCAGCAGCACCCGGCAAGTCGAGACGCCTGCAGCAACTGCTTGCGGAAGGCTATCCGGCCTATACCACCTCACCAGGCTGGCTGGGCTATAGCGATGAAAAGATGCAACACCTGGCTCGCGAAGCCGTTGCCGCGGGCTTCCGCACCATCAAGCTCAAGGTGGGCATGAACGTAGAGGATGACGTACGTCGCTGCCGACTGGCACGCGAAACCGTCGGACCGGACATCGCCATCGCCGTAGACGCCAACCAGCGCTGGGATGTGCCCGACGCTATTGCCTGGCTGCACCACTTGTCGGACGTCAACCTCGCCTGGGTGGAAGAACCCACCAGCCCTGACGACATCCTCGGTCACGCATCCATTCGCCGCGCTGTGTCCCCGGTGCCTATCTCGACCGGCGAACACACCCACAACCGCGTGATGTTCAAACAGCTGTTCCAGGCCCAAGCGATCGACCTGGTGCAGATCGATGCGGCTCGTGTTGGCGGTGTGAATGAAAACCTGGCCATCCTGCTGATGGCGGCCAAATATGGCGTTCGCGTCTTCCCTCATGCCGGCGGTGTGGGCCTGTGCGAATTGGTGCAACATCTGGCCATGGCCGATTTCATCGCCATCAGCGGCAAGAAAGATGATCGCGCGATAGAATTCGTTGACCATCTGCACGAACATTTTGTTGATCCGGTAGTCATCGCCAATGGCTGCTACATCGCGCCGAATGCACCCGGTTTTTCCGCGCAAATGCATACAGGTAGCGTGGAAGAGTTTCGTTACCCGGACGGCCAGGCGTGGTGTGAGCCTGCTCACACTGCGAGGGCATCATGAGCACACCCATCACCAATGTTGCCGACTTGCGGGCCCTGGCCAAGCGCCGGGTGCCTCGCGCGTTCTTCGAATACGCTGACCGCGGTTCGTACGACGAAACTACGCTGCATGCGAACCGCTCCGCGCTGGAACGCATCGCTTTGCGGCAACGCGTGATGTGCAATGTCGACCAGCGCTCGCTGGCGACAGAAATCATCGGTCAGCCTGTATCCATGCCGCTGGCCATCGCCCCCACCGGACTCACTGGCCTGCAGCATGGTGGCGGTGAGATCCTCGGTGCCCGCGCTGCAGCCAACGCCGGCATCCCTTTCTGCCTCAGCACCATGTCGATCTGCTCGATCGAACAAGTGCATGCCGCCGTCCCGACCCCCTTCTGGTTTCAGGTTTACGTGATGCGCGACCGCGGTTTCACCCGCGAACTGATCCAGCGTGCCAGAGCAGCGCAATGCAGCGCCCTCATGCTCACCGCCGACCTGACTGTGCAAGGCCAGCGTCATCGTGAAATCAAGAACGGCCTGTCTGTGCCACCGAAAATCACCCTGCGCAACCTGCTCGACATGGCCAGCAAACCGCGTTGGGCGTGGAGCATGCTGCGTGCACCCAGCCGTTCGTTCGGAAACCTGCAAGGCCGTATCGACAACACCGACAGCCTCACCACCCTGGCGCAATGGATCGCCAAGCAGTTCGATCCAACCCTGGAATGGAAAGACCTCGAATGGATCCGCGAGCTATGGCCCGGTAAGCTGATCATCAAAGGCATTCTTGATCCGCGCGACGCGCGCATCGCCGCCGATCACGGCGTGGATGCCATCGTTGTTTCCAACCACGGCGGCCGCCAGCTGGATAGCGCGCCCGCAAGCATCGACGTGCTGCCTTCGATCGTGCAAGCCGTGGGTGATCGCATGGAAGTATTGTTCGATGGCGGCATACTCAGCGGGCAAGATCTGCTGAAGGTGCTAGCCAGTGGCGCGCGCGCCGGGTTGATTGGCAAGGCGTTTCTTTATGCGCTTGGCGCGCTCGGTGAAGCAGGAGTTACCCAGGCGATCGAGCTGATTCGCCGAGAGTTGAGTGTGAGCATGGCGCTTACGGGGCAGACAGATGTGCGCAATCTCGCGTCGGATGTGATCTGGCGCAAAGCGCCGGAGGGTGCGCTCAACATCATCAGCACTCAGTTTGATGGCGTGCCTTGTCGGCGGTGATGAACACCGTTGGTTGGGTTAGCGCAGCGTAACCGACTCATCAAGCGCAAAGCTCATGATTCGGCCAACGAAAAAATCCGCCGCATCGGCACCCACTTCTGCCCTACTTCCGCCCACGGCAAACGCTGCTGATACCCATCCATCAACGCCTCCCATTCCAGCGTCTTCGCATTCGCCGCATCCCTTTCGCGTGACACCTCATCGCCATCAACCATTTGCACAACCATCACCAAACGGTTGCCGGTGCGAAAAATCTCCATCTCCTCAACACCTGATGCGCGAATAGAGGCGATGATCTCCGGCCATACATGTCCAGGCTGGTGCCAACGCTCGTATTCTGCAATCGCTTCAGCGTCATCACGCAAATCCAGCGCATAGTAGTGGCGAGCCATCAACCGATTACCTCCACGACAGAAACATTTCGCCGCCATGCGAACAGCAAGATCACCGCAAAGCTGCATGCGGGCACACTCATGGCCGTGGTAATGCTGAAGTGATCGGATACCAGGCCCATCAGCGCCGTCAACACCGCGCCGCCGATAATGGTCATCACCAGCAAGGCCGCGCCTAATTTGCGTTCGTCATCGCTGCGGCCTTCCACGCCTAGCGCAAAAATGGTCGGATACATGACTGACATGAAGAAGCTGCATGCCACCAGCGCATAGGCGCCTGAGCTACCCGGCTCCAACACGGCATACAAGGTCAACGCGATGTTCACTGCGGCAAAAACCAGCAACAGGCGAACAGGAGCCAGATATTTCATCAGGGCTGCGCCAGCGAAACGCCCGAGCATGAAACATACCAGTCCGGCGGTAAGAAAATTGGCTGCCTCCTTGGCGGACGTACCCGGCATGTTCGCCTGCACGTAACGGATGGTGTAGCTCCATACACCGACTTGAGCACCGACATAGAAAAATTGCGCGAACAAAGCGCTTATAAAGCGGCGATCGCCCAACAGTTTGCGCAACACGCCCCGCCCTGTGCTGGAAACTTTCGCAGTGCCGAGGCTTGGGAAGCGCGTGATGACAATCAAGCAGGCCCAGGCGAGCACGACCACGCCTATCACCAGATACGGCCATTGCACAGCATGCGTTTCGCCCTGGAAATACGCTGCTCGTTCCGCCGCGCTCATGGCGGCGATCTGTGCGCTTGATCGTTCGACGCCGGTAAAGATGAAATGTTGCCCGATCAGGATGCCTGCGATGGAACCCAGTGGATTGAAGGCCTGTGCAAGGTTTAGGCGGCGTGTGGCCGTTTCTCGCGCCCCCAGCAAGGTCACAAAGGGATTGGCGGAGGTTTCCAGAAAGGCCAGGCCGCTGGCAATCACGAACAAGGCGAACAGGAACAAACCGTAAGCCGCCATCGATGCTGCCGGCCAGAACAGCAGCGCTCCTGTGCCATAGAGCACCAGACCGAAGACCACCGCACTCTTGTAGCCAAAACGGCGCATATACATGCCTGCCGGCATGGCGACCAGAAAATAGCCGAGATAAAACGCGCTCTGTACCAGACCTGCCCCAAAGTCGCTGAGCGCGAAGGCTTTCTTGAACTGAGCGATCAATACATCGTTGAGGTTGTTGGCGGCGCCCCAGAGGAAAAACAGGCTGACCACCAGGATCAACGGCAACCATGACGTCCGCTGCTCTTCGCCCTCCGCGGGGGCCGCGGCCGAAGTCGGTTCTTCCGTTACAGACTGCACACTCACCCTCTTCTCCAATGACGCGCCAGAGCGCGAATCTGAACGTGACGACCTCGCTCGTTTGTGCAAATATGAAACCGTTATTCATGGATACTACAAGACGCGCCGCAGCATCTTGTAGTGATCTGTGAGCACAAGGGCTTGTGATATGCCACCGTCAAGGGTGTGCACCTGCAAACCGGGGAAGGACAACCATGCCAACCGTTACTCCCAAATACCGTGCGCCTGCGCTCGATAAGGGTCTGGATATTCTCGAATTGTTGGCCGGTTCGAGCCGGCCGCTCAGCATTGCTGAAATTTCAGAAGGCGTCGGCCGTTCCCGCGGCGAAATCTTCCGCATGCTGCAGGTGCTGGAAGAGCGCGACTACATTACGCGCGGCGAGGGCGATGTGGGTTATTCGGTAACGCCACGGCTGTTCAGGCTGGGCATGGAGCAGCCGCCGGTCAAAACCGCGATCGAAGCCGCCCTGCCGGTGATGCACCAACTGGCCGATGCCAGCGGCCAAGCTTGTCACCTGGTGGTGCCATCGGGTGAGCAGATTGTTGTGGTGGCGCGTGTCGACCCCCCCGGCGAAGTAGCTCTCGTCGTGCGCGTGGGCCATCGCCGCCCAATGTCGCAATCAACCTCTGGCCACATTCTGCTGGCCTTCCAGGAAGAACAGGTGCGCAAGCGTTGGCTGGACATGATCTCCCGCTACGAACCAGCACTGGAGCGCAACAAACTTACCAAGTTGCTGACACAGCTGCGCGCCCGCGGCTACGCCAGCGAGGCCAGCCATGTCGTGGATGCGGTGACCGACCTTTCAGCGCCGGTCATGCAACACGGCAGCGCCGTATGTGCGCTCACCATTCCCTATATCGAGCAGCAGAATTCCGCGCAGACGATGGATGACGTCGTTGCAGCCCTGCTGCGCGCCACCAGGGAGATTTCCGAAGCGCTGCAATTTGGCGCACCGACGCGCTCGGTCTAACTACCACTTAGTGCCGCTTCGCCGGTTATCCGGCGCTTACAAACCGCTGCAAAGGCTCTTGAAGAAATGCTGCTATATCGACGTATTCTCTGCACTGCCATGTTTATGGCTGCCGCCATGGCTGGCAGCGTATCCGCCCAAAATTTCGTCGACGTAAAACCATCTCCTCAACAGGTCCATTGGCAAGACCTGCAATTCGGCGTCATCGTGCATTTCGGCACCAATACCTTTCTGGATCGCGAATGGGGCGACGGCACCGCTGATCCGAAGGTATTCAACCCGGATCATGTAGATCCCGATCAATGGGTGCGTGCGGCCAAATCCGCTGGTGCGCAATACCTGGTGTTGGTCGCCAAACATCACGACGGCTTCGCGCTATGGCCGACTGAGCAAACGGATTACTCCGTCAAACGCAGCCCCTGGATGGGAGGCAAAGGCGATCTGGTGCGCATGACCGAGGAGGCCACGCGCAAGGAAGGCATGGAATTCGGCATTTACCTCTCGCCCTGGGATCGTCACGAGCCGCGCTACAAAGATACCCCCGCCTACGACCAGTACTATCTCGCCGAAATGGACGAGCTTGTGCAGGGTTACGGCCCATTGGTGGAATGGTGGCTGGACGGCGCCGGCAGCGCGGGCCATGTCTACAATTTCAAGAAATACATGGAAGAACTGCGCACCTATCAGTCCAACACGATGGTCTTCGCCGACGTGGCGCTGTTCGATTACGGCGACATCCGTTGGGTTGGCCAGGAAGACGGCCATATTCACGGCGAAAACTGGAATGTCATCGACCGTCACGGCGAATTGCGTTGGCGTCCGGTGGAAGTGGATACACCGCTGCACAAACTGCAATGGTTCTGGCATCCGAATAGCGACCAGACCTTGAAGAGCGTCGACGAACTGGTCGATATCTGGGAAAACAGCGTCGGCCGCGGTGGACAATTGATGCTCGGCATCGCACCGAACCGTCATGGCCAGTTGCCGCATGCGGACGTGAAGCGTTTGAAGGAATTTGGAGAAGCCCTGCAAGCGCGTTATGGCATCGACAAGGATCTGGCACACCAGCACATGGCTACCGATGCAAACACCGCGGCCGCACTCGATGGTGATCGCGATACCTTCTGGTCAGCACCGGAAGGCTCGCATCACGCGACGCTTGAGGTCGACTTCGACAAATCGGTGACTATCGATCATGCCCTCAGCATGGAATGGCTGAATGAGGGTCAATGCGTACAGAAGTATGCCGTCGAAGCGTGGATAAACAGCACGTGGACACCTGTAGCCGAGGCCGAAGCCATCGGTCATATGAAGATCGACCGTTTTGCACCCGTCACCACCTCCAAGGTGCGCCTGAATATTCTTTCCAGCACCTGCACGGCGCGTATCCGGGAATTTCAGCTGTTCAATGTTGGCGATGCCCGCTAGGAATACTTGGCAAGATTTGGCGGCTCGCTGATCTGCAGCCGCCTCGCTCACGCTCCAGCCGCCAGGGACCTCGAAATAGCGCCCCCTGTCACCGCCTCGCGGCATTAATTAAGAATTCTTTGTGAACAATCGTGCTCGATAGATTTTCTCGCGCGTAACCAAAGCACAATAACGTCCTGACGGATCGCACAGCGTCACTCTTCCCGAAAAACACGCCGAGGCAGCACGCCAAACGCGAGGCTAACGCCAGAACGAAGATGCCGCTGGTTGAGGCATGGCCACGCTACGACGGTCAACAAAGCATTGACCCACGCGTTTGCCATGAGGGGCGTTTTTTGTCATGGCGTTTCGCACGTGTACCTAGCACAAATTCCTGCGGTCAAAATTATCGAGGCACCAAGATCCTGCGGCTGCACTGAACCCGATTCATTGCCGGTACTTTCTATCGTCATCTGCACACTCGATGAGCACGAGGCGATCGACAGTGTATTAAGTGAACTGGGTGAACACCTGCAGGACATCCAGCACGAAATCATTGTCGTGGACGATTCCTCGGATGAGCGGACTGGCGACGCAGTCAACGCCTATGCAGCGGGCGATCCTCGCATACGCCTGGTGCGCCGGTACAACGCCAACGGTCTGTCGTCTGCAGCGATCACCGGCTGGGATCTGTCCAAAGGAAAATTTCTCGCCATCATGGATGGCGACGGACAGCATGATCCGTCATTGATGCGCGGGCTGCTGGACAAGCTGGCATGTAAAGATGTCGATGTCGCTATCGCCAGCCGCTATCTGGACAACTCCCGCTCCGGCCTTCCCGGTTTGCGCCATATCCTGAGCCGTACCGGCATCCGATTGACCGACACGACCCTTGGCATCCCCATGGCCGACCCGTTGAGCGGCTGTTTTGCCATGACACGCGATTGGTATATGCAGGCGCGCAGCCGGCTTTCAGGGCTTGGCTTCAAGATCCTTATTGACGTGGTTGCATCCGGACCGCGGCTGCCGCGGATGGCGCAAATTCCTACCGTGCTCCGGGCGCGTGCCGGAGGAGCTTCAAAACTCGATACCCGCGTTATCGTCGACCTCATTACGCTCTTGATCGAGAAGCGCACCCACGGGCGATTCCGGGCCGAGAGCGTGATGCATGGCGCAACCATTTGCGCAACGCTCGTCGCACAATGGCTCTCCGCAAGCATCTTGCTTACACTGGCCTGCCCGCTACGGATCACCCTGCTGTTGTCGGCGGGCCTGGGGCTGGCTGGCCATTTATGGATCAAGTATCTGATGACATCGCGATCGCTCCGTCCACATAGCTTGCGCGACTTCGCGCGGCAGTGGATGGGTTTCTATGCCAGTCGCTGGAGCGACCTGCCACTGAATGCAGGCGTGGCCATCACGCTTTGCACCTTGCACTGCCCGTGGCCACTGGCCATCACCGCCGGTGTGCTGCTGCTCGAAGCTCACTACCACACAACCGATAAAGGGAGAGTTGTAGCGTGAATGTATCCGTCCGGGCTCCCGCCCGCTGGCAGGCGATGGTCTTCGGACTCGTTGCGCTGATCACTTGCTGCGGCGCCTTTGTTGGCTTGTCGACGAGCGGGCTATGGATTGATGAACTCTTCACCGTCCATCTGATTCATCATCACGGCGGTCTTGGCGAAGTGTTTCGTCGCGTACTCACCGACACGCATCCACCCTTCTACTACTTCTTTCTTTACGACTGGGCCCGACTTGCCGGTATGTCAGAGTGGGCGTTGCGCTTACCGAGCGCCGTCTTCGCCGTGCTCGCCATCGCGATCTTTGCCGCAGGAACACGGCGTGTGCTCAGCCCCGTTGCGATTACATTTGCCTGCGCCACGGCAGGACTTTCCGAATTCTGGTTCCAGCAATCGCAGAACACTCGCAGTTACGCGCTTTCCATGGCCTTCGCTTCGGGATTGCTATGGCTGGCTATCGCATTGCGCAAGCGCGCGCGTGAAAGCAACGGCTTTCCACTGGCGCACTGGCTCGGACTAAGCGTTCTCGGATTCGTGGCAAGCTTTACCCACGCCTACCTGCTTCTCGCGCTTGGCATGACGCTGCTGTTTCTGCTCATTAGCCTGCCGTCTTGGCGTGTGCGTACGGCGTTGGTGATTACCGGCTTGGTGACGCTCGCCTTCAATGCCGCGTATTACAAAATGATGATCCACTCCTCTGCGCAGGACCTGCAGAACATGTGGTTCACCAATAGCGCCGGTTTTTTCAAACTCGAGACAAGGCAGGCCTTCTACGATCTCATACCAAGCCGCATCGCCCTGGTCATCGGGGTACTGCTTTTGTTTGGGATCCAGCGAAAATTCGCGCGTACCCCCTATTTCACGTTCAATGAACTCGACACGCGCTGGACCACTTCGCTGGCCGCTTTTGTCTTGCTGGGCGTGATTTGCTGTGGCATCGGCGTATCACTAGCGGTTGCGCCGTCGTATTCGGATCGCAATCTGCTGACGTGTGCACCGTTTGCCTGGCTTTTGATCGGACGTCTTTACGATGCGGTGGGGCCACGTGGCGATACGCCAGGCAGCAAGATCCTTGCGGCACTGATTGCGCTGTTGATTTGCGCGCATCTCATCACGCTTCGGGGGCGCGAACTGTCGCGGACGGAGAGCTGGCGCCCATCTGCGCATTTCGTTGAACAGTTGCCCGGCTGTAGCTCGCAGTTGCTGCCGGTGATGCTTCCCTACCGATTTGGCCACTCCACGCCGTACTTTCGTTCGCTGGCCGAACGCGAATTCTTCGGCTACTACCTGCCGCAGGATATCCATGCACAGGCCTACATGCCGGCAGAATTGGCGGCCAGACATCCTGTCGATGGCTTGCCCGAGGTGCTCGCTTCACGTGCCGCCAACGCCGACACCGGAAGCGGATGCACGTTGCTGGCCTGGGGCATCCATGACCTGAATGAATCCTCTGCCTTGAGGGTTGCGATGGACCTTGCCCGCCAACCAGGTGTCGCACCACGCCGCGTGCTTATGCAGGAATTCATGACTTACCAATTGCACGGACTAAGTTGGCAGCAAGTACCGGAAGGTTATGTGTTCCTCGCCGAGCCTAAGGCCTCCGGTACGCAGGTGTTGCCGCCCGAGTTGCCACCGGTTCGTTTGGCAGCCAACGACGCAGCCACGCTTGGTGATCACGTCGTCGTCGATTATCTCAGCAGCTATAACGGCGCCAGCGGTCCGCCTTATGTGGTAGATGTCTATGGCATTCAGCGCTGGACCGCCGGCAAGCCCCCGCGCGAGGATTTTTTGGCTGTACATCGTCTCACCTGCGACCCGCCAACGTCCAAGTCCAATTGGGATGTCTGGCCCGATCCGGAGATTCCCGGCTGCAGCGATCGCCCCTTGCCGACCCATGCAGGCGCCACCATCGACGGGCGGCTATGATGATGCACAGGCAAGGTTTGAGGTTCCTGGTGGCCATCTGGCCGGATGAAAAAAACCAAGCGTACGCGTGAACAGAATCTTGGGATGGCGCTGGGTGCACTAGCGTCCAGGGAATGTCGTTCTCTGCAACGGGCGCTGGCCAGACACAACGACCACCATGGCGGCATTCACGACGCACGCCGATCATGCCGGCGATTGCGCAGCCTGCTCGCCTTCATGGCCGCATCGCTCGATCCGCAGCCCACAGCCAAGGCTGACAAGACGCTCAGGCAATTGACACACAGCTTTTCAGGATTGCGTGATGCTCATGTAGCCGCGCGCACGGCACGCCGGTTGGCTGCCGCGCATGCATCTACTATCACGCCTGTGCTGATTCAGCAGCTTGAAGAACGCAGCGAGTCATTGCTGGCTGATGCGCTAGAGCAGGACCCTGCCTGGAAAGATCGTCGCAGCAAAGCGGAGCGGATTGCCAAACTCATTGACGCGCTCGATTGGCAAGCCATTACGCCATCACTGGCAAAAGATGCACTCAAACACAGCGTCAGGCGCATGAAGAAAGCGCGTCGCGTGGCTTTGGAGCAACGTGAGGATGAAGCATTCCACCTTTGGCGGCGACGCACGCGTCAACTGCGATATCAGCTTGAGTTCCTGCGCAGGACCCGCCACATCGCCGGCATGAAGAAGAGCTACACCCGGCAATATGGCAGTCGCATCAAGCAGCTCAGCCTCATCATCGATCGGCTCGGCTGGCGCCAGGATTTCCAGGTATTCCTGCAAACACTGGATCAATTATCTGCTTCGGTTGAAATCACCGCCCTGCGCACGACGCTTGCGAAAACATCCAGCAGGACTGCAAAAGCATCGGCAAAGCGCGCGGCCGATTTACAGACTTAGTGACACACCAGCACGGGAACATCACAACAGCCGAGCACCCGGCTCGTTTCACTGCCAAGCAACATGCGATCGACCGTAGCATAGCCGTGCGTGCTCATGACAATCAGATCGCAATGCTGCTGCTTGGCTGCCCCAATGATGGCGACGTAAGGACGCCGATCGAAGGCATAGCCGCCATCGGAAGCGACCCCGGCGTTCTTCGCCATATCCTGTATGTCGCCAAGATGCACCTGGGCACGCGCTATCGCCCTGTCTGTATAGGAATCCTCAGCGTGCCGGATCACATCTGAGAAATACGCCACCGCCGCGAGCGGCGCCAGTACGTGAAACGCATAGATGCGCGCGCCGACTCTTTGCGCGAGTTCAATACCGACGTGTGCCGCATGCAGCGCATATTCGGAACCATCTGTCGGTATCAGGATGTGCGAGAACATGATGCCTCCTCAGGTCCTTGGACCTTTCTTGAATGCACCGTATTCGATGAAATGAACATGACATCGCGACAAGCATTACGCCTGCCTCGCTGATTTGTGTTGATTTTACTCCCGATAAAATGAACTACGCAGGTGTGTTTTGCTGCAACGCATCGTCAGGCCGGAATGCTTTGAGCCAGAGTGCGGATGTCCCTGCTTTCAAGCACGGCCTTCGGCGCGCCGCGCCTGACCGCATTCAACATCGCCTGCCCCATGATCTGTGTGGAGAGTATGGCGTTCGGGAATAGCTTGCGCAGCGGCGTGAGCAACGGTTGAGTGAGACTGTAGAAGAACTGGTAGGAAGACGTTTTGGAACGAATGCCATGCAAGGGCTGGATAATGCCTGGGCGGAACAGATACACCGCCTTGAAAGGCAGCTGTCGCAAGGCATTTTCAGTACGGCCTTTGACCCTCGCCCACATCTGCCGCCCTTGCCCGGTGCTGTCCGTCCCCGCACCGGAAACGTAGACAAAGGTCATCCCGGGATTGAGCGACGCTAGCATCCGGGCGACCGACAGGGTCAGGTCATAGGTGAGCCGTTCATAGTCGATTTCCTGCATACCCGCTGACGAAACGCCAAGGCAGAAGAAGCAGGCGTCGAAGCCTTTCAGGTCGCCGGCGATAGCGTCGCAGTGGAAAAGGTCGGCCAGAACGATCTCTCGCAGCCTGGGATGCTGCTGACCGGCCGTTGTACGACCTACCGTCTGGACCAGCGCAACATCCGGGGCCGACAGGCATTCTCGCAAGACACCTTGTCCAACCATGCCCGTGGCACCAAATAGAAGGACATTCATGGCAGCTCCTGCTGAAAAACGAGGTAGAAAGGCCACGTTGTAGCGGCCGCCGGCAGCATTTCAACGCAAGCCGTAAAACCGCGCCAGCATGGGCCATTCCAGACGCGAGGTAAAACGTGGCGTTTCACCCTTTCCCTATCGCGGGTATGCCCGCCGAAACAGGTAGCCCGATGCTGCGCGAATTCATAGAGCGGCACCGCCGCCTGTTTGTGCTGACCGGCGCCGGCTGCAGCACGGACTCCGGCATTCCGGATTACCGCGATGCCGACGGCAGTTGGAAGCGCTCCCAGCCGGTGACCTATCAGGCCTTCATGGGGGAAACACTGACTCGTCAGCGTTACTGGGCGCGCAGCCTAGTCGGCTGGCGCCGTTTTGGACACGCCCAGCCCAACGATACCCACCGCGCACTCGCCCGTCTTGAGCAGCGTGGCAACATGGAACTGCTGCTCACCCAGAATGTGGATGGCCTGCATCAGCGCGCCGGCAATACAAAGGTTCTGGACATGCACGGCCGTCTGGACACCGTACGCTGCATGGACTGCGAACAACGCTCACCCCGCCACGCCTTGCAACAGCGGTTGCTGGACCTCAATCCGGCGTGGGCCGCATTGGATGCCGCCGATGCGCCCGATGGCGATGCCGATCTGGAAGGTCACGATTTCAGCACTTTCGTCATTCCGCCCTGCCCGCAATGCGGTGGCATCCTGAAACCCGACGTCGTGTTCTTCGGCGAAAACGTGCCGCGTGACCGCGTAGCTACCGCCATGCAGGCGCTGGAAGCGGCCGACGCGATGCTGGTGGTGGGATCTTCGTTGATGGTGTTTTCCGGTTACCGCTTTGCACACGCCGCGGCGAAAGCCGGCAAGTCGATTGCCGCCGTGAACCTGGGGCGTACGCGTGCCGATCCGCTGCTCAATCTGAAAATCGAGCAACCCTGTGCGCAGGCGCTGGCATTCCTGCTGGAAGCCTCAGCGGCGGGCGCGGAAGAACTCGCGTAGCAGCACGGCCGATTCCTCGGCCAGCAATCCACCCTGTACGTCAATGCGATGGTTATGCCGGTCCGAGATCAGCGTGTCGAATACGCTGCCGGCTGCGCCGGTTTTCGGATCGATCGTGCCATAGACGACACGCCCGATGCGCGCATGCACCAACGCCATGGCGCACATGGCGCACGGCTCAAGCGTCACATAAAGCGTCGCCCCAACAATACGGTAATTGGCGAGCTTTTCGCCCGCCGCACGCAAGGCCATGATCTCCGCATGAGCGGTGGGATCGTGCAAGGTGATGTTGCGGTTCCAGCCCAGGCCGACAATCTGGCCATCCTGCACTAGCACGGCGCCGACAGGGACTTCGTTCTCGGCATCGCGGGCATGGTGGGCCAATTGCAGGGCGCGACGCATGTACGCCTCGTCATCGGCGCTGAACACGGGCAGGATGGGATTGCTGTTCAGTTCGTCAGCCATGTAGCGAGTCAGATCATCTGAGCTTGGTGCCGGCAGCGTAAAGACGGGGCAAATCACGAGGCAGGCGGTTGAATGTCTTGTTCTTGCTACGATGATTTCGCACCGTAGCAACAGGTGAAATTCTAGCCGATCTACTGATTTTCTAGTGAGTTTCGCTAGCCGAGCCCAACGATGGCAGCCTCTGCAGTCAAAAACACCCCTGCCCCAACTATGGCGACGCCCATGACTTGCGCAGTGCGCTCGCCACGCGGTGCCAGACGTTCAAGGGTAATGGTTGCCGTTACCAGGGCCATCGCGCGTAGGTCCATAAGCCCCATGATCAGAAGCAGCGCCGTCAAACCCGCGCAACAGTAAACGCAATGAACGCCAAGGCGCAGACCATATAGCCATGCTGTGCCAGCGTCTGCTGCAAATGTACGGCAACACCCCAGGTCCGCCCGGCAGCTGGCAAGGTGACGCGCCTTCCATGCTGTGAACTGGAGTGCACCTATCATCACGATCGCCACACCTGTCAAGAACGGAACGGCGCGTGCCAACGACGGGTATGTCATCGCAATCGCCGTCAGCACCACAGCTGCGGGGAAAACTGCTATTCCCAGCAATGTCCACACAAAGAAATATCCTGCACCAACGCTCACAGTCAGTCGGGCCAGAGGCGCTTCACCCGCCCTCACCACGGCTTCCCGGTAACGCCACAGCATCGGCACCAGGGAAGGCAACATCATCGCCATCATCATCGTGATCCACATGCTGAGAAACGACAGTGCGGCGCCGAACCATGTCTGCCCGGGCATACGCATCCATGCCATCGACATAGTCCAGTCACCTGGCATCGGCATATCGTCCATGGTCGACATGGGTGCGCCCCAGATGATTGTCATCGCAGCGCTGCCGATGAAGAGCAGCGCCACGATGCCGACGAAGGCATGTCTGGAAGCTCGCAGGGAAAGCATGTGCTGTGACATCTCTCGTCTCCGCTGGTGCCGATGACACTTATGCAGCCACTCAGGTTTTGTCGTATTGGTCGTGATGGCGCCACCAGACACCTTCGGCCTCGTTGCGTCCTTTAGGTGCACGATCGAGCCATTGATACGCGCCCCAAAGTCCGTCCAGTCCACGCGCGTAGGTGGAATACGTGTGATAAACAACGCCGTCTTCCAACACAAAGGCGCTCATGCCTGGCCGATCATGGCGATAGGTCGCAGTGTCGGTTCCACACATCGTGGCGAACTTGGACGCCGCGCCACCACCTTCTTCACCGGGATGCCGCTCGAGCACCGGCTCGTGTCGATAGTTGTATTCGACGTTGCCATGGCGCTCTTGCTCCTCGGTGAACCAGACGCTGAAGTCAGCGTTGAAATCGCTGGAGAACGAGGATGCCCAAGGAAAACTCCAATCCATGCGCTTTTTGAAGGCCTGCAATGCCGGCAACGGTGCTCGCGAAACCGCCCAGAGCATCACGTCGTGGTGCGCCAGATGAACATCCAGCCCATTGAAGCCATCCGCGATCATCGAGCAGGAGGGGCAACCTGCCTGGTAATCCGGTCCGAACATGAAGTGATAAACAAGCAGTTGTGAGCGCCCTTTGAAAAGGTCGACCAAGCTGGCACTCCCCTGATCGGTGTCGAATCGATAATCCTTGTCGACGCGAACCCATGGCAGCGCCTGCCGCCGTTGTGCCAGCTCGTCGCTTTGCCGCGTGAGCTCCTTTTCAGCCTGGAGCAGCCCGATCCGGGCAGCCAGCCATTCTTTACGTGTTCCGGTGATGTGCGTGCTCATACTCATTTCTCCCGTAGAGACGACGTTCGTATCGCCACCAATTCGACATGCTTTTCGGCGGCGTTGAGCTAGATTAGGCTCCGGGTGTCCGGGCATGGGAGTGACAAATGTGGCGGGATTTCCATGGACTCACTGATCACGGCCGCGGCACGCGCGCTTGCCGCGGGTGATCCACTTTGTGCGTTGAACTGGGTCGCCTTGCGGGAAGATGCTCCGGCACTTGCTCTTCGTGGCATCGCCATGGCGCAACTTGGCGAGCTTGATCGCGCGAGGGTATTGGTGCGGCGCGCCGCGCGTGCATTCGGCCCCAAAGAAGCCGTGGCTCGCGCAAAATGCATCGTCGCCGAAACCGAAATCGCACTGGCCTCGCGTGACTTGAGCTGGCCCGCTGCCCCGCTCGACGCTGCACGTGTAACGCTCGAACAACACGGTGACCGGTTGAATGCCGCGCATGCACGCTATCTGGAAATCCGGCGGCTGTTACTGATCGGACATCTGGACGAAGCCGAGTTTACGCTCGCCGAATTTGATCCAGACCTATTTCCACCCGCTTTGAGAACTGCCCACGAGCTAGTCGTTGCCGGCATTGCCATACGCCGCCTGCATGCAAAAACTGCACTCGCAGCACTTGCCAGAGCGCAACAGGTGGCACATCGCGCCGCGATACCCGCGTTGACGGCAGAAGTCGAAAACGTATCGCGCACGCTGAATGCTCCCGCCGCGCGATTGCTGGCCAATGGCAAGGAACGCATGCTGCGATTGGAAGATGTCGAAGCATTGCAAACATCGAACGCCTTCCTGGTGGATGCGTGCAGTCACGCCGTGCGTGATGAGCACAACGCCGTGTCACTCGCAAAGCGCCCCGTACTGTTCGTTTTGGTACGTGCGTTGGGCGAAGCATGGCCCGCCGATGTGCCTCGCGATACGCTGATTGCCGTGGCGTTTCGCGCAAAGTTCATCGATGAATCGCACCGCGCACGTTTGCGCGTGGAAATCGGACGCCTGCGCAAGGCGCTGCGAGCGCTGGCTAAGATAACCGCCACACGACGTGGCTTTTCACTGCTCCCGCACGATAAACGCTTGGTGATGGTGCTCAAGCGCCCTGTCGACGAACGGTATGGGGCGGTGCTTGCCCTGCTCGCCGATGGCCAATCATGGTCGAGCTCTTCGCTCGCCCTTGCGCTCGGGGCCAGCCAGCGCACCGTGCAACGGGCACTGGATACCCTCGCAGCCAACGGCAAAGTGCAATCCCTGGGTCACGGACGAGCCCGCCGCTGGATGACTCCGCCGATACCGGGATTCACGACGGCCTTGTTACTCCCCACCCCCTTGCCTGGCGATTAGGATCAAGCCCGAAACGACCATCAGCCGAAGGTGAAGCCATGAAACGATCGTCTGCCGAAATCGTCAGGGAATACGGCCCCTTTCCCGGTGTCGAGCAGGTGGGTGGCGTAAGCTTCGACGGCCAGTGCGTGTGGTTTGCTGCTGGCGACACCTTGCAAGCCATGGATCCCGTCAGCGGAAAAACCGTGCAATCGATCGATGTTCCCGCACATGCAGGAACTGCCTTCGACGGCCAGTACCTGTACCAACTCGCCGACGAACGCATCCGTAAAGTCGACCCGAAAACCGGCCAAGTCCTCGCCACCATCCCCGGCCCACCCGGCGGCGGGTCCGGCCTGGCCTGGGCCGAAGGCTCGCTGTGGGTCGGCCAATACCGCAACCGCAAGATCCACCAGATTGATGCCGAGACCGGCGCGATTCTTCGCACCATCGAATGCAGCCGCTTCGTCACCGGTGTTACCTGGGTCGATGGTGAGCTGTGGCATGGAACCTGGGAAGGTGATGAAAGCGATGTAAGACACATCGATCCGCAGACCGGCGAGGTGCTGGAACGATTGGAAATGCCGCCCGGCACGGGTGTGTCGGGGCTCGAATCCAATGGCAGTGATCAGTTTTTCTGCGGGGGCGGAGGCAGTGGCAAGATCCGGGCGATTCGTCGACCCAAAAGGGTTTGAGCGGCCGCAACAAACCCTGCCTCTTCCATTTTATTTGAGTAAGTCAGGACATTTTCCTGAGGTAATCCAAGCTGTTGACTGCGCGAGCTTAGGAACTAACTCAAGGTATGTCACTTCTTGCAGCTTGGCTGCTTGTCCTGCCCCACACCCGGTATCACCCGCTGGTATTCACTGACCGTCTCCGTCCTGGGCGGGCTTCCGTCATAGGAAGCCGTGACTTCCTCGTGGATGCAGTTATGGTCCGATGTCATGCTTGCACGGATGGTCGTATGCACCTTCTTGCCGTCGGCAACACCGTCCAGCTCCGTGGACCAGGAACTCCCTTCGATCACTGTGGTGAATTCCGAACAGCCCTGCTGATTGTCGCACCAGACGCTTTTATAGGACTTCGAAGAAACGTCCCACCAGGTATAGCTTTGACCGACTTCGTCACCACCATCACCGTGTGATGAAAAGTCCTGCACCACCGAATATCCGCCAGGGCCCGACGTGATCGTCGCAACACCCTTGTCGATACCACCTTGGGGCAAGCCAGTGCCCGGCAGCGTCCGGATGATGACTTGCCAGTGGCCAATCCGTGGATAGAGTTTGGACATTTCAGCCGGCGCTTTGCCGTTTACGGCTACCGGTGAATCCGCCGCCTTGGTGCCCTGAGAACCCGCCGGCGTCGCGATCATCAGGCAACCCGGCACAAGCAGGAGGCAAAGCCACATCGGGGAAGTCTTCATGGGTGCCCTTGAACGCCATTGTCGTCGGCGAGATTGCCCGCGGTCGAACGCCGATACATGTGCCTAATCGGCTGTCCTAATCGACAAACTTTGAGAGAACGCCAAACTCAAATGAGAACGCCCACTCAAAGGTGGGCGTTCTCGTATTAGTCACAGGGGAATTCACTCCCACTCAATAGTCGCCGGCGGCTTGCCACTTATGTCATAAACGACACGAGAAACACCACGCAACTCATTGATAATGCGATTAGAAACCGCACCAAGAAAGTCGTACGGCAGGTGCGCCCAGTGGGCGGTCATGAAGTCGATGGTTTCGACGGCGCGCAAGGCGATGACCCATTCGTAGGCGCGGGCGTCACCGACGACGCCGACCGATTTCACCGGTAGGAACACCGCGAAGGCCTGGCTGACGCTGTCGTAGAGGTCTGCCTTGCGCAGTTCCTCGATAAAGATGGCGTCGGCGCGTGCCAGCAGTTCGGCGTACTCGGGCTTCACTTCGCCGAGGATGCGTACGCCCAGGCCGGGGCCGGGGAACGGATGACGGTAGACCATTGCGCGCGGCAGGCCGAGTTCCACGCCGATCCGGCGCACTTCGTCCTTGAACAGTTCGCGCAGCGGTTCGACCAGCTTGAGCTTCATGTGCTCGGGCAGGCCGCCGACGTTGTGGTGGCTCTTGATGACGTGCGCCTTGCCGGTCTTGCTGCCGGCGGACTCGATCACATCCGGATAGATGGTGCCCTGCGCCAGCCACTTCACCTGGCCGTGACCGGCTGCGGTGACTTTGGCCGATTCCTCGTCAAAGATTTCCACGAACAGGCGCCCGATGATCTTGCGTTTGGCCTCGGGATCCGCCTCGCCTTCCAGTGCCTTGAAGTAGCGCTCGGCGGCGTTGACGCGGATCACCTTCACGCCCATGTGCTCGGCCATGGTGGCCATCACCTGGTCGCCTTCCTGCCAGCGCAGCAGGCCGGTGTCGACGAACACGCAGGTGAGCTGATCGCCGATGGCACGATGCAGCAACGCGGCGACGACAGACGAATCCACGCCGCCGGAGAGGCCGAGCAGGACGTGATCCTTGCCGACCTGTTCGCGCACGCGGGCAATCTGGTCGTCGATGATGTGCGCTGCCGTCCACAGTGTCTGGCAACCGCAAATTTCCGTCACGAAACGCTTAAGCAGGACGTTGCCCTGCTTGGTATGCGTCACTTCCGGATGGAATTGCACGCCGTACCAGCGCTTGGCTTCGTTCGACATGGCCGCGACCGGGATGCGGTCGGTGACGGCGGTAACGGTGAAACCCGGCGGCGCCTTGGCGACGTGATCACCGTGGCTCATCCATACATCGAGCGCGTGACTGGATTCGTGGTCGCTCAGGCCGGCAAACAACTGGTCCGTGGCGATCACGTCAACGCACGCATGCCCGAACTCGCGTGCGTCGGCGGCTTCCGTCGCGCCGCCCAACTGCGCGGCCATCGTCTGCATGCCGTAGCAAATGCCGAGAATCGGTAAGCCCGAATCGAACACTTCCTGCGGCGCCTTCGGTGCGCCGTGCACCGTGGTCGATTCCGGGCCACCGGACAGGATAATGCCCTTGGCCCCGAACGCTGCGATCTCGGAAGGGTTGTGGTCCCAGGCCCAGATTTCGCAGTAGACACCGATCTCGCGAATGCGCCGCGCGATCAACTGGGTGTATTGCGCGCCGAAATCGAGGATGAGGATTTTGTCGCTGTGGATGTTGGTGGTCATAGCGCTGGGAATCGGGAATGGGGAGTCGAAAATCGGGAAAGCAAAAGCACGGCATCTTTGCGGATCTGGAAACGAAACCGGGAATCGCTTTTGACGATTCCCGATTCACTATTTCCCATTCCCGGCCTTTCAGGAATTCAACCGGTAATTCGGCGCTTCCTTCGTGATCTGGATATCGTGCGGATGCGCTTCGGTCACGCCGGCCGAGGTCACCTTGACGAACTGCGCCTTGTTGCGCACGTCATCGATGGTGGCAGCGCCCAGATAACCCATCGAAGCACGCAGGCCACCGATCAGCTGGTGAATGATGTTGCGCAGCGGACCTCGGTACGGCACACGGCCTTCGATGCCTTCCGGCACCAGCTTGTCGGCGTCGGCTTCGTCCTGGAAGTAGCGATCCTTGGAACCCAGCGCCATCGCGCCCAGCGAACCCATGCCACGGTAGCTCTTGTAGGAACGGCCCTGGAACAACTCGACCTCGCCCGGCGACTCTTCGGTACCGGCGAACATGGAGCCGAGCATCACGGTGGATGCACCAGCCGCCAGCGCCTTCGGGATATCACCCGAGTAGCGGATGCCGCCATCGGCGATCAGCGGAATTTCGTCCTTCAGCGCGGTGGCCACCATATCGATGGCAGTGATCTGCGGCACGCCCACACCCGCCACGACACGCGTAGTGCAGATGGAGCCCGGGCCAACACCCACCTTCACCGCATCCACACCGGCATCAAGCAAGGCACGCGCAGCTTCACCGGTGACGATGTTGCCGGCGATCACCTGCACCTGCGGATAGTGTTTCTTCACCCATGCAGCACGCTCGATGACGGCTTGCGAATGGCCGTGCGCGGTATCGACGACAATCACGTCTACGCCGGCGTCCACAAGCGCTTCGACACGCTGCTCGGTATCGCCGCCCACACCGACGGCAGCACCGACCACCAGGCGCTCATGCCTGTCCTTGGCAGCGTTCGGGTTGTCGCGGGCTTTCTGGATATCTTTGACAGTGATCAGGCCGCGCAGCTGGAAAGCGTCGTTAACGACCAACACTTTCTCGATGCGGTTTTTGTGCAGGAGCTGCAGCACTTCATCCTGGCTGGCGCCTTCACGCACGGTCACCAGTTTGTCCTGGCGCGTCATGATGTTGCGCACCGGATCGTCATGCTTGCGTTCGAAACGCAGGTCGCGGCTGGTAACGATGCCGACCAGTTGCTCATCTTCCACCACCGGCACGCCGGAGATGTTGTGCGCGCGCGTGAGTTTCAGCACCTCACGGATCGAGGTATGCGGACCGACGGTGATAGGGCTGCGAATCACGCCGGCTTCGAACTTCTTCACCAGACGCACTTCGGCGGCCTGCTGATCGGCGGTCATGTTCTTGTGGATGATGCCGATGCCGCCATTCTGCGCCATGGTGATGGCAAGACGCGCTTCGGTCACGGTGTCCATGGCAGCGGACACGATGGGGATATTCAGTCGAAGGTTCCGCGTGAGTCGCGTGGAAGTGTCCACGTCGCGCGGTAAGACTTGGGAATGGGCCGGGACGAGGTAGACGTCGTCGTAGGTGAGGGCCTCGGCGAGGATACGCATGCGAAAAGTCTCGCTCCAAAGAGGAGATTATACGCGGGAGCGGACCATGATGCGAATTTGCTCTTTTGCGTTTGTCTCCTCTCCCCTTGAGAGGAATGTGGTGAGGGGGCCAACTTGCACCGATTTCCAGCGGAGCGCGCTTCTACCAAGCTTTATCGAAAGAGTGTCGCTTGCCCCACCTCGCCCGCGGGTAAGGGAAAAATCAAGGATCACGCGCCTCAGCCGCTTCCAACGTGTTTTCCATCAGCGTGGCCACGGTCATCGGCCCCACCCCACCCGGTACGGGTGTGATCCAGCTGGCACGCTGCGACGCCACGTCGAAATCCACGTCACCGACCAGGCGACCATCGTCCAGGCGATTGATGCCGACGTCCACGACTACGGCACCCGGCTTGATCCAGTCGCCCTTCACCAGCCCCGGCCGGCCTACCGCCACGACCAGGATGTCGGCCTGTCGCACGTAGCTTTCCAGATCACGGGTAAAACGATGGCAGCACGTTGTGGTGCAGCCGGCGATCAACAGTTCCAGCACCAGAGGACGGCCAACGTGATTGGATACGCCCACCACCACCGCATGCTGCCCGCGTACCGGGCGATCGGTGTGGCCCAGCAAGGTCATCACACCCTTGGGCGTGCACGGCCTCAGACCAAAACGGCGCAGCGCCAGACGGCCGACGTTGACGGCTTGGAACCCGTCCACATCTTTGTTCGGATCGATGCGATCGACTAGGGCGTCTTCGTCGATATGCTCCGGTAACGGCGACTGCACCAGGATGCCGTGCACGGCAGGGTCGGCGTTGAGCCGGTCGATCAGCGCGAACAACTCATCCTGGGTGGTGCTGCCCGGCAGATCGTAATCGAAGGAGCGGAAACCAATCTGGTGACAGGCTTTGCGCTTGTTACGCACATAGACGGAAGACGCGGCATCATCGCCCACCAGCACCACGGCCAGCCCGGGCTCAACCTTGCCTTGCGCCTTGCGCTCGGTTACCCGCTTGCCGATGCGGTCCAGCAGTTCCTGCGCAATGCGTTTGCCGTCGAGGATGCGAGCGCTCATGGGTTTTCCTGTCTTACAAAGCACGACATTATCCCGACTACCCTCTGGCCGCACAAACGCATCATCTATGACCACCCTGCTCCACCCCAGTCCCCAGGCGCTCGACACCCCACTGGTATCGCTGCGCCCCTGGCGTGAAGATGATGCGCCAGCCTTGCATGAAGCCGTACAGGAGTCGCTGGATCAGGTGAGCCGCTGGCTGCCTTGGTGCCATGCCGGTTATGACTTGGCAGAGGCGCTCAACTGGACCACCTTGTGCAAGCAGCACTGGAACGATGGCGAGCACTACGACTTTGCGATCCTGGATGGGCACGGCCGGCTGGCCGGTGGCATGGGACTGAACGAGCTTAATGAGCGCGATCTGCGCGCCAACCTTGGATACTGGCTGCGCACCTCAGCGACGGGCCACGGTTATGCCAGCCATGCAGGACGCGCTGTAGCCATGTTCGGATTCGAGGCGCTTGGGTTGCGGCGGATCGAGATCGTCGCGGCCGTTGACAACCTGGCAAGCCAACGCTGTGCGGAACGAATCGGCGCAAAGCGCGAAGGCATCGCGCGACAGCGCATCTTTCTGCACGGGCAATCGCAAGATGCCGTGATCTACGGCTTGCTACCCGGCGATCTTGCCTAGCCCGCCGCCGCACACAGGCGCGCAATGTCCTCGTAGCCATTGAATACTGCGTGTGAGCTACAACCAGGACAGGCCGGATCGCGTGGCAACCGCGTCTCGCGAAAATGCATGCCGAGCGTATCGAAGGAAAGCAGACGCCCGACTAGTGGTTCACCGATGCCGAGTATCAGCTTCAAGGCTTCCGTTGCCTGCAACAGACCGACGATGCCCGGCAACACACCCAGCACGCCAGCTTCGCTGCAATTGGGCGCATCCTCCGCAGCAGGCGGCTCGGGAAACAGGCAGCGATAGCACGGCGAATCCGCGCGGCGAGGATCGAAGACACTGACCTGTCCGGTGAAGCGCTCGACTGCGCCGTAGACCATCGGCATAGTCAAGCGGCGCGTCGCTGCCGCCAGCAAATAGCGTGCAGGAAAATTGTCCGCACCATCGATAACCAGATCGTTTCCGCTTAGCAAACGCTCGACGTTGTCCGCACGCAGACGTTCGTTGCGAAGCTCCACCTCGATGCGTGGATTGAGTGCCGCCAATGTCATACGCGCCGATTCGGTTTTCGCCATACCGACACGCGCATCAGCGTGAATCACCTGCCGGTGCAGGTTGGAGCGCTCGACGCGATCATCATCAATCAGGGTGAGTTGCCCTACGCCGGCCGCAGCCAGATACAGCGCAGCCGGCGCGCCCAAGCCGCCCGCGCCGAGCAAAACCACCTTCGCCTGACTGAGCTTGAGTTGCCCAGCTTCGCCAACTTGAGGCAGACGTAACTGGCGCGCGTAGCGTTCCGCAGCATCCGCATCGAGGCTGCCGCTGGTGATCGGCAAGCCTTCGCTTTTCCAGCGTTCATAGCCGCCTGCGACGGAAACGACATGGCGATAGCCCATGCGTTGCAACGCTTCGGCCGCAAGCAGCGAACGCCTGCCGCTGGCGCACAAGGCAAGGATGGGACGGTCGCGGTTGGGCTCGTTGTCTTCGATGCGCAGCTCGAGGAAGCCGCGGGACAGGCCCAAGGCGCCTGCTGGTAACCCCGCGGCGCGTTCGTTGTCCTCGCGCACGTCGATCAGGAGCGCGCCTTGCGCCTGCTGGGCAAAGGCCTCGGCAGGAGAGATTTCGGCTACGCGCTGGCGGAGGGTGGCCAGCCAGGCATCACGATTGAGGGGCGTGTTCATGAAGCTAGTTTAGCTCGCTGAAGACCGTCGCCTACGCAGCCCAGGTAAACAGCAATGGGGAGTGTTTCTGCGGCGTCTTTCCGGCTGTCGCCGGAATGACGCTGAGTAGAAAACGGGTCTACCGACCAAGCTGAAGCCCATTGCCAAGTAGCAAAGACAACCTCAGCGCTTACTTACGCCGCTTCATCTCACGAATCATCCGCTGCCGCTTGCGCTGCTGTGCTTCAGTCAGCACGTTCCTCTTGCCCGCAAAGGGATTCTCACCTTCGCGGAATTCAATGCGAACCGGCGTACCTTCCAGCTTGTAACGCTGACGGAAGAAGTTTTCCAGGTAGCGCCGGTAAGCCGGCGCAATGTGCTTGGTGCGGCTGCCGTGAATCACGATAGTGGGCGGATTGCTACCACCCGGATGGGCGAAGCGCAGCTTCGGCGCATGGCCGCGTACCAGCGGAGGCTGATAGCTTTCGTAGGCCCGCTCAAGTGTGCGGGTGAGGTCGGACGTGCCGAGTTCGCGCATGGCTGCGGTATGCGCCCGCACGATGGCCCGCATCAGTTCGCGCATGCCTGAGCCGTGCAAGGCGGAAATGAAAACGTGCTTGGCCCAGTCGACAAAAACCAGCCTGCGTTCAAGTGCTCGCTGGCATTGCTCGCGCTGGTAAGTGTCCATGCCATCCCACTTGTTGATGGCAATCACCAGCGCTCTGCCCTCGTCGATGGCATGACCGATGAGGGTGAGGTCCTGGTCCGCGAGATTTTCGCGCGCGTCGATCATCACTACGACCACTTGTGCCGCGGCGATCGACTGCAGCGTCTTGATGACACTGAACTTCTCGATACCTTCTTCGACACGTGCCTTGCGGCGTACGCCGGCGGTATCGATCAGGGTGTAACGCTTGCCGTCGCGTTCCAGCGGCACGCGGATCGGATCACGCGTCGTTCCGGCGACATCCGAAACGATCAGGCGATCTTCGCCAAGCAGGCGATTGATCAAGGTCGATTTACCAGCATTCGGACGGCCGACGATGGCGACGCGGATGCTGCCATCGTCTTCCGGCACCAGCTCTTCATGCACGTCTTCCGGCAACAGCGGCAGAACGACAGCGATCAGGTCTTCCGTCCCACGGTTGTGGGCGGCAGAGAGCGGCAAGGTCTGGGCGATGCCGAAGACGGCGAATTCCGCCAGCGCATTCTGCTCATCCAGACCATCGGTCTTGTTGACGGCCGCGATGATAGGTTTTCCGCTGCGGCGCAGCTCGTTGAGGATGGTGCGATCCTGCGGCAAAAGACCATCGCGCGCATCCACCACGAACACCAGCACCTGCGCTTCGTCGATGGCGAGGCGAACCTGCTGCGCGGTAAGTGCATCGAGGCCTTCGTCGACACCGGATAAACCTCCGGTATCGACCACCACGAAAGGACGCTCGCCAGTACGGCATACACCGTAATGGCGATCACGGGTGACGCCCGGCATATCAGCCACCAGGGCATCACGGCTACGCGTCAGCGCATTGAAAAGGGTCGATTTACCGACGTTGGGACGACCGACCAGGGCGATGACGGGAAGCACGACTCATAGTTCCCGGTATTACTTGCCGCCGAGGCGATAAGCCGCGACATGGCCTTGCACATCTTCGACGTACACCAGATCACCGGCAACCACCGGCTCCGCGCGAATCGCCTTCTTGGAAAGACGCTGACGACCAGCCAAAGCACCGTCGCCAACCTGCAGCCAATGCACGTAGCCTTCGATATCGCCGACCACCACGTAATCGCCCTGAACCGCCGGTGCGGTCACCCAGCGATACTTGAGGTTTTCGTTCTTCCACATGTCAGCGCCGCTGCTCTTGTCGAACGCCCAGACCTGCGAATCGATATTGGCACCGAACAGACTGTTGCCGCTGATCGCCAGGGAGGTATAGGTGGAGAACGGACGCTGCCACAACGGACGACCGCTGGGGCCATCAATAGCGGTGAGGTTGCCGTGATAGGCCGACGCATAGAGCGTGCTGCCGTCGAGCAATACGGTGCCGTCGGCATCGTTCATGCGCTCAATGTCAGTACGGCCTTCGCCGCTGGCCAGCTTCTGTTCCCACAACTTGTCGCCGTTATCCAGGCGCAGTGCCGTGAGCTTGCCGTCGTCGCTGCCAAAGAAGACCACGCCATTGGCCACCAGCAGCGGACCATTACCGCGCAGGCTGAGCAAGGGCACGTTACCTTGGTCGTTCACCCAGCGGCGCTCGCCGGTGTTGCTGTCCAGGCCATACACGCGACCGTCCTGCGTACGCACGATGGTAAGCGCACCGGCGACGGTCGGGGAGTCGATCACTTCCGACGGCAGCGTGCTATCCCAGCGCTGGCTGCCATCTTTCACGTTCAAACCGTAGACGTGGCCGTTGAGGGTGCCGATCACGAGCAGATCGCCGGACACGGCCGGGCCACCGGAATAGAAAGCATCCTTACGCTTCTTATCGCCCCAGCCGAACCAGCCTTTGACGCGTGTCTTGTTTTCCCAGATGGTCTTGCCGGTGGCCGCATCGTAGGCGCCGATCACACCATCGGTACTGGCCGCATACAGCACGCCACCGACCACAGTCGGCTCCATGCGCACGCCGCTTTCGCCAGCGCCATGCCCTACACGGATCTTCCACACCTGCGTCGTCTGGACGGTGGGTTTGAAATTCTTGTCCAGCGGAGTCGGCGGCTGGATGTTTTCTTTTTTGAAGGAATGACAGCCTGCGAGAGCTACCAGCGAAGCGGTCAATACGATCAGCCCAAAACGTTTCATGCACCCTGCTTCCCGGCCGTGGCCAGATCGTCGATTTTCAATTGCACTTCATTGCCCTGCTGCACATTCGGGCCCATGGCTTTCACGGCCGCCTGATATGCCTTGAGAGCATCATCGCGCCGTCCTAGCTTGACCAGTGCATCACCGCGTAGTTCCTGGCTGACGATGGCATAGCTGTCGGCCGGCATGCGATCCAGTGCGCTCAGCGCATCCTGGGCACTGCCCTTGGCCAGCTGTACGTGCGCCATGCGCAGATCCACCAGCGCCTTGAGTTCCGGACTGGGCGCATGCTGTTCGGCCCACGAGAGCGATTCCAGCGCCTTGTCGTACTGCTTGGCTTCAACCTGGTGACGCGCGCGATCGCTGACAGCGAACATCGCGTAAGGCGTGTCGGCGTAGCTGTTCATCAATTCCTGGACCAGCACGTCGCTGGCATTGCCGCTATCGATCACCGATTGCAATTGCTGGTACAGACCTGAAGCGGCCAGTTGATGCGAAGCCCGATGATTGCGCCACTGCTGGTAGCCGAAGATAGCAATCAGGCCGATGACGACACCCACAGCGATCGACAGGCCATTCTGCCGCAGCCACTTTTGTACGCGTTCGCTCTGTTCGTAGTCGTCGTATGCATCAAATGCCATGCAATCACCGTGTCGCAAGCGACGCCCTAAGGCGCCAGAAAAGGTGTTCTTGGAGCTACCGCGACCCGGCGGCAGCCGGCATTGCCCGCCCTGCCGGCGGACAATGCGCAAGCATAACCGATCAAGGATGACCGAGGGGGCTGCGGCGGCGGCCCAGCCCCCTGCGCTTCAGATCAGGCGCCCGCCGGTGCGGCCTTGCCGTCCTGGACGTCGACGCGGAAGTGCGCCACGTTGGCATGGCGGTACGGGTCCAACGTTACCGGCTGACCGTCGATGCTGACCTGTGCGCCAGCCGCGTTGCCGATGCGCACCTCGATCGGTTGGTCGCTGCGATAGGTCTTGGCAGTGCCTGCAGGCAGCAAGCCATACTCCAGGCGCGAGCCATCCTTGCCGATCACTTCCACCCAACTGCTATTGGGCAGGTTGAGCGTAAGGCTGTGACTACCGCTACCCACTGTGGCGGCATCGGCCGCATTGGCGGGTGCTGGCGTGGCGTTCGCATCACTATCCAGATTCGGCACCGGCACCATCGAAGCCAGCAGTGGTTGTTGCTCCACAGCGCGCGCCGCCGATTCGGCAGAAGCCGGGGCCGGATTGCTCGCCTGTGCCAGTCCCGCCACATTGCTCGCCAGCGCTTTGGCTGCACTACCGGAAGCTGCCGGTGCGGGCGGAGGCGCATCCTGCTGAGCGACGGGCGCGGCATCCAGCGGAGCGAGATGGCTCATGTCATGGGTCAGCGTGCCGCGCATGCCGAGCCATACCGTCGGCACCGCAATCACCAGCGTCAGCACCACATAGGTGGCCGCCGTGGCGTAGCGATCGAGTAGATAACGCGAATGCGACACGCCGCCGGTTGCCACCAGCGGCGGCTGGCTCGGCTTCAAGCGGCTGATGGCGAGTTCGATTTCAGCGTCATCGATCTCCAGATAACGCGCGTACTTGCGGATGTAGCCGCCGAGATAGACCTGGTAGTCGCCATCGAACTCGTTGTTCTCGAGTTCGCGCAGCACACGCACCGGCAAACGCAAGGCGTGACCGCAGGTCTCAAGGTCCAGTCCACGCGCCTCGCGTACTGCGCGCAAACGCGAACCAAAACCAGATGCTTCGTTGAAGCGGAATTCGGCAGCGTTCTCATCCATGTTCACTGCCGTCGTGGCGGGTGCACTGGAGGTCGTTTCCTCCTGCCCGGCCGGATTGGACTGCTCGGAAATCATGGGCGTACGGTTTGATTGAGGGCTTGTGCCTGTTCCGAGTCCGGGAACTGGCTGACTAGCCGTTTGGCGTAATTCCGGGCGGCATCCGTGTTGCCCAGGTGAGCTTCGATTTCAAAGCCAAGCTTCAGCGAATCGGGGCTGGGTTGCCCCAGCGCATCGAAGCGCTGCAGGAAAGCGCTGGCGTCGAAATAACGATGATTGAGATAAAGCACATTGGTGAGCTGCAGCAGTGCCATGGCATTGCTCGAATTGCGCTGCACGGCTTGGCGGAAACTGCTTTCTGCATTCACGCGATCATTGATTTGCAGTTGGCAAATACCCTGATTGGTAAGTGCCACGTCGGGCGTCTGGTAGAACGGATCGGCCACCGCCTTGGCAAAATACGGCAACGATTCCTGCACTTTGCCTTCGTGGCAAAGAAACTGCCCGAGATTGTTGTTCGTGTCGCCCTTGTCCGGCTGCAGTTCGACCGCACGGCGGTAATGAATTTCCGCATTCGGCAGATCGTTGATGCGCTCGTAGATGTAGGCCATCACGGTCTGCGCTGGCACATAGGTGGGATCTTCGGTGACAGCGATCTTCACCTTCTCCAGTGCACCCTGCAGATTGTTGATGTCGATGTAATGCTGCGCCAAGCGCGTATGGACATCCGCCGCACCCTGCGCCTTCTGAGCCTTCGTTTCCTGAGGCAGCTTGGGATCGGCGGGCGGAGGCGGGATCGTGGGAGAGCTATGACAACCCGCGAGTACGAGGGCAGCACAGACACCGAGCAGGAGACGATCACGCCGCATGTGCTGCATCCTCGGCCAGGCGTTTCTGGAATTCGGCCTGACGGCGCGTGCGATCGAGCACCTGGCCTTTGAGCTGGCCACAGGCAGCATCGATATCGTCGCCGCGAGTGCGGCGCAACATGGTCAGGATGTTGGCGTTGAGTAGCTGCGTCTGGAAGGCGCGAATCACTTCCATGTCCGAGCGCTCGAAGCGCGTGCCGGGGAATGGGTTGAACGGAATCAGATTGACTTTGCAGGTCGGCAGACGACGCATGAACTTGATGAGCTGGCGCGCATGCTCGGGCTGATCGTTCACACCCTTCATCAGAGTGTATTCGAACGTGATCGAAGTGCGCGGCTTGCGCGCAATCCAGCGCTGGCAGGCTGCGACCAGATCGGCAATCGGGTAACGCTTGTTAAGTGGCACCAGTTCGGTGCGCAATTCGTCGTTCGCGGCGTGTAGCGATACGGCCAACGACACGTCGATGGTTTCGGACAATTTGTCGATCATAGGCACGAGGCCAGCGGTCGACAGCGTGACGCGCTTGGAGGCGAGACCAAAACCAAGATCGTCGCGCATCAGGCTCATCGCTTTTACGACGTTGTCAAAGTTCAGCAGCGGCTCGCCCATACCCATCATCACGACGTTGGTGATGCGGCGATTCTGGTGCGTGATGTTACCGAGGTATTTGGCGGCAACCCACATCTGGCCAATGATTTCCGACGTCGCCAGATTGCGATTAAAACCCTGGGTGGCCGTGGAACAGAACTGGCAATTCAAACCGCAGCCCACCTGCGAGGACACGCACAGCGTGCCGCGGGTAGGCTCCGGGATATAAACGGCTTCGACGGCGTTGCCGCCATCCATGCCGAGCAGCCATTTATGCGTACCGTCGGCGGCGCCCTTGTCGAACATCGTCTTGGGCGGACCGATGTAGCACGAGGCTTCGAGCTTGGCACGCAGTGCCTTGCCCACATCGGTCATGTTTTCGAAGTTGTCTTCCAGGTGATGGTAGATCCACTTCATCACCTGCTCGGCACGATACGGCTTCTCGCCGAGCTGCGCGAAAAATTCGCGCAGCCCTTGGCGATCGAAGTCGAGCAGATTGACTTTTTCCACCTGGTTCACTTCCATCACATCTCAGCGCGGGAAGACTTCGGTCGCAGCGAAGAAATACGCGATTTCGACCGCAGCCGTTTCGGCGGCATCGGAACCGTGCACGGCATTCGCATCGATCGAATCGGCGAAGTCAGCGCGGATCGTGCCTTTGGCAGCATCCTTCGGATTGGTGGCGCCCATCAGTTCGCGATTCGTGAGAATCGCGTTCTCGCCTTGCAACACCTGAATCATGACCGGACCGGAAATCATGAATTCAACCAGCGCATTGAAGAACGGACGTTCACGGTGCACCGCATAAAAACCTTCCGCTTCTTTACGCGAAAGATGCTTCATCTTTGCGGCAACAACTTTCAGCCCGGCCTTTTCGAAGCGAGCGTAGATTTCACCGACGACATTCTTGGCAACAGCATCGGGCTTGATAATGGAAAGGGTGCGCTCCAGCGCCATACGGTCTGCTCCGGGTATACGGATTATTTTAGTGGGCGGCCATGACGCGGACGTCAGTGGAATTTAGAACTAAATGCTCCGCGAAATGCGGGCTTAGCGCACGAAAGTTTGACAGATTCTAGCCCATAAGCAACCCCGCCCCGCGGTAGGGAAGTCCCCCGGAACGGCCGTGGGATGCCGGCTGCCCCGGGCGTACAAAACGATCGTTTGACTCTCCCCGATCCCCGCGCGTATCCTCAAACGATCGTTTGATTCGATTGGATAGGCGGTACCCGTGAACAGCTCCGCTTCCACCAAGGAACGCATCCTCACTGCTGCCGAGGCGCTGTTCGCCCAGCGCGGCTTCGAGGGCGCCTCGCTACGCCAGCTCACGGCCGCCGCGGGGGTCAACCTGGCCGCCGTGAATTACCATTTTGGCTCCAAGGACAACCTGGTCGAAGAGGTCTTCAGGCGCCGCCTGGACCAGCTCAATGCACGCCGGCTGGCAGCTCTCAAGCAGGTTGTCGGACAACCCGACGCGACCCTGGAAGACGTGCTGGCGGCCTTTATCCGCCCTGCCCTGGATCTGTCCCACGATGGTGGCGGCAGCCTTTTCATGCGCGTGCTGGCCCGGGCCTTCGCGGAGCACGACGACAGCCTGCGCAAGTTCCTTTCGGACAACTACGGCCATGTGATGCGGCAGTTCACCGCTGAATTCGCTCGTCTGCTGCCCCAGCTCAGTAAAGAGGAGCTCTATTGGCGCATCGACCTGGTAACCGGCGCCCTGACCCATGCCATGTCCGGCTTCGGCATCATCCAGCGCAAGAGCGACGTCAGCGAAACCACCCATCGCGAACAGACCGCCGCCCATCTGATCCGCTTTTCCGCGGCAGGTCTTAAGGATGCTCCGGGTGATTGGGCGTAGGCGGCATGATGTCCATAAGGCCTGCAGGGTGTGTCGCGCGGCACAGGGAAGACTGGCGGTCTTTTCAAGCCGCGCGGCGCAGGCTGCAGGCCTTATGGACATCACCCTTCGGGCCGCCCCTGACTGCCCACATCCCTTCGGCCCGCCGTCTCGGCAGACGGCCAGTTTGCCTTCGCCGACGGTCCTGTGGCCTGTGGGCAGTCAGGGACGGTGACGCCTGCGCCCAAGCACCCGGAGCATCCTTTACCCCCTGATTTCCTGTCACGGGCCGGCCACGGCCGTCCCCCAATCTTTGTTCACCTGTATTTGCATTCGTACCCACGGAGAAGCCAATGACCGCTCCATCTTCATCGAAGCCAGCGCTACGCATCCGCAAGGCCGCGGTGCTCGGCGCCGGCGTCATGGGCGCGCAGATCGCCGCGCACCTGACCAACGCAAATGTCGAGACCGTGCTGTTCGACCTGCCTGCGAAGGAAGGTCCCAAGAGCGGCATTGCCCTGAAGGCGATCGAAAACCTGAGGAAGCTCTCCCCGGCCCCGTTGGCTGACAGCACCCGCGCCGCCGCCATCATCCCGGCCAATTACGACGACGATCTGGAACACCTGAAAGATGTCGACCTGGTGATCGAGGCGATCGCCGAACGGATGGACTGGAAGCTGGATCTCTACAAGAAGATCGCTCCCTATGTCTCCAAGACCGCCGTGCTGGCCAGCAATACCTCAGGCCTGTCGATCAATAACCTGGCCGAAGCGCTGCCGGAGGAAATGCGCCACCGCTTCACCGGCGTGCACTTCTTCAACCCGCCGCGCTACATGCACCTGGTCGAGTTGATTCCGACCAAGCTGACCAATCGCGATGTGCTCGAAGGTCTGGAAGCGTTCCTGACCACCACCGTCGGCAAGGGCGTGGTGTATGCCAAGGACACGCCTAACTTCATCGGCAACCGCATCGGCGTGTTCTCGATGCTGGCCACCATGTATCACACCGAACAGTTCAAGCTTGGTTTCGACACGGTCGACGCGCTGACCGGCCCGGCGGTGGGTCGTCCCAAGAGTGCCACCTACCGCACTGCGGACGTGGTCGGTCTGGACACCATGGCGCACGTGATCAAGACCATGGCCGACACCCTGGCCAACGATCCCTGGCACGAATACTTCAAGGCGCCCGCCTGGCTCAGCGGCCTGATCGAACAAGGCGCACTGGGCCAGAAGACCGGCGCAGGTTTCTATCGCAAGGCCGGCAAGGACATCGTGGTGCTGGACGTCGCCAAACGCGATTACCGCCCTTCCGAGCAGAAGGCGTCGGATGAGGTGTCCGCCATCCTCGCTATCAAGGATCCGGCCGAGAAGTTCGGCAAGTTGCGTGCATCCAGCGATCCGCAGGCACAGTTCCTGTGGGCCACTTTCCGCGACCTGTTCCACTACACCGCCTACCATCTGGCCGATATCGCTGACACGGCACGTGATGTCGACTTCGCCATCCGCTGGGGCTACGGCTGGAAGCTCGGCCCGTTCGAAACCTGGCAGGCAGCCGGCTGGCAGCAAGTCGCCGGCTGGATCGCTGAAGATATCGCGGCAGGCAAGGCCATGAGCAAGGCTCCGCTGCCGGCGTGGGTGACTGATGGCCGTACCGGCGTGCATAGCAAGGAAGGCTCCTGGTCCGCTGCGTCAAGCGCCTACAAGCCGCGCTCCAAGCATCCGGTCTACCAGCGCCAGCTGTTCCCTGATCCGATCCTGGGTGAGAAGTTCGACCAGGGCACCACTGTTTGGGAAAACGACGGCGTGCGTCTGTGGACGTTGGGCGATGACGGCGTCGGCATCATTTCCTTCAAGACCAAGATGAACACGGTCAACGATCAGGTGCTTGATGGCGTCCAGCATGCGATTGGCGTTGCCGAAGAAAAACTCAAGGCCGTGGTGATCTGGCAGACCGGCGAACCGTTCTCCGCTGGCGCCGATCTGAAGGGTGCGCTCGGCCTGCTCCAGGCCGGCAAAATCGACGACTTCGCGAAGATGGTGGCCAACTTCCAGCGCACCAGCATGCGCGTCAAACATTCGCTGGTGCCGGTGGTGTCGGCAGTGCGCGGCCTGGCACTGGGTGGCGGATGCGAATTTCAGATGCACTCGGCACGCACGGTCGCCGCGCTGGAAAGCTACATCGGTCTGGTCGAGGCCGGCGTAGGTTTGCTGCCAGCCGGCGGCGGTTTGCATGAACTGGCAATCCGCGCTGCACAGGCCAATCCTGCCGATCCGTTTGAAGCCTTGAAGAAGGTGTTCGAGACGGTGGCGATGGCCAAGGTGTCCGCCAGCGCGCTGGAAGCCAAGCAATTGGGTCTGTTGCGCGACAGCGACGTGGTGGTGTTCAACGCTTACGAGCTGCTCTATATCGCCAAGCAAGTGGCTCTCTCGCTGGCCGAAAGCGGTTATCGCCCGCCGCTGTACGACCGCAACATTCCGGTTGCTGGCGACGTGGGTACCGCCACGTTCAAGGCTTCGCTCGCCAACCTGCAGGCCGGTTATTTCGCCTCCGAGCATGACGTCGCGATCGCCACGCGCATCGCCGACACACTGTGCGGCGGCCAGATCGAACGCGGCTCGCTGGTCGACGAGGAATGGCTGCTGGATCTGGAACGCAAGCACTTTGTGGAACTGGCGCAGACCGAAAAGACCCAGGCGCGTATTGCTCACACCATGACCACCGGCAAACCGCTGAGGAACTAAACGCTCGTCGCCCCGGCATAGGTCGGGGCCCAGCGACTTTCGCACGCACCACCAAAGACACTGGGTCCCGGCCTTCGCCGGGACGACGGACAAACCAATCGGCGTCGCTGCACAGTGCGCGACGCCACGGAGCAAAGACCATGAGCAAGCAAGTGCAAGACGCCTACATCGTCGCCGCCACCCGCACCCCGGTAGGCAAAGCGCCGCGCGGCGTATTCCGCAACACCCGTCCGGACGACATGCTCGCCCACGTGATTCGCGCTGTGATGGCGCAGGCACCGGGCATTGACCCGCATCGCATCGGTGACGCCATCATCGGCTGCGCCATGCCGGAAGCCGAGCAAGGCATGAACGTGGCACGCATCGGCGTGCTACTGGCCGGCCTGCCCGACACCGTCCCGGGCGTCACCATCAACCGCTTCTGCTCCTCCGGCCTGCAAGCCGTGGCGATGGCGGCCGATCGCATCCGTCTGGGCGAAGCCGACTTGATGCTGGCCGGTGGCACCGAAAGCATGAGCATGGTGCCGATGATGGGTCACAAGGTGGCGATGAATCCGGCCATCTTCGACAACGAACACATCGGCATTGCCTATGGCATGGGCATCACCGCCGAGAACGTGGCCAAGCAATGGAAGGTGTCACGCGAAGCACAGGATGCGTTCGCCGCACAAAGCCATGAGCGTGCGCTGGCTGCGATCAAGGCGGGCGAATTCAAGGACGAAATCACGCCATTCAAGCTCGATGACCGCTACCCCGACCTCGCTTCGCGCAGCATCAAGACCGATAGTCGCGTGATCGACACCGACGAAGGTCCGCGCGCCGGCAGCACGCCGGACGTGCTGGGCAAACTCAAGACCGTGTTCCGCAACGGCCAGTTCGGTGGCACGGTGACGGCTGGCAATTCCTCGCAGACTTCTGACGGCGCTGGTGCCGTGCTGCTGGCTAGCGAACAGGCGATCAAGGATTACGGCCTCACCCCACTCGCTCGTTTCGTCGGCTACTCGGTGGCCGGCGTGCGTCCGGACATCATGGGCATCGGTCCGAAGGAAGCGATTCCGAAGGTGCTCAAGCAGACCGGTATCACCCAGGATCAGCTGGACTGGATCGAACTCAACGAAGCCTTCGCCGCCCAGGCGCTCGCCGTGATCGGCGATCTGGGCCTGGACACTGCCAAGGTCAATCCGCTGGGCGGGGCCATCGCCCTTGGCCACCCGCTGGGCGCCACTGGCGCGGTCCGCGTTGCGACCCTGTTGCACGGCCTGCGCCGCCGCAAGCAGAAGTACGGCATGGTGACGATGTGTATCGGTACGGGCATGGGGGCGGCGGGTATTTTCGAAGCGGTCTGATCGCCTCGGCTCAAATCAGACAGAAAGAAACAAAGGCGTCGTCTTCGCACGACGCCTTTTTTCATGAATCGATGACGACGACCTTCACCACCCTCTCTTGTAACGACTTTCTAACAGGCGAATAATAGGCATGTTGCGACGCACAACCCAATGCGCCGCTGTTTCGAGTGCTCTCGTTGATCCTGGTGTCGATCCGACGCAGGCGAGTGTGCGCTCGTCCAGGAAGTCGACGTGTCCGTGTTGCTCGAGGAAAAGGTTGAGGCGCCGGTGGTATCGCAGCCGGTGTATCCCGATTACCGCATCATTTCCTTGATTGTTGGCTGTGCGATCTTCCTGGAGCAGGTCGACGGCACAGTGCTGGCCACCGCACTCCCCACCATGGCGCGCGATTTCAGCGTCTCCGCACCCGCCATGAGTGTCGCGGTCACCAGCTATCTGCTGGCGCTGGCCATACTGATTCCCGTAAGCGGCGCCATCGCCGACCGTTTTGGCGTCAAGCGCGTCTTCAACGGTTCGATTGCCGTCTTCATCCTCGGCTCGATTCTCTGCTCGCTGACACACAACCTGCCGATGATGGTCGCCGCACGCCTGCTGCAAGGCATCGGTGGCGCGATGATGACGCCGGTCGGGCGCCTGGTGATTTTGCGTACCGTCGATCGCAAGCACCTGGTGTCGTCGATGTCGTGGACGCTGATGCCCGCGATTCTGGGCACCATGGCAGGACCGCCGCTGGGCGGCTTTATCGTCGAATACCTCGATTGGCGCTGGATCTTCTACATCAACGTGCCGATCGGCGTGCTCGGCTATTGGCTGGTACGGCGCTATATACCTGTCGTATGCAGTATGGCGCGTCCGTCGCGCTTCGACTGGCTGGGCTTTACGCTCTGCAGTGTCGGCCTGGGATGCGTGCTGTTTGGACTGGAGTTGTTCGGTGAGAACACCAATGTGTTCAACGCCGTGTGCCTGGTCGCCCTCGGCGCCTTTGCACTGCTCGCTTATTTCCTGCATGCGAAACGCCGTGTCGACCCCGTGATCGATCTCACGCTGATGCGCATCGATTCATTCCGCCTGTCGGTGATTTCCGGTTCGCTGATGCGCATCACCCAGGGTGCGCAGCCATTCCTGCTGCCTTTGCTGTTCCAGATCGGCCTCGCCTTCTCAGCCGTGCGCAGCGGCCAACTGATCCTGGCGATTTCGCTTGGGGCACTGCTCTCGCGCAGCTTCACCACCCGCTTGCTGCGCTGGTTCGGCTTCCGTCGCGCCATGGTCTACAACGGCGTGCTAGCCAGTCTGGGCTACGCGGTCTGCGCGTTCTTTCGGGCGGACTGGCCCTTCTGGTTGATGTTCGGCCTGCTGGTCTGCTGCGGCGCCTTCATGTCGTTCCAGTTCGCGGCTTACAACACGATCGCCTACGAGGCCGTGCCGACCGAGCGCATGAGCGCCGCCAACAGTTTCTACTCGACCTTGCAGCAGCTCATGTTGTCAGTCGGCGTGTGCTGCGGTGCGCTGATCCTGAAGCTCACCATGGCACTGACCCATAACGTCGAGCCGAGCCGGCTGAACTTCTCGGTCGCCTTCCTGATCGTTACCCTGATTTCACTCAGCTCCACCCGCTGGCACCGCGCCTTCGCGCACGATGCGGGTCATGAACTGAGCGGGCACCGGCACCGGACGGACGATCACCAGCACTGAACACGCTCGCTCGGAAGAGAGCGGGCCGGAGCTGGCGACACACTGTTTCCCTGACGACAGTTCTCTAACGCCACCTGCGGTCTTATGTTGTGCGCCATCCGAACTTCCCGCAGGTGCCCTCATGATCGAACGTCGTTCTTTCGACAGCCTTGGCGGAGCCGATCACGGCTGGCTCAAGGCCAAACATCATTTCTCGTTTGCCGGCTACAACGACTCCAGGCGCATGGGTTGGGGCGCTCTGCGCGTCTGGAACGACGACACCATCGCGTCCCAGACCGGCTTTCCGCCACACCCGCATGCGGATATGGAAATCATCACCTATGTGCGCGAAGGCGCCATTACGCATCGCGACAGCCTGGGCAACGAAGGCCGCACCGAAGCCGGTGACGTGCAAGTGATGAGCGCCGGCAGTGGCATCACACATAGCGAATACAATCTGGAACCGGGCAACACGCGTATCTTCCAGATCTGGATCATTCCGGACGAGCGCGGCCGCGCACCTTCGTGGGGTGCCAAGCCGTTCCCCGCAGGAGAGCGCGCGGGACGTTTCGTCACGTTGGCCAGTGGCTTTAAGGAAGACAACGACGCCCTGCCCCTGCGCACCGATGCGCGCGTGCTCGGAGCTACGCTGAAAGCCGGAGAAACCACGCGTTACACACTGGGTCATGAGCGTTACGCGTATCTCGTTCCTGCCAAGGGAAGCGTGGAAGTTAACGGCGTGCATCTCGACGCTCGCGATGGTGCTGCGATCCGCAACGAAACCACACTGGAAGTCAAGGCACTCGAAGATGCGGAGCTGGTGCTCGTAGACTCTGCTCCTTGAGATTTCAACAAGGAGCAAGGCGTGTCAACCATGCGAGCGATCGAAATCAGTCAGCCAGGCGGCCCGGAAGTGTTGCGCCCGGCCATACGGCCGATACCACAGCCCGGCCCTGGCGAGGTGTTGATCAAGGTCGCCGCATCGGGCGTCAACCGACCCGATGTATTCCAGCGCAAGGGCGACTATGCACCGCCACCGGGCGCATCCGACATCCCCGGACTGGAAGTGGCCGGTGAATTGGTGGATGGCGATTTCAGCAGCCAGAACCCGTGGGGACTGCAGCGCGGCGGCCAAGTTTGCGCATTGCTGGCCGGCGGCGGCTACGCGGAATACGCGGTAGCGCCGCTGGGCCAATGCTTGCCTGTGCCGCACGGACTGAATCTGATCGAGGCTGCGTCGCTACCGGAAAATTACTTCACGGTCTGGAGCAACGTATTTGATCGCGGCCACCTTGGGCAACGCGAAGATGGCACGCCGGAAAGCCTGCTGGTCCAGGGCGGCTCCAGCGGCATTGGCGTCACCGCCATCCAGTTGGCGCATGCATTAGGGCATCCGGTATTTGCGACTGCTGGCAACGACGAGAAATGCCGCGCCTGCGAGGCACTCGGTGCACGCGCCATCAACTACAAGACAGAAGATTTTGTTGAGCGCGTAAAAGCATGGAGCGACAACCGCGGCGTTGATGTCATCCTCGACATGGTTGCCGGCGATTACGTGTCTCGCGAACTCGATGTCCTTGCCGACGATGGACGCTTGGTCATCATTGCGACGCTGGGCGGCAGCGCATCCAGCATCAACGCCCACACCGTGATGCTGCGCAGACTGCATATCACCGGATCAACGCTGCGCCCGCGTCCAGTCACCTTCAAGACGGCCATCGCCAGCAAGCTCTATCAGCATGTATGGCCGCTATTTGCCGAACAGCGCCTTCGCCCGGTGATCCATGAAGTATTGCCAGCTCAGGACGCAGCGCGCGCCCACGCACTGATGGAAAGCAGCACACATATCGGCAAGCTGATGTTGCATTGGTAATCCGAAGCATGGCCATGCGGATTGTGCTGCTTGCGCAGACATCACTTCTTTGTGGATTTTCGGCCCTTTTTATTACCTGCCAGATAGGTGGCCGCCGATTCCGCAATCCGCTGGACGGAAGGATCGGCCGAGCTTTGACATAGCCGCAGCCAAGCGTCCGCGATCCGCCGCTGTTGCTGAGGCGACACGAACATGAACTGATTTAGCTGATCCATGAAGACACTGCGCTGGGTTTCACTGAGCGTACTGTACCCAAGCAGCACGGCAGAGACGGCGGCGGCGTGCGACTCGTCCATAAGTCCCTTTGTACGTGAAACGCTGATTGAAGATCGGCCTCGACTGCACAGAGGCTACCGCCATGCACAGCATGGTGCTATCGGACTAAGCTGATCGAATACAACACTTATCCCGACATAATGTAGGTTTATTCACGCATCACTGTCATCGTGATGAGCATTTTTTTGTGATGTTTGGGATGCCTGTACGAGGCCATTGGCCTGCGCATACTTGAAAATATCGGCATCGTGTTTCAAGCCCAGCTTCTTCATGGCGGCCATTTTCTGAGCACTGATGGTTTTACTGCTGCGTCCGGCACGCATACCGATCTCCGATACGGTCAACCCTTCCGCATACATACGCAGCACTTCGGTTTCCCGTTTGCTGAGCTTCACCGCTGGTTCGGCCTCCCCTACAGCCGGTGATACCAGCTCCGCCAGCTGACCGCTTTTGATCGGCGACACGTATCGGTTGCCAAGGTGTGCCATGCGAATAGCCGTCTCGACGTGGCCAAGATCATCCGCCTTGCTGACCAGGCCCAAGGCACCGATGTCCACGATACCCTTCATGACTTCGCTGTTTTCGATACTGGTGAGCACCACCAACCGAACATTGGGAAAGCGACGCTTGAGAAAACGCAGCAGAGCGAGCCCGTCGCCATAACGCCCCCCCGGCATCGAAAAATCCGTGACGACCACGTCGCACTCCGACTTCCCAAGCAACTCGACAAGTTGTGTGGAATCGGTCACCAGACCAATCAGCGTGATGCCCGCTACGTTGGAAAGCAGGTGTCTGAGCCCCGCCAGCAAGGTGGGGTGGTCATCCGCTACGGCTACCCTAATGGTCAACGCAGGCTCCTTGGATTCATACCCCGTCGTACGGCGCTTAAACTAGCACAGCACATGATGTTCGGCCTGACCGGTTGTATTACGATAACTTCACAGGGCAAGACTTTTCTGTCGATTTTACAAGCAGGCACGACCAGGATGGATAACCATATTCGTGTCGCCTTGGCTGACGATCATCCCGTGATCCGGTTGGGGATCGAGGCCACGCTCGACGATATCTCCACCGTCAGGCGGATTGGCTCCGTCGTTGACTCCACGCAGTTAATTGCGCTGCTGGACTCCCAGCCATGCGACATGCTCGTCACCGACTACGCCATGCCGGGCGGCCAATACGGCGACGGACTGGAATTGGTGGGGTTTCTCCGCGAACGTTATCCTGACCTCGGTATCATCATCATCACGAGCATGGACAAGGCAGTACTGATCCGCAGCCTGCTGGCTTGTGGCGTCGATGGCATTCTCAGCAAAGGTGACGACATGTCGCATTTGCGCAACGCCATCCAGGCTGTGCATAGCAAGCGCAAGTATTTCTCACCGCGCGTTGCCAAGATGATGAAATCCCTGCCCTCCACGAATTCTTCACGCCTTTCGCCGCGCGAGCTGGAAGTGATCAAGCTCTACGTGGGTGGCGTCAGCATCAATGGCATCGCGGAAAAGCTCGATCGCAGCAAGCAGACGATCAGCACGCAAAAGGTCAACGCCATGCGCAAGCTTGGCATTGAGACGGATGCGGATTTGTTCAAGTATGCGATTGAGCTGGGGTTGACGCAAAAGCGGGAATGACGGTGAACTTACATGGAATGAATCAGAGCATCGCTAGGGAAGTCGATCACCCGACGGCATCCATCACGCCTGAGAAAACGGAAACGCCAGCACATCTCCGATCCGATCCGTTCCTGATAGACACATCAGCAGCCGCTCGATGCCAAGCGCCACGCCGGCACAATCGGGCATCTTGCCCAGCACTGCCAGCAACTGCTCATCGATCGGCATTTCCCGCAAACCGCGCTCGCGCCTGCGCGCGTTGTCTCGCTCAAAGCGAGCTCGCTGTTCTTCGGCATCATTGAGCTCGTGATAGCCGTTGGCTAGCTCATAAGGCCCCAGATAAAGCTCGAAACGCTCGGCAAGCGGCGGATCGCCGGGGCGGATGCGCGCGAGTGCGGATTGGCTGGCAGGATAATCGTGGATCACCGTGATGCGGTCGTGCGGAAAATGGGGCTGCAACTTGTGCGTGATCAACAAGTCGAGCCAGTCGTCACGGGTAAGCCCTTCCGGATCGATGTGATACTGAGCCAGTGGCGCGCGCAACTCATCGATCGGCGCATGCAATGGATCGAGCCCAAGCTCATCGATGAAGAACTGGCGGTAGCCTTCGATCAGAACCTCGGAGCGCCGGCTTACTGTGGCCAGCGCCGACTCGACCAGCGAAATGGTTTCCTCCATCAGCTGCCGGTGCGTCCAGCCCACGCGATACCACTCAAGCATGGTGAATTCGGGATTGTGTCGCTCCCCTGCTTCGCCATTGCGAAACACGCGTCCGAGTTCGTAGCAATCACCCACACCATCGGCGAGCAGGCGCTTCAACGGGTATTCCGGTGATGTGCGTAGCCAGCGCTCGCGTGCACCGGCGTCAATATGTCCGTGGAAAGGAGCACTGAAGCTTTCGATGTTCGGGTCCGTGTTGCCGGCCGCTGACAGGATCGGTGTTTCCACTTCCAGCACACCACGCTCGGCGAAGAAGGCGCGAATCAGTGCATTGAGCTGCGCTCGTACGTGGAGACGCTGTCGGAAAGGCGTGACGGTGTTGGCCATGACGAGTCAGATTCCGTGCTGTTTAAACAGATCCAGCAAGCGCGCTTCGTCCCATACCTCGACGCCCAATTCCTGAGCCTTGTCGAGTTTGGAACCGGCTGCTTCGCCTGCGACCACAAAACTGGTTTTCTTGGATACGCTGCCAGCCACTTTTGCACCGAGCGCTTCGAGCTTTTCCTTGGCCTCATCCCGCCCCATGCCGGAGAGTGTGCCGGTAAGCACGGCAGTCTGTCCCGCGAGCGGCAGCGCCGTCACCACATCCGCCTGGGGAGCGGCAGCAAGCAGGCGATGCATGGCGGCTTCCGCTTCCAGCAAGGCGGATCGTCGTTCCGTATCAGCGAAAAATTCGTCAAGACTGACCGCCGCATGCTGCGGCAAACCTGCGGTGATCCAGTGCGTGCTGCCACTCGAATACAGTTTGCCCATACTGGAGAAATGTGTCGCCAGCAGTTCGGCGTTACGTTGCCCGATGCCATTGATGCCGGCGTTTTCCAGCAACACGGCCTGGCTCAGTTTCTGGTGAAGACGCGGTGAAGGCTCCGACTCATCGCTCAACGTGATGCCTTCAGCGAGCAGCGCATCGACTACCGCACGGTTACCATCCTGTCGAAAAAACGCGGCGATCGAGCCGGCAACCTCGTCACCGATATCCGGCAGCTCGCGCAAGATCGGCGCCGGCATGCTGCGCACCCATTCCAGACGCCCCAACCAGCTGGCCAGCGTCTTGGCCGTACTTTCGCCGATATGCACGATGCCCAGCGCATACAGGAAGCGGGACAGCGTGGTCTTCTTGCTGGCTTCAATCGCCTGCAACAGGTTTTCCGCCCACTTGGTGGCGATCTTGCCGGCCTTCACGGTCTCCGGCACGGTGCCATCGCGCTCGTCGGCGCGCTGTTTCATTTCCAGGAAATCATTGAGCGTGAGTTTGTAGAGATCCGCCGGTGTGTGCACGTAGCCAAAATCCACCAGGGCATCGACAAAGCGCTCACCGATACCCTCGATATCCAGAGCGCGACGCGAGGCGAAATGGATGAGGGCTTCCTTGCGCTGTGCTGCGCAGATCAATCCGCCCGAGCAGCGCCACGCCGCCTCACCTTCCTCGCGCACCAACGCCGATCCACAGACCGGACAATGCGTGGGCATTTTCCAGGCATGTGTTTGGGCTGGGCGATGCTCGGGAATCACGCGCACCACTTCGGGAATCACATCACCCGCGCGGCGCACGATCACCGTGTCGCCCACCCGCACATCCAGCCGCGCCACTTGATCTGCGTTATGCAAGGTTGCATTGGTGACCGTCACGCCAGCCACCTGAACGGGTGCAAGCCGGGCTACAGGCGTGGCCGCGCCGGTGCGGCCGATCTGGATCTCGATAGCCTCGACGGTGGTGCTTTGCTCCTGCGCCGGAAATTTGTGCGCAATCGCCCAGCGCGGCGCACGCGCGACAAAGCCCATCTCGCGCTGACCGGCATAGTCGTCCAGCTTGTAGACCACACCATCAATGTCGTACGGCAGTTTGTCGCGCTTGGCGCCGATGCGCCTGAAATAAGCGATCAGACCATCGAAACCTGTCGCGACATCCACCTCTCCGGAAACGGGAAACCCCCACTCGCGCAATTTCTGCAAGGTCTTCGAATGTGTGTCCGGCAGCTCGCCGCCTTCCACTGCACCCACCGCATATGCGTAGAAGCTCAGCTTGCGCTTGGCTGTGATAGCAGGATCAAGCTGCCGCAGCGAACCGGCCGCGCCATTGCGCGGATTCGCCAGCGGTTTTTCACCGTGCTCCCGTGCGTAAGCGTTGAACGCCTCGAAATCCTTGCGAAGCATGATCACCTCGCCGCGCACTTCCAACACACGTGGCCAACCTTCGCCACGCAGGCGTAGCGGAATAGCACGGACCGTACGCAGATTGGCGGTCACCTCTTCGCCGGTTTCACCGTCGCCACGGGTTGCGCCCTGCACGAACACACCGTTTTCGTAGCGCAAGCTGATCGCCAGGCCATCCAGCTTGGGCTCCACGGAAAACGCCGGTTCGCGGCGTCCCAGCGTCTGCTCGATGCGGCGCTCGAATTCGGACACATCGCGATAGCGTTCGCGGTCGTTGCCGCCATCCTGCTCGAAGGCGTTGCCCAGTGACAGCATGGGCAACGCGTGCCGCACTTCGGCAAAGCCGCCCAGCGCCCGCGCGCCAACGCGGCGTGTGGGCGAATCGGGCGTGATCAGCTCTGGGTGATCGGCTTCCAGCGCTTCAAGCTCGCGCATCAGGGCGTCGTAATCGGCGTCGGGGATCTCTGGATCGTCGAGTACGTGATAACGGTAATTGGCGTGTTCGATCTGTTTGCGCAGTGTTTCTGCACGCAGGGCCGACGAAGGGGAGGCTGACTGTTTACTCATGCCGGAAGTGTAACGATTCACGGGTGACGGATAATGGGGCAGATGGCACCGGAGCCTGCGCGGAAGGGTTTCACGCGTGACGACCGTCGCCACCCTGCATGAAATCCCGCTAACTGCGGCACCGCTCATACCCGGCAAATAGCTGCCATAGCAGGTATCATAACGTCATGTCCCCGTCCTCTTCCGTCGCCACCGCCACCGCTGATGCGGCCGTAGCGGACGGAAGCGGTCTGTCGTCGCGCGAACGCTATCGCGGCCTGATCTGGCTGGTTTCCGCCGCCTTCTTCATGCAGGCGCTCGATTCCACCATCGTCAACACCGCCGTACCGGCCATTGCCACGGCGCTGGGCGAAACGCCGCTGAACATGCGCAGCGCGCTGACCAGTTACGTGCTGACCTTGGCGATACTGATCCCCGCCAGTCCCTGGCTGTGCGACCGCTTCGGCACACGCAAGGTATTCGGTGTGGCGATCAGCGTGTTCGCCATCGGCTCCCTGCTCTGCGGCATCTCCCAAACGCTGCCCGAACTGGTGATGGCACGCGTACTCCAGGGTTGTGGTGGCGCGGCGCTGATGCCGGTGGGCCGATACGTGCTGGTGCGTACCATCGAAAAGCGTGACTTTGTGCAAGTCATGAGTACGGTCGCTACCTTTGGCTTGTTGGGTTCGGTGCTGGGTCCGTTGCTGGGCGGTGCACTGGTGGAATACACCAATTGGCGGCTGATTTTTCTGCTCAACGTGCCGGTCGGCATCGTTGGCCTTTGGCTCAACCAACACGAGATGCCGGAATACCGCTTATCGACAGCCAACCGCTTCGACCTGCTGGGATTCCTGCTGTTCGCCGCTGCTTCGGCTTTGCTGCTGGCCGCTTCCGAATTCGCGGCCGACCAGAACATTCGCTGGAGCTGGATGGGTTCGCTGGTTGCCATGGCCGTGCTCTTGGGCGGTGCCTACATATGGCATAGCCGCCGCACTGATCACCCGGTAGCGGACCTCAGCCTGATGCGGGTGCGCAGCGTGTGGGTGGCATTGTCCGGCAATCTGCTGACCCGCCTTGGTGTCAGCGGGATGTTCCTGCTGATCGTGCTGTTCCTGCAGGTCGGCTGCGGCTGGTCGCCGCTGATGGCAGGCCTGATGATGGTGCCGCAGGCGCTCGGTTCGATCACCGCCAAATGGGCCGTCAATCGGACGCTGATACGTCTTGGCTACCGCCGCCTGCTGTTCGCCAATACGCTGATCGTCGCCGCGCTGCTGGCCATGTTCGCCTTGCTCGGACCGCACACGCCGATGCTGCTGATTGCTCTGCTGGTGTATGTGTATGGCGGCTTCATGGGCATGCAATACACCGTCATGAACACGCTGATCTACTCCGACCTGGATGTGAAGTATGCGTCGATGGCCTCATCGATGGCGTCCACCACGCAATATCTGTCGATGAGTTTCGGCATCGCATTGGCGACCATCCTGATGCAGACACTGCTGCATGGCCAGGGCAGTGACGCCTATGTGGTGGCGTTCCGCTGGACGGTCATCGTGCTGGCAGTGATCACAGCGGTTGCCAGCCGTGTCTTCGCCAGACTCGAAAAAATCCCAAAGGCGACCGCTACAGTGTGATCTGCTTCGTGAGCAGGTAGGATGGCAAAGATGCTCATGATCGATGGATGCCGACCATGCACCACGCCAACGAAATCCTGTTCTCGCTGTTTATCGTGTTCGTCGCCGCGCAGATCGGCGGTGAAATCGCGCAACGGCTGAAACTTCCTGGCGTGGTCGGCGAAATCGCCGCGGGCTGCGTGATCGGCCCTTCGCTACTCGGTTGGATCACACCCGAGCAGATCGCCACAGGTACGCCGCTGGATGTGCTCTCGGAAATCGGCGTGGTGTTGCTGCTGTTTTCCGTGGGCCTGGAAACGCGGCTTGAAGATTTGAAGAAAGTCGGGCGGGCGGCCTTCCTGGTCGGCGTGCTCGGCGTGCTGTTGCCATTCGGCATGGGTGTCATGTGGGCGCACGCCAGCGGTTTCGACTGGGGCAAGTCGCTGTTCGTCGCTGCGGCGTTCGTCGCCACGTCGGCCGGTATTACCGCGCGCGTGCTGCAGGAACTGGGCGTGCTGCAACGTGTGGAAAGCAAGGTCATCCTCGGCGCCGCAGTGATCGACGACATCCTGGCCATGCTGCTGCTCGGCGTCGTGGTGTCGCTGCAGGGCGGCGGAGGTTTCGACCCCACGCATCTGGTGATGGTGCTGGCTGGCGCGATCGGCTTTATCGCCGTCATTGGCTGGGGCGGGACGCGCGTGATGCGTTGGAATTCGACCTGGCTCGAAAAGCCAAGCAATGTGCACTCACCCCTGCTGATCGTGCTGGCCTTGTGTCTGGGCCTGGCTTACGTCTCCACGTTATTCGGACTCGCCGCCATCATCGGTGCTTTCCTGGCAGGCATGATCGCTTCCGAAACGCGCCAACAGCACACGTTGGAACAACAGTTCCAGCCACTGCTGGCCCTGCTGACACCCTTCTTCTTCGTGCTGACAGGCAGCAAGATCAACCTGCATCTGCTTGCCAGCGCTGACGCGCTGATCGCGTTGGGCGTAGTCACACTGATTGCCATCGTGTCCAAGTTGCTCGGCGGCTTTCTCGGCGCGCTGTCACTGGGACGTGCCAGTGCTGCCATCGTGGGCTTCGGCATGGTGCCACGCGGTGAAGTGGGCGTGGTGATTGCCAGCCTGGGTCTGGCGGCAGGCGTATTCAATGACCAGATGTACGCCATCATTGTGGCCATGTCGCTGCTGACGGCGATGGTTACGCCGCCCATTCTGGCGTGGTTGTTGAAGCGAACGGTGAAGGCGGAAGTTTCAAAGGCTTAAGCTGGCAGCTCTGCTTTAGCTTGGTGTCTCAATATTGCCTCACCGTCATTCCGGCGAAGGCCGGAATGACGATGAGGCAAGTCAAACTTCGCAGCTACTCACCTCGCCTGAGGCTCTCTGCGCGACCGCATCAGCACGGCATATAGCACCGGCATCACCAGCAACACCAGCGGCACCTGCACCAACAAACCGGCGATGATGGCCACCGCCAACGGCTGCTGCATTTGCGAACCGGTACCCAGCGCCAACGCCAGCGGCGCCAGGGTCAGGATCGCTGCCAAGGTAGACATCAAGATCGGCCGGGCACGGTGTTGCGCAGCGATCAACAACGCATCGTGCAATGGCAGCTTGTCCGCCACGTCTTCCAGTTCGGAGAAGTAGAAGATCGCTACTTCAGTCACGATGCCGACAATCATGGTCATGCCCATCATGGCCGAGATATTCAGCTCGATGCCGGTGATCCACAGTCCGACGAACACCGCTCCCATGGCCAGCAACGGCATAGCCAGAATCGTCAGTGCCACGCGGAAACTTTCATACAGAAACAGTAGCAGTGTGAAGACCAGCGCGATCGCCGCCAACAGCACCACCGTGAGGCCACGGAACGCCTCCTGCTGCTGCTGATATAAACCGCCGAGCTGGTAGTACATGCCCTTGGGCAGCAATCCCGGCTTGGCGAGCATGGCTTTTACATCGGCAATGGTCGCGCCCATGCTGCGCCCGCTGATGCGTCCGGTCACCGCCACCATGCGCTTGAGATTATTGCGCGTGATCTCCGGTTGCCCTTGTACGACCTGCAAGCTCGCCACTTGCGAAAGCGGGAGCAGATGACCGTCTGCGGCACGGATCGGCAACACAGCAACCTGTTCCAGATGCTGGTATGAAGTCGTCGGCAAACGTACCCTTACGCCCATCACCTTGCCTTCTGCTGGCAGTTGCGCAGCGACCGTGCCGTCGATGGCTGCCGTCACCTGATCGGTAATGCTGGACGGATCGAGTCCCTGCAGCGCCGCCTTGGCTGGATCCACGGTCATGGTCAGCGCATCACCCGCGGGATTGATGCCATTGAGCACACCGTTGACGCCACCGATCTTGCCCAACGCATCGGCGACGTTCTGCGCCGTCGAGTTGAGCTCGTCGGCGTTATCGCTGTAAAGCTGGATCTCGATCGGTTCCGGCACAGCGACCAAATCGCCGATCATGTCTTCCATAAGCTGCGACACATCCACGTCCAGGCCCGGCACTTTGGCTTGTGCTTCCTGGCGAATATCGTTCATGACCTCTTCGGTGGAAGGACGCGAGCCATGCTTCAGGCGGACAAAGATATCGCCCGTGTTCGCTTCTGTCAGGCCGTCGCCGAGTTGTAGACCCGTGCGGCGCGAATACGTGTCTACATAAGGATTCTCGCGAATGATCGTTTCGACCTGATTGAGCAGCCGACCTGTTTCTTCCAGCGATGTTCCCGGCTTGGAGATGTAATCAAACGTGAAACCACCTTCATCCATCGCCGGCATGAAGCCGGTACCGACCTGTCCGTAGGCCAGCACTCCCACGCCAATCAGCGGCAACACTAGCAACAGTATCCAGACCGGGCGCTTCAACCATCGTTGCAGCCATCTTTCATAAACACGCGCGACTCGCTGTGAAAGCCGGCCGGGCGCACGATCGGCACTGTGACGCTGATCGAGCAAGCGCTCCGCCAACAAAGGCACCACGATCCAGGTCAACAAATACGAAATCACCAATGCACTGGCCATGGTGAGCGACAGCGCCTTGAAAAAGGCGCCGGTAACGCCGGTAAGAAACGCCAGAGGCAGAAAGATCACTACGGTGGCCGCGCTGGAGCCCGTCAGGGGACGAGTGAATTCCCACGACGCGCGCGCAATACGTTCGCTGACTTCGCCGCTTGCGCCATGCAGACGGCGCATGATGTGTTCCAGCATCACGATCACGTCGTCGATGATCAGACCGACGGCGGCCGCCATGCCACCGAGCGTCATCATGTTGAAGCTCATGCCAAGTACGCGTAACAGCAGCACGGTGATGGTCAGCACTGCCGGCACCACCAGCATGGCCACCAGAATCACTCGCGTGTTACGCAGGAACACGAACAGCACCAATCCCGCCAGCACAATGCCGACCAGGATCGCGTCACGCACGCTGCCGGCCGCACCCGTCACGAGCTGCGACTGGTCATACCAATTGGCCACATTCACGCCTGGCGGCATCTGCGGCGCGTAATCTTGCAGGCGCTGCTTCACGTCACGCGCGATCTGTACGCTATTACCGTCCGGCTGCTGGAAAATCTGCATCAGCACGGCATCCTGGCCGTCCGCGGTAACACGAATCCATTGCGGTACATGACTGAGCGACACATCCGCAATATCGCCCAACCGCACGACACCATGACTATCCGCTCTCACCACGATATTGCGCAGCGTCGCGACCGTACCTGGCTGGTTGTCCGCCAATAGCAAGTACAGCTTGTAGTGATCGGAAACATGGCCCATGGCCTGGATGGTTGCCGCGTGGCTGACTGCCGTTGCCACGTCGACCAGGCTCAGATCCTGCGCGCGCAGGCGATTCGGATCGACATCCGCGTGAAATTCGGCAATTTCACCGCCCTGCACGCCGACGTGTGCAACGCCCGGGATGCTGCTCAGCAAGGGACGCAGCTGGTATTGCGCAAGGTCGTACAGCGCGCTCGGCGACAAACTGTGCGAGCGCAGACTGTACGCGAGCATAGGATAAGTGGTCGGATCCATGCGCCGACTGCTCAGCCGGGTCTCGGCGGGCAGTTCCGGCAATACCTGGCTCGCCGCGGCGTTGATATCGCCGAGCGCCCGACTCATGTCCGTACCCCAGTCGAAGGTCACTTCGATGTCGGCGCTGCCACGGCTGGTCGTCGAACGCACATCGCGTACGCCGGGTACACGGCGTAGCGCATCCTCGATCGGCGTGGTCACTTCGATCGCCATCTGGTCAGCCGGACGATCACCGGCATCGAGCGCAAGCTGCACGCGTGGAAACGCGACGTTCGGGAACAAGGCCACCGGCATGAAGATGGCGCTGGCTATACCGCCAACGGCGAGCATGAGCACCAGAAACAGCAGCGAGCGCCGATGACGCTGCATCCATGCGGCAATACTCACTTGCTCGGCTCCTGCTGCTCACGTACCGCATCGCCATCGTCCAGCTCATAGCTGCCGAGCACGATGATGCGCATCTTGCCGTCAAGCGCGCCGTCCACGCCGACCGTATCGCCTTCGGGATGCTTCAGGCTCACGTCGACGCGCTTGGCGTGATCGTGATCCGCGGCAAAGACATAGTCGCCCTTGTCATCATGCAACACAGCGTCACGCGGCAATGCCCAGGCGGTGTAGCTGGCCGTGTCGATGTTGGCCTGCACAGCCGCGCCAGCCACCAGGGAGGAACTGGCTTCCGGAGGCAACGCCACCTGCAGTGGTAATAGATGCGTCTGGGCATCCACTGCCTGCCCCACCATGTCGATGCGACCATTGAATGCGGTGGCATCGCCATACACGCCCTGCACCTGCACAGGCATGCCAATCTTCAGACGCGGGCCGTCTTCGGGCTGCACGCCCAGACGTGCAATCAGACCATGCGAAGGCGTAAACGTCAGCAAGCCAGCATCGGCCTGGAAGCGATCCCCAAGATTGACGCTAAGCGCCGTCACCACGCCATCGGCAGGCGCGTTGATGGTTTCTTCGGCATCGCCACCGCCAAGCGCGCGTTGCGCGTCCAACGCGGCTTGCGCATCGTCTAACGCTTTGCGTGCGGCCGCCAGCTGCGATTGGGTGGCCAAATGTTGCGCCGCCATCTGTTCGGTGCGTTTCAATTCGCCGCCAGCGAGCGTCAGCGCGCTTTGCGCCTGTCGATAGGTGTTACGTGCGACCGGATCTGGTGCAATATGCAACAACACCTGTCCACGCTTCATAGCCTGTCCCGCCACCACTTCGGCGCCAATCACCTGGCCACCATGACCGAGGCTGATGACACTGGCCCGATGCGGATCGCCCACCGCCGTACCCCAAGCCTGAATGGTGTCATGGAAGGTCTGACTCACCGGCGACGTTGTAGTGATCAGCACCTTCCCGTTGACGTCTGGTTTGTCGTCATCGTCGGATGCACCGCCACTACCGCATCCGGCCAGCAAGGCAAGTAGCGCCACCAGCGTGGCGCGAGTCAAGAGCAATCGATTCATGGCGTGGCTGCTACGGAAGGCGGTTGAAGGTCGGTATCGCCAAGCAGGGTTTCCAGCGCGATCGCCTGTTGCGATTGCTGGTCGCGTGCCGCGATGAAATCCATATCTGCACTAAGCGCATTGGCACGAATGGAAAGATAGGTGGGCCACTCAAGCAGTCCTTTTTGCCAGGCGACTTCCGCGGCGTCACGCGCTTCATCCAGGCGTGCCGACTGCGATTGCAGCAGATCACGCTGCCGTCCCAGCGTTTCAAGATCGGCCATCAGCTGCTCGATATCGCTGCGTGTGGTGAGGACACGATTTTCGTAATCATCTTTCAACTGCTGCCGCGTCGCGCGTTCGATGGCGATGTTGCCGCGGTTGCGATCGAACAGCGGCAAGGTCAAGCCAATGGTGAACCCGTTGGTAAGCACATCGCTGGTATCGCGCTGCCGGTTGATCCCGAGATTGAGCGCGGGAAATTGCGCCAGGATCGCCGCGCGCAACGTCGCTTCCTGCGCTTTGTAGCCCGCTTGCAAAGCGAGCAGATCCGGACGCCGCTGCGGCAAGCTAGCCAACGCGAACTGCACCTGCTCTTTCGTCGGCGATGCCACGAACGGTTCTTCCACCAAATGGAGCGGCGCATCGGGTGAAAGTCCTAGCAGCAGGCGCAAGTCATGTTCGGCCTGATGCCATTGGACGGTGCAGTCCGACAAGCGCTTGTTGGCATCTGCGTAAGCGTTCAAACCAGCGCTGGCACTGTCATAGGTGAGGTTGCCTTGCTGCAAGGCATTGCGTACATAACCATCAACGGGCGCTAGCGCATGCTGCTCGGCGGCCAACTCCTGATGTTGCGCACGCAGAGACAGCACCTGATTGAAGAGCAGACGCGCCTGCGCAATGGTCTGCCACTCGGCCCACAGCAGATCCAGGTTGACTTGATCAGCTTGACGCTTCGCCGCTGTTTTGCGTGCTGAAAGCGTCAAAAGGCTGCTTACGTCCTCGCTGATGCCATAGTTGAACGCGCTGGTGAAGCCTGGTTGCTTGTGCGCGAGAAAATCCTTGCCGAAGGCGATTTGCGGATCCGGCAGCAGCCCCGCGGCAAATGCCTGGGCGCGGGCAATGCCCAGCTGATCGCGCAAGATCTTCAGATCAGGATTGTTGGCGACCACCAAGATCGCCACGTCCGTCGAGTCCAGTCCCTGCGAGGGATCGAAACGGTGCGTGCGCAGCGCCGGCAGCGGCATGTCCGCAGTACTTGCGGACAGTTGCGACACATCCTGGACACCGTGCCCTTCACCCAATGGCTGCGGCGCATACGTGGCGCAACCCGCGCACAGCGACAAGCACGCCCACGCACATGCGCGCCACAGACGCGCATGTGACATCATTTTGTAATGTAACGCCAGCTGGAACAACCGCACCCGCAAGCCTCAAGTCGTTATTGAGCAATGCGTAAGGCTAGCGGTTTTGGCTTAGCAAATACTTTGTACGCAATCGCTCAGGGATCACTCCTGGAGTGCATCGATTGAGCACGTTGCCAGACCGATACGGCCACCGTGTCGCTTCCTGGCTGCTTGGGCACCTGGTAGCTCAGTTCATCGGCGGACAGCATGTAAGGCCGCACCTGCTCGGTACCGTTCCAGCGCAGGTTGTACGCCCGCTCGATCTTGAACGTGACCATGTGGGTGGCCGAGTCCAGATGGACTTCGCCGTAGTGCGTGCTGGCGATTTCCGCAGGTTTGAATTCGGTGCGAACACCCTTCGCATCGGTCGCATAAGTGGGTTCATTGCTGCGGTAGATCTGCAGGGAATAGCGCCCCTCGTGATCGATCATCAGCAGGCCAGCCGGCGCGGAGCCGAATCCAAAGGTTTTGCTGCCGTCCTTGTGCAGGTCGTAGGCGGCCTTGAGGGTCCAGGTTCCCTCCAATGAAGGCGTTGCATCCGCAGCGAGGCTGGCCTGGCTCCCGATCATGACCGCCAGCAGGGAACTGCACACGCTAAAGATGGCATGTGGACGCATAAAAACACCTGATCCGATGGGGAAGAGGCAAGCCTAGTCCACCCCCTGACATGGGTAAATCGAATTAATGTATATTTCAGTCATTACAAAATGACATGACTGAACTCATGAGAGCCCTGGATCTCGATGCCGTCAAAGCCTTTGTATTGATCGCCGATCTGCAGAGCTTCACCCGCGCGGCGGAAGCGCTCGACTCCACTCAATCGGCTGTCAGCCTGAAGGTACGTCGGCTGGAAACGCAGCTCGGCCGGCGCCTGCTCGAGCGCACCCCGCGACAAGTACGGCTATCAGTAGAAGGCGCCGTATTTCTCGATGCCGCGCGTTCCCTGGTCGGCGCGCATGAGCGTGCAGTGACTTCTTTCCAGATCGAACAGCGCCGGTTGACCATCGGCATCAGCCAGCAGATCGTCGGCAGCGAACTACCTGCCCTGCTTCGCCGCATGAACGAACACGACCCGCAATTGCTGATCGAAATGCGCATCGCCGGTTCACGCGAAGTGATGCAGGCGTACGAGGAAGGCTCACTCGATGCCGCCATGGTGCTGCAACAGGAAAACCGCAGCAGCCAAGGCGAAACCATCTTTACCGAAAGCTTTGCCTGGATCGGCGCAGCACATTGGCAGCCAAAGGCAGGCCAGCCTCTGCCGTTGTCGACACAAGGCGAGTCGTGCAGCATTCGCACGGCGGCCGTACGTGCGCTCGATCAAGCCGGCATACCTTGGATAGAAGTGTTCATCGGCAAGGGAGCCGCTGTCGTCGGCGCTGCTGCCGCCGCCGGACTTGCCATCGCGGTGATCGCTCGCCGTACTGCGCCTACCGGCACCATCGATGTAGGCCCGACCTTGTCACTGCCGTCGCTACCCAGCCAGGACGTAGTGCTTTATTCCGCGCTCAACGATCGCCGTTCGCGAAATGCCTTGCGGACTTTGGCTACGGCCTTCAAGAGTCTTTCCGCAGCGTAACGCGACTTACCCCGATCACCCTGCTGACGGATCTCAGCACTCAGTTCTTTGAAAGCCTTCCTCACCTTACCGGCATAGGAAGCAAGATCCACTTCCGGATCCAGTTCGACTTGCTGGTGGATGACCTTTTCCGACAACGTCAGGGCTGGTGCAGTCGTCATCACACGCATCTTCAGCCCCGCGCCAACCTGCCGGAGTTGTTTTGCACACTTGCTTCCGCCATGACCGCCATAGCTGATGATAGCGGTGGGCTTGCCACGCCACTCGCTGTAAAGATGATCGATGGCATTCTTCAGCGGTGCGGGATAACCCCAGTTGTATTGCGGCGTCACGAACACCACGGCAGCCGCGCTCCGGACTTTCTCGCTCCAAGCGTGAGTGTGGGATTGAATGTATTCCCCGGCATGCGGAAGTCCAGGCTCGTCGTCCATGGGAAGCGACCAGTCCGCCAGGTCAATCACTTCATAGGCGAGATCAGTGCTTGCATGCCCAATGCGGGCGGCCCAATGGGCGATCCGAGGGCAATTCCGCCCCGCACGGACGCTTCCCATGATCAGTAAAACAACGGGTTTCTGCTCGTCAGGCATGTCTTTGCGTTCATTTGCATGTACCATACACATAATATAGGTCACGCCTTTCGGAAAGTAAAGCATGTACGGTACAAATAATGTTGATGCACTCGCCGCAGCCCTACTCGACCTGATGGGCTGCATGAACAGTCCTCGTCAGGACGAGATCCTGCTGCGCGAAGCGGGCGTAACGCTGGATCGGGCCTTGTTTCCGCTGCTCGTGTGCCTGAATCACGCCCCGGCCCTGGGTGTCGGAGAACTGGCGGAACTGGTCGGCCGGGATGCATCAACTATCAGTCGTCAAATCGCAAAGCTCGAAGAACTCGGCCTGGTGAAGCGCCGCCCAAGTAAGGAAGACCTGCGCATCAAGGAAGCCACGATTACTCGATCCGGCGCGCGTACGATCGAAGCTATCGTCAATGCGCGCAGACGTCTGCTGAGCAAGCTTCTGCAAGACTGGACAGAAGAAGAACGCACCAACTTGCCCCGGTTGATGCAAAAACTTGCCGATACCATGCGCGAAGGCACAGCGATGATGGCAAGAAGTCATTAGGTTTTGAAACAATCTTCCATACTCAGGCAGGAGCAAATCATGGCTCGCGAATTCACCTCGGCAGATGCCAAGGCTCATGCATGTTCTTATCTTCTCCTGTGCTTGCTTCAACGCATGGATCAGAACGAGCCCGGCCTTATCGATGAGCTGCTAGCCGGCGCGAAGGGAGATTTTGAGGCATCACGCCAGCAACCCAATCTGCCAACTCCGGTACCTATGATCTACCAGGAAGCCATCGCGATCCTGGAACGCGCGAATGCTTATAAACTGAATGCCTCAAGTCGACCGGAGGATGGCGTCACCCACCCGTAACAACAGCAAACAAATTCTCGTCCGCTTTTCGTTGGCATCCAGTTACCTTGGCCTGCAAAACGCCAGACTTGACCTGCGAAATGCCAGAGTTGAGTACGCGATAAGCCCGACTGGGCGTCAATCCTGCCCCTCTCCAAGAAAAGGATTGCCGTATGCGCGTGTTGATAACGACGATTCTTGTCTCCGGGTTGATCGCGCTAAGTGCGTGTACGCAACCGTCCTCGACAGGGCAAGTGAACACAGCGGATGATTTTTCATGTGCGAACGATCCCTCATGGACCACTCCGCAGGAACCGCTTCGCATCTACGGTAATACTTGGTATGTCGGGCCGCGCGGCCTCACCGTCTTGCTTATCACCGCCCCTACGGGCGATGTTCTGATTGACGGAGGCGTGCCGGGGCACACGTCACTGATCGAAGCCAACATCCAAAATCTCGGCATCCATCTGCGCGACATCAAATGGATACTTAATTCGCACGCGCACTGCGATCATGCCGGGGGCATAGCGCAACTCGCGCACGATACGGGGGCGCAGGTGATCGCGAACGCCGAAGATACTCCGTTGCTGGCGCGCGGCGGTCATGACGACCCGGAATACGGCGATAGATTCCGGTTCCCACCTGTGGATGTGTCGCGCTCGGTGACTGATGGCGAAAGCCTGCACTTGGGCAATCTGGTGCTGACCGCATACTCGACACCCGGCCATACCAAAGGCAACACGACGTGGACTTGGACATCATGCGAAGGCGGTCGCTGTCTACATATGGTCGATATCGGCAGCCTGTCAGCACCCGATTTCAAATTGATCGGCAACCCGAAGTATCCAGATGTCGTCAAGGATTTCGAATCCAGCTTCGCGAAGGTCGCAGCGCTATCTTGCGACATCGCGCTCGGTCCGCATCCGGAAATGGTGAATTTCTGGGAGCGTGTGACCAAGCGTGAACAAGGCGATGCGGATGCGTTGATAGATCCCACGGGATGCCGCGCTTATGCGGCAGATGCACGCGAAAATTTCGAGGCACAACTGGCGAAGCAGCGCGCAGATGCAGCTTTGAAAAAATAGCAGCGAACCTCAGCTTAAGGGCGGAATCCACCCCAACGAAGCAGGACGTCGATATGAAACATCACAAAGTCTGACGCGCACCTGCGACAGGCGTGAATCCATCGTCACGCCAAGCTTCGCTGCCCACGCCATGGTGAATGACAAAAAGACCAAATGGGTCATAGCGCTGCTTGATGGCAGCCAATCGAGGATAGTTCGTCCCCCAGAATCGGCTTTGCCAATCACGCAGAAAGTAATCGCTTTCCGAGAAATAACTTCCGGCGTCAGGCACCAATCGATAAATAGCATTCATCGCCTGGTCGAGATCGTGGATGTCACGACGCGCTTTTTCGGTATCGATGCTCCCGCCTGGCATGCCTGGATAAGCCGGATGATCAGCATCCGCCCCCAGAATTGCCAGTGCGAAGGCATCCAGCACTTGAGGATTCATCGCCGTATCGCGCGTGCGCAAAAGCGCATCTGACGGACCACCCGCGAGCCCTTTGCCAAAGTACAACTCAATGCTGCGGCTGCGCGATGCATCAAAAAGTGTATCGATCAGACTGTCGCGGCGGTCAGGCTGCAAAAGTGCCGCCGGCAGCCACGCTGAGCGATAGCCATGGATAAACCGGCCTACTTCGTTCTGTTCACCATCCCAGAGCATGTTCGAGGCGGGTGCACCAGGACGATCGTCGAACCGCACATGGCCTGGAAAGTGCTTCTGGAAATACGCGCCATCCCACAGATGTTGTGCTGGGAGGGTCAGCACGCTCACATCACTATCGAAACGATACGACTTATTGGTGCGTACCCATTCCAGGAACGGCGCCCAGATGTGTTCAACGGTGGATGCGTCCAACCCTTGGAACATCATCGTAAGGCTAAGCACGTTATCCGAGCGCAACGTAATATGTTCGCCCCAGTGCGGATTAAAGAGTTGCGACTGGTAAAATGTGAAGAAGCGTGCGATCAGCTCGCGATAGGCACCATCGCTCGGAGCACGTATCTCGCCGCCGACACCACCGAAAAAGTTCGGCAACTCGAAGGTGCGCAAGGTCACTCGCGTGACGATGCCGAGGCTGCCACCACCACCGCCTTTCAACCCCCAGAACAAATCAGGATGGCTGCATGCGTTGGCAATGCAGATCTGTCCATCAGCCGTCACCACTTCCGCCTCCAGCAGGTTGGAGGCAGCGCTGCCGAAGGTCTTGGAGTAATGTCCGAAACCGCCACTTTGTACAAGTCCGGCAACACCCACCGTTGGACAGCCGCCACCCTGGACATACCGACCGCCTAGCGTAGTGACTGCCTCGTAAGCATCCATCCATAGGCAACCCGCACCAAGCGTGACCGCAGGCCGTGGTTCGACGTGCCCTTCGCATCCCTGCCCGACAAAGGCCGAATGGTGTTGGATCCCTCGCATACGGCGTGTCCATACCAGCAACGAGTCTGGCGCGTCAGATGTACCTTGGTAGCTATGGCCGCCGCCTTTAACGACGAGGCGCAGGCGATGTTTGCGCGCAAAATTCACCGCGGCCACCATATCGCCTGCACCCTCCGCAACCACCGCATAGCGGCTGGGTTGGGAAGTCCATGCACCGAACCAGCCGCTGGTTTGCGTCAGGCCAGGCTCATCGCCCACGTAATAGGGATTGTGAATGTACTTGAGCGCTTGCGCCGTTGCCGCGCCACCTTGAGCAAAGGGTGATTGGGGCACGATCAGGCGTCCACCGACCTGCGCTTTCAGCTCTTCCCAATGTGCAGGCTCCGGCCAATCGGTATCTCTGGGACGAACGCGCGGTTTGAGCAAAGATTGCTCAAACCGCATTTTCGTATTCGAGGAAAGCGCCAGGGGCAAGATGGGTGCAGCCAATGCAGCCTTGAGTAGATCGCGACGACGCACGGCAAAGCCTCTTGAAATCGTTGGATCGACATACTCAATGATCGTCGCTTGCTAAGCCATACGGCAGGTGATGAATGGACAGAGCGCAGGGACCAGTGGAGGACCGACAGGGACGAATCGCGGCAAGCTTCCTTCACGACGATAAGGTGAGGAAAGTAGTCGGCGGGTAGGCATGAGGATGCCCGCATTGACTCAAAGGCGTATGCTCGGGCGCGTCACCGCGAACTCGCATCGAAGGCCGCATGAAGCATTATCTTCTTACAGCCACCATCCTCATTGCCGCCCTTGTTTTCTATGCCGCCGGCATGACTGGCTACGGCGCGGCACTTTTCATGGCGGGTATCGCCTGCGAGTGCTGGTTCTGGATGCGTATCCTCCGGCGCCACGGAAAGACGCCATCACCCATGCAAACGGCAAAGAGATAGCCTGATTTTGTGACCGCCCCTCATCAACGCGAGATTGAGAGCCATGCGGATCCAATATCTCGAAATCGTGACAAAGGACGTTGACGCAGTATGCGCGGCATACGCGTCAACTAACGGGGTGCAATTCGGCGAGCCTGACGCAGAACTCGGCAACGCACGAACCGCCGCGTTGGCTGGCGGCGGGCTAGTCGGCGTACGTGCCCCCTTACGCGAGACCGAGGCGCCAGTGGTACGGCCCTATTGGCTGGTGAAAGACATCGAAGCAGCCATCATCGCTGTCGTTCAGGCAGGTGGTGAGATCGCTCACCCACCCCTGAAGATACCCGGTCACGGCACATTTGCCATCTATATCCAGGGTGGCAATGACCACGGGTTATGGCAGATCTAGTCAAACGAGTCTGCGCAGCTATGGCCTAGCCATATCTGCAACACAGTCCGTGTCCGGCTGTCCGTGCGAATGTCCGCGGACACCCAACTTCTCTAAGGCGCCGCATACATCGCCTTGATATATAGACATCTTCTCGAGGTCTGTTCCCATGGCATGCGGTTTGCTGGCTCCCATCGGGGGCCAATGCGGCGGGTTGTCAGGACATGCCATCAGATCGCATATGCGTTTGCCTGGTCGACCTGGGCCAGGCTCGATGGAAGTGCTGCAAGCGGCATGAGTCGTGGATGTGGGGAGAGGAGCATCGATGTTCGGTTACTACGTGCTATTGGCGTTTCAAAGTCTGAAACGCAACACAGTGCTCACTGCGTTGATGATCCTGGCGGTCGCCGTGGGCATCGGCGCGAGCATGACCACCCTCACGGTCATGCATATCCTCACCGGCGATCCGCTTCCCGGGCGCAGTGCGCAGCTCTTCTATCCGCAGGTGGATCCAGATCCTGACGATAAAGATGATCATGAACCTCGCGACGTGATGGATTACCGTTCCGCCGTCGACCTTTGGGCCGCGCACCGCGCCGATCGACAAGCGCTTATTGCGAAAGGCGACGTTCGAGTCGTGGCACCAGACGTCAATATCCCCGCGCTAAAACTGCGCATGCTGGCGACCACGTCGGATTTCTTCCCCATGTTCGGTGTCCCTTTCCAGTACGGTCAGGCCTGGGCGGGAACAGATGACGAAGCTCGGACAAGAGTGGCGGTCATTTCCAGTGATCTGAACAACAAGCTATTCGGCGGAACAAACAGCGTTGGCCGCACCTTGCGTATTCGCGACAGCGATGTGCGCATCGTGGGAGTGCTCAAACCATGGCGCCCTTCACCGTTGTTTTATGACGTGGCTGGCGGACGCTTTTCGGACGGAGATACCGCGGACTTCTACACAAAGCCCGAGGACGTCATGATCCCGTTCTCCACCGGGCAAGACATCAATCAGGATCACTTTGAGCAATTCACCTGCTGGCACGTTCCTGATCTGAATGGTCACCAGCAAGATTGGCCGTGTTTATGGGTGAGTCTGTGGGTGCAATTGGACGATGCATCCAAGGTGTCTGCGTATCGACGCTTTGCGGCCGACTATGCCGCACAGCAAATGACGCTTGGACGTTTCAACCATGCCGGCAATACCCGGATGAGAAACCTGATGGCGTGGCTGGATTTCAATCACGTTGTACCGAGCGACGTGAAGCTTCAGACCTGGCTCGCCTTCGCCTTCCTTGTCATCTGCCTGTTCAATACCGTGGGACTCCTGCTGGCCAAGTTCCTGCATCGCAGCGGTGAAATTGGTGTGCGCAGGGCGCTGGGCGCGACACGCACTGCCGTCTTCACGCAATGCCTGGTGGAGGCGGCAGTGATCGGATTACTGGGCGGCTTCGGCGGCTGGCTGCTGACGTTGCTGGGACTGTGGATCGTGCGTCGGCAGCCAACGGCATACGCGGACTTGGTGCATCTGGATCTTCCCATGTTCATGGCGACGTTTGCAGCCGCAATCGCAGCAACGCTTTTTGCCGGACTACTACCGGCCTTTCGAGCCAGCCGTGTAGCCCCTGCCCTGCAGTTGAAGACGCTATGAAAATGCTGACGATGCACATTGCGCCCATTCTTTCCGCCCTTCGCCGCCATCGCCTGGCAACGATGCTCATCGCCCTGGAGATCGCATTGGCCTGCGCGGTGCTATGCAATGCCTGTTTTCTCATTGCCTACCGGCTCGACCAGATGCGCATCAACAGCGGCGTAGACGAGGCTTCTCTGGCGCAGATCAAGGTGGATTGCGATGACTGCAACGCCTCCGATCTAAATGCGCGCATTTTGTCGGCAATCAACCAGATTCCGGGTGTGCAATCGGCCAGCGTAATCAGTGCAGTGCCATTTGGAGAGCATTACGGCAATGCGGGTATTCATCTGGATGCTGCCAATCAAAGGCCCGGAGGTGTGGTCGAGTTCTATGTCGGCGGACCGGGCAGCTTCAAGGCATTGGGACTGAAACTGGTGCAAGGTGCCATGCCTCAGGCGGATGACTACCGCCCCGTGCACGACTTCATTCCAGCTGAAGCGCCTACATGGGTGACGCAAGCATTGGCTGACCATCTTTGGCCCGGTACCGATCCACTTGGCCAGGAATTCTGGATGGACAAATTCCACTATCGCGTCGCTGGCGTCTTGGCACACCTGGCACGGCCCGGCGGCGGTGAAGGCGGACCGGCGACTCGGGAGTGGTCGGTATTTGTACCAGGCATGCCAGGCAAGCATTTGGCCGGCAACTATCTCATTCGCGCCCAGCCCGAACAGTTATCACGAGTGTTACGCGACGCACGGACTGCTGTCGTAAAAGCCGCCCCCGACGCCGTACTCGATTGGGAACAAAGTCGTTCGATCGGTGAACTGCGGAAAAGTTATTTCGAACAAGACGTGGCAATGACCGGCATCCTCCTGGGAGTGATTGGCGCATTATTGCTGGTCACTGCACTCGGTATCGTCGGCCTTGCGAGTTTCTGGGTGGCCCAAAGGCGAAGGCAGATAGGCGTGCGCCGCGCACTAGGTGCAACCCGGCGCGACATTCTTCACTACTTTCAGACCGAGAATTTTCTGATCGTAAGCATAGGTGTGATGCTCGGCATGCTGCTTGCGTATGGCCTGAACATTTGGCTGATGCTGTCTTACGAGCTGCCACGTCTGCCCGTTTATTACCTGCCCATCAGCGTGGTGGCGCTCTGGCTGCTCGGACAACTGGCCGTGCTTGCCCCTGCACTCCGTGCTGCGGCGGTACCACCGGTCGTCGCAACGCGTACGGAGTGAGCGTTGCGATGACTTCCTATGCACTGTGCAGGTCGTACATCAGCAAGTCTTCTTTTGAGCGATGCCGTGTGAAAACAGAAAGCGCGAATTTCGATGACGCAGTTTTACCCGAAATAAACATCGGTCCTCGTCATCTTGTCAGCGCTCTTGTACACCCTGCAGTTGCTGCCAGCCGGCACAATCAATGCCTTTCGCGATGAACCAAAATGCCATGCTTGCCATGGCGATCAACATGGGTAACACCATCAGCGCAGAGTCGCATTGCGGCATCAGCACTGCGGTGAAGTTTTTAACTATGAAGCTGGCGCCGCCCAGCATTATCAGTGCGCCGAGCACACGCGGAAGATAGCCCGAGCGGAAGATCAGGTAACCTCGCAACATGACAGCGATACCATAAAAAGCAGCAAAGATACTGAAGACGTAGCCATACACGGTGAGGCAAAGATAGATGAATGCTGTACGGGCATCCGGTGTAAGGGCTTTAGCAACATCCGAATCGATCACCGGCAACGCAGCGGAAAAGTAGAAGATCTCGCCCGCAGCGAATGTGGCCGTCGACAATATCCCGAAGCAAACAACGATCAGCGATAGGGGGCGACTGACCGGTCGCAGCAAGATGTAGAAAATCGCTGTCAGGGTGACATCGCACATCGCCTCGATGAGGTAGACAGCGAAACTGGCGCGAAACAATCCAACGGAAGCCGCCATGGTGCGTGCCACCTCCACTGGGTCGTTTGCGGCCATCAGCTTGTCCGGCACATAAGACTCACCGAATCCGCCAGCAACAAGAGAAACAACCAGCAGGATTCCAGCCACTCGCGCGTAGAATTGGGCATCGCGTGCGTTCATCCCATTTACTCCCTGGATCTCGTGGAATAGCGATCAACTTCGTTCAAGTCACCCTATGCGGGACGCATCACGACACACGCGCACGGGCCAATGAAATATCCGCACCACATTGATCGAATTGACCCACCATTGCCAGCATTACCGGCACGAAAAGGGCGCTCAAAAGCGGCCTTTTCTGGCTTGACGCAGCGAGCTCTCTTTGAAAATCTCATCCGGCAACATTCCCAGAATTTGAGCCGCTGCTTTGCTAAATTAACGTAATGTCCGATTTCAACCCGTAGCAGACCTTCCCTACCGGCAAAGAAAAAGCGCCACAAGGGCGCTTTTTCAAATTTCGCAATGGAGGCCGAGGTCGGAATCGAACCGGCGTACACGGCTTTGCAGGCCGCTGCATGACCACTCTGCCACCCGGCCATTGCTGGAACCCTCAATCTTACCGGATCAAGACTTCCCTAAAAAACAAAACCCCGGTAGGCCGAGGTTTTACATGAAACTGGAGCGGGAAACGAGACTCGAACTCGCGACCCCGACCTTGGCAAGGTCGTGCTCTACCAACTGAGCTATTCCCGCATCGGAGCGTGTAACTATAGCAGAACCTGTTCCGATGTGAATAGTCGGCCCTGCTTTTTTTCAGTAATTCAAGCTACTTGCCGTACATACTTGAAGTACTGATACAACAAGGCCCCGGGCGTTGGCCTGGGGCCTTGTCTGGAATCTGGAGCGGGAAACGAGACTCGAACTCGCGACCCCGACCTTGGCAAGGTCGTGCTCTACCAACTGAGCTATTCCCGCATCGGAGCCGCGCATTTTAACGTGTGAAACGAAACCGTCAAGCGTTTTTGTCCTGCTCGATAACCGGAATCGGATCGTCGTGCAGGGCCGGCCAGGCGGCACGCAGGTAATACAGGCCCGACCAGATGGTGAGGATTCCGGCGATCACCAGCAGGCCCTCGCCAATGTGGTAAAGGCGCAAGGCTTCGGCGTCTTTTTCGTGCTGCAGGATCAGTACGATCAAAGCAAGCATCTGCATGACGGTTTTGAACTTGCCCAAGAAGGCCACACGCACCGTGGCGCGCATGCCGATCTCGGCCATCCATTCGCGCAAGGCCGAGATGCTGATCTCGCGACCGACGATGATGGCGGAGGTCACCGCCATCACGATGCCGGGCCAGCCACCGCGGTGCGTTTCCACCAGCATGAACAGGGTGACCGCCACCATCAGTTTGTCGGCAACCGGGTCCAGGAAGGCGCCAAACTTGGAGGTGAGGTTGAGCCGGCGCGCCAGATAGCCATCGAGCCAGTCGGTGATGCCGGCCAGAGCAAAAACGATGGCAGCGGTGATGTTGTGGCCCCTGAATGGCCAGTAGAACGCCATCACCATGACCGGCAGCAGCGCTACGCGGAACAGCGTGAGCCAGGTCGGCAAGTTGATGCGCATCGGTTGCTTCCGTTTTTCCTCAGTGTCGCATGTTGGGGGAAAATACATCACGTGAGTTTTCGCAAGGCTGGCCCCCTCACCCCAACCCCTTCCCGACGGGAGGAGGCAGAAAAGCTCGTTAGTGAGTGTGCAGCGTCAGGTGTGAAGTGCGTCATAAATGCGTTCGGCCAGGCCGCGATCAATCCCTTTCACTTGCATTAATTCTTCGACGCCGGCCGCCTCCACTCCTGCCAGACCACCAAAAGCCTTCAGCAAAGCGGTTCGCCGGCGTGCGCCCACACCCTGCACGTCTTCGAGCACACTGCGTTCGCGTGCTTTCTCGCGGCGTTTGCGGTGGCCGCTGATTGCGAAACGGTGCGATTCGTCGCGCACCGCCGCCACCAGATGCAGTGCCGGCGAACTGGGCCCGGGATGGATCTCGCGATTCGAGCCGGCCAGGATCAGGGTTTCCTCGCCAGCTCTGCGACCGGGCCCTTTGGCCACGCCGATCACCTCGATGCCGGTAACGCCCAGTTCCTGCAGTACATCCAGTGCCTGGGCGACCTGTCCGCTGCCACCGTCGATCAGCAGGATATCCGGCCGCGCACCCTCGCCTTCGGCCACTTTGCGGAATCGACGGGTCAACGCCTGGTGCATGGCGGCGTAATCGTCGCCCGGTGTAATGCCGGCGATGTTGAAGCGGCGATAGTGCGACTTTTCTGGCCCTTCCGGACCGAACACCACGCAGGACGCCACGGTCGCCTCGCCGCGCGTGTGGCTGATATCAAAACATTCAAGGCGGCGCGGCGGTTCGTCCAGGCCAAGCAGATTCTGTAGATCTTCGAACCGGGCCCCCAACGTCTGACGGCTGGCGATGCGCGAGGTGAGCGAGGCCTGCGCATTGCGTTCTGCCATCTGCAGGAACTGTGCGCGATCGCCGCGCACACGCGTCTTGATCTCCACCGCATGCCCGCATTGCTGAGTCAGCACCTCGCTGAGCAATAGTTCGTCCGGGATGGCCTCGCCAAGGATGATCTCGCGTGGCACCGGGCGATCCAGGTAGTACTGGGCGATGAATTGCGCCAACACATCTGCCGGCTCGGCATCCAGAGGCAAACGCGGATAGAAATCGCGGGTGCCCAGGCTGATACCATTGCGGAAGAACAGCACGCTCACACACGCAATGCCGGCCTCGATGCGGCACGCGATCACGTCCATATCCGCCGTCGCGCCTTGCACGTGGTTCTGCGCATGCAGTTTGCGCAACGCTGCGACCTGATCGCGCAACGAGGCTGCACGTTCGAAGTTCAGCGCGGCACTGGCCTGTTCCATCGCGCTGGCGAGTTCGTCGATCACCACACTGCTGCGGCCATTGAGGAACATCTCCGCATAACGCACATCATTGCGGTAATCCTCTGGACTGATCAGGCTCACGCACGGCGCTGTACAGCGGCCAATCTGGTATTGCAGGCATGGTCGCGAGCGGTTGCGGAAATAGCTGTCCTCACATTGCCGCACCTTGAACAGCTTTTGCATCAGGTTGAGGCTTTCACGCACCGCAAACGCGCTGGGGAACGGACCAAAGTAACGTCCCGGCTGATTGCGTGCGCCGCGATGAAACGCAAGACGCGGATATTCCTCGCTGCCGGACAAATAAATATATGGATAGCTTTTGTCGTCACGCAGCAGAATGTTGTAGCGGGGCTTGAGCGCTTTGATCAGCTGCGATTCCAGCAGCAGCGCTTCAGCTTCGGTGCGTGTGACGGTGATTTCGCAGCGGGCAATCTGCGACACCATCGCGGCGATGCGCGGCTCCATGCGCGGCTTCAGGAAATAACTGCCGACGCGCTTCTTGAGGTTGCTGGCCTTGCCAACGTAAAGCAGTTCGCCGTCTTCGTTGAAATAACGATAGACGCCGGGCGACGTGGTAAGCGTGCTGACGAAGACCTTGCCATCGAAGGCCTGGAGGGATGCGGGCTGCATACCGCAGATTTTAGCTCGTTTGGGGTGATTCCCGCGCTATGGAGCGTGTCTACAGTCTCTGCACAATTCGGGCTGTGTGTCGGAGGCAGGCTGAGGGTTCAGTCTGTGCTTAGGCGCTGGATCAGCCCGCGCACGCCCTGTTCGGCAAGCACAATGGACTGTACGAAACCGGTCAATTCCCCATAGTAAGGGTCGGGAAATTCGTGCGGCGGCTCCAGCCCCGCCCATTCCAAAAACAGCGCAGCGCGCTTGGCCGCTTCGGGTGCCACCATGCGCTGCATTTCCCGCAGGTTGTCGCTGTCCATGGCGAGCAGCAGGTCGTAGCGCTCGAAGTCCGCAGCCGTAAGCTGGCGTGCGCGATGCGTGCCAAGTTCGTAACCGGCACCCGCTGCCGCCGCACGCATGCGCGGATCAGCCTGCTCGCCGGCATGCCAGCCACCCGTACCGCATGAGGCCACCGGGATCTTCAAGCCTGCTTCGGTCAGACGCTTGCGCGCCACTGCCTCCACCAAAGGCGAGCGGCAAATATTGCCCATGCAAACAAACAAAATGTTGCGAACATTCACGACTGACTACTCACCCATGCTTCCGCGCGCTGCAGATCGGCTTCGGTATCGATGCCCGGCGGGAAAGGCTCGGGCGTCAGGCGCGCAGCAATAGGATAGCCGTGTTCCAGCACGCGCAACTGCTCGAGCGATTCGGCGTGCTCCAGCGGCGTGCGCGTCAGCTTGGCGTATTGCTGCAGAAAACCGGCACGGTAGGCATAGATGCCGATATGCCGCAGGAATGGCAGGTCTTTCGGCAGCGTGTCGCGGTTCGCGGCAAAGGCGTCACGTGCCCAGGGCAACGGCGCGCGGCTGAAATACAAGGCACGGCCATTCGAGGCACGTACCAGTTTCACCACGTTCGGATCGAACAACTCGTGGGCATCGGCAATTGGGGTAGCAAGGGTCGCCATCGGCGCATCATCCTCGACCAGAGCCTGAGCGACTTCGCGAATGCCTGCAGCGGGCGCAAAGGGCTCATCACCCTGCAGGTTCACCACGATAGTGTCTGCCGACCAGCCGTAATGGGCGGCGCATTCCGCCAAGCGGTCACTGCCGGAGGCGTGGTCGCTGCGGGTCATACAGACATCCACGCCCTGCCCCGACAAGGCATCGACGATACGCTGATCATCTGTCGCCACCACCACTTGCGAGGCACCGGCGAGCAAAGCGCGCTGGGTCACGCGCACCACCATCGGCACACCGGCAATGGGACGGAGTGGTTTGCCGGGCAGACGGGTGGAGCCGTAGCGGGCCGGGATGGCGACAATGAAATGAGGGGTGGATGGCATAAACGACCTTTACCCACCACCCGCAGGAGTGAGGGTTCAATCTGGCAATAGGGCCGATTGTTGCGGAGTGGAAGGGAAAATGAAAACGGCGTGGGCTGCCACTCGGGCATCCCGGTTTCGCCGTGATGGAGAACGCCGCCTCACCGCTGTCCCGGCGAAGGCCGGGCCCCAGGGACTCGAAGAGCTCCAAAGACACTGGGTCCCGGCCTTCGCCGGGACAACGGGCGTCTAGTTAAGACTGTCCTGGAAAGGGTGTCAGCTCAACGCAAACCCGCAGCTGTTCGCCAGCTCCATAAACCCTGGAAACGATGTAGCCACATTGGCGCAATCACCAATCGTCACTTCACCCTTAGCCAGCAAACCCGCCACAGCGAAGCTCATCGCAATGCGATGGTCCCCATGGCTATCCACCGCGCCAGCGCCGATAGCGCCACCATCGATGATCGCGCCATCCGGCGTTTCCTCGATGCGAACGCCTAATGCCCGCATACCGGTTGCCATGGTGGCAATGCGATCGGACTCCTTCACGCGAAGTTCGGCTGCACCACGCACTACCGTGCGCCCTTGCGCTACCGCTGCTGCGATAAACAAGGCCGGGAATTCGTCGATCATGTCCGGCACCAACGTCTCGGGCAGTTCAACGCCGTGCAGCGGCGCGTGCCGGACGATGAGATCCCCGATGACTTCGCCACCGCTCTGGCTCTGGTTCTCGATGCTGATATCGGCCCCCATCAGACGCAGCGCTTCGAGCAACCCTGTGCGGCGGGGATTCAAGCCAACGGACGGCAGACGCAAGACCGAACCGGGCACGATGCTCGCCGCCACCAGGAAAAACGCCGCCGAAGAAAAATCGGCCGGCACCACGACATCCGTTGCGCGCAGGCGATGCCCACCTTCCAGCTTCGCGTAGCCCGGCGAAAACACAATCGGCCAACCGAAGGCAGCAAGCATGCGCTCGGTGTAGTCGCGCGTGGGATGCGGCTCGATCACCTCCGTGCTGCCTTCGGCATACAAACCGGCAAGCAACAAGGCCGATTTCACCTGCGCACTGGCCACCGGCAATTCGTAGCGAATGCCATGCAACGGGCGGCTACCGTGCACACGCAACGGTGGCAGGCCGTCTTGCGTGTCGATTTGCGCACCCATGCCCGCCAGTGGATCGGTGACGCGGCGCATCGGACGCTTGGATAGCGACTCGTCGCCGATCAAGGTGCTGTCGAAGGATTGTCCCGCCAGCAAGCCTGTCAGCAAGCGCATGCCGGTGCCGGCATTGCCGCAATCGAGCGGTTTGTCCGAACCGCGCAAGCCATGCAGCCCGACGCCACGCACAGTGCGCTCACCCTCGGAAGGCGCTTCGATCGATACGCCCAACTGTGCAAGCACCGCGGCTGTCGCGCGTGTGTCTTCGCCTTCCAGAAAACCTCGGATATGCGAAGTGCCTTCGGCAATCGCCGACAGCATCATCGAACGATGCGAAACCGATTTATCGCCAGGCACGACGACATCGCCGTGCAACGATGCCGCAGGCCGGCTGACCCAATCCAGACGCTTTGCACCACTCATGGCAAGGCCACCGGGTAGGAGCCAAGTACCCGCACCTGTGTGGCGACCGGCCCCATGTCCTTCAACGCAGCCTGCAGCGGCGCGTCGTCAATGTGACCGGAGACGTCGATGAAGAAAGCGTATTGCCATTTACCGGTATGTGACGGGCGCGATTCGATGCGATTCATACTTACGTCGTGCTTGGCGAACGGGTTCAGCACGTCGTAGAGCGCGCCGGGTTTATCGTTGACGGTAATCAGCAGCGAGGTGCGGTCGTTGCCCGATGGTGGGAACAAAGAGCGACCAATCACCAGGAAGCGCGTGGTGTTATCAGCACGGTCTTCGATAGCCTTGGCCACCATCTTCAGGCCGTAGATCTTGCCCGCGGTTTCACCCGCGATCGCTGCCGTGTCGTCCGCATGCCGCGCCAGGCGCGCGCCTTCGGCATTACTGTGCACGGCAATGCACTCGGCATTCGGCAAATTGACGCGCAGCCAAGTCTTACATTGCTGCAGCGATTGCGCGTGGCCGTAGACGCGCTTGATACCTTCCAACGCATCCCGCTGCGAAAGCAGGCACTGGTGAACGCGCAGTTCCACTTCACCGCAGATGCGCGCTTCGGAAGTAAGGAACATGTCCAGCGTGACCTGGATCATGCCCTGCCCGGAATTCTCCACGGGCACGATGCCAAAGTCTGCATGGCCGGCAACGACCTCCTGAAATACTTCTTCGATGCTGCCCAGCGGCAAGCCGTAGGCAGCATGACCGAAGTGCTTGCGCACGGCTTGCTCGCTGAAAGTACCTTCAGGCCCCAGGTAACCGACCTTGAGCGGATCTTCCTGTGCGAGGCAGGACGACATGATCTCGCGGAACAACCGCACCATCTCCGTATCCGAAAGTGGACCGTGATTGCGGTCTACCACCATGCGCAACACATGTGCTTCGCGTTCGGGTCGGTAATAGTCGATCGCAGAAAGCCCCTCGCCTTTGACGCGGGCGACTTCGCGTGCCCAGTTGGCGCGTTCAGAGATCAGCTCCTGGATCTGCCGATCAATGCTGTCGATGCGTTCGCGCACCTGTGTCAGCGATGACTTGGGGTCGTTCATGCGTTGGATGTCCAAGCGTAAAGATGTCTGAAAACCGGCACATAGTGCCTGAAATCACGGATGCCGGCGAGCAAAGTCGTGCATGAAGGCCACCAGCGTCTGCACCGCTTCCAGCGGTACGGCGTTGTACAGCGAGGCGCGCATGCCGCCCAGCGCCTTGTGTCCCTTCAGCGCCAACAAACCGGCCGCTTCCGATTCCTGCAGGAATGCGGCGTCGAGCGCACTGTCGTGCAGCGTGAAGGGCACATTCATACGCGAGCGCACGGCCGGATCGATGGGATTGCGATAGAAACCGCCGGAGCCGTCGATGGTCGCATAGAGCAAGCTGGCCTTTTGGCGGTTGCATTCGGCCATTGCGGACAATCCACCGTTCTCCTTCAGCCATTGGAAGGTCAGTCCGGCGAGATACCAGCCCCAGGTGTTAGGTGTGTTGAGCATGGAATCGTTGGCGGCGTGTTCCGCATAACGGAAGATGCGGGCCATCGGGCGGCCGGGCCGGGCCAGCAAATCACGGCGAACGATGATCACGACCAGGCCGGAGGGTCCGATATTTTTCTGCGCGCCTGCGTAGATCAAACCGAAGCGGCTGACATCGATGGGGCCCGACAGAATGTCGGATGACATGTCGGCCACCAAAGGAACGCCGCCGACATCCGGAATATCCTGAAACTCCACGCCGTGAATGGTTTCGTTGGTTGCAATGTGTACGTAGGCGGCGGACGGATCCAGCTTCCACGTCTCGCGCGCGGGCATGCGCAGATAGTTATCGGACTTGCTGCTTGCCGCCACATTGACACGCACATAGGGTGCTGCTTCGCTGGCGGCCTTTTCACTCCAGTGACCCGTGAGGATGTAATCGGCACTGTCGCCTTCGCTCGCCAGGTTCATCGGAATCTGCGCGAAGTGCTGAGTCGCTCCGCCCTGTTCGAACAGCACGGCGTAATCGGGCGGAATGCCCATCAGTTGGCGCAAGTCGGCTTCCACTTGCTCAGCCATGGCGATAAAACGCTTGCCGCGATGAGATTGCTCCATCACCGATGCGCCACTGCCGTTCCAATCCAGCAGTTCGCGCTGCGCGCGCTCAAGCACCGGCAAAGGCAACGCCGCCGGACCTGCACTGAAATTCCATACCCTGCTCACGCACCGGTTCCCCGTCATGGATGATCGATGCATTATGCCGCGCCGCAGCAACACATCGTCAACGGGATCCGTGTAAATGCCTCGGATTTGTCAGAAGTGCAGCAGCAGCATCAAGGCAATGCCCAGGGCCAGCACGGCTGCAGTCACGATCAGCCACCAGACTTCACCGCGCGGGCCAGCGGTATCTTCCGGCAAAGGCTCAGGCTTGGGCTCGGGAATCACGATTTCCGGCTCAGGCTCCAGCCCTGGCGCATCGATCAGGAAACGGTGCATGCCGATGCCGATCTGGTCACCGGGCAGCAGCACGGTCTGCTGGACGGCGATACCGTTGACGCGAGCCGGGTAGCGGCCATCGATCATCTGTTCGGTTTCCATGCAAAGTCGTCCGTCGCGCCAAAAGATCGTAAGCGTGACGATTTCGCCTTGCGGAAGATCCAGTGGTGCCCTGCCCTTTGGCCCGAGTTCCAGACGCTCATCCAATGGCAACACCTGGCCGGACAACGGTCCGGCAACAGCGCGCAGCGCCACTGTTGAGCGTTCCAATTCCGGCATCGGCGTGGATGTGCGGTTGGCAGGATCCTCGTCCGCGCAGAGCTGCATGCGGCAATCACCGACGCTCAGCACGTCGCCGGGACGCAGGATCGCCCGCTCACGGACCGGGCGGGCATTCACATAGACCCGGGTGGTTTCCGGCAACACTTCGAGCACCCAGCCACGGCGGTCAAGACGGATAAGCAAGTGGTGCGGCGCAGCCTGACTCGCCGCCAAAATCAGATCATTGCCGGGGTCGCTGCCGATGCGCAGGACCGCCTGGTTCCATTGGAAACCTGCCCGGTTGGAATGGGGAAACTCAATGCGCATGAAATGACCGACGGCGTGACGGCGCGACTCTAACAGAAGCGTAGGAACTATCGGCAGGGATTACGCTTTATCATGCGCAGCTCGTTTTCTGAGATTCACCATGGCAAGCATCGATATCCGTCGCCCGCACCGTCTTCCCCTGTCCGACGCCCACGCTCTGATCGATAAGGTCGCCGCGCGCATGCGCGAGAAATTCGAGGTGAAGACGCAATGGCAGAACAACGATGTACTGGCTTTTGAGCGCTCAGGCATCAACGGCAAAATTGCTATTGGCGACGATGAAATCCATGTGAGCGCCCAGCTCGGCATGCTGTTTTCCCCACTCAAGGGCATGATCGAGCAGGAAATAAGGCGCAAGCTGGACGAGCACTTCGCCTAAGGTCATGCGCCTGCTCAAGCTCGGAGTGTGCCCAGGAAACGTTCCGCCCCTAGCTCGACCCCAAAATGCCGAGCTGGGGTTCAGCACTCCCTGGTTGCCGATTCGCAGACATGAATGCCCCCATCGAGAGGTGGAGAAGGCTCGAGTAAGCGTCATTCTCCTTAACACTTCTTTGACCGGGCCCCGATCCGTGGCATAATCGACGGCTTACGCGGCCATGGTGGCCTGCGCGAATCCGGAACGCATGGCCAAAGACGACGTCATTGAAATGGAAGGCACGGTGGTGGAAACCCTGCCTAACACCATGTTTCGTGTGCAGCTGGAAAACGGCCACATCGTGATCGCCCATATCTCGGGCCGCATGCGCAAACATTACATTCGCATCCTGACGGGCGACAAGGTGAAGGTGGAAATGACGCCTTACGACCTCACCAAGGGCCGCATCACCTACCGCATGAAATAACTTTGGTTGCAGCGCGTGCCGCGCTGACCATGAAAAAGCCGCGCGGTGCGCGGCTTTTTTCGTCTTGTCGATTTAGCCATTCCTGGCCTCGGATCTACATTTGTCCGTCACCCCGGCGAAGGCCGGGACGACGGACAACATTGACAGCCAGACAGAAGTTCACGACTGACCAGCTTTCCCGATGGTTGCGTCTCAGGACACCGCCGCCGGCATCGGTTCGGCTGCCTCAGTATTCACCTGTAGCTCGCCATCGCGCACGCTCAGCATCACCTTGCCACCCTCGGCCAACTTGCCGAACAGCAGTTCGTCGGCCAGCGAGCGCTTGACCTTCTCCTGAATCACGCGGGCCATCGGGCGGGCACCCATCTGCGGGTCGAAACCGTGCTCGGCCAGCCAACGGCGAGCGTCGGCATCGACATCCAGGCTGACATGCTTCTCACTGAGCTGCGATTCCAGCTCGATCAGGAACTTGTCGACCACGCGCAAGATATGGTCGAAGTCCAGCGCATTGAACTGGATGATCGCATCCAGACGATTGCGGAACTCCGGCGTGAAGCTGCGGCGAATCACTTCCATCGCGTCCATCGAATGGTTCTGCTTGACGAAGCCAATGCCACGGCGTGAAGCCTGCTGTGCACCGGCGTTGGTGGTCATCACCACGATCACATTCTTGAAGTTGGCTTCGCGGCCGTTGGTGTCGGTAAGCACGCCACGATCCATTACCTGCAGCAGGATGTTGAACACATCCGGATGCGCCTTCTCGATTTCGTCCAGCAACAACACGGCGTGCGGGTGCTTGGTGACGGCCTCGGTAAGCAGACCGCCCTGGTCGAAGCCAACGTAGCCTGGAGGTGCGCCAACCAGGCGCGAGACGGAATGCGCTTCCATGTACTCGGACATGTCAAAGCGGATCATCTCGATGCCCAATTGCATCGCTAATTGCTTGGTGACCTCGGTCTTGCCCACGCCGGTGGGGCCGGCCAGCAGGAAGCAACCGATCGGCTTGGACGGATCGGCCAGACCCGAGCGCGCCATCTTGATAGATGCAGCAAGCGCTTCGATCGCCGCATCCTGACCAAACACCACCATCTTGAGGTTACGTTCCAGGTTCTTGAGCACGTCACGGTCAGAGGCCGAAACCTGCTTGGCCGGGATGCGCGCCATCTTGGCGACGATGTATTCGACTTCAGGCACATCAACCTTGCCGGTGCGCTGATCGACCGGCAGCAGGCGCTGACGCGCACCGGCCTCATCGATCACGTCGATGGCCTTGTCCGGCAGCAAACGATCCGGAATGTGCTTGACGGACAGATCCACCGCCGCCTTCAGCGCTTCCACCGTATAGGTGACGCCGTGATGCTCCTCGAAGCGTGACTTCAGACCCTTCAGGATTTCCAGGCTATCGGCCACGCTCGGCTCGACCACGTCGATCTTCTGGAAGCGACGGGCCAGCGCACGGTCCTTCTCGAAAATGCCGCGAAATTCCTGGAAAGTGGTCGAACCGATGCAGCGCAGCTCGCCCGAGGCCAGCATCGGCTTGATCAGGTTGCTGGCATCCATGGTGCCGCCAGAGGCGGAACCCGCGCCGATGATGGTGTGAATCTCGTCGATGAAGAGAATCGCACCGGGCTGCTTCTTCAGCTGATTGATCACCGCCTTGAGGCGCTTCTCAAAATCGCCGCGATACTTGGTGCCAGCCACCAGTGCGCCGAGATCCAGCGCCCAAATGGTGGCGTTTTCCAGCACCTCGGGCACTTCGCCATCCACGATGCGCTTGGCCAGGCCTTCAGCCAGGGCGGTCTTGCCCACGCCGGCCTCGCCGACATAGAGCGGGTTGTTCTTGCGGCGACGGCACAGCACCTGAACGGTGCGCTCGATCTCGTCCTGGCGACCGATCAGCGGATCGATCTTGCCTTCCAGCGCCAGCTCGTTGAGGTTGGAGGCGTATTCGCTGAGCGGATTGCCCTTGCCCTCGCCACCTTCCTCGGCTTCCCGGTCAGCGCCGGACATGCCCGGGGACGGCTCGTCGCCAATTTTGGCAATGCCGTGCGAGATGTAGTTGACCACGTCCAGCCGCGTGATTTCCTGCTGATGCAGGAAGTACACGGCGTGCGAATCCTTCTCACCGAAGATCGCCACCAGCACGTTGGCACCGGTGACTTCCTTACGGCCGGAAGACTGCACGTGGTACACCGCGCGTTGCAGCACGCGCTGGAACCCGAGCGTGGGCTGGGTATCGCGCTCGTCGCCGTGCGGCAGTACCGGCACGGTCTCGGCGATGATTTTTTCCAGCTCATGGGTGAGTCGCGGAAGATCCGCGCCGCAGGCTCGCAGGGCGCCCAGCGCCGACTGGTTCTCGGTGAGGGCGAGCAACAGGTGCTCGACCGTCATGAACTCATGGCGTTGTTCGCGGGCCTGCTTGTAGCACTGGCCGATGGTGACTTCGAGATCCTTGCTGAACATCCGGACCTACTCCGCTGCGATGGTGGGGCGGCTCTACCGCGTTGGATGCAAAATGGGGGCCAAAAACGCCTGATCAATATCTACACATAACGGCTGTCATGCAGAAATGTTGAACAGATTTCAAACCTTTTCCATTGTGCATAACAGAGGATGCTGGTTGGCACGTGAATACTCGTTCACCTGCGTGACTTTGGTTTCAGCCACCTCGCGGGTAAACACCCCGCACACGCCCTTACCGCGGGTGTGTACGTGCAACATGATCTGTACGGCTTTTTCCTGGTCCATCCCGAAGAAACTGCGCAATACCTCGACTACAAAGTCCATCGGTGTGAAATCGTCGTTCAGCAGCAACACCTGAAACAGCGGGGGGCGCGCTACTTCAGGCTTGGATACTTCAACGGCAAGACCATGTCCACCGTTGTGTTGTTCTTGTTCGGATTCGTTCGCCATGCTTGTAAGGATGCTCTGATCAATTCTGCGTAGGTGTCACCGGTTCTGTCCGTTCGCAGGCCACAGGACCATCGGCGAAGGCAGACTGGTCGTCTGTCGAGACGATGGACCGAAGGTATGCGGACGGACAGAACCGGTCCCACATACAAATTTTAAATGATGGGGTGATGTCCAGAAGGCTCTCACGCCGTGCCGCGCGGCTTGAAAAGGCGCCCGGCTTTCCCTGTGCCGCGCAACAAACCCTGAGAGCCTTCTGGACATCATGCCACCCACACAGAATTGATCAGAGCATCCTTTCGGGTTTGCGTTTGCTCAAGTGCAGTATACGCCCAGGCGAACGATCCTCCTCGACGGCCGCACTTGAGGTAATGGCACAATAACGCCATTTCCAGTACCTCCTTTGGGCCAAATTGACCCCTGATGACAGAAGCTGACAGTTCCAGTAACGACGTGTGGCGCCCTCACGTCACCGTCGCGTGCGTGGTTGCCGATGGCGACCGCTACCTTATGGTGGAAGAGGAAGTTAACGGCCAAGTCGCCTACAACCAGCCAGCCGGCCATCTGGACGATTGCGAGAGCCTGCTGCAGGCCGCCGTGCGCGAGACGCGCGAGGAGACCGGCTGGACCGTCGCCCTCACCCACCTGATCGGTATCCATCAGTGGCGCAGCAAGGAACATGGCGATGTGGTGCTGCGTTTCAGCTTCGCCGCCAAACCTTTAAGCCATGATCCTCAGCAACCACTGGATACTGGCATCCGCCGGGCACTGTGGCTCACTCGCGGTGAGATTGCCGGCCTTGGCGACCATCTGCGCAGCCCGATGGTGCTGATGAGCATCGATGACTGGCTGGCCGGCCAGCGCCTGCCCCTGTCGCTCGTCGCCAATCTGATGCCAGGCGGTGGGCAGCCATGAAGGTGATGCTCGGCATCTCCGGCGGCGTCGATTCATCGGTCGCCGCGCTGCTTCTGCAACGGGCCGGTTACGAGGTTGAAGGTCTGTTCATGCAGAACTGGGAGGAGGACGACCGCAGCGGGCCATGTACCGCCGACGCGGACCGCAAGGACGCCGTGGCCGTCTGCGGGCGGCTGGGCATGCCCTTCCACGCCCGAAATTTCGCTGCCGAGTATTGGGACGGCGTGTTCGAGCACTTCCTGGCTGAGTACCGCGCCGGCCGTACGCCCAATCCGGATGTGCTCTGCAACCGCGAGATCAAGTTCAAGACCTTCCTGGACGAAGCCCGCGCCCTGGGCGCGGAGAAGATCGCCACCGGCCATTACGCCCGGGTCGACTGCCTGGATGGTCGCTACCGCCTGCTGCGCGCCGTGGATAACAGCAAAGACCAGACCTACTTTCTGCACGCGCTCGGGCAGCAACAGCTGTCTGCGACCTTGTTCCCGGTAGGTGACATCGAGAAATCCCGCGTACGCGAGATGGCTCGCGAAGCCGCCCTGCCTACACACGCCAAGAAGGACTCCACCGGCATCTGCTTTATCGGCGAGCGCGATTTTCGGCAATTTCTGACCCAATACATCCCTGCCCGCCCTGGCGAGATGCGCAGCCCCGACGGACAGCTCATCGGCGAGCATCAGGGCGTGATGTATTACACCCTGGGGCAACGCAACGGCTTGGGCATTGGCGGCCGTCAGCATGCCGGCGGCGAGCCCTGGTACGTGGTCGGCAAGGATGTCGCAGCCAATGTGCTGTTCGTAGCCCAAGGCGGCGAAAACCGGTGGTTGCACTCGCAACGGCTGGTTGCCGAATCGCCGACCTGGACGGCTGGCGCACCGCCCGCATCCGAATTTCGCTGCACCGCCAAGACCCGCTACCGCCAACATGATCAGGCCTGTGTCGTGTCTATCCACGACAATCAGGTGGAGGTGCATTTCGACCAGCCACAGCGCGCCGTCACCCCAGGTCAATCCGTGGTGTTCTACGCCGGCGACGAATGCCTGGGTGGCGCAGTGATCGCCGCTACGGATGCCGCCTATGGCGGTCTGCCACAAAATGAAATAACAAGAGTGACGCAGCGTGTTTGAAACTTTTGCCATCAATGAGGAACGTGTCCTGGCGCTGGCCGGTCTGTTCCAGGCCTCTGCCATCGCCCATCAGCTGGCGAACGAAGGCCGTTGCGACGACTTGGCGCTGGACGCCAGCCTTGCCAGCGTGTTTCGCATCGATGCGCCATCGGTGATTGGCGTGTATGGCAACGTATCAGGCTTACGTGTCGGCCTGCGCACCCTGATCGGGCAACTGGACGAAAACAGCCGCGACATAGCAGTCACGCGTATGGTGGTGACCGTCATGCGCCTGGAGCGCAGCCTGGCGCATCACAAGGATCTGCTCGACGAACTGCAACAAGGCATCGTGTCAGCCAAGCGGCAAGTTGACCATTTTGGCTTGAATTCGCCGCAGGTTTTCAGCCGCTTGGCCGAACTTTACGCAGGTACGCTTTCGACGTTGCGCCCACGCGTAATGGTCACCGGCAATCCGCAGTGGTTACAGCAACCGGTGCTGGTCGAGCGGGTGCGGGCAAGCCTGCTGGCTGCCGTGCGCTCAGCGGTGCTGTGGCGGCAGATCGGCGGACGGCAATGGCAGCTGCTGTTCCATCGACGCCAGTGCAGCATGCTGGCTCGCGGATTGCTGACAGGTACTACGCTCGATAATCGCTAACTGGTGGTAGGTCGGGTCCCTGCATCAGTGCAGTTTGAGCAACGGACGCGTGTTTTTGGCGATAAATCCACCGATCATCAGTCGCGTGGTGCGCCAGCGACCATACAACGCCGATTGATGCATCCGATACAACGACGCATAGAAAAAATGCGCCACCCAGCCTTCGATCACGCGGTTGCCCAGCAGACTGCCGAAGGTGTTGTAGGAGGCGAGCGACACGAGCGAGCCGTGATCGTGATACTGAAAATCCAGCAATGGCTTCCCTTCAAGCCGCAAGGCGATGTTCTTCGCCAGCAACTCGGCTTGCTGGTGTGCGGCTTGCGCACGTGGTGGCGTGTTGCCGACAGCGCCATCGCCTAGCGGACAAGACGCGCAATCACCCAAGGCAAAGATGTCCTCATCGCGGGTCGTCTGCAGCGTGGATCGTACCAACAGCTGATTGATGTGATTGCTTTCCAGGCCATCAAGATCGTGGAGGAATTCCGGAGCACGAATGCCTGCCGCCCATACCATCATGTCGGCGTCGATCTTGTTGCCCTGCGCGTCGAAAAGGCATCCCGTCTCGACACGTTTCACCGCCGTACCGGTCAACACACGAATGCCAAGCTTATTACGCAGCTCCTTTTCCACCGAGAGTCCAATCTGTTCGGGCAAGGCGGGGAGCAGGCGCGGTCCTGCTTCGATCAGCGTGATATCCAGATCCTCAAGTGGGCCACGCTGGTGGTGATATTGCGCGAGCTTGCGATTGGCGTCGCACAACTCTGCGCTGAGTTCCACGCCAGTGGCTCCACCACCGATCACTGCTACACGCAGCTTATGTGAGCGCCCTTCGGCGACGGCGGCCAAGCGGCGCTCCAGCATTTCCCTGCGTAAGCGCTCAGCGTCATGACGCGAATCGAGGAAGATGCAGTGCTCGCGCACGCCGGGTGTACCGAAATCGTTGCACACGCTGCCTACGGCCATTACCAATGTGTCGTAACGCACCTCGGTTGGCGGCACGTCATCCGGTGCATAAAGGCCCTTCCATCCTGCCAATTGGATGATGTGACGACGCCGATCCAGACCCGTCATGCGCCCGTAGATGAATTCGAAATGATTCCACTTGGCCTGCGCAAGATAGCTGAGCTCATCGTTGGCAGCATCCAGCGAACCGGCCGCCACTTCATGCAGCAGCGGCTTCCAGATATGCGTGAGATTGGCATCGATCAGCGTGATTTTGGCGCGCCCACCACGTCCAAGCGTCTTGCCCAGCTTGGTCGCCAGTTCGAGACCACCAGCGCCGCCTCCAACAATAACAACGCGATGCATCGAGCGCTTATTCCTTGGCCAACGTAATGACTATTCCGATCGGTGATCTGCCTGGAACATCCTGCATAGACGACCCAGCAGACCCATGGCGGTTATACCGAATGGGCGGCGTTGCAATGCGTCATTGTACGAAATGCCACATCAATCAGTCATCGCCGATCAACTTGAGCCCGGGACGCTGCTGCGCCAACTTGCGCAGCAAGCCGGCAAAAACTTCCAGATCGTCGTGCCACGGTGAAGCTTCGCGCCAATACAGTGCGATATCGCGCCCGGGTATTTGCTGACCTTTGATCTTAGCCAGCGCAATGTTCGGCATCGATGCCAGGCGATCGTGCGCAAGCGCCGGCACCAGCGCATGCCCCCCACGCAACGTCACCAGCGCAGCCAGACTCTCCAGGCTCACATCCTGTACATAGCCCTCGCCATCGGCATGGCTTTCCGCCATGAAAATCGCTTCACCGGTCTTCAACTGATCAAGTGAAATGGTGCGCTTACCTGCCAGAGGATGATCGGCACGCAGCAGCACTTCCCAAGGCTCGAAGAACAACGGCTGCATGCTGATGCCACTCACTGCCGTCGCCGGTGGTGCAAGCACCGCATCCAGCTCGCCTTCATGCAGGCGACGCAGCAAGCCGCGCGGCTTACCTTCCGAAAGACTGAGGCGCGCACCGGGGAAGTGTTGCGGAAATGGTGCAATCAGATGCGGCAGCAGATAAGGACCGAGCGTCGCCAGCACGCCCAGCCGCAATTCGCCGCCGAAAGCGGTTTCTCCCGCACGCGCAGCCTGTTGCAGATGATCGGCGGCCAACAACACCGCATCGATCTGTTCCAACAAACGCTGCCCACCTGCCGTAGGAACCACACGCCGGCCACCGCGCTCAAACAAAGGCGTGCCCAGCGCCTGCTCTACTTTCTGCACCTGATGCGACAAACCGGACGGGCTGATGTGCATGGCCCGCGCCGCGCTGTTGAAGCTGCCGTGACGGTGCACGGCCTGCACCAGGATAAGGTCGCGGAGCGAGACTGCCGATAAGTGAGTCGAAATCATCCGTGTGCCTGTGGCTATCGCTTTACGCACAGCATAAACGACGAAGCCCGGCGCGAGGCCGGGCTTCGTTCTATCTATAGCCCTTCTCCCGAAGGGAGAAGGGAAAAAGCGCTCAGGCTTCGACCGTATCAGCGACGTCCTTGAAGTCCTTGATCTTGTCGAAGTTCATGTAGCGATAGATCTTGTCGCCATTGGCGTTGATTACGCCGATGGCAGCCATGTACTCCTGCTTGGTCGGGATGCGGCCCAGACGCGAGCAGATGGCGGCCAGTTCAGCCGAACCCAGGTACACGTTGGTGTTCTTGCCCAGGCGGTTCGGGAAGTTGCGGGTGCTGGTGGACATCACCGTCGCGCCTTCGCGTACCTGCGCCTGGTTGCCCATGCACAACGAGCAGCCCGGCATTTCCATACGCGCACCAGCCGTGCCGAGTACGCCGTAATGGCCTTCCTCGGTGAGCTGCTGCTGATCCATCTTGGTCGGCGGAGCGACCCACAGACGGGTCGGGATATCGCGCTTACCTTCCAGCAGCTTCGAGGCTGCGCGGAAGTGACCAATATTCGTCATGCACGAACCGATGAACACTTCGTCGATCTTGGCGCCGGCCACGTCGGAAAGTGTCTTCACATCGTCCGGATCGTTCGGGCAGGCGACGATCGGCTCATGCACGTCGGCCAGATCGATGTCGATCACGGCGGCGTATTCGGCATCGGCATCCGGCTCAAGCAGCTGCGGATTGGCCAGCCACTCCTCCATCTTCTTGATGCGGCGCTGCAGGCTGCGGACATCCTGGTAGCCCTGGGCGATCATGTACTTCAGCAGCGTGATGTTGCTGTTGAGGTATTCGATGATCGGCGCCTTGTCCAGACGCACGGTGCAGCCGGCGGCGGAACGCTCGGCCGATGCGTCGGACAGTTCGAACGCCTGCTCCACCTTCAAGTTAGGCAGACCTTCGATTTCCAGGATACGGCCAGAGAAGATGTTCTTCTTGCCTTGCTTGGCGACGGTCAGCAGCCCCTGCTTGATGGCGTAAAGCGGAATCGCGTTGACGAGGTCACGCAAAGTGACGCCCGGCTGCAGTTCGCCCTTGAAGCGGACGAGCACGGATTCGGGCATATCCAGCGGCATCACGCCGGTAGCAGCGGCAAAGGCCACCAGACCCGAGCCGGCCGGGAACGAAATGCCGATCGGGAAACGGGTGTGGCTGTCGCCGCCGGTGCCAACGGTGTCGGGCAACAGCATGCGGTTGAGCCAGGAGTGGATCACGCCGTCGCCCGGACGCAGACTGATGCCGCCGCGGGTAGAGATAAACGCGGGCAGTTCATGGTGGGTCTTTACGTCCACCGGCTTGGGATAGGCCGCGGTGTGGCAAAACGACTGCATCACCAGATCGGCCGAGAAGCCCAGGCAGGCCAGATCCTTCAGCTCATCGCGGGTCATCGGGCCGGTGGTGTCCTGCGAACCGACCGAGGTCATCTTCGGCTCGCAATAGGTGCCCGGACGCATGCCCTTGCCTTCCGGCAAACCGCAGGCGCGACCGACCATCTTCTGCGCGAGGGTATAACCCTTGCCGGTGTCGGCCGGGTTTTGCGGCAGGCGGAACAGCGTAGACGGCGCCAGGCCCAGCGCTTCACGGGCCTTGGCGGTAAGGCCGCGACCGATGATCAGCGGAATGCGCCCACCGGCGCGCACTTCGTCGAACAGCACGTCGGATTTCACCTGGAACTCGGCGATCACCTGGCCATTCTTCAGCGCCTTGCCTTCATAGGGACGCAGCTCGACCACGTCACCCATGTCCATCTTGGACACGTCGAGTTCGATCGGCAGTGCGCCGGCATCTTCCATCGTGTTGTAGAAGATCGGGGCGATCTTGCTGCCCAGGCACACGCCACCGAAGCGCTTGTTGGGGATGAACGGGATGTTTTCGCCGGTCCACCACAGCACGGAGTTGGTGGCGGACTTACGGCTGGAGCCGGTGCCGACCACGTCACCCACATAAGCCACCAGGTGACCCTGCTTGGCGAGATCCTGGATCTGCTGGATCGGACCGCGCTTACCGTCTTCTTCCGGCTGGAACGGTGCACCTTCGCGCTTGTTCTTCAGCATGGCCAGCGCGTGCAGCGGGATGTCCGGGCGCGTGGTGGCGTCGGGTGCAGGTGACAGGTCGTCGGTATTGGTTTCGCCCGGCACCTTGAACACGGTGATGGTGAGGCTCTGCGGCACTTCCGGGCGGCTGGTGAACCATTCGGCATCGGCCCAGCTCTGCAGCACGGCCTTGGCGTTGGCATTGCCCTTGTCGGCCTTATCCTTCACGTCGTGGAAGGAATCGAACATCAACAGCGTTTTCTTCAGCGCTTCGGCCGCAATCGCGCCGACCTGCGCATCATCCAGTAGCTCGATCAGCGGATGGATGTTGTAGCCACCCAGCATGGTACCCAGCAGCTCGGTCGCCTTCTCGCGGCTGATCAAGGTGCACTTCTCGGTGCCAAAGGCCACAGCGGCCAGGTAGGAGGCCTTGACCTTGGCAGCGTCGTCCACGCCAGCCGGCACGCGGTTGGTGATGAGGTCAACCAGGAACGCTTCTTCGCCAGCAGGCGGGTTCTTCAGCAGTTCGATCAGGTCGGCGGTCTGCTGAGCCGACAGTGGCAGCGGGGGGATACCCAGCGCGGCGCGCTCGGCGACGTGTTGGCGGTAGGCGTTGAGCATGTGATCTCGTCCTGTGGCTGGTTGTTTTGCTCCTCTCCCTGCGAGCAGGGGGAAGTCGGGAGGGGTGAGGCCCTTGCGGGAAACTTGTAGGCAAGTGCCTGCCCCCTCCCAACCCTCCCCCGCGAGCAGAGGAGGGAGCTAGTGCATGGCTTGCGGGAGCAAATCGCGATGAAAGCGGTTCTGTCAGCCCGCTATTTTGCCAGCCGTCCCATAAACCCAGCAACGAAAACGTGTTTCCGGCAGCATTCGAAATCTTGCAATGCAAACGTCGCGAAATGGCTCGATAGTGGGTTGCGGCCCCTTCGATTTGTCCCAAACTTTGCGACATCCCCACGATGGACCAGAACCTCCTTGCAATTCCCCTAACGTTGGCTGGTCTAGCATTGCCCTGCTAACGCGCCCGTCCGATTTCACGCAACAGGAGTTATTCCCATGCTGGATTCATTCGCCACCCGCGACACCGTCAACGTCAACGGCAGCTCGTACCAGATCGCCAGCCTGACCAAGCTTGGCCAGCACTTCAACATCAAGCGCCTGCCCTACTCGATGAAGATCCTGCTGGAGAACCTGTTGCGCCACGAAGATGGCGTAAATGTCACCAAGAAGGAAATCGAAGCCGTCGCCAACTGGAACGCGAAGGCCGAACCGGATACCGAAATCTCCTTCATGCCGGCCCGCGTGGTGCTGCAGGATTTCACCGGCGTACCTTGCGTGGTGGATCTGGCCGCGATGCGCGATGCGGTCGTGAAGCTGGGCGGTGATGCCAAGCAGATCAATCCGCTGGCGCCGGCGGAACTGGTGATCGACCATTCCGTGCAAGTTGACGTGTACGGTTCTGAATCCGCGCTGGAGAAAAACGTCGAGATCGAGTTCCATCGCAATCAGGAACGCTACTCATTCCTGCGCTGGGGCCAGAAGGCGTTCAACAATTTCAAAGTCGTGCCGCCGCGCACTGGCATCGTGCATCAGGTGAATCTGGAACATCTGGCACGTGTGGTGTTTGCGAGTGAGAAGGATGGCCAGAAATGGCTTTACCCGGACACCGTGTTCGGCACTGACTCACACACCACCATGATCAACGGTATCGGCGTGCTGGGCTGGGGTGTCGGCGGCATCGAGGCGGAAGCGGCCATGCTGGGCCAACCCTCATCGATGCTGATTCCGCAAGTGGTGGGCTTCAAGCTCACCGGCAAGCTTTCCGAAGGCGTCACGGCCACCGACCTGGTGCTCACCGTCACCCAGATGCTGCGCAAGCTCGGCGTGGTGGGCAAGTTCGTGGAATTCTTCGGTGATGGCCTCAAACACCTGCCGCTCGCTGACCGCGCCACCATCGGCAACATGGCGCCCGAGTACGGCGCGACCTGCGGCATCTTCCCGATCGATCAGGAAGCGCTGAATTACCTGCATCTGTCTGGCCGCAGCGAAGATCAGATCAAGCTGGTCGAAGCCTATGCCAAGGCACAAGGCCTGTGGCACGACGAAAACACGCCGGCGGCTGAATTCACCACCACGCTGGAACTCAACCTGGCCGACGTGAAGCCGTCGCTGGCCGGTCCCAAGCGCCCGCAGGATCGCGTGTTGCTCGAAGGTGTCCAGAAGAGCTTCCTCGACGCGGTGGGGCCCCTCACCGCCAACCGCAAGACGAAAAATGGCGATGCGGCTAGCTTCACCAATGAGGGAGGCTCCACCGCCATCGGCAACCCTGCCAACGACATTACTGACTCGGGCGTCCGCGTGGAAAAGGACGGCGAAAGCTTCAAGCTCGGTGACGGTTCGGTGGTGATTGCCGCCATCACATCCTGCACCAATACTTCCAACCCGGCCGTGATGCTCGGCGCCGGTCTGCTGGCGAAAAAAGCCGCTGCAAAAGGTCTTAAGGCCAAACCGTGGGTGAAGACCTCGATCGGCCCGGGTTCGCTGGTGGTCACCGATTATCTGGAAAAGACTGGCCTGTTGAAGGAGCTGGAGAAAGTCGGCTTCTATATCGTCGGCTATGGCTGCACCACTTGCATCGGCAACTCTGGGCCACTGCCGGCCGAGATCAGCCAAGGCATTGCTGAAGGTGATCTCGCTGTCGCATCGGTGCTGTCTGGCAACCGCAACTTCGAAGGCCGCGTGCATCCGGAAGTGAAGATGAACTATCTCGCCTCGCCGCCGCTGGTCGTGGCTTATGCCCTGGCCGGCACGCTGGACGTCGACCTGACCAAGGATCCCATCGGCCAAGGCAGCGACGGCAAGCCGGTCTATCTGAAAGACATCTGGCCGAGCAACAAAGAAATCTCGGATGTCATCGCCGGCGCCATCAATCCGCAGATGTTCGAGAAGAACTATGCCGATGTATTCAAGGGTGACAGCCGCTGGAACAACATCGCTTCACCGGATGGCTCGGTCTACAAGTGGGACGATTCCACCTACATCAAGAACCCGCCCTACTTCGACGGCATGACGATGGAGACGGGCAAGATCGAAGATATCCACGGTGCGCGCGTGCTGGGTCTCTTCGGCGATTCGATCACGACCGACCACATCTCGCCGGCCGGTTCGATCAAGAAGGACAGCCCCGCGGGCCGCTTCCTGATCTCCAAGGGTGTGGAACCTAAGGACTTCAACTCTTACGGTTCACGCCGTGGCAATGATGACGTGATGGTGCGTGGCACCTTCGCCAATATTCGCATCAAGAACCTGATGCTGGACGGCGTGGAGGGCGGATACACGCTCTATGTGCCGAGCGGCGAGCAGATGGCTATCTATGATGCGGCGATGAAGTACAAGGCCGGCAAGACGCCGCTGATCGTGGTTGCCGGCAAGGAATACGGCACCGGCTCCTCGCGCGACTGGGCCGCCAAAGGCACCTTGCTGCTGGGGGTGAAGGCGGTCATCGCGGAGAGCTTCGAGCGCATCCATCGCTCCAACCTAGTCGGCATGGGCGTGCTGCCGCTGCAGTTCAAGGACGGCGAGAACGCCAAATCCCTGGGGCTCACCGGTAAGGAAACCTTCGAGATCACCGGACTGAAAGATGGTGAGTCGAAGGAAGCCACCGTGATCGCGAAGGGCGATGGTGGCGAAAAGAAGTTCACGGTGAAGGTGCTACTGCTCACGCCAAAGGAACGCGAGTTCTTCCGTCACGGCGGCATTCTGCAGTATGTGTTGCGTCAGTTGGCGAGCAAGAAAGCCGCCTGATGCGTTAAGCCCCTCTCCCCAAGGGAGAGGGGCTCACGTGTTGCTGTATCCCCCACGCAGCCCAAACGTCACAGCTGCTGCGTCCACGTCGCCTCGTAGCATCGCCAATCGTGCCCTTCCCTGCGCCACGCCGTTTCCACCTTGTACACACCGATCTGCGAGGGAAACACCTTGCCGCCACGGGTCAGGGTGACGGTGAAGCTGGCGACGTAACGCTCGCCGCGCGGCTCTATGTCCACCGGCCCGAGCATCGCATGCAGCGTTTCACCGCGAAAACTTGCCAGGCGCAGCAGGTTGCCGATGTCCTGACGGCGCATCGTACCGTCGTCGCCATCGAAATCATCCGTAAGCTGGCTGAGCAGTGCCGATGCATCCACCTTCTCAGTGGCCTGAGTCGCGGCGTCGATGGACTGCCGGATCAACACGTCATCCGGGGCGCGATGGCAATCCGCCAGAACCAGCACCAGCGCGATAATCCAGTATGCAAATGGGAGCGTCCGTTTCATGAATTACCTGACAGAAATCTCGTTGCAACGCGGCTTGCCGCTATACGCGCGCGTATGCTCCAATGCCTCGCCCGCATGATGCACGATGCCCGCTATCGTCACCATCGGCATGTCACTAATGGAGGTTGGGATCGAACATGAGCAATCAGCGTCCTTGGCTGAATCACTACCCGGCTGGCGTATCCGCAGAAATCGATATCAATCAATACGCCTCAGTCACCGCGGTGGTGGAAGAAGCATTTGAGCGCTTCGGCCAGCGCCCCGCCTTCCATAGCTTCGGCAAGCAACTTACGTACGCGGAAGTCGACAAGCTCAGCCGCGACTTTGCCGGCTACCTCACGGGCGAGCTGAAACTGGTCAAAGGCGATCGCATCGCGATCATGATGCCCAACTGCCTGCAATACCCGATCGCGCTATTCGGTGCACTGCGCGCCGGCCTGACAGTGGTCAATACCAACCCGATGTACACCGCGCGTGAGCTCAAGCATCAGCTTGAGGATTCCGGCGCCAAGGCGATCCTGGTGCTGGACAATTTCGCTGCCACCTTGCAACAGGTGGTGGCCGAGACCGAGGTCAAGCACATCATCACCACCGGCATCGGCGACCTGCTGGGCGCCAAGGGTGCCGTGATGAACCTGGTGGTCAAGCACGTCAAGAAGATGGTGCCTCCTTTCCATCTGCCACATGCTGTGCGCTTCAACGATGCCTTGTCCCGTGGCGCGCGTCACTCGTTGACGAAGCCTGTGATCGGTCACGATGACATCGCCTTCCTGCAATACACCGGCGGTACGACCGGTGTCGCCAAGGGCGCGATGCTGACCCACGGCAACATGGTCGCGAACATGCTGCAGGCAGGCATGTGGATCGGCGCGAATCTCAAGGAAGGCCAGGAAGTCGTCATCACCGCGCTGCCGCTGTATCACATCTTCTCGTTGACGGCGAACGGCCTGGTGTTCATGCGCCTGGGCGGTCTGAGCTGGCTGATTACCAATCCGCGCGACATGCCGGCCTTCGTCAAGGAACTGCGCAAGTCAGGCTTCACCGCACTGACTGGCGTCAACACCTTGTTCAACGGCCTGCTCAACACACCAGGCTTCAGCGAGCTGGATTTTTCCAAGCTGCGCCTGAGCCTTGGTGGCGGCATGGCGGTGCAACGCGCTGTCGCGGAACGCTGGAAGAAAGTCACCGGCTGCACGCTGGCGGAAGCTTACGGTCTTACCGAGGCATCGCCGGCCGTGTGCATCAATCCACTGGATCTGAAGGATTACAACGGCTCCATCGGCCTGCCGATTCCGTCCACCGATATCGCCATCTGGTCCGAAGACGGTCAAGCATTGCCGCAGGGTGATGTGGGCGAACTGATGGTGCACGGCCCGCAGGTGATGAAGGGGTATTGGCAGCGTCCGGATGAAACGGTGAAGGTGCTGACGCCGGACGGCTGGCTGCATACCGGCGATATCGCCAGGATCGACGAGAACGGTTACGTCTATATCGTCGACCGCAAGAAAGACATGATCCTGGTGTCCGGCTTCAACGTGTACCCGAACGAGATCGAGGACATCGTGATGAAGCATCCGGGCGTCGCGGAAGTCGCAGCCATTGGCATTACCGACGAGCACTCCGGCGAAGCCGTGAAGCTGTTCGTGGTGCGCAAGGATCCGACCCTGACGGTGGAACAGCTCAAGGAGTTCTGCCGCGAGAACCTTACTGGCTACAAGCGTCCGAGGGTGATCGAATTCCGCGATGCGTTACCCAAGAGCAATGTGGGCAAGATCCTCCGGCGCGAGCTGCGGGATGAGAAGAAGCAGGCGGTCGCCGGTTAACGGGAATCGGGAATCGGGAATCGGGAATCGGGAATCGGGAATCGGGAAAGCATAGCGATTAGCGCTTTTTACTTTCCCGATTGACGACTCGCGATTCCCGCTATTCGTTGTGCCACATCTCAAGGATATCGGCGTAACCACCCAGCAGGTTCCATAGCGGCACCTGCTTGTCTTCCGGAATGCGCGTGTAGGCAAAACCGATATGCCGCTCCGACACGCGGGCGACCTTCGCCTCCAGATGGATGTGCAGGTCCTCACCGAAGATCATATCCAGCACCCAACTCTCACCAGCCTTGCCGTTCCATTGGCTCGGACGGCGCAGCAGCACGCCGGTGGCAGAGATGTCGATCAGATCGGTGGGATGCGATTCGTCGCCGTGACTCATCAGCACCGTGGTCTTGATGCGCATGCGCGCCGGGCGCAGATGCTCTTTATCGGAACCATCCATGGCGTCGTCACCCATTGTGGTCATACCTTTTTATCTCCCCGCACAGCATCCCCGCCACACGCCCAGATCCGACCTGCTGGCAACGAAGCCTGTGCCTTCCCGCGACACGTCCCTCTGTGCCCGTCAGCACCGGCCCATTCGTGCCGATGTCCCCCGGATAGCCCCGTATGATGAAGCAAGCGACATGCCACTGCTACAACTACATTGCAGCTATCTGTGTGACGTGTTTCAGACGACACTGGCGACGCTATAGGTCACATGCTGCCGTGGCGGTTCATTTACCCCATGTGCCATACAGGTGACTCAGGAGGGCGCGGCTCGCACTGGTGCAGCAGGGATTGGTAAACCCCATTCCGGCCCCTCCCCTACACTCCGAAGCAGTGCCCGTGGACTTCTTAGGAAGGGAGGCTGCCGTGCAGGGATGGGGGATCCCTCGCTGCATAAGCATTCTTTAAAGCTTCACATGCCCTTACGGAAGCTGAAGCGCTTACTGGACATGCCGCCATACTGCAGTTAATCTGTAACCCGCGTGTGGAGCCATACATGGATGGCCGCCGGGAGCCCCGGTAGGGATGGCCTCCACCCGATGTACCCAGCCGACCTTTACGAATCGCGGGCGACGCCAGCGGCGTTACGCATGATTCCGGCCTGATCGTTTTCAGCGATATCGCCCGGCATCCAGCGACCGCACACCTGACCGAACCGCATCGTGTGGCTTCATCGGGGTTTGATATTGGCGGGAAAGCCGCATCTCCCGGCTGGGCATCGTGCAGATTGAGTGGCTTCATTGGGGGCGCCTCAGCAATCGAAGGCATCCCAGGCATGAATCTTGGTTCGATCGCGCATCGAAAAAAGGTTTTGATCGTCAACAGAACGAATCGCCAGCCCGAATCGGGCGGCCTAATGACATGCATTGATGAGCACTGAGTCAACCGAGTCTCAGCCGGTACAAGCAACGCACGATGCGTTTGCTGGGGTTCCGCAGCAGCAGGAAATGCCGCTCGCCGTCGTGCGCGGTGAGCCGATTCTGCAGATGCCGCAGGACCTCTACATTCCTCCAGATGCGCTGGAAGTTTTTCTGGAGGCGTTCGAAGGACCGCTGGATCTGCTGCTTTACCTGATTCGCCGGCAGAACCTCGACATCCTCGATATTCCGATTGCCGAAATCACCCGGCAATATATGGAATACATCGACATGATGCGCGACGTGATGCGCCTGGAACTGGCGGCGGAATACCTGCTGATGGCCGCGATCCTGGGTGAGATCAAATCGCGGTTGCTATTACCGAGGCCGCCCACGGAAGAAGGCTTGGAAGAAGATCCGCGTGCCGAACTGGTGCGCCGCCTGCAGGAATACGAGCGCTTCAAGAGGGCAGCCGAGGACATTGATGCCCTGCCGCGCCTGGAACGCGACACGGCCGTTGTGCAGGCTGATACCGGCGAGCGCAGTGTGGTGAAGCTGCCGCCGCCGCTGGATCTGAAGGAAATGCTGCTGGCCCTCAAGGATGTGCTGCACCGGGCCGAACTGTTCGGGCATCACGCCATCAAGCGCGAGGCGCTGAGTGTGCGCCAACGCATGGGCGAATTGCTGAGCCGCCTGGAAGGCGATCAGTTCTACCGTTTTGAGAACCTGTTTGATGTAAGCGAAGGACGCCTGGGCGTGGTGGTCACCTTCCTGGCCATGCTGGAGCTGGCCAAGGAGTTCCTGATCAACATTGTGCAGGAGGAACCGCTGGCACCGATTTACGTGAAGGCCAATGCCGGTTCGGCCCGCGAAGAAGCCGAGCTCACCGCCAGCGACAACGCCTTCGAAGAACAAAACGCCGCGTTTGGCACCGAATAAGCGGTCGCTGAGACAAGGGCGCACCACCGTCATGGATACCTGAATCCTAAGACCATGCAGATCGAGCAACTCAAAGCGATTATCGAAGCCGCACTGCTTGCCGCCAGCCAGCCTATGACGGTGGCGCAACTGGGCGAACTGTTCGTCGAGGAAGATGAAGTCGACCGGACACACATCGCCATGGCACTGGAAATGCTGGTGGAAGACAGCCAGAACCGTGGTGTCGAGCTGAGGGAAGTCGGCTCCGGTTTCCGCTATCAGGTACGCCAGGATGTGCATCCGTGGGTATCACGCATGTGGTCGGAAAAGCCCAGCCGCTACTCGCGCGCCCTGCTGGAGACGCTGGCGTTGATCGCCTACCGTCAACCGATCACGCGTCCGGAAATTGAACAGATTCGCGGCGTGGTGGTCTCATCCAACATCGTCAAGACCCTGGAAGAACGCGAATGGGTTCGGGTAGTGGGACACCGCGACGTGCCGGGCAAGCCCGCCCTGTACGGCACCACGCGCAGCTTCCTGGACTATTTCAACCTCAAGTCGCTCGATGAGCTGCCGCCGCTCTCGGAAATCCGCGACATGGAAGACCCCCAGCTGCGGCTGGACAACGAGCCGTTCCCGCCGCGCGTCATCAAGGATCTGCCGATTGATCCGGACGCTGAAGCGGAGGATGAAGCGGCAGCAGGCGAACACGCCGAAGAAAAGCAAGCCGAAGACCAGGTACACGCTGAAGAAGCACACACTGGTGAAGCGGCAGCCCACGAAGACCAAGCCGACGAAGCGCCTGCTAACGAAGCGATCGTCCACGAAGAACCGGCAACTGAAACATCGGTTGCTGAGGAAACACACGAAGACCCTGCTCCGCAGCACCACGCGGACAGCCACGAATCCGAAAACACTGCATCCGCCATTGAAACGGATGCCGTCACAGAACCCCCTTCCACTGCCGACGAGGCAGCGGACCATGCGGACGCCGCTGAAAGCTCCGCTGAGCAAGACACCGAGGAGTACCGCGCATGAATGCGCCACAAAAATCCGTATTGAGCCTCAAGCGCTCCGCACCGCCTGAAAACGCCCCCCAGATCGAAGAACGCCTACACAAGGTGCTGGCCAACGCCGGTCTCGGCTCGCGACGCATGCTGGAGCAACGCATCCAGGCAGGCGATGTCGAAGTCAATGGCAGCGCCGCCAACATCGGCGCAAGCGTCCGTGCTGGCGACCGCGTCACGCTCGATGGCAAGCAGTTTGTTGTCGCCACCGACAATCGCGACGACGCCGAAGTGCTGGTCTACCACAAGCCCGAAGGCGTGGTGACTACACGCGAAGATCCCGAAGGCCGTCCCACCGTGTTCGAACAGCTGCCGCGACTGAAAGGCGCGCGCTGGGTCGCCGTAGGCCGCCTCGACATCAACACCACCGGCCTGCTGTTGCTGACCACCGATGGTGAACTCGCCAACGCGCTGATGCATCCGCGCAGCGGCCTGGAACGCGAATACCTTTGCCGCGTACACGGCGAAGTGCCCGATGAAATGATCGAGAAACTGAAAGCGGGCGTTGAGCTGGAAGACGGCCCTGCCCGCTTTGACGAAATCGCCATCATCAGCCGCGGCGGTAGCCATAGCTGGTTCCGCGTGGTGATCCGCGAAGGTCGCAATCGAGAAGTCCGCCGCCTGTGGGACTCGCAAGGTTTCCTGGTCAGCCGTCTCAAGCGCATCCGCTACGGCAACATAGAGCTGCCGCGCATGCTCCGCCGTGGCGACTGTGAAGCACTCAACGAAGACTTGGTGAAAGAACTACGCAAGGTCGCCGGCCTCGGCGCCCCGCAGCCAGTGCTCACGCTCAGCCCCGTGCTGCATCAGCGCCGCGCGCCGCGCAACGTCACCGAATACCGTCCTGAGAAAGGCGCCGGTACCGCATGGAGCGGCGGCTATCACGACGAAGCCCGCGAACTGCGTGCTTTCGATCGCATTCGCGAGGAGCCCGCACGCGGCAAGCAACAACGCCGTCGCAATCCGAATCGCGAAGTGAACGGCAATGTTGCCAAACCGGATCGCTCCACCAAGCCGCCACACAAGAAGAAGCGTGGTATTGGCCCGGGCCAAGAGCTGCCGCCGGCACGCACCTGGTTCGCAGGCGACAGCCGCGAGGGTGGTCGTAGTGGTGGCGGTGCCAATACCTCCAGCAATCGCCGTGGCAGTGGTGGTGGCACCGGCAGCGCAAACCCGTACGGCGGCTTCAACGCCGGTGGCAATGCCAAACGCAACAATCGCGGTGGTGGCCGTCCTGGCCAAGGTCAGGGGCAAGGTCAAGGCGGTCGTCCGCAAGGTCGTGGCAACCGCCCCCATGGACATGGCGGCGGCCGTTCCCCCGGTGGTGGCAATCGCTCTGGCAATCGCTAAACACCAGCGATGATCCGCATCTATCACAACAGCCGCTGCTCGAAATCGCGCAGCGCGTTGGCACTGTTGGAACAACATGGCAAGCCTTTCGAGGTGATCAACTACCTCGAAACGCCACCGAGTGCCGTCGAGCTGAAAACCTTGCTATGGCAGTTAGGTATTACGGCTCGCCAGCTACTACGCAGCGGCGAAGATATCTACAAAGCGCTGCATCTTGATGATTCATCGCTGGATGATGCGATGTTGATCGATGCCATGACGAAGCATCCGCGGCTCATTGAACGTCCGATTGTGGTGGCTGACGACAAAGCCATCATCGGACGTCCGCCGGAAGCGGTGCTGGAAATTCTCGCGTAGTCGATCCAACGCCTGATCCCCATTGCCTTATCGGTTGGGTTGAAAATTGCAACGGACGATCAGGCTCACCAGCCAGCAAGCTACACGCCCATATCGATTTCCGACAAAGGCAATAGCCGCGAATCTTCAAGCGCGGCTATCCGGTGCCCCATTCCGGCCAGATAAGCTTCGTGGCTGGCAAATGCCAGAAAGGATCCCGCACTGTGCTGCCGCACCAGCATTGCCATATCCCAGCGCTCGTTGGCTGGGCCGATCAGGAACGAACCGCCCTCACCGAGAAACATCACTTCACCACCTGATTCATACAGGTATGGCAAGGTGTGCTCGATATAGCGGTAAAAGGCGGCAGCGCCGCTGATCGGTACATCAGGCGACAGTTCCGGCGACAGTGAGTAATCGGCCGTTTTGCGAAAACGCAGCAGATTCAGCATCACCACCGGGCCTTGTACGCCGCGCATGACAAACGCGCGTCCGGATGCCTGCGTTGGCTCGAGATAGCGTGAACTAGAATCAGCCTGCATCACACCATCCCCTCTTTCGCATCATCACCATATGCCAGCCAGGCAGCATGTCTACGCACGTCGGCCGGCCATGCTGCGATCAGCTCGCGGAACGTCGCTTCATCGTTAGCAAACAAGGCGCGACTCGCTTCTTCAAAACCGGGCATATCGCCCGCCATCGCCGACATGAAGTGATAGGCGCGCTCCTGCCATACGCGCGACTTGTCGCGCTTGCTGTAGCGATGCCTCGCTTCCTCCACCAGTTTACGCAGGGCCACCGACGGCCCACCGGGTTGCGACGCAAGCCATTCCCAGTGTCGGGGCAGCAGAGTCACCTCCCGGGCGACAACGCCCAGCTTGGGCCGTCCCCGCCCCCGTGGCGCGTCTGGCGCCCCCGCCTGGCTTTCCTGGGTAACCGCCTTAGTCTGATAGCGAGCAAGAATGTCTTCGTCCGTACCGCGCGTGTCGACATCGATGGAACGGCCGGTGCTGTCGTCAAAGATCAGGATTGGCTTCATCCGATCGCGGTCTGCGGTCAACTTGACGGCCAGGGCCACTACGTGGAGCGGCCCGGACACGAGGCGACGATCGCCCTGGAAACTGGTGTAAGAGCAGGATGGATCGGGGCTGGTCATGGCGTATCCCTGTCAAGTCGACAAATAATACCCGGATAAAATTCATATGGCAATATTACCCGGATAAAATTTAGCCGCCGATCCGACAACAAAAAGGCCGCCCGAAGGCGGCCTTTTTTCCAGCAAGCCTGCTTGGGCTTAGATCCGGCTTTGCGTGGCCGGATCCCCGACCTTGGCTCCGGCATCCCCACGCGGCGGCGGAGGCGGCGGTACCGATGAGCCGGGCGACGATGTCTTGGACCAGTCAGCAGGCGGCCCTGGAATGCGGCCAGCCATGATGTCGTCGATCTGGCGAGCATCGATGGTTTCGTACTGCAGCAAGGCGTCGGACATCATGTGCAGCTTGTCGATGTTGTCCGTCAGGATTTCCTTGGTGCGGGCATAGGCGCGATCAAGGATCTCGCGCACCACTTCGTCGATCTTGCGCGCGGTTTCGTTGGACACGTTCTTGTGCTGCGTGACGGAACGGCCGAGAAACACCTCGTCCTCTTCCTCACCGTAGGTCACCGGACCGAGCTCATCGGACAGACCCCACTTGGTGGCCATGTTGCGAGCCATCTTGGTGGCGCGCTCGATGTCGTTGGACGCACCGGTGGTGACCTTGTCGGCACCAAAAATCAGCTCTTCCGCCACACGGCCACCGTACAACGAGCAAAGCTGCGATTCGATCGCAATTTTGTTCATGCTGTACTTATCGCCTTCCGGCAGGTACATGGTGACGCCCAACGCACGGCCACGCGGGATGATGGTGACCTTGTAGACCGGATCGTGCTCAGGCACCACGCGGCCGACGATGGCGTGACCGGCTTCGTGATAGGCGGTGAGCTTCTTCTCGTCTTCGCTCATCGCCATCGAGCGGCGCTCGGTACCCATCAGAATCTTGTCGCGAGCCTTGTCCATATGGCCCATCCGTACTTCGCGCGCGTTCTCGCGCGCAGCAAACAGTGCCGCCTCGTTGACGAGGTTGGCCAGATCCGCACCCGAGAAGCCCGGCGTACCGCGTGCAATCACCATGGGATCGACGTCGCTGGCAGTCGGCACCTTACGCAGGTGCACGCGCAGGATCTGCTCGCGCCCCTTCACGTCAGGCAAGCCAACCACGACTTGGCGGTCGAAACGGCCCGGACGCAGCAGCGCCGGATCGAGCACGTCTGGACGGTTGGTAGCGGCGATGACAATGATGCCTTCCGTGCCTTCGAAACCATCCATCTCGACCAGCAACTGGTTGAGCGTCTGCTCGCGTTCGTCATGTCCGCCGCCGAGGCCTGCGCCGCGATGACGACCGACTGCATCGATTTCGTCGATGAAGATGATGCACGGTGCGTGCTTCTTGGCTTGGTCGAACATGTCGCGCACGCGGGATGCGCCGACACCGACGAACATTTCCACGAAGTCCGAACCAGAGATCGAGAAGAACGGCACCTTGGCTTCGCCGGCGATCGCCTTGGCGAGCAAGGTCTTGCCGGTGCCAGGCGGGCCGACCATCAGCACGCCACGCGGAATCTTGCCGCCCAGACGCTGGAACTTGCCCGGATCGCGCAGGAACTCGACCAGTTCGCCGACTTCTTCCTTGGCTTCGTCGCAACCGGCGACATCGCTGAAATTCACCTTGACCTGATCCTCACCCTGCAGCTTGGCGCGCGAACGGCCGAAGCTCATCGCGCCGCGGCCACCACCGCCCTGCTGCATCTGGCGCATAAACCAGATGAACACGCCGACGATCAGGATCACCGGCAGCCAGTTGATAAGCAGGCCGATCAACGAAAAACCGGTGCCGGAATCCTGGGTCACCGTGACGTTTTTATCCTGCATCTGCTTGACCACCGAATTGGTGGAGAAGCCGAGCACCGGTGCAACGGTACGGTAGTTGCTGCCATCCTTCAGCTTGCCGCTGATGGTGGCGGGGTTTTCGGCGCTGATGGTGGCGGTGGCGACGTTGCCGCTATCCACGCTTTGCACGAAGCTGCTGTAAGGCAGGTCCGAAGAGGCGCCACCGTGCTGGTTGAAGCTCTGGAAGACGGTGATCAAAATCACCGCGATGATCAACCAGAGCCCCAGGGTTTTCCATGTCTCGTTCATGCGCGGTTCTCGCCAGTTTGCCGGCCAGCCGGTTTGAACCCGGTAGCCAGCGCATATACCTCTCGCGAACGCGCGCGGGAGGCCTTAGGTTTACGCATACTTACGCGTGTAAATTCCGTGCGCAAGCCACGTAGGTAATCGTCGAAGCCTGTTCCCTGGAACAACTTGATTAAAAACGCTCCGCCCGGTTTGAGCCAGTGCCTTGAGAAATCAAGCGCCAGTTCGGCCAGATCCATCGCCCGGATCTGGTCGGCCAGTGCCACACCACTCATATTGGGGGCCATGTCCGACAGCACAAGATCGAGCTTCTTTCCATCCAGTCGCGATTCCAACTCCCGCAAGACGCTTTCTTCACGAAAATCGCCCTGCAGGAAATCGACCCCGCCAATACCTTGCATAGGCAGGATATCCAGCGCTACCACCGTACCACTATCGCCCAGCCGCTGCCGGACCAATTGCGACCAGCCACCCGGCGCAGCCCCTAGATCGACCACGCGCATGGCGGGCTTTAGCAAGTTGTCGCGTTCGATCAGCTCTTCCAGCTTGAAGACGGCACGCGAACGCAGGCCCTCGGCTTGGGCTTTCTTTACGTAAGGGTCGTCAAAATGCTCCCGCAGCCAGCGGGAACTGCTCTTGCTGCGAGGCATGGTGGCAACGGCCGGGAACAGGGGTGTCCATGATACCCTTTACGGTCATCCTGCCGCGAATCTGAAACTGAACACATGGCCATTTCCCCGTCGCAACGGCGCTATATGCGCAGCCTCGCCCACGACCTTCACCCAGTGATCCTGCTGGGCGCCAAGGGCGCGACCGAAGCCGTGGTGAAGGAACTCGACCTGGCGCTGTCGCATCACGAGCTGGTGAAGGTGAAACTTTCCGGTGGCGACAAGAAAGAGCGTGAAGCGCAGATCAGTACCTTGATCGATGGCACCGGGGCTGAAAACGTGCAACAGATTGGTCATATCGTGGTGCTGTTCCGGCGCAACGAAGACGATCCTCGTCTGGCATTGCCGCGCTGAGGAATTGCCATGGATTTGTCGCTGGACCGGCCGGGTGACTTTCTTTTCGTACGCCGAGTCACTCCCCATGCCGTCACCGTGGTGGATCGCGAACTGACCGCCAGCTTCCTGCTGGCGCCCGAGCGTGCCGTGGAACAGTGGCCGGTTACCAATGCTGCGCATCTGGACGAAAGCCACGTCGAAGGCATCCTGGAATTGAAACCCGAGGTCGTGCTACTGGGCACGGGCAACCGGCAACAGTTTCCTCCGGCGGCCTTCATGGCGGGTTTCCTGCGCCGGGGCATCGGCATTGAAGTGATGGACAACGCTGCCGCCGCACGCACCTACGGCTTGCTTGCTGGCGAAGGTCGACGCGTCGTCGCCGCATTTATCCTGCCGTAGTCATTAGGGCCCGGCCTCGGGCCCTCGCCTCTTTCATCAACGCGACGGCAGGTAATCGAGCGGATCCACGGGACTACCGTCCTTGCGGATCTGGAACTGCAATTCATCGCGCGCGCTGCCGCTCGAACCCATCTCGGCAATTTGCTGGCCTGCCTTCACCTGTTGTCCTTCGGTCACCAGGCGTTTGCGGTTGTGACCGTAAGCGGACAGGAAACTGTCGTTGTGCTTGATGATGATCAGCTCGCCATAGCCAACCAGGCCATTGCCGCTGTACACCACCACACCATCGGCCGCCGCGACCACTGGATCACCTTCCTTGCCCGCGATGTCGACGCCAGGAATCGCTGCGCTGGCCTGGAAACGACCCACCACAGAACCGGATGCCGGCCAGCGCCATTTCACACCGCCAGCTGTGCGCGTACCGCCAGCAGCCACGATAGGTGTTGCCGCTGCAGCCACTACCGGTGCAGCCGGCGGTGGCGTAGAAACACCAGCGACCGGCACCACCGTGGTGGTGGTCGCCGCCGACGGCGGACCGGGCGGCGGAGGCGTGGTCACTGGCGCAGTTTGCACAGTCTGGAACACGGGCGCCGGAGCGCCAGCAGGCGGCGGGGGTGGCGCGGGCGGCGGTGCTTTGGCGATCACCACCACCGGCGGCGCATGTCCAGGAGCCGGGCCACCATTCCCAGGCAGTTTCAGCACTTGCCCCGGCCAGATGGTGTACGGTGGGGCGACCCCGTTTAGCTGGGCGACCTCACGAAAATCCGTGCCGTTGCGGAACGCAATCGAATAAAGCGTATCGCCCTTGACGACGGTGTAGGTGCCGGGCGCATTACCGGCTTGTATCGGCCGCACGATGGCTTGCCCGCCTGGGGGCTGCTGGACCACAACCGTGCGAGCACAACCGGTCATGAGAATCGCTATCGTGATAAGTGCAGACCATCGCATCAATCCATTCATGCGAGGCAGCATAACGGGGTCGTACAGAGTTTTCATGCGGCCTGATCGTAAAAGATGGTAGGCCGTTAATGGGTCGCTCGGAAAACTCATATGCGTTTTTTCCAACCCCCACCTTGCCCAGTGAAGCATGCCTGGAAAACCTGGGTGCGCTAGTGCTTGAGAACCCACCATCCAGCCAGCACGGCAAGCACCACCAGAGCAGCCCAGCCAATCCACTCGATGTGCTTGTGCAGGATGCGTTCGGCACGTTCGCCGAATAGACGGATCAGCAACGCCAGCAGCCATACCCGCTTGCCGCGGCCAAGCAGTATGCAGACGAGGAAGGGAATGATGGGCACGCCGACGATACCTGCCGCCCAGGTGACGAACTTCATCGGCACCACCGGTTGCAGTGCAGCTAACATCAGCACTAGCAGCAATTCCAGCCAATGTTGATTCATCTGCGTGCGCAGGTTTTCCACGCCGGTCTGGATCGGATCATAGAGATGCAGCGACTGCAGCAACGGAGTCAGCGCATGGAAAGCCCAGTGCCCCAGCGAGTAACCGACGATTGAGCCCAGCAGCGAGAACAGCAGGCTGATGTTGGCGTAGAAAAAGGCTTTATGTCGCTTGCCGAGCATCATCGGCGCCAGCATCACTTCCGGCATGATCGGAAAGATGAAGGCTTCGACGAAGCTCAATCCGCACAGGTAATAGATCGCCCTGGAATCGCGCGCCCAGACCAGAACGCGCGCATATAACTTTCCGAACAGACGCATCAGCCGATGCCGCCCAGCAAGGGTACGAAACTCACCGCGGCCAATTCTTCCTGCACAAAATCTCCTTTGCCATCGCCGCGCATGCGGATCAGTGTTTGGCTACTGGGGGAGCCGACCGGCGCGACCAACACGCCATCGGGACTCAGTTGATCAAGTACCTGGGTAGGAATGGCGTCACCAGCGGCAGTCAGCATGATGGCGTCGAACGGCGCCTCCGCCGCCCAGCCAAGCTTGCCGTCATCGTGACGCGAGCGGATGTTCTCGATGCCCAGCTGGCGAAAGCGCCGACGCGCCTGGCGCAGCAGCTCTTCGATGCGCTCCACGGTAAAGACCTGTGGTACCAGGTTGGCGAGCACCACCGCCTGATAACCCGAGCCAGTGCCGATCTCCAACACTTTCTGCGGACGACCGGATTTTGCTTCAAAAGGCTCCAGCAATGCCTCGGTCATGCGCGCTACCACCCACGGCTGGGAGATAGTCTGGCCGTGGCCAATGGGCAACGCTGTGTTTTCATAAGCGCGCGAATGCATGGCCTGATCGATAAAGTGGTGACGCGGAAGATTGCGCATCACATCGATCACACGCTGATTGCGGATGCCTTCTTCCTTCAACTTGGCAACAAGACGATCGCGTGCGCGCTGCGAGGTCATGCCCTCGCCTTTCAATGCCGATGGCGGCAACGGATGCATCATGCTGCTTTACCGTCCGCTTTATCAGTCATGCCTTGAGTCAACGTCTGCACCCAGCTGCTTACCTTTTCCAGTGCCTGGAAGCGGGTGAGATCCACATGGATGGGCGTCACGGAAACGTAGCCGCGCTGCACGGCGTGGAAATCGGTGCCAGGGCCGGCATCGTCCACGTCGCCGGCCGGACCAATCCACCAGATGGTCTTGCCGCGCGGATCGGACTGCTTGATACACGGCGCGGAACGATGACGTTTGCCCAGCCGGGTGACTTCAAAACCCTTGATCTCTTCCCAGGGCAGATCCGGCACATTGACGTTGAGGATGGTGTCGGCCGGCAGCGGATCGACCAGCAGGCGCCCCATCAACAGCAGTACGGCCTTGGCTGCCGAATCGTAATGTTCGCCCTTGTGATCCTTGCTGACCAGCGACACGGCAATGGCGGGCAAGCCGAGAAAGCGCCCTTCCATCGCGGCGGAAACCGTGCCGGAATAAATCACGTCGTCGCCGAGGTTGGCGGAATTGTTGATGCCTGAAACGACGATGTCCGGCTCTTCCTCCAGCATGCCGGCCAGCGCCAAATGTACGCAGTCAGTCGGCGTGCCGGCGACACGGTAATAACCGTTTTCCATACGCAAGGCACGAATGGGCGCGTCGAGCGTGAGTGAATTGCTGGCGCCGGAGCGGTCCCGATCCGGGGCCACCACCGTTACCTCACCGACCGCGCCAAGGCGCTCGGCGAGCACGCGGATACCCGGGGCATCCACGCCATCGTCGTTGCTGACAAGAACTCGCATCATGATCCGTTCAAAACCAATTGCCAGCGTGCGGCCCGCAGGTGGCCAAGCACACTCCCTGGATCTTGGAGTCTAACCGAGCAGACCGCCGGTTTCACGGCCGCTCATCTATCCGTCCTATTCGCAAGATCCTCGCCGGCACCATCCGTCATTCGCTACGATCGCCGCATGAAGCGCCGCACGCCCACCACCGTCAATGAAGAGGACAGCCAGCTGTTTCGCGAGGCGATCGGCGAAGTAAGAAAATTTGATCCTGTCGCACCGGCTCCTGCGATGCCCAAGCCCGAACCCCGTCCACGCATGTTCGAAGCAGATGAAGCCGCGGTGCCGGGAGAATTGCTCGACATGGCCTTCGATCCGGCCTTGATGGAAGTCGGCGAGGAGCTGAGTTACCTGCGCGATGGCTATCCACCCAAGCTGCTACGCCAGCTCAAGCGCGGCCAGTACAGCGTGCAGGATGAGATTGACCTGCATCAGATGAATGCCGCGGCGGCGCAAGCAACGATCTCGGCTTTTCTTGCAGAGGCTGCCGACCATGGATTCCGCTGCGTACGCATCGTGCACGGAAAAGGGCTGCGTTCAAAGGCGGGCGGCCCGGTGCTGAAGATGCTGACGGATCGCCTGCTGCGCCGCCGTGACGATGTCGTTGCCTTCGCTTCTGCGCGTCCCATGCAGGGTGGCACGGGTGCGGTGGTCGTACTTTTGAAGTCCAGAGCCTAATTAATAGCTCGCGATGCCAATTTGCAGGCGACCCCGAATGCCTGACGAACACCGCGAGCTTGTAGCAAAACCATTCAGTACAGCCATTGCATGATCGAAGGTGAAAAGCAACCGTTGATCATAGGGGGATCTATGGATAGCAGGATCACAGCTACGTTGTTTACGGCGGCTCTGGCGCTCACGACTCAGATCGCAGCCCAACAAGCCACTCAGCCAACTGCATGGCATGACGGTTCGCCCACCTTCCTGGCGGCGAATAAGCCGGCGAAGGCTCCCTTCCCTACTTGGTATCTGGCTGCGCCATCCGCAAACGTTAGCGGACCTGCGCCAACCATCGCTGGCAGGCCGCTCGTCGACGACACTGCAGCCATTCCGTTCCAGGCGGATGCATGGAGAAGCAGTCGCCTACCTAATCGCGACAGCATCCAGCTCGCCAATTCATTCAGGACGGAGCCTTTAACGACGACGCTCACTAAGCGTCTTCTTTATGTGACTACGCCTTTCTGGCTACCGCATAGCCGTCCATTTCCCAACAGCAGCAACCTGGCTGCCAACAATGCGCCAATCAACAACAGTGCCAGTCTGACCTGGTCAGCGTTTAAAGAATAACGACCTGTTTTGCCGACGCGTGGCCAGGCGTGGAAGCTCAGGCGATCAATTCGCGTACCACCACCGTGGCATAAGCTCCCGCCGGCAATTCGAAACTGAGTTCGAGCGTTTCATTATCCAGCCAGCGCCAACGCAGTTCCTTGGGCAGCAAACGCAGCGGACGGCGTTCCTGGTCCATCCGTGCAGCGGCAAGACCTTCGGCCAGATCGCTGGACGCGGCGGCAATCGCCCGCTCCAGTTCGCCAGCCTCGGCTTGCGTCGGCGGCTCACCCTGCCCCCACAACGGACCCGACGGATGAATGTCGCCTTGCGCCAAACGCGTGGCAAGCGTGTCATCGAATGGCTCCGGTCCGAACCAGGAACGTGAGCCGGCCAGTGACCAGATCTCGCCATCCAACGGTTTGCTCCAGGCATCACGCTCGACACGTGCAGCCAGCACACTATTGAAGATGTGTGAGCGCGCCGCTGAAAGCAGGATGGAACGCTTCTCGCGATCCACGCGACGGCCCGAGAACATCGCTCTAGCCTGCGCCACGTTGCCGCCTTCGCGTCCGAAACGTTGTTCGCCGAAGTAATTGGGCACGCCATGCAAGGCTATCGCCCTCAGGACCTCCTCCGCACGCTCACGATCACCCTGTACATCACGCAGGACCAACACAAAGCGATTGCCGCGCAAGGCACCGCGCTTGAGTTTGCGCTTGTGTCGGGTGCTCGCCAGCACTTTCACATCGTCATGTGGAAATGCAGACCAATCCGGATCGGGTTTGCCTGCAAGCTGCACTGTAAAGGCCTGCCGCGTCACCGCGTGACGATCCTTCAGACCCGCAAAACCCACATTGACAGAAGATACCTCCGCAAACTTCGCTAGCTCGCGCGCGACCCAGTCCGTATTCGCGCCACGCTTTTCCACCCACAGCAAGGCGTGCTCGCCCTCGCCATCGGCGTCGTAACCGAGAATTTCATCGACGCGGAAATCTTCCGGCGCACGGCGCAATTCGGCGGTCAGCGGTGAAGCGCCGTAGGCCTTGGGAAGTTCGAACTCGGTTGACGCCATGAGTGTTCAATACCCTTGAAGCTGGAGTCGCATAGGTTAGGTCACTCCGGACTTGATCCGAGGGTAGCCCAACTGCCTACGGACCTCCGCCGGCATGGCGGCTTGGCCATTTAATTACTGCTGGTACTCGAAGACGCCGGGTCGGCCGCACTGGATCCAGACTTCGGCACCACCTGATAGAAGGTTTCGCCAGGCTTGATCAGCCCCAGTTCGGCACGCGCGCGCGCCTCGACAGCCTGCTCACCGTGCTTGAGGTCGCTTACGTCCGCGGCCAGCGCCTGATTGCGCTGGGTAAGCTTGTCGTTTTCGTCACCCTGCTTCTTGACGGCCGCACGCAGGCCGGCCACCTCGGACATGCCGCCATGATCGGACCACAGTTTGAACTGCAATCCGATCAACAGCAGTAGCAGGACCAAGGCGACCCAGCGCAACATGATCTCAACCAGGCAGGTGAGTCAGGTTCGGAAAGGCGTTGCGGCCTGCGTAACGCGCTGCAGAACCCAACTGTTCCTCAATGCGCAGCAGCTGGTTGTACTTGGCAACGCGGTCGGTACGGCACAACGAACCGGTCTTGATCTGGGTTGCCGTGGTCGCGACAGCGATGTCGGAAATCGTGGTGTCTTCGGTTTCACCCGAGCGATGCGACACGATTGCAGCGTACTTGGCGGCGTCGGCCATGGCGATGGCTTCCAGCGTTTCTGACAACGTACCGATCTGGTTCACCTTGATCAGAATGGCGTTGGCGATCTTCTTGTCGATGGCCTCGCGGAAGATCTTCGGATTGGTCACGAAGATATCGTCGCCGACCAGCTGCACCTTATTGCCAATCTTGTCGGTGAGCAGCTTCCAGCCGTCCCAGTCGCCTTCGGCCATACCGTCTTCGATGGTGACGATCGGGTACTGCTGCGCCCAACTGGCCAGCAAGTCGACGAACTGGTCCGGTGCATAGACTTTGCCTTCGCCTTCCAGGTCGTACTTGCCGTCCTTGAAGAATTCGGAGCTGGCGACATCCAGACCAAGCAGGATCTCGCTACCGATCTTGTAGCCGCTCTTGTTCACGGCTTCGAGAATGGTGTCGAGCGCTTCAACATTGGAGCGCAGGTTCGGTGCAAAACCGCCTTCATCGCCTACAGCGGTGTTGAGACCTTTGCCCTTGAGCACGCTCTTGAGCGTGTGGAAGATTTCAGTGCCGGCGCGGAGCGCTTCGGAGAAGCTCGGCAGGCCAACCGGCAGAATCATAAATTCCTGCACGTCGACGTTGTTGTCGGCATGCGCACCACCGTTGATGATGTTCATCATCGGCACCGGAAGCGCACCGGGCTTACCGTTGGAGAGGTATTTCCACAGCGGTTCACGGCGCGAGGCAGCGACAGCGTGTGCCGCGGCCATCGAAACACCCAGGATGGCATTGGCGCCAAGACGACCTTTGTTCGGCGTGCCATCGAGCTGGATCAGCTTTTCATCGAGGCCGGCCTGATTGACAGCATCGAAACCCTTCAGCTCCTGGAAGATCTGGCCATTGACGTTGGCCACCGCATTCTTCACACCCTTGCCTTGGTAACGCGACTTGTCACCATCGCGCAATTCCACCGCTTCACGCGTACCCGTGGACGCGCCGCTCGGCACCGCTGCGCGGCCGAAGGCACCATCGGCCAGCGTTACTTCTGCTTCGAGCGTGGGATTGCCGCGGGAATCGAGAATTTCACGGGCATGGATGCGGGTGATTTGGGTGCTCATGGCCAATCCAGTTCAAGGGGTGAAAGAAGGGGGGTGCTGCGCGACACGCGCGCAGCAAGGTCAAACAGACTGCTCGAGGAAACCGTGGCGCTTGGTCACGGCATCCAACTCCAGCAGAGTGTGCAGCAAGGCTTCCATCTTGCCGAGCGGCCACGCATTCGGTCCATCACTGAGTGCCTTGCATGGATCCGGATGGGTTTCCGCGAACAGGCCGGCGATACCCACGGCCACGGCAGCACGTGCCAGCACAGGCACGAACTCGCGCTGACCACCCGAACTGGTTCCCTGTCCACCCGGCAGTTGCACGGAGTGAGTGGCGTCGAACACCACCGGGCAGCCGGTTTCACGCATCACACTCAACGAGCGCATATCGGAGACGAGGTTGTTGTAGCCGAAGCTGGCGCCGCGTTCACAGACCATGATGTCGTCATTGCCGACATCCTTGGCCTTGGCGACCACGTTCTTCATGTCCCAAGGCGCGAGGAACTGGCCTTTCTTGATATTCACCGGCTTGCCGGCCCTCGCCACCTTCTGGATGAAATCGGTCTGGCGACAGAGGAACGCCGGCGTCTGCAGCACATCCACAACCGCGGCGACTTCGTTCATGGGCGTGTATTCGTGCACGTCGGTCAGCACGGGCACGCCAAGCTGGCGCTTTACTTCGGACAGGATCCGCAGCCCCTCTTCCATGCCCAGACCGCGGAAGCTGCCGCCTGAAGAGCGGTTGGCCTTGTCGAAGCTGGACTTGAAGATGAAAGGAATGCCCAGCTTGCCGGTGATTTCCTTGAGCGTACCGGCGGTGTCGATCTGAAGCTGTTCGGATTCCACCACACAGGGACCGGCGATCAGGAACAGCGGCTTGTCCAGACCGACTTCGAAACCGCACAACTTCATGCGACAGACTCCTTGGCTAGCTTCTGGCCGTCACGCACGGCCTTGAACTCGCGTGCAGCACGCACGAAGCCGATGAACAGCGGATGGCCATCGCGCGGCGTGGAGGTGAATTCCGGATGCGCCTGGCAGCCCAGGAACCACGGGTGCTGCTGCAGCGGCAATTCGACGATTTCCACCAGCAGATCGTCCATCGACTTACCGGAGATCACCATGCCCAGATCTTCGAAGGGCTGGCGATAGCGGTTATTGAATTCGTAGCGATGGCGATGACGCTCGCGCACCACGTCCTGACCATAGAGCTGGCGTGCCAGGGTGCCGGCCTTGAGGCGGCATTCCTGCGCGCCCAGGCGCATGGTGCCGCCCAGGTCGGAGCGCTCGGTGCGCTGCTCAACTTCGCCGGACGAGGTGGTCCACTCCGTGATCAGCGCAATCACCGGGTTGGGCGTGTGGCGATCGTTTTCGCTGGAGTCGGCATCAGGCAAGCCCGCCACGTTACGGGCGAAATCCACCACCGCCGCGTGCATGCCGTAGCAAATGCCAAAGTACGGCACGCCATGCTCGCGGGCGTATTTGGCCGCCAGCACCTTGCCCTCGAAACCACGCTTACCAAAACCGCCTGGCACCAAGATCGCATCCGCGCCGCCCAGCACCTTGGCAGCACCTTCGGCCTCGATCTGCTCGGAATCGATCCATTGCAGGTTGACGCGCGTCAGCTGCTTGATGCCGCCATGGCGCAAGGCCTCGCCCAGGGACTTGTAGGCGTCCTTGTGTTCGACGTACTTACCGACGATGGCGACGGTGATCTCATCCTTGGGATGCTCTACCGCCTCGACCGTGCGCTGCCATCCGGACAGGTCGGCCGGCTTGGCGTCCAGGCCCATCTTCTTGACGACGATGTCGTCCAGGCCCTGCTGGTGCAGCCACAACGGCTGCTTGTAGATGATGTCCACATCGGCCGCGCTGATCACGGCCTGTTCGGGCACGTTGGTGAACAAGGCGATCTTGCGACGCTCGCCGTCCGGCAGCGGCTGCTCGCAACGGCACAGCAGGATGTCTGGCTGGATACCGATGGAGCGCAGTTCCTTGACCGAATGCTGGGTCGGCTTGGTTTTGATCTCGCCAGCGGCCTTGATGTATGGCACCAGGGTCAGGTGCATGAACAGGCATTTCTCCGGGCCATGCTCGATACGCAGCTGGCGGATCGCCTCCAGGAAGGGCTGGGACTCGATATCGCCCACCGTGCCGCCGATCTCGACCAGGGCCACGTCGAAGCCGCGGGTGGCCTCGTGGATGCAGTGCTTGATCTCGTCGGTGATGTGCGGGATGACCTGAACGGTCGCGCCCAGGTAGTCGCCGCGGCGCTCCTTGCGGATTACCGATTCATAGATCTTGCCGGTCGTGATGGAGTTCTTGCCGGTCAGGCGGGTATGGACGAACCGCTCGTAATGGCCCAGGTCCAGGTCGGTTTCCGCGCCGTCGTCGGTCACATAGACCTCGCCGTGCTGGAAGGGACTCATCGTGCCCGGATCCACATTGATGTAGGGATCGAGCTTCATCATGGTGACCGAGAGGCCACGCGCCTCAAGAATGGACGCAAGCGAGGCCGCTGCGATGCCCTTGCCAAGCGAGGACACCACACCGCCAGTGACGAAAATCAGGGGGGTCATGGAAGGCAGCCAGTGCTGGAAATCGGCATTTTAGCGGCAGATGGCTTCTGCTGCGAGATGATTATGCCGAACGGAGCTGAAAAAAATTCAGCTGCGGCTGCCTGGAGGCGAACGGACGACCGAAGCAAGGTCCGTGGCGGAGCGCCCCGGAGGAGCCCGCTCCCGCCCGGTTGTGCGGGCGGGAGCGTAAAACAAGCGTTTCAGCCAATGCTTGAGGACGTGGACTGCATCACCGGCTGCATCATGTGCACGTTCATGTTGTGCATCACCCAGACGGAACCAACCACCACGATGGCGATGATCAACAGCGAGAACACGCCGATCGACAGGTTGTCACGCTGTTCCGGGGCGGTACCCATGTGCAGGAAGAACACCAACTGCACCAACAGCTGAATAACGCAGAACACCACAATGCCCGGCACCACCAAATGCTGCGGCACCGCGCCGCTCATTACGCAGCCGAACGAGAGCAGCGTGAGGATCAGCGACAGGGCAAAGCCGACCGTGTAGGACTTCAGGCTGCCATGTGCATTGGACTTGTGGGCGTCAGAGTGACCATGCTGGCTCGACATCTCAGAGCACTCCCATCAGATAAACAAAGCTGAACACGCAGATCCACACCAGATCCAGGAAATGCCAGAACAGGCTCAGGCACGACAGGCGACGCTCCACCGCGTCGTTGAGCCCGAACTTGCCCACCATATGCATCATTACCGCCAGCCAGATCAGGCCGCAGGTGACGTGCAGGCCGTGCGTGCCGACCAGCCCAAAGTAGGCCGAAAGGAAGGCGCTATGGGAGGGACCTGCGTTCTCGACCGTAATCAGGTGATGGAATTCGTAGACTTCCATGCCCACGAAGCCCGCGCCGAACAGGAAAGTCACAAACAACCAGACGATCACCTTGTTACGGTGACCGGCATGCATATTCAGCATCGCCAAGCCGAAGGTGAAACTGCTGATCAACAGCAGCATGGTTTCACCAAACACGTACTTGAGATCGAACAGTTCCTTGGCCGTGGGGCCACCGGCAGTAGCATGACCCAGCACAGCGAAGGTAGCGAACAGGCCTGAGAAGATCAGGCAGTCGCTCATCAGGTAGATCCAGAAACCCAGCAGGGTCTTGGAGCCGTCGTCGTGATGCTCATGAGCGCCGCCGTGTGCAACGGCGCCATGGTTAGCGGTGATAGCGGTACTCATGGATTAAGCCACCTTCTGGCCGGCCGATGCCGGATCCACGTTTTCGATCAGCTTGTGCAGCGGCACCAGGCGTGCGCGTTCGATCTTCTCGACTTCGGCGCCGGACACGTAGTAGTCCACATCCGTGTCGTAGACGCGGGTGATAAACGTGCCAATCATGCCAACCAGGCCAGCGATGGCGAGCCACCAGATGTGCCACACCATGGCGAAACCCAGCACCGTACCGAACGCAGCCATGATCAAACCTACGCCGGTGTTGCGCGGCATATGGATGTCATCGTAGTGCGCGTGCTGCGGGTAGGCGCGCTTGTGTTCCTTGTCGGCCCAGAACTGATCCAGTTCTTCCACCTGCGGCAGCACAGCGAAGTTGTAGAACGGTGCCGGCGAGCTGGTGGCCCACTCCAGCGTGCGGCCGCCCCACGGATCGCCCGTGAGATCGCGGTTCGACGCGCGATTGCGGATGCTCACCACGAACTGCAGCAACATGAAGCCAATGCCCAGCGCGATGATACCGGCACCACAGGCGGCCACGATCAGGTAGGGCTGCCAAGCCGGGTTTGCATAGTGGTTCATGCGGCGCGTCATGCCCATCAGGCCCAACACGTACAGCGGCATGAAGGCCATGTAGAAGCCCACCACCCAGCACCAGAACGAAGCCTTGCCCCAGCGCTCCTCCAGCTTGAAACCGAAAGCCTTCGGGAACCAGTAGTTGATCGCCGCGAAGCAGCCGAACAACACGCCGCCGATGATCACGTTATGGAAGTGCGCGATCAGGAACAGACTGTTGTGCAGCACGAAGTCGGCGCCCGGCACCGCCATCAGCACGCCGGTCATGCCGCCGATGGTGAAGGTCACCATGAAGGCTACTGTCCACATCATCGGCAAGGTGAAGCGGATGCGGCCGCGGTACATCGTGAACAACCAGTTGAACAGCTTCACGCCGGTCGGCACCGAGATGATCATCGTGGTGATGCCGAAGAAGGCATTCACGTCGGCGCCCGAGCCCATGGTGAAGAAATGGTGCAGCCACACGAGGAAGGACAGCAGGCCGATGCACACGGTGGCGTACACCATCGACTTGTAGCCGAACAACGGCTTGCCGGAGAAGGTGGAAACGACCTCCGAGAACACGCCGAAGCACGGCAGGATCAGGATGTACACCTCGGGGTGGCCCCAGATCCAGATCAGGTTGATGTACAGCATGGCGTTGCCGCCAAGCTCATTGGTGAAGAAGTGCATATCCAGGTAGCGATCAGCCGCCAGCAATGCCAGCGCAACCGTCAACACCGGGAATGCCGCCACGATCAGGATGTTGGTGACCAGCGCCGTCCAGGTGAACACCGGCATCTGCATCAGCTTCATACCCGGCGTGCGCATACGCAGGATGGTCACGATGAAGTTGATGCCGCTCAGCGTTGTACCAAGGCCTGATAGCTGCAAGGCCCATATGTAGTAATCCACGCCCACCGTAGGACTGAATTTCAGCTCCGACAGCGGCGGGTACGCCAGCCAGCCGGTGGCTGCGAAATCGCCCACGAACATCGACAGCATGACCAGCACCACGCCCGAAGCGGTGAGCCAGTAGCTGAGCGAGTTCAGGAATGGATACGCCACGTCGCGCGCACCAATCTGCAGCGGCACGACCAGGTTCATCAGGCCCACCACGAACGGCATGGCCACGAAGAAGATCATGATCACGCCGTGGGCGGTGAAGATCTGGTCGTAGTGATGCGGCGGCAGATAGCCGGCTGCATCCGCCGAGGCGATGGCCTGCTGGGCGCGCATCATGATGGCGTCGGCGAAGCCGCGCAGCAGCATCACCAGCGCGAGGATGATGTACATGATGCCGATGCGCTTGTGGTCCACCGTGGTGAACCACTCGCTCCACAGATAACCCCACTTGCGCTGGTAAGTGAGCCAGCCAAGCAGCGTCGCGCCGGCCAAGGACACCATCAACAGGGTGCCCATGATGATCGGCTCATGGAAAGGAATGGCCGATAGAGAAAGTTTTCCGAACATGGCCTACTCCGAAGCCTTGGCGTGGTCGTTATGCGAAGGGATGGCGCTGGCTTGCGCAGGCTCGGAGCCGATCTTGTCCATCTTCATGTCGCCCATGTACTGGGCGATGATGCTGTTGAACAGGCCCGGCCTGACGTGGGTGTAGTACGTCACCGGCACCTTCTCGCTCGGCTGCACCAGCGCGTGATAGGTCTGGTCGTCAAGCGTGAGCTGGCTGGTCTTGGCCTTGTTGATCCAATCCTGGAAGCCCTGCTCCGACGTCGCGATCGCGGTGAAATGCATGTCGGAGAAGCCCGCACCACTGTAATTGCTGGACAGGCCCGCATAGTTGCCAGGCTCGTTCGCAATCAGGTGCAGCTTCGTTTCCATGCCCGCCATGGCGTAGATCTGGCTACCCAACTGTGGAATGAAGAAGGCGTTCATCACCGAATCGGACGTGATCTCGAAGTCCACCGGCACGTTGGCCGGGAACGCAAGCTCATTAACGCTCGCCACGCCATAGTCCGGATAGATGAAGACCCATTTCCAGTCCACTGAAACAGCCTGGATGGTGATCGGCTTGGCTTCGTGCGCCAGCGGCTTGTACGGATCCAGAGCGTGCGTGGTGCGCCAGGTGATCGTCGCCAGGATCGCGATAATGATGCACGGGACGGTCCACACCACCACCTCGATCGCAGTCGAGTGCGACCACTTCGGCGCGTAGGTAGCTTTGGTATTGGAAGCGCGATAGCGCCAAGCAAAGATCAGAGTCATCGCGATGACAGGGATCACAACCAGCAACATCAGGCCGGTGGCGATCAGGATCAACGATTTCTCTTGCATGCCCACATCACCCTTGGGTGACAGGACTTCCAGATTGCAGCCGCTGAGAAATACGACCAAGCCTGCGCACGACCAGCGCAAGGTGGAGACGAGGGAACGCTTGTTCACGAACGACTCTTATCAAGAAGGCAAATTGGGATTTGTCGTGGGGACGACTTCACAAGGATATCGCGCCGCAGCAAGTCGTGACTAGCCCGAGGCAGAATGTCGCGGCTGTCATGGCCGCGTCATATGCCGCGCTTGACATCGAACGTCGACTTCGTTCTGGAACGAAAAGTGTTCGAGAGTGAGAACGCAACACGTTGAATTTCCGCTCGCGCGTAGCCCGCGCCGAGTGCTGCTACCATGCATCAATGAGCCCGTCTATCCCTGCCCGCATTGCCGCCCTGCGTGAGGCGATGAGCCGTCACGGCATCGCCGCCTGCCTCGTTCCCACTGCCGATCCGCATCTTTCCGAGTACCTGCCCGCTCATTGGCAGGCACGCCAGTGGCTCTCCGGCTTCGATGGCTCGGCCGGCACGCTGCTAGTCACCGCGACCGAAGCGGGGCTATGGACCGATTCGCGCTACTTCTCGCAAGCGGAGGCGCAACTGGCCGGCAGCGGTATCGCCTTGATGAAGCAGCGGATTGCGCATGCGCCGGAGCATCTGATCTGGCTGCAGCAACATCTACACCAGGGCGACGTCATCGCCATCGCGGGCGACAGCGTGTCAGTGGCGACGCAGCGACAGATCGAGCGCCAGCTTGGCAGCGCCGGCATCGCGCTGCGCGTGGATCTGGATCTGCCAGGCATGATCTGGCCCGAACGCCCTGCCCTGCCTAAGGCTCCAGTGGTCGAACACCCGTTGAATTACGCCGGCACCTCGCGCGCCGAAAAATTCGACAAGCTGCGTCATGCCATGCGCAAGCAACACGCCTCACACCATTTAGTGTCCAGCCTCGACGATATCGCCTGGCTCACCAACCTTCGTGGCAGCGACGTGGAATGCAATCCTGTATTCCTCGCCCACCTGCTGGTTGGCGCGTCGGGCACCTCGACGCTGTTCGTTGACCGCGCCAAGCTCAGTGACACCCTCGTTGCCGCGCTCGCCGAGGATGGTATTCGTGTGGCCGCGTACAGCACGCTCAACGATGCGCTAGGGGAGCTTGGCGCTACGGATACGCTGCTGTTCGATCCGGGTCGCGTGGTCAGCGCGGTTCTGCAATCCGTCAAGCCCGACGTGAAGCGCATCGAAGGCACCAATCCTTCGACTGTCTTCAAGGCATGTAAGACCAAGACCGAACTGGAACACATTCGCGAAGTGATGCGCCGCGACGGCGCTGCCCTGGTGCGCGCCTTCCGTCGGCTGGAGGAACGCCTCACTGCCGGCATGGCGCAAACCGAGCTGGACGTGGATACGCTGCTGCGAGAGGAGCGCTCAGCCCAACCGAATTTCGTTGGCGAAAGTTTCGCCACCATCGCCGGCTACATGGAAAACGGCGCCCTGCCGCACTACCGCGCAACACCAGAATCGCACAATACCTTGCAACGCCACGGCCTGCTGCTGATCGATTCAGGCGGCCAGTACCTTGGCGGTACCACTGACATCACTCGCGTACTCGCGCTGGGTCCAACCACCACAGAGCAACGACGCGACGCCACCCTGGTGATGAAGGGCATGATCGCGCTGTCGCGTGCCCGCTTCCCGAAAGGTGCAAGCGGCCCGCAACTCGACGCTCTGGCTCGTGCGCCATTGTGGGCGGCCGGCATGGATTACGGGCATGGCACCGGCCACGGCGTGGGCTACTTCCTTAATGTGCACGAAGGTCCGCAAGGCATCCGTCCGCCGGTGGCCGGCGGGGCGCTGGTAGCGCTGGAGCCAGGCATGATCAGCTCGATCGAACCTGGTTTATATAAGCCTGCGCGCCACGGCATCCGGCATGAAAACCTGGCCGTGGTGACCGAGGCTGACGAGACTGAGTTTGGCGAATTCTACGCTTTCGAAACCCTCACCCTGTGTCCGTTCGATCGCCGCGCCCTGGAGCCAAGCCTGCTCAACCCGGAAGAACGAGCGTGGCTGGACGATTACCACGCCTCCGTGCGTGCGGCGCTTGCGCCGCTGCTGGAGGATGCGGATCTGGCGTGGCTCGAAAAACACTGTACGCCGCTCTAGCTTTTGCGCCCTCTTGCCATGGCAGGAGGAAATCGGGAGGAAGTCGTGCGAGCTTGCTGCAAGAGTGGACGACTTCACCCCACCCCACACCAACTCTCCCTGCTGCAACCCGAAGGTAGTCCCTGCGGGAACACCTAAGGGAGGGGACAAAGAGCGCAAACCCTTGACCTTCCCCTTTCATCAACCCATTCTCCCGCGCCTAACTCCTTCGCCGATTCCCGCATGAGCAGTCGCTACAACGCCGCCGATATCGAAGTCCTCTCCGGCCTTGACCCCGTCAAGCGCCGCCCTGGCATGTACACCGACACCACGCGCCCGAACCATCTGGCGCAGGAAGTGATCGACAACTCGGTCGACGAAGCGCTGGCTGGCCACGCCAAGTCGATCGAAGTGATCGTGCATACCGATGGCTCGGTGGAAGTGACCGATGACGGCCGCGGCATGCCGGTGGACATCCACCCGGAAGAAGGTATTCCCGGCGTTGAACTGATCCTCACGCGCCTGCATGCAGGCGGCAAATTCTCCGGCAAGAACTACAACTTCTCCGGTGGTCTGCACGGCGTGGGCGTGTCGGTGGTGAATGCGTTGTCGAACAAGGTGGAAGTGACCATCCGCCGCGATGGCAACGAATACCGCATGACGTTCGCCAACGGTGACCGCATCAGCCCACTGGAAACCATCGGCACGGTACCGAAGAAGAAAACCGGCACCACAGTGCGCTTCTGGGCCGACCCGAAGTATTTCGATACGCCCAAGATCTCCCTCTCCAAGCTCAAGCACTTGCTGCGCGCGAAAGCGGTGCTGTGCGCCGGGCTCAACGTCAAGCTCACGGACGAAGCCACCGGCGAAGTCAGCGAGTGGTACTACGAGGACGGTCTGCGCGATTACCTGCGTGGCGAGCTTGATGGCGCCGAATGCCTGCCTGCCGACTTGTTCGTGCACCACATCGCACGCGACACGGAGGGCCTGGATGTCGCCCTCACCTGGCTGCCCGAAGGCGAACTGGTGCAGGAAAGCTATGTCAACCTGATTCCCACCGTGCAAGGCGGCACACACGTCAACGGCCTGCGCACCGGCCTCACCAACGCCGTACGCGAATTCTGCGATATCCGTAACCTTCTGCCGCGCGGCGTGAAGCTGGCGCCGGAAGATGTGTGGGAGCGTCTGGCCTTCGTGCTATCGGCCAAGCTGCAAGATCCACAGTTCGCCGGCCAGACCAAGGAACGCCTTTCCTCGCGCAACGCCGCCGCATTGGTGGAAAGCGTGGTGCACGATGCTTTCAGCCTTTGGCTCAATCAGCACGTCGATCTCGGCGAGCGCATTGCACAGCTGGCGATCGAGCGCGCCAGCGCGCGCCTCAAGGCGGCCAAGCAGGTCGTACGCAAGAAGATCACGCAAGGCCCCGCCCTGCCCGGCAAATTGGCCGATTGCACCGCTACCGATCTCACCCGCACTGAATTGTTCTTGGTGGAAGGCGACTCGGCCGGCGGCAGCGCCAAGCAGGCGCGAGACAAGGATTTCCAGGCGATCCTGCCGCTGCGCGGCAAGATCCTCAACACGTGGGAAGTCGAGTCCACCTCGGTACTCGCCTCCGAAGAAGTGCACAACCTCGCCATAGCGATCGGTTGCGATCCGGGTAAGGATGATCTCAGTGGCTTGCGCTACGGCAAGGTGGTCATCCTCGCCGATGCCGACTCCGACGGCCTGCACATCGCTACCCTGCTCAGCGCGTTGTTCCTGCGCCACTTCCCGGCACTGGTGCGCGAAGGCCACATATTCGTGGCGATGCCGCCGCTGTTCCGCGTCGACGTGGGCAAGCAGGTGTTCTATTGCCTGGACGAAAACGAAAAGGCCGCCATGCTTCAGCGCATCGAGCGCGAAAAGATAAAAGGCCAGATCACGGTCACGCGCTTCAAGGGCCTGGGCGAAATGAACCCGTCGCAGCTGCGCGAATCCACCATCTACCCCGACACGCGTCGCCTGGTGCAGCTCACCGTGGACGACAGCGAAGGCACGACCAAGCTGATGGACATGCTGCTCGCCAAGAAGCGCGCCAGCGACCGCAAGCATTGGCTGGAAGAAAAAGGCGACCTCTCCACGCTGGAAGTCTGAGCCGATTTACAGCCATTGCCTTCACCACGTGTGGGCAATGGCTAGTCGGCGTTACCGACCTACTATCTAGGTTCACGCCGACTTGAGCGGCGTTTTTTGTATCCATGGATGGAAACGTTCGGTCGTGCCGTGATCGGCTATGCGCAGAGTTTCTTCGGCGGACAGTTCCTGCCGGTGGGAACGATTTCCAATGCCATATCTTCCCAGTAGCGCCGTATCGGCGTTATCGTGGCGGCCTCGCCCGTTGGATTCGCCGCATGTCCCTGCTGCCGCCCTTCGATCTTCAGCGCTGGATTGACGAACACCGTCATCTGCTCAAGCCTCCGGTGGGTAACAAGTGCATCGTTGACGGCGATTTCATCATCATGATCGTTGGCGGCCCCAATGCGCGCACCGATTACCACTACGACGAAGGTCCGGAGTTTTTCTACCAGATCGAAGGCGAGATGGTGCTGAAAGTGCAGGACGATGGCGTTGCACGCGACATTCCCATCCGCGCGGGCGAAATCTTCTACCTGCCGCCGCGCGTACCGCATTCGCCGCAACGCATGCCCAACTCCATCGGCTTGGTGATCGAGCGTCGCCGCCTTCCCCATGAGAAAGACGGCCTGCTGTGGTTCTGCGAGCAGTGCAATCACAAGCTGTACGAGGAATTCTTCGTCCTGCAAAGCATCGAGGCGGATTTCCCGCCGGTATTCGATCGTTTCTACGCGTCACATGAGAAACGCACCTGCAGCGCGTGCGGTCATGTGAATCCGGCACCAGCGCGTTACGGCTAAAGAAGCCCTGATTAGCGCCACTATAAAGGCCAGCAACAGCCAAATTGTCATTCCGACTTTCGCCAGAATGACAATCCAAGCATCAAGGGTCTCGTTAGCTGTGCTTGCTCAAACCTTCCTTATGCACGCGCCAGCCATTTGCGCGCCATGCGGCGCAAGGATTCGTCCGTATCAGCCGCATCGGCAAGTTGGTGAATCGACACCCATGCCAACTCCAACGATTCATCGCTGACCACGAACGCTTCATTCAACGTCGCCCACACCACATAGCGGACATCATGATGCCAATGCCCAGGCTCACTCTTGCGCTCTGGAATCCAGTGCCTGTCAACGTCGAAGATGTTCGGCTCCACCCGTAACCCGGTAAGCCCTGATTCTTCATGCGCTTCGCGCAAGGCCACTGCGGCGAGATCACTGTCACCGTCCGCATGGCCACCCAGCTGCAGCCATCGATTCAACTTGCGGTGATGCGTAAGCAACACCTTTTCACCATCGGCGCTGACCAGCCACGCGGATCCGGTGAAGTGCCCTGTCAGGTGCTCGCGATCAAACGGGTGTTCCGCCTCATCCAAAAACGCGATGCACGCCGCAGCATGTACGTCATCCTCATGATGATCTGCATAATCATTCAATGCTCTGCGTAAATTCACAGGCATGGTTTTTCCCAATCATTCCGACGCATAGACACGTTATTCGTCACCTCAAATCCAAGTAAATCTTTTGGATCTCCAAAAAAATAACCACAACCATTTCGTCACGAAAGCAGCTTTAAGAAATATACGATAGATCGTTATCGGGGCAATCATTAACTTGAGTCCCAACGCCGATAGCTGCGCTCAACATGACGCCCTGATCAGTCCAACAGGGAAAACACGTCTCTACGCAAGTGCCATCTGACTTCATACAAAAATGATGCCGCGCTAAAGGCTTGCGGGAGTCCGGTCGCGGATCCGGCAGCCTAACCGCAATGCAGCTTGTCCCCCCGGCCTTCGCTAGGCTATGGTTGGAAGATGACTCTGCTTGTCATGTTCCATCTCTGGCATTCCCGATAAGCGAAGCGCCGGCCCTCACAGAGAGCACTCAATGCTATTTAAACGCGTCAAGCCACTCGATCAAATTATTGCGACAGCGGAAAAAAAAGCCCTCACGCGACAGCTTGGTGCACTGCAGCTGACCCTGATGGGCGTTGGCGCGATTATCGGCACCGGCATTTTCGTATTGACGGCTGAAGCAGGCCAGAAAGCCGGTCCAGGCATGATGCTCTCCTTCGTGATCGCCGCCGTGGTTTGCGCACTCGCTGCTCTGTCCTATGCCGAATTGGCATCGATGGTGCCAGTGGCCGGCTCCGCCTATACCTACACCTACGGCGTGCTCGGCGAGGGCGTGGCCTGGATCGTCGGCTGGGCCCTGGTACTCGAATATGCGATCGCCGCCGGCACTGTCGCCGTCGGCTGGTCCAACTACATGAACGGTCTGCTGTTAAATACCGATCTGTTCGGGTTGGTCCATCCCGGCGCACTGTCGCTGCCAGAGTTCTTGCGCACAGGTCCACAGGACGGCGGCATCTTCAACCTGCTGGCCTTCCTGATCTCGCTGGTCATCATGTTCCTGTTGATCATCGGCACGTCGAAGTCCGCCAAGGTCAACGCGGTGCTGGTGGCCATCAAGATTGTCGCGCTGACCGTATTCATCGCCATCGCCCTTCCGGCAACGAAGCATTCGAACTTCCAGCCGTTCCTGCCTAACGGTTGGGGCAGTCCACTCGGCGGTATTGGCGTACTGGGCGCTGCGGCATCCATCTTCTTCGCCTACGTCGGCTTCGATGCGGTCTCCACCGCCGCCGAAGAAACCAAGAATCCCAATCGCAATATCCCGATTGGCCTGATCGGCTCGCTGGCCGTTTGCACCATTTTCTATCTGCTGGTGGGTTATGGCGCGGTCGGCTCAGTCGGTTCGCAGCCCATGCTGGGAGCCGATGGCATCGCGATCCATCCCGGCACACTGGAAATGGCCAATGCATGTAAAGGCTCCGAAGCGCTGGTATGCAGCAAGGAACCGCTGGCGCATGTGCTGCGTCTGCTGGGCTTTGAAAGAATCGGCAATCTGGTCGGCCTCGCCGCCGTGCTGGCGCTGCCTTCGGTGATCCTGGTGATGATGTACGGCCAGACCCGCATCTTCTTCACCATGTCGCGCGATGGCTTGCTTCCGGCTGGCCTGTCGAAGCTGCATCCCAAGTTTCACACGCCGCACGTGCTGACCCTCATTACAGGCATCGCCGTATCCTTGTTCGCCGCGATGTTCCCTGTGGGTGTGCTGGCGGATATCGTGAATTCGGGGACGCTGTTTGCCTTTATCATGGTCTCCATCGGTGTGATGGTGCTGCGTGTACGTCAACCCGAACGCCATCGCCCGTTCCGCACGCCTGCCGTGTGGCTCATTTGTCCGCTGGCGATCCTGGGCTGCTTGCTGTTGTTCGTGAATCTGGGCGTGCATACTCTTGTACTGTTCTTCGGTTGGGCGATTGTCGGCCTGGTGGTGTACGCGCTATATGGCTATCGCAAGAGTCACCTGGCCAATGGCACCGAGCCTGCCTGAGGCCGTGCACACACTGATCGCATGAATCCTGTCCGGCACGGTGTCCACACCGTGCCGACTTTCTATCAGGCAGCCCTATGCTCAAGCAGCTATTCGCCCGCAAGACCGATTTTTCCGACAACCTCGACGATTCGCATGGCCCCGCCCTACGGCGCTCGCTTGGTCCATGGGGCATCACAGCGCTGGGTATCGGCGCCGTCATCGGCACCGGCATTTTTGTCGTCACGGGCCAGGCTGCGGCAGATCATGCCGGGCCGGCAGTACTGATCTCCTTCATTCTCGCGGCTATCTGCAGCGGCTTCTCCGCCTTGTGCTACTCGGAATTCGCCACGCTGATCCCGATCTCGGGCAGCTCCTATTCCTATGCCTACGCAACACTTGGTGAAGGGGTCGCCTGGTTCATTGGCTGGAACATGGTGCTGGAATACGGCATCTCGGCCTCGGCCGTCGCGACCAGTTGGACCGGCTACTTCACCAGCCTGCTCGATAATGTGGGCATCCATTTGCCAGTCGCGCTGACTGATGCACCTTTCGCGTACACCAATGGTGCACTGGTCTCGACCGGGCACGTTATGAACCTGCCGGCCGTCGCCATCGTGATGGCGCTGACCTGGCTGTGCTACGTCGGCATCCGTGAATCGGCCGGCATCAACCTTCTGATGGTGCTGCTCAAAGTCGGCCTGATCATCATCGTCGTGGTGGCTGGCTACCGCTATGTGGATCCCGCCAACTGGCACCCCTTCATCCCCGCAGCGCAAGGCAACCATAAATACGGCTGGGACGGCATCATGCGTGGCGCCGGCATGGTGTTCTTCGCGTACATCGGTTTCGAAGCCACCTCGACAGCCGCACAGGAATGCAAGAATCCGCAACGCGACCTTCCGTTTGGCACGCTGGTATCGCTGGTCATTTGCACCGTACTTTATCTGGCGATGGCTGCGGTACTGACCGGCCTCATTCCGTATACCCAGCTGGGTACGGACGAACCTGTCGTCACCGCGATCAAAGTGCACGCCGAACTGGGTTGGTTACGCTGGGTCGTCGAGATCGGCGCGCTGATCGGGCTGTCTTCGGTGATCCTGGTGATGATCATCGCGCAACCGCGCATCTTCATGATCATGTCACGCGATGGCTTGCTGCCGCCGGTGTTCAACCGCATTCACCCGCGTCACCGCACACCGCACATCAACACGGTCATCACCGGTGTCGCCATTGCCGCCCTCGCCGCTGTGTTTCCGCTGGATCTGCTGGCGAACCTGACCTCGATGGGCACCTTGATCGCATTCACCGCCGTTTGTGCGGGCGTACTTATCCTGCGCTACACCTCACCGGAGTTGCCGCGCACTTTTCGCGTGCCGTGGGCGCCGGTCATCTGCACGGCCGGCGTACTCAGCTGCATGGCTCTGCTGGCAACCATGGACTGGTTCAACTGGACGCTGATGATCGTCTGGACCCTGCTCGGCTTTGCGATTTATTTCACCTATGGGGTTCGCCATAGTCGCCTGCGTCTCGCCAATGGCTCCGCGAAGCGCTGATCTTCGGTAATTTCCGCCGAAAAGTCAGGAAAAGTGCCCAACTGTCGATAATGTGCAGCGAACGGTCTTTTAATGATTCGAACAACCCACTTTGAATTTTTCGTGTAAATCGTTGATTTATAAAGATTAATAATTCGCTTCGCACAAATTTTCTATCGCGGTTCGCCCCACTTCGAGCAACCGGAGTATCATCATCAGCCCGTGGGTTGATCACTTGGCAGTGGGCCCCGGATCGCGACCCGGCACGTCAGGCGAGTCAGCTCCTCAGCCTGACGTGTCCGGGTAGCACTTTTCAGCAATACCCCTTCGTTCTCATCAAACGCCTGCCTTGTGCAGGCGTTTTTTTATGCCGCGTATACGTGCGCCAACAAAAAAGCCGGCACATGGCCGGCTTGATGACTTGTACACACGGTGCTCTTGTCAGGCTTGCTTCACCGTATGCGAAATACACCAGCCCTTCGCACTCACAGCCTTGCCGGGGAAAAGCTGGCACGGTCCGAAGCCCGTCGCACCGCCGGAGTAAAACTGACAATTAGCGCAGGTATCACCAGCCTTATGCTTGGGATCCTTGGTGGCGGACGCATCCTCAACATAACCCAGCGCCTTGGCGGTGGGATCGGATTCGGAAACATGCGGGAGGTCGTCAGCACGTGCGACGCGCGACAAACCACCCGCGAGCACCGCTGCGGCAGCCGTACCAGCTGCGAGCTTCAAAAAACGACGACGTGAGGGAATATCTTCATGCCTGGACATAACAATCCCTAATATCAATGCGTTCGCCGCGGGATTACGACGAATCTCCGCGCATCTTACCCCCGAGACCTTAACAAGACCCTTTTCGCGAATAACTCGCATTTCGCTGCATCACCCCCATGCTATAGTCACACCTCATTTGGACGTCCATTTCCCATGAGCCAAGAACTGCCCGCCACCATTCCCGCAGCGCTGTTTTACGAGCGCGCAGACGCTATTGCCGATGCCGCACGCGAACTTGCGCAACATGGTTGGACGCCAGCCACCAGCAGCAATTTCTCCATGCGTGTGGATGCCGATCACGCCGCCATCACAATCTCGGGACGCGACAAGGGCAAGCTCGGCCGCGACGACATCATGCTGGTGGACATGCAAGGCAAGGCCGTCGGTACGCCATCGCGCCCAAGCGCCGAAACGGAATTGCATACCCAGGTCTATCGTCGCTGGCCAGATGTGAACGTCGTGCTGCACACGCATTCGCGCACGCAGAGCGTCGCCTCGCGACTGTTCGCCAAAGACGGCGTGATCCGATTGGAAGGCTGGGAATTGCAGAAGGCAATCCGCGGCCACACCACGCACGAAAGCACACTCAATATTCCGGTGTTCCCCAATACCCAGCACATGCCCGAGCTGGTGACCCAAGTCGACGCCTGGATCGATGCCGGCAAACCGTTACATGCCTACTTGATCAACGGCCACGGCATCTATACCTGGGGACATGACATGGCCGAGGCACGCCGCCATCTGGAGGCGCTGGAATTCCTGCTCGGCTGCGAACTCGATCTGAGGAGACTGAACGCATGAGCCGCCTGCGCATCTTTGAAGCGGAACAGCCGCAAACCCCGTCCTCAGTTCACGAGGATCACGCCGCGATCGCGCGCGAACTGGCCAAGGTCGGCGTGCGCTTCGAGCAGTGGGAAGCCAGCCAGGCGGTCGCCCCTGGCGCCAGCCAGGACGAAGTGATCGCCGCCTATCGCAGCGACATCGACCGCCTGATGCGCGAAGAAGGCTACCAATCAGTAGACGTTATCAGCCTGAAGCCAGATCATCCGGACCGGGCTGCCCTGCGCCAGAAATTCCTCAGCGAACACACCCACAGCGAGGACGAGGTGCGCTTTTTCGTCGCCGGCGCGGGCCAGTTCACCCTGCACATTGGGGACAAGGTCTATGACGTGCTGTGCGAGCAAGGCGATCTGATCGGCGTGCCCGACGGCACCCGCCACTGGTTCGACATGAGCGAAGCCCCCTACTTCATCGCCATCCGCCTGTTCACCAACAAGGACGGCTGGGTCGCCAGCTTCACCGGCTCCGACATTGCCCTGAGCTTCCCGCGCATGGTCCCCCTGGCCACGGTCACCGCCTGAGCTTCCGACTTACCTAAACCGGCTTTAAGCGCATGCCCGGACAACCTGTCCGGATACGGCGCTTTGCACACATTTCAAGCACTTGGCGCTTGCGCGTGCCTGGGGGCAGGTTAAGCTTGAGGACCGCTTAGCTTATTACCCTCATGACAGCCATCCGCGCCATCGTCACCGACATCGAAGGAACTACCAGCTCGATCAGCTTCGTCAAGGACGTGCTGTTTCCCTACGCCCGTCGGCGCCTGCCTGCCTACGTCGAAACACACGCGGACAAGCCTGAAGTGCAGCATTGGCTGCATGAAGCGGCCAGGGAAGCCAACCTGATCGAGGCCAGCCGCCAGGAAGTGATCGTGCTACTGCTGCGCTGGATCGACGAAGATCGCAAGTCCACGGCCCTGAAGGCCCTGCAGGGCATGATCTGGAAAGACGGTTACGAGGAAGGCGAATACCGCTCGCACATGTACCCAGAAGTAGCTGCGCGACTGCATGCATGGCGCGGCGAAGGGTTGCACCTGTATGTGTACTCTTCCGGTTCCGTGCCAGCGCAGAAGCTGCTTTTCCGCTACAGCGAATCCGGCGATCTCACGCCGCTGTTCGCCGGCTATTTCGACACCGAGACGGGTCCCAAGCGTGAGACTGAATCGTACCGCCGCATCGCCGAAGCCATCGGTGAACGCCCCGAGCACGTGCTGTTTCTCTCTGACGTGGTGGAAGAACTGGATGCCGCCCATGAGGCAGGCATGAAAACCGGTTGGCTGCTTCGTCCGCCGCAGGACATCCCGGCTCAGCCACGCCATCCCGCCTACACCAGCTTCGACGCCATCAAGCCCTGATTCCGAGCCGCACGCATGCGCACCGTACTGACTGCCCTGCTCGCCTTCGCCGCCGGTGTGCTGCTGATGCTGCTGGTCGTGCGGCACCCGGCCGCCCCCGCCCAGCCCGCACCCAGCGTTGCATCGGCCAGCACGTCCGCACCGGCCAGTGCCAGCAGCACTGACTCGGACGATAGCGACGACAATGACAACTGGCCCAATCAGGCCCCTTCGCCAGAACAGGTCATCTACGCTCAACCTGGCATGGTTCGCCAGGCGATCTCGCAGCTGACGCCGCGCGTCGCTGACAAGACCAATCTATACCTAGTGACCTTTGCCGGCGACGGTGGCGAAGACGTGTTCCGCAACGAAGCCGAATACGCCGGGCAACTGTTCACCAAACGCTTCGGCCCTACCGCTCACGCCGTGGTGCTGGAGAACAATCCCAGCACCCTGCAATCGCATCCGCTGGCAAACTGGAGCAATCTCGAAGATGCGCTCGATCAGCTCACTCACGTGATGAAGCCGGATGAAGACATCCTGGTGCTCTACATGACGTCGCACGGCGACGAAGACCACAACCTGCTGGTCGACATGGATCCGTTGCCGCTGGATCAGATCGGTGCATCCGACTTGGCCAGCATCCTGAAGAAGCGCTCCTTCAAGTGGAAAGTAGTGGTCGTCAATGCCTGCTACTCCGGTGGCTTCGTGCCGGACCTGCGCAGCTCAGGCACGCTGGTACTGACTGCGGCACGCACTGACCGTAGCTCGTTCGGTTGCGGCAGCGATTCCGACATCACTTATTTCGGCAAAGCGTGGCTGGTGGATGCATTGAACAAGACCGACAATTTTGTCGATGCATTTCAGTTTGCCAAGAACGATATTGCCGGTTGGGAGAAGGAGCAGAAGCTGACACCTTCCGAACCGCAGATGGATGTCGGCGCAGGCATTGCGCAGCAGCTTGCTGCGTGGCGCAAGGAAGTCACACCGGGACCTGCCGTACCCTTTACGCCACCGCCGCCGTCGACCAATAGCACGCCAGCGGGTTCGCAGTAAGACTAAACCCCAACAGCATCCTTAGGCATCGTAGGTTGGGTTGCCCCGGACCTGATCCGGTAGTAACCCAGCCTACCTGTCTCGCTCAGGCATGGCGCTCGACCAGCACTCGCGTCACATCAACCAGTCCCAAACCTCGCGCGCGCAGCAACACGGTAAGGTGAAAGATCAGATCCGCCGCCTCACCAAGCAACTCATCGTCACTCTGCGCCACCCCAGCCAGCGCTGTCTCCACGCCTTCCTCGCCGACCTTCTGCGCAATCCGTCGCGTACCGTCCTTGAACAGACGCGTGGTGTAACTTCCTTCAGGCAGCAATGCTTTGCGCTTTTCCACCAGCGCATCAAGCTCGGCCAGAAAACCGAGCGGAGGACGCACCGCGTCGCCGAAGCAACTGCTGGTGCCCAGATGGCAGGTAGGACCTTGCGGATCAGCAAGCACCAGCAAGGTGTCTGCGTCGCAATCTATCCGGATCGATTTCACATCCAGCGTATGGCCTGAGCTTTCGCCCTTCATCCACAAGCGCTGCTTGCTACGGCTGTAGAACGTCACCTTCCCGATCGTCTGCGTCTGCGCCAGCGCTTCGGCATTCATGTATCCAAGCATCAGCACTTCGCCGGACAACCAGTGCTGCACGATCACCGGCAGCAGCCCACCTGACTTAGACCAATCGAGCCGCCCCAGATCAACTCGGCTCACATCTGTCATGGCGCTACTCATCACACACTCTCCTGCAGGCGAACCACCACACCCTGCTGCTGCAGATAACGCTTGAGATCCGTTATCGCGATGACGCCGCTGTGAAAAACACTGGCCGCAAGTGCGCCATCAACCCGCGCATGCCCAAATGCGTCAAGGAAGTGATCCATCGCGCCCGCGCCGCCCGAAGCAATCAAGGGCACGCTGCATACCGCTCGCGCAACCGCCAGCTGTTGGAGATCGTACCCCTTTCGCACACCGTCACTATCCATGCAGTTGAGCACGATCTCACCAGCACCACGATTCTGCACCTCGATCATCCAATCCAACGTGCGCCGTGGCAACGAACGCGTCTTGGAGGGATCGCCCGCGTACTGACGCACGCGCCATTCGCCATCTTCATCCCGCAACGAGTCGATGCCGACCACCACGCATTGCACCCCGAATGCAGCGGCCAGTTCGTCGATCAGCTCCGGGCGTTCCAGTGCAGGCGAATTCACCGAGATCTTGTCGGCGCCAGCGTGCAGCACCTCGCGCGCTTCCTCGACCGAACGAATGCCACCTGCCACGCAGAACGGAATATCAATCACCCGTGCCACACGCTCGACCCAGGTGCGGTCCACACTGCGGCCTTCCGGGCTGGCCGTGATGTCGTAGAACACCAGTTCGTCGGCGCCTTCATCGCGATAGCGCAAGGCTAGGTCGACGATTTCGCCCATCACCACGTGATCGCGAAAACGGACACCCTTCACAACCTTGCCGTCGCGCACGTCCAGGCAGGGAATAATGCGGCGACTCAACATGCCAATGCGTCCTCCAGCGTAAAACGGCCTTCCAGCAAGGCGCGGCCAAGAATCACGCCGTGCGCACCCGCTTCACCAGCAGCGCGAATATCGTCCAGCGAACGTACGCCACCGGAAGCCTGCACCGCCAGCTGCGGTACGGTGCCTGCCAGGTGCCGATAGAGATCAAGATTGAAACCCGCCAGCATGCCGTCGCGCTCAATGTCCGTGCATAGAAGATGGCGCGCGCCACGCTGGGCATACCAGGGAGCGAGCTCGTCCAGCGTGCGCGCCTCCTCCTCAATCCAGCCTGCGCTGGGCAAGGTCCAGCGCTCTGCGCGCCGGCGTGTGTCGAGGGCGATGGTAAAGCGTTCGCCGCCGTGACGGTGCAACCAGCCAGCCACCTGCTCCGGATCGCGAATCGCCACGCTCCCAACCACCACTCGCGAAACACCTGCGGCGAACAAGCGGCGTACATCTTCCTCGTTACGCACACCACCGCCGGCCTGCATCTGCATGCCGGCCTTCGCCAACGCTTCGATCACGGCCAGGTTGGCCAGATCGCCGGCACGCGCACCATCGAGGTCCACCACGTGCAGCCAGCGCGCGCCGGCTTGCGCATAGCGCGCTGCCAGATCGCGAGGATCGCTGGTGTAGCGAGTTTCCTGTGCGTAATCACCCTGCTTCAGGCGAACCACCTGGCCGCCGCGCAGGTCGATGGCGGGTATTACTTCAAAGTTCATGCTGGTCGATTCCAAAATCTATCCACGCTTTAACAACCCCATCTCAGCTCGCCGTCATTCCCGCGAAAGCGGGAATCCATCTCGCGTATACACGAAATGCAACATGGGTTCCCGCTTCCGCGGGAATGACAATGTTTCCGAACCAATAACTATTACAGCTCGATCAGAGCTCCAAAAAATTCTTCAATAGCTTGGCGCCGACGCTGGCCGAACGCTCGGGATGGAATTGCATGCCATGGAAATTGCCGCTGGCAATGACGGCAGAAAACGGATCGCCGTAATCGCTACTGGCCAGGGTGTAGGAACCCATCGGCACCGCGTAGCTATGCACGAAATAGGCCCAATCGCCTTCTTGCAGGTTTTTCAGCAACGGATGAGTTACCCGCGGCGAAAGCCTGTTCCAGCCCATATGTGGCACGCACAGATCGGGAGCCTCTTCAAAACGATGCACGTGCACAGGAATAACACCCAGGCAAGTGGTATCACCTTCCTGCGAATGCGCGCAAAGTAGTTGCATGCCCAGGCACACGCCAAGCACCGGTTGAGTCAGCGAACGAATCACATCGACCAGTCCCAGCTCACGCAGTCGCGCCATACCCGGCCCCGCCGCACCAACTCCCGGCAAGATCACTTTGTCCGCAGCACGAATCTTCGCGGCATCGGAAGTAAGCGCCGCATCAACGCCAAGGCGCTGCAGGGCGTAACGCACGGAACCAATATTGGTGCCGCCAGCGTCGACCAGCACCACGCTCATTACAAAGCACCTTTCGTACTGGGCAATTCATCACCTTCACGGCGGATCGCCTGACGTAACACGCGAGCGGTGACCTTGAAGCAGGCCTCCACCATGTGATGCGCATTCTCGCCCTTCACAACGAGATGCAGATTCGCGCCCAACGCGTCGCACAGCGAACGGAAAAAGTGCGGCACCAGTTCGGTTGGCACATCGCCCACTCGTTCACGCGGAAACTCACCTTCAAAGACGAAATACGGACGCCCGGAAAGATCCAGTGCCGCGCTGGCTTGTGACTCGTCCATCGGCAAGGTAAAGCCGTAGCGGCCGATACCGCGCTTGTCGCCTAGCGCTTGACGCAAGGCCTGGCCAAGCGCGAGCGCGCAATCCTCGATGGTGTGGTGTTCGTCGACTTTGGTGTCGCCGTCGCATTCGATCTGCAGGGCAAAACCACCGTGCTTGCCGATCTGCTCCAGCATGTGGTCGAAGAACCCCAATCCAGTGTGTGCAACCGGCTCAGCCTGACGGTCCAGATCCACGCGTACCTTGATGCGTGTTTCCTTGGTATGGCGTGTCACTTCCGCTATGCGTGGCCGATCCAGCAGCTGATGGGCAATATCCTCCCAGCTGATACCTTGCAGCCCGACACGAAAACCGCGCACACCCATGTTTGCTGCAAATTGCAGATCGGTCTCACGATCACCGACCATTGCCGAATCTGCGCGTGTCCAGCCGTCATCGGCCAGGTACTGACGCATCATGCCGATGCCGGGCTTGCGCGTGTCCAGACCGTCATGCGGGAAACTGCGGTCGATCAACACTTCGCGAAAGCGGATGCTCTGCGACGCAAGAATACGCATCAGCAAGTCGTGCGGACCATCAAAATGTGCCTGCGGAAAGCGTTCCGTACCCAGTCCGTCCTGATTGGTGACCATCACCAGTTCGTAGCCCGCACCAACAATGCGCTGCAAGGCAGCTACCACGCCCGGAAGCAGATCAAGCTTTTCGTAACTGTCGATCTGCTCGTCGGCTGGCTCGTGAATAAGACAACCGTCGCGGTCGACAAAGAGAATCTTGCGGCTCATGCCACACCTTTCTTCAACATGATTTCATTCAACACAGCGAGCACGCGCGCATTTTCCCTCGGCGTGCCAACGGTAATACGCAGCGCATCCTGCAGCATCGGATAACGCCGGATATCGCGCACCACGATGCCTTCCTGCTGCAATTGCTGATACACGGCCCCGGCATCGTCGAAGCGCACGGCAAGAAAGTTGGCGTCCGAAGGCAACACTTCGCGCACACCCGGAAGTTGGCCCAGGGCTGATTGCAGCATCGCGCGCTCCCCTTGCACGATGGCGACATTCTCCCGCGCTGCCGCCTGACCCGCGGGAGACAATGCGGCGAGCGCCGCGGCTACGCAGGGCAAGGGCAGCGGATATGGAGGCATGATCCGGCGGATCAAAGCGATCACCTCGGGACTGGCCAGCAAGCTGCCGATGCGAGCGCCAGCTAGCGCCCAGGCCTTCGACAAAGTGCGCAGCACAGCAAGATGTTCATAGCGATCGATCAGATCGACGACACTCGCCTGACTGGAGAATTCCACGTAAGCCTCGTCCACCACCAGTAGCGCTCGGCCAGCCAGCGCCTGCGCAACGTGTTCAATGTCCACGCGAGAAATCGATTTTCCGCTGGGATTGTTCGGCGTGCACAGGAAAACCAGCTTTACTGCGGGCGTGACCGAGGCCAGTAAAGCATGCGCATCCAAACTAAAATCCTGAGCAAGCGGCACCTCGATCACCGCCGCGTTCTGGATACGCGCACTCATCGCATACATGCCGAAGGTAGGCGGCTGGATCAGGATCGCGTCTTCGCCTGCGCGACAAAATGCACGCACCAGCAAATCGATCGCCTCATCACTGCCGCGCCCCACAAACAATTGCTCGCGCTTTACGCCATAAAGCGCAGCCAGCGATTGCAATAGAGCTTCAGGCTGGGGATCGGGATAGCGATTGCAACCCAGTCCGCCATCACCGTTCGGTGCCCATGCCGATTCGTTGGCATTGAGCATGATCTGGCCCCCACCCGCTTCCATGCGCGCCGAGGAATAGGGCTGCAAGTTGCGGATGTCCGGCCTGGCGAGATCAAGCACGCTCATAGCTGCACACCCAATGCAGCCAGACGCAAGGTCACGGCACGACGATGTGCCTCAAGCTGCTCGGCTGCAGCCAGCGTGGCCGTGCACGGGCCAATTGCACGCAGACCGTTAGGATCAAGCTCTTGTACGGTGATCTGTTTTTGATAACTGGCCACCGACACGCCGCTATAGCTGCGGGCATAGCCGTAAGTGGGCAGAACGTGATTGCTGCCGCTGCAATAGTCACCGACGGATTCCGGCGTCCACGCACCGACGAAGACCGAGCCGGCACTTTCGATGTCATCGAGCAGATCACGTGCCGCACTAACTTGCAAAATCAGGTGCTCCGGCGCATAGCGGTTGCTGACGTCCACCGCTTGAGCCAATGATTTGACTTCGATCAGGCGGCTCTGCGTCAGCGCTTGTTCCGCAATCGCTTCACGCGGCAGTTCGGCGCACTGACGATCCACTTCCGTCGCCACCTTGTCGAGCAAGGCAGCCGACGGGCTGACCAGAATCACCTGCGAATCGGGGCCATGTTCGGCCTGCGACAACAGATCGGCAGCGACGAAGACGGGATTGGCATCAGCATCCGCGATCACCAGCACCTCCGATGGACCCGCCGGCATATCGATGGCTGCACCTTCGGGATCGCCGGATACCTGCAGCTTTGCCTCGGTCACCCAAGCGTTACCGGGGCCAAACAATTTGTCGCAACGGGGCACGCTTTCCGTGCCGTAAGCCATGGCGGCAATGGCCTGCGCGCCGCCCAGTTTGAAAACACGATGCACCCCGACCGTACGCGCAGTAAACAGCACGGCTTCATCGCACGTACCATCCGCACGCGCCGGAGAGCACAGCACGACTTCGCGACAGCCGGCGATGCTTGCCGGCACACCAAGCATCAATGCTGTCGACGGCAACGGCGCACTTCCGGCCGGGACATAAAGCCCGACCCGGTTGATAGGACGCAGCACACGTTCGACGCGCACGCCGACAGCCGTATTCACACCGACCGGCTGCGGTGCTGCCGCGCGGTGAAAAGCCTCGATGCGCGCCGCAGCTTCGCGGATGGCAGCTTTCAGCTCCGGTGCAAGTTTCAGTTCAGCCGCAGCAAACTCGCCTTCGCTGACTTCGATCACGTCCAGCGTGCAACGATCGTAGCGGGCGGAAAGTTCGCGCAATGCCGCGTCACCCTTCGCACGCACCGTGGCGATGATGTCTTCAACACCACGTCGCAACGTCTCTGCGCGCGATTGCACCGGCCGCGCCAGCGCGTCGGTACGCTCGGATTCGCTCAGGTTGTTCCAGTCAATACGTTTCATGCCATGACTCTTAAGCAAGCATCTTTTCAACTGGCAGCACGAACATCTCGCGCGCACCGGCCTTCTTGATTTCTTCCAGTTGGCGCCAGCTCACCTCGCCGGCGCACAGCGCCTGCAACATCAGCTGATCGGGCTGACCCGCAACGGGCAGCAAGGTAGGTTGGGGGCCACCCGGCAGCAGTCGCGTCACCGCATCGAGCGAGGTCCGCGAGGTCTGGAGCAGCAGCAGGCGCGATTCGCGCACCTGGATCACACCGTCCAGGCGCTTGAGCAACAGTTCGATCATGTCGCCGCGTTCATCGCTGGGCAGCGCATCCGGCCCCGCCAGCACCGCTTCGCTCTGCAGCAACACATCGGTTTCACGCAATTGATTGGCAATCAGGGTGCCACCGCTCTGCACCAAGTCGCAGATAACTTCGGCCGTGCCCAGCTTCGGCGCGATTTCCACCGAGCCCGCGAGCGTCACCACGGCCGCATCAACGTTCTTCTCCTTAAGCCATTGGTTGAGCAGCCCCGGATAGGAGGTGGCAATGCGCAAACCCGACAGATCCTGCGGCTGGCTGTAATCCATGTCCTGCGGCACGGCAATCGAGAGACGGCAGCGTCCGAAACCCAGTGGGCGCCATTCGGTCAGCGTAGCCGCGCCATCGCCGACTACGCCCCGGAATTCGTTCAACACGTTGCGGCCGACGATGCCCAGGTCGCAAACACCCTGCGCAATCAGGCCAGGAATATCGTCGTCGCGGACCAACAGCAGGTCCACGGGCTCGCCTTCGCCAAAACAAAACAGTTTGTCGCGGCTCTGCCGAAAGGTGAGGCCACAGCGGTTGAGCAGATCCAACGCCGGCTCGGTCAGGCGGCCAGACTTCTGCATGGCGATACGCAAACGATCCCTCGGCTTCATGCCCTTGCCCTTTTTGCGGCGGCGCGACTACGCGCAGCACGCGCGGCGGCGGCAAGATAGCCGCCGCTGCCTTGATTCAGATAGCGCGCCACGCGCCCGATGGTGGTGATGCTCACGGCCGTGCGCTCGTGGATTTCGCGGTAGGACACACCTTCCAGCAGATAAGGCACCACCCGCCAGCGATCGACCAGCACCTCCAGTTCGGCCGGCGTACACAGATCGTTGAGGAAGGCGTCCATTTCTTCGGTCGTTTTCAACGAGAGCAAGGCGCGGCAGAGGCTGGCCTTGGCGGACTCATCGGGGGTCTCAGGATCGATCGATCGACGCTTCATAATGTACTAACGCATTAACACAGTGGAGCGCATCATACGCGAGGCTGACGGCAGTGGCAAGTCCGGCCAGACGCAAGTCAAAGACCTGCGAATTCGCAGGAAAATCCGGCAAACTCACCCACCCGGCTCGCACGGCATTCGTCGGGCGTCCCGTCAGCCGCACGCGTGTTCGTCCGTTATCCCCCAAAGAACTCAAACGGTGCAGCCCGGCTTGCACGCCCATTGCCCCTACTGAAGGCGCTCATGAACAACTCCCCTGCCGTTCGATTCGCCCCTCGCTTGATGATTTTCGCGGTCATCGTTTTTGCAGCCGTCTGCACTGCGGCACAGTTCTGGCGAACCGATCTGAACTGGATCACCATCCCGCTAAGTACGTATCTCGCGGGCCCCGGCAGTACCTATGTGCGCTCGGTGTATTACCTGATGGCGATCGCGCTGCTCGCCTTTGCCTGGGTGACTTACATCGCGACCACACCTGCATTGCGCAGCGTGCTGGGATCTGGCCTGTTCGCAGCAGCGGGACTCATCCTGCCTATCGTGGCCATCACTGAACTGTTCCGGGGCACGCCATACCAGGCGCTGGCCCACGTGACCCACAAAGTCACGTCTCTTGCCACCTTTCTGTGGCTCAGCTTCGGCATGCTGCTCGTATCGAGCCGCTGGCGGCGCGACTCAGGTATGCAGTCAGGCAGCCTGCCCGGTGTCGTGCTCGCTTGGGCAGCCACCTTTGTGCTGTGGTTTCAGGTGCTGATATCGGTGTTTCCGAACGGCCTGATGGAGAAGCTCGCGATCGTGCTTATCCTGTTGTGGCTGGGCTGGGCCGCGCGCCACATTCTCGCCGCAAGCAAACGCGGGCTGGGGTAAGCCAACGCACTTGCTTAAAGCCGATCGAGTTACCCCGGATGACGTTCGGGGCAACCCAATCTCTATCCACGATGCCGCGGCTTCAGCCCGCAAATACGCGCTGCTGCACCAATTCGCATACCGTGTGTACATCGCTATCCATCGCACGGTCGCGATGCATGAATCGAATCTGCTTACGCAGCGCTTCGTGCGCTTTGCGCACCGCCTCGCCCGCATGGAAATCACCCACGTCGGCCAATGCTGCAGTGAGCTGCTTCACTTCCTCGACGAACTGGGCGTAATGCGGATTGTCTTCGCGTGGCGCGTTGGCAACCTTGGAAGCCAATGCCTGCCAGTCGCCGCGCGCAGCGAGACGGCGGGCGGCGTTGAGCATTTCCTGGCGGTAATCCAACGCCTGCGCCGCAGTGTAGAGCTCCAGCGCCAGCACGTGGCTGAGATCGTCCATCATCTCCAACACATGGCGCGCTTCGTTGGCGCCCATGGAAACGTGATCCTCGGCGTTCGCGCTGGTCGGCACGGAATACACGCTGGCCGGATGCGCACGCGTGGCCAGATCGTTCACCAATGCCGCGGCGGTGTATTGCACGATCATGAAGCCGGAATCGGTGCCATCTTCGTTGCCGGTGAGGAAGGCCGGCAGGCCGTCGTTGGTGGCCGGATCAACCAGCTTGTTGAGACGGCGCTCGGAGATCGAGGCCAGCACCGGAATCGCGGCCTTCACATAGCTCATCGCCAACGCCAGCGGCATGCCATGGAAGTGGCCGGCGGAAATCACCTGCTCTTCAATATGTGTGGCATCGGTGTTGTCAGGGAAGATCAACGGGTTGTCGGTGACTGCATTCAATTCAATGTCGATGACGCGACAAGCTTGCGCCCAGGCATCGCGCACCGCGCCGTGCACCTGCGGCATGCAGCGCAGGCAGTAGGCGTCCTGCGGCTGATGCTTCTTGCCACCCTTGAACGGCAGGAAGCGCTTATAGAACGCTTCACGGCCATGGCGCTGGCTCGCCGGAACCCAGTCCCAGCTGATGTCGAAGCTCAACGCCTGATCTTCCGGCGTATTCCACGCCTCGGCGCTCCACTGCTTGAAGCGCGGCACCAAGTGATAGGGAATGTCGACCAACGTGGAGCTGGCCAGCAGGCCACGTACATGCCCCGCAACCTCCACCTGACCAGGATGCGGACGCAAGGCATGCACTTCCGGGCGCATGGCGCCACTGCGGCCTGCAAATGCATCCAGAGTCATCGAAGCGGACAAATCAGCCACGTTGAGCAGATATTCCAGCTTATCCAACGCCAGCACGGCGGTGGCCAACATCTGTGCCGTTCCGTTGTTCAGCGCCAGGCCTTCCTTGAAGGAAAGTCGGATCGGCTGCAGGCCGGCGCGCTTGAGCGCTTCCGCACCCGACAGACGCTCGCCCTTATAGAACGCTTCACCGCCGCCGAGCAGCACGATGGCCAAATGCGACAACGGTGCCAGATCGCCACTCGCACCTACCGAACCCTTCTCCGGCACCACCGGGATCACATCGTGATTCAGCAAGGCGGTGAGCGCCTCCAGGGTCGCGACACGAATACCGGAATGGCCGCGCATCAGCGTATTGATGCGGATCACCAGCATCGCACGCACCACTTCGGCGGAGAACGGCTTACCCACGCACACGGCATGGGTGGTGATCAGGTTATGCTGCAGCTCTTCCAGCAGCGTGCCTTCCGGCTTGTGCGGATTACCGCCCGGCAGCTCGTCACGCAGGCGATAGGCGCCGAGCAGCTTGTCCGCGTTGCTGCCAAAGCCGGTGGTGACACCGTAGGTCGGCTCACCGCAGCTCACCTTGTCGGCCAGGAAATCCGCCGCGCGCTGTACGCGCTTGAGTTGTTCTGAATCGAGGCGAACACCGTAACCCTGGCGTGCCACGGCGACGAGTTGTTGACGGCTGAGGCTGTTGCCGTCGAGGAGAATAGTTTGGTTCACAAAAGCTCCAACGTTTTGTCAGTTCAGCCCCGCGTAAGCGGAAAGCTATGGCTCAATCCAGCAAATTCCCCCAGAGATCACACCATGTGGGGTTGCTTGTCTCGATCAATTCCAGCTTCCATGCCCTGTTCCACTTTTTAAGCTGCTTTTCGCGTTTTATCGCTGAAGGAAAATCTGAATGGCATTCGAACCCACACCAGGCGCTTGACGTCATAGCGCTGAGTGAAGCCCTTCACCAAGTCTTCGCGATGTTCCCAAACGCGCAGCTTAAGGTTTCCTGTTACACCGATATACAACGCGCCACGCTCCGCGCTGGCCATGATGTACACGGCGGGTTGTTTCGGAGCCATCCATGTCTCCCTACTTCATCCTTCCTACCTCAGAGCCGTCATTCCCGCGCAAGCGGGAATGACGGCGAGGACTTTTGCATCACTCGGTATAACCTCACCGACTCAACTAGCCACTAATCTCAGCCTGCGCCAACTCCACACGCAAGGTCTTGATCAGCTCGCTGCGCGACACCTCGAACTGGTCCTCGCGGCGCAGATCCTTCACCGTCACGACGCCCTTGGCCAGCTCATCCTCGCCTAGCACGATGACAAAGCGGATACCCGCCCGGTCGGCGTACTTGAACTGTTTGCCCAGCTTGCCGCCATCCAGCACCACCTCGGTGGCGATGCCCGCGGTGCGCAGCTCGCCAGCCAGCGCCAGATAAGCCGGGAGCTGTGCCGCATCCATCTGCGTGATCAGCACGTCCACCGTGCTGCGTGCGGTACCGATCAAGCCTGCGTCGCGCAGCTGCCAGTAAAGGCGCGTGAGGCCGATCGAAATACCGACGCCCGGCAGATGCGACTTGGTGTACTGGCCAGCCAGATTTTCGTAACGGCCGCCCGAGCAGATTGAGCCAATCTGCGGATGATCGTTCAGCGTGGTCTCGTAGACCGTGCCGGTGTAGTAGTCCAGGCCGCGCGCGATAGACAGGTTCAACGCGTAGTGCGTTTCCGGCACGCCGAACGCATGGATCAGGCCAAGCACTTCCTTCAGCTCCGCCCGACCCTGCTCCATCACTTCCGGACCGGCACCCAGTGCGTCCAGCTTGTTGTAAGCATCTTGCAGCGAAGTGGAGCGTACCTGCACGAAATCGAGGATCTTCTGCGCCGCTTCCGCGCTCAAGCTGAAGGCCTCGCCAGTGAGCGTCTCGCGCACGTAATCGGCGCCACGCTTATCCAGCTTGTCCACCTCGCGCAGCACCAGCGTCTGCTGCTCCGGATCGGTCACGCCCAGGCTTTCAAAATAGCCGCGCATCAACTTGCGGTTGTTCAGCTGAATCGTGAACGCACCGATGTTCAGCTCGCGGAACACGCTATAAATCACGGCCGGGAGTTCGGCGTCATAGCGGATCGATAGACCATCCTTGCCAATCACGTCGATATCGCACTGGTAGAACTCACGAAAGCGACCGCGCTGCGCACGCTCGCCGCGATAGACGCGCTGCATCTGGTAGCGACGGAAAGGGAAGCTGAGATCGTGCTCGTGCTCGGCCACGTAGCGGGCCAGCGGCACGGTGAGGTCGAAGCGTAAGGCCAGTTCCGGCTTCTCGCCTTGCTCCAACGCGCCGGTCGACTGGACGAAATACACCTGCCGTTCGGTCTCGCCGCCGGTCTTGGTCAGCAGCACGTCCGAATACTCCATCACCGGCGTCTCCACCGGCAGGAAACCGAAGCGCTCATAGTTGCGACGGATCACGTCGAGCATGCGCTGGAAAGCGATCTGGTCGAGTGGCAGTAGCTCGAGCACGCCGGGCATGGTACGGGCCTGGGTAAGCGCCATGGAATCCTCTTAAACGTTGGAAAAAAGCCGTGTCACGGCAGCCGCATAGGGTAACAGATGCACCGCCCGGCCCTCCCTCGGCGTCCAGCACGAAATCCCGTCCATCAACCACGCCCCACCTGTTGCCAAGCCCATCCAGCCCCGTTAAGATACGCGGCTCCCGCGGGGTGTAGCTCAGCCTGGTAGAGCGCTACGTTCGGGACGTAGAAGTCGCATGTTCGAATCATGTCACCCCGACCAAACTATTTATGAAAAAGCCGGCCCAGCGTCGGCTTTTTTGTTATTGACGCGGCTCGTGGCTGCCATCGGATAGCATGGATACATGCTGATCTCCGACTTGGAACATGGCCCATTGGAAACCGTGGTTGCCGAGTTGCGCGACTACCCAGAGTGGCACCGGCACCGAAAGCGGTATGGCGTTTGGCTTATCCCTGTCGATGAGCCAGCCTTGCTTGATTACATCGACGCCGCACGGCAACAGCTTGCAGACTTGCTGCACCCGGCACAGCAGCGCCAACCGCATTTGACCTTGTTCGTCTGTGGTTTCGAGCAGCCAATACGCACCGCGGATGATGATTTTTTACCCGCGCAACGACAGACTCAAATCAAATCGCTTCAGGACTTGCGAGACGCGGCATGCTCACTACCCCTGGGCGCACCCGACAGCTTTGCCACTGCCGCGTTTATTCCCGTGCATGACCCAGCCGGACAGTTGGCTCAATGGCGCCGGATCCTGGGACAGTCAGCCAAGGAAATTCGCCAAGCCGCCTACGTGCCTCACATCACCCTGGGACTATACAAGCGCAAGGTCACGGCAGCGGAAGTTCGTCAGCGGCTACGTGAACTCGATGCACCATCGACATCGCTGCAAATCAGCCAGCTTCAGTACGCCACCTATGACGTCCAACTTCAGTTCGGTCCGTTGGAGACTCAGCACGCTGTCATGCTGAAAACCTGACACCGAAGATGCGCGAGCGCCAAGCAACTGAAACTTCGGCGCGTCCTTACGCGTACTTTCTGATGATCGGGTCCCAAAAACCTTTGACCTTCGGGTCATAGAACCTGTGGCAGGCAAACGGCAACTTTCCGCGATTCAGTTGCAATGCAAGCTTGGGCCGCCTGTCAACGCAAAAGTCGACGGCTTCCCGATAATCGGGAATCTTCATATCGACAAGCGTCGGCGCGACCAACGAGAAATATAAATCTTCAATATGCAGATTCTGGGGCTGCCACTGAGCCAGTGAAGATGAAGCATCCGTCATGCATTCGTTGCGTCGCGAAACAGCGCGCAGCATGGTGACGGTCTTTCTGAGCGAGAACCCGCCATTGCCCACGCGGAAATAGTGCTCGTTACTTTTCTTCCGCTTCCTGAAAGTGTTATTGATCTTGAAAAGCAGTCGGCTTAAGAACGTTTGCTTCGAAGCCAGCCAGGGCGCACCGATATAGTCGTAGCCCTTGCTGCACCAGTCGTCCAGCTTGTCCTCGAAAACGAAGACATCCATCTGGCAGATCAGGATATAAGCGTAATCCTCGAACGCTTTGTAGAACGCCTCCGACAGCATCAACTGGTTGTAGCCGGAAAGTCCCTTGAAGTAGTCCGCAGGAAAACGCTTTACGGTGTAACTCACCGACTGCAGCAACGGAACCAATGGATCAAGATCCAGACCCTCAGGACATGCGATGGCAAAGTCATGCCGCGCGAGCACTTGCAGCGAGCGCCTCAGCGACAGCAACTCATTCTCGTGGAGGTTGGTCTTATAGACCGGAATAACGATGACCGCGTTCTTCATCATTTACGACCTTCAGGCTCGCCGGTGCCGAACAGATAACGCCATCTTGAGGCCAGCAGCCACCGGCAAAACCCAGCACGTTGCAGGCCCAATCAGCGCGGCCGCACATCGTACAAGGTATCTGAAGGGTGTACACGCCTGCGCTGCATAAACAGACCGCCACGAATGTAAAAAAAGGCCACGCAACCCGCCGGCTGCGCAGCACCTATCCTATACACCTGAGCCGTTGACCGTGCTCCATTATCTGGAGCGAGGCTCTAGTCGTTATCCTTGCCCTTGATGGTATGCATGGGACGACATTGGCCGCCATCACAGTCGATCAACACACTGTAGCTGCCACAAGCCGCTACAAACGTGGAACCGCCATTGGCTTGAACCGCACCGCAACCGATTTGCGTTGCGGCGTCCTGAGCCATCGCCATGGAGGCGGTGCTGGCATCAGCCGTGGATGACGCTATCGGTGCAGCAGGCACGGCAGGCACGGCGGCGGCGGTCGGTTCAGGCGCTGTCGCAGGCACCTCGGATGTTGCGGACATCGGAGATGATGCTGGTGCCGCGCTATTTGCTTCAGTCATCGGCTGCGCTGGTTGAGGGGGCGTCGCGACAGCTCCTGTAGATGGCACTGGAACAGCGTTTGCCGCCGTCGCTACGATCTGGGCGCCTTCACCGCCTTGCATCCGATGTAACACTTCGGCGCGGTAGGCATCCAGTCCCTTGCCCACGATGCCTATCCAATCGTCATCGGTCGCCACCGCATGCTTGTCTTCAACGTGGGTGCTCACCACCACCGGCGCCCCGGCACCATTGAAGACGAGATCGGTCGCAATGTTGTCGCTGAGTGTGATGGCGAAGAAACCAGGGGTGAACCAAGCCCAGAACTGCTTGATATGAACATCCACCACGAGCGGAGATGGGCCCGCATCGCCTGCGTCCTTTACCTGATAGCCAGCCTGTTGGAATGCCGCAGTAAGGTTCTCGCGAATAACGCTCTCTACGGTTTGCCCCTGCTGCAATAGAACATCGCCCAGCGCCTTGCCATAGGTATTGCGTTTGCGTGCAATGGCTTGCGCCTTAACGTCATCGGTCGCCTTGCCTACTCCACCGAAACCCAGCGATGGCGTGCTTGGATCGTCCGACCCATCCTCAAAAACGCGCTCGTCGGTGATCTTGCCAATTACTATCACAGGCTGTGCGCCTGTTGCTGTCGTCGCTGGCGCGACAATCGCCGGGCTCTGCAGCTTGATCTCGCTACGTGATGTGGCGCAGCCAGTCATCAGCAACGCCGCGGTCAGCACGACCGCAGTCAACAAATTCCGAAACATGTTTCCCCCTTTCCTGTGCAGTTCGGATAACTCCCATGCTCATGATAGCTACAAAAAACTGCGGGGAAATCCGCGTCATGTTTTTGCGAATGCGCATATTCTTGCGACTCCTCGCGCAGGCCATTCAAAGATAGCTGGCAAGGTTACGCAGAAAAGTGTTCTGACCCCGTTGTTCCTACGTGAAGCCTGCGAGCAACAGCAATGCCTGATTCACGCTTATGTGCTTATGACTAATCATGTGCACCTGCTCGTTACGCCGAGCGCAACAGGATCGCTTTCCCTTTGCATGCAGTCACTTGGTCGACGATACGTCACCTACTTCAACAGCACCTACCATCGCACCGGTACATTATGGGAGGGCCGCTACAAAGCGAGCCTTGTCGATAGTCAAATATATCTATTGACGTGTTACCGCTATATCGAACTGAATCCCGTAAGGGCAGCCATGGTTGTCGCACCCGAAGACTATCTGTGGACGAGCTTTCGCGCCAACGCACCCGGGGCGCACGACCCACTGATACATCCGCATGAGGAATACCTAAGGCTTGGGACCGATCCCGAACAACGCCAAGCTGCGTACCAAGCATTATTCAGAGAGGCCATCAGCGATGACCAATTGAATGACATCCGCGAACATCTTCAACAACAACGAGCACTAGGGACAAACCGCTTTCAAGCAGCTATAGAAGCGGAACTAGGCCGCGTCGCTCGAGTTCGTCCACCCGGCCGACCTAGGGCGTGTTAACACTATAGGCGTCTGATCTTATACTTAGGCGATGGAAATCACGGAAGAACAATTTCAACGGATCGAACACTGCTTGCCGCAACAACGCGGCAACGTCAGCATGACGAACCTGCAGGTGTTGAACGCGATCCTTTATGTTGCCGAGCATGGCTGCAAGTGGCGTGGCTTGCCAAAGCGTTTTGGCAATTGGCACACGATCTATACGCGGATGAATCGCTGGTCTAAGCACGGCGTGCTTGATCGCGTGTTCCAAGAGCTGCAACGTGAGCAGATCGTTCGCATCAAAATCGAAGCGGTCTCACTGGATAGCACCGTGGTCAAGGTTCATCCTGACGGTACCGGAGCGTTAAAAAAAACGGCCCCCAAGCCATCGGGAAATCGCGCGGCGGCTGGACTACCAAGATTCATATGGTTGCCGCGGATGCTCGAACAGCCCTGACATTTGCGCTATCTCCTGGGGAGGCGGGTGACGCACCGATGGGACGTGCTCTGCTGCAAAGTCTGGGATCGATTGACGAGCCGCTGCATGTATTGATGGACAAAGCTTACGAAGGTGATGAGACGCGCCAACTGGCACTCGACCTTGGCTTTATTCCCGTGGTTCCGCCTAAAAGCAATCGGCTCGAACCATGGGCGTATGATCGAGAAATGTACAAGCGCCGCAACGAAGTGGAGCGGCTATTCCGGCGCTTGAAAGGCTTTCGCCGCGTCTTTTCCCGATTCGATAAGCTGGACATCGTGTTTCTCGGCTTCGTCCATTTCGCGCTCATCATCGATGGACTCAGGTGGTAGTGTTAACACGCCCTAGAAAAGTGTTCTGACCCCTTAGTCATGTTAGTCATGTTAGTCCTTTAAAGGTGATCGGCACTGACAATCGAGTCGCCAGCTTTGAACTCAACAGGAATTTTGTATTTAGCCACGTACCGGTTCATTACATTTAAGAGTCTTCCCGGCATATCAACATCCTTACCAAATCCCATATTGCGCAATTTTCGCCCAGACTTTGTTTCAATCGGAATGATTGCCATCACGGTGCGCTCTTGTATTGCCCCAGAAGCCTGCACATTGATGACCCTTATTAAGCCGATTTCACTCCATAAAAGACTACGCCACACCCAACCGAGCAGCCTCCTAGAGATCCCAGCTTCGTCTACTATGACATCTGAATAGCCAAGAATCACAAATAGTCCAAGCGTAGAAAAAAATGGAACAAAAAGTAAAAAACCTAAAATACCATATAGATACCCATGCTTTTGACCGGTATAGAGAGAGAGTGCAATAAGGGAAAAAATAAGTATTAAAAATATGGTGGAAAAAATTGGTAGGCTACCGTATTTAAATACGGTAGCCTTGGATACTTTTCTTTGCTCGTCGCTCATTATTTAGGTCTCTTTGCGCCGCATACCGGCACCCGGTTTCACCACTGATTATGTCCCATAATCAAGATTATTTGTGCTGATTTACTGCCGAATTGGAGTCCGCGGCTATTCCTAGTGAACTTAGCACCCCGGTATAAGAATTGAAAAGTACGGTGCTTCCTCCTGTTTCACCTGCGGCTGCAACTAAAGCTTCACCGCTCAAAAGAGGAGCGGTCGCTCCGATGAAGGTTGAGTATCCAACATCCTTGAAAGGGTCTGTCTCCCCGTTTATTTCGTTGTTCAGGTAAGTTGAGGCGCCTGCAGTCAGTCCATCGCCTGTTACCAACAAACCTGTCTGTGCCGTGCCTGTAGCCAATGCACTCCATGAACCGGCCGCAGCATATCCGGCTAGCAAAGAACTACTCGCGCCAAGTCCCACGCCAGCAAGAGATCCAAAGGCTATGCCATTAGGCACAGATCCCCATCCGCCACTTAAAAATCTAAGGGGTCAGAACACTTTTCGCACAAGCCCTGACGGTGTTGACCGACTCCATTTCTGCCTCATAACCGCCAAGCTGCCATCTTGATCCTCTCCGGCAGCAATTTCCCTATGCCTCGCCAACCTCGTCTCGATATACCTGGCTTGCCGCAACATGTGATTCAACGCGGAAACAATCGACAACCGTGTTTTCTACGTGACCAAGATTACCGATGTTATCTGCAGTTACTACGTGAAGCCTGCGAGCAACAGCAATGCCTGATTCACGCTTATGTGCTTATGACTAATCATGTGCACCTGCTCGTTACGCCGAGCGCAACAGGATCGCTTTCCCTTTGCATGCAGTCACTTGGTCGACGATACGTCACCTACTTCAACAGCACCTACCATCGCACCGGTACATTATGGGAGGGCCGCTACAAAGCGAGCCTTGTCGATAGTCAAACATATCTATTGACGTGTTACCGCTATATCGAACTGAATCCCGTAAGGGCAGCCATGGTTGTCGCACCCGAAGACTATCTGTGGACGAGCTTTCGCGCCAACGCACTCGGGGCGCACGATCCACTGATACATCCGCATGAGGAATACCTAAGGCTTGGGACCGATCCCGAACAACGCCAAGCTGCGTACCAAGCATTATTCAGAGAGGCCATCAGCGATGACCAATTGAATGACATCCGCGAACATCTTCAACAACAACGAGCACTAGGGACAAACCGCTTTCAAGCAGCTATAGAAGCGGAACTAGGCCGCGTCGCTCGAGTTCGTCCACCCGGCCGACCTAGAAAAGTGTTCTGACCCCTTAGTCATGGACCCCTTAGTCATGACCCCTTAGTCAAGACCCCTTAGTCAATAGTCAAAAAGCCGAGCTAGGACGCGTAGCGATCGTTCGCAAACAATGCCGGCCTAGAAAAGCACTCTGACCCCTTATTTGCGCATTCGATCAGTACACCACGATGCGATATCTCGCATCCTTGGCAACCGGGCGCAGTGACCTGCCCGACGGCCATAAATCCACCAGGCCATAGCGCGACAGGGTGTGCAGTGCCCGCGATACACGGCGGGATTTCTTCCCTGTCTCGGCGGCCAATGCCGTGATCGAGGCCGGCCTGGTCTCGGCAATCGTGCGCAGCAGGGCGCGGTTTTCGTCACTGAGCACGTCCGCCGCCGCCTTCATCGACGTGAACCAGATTTTGGGGTCGCGCGCCTGCGGCCGGTAGTCACCGCGAGCAATGGCAAGCACGCGTTCGCGCAGCTTTGCTTGCGGCATGACGCCTATCGCGATGACTTTCGTGGCCTTCATGGCATTGCGCCCCATTTCATCATGACTGGCCAAACACAAAGCGGAACCTGGAGCCGTTATCGCGGCAAACCGCCAATGAGAAACAGCGCAAGACAGATGCTTTCAAAGATGCTACTGAAAGAGGATCGGAACACCTTTCCGAATACTTTTTTCAGCTAGACCACGAAGCCGATCCACCAAAGGCTCTCCATCTACATCAAAAAAGCAGTCGAGTAAGCTCTTTGGTTTCAAACCAAGCGAAGAAGCCACCTTCCCCTTCCATGGAGAGTTAAATTCCACCGGCGGCAACTCACTCAAGGCCTTCCCTATCAGGTCGAACTCGCCAATAAGGCGCGAGGCTTCTTCGGGAGACCATTCACCATCACTGTCATGATGACTTACCAGTGTTGGGCATCGACTTCCACGCTCTCCTTCCTCCACCGCAGCAATAACCGCGTCCCTGAAGAAATTGAAATCTGCGTAAGAACCCACCTCAACGCCGTCAATCTCTTCGTCGCCGTCAAATGCGCACAAGTAAAGGCCCATCAGTAGTTCTCCCTTGCCACAGACTTGCCGCACTTCTTTATCAGCTCGTTTAGGGAATCGTCGAAGACGCACGCTTCTGGAACGCGCAAAATTAGCTGCATACCTTTTTCGACAGCCCTAAACGCAAGCAACCGTATCTGATAGGTGGATCTAAGTCGCGTCACATTCTTGATCAAGTACATCCTGTTGAATGCCTCTGCATCAGGCATTGCACTCCGAGCAACTTGGTGTTTTGTAACTTTAACTTCCATAACAGTCACCTCAATACGGCAAGGGTTGAACAGACACTCCCCAGTTATTGAGGTAGTTCTGGAAAGTTGGATTGACCGGTCGGCTTGTATAGATCGTCAACGGCGTATCGTTAACAAGCGCCCCATATGTCTGCAACCTCAGTTGATAAGAAGAGTCGAGCGTACTAGATCCAGTCTTGATCTCTGCAAGACCATCTGCATTCAAACCATCGTAAATCGTACTCACCAGATCACCACTGGCCGTGTACTGAGCTGGACCTACGATTACCTGGAACGCCGCGCTGTTTACTTGATCTGGCGTTGGGGTAAAAGGAACCTTCCCTGTTGAATTCAACGTTGCAAGCTGCTGAGCCTCGGCTGCTTGACCACTGACCAACTGCGACGGAGATCCAGATCCACCTGCCGTCGCATCAACTGCACTGTTTGGAACAACAAAAATTCAGGGCATTTACGCAGTACGTCAACGCACTACTTCGGCCTCTTCCATGCCTTGGGCCAATCGTTGAAATGCAATACTTCCTTTGCATCAATGAATAAGGTGAAGAGCGGCTCGTCTGGAAAATTATTCATGCGCAACTTCCAGTCCGAAGAGGACGCCTTTGCTTCATAAGCAAAGGCGCCTTGATGGCATTTCGACCACTCAACGTCAACATGGTCATAACGAGAGACATCTTCCCAGTTGTCTTGCTTAGAAAAGTTCATGGATTGCTCCCAGGTGGAGTCACACCTAGGCTTTGGTTGACTCCAGGATTGGATCGTTGCGACGCATTGATAATTTGTTGCCATACCTCATCGCCCGAGTATTGTCCCGAGTATTTCTGGACCGTCTGGTCCCAAGTCATATTGGGATTTGTTTCCATTAGTTGCTGGGCAAGATCCTGATCTGCCATGGCATCACGCGCACCCGTGCGGAAGTAATTTCTTAACGCCCACGCTTGATTAGCTTGGTTTTCAAGCGACTGGGAAGTATCGAGCATGCTCGGAATTTGTGACTCTTGATTTAAATACCAATTTCTAGCATCAACGTTTGACAGCGAGCCCTGAGCAGGCAGTTCCACACCCTCTGCCCCAGGTGGAACATTGGCAGTAACGGTTACCGGTGAGAGTTCGACGGCGTTTGCAGGGTTAGCACCTCCTGCAGCTCCCGCGTTTGGAACAACAGGATTAGGTACAACTTGCCCATTAGCGTCCAACGTTACCACGTCTGGCGCTTCTGATTCACCAGCAAATAGCGATGGAAGGCTGGTGCCATACAGGAACAGGCCCAAACCATTAAGCTGATTCTGTTGCGCCTGCTGAGCGAGTAGCGAAGGGGTCGAATCCTCCACCGTCGGCATTGGGCCATAATCCCCCGTCAATGGATCAATCACCGAAGGGGTGCTCTCCGGCGGAAGTGTCAGGCTCGGCAGCGGATTGAGCGCACTGCCCGAAGAGTATGGATCCTGTGACGAAACACCAAGGTTGAAAGCAACATCGACATTGGAACCGCCTGAATCATCGACGGCACCACTACCTGACGGTGTAACCGTCAGCCCCTCCAGATTGGTCACATCAAGGCCATTAAGAGAGTCATACTGACCTGTTTGTGAGTTGTAGAGCCCTGGCTGACCATTGGCATCCGTGTAGGTCTGAGTTGATGTGCTCAGGACGCTGCCCGTCGATGAGTAAGTGGACGAACTCTGACCAGCACTCCACGCTGTGGTCTCTGCACTCCCCGTTACACCCGCGAGCGATGCTGAAGTATCGGCAGGGACGTCCACCGTCGGCATATTGTCCAGCACATCGGATGATCCATCACTTACACTCAACGCCGTCGGCTGTATCGTCAGATCCCCACTGACATCCACACTCGTGGCGATGGAAGGCAGCGTACCCCCCGTATCGCTCTCCTGGCCGAGCTGCGCATCGGACTGCGCCACCTGGGCCTGCGCCTGCTGGACATCGGCGTTGGCCTGCGCCGCCTGGTCGTTCGCCGTCTGGTAGTCCGCCTGCGCCGTCTGATAGTCCGTCTGCGCGGTCGCGTCATCCGTCTGTGCCGTCTGGTAGAGCGACTGGTCTAGTGTGGCGGTCCCACTCAATAGGTTGTACGACGTCTCGTCGTTGGTGTATTGCGTTTCCAGATCGGTGTACTGCGTGCTGTCGCTCTGGTAGGTATCGCCCAGCCCCTGCCACTGGGCCAGCGTGGCAGGATCGATCTGCGACGACAGCCCGCCGAGGTTGTTCCACCAGTCGCCGTCGTCCAAGTCGCTGCCGCCGTCGCCTACCCCCGTGCCGGCGGTCGCGAGGCTGTAGTTCGACAAGTCACCATCCCAGCCACCCGTCAGATAACTCATATCCGGATCATTACTGCCGCCGGAGGTCCCACTGCCTGAGCTACTGCCGCTGCTGCCGCTATTGCCACTGCCGTTGGCAGCGCTATTGTCGTTGGTGACGCCACCGCCCGAAGGGAGGGTGTAATACTGCGATGAATAAGTAGTAGTACCGGGTGGCGGGAGACTGCTGTACGCCATATCCGGACTCTCATAACTGATATCCAGACTAATACCGCCGACGGGGCCTCCCAGCCCACCATAACGGTCAAAAATAAGACGCTGTTCGTTGCTCTCCATTTCGACGTAATAAGCGTTCAACGCCGCCTGCGCGGTACCGTGCGTGGCGATCTCGTTGATGCCTTGCTCCTTGCCTAGGGCGGCCAGGAAAGCATCCGGCTCGGCATTCTCAAGGGCAGCTTGCGCTTGTTGCTCGCCCGCCTTGGCGGTAGCAGCATCGGCCTGCGCGTCGGCTGCCTGCTGCTGGGCGTTCACTGCCGCTTGCTCGGCCGCCGCAGCCTGTACCTGGGCGGTTTCCACGGCTTGCGCTGCTGTGGTCACCGCCTGTTGGGCGGCATTCTTCGCCTTCGCCTGCTGCGAGAGATTCGTTGCCGCTTGCTCCGCCTGCTCCTGTGCCTGTGCGGCTTGCTGCTCTTGCGCCTCGATTTGTGCCACCGTCTGCGCAATGGCCGACTGTTGGTTGAACATCGCATCGATCGACAGGGCAACCATGTCGGCCAACGTCTCCAGTCCTGCCGCACTGCCGCTGACGGCGTTACTTGCCGAATACGGCTGGTAGGTGTTGTAGGCGTTGGCGGCAGTGGTGACCTGCGGGATGTGCAGCACCATGCCGGCGGTCAGCGTGGCGGTGGGTGACAGACCATTGGCCTGCGCCAGGATGTAGTAGTAGTTGCTGTCGCCGTAGATCTCCTGCGCCAGGGATTGCAGCGTGTCGCCCGCCTGCACGGTATAGCTTTGCGTGCCGGTGGTGCTGTTGCTGTAGCCGCCGGTGGTGCTAAGCACGTTGATGGCGCCGGCCGTGGTGGTGCTACCTAGTTGTTGCTCGTTGACCGATTCGTAATACGTAGTCGTAGTGGTGCCGTTGCTGGTCGCGCTCTTCTGCAGGATCTGACCACCCGCGGTATAGGCCAGATCCTGAGTTTGGGTGGCACCATTGACGAGGCCGGTGGTGGCGGCCAGTTCGCCCAAATCGTTGTAGGTATTGCTGGTGGTAACGGTGTTGCTGCCCGACGTTGGCACTTGTATGGTCGTACTTAGCAACAGGCCGTTCTGTTCGACGTAGGTGTTCTGGTAGCCCACCGTGCCGCCAGTAGGATCGGCGTTGAGGATGGTGCCGCTGGAACCGGTGATGGTGTGGTAGCCCAGTACACTGCCGTCGGCATCGTAGCCATAGCCGGTTGATGCGGTGTAGCTGTTCTCGCTGTATAGATACAGCGCCGAGCCATCCATCGCGGCACCGACGGTGGGCAGACTGGTTGGCGCGGACTGGTCTTCACTCTCGTAGATACTGGTGTCGACGTTGCTGCCGTAGGCGTTGATCAGATTCTGCGCGGAGTCTTCGGCATATTCGCTTTGATCGGCCAGTTCACCGTCGGCGTTATACGTGTAGACGGTGTCCGTGCGCACCCAGCCGGCATCGCTGTAGGTCACCAGGGTGCCGCTGCTATTGTCGGCCGCTTCCGTACTGCCGGGCGCATTGAAAATGACATCCTGAGTTAGACGGCCGTCCAAGTCATAGCTGCGGCTTTCGTATTCACCGAAGGTGGTGCCACTGGGTGCCGTGCTGTACACCGTCGTGAGCTGACCCTGGGCGGTGTAGTAGTTCTTTTGGATCGTTTGTGCATTGGAGCTGTTGAGCGAGGTGTATTGAATGACGTCACCGGCCGCGTCGTAGGTGTTCTCGCCAGAGTTGGTGTTGGTGTCGTTGATGACGATCTGCGCGTTGGACTGCCCTGCATTCTGCAATGAGCCGTCGGCAACCAATACGCGGCTGTCAGCGTCGTAGGTGAACCAGTCGGCCTGCACGTTGGGGGTGGACGACGGAGCAGGCGTCGCCGCCGGCGTGGCGGTTACGGCCGCCGACGGCGCGGGGGAAGGTGTTGCCGCTTGCGCCACCGAGCTGGCTGACACCGCGTCGCTATCCGACATATACGAATACGCAATGGTCACACTTATCGACACCGACAGGCCATCGACGGGATCAGTCGCCGTTAACAAGGGATAGAAGTACTCGGTGACTTCATGCGACCCGCCTCCTCCTGGTGGCGCCTGCATCGGCGATGCCACGCCTGCCTGCAGCGGGGACGCCACAACGTCCGGTGCCGATGAAGGACAACTGATCTCACCGGTCGTACTGTTAAACGTCATGAAGTCCGGAAAATTGCCAGGTGGAGTGTTCGGATTGGTGGTCATGGTATACGTGAGTGCTCGCCCCGTAGGATTGCTGAAGGCGTTACTCGGCATAAACCAATTCTGAGCCGCTGTAAGCGAGATCGTGCCAATGCTGCCGCTGTTGTAGGTCGGCGGCGACGCCGCGTTCACCGTGATCGTAAATGTCGCGGATGCCACGGTCCCGGTGCTGGCCGTTGCCTTGTAAGTAATGGTGTAGGTGCCCGCCGTGCTCGGCGTGCCGCTGAAGACGCGTGTCGAGGCATTGAAGCTGACGCCCGATGGCATGCCGCTCGCGCTGTACGTGATGCTGGCGCCATTGGCATCCGTGGCCGCTGGCGCGGTGTACGACGTCATCGCCACGGTCGTCATGGCGGTTTGATTGGCCATACCGCTAGAGAACACCGGCGTGACGGCAGGCACCGTGATGTCGAACGTCTGCGACACCGCCGTGCCTGCGCTGGAGGTCGCCGTATACGTCACCGTGTACATGCCATTGGTGGTCAACGAACCACTGAACGTGCGCGTGGACGCATTAAAGCTGATCCCGCCGGGCAATCCGCTGGCACTGTAGGTGATGCTATAACCGTTGGCGTCGGTGGCCGCGGGCGCCTGGTAACTCAAGCTGGCGCCCGGCTGCAGGGTTTGTGTGCTGGCACTGCCGCTAAACACCGGTGCCACATTCGGCACGGTGATGGTGAAGGTGGTCGAGGTGGCTGAACCCGTACTGGGTGTGGCGGTATAGGTCACCGTGTAGGGGCCGCCGGTGGTGGGCGTACCGCTGAAGGTGCGCGTGGCGGCATTAAAGCTGATGCCCGGAGGCATGCCGCTGGCGCTGTACGTCACGCCATAGCCGTTCAGATCCGTGGCGGCGGGCGCAACATAGCTCCACGCCGCACCCGGTTGCGCAGTCTGCGCAGCGGGTGTGCTGTTGAACACCGGCGCCAACGTCGGCACCGTCACCGTAAAACTGTCACTCACGCTGTTGCCCAGCACATCCATCGCCGTCACGGTGATGGTGTAACTGGTGGGTGCAGTGGGCACGGGCGGTGTGCCGCTGACCGTGCCAGTGCTGCTGTTGATGCTCAGCCAATTCGGCAAACCCGTGGCCGTATAGGTCAGCCCCATGCCGAGGGGATCGGTAAAGTTGCCGGCCACGCTGTAACTCAACGCTGCAAAGCCGGTACCACTCTGTGTAACCGTTTGGTTGGCGAGCGCGGTGTTGAGCGTCGGTACGGTGATGTTAGTGGCGGGGTTGTTGTCCAACGGTATCGCCGTGGCCGCCACGCCATCGGTGTCGTAGGCGCTGCTGGCAAACACGGCACGACGATTGCCGTCGGCGTCATACACGTACGCGGTGCGCATCGTGGCCACCGGCGTACTGCCGGAAATGTTCTCGACGGTGACCTCCTCGATCCGGTTATGCGTGTCGTAAGTGATCACGGTTTGCGTATCCACCGAATTACCGCCACCGTCCTTGGTGCTCGCCGTCTCCAGCGTTTCATTACCGTTCGCGTCGTAATCGTACCCGTAGGTGGAGGTGACCGCGCTGCTTCCCGTTCCCACCACTTCGGTCAACCCGGCCATTTGGCCGCCGGCCTCGTAGCTGTAGGTGAGCGTGGAGGTGATCGCACTGGGCGTGGACGTGCCATTCCAGTTGCTGGTTTCCTGGGTCAACAACCCCGAGTTGGCATCGTAGGTGTAGGTGTAGGTCGCGTTACTTTCATCGACGTGACTCTGCACTTGACCAAAATAGTTGTACACCCAGCTTTGCGTATTGCCATCGGCATCGGTTTCGTGGATCAGGTTGCCGTTGATGTCGTAAACGTAGGTGGTGGTTTCGTTGAGCGGCGTGGTGCTGGTCAACACCCGGTGCTGGCTGTCGTAGGTATACGTGATGGTATTGCCGAGCGCATCGGTGGTCTGGAGGCGATCGCCGTTGGCATTGAGTACGTAGGTTTCTTGCGCCACCTGTGTTCGCGCCGTACCGCCGCTGTTGGGCTGGAAGTAGCCCTGCCCCGTGACCTGGTTGAGATTGTTGTAGGTGGTGGTGGTGATGTTGTTGACGGTGGTGCTGGCGCTGTTCTGCACCGGCGGTGTTTCAGTGGCCACCGCGCGGCCCAGCGCGTCGTAGCCGGTATACGTGATGGCGTCGGTGCCGTCCTCGACCACGGTCTGATTGCCCGCCGCGTCGTAACTGTAAGTGGTGACGTTGCCGTTGGCGTCCGTGCTCTGCGTCAACTCACCATTGACATTGTAGGCCCATGTCTCGGTCGGCTGGGTCCAGGTGTACACACCCGTGGCGGAAACCACCAGCACATCGGCTTCGGTTTCCTCGATCAGGTGATTCTGGCTGTCGTACTGGTAGGTGGTGACGTTGCCGTTGGCATCGGTTTCGGAGATCACGTTGCCCCAGCGGTCATAGCTCTTGCTCACAGCGCCGCTGTTCTCGCCGGTGGCCGCGTTCGTCGTTGGCGTCAGTTGCGTGATGGCCTGGTTACCGAGGTTGTAGGTGTTCTCGGTATACGCCGTGGCGCTACTGCCGGTGACCGTGCTGGTATCGAGCACCAGGTTGCCGACCAGGTCGTAGGCGTAGGTATGGATGGCGCCGGTGGTGGTATTGGGCGAGCTGGTCTGCTGACCGGCGTTGTTGTAGGTGTAGAGAGCTTCGTAGCCGCCATTCGCACCGCTTGCATTGCCGTCGCCTTTGGCAATCGCTTCACCAAACGCGTTGTATTTCTGCTGCGTGTAACTATCGTTGGTGGTCGCATTGCTGCGCTGGACCGCCGTGCTGAGCAGCTGGTTATCCGCGTCGTAGGTATTTGTCGTGGTGACCGTGACGCCGGCCGTGAGCAGGTAGCTCGTGGTGAGCACGTTGCCGTTAGCATCGTAGGTGGTGTTGTGCACGTTGCCATCGGCGTCGATGCTTTCGGTCTGCTCGCCCAGCGCGTTGTAGACACCGTAACTCTGCTGGGTGAGGCCGCCACCTGACACGGTGGTGCTGACCGTATCGCCTAGCGCGTCGTAGACATACGTCGTGACCGGACTGACCGAGGTATACAGCGAGGATGTGGTCAGATCGTCGGACGGCGTATTTTCCAGAATCGATTGCCAGTTGCTCACCAGCGCCTCACGCGCGGGCGCGGTGACGCTGATGACGCGGCCCAGCGCGTCGTACTGCGTGGTGGTGGTGGCACCGTTGACGGTTTTGGTGAGAACCTGGTTTTCACCGTTGTAGGTGTAACTGATCCCAATGTTGTTGGTGGTGTAACCGGTGTTGGCGTTATAACCACCGGCGTCGACTTCGGTGCTGACCCGCCCGATCGCATCGTAGGTATAAGTGGTGACACGGTTGGCACCGCTGACCTGGGTCGCCGCCCCCGGCAACGCCGGCGGCGTGGTGGTCGTGATACCACTGGTGCTGATCGCCTGCGCGTACTGCGTGCTGCTGCTGACCTGACCAAACGTCGTGTAGCTGGTGGTGGTGACGTAACCTTGCGGGTTGCTGGTGCTGCCGGTCGGCGTCACGACCATCACCGCACGATTGAGCGCGTCGTAGTAGGTATAGCTGGTTTCCCAGATCGCCGGGCTGGTGGTGCTGCCGGAGGTCAGCGCGCCCTGCACCAGTTGCGCGGTGCTGATGACGTTGCCATAGGCGTCGTAGGTGTAGGTCGTCGTCGGCGAACCCGTGGTAACACTGCCGGCCAGTGGGCCCATCGACAGCACGTAGCTGATCGTGGGTTGAACCACCTGGGTCTTCTGGTTGAGCTCGTTGTACGTCGTCGTCGTGGTGCGATCGCTGCTGGAGGTGACCAGGCCCTGCTGCAGTTGTGCTGCGGTAAGCGGCTCGCCTGCACTCCAACCGGTGATCGCGCTGGTGCTGAGCGCGGTGGCGTACTGGGTGGTGGTGAGCACGTTGCCGTAGGCGTCATACGTCGTGGCGGTGACGTACCCATTGCCGTCGACGCTGTCGATCAGCTGCCCGTCGGCGTTGTATACGCTGTAGCTGTGATTGCCGTTGGCATCCGTGCTGACCACTGCCTGGCCCAGCGCGTTGTAGATCGTGCTGGTGCTGTGACCCAGGGCATTGGTGGTCTGCAGGGTGTGGCCCAGCGCGTCGTAGACGTACGTCGTGGTCGACGCGTTGGTGATGCTGCTGGTGCTCGTCCCATAGCCCTGGCTGGTGCTAAGCACATCGCCGAAGGCATCGTAGGTATTCGTGGTGTAGAGGTACTGGCTCGTGCTTGATTGCAGTGTGCCGGTACTGGTGTTGTAGCTGCCTACCGTCACCGGCGGACTCTGCGTCTGGATCAGGCGCCCCGCGCTGTCGTAGCTGTAATGCGAGGTATCACCATCGCGGTTGGTATCACTGATCTTCTGATCGAGCGTGTTGTAGGTGTACGTGGCATTTACACCCTGCGCATCGCTGGTGGTCAGCACCTGGCCCTGGCTGTTGTAGGTGGTGCTGGTGAGGCGCTCGCCGGTGCCGCCACCCGCCGCGGTCACTGCCGCGGCGATCGTGCTGGCGTTGATGGTGGCCGGCAGCGTAATCGGGGTGGCGTATTGCTGCGTTTCGATCAGGCGACCCACACCGTCGTAGCTGTTTTGCGCGACATTGCCCAGCGCATTGATGGTGTAGAGCGCGCGGTTATCACCGTCGTACACCGTGGTGGTGGTTTCCTCATGGGTGATGCTCGCGACAGCGCTGGTGACGCTGGCGGTGGTCAGCTGGGCACTCAGTGATTCGCTGGTGCTCAACGCCAGCGTGCTGCCATAAGCCGTCTGGCTGGTGACATTACCGTTCGCGTCGTAGCTGTAGCCGGTGACCTGCCCGACGGTGCCGCCGTCGTTCTGCTGCACCGTGAAGACTTGACGGCCGGCGGCGTCGTACAGCGTCAGCGTCGCTTCGGCGCTGCTATCAGGGTTCGTGCCACTGGTGCCGCCGACCTGGCCGCTGACCCAACTGAGCGCCGTACCCGCTTGCAACGCGCTCGTTTCACTCGCGGTACTGATCGCGTTGGCGTAGGCCAGCGTTTCGATCACCTGCCCTGCCGCGTTGTAACGGGTTTCCTTCACGTAGCCCATCGGGTCGATGCTGTAGCGCGGCTCGCCCGCCGCGTCATACACGGTGTAGCTCACTTGATCAGCGCTGCCGGCCGTGACCAATGCGCTGATCTGCGCGGGCGTGGGATTCGCACCAAGACTCGTCAGCTGGCTGGTCGTAAGGGCCGTCGCGTAGACGTGCGTGCTGGTGACACGGCCGTCCGCGTCGTAGGTAGTTTGCGTGACGGTGCCGAGCGCATTGATCGTATCCACCGCGCGGCCGGCAGTGTCGTAACTGGTCGTCGTACGGCGATCGTTGGCGCTGGGGGTGATCAGTGCGGCCACTTGCGCCGTGGTCGGCGTGCTGCCCAGGCTGGCCAACTGCGCAGGGGTCAGTTCGGTGGCGTAAGCCGTGGTCTGGGTGATGCGACCGGCGGCGTCGTAGGTGGTTTGCGTGACCGCACCGTCGCCGTTGATCGTGTACACCGCTTCGCCGTCAGCGTTGTAGACGGTGGTGGTGACCAGGTCGTTGGCGCTGGTCGTCACCAGGCTGGCGATCGCGGATGATGTCGCGGTTTGGCTCACGTTGGTACTGGACAGCGCCGTGGCGACCTGGCGCGTTTGCGTGACTTGTCCGGCGTTGTTGTAGGTGTATTGGGTGACGTTGAGCGTGGTGCCGCTCAGCGTGTAGATCACCTGGCCGTCGGCGTTGTACACGCTTTGGGTGTAACTGTCGGAAGGGCTTGTCGTGAGATCAGCGGTGACGGCCGCGATCGTGGGCGTGCTGCCTAGCGCACTCAGTTGGCTGGCGGTGAGCGTGGTCGCATACGTGCGCGTGGCAGTCAGACGGCCATCGGCATCGTAGGTGGATTGCGTGACCGCGCCGGTCGGATCGATCGTGAAGATCTTCTCGTCGGCCTGGTCATACACATAGCGGGTGACGTTGCCGTTGGCATCGGTGCTGGCGATCAGGTTGTTGTTGGCGTCGTAGCTGTAACTGGACGTGAGATTGAGCGAGCCGGGATTGACGATGGTCTGGCTGAGGCGTTCCAGATTGTCATAGACGTATTGCGTGGTGACGGCCGCGCTGGTGCCCGCACCGGTGGTGACGGTGAGCGTTTTGCCGTCACCGTCGTAGGTGTAGCTGGTCACATCACCCACAGCATTGGTCTGCGTGAGCTGGTTGCCGTCGGCGTCGTAGGTGGTGGTGGTCACCGCGCCGGTGGGATCGGTGATGCTGAGGGTGCGGCCCTGCGCGTCGTAGCGATAGCTCGTAGTGAGGTTCAGGCCGTTCGGATCGACCGTCTGGGTGAGCACCTTACCGCTGGCGTTATAGGTATACGTGACCACATGACCGGTGGCATCGGTCGTCTGGATCAGATCGCCGTCGGCGTCGTATTGGTCCGTGCTGACCTCACCCAGCGGCGTGGTGGTGGTGAGCAGGCGGCCATCGGCATCGTAGGTGTACGTCGTGGTGTTGCCGCCGGCATCGGTCACGCTCACCGTGTCGCCGTAGGCGTCCTTCACCGTGGTGGTGGTGAGGCCGTCGGGGGTGGTCAACGTGGTGGTGTGGGTGGCGACGTTGTAGCTGTACGTGGTGGTGTTACCCAGCGCATCGGTTTGGGTCAGCACATGGCCGAAGGCGTCGTAGGTGGTCTGGGTGGTGCGTGCGCTGCCCTGCACGGTCTGGCTGGTGCTGACTTGGCGGCCGAGGTTGTCGTAGCTATACGTGAGGGTGTTGCCATTGCCATCGGTGGTGCTGGTGACGCGGCCGAAGGCATCGTAGGTGATGGACGTGGTGCGGGCCACGCTGCTGCCCACGCCGTCGGTCTCACTCAACTGCTCGCCGCGATTGTCGTAGGTGTAGTCGGTCAGCGTGCTGTTCGTGCTGCTGAGTGCACTGCCCGGCTGGCTCAGCTGCTGCTGCACCGAGAGCACGTCGCCGAAGGCGCCATAGGTGCTCGCGGTTTGATAACCGTCACCATTGGTCACCGTGGCCACCTGGCCATCCAGCGTGTAGGTGGTGCTGGTGGTGGCGTTGGCATCACCGCTGATCGCGCTGAGTGCCGCGATCGCACTGGCCACCTGCACGACCGTGGCGCCGGTCGGATCGATGGTGGTGCCGCTGTTCGTGCCGCTGGTGATCAGCGTGAGCGGCGCGGCATAGGTGGTCGTGCTCACCACTTCGCCAAAAGCGTTGTAGGCGTAGGCGGTGACATTGCCCTGGGCATTGAGCGTGCTACCGCTGGGCTGGCCCTGGATCGTGTACAGCAGCGTGCCGTCCGCGTCGTAGTAGGACCAGATGCTGTTGCCGTCCGGATCGGTCGCTTCGACCTGCTGGCCAAGCACGTTGTACTGATACGTAGTGGTCTTGCCTGCGGCGTCGGTCGCCGTGAGTTCGTCACCGAAGGCGTCGTAGGTGGCGCTGGTGGTGCGCGCGGCACCTTGTCCACTGGTCGGCGTGACGGTGGTGCTGAGCACTTGGCCGGCGGCGTTGTACGTGTACGTCGTCACGGTGCCGTCCACCGCGGTCTTGCTCACCACCTGGCCATCGGCGTTGGTGGTGGCGCTGCTGGTTTCGTTGGCGGTGTTGCCGCCGAGCAGACCGACCAGGGTGGCGACGGTTTCCGTGCCGGTGAGCGCGGCGAGCTGCGTGCTGGTCAGTGCGGTGGCGTAGCGCGTCGTCGTGACGGTGTTGGTCGTCTCGTCGTACGCCGTGGTAGTGAGATAGCCGTCCGCATCGATGCTGGCCACCACGCGACCATCACCGTCGTAGTACGTGCGTGCAGTCTGATCCTGTGCGCTGGCCGTGAGGTCTGCCTGCAGCACCGCAAGCGTCGGCGTGTCGCCCAAGTTGCTCAACTGGCTGGGGGTGAGCGCTGTCGCATACGCTGTGCTCAGCGCGGCATCGCCGGCCGCGTTGTATGTGGTGACGGTGACATAACCCGACGCATCGATGGTCGCCACCGCATGGCCGTCGGCATCATAGATGGTGAGTGCAGTGCGGTTGGCAGCGTTGCTGCTGAGATCATTTTGCAGTTCGGTTAGCGTGGGAGCGCTGCCCAGCGCACTGCGCAAGGTGCTGGAGAGCGGCGTGGCGTACTGCGTGGTGGACAGCACCTCGCCAGCACCGTTGTAGCTGGTGGTGGTGACATTACCAGCCGGGTCGATGGTGGCCACCACCTCGCCTGCCGCGTTGTAGATCGACGTGGTGATGCGGTCGTTGGCGGTGCTGGCCGGGATCGGCAGGCTCGCCGGATAGCTGCTGGTCAGCGCGCCGTTGCTGAGCCAACCACTCAATGTCGACGACGCGATGGGTGTGGCGTACTGGGTGGTGCTGAGCACATGGCCATCGGCATCGTAGGTGTAAGCGGTGACGTGGCCGGCACCATCGACCGTGCCCGTTACCTCACCATCAGCGTTATAGAACGTATACGTGACGTTGCCATCTGGATCGATCGCAGCAATCTGCTCGCCATCGGCGTTATACAGGTAGCTACTGACCTCGCTGGTTTGCTCCGTCCCCGACTGCGTGCTGCTAACGAGCAACCCGGCGCTGTTGCGCACCTGGGTCGTGGTGAGTCCGTTGGCCTGGGTGATGGCAATCGTGTTGGCACTGTCGGTGTAGACATAGCTGGTGACGTTGCCAAGCGGATCCGTCTTGCTGATCACCCGGCCCAGTCCGTCGTAGGCGTAGCTGGTCGTTTGCAACGTCGTGAAGTCTGCGCCCGTTTCCGTGCTGGTTTGCAGCAACTGGCCTTGGGCACTGTAGGTGGTCGTGGTGATCACCGTGCCGGCATCGACCACGCCCACACCGCTGCTGTTAACCGTGTCGTACTGCGTTTGGGTGGCCAGCTGACCGCGTGCATCGTAGGTGTAGTCGGTGCGCGTGCTCTGGCTGAGCGTGCTCTGCACCGCGCCGCTCTGCACCCACGCCTGCAGCTCGGCCAGGGTCGGTGGGCTGCTGGGGCTATTGCTGTTGCTGCTCGTGCTGTAGGTAGCACCGAGGTACTGACGACTGGTGGTCAACTCGCTCAGCCCGTTGACCGTGATGTAGTCGTTCTCGCTGACGTTGCCCAGCGGATCGACGGTGTACGCCAGTTGATCGTTGGCGGTGTAGACGTAATAGGTCGTCTGCGCGCCGCTGGGCGCGACATACCCGCTCTGCCCCACTTCGCCTTGCGCCGGCACCGTGTACGTGGTCTTGCTGGTGACCTGGTCGTTGGCGTTATACGTGTAGCTGACCGTGTTGCCCGCGCCGTCTTCGACACTCAACAGGTTGCCGTTGGCGTCGTAGCTGTAACTCGTCACCGCCCCATCCGGATCGGTGCTGGTCAGCAGGTTGCCGCTGGTGTCGTAGGTATAGGTGGTGGTGGGCGATACGCCGTTGACGGCCGGGGCGATCACCGAGGTCAGTTCGCCCGCGGCGTTCGTCTGGTATTGGGTGACGTTGCCCAGGCCGTCGGTGACGGTGGTGCTGTCGGTGCCGTAGCTCAGGGTGACGCTTTGCGCCGCCGCACCGCTGCCGGTGGTGACACCGGTCACCTGGTACACGCCTTGCGCATCCTCGGTGTAGGTGTAGCTGACCGTGGTGCCGTCGCTCTGTGTCACTGACGCCACCAGGTCCGTGGTGCCCTGGTAGGTGTAGGTGGTGGTGTAACTGGCCGTGGTGCTGTCGGTATCGGAGCCCAGGCTGGTGGTGACCGTACTGAGGCGGCCCTGGCTGTCGTAGCCGTAGGTGACGGCTTGGCGCGTCACGGCACTCGTCTGGCCCGGCGGCACTTCCTGGATCGACAGGCTGATCAGCTGGTTGCTGGTGTTGTAGCCGAAGATCAGGGTGTCGCCGTCACCGGCCACGATCTGGCTGAGCTGGCCGTTGCTGTAGCTGAAGCTGTAGCTCGCGCCGGTGGCCGTATCGGTCAACGCGGTGAGCTGGCCGTTGGCGTTGTAGGTTTCCTGTTGGCTGTCGGCCGCGTCGGTCCAGGTCCAGCTGGCGCTGGTGGCGTTATAGCTCAGGGTGTCGACCGCCCCGCTCTGGTCGGTGCTGACGTACTCGCCCAGCGTGGCGTTGTAGGTGTAGACGACGCTGGAGCCATCATCATCGGTGCGCGTGATGGTGCTGCCGGCGGTGTTGACGGTGCCGGTCAGGCCGTTGAGGTTGCGGCTGAAGCCGTAGCTCCAGCCGTTGCCGCTCAGCTGGCCCAGGCTGTTGTAGGTGCGCAGTACGTTGAGCGGCAGGCCGTCGAACAAGAGGCCTTCGTCGGCGCTTTGCAGCACCAGGTTGCCGGTGGCCGTGTTGACGTAGCTGCTGTTGGCCGCCTGCCCCAGTTGTGGTGACCCGCCTTGCGTTTGGCCCAGTTGTGTCAGTGAGGTGTTGCCAAGACCCAGACCGTTACCACTGATCACTGCGACCATCGTCCCGCTCCCGAATACAGGGCATGCCACCACGGCAGCCCCTCCTAGGAGTACTAATCTGGGATTTTCAGAAAAAGTTTAGGGGTAGAAGCCATTTTTTGATTTATATCGATATGAATCACTACCTTCATAGGACTGACGTCATGTCAACGAAGCTTAGCGTCGCCGCCTAACATTCCGTCATCACCCGCTCGCGTAAGCGACATCGCAAGTTCTCAAGCGCACGCTTGTGCAACTGGGAAATGCGCCCTTTGGTCACGCCCAATTGCTCGGCAATGTCCACGAAGGAAAGTTGGTGGTAATAATGCAAGACCACGATGGCGCGCTCGCGCTCGGCAAGCTGATCGAGACTTTCCGACACGGCAGCGCTCAGCTCCGCCTTTTCCAATGCTGCATAGGCATCGGCAGATTGCATATGGCTGGGCATCGACTGCATGTCCAGCAAGAAGCCGATACCTAACCCTACGGTGGTGGCAATAAATGCTTCGAGCGGGTCTTCATAACCCTCTTCGTGAAGAGATTCCGCGCGATCCTTCGCCAACGCCGATCGATGAGCCGCATCGTAGCCCAGCTCCAGATGCACATTGCGCAATACACGCAGGCCGTCGAACACGGCACCGCGCACGCGAAGCCGTGCAAAGGGCTGAAAAGCCACACCGCGGTCCGGATCAAAACGTTCGATTGCTTCCATCAGGCCCATCAACGCGTTCTGCACGCAATCATGCCAGGCGTCACGCATCAGGTAGACACGCATGAAAACGTCGCGCGCAACCTGTCTTGCCCACGGCGAGTAATGAACGATCAACGCGTCGCGAACGTCAGGAGTTCGCGCCTGACGCCAGCGTAGCCACAAGACTTGCTCGTCGCTATCCACGTTGACGATGCCTGCAATCAGGTGTGATACCCGCTCAACAAGGCCTGTGCCAACAGGGTCCAGCCATTGATGAGCAGGAACAGCAGGATTTTCAGCGGCAGGCTGATCGTGGTCGGCGGCAACATGATCATACCTAGCGCCATCAAGATGGCCGCCACGACCAGGTCGATCAGCAAAAATGGCAGAAAGATCACGAACCCGATCTGAAATGCGGTTCGCAATTCGCTCAACATGAATGCCGGGATCAGTTGCAATGCACCGATGTCCTCCACGGACTTCGGGGTCGGCACCTTGGCCATGCGCACGACAGCAAGCAAGTCGTCTTCGCGTGTCTGCCGGATCATAAAGAGCTTGAATGGCTCGAAAGCGCGGGACATCGCAGTCTGTATCGGTATTTCATTGTGCAGATAAGGATCCAGACCCGCCTGCTTCGCGCTCTGGAATACCGGACTCATAGAAAACAGCGTCAAAAACATCGCCAACGTCAGCAATACGCTATTGGGCGGTGTCTGCTGCAATCCTAATGCGCTGCGCACCAGCGAAAGCACCACGACGATGCGCGTGAACGATGTCAGCGCTATCACCATCAAGGGAATGAACGAGAGCAGTGATAACAGGAGGAACGAACGCAGGATGGGCGAATAATCCTCGCTGGACGCACGCGCAATCGCGTCTTGAAACGGATCGGCACACCACCCTGAAACGGGCAGCAATAACCCCATAAGCAACAGCAGCGGCAGCAAGACCTTGCCAGACTTCATGGCGCACCCTCGCCTTGCTGATCCGGATCGATACGGGTGATCGCAGCCTGCGCACCACGACTACTTTCAACAATCATGTAGGTGTGGCTGCCATAGCTCACCACATAAGCCGTGGTCGTCATGCTCAAGCGACGCGAACCGCGCAGTTGAATGAGCTCTTGCGACGGCGTGTTGCGTGCAACCATCGGCAATGAGAGCCACCCGCGTCGACGGATGAAGATCAGTACGAAGACAAGCAGGGTTATCAGGCACAGAGTAACCAACAACGCAGTCGCGAAGGTTCCCGCCGATACCGGCGCATCAGTGCGATAAGGGATAGCCGGCGCCATTAATGCGGCCCGGAGAAGATTTCGTCTGCCATCCATTCTGAGGAATCGCAAGCTCACAGGATCTCGGTAATCTTCAGGCCAAAGCAATCACCCGCGGCAATCAATTGCCCCCGCGCAATGGGCTTACCGTCCAACTGCAAGGTCACCGGTGCATCGAGATCAGTATCCAAGGCTACCGTGTCACCCTTGGTCAGCCCGAAGAGCTTTTCGACATTGAGTTCTGCAGCGCCCAACACGACATTAAGCCGCACATTGACGTGGCCCAGCATGGCCAGATTGCGCCGAATCAGCGGATCGCCGCCTGTTGGCTCATAGGCGGCCTCTTCCAGTTGAATGGGAGCGACGACGATTTCATTCATGACTGCTGTTCTCCTGCGGTTTTAGACCGTCCACTACGACGGCACGCTGCTCGCCCAGACGCCGCAGATAACCTGAGGCGACTGCGCCATGGCCTTCCAGATGAATCTGCAAGGCCTCATCCAATTTGCGATCTCCCACAAGTATTTCGCCAACGCTGAGATCAGAAAGATGCGCGAGATCGACCGAACCAAAATCCATCATCGCGACCACGCGAAGAGGTGCATGCTGGATAGCACTCTGTCGCGAAACCAGATTGGCGCTCCCAGCAACGGCAGGCGGCGCGAGGCGATCTGCCATCTGACGATCGATCGCCAATTCCATCTGCAGACGACCGATCGACACCGATACGCCGAAAGCACCAAGGCTCGCACGCTCAAGGCTTAGCGACGCGGTGCCGCGGGCAACGCCGCTTGCCTTGCCTATCCCGGCGCGGCGCTGAATGCGCGCAGCCAGATCTTTCAGCGCATCCTCGCCAATGCGATAAGCGAGTTCGGAGTCAGCGTCGCTGCTGGTGCCGGCCAGGAATCGCCCGATGGCATCAAAATCCTTGGCGCCTAGATGGACGGCAAGCGAACCCGCCTCGTGCGATGACAACAAAGGCAGGCTGCGCTTGTCATGTCCGGCGATGCTTTCCAACGGCTGCACCTCGATGGCACCATCGGCCGAACCGATCCACCACTCCCGCGCCCAGTCATTGACCTGCGCGGCAAGCAATGCGTGCAGTGCTTCACGACGGGTTTCCCCGAGCCAGCCGAAGCGAACGTCTTTCACCATGGATCAGTTACCCTGCACAGAACTGTAGAGTTGCTGCAGCATCTCGCTGGCAACGTTCATCACCTGCGAACTCGCCTGATAGCCGCGCTGGAGCACGATCATGTCCGCCAGTTCCTGCGTGAGGTTCACGTTGGACATTTCCAGGCTGCTGCCTTCGATCTGTCCGAAACTTCCGCTACCGGGCTGACCGATCTGAGCGGTTTGGCCGGGAGGCGGCAGATAAAGATTGCCTTGGACCGTCTGCAGCGAACTCTCATCGGCAAACGAGGCAAGCGCTAGTTGCGGACCGGCTTTCGTCGTTCCGTTCGCGTAGGTCAGTTGCAGGACACCACTCGTGTTGAAGGCTTGGGAGGAGAGTCCGATGACACCGTTGCCGTTCTGCACCTGCGCAGCAATATTGGTCGTAGTGCCTGGAATATCCGTCGCACCACTAAGGCTGCCCGCCGTACCGAAATTGAACACCACACTTTGCGATTGACCACCCAGGGTGGTGGTCATGGTTACCTCATTGGCGCCGGCTTCCGGAGCACCGGTGCCGTCGAAGCTGACCTGGCCGCTTCCCAGTGTTTGGTCGCTGCTATTGGTAATCACCACGTTCCAGGACTGGGAGCCAGTCGGGGTCGGCGTGGTAGAACTGCTTGCGCTGGTCATCGTAACGGTGAGTTGATAGGAGGTGCCCTGCGCGTCGTAGATTGTGACGTCGCTGACCGTATAGGGCGAACTGCCGGTAACGATATTGCCGACCATGTTTACCGAGGTCGTCGCCGACGCCGGTAGCGTCTGCAGATTACTGATATCGATATTTCCCATGCTGCCGGTGGAACTGTACCCCTGTACGAGATACTGGTTAACCGAATCCACCAATTGGTTGGATGAATTGAATTCGAACTGACCGTCACGCGTGTAATACAGATTGCCTTCGGAATCCTTGAGGATGAACAACCCTTGACCTTGAATAGCAGCGTCCGTGGTAGTGCTGGTCTGCTCGATATCCCCTTCGCTGGTATCGATGCCGGTGCCGGCGACTTCGGTGCCGTCCTCGTCCATCATGTTTTCGAAGAAAGAATCGCTACCGCGAAAACCCGGTGTATTCATGTTGCTGACATTGTTGCTGATCGTATCCAGAGCATCCGAGAACGCGTTGAGCCCGGAAACGCTGGTATACAACCCCTGCAGGATGTTGCTGCCCATGGCTTGCTCCTTATGGCGTTACGAGCGTGATTTGCGAGAGATTGACGTTGGTCATGACGCTGCCGCTGGATGGCGTCACCGTTAGCTGTACGCCATTTGTGCTGTACTGGATGCCAGTGACTTCGCCGGTCGTGGTTGAGCCGTCGGCATTGCTGACCTGGACGGTTTTTGACAGCAGGGCCACCGTTTGGTCGGAGGAATCCAGTGTTGCGAGATTGTTGATACCTGTGACCTCCTCGCTTTGCTGCTCGATACCCACGAACTGCGCGAGCTCGGTCAGAAACTGGCTGTTGTCCAGCGGCTGAGTGGGATCCTGGTATTGCAGTTCGCTGACGAACAGCTGGATAAAATCCTGTTCGCTGACGCCGTCATCGGGCAACGAAGCAGAGTTCGCCGTCGTCAATGTGCTACCGATCGCTTGAACCGACATCGTTCTCTCCTTAATGACTAGTAGGCGAAACCCAGACTTCGCCGCCATTCAACATGATTTTGCTCAACGCCATGCCCTTGGCCTTGGCGTCGTTCAATACGAATTGGACGAGATGGGATGCTTCCGCATCGCTTATGCGAAAATCGCGCAACCAAGCGATGCTGGAACCATCACGCTGACGCGTAAAACGGATGGAACGCTCCGACCAATAGCTGTTTGCCGCGGTGTCAGTCGCCGCCAGCTCCGTGATATTTGGTGAGGCCGTATCCTCCGATGCCTGGCGCGTCTTCACAGGCTCCACGTACTCCGCCTGAGGCGCCGCCGTAGTCGTTTCTGCCACGACCATGTCCACAGGCGCGTTCTCAGCCGACACCAACGTATCTTCGATCGTTGTCGTGCTGGTAGAAGCCTCCTGCTCCTTCGACAGCGCATGTTGATCAGCATCGCCATCAGCCGTGGTCAACTCCGACAAATAAGCCTGCGCCATGGCGTGCCAGCCGAAGACACGTGCGCCAAGAAGAACCTGCGTTACACCGGTTGGCGTTACGGTCGCTTGTTCAAGCTGCAACGTCTCAGCTTGAACGATCGTTCCGGCCTGACTGATCGATGCCGTGGTCTCGCCCGGCATCGTTTCCTCGATACCTGACCGCTGCTGATTAGCGAATTCGTCGTCCTGACCCGCTTTCTCAACATCCTCCTGCTCAGGTTTGGCCTGCTCATCGCGCTTGGCCAACTCGTGCGCAAAATCTTTGGCAGGTGACTGACCGTTGTTGAAAGGTTGCCATGTCTGAGACGTCGCATCGATGCTGAAGATACTGGTCATGACGCTTCCTCCCGGCTTCCCAGCCAAAGTTCGATACCGTCTTCCTGCGCCTTCGCCGCCCGCGACTGTATCCACGCGAGCTCAGCACTATCCAGATGTTCGCCCACCAATTCGCGGTGACGCTTGGCCACAACATTTTCAGATGCACTTTCGATGCGCCGCTGGGCAGCATCGTCAAGCGCATCGTTAGCAAGCTTCCATCGATGAGAAAGCGCGGCATCGAGCCGCGTAAGCAATTCATAACGAGCAAGATCCATCGATCGCCCGTCCACAACACAAGTATTGCTTGCCTTTGCTAACGATTGCCGCGCGGCCTCAACGGTATTCACATGTTCCTGAGCTGCCGTCTCCTTATCGACGGCACCGGCCAGCGCCACCTGAGCGCGAAGCTCCTTCACCTGGGCCATGCGCAAAGCCACGGCGTAGGCGTGCCGTTTGCGCGAGTTCATACGCCTCCTCCCGCTTTGGCAGCCAGCACTTTCTCCAATCGTTCAACGGTTTCATGCAGCGGCGTCGATTGAGATGGCGTCTGCTTCAAGCAATCGATCAATTTAGGGTGCAAGGCAATGGCTTCGTCCAACGCAAGATTCGTACCTGCCTGGTAAGCCCCCATATCCACCAAGTCGCGCGAGGATTCATACGTCGAAATGATCGACTTGATGCGCGTCGAAAGCTGCTGGTGTCGCGCATCGGCGACGCGCGATATCAGTCGACTGACACTGGACAGGAGATCAATGGCCGGAAGCTGGCCTCGACTGGCCAATTCTCGCGACAGAACAACGTGACCATCCAGAATCGCGCGCATGTGGTCAGCGACGGGCTCATTCATATCGTCGCCCTCCACCAGCACACTGTAGATCGCCGAAATGGAACCGCCGTCGCGCACACGCCCACCTCGCTCAAGAATCTGAGGAAGGAGGTTGAAAACGGAGGGCGGATAGCCGCGCGAGGTAGGCGGTTCGCCTACCGCCAGACCAACCTCACGCTGCGCCATGGCAAAACGCGTAATCGAATCGACAATCAACAGAACATCCAGGCCCATGTCGCGAAAGTACTCAGCTACCGCATGGGCAGCATGCACAGCATGCGTGCGCACCAACGCGGACTGATCGGCCGTGGCGACCATCATCACCGAACGCCGGCGCCCCTCCACACCTAAAGACTCCTGCAGAAAATCACCGACTTCACGACCACGTTCGCCGATCATGCCCACGACCACCACATCAGCTTTGACGTGGCGCGCCATCATCCCGAGCAAGGTGCTTTTACCCACACCGCTGCCGGCGAACACGCCGACACGCTGGCCTTTTGCGATTGGCATGACGCCATCGATCGCACAAACGCCGGTTTCCAGTGGCTGATCCAAGGGAACCCTACGCAGGGGATTGATCGGTGCAGGCTGAACTTCACGATAAGCCTCGGCAATGATCGCCGGCCCGCCATCCAGCGGCTCACCGAAAGCATCCATGACGCGACCGATCATGGCTCGCGCCACCGGCACACGCAAAGCACGCCCCAATGATCGGACCCGCGCTCCCGCTGCGATGCCGCGGAGATGACCAAACGGCATCAGCAATACTTTCCCGTCGCGGAAGCCAACGACTTCCGCGTTTACTTTCTGACCTGGCGCATGACCATCGATTTCGCACAACTCACCGATTTTCACGTCCGGCCCGCTGGCCTCGATAACCAGGCCATTGAAGCCAAGGAGATGGCCGTACTCGCGAGTCAGAGCTTTACGCTCCAGCGCCGCAGTAAAGCGATCGAGGGCCCCCACCGTGCTCATGAGCGGATCACCCCAACGGCTTCGAGCATGCTGTGATGAATCGCGTCCAGACGCGAAGCGATGGAACTTTCCGCGTAGCCGCGAGCTGTCACAATCCGGCATTCGCCATGCAACAGACCGTGTTCGACATGAATTTCAAGCCCGTCTATTTGCTCAGGCAAATGGGCCCGGTCGGCGGCTGAGACTTCCAGCCTTACCACTTTGCCGCGATATTCATCGGCCATCTGCTGGCACAGGCGCTGAAGCAACTCGCCATCACCCTGTGCAAGACCAAATGCGCGCGCGAGGCTGGCCAAAGCCAACTCAAAGGCGAGCTGCTCCATGGCTTCACCCTGAGTGTGCAACTGTTCGTTCAGGCTTGTAACGAGCACGGCGAGATTTTCTCGCTCCTGGACCAGCGCACGGTATTCCTCTTCCAGCCCTTGCTTGATGTCCTGTTCCCAGGATTGTTGATAGTGCTCGGCTTCGCGTCGCCCATCCTGCTCACCGGCCTGGAAACCTTCCGCGTAACCTTGCCGATAGGCCTGCGCATCCTGTTCGTCGGCCTGCGTTACCTCTTCTTGCAACACCACATGGGCGACTCGGCCACCATTGACTGAACGCGGCGTAATGCTTTCGAGCAACCCTTCATGCGGCAAGCGACGGATCATGGCGCAGCCCCGGCACGAGCGGATGGCGCAGCGCTGTCCAGATAGCGCGCCAGCGAATCCGCCAAAGCAGATGGGAATGGATCAGGCATGCGACTGAGCTCATGCCGAACGGCATGTGCGCGTGTTTTTTCACAGGCAGCAAGATAGATATCGGCGTGATCCGGTGCTGCAGCGGCCAGCACTCGCGCAGCCCAAGGCGGCGATAGGCGGTCTAGTACCACAATGAGCACGTCCGGCGGCGGCACTTCGCGCGCCAGATAAGTAGGCTCGTCCGCAAGCACCGCCTGCAACAGCTCAGCATCGAGTGTGGTGTAACGCTGCGCCTCATTGATGAGGGGATTAAGCGCACTGCGCCACGCTTCCGGTAGGCGTGCGAGAACCCAGCGGCGATCTGCCGGATGCATGGTGGCAAGCGCCAGGGCCGCTTTGCGGGTGCCGGCCGAATTCACCGTTCCACCTCGGTCGTTTCAATCCACTGACGAAGGCGAAGCAACGCCGCTTCGCGCTCGGACATGGTCAGACGGCGCGGCGTCGCCGTGCGAGTAGCCATCAACAAAGACCCAACGAGTACTAGCACCAGCGCAGCAATAACCGGATAGATCCACCAGTACTTGCTCGCCACCACAGAGGAAGTGGTGGTTTCGTCCGTCGCAGAAGCATTGGTTGCGGTGGCATCGAGACGCGATACCGCTGAACCATCCGTATTGGCTGCGACGGTGCTAACAGGCTCGGGTGGCGCAATGGCTGCAATATCGACCTTGTCGCCGCGCGATGCATCGAGCCCAAGCGCCGCCGAGACCACATCATTCAGCTTGCTGATCTCGCTCGGTGGCAACACCGCCGGAATGACGATACCGACCGAAATGCGGCCGATCCGACCAGGCGCCTCGTCGACCTCTTCCTGCTCGCGACCATGCGCGTATTCCACTTCACGATCACTGCTGGTGGAGCCACTCTTGGCATGGTCAGGATCGGAATCGTCAGCACCGTGACCGGTGGCGTTGACTTTTTCGTGCACCAGCAAGCCGTTGCCATCCTTGCCCTGCGCAATCAGTTGCTCGCGAACCTGTTTCACATGGTCGTAATTGAGACTGACGTCCACCGAAACAGTGAAATTGTCCGTACGCAAAACACGATGCAGCAACTCGCCCACCCGAGCGCGTAGCTGATTTTCCATCTGAGTCTGCGCATCCAGGCCATCGGAATTGAGTGCACCGTTCTGCCCTTCTGCCGAATACCCGGACAACACCATGCCCTTGTCATCAAGCACCACGACTGCTTCTGGCGCAAGGCCGTCCACCGCAGAGGCGACCAAGCGCTGAATGCCCACCACCTCACGCGCATCCAAATGCTTGCCCGGACGCAGATTCAAGGTGACCGATGCTTTGGACGGGTCCTGGTCGGGCGCAAACAGATCCGTGCGTCGAATGGTCAAATGCACCCGCGCAGAAGCCACTTCATCCAGTGCTGAAATGGTTCGTTCCAGCTCACCCTGCAGCGCACGCTGGAAGTTGATCTTCTGCGCGAACTCGGTCACCCCGTAGTCGGAATCCTTGAATAGCTCAAAACCGACGCTGCCACCCTTGGGAACACCCTGCGAGACGAGCTTCATGCGCGTTTCGTAAACCTGAGCATCCGGCACCATGATGGTTTTGCCATCGTCGGCCAGGTGGTAGGGCACCTGCATCTGGTCAAGCGCGGTGCTGATTTCCGCCGCATCGGATTCACGCAGGTCGCGAAACAACACGCCATAAGGTGGATGCATGATCCACCACGACGCCACGCCGACGATGCCAGCGATCAGCAAAATTCCTATGGCGAACGCAAGGCGCGCGCGATTGGACATGGACGCAAAAAACTGCCGCATACCTGCTCCGATATTCCCCTGTTGCGATTCCCGTCATTACCTATTGCGGCGTTAAAGCTGCATATTGGTAAGGTTCTGATAGGCGTCGACGACCCGGTTGCGCACTTCCACCGCCATCTGCAACTTAAGACGCGCATGCTCCATGGCAATCATCACATCGTGCACGGGCACATCCTCTCCAGCTGCCAGTGCGCGTGCAGCCTGATCGGCCTGATCGAGGCTGCCGTTGAGCTCGTTGACCTGCGAACCCAACATCTGGATAAAACCTTGGCTGCCCTGACCGACCTCATCCATCCGGGTTTCCGGAATATCAATCGGTTTGATCTCGATGGCTGCCGAGGCACCTTCAACAGGCATGACGTTCACGAGTCACCTCCCAGGTCGAGCGCGTGCAAAGCCATGCCGCGCAGCGTGTTGAAGGCGCGGACATTCGCTTCATACGCACGACTGGCATCCATCAACGTGCTCATCTCGGAGGCCATGTCGACGCGCGGATAACTGACCATGCCGTTCTTGTCGGCAGCCGGATCGGAAGGATCGTGCTCTTCGCGCACACCCGCGTCGGTGGCCAGCATCACCGGATCGGAAGGTACGCTGTGCCCGGTTTCACCCAGCATGGCGTCGAAGCTTGCGGCATAAGGTGCACTGACATGCATCAAACGCGCAGGATGGCCTGCCTGATTGGGTGTGTTGGCAATGGCAATGTTGTGACTGGCCGCTTCAAGACGAAGCCGCTCGTATTCAAGGCCAAAGCGTGTAGCAGTAAAAATCTGGTCCACGACCATGTTCAATCCCTCCCGGCCAAGGCCAGTTGCATCAGTGCAAAGCGCCGCGACATCACGGTCGTCAGCGATTGAAAATCCACGCTGGAGGTTTCCAGCTCCGCTACCTCATCATCCAGATTGACCGGTGCATTCAGATCCGGATCGGCCGCGCGCACAGATTCGCCCAGCGTGTGCGGAGTAATCGCCTGCAAGCTGTCCACATCCGTTCCCGATTGATCCGCAGCTTCACGCAGCAGGCCAGTGGCCTGGGCGAAATCGGCGCGTTGCGGCCGGTAGCCCGCCACATCGACGTTGGCGATATTGGTACTCGCCACTTCGGCGCGGATGCGGGCCATGCTGATGCCGAGCCGCAGGGCTTCGGTAGTCAAATCCATAAGAGCCTGCCTATGGTCTGGGCGTTGCCCGCGTCGTCACGAAGCGGTCGCCAGGTGGTAGTGTGTGGCGCAGCGCTTGACTGGCCGTCATGCCAAGCCACGCGCTGCCGCATGGCGGCCGCTCCGTGGCAACCCGAAGGGCTGGGTCTGTTTGCCCGCCGGGTGGTGTCCTCACTCAGTTGTGTATCGACATACACGCCTTCGTTCCTCCTTGCCCGACTGGCAAACAGATCCCAGCGCGGGCCACGCCCAGGCCATAGGCAAGCTCTAAGCTTCCTCATTGAATCACCAGCTCGCCGCGCAACGCGCCGGCGTCCTTGATTGATTGCAGAATGGTGATGACATCGCGCGTGGTCAGATGGATCGCGCGTAGCGCGGCGATCAAATCCGATACGGTGGCACCGTTGGGTATGGTCACCAGCTTCGCTTCAGGATCCTGCACGTTGATATTGGCCTGCGGCACCACTGCTGTACCGATGTTGCGCGAGGGGTTGACCAGCACACCATCAGGCTGCGAGACGAGATAGTCGGTCTGTACCTGGATGCGCAGATCACCCTGTGAAATAGTCACTGCGCCCAGGCGAACATCGCCGCCCGAAACGACCGTGCCCGTACGCTCGTTGACCACGACGCGCGCGACCTGGTCGGGCGTCACCGGCACGTTTTCGATCATCGAGATCGTTTGCACCAGGTCCAGCGGTGGAGCGGTAAAGGTCACACGCACCTTGCCAGCATGTTCGGCCACCGCCGTTACACCGGCATTGCGGCGTAGTGATTCGGCAATACGTTCGGCCGTCGTGAAATCCGGTTGATACAGCACGACGTCAAGCGTGCGCCCGTCTTCGCCAAGACCGATCGGTGCTTCGCGCTCCACGGTCGCCCCATCCGGTACGCGACCCACAGTCGGGTGATTCTTCTGCTCCATGCTACCGAATGCGCTGACTTCGTAGCCGCCTACCGACAAAGCGCCCTGCGCCAGTGCGTAGAGCTTTCCGTCCGGACCGTTCAGCGGCGTGAGCAGCAAGATGCCACCGCTCAAGCTGCGCGCATCGCCAAGCGAAGACACTGACACGTCCATCTTCTGGCCAGATTCCGCAAACGCCGGCAAGGTGGCCGTCACCATTACCGCAGCGACATTGCGGCTGTTCAGATCGTCAGGACCGATATTTACCCCGAAGTGGCTCAAGGTATTGGCGACCGATTGCACAGTCAGACGGTTTTTATTGGTATCGCCGGTTCCGGCCAGACCGATCACCAGGCCGTAGCCAACCAGCGCGTTGTCCCGCACGCCTTGCACACGGGCAATCTCTTTCAAACGGACGCTGTTGCCCTGTGCCAGTGCAAGCGGGCTGGCAAGCAAGGTCAACAACAGTGCGACGAGAACACGTTTCATATCAGCCCCAGCCAGCGTGTGATGCGATAAAGGATGCTGTGGCGTTGGGCAGTGGAAATGTCCCCCTTGCCGGTGTAATGAATGTCAGCCTCGCTGATGCGATTGGAAAGAATGGTGTTGTTGGCGGAGATGTCCTCTGCGCGCACCAGTCCGGTAAGCGCGAACTGCTGCTTCTCGCCGTTGATTTCCACGCTTTGGTCGCCATGGATACGCAGCTGGCCATCGGCTTCCACCGCCACTACGCGCACGGCGAGCTCTGCCTGCAAGGTACCGGCACGCGTGGTGTTGCCCTGCCCGTTATCGTCTCCGTTGAGGCCAAGACCATAGTTATGGGTACCGTTACGGTTCTGCGTATTCGCACCGAGCTGCACGCCACCGCTGGCATCGGTGTTGGCGCTTGCCGTAGCACGCGCGGTTTCGGTGACGAGCACCGTCAGCGTGTCACCAACCTGATGCGCACGGCGGTCGGCTGCGAGCCCGCGGTAGTTGTCCGGATCGATCATGGAACCATCGGAAGTCTGCGCATGCGCAGTCATGCCGACGCTGGCCAGGATCAGGACGGTCATCAGTAAAGATCTAATCGACAACTTGCACTACTCCCTTGTCGGTAACGCGCGCATGCACGGGGGTTTCGGCACCATCGACCAACACCAGCACGGTATCGCCGGTGTTGCCGCGACCGATCGCCGTGCCCTTGGCCTGTAACTTGATGACGCCGTAGCTGGCCATGACATCGACGCGCTGCTGACGGTCGACATCGGGAATGCGCTCAAAATCCTCGAGCAAGACCGGACTACCAGCCAACACCGCATGACGTAAACGCATGCCATTGATCTGACTGGGATCGGTCACGACAGCACTCTGCAGCATCGCGATATCCGCATCGTGCGGTGTGAATTTCAATGTGGAAGCGACCGTGCCCATGGCAGCGTCGGCTGCATAGCCCGGGATGTCGTGATGCACGCTCACGGCAAACCAGACCGTCGCCGAGCGCACGACCTGACCATTCACGCTGATATCCACGGGCATGCCGACCCTCGCTCGCGGCCAGCGGCCTTCGGGCTTACGCGCCTTGATCACAAGCCCGCCGGACAACACCTGCACGTCTTCGGGTTTGCCCACGACATCAACCTGCGCCACCGCCTTGTCGTCGCCGAGACAGGCATCCAGTTCTGCGCGTGCGATGTCCACAATGCGCGCAGACGCGATCGTCTGCAGCGTCGGCGATGCCGATGCATACAGCGAAAACACGAGCAACAGGACGGCGGGCAGCAGTCGTCGCATGATTACTGTCGCAGGTTATTGATGGTGTCGAGAATCTGGTCCGACGCCTGCAACACGCGTGCATTGAGCTGATAAGCACGCTGCGCAATCACCAGCGTCGCCATTTCGCTGACCATATCGACGTTGGAGCTTTCCAATGAACCCTGCAGGATGGCGCCCACGCCGCTATCGTTCGGCTTACCCGAACTCGGATCACCCGACGCTTGCGTCGGCACGTAGTTATTGCTGCCGACTGACTGCAAGCCCTCCGGCGACGGAAATGTGCTCAACTCAAAAGTACCCAACAGCGTCTGGCTGGTGCTGCCACCCACTTGCCCGTAGATCTGGCCATTCTGGTTGATCGTGATGTTGCTGGCATCGGGCGGTATCTGGATGTCCGGCGTCACGCGGCTGCCGTCGGCAGTCGCCAGATAACCGTCACTGTCCACATGCAGCTGACCATCGCGGGTGTACAGATGATTGCCGTTGGAGTCGACGACTTCCAGGAACCCCTCGCCCTGGATGCCGATATCCCAGGTATTGCCAGTCTGATTCATGGTTCCTTGCGAGAACACGGAACTGGTGGATAACACTTCGGTGCCCGCGCCGGTCTGGCTGGGCGTGAGGCCCGCCTGCACCTGGGACGGCGTGATTACCGCGATATCACCGAAATTTGTCCGCTGCGACTTGAAGCCCGGCGTCTGCATGTTGGAAAGGTTGTTCGACAAGGTGTCGATCTGGCTCTGCGTAGCTTGCAGGCCGGACGTGGCGATATAGAGAGCGTCGATCATGGGATTGCGTCCTTAAGAGTTGTCGCCGATATGATTGATACCTTCCTGCAAGGTGGCGTCATACGCCTGGATCGCGCGCTGCACCGATTGCGCATGACGCGACAGCGCCATCAGGCGCACCATTTCCTCACCCGGATCCACATTGGATTGCTCCAGCGCACCCTGCTGGATACGGCCGATGAACTGGCCGCTGTCATTGCCTTTGAAGCTGTACAGCCCGTCACCCATGTCACGCAGGGCGCTGGCCTTGTCGACATTCACAATGCGCAACGTGTCCACGTTGTCGCTGCCATCAGTGATAGCGCCGCTGGCATCGATATGCACGTTGGCGTGATTGAGCGTGATCGGCCCGGATTGACCCAGCACCGGATTGCCGGCTGAATCCACCAACTGCTGATCCGCATCGATATGGAACTGGCCGTTACGTGTCAGCATGGTCTGGCCATTGACATCCACCGCAAAGAAACCCGTTCCACGAATCGCAAGGTCCAGCGGATGCCCGGTGGTGGACAGACTGCCATCGGCCAGATCAAGGGTCGGCGTGTTCTCCAGCAGACCGGTCTTGAAATCCGTCGCCAGACGCTCGGCGCGATAACCCGCCGTGCGCATATTGGCGACGTTCTGGCTCAGCACGTCGAGCGCGTCGACATCGTTGCTGAGATAACGCGCGATACCGGGAATGATGTTGCTCAAGCAGATCCCTCCTTATGCAGCGGCGGCGGTGGATGCGGTGACAGTGCCAAACGCCTTCACCATTACGGTTGAAGGCACTTCGTTGATGCCCAGCACGGTGACGTGCGGTAGGCTGCGTTGAATCAATGCGCGCAGATGACGGCGCACAACACTGGGACACAGCAGCACCGGCAGATGGCTGCGCGCCATCATGGCTTCGGATTGCTTGGCCAAGCCGCTCAGCAGTGCTTCGAGCTGTGCCAGATCCGCAATCAGGCCACCGGCAGCGCCTTCGCGCTGGCGGATAGCGGTAACGATGGAACGTTCCAGTTCCGGCGCCAGAGTCAGCACATGCAGTTCGCCCTGGGCGTTACTGACGCGCTGACAGATGGACGGCCCCAGGCGTTCGCGCACGCGCTCGACCAGATCCTCGGTCTGCTTGTGGGTTTTGCCAGCATCGACCAGCACTTCAAGAATGGTCTCGACATTGCGGATGCTCACCTGCTCGCGCAGCAACTGTTGCAGCACCTTCTGCACATCGGTGTACGACATCACACCCGGAATCAATTCATCGACCAGCGAGGCCTGCTGCTCACGCACACGCGCGACCAACCGTTCGGTCTCCGCGCGGGTCAGCAATTCTGGTGCGTGTCGCTTGGTGACTTCACCCAAATGCGTAATCAGTACCGTTTCCGGATCGACCAGCGTGTAACCTGCGCCGCGCGCGTACTGGCGCTGGTCAGGACTGATCCACTGAGCCGGCAAGCCATAGGCGGGATCACGCGTTTCACGCCCTTCCAGCTTGGGCCGCTTCCCACCTGGGTTGATCGCCAGCAAGGCATCAAAGCGCAGCTCACCTCGACCGACCCGGGATCCTTGCACCTGGATTTCATAGGCATCCTCTGCCAGCGGCGATCCCTGTACGAGCTTGACCTTTGGCAGGATGAAACCGAAGTCCATGGCGAACTGCTTGCGGAAAGTGCTGATGCGGTCGCCCAGGTCGAGATTTCTCGCCTTATAGGTGGCGGCAATACTGCTGCCGAGATGAACTTCGACGGGTTCGATAGACAACATGCGATAGAGGTCTTCCTCTTCGCGCTTTGCCAGTGGCTCGGATGCGTCCTCTTTCTTCTCAGCAACCGGAGTACCGGAACGGGAAGCGAAGAAGGTCAACGTCGCGACGCCCACTAGCACCAACAGCACCGGCCATGCCGGTAGGCCCGGCAACACCAGCAATCCGGCCAACGCCAGCGAAACGATCAGCAAGGTACGCGAACTGGAAAGCACCTGTCTGGCGATTTCCGTGCCCAATTGTGCGTCCGTCGCTGCGCGTGTGATGATGATGCCGGTCGCCACGGCAATCACCAGCGAAGGAATCTGCGTGACGATGCCATCGCCCACGGTCAGAAGCGTGTAGCGATGCACGGACTCCGTCCAGGGAAGCCCTTTCTGCACCATGCCGACCGTAAGGCCACCGATGATATCGATCAAGATAATCATGATGCCGGCAATGGCATCACCCTTGACGAACTTGGTCGCACCATCCATGGCGCCGTAGAAGCTGGCTTCCTTTTCGACATGGCTGCGCCGACGCTTGGCCTCATGCTCGTCAATGAGACCCATGTTCATGTCGGCGTCGATGCTCATCTGCTTGCCGGGCATGCTGTCCAGCGTGAAACGTGCCGCCACTTCGGCAACACGCTGCGCACCGTTGGTCACCACCACATACTGCACGACAACCAGGATCAGGAAGACAACCAGGCCAATGACATAGTTGCCGCCAACGACGTAAGAACCGATCGCATTGATGACGCGCCCGGCGTTGCCCTTGTCCAAAATCAGGCGTGTAGCGGAGATGTTGAGCGCCAGTCGAAACAGGGTCGTAATCAGCAACAACGACGGGAAAGTCGAGAAGGCGAGCGGCGTATCGGTAAAGAAAGTGATCAACAGCACCAGTAGCGCCGCAGTGAAATTGAGCACCAGCAGAAAATCGAGCAACGCCCCTGGAATCGGCGTGAACAGGATGACCAGAATGCAGATCATCCCAAGCACGAGAATCACGTCGCGCTTGCCCGTCCAAAGTTGGCCAAAGAGCCCCGTCATGGTCTCTCCGTGGCCCGCGCTGGGTCTGTTTGCCCGCACGCCTGCGTCATCACTCGTTTATGTATCGACATACACCTCACTCGTTCTTCCTTGCCTTGCACGCAAACAGATCCCAGCGCGGGCCACGGAGAGACTATGACGGGGCTCTGCGTATTCAAGAGAAAATCCTGTTGCCGGGACGCTTCATAAGCCAGCGATAAATAGGCGCCAAAGGTTTGTACAAATGAGCAGGAACAGCGCGGTCGATCTTGCACTCGCGGTACAGCGCACGCGCCAGCTCTGGTGAGCGAAGACAAGGCACGCCCGATTGCGCAGCCAGCATGCGCATACGTGCTGCGACCGCGTCGCTACCTTTTGATAGCACCACAGGCGAACGCATTGTCTTAGGCCGATATTTCAGGGCTATGGCCAGATGGGTGGGATTGGTCAACAACACATCTGCCTCCGACACACGCCGGACAGAGCGCGAATGCTTGAGCAATTCGGCCATCAGCCGGCGACGCTTCTGCCGGATATCCGGATCGCCTTCACGGCGCTTGTGCTCATCCTTGATATCGCTCCGGCTCATACGCAATTTGCGAATGTAGTCGCGCCGCGTGAATAGCAGATCGAGCAATGCAATCAACCCGAGCAGACAAAGCATCCACGTCGTGACCTGGATATAGGTCGAACGCAGCAACATGCCCACGCTGGATGGCGCGGCAAAAGCTGCCGCCTGTACCTTTTGCCCAATGTTTCCTGCCAGCACCCACGCCAAGCCACCCAGTACACCCAACTTCAGAGTGAGCTTGAATAGCTCCCACAACAGACGCAGCGAAAATAGACGCTTGGCGCCCTGTGCGGGATTGAGGCGGCTGAAGTCCGGCTTCAGCGGGTCCGTGCTGAAGACGGGGCCGGTTTGCATCAGATTGCCGACCACCGCTGCCACCAGCATGGCCATGACGATCGGCAGTATGGCTTGCCACGCGGGATGAAAAGTTCGCTGCAGCCAATAGAACAAACTCACCGATGGTGCCGGCGCGTTTCCAGCCATCAGAAGCGTGCGGCTCATCGAGCGCGCCAGTGCCGCAGCGACATTATAGGAAGCCGCCGCAAGCGCCACGCTGAAAACGATTAGCACGATGACGCCGCTCATGTCCGTACTGCGCGGCACCTGCCCCTTCTCGCGCGCTTCTTGCAAGCGGAATGGCGTGGGTTGTTCGGTCTTACTCTGGTCGTCGGTAGCCATCAATGCACTCCCGGCACCGGTAGCACCACAAAAGCATCGCGATACATGCGCTCGATCAACGGTGGCGCATAACGCAACGATCCTGCCAAAAGGACAATACCGGCCATCACTTTGATGGGCAGCGAGACGAAATACATGTTGGCTTGTGGCATCGAGCGGCTCGCATAGGCCACGGCCAGATCGATAGCGAACAATCCCAACATGGCAGGAGCTGACACCATCAGCCCAAGCAAAAACTGTGAGGAAAGCCTGGCGAGAAACATCTCCGGCGTCACCAGCAAGCGACCACTGCCGAGCGGCACGAGCTTGACGGACTCAACCATCCCTTGCAGCAACAGCAAATGCAGACCGAGCGAAAAGAACACAAGCATTCCGGCCCATTGCACGACTGTCCCAGCCAGCGCTTCCGAGGCGTGAGTAGCCGGATTGAGCAGGCTGGCAGCGGCAACGCCAGACTGCATGTCCAATACACGCGCGGAAAAACCCAGCGCCGCAATGGGCAAAAACACTGCCAGGCTCAACGTAAAACCGAGCACGCACTCCGCTGCCATCGCCAAGAGCAGAGGCAAAGGATTATCTGGATCCAGACGCACTGCTGGAACGGGGCTCACGCCGACTGCCATCATGGTCAGCGCCAACAGCACACACATGCGCACCGTTGCCGGCGCCCAATTAAATGGCGTGAATGCCGGCACCATCAGCAAAGGTGCAAACCTCGCCATGGCCAGCAAAAACGCTCCGATTAGCGGATCGACAGCTCCCACCCTGTTACATCCCTGCAATAAGACCAAACAAGCGCTTCGAAAATTCCACTACCACCGCCATCATCCAGGCGCCGGTCATCAGGAACATCGCTACGACGGTAATCAGCTTCGGAATAAAGGTCAGCGTCATCTCCTGGATCTGCGTCACTACTTGCAAAATGGAGATCACCACGCCGATCACGAGCGTAGCCAACAGAATCGGTGCGGAAACCTTCGCTGCTGTCAGCAATGTCTCCGACAACAGATGCATCGCGGTATCGCTATCCATGCCTACCCCCTCGGACGCACCAATTCACGAAGCCTGAAAATGAAATCTGCCGAAACGACACCTAACCCAGGTGTGCGCGTGATGATGTTATCGATGATGGCGCGCGCCTCCTCGACGCGTCCCTCATCCAACAGCAATACACTTTGGGCGTAACGGGCCGAACGTCCTTGTGGATCCAGTCGCGTGGCGCGCTTGATCGATTCCTCCGCCTCTTTGCGCTCACCGCGCAGCGCATGGACCAGCGCGAAACCACCGTGGGTTTCACCGAAGGTACGGTCCAGCGCAAAGGCCTTATCGAAGCTGTGCTTGGCGCCGGCAAGATCGCCTTGCATCAACTGGCACCAGGCTAACGTATGCCAAGTGCCGATGTGATCAGGCATGTATCCCGACGCGCACTCCAACAGCGCGCGTGCTCCCGGCACATCGCCACGCAGCATCACGTCCTGACCAAGGCCAAACAATGCGCGACCTGATTCAGGATGCTTGGCGAGCACACGCTCAAACACCGCAGTGGATTCCTGTACCTGCTGAGACCACAAAGCCACCGTGCCACGCACGATGCCAGCTTCGTGTTGATCGGGATCGGCCGTCAACGCGCGCTCCGCCTCTGCCGAAGCGCGAACCGTGTCGCCGATATCCAGCCAGAGCAAAGCGCGCATACCTTGCACTTCAGACAAGCGCGCTCCGCCATCAATGGGCGCAAGCACTTCAAGCGCCGCTTCCAGTTGCTTCTGGCGATGAAGAATCCTTGCCTTCAGCAAAGAGCAGGCAACAACTTCTTCGCCTTGCGCTTGTGCATGACTCAAGGTTTCCAGCGCATCCACCGGCTTGCCTTCCAGGAGCTGCGCGTAGGCCAGGTCATGCACAACGCCGAACGGAACATCCTGCATGTCCGCTAACAGCGGTTTCAGCAATCCAATAGCCATGGCGGCATCACCACGCAACAGCGCGCAACGCGCCTCCCTGAAGCGCACACCAGGCAATTCACGCAATGCACGAGGAGCCGTAATCAGCCGCGCGGATGCCTGCTCGACGTTTCCAGCCGAGAGCCATTCGTCGAGCAGATCGCACAGCAGAATCGAATTTCCGGGATCGCCATCGGCGAGCACGGACAACTGGGATGCGCGATTCACAGCGCCCCCCTAAACTTTTTCGACAAATCCCCGATAAGACACACAGCAGAGACCAAGCAGGACTCTGCCAGTACTGCATCCCACTCCACGGCTACTACTCCTTGCGCACGGACAATATGCCCGCGCGCCCCCTGTTAATCCCTGTAGCTTCCGTACGACGATGAAACGTGTCGTTTGGTCCTTCGCGCTTGTCTTGCGCTGCCCCTTACACCGCACTTGACGCAAATCAAAGGCGTTGTGCAATTAATCTAGAGTCGAATTTCACCGACTGTCAACAAACTTCTCACGCGATTTCGATAACACCGAATAGTGCATAAACATACGACAAAATCGCAAATTCTTAGCGAGCAAATTTTGATGGAACTCATTGAAATCGCTCGCTTCTCAATGACCTGAACATCTTGCACCCGAGCTCATTCATACATGTGAAGAAGACGTGATTAAAGTAAAAATCGGGCTACACTCCACCTTGTTCGCCGCCAAGTTGAGCCAATGGATACCGTTACATGGGCACCGATCGCATTACCCCATCGTCGTCGTTGCTTGAAACCTTGCGTGCACTCGCACGCGATCGCACACAGGATGTGCAGCGCGGTACGCCAGCAGGAAAATCCATCCCCAAAGACGGGCAGATCCCAGTAATAGCCAAGCACGATGTGCAAGCCTTGCGCAGTCGTCTACACGAGCTTGCCGCTGAAACCGACCTCTCCGATACACAATCGATGTTGCAGGCTAGAAGTCAGGTATTGCGCGAAATTCTGCTGTGGGAATTTGGCGGTGACTTCCGCATGGATTCCCAGTTCCTGCCGGTGGTGGATGCGATCGGCAAAACGCTCGATGCGGACCCTAACTTGCAGCAGCGCTTCATGGATTTGATGACAGATCTGCGCAAAGCTTGATCTGGTTGGCGTCGAATCTCGGGAAGAGGCTTACCTCGAAGCCGACGCCATTAACATGCCTCACCGTCGTCCCGGCGAAAGCCGGGACCCAGTGACTTTGACTTTTGACGTCACGCTTAGGCGAGGTTGAAAGGCGCTGGGTCCCGGCTTTCGCCGGGACGACGGTGAGGAGACATAGAGGGAGATCATGCCGAAAGGCTACGAATGGTTACTTGACGCGACAACTCCACAGACCGAGTCTCGCAACACTTCTCGTCCTACCGGCTACCGGCTAATTTTTTCCCGGACAGCAGTGCACATTCGCGGACATAACGGCTTCTTTTGCGACAATCTATCGCAATCGTTATTGCACTAACCACTTCTATAGTTTTCAAAAGTGACTGGGGATTTGCCAGCTCGCCGATGTGAGGCCATTTGCAGCAGAACGTCTTCAAAGTCCCGTGCAAACCCCTTTATGTCGAACAAAGGTGATCTCGAACGCTGCCCGGCAAGCTTTACTTTGATCCTCGATCGGTACGCTGCATCGCGTCCATAACGCACGGCCTTCATGACAAACGCCGCATCGTCTTCCGCATTCATTTCCGACATACCAAGGTGGTGATTCAAGCTGCCAGCCACCCGACTCGCAAATGTGTCACCCGGTCTGGTGAGCACCGGACATCCTGCCCACAAGGCATCAGAAGCAACGGTATGGGCGTTGTAATCTTCCGTATCGAGAAACAGGTCCACATGCCGGTAACGCGCAAGATAAGCCTTGTGCGGCAACTTCTGCATAAAGATCAATCTTGATGGAGCAACCCCCATAAGCTCGGCCTGCTCGCGCAATCGCTGCGCCCCTCCACTGCCAGGCTCCAGTAGCCAGAGCACGCTTCCCGGCACCGCCGCCAACACCTGCAGCATGCGCAAAACACTGCGCGGATTGAGTTTGAAGCTGACATTGAAACACGCAAAGACCACGCCGCTTGCGGGCAATCCACAAGCTTCGCGCGAAGGAGGATCACCTACGATCCGTGTGGGATCGGAACTCTGATAGCACCGCGGCAAATAAACGACTTTTTCTGTGAAATGCGGCTGCAAAGACGGCGGCAGCACAAAGCGATCGGCAATGATGTAATCCATGTAATCGGCACCGCTTGTGCCAGGATAAGCCAGCCAGTTCACTTGCACTGGAGCGGGACGATATGCAAACACCTCCGGCAGCCTTACCCTCGAATAACCATCCAGATCCACCAATATTTCGACACCCTCCGCCTGGATACGTGCTGCTATCTCGCTTTGCGGCACGCTCGGAAGCTCGTGAAAGGCATGAGCAGCGGCAACCAAGCGTTCGCGCGATTTACCACCATCATCGCGGGTGGAAAACAAATGCACTTCCAACTGGGAATCGCGTAACTGCTCGAATAGCGCCGATGTCAGAATCGATGTTGGATGACGGCCAAAACCTTGAGAAACAAAGCCTACCCGCAAGCGAGGTACCACGGGTTCGGATATAGCGATCCGCTCGATAGGCTGGCATTCGACCAACCGCTTGATATGTTCCGCCTGCCGCTGTGCGCACAAAGCTTGTTGCGCTGCCGTAGCCTGCTCGGCCAACAGGTCAAACGGCGGCAGCACCGCAAACTCTTCGTCCAGCGCCTTCAGCAGCCGCGAACTCAAGGCATCCAGGTCTTGCCATTGGCACAGGCAGCGCAGATAGAAAACCAGCTGCCCCAGGCTGCCAAAATCGTCGGGATGCTGCTCCCATACAAGCCGAAAACCACGTGCTGCGGCATCCGGATCCTTACAGCGTACCGCCAACTCGGCCCAGTCACGGGCTAGCGCCGCATCTCCGCCGGACAGTTCCACCGCGCGTTCCGCTGCTTCTTTTGCTTCCATCATCCGGTGCTGTGCGATCAGCGACTCGCTGAGTAGCTGCCAGCCCACGAACCGCTGCGGATGCTGACTGATCAAGTCGCGCGCACGCAATTCGGCAACATCACCCCGCCCCAAGCGAATTTCGCAGCGCCCCAGATTTACTTGTGCACCCAGGGCGCGGGCATCCTGCGCTGCCACGGCGTAGCAAGAGGCAGCATGGGCGAAAGCGCCCGCATGGAACAGCTGATTGCCCAGATCGTTAAGCGCTACGACATCCCATGAGGCAAGCTGCAACGCCGTGTACAGACTGGAAGTAAAATCTTCCGGTGACAGCGCAAGTGGCGAAGCTCCCTCGCCCGCCACAGCCGATCCCAATGCCCCCCAATCCCGATCCAGCATTTCCATACCCGATAACCCCTACTTCCGATTGACTCGAAAGAACGAGGACGCTTCAGCGTCAGCCTGACCTCAGTCTCTCAATTACCTGTCAAGAAAGACCAAAGCCATGCCTTAAGTTTGGCATTTTCAAACAATTCAAAATTAGTATCATCTCTATTTCTAATTAGAGAAAAAATGCCATCACCCTTCGAAATAATCTCAACCACAATATCCTTATAGTTTACAATTTCCATATAACCATCAAAAACACCCTCCAAGTTATCGACTTCTTTCTCGACAAAATCATATTTTTCAAGTATGTAATCATCTCCTGTTCCACTTCGAGATTTAGGATTGTCAAATCTAATTCTTATTTTTGGACAAACACTTCGATCCCAATCAAGAGTTGGAACTATATTTTTTCTTAAATAATAAAATTCATCAATTGTTTCATTTCCAGAAAATTCAGATCTAAATATTGGAAGACGCAATACGAGATTACCTCTCTTTGCATCAAGGCGACCTTTAAAGTAAGAATGAAACTCAGGTGGCGCCATCAAAAAATCGGTAAACCCTCGACCATTCCCGGAAAGACCAGACAAAACCAGCTTGTTTTTGTCAAAACTATTCGCGGCGCTGCCGAGAACAAAGGCGGCGAAACCATCATCCTCTATATTCTCTGACACAACCAGAAAATCACACTGCCCTATGTTAGAGTCAGCAAATTTCAAATAGTAATAATATGTAACTTTCGGCAACACATCCCTAAAACCGATAATTCCGTCACCAAGGTCCCTGACATTTGAAAAGTTTGACACCAAATCGTTAAGAGTCAGCACACTCTTTCTCCAAATCTACTTAATTACCAGGAATATCCATCACCAACGTCTTGCCTATAACGAATACCTTGACTTGACATTAAACCACCTTCTGAACTATTCGCGCCACGAAGTAGAATGCTCATGTTGCTCGTATCGTTATAGAAATCGTTTCTTACCGCCCTAGATGAATTGTAACCAACATCATTCCAATGCTGGACCACAGACGTATTGTGCTCGATCGTTATTGCCGGATCATCTCGTGAAACGATCTCACCATCTGCCGTTAAAATCTTTCCAGCATTCGGCCCATCCTGAATGGTGTTTGCATCAAGAACAGCATCCCTCACACCTGCTCGGTAACGGCCTGGGTATTGCGTATCGCGATTATAGACCCTAGGTCCATTGCTACTTGAAGCAAATCTACCGTCTGGTCCACGAACTGGGCCACTACCGGTTGAACCCGACTGACCCGGCGCCGGAGCACTGGGAGCACTGGGAGCACTGGGAGCACTGGGAGCACTGGGAGCACTGCGAGCACTGGGAGCACTGGGAGCACTGGGAGCATCATCCGGGATCTTCGGAACATCCTTCCAGGAAATTGTTGGCTCTACGCGCCCACCTGGCGTAGCGGTAGTTTCACCTCCTCCTACCTTTCCAATGAGAGCCCCTGCCGCCAAACCACCAAGCTGTTGTTCTATTCCTTTTACATCACCCTTCGATATAGCAGTACCCAAATCCCAGCCAGCAACCGCCGAACCCGTTATCGGATTGGAAGACAAAATGTTCCGAATCACGTGCGCATTTGCTGGATTGGCTGCAGCTTCCTGACCAGTATTGCTCCAGTAGTTAGGCTGATACAGCTTACCGGTGAATAGCGAGGAGCCCAATCCATAAACGATGGCTCCAAGATCGTGTACCTGAGCGATCGGCTGATAAACCATATTGAAGGTAGACGATATAGCACCTGCCAGTATGTTACCTATGGCATCGCCAACAACGTCACCTAAAGACGCAACATTACCAATCGGGCCAACAGGTACATCCGGAGTTGGAATCTGAGGCAACGGGGGCAGTGGAATAGGTGGTTGGAAATCGACCGGAGGCAGAACTCCGCTTGCCGCATTCCCGCTTCCAGTCGCTCCTTGGCCACTACCAGATCCGTTGCCAGTTGCCCCCACCCCACCCGATCCATTACCGCCCGCCCCGCCAGAATCGTTGTTAGTAGTGTTAGCTCCAGAAATGTTAGTTCCAGACTGGTTGCCGGTGTTAACGAACTGAACCGTTTGCTGAATGCCATCAGCATCCGTGTACTGCCATACACGAGTGCCGTTAGGCGTAATCATCGCCTGTACGTTCGTCTTGTCGTCCCAGAAAGTAGAATCAGCTGGACCAGCAGGAAGCGGACCACTGGTGAGTGGCTTAATACCCTTGGCGCTTCCGTAACCTACGACCTCGTGCCCGTCTACGATCGGATTACCGTCAGCCGCTTGCTGGCTATCCGGCTGCATCCAGTAGAATCCTGGCGCATATCGATTCCCATCTTCTCCAACACCACCCGGGTAGTAGCTGGAATAGGATTCGCTTTGCGGAGTGACCTGACTGAATTGGCTATCACCGGTGACTGTTGCGGTCACCGTGACAGCCCCCAGATTCTGGGCATTCGCAATTTGTGCGTTAGTGCTGGTATCCCCTGTTGCACTCCATTCTAGTGAGGCGGGATTGTAGGGCGTGGTGCCAGTCCCTTGCGCCGACGTTCCAGGGATATTCGCTGCATTTGATGCGGAATACTGAGCGTTCGTACTTGATCCACTGCCACTCAATTCATCGCCATTGCCTGCTTGCGTCGTACTTCCCGACGCGTAATTGCTTGATGACGACGATGGCGCATAGCCAGTCAGACTAAACGGTGTAGTTGGTCCTGCATTGTTGCCAAATTGCCAAGCGGTACTCAGCGCTGTCGACCCATTATTGGACTGACCAATACCATTCAACAACTGCGTGGACACAGACGACGAGTTGCTACCAAAAATGTAGTCTCCATTACCTTCCCCTCCGCCATTTGAGGCAGTAGCACTTGATGCAGGTTGAACGGCTTGTTGATTTTGTCCGCTCTGCTGAGATGAGGTCTGACCTTGGTGCGATGAGTTTGGCGGGTTGAAGTAAGCGTTCAACGAACCACCAATAAAGCTGCCGGCCACTTCAGCGCCGACCTGCGCCCAACTTGGCACATGTTGATCGCCCAAAGCCTCGGTAAGTTCGCGATTGACAATGTCGCCCACGGCACTGCTGGCGGCTTGGTTAAGGCCTGCTTCAAGAGGTCCACTCGAGGGAAGGTTCAGGGCGATTTCACCGCCGATTCCTGCACCGACTGCAGTGGCCACCAATCCCGCCCAGCTAAAGTGGGCGGGCTGATCGGTGATCTGCGCTGCCAGATCATTGCCGGCATACGATGCCGCACCAACTACCGCGTCACCCCATGCGTTCAAGATGGGAGTACCAGAGCTGGTGTAGCCCGCAACCAAGGTGTTAGTTGCCCCTAATTCACCCGCAACCCCTCCAGTAATCGCCCCACCTAGCGCAGCCTCACCGACAGCACCCCAATTGATACCGTTTTCAATACCCTCCACGTTGCCAGTGACTTGCCCAGCCAGACTGCCTGCGACACCGGCTATCGTCCCAGCCGCAACATCTCCACCAAAGGTGCCCAACTCAGCAACGAGCGCATCGCTGGTACTGCCGTAGGTCAGAACGGTCACCACAATCGTGACCACTACCACCAAAATTTCGGCAGCAGAGCAGCCACCGCTTTGAGCTGGCGGAGGCGGAGGCGTAATCGACGGCAGATTCGGGGTGGTGCTGCCTACGATACTGGTTGGGTCATACGGCGCGAACGTCGTCGCCGTATTGCTGTGCGTTGTCACCGCCGGGATCTGCAAGCGCTGCCCCAGCACCAAGTCGGTGCTGCTGCTCAGATCATTCGCCTGGGCAATCACGTACCAAAGATTCGAGTTGCCATACTCGGCTTGCGCGATGCTCTGCAGCGTGTCTCCCGACTGCACCACATAGCTATCGGGGCTATCGTTGTTGCTGCTGAACGCCGTCACCTGATCGAGCACGTTCAACTGTGAGCCGTCGTTGTTGAAGCTGGCCAGCTGCTGGCCGTTGACGTAGGTGTAGTTCTGCACCTCAGCTGCGGGGTCGCTGCCCTCGTTCAACGTGGTGCCGGTGTCACCGGTGCCGCTTTGCTCTTCGATGATTTCGCCTTCGCCGTTATAGGCAAACACATGCACGGTGTCGGCGATATTGCCGTACGGGTCTTGGGTGTGCTGTTCCAGCGCCACTTCGTCACCGCGGGTGTCGTAGATCGTCTGATCGGTAGCCGGTTGCACGTTGGGCGTGTTGGAGACACCTTCTGTTTCGGCTTGCAGGTAGGTGTCTTTCTTGAGGTAGGTCACCTGGTATTGGTCGACCAGCCCGGTGTTGTCGCGGTATTGGTAGCCCACCACGTCGCCATCAGCGTCGTAGCCGCTGGTGCCGTTGGGACCTTGGTACACCACTTCGCTATCAAATTGCAGACCGCCGTAGGTGGTGGCGTTGGGGTCGAGCGGACCGGTGGGTGGCGGCGTGTTATCGACGCCGTTCCAGTCGCTGCCGTTGTCAAATGTTTGCGATTCAGCCAGCAGGCCGCCCACGTTGTAGAAGTTGACCGTCGCGCTTTCCAGCATGCCGCTTACGTCGACTTCTTCGCTTCCCTCCGGAGCGCTGGAGTTACCAGGAGCACTGCCGTTGGGGCGATAGGTGATGGTGCTGCCATTCTCATAGTAGGTGCTGGTAACCAGGGAGTTGCCATCGGCATCGTAGGTAGTGGTGGTATCCACGCCCATGAAGGCGGCGCCGGTAGTGACGTCGACGGCGTAGTCGGTTTCGATCAGCTCGTTTTCCTGGTTGTAGCTTTGCGATTGCGACATGGTGTCGCCGTCGCTGCTCTGAGTGATGATCCGGATGACATTGCCGTCGGCGTCGTAAACGTTCTCGTAAGATTCGGGGTTGGTGGTGACGTCATTGGTGACGACGATCTGGTTGCTGCTATTGAGCGCACCATCAGAGATCAGTACGCGGTTGTCACCGTCATAGGTGTACCAGGCATCCTGCGTGCTGCCATTACTGGTGACCTCCACATCACGGCGGTTGCCGGCAGCGTCGTAGCCGAAGCTTTCCTTCAGCATCGGGGCGCCGGTCACTTCGTTGGTTTCGGTGACGGTGCTGATGCGGTTGTGGCTGTCGTAGGTGGTCTGGGTCAGTGTGTTGACGAGGTTGTTGTTGCCGTCGTAGGTGATGTCGTCTTCGCTGATCAGGTTGCCGTCGGCATCGTATTGGTAGTTGTAGCTGCTGCCATCGGAGAAGGTCTCCGAAGCGATCTGACCGTCGGCGTAGTACGTAAGCGTTTCGCTGTTGGGATCATTGATCGGGCCGGTGACATAACTCGGCGCGATCTGGCCTTGCGCCGTCGCTGACCAGTCGTCGCTTTCGCTGGTTTCCGCACCGGTGTTGGAGTCGTAGGTGTAAGTGTAGTTAGCCCCACTCAGGTCGGTATGCTGGACTACCTGGCCGTATTGGTTGTATTGCCAGCTTTCGGTGTCGCCGTCAGCGGTGGTTTCGCTGACCAGATCGCCGTCCATGTTGTAGACGTACGTATCCTGCACTACGCCGGTGGGAGCTTGCGGGATGTATTGATAGTTCCATTGCGCGTTGCACACACTCACCGAACCGATGCCGTTAGCAGTGCCCACCACGGCCAACGACGCGTAAGCCGCACCAACAGGTGCGGTGGAGGTGATGTATGAGGTCTCCCAGGCAGCGGCTCGATCGTTATTGACATAGGTGCCGGTGTCGGTGGTGATCAGTACACCGTCGGCGTTGTACCAGTTAATCGCAACCGCGCCACCTGCTGCGGCGCCATCGGGTGCCAGGTCCAACGCTAGTTGCATCGAGGCGCTGATGGTCTGCCCCGCGACTACCGGCACTTGATCCTGGTTGACCATCACCGCCGTGCCGTTGCCGCCAAAGCTGGCTTCCCAGCCAGTGGGAGCGTTGCTGGCGGAGTGGATGGTCCACCCGTTGGTATCCCAGCCGGTATTACCCTGGTTGAAGTTGGTGTTGGTCGCCTGGTCGGTGAAGGAGCCGGTGGGCAGTTGCACCACTGCGCCGGTATTGCCCTGACCGAGCACGGTGATACCGGCGGGTGGCGTGTAGTTCCACCACACACCGGAGCACACGACGCCTGGGTAACCTTCGTTGTAGTTGGAGCAGCCAATGGCGATGGATGCGTACGCTGCCCCTGCAGGTGCCGTGCCTGTTACAGAGTTGACACCGGAACCCTTGCCGCCGGTGATACCCGGGCCATTATCGGACTGCCCGATCATCTGGCCTTCGGCGTTGTACCAGTTGATGAACATCTCGCCGTTGCCGTTATCGCTGAGCACTTCGAATTGACCGTTGGCGGTAATGCTCTGTCCTGGCACCACCGGCACGCGATCATTGTTCACCGCACCGCCGGCACCTCCATTGGCGTTGTCTGAGCCACTGAACATAAGCGGCCAAACCTGATCGTTGTAGTCGTAACTTCCGGCTGAGTAACCGGGATCGAAGGTCCAGCCGGTCAAGCCGTCGGCGAAGTTGGCGTTGGTCGGCGTCTGCGTCCAGTTGCCAGCGTAGTTCTCGTGATCCTCTGCCGTGCTGGCCGCATACTGTGCGGGATCCTGGCTCCAGATCACTCGGCCCTGGCTGTCGTAGCCGTCGTAGTTGGCGTTAAGGGCTGCGTCGGTAGTGTCGCCGCTTTGCAGGTCGGCGCTGCCGATGCCGTCGTAGCTGACGATGCGGTCGCCATTCTGATCAAGCACGTAAGCTTGCTGCCAAACTGCGTTGTAGGTGCCCTGCCCAGTGGCGATGAACTCGCCGGTGACTACTGCACGGCCGAGCGCATCCACATTGGTGAAGAAGATATTACCGTTGCCGTCCTGCGTGGCCACCGCATTGCCGAGCGCGTCGTAGCTGGTGTACAGCGTGTTGAGGTCGCCGTCGATGCTTTCAATCTTCTGGCCGAGAGCGTTGTAGATGTTCTTGGTGACGTTGCCGTCTTCATCCGTGCTGGTGACCACGTTGCCTTCGATATTGTAGGACGTGGTCGTTACCGGTGTTTCGGTTGTGCTCTGGCCATCGATGCCCACCACCGAAACGGTGGCTTCGGTTTCCGTGACAACCTGGTTGCGCTCGTTATAGGTGTAATACGTGGTGTAACCGTTGGCGTCAGCAGAGCTGAGCACGTTGCCCCAGGCGTCGTATGTTGCCTTCAGAATGCCGCTGTTCTCGCCAGTGGCCGAATCGGTGCTGGGTGCTTGTTCGGCAACAATGTGGCCAGCCAGGTCGAGCGTGTAGATGGTACTGACGGTGGCGCTGGAACCGGTGACCGGCACGGTGTCGCTGACCAACTCCCCGGCCAGGTTGTAGCCGTAGGTGTTCAGCTCACCGGTGGTGGCGTCGGTGCTGGTGAGTTTGTCGCCGGCGTTGTCGTAGGTGGTGACGACGTTGTTGGTCACGCCATCGCCGCTGGCGATGACTTCGCCGAAGGCATCGTAGGTGGTGCTGGTGGATACGTCAGGCGACGGGATGCCTGCGCGCCAGGTCTGGCTGAGCGTCTGTTGGTTGTCGGCATCGTAGGTATTCTGGATGGTGACCAGCGTGGTGCTGCCCTGATCGCCGGTCAGCGTGTACCACTCGGATACCAGGTTGCCATTGTTGTCGTAGGCATAGAACTTGGCTTGGTCGGATGTCCAGTCTGCACCGCTATCGTCGAGCGGAGTGAGCTGCGCGACCATGTGGCCGGCATTGTCATACTGGTAATACGTGGTCACCGACGACGAACCGACCTCGGTGGAACTTTGCGTCTGCTCCAGCTTGTCACCGAAGGCATCGTATGCATAGCTGACGACTTGCGAAGCCATCGTGTAAAGCGACGGACTGCTCAGCGTGAGCGAAGAATTCGCCTCCAGCAACGACTGCCAGTTGCTGACCAGCACCTCCACCTCCGGTGCGGTCACGCTGGTGATACGGCCCAGTGCGTCGTACGTGGTAGTGGTGGTGCTGTTGTTTTCGGTGACGGTGGTGAGCTGATTGTCGGCATCGTAGCCGTAGGTGGTGGTATCCCAGCCGACCGTAGCATTGCCTGCGTCGTCGATATAAGAGCGCAGCACCGATTCGCTGGTCTTGTTGCCGTCGTTGTCGTACGTGTAAGTGGTGACGCGATCCAGACCGGTCGTGGCCGCATTGCCAGCCGGCGGATCATCCGGCATCGGGCCACCAGCAGTAAGCCCGCTGGTGGAAATAGCGGCTGCCCACTCCTTGGTGCAGAGCACATCACCGAATGCGTCGTAGGTATTGGTGGTGACATAGCCCATCGGATCGGTGTAACTGCCGGTTGGTGTCACCACCATCACCGCCTGATTGAGCGCGTTGTAATAGGTGTAGGTGGTCGCCCACACCGCGCCGCTGGTTCCCGGAGCACCTTGTACCAACACCGATTCACTGGTGACATTGCCGTAGGCATCGTAGGTGTACTGCGTAACGGGCGAGCCCTGCGCCGTGCTGCCATCGCTGTTGGTATAGGTGATTTCAGGCTCGGTGACGCTGATCTTGTTGCCCTGCGCGTCGTAAGCCGTGGTGATGGTGCGATCGGAGGACGACGTAACGAGTGCCGCCTGTAGCGCCGCCAGACTGGGCGGGTTGGCAACGCTCCATCCCTGCCCCGCCGGATCGATGCCAGTGGCATAGCGGGTTACGGTGGTTTGCTGACCGTAAGCGTTATAGGTGTAACCGGTGACGTAACCATCGCCATCAATGGCGTATAGCAAATTGCCATCGTTGTCGTAGACGTTGTAGGCAACGTTGCCGTTGCCATCCTGGCTGGCTACCGCCTCGCCGAAGGCGTTGTAGGTCATGGTGATGGTGGGATTGGAACCGGTGGCGGTCAGCAAGCCCGTTGATTCGTCGATGATGCCTGGATCCGGCTGGATGGTCTGGATCAGGTTGTTGGCTGCGTCATAGACGAATTGAGTGGTGCGTGGCTGCGAGGTATTGCTGCCGTCGACTTCCTCAATCCGGTTGCCGACGTCGTCGTACTCGTAGGTGGTGACGATGGACTCTGTCGTCGTGCCTTCATAGGCACCGGTGCTGCTGTAGCTGGCCACTGCAACCGGTGGACTGGTCTGCGAGACCAGGTTGCCATATCCGTCGTAGCTGTAATACGTGGTGTTACCGTTGCCGTCGGTGGAAGACAGCTTCAGGCCGCGTTCGTCGTAGGTATACGACATGACGTTGCCATTGCCGTCAATTGTCTTGATCAGGTTGCCGAAGTCATCGTAGAAGTTCTGCGTCTCGCGTACATCGGTACTGGCGCTGTTTGTCGCTTGGACGGCTGCGGCTACATCAGCCTGGGTCCAAGCTGCTGGTGTGCTAATGGCATTGGCGTATTGCAGAGTAGCCGTAACACGGCCATCGGCGTCGTATTCAGTCTGCGTGACATCGCCGGCGGCGTTGATGCTGTAAATCGCACGTCCCGCGGCATCGTAGACGGTGCGTGTCACATGCATGCCAGAAAGACCGGCCAGGTAAGTTTCGACCGTTGCAGTGCCGGGCGTACCGGCTGGTAGCGAAGCCGGAATCAAGTCGCCGTACTGAATCTGCGCAATGACATTGCCGTCGGCGTCGTATTGCGTCTGGACAGCCAGATAGCCGGATTGTCCGTTGAGCGTGGCAGAGGTCAGCGTACAGGCCACACGGCCCATATCGTCGTAATAGGTATAGGTGATGCGGGCATTGCTGCTGTTGTCGCTCGCCGCACTCAGGGCCGCCTGCACATCGGTGATGGCAGCGGCGCTGCCAGCTTGCAGGGCTGCGATATCGGATGAGGACAATTGCACCGGCGTGGCATAGGCCAGTGTCTCCACCACCTGTCCCAGATCGTTGTAGATCGACTGGGTCACGTTGCCATTGGGATCGATGGTGTAAGCCAGCTCGCCGGCGCTGTTGTAGACGCTGTAGGTGGTGCGGTCGTCCGGGCTCGTGGTCACCATCGCTGCGACGCCATCGGCGGTTGTCACCTCACCGTTTGACAGCCACTCAATATCTGTCGCGGTCAGCTCGGTGGCGTATTGCGTGGTGGATACAACCTGGCCATCTGCGTTGTAGGTAGTCTGGGTTACCGCTCCAGTGGGCGCTTCATAACCCGATTCCCATGGATACGGCGCAGCATCGGTACCACCTGTCGGTGTAACGGCGTAGATCTGCTGTCCAGCTTCGTTATAGAAATAGTAGGTCGTGTAGTCGTTGGCATTCGTCTCTTGAATCAGATTGCCGTCTGGATCGTAGGTAAAGTCGGTATAGGACGCATTCCCCGTATCCAGCGACTCGTAGGTCATACGACCTAGCGCATCATATTGGTAGTCATTTTGGTAATTCTCGTTGTCACCATTGACAACCTCTTCCGTTGCGGAGTTCGTAACCTCGTTGAGATCGTTGTAGTTGTAATAAGTGGTGATGTTCGACTCACCGGAGGTGGAACCCGCTTCCTGCACTTTTACGCTAACGTTGCCATTGCCGTCATAGGTATAGGTCGTTACGGCTCCGGTGGGGTCGGTCGTGGATATATCCAGGCCACGCCCGTCATAGACATAGGTCGTAACCAGGTTCAGACCGTTGGGATCGACCGTTTGTGTCAATACCTGGCCAGCTGCGTTATAGGTATAGGCCGTAACGTAGCCATCGGCATCGGTACTTTCGATCAGGTTGCCCACGGCATCATACTGATCGGTCGTGGTACTGCCGTCGGGATTGGTTGTTTCGATCAGGCGCCCATCTGCGTCGTACTGATACGTAGTGGTGTCGCCCGCTGCATCGGTAACCGCAATTTTCTGGCCTTCGCGGTTATATGAGGTGGTAGTAGATACGCCACCGGGCGCGGTGACGGTGACCGAATCGTCAGCATCGTTGTAACTGTAGGTGGTGACCAGCCCCATGGCATCGGTCGTGCTCAGCACGCGGCCATAGGCGTCATAGCTCGTCTGCGTCTCTCGCACTTGTCCGGAAACGGTAAGGCTCTGCGATATCTGCTGATCCAGGTGGTCATAGCTGTAGCTGGTAGTCGCGCCATCGCCATCCGTATAGGTGGCCATATTGCCGAAGGCATCGTAGGTCCACTCTTGCGTGCGCAGGATGTCCTCGTTACCGGCCACCGTGGACATCGGCGAGACATCCGCACCATATTCACCGCAGCACCCCTCGGGCACCTCGTCCACCTCGCTGGTCATGTTCCCCATCGCGTCATAGGTGTAGACGCTGGTCAGGCCCTCGTAGGCATTCTGTACTTTCGAGATGAGTTCGTTAAAGCCGTCGTAGCTGTAGTCGGTTTCGTTACCGTTGCCATCGGTCTCGGTGATGACATTTCCTTCAAGGTCATATTGGTAGGTCACCGTTGCATCGGTATCGGGTCCCTTGTTGGCGATCGTCGCCACGGCGCTCTGCATGCTGCTGAATGTGGGCGAGAAATTGGCGCCCAAAGTCATCAAGTCCGAATAGGCGTCGGTTTCCGTCACATCGCCGAATGCGTCGTACGTATTGGCGCTCACTTCGCCGACCGCGTTTTGCACTCCATTCTGGGTCATGCCGTGGATCGTGAAGGCCAGCCGATTGTCTGCGTCGTAGACATACCAGGTGGTATTGCCCAAGGCATCGGTCATCGAAGTCTTGTTGCCCGCCAGGTCGTAGGTATACGTGGTGACGTTACCCATACCATCGGTGGTGCTTACGACATTGCCGAAGGCGTCATACATGGAACTGGTCGTGCGTGCGTCGCTGGTTCCGGCCGCCACGGTGGCCTGTATGACATTGCCCAGATCGTCATAGGTGTATTGCGTGACGGTGCCTTCATAGTCCTGCGTGGTCAGGACATCGCCGTAGGCATCGTAGGTGTTGGTGGTCTGATGATTGGCGGTACCCGCCAGCGCGGTGGTGATGGCTTCCAGGCTGCCCACCATGTTCGACGGCAGCGCTGTGGCATAGCGCGTGGTCGCCAGCAGATCGTCGTCCTGATCGTAGGTGTACTGGGTGAAGTAACCATCGGCATCCAGGGTGCCGACCTTGTCACCCAGGGCATCATAGTAGTTCGTGGTGATCTGGTCATTCGCGCTGGAAACGGGGACCAACTGCGCAAGCGTTCCCTTTGCGCGCAACTTGGCCGTCACCGCTGTGGCGTAAGCCACGGTCTGTACGAGATTACCGGCCGCGTCGTAGCTATTGGTGGTCAGATAACCATCGGCGTTGAGGGTGGCGATGGTGTTGCCGTCCGCGTCATAGAAGTAACGTGTGGTACGCGTAGGAGACCGCGTGAGACCTAGCGACGAAGCAGATTGATCGAGGTCAACGTCCGTGGTCTGGATGACGCGCGACGCCGCATCATACGTATAGATGAGTCTGTCGCCATCGAGATATTGCAGTTCGCTGTTCCACGATCCGGTGGTGGGATCGTAGACATCCTCGTACTGCACATTCGAATAACTCGTAACCGTCGACACTCGGCCGAGCGCGTCATAGCTGGTCACGACGACACGATCGGTGGTGGGGCTGGTTCCGGTCGGAATGGCCTGCGCGGCCGTCACCGTAACGACGCCGTTGCTGAGCCATCCAGCGGTATTGACCTGCTCGGCGTACGATGTCTGCTTGACGACGCGCCCCAAGGCATCGCGGGTGTACTGCACGACGGCTCCGGTGGCGTCAACCGTTACCGACACCTGCCCGTCTTTGTTGTAGAACGTATAGCTGACGTTGCCGTCGGGGTCGATCTGCGCAACTTGTTCGCCGGCACCGTTATAGACATATTGCGTGCTGCGCGTGGTGGCTGCGGTGTTGATCTGTGCCACAGCTTGCGCAATCGATGCCGTGGTGGAGCCTGCGCCCACGTCATCCATGGGCAGCGGCACGCCATACGCAATGTTAGCGATCACATGGCCAGCGGCATCGTATTGAGTTTGACTCACCACCGCGCCAAGCACGCCATCTACCAAATTCGGCGTAACCGTGTAGGCCACCCGGCCATCGGCGTCGTAATAGGTATAGGTAACGCGTGCGCTGGTGCCGCTGTCACCTGCGCTGCTCAAGGCGGCCTGAATGTCGCTGGCCTGGGCAGTGCCGGCCTGCAGCGCATTGGCCAAGGTGCTACTGACGGTAATCGGCGTGGCGTAGGCGAGCGTCTCGGCAACCTGTCCTAGTGCGTTGTAAGAGGTCTGCGTGACATTACCCAACGGATCGATCTGGTAGATCAGTTGACCATCGGCGTTGTAGACGCTGTAGCTCACGGCATCACTGGAGCTCGATGCCGTTCCGGCCAAGGCGGCACCGATAGCAAGATTGGCACTGATGCTACCGCCGCTTAGCGCACCAAGGCCGCTCGTGCTGACGGCATTGGCGTAAACGTGCGAAGCAACCAGGTGTCCATCCGCATCATACGAATTCTGGGTGATGGCACCTTGACCTGCACCCTGCGCGCCCGTCGGCGTGACGGTGAAAACCGCTTCGTTGGCTTGGTTGTAGATCGTATAGGTGCTGTTGCCGTCGGGGTCGGTACTCTGCACGACGTTGTTGTCGGCGTCGTAGACGTAGCTGGTGGTCAACGCCAGGCCCGTTGGGTCGACGATCTGCTGGGTAAGCCGCCCTAATGCGTCATAGACGAATTGCGTGGTGGTCGCCACGCTGGTGCCGGGACCACTGGTGACGGTTAGAACATGACCTTCACCGTCGTAGGTGTAGGCGGTGGTGAGATTGAGCTTGCCATTACCCGTGCCCGCATCCTGCGCTACCGTCAACGCATTTCCGTCAGCGTCATAGGTGTAGGTGGTAACAACACCGATGGGATCGGTGACGCGTACCTGGCGACCTTCGCCGTCATAGGCGTAGGTCGTCACCTGGTCCTGCCCGGTGGGGTCAACCCGGCGAGTCAAGATCTGACCGCTCGCGTTGTAGGTATACGTCACCACATCTCCGGTGGCGCCGGTAGTACGGATCAGCTCGTCATCCGCGTTATAGGCGTTCGTACTGACATCGCCGAGCGCATCGGTGGTCGTGAGTAGATTGCCATCCTTGTCATACGTGTAGCTGGTGGTGTTGCCGGCCTCATTGGTGACACTGACGACATCGCCGAATGCGTCCCTAACCGTCGTCATGGTCACGCCGTCAGGCGTTGTCACGATGACCGTATGCGTGGACAAGTCGTACTGGTAGCTGGTGACATTACCCAATGCATCGGTCTGGGTAAGCACATTGCCATAAGCGTCATAGGTCGACTGCGTGGTGCGCACCACGCCCTGCACAATCTGACTGCTGCTGACCTGCCTGCCGAGATTGTCGTAGCTGTAGGTGGTCGTATTGCCATTGCCGTCGGTGGTGCTGGTCACCCGCCCGAATGCGTCGTAGGTGCTGGATGTCGTGCGCGCTACGCTGGTGCCTACGCCATCTGTCTCGCTGGTTTGCTCGCCGCGTGCATCGTAGGTGTAATCGGTAATCGTGCTGTTGCCGGTGGTCAACGCCTGCCCGGCTTGACTCAACTGTTGCTGTGTCTGGATCAGGTCACCAAACGCGTCGTAGGTGTTAGCAGTTTCGTAGCCGTCACCGTCCGTCGTCGTCGCGATCTGGCCATCGGCGGTATAGGTGGTGGACGTCACATCGTTCGCATCGTTGATCGATGCCGGCAGCGACGCCACGGCTGCTGCGAGATCGCTCAGGCCCGCGGTGGCGGGATCGAGCAACGTACCGCTGCTCGCCTGATCGGCGGTCAGTGTTACTTGCGAGGCATAACTGGTTACGCTGGTGACGTCGCCGAACGCATCGTAGGTATAGGTGGTGACGTTGCCGACAGCATTGAGCTGGCCGCTTGCCGAAGGCTGCCCTTGAACGGTGTAGATCAATTGCCCATCGGCGTCGTAGTAGTACCAAGTGCTATTGCCGAGCGCATCCGTCGATTCGATGCGTTGTCCCAGCACGTTGTAGGCATAGGTGGTCGTATGACCATCCCCATCCGTGCTGGTGAGCATGTCGCCGAGCGCATCATAGGTAGCGCTAGTGGTGCGTGCCGTACCTTGCCCGGCGACGGGCGTGATGGTGGTGCTTAGCAGGTCACCGTCGTTGTCGTAGGTGTAAGCGGTGATGGTGCCGTCGGCTGCGACACTACGTATCAGCTGCCCTTCAGCGTTGTAGGTTGCACTGGTGGTTTCCGTCGTCGGATCCGTTCCCAGGAGCTTTTCCAGCGCACCGACACTCTCACTTGCTGTCAACGTCGAAAGTTGTGTGGCAGTCAGGGCCACGCCATATCGTGTACTGGATGTCTTGTTGCCGGCCTCGTCGTATGTGTTGACGGTGAGATAGCCGTCAGCATCGATCTGCGCAACTAACTGCCCTTGCCCGTTGTAATAATTACGGGTGGTCTGGTCTTGCGCACTTGTCGTGATATCGGCCTGCAAGGCCGCGAGACTCGGCGTGGTGCCCAGCGCGGCAAGCTGCGCTGCGTTCAAAGCCGTGGCATATGCCGTTTGCAATACGATGTTGCCATCGGCGTCATAGCTATCGACGGTGACATAGCCAGAGGGGTCTATCGTGGCAACTGCGTCCCCGTCAGCATTGTAGATCGTCACGGTCGTGCGATCGTCAGCGCTTGCGACGATGTCTGCCTGCACAGCGGCCAAAGTCGGCGCAGTGCCCAGGGCGGCCAATTGCGCTGCCGTCAGCGGTGTCGCATAAGCCGTCGTTGAAAGTGCGTCGCCCGTGGCGTTGTAGTGGGTGGTGGTGACGTTGCCTTCCGGATCGATCGTCGCGACGACCTCGCCAACCGAGTTGTAAACCTTGGTGGTTGTACGGTCGCTGGCGCTTGCCGATGGCGTGGGCAAGCTGGATGGGAAACTGTCGGACAAGTCACCACTGCTATCCAGCCAACCGGCTGTGCTGATCAGCGTTGCATATTGTGTGGTTTGCGTGAGATTGCCGTCGGCATCATACGCGTACGTCGTCAATGCGCCGTCCGCATCCACGGTACCAACAAGTTCACCGGCATTGTTGTAGAAGTTGTAACTAGCGTTGCCTTCCGCGTCGATCGTCGCGACCGGCTCACCGGCAGCGTTGTAAATTACCCGGGCGGTGGGATCGACTAATGTCTCCAGCTGCGCCAAGGTCGGCGCATTACCTAGGGAGGCCATCTGCGCGCTGGTGAGATTGGAGGTATAGGTCGTGGTGGTAGCCACGCTTCCGTCAGCGCTGTAGGTCGTCAGCGTAACCTGTCCGTTGCTGGAGATCGTTGCGACAACTCGATTATCAGCGTCGTAGATCGTACGCGTAGTGATATCGCCAGCACTGGGCTGCACGATGGACAGCAGCTCCGACAGCGTTGCGATATAACCGTGGCCAGCAGGCAGCGGCTTGGCGTATTGCGTCGTCGCGGTGATATTTCCAGCGGCGTCGTAAGTGGTGATGGTGACCTGCCCGCTGGCGCTGATGGTGGCGACAGGCTGGCCGGCAGTATTGTATATCGTCTGGCTTTCGCTGGCGCCGCTGTCGATACCCAGATCGATCTGCAGCATTGCGAGGGTGGGTGCGGTGCCGAGTTCAGTGATCTGCGCCTGGCTCAACTGCGTGGCGTAGTAGACCGTTTCGATCGGATTACCCGCCGCGTCGTAATTCGTGGTGGTGACCGCGCCACTTGCACTGACCGTCGCCACCACCTGCTCGTCAGCATTGTAGATCGTCAGACTGGTGTGATCGGCGGTGCTGATGGTCAGCACGTTCTGCAGTTCGGCCAGCGTGGGCGCCGTACCCAGAGTAGCGACTTGCCCAGCCGTGAGGAGCGTCGCGTATTGCGTCGTGGATGTAACGTTGCCGGCAGCGTCATAGGTCGACGTTTCAACCGCACCATCGGGCGCCACCGTAGCGATGACGTCGCCGTTGGCATCGTAGATGGTGAGGCTGGTGTGATCGTCGCCGCTGGGACTGAGATTGGCCTGTAGCGTAGCGAGTGTGGGCGATGCGGCCAGGGCTTCCATTTGAGCCAATGTCAGCGGTGTCGCGTATTGCGTAGTGGCCGTGACATCACCGTCGGCGTCGTACTCTGTGGTGGTGACATCACCATTGTCTGCAATCGTGGCCACAACGTTGCCATTGGCGTCATACAGAGACAACGTAGATGGCAGGCTGACCACGTCGCTGACGCTTGGTGTGAGGATGGCCTGCAACGCCGCCATGCTCGGGGCGCCAGCCAGCGCCGCGATCTGGGCGGAAGTCAGAAGGTTGGCGTAGCTCACCGTGGCTATCACATTGCCGTCGCTGTTATACGTCGTGACGACGACTTTGCCGTTGGTGCCGACGCTCGCCTCGCGGTTGCTGGTCGGATCGTAGATGGAAATGCTGGTCTTGTTATTGGCGCTTGGCTTCAGATCGGCCTGCACCTGCGCCAATGTGGGCGCGGTACCGAGCGCGGCCACTTGAGCCGCAGTCAAACGGATTGCATACGCCGTCGTGACCGCGATATCGCCGGTTGAATCGTAGGTCGTCAAAGTGACATAGCGGTCCGCATTGATAACGGCAACCGGATTTTCATCGGCATCATAGACGGTCAGCGAAGTCTGATCGCTAGAGCTGGGCACCAGATCTGCCTGCACCTCAGCCAGCGTTGGGGTGGTACCCAGTGCCTGAATTTGCGCCGTCGACAACGGGTTGGCGTATTGCGTCGTAGCGGTGATGTTGCCGGCAGCGTCATAGCTGGTCACGGTAACGTAGCCACTTGAAGTGACCGTTGCCACCGGAAGCTCGTTGGCGTTGTAGACGGTCAGCGAGGTCTGGTCGGCGGTGCTCGGCGTCAAGTCTGCTTGCAATGCTGCGAGGGTTGGCGACGAACCCAGGGCTTGGAGCTGCGAGCTGGTCAGCGAATTGGCGTATTGCGTTGTAGCGGTGACGTTTCCTGCCGCGTCGTAGGTCGTGATGGTGGCGATTCCGCCCCACGTATACGTTTCCGTGCTCGGGTCGTAGTACTGCTCGGGTGTGATCTTGGCGACGGGCTGTTCGTTGGCGTTATAGATCGTCAACGTGGTCTCTGGGAAAGGCAGCGACGCCATCTCGCTTTGCAGCGTAGCCACCGTCGGGCTCGCCTGGAGCGCCTGCATCTGAGAGATGCTCAAAGGCGTCGAAGAGTACGCCGTCGAGGTGACGTTACCCGCCGCGTCGTAGGTCGTGGTGGTGATCGAGCCGGTTTCGTAATAACCACCGAAGTATTCGGGATTTTCGTCCGCGACAACAACCGCCACGGGCCGTTCGTTGGCGTCGTAGATCGTTATCGTTTGGGAATTGGGAACGATAGTCCCAAGGTCACTCTGCAATGTCGTGATTGATGGACTCGCGGCGAGCGCGGTGACCTGCGAGTAACTCAGCGTGTCCGAGTAATTGGCGCTATAGGTAGGGTTGCCCGCAGCGTCGTAACTGGTGAGAGTGACGCTTGTGTCGTAGTAATAGCCGTAATACTCGTAGTTGTCGTAGTACCCGTATTCTTCTTGGCCACTGATCGTCGCGATCGGACGTTCGTTGACGTCGTAGATGGTCACGGTCGTGTGATCGGAGCTGCTCGGACTCAGGTCGGCCGTGACAGCCGACAGGGTGGGTGCTGTGCCCAGTGCGACGATCTGAGCGTGTGTCAGCTCACTGGCGTATTGCGTGGTGGCGGTCACATTGCCTGCGGCGTCATAGGAGGTCACCACCACCACGCCACTGCTGCTTACCGTGGCCACCGCCTGCTCGTTGGCGTTGTAAACCGTGAGATTGATGACGTCACTGGCGCTTGGCGTGAGAACCGCTTGCAATGCGGCCAACGAAGGATCTGCACTGAGTACCGATATCTGAGCCGCGGTCAATGGGGTGGCGTACTGCACCACTGACGTGACATGCCCAGCACTGTCATAGGACGTCACTGTGACACTGCCGTTGGCATTAATAACGGCGACCGGCTGCTCATTAGCGTTATAGATTGTCAGCGCCGTTTGCGCGCCGGCATTCAACGCCAAGTCGGCTTGTAGCTCAGCCAGTGTCGGCGTGGCGCCCAGCGCAGCCAGCTGAGCTGCCGTCAGCGGTGTCGTATAAGCGACGCTGGCAATGACGTTGCCATCGTCATCGTAAGTTGTGGCGGTAACGTCGCCATTCGGGCCGATGGTTGCGATGGCCTGATTGCTGCCGTTGTAGATCGTGAGCGTAGTGAGATCGCTCGCGCTGGGAATGAGATCGGCCTGCACATCTTCCAGCGTCGGCGTATCACCCAATGCAGTCAGGTCAGACGCGGTTAGCGGCGTCGCGTACTGGGTGCTGGCGACGGCGTTGCCGTTGCTGTCGTACGTAATGATCGTGACACTGCCGTCGGGACTGATCGTCGCGACCGGTTGGTTGCTGGCGTTGTAAACCGTCAGCGTGGTTAGATCGCCTGCGCTCGACGTGATATCACTCTGTACCGCGGCCAGCGTGGGTGTATCGCCAAGGGCCGCAAGCTGGGTTGCGGTCAACACGGTGGCGTACTGCGTGCTCGCGACAACATTGCCGTTACTGTCGTACGTGGTAATGGTGACGCTACCGCTGGAACTGATGGTGGCGACCGGCTGATTGCTGGTGTTGTAAACCGTCAGTGTGGTCAGATCGTCTGTGCTTGGCGTGATGTCGGCCTGCAACGCCGCCAACGTTGGTTCGCTGCCCAACGCAGCCAACTGAGCCGCGGTGAGCGGTGTGGCGTATTGGGTGCTGGCGACGGCATTGCCGTTACTGTCGTACGTCGTGATCGTGACATCGCCGTTGGCGCTGATGGTGGCGACCGGTTGATGATTCGCGTTGTAAATCGTCTGCGCAGAAGAACTCACATCGCCCAGCACTGCTGCCAGTGTTGGCTCATTGCCCAGCGTGGAAATCTGCGCGGCGGTAAGCGCCGTGGCATACGTTCTGCTGGCGACAATATCGCCGACACCATCATAGGTCACCGTGCTTACAATGCCTTTCGGATCGATCACCGCTACCGCGCGATTGTCGGCGTCATAGATGGTTCGGGTGGCTTCGTCCTTGACGCTGGTGGTGATGTCAGCCTGCAAAGCCGCAAGCGTGGGCGCCGTACCCAAGGCCGTTCGCTGGGTAGTGGTCAACGCCGTCGCGTACTGCGTGGTAACAACGGCGTTGCCGGCGCCATCGTAGGTCGTGATGGTGACGTCGTTCGTTGCGCTGATGGTGGCAACGACATTTCCGGCGGCGTCGTAGATCGATGATGTCGTGCTATCCGCCGCGCTGGCGGCCGGAACCGGCAGGGTGGCTGGCAGCTTTGTCGTGAGTTTGCCGCTATGGATCCACGTGCTCGTGTTGACCGTGTTGGCGTATTGCGTGGTGCTGATGACCTGTCCATCGGCATCGTAGCTGTAAGCGGTGACGTGGCCGGTACCATCGACCGTGCCCGTTACTTCACCGTCAGCGTTATAGAAGGTGTAGGTGACGTTGCCATCTGGATCGATCGCAGCAATCTGCTCGCCATCGGCGTTATACAGGTAGCTACTGACCTCGCTGGTTTGCTCCGTCCCCGACTGCGTGCTGCTAACGAGCAACCCGGCGCTGTTGCGCACCTGGGTCGTGGTGAGTCCGTTGGCCTGGGTGATGGCAATCGTGTTGGCACTGTCGGTGTAGACATAGCTGGTGACGTTACCCAGCGGATCCGTCTTGCTGATCACCCGGCCCAGTCCGTCGTAGGCGTAGCTGGTGGTCTGCAGGGTGCTGCGGTTGGCACCGGTCTCGGTGCTGGTTTGCAGCAACTGACCTTGGGCACTGTAGGTGGTCGTGGTGATCACCGTGCCGGCATCGACCACGCCCACACCGCTGCTGTTAACCGTGTCGTACTGCGTTTGGGTGGCCAGCTGACCGCGTGCATCGTAGGTGTAGTCGGTGCGCGTGCTCTGGCTGAGCGTGCTCTGCACCGCGCTGCTCTGCACCCACGCCTGCAGCTCGGCCAGGGTCGGTGGGCTGCTGGGGCTATTGCTGTTGCTGCTCGTGCTGTAGGTAGCACCGAGGTACTGACGACTGGTGGTCAACTCGCTCAGCCCGTTGACCGTGGTGTAGTCGTTCTCGCTGACGTTGCCCAGCGGATCGACGGTGTACGCCAGTTGATCGTTGGCGGTGTAGACGTAATAGGTCGTCTGCGCGCCGCTGGGCGCGACATACCCGCTCTGCCCCACTTCGCCTTGCGCCGGCACCGTGTACGTGGTCTTGCTGGTGACCTGGTCGTTGGCGTTATACGTGTAGCTGACCGTGTTGCCCGCGCCGTCTTCGACACTCAACAGGTTGCCGTTGGCGTCGTAGCTGTAACTCGTCACCGCCCCATCCGGATCGGTGCTGGTCAGCAGGTTGCCGCTGGTGTCGTAGGTATAGGTGGTGGTGGGCGATACGCCGTTGACGGCCGGGGCGATCACCGAGGTCAGTTCGCCCGCGGCGTTCGTCTGGTATTGGGTGACGTTGCCCAGGCCGTCGGTGACGGTGGTGCTGTCGGTGCCGTAGCTCAGGGTGACGCTTTGCGCCGCCGCACCGCTGCCGGTGGTGACACCGGTCACCTGGTACACGCCTTGCGCATCCTCGGTGTAGGTGTAGCTGACCGTGGTGCCGTCGCTCTGTGTCACTGACGCCACCAGGTCCGTGGTGCCCTGGTAGGTGTAGGTGGTGGTGTAACTGGCCGTGGTGCTGTCGGTATCGGAGCCCAGGCTGGTGGTGACCGTACTGAGGCGGCCCTGGCTGTCGTAGCCGTAGGTGACGGCTTGGCGCGTCACGGCACTCGTCTGGCCCGGCGGCACTTCCTGGATCGACAGGCTGATCAGCTGGTTGCTGGTGTTGTAGCCGAAGATCAGGGTGTCGCCGTCACCGGCCACGATCTGGCTGAGCTGGCCGTTGCTGTAGCTGAAGCTGTAGCTCGCGCCGGTGGCCGTATCGGTCAACGCGGTGAGCTGGCCGTTGGCGTTGTAGGTTTCCTGTTGGCTGTCGGCCGCGTCGGTCCAGGTCCAGCTGGCGCTGGTGGCGTTATAGCTCAGGGTGTCGACCGCCCCGCTCTGGTCGGTGCTGACGTACTCGCCCAGCGTGGCGTTGTAGGTGTAGACGACGCTGGAGCCGTCATCATCGGTGCGTGTGATGGTGCTGCCGGCGGTGTTGACGGTGCCGGTCAGGCCGTTGAGGTTGCGGCTGAAGCCGTAGCTCCAGCCGTTGCTGCTCAGCTGGCCCAGGCTGTTGTAGGTGCGCAGTACGTTGAGCGGCAAGCCGTCGAACAAGAGGCCTTCGTCGGCGCTTTGCAGCACCAGGTTGCCGGTGGCCGTGTTGACGTAGCTGCTGTTGGCCGCCTGCCCCAGTTGTGGTGACCCGCCTTGCGTTTGGCCCAGTTGTGTCAGTGAGGTGTTGCCAAGACCCAGACCGTTACCACTGATCACTGCGACCATCGTCCCGCTCCCGAATACAGGGCATGCCACTGCGGCAGCCTCACTCGGTAGAGCTAATCTGGGATTCGCAAAAAAAGTTTAGGGGTAGAAGCAAAAAATCTGCACGAAAGTACTTGCTATATTTTCGGCATGACGCATTTTTTTACGAAACAGTTCAAGCTGTACATCAAAGGCAGGTTGCAAGCTTGCGCATGCCTTCGCGAAGCTCGTGCACATTCGCGCCTGAATACCCAAGGATGATTCCGCTCCGGCCCGTACGTGCCGCATAACTGATGGACAGCGGTCTGGCGGCAATGCCCAGCTTGGCGGCTTCGATCGACAAGGCGACATCATTCACACCCGGCGGCAGCAGCGCTGCCAGTTGCATGCCGGCCTGGGTGCCGATCACTTCGAGCTTGTCGCCCATGTAGGTGTCGATGGCTTCGAGCAAAGCATTGCGCCGTTCCAAATAAAGTGTGCGCATGCGGCGGATATGGCGCGCGAAATGTCCTTCGCGGATGAAATCGGTCAGTACCACTTGGTAAAGCGTCGAGGAAAACGTATCGAAGGCGTCGCGTACGGCGGCGAAGGCGGGAACCAGGTCTTTGGGCACCACGAGATAGCCCACGCGGAGCGCAGGAAACATCACCTTGCTAAAAGTGCCGACGTAGACGACACGACCTTCCGTGTCCATGCCCTGCAACGACGCCAGCGGACGGCCACCGAAGCGGTATTCGCTGTCGTAGTCGTCTTCGATGATCCATGCACCACTGTTTGATGCCCAGCTGAGCAATTGCATACGTCGTGCGGCGCTCATCGTCACGCCCAACGGAAATTGGTGAGATGGCGAAATATAGGCCGCACGTGCGTGGCGATTCAGGCGTATGCCAGCTTCGACATCGAGCCCTTCGTCGTCGACCGGAACGGGAACAATATCGGCACCCAGGGTTCGCAACGCTTGGCGTGCACCGGGATAGCCGGGATCTTCCATCCAGACACTGTCGCCGGTATTGATCAGCGCGTGTATGCAAATCTGCAAGCCATGCTGAGAACCGGTGGTGATGAGAATCTGCGAGGCATCGCAGCGTACTGTACGTACAGTGCCGAGGTATTCGGCGATCGCTTCGCGCAATGGCAGATACCCCATCGGTTCACCGTAGACCATCAGCTCCATCGGTGGCTTGCGGGCGTGATGGTTGATCAGCTTCGACCAAGTGGTGATCGGAAAGTGATCGATCGCCGGCAAACCCACGCGAAATGCGCCTTGCGTATTCGCCCAGGTCTGCGGCGGAACGCGCAAGTCGGCCACACGCTGCGCCACCGTGCGTGGCGTGGCTGAGGGCACCGGGTCATGACGTTCGCGTGTGTCATTGGGCTTTGCCGCTTTCCCAGGAATGGCACGCGCAACGCAGGTGCCGGCGCCGACAAAGGTTTCCAGATAGCCTTCGGCGTAAAGCTGCTCGTAAGCACTGAGCACCGGCACGCGGGAAATCCGTAACTCTTTGGCGAGACTGCGTGTGGAGGGGACACGCTGGCCTGGCCGCAAGCGACCTTCAAGGATGGCGCGCCGAAACCACTCCGATAGCTGGTCGTACATGGGCGTGCTGCCCGCCATATCGAGCGCGACCGGCGGCAGGAAACCCGTGGATATCCGTTTCATGCGATTGGCCTCAAGTGGTCATATCGAATCATACCCAAGTGGCTATTTTCGCCAACCACTGACAGGCCTAATTTTCACCCAGGGCGGCAACAAGCCGCGTCGGGAGGTTCTGCCATGACACGGTTCCAGAGAACTTTTTTTCGCAGCGCACTCATGGTGATGGCGGCGGCCAGCTTCATGCCGCTGGCAAGCGCCCAAAGCGCGCAGTCCCAGACCCCAGCCTATCGCGACGGCTCGCACGACTTCGACTTCAACATCGGCACCTGGCACACGCACATCAAGACGCTTCAGCACCCACTGACCGGAGACAAGACCTGGGTCGAACTCAACGGCACGGTAACGGTGAGAAAAATCTGGGACGGCAAAGCATCGATAGAAGAGATCGAGGCAAACGGCGCCGATCAACATCTCAAAGGGTTGACCCTCTATTTCTACAACCCGCAGTCGCACCAATGGACCCAGACCTTTGTCGACAGCAGCGACGGTGTGATCGAACCCTCGGCCATCGGTGAATTCAAGGACGGACGCGGCGAACTGATCAATCAGCAGCCTTATAACGGCCGAACCATCCTTGTACGTAATGCGTGGTCGGATATCCAACCGAACTCACATCATTTCGAAATATCGTTTTCGGATGACAACGGCAAGACTTGGGAACCGAATTTCGTCGCTGACCTGACGCGGGCCCAGTGATGAATGCGAGGCGGCGCGCTGGTTTTGTGTGGCTGTTGTGCCTGCATGGCTGCCTAGGGTGGTCATTCCCCGCAAGCGCGCAGACCGTACCAACGCCGCCACCCGCTGCTGTCACCGAAGAATCGATGAGCGATGCGTGGTGGACCGGGCCGATGCTGGCTAACTCGGCTGAAACATTGCCACCCGGACACTTTCTATTCGAGCCTTATCTCTACGACATACGCAGCCCGAATACCGATAGCTTCGGATCGCGCACTTATATCCTCTATGGGCTAGTGAATCGACTCTCGATCGGCATCATTCCGGTTTTTGGTTACAACCGCGTCGTCAACGGCACAAACAGTTCCGGGGTGGGTGTCGGTGACATCACGTTGCAAGCGCAATACCGCCTGACGGAATTTCGTCCCGACAGCTGGATACCAACCACCGCGATCCAACTGCAAGAAACCTTTCCTACGGGCAAGTACGACGAACTTGGCGACCGTCCCAGCAATGGCCTTGGCGCCGGTGCTTACACCACGACACTGGCGATCAATTCGCAGATGTACTTCTGGATGCCGAACGGGCGCATTCTTCGCATGCGCCTGGATGTGTCGGACGCCTTTTCGCAAAGCGTCAATGTGAAAGGCGTCAGCGTCTATGGCACGAGCCAGGGATTTGATGGCAATGTCAAACCAGGCAACAGCTTTTTTGCCGATCTATCGCTCGAATACAGTCTGACTCAACGATGGGTGCTGGCGCTGGATGCCACTTATGGCCGTAACGGCAATACACACATAGCCGGCGAAGATTTGCTGGATCCCGGCAACATCCCCTATCCGCAGAATATTCGGATCAATTCAGGCACCAGTACGGCATTCGGCCTTGCGCCAGCCATCGAATACAACTGGTCATCGGCCATTGGCGTGTTGCTCGGCACACGCGTCACCTTCGGCGGACACAATTCCGTGAACACCGTGACACCAGCCATCGCCATCAATTACGTGTACTGAGATCGACTCAGAGATCGAAGCGGCGTCATACTGATGCGTGGCATGACGCCCCTGAGGCCCGCGTCCCGAACTCGCGCCATTGGGTGTGGTCGTATCCTGATGATGGCGGCAAGGTTCGCAAGTAAGCGGGACAGCCATTCACGCACACATTTCCGCCACAGCACATCAGCCACTCTGAATACCTCACCGATTCAAGGAGGTCGTCGATGAAACTCCATACTTTTTTCGCTGCTGCCGTCGTTTCAGTGGTTTTAGCCGGTATCCCTGCCCTGGCCGGGCCCGCATTGCCTTCCTTTATCGCCCTTGCCGTCGCCGATCCCAATCGGCCAGCTGACCAACGGGCGATGGATGCCGAGCGCAAACCGATCGAGGTGCTGCAGTTCGCAGATTTGCGGCGAGGCTACAAAGTCGTCGACCTGATGCCTGGCGCGGGTTATTACACGCGCCTGTTCAGCAAGATCGTCGGCCCCAACGGAGCTGTCTATGCATTGCTGCCCACGGAAATGGACAAGGCAGCGCCCAAGAACCTGCCAAGCTTACGTAGCTTTGCCGGCACACCGGCTTATCCCAACGTGACGGTGCAGGTGCAGCCGATCGCAAATCTGGATATCCCCAAAGGCGTCGACATGGTCTGGACATCGCAGAACTATCACGATCTGCACGATCCGTTCATGAGTTCACCGGACATGGCGCGTATCAACAGAGCGATCTTTGACGCACTCAAGCCGGGCGGCACTTATATCGTGCTTGATCATGCTGCTGCCGCAGGAACGGGTGTATCGAAGACCAATGATTTGCATCGTATCGATCCCGCCGCAGTGAAAGCTGAAGTGACGGCAGCGGGGTTTGAGTATGTGGGCGAGAGCGATGTACTGAGCAATCCGGCGGACAACCACACGTTGCCGATTTTCGATGCGTCGATCAAAGGCAAGACGGATCGGTTTATCTTGAAGTTCCGCAAGCCGGTCAACTGACACGTGCCGATGCGGTGTTGTAGTTGGATGACCCCGGACTTGATCCGGGGCCATCCAACTTACGAAGCAAGTGCGAGCGCAGTGAGCTGGTCAAGCTCGTCATCGTCAAAACCGGCTTCCAGACGCGCGGGACGATTGAATGGTCCGCGCAGGTTGCGGCCCATGTAATCGCGCAGCAGATCGAGGAAAGTTTCGCGCGAATCCAGACCATCGCGCTCGCAGCACCAGCGGAACCAGCGTGAGCCGGCGGCAACATGCGCGACTTCTTCGCGCAGGATGATTTCAAGAATGGCGATGGTGCGTTCGTCGCCTACAGCACGCAGGCGCTCAATCATGCCGGGCGTGACATCCAGCCCACGCGCTTCCAGTACGCGCGGCACCAATGCCATGCGGGCGGTGTCGTGATGCGCGGTTTTTTCGGCCATTTCCCATAGGCCATTGTGGGCATCGAAGTCGCCGTAGGTATGGCCAAGTTCGCCTAATCGTTCGGCAAGCAGCGCGAAATGGCGGGCTTCGTCATTCGCGCAGCTAGCCCAGTCGCGGTAGTAGTCCGCAGGCATGCCGCGGAAGCGATATACCGCGTCCCAGGCCAGATTGATGGCATTGAATTCGATATGTGCCACCGCGTGCACGAGTGCTGCACGGCCTTCCGCCGAGCCCAGGCCGCGATGTGGCACTTGGCGTTGCGGAACAAGATGCGGGCGATCGGGACGACCGGGGACGCCGATTGGCTCAGCTGCAGGTGATGTGGCGTCGGCTTGCAATTCGCCAGCCTGGAATGCGGACCAGGTGGTGTGGGTCAAGCGCAGCTTTTCTGCAGGATCGCTGGCATCAAGGCAGCGTTTGGCGGCGGCGTGGAGATTGTTCATGGAAATTTATAGGGCGAACATCCCCGGGGAAATATCGTCTTGCGTCGCTGTCATTCCCGCTTTCGCGGGAATGACAGCTAGGAACACACGTTGGTTAACGTATAGCGCAAATGCGTCCGTCAAGCGCTACGTCGCGCCGCCTTCGCATCATCCGAGCGCAACATTTCAATCTGCTGCAAATAATGCTGATCGAGACCGGTGATGTATTCGCCGTTGAAGCACGAGGTATCGAAATGCTTCAGGTTTTCGTTGCCATCCTGCACGGCCCAGATCAGATCCTGCAGATCCTGGTAGATCAACCAGTCGGCGCCGAGCATTTTCTCTACTTCCTGGACCGTATGGCCTGCGGCCACCAGTTCGGAAGCAGCCGGCATGTCGATGCCGTATACATTCGGATAGCGCACCGGCGGCGCAGCGGAGGCGAAGAACACATTGCGGGCGCCGGCGTCGCGCGCCATCTGGATGATCTGGCGTGAGGTGGTGCCGCGCACAATGGAGTCGTCCACCAGCAGCACGTTCTTCTTGCGGAATTCCAATTCCACCGGATTGAGCTTGCGACGCACTGATTTCACGCGCTCGCCCTGCCCCGGCATGATGAAGGTGCGGCCGATGTAGCGATTCTTCACGAAGCCTTCGCGGAACGGCACACCTAACGCCTCCGCCAGCGCACTGGCGGCAGTGCGTGCGGTGTCGGGAATGGGAATCACCGCTTCGATACCGTGATCGGGACGTTCGCGCAGGATCTTCTCGGCCAGCTTCTGGCCCATGCGCAGGCGCGCCTTGTAGACCGACACGTTTTCGATCATCGAGTCGGGACGCGCCAGATACACGTATTCAAAAATGCACGGCGAGTGCACGGCGCTCTCGGCGCACATGCGGGTGTGCAGCTGACCATCAACGGTGATGAACACCGCTTCGCCAGGCGCCACGTCGCGCAGGCGCTTGAAGCCGAGAATGTCCAACGCCACCGACTCTGAGGTCACGGCGTATTCACGACCTTCCGGCGTCACGCGCTCGCCCAGTACCAGCGGACGAATACCGTTCGGATCGCGGAATGCCAGCAAGCCATAACCCAGCAGCAAGGCAAGACAGGCATAGCCCCCGCGTGCGCGGGCATGAACACCGGCAACGGCCTTGAAGATGTGATCCGGCGTAAGCGCCATGCGGTCCTGGATCTGCAACTCGTGCGCGAGCACGTTCAGCAGCACTTCCGAATCCGAATCGGTATTGATGTGCCGCCGATCGTCCTCGAACATCTCGCGGCGCAGCGTTTCGGTGTTGACCAGGTTGCCGTTGTGCGCGAAAGCGATGCCGTAGGGTGAGTTCACGTAGAACGGCTGCGACTCAGAGGAGCCTTCCGAGCCCGCGGTGGGATAGCGGCAATGCCCGATGCCGATGCGTCCACGCAGGTGGCTCATCGACGTCTGGTTGAACACATCACGGACCAGGCCGTTCTCCTTGTGCAGCCGCAAGCGCGCTCCGTCCACGGTCGCGATGCCCGCCGCGTCCTGCCCACGATGCTGCAGGACGGTGAGCCCGTCATAAAGCGCCGATGCCACTTCAGTGGTACCGACAATACCGATGATTCCGCACATGGTGATGCTACCCGTTACTGTAATGCGTTGCGTCGGCCGCGCTGGAAGCGGCAGCCGGAGGATTGGATCCGTGCGGCGGCAATCCGGCCGGCAACACGTTTTTCAGGTTTTGCAGACGCTCCGGGAGATTTCCCGGCTGCAGGTGCTGGCGAACATCCGGCGGCATTTCCTGTTTCAGCCAATCCGCCATGCCCTTGAACTGCGGCAGCAACGTCGATTGTTGCCACATGGCTTCGCGCGCCAACGAGGTTTGACCAACCAAGAACACCATCAGCGTCACCAGCAGCACGCCGCGCGCAAAACCAAAAATCATGCCGAGCAGGCGATCCGTGCCGCCCAGGCCCGTGCCATCTACCAGCTGGTGCAACACGAATCGCACCAGCGCACCGAGTATCAGCACCGCGATGAAGCAGGCACCGTAGCCCACCAGCAAGCGCAGTACCGGCGTTTCGATGGTCCGGTCAAAATGCGCCGAAACCGCCGGACCATACGTCCATGCCACCCAGAATGCCGCCACCCAGGTAGCTAGCGCTAACACCTCGGATATGAGGCCGCGCCAAAGTCCTACAAGGACCGAAAGCGCCAATACGGCGATGATGATCAGGTCGATCGCGTTCATCCCGTGGCTTCCGGTTCTTTATGCCGTTCAGTTAGCGCTGACGACGTTGCCGTCCAGCCCGAGTTTGGCCTTGATCTGATCACGCAGGCTCACCGCATCGGCACGCTGGGTCTGTGGACCGGCGCGCACGCGCCAGAGCTGCTTGCCGCCCGCATTGACCGAGTCCACGAAGCCGTCGAAGCCGCTGGCGCGCAGCTTGTCACGCAGCGCCATGGCGTCCGCCTTGCTGCCCATGGCCGCCACCTGCACGGCCCAGGCGCCTGCGCGCGCGGGACCGGCCGCGGCCACCGGTGCGGGAACATCGCCCTGAGGCGTGGTGGCGCCGCTTTCCAAGCGCGCCGGAATGCCGGGCACGGTCTGCGCGATCTTCAGGCGCGCGGCTTCAGCCGCCGCACGGGTTTCGAACGGACCGGCGCTGACCAGGGTCAAAGTTTTGCCGGCACGCTGGATCGGCTCGCTACGAACCGGGTAGCCCATGCTGCGCACGCGCTGCATCAGGCGATTGGCACCGTCCGGCGCGTAGGCACTGAGATTGACGCTATAGATACCGCGTGCCGCCGTGGCCGGAGGCAGCGCAGGCTCGGAGGGGGGCGCTACCACGGGGGCGGGCGGCGGCGCGATCGCCGGACGGCTGGTCGCCGCGACAGCTCTCGTCGGCGGGGTCGGAATGGCTGGTTGTTGTTGGACAGGCGGCGTGGCAATAGCCGGAGCACTCGAACTGACAGCCGGCTGCGCGCTGGTGTTCACCGTGCTCATGCCAGTGGCGTTGGGCGCGGCGGTGGTCGCGGGCGCCACGCTGCTGGCCGGGGACGGCTGGCCCGCCAGGCTCATCGTCTTGGTCTGCAAATCGCGATCTGGCGCCGCGGGAATGGCCAGGCTGACCGATTGATCGGTGTTGGTGCTGGTTGACGGCGCTTTGCTCGAGAACATCATCGGTACGAACAGGACAGCCAGCGCAACGAGGACAGCGGCTCCCAACAGGCGTGTGTTCAAGATCGACTCCAGACAACCACTTGTGCGTGACGGCGGCGATTATACCCGGCCCCGCAGGTTTACATGACGGAATCGACACGAAGGTTCAGCGGGCCGTTTCTTCCAGCACCGCGGCGGCGACGAAAAACGAGCCAAAGGCGAGAATGCGGTCACCAAACCGGGCGCTTGCCCGCGCTGCAGCCAATGCATGCCGCACATTTGGATACGTATCAACCGCTGCACGGGGCAATACCTGATGCAGCACGCCCGCCAGAACCGATGCAGGCAAGCCGCGCGGCGTGTCCTGCTCCAGCCCGGCCAGATGCCAGTGCGTGATGCGCGTACCGAGTGCGGCCATCACTCCGCCGACGTCTTTATCCGATAGCGCGCCATAAACCGCATGTACGCGCCCGCCAGGCTGGGCATCCAGCCAGTCGGCCAGGGCACGCGCTGCTTGTGGGTTGTGCCCTACGTCAACAATTAGCAGCGGATCACCGCCCAAAGGCTGCAATCGCGCCGGCGCCCGTGGCTGGTGCATGCCGGCGGCCGCGATGCGCTCCAGCTCGGCCAGTTCCACCAGTTTCAGCGTATGCACGGCGGCGATGGCCGACGCTGCGTTGGCGTATTGCACGGGAGCGGCCAATTCGGGATCCGGCAAGGTCAACCGGGTGTCATCGCGATGCAGCCACGCCCAGTGATGAACGGAACGCTCCACCCAGAAATCCTGCCCTGCCCGTTCGACGCTGGCGCCATGTGCCGTCAGTGCCTCCAACAGGCCACTCGGCGGATCGAGTTCGCCGACAATCGCCGGACGGCCGCGGCGGGCAATACCCGCTTTCTCGCGGCCGATGCTGTCGCGATCCGGTCCCAGCCATTCCACATGATCCAGATCGACCGTGGTGATGATCACTGCATCCGCGTCGATCAGGTTGACCGCATCGAGGCGGCCGCCAAGACCTACTTCCAGTACAGCGACATCAAGACCCGCTCGCGAAAACAGATCGAATGCGGCCAGTGTGCCGAACTCGAAGTACGTCAGCGGAATCTCGCCACGGGCAAGTTCAATGCGCTCGAAACTTTCGATCAGCGCCGCATCGCTGGCATCCACACCGGCGATACGAATGCGCTCGTTGTAGCGGAGAAGATGCGGTGAGGTGTAACAGCCGACTTTTTGTCCGGCCGCCGTGAGCATCGCCTCCAGAAACGCAACCGTCGAGCCCTTGCCGTTGGTGCCGCCGACCGTTATCACGTGACGTGCCAGCGGAGGCGCATCCATGCGTTCCCAGACGGCCCGTACGCGATCAAGTCCCAGGTCGACGCCAAGCGCGTGGACGCCCTGTTGGTAATCCAGCCATTCGGCAAGGGTTCTTGGTTTCACGCAGGGCTCCGGGTTCAGGCCCGCGCACCATACGGGCATCACGCCCGCCGCACAATCCTTCAGAAATGCATACCGGAGGCGTGCACGGCCCAGTACATGGCAAACAACGTCCAGAAAGTGCGTTTCAGTGCCTTGCCGGCCAGAAAGGCGACCAGCAGGCCGACCAGCAACGGCATGTATTTCTCGAGCGTACGGCGAGTGTCGTTCACGGCGTTCATGGCTTTCTCCTCCCGCACCGGGTGTGGTGTGGGAGAGATCATCGGCCTCAGGCCACGGCCGTGGCAGACACAGGCGTCATTCATCGGATCTGACAGACGTCACCTAGCTTGTTTTATCGAGCAATGGCTTGAGCAGATCCAGCGGTAGCGGAAATACAATGGTGCTGGACTGCCCGCTGCTGGACATGCTGGCCAAGGTCTGCAAATACCGTAACTGCAGAGCCTGCGGTTGCTGGGACAGCATCGCGGCGGCGTCGCGCAGCCTTTCCGACGCTTGCAGTTCGCCGTCGGCGTGGATCACCTTGGCCCGGCGTTCGCGTTCCGCTTCAGCCTGACGGGCAATCGCACGCACCATGGTTTCGTTGAGATCGACATCCTTGATCTCGACATTGGTGATCTTGATGCCCCAGGGATCCGTTGCCTCATCAAGGATTTGCTGCAAGCTGTGATTGATCGAATCGCGCTGCGAGAGGATCTCGTCCAATTCGTGCTGGCCAAGCACCGAGCGCAGGCGTGTCTGCGACAGCTGACTGGTGGCCTGGAAGAAGTCCGCCACTTTCAGCACCGACTTGTCCGGTTCCATCACGCGGAAATACACCACTGCATTGACGCGTACCGAAACGTTGTCACGGGAAATGACATCCTGCGGCGGCACATCCATCACCGTGACGCGCAGATCCACCCGCGTCATTCGCTGCACCATCGGCACCAGAACGAACAAACCCGGGCCCTTGGTGCCGGTATAGCGACCCAGCGTCAGCACCACACCACGCTGGTATTCCGGCAGCACCTTGATCGACGAAAACAATAGCGCAATCACGACAAGCACGATAACGCCCATGAAACCGATCATGAAGATTCTCCTTCGCCTGCCTGCGCAGTCGTCACCTGCAGCAACAAGCCATGACGACTGACCACACGCACAGACGCACCGGCGGGAAGCGCCGCCTCGCATTGCACGCGCCAGCGTTCACCGCCGATACGCGCCCAACCCTGGCCGCCGGCTGCGACGGCCTGCAGCAATTCGCCCGTACTTTGCAGCATCTGCGCATCGCCGTTGAAAGCACGTGCACGGCGCGCTCGCATCACCAACCGCAATAGCAAGGCCAGTAGAACAATCGCGCAACAACCTATGCCGACGATGACGCCAAGATCCACCTGGTAACCCGGCACGTCGGTGCGAAACAACATGACCGAACCCAGCACGAAAGCGATCACGCCGCCGACGCCCAGCACCCCTGCCGTCGGCACGAATGCCTCCGCCAGCAAGAGTGCTACGCCAAGCGCCATCAAGATCAAACCGGCGTAGCTCACCGGCAGCAATTGCAACGCATACAGGCCGATCAGCAAACAAATACCGCCCGTCACACCGGGGAAGAAACTGCCGGGATGGAAAACTTCAAGGATCAGACCGTATATGCCAGCCAGCAGCAGCACATACGCTATGGTGGGATTGGTGATGATTCCCAAAAAGCGCGCACGCCAGTCCGGTGGATAATCGTGTATCGGTAGATCACGCACGGCCAGCGTCACGGATTGCTCTCCGACATGCACCGTTCGGCCATCGGCTTGCGCCAGCAGGGATGATGAATCGGCCGCAACGAAATCGATGACATGCTGTGCGGCCGCTTCGCTCGCCGTAAGTGTTGCAGCGCCGCGCACCGCCTGCTCTGCCCACACAGCATTGCGGCCATGCATCTGCGCCAGCGAACGGATCATCGCAATGGCATCGTTGAGTATTTTGTTGGATTCGGCATCACTAAGTGGGTTATTGCCGGAAGTCGCTTTATCCGTGGACTTGCTGGACGACGGTAAACCGTTGCCCAGCGGCGATGGCATGGGCGTACCACCACCCAGATCAACCGGTGTCGCCGCACCCAAATGCGTCGCGGGTGCCATGGCCGCAATGGGACATGCGTAGAGAATGTACGTGCCAGCAGACGCCGCACGCGCGCCGGACGGCGCCACATAACCGATGATGGGCACTTTTGACGCCAGGATATCCGACACGATGCTTCGCATGGATTCAATCAATCCGCCTGGCGTATCGAGTTGCAACACGATGGCCTTGGCGCCGTCATCGGTTGCGCGCTGGATCGCGCCATCGACGTATTCCGCTGCGGCGGGGCCGATCGGACCGATCAATTCGATGCGTGCCACAAAGGGCGCATTGGCGGGTGTTACCGGCGCGTCCATGGCGGGCGAAGCTGCAAGTAGCGCAGCTGCCGCGCAGAAGGCGGCACTCCACACGACCCATCCTCTCCGTGACATGGCATTGGCCTCCCGGCCGGCATGATCACCACGTAGCCGTCGCGTGTGACGGCTGCGGAGGAGATTTTACGCCTCGACGAGGCTTTTTGTGTGCGCGCCCCTTTCCGAGGTATCCGACATTGCCTCACGGTCATCCCGGCGAAGGCCGGGATCCATGCAAGTTGTGGAAATGGATCCCGGCCTTCGCCGGGAGGACAGCAAGGTAAAACAGGGCATCCAGAAAGTCATTCAATCGCCCTGCCAAAAGATCAAAGCAGGCAGTTCAATCACGCCGTCTTTCGCAACCGCAACGCATTGCTAACCACCGACACCGACGACAGACTCATCGCCAGCGCCGCCACCATAGGCGACAGCACGATGCCAAACAACGGATAGAGCACACCCGCCGCCAGCGGCACCCCCAACGCGTTGTAGACAAACGCAAAGAAAAGGTTTTGGCGAATATTTAGCACCGTCGCTTTCGACAGCTCGCGCGCATGCAAGATGCCCAGCAAGCTACCCTTCACCAGCGTCAGCTGCGCACTTTCCATCGCGACATCCGTGCCCTGTCCCATGGCGATGCCGATATCGGCCACGGCCAATGCGGGGGCATCGTTGATGCCGTCACCCGCCATCGCCACGCATCGGCCTTGCTTGCGCAAAGACTCGACCACGGCGGCTTTATCTGCGGGTGAGGCACCGGCATGGATTTCACTGATACCGAGTTCTTTCGCCACATGACTTGCGGTGATGACGTTGTCACCGGTCAACATGACAACGTGCATGCCAGCACCCTTGAGCGCAGCGATGGCTTGCAGTGTATCCGACTTGATGCGATCGCTCACGGCAAACAGTCCCGCAAGCTTGCCATCGGCAGCGAGCATCATCACGGTGGCGCCTTCGCTACGCAACGCATCGACCTTGGCTTGAGCGTCCTGTCTGATCGCGATGCCGGACTGCTCCATCAATCGCTCATTGCCAAACACCACCTGGTGGCCTTGCATGCGTCCGCTTACGCCACTACCCGCATGAACACGGAAATCATCGGTTTCAACGAACTGCAATTGTTCTTGCTTGGCGGCAGCAAGGATGGCTTTCGCCAGCGGATGCTCGCTTGAACGTTCAAGGCTTGCCGCCCACGTCAGCAATCCATCCCGCTCCTGTTCACCCCATGTCACGATCTCCGTCAACGAAGGCTTACCCTCAGTCAGGGTGCCGGTCTTGTCCACCACCAGCGTATCGGCCTTGCGCAGGGATTCGATCGCTGCAGCATCCTTGAACAGCAAACCCTGGCTGGCACCGCGCCCGCTCGCCACCATGATCGAAATCGGTGTCGCCAAGCCCAACGCGCAAGGACAGGCGATGATAAGTACCGAGACTGCCGCAATCAGCCCATGCGCAAGGCGTGGATCCGGACCAAGCCACACCCAGCCGGCGAATGCCAACGCGGCAGCCACGATCACCGTGGGCACAAACCACGCAGCGACTTGATCGGCCACACGCTGCAGCGGTGCCTTGCTGCGCTGCGCCTGCGCCACCTGCGCCACGATCTGCGCCAGCACAGTTGATGCACCGACTTTTTGCGCGCGCATGGTCAGCGCACCATCCCGATTCACGGTACCACCCGTCAGCGCATCGCCCTGCTTTTTCGTTACCGGCATCGGCTCACCGGTGAGCATCGACTCATCGACCTGGCTGCCGCCACTCAGCACCACGCCATCTACCGGCACTTTCTCGCCGGGGCGAATGCGCAGCACATCGCCGACACTGACGTCACTCAGCGGCACATCGTGTTCTTCATGGCCTGATACTCGCCGCGCTGTTTTCGGTGCAAGGCCCAGAAGCGCTTTGAGCGCTTCGCCTGTACGCCGGCGCGCCCGCCATTCCAGAAAATCACCCAGCGTCACCAGCGTGACGATGACCGCCGCGGATTCGAAATACACCGCGACACGTCCATGCATGTCGCGAAAGCCTGGTGGAAAAATCCCGGGCAGCAAGAAAGCCAAGGCGCTGTAGATCCAGGCCACGCCGGTGCCAACGGCGATCAGCGTGTACATGTTCGGCTGCCATGGTTTGAGCGAACGCCAGCCGCGTGCAAAAAACGGCGCCCCACCCCACAGCACGACGATGCTGGCAAGCGCGGCTTCGACCCGGGCTGCCGCACGACTCCATGCATCCGGCAGAGACATGCCCGCATGCGGTAACATCGCAATGACAAACACCGGCAGTGTCAACGCCACCAACGACCACAATCTGCGCTGCATGGCGCGTACTTCGCCGCTGTCATCCTCATCCAGGCTCGGCATCGTCGGTTCCAGTGCCATGCCGCACTTCGGGCAATCGCCGGGACCGTCCTGCTGCACCTCCGGATGCATGGGACAGGTGTACGTGGCGCCGGGCACCACCGCTGCGGGAGCACGGTGTTCCTGCAAATACAGTGCGGGATCGGCCGTGAATTTCTGCTTGCAACTTGCGCAGCAGAAATAATACGTTTGACCCTCATGTTCGGCGCGATGCGATGCGGTCGCTGGATCGACGCTCATACCGCACACAGGGTCTTTCACTGTCGCCCCAGCATGGTTCGCACCATGCTCGTGGTGTGCCATCGGCAATACATTCAAGGTATGCACCGGCACAGCGAAGTTTGCAGGTTTCGCCTGCGTATAACGCGCAGGTTCGGCATCGAACTTCGTCTTGCAGCCCGCACAGCAGAAATAAAATGTCTGGCCGTTGTAGTCGCTGCGATGCTTGGCATTCGCCGTATCGACATCCATCCCGCAAATGGGATCACGCGCTTTGTTACCGGCGGCGTGGCAGCACGATCCTTGTGCACTCATGCTTGCACTTCCTCATCGGAAAGCGCCCGCAGAATGGGACATTGCTCCGGGTGACCGTGACCGGGACAAGCTTCGATCAACTGCTCCAGTCCCTTGCGGATACGCATCAACTCGGCAATACGCGCGTCGATACTGGCCAGCCGCTGCTCAGCGCGCTGTTTCACTTCTTTCACGCCACGATGCCGGTCCGCCGACAACGCCAGAAGATCACGGATTTCATCGAGCGTGAAACCCAGATCTTTCGCACGACGGATAAAACGCAACCGGCTGATCGCCGATTCGTTGTAGCTGCGATAGCCGGACGCTCGCCGTAGCGGTTCGGGCAACAGACCTTCGCGTTCGTAATAACGAATGGTGTCGATGGCTACGCCGGCGCGCTTGGCAACGGTACCGATGGTCAGGGAGGCTGGTTGACTGTTCATGGGCAAAGTCTAGACCTTTGATCTAGGTCTAGAGTCAAGCGGTACGCCATGTCCGTAAAAACCTTCGGTTTTCCCGTTCATTTTCCAGCCAGCTACGGACCCGCCATCCCGGTAACCTTGCGCCACCTTAAGGGAATCCCTGCAGTGCATAACGAAAACGCCGAGCAACACACACGCGCGTCGCTCCCGCTCGCCCCCTCGCTAGACCCCACCCTTGCCGCCGCCCACATGCCCCGGCAATTCCGGCCGCTGGATGGCCGCGTGTTGTGGATCAGCTTTGTGGCGATGCTTCTGGGGGCTGCCGTGGCGGGCGTGGCGAAGCTGCTGACCGCGCTGATCGGCCTGTTTACGAATCTGGCCTTCTATGGCCGTTGGAGCACGGACTTTGTGAGCCCGGCCGGCAGCCACCTGGGCAAATGGATGATCATCGTGCCGGTGATCGGCGGCCTGATCGTTGGTGTCATGGCACGCTGGGGATCCCGCGCCATCCGTGGCCATGGCATTCCGGAGGCCATGGAGCAGGTGCTGCTCAATGAAAGCCGCATCCCTCCCCGCATCACCTGGCTCAAACCCGTGTCGTCGGCGGTAGCCATCGGTACGGGTGGCCCGTTCGGCGCGGAAGGCCCGATCATCGCCACCGGCGGTGCGCTCGGCTCGCTGATCGCCCAGCTCATGCATGTGACTGCGGACGAACGCAAAACGCTGCTTGCCAGTGGCGCTGCCGCAGGTATGGCGGCCGTGTTTTCGGCGCCGATTTCCGCTGTGCTATTGGCGATTGAACTGCTTCTGTTCGAACGCCGCGCACGTTCGCTGATCCCGGTGGCGTTGGCGGCAACTGTCGGCACGGGCATCCGCTACCTGCTGGAAGGTAACCAGCCGATGTTCCCGATGCCGAACATCCCCACACCAACCCTGCCCGCACTTGTGGCTTACATCGTGCTGGGCATGCTTGTCGGCGTGATCAGCGTAGGTATCACCAAGCTGACCTACGCCATTGAAGACGGCTTCGAAAAACTGCCGATCCATTGGATGTGGTGGCCGGCGCTAGGTGGTCTGGTGGTAGGTATCGTTGGCTACTTCATGCCTCTGACGCTGGGCGTGGGCTACACCAATATCGCCGCCGTGCTGACCGGACAATTCACGCTCGGCACTATGCTTGCGCTGTGCCTGCTGAAACTGGTGTCGTGGTCGATCGCGCTGGGTAGCGGCACATCCGGCGGTACGCTGGCACCGCTGTTCACCATCGGTGGCGCGATGGGCGGCGTGTTTGGGTTAGTGCTGAGCCAAGCCGTTCCGTGGCTGCAGATCGATCCGCATATGGCTGCGCTGGTGTGCATGGCGGCCATCTTTGCAGGCGCATCCCGCGCATTTCTCACCTCGGTGGTGTTCGCTTTTGAAACCACGCAGCAGCCACATGGTCTGCTGCCACTGCTCGGCGCCTGTGCCGCGGCTTATCTGGTCTCCGGCCTGCTGATGCGCAACACCATCATGACCGAGAAGATCGTGCGCCGAGGCGTGCGCGTTCCTTCTGATTACTCAGCCGATTATCTCGACCAGATCTATGTGCGCGATGCCTGCAGCCGGGAGATCGTGAGCCTGCAGGCGGACCAGACGATTGGCGAGGTTCGCGCTTGGCTCGCATCGGCCGGGTCCAAGACCAAGCATCAGGGCTTTCCGGTGATCGGCAACGACGGAAATGTGCTGGGCGTAATCACACGCCGACAGCTCTATGACGACTCGCGATCGGACAACACCGCCGTGCAATCGCTGATCACGCGAGCGCCGTTGGTCGTGCGCGAAGATCACACCCTGCGCGAAGCAGCCGATCACATGGTGGAGTCGCAGGTTGGCCGGCTCATCGTGGTCAACAAGCACATGCCTCATCGCATGATCGGCATCATTACGCGCGGCGATTTGCTCGCTGCCCATGCCAAGCGCCTCAAGGAAGCCCGCGAAGCGTCCCGCCATCTGGGACAAAAGACGACTGCTGCGCCCTGACGTCAAAGCATTGATCTGACTTTGGCGGGATAACCCGCCGATGCGAGAGCGTTCCCGCTCTCGCATTTTTTTATAGGCCTTGTGCGCATTGCCGCGTCATCCGCCAACAGACGGATTACACAAGCGCATCGTCAGCTGCCACAAAGCCACCCGTCTGCCGTTGCCACAGCCTGGCGTACAAGCCGCCATGCGTAATCAATTGCGCATGCGTGCCGGTTTCCACCACCAATCCCTTGTCCATCACCACCAGACGGTCCATGCGGGCGATGGTAGATAAACGGTGCGCAATGGCAATCACCGTCTTCCCTTCCATCAGCAATTCCAGACTTTCCTGGATCGCAGCTTCCACTTCTGAATCGAGCGCGGAAGTAGCTTCATCAAGCACAAGGATCGGTGCGTCTTTCAACAGCACGCGCGCGATAGCGATGCGCTGACGCTGACCGCCGGAGAGTTTCACGCCGCGCTCGCCGACATGCGCATCAAGGCCGAGACGTCCTTCGCCGTCGACCAGGTTGGGAATGAATTCGTCGGCGCGCGCCTTGCGTACCGCTTCCCATAGCTGCACTTCGTTGGCATCGGGACGGCCATAAAGCAGGTTGTCGCGTACCGAGCGGTGCAACAGTGAGGTGTCTTGCGTTACCACGCCGATCTGCGAGCGCAGGCTTTCCTGCGTAACCTGCGAAATATCGGTGCCGTCGATGCGGATGTGGCCGTCTTCCAAGTCGTACAGGCGCAGCATCACGTTCACTAATGTCGATTTGCCGGCACCGGAGGGACCGACCAGGCCGATCTTTTCACCCGGTCGCACAGCCAGATTCAACCCGGCAATCACACCGCCCTGCTTACCGTAATGGAAGTGGATGTCTTCGAAGCGCACTTCGCCAGCCACCACTTCCAGCGGCATCGCCCCTTCCCTGTCCTGCACGGTGCGCGGCTGAGAGATGGTGGTAATGCCGTCCTGCACGGTACCGACGTTTTCGAAAATGCCGTTGACCACCCACATGATCCAGCCGGACATGTTGTTGATGCGAATCACCAGCCCCGTGCACAGTGCAATGGCGCCCACGGTAATCCTGCCCTCGCTCCACAACCAGACGGCCAGCGCGGAGGTGCCGACGATCAGGAAACCGTTGAGCGTGGTGATGGTGGCATCCATCGCGGTGGTGAGCCGCGTCATGCGGCGCAGTTTCTGCGTCTGCTCCTCCATCGCTTCGGCGACATAGGCTTCTTCGCGCTGGGTATGTGCGAACAGCTTGAGCGTGAGCACGTTGCTGTAGCCGTCCACGATACGGCCCATCAGTTTGGAGCGCGCCTCGGAGGCCAACCAGGAACGCTCGCGCGTGCGTGGAATGAAGATGTACAGCGTGCCGACATAAAGGAACAGCCACACCACCAACGGCATAGCCAGCCAGAAGTCGGCCTGCGCGAACATCACGATCGCGCTGCCGGTATAGATCGCCACATACCAGATCGCATCCACGATCTGCACCGCCGATTCGCGCAGCGATGCGCCGGTTTGCATGATGCGGTTGGCGATGCGTCCGGCATAGTCGTTCTGAAAGAAGCCCAGGCTCTGGCGGATCACATAACGATGGTTTTGCCAGCGGATGCGATTAGTCAGGTTGGGCACCACCGCCTGGTTCACCAGCAGATCGTGCACGCCGATAAAGAGCGGGCGCAGCACCAGGGCAACAAAACCCATCCACAGCAACTCACGGCCGTGAACCTGGAAAAAGGACTTTCCGGGCTCGCCTTTGGCCATGTCGACAATGCGGCCGATAAAGCCGAACAGCGACACCTCGACCAGGGCCACGCCCAAGCCCACCACGATGGCCGCGGCAAATACCGGCCATACCTGACGCAAATAGAACACGTAGAACCGCCACACGGACTTCGGCGGCATGCTGTCGACGGGCTCCTTGAAGGCGTCGATCAGGGATTCGAACCAGCGAAAGATCATGGCGTCCTGCCCGGCTGCGGGCCATCGGGGATGGAGGATCGAGCCGCCACACTATACAGGCTATGCCAATGCCTACGGCTCATCACGCCTTCTGCGCACGACCCTCAACCCTGAACGCCGACTGCCTCGGAATGGCTCATATCCGCAATAACAATTGACCGTCTGGCATGTCATTCGGATCATGCAGGACATGCGCATTCTTATTCGTCAGCTTTTCATCACGTCGCTTGCACTGGGCGCACTCGGCCTTGGGGCATCCTCCGCATACGCGCAGAGCTCACTGCAGTCGAGCAGCGCACCGGCCAGTGCAAGTTCCACGCAAGACCCAGCCCAGGCGCTGATCGGACTCAACAAGCAGCTCGACACCATCAAGACCACGCTGAGCAGCAAGACTGCCACCGGTACGCCGTTGAATGATCTGCGCAGTCAGGCCGGCACTGTGCAGCAACAGGCCAATCAGTGGCTGGAGACGCTGACGCCCCAGATGGACAGCGTGCAGTCGCGGCTGACCGTGCTCGGCCCTCCCCCGGCGGCCGGTGCCCCGCCGGAAACCGCCGCGGTCAGCCAGCAGCGTCGCCAACTGGAGCGCGACAAGAGCAAGTTGGACAGCGAGATCAAGCAAGCGCAACTGCTGAGCCAGGATGCCATCAAGCTGACCACGGAAATTGCCGAGACGCGCAACGAGCAATTCCAGATGCAACTGGCCATGCGTGCCAATTCGCCGCTCAGCCTCCACTTCTGGTCAGATATTGCCAATTCGTTCCCCGACGACACCGACCACCTCAAGCGCATCGGCGGCTTGCTGGCCGACGGTGTCAACGACGCATGGCAGCCCGGTAACCGCACACCTTTCCTGCTCTGCCTGCTCGGCGCGGTGCTGTTGATCGTGCCCGGCCGCTGGCTGGTGGAACGGGCGGCGCTGGCGGTGGTCATCCGCTTCATGCCGGAAGGGCATTTCCGACGCAGTGCCTTGGCGGTGATCTTCACGCTAACCGTCACGCTATCGATCGGATTGGCCTTTTGGCTGATTCATCAGGGCCTCAATTGGAATGACACGCTGGACGAGGATCTGGAGACGCTGGCGCAATCGATCGTGCGCTCGGCATTTTTCTCGGCGTTTATCGCCGGACTTGGGCGCGCGCTGCTCTCCTACCATCATCCTTCCTGGCGCCTGCCCGTACTGATGGACGGCACGGCGCGTGCGCTGCGCTGGTTTCCATGGTTGCTGGGCGGCGCGTTTCTGCTGCTTGGCGTGCTTGAGCACGTCAACAGCGCAGCTGGCAGCAGCCTGCCTGCCACTGTCTGCACGCATGCTTTCCTGGCGCTGCTGATCAGCGGACTGATCGGCACGGCATTGGTGCGCATCAAACGGATCAAGCGCCATCACGATCACGAAAAGCAGGTCAAGCATTCGCTATGGGTCGGTGCACTCGCGGGTGTAGCTACCTTGGCGGTCGCGGTGGCGTGGCTGGCCGTACTCAGCGGGTACATTGCATTTGCCTTCTTCATCTCCTGGCAGATGCTGTGGGTCGGCATGATCGTTGCCTCGCTCTACATGCTCATCCATCTGCAGCACGATCTGTTCGAGACACTGCTCACGCCCAAGGGACGCAGCGGCCAGAAGCTGCAATCGGCATTCAATATTTCGCCCAATGCGCTGGAACAGTCCTCGACCATCTTGTCGGCGATCTGCCGCGTGCTATTGCTGCTGGTGGCGGTGGGCACCTTGCTGATGCCGTTCGGCGGCGGTCCGAATGATCTGTTCTCGCACATCGGTAATGTATTCGTCGGACTCAAGGTCGGCCAGCTGACGATCAAGCCCGGCGCGATCTTCAATGCGCTGATCGTGTTCGTGGCAGGCATGTTGGTGGTGCGCATCATCAAGCGCTGGCTGGCCGAACAGTTACTGCCCAAGACCAGGTTCGACCTCGGCATGCAGATGTCGATCATTACGCTACTCAACTACGTGGCGGTGGTGATCGTGTTCGCGCTATCACTGAAGACCGCCGACGTCAGCCTGGAAAGCCTCACTTGGATCGCCAGCGCCCTGTCGGTGGGTATCGGCTTCGGCCTGCAAGCGATCGTGTCGAACTTCATTTCCGGCCTGATCCTGCTGGCCGAGCAACCGGTGAAGGTGGGTGACTGGGTCAGCATGTCCGGCGTGGAAGGTGACGTGAAACGCATCAATGTGCGTGCCACGGAAATCCAGCTGTGGGACCGCTCCACCATGATCGTGCCGAACTCGCAGTTCATCACCCAGAACGTGCGCAATGTTACGCACGGCAACGCGCTTGGCCGCGTCAAGATCACCCTGCCGATGCCGCTTGGCACCGATGCTGCGAAGATGCGCGAGATCATGATGGAGGTGCTGACGGGGAGCGAGGTCACGCTCGAAACGCCAGCACCTTACGTGCGACTGGATGATGTCACCAGCAGCGCCATGACTTTCAGCGGCGTGGCTTACGTGCACAGTCCGCGTGATGCGTCGGCAGTGAAGAGCGATCTGCTGTTCGAGATGCTGTCCAGGCTGGAAAAGGCACAGCTGCCGTTGTCCACGCCGCAGAGCATGATCGTGCGCAACTTGGGCCCGCTGGGCGAAGACAGTCCCGCCGCACCCGGATAATCATCATGGCCCTGCTGCGCATCGTTCCTGGTCCGCCACTGGCCTCCATCATCGAGGCCATCTGGGACTGGGACATGCCGGCAAGCGAATTTCGCTACGAGCGTATTCTGCCGGACCCGTGCACCGGCCTGATCATCAACCTGCTGGAAGATGAGACGCGCGTCTATCGCGATCACGATACGCGTCAATGCAGACGTGCCTCAGGGAGCGTGATCGGTGGTCCTTACCGGCAAAGCTGGATCATCGATACCGCCGAACAGGTGCGCGTAATCGGCGTGAATTTCCGCCCTGGTGGCGCGCATGCCCTGATCGGCCTGAGTGCGGAAGATCTCGCCCAGCGCGATATCAACCTTGAAGACATGTTCGGTGCACGCGCACACCAATTGCGGCAACGCCTGCTGGAAGCGGTGACGCCAGCGGAGCGGCTGGCGCTGATGGAACAATGGCTGCGGCGACTGTCAGAACAACCCTCCTGGGATGCAACCATCCTGCATGCCGTTGCCACGCTGGCCCGCGTGCCGGATGTACCTTCCATCGGACGCCTGCAACGTGACAGCGGTTATTCGGCACATCGTTTCGGGCTGCTGTTCCGCCGTCATGTCGGTATGACGGCCAAGCAATACGCGCGCCTGATGCGTTTCCGTGCGGTGGTCGACATGGCCTATCCGGCACAGCAACTGGATTGGGCACGCATTGCTCTGGACGGTGGCTATTGCGACCAGGCGCATCTCAGTCATGAATTTCGCCGTTTCGCGGGTATCACACCCACCGAATTCGCCGCACTGCGCGGGCCTTATCTCAACCATTTGACGCTCTAAGCCATTCCCGCGAAGGCCGGAACGACGGTGTGGCAATGGCGGTATCCCAAGGCGCGCTGCACTTCACATGGTTCAAAAAAATCTACAAGACGCCATCACGCCGCAGGCTTAGGCTATCCCCACCTTCCCGACGAGATGCCTTGCCATGAGCAACCCTGTACACGGCAGCACCATCATCCCTGGCATGCGCTATCGCAACGCCCACGCCGCCATCGACTGGCTGTGCAAGGCCTTCGGCTTTGAAAAGCATGCCGTCTACGAAGATGACAAGGGCCGAGTCATGCATGCCCAGCTGATCTACGGTGCAGGCATGATCATGCTCAGCGATGTCAGCCAGGATGGTTTTGGCCAGCATATGGCGCAGCCTGATGAGGTCCATGGGCGTGAAACGCAATGCGCTTACATCACCGCGACCGACTGCAAGGCGCATTACGAGCGCGCCAAGGCGGCTGGCGCCGTGATCATCGACGATTATGCGGAGAAGGATTACGGCGGTGCCGGCTACAGCTGCCGCGATCCAGAAGGCCACCTCTGGTCGGTTGGCAGTTACGATCCGTGGCATACGCCATAAAAAAACGGGCCGATATGCACCGGCCCGTTGTCGAAATCTACCCGTTGTTACGTCGTATTACGAACACTTCTCGCCTTTGGCAGCGTGATAACCGGCGGCTTGCGCATCCGACGTGCTCATGTACTTGCCTTGCTTGGTGGTGCCATACCACTTGCTACCCTGGCAGTGATAAGCCTTGGTCTTGGAAGCGGTATTGACCCACACCTGGCCAGGACCGCCACCCGCTGCCGGCGTGGCAGCCGGAGCGGACTTCGAAGCGGCCGCAGTCTTGCCGCTCGCAGCAGCGGCTGCGGGAGCCGCAGCGGCGGCGGAAGAAGCGGACGTATTGCTGGTTGCGCTGGAACCGGTGGAGCCGCTCGCCGACTTGTTGATGCCCTTGTGCCCGCGGCAGGCGCCCTTGGTGGTCGCGACGGTCTGCGTGGTGCCGTCGTTGCAGGTTACGGTGGTGCTGCTACCGGCGGCCGGCGCGGCTGACTGCGCATAGACACCCGGGGCAGCCATGAATGCGGCCGCCAATACTGCGATCAACCCAAATGATTTCATTGTGATTCCCTCCAGCTTGAAATGCCCCGATACAGGAAGCGCGCCGCCCTTGATGAACGGGGTTCCCGCTGCCGCCTCAGCATGAGACGACACTCCCAAACGCCAGTCACCAGCAGCGTTTGCGGCGGTAACTATGCCTGAAAATCAGGTTAGCTGACACGCCGCAGGGCAAAATTCCGTCACGGCTTGGCGGATTGGCTTACAGGAGATTTCAGCTTGGCGTCCGGCCGGGCTACAGCGTACATGGCCCAGCTGATCGATTTGAGCAGGCCATAAGGATCATCACCTTCCTTATACAAATCGAAATGGGTGCGGCCAGGTATGAAGCGGATGTCAGAGTTCGCCTGCAGGCCATCCAGTACGGCCTTCAGGCGATGGGCCGCGCCATCCAGATAGAAGGTGTCGGCGGTGCCCACATAAAGGTGGATCTTTCCATCCAGGTCCGGCTTCAGTGCTGGCCAGTTGTCCTGCAGCCGATGGGCAATGTCGTAATGGTCGCGCCAATAGGCCACCACTGACGGATCGACGTCGCCGGTATCACGATTGAACATCTGCTCCGGCCGGCCATCCTTGTCGCGCGGCGAGAACACCCATTCAAACGACGCCATCTGCCCGCCGTAAGGGCCGATCACCTGCTCCATCTTTGCGAACTGTTCGAAGGTGCCCAACACCTTGCCTTGATCGCGCACCAAGGGCCACGGTGTGCCGTCCGGCTTGTGATAGACATTGGCATGCGGCGCGTACAGATCCGGACCGGTGAAATCGTGAAAGTCGCTGGGATCGGGCGAGGTCGACCACGTGCCGCCGAAGACCTTCGGATAGCGCGTCTGCAGCCACAGCGTCGCCCAGCCACCGGAAGAGTGACCATTGAGGAAGCGGCCACTTACATCCGCGTCCATCTTGTAATGCGCTTCCAGGTAGGGAATCAGCTCGGTGGTGAGCGCTTGTCCCCAGGGCCCGTTGTTCACGGAATCGGCAAACTCGTGCGTGCCGGTAGCACTGGATTCGTCGAGGAACACCCAGATCATCGGCGGCATCTGCCCACTGACCATGCCGTTTTCGACATACGCCATCATGCGTGCGAAGCGATCGATGTTGCCGCCAAATCCGTGCGTTTCATACACGACGGGGTAACGTTTGTCTGCCGACGCGTCATAACCCGGCGGCAGCAACACTCGCGCGAACATGTGGATCGGACGCCCCCAAAATGCCGAGAGCGACGGGCTGGTGAAGTCGACCGGTTGCGAATGATCGCGTGCAGCAATCGCCCCCTGGCGCAATGCCTGTGGCATGGAATCCGGCAATTGCCATGGATCGTGGCTCGGCACCGTCTCATCGAGCGTCAGCGTGGGTATGCCGTTGCTCGGCAGATGCACCGTCACAACGTTGCTAAGGACATCACCGGCGCTGCGTCCCAGATAGTTGTAGTTGTGATGCACGTCCAGCACAGCCTGTACGACATAGTCACCTGGCGGCAGTTTCGACCATGCCGAGGGGAACGCCTGCCGGTCGGCATCGATATCGATCATCTGCCCCGGTGCAATACGGTCCACATCGTCGTCGGCGATCGCGGTCTGGCTGGAACGGAACGGGTTGGCGTCGACTTCCGTCACTGCACCACCCTTCGCCTCAGCCTTCGCGGTTGCCGCATCCATCGCAAACAACAGCAAGCGGCCTGACAAAGGCTGTGCTTCATTCGCGCCAAGTTGCACGTGGAAGAAACGATGCGTCGGAACGCTTTGCACATCCGGTCGTGCCCAAACGCCGACGCCACCCAGCACACCGAGGCCAAGCAGCGCAGTTAAAGCAAGTTGACGGTGACGCATGAATATTTCCCCATGGATTCGCACAACACTTTGCCAAATTATCTCAACCCGTCGTCCCGACCTGCGCCGGGACGACGGCCAATGTAGCAACACGCGAGCTCAAGACTTACTCCGCCTTTGCCTCCGCATCCTTCAGCGGCACCAATCGCAGATCCTGGAAATCAAAACTGAAATCGGTCAGCGGCGAGATCGGTTCCATACGCACTTCGCGCACGTGCCCATCCACATCAAGCGCAAAGTTGACGAAAGCATCGGCGTTCAAGGCTCGATCGTCCCAGCGCACGATAAAGGTATCGTGCTGCCAGGGTTCCATCGTCCCGACCAGCTGCTTGGTCTTGCTGAAACGCAGGCGCAACTTGCCACCTTCGTTGCTGATGATGATGTCGCCGTACCACGGATCGCGATAGGTACCCGCATAGTTGGCCAGCGGCAGCGATGGTTTGCTGTTCGGATCGCGCGCAGCTTCGTGCTTCTTCCAGCTATCGTCTGAATCACCGTGCGCGTGCTGCACCGCCTTGTCGTAGATAGCGGCCCAATCCGTTTTGCTACCGGGATTGAGGTAGGCATCAAGCACGCGGTAAGTGACCGCATTGAACGCGGCACCGGATTCCTGGTTGGTAAGCACCACGACGCCAAGCTTCTGCCCCGGCACCAGGGTCACGCGCGAGACCATGCCAGGCCAGCCGCCGGTATGCCATACCAGCTTCTGGCCGTGGTAATCGCTGAGGAACCAGCCCTCACCGTAGCCGGAAAAATTCGGCATCAGTGGCTGCAGTTCGGGAACCGGGGGTTTGCTGACCGGAATGGGCGTCAGCATCGTCCACATCTGGTTCTGACTATCCTGCGAGAACAGCCGGCGCGACTTGCCGTCCGCGCCGTTGCCCGGCAGCTCGCCACCGGCCAGTTGCACATTCATCCATTTGGCCAGGTCATGCACGCTGGCATAGATGCCGCCCGCGCCCGGATCATTGAGCCAGGCCATCGGCGGCACCGGTTTCAGATCTTTGAAATCGTACAGCGCGTGGCCCGTCGCATAGTCCATGCCCGGCTTCAGATAGGTCATGTCGACCAGCGACTCATCCATGCCGACCGGCTTGAAAATGTGCTCGCGAAGGTATTGGGCATACGACTGGCCGGATACCTTCTCGATGATCAGCGTGGCGACGGCGAACAGAATGTTGTCGTAGGCATAGTGGCTGCGGAAGCCGTTGGTCAACGGCACCTTGGCCAGGCGCTCCACCACATCCCTGGTGGTATAGCTGGTCGGCGGCCAGTACAGCAGGTCGCCCGCACCCAGGCTCAGGCCGCTGCGATGCGCCAGCAGATCACGCACGCGCATCTCGTGCGTCACATAGGGATCGGACATCTGGAACCACGGCAGATAATCCGTAACCCGTCCATCCATATCCAGCTTGCCCTGCTCGGCCAGCATCTGCAGCGCTGCGGCAGTGAACGCCTTGGTATTGGAGGCGATCGCGAACAGCGTATGTGCATCCACCTTGTCCGGCTTGCCGGTTTCGCGCAGGCCATAGCCCTTCTCGAACACCACCTTGCCATCCTTCACGATCGCCACGGCGATGCCGGGTACGTTGAAGGTCTTGCGCACGCCGTCGACGTACGCGTCGAAGTCCTGCAGCATGGGCGGCAAGCTGGCCTGCTCCGCTTGTTGCGCGGCCGGTGTTGCGGCCTGTTCGGGAGCGGCCGGCATGGACCACGCCGGCACGGCCGAGGCAAACACCAGCAACGCGCTGCATCCGGCCAAACGCAAGGACAAGGGTGAAAGGGGCATGAGGATTCCTGGCAAAACAAAGCCGCAGTCTAGCTTGCCTGCTGTGCTCGGTAACCAGCGCCGGAAGTCACGCAAAACGCGTCGCACTGCAGCAGGCGGCGAGCAGGTCGATGGCTACGCGGCTGCCCGTAGCGGAACGCATCACCTATCGACAAGCTTGCCTGCGTGATGCCTGCGCGAACTCAACCATGCAAATACTTGCCGCGGAACGCACTACACTGCGCTATCGCAAGCAAGGAGTCCGCGATGTCGAGTTCACGTCTCATTCCCCTGTTGCTGCTGGTCATCCTGGCCGGCGCGCTGATCTATTGGAACCGTCACCCGGCCCAGCCGCCGGACATGGTTGCAAATGGGAATGTCACGTTACCCAAGGACAATTGCCCCGCCGCGGGCGCGAACCTGCCTTCCTTCATGCCGCCGGAGGCCTGCGATACGCTGGTGCGCATCATGCACAACGGTCCGTTCCCGTACTCCCAGGACGGCGCGGTGTTCGGTAATTACGAGGGCTTGCTGCCGCAGGAGCCGCGCGGTTTCTATCACGAATACACCGTCGACACGCCGGACGCACGCAACCGCGGCACACGGCGCATCATCACCGGCGGCACGCCGCCGACAGTCTTGTATTACACCGGCGATCACTACCACAGCTTCCAGCCTTTCCAGGTGCGCCCATGAGCGCAGAAGGCTCCCTCGATCTGACTCAGGCGCATGATGGCGGCGTGTATTTTGTCGAGGCTGCCGATCTCGACGCGCTTGCTACCGCGGCCAAGGAAGGTCATCTGTACGTTTGCCGTGCCGATCTGGCCGGCTGCCACGACAAGAGCGAATTGCTCAAGCGCCTGGCCGCGGCACTGAAGCTGCCATCCGGTTTTGGTCACAACTGGGATGCCCTGCTGGACAGCCTGCGCGATCTCGGCTGGCTGCATGGCGTGGGCCATGCGTTGCTGCTGGATCACGCTAACGATCTACGCCAGGCCGCGCTTAAGGACTTCGACACACTGCTCAGCATCCTGCACGAATCGGCCAGTTTTGCCATGGATCAGAACCGTCCGTTCTTTGCATTCCTGAGCCTGCCCGAACATCCCATCGCCTTGCCTACTCATCGCTAATAAATATGCAGCACATCGATTTTGAACTCGAAGGCGACTACGTCGAACTCAACCAGCTGCTGAAGCTGGCTGGCCTGTGTGACAGCGGCGGCCAAGGCAAGCAGATTGTCGCCAGCGGCGCGGTTTACGTGGATGGCCAACAGGAATTGCGCAAGACCTGCAAGATCCACGCAGGGCAAACCGTGCAACTGGATGATGTGGCGATCCGGGTACAGGGCTAAGCGCCATCGGGAGTAACCTCCGGGTCAGTACGGGCGAATACCAGGCATCAGCGTGCCTTTGGAGGCTCTGTGAAACCGCTCCGATTGATCTATGCATTCGCCCTTGGCAGCCTGACTGCCTGTACCGCCGTGGCCGGCAACGCCAACCTTCCAGACCCCAGCCTCGATGCACCCAAGACCACGTCGCACAGCACGGAAACCGCTGTGCTGTCTGGTGGTTGCTTCTGGGGCATGCAGTCCGTGTTCGAGCATGTGCGGGGGGTTCGGCAGGTCTGGGCTGGTTACAGCGGCGGCGACGCCAGCACCGCCCATTACGACGATGTCAGCGAGGGCAACACCGGCCATGCTGAGTCGGTAAAGATTGCTTTCGACCCTGCAGTGATCAGCTACGGTCAGCTGCTGAAAATCTATTTCGCGGTCGCGCATGACCCGACTGAACTCAATCGGCAAGGGCCGGATGCCGGTACGCAATACCGCTCCGAGATTTTCTATGCCGACGCGGAGCAGCAGAAGATTGCGCGAGCTTACGTTGCACAGCTCGACGCTGACAAAGTCTTCGACTCGTCCATCGTGACGCTGGTACAACCGCTAAAGGCGTTCTATCCGGCTGAGTCCTATCATCAGGATTACGCACGCAATCATCCAGATGACGCCTATATCGTGATCAACGATGCGCCGAAAGTGGCGAGGTTGAAGCAACTGTATCCCGCGCTGTATCAACCAGAGCAGCAAGTGGTCGACGTACAACTCTAGGTTGAACCAGCCGTGCAGGTTGCCCCCTATTTCGGGGGCACCAAGCGAAGGCGCGACGATTCATGCCGCGGATTGGGCGACAACATCCGCTCGATCTCCGTGGCCGGCAATCCGCGCGAGTAGTAATACCCTTGCCCTTCCACGCAACCGGCGCGCAGCAGAAAATCATGCTGCGCTGCGGTTTCAATGCCTTCGGCAATCGTGCAGATACCCAGACTCCTGGCGATGGCGAGCATGGCTTCCACGATGGCCACGTCGTTGGTGCTGTCTGGCAAATCGGTAACGAAGGAGCGATCGATCTTCAAGTAATCGATGCCCGACATCTTCAGGTAGGCCAGGGACGAATAACCGGTACCAAAGTCGTCGATGGCAATACCAACGCCCAGTGCATGCAGAGCGTGCATGGTTTGCTCAGTGGCCTCACCCAATCGCAGGATCGCGCTTTCGGTAATTTCGAACATCAGGCGCTTGGGCGATATCTGACTGCTCTGCAGCGACTGTTTCACGCTTTCGATAAAGCCCGGGTGGCCGAAAGTAGCCGCCGATGCATTCAGCGCCACGCGGATGGATGGCAGCTTCAACTGGTCCCAATGGCGTACTTGCGCACATACGGCACGCATCGTCCATGCGTCGATGCGGCGGATCAAACCCAGGCTCTCGGCCAGTGGGATGAACTCGTCCGGCATCAGTTCGCCGCGTTCGGGATGCCGCCAGCGCAAGAGCGCTTCTACCGCTACGATGCGGCCAGTACGCAACTCTACGCTGGGCTGGAACACCAGATGGAATTCGTCGCGCATCAGTGCCTGCCGCAAATCCGCGCCCAGCATCAGGCGCATGCGTGCGTCGGCGTGCATCAGCGGCGTGTAGAAACGGAAGGTGTTGCGCTCCTGGGTTTTGGCGGCGTACATGGCTGCATCGGCATTCGCGATCAACACCACCGGATCACTGCCATCCAGCGGATAACCGGCAATGCCGATGCTCGCGCTCATGACGATTTCGTAGTCGCCGATCAGCATCGGCTCGGACAAGCTTTGCAGTAATCGGATAGCGAATTGCGCGGCCTGCTCGCGCGTGCGCAGCCCGCCGAGCAACACGGTGAATTCGTCGCCACCGATACGGCTGGCCACATCGTTTTCACCCAATTCGCGGCGGATACGCTGCGCCACTTTCACCAGCAAACGATCGCCGATCGCATGACTGTAGCTGTCGTTGACCGCCTTGAAGGCATCGAGGTCGACAAACAGCACCGCAGCTGCGCCGTTCATGCGTGCCGCGGCCTCGATCGCATGCGCGCAATGGCGTTGGAATTCACTGCGATTGGCCAGGCCGGTCAACGGGTCGTGCGCCACCATGTATTCCAAACGCTGGCGGTCGGCCTTGCTGCGCGTAATGTCGGTAATCACCGCCACGTAATGCTGCACGTGACCATCGCCGTTGCGGATGGCGCTGATGCTGAGCAGTTCGGGATAGGAAGATCCATCCGAACGCCAGCTCTGCACCTCGCCGACCCAGTTGCCGCCCTCAGCCACCATGTCCCAGATCGAGGAAGGCAGTGACGAGCCGTCCGGCATGCGGCGCAATTCGTCGAAGCGATGATGTTGCAGGTATTGCAGCGTGTAGCCAGTGATACGCGTGTGCGCCCCGTTGACCGTGGTCACTCGGCGTTCGGCGTCAGCAATGATGATGCCTTCGGCCACGCTAGCCATGGCCTCTGATGCAATGCGGCGCTCCTGCTCCATCGCCACGCGATCGGAAATATCGCGCATGATCGCCTGGCGCACGGGTAAGTTGCCCCAGGTGGTGAGGCTGCTGTGCGTTTCTACCGTGCGGACCACGCCATTGACGGCGCGCAGCAGGCCGATGGTCGATGTGCCGGCCGCGCGCAGGCTACCTTCCGCAAACAAACCCAGGAAGTTCATGCCGACCAGTTCTTGCGGATCGCGTCCGGTCCACACGCTGGCGGTGCGGTTGACACCGAGAATCTTGCCGTGTGTTTCATCCACCATCACGATGGCGTCAGCGGCGCTGTCAAACAGTAGCCGGTATTTTTCTTCCGTACCGCGGATGCTGGCGAGAATGCGCTGCGCCATGCGGAACCACAGCAGTGACGCCACCAGCGCCGCGGCCAGCGTACCCGCAAACAGCACGCCACCCAGCCATGCCGCGCCGAGTGCAATGTCCAAAGAGAATTCATCGCTGCGCGGCTGGATATAGCCGTTGAGGTTATCGATGCGCGAGCTCTGGCGCGCCAGTTCTTCTTCCGATGGCTTGCCGTTTTGATAGGCCTGCTGCAGCTCACCGGCAATGGTGTTGAGTTCTTCGATCGAACTGTCTACCGAACGCCAGTCGGTGATGGCCTGCCCCATATAGGGCGCATGGGAGAAGTGATCGAGAATGAAAATCATCCCCGGAATCGCCGCGGGGATCACACCGCCGCGCTTGAACGCGTTGGCGACTTGCTGCTTGTCGTAATGGCCTTTGGCGATCGCGTCACGCGCCCAGCGATCCGAGCGGACCACCTCATAGTTGCGTTTGAAACTTTCCAGCCGTGCGGGGTCACCACGCTGCGCGTAGGCATAGAGATCGATGACCGTCTGCTTCTGGGCCTTCGACCACAGGCTTTCGCCGTTCAAGAAACCAGCAAGCGTTACCTGGACCTGGAGTGCCCCCCAGGTCAGGCATAGAACCAGACCAACGACCGCCGCCAACCCATATGCCAGGGGCATAAGGCGCCGGGACAGCGGTCGTTGCTGGACATTCCGGGCGATACGCATTGTGCCTCTTTAAGCCAAAATCAGCCCACACTCTGCATGAAGACGCTGCTGATGTGTATCGCCCTACGGCTCAAATTACTTAAGCAGCCGCCTCGTTCGCCACGACGCGCTCGTCAAAAACGGGCTCGCCCAATGCAGGCTCACTAAGCAGCCAAGGGTCACGACGCACATCCAGGCACCGATCCAAGGTAATCCTCATGCTTACGTAACTCCGTTTGACGCATTCCTGCAGGTATGCAACCTCGTCTGCGCGGGGAGAGGTTCCCACTAAGGTGCATACGATCTCAAGCGCCTCCCACGGGTGAGTATCATCATAAGCTGCATGAAGCTGAAGCCAACGCAGGCTATGCGCCCTGACTTCCTTGGGGAAACTTTCGGCATAGGCCATGCTCTCATAGACCTTCTGCGACCACTCCCCGGTTGCTCCTTCCACCGCGTAGTTGGTGGCGATCATGCCTGCCGCCAACGGCGCGCTCCGACTTACCTCTTCACACCAGCTCGACAATGCCTCGGTGCCGTAAGGGGCTGCACCATTAAGCACCTCGTCCTGTGAAACGCCAGCGCCTTCGGCCCAGTTGAGCCAATATTCGGCATGATTCTGCTCCACTCGGATGTTACGTACCAGCCAGCGCCGGGCCATGTTTTCGCCCTTGCTGCGGCCATAACGCGTCTTCAACAGATTGAGCGCCATATAACCGGGAAAACGCTCGATGACGGGCCAGACGCCTACCATGAAATCGCGCGTTCCCACGGCGTCCAGACGCGCTTCGCGCATCAGCGTCCAAGCTTCATGATCAACCACGGCTTGCTTGGTGGGCGCGCAGGCCGTTACCAGGTCCTGGGCCCATTCCGGATAGCTGGTCAGTTCGGTCAGCGGGCCGGTGCGTTCGAAATGTGCGTGCATGTGTCTTCTCCACTAGATATTAACAACAGGGTCATTCCAGTTGCGGACGCAACTGGCACCAGGGCCTTTGGCGCGGTCCTGGCCCCTCCATAGTGGGCGCGCGAGGAAAGGGTTGCGACTGCTGCCCGGGCGGTTATTTCCCTGCCGCGTTAAGCGCATGATTGGCGGGCAATTTCCGGATAGCCGAGACAGGCTGGGAGGGTTTCATGAGCTACGTGGATGGATTTGTTGTGCCGGTTCCCTTGCACAACTTGCCGGTTTATCGGCGAATGGCGCGCCTATGCGGAAAGATCTGGATGGAACATGGCGCAATCGCCTACACCGAATGCCTGGCCGACAACGTGAAGTCAGGCAAATACACCTCGTTTCCGCAAAGCGTGAAACTCAAGCCGGATGAAACGGTAGTGTTCTCATGGATCGTGTATGAATCACGCAGGCATCGCGATCGTGTAAACAAAGCGGTGATGAACGATCCGCGCATGAAGCCGATGTTCGACGCCAAGGCATTGCCGTTTGATGGCAAGCGGCTGATCTTTGGCGGGTTCAAAACGATGCTGAGTCTCTAGCGACACAGCATCGCTGGGAAGACAGGATGCAAGATTGAGCAACCCTCCCCTGCTTACAGGGGAGGGCGTTACGCTCAAAAGAACGATTAGTGCCAGCCTTCGTGAAGGTCGGTGCCCGGCGTAAACGACACGCCGCGCAACACTTCGCCGAACTTTGCCGAACGCAATGTTACGAAGTGTTCGTTCGCAACATCGGCCGCCGTGGTGTTGGAAAGCACGTCGCGAATGGCTACCAGCTTGTCAGGATCGGCGCCGGTATCGCCACCGCCGCTGATCGTGGAGGTGACTGCCCAGATGGTGACTTTGCCGTCCTGATCGACACGGCCGGTGATCTGGCGCAACCCATCGGTGGCCGGCGCCCACGGCAGATTGGTGGCGGTATTGGTGCCCGTCGGATAATCGCGCACGGTGTACGGCTGACCAATATTCAAACCGGTCTGCAGTGTGTAGGCCAGGTTCCAGGTCTTGGTCGTGGCGTCAAAGACCCATTTCTGCAAACCGGCCGTGGTCTGTGCAGCAGCATGCGTGTAGAGATCCGTACCACCGACGTAACCATCGCCTTCATCGGCCACGTACAGCGTATTGGCATCCGCAAACCAGATGCTGAAGGGATACGACACGGTCGTTGCCGTCTTCACCGGCGTGCTGGGGAAACCGGCAAGAATGCACATGTTGGTTGGCAGCCCATCCTTCTGCAGCGTCGCTGCGTTGAAGGCCAGTGACGACGATGGCAGTGCAGCGCCCGACACAGGAACACCAACGCCATTCGGGCAGGCCGTGCCGGTGGTATCGACGAAGTACACCGTGTTGACACCGTTGCTGCCGCTGCCCTTGGTGTAATACACAACATTGTTGTAGACCGTCATGCCACGGAAGTTGTCATCCTTACCAACCTTGTCCGCCTTGTCGCCCAGTGCCGTGACGGAGAAGCTTGCCAGCGGCGTGGTAGCAGCCGGGGTCTGCAATGCTTCCGGCAAGTTGGAAGGCACGATCCACTGCGCACCCGTGCCCTGGATCACACCCACCGGCTGCGGATTGCTGCCATTGCCGCCATTGCCGGAGGTGTAGAACACATTCGCGCCATGGACGTTGTTGTAGATCGCCGCGCGGCCGTTGTTGCCGCTATAGCCATTCGTTTCCGTGAACTGGAAATGGCCAGCGCCGTCGACCAGCGCCACCGCCCGATAGTAGGAACCGCCATCCGGATTGGTGGGATCCACCGCCAGCGGCGTGTTTGAGTTGGAAACGTCGAGGGCGTTGACCGGCGCGACGTAGCCCATGAAGGTGAGGTACCGTCCATCAAGCGACAAATGCAGACCCAGTTCCGACTTGGAACTGAAGCTGGTGACCAGTTCACCTTCACGCGCAGCCGGACGCAGGCTGTTGGGCACTTCCAGCGAATTGATCACCCAGCCGTTCGTCGTCATCTGATCAAGATAGATGCGCGAGGTGATACCGAAGCTGCCGTCGTAGATATCGTTGTTAAACACATACGGATAAGTACCATCGTACTGCGCACCGGGCGCCGCACCGCAAGCACCGCTGCTGGTCGGGCAATTGGGCGGCAGTAATTCGCCTATCTGCACATTGCTGGCGTTGTTGTCGTACACACTACGACTGACCACCAGGTTGCCTGGCCAGAAATGAAAATCGCGGTCTTGCGAGAAATCGTTGGCATACGCTGCAACACCAGCAGCAAGTGCCGTGACAGCAAGCGCAGTAACCGCATGCCAGCGGCGAAAGCGGTAAGACGAAGTCGTGGTCATCGTGATCTCCGGGAAGGTGTGTGAACGGAGTTACAGGGCACAACCCGACCACGGTAATCACCGCAAATGAAGAATTCTTGACAATCCCACGCAAGTTACTTCAGGTGTAACAGGTCTGTGACAACTATCACCGCCTGACACGAAAGGCACAGGACGCTAAGCTTTTCCTAAGCTTTGCGTCCGTCGTGCGGCGATCTCAGGTCAATCGCGTAAAACCATCCGCACTCCAGCCTTCGCTGCCCACACCGTGATGCACGAAGAACAATCCATGCGGATCGTATGTCTGCTTCGCCGCTGCAAGCCTTGGATAATTCGTTCCCCAGAATGCTGTCTGCCAATCACGCTGGAAATAATCACTCTCCGACACATAAGCACCCGCGCCAGGCGCAACCTGCAATAACGCATCCATCGCAGCATCAACCCGTTCGGCATTACTGCGCGCCGCGGCGAGATCGGGGCCCGGCATACCGGGATACGCTGGATCACCGGCATCAGCAATGATGGCCAAGGCAAACGCATCGAGCACCTGCGGATTCATCGCGGTATCGCGCGCCCTGGCAATCGCTTCCGTCGGAGCACCCGCCAAGCCCTTGTTGAAATGAAATTCCATTCGATGATGACGACTGCCAGCAAAAATCGCATCCGCAAGGCGGGATTGCTGATCTGCTCGCAATAGCGACGCTGGTAGCCATGCCGATTGGAACGCCTGAATAAACCAGCCGACCTGCCCTTGATCGCCCGACCACAACACATGGTTGCGTGGCGCTCCCTGACGATCATCATCCACCATCGCGCCTGGCAGGTGCTGACGGAAAAAATCTGCGTCCCAGAAATGCTGCGCCGGCAAAGCGAGAGCCTGTACAGGTTTCGGGAAGGAATACTCCTTGCGCGCACGCACCCAATCCAGGAACGGTGCCCAGATATCCGTGGCCTGCTGCTCGCTCAACCCCTGGGACACCATGGAAATATGCAACTGGTTATCCGGGCCGAAGGCCATCTGTTCACCCCAGTGCGGATTCATCAGAGCGGATTGATAGAAATCCATCGCCTTGCCGATCAAGGCGCGGTATGCCTGATCCGAGGATGCCTTGATCTCGCCAAATGCACCGCCGAAAAATTCCGGCAACGCGTGCGTGCGCAAAGTCAGCCGCGTCACCACGCCCAGACTGCCGCCACCACCGCCCTTGATGCCCCAGAACAATTCCGGATTTGTGCAGGCATTGGCAATACGTGCCACACCATCGGCCGTAACGATCTCTGCCTCAATCAAATTCGAAGAGGCAGTACCGAAGTTCTTGGAGAAACTGCCAAACCCGCCGCTCTGAAGCAGCCCCGCGACGCCAACCGTGGTACAGCCGCCGCCTTGCACGTAGCGCCCGCCATGAGTGGTCACGGCATCGTAGGCATCGATCCACATCGCCCCGGCCTGTACTGTGACAGCAGGTTGCGGCGGCTGGGTGTCCGTACAGCCTTGCGCGACAAAGTTGTCATGCAGGGTCACCTTGTTCATGTGCCGCGTCCATACCAACAGCGAATCAGCAGAATCGGACGTCCCCTGATAACTGTGGCCACCGCCTTTCACGACCAGTCGCAGATGGTGTTCACGGGCGAAGTTCACCGCTGCGACCACATCTGCCGTGCTTTCAGCGGCGACCGCATAAACGCTAGGTTGGGACGTCCACGCCTTGGCCCAGCCACTGGTCTGGGTCAGCGCCGGCTGGTCGCCGATGAAGAATGGATTCTTGATGTGCTTGAGTGCTTCGCTGTACGCGGCGCTGGCGCGATCAGCAAACGGCGAAACGGGCGCCAGCAGACGCCCACCCACCTGCTGCTTCAACCCGTCCCACTGTGCCGGCGAAGGCCAGTTTGGATCGCCCGGCCGCACCCGGGAACGAAGCCCGCTGGCGGTCTTGGCGATAGACGCCGCCAGCGTAGACATCACCCCGCCACCCGTCGCCAATGAAAGAAACGGTATCGCCAACGCTGCCTTCAACCATTCGCGCCTATTCATCGCCCGCTTCTCCGCTCATGACGTCCTGGATGGCTTAACTGTCCGTCACGCATAGGTGCTCGGATAGCTTGAGGGGATGGATGGTGGCCGATTTGGGACGAGTGGCGGACGTTGAGGGATGAAAAGCTGCCGCCATTCGCAAAGGGCCGCGCTTTTATCCGCGGCACTCCGTGGGCGACCAACGCCTTTCATCTAGTTGGAAGCTCACCCGAGCTTTGCATGACTCCGCCGCGCTTCATACGCCTTCAGATGCGCATAGGTCACGCGCAGCATCGGCAAATCCAGCCCGGCCGCTTCGCCACGCGCCAGCATGTCACCGATGATGTGATCGGCCTCGACCTGACCACCCTGCTCCAGATCACGCATCATCGACGCGCTGGTGCTGGAATCGGCTTCGGTCAACACCGATCGTGATCGCTGCAGCGCCGCCTCGCTTGGTGCGTGGCCACAGGCTTCGGCTACACGGCTGCACTCTTCCAGCAATTGCAGAGTCGCTTGCGTTCCGCCCTGTGCAGCCACGATGTCGCCGATCGGCGCACGCATCAAGCAGGTAATCCCGGCCAGCGACGCCAGGAACACCCATTTGTCCCACATGTCCTGCAGGATGCTGCTGCTCAGAAACGATTCGAAGTTCGCCTTGAGCATGGCTTGCTCGATGTGTTCGACGCGCTCTGAACGTGAACCGTCGCGTTCGCCATAAGTAAGCCGATGCGGCTTGCCGAGATGGTGCACCACACCCTCCGCATTCAATGTGGAGGCAATGAAACAAGAGCCGCCCAACACATGCTTCGCGCCGAAGCGCGCATCAAGCAGATCCAGATGCTGCATACCGTTGAGGATCGGGAGAATCGCCGTATCCGGCCCTACTGCCGGCGCGATGTCGTCGATCACCTGGGCCAGGTGATAGGCCTTGCAGCTCACGATGATCAGGTCGAAAGCATGGTTCAGGGTGCTGGCCTGCACAGTGGAAGGCGACGGCAACGCGGCATCGCCGGCCGGGCTGCGGATCAGCAAGCCGTCGCGCGCCAGCACCGCGGCACGTGCCTTGCGCACCAGGAAGGTCACATCCTGCCCTCTTTCCAACAAACGGCCACCGAAATAGCCGCCCGTCGCCCCTGCACCAACCACCAGAATCTTCATGTTTGCGTCCACCTTTGCCAGAAACAACAAGCGTTCAAATGTGGCCAAAACCGCCGGATCCAACCGGGAACGAAAGGTTTCTCCAAACCGCAAGACCATGCGGGATGGCGTGGCGTGTGAAATAGCCGCTCACCCGGGCTTCACAATGCGTGCGCACATCAAACAACACTTGCGTGTAACTTACCGGCCTATCGGGAACAGGGACCATGTCCGGGCACGCTAGACGTGCCCGGACATGTCTTTATGGGTCAGTGATTGCGTGCCGGCGGGTAATTCTTGCCAGGATCCAGCGTGGTCACATACGGACCGTTCCAGTCGCGGTCGAAGATATGCGTCAGCGTCTTCGCTGGCCCGCTGCCCTGCACGAACACGGATGCATCCACCGTGTTGTTGAAGTAACTCCACTCCCAGTTGCCTGTGCCGATATAGACGCTGCGGTCGTCGGCCACGGCGTACTTGGCATGCTCGACGCGAGCATAAGGAATGAATCCGCGCGAGGACAACGGCAACTGGCTGAACTTCACCGTGATGTTCGGCAATACCGCCAGACTCTTCAGGTACGCCTGCATCGGCTCGCGCAAGGCCCAATCAGCCACGATGATGCGCACCTGCACACCACGCGCGGCGGCGTCGCGCAAAGCCGTGTCGATCTCCGGCCACCAACCCTTCGGGCCATATTGGCGAATGGCCGACAAGGTCATCACCTGGATGCTCAGCGTGTGCTGGCTGGCGTCGATCATATGCACCAGTGCCGGTTGTTCCGCACTGACCCAATGCGGCATCAGCGACGGAGGGCTGAACGCTGGAAAAGCCACCAGCGGATCGGTACTGCCGCCGTCCAGTAACACAGGATCGGTGGCCGTCGCTGGCGCGAACGAAGGTGGTGACATCGCCTTCTCGGCTGCCTTCGGCAGATTCGGGTCACCTGCCAGTTGCCAGTCGAAATCGAAGGCCGCTTCGAATGTCTGTGCAAAGCGATCATTGGTGACACGCGCGCCAATCTCGTGAATCTGGCTCAACGCACGCCAGTCCCAGTTCTGGCTACCGACGAACACACTCTCGCCATCGATCACCATGTACTTGGCGTGCAGTACGCCGCCGGTCAATGTGTCCACAGGCAGCACCCGCACATCCATGCCTTTCACGCTGCGAAAACGGTTGACGCTGTCCTGGTTATCCTTGAGGAAGGTCTGGTCGACCAGCACACGAATCTTCACGCCGGCTTTTGCCCTCGCGACCAACGCATCAAGCACCGGCGACAGCGGCTCACCCGGTTGGTCTGCGATATAGAACGCAGCGATATCGATGCTTCGCTGCGCATGCTTGATCATGTCCAGCCACACATCCTGGGTACGTGGCACGCCAGGCTCGCCGTAGATCGTTGCCTCGGGCACGCTCTCAACAATCTGGAAATTAGATGCCGGTGCCGCGGCGCCAGCGTGAGCGGCCCATGTCATCACCATCAGCGCGCCGGCAATGCCGGGCCGTATTTTCTTCATCATCAAAACCCCTTCGAGCGACGCTTTTATTCGCTAATAGTCAGCTGGCCGACCATGCCTTCCTCATAATGGCCTGGCAAGTGACAGGCGTATTGCAGTTCGCCCGCACTCGTGAAGGTCCAGACCAGATTGCCCGTGGTGCCAGGCGCGATGGTGACACCATTAGGGTCATTCATCGGCATGCCAGGCATCGATGCCATTTCCCGCTCATGCTCAGCTTGTTCGGCGGCATCGCCAAGCACAAATTCGTGCGCGATCCGGTCACGATTGGTGATCTGGAAACGTACGGTTTCGCCACGTCGTACCGTCATGTTCGCCGGTATGAAACGCGATCCCTGCATGACAACGACAATCGTACGCGTCGCCTGCGACGGCTGAGCGCGATGGCCAAACCAAAAGCTCTCCATGCGCTCCTGCACGGCAGCCGCCATGCTTTCATAGGGAAGGTTTGCAAGTGCGCGCGAAGGCCATGCCATCAGCACAATCGCGGCAAGCAATGATGTCAACGCATAACGCATCGGATCCTCCATTATCGGTAAGGCATGCAGGCTGCTTCAGCGCCGGTGCTCCAACGCCGCGGCAAACCACATGAAAACCACACCGGCGGTAGCTCCCACCACGGGTGCAAAGCGATGCTGCCGGCCGAGCGTTGGCCACATGCCGGGTAGCAGATCTCCGCAAGCGAGATAAAGTGTGGTGCCTGCCGCCAGCGCCAAGCTGCTGCCAAGCAGCCACGGCCATTGCCCGGTAAGCGTGATCAGCAAGGCTCCCATCGGCACAGCAAGTGTGGTGCCGATCGACCACAGGAACGCGCGGCGCGGTGCATAGCCGCCAGCAACCAGCACGCCAGCGTTACTCATTTCGCGCGGCAATTCGTGCGCCATGATGGCCAACGCCACGACAAAACCAAGCGCATGATCGAGCGCAAACGCCGCGCCAATCACGATGCCATCGACGAAGTGATGCAGCGTGTCGCCGATGATGTCCATCCGCGCGAAGGTTGCGGTTGAAGATGATTTGCCTAGTGCCCGCACGGCACACTCGATCGCCACGAAAGCGAGCACACCTGCAACAACCCGTTCACCTGCCTGTTGCGCGGACATTCCTTGCGCTATCGCATCGGGCAACATGTGCAACATCGCTTCCCCGATCAGTAAACCGGCAGCTATGGCCTGCAGCCATGGCAAACACGCCCGCAGGTAACGCGGCGGCAGCCATACGACCAGCCTTGCCGACAACGACGCCATGGCCACCAGCATGCTGGCGAACATCACGCCGGAAAGATCGAGTCCTTGCCGCATAATCATCTCGATACTTGATTTAGCAATGTTATAACATTACATTTTTAGCGACGCCACCGCAAGCTGCCTCGCATGGATAACCGCCATCGCTATGCAAGAACGGGCACGGCACATGCCAACGTATGCACGACGCTTGCGCGTAAGCCAACTCACGCAATCCGTCGTCAAAGCACCACCCATGCACACGCCGTGACACGCTGTCGCATGACGTTTTCGTACTTTGATGTCATCATGTATGGACCCTGCTCCAGGGTTGTACGACTGCAAGGGATTCGAGCGTGTTGAAACGCGCGGCACAACAACGATTCGTCGCCTGGATGGCTCTGGCCGCCATGGCGCTGCTCGTGTTGATGCCAGTGCTCGCGCGCACCATGCCGGCCGATGCCCCGATGATGGGTATGACGGCAGACTGCGGCATGGACATGGGCCACGCAGGTCATGGCCATCCCGGCATGCCGGGGCACCCCGACGATCCCACTGCGCGCTGCGGATATTGCGTACTGCTTACGCACATGCCGGTGGTTGGCATGGGTGTCGCCGTGCTACTCGCACCGGCCAATCTGCCCGCGCTTTCGCCGCAAGCCATCCTGCCTCGCAACACCGCATCGACGCTGTTGCTGAGTGCTCGTCCCAGGGGACCACCGTTGGTGTTCAACGCCTGATCCGGCGCCTTTCTCAGGCGTCGTCATCCCTGTCAATGCATCCGGAAACCAGCGTGCTGGCGTCATGCCTGTACGCGTAACGTGTTGTCGGCAACGGTTGCGTTGACGCGCCCCCAGCTCTTTGCGCTGCTCACGGAATGGCAGCGCTGCCGATTGGAATCATCATTCAATGCGCACCATTTCCCGTACCAACGCCTTGGCTGCGTTGCCGTTGGCTGTTTTGGCGTCGTCCATCACCATGGCCCAAACCAGCCCGAGTACACCTGCGTCGTCTACGGCTCCCACCAACACGGCAAAAAAGCCCACGACACTGGAAGCAGTCAGCGTGACGGCCCAGGCCAATCAAACGCCCACTACAACGCCAGCTTTTCCCGCCACCCAAGTCACGGTGACTGCCGCGCAAATGGAAGACAGCGTGAACGCGGTGGATGTGGAGGACGCCGCCAAGTACATGCCGAGCGTCTTCATCCGCAAGCGCAATGAAGGCGATACGCAACCGGTGCTGGCGACACGCGACTGGGGCGTCAATTCCAGCGCGCGCACGCTGGTTTATGTCGACGATATTCCGATCTCCGCGCTGATCGCCAACAACAACACCATCGGAGCCCCGCGCTGGGGCATGGTGTCGCCGGATGAGATCGACCACATCGACATGCTGTATGGCCCCTATTCCGCGGCCTATTCCGGCAATGCCATGGGCGGCGTGATGCGCATCGTCACCCGCACGCCGGACAAACCCGAAGTCACTATCGAACAGACAGAAGCTTTGCAGACGTTCAACCTGTACGGCACCCGCGGCAACTACGCCACCAGCAAGACCGCCGTGACAGCCAGTGGACGGAACGGCAAGTTCTCCTGGTTCGTGGGTGCCAATTCGGCCAACAGTTTCAGCCAGCCGCTGACCTTCATTACCAGCGGCTCGACACCTGCCAACACCACCGGCACGATTCCGGCGCTTAACAAGGTTGGCCAAACAGCCAATGTCCTGGGCGCGGGGGGGGTGCTGCATACCCGTATGCTTAATCTCAACGGCAAGTTTGCCTATGACATCACGCCATGGCTGCAAGCGGCCTATTGGGTGGGTTATTGGAGCAACGACGGCCAATCGCGCACGCAGACGTATCTGACCAACGCCAGCGGCGCACCGACTTACGGCAAGGCAGCAGGCTTCGCCAGCAACACCTATGCGATCGTCGAACATCACCTGATGCAAGCGGCGTCGCTGAAGACCGATACCAAGGGCGACTTCGACGGTTCGCTGGTCGTCACTCACTACCACTTCATCAAGGATGACCAATGGTCACCGTACGGCGTGGGCGCAGGTACGGTTTTCACGCCAAATGGTTTGCTTGCCAGCTACGCCGGCACTAACTGGTCGACCGCCGATCTGCAAGGCATCTGGCGCCCTGATGGTTACGGCGGCGCGCATGAAATCTCCGCAGGTTTGCATGCCGACGAATACACGCTGGCCAATCCCACCTACAACACCAGCGTCTGGCAGGATCCGGACAGCGCGACCAGCCTGTATTCCGCCGGCAGCGGCAAAACCCGCACGAATGCCATCTGGCTGCAGGACGCCTGGCAATTTGCACCGGATTGGCTGGCGACAATCGGCGGTCGCTACGAACAGTGGAAGGCCAGCGATGGTTTTAACTTCAGTGGCAAGACAGCGATTTATCAACCTACCGAGAAAGCATCCGGCTTCTCGCCCAAGGCCACGCTACGCTGGGATATGGCGCCCACCTGGCGGCTCACGGGATCAGTAGCAAAATCCTTGCGCTTTCCCACCGTCGGCGAGCTCTATCAGCTGGTATCCACCGGTTCCACGTTTACCTCGCCCAATCCCAACCTTAAGCCGGAGCGCGACCTGAGCGGTGAGCTGGCGCTTGAGCATGCCATCGGTGATGGCTCGGTGCGTGTGTCGCTATTCGATGAGAACACCCGCAATGCGTTGATCTCACAAACCTCGACGCTGCCCAACTACCCGGTGCCGGTGACCTACACCATGAACGTGGGCGAGGTACGCAATCGTGGCATCGAGCTGGCAGCACAACAGAACAACGTGCTGATTAAGGGTCTGGAGCTTTCCGGCAGCGTCACCTTTGTCGACTCGACCACGCTTTCCGACCCGAGCTTTATCAGCGCCGCCGGCACCACCGCCGATGGCAAGCACGTGCCCTACGTGCCGCGCTGGCGAGCAACCGCCGTGGCCACATATCGCCCGACCGCAGCGTGGGCCTTTACGCTGGCCGGCCGCTACAGCGGCAAGCAGTACTCGACGCTGGACAACACCGACAACACACCGAATGTCTTTGGCGCTTTCGACAAGTTCCTGGTGTTCGATGCGCACGTGAACTACCAGATCAACGAACAGCTGTCGGCTTCGGTCGGTGTCGACAACCTCAATAACGAGAAGTACTTCCTGTATCACCCATTTCCGCAGCGTACGTATGTCGCCAGTCTGAAGTTTCGGTTGTAGTCGTCGTGATTTACCTCGAACACCCTTCTTGCCTCACGTCATCCCGGCTTTCGCCGGGATGACGTGAGGTGGAATGAAGTTCAGAGGAAAGACAACGTATCGCGAGTCACCAAGCCATGAATCAAAACCCCGCACCCTCAACACGCAAACAAAATGCCTACCGCCTGATCTGGCGCTGGCATTTCTACGCCGGCCTGTTCTGCCTGCCGTTTGTGCTGTGGCTGGCGACAACCGGCTTGATCTATCTGTTCAAGCCGCAGCTGGAACCGTTACTGGAACGGCGCTATGCGCACGTCAGCACCGCACCAGCCCAACCAGCTTCCGCACAAGTAGCTGCAGCTTTGCGCGCAGTGCCGGGCTCGGTGCTCAATGCGTATGTATTACCGGAATCGCCCGAAGCCGCCACACGCATTCTTGTCGGTCACGGCAGCGAACTGATTCGTGTATTCGTCAATCCAGCTACCTTGCAAGTACTGGGCGTGGTGCGCGAGAACGATCGTTTCATGAAGGTGATTTTCTACCTGCACGGCGAGTTGTTGCTGGGTAGCGGTGGCTCGATGGTGGTGGAACTGGCAGCGTCGTGGACCATCCTGATGCTGATCACCGGGCTATACCTATGGTGGCCGCGCAACGCACGCTTGGGTGGCACGCTGTATCCCAGGTTGCGTCAGGGGAAACGCATTTTCTGGCGTGACTTGCACGCTGTTATCGGCATGTGGATTTCGCTGTTCGCACTGTTCCTGCTGCTATCGGGATTGCCTTGGAGCAAATCCTGGGGCGGCATGCTGCACACGATCCGGCAAACCTATGCCGCAAATACGGCAACACAAGACTGGACGACGGGCAGTGCGTCGGAGCGTGCGCAGATCAAGGCGGAAAACACGCCTGCCTCGGGCGAACACGCCATGCATATGGCCATGGGCATGAACATGCCAGGTATGGATATGGGTGACACCCAAGGCGGCATGCTCGAGGATTATTCGCCCATAGACCGACTTGTTCCCATCGCCACCGCGCAACACCTCGCACCACCGGTGTTGATCGCGCCGCCCTCACAGCATGCACCGCACTGGACAGCACGCTCTGACGCGGATGATCGTCCCAGCCGCAGCACCCTGACCCTGGATGCAGCCACCGGCGCGATCCTGCAGCGCACCAGCTTCGCTCAAAAACCGTTGCTCGACCGCATCATCGGCTACGGCATCGCCATTCACGAAGGTGCACTGTTTCCGCCGATCAACCAGATCCTTGGCGTGTTCACGGCGCTGGGCCTCATGACGCTCTGCACCAGCGCCATCGTGATGTGGTGGCGGCGGCGTCCTATCAGCACTCTGGGCGCGCCGCCGGCGATGGCAACGGCGCGATATCCCTACGCATTGATCACCTTTCTGGTATGCCTGGGCGTCTTTTTGCCGCTGCTGGGCATGTCGATGTTACTGGTGTGGTTGATCGAATGGTTGTGCCTGCGCAGGATCGAACGCGCGCGCGTGTTTCTTGGCTTGTCTGCACAGGCGTGAGCATGCAGACAGCTGACCGCGTAAACGGGAACCCGCTCTCAGTGCTCTGAAACAGCCACGGCTTTGGCGCTAAGCTAGCGCTCAAAACAAGCCTGGGATCGCGATGATGAGAAAACGACAGGCAAGCGCCATCGCCGTGCCGATCGTGATGGCTGCCGTGCTGGGAACGGTTTCGGGGTGGGCTTCCGGCCAGCAAGGCACCACCCCAGCCGTGCTGCATGTTTCCAGCCTCAGCTTTGCGGATGGCCAGACCATGCCGCAGAAGTTGACCTGTGACGGAGCCGACCAGTCGCCGTCGCTGCAGTGGCTGACGCCGCCGGCCGGTACCCAAAGTTACGTGATCGTGATGCATGATCCGGATGCTCCCGTGGATTTCACCCACTGGCTCGCCTACAACATTCCCGGCATGACGTACGCGCTGCCCGAAGGCGCGTCCACACCTTCACAACGGCTTGATCATGCCGTGGAAGGTATCAACAGTTTCGGCCGCATCGGTTACGGTGGCCCGTGCCCGCCGACGGGCAAACCGCATCACTACGTATTCCGGGTGTATGCGCTGGACGTGAATCCCGGCCTGCCCGCCGGGCAAGGCACAGATCAGGTGATGGCTGCGATCAAGGGACATGTGCTGGCGGAAGGGGAAATCACCGGCATGTACGAACGAGGTGGCATGTAGGAGTGCATCTGGTTCCATCGCCCCGGAGACGCCGAATCAACTAAGACCTCTGGAATCGCAGCTCCTGCCATGCGTTCAACTCTCAGCAATTTCTGTCAGGCAAGCCTCTGCGCCAATGCGTAACCTCTCGCTCGCCAAGGAGATACACCATTGACTGCACGATCCGGCGACGCCTATCTCGCCCGCTTCCACAAGGTGCTCGACTATATCGACGTTCATCTGTCGGAAGACCTCAACCTCGACAGGCTCAGCGAGGTCGCCACGTTTTCGAAGCACCATTTCCTGCGGCAATTTTCCGAATTGTTCGGGATTGGCGTCTATCGATATATCCAGATGACCCGGCTGAAACGAGCCTCGCATCAGCTCGCGTTCCGCGGCGGTCAAACCATTACGGATATTGCGCTGGACAGCGGTTACGACAATCCCGAATCGTTTTCCCGTGCTTTCAAAAAAAGCATTGGGCAAACGCCGACCGAGTTCCGAAAGCAGCCGCAATGGGCACCTTGGCATGCCACCTACCAACCTCTTGCCGAGCTAAGGACCCTGCATATGCAAAACACTCCGGACACACACCCAGTCAAGCTGGTCGACGTTAAGGAAACACCGGTCGCCGTACTCGAACATCGCGGCGACCCGAGGCTTATCGGCGACTCGATCCGCCAGTTCATTGCCTGGCGCAAGCAGCAGCATCTTCCGCCGACTAAGAACGCTACGTTCAACATTCTCTACAACGATCCAGAGGAGATCGACCACGCTGATTATCGTTTCGACCTGTGCGTAGCGACGGAACAGGACATTGAAGATAATCACTACGGCATTGTTAGGAAAACCATACCCGCTGGCCGCTGCGCAGTATTGCGACACATCGGTTCCGACGAGACGTTGCGCCAGTCCGTGTCTTACCTCTATTCGGAATGGCTGCCGCAAAGCGGTGAGGAACCACGCGATTTTCCGCTTTATGTACAACGCGTGCGCTTCTTTCCCGATGTACCGGAGCACGAAGCGATCGTCGATATCTTTCTTCCGTTGAAGTAATTCGACAAGCATCGGGGCATAGTGCGCAGGCCTCCGCCCCGCCATCACCCGCTGCAAGTCCCAACTTTGCCACTTTTTTGTGCCACCTTCGCCCGGCGCTTCAACCGTCATCAAGGAACTGATCGATGAAATTCCCCTCGGGCCGCACCTCGGCGCTGGCAGCGACATTATTCGCTCTTACCTCAGCAGCGACACCTTCAGGCGCGAACGCTACCGATCTGCACGTAACCGCAGCATCTCAGACCAACTTGCAGACCCAGTTGGAGATGCTTGCGCGGCGGGCACGCCCCGGCACCCTGGGCATTGCCGTGCTCGATCTCGACAGCGGTAAAACGTGGCGCGTCAACGCTGATCAGTCTTACCCAATGATGAGTGTGTTCAAGCCAGCGGTAGCGGCTGCCTTGCTGGATCGGATTGAACGTGGACAGAACAACTTCGATCAGACGGTGACTCTGACGCGCGCGGATCTGGAAAACGGCATCATCCGCAAACAGTTTCAGGGTACGCAGATGACGTTCACGGTGCGGCAGCTGATGAGCTACATGGTGAGCCAGAGTGACAACACCTCCGTCGATGCCTTGCTCAAACTCATGGGCGGTCCTGCCGTGGTGGCGAGCTATCTGCATGCGCATGGTATTGACGATCTGCGCGTTGACCGGGGCGAAGCGGGCAACGCGCAATTGTTCGAAGCCCTGCGTCCTGGTGAAACCCTACCTGCCAACGAAACCGACGCGCAGCAGGACCAGCGCTACCTGCGTGGCTACCATATGTTTCTCGCCGATCCCGGCAATCGAAGCACACCGGATGGCGCCGTATTGTTTCTGCGCAAACTCTGGCAACGCCGGCTGCTTTCGTCAGCATCCACCCAGTACCTGCTCGACCTGATGTACGCACAGACCATGCCCAATCGCCTGATGTCCGGTCTGCCTGCGGGTGTAAAGCTGGCGGACAAGTGCGGCACATCCGAGACTTGGGATGGCCTCACCGCCGCCTACAACGACATCGGCATCATGACCTGGCCCGATGGGCATACGGTGATCGTGGCAGCCTTCCTTACCGCCTCGAATGCACCGGAGGATCAACGCCACGCTCTGTTCGTGGAGCTGGCAAAATCGATCTCGGCGGCGTTGCATCCGTCGCCATGATCCCTGCCCTTTCTCACGTGCTACGCCATCGCGCTGATAGCGCCGCGCTCGCCTTATGATTTCGGTACGTAGCGCAACACAGCACAGCCAGACTGATAGGTATGCGAGCCAATCAACGAGAGCTGCTGCATTGAAACACCCTGCTTGAACAGCGGATTGCCGCTACCGAGGATGACCGGCACGAGGCCGATGCGGTATTCATCGAAAAGATTTTCCTCGATCAGCGTCTCAGACAGATTGGCGCTTCCAAAGACATACAGATCTTTTTTCGCCTGCTGCTTGGCCTCACGCACGGTGTCGGCAATGTTCTCGCTGACCAGACCGGTATTGTTCCAGTCAGGCTTTCGGAGTGTCCGCGAAGCAACGAGTTTGGGCAGGTTGTTCATAAAGTCGGCCACTGTGCCTTCGGCGGTTTTCCAGTAGGCTGCCATGCCCTCATAGGTGATCCGACCGAACAGCAGTCCTTCGGCCGATTCAAGTTGTTCGATGGCGAAGCGTTCCAGATCATCGCCCCACACGTGCTGATGAAATTCCAGATCCCAAGACTTGGGACCTTCGAAATACCCATCTAGCGTGACCAGATTCCACATGATCAGCTTGCCCATGGCGTCACCTCGCAATGGCTCTGAATCTCATTTCAGCGACGAACGCTTGCGATCTACATCGACGTCTGCATATCACCCGTGAAGTGTCGCCGCAATCAGCCGCTCCGCTGGCGCGAGATTGGCGAGCAGCGCCTCCGGTAACGCATGTCGCTTTATGACGTAAGCACTAGTATTCATGACAACCTCCACGCTGCCGGATGATGGTTCAGTCACCCAAACTTTCAGCGGAAGATCGATGCCCGACGACAGGTTCGCAAGCATCACAGGCGTACCTGCCTTGGGATTGCCAAACAGAATCAACGTCGCCGGTGGCATCGACAGGCCAACCGCCAGTGCCTCCGCACGCTGATCGATGGTCGCAAAGACCTTGATGCCGTGATCCGCCAGCGCGGCGAGCAGCCGTTGCACAGTATCTGCAAAGGGATAGGGACTTTGCAGGACGACAAGTCCTGCAGATTCGTCAGTGCGAACCTGGGAAGACATCATATGCCGCATCCTCGTTGAACCACATGCATGGCAGATGCCCACCGTTCCAGCATGCACCGGAACGGCAGGCACCATTTTACGCGCCAATCATGCCTCGAAAGAGAACGCGGCGTACATCCTTGAAGTGGTCTGCGACCGACTTACACCCCGTTCTTGAGGTGAACCAGTACCGTCGTGTCCTTGTCCGTCACCTGGAAATTTGCCTGATCAAACGAAGGCTTACCCATCAGGGTGAGATTGTTGCTGAAGCCATACCCGCCCCGGGGCTTGCCGAACAAGCCGGTCTGCATCTTGCCGCTGCCATCGGTGTCCTGGAACACATCGATGCTGTAGACACCCGGTGTGACATCGTTGAACGTATACGTCACCGAGCCCGGCGCGGCCTTGACCGTGCCCGTCGCAAACGGCGGCGCCTTATCTTTCCACGATGCTTCAGAATTATTCAGATCGATATGGATAGTGCCATTGGTGCTACGCACACCGTCCACGGTGACGACAAGCGTGGAAGCTTGCGCAGATACGCACAACATACCCGCCATGACGCCTGCTACGACGACAGATTTTCGCAAAAACTTAGCAAGTTGGTTTTCCATATGCACTGACCTCTTATGTGTTGAAGTGGGGATAGCGCACATGTGATGCCACAACCCGAAAAAGGGTTGCATAGGCTGAAAGTCGGTTGCACTTCCTGCACAAGTATGGATTCGGCTTGAATCAAGCACATGGCGAAACACGCACAAAACATCTGTGCCGTCAGTCATGCATGCATATCTATGTCCTTCGGCATGGTGTGCCGTGCAAACAAGCGCCAAGGTGCAATTAAAAACTTTCGTCAAACTGACATCTAGCGATTTCGCTCGTGACATCAATGGCCGTGTTTGGGAATGACAGAAGAACGCTTTCTTCGCATCCTTACATTTAGCTCCGAGTCGGAAATCGGCGATTGACGTAGACGCAGATCCCTCGCCCTAGCACACGCGCCACTTCGACATTAAGCCCAAGGCCGAAGCAACCTCGGTTTGTGCAAACGTAAGCTGATACCGAACTTCCAAATCGGATCGATGGCATGTTGGTATGGCTGGCAATGACGCTCGCGGTTGTAACGAGCGCGAATAACCCTCCGATAGACACTGTTTACCTTGCCCTGCCGAATGCTCCTGGAGAGCACCTTGCACTGCATTGCGTACATCCATCGCAAGCCACCCAGGCGGCGGTGCTTTTCATCCACGGCGCGAGCTTTCCAACCCTGCTGGCATCGGGCTTCCAATTCAGTCCGGGAGACTCCTGGATTCACGATGCGGCAAAGCACGGCTACCTGTCGTGCGGACTGGACTTCCTAGGTTTCGGTGATTCCAGCCGCCCACCGGCAATGCTCCGTCCCGCTGAAGGCGCCGCGCCGGTCATCCGTGCAAAGGAAGCCGCTGATGAAATCGCCGCGGCCGTCGACTACCTGCGATCCAAGCAAGGCATGACAAGCATCCACGTGGTGGCGCATTCCTGGGGAACGATTCCTGCCGCAACGTTTGCAGCAAATCATCCTTACGAGTTGACTTCGCTTACCTTGTTCGGCCCGGTTGTTCCCGTCAAAACACCCGCTGACGATGACCCAACGCATATCGCATGGTGGAGCATCACGGCCCAGCAACGTCTTGAGCAGCTACGCTTCAAAGATATATTGCCGCGCAATCAATATTTACTCGAACCTGCCGTCGATCAGCGCTGGACGGCCACCTTCGCAGCGTCCGTTCCCCACGTACCCGGTGACAAAGACGACATGCTGCGTATTCCCTCAGGTCCGCTTGTTGATATCGACACCGTTTCCGCCGGCACCTATCCCTATAAAGCCAGTGATGTCTGGGTTCCGGTGTTCGTGGTCTATGGCAACTACGACAATGTGGTCAACGACGAAGGCGCCACGCGCTTCCTGGCCGGATTCACCCACAGCCCGCTGCGTTGGCGGTTGCGCATCGACGATGGCACCCATGTCATGCACCTGGAGAAGAATCGCCATTCGCTCTATGAAAGCGTAAATGCCTTTATTCACGCCGCCGAATCCACCGAGCGTTGAAGAAGGTCGATATCGCCATGAAAGATCGCATGTCTGTCCTCTTCGCACTCATCTTCCTCGCACTTACCAGTGCCTCGACCATCGCCATGAGCATGCCCGACTCGCCCTCACCTGCTTCCGTTTTCAATGCAAAGCGCTCGCTTTTCGCCGTCGTGTTCGAGGTCAAGCCCGATGAGGCACGTGGCGCGGACTATCTGCGCATTGCTAAAGGCTTGCGACCGGAGCTGACTCAAATGCCGGGCTTTCTGGAAAACGAGCGATTCCGCAGCCGATCTCGCCCAGGCTATCTGCTGTCCCTGTCACTGTGGGATGACGAAAAGGCATTGGTACGCTGGAGAACCGTGGAGAAACACCATCAGGCACAAGTGGAGGGTCGGCAAGGTGTACTTGACGACTACCACATACGCGTCGGCGAAGTGACGCGGGTTGCCGGGCGTTATACCGATCAGCCGGTAGGCTGGATGCGTCAGGACCAAACACAGGTTGGACAAGCCGCTGCCCTCACTATCATCGATGGCGTTGTACCGCCCAGCTCAAGCCTTTGGAAATTCGCCGGCAGCATTGCGCCCGGCCACGGTGATGTCGTCAGTGAAGATATTTTCGACCATCTCACCACACCTGGGCGCATGGCCATGCTTGTCGGTTGGCGTACTCAGCAAGAAGCGAACGCGTTTGCAGAGGACGCTATCCGCCACAACGATGTACACGCGCAAATCTACGCCATAAGGGTGATTCGGGATTACGGACTGAAGGATCGGCGTGAAGCACCGCAATTCTATCCCGCTCAATAACGGCGCATAACGACTGCATTGTCGCGAATGCCTGACGCCTGGTTTAAGCGGCACCGGCGGCATCCGCCCTAGGCGGGCAGCAAGATCAATACGCAAAGTCTGCTTGCGCCTGCGAAGTCCAAAAGGCCGAACTAACTCATATATGGACTCACGTGTCCGGCGATACATCTTGCTCCATCGGAAGCAGCACCCTCGCGACATCGGGCCTGCTGGCGTCCCTCCTCTTTGTGAACGACTTGGCTAAAGGGTCTGATTTGCCATGAAGGCACGATCAGTATCCGCTCAGGCAAAGATCGCAAGGATCACGCTGAACAGCACACCATCGCGCAGGCGTAACGACCCAACCACCATGCTTTTTTAGTCCCTGTCCTACATTCGTTTGTCTACATATTTTTTAGTATTCATTCCAAGTCCTTCGTCACACCAAGACGCATGAGTTCACGACGCTGATCCATGTCGTGACGCCGTAGCGAATGCATCAATCATCTAATTCCAACGACCTCCATACCAGGTCGAAGGATTTCTGCGCGCTAAACATTCGTCAGCTCAGACATGACGCGGATGACCCGGATCAACCAGATCATCTACGGAGTAATGCCAAATGAACGCTGTCTATCGAGTTGTATGGAACGCCGCCATCGGTCGTTGGGTAGCCGCCCCGGAGCTGGCTAAAAGTCGCACGAACGGCGGTGGGCGCCGCAATGCGAAAGTGCCGATGCGGCCTCGACCTGCACTCACTCCGCTGGCAGCCAGCTTGCTGCTAGGCGCAGTCACGATATCACCGGCGCATGCCGATTCGATTCAATTCCCAACCGGTTCCACCGTCGACATCGGCAGTGAAACAAGAACCATTGATACTTTGACCGTGAGCAATGGCGCTACTGGCATCATCACAGGGTTGGACGGCACACTGATCTATAACGGTGGCAATTTCCGCATTGGCGGTACGGCCAGCAATACCGTACAGAACCTGGACATGAGTGGTCTGACGAACTTCGTGTTCGATAGCCCCACCGCCGTTTTCAGTGCGAGCGGCCGAGCCACGGGTGGTCCAGCCAATACGACCGGCGTCAGCAACACAACGCTCAACCTGGCCTCGGGCACCAACACCATCACCGCCAGCTCGTTTGGTGTTGCGGATACTGCACGTAGCGTCTCGGGGCCGGCGACCAACCAGGGCACGGTTGGGCTTGGTCAGACCAACACCATCAATGCCGATCAAATCACCATTGGCGTCAACCAAACCGTCGGCATGCTTAATTTCCAGGACGGCATTGCCGGCGGTACGGTGAAGATCCGTGGCACCGATGGTGTTAGCGCCGTTAGCAACTGGAATATCGCGGTTGGTTCGAACAGCAACTACAGCGGCAGCGTAGGCACAGCAGACTTCAGCGCGGGTACGCTCGACGCAAAGGTCGATGCGCTGACCATTGCGACCTCGCTCTACGGCAGTCAATCGGCAACCGGCACATTCACCATGGGTGCGGGTGTGTTGGATGCGAACACGATCTTGCTGGGACAGAATGCGCGAACCTCCGGTGCTGGCGGCACGACAGCCAATTTGAACATTGGCGCGGGTGGCACCGTATTGGCAAATACGGTCACGATGGGCGATCGCACCGGAACCACCGGCACATTGGCGTCTTACGTCAACCTCGACGGTGGCGCTCTACGTGCGGGTTCCATTTCTACGGGTGCAGGAAGTGCCACCCGATCCATCAATTTCAATGATGGTGTTCTCGGCAATTACGCCGACGGCCAAGACATGACGGTGAATGTGCCTATCGCACTCGCCGCCACGGGTACACACACCTTCCAGGTCGATGGCGCCAATGCGCTGATGACCGTCAGCGGCCTGGTTAGCAACCTCGGAAGCAACGCCAATGGCACCTTGAACAAGGCGGGCAACGGCACGCTGACGCTGACGGGCAACAACACCTACAGCGGCGGCACCACAGTCAACGGAGGCCTCATCCTCTTTCAGACTGGCGCCAATCTGGGCACTGGCAACATCACGCTCGATGGCGGTGGTTTGCAGTGGGCCTCAGGCAACGCGCTGGATATCTCCTCGCGCCTCAACGCGCTGGGCAGCAACGGTGCGGTGCTCGATACCAACGGCAACAACATCACGCTGGCCAGCGTGATGACCGGCGACGGCGGACAGTTGATCAAGCAAGGCGCAGGCACGCTGACCCTTACCGGCAACAACACCTACAGTGGCGTCACGCAGATCAACGCGGGCGATGTCGTCATAGGTAACGGCGGCACATCAGGCGGCATCAGCGGCGACATCATCAACAACACGCAGCTGACGATCAACCGCTCCGACACCGCGACCTTGCCGGGTACGATTTCCGGTGCAGGCACGCTGGTACAGGCTGGTGCGGGCACCACGATCCTGACCGGCGACAACACTTACACCGGCAATACGCTGGTCAATGCCGGCGGTTTGCAACTCGGCAACGGGGGCACCAGTGGCAGCATTGCAAGCAATGTGTCACTGGCCGCGGATACCACGCTGGCTGTCGATCGTTCGGACAGCTCGCTGTTGCCGGGCATCGTGTCTGGTGCAGGCTCTTTCGAGCAGATCGGTACCGGCACCACCGTGCTGGCCGGTGACAACACCTATACCGGCGGCACCACCATCAGCAGCGGCAGTCTGCGATTGGGCAACGGCGGCACCAGCGGCAGCGTCGTGGGCGATATCGTCAATAACGGCACGCTGGAATTCAACCGCGCCGATGACTTCAGCGTTGCGAATGCGATCAGCGGTAGCGGCGGACTGACCCAGCTGGGCTCAGGCACGCTAAGCCTCGAAGGCGATCAGACTTACACCGGCACGACGCTGGTGCAGAACGGCACGCTGTCGATCGGCGGCTCGATCCAGTCCGATACCACCGTGGCATCGGGCGCGACACTGTCGGGCATCGGCACCATTCATGGCAACGTGGTGAATGCGGGCATCCTGTCCCCCGGCAGTGCTGTCGCTGGCAATACCGGCTACGGCACGCTGACTATCCATGGCGACTATGTCGGCAATAACGGCGTGCTCGCACTCAACACGTTCCTCGGCGATGACAATTCTCCGTCGAGCAAGCTGGTGATCGACGGTGGCAACGCCAGCGGCCAGACCAACGTGATCGTGCACAACACCAGTACGACGCAAGGCAACACATCCAGCGACGGCATCTTGGTGATCGCTGCCGTCAATGGCGGTACCACCGATACCGGCGCATTCGCTCTCGGCAACTACACACGCGACGGCGCGCTCAACTATCGCCTGTTCCGCGGAGACCTGGCTGGGACGAATCCGGACAACTGGTACCTGCGTAACCAATTCGTCGTGCCACCGGATCCGGGCACCATTACCCAACCTGGCGATCCGGGCACACCCATCCAACCGGTTGATCCGGTTGATCCGGGTGGCGATGCCCTACCCGCCCTGCCGATCGATCCGCAGAAGCCGCTGTTGCCAGGTTCGTATCCGATCATCGGACCGGAACTGGCCACCTATGGCGTGGTGCAGCCCATCGCACGCGAGCTCGGCATGTTGACGCTCGGCACCATGCATCAGCGCGCCGGCGATGACGCCTCGACGCTGCCGACCTCAGCCGGCATCGACGCTCAGCCATCAGTGTGGACGCGCGCGTTCGCCAGCAATATCGACAATACGTACCGCGCGTTTGCCGCACCGCGTGCTCGCGGCAACTTGACAGGTTTTCAGGTCGGTGCAGATCTGTGGCGAGGCGATTCGTTCAACGGCCACAGCGACCGTTTCGGCGGCTATCTGGCGCACAGCAATACAGACGTGCGAGTCGATGGCGCCGTGACCAATCAGGAAGCCACCGGCTACGTCACGCAACGTACCGGCTCGGTCAACCTGCAAGCCAATTCGGCTGGCGTGTACTGGACACATTACGGTCCGCAAGGCTGGTACCTCGATGGCGTATTGCAAGCGACGACCTATGGCGGCTCCGCCAGCACGGACACGGCGCGCCTGAACACGCGCGGTGTGGGTTACATGGGTTCGCTGGAGTTCGGCTATCCCTTCGCCATGCCGCAGCTCGGTTCGAACTTCGTACTTGAACCGCAGGCGCAAGTGGGGTGGCAGAAGGTGCGCTTCAGCGACGGACAAGATGCGGAAGGCTCCGTTGCATTGGGCTCGACCAATGGAACCACCGGCCGCGTCGGTGTGCGTGGCAAGTGGCAGATCGACACGAAGGGTGGCGCTCGACTGGAGCCGTTTGTGGCGGTCGACTACTTGCACGATTGGGGCGGAAGTGCCACGACGGTTTACTCAGGCACAGACCACGTTCCGCTGCTTTCGGCAGCCAGCCGCGTACAAGCTTCCGGCGGATTGACCGCACGTCTGACCTCAAACCTCAGCGTCAATGCGTCGGTGGGCTACCAGGTCGGCGTCGGCGCGACGGAGTACGCCAAGCGCGACAGTCTCACTGCCAACGCTGGCTTACGCTTTACGTGGTAAGCGCGAGCGACAACAAGGCACATCACTGCGCATCATTTGATGCGCAGTGATACTAGGGCGTGTTAACACTATAGGCGTCTGATCTTATACTTAGGCGATGGAAATCACGGAAGAACAATTTCAACGGATCGAACACTGCTTGCCGCAACAACGCGGCAACGTCAGCATGACGAACCTGCAGGTGTTGAACGCGATCCTTTATGTTGCCGAGCATGGCTGCAAGTGGCGTGGCTTGCCAAAGCGTTTTGGCAATTGGCACACGATCTATACGCGGATGAATCGCTGGTCTAAGCACGGCGTGCTTGATCGCGTGTTCCAAGAGCTGCAACGTGAGCAGATCGTTCGCATCAAAATCGAAGCGGTCTCACTGGATAGCACCGTGGTCAAGGTTCATCCTGACGGTACCGGAGCGTTAAAAAAAACGGCCCCCAAGCCATCGGGAAATCGCGCGGCGGCTGGACTACCAAGATTCATATGGTTGCCGCGGATGCTCGAACAGCCCTGACATTTGCGCTATCTCCTGGGGAGGCGGGTGACGCACCGATGGGACGTGCTCTGCTGCAAAGTCTGGGATCGATTGACGAGCCGCTGCATGTATTGATGGACAAAGCTTACGAAGGTGATGAGACGCGCCAACTGGCACTCGACCTTGGCTTTATTCCCGTGGTTCCGCCTAAAAGCAATCGGCTCGAACCATGGGCGTATGATCGAGAAATGTACAAGCGCCGCAACGAAGTGGAGCGGCTATTCCGGCGCTTGAAAGGCTTTCGCCGCGTCTTTTCCCGATTCGATAAGCTGGACATCGTGTTTCTCGGCTTCGTCCATTTCGCGCTCATCATCGATGGACTCAGGTGGTAGTGTTAACACGCCCTAAGACAGTTTCGAATCTCATAGTTTTGCGCTTGGAGAAAATCGCATGGAAATTGATTTCTCGATCGGAAACATTCCCGCAAAACTACGCCGCGGCTGATCGCATGCGGATGCCGTTTGCATCCAGATGCACGGCAAGTGCTCGAATTGACCTTCCAAGCCAAAATTTTCAGGCTGGTACTAATAAAGATTAAGTCTGATCCGATGGGTTCGTCCCAAGCGTCTTTCTAGCATTCCTGATGAGACCTCGCGAGATAACGGCGAGGACGTCGCACTTCAAGGAATAACCAAACATCGAATGGATGTCGTTGCGCGATCGCAAGACCACGCAACGAAAAGTGCGTCCGAATCTTTGACTGACTCACCAGGAAACCAGTATATGAACACCATCTATCGCATTGTCTGGAACGCCGCCACTGGAAAGTGGGTAGTGGCATCCGAACTGGCCAAGGGCCGTAAAAAGAAATCCACTCGTACATTCATCGCTCAGGCGATCACATCGATCGTGCTTGCATCAGGCGCGGCTTCGGCCATGGCGCAACAGACTTGTATGTTGCCCGATGGCACGAACGGTACGACCAACGATCAAGGCATCTGTGCAGCCGACTTTGCCATCGGTGGCGGCACCGCAACAGGTACCGACGTCAGTGCTGCGACGGCCGTTGGACACCAATCCACGGCCAATGGCGCTGGTGCTGTCGCAGTAGGCGATACGGCCAATAGCCAAGGTACCGGTGCGGTCGCGATAGGTGGCAATACAAACGCTCTGGCCGATTACTCGATCGCCATCGGTGGCGCATCGACCCAAGGCAACGCCGCAATGGCTTCCGGTTTGAGGTCCATCTCGATGGGCGTACTTAGCCAGGCAAGTGGCGATTACTCCATGGCCCAGGGCAGCAACGCCACGGCGTCAGGCACGTATTCCATCGCCCTGGGCGGTGCTTCCACGGCAGGCAATGGCGCGCAGGCCACCGGTGAAAACTCCGTGGCCATGGGTGTGGCGAGCAAAGCCAGCACCACCAATTCGATGGCATTGGGTCCGTATTCAACCGCGTCTGGCAGTACTTCTACGGCACTTGGCTACAACACCAAAGCGACCGGAGCAAATTCCGTTGCATTGGGCGCGGGCTCGGTGTCGGAACGCAGCGGCACGGTTTCCGTTGGCAGCGATGTCGCCGGTTCATCCTTCACACGACAAATTGTGAATGTCGGCGCAGGTACGCAAGCTAACGACGCGGTGAACGTAAGCCAGCTGGCACCCGTGGTGGCCGGTTTGGGTGGCGGCGCGTCGATCAACTCGACCACGGGTGCTGTCACGGGTCCGACCTATAACGTGCAGGGCCATGCGCAGACTACCGTCGGTGATGCACTCAGCGCACTCGATGGCAACTTGACCACGGCGCAGAGCAGCATCACCAACTTGCAAAACAACACGAGTGCCGCTTCGCGTTATTTCAAGGCCAATGGCTTAAACGACGGTACTGACGATGCCAGCGCTGCAGGCACCGGATCGATCGCGATAGGACCCAGCGCATTGGCGCAAGGAGCAGATGGCAACGTGGCCATTGGTAATCAAGCAGTAACCGGGGCTGCTGCAACCGACGCTGTTGCTTTCGGTAGTGGTGCGCATGCCTCGGCCGCGTCGACCACAGCCATCGGCGCCGGTGCGTTGGCACAAGGCAACAACTCGACAGCGGTAGGCCAAGGTGCGGTGGCGAATCTGTCGGGTACCGTAGCCTTAGGCCAAGGAGCTATAGCGTCTTTGGCGAATAGTGCGGCTCTGGGTCAGAACGCTCAAACCTACGGCACCAACTCCGTTGCCTTGGGTACCAATAGCGTGGCCGACCGCGCCAATACCGTTTCGGTGGGTTCGAGCACCGCACAACGTCAGATCGAGTACTTGGCTGCTGGTACGCAGGTCACCGACGCGGTGAACGTCTCGCAGCTCAATGGCGTGGCTTCCTCGCTGGGCGGTGGCACGGGCGTTGCGGCCGACGGCTCTATCACGTCGCCGACCTACACCGTGCAGAACGGTACGCAGAAAACGGTTGGCGATGCGCTCGACGCACTGGATGGCGGTTTGACGACGGCCCAGGGCGACATCACCCATCTGCAAGGTCAGATGGCTGATGCCGTTACGTATGACGACAACACACATGGCAGCGTAACCCTGGGTGGCACTTCAGCAACTTCGCCGGTGACCCTGCACAACGTGGCACCGGGTGAGGTTTCCTCCACCAGCACTGATGCAGTGAACGGTTCGCAGCTCAATGCGACCAACCAGCAAGTGGCACAAAACACCAGCAATATCGGTTCGATCAACACCAGCGTCACCAACCTCAATGGTCGTGTGACCACCAATGAAAATGACATCACCAATCTGCAGACCGGTCAGGCCGACGCGGTGATGTACGACGACAGCACGCACGGTAGCGTGACGCTCGGCGGCACTTCAGCGACTGCGCCGATCGCGTTACACAACGTAGCCGAAGGTGAATTGTCCTCGACCAGCACCGATGCTGTGAACGGTTCGCAGCTATATGCAACGAACCAGCAAGTTGGCCAGAACACCACCGACATCACCAACCTTCAGAACAACTTTGATAACGGCACGATTGGTTTGGTCCAGCAGGATCCCGCCACGGGCAACGTCACGGTAGCTGCGGGCAAGACCGGTACTCTTGTCGACTTCACTGGCACCGAGGGCGCGCGTCAGCTAACGGGAGTAGCTGCGGGCAACGTATCTGCGACCAGCACAGATGCTGTAAATGGTTCGCAACTGTACGCCACTAACCAGGAGGTTGAGCAGAACGCCGGTGACATCTCCAACCTCGATGGTCGTGTCACCACCAACGAAGGAAACATCACCCATCTGCAAGGGCAGATGGCCGATGCCGTCATGTACGACGACAACACGCATGGCAGCGTGACGTTGGGCGGTGCCTCGGCGACCGCACCGGTGGCGCTGCACAACGTTGCAGCGGGTGAATTGTCGGCAACCAGCAGGGACGCCGTGAACGGTTCGCAGCTGTATGCGACCAACCAGCAGGTCAGCCAGAACACCACTGACATCACCAATCTGCAGAACAACTTTGACGACGGCACGACTGGTCTCGTCCAGCAGGCTGCTACGGGTGCCAATCTGACCGTGGGCAAGAATACCGACGGCGCAGCCGTGGACTTCGCCGACAAGGACGGCAACACCCGCACGCTGAGCAACGTCAGTGCCGGCACCGCCGACACCGATGCGGTGAACGTATCGCAGCTCAAGTCAACAGGCCTAGTCGACGCCAATGGCAACACCATCGCCGCGGTGACCTACGATCAAAACACCGATGGCACGTCGAACTACGGCAGCGTGACGCTGGGTGCCAGCAATGCCAGTGGTCCGGTGGCGCTGCATAACGTGGCAGCCGGTACGGAAGACACCGACGCAGTGAACATGTCGCAGCTCAATGCGACCAACGCGCAGGTGGCGAACAACACCACCAATATCACCAATCTTGATGGCCGCGTGACAACCAACGAAACCAACATCAGCAATCTGCAACAGCAGATTGGCGCAGGTTCAGTGGGTCTCGTGCAGCAGGATGCGACTAGCCGCAACATCACGGTGGCCGCAGACACTGACGGTACGACGGTTGACTTCGCCGACAAGGACGGCAAAACCCGTACGCTGAGCAACGTCAGTGCCGGCACTGCCGACACCGATGCGGTGAACGTGTCGCAGCTGAAGTCGACGGGCCTGATCGATGCCAATGGCAACACCATGGCCGCGGTGACCTACGACCAGAACGCCGACGGTACGCCGAACTACAACAGCGCGACAATGGGCGGTGGCAAGTCCGATGGCCCCGTGACGATTCACAACGTTGCTGCGGGCACCGAAGATACCGATGCCGTAAACGTTAGCCAGCTGAAGTCAGCCGGACTGGTCGATAACAATGGCAACACGATGGACGCCGTGGTTTATGATCCGGGTTCCAACCGTGGTCAGGTGACGCTGGGTGGTGTCGGTGCAGCAGCACCGGTAGTGCTCACCAACGTAGCCGATGGCGTGAACCAGTACGACGCGGTGAACTTCGGCCAGTTGTCGGGTGTGCAATCTGATCTTCAGTCGCAGATCAACAACATGGGTGGTCAGGTAACCAACATCGATGGCCGTGTTACGAACATCGAGGGCGCCAATTCCACGCCTGTTAGTGGTTCATCCGGATCTATTTCGGATGACGGTAGCAATCTCGCCGTGGGCTCTGGCTCGAATGCTTCCGGTGGTGGCAGCTCGGCGGTGGGCAATAATTCGACTGCGACGGGCAGCAACAGCACTGCGGTAGGCAACAACGCTTCGGTGACTGCTTCCAACGGCACGGCTGTAGGTCAAGGTGCAACCGTTCAATCGGGTGCGACGAACTCAGTGGCGCTGGGCGCAGGCTCGGTGGCGACGACCGCGAACACAGTATCCGTGGGCTCTGCAGGTAACGAACGCACTATCAGCAATGTAGCAGCTGGTGTGAATGCCACCGACGCAGCGAACGTGGGACAGGTGCAGGCGGCACAGAACTGGGCCCAGAGCTATACAGACCAGAAGGTTGGCCAGCTGAACAGCCGTATCACATCTGTTGGCCAGCATGCGGATGCAGGTACCGCCGCAGCGATCGCCATGACCAATATCCCGCAGGCGTATCAGCCCAACCAGAGTTCGCTCGGTGCAGGTGTCGGCGCGTTCAGGGGCCAGGCCGCCGTCGCGGTGGGTATGTCGACCATAACGCCGAATGGCCGCTGGGTGCTCAAGGGCAGCATCACCGGCAACTCGCAGGGCGACATCGGCGTGGGCATGGGTGCTTCGATGGTGTGGTAAACAAAAACAATGTGTGCGTGTGACGAAGGTTTGCTTCCTGGTGAGCCTTCGTCACTCCTCTCGGGCGCTTCGGCGCCCGATTTTTTTGCGGCGAATGTAGTGAAGAATCAGCCCTCAGGTTCGTGGTAAACCACTTCGATGTTGTGCCCGTCCGGACCAATGACAAAAGCGGCATAGTATCTCCCGCTGTAGTTCGGACGCAGACCAGGTGCACCATTGTCTTTGGCACCCGCATCCAGAGCCGCTCGATGGAAAGCCTCGACTTGCTGGCGATTTTCAGCCGTAAACGCCAAGTGAAGATGCGAAGGCTTCTCCTCGGCTCGGCGGATGCACAATGAAGACTTACCGTCCGCACTAAGCTCGATGCCGAGCGGCCCCTCCGAGACTACGACTATGCCGATCGGTTCGAGTGCCTTCAGGAAGAATGCCTTGCTCGCTGCATAGTCACTGGCTCCGAATACGACGTGATCAAACATGAGTTCTCCTGAAGTATGTCGGCCTGCGCTGGGTTGACCGTTTGACTTAAACCGACCGTGTGAGTGGGTAAAACCTGCCGGAGCGATTCAACTTGAAGCAATGGTTAGGCAGCATCGCCCGAGCGTTTAGCGTTCCGCAGTTGGTCTGGAAGTCCGTCATGGGCACCGAGCTTTCTCAACGGCGCATCGTGCCACCAATCCGCCGCGCTTAGATCCGTTTGACGTGATGGATTCAGTGGATAGATAAGGCGGTTGCCACGCTTTGCTGCTTCACCACCAACCAGGAGCAGCGCCTCCATCGTCGAGTTGTTGATAAAGCAGTGGCTAATTCCTGTGCCAGCCGGAAATGCCGCAAAGTCACCCGCGACCATGCGATGAAGTTCTCCATCGATCCAGGCATCAACGTCACCGTCAATGACGTAAACGAACTCCTCCTCATCCGACTCAGCATGAGGCCATGAAGACCGCATGCCGGGCGGTAGACGCTGCAAGTTAATACCAAGGCGAACTAAACCCGCCGCGCGGCCGACACTGCGAGTCGGCCCCATGGCCTCCTCGCTTTGCGGATACACGTGGCTATGCTCTGGCAACTCACTGGCCGATACGATGAATGGTGGTCGTGTACTCATGACTCTTCCCATAAACCAAATGTAAGTGTGGCGTCTAAGGCCCCAATTAAGCCGTACCGTGAAGCGCGCATCAGCTCGAATGAATTGTTAAGCGACATGCTTCACCCATTTCGCAATTTATTTCAGCTGTGCTGCCTCAAGGCCCGGTATGAAAATCAGGTTGCCGCCGTCCGTAAGTTCGTCAATGCGTTTCGCTTTCAATGGCGCATATCCCGGAGACTCATACATGGCGGCAGCCGCCTCCTTGGAAGGAAACCGAATGATGGCAGTGAAATTTCCGCTCGACTGACCTTCCTTGACGTCAACCTCACGCGAGGCCGCGAGAAACTGACCGCCAAACTTTGCCACCTCCGCACTCATCAGTGAACCATAGTGCTCGAAGTACTCCGGAAAGTCCTTTACGTTGAATTGCACGAGGACAAACAAGGGTTGTGCCATTGATATCTCCAAAAGCCAACTGGACGAAAGCGGATGACGTCCAACGCTTGAGTTAAGCGCCGTACGTTTTTCCGCGCATCCACTTGGACGAAATGTCAGGCCTCAAGCTCGGACCAAACCGCAAATTCATTGCCACTTGGCTCGGTGAAGTGGAACCTGCGGCCACCGGGAAACGAAAAAATCGGCTTTACCACCTCACCGTGAGCAGCGATGACCTTGGCAAGCGTACCCTCAAGATGCTGGCTGTAGAAGACGACGAGAGCACTACCCTGGCTAGTGCGTGCGGCCAACTCAGACCTAAAGAAGCCACCATCGAGACCCTGATCAGAGAACGCAGCGTAATCAGGGCCATAGTCCACAAAGACCCATCCAAATGCTTCTTCAAAAAATCGCTTCGTCGCACCCAAGTCTCGCGCGGGGTATTCGACGTAGTTAATCTTCTCGTGTGCCGGCATACCTGACCTCCTTGGCCCAACGTCTGAGTTAAGCGGTGCGCGGCGTACACGTCCGCTTGGATGAATAATTAGCCACCACCTGAATATTGCAAGATGGCCTTTAAGGACCGTTGATCAATTGGTGCGGACGTGTGTTCGTGGAGGACTTTCCATGACTCGCCGGTGCGCTTTAACCCTATGGTTATGCGGTTGCTAAGTGACCGTAGCTCTTTTCCCTCCGCTGACACCGCAGTGTATGTAAGGATCGCGTGCCCAATAGCCAACTCTCCGACCAAAGTGGATTGAGCATCTTTGACATCCACGATAACGCGTTCACTACCGAGGGAAGAAAACCACTCGACTGCCATGTTTCGCCACGACGCGATGCCGTGAAGCGACCACGCTCCCCACATGTCAAAGATATGCACATCATCGTCATAGAGAGTTGCGAACGCGTCAACGTCTTTGGCAAAGACAGCCGCCTTGTAAGAGTCGAGCATCTGTACAAATGGGTCGATCCGTTCATTCATGCGAGATCTCCTGTGACGGCTGACGCCTGAATTAAGCCGCACCGCGAAGTGGCGTCGGCTTAAATGAATTGTTAGGCCTGCATGGTGCATCCAGGCAGCCCGACTCACAAGCAAAGTGCACGCTACCGCAACGCAGCCCGGAGAATAGCCGCCAACTCAATTCGCCCCTCGGTCGTGTAGGGCACTTTCTGCCCCGCATGCAGCCCGTCATTGCAGTAGCGAGGAAATACATGAAGATGGTAGTGCCACACATCTTGATTGCCGGCCGGCCCGTTGTGTTGGCGAGTGGATATTCCTTCACACGCGAAGGCATTCCGCATAGCATGCGCTAGGCGACGCGTAGCACGAAAGAAGTCACTGCCAAGGTTATCCGGAATATCCAACACGTTCTCATAGTGGCTCCGAGGCACCACCAAGCAATTGCCTTTTATTCCAGCGTAGTGGTGAGTCGGAACCAAAGCGAACACATTGGTATCCACCAAGACAACGGCTGATTCTGGAGCAGGCGATGGAAGCGTCTTAGCAATACCGCAGAACGGACACTCGTATCCGGGTGGAGCATTCTTCATAAAGCCTAATGCCTGAGTTAAGCGGCGCCAGAGGCGTCTGCTTGGATGATTAGTCAGGTGCCATTGTGCGCAGGTGCCACCAAGAAGTCTGCCACAGGCTCCAGAGTAATCTCCGGATATTTCTCGGCAATGGCACGCTCCATCTGCACGCTGGCAACGGGATCAACAGAGCCGGCGGAAAACGCGTCTTTTCGAGCCTGTTCGCTTGGCCACTGTGCGTAGCTGTACCAAAGTCCGTCACTACCGCAGTGCAAGCGAGAACCTAACGAGCCTCTTTCCGATCGCAGCAAGTCCGACAAGCGTGCCCAAGCTTCGATGAACGATGACTCCATGCCTGGATGAAGACGCCATCTATACAAAACCACGAATCCGGGACTATTTGTTCTCAATTCTGCAGACATGTGTAATGACACCTAACGCCTGAGTTAAGCGGCGCCGAAGGCGTCCGCCTTGGACGAGTTGTTAGGGCGCATCTTCACAAGATGTGGGCTGAAAAAAGACCCCAGTAGGCCAGCGAATGGGAGCATCTTTGTTGTCCTTGGAAACGCGGGTAGCCCAACAAAAGAATGGCGGCAAGCCAATCACCTTTCTACGGTGATCCAGCTGAGAAGGAGTGACGATGTCGTAGAACTCGATTACTCCGTCAGCATTGGAAAAGAACTGCATGCCATATACCTGAGGTTGATCATTTAGCCTGCGGTTGCGGTCAACGAGCACGGCAAGGTCCCAAGGTTCAGCCTCTTTGGCGAGGACAGCGTACTTCATTTGTTGGGCCGCCAAGACTTGGTATTGAGGATCCATATCAGCATGTTGCGTAAGCAGCCAGGCAGCCTTCGCCGCCTCCGGTCCAACGACAGACTTCTTGGGCCAACCGCATCGTGCGAGAACACGGCGCATGTACGCAGTATTGTCTGCGTCCGTTTTTAGCGTGGCATCAAGAGCATCTTTTGATGTAGGCGATGCCTGCAGAGCGTTTCGGACCTGCTGATCGGTTGTCGCGCGTTGAAGCAGTTCCTGCTTTAGTTTTTGACCACAATCTTGGGCGTGCGTTGCCGAAGCGACGGCGAACAAAACAATAAGATATGCCACATACTTCATAGAGTCCCCTAACGCCTGACTTAAGCGGCGCGCGGATAGCGCGTCCGCTTGGATGATTAGTTAGGCTTCAGTCGAAGCCATACTCCTCGACCCAATTGTCTTTGTCTAGTTGATGCTCTGCTAAATAAAAACCCTCTGTTTCGTCGTCAACCTCCGGATCAATGATCTTTGGGTGGTCGCGAAAGCCGGGCTGACCTTTGAGCCGCTCGATTGCAGCGTGAGCAGCATCTGCTGAGCGATAGACACCAATAAATTTGATGTCCTCTTGCTCGGGAGCTATTCCATTCAAATGCTGGACAATGAATACGATTTCCATGTTGCCTAACGCTTGAGTTAACCGGCTGCGGCCGGCGTGCACAGCATACTTCTGCGATCAACACGCCGCAGTCCGGTTGAACGAATAGTTAGGCCGCACTGCCGTCAAAGCTGAGTCGAGCGGCGGCTGGACAAAGGAAAGCAAGAACTGCTGCGACCACAAAGAGGGCCAAAACGTCGCCGTATAGATGGCCCATATTCTCGGGGGCGCTAAATGACTGTACCGTCATGATGGCGCCATGAACAACGCTCGACCAAATTGCAAAAGATATGAGGCTGATGTGCCGTGTGGGATCTTTGGCCGCGAGAAACAAGAAAATACCCAGCGTGGCATAGATTCCGATAATCATTTGAAGATAGTGCGATTGGCCTACATACCACGACCAACCACTAGGCCATACAACTGTGAGCGGGTAGACACCGAAGATAAAGACGAGACCAATGGCGCGCAGAGCGAATTGCAAATACCGCAGACGTGTCGCGTTGTCCATGGAACCTCTCCTTGCGGCAAGATGATATTTCTAAGCGTCGAGCGCCTCTGTGGCCTAACTCCAATTCGACCCCAAAATGATGTGTTACAAAGCGCGAAGCCCGGAGCCAGCCCACTCTTCCGACTAGAATATCTTTAAAAATTCAAAGATTTACCAAAAAGAAAAGCCAAATGACACATCGCCCTGCTCCGTGTTTATACGACAAATCCGCCCCATAGAAAATTACACCCTCAAAATGAGGGTGTAATGATTTAGCGATGGTTTGTGGTCGATGATTCAAATCATCGGCAATTTAAGCCCCTGCTCCTTCGCACACTGCACAGCAATGTCATAACCCGCATCGGCATGACGCATTACGCCGGTACCCGGGTCGTTCCACAGCACGCGTGCAATGCGCTTGTCTGCCGCTTCGGTACCGTCGCACACGATCACTACGCCGCTGTGCTGGCTATAGCCCATGCCGACGCCGCCGCCGTGGTGCAGGCTGACCCAGGTGGCGCCGCCGGCCACGTTGAGCATGGCGTTGAGCAGCGGCCAATCGGATACGGCGTCGCTGCCGTCTTTCATCGCTTCGGTTTCGCGGTTGGGGCTGGCGACGGAGCCGGAGTCGAGATGGTCTCGGCCGATGACGACTGGTGCTTTCAGTTCGCCCTTGCGCACCATTTCATTGAACGCGAGGCCGAGCTTGTGGCGCTGACCCAGGCCAACCCAGCAGATGCGCGCCGGCAGGCCCTGGAAGCTGATGCGTTGTTCGGCCATATCCAGCCAGTTGTGCAAATGCGGATCGTCGGGGATCAGCTCCTTCACTTTGGCATCAGTCTTGAGGATGTCTTCCGGATCGCCGGAGAGCGCCACCCAGCGGAACGGACCCACGCCGCGGCAGAACAGCGGGCGCACGAAAGCGGGCACGAAGCCGGGGAAATCGAAGGCATTGGCGCAACCTTCATCCTTCGCCATCTGGCGGATGTTGTTGCCATAGTCGAAGGTGGGAATGCCCTGCGCGTGGAAGGCGAGCATGGCTTCCACGTGCTTCTTCATGGACTTCTTGGCGGCATCGCGGGTGCCGTTCGGGTCGCTCTTGCGGCGCTCGAACCACTGTTCCACCGTCCAGCCTTGCGGCAGGTAGCCGTTGACCGGATCGTGCGCGCTGGTCTGGTCGGTGACGGCATCGGGCTTCACGTCGCGACGCACGAGTTCAGGCAGGATGTCGGCGGCGTTGCCGAGCAGCGCGATGGATTTGGCTTCACCCGCCTTGGTGTATTTCTCGATGCGCGCCAGCGCGTCATCGATATCGGTGGCTTGCTCATCGACATAACGTGTCTTGAGGCGGAAATCGATGCTCTTCTGTTGGCATTCGATATTGAGTGAACAGGCGCCGGCGAGCGTGGCGGCCAGCGGCTGCGCACCACCCATGCCGCCGAGGCCTGCAGTAAGAATCCACTTGCCCTTGAGGCTGCCGTTGTAATGCTGGCGACCCATTTCGACGAAGGTTTCGTAGGTACCCTGCACGATGCCCTGAGAGCCGATGTAGATCCAGGAACCGGCCGTCATCTGGCCGTACATCATCAGGCCTTTGCGATCGAGCTCGTTGAAGTGTTCCCAGTTGGCCCAGGCCGGCACGAGGTTGGAATTGGCGATCAGCACGCGGGGCGCGTCCGGATGGGTGGGAAACACACCGACCGGCTTGCCGGATTGCACCAGCAGGGTTTCATCGTCATTGAGATCGCGCAGGGCACGCAGGATGGCATCGAAGCACTCCCAGTTGCGCGCGGCGCGGCCGATGCCGCCATACACCACCAGCTCCGCGGGGTTTTCCGCCACGGCCGGGTCCAGGTTGTTCTGGAGCATGCGGTAAGGCGCTTCGGTGAGCCAGCTCTTACAGCTCAGGGCCGTGCCGTGCGGGGCGCGGATGGTGCGAGTGGTGTCGATGCGGGTGGGGGCGTTCATCGGAATACCTGCGACTGCCATGGGGAAAGACCCCCATTATGGTCGTCCCGTTTCATGGTCGCCAACTGCAGTGCGGCAAAGTCGGGGGATTCGGAGATAGACGTAGCAAAGATGCATGCTCAGTGGGCCACCGCAGACTCACCTGTGTTTGTTGATAGATTTGGGTTGATTTGCGCGAAGCTTGCGGACTTAAAGCCGCTAACAAGCCCGACTCGGCCAAGCCGTCATTCCGGCGAAGGCCGGAATCCACGCTCCGTACTTGCCATGGATTCTGGCCTTCGCCGGAATGACGGCTTGAGACATCTCAAGGGTTTTGTCAGTCCCCTACGCCCTGCCTTTGAATCGATGTAACCCGCCGAGATCTTCGCGCGAATCACACGACAACGCGGCTGTACTGGAGGAAGATGGCCCAGGGATGGCCGGCGTCTCGTCGAAGAGGATCCGCTTGCATGAATGTACCGTCCGAATTCCCTCCTTCCGCCGCATCATCAGATGGCAAGGCTCCCCTCAGTAACCGGAGCGTGTTGCTGCGCTTTGCGCTGATTGGCGCCGTGCTTCTGCTGACTGTGTTCGCCTTTGGCTATGTGGGCGGTTGGCTGGCACCATCGCGGCTCACGGCACAGCGGATGATCAATCAGCTCCAGGCCAACGCGGGTGTGTTTCCGGGTTATCGTCGCAACCACGCCAAAGGCGTATGCGTCGCAGGCTATTTCGACAGCAGTGGCCAGGCACAGACGTTTTCAGCAGCGCAAGTGTTCGCACCCGGCCGCACTCCTATCGTTGGGCGCTTTGCCATTCCCGGCGGTAATCCTTATGCACCCGACGGCAGCGTACCGATCCGCAGCATGGCGTTGCGTTTCAGTCAGGCGAACGGCCAACAATGGCGTACGGGCATGAACAGCATGCCGGTGTTTCCAGTCGCAACACCACAAGCGTTCTTCGAACAATTGCAGGCCCAGCAACCCGACCCGGCGACGGGCAAGCCGAATCCGGCCAAGATTGCTGCCTTCTTTGCTGCGCATCCGGAAACAGCAGCCTTCCTCGCGTGGGTGAAAACGGCGAAACCATCGGCCAGCTTCGCCACGGAAAGCTATTGGAGCTTGAATGCGTTCGTCCTTGTCGACGCGAATGGCGAGAAGCATGCGGTGCGCTGGCGCATGGTGCCGGAGAATGGTGAAACCGCCACTGGCGGCAGCGACCCCAATTACCTGGATGCCGATCTGACGCAACGGCTTGCGCAAGGCCAACAGCGTTGGCACCTGATTATCACGCTGGCTAGTCCCGGCGATCCCACCAACGACGCCACCAAGACATGGCCCGCGGATCGCCGTGAGATCGACGCTGGCACCTTGGTACTCACCAGCACCACGCCACAGGAAAGCGGCGCATGCCGCGATATCAACTACGACCCGCTGGTCTTGCCTGATGGCATTCAAGCCTCGGACGATCCGCTCCTGCCCGCACGCTCAGCCGCCTACGCCACCTCGTATCTGCGCCGCACCAGCGAAGAGGCGCATCTGCCCGGCACCGCTACCAGCCAGACGGAGGCCAAGCGATGACACGCTCGACGACACAATTCGTGCTTGCCGCACGCGTGCTGCATTGGCTGATGGCGGCGATGATCCTGTCGATGTTGTTTATCGGCATCGGTATGGTCGCTTCCGTATCCGAACGGCACGAATGGCTGATTCACATTCACAAGCCACTGGGCATCGCGATACTGCTGCTCGCCGTGGTGCGCCTGATCGTGCGCCTGCGCAATCCACCGCCGCCGCTGCCAGCCGATCTGCCCGCCATCCAGAAGTTCGCCGCGCATGCATCGCACTGGCTGCTGTACGTGTTGATGCTGGTGATACCGCTGGTCGGCTGGGCCATGCTATCGGCGGGCGGCTATCCAGTGATGCTCAGTGATTCCCTGCGCCTACCACCGATTTTCCCGGCCAGTGCCGCCGCATTCGCCATTTTTCGGCATGCACACGCATGGCTGGCGATGCTGCTGTTTCTGACCTTTCTCGCACATCTTGGTGCTGCGCTTTATCACGGTTTGATTCGCAGAGATGGCGTGCTGTCCAGCATGATCGGCACAAGACGCAGGTAGCGGGTGAATATCAGTGGCACCTCAACCCATTAGCGCTACTTCGCGCTAATGGGTTGAGCCGATGACGCAGACCCGGCCTGCGTCAGCAATTCATGCATATGATCGATCTGCCATTTCATCCGCGGATCATTGCTGAAGTGCGCCAAGAAATACTGGTAAGTGTCTTGCAAACCTACACGTGGCTGGTTTTCTTGAATGGTGGCCCGTATCACCCATCCGCCCGGACTGTCGGGGTATTTCCGGATAATACGATCCGCAATGTCCCAAGCTTTATCCCATTCGTGCGTTTGATTCGTATAGATGTTGCCGAGCATACCCAGCACCTCATCATCGTCGGGATTGATGGCGAGCGCGGTTTCGAGATCCTGCACGCCACGCCGGGTGTCACCCGTGTAAACGTACGCGTAACCGCGTGCTTGGTAGTTGCCCGCGTCCTTGGGTGCCTCTGCAATCAGTTTATTGGCTTCATCCATTGCCATCTGCCGCTCACCAACCAGCGCCAATTGCGCCACACGCTGCTGGCGGAGTCGCTCTGTCTTCGTCTCGAAGCGCATAGCCTCGGAAAGATAGACTACGGCCATAGACGCTGCGCCTTGATCAGCCGCCGTACGGCCAACGACAGCAAGCTCTCGGCTATTTGCCAACTCATCTAGCGCTGAGGGGAAGTTGAAAGCTTGCGGGGGCGGCGCACAGTCACAGCCACCCGCGTTGGCTTGATACTGCGCGACGGCATTTTTCTCGATCCACAACAACGGATTCTGGTTCGCGTGCTTTACGGCGGCATCAGCCACACGTTGCATGGTTTCAAGCGAGCCAAACCATTGCGGCTGCATCAGCCACATCATCTGGGCGTAAATGGACCAGTTAGCGGGATCAACACGCAACCCGAGAGCGATTGCTTGTCTGGCGTACCCCTCCCCAAACGCGAGACCCGCCGCGTGAATCATTGCGACGTAAACGGGTGTAATGCGGGGGTTTAAGCTGATCGCGTGTCGTAAATCTGCATCGGCCTGCCGCAGGAGACGCCCCATCGCATCCATCTTGTCTTGCGACGTATCCCGCGCAAACTTTCCACCGCGCTGTTCATGTGCCATGGCTACGTACGCATAACCGCTTGCCGCGTAGGCATAGGCGCTGTTTGGCGACCCCCGCTTCCAGGCATCAAGCAACTCGCGAGTCGCGAAAGAACCATCATCGAAAGCATTAATGAAAATGTGATCAAGCTGGCCACGCGCGTCAGGCTGCGTCATCTGCGCATGCAACGCCTCATCCATGCGGCGATCCAACTCGGCTGTCTTGCCTTGTTCGATGAGGTCTTTAACTTCGCCAAAACTGATCGTCGGCTGGAAGCGATAGTGGCAATACGCGACAACGGCATCGTGTGTCCAATGGCTGCCAGGTGGATCCGGGTACGCCAGGCAGCGCTGCAGCGGATCGGACTGCTTTTCTGCATTACGCACAGCCGAGGCAAAAGCCGGGATGTCCTCGCTAAAGATGCCGTTTATGGGGCGGGCATGACGCGCTTGGGCAACCGGGTGATGAATCGGAGCCGGGATCGCTGAGGCCACCGGTGCAACGGAAAGCGCTGTCGCGCCAGCATGAAGATAAAGATATACAGCCCCCAACACCAACACCCCCGCCAAGCCCGCGAGCAGCGCTTTCTTCCGAAAAGTCATAATGCGTCCTTTGCATGGTCCCCTGCGGGAAGATATAGCAAACATGCCAAGAGCTGTCGCCTGCCAGACGGCGATCCTGTAACGACGCCCTGTCGTGAGGCATCCATGGTGATGCCCCATCAGCATACTCAAGGGTCACTCGCCGCCTGCCTGTGTAATTCAATGTGCGCAGTGGTTTGTCTGGAACAACCATGCTTCTGCCGCATTCAGCACCGCATCGGTTTTCGAATCGGAGGCGTCGACAGGTTGGTCCGGTGCAATCTTTTCGCCATAGACATGACCGTTGCGGTCAAGATCAATGGATGTTGCCAGGATGATCATGCTTCCATCCGGCAACGGGAAATCCACACTCGACGTCGTGAGGCCAGCGGTCGGCGCGCCAAACGAACGCGTATTGGCACGCCCTCGAAGCGAAATGGCCATGACTTCGCCGGAGCTGGCCGTATGCTCGCCGGTGAGCACCGCCACGCTTGCATGGCTGAGATCCGGTCCCTTCGGGACATTGCCCTTCATGCCGTAACCCACCTGCCACGCGGTCAGTCGACCCTGCGCGTCGCGAAAGCTGCCCAGCGTATCGCCACCCAGTAGCGGCCCCAATCCAGCCAGCATGGGGGCCATGCTTCCACCCGTATTGGATCGAAGATCCACCACCCAGCCACAGCGAACTTGCGGTGCCAGCTTGGTGATGGCCTGCACCATGTCGTCTGCAAAAGATTCGCGCGCCTGCGGATCTTTTCCGTTGTATCCGGGCATCGATATATAACCCACCCCGTTTGGCTTCAGTTCCACAACGGAAGGCGATTGCGGGCCGCCTTGTGTGCTGAGCAACTCGGCAAGCGATGGCTCCTGGAAGTAGCTGTGATGGTCGTCAAGATCGGCAAGCAACGCGCGAATTGCCGGGTAGACATCCTGTGACACCTTTGCATTCGCCGCCATGGCCCGGATTTGCGGCTCAACCGTCGCCCAATCGACCTTGCTCGTGTTGAACGCATACTCACGAACGATGGTGATCGCCTTGTCCAGCACGAGTTGCGGCGGCACTTCCACAATCGGCGCCGCGGCAATCAGGCGTATGTGCTCAGCGTCCACCGTGCCGTTGCCATGCAGCACCACGCCATAGCTCAAGCGTGTGGCAGCACTGGGCACGCCGATCTGAATCTGGCGTTGTGCCGATGTGACATCGCCCAGCACGGGAACCCGGTCGGAACTGATGAAGCCCAACGATCCATTCGGCCCGTACATCGCCAGGAAAATCGTCACGCCTTTATCGGCATTGCGCGTCGACAAATCAGCCTGCAGTGAAACCATTTTTCCACGGTAAGGCGCAGCATCGCTCACCGCCATGACTACGCCGGACATGTCGCTCTGCGCGCTGCTCGACGTAACACTGGCTTTGGCGCCTTGCGCAGTGGTCGGATCACCGGTGCCCTGAACCTGGTAGCCGGTCTTTGCACCGCTTTGTATCCAAGACACGGGCGCTGTCTGTGCCTGCGCCAAGGCCAGCCCCAGACTCGCCAGCAACGCCAACATCACCTTCATCTTCATGACGATCCCTGGGCACGAAAGTGGGCCACGCTAACGTGTCGCCGCTACGCAGGCAAGACAGCGAACGGCACGGGTATTGATGTCCGAAAACGGCGAGTTTCCAGCCGGCAACAGTGCTAGCCTGCGCGCATGTCCGAAGCTACCGCCCTCCCCACGCTCGACCTGCGAACCTGCGAACGAGCCCGTCTGAGCCGCGATGCTCGGTTTGACGGTTTGTTCTTTATCGCCGTGAGCAGCACCGGCATCTATTGCCGTCCGGTCTGCCCTGCACCGACTGCGAAGAGCGTGAACGTGCGTTTCTTCGGGACGGCAGCGGCAGCCGAAGCAGCCGGATTCCGGCCCTGCCTGCGCTGCCGGCCGGAACTCGCCCCTGGCAATGATGCGTGGCAGCGCGGCGATCATGTTGTGACGCGTGCGCTGAAGCTGATCGAGGGTGGCTTGCTGCAAGAGCATCCCGTCGAAGAACTCGCGCAACGAGTAGGTGTTGGCGCACGGCAACTGCGGCGACTGTTTGTCGAGCGGCTAGGCGCTCCACCTATCGACGTGCACACCACACGCCGCCTGCTGTTCGCCAAGCAATTGCTGACGGAAACGCGTATGCCTGTGACCGATGTTGCGCTGGCGTCAGGTTTTGGCAGCCTGCGTCGCTTCAATGCGGCGTTTGCGCAAGCCAACCGGATCGCGCCGCGCGAACTGCGCCGTCATCCGCATGCCGGCAATGACGACAGCCTCAGCCTGAAGCTGAGCTATCGGCCGCCTTACGATTTTGCGTCGCTGTTGACGTTCCTGCGCGGTCGCGCGTTGCCCGGCATCGAATACGTCGACGACGATAGCTATGCACGTGTCTTCGGAACCGCCCAAACACCGGGATGGCTGCGCTTGAGCGCTTGGCCGGGCGATGAACATGCCTTGCGCCTGCAATTGCACTGCCCGCAGCCCGCACAAATGCTGGCGGTAGTGACACGAATCCGCCGCATGTTCGATCTGGATGCTGATCCGCAAGCCATCGGTGCGGCTTTGCAAACGACACCGCAGATGAAGGCACTCGTGCGCAAGCGCCCCGGCTTGCGTCTGCCTGGCAGTTGGGATGGCTTTGAAGTCGCCGTACGCGCCATTCTCGGGCAGCAAGTGAGTGTTGCCGCCGCGCGTACGCTGGCCTCGCGTATCGTGCATCGCTACGGCGAGGCACTCCCCACACCAGTTTTACCAGGGTTGGAGCGCTTGTTCCCAACACCGGAAACACTGGCCGATGCAGACTTGCGTTCCTTGGGTGTCACTGGTGCGCGCGAGGAAACCATTCGCGGTGTAGCGCGCGCATTACTGGGCGGGCGCGTGGATTTCCGTGTCGAGCAATCGCTGGATGAATTCGTGCAGCGCTGGGTTGAACTTCCCGGCATCGGCGAATGGACGGCGCATTACATGGCAATGCGGGGGCTCAGCCATCCTGACGCATTCCCTGCCGCCGACCTGATCCTTCGTCGCGCCGCCGCACAAGATGACGTAATGCTCAGCACCCGAGCGCTGACGACGCTTGCCGAAGCATGGCGCCCATGGCGCGCATACGCCGTCATGCACTTATGGCGCAGTGTGAGCGACCCCACCCAATCGCCGCGCGCCCGATCTCGCCAGGAAGCTACCGCATGACGATCTCACACGACACGATCTGGTACGACTATTTGCCCACACCGATCGGCTCGCTGCTGCTTGCCGCCGATACACAGGGCCTGCGCGACGTGTGGTTCGAAACCGGCAAACACCGGAAAGATCCCGATCCACGTTGGCAGCGCAACGCCGCCAAGCTGGCATTTGCTCGCCAACAACTCGAAGAATATTTTGCCGGCGAACGGCAAACCTTCGACCTGCCACTGCATCCGCTGGGAACGCCCTTTCAGGTACAGGTGTGGCACACCCTGGCCGACATTCCCTATGGCACCACCATCAGCTACGCCGAACTGGCGCGGCGCATTGGCCAGCCGCTCGCGGTACGTGCTGTCGGGGCGGCAAACGGGCGCAATCCGCTACCGATCGTACTGCCCTGTCATCGTGTGATCGGCAGCGACGGCAGCCTTACCGGTTTTGGCGGCGGCTTGCCGACCAAACGCTTCCTGCTAGCGATGGAAGATCAGATTGCGCATGGCGATCTATTTGGTCAGCAGGCGACGTAACACATCCATTCGCCATGCTTCATCCGTCGTCCCGGCGCAGGCCGGGACCTAGCGACTTATATAAAGTTTGTTCAAAGCGAAAGACACTGGGTCCCGGCCTGCGCTGGGACGACGGCTGTTGGCAGCGCGCCGATTCGTGACCCTTTCCAGATAACATCGCGGCTTTGCCATAAGGGGATAGGCCATGGATCGCCGCGTGCTGCGTCATATCGCATTTGCTGCTTGTGCGGTGTTCGCGCCAAGCCTCGGCCTTGCGGCCGAACATCCGCTGGAAGACGCAACGCGTGCAGCCGAACAACATATGTTCGCCGACAGCGGCGCACGCGGCATGGTGATCGCGATTGTCGACGGCAACAGCGTTTCCATTGACGGGTATGGAGAAACGCGCCCCGGCAGCAAGACCTTGCCCGACGCCCACGCCCTCGTGCGTATCGGCTCGCTCTCCAAATTACTTGCGGCCGATCTGATGGTAAAGCTGGCCGGCGAAGGCGACTTGCGCCTGACTGATCCGCTACAACGTTACGCACCCAACGACGATCGGGTACCTTCGTCCTCGCGGCCGATCACGCTGATCGATCTGGCTACGCACACCAGTGGTCTTCCGCGCCAAGCCAATATTCCCTCCAAAGGCCGAACATCCTACACGCAAGCGCGCTGGGAATGGCTGCAAGAACAAAACAAGCTACCTGCTCCGGGGCACATTGCGCTCTATTCCAACCTGGGTTTTGACTTGCTCGCCGATGCTCTGGGTAACGCTGCTCATATGCCGTACGACCAAGCCCTGCAGCACTACATAACGCAATCACTCGGCATGCACGACACCACGGATGCGCCTTCGGCTGACCAGTGCGCCCGATTGATGGATGGCAGCAACGCACACGTGTCGTGCGCTTCCCAAAGCGACAACGCTGGCAGCGGTGGTATGTACTCCAGCGCTGCGGACATGGCGGCATGGATGCAGCAACAACTCGGTGTTGGCGGATCTGGCACCGATCCGCAAATGGCCATCAGCCAGGCGATCTATTTCCAGCGGCAATCACTGATCGACGTGCAAGGCATGGACAATGGAGGTCACGCCGATGGTATTGGCATGGGCTGGGTACTGCTCTCTGCCAACGGTCAAAGCCCGGCGATACTCGAAAAAACCGGCGGGTTCGGCGGATTCATGTCTTACATGGCCCTGGTGCCGGGGCGGCACGTCGGTGTGTTTATCGCCGTCACACGCATGGACCTGCCGATGTTGCAAACCCTTGCAAAACAGGTGAACGCACTGGCGTCGACCTTGGCCAAAGTGGATGCGCGTCATTCTGCATCGGACCATCCCATGTGACCCCAGTCACACTGTAGTTATATTTATCGGCAGATAACGTTCTGCATGCGGCCTTTCGACAAAAGCTGACTCAATCTTTACCGACGTCTGGTTTGTGTCAGGAGCTTGCGTGTTTCCGGCTCCTTTTTGAAGCGACCCGCCATGGAGGTCTCAATGACCGTCGATCCGACTTATATCGATCGCTTGATCCAAAGGCTGTCACTGCAGCCCCATCCCGAAGGTGGCTGGTACAACCAGACCTATCGCAGCGAGGAACGCATTCTGCGCTCCCGCCCGGATCAGGCGCGCGAGGAACGGCGCGCTTCCACGGCCATTTATTATCTTCTGCGTGATGGCGATTACTCATCCTGGCATCGAATCGATGCCGACGAGCTATGGCACTTCTACGTTGGCGATCCGCTGTTTATCCATGTGCTCAACCCGCATGGCGAACTCGTTACGCACATACTTGGTAACACGCTGGAACAACCCGATGGCGCGTTTCAGATCATGGTTCCCGCAGGCCGCTGGTTCGCCGCCGAGCGAACCGGGCCGCGTGGCTTCTCATTGGCAGGTTGCACGGTGGCGCCGGGGTTCGAGTTCGAAACCTTCGAGCTGGCAAACATCTCCGAGCTGCAGATGCATTATCCCCAGCACAAGGCTGTGCTTCAGCGGCTAGCACCAAAGAAGCCGCCCGTTCCGGACGAAAGAACGCCACAGGCATGACCGCCGGTTGATCCAGCCGCACACAGGACAGCTGAGGACCTACAATGCACGGCTCACAACCGTGTCAGAACATGTCCTCAGCAGCATTCCACCATCCAGGCGTAGTGATTATCGGCGGCGGCCCGGCGGGTCTGATGGCTGCAGAGACGGTGCGCGCGCATGGTATCGCCGTGGATCTGTATGAGGCCAAAGGATCGGTCGGACGCAAGTTTCTGATCGCCGGCAAAGGTGGCATGAACCTCACCCACGGCGAGCCGCGACCCGATTTCGACCAGCGTTATGGCGAACGCGTAGCAGCCGTCGGCAGATGGCTGGATGCGTTCGACGCGGATGCGTTGCGCGCCTGGGCGAAGGGCCTTGGCATCGACACCTTTATCGGCAGCTCTGGCAGAGTGTTTCCGCATGACCTCAAAGCGGCACCTTTGCTGCGTGGCTGGGTGCACCGGCTGCGCGAAAGCGGTGTGCACTTTCATGTGCATCATCGCTGGCTGGGTTGGGACGATGAGGGCGCCTTGCGCTTTGCCACGCCTGAAGGCGAACGCATCATTCATGCACGCGTCGTGATTCTGGCGCTCGGTGGCGGCAGTTGGCCGCAGTTGGGTTCCGACGGCGCATGGCAGTCCGTGCTCGCGGAGCGAGGTGCGGATGTCGCGCCGTTGCGGCCCTCCAATTGCGGCTTCGATATCGGCTGGAGCGAGCACCTGGCCACCCGCTACGCCGGCGCGCCTTTGAAGCCGGTAGCGGCGCACTGGCGCGACGCTACCGGCCACGGGCATATGCGCCAGGGCGAGTGCGTGATCACCGCCACCGGCATCGAAGGCAGCCTGATCTATGCGCTATCGGCGACCTTGCGCGATACGATCGCAAGGCATGGCACCACCATGCTGGAACTGGATCTCGCACCTGATCGCACACTGGATCGCCTGCAACACGATCTTGCCAAACCACGCGGCAGCCGTTCGTTTAGTGAACATCTGCGCCGGCAAACCGGACTCAGCGGCATCAAGGCAGCCCTGCTACATGAAGTGCTGAGCAAAGACCAGCTCAACGACACCCACACGCTGGCCCGCACGATCAAGCGCCTGCCTTTGCGGCTGAAGCAGGCGCGCCCGATCACCGAGGCCATCAGCAGTGCGGGGGGCCTGCGGCTGGAAGGCCTGGACGATGCGCTGATGCTGACCACCCTGCCCGGCGTCTTCTGCGCTGGCGAAATGCTGGATTGGGAAGCGCCGACAGGCGGCTATTTACTGACGGCGTGTTTCGCTAGCGGCTATCGCGCGGGACATGGCGCTACGGCCTGGCTGGCCAAGGCAGGTGCGCCGGATTAATCCAGCGCACCGCGCGGAGACTACAAGCCAAGATCGCTCAAGCCGGGATGATCATCCGGACGCCGCCCCTGCGGCCAGTGGTATTTGCGTGCGGCAGCTGCAATCGGCACATCGTTGATGCTGGCGTGACGCTCGGCCATCAGACCATTCTCGTCGAACAACCAGTTCTCGTTGCCATAGGAACGAAACCAGTTGCCGGAATCGTCATGCCATTCATAGGCAAAACGCACGGCAATACGATTTCCTTCAAACGCCCATAATTCCTTGATCAGCCGGTAATCCAGCTCACGCACCCACTTGCGGGTCAAAAAATCAACGATGGCGCCGCGGCCTTGCAAGAATTCGGCGCGATTGCGCCAGCGGCTATCAAGGGTGTACGCCAGCGCGACACGCGATGGATCGCGGGTATTCCAGGCGTCTTCGGCAAGGCGCACTTTCTGGATGGCGGTTTCACGGGTAAAGGGCGGCAGAGGGGGACGCTGTTCGATCGAGGACATGGCTGCTCCGACATGGATGACACATTGCATCGTTCGCCCCGTGCGCCAGTGCGCACGGAAGCGAATACGCCGCATATTCCACGAGTAATCTGGCATGCAGCTTACACGCCACCTCCTTCACAAGATCTACACACCACCGCGCCGCTAGATAACCACGCCCTGCCCGCGGTCAAGAAGCAAGCCGACCGCCTGCACACGATCCTCCCGTAGCTCAATCCGACAACCTGGATGGAGGCATACCATGTGTGATCATCCTTCGCATTCGCAGCAGTCTCGACGTCAGTTTCTCGGAGCAGGACTTGGATTGCTTGCCCTCGGCGCTCTCGCGCCAAGACATCTGCTCGCCGATGCGGCACCTACCCAAAACGCCATTTCTCCCGACACCGCGCTGCGCCGCCTGCTTGATGGCAACGCGCGCTACGCTGGTAACAACCTCGATGCCAAGGATTTTTCAGCGGGTCGCGCCACCCGCGTCAAAGCGCAATATCCCATCGCTGCGATATTGAGCTGTGCCGATTCACGCGTCGCCCCGGAACTGGTGTTCGATCAGGGACCGGGTGATTTGTTCGTGGTGCGGGTGGCAGGTAACTACCTGAGCGGCGACAGCCTGGCCAGCCTCGAATACGCGGTAGGTGTGCTGAAAGTACCGCTGATCGTGGTGCTTGGTCACACCGAATGCGGCGCGGTCAAGGCTACCGTGGCCGAGATTGAGGATCCGCATCCATTGCCGGGACATATCTGGGATATCGTCGATGCTGTACGTCCGGGCGTGGAAAGTGTCGTGAAAGCGGGAGGCGACCAGGTCATCCGCAACGCGATCGGTGCAAACGTGGATTACAACGTATCGCGCATTGCCAGCGCGCAACCGGTGATATCCGAGGCAGTCAAGCACGGCAGTGTAAAAGTGGTCGGCGGCGTGTATGAGTTGTCCACCGGGAAAGTGGCCATGCGGCAGTCCGCCTGATCACACGCCACCCAACCACCCGCTGAGGGTAGTTGTTGCGGCCTGAGCAGCGCTGGAAACCATCGGCGCTCAAGAACTTGCGCCCGCCATATTCTTTCAGCTGAATTAGTCACACAACTGCGCCATCATTGGCAGGCTGTCTATCGTTCAAACGGATCTTCTTCATGAAACACCTGCCCCGCTTGCTGCTTTGTTCGCTGGTCGCACTCAGCACCGGCTGCGTCTTCCATCGTCACGCCAATGAACCCACGCCGCCACCGCCCGAGACCAAAGCGCAACAAGCCAAAGCCGTTGCCACGACACCGTTGCTGCTGATCTCGATCGACGCCTTCCGCGCCGACTACATCGACCGCGGCGTAACCCCGAACCTGCAAGCGATGGCAGCGAGCGGTGTACACGCCGATTCCATGCAGCCTTCGTTCCCCTCGCTGACCTTCCCCAACCACTACGCCATCGTCACCGGCCTGGTGCCGGACCATAACGGCATCGTGAATAACTCCATGGTCGATCCGGAACTGGGCAAGTTTTCGCTGAGCGACCGCAAGGCAGTGAGCAACGGCTTGTGGTGGGATGAAGGCACTCCGCTATGGGAGAGCGCGGACGCCGCTGGCCTGCGCACCGCAACGATGTTCTGGCCCGGCTCCGAAGCGGATATCCAGGGCAAACATCCGGATTTCTGGAAGCCCTTCGACGGCAAAGTAACGGCGAACCAGCGCGTGGATCAGGTTCTGGCATGGCTGGATATGCCGGCCGACCAGCGCCCTACTTTTGTCACCCTGTACTTCGATGCGGTCGATCATGCCGGTCATCAGTACGGTCCGGATACACCGCAGGTCAATCAGGCGCTGAGCGATACCGATGCGGCCATCGGACGCTTGGTCGATGGCCTGCGCCAGCGCGGGCTCTACGACAAGATCAACATCATTGTGCTGGCCGATCATGGCATGGCCAGCGTGCCGCCGGATCACAAAATCCTGATCGATAAGCTGATCGACTTAAAAGACGTCGAACTGGTGAACCTGGGAGAAGTCGCTGGCTTCAATCCCAAGCGTAAGCACGACTTCAACGCTGTCGAAGAACAAATGGAACAACCGCAGCAACACATGCACTGCTGGGACAAGACGCGTATTCCAAAACGCCTGAACTACGGCTCCAATGCACGCGTGCCGCAATTGGTCTGCCTCGCAGACACGGGCTGGCGCATCACCACCACGGATTACCTCGCCAAGCACAAGGGCCCGATGAGCCTGGGTGAACACGGTTACGACAATGCCGACCCGCTGATGCAGGCTTTGTTTATCGCGCATGGCCCAGCCTTCCAAAGCGGCATTCGCTACCACAGCTTCCCGAATGTGGATGTCTATCCGCTGATGGCTCACCTGCTGAACATTGTGCCGGCATTCAATGACGGGCACTTTGAAGATGTGCAGGGCATGTTGAAGCCGGAACCGGCGACGACTACGCAGTAAACACTGCAGCACGTAGGTAGGGTTACCCCGGATTTGATCTGGGGTAATTCAACGTCGTGAATCAATGCTTCACGGAAGGCTCAATGGGCTGCATGACCGTGTCGATCATATGAATGACGCCATTGCTTGACGCAATATCCATCCCAATCAGGTTGGAGCCATCGATCCTAATCTTGTCTCCTTCCTTGGTGATGATGGCTGATTGGCCTTGCAACATTTTGGGGCGCGACATGGTGCCCACGTCAGCGGAAGATGCAAGGCCAAGAAAGATGTGATACTTGAGCACGGAAAGCAATTCGTCCCTATTTTCCGGCTTTAGCCAATCATCAACCGTGCCCTTAGGCAACTTGGCGAATGCGGTGTCGTTCGGAGCAAATAATGTGTAGGGACCTGAGGCACTCAGCATCACCGTAAGCCCTGCTACATCCAGCGCGTTTCGTAATACGCCGAATGATCCGAGCGAATCAACTGAGTCGACAAGGTTGCAATTCGAAGTATGGTCGTTGACATAAGTACGCATAACGTCTCCTGCGAAAATGGTCCGCCTGCGGCCCCGATGCCTTAAGTCAGCAGACGAAACCGCAGCTCCGACGTAAACATCGGAGAAATACTCAGTTGACGTTAGGGAATAGGACCGCGTGGCTGAGACGCCTGCCAAGGAAAAGGGTTTATTTTCCCAGCGCTAGAGCAGCATGCGCCTACAGTTGTTAGTTAAGGGTAATGCGTCAAGCAGGCGATCCGTAGCAAAGTGATTCGTTGAGCATCCTTAAGGATCGGGTGCCTCTCATTTCTACCGATCGCCATGATTCCCGGCGCAATCGCAACAGGGTCGAGGCTTGGCCCAACGCATTCAAACTTGGGTACACGTCTTGGTTCCCATAAAGGACTATGCTGGGGTCACGACTATCCCAAGGGTGGAGATCATGACAAGCATTTCTGGCAAGACGAAGAACGGATTTACGTACGAAGGTGACTACGAACAGGCAAGTTCAGATCGAGTCACCTGGACCGCCACCTACAGACAAAGCGGCCATTTCTACGGGATGCGGCATGGCCGAATCAACGAGCTTGCGGGTGCGTCCGTGGCAGAGGTCGATGATGCTGTCAAAGATGACATCGAATCGACGTGGACTCGGCCCTCCTAGATGTAAATGACGCCTCTTGCTTTACATCGAAAACCAGCGATATCCCAAAGATGATACGAATGGCTCGTTGATTGATTAGTCGCCTATACGTGACCGACGCACCCACCAAGGTGACCCATCTAGATAAGAACACCAAGGGACTTGAGCATTGCGTGGCTTGCCGCCAAAGTAACGGCATGAGCATCGAACTACGCCACCTGCGCTACTTCGTTACCGTCGCAGACACCCTGCACTTCGGCAAAGCCGCAGAGCGGCTCGGCATGTCCCAGCCACCGCTAAGCCAACAGATCCGCCAGTTGGAAGAGACCGTAGGCGCACGCTTGCTCACGCGTACTAACCGCCGTGTGGCACTGACCGAACCCGGTCGCCTGTTCCTGCAGGAGGCGCGTGACATCCTGACCAAGGTGGAGCACGCCGCCGAGCTGGCCCAGCGCGCACAACGCGGCGAACTGGGAGAATTGCGCATCGGCTTCACCCGCACCACCCCGCTGTCGCAGAACATTCCTCGCGCGATCTTCGCCTTTCGCCAGCGCTACCCTGCCGTACACCTGCAACTGGAAGAGATGAATTCGCTGCAGCAGATCGATGCGCTGCTTGAGCGCAAGTTACATGTAGGTATTCTTCGACCCGGCGTATTGCCCAAGGCGCTGGTGTCCAAACGGCTGTTTCGTGATCCGCTGGTGGCGGTGCTGCATGCGAATCATCCGGCGCTGAAAAGCGTGGGCGCACGCGGAAAGCTGCCCACCAAGGCGCTGGCGCAGGAACCATTCGTGGTGTTTGCGCGCAGCGCCGGCGCAGGCGTCTACGAACATGTGTTCTCGCTGTGCCGCACGGCAGGCTTTGCGCCGCGCATTGCACAGGAGGCACGCGAAGCCTCCACCATTATCAGCCTGGTAGCGGCCGGCCTGGGCGTTTCCATCCTTCCCGAATCTTGCAGTCACATCAACGTGGATGGCGTCCGTTATGTGCCGCTAGCCGATTCCAATGCGATGTCGGAAATCCATGTGGTGTATCGCGACGATGAACGCCTGCCACTGCTGCCGCACTTCATCCAGATGATCTTGAACAACACTAAGCCGAGTAGTTGCTGACTTCGACCAAGTTGCCATCCGGATCACGGCAATACACCGATTGAATCGGGCCACGCGCACCCGTACGCCTCACCGGCCCCTCTTCGATCGTGACGCCGCATTGCCTGATGTGTTCGATCACCTGCTCCAACGGCACGGACGTAATGAGGCAGAAATCGCCTGACCCTGGCGTGGGCTGCGTGGCCTTAGGCTCGAATTCATGGCGATACTCGTGCAGATTGATCTTCTGGATACCAAATGCCAGCGCCTTGCGTCCCTCGCCAAAGCTGACGATATCCATACCAAGCACACGTGAATAGAAATCGCAGGTAGCGTCGATATCCATCACGGTCAGAACAAAATGGTCTACACGATCAATTTTCATGGCATCGCGCCCTTGCTCATGGGGGTTGGAGGAGTCACCAGTTGCGGCAGCGGCTGCAGCCGATACAGTCGCAGTGCAATCAGCAGGCCAGCCAGCACCATGGCGCCCACGAACAACGCCACGCCTAGCCAACCATCTGCGGCATAAAACAGTCCCCCACTCGCGCCCGCTACGCTCGACCCCATGTAGTAACTGAACAGATACATCGACGATGCTTGCGCCTTCGCCACGCCCCCGCGGCGACCGACCCAACTGCTCACAATGGAATGGCCGCCAAAGAAACCGAAGGTGATGGTCGTGATGCCAAGGATGATGAGCCACAGCGATGCCAGCATCGTGCACACGGTGCCCATCAACATCAGCGCAAAAGCCGTCCATAACACCTTGCGGCGCCCCAGCTTGCCGGCCAGATGCCCCATCCACGCCGAACTGAAAGTGCCGATGAGGTAAATGCCAAAAATCAGGCCGACTACTGTCTGGCTGAGGTTGTAGGGCGGCGCCAGCAAGCGATAACCAAGATAGTTATAGACCGTGACAAACGCGCCCAGCAGCAGGAAGCCCTCAACAAACAGCCACGGTAACCCGGGATCGCGGAACATGCCTGCAAAGCGTGCATACAACGCGCGCCACTGCAGGGGCTTCGGATAAAAGTGACGCGATGGCGGCAAGGCTTGCCAGAACACCAGTCCCGAGATCAGACCCACCACGCCTACTACACCAATGCCGATGCGCCAGCCGAAATAATCGGCGACCACGCCGGAAATCAGCCGACCACTCATGCCACCCACGGCACTGCCGCTGATATACAGCCCCATGCCCAGGCCGATCGACTCGACATGCATCTCTTCGGTGAGGTAGGTCATGGCAACCGCGGGCAAACCGCTTAGTGTCAAACCGAGCAAGGTGCGAATCGCGAGCAAGGCGTACCAGTTCGGCATCAATGCGCTGAGCAACACCAGCACCGCGGAAGAAAGCAGCGACGCAACCATTACCGACTTACGCCCCAAGGCATCCGAAACGCCACCGGCAAACAACATGGCGAACGCCAGCACACCCGTCGTCACCGAGAGCGACAAGGCACTGGCAGCGGCACTGATGCCGTAGTGCTGACTGAACAGCGGCATGAGCGGCTGCACGCAATACAGCAAGCCAAACGTGGCAAGGCCCGCTGCGAACAGCGCAAGGTTGGTGCGCTTGAAGGCAGGCGTACCGTGGCGGATCAGGTCTTCCTCGGACCATGCCACCGGCTTTCTGGTCGATTGAGTGGGAGTACTGGCGTCCATCGCGGGAAGATCGGGGTGAATGGCGCAAGCATAATCGCGGGTGTGCAGGTGATCGATAGCTTGGTGAGTCCGGCTTGATAGCTGGGGGATATCAATGGGTCAGATGGATGCTCCGGGTACACACAATCTGTCGCCCCGTGCTGATCAGGAAACGCCACAGATTCGTCATCCCAGCTTTCGCTGGGATGACGGGCCTAGCATTACGCGGCGCTTTGGGTTTTCAGCCTCAGCACATTCCGTATCTCCGCCAACACCTGCGCCGGCGCTTCCATATTGGCGTGATGCCCGGCCCCATCCATCACAAGCGCACGCGCATGGGCCATGCCCCGGGCCAATTCCTGCGTCAAGTGGCGTACTTCCATCTGATCCTCGCTGCCGACTATCAACACCACCGGCACGTCAATCTCGTGCAGACGCTCCAGCGCCGAGGGCTGTGGCACCTGCTGATCCTGCGCAGCGCGTGTCCAATAACTGGTTTCCCGCTTGAATAGCCGCGTGGTCATCGCTTCAGTGTGCTTTCGCACGGCAGGGTCAACCTCATTCGGAGCGCGACACGGCCCATCTGTGAACGCACGCAACGAACTGTCGATCAGGCCATTGGCATCCATGGTGCTCAATGCTTGCAAGAACGCGCGGGCAGCCGGCGTGCTATCGGCAAAGCGTCCCCAGTAACCGGCCCCTACCAGTATCAGTGCGCTGACGCGTTCGGGGTGTGCCAGGGTGAAATCCAGCGCCGTCGCTGCCCCGCCGGAACAGGCCAGCAGAGCAGTGCGCCGAATGCCACGGGCGTCCAGCACGGTAGCAAGATCTTTGTGATGCGCGTAACGGCCGGACTCAATGGTGGAGCGGCCGAAACCGCGCGCGTCGTAGCGCAGCACACGATGTGTTTTGGCCAGTGAGACGAATTCGGTATCCCATTGACCGCTGTCGACCAGAAAACCATGCAGCATGGTGATGGCATCGCCTTCTCCGGCTTCTCCGGCTTCTTCGGCGTAGAGGCGGGCGTGGTCGACATCGATCCAATGTGTTGTTGACGTAGTCATATATTTTTCCTTGGGCTCGATTCGGTTGCGAAAGCGCTTACCCAACCTACGCGGCTCAGCGCGATGTCGTGAACGACTGCGCCTGTACAGCAGGAACGAAAACACCAGGTGCGTATCCGGCAGGTTTGTCGCCCACCGCCACCCCACCGTGTATGCGCGTCTGCTGGATATCCGCAAACATGTAATAAGGGAACGGTTTATCGGTGGCACTGACTGCATCGAGCCGAGCGCGCAACACCGCCGGTAACTGGAACGAGAGTGCAGCGAGATTGGCATCAAGCTGTTCGAGCTTGGTGGCGCCGATAATCACTGAAGCGATACCCGGCTGCGTAGCCACCCAGTTCAAGGCGACGGCAGCCATGCTCTGCCCTGCCTCCTTGGCCACCTTTTCCAGTTCCGCGACGATCGTCCAGTTGCGTTCGGTAAAACGTTCAAAGCCAGGGGCAGATGTCACCTTCGCAAGGCGTCCCTCGCCTTCGCCACCGGTTTGGCTGGGTTTGTACTTGCCGGAAAGCATGCCCATCGCCAGCGGACTCCACGCCGTGATGCCCATGCCCAGGTTCTGTGACAGCGGCACATATTCGTGTTCGATGTGGCGCTCAGCCAGCGAATACTCCAGTTGCATGTTGATGAGCGGCGTCAATGCATGAGCTTCGGCGAAGGTCTGTGCGCGGGCTGCATACCAGGCCGGCACATCGGAAAGGCCTGCATAACGAATCTTGCCGGCACGCACCAGGTCGTCGAACGTGCGCACCACTTCTTCGGCCGGCGTGACGCGATCCCAGGTGTGCAGCAGGTACAGATCGATGTAGTCGGTGCGCAGGCGGCGCAGTGACGCCTCCACTGCACGCATGATGTTCTTGCGGCCATTGCCGCCCGCATTGGGATTGCCCGGCTGCCCGTTGTAAGTGAACTTGGTGGCGAGCACCACGCGATCACGCGTACCGCTCTGTTCGATGAACTGGCCGAGCAGGCTTTCGCTGGAGCCTTCGGTATACAGGTCAGCGGTATCGATGAAGTTGCCGCCAGCATCCAGATAACGGTCGAACATGGTGCGTGCCGTATCGGCAGCAGCGCCCCAGCCCCAGTTCTCGCCGAAGGTCATGGTGCCCAGAGAAAGACGGCTGACGCGCAGGCCGGAACGGCCGAGGGTGAAGTATTGGTCGAGCGACATGGCGATGACTCCGTCGGTTGAATGTGGAGCGCAGTGTGCGCCCCCTGATTCCGAGGAAAAATCACCATTTGGTTGATGCATTATTTAGAAAAACTAACTAATGTACATTCCGTCGCCCCGGCGCAGGCCGGGGCCCAGTGTCTTTGCTGCACAAAAGTCGCTAGGCCCCGGCCTGCGCCGGGGCGACGAACCAAGGGAGCCTAACCAACCATGCGCGACCACTACGCCCTGCGCGCTTTCCGCGCCATCGCCGAACATGGCAGCTTCACCCGCGCCGCCGCCACGCTCGATGTCACGCCGTCGGCGCTGAGCCAGACCGTGCAACAGCTCGAAACGCAGCTCGGCACACGCTTGCTGCAACGAACAACGCGTCGCGTCGGCCTGACCGAAGCCGGGCAGGAAATGCTTCAGCGCATTGCGCCAGCCCTGAACGAGCTGGATCAGGCCATCGACGCGATCCGCCAGCACGCTGACCGGCCACGCGGCACCCTGCGGATCACGGTGCCGGTCGTGGTGTCGCAAACCATCATCGAACCCATGCTGGGCGAATTCATGGCGCGCTGGCCGGATGTGCAATTGGATATCCGTGTGGACAACGGTTTCAGCGATCTGGTCGCCGAAGGGCTGGATGCCGGCATCCGGCTTGGCGAGCGCGTGCAGCGCGACATGGTGGCGGTGCCGCTCGGCAGCGCCATGCGCGGCGTGGTCGTTGGGTCACCCGCGTATTTCAAGCGCTGCGGCTACCCCAAAACACCCAAAGATTTGCAAAACCACCAATGCATCAAATACCGGATGGCCAGCAGCGGCGCGATCTACCGGTGGGAGTTCGCCCATCGAAGCGGCCCCAAGAAAGGCTGCTGGTATGAGATTGCCGTTGACGGAAGCCTGACCGTCAACGACATCTCGCTGGCCTTGCGCGCCGCTGAAGACGGCATCGGCATGATTTCCATACTGGAAATTTCTGCGCGCGCTGCACTCGATGCAGGGCGCCTGGAAAGCGTGCTCGACCCCTGGCTGCCGCCATTCGAGGGCTTTTACCTCTACTACCCGAGCCGATTCCAGGTGCCACCCAAGCTGCGCGTATTCATTGACTTCATTCGCGAATGGACACAACGCGGAACAATGGCCTCTACATTGTCCCGCGCCTTGCCCTAGCACTCAGCGGTAACGCCAGTAGCCCCCTACCCAGACATGGCTCGGACCCCAATAACCCGGCACCCACACACGGGCCGGGCGCGGCGCAACGACAATGCAACCCGTCTGCGCCAGGGTGCCACCCAGTACGGCCAATGCGATCAGAAAGACGGAAAGATAACGACGCATGATGCTCTCCTCATGAGCATGAAACTCACATCGGAGAACGCAGCCTGGAATCATCGCGATGACGACGCGAATCTGAACTGATGCCGATGGTTCAGCCCTGGCGTCAGGCAAATGAAAGCCAATGGGCTGTCCATTGATTTCCTTAAATGCGGCGCATTAAAAATGCGTCCCAGCCTGCGCGCTCACTTGACGATGCAGAGATGCATTAGGTTCACCCCAACCTACACACTTAGGTGCCCGCTCTTCTTTGCTCGTCATCCCAGCGAAAGCTGGGATCCAGCGTATTGATTACATCGAAGGCACTGGATCCCAGTTTTCGCTGGGATGACGGCAAAGTAAGCGCGCCGGAAAACGAACGTCGCCTAACCCAGGACCGACGCAACGAATCAGCGAGAAAGAAAATTACGCTTTCTCTACGCCCTCGCCCGGAACCTTTATCCGATTTCTATATCAAAACCACCATCCTACGCACCGCGTTGAACACGTCACTCAAACAACAATAAGAACACGTCAATCCATTCCCCTTGGAATACATTCCGATGTTCAGAAGGCTTGCAGCCGGAGGCCGCCACGCGAGGTAGCGGGCAGCAGCCTCCCGATGATCCGGCTCCGGCTGCAAACCTTCTCAACAGCGCACAGCTTGGCCAAGCGTCACAGCCACATATCAACCAAATAACGTAAAAAAAGCTTTTTATTTGGACGTCTATTACCTTCATCCATCAATAAAATAACACGTCATTCTATCAATCATTCATTTTTCATCGACTTCAAATACATTTTTCGCGGAAACGCTCATAAGCATTGACCGCACATTCACCAAAGCCAATGTACACCCCTGGCTTACCAGTGAGCGGCCCTTGCTTATGCAAACGGTACATACCCACTGGCAAGGGGTCTTTAATTGAGGATGCGTGTTTAGCATTCGACGCGTGACAAAAGTGGCACTCCGTCCTTTCACTCTTAGCCAGCTGAATAGTTATTTATTTTGTTACCAAACTCTGGCTTCCGCTCACAGTTGCACGCGTCGGCGCACCATCTTCACACCGCTCTAAAGACTCCGATCAAAGGGCTCATGACACTACTTTGATTGCGGAGGCGCCACGTGAAAAATCTGAACCGGCCACATTTCTCATCATCTCTATTCACCCCAATTGCCGTCGCATTGGCATTCGTGCTTGCCACCCCTTTGCTAGCACAAGACACCGGATCGGTGCCTTTTGATGCGACCGAGAACGCTCTTTCGGGTACCTATACCTGTGATGGCGGCTCTCAAGTGACGATCAATTCGGTGGACACTTCGACTACCGATGTAAGCGGCAGCAGCGACGCCACCGGGTCTAATCAGAGCGCCACTGCATGCGGTCTACCGCTTTACTCTATTGCGTCAGCCGACGACACCACGAATGCAGCTGACACGACGACGCAAGACGATGGCGACGGATCGAGCACCCTGTCGCAGGTTAGTTTGCTCGGCGGCGTAGTAAGTTACACATCAAAATCCGAGTCAGACAGTTGCCAAGCGGATGCTACCGGCCAACCGACCTGTACTGGCGCTGTAACTATTCAAGGGCTGACGTTTGCAGGCCAGCCAATCACGGGAACTTTCACCCAACCCACGACATTTCAGACCACGGATTTACAGGTTGACGTTGGGAGCTCTTGCACCGGCGCGGCGCTTTTTACGGGTCAATTGACGATTGGGGACTACAGCATTCAGCAAGATGGAGATACCGGCACACTTGATTTCGCAGCCATTCATCTCGTTGGCACCCTTACTTGCGCCGGCCTTCCATTGACTTCCGTTACTGTGGATCTTAAGGACGATTATCAAGTAGATGATGAATCATATAAAGAGATCCTTTTTGAGTTCGAAGCCAGGGACACGCTCTAGCTTAAGAGTCGGATTTTGTACGTGCTCGCCTAACCAGAGTCGACTCGCGCTGAAAAACCTTGAGGTCACGAGACCGCAAGTTGCATTAGCCAACATCGCAACTGGCTAGCCAATTTGAGCGAATCAACGCCAAGCTCGACGGGCGAAACCCGGCCGAGCTTGGCAGATGCATCCAATCATCATGCTCATAACGGTGCCAGGTTGCGCTCTTAACGGTACCAGGTTGCGTTAATACGTCATCACATTTAGACGTCTATACGCCATAAATAATTTCTACAAATACCTTCTCTTGCGTTTATGCGAGTCTTTTCACCGACTTCGCGTCATCATCTTCAATCAACGCAAAAAGCATCGACCCGCCATTCACCCCATCAGACCTATAAAGCCTCGTCCATCGCTCGACGGGCAATGCAAGCAAGTCATATCCACCACTAATGAGGGGAATTGCCATGCATGCAACACGCAACAACCGGGGTACGAAAACATTTGCCGCAACTTTGCTTGCGGTGGCTATCGGCCTGGCCAGTACAGGGTATGCGCAAGCGCAAAGCGTCCAGTTCAGCAGCGAGGCGGATTCCGATAGCGGCACGGCGACGCAAACACTATTGGGACTGCTGCAGTCGCCTCAAAACTGGGGCCCCGATGATCAAAGCCAGACAACCACGTCGGGAAGCAATGATCAGACGGCGCCATCTATCGACGAAGACATCAGCGGCGTAGACGTCTTCGAATCCGAAGACGCTGACAACAGTACCGATGCCGGAGCCACTGGCGACCAAGCTGATGCCAGCTCCTCTTCCGGAAGCGGCAGCGCCTTAGGCGGATTGATCTCGTGGAGCAATCTTTCCATCCAACTGAGCTGCCTTCCGGACGGCAGCATTAGTGATCAGATTGATTGCACAACGTATGAATCCGTCACCAACCTCTTGATCAACGGTCAACCCGCAGCGAAGGCAGGCAGTTTTGCTGCTGGAACATCCATCCCCGTATCCGGCAATATCCCGGATACGAACTGCCCGCTCGGCACGGATAGCTTCACCGGAAACGTTGTTCTGGATAATTCAATTCTCAACAGCGGAGGCGAACAGGGCTCCGACAACGAAATCGGCATGCAAATAACCGGAACCGCCACCTGTGACACCTTGGGTCTTGTGCCGCTTTACACCACCGCTTACAACGAGCAGATTGGTGCACCGCGAATCAGCTATGAATACACTGCACAAAAGTACATTGTCGAAAAACAAGTAAATTATTACTACTATTAGCAACCATCAGCGAGCGTCCTCAAAACAACAGGCCTCGACGAAATCCGGCGAGCTCAAGCTCGCCGGATTCCAACCCAACAACCGGAGTCAGTGCGCAGAGGATGCCTCCACATCGCCAAGCTCAAGCCAGCGACAATTGCTTCAACGCCTGCTTGTACCGCGAAGTAATCCCTGCCTCGCTACGATGCTGAAAATCACGCACCGCCCATTGCCCGCCCGCCATCACATGGCGCACCAGTGGTGTGTTGCCGGCGAACAGAAAGCTATCCATTGCCGATCGCTCGTCACGCGCGGCGAGCAGCGGTGAATCACCGTCGAGCACAACAAGATCTGCGCGCTGGCCTTCGCGAATCGCACCGATCGGCAAATCTGCTGCTTGTGCGCCGCCCTTGAGTGCTGCACGCCAAAGCGTTTCACCTACGCTATCCCCGGCATGGCGCGCAGCGACATTGCGATGGCGCGTACTGAGACGCTGACCGTATTCCAGCCAGCGCAGCTCTTCCACGGGTGATATCGAGATATGCGAATCCGAGCCGATGCCCAGCACGCCGTTGGCGTCCAGATAGTGCGCCAACGGAAACAGACCGTCACCGAGATTGGCTTCGGTGGTAGGACATAGCCCAGCAATCGCACCACTACGCGCCAGCTGCAAGGTTTCCGCGTCGGTAAGGTGCGTGGCGTGCACCAGGCACCAACGCTTGTCCACTGACGCATGATCGAACAACCATTCCACCGGTCGTGCACCGCGCGTTGCAAGGCAGTCCTGCACTTCGCCGATCTGTTCGGCGATATGAATATGGATCGGGCCAGTCTTTAACGCCTCGCTATCGATCACGCTGCGCCAGGCGTTTTCAGGAATCGCACGCAGCGAATGTAAAGCAACGCCCACGCGCAGCTGGTCATTTTCCAGTTTGCGCAGGTTGGCGAGCAGGCGCAGGTAGCTATCCACATCGTGGCCGAAACGGCGCTGACGCTGCGATAACGGGCGTCCGTCGAAGCCACCGCTCATATACAGCACCGGCAGCAAAGTAAGCGCGATGCCAGCCTCGCGCGCCGCTTCGATCAAAGCCAGCGACATCGCTTCGGGCTGTGCGTAAGGCGTACCGTCGGGCTGATGATGCAGGTAGTGAAATTCACATACATGGGTGTAGCCGGCCATGAGCATTTCCACATAGAGCTGGGCGGCAACGGCCTGCAGGGTTTCCGGATCGATGCGGGCGGCGAAGCTGTACATGGTTTCGCGCCAGGTCCAGAACGAATCGTCGCCAGGACCGCGCCGCTCGGCCAAACCGGCCATGGCGCGCTGGAAGGCATGGGAATGGAGATTAGGCATGCCGGGCAGCACCCAGCTATCGAGGTGTTGCGGCGACTCGCCAGCCGCCTTGGTAACGTAACCGCGATCATCGACGGCGAAAACGGCGTCAGCCTGCCAAGCCGCGTCCTGCCAGAGTTGCCGTGCCTTGAAGGTGTGGACTGCTGCGGTGTTGCTCATGAACCATCTCCGTGGGAACTTTGCGGCGCACATTGGCAAGCTTTTCGCCCCGCTGCGATGCTGGGGCAGTTGGGAGGGGTTGCCCGCCCTTGCCTCAATCCAATGCGAGCGTGGACAACCCACCCCAACCCTCCCCTGCCAGCAAGGGAGAAAGTTGTCAGTGCCAGGCATGATGCATATGCCTGCCTTAATGAGCGCCATGGTAAACAGCCGCTAAAGTGTAGCTGTCTTGCTCGCATTCGCTTCACCTTGTTTACGAAAGGATGAAGATATGGCCAGGAAGAACGAAAACGCGCCTAAGCTGACCTTGCGCCAAGCCGTGCCCGCCGATGTGCCGGCTCTGGTCGATCTCACCGCCCGCGTCTACACGCCCGAATGGGGCCATTCGGCGGAAATGCTGCGCTCCCAGCAGACGCATTTCCCGGAGGGCCAGTTCGTGGTGGAGTACGAGGGCCTTATCGTCGGCTACTGTGCCACTTTCCGCATCGACGAGTCGTTGGCGCTGGCGCCGCATACCTGGATGCAGATCACCGGCGGTGGCATGGCCTCGCGCCACAATCCGGATGGCAACTGGCTGTATGGCATGGAAGTGGTGGTGCATCCGGATTACCGCGGCATGCGCATCGGCCAGCGCCTGTATCAGGCGCGCAAGCGCTTGTGCATCGACCTGAAGTTGCGCGGCATCACCTTTGGCGGACGCATTCCGGGGTTGTCGCGGAACATTCAGCGCTTTGGCAACCCGGAAGCCTATGTGCAAGCGGTGATTGAAGGAAAACGCCGCGACCCCACGCTGAGCTTCCAGCTTACCAACGATTTCGAATTTATCGGCCTGCTGCGTGCCTACGTACCCACGGATTATGAGTCGCAGGGTTACGGCGCGCATCTGGTATGGCGCAATCCGGCGCTGCTGAATCAGCCGGATATCCCGGCGGTGAAATCGCCGCAGCACTTGCCCGATTCGGTGCGAGTGGCCACGGTGCAATATCTGCAGCGGCGCATCAGCTCGTTCGAGGAATTTGCCACGCATGTGGAATATTTCACCGACATCGCCGCTGATTACAACGCGGACTTCGTCACTTTCCCCGAATTGATCACACTGCAATTGCTGTCTATCGAGAACGAGGAGCTTTCGCCCGTCGAAACCATCCGCAAGCTCAGCCATTACACGCCGCAGGTGAAGGACCTCTACAGCCGCCTGGCGGTGCACTACAACATCAACATCGTCGGCGGTTCGCATCCGACCGAACAACCGAATGGTGATATCCACAACGTATGTTATGTATGCCTGCGCGATGGGTCTATCCACGAGCGCGAGAAGCTGCATCCCACACCCAGCGAGCGCGTGGTGTGGAACATCACCGGCGGCGACAGCGCCGCGACGGTCCAGACCGATTGCGGCCCGATCGGCGTGATGATCTGCTATGACTCGGAGTTCCCGGAAGTGGCGCGGCACCTGACCGATCAGGGTGCGTTGATCCTGTTCGTGCCGTTCTGCACGGATGTGCGCGAAGGTTATCTGCGCGTGCGCTATTGCTCGCAGGCGCGGGCGATCGAAAATCAGTGCTATGTGGTGCTATCCGGCAATGTCGGCAACCTGCCCGGCGTGAACAATTTCGATATCCAATACGGGCAAAGCTGCATCCTTACGCCCAGCGATTTTCCGTTTGCGCGCGATGGTATTGCGGCGGATTCCACACCCAATATCGAAACTGTGCTGTTTGCCGATCTGCGGTTGGAAAGCCTGGCACGGGCGCGCAATGCGGGGGCCGTGCAGAATCTGAAGGATCGGCGGTATGACCTTTATGAGACGCGGTGGTTGAGCAAGTCGCGATAATGCGTGCGGTAGTTTCTGTGCTGGATGCCCCCGTCGTACCGGCGAAGGCCGGGACGACGGTGAGATGAGATATCCCGGATCGGAACATCCGCCAACGAAAGGCGCTCGGCTGATCTGCCATAATTGGCGGATGTCCGCCGAATCACCCAAAGCCTCCAATCCCCGCCTGCGCGCCGTGCTCGGCCACGAATTTTTCGCCCCCTATCAATGGAAACGCCGCATCGCCTTATGGAGCGGCGCCATATTGGTTGCACTGGCGGCGATCCTGTTCGCCAAGACCAGTGACTTGGCTTATGCGCTGTTCCAAAAAATTCTGGCGCATGGCATCTGGATTCCCCTGATTCTTACGCCGGCGGTGTTCGGCCTGCTGTCCTGGGTCACTTCCGGAAAGCTGCGCGCCTCGCGGGGCAGCGGTATTCCGCAGGTGATCGCCACCATCCATATCGATGATGAGGGATTTCGCTCACGCATGCTGGCCTTGCCGATCGCGATCAGCAAGATGGTGCTGACCCTGCTGGCATTGATGGTGGGTGCATCGATCGGCCGCGAGGGGCCTACCGTGCATGTGGGTGCGGGCTTGATGTATTGGCTGGGGCGCCGTTTTGGTTTTGATGATCCCAAGGCACTCTCGCGCTTCATTCTTGCCGGCGGTGCGGCCGGTATTGCGGCAGCGTTCAATACGCCGCTGGCGGGCGTGGTGTTTGCCATTGAGGAACTGGCCGGTACCTTCGAGCATCGTTTCAGCGGCTTGCTGCTAACCGCGGTGTTCGTAGGCGGCGTCGTGTCGCTGGGCATTACCGGCAATTACGCCTATTTCGGCACCGTGCAGACCAGCCTGCCGCTGGGGCACGCGTGGCTGGCGGTATTGGAGTGCGGGATTGTCTGCGGCCTGCTCGGCGGGCTGTTCGCACGCCTGATCCTGCTGAGCCGCAACGGGCCGCTGGCTGCGATAGGACGGCTGCGCGATCGTTATCCGGTGTGGTTCGCCGCTGGCTGCGGTCTGTCGCTGGCGGTACTCGGCGTGCTGTCGCATAACGCGGTGTACGGCACCGGCTACGAGCAGGCGCGCGCCTTTGTGCAGGATGCCTCGGCAACGCCAGGGCATAGCTTCGGTTTCGTCAAACTGCTGGCCAATGTGGTGTCGTACTGGGCCGGCATTCCCGGCGGCATCTTCTCACCGGCCCTGGCGGTGGGAGCGGGTCTGGGCCACAACATTGCCCTGCTGCTGCCGCACGCGCCCGAGGCGGCAGTGGTGCTGCTGGGCATGAGCGCGTATCTCTCCGGCGTGACCGGTGCACCGCTCACCTCCGCCGTGATCGCGATGGAGCTCACCAACAATCAGGACATGGTGATTCCGATCATGGCGGCTTGCCTGCTGGCGCGCGCGGCTGCCTCGATCTTCTGCCCCACGCCGGTCTACAAGGATTTCGCCGAGCGCATGATCCAGGATTTCGAGCGGCAGCAAGCCGAGCGCTCCAAAGTGGATGACGAGGCGTCAAGCGTGGAGCAGATCGGTCCCACCAGCACCTATGGCGAGCCAGCCGCCCCCACCGAGCCTCACTCGACGGACGAACCCAAGCCATGAACTGGGATCTTTTGCTGACGCATGCTTCGCTGGCCACTTTCGTGGGGGAAGCCAGCTATGGCCTGATCACGGATGCGGCGATCGCCTGCCAGGACGGGCAGATCGCCTGGATCGGCGCCATGCGGGATTTGCCAGCTGCTTCGGCGGCCACTGCTCGTGACGTTCACAACCTGGATGGCGCGCTGGTCACGCCCGGCCTGGTCGATTGCCATACTCACCTGGTTTTCGGCGGCGACCGTGCGCAAGAGTTCGACTTGCGCCTCAACGGTGCGAGTTACGAAGAAATCGCCCGCTCCGGAGGCGGCATTATCTCCACCGTGCGTGCCACGCGAAACGCCAGCGAGGACGAACTGCTCGCGCAATCGCTGCCGCGTGCACGTGCGTTGCTCGCCGATGGTGTCACCACGCTGGAAATCAAATCCGGCTACGGTCTGGAGCTGGAAGCGGAACGCCGCATGCTGCGTGTGGCGCGGCGCATCGGCGAAACGCTGGGCATGCATGTGCAGACCAGCTTCCTCGGTCTGCACGCGCTGCCGCCGGAATACAAGGAACGCCGCGACGACTACGTGGCACTGGTCTGCAACGAACTGCTGCCCGCGCTGGCCAATGAAGGACTGGTCGACGCCGTGGATGCCTTTTGCGAAGGCATCGGCTTCACGCGCGCGGAAACGCAACGTGTGTTTGAGCATGCACAGCAGTTGGGTCTGCGCGTGAAGCTGCATGCCGAGCAACTATCGGATCTAGATGGTGCGGCGCTGGTGGCCGAGTTCGACGGCTTGTCGGCCGATCACCTCGAATACCTCAGCGATGCGGGGATTCAAGCAATGGCGCGGGCGGGCACCGTTGCGGTGTTGCTGCCTGGCGCTTTCTATGCGCTGCGTGAGACCAAGCTCCCGCCGATCGAAGCATTGCGCTCGCACGGCGTGCCGATCGCCATTGCCACCGATTGCAATCCCGGCACCTCTCCTCTGCTCTCGCTGCGGTTGGCGGCCAACATGGCGTGCACCCTGTTCCGTTTGACGCCTGAGGAAGCGTTGCGTGGCGTCACCGTGAATGCTGCACGCGCATTGGGGTTATCGGATCGCGGCACACTTGCGGTGGGCAAGCGCGCGGATTTGGTGGTGTGGAATGTGAAGCAGCCGGCCGAGCTGTGTTATTGGATCGGCGGCGGGCTGGTGCGACAGATGTGGTTGGGTGGTGTGGCGTTATGAGTGGCAGTGCTGCTCAGGCTTAATGTTTTACGCGAGTACGAGAAATGGATTCCGGCCTTCGCCGGAATGACGGCGAGGGAGTATGAATATTCCAAGATGCCGAGCGTTGCCCCATCGTCATTCCGGCGAAGGCCGGAATCCATTTTCCACCCTTGCGCAAAGCCTCTTCCGAGCGCCCATAAAAAAAGCCCCGGTAACCACCAGGGCTTTTTTCATAACGAGCCAAAAGCTCAGGCCGACTTCTTCTTCGGCGCAGCAGCCTTCTTCACCGGGGCCGTCTTGGTGACGGTCGCCTTGGCGCCGGCCACGGCGGGCTGCGCGGAATGCGCGCGCGTGTTGCCGTAGCTGCCGCGATAGGTCTTGCCGCGACGGGTCTTGCGATCGCCCTTACCCATGGGAAACTCCTTGATTCGTAACTGCTGTGAACGGCTAATCATCCTAGCAGCGGCAGGCCAAAGCGCAAGCGCGGTCCGGCCGGCTGTTAATGATGGTGATGGTGGGCGGAGGAAGGCAGGTGCTGGGCGTTGCAGTCCGGGCTGCCGTCCGGGCAGTCGCCCGGATCGATCTGCACGGTGGTGTGCCGGATACCGAAGCGCTCCAGCAAGATGCGGTTGACCGCCGCCAGGGCCCGCGCGCCGTCGCCCTGTTCATGCAATTCCAGGTGCAGGGTCGCCATGCGCGAACCGGATGCAAGCTGCCAGACATGCAGATGGTGCACATCGCGGATCGAGGTATCCGAATCGCGCAGCGCTGTCTCGACATCGTTGGTATCCATGCCCTCGGGAACGCCTTCGAGCAGGATATGAGTGGAACGCCGTAACAGTGACCATGCACTGCGCAATATCAGCAGCGATACCAGCAACGAAAGCAGCGGGTCAGCCCAGTTCCAGCCCATCCAGCGCACCAACAGCGCGGCCACGATGGCGCCCACGGAGCCCAGCAGATCACCCAGCACATGCAGGCTGGCGGCACCAATGTTCACGTCTTCGTGCGCGTGGCCATGCAGGCTGCGCAACACGATCAGGTTCACCAGCAGGCCGACGATGGCCACGCCCAGCATCACGCCAGAAAGAATCTCCACGGGCTTGAAGAGGCGATCGATGGCTTCATACGCAATGAAACCCACCAACACGAATTGCGTAAGCGCATTGACGAAACCAGCCAACACTTCCATGCGGCCATAGCCGTAGGTGCGCATGGCATCTGCGGGACGGCGTGCCATACGCGCAGCGAATAAGGCGAGAATCAGCGCAGCACAATCGACCAGCATATGGCCGGCGTCGGCCAGCAGTGCAAGCGAACCCGACCACCAGCCACCCACCACTTCCGCGACCATCATGCCCGCGGTGAGTACAACGGCGATCAGCAGTTTGCGCTCGCGCCCGTCCGTTCCCGCTTCGCGGGAATGATCATCGTGATGCTCGCAGGCATGGCTATGCGCGTGATTCATACGGCAATGCTAGGAAGCGCGGGGGCCGTTACACAATCACCGTGCAACGCAGGAGAACTCAATGCGCGCAATGCGGACCGTGTGCGTGGCCGTGCTGGCGATCGAAACGAAGATTCACAAAATGGCCACTGGCCACCAGCATGCCGCCGCAGGTCACCATCACGCTGTGCAGGATAATGGAGAAGTTCTCGGCAAAGGTCACTCCCATCACCAGCAGCGCAAGACCGGGCAAGGCCAGCCGCAGCGGCAGGGACCGATGGTGCCGCCGATAACCGTTAACCAGTGCGAACAACGCCAGTGCACTGGCGCACAGCACGAAACCGCGCTCGAAAGCGTGATCGGCAAGGAAGCTCAGCCCCAATAGCGGCAGGATGGCCAGCACGAACGGCAGTGCCGCGCAGTGGATAGCGCACAGGAACGAAGCGGTCGCGCCAAGGCGATCAGCCAGGTTCCACCAGCGGGACGTTTGCGGCGTTGGCGTGGATTCCATGGGGATGGGACGACACCAGGGGGTGATGCCGGCTCGGCCGGCAAGACAAGTGAATTGGTACAATATAACATGAACCATCACCACGCAAGCCACGCCCTCCTCGTACACCCCACGGGGCGAGCCGCGTTCATGTGAACCAACTCGCCTCCCTGGATATGCTCATGCCTCGATGGTTCTACGCTCTGGCAGCCCTGGCCTTCGTGCTTGCTCCGATCACCTGCGCTGCTTCTGCCACGACTGGACGTGTCGTTGAGCTGCCGCTGCATGATGGCAGTCATCAACGCCTGTTGTATGTCGCGCCTTCCGCTCCGAAAGCGACCATCGTGATGCTGCCCGGCGGCGCAGGCGACGTTGGTATCCAGCGCAACGGTGAGCTGCGCCATGACGACAACTTCGTCGTGCGTACACGCGACCTGTGGATCCGTCGAGGATTCGCCGTCGTGATTCCTGACGCCATCGATGGCGACAATTTGCGCGGTCTGCGCAGTTCACCCACCTACGCGGCACTGGTGAGCGATCTGGTGCAATTCGCGCATCGCCAATCGGCAAGCCCGGTTTTCCTGCTGGGCACCAGCCAGGGCTCCATTGCCGCGATGAATGGCGCTGCTCACATCGATCCTTCGCAGTTGGCTGGCGTGGTGTTGACCGAGTCGGTATCCGTCATGGGCGGCAGCCATGAAACCGTGTTCCAGGCGGATCCACAAAACGTGCGCGTGCCGGCGCTGATCGTCGCCAATCGCCAGGATCAATGCGATGTTGCGCCGCCAAGCAACGCACCACGCATCGCCGCTGCGATGTCAGCGTCACCGTCTGTGAAGCTGCTTTATGTCAGTGGCGGGGTGCAGCGCTCGGCCGATGCATGCGACTCGCTGACGCCGCATGGCTACTACGGCATCGAGCAGGAAGTGGTGAACGATATTGCCGGCTGGATGGATCAGCAGCTTTCGCGCTGAACAGCGCGAATCAAGCCTTGAGGCAGTTCTTGCAGATACCGTGCACTTCCAGGGTTTGCGCCTGCGGGCGGAAACCGAAGGCCTTGGCTTGCGCTTCGATCAGTTCCGCGACGCGCTCGTCACACACTTCCTGCGCGCTGGAACAGACATCGCAGATCAGGAACGGCACCTGGTGCGCCTCGGCCGGGTGATGGCAGGACACGAAGGCGTTGATCGACTCCAGCTTGTGGATGAAGCCGTGCTCGAGCAGAAAGTCGAGCGCGCGATACACGGTAGGCGGCGCGGCGTTGCCGTGACGCTCACGCAAATGATCGAGCAGGTCATACGCCTTCACCGGTTTGCCGGCGGCAGCGATCAGCTCCAGCACTTCTTTGCGCAGCGGCGTCAAACGCAGGCCACGTTCCTCACTGGCGTGTTCTACCGCAGCCACGAACTCCTTGGGGCCTTCGTGGTGGTGATGGATATGCGCTTTGGCGGAAGTCGTGCTGCTCAACGGAATTCACCTCGTCATCAGGATCATACACCCCGCAAGCATGCTGTCAGCGTGGCAGCGGCGGCGGCTTGGCTGATTTGGGGGCAAGCAGCACGATAATCCAGCCGATCGGCCCCAGCGCTGCTGCCCAAACGATACCGGCCAGCAAACGCCCGCGCCACCAGCCGAGCAAGGCGCCCACCGCAACGAACACCAGATTCCACCAGAACAGTGCAGTCCAGGGAATCATGTTCATCAGGTTGAAAAAGATATGGAAGAACGCGCCGGGTGCATCCGGATCAACGCCTTGGGTGGCTTTGGCGATCAGTTCTTCCATGGAAGGCGCGGGAGCGTGTGCATAGGTTGGGTTAGCGCAGCGTAACCCAACGGCTTTGCTGAACATGTGAGGGCGGTTGGGCTATGCGCACAGCGCTAACCCAACCTGTCTCACCCCTGCGCCAGCGCAATGGCGTCATCAATGCGCTTTAACGCCACGTCGCGTCCGGTCAGATAAATCGTGTGATCAATCGACGGCGACACCTGCGTGCCGGTCATCGCCACGCGCAGCGGCTGGGCGATCTTGCCCATACCCAGTTCCAGCTTGGCGGCCACTTGCTCGATCACCTGATGGATCGGCTCGGGCTTCCATTCGCAGCCCACGAGCAGTTCGCGCGCGGCCTGCAGCACCGATACGGCGCTTTCGTTTTTCAGATGCTTGGCGACAGCCTTGTCATCCCATTCGGTGATCGGGCCGTACCAGATCTTTGCGCGCTCAGCCATGTCGCTCAGCGTTTGCACGCGATCGCGCAGTGCGACGATCACATCCGCCGGAGCCGGCCCTTTGCTGGTGTCGATACCTGCGCGCGCCAGATGCCAGGCAAATTCAGGCACCAGCGTCTGCGGATCGTCGGTCTTCAGATAATGCTGGTTGAGCCACAGCAACTTTTCGGTGTCGAAGCGCGAGGCCGCCTTGTTGACGTCGCCAACATCGAACAACTTGATCATTTCCTCGCGCGAGAAGATTTCCTGATCGCCGTGCGACCAGCCCAGGCGTACGAGGTAGTTGAGGATGGCGTGTGGCAGAAAGCCGTTTTCGCGGTATTCCATCACGCTGACGGAGTTGGTGCGCTTGGACAGCTTCTTGCCGTCCTTGTCCAGGATCATCGGCAAGTGTGCGAACTCCGGCACCTTGGCGCCGAGCGCTTGATAGATGTTGATCTGGCGCGGGGTGTTGTTGACGTGGTCGTCGCCGCGAATCACCTCGGTAATGCCCATGTCGATATCGTCGACCACCACGGCGAAGTTGTAGGTTGGCCAACCATCGGAGCGGAAGATCACCAGATCGTCCAGCTCGGCATTGGCCCATTCCACCTTGCCCTTCACTTTGTCTTCGAACACCACCGAGCCTTCCAGCGGGTTCTTGAAACGGATGACGCGGTTGGGATCGTCGCGATACGGCTCGTTACGGTCGCGGTAGTAGCCGTTGTAGCGAGGCTTTTCGCCACGCGCCATGGCAGCCTCACGCATGGCTTCGATCTCTTCCTTGGATTCGTAGGCGTAGTAAGCCTTGCCGGCGGCCAGCAGTTCATCGGCCACTTGCTGGTAGCGGGCCAGGCGGTGGGTCTGGTAGATCGGTGCCGCATCGGCACTCAGATCTAGCCATTGCATGGCGTCGAGGATGGCTTTCACCGCTTCATCAGTGGAGCGCTCGCGATCGGTGTCCTCGATGCGCAACAGGAACTCACCGCCGCGGCGACGTGCCTCCAGCCAGCAATACAGCGCGGTGCGGGCGCCGCCGATGTGCAGGAAGCCGGTGGGGCTGGGAGCGAAGCGGGTGCGGACGGTCATGATTCGGAGAAGTCGACGGGAAACGTGAAATTTTACCCGATCGCGATGCCTTACTCCCCCTCCCCGAAGGGGAGAGGGGATTTAGATGACGCTCCGTAATTACTTCACATGCACCGTAATCGGCTTGGACACCAGCGGCGGATCGAACGGGATGTGGTTGGAATCGCCCAATTCCAGCTGCAGCGTGTGCGTGCCGGGGGCGAGTTTTAAGGTGGTTTCGGTCTGACCGCCGCCGAAGTGGATGTGCTGTTCGTCCTTCGGAATGGGCTGGCCAGCCACGGGTAGTACTTTGACGTCCACCAGCAGGTGATGGTGTCCGGTGTTCTCGTGGACCACGCCCGCCGGCGCAACACCCATGCCCTTCAGCCCGAAACGGACGGTGAAGGTCTGGGAAACGGTAGCGCCATCTTGCGGTGAGATGATGTAGACCTCCGCCCCGGCCGTGGCCTTGGTGACCGGCAGGGCCGGTGCATCGGCAGCCAGTACGTAGCCAGTGCTGGTTACCAACGCTAGAGCAAGCAACAAACGTTTCATGAACGGTCTCCTGATTCAGGGACAAAGAGCTTGTCCGGCGAATCTAGCCCAATTGAGTGTTCTCTTCGAGACAACATTTCCGCATTTCGTCATACACGTAACCACCTTGTCACGTGACCGCCACCTGTACGAAATCACGCCAGCGCAAGCTATCGCCGTACAAGACGAGGATGCGCCATGCGTATCGGCATCATCAGCGAGACGTATCCGCCTGAGATCAACGGTGTTGCCCTCACCGTCCATGGTCTGGCGACTGGTCTGGCCGCTCGCGGCCACGAGATCGACCTTATTCGTCCTCGTCAAAACGCCAGCTATACGGACGAGCCCGGTTTCCATACCCTGGAGACGCGCGGCGCCGCCCTTCCCCGCTATCCCGGCCTGCGCTTCGGGCTGCCAGCACCGCGCACATTGCGAAAGCGCTGGACAGAGAAGCGCCCGGATGCCATTTACGTGGCGACCGAGGGCCCGTTGGGCCGTTCCGCGGTGAAGACAGCCGTTCGGCTTGGCATCCCCGTCGCCACCGGCTTCCATACCCGGTTCGACACCTATGCCAATCATTACGGCGTCGGCTTTCTCACTCCGGTGGTGCATGGTTATCTGCGCCGCTTTCACTGCCGCGCCAATATCACCCTGGTGCCCACCGATGCGCTCGCTGCGGAACTTGCCGCGATGGGCGTAGATCATGCGCGGCTGCTGCGACGCGCGGTGGACACCAAGCTGTTCAGCCCATCGAAACGCGACCCGTCTCTGCGCGAAACCTGGGGTGTCGATGCCAACACTCCGGTCGTGTTGTATGTGGGTCGCATCGCACCGGAAAAAAATCTGGATCTGGCGGTATCAACGTTCCGCGCCATCCAGCAGAAAGCGCCGAACGCTCGCTACGTGTGGGTGGGCGATGGCCCGGCCCGCGCGGGGCTGCAGGCGGCGCATCCGGATTTCATTTTTGCAGGCATGAAGCGCGATGAATCCCTGGCGGCGCATTACGCTAGTGCCGATCTGTTCCCCTTCCCGAGCCTCAGCGAAACCTTCGGCAATGTGATCCTGGAAGCGCTGTCTTCCGGTCTGCCGGTGGTGGCTTACAACGAGGGCGCGGCGCGCGAGCATCTGGCCGACGGCGTCAACGGCTTCCGCATCGATTCCGGCAACGCTCAGGCATTCACCGCCGCCACCGTGACGCTGGCCAGCGACATCGACCTGATCCGCCACATGGGTCACGCCGCCGTGGCGAGTGTGGAACGGCTCTCACCGGAAGCGGTGATCCGCGAATTCGAAAGTCAACTAAGCCAACTGGTCGAGGAGAACGTGCATGAGCGCCATGTCACCATCGCACCTGCCTGACCAGGTTGCACTGCCGCGCCTTGCGTTCGATCGGCGCATGTGCATCGCCGCCAATCGCTGGGGCGCACGTCACGCTGTCGGTTTGTTCTTCGGTGCCATCAGCCGGCTTGGCGATGGCATCTTCTGGTACGCGCTGATGCTGGTGCTGGCTTTGGTCGATGGCCGCCGCGGCCTGGAAGCCGCCGCACACATGGCGATCACCGGCCTGGTGGCGCTGCTGCTGTATCGCATCCTCAAGCGCTGGACACGTCGTCCGCGTCCATTCCGCACCTGTCCCGGCGTGATCGCACATGTGCCGCCGCTGGATGAATTCAGTTTTCCTTCCGGGCATACCTTGCAGGCCGTGGGTTTCACCATCGTCGCGCTGGCCTGGTATCCGGTGCTGGCACCGCTGCTGCTGACATTCACCGCGCTGGTTGCCGCATCACGCGTGATTCTCGGCTTGCACTACCCTAGCGACGTGCTCGCCGCGATCGCCGTTGGCAGTGGCCTCGGCACGCTGTCGCTGTGGCTGGTACACAGTGCGCCGCAATTGCTTGTTTGATGCATCAGCGCTGCGTTGATCACTGCTTGCGCTGATCACTCACTCATCACGCTGTGCGCATACGCTTTGCGTTCAACGACATAGCACATCTATCCACAAGCTTTACCGGAGGCTTTCCACAGTTGCTGTGGAAAAAGCGGCGTGCGTGTTGCCAAGTTTCGTAACGGTGCATTGCAACGGCTCGCATGATTGATCATTTATTGCACTGATCAATCATTCACCACGCCGTACTCACATGCTTTGCACTCAACGACATAGCGCATCTATCCACAGGCTCTACCGGATACTTTCCACAATCGCTGTGGAAAACTACGCGCACTTTCTGCGCAACCTTTCATCACTGCGTGCCAAGTGCTTGATCGCAAAGTTGGGTATGGGGGTTGTCCACAGGCTTTTCCCGAAGGCATCCACATTTGTTGTGGAAAACGCGCTGCACTTTTCTCCTCTCTTCTCGCGTATCGAGATCTACACATCTCCACCAACGGCGCCTCTTGCTTTACTGTCATTCCGGCGAAGGCCGGAATCCACGCATCATCTTGGACATGGATTCCGGCCTTCGCCGGAATGACGGTGAGGCCAGTGTGAGATGCTTCGGTGTGTGTAGAAACCCGAGCACAAAAAATGCCGCCCGAAGGCGGCATTTTTTGCATCACGTTCAATGCGACACGCTCAGGCAGCGCGCGGCACCTTGCGAAGGATGTTCAACACATCAGCCAGCTTGTCGCGCATCTGGCGACGGTCGACGATCATGTCGATGGCGCCGTGTTCAAGCAGAAACTCGGAAGTCTGGAAGCCTTCCGGCAATGTTTCGCGCACGGTCTGCTCGATCACGCGACGACCGGCAAAGCCGATTTGCGCTTTCGGCTCGGCGACATTGATGTCACCCAGCATGGCCAGACTTGCCGACACGCCACCGGTGGTGGGATCGGTGAGCACGCTGATATATGGCACACCGGCTTCGCGTAGACGCGCCAATGCGGCGGATGTCTTGGCCATCTGCATCAGCGAGAACAGTGCCTCCTGCATGCGTGCACCACCGCTGGCAGAGAAGCACACCAATGCACTGCGCTCGGCCAGGGCGCGTTCCGCGGCACGGGTGAATTTCTCGCCGACTACCGAACCCATCGAGCCGCCCATGTAGGAGAACTCGAACGCCACGGCCATCAGCGGCTGGTCCTTGAGCTTGCCACTCATTGCGATCAGCGCGTCTTTTTCGCCGGTGTTCTTTTGCGCGGCGGTGATGCGGTCGCGGTATTTCTTGGAGTCGCGGAATTTCAGCGGATCGGTGGGCTCCATATTGGCCCAATATTCCTGCGTCGTACCTTCATCCAACAGCGCCAGCAAGCGCTCGCGAGCGCCGATGGCGTGATGATGGCTGCACTTGGGGCATACCATCAGGTTGCGTTCCAGCTCCGGGCGGTACAGCACCGCACCGCAGCCCGCGCATTTCTCCCACACACCTTCGGGTACCTTGCCCTTGCCGGCCGGGGCACCTGGCGTCCGTGCGCGGGGGGACATGATTTTTTGCAGCCAATTCATTGCATACGCCTCAATCTGGAAACAAGCGCCGCCTGTTTGGCGCGCCTGGTCTGGCGAACCTTCACGCGTCCCTTTGCCGTATCGGGCCAACTCCTTTATGGAGCTTGTACCGAAAAGATAAAGGGCGAGGATGACCCGGCCTCGATCCGACTCTGGGACAGCGAAGATCCCGAGCCGTTCCACGGTTAGTTTTTTGCGAACCCTGGCGCCTCACCCTTACCCCCTCAAAGGGAGAGCGAGTCATCACGCTTCGTCGAGCGCCTCACGGATGGGACGAAGAAAATCTCCAGCCCGCGCCGCGATGTCCTGCGCACTTTCCGCGCCATCAAGCCGCTCGACCAATGCACTGCCGATCACAACCGCATCGGCAAATCCGGCAATGGCTTTCGCGCTCTGCGCATCCTTGACACCAAATCCGACAGCCACTGGCGCTTTGGCTTGAGCCCGGATGGTCGCCACACGTGCGGCGATGTCCTGTGTACTCAAGCGTCCTGCGCCGGTAATGCCGGCGAACGATACATAGTACAGGAAACCCTCCGCCGCTTCGCACAACTTCACCATACGCTCGGGTGCGGTGGTTGGCGCTGCCAGCAGGATTTGCTGCAGGCCTGCTGCGCGCAAAGGCGCGAGCACATCGGCTTCTTCCAGCGGGCAATCGACCAGGAGCACGCCATCCACACCGGCGGCAACAGACTCCGTAGCGAAGCGCTCGTAGCCGTGAATCTCCACCGGATTGAGGTAACCCATCAGCACCACCGGTGTGTCGTTATCCCGCTCGCGGAAGGTGGAGACCCAGGCCAGCACGTCGGCCAGACCGACGCCTTTGGCAATCGCACGCTCGCTGGCGTGCTGGATTACCGGACCATCAGCCATCGGATCGGAAAACGGTACACCCAGTTCGATCACATCCGCACCGGCTTCAACCAGCGCATGCATCAGCGCCACGGTGTGCGCTGGCGCAGGATCGCCTGCCGTGACAAACGGAATCAGTCCGGTACGGCCGGCAGCTTTCAGTGCAGCAAAACGGCGGTCGATGCGGCTCATACCTGGACTCCTTCGCGTGCGGCTATCGTGTGCACGTCCTTGTCGCCGCGGCCGGAAAGATTGCAAAGCACGATGCCGTCCTTCGGCAGTTCACGCGCCAGCTTCATCGCCTGTGCCACCGCATGGCTCGATTCGAGCGCAGCGAGGATGCCTTCGGTACGCGCCAGCAGATGGAACGCCTCCAAAGCTTCGTCATCGGTGACACCGACGTATTCGGCGCGACCTGCATCTTTCAGGAAAGCGTGCTCGGGACCGACGCCCGGGTAATCGAGCCCCGCGGAGACAGAATGCGTCTCGGTGATCTGGCCGTTGTCGTCGCATAGCACGTAGGTGCGATTGCCATGTAGTACGCCCGGCCGTCCCGCAGCCAGCGATGCGGCGTGATGCCCCGTGGCGATGCCCTCGCCCGCTGCTTCGGCGCCCACCATGCGCACTTCGCGATCGTTGAGGAACGCATGGAACAAGCCGATAGCGTTGGAACCGCCGCCGACGCACGCCGTCAGCACATCCGGCAGACGCCCGTATTGCTGCAGCATCTGCGCACGCGCTTCACGCCCGACGATGGCGTTGAAATCACGCACCATCATCGGATACGGATGCGGGCCGGCGACGGTACCGATGATGTAGAAGGTATCGGCGACGTTGGTCACCCAGTCGCGCATCGCTTCGTTCAGCGCATCCTTCAGCGTCTTGGAGCCGGAAGTTACCGGCACGACTTCGGCGCCAAGCAGCTTCATGCGGTACACGTTGATCTTTTGGCGCTCGATATCGACCGCGCCCATGTACACCACGCATTTGAGTCCGAACCGCGCCGCCACCGTGGCGCTCGCCACACCATGCTGACCCGCGCCGGTTTCCGCGATCACGCGCGGCTTGCCCATGCGCCTGGCCACGAGTGCCTGGCCGATGGTGTTGTTGATCTTGTGGGCGCCGGTGTGATTCAGATCCTCTCGCTTGAGCAGGATGCGTGCCCCGCCGACGTGCTTGGACAGGCCCTCGGCGTGATAGATCGGGCTGGGGCGACCCACGTAATGGGTGAGGTCCCGGTCCAGCTCGGCCAGGAACGCCGGATCCTCGCGCAAGCGCAGGTAAGCCTCGGTCAGCTCAGCCAGGGGCGCCATCAGGGTTTCGGCAACGTACTGGCCGCCGAAATCGCCAAAACGTCCGTGGGCATCCGGCCAGTTCTGGAAATCCTGGATCGTGGGCATTAGTCAAAAATCCTGTGAAGACAGCCAAGATCACTGGCAATCACTCGTCGCCAGAGGGCCAAAATAGCGCGATTCGGGCGATCAAAAAAGCGATATGATCGCCATAACTTGTCAGAAAAACTCACAAGACGCTTGAGCCGCGACCTGCCCTCACTAAACGCCCTTCGCGCCTTTGAGGCCACCGCCCGATTGGGTAGCGTCAGCCGTGCCGCTGAAGAACTGCACGTCACTCACGGCGCCATCAGCCGCCAGTTACGGGTACTGGAAGAGGCGCTGGATCAACCGTTATTCACCCGTCTTGGGCGTGGCATAGCCCTGACAGCGACTGGCGAGCAATTGCGTGATCGCGTTGCTGGGGCCTTCGATCAGTTGCGTGATGGCTGGGCTGAACTGCGCCGTCAACGTAGCGAGTCACCCTTCGTACTCGGCTGCCCCAGCAGCCTGCTTGCCCGCTGGATGATTCCACGCCTGGAGCGGCTGGAACGTGATCTGCCAGCGCTACGGCTGCATCTGTCGCCGGAAGAAGATCCGCTCAACCCTTCGCATGCTCAACCTGACGCTGCCCTGGCCATCGCCACACCGCCCTGGCCGGCCGGCTGGCAAATCCATGAGCTGGCGCCGGAACGCATCGGGCCAGTGGTCAGCCCTGGCTACGCGGGCCTCAAGCCATTGTTGGAACGCGGGTTGCCTGCGTTGCGTGATGAAGCCTTATTGCACACCAGCTCGCGCCGGCAGGCATGGCCTACGTGGGCAAATGCCAACGGCTTGCCCTTGGACGCATTGCGCTATGGCCAAGGGTTCACGCGATTGTTCTACCTGCTCGAAGCTGCCGTGGCCGGACTCGGTGTGGCGATTGCGCCAGCGCAACTCGTGCAAGATGACATCGAAGCAGGTCGCCTGCTTGCGCCGTGGGGCTTTGTACAAACCGATGCAAGCTGGATATTGGCAACACCTCGCCGCCTGCATGACAGCCGCATCGATGAGCTGGCCACATGGCTACGCCAAGCGTTGATGTCACGGGCAGACGTGTGGCCTGCTATGAACCCGGAAACGCGCAAAGCGCGTTCCTTCACGCAGCAGCGCGAACCGCCGCGATGAAATCGCGTAGCTTGATGGGGTCCTTGATGCCTGGTGCGGATTCAATGCCGCTTGACACATCCACGGCCCACGGCTGCGCAATACGAATCGCCTCGGCGACATTCGCTGCCGTCAGTCCACCGGCCAGGATCAAGGGCTGTTTCAGATCACGCGGCATCAGCGACCAGTCGAAGCTTTTGCCGCTGCCACCAGGCTCGCCCAGGCCGTGGCCATCGAGCAACAAACCCGCCGCGTGCGGATGATCCCGCAATTGATAGAGCGCTGCAGCGCCTTCGCCCATCGCGATCGCTTTCAGATAAGGATGGCCGAACTGTTTGCACCATTCGTCGCTTTCCGTACCGTGGAATTGCAGCAGCGAGGGGTGCACGACATCGATGACTTCCTGTACGAAGCCGGCATCATCGTCCATGCACAGTGCCACCGTGGTGACGAATGGCGGCATGGCGTCAACGATGGCCTTGGCCTGCGCCAGTGAAACCTGTCGCTTGCTGTGCGCGGTCATCACCACGCCAATGGCATCGGCGCCGAGTTGCGCAGCAAGCAAGGCGTCTTCGACGCGGGTCATGCCGCAGCATTTAATACGGGTCATTCGCTCACCTCTGCTGGCAACTGCCAGTGCCGTTCATAACGTGGACCGATAAAGGTCAGCCCGGATGCCGCGGCAGTGGGACCTGCCACTTCGCGATTGCGTCCTTCCAACAAGGCTTTCACCCAGTCTACCGGCTGCTCGCCACGGCCGACCGGCAGCAGCGAACCGACGATGTTACGCACCATATGATGCAGGAAGGCATTGGCTTCGATCTCGATGATGACATGATCATCGTCGCGCCAGACCTTCAACGCCTTTACTTCGCGCCGCGCGTGAGCAGCCTGACAGGACACGGCGCGGAATGCGCTGAAATCGTGTTCGCCGATCAATACCTGCGCCGCTTCGTGCATGCATCTGGCATCGAGCGGATGACGCTCCCAGGTGACATAGCGCGCATCCAGCGCAGGACGCACATGGCGATTGAGAATGGTGTAGCGGTAGCGCCGGCTACGCGCAGAGAAGCGCGCATGGAAGTCTTCGGCAACGGGCTGCGCCCACAGTACGGCCACGCTGATGGGCAGATTCGAACACGTACCCAGCACCCAGCCACGCATGTCACGCTGCACCTCAGTGTCGAAATGCACGACTTGGCAGCGTCCATGCACGCCCGCATCGGTACGGCCAGCGCACGTGACCTCTACCGGTTCAGCGGCGACGAACGAGAGTGCGCGCTCCAGGTTTCCTTGCACAGTGTTGCCATGGCTGAGCCGTTGCCAGCCAAGGAAGTCGGTGCCGTCGTATTCGATGCCCAGGGCGATGCGCATGGCGTTCAATGAAACTGCGAAGCGGATAAGGGTAACAGGTGGCATGGCCCGCAAAAAAAACGGGCCGGCATGGCCGGCCCGATCGTGTCTACGCGAAGGCGATAGCCGTCAGCGAACCTTGGCCATCAAGGTTTGCGCCATGTCCTTCTGTATCTGGCTGCCTTCATGCATCACCTCTTCCAGCATGGCGCGTGCCCCGTCCGGGTCACCCATGTCGAGATAAGCACGGGCCAGATCGAGCTTGGTGTCGATCGGATCGTCATGCAGTTCGCCGAAGTCCTCTTCCTGGACAGCGGAATGAGCAGTCTCGTGCGCCGCTTCGTGAGCGGTTTCCGCCGGCTCGTCGAATTTCCAGGTGGAGAGGGATTCTTCCTCATGCTTCGGTGCTGGAGCCTGACTGCCCAAGATGTCCGCATGATGCGGCGTCAGGTCGAAGTCAAAGTGGTACTCGCTAACCTTGGACGGCGGCAGCGGCGGCGGTGCCTGCTTGGCCGATGCCAGATCAGGGGTTGCTGTCTTGTCGCCGGCGTAGCTGTCCAGATCGAAGCGGTGCAGCGGCGATTGTTCGTCGTGGGTCGACGTCGGAATCGCGGCCTCTGCGAACAGCGGATGGCCCGGTGCCAGATCCTGCCCCATGTGCATGACATCCTGCCATTCCGGCTGGTCAGCGGCAGTGATATGGGCATGCATGGCTTCCGCAGCGGCTTCGAAGTGCTCCACATCGCGGCGGGTGTAGTACAGGCTGACCAGTTCCAGGTGCGACGCGATGTCGTCCGGATGTTCGGCGAGTTGATCCAGCAGCTCATCCTGGTCGGGATCGGAACCGTGCGAAACGTCGTCGAAATTGTCTGCGTCGACCGTGCCGAAATGATCCGCCAGCGATCCCCTGTTGCTAGGTGCAGCGGCTTTGGACTTGGCCGGCTTGCTGCCCGACTTGCCACGGCGGGCCAGCAAGCCCAGCAGAAGAAGCACGATCACGCCACCGCCCGCGGCCAGTGCCCAGGTCTGCATATACCAGGGCTGCTCGGCTGCAGCTGGCGCCGGAGCACGATGCAGTGGCGGGTGCACCACCGGCTTCGGCTTGGCCGGCGCAGTGACAGGCGCTGCAGCCACCGGGGCCGAAGCGCCGGACGCAGGATTGGCGGCTGGCTTGGCCGCAAGAGCCTGGGTCGTCGCGGCCGAATGGGTAGAGGCTGTGGCAGCCGGCTGTACAACCGGTACTGGTGGTGCTGCCGGAGCGGGAGTTGCTGCGACCGGCGCAGCTGGCATACCCGCCGCCTTGCGCGCATCGGCAAGCTGCTTTTGCAGATCAGCGATTTCGTTGTCCTTGAGGGACAGCAGGCGCTGGTTCTTGCCGTTGATGTCTTCCAGGTCCTTCAGGCGCGACTTCAACTCGTCGCCCTGTTGCTGCAGCGAGGCGAGTGTTTCCTGGCTGCGCTGCAGTTCCTGGCGAATCGCAGCGTTGCCCTTGCCGTTTGTGCCACCAGCCGACTGGCCTTCACCAGACGCCGGCACCAAGGCGAGCTTGTCGGCATTGCTGGTCTGGGTAGGTGCTACCGACGCGTTGGAACGCGTACCGCCCGTTGCAACGGCAATCGGAGCGCTGGTGCCGTTGCGCCAATCACTGTTCTGCTGGCGCACGGCAGCCAACGCCGCGGCTGCCGCGGTCGTCAGGGCATCGTCACGCGAGGGAACGCGCAGTACGACGCCTGCTTTGAGAGCGTTGATATTGTCGCGATAAAAGGCATCCGGATTGGCTGCCTTCAGGGCCAACATCATCTGGTTGGTATCGACACCAGCTGGCGCGGTTTGCGTGGCGATATGCGAAAGCGTGGCGCCCTTTTCTACCGGGCCGAACTGGCCGTTGCTGATCGCAGCCCGTTGAACGGGTGCAGCCGCAGTCTGACGAGGAGCCGGCGCAGATTCGGCGGAGGCCGGAGTACTGGCCGGCGTGCGACGGCGAGCTGGGGCGCTGCTCGTCGCGCTCTGCGCTACCTTGTTAGCGGGGTCGAGCAGGATGGCGAACTCGCGCACGCTGCTGCCGGTGGTGCTGGTGACTTCGACCAACAGGTCAAGATAGGGATCGTCCACCGGCGCACTGCTGGTGACGCGGATAATCTTGTGGCCGCCTTCGTCTGCCACGGTGAATTGCAACGGGATGGCCGGCCGCTCGCCACCCACCTTGGCAAAGGCATCATTGGGGGCCAACTGGGCGCTCAAGCTTTGCAGCTCGGCCGGGCTGGCCTGCGTGACCGGGATCTCCACCAACAACGGCTGGCCCAATACCGATTTCACATGGGCCTGGCCCAGTTCTACGGCTGCCGCCTGAGTACTGCCCAGCGCAAGCGCCATCAGTATCGACAGCTTCAACGAACGATTCATCGCGTGCTCCCCCGAGACAACCCGGACGCTTTACCTAAAGACTACCGCAGCTTGCGGCAACTTTCTCTGAGAAGGCGTCACTTTAGTTAGATAACCATCAATCAACAATACCAGAATTGCCTGTCAGCCCTCTCCATGGGCGATTTTTTTGCCCGGCGTGACGGCCATCAATGCCCGACCGCAGGTGCCTTGGCCGCCTGCTGCGCGGCTTTCAGCTGCTCGCGCAGTTGGGCGATGGTACGGTCCTGTTGTTGCAAGCGCTCAGCAGCCTGGCGACTGGTCGATTCCTGCTGGCCGACATCCTGCTGCAGGTGGTCGACTTCGGCCTGGTGCTGGGCGATGCGCTGGTTCAGGTGCGTCACCGCTGGCGAGCTGGTCGATCCGGAGGACGGCGGATCGGCCCAGACGACGGCCAAAGGCAACAGGCAAGCGATAAGAACCAGCGCACGGCATTGCATTACAGGTAATCCTCGATCAGCAGTTCCGCAATCTGCACGGCATTCAGCGCCGCGCCTTTGCGGATGTTGTCAGCCACGATCCACAGATCCAGACCGCGGTCGTGCGAAATATCCTCGCGGATGCGGCCCACGAAAACCGGATCCTGCCCGGCCGCATCGCCCACCGGCGTGGGATAGCCGCCCGGCTTGCACTCGTCCTGCACCACCACGCCGTCGGCATTTTCGAGCAACTCGCGCGCCTGCTCGGCGGTGATCTTGTCGCGGGTTTCGATATGCACGGCTTCGGCATGGCCGTAGAACACCGGCACGCGCACGGCGGTGGGATTCACTTGGATCGACTCGTCTTCCAGGATTTTGCGCGTCTCCCACACCATTTTCATTTCTTCTTTGGTGTAGCCATTGGCCTGGAATTCGTCGATATGCGGAATGACGTTGAAGGCGATCTGCTTGGGGAATTTGCTCTTTTCCACGTCCTGGAAGTTGAGCAATGCGGCGGTCTGCTTGCCCAGTTCTTCCATACCCGAACGGCCGGCGCCGGACACCGATTGATAGGTGGCGACGTTGATGCGCTCGATGCCCACAGCGCGATGGATCGGCGCCAGCGCCACCAGCATCTGCATGGTGGAGCAGTTGGGATTGGCGATGATGCCTCGCGTGGTGTACTGCGCGATGGCGTGCGGATTCACTTCGCTGACCACCAGCGGGATGTCGTCCTGATAGCGGAATTCGGAGGTGTTATCGATCACCACCGCACCCGCTGCCGCAGCGCGCGGTGCATGCTCGCGGCTTACCGAGCCACCGGCCGAGAAGAAAGCGATGTCCACGCCGCTGAAGTCGTAGTCGGCCAGGTTTTTCACGGTGATCTGTTTGCCGCCGAACGCCACATGTCCACCAGCGGAACGTTCGCTGGCCAGCGGCACCAGCTCGCTGACGGGGAATTCGCGCTCGGCAAGAATGCCCAGCAGGGTCTCGCCCACGGCGCCAGTCGCGCCCACCATGGCTACCTTGTAACTACTCTTCTTGCTCATCTCGGGTCACTTGTCAGGGGGTTGGGGATGTCTCCGTACTGGCTCCGAAACCCCGAACGGGGCAATCTAGCCTGCGCGGCTTGCAAACGACACAGCTCGGCCTTCTCGACGTGAGGCCGGTCACGTTTCACCATCATGCCCGCTTCGCTACTTCAGGATTCAGCCATGAAGGAGGATGGCCGGCATGAGGTCCATACCCCAGCGCGGCCAGCAGATTATCAGCAGCGAGCTGAGCCATCGCGCGGCGCGTGTCGGCGCTGGCGCTGGCAATATGCGGGCTGAGCACGGCGTTCTCGAGTTCGCGCAGGGCCGGATTAACCACCGGCTCGCCCTCGAATACATCCAATCCCGCCGCGGCCAGCTGGCCTTCGCGCAACGCTACCGCCAGCGCGGCGTCATCCACGATGCCGCCGCGGGCAATATTCACCAATACGGCCGTTCGCTTCATCTGCGCCAGCTCAGCAGAACCGATCGCATGATGGTTCTCCGCGCTGTACGGCAACACCAGGATCAGGTGATCGGCACGCCGCAATAGCTCGGCTTTGTCCACCCAGGTGGCGCGACATTCGCGCTCAACGGCTTCAGGCAGCCGCGAACGATTGTGATAGATCACCGGCATGTCGAAACCGCTGGCGCGACGTGCCACCGCCTGCCCGATGCGGCCCATACCGAGGATGCCCAGCGTCTTGCCGTGAACATCGACGCCAAGCCAATCATCAAAGCGCATGCCGCCACGCCAGCGTCCCGCACGCAACCAGCGCTCGGCACTGCTGACCCGGCGTGCGGCGGCAAGCATCAAGGCCCAGGCGTAATCAGCAGTGGTCTGGGTCAGCACGTCCGGCGTGTTGGTTGCGATGATGCCTGCTGAGGTGAGCGCAGGAATATCCAGATTGTTGTAGCCGACGCCCAGGTTCGCGATCACGCGCAGGCGGCGATTGCCCGCCAACACCGCCGCATCGATGCGATCGGACAAACCAACGATGACGCCATCGACATCGGCGAGCTTGGCGTGCAATTGCTCTGGTGTTCGCTTGGTCTCTTTGGTTTCCACGCGCACGTCGACGTACTGGGCCAGACTGGCCAGCACCTCTGGAAATAGAGGGCGCGAAACCCAGACGCTTAGTTGTTTGGTCATCATGACTAGATCGAAAAACGGGACTGCTTACGTCTTAACTGGCCGTCATTTCCGCGAGGAAACAGGAAAGCTCGCCGGGATATGTGAATACGTAGTCTGCCAGCTGGAAAAATACTCCGATCAGGTAATACGCGGTTTTATTTCGCCAACGTCGCCACACTGCGCACGGTGGCGCAAGGCGTGATCCATCAGCACCAGCGCCATCATCGCTTCCGCGATGGGCGTGGCACGGATACCGACGCAGGGATCGTGACGCCCCTTGGTGACCACGTCGACCAGCTGCCCGGCCAGATTCACGCTGTGACCGGGAATCAGGATGCTCGACGTTGGTTTGAGCGCGATCGACGCGCGCACCACCTGCCCCGTGCTGATGCCACCGAGAATGCCACCGGCATGATTGGACGTAAAGCCGTCCATCTGCATTTCATCGCGATGCTCGCTACCATGCTGGGCGACCGCAGCAAAACCGTCACCGATTTCCACGCCCTTGACGGCATTGATCGACATCAGAGCCGCCGCGAGATCGCCATCGAGCTTGCCATAGATGGGCTCACCCCAACCCGGCGGCACGCCCTCCGCCTCGACGTTCACGCGTGCACCGACTGAATTACCAGACTTGCGCAGCGTGTCCATGTATTTCTCCAGCTCCGGCACCTGGGCTTCGTGAGGCCAGAAGAACGGGTTCTGCTCGACGGCATTCCAATCGAAACCTTGCGGCACGATCTCGCCCAGCTGAGCCAGGTAGCCACGCACGCGCACGCCATAACGCTCGGCCAGCCATTTCTTCGCGATGACCGCCGCCGCTACGCGCATGGTGGTCTCACGCGCGGAGGAGCGTCCGCCACCACGCGGATCGCGGATACCGTATTTCTGCCAGTAGGTGTAATCGGCATGGCCCGGACGAAAGGTCTCGGCGATATCGCCGTAATCCTTGCTGCGCTGGTCGGTGTTGCGGATCAACAGCGCGATCGGCGTACCTGTCGTAAGGCCCTGATACACGCCGGACAAGATTTCGACCTCATCGGCCTCACGGCGCTGCGAGGTATGACGGCTGCGCCCCGTGGCCCGGCGTTCGAGGTCAGTGCGGAACGCTTCCGCATCGATCGGCAGGCCCGGTGGGCAGCCGTCGATCACGCAACCGATGGCCGGACCGTGGCTTTCGCCGAAGGTGGTGACAGTGAAGAGCTTGCCGGTGGAGTTGCTGGACACGATAGAACCGATAGCGATAAGAGAGGACTGAGCGCTGACAGCGCCAGATTTCCCATCTTGCCACGCTTGAACGTTCTGCGCCGCAGCAACCGCTTAACGGCCAGTGTCAGTCAAAGCCCATTCGCGGGCCAGCAGCGCGAAGATCACGTCATCCACCCATTCATCACCCACTTTCAGACTCTCCCGAAAATGCGCTTCCTGGCGCATGCCCAGCGAACGCAGCAACGCTGCACTGGCCAGATTGCGAGGGTCGATCGAGGCATGCACGCGACGTGCATCCAGCGTGAGGAACAACCAGGTCAACAAGGCCTGCACCGCTTCACGCGCATAACCGTTACCCTGATGAACGGGGGCGATGGTGATGCCGAACTCATACGAGCCATCTGCCTCGGCCGGGATATGCAGACCGAGATCACCGATCAACGTGCCATCGGTGGACAGGCGAATGGCGAACTGCAGCCAGCTATCGGGAATGTCGAGCGAGGCTCGCTCCTGGGATGCGATGAAGTCGGAGGCCTCGTCGCGCGAAACCGGGCGCCAGCCTTGGTAGCGCGCCACCTCAGGATCGGAGCGATAGTGGAAAAGCATATCGGCGTCGTTTTCGCGAAGTGCGTCCAAACGCAGCCGTGTCGTGGTCAGTTCCATCAACTATTCCCAATAAACCTCAATATTCCGAATAAACCTCAAACCGCATCCCGTCATCCCGGCGCAGGCCGGGACCCAGTGACTTTGGGTTTACCGAAAAGCTCCCCAGTGAAGAGTTTAAAGACGCTGGGTCCCGGCCTTCACCGGGACGACGGAGTGGAAGCATTCGGAAAGGTCAGAAGCTTCCCTGCGAGTTCACATCAACGCCGAGCGGCAGCCGTCTCGCGAATGATCGCTGCATGCTCCACCAGCTCCCGCCGCTCCAGCGCAAACACGCCCATCTGGCCGACCTTGAACTCGATCCACACAAACGGCACTTCCGGCAGCAAGGCATTGAGTGCGTGCTCGCTCTCACCCACTTCGACGATCAGCAGGCCGTCTTCCGTCAGGTAATCCGCCGCTTCGTCAAGAATGCGCAAGCAGATGTCGAGGCCGTCCTCGCCCGAGGTCAGACCGAGCTTGGGCTCGTGGCTGTATTCGCCCGGCAGCGCGGCGTATTCGTCTTCGGTGACGTAGGGCGGATTGGAGACGATCAGGTCGTACTTACGCCCTTTCAGCCCACCAAACAGATCAGATTTGATGGCGTCCACGCGATCGCCCACGTGTTGGAAAGCCACGTTCTCGCGCGCCAGTGACAAGGCGTCGTCGCTGATATCAACGATATCGACCTGCCAGTGCGGGTTGTACTCGGCGATGGCGATGCCGATGCAGCCGGAACCGGTGCACAGATCCAGCGCGCGCTCGACATGGCGTCCATCCAGCCAGGGCGTGAACCCGGATTCGATCAATTCGGCGATCGGCGAACGCGGCACCAGCGCACGGCGGTCACTCTTGAACTTCAGCCCGGCAAACCAGGTTTCACCCACCAGATAGGCAACTGGCAGACGCTCGTTGATGCGCCGCTCGATCAGGTTGATCACGCGCAAGCGCTCTTCGGCGGTGAGCTTGCCGGCGCCGTAAGCCGGCGGAATGTCCGGCGGCAGGTGCAGGCTGGCCAGCACCAGGTGAGTCGCTTCATCGATCGGGTTGTCGTGGCTGTGGCCGAAGGTCAGCCCGGCAGCGGAGAAGCGGCTGGCACCGTAGCGGATAAAGTCGATGATCGAGGTGAGTTCGGCAGTCACGTAGGCACGGTCCGGCTTAGGGGCTGTGAAGTATAGCGACTGCTCGTCATTAGCCTCACGTTGATTCATGCATTTGCCGCACGTCGCCGGCCCTTCAGGCCGCCTCGCCCCCGCTCGGTCCGTAGTACATCACCCAGGCGCTGAAGTCCTTGCTGAAGTCCTCGAAGTGGTGCGGCGTGCCAGCGGGCACGAACAACAGCTCGCCGGGGCCGAACGGCTGACGGGTGTCTCCGCACACAAAGTAGCCTTTGCCGGAAATCACCATGCACAGCTCGTCGCGACGATGCGGCGTTTGCCGGTCGATGCTGACCGGCTGGAACACCTCCACCTCCAGCGTGCCGTGCCTGAAAATGCCGACCGATGTCTTCCTGGCCTGGTCAAGCGCGGCCAGCGCGATGGCCGGGGTCATTCGTTGTTGCATATTGCCTCCCCGGAGGCGATCTCAGCCCCCATCCGAGAATCGCTTCCTTTTCCTTATACTTGCCTGATGACTTTCAAGGTATTCCTGCAATACATCCTTCCCCATCGGGCGTTGTCACGCGTGGTCTACTGGGCTACACGCTGGACACTTACGCCGTGGAAGAACTTCCTCATCGGCCAGATCGTGCGCCGCTACCAGGTCGACATGACCGAAGCTGCACAACCCGATCCGTTCGCCTACCCACACTTCAATGCGTTCTTCACACGCAAGCTGCGCCCTGATGCCCGCCGTGCGGATCTGTCTCCCGCCGCCTTGCTTTCGCCGGCAGATGGACGCATCAGCCAAGCGGGCCCTATCGTCGACGGACGCATATTCCAGGCCAAAGGCCAGTCCTACACCGCCGCCGAATTACTGGGTGACGAAGCCGCCGCCACGCCGTATCGCAATGGCCGTTTCGTCACCATCTACCTCTCGCCACGCGACTACCACCGTGTGCACATGCCCCTGCGCGGCGAGCTGAAGGAAACGGTGCATATACCGGGCCGGATCTTCAGCGTGGCTCCGTTTGCGGTGGAGGCGATCCCGCGTCTGTTCGCGCGCAACGAGCGATTGGTCTGTCACTTCGACAGCGAACGCGGGCCGTTCGCCGTCGTCATGGTGGGTGCGATCCTGGTGTCCTCGGTGGCGACCGTGTGGGATGGATTGGTGATTCCACCCTATGCACCATCGATTCGCCGCAAGTCGTTTACAGGACAAAACATCTCGCTGGAACGCTTCAGCGAGATGGCGCGCTTCAACATGGGCTCCACCGTGATCATGCTGCTGCCCGAAGGCACCGCAGATCTGGATGACTTGATACCGCAGCAGGCGATCAAAGTTGGACAGCGATTAGGTGAACTGCATCACACTTAGTTCGTCAAAGCAGCTTCTTCGCTTAGCCCAGAGCGCCGAACTCTGACGCACATCGTCATTTTGTGACGTTTTCGGCGCAACCGTCTTGGACGGGCCGCTATCCTCCGCGCCTAACCCGCGCAGTCGTGCGGCACTGTCCAACGAGGGGTCTTATGCAGATCGTCACCCGCCTGATCGCGATGACTCGCGCCCGGCAGTTGCAGCGCCAGTTCCAGCAGATTGAACGCAGCATCGCTTCGTTGCCCGCACGCACGCGTTCGCGTCTGGCCATCATGACGCTGCGGGAAATCGGCCAAGCCTCCAAGTGCGAATTCCCCCACCTGTACAGCACCGCGCCGGACCAGCGCTACGCACCATGGGGCCAGGGCACGGAAATCGGCTTCAGCCGCGCGCAATCGGAAAACCCCGAAGTTGCCCTGCGTGGCATCGCGCTATGGCTCGCCGTGGCCTATCACGAAACCAAGGAAACCCCGCATACCAGCCTGCAACCACAGCATCGCCAGTTGCTGCGCGTATTGCGCGAACTGCGCGATGCCGGCAGTGAGCCGGCAGATGCCACGACGCAGTGGATGCGTTCCGGAGCCGCGGCGTAACAGCAGCCCCAGACTTGCGTCTCGACACGACCGCAGGGACGAGAAACGAGTAGCGAGGGCGTCAACGCCCAGACCTCCTCCTCACAGAAGGAACGGTACTTGACGAGGCGACTTTGTAGCGGGCTCCAGGCGGCCGGCTATTAGGGGAGCACCCTCGCTGCTCGTCTCTCGTCCTCGCAACCCACGTTGGGTCTCGCTGACCCAACGCGGCGACATCGCTAACGGCAGCTCGGCAGCTTCAGCACCTGCCCAACCTTCACATGATTGAACTTGAGGTTGTTCATGCGCGCCACCTGGGTTTCGCTCGAACAACTGACGTGGTTGCGCACAATGCTGCCGAGCGTATCGCCACGCCGGACGGTGTAGCGCACCACGGGATCGACCGCAGCCGGCGGCGGATCGGGGAATACCGGCACCACAGCGTTATGCAAGTCTGCCGCGAGAATCGGCCAGGGGCCGTTGACGCAACGCACCGCATACACCTGTTCCAGCGATTTGGGCACCTGCAGCGCTGTGCCGACAGGCTGTTCCTGTTGCGGATCGAGCTTCGGATTGAGATTGCGCAGGGTGCGGAACCAGCCGTCAGGCATGTCGTTGGCCGATCCCAGGCAAACTGTCAGCTCGGAAATTGACGCCGTACGCTTCAACGTAACGGTGCTGGTCAAGCCATCGACTTTCGGGAAGCGCAGGTTGTAGCTGTCCGGATGCAGGAACAACCACGCGGCCGCCAGCACAGACGGCACGTAATCGCGCGTTTCCTGCGAGACCTGGCCGTAGATGCGCGGATCGTAGAAGCTCACCGACGTGTCATCGCCGACCAGACGCTTCATGCGCCCTTCTCCGCCGTTGTAGGCGGCCAGGGTGAGTTCGAGGTTGTCGTTGAACACCTTCAGCTGTTCGTCCATGTATTCGGCGTTGGCGCGCGCCGATTCGGAGGGATCGAAGCGGGTGTCAAAACCATCCTGATCGCTCAGGCCAAAACGCAAACCGGTGGCATACATGAATTGCAGCGGGCCCGCCGCGCCGGAACGCGACACAGCGTGGACCTTGCCGCCCGACTCCTTGGCCAGGATGCCGAACAGCAGCGCCTCGGGCAGTCCTTCCTGCTGGTACTTCGGCCACATCTCCTGGCGCAGGTATTGATAGTTCACGTACGCGTCCATCAGGTTGCCGCGCCATTGCGTCAACCACATCTCCAGTGCGGCTTTGACCGGTCCGTTCATCGCTATCAGCTCGGACAGCTGGTGGCCGCGCAGCAAGGTCACGCTGCGCTGAACCTCGGGCACGCTGCCAGCAGCGCCTGCCTGCCCGGCTGCCACGGGAACGGAGGATGTCTCGCCGGTATCTTCTTCACCTTCGCCTGGCGTTTCGTCACCAATAAAGCTGCCATCCTTCAAGCGCAGCAGGTGATCAAACACCGAGAAGAAGCGCTGCGGATCGCAACCCGGCGTGTTGCCGCAACGCGCCGACGCGTCCTTGAGCTGATCAAGTGCACCATCCAGGGTTTTCTGAGCCGCCTGCATATCGCCAGCGCGAGTCTGCTGCAGCGCCGTCTCGTAATTCTGGCTGGCCTGGTCGAGCTGGCTATAGAGTGCATTGACTGAAGCCGGCTCGGGCTTGGCCGCCTTGCTCCCCGACGCGCACGCCGCCAATTGCGCAAGCCCCGCGGCTATCAGAACCAGACGAAGGGATCGGGCAGCGGGACGATTCAGCATATCGGCAATACACCTGCAATGAAGGCGCAACCATAACGGGCAGCGCGGCCAGACTCAAACAACTTCTTTCGGCGCCGCTACAATGCGTCACCGGACGACACCTTTCGCGCCAACGTCCCGACACGTCTCTCGTCCCACACCGAAATCTCATTCATTTCGCAGCAAACGGCCTCTCGCATCACCATGACCCGCTGGCGTCCACCCGCTCCACGCTCCACCGCCATCATCACGCGCGAGGGCTTCGAAAAGCTCAAGAGTGAGCTGGACCACCTGTGGCACACACTGCGCCCGGAAGTGGTGAAAGCACTCGCCGCCGCCGCGGCTGAAGGCGACCGCTCGGAGAACGCGGAGTACACCTATCGCAAGAAGCAACTTGGCGAGATCGATCGTCGCGTGCGCTACCTCAGCAAGCGCATTCCCTCGTTGAAGGTGGCCGAAGGCGCGCCCTCCGATCGCGGGACAGTGTTTTTCGGCGCCGTGATCGAGCTGGAAAATATCGACAGCGGCGACACGCTGCGCTATCGCATCGTCGGTCCAGACGAAACGGACGCCAAACGCGGCTGGATCAGCATCGACTCCCCGCTGGCCCTCGCCGTGATGAAGAAAAAGCTGGACGACGAGTTCGAGGCCGAACTGCCCAGCGGGCGGACCCGTTTCGCCGTGATTGCCGTCGAATACCCCGAATAAGCACCGCTCCGCTTCCCGCACCCACCCATCCGTTTCTTGCGCGAACCCTTCGCCGGGTGTCAACCAACCCCGTTTCGACACGTTTCTGTCTCGAAACTTACACGTTGGCGCCTCGCACGGGGAAGCGGTTCCGTAAATGTCAGCCCATCCACAACGTCCCAGGGCATTGCTCATCCTGGGTATGCATCGCAGCGGAACGTCCGCTGTCACGCGCGTCGTCAATCTGCTTGGCGCCAATATCGGTAAAAACATCCTGCTGCCTGGACATGGCAACTCGGAAGGCTTCTGGGAGCACTTCGAAGCCGTCCATGTCGATCACGATATGCTGCTGGCATTCGGGCACACCTGGTTCGACATTCGGCGTCTGCCTGCGGATTGGCAGCAACAAGCCGCCGGCCGGGAAGCGCTTGAGCGCATCAAGGGCATTATTCAAAAAGAATTCGTCGGTCAGCCGCTGGTGGCGATCAAAGATCCACGCATGTGCCTGACCGCACCGCTGTGGATCGAGGCGTTCGAAGCCGCTGGCTTCGAGGTGCAGTGTTTGTTCGTAGTGCGCGACCCCAGGGAAGTGGCCGATTCACTGCAGGCGCGCGAAAAATGGCCGCGCGAGCCGATCTTCCTGCTGTGGGCGCACTACATGATGGAAGCCATGCTGGCGACCCGTCAGTGCAAACGTTCACTGATCACCTACGATCAATTGCTCGATGACTGGCGTGGCACCCTGCACCGCGTCACCAGCGAGCTGCAACTAGCGTGGCCACGCGGCGAGGATGCGACAGCATCCGATATTGATGCTTTCCTGCACAAAGGCCACCGCCACCACACCGCGGCAGGCGACATCGGCGCCAAAGACTCCGCCAAGGATATGCCGCCCTTTGTGGCGGAGTTCTACGCAGACTGCCTTGCTGTGGCCAATGGCCACGACGATTGGAGCAAACTGGACGAAGCCGCCCTCACCTTGCGCAAGATCTCGGATCTTTTCACGCCCCATCTGGACAATTTAGCGACCCAGCACGAGGTTGCGCAAAATCAGCTGACAGCAAAAGTACAGGCGTTCGAGAATCTGTTGAAGACCATCGTCTCAAACATTCAGCCGAAGTCCTGAGTGCGATATCGGCAAACATCATCCCCGTCATCTTTGCCCCTGCTGCACTTCGATCGCGCAGCCAACATCGCTATCGAGCGACCACTCAAGTGATTGGTAACAGCGTCGGATAGTACCGGCCTTCGCGCAGGGGCTGATAACACTCGGCGGTCAGATGGAAGGCCTCGCTATCGCTGCCTGGATGCCAGCCTGGAATACCCGACAGCGGCAAAGGGCGCAGTTCCTGTGGATCGCGCAGCAGCCGCCCTGCCGAGATAGCCTCGGCACATTGCTCGATGATTTCCTGGCGACACGCCTTCCCCGGAGCATGTACCGCCAAAGCCTTGCCCACCAGGAGCTTGCCGGGCGCCAGAGCATGTTCCAGCAAGGCGTGGCCAAATACTTCCACGGAGATCAATCCATCGTTCCACGCGCTGCGATGACGCCAGAACAGGCCATACCAATCATGCGCATTCCATAGATCTATCAGATCAGGATCACGCAAAACAGCAATCACGCCAGCTTCGTCAAAATGCGTCTGCGCACACTGTGGCCGCGAACGCTGACGTGGTCCCAAACGCACGATATCTGCCACTTGCTGCCGGTTCAGTGCACGCTTCAGCGACGGATAGCGCAACCAGATCATGGCGTTGAACAAGTCGTGCCAGTTTTCTTCGCGTGTCGCGATCAAACTGCGCTCAGCAATACGCTCTTCGTAATGCAGCCCGTCTTCGAGCAATTCTCGCGTCTGCGCCACAAAGCGCTCGTTGGCCCCTTGCGACCAGCGTGCATTGAGATCGTCGATGGAAGGCCAACCTGAACCGTACAGCCATTCACCGTATTCAAGCCACTCACACAACGGCGCATAGCCAAACACGGCAGCATCGACATTTTCACGAGCGGGCGCGACGTAGCGCATGTCACGCCGGATCAGTTGACCAGGCTGGCGTGCAGATCGTGTTCGTCGGCTGCTTCCACCACCACGTCGACGAACTGGCCCGGCTTCAGAGCCTGTCCATTGGCAATGCGCACCACGCCATCGATCTCTGGCGCATCAGCGGCCGAACGCGCCACCGCGCCATCAACACCGGCTTCATCAACCAGCACCTTGATCGTGCGGCCGATCTTGCGCTGCAGTTTGGCGGCGGAGATTTCCGCCTGCACCGCCATGAACTGCTCCAGGCGATCTTCCTTCAATTCCTCAGAAACCGGGTCGGGTAGCTCATTGGCCTTTGCACCGTCCACCGGTGAATAGGTAAAGGCGCCCACACGATCCAGTTCGGCTTCACGCAGGAAGTCGAGCAACTCTTCGAACTCCGCATCCGTCTCGCCCGGAAAACCGACGATAAAGGTGCTGCGCAAGGTGAGATCCGGCACCAGCTTGCGCCAGTTCTGAATGCGCTCCAGCGTCTTGTCGATATTGCCCGGACGCTTCATGAGCTTGAGGATGCGCGGGCTGGCGTGCTGGAACGGAATATCGAGATACGGAAGGATCTTCCCTTCCGCCATCAGTGGCATGATCTCGTCCACATGCGGGTACGGATACACGTAATGCAGACGTGTCCACACGCCAAGTTCAGACAAGCCTTCGCACAGCTCAGTCATGCGCGTGCGGTAACTCTTCTCGCGCCAGGTGCGTTCGGCGTATTTGATATCCACGCCATAAGCGCTGGTGTCTTGTGAGATCACCAGCAATTCCTTTACGCCGCCCTTCGCCAGCTTTTCGGCTTCGATCAGTACCTCGTCGACTGGACGCGAAACCAGATCACCGCGCATCGACGGAATGATGCAGAAACTGCAGCGATGATTGCAGCCCTCGGAAATCTTCAGATACGCATAATGCTTGGGCGTGAGCTTGATGCCCGTATCCGGAATGATGTCCAACAGCCGATTGCGCTTGGGCGGCAACGCCGAATGCACTGCATTCATCACGCTGCTGTAATCCTGCGGCCCGGTAATCGCGAGCACGTCCGGATAAGCCTCACGGATCAGCTCCGAACGCTTACCCAGGCAGCCGGTCACAATCACCTTGCCGTTCTCATGCAGCGCCTCGCCAATGGCATCCAGCGACTCCTGCACGGCCGCATCGATAAAGCCGCAGGTATTCACCACCACCGCATCAGCCGCGCCGTAAGTAGGCACGATCTCATACCCCTCGACCTTCAGCTGGGTAAGGATGCGCTCCGAATCGACCAGCGCCTTGGGGCAGCCGAGGCTGACAAAACCGATTTTCTGGGTGGCCTTGGACATGACCTGGGGACCGTTAAGGGATTGGCAAATCGGCAATTATAGCTGGAACCCGGAACCACGGGCGGCTGATCCCGCGCCTGCCCTAATTCAAGCTGATGGACAGGCGTCCCTGTTCAGCCTACCGACTCTACGCCTGCTCGCGACTTAGACGCAGACTCAAAATCTAGCTTTTGCAACCTTATCCGGTTGAGTCGCAAACGCAGGCTTACCGACGACTGTCGGCTCGAACGACCGGTCAGGTATCGGAATCTGGATTCAGGTACAGAACTCACAGCCCCGGCGGTGGCTGCCAGAGTTCGACCTTGTTGCCCTCTGGATCCATAACCCAACCAAACTTCCCGTACTCCGAATCGTCTGTCTTCTCCAGGACGTTACATCCTTCGTCCCGAAGCGCTTGAAGTAAAGAGGCCAGGTCTTGAACGCGATAGTTGACCATGAAGGTGGATTTGCTTGGCGCGAAGTGCCCGCCATCAGCGGCGCCGATAGACCACGCGGTGGTTCCCTTTGTCGGATTGCCCGATGCGTCGGACCACGTGAACGCCGCACCTCCCCATGCCTGGACGTCAATGCCCAGATGCTGCTTGTACCAAGCGCGCAGTGCGACGGGGTCGTTCGCGTTGAAGAAGATTCCTCCGATACCGGTAACTCTCTTCATTTGAGCCTCCGAGGTGCGATGAAGTCCATGAGCGATAGTAACGCTGCGATCACTTGGCTGGCATTTTGCGCCGTCTTCAATGACGCCACTTTTACACCCAGGATGTGGCGCTCGAACAGGCGAAGTAAATCAATTTGCACGACGTTGCCGTTCATCGGAATAACGCCTGAGCTAGCCTCTCCCTACGTAGCTGCTTCCCGCCTGTTTGACAGCCTTGGCACGCCCATCTTGAACCAGGCTTTGGCAATCTTGCCGTCGACGATCTCGTAGATGGCAAGTACGTCGATGCTTCCAGGACCTTCCGGAAAGGTCCGCGTCACTTCTTCGTGATCGACAACGATGTTGCCAACCACACTGCGATGAAGAAGCTTGCCGAACAGATTAGGCTCCTGGAAGCGCATCACATGTCGCTCGCGGATCTGCGCGGCACCACGCGCCAGCAAGCGCGAAGGAAACTCGTAGTATTCGCAATCCTCTGCCCAGCACGCCATGAATGCATCGATATCGCGCGCGTTATAGGCCTCAAGCTGTTGTTGCGCAGGAAACGCAGTCGAATCAGGGGCAAGGACTTCAGCGGCCATGGTTTTCCATCAGGTTCATAGATCGATACCGAACAAGACCGGTTTGCAGGGAAAAACGTCAGCTCGACGTGCAGCGTTTAAACTCTGGGAACACCCTGAACCGGATATTCAGTCATGGGCAAGCATATCAATCTTCCAACCAGCGGCACGCAATGCATCAGCGCCTATCTGGCCGAACCCGCCAGCAAACCCAAGGGTGGCATTGTCGTGATCCAGGAAATATTCGGCGTCAATGCGCATGTGCGCAGTGTGGCGGATCGCTTCGCTGCAGCCGGCTATACCGCAGTCGCCCCAGCGTTCTTCGATCGTCTGGAAACTGGCGTGGAACTGGATTACACCGATGCGGGCATGCAACGCGGCCGCCAGTTGGTGATGGAACTCGGCCTGGATCGTGCCGTGGAGGATGTTGCCAGTGCAGCGGAAGCCATTGCCTCTGCCGGAAAAATCGGCACCGTGGGCTATTGCTGGGGCGGCACGATTGCCCTGCTTTCCGCCATTCGCCTTGGATTGCCATCAGTGAGTTACTACGGCGCACGCAATGTGCCGTTCCTTGGTGAAGCACCCAAGGCACCGGTCATGTTCCATTTTGGCGATACCGATGCGTCCATTCCGCCGGAAACCGTGGCGAAACATCGCCAGATGCTGCCGCAGATGGAGGTGTACAACTACGCGGGCGCGGGGCATGCGTTCAATCGTGATATCGATCCGCATCACTATCACGAAGCCAGCGCGAAACTGGCCTGGCAGCGCACGTTGGCGTTTTTCGAGAAATATCTGGACAAGGCATGAGAACGATCGACTTCAATCTGGATGCGCGCCTACAGGCCGACACACACCACGTGGCCTCGCTGCCGTTATGCGAAGTGTTGCTGATGAACGACGCACGCTATGGATGGCTGATCCTGGTACCGCGTCGCAATGGCTTGATCGAAATCATTGACCTGCCCGACAGCGCGCAGCGGGAATTGTGGCAGGAGATCAACCAGGTAGCCGTCGCGCTGCGTGATGTTGCGCCTTGCGACAAGCTCAATATCGGCGCATTGGGCAATATCGTTCGCCAATTGCATGTGCATGTAATCGCACGCAGGGAAGGTGATGCCGCATGGCCTGGACCGGTATGGGGTCACAGTCCGGCACAGCCTTATACGGATGACGAACTGAAATCGCGTATTGCACTGCTGCAACATCACCTGGCTAAGAATATTTCCTGATTTGAGCCCCATCTTGTCCGGACGTCATTCCGGAAAAATAGAGCTTCATTAGGTGAGCTGCATATCGAACAGCAAAGAAGAATGAAGCGCGCTGTTTGGTGAGGAGCAAAGCTCAGGGCCAAGTCCTAAAACAAAACGCCCGCACAAAGCGGGCGTTTGTTTGGCTGCAAAACGCTTGGATTAATGGCCGCCCTGCTGCGAGGAATCTCCACCGCCACCACCGCCGTAAGCGTTGCCGCTGGCATCCTTGGCACTGTCGCTGCTGGGCGCCGCAGCGGGGGCATGATAATCCTCCAACACACGAGCCTTGGTTTCGACCGGGTTGATACGCGCGAGCTTGCCACCGTCGTCGTAATACGCGACGAAACCGTAATCGAGCTGCAGGCGCGCCATGTACTCCAGGTGCTGCTTGCGGATCTTGGAATCGTCACTGGGCAGCAGCAGCACCGTCTTGGGCAGCTTGCCGGTTTCTTTCAGATAGGCGAAATGGCTGCCAGCGTCCAGCGCGGACAGCACGGCGCCGTCGATCAGGAACTGACCGCTCTTGTACGCCTTCATCGTCATATCGAACTGACTCTGCGTCTGCGCAGTGGGGACCGTGTCGTCCTTGGATGCGCCGCGATGGCAACCGCCAAGCACCAGCAGGCTGCCGATCAGGAGCACGGCGGCGCCGCGGCTCGGCAACGTGGAAAAACGGATCATGTGGATCTCCTGCAACTGTTTCGGTGAGGCCAGCGAAGTGTAGCGCCGCCCCGCAAGGGTGGATGAGGTAACGGAATCGGGCGTTCAGGTCCGCGGCAAGGTCACGCCTTGCTGGCCCTGGTACTTGCCGCCGCGGTCCTTGTAGCTGGTCTCGCATTCCTCGTCGGATTCGAAAAACAGCATCTGCGCCACGCCTTCGTTGGCATAAATCTTGGCGGGCAGCGGCGTGGTGTTGGAGAACTCCAGCGTCACGTGGCCTTCCCACTCCGGCTCCAGCGGCGTGACGTTCACGATGATGCCGCAGCGGGCATAAGTGCTCTTGCCCAGGCACACGGTAAGTACCTGACGAGGTATGCGGAAGTATTCCACCGTGCGGGCCAACGCGAAGGAATTGGGCGGGATGATGCAGATATCCGCTTCCACGTCCACAAAGCTGGACGGGTCGAAGGCCTTCGGATCGACGATGGTGGAATTGATATTGGTGAAGATCTTGAATTCGCGCGCGCAACGAACGTCGTAGCCGTAGCTGGAGGTGCCATAGGAAATGAGTCTGTTGCCATCGCGCAGCTTGATCTGGCCAGGCTCATACGGCTCGATCATGCCTTGCTGCTCCGCCATACGGCGGATCCACTTATCGGATTTGATGCTCACGCGGACTCCGGTGCTCCAGGCTGTGCGCCAGGCTCCCCCGGACGCAAAGGGTTAAAAATACATGGTTGGCGGGCATCTTTGCCATATCCAGGTTTGACTGACGGCAGCGATTCCGGCATGTGACTGCCGGCAGCCGAGGCGCCTGTCATCAGAGACAAGTTCCTGAATGGAAGTTCAGGATGCCAGCCCGCCGCAGTGATCCAGGCCCGCATCAAGACAAGCCAATGCCGTATTCAACGCCACACAACGCTCTGGACTCGCAAGGATCTGCGCCACACTGCACCCCGAACCCGGCAACGCCACGCCAAACGGCTCCGGTGACAGCAGCCGCGCCGACATGGTGCGCAGGATTTCGCACAACGCATCCTGCGCATGATGCGAACCACGCGCCGAGGTGTTGAGCAGCAATACGGGCTTGCCAGGAAATTCGAGACTCCCGACCAGCCAATCCAGCAGATTCTTGAACGCACCAGGCACGCCGTGGGCGTACTCGGGGCAAGCAATCAACAGCGCATCGCTGCGCCCGACAGCATCACGCAGCACCTGGACCGCATCCGGCACGTTTTCGCTTTCGTCGTCGGGATTGAACAGCGGCAAGGTGCCGAGGCCATCGTACAAGGTGAGTACCAATCCCATCGGCGCCAGCTGCTGCGCCGCCATCAGTGTGGAGGTATTGGATGACACCCTGCGCAAACTGCCGCTTAGACACAGCACCCGCCGCGCCACACTCATGCCCCGGGCGTACCCTGCACCACGATCTTGCCCAGGCCCAGCGACTTGTTACGCGGCTGGCGTGAAAGCCGGCCTGCGGTGTTGCGAGCAATATCGCGATAGCGCGCGGCGAGATCCGAATCCGGTATCGCCGCCACCGTAGGCAGGCCGCCGTCCGCCTGCTCACGAATACGGATATCCAGTGGCAAGGAGCCCAGGTACGGCACGTGATACTGCTCAGCCATACGCTCGCCGCCGCCAGCACCAAAGATATGTTCCTCGTGCCCGCAGTTCGTGCAGACGTGCGTGGCCATGTTCTCGACGATGCCGAGCACTGGCACTTCCACTTTCTCGAACATCTTGAGCGCCTTGCGCGCATCCAGCAGCGCGATGTCCTGCGGCGTGGTGACGATCACCGCGCCCGCCACCGGCACTTTCTGCGACAGCGTGAGCTGGATGTCACCGGTACCCGGCGGCAGGTCGATGATCAGGTAATCGAGCATGTCCCAACGCGTGTCGTTGAGCAGCTGCATCATGGCTTGGGTGACCATCGGGCCACGCCAGATCATGGGTGTTTCCTCGTCCACCAGGAAACCGATCGACATCGCCTGCAGGCCGTGCGCGGTCATCGGGGTGATGCTTTTACCGTCGGGTGATTCCGGCTTGCCCTGGATACCCAGCATGCGCGGCTGGCTGGGACCGTAGATATCCGCGTCCAGGATGCCGACTTTCGCGCCTTCCGCGGCCAGCGCCAGCGCCAGATTGGCCGATACGGTGGACTTGCCCACCCCACCCTTGCCGGAAGCTACCGCGATGATGTTCTTCACGTTGCCTAACGGCGCCAGCGTGCCTTGCACCTTATGCGCATGGACACGGCTGCTGATGGAAATGGCCGCGGAATCGATCGCCGGATCAGCCTCCAGCGCCTGCTTTGCCTTCGCAGCCAACGGTTCGCTCGCCCCCGCTGCTGGATAACCGAGCTGGATATCTACCGACACCCTGGCGCCGTCCACGCCTACAGCACGAACGGCATCGGCTAGCGGAGCGCCGGTATGGGAATCGATAAGGTCGCCGAGAATTCGGCGTACCAGGGCTTCATTGGCCTGCGTCATGGGGATGGAATGGCTGTCGGGATTGGTAATTATGCCAGCTTGGTCATCCCGCCCGCCGCCCGGGCGATGGTTTGCGCAATGCAGCTTGACCCTCCCCTGGGGGCTGGGCAGGCTCCCCATACGCCAACGTAGGGAGTGTTTCACGATGACTTATCTGTCCAAAGCGAGCCTGCCTCGATTTGCCATCGCCGCGTGCCTGCTATTCGGCTCCGCGGTGGCCTGGGCCGCCAACGACACCCCGGTGGGTACCTGGCAGCAGGTCGACGACGAAACGGGCAAGGTGAAATCGATCATCCAGATCACCAGCAACAATGACGAACTGCAAGCCAAGGTGCTGCAGGTGCTGATCTCCGAAGACGGCCCGCACCCGGTTTGCAAGAAATGCGATGGCGACAAGAAAGATCAACCCATCGAAGGGATGACCATCATGTGGGGCGTTCACGCGGACGGCGATGTGTGGGACGGCGGCAAGATCCTCGATCCGAAGAGCGGCACGGTCTACAAGGTCAAGCTGAGCATGGCCGATCACGGACAGAAGCTCGATGTGCGCGGCTATGTGGGTTTCTCGCTGATCGGTCGCAGTCAGACGTGGATTCGCCAGCAGTAATTGTTTTTGTGTGAGCGACTGAGTTTGCCAAGAACTTCAAAACCACCTCACTGTCATTCCGGCCAAGGCCGGAATGACAGTGAGGTAGCTGCAGCACCTCTTAAGAAAATCCGAACATCCGAGCTTCACAACTTCATCACGCACGTCATCACGCTCTTCACAGAAAAAGCCCGCGCTGTCATCTGATCGTCGCGATGTAGCAATCACTCCCCTGCAATGTCTCGCGCATTCAATCACCCACCTGGGGCGGAGGGAGTGTGCATATGCGCGCAAAGCGTGGATCGATCCTGCTTGGAACTTTGGCGGCTGCTTGTCTTGGCGGCTTGTTTTCGACTTCGGCACTGGCCAGCAACAGCAGCAACTTGCTGGTCGATGGCGACGGCGAATCCGGAACGTGCACCACCGATTGGTCAGCCGTGAATACCGTGCCGGGCTGGACGGTGACACAAGGCAGCCCATCCATCGTTTGCTATTCGATCGGCAGCTTCAACCTGCCGAGCGGCGGTTCGGGCGGTAACGCATTTATCGCGGACGGTCCTTACGGCGACTCCGCCCTGCAGCAGAATGTCAATGTTGCGAGCGCGGCATCGGCCATCGATGGCGGCAATGTCACCTATAACCTGTCCGGCTGGCTGGGCGGCTACACCGTCTACAACGGCCAAGCGGTAGTCACAGCTACCTTCCTCAATGCCAACGGCCAACCGCTTGGCACGCCTGCGCAACTGTCTGGCGTGAATGCATCGGCACGCAGTAGCGAGAGTGGCTTCGTTGCGCAGTCCGCCAGCGGCAATGTGCCGGTCGGCACGCGCTCGATCTCGGTGCTGCTGCAGTTCACCGACACGGGCGCTTCCTACAATATCGGTTACGCCGACAATCTTTCGCTGACGCTGTCCACGCCAGTCACCGCGTCGACGCTGCAGGCTCCCGCTTCCAGCGTGCCAGCCTTCGATCACGTGTTCGTAGTGATGATGGAAAACACCGATTACAGTCAGGTGATCGGCGACACCACCGATGCGCCCTTCATCAACAGCCTGGCCAATCAGGGCACGCTGCTGGATAACTACAGTGGCGTCTATCACCCCAGCGATGAAAACTACCTCGCCATCGCAGGCGGCAACACCTTCGTGCAGGGTGCCATCTATTATCCGAACATCAAGGTCACCGCGCAGAACATCGGCGACGAACTGGAAGCCGCCGGCAAGACCTGGAAGGCCTACGAACAAGGCATGGGCACGCCCTGCAATACCAGCAACAACAACGACAGTTACTACGAACCGGACGACGCGCCATTCATCAATTTCACCGACGTCGCACAAAACGCCACTCGTTGTGCCGCGCATCTGTTTGACACCACACAGCTGACCACCGATCTGCAATCGGCCTCCACCACGCCTAACTTCGCGTGGATCGCCGCGGATGACTATTACGACGGCGAAGCATCCGGCAATGGTTCGTCCAAGAGCCTGCAGGTGCAGAACGGCTGGCTGCAGCAGACGCTGCAACCCATCATGAATTCGCCGGCGTGGACGCAGCAGAAGTCGCTGATCGTGCTGACCTGGGATGAGTCGTCCACCGAAACCGGCAACCATCTCGCCACCATCCTGATCGGCTCGCCAGGCACGGTGCAGTCGGGCTACATCAGCAACGCCAGCTATAACCACTACAGCACCGGCCGCACGGTCGAAAATGCGCTGGGTATCGCACCGCTTACCCACAACGACCAGTACGCGCAGCCGGTCAACGACGCCTTCGTGGCTACAACCGCCATCACCACGCCGACGCTCACCAGCACCATGCCGAGCGTCACCCAGGGCACGTACGTCTATTTCAACTACGCCACACCAGCCAGCAAGCTCAATAGCACCAATTGGATCGGTATCTATGCTGCAGGAAGCAGTCCAGGCAATGGCTCTTCCGCTACCTGGCAGGTAGCTCCGAATGGCAGCGGCACGGTGACATTCGACACCTCCAGTCTCGCTCCTGGCACTTACAGCGTGTGGTACTGCTACGACAACGGCTATACCGAACTGGCCGGACCGGTGACGCTCAACATCACCAGCCCGTAATTGGCCAGCCTCGCGCCATCAACAAGCCATGTGCGATGACGTTGATGGGCGCATGCTTGTGACTCCAAGGACGGAGTCACCATGCCCACGCTTTTCACCCACGCTGTCGCTCCTTTGCTGCCCGGCATTGCTGCCGGCAAAAATCGCATAAGCCGATCGCTGTTACTGGCAGGTACCGTTGCCGCAGTCTTGCCTGATATAGATGTTTTGAGCTTCCGCCTTGGCATACCCTATGCCGCCGCGCTCGGGCATCGCGGGGCGATACATTCCCTTTTGTTTGGCATCGGCATGGCCGTGTTGGCCGCCCTGTTGCACAAACATCTTCGTACCAACGCTGCGCGCGCCTTCGCCTTTGTCGGCATGGCCGCGTTATCGCATCCATTGCTGGACATGCTTACAGACGGCGGTCTGGGTGTCGCCATTGCCTGGCCACTGAGCGAGCAGCGCTATTTCTTTCCCTGGCATCCCATCCACGTGTCCCCCATCGGCATGCGCTTCTTCAGCGCACAGGCCTGGACGGTGATCGGGTCGGAACTGCTTTGGATCTGGCTGCCAGTAAGCGCATTCGCACTGATCGTCTGGAAATGGCGTATCGCCATCGATCGTCAGCACTCACAAGGTGTCAACCCGATACCGCTTCCGCCCGATGCACCATGACACCATGCGTAGAGAAAGCCGCGCGCGTGGCGCGGTCTGCCGAGTGCTCGACCACCAGATGCTGGACGCGCGTCAATTCAACCACCTGATAAGCAGCCACCGCCCCCAGCTTGTCGTCGGTGGCCACGACCACGGTTTCGTCACTGGCTTCGATCATCGCGCGCTTGAATAACGCCTCCTCGCTGTCAAAACCCCATAGGCCGTGTGCGGCATCGATGGCGCAGGCACCGGGAAAACAAAGGTCCGCGCGCAGCCTTCTAACCTGCTCCACCGCCTGCGCGCCGATGACACCGCCGATGGAAGGATTGATGCGTCCACCGACCAGCAGCACTTCGAAATCCTCACGGTCCAACAGCAATTGCGCGATATGCGGCGCGTTGGTGATCACGCTGAGGCCCGCACCGACTGGCAGCGCTGCTGCAATGGCGACATTGGTGGTGCCTGCATCGATCAGCAGTGTCTGTCCCGGCTTCACCAGGCTCACGGCCTCGCGTGCAAGCGCCTGCTTGCGCAGCGGATGCTCGGTGCGCCGCTGTTTGAGTGGCGTGAGCGTGATCGCCGGCAACAGCGCGCCGCCATAAACGCGTTTGCACAAGCCCTGCGCTGCAAGTTCACGCAGATCGCGCCGGATGGAATCCTCCGATACTTCGAACGCCTCAGCCAGCTCGACCGCCACGACGCGTCCTTCGCTGCGCAGCCGCGCGAGAATCCGCTGTTGACGCTCCTGCGGGAGCGCATTGCGATCATCGTTTGAAGGTGAGGGCTTAGCCATGACTCATCACTCGCGTTCCACTTTCGAGCAAGCCGAGTTCCACCAGGCGCTCGCGCAAACCAACGGGATCGCGGAACCACCAGCCATGCATACCCAGCATTTCGGCCGCCGCCACGTTACGCGCGGAATCGTCGATATAAAGCGCCGTGGCAGGATCGACCGAATAGCGTTTCAGTAGCAGCTGGTAGATTCGCGGATCGGGTTTCACCAGGCGTTCCTCGCCGGACACCACGATACCTTCGAACCATTGCAGGAATGGATAAAGCTGCCGCGCAACGGGAAATGTCTCCTGCGACCAGTTGGTGAGCGCCAACAGACGCACACCGCGCGCCTTCAGCTCCGACAACAACGCAACGCTGCCTTCGATCGGGCCGAGCAGGGTTTCCTTCCAACGCAGATGATAGGCATCGATCAACCCGGCATGCTCAGGAAAACGTGCGCGCAGGAGCGCCGTGGCTTCGGCCCACGGACGCCCTGCATCCTGCTGCTCGTTCCATTCGCTGTTGCAGACTTCGCGCAGGAACCATTCCATCTGCGCTTCGTCTTCAATCAATTGACGGTACAGGCGCCGCGGATCCCAACCGATCAGCACGTTCCCAAGATCAAAAATCACTGTATCGATACGTTTGCCCGTCACCGCACCATCCTCGCCGACAAACCCACCAGCACCAGCAGTCCGGCCACCGCGACGAACGCGACGGACAAGCTGCTGGCATGCGCTACGAAACCGATCAAAGCCGGACCACTCAGCAAGCCTACATAACCCAAGGTGGTCGCGGTGGCGATCGACACCGCCGGTGGCGTGCCGGACAGACGCCCAGCCGCACTGAACATGACCGGCACAATATTGGAAGCGCCCAAGCCAATCAGCACGAAGCCGAGCAATGCCGCCGCCGTCAGCGGCACGCTGGCCACCAGAAGAAAACCCGCGACCGCAAGACCAGCGCCCACACGCACGGCCCACGCCGGCCCGTGACGTGCGATCAACCGGTCGCCGGAAAAACGTCCCGCCGCCATCGCCACCGAAAAACAGGCGTAACCGAAACCGGCCGATGTCGATGCAACACCACGCACATCACGCAGGAATACGGCGCTCCAATCCAGCATCGCCCCCTCCGCCATGAAGCTGACGAAGCACATCAGGCCCAGCAACCAGGCGCGCGTGTGCGGCATACCGAGCCGGCTTCTCTCCCCGATATCCACGTCGGTCGCAGAGACATTGTCGTGTAAACCGTTGCGCAGCCAAAGTACGGTCAACGCCAGCATGATCGCGACCATAATGGCAGCGCCAGGCAACGCCAGCCCAAGCGCCAGCAAGGCGCTCAGCAAGGCCGCTCCCGACAGACCGCCCACGCTGAAAAGCCCATGAAAACCGGACATCAGGCGATCGCCGCTTCTGCGCTCCACTTCGACGGCATAGGCGTTCATGGCCACGTCCACCGCGCCCAGCATCACCCCGAAATAGAGCAAAGTGCCGACCAGCATCGCGACGCTGGACACCTGCGCGAGCACCGGCAACGCCAGACACATCAGCAGTCCAGCCGACATGATCACCGTGCGGTTGCCGAGCCGGTGCGCCAGCCACCCCACGAACGGCATCGACAGCATCGAACCGCCCCCGAACGCCAGGAGTGCCGCGCCTAACTGCGCATCGTCCAGTCCAAGACGCACCTTGACGTACGGCACCATCGGCGCCCAGGTCGACATGGCTATGCCGGAAACCAGAAAGATCAGCCGCGTCGCCCGCCGCGCGGCGAGGAGCGAAGCTGCGCCGCCGCTGGCAGCGACGGGATCAGAAGTCATTTTCACACGTTGCCCGTCTCAGCCACAATGTGTATAAATATATACAAACGTGCATAAACGTGCAAACGGTTCATCGCTCCCAGTCAACGCGAAGTACAGTCGACGCTGCGTGCCATAATGCACGGCCCACCCGAGCCGATGCCGCCCATGAGCCGACGCCTTCTCGTTACCCACGCCCTGCCCTATGCCAATGGCCATCTACACTTGGGCCATCTGCTGGGCTACATCCAGACCGACATCTGGGTCCGCGCGCAGCGAATGATGGGCAGCGAGGTTTATTTCGTGGCGGCGGACGATGCCCACGGCACGCCGATCATGCTGGCCGCTGAAAAAGCGGGCCTGTCTCCGGAAGCCTTCATCGACGGTATCCGTGCCAGCCATGAAGCGGACTTTGCCGACTTCCATTTCAGCTACGACAACTACTACACCACGCACTCGGAAGAGAACCGCGAACTGGCATCGCTGATCTACACGCGTCTGCGTGACAGCGGCTACATCGCCAAGCGCAGCATCCAGCAGCTGTTCGACCCGGACAAGCAAATGTTCCTGCCGGACCGCTACATCAAGGGCACCTGCCCGAAATGTGGCACGCCGGATCAGTACGGCGACAACTGCGAAAACTGCGGTGCCACCTATGCGCCGACCGATCTGATCAACCCGTATTCGGTGATGTCCGGCGTCACGCCCGTGCTGCGCGATTCGGAGCATTACTTCTTCGAACTGGGCAAGTTCGAAACACTGTTGCGCGACTGGTTCGGCGGCAAGCTGACTAACGGCGCGCCGGTGGCCAACGCCGGCGTGGTGGCCAAACTGAAAGAATGGCTGGATGGCGGCCTGAAGGATTGGGATATCTCGCGCGATGCGCCCTACTTCGGTTTTCCGATTCCCGACGCACCCGGCAAGTTCTTCTACGTGTGGCTGGATGCACCGGTCGGCTACCTCGCCAGCTTTCTCAACCTGTGCAACCGCACCAGCTTGAAGTTCGACGATTTCCTCGCATCGGACAGCGATGCCGAAATGCATCACTTCATCGGCAAGGACATCATCAACTTCCACGGCCTGTTCTGGCCGGCCATGCTGCACGGCGCGAAGCTCCGCACGCCGACGGCGCTACACGTCAACGGCTATCTCACGGTGAATGGCGCGAAGATGTCCAAGTCGCGCGGCACCTTCATCCAGGCACGGACCTATCTGGATGCCGGACTGCATCCGGAATTCCTGCGCTATTACTTCGCCACGATGCTGAGTGACACGCCGGTCGATGTAGATCTGGATCTGAAAGCGTTTGAAGAACGCGTCAACTCGCACCTGATCGGCAAATGGGTGAATATCGCCAGCCGTACCGCAGGTTTCGTGCACAAGTTCTTCGACGGGCGCCTGGCGCCGCAATTCTCCGAAGAGCAGAACGAGCTGTGGCGCGTGCTGATCTCCCACTACGAAGGCGTGCCTGCGCTGTATGAAAGCGGCGAGTTCGCCGAAGCGATGCGCCGTTTCGTGCTGATCGCCGATCTGGTCAACGGCCACATCGCGGCCAAGGCGCCATGGGTAATGGCCAAGAACGAAGATCAGCGCGAAGAGCTGCATCAAGTCTGTTCGTTCTCGCTGGCGGCCTTCCGTTTGCTGGCGGGCCTGCTGAAGCCAGTGCTGCCGGCGACGGTGGAAGCGGCCGAACACTTCCTGGCCGCGCCGATTGCCGACTTCGATTCGGCCTGCGCCACCTTGCACAACCACACCATTCAAGCTTTCGAGCCCCTGCTCTCGCGCATCGATCCCAAGCGCATCGAAGCGATGGTTGAGGCCTCGAAGGAATCACTGGGCGCCACACCGGAGCCCGAAAGCACCAACAAGAAACCCGCCAAAAAAGACAGCAAGCCGATGACCGATAACACTGCCACACCGCAAGACGCCGCCGTCATTACTATCGACGATTTCGCCAAACTCGACCTGCGTGTGGGCAAGGTGCTGGCCTGCGAATTCATCGACGGCTCGGACAAATTGCTGCGGTTCGAACTGGATGCCGGTCCGCTGGGTAAGCGTCAAATCTTCTCCGGTATCCGCGCGGCTTATGGCGAACCGGAAAAGCTGATCGGCCGCAACGTGGTGTTCATCGCCAACCTGGCACCGCGCAAGATGCGCTTCGGCCTGTCCGAAGGCATGATCCTTTCTGCCGGCGACGGTGGCAGCGATCTGTTCCTGCTGGACGCCGATCAAGGAGCAAAGCCCGGCGCTACAGTGCGCTGACATCCTTACTCCCTCTCCCCTTCGGGGAGAGGGTTGGGGTGAGGGGCCACCCTCGCCGCAGATTTTAAAGATTAACGATTGCGACTGATATGTTTGAGGCGACTTTAAAGCTCATGGCAAGAGTGGCCCGTCACCCCGGCCCTCTCCCCGAAAGGGAGAGGGAAAAAAGCAAATCGCCGTGACCCCTTCGCTCACCGATCGCATTGATGCCTTGCTGCCGCAGACGCAGTGCGAGCAATGCGGCTACCACGGCTGTCGTCCTTACGCAGAGGCGGTTGCCAGCGGCGTGGCAGAGATCAACCAATGTCCACCTGGAGGCAGCGAAGGTATCGCCAAACTCGCTGCCCTGCTTGGCCGCGCACCGCTGCCGCTGAACCCGGAAAACGGTGTCGAAAAGCCGCGCACGCTGGCACGCATCATCGAAGCCGATTGCATCGGCTGCACCAAATGCATCCAGGTATGCCCGGTCGATGCCATCGTCGGCGCCAACAAACTGATGCACACGGTGATCGCAGACGATTGCACCGGCTGCGAACGCTGTATACCAGCCTGCCCGGTTGACTGCATCGTGCTGGAACCAATGCCGCTGATGCAGGCAAACGATCAAGATCACGCGGATATCGCGCGTCAGCACTTCCAGCGTCGCGAAGCGCGCCTTGCGGTACAGCAAGCTCAACGCGAAGCGGAGCTGGCATCGCGCAAGGCACACGTAGATAGCGCCAGCCAAAGTGTGTTGGATGCGCTGACACGCGCCAAAGCCAAAAAGCAGGAGCCCAAAGCGTGAAGAAAGCCGATGTGGTCGAACTGTTCACGCGGCTGCGCGAACTCAATCCGCACCCCACCACCGAACTGGTCTACACCACACCGTTCGAACTGCTCGTGGCGGTGGTGCTTTCGGCGCAAGCCACGGATGTTGGCGTAAACAAGGCCACGCGCAAACTTTATCCTGTTGCCAACACGCCACAGGCCATCCTCGATCTTGGCGAGGAGAAGCTCAAGCGCTATATCAGCACCATTGGCTTGTTCAACGCCAAGGCCAAGAACGTCATCGCGCTATGCAAGATCCTAGTCGAGCAGTACAGCAGCGAAGTGCCGGATAACCGCGAAGCGCTGGAAGCCTTGCCCGGCGTCGGACGCAAAACCGCGAATGTAGTGCTTAATACGGCGTTCGGGCATCCCACCATGGCGGTGGACACGCATATCTTCCGCGTTTCCAATCGTACCGGCCTTGCGCCGGGTAAAGACGTGCGTGCTGTCGAAGACAAGCTCGAAAAAGTGGTGCCTCCGGAGTTCAAGCAGGACGCACATCATTGGCTCATCCTGCATGGACGCTATGTGTGCAAGGCTCGCAAGCCGGATTGTCCGCAGTGCGTGATTCGGGATCTTTGCCGATACAAGGACAAAACTCCGGCGTAGTGAGTCATCGCAGCACCGTCGCCACAGCGCAAGCCGGGGCGACGGGCATTGAAACATCCTGGCGAGCAGCTACGCCGCCTTGCGCAACCCCTCTACACGCCGATGCAAGGCATTCCAATCCACCACCAGCTCACAGCCGCGAGTCGGAGCATTGCGTCCCCAATCGGCGAGTAGTTCCAGACATGCCTGATCGACATGATTAAGGCGGTCCACTTCCAGCATCAAACGCGTGTTTGGTGGTACGCGTTCAAGCGTACGTGCCAGTGCAGGCACCTTCAGGAAAGTGGCCGAACCATCAAGCTGCAGCAACACGGTACCCGGTTCATCATGTTTCCCCAGATCCACCTGGAGCCGTGATGACTGCACCGCCAATCGCAGCAATGACATCGCAAATCCAATCAACACGCCCGTCAACAGATCCGTGGCAACAATAGCGAGCGTGGTGACCAGATAGATCAGCGCCGTACCGCGTCCATACGCGGCGAGGCTGTTTATCTGCCTGATGTTCACCATCTTGATACCGGTGTAGACCAGGATACCGGCCAGACAGGCGATGGGTGTCATGCGCATCAGCCACGGAAGCAGCATCGCAAACACCAGCAACCAACCGCCATGCAGGATCGTCGCCATGCGTGTCGCTGAGCCGGCCTGCACGTTGGCAGCGCTGCGCACGATAACCCCGGTCATGGGCAACGCACCCAGCATGCCGCAAAGCACGTTGCCCACACCTTGCGCGGTCAGTTCGCGATCGTACTGGGTCCGTGCGCCGTTGTGCATGCGATCGACTGCAGCGGCCGAAAGCAGTGTCTCCGCACTGGCGATCAACGCAAAGGTCAGCGCCGCCACCAGCAGAGACGGTTGCGACAAGGCCGCCAGACTGTCCCATGTAGGCAACGAAACAGCCGCAAACAGGTTCGAAGGCACGTCCACTTTCTTCACGCCCACACCAAACCACTGCACCGTCGCGGTAACGACCACCACGGCCAGCAATGCACCGGGGACAAATCGCAATGACTGCGGACGCAGTTTGTCCCACCCCAGCATAATCGCCATCGTTACAACACCCACCGCTAGCGCCGCCATGCTGCCGCCCTCTCCACTTATCGCATCCATCGTGGCACCCGGCAACGCAGCAAAGTTTTCCAATCCCCGTGCCTTGGGAATCGCATCCATCAACACGTGCAACTGCGAGGCGACAATCAGAATACCGATGCCCGACAACATGCCTGCCACCACGGCAGGCGACACCATGCGAAACCACACACCTACCCGTCCCAGACCGGCAAGGACCTGAATCAAGCCAGCGAGAAGTACAACCGGCCCCAATGCAGCAACGCCGTATTCGCGTACCAGTTCAAATACCAGCACCGCCAAGCCAGCAGCGGGGCCGCTGACCTGGAGGGGCGATCCAGCGATCGCCCCCACTACCACGCCACCGACGATGCCGGTGATCAAACCTGCCGCTGGCGGCATACCCGATGCAATGGCAATACCCATGCACAGCGGCAACGCCACCAGAAACACCACGATCGAGCCGAGCAGATCACGGCCGAACAATCCTTGCGAAACATATCCTCGTATCACGACACGCTCCTCAGGCCGCCGACACTGTGGCAAAACGCATGTGCGGCGTCGCTTCGGGCAAGTTGTCCATACCGTGCCTGAGCGCGACAAAATGCCCTCGCCGCGCATCGAACGCTTCAATCTGCGCATGGGCGATGTCGTAAACCCAGCCATGAATGCATAGGCTGCCGCTCGCCATGGCTGCCGCGACCGCTGGCAACGTGCGCAGATGCTCAAGCTGTCCGACCACGTTCTCGCGCGTCAGGCAGCTCAAGCATTCATCGTCCGACAGCTTGGATGCGCTCTGTTCCACCACATAACGGGCCACATCGGCATGCCTGAGCCACGCCGCGACGGACGGCATGTCACGCATCAGTTCCGGTTTGCGCAGCGCCTTCATGGCGCCGCAGTCGGAATGGCCGCAGATGACGATGTGCTGCACCTTGAGCACCCGCACAGCGTATTCGATCGCGGCCACCACTCCGCTTACGTGCTGTGCGTAGGGCGGCACGATGTTACCGATGTTGCGATAAACGAAAAGCTCGCCAGGCTGCGCGTTGAACATCAATTCGGGCATGACGCGCGAATCGGCGCAGGTGATGAACATGGTGCCCGGGCTCTGACCGGCGGCCAGCTTTTTGAACAGGTCGCGCTGATGCGGAAAAACCTGATGACGAAAGTGTTCGAAACCCTGGATCAAACGCTTCATAAAAAAACCTCACGGTGCAATAGATCGCGGTGGTCATCACCACCGTTCGAATAAGTGACGCGATAGCGGCAGCGCGCGGACATGCCACGCGTCGGACGTAGGCCGATGCGCTTATCGGTTGCGCAGGAAAACGGCGGCAAGCATGCCGCCACACGCATCACGCGAGGTTTGGAGGCCGCAGCAACGAAGTGATCGGTGCAGGATAAGAAGCAGCACTGGCGCTTAAAGGCACAGCACAGAGGACATAGTCCAACGAAACACGTAAGGGGAGAAGCAGTGCCGGCTCATCGTCGGCATCGTTGTCGTCAGCGAGGACGTTACGGCTGCCGGACGCATCATCGGCCACTGTCTGCAACGCACTGTCGCTGCTTGCAGCATTGGCAAGCAAGGTGCGTTGCGCTACGCCGTGCAATAAGGCACCTGCGCGAACATGTGTACTGACGACCGCACCGCCATTCATCAGCAAGAGTGCGATGAATGCGCAGAGCGTGCGCAGTAATGATCGAGTGCGGTTGCACGACAACATGGCGTAAAGCTATCGGATCGCGATGCTGCGCTGCAAGTCAACATGCGTTCGAACATGAATGCACAACATGGCCGCCATTCACGTTGATGTCTTTTCGAAGGCGATCACGCAAAAAGCAAACGGCGGGCCTTTGCCCGCCGTTTTTTCCATCCTTGGGTCGAACTCCGTTGCGATAACTGTTGCAGCTATTCGTTTCTCGCCGATCAGAACGGGTAGTAACGCAAGCTGGTGAAGAACATGTTGTCCGAAGTGCTCGGAGCATTGCCCTTGCTGTCGGTGAACAGCTGACGCGAAGCATGCGAGAACTGCGTACCGAACTGCACGCGACCGAACTTACCCTGGTAGAACTTCCACCAGAAGCCGATCGACTGCTCGGAGATCTGGCGGGTCTGGCCAGTGCAATCGCTGGGCGCGCCGTAGATCAAGCAATCGCTGTTGTTGTAGCCGAGCAGCGGCGAACCATAACCGAACGGCAGGCCATTCGCGCCGGAGGTCAGGTAGCTGTCTTCCTGCTCACGACCACCTTCCACGTACAGATCGAAGGCGTCGGAGGCATGCCACGTCAGCGTACCGAGCGCCATGTTTTCCTTCAGCGGATGCGGCGAGCCGCTCGGCGTGTAGGTGATGTCGTTCAGCTGAGCCGAACCGTAACGGCCAATGCCCTTGCCGCTCATGCCCGAAATCTGCAGGTCCAGGACCTTCGGAACCAGCGGCAGCAACATGCCGATACCGAAGCCACTGCCATGCGCAGTCTGATTGGTGGTGGCTTCCGGACCGCCGGCGGCGGTGGTCGGCGTCACGCGCGTGGTGAATTCACGCGAAATGCCGAACAGTTCGTAGTGACCCCAACCCGGATCAGCCGCAGCCTTCACGATGATGTCCGGAATATCGTTCAACGACACCGTGTTGAGGGTGTCATAGGTATTGCCCGCCTGGATCGTAGCCGTCGACGTTGCATAGCCCTTGGTGCCTGCACCCGCCACCGAGCCGATGCCGGCCGTCTGCGGATTTTCCAACGACAGCGCCAACCACCACTGCTTGTTCCAATCCTTCACGATGCGAAGCTGGGTCTGACGAGCCCACGTAAAGCCGGCGTTGTACTGTGCGTCGATGGTGGGCGGCAGCACTTCCTTGCCGGGGGTGATACCCGTGCTTTCCAGAGTCAGCAGCGACCATGCCTGACCAGCCAGGAAATGCAGGCCGTAGGTGTCCCAATCCAGGTTCGTCCACAACTGACGGACGCGCGGGTTATACGAGTTGCTCTCGTTCATGTTCGCCGTCTGGGCGCCACCGAGGAAGTCCATCTCGTAGTAGCCGGTCACGTGCGTAACATCGTTGATGTCGGCCTCTGCCTTGATCGACAGACGGCTCTGACGCGAGCTTTCCAGCCACTGGTCATTACGAGCGTTGGTGACCGGATAGGTGGTGGTAGCACCGCTGCCGGTGTTGATCGGCGCCGTGCTCGTGCCACCCGGGAACGGAATGTTGGAGAACTTGCTGTTGATGTCATCGCCCGTATCACGTGAGCGATACACCGATTCGGCCGCCAGGAAGCCACCGAGGGTCCACTTCACGCCGCCGAGGCCGCCGAAGGTGTCACCACTCTTGGATGCAACCTGCTGAGCAGCCTGCTGTACCTGCGCCTGCGTCGCTGCCACCTGAGCCTGGGTAGCCTGCACGCTCTGCGCGGTCTGCTGCTGAGCCTGCGTCTGCGCCTGAGACTGCGACTCCAAATCCTGAACCTTCTGCTCCAGTGCCGCGATCTCGGCCTTCATCTGCGCCAGTTCGGCGGCGCTGACGGTCACTTTTTGGGACGTCTGAGCAGACACAGCGGTAACGCTGGTCAAGCCCAAACCGGCAGCGATGGCCACCGTGAGCATCTTGGAACGCATGTAATTGTCTCCGCTTTATTGATGAATCCACCGGCGTCTCTAGATTTCCCCTGGAGGGTCACCGGTGGGTTGGGCGCATCATCGGGCGGGAGGTTTACCGTTAGATGGATGTTATGTGACAGAACGAAGACAAAACCATACGGTTGGTCATTCAGGTGTTACGGAAAGCGCAGAGCGTCAGCGCAGGGCAAGCAACACGGCCTCACGTGCCTTTGCCAATCCGGCGCCTGTCACACAGCTGTCGATACGGCTGAAATAAAGGTCCCGCGCCCACTTCTTGCCTGTATTTCCGCTCTCCGTTCCCCGCTCTTGTATGCTTTACGGATGGAGCAACTCAATAACAGTCTGGCGGCCCGACTGGCCGACCGTTTCCGCGGCTTCCTGCCAGTGATCGTGGATGTAGAAACCGGCGGCTTCGACGCCGAACGCGACGCACTGCTGGAAATTGCCGCCGTCATCATCGGCATGGACCAAGAGGGCAATCTGTACCCTCACCCGGCCGTTTCCACGCATGTAGAGCCTTTCCCCGGCTCCAACATCGATCCGCGCGCACTGGAGATCACCGGCATCGATCCGGACAATCCGCTGCGCGGTGCGCTGGATGAGCGCATTGCACTGGACCATATCTTCCAGCCGGTGCGACAGGCGATCCGCCAGAACGAGTGCCAACGCGCCATCCTGGTCGGACACAACGCAGCGTTTGACCTCGGCTTTCTCAATGCGGCTGTGCGGCGCGTCGGCCACAAGCGCAATCCGTTCCATCCGTTTAGCTGCTTTGATACGGCCACGCTGAGTGGTCTGGCCTACGGACAAACCGTGCTAAGCAAAGCGGTGCTGGCATCGGGCCATACTTTTGATTCCCGCGAAGCGCATTCGGCGGTGTATGACGTTGAGCGCACTGCGTTGCTTTTCTGTCGCATCGTCAACCGCTTGCGTGCATTGGAAGTACTGGAGCTGGAGCGGGTTGGTACGGTGCTTCCGGAGTAGAAATATCAAGTTTCTGACGCAGCTAAACCTCAAGATTTTGCGATTGTCATCAAGCTGCAATATTCATCTCATCTCATTGCAACACCCAGACCCTGCAATAGCGGCACTTGGCATTCATCGATCCGCCACTGCCCGCTCATAAGGAGCCTTTGTGTTGACCTCTTTCAAACTTCCGTCCCGCCTCGGCACGCTCGCCTTCGCGGTTGCCGCATCCATGCTCGGCATGACGACGGCTCAGGCCACCGACATCACCGGTGCTGGCTCCAGCTTTGTTTACCCGGTCATCTCCAAGTGGTCGGCGGCTTACGCCGAGAAGACCGGTAATCACATCAACTACCAGTCGATCGGTTCGGGCGGCGGCATTGCGCAGATCAAGGCAGGCACCGTGGACTTCGGCGCTTCCGACAAGCCGCTTGATCAGGATGACCTGGCCAAGTTCGGCCTGGGTCAGTTTCCTGACGTGATCGGCGGCATCGTACCGGCCTTCAACGTTGCCGGCGTTACCCCGGGTTCGCTGGTGCTGGATGGCCCGACCCTGGCTGACATCTACCTCGGCAAGATCACCACCTGGAACGATCCGGCCATCGCCAAGCTCAACCCGAGCCTGCACCTGCCGAGCTCGCGCATCACCGTGGTGCATCGCTCGGATGGTTCGGGTACCAGCTTCAACTTCACCGACTATCTCTCCAAGGTCAGCCCGGATTGGAAGTCGAAGGTGGGCGAAGGCACCGCCGTGAACTGGCCGGCCGGTATCGGCGGCAAGGGTAACGAAGGTGTGTCCGCTTACATCAAGCAGATTCCGAACTCCATCGGCTATGTCGAATACGCTTACGCCGCGCAGAACAAGCTTGGCTACGCGAAGATGAAGAACGCCGCCGGCAACGTCGTGGAGCCGACCATCGCCAGCTTCCAGGCCGCCGCCAACACGGCTGACTGGAAGAGCGCCAAAGACTTCAACCTGCTGATGACCAACGCTCCGGGCGCGCAGGCGTGGCCGATCACTGCTACCTCGTGGGTGATCATGTACAAGACGCCGAAGAATGCCGTCAACACCAAGGTTGCCTTCGACTTCTTCAAGTTTGCGTATGAACACGGCCAGGATTCGGCCCGCGCACTTTATTACGTGCCCCTGCCCGATTCGTTGGTACAGCAGATCGAAAGCTACTGGTCCAGCGAATACAAGATGTAAGCTGCACGCTGTCGCAAGGACAGCCAGCAGCATGACCACCTGCGACGCGCGCAACGAACGGTTGCGCGCGTCGTTCTGATTGTTAAAGACAACTGCGGAAACGCCTCAGCATGCAAGCGACAAGCGCCGAACCGCTCGCCCGTGATACCGAACATCGTTCGCGCGCCGATGCCCGTCACGACCTCATCTTCCGATTGCTGCTTCGTTGCTGTGCGCTGGTCGTATTAGCCACGCTGCTTGGCGCAGCCATCTCCACCCTGTGGGGCGGCCGCGATGTACTGCTCAAGGATGGACTCCACTTCCTGTTCAGTTCTGACTGGGATCCGGTCGGCGATCGCTACGGCGCGCTCGCGCCGATTGTTGGCACGCTGGCGACATCGCTGATCGCATTGATCATCGCCGTGCCGATCAGTTTCGGCATCGCCCTCTTCCTCACCGAGATCGCACCGAACTGGATGCGCAGCCCGGTCGCCACCGCGATCGAACTGCTTGCAGCGATTCCTTCGATCATTTACGGCATGTGGGGATTGTTTATCTTCGTGCCCTTCATGGCTGCATACGTCGAGCCCTGGTTGGGCGACTTCTTCGGCAATACTTCGTTGAGCGGCGGCGAAGAATTCTGGCGCACTGCCGTTGGCACCGTCATTTTGCTCATCCCGATCTTGCCGATGTTCCTTGGCCTGCTGCATCGCTGGGTGCAAGGCATGGCCTTGAACATCCTTGCGTTCATCCTTGCGCTTGCCGTGAGTGCATCGCTGTCTTACGTGTTGATGCTCAGTGTGTTGCCGAATTTGTTCAGCGGGCCGCCACTGGGTCTTGGCTTGCTTACCGCGGGCATCGTGCTGGCGGTGATGATCCTGCCCTTCATTTCTTCGGTGATGCGAGAAGTGTTCCGGACCGTACCCGCACGGTTGAAGGAGTCCTCGTACGCGCTGGGCTCCACCACCTGGGAAGTGGTGTGGGACATCGTGCTGCCCTATACCCGCTCGGCCGTGATCGGCGGTATCTTCCTGGGACTGGGCCGTGCGCTCGGTGAAACCATGGCAGTCACTTTTGTGCTGGGCAACTCGTACAACATCACCGCTTCGCTGCTGATGCCGGGCACGTCCATTTCGTCCAGCATCGCCAACGAATTCAACGAGGCGGTGGGTCTGCATCGTTCCGCGCTGATCGCGCTGGGCTTCCTGTTGTTTGTCGTGACCTTCATCGTGCTGCTGATCGCCCGCCTGATGCTGCGTCAGCTGGCTCGCAAGGAGGGACGCTGATGTCCGCCGTCTATACTCGCCGCCGTATCACCAACGTTATCGCGCTGGCGCTTAGCGGCTGCGCCACCCTGATCGGCTTGGTGTTTCTGGTGTGGATCCTGTGGATCACCGCGCAAAGCGGCTTCGGCGCACTGAAGCTGACCCTGTTCACCAAGATCACGGCTTACGGCGCCGATGGCGGTTTATCCAACGCTATCGTCGGTAGCTTGATCATGGATCTGATGGCCATCCTGATCTGCGCGCCGATCGGCATCATGGCTGGCACCTATCTGGCTGAATATGCCAGTTCCACGCGCCTTGGATCGACGATCCGTTTTCTCAACGACATTCTGCTCTCCGCGCCGTCGATCGTGCTGGGCCTGTTCGTGTACGTGATCGTGGTACTGCCGATCAACGAACTCACGCACGGCGCCATTTCCTTCTCCGGCTTCGCCGGCAGCGTGGCGCTGGCATTGATCGGCTTGCCTGTGATCGTGCGCACCACCGATGAAATGTTGCAACTGGTGCCCGGCACGTTGCGTGAGGCGGCATTGTCGCTTGGCATTCCGCAATGGAAATTGACCGTGCAGGTGCTGATGCGTGCGGCCTTCTCCGGCATCCTCACCGGCATCCTGCTGGCGCTGGCGCGCCTGGCCGGTGAAACCGCACCGCTGCTGTTCACTGCCTTCGGCAACATGTACATGACCGCGCACCCGCTGGACAAAATGGCCAGCCTGCCGCAAACGATCTATCAGTACACCAACGATCCTGACCCGGCATTGCATGCGATTGCCTGGGCTGGTGCGCTGCTGATCACCCTGTTCGTGCTGGCACTGAGCCTGCTGACCCGCATCCTGTTTTCGCGCAAGAAGGTGAGTTATGAATGACCTCGCCGCCGCCACCGCGGCGCCCCTGACCGGTGCTGCGGCGCCTGCCAAGATCAAGGTGCGCGATGTGCACTTTTATTATCACGGCTACCATGCGCTGAAAGGCATCAACATGGATATCCCCGAGAAGCAGGTGACTGCGATCATCGGGCCGTCCGGTTGCGGCAAATCCACCCTGCTGCGCATCTTCAATCGCATCTACGCGATCTATCCGAAGCTGGAAGCCAAGGGCAGCATCGAGCTCGACGGCGAGAACATCCTCGATCCGAGCTACTCCATGAACCGCCTGCGTACCAAGGTCGGCATGGTGTTCCAGAAGCCGGTCCCCTTCCCGATGACCATCTTCGAAAACGTAGCCTACGGCATCCGCCACCACGAAAGGCTGTCGCGTGCCGACATGGATATCCGCGTCGAGCAAGCGCTGCGCAGCGCCGCGTTGTGGGATGAGGTGAAGGACAAGCTCAAGCAAAGCGCACTCGGCCTTTCTGGCGGTCAGCAACAGCGCCTTTGCATTGCGCGCGGCATTGCATTGCGTCCGGAAGTGTTGCTGCTGGACGAACCCACTTCCGCACTCGACCCGATCGCCACCGGCCGTATCGAACAATTGGTGGAAGAACTCAAGCACGAGTACACCATCGTCATCGTCACCCACAACATGCAGCAGGCGGCCCGTTGTTCCGACCGTACCGCCTTCATGTACCTGGGCGAGCTGATCGAGTTCGACAACACCGAAAAGATCTTCACCAAGCCCGGCAAGAAGCAGACCGAAGACTACATCACCGGTCGCTTTGGTTAATTCATTTCACTCCCTCTCCCCTGCGGAGAGAGGGATGGGGTGAAGGGTCAACCTCGCGAGATCCAACCAGCGAGCGCCCTTCCCTACCAACTTAAACGAGGCAACACCCATGAGCGGCAGCAGCAAGGAACACATCATCAAGAGCTACGACGACGAACTGATGCGCCTGACCGGCGAACTCGTTCGCATGGGTGAGCTGGCAGTGAGCCAGCTGGAAGCAGCCATCGACGTGGTGGACCGCCGCGACGAACGCGCTGCACAGCATGTCGTCAACAATGATGACGCGATCGACCAGCTCGAACAGGAAATCAGCCACGACGTGGTGCGCTTGCTCGCGCTGCGCGCGCCGATCGCTGGCGACTTGCGCAACGTTTTCGCCGCGCTGCGTATCGCTGCGGACATTGAGCGCATCGGCGATTACGCCGCCAACGTCGCCAAGCGTTCCATTCCCTTGTCGATGGCCGCACCGTTGACCCCAACCGGTGGCCTGGCCCATCTGGCCGAACTGGCCGCCGAGGAAGTGCGTGAAGTGCTGCGCGCCTATCGTGACCGCGACGCCGAGCGCGCCTACAAGGTGTGGCAGGACGACGTGGAATTGGACGAAGCCTATACCGCCTACTTCCGCGAACTGCTGACCTACATGATGGAAGATCCGCGCGTCATCACGCCGTGCACCCATCTGCTGTTCATGGCCAAGAACATCGAACGCATCGGCGATCACGCCACCAATATCGCTGAAAACGTATGGTTCCAGGTGAAGGGCGAGCCGCTGATCGGACAGCGCGACAAGCGCGACCTCACCTCCAATCCGGAACCTGTGAAACTCGGTGATCGACCGGATTGATCGGCGACCTCGTAGCTACGTAGGTTGGGCACCCCAACCTACGCAGCGTTTCATCAGGGTTGCATCTTATGGCCGGCTTCACGCGCCTCACGACGCAAACGTGCACCGCGCCAAATACCATAAACACCAATAAGCAACCAAGCCACCTGCATGAAGAATGCTGAGGCGTTGAACGAACCAAATATCAGCGACAGCATGACGCCCACCGCACCCAGCACATTCATCAGCTGATAGATCAGCCCGTTGCCATGCAGCTTGTGGGCTTGCAGCAGCAAAAAGGCCAGCAGCACCAGAACTACGCCGATATAGCCTGCCCAGTCATGCCAATGAAAAGTCATTATCGGCTCCTTTGACGCAAGGCTTCAAACAAAACGATGCCGGTAGCCACCGACACGTTCAAGCTTTCCATCGTACCCGGCATCGGAATCTTTGCCGCGAAGTCACAGGTCTCGCGCGTCAGTCGGCGCATGCCTTCGCCTTCGCTTCCCAACACCAGAGCTACCGGCCCTTTCAGGTCGATATCGTAGATGGATTGCTCGGTATCGCCTGCAAGGCCAGTGATCCACACGCCGGCGTCTTTCAAGGTACGCAATGCGCGCGCCAGATTGGTGGCCGCAATCAGTGGCACGCGATCGGCGCCGCCAGCCGAAGCGCGGCGCACCACGGGTGTGAGTCCCACCGCACGATCTTTGGGCACAATGACCGCCGTGACATTGGCTGCCGCTGCACTACGCAGACAGGCACCCAGATTGTGCGGGTCGGTGACGCCATCAAGCACCAGTACCAGCGCATCGTTGCCGGCTTTCTCCAGCAGGCCCGGCAAATCGTTTTCACCGGCCATGGGTGGCGCCTGATACAGCGCCACAATGCCTTGATGCCGTGCTTCGCCAGCTACACGATCGAGCTGCTCGCGCGGCCGATGATGCACCGGAATCTTCAGTGACTTCGCACGCTCGGCCAGCTCATGCACGCGCGCGTTGCGCTGGCCGTTCTCTACCAGCACTTCGCGTACGCGCTCAGCGTCGTTGCTTAGTGCGCCTTCGACCGGGTTAATCCCGACGATCCAACTTTCGCTCATCGTTTGCCTTTCGGTTTCTGAGTGCGGGCCTTGGTGGCTCGCGTCTTGGCTTTGGTGACAGCGTTGCCGGCTGCCGGCTTGCCTTTGCGTTTGTCTGCCACGGCAATCGGCCGACCGGCCGTCGCTTTCTTCGTGGGTTTGCCAGTTCCATGCTTTGCCGCCCGATCACGTCCTGGTAATGGCGGTAACGATGGCAACGGTGTGCGGTTAGCAGGCAAAGAATAGCGCTCGCCCGCTGCGGGGTAATCGTAGCGTTTTGCCGCTGTCCCTGGCGCCGGTGCTGGCGCGCCCTTCTTGCCAGGCGGCACCAACCGGAAATCGATCTTGCGATCCTCCAGGCTGGCTCGTAGCACCTGCACACAAACGTGATCGCCAAGGCGGAACTGCAAGCCGGTACGTTCGCCCTTCAATAGGTGACGAACCGGATCGAAGTGATAGTAGTCGTTCGACAGCTGGCTGATATGCACCAAGCCGGAGACTTTCGATTCCTCCAACTCCACGAACAAGCCGAACGAGGTGACGCCGGTCACCGTGCCTTCGAATTCTTCACCGACATGCTTGGCCATCCACGCGCAGCGGAAACGCTCATCCACATCGCGCTCTGCCTCTTCCGCACGACGCTCACGCTGCGAACAATGCACGGCCATCGCCGCCATGGCGGCGTCCGTGTATTCGTACGCAGAAGGTTTGCCGCCCGTCAACGCATAGCGGATTGCGCGATGCACCAGCAGATCGGGATAGCGGCGGATCGGCGAGGTGAAGTGCGCGTAGGCTTCCAGCGCCAGGCCGAAATGCCCGCGGTTGTCGGGTTGGTAGGCCGCCATGCTTTGCGAGCGCAACAGCACCGACTGAATCAGCTCGCGTTCGGGGCGATCTTGCACCATGCGCAGCACGTCGGCGAAATCGCCGGGCGTTACTTCTTCCACCGGTGGCATGCGCAGCTTGAACTCGCGCAGGAACTGCTGCAGGTCTTCGTATTTCTCCACCGGAGGTGGTTCGTGCGCGCGATACAGTGCAGGGATCTTGCGCTTGGACAGGAACAGCGCCGCCTGCACGTTGGCGGCGATCATGCATTCCTCGATCAACTTGTGCGCATCGTTGCGTTGGACGGCGCCAACGGCTTCCACTTCGCCGGTCTGGTCGAGCCGGAACTTGACCTCGGGCGTTTCGAAATCGATCGCGCCACGGCGGCGGCGTTGCTCGGCCATCGCTTTGTATAGCGCGTGAAGGTTTTCCAGTTGCGGTAACACGTCGGCCACTTCGTGGCGGGCGTCTGCATCCTGCAAGCCAATCGCTTGCCACACCTTGTCGTAGGTGAGGCGTGCATGCGAGCGCATCACCGCATCATAGAATTTGGATTTCACCACCTCGCCGCTGGCATCAACTTGCATGTCGCAAACCATGCACAGGCGCTCGACCTTCGGATTGAGCGAGCAGATACCGTTCGACAAGGTCTCCGGCAGCATCGGCACCACAAAGCCGGGGAAATAAGTGGATGTGCTGCGCTCGTAAGCCTCCTTGTCCAGCGCGCTACCGATGCGCACGTAATGCGACACATCGGCAATCGCCACTACCAACCGCCAACCGCCGCCACGCTTGGGCTCAGCATAGACGGCGTCGTCGAAATCGCGAGCATCTGCGCCGTCGATGGTCACCAGCGGCAGCTTGCGCAGATCCGTGCGGCCTTCACGCTCGGCTGCCGTCACTTCGGGCTCGATCTGCGCCGCGTCACGCAGCACTGCCGGTGGCCATTCATGCGGCAGGTCATGGCTGGCAATCGCCATTTCCACCAGCAGCGAAGGCTGCAGGCGTTCACCCAGTACCGCGCGAATCGCCCCCAGCGGGCCGCGATGGGGAGTGGGCGGCTCCGTGATCTCGGCCACCACGATCTGTCCGGAACGCGCACCCTGTTCCTTGCCGGGCGGAATCATCACGTCCTGGTGCAGCCTGCGATCGTCCGGCACCACCACGGTGACGCCGTTGTCGATCACCACACGCCCCACCAGTCGCGGTGAGCGGCGCTGCAACACCTCCACAATGGCACCCTGCCGGCGGCCACGCCTATCCAGACCCACCACACTGGCCAGCACGCGATCGCCGTGCATCACACTGCGCATCTGGTAGGGCGACAAGTAGAGATCGTCGCCGCCTTCGTCCGGGCGCAGGAAGCCATAGCCTTCGGCGTTAGCTAGCACCAGACCAGGAATCAGATCCAGTTTGCGCGCCGGGGCATAACCACCACGCCGGCCCAGCAGCAACTGGCCATCGCGCACCATGGCGTTAAGGCGCTTGGCCAGGGCGGTGATGCTGTAGACATCATCCAACCCCAGCGCCTCAGCGATACGCGCCTCGGTCAGCAGTTCACCACGCTCTTCCAGTAGTGCGAGGATCGCCTCACGGCTGGGGATGGGGCGCTCGTAGCGCTCCGCCTCCCGCTTGGCGAACGGATCGGCCGGTTGTGCTTCGCCACCCGCCACCGCGCTGCCGCGTCGACCGCCTTTCGGCTCACCGCTGCGTACCTTCGAAGCCTTTGCCACCTTTCGTGGCGCCTTATCCTTGCCTGGATTTTTCTTGGTCATGCGCTAAGTATCGCCTCAGATGAACGGTTTCGATAAGCACCAAACCGAAATCGCATCGTCGCGATAGACGCCGTGAAGAAATAGTTGACAACTCGCCTGACGATCCCTACTCTACGCGGCTCACACCGGCTGAATATCGATGTGACACCTGCCCAGGTGGCGGAATTGGTAGACGCACTAGTTTCAGGTACTAGCGGGTAAAACCGTGGAGGTTCGAGTCCTCTCCTGGGCACCAATGGATAATCTAAAGACTGTCCAATCCGATCCAAGAGATCGAGAAATAAACCCGCTAAAAGCGGGTTTTTTTATGCCTGAAGTATCCGAGGGTGTCCATTCGAATCTAAGGATGGATCGTTAACCTGTGTCGGTCACAAGCGCCTTTCGTCCTTCGTGAGTTCCTGTCGAACTGTTCAAGATTCAAGTCCCACTGGTGGGATTCGAATGAATCAGGCTGTGCATCGTCAGCGGGCCACCGAATTGTTGCAGCAAACCGCCTTCTGCCAGGCGCCCCAGAATGATGGGACTGAAGCCAAGCTTGGCGACGAGCGATGCAACCTGCTCGTTGGCATCAGCGTGATCGCCCGAAACGAAGATCGTGCGATGACCCTCGGTCCGACGCGGCTCATCCGCGAGCACTGCCGCCGGCAGCGTATTGAACGCCTTGACGACTTTGGCGCCCTTGAATTGCGCCGCCACCACCTGACTGGAAGGCCGTCCACCAAGATCCAGCGGTTTGAAGGCGGGAAACTCGATGGCGTTTGTGGCATCCACCACGATCTTGCCGGACCAGTCACTGCGCGACTTGGCGACCTCCTCCACCGCCCCGAACGGGACGGCGAGGATGATCACTTCCGCAGCCAGTGCGTCGGTGGTTTCTGCGGCACTTACGGTAGGACCAAAGGCTTGCAGTGCATCTTTCAGTGAGGCAACTCCGCGACGATTGGCGATGACAGCCTTGATCTTGCTCTGGGCAAACTGTTTGGCGAGGGCGCCGCCGATGGCGCCCGATCCGATAATGGCGTAGCTCATGAGATGTCTCCTGTTGGACGATCGATGCGAGGGATCAATGCAACTTGCTGTCGAGACTGATCCGCCCTGCACCACGTGCAGTCAGCAGCAGGAAGCCGCCGGCGATCGACACGTTCTTCAAGAACATGATCATCTGGATCTGATCGGCGAAGTTGGTATGGGCCACGAGTGCCGTCAGCAGCGAAAAACCCGCCAGCAAGAACGCTGCTACACGCGTCTTCCAGCCGAAGGCGATGGCCAGGCCGCCAAGAAGCTCGGTGGCAATCACCGCCGGAAGCAAAACATTGGGAACGCCCAGCGAGGACATGTAGGCCATGGTGGCGGCGTAAGCGGTGATCTTGCTCAGGCCGGAGAGCACAAACAGCGATGACAGAAGGACGCGGCCACCGAGTTCAGCCGTATCGCTGAGCTTGATGCTGGAAGACGTGGTGCTCGTGTTGGTTTTCGTAGAAGCAAAAGTTGACGTGTTCATAGCAATCTCCAGTGGTTGGGTGGGACGATGTGTGCATACTAAGAATCCCGAATTGGTGGATAAATAGCTTTTTGAGGTAGTATTTATCCCGAATAAAGGGACAATCCAATGGACCGATTCCTATCGATGCAGGCGTTCGCGAAAGTGGTCGAGGCCGGCAGCTTCGTACGCGGCGCTGAGAAGCTCGGCATGTCGACAACGTCGGTGTCGCGACTGATCGCCGAGCTCGAAGAGCATCTCGGCACTCGCCTACTGCAGCGAACGACGCGCCGGCTCCATCTGACGGATGCCGGCCACCGCTTCATCGAACGCGCGACACAGTTGCTTACCGATCTGCAAGAAGCGGAAGCCGAGGTCGGTTCAGCAACAACGACACCACGGGGGCGGCTGCGCATCAGCGTGCCGCTCACGTTTGGTGTTCGCCATCTGGCCGAACTATTTCCCCGATACCGCATGACGTATCCGGAGGTGGAACTTGAAGTACATTCCACGGATCGACGCGTCGACCTGATCGAAGAAGGCTTCGATCTTGCCCTGCGTCTATCACTGGAAATTCCTCCCACCTATGTCGCGCGGCCACTGACGGTGGTGCGGCTGGTGGTTTGCGCGGCGCCCGACTATCTCAAGCGCCACGGCACACCGCGCGCACCGCAGGACTTGGCGGAACACAACTGCTTGACCCTGCCGAGCGGAGGATTCGAGGGGCGCTGGCCACTCCAGGACGCAGACGGTGTTGTTACCACCGTTCGTGTTCGCGGCGACTTTCGTGCCGACAGTGGCGATCTGCTTCGCAGCGCCGCGCTGGCGGGACAAGGGATCATTCTGCTGCCTACATTCATCGTCGGCGACGATCTTGCGCGCGGCGACCTGGTGCCGTTACTGCCGACATGGCGACCACCGCATACCGACGCCATGATCATCTACCCGACTCGCCGATTCGTCTCCGCGAAGGTCCACACATTCACGGAATTCCTGCAACAGCAATTCGCCGGTGATCCCCCGTGGGATCGCTGGATGACTGTCCGGCATCGCCCGGATAAAGCGGCTAAGTGAGGCATGCAGTCGTCAGTGAAAATTCAATGCAATGCGAAACCGAGCAAAGCGACCCATGTAGATGCTTCCATAGCAAGCAGAACATCTCTCGTCAGCCGAATATCTCACCCGTCGTCCCGGCGCAGGCCGGGACCTAGCGACTTTCATACTGCGTGTCCGCATAACGTGACATCGCTGTAGAAACGCAAAGTCACTAGGTCCCGGCCTGCATCGGGACGACGGATGGTGCATTGCGAGTAAGCAGAGTGACGCCTCGGCGTGAATTACAACTCGCGCAAAATGCGAAAACCCACGCGCCCGCTGCGAACGCTCGCATCAGCCCCTTGGCGATACGCCGAGTTGGCCTGTTCCGGCGAGCTGCCCCATGAGCCACCACGCACCACGCGCACTGAGCAACCAGGATTCACCCAAGCACTACCATCAACGGGCGCGCGAATGTAGTTGTCGTGCCAGCAATCGGTCATCCACTCCGAAACATTGCCGTCCATGTCGTAAAGACCAAATGCGTTGGGTGCAAAGCTCATCACGGGCGCGGGTCCCCAGTAACCATCGCCATAACCCTGAAACGCATGGCTCCAGCGCCGTCCGCTCGGTGAACGGTCAAACGATCCGGTGAGATTTTCCACCTTGCTCTTGGGCGTGCCACTGCCCCACCAATAGCGCGTGGTGCTGCCAGCACGCAGGGCGTATTCGAATTCCGCCTCGCTCGGCAGACGGTACTTTTTACCGGTGCGCTGGCTCAGCCATTGCGCATAGGCATTGGCGTCGTTCCAGGAAATGTTCACCACCGGCAGATCGTTGGCGGCGGAATGCCCAGCGTAATCGTCATCCCATGTCGCGCCAGAATCGTCGCGCATCACGCCGGTGCGCTCATCGTAAACACTGGAACCATTGCCGACCGATTCGGGTTTGTAACCGCTGGCGCGGACAAACTCGCGGAACTGACCCACGGTGACATCCGTCTGCGATAGAGCAACGCCCTTGCTGATGGTGATCTCATGTTGCGGTATCTGCACATCGGTGCGGCCTGGCTCGCCATCCGGCGCACCCATCATGAAACTGCCCGTAGGCACGACCAGCATGGTCGGTGACTGGCCGTTCATGTCCACAAAGCGATCGGTGAAAACCTGACCGGGCTTGTAACTGGCATACAGGCGCGCGTTGGTGAGCTGTACTTCAAACGCATCGAGGCCCTCCAGTTGCGGACTGATCGACTGCGCCTGCCCTGCCAATTGCTTGGCGAGTGCAAGATTGCCGGCATCCAGTGCCGAACGTGCCTGCGCCAGCACGCCCACCGCACGTTGTTGGCGAATATTGTCGACCTGCGTGCGCACATCCTGCAGTTGCGGCGAACCAGGCTGGATGGTCTGCGCTTCGGTAATTGCCGCCTCGGCACCGGCAAAATCATTCTGCGCTACGGCTGCCAATGCGCGGTCGAGCACCATGCGCTGCACCTGCAAAATCCCTTCCGACGCCACGGTGTTTTCCGGATCCAGTTTTTGTACCTGGCGATACAGGTCCAGCGCATCATCGCCACTCGGTTTCTCACCCTTTCCTTGCTGCAGCAAATCCGCCGCCTTCGCCAACATAGGGCGCACCGTGATCAGCGTCTTCATGCTGGCTTCCAGCGGCGGGATATCGGTTGCGGTGTTGGGCATGACCTTGAGGTATTCCAGCAAGGTGCCGGCGGCCTCGGAATCACCGATGGCGATGTCCTGCGTGATTTCGGCAATCAGGTGCGTGCGCACCTGATCCAGGCCTTGTACCGCGGCGCGGCTGTCTGGCTTGAGCTTGACGGCCTGCTCATACAACGCCGCCGCACTGCTCTTGTCGCCCGCAATATGACCGGCCAGGAACGCCTTGTTCGCGCGCTCGATCAGCGCCCGTATCGCCGGAGGATCGGCCGTCAGCTGCTCCGGCAAGTGCACATTGGAGCGGCTAAGACGTGCAGCAATTACGGCGGTCGGCGCCAGTGTCAGCGGCGGCCCGGCGTTGAGCTCATCCTGCGCTGTCGGTTGAACATTGCCCGCCCCCGCGGTCGCGGCGCGCGTCAGGCGGGTCGCTGGCGACGGTGGATTCGCCACTTCCTCGGGGCTGACGTGGAAGATTTCCGGGAAAAAGTGATACGTGAGGCCAAATGCCAGCACGAGCACGCCGAGCGCCCCGCCAAATGCGCGTTGACGTTGTACGGTTTCCTTGCTCGGCATGTTGGGCGTTCCGTGGCTGGCCTGCTATGGTTCACTGCTTACCTTATGGCACCCATGATGATGGGGCAATCGTGAATCGCTTGGCCCCTCATCCCAAGGAAAATAATGACCCTGCCCGCACCGCCGCCCCAGGCAGACTGGATTGACCAACGCAGCCAGCTTGAACAATGGCTGACCCCACTCTCGTCCGGCGCCGTGCTTGCGCTCGATACCGAGTTCATGCGCCGCAATACGTTCTACCCCCAACTTGCACTGCTGCAATTGGGATGGAACGAGCGTTATGCGCTGATTGATCCGCTGGCCTTCGACATCGCCAAAGCACTGCAGCCGCTTGAAAGTGCAAATATCGTCACACTGATGCACAGCGCCAGCGAAGACCTGGAAACCCTGGCGCCATGGTTGCCGGAAGGGCCGCGCGTACTGTTCGACACGCAGATTGCCGCCGCCTTCGTTGGCATGGGATTGGGTATCAGCTATCGCGCTCTGGTGGCCGAACTGGCTGGCGCCGAGCTCGACAAAGGCGAAACACGTTCCGACTGGATGCAACGGCCGCTCACCGCCTCGCAACGCACCTACGCCACGCTGGACGTGGTCTATCTGCACACCATCCACCAACAGCTGGCCGAACGCCTCGCGCAACGTGGTCGCACCACTTGGCATGCGGAAGACTGCGAACGACTCAAACGCAAGAGCTGCCAGCGTTCCGGCGATGCGCAGCCACAACTGGCCTTGCGCGGCGCTGCCGAGTGGCCGCGTGAACAGCAGGCCCTGCTACGCCGCATCCTGCTTTGGCGCGACGCTGCAGCACGCCGACTGGACCGACCGCGCCCATGGCTGCTGGAAGACGCGCTCACCCTGAGCCTGACCCAGCAACCACCAAAACATCCCGACGAGCTGGAGCAGCGCAGCAGCGGCCAACGCGCCCTGCGCTCCCAGCAACGCACCGAACTGTTCGAATTGCTGGCTCCACCTGTCAGCAGCGAAGAAATGGCCGCCACCACACCTATTCCGCCCTTCCCGCAGGGCAAGGCCAAGCAGGCCCTGAGCGCCATGAAGGACGCCGTCGACACCCTAGCCACCGAACTGGACCTGCCCCCCGGCCTGCTCTGCTCCCGCAAGGTGCTGGAGGAATACGTCGTCACGCGCACCTGGCCCGAAACGCTGGAAGGCTGGCGCCGCGAAGTGCTGCACGACCGCCTCAGCGCCCTGCTGCCCGGCTAGGGCAAGGGGCTTGGCTCCCTAACGGCTCCGCTGCTACCATGTGTTGCTTACGTGGGGCGGTAGCTCAGCTGGGAGAGCGTCGCGTTCGCAATGCGAAGGTCGGGAGTTCGATCCTCCTCCGCTCCACCAATTCAATACCCCGATGCATTACAAAAAACCGCGCTACAGCGCGGTTTTTTGTTTCTTCGAATCCAGCGTATTTCCCGGATGTCCCTTGGTGGAAATCCTGCTTCCAAATGGCTCAAGTCAGAGATGCCGTGCATGGGCCTTGTGCAGCCGATGCCACTCACCGCCTCCCCGGCTTCGGGGATTTCTCTTTAGGCGTCTAAACGTTGTCTTAAGCGGTGCGCCAAGGGATGGTTACCGTATGCGGCCTGAAAACTCAGCGAGTTGCTTCAAGGCATTGATAGCTCTGATTAACGCTAACATCCCTGCAACCTCTGCCATACGTATTTCCATGCTCCGATCCAGCTGCGCGACCGGTATGAAGCCTGCGGGCTTCCCTTCCGGGACAATCTCCACAACCACCAGCCAGCGCAGCCATCCGTGAGCGTGCCCGAGTCCTTGACCCGCAACCCGATCGAACCCGGCCTGATGGTGATTCATGGCAATCGCCAGGAGGATCTGCGCGATCTGCTGGTGGCCTGGTTACAGCGTGCGCCGCTGGAGCCGCTGGAAAACGAAGTGATGCTGGTGCAAAGCAACGGCATTGCGCAGTGGCTGAAGCTGGCGCTCGCGCGTCCCCTGGATGTGGGGGGCTTGGGTATCAGTGCAGCGGTGGATACGCAGTTGCCGGGCCGTTTTCTGTGGCAGGCCTACCGCGCTGCGCTTGGCGAGGCGGCGGTACCTGCGACCTCTCCGTTCGACAAGAGCCGGCTTGCCTGGCGCTTGCTCCGCTTGCTGCCGCAACATCTGAATGAAACAGCGTTTGCCCCCTTGCGCAGCTTGCTGGGGGATGTTCATGACTGGCGAAAACAGTATCGGCTTGCCATGCAAGTGGCCGATCTGTTCGATCAGTACCAAGTGTTTCGTGCCGATTGGCTGGAAGACTGGGAGCATCGCAACGATGTATTGCGTGACGGTCTGCGCCAGCGCGTAACAGAACTCCCTCCTGCACAGCGCTGGCAGCCCCGGCTCTGGCGGCTTTTGCTCGATGATGTTCCGGCTGCCCAACGCGATAGTCATCGCGCAGCGGTCCATCGTCACTTCATGCAGCAGATGCAGGCGCCGGACTTCCAACCGCGAGATTTGCCGCGCCGCATTGTGGTGTTCGGTATCACCTCATTGCCACAACAGGTGCTGGAGGCACTGACCGCGCTATCGCGCTTCAGCCAGGTATTGCTGCTGGTCACCAATCCTTGCCGGCATTACTGGGCCGACATCATCGAAGACCGCGAACTGCTGATGGCAGCGCAGCGGCGCCATGCCGGCAAACCGGGGCTGCCGCCGGAACCGCGTTACGAAGATCTGCATCTGCACGCCAACCCACTATTGGCCGCGTGGGGCAAGCAGGGACGCGACTTTATCCGTCAGCTCGATGCCTTCGACCAGCCCGAGCGCTACCGCGACACCTTTGCTGCCATCAAGCGCAGCATCGATTGGTTCCAGCCGCTGGGCAGCGACTCGCTGCTGCACCAGGTGCAGCAGGCCGTGCTCGAACTGGAGCCTGTCCCGGCTGATCCGGCCTTGCGCAAACCCCTGCCGGATAAACGCTCGCTCCACTTTCACATCGCGCACAGCCCGCAACGCGAGGTGGAGATACTTCACGATCAGCTGCTCGCTCTGTTCGAGCAGGCTGCGCGCAAAGGCAAACCGCTATCACCGCGCGACGTGATCGTGATGGTGCCGGATATTCGTACCTATGCACCGCACGTGCAGGCGGTGTTCGGACGCATCGCGACAGACGATCCGCGTTACCTGCCCTACAGCCTGGCTGACCAGCCTGGCCGCGGCACGTCCCCGCTACTGTCGGCGCTTGAGCGTCTGCTGAACCTTACCGAGTCACGCTTTACGACCAGCGATATCCTCGACCTGCTCGACGTGCCGTCGCTGCGCCGGCGCTTCGGCGTGGCCGAAGACGATCTGCCTACATTACGTAGATGGATCGCCGAATCTGGCATCCGCTGGGGCCTGGATGGCAAACACAAGCAAGCCTTCGGCCTGCCACCCGACGAGCAAAACAGTTGGCGCTTCGGTCTGCGCCGCATGTTGCTCGGCTATGCAACGGGCGACGGACCGTCGCTTGACGGCGTAGCACCCTATGCGGATATCGGCGGCCTGGATGCCTCGCTGCTCGGCCCACTGAGCCAGTTGCTGGAAACGATGGAGCACTACTGGCAACTGTTCTCCGCGCCGGCTACGCCACTGAAGTGGAGCGAACACTTGCGCCAATTGTTGCGCGATTGCTTTGACCCTCGCGGTAACGAGGACGATGCACTGCGCATCGATCGCCTGGACGATGCGCTCGATAACTGGCTGGATGCCTGCCAGGAAGCAGGCTTCACACAGGCCATTCCGCTTTCGATCGTGGGTGAGGAATGGCTCCAGGCGATCGATCAACCGCATCTTTCCCAGCGCTTCATGGGTGGCGCCGTGAACTTCGGCACACTGCTTCCCATGCGTGCCATTCCCTTTCGCGTGGTGTGCTTGCTCGGCATGAATGATGGCGATTACCCACGTCGCATTTCGCCACCCGACTTCGACCTGATGGCGCTTGCGAAACAGCACCGCCCCGGTGATCGCTCACGCCGCGAGGATGATCGCTACCTGTTCCTGGAGGCCCTGCTTTCTGCGCGCGACGTGCTGCACATCAGCTGGCTGGGCCGAAGCGTGCGTGACAACAGCGAGCAGCCGCCCTCAGTACTGGTCGCGCAATTGCGCGATTACCTCGCCACGGGCTGGCACCTGCCCGACGACGCTGAAACGGACAGCGAGTCCCGCGAGCACCTGTTGGATGCCATCACCACCGTGCATCCCTTGCAGGCTTTCAGTGAGCGTTATTTCGAACGCGATGTGGCTTCGCCGCTATTCACTTATGCCTCGGAATGGGCACATGCCCGCCGTGCAAAGCCAATCGTGGAAACGGCGCCGCTGTCACCGTGGCAAACAGAGCCTGTACTGGATCTGGGCGCCTTGCAGCGCTTTCTCGCCAGACCGGCAACATGCTTCTACAGCGAACGCCTGAAAGTACGTTTCGAAGACATCGACACCAGCCTTGAAGATGACGAGCCTTTCGCGCTGGACGGGCTGGAAAACTACGCCGCCGTGCAGACGCTATTGCAATCGGCATTGAGGACTGAAGAAGCCGAATCCGGATTGGCCAGCGCCGCGGTGCGATTGCAGCAGCAAGGCGTGGTGCCGTCTGGTGGTTTCGGCGCGTTGGCCGTGAACAACGTCGGCGGCAACGTTGAACGCATCCTGCGCCGTTGGCACGCCTCCATCGCCCATTGGTCCGAACAGCTGCCGGTGCAGGAACTGCGTCACACGCATGACGAGGTCTCTGTCGAAGGCTGGCTCGATGATCTGCGCACCAGCGCGGATGGCACGTTAGCGCGGTTGCTTCCTGTGGCCGGCAACCTGTGCCAGGACAGTGCCATCCGCTACGACAAGCTGCTGCAACCGTGGGTGTTGCAGCTCATGGCGAACGCAAACGATATCCCCATGTCCACCCGTTTCCTGGGGCCGGATGCAACGATCGTGCTGAAGCCGCTGGAGCATGCTTACGCATCTGAATTGCTGAACGCACTGCTCGACGCATGGAGGCATGGCATGCAGCAACCGCTGCCCATCGCTCGCCGCACCGCCTATGCATGGCTGCTGACGGAGCGAAATGAAAAAAGCAAAAGAGACCCTGCCGAAGCTGCCGAGAAATGCTACGAAGGCAGTGACGGCTATTCGGTGCAGCAAGGCGAAATGCACCAGGAGCCTTGCCTGGCTCGCACATGGGGGCGCTTTTCCTTGCTGTATGCCGACGGCTTCGAGCATTGGCTACCGCTCTATCGCCCGTTGCTCGACGTGGCAGAAAAGGAGGGCGACGCATGAACGAGATTGCACCGCTCGATCCGTTGCGCCTGCCTCTGCAAGGCATCCGTTTGATCGAAGCCAGCGCAGGCACCGGCAAGACCTGGACGCTGGCGGCCTTATACGTGCGGCTGGTGCTGGGCCACGGTGGTCAACCACCGCAATTGCCAGCACAGATTCTGGTGGTGACATTCACCCGCGCCGCGACGGCGGAGCTGCGCGAGCGCATCCGCGAACGCCTTGCCACTGCTGCTGCGTCCTTCCGGGGACAACGGTCAGCAGACGATTTCCTGCAACGCCTGATTGCTGAATATCCCGGCGCAGAAGAACGTGCTGCTGCCGCGAGACAGTTGGATCTGGCCGCGCAATGGATGGACGAAGCCGCCATCTATACCATCCACGGTTGGAGCCAACGCATGCTGGCGCAGCATGCATTCGAAGGCAACGAGGGCATCGATGAGGTTGCCGACGAAAGTGCGCGGCTCGCCGAAGCTGTGCGCGACTACTGGCGCCGCTTTTACGCGCCGATCGATGAAGCAGAAGCAGCCTGCATCGCCACGCAATGGCGCAGCCCGCAGGTGTTGCAGCGTGCCGTGCGGCCACTACTGCGCCAGCCGATCCAGCATGTGCGTATTCAAGGCCAGCCATTGCCGCCGGTCGAAGATCTCGCCGATGCCTTGCGAAAGCACCACGCGCCACGGCGCGAGGCGGAACAGGTGGCACGTGGCTTGTGGCATGCAGACATCGACGGCATCGAGTCCTTGCTTCGCACCGCCGTGCAAACGAAGGCGCTGAAGAACAATATCTTCATTCCGAAGACGGTGGAACGCGAACTGATCGCACTGGCCGAGTGGGCGCAGGGTTACGCCATCGAGAAGACCGTGCTCGTACGTTATACGCAGAAAAAACTCGATAGTGCAGTAAGCAAAGGCAGCACCACGCCTACTCATGCCGCCTTCGATGCCATCGAGACGTTGCTCGATACGTGGGAAGCCGAACCACCACTCAAACCGCTGCTGCTCGCTCATGCATTGCCATGGATAGCAGCGCGCGTCGACCAGATCCGCCAACGTCAGGCCAAGCCCGGCTTCGACGACATGCTGCGCCAGCTCGACGCCGCCCTGCACAGCTCACATGGTGCCCAGCTTGCAGACACCATCGCCACACAATATCCAGTCGCATTGATCGACGAATTTCAGGATACCGATCCGCTGCAGTGGCAAATCTTCCAGCGCATTTACGCGGACCGGCCCGATACCGGCTTGCTGCTGATCGGCGATCCCAAGCAGGCCATCTATAGTTTCCGCGGCGCGGACATCCATACCTATCTCACCGCGCGTGAACAGGCGCAATCGCCCACCTGGACGCTGACCGCCAACTACCGCTCCACCTCGCCGCTGGTCGATGCGGTGAATCGCGTTTTCCGATATGCCGATCAATGGCCATCCGGCGCTTTTGCATTCGGCAAGGGATCGCACGGCTTGCCCTTCCAGCCCGTGATGGCCGCGGGTGCAAAACGCACCTTGCAGTACGACGGCCAGCCCGTCACGGCCATCCAGTTGGAGGTATTTCCCAGCGACAAGCCGATGAACATGGGCACCTACCGAGATACAGCCAGTGCCTACGCTGCAGCCCACATCGTCGATTTGCTGGAGGCCGCGCAATCAGGGCGCTGCGCGTTCGTCGACGAAGACGGCAAGCAAACTTCGCTGCGCCCACAGGACATTGCTGTGCTGGTGCGCGATCGCAGAGAAGCTCTCTGCATACGCAACGCGCTGTGGCAGCGTCGCGTGGCAAGCGTCTATCTGTCGGAGAAAGATTCGGTCTACGCCACCGAAGAAGCCATCGACGTGCTGCGCTGGTTGCAAGCCTGCGCCATGCCGGCCTCCGACCGCCTCATGCGCACAGCGCTAGCCACCGCCACCATGCAGCGCAATCTGGTAGAACTGGATCGTCTGAATAACGATGAAGCGTACTGGGATGCATGCGGCCAGCGATTCCGCGATCTGCAGATTGTGTGGCAACGGCACGGCGTGCTGGCGATGCTGCACAACTTACTACACGCGTTCGACCTGCCCGCGCGCCTGCTCGCCGCCCCGGGTGGCGAGCGCGCACTGACCAATCTGCAACACCTGGCGGAACTGCTGCAACATGCAGCGACGAATCTGGATGGCGAGTACGCCTTGATCCGCCATCTTGCTGCGCACATCGCGCGCGCCGACGAGGACGATGCGGAAACGGCCGAGGAACAGGTGGTGCGGCTGGAAAGCGAAGCCGACTTGGTGAAAGTGATCACCATCCACAAATCGAAGGGCTTGCAGTATCCGATCGTGATGCTGCCTTTCGTCAGCCGCTTCCGGGATGTTCCCAAGGGTGCTCAGCCATGGCACGACGAACAGGGACGCACCTGGGTCGACCTGGAACCCGATGAAGAAGCCAGGGAACGCGTGGATCATGAGCGCCTGCAGGAAGATCTGCGCCTTTTCTACGTTGCCCTCACCCGCGCCGAACATGCCTGCTGGCTGGGCGTCGCATGCGTCACCGAAGGGCAGAGCCGCGCCGCGGGGCTGCACCGTTCCGCACTCGGCTACGTGCTTTCGGGTGGCGAGCCGATCGAACCGAGCGATCTCCCGGGGCGCATCGACGCGTTGCGTGGGGATTCGCCCGATATGCAGGTGCATATCGCAGACGAGCCTGCTGGCATACGCATGTACCATCCGTTGCATCGCCCACAAAGCGAGCGGCAAGCGCGCATCTATACCCTGCCTCCACCCGAACCCTGGTGGATCGCCAGCTACAGCGCACTGACACACAGCGAAAGCGGGCACGCCGCACAGGTTGCGCCAGACACTGCCATCCAGGATGTACTGCAGGAAGCCGCTCGCGAATCCCTTGAGTGGATCGCTCCTGCCATCGATTACGGCATGCACGCGTTCCCGCGCGGCGCAGAAGCTGGCACCTTCCTGCACGACTTGCTGGAATGGATCGCCGAGGCCGGCTTTGCCGCAGTCGCCAAAGATCCCACGGCACTCGAACAACAAATCGCACGCCGCTGCCAGCGACACGGCTGGCAAGCGTGGATATCGCCACTCGGCCAATGGTTGCCAGCCTTGCTGCAGACACCACTGGCATTGCCCGATGGCCACACGCTGGCGCTTGCGGATCTTGATGCTCGCACGCGCTACCAGGCGGAATTGGAATTCTGGTTCGAAGCGCATCACGTCGATACGCAGCAGCTCGATCAGGTGGTGACACGTCACACCTTGAACGGACTATCCCGTCCTCCGCTTCCGACCAACCGCCTCAATGGCATGCTCAAAGGCTTTATCGACCTTATCGTCGAACAGCGTGGCCGTTATTACGTGGTCGACTACAAATCCAATTGGCTGGGTGAAACCGTAGCGGCTTACACCCCGGCAGCAATGCGCGATGCCACGCTGCAATCACGGTACGACTTGCAGTACGCCATCTATACGCTGGCTCTGCATCGACAATTGCGCGCTCGCCTGGCCGATTACGACTACGAACGGCATATCGGCGGGGTGCTTTATCTGTACTTGCGCGGCATCGACCACGCTGGCCATGGCGTACATGCGGAACGCTTGCCGTTTGCATTGATCGATGCAATGGATCGCCTGTTTGCACAAGGAGCACGCGCCAATGTCGCATAAGGCGATGCTCACGATGTTGACCGATGCCGTCGAACGGCATTGGCTACGACCGCTCGATCTGGCCTTTGCGCAGTTCCTCAGCGAGCGCGATCCGCAGGCCGACTCGCGCCTGTTGCTTTTGGCGGCGCTGACCAGCCGGCTGCTTGGCGATGGCCATCCGTGCCTGGATTTGAACGCGCTGGAGGCACTTGCTGCAGAACACACCTGGCCGTCCCATTGGCTGGACCTTCTCGCAGATATTTCACTCTCTGAATCGCCTTTGCTGGCGCGTTCCGATGGCATGCCTGCGAATGCTCCGTTGGTCCTGGATCGGCACCGACTTTATCTCCGCCGGTATTGGCGCTATGAATGCGACGTAGCACAGGAAATTCTTGCCAGATTGTCATCCCGTCCTGTCGATGAAGAACGCTTGCAGACGGAGTTACAACACTTGTTCCCTACCCTTCGTGCAAGTCACATCGAGTGGCCGCGCGTAGCCTGTGCGCTATCGTTGCGTGGGGGCTTCAGTGTCATGACGGGTGGACCAGGCACGGGCAAAACGACCACGGTCGTGCGCTTACTCGGCTTGTTGCAAACCTTGCAATGGCGCCAGCAAGCCGCCCCATTGCGCATCAGACTGGCAGCACCGACTGGCAAGGCTGCCGCCCGGCTGAATGCATCCATCGCCCGTCAAATCGCACAACTGGACGTGGATGAGTCAGTACGCAAAGCCATTCCGCAACAGGTGGAAACGCTACATCGCTTGCTAGGTGCGCGCCCCGACAGCCGCCGTTACACACACGATCGCCGTCGACCGCTGCATCTGGATGTACTGGTGATCGATGAAGCCTCGATGATCGACCTGGAAATGATGGCAGCCGTACTGGAAGCTTTGCCCTCACATGCCCAGCTGATTCTTCTTGGTGACAAAGACCAGCTCTCGTCGGTGGAAGCCGGTTCCGTACTCGGCGATCTATGCCGCCGCGCAGAAACGGGCCATTACACACCAGCCGTGGCAGATTGGCTTCGGAAAATCAGTGGCGACGACATTGAAGCTTTCGTGCGCAACGACGCACAGGCGCTGGATCAGCATATCGCCATGTTGCGTCACAGCCATCGTTTCGGTGCCACCAGTGGCATCGGACGACTGGCCGCCGCGGTCAATGCCGGTCATATCGAAGAAGTGCATGCTTTACTGGCGTCACGGTCTGGTGATATCGCATGGCTATCCACCGACGCGGAGCGCACCCCGTTGGCAACCATCGCTATGGATGGCGATACGGACCGCTTTGATCTCGACGCATCCGGCGCGACGCCACAAGGCTTTCGCTTCTATCTCCAGCGCCTGCGGGAACTGCGCCCTGGCTCGAGTGAAGATGTCGTAGCCCATCAAGCCTGGGCTCATAACGTGCTGGAGGCCTTCAACCACTTCCAACTGCTGTGCGCCGTGCGCCAGGGACCCGCTGGCACCGAACGACTCAATCGCGAGATTGCCTCCAGCCTACATGCCGCGGGCTGGACCGAGTCGGATCGTGGCTGGTACGAAGGTCGTCCCGTGATGATGATTCGTAACGATTACAGCCTTGGGCTGATGAACGGTGACGTCGGCATCACCTTGCGCATGCCTGGTTCGGACGGAGTCGTTCGCCTGTATGTGGCGTTCCCGGTAACACGTGCACCCCAGGCAACATCCGGGCAAGAAGAAAGCGCACATGTGCGCTGCGTCTTGCCATCGCGGCTCGGCGACGTGGAAACGGTATACGCGATGACCGTACACAAATCGCAGGGTTCGGAGTTCGAGCATACGGCGCTGGTTTTGCCAGAGGAAGAATCCCTTATCCTCACGCGCGAACTTCTATACACCGGCATCACGCGTGCGCGCCGGTGGCTGACCCTGGTAGGAACCCCCGGCAGCATCGAGCAGGCGCTCGCACAACGAACGCGTCGCTATTCGGGATTGACCGAGCGACTTTTGCATCAACCATAGCGATGCTCATGGGTTGCGATTTTCCAGCGCTTTTCTCGACGACTTCAATGAAATCACGAAGCCACCCAGATTGGCCGCAATCTTTCAGACCACCCAGTCGTCATTCCGGCGAAGGCCGCAATGACGACTCAGACCTCTTGTACTCCAAGGTAAAATTGCAGCACAAGGCTGCCAAACTATCACCAGCACTTGCCATTGGCATTGGCTTGCACATCATCTCGTGCGGGCGTCTTTGCGCCTCTGCTGTCGATGGACAGATTTCCGCACAGGTCCTTGGCTTGAGTGCGGATAGGCAACGCCACCGCTGTAAATGACTGTGCTGTATCACCATCCACTTCGAGCACCAGCTCGTAATAGCCATGTGGTGATATAGCAGGATCAGCAAAGCCGAATTGCGCCAGATCATCCGTGTATCGATTGTAGGTGGCATACCAACGCTCTTCACCATTGGCAATCGCCATCAAGGCTTGATGAGCATCCGCACGATGCGCGCGGAACACATAGCGGCTGTAGTTGGTGATCGCCATGGCGGCAAGCACGGCCGCAATCGCCGCCACCATGATCATTTCCGGCAAAGTAAACCCACGTGAGCGATCCATCGCTTTTCTCCATCAATCATCGGGATTCAATGCATACCAGGAGCGGCGGCGCCATAGAGGGCTAGCGAGCCGTAGAGGTATATCCAGGCCACCCGTTTGGGATTTCAAACCGATACCCGGAAAAACCAGCCGCCCACCACCGATCGTGGCAGCCATAGGCAAAGTCCCGGTGGTACGTGCCTGATTCACGACGCCACCTGCGTACGAAACACCCCCAACCGATACCGCATTCCCCTGACCACCGGTCGCAGCATCAATGGCGATGACAGCGCTTTGAGGCATGCCGCCGGCATCGACGGCGGGGATCAGCGTATTGACCAGCACGGAGCCGCTATTGAACAAAGCGGTGGGTGCAGACACGACTCGCTCACCAGCCATAACGTCAAGATCGATGTGCCAACCTCCTGCCGCCAGCGGTAACGCACTGGCCGTGAGGCTGCGCAACGTGGCATCCGCTTGGATGGTCTGAGTCAAGATCTGCGCCTGCAAGCTGTCACGTGTCACGGTGACCGGATTGCCCTGCTTGTCGATGGTGTCGCGAATGCCATAGACCGACTGCACCGGGATATCGACCGTTTTGTCACCCGTTCCGAGATATTTTCCGGTGCCAAATACGACGATGAAACGATTCGTTGCCGGGTCGGGAAACAGCCGAGGCATGACTGTGATGGGTTGTGCATAGGGAGCAGATGGACGATAGGCCAGCGACACTCGCCAATGGGCTGGATTCGGGGCCGACAGATCGAAACGCCATAGATTACCGGCCAAATCACCCGCAAAGGCCACATCATCGATCTGATTATTGTTGTAGTCACCAAGCACAGGGGTAGCGAGGCCATACCCGTCAGCACCCCGCGTAGCCGAAGCTGTTCTCAGCTCACGAATCACTTCACCCGTTTGCGCATCCAACACGAACAAGGCGCTGCTGTTTGCCTGCGCCTGCTTGGCGGCTTTCTCACAGTGAGACGGCTTGTCGGGCTCGCTGCAATCCGGAAAGTACCCGCTCGGCACCAACACAGCCCAGCGGCCGTTCGCTAGCCGCGCAATAGCTGGCTGGCCATAAGTGTAACCAAGGTCTGCGGGATCATAGCTATCGCCAGTGCTCGAGATACCGGGAGGCGTATCGGCGTCGAACTCCCACAGCACAGTGCGCCCTGGAAACACCTCATTCGCTGCTTCCGGGCGCGTCACGTCCAGCGCATAAATACCGCGGCCACCGAACCCCAGACCACCAGCCAGCAAGGTATGCCATTCGTGATGGCCATGCTCACTGAAAAACACATCACGCGTCACCGGCGTGGCATCGACCGTTGGTTGGAATTGGAAATCGCTGGCATGCGTCAGATTGCCGAGGTTCGCGTAAGCTGCACGCGGCACATACGCCCAAAGCTCCTTTCCGCTGTTCGCAGGCGCGATACACGTATTGCCAAGTGCTGTTCCATCACAGCTGAGAGTGGGTGCATGGAACGCATGCAGCATGCCGTCGTTCGTGCCTAGATAGACCACTGGCATCCGATCCGCATCCTTCTCGACAAAACGCGCATATGACTCGGCACCGGCAGCCATTTCGGGAGCAGGCACCGACACGCCGTGGATGCGTGTTGGCCAATTATCGGTGTAACGGCCCGTGGGATAACCCACATACACGGTCTGGGAATGAATGACCGCGCCAAGCAGGCTTCCACGTACCCGCATGAGGCCATCGCGTTCATCAGAGCGTGCGCCTCGCAGATAGTTGACGCGGGCCACCAGGGTATCGCGCTCGACAAGCTCTGGTTTCGGCAACATCAGTCCAGACTTTTCGCTCGCATCGAACGCCGACGAGGGTTCGAAGGCCATGCCCGTGATCATGCCCGCAGCGCTCAGGCCGGCAGTAAGAATGGTGCGGCGATTGGGCGGTGTTACCAGCTCATCCGTAAGCAGCGTGCCGGCATCCCAGACCAGGCGATCATGCGTACCGTCCGCTTTCAAAGTGACCGCTTGCAGCACACCCGACCAGTCCAACGGGTCATAGCCACCTTCAAACGCAAGCAGTCCTGCGCTCAGCACACTGCCATCCAAACCGAGCACCGCCAACGATGGCACTGCCTGCGTGCGATCCAGAGGCAAGGGGCTGAGTTCCACCGTTCCGGGAAGTTGGTGCTGCGATGCCAGTACGTTCGTCGCAAGCAAAGACATGGCAAACGTGTATGCAGCGCTCAGACCTAGTCGTTTCGTCATATGCAACATCCAAACTCAGGGACTGGCCGGTGCATCGAAGGTGCTCTGCACAACGCGTACGATATTTGGATTGCCACCAGTGCCGCGCGCTGTGATGCGATAGATGTGAACATCCACTTCGCCAACACCACCATTGTTTGGCCCTGTGTTGCCCGATTCATGCAGGCTACCTGCACCGGGCGGCCGCATACTGCCGAGATCTTCGATGATGTACACCGGATTCTTGGCGAGGGCGGCCGTGGGCTGTCCCTTGCCACTGGTGTAACCCCGTCGCTGGGAGCCGATATAGCTTTTGCCGATACCCGTCACCCAACCCGATGCAGTCTGAAATCGTGTGACAGTGCCATTCGCGCTGTAAGGAGCGCTCAGCGGACGGTACATGACGCAGCCGTCGTCTGAAGAGATTCGTCCATCCTGGCAATGCAAGTGAATACCGGCCTGGCTCGCGATCGACCATATCCTGTATTCGGCACCTCGAAGTGCCGTCTCGGCGCTGAGGCGCGCCTGCTGTGCGTTACGCAAACTTCCCGCCATGCGCTGCTGCAGCAAAGCGTGCTGCGCAGTGCCCATGGCCAGCATGGTGATCAGCAGCAGGAAGATCAGCACCATGATCAGCGCGAATCCACGTTGCCGTTGCAGTGCTCGCGCCGATAAAAGGAATGTGCCGTGTCGTGACGACGTGCCGATGGACTTGCTACACACGAGCATGGCTATGGATTCACGTTGCGCAAGGCGACCACCGTCGTGAATTCACGTCGCAACATGGGTAAGGGAAAACCTTGCTGCAGCGGAGTCACCTTACGGCCCTTTGCAGTGGGCGATGCAGGTGTGACTAGCCCGTCTGCCGCATACGTGTAGGCCAGCTCATCCTCCGTGAGCGAGTAAAGGGGTTGTTGCCCGTCCATCAGCAGAGTCACTTCGATCAAACTTACCGAATGCCACAGGCAACCACGGTCCTGACCGCCACGTATCGGTAATGACACCGAAGAACAATCCCTGCCTGAGCTGTTATCGACCTGTTCGGCGGTGTAATAGCGCACTCTGCCATCGCTCAGCTGCACACCGTATTTGAAATCGAGCCGCTCGACCCCGCGCGCGACTTCTTCGGATGAACCGTCACGTGATGCCGTGCTGCCACCATTGACGCGGCGTATCAAGCTGCCAGTGGTGTGTCCCATGCCATCGCCGTTGTCCACGACCTTGAGAAAATAGGTAACGGTTCGCCAATCGCGACTGAGATTGAACAACTTCGGCGCGACCATGTTCTCGAACACTGCCGGCTGGGTGAAATTGTTGCCGGTGGACGTGAGCTGGCTGCTGCCCTGCCCCGATACCGCGAAAATCTGCCCCTGTGAGCAATCCGCGAGCAGGGCTAACGGATCACCCACCGCAAAATCTTTGGCGCTCAACTTGCTGGTGGCGGCACTGATATCAATCGACAAGGAACCATCTGCATTCACAGTTATTCCATGGCCATCGGGCGAAAGAGACCAGCCGCCGGATGGGTCGAGATAGCGCACAGTGAGCACTGATGCGCCGACGACGCGATCATCTACGGACACTCCCATCGCGGGAATGCTGAATCCATGTCGGTTTCGCTTGTTGCTGGGATCGACTGGCTTGCAATCGCTCGCCGCACAATCGTAGCCGCGCATGGCCAGAAAGGATGGCAACGAATACGGCTCGGCGGGTGCAGAGGGATAAGGGCTACCCCACGGCGTGGTGGCATCGCTCAAGGCCGCCATGAGTGCGCCTGGCTCGCTGGCGTAGACGGTGGGCATGCGCAATTGATCCAGGTAAATACCGGCGGCGCTGAGGTGACCATTGCCACCGGAGCCGGCGCAGTACGGGGCTCCACTCAACATGAGATCGTCGCGAATCTGCGTGATCGCGAAGCGCCCCTCCTCCTGCAGACGGGCGAGCTGCTCCTGGGCAAGACGGCTGCGGGAGGAAGACGTGAACACCGCCATTACGCCCGCACTCACCAGTAAGCCCAGCAGCATCGCGATCATCAGTTCGATCAGCGACAGACCCCGCTGATAACGCAGACGGCCGCTCATGGCTGAAATTCCCAGGCGAACGTCTGCCGGGCACCGTCGTTCGTATCGGAGGCAGCCAGACCGATGCCTTGCTCGGTCCAACTGATCGTCATCGTGCAGCTTCCGCCATAGGGTGGCCGCATGCCCAATTCGTCCGAAGCCGGGACATTGGCGAGACCACGGCTTTCGCAGGAAATGTTCGCCTGCGCATCCGGAGGCAGGAAGGTTTTGAGCTGGCCACTCCAGGCGCCTTTGTCGTGCATGGCCAGTTGCCGGGGCGTGCATCCTCTGGCGCAGTCCTGGCGCATGGCATTGGGGTAGGCACCGTTGTAGTCCCCCATCCAGACGCCCATCGAGTTGGCCTGCATGCGATCGGCCATGCCCTGCGCAAGAAACGTCACCTGGCTACGCAGGTACGCGGAGTGGGTGGAGCGTGCGGACACCACCAGCAGCCCCGCCACGCCGATCAACCCGACGCTGAATACCAGGATGGCAACCAGAACTTCGATCAACGAGACACCCAATTGGGACGGGCGATAAGGCATGGATGACATTCCTTGTTATCCCTGCCGATACTTTGGCCATGACGGCAAGGCAGCGGAAGTCGTCCGCCGCCCCAAGGCCGAGTACGGGTGATAAGCCAGCGCACGCCGCAGGCTAAGCCGGCTACTCATCAGGACATTCCGACAAGCGTCCCGGTTTCGGCAGGCACCGGCTTGCACCGAACCATAAGCCCCCCTAAACTAAGCGGCTCCGCCGGAATAGCTCAGTTGGTAGAGCGGCGCATTCGTAATGCGTAGGTCGTAGGTTCGATTCCTATTTCCGGCACCAGATAGTCATCCAAGCAAGTCCAAAAAAGGCCAGAAACCTCTCGAAACTAAAGGTTCTGGCCTTTTTTATTGTCCGCTGGTGTCCTACCCCATCCATTGAAATCCGGGGGTAACTGGGGGTAGCTTTGGGGGTAACGGGCCCACCCCCATCAGGCGTTACCCCCAATGTCCCTCACCGACACCGGCATCCGCAAAGCCAAGCCTAGCGATAAGCCACAGAAGCTCGCAGATGGTGGCGGGTTATATCTGCTACTCAACCCGAACGGCTCTCGCTGGTGGCGCTACAAATTCCGATTCGAGGGCAAGGAAAAACTGCTGTCACTTGGCACGTATCCTGAAACCAGTCTGGCTGAAGCACGCGACAGGCACGCCGCTGCGCGCAAACAACTGCAGGCCGGCATAGACCCAGGCGCACACCGCAAAGCTGAGAAGGTTGCCGGCGTGGAGCGTGCTGCCAACAGCTTCGCTGTCGTCGCGGAGGAATGGCTCGCGAAGCAACAGAACATGTCCGCCGCGACACTTGAAAAGGCTCGCTGGACATTCGATAGCCTAGTCAATCCATGGATAGGTAGCCGGCCTATCTCCGAGATTGATGCCCCAGAGATGCTCAAAGTGCTCCAGCGGATCGAAGAGCGGGGCGCACACGAAACCGCACATCGGACCAAGCAACGATGTGGGCAGATTTTCCGCTACGCGATTGCCACAGGACGCGCTCGGCACGACCCTACTGCGGACCTAAGAGGTGCCTTGACACCTGCGAAGGTTAAACATCGTGCAGCGATCACGGACCCTGCCAAAATGGGCGAGCTGCTGCGCGCCATCGACGGCTACACCGGCGGCCTAGTCGTGCGCACTGCCCTGAAGCTGGCGCCCTTGCTATTCGTCCGCCCTGGTGAGCTAAGACAAGCCGAGTGGAAGGAGTTCGACCTAGACGTCGGCCAGTGGCGCATCCCGGCCAACAAAATGAAGATGCGGGAACCACATATCGTCCCCTTGCCCGACCAAGCCGTATCCACGCTCCAGGAGCTGCAACCACTGACGGGCCGCAGCCAGTACGTCTTTCCTGGTGAGCGCAGTCGGCAGCGTCCCATGTCCGATGCGGCAATCAACGCCGCTCTGCGCCGCATGGGGTTCGATAAGGACACGATGACTGGCCACGGTTTTCGTGCCATGGCATCAACCCGGCTAAATGAAATGGGATGGTCTGCTGACGTGATCGAGCGCCAGCTTGCGCATGCTGAGCGAAACAAGGTTCGCGCTGCCTATAACCGCGCCCAATATCTGACTGAGCGCAAGAGCATGATGCAAGCATGGGCAGATTACTTAGATGGCCTGAGAGCTGGCAACGTAGTAGGAATCCACAAAAAAAGATCGACTAACGGGTGAAACCATCTGCCCTTATGACTACATGCTCGGATCAGCGATACTGCTGCTTAATGCCCCACTGATTCTTCACCACACACTTCTGCGTCATCGAATGTAGCTATACACGAGAAAAAGCACTAGTAAATAGCCTTTTTCTCTCAACACTTGATACTAGTCCAGTACACCTTGCAAACCAGATCCCCGTTGTAACCAAACCTGCTCTAGCTTGATGAACAAAGACGTACCCTGGCGAGTCATGCATACTAAATGAATGGATACCATCTTCGCTGAGTGCCGGTTGGCCGAAATCCAATCGCGCTACCCGCAAAACTTGTTCTCTACCGAGTTCATCTTTAGCAACGATCCGGAGTTCACGCGCCTCCGGAATCAACCGATCGCCAAAGGCCCCACCGGCCCGCTCACTCTGTTGAGCGTAATGCTTCGACATGGCCTAGACGAGCAACGGCGCGCGCATCTGTTTTCAAGCCCTTTTGACCTTGGGAGCATGAAATCGATCGCGAAGAATCAACTCTCGCTCTCCGATCTCGCCGCAAAGGTTAGACGGGAAAAGAAGCTACCTGACGATGTGGCCACACGGAAAAAGGAGTTTGAAAGTATCACCGGCGCCATCAAAAAAATGACAGGCAAAGGATTCAGGGAATACAAGGACAAACAGAATTCGCTGAGGGTTATCTATTTGCTTGACAGGCTCATGAATGCCCCAGGTTCCAGCAAAGAGGGCCGGAACGAACGTATTCTTACCTTTATCAAAACACCCGCAAAGACATTTGCCTTTGAGATGCGCGGCGCTTACCCGACTGCCGACAGTGAAACCAATAGCTTCCTGCTGAACGACTTACGGGCCTATCTCGGCATTGAAATCGATCTCGACACCTTGACCGATGTCGACAGCTTCTTCTGTTCGCTCATTGATCGAGTCGATTGCATACATCACCTGTTGGACCAGGCCGCTTATTCGGCAGGAACCCACGAGGGCATCATCAGTAGCTACCAGCGCCTGATTTCTCATATCGACCACTTCGATGTCCCACGGTCGAACATGCCCCTCCAGTCCCGGCTAGATCTGGAACTGTATCTCCATCTCCATAAAGTGGAATTCATGCACTTTGCCGGAGCGCTTCGCAACGTTTACACAAAAGCGGCACCGCCGTCCTCGATTCATCCCATTCGGGAGGACATGATCCTTGCTTTTAGCCAAATAACGAACCATCAACAAACCTACCGCAACATCACTCTGCCCTATTTTCGTTTTGATGCCTTCGAGGAGATCGCAAAGGCAAACAGGGATTATTTCCTTGAACTCATCCACACCTCCATGGGATTGAGACTTAGTGATCGCGACTACGAGCGTTCAACCACTCTTGCGGAAGAATTGCTATTCCGTGTCAAATTTTTCGCCAGCGAAAGCCCCATCGACCGTTGCGACATCCGCGTCAACTTCCGGGAAATCACGAGTTCCCTATGCGCCGTCGCCCAGGCCCTGCAGTTCAGGACCGAATATCGATCCAATATCTTCCGAGACACGGGGCAGACCCGATCTATCATCACACCCCTTGAGCGCCGGCTCGATATTGAAAACCTGGATCCAAAGTACGCCATTCAAGAGGGCTATCTACAACTTTGGCACCACCGGCGAGAGTGGGTGCAAGATGCTCTGGAGGGTCATTCAGCTATTGCATCGCTGAAATTTGAGCTTCGTAAAAAGCTATTGGACAAGGTCATTGATTGCCTCAACCTGAACGACATCGAGGCCATCCGCGATGCATTGCGCACACTCGAAACGAGGTTGTCAGATATCCGCCTTGGCTAGCCCCCGGAGCCGGAGCCTTGTCCCGTCATTCGGCACCTTGTCCGGCACCATCCAGGAAAGTCCGGACTTTACCCCTGCCTATACCCCTAATGATTAGGTCCGCCAGGCGCTTTGGCTTGGCGATCAATCCATTAGGAGTAACCCATGAACCTCAGCGATACACCCCATACACCTCCAGACCAGCCCCATTTCGAGTGGGTGTTTCTGGCTTTGCAGCGCATTTTTGCTGCAGTGAATGCGGCCGACAACCGCCATGGTAAACCCCGCCGCCAAGCCGTTCGCGCCAAAGCCGCTTGCGAGATTGTCGGCCTGGGGCGCAGCAATTTCTTCGCACGCCAGAATCCCAAAGATTCCGCTTGGGACCCCACCTTCCCCCGCTCGTTCAAGTTGGGCGCCACACCGCATAGTCCTACCGTGTGGTTCGTCGACGAGCTGGAAGCCTGGCTCGAACAACGCGCTGCGCTGCGCTCGCGCTAAGGGGGCGATATGGCAACCCCTTCCGAACCAGCCAATACGGCAATGTCCGCCAACGAAGCCATTTCGATGTTCGAAGACATGGTTCCGAGCAAAGAGGTCGTGATGCGCCGCGAAATGGAACAGATGTTTCCGTCCATCTGCGCCGCCAGAAAGCGCGACGTCAGCGAAGATCAGATCATCGCAGGTCTTCGCAAGAAATGGCCGGATGCCCACGTAGCGACTATCGTCAAACTGCTGAATTTCGAACATGAGCGTCGCTTGGAAATCGGCGAGCACATCGACTGCAAACCCTTTGGCTCGCCGCGTAAGCCCAAGAGTCGCACAGCAGCCATGAGCGGCGTGGCCTGCGGCTCCGTATCAGCCTCGCAAGCCGTATCTTGCGCAACGAAAGGCGATCAGCTCGAGGTGCCTGCATGAATCAGGCGTTCAATGCGAAGATCCCAAACGTCCTTTTTGGCCCTAAGCATCCGAAGCAGCAGATCGTCGAATTGGACTTCGAGGCGCTGTCCGAGCAACTGATGGGAGATGGCCTTCTCGGCCATCTCCTTCGAGTTGGTGAGTGTCCTGTCTGGGCACTGTCTATTGGCGCGCGTGACGCCTTCCTTGAATTTCAGAAGAACACCAGCGCACCTCCCGCCGTCATCCTGGGCGAATTGTTGGCAGCCATGGCTGCCGCCCTCCAACTGGCCTATCGCGTCAAGAAGTTGGACGGCGTAATTGATCTGCTCTCGCTGTTCATCATCGTGGCATCAGAAACTGGGAGTGGCAAATCGCTCGTGGATCGCCCCTTGATTAAAGCATTCATGAACCACCAGTCAGCCCTATCCCAAAAATTCAACGATGCCAACTTGCGATATAAGCGCGAGATGGCTAAGTGGAACGCAAAGAAGAAGGGCAAGGCTCAGCGCGTAACCAATCTAACCGTGCGCGGACTTCAGGAAGACGACCCCGACCTTGCTGATGCCGATAAGGCGCTGGACGACCACATGACCGGAGAACCGATCAAACCAAAAGAGCCGGACATGCTGAAGACCGACGCATCCATCAGCGACATCCTCGACACGATGCATCATGGCGAGAAGGCCATTTTCCTCATTAGCGACGAAGGCGAGTCCTTGCTTAAAGGCACGATTAAGGACGGTCAACCGGATCTGAACCATATGCTGGATGGCAAACCTATCCGTCACGGTCGGAGGAACTTCAAGATCCGCATTGATCAACCGATCATATCCATGGCGGTTGCCACCTATCCCAAGGCACTTGAAAAGTTCATCGCCAAATACGGCGAAGAAGCCATTGAAAGGGGGTTCTTAGGTCGTTGCTTAATCGCTCTGGTTGACCAGAAGGATGTCACGATGCCCGAACCCATCACCAATCCTCCCTGGACGTATGTAGACCTCTTCTGCGATACGCTTGAATGCAAGCTCAACGAAGGCAATACGTCGGCATCTACCGACGGCTTCACGCCGACGGTACTTCATTTGAGCCCTGATGCATCTCGCATACTCACCGAATGGATGGAGATGATTCAGCCACTTATGGCGCGAGATGGATTGTGGCGCGCTGCCAAGCTTCTCTCCAAAAAGTCACCACAGCTCATCACTCGTGTTGCCGGCATTCTTCACGTATTCGACGGTAGCAACGAGACGGAGATTCCCGCCGACACCGTAAAACGTGCCATTCAGATCGTAGAATGGTATTTATCCCAAGCGTGTCGAATTTTCATGGTGAAGCCCCTGGCTGAAAAGCTCAAGAAGATCGTCAAGATCCTGCATACGTGGTGGAACGATGGTCACGACCCTGTGACTGGCTATCCCTACGAAAACCGGGCAATGGTTCCAAAGAACTATGTTCTTCAACATTCCCATATGCCGGTCGAAGAGCTTGACGCTCTGCTTGAGATGTTGCGCGAGTTTAAAATCTTCACCTTTTATCGTCCCACGGGGAAAACCTATTTGGACCTCAACGTCCACCTTTTTCCCTACGGCCCGGTACTTTGACAAAGCCGCCCCTGATCGGTCGCGATAGCGACCGATCAGGGGCGGCTATTACGCGACACGAGCGGTCCAGAACAACCTCCATCTGACAGGCATAGAACGTGCCCGCGAGAGCACAGCACAGAAGGTTCTGATCAATCTTGCCCAGGTGCACCGTACTAGTGGCGCACAAATACTCTACAACCCGGCAAACACGACTCTACTGCTACCACCTTCTGAAAACCACGCTACAGACGTTACTGTAGCGCCAGTAGCAGCTTTTTCGCGGTATGCAATAGCAATTCCTTGGCACTCCCTGCCCCTCCTACAGACGCGCAGGCATATGGCAACGCCGCGCTACCCTCTGGCGTCCAACAATGTCAACCTACCCATCCTATCGTTCGGGACATGTCACGACCGCTAGGCAAACAAACGTCGCTGCTATCCAACATATTTTGACATGGCCATTCATATCGTTCCGGCCAGCTCACATGCACTAAAAATGCACTAAGTCCACATCATATGGTGCAAACCGACATGCTGGCATTTGCGGTGATCTTGCACAACATCATCCCGTGCACGCGCGCACATGTATGTCGCCAACATTACGGTTACTTATCTAATTGCAACAAACATCAATAGCAATAGAACAAATAGCAATAGACGATAGATGGGTAATCCATAGCAAGTGCAGCATACGACTAGATTGCCAGAAGATGGATAGAAGCCGTCATATCGGCCAGATGACAACTCACCGGCAGAAGGTCAAATACATACAGCTTCCGTCTGCCATGGCGTAACGAAGCAGTAACCGCCCTTCTTCACCAAGCCTCCGATAGCACACAGACCGCTCATCACATTCAGACCAACGCGTCCATGCGCCTGATGATCGGCGTCGTTCCCTCACAACCACTGTCAAAGCAAGAGATGCTCATGAATTCCTTCATTGATCCACAAGCCAGTCCATTCGATGCGAACGCCCCGATACAGGAAATGGAGAACGAGATCGAAGTGCGTGAAAGAAACTATCAACGAGTATCCAAGGGCCGCGTCCACATCAGCAGTGACCGGGCAGTTGTCACCCATGAGCAAGATTGCCTTCTGTGGCTAAAACGCATGGAGAAGCTTTCCATGCGTATCGCGCATAGAAACGAAACAGCCACCAGGGCAGTCAAAAGGCGCACCCTGTCAGGTTTAGTCATAGGCGTCACGCATGAGCTCACCTCACTGGGTGAAGCCGTGTGGGGCCTTTGCCGTGAAGGCATTCCCCTAATCGAAATGAAATGCCCGAGCAGTCGCCATAAGGGAGTGCATTCATCACCGGTACTGCCATTGTCCGTAATCGACGAATTGGCCCACACGGAGCCCATGCCGGTTCAGTTCAATCCGTTCATCACCGTGATACTAAGGGCCTGCCAGCGCGCCATCCCGACACTGAGAGCCTATGGCGATAACAGCCATACCCTCAACGTCACCAACGAACAGGTTCGACATAAGCTGCACTGGGTGGTTCGCTTTGTACGACGTGTCGCGCACACAGCACGCTTCAAGCAGATCGAATCGAACCGCATCAGACTTGAGAAACAGAACTTTGAGCATTGCTGCCAGTACATGGCCTCAGCATTCGCAGAGTACTCCAAACTTCTTGTACTGCGTGTAGACCTGTATATCCGCCAAACTGAGAATACGTGGGCAGATACCCGGCTGGCTGAACAGTGCATGGAGCGCTATCTACGGGCACTGGATGAAGGCCGCATCGTGCCGGACGTGAAGCGTCGCATCTGGAAGCGCGAATGCGGCTTTGACCGTGGCATCCATTACCACCTCTTGGTCGCCCTCGATGGTCATAAGCACCAGAGTGCCGGCGCTCTGACAAAGCTCCTCGGTGATACGTGGGTAGAGCGATGCGGTCCATTACGAGCAAGCTACTTCAATTGCTACGTACGTCGGCACGAATACCTCTACAACGGACTTGGTTCCGTCCACATCAGCGACTGGAAGATGCTAATGGGCATTCGCTACGCCATCCGCTACGTGGTCAAAGGCGATGGCTACGTCATGACCGGATTTACGCGCAACCTTCGCAAGGGCGACACGCCAAAAGATAAAAGCCAACCGAAGCGAGGTGCGCCACGCAAGGATGGGCATGACATGTGGCTAGTCAACGCCGTCCTTGGGAACCCCATGACCAAGAAAAACCTTAAGCTTCCCGCTCCTGTGGCAAAAAGTATTAACGCGCCAGGCTACAAGATGCGGCTCGATAGCAGGGGAGATCGACCATCAATCAACCAGCAGCATAAAAGGCCGCACCTTTCGTAGCGTCCTCGACCTTGAAGTTCAACTTAGCACCCGGCGGATTATCTGATTGCAAAGACGGCAACCTCATCTTTGATCATCCTGGCTAAAGAGGGATTACTCTTTAGCATAAGCATGGTCCGCAATAATTACCGCCAGAACTTCCATCACTTATCTGCCGCCCCCGTTTTATGCCTCTTAATCGCCAATTAAAGGGCATCGGCACATCGATTTAAATTTGGGCCAATCAACTAGTGGATGGCAGATAGGTCATCCATCCTTAGTTGAGTCTGGTGTTATCGAACAGTGCCCCTGGGATTCCACCCCGGTAATCGCCCATTATGCGCGATAGCAGTGACCGGCCTGATCACACAAGGCACCGGCCTCGGCGAGCAAGCTCCGTTGATTCCAAGATCTTAGAACGCCTCAAGTGACGGCAATTCGCGCCGATAACCTCTTGGCAGACCTTGTCCCGGCAACACTACCTTCCCTATGAAACGGTCAGCATGGAACTGCTCACTATTGACTCTATCGCGCAAGTCGTACGCGGTCGCCATGAAAGTGCGTCCGCGATCGATTCGCGTAGACGAATCGACCTTTGCGAACCGTCATCCCCAACGCTTGGCAAGGCCTACATCCAGCGTTGTTTCAGCGAAAACCGGATGTCGATAAGTGTATGTTCGTTCATGTTGTACAATTCGATGAATTGAAGGCGTAAGCACCGGCCATACACAGGGATGACATGACTTCGATAACTAACCGCACATTCTCCGAGCTTCATTCCCCCGGGCCCACTAGGTCATGACAAACAAGCCCGGACAACGCTATCGCGTGAAAGCGTCCGTGAGGGAATGGAAATCTGGGCGTTATGGAACGTGGGCAGCGGTACAAATTCATTCGGAAGCACCTACAACCTCCGCCATCTTCGGTGTCAATAAACTTGGCGCCCAGCCCGCGCCCGGTGAAAACTTCAAATGCGAGATTGCTGAGGAAGGCGGTCGCTGGCGTGTCGTCGCAATGATCACGGACGAACTTCCTTTGATCCTTGAACCCTTCATTGCCATTGTGGACGAGCAATCGGGTTCTGGACGCTCGAAGGGCTATTCCCTTATGCCCTTAGATCCGTCTATCACCAGTGGGCTTCGTACATGGTTACCACAGTCATTGCTCGACAGTGCCAACATCGCACGACTTGTAGTTAATAGCCATGTGGTTGTTAGCGCAAAGAAGGTGACATCCGGTTACGAGGCCGATGGCCTACAGTCGCCACATGCAGGCATGGCATTTCCCGACTGGCAGTCATCCGGCGCATCGCCGTCACAGCCCGTCATAGCACTTGCTCTGCAAGACTGGTCGCGGGACCGGCCGGCCAAGGCCGTGCTATTCGCCGTCCGTGCGCCTGATGCGCAAGTTTATGCAAGCGTATGGATCGATGCGAAAGCGCTGCGTGCGGTCGGCATCCGAGCGCTGTATCGTGCAACGCTACCGGAAATCCAAACCGAAGTTGAAAGCATCAAATGTATCGAGCAATGGACAGAAGTGCTGCGGACGGGTACGACGGAAGCCATTAATGCACTGCACATCGATCGAGTTTCTGTATTGATTGAATCGGCCAGGGAAGGTAAGGCTTGGAAATTTCATCATCTTCTTGCTCCGCGCGCGTTGCGTGAACCACATAAAGATGGCGAGGTGGTCGACTGGGTTCGCGGCGATATCTTGTCGATCAAGGAAAAGAATGGTGAAGAAGATACCCGAATAATCTCCATCGCCTTCGATGACCATCGACTAGGGCGAGGCGAAGGTCGCGCTTTTCTTCCCGCTTCTGTAGTGACGGGCGCAGAACTCGATACGAATGTGCCTGTCATCATTCGCCTCATATCGCGCCTGCCTTACTGGAACATCTCACACGTACACCGCGCCACTCCTGCCCTTCGAGCGCTCGACGATGATTCGCAACCGGCTCAGTAAATTTCTGATTGCTCTCGCCGATATGGTCGGCGGTAACGCCGCAGTAAAAGTCCAGGCAAAGAGCGTTTCGGAAGATCGTCCTTCGCCGCCGGTGCCAAAGAAAATGCCGGAGCCAGCTGAGCCGGAACGCACGTACTTATCGGTCGAAAGCAGCCCGCGCATGCCGCCCGTACCACCCGCCGATCTCGCCATGTACTGGCAGGCCGCGCTCGACTTCGTCTCCTTCCGAGAACTCGGCAAAAAGAAGCCAACCCTTATTTGTCGACCAGACGAAGTACAGCGCCGTGGCGCAAGCGAAGATGAGCAGGGGCAGATGCCAACAGGCAAAAATGTCCATGTGGTTCTTACGCTGCAGGAGCAGCATCGACGCAAGCAGAGCGACAAAGGGCGGCGGCATCACCTCATGGCAGTGCCAGCACTGCTCACAGGGGACGGCTACCTGGTACCACGCACGGATGCTCCACCTGTGCTAAATGGTTCGTATCTCGCTCCTGATGTCGGCCCTTATGCGTTCTGCATTGCTCAGCGCGATGTCGCGGACGACGCGATGACATCCAAGCTACGTACGATGACGACCGACCGCACGATGTCGCTCGGCTGGGAGACCTGGTGGTGCACCGCGATGTCTGTCCTGCGAGAGCTGCTCGAGGCGGGCAGCGATGAGGCGATGTTGGCACGCATGTTGGAGTTACTGCCTCCCGACAAAGGTGGCAAGCCGACGCAGTGGCAGCTCATAGCCGCGGTATTCCCTACTGATGACGGCGGTCGGGGCCAGATTGCAGCGACCTACGAGGCAACGTTGCAGGAAATGCGCAAGGGCGAAGGCCGCGTGCCGTTGTTCGAACGCCTCGGCGGGACCGAGCATGCGACTGACGTCGAACGGATACCTCCTGAGGCCATGAGTTTGATCATGGGTCATATCGACGAATATGAAGAAAGCTCTCAGCGTCGCAGCTTGTTTCCCCTCGACGATACCCAACGCATGGCGGTCACTGCGATCTTGTCCTTGGCGGATGGTGAACTACAAGCGATCAACGGCCCACCGGGAAGCGGCAAGACCTCCATGCTGCGCGCCGTTGTGGCAAGTCAATGGGTGAACGCCGCACTACGCCAGGAACCCTGTCCCATCACCCTCGCCTGTGGTGCCACAAACCAGTCGGTCACCAACGTCATTGAGGCCTTCGGCAAGGCGCCACACCCTGATGACTCTCTTCCCCATGCGCAACGCTGGATCGCCGATGCCAGCAGCTATGGCGCCTATCTTCCGGCGAGCAGTCGCCTCTCGAACGAAGAACTCGGCGCAGAGAACGAGCGCTTCGTATGCCTGCAAACTGCCTTCGGAGGCGGTTTCCCGTATCGTTACTGGAAGCGCGCTGATGCGCTCGATCCATTGCATGCACTGGAATACGAAGAAGTTTACCTGTCCCATGCACGCCGTGCCCTTGGCGACGAGTCCTTAGGAACACTGGAAGTTGCCATCAAGGTCGTCTGGCAGCGTCTAGCCAGTGTCGAACAGCGCCTGAAGCGATTCGACAGCGAATGGCGTTCCGGCGGTAACTGGCAAGACAGCGTGAATGTGCATCTCGACGCCAGGGAAACAGTGTGGGCATCGGAGCGCATGGAGGTGGCAAGGGATTGCGTCAAGCGGTTGACGACTACTCCCTCGGAAGAAAATGCCCAGAAACTCTCTGATCTCCTATGGCGCCCCGATACCTTCCATTGGGCCGCGCGCTACTGGGAGGGCAGATTTCTTCTCGCGCAACGCGAGCGCTTGATCACTCGGCATCCGCTCAACGTTGAAGAGGCCCTCCGCCGTATCTGCATGCTAACGCCTTGCATCGTATCGACGCTGCACAGTGCCCCACGGCTCTTGGAAATCCAGCGTGACTTCGTGGATCCAGCCGATCCCGTGACGCACGTACTCGGGAAGGTCGACCTCTTGGTCGTCGACGAGGCGGGACAAGCATCACCCGAGCTTGCAGCTTCAATCTTCGCCCTTGCCCGCCGCGCGGCCGTGGTGGGGGACATCAAGCAGCTCGCGCCCATTTGGAACAATACGCCTCTTACGGAATTCGGTATTGCCGCCCAAACCGACACCCTCGCACACCTCGACGCTATCGTCCGTTCGCGACGCTCAGTAGCCAGTGGCAGCATACTTGGCGTAGCGCGACTGCTGTCACGCTGGCGCGAGCGCAACGACCTCGGGGTCAGTCTGCGGTACCACTACCGGTGTAAACCCAACATCATCAGCTACTGCAATACGCTGGCCTACGATGGCCAGCTCATTGCACGAACCCGCGAGGATGACAAGGGGCCTGAGCCGACGATGGCGTGGGTTGCCGTAGATGCAACACCTGTCCCTGTCAGCGGTTCGTGGAGTAATCCGCGCGAGGTTGAGGAAATCGTTTCCTGGATCGTCGAACGCTGGCCGACATGGCGGAAGCACCCACAAACCGAGAACAAGTCGCTGCATGAGATTATCGCCCTCATCACGCCGTATCGCCCGCAAGCTGACTTGCTAAAAAGCAGCCTCAAGAACGCGATCGAACACGCACGAAAGAAGCACGGAGGAGACTGGCCCGATAAAGAGGATGTCGAAAAGGTGGTAATCGGCACCGTTCATAAGCTTCAGGGTGCCGAGAGACCAATCGTTTGCTTTAGCCTTGTCGAAGGCCCAGAGCAGAGTGGTACGAGCTTCATCGATACCGAACGCAGTCTACTGAACGTAGCAGTTTCACGCGCGAAGCGCTCCTTCATCATCTTCGCGAACCCGCGTCGACTGTTTTCGGATGACTTGCGTCGCGAAGTACGAGAAAGCCCGGAACTACTGGGAGCCACGATTGCCTCTATGTCACCCTCACATCAGCTCGGCGCGCACTTGCATTACCGTATCAGTGCTCGCCCGCTGTATCCGCAAAGAGTCGTTTTCATCGAGGCAATTAACAAGCAGCAAACGCTTTCAGACATCCTCGGAAAGGTATCTGCGGTCATGGCGACGGCTGGTGCGCTCACCCAGTTACCCGTCAACGGTGGGGTCGACATAGGTGCTGGCTTCGTCCCCTACCCCATAAACGAATCGACGGCCAGAGATTTCCTCAATCGAGCCGCGCGGATCCTTCCTTCCATCAACGAAGTCGTTCTGGCAACCGACGACGATCGCATGGGCGAGTACATCAGCTGGCAGATAAGCCGCCTGTTACGTGGAGAGCTGACCGGCAAGCTGGTTGTGCGCGCGCGCCTGGCGGCCATGACGCGATCGGCAGTCAGTCGAGCCATCGACGCCTCGACCGACATAAACGAACGCAAGGTGACTGCGGAAATAGTTCGTGAAATTGCCGACTGCCTTATCACTCAGCGCTTCACCGGATTATCCGCCTCAGAAGGAGTCAGGCTGGCGTGTGGCACCCTCTACGATAAACTCGCCCCGCTCGGCGCGATCGAGACGGACAGGTCACCGACAGGCCATGTCCCATCCCTGGGCAGGGTGCAGGCCGCCATCCTCGGGTTACTGCTACGGCAAGCCCGCGAGACGCTGGAACTCGCAGGATCAAACCGTATCGTCGCCGAGATTCCTTATGGCAAGGGTGCCCTGTATGGCGAGGTGTTTCATCTCGCGCAAAATCGCGCCACGACGCAGACCCGCGATGGACTTAGCGCATTGGCCGGCCTCGCCTTGGCTCCTGACACCCCTCCAATGATCGTGCGAGACGTAGCCGGACCACCGGAGGCGGGAACGATCTCGATCATGGCGCAAGCTTGGCGCCGCTTCGGCCTCGAGCCATGGACGACAATGGATGCGCTACAATCGCTCTACGATGGTTCATGGTCCGCGCAAGGCCACCAGTCCTCAGCGCCCGATCCATACGAACCGGAGGAACCGGTCGTTCCGCTTGAGCGCCAGGGACATCCACCGATCACGCCGCTCGATCGTACGGCCACCCCCGACGTACTTGCGCATCAGTTTTCCAATCCTGCCTGCGACCAGGTCTATCGACTCGTCTGGGACCGGCTCGCCGCTGCCGAACGTGGCCCGTACGAGCTCCGCTATGCAACCCTTGACCTGCCATTTGATTCGAACAGCGCCGCACAGATCTGCATTCGCGTCCGTGCCGCGTCCTGCAGGCCAGCTATCACTGCGCCGACGTTCCGTGACGACGATAATGCCATAGAAACCGCAACTCTCATGCTTGGCGATGATCCCGCGCGAATCAACGCCGTCGATGACCTGCTCGAAGCCTGGGATCGCCGTTCGTTCGACGGCGTCATACCCCGCCTGTCCATGGAACCCGCAGGTCAATGGGAGATGCCACTCGATCGCCTGTTACTTGATCTCGAAAGCGCAGGCATCGGACGTCCATCAACATTGGCCCGTTCACTCCAGAGGCTAGTCGAGAAAAAGCTAATCGTCCTCCCGGCTGCAGGCGGCTCGGTCAAGCTTACAAAATCGGGAGTCGAAGCCGCGCTCACTCTGGAAGCGGCGGAGCCAGAGTTATCGTCACCCGATTTCTCCTCGCGTATGTCCGGCCGGCTCGATGCGATCGAACGAGGCGAAGCGGGGCCCCGCGACGTACTGGCATGGCTTGCCACGTACTTCATGCCACGCGCAGCGGTGCGCGAACTGACGCCGCGTATCTGGAATTCGTTGGCCGAGCTCGAGTTCGCGATGGATCATCGAACGGCGTCGATTCCGTCGGGCGGCCTAGTCAGTCGTGCATCGAATACCGATAGCATCACGGGTCGGGAGCAGAACACTTGAGTGGAGGGCTCACGTCATATCCCCGCACTGGTGGCGGGGGTGGCTCTTCGCTCGCAGCTATCCATCGCCTGCTTGGTCGTCTTCATACGGGAAGCCAGGCAAGCAACGATACGTATGCAATGCAATTGCTAGATGCACTTGAGCGATTCAGGACTGAGCAATCCAATCAAGGCCTGCACGAGTCGACCATCGCCCAAGCCATCCTGATCAGGGACGCACTCTTCGCTGCACGGGCTTCGGGCAGAGTATCGCGCGCCCACCACCAGAAGGCCATGGAAATCTGTGCCGAGGAATTCAGAGTCATAAGACCATTTGCTAGCACAGGGTTCATGCAACGCTCCCAGAACGCAATCCTGGCGGCGAGCCAGCCCAACATCACGCTCGCAACACTGCGTGGACTTAAGGAAGAAATCGGTCTTGTCGCATGGCTCTACGAGGCATCCGCTCTGCTCGGAGTAGACCTATCCACGACCATCGCCGCCAACACGACGGCGTTGCACGCCCGATGGGGAGTTGCTTACGGTTCCAACGGTAATCTTGTCTACCTCGAGACCGGCGCTTCGTACAACGTGAATATCGTGATATGCATTGAGGTGCCGGGTAGCCCCGGCCCGCTCATCATGGCGGGGGAAGCCAAGGGTGGCCATAGCGCTTACGGCATCGTGCAAGGTTCACCAACTATGCGCGCCGAGCTCAAAGTAACGTCTCCGATCTCACAAGGCTCGCTCATTTACGCAAGATCCCGGGCGTGGTACATGCGTAGGGACATGGGAACGGCCCCACACAAGGTCGAGCGTCGCAAGGGGGGTATCATGATCGAGGAAGCCGCGAAGAGTCGCCGATTGGTCTTCATGGCGGCGCGTGGTGACATAGTGGCGGCGCAGACACAATCGACATCCCGGGACCACCTCGAATGCAATTGATACTGCCCGCTCCCCTGGAAGACACCGCGGAAGCCATCAGCCGCGACGACATGACCATGTACGAGAGCCTGCTCGCCGAAGGGGTCCTTACCCGCACCACTGCTATCAACCGGGACAACATCCAACCCGTGGCGGAACTGCATATCGGCCTAATCCAGTACCTAGGCGGCGCTTACCATCTACGGGACGCGGAGCGCTTTCGCAAAGCCGTGTCCATGCATCTGAGTCTCGCCGAGTGGCTGGTCGAGCGCTTCGAACCAGAGCCACGCCATCTGTTAGTCGACTTGTGCCTTTCAGTCATTAATGGTTCCTCGCAAACCCGTCGCTCTCTCGCCAGGGCCATATTAACGGCGCCTGGTGGCGTAGATATCCATGACGAAGCTGGACTCCTAGCCACGATATTGGCCGCAACCAGCGACTTAGATCGCGGCCGCGCAGTACTCGAAATAGCGAGACTGCGCAACGCTTGCGTCGCCCGCACCTTTCCTCGCCTGCGTACGCGAGCCCTGATCGCATTCGCGATCGGCGCACGCGAGATCAACGCTGGAACCACGACGCGCTTCGCTTCGTGGTTATTGCGCATGGACAGCAGCCGTCTCGCATCTATCGTGAAGGAACTCACCCGTGCGCAACGGGGAGAATCTACAGCGATCACGGCGGCCTCTTTCATCGATCTTCCCGCTGCCGCACTAGCTTCACTCGCTGCATCGCGCTTGAGGCGCCGGGATGGCGACACCTTTCCTAAGACGTTCTTTTCCGACTACCGCTGGATCGCTGAGGCAGGATGGGCGTAATCATCGAATTTTTCTCCGTAGCGGCCGATGCGGAAGTGACCGAAGATGGCGATGAAGTCGCTTCGATCTCAATCAATTCGCGAGCGGCAGGCTCTGTCTTCGCGGTCCTCATGGCATCACCGCTAGCAGGGCTAGTGGGTGACGGCAGTGCTGCAGAGCGAGCCATTACGGTACGGATGCCGGATTTCCCCACTCTTACCCTCTTCGCCATAAGCCTACGCGACACAGATCCCGACGAAGCGTTGCGCGACTTCGCCAATGCATTGGACGACGCCATAAACGAAGCTAGCTGGCGAATGGGCGATCTCCGGATCGTAGCGACCTAATGCTCAGTTGCAGGCTTCAGCCAAGGTGCTTTGCCGAGACGCAAGTCTGACCAGCTCATCACCAGAAAGATTTCTGCGCCAGTGGTATTGGACGCGACGATAACCTCCTTGTCAGGGTTTTCCACTTTTGGCGCAAGGTAGGCAGGAATGATACCAATACCAATCTGCCCCCCGGCGCTGATAGCGACACAAGGGAACTCCTCACCACGAGATCGTGCCGCCCTGACCTGATCCTCGCACCAATCCCAATCCTGTCCAGTCAGAGTCATGGGCACGAGCGTATGAGCGAGTTGTGGATGCCATAGATCGACCAAGTTTGGAATGTCCTCCAGCAGCATTTCCAGAACAGAATCAGGGACGAGTGCGTCAATCGCATTCGATACCGCGGCGTATCCTTGGCTCAACGGAATGCTGGCACCTAAGAGATTTTCGAACTTCTCTGCCGTCCGCGCCGCGTCACGACCGTTTCCTAGCGCGTGCTTAGCAGACTCCCGTAACCATTCCCGTCCCATGTCGACAGCTTCCGCTTTGATACCAGAGATTTCCGTTGCAGACGCAAATTGAGGATCGAAAGCTGCGTAGCATCGCAGCCCTACTCCAAAGGCTTGACGCATCAATGGCTCGCCAGCTTTTAAGAATTCGGCGCTGAACCACTTGGCGAAGGCGCCAGTTTGCGCGATCACAGCTTGCTTATCTTCATATTGACCAATAGGGAGGATTGGTGGCTCCTCGGTGATTTCCTCAGCGGATATGTACCGCAACACCACCTCATGCGCAGGCCGCACTAGATCAGCTTCGGCCCAAAACAAATTAGCCCGCATGAGGCGTTGCTGATGTTCGTCGGCGCCGGCATATTGAGCTGCAATAGAATAGAAGCGCCCCAGTCGCAGACCAATGCCGAAGACCGCGGAAATCGTCCATTGCCCATCTTGGACAAGTGGCTTGAGTGCAATGTCGTCGAGAAGGGCTACACCAAGGTTTGGAAATCGCCAATCCACACCAGGCTTTGCTAGTCCGCCGAGAAAGTTCCTCACCCGGGGAACGTTTCGGACAGCGTCTCTGACATAGTCGCCCAGCATGCCCCAAAAATCCATCATCACGGGCGTGAAATGCCGGTCCGGTGTGACGGGGTCTGCCATCCATCGGCTCACGTCACGTAGCGTTCGCCAGTTGGAGAAGTTTTCCCAGCGGGCTCTGCCGAAGGTATTCAGGTAGCCAACCGCCGCTTGCATATCTCCGCCGGTCCAGTCCCAAGAAGAGGACAAGTCATCCAGATTGCCGTCATCGTGAACGTAGCTTGCAATAGGGGACGCGTGAGCCTGTAGAAATCCCTGATCGATGGCGTGGTCCACGAAGCTAAATGGATTAACCACACCGGCGAGGATTAAATAAGGCCCTTCGGCGAGACCCGGGTAGAAGTGATTGTAGGCAATGAAAGCAAATCCAGATCCGCCTGACCGTTCAGCTTCTCGAACAATGAGCTGGGTGGCCGTGTCACACACTGCGTAAACCTGATCCTCGGTAAGGCCGGGCTCCGGCCTAAATGAAAGGAACGCAGTGACGATGGCACTATCAGGCATCGCAGCTTGCCCCATAGACGTCCAGGCCTTCGGGATATGAACGTCAAGGAGCGGCTCAATCCCGCTGTCATCGAACCGCAAGCAAAGAACGTTTCGGCGACTCCATGTATTTAGTCCTGCTACCGCATGATCCAGTAGCGTGGAAAAATCTCGGGAGACAATCACCATCATGATGTCATTTGCGCCCGCAAATGGCAGATGATTCAAAACTTCGTGCTCATAAGCGAGCAGCTCGGTTATGGCCTCGCGGGCGGTGGTATTCTGGTTTTTGACCTCGATAATGATGAATTGCGAGGTGTCTCTCTTGCAGTAGAGCAGATCAGTGAACAGTCGCTCACCCCTTTCGGCGGACATGTTTCGGTTGTTCTTAACGATTAGGTCGAGCGGCCCGAGTGAGGTCAGCACGTTTTGCGCGGCTCGTTGGCATCCCTTACGTGTTAGATAGTCAACAGGAAACGAGGGCCAGAAATCAGGCGAGGACCAATGTGCGAGCTCCACCCCGATCTTTTCCTTCCCCTGGATATGTTTTTGGATCTCACCTGATCGAACGACCGTTTCCAACCAGTCCTGCACGTCCTGTTCTGAGGTGAAGGAAGCTCCCAGTTTTGATGTAGTGGACATAGTGGCCTGGTTGTTAGCTAATTTGTGGGATGGTGCCAGGCGTGATATCGCCCAACAGGTTAGTCGTGGATCTGTGCAGTGCATCGACAAAAATCGTCATTAAACCCCGACGCACGACTACGAGAGCGCAACTATTTCGTCTTCGGCAAACCAGCCGCATGCCTTGATGGCAGTCAACGCCGAGCTCGCATCCTTCGCCCAGAGCACCAATGCCAAACTTTCTTCGGCACGGCTGCACGTGACATAGAGCAAACGAAGCGTTCGGTCGATGGCGGTTTCCTTCCCCGCCGCCATGTTTTCCCTATCGCCCTTGCTCAGCCCAGCACCGAATAGCTTGTCGTAGGAAAACAGGTTCCCCTCAGCTTCCTCATCATCCATGACGACCATGACGTGCTTGAACTCAGACCCCTTCACTACTTGGTGTGTAGCAAAGGGCGCCTCGCCACCCAGATATGTCCGGTAGCGTGCGAGTTCGGTCCATGGCGCATTCATCAGGGCGTGCCACCCGCGACGCTGACGGTCTTCCTTGCTTTCTCCGGCCCCCCGTTGGGGCTCAGGCGGCGGCGCCCGCTCATCCCGATAGGCTTCAACTAGGCGAGTGTCAGCTGGAAGCACATTGGCCTCCAGAATCGGAGCCAGAACTTGTTTGATCAGTGCGCCATCAGTGCAGCACAGCCCGGCGAATCGGCCGATTGCTTGGTGGAGCTCAGCAAGCCGCGTGGCACGCGCGGTACGCTCGCTCGGTACCTTCGCCAGTGCATCGTGGCGGCGTAGCACTGCCATCGCGACAAACTCATCCCACGTGCCACCTGTCTGGACACACTCAGCAAGTTCCAGCAACCCTCCAAGAAGAGGACGAACCATCGACGGCCCCATCCGCTCGCCGTTGGGGTCGGGCGTGGCCGCTTCTTTGTCGAGCAAAACCATACCGCTGTAGACCTCGTAGAAGCCACCTCGCTTCGCCCCCAACTTGTGCTCCAAAGCCAACGTCTTGAATCCAATTTGGTCGACAGTCCACGCTTCTGCGTTCGTTACCTGCGCCATAACACCCGCACAGTTAGCTTCTGCACCCATCTTTGCAGACGCGGAGCGCGACGTGTTACCGACGAATATCCGCAACTTGCCGCCCTGCTTTTCGCTACGGGAATGCTGGGCCACTCCAGTCTTAGGTTGAGTGCGACCTTCGATGTCGGCCTCCCAAATGGCGTTGATGAGCCGGACGATGCGCTCCTGGCTACGATGATTCATCTGCAACGCCGGACGAGCCCAGGTCGGCGGAATGTGCGACGGCAAGTCGGTATGGCCATCGGCATAGATACGCTGGCGGTGATCGCCGAGCAGGCCAAGCGTGAAGTTGCCGGGGCGAACGCTCGTAAGGTCCAACAGAGCATCCAACACACCCCGCATCGTATCCTGCGATTCGTCGATGAGCAGGAGGGGATGTCGATCCTGAACAATGCGCTGCAAAGTGGGCCGCTCGCGAAGTAGCCACGCCGCCACGTGCAGCACGTCCTGGTGCGAAAGCGCGCCTTCGCCATACGTGTTGTGGTCGGGGTGATATCGGAATGCGGGGGTCGCCCTCAGTTCGTCCGCCTCAGCTTCCAGCTCCGCATACTTCTTGCGGTCGGTGTCGGTCTCGCCTTTCTTCTTCGACTGCGCATAGGCTTTCGCCTCAGCAAGATCCTCTGCGTTCTTTGCTAATAAAGCCTGACGGATATCGTCGTCGAAACCTTTCACCAGCTCCCAACAGAACGAGTGGATGGTGGAAACGTCAGTCATTCGGTTCTCGCCAAGTCGACTGGTGACCACCCGCGCAGCGTTTTTCGTGTAGGTAATTACCCGCACCGACTGGCCTCTCGCACGCAGTTTCGAAGCGTAGACACCGCCTGCTGCATGCTCGACCACGCCAGTGATGCGACGGAGCACCTCAACCAGCGTACGCGTCTTGCCTGACCCTGCACCCGCAAAGAGGAAAAAGCTGCGCGGGTGAACATCAGCAACGTAGCTGCAAATTTCCTCGACAACGTGCGCGTCCCGCTCATTGCCCACCTCTTCGACGGCTACGTTCATACCGTCAATCCCGTCGACTGCAGTTGCATCGCGAGCCAATTAAGCGCTTCGGCGATGTAGCTAGGACATGCGAGGTTTCCGCTGGCGAATCGTTCGAACAAAGTAGCGGCAAAGTCTCCTTTGCTGAATCCCTTGTGCATTGTTTCATGGAGCTGCTGTGCCAACTCTGCGGGCTTGGGATAGTCGACCACGAGTCCGACGACTTTGCCTAAGGCTCCCCGGTGTTCGACCTTCTTGCCGGAAACCGGATCTTTCTCCTCATCCAAACCTTTGAACCAAGCTATGTTCGAAAGCACCAAAGCGTCTTCGAACGAACTGGGCCACTGTCCGTCGGCACTGGGAATGGGTACCTGCCAAGCGAAGCGCACCTTGCCTCCGTTGAGCGATGTCCATTCGAGGTCTGCTGCCTTTGGCGTACCATACTCCTGAAAGCTGGCAAGCTTAGGATGCCACGCAGTCAGGGTATCGTTCCCGCATTCGAGGGCCGACTGTCCTGCAATGCACACGGCGACCTTGATGGTCCGCTTACCGACCACCTGCGGCGCCACCGGGTCGACATCGGTAATGATCACTGTCGGAATGCCCAAGCATTCCACCAAAGGCCGAAGCCGATGGGCATGGCTCCCCCCTATATCGAGGAATGACAGATACTTTTTGTCCAGGGCTGGAAGATCTCGCGCGATGAACAGCGGCACGAGCATCCGTTCTGCAGTGCCCTCGACGAACACTGCCGCGTCGGCGAACAGCAAGTCGGTATGCTGAACTTGAAAATATCGCTCGGCGAATACCCTGGTCTGTACGTCGCTGCCAAACACGTCAGCAAGATTGATGACGCGTGTACTCGCCTTGGCCCCCGCAGCGGATGCTGGTGTGCGCTTCACGTAGCGTAACCGGGTGAAACTGTTGCCGTGAGCCAAATGACTGGAGTGGGTGCTGATGAGAAGTTGCGTGCGCAAGTGGCTCTGTTCAGTGCCATTGGGGCACAGAAGTGCATGGGCGTTGGCGGAGAAACATCGTTGCACCTGCACATGGAGGTGGGCTTCGGGCTCTTCCACCATGACAAGATGGACTGCCGCGGGTGTGCCTTGCGTCGGATTCAATCTCGCCGTGCGGAACGACACAAGCATGAAACTTAGGGATTGGAGATTCTGGTAGCCAAGCCCGATGGAGTGCTCCGGCAGCGACTCGTCCAATGCCGTCTTGTCATTGCGGTACTGGATGGCCGTGCCGTGCGCAAGCAGGTCTGCCGTCTGGATGCGCGTGCGGAAATGCATCTCCTGCGGGTCGTGCAAGCCTGGGTAGCCCAGAATCTGCACGTCTTGCATCGCCGGTTGGAGCGCCTCGAAAATGCGCTCGTCCAGGTTCGCCTGCGCATTGGCGACGGCCTCGACTAACGCCTCGCTTTGTCCATGAGCAGACGTGCTGACGTTCAAGTGCTGACGCGCAAACTTTACGAGCTGGCTTGAAAACAAGCCCGGTCTCGCGCCCGTCGACTCGGACCGCGTCTCGTCGTCCTCAGCTCCCAGGCCACGCTGCGCCGGCACGAAGTCCACGCGAATGAGTTGCCGCAGTAACGCCAACTCCACCGGCTGCGAACTTGGCGGGAGGGGTTGCGGCGCACTTGCTTTCACAGGTGACAGAGGGCCTTTGGTGGGGTCCAGCCGATACGCTTGGATGCGACGCAGGTCGGTCGGGTGCCGGAGCCAGTAATCAAGCAAGTCCGTCGGCCACGCGTGGCCCTTCTTCGCCAACTTGCGCACAGGGGCTCGAGCCTCGCGATAACGCCAAGCCAGCTTGCGCAGGTCGTTTGCATCACTCGTAGGCTCCAATCGTAGACGAAGTCCGACAGCACCACCCGACCACATGAGGGTGGTGATGAAAGGCGCCACGTAGTGATACGCGCCGTCCTTCGCGTCGAACCATAGGTCGATGAACGGCATACAAGCTAATAGTTGCTGATGCTGCTGCTCCCAGGAGTCGGCGTCTTTCGTGTCTGTCGTGGGATCCTCATCGAGAGCCTCCCAAGCTTCAGCCAACTGCCTGAGCGTGGCCCATTGCGAGAGGCTGATATCGAAGGCGCGAAAGCCCGGCGATTCACTCAGGAAGTTGCGCAGCGCGATAAGTAGCGACGTCTTGCCGCTGTTGTTGGCGCCAACTAGGACCGTTGTGCAGTCATCGAAATCCAACCGGGCCTGGGTCAAACGACGGAAATTCCCCACCTCGGCACATGCGAGCCTGATTGGTGGGGACACCGCAGATGCCGCCGATGGAGCGAGCGACTCGCTGAGCGGCGCGGCGTCGACGGGTGTTTCGACGGAAGACTGCATGGTCCATTCCTTGCGCGATATGTGGTGACACTGCGTAACAGGCGCCTATGCCAGGCGCACACTCCTTGCTACTAGCCAAACTCTGCCTAAGAATTCGCTCCTACGATCGAGGACTAGGCCTGACGGTTCCGTCGATCGTCACGACGTAACCGCCGGCTCGCTCGACCAAACTCCTTAGGAATGTCCGTCCCGAGTCTGCTGACCAATTTGGCGACCACGATATCGTCCAAAATTGGGCTGTTGTCGATGAGTAGCAGGGTTATTTCCATCAAACTGACTGCAGCATGCTGCCCAGGTTCTGCGAGGCCTGCATTGCTAGCACCCGCCAATAGCGCAGGGGATCCATCCAGGGTCCCCATTTTGAAGTAAACCCCTTTTGGGCTAGCGTGAACGTTGTAGCTGGCCATTTTGTAGGGTGATCGCATCATTGCATCACCTGCCTCGGCTTCCAGGTCGGCGAACGTTATCCGCTTTTTCGTGGGGCCACCGAGGTGATGCGCGGCCCAACCGTATTCCTCACTGAACTCCTTCCCAAAACGCTTCTTGACCTTGTCGTAATCACGACGGATTCGCTCCAACTGCCGTTTAGAGATCGGCTTGAACCCCAATGCCTGGTGGTTTTTCTCATACGCAATCGCCGCCTTGTGGGACTCAACAATTTGGTAATGGACGTATCGTTCCGCGATCTCGTCACCGAATTTTGCAATCACGGCGGCAGTGATGGCGATCTCATGCAACGTTCGCCAACGAGCCATGGCGCCGTCCGCGTAGCCACTTTCCAAGAGGACAATGATTTCATGGGTCACTTGGCACGCACGAACGTGCAACCGGAGCAATACGTCATCAAGATGAGGAAGCTTTCTGCCAGGATTTTTCTGCTTTCTCTCGAACGCTCCCTGCGCCCATTCCATCACGATGGTAAGGAGCATACGAAGCTTGCCAAGCGCCTTGCCCCAACGCATCTCTAGACGCTCTTTGAAAGCCGCCATCTCTTCTTGCTGAGCCGCAAACTCTGCGCCCCATCGCCTTCTGAGGGTTTGATAAAACAGCTCTGCGGTCTTACCACCCACATCGCGAAGCACATCAACGAGCTTTTCCTTATAAAACTCCTCCGACTTCGCCACGACGTATTCGAGATCATCCTCAGTAATTTCGATGGTGACATGGTCGTCGGTATCACCAAAGTGGAAGGTCTCAGTGTTCCCGCTTAGCAGATGTTCGGATGCCCGAGTTAAGTCTGCGTCGCTGGCCTGAATTCCGGCCTCAAGAAATCGCTCGGACAGCCGCTTTTCCAGAAAACGTCGCGGGACGGTCTTCAGCTCCTTTTCGAGCATGTTTTGAAACTCTTCCATAGGCAATCCTTTCCCTACGCGGTCTCTGATTGGGCCCCGTCAACGGCTCGCCGGATCACTTCGTCAACCTCATCTTCTTCCTGCTGATCCCAGACACGATGTTCGACCAGCGTCGCGAGCTGACCCAGCGCACCAATCGGCTCAATGCCCATGGCATACAGGAGGGCAAGTAGCTCCGCAAAGACATCTTCTTTGTGGAGAGACCACGTTGAGGCAAAGCACCGCCAGAACGTCCAGCCGGCTCGCTCCAGGATCCGTTGCCTGATCATGTCGTGCTGCCAGCGATCCGGCCCGTGGAATTCATCGCCATCGAGCTCGATAGCCAACCGTTTGTCGTCGGTGCCTTCCACCACCATATCAATGCGGAACTCGCCGACCTTGACCTGAGGGATGACGCGATAACCCCTTTCAGTGAGCATGGTAAAGACTTCCCGCTCAAAGCCGGATTCGCACAACCGGATGGGGTTTTCGTCGACGCCTTCTGTTACCACCATGGGCTTGGCGAAATGCTCCACCAAGCTTCGGCGTAAATCGACTTGCGATAAATCGCTAAGTTCAACCGATCGCACTAAATACATGCGATCGCGTGCACGACTGGCGGCCACGTTGAACCGCTGCTCGTCGCCCATGCGTGAGGCAGCATGGTGACGATCGCGGTCCGCCACCATGGAGAGGAAGACGATGTCGCGCTCGCTGCCCTGGAAAGCACGCGGTTCACCACAAAGAAATTTCCGCCGCATCAACTCAGAGGCTGAGAAGGCAGTTCGAACCAACTCATCGATATATTTGGATTGCTCAATGCCAAGCAATGAGACGACCCCGATGGTTTTCCCAGCGAACGTTGAATCATTCAAGATCGCTTCAATCTCCTGGACGATAAATTCGGCTTCTTCCTTGTTGCGATCCTTCTTGTCGCGATAGCCACTGGGGACGTAGACATCCACGAGAGGCGGATCGATGCGTTCGGACGCTAAGGGAACGCGAAGTGGTCGAATGGCACCCTTGTAAAACGTCTTGTTCGAGTAGGCAATGATCGGTGCCACACACCGAAAATGCTCGCGCAACATGACCTGATGGGACGCAAACACACGCGCCGCCAAATCGTAGAGAGACTTCTCCGGCGTCATATCGGCTTGGAAAGGCTGATCGCCCAGGAAACGCTGACGCAGGGACGTTATCAACTCGGCCGAGATGAATCCCCCATCGGGCGACACCTGCTTGTCGTCGCCCACCACCAGGATTTTCTCTCCTCGCAAGATCGCGGGAAGTGCCCAAAGGTCGGACTGACTAGCCTCATCAACTATCACTAGGTCGAACGCGCCAATGTCGGCCGGCATCGCTTCGGAAATGCGGGCGTGGTTCATGATCCAACACGGCACCGCACCAGCCGCGTCGTTCATCGCGTCGCGCGCATCCCGGCGATAGCGTGGCGCATTGGTCCCTGTGCCCTGCCCGATGCGCCGAATGGCCGTGGCATACCCGTTGAGTGCGGACATGATCTTCGGGGTGGCGTTGTTCTTAGTTTCAAGCCATGCGGACTTCGCCACCAGGTCCGAATACAAACGTTGAAGGCCTTTGGAAAGCTCCGACCGTTGGGTTGCCAGTTGGCGGAGCTCATCGCGGGCCTCGATTGATTCCAGATGACCGCGCAACCGCGCCCACGTCCAACTCTTACGCCATTGTGCAGGCACGATGGTGTCGTCGCCTACGCCGGCGCACGCGTGATGCGTGATCCGCTCCGACCAGCGAACGGCACCGGCCGTGCGTAAGTGTTCGGCAGCAGAGATGATCATCGCCAAGTGCGGCCCCAGACTGGTGATACGGCGCAGCTCTGCCATCAGCGCGACATACTCGGAGGTCACTTGCTCGGGCGTGCACAACCCATTACCCAACATGTGAAGCGAAAATTCGCGCAGCTTGTCCGAAATCGCACCGGTCTTGCCGCCTAATTTCTCCTGAAAGCTCGTCAACCCTTCTGCAGCCCGTGCAAGCCTCGAACGGACTAAGTGCTTCTGAAGGCTCTGCGCCACCTCGCGCAGGTCGGCGGTCTCCCCATGAAGCTTCGCGGTCGGAACATCAGTAAAGACTTGTCCCGCCTGGTTGGTCAGAACACGATCCAGATGCGTGCCAAGCCGATGGGCTTTACGTGCTGCAGTCGCCAGCTTTTCGATATGGCGAAGATCCAACGTGCCCTCGGAAAGGCTCGGCAAGGACAAAGGTTCCGCGAAGGTGTTCCAACGCGCCACGAACGATGCCAGTTCTTGGTGGAGCAGCACATGCCGCTGCACGTGTTGCCACGCATCCGCGTCTTGAGGCGCCAAGCCTGAGACGCGCACGGTGGCCAAGTGCTGTTTTGCATCTCCCACGCCAACTGCCAAGATCCCGAACGGTTTTCCCGTAACCGCTGCACGCGCCACGGCTTCGATCGTTTTGGGCGCGCTCAATCCTTCCGGAGGAAAAACAACCGGTCGCTTCAAAAAGTCCGCGCGCGCGGCGACGAGGCGATCGATGTCACTGAACAGTGCTTCAAAGGCGTTGCGCTCGGCCGCATACGAGGCTGTGCGGCACTTCTCTCGAAACGCCAGCCCCCAACCAGCGGCGTTCGTTTCGAGGGCTTCGGCCTCTTGAATGGCCAATTCAATGGATTTGGCCAGTTCTTGCACCGCTTGGTGGACCTCGTTGGTGTTGGCACGCACCGCCAACCCAGGCACTTCGGCGATCGCATGATCGATCTCTTTCAAGCCCACCAGCGTGCGATGCAGCTCCCCGATCTGCTCAGCCGTGGGCAACGCATCAGCACCCGGCAGTTCGGCGCCCAAATAGACCAAATCCGCACCCACCGACCGACGTGCTAAGCGAAGCGCAGCAACATCGCCCTCGCCTAGCGGGGCCTGATGAGTGGGCGCGAGGGTCAGCTCGTCATCGAACCAGCCATGCACTTCTGTGCCACTTAACAGGAATTCTGCGGCCTTTTGGGCACGCAGCATCTCGCCATCGACTTCGATGTCACCCAATTGCGCTAAAGCGATCTGATCCACTCGATGATCCAGCTTGGCAAGGTCGCGATGCGTGCGGTCGATGGCTGCTTTAAGCGTTTCGATCGCGCGCGTGGTTTCCTGTCGGTTGAGCTGGGAGACCTGGTGTTGGATGGCCTCGATGGAAGCTTGGAATTGGCGCATGCCATCGCGATCGCTCGACAACAGCGCCACGGTCAGCGGTCGCACCTCGGCGGGCAATTTTTCCTGGAGCACTTGAAGTGCAGGCTCGCCGCGGGAGGTCACCAGCACACGCCGGCCGGTAGCCAGGTAATGACAGATGACGTTGGCGATGGTGTGCGTCTTACCCGTACCGGGCGGCCCCTGAACCGTCACGCCAGGCGCATGCTCCAATTGCTCAATGATCGTGATTTGTTCTTCGTTACTCGGCAGCGGGAAGTACAACTCTTCAATGCGGCCACCATCGCCTTCGCCGCTCACGCCCGTGGTCGACAGGCCACGGAATCGAACAGGTTCGGGAATAACCACACCATCGGAAGGTGGCGTGACCAACGACAGTGGCCCTGCAGGCAACGCTTCGGCCGCCTCCACTTTAGCTTTCAGGCGTTCCAAATCTTCCAGTAGAAAATGGCTTCGGCGCGGACGTGCTAGCAGCACCCAAGAGTCGGTCACTATTAAGTGCGGCCCCGGCGAAGGCCAACCTTCGCCCGTGGCCAGGACTCCCTGGTATTTGCCGTTGGCATCCAGGTTCGACGCGACCAGCTTCAAGATGGGCGCGTAGGTCGCCGGATTGAACGGCGACAGGTCGGCGGCGCCTTCGCGGTTCAAAGTGTTCTTGGCGGTGACTTCGACCTCGGCCGCGCCGGTCACGGCCGAGGCCACCAGCGCGTCCAATTCGACGCGTGCCTGCGCATCGCGAGGGCGCAACTCAAGGGCCATGGTCTTCGCGTCCATGGCGATATCGACCGCCTGGGTAAGCACCGGATGCTCGAACGTCAGACCGCCATCCTCGCTGGTCAGCTTCCATGTCGCCACGCCCACGCCCCAGACCAATTCCTGGGGTTGGGCGGTCTCCTCCGCTTCCATCTGCTGTTTTAGGGCAAAAAACGACCCATACAGGTCAATAACTCGTCGGCGGGGCTTCTCCTGCTCGGCCCAGCCCCACCACTGGCTGGCGTAGGCCTCAAACGCCTCGGTCAAGTCGGCTCGAAACGCCTCGCCATCCACCTCTGGACGAGCTGCAATGTGGGAATCGATGGTCGCAGGGACAAGTGCGGGCGGCTGGCCCGTAGGTTCCATCGAGGTCGTCAGGAAGGGAGCCAAATGGACCGGAACGTCCGGCGCGGGCAGCGCTTCCAAGCGCTCGATCCTCAGCCAGACCGCGTCGGTATCAGGGTTTAGGTTAAACGTCAGCGCCGGCAAGCCGGCCAAGTCCAGTGGACCGTATTTCAGGCCCGAATGGGTGGAGAGCTGGAATCCATCTGGTTTGGCTACCTTGGCCTGCTCACCGATGTAGTTGAGTAGCCCGACCAGCAATTGCTTGGCTTGGTTCATCTCCGCACTCTTCCTAACCATCCATGGCAACAACCGTAGCATGGGTTATGCCACTCCCCAGGGCACCCCTATGGAACCCATTAGCTCTATCTCATTCGAGAGTCTTCGCAGCTTTCGCAATATCTTGCGAACCAAGTGACTGAGCTTTTCACACAGCTAGCGACATGTACCACAGCCAGCCCGAAGCCAGTGGTTATCGCGCACATACCCACCGAGGTGTGAAGTCACAACCTCCCGACGGAGGACGTGCGAATTTCGCCACATTGGCTTCGGATGGTTGCCTTCTGATCGGCTTTATCAACGCAGTGGTTCCATCTCGAATTTAGTGACAATCCTGCTCTTCATGCGCTTGTAACCTATGCGGGCTTAGGAGCCTCTGGCGCCTGCTTCTTCAACTTCGTGTAAAGGTGGTTTTGTACCAATACCGGTATCCCTCGACACGCGATTTCAAGATCCACACTGTTGTAGCCGTCTGGAAACGTGCGGGTGAAGTGAGCCAACCCCTTGTTGGCCAGCTCGAAGATCGCCACCAATGCGTGCTCCCCTCGATCCCTCGGCCCCGTGTAAGCACTCAAAACCGCGTCTGGCGTCACTTTTTCCAGGGCCACCCCATCCACGTTGAAGTGCTCAATGGCCATGTCATCCGCGCGCCGATTGTCGAGGGTAATGAGCTTGCCCTTCTTCACACCCAGACCGAGAAATTCCAGCAGGCACCGCGCATGGATAAAGCCCGCTTCGACCATCGGGTTGAGCACAGCACTGGCATTGCCTCCAAGGATTTGCTTTCCATCCACTAAGACTTGGAGTTCCCGCGGCTGCGGCAAGTCATGCAGTTGGTTGTAAGCCCACCACAACGTTTGGATCCCCTGCAGACGGTAGGGGATCCAAATGTTGAGCACGTCCTGATCATCCATCGCCTATTGCGCCGAATAGATCTTATCCAAGAGATCGTGGGCACGCTGTTGCGATGCAGCCACATCCTTCGCATCGGTATTCTTCGCCCATTCTTTATCCACGCCGAACACGATATCGGCAGCAATCTCGCACTTGGCGTTGGATGACACTTTCGCCAGTTTCGACAGCAAGGCGCTTTCCACACCGGGTTCGAAATAGTGGGGCTCTGCACGAATGACGTCATCACATATGTGCCCTTCGCCAAAATCGGGCATTACGGCATAGAAACCGCTGTCGTCGGCCGCCATTTTGACCGACGACATCAACTTTTGCTCATCGACGGGCGATGCAGCGGTCATGGCCGAGGAATCCACGCGGCTGGGTGCGGGATGCGCTGAATGTGGACCCGCGCCGGCCATCAGCAGCGTAAAAGCCGTGTCATTGATCCCATCGTCGGCAATCGCTTTGCCATTCACCGCCATGTGCTCAATCTTCACGGTTTGATCGTCTTTCGGCGCGATGACTTCAACGATGGTGAGTTCAGGGTTGGTGAATGTGAGCATGAGACTACCGCTGCCGTGGATGATCTTCGCCGGGCTCCCGGTACTTCGCTCCATGGCCGTCACATACTGGCCAAGCGTCGGCGTGCTGGCTACGTTGGGCAAGGACGGATCGCTCAACGTCAGGTCGATATGCATGGCGCTTATATTGAGCGGGAGTGTTTGCGCGTGCGCCAGGTCGCAAGCTACGAGGGCAACTACTACCGCGCTTCTTTGAACCCATCTGCGAATGGAATGGATCATCTTCTTTCCCCCGTTGAACTGATTAGTGCGTGCGAAACGTATTCCAGTTGGCCGTATCGAGCTTCATCGAGGCATAAACCTCGAAGGTATAGAGTTCCAAGTCATTCTCGATCTCGACATAAGCCACGCTGGTCTTCTGCAACCGGCTTTGGGCAGAGAAAAATTCCCAACGGAACTTGTCATCCTGCATCGCCTGTTCGCGCTTCATTTCGTGTGTGAATTCGTGAAACGCCATCCTGTAAACCAGGCTTGCTGTGAAGTGAGACTTGGAGTTGAGATGCTGGACCAACCGCTTCACCATACCTCTTGAAATGCCGACATAGACTGGCGCACCGTTATCCAGAAAGACATAGCAGCCAGGAAAGTCTTCATCGCGCCCCACCTTCCCCAGCAATGCCCTAGTGGTCGATCCATAACCCACAAAATCCTGAGCCATGCGTGGGCTTTTTATCGCTTCCTCCAAACGCTGAAAGTGAGCCGGCAGCACCTGCGCAGCAAGGTTTTCGAAGCTGTGTTTGCAATCGTCGATCGCCATAAAGTTTAAGCTCGCACGGTTGTCCGTGCCTGCGGCTGAATGAATTTGATGTCAGGTTTTGGTGAACATATGCTCGGTGGCTGCGTGAAATTTGTCACGCCCGGCCACGATGAGTTTGCGCACCTCTTCCACATCAATGTCGTCGTCCAACTTGTCCACTTCCTGCGCCGACATCAAATCCGGATACACGCCTCGTTTTGCGGCGTAATCTCCAATCTTCGCAAGCACTGGAATGCAATGAACGGCAAGGGCACCACGTGGCATCTTACGTTCGCGCTCGTACCCTTCGATTCCGTTGAGCGCGTTGTCCATGAAGAACGTGATGTTGGCCCAGTCCTTATCACCCGCCACTGACATTTTCATTTGCAGGTAAAGGTCATAAAGGCAGTTTGCCGCCGCATAGAAGTAGAGTGCCGCCTTGGCTTCATCATTCAGCTCGCTCTCATCGATCGTCGTCTTGTCGATGTAGTCACCCAGGAAGAGCGCGTAAGCGCCGCGCCTGATGACCTCCCCCGTCCTGCCCCTTAGTCCAAATCCGAACATGCCACCCCTCGCGTCCGTAGCCTTGTCCCCGTCATACCGCCTCCGCACTAGTGCGCCCCGTCCACCAAGTCCTGCGCTTCCTTCAACCGCTCCTCGTATTCCGAACGGGTTTGTTGATTGACGCTGTTTAGTTGGGCCAATATCGATTCGGCGGAACCGTGAACTGCGCGATAGCGCGACACCAAGTCCGGCAGGGGCGCACACGCCGGAAGCGGGTTGGGCACCAGCGAACCATCTGGCGCCAGACAGGGAGAGACGGCGATGGCGTTATCTAAGCTGGCCATCTTTTGCTGCGCTGCGTTCACCGCGTTCGTGTCGTTATCGAGCGCCAAGCCCAACTGGATCGCCGCAGTATTCATTTGCACGGTGAGGGTGCTTGCGCTGAGGTTGGCCTGGAACTGATGAAGGGCCAGCAACTGCTTCACCTTGGCCAATCCAACATCGCCATAGGCAACCGCTTTCTTATGGCGCGCTGCAGCTGGACTAACACTCCACGTTGTCTCTTTGTCGAGGAAGTGTTGCAGCCGCCCCACTAGTTCCGCTGTGTCTTTGTTCGCCTGCTGCGCTTTGGCTACGGCCGCATCCGTCACCACCAGGTTCTGCGCCGCATGGCCCAGAGTTTGGAGCATGAAGGCGTATTGCTCGTCTGACTTGCGTGCAAACTGTTCAGTGGCGAGCTGCCCGTTTTGCATCCACGTCATCGTGATCGAATCGGAGGCAATCGTCGCCTCGCGGTTGACGTGGCCAATGACCTGGTCGAGCGCAATGGTGGCGTGGGTGCCGTCGAAGTTACCAGTGACGTTCTGCGTGTTATTGGTCGTCTTCCCGGCCTGGTTCACCTCCGTGCTTTCGAGGGTGCCGGTGAACTGATTGGGCCCGGACTGCGTGATCCGGAGGGCTTCGATGAAGACCTGATCGGTGCTGCTGTCGTGGCCCACGGACACATACGTGCCGGACAGGCTGGTCGAGTCGGGAGGCGTGGGGGTGGCCGATGGGGGTGATGCAGTGCCGGCCGCTGCCTGCTGGGCCTGCGGCGAGCAGCCAGCCATGCCCATCATCAGGATCAACAAAGCTGCCCGTCTCATCGCCCCTACCCCCAAATGGCTGGAACTAGCTTACCGCAGCCCGCCTACGGGGGCGGCCGTGCCTAGCCCTAGTCCCGCTCACCTTCTTCTTCATCGTCCTCGTCGTCAGCGTAGTCAAAACCCAATACATAGCGATTGGGCTTTCCTTTTTTGCGCCACGCCATCGTCAACTGCTGAATGCCGGCGTCGACGCCACTCATCCCAATGACACCATCGCCAGAGAGGTGAAGCACATCGAACTCATCGTAATTGTCGAGATCGTCGATGGTGTCATACGTGCAAATGCATCCCTGGCTGTTGACCACCAAGGTTTGCAGAATCACATCCTCGTCCTCCTCCTTGCCCCATCGCTCAGAGCGTTGCTTCAACGCTTCGGAAATGGTATTCCGCCGATGTGACTTGGTGGGACGGGTGCCGATTTCGACAATGACGACATCATGTTCCAAAAGATCGTCGCAGATGTCGCTGTCCGTGCGCGTTGGGTCCAAGTCGATCACGATTGAGCCAAATGCCATGATTGTTCCTCATTCACTGCGCGCAATGCGCTTTCAAAGCGGCCGCCACGGTGGCGTCCAATCCGGGTGTAGAGGAATTGTGGATTTCGACATCAAGGCTGTCCTGGTGGTGGCCCAATGATCTGGAATTCAACGCGCCTGTTTCGCTGCCTCCCTTCCGCCTTCGCGTTGTTGTCGATTGGCTCGCTGCTGCCGTGTCCCTCGGGCGCCAGCAACCGATCTGCGGGAAACCCGTGGGCGAGCAACCAGGCGTTGACGAGCTGGGCACGGCGCAAGGAAAGAGCCTTGCATGCGTCGCCCACACACTCTTGACTGTCGGTGAACCCCACAATCCTCACTTTCGCATCCGACTTCAAACGCAAGAAGGCGGCGGAATCGTCGTTCAAGACGGGGAGAACATAGTCTTCAAACATCACCGTCGAACCAGCCAAGTCCCCGCCGGTTCCTGGTAGGCCTTCTTTGAAGAAGACACCCTTGAAGTCAAGGTCGGTGGCATAAACATGCGCGCTCACCAGAGCAGCGAGCAAAGGCAAGGTGGCGTTGATAAGCCGCGTCGACCTACTCTTCAAAGTAAGGCTCCTCGCCATCCGGGAAGTAAAAGTCATACTTCTTGCTCAGCCATTTCAGATGGCTATCAATGGAGCCAATGGCAAGCTCCAACGCTTGGACAGCATCACCACCGTGAATGGTCCTAGCCTTTTCCGAAAGACCTTCGAAGCTGAGCACGCATCCGGCCGCTCCGTCGGCAAATTCAACGTCGCTGTTATCCGGCGTGAGCAGGAACGGTTCGCTGACGCAGACGCTAAAAGGCGTTCGCCCCGCCTCCCCTTTGCGAGCGTAAGTCAATTTCCGCTCAGCAATGGTGCGAGGCGTCGCTGTGGTCACGGCGATCACAGACGGGGACGAGGTGACCGCCGTGGGCCCAATTTTTCCGCCTCGGCCATCAATTGCTTCTTCGACACCAGTCCCTCGATCCACAGGGAAAATTCGTCGTCTTCAATCTCAGAGAGATCTGCCGCCGCGGCCGCGCCATCGCGGAGCCGCACATGCGCCGCAGCCCGGAAAAAGAGAAGCGAGTCGCGGTAGTAGTTGTTTTGGTGATGCGCACACTGTTCAAGCCCACGCGTGAAATCCTCGATCGCTTCCTTGGCCCGCCCCAATCGCAGGTGGAACCGGCCACGATTAAAGAAGAAGACCGGTTCGGTGGGCGCCAGCTCAATCGCTTGCGTCATGTCCTGGATCGCGCCATCGAAGTCATTCGAGCGCGAACGGATGTAAGAGCGCAGCGACCACACGCGGGCGTCTTCGGGGAACCGCTCAATCAGGTCATTGACCTCGGCCAGCGCCTGGGGATCATCCGCGCGCACGCGCGTTTCGATCGAAGCAATCAGTTTTTCCAAGTTGTCCGTCATTGATCTTGTCCGTCCACGGTGACGCGGTTGCCACCGCAACGCTGGCTGACCAGGCCTTTGGCACATTGATACAGGTTAGTGTAGCCACCCGTGATGCCACGCGGCGGATTGGGCTGGGAGTTGTAGTTCTCACACATGCGGAAGGCGTCCTCCCATTCCTTCTCGCAATCGTCGTTGTTCTTATGGCACTGCCCAGCGGGAGGATGGGGTTCGTCCGCACACGAGTCAGCGGTGGAGTTCGGGTAGAGGCACCCGCCGACGATCCCCGCCGCGACACACAGCTCTGGCTGCGCAGCACACAGGGCGGCGAGCCCTCGTAAGGCCGAACCCGGACTGGGGATGGACCGGGGAGGCGCCAGGGGATCCGCTGGCAACACGCCCGGCCCTGCCGGGCTGGTGGGTCCACCGGCCGGCGCGGGTGTGCCGAAGGGGAACAGGCCAAGCGGGTCCACGTAGGCCAGGGGATCATTCTGGGCGTAGACATACAGTGGGAGCCCGCCGGCCTGCCCCAGGGGATCGACTTCGGTGTAGCTCCCGGTGCTGCTGTCGTAGTCGCGATTGATGTTGTTGGCCAACCCGCTTTCGGCGTCGTAATACTGTCCTGGGGCGCGGAGGTTATACGTGTAACCATTCGTGACCGGCGAAAGTTCACCCCAGGCATTGCCTTCATACGGCCACGCCCACAACACGTTGCCACTCCCATCCTCCACTGCGCGCGGCGTGCCCGTTTGGTCGGCGGTGACGTAGGCCACCGTCGTCGTCGTGCCCTGCATGTCGAGGTTGGCCACCGGGATGTCGCCCATGTAGACGTATTCCCGGTTCGTGGCGCCGTATTCACCGAGCAAATGGTGGTCGAGGTCGTAGTTGTAAGTTTCCGTCGCCCCGCCCGTGGTCTTGGCGACCCGCAACCCATCGGCGTTGTAGAGGTAGGTGGCCACCGTGGATTGATTGACCTGCACCACGGACATGCGGTTGCGATCGTTGAAGCCAAAGCCGTAGGTCGTGCCGGCGTTGGAAATCGCGGTGGTGTTGCCATTGGCATCCACCGTGCGCGCCGCATTGCCGGTGGCGATCAGTTGGTGGGTGCCCGTGTTGTAAGCGTAGATTCCCGTCGCAAGCCCACTGCCCGTCTTCGTCAATCGATCGCCCGCCTGGTTATACGTCGCGCTTTCGAAAATCGAGCCGTTGGCTTCGGTCACGGTGTTCAAGCGATACAGCGAATCGTAGGCGTAACTTTCCGTCGCAGGATTGGCGCCGGGTGCGTTGCCGATCGCCGTGATGTTGCCCATCGCATCACGCGCCAGATGCAGCGCAAAACCCGGGCTGGTCAAATCCGTCAGTCGATAGTTGGCGTCGTAAGTGCGAGTGACGGTCTGGCCGTTGCCCAGGGTGTAGCTCGTTACCGGGCCAAAGGGCGCATACGTCACGTTGCTCACCAGCGTGGTCGTGCCACTGCCGGTTGTGACAGACGCTCCGCTGATGTTGCCATTCCCATCGCGGGAGTAGTTGATCTGGTTGCCGCTGGGATATGTGATCGCCAGCAAACGACCCGCTGCGCTACGTGTGTAGTTCGTGACTTGGGTTTGTCCGTTCAGCGCCTGCATCTTTTGGATCACAAAACCCTGTCCGTTGTAACAGAGGGTCGTGGTCACCGAATTCTCAACGACCTGTGTCAAACGGCCGATTGGATACGACACGGAACAACCGGTGACGGCGTTCGATTGATCGTAAGTGTAGGTCACGTTGAGAGTGCTGTCGGCATACGTTGCCGTGAGCCGCCGATTGTCGGCATCGTAGGTGTAGCTGACGGTGTTGCCCTTGGCATCGGTCGCCGTCAACACATTGCCGGCGGCATCGAAAGTTTGCGCTTTGGTTCCCGAGTCCGGGCTGGTGGTGCTCGTCGGATCGGAAAGGCCATCGTATTGATACGTGGTGTTGAACCCGCTCGGGTCCGTGACCTGCGTCATGCGGTTCAACGCATCGTATTGATAAGTCGTCGTCGTGTTCGCCGTTTGGGCGAAGAGCGGCGACCCGAAAACGAATGGCGCAACAACGAAAATCCCCTGCGCCCACTTCCTGACGCTCCACATCTCCATCCCCCTGTCGGCCCTGCCTGGCCGCTGTCCATGAGTGGTATTGGTCGTTCCGATATTACCGAAGCCACGTGCGATTTTGACGGTCACCCATGCATGATTTTTCGTCGCATGCCATCTTCACATTTCCATCACGCACCCCCTGCCGTGCTGAACGTTGACATCGCACCCACCGAATGTCGGTCAAGCTGCGGTGTTAGATTGCCCTTTCCACGGAACGGGCATCCACCACATAAGCAAAGGGGATTTTTCTATGAAGAGTAAGCGTGCAGTGCTCGCCATTGGTCTGGCTCTCGGTCTTTCTGGCGCTGCTTGGGCAGGCGCGCCGTCCACAGGCCTAGGGCAAGCGTGGCCCAATGCCACGGATGTCAGTTTGAGCCCGCATTACCACGTGTACGTCTTCGCAAAAGATGGCATTGAGTATGTGCAGGTCAATGACCTAAATGGCACGGTGCGCAGCGCGGTTGCCGCGGCGAATGGCACGGTGCTGGTGCTACCAATCGGGACGGATGCGGCGCACGTGAACACCACCAAGGCCAAGACGGCCACGAGTGCCAGCACAGAAACCGTGTATCAAGACCAAGCCGTGACGGTGACGACCACGCCCGCCAGCAACGGCGCGCTGAATGTCACCGCCTCAGCCTTGCTGGACACCTGTTCAGATCCGGGTGAGTGCGGTGATGTAGTTAAACAGGTCCAGTGACTTCAGGCGGACATCACCACGGTGAGATGCAGACCTCGCTCACTGGCACGTTGACGCGCGGCGCCCCCAAAGGTCGCCGCGTCGTCATTGATGGCCTGGAAATTCGTGTGGCGAGATAACTGTTGCAAAGCCATCAAGCGCGATTCGGACAGCGGGAAAGGATCGTGATCTTCCGTGCCCGTCATGCGCAGAATGACCCAACGCTGGTCGCGGTAATGCACGCACCGAACGCTGATCAAGACCTGGCCCACGTGATCTTGCGCGGCCAGGTGCGTGACGCCACTGCAAATCATCCGATAGATCGCCAGATGCATGGCATTCGGTAGCGCGCTCACGCCCCCGTGGAAATTCGTGCGGAACGGGATCTGGTGCTGGGACAAAACTTGCGCCAGGCTGCCCTTTTCCAGCGCCTTGGGCAGGCTTCGGCCTTGGCCTTCCAGCGGATCGCAGTATTCGATGAAGCGGTTGGCGGCATCGACCACGGGTTGCGCCCGCTGGTAGTCGCTCATCTGGGTGGGGAAGCGGAGCCAGGACGAACCGAGCGTTTGCATTTCGCGGAGCATGTAAGCAGCGCGCCGCAACTGACGTTCGCCTTCATGATAGTTCCGCTGCGCCAACGCCAACGCGTTGCGCATGTCCTGCTTTTCTTGCTGATCTTGGCGATGCCATGCCGTGATCTTCGAGCCGATGATCAGCATAGTGGAGGTCACAAAGAGCAAGAGGACCTGAGCGTGCAACGTAGCGTGATCGTATTTCGCGGGCATCAGCATCACGATGGCGATACTGGCCGCTGTACTCCCTACCGCCGCGCCTTGCCAACCGTTTTTAAGCGCCAACATCACCAGCGGCAGGAACATGGCGACCTGGGCCATGTAGCGCACGTCCGATCCCAGCTTGGCGCGTGAGCCAATCCAAAGCAGCAACCCCAAGACGGGGATAAGCACGCCGATGCTGTCCACCAGCATCCGGTTGTCACGAAGTTCCGAGACCAGGGTTTTGAAGGTTTTGCCGCGCACGGCGACCCACACCGCTATGGCCAACGGTGCGATGGTCAGGATGCCTAGCGAATGACCGAGGACGTAGCGCAGCATCCATTGGTGCAGTGGCGGATAGCCCGGCGGGCGTGGGGCCAACCAAAGGAGCAGTATGTTGTAGGCGGCTACTGCAAGAGCGGCCGCGGCGGTGCACAGCACCAGCGCTGGCATGCTGACGCCATCACCGCGGCGCCGGATCAAGCCCAGGCGTTCACGGCACACATACACGATTGGCATGACCAGGCAGATAGACGGGACGGCCTTGAAGCTGGCCCAGGCCACGCCGAAGGAACTTACGCAGGTGATAGCCACGGTGGTAAGGGGAATGAATTCGCCGACCGCCAGCGCCGCCCAGTAACGGTAAGGGAGCAAGATGAGAGCAGCCAATTCCAAACCGGCCACCAAGTCCCAGTGGGAAAACGATACAGCCCGCAGCGCAAAGTAGACGCCTGCGAAGCCCAACATCACGACAAGCTGTCGCACTGCTTGATGCGCCCGAAGTGTGTTGCGCCCTGGTCCTTTGTCCATCCCCTCCCCCCGGTTGTTCGGCGACTGCTGACCCTCAACCTATACGTTCCCCAAAACTAGCGGATGATGGAACCATTCCGCTTGTGAAACCGGCGTGAGCCATCGGCGCGATCCATGCAAGGTGTGCGCTCCGCTGTGAACGTCGCGCATACTGGCGGTTACTGCACACCCCTCAAGTGATCTATCCCGGTCAACCGGTTTGTGAGGTACATGGTGAAGGTGCAGTGATGGCCAAGCTATGCGATAACAGAGCTGCCGGGATGTCCTTGGCGTCCGGTAGGGGCCCCTACCAGCATGGAAGCCGACGCCCGACCGGGCCGCCTTTAGGCGGCCCGTTTTCTTTTGGCGTCCGACTTGGGCAAACACGGCCATACGTAAGCTGTTTACAGCTGACTAATGCGCTTGAGTAAGGTATGCACGCATAGGTGGAGCCACCGAGCCGACAACGTTGCCCTGGGGGTCGGTACAGATCCAATCGGGACAGTGATAACGCAGGGCATCCGCGTTGCGTACCGGGGTCATCGTATCGGCGACTTGCGTAGCGCTACCAATCGGCTGACCGGTTTCACCGACACACTGGTGAGAACCGACATTGCATTCGATCAGATAGATCGGATAACCATCCTTGGATTTCATCCCGGAGCTCGTGGCAAAGGGAAAGGTGCTGCCGTCGATCGCACCACCATTGGGATCGGCCGCGCCTGCGTTCTGAAGCGCCCAGAGTGCCTTGGGATCATCGGGTGGCAGCTCCGTTGACGTCGTGGCTCCCGCCGTGACCGAACCAGGTTCAGATCCACTTACCGGCCCCACGGACAACGCGGTTGACGCGGCTTGCGTTGATGCGGAAGGGGCCGTTCCTTCTCCCAACGTCTGCATGACGGCCTTAGCCGCCGCGTCACTATCCGGGTCAGGCTTAGCCATCTCGTGGGCAACGATGTGGAAATACACGGCGAGACCGGCGCAGATGACCGAGATGCAGCCCAGCACGATCTGGCCTCGTCGAATGTTCTTGGCTCGCCGTTGGGCTTTCGCCTCGTCCTCAGCAGGCAAAGACACGCTCGCCGTTGGAAAAGAGACACTCCCTGCCGTTGCTGCGCTTCCAGCATCACTCCCGGTCAATGATGGAGAACTTGCCGTATCCGATACAGCTACCGCGTTCCACCCCATGCGAAGACCTTGCAAGAGTGCAAAGCCCATGACGATCGCTTCCGCAATGAGGAAAATCGCCGCGCGAAATGCGGCCAGATCTTCATCGTCACTCATGTTGGTGACAACGACGATCACGATGGCTGAGATCAGCAGGGAGATAACCACCACTCCCACGTACCATGCCATGCCACCGCTCTTTAGCACGACAGGAACAGACGCCCCGGTAGGGTGTAGCCCGGCCCGATGAAAGCCGATGCCCCGCTTGAAGCCCAACCAGAGCATGAAGCCGCTTTCCAGGGCATAGACCAGGAGTACCGTAGCGGTATTGGCCCAATCATTGTCAAAGTAGCCGCCGGTCGCCAGGAAATAGGCGGCAATGTTGATGACCACAAAAATGCGTAGCAGTACAAATTTCTGCGCCGTTTGAAGCTTAGTAAAAACGGTAAGACCATCGCTGATGGGGTTCATGACATCCTCCTTGCAGCACTTCCAAAGTAAGGTGACAAACACTCCCATCAGGCCAGGCAGCTGCCTGGCCTGATGAAGACGTGTTATGGGGCGAAACGGAATCTAGTTCCGGACAAAATCCATCACGGATTGCGCAGAGAATTGCTGGAGATATTGAACAAACGTGGTGGCATTGTTTTTCGCAATCAGCACCAAGGCCGCCTCAGCATCGCCGTAGGCCTGATCTTTCGCGGTGCCATCCTGGTGCTTCGCCTCGGTACCGGCGTAAACCAGCACGAAATCACCACTGTCCCCCACACTCCACTGGAAGACCTCGTCAACCTCGACAATGGGGTTGGGATGAGTGGATTGTTGCTTCAGCTCGTTATCGATCGAAGCGAAATAGGCATCCTTTCCCGAGGTCATCTTGCCTAGCTTCTGCTGATATTCCGAGATTTGCTGATTCTCCACATTCATGCTGATCTTTAGCCCTGCCTGAAGATCGGCCTGATTCCTTTGGCGCGTAGCCATGTCGTAGCTGAGCTGTTGCTTCAGGGCACCGATGGCTCGCGGAATTTCTTGCCTCAAGACATCCCCGCAGTGCTTCTTCACGGCAGGATTTTGCTGCGGGTCCGTATAACAGGAAGCAGCGATGCCCAGCGACGCTGACGGGTCAAGGGGGGTAGATGCAATTTTGTCGATGTCTCCGGATTGCAAAACCGCTATTTGGTCGTTCAGTTTTTGAACTTCTTGATCTTGCTGATTGGACGCCCCTGCATCGGTCTGCACGAGTCGTGCCTGGTCGTCAGCGAGCGTCTTCTGCCGCTGCGCAAGGTTGTCCTGCAAGGTCTTGATGTTGACCAAGTAAGCGTTCTTCAGCACCTGCGCATTGCTGTTCATCTCCTTCAAATGGGCTTCTTCAGTGCTTTGAATGTAGTCTTTGACGCCCTTGAAGCTGCAACGGTATTCGACAATTTTGCGACCGCGCTCGTCCTTTATCGTGTCCCATGTCACTGCGTCGCAAACACTCCGGTGATCGAAGGCTTGCCCTACCGTGTAGGACGGATCGGGTTCGAATTTCATCTCTTTGACTTTCGAAATATCGCTGTCTGTGCATCCGGCGAGGTTGACGACACACATCGCCACGATCGCTTTGGCCACCATGGCCGATGTCACGCCATGCTTTCTGGTTGCGTACTCCATCGATGTACCCCTGTTAATTGGAAGGTGTCGTATGCCCTACGCGAACGAAAGCTCACGAGGGCGCTGAAGCTGACGAGGTGGGCCATCGCGTCCCTACTGGGGGAGGCGTCGATGGCGCTCAATGAATAGTAGAACATCTATTACGATGATATCGAATATCATCATAATAGCTTGTTGCATATAGCTTTATGGCCCGTCCACGATCCGCGGAGCGGGCCATGCCAGTACCCAAGAAAACGCCCAAATCGATCTACCGACCGGAAATTCTGATCGTCGTTGGCCTGCTAAGAGGTATGCGGGAGGCTACCGGTCTGAACCAGACAGCCTTTGCCACCAAATTAGGCCGGTCGCAGGCCTACGTCAGCCAGGCCGAGCGTGGCGCTGTCCGCCTGGATGCCTTGCAGTTGCGCGACTGGTGCCTCGCGTGCAAGACCGACCTCGTCACTTTTGCGCAGCAGATCGAAGATGCCCTGAGCAGTCAGGCTGGAAGCCGGAAAAGGCGATAGATAGAGCCGTGCCGCCTTTGGGGGCGGCACGGTCGGGCATCGCCCTCCATTGCTGTAGGTGGCTCCTCACGACGCCAAGGACTTCCCGGCACCTCAGCTATCGCATAAGGTGAAACCGGAAGACACGGGCAGAGATGGTCAGCCAACCATTTCCACGGCTTGCTCCCATGCTTTCTGCTTTAGCAGCAGCCCTTGCCCAAACCACGCTGCATCGCGGCGATGATCATGGCTACGGGAACGGCGATGATGATCCACATATTCCGTGACGCTATTCAGCAGGCCCCACGCCGTCCCTTTGGCCGATGACATGCCTGCCCCTTTACCCTCGCCGGTATAAAGAGCAAGCACCTTCTGAGCCGCATGCTCATTGAAGGCGGGACCATGCCGTTCCGCCTTAACATGGCCGTAGGCAAACACCTTGGCCAGAAAGTCTTCGACCGTCTTATCCGCAACGCGGCAGCTAGCCAGTTCCTTGATGTAATCCGAAAACGATGACCACGGGGTGATGGCAACACCCAGTTGCTGTTTGACTGCTTGAGCATCGAACGCACTACGGTGCGGAACCTTGATAGCCTCCGCACCCTCGCCCAATGCAATAGCCAGAGTGTTGTTGCAAACCACCCGAACCGACGTGAACTGGGCTGTGGTGGCTAGTGTTCCATCGCACGCCGTGGCCAGCAGTAGGTAGCCGTTGACGGTGTCACGTCCTTTCAGGGTGACATTTTGCCCAGTGCGGGCCAATGCCCAAAGCTTCCGCCCCTCTCTGAGGACACCCGCAGTTTCCATCTGATAGCCACCGATCTCGGTCAGGTCGCGGTAGAACTCGAGAATTTCTGCTGGCTGGACGACCTTAAAACGCTTGGACACCACGGACAGTGGCGCTTTGGTATCCGATCGATAAAGCACCTTCTGGTCCGGGTATTTCTGCAGGGAACTTGGGAAAGGGTGGCCGGCAATGTAATGGACGTCAGCGGTCTCGATCTGCCAATTCATGCCGGCTTGCTGTGCCCATACTTCCAGCGGCTGATCGGGGACAAGCCGTGTCCCGAGGCCATGCCAGGGTTGTTCCCCGACGTAGGCCATCGATTGAACTAGATGCATCACAAACTCCTTAATTATATAGATGCATAAAACGCATAGAGCCCGGCGGAAGCCGGGCTCTATGCGCCTGCACGAGAGGACGAAAAACGAAGGTCGTTGAAGCAGCGAGGACCTATGAAGACCGGTCGCTGAAGGTGTGGCCGCAGTGGCGGCATTGCTGGTTCTGAAGGATGTTACGGTCGATAGCGGCACCGAGCTTCGAACCTGCTGCACAGCCCGCAGCACCACCGACAATGCCATCGATGATCACACCAGCAACGCCACCCAAAACCGCACCGACGGGACCTGCAAGCAGGCCGACTTCTACCCCAGTTATCGCCAAAGCCACACCACTGGTCGTACCCGCGATCGCCCCGATGGCACCGCCCAGTCGCCTTGCGAGATTGCGCGGCTCAATTTGCGGTGACTGACACTTCGGACAACGCGGCGTGATATCCACGATGTCTTCGTTCCACTCATGTTCCAGCGTCAGGTTATGCATGGGCGGCCTCCTCCATGCGGTATTCGACATAGCACCGAATGCACGATGCCCAAAGGCTGCCTGCCAGGAAGAGAACCGAGAACACGATCAGGCACTCAAGCAACGAGGGACAGGGATAACCGATCCAGGATCTATCAAACATCATCCATACTCCTTTGAAGTTAAGGCTCCCGCACGATTGCCGCGCAGGAGGAGCAGATCTAGTTCTGCTCAGTAAGGTGATATGGATTTATAAATGGATGGGCCGAACACTTGCGTGAGCCGCCATTGTTTGATCAATTTGGGCTAACGGAGGTCTTGCGGGGGTAACTTTGGGGGTAACCAATAAAGTCAAGCTCATTGAAACTTCATTATAAAGCCATCTACAAGGCATGATTCGACGCCTATTTCCGCACCAGATAGCAATCCAAGCACGTCCAAAGAAGGCCAGAAACCTTGCAAAAATAAGGGTTCTGGCCTTTTTTGTTGCCCTATACCGTCCAGACCCATCCCTTGCAATTCCGGGGCAAGATCGAGGGCAACTGCCCCCCCCAAGACTCGCCCCCATGACGCTTTCCGATAGCGCTTTATGTAAGGCAAAGCCCACGGACAAGACGCAGCGCTTGTTTGATGGCGGCGGCATGGGGCGGCTCCGTCCCACCGGTACACGAGAACATGTCTTGCGCTAACGACGCATCGCTGTAACAGGCTCTTACATTTTCCCCTGTTTCTCACATAACTCATTTAAATCCGTTATTCAGAATCGCTCCTCGTCGGGACTAATCATGTCGACGTCCCTTTTTAGGCAGGAGAATTTGAGATGCGAGTATTACCAACTTTGAAATTGTTATTGGCGGCCGTCCTGATCGCTGCGCTGGCCGTGGCCACCGAAACACCAGCGCAAACACGCTTCCATGGGACGGGGGCTTTTGGTGCGCGCGGTAGTGCGGGCGGCGGTGGATACACGACCTGGTCAGGCGGTTCCACCACGCATCAAGGACGCCACTGGGCGAATGGTGCAAATGGCGGCAGCTTCAGCGGCCACAACAGCTATAACAGCAACCCGAATGGTTCCGCACAGGCCAATTTCTCCAATTCCGGCCATACAGCCTCCGGCGGAAACTTCTCGGGCGATGGGTCGTATTCGCGCAATGCCAGCGGCACCTGGTCCGGCAATAGTCAGTCCAGTGGCAGCGGGCAGCATGGTAGCTACGCGACTTCTACGAGCACGTCGAACGGAGTGACCACGCATACGGCAACCGCCACCAATGCGGATGGACAGACGTACAGCCACAGTGGCAGCTATACACAAGGCCAGGGTTACAGTCGCAGTAGCAGTGGGCCGAACGGCAGCTAAAATAGCGCAGTCACCACCATCAATGAAACGACGACGCGCGACATCCACGCGTAACGCTAGCGGCGCTTCCTGAAACGGAAGCGCCGTTGTCATGTCCGGGTGATGCATGACATGCTGGGCTGACGACATCAATGCGAGCCGCGACCGAACATCCGCTGCAATGGAACAAAAGCGACAGTGTTCCAGTTTTCGCGATTTGCGCGGATCAAGGTTGCGATAACGTGCGTAACCCATTTATCAATGGATCCATCCTGCATTCGTAATGACCTCGTCAATGCCCATACTCGTCTCGCTAGTGCCAACTTCGCAGGCTTGAACGATCCATCGACGCTCCATCATCGAACGCGTGGTTGCGTGTAAAAAATCGCAGTATGGTTCGCTCGGCTTTTTTGCCTGCCTGACCTTATCGATGCGCAAAAAAAACACCCGCGTGATGGGCGGGTGGCATAAAGGGGGTAAGACGGCACCGGGTGTGGAGGGTATCGGAGGTGTTGATGCCGTCTTGCCAAGAAGTACGCGCTAAAAATCGCGTATGACGAACTCAGCTGCCGGCGCGGCTGGCCATGAAGAGCTTGATCTGGTCGAGCGTGATGTAGCCCTGGCGGGTCGTGTCGATATCGGCGAAATGCTGCGCTACGCGCGGCATGCCCGCCTGAGCCTCGGCCAGCGTCAGCTTGCCGTCGTGGTTGGTATCAGCGGCAGCAAATCGCTGCTCCAGCATGCGCATCATCTGCTGTGCGCGCGGAGAATTGGCGGATGTTTGCGGGGTCGCGACCGCGACGACTGGTGACAGCATCGCAGCGAGAAAAATGGAATAGATCTTGCGCATAATAAAATGTACCTATGGAGTGAGAGAGCGACCACGGATCGGGCCGCGCCGGCAAGGAAGTTCGCCGACGAAAGACATGCTACGCATGAGATGTTGGGTGGATATTGCGCGCGCGGGCGCAAATGTTTCAGGTCGTTACAGCGCCGCGGGGGCCATATCGGAAGGCGACGGGACGAGCGAAAACGTCACTCGCGCTTCCATGCCTCTGGGTTGTCGGCGAATCAATTGCAAATAACCTCCGTGCAAGCGCGCAACGCGATCGACAATGGCCAGCCCGAGCCCTGAACCGCTGGTGTTAGAGCGTCCGACGTCGCCTCGTGTGAACGGTTGAAGCAAGCGTGCTTCATCACCTTCAGCTAAGCCTGGACCCGCGTCGAGCACAGCCAGCACCATGCTGTCATGCTCCATATAGGTGTGTACCTCGAGACCGGCCCCAGCGTACTTCACTGCGTTTTCCATCAGATTCTGCACCAGCCGCATCATGGCGATGGGGCGGAACGGCCATATTGGCAGCGGTTCGAGGCTTAATGCGAAAGCATGGCCTCGCTCGGCAAATCCGGAGGCCAACTGTTCCACCAATGTGTTCAATTCGCCTTCAACCATGCGCTCGTCGCTACCGACGCGGCCGAAGTCGATGAATTGACCGATGATGGCATCGATCTGGTCGATATATTGGCCCACGGGTAGTTCGCTGGCGTGCTTGTCCAACGCCAAGGTGAGCCGCAATTTGGCCAGTGGCGAGCGGATGTCGTGCGAAATGCCTGCGAGCATGACGGTTCGGCTCGACTCCATTTCTTCCAGGTTATCCAGCATGGCATTGAACTGTTTCGCGACGATCGCCAGTTCGCTTGCATCGTAGGTTGGTAAACGTGCGTGCCTCCCGCCTGAACCGACGTTCTGCGCGGCACCGGCGATGTCGCGCAATGGGCGATTGATGCGCCGCTGGATCAACAGGGCACCAAGCGCAGCCGACAGTGCGAGGCTTAACCACAGGACCAGCGCCGAAGTAAGCCAACGATAAGGAACCAAAGCGTTGACGGGAAACTTTATCCAGTAACGCTCGCCACTGATGTTCAGGTGCACCCAGATACTCAAGCGCGGAACGCTTGTCAGGCGTAAGGTGATGCCTTTGGCCAGGTTCCGTCGCACTTCATGAATGAACAAATCTGCCAGTGGTGTGCGGTATGCGAAATTGTCGGGTGGTGGTTCAGTGAGCTGAGCGCTAAGCGCCCCGACTTGGTTCAAACGGGCCACATAGGCGTCGCGATCCGTCGCTGGTACCTGCGATAGCGCCGCATCGAGCATGTTCACCTGGGTGGCGACCAACTGCGCGACCTCCATGACACGTGGGCGTTGGAGCAATACGTAAAGAACAATCGTGGACATCTGCGCGATCGCAATTAGCCCCAGTAGCAGGAGTAGATTGCGGCCAAACAGCGAGCGCGGCCACAGACGCAGCTTAAGCATAGCCGCCGTCCGGCGTGAACATGTAACCGACACCCCACACCGTGCGGATATAACAGGGCGCCGCCGGATCGTCTTCGATCTTGCGACGCAGGCGCGAGATCTGCACATCCAGCGCACGGTCCATCGCCTCGTGATCTTTTCCCTTTACCTTGTCCTGCAGGTGATCGCGGCTCATCGGCCGGCGCGGATTGGCCGCAAAGACGCGCAGCAATTGGAATTCCATGTTGGTAAGCGGAATGGATGCGCCATCACGCTGCAGCTCCATGCGCGAAATGTTGAGCGTAAACGGTCCGAATTCGGTGACTTCGTCGTTACCCCATACCTGTGTGCTGTGCAGCATGTGTTGGCGTCGGCGCATGGCCTTCAACCGCGCGACCAGTTCTCGCGGATCAGACGTTTTCGGCAGGTAATCGTCCGCGCCCATTTCCAGACCGATAATGCGATCGATGGAATCGCCGCGTGCTGTCAGCATGAGAATGGGAATGGTCTGGCCATTCGCGCGCAACCGACGGCAGATCGAAAGCCCGTCTTCGCCCGGCATCATCAAGTCCAGCACGAGCGCATCGAACGGTTCGCGCTGCAAGAGACGATCAAGCTGCTCAGCGCTGTCGATGGCCTGAACCTCGAAGCCGTTATCGGACAGATAGCGGCGCAGCATGTTACGTATTTCGGCATCGTCGTCGAGCACGATGATGCGCGGAGAGCGCTCGTTCACGGACAGTCTCCTCGTCAGTGGTACGGCGTTACGGCACAGGCATTATGCCACCCGCCTGCTACGGCGCAGGCGGTGGCAGTCGGATGTGAATCTCATTGTCACGCCGGGCGGCGTCCTCATCGCCCCGCCACTACGAAACCCGCAAGAAGCGACATTTTTCTATTTATATCAACAATTTGTGCGATGTAACAACCTGTTACAAAGTCGCCGATTGCGGACATAGCCAGGTTACGAGTCGGGACCAAGCTGTTGGTCAAGCGCAAGGCATCCAGCGCTCACCCCCTTCCCTTCTGAGTAACCGTCATGTCGCACATCTTTCAACACGCTCATTCGGTCCACATCCCGGGATTTCTGCCACTGGCCATGATCACGGTGGTGGTTGAAATGCTGTGGCGCCTGCTGGTCGTCAGCAAGGGTTACAACTTTCGCAGCGCGGGCAGCACCTTGCTGATTGCCCTGGGCCACACACTTACCGACGCGTTGACGGCGCTGGCTCTCGCGCCGGTGTTTGCATTGGTATGGCATTTCGCGCCATGGCATTTCTCGATGCATGACTGGCGTGTCTGGGTCATCGGCTTCTTTGTCGTGGAGTTCGCCTACTACTGGTACCACCGTTTTAGCCATGAAGTGCGCTGGTTGTGGGCCAGTCATGCCGTGCATCACACGCCGGAAGAGATGACCTTGCTCTCGGCCATTCGCCTGGGATGGACAAACCTGATCTCTGCCGGTTGGCTGGTGTATCTGCCTGTGATGGCGCTGGGCTTCGATCCGCGCATGGTCATCATTCTGCTGGCGCTGGATCTCCGCTTTCAGTTCTTCCTGCATACCGAGGCGCGAATCAACCTCGGTCTGCTGGAATGGATTCTCAATACACCAACGCATCACCGCATTCATCACGCCTCGAATGCACCGTATATCGACAAGAACTACGGTGGTGCGCTGATTATTTTCGATCGGATGTTCGGCACGTTCGCCGCCGAACGCAAGGACGAGCCGCTGCGCTATGGCCTCGATCACCCGCTTGGCACGCATAACCCACTTGGGCTCGTGTTCGGCGAATGGCGTCGCTTACTGACCGATCTGCGACGTGCGCCTAACTGGTACGCCGCCGCACGCATCGCGTTAGGTCGTCCTTGATCTTGCTTATCCATCGCGGTGTTACCGCATGACATTTCCCTCTAACTACGAGAACTCATCATCATGAACAAGACACGTTACATATTCGCCATGTTATTGGCCGTTGGAATCGGCACCTATTTTTCTTCCGCACATGCCGGCGCGGCGGTAGTCACTCGTTCCACCACGCCGAACTACAGCGTCACCACGGTGCGTACGACTGGATCCTATGTCGTCTACCCCGCTCCCTGTTGCTATAGCAGCGTCGTGGTGAGAAGCGTCCCTTCAACAGTCACCGTTAAATCGGTTTCTCCGCCGCCACCGTCGGTCCGGGTGGTCTATGCAACACCCGTTGTAACGACGTATCCAGCGCCGAAGGTGGTCTATATGCCCACCACGTATTACTACGTGCCGTAAGGAAGGATGAAACTGCCAATGATTACGTCAATGATCAAAAGAAATGCATTGCGGTGCTTGTTGCCTGTGCTTTGCATGGTTGGTATGGCGGGCTGTGTTACCAACTCGCCGGTTCAATATCGCGGCCTGGATTCCACCGCACAACTGACCCCAAACTTGCAAAGTCAAAACACACATATCCCGCTCTACTACTCAGTACCGGACGCGCATCTTTCCAAGTACACCCAAGTGATACTTGATACGGTGACGGTCTACGACGGCGAAGATCAGCAGTTTGGCAAGCTGAGCGCAACCGAACGACAACAGCTCGCCGGTTACATGCAGATGCAATTCAGTCAAACACTCGGGAAGAAATATGTACTGACATCGGCGCCCGGTCCCGACACATTGAGGATCCATCTCACCTTGACCGGCGCTTCCGCCAGCGTGCCGGTACTGAGCACAGTCAAGCAAATCCTGCCGGTCGGTGCGGTGCTGGGCACGTTGAAGAGTGCCGCAGACAGCCCCTCCAGGTCTCTCGGATCAGTAACCTATGCCGTAGAAATCTATAACAGTCAAAGCAATCAATTATTGAGGGCGTTTGTCGCGAAACAATACCCAGCAGCCGAAAACATCTCCGCCAGTTTGGGCACCTTAAGTGCCGCCGAAACCGGTATCGAGAAAGGCGCCAAGACGTTGTTGACGCAGCTTGAGTGAAGATAAGGGTCGTTGGCTTCGACTGTCACATTCAACTTAATCGTAAATCCGTACCGATTTCGAACTGACACGAAAGTTAGCTCACGGCCTCAGTCAGCCCCCTTTCCATTCTCGAAATCAACGAGCATTCCATCGAGCGGCGTCTCGTTTTTGCGAAGACCTAGGGTACGTCCTTCGCCTCCGATGACCCGGAAGTGATCAATCACATAGGGAATGCCTTCACCAGTGAGCAAGGAGGTTTCCGTCGTCACCTCGAAGTGTAAGTGCGGTTCGCGTGCATCCCCGGAAGCACCGATGTGAGCAATGGCTTCGCCCGCTCGAACGCGCTGCCCTTTCTTCACCTGAATGGTGCCGGCCTTCAGGTGATAGTAATGCGCAAACTGTCCATCGCCGAGGTCAAGGACAATAGTATTGCCACCAGCATTGTCGAACGTCACCGGTTGCGCTGGATGAAAATCACGATTATGCCCGGGCGGGTTATCGGGTAGTCCATCCCGCACATATACGACGGTGGCATCGGCAACGGCGAGAACAGGTTTGTCGTATGCGTAGTACGACCGATCGGCGTGAACGTCGCCATGATACGGCAGGCCTTGCTCGACTTGTTTCCAATCAATTGCAAAGCGGCGAGAGATCGTCATCGCTCCGCCGACAACGAAGATTCCGCGTCGATGGTGGTTGTCTGGCGCATTGCTCGGACCGTCATCAGCGATCCAATCGGTACCCGCCACAGGTGCACCGAGCACCTTCAATGGAGTGTGTTGCGTGCCTACTGATGCGCCTTCTACGATTTCACCATTGGTCAATGACAAGCGCTGTATGACATGCTCAGGCATGGAAGTCTTGGGCGGCACGGTCACCGACAGAAACAATACCGCCGATCCCCCAGCGTCGACGCTGATGGGCTTCGCCACGTTGCTCATATCCATGACGTCATCCTTGCCAGCTATCCGCACTATCTCATTCAACGGGTGCCCGGCAAAACTCGCCAGTGACGGTTTACCAGCCTGATCTGCATCGAGTATATCCACGTGGTCGAGCGTGATCGGCGCGTCTTCGAAATTCGTGATATGGAGTTCGTACAGAAGATGTTCGCCGTCTTCCGCGGGGAACGCCGTCGGCGCAAAGGGAACCTGTAGCTGGATCTGCGGCGGGAAAGGCGATCGGTCGGTGGGTGCTGATTGGCCCGTCGTATCAGACGCGAATGCCATATGGCATACAGCCGAAGCGAGTAGCGTAACCACAACTCCTGCTTTAGCGCGCGTCGTGATCGAAGTGGCGGCAATAACGGGGCTTTTTTTCATGGCCTTGCACTCTCTTACAAAACGAAAAACGCGGACACGGCGAGTTTGATGATTGAGTGAAGTTTTGACGCGTGCGTGGACGCTGCGCTTCGATGCGTACGACTTGTACCGACAGATATCGGTCGAGGGCAATGTGCTGGAAGGCATGTACGAATGGATTGCAACCCTTTGGCGCCCGGAAGATGTCTGAGGTTCGAAAACTGCAACCGATCGGAGGTTGAACGTATCAGATCAAGAACACTCGATGGGTTGGGCAACATTCACAATGGAGAGGAGAATGAACAGACGTATCTTTGTGGCGAGCATGTTCTTTGCTTTTGCCGCCTCGAATGCGGGCGCCGCGCCACCTGTGGCGTCTAATCCGGAATCATTAACCGACACCATCTTAAAATTGGACGCGAAATTTTTTGATTCGTTTAATAGCTGCAGCGATCCAGATCAGCTTAGAACACATGCAAGCTACTTGAATCCAAACGTTGAGTTTTACCACGACAAAGGTGGTGTCACATGGACGAGACAAGACTATATCGAGAAAACTCGTGAGAACGTTTGCGGTAACTTTCGGCGCGTGCTTACGGCCGGAACTGTGCAGGTCTATCCTATAAATGGATATGGCGCGCTCGAAGAGGGGCATCACACATTCTGTGAGATTAAATCTGGCAAATGCTTCGGAGAGGCCAAGTTCCTGGTCGTTTGGCACCAGACTTCTGATGGATGGGAAATAACCAGAATTTTTAGCTATGGGCACGAAGCCATTAAATGAAAGCGTGCGTTTCTCGAATCCCAATGTCCGCTTCCACCCAAAGCCGACATTGATCAGCACGGGAACCGTTGAGTATGGAACCCCGGGTAATGGATCAAGCCCCCCCCCCCCGAACCTCTTGGAAAACGTGGCCACCGCCCGATACGCGCGCCGCCATCAAAGCGTTCACGTACATGACAAAGCAGAGGGCACTTGACGGGGAATAGTTGTTAATTAACAATAGTTGTATGAATACAACTATTAGCCATGCCGAACGAACCAAGACCCATCCGAACCTCATCCTCGGCATTTGCTGCCTGAGCCTGCTGATGGTTGCGATGGACGTCACCATCGTCAATGTGGCGCTGCCCTCGATCCGTCATGATCTCAGCGCCTCGATATCGGGGCTGCAGTGGGTGATCGATGCCTACACCATGGTGGTGGCGAGCCTGCTGATGCTGGCCGGGTCGATGGCCGACCGCTTCGGACGTCGCCGCGTGTTCCAGACAGGCATGGCGCTGTTTATGCTCGGTTCGTTGCTGTGCAGCCTTGCCCCAGACATTCATAGCCTGATCGCGTTTCGCATTCTGCAGGCGCTAGGGGCAACGATGCTCAATCCGGTCGCCATGTCGATCATTGCCAACACGTTCCACGAACCCAAAGCACGTGCACGTGCCATCGGCGTCTGGGGCGCGGTCGCCGGCGTGGCCATGGCACTAGGGCCGGTAATCGGCGGCGCGCTTACTGAAAGCATCGGCTGGCGTTCCATCTTCTGGGTGAACTTACCCATCGGGGCCGCAGCGATGCTGCTGGCCGCGCGCTACATTCCAGAATCCAAAGCACCACACGCGCGGCGTGTCGACCCGATCGGACAAGTGTTGGTGTTTATCATCCTGGCGACGGTGACTTATGCGGTGATCGAAGGTCCGCACGACGGATGGAGTTCGACGACGATCATCGGCCTGTTTGCCGCAGCCGCTCTTGCGCTGATCGCGTTGCTTATCTACGAACCTCGGCGTCATGAACCATTGATCGATGTGCGATTCTTTCGCAGCGCGCCCTTCAGCAGCGCGACACTGATCGCCGTATGTAGCTTCTCAGCGTTCTCGGGGTTCCTGTTCCTCAATGCGCTGTACCTGCAGGAAGTGCGTGGCCTGTCGGCTTTCCAAACCGGCTTGTGCACCTTGCCGCTCGCGCTGGCGACGATCCTTTGTTCGCCCTTCTCCGGGCGACTCGTCGGCACGTATGGCACACGACCCTCGCTACTGGCCTCCGGTACCGCCACTGTCGTCAGCGCGTTGATGATGACGCAGCTGACCGCCACGACGCCGCTGCCATTGTTGTTGCTGACGTATGTAATCTTTGGTATTGGTTTTGGCATGGTAAACGCACCCATTACTAACACGGCCGTGTCCGGCATGCCCAAGGCGCAGGCAGGTCTCGCCGCGGCAGTCGCCTCCACCAGCCGACAAATCGGCGCATCGCTCGGTGTCGCGCTTGCGGGCACCATCTTGGGCGCGCACGTGCATAACGGCTTCGCCGAGGCCTCGCATCCGTTTTGGTGGCTGATCACCGGTGGTGGTTTTACGGTGTTGTTGCTGGGATGGTTGTCCAACACGCGCTGGGCGCATGACACCACTCGCCACGCGGCGCACTTGTTGGAGGAAACGGCTGTCGGAGCGAAGGCGTGAGGGCTCGCGCCACCAGTGGCAGCGAAGCCGATCGCATCTGGCAAATGTTGGTTGCCCTGGTGTGGGAAACCCGCGGTGAATGGCGCCATAAAATCAGCGATGCCTCGGGCTTACCCTTCAGTCGCGCACGCATATTGTGGCGGTTGCTTGATGCGTCGATGACCCTGAAGCAGATCGTGGATGACACCGGCAGCGATGCGCCCGCCGTCACCGTAGCCGTGAACGATCTTGAAGACCGCGGCCTGGTCGAACGCAATCCTCACCCGGACAACCGGCGCGCGAAACTGGTATCGATCACGTCGTCAGGACAGCAGCTCATCGAAGCGGCACTTCGTGTAGCACGCGACGATGCCCCGCCCGCTATGCAGCGTCTTTCCAAGACCGACCTTGCACACCTTAGCCGCATTCTGGAGCGAATTCATAGCCGCGAACCTTAGAAGATGCCAGTCCTGCCAAACCTGTCGGTCTTCGATTCGGTCACTGTGCAAGCCCTCCCCTCTTTTCAGGCGCACGGCAAGAACGCACTTTTCAGAAGCCCCATGAGCCACGGCATCGGGGCCTGCTCCATCACCCCAGGCTTTCACGGGGCGTAGTTGTCTATGCCCATGCACGCGCTATAAGGCCTGTCCCAGCCGCGCCTCAAGCAATGGGCGAAACGTCCGGCTGACGTGAACACGGTGGCCGCCCCGCAGGATGAGATCAAATTCTCCGTGCGTCGCCGGCTCAAGATGCAAAATGCTGTCGATGTTGACGACGGTTGAGCGATGAACGCGAACAAAGCGGCGCGGATCGAGCCGCCCGACAAGTTCGCCTAGGGCGGCTCGATGAATGACACGCTCACGACCTACATGCAATGCCACATAGACGCCCGCGCTTTCGATGCAGTCAATCGATTCGACGCGGATGAGATCGGTCTTGTCGCGTTCCCGAATAACAATGCGGTCGAGAAAGGATTTGTCCGGGCGACGGTTATCGAGCAGTTTGAGCATGTTCTGCCCGAATTCGTGCACATGCTTGTCGTCTAGACGTGCCTTTGCTCGGGAGAAAGCCGCCTCCATGCGCTCATCTCCGTACGGCTTAAGCACATAGTCGATGGCGGCCAATTCGAAGGCACGCACAGCGTGCTGATCGAAGGCTGTCACAAATACGGTGACGGGCATTCGCTCGACGCCGATTGTATCGATGACGTCAAGGCCATCGAGGCCCGGCATTTGAACGTCAAGAAAAACGATGTCGGGCTGCTTTTGCAAAATCGTCTCGACGGCGTCGAGCCCATTCTCGGCCTCGATTATTTCGCCGACGTCGGGATCGTCATGCATCAATTCGCGCAAACGCTGACGTGCAGGCTCCTCGTCGTCAACGATGAGAACACGATAAGTATTTCTCTCACTCATCGCTATACGCCTCCGTCACGCTTATGGGTATTGAGACGCGAACAACGGTGCCACCACCTTCGCGTGGACCGATTAGAAGACCTGCATCCTGCGTATGATGGAGCATGGCGATGCGCTCGCGAGTGATCCCCAAACCTAACCCGACGCGATCGTCTGCCCAGTTCTCGCCAAGCCCGACGCCATCGTCTTCGACGGTAATGAACAAAACAGCATCCTCGATCATCGCTCGAACCCAAACGGTGCCCCCGCCCGGTCGAGGAGACAATCCGTGGCGAACCGCATTCTCGACCAGCGGCTGCAGGATAAGGCTTGGCACCATGACGTCGCGAGCGGATGCGGGAACGTCGAGCACGACATGCAAGCTATCGCCAAAACGGGTCTTCTGGATGGCGAGGTAATGGCCGAGGAACTCCAACTCCTTGCCGAGGCGCACCTGCTGCCGACGTCCGGACTCCAGAGAAAGGCGCAACAAATCGCCTAACTGCTCGATCATTCCACGCGCCAGCTTTGGCTGACTGACGACCAGGGAAGAGATGGTATTGAGCGCATTGAAAAGAAAGTGCGGGTCCAACTGCATGCGCAGCACATTCAGACGCGCTTCGGAAAAATTGCGTTCCAGCCGTTCGAGCCTGAGCTGCGAAGCAAGATAGTGCTGACTGTACTGCACCGCCTGCCAGCCACCGACGACGAGCAGATAAACCAGAAGGCTCCAAAGAAAGCCACCTTTCAGGGCTTCATGCAGAGGGCCAAGGCCGATCATGTCCGGCCATGGCATCACACCCAACATCACTTGAAGCGCGGCGCTAACGTAGCTGTAAACCAAAGTTGTCGGAATACCGATGACGATGTGGACAGCAAGCCGCGTTCCCAGGCGATTCACCGCGATGGGCAGGTGTCGGTCCACCGCAACAATCATCGGGACGAGGAGTGCCCACGCCCACCAATCGGCTAACGAGGTACGCAGCACGAACCACCATGCGGTGGTCGACGCAAAACGCGGCATCGCGAAAACCACCCCAACGGCCGTCCAGGCTACCAGGGAGATGAGTACCAGACGCAGCCTGGAATATGAGCCGTTTTCCATACGCTGAGCATGGTTCCGAATCGGGGGCACCTTCGTCCTCACATGCTTGCCGAACGCCTCATGTCATCCTACACGAGCGCTTCGGTCTAGCCCACGCCATCTGATCCAACGTCACCGCCGGGTTGATTCACACTGTCCCGGGATTTGACGAATAGGTAATGGCAACGATGCGCCACCCATCGACGGTCTTGACCAGTTGCCATGTCTCATCGCCACGGTTCTCGACTTTACCATCGATGACAAAGTCAAAATGAAAATAGACCGAAGCCACCGCACCGTCGCTCATGATACGAATGTCGGAATGGCGAGGGTCGAGCGCCGATTTCGTACTTGATACGAAGGACGAAAATCCCTGATAGCTGCTGACGCGGATTTTTTTCACCGAAGCATTCTTCGCCTTCTCAGCCGCGAATCCTTTGTCGGACAACACAGTCACCCACGTGCTTCCTTGGTCGATAAAAAGGGCGGAAACGCCCTTACCATCATGTGTAACTACGGCATGGTGAAACGCATCCATAACGTGCTGAATGTCTGCCACATCCTGGGGCGCCGTAGCGGCCGTGCTATCAGATTGATCCGCTGCGGCGGTGCCGCAACCGAGCATCAGAAGGGTAGCTCCGATAAAAATGATCTTTTTCATAAATGCCTCATTCGATTGTCTGCGCTTTTAAGACAGCTCCCGCGCGGGGATCGCGGTTGCATCACGCACCGGCAGCGCAACGCCATCAAGCCAAGTCCACCTATGGGACACCCTGCCACGCCCATAGACGCGCGTGGCAATGTGCCAAAAATAAGCATTCCCATAGGTGGTAGGGGCGCAAATATGACGAACCGGCCGCAGCATGCCCTTAAACGGTCAAAGACCGGCACCAAGCGGACGATGCGTTTCACATTGAAGGACCTGCCCGCGGGCTCGGAGGCCGCCGAATTCATTAAGCACGTGCACCAGCCGTCTCAGCACGTTTCCAGTCCGCTTTGCATCGTCTCGCGAGACACTGGCGGAACACGTCGTTAGGGTGTGCACACTCGTCCTTCGGTAGATGCACATGCAAAAGCGACTTATTCATTCGGTCTATGCGCTCAGCCTACTCAGCGCCACGTCGGCTTTCGCATCAACAGTCACACCCTTGCAGATTCCGCTGGTTGCCGACGGCTGGCAGGCAAGCGGCAATGCGTCATTCATCACCAGGGAGGCGTTCCCGAACGGCATCCTTCAGGTGACCTCCGAAAGCGAACAAGGTTTTGTCGCGCTGAAAGATAAACACTTCGGCAGTGGCACCATCGAGTTCGACATCAAGCCCGTCGGCGAAGAGTTCCCTGGTATTCGTTTTCACCAGAAAGACGCAGACACCGCCGACATGCTTTATATCCGGGTCAGTCCCGACTGCCCTGCGTCACAGGACTGCCTGCAATACGTCCCTATCATCAAAGGTCGGGTACTCTGGGACGTCTACCCGCAATATCAAGCAGCGGCGCCTTTTCGCGAAAACGAATGGAACCACATCCGGCTGGTCATTTCCGGCGAACGTATGAACGTCTATGTGAACCGGCAAACCGAGCCATCGCTCCGCGTTGCACATATGGAAGGTGATGCGAGTACCGGAACCATCGCGTTCGAAGGAACCGCTTACTACGCCAACTTGACGCTTGCGCCCGGTGTGACCGATGGCCTCGACCCCAAAGCTCCGGCGGACCCTGCTTCAGGCGATCGGCGCTATCTCGTTCGGTGGCGGGGCACCGACCCCGTATCGATGAGCACAACGGACCATCTCAGTATGTCGGACATGCCCTCTTCCGCATCGACTTGGTCGCCGATAACCGCCGACTACGGTGGCCTTATCAACTTGAGCCGACTTTACCCGCCGATATCCAAGCAGGCACCTGCGCAGGTGGTCTGGCTTCGCACCACCATACAGTCCGATCGCGAACAGGTTCGGCATGTGGCCGTCGGCTGGTTGCGCGAGATATGGGTATTCGCCAACGGCAAACCCGTGTTTTCCGGCAAGAACCTTTACAACGTAAAAGGCGGCCGCAAAGCACCCGATGGCCGCCTATCATTAGAGAACGACAGCTTCGATCTTCCTCTTCACAAGGGCGCCAACGAGATTGTCGTGGCCATCGATGGCAACACACCCGACATGAGGGGCCGTTATGGCTGGGGCTTCATCATGCGCATGGATCAAGCTGAAGGCACGACCGAACTGCCAAACGTTCAGCGCTGATCCAGCGCCTTACGCCCAATGGCCGGATCATCGGTAAAGAACGCATCGATACCCGCATCGAGGTAAGCGCGAATCTCGGCGATCGAGCCGGCTTCGTTGAAGGTTTTCGGGTCGCTGCCCTGCCAGAAGTTCTTCGCCTGAAAATGGTTTTCCGGCCGAAACGTATACGGATGCAGTTCGAGCTTCGCGGCATGGGCGTCATGCACCAGTGATGTTGGTTTGCCTAACGTTCCATCGGCAGCGAGTGGAATGATCGCGCGGACATTCGGACCGATCGCATCCGCGTAGCTGGCTACTTCGTGCAGGCCGGCTGGCTTCATCATGTCGCCGTAAGTCAGTTTACGACCGGCGGCGATGACATCGTAGGGTTGCTGATCCTCGTCATCGATCAGCTGAAGCAGGCGGATATTGTTGTGATCCTTGCCGAGTTTGCCGCGCAGATAGCGGAGATTGGTGATTTCGAAAGATTGGATCTCCACCGGCGCGGTGCGCGTATAAGCATGCGCGTCGATGATCGCCAGTACGCGGTCCTCCATGGGCAAACCGATCTTCTGAAAATAAGTGCCGTGCTTGATTTCAGGAATGATGCCAATCACCCGGCCACTTGTCGCCGATTCGGCAGCGACAAAGTCGATGATTTCGTCGAAGGTTGGAATCGGGAACTGGCCATCATAGGCGGTGCTGCGAAACTCCGGGAGGCGCTCACGAGCACGGAGTGTTTTCAGTTCGACGAGCGTGAAATCCTCCGTGAACCAGCCCGTCACTGATTGGCCGTCGATAGTCTTTGTTGTCTTGCGGCTGGCAAATTCCGAATGAGTGGCGACATCAGTGGTGGCGCTGATGTCGTTCTCATGGCGCGCCACCGGCACACCATCCTTGGTCATCACCAGATCCGGCTCAATGAAATCAGCACCATCGGCTATCGCCTTGCCATAAGAAGCCAACGTATGCTCCGGTCGCCACGCGCTTGCACCACGATGGCCGATGACCAGCACTTTGGCGGCAATGGCCTTTTCATTTGCATGCGGGAGCAAAGACATGACCCGTGACCCGGTAATAAGCGGCGATGTAAGAAAGCATAGCGCTTTCATCGCGGTGCTCCCTTGTCGACCTTCTCACCCTCGCGCCGTGGCGGCGGCAGTTTTCTTGTCAGGCCACAAATTCGGAATTTTCTGATTCGGCTACCCGGAGCAAGCTTTCACACTGTCGCCACTGAGCACGAATGTGACGGCAGCAGGTATGACTGCCATGACATACGTGTCATCAGTTCCCGCATGTAACGTGAGCCTGCGGTGATACACACAGCGGTTTTGCATGGATTCTCCTCCCCCTTTGGATCCGGGCCGCCAAGTACTTTCCTTTGTAAGTGTGGGGTACGCCAGGCATGGCTTCTTCAGAGACATGCCTGGCTTTTTTTTGAGCGAAGTTTCCATTCTCCAAACTCTTCCGGAGCACTATCCATGGCATCTCACGGCATTATCGCTTGGCTGATCATTGGCGCCATCGCCGGCTGGCTGGCCGGTCAATTCATCAAGGGCGGCGGGTTTGGTTTGTTGGTCGATATCCTGGTCGGCATCGTTGGCGCCTTTGTGGGCGGTTGGCTGGCCGGTCTGCTGGGCATCAGTCTGGGCGGCGGCTGGATCGCTTCCATCATCACGGCCACGGTGGGCGCGGTGATCCTGTTGTTCGTGGTACGACTCGTCAAACGCGCCTGAGCCACACCAAAAACCGACGCTTCACATGCAAAAAAACCTCCCGTGCATGCACGGGAGGTTCGAGGCTCACGTTAACCGGAAACCGCAGATCAGTGCTTCTGCTTGTAGATATCGCGACTGTTGCGATTCTCGGACTTGTTGAGGTTGTGCTGTTCCTGCTTAGTCAGATGACCGTCGTGCTTGGCTTCATCCACGCTTTCACGACGGGCGATGTTGGCATCGCGGGTCTCGTCATGATCGGCTTGCTTGGCGCTCATGGTGCCGTTCTTCAAACCGTTGTTGATGCGGTTCTGCTGGTTGTTCAGACGGTTGTTGACCTCATTGACGCGCGGATGCCCCGGAACATCAGACTGCGTCTGCGCCATCACCTGGCCCGAGACCATCGCTGCACCGATGATCAGGCCCATGAGGGTAAGTTTCGACTTTGCATTCATGGCAAATTCCTTGAATTAGCGGACGTTACGTTTTGGAATCTGCCGCCTCACCGTTGCCGGAGAAAGCGGCATGGATGCGTCGAGTGGGGTCATCGGATCTTCTGTGTTGTCTAGCCGATGGTGTCTCCTCCAGCGTCCTGCTCCATCGCGTGCCCCCTTGCCTCCCGCAATCGCCATGAACGAGCGGATGTGGCCTGCGTTGACAAGCGTCTTAACTGGAACCGGTTCGATTCAGCCAATGCATACCTTTGTGTACATGGCCTGTCGTAAAGCCGCCGCGTCTTTCATTCGGCTGACTTAACCGGTCCGGTGGACGATTGAAATTTTGTGCACTGCGGCTATTCCCAGGCCTTTCTAGCCCGAGCCACCAAGGCCCCACCGCGTGCTTACGCGCGGGGACCGCCTCACCGGGCTGGCATCAGACGGTAACCACGACCTTACCTATCTGCTGGTTCGATTCCAGGAACCGCGTTGCGTCTTGGATCTCGTCGAATCGGAAGGTTCGGGAAATCAGCGGAGCGAGCACACCTGATTGCAGGCCATCGGTAATGAATGCCTTGGCTCGCTCAAGGGCAGCATCGTCGGCCACTACTTCTGTATAGAGGTAGCCCCGGATAGTCAGGCTCTTACCGAGCACGGCAAATTGCGGAAAGGGACCTGTCTCGGAACTTAGCGCGCCGTACTCAAGCAAGATTCCACCGACCGCCATGCACTCGGTGAGCGTGGCGATCGCAGGTCCCCCAATGGGATCGAACACAACCCGCGCCCCTTGGCCGCCGGTGATCTCACGGACGCGGGCAACCAGATCTTCTTCGGCAGTGGCAATCACATGATGTGCACCTGCATCACGTAGTGCTTGTGCCTTGTCACTGGTGCGAGTTGTCGCAATCACGGTAGCTCCCACGCTACGCGCGACCTGGAAGGCAGCGATGCCCACACTGCTCGATGCGGCGGAGACGATCAACGTGTCTCCGGCATGCAAGCCCGCCTGCTCGATCAATGCACCCCAGGCCGTGATGTATTGCATCCAGCTGGCCGCTGCTGCCTCGAAGGACAAGTTGGTCGGATGTTTCACGACGTACCTGACCGGAATATTGATGACCTCGCCATAGGTCGGCCAACACGACATATCAAGCGTCGGAATAACGCTGACCGCATCACCGACGGCAAACGCACCGACATCCGCACCCAGCGCTCGAACGACGCCAGCGGCCTCGTAACCCAATGAGGACGGAAAGACTGCCTCCTGAAGATAAGTACCACTGCGAAACATGCTCTCGGCGCGATTGAGGCCGATCGCACGAACGGCGATCTGCACCTCGTTGGAAGCCGGCGGCGGGATGTCGATGTCCTCGATGCGCAGAACGTTCGCATCGCCGTATGCATGAAATCGGATGACACGGGACATGGGGGGAGACTCCTCGAATGGGATAGTTGGCTATTCAGGGCACGGGATTGCGGCGATGCGCATTGGCAAGGCTGTCCGCACCCGCAGAAAGTTAAGCCCCCGGCTCCCGTAGCAAAAGAGCAATAGTAGGTACTTGATTGTTATCTATTTAGATAACTATCCTGATTCATGGATCTCATCAGGCAGCTGCGGATTTTCGTCACGGTCGCCGAGACCCGGAACTTCTCGCGCGCATCTGACATGTTGCGGATGGCGCGGCCAGGCATAACCAAGGCGATCAGCGAGTTGGAAGCGAGCCTGGGCGCACGCCTGCTCCATCGCACAACCCGCCGAGTCAGCCTGACAGGTGAAGGCGAATCCCTTTACGAGCGCGCCACCGGGCTTCTTAGCGATGCCGCCGCCATACGGAATCTGTTTGGCGGAAGCGAAGAGCATCCGGCTGGCCGACTTCGCGTTGACGTTCCCGTGGCGGTCGCCAAGCCGCTGCTAATCCCCGCACTGCCGGAATTTTCCGCTGCGTATCCAGATATCGAGATCATCCTGGGCGTCAGCGACCAGCCGGTTGATTTAGTCGCGGACGCGATTGACTGCGTGCTTCGCATCGGCGCGCTGCCTGTTACCAGCATGATCGCTCGTCAGTTAGCCACCATCACGATGGTTATCTGCGCCTCGCCGAACTATCTGAGCGCTCACGGTACGCCTCGGCGACTGGAAGAGCTCGCACGCCACAAGGCCGTGAACTACTTCTCTGGACGTGGCCATCGGGCTATCCAGTGGCACATGCCAAAGCATGGAGAAAAGCACGAACTAGCCGTTCCTAGCACCATGATGGTCAACGACGCCGAGGCGCTTGTGGCCTGTGCCTTGGAGGGCATGGGACTGATCCAGGTGCCGGAGCTTCTGGTGAGTGAGCATCTCGCGAATGGACGATTGATTCATGTACTTCCGTCGGTGTGCGACGACCTATGGCCGCTGTCGATCATGTATCCGAACCGTCAGTACCTGGCGCCTCAGGTAAGAGTGTTCATCGACTGGGTCGCTCGACTCGTGGAGAGGAAGCGCGGCGCGATGTTGCACCCCATTTAAGCCGACGCATCGTCACGGGCTCACTCATCCTTTAGGCGCGCTTGATGTCCGCGCAAACCGTTCGTACGCAGGCGCTTCCGGGCAAATACGCAGAAGCTCGACAAAGATGGAATGGTGCCCCCGATACGATTCGAACGTACGACCTTCCCCTTAGGAGGGGGACGCTCTATCCAACTGAGCTACGGGGGCATGGCTTGGTGTGCCTGACGGGCGGCGATTTTGGCATGGATCGGCGGCGAGCGCGATCTGGCCAAATCGGACCCTCCCTGCGCCCCCTGTTAGAATAGGAATTTCCCCATTCAAGGCGCCAGCCGGCGCCACGACTCAGGAGTACGCATGTCGCACGAAATCCTCAAGGCGCTCGGCCTTACCGGCGAGCAGTCGGGCACCTATCTCGGCAACGGCGAGTGGTCAAAAACCACCAACGCGGGCACCCTGCAGCCGGTGAACCCGGCTACGGGCGAGGTGATCGGTACTGTGCATGCGTCCAGCGCCGCCGATTACGAAATCATCGTCAAACGCGCCCAGGAAGCTTTCAAAGTGTGGCGCACCACTCCCGCTCCGCAGCGCGGCGAAGCTGTGCGCCTTTGCGGCGAAGCGTTGCGCAAGCACAAGGACGCGCTGGGTTCGTTGGTCGCGCTGGAAATGGGCAAGATCAAGCCCGAAGGTGACGGCGAAGTGCAGGAGATGATCGACATCGCCGATTTCGCCGTGGGCCAGAGCCGCATGCTCTACGGCTACACCATGCATTCGGAGCGCCCGGGCCACCGCATGTATGAGCAATACCAGCCGCTGGGCCTGGTTGGCATCATCAGCGCGTTCAACTTCCCGGTGGCTGTGTGGGCGTGGAATGCGATGCTGGCCGCCATCTGCGGTGATATCTGCATCTGGAAGCCGTCGCCGAAGACGCCGCTGTCGGCGATCGCCACGATGAAGATCTGCAACGAAGCGCTGAAGAACGCTGGCTTCCCGGACTTGTTCTTCCTGTTCAACGATGCCAGCACCGAGCTGTCGCAGGTGTTCGTGGATGACCACCGCATTCCGCTGATCAGCTTCACCGGTTCGACCAAGGTGGGCCGTCACGTGGGCGAGCGCGTCGCCAAGCGCATGGGCCGTTCGCTGCTGGAACTGGGCGGCAACAACGCGATTATCCTGGACGAAAGCGCGGAGCTGAAGTTGGCGATTCCCGCCATCGTGTTTGGCGCAGTCGGCACCGCGGGCCAGCGCTGCACCACCACGCGCCGCCTGTTTGTGCATGAGTCGATCATCAACGAGGTCACCGACAAGCTGGTCACCGCCTACAAGCAGGTGGAAGGCAAGATCGGTGACCCGACCCTCGCCACCACGCTGATGGGCCCGCTCAACAGCAAGGAAGCGGTAGGCGCGTATCTCGCGGCGGTGGAAAAGGCCAAGGCCAGCGGCGGCACGGTGCGCACCGGCGGTGCGGCACTGACCGATCGCAAGGGTAACTTTGTGCTGCCGACCATCGTCACGGGTCTGAAGAACAGCGATGAAGTGGTCCAGACGGAAACCTTCGCACCGATCCTCTACGTGATGCCGTTCAAGACGCTGGATGAAGCCATCGAGCTGCAGAACAGCGTGCCGCAAGGCTTGTCTTCGTCGATCTTCACGCAGAACCTGAAGTCGGCCGAGCAGTATTTGTCGGCGGCGGGTTCGGATTGCGGCATCGCCAACGTGAACATTGGCACCTCCGGTGCGGAGATCGGTGGGGCGTTCGGCGGCGAGAAAGAAACCGGCGGTGGCCGTGAATCCGGTTCGGATGCGTGGAAGGTCTACATGCGCCGCCAGACCAACACCATCAATTACTCGAACGCGTTGCCGCTGGCGCAAGGCATCAAGTTCGATCTGTAAAACGATGATGTAGCCCCTCTCCCCTCTGGGGAGAGGGTTGGGGTGAAGGGTCGCATGTGCCCCGACATCCACACTCGCGCGGCGCGTTAAGCAGATACGCCGTGAGACGGGAAATAAGCATTCCTGCAAGATTGTCCCTTACCCTAACCCTCCCCCAAGAGGGGAGAGGGGACACCTCCAAGTAAGGACTGTGGCATGCCTTCAACCCCAACACCCTTCCCGTTCGATCTCAGCGATTACCGCATCGTCATCGCGGGTGGCAGCAAAGGCATTGGTCGCAGCATGGCGCTGGCCTTCGCGGCATCCGGTGCTGCCGTATCGATCTGCGCGCGCGGGCAAGCCGCTCTGGATGAAACAGCCAAGGCCATCGCTGCACACGGCGTACCGGTGCATCAGCAGTCATGCAACCTGGGGAATGCATCCGCTATTGATGCCTATATCAACGCTGCTGCCGAAACGCTGGGTGGCATCGACGTACTGATCAACAACGCCAGCGGATACGGGTTCCAGGACACGGAGGAAGACTGGGCGGCCGTTTTCAATATCGACATGATGGCTGCTGTGCGTGCTTCACGCGCCGCCATGCCGTATCTGGAAAAATCCTCGCACCCCAGCATTCTGCACACCAGTTCCATCGCTGGCATGCACCCACGGCCCCATATGCCTTCGTACGGTGCCATGAAGGCGGCGCTTTGCCACTACACCACATCGCAGGCCCTGGCTCTTGCTGTGAAACGCATCCGCGTCAACGCCATTGCACCAGGTTCCATCGAATTCGAAGGTGGCATGTGGGACCGTTGCAAGCGCGAAGATCCCACGCGCTATGCGGCCGTATTATCGAAAATCCCGTTTGGCCGCTACGGCACACCGGAAGAAATCGCGCATGTAGCGCTGTTCCTCGCCTCGCCATGGGCGGGCTGGATAACCGGACAGATTCTGTGTGTCGACGGCGGCCAACAGTTGACGTGAGAAAGCCATGAGTAACCTGCACAGCACCGAACGCTTCAGCAATCGCGTTGCGGACTATGTCCGCTATCGCCCCACCTACCCTGTTGCCCTGTTCGACTGGCTGCGCGATGCCCAAGGCGTCACGCCGGACTGGCGTGTGGCCGATGTGGGTGCCGGCACCGGCATTTCCAGCAAGATGTTTCTCGATGGCGGACATCCCGTTACGGCTGTTGAACCCAATGCCGCGATGCGGGAAGCCGCGCTGACGTGGCTGGGCGGCAATCCGCGCTTTCGTGCGGTGGACGGCCGCGCTGATGCCACCACACTGGACGACGCAAGCGTCGATCTTGTTTCCGTGGCGCAGGCTTTCCATTGGTTCGATCCCGCGAGTACGCGACAAGAGTTTCACCGCATCCTGCGTAAGGGTGGCCTAGCCGCCATCTACTGGAATTCACGGCGGCTCACCGGCACACCGTTCCTGGTTGGCTACGAAGCGTTGCTGCAAACCTACGGCACCGACTACACCAGCGTAGCAGAGCGCTACGCGGATGAGCCGCGCATGCGCGAGTGGTTCGGCACCGGCTGGCGAGCAACAGCGCAGTTCGATCATTGCCAGTTGCTGGACTTTGAGGCGCTGCGTGGCCGCCTGATGTCGTCGTCCTATGCACCGAAAGAAGGCCATCCGAATCACGCTCCGATGATCGACGCACTGCGCAAACTGTTCGACGACTGCCAGGAACATGGCAAGATCAGCTTTGATTACGATACCCGCGTCTATGTGGGCGAGGTTCCTTAAAAACTATGTACGCCTGGATTCGCCCGCTGCTGTTCAAACTGGATGCCGAGACCGCGCACGGCCTGACGCTTTATGGCCTGGACGTGGCCCATCGCAGCGACCTTGGACGCTTCGTCGCCACACCACCGCAAGACCTGCCCGTGGAAGCCTTCGGTATACGCTTCCCGAATCCGGTCGGCCTTGCCGCCGGCCTGGACAAGAACGCTTCGCACCTGGATGCGCTAGGTTCGCTTGGCTTCGGCTTTATCGAAGTGGGCACGGTCACGCCACGCCCGCAGATCGGCAACGATCGCCCCCGCCTGTTCCGCCTGCCGCAGCACGAAGCCATCATCAACCGCATGGGTTTCAACAACGAGGGCGTGGATGCGCTCGTACGCAATGTGCAGAAATCCAGTTATCGCGGCGTGCTCGGCATCAATATCGGCAAGAACAAGGACACGCCGAACGACAAGGCCGTCGACGACTACCTGTTCTGCCTGGAACGTGTGTACGCACACGCCAGCTACATCACCGTCAATATCTCTTCGCCCAATACCAAAGGCCTGCGTGATCTGCAGGAAGAAACGACACTGCGACGCTTTATCGAAACGCTGCGCGAGGCGCAGGAACGGCTCGGTTCGCAGCAAGGTGCGCGCAAGCCGATGCTGTTGAAGATTGCGCCGGATCTAAGCGAAGCCGAACTGGACAGCATTGCCGATGTGTTGCTTGCCACGCATATCGACGGTGTGATTTGCACCAACACCACCATCGATCGCGCCGCCGTAGCCAACGATCCGCACGGCAACGAAACCGGTGGCTTGTCCGGCAGACCCTTGTTCGCCCGCTCAACCGACGTGGTGCGTGGCATGCGCCGCCGCCTGGGTGATCGCATCGGCATCGTTGGTGTCGGCGGTATTTTTGAAGGACAAGATGCGGTGGAAAAGCTCGACGCCGGCGCTTCGCTGGTGCAGATCTATTCCGGCCTTATCTACCGCGGCCCTGCACTGGTTGCCGAATGCGTCAACGAAATCCATCGCCAGAAGGACGACCACGATGGTCGTTGAACGCATCGACATGGGCGGTTACACGCTGATCGAAAACGCATCACTGACTACGCGCAACACCTTCCGCGTCAATGTGCGCGCCAAACTGCTGGCGGAAATACGCGATGCCACCAAACTGCCGGAACTGCTCGATTTTCCGGCCATTCGCAACAGCCGCCTGCTGGTATTGGGCGAAGGCAGCAACATTCTGCTAACCGGCGACGTCGATGGCACCGTGCTGGCGATGGAAACACGCGGCGTGCACGTCGAGCAGGATGGCGATATCGCGCGCATTGCCGTTGCCGCTGGCGAACGCTGGGATGACTTCGTGCGCTGGACGCTGGGCCAGGGTTTTGCCGGCCTGGAAAACCTGATTCTGATTCCCGGCACGGTGGGTGCCGCGCCGATCCAGAACATTGGCGCCTACGGCACGGAAGTGGCTGAATTTATCGAAAGCGTGGAAGCCTGGGATCGGATGGAACGGCGCGTGGTGACACTGGATCGCAAGGCCTGTGCCTTCGCCTATCGCGATTCACTGTTCAAGCACGTACCGGATCGTTTCATCGTGACCGCGGTGCGCTTCGCCCTGCCCCGACAACATGCTTTGCGGCTGGACTATGCAGGCATTCGCGAAGAGCTCGAGCGCATGGGCGTCGACAGACCCGCACCGTTTCATGTCGCCGAAGCGGTGGTCCATTTGCGTACAAAGAAGTTGCCTGATCCTGCCGTGATCGGCAACGCGGGCAGCTTCTTCAAAAACCCCATCGTCGATGCACCGCAAGGCGAAGCACTGAAGCGTGAACATGCGGGATTAGTCGCCTGGCCGGGCAACGATGCGCGCTGGAAGCTTTCCGCAGCATGGCTGATCGAAGCCGCGGGGTTCAAAGGTGAGCGAGACGGCGATGCCGGCATTTCCAATCGGCATGCCCTGGTGCTGGTCAATCACGGCAAAGCTACCGGCCAGGAACTGTGGACTTTCGCACAGCGCGTGATCGACGGTGTGCAGGCGCGCTTCGGTGTGCGGTTGGAGCCGGAGCCGATGGTGATCGGCCCTCGCTAACCCCATCAACGGCTACCCTCTTGATCGGGGCCGTTGTTGCCTTTACGGAATTCAAAGCCATGCTTTGCCAAGATCAGGGTTCTACCCTGGTCACGGAAGGTATTGCGTCATGAGCATCCATAATGTCGCCGATGTCCTGGTTGAAACCCTTGCTCAAGCCGGTGTGAAGCGCATACACGGTTTGGTCGGCGACAGCCTCAATGGCATTACCGAGTCGCTGCGGCAACGCAAGGATATGGAATGGATCCATTACCGACATGAAGAAGCCGCTGCTTTTGCCGCCGGAGCAGAAGCGCAGCTTACGGGTCAACTGGCTGTTTGTGCCGGGTCGTGTGGACCAGGCAACCTGCATTTGATCAATGGTCTCTACGACGCCCACCGTTCGCGCACACCGGTGCTGGCCATTGCGGCTCATATTCCCTCCTCCGAAATCGGTAGCGGCTATTTCCAGGAAACGCATCCGCAGAACCTGTTTCAGGAATGCAGCCACTATTGCGAACTGGTGAGCAGCCCTTCGCAGATCCACCGTGCCGTAGAAATTGCCATTCGCACGGCGGTCGGGCAGCGCGGTGTTTCCGTGCTGGTCATTCCTGGCGACGTTGCGCTGTCCGAGTCTAGCGGTCCGGTAGCATCGACCATCAGCTTGCTACCCCAAGCACCGAAAGTCGTGCCGGCGGATGCACAACTCGACCAATTAGCCGCCCTGCTCGGCAGCGGTCGCAAGGTCACGCTGTTCTGCGGACGTGGTTGCGCCGGTGCGCACGATGAAGTGATCAAACTGGCCGAAACGCTCAAGGCACCGGTTGTGCATGCGCTCGGTGGTAAGGAACATGTTGAATGGGATAACCCTTACGACGTCGGCATGACCGGTTTGATCGGTTTCAGCTCCGGCTACGAAGCCATGATGAATTGCGACACGCTATTGTTGCTCGGCACCGATTTCCCCTATCGCCAGTTCTTCCCCGACGACGCAAAGATCTGCCAGATCGACCTGCGCGCGGAAAACCTCGGACGCCGCTGTCGCCTCGACCTTGGCTTGGTCGGGGACGTCGGCGCCACACTCCATGCACTGCTGCCGCGCTTGAAGGCGGCTAGCGACGACAAGCATTTGAAGAGCAGTCTGGAGCGCTACAGCAAGGCGCGCGAAGGACTCAACGATCTCGCCGTCGGCAAAGCGGGCAGCAAGCCGATCCATCCACAATACGTGGCCAAAGTGGTCAGCGATGTCGCCAGCGAGGATGCCGTATTCACCTGCGACGTCGGTACACCCACCATCTGGGCTGCACGCTATCTGCATATGAACGGCAAGCGACGCCTGCTTGGCTCCTTCGTCCACGGCTCAATGGCCAATGCCATGCCGCAAGCCATCGGTGCACAGACCGCGTATCCCGGCCGGCAAATTGTCAGCCTGTCCGGCGATGGCGGCTTTGCCATGCTGATGGGTGACCTGCTGACCCTGGTGCAGCATCAGTTGCCGGTGAAAATCGTGGTGTTCAATAACGGCACGCTTGGCTTTGTGGAGCTGGAGATGAAGGCATCCGGATTCCTGCCAACCGGTGTCACGCTGGACAACCCCGATTTCTCGGCGGTTGCCCGCGCGTCAGGTATCTATGGCGTACGCGTGGAAGATCCGGCTGATCTGGAGAAAGCGGTGCGCGAAGCCTTTGCGCACAATGGGCCCGCATTGGTTGACGTCGTAACCAACCGACAGGAGCTGTCCATGCCGCCGAAGATCCAGCTGGAGCAGATGAAAGGCTTCAGCCTGTGGGCGCTTCGCACAGTGATGAATGGGCGTGGCGATGAGTTGGTTGAATTGGCGCGGAGCAATTTGCGGCGTTGAACCACATAACCTCTCATCTTGTCGCACCGTCATTCCGGCGAAGGCCGGAATCCACGCTTCGCACTGACCATGGATTCCGGCCTTCGCCGGAATGACGGCGTGGTGGCTACGTAGGCTGCGCCAGCCAAACTACGTGATCACTCACCGATCAGCCGATGCCAACGCGTCGCAAAAATTTCCCCAGCACGTCCACACAAACCTTGATGCGCAGCGCATAGGTCATCCCGAAATAAGCGATGCCATAGGTTGACAGCACAAACATCGCCGTAACGATCGGTCCACGTAGCGGCAAATAATGCTCGACCACGCAAGCTGCCAGCGCGGCAAAACCCGCAGCTCCCCACAACTTCATCATCATCACTGCCGACACGCCGGTGACGCCGATACGTTTGTTCAATTTTTGGCGCAGCAGATGGAACTCGATCCAGCCCGCCACACCTGCCGAAGCAGTAAGCCCCACCGCACCCCACTGCGGCGAAATGCCCAGCATTCCAGGCAACAGCAAAGCGCTAGCCAAACCGAGCACCGCGGTAAAAAACAAACGGACGATGGCGAAGCGCAGCGGCGTGCGCGTATCGCGCATGGCGTAATAGGTCGAGGCGTAAAGCCGACCAAAGGTCGATGCCAGCAAACCCACGCCGGAGCCGGCCAGGATTGCCCATACATAATACGAATCCTTGCTGGTAAATGCGCCGGACTGATACAGCGCCGCCACCACCACGTTACCGAGTGCAAAGAACGCCATCGACGAGGGCACGATAAAGAACGCAATGCGTTCCAGACCGTTGTTCAATCGTGTGGACAGCTTTGCGGCGACGTCTTCATCGACGTCTTCGCCAACCATGCGCGATAGCGTGGGCAATTCCGATGCGGAAATCGCCATGCCAAACAGGCTAACCGGCAGCAGGTTGATCGATGATGCGGTGGTCATGCCGGCAATCGCGCCGCTGCCCAACAAAGTGGAAATGGCCTGATCGACAAACGCGCTGATCTGTACGACACCACGCCCAATCGCCACGCCAAGAAAACTGCCACCTACCTGCCGTACGTGCATGCTGCGCAGATCAAGCTTCAGCCGCATGTTCGGCGCCAGCTTCAATACCGGCCCCAGCTGTACCAGGAACTGCAACAGGCAACCCAGCACCGTACCCCACGCCAGATACACGATCAGATGATTGGCATCCAGGTGACGAAAGAACAGCATGGTCAGGATCATGGAGAGATTCCAGACCACTGGCGCTGCATAGGAAAGGAAGAACTTATGATGGCTGTTGAGTATTCCGAGACACCACGCCGACCACACCAGGATGCCGGTGCCCGGAAATAGAATCCGCACGATCAGAATCGTCAGTTCGCGCTTCTCGCCGGTATAGCCTGGTGCGATCAGCCATAGCAAATAGGGCGTCGCCAGCACACCCAGCGCCACGATCACGGAGATGATCAGCGCCAGAGCAGCAGCAATAGCGCCCGCCAGGCGATCCGCTTCTTCCTGCTTGTGCTGGGCCAGCAACCGGGCATACACCGGGATAAAGGAGGCCGAAAGCACGCCTTCCCCGAACAGGTTCTGCAGGAAGTTCGGCACGCGTAGTGCGGCGCTGAAGATATCCGCCGCATCGGAAAGACCGAAATAATGCGAAAACACCCGTTGCCGGGCCAGGCCGAACAGGCGGCTGCAAAGGATACCCGCGCCTACCAGCAAGGCATGTCCGCGGCCTGCCTCTTTCGTCATACCTGCTCTATGCGCCGGAAAAACGGCAAGGGTAGCATTTTGCCTGCGTATTGCCCCTCTCCCCTTTTGGGGAGAGGGGAAAAACCACTTAGCGGCGAGCCTTGGACAGCAGGCGCAGCAATTCCATGTACAGCCAGACCAGGGTGACCATCAACGCAAACGCCCCGTACCACTCCATGTACTTGGGTGCACCTTGCGCGGCGGCGCGGTCGATCATGTCGAAATCCAGCACGAGGTTCAGCGCGGCAAGGCCGACCACCAGCAGGCTGAAGCCGATGCCCATGGCGCCGGTTTCATGGATGAAAGGAATCTGGATATGGGTGAAGGCGCGCAGCGCGATATCCACGATGTACAGCAGCGCAATGCCGCCAGTTGCGGCGACCACACCCATGCGGAACTTGTCAGTCACCTTGATCCAGCCGGAACGGTATGCCATCAGCATCACTGCCAGCACACCCACCGTGAGCATCACAGCCTGCAGCACGATGCCAGGGAAACGCAGATTCATCACTGCTGAAATGCCACCGAGCGCGAAGCCTTCGGCAATGGCATAAAGCGGCGCGGTGATGCCCGACCAGCGTTGCGCGAAGCTGGTCACCAGCGCCAGCACAAAGCCAACCAGCAAACCGCCCCACATGAAGGGACTGATGGCGGCAAGAGCTGCCGACATATCGCCGCCTGCGGCGATGTCCGCAAAGCGCTGCCAGGTCCAACCTCCCGTGATCACCGCAAGCACCAGCAACAGGGCCGTGCGCACGATCGTGCCGTTCATGGTCATGCGTTCGCCCGTGACGGGCAGTCCCTGGAACGCTTTTGCGCGCAATACCGGATTACCTGATGGCATGGTTATTCCTTTCCTTGTGGTGGTTCAAATACGCATGGATCGAAGCAACGATCCTACCCAATAGACCGATAGCGGTTCGTTAACGCGGCCTGACCTGATCGTCGATCACGATGTAGTGGCGCTCACCACGCAGCGGATCGAAATACACCGCCGTCAGCTGCCCACTGCCGGGGTCGACAAAACGCTCCCCCGTGTCCTTCCAACGCGGATCCGGCCCGGTACGCAGCAAGGGCTTGTAGCGCCAGCGTTCAATCGCCAGCCCCACCACCAAAAGCAGGCCACCGAACAGCAGTTGCGGCAACAACGCCACCATCACCCCGGTCAACGCGGCAACGAGCGCTCCGAGCAACAGCAAGCCGCCCAATGCGTACAGAATAATTGGCAACATGAAGAGGCGGCTCACGTGGGAGGATCGAGCACAACCGCCGTGCCGTAAGCTACGATTTCACTCATGGTCTGGCCGATTTCGGCCGAATCGAAGCGCATCATCACCACCGCGTTGGCCCCCATCACCTTCGCATTGGAAACCAGCCGATCCAGCGCATGGCGGCGCGCTTCTTCCAGCATCTGGGTGTATTCATGGATCTCGCCGCCGACGAGTGAGCGGATGCCCGCCATCATGTTGCCGCCGATACCGCGGCTGCGCACCACCACGCCAAACACCTGGCCCTTGACCTGCACGACCTGATGTCCAGGCACGTTTTCGGTTGTCACCACCAACATGATTGTGTTCCTCCCCCAAGCTATTTAGACGTTTCGTCCACGATACCCCCCACCCGAGTCAACCGGTAGTTGCACCGCACCAGCTTCCGACACGTACGCCGGCACCGGGCACTATGGCACCATCGGGCGGTCTACTGTTGTCCACATAAGGAACCCGAAATCATGTCGAGACCCTTCAAGACATTGGCATGGAGCGTGATGCTTGGCATGGGGCTGGTCGCCACCAGTCTTCCGGCCCTGGCCGATGCCCCCGCATCGCAAACCGTTGCCAATAGTGATGGAAAGGTTCTACACGCCACCCTGGACAACGGCCTGCGCGTGGTGATCGTGCGCGAAACGCTCTCACCCATGGTCACTACCCAGATCACCTATCTGGCAGGCGGGTATCACACACCTGATGGTTTTCCCGGTACCGCGCACGCGCTGGAACACATGATGTTCCGCGACAGCCAGGGCATGACCGGCGCGCAGCTCAATGAAATGACCGGCAAGATGGGCGCGGAAAACAACGCCTTCACCACCAACGACGCCACGCAATTCTACTTTGTGGCGCCATCGAACTATCTCGACATCCTGCTGCATATCGAATCTACCCGTATGGAAGGTGCGCTGCTGACCCAGAAGGATTGGGAGCGTGAGCGCGGTGCGATCGAGCAGGAAGTCTCGCGCGATATTTCCGATCCGGGCTATCTCGCCTTCCAGAAGGCCGAGCGTATTCTCTATGCCGGTACTGGCTACGCCGAAGACGCACTCGGTACCCGTCCGTCCTTCGACAAAACCACCGCTACAGACCTGCAAACGTTCTACAAGGACTGGTACGCGCCGAACAACGCGCTGCTGGTCATCGTGGGTGATGTCGATCCGCAGAGCACGCTTGCGAAAGTGAAGGATCTCTTTGGCAAGATTCCGCAGCGCAAGCTGCCCGAACCCGCTCCGCTGAAACTGCAGCCAATCAAGCCGGAAACGATTGCCACCACCACGCCACAAGGCACCGGTTCTGTGCAGTTCCTCTATCGCATGCCCGGCATGAAGGAAAAGGACAACGCCGCAGCACAGGTTCTGCTGGATGTGCTCAACAACGCGCGCAGTTCGCTCAACGCGCTAGCCGTGCAAGGCAAAGTACTGAGCGCCGATGCACAGTTGCAACCCTTCAGCCAGGGTGGCGTTGGTGTGATCGAAGTCGGCTTTCCCAAGGGTGGCGATGCAAAGCAGGCGCAGGCCGATCTGGATGGCGTGATCAACGCTATTCTGAAAAATGGCGTACCGGCGGATCTGGTCGAAGCTTCCAAGCAATCGGAAATCGCCCAAGCCGAGTTCAACAAGAACAGTGCCGTATCGCTGGCCAGCGCGTGGTCGCAGGCCATCGCGTGGATGGGCCTGGGTTCGCCGGAAGAGGCCGAAGCACAGATTCGCCAAGTGACCGTGGACGACGTCAATCGCGTCGCACGTGAATATCTAAAGCCTGACCAGCGCGTCACCGTCGTACTCACCTCCGACAACAACGGCCAACGCCCGTCGGATAGCGCCGGTTTTGGTGGCTCCGAATCCTTCGCCGGCAATGACAAGCTCGACGCACCGCTGCCGGCATGGGCTGCGGAAAAACTCAGCAAGCTGGAAATGCCGCGGTGGACGCTGGCGCCAGTGCAGATGACGCTGGATAACGGCATCCATCTCATCGTGCAGCCGGAAACGATCAGCAAGACGGTCACCGTGCTGGGTCATGTCGACAACAACGCCAAACTGCAGGAGCCCGCCGGGCAGGAAGGCGCGGCTCGCCTGCTGACTACACTGTTCGATTACGGCTCGACCACACTTGATCGTGATGCCTACCACAAGGCACTGGACGATATTGCCGCCACCGAGAGCGGCGGCACCGATTTCGGCGTCGCCGTGCTGAGCGAACATTTTGATCGCGGCGTGCAATTGCTGGCCGACAACGAACTGCATCCCGCCCTGCCCCAGCAAGGCTTTGGTGTGCAGCAGGAAACGCTCGCGCGTACGCTGGCCGGCGAAATGCAATCGCCGCAGTACAAAATGATGAAGTCCCTGATGGAAGGCTTGCTACCTAAGGGCGATGCGGAACTGCGCCGCGCCACGCCTGACACGGTCAACAAGCTGACCCTGCAGAACGTCAAGGATTACTACGCGAAAACCTACCGCCCGGATCTCACCACCATCGTGGTGGTCGGCAACGTCACACCGGAGCAAGCCAAGGCCACGGTCGAGCGCTATTTCGGTCAGTGGAAAGCGGTGGGACCGAAGCCGGATGTGATCTCCAAACCGGTGCCTACCAATCCGGCCGGTTATACCGTGGTCGAAAACCCCTACGCATCGCAGGATCAGGTGCTGATGGGCCAGATGCTTGAGCTCAACATGCACAACCCGGATCGCTATGCGCTGCAGTTGGGCAATGATGTGCTTGGCGGCAACGGCTTTGCCTCGCGCCTGATGACCGATATCCGCGTAAAGCATGGTTACGCCTACGGTGCAGGTTCGGGCATGCGCTTCGACCGTTCGCGTTCGATCTTCTTCGTGCAGTACGGCAGCGATCCGGACAAAGTCGCCGCCGTTGACGGACTGGTACGTCAGAACCTGATCGACATGCAGACCACGCCGGTCAAGGACGAAGAACTGACTAACGCGCGCCAATATGAAATTCGCTCGATCCCGGTCAGCGTCGCCAGCATCGACAGCATCGGGCGTTCGTTGCTGAATTGGGCTTGGCACGGCGAGCCGCTCGACCAGCCGATGGTGGCGGCCGAGCACTTCCTGACGATGACGCCTGAGCAGGTGCAGGCGGCGTTCAAGAAATACCTCAAGCCGCAAAACCTGACACAGGTGGTGCAAGGACCCGCGCCAGCGAAACACTAAGTTGAAAAGAAAACGGCCCGCAGATGCGGGCCGTTTTTCTCTATGCCTTGGCAAGCTTTCGTGCCGGTCGTTCCAGATTCGGCAAGAACACCGCCAGTACGCCAATCAACGGCAAGTACGCGCACAGCGAATACACATAGTCGATGCCATGCGCATCGGCGACACGCCCAAGCACCGCGGCGCCTATGCCACCCATGCCGAACGCAAAACCGAAGAACAACCCGGACACCATGCCGACACGTCCTGGAATCAGCTCCTGCGCATAAACCAGAATCGCGGAGAATGCCGAGGAAAGGATCAGACCGATCACCACCGTCAGCACACCGGTCCAGAACAGGTTGGCGTGTGGCAGCGCCAGCGTGAACGGTGCCACGCCCAGGATCGACACCCAGATCACCCACTTGCGCCCGATCCGGTCACCCACCGGACCGCCGATCAGCGAACCGGCCGCTACCGCGAACAAGAACACGAACAAATGCATCTGCGCGTTCTGCACTGACACACCGAAGGTATGCATCAGGTAGAACGTGAAATAGCTGCTGATGCTGGCGAGATAGAAATACTTGGAGAAGATCAGCAAGCCGAGGATGGACATACACATCACCACCTTGCCGCGGCTGAGCGCTTCACTGGCCACATGACGCACCACTTTGCTGCGGCTGACATGGTGCAGGCGATACCAGCGCCCCACCTGCAGCAGCACCACCATCGCCAACAGTGCCGCGAGCGAGAACCACGCCACGCTGCCACGGCCATGCGGCACGATGATCCAAGCCGCCAGCAGCGGCCCCAGCGACGACCCCGTATTGCCGCCAACCTGGAACAGCGATTGCGCCAGACCATGCTGACCGCCCGAGGCCAGGCGCGCCACACGCGAAGATTCCGGATGGAATACCGACGAGCCGGTGCCGACCAGTCCGGCAGCCAACAGCAGCACCGGAAAGTTCGGCGCCACGGCCAGCAACAGCAGACCGCACAAGGTGAAGCCCATGCCGACAGGCAACGAATACGGCATCGGCTTGCGATCCGTGACCATGCCAACCAGCGGCTGCAACAACGATGCCGTCACTTGGTACGTCAGTGTGATCAGGCCCACCTGGCCGAAGCTCAAGTTGAAGCCGCTTTTGAGAAGCGGGTAAATGGCCAGAATCAACGACTGGATCATGTCGTTGAGCAAATGGGAAAAACTGATCGCACCCAGGATGGTGAAATCCGTGCGTTGCGCGGGGACGCTGGGCTGCGCACCCGACGGCAGAGAAACCGATTCGGCAGAATTGGACATACGTACTCGGGATGGGGACACGGGCGAGATTGCCTCGCTGATGAGGCCACCTTAAAGTAGCCGTCTTCGGCCTGCATACACTATTGGGTCAACTTCTGTAGAAATCGGGCCAAACGAAGGTGCCGCCATCGTGCGAAATACCCGCGTTTCCACCTACGAAGACACGCCGCGCGACGTGCTCGCCACCGGCAACGAGTACGTTTCCGGCACGCTGCTGCCCAGCCACACGCACAAGCGCGGCCAATGCCTGTATCCCACCGCCGGCGTGCTGACCATTACCACGACCGAGGGCAGCTGGGTCGTGCCGCCCCGCCGCGCCCTGTGGATCCCACCCGGCATACCGCATACCGTGCAGATGGGCGGGCCCACCTCACTGCTCAGCGCCTACCTGCTGCCTGAGGTAGCGGCCAAAGCCACCTTACCGGAGCACTGCACGGTGATCAGCGTATCGCCCCTGCTCCACGCTTTGCTGTCCGAGGCCGTGGATCTGCCCGCCGAATATGCGCTGGGCAGCCGTGACGAACGCCTGATGCACCTGCTGGTGGATGAAATCGCCGGCATGCCCGCCCTGCCCTTGAGCACCCCGTTGCCGCAGGATCCCCGTCTGGCGCGCTTGTGCCGGGCATTGATGCAGGCGCCATCGCTGGAAATCGATATCGACACCATGGCGCACAAGGCCGGTATGAGCCGCCGCAACTTCACGCGCCTATTCCGCGAGCAGACCGGCATGAGCTTCAGTAGCTGGCGGCAGCAGGCCTGCCTTCTCGCGGCGCTATCGCGGCTCGGGCGCGGCCAATCCGTCACCCAGGTGGCGATCGAATTGGGCTACAGCAGCACGAGCGCTTTTACTGCAGCATTTCGGCGTACGCTGGGAGCTGCGCCAAGTCATTACCTGCTTCCCCAGGATGCTGCATGATGGGCTCACATTGAGGAGTCCAGATGTCACACCCGCGTCAACGCATTGCGGCAACATGTCAAAGCAGTGACCCGGCCGCACGGATACCGCGTCGCCGCCCACTGCCCGTCACCCGGATAGTGCACCGATGAGCAAACGCAACGATCAAGACGCCATGTCCGCAGCCAGCGCCACCGCACCGGAAATCACCGCAACGCCTGCCGTCGACCTCAGTGACAAGGCGTATTACATCCATCGCGAACTGTCCCAGTTGCAGTTCAACAACCGCGTGCTGGAACAGGCGCTGGATGAACGCACGCCATTGCTGGAAAGGTTGAAGTTCCTGCTGATCTTCTCCAGCAACATGGATGAATTCTTCGAGATCCGTGTGGCGGGCCTGAAGGGACAGCTAGCATACGGGCATGAGATCGTCGGGCCTGATGGCATCACGCCGAAACAAGCGTTGGTCGAGATCAGCGATATCGCGCATCGCCAGATCGCGCGCCAATACGCGATACTCAACGAACGCCTGCTGCCGGAACTAGACCAGCATGGCATCCGCATCGTCCGTCGCGAAAGCTGGACGGTGGTGCAGAAGCGCTGGGTGCAGCGCTACTTCCGCCAGGAAGTGGCACCGATGATGACGCCGATCGGCCTGGACCCTACCCACCCCTTCCCGCTGCTGGTCAACAAAAGCCTCAACTTCATCGTAGAGTTGGAAGGTGTAGACGCTTTCGGCCGCGATTCGGGCTTGGCCATTCTGCCGGCGCCGCGCGTGCTCCCGCGCATCATCCGTCTGCCGGAGGATGTGTGTGAAGGCGGCGAGAACTACGTACTGCTCTCTTCCATCATCCATGCACACGCCGAGGAACTGTTCCCTGGCATGGAAGTGCGCGGCTGCTACCAGTTCCGCTTGACTCGCAACGCGGACCTGACCATCGATCCGGAAGAAATGGATGACCTTGCCCGCGCACTGCGCGGCGAGCTGTCTTCACGCCGCTTCGGTGATGCGGTGCGCCTGGAGGTGGCAGACAACTGCCCCAAACTGCTGACCGACTATCTGCTCAAGCAATTCGGCCTGACCGAAGCGGAGCTGTACGAAGTGAACGGGCCGGTGAATCTCACGCGCCTGTTCGGTATCGTCAGCCGTAGCGTGAATCCGCAATTGCAATATCCACCTTTCGCGCCAGCCATTCCGAAAGCCTTGAAGAAGGCCGAGGATCTGTTCCAGGTGATCAGCAAGCAGGACGTGTTGCTGATGCATCCCTACGAATCTTTCGCGCCGGTGGTCGATCTGGTGCGCCAGGCCGCCAAAGATCCGGCCGTGCTCACCATCGAACAGACGCTGTATCGCACCGGTGCCAACTCCGAGATCGTCGACGCGCTGGTCGAGGCTGCACGAGCGGGCAAAGAAGTGATCACCGTGGTCGAACTGCGTGCTCGCTTCGATGAAGAATCCAATCTCAGCCTGGCCACACGCCTGCAGCAAGCTGGCGCCGTGGTGATCTACGGCGTGGTCGACGTGAAAACGCACGCCAAGCTGATGCTGATCCAACGCCGTGAAGGCGACAAGCTACAGCGCTATGCGCACCTGGGAACCGGCAACTACCACAGCGGCAATGCGCGTCTGTATACCGATTACAGCCTGCTGACTTCCGACGCCGGCCTGTGCGAAGACGTGCACAAACTCTTCAGTCAGCTCACCGGCATGGGCAAGCTGCTGAAGATGAAGAAGCTGCTGCACGCACCGTTTACCTTGAAAAAATCGTTGCTGGAGTTGATTGCCCGCGAGCAGGCGCATGCCGAAGCGGGCAAGCCCGCGCACATGATCATCAAGGTCAATGCGCTTACCGATGCCAAGATGATCCGCGCGCTATACAAAGCCAGCGGCGCCGGTGTGAAGATCGACCTGCTGATACGCGGCACCTGCTGCTTGCGCCCGGATATTCCCGGCGTTTCGCAAAACATCACCGTTCGTTCGATCGTTGGCCGCTTCCTTGAACACAGCCGCGTGTACTGGTTCGCCAACGACGGGGACGAACGCATGTATCTGGCCAGTGCCGACTTCATGGAGCGTAATCTGGATCGCCGCGTCGAAACTGCCTTCCCGATCGAAGACCGCAAGCTGCGCCTGCGCATCCGCAAGGAGCTGGACCTGTATCTGACCGACAACACCACGGCATGGCAGCTCCAGGCAGATGGCAACTACGCGCGGCTGCAGCCCGTTGATGGCCAAGCGCCACATGATGTGCAGCGGCAGTTGCTGGAGAAATATTGCGGGATTGGTGTCGCTGCGGTGCGTTAGAGCACCTTTTGCTTATTGCCGCCTGCGCAAGCTGCTCATTCCCTCAGGCCGTCATTCCCGCGAAAGCGGAAATGACGGCTATTGGAAAGTGTCGGCCACAAATTGGGGAAAGCGCTACTGCCCCACGAAACGGCGCACCCACGCCACATAGCGATCAACAAAGCCCTGCAGGAATTTCCAGGTACCTTCCACGCTGATATGTCCTTCTGCGTCGATCAGGCCCTCGGTGAATTTCAGGAACACTTCGGGCTGTCCAAGCAAAGGTACATCCAGATAAGCCAGCACATTGCGCAAATGCTGCTGCGCCAGCGCCGTACCCGTGGCGCCGATCGAAGCCCCGAGGACTGCACCGGGCTTGCCAGCGAACGGACTGGTGCCATAGGGACGCGAGGCCACATCCAGCGCATTCTTCAGGACGCCCGGTATGGAGCGGTTGTATTCCGGCGTCACAAACAGCAGCGCGTCGGCCGCCTTGATCTGCTGCTTCAGTCCCTGGCACGCCGTCGGATAATCGTGATCGAAATCCTGGTCGTAGAGCGGCAGGTTATCGATCCGGACATGCTCGAAAGAAAAATCCGCTGGCGCCAGACGCTCTACGGCACGAGCCAGCCGACCGTTGCACGAATCCTTGCGAAGGCTGCCCACCAGTACCGCCACCTTGATACCTGCCATACATCCTCCTGAATGATGAACCTGACCTAGCCTGTCACACCCGGTCACGGCATGGCAAAAAGATGCACCGCCCGTGCGCAATTTCTTGTGATGCGCCTTTTTACAGCCTTGTGACGCGCTGGCACGCCCCCTGCATGTCGATGGAAATGCATGACAAAACATTCCACCACGCCTCCAGAGGTTCACAATGGCGGTGTCGTTGGTGATCAGGGGAGCCGGCGATCATGCGGACCGATGCAGGCAGCCGGGCAAGGGCTACGCCGTCTGTCATACGCAGACGCGGTGGCCACTTCAGGAAAAGGGGCTGAGGTGACTAGGGACGTTTTGCTATTGAAAGGCTGGCGCGAACGCCGATGGCTGGCAGCCATCTTGCCGGTGGCTTGGCTGCTGTGGTTCTCGCTATTGCATGCCAGTACCGGTTCACCGCTGCATGGCGCCTGGCGCGAGGCAACGCGCGGTGACACACCGGCACAGATCCTCAACGCCTTCAAACATGGCGCACTGAAATCCTTCAATCCGTCGATGCTCCAACTTTTCCCGCGCGATGCGCTGGGCAGCTGGGTGGTACTGCAACCGGAGCCACCCAACACCAATGAAGAACGCGTGCTGTCGATCTACCCCGCGCCAATGGGTTCGGTCACCTTGTTCGATGCCAACGGTACTACCCGCACGCTGGCGCTTGATGACTTCACCGCCCCGTTGCATGGGCACGGGCGGCTCGCTTTTCGCTTGAACGTCGATCCCGGACAGGTGGAGCCCATCTTGCTCAAGTTCGAGCCCAGCGGCACCCTTTCGGCGCCGGAACGCTTCGAATTGCAGGACCTGGACGATTACCTGCAAGCAGACGCCGATTGGTTGACCTTCGCCACCGCGTGTTTTGCGGTAATGGTCGCCATGGCGGTGATGGCTCTGTGCTTCGCCGTCATGCTGCGCGACATGACCTTCGCCTGGTATACGGGTTACATGCTTTGCTACGTCATCGTACAAAGCATCCAGACGGGCTTCCTGTTCCATCCGCTGGGGCTCAGCTGGCTGGCTGGATCGGAATTGCTCGTCGGCGCATCGGCGACTGCACTTTCCGTGTCGTTTGCATCACTGTTCGTCAGCCGCTTCTGCGACCTGCCCCGCTACGCTCCGGTGCTGCGCACGCCCGTCGTTGGGCTGGGCATCGCCATGCCGTTGATCGTGCTATTGCGTTGCAGCCAGATTCCCGAGCTGATGGAGATGGCCAGGACGCTGGTCAATCCGGTACTGATTCTCGGCGCAATCTTGCTGCTGTTCACGGCGGTGATTACGGCGATGCGCGGGTCACGCCCGGCCTGGTTTTTTCTGCTTGGCTGGACGCCGTTGCTGGTGTTGACGGCCATGACCAGCGCACAGATTACCGGCGCCCTGCCCAAACTGGATTGGCTCAATGACGCCAGCATCGCGATGGGAGCCTTTGAAGCCATCGTGCTCTCGTTGGGTCTGGCCGATCGCGCGCTGACCATGCGCCGCGATCGCGACAATGTGCGAGTCCTCGCCGACCGCGATGCACTGACCAATCTGCTCAACCGTCGCGCGTGGACCGAGGCCGCCAACAGCATGCTGGACGATGCCATGGCACAGAACCAGCCGATTGCGCTGCTGTTTCTGGATCTGGATCACTTCAAGATGCTCAACGATCGCCAGGGCCATGCCGCCGGCGATCGCGCGTTGACTGCAGTCTCGGAAGTATTGAGCAGCGAACTGCGTCCCAGCGATCTGCTGGGTCGGTACGGTGGTGAGGAATTCGTTGCCATGCTGTACGGCGTGACCCAGGAACACGCCATGCAAGTCGCGACGCGCCTGTGCCGCCGCGTCCATCGCCTGGAAATCGCGGTCGACCAGAAGGACCTGGTGCTCAGCGTCAGCATCGGCCTGGCCATGCGCAGTTTGGGCGATACGCTGGAGTCGTTGATCGAGCGGGCCGATCAGGCGATGTATTACGTGAAGCTCAACGGGCGCAATCACGCGCATGCGTTCGAGCGGCGTGCGGAGATGAGCGGCACGTATCGGCGGCCGCATTCGACGCACGAGAGGGAACGCTGACGCAACCTGCATTCAGTGGCTTTGTCGATGCGCCATTGCGCTTCGCCGTCACTCCCGCTTTCACGGGAATGACGGCGAAGCAAAAACCGGCGTTACGCCATGTTGAATGGCTTATGCTTTTTTGACCGTCAGTTTCTTCGCCGCAGCAACCACTTCCGCATCGCCCGGCAGCACCAGGAATGCTGCACCCGCCAGCGGTGTATAGGTATCGGAGCCCACGACGCGCTCCAGCGGCGTGCTACCCAAACCGGCTTCAACGATAGCGGTAATCACGCCTTCGCCAACGCCTGCGCTCTTGCGCCCTTCATCCAGCACCAGAATGCGCTTGGCGTGCTTGGCCTGCTCCGCAATGAACGCATCATTGAGCGGTGCAAGCCAGCGCAGATCGACCACGCGGACTTTCCAGCCCAAATCCTTTTCAATGGTCTTCGCTGCGCGCAACGCCATAGGCACGCCGTTGCCGAAGGTGAAAATGACCAGATCGTTCGCGTCGTCGTGGTAGACACGCCCTTCACCCAACGTCATCGCTTCGCCCGGCGCCGGATACGCGAACTGCCATTGGCCATCGCCGGCTTCGTAGAGGTCTTTGGTCATGTACAGCGCGATGGGTTCCAGATACGCGCAGACACGGCCATCGACTTTGGCCAGCGCAGTGAGCGTGCGCAGCATGGTCGCCGCGTCATCGCCGCGGCTCGGGCAACCGACAACCAGACCCGGAATATCGCGCAGGGGAGCAATCGAATTGTCGTTATGGAAGTGGCCGCCGAAACCACGCTGGTAACCCAGCGAAGCCACGCGCATCACCAGCGGATTGCGGTACTGGTTGTTGGAGAAGAACTGCAGCGACGCCGCCTCGCCACGAATCTGGTCGCAGGCGTTGTGGAAATACGCCAGATACTGGATTTCCGGCAGCGGCAGCATGCCCATGTTGGCGTAGCCCTGAGCCAGACCAAGGATCATGGTTTCGTCGAGCAACGTGTTGAACACACGATTGCCCTTGAACGCCTTGAACAAGCCCTTGGTGACCGTATACACGCCACCCTTCTGCGCGACGTCTTCGCCGAACAGCAGGGTTTCCGGATACTTGGCCATCACATCGTGCAGCGCCTGGTTGATCTGGATCGCCAAGTGGCGTGGCGGCTGCTTTTCCGGCAATTTTTCTTCACCGCCGAACACAGCGATGCGCTTGTCTTGATAATCGGTGCGCTCCGCTTCGGCCTTCACCTTCTCCGGGGTATAGGGCGCCAGCGGCGTCATCACATCATCAAGACGATCAAGCTTGGGACGGCTGTCGGCTTCTTCCGCCGCAGCAAAGCAGCGCTTGCGGATGGTTTCGTTGAGCGCCAGCAACTCATCCTTGCTGTACAAGCCCGATTGCAACGCGATAGCGGCCGAGCGCAGCAGTGGATCGGAGGATTCCACCGTGACCAGCTCTTCGATGCTGCGCCATTCGATTTCAAAATCGGTACCCGCGTGTCCCATGATGCGGGTGGTCTTCAAGTGCAGGAATGTCGGGCGACGCGTGCTGCGGCAGTGTTCCACCGCGCGCTGCACCTGCGCGTAGCCTTCGGCCAGATCCAGGCCGTCCGCGAAGAAGTAATCAAGATCCGGGCGATGCTGGAAGTTGTTCGCCACCCAGCCGCTAGGCGTCTTCACCGAAATGCCGATGCCGTTGTCTTCGCACACGAACAGCACCGGTGCAGGCAACTTCTGATAAGCCGTCCACGCGGCAGCATTGAACGAAGTTTGCGCGGTGGCGTGATTGCTGGAAGCGTCGCCGAACGAGCAGATCGCGATGGAGTCTTCCGGGATCGGAAGCTGATGACCGATGCGGCGGCCTTGTTCAATCGCAATCGCCGTGCCCAGTGCTTTCGGCAGGTGCGAAGCGATGGTCGACGTTTGCGGCAACACCCAAAGCGGCTTGCTGCCCCACACCTTATGACGGCCGCCGGAGGCCGGATCATCCTTGCTAGCCGCAAAGGACAGCGCCGAATCCATTACCGGATCCATGCCCGGCAACTTGCGGAAACGCTCCGCCATGAAGCCGCCGGAACGATAGTGCAGGAACGCTGGATCCGTGTGGCGTGTGAGGCGTGCCACCATCGCGTTGCCTTCGTGGCCGGAGCTGCCGATGGTGTAGAACACTTTGTTCTGCACGCGCAGAACGCGCGCCATCAGGTCGAGGTGGCGCGAGATCAGCTGCGATTCCAGTAGCTCGCGAAAACCCTGCGCATCGAGTGCGCTGCCCGGCAGGATGGGATCGTCCTCGTGCGGCTTGGCGCGTACCTCCCCTTGCCAAAGCTGCACGAACTCGGTGAAGTTCTGATCGACGATCTCGGCGCGGTTGAAGCCCTTGTGGCGGGCGGCGATAGGCGTGGCGGACATGATGGCGAAGTTCTCGGTGAAAGACGTGCCGCGCTAAAGCGCGGAATGGGAAATTATCGAGGGCGGCAGCTGACTGCTGCCCGTGTGGCCGGCGGCGGTTTTATAACGCACGTAACAACTCCGCGCGCTGCAGGTCCTTGGGGCGGCCAAAACGCTCCAGAATGTGGATTTGTTCGGCAGCCGCGGGGATCGGCACCGGAATACCCGCGCAGTTGACATGAACGATCTCGTCGACGCGTATCGGTTGCCATCCGGCGGTCTCACGCAACTCCAGACCGCCCATCACCTCGACAGGCATGCCGGGAAAACGGAATCGCGCGAAACGCGAGCGGAAACGATCACCGGCAGCAGGCTCGTAAACGCCATCCAGACGCTCGTGCCACAGGGCAATCAGCCCTTCGGCGTCATCGACGCTGGTCAGCAGATCCAGGTCGCCCACTTCGACGTTTGCGCCAGCCAGGGCCGCGGCGGCACTGCCAATAACCACCCAGGCATCGCGGCAGTGCTCATGCAGCAGCGGCACGGCGGCCGCAATCGCCTGATCCAATGCCGGCATGCGCAGGTTCACTTGCGCTGCATCCACTGCTCGCGCGTTTGTGCCCAGATGCCAACCGTGATGTTTTCATACGGCGGCGGCAATTGCGCTGGACCACGCAACTGCGAGCCAAGACGCTTGGCCAACTCCTGCGAGGCATAGTTGTCCGTGTTGATGGAATGAATCACTTCACGCCAGCCAAGATGCTCGAAAGCCCAGTCGATGGCCGCGACCGAACCTTCGTAGGCGTAGCCTTTGCCCCACGCTTCGCGCACTAGCCCCCAGCCTACTTCGGTGCCGGGCCACCCTTCCGGATGCCAGGGGCCGAGACGGCCGATCCAGCGCCCGCTGGCTTTTTCGATCACGGAGAACATCGAAAAACCCTGGATCATCCAGGCGCCAGCCAGCGAGAGAAAACCGCGCCAAGCCACAGCGCGCGTTTGCGGGCCACCGATGAAATGCGACGCTTCATGGTCAGCCATGTTGGCGGCGTAGGCGTTGAAGTCTTCCTGGATGGGCGGACGCAGGATCAGACGTTCGGTTTCGATGCGGATATCGGGAATCGACAAGGCTTGATTCCTAGGCCTATGCCAGCTTGAGAAATCGGAACGGTGCTGCATTGCCTCTTCTCCTATGGCGGGAGGAGAGGCCAATGGCAGCACCCTTTATCAGAACGCGTTGATGCCGGTCAGTTCACGGCCCACCACCAGCTGATGCACCGTCTCAGTGCCTTCATAGGTGATAACCGATTCCAGGTTCAATGCGTGGCGAATCGCGGAGTGTTCGACCGTGATGCCAGCGCCGCCGAGGATGTCGCGGCATTCGCGCGCGATATCGATGGCCGTGCGGCAATTGTTCCACTTGGCCAGCGACACCTGCGTGGGCTCCATCTTGCCCGCATCCTTCAAGCGGCCGAGCTGCAGCGACAGCAACTGCGCCGTGGTGATGCGGCGGGCCATGTCGGCCATCTTCAGCTGAACGGCCTGGTTGGCGGCCAACGGGCGGCCGAACAGGATGCGTTCCTGGGTGTAATCCAGCACTTCCTTCAGGCAGGCCTGAGCAGCACCGATGGGGCCCCAGGTGATGCCGTAACGAGCCTGCGTCAGGCAGCCGAGCGGGCCCTTGAGACCTTTTACGTTCGGCAGGCGGTTCGCATCGGGCACACGCACGTTGTCGAAGAACAGCGCGGAAGTCACCGACGCGCGCAAGCTCATCTTTTTATGCACTTCCTGCGCGGTGAATCCCTTGGTATCGGTGGGGACGATAAAGCCCTGAATACCGTCTTCGGTCTGCGCCCACACGATCGCAATCTGCGCGATGTTGCCGTTGGTGATCCACATCTTGGCGCCATTGATCACCCAATCGCTGCCATCTTTCTTGGCATGGGTCTTCATGTTGGCCGGATCGGAGCCGCCATGGGGTTCGGTCAGACCGAAGCAGCCGATCACCTCGCCCGCCGCCATTTTCGGCAGGTAGTGCATCTTCTGCTCTTCGTTGCCGTAGGCGTAGATCGGGTACATGCAGAGCGAGCTCTGCACCGAAGCGAAACTGCGCAGGCCGGAATCGCCGCGCTCCAGTTCCTGGCAGATCAGACCGTAGCTGACGCCGTTCATGCCGGCGCAGCCGTACTTTTCAGGGATGGTGGCGCCCAGCAGGCCCAGGCTTGCTACGTCCGGAATCAGTTCCTTGGGAAAACGGCCCTGGTCGAAACAGTCGCCGATGATCGGCAGCACTTTTTCATCGACGAAACGGCCCACGGTGTCCTGCACCATGCGCTCTTCATCGGTGAGAAGGGAACGGACGTCATACAGGTCGAGCGGGTTCAAGCGGGCTGCCATAGAAGTTCCGGAAACGATCGGGGAGCCCGGCATTGTAGCTGGGGCCCCATATTCCGGTCATGCCGGGCTGCAGCAGCCGTCAGGCTGGAGCCAGCCCGGCTGTGGGCGCGGGCTTAATCCGCTTGCGGGACGGAGACTTACGCCTTTTCCCTGAGAATCAGCGAGGCGCCCTTTTCCGCCACCATCATGGTGGCCGCGTTAATGTTGCCCGAGGTGATATTGGGGAAGATCGAGGCGTCGACCACACGCAGGCCCCGCAGGCCGTGGACCTTAAGGTGCTTGTCGACCACCGATTTTCGCGGATCGCTGCCCATCGCCGCCGAACCGCACAGGTGATAGATCGACCCGCAGTTTTCCCGGAAATAACTGAGCATGGCTTGATCATCCTGCACGCTTGGCCCTGGCAGCGTTTCCTCCACGGTGACGGCATCCAGCGCCTTGGTCGCCATGATGCGGCGGATCAGCCTGCTGCCCTGAATGGCCTCGACAATATCTTTGTCGGTGCTGAGGTAGTTAGGATCGATCAGCGGCGCATCTTCCGCACACTTGGATGCAATGCGCACGCTACCGCGGCTGGTCGGGCGGCAGGGGTTGAAGCACAACAGGAAGCCCGGATACGGCTCCGGCTTGATCGTGGCCTTGCTGCTTTTGGGAATCTGGTACGACAGCGGATTGAAGTACAACTGGAGATTGGGATGTTGTTGCGCGTCGTCGCCCCGGAAGAATCCGCCCGACTGATTAACGCTCATCGCCAGCGGACCGCTGCGGTTTAGGTAGTACTGCAATCCCACCTTCATCTGCCCGAACCAGGAACGCAGCTCATCGTTGAGTGTGGGAACGTTAGCCTTGTAGTAATAACTGACGCACAGATGATCCTGCAGATGTGCACCCACTGCGGGCAGGTTATGAACGGTGGGAATACTGTGCTGATCAAGCAGCAGCTTGTCGCCAACACCCGACAGCTGCAGGATCTTGGGGGTGCCGACAGCGCCGGCGGCGAGAATCACTTCACGATTGGCGCTGAAATCCTGCTGCTGACCTTGCTGCGTCGCACGCACGCCCATGGCGCGGCCTTCGGCGTCAAACAGCACGCGTTCGACTAATACCTCTGTTTCAACACGCACATTGCTGCGCTTCATCGCCGGATGCAGGCAGGCGAAGCTGCTGGAACTGCGTTCGCCGTGACGGGTGTTGAGATCGTAGATCCCGGAGCCTTCAAACTGCGCACCATTGAAGTCCCGGCTGCGCGGATAGCCAAGCTCATCGCAGGCGGCGAGGAAGGTATCGCAGATCGGGTGTGTCTTGCCGCGCATCGAGCTGATGTGGATCGGGCCGTGCCCACCGTGGTACTCGCTATCGCCTTCCGGGTGGGTTTCCAACTGGCGAAAATACGGCAGCACATCGCGCCATGCCCAACCGTCATTGCCACCGGCGGCCCAATCGTCGAAGTCATGCGCCTGACCGCGCACATAGATCATCGCGTTGATCGAACCCGAGCCACCCAGCGCCTTGCCGCGCGGCGCATACAGCTTACGGCCGCCAAGCTGAGGCTGTGGTTCGGAGTAGTACATGTAGTTGTACTGTGAGTTGTAGTACAGCTTGACAAAGCCGCCCGGCATTTTGATCCACGGGGAGTTGTCCTTGCCGCCAGCCTCCAGCACCAACACTGAGTATCGGCCCGACTCACTGAGCCGATTGGCAAGGATACAACCGGCAGAACCGGCACCAACAATGATGTAGTCGTATGTCATGGATGAAAATGCCGGAAACGTTTGAGGGAACACTCAGCCGCGGGCGGGCGAGTGATCTTTGACATCAGCAGGATTTGGCGCCATCTGCAGATGCAGGCGTTCACCGTTGTAAGGCGAGTGCTTGCGCACGACGTCCATATTCAGCTCGACGCCCAGACCCGGCTCTGTCGAGGGAATGATGTAACCGTCCTCCCACTGCAACGGCTTCTTGAGCACTTCGGCATGGAAACCGTCCCAGGTGCCAATGCTTTCCTGGATCAGGAAGTTCGGCGTGCAGGCTGCGAGCTGGAAACTGGCGGCAGCACCAACAGGACCGTTGTAGAGATGTGGCGCGATCTGCGCGTAGTACACCTCGGCCATGCTGGCGATCTTCTTCGCTTCGAGCAGGCCGCCGCAGCGGCCAACATTCATCTGCAGAATCGATGCGCCGCCGGCCTGCAACAACTTGAAGAATTCGTACTTGGTGGTGAGGCGCTCGCCAGTCGCAATTGGAATCGAGGTCTTGGTTGCAACTTGCGCGATGGCCTCTTCCTGGCCCGGAGGTACGGGCTCTTCGAACCATAGCGGGTCGTACTTCTCCAACCGCTTGGCCAGACGAATCGCGGAAGATGGCACCATCTGACCGTGCGTGCCGAACAGCAAATCACAGCGATTACCCACCGCATCACGAATCTTGCGACAGAATGTTTCGCAACGCTCAAGCACATCGAGCGAGATCTGGTGACCGGAATACGCGGTGTACGGGCCAGCGGGATCGAACTTCACCGCAGTGAAGCCCTGCTCCATCGCACGCACTGCGTATTCCGCGGCCAGATCCGGATCGCTGTAGTCGTACTCGCCTTTGCTGTTGACCGGATACAGGTAGGTATAAGAGCGCAGGCGCTCGTTCACCTTGCCACCCAGCAATTCGTAAACCGGTTTGTTGGCGGCCTTGCCGATGATGTCCCAGCAGGCCATCTCCAGGCCGCTGACCACACCCATCATGGTGAGATCGGGACGCTGGGTGAAACCGCTTGAATACGCCTGGCGGAAGAAACGTTCGACGTGATGGGGATCGTGATCGAGCAGATAGCGTTCGAACACATCCTCGATGATCGGCACCATGGCCTTGGGATGGAAGGTGGCGGCGTAGATTTCGCCCACGCCCTCGATACCATCGTCCGTTCTCAGCCTCACGAAAAGCCAATACATGCCACCGATATGCGGCGGCGGCACGGCAACAACGTGTGTTTCCAGAGCAACGATTTTCATGCGGACTCCCTTCGATTGATGCGCTTTTGCAGAGTGCAAGCGGCGATGACGCCGAGCACGCCCACCACGGCGATGTACGAGTAATAGAGTTGGTAGCCGAGTGCGCCACCGAAATGCTGAGTCAACCATCCATTGAGAAGCGGAACGTAGGTATCCGGTGAATAGCCGATGACCGACACGATGCCGATGGCCAGGCCGGTCACACGAACCGGCACGTTGCATACATCGAGAATGGCCCAGTACAGGCCTCGTATCGCGTACGCCATCAAACCCACGAATATCACGAAGCCTGCTGCGACCACCCCACTCTTCAACATGGGCGCTGCCACCAAACCGATGACCCCCAGGGTCGCCAGAGCGATCGCGACGGTAAGCACGCGCAGGTTGGTAAACAAATCACCCAGCCAACCGCCGCCAATGCCTCCGAACGGCCTTGTCCAGAGTTTGATCGTGGTGATACCCGCTGCGGCAGCCGCGGCGAATCCGAAACCGTCCAGCTCCAGATAGGCCGAAAAACTGTAGGTCACCACAAACAGGTGATAACCACAGAAGATGATCGCTGCCATCAGCCACAATTCCGGGATCTTGCTGAGCATCGCCAGATCACTCAGCAGGTTGCCGCGCTTGGTCTGCGCGACTTCGTCGAGCTGCCTTGGCGCAGAGGGACTCGGCAGAATGGCCACAATCAAACCCAGTGTCAGGCACAAATACGCGTACACATGGATGACGTGCTGGAATCCTTCCCCGAGTGTCTGACCTTCAACTTTCGTGTAATGGGTAAACAGCTTGTAGACAAGCGTCGCCAGCGTCGCCTCGACCAAGCCTCGACCACCGTCCAGAAAGCCAAAGAAGCGCCCCTGCTCTTCCTTGGTCGCAAGACTTTTGAGCCGCTTCAGCAAAGCAGCCCAGAACGTGAGTCCTGTGGTGAGTCCAAATCCGATAAAGATCAACAGCAGATAACGAAAGCTTGGAAATGTCGCGTACCACAAAGCAAGCGCGCCGGTGCCAAGGAGCGAAAATGAAATCAGCACTTTTGCAGGCACCCGGTCGGCAAGCCAGCCACTGGGGATATAGCTCAGCACTAAAGCCCAGCCCAACCCTGAGTACAGGTATCCGAGCTGCATATCGTCAATGCCAAGCCCCACCAGCATGCTGCTCTGATAAAGCTGACGCAGATACAGCACGGGATAGATGGCGCCCGCCGCGATCACCAGCAGTGCAAGCTGGCTATAGCGATAAAGCTTGCTGCCCTGGCCCACCGAATCGACCTGTTCGGCCACGTTCTTTTTGATTTTTGCATCCATGATCAATACCTCATGACCACAAGGCGGGTCTGGGTGAACTCGAGCATCCCGTGCTTGCCGTCATCGCCGCCGAGACCGGAACGCTTCCAACCGGCGTGAAAACCCTGATACGGATCGGCCGGCGTGCGATTCACGTACAGTTCGCCCGCCTCAATGCGATTGGCAACCTTGAGCGCCGTGCGGTAGTTCTCGGTGTAGAGCACGGAAGAAAGACCGAACTGATGGTCGTTGGCCATCTGCAGGGCTTCATCCAGCGCGTCGTAACGAAGCACTGGCAAAACCGGTCCGAAGATCTCTTCCTGCACGATCTCCATATCCTGTCGGCAATGGCTCAACAGCGTGGCCGGGTAGAAAAAGCCACTGCCTTCCGGCATCACGCCACCAGCCTCAAGCGATGCACCTTCGGCTATGGCGCGCGTGACCTTTGCATGCACTTCACGTCGTGCGCGATCGCTGACCAGCGGCCCCATGCGCGAAGGATCTTCGGCGCGATCGCCGATACGGATCGCGGCAAACTTTTCGCGCAACAGTGCGAGAAAACGATCATGCACGCTGGTGTGCACATAGACGCGTTCAATGGCGGTGCACAGCTGGCCGCAGTGCGTGGCCTTGGAGGCCGCAATCGCACTGGCTGCTTGCTCCAGATCTGCATCCGGCTCGATGATGGCCGGCGTCTTGCCACCAAGTTCCAGCGAAGGCTTGGCGATATTTGCCTTGCAGTACTCCAACACCGCTCGGCCGACACCCACGCTGCCGGTAAGCGTAATCATGCCAACGGCTGGTTGCGTACAAAGCAACGCCGCCTTTTCATGCTGCATGGCTACGACGTTCACCACGCCCGGCGGCAAACCTGCCTGCTCAACAACCCGGGCGATTTCGAATGCGCACAGTGGTGTGTTGTTGCTGGGGCGTACGACCACGGTGTTACCGGTGATCAGTGCCGGCGCAATCTTGCGCATCAGCGTGTAAACGGGATAGTTGAACGGAATCAGGCAAGCAACGACACCGATCGGTTCGCGTTGCAGCAGGATCGTCTCGTCCGCGCTATCGCTGGGAATCACCTCACCTTCGATGCGGCGTGCCCATTCGGCGTGATAACGGGTAATTTCCGCTGCGTAGACAGCTTCGTTGCTGGCATCGGCAAGACTCTTGCCTGATTCACTGGCCAATGCCGCTCCAATGGCTGAAGCATTGGTCACCATCGCATCTGCCAGCTTACGCAGATAGTTGGCGCGCTCAATGGCAGGCAGCCGGCCCCATTCGCGTTGCGCGCGTGCGGCAACGGCAACGGCATCCAGCACCTGCGTCGGGCTTGCCGCATCGATTTCGGCAATGCACGCGCCGGTAGCCGGGTTGTATACGGGGATCGGGGGTTCACCGCCCGCATCGACGAATACGCCGTCGATGAAATTTCGTTCGTTGCGCATAGATGTTTCCAACAAAAGTGGTCCAGCGATCGAGTCAGACAGACCCGCAGAGCGCGAGCTCAAGAAGTCGCGCCCAAACTCTTAAAAAGTGATGAATGGATAAGGCGTCTGTCTGCGGGCGATCGGCTTTCGAGAACCAAAGCGACAAGCGCCACAACTTCCGCCTTGTCACGTCAAAAGTAGTAGCCGATGTTCAAGTACAACTTGCCTCGCCAGCGGTTGAGTCCGCCCGCGGCAAGACTTTGTGTGTAGCTGCTGCCGCCGATATAGGGATCGTTGCGCCCGTTGATCCACTCAAGGTAGATGCTGAGCGGCTTGAGCGAGAACGACGTACCGAGGATGTAACGCTGCGAATTGTGGAAGGCTGGATTGGACTTCTCGTACAAACTGTAGGAGTTGTAGAACGTCAGGTTCTTGATCCAGCCACCCAGAAAACTGTCGGCAAAGGTGTAGCTAAAATTGCCGGCATAGAAGTTGCCGCGCGTCGCCAGATTGAAGGTACCGTCGTAGCCACCGACGGTGATGGTCTGCTCGCCGTTGGGATTCCTGGGTGCCATCTGCTGGCGGGCATATTGCAGCTTGGTGCCCCAGCCATTCTTCGTTGCGGCATAGTGAACGGCGTACGCGTTGCGCCGGCCGTAACGCTGCGTGTCGTAGTTATAGAGGCTGGAAGTGAGTAGCGAGAGACCTACCTCACCCTTCCAATTGCCGAGGCGCGTCTTGCGCGCCAAGCGTCCGACGAACACATCGCGCTCTACATTGTGAGTGCCGCCCGCTATTCCGGGATCGGCTGGTGTTACCACTACGGAATAGGTCGTACCCCGACTGGTTCCTTGTCCCGACCACGCCTGGCGTGCGTAGTAACCGACCTGCAGGTTCCAGTCATCCGTGTTCTGGGTGTATTTACCACCCAGCATATAGATGTCTTCCATGCCGACGAGATTGCCGAGCGTTTCATAGAATGTGCTGCTGTAGAGCGGCTGCAATCCGAATGGAACCTTGTTCAGGCCAAGCTCAACTTGATGCTGAGGATCGAAGCGATAGCCGATCCATGCATATTCGATGAAGCGGATATCGCCGAAATGGTGCACGTACTGATAGGGATACTCGGCCCCATAAAAACGATAGCGTGCTGCACCGATCCAACTGTCGGACGTATAGGTCGCGCGCAGCATGACGGTGTCTAGCCCTATGTTGTGGATGTTGCGCTGGGACTCCTGATCTGCTCGCACGCGGACGGCACCGCCAAGATCCCAGTTCTCATCCACTTTGACGGCCAGGGCGGGAGCGCTCAGGGCGAGTAGCGACGTAAACAGCAAGCCCGCGTAATGTCCCGGTAATCGTCCTTGGTGCATGGTGATGGCATCCGTTGCTTGGCTGAGACCGCCGCGACAGCGGGCGGTACCCTGTACTGTCGCCAGTCGGCATGTGCTGAGCCTCTCCCCCGGCAAAGCGCACATGAGCAACAAGACTCATGCTTTGCAGTGCAAATAGTCCGCTTCGGCAGGGCATTGGCTAATGCCTTTAGAGACTATCCATGCACATGAATGCGAAGCTATGGGACTATCCTTAAAATCCCCACTGCCCCTTTCGATACGCTCCTTGTTCAATGGACATGACGCCCCAACGCCTCAAGCTCCGATGCTTCATCGCGCCACATCATCACTTCCCGCCTCATCACTTCCCGTCGCGAGTCGGACTGGAACCCTCATGATTAAGGGTGTGCTGCTTGGCTTCGCCAGTTTTGCCGCGTACGCGATCAGCGACGCCTTCGTCAAATCGCTGCACGGCTCCATCCCGCCTTATGAATCGGTGTTCTTTGGTGCATTGTTCGGATTGACTGCGCTTCCCTTCATCATGAGCAAGGGCGATCGCTGGCGCGATGTGGTCGTGGCAAAGCGGCCATCCCTGTGGTGGGTGCGCGCGACGGCGGGGGCGATTGGCAATATTGCTTCCGTCACGGCCTTCACGCTGCTACCGATGGCGGAAGTGTTCACGATGATCTTTCTGATGCCGATCTTCGTGACGATCCTGTCCGTGCTCTTCTTGAAGGAACACGTTGGCTGGCGGCGCTGGCTCGCTGTGTTCGTCGGCTTTGCTGGTGTGCTGGTGGTGTTGCGCCCCGGCTTTCGCTCGCTCGGTGTGGGGGATATCGCGGGCTTGGTCTGCGGATTGTTCGCAGCCGCCTCAGTGGTAGCGCTGCGCGTCGCAGGGCCACATGAAAAGCGCATCAGCCTGTACGGCGCGGGTGTCATGGGGCCACTGATCATCGGCGGATTGCTGATGATTCCCCATTTCAGCTGGCCGAACTGGCACGAATGGGAATTGTTGGCCGGTTACGGATTGCTGGCCGCGCTGGCCGGCGTGCTGCTGATGTATGCCACGCTGATAGCACCTGCCAATCGGGTCGCGCCCACGCAATATAGCCAAATGCTCTGGGCTATCGGATTCGGTTATTGGCTGTTCGGTGACAAGCTTGACTACCCGATGCTGATAGGCATCGTGATGATTCTCGGCGCGGGTCTCTTTACTTTGGTCCGCGAAGAAAAGGTCACCTCATGGTGGAAACGCACCAAGATGGTTTGATATGACAGATCGCTTACGGGGCCCTACCCTCTCAAACAGCAGGCTGTTAAAAAACACGCACATCACAACTTCATTTGCAATATGTCTAATCGCAGTGCAGTCATTGCAGCCAGACCTTCAAGATAATAGGTTGGCCTGCTGTTTTTTTAAAAGCAGCCTGAATGCATTACGCAGCAATTAAGCGTGCCAAAAGCCGGAAATGGTCGAATTTGTGTCAACCGTGGAAGCCATTAAGCGTTGAAAACGACATTGACCGTCGTGCTGACGGCCTATTATCCGCTTGACGCGGAATGGTTTTGGACAACTGAAAGCGTTCCTGCAGACTCGGAGCGAACATCTGGAGATGGTTATGAGTGCCGACACCCAGCGAACAGCCGGCCACTTTCGCAAGAAGCGCGGCACCCTGATTGCCGTCGTGATTGTGGCAGCGATTATTCTGCTGATCCTTTTCCATCTCATTTTTGGAGGCAAACCCGCTCGTAACGGTAATCCTCCGCAGGTGGTCAGCGCCGCAACAGCCACGCTTGGCAGCATGCCGGTGATCCTGAACGAGCTCGGCACGGTCACCCCGACCGCCACCGTGACCGTATTGCCCCAGCTCAGCGGCTATCTGACGGAAGTGGGTTACCAGGAAGGCCAGGATGTAAAGAAAGGCCAGTTCCTCGCCCAGATCGATCCGCGCCAGTACGAGATCAACAAGCAGCAGGCCGAGGCCCAGTTGGCCAAGGACCAGGCAAGCCTGGACCAGGCGCGCGCCGACCTGGCCCGCTATGAACAACTGCATCAGCAGAAATCGATTGCCGAGCAGACCTATGTCGACCAGAAATTCCTGGTCGCGCAGGACGAAGCCGCCGTGAAGGCGGATCAGGCCGCCATCGCACAAGACGAGCTTGACCTGACCTACTGCCACATCACCGCACCGGTGGATGGCCGCATCGGCTTGCGCCTGGTCGATCCGGGCAACTACGTCACCGCGTCCAGCTCACCCGGCATCGCTGTCATCACCACGATGAAGCCGACCACGGTGGAATTCACCGTGCCGCAGAATTCACTGAGCCAGGTGCTGGAGCGCTTCAATTCGGGCTCCAAGCTGCCGGTGACGCTGTACAACAGCGATAACACCAAGCAGATTGCCGCCGGCACGCTGTACGCCATCAGCAACCAGATGGCCACCAGCACCGGTACGGTAACCCTGCGCGCGACGTTCCCGAACGACGATGAGTCGCTGTACCCGAACGAATTCGTCAACGCACGCTTGTTGGTCAATACCCTGCAGCAAGCTGTGCTCGTGCCCACGCCAGCGGTTCAGAGCGGCGCACCGGGCGATTACGTGTATCTGGTCAACGCCGATGACACCGTTTCGGTGCATAAGGTGACCCTCGGCCCCAGCGACGGCAAGAACACGGTCATCCTTTCGGGCCTGTCGACCGGGCAGACGGTGGTGACCGATGGCATGGATCGCCTGAACGACGGCGCCAAGATCAAGATTGCACAAGCGAAGCCATCGGAAGACGGTAGCGCGCCGGCTGCCGCCTCTTCGTCAGCATCGGCCGCACATCACAACGGTAAGCGGAAGCACACCTCCGATTCCGCTTCCTCGGCGTCGTAATCGGCGGGCCCGCATCCGATGAATATTTCCCGCCTGTTCGTACTCAGGCCGGTAGCCACCTCGCTGCTGATGATCGCCCTCGTACTGGTGGGCTTGGTCGCGATGCGTTTCCTGCCGGTTTCATCCCTGCCTGACGTCGATTACCCGACGATCCAGGTGCAGACCTTCTATCCGGGTGCCAGCCCCTCGGTGATGGCCACCACCGTTACGGCACCGCTGGAAGTACAGCTGGGTGAAATCCCCGGCCTGCAGCAGATGACGTCCAGCAGCTCGGCTGGCGCATCCATCATCACGCTGCAATTCGACCTGTCGCTCAATCTCGACGTGGCCGAACAGAATGTGCAGGAGGCGATCAACGCCGCCAACAGCCTGCTGCCAAGCGGCCTGCCGGCGCCGCCGACCTATGCCAAGGTGAATCCGGCCGATCAGCCGATTCTCACCTTGGCGGTCACCTCCGATTCGATGTCGCTGACCCAGCTGCAGGACATCGCCAATAACCGCCTCGGCACCAAGATCTCCGAAGTGCCCGGCGTGGGCCTGGTGACACCAGCCGGCGGCAATGTGCCGGCCGTGCGTGTGGAAGCCGATCCGCAGAAGCTGGCGGCCTACGGTCTCAATATCGACGACCTGCGCTCGCTGATCTCCAACGTCAACGTCAGCCAGCCCAAGGGCAACTTCGACGGTCCCAAGCTCGACTACACGATCAACGGCAACGATCAGATCCAGGATCCGAAGGATTATCTGGATACGGTGATCTCCTACCAGAACGGCGCGCCGGTCTATTTGAAGGACGTCGCGCGTGTCACGCAAGCCGCGCAGGACACCGAACAAGGTGCCTGGTACAACAAGACGCCAGCCATCGTGCTCAACGTGCAGCGCCAGCCCGGCGCAAACGTGATCGCCACGGTCGACCAGATCACCAAGGAATTGCCACAACTCGAATCCACCCTGCCCGCCGGCATGAAAGTACAGGTGGTTTCCGACAGCACCGGGGTGATCCGCTCGTCGGTTTCCGATGCCGCGTTTGAGCTGGTGCTCGCCGTGGTGCTGGTGGTGCTGGTGATCTTCGTGTTCCTGCGCAATCTGCCCGCTACCATCATCCCCAGCATCTCCGTGCCGGTCTCGCTGATCGGCACGCTGGCGATGATGTACGAGCTCAATTACTCGATCGACAACCTTTCGTTGATGGCGCTGATCATCGCCACCGGCTTCGTGGTCGACGACTCGATCGTGATGATCGAGAACATCGTGCGCTATCTGGAAGAAGGCGAGACGCCGCTGAACGCTGCGCTGATTGGCGCGGGTCAGATCGGCTTCACGATTCTGTCGCTGACCGTTTCGCTGATCGCCGTGCTGATCCCGCTGCTGTTCATGGGCGGCGTAATTGGACGCCTGTTCAGTGAATTTGCGGTCACACTCGCAGTGACCATCGTACTGTCCGGCGTGGTGTCACTGACCTTGGTACCGATGCTGTGCGCGCGTATTCTTCGTGCTGAATCGGATCGACATCCCAGCCGTTTCGAGAAGATCAGCGAGGGTTTGTTCAACAAGACCCTGGCGGCCTATGAACGCGGCCTGCGCGTCGTGATGAATCACCAGCGAATGACCCTGGTGGTATTCGTCATCACGGTAGCCATTACCGCCGCGCTGTACATCATCATCCCCAAGGGCTTGTTTCCCGTGCAGGACGTGGGCGTGATCCAGGGCATCAGTGTCGCCGACAACTCCGTGTCCTACACGACCATGGTTGAACGCCAGACCGCGCTGGCCGAAGCCATCCTCAAGGATAAGGATGTCGTCAACCTGACCTCCTATGTAGGCATCGACGGCACCAACACCACGCTCAACAACGGTCGCTACCTGATCAATCTGAAGTCACGTGACGATCGCTCCGAGACCGCCGAACAAATTGCCCGTCGCATCCAGACCGAAGTGGCGAATGTTCCGGGCATCAAGTTGTACCTGCAGCCGGAGCAGGACCTCACGCTGGATACCACCATCTCGCCCAACCAGTACCAGTTCGTGCTGCGTGGACCGAGCCAGCAGGCATTCCAGCAATACGTACCGGCCTTGATCGACAAGATGAAGCAGATCAAGTCGATCCGGGACGTCACCAGCGATCTGAACAACGACGGCCTGAGCGTCAATGTCGAAGTCAATCGCCAGTTGGCGGCGCGCTTCGGCATTACGGCGGCGACCATCGACAACGCGCTGTACGACGCGCTGGGCCAGCGCATCGTGTCCACCATCTTCGATCAATCCAGCCAGTATCGCGTGATCCTGGTGGCCAAGCCGGAAAAAATGCCGACGCTGCAATCGCTGGGCGAGCTATATCTGCCCAGCCAGACCAGTAGCACCGGCCAGGTGCCACTGAGTGCGATCGCCAAGATCGAAGTCACCAAATCACCGCTGGTGATCAGTCATCTGGCTCAGTTCCCGTCAGTGACCATTTCCTTCAACCTCGCCCAGGATGCGTCGCTGAGCAAAGCCGTAGATGAGGTCAATCAGGCCGAGAAGGCTGTGAATCTGCCATCGTCGATCACCTCGTCGTTCCAGGGTGCGGCGCAGGCGTTCCAGGATTCGCTGTCTAGCGAGGTCTATCTACTGATCGCTGCGCTGGTTGCCGTGTATATCGTGCTGGGCGTGCTGTACGAGAGCTTCATCCATCCAGTGACCATTCTCTCGACGCTGCCTTCCGCAGGTATCGGCGCGCTACTGGCGCTGATGGTGGCTGGTTCCGATCTGGACGTGATTGGCATCATCGGCATTGTGCTGCTGATCGGTATCGTGAAGAAAAACGCGATCATGATCGTGGACTTCGCGCTCGAGGCCGAACGCGAGCATGGCAAGCCGCCGGCTGAAGCCATCTTCGAAGCGTCGCTACTGCGTTTCCGCCCCATTCTGATGACCACCTTGGCGGCAATGCTCGGCGCACTGCCGATGTTGCTGGGCTCCGGCACCGGTTCTGAGCTGCGCCGGCCGCTGGGTCTGGCCATCATCGGCGGCCTGACGCTGAGCCAGATGCTGACACTGTTCACCACACCGGTGATCTATCTGTTCTTCGATCGGTTGGCGCAGCGCTTCCAGCGCAAGCCGTCGCTGGCGGCGGGAGATAGCACGCCATGATGGCTTGCATGCCATGCAGCCTGCCCCCTCTCCCTCCGCATGCTCCACAGGGGAGAGGGAGCCGAAGCATCATCGCTGGTGATGCGCCATGAACATCTCGGCGCTCTTCATCAAGCGGCCGGTGGCGACCACCCTGTTGGCGATCGCCATCCTGCTGTCGGGCTTGCTGGCATATTTCCATTTGCCGGTGGCGCCGCTGCCCAACGTCACCTATCCGGTCATCGTGGTGCAGGCCAATATGGCCGGCGCCAGCCCGGACATCATGGCGTCGACAGTGGCCGAGCCGCTGGAAAAGCGCCTCGGCGCGATTGCCAATGTGACCGAGCTGACTTCGCAAAGCTTCGTCGGCTCCACCCAGATCGTGATTCAGTTCGGCCTCAATCGCGATATCAACGGCGCCGCCCGCGACGTGCAGGCTGCCATCCAGGCCGCACGCGCCGACTTGCCGACCACGCTGCGCAATAACCCGAGCTATCGCGAGTACAACCCGGCGGATTCGCCGATCATGGTTCTCGCGCTGACATCAAAAACACTGACCCGCGCGCAGCTTTACGATTCGGCCGATTCGGTGATCCAGCAGCAGCTCTCGCAGGTCGATGGCGTGGGCCAGATCACTCTGGGCGGCAGCGCCCTGCCCTCCGTGCGCGTGGAATTGCAGCCTGACAAACTCAACAGCTACGGCATTGGTCTGGAAGACGTGCGCGCAGCCATCAGCGCCGCCAATGCTGACAGCGCCAAGGGTCATATCGATCAGGATGGTCAGCGCTACGAAGTCACCTCCAACGACCAAATCAACAAAGCCGCGCCTTACCGCGACCTCATCGTTGCCTATCGCGACAATTCGCCGGTACTGCTGCGTGACGTGGCGGATGTGCAGGACTCCGCGGAAAACATCCGCAACATGGGTCTGTACAACGGCCAGCCCGCCGTACTGGTGATCGTGTATCCGTTGCCTGGCGGCAACATCGTCAAGACCGTTGGGCAGATCCGCAACGTGCTTCCCTCGATTGAAGCCACGCTGCCGCGCAATGTGCATATCGGCATCGCCGTCGATCGCTCACAGTCCGTGAACGCGGCGGTAGGCGATACCGAACGCTCGCTGTTTATCGCGGTGCTGTTGGTGATCGGCGTGGTGTACGTGTTTCTGCAATCACCACGCGCCATCCTGATTCCCGCCGTGGCATTGCCGCTGGCCATCGTCGGCACCTTCGGGCCGATGTACCTGATGGGCTATAGCCTGGACAACCTCTCGCTGATGGCGCTCACCATCGGCACCGGCTTCGTGGTCGACGACGCGGTCGTGGTGCTGGAAAACATCGTGCGTCATGTCGAAGAAGGCATGGACGTGCGCGAGGCGGCACTTAAAGGCAGCGGCGAAGTCGGCTTCACCGTAATCTCGATGAGCATCTCGCTGATCGCGGTGTTCCTGCCGATTCTGTTGATGCCCGGCATCATCGGCCTACTGTTCCACGAATTCGCCGTCACCTTGTCGATTGCGATTCTGTTGTCGCTGCTGATCTCGCTCACAGTCACACCAACCATGGCCGCCTACCTGCTGCGCTCCGGTGCAGCCATGCACTCCAAGGCGCGTTGGGCGGTGTGGTACGAGAAACAGTTCGAGCGCTTCAAGCAAGCCTATTCGCGCTCGCTCAGCGCCGTGCTCAACAACGCGCTGATGATCGGCCTGATGCTGATCGGTCTGATTGTGCTCAATGTGTTCATGATCAAGCTGCTGCCTTCCACGTTCTTCCCGGAACAGGACAACGGCATTCTGATAGGACAGATCATTGCCGACCAGAGCATTTCCTTCCAGGCGATGGAGCAGAAGCTTGCGCAGCTGCAATCCATCGTGCAGAAGGACCCTGCTGTCGCCTCAGTGGCGGGCTTCACCGGCGGACGCGCATTGAATACGGCTAACGTGTTCGTGGAACTCAAGCCCCTTGCCGAGCGCAAGCTCTCGGCGGCGCAAGTGGTAGATCGGCTGCGCCCCAAGCTCAACGCCGTTTCCGGCGCCAAGCTGTTCATGCAGGCCGCGCAGGATCTGCATATTGGCGGACGATCGTCGGCGGCGGAATACCAGTACACACTGACCAGCGATGATCCCACGGCGCTCTACACCTGGGTGCCAAAACTGGTGGCGGAGCTGGGCAAATACCGCAGCCAAATGCAGGATGTAAATTCCGACCTGCAACAGAACGGCTTGCAGACCTATGTGAATTTCGACCGCGCCACCATGGCCCGCTACGGCTTTGCGCCGAACCAGATCGATGCCGTGCTTTACGACGCCTTCGGCCAGCGCACCGTTTCGACTGTCTACAACCAGCTCAACCAGTATTACGTGGTGATGGAAGTCGCGCCGAAATACTGGCAATACCCGCAGATGCTGGACCGTGTTTTCTTCAGCACCGCGGCGGGCAATCCCACGGGCACGCAGCAGACGCAGATGCCGGGTGGCACGGTTTCCGGTGTGACGGCGCATTCGGCGGTGACGGCGTCCAGTTCCGGTGCGTCGAGCACCAATTCGCTCAATGCAAACGCCCAGGCCAACCAGCTCACCAACGCGATTTCCAACTCCAAGGGCGGAACCTCCAGCGGCAGCGCGGACAGCACGGCTGCCGAAACGATGGTGCCGTTCCCGGCCATGCTCAGCTATACGAGCAATCACACGGCAACTCAGGTGAATCACCAGGATGGCCTGGTTGCCAGCACCATCTCGTTCAACCTGCCGCCGGGTGGCTCGCTGAGCAACGCGATCACCGCGATCAACCAGGCGATGCAGGCGCTTGGTATGCCGGCATCCATCCATGGTGCTACAGCGGGCGCGGCGCAGGTCTATTCGCAATCGATGTCGACCATGCCGCTGCTGATCCTGGCGGCACTGGCGGCGGTGTATATCGTGCTCGGCATTCTGTATGAGAACACCGTGCATCCGATCACCATTCTGTCCACTCTGCCCTCAGCGGGCATCGGCGCAACGCTGGCGCTGCTGATCTTCGGCACGCCGTTCTCGGTGATCGCGATGATCGGCATCATTCTGCTCATAGGCATCGTGAAGAAGAACGCGATCATGATGATCGACGTTGCCATCCATCTGCAGCGCGACGAAGGTTACGAACCCATGAAAGCCATCCATGACGCCGCTGTGATGCGTCTGCGGCCAATCATGATGACCACTGCCGCCGCCGTGCTGGGTGCGGTGCCGCTGGCTGTTGGCATCGGCCAAGGCGCATCGCTGCGCCAGCCACTAGGTATCACCGTGATGGGTGGCTTGCTTCTCAGCCAGGTCTTTACCCTGTACACGACACCGGTGATCTATCTTTTCCTCGACCGCCTGCGCGCAAGACTCGCCAGGTGGTCCGCCACCTTGCCGTGGAACCGATCGGACGCGAGTGCATCAACATGAAGATTTCCCATACCGCGTTGGCTATATCGCTGACACTGCTGCTCGGCGGCTGCATGGTCGGGCCTGACTATCATCGTCCGCAGGCGCCAGTGCCCACCCAGTACAAAGAGCTTTCTGGCTGGATGCAGGCCGCACCTTCCGACGAAGCGCCAAAGGGCGACTGGTGGACGACCTTCAACGATCCACTGCTCGACCAGCTGGAGCCGCAAGTATCGGTTTCCAACCAGACCGTGCGCCAAGCCTATGCCAACTACCAGGAAGCGCTGGCCGACGTGAAAGTGGCGCGCGCGTCGTTGTTCCCCACCATTGGCTTGAGTGGTTCGGGTACCAAACAGCGAACTACCAGCAGCAGCGCCAGCCTCAACCCGGATTTCCATCCGGTCAGCACGTCCGGCTCGGCCGAAGGCAATATCAGCTGGGCGCCTGATCTGTGGGGCAAGGTCCGCCGCACTATCGAGGAAAACAAAGCGACGGCGCAGGCCGACCAGGCCACGTTGGCCAACGCCACGTTGTCCGAGCAGACGGCCCTGGCTACGGCCGTGATCGAGCTGCGCGTGACCGATGCCAACACCGACTTGCTCCAGAAAACAGTGGACGCCTACACCGAATACCTGCGTGTCGTGGAGAACCAGGGCACGGCCGGTACCACGCCGCCTTCCGATGTCATTACCGCACGCACGCAACTGGAAAATGCCAAAGCGAGTCTGATCGCGCTGGGCGTTGCACGAGCCCAGTATGAGCACGCGATTGCGGTGCTGGTTGGCAAGAATCCGGAAGAACTCGATATTCCGCACAGCACAACGCTACCTACACTGCCCGACGTCCCGGTTGGCGTACCTTCGACCTTGCTGCAGCGTCGTCCAGACATCACGGTCGCAGAACGCCAGATGGCGGCACAGAACGCGGCGGTCGGCGTGGCGATTTCCGCGTATTACCCCAGCATTTCGCTGTCGGCAGCCGATGGTTTCTCGCAATCGCCGCTGGCAGGATTGCTGCATCTAGCCAATCACATATGGTCCGTTGGTGCAGATGTCGACGAAACCGTGTTCGATTTCGGCGCACGTCACGGTGAAGTGGCCGCTGCCAAAGCAGCCTACGAGGCTGCCGTCGCCAACTATCGCGGCACCGTGCTGACCGCCTTCCAAAACGTAGAAGATGATTTCTCCGGCCTGCGCATCCTTGCCCAGCAAGCCGACGTCCTGGATGCAGCCGTAAAGGATTCCACGCAAGGCGCGCAGATCGCTTTGAATGAATACCAGGCCGGTACCGTGGATTACACCACCGCCGCCACGGCGCAAGCTACGCAGCTGAGCACGGAAGAAAGCGCGTTGAGCGTGAAACAACAACGCCTGCTCGACACCGTGTCGCTGATCGGCGATCTGGGCGGTGGCTGGTCCGCCGATCAGCTGGGAGATTCGAAGCAGGCAGACAAGCAAGCCAATGCCGAGCACTGAACAGGCCTATCCACATGTTTGAACTCTCGCCAATCGTCGCCGGCCTTTGGCGTATCGTGGATTGGAAGCTCGACGTACAGGAACGTGTCCACTGGATCGAACAGGCGCTGGAGTTAGGCATCACCTCGTTCGATCATGCTGACATTTACGGTGATTACCGCGCCGAAAGCCTGTTTGGCGAGGCACTGAAAACCGCGTCTGCTTTGCGCCAGCGCATGCAGCTGATCACCAAGTGCGGGATTCGCCTGCGTTCGGCACAGCGCCCCTACCGCATCAACTACTACGACACCAGCGCCAGCTACGTGCGCGCCGAGGTCGAACAGTCGCTGCGTAACTTGCATACCGAACAACTCGATCTGGTGCTGATCCATCGCCCCGATTACCTGATGGATGCCGCAGCACTGGCTGACACTTTCGCCACGCTCACGCGCGAAGGCAAGGTCGCTCACTGGGGTGTTTCCAATCACACCACCAGCCAGTTTGCGCTGCTGCATCAACATTGCCCGCTGCAAACCAACCAGGTGGAGCTTTCTCCCCTGCAGATGGACGCACTGGACGACGGCACGCTCGATCAGGCGCAGCAACTTGGATTGCGCCCGATGATCTGGTCACCGCTCGCCGGTGGCCGCCTGTTCTCCGGCGATGACGAACAGGCCCATCGTGTCCGCGCCGAGATGTCCACCATCGCCGCACGCTATGGAATCAGCCTCACCACGCTCGCCTTTGCTTGGGTGCTGCGCCACCCTTCTCGCCCCTATCCCATCACCGGCACCGGCCGTCTCGAAGGCTTACGCGATGCCGTTGCCGCGCGCGACGTGCAACTCGACGCGGAAGATTGGTATGCCCTCTGGACAGCAAGCAAAGGGCACGGCGTACCCTGATCGTGGCGCACCGCGCGTAGCGAAGCTATTGAAGGTCGTATACGGACATCGTCTTCAACGCGTTAGCAATCGCATCGCGATTGGCATCGTTAGGTTCAATACGACCGTCGTTCGCAAAGTTCAATTTATGATCGGGTAATCGCATCGCCCGCATGAAAACAGCACGGTAGCGAAAATTCATCGTAAGGCTGACTAGCTGGCGTATCGTCAATACCTTGCCACCATTGTCCTGCACCGCTGCCTCCAGCATATCGTTCCAGCCTTGGATGAATCCCGAGGCGGTATTGCGGATCTGGAGCGCAATGGACTCCCGCATGAAATTATCTGCGTTGATCGGTTGCGAGGCCTGTCTGGCCGCTGCCACATTCTGAGCAAATTGTGCCTTCAGCACTTGTTCGGCCGCCTCAACATCCGGCGCAGCCTTGGTTCTGTAAGCAAGTTCACCCAGTGCAAAGACCATGTTGTTACCAAGCACATCGTCAGGCATCACTACATCGTAGTAGCGTGTCTTCGCCTGCTGCTGCACAAACGTCGGTGTGAATGCCCATGTCGTACCGCTGACATAGCCGCCAAATGGACCTCTTGTCGGTGGCAGCGTTGAACGCTCGCCCACTTTGAATGCTGTCAGCTGTCCAGACGACGCAAGCTCGTTCAACTGCGCGGTCAACGTTGGTGATGACTTGATGGCCACGTCAAAAAGCTGGTATTGCTCTGGCGGCACACTGGATTGCAGCGTCGAAAGAATGCCTTGCAATGGATTGTTTGCCGCGACCGTCTCCACAGACGCAAATGCAAATATCACGCTGACAATAGACGTCGCGACTAATTTCATCGCATCCCTCCCCTGTGCGAATGCATCGCCGATTCGATGTTCCAATGCTAATGCATCTCACGGATACAACTGCAAGAGGACAACGCCGCAAATAATTGCGTCAGCGATCAGCCGTTGCTGACGCCATGCGGCACATGCCCCGTTGCTACATGCTTGCGCGCAGACTCTACGTTAGCCGGTGAGTCGTCGAAAAAGATATCGGCGCCAAAAGCGTCCAGGAATGGGCCTTTGTCGCGGCCACCAAGGAACAAGGCCTCATCGATACGCACGCCCCAGCGGCGCAAAGTGAGAATCACGCGTTTATGTGCGGGGGCGGATCGCGCGGTGACCAACGCGGTGCGAATCGGCGAGTTTTCTGCGGGAAATGCAGCCTGTAGGCGATGCACGGCCGTGAGGAAACCACGAAATGGTCCAACGGACAGCGGCTCATCTGCAAGTTCGGTTTCACTGCGGTGAAAAGCTTCCAGGCCCTCTTCGCGCGAAACGCGCTCACCTTCGTCACCAAAGATCACCGCGTCGCCATCGAAGGCGATGCGCAATTGCTCGCTGGCTCGCGGCGGCGTAACGGAAGGCAGGATCGTGGCTGCGGCGACGCCGGCTTTCAGTGCGCGACCAACATCTTCGGCATTGGCGGAAAGAAACAGATCGGCCTTGAACGGTGCGATGTAATCAGAAGTCGGCGCGCCGCTGGTAAATGCGGCACGGCTGATCTCAAGACCGTAATGCTGGATGGCATTGAAAATGCGCAATCCGGTATCGCCGGAATTGCGCGACAACAGGATCACCTCGACCGGCGGCACGTCACCCGCGAGCTTGTTGAGGCCCAACAGCTTCTGCACCAGCGGAAAGGCCACCCCGGGCTTCAGGATTTCGTTTTCGTGTTCGATCTGGAAAGCCCTGTACGCGTCCAGACCATCCCGCTCGAACAACGTATGACTGTCACCAAGGTCGAACAGCGCCCGCGACGAAATGGCGACAACCAGGCGATTATCGTTGGCGGCGCCGGGATCGTGAGCGGTTTTGGTGGGGTTGGTCATGAGCGTCAATCTACCTCAACGCCGTAGATCGGGGTAAGCACCAGCATCCCCATCTACGAATTGAAGTCATCAATCCGCGGCAAACTGCTCATCCAGAATGCGCTGTTCCAGATTGTGCTCCGGATCGAACAGCAATCGCACACCCTGCTCCCGCGACTGATGGATTTCCACGGCGCGAACGTTGCGCACTTCCAGGAAATCGGCGGTCGCGCTGATCGGACGCTTGACTGGATCGAGCACACGCAGGCTGACCAGCGTGCGATGCGGCAGGATCGCGCCACGCCAACGACGCGGACGGAAGGGACTGATTGGCGTCAAGGCCAGCACGTTGGCATCGAGCGGCAGAATCGGACCGTGCGCAGAAAGGTTGTAGGCGGTAGAACCGGCTGGCGTGGAAACCAGGATGCCGTCGCAGACCAGCGTGGCCAACTTCACATCATCGTTGAGCTTCACTTCCAGGTGCGCGGCCTGGTTGGTCTGACGCAGCAGTGACACTTCATTGAAGGCGAGTGCGGTGCGCGTCTGACCATCCGCATCGGTCGCCTGCATTTCCAACGGGAACAATTCGGCGGTGTGTGCACGCTCGATGCGCTCGGGCAGCTCATCGATCCTGTGTTTGTTCATCAGGAAGCCGACACGGCCCAGCTTCATGCCGTAAACGGGCACGGCGATAGCACGGTGTGCGTGAAGGGTGCGTAGCATGAAGCCGTCACCGCCCAGTGCGACGATGACTTCCGCATTGGTGGCGGGCACATCGCCGTAACGTTCCACGAGTTTGCGACGTGCCTGCTGGGCAACGTTGGTTTCACTGGCGACGAAGGCGAAGCGCATGCGAGATCCATCTGAGTGCTTTCAGGTGATCGAGCTTACGATACAGAAGAAAGCGTGACCATGTCTCGGCTCAAGCTCCCTCCCCTACATACAGGGGAGGGAGCCATGTTCGGCCAGCATGAAGCTTTCGCTTATGCCACCGGCACCTGTGCCAGCTGCGCCAAGCGACGCACCGCCACCGAAGCGATCGGGTAATCCGCGTTCTGCGTGAGGATTTCCGACAGCATGCTGCGGGTGTACTTCAGCGTCGGATCGTCGCGATCCAGCCAAGCCTGCACCGGCGACACATCCTTGGTGCCGCCGTTCAGCGCAAGCACCTGCGTGGCGAGGGCGCGATGCTGGTGGTTGAGTTCATCCAGCAGAGAGCCGCGCGCCTGGGCGTGCCAGTGACCGTCCACCGGCAACGCTTCGATCTGACCGCGCAACCACTCCAGATCAAGCGCCTGGCCCAGTTCGTAGAACACATTGGCCACTTTGGCGATCGGCTGACCGGTCTGCTTGGCTACTTCGACCATGTCGAGCATGGAGCGCAGTTCCGGCAGCTTGGCCAGACGCAGGGCCAGTTCGATCGGGAAGTCCAGACCTTCCCACTTCTCCTGGCTGGTGGCGAAGTCGGCCTTGCCGGCCGGCGTCAACGCATCCGGCACAGTGGCGCTGAGTTCGGCTACCGCGGACTGGTAACGCTCGACGTTGGCGGCGATGTCCAGCGTGCCAGCCGGACGGTTCAGCAGCCAACGCGTGATGTGACGCAGCAGCGACCAGATCTGCAAGATCGCATCGATCTGCGTGCTCTCAGCCACTTTGCTGTCCTGCGCTTCGATCTGCGCCCACAGGTCGCGTGCGCCGAGGATTTCTCGTGCAGCGGTATAGGCCTTGGCGATCGCCGCCGGACCCTGCCCCGTATCTTCCTGCATGCGCATCATGAAGGTGGCGCCCATGCGGTTGATCGTGGAGTTGGTCACCGCAGTCGCGATAATTTCGCGCTTCAGGCGATGGCGCTGCATGTGCTCGGCATACTTGTCGTGCAGCGGCGCCGGGAAGTAGCGCACCAGCTCCTTGGACAGGTACGGATCTTCCGGCACATCCGAATCCAGCAGTTGCTGGTACAGGCGAATCTTGTCGTAGGACAGCAGCACCGACAGTTCCGGACGAGTCATGCCTTGGCCGCGCGTCTTGCGCTCGGTCAGCTCGGTTTCGCTCGGCAGATTTTCAACCTGGCGATCGAGCAGGCCTTCACCTTCCAGTGTGCGGATGAAGTGCGCCATCGAACCCAGGCGTTTGGCCGACTGATGTTCCATCAGCGTGATGGCCTGGTTCTGGCGATAGTTGTCCCACAGCACCAGTTCGCCCACTTCGTCGGTCATGGCGGCGAGCTGCTGATTACGGCCGTCGACGGTGATCTCGTTACGCTGCACGGCATCGTCGAGCAGGATCTTGATGTTCACCTCGTGGTCGGAGGTGTCCACACCGGCGGAGTTGTCGATGAAATCGGTATTGAGCAGCACGCCATGCTGCGCGGCTTCGATGCGGCCCTTCTGAGTGAAACCCAGGTTGCCGCCCTCGCCGATCACCTTGCAGCGCAGCTCCGCGCCGTTGATGCGCAGCGCGTTGTTGGCGCGATCGCCTACATCCGCATGCGTTTCGCTGGAGGCCTTCACATAGGTGCCGATGCCGCCGTTCCACAGCAGATCCACCGGCGCCTTGAGGATGGCGCTGAGCAGTTCGGTCGGCGACAGGTGCTGCACATCAGCCTTCAGGCTCAGCGCGGCACGTACTTCGGGCGAAATCGGAATCGACTTCACGCTGCGCGGCCACACGCCGCCACCGGCCGAGATCAGCGACTTGTCGTAGTCCTCCCAGCTCGAACGCGGCAGCTTGAACATGCGCTCGCGCTCGGCGAACGACTTGGCCGTATCCGGATTCGGGTCGAGGAAAATATGGCGATGATCGAACGCCGCCACCAGCAGGATGTGCTTCGACAACAGCATGCCATTGCCGAACACGTCGCCGGACATGTCGCCGATACCGGCGCAAGTGAAGTTCTGGCTTTGCGAATCGCGGCCCAAGGCGCGGAAGTGGCGCTTCACCGACTCCCATGCACCCTTGGCGGTGATACCCATGCCCTTGTGGTCGTAGCCGTTGGAACCGCCAGATGCGAACGCATCGCCCAGCCAGAAACCGTGTTCAATCGAGATCGCGTTGGCGATATCGGAGAACGTGGCCGTGCCCTTGTCGGCAGCAACCACCAGGTACGGATCGTCCTGATCGTGGCGCACGACATCATGCGGCGGAACGACCTTGCCTTCTACCAAGTTGTCGGTGATATCCAGCAGACCGTTGATGAACAGGCGATAGCATGCAATGCCCTCGGCCAGCTGCGCGTCGCGGTCGCCGCCTACCGGTGGGTGCTTGACGAAGAAGCCACCCTTCGAACCGACCGGCACGATCACGGTGTTCTTCACCATCTGCGCCTTCACCAGGCCCAGCACCTCCGTGCGGAAGTCTTCGCGGCGATCCGACCAACGCAGACCGCCACGCGCTACCGGCCCGAAGCGCAAGTGGATGCCTTCCACGCGCGGCGAGTACACGAAGATTTCGCGGTACGGCACCGGCTTGGGTGCATCCGGCACTTGCTTGGAGTCGAACTTGAAGCTGATGTAGTGACGGTGCGCACCATCCCACTTCTGGAAGAAGCTGGTGCGCAAGGTGGCACGGATGGTGTTCATGAAGCTCAACAGGATGCGCTCGTCGTCGAGGCTGGCCACATCATCCAGCAGCGACTTCAGCGACTCCCACAACACATGTACTTGCTGCTCGCGCGGCTGCGTCAGCACGTTGACGATGCCGTCGACCAGCTCGGGCTTGGCCTTCTGCGTATCGGCCGGGATCAGCGCATGCATTTCGCGGCGCAGGTCGGCCTTGGCCTGATCCAGTTCGGCGGTGCTGAGCTGCTCGCGGCGCGGATCGAACTTGGCGTTGAACAGCTCGACCAAGAGGCCGGCAATCGCCGGATAGCGATTGAGCGTCTCTTCCATGTAGCTCTGCGAGAACGCGATGCCCACTTGCTGCAGATATTTGCAGTAGCCGCGTAACACTGCCACCTGACGCCAGTCGGCTTGCGCCGTCAGCACGAGGTTGTTGAACCCGTCGCTTTCGGCCTGACCACGCCACAGTGCCTCGAAGCTGCGCTCGAAGCGCTCGCGCAGGTGAGGCAGTTCGAACACCAGCGGCGATTTCACCTTCAGCTCGAAATCGTGGATGGTCAGCGTGCGGCCTTCACTTTCCAGCGTATACACATGCTCGGCGAGCATGCGCACGCCCATGTTCTCAAGCATCGGCAGCGCATCGGACAGCGAGATCGGCGTACCAACATGGATCACCTTGAAGCGCAGACTCTGGTCGCGCGGATCCTCATAAAGATTGAGGTGGATCGAGTCGTCGCTCTTCAGGCTCGCCAGCGCCATCACATCGTGCGCAGCCACTTCCGGCGACACGTCTTCGATGTAACCGGCGGGCAGCGTCTTGCCGAAGCGGTTAAGCAGGGCCACACCCTGTGCTTCGCCGGCGTGACCGATCAGGCTGTCGCGCAGGCCATCGTGCCAATTGCGCACGATATGGGCCAGACGCGTTTCCAGTTCCTGCGCATCGTAAGACGGCTGGTCACCCGGATGCGGACGCACCGTGACGTGCAGGCGCGCCAGTGCGGATTCGCCCATCAGCACGTTGGAGTCCAGGCTTTCACCGTGGAATACCTCCCGCAGCATGTTTTCCACACGCTCACGTACCGTGGTGTTGAAGCGATCGCGCGGCACAAACACCAGGCAGGTGAAGAAACGACCGTAACGGTCGCGCCGCACGAACAGGCGCGCACGGGCGCGCTGCTGCAGTTCGAGAATGCCGGTAGCGGTGGTGAACAGTTCGTCTTCGCTGGCCTGGAACAGTTCTTCCTGCGGCAGAGTTTCCAGGATGTGACGCAGCGACTTGCCAGAATACGAATCGCGCTTCAGACCCGAACGCGCCAGCACGGCCTCTGCGCGCTGGCGTACCAGCGGCACATCCTGCGGACGGGTCATGTAAGCGTTGGAGGTGAACAGACCGAGGAAACGCTGCTCGGAAACCGGTGCGCCGTGGGCGTCGAACTTGAGCACACCGACGTAATCCATGTTGCCGGCGCGATGCACGTGCGAGCGTGCGTTGGTCTTGGTCAGGATAATCGCATCGTAGGAACCGGACTGCGGCAGATCGTGCGCCGCCAGCGTGCGCAGCGAACGCGGTGCCACGGAGCGTTCACGACCATGCAGGATGCCAAGGCCCGAATCTTCGATCGGGCGCAGCACCTCGTCGCCCTCGGCTTTGGCCACTTCGTATTCGCGGTAGCCGAGGAAGGTGAAATTGTCATCCGCCAGCCAGCGCAGAAACTCGCTGGCCTCATTGATGGATGCCGCATCCAGCTGCAGCTTGCGGTTCGGCAGATCGTCGGCGATGGCCAGCGCCTTGTCGCGCATCGCGCTCCAGTCGTGTACGGCGGCGCGCACGTCTTCCAGCGCTGCCTCGATCTGGGTTTCGATCTGCGATTTGGCGTCGGCGCCTTCAATATGGTCGACCTCGAAATGCATCACTGACTCGGGGAGACCCTGATCGTCGCCAATGCGCTGCAGTTGGCCGTTCGCATCACGGCTGACCTTCACCACGGGATGGATCACGGCGTGAATCGGCGAATGCGCGGCGAGCACCATGCTGACCGTGTCGATCAGGAACGGCATGTCGTCATTGACGATTTCAACCGCGCTGCGTCCTGCATGGCCCACGCCGACGATGCGCACCACCGCCCGGCCGGCCGGACGCTGCTGCATGAAGTCGATCAGCCCGGCAATCACCGTGGCCCATTCGGCCGGCGTGTGCAGATTGACGTCAGAGCTGACGATACGCGAGAAAAAGGTGCTGATAAAAAATTGCGCCTCATCAAGGCGCTTGGTCGGAAAACCGCTTTTCTTCAACTCTTCGAGCACAACAGACGCGAGGGGGATGTCGTTGGTCGCACGGATCGCATTCATGGCTTCTACTTACTTAAGAAGTGGAGATGGGTAAGACGTGAAAACGCTTGGGAATGGAGCGGAAAGCTTGAAAAGGATACGCCTCGCTTTGCATTGAATCCATCGGCAGCGCAACAACGCACGCTTTATCCGTGGGCATGAATCAGCGCGCAGTCATACAAGCGTCCTGCGCGCTCGCGCTGATTGTCACCACACCCCGGCTCGCTAGCACAAAGGGACCGGCCACCATCATCCGGACAACCGCAGCCCATGCCGAATCCGTGCGCATGCGAACGGCCCTATCACGCCACAAGACACACCTTGGGTGTATAAACGCTGCACCACACCCACTTTCCCAACGTCTTGAGTCGAACACATGACAAGTGGTTCGCCACGGAGGGCGCAAGGGGCCCGGTGTCTTAAGTCACTACTTGAAGGGGCTGGTTTTACACCGCGGATAAATTGTAAACTGGCCGGTATAGTGTTTCTGACGCCCTGTCGTTGGGGGACGAACGACACAGGACAAACTGGCAGTTATCCGATAAACGTAAGATTTTCCGGCATGTTGAGCCGGGCATACGAATGGCCGTTGCCCATCCCCCTACCCCGATTACGCTTTAGTCATGGAGTTCTCATGAAGTCGACGCCAATGCGCACACCGGTGCTGTGCCTGAGTCTGCTGGCGCTTGCCGCCTGTGGTAAGGAGCAAGGCCCGCCCAAGATGCCCACCCCGACCGTAGGCGTGGTCGAAGCACAGCCCCAGAACGCCCCGCTCAGCAAAGACCTCGTTGGTCGCCTGTCTGCCTATCGCAGCGGCGACGTGCGTGCCCGCGTATCGGGTCTGCTGCTCAAGCGCGTGTACACCGAAGGTACCGACGTGAAGCAGGGCCAGCTGATGTTCCAGATCGATCCGGCCCCCTACAAGGCAGCGCTAGCCGCCGCCCAGGCCGCACTGGCATCCGCCCAGGCCACCTATACCAATGCCCACATCGTGGCCAACCGCGATCGCCAGCTGGTACCGAAGGGTTATATCTCGCAGGCCCAGATGGATACCGACGAGGCCACCGAGCGCTCGTCCCTGGCCGCGGTCAAACAGGCCGAGGCCAATGTGCAGACGGCCCAGGTCAACCTCAACTACACCAACATCACCTCGCCCATCTCCGGCCGTGCCGGCGAGCAGCAGGTGACCGAAGGCGCCATCGTCGGCGCCAGCACCGCCGACAGCGGTTCCAGCTCTACCTTGCTGACCACGGTCGACCAGCTCGACCCGATGTACGTCAACTTCACCCTCAGCGCCGCCGATCTGGACACCCTGCAGCACGCCCAGCACGCCGGCAACGTGTCGTTGGCAGACCAGAACAAGACCACCGTGGAAATCACGCTGCCCAGCGGCAACAAGTATGAGCAGGTCGGCACGCTGGATTACTCCTCGGTGATCGTCAACCCGACCACCGGCGCAATCAACATGCGTGCGCTCGTACCCAATCCGCAGCAGCGCCTGCTGCCCGGCATGTACGTCACCCTGACCGCCAACATGGGTGAACTCAACAAGGTCTTCCTGATTCCGCAGGCCGGGATTCAGCGCGATCCTGCCGGTGCCTATGCCCTGGTCGTCGGCAAGGATGGCAACGTCGCCCAGAAGCGTGTAAGCGCTGACAACATGCGCGGCAATGACTGGGTGGTCACCAGCGGCCTGGAGACGGGTGATCAGGTGATCGTTTCGGGCATCCAGGTCGTCAAGCCGGGCGCGCCCGCCAAGGCCACCCCGTGGACGCCTGATCAGGCGCCTGCTGGTCAGGCCCCTGCCACCGCTGGCCATCAGTAAGGAGAACACTGATGCCGAGTTTCTTTATCGACCGCCCCATTTTCGCTTGGGTGGTCGCCATTCTCATCACCCTGGTCGGCACCATATCCGTGCTGAACATGGGTGTGGAGTCTTATCCGAACATTGCGCCACCGGAGGTCACGGTTACCGCGTCCTTCCCGGGTGCCAGTGCCCAGACCATGGAAGACACGGTCACCAAGGTCATCGAGCAGCAGCTCACCGGCGTGGACAACCTGCTGTATTTCAGTGCGGCCTCCAACTCCAACGGCACGGCCACGATCACCCTGAGCTTTGCCACCGGCACCAACCCTGACATCGCCCAGGTGCAGGTGCAGAACAAAGTGTCGCTGGCGCAGCCGCAGTTGCCGGCCGAGGTGGTGCAACAGGGCGTGGTGGTGGCCAAGGCCAACCCGGACTTCCTGATGTTCGTGGGCCTGATCTCCAACAATCCGGAGATCGACGGCAAGCGCCTCAATGACATCGTCGGCGCCCAGGTGATCAATCAGGTCGGCCGCATTCCCGGCGTAGGCAGCACCTTCCAGGTGGGTTCCGAGTACGCCATGCGTGTGTGGTTGAACCCGGACAAGATGCAGGGTTACGGCCTCTCCGCGACGCAAGTCGAGAATGCGATCTCCGCCCAGAACGTGCAGTTCGCAGCCGGCTCGCTGGGTGCCGATCCGTCGATCAATGGGCAGAGCTTCACCGCCACGGTATCGGCTGAGGGCCTGTTCTCCTCGCCCGAGCAGTTCGGTGACATCATTCTGCGCGCCAACTCCGATGGCACCGTGGTGCGCATGAGAGACATCGCGCGCATCGAATTCGGTCCGCAAACTTACGGCTTCGCCTCCACGTGGAGCGGTCAGCCGGTCGGTGGCTTCGGCGTCCAGTTGCTGCCGGGTGCTAACGCGCTGAATGTGGCCGAGTCGGTGCGTGCCAAGATGGACGAACTGGCCAAGGACTTCCCGCAGGGTGTCACCTGGTTCGCACCGTACGACAGCACGCCGTTCGTGCAAGTGTCGATCAAGGAAGTGCTGCACACGCTGATCGAGGCGATCATCCTCGTGTTCTTCGTGATGCTGATCTTCCTGCAGAACTTCCGCGCCACGATCATTCCGACCCTGGTGATTCCGGTCGCCCTGCTCGGCACCTTCATCGGCCTTTCACCGCTCGGCTTCACCATCAACCAGCTGACCTTGTTCGGCATGGTGCTGGCGATCGGTATCGTGGTGGACGACGCGATCGTGGTGATCGAGAACGTCGAGCGCATCATGACGGAGGAAAACCTGCCGCCGAAGGAAGCCACGCGCAAGGCGATGGGCCAGATCACGGGTGCCGTGGTGGCCATCACGGTGGTGCTGGCGGCGGTGTTTGTGCCGTCTGCGCTGCAGCCGGGTGCCACGGGCGTGATCTACAAGCAGTTCGCGTTGACCATTGCCGTGTCGATGGGCTTCTCCGCCTTCCTGGCGCTGTCGTTCACGCCGGCCTTGTGCGCCACCATCCTCAAGCCCACCCATGAGGAAAAGAAGAACTTCATCTACAAGTGGTTCAACACGACCTTTGACCGGGTGACGCACACTTACCACGGCCACATCGGCAGTGCGGTGCGCCATGCACCACGATGGATGATCGTGTTTGCGCTGATCACCATGCTGGCAGGCTTCCTCTATACCAAGCTGCCCACCGGCTTCGTGCCCAGCGAAGACCAGGGCTTTGCTCTGGCCATCGTCAGCCTGCCTCCGGGTGCAACGCTGGAGCGCTCAGAAGCGGTGATGAAGGAGATCCAGGACAAGCTCGGCTCGAGTCCATTGAAAGATGACTATGTGGGCATGTACCAGATCAGCGGTTTCAGCTTCGTAGGTAGCAGCGAAAACGCCGGCATGGTGTTCATCAAGCTCAAGGACTGGAGCGTACGTTCGATCACGGCGGATGATTTCATCCTCAAGGCCAACGGCGTCCTGCACGGTATCCGCGACGCGCAGATCTTTGTGGTGAACCTGCCTACGATCCGCGGCTTGAGCCAGTTCGGCGGCCTGGACATGTATCTGCAGGCACGTAGCGGCCAGTCGCGCGCCGAGCTTGGGCAAGCGCTGGGCATCCTGTTGGGCAAGGCTGCGCAAAGCCCCACGCTGTTCGGCACCCGCCCGAACGTGCTGCCTAATGCGCCGCAATACAACCTCACCGTGGATCGCGTACAAGCATCGGCGTTGGGCCTTTCGGTGAGTGATGTGTACACCGCCATCCAGCTCATGCTGGCGCCGGTGTATATCAACAACTTCATCTACGAGGGCCGCGTGAAGCGCGTCATGGTGCAGGCTGACGCACCGTACCGCATGGATACGGATTCGCTTAGCCACATCTACACGCCCAGCTCGCTCACCACGACGTCGACCACGTCGTCGAGCACCACCACGTCAGCCAACGGTCCGTACAGCATGATTCCGTTGTCCAGCGTGGTGCATTCCACCTGGGGCATGGGCGCTCCCTCGCTCACGCGCTACAACGGCTATCCGGCCATCGAAATCGTCGGCGATGCCAGCAAGGGCTTCTCCACTGGCCAGGCCATGGGAACGCTGCAGAACATCGTCGACAGCGATCTGCCCAAGGGCTTCGGTGCGGACTGGACGGGCCAGTCGTATCAAGAAGTGTTGGCGGGTAACTCGGCCACGCTGTTGATGATCCTGTCGATCGTCATCGTGTTCCTGTGCTTGTCGGCGCTGTACGAAAGCTGGTCGATTCCGGTCGCCGTGCTGCTGGTGGTACCGCTGGGCGTGCTGGGTCTGACCCTGGCGTGCATGCTGCGCGGCTTCCCCAACGACATGTACTTCAAGATCGGTATGGTGACGGTGATCGGTCTGGCTGCGAAGAACGCGATTCTGATCGTGGAGTTCGCGGTGGAACAACAGGCTGAAGGCAAGACGCTGTTCGACGCTGTACTTACCGCAGCTCGCCAACGTCTACGCCCGATCCTGATGACCTCGATGGCCTTCATCCTCGGCGTGCTGCCGCTGGTGATGTCCACCGGCGCCGGCGCCAACTCCCGCCACGAGATTGGTACGGGCGTGATCGGCGGCATGGTGTTCGCCACCTTCCTCGGCCTGCTGCTGATTCCAGTGTTCTACGTCAGCGTGCGCCGCATGCTGGGCGACAAGCTGGATGAAACAACGCACAAACTGGCGCGTCACGAACACACGTCACACTGAGGTTAAGAGTCATCCAAATAAAAGCCCCGGCAATGCCGGGGCTTTTTTTATGGCTTAAACATCAGGCGAAGCAAACACCTGCTTGATGCTGTTCCGCAGCCAGCGGTGAGCCCGATCAGCGTCGCGGTTTGACGCTCAGGAACGCTCGTTAAGTCACGCACAGATTCTGCAGCAGGATTGCCGCAGAACCTGCATCGATCAACGCAATCCAGTCTCGGCGCGCGCAATCACGATGCGCTGGATTTCGCTGGTGCCTTCATAGATTTCGGTGATCTTGGCATCGCGGAAATAGCGCTCCAGCGGCATTTCCTTCGAATAGCCCATGCCACCATGAATCTGCACAGCCTGGTGCGCAATCCACATCGCCGCTTCGGAAGCGACCAGCTTGGCCACCGAAGCTTCCGTACCAAAACGGCCGCCGTTCTTCTCCGCCTCACCCTTCGTCCACGCTGCACGCAGCGTCAGCAAAGTAGCTGCGTCGAGCTTGCACTTCATGTCGGCGATCTTGGCCTGTGTCATCTGGAAGGTGCCGATCGGTTGGCCGAAGGCCTTGCGATCGCGCGCCCACTGCAGCGTGGCTTCGTACGCGGCGCGGGCGATACCCACCGCCTGCGAGGCAATACCGATGCGGCCGGCATCCAGCACACCCATCGCAATGGAGAAGCCCTTACCCTCTTCGCCCAACAAATCGTCCTTTGAGCAAACGTAATCGTTGAACTCGATCTCACAGGTCGCCGAAGCGCGAATGCCAAGCTTCGGCTCCGTCTTGCCAGCATGGAAGCCCGGCTTCTGCGTATCGATGATGAAAGCCGACACACCCTTGGCGCCGATGCCCGGTGTGGTGATGGCGAACAGCACGATATAGCGCGCGACCGGGCCGGAGGTGATCCAGCTCTTCTTGCCGTTGATCACCCAATCACCCTCGACATTCTTCGAGGCGCGCGTGTGCATGGCCGACGCATCCGATCCCGACTGCGGCTCAGTCAGCGCGTAGGCGCCGATGCCGTCACCCTGCGCAATCGCGCGCACGTATTTCTGCTTCTGCTCTTCCGTACCGTGCTTGAGGATGCCGTTGCAGAACAACGAGTTGTTTACCGACATGACCGTGGACGTTGCCGCATCCGCCGCGGCGATTTCGATCATCGCCAGCACGTAGCCAACCGGATCCAGCCCCGCACCGCCGTACTCATGCGGCACTTCAATACCCATCAAGCCGAGTTGCCCCATCTCGCGGATGTTCTCCAACGGAAACTCGCCTTTGGTGTCGAGCTCGGCCGCTACCGGCACAATGCGCTTCTGTGCGAAATCGCGGGCGATGGCCTGGATGGCTAGCTGGTCTTCGGTGAAACGGAAATCCATAAGGGGCTCCGGGGGCGAACAGATAAGGGGAAGCCGCCCATTTTAGCTGGGCAACGGGACGGAGCCTTGTGCGGGTGCAGCAAGACCGCCCCACTGGTCATTCAGCCGAAGGCCGGAACGATGAGGGGCGAGCCCTTGACGGCCCGATGCAGCCCTCCTACTCTAATCATCTCTCTATCGCGATATAAGGATGCACGATGGATCTGGCTACCGCCTCCAGCGTGTTGCGCTTGCTGGCCGATCCCACTCGCGTGCGTTTGCTGGCTTTGCTGGAACGCGAGGAATTGACCGTGGCGGAACTGGCCGCGGTATTGCATTTGGCGCAGCCGCGCGTGTCGACCCATCTGGCCAAGCTCAAGGAAGCCGAGCTGGTTCGTGACCGCCGTGCCGGCGTCTCCGCCTATTACCGCGCCAATAGCGAAGGCGATGAGCATCAGCATGCGCTGATCCGCTCGCTGCGCGAGAGCATCGACGATGCCCTGCTGCGTGAAGACGCCGCACGCCTGCCTAGCGTGCTTGCCCAGCGCGCCCGCGAAGAAGGCTGGGCCGACAGTGTCGCCGGCGATATGGAGCGCCACTACTCGCCGGGCCGCACCTGGGAAACGCTCAGTCGCTCGCTGCTGCAGTTGCTGGAAACCGGCGATGTGCTGGATATCGCCTCCGGCGACGGTGTCACCGCCGAATTGCTGGCTCCGCATGCGCGCTCGATCGTCTGCGTGGATGCCAGCGAACGGGTGGTGGAAGCCGCTGCGAAACGCCTTGCCAGTTTCGACAACGTGGAAGTCCGCCACGGCGACATGCATGCACTGTCGCTGGAAGCCAATCGTTTTGATCTGGTCCTGATGCTGCATGCACTCACCTACTCCGAACAACCATCCAAGGCGGTCGCCGAGGCAGCGCGAGTGCTTCGACCGGGCGGCAAGCTGCTCGCCGTCTCCCTCGGTCAACACGATCACCGTGCGGTGGTCGAACCGTTCGATCATCGCAATCTCGGCTTCAGCCAAAGCGATCTGACCCAGCTGGCCACCGACGCCAAGCTTGAGGTGATCAGCTGCAACCGCCTCAGCCGTGAACGCAAGGCACCGCATTTTGAGGTGATCAACCTGCTCGCGCGCAAGCCGTAAAGGAGTTTCTTTATGAGCGCTCTTCCCTGGCTCCACCCTGATCGCGTTGCATCACTCGAAGCGGCGCTGCGCGAACGCATCCTCATTCTCGACGGCGGCATGGGCACCATGCTGCAAGGTCATCAGCTGGACGAAGCCGGCTTTCGCGGTGAACGCTTCGTACACGGCCACGACAGCAATCACGCGCACGCGCATAGCCACGACCATCCTGGCAGTTGCGACCTGAAAGGCAACAACGACCTGCTCACGCTGACCAAGCCAGACATCATCCGCGGCGTCCATGAGGCCTATCTGGAAGCCGGTGCCGACCTGGTTGAAACCAACACCTTCAACTCCACACGCATCAGCCAGGCCGATTACCACCTGGAACATCTCGCCTATGAGCTGAACCGCGAAGGCGCTGCGCTGGCGCGAGCCGCCTGCGATACGTACACAGCGAAGAATCCGGCCAAGCCGCGCTTCGTCATCGGCGTACTTGGTCCTACCAGCCGCACGGCTTCACTGTCGCCAGACGTCAACGACCCGGGCTTTCGCAACGTCACGTTCGAAGAATTGGTCGACAATTACAACGAATCGGCCAGCGGACTGATCGACGGCGGCGCCGACATCATCATGGTCGAAACCATCTTCGACACGCTCAATGCAAAAGCGGCCTTGTTCTCGCTGAGCGAATTATTCCGCGCACGCGGGCAACGCCTGCCGGTGATGATCTCCGGCACCATTACCGACCGCTCGGGCCGTACGCTCTCAGGTCAAACAGCCGAAGCGTTCTACTACTCCGTCAAACACATTCGTCCGCTGTCGGTAGGACTGAACTGCGCACTCGGCGCCGCTGACCTGCGCCCACACGTGCAGACGCTAGCCAACGTGGCCGACAGCTATGTCAGCACGCATCCCAACGCGGGACTGCCCAATGCGTTCGGCGAATACGACGAAACGCCGGCGCAAATGGCCTCCGTCATCGGCGGCTTTGCACGCGATGGGTTGCTCAACATGGTGGGCGGATGCTGCGGCACGACGCCAGCGCATATCAAGGCGATTGCGGAAGCAGTGAGTCGTTATGCGCCGCGGAAATTGCCCACTGAAATTGAAGAAGCCGCATGAAAACACCACGCTCTACGCTCTCCCTCTCCCCGCTGGTGAGAGGGAGTAAAGGTTGCCGCTGTTGATGAACGCTATCCGCTACACTCGTCTGTCCGGCCTCGAACCGCTGGTTATCACGCCAGACCTGCTCTTCGTCAACGTCGGCGAGCGCACCAACGTTACCGGCTCAGCACAGTTCAAGAAGCTGATCAAAGAAGACCGCTACGAAGAAGCGGTGGAAGTCGCGCGCCAGCAGGTTGCCAACGGCGCGCAGATCGTCGACGTGAACATGGACGAAGGCCTGATCGATTCGGAGGCCGCCATGACGCGCTTCCTGAACCTGATTGCCGCCGAGCCGGATATCGCACGCGTGCCAGTGATGGTCGACTCCTCCAAATGGAGCGTGATCGAAGCCGGCCTGCGCTGCCTGCAAGGCAAGGGCGTGGTCAATTCGATCTCGATGAAGGAAGGCGAAGAGCTATTCCTGGAACACGCCCGCAAAGTGCTCGAATACGGCGCAGCCGTGGTGGTCATGGCCTTCGACGAACAAGGCCAGGCCGATACCTGCGAGCGCAAGGTCGAAATCTGCACGCGAGCCTTCAAACTCCTGACTGAAAAGCTCGACTTCCCACCGGAAGACATCATCTTCGACCCCAACATCTTCGCCATTGCCACCGGCATCGAAGAACACAACAACTACGCCGTGGATTTCATCGAAGCCACGCGCGAACTCAAGAAGCGCTTCCCGCTGAGCCATATTTCCGGCGGCGTATCCAACGTATCCTTCTCGTTCCGCGGCAACAACACCGTGCGCGAAGCGATTCACTCCGTGTTCCTGTATCACGCCATCAAGGCGGGCATGGACATGGGCATCGTCAACGCCGGTGCGTTGATGATCTACGACGATGTTCCTGCAGAATTGCGCGAACGCGTCGAAGACGTCGTGCTCAACCGCCGCGCTGACGCCACCGAGCGCCTGCTGGAAGTCGCCGAGCGGTACAAAGCCAAGAAAGGCGAGGTCGTCGTCGAGAACCTGGCCTGGCGTGAAAAGCCCGTGCACGAGCGTCTTGCCCACGCCTTGGTGCATGGTATCGACCAGTTCGTTGAGGAAGACACCGAGGAAGCACGCCAGCAATCGAGCCGTCCGCTGGATGTGATCGAAGGTCCGCTGATGGCCGGCATGAACATCGTGGGCGACCTGTTCGGCGCCGGCAAGATGTTTCTGCCGCAGGTCGTAAAATCCGCCCGCGTAATGAAAAAAGCCGTGGCCTACCTGCTGCCCTATATCGAAGAGGAAAAGCTGCGTACCGGCGACGCAGGCAAAAACAACGGCACCATCGTGATGGCCACCGTCAAAGGTGACGTGCACGATATCGGCAAGAACATCGTCGGCGTGGTGCTTCGTTGCAACAACTTCGAGGTGATCGATCTCGGCGTGATGGTGCCAACGCAAAAAATCCTGGACACCGCACGCGAGCACAAGGCCGACATCATCGGTCTTTCCGGCCTGATCACACCTTCGCTGGAAGAAATGAGTCAGGTCGCACGCGAAATGCAGCGGCAGGATTTTCAGATCCCGTTGCTGATCGGCGGCGCGACCACCTCGCGCGCTCATACCGCGCTGAAAATCGAACCGCATTACAAATCACCCACCGTATGGGTGAAGGACGCTTCGCGCGCTGTCGGCGTTGCGCAATCGCTGGTCAGCAAGGATCTGGTCGACAACTTCATGGCCAAGATCCGCACTGAATACGCGGACATCCGCGAACGCCACAAAAACCGCGGCACCGCCAAGACGCTCGTGCCGCTGGAACACGCCCGCAATCAGCGCTTCCGTGGCGATTGGGCCAACTACACGCCACCGCAGCCCAAACAACCAGGGCTGACTGTCTTCGACGACTACGACCTCGCCGAGCTGCGCAAATACATCGACTGGACACCGTTCTTCCAGGCCTGGGAACTGGCTGGCCGCTATCCCGCCATCCTCAAAGACGAGATCGTCGGCAAGCAGGCCACTGAGCTGTTTGCCGATGCACAAGCCATGCTCGACAAGATCATCGCCGAGCGTTGGCTCACGGCCCGTGGCGTGATCGGTTTCTGGGCGGCGCACAGCGTTGGCGACGATATCGACATCACTGTGACAGAAAGCGGCGCTCCCTCCCGCAAGGGGATACGTCTGCACCATCTCCGCCAGCAAGCGGAAAAACCGGCCGAACGCCCTGACTTCTGCCTCTCGGATTTCATCGCACCCAAGGAAGCCGATAAGCAGGATTGGCTGGGCGGCTTCGCTGTCACCGCAGGCATCGGCATCGAAGAGCACGTCGCCCGCTTCGAAGCGGGCCATGACGATTACTCCGCCATTTTGCTCAAAGCGCTTGCCGATCGTCTGGCCGAAGCCTTCGCCGAACGCATGCACGAACGCGTGCGGCGTGAATTCTGGGGCTATCAGCCGGACGAGAAACTCGATAACGAGGCGCTGATCGAAGAAAAATACTGCGGTATCCGCCCAGCCCCTGGCTATCCTGCCTGCCCGGACCACACTGAAAAAGCCGCGCTGTTCAATTTGCTCGACGCCACCAACAATGCCGGTATCCAGCTCACCGACAGCTTCGCGATGTATCCGACCGCCGCTGTTTCAGGCTGGTATTTCTCGCACCCCAACAGCCAGTACTTCGTGGTGGGCCGCGTCACGCGTGAGCAAGTCGAGGATTACGCCAAGCGCAAAGGCTGGACGCGCGAAGAAGCCGAGCGCTGGTTGGCACCAAATCTCGATTACGATCCGGAATAGATCGATACGTAATGGGTTCCCCCCGGATCACACCCGGGGTAACTCAACTTACGCTGGCAAACCCGGCCAATGCTCAAGCCGTGTTATCGCCAGTGAGGTTGTTCTTCTGGTGCCGCATATGCACCACCAGGTTGTAGACCGACACGAACACCGGGAAAAAGTTGGAAAGAATACCCACCGAGTCGTTCTTGCCAAACACAAAATAGGCCAGCAACAAAGCACTGCCCGTCACCGACATCCACCAGAACGAAAGCGGCATCACCACCCGCTTGTGTTTGCGCGTGTAATACATCTGCACAAACCAGCGGCCGGTGAACATCAGTGTGCCCAGGTAACCGACCACCTTCCACGGCGTCAGATGGAAATGCTGCAAAGACTGCAGGATGTGCGAAAGGTCAACGTGCATGGGAGGGACTACTTGGCCGGGGAATGGGATATCTTAGCTGCCCGTCCTTGGGACTGGCCTAGGAAACGGCCAACAGCCCGGAAAGGTTGACCTCCCTACCCGTTATCCGTATAGTGGCGCGTTCCCGGCGGGCGGTTAGCTCAGCGGTAGAGCACTGCCTTCACACGGCAGGTGTCACAAGTTCGATCCTTGTACCGCCCACCAACGATTTCAATGACTTAGGCCACCCAAACGGGTGGCCTAAGTCGTTGTACGGATCGCGGTACGGATATACGTTTTCAGATCACCTATCAGGTAATCGCACGCCAAACCGCACGGTTGGCGAACTTCTCAGCCACACGCGGCGGCATACGCGCAATCATGGCGGCGATGCTATCTAGGTCATCCACCTGAACTTTGAATTCGACCTCAGTGAATCGCTGCACTGCCAAACGTGCAGCGGCGACCGCCATGTCCGGTGACATGCATCTAAGAAGCTCGTCGGTGCTCTTGATGTCATATGGGTCAACAGAAAATGTGGCTGCGTTGTTGGGCTGCATCGTCATACCGGGTGGTTCCTTTGCAAGGGTCATGAAAAAACACCGCGCTCGGTGTAAGAGCGCGGCGTGAATCATTGCATGCAGAAATCAGGATGAAGGTTGATGAAAGTAGATGACGCTTATCTACTTTAGAGTTACGTTCAGCTATCCAATAGAGCCAATCGAGCGGCGGCGACGAACTTTGGATGGAGGAATGCCGTGAGCGCGTGCAATGCGTCGAACATGGCGTTCGGTAATACCCCATAACCCAGCGATGACCGCGTAACGCCTGCCTTCGCGAATCATGTCGGCGATGTGCGCGTGTTGTTTTGGAATATCGGCAGCGAGAATGTTGGAAAACTCAAACGTCTCACCGCCAAGAGCCGCGATCAGTTTGCGTGCCGTCGACTCGCCCACAATTTTCGCGAGGCGACAATCTGGACTGAACCCGCTTGGTACATAGATGATACCCCGGTCGGTAATTAGCGACCCGCGACTCCGCGAAGGCGGCCGGCACTCTTGATGCACAAGAAGTCCAACGCGGATCGCTTCATCCCAGCCAACCACTTTCGCAAAATCGTGATAGGCCTGCCCAAGCAGCAGCCTATAGGGATCGTTATCCCATAAGCCCTTTGGTGGCGCGTCAGAAGCGTGTTGCATGTTGAACATCTTGCAAGGTTGGGGTATCCAGGCGGCAGACGTTTTTGCTTAGTCGCCGCTTGGCCTTGATTCGTTGTGCGTTTAAACGGCTCGTGCTCTTGACGCTGTGCCAAGCTATGCCGACGTGTAGCGCATGCTCTACTTCGTCATTACCCGCCAATCGTGCGCGATCGCTGGCGATCAACTCGCGTGCATCCGCATCATCCATGTCGATCAGGTCACCCACGTTACGCACTTCTCCGTCGATCATCACAGGACGCAGAATACTAACGATGCAGCGGACGATCAATTTACCGTTCTTTGCTTTAATCTCGTGGCGCATGCCTGATTCTCAGCTATCGACTAAAAAATGTGTTGTCGGGAGAGTTGCCCATCCAGCGCGAAACCCATGAGGACTTGCTTCGCTCGGGCATGGGGCCTTTGGAGCGCGCAGTTAGCCGAACGCGCGAATCAAGGTAACGAACCAATTGCGTCACTTGTTTAGGCTCAAGGTCGGGCCATCGCTTGAGAATGCGGCGTGCCGCTTCTTCGTGATCGAACACGAATGATCCCAAGGCAGCGCCAGTGACGATAGCTCGCACACCATCCTCGGTACGTTCACGGATAGATACATGGCAGGACTGAACCGCAGTGGCAGCCATGTCCCGCTGTAGATCGGTTGCAGCGCGAGGCGCAGCGATGAGTTCGCTGCGCTTGGAGCTGAAAAAGTCGAAGATGCTCATGATTAATTGGCCTTGGCGGACCAGAACTTAGATACATCCGGTACGCAAGGTACAAACGATGCCCAGCAGGTCACATTCACGCTGCCTGCTGTGTCGAGGCGATGGGCAATAAGGTCAATGCGCTCATGCACAACGATGGCTGCGCGACTAAAGGCACCAACAAATGTGCCTTTGTTGTCGGCTGTCAGTTCAGCCGGAACGCCAGCGACGCGCAGAACGCCGGACTGGTCTACAACAGCGCCGTCACCGCCAGCTAAAGCGCGAAGCTCGCCAAACTCTAGCCCTTGCGCTGCGGCTTCGGACAAAGAGAAAGCGGACGGATTCCCCGCAGCGATGGCTCTTAGCAGCACTTCATCTGCGGCTCGGGCAAGGCCAAGCGTTAGGGCCAATGCAAGATCAGCGGCCAAAATATCTACCGGCGTTTCCTTCCAAGACGAACGCTTTACCGTGACGGAAATGCCCTTAGAAATCGCATCGCCAAAGTTGATCGGCGCAGACGAAACCGGCATCGCAACAATCGGAGCATCGGTTTCTGGGCCATCCCCTTCGGACACCGTGTCAAAAATTGCTGCTTCGATGGTGCGGAAACTTCCCGGCTTCTTCACCAGAACGATGTCGCCTGTCAGTCCAGTTGGAAGTGCCTCAGTCGATTCGGGCATTACGATCAATTGTGCGCCAGCTTGCGCAACGCGCGAATTAGCGATGATCGCGGCATCTAGGCGCGTCGACTGCCCGGCGCTCACGCCAGCGGGTACGCGAGTGATCCTCCCATCTTTATCGATCAGATCAGGGAGGAAAGAAGACCCCAGCAACGCCGACATAGCTGTGGCTGCTGGCTGGGAAATTCGATGCGTTGGCTCATACATGCCGGCCGGGATGTGATCGCGGAACGGCATCGCGCTTGATGCGTCGCGTATTAGCTGCGCCAGATCGGCGTTGAAATAGCGGGTATCGGGTGCTGGGCTATAAGCAGGGGCGGATTTGGCGCGGGCAAGTAGTTGATTCAAGTTAGACATGCGGGTTGTGCTTTCCTCAGTGGTTTGGTCGCGAAGCCAGTGTTGCGGGCAGGTCCGGTTTGCGTAACTGCGGAGATGTCCGCCTAGCTCTGCGGGCACATCATCCGGCTTAGCGATCGGCGTCCCCATTGCGGGGATGTTCCTTTGCTACGGACATAAAGCTGTCCGCAATCGCTGTTTTATGTTCGTTTTACGAACAATGCGCGCAAAATCATAGGCTTTGTCGCCTTGAGGTAAACAAAAAACTAAATTTCGAAGGGCACGCACACTGCAAAATCCGGGGTGTCGAGGACCCCGCCCTATGTGCCCCCGTAGGAAGGACCCGGCGAAATGGTACGAAGTCGCAGCCCGCCACACCGCCCGGAACATGGGGCGATGGCGGTCGCCGACAGCGATGCCGGGGGCGATGAATGACCCCTTGCACCCTGTATCCGTTCGGATACAATACGCGCATGGACATCAAGACGACCGCAACATTTGACACATGGCTGGCCGGTTTGCGGGATCGCAAGGCGGCGGCCATCATCACGGCCCGCATCGTCCGCGTTGCGGGCGGCTTGTTGGGCGATGTGAAGTCGGTGGGCGGCCCGGTGAACGAACTCCGTATCGACTACGGTCCGGGGTATCGGGTTTACTTCATCAAGCAAGGCAAAACCGTGATCGTCCTACTCTGCGGCGGCGACAAGTCAACGCAACAGCACGACATTAAGCAGGCGCAAAAGCTGGCACTGAATCCGTGAGGCACCAATGAAAGCCGAACAAATCCGAAACCTGAAGACCTTCGACCCCGCCGAATACCTCAACACTGACGAGGCTATCGCGGCGTTCCTCGAAGACGCGATCGAGTCGGGCGACAACCGCGTGTTTCAGGAAGCCCTAAGCATCGCGGCCCGTGCGCGCGGCATGGCCGAAATTGCCAAGGCCGCCGGGCTTGGCCGCGAAAGTCTATACAAGGCGCTGCGCCCGGACGCGAACCCGCGATTCGACACGGTGCAGCGGGTACTTGCCGCGCTCGGCGTGCGCCTCTCAGTATCGGCCGCCCCTTGAAAACCCCGCGTGGCGCCATAGTAAACGTCAACTGCCGCCGTCGCGCGGTTCAATGGGGAATTTTTAATGAGTACGTTTCCAGCAATCGTGTCCGAAGGTGAAAACGGCCCGTATTACAAGGTGAAGCTTGCCGCCCTTCCCGGCAAGGGCGACCGCATTAGGCTTACTTCGTTCGTCGACACGGCGAACCACCACGACGCGCTTCACCTATATGAAGTGCAGGGAGTTATGCACGAATTGCACGACGTGCCGGACGATGATCCGCGTCATGCTAACGGTTATCACGCGATCCAGATTCTCGTTAAGCGCTTGCGCTAATCGTTCCCGGCGACGGTGCAGTCCGCAAGCTGCGGGCTGCCCATGACCGTGTCACCGTCAGCACAAGGCAGGTAGTGACCAGTGACGGTTGGTGACTCACCCGGCCAGGACCGTCACCAACATAAAAATCTTATAAGTCATAAGGCTACGTAGTCAGTGACAGTAGTGACCCGAAATTTAGAAGAACTTTTAGGAAACATAAATGTAGACATCACATCGGGGGCGCGATATGGCTTGTCGAAAGTCTTAGAAATACTGTCACCCCGTCACTCTTATCTAAAAAAGGAAGCTTCATCAGTGATTTGGGGGCGTGACCCGCACTCGTGACTCACGCCCCTCCCGTCACAACGGACTATCGCCGGAACGAATGCATGGCACCATGAAATACCGAGTCTTGTTCGTTCGCTTGGCTTCGCCAAACAACGCGCGCAAGGCCTTGGCTGCTTCGTTGAGATTGGCTTGTGTTGGCCGCTCAAATCCGATTTCAAGCAACACGTCGGTGGCAGTCATCCGTCTGCGCGGTAAAGCGGCAAGTGCATCGCCATATGTAGTGACGATTAGCTCACCAATCGGACTAGCCACTTGATGCTGCCCGTTTAAACGCTCCAATCGCTTTTCTTCGTCGCTATCGAGCCACCAGCGTTCACCAGCTTCGTACCACGTAGCAACTTCCGCCCAAAGCTGCTGCATGTCGATGTCGTGGCCGTAATTGATCCTTGCAATGGGAACGGTCCACCAGCGCACGTTGCCGGTATCGTCAGCAAGAAATTGTTCCGGGTTCACGCTCGCGAAAAACACAGTGCGGCGCGGCGCCTTGTCTTCAGCGCGGCCATAAGGCCGGCGGAACTGGTCGCAATCTTGGCTGATGAAACCCTTCAATCTGGCGATATCGGCACGACGCAGCGTCCCGTCCAGTTCGCCAAGCTCAACAAGCCAATGACTGATGGCAGAAATCACAGTGTCTTTGTTCTGCGGGTCGATCATCGCATCAACCTTGATAAGGTCGCGCATCTCGGCCGGCACCAGCGAACGGAACCAAGACGTCTTGCCCACGGACTGCGCACCCTGAAATACCAGAACGCCCTTAGACATGAAGCCCGACGGCTTCAGGGCGGCGGCTACGGCTGAAATCAGCCAGCGACGCAGCAAAATCTCCCATAGATCGAGGTCATAGTCGCTTCGTGGCTCCACAGTCGCGAGCAAATCGCTAAACCGAGACCGCCCATCCCACGGTCGCGATCGAATGAAGTCTGCAACTGGGTTCCACAGATTTTCGGGCATGTTGCTAATGTGGATTAGGTGTTCGGCCGCGTCTTGCTTCGGCAGGCTATTTTTAGCGCACAAGCTGCGCACGGTCGCCAAGGCAACGCTTTGCTGATTCTCGACCATCGCCGTCATGCCGGGATAGTTGATGTCAATGCGCTTGCGGATCACGTCATAGCGCACCGTAAAATCGTAATGGCTCAACATGTGCTGCATGTTGGTGACGGTATCCTGAGGACGGCCTTGCGTGCTCACGTCGGGCCAACTGGTGAGGCTGACGGCTGGCATCCTATGAACGTCGACCTGTCTACGCTGAATGGTGGATATGTCTGCGGGCACGGTCAGCAACCCTCGTAAGGCTTGGATGCCATGTTCTGCCGCGTAATCGTTCCAGTCTTGCCCCATCGCGGGCGGCACAACCCAAGGCAGCCCCGTGGCTTCGGCAGCCTTTTGCCCTGTTCCGCTTTCGTCATTGTCGGCTGCCACACCCAATAACTTCCCGCGCAGTAAGTCAGCGACCGGCTTCAGGCTCCCAGCATCGAACGCAACTACAACAGGCTGCCCGGTCGCTGCATGCACGCTGGCGCCGGTGACGTAGCCTTCGACAAGCCATGCCGGCCCGTCACCGCCAAAACGGTAGAAGCAACCACGTTTTTCGCCTCCTACCAGATAAAACTTGGCGCCGCTATTGGTAACGCGCTGTAGGCTCACTATTTCTGCGCGAGCGTTGTGGATAGGGATCAGCAAATCGCCAGCACGGGTGCCGTGGCCGTCAAAGCGTGCAACGCGCAGGCCATACGACTGCACGCCCTTTGCGCGCAAATAAGCGTGATCGGTGGCCGGCTCCGCAGCTTCCCAGGCAGCGCGGGCGTTTTCCGCAGCCTCAGCGTGACGCAGTTGTTCGGCGCTCTTGCGCTCGATGCGGGACAGTTCTGCTCGATATTTGCGTTCGGCGCGTTCGGCAGGGGTCAGCTCGGATTCGTGCTTCGCACACCATGTGTGCGATTCGCCAGTCTTCCAGCTACCAAATTCACCAGCGGGGATACCATCACCGTACAAGACGGCCCAGCCATTTAAAGAGCCTTTGCTGTCACCGCTGACGTGAAAGCGAGTTAGCTTGCCATCTGGTGCCAATTCGCCGCGAGTGAATTCCGGCAGGATATTGGCTGCATGCATCGCCATTTGAAACTGACGGGCGACGTCAATGCTGCTATGGCTTTGTGCATTGCTCATGCGGCTCGCTCAGCCTGTGCAGCGACCCTCACCCCGTTCGCAGCGGCCACGCGATCGGCAACGTATCGCTGTAACTCAGCCTCGGCGATCAGAGTCCGATGACCGATCTTGATTGTTTTGATGGCGCCCTCTCCCATCAAACGGTACAAAGTTGCTCGGGAGATACCCAAGCGGGCGGAAGTAATAAGGATGGAACTAGCAAGCGGGTTTTGCACAATGTCTTTCATGCCTTCGTGTCTCTGTGGTTGTGATTGAACACGAGGCAAGTTTCTCAACGCGTCTCATATTGTGTTATTGCGCCGATGTCCGCTTAGCACGCGACGATCCATGCCCACATCGCGTTTAAACGCATCGGAGAAATGGACCACCTAAGCACGGAAAAAAAACCCCGCCGGGTGGCGGGGTTCTCAACACTGAGGAATTTCACACGTATGAAAGAGCATCGGCCGCGACGCCAGATGCAGCTTCAAAGTATCAGGGCGGTTCGCATTTGCTCACTGCGCCGATGTCCGCCTATATCATGTTCAGCGCCGCCAATCGCTTGCGTGCTGCGTCCTGCACAAGATGGCCATAGTGCTTATCAATCATTGCTAGCGACGTCCCCACTAGGCGCGCGACATCAAGCAGCGACATCCCGGCTGTGATTGCCTCGGTGATGAAGCTGTGCCGCAACGTGTAAAGCACTACCCCGCTCGGCAGCCCGGCCGCCTGCGCAGCCTCATGCACCGCCTCATTCCATGCCCACCGATCCCACTGTTTGCCGCCTTTAGTGAGCAACCATGCTTCTGGCAGCTTGTCCCTCGCGGCCTGCTTGAACAGATCAATGGCAGCGGGCGCGAGCGGTACGGCACGCGGCCCGGTCTTCCCATCAAGCGTCACGGTGCCGGTGCGCGCATCGAAGTGCTTGCGCTGGATGCTGGCGAGTTCACCGCCACGCGCACCAGTAAGGGCAGCCGCCTCAATGAATCGCCGCGCATCGCCCGTCAGTTCGCCCAGCAGCGCGCGGCGCTGAGCAAGATCAAGGAACAGATCACGACGATTGCCGGCCTTCATTGGCTTGACTAGCGACCATTCAATCGTGCGATCAGCGGCCACATATCGGCGCGCAACGGCAAAATTCAGGGCCGCCTTCAACGCAGTGAGCGTGCGATTCATGCTCGCTGGCGCCAAACCGTTGTGGCCCTCCCTTGGTTCAGATAAGGCATTTCGCCATTTCTCAACGTGGCGTTGAGTCATCTTTGCCAAGGGCAATGCGCCGATGGGGTCGCTATAGACGGTGCGCTTGAACCTTTGCTCTGCATCGGTAGCAGATTGAGCGCCCTTCATTATCTGACGATCTTCAACGTAGGCCCGGCAAGCGTCAGCGACAGTTTTAACCTCGTTCGTCTTGACGCCCGCGTGCATTTGGCGGCGCCATTCCAGCGCGGCCTTGCGGGCAGCCTCGTAATCCAGCACCGGGGAGACGGTTCCAAGGCTTTGGTAACGGTGATTCTTGTCGTCGCCCAGCAGACGTGCGATCCAAGTCCCCCCGCCTGAGTCGATGCGTCGGAAGCCGACAAATAAATTTTGCGCGATTGGCGCCCCCCAATAGGGCTCCCGGCGCGGCTCTAGTTTCGCCCTGACAGTCGCCTTGTCGATGCTTATTCGTCCCATGCATTCCAGTCCGTACGGATTTCGTACGGATATACTACCTGAAATATCATGAGACAGTAAACGACTAAATCCTTATAAAACAATGCACTTATGAGGCGGCATGATACGGATTGAGACTGTTTTAACTGCCTTCACACGGCAGGTGTCACAAGTTCGATCCTTGTACCGCCCACCAACTTATTCAAAGACTTAGGCCACCCTCTCGGGTGGCCTTTTTCGTTATGGTTCAATAGCGCGACGGCGCGCCATCTTGCAAACGATTCGGAGCAGTGCCGTCCATCCACGGACAAGCAACATCCTTACTCAGCCACAGGGGCGTGATGATGAGAAAGGTAAAGGAATTAACGATCACTGCAGTCGTTTCGTGGGCGCTATCACCCGTGCTGATGGCATCACCGCCAAACGTGAGCGATGAGCAGATCATCGGTGGCATGCAGATCGCGCAACTGGTTCCCAATACCCCCACCTATGACATGTGGGCGCAGTGGATCCGTCGACAGATCGCGCACGATGCCGCCAACTACCACGATTTCCGGAATGGACAGTTCGTCCCCAAGACGATCCACCAAGATCTGGATCTGATCACCATCCGAACGGACTATCACGTTACAGATGCAGTAAACGCGTTGCCTTGGCATGAGCACGCATCATCCGACGAAACACCCGTTTCGCTGCCGGTGGATGGAGAACCGGGCGAACACATCACCATCATTTCTCAGACATCGGAAACCTATCTCTCCTGGACCTATGTCTGGAAAAAAGATACCAGCAGCGATCGCGACGGATGGCAGCTCACTGCCAATGCGTTTCATGATTGCCAACACATGACAAGCCGTTCTGCAGATTTTCGCTGCCATAAACCTGCAGCTTCTGCGATGTAGCAACAGATGAAACGGATCAGGAAACTACCGCTTGCCTGTTCTCGCTGATCGCTGCAAGTAACGCCTGACGGTCGAAGGGTTTGGGCAGATACGTCATCCATGACAGCCATCCCTGCTCTGGCGGCTCGGCATCGCCGGACATCACGATGACCGGGCATTTCAAGCCGTCATCGCGCATAGCCATGCCCAATTCAATGCCATTCATGCCTTCGCGGAGATTCAGATCAGTGATGACAACACCGATATCCGCGCGCACCGACGCGACCTGCTGAGCCTGATCGGAATTGGCGGCGGCGACCACGTCGAAGCCAGCGTCTTGGAGCATGTACGCGGTGGAGACGAGGACATCACGGTTGTCCTCGACGAGCAGAACAGTCTTCATGCCATCCTCACTCGAAACGTATGCCGGTCCAGGCATTGCCCCGCACGTTAGGGGTAGATGGCACAACAGATAGTGAATATCGTTTCCACCACTTGGCGACAAACCCGAACGGCTTGCCCATATCGTGAAGACGGAGTGAAAACAACTTTCAGCAGCTGTAAAACACAGCTACTGCAAAACTGCCGTCAGCATCGCGGCCGACGGCAGCCGCGTCACACCAGATCAGTGACCGGAAGACGTCGACGATGAAGCCGGTGCCTGAGCGGTACTGCTGGACGGCGGTGTCATCGCGGTGTGAGAAGACGCCGGAGCGCTGGCGGTTGAAGGCGCTGCGGGCGGCGGCGTGGACGGCTGCGACGAACCTTCCCCGCCTGCTGCCGGTGGCGCGCCACCACCGCTGCTATTGGGGTTCTGGCACCCGCCGATAGCCAAACCGATACTGGCGACTGCCAAGCCAATGACCATGCGATTCATGAGATTTCTCCTGAAGTGGCGACATGATGTTTTACGTTGTGCAAGCAATGCCGATCAAGCACAACTTGTGAATCGGCTTCCCTGCCAGACGCGCTCAACGATCACGGTGTTACCGTGGCTCACTTGTATGCAAGGCTTTGTGTACTAAATGTAAACATCTCCTTGCGAACTAAGACAAGTGTCTGCCCCGGCATCGCTTTTGCTTGGGAAACATCCATCAATAAGCGCTTTTTTCTCGGCAAATCCTGCACTTTCATCCGTCCATCGTATGCTGAATGCCAGCAAGCTGCCCTAGCTCACTATTCATATCCCTGTCATCACTCGGATGAAAGATCAGCGGACAGGGATCCGGGATGCCGCGCCATGATGGATAGTGGTCATGCATGTATTGGTAGTCGATAACGATCGCGATAATAGCGACTTGGTTTATCACGCATTGAATAACGCAGGTTATGACGTGTTCCAGGCTTGGGATGTCGCCGATGCCTTGCAACTGTCGCGTCAGCATCCGGACATTGGTGTCGTCATCACCGATATGCGCCTGGATCATCAGGTCACTGGCCTTGAAATGGCTGAAAAAATGCGACAACGCCTTCGCAATGGCTACTACATACTCACGTCCGGTGATTGGGATGCACTGATCCCTGGCTGTCCGCGCGACATGAGCATCCTGCGCAAACCTTACGGAAAAGCCGACTTGCTTTGCGCTGTGCGACACGGTGCCACGCGGCGCCTTGGCTACGTCACTCATGCCCTTTCAGCCGCCAAACGTCGGCAGGAAACCGCACTGCTACTGGCCTAGCCTCGCATTTAACAAAACAGATTTTGTGCACAAACGGCATGCCATAAGCATGAATGGTCCGTACAGACAGCCGTGATCTACGCACAACGCTCACATCTCTTTGCCTTGTTCTTGACGAACGTCGTTGCATGTTGACGTCGCGGAGCGCGGAGCGAGCCCTCGCGCATTCCGCATGCAGACTGCCCGAATGCTCATGGCGCAACGCTATACAGATCTTCTTCCACAACATACACCGACCAACGCAGCCATGATGCGTGACTCATGTTCGCCAGGAGATTTTCATGACACCTCTGGATAAACCGTTGAAGCGCCAGATCGACATCGATGGACAGTCTTTCACGCTGACTTTGGACGCCACCGGCATCAAGATCACCAAAAAAGCCCATCGCAATGGCATCGAGGTTCACTGGGCTGACCTGATCAAAGACGATCCGTCCATGGCGGCCGAGACCACCTCGCACATTGCATCCCACGGCTGACCTTCACAAGCGCGGCACACGCCACACCCCAGCGCTACTGCCGCGCTTACTGCCGCGCCTCGATGCGCATGCCGCGTGGCGTCAGCCAGCGCTCCACGCCTTCGAACAGCCCTTGCACGGCCAGCGCCATCAAAGCAGCAGGAATGGCGCCTTCGAGAATCAGGCCGGTATCGTCCAGCCGGATGCCGGTGACAATCGGCTGGCCGTAGCCACCCGCGCCGATCAAGGCACCCAGTGTGGCGGTCCCTACATTGATAACCGCAGCGGTCTTTACGCCGGCCAGAATCGAACGCGTCGCCATCGGTAATTCCACGCGGCGAAGCCGTACGCCGCGCGGCAAGCCCAGCGCAGCGGCGGATTCGCGCAAGTCAGGTGGAATGCCTGTCAGACCGGCATAGGTGTTACGCACGATCGGCAGCAGGCTGTAGAGAAACAGCGCCGCGATCGCAGGCCAGGTGCCGATGCCGAAGAGGGGAATCATGAACACGAACATGGCCAGCGATGGAATCGTCTGCAGCACGCCGCTGATTGCCATCACCACATGCCCCAATCGCCTTGAGTGTGCCGCGAGCACACCCAGTGGTACGGCGAACAAGACTGCCGCCATCAGCGATATCAACACCAGCCGCAAATGCTCCACCGTTCGCTGCAACAGGCGCGATGCAAAACCCGCTCCATCGCCATCAGCTTGCACGCCGATAAAACCTGCGGCGACAGCGGTTTCGCTCTCGCCATGAAGTTTTACCATCGCATTCATGTTGCGCATGGCGTCTTCAGGAATATGGCCGGCCAGTTTTCTCAGCACAGCAACAAAAGCCGGTGAACTCTGCTCCAGCGACAGGCGATAGAGAAAAACCGCTTCGTAGTGCGGGAAGTAATGTTTGTCGTCATCCAGCACGCGCAGATGGTAGTAAGGAATCTCTGCATCGGTACTGTATAAATCGATGGCATCCACGGCCTTATCGACCAGCGCCCGATACGACAGCACGTGATCGAGGCCACGCACCTGCGTCTGCGGCAATGCATAACGCTGCCGCAGCCCCGGCCAGCCATCGGCGCGGTCCATGAACTCATTGGAGAATCCGAAGCGCAGCTGCAGATGCCCTGTCAGATCAGACAACCGCTGGATACCTAGTTGAGCCGCAACATCCTCGCGCATGCCAATGGCATAGCTATCGTTGAAGCCAAGCGAATCGGTAATGCCGATACCGAGCGGCTGGAGCGCCGCACGCAAAGTAGCGATGTCTGCGTCAGCGGGGACGTTCTTCAACAACTCTTGTGTCAGCGTGCCGGTGTATTCCGGATAGGCATCGATATCACCGTGCTGCAAAGCGCGCCAGAGAATGCTGGTGCCGCCAAGTTCACGCTGATGTTGCGCATCAATGCCCTCACGCTGTGCTGCCAGGCGCGCCACTTCGCCCAGAATTACCGACTCGGTAAATTGCTTGGAACCAATGCGCACCGTCGTCGCGTACAGCGACGGTGCGACCGACAGCAAGATCAGTAATACGATCCATCGCCCGCTCATGCTGGCGACTCCCCCAACGTCCGCTGTGCTTCGACAAAACGCGTCACGAAAGGATCAGCCGGACGCAGGCGCAGATCGTCCAGGCAGCCATCCTGCACAACCCGCCCTTGCCGCATGAGCACGATGCGATCGGCAAACCACGCCGCTTCGGCGATGTCATGCGTCACTACGATCACGGTTTTACCGAGCTGATCGAAAATATGCTTGAGCTCATCCTGCAATTCGTGACGCACGATCGGATCGAGCGCACCCAGAGGCTCATCCAACAACAGCGCGCCTGGATCGAGCATCAGACCACGCATCAACGCCACACGCTGCCGCTGCCCGCCGGACAGTTCGGCCGGATAACGATCCAATGCGCTTGGCGGCAAATGTGTCAACGCAACCAGCTCTTCAGCGCGAGCCCGGATGCGGTCCCTGCCCCACCCCAGATGGTGCGGAAGCAAGGCCAGATTGCCCAAGGCAGTGAGGTGTGGAAACAGGCCGCCGTCCTGGATCACATAGCCCACCCGGCGACGCAGCTCCAGCACCTGCGTTCGCTCCAGCACATGGCCATCAACCTTCACATGACCCTGATCCGGCCACTCCAGACCAAGCAATACGCGCAGCAAAGTCGACTTGCCGGAACCGCTGCTACCGATGAGCGCGGTCGCGCTTCCGGCCGGAAATCCCAGACTGACCTGGTCGAGCGCGGCCAGGCTGCCATAGCGCTTGCTCACGTCATGAAGCTCGAACGCTTCGGGGGAGGCGTTTGGGTTGATCGGCATTCCCGGATCGACGCGGCCGTGAAGGCTTGAGCCTAGCCGATACGCTTCAGTGTGTCCGCTTATGGATGTTCTGACGCCCAGCTCGCACATATGTGGGAACCTGCCTCGCCACCATTGACCTGCTTCGGGAAGGGATCGCGCGCACCGAAGCAAAGGCCCTAAGAACGCGCTATATTGTGCACCGCACCATCTCGTGCTTGCCCCATGCCCTCTCACGCCTCCCTCATCCACCACTGGCAACGCCTGCGCGGCTCCGACCGCGTCGCCGAATGCTTGCGGGTGCTGATCGCCCTGTGCGGTGTGATCCTGTATTGCCTGACGACTCACCATGCCAGCGCGATGATTCCCGCCATGCTGGGTGTCATCGCCTGCGCGTTGGCCGAAACCGAAGATCACTGGCGCAGCCGCCTCAGCACCCTGTTGATTACGCTGATCTGCTTTGCCGGCGTGGCGTTTACCGTCGAATGGCTGCTGCCCTATCCGTTGGTGTTCGCGTTCGCTTTGGCCTTGATGACTTTTGTGCTGGTGATGCTGGGCGCCATCAGCGCACGCTACGCAACCGTCGCGGGTGGCACGCTGATCCTGGCCGTGTACACCATGATCGGGACCGACCAGCTCAATCCCTCTGCCGATTTGTTGAGCGAACCCGCGCCATTGTTGGCAGGCGCCGTCTGGTACGGGCTGCTATCCCTGCTTTGGGCGATGCTGTCACCGCAGCTCGCGGTGCGTCACGCGCTGGCTCGGGTCTTCGATACGCTGGCCGATTACCTGGAAAACAAGGCCGCGCTGTTCACACCCGTCCACGGCGTGGACCGGGACGCGCTGGCGCTGACCCTGGCCATGCAGAACGAGCGTGTCGTGGAAGCACTCAACGACACCCGCATCGTGCTCATCGACCGCATCGGCATGCGCCGCCCGCGCGGTGCAACCGCAGCGCGCCTGCAGCTTTATTTCAAGGCTCAGGATATCCATGAACGCATCAGCTCTTCGCATTATCCCTACGCGGCGCTGGCTGAAGCGTTCTATCACAGCGACATATTGTTCCGCTGCGAACATCTGCTGCGTTTGCAGGCACGCCACTGCCGTCAACATGCTGATGCGCTGCGACTGCGCCGCGCGCCCATCGGCGGAACGGACATGCCCGCAGCGCTTTCCGATCTGCGCGCTGCACTGGATGCCTTACGCAAGGACACCCTGGTACCTCCCCACCAGTTACTGCGTTCGCTCGATGCACTAGGGCGCAACATCTCCGCCATTCAGTCCTTGCTTGAAAACGAAGCGCCACCCATGGCTCACGCCGAAGGGGAGGACAGCACGCTGCAGAACCCGGGACCACAATCGCTGCGCGAAGCATGGCAGCGCATCAGCATCCAGCTCACGCCGCACTCCTCACGCTTCCGTCACGCGATCCGTCTTGCGCTTGCGCTGATGTCTGGATATGGCGTGCTGCACCTGATCCATACCCGGCATGGCTACTGGATTCTGTTGACCACCTTGTTGATCTGCCAACCCAGTTACGGCGCCACCCTCGCGCGCATGCTGCAGAGAGTGCTTGGGACCGTCATGGGCGTGATCATCGGCTGGGCCACCTTGCGCCTGTTGCCGACAGCTCCCTGGCAACTGCTGTTGATTGTGTTGTCGGGCGTGACATTCTTCGCCGCGCGCCTGCGGCGCTATACCATCGCCACGGCCGCCATCACCCTGTTCGTGGTGCTGTGCTTCAACCAAGCCGGCAACGGCTACGAGGTGATGTGGCCACGTCTGCTGGATACCCTGATCGGCGCCGGCATTGCAGCACTGTCCATCTACCTTGTTCTGCCCGACTGGCAGGGGCGCCAGCTCGACCAGATACTGTCCAACACCCTGCGCAACGACGCGCGCTACCTGCAGCAGATCATTGCGCAATATATCCACGGCAAGCGCGACGACCTGGCCTATCGCATCGCCCGGCGCGAAGCCCATAACGCCGACGCCGCCCTCAGCGGCATACTGGCCAACATGCTGCGCGAACCGGGTCGGCAACGGCGTGGCAACGAAGATCTGCTGAGATTCCTGACCATCGCGCACACCATGCTTGGGCATATTTCCGCATTGGGTGCACACCGGCAGGCCATCGACTGCAAGCAAGCCCGCGATACCGTCACCCTGGCTGGCAATCTCGCCGTCGCCAAGCTGGAACACCTCGCCGACACGCTGACCACCCCTACACCCGCCCCATCCGCCGCCCCTGAGACGGAACAAAGCATGACGCCGCACACGGATGGTGTTAACGATGAAACCGCCCGCCTGGTGCTCGGCCAGTTGGCCCTGATCCTGGCACACCGTGACCGGCTGGCCAGCGTGATCCGCGATATCCAGGCAGGTTGATGCGGGCTGCCAACGGCTCAAATCATGGTTGTTCAGCCCCTAGACGCATCTATTGGATCTCCGGATAGTTACACTTACAGGCGTACCCACAACTCCGAGGCGTCCGGCCTGCGGTTCCCACAAGGAATACGGCTTGACGTCCGTGATCCGAAAGATCACCAGGGTGAACACGGAAACGCGTTTGCCTCCCGGCTTGGAAAGGAGCACAGACCATGTCCCCGCTGGCTGATCGCTACGGCCGCAGGTTTCCGTATTTGCGATTGTCGGTGATTCCCGCGTGCAATTTCCGTTGCACGTATTGCCTGCCGCATGGATACCACGCCGATCCCAAGGCTGCCGGGCCGTTGTCGCTGGACGAGATCACCCGCCTGCTGCGCGGGTTCACCGAACTGGGCATGCACAAGCTGCGCATTACCGGCGGCGAACCCAGTGTGCGGAACGACCTTGCTGACATCCTGCGTGTGGCCGCCGCCGTACCGGGCGTCACCAAGCTGGCGATGACCACCAACGGCACCCTGCTCAGCCGCCGCCTTGGCGAATGGATGGATGCTGGCCTCAATGCGATCAACGTCAGCGTAGACAGTCTCGATCGCACGACATTCACACGCATCACCGGCCATGACCGTCTCGAGGACATCCTGCACGGCGTGGACATGGCGCTTGCCACAGACATGCCCTCGGTCAAACTCAACGCCGTGCTGCTGCGCGATGTCAACGACCGCGAACTGCCAACCTGGCTCGATTATCTGCGAGACCGTCGCATCGGCCTGCGCTTTATTGAACTGATGCAGACCGGCGACAATCTCCCGTTCTTCCGCGATCACCACGTCCGCGCCGAAACCTTGGAAACGCAGTTACTGGAATCGGGCTGGCAGGCTCTGCCACGCGCGGCGGATGCGGGCCCGGCACGCGAATACCGTCACGCGGATTACGCCGGCCGCATCGGCATCATCGCGCCGTATTCGAAGGACTTCTGCACCGGCTGCAACCGCCTGCGCGTCACCGCCACCGGCGACCTGCGCCTGTGCCTGTTCGGCGAGTTCGGCATACCGCTGCGTCGCTTCCTGCAGGCCGACGAACAACTGGAAGAACTGGTACAGGCCATCGGCGGTCAGATCGGCCGCAAGGAACAGGGCCATTTCCTGCACGAAGGCCGCACCGGCATCACCCCTCATCTCGCATCCACCGGAGGCTGATACATGCAAGAGCGCGAGGAAGGCGCCCATTTCCATATGGCGGATGTGCGCCACAAGCGCGTTACCGCACGCCGAGCGGTAGCCATCGGAGAATTGAGTGCCGGCGCCGACGCCTTTACGCAAATCGTCGAACGCCGCCTGCCCAAAGGCGATGCGATGACCATGGCCGAGATCGCGGGCTTGCAAGGTGCGAAAAACGCTTCACAGCTGATGCCGCTGTGTCATCCGCTACCACTGGAATACATTGACGTGCGTTGCGAGCCGGTCGGCGAGCGTCACGCCATCCGTGTCTATTGCGAGGTAGCCACCTTCGCGCGCACCGGCGTGGAAATGGAAGCACTGGCCGGCGCGAGTGCAGCATTGCTTACCTTGTACGATCTCACCAAACCGGTGGAGCCAGCGTTATCGTTCGGCGGCGTGCGCCTGCTGTTCAAGGAAGGCGGCAAGCGAGGCCTGTGGCTGCATCCGGAAGGCATGACGGATGCAGAACGCGAGCGTTATAAACCGCGCACCATCGCGCAGCTGGACACTATCCATGCCGCCGTCATCACGCTCAGCGACCGTGCAAGCCGCGGCGACTACACCGATATCTCTGGCCCTCTGCTGGTACAACGCCTGCGCGAACTCGGCGCTAACGTGACCGATGCCGAAGTGCTTGCCGACGAACCGGTGCAGCTCGCCGAACGCCTGCGGCAACTGGCATCCCACGGCGTGCGCCTGATTCTTTGTACCGGCGGCACCGGGCTGGGACCACGCGACCGCACACCCGAAGCCCTGGCGATGGTGGCCGATCGCCATGTCGACGGCATCGGCGAATTGTTTCGCACCGAAAGCAGCCAGCACACGCCGATGGCGTGGCTCAGCCGTGCTCACGCCGTGCTCATCGGCACTACGCTGGTGATTGCCTTACCCGGCAGCGCCAAGGCAGTCGCGCAAGGCATGGATATTCTCGCGCCAGTGCTATCGCACGCCTTGAGCATGGCCGCTGGCGGAGGGCACGCATGAGCCAGGACACGCTCGCTTACGAAGACGCGCTGCGCATCGTTCTGGCAGCCAGGACACGCTTGCCCGCGCAAGCGTGTCCGACAACGGCCTGCTTGGGTCGCGTCCTCGCCGAGCCACTGGTGAGCAAGGTGGATCTACCACCCTTCGACAACTCCGCGATGGATGGCTTCGCGCTGCGCGGCGATGCAGTGGTTCCTGCAGGCGCCGAACGGGATGTCGAAGGTGAACAAGCCGCTGGCGACGGCATTGCCCATGCACGTCACGGCGCGTGGGAAATCATGACCGGCGCACGCCTGCCGGATGGATTGGACCGCGTCATTCCCGTTGAACAAACCGAGCGGCTGTCATCGTCGCGCATTCGGCTGCTTGCCGACGTGACGCCGGGACAGAACGTGCGTCATGCCGGTTCGGATGTACGGCGCGGCCAAACCGTACTCGCTGCCGGAACCACACTGGCACCGCAACATCTGATGCTGCTGGCGTCACTGGGCCTGGGCGACGTATCCGTGATCGAGCGTCCCCGCGTCGCGGTGCTGTGCACCGGCCGCGAGCTGGTCGATGATCCGGCACAAACGCTCTCGCCCGGGCAGATCCGCAACTCCAACGGCCCCTTCCTCGCTGCGCGCCTGCCGCTGGCCGGTGCAGACGTGGTGCATGTGGAAACGGTCGGTGATGACGCCGTAGCCTTCGAAGCCGCGCTACGCCGCGCCCTTGATGCAGGCGCGCAACTGATCATCTCCAGCGGTGCCGTATCGATGGGCCGCTACGATTTCGTACCACAGGCGTTGGAACACATCGGCGCGGAAACCCTGTTCCACAAAGTCGCCATCCGCCCCGGCAAGCCGCTGCTATGTGCGCGTTTACCCGGCAACGCCCTGCTGTTTGGCCTGCCCGGCAATCCGATCGCCGTAGCGGTGGGGCTGCGCTTCTTCGTCGAACCCGCCCTGCGCGTGATGCTCGGTCTGCCGCAGGAGATGCCGCGCCGCGTTCCTTTGTTCAACGCGTACAGCAAAAAGCCGCGCCTACGCTTTCATCTGAAAAGCCGCCTGCGCATTGATGGCGAAGGGCGCTTGGCGATAGAGGTACTTGGCGGACAGGAGTCCTACCGCATCCAGCCACTGGCCGACGCGAATGCGTGGGCCGTCGTTCCCGCCGATATCGATGCTCTGGCTGCTGGCAGCCTGGTCGACGTCTACGGACCCGGTCATCTTGAATTTCCTCTGCCCTGCGAGAGCCCTATATGAAGCGGCGCATCACCTTGTTCGGCGCCCTGCGCGATGCCGATGCACGTGGCTTCATCGAAATCGATGTCGCAGATGGCAGCACGGTTGCTGAGCTGCGCGATGTCGTGCAGCACTATCTGCGGGAACACGCGCCGGGCATTAGCCCGAACCTGATCCAGCGCTCCGCGTTCGCCAGCCAGGACGAGATCCTGCACAACCACCGCAGCGTGCCGGAAAATGGCGAGCTGGCCATCTTGCCGCCGGTGAGTGGGGGTTAATCTTATGACCGACATTTACACGGCCGTTGTCGATATCGTCCATGCGCCGTTGAATCCCTCTGCTGCGCTCGATTTCGTCTCCGATCCGCGCTTTGGCGGCATCACCACATTCATCGGTCGCGTGCGCCAGCACAATCTGGGGCGCGTCGTTACCGGCGTCAGCTACGACCTGTTCGAACCGCTGGCGCTGCGCACCTTCCAGGCGATTGCCGACCGCGCTCGCCAGGAAGTCGGTGGCCCGATGAAGCTCTACATCGCGCACGCCAAAGGTGATCTGCGCATCGGCGATCTGGCTGTTGTCGTTGCGGCAGCCACACCGCATCGCGATGAAGCATTCCGCGCGTGCCGACTGGCAATCGAGGCAGTCAAACACGAAGCACCGATCTGGAAGCAGGAACACTACGTCGACGGCGACAGCGCATGGAGCGAAGGCTGCTCGCTGTGCGAAGAGCACCGGGCCGCGGAATTGGCTGCGGTCAAGCGGGCCGGTGACACGCATGGGCATGGGCACTGAACCCATGCATCGCATCGGCGTGGTACTCGCCGGCGGGCTTTCCTCGCGCATGGGGCGCGACAAAGCGATGCTTTCGTGGCACGGACGCCCCTTGATTGAACATCAGATCGCCATGCTGCAAGCGGCAGGCGTCGATACAGTCCACGTCAGCGGCGATCGCCCCGATTACCAGGGCATTGCCGATCCTGTGGCGCATGCCGGACCGCTCGGCGGCATCGCCGGTATTGCGGCTAACTGCAGCGATGGCGATCTGCTGATCGTTCCAGTCGATATGCCGCGGCTGCAATCTGCTTTGCTTCGGCAACTGCTTGAGGCATCCACGCCATCCGGCAGCACACACTTTACCGGTCATGTGCTGCCCATGCGTTTGCGACTGGATGACACCTGCCGCACAGCATTGAAGGCGTTGATGGCCGCGAACGACCATCGCATGCGCTCACTGCGTGCCTTGCAGGAGCGCGTTGGCGTCAGTGTCATCCCGTTGAATGCCGAAGATGAAATGCAATTGATCGACTGCAATACGGAAGAAACCTGGCGCGAGGTCTGTGAATGAGAGTGCAACTGGAAGGTCAGACACTACGGCTACGCGTCGATGAAGCCGAGCTTGCGCTATTACTGGCCGGTGGCGTAGCCGAAAACCGCACGCACCTGCCGGATGGCCGCGTGGAAGTGCAACAGGTCCGATTGGCGGCACAACTCGATTGGCGGCGCGACGAGGCCAACTGGCATATCGGGCTGCCTGAGCCCGAAGTCCGCGCATTAAGCATGCGCTTGCCATCACGCGATGGATTGAGTTTCGACATCCCCACCCCTGGCGACGCCCCTCTGCAATTGCTGTTCGATGTCGATGTGCGGGATAGCGCACGCAAACGCCTGCATAAACCTTCCGAAGGAGACGCATCATGAATGTCATACGACGTTGCCGGACAGCATTCGTTTGCGCACTGGTCATGTTTTGCATCGCCGCCACGGCAGCCGATACCCCTGTACTACGTGTGGCCTACGCGGGCTCCATGGGCGTGGTGATGGACAACGCCGCCGGCCCGGCTTTCGCCAAAACGCATAACGCGACCTACCAAGGTACCGGCCAGGGATCCTACGCGCTGGCGCATCTGCTAGCCGCACACCAGATGCAGGCCGATGTCTTCGTCACCATCACGCCCGGCCCCATGCAAGTGCTTAAGCAAGCAGGCATGGTGACGCAAGCCGTACCCGTCGCCAGCACGCAGATGGTGATCAGCTACAGCCCGCATAGCCGTTTCGCAGCCGATTTCGCCGCAGCAGCCCAAGGCAAGAAGAATTGGTATGACGTACTGAGCGAGCCCGGGTTACATCTGGGTCGTACCGACCCTGCGATCGATCCGCAAGGCGCCAATGCGCTGTTGACCCTGCAACTGGCCGCGGACTATTACCATCGCCCCGATATGCTGCAGAAGATTGCAGGTGACCCGCAGAACACCGCTCAAATCTTTACCGAGCCATCGCTGATGTCGCGCCTGGAAGCGGGACAAATCGATGCGGCCATCAGTTATCTCAGCGCGGCGCAATCGCATCACCTGCCAACCATCAACCTGCCTGACGAAATCAACCTGGGTAACCCGGCGATGCAGGCACCGTGGTACGACCGTGCGTCCATCACGCTGAGCAACGGCAAGACCCTGAAAGTGCAACCGCTGGTCTTTTATGCCGCGGTGCTTAGCAATGCGCAGCAACCGCAACTGGCACGCGATTTCGTCACCTTTCTGCAGAGCCCGGAAGGACAGACGATGTTCCGCGACCATGGCTATAGTGCGCCACGCGGATCCGCTCTGTGACTTGTGCGCGATCGCAAATCTCGCCACACCGTCATCTCCGCGAAAGCGGGAATGACCGCTAGGATGTGATGCATGAGCGCAAGTACGTATCACTCACGCCTACCTGTGATGGCAAGCGCTGTCACGCTATTGCTTCTGGCAGCACCTTTCGTAGGTCTTGCACTTGCGACCCATTGGAGCGACTTCCGTTTTGCCGATGGCGACGGCAGCGCCGTCGTGGTGTCACTGGTCTACAGTCTGCTTGCGCTGATCCTGATCATCGCGCTGGGTACGCCACTGGCTTGGTGGTTGGCGCGCTATCCGATGCGCGGCAAATGGCTGATCGATGCCTTACTGCTGCTCGCACTCCTGACACCGCCGCTGGCATTAGGTTTATTGCTGGCCTCCATGTACGGACCTTACGGTCCTGCCGGTAACTTGCTGGAACGGGCCGGACTGGTGCTTACCAATTCCGCACCAGCCTTCGTCATGGCGCAGTTCTACAGTGCGCTGCCCTATTACGTAATCGCAGCACGCGCTGCCTTCGAAAGCGTGCCGCGCGAACTGGAACAGATGGCCCTTACCCTTGGCCATTCACCCTGGCGCAGTTTTCTGCATGTCAGTTTGCCGCTCGCGAGGTTGGGGCTTGCCGCTGCCGTTGCGCTGGCGTGGGTGCGGGCACTGGGTGAATTCGGCGCTGTGCTGATCGTGGCCTATTACCCACAGGGGATTCCAGTGAAGCTGTGGGTGAATCTACAAAATGTGGGCCTCAGTGCGGTCTATCCGCTGCTATGGGTGTTTTTTCTCGTAGCCATGCCGATGCCGCTGATCCTTGGCCTTGCAGCCCGCCGGCGGCATCTGATCTGATGCACATCAACTACGCCATCCAGCATCCCATTGCGCTGCATGCAGCTTTCGATGTCGAAGGATTCACCGTGCTGCTGGGTGTCAGCGGTGAAGGCAAATCACTGCTGTTGCGCGCCATCGCCGGTCTTGTTCCTGCGCAGGGCGAACCGTTTGGAGGTTTGGCCGCGCAGCATCGCGCGGTCGGTTATCTGCCCCAAGGCTACGCGCTGTTTCCGCATTTGAATGCGTGGCAGAACGTCGCTTTCGCCTTGCGCGGCACGCAACGCAAACAACAGGCCATGCAACTGCTGGAGCGCGTACACATGGCCGAATTCGCCGAGCGCTATGCGGCGACGCTGTCGGGGGGACAGCAGCAGCGCGTCGCACTGGCGCGCGCCATCGCACGCCGTCCGCAATTGCTGCTGTTGGATGAACCCACTTCGGCGCTTGATCCGGTCACCCGCGACGACGTCATCGCCGAGTTGATCGCCGAGGTGCATGAATTTGGCATTCCCACGCTGGCTGTCAGCCATGACCCGCACCTGGCTGCGGTAGCTGACCGACTGGTGCTGATGCACCAACGCAACATCATCCAGATCGGCACACCGGAAGCGGTCTATGCCAAACCGGTCAACGGTGCCGCTGCGCGTTTGCTCGGTTATCGCAATGTGCACTACGGGCACATCGATGGTGCACCGGGTGCATGGCGGTTAGTCTGGCCGGAGGGCGGCATGGCGCTTCCGATCGATGAGCAGCTCAAGCCTGGAACCAGCGTCGAATGGACGATCGATCCAGCGGCCATTCGGATCATGGATGCGCAACATGCGCCGCGCCACGCCATTCCGGCGCTGATCGAGGTTCGGCATGTCGATAGCCACATCACTCAGCTGGGCGTGCGCTGCGGCCAAGGCCGGCTTTGGGTCTCGGTGCCTCGCGATATGTCCATACCGGAAACGCCGATGATCCATCTGCCTTCCGAGGCGATTCATTACTGGCCGCGATAAGTCCCATCCCATCGTCCCAACACGAGCTACGATGACGAGCGTGTTATTCGCGACCCGCCACGATTGTCTTGCGATCCAGTTCCTCTAATCGCTGCACCCCCAACTTCGCCAACGGTTCCAAACCTTCACCGCCGCTCTCAAGGTGCGCCACGATCTGTTTGCGCATGCCAGGTTCCCAGAAGCGCTTGAGATGATCGGCAATGCCCGCCACCGCCGCAGCCTGATCCGGCTCGGCCCCGAAGTAACGGCTGATATCGTTGGCCATCGCAACCAGGCGCTCGACGTTCATGCCCGGACTCCGGCTGTGTGCAGCAACCGCTGTGGATGCGTGTAGACAACATAGTGGCCGGGTCGTGCGAAACCCACCAGGGTCAGGTGAGTGCTCTCGGCCAGATGAATGGCCAAGGCGGTAGGTGCCGAAATCGCAGCCATGAAAGTGATACCCGCGCTGGCGGCCTTGGTTACCATCTCGTAACTGGCGCGGCTGGTCACCACCAAAAAGCCCTGCTCGGGGTCGACATTCGCCTTGACCATGGCTCCGATCAGCTTATCTAGCGCGTTGTGCCGGCCAACATCTTCGCGGACCATCGCAATGCCGCCATCGATGCAGCACCACGCAGCGGCGTGCACCGAACCGGTGGCTGCATTGACCGGCTGCGCGGCACGCAGCGCATCCAGTGCGCGCTCCAGCGCCGCGGATTCGATACGGCGTCCCTCGCCCACCGCCGCCGGATGGCGCACGGCATCTTCCAGCATGCGTGCGCCGCATAATCCGCAACCGCTGCGTCCTGGCAACAAACGTTCACCGCCGCTGCCAGCGCGCTGCTCGATGGTGCCGGATACGACCTGCATGGCCAGCTCGACGCCTTCCAGACGAGGACGCACTTCGATCGACTTCAGCTCCGCTTGCGTTCCGACCAAGCCTTCACTCAGCGAAAAACCCAGCGCAAAGTCCTCCAGATCCAGCGGCGTCACCATCATGACCGCAAACGGCACATCGTTATAGACCATCGCCACCGGCACTTCTTCGGTGATTGCATCGCTCACCTGCTCGTGCTCGCCACGGCGATAACGATCGACACGGCGAGTCACGTAGCCATGACCGATGGCGGAGGTTTCAGGGCGTTTCGGCAGCATCCAGCAGCGCCTGTTGTTCGTGAGAGAAAACCTTATAACGCTTCTGCCACTCCGAAGGTTGGCTGACGCGTGTGACTTGCACCGCCGTCACTTTGTACTCGGGGCAGTTGGTGGCCCAATCGGAGTTTTCCGTGGTGATGACATTGGCGCCCGACCCCGGGAAATGGAACGTGGTGTAGACCACACCGGGCTGCATACGCTCCGATATCCGTGCCCGCAGCACGGTCTGTCCGGCTCGGCTCTCGATGCCAACCCAGTCATTGTCCTGGATACCGCGCTCTTCGGCATCGTGCGGATGAATTTCCAGACGATCCTCGTCATGCCACATCACATTGGCAGTGCGGCGCGTCTGCGCACCGACATTGTATTGGCTGAGAATGCGACCGGTGGTCAGGATCAGCGGATGTTCCGCGTTGACTTTTTCGGACGTCGGTACGTATTCGGTCAGCATGAACCGGCCTTTGCCGCGCACGAATTCCTCAACATGCATGACAGGTGTGCCTTCCGGATGCTGCGCGTTACACGGCCACTGGATCGAACCGAGCTGATCGATCTTATCGAAACTGACACCGTTGAAGGTTGGGGTAAGCCGTGCAATTTCGTCCATGATCTCGGACGGATGTTTGTAATGCATGGGATAACCCATGGCATTGGCCAGCAGCTGTGTGACCTCCCAGTCGGCATAGCGCCCCTTGGGTTCCATGACCTTGCGCACGCGCGATATACGGCGCTCAGCATTGGTGAACGTGCCGTCTTTTTCGAGGAACGAACAACCGGGCAGGAAGACGTGCGCGAACTTGGCCGTTTCATTGAGAAACAGATCCTGCACCACCACGCATTCCAACGCTTCCAATGCTGCTGTGACATGCTGTGTGTTCGGATCGGACTGCGCGATATCTTCGCCCTCGATATAGAGCCCCTTGAAGCTCCCATCCAGCGCGGCCTCGAACATATTAGGAATGCGCAGACCCGGCTCGTCGTACAGCGACACACCCCAAGCTTCTTCGAATGAAGCGCGCACTTTGGCGTCGCCTACATGCCGATAGCCGGGAAATTCATGCGGAAAGGAACCCATGTCGCAGGAGCCCTGCACATTGTTCTGCCCACGCAGCGGATTCACCCCCACACCTTCGCGGCCGATGTTGCCCGTTGCCATTGCGAGGTTCGCAATCGCCATTACCGCGGTGGAACCTTGCGAGTGCTCCGTAACACCAAGCCCGTAGTAAATCGCCGCATTGCCGCCAGTCGCGTACAACCGTGCAGCGCGGCGCACCAGCTCGGCAGGCACGCCGGTGTCGGCCTCCATCGCCTCTGGACTGTATTTGTCCTGCGCCACGAACGTGCGCCATTTTTCAAACGCGTCATGCTCACAGCGCGCGGCGACGAAGTCCTCATTCACCAGGCCTTCGGTGACAATCACATGAGCCAGGGTATCGAGCACCGCAACGTTGGTGCCCGGCTTGAGCTTGAGATGGTAATCCGCCTGGATGTGCGGCGTGCGCACCAGATCGATACGACGCGGATCGATCACGATCAGCCTGGCGCCAGCACGCAGACGACGTTTCATCTGAGAACCAAAGACTGGATGCGCGTCCGTCGGATTGGCGCCGATCACCAGCACCACATCGGTCTGCTCAATGGAGTCGAAATCCTGTGTTCCGGCCGACTCACCCAACGTAGCCTTCAGGCCGTAGCCGGTTGGTGAGTGGCAGACACGAGCGCAGGTATCTACATTGTTGTTGCCGAAACCGGCACGAACCAGTTTCTGCACCAGGTAAGTCTCCTCGTTAGTGCAACGCGAAGACGTAATGCCGCCAATGGAGAACTTGCCGTACGTCGCTTGTAGCCGCTTGAACTCGCTGGCGACGTGCGCAATGGCTTCATCCCAGCTCACGATCCGCCATGGATCGCTGATTTTCTGCCGAATCATTGGCGTATTGATGCGATCCGGGTGGGTGGCATAGCCGATGGCAAAACGACCCTTGACGCAGGAATGGCCATGATTGGCATGGCCATCCTTGTTCGGCACCATGCGGACAATTTCCTCGCCTTTCATCTCGGCACGGAAACTGCAACCGACGCCACAATAGGCGCAGGTAGTGATCACGCTATGCTCCGCTTGGCCGCGGTCGATCAGCGACTTTTCCGAAAGTGTCGCCGTAGGACATGCCTGCACGCAGGCGCCGCAGGATACGCATTCGGAATCCAGGAAGCGATCGTTCTGGCTGGCCGAAACCTTCGACTCGAAACCGCGCCCCTGAATGGTCAATGCGAAGGTGCCTTGCACCTCCTCGCAGGCACGTACGCAGCGTGAGCAGACGATGCACTTAGAAGGATCGAAGGTGAAGTACGGATTCGATTCGTCCTTCGGGGCAAAGTGAGGATTCGCCTCGCCTTGACGGCCCTTTGCGAACACGTGATTCGCGCCGTCATAGCCGTAACGCACTTCGCGCAACCCTACCACCCCGGCCATATCCTGCAGTTCGCAATGACCGTTTGCGGGACAGGTGAGGCAATCCAGCGGATGATCGGAGATATACAACTCCATCACGCCGCGGCGAATCTCGGCCAGCTTCGGCGTCTGCGTACTGACCTTCATCCCTTCGATCACTGGCGTGGTGCATGAGGCCGGGTAGCCTTTTCGTCCCTCGATCTCCACCAGGCAAAGGCGGCAGGAACCGAACGCTTCCAGCATGTCGGTCGCGCATAGCTTGGGAATGTTGATGCCAGCCTGCGCAGCGGCACGCATGACCGAGGTACCTTCTGGCACGTTGATACTTCGACCGTCGATCTCCAGCGTCACCAGCGTGTCAGATTTTACGGCGGGTGTACCGCGATCGATTTCGACAATGGACAACATGACGAACTACCTCCTCGAACCTCTGCGACGACGGCATTAACCCTCCGTCCTTCAACGGCGAGAGCTAAGTCTTCGCGCCTTCAAAATCTTCATGAAAATGATCGATAGCACTCAGCACCGGAAACGGCGCCATGCCGCCCAGTGCACAAAGCGAACCGGCCAGCATGGTCTGACATAGATCCCGCAGCAGCACTTCGTTGCGCTCACGCTCCGCCGCATCGCCGGCGATGATCCGATCAATCACCTCCACGCCGCGGGTGGAACCGATACGGCATGGCGTGCACTTGCCGCAAGACTCGATCGCGCAAAACTCCATCGCAAAACGGGCTTGCCTGGCCATGTCGACCGTATCGTCGAACACCACTACGCCTCCGTGGCCGACCATGCCGCTGATGGCAGCAAACGCTTCATAGTCAATCGGCGTGTCCAGTCTCGACTCGGGGATGTAGGCACCCAACGGTCCTCCAACCTGCACCGCGCGGATGCGGCGGCCGCTGGCGGTGCCACCACCGTAATCTTCGATCAGTTCGCGCAGGGTCAAACCGAACGCACACTCAACGAGTCCCGGCCGTTTAACGTTGCCTGCCAGTTGCAACGGCAAGGTACCGCGCGAGCGCCCGCTGCCGTAGTCGCGATAGAACGTGGCGCCGCGCTCCAGAATGATGGGCACGCTCGCCAGCGTGATCACGTTGTTGATCACAGTGGGCTTGCCGAACAAGCCCTGGACAGCGGGCAAAGGCGGCTTGAAACGCACCTGCCCGCGCCTGCCTTCCAGGCTTTCGAGCAATGAGGTTTCTTCGCCACAGATATAAGCACCGGCTGCCATACGCACTTCGAGGTGAAAGGCCTTGCCGCTGCCGCAGATATCATCGCCAAGATAGCCGCTGGCTCTGGCCGCTTCGATCGCCGCTTCCAGTGCACGTTGCGCATGCGGATACTCGATGCGCAGATAGATATAGCCCTGCGTAGCGCCGACAGCGAGCGCAGCAATGGTCATCCCTTCGAGCAACGCGAAGGGATCGCCTTCCATCAGCATGCGGTCGGCGAATGTGCCTGAGTCGCCTTCATCCGCGTTGCAGACGATGTATTTCCGATCCGCTTCCGCATCAAGGCAGGTTTTCCACTTGATGCCCGTGGGAAATGCCGCGCCACCACGGCCACGAAGGCCCGAGTCAGTGACGGTTTGCACCATCGCCACCGGCCCCATCTGTAACGCGGATGCGAGTCCGCGATAACCGCCATGCGCACGGTAATCATCGAGGCTGCGCGGATCGATGACGCCCACCCGCGCAAACGTGAGACGCTGCTGGTTCTTCAACCACGGCATCTCCTCGGTCAGCCCTAGCGCGAGTACGTCTTCACCGCCCTGCAGGAAACCGGCGTCGAACAGTGCTGAAACGTCATCCGCCTGCACCGGTCCGTAAGCGATCCGCCCCTTATCCGTCTGCACCTCGACCATCGGTTCCAGCCAGTACAGACCACGCGAGCCATTACGCACGATGCGCACGTCGACATGGCGAAGCTCCGCCTCGGCGGCGATAGCGATCGCGACCTCTTCGGCCCCCAGTGACAACGCACTGGCATCGCGCGGTACATAGACGGTGACGCTCATGTCGCCTCCGCTTTCAGCCATGCGTCGAAACTCGCCGGCGTAACTCGCCCCTTCAAGGCGTCATCAACCATCATCGCTGGCGAGCAGGCGCAATTACCGAGGCAATACACCGGCTCGAGTGTGAACACGCCGTCGGCGGTCGTTTCATGGAAATCCACACCCAGCCGATGCTTCACGTGCTTTTCCAGCGCTGCGGCACCCATCGCCTGGCACGACTCCGCGCGGCATAGATAAATGACGCGTTTGCCCGCCGGTCGCGTGCGAAAGAAGTGATAAAACGACACCACGCCATGCACATCGGCGCGTGAGAGATTCATCTCGCGTGCAATCAGCGGGATCGACTCCTCGGGTATATAACCTACCGACGCCTGTATGCCGTGTAGCACGGGCAGCAGCGCACCCGGCTGGTCTTTCAGCCGGGTGGTGATTTGCAGAATCGCGTCACGGAGCTTGTCATCGATGGGCGGCAGCGCGGCGACGTTCTTGACAGGCTTCATGAATGACATCGACCTCAAAACAATGCGGCGGCCTTGCTGAGCGCAATCCATACACCGATCAGGAAGGGAATGCCCACCAGCGCCCAGGCAACGATGCCCATCGCGCCAAAACCACCGCGCGCCGCCTGGCTGGCGTTGGCCGTGACGTGAGGCGCCTCATGCTGCAATGAGCGTTCGCGCTCCAGCTCCTCATCGGTCATATGGTGCGCTTCATTGACCGGCTTGACCAGCAGATTGGCGATCAGGCCGATGAACAGCAAACCGGCCAGGATGTAGAGCGTGCGGTCGTAAACCAGGCTTTTGGCTACACCGGCATCCAACTGCGCTTGCCGTACCGCCGCGATCAGGAACGGCCCGGCAATGCCTGCCACCGACCACGCCGTCAGCAGCCGCCCGTGGATCGCGCCAACCATTTGTGTACCGAAAATGTCGGACAGGTAAGCCGGCACCGTGGCGAAGCCACCGCCATACATGGAGATAATGACGCACACGGCAATCACGAACATGCCAGCCAGCCCCAGGTGCCCCAGCGTAGGCAGGCTGCAATACAGCAGGATGCCAAGCACGAAGAACACGACATAGGTGTTCTTGCGACCGATGAAGTCGGAGGTGGAGGCCCAGAAAATGCGCCCCAGGCTGTTGAACAAGCTGATCAGGCCAACCAGACCCGCCGCTGATGCCGCGATCGCTGCCTTCTGCGCAGTTGTCAGAACACCGCCGCCATCCAGTCCGAGCAGGCGACCGCCGAACACGTCCTGCAGCATGGGGCTGGCCATGGAAATCACGCCGATGCCGGCAGTGACGTTCATGCACAGCACGATCCAGATCATCCAGAACTGCGGCGTTTTCCAGGCGCGGTTCAAATGTACGTGATTGCGGGTAATGAGCTTACTGGCCGAAGCCGGCGGCGTCCAGCCGGCGGGCAGCCAACCGTTAGGCGGCACGCGAAAACCGAATGCACCAGCCGACATCGCGACGAAATACAGGATGCCCATCACGATCAAGGTGCTGGCGACGCCAGGAATCTCGCCGTGGGCGAAACGCGCCATCAGCGCAACAGCAATAGGCGCACCAATCATCGCGCCGCCACCATAGCCCATGATCGCGAAGCCCGTGGCCAAGCCGCGGCGATCCGGAAACCACTTGATCAGCGTGGACACAGGGGTGATGTAACCCAGCCCTTGTCCTATTCCGCCAAGCACACCACAACCCAGAAACGTCAGCCAGAGCTGATGCATCGATACGCCGATGCCGCCAATGACCAATCCGCCACCCCAGCACAAGGCTGCAATGAAACCGGCCTTGCGCGGACCTGCGTGCTCAAGCCAACCGCCCCAAATGGCGGCCGAAATGCCGAGCATGGCAATAAAGGTTTCGAAAATATGCGTGACGGCCGGCACCGTCCAATTGCATGACGTGGCGAAAAGCTGCGCAAAAAAACCGGCACTTCCGCAACTCGGCGCGCCCGGCACCAATTTGCTCATCGGTAGCCAGAACACCGAAAAACCATAGGCCATGCCGATGCATAAATGGATGGCCAAAGCTGCCGGCGGCACCAGCCAGCGATTGAAACGCGGACCGGCAATGATGCGTTCCCTCGCTAACAATCCCGGCGTCTTTCCCCCAGACGCCGTTACAGCCTCAGGCACGACAGTCATGATCGTCTCCCAAAGTCAGCATGGGACAACTGATGCATCGCGTTGGCGACATGGGTGACTGTAGCCTAAGCCGCATGCAAAAAGTCTACGCGTCAAAAACCCTGTTTACTGCTACGCAGCATGTCATGTGCAACGCTGCAGCCTGTCATATTTCAAGCACTGAAATGCACGCACATTTTTGATGCACGAACTATTTCAGATGTTCGTGCGGTGCAATATTCACCCTGCCTCGCTCATGCTGGCAAAGCTTGTCACGCGTAAGGACGGATCGGGGAACAGTACAAAAAACCATCAGCGCACGGCGAGCCGCGCTTGTACTTCGGCATAGATCCGCGCGCGCTTGGCCGAAAACCAGCTCAGCACACCGGTGACCGGCATCGGCAGCAAACCCTTGAAACGCGTTGCTGCGGCGATCCGCTGCAAGTGTGCGCTATGAAAATCAGCAAAAGCTTCAGCAAGTTCCGGGGTGACGAATGGCGTTTCCACATATTCATCCAGCAAGGCGCCGAGCAGCGCTGCTGCACGACGGGCTATTTCCTTGTTTGCCTGCGTCACCGTCGTATCGCCTTGCGGAACGTCGTAGGCAACTTCGATGGCCTTGACCAGTTGCCTGAACTCGGTGGCATGCAAGGGGCGGCATGTAATGGGCGCCTTGGACCGCATCGACAACCAAGCCTGATCGTTACGCCCAAGCGCACCGGAATGGCGCGTCGCTATGTCAACGGCATCGACATAGCTGTACGCATATTCGCCCATCAACTCGATCGCCAATTCCTCGCGCACCATCGGTACATCACGACGCACGCCATCGCGGCCGTACCAGCGGATGTATTCGGGCGTGATGTGATTGAAACTGCCACGCGGCGGCCGCTGGAAAAGACGTTCTTCCGCATCGCCCCACAAAAAGGGATGCACCGATTTCATGCCGGCTGCTCGTGCCGCAAGCACACGATCCAGCAACACTTCCGCGGTGACTAGTTCGTGGTGGTATTCGCCGAAGAGACTGTCGTCATCGGCATGCGCGAAATAGACAAAACGAATTTGGCGCGTCACGCGTGCCGCACGCCGAGCTCGCTTGGCCGGATCATTCAAGCGGCGTTTCCAGACACGCAGACGATAGCCAAGCCCGGAAGATTCCGTGACTGGCTGCGGCGCCTGTGCGCCATGGGCTGACGGCATATTGCTGAGCAGAGCAGTCACTTCACGATTGGATACGTTGGTGACATCCATGGCTTGATCGCCATCGAATGCCTGCGCGGAAGCTTCCGAATCACACATAACGACACCCTCAAACAACAAGCCCGCGTGGCAATGTCCATCGCCATTCGCAGTGCATTGAAGAATTGCCTTCACATTCCATGGCACAGAGAGAGCACGCCTCGGCAGCGCGAAACCTTTTCCGGTCGTCATGGCCGCACGAAACCGCACGCACTGGAGCAACAAGCTCCAACGCGTCACGGACAACGTCGCGAATACCTTCGCCGTGAACGGATTTACCGGAGGGGAAGCCGGCGCATCCGCAAAACTCCTGCTTCCGTCAGGAACAGCCGGATCAGTCCGGTGCACACCTCATGCGTGTGTGCACGGAATCCGCGTGTTCATTCAAAAAAGCAAAAAAGCTGTCGTGAAGTCCGACACGAATACCGAGGGGGAAATCGTTCGCGGGACTGCACACGCTTGCATGTCTCGTTCGCCTGCCCGGCGATCTGCACACAAGCGTCCTGGGGATCGCCCATTATAACGAGTCACAGGTCACAAAAGTTAAATTCGTGACTAATGACACATGCTTTTTTTCGAACGAAGGTTTGAAAGATTTGCGTTCCAAATGCCCCATTCCGTCGTCCCGGCGAAGCTGTCAAAGTGCGGGCGGCCCCTTGAGTTCAACCATGTTGCCTTGCGGATCAAATAGATAAATCGACGGCCCCTCACCCTTGGCCCCGTAGCGGCTGCCGATATCGCCGACATGGACGCCATGCGCCTTGAGGTGGGCAATGATGGCCGCCTCGTCATACCCATCCACGCTCAGGCATAGATGGTCCATGTTGTGCCCTTCCGTCCCCGGTCCAGCCCCGCCATGGCACCCCAGCTTGCTGCCGATGCTTACCAGGTCGATCAGAGAATGGCCCGCACGCAGTTGCACGAGCCCAATCTCTTCCTGGCGGCGCTCCACCGTGCAGCCGAGCACGTCGCAGTAGAAGGCTTGCATGATAGGAACGTCGTAGACGCGCAGGACCACGTGATCGATCTGTTCGATGCGGAAAGGGGGCTTGTTCATGATGTTCAGCTCTCGCCGATGGTTACACCCTCTCCCCTCCGGGGAGAGGGTTGGGGTGAGGGGCCACGCTTGCGGTAGTGCCTGTTAACACTGAGGACCGCTGCCTTAACTGTTGCGGGCTTCGTAAAAATTTCAAGGCAAGATTGCCCCCCTCACCCCAGCCCTCTCCCCAAAGGGGAGAGGGAGCCATGCATCCTGGCGCGAGGTATAATTGCGGCCTTGATGTACATGGTGGGAGAAGCGGGTCAGCCCCGCTGCCGAAGGCGCAACGCCCGTAATCGCTCAGGCCCCATACCGCCGTGGACCAAGACTCTGGAGAGACCGGTTGAATCCGGCGCCGAAGGGGCACGAAGCGGATGTTCCCCGCTTCCAAACTCTCAGGCAAAAGGACAGAGGGGCGCCCCGCGTGCGGCCTGCACGCGATTTTCGGACGCCTTTGCCATGAGTCAGAATCACACCCCTTCGCTGCGCGAACTAGAGCACCATCACGCCTTTATCGAGCGCCATATCGGCCCCAACGATGCCGAGATCGCGCAGATGCTGCACGTGATTGGCCACGCATCGCTGGAAGCGATGACCGACGCCATCGTGCCCGGCCAGATCAAATCGCAGCAGCCGCTGGCGCTGGCTCCCAGCGTCACGGAAGAAGAGGCGCTGGCCAAGATCCGCGCGATCGCGCGCAAGAACAAGGTGTTCAAAAATTTCATCGGCCAGGGTTACTACGGCACGCTCACGCCGAACGTTATCCTGCGCAACATCCTGGAGAACCCGGCGTGGTACACCGCGTATACGCCGTACCAGGCAGAGATCTCGCAAGGTCGCATGGAAGCGCTGATCAACTTCCAGACCATGGTCGCCGATCTCACCGGCATGGATATTTCCAACGCCTCGCTGCTGGACGAAGCCACTGCGGCTGGCGAAGCCATGACGCTGGCCAAGCGCTCGGCCAAGTCCAAGTCGAACGTGTTCTTCGTCGCCAACGATGTGAACCCCCAGACGCTGGAAGTGCTGCATACCCGCGCTGATGGCGTCGGCATCGCGTTGCACGTGGGCGAACCGTCGGAAGCGTCGAGTGTCGACAGCTTCGGTGTGCTGCTGCAGTACCCCAACACCTACGGCCAGATTCAAGATTACGCAGCCGTGGCTGACGCGGTGCACGCGCGTGGTGGCATCGTCGCCGTCGCGACCGATCTGCTGGCGCTGACGCTGATCGCTTCGCCCGGCTCGTGGGGCGCGGACATCGTGATTGGCAACAGCCAGCGTTTCGGCGTGCCGTTCGGCTTTGGTGGCCCGCATGCGGCTTACCTCGCCTGCCGCGATGCATATAAGCGTTCGATGCCGGGCCGCCTGATCGGCGTCTCTGTGGATGCAGAAGGCAAGCCCGCTTATCGCCTCACTCTGCAGACGCGCGAACAGCACATCCGTCGCGAGAAGGCCACCTCCAACATCTGCACCGCGCAGGTGCTACTCGCCGTGATGGCCAGCATGTACGCCGTGTATCACGGCCCGGAAGGCCTGCAACGCATTGCGCGTCGCACCCATCGCCTCACGGCGATTCTTGCTGCCGCATTGCGTAGCGCCGGCATGACGGTCGGCGGCAACTTCTTCGACACCTTGCACATCACCCATGTCGATGCCGACGCTATCCATGCCAAGGCCGTCAGCAAGGGCCTGAACCTGCGTCAGATCCATGGTCAGGCTGTCGGTATCAGTCTGGACGAAACCACCACGCGCGCCGATGTGCAGGCGCTGGCCGAGCTGTTCGGCGCCGACCTCGGTGATATCGACGAAGCCGATGCCAACACGCCGGACGCCCTGCCCGCCGCGCTGCTGCGCAAGACGCCGTTCCTGCAACATCCGGTATTCAACACGCACCACAGCGAACACGAACTGCTGCGCTACATGCGTTCGCTGGCCGACAAGGATCTGGCGATGGATCGCACCATGATCCCGCTGGGCAGCTGCACCATGAAGCTCAACGCCACCGCCGAGATGATTCCGGTGACGTGGCCGGAATTCGGCCAGATCCACCCGCTGGCGCCCGCTGATCAGACGCAGGGTTACAAGCAGCTGATCGACGAGTTGGAAGCGATGCTGGTGGAATGTACCGGCTACGATGCGGTCAGCCTGCAGCCGAACTCCGGTGCGCAAGGCGAATATGCCGGTCTGCTGGCGATCCGCGCCTATCACCGCTCGCGCGGCGAAGAACATCGCGACATCTGCCTGATCCCCGAATCCGCCCATGGCACCAATCCGGCTTCTGCACAGATGTGCGGCATGACCGTGGTCGTGACCAAGTGCGACAACAACGGCAACGTCGATGTGGAAGACATCCGCGCCAAGGCCGAGAAGTATTCCGATCGCCTCGCTGCGCTGATGATCACTTACCCCTCCACGCACGGCGTGTTCGAGGAAGACGTGGTGCGCATCTGCGAAATCGTCCATCAGCACGGCGGCCAGGTCTACACCGATGGCGCCAACATGAATGCGCTGGTCGGCTTGGCCAAGCCCGGCAAGTGGGGCTCGGACGTCTCGCACCTGAATTTGCACAAGACCTTCTGCATTCCGCACGGCGGCGGCGGCCCGGGCGTGGGTCCGTGCGCGGTGAAGTCGCATCTCGCTCCGTTCCTGCCGCGCACACTCGGCGGTGAAGGCACGGTCGGCATGGTGAGCGCGGCCAGCTTCGGCAGCGCCAGCATCCTGCCGATCAGCTGGATGTACATCACGCTGATGGGCCAGGAAGGTCTGCGCAAGGCCACCCAGGTGGCACTGCTCAACGCCAACTACATCGCCAAGCGCCTCGCCCCGCACTACGAGACGCTGTACACCGGCCGCAATGGCCTGGTGGCACACGAGTGCATCCTCGATCTGCGTCCGCTCAAGGACAGCACCGGCATCAGCGCCGAAGACGTGGCCAAGCGCCTGATCGATTTCGGCTTCCATGCGCCGACGCTCAGCTTCCCGGTCGCCGGCACTTTGATGGTGGAGCCGACCGAAAGCGAATCGCAGCACGAACTGGATCGCTTCATCGACGCGATGATCCAGATCCGCGACGAAATCCGCGCCGTAGAAGATGGCCGCCTGGATCGTGAGGACAATCCTCTCAAGAACGCGCCACACACTGCGACGATGGTGACTGGCACCGAGTGGACGCACACCTATCCGCGCGAACTCGCCGCCTTCCCGCTGCCCAGCCTGCGTCTGCAGAAGTACTGGTCGCCGGTAGCGCGTGTGGACAACGTCTATGGCGACAAGAATGTGATGTGTGCGTGCATTCCGATCGATGCGTACAAGGAAGAGGCTGAGGCGTAAGCGGCTTCTGCATAACTTGAAAAGGACCCCGCTCAAGGCGGGGTCTTTTTTTGCCGCACGTCGGGTTAAAACCCAAACCGCAAACCCTCAACCTTACCGTCGTCCCGGCGAAGGCCGGGACCCAGTGTCTTTCGCCGTGATGCCCAGAAAGTCGCCAGGTCCCGGCCTTCGCCGGGACGACGGTGCATTTGCAGTCTGCAGAAATGAAGGTTTCAATCATTCCCATTGCCAATAAAAAAGGCCCCGCCGAAGCGGGGCCTTTCATCATCTCCAACCCATCACCCGTTCTTCTTCAACCACGCATCGAGTTCAGGGACGCGATCCTTACGCACACCGATACGGTATTGGATATTCGCAACGGCCGTATCCGCCCCACGGCGTGATGTCGGTGCAATGTTGGCCTGGGCAAACGCACGCATCTTGTCGATCGAGGTGGGATCCAGCGACGAATTGACCAGGCGCGGGTAATACTCGCTACGTGACGTCGAATCGATCAGTTGATTCATCTGATCGTGATGCGCAACCGCGAAATCAAAGGCCAGTTCCGGGTGACTACGCGACACCGTGGAAATCATGTTGGAACTGTTGGTCGCACCCGGCTCGTTGGTCAGCGCCAGATCAAGTGCACGTTTGGCGAGGCTCTCATCCTTGGCCGTCGCCAGCAAGGTGTACAAGGTGTCCTTCACCAATGGCGTTTTCTCGGTCTGTGCATGCGTACGCAGCTGATCCCATGTGGTTGCATCGGCGTTATAAGCCACCACTGCCGTGATGGTCTTGCGCAGCGGGCCAGGTACCGCAGACGGATCGGTTGCCTGAGCGGCATAGCGGCGTTGCGCTTCCTTGATCACATTCGGATCGCCCAGATCGCTCAACGTACTGATCAGATGATTGCGCAGGATCGCCACCGTCGCCGCTTCGCCCGCCTTTGCCTCCCAACCCACCTGGTTGAAGACAGGCTCCAACTTGGCGATGGCAAACGCGCGGAAGGCAGCCTGGCCCGGATCACCATCGCGGTAGTAGCGATTCAAGCTGCCAAGCACGCCCGCGATGTTCTCCCATAGAACCGGATTGGCATCGGTTGGCGTCGCCTTGACCAAATCCAGCACGGACGAAGCAGGCTCCAGTCCTGCAAGCCCCAATGCGTAGGTGTCATCGAGCAGCCCAAGCTGATCGATCGGGGCGAGCTTGGCGTAATTCGCGCTCAGCGCAGCGAATGCTTCCGGCGCGTACAGGGTACGGTAATAACCAGCCTGCCCCGCATTGACCACGACTGGGCCACAGCCCGGCACCACCAACGACGTATTGCCATTCACCAGCGTGCTCGCCGGCGCGTTGCCCACCGTCTGTGCAATCACCGGCACGTGCCAGTGCCGCATCATGCGGTTCGAAATACCCTTGCTGAACTGCCCTTGGGTCAGCTCAAGCGTGGTATTGCCGTTCTTGCAGGTTTCCGAGGCCACCCGGATCAGCGGCACGCCGGGCTGCAAAGTGAAGTCGTGGGCAATGGTGGTAACCGGTTTGTCGGTCACCGTTTCCATCGCCTTCCACAGATCATCGGAAACTGTGTTGCCGTACGCGTGATCCTTGATGTAGCGGCGCACACCATCGCGCCACACATCCGGTCCGAGATAGTTTTCCAACATGCGGATCACCGATTCGCCTTTGGAATAGGTGATGGCGTCAAAAGCCTGATTGGCCTGCTCCACCGTTTCCACATGCTGCACGATCGGATGGGATGTGTTGACCGCATCGAGATTCATCGCTGCTTCGCGAATATCTACCGTATCCAATTCAGCGTGCCATTCCGGATGCAGCTTGACCGTGGTGCGTGTCGCCATCCATGAAGCGAAACCTTCGTTGAGCCACAGGTCATCCCACCAGCGCATGGTGACCAGATCACCGAACCACTGGTGCGCCATCTCGTGCGCCTCGTCGCCGAATACTTCTTCCTTGTCCGCCTGGGTGGAGATCGACGGATCGAGCAACATGGCGTATTCGAAGGTGAAGATGGCACCCCAGTTCTCCATCGCGGAGAAGAACTGGCTGCTGCCCGGCGAGGCGATGTTATCCAGCTTGGGCAGTGGATACGGCGTGCCGAAATAATCGTTGTATTCGTGCAGGATGGTCTTGGCTGAGTCCAGCGCGAAGCCAGCCTGCGAGGAAAGCCCCTTCTGAGTGACCACACCAATCTCTGTACCATCGGAGCTGGTGGTCACCCGGTCGAAATCACCGGTACCAAAGAACAGCAGGTAGGTCGACATCTTGGGCGACTGCTGGAACTGCACGCGAGTAAGGCCGTTGCCAAGATCCGTCTTGTTCGCCACCGGCATATTGTTCACGGCCATCTGGCCGGTAGGCACCGTCGCCGTCAGGCTGAACGTCGCCTTGTAAGCGGGCTCGTCCCAGGAGGGAATAAAGCGACGTGCATCGGAATTCTCGAACTGAGTATACAACGCATGCTTCTGACCGGCCTTGGTGTCGTAATCGATCACAAACAGACCGTTGGCCTGGGTGTCGATCTTGCCGGTGTAATCCATGCTCAGGCGATAGCCGCCAACCGGAAGCGGCTTGGCGAAGGTAAAAGTGGCCGTCTGCGTATTCGCGTCCACTGAAACTTTCGGTGCGCTGAAGCTTGCCTGGCCTGAAACAGCCTGCAGGCTGACTTTGGAAAACTTCAGGTCGATCGCATTGAGCGTGATGCTCGCCGTCGGCTTCAGCACATCGACCGCCACGGTGACCTTGCCGTCGAAACTCAAGGAGCCAACGTGCGGCGTTACCTCGACATCGTAATGCGAGGGCCGCACATCGCGCGGCAATTGGGTGGTGCCGATAACCTCGGCCGGTGCACTCGACTGCGCCATGACGGGCTGACCGGCACCAGCGCCAGCCAGAGCCACGGCAATCGCGGAAAACAAGATACGGCGCATGACGTTCCCCTATCCAAATACCAACCTTGGATAGTGCGGTCTCGATGCAGGGTTTAGACAGCGCCAGAAGTCATGCCGGCAGGTTGGTTTATCCAGGCTCGGGGTAAACCAACCTTTCCAGGCAGCTACGCTGTCGATTCAGTTCGACGTTTTCGCAGGCGTGGCCACTTGTTGCAACGCACCGACGCTGACGTGCCCTGCCCAGCCTTCGAAGACGGTCGCCGCCTTGTTATCGACGACAGTCGCCATTTGCTGGACCGTCGGGCAGGCGACGGCGTTGGCCACCGGACGATCCAGCGTTCCCATGCCTTCCATGCAGTATTGATTGCCACCGCTGTTCATGCGCGCCAGCCATTTCATGCCTTCGGTATAACGCTCCTGTGCGCGCACGGCCGCCGTGGCATCGCCGTAAATGGGACGCATCTTTTCCAACAATTCGTCGGCAGCTCGGTGTTCGGCCCTGGTCGAAGCCTTGTACACCTCATCGTAGGGTGCCTTGAAACGCGAATCGGGACGCTCCGATGCCAACGCAAACCACGCCAGCGCCAATGCGCGATTTTTTGGCTGATGGTCGCCATTCAAGGCCATGACACCCAGCACATACTGCGCCGGCTTACTGGCCCAACCGGCCGCGGTAGTGAAGAAACGCAACGATTCGTTGTAATTGTGCTGGCCGTAAGTAAGGCCGCCAAGGCAATAGTAATAATCACCTGGCAGAAAGCGCTCCTCGCCGATCACGCAATGTGCGGCCGCGAGATCGGCATCGCTGGGAACGTAATCGCTGGAGCTGGACGAGGCCGGGGCTTGAGGCTCTGCCGCGCCAGCCCAAGAGACCGCTGCAAAGGAAAGGCCAAACAAAAGACCGGACGCCTTCAAAAACAACCTTGACATGCAAACGCTCCCTGTAATTCGCCAATGACATGGTGGAAGGAGATATCAGCGTAAACGCAGCACGGGTCATGTCGATGACATGACCCAACGATATTCCGTCCGTATTTCACAATGTTTTCGGCCTCGTCGCGAGTGACTGATGGCACGTTATCCCCGTATAAACGAGCAAGGGCACGCGTGGCGTGCCCTTGCTTTGGTATCAACCTCATGGAGGTCCTGGCTTGCCGGTACCGATCGTTCCGATCAGCCTCCGCGCAGCCTCAGCACAAGATGAAGTGTGGATTCCTTCTGGATGTTGTAATCACTCAGCGTCCTGCCATCTTCCAATTGCTTTCCAGCAAAAATGAGTCGCTGCTGATCGGGCGGGATGCCTTCCTTGTCTTGAATGACGGCTTTGACATTTTCGATGGTGTCACTGGGCTCAACTTCCAAGGTGATGGTCTTGCCAGTAAGCGTCTTGACGAAAATCTGCATTGCCATTGCCGAGATGGGAAAGCCAGAGGCTGTCACCACCAGCAGCGCGAGCAAGCACGACATCCAGCGAGCACGATATTTTCGGGTATTCATGGCTATGCTCCGGTATGAAGAAGTAACTACTGCGCCACGGTTATGCCACTCGGTTCACTGCCGAGCGCACCCTGGCTAGCGCTTCCGAAATCGCTAAAGACCTGACACTGGCCGTTTGCCGGATTGACGGTAAAGACCGCGCCATCGCCGTTCGTTCCCGCGTCGCTATCGGATACACCAATCAGGCCGCTGGGCAGCCATGCCAGTTCATACGGCGCCACGCCAGTTACCGTAGCTCCCGCACTATTTGTGCAACTCAAGCTGCTGACCAACGTACGGTTACCCGTTGAGGGATCGACTTGTATGACAGCGCCACCACCGCCGGCACTGAGCTCCTGCACCAGTACGAAGATCTGCTCCGTGGGACTCACTATCACGCCGTATGGCGTCGATTGCGGATTGGCATCGACCCAGCCTTGAGCGCTATTGCCAAAGTCGCTGAGCACTGCGCGAACACCGGTGGCTGGATTCACCGAAAAAAGTTCGCCCTGACCGTTGGTCCCGGCACTGCCATCGGCAACCAGCACCGTTGTACCAAGCAAGCCGAGCAGCCCGGGGTAATAGGCCAGGCTATCAGGATACTGTCCCTGCGGACCGGTGCTGTCCCCAAAATCGGTAAGCACCGTGCGATTGCCAGATGCGTCCACCGAGAAAATGGCACCCTGGCCGTTGGTGCCAGCAAACGGATCCACTGCCAGGACAATGCCCGAATTCAAAAGGCCAGGAATGACCGGAATGGGCAAAACAGCTACCGGGTCCTCGCCAAGCGTCCCTTGTGCGCTATTGCCAAAATCACTCAACAAGGTTCTGTTACCTGTCGTAGGGTCGATTTGGAAAAGCGCGCCTTGCTGTCCTGTACCAGCGCTGCCATCAGTCACCAGCACCGAAGCCGGGCTCAACAAGCCCAGCAACTGTCCCGGCAACCACGCTATACCAGCAGGATCAACGCCCGTCGCACCCTGGCTGCTGTTGCCAAAATCACTGAACAGCGTGCGGGTGCCAGCGTTTTGATCGACGACAAAAAGCGCTCCTTGCGCATTGGTGCCTGCTTCCTGGTCGATAACGAGCACATTGCCTGTACTGATGGAATCGGCCGAAGCGGCTCCGGCAAACCCCATCAATAGCATCAAGGTAAGAAGCTTTCGTTTCATGTCAGCCACCTGTATGCGTGGAATGTCGATAAATGCATGCCGTCCACAGACGTGTCACGTCCGCGGGTAGTGTTCCAAGCGATAAGCCGTCGAAATTCGAATCGCCTAAGCAAGGCGAGCGCGTTACGCGAAAGACCGCGTCATAGCCAATAAATTAACGGGGACAGAGTCGAAACACGCGCACCCGGCGCGTAGATACGCTCGCTGCTGTCAATGGCCGGTGAAGTAAAAAGATTTCATCAGCATCGTTTCGCATATGTCAGGAACAATCTGCTTAAGCCACGTGCTAAGAGACGAAATCCAGCACTTGAACCATCATGGACAATGATGCTTCTGTTCGCACTTACGTGAGAGTTCCACGCTTTTTGTCCATGCCATTCGAAGCAGGTGGAGGATCATTGGTGACAAGACCCACCACTTCCACGCGATTTCTTCCCTTGCGCTTGGCGACATAAAGCGCGCGGTCAGCCGCATCGAGCAAATCCATAGGATCCATCGGCATATCAGGCGTCTGTGTAGCAACACCAATGCTCACTGTCACCCGTCCATGAGGACCGTCCGGATGCACGATTTGCAGGCGCTCGATGGCGGCCATCAATCGCCGCGCAACATCCAGCGCCGTCTCGGCAGGCGTGTCGACAAGCACCACTACAAACTCTTCGCCGCCATAGCGGGCGACCAGATCCCGAGCCCGTACCTGGCTGCCACTGAGGGCGCAGGCGACCTTGACCAGGCAGGCATCGCCGGAAATATGGCCAAGGCTGTCGTTGTACTGCTTGAAGAAATCGATATCGATCATCAACACGGAACAGTAACTGCCATCGCGCTTGCCTTCCTCCAATGCTTCACGCAAGCGCGTGTCCAGCGTCACCCGGTTGGCGATGCCCGTAAGCGGATCCCGTCCTACCTGCTGCTCAAGACGCAAAGCACTGAGATCAACAGCTCGCTGCATATCCATATGGCGGCTTTGGATGAATGCGACACGCAGCCCATAGAACAGCACGGACGCACACGCCACCAGCAGGCCAGGCAGGAAGCTGATGCGCGATGCGCTGACCCCCAGCATCACCACCATCATCGACAGGATGATCGGCGCAAACGAGGCAATGGTTTGCGACACGGTCAGCGACGGGTGAAATGCGCGCAACCAGCGTGGTGGCTGGCGCATGGCCACCAGCACCAGCAACGCATGCGGGATATCGATCAATGAACCCGCCCACCAGGGAAGGCCGTGCAATTCGACGCGGTTGTAGATAGTGGCGACGATAGCATTGACCAACAGATACGAAGCGGCTGCGTAATAGAAGAAACGCCACCGAAAGCTGCGCGTGCCAAAGAACCGCAGGATCGCCATGAACGCCATCGAAAAATCAATCGCATCCGCGAGATAGATCACCACGTAAATGCTGGATGGATTGGACGCCAGCGGACCGCTGAGCAGCTTGGTGAAGAACTGGTACACCAGCACCGCCACCATGCATGACAAGGCCAGATCCAGCATCGCCACCGTACGTGGTTCGTTCCGCACGAACGAGCGCGTCACCATGAACATGCACGGGATCACGTAGAGGCCGGAGAAAACGGTCGCCATCGCGGCGAGATATCCGCTCTTGTCGCCCCAGATCAGCGCAAGCACGTTGGTGCCAGCCCAGAGCATCTGCATGAGGACCATTAGCGCGAGCAGCAGCCAAGGCAGTCGAATGAGTGCGGGACTGCGACGGAATCGCATCGACACCGCCCAAAGGGCCGTGCACTGCACCGCCACGAGCATCACCTGAGGCCATACGTCCTGCGCGTGGCCGCTCCGGTTCGCCAGAACCAGATGGGCGATCAGCAGTAGAACGAGTATCCAAATAACGCGCAAAGCAATGTCTCTCTATAAATCCTGACCGGGTCGTAGCGAGGTATCTATGGACCAAAAGCGTCACACCAGCAGCCACGCCGCCCTGGCCCCTGCCCTTGGCATAACCCCCTCGACCAGAACGCAGTTCACGCCCCATTCCTCCACCTGCGGCGGAACTTTGGCAAGTGCTCAATGTACGCCAAGCAAGTTACGAGCCTGCGGCCTTCAGATAGACGCCCCGTCATTCGCCTTCCATTCGCCCGACGAAGACGGCAACGTCCGGGTGGTTTCACTCGCCACCACCACGCAGTTCCTGCCGCTACTCTTCGCTGCGTACAGCGCGCGGTCGGCTTCCTCCAATAGAGTAAGAGCATCCGCACGCATATTGGCGGTTTGCGTGCCGATTCCGATGCTCACCGTGATCCGTCCCTGGGGGCAACTGGCATGCACAATCTGCAAGCGCTCAATGGACGCCATCAGCCGCCGCGCCACTTCCAACGCCGTTTCCACAGGCGTGTTGGCCAGCACGACGACAAACTCCTCGCCGCCGTAGCGCGCAACCAGATCGCCGGGGCGCAGCTGGCTGCTGCTTAGTGCACAAGCCACCTTGACCAGGCAGGCATCGCCTGCCACGTGACCGAGGCTATCGTTGTACTGTTTGAAGAAATCGATATCGATCATCAGCAACGAGCAATAGCCGCCGCTGCGCCGACCGTCTTCCAGCGCCTCATGCAAGCGAGTGTCCAATGCGGCACGATTGGCGATGCCGGTGAGTGGATCGCGTCCGACCTGTTGCTCCAGTCGCCACGCGCTCTGGTCGACGGCGCGCTGCATATCCATGTGCTGGCTCTGGATAACCGCCACACGCAGCCCATAGAACAAGACGGATGCACAAGCTGTCACCAGGCCGGCTAAAAAACTGATCCGCGACATGCTGATGCCGAGCATCACCACCATCATCGACAAGATCATCGGCGCAAATGACGCGATCGTTTGCGATACCGAAAGCGTGGGGTGGTAGGCGCGCAACCAGCGCGGCGGCTGACGGAGAGTCACCAGCATAAGCAACGCATACGAAATGTCGACCATCGAGCCGATCCACCATGGCAGACCGCGCAATTCGAGGCGATTGTAAATGTACGCCACGATCGCATTGGCCAACAAATAGGTACTGGCCGCGTAGTAGAAAAAACGCCAACGGAAACTACGCGCGCCAAACATGCGCAGTATCACCATCGCTGACAGCGAAAAGTCGACCGCATCGGCGTGATGGATCACCAGATAGATACTGGAAGGATCGGACGCCAGCGGACCGCTCGCCAATTGCGTGATGAATCGGTACAACAACACCGCCACCACGCACGACAGAGTCAGGTCCAGCATCGCGATAGAACGCGGCTCATGCTGGCCAAAGGAGCGCGTTATCATGAACATGCAAGGGATCATGTACAGGGCGGAAAACACGATACCGATGGCAGTGAGATAGCCGCCTTTGTCGCCCAGGATCGTCGTGAGCAGGTTGATGATCGCCCACAGCACCTGCATGAGGGCTGCAAGAGCCAGCAATAGCCATGGCAGCCGGATCAGCGGTGGACTGCGCTGGTAGCGGGTAAACACGCACCATACCGCCGTCCCTTGCACCGCGATCATGGTCAGTTGCGGCAACACATCCTGCGCATGGCCGCTCCAGTAGGCGAGCACCGGATGCAGGATCAGCAACAGAACCATTAGCCAGACAACGCGCAAACGAATGTCCCCCTTAAATCCGGACGAGAGCGACAACAAGGTAGCCATGGACCAAAAGCGTCACATCGATGCCACCCGTCATGCCCATGCCCCTTCCCCATGGCATGGTTACATCGTCGATCAGGACGATGGTCAAGCTCAATCCCTGCCTCTCAGGCAAGAGCACTGGCAAGCCCTTGCGTACACCAAGCAAGTTACAGGCCTTTCCCCCAGGTAAGCCATCTGCCACGCTGCACTCGCTTGGCCACGGACGGGCACGGCCATTGCATGCCTGTCAGGGTTTGACGGCAGCCAACGTGGCCAGGGACGTTCATGGGACACTAGCGCTACCGTGTCCGCGGACCCGTGGCTGAAGCCGTTTTGCACCACAATGAATCAGGGGGATTCATGTCGTCGACGCAAGCACTGGACCATGCCCGAGCCATCCTGGCGACGGCCGATGCAAAGCTGGACAAGCTACGGGCTATCGAGCCCTATTTGATTGACCTTTCATTGCGCGAAAATCCGGTCGGCTCCAATGTCGGCCAGACCCTGCGCGACAAGCTGGGCATTCTGCCCAAGCTGCGCGAATTCGGTTTCCAGAACATCTCGTTGGGCACGCTCGATTACGCCATCCCTGACGAGCTGGAAGTCGATGACGACTTCATGATGTATCTGCGTGACAACCACGTGGACTTGACCGGCTGCTTTGCATTTACCGCAATGGGTATCGCGGCAACCGATGGGAGCTTTACGCCCGACCCCTCCCAGCTGAAGCTGAAAGCCTACGGCGTGCCCAACACCGTGCATGAGATCTATCTCAGCAAGCAAGGCATGCAGGGCGTTTACGACTTTGAGACGCTGCGGCGCAGCCTGCCCGTCAGCATCCGCTGGCTGCACGACAATCTGCGCGGCGATCATGGCGGCCCGCCTCGTATCCTGATCAACATCGTCGACGGCTGCGATGCGTTCTCCAGCAACCTGGAGCAGACCTGCGAGATCCTTGCTCTGCTTGCCCAGCTCCCGATCGAAGGCATGACCTTCGAGGATGATCGCGGCACCTTCCTGCCCTTTCAGGTGGGCGCTTATGTGGCCGTTGCACGAAGCCTACTTCCACCACCGTTCAAGATCCTGGTGCATATCCACGGTGGTGGCGGCTTCGAGAATGCGTCGGTGATCGAGGCTCTGCTCAGCGGCGCGGACGGTATCTGGGGTGGTTTACCTAAGCGTGCCGCGATCATCGGCCATGCCTCCATCGGCGAACTGCTGGCGAACCTGTCACGCATCGGCAACCCGCATGTGCAGCGCTACCAGATGGGCGAACTGCTGCCACTCGCCACCGCGTTTCAGTGGCTGGACGAAAAGGGCCCGGTGCCCGACGACTTGCCTGTGCTGGGTCACAACGCCTACCGCATGACCTTCAGCGGATTTCAGCAACGCAGGGACCGCTTCATGGATCTGCCACCGGAGGCTATCGGTGGTCGCTATGGTTATCGTGTCTGTGCGTTGATCAGCGATCCACCAGTGATCGCCGGCCGCCTCGCGGAAGTCACCGGATTACCCACGGACGATTTTCCCGACGATGTCCTGCAGCAGATGATTCGTCTGATGCGTCGCGATCTGCGCACCGGGCGACGGATCGACTATGACAAGCCCGATGTGCTGTTGGAACTCTATGCGCGAGCCAAGGTGTTCTGCGGACACCATCGCCCGCATACGCACGCAACCCATCACGCGATCGCTGATGCCTCAACCGAGGCCAAGTGAGCTTCGCTCGACCACCTCATCCAACCGTTTAACCATGGAATCCGTACGATGACCGCGATCGACACCAAGCTCGAACTGGATGGCGACACCTACAAGACCCTGCTCGAATCGACCCGTGCTATTCCTTGGAAGATCGACTGGAGCACCATGCAGTTCGCCTATATCGGCCCGCAAATCGAAGAACTGCTGGGCTGGGCACCGGAGAGCTGGCAAACCGTACAGGACTGGGCCGACCGCATCCACATCGAAGACCGCGATTGGGCCGTGAACTTCTGCGTCGCGCAATCCAAGGCGGGCGTCGACCACGAAGCTGACTACCGCGCGATCAAAAAGAATGGCGAATACGTATGGATCCGCGACGTGGTGCATGTCGTTCGCAAGGACAATGGCGAAGTCGATTCGCTGGTCGGTTTCATGTTCGATATCAGCGAACGCAAGCGCACCGAAGAACAGCTCGCCGCGCTACGCCGCGAACTGGAAGAACTGTCTTTCAAGGATGGCCTGACCGGCGTCGCCAACCGCCGCCGCTTCGATACCGTGATGGAAACCGAGTGGAGCAACGCCTGCCGTTCCAAGCAGCCGATCTCCCTGCTGATGCTGGATATCGATTGCTTCAAGCAATACAACGACCACTACGGCCACCTGGAAGGCGACCAATGTCTGAAACGCGTAGCCAAACTGGTGAGCTTGGCCGCCATGCGCCCGCGTGACTTTGCAGCTCGCTTCGGCGGCGAAGAATTCATCTTGCTGCTGCCCGATACCAACGAAAGCGGCGCATACAAAATCGCCTCACGTTGCCGCGATTTGATCGCCGGCGAACACATTCCGCACGAAGGCTCCGACGTCAGCAAATACCTCACCGTGAGCATCGGTCTTTGCACGGCCACACCCGATTGCGGTGATGAAGTGCGCGCGTTTATCGAGATGGCGGACAGGCGGATGTATCAGGCCAAGCAACGGGGCAAGAATACGATTACGAATGATTGATATCCCGATGCTTTTTCAAAGCCCACAAGAGCGATGTAAAGAAATAATCCGAACCTGCAGTGGATCTAAAGTTTCTTCGAACGACTATCTGGATACCATCGCAAATAAAGCTCGAGACATTGAGCTAACCATCGCTCCCCAGCCAACTGCCTTGAATAGCATTCGAAGTTCGCTCCAGCTCTGATGAGCCGTATAACAATCTTTCGGATTCAACCAACAACGATCATAAAAAAGGGCCCTCAAAAGAGGGCCCTTTTCGCAATGATTATTCAATACCTGAAACTCAGGCAAACGGATCATCCAACACAATCGTGTCGTCACGATCTGCACCGGTAGCCACGATGGCCAGGCTACAACCGGACAGTTCTTCCACCGCACGCAGATAGGCGCGTGCGGCCGGCGGGAGCTTGTTCCAGTCGCGGATGCCGGCGGTGGATTCTTCCCAACCCGGGAATTCCAGATAGACCGGCTTACACTCGGCCCAACCGTCGGCGTCGAGCGGAGCGAGTTCGCGGCGCTTGCCACGGTATTCGTAAGCGATACAGACCTTGATGGTCTCCAGGCCGTCGAGCACGTCGAGCTTGGTGATAGCCAGGCCGTTGATACCGTTGATCTGCACAGCGCGCTTCAACGCAACAAGGTCGATCCAGCCACAGCGGCGCGGACGGCCGGTGCTGGCGCCGAATTCGTTGCCGACCTTGCGCAGGCGCTCGCCCATTTCGTCGTTGAGTTCTGTGGGGAACGGACCGCCACCGACGCGAGTTGCGTAGGCCTTGCAGATGCCAAGCACGTAATCGATGTCGCCCGCGCCCACGCCGGTACCGGCCAACGCGCCACCAACGGTGGTGTTGCTGGAGGTCACGTAGGGATAAGTGCCGTGATCGATATCGAGCAGTGCGCCCTGCGCGCCTTCATACAAGATGTTGCCGCCTTCCTTGCGTACGTCGTGCAGGATGGTGGCGACATCGTCGACCATCGGGCGGATGAATTCGCCGTAAGCCAGCGCGTCATCAAGCACCTTCTGGTAGTCGACCGGCTCGGCCTTGAGCCACTGGGTGAGGATGAAGTTGTGGTATTCGACGGCGGCCTTGATCTTCTCCGGCAGCTCATGCGGGTACATCAGGTCGGCAACGCGCACGCTGCGGCGGGCCACCTTGTCTTCATATGCCGGGCCGATGCCGCGGCCGGTGGTGCCGATGGCCTTGGCGCCGGAGGCGATTTCGCGGGCCTTATCCACGGCGATGTGGTACGGCATGATCAGCGGGGTGGCCGGGCTGATCTTGAGGCGCGGACGCACATTGACGCCCTGGGCTTCCAGTTCTTCGATTTCCTGCTTGAGCGCGGCGGGCGACAACACCACGCCGTTGCCGATCAGGCATAGCGCGTCGTCGCGCAGAATGCCGGACGGAATCAGATGCAGCACGGTCTTCTTGCCCTTGATGACAAGGGTATGGCCGGCGTTGTGACCGCCCTGGAAGCGCGCCACGGCGCCTACGCGTTCGGTCAACAGGTCGACGATCTTGCCTTTGCCTTCGTCGCCCCACTGTGCTCCAAGAATTACGACTGACTTACCCATGGTACTTCTCGCTCTAAGACGTTCCGATCGGCGGAACGGGAAAACTATCGCGCGCGATGATGACCGCGCGGTGAAAGTGTCAGTGAATCCAGTGCAAGGTGACCAGACCTAAGCCGATCGCCAACGCGCCAAACAGGCGCAAGGTGCGTGGATCCAGTTTCAAAGCCTCGCGCATCATCGCCTGCCAGCCATGCGGTACGGCGAATAGCACAAGGCCCTCGATCACCAGCACCAGACATAGCGCGGCGTAAAATTCGCGTGGCATGGCGCCGGCTTAATGCCGCGCCGGCGCAGGCGCCGGGTTGCCGAAGTAACGCAGGAATTCGGAATCGGGCTTGAGGATGATGGTGCCCTTGCCGTCGCCAAAAGCCTTCTTGTAAGCATCGAGGCTGCGATAGAAGGCGAAGAAATCCGGATCTTGCGCATAGGCCTGCGCGTAGATCTGCGCGGCTTGTGCGTCGCCCTCGCCCTTCGCCTTGTCGGCATCGCTTTCGGCATTAGCGCGGATCACCTGCGCCTGGCGGTCGGCATCGGCCTTGATGGCTTCGGCCTCCTGCTTACCGTCCGCGCGGATGGCCGCGGCCTGTTGCTGACGCTCGGTCTGCATACGCTTGTAGACCGCGGCCTTGATGTCGTCGGGGAATTCGATACCGGTAATGCGCACGTCCACTACCGAAATACCCAGCGTCTTCTGCGCTTGCTCGTTGGATTGCTGCACCGTGCCGGCGGTGAGGTCGCCCGGGTTGCCGGCAATCAGCTGCTGCAGACTGCGTGTATCGACGATGCCGCGCAGCGCGTTGCTGATGATCGGACTGAGGCGCTGGCCGGCCTGCAATTCGTCACCACCCGTCGCGCGGTAGTAATCAGCGGGATTGGCAATGCGCCATTTCACGTAGAAATCGACGTTGACGCTCTGTTTGTCGGACGTGGCGTAACGCTCCGGTTGCCCGTCGAACGACAGGATGCGATCGTCCAGGGTCAGCGCCTGTTGCAACAACGGCACCTTCACGTGCAGGCCAGGCTGCTTGTCGGTGCGCAGGATCTTGCCGAACTGCAGCACCAGCGCGCTTTGCCCTTCGCCTACGGTGTAAAGGCTGTTGAAGCCGAGCAGCAGCGCCAGAACGATGATGATGGCAGCAGTGGTCTTCATGGCTGCTTCCCCTTGTCGGCATCGTCGCCCAAGGCATTGGCCGGCTGCGCTACGGTACCCACGCCCGGCAGATTGGTGGCGGGCTGGCTGTCGGCATGATCGTTGGTGATGTTGATGACGCTGCGGCCATCGGAACCGTCGATCACCTTGTTGCTGGCGTGCAGGATGTCTTCCATGGTCTCCAGCCACAGGCGGCGGCGGGTGACGTCCGGCGCGGCCTTGTATTCCTTGAGGATCAGGTTGAAGCGCTCGGCATCACCTTGCGCACGCGCAACGCGTTCGGATTTGTAGGCGTCGGCTTCCGCAGCCAAGCGCTTGGCATCGCCGTTGGCGAGCGGCACTTCCTGGCTGGTGTTGGCATGTGCCTGATCGATCATGCCCTGACGATCCTGGCGCGCCGCATTCACATCGTCGAAAGCGTCTTTCACTTCCTGCGGCGGCGTGATGGCCTGGAAACTTACGTCAGTGACGCGCAAACCGCAGTCATAGGCATCCAGTGTGTGCTGCAACTGATCACGCACTTGCTGCTGCAAGGCGGTCAACGCAGGTGCCGGCGCATTGCCGTCACCCTGGCTGGTGAGGATGTCGTCCATTTGCTGCGCGCCGATCACCGCGCTTACTGCGGCTTGTGCGGCTTCGTTGAGCGTGCCGTCCGGATCGCGAGCATTGAACAGGTATTTCTGCGGATCGGTGACCTGATACTGCACATTGAAATCGACCGCCACGATGTCCTCGTCGCGGGTCAGCATGCGGATCTGGTCGGACATGGCGCGTACGCGCGAGGTCGCCACCGGTTGCACGGTCTCGACCGGCAGCGGGAGCTTGAGATGGAAGCCGGGACCGACCGTGCGCGCATAGGCGCCGAAGCGCTGCACCACGCCGACCTGGCCGGGGCCGATCACGGTATAGCTGGTCATCAGCAGCCAGGCCAGGATGAACACGCCCACGATGGTGAACAGGCCACCCGGACCACCAAGTTTGCCAAAGCGCTTGGAAAGATCCTTGAGGGTAGCCTCAAGGCCCGATTTGCCACCGGCGCTACGCTTGTTCTTGTTCCATGGGTCGCGTTGCCCGTTACCGGGTTCGTTCCAGGCCATGGTCAGTCTCCTTGGGGCCGCTGGGAGGCCGGCAACAACGGCCGGAAAACGCTCTGTGCAAGATGGGACATGGTGACAGGTTATGGGACGTGCAAGTGCCCGGAAGGCTGCGCGCACAAACGGTCGCATTCTAGCAGAGACGGGTCGAGGGAGCCGCAATGACGGCAGAAATACCCCCTACCCCTAGGGGGCGCGGGATGAAGGGGGGCCGTCTCGCAGCCCAGGGGCATTCAAAGCGGGCTTTGATGAAACGAGACCCCTCGCCTCACTGCTCAAAGCCGAGCCTATTCGTGGCGATGCCAACATGGCGGTCAACGCAACGCCATCGATCCTTCATGATCTACATCCTGACGTGTAAGCCAACCACTCTTCGTTGACGCCACCGCTAGTGGCACACCCGGGCAATTGCTACAACGCGAGCTTGCCCGTGGCTATCGCGAAGGATGATGGCATGGTTGTGCTCTCCACCCAGCTGGTGTGTCCCGACGGGCTCTGTCTCAGCGACTTGCCACACATCGAAAGTCCCTTTATGGCGACCAGTGACATGCGCCGGCTATCCGAAGATGCCTATTACCGGGTGATCCGGCAGATGCCCTACGGCTTTGGACACTTGCACCCTTCGTGGATTACGGTCGAGCGTATCCGCGATGAACTGGCCAAGGCTCTGGAAGATGGCAAGATATTCCTGCTCAAGCCCACACCATTTATGCCGGCGGTGCGACGAGTGGTTACCACCGACCCCACCCAAAACCAATGGGAATACTGCGGTGACGAATACGCTCTGTTCTTTCGCAGCGCGGTGAAGCGACAGATATATCGCTTATCAAACCCCTGGCGGGGCGGCGGCACGCCGACATGCGCCGTCGCCGCACCACCCTTCGACGCGTCCCTAGAAGGCCCCCCTCGCACCACCACCTATGCCGCGCGCCGCACCCTGGAAGAAGCGCAGTTCCGCCGCACACCGGATTTGCCCATCATGCCACCACCCTTCGTTACCGGGCTTGGCAGCGAAGTGGATGCCATCGCCGCAAAGTCGCCGACGTTGCAGGGGCAGTTGAAGCATCTCAAGGAACAAAAATGGGGCTTTGTCTATGGCGAAGCCCCACCTAGCAATACAAATTATCCACAAAAAATCATTGAGATCAGTCCCGATTTGCAAAACCGGCCAGAGGCCGTGGTGCAACAGCTCTCGCACGAAGTAGGCCATGCCATGCACCCCACCCAGTGGAACACTAGCTCCCGCGCTGCCTATATCGACAGCGCCCTGGACGGCGAGGGCTGGGCCACGCTCAACAACGTGACGGTAGAGCACGAGATATTTTTCGCAAGCGGGCCGGACATCGGTATCGCCAGCGCCAACCCTTCCTTGCTGGTGCCGCAGTACCAAGCGATCTATCAGCAATACGTCCTCAGTGGCGACGCCAACACTGCCGTCAACGCCATCGGCAAGCTCTACGGTCAACACGAAATCACCGGCGGCGTGCCTTATACCGACTACTACGGAGGCGACTATGACCGCCGTTTCAGTCACTAAACACGCTGCCCTCGCCTTTGCTCTGCTGCTAACTGGAGCCGCCATGTCCGCCGACGTCCCTCAACCACTGCCCTATACCTTGCAAGAACTCGCACGCTCCCTGCCAGCACCCATGCCAACCACAAAAGAAGTGGTGCAAGCATTTCTGCGCACATCGCTGCACTTGCGTCAAGCCGATGAATACATGCGTGAGTACAACATTGCCACCCCGCTGATCACCCGCGATGGCTACATCATCAAACGAGTCTATGCACGCGAGAACCCACCTGGAGCAAATGGCTGGCGCACGGACGATAAGAACTTCTTTGCACTAGATCTAACGTTCGCAAGTACTCCGTGTGTGCCAGTGGAGTCGCTGCGTCAGATATTGAACTTACCCCAGCGTCCCATTGACATAACGGGACCAGAACCCGGCAATTATATCGTGTTTGGTCGATACCAAGCATGGGGAGGGGTATTTATCTCAGTCAGGAATGCGCAGCCAAACTGTGCAGCCAGTCTAAGCATCAACGTCTTCCCGCCACCGCCACGCGAACCCTGAGTGCGTGCATGTTTAGCGCCACGCGTGACAGGGCCTTGGCCACACTCAACAACGTCAAAGCGCAGCAAGAAATTCTCGTCGCTGGTGGGCTGGACATAGGCATTTCCAGCGCCAACCCTTCCTTGCTGGTGCCGCAGTACCAGGCCATCTGTCAGCAATACGTCCTCAGTGGCGACGCCAACACTGCCGTCAACGCCATCGGCAAGCTCTACGGTCAACACGAAATCACCGGCGGCGGCGTGCCTTATACCGACTACTGCGGAGGCGACTATGACCGCCGTTTCGGTCACTAAACGCGTTGTCCTCGCCTTTGCCTTTGTTTCCCTGCTGACAGGAGCCACCATATCCACCGGCGTCCCGCAACCGCTGCCCTACACATTGCAAGAAATCGCACGCTCCCTGCCAGCACCCATGCCCATTACACGTGAAGCGGTAGAGGTGTTCCTGCATACCCCCTTGCGCCATCTGCGGGATACACCCTCCATGCGCCTGTACGACGTCGCAACACCATTGATGACCCGTGATGGCTACATCATCAAGGAGATCGATGTGCGCGAGGCCAAATCAGGCTCAGAGGGATGGCGTACAGACGGACGTAATTTCATTGCGTTGCACCTGACATTTGCCGCCACACCCTGCGCATCGGTCAATCTGTTGCAACAGTTACTGGATCTGCCACGCTCCCCAACCGATCTGACCGGACCGGAACCCGGTGACTTTGTGATCTTTGGGCGATATACCTCTTGGGGGAGATATTCATCGACGCCAGGAATGCGCAGCCGGATTGCGTGGTGGATATGGGCACCAGCGTTAACCCACCTCCGCCGCACAAATCCTGAGAGGTAAAGACAGGCTGACACCTAACACTAGTAACGATGGCGCACGAGATGCTCGCCGCAGGCGAGCTGGACATCGGCATCACCAGCACTCCCCTTCGCCCGCGGCGGGTGCGAAAAGGCCCCCAGCCTAGTCGACGTGGAGATCACGGACAGATCTTAGATAGCTGGATCCGGGCTGCCCAGGAGCCCTCGCAACAACTCGATCTCTGCACCCTGCCCGCCAGCCATCGGCGCCAGCACGCTGCGGGGGGCATCGATGCGCAGACGCCAGCCCTCCTCATCGATGGCTTCTTCGGCAATCGCACCTGCAGCGCGAAGTTTGGCGTGCAGCCGGCCGGCAGACAGCGGCAGGCGCAGTTCGGATTGCACCCGCTCACCGCCGAGCAATTCGCCCAGCGCCTGTCGCAGCAAGTCCAGACCTTCGCCGCTATGCGCGGACAGCCACACCTGCTGCGGCACGCCTTCAGCATCGCGCACGATGCGTGGCTCACCGCCGGTGAGGTCGATTTTGTTCATCACGTGCAACTGCGGCATATCGCCGGCGTCGATTTCTTCCAGCACCTGATCGACCACTTGATGCAGGCGCTCGCGTTCTTCGTCGGCGGCATCGCTCACGTGCAACAGAAGATCGGCGTCGCGAGCCTCCGCCAGGGTGCCGCGGAAGGCGGCGACCAGATCATGCGGAAGTTCGCGGATGAAGCCGACGGTATCGGCCAACACGGCTGGTCCGCAGCTCAGGTTTTCCAGCTTGCGCACGGTGGGATCGAGCGTGGCGAACAGTTGGTCCGCCGCGTAGACCTCGCCTTCCGTAAGCGTGTTGAACAGTGTGGATTTGCCGGCATTGGTGTAGCCCACCAACGCCACGCGTGGCACGGTGTTGCGCAAGCGGGCGCGACGCTGCTGATTGCGCTGGGTCTGCACCTTCTCCAGCCGCTTGGTGAGCATCTTCACGCGCTCAGCCAGCAGGCGACGATCGGTTTCCAGCTGGGTTTCACCCGGGCCACGGTTGCCGATGGCACCGCCACGCTGTGCATCAAGGTGAGTCCAGCCTCGTACCAGGCGAGTAGCCAGGTGTTTGAGCTGGGCCAGCTCGACTTCCATCTTGCCTTCGTGGGAGCGGGCGCGCTGGGCGAAGATGTCCAGGATCAACCCGGCACGGTCGACCACCCGGGCGCTGAGCAGCTTCTCCAGATTACGCTCCTGCACCGGCGACAGCAGATGATCGACCAGGACCAAGTCAGCGCCCAGGGCACGTACGGCCTCGGCCACTTCTTCGGCTTTACCGGTGCCGATGTAATAACGGGGATTGGGCACGTCGATACGTGCGGGAATCGTAGCCAGCACTTCGGCGCCGGCTGATTTCACCAGCTCGACGAATTCTTCCGCCCGTTCGGCCGCATCGCTCCCGCCACGGGAATGTGGCAGGACGAGTACGGCACGTTCGCCTTTCTTTTGTCTATCGAACAGGGTGAATCAACCTTCGCTTTCTGCCGACACGTGCTCGAGGTGGCTTTCGTTGCCGTCATGGCCCTCATGGCCATTGCCGACGCGGACGTTGCGACTGGGCACCACGGTGGAGATGGCATGTTTGTAGACCATCTGGCTCACCTGATTACGCAGCAGCACCACGAACTGATCGAAGGATTCGATCGTGCCCTGCAGCTTAATGCCATTCACCAGGTAGATGGCGACCGGTACGCGCTCACGGCGCAATGCATTTAGAAACGGATCTTGCAAGGATTGCCCTTTTGACATTTTTGTTCTCCCCCTCGTCCACCGGATGGGCCGAAAAAGAATGGCGCCAACGGCGCCTCGGCCCTAGTTCTTCGAATGTTAACCGCTTTTAAATCGTCCGTGAAAGACTTTTGTAAGTTATGACAAAGAGATAACAAAACTGCGTCATCAGTTTCACGAGGATTGCTCAGTTTCGCGCAGAAACAGGTCTAGCGCCTCGCTGGAGCGCTCCAGCAGCCCCACTTTTTCCGGGTCCAGCACCCGGGCGTCCAGTTCGCTGCGCAGCCAGGTGATCTGCCGCTTGGCAAGCTGGCGAGTGGCGAAGATGCCCCGATCGCGCAGTTCCGAGGCCCCGTAGGCGCCATCCAGATGTTCCCAGGCTTGGCGGTAACCCACTGCGCGAATGGCTGGCAGATCGGGCTGCAGATCGCCCCGCTGACGCAAGGCCCGTACCTCGTCGAGCAGGCCCTGCTGAAGCATGGCCTCGAAACGATGGGCGATACGGGCGTGCAGTGGGGCTCGCTCCTGCGGCAGCAGGGCCAGCTTGAGCACTCGCCAGGGGAAAGGCTGCCCCCTTCCACCCTGTTGCTGAGCGCTGAGTGGCTGCCCGGTCAGGGTGATCACCTCCAGGGCACGCTGGATGCGCTGGACATCGTTGGGCTTGATGCGTTCGGCCGCGGGCGGATCGAGTTCGGCCAGCCGCCGATGCATTCCATCCCACCCGATCGCAGCGGCTTCTTCAGCCAGTTGGGCGCGCGTTTCGGGATCGGCCTCCGGCAGGCTCGACAGACCGCGTTGCAGGGCGCGGAAATAAAGGCCGGTACCACCCACCAGCAGAGGTACTTTTCCGATGTCGCGCAAGCGCTGCATGGCCACCTGCGCATCCGCGCTGAAGTCGGCAGCGGAGTAAGGTTGGGCAGGATCGCGGATATCGATGAGCTCGTGCGGATAGCGCGCCAAAGTCGCAGCATCCGGTTTGGCGCTACCGATATCCAGACCGCGATACACCAGCGCCGAATCGACACTGATCAAGCCGAGTGGAAAACGTTCGCTCAGCGCACAGGCGAGCGCAGTCTTGCCCGATGCAGTCGGGCCCATCAGGAATATGGCGAGCGGACGGCGATCGACAGGCATCGACGTATTCTATGTGATCGCTTGCAACTTGTTCCCACGGCATTTGTCGATCATCGGGTGTGCACTGGATAACCCCCGGTGCGTTGATACCCGCACGACCTCGTCTCACTGCAAAGACCTCATCCTCATGCTGCTCATGAAACTTTCTCGCTCGTCATGCTTGTGGCTTACCGCCGGTTTGCTGGTTGCCGGCCATGCTTTTGCACAGAGCACCTCATCGGCCGGACCTGATTTCAACGGTATCTGGCAACTCAACGACAAGCAAAGCGACAGCGCCGCGGACATCACCGCACGTTTGCGCGCGGAAAAGCACCGAGAGGAAGCCCCTTCATCGAGCCCAGCCAGCGCGAGTTCAAGCGCTGCACCCGCAAATTCGTCCAACAGTAGTGGCGGGCACGGCGGCGGACGCGGCATGGGTGGTGGCGGTGGTATGGGAGGAGGCATGGGTGGCGGCCGACATGGCGGCGGCAACCACAGCAGCCAGGATTCGAGCAGCGACAAGAGCACGCCGAAGAAAGATCCCACACCGCCACTGCTTGCCAACGACTCCCTGCTCAACGTGCAACAGACCAGCAAGGGCATGCAGGTTGACTACAACAACACCGATCGCCTCGACACCAAGTTCGACGGCGTCACCCGACAGTCGCTCAGCGGCAGTGCCCAAGTGCAAACGCAGCAGTCGACGGACGGCATGCAGATATCGATGCAGTTCGACGACGGCACCCAGTTGGATCAGACCTGGGTGCGCTCGCCTGACGGCCATCATCTGACGGTGACGGAAACCTGGACGACGAATGAGGTGAAGGAACCTATCGTGTTCAAGCGGACGTATGACCGCCTGGATCTTTAATCTCGGCTTACCACATAGCCCGTCGTCCCGGCGCAGGCCGGGACCCAGTGACTTTATGTGTAACGAAGACACTAGGCCCCGGCCTGCGCCGGGACGACGGCACAGTTGGTGGCTTTCGTACAAGCCCTTGCACTCGACACCGATGCCGCAGCGCGTCAAGGCATGTCCCATACCCGCAGTTCTATAATTGGCGGATTACGTTCCCTCCCCCGCCCGCTTTTGGATGTGCCCCATGCCGCAAACGATGAAAGCCCTGGTCAAGCGCCACGCCGAGAAAGGTATCTGGATGGAAGAGGTGCCGGTACCGGAAGTCGGCCCGAACGAGGTGCTGATCAAACTCGAGAAGACCGCGATCTGCGGCACCGACCTGCACATCTACAAGTGGGACGAATGGTCCCAGCGCACCATCAAGCCCGGCCTCACCATCGGCCATGAATTCGTCGGCCGCATCGTGGAAATCGGCCCGGGCGTCACTGGCTACAAGATCGGTGACCGCGTATCGGCCGAAGGCCATATTGTTTGCGGCCACTGCCGCAACTGCCGCGCCGGCCGCCAGCATCTGTGCCCGAATACCGTGGGCATCGGCGTGAACCGCAATGGCGCGTTCGCCGAATACATGAGCATGCCGGCCTCCAACCTGTGGCCGATTCCGGATCAGATTCCCTCTGAACTGGCCGCGTTCTTCGATCCCTATGGCAACGCCGCGCACTGCGCGCTGGAGTTCGACATGGTCGGCGAGGACGTGCTGATCACCGGTGCCGGCCCCATCGGCATCATCGCCGCCGGCATCGCCAAGCACGTCGGCGCGCGCAACGTGGTGGTCACCGACGTCAACGACTATCGCCTCAAGCTCGCTGCCGATATGGGCGCGACACGCGTGGTGAACGTGGCGAACCAGTCGCTGAAAGACGTGATGAAAGACCTGCATATGGAAGGCTTCGACGTAGGTCTGGAAATGAGCGGCAACCAGCGCGCCTTCAACGACATGCTTGACTGCATGTATCACGGTGGCAGGATCGCGCTGCTGGGCATCCTGCCCAAGGGCGCCGGCATCGACTGGGACCGGGTGATCTTCAAGGGCCTTACCCTGCAAGGTATCTACGGTCGCCGCATGTACGAGACTTGGTACAAGATGACCCAGATGGTACTCACCGGCTTCCCGCTGCAGAAGGTGCTGACGCACCAGATCCACATCGACGACTTCCAGAAGGGTTTCGACCTGATGGACGCGGGCACCTGCGGCAAGGTCGTCTGTTCCTGGCATTGAACATGGCTTTGCGCTCGCCTCCTCTCCCCTTTGGGGAGAGGATCAAGGCAGCTCAACACATCTGCAGACGTTGACGTTACGTAAACACTTACAACAACACTGCGCAATCTCCTACGCCGCACGCTACACTTCCCCCGGGCGTGCCGACATGAGTTCCTAGCTTGGGTAAGTGCACGGTTTCCGCCGTGCACGGTCGGTCCGCGATGTCACGGGAGCATCGACGGCATGGCAAACCGGAACGCATCACCCAAGGCGGTCATGGACGCCGGGCGCGAACACGCAGTACGTCTCTATCGATCGCGCGGCTTGCGCATCACGGCACTGGTGCTGGTCATTTTCCTGGCCCTGCTTGGCCTATTTGGCTTCTTTATCGCGCCGGGCATCATCAAGAGCCAGTTGGAGAAACAACTCAGCGCTCAACTGGATCGCCCGGTAAGCATCGGCGCGATTCACGTCAATCCCTACACCTTGCGCGTAGCGGTGGACAAGCTGCACATCGGCGAGCGCGACGGCACTTCACCTTTCGTTGACATTGACAATCTGGTGGTCAATGCCTCCTGGGGCTCGGTGTTCCGCATGGCGCCGGTGCTGGACGAACTGTCGGTGGTGCATCCGCAGATCCATATCACGCGCACCGGGCCGCAGCAGTTCAATTTCACCGACATCGTGCAGAAGTTTGCTTCCAAGCCGGCTGCGCCGAATGCACCGCCCGCCCGCTTTGCGGTTTCCAACATCAGCGTGCATAACGGCGATATCACGCTTGACGATAAGGTGCTGAACGCCACGCATCGCGTCGACCAGCTGGAAATCGGCATTCCGTTCCTGGCCAATCTGCCGCATGACACTGACATCTTTGTGCAGCCGCTGCTGGCCATGCAGGTCGATGGCAGTCCACTGCGTATTCAGGGCCAGACCAAACCTTTTGCGAACAGCCACGAATCGGTGATCAGCTTCACGCTGGATCATCTGGATCTAGCCAAGTACCTGGGTTATGTCCCCGAGCCCTTACCTGCGAATATTCCCAGCGGTTTGTTGACCGGCAAACTCGATCTGCACTTCATCGACACCCAACCCAACCAGCAATTGCTGTTGCAAGGTCAATTGCAGGTCGACAACTTCGCGATGACCACGCACGACAACGCGCCGATGCTCGAGCTTGGCCACGGCACGGCGACGATGGACGATGTGCAGCCGCTACTGTCGCGCTATCACCTTGGCACCATCCAGCTCGACCAGGCCAAGCTTCATTACACGAAACTACCCGGCGGCAAGACCAATTTCGACGCCCTGCTCGGCAAGGACAAGCCGCCGGCACCACCCGGCACGCCGCCGACCGATGCCTTGATCGGGACGCTGGCGTTGCAAAACAGCGTGCTCGACTACGCCGACCGCAGCGGCCCCACGCCTGCGCAACTCACGCTGGACAACCTGCACGGCAGCATCCGCAATTTGTCCACGGTATCGGCACAGCCAAGCACCATCGACCTGAGTTCTGGCCTTGCCGGCGGCAATCTGCACGCAACCGGCAATCTGTTCATGAGCACCAGTCGCTTCAATGGCGAAATCAGCGCGAACAGCGCAGGTGTACAGCCGCTGCTTGCGATGGCACCACCCATGCTGAATGCGGAAATCGCCAGCGGAACCCTCGACGCTGACATGCACCTATTGGTCGACTGGAGCAAGACGCTCACGCTGACCATGGACAACAGCAAGCTCGCGGCCAACAACGTGGCACTGGAGCAGCGCGGTCGCAAGCCGGTGGCCTGGCAGGCGCTCAACGTCGATATCAATCATCTCGACCTCGACAACAGCGTGGCGCAGTTGGGCAATGTCACCGTGCAAGGACTGAAGATCGATGCCCGCCGCCTTAAGAATGGCAGCGTCGATCTCACCAACCTGATGAAGTCCTCGCCATCGCATGGCAAGCAGGCAGCCTCGCCATCCTGGCACTGGAACATTGCGCACCTGAGCATCGATGGCAGCACCTTTGCGCTGACCGATCCCAGCCTGCCAGGCAAGGATGGACGCATCGAGGTAAAGGCCGATAAGTTCGGCCTGGACAGCCTGTCCGACAACATGCACAAGCCGATCAAGCTCGATCTGGCCGGCAGCATAGGTAGCGGCAAGTTTCACGTCGACGGCAATGTGAAGCCGGAGCCGGCGGATGCGGATCTGCGCATCCAGGCCACACGCCTGAACGTGGCGCCCTTTGCATCATTGGTGAACGTACCGTTGAACGTACGTCTCGACAGCGCATTGCTCAGCGCCAATGGCCGCGCCCGTTACCGGGATCGCAAGCCGTCGCCGCTGATCAGTTATCAGGGCCGCATGGTGCTTGGCCGCGTGCGTGTGTTGGACAAGGTCACCAACGACAACTTCCTGAGCTGGAACTCACTTGCCGCCAGCGGCATGAAAGTGCGCATGGGTGAAGGCGCGCCACAGGTGGATATCGGCGGCCTTGCGCTCAACGATTTCTACGCGCGCGTGATCATCAATGCCAACGGCCGCATCAATGTGCAGGATGTCGTGTCCAATCCTGCGCAAGCACCTGTATCGGTAACGCGCGCTGAAAACGGTCCGGCCCCGCCGGCTCCGACCAATACGTCGCCACCTGCGGCGACAACCGCTCCGGCGGTCAGTTCATCCGCGGCACTGGCTTCGGCCAGCAGCGTTGCAGCCCCGCCCGCGCAAATCCATATCGGACAAATCACGCTGGCGAACGGCAACCTCAATTACACCGATAACTTCATCAAGCCGAACTACACCGCCAACATTACCCAGCTCGCGGGCAAAATCGGCGCATTCGGCACCGATACCAGCACCACACCAGCGGACGTCACCTTGCAAGGTTCGCTGGACAACAACTCGCCCGTGGACATCAACGGCACGATCAATCCGCTGACGCCGGTCGCATTCCTGGACATCAAGGCCAACGCGAACGATGTCGAGCTGACACATCTGACGCCCTACTCCGGCAAATACGCCGGTTACCCCATCATCAAGGGGCGTCTGACCATGGATGTGCACTACCAGCTCGATCAGGGCAAGTTGAATGCCGACAACCACATCGTGCTCAAGCAACTCACCTTCGGCGACCGCCTGGAAGGCCCGGGTATCAGTCACTTGCCGGTGAAGCTGGCCGTGGCGCTATTGAAGGATTCCGACGGCAACATCGACATCCATGTGCCGGTGTCCGGCTCGCTCAATGATCCGAAGTTCAGCCTCGGCGGCGTGATCTGGCAGGCGTTCGTCAATCTCATCAAGCGCGCAGTGACCGCGCCATTCCGTTTACTCGCTTCGGCGGTGGGCGGCGGCGACCAGCAGGATCTGGGTTATGTGGAATTCGCGCCAGGTTCGGATGTGCTGGACAAGGAAGCCGATGACCGCCTGGCCAAGATTGTCGACATACTCAACAAAAAGTCTGCGCTGAAACTCGACATCACTGGCCGCACTGATCCGGCGTTTGACGAAAACGGCCTGCGCACCGTGATGGTCGACCAGATGGTGCAAAAAGAAGAAGCCGACGATATCGGTACCGAAGCAGCCAAGGCGGCTCCGGTGAAACCGGGTACCGACGACTACAACAAATACCTGGCCAAGGCGTACAAGCACGCTGACTTCAAGAAGCCGCGCGACTTCATCGGCATGACCAAATCGCAGCCGCCGGATGTGATGATCAAGTTGATGGAAACCAATGTGCCCGTGGACCAGGACGCGCTGCGCCATCTGGCCGAACGCCGCGCCGATGCGGTGCGGCAATACATGCACGGCAAGATCGATGACGGCCGCGTGTTCGTGCTGGCTCCCAAGCTCGATGCGAAAGGTATCGACGATAAGGGCAAGACGACACGGGATGATTTCGGCTTGCACTGACGGTTACATCGCAACGCTGTGCCCCCACAGTCCACCCCTCCCCTAATGTGGGGAGGGAGCTGCCATGACGGCCCATAGGTTTCGCAAAGCCAGCCCCCGGCTACAATTGGCTGTCTCCCCCACCGAGCTTCGTCCCCATGAGCTATTCCGGCCAGGCGCGCTACGCCCAAGAACTCGAATCCATCCGCGAACAGGGCCTGTTCAAGGCCGAGCGCATCATCACCTCGCCTCAGTCGGCCGAAATCGAGCTGGAAGGCGGCCGCAAGGTGCTGAACTTCTGCGCCAACAACTACCTCGGCCTGGCCGATCACCCGGACGTGATCCAGGCAGCCAAAGATGCGCTCGATACCCACGGTTTCGGCATGGCCTCGGTGCGCTTCATCTGCGGCACGCAAGATCTCCACAAGCAGTTGGAAAAGAAGATTGCGGCATTCTTCGGCACTGAGGACACCATCCTTTATGCGGCGTGCTTCGACGCCAACGGTGGCTTGTACGAGCCGCTGCTGGGCGAAGAAGACGCGATCATTTCCGATGCGCTGAACCACGCCTCGATCATCGACGGCATTCGCCTGTGCAAAGCCAAGCGCTTCCGCTATGCCAACTGCGACATGGCGGATCTGGAAGCGCAACTGAAGGCCGCTGACGCAGCAGGTGCACGCACCAAGCTGATCACCAGCGACGGCGCTTTCTCGATGGACGGCTTTATCGCGCCACTGGACCAGATCACCGCACTGGCCGCCAAATACAACGCACTGGTGCACATCGACGAGTGCCATTGCACTGGTTTCCTCGGGCCCCACGGCCGCGGTTCCGCCGAAGTGCATGGCGTGATGGACAAGATCGACATCTTCACCGGCACGCTGGGCAAAGCACTGGGTGGCGCGCTGGGCGGTTTCACCACGGGTCGCGCGGAAGTCATCGAGATGCTGCGCCAGCGCTCACGCCCGTATCTGTTCTCCAATTCGCTGCCGCCGCACGTCGTGGCTGCGGCGATCAAGGTGTTCGACATGCTGGGCTCGGCCGGTGACTTGCGTGATCGCGTGCAGGAAAACACCCGGTATTTCCGCGAACAGATGACCCAGGCCGGTTTCGACATCAGGCCCGGCGTGCATCCGATCGTGCCGGTGATGGTGTACGACGCCAAGAAAGCGCAGGCCATGGCCGCAGCGCTGCTTGATGAAGGCATCTACGTCACGGGCTTCTTCTACCCGGTGGTACCGCAAGGTCAGGCGCGTATCCGCACGCAGATGAGCGCCGCGCATACGCGCGAGCATCTTGATCGGGCCATTGCGGCGTTTACCAAGGTGGGCCGCACGCTGGGCGTGATTGGCTGATTCGGTTGTAACCCTCAAGGCCGTCATTCCCGCGAAAAGGGAATGACGGTAGTGAGGGTTATACGACCATCTCGCTGCCTGAAGCCTTTACGGCAAGTTGCTCAGATCGACGCGATAATCCCAACGTTCCGTACCCATATTGGGGACGGCATCAATAGCGCCGCAAACTCGCCACTTCGGCAACGGTCAGATGACGCCATTGCCCTTTGGCAAGTTCACCCAGCACGAGCTCTCCGATCGCCACGCGAATCAGGCGCAATACGCCGATGCTTTGTGCTTCGAGCAAGCGGCGGATGTGCCGATTGCGCCCCTCATCGAGCACGACTTCCAGCCACGCGTTTTTCTCGCCGGTACGTAGCAAGGACACGCGCCGCGCGGACAAATGTTCGCCCTTGTCGGTGACGCCCTCCATCATCCGTTCCATCACGGCTGGATCCGGAATGGTGTCGACCTGCACGTGATAGGTCTTGTCGACGTGATAACGCGGATCGGTCAGCTGAGCTGCCCAGATGCTGTCGTTGCTCAGCAGCAGCAATCCTTCGCTGGCCTTGTCCAATCGCCCTACCGGGCCTAGCCAGGGCAAGCCTGCGTCTGACAGCAAGGCATAGACAGTATCTCTGCCGCGCTCATCGGCAGCGCTCACCACGATGCCTCGCGGCTTGTTGAGCACAATGTAGACGCGCTCCCGCGCCGAGACTGCTTCGCCATCCAGACATATACGTTGCCGCTCGGGGTCAGCCGAACGCTCTGGATCGAGCACGACTCGCCCGTCGACAGTCACCCTGCCCTCGCACACTGCCTTTTCGGCCTGACTGCGCGAGCACACGCCCAGCTTGCTGAGCATGCGTGCAAGACCAAAGCGTGGAGCGGAAGACATGGGCATGGGGCAAGAAGATTAGCGGGCTCACAAAAGAAAAGCCCGGCTTTCGCCGGGCTTTTCCATAACGTCTTGCAGTCCGATTACTGCTGGACCTGCAGCTCGGTGCGACGGTTGCGGGCGCGGCCGGCATCCGTCTTGTTGGTGTCGATCGGATCGTTCTCGCCGTGGCCAACCGGGCCTTCCAGACGGCTTGCATCGATGCCGTGCGAGGTCAGGTAGTCGTACACGATCTGAGCGCGACGCTCGGACAGGGCCTGGTTGTAAGCCGGCTTGCCGACGCTGTCGGTGTAACCAGCAACCATCACCTTCACCTGCGGATAGCGCTTCAGCGTATCCACGGCCTGGTCCAGGATAGCCATCGAGTCGCTGCTCGGAGCTGCCAGAGCCGGCTCGATGTTGGTCTCGCCCTTCTTCGGACGGTCGAACTTGAAGTTCACGCCCTTCAGATCGATGACAACCTTGACCGGGCAGCCATCCGGGCCAACGATCGTGCCTTCCGGCAGATCCGGGCACTTGTTGTCGCACAGGTTCACGCCGTTGCGGAACTGCTTGGAGCAGTCCGGAGCAGCCGGAGCGGGAGCCGGGGCCGGAGCGGCAGCAGCCGGCACAGCGCCGATCTTGGCGACCAGGCTGAAGCCCAGGTACCAGTCACCGTAGCCATTGCGAGCCGGCTGGGTCTTGTCGTCCCAGTCGTAACGGTAAGCGGCTTCAACGCGGAAGTCGGCGCTGTCGGTGATCGACTTGGAGATACCCACGCCAGCCTGCGCTGCCGGAGCCCAGCCCTTGTCGAACGGGTTGCTGTGGTAGCTGCCCATCACGCCGCCCATCAGGTACGGGCGCCATGCGTTCGCGTCACCGAAGAAGTAACGGGTCGACACGCCGTAGTTGTTGTTCGCCCACTTGTTGCCCTGGCCGAACACATCCGAATCCGCATCGCGCTTGGTGCGGTCGGCGAACAGTTCCACCGAAACGTTCGGGCTGATGAACTTACCCACGGACAGGCCGTAGAAGATCTGGCGGCTGTGGGTGTTGCGGTTGCTGTCGTTGTAGTAGCCGCCGAGAGTCGGGGCAACGTACCAACGGTCATCAAACCCATTCGGCCATGCCGGCGCGGTCGTGCTGGTGCTGCCAGCGGCTGCAGCCGTATTGTCCTGCGCGTGAACGGCACCCACGCCGCCCAGGGCAAGAGCAATCAAGAAATAAAGGCCCTTACGTTTCATCAGGTGTCTCCTCGATTATTGGTGTTCGCGTCCATTCCACCCCAGACGGAAATCGCGCGGCAGAACTTATAGGTATGCGGGGGACTTATTCGCCACCTTGCTTGACGTCCCTAACAGCAAGCCGCGCAAGTGTAGCAAAACCGTTAAGTGATCCGCACGCCAGTCTTTCGTCAAATGTTGGCTTTCGGTGAAGCTGTGTTCAGGTAGATCGCGCACATTCGCCACTAAACGCATGCAATTCCTTACTCTTCGCAGCTCTATACGCAAGAAAAAGCCCGGCAAACGCCGGGCTTTTTCGTTAACGGCTGTAGGTGGATTACTGCTGAACCTGCAGTTCCGTGCGACGGTTGCGTGCGCGACCGGCAGCGGTCTTGTTGGTGTCGATCGGGTCGTTCAAGCCGTGACCGATCGGACCGTCCAGACGGCTTGCGTCGATGCCATGCGATGTCAGGTAGTCGTACACGATCTTCGCACGACGCTCCGACAGGCCCTGGTTGTAAGCGGCCGTGCCCACGCTGTCGGTGTAACCGGCAACGGTGACATGCACCTGCGGATAGCGCTTGAGCGTATCCACCGCCTGATCCAGGATCGCCATCGAATCGGATGCCGGCACTGCCAGGGTCGGTTCGATGTTGGTCTCGCCCTTCTTCGGACGGTCGAACTTGAAGTTCACGCCCTTCAGGTCGATCACCACCTTCTGCGGGCAACCATCCGGACCGACGATCGTGCCTTCCGGCAGATCCGGGCACTTGTTGTCGCACAGGTTCACGCCGTTGCGGAACTGCTTGGAGCAGTCCGGAGCAGCAGGCTGCGGCGGAGCGGCCGGAGCGGCAGCGGCCGGCACAGCGCCGATCTTGGCGACCAGGCTGAAGCCCAGGTACCAGTCACCGTAGCCATTGCGAGCCGGCTGGGTCTTGTCGTCCCAGTCGTAGCGGTAGGCAGCTTCCACGCGGAAGTCGGTGCTGTCGGTGATCGACTTGGAGATACCCACGCCAGCCTGTGCAGCCGGGGCCCAGCCGTGATCAAACGGGTTGCTGTGGTAGCTGCCCATCACGCCGCCCATCAGGTACGGACGCCAGGAGTTCGGATCGCCGAAGAAGTAACGGGCCGACGCACCGTAGTTGTTGCTCGACCACTTGTTGCCCTGGCCGAACACAGCCGTATCCGCATCGCGCTTGGTACGGTCGACGAACAGTTCCACCGAAACGTTCGACCTGATGAACTTGCCCACGGAAAGGCCGTAGAAGATCTGGCGGCTGTGGGTGTTGCGGTTGCTGTCGTTGTAGTAACCACCGACGGTCGGGGCAACATACCAACGGTCATCAAAACCGTTCGGCCATGCAGGCGCACCAGAGGTCTCGGTGCTGCCGGCCGCAGCGGCCGTGTTGTCCTGCGCATGGGCGGCACCTACTCCCCCCAGGGCAAGAGCGATCAGAAAATAAAGGCCCTTACGTTTCATCAGGTGTCTCCTCATTGCTTAATGATTTGGGGCATTGATCTGCCAAGAACCAAACCGCTTTTTATTGTTGAGCAGATAACGAATTCGGTATATCGCATTTCTGCGATGGCCATGCAGCTTGCGCAGGCAGTTTAACTAAAACTAAACGATTTGCAAAATTATTGCTTAATACATCCGACAGCCTACCGAAAGCTTCCTGCAAATCAAGCGTTTAACGCCGCCTGGGTCAGGCGGGAAAGCCCTTGGGAGCACTTTCCCGCCATTTCGTTACCCTTTCCTTACGCCAGGGACTTACAACGCAAACAATCCCAGGAAAGTCTGGATAGGCATCGCGTCCAGCTTGGCCGGATCGGCAGTGGCGTCCAGAATCGCCTTGACGCGATGCGATGGCAAGTGACCCCGCATGGCCGCTTCGAACTTCTTGAGCAGCACCGGGATGCCTTCGGCGCGACGCTTGCGGTGGCCGATCGGGTAATCGATGGAAACTTTCCCGGTGCTACTGCCGTCCTTGAAGAACACCTGCACCGAATTGCCGATATAGCGCTTCTCCGGATCGAAGTAGTCCTTGGTGAACTGCGGGTTCTCGGTAACCACCATCTTTTCGCGCAGCGCGTCGATGCGCGGATCGGTGGCGACATCGTCGTTGTAGTCATCGGCGGTGAGGCGACCGAAGATCAACGGCACTGCCACCATGTACTGGATGCAGTGGTCGCGGTCAGCGTAATTGGCAAGCGGGCCGGTCTTGTCGATGATGCGGCAGCCGGCTTCCTGAGTTTCGATGACCACCTTCTCGATCTGATCCAGCTTGCCAGCAACCTGAGCGTGCAGTTCCATCGCGCACTCCACTGCGGTTTGCGCGTGGAATTCGGCCGGGAAGCTGATCTTGAACAGCACGTTCTCCATCACATAGCTGCCGAACGGACGCTCGAACTGGAACGCATTGCCCTTGAAGGCAACGTCGTAATAGCCCCAGGTCTTGGCGCTCAGCGCTGACGGATAGCCCACCACACCGCGATACACGGCATTGATGGCGTGCGTGACGGCGCGGCGGCAAGCATCGCCGGCCGCCCAGCTCTTGCGCGGTCCCGTATTCGGAGCATGGCGATACGTGCGCAGCGCGCCGTTATCGATCCAGCTGTGTGATACGGCGGTAGTGATCTGCTCCTTATTGCCGCCCAGCATGGCGGTGGCCACGGCGGTGGAAGCCAGACGCACCAGAATCACGTGATCCTGCCCGACGCGGTTGAAGCTGTTGAGCAGCGCGTAGCAGCCCTGGATTTCATGCGCCTTGATGGCGTACGTGAGCACATCGTGCACCGACAGCGGCTTACCGCCTTCACGCTCCGCCTGACGGCTGAGGTAATCGGCCACTGCGAGAATGGCGCCGAGATTGTCCGACGGATGGCCCCATTCGGCGGCGAGCCAGGTGTCATTGAAATCCAGCCAGCGGATCTGCGTGCCGATGGCAAACGCGGCCTGCACCGGATCCAGTTCGTGGCTGGTACCCGGCACGCGCGCACCGCCGGGCAGCGTAGCGCCCGGCACGAGCGGGCCGAGGTGCTTCACGCATTCCGGAAACTTCATCGCCATCATCGCCGTCGCCAGCGAGTCGAGCAGCATGTAGCGCGCGGTGTCGTAGGCCTCGGTCGAGTTGATCTTGTAATCGGCAACGTAATTGGCGATGTCGACCAGCGGCTGATCGGGGTCGGGACGCTTGGCGGAACGGATATCATGCGCGCTCATGGCAGGGGTCTCGCGATGTAGGAAAACGCCCATTGTAGCGGGAGGGCGGGGTTTCTCGAAGGATCCGCGCCGGATCTGCTTGACCAGCCTGCCCTTCCTTGCCGAAAATCCCTGCGAATCATCCCAAAGGGGAGTAGTTCCGGATGCGGCAGTGCCGTATCCGCGCGGCGATCGTCATCACGAGCGAGGCTTCGCTCCGGGCGCCGCGGTGGGTTCACGAACGAGACTTTTGCGATGACAGCGGGCCACGCGCGTCCGCCGTCATCGCTTGAGTCCAGCGCGTCAAGGAATCCGCATGACCTTCCCTACTCACCTGCTATCAGACCTGCTCACCATCGTCCTGCTGGACGTGGTGCTGGCGGGCGACAACGCCATTGTCATCGCGCTGGCCGCCCGTAACCTGCCGCGTCATTTGCAGAAGCAGGCGGTGTTCTGGGGCACCTTTGGCGCGGTCGCCATTCGGATTGTGCTGACGGTGTTGGTGGTTTACCTGCTTGGGTTACCCGGATTGATGCTGGCCGGCGGTTTACTGTTGCTGCCCATTGCCTGGAAGCTGCTGAAGCCCGGTCACGACGACACGCATGAGTTTGCCCCCGCTGCAAACTTCTGGTCCGCGTTGCGCACGATCGTGGTCGCCGATGCCTTGATGGGGCTGGACAACGTGCTGGCCATCGCAGGTGCAGCGAAAGGTCATACCGGGCTGGTCGTGGCAGGCCTGTTGATCAGCATTCCGCTGGTGGTGTGGGGCTCCACTCTGATCCTGAAACTGATCGAACGCTTCCCGGTCATCATCTACGCCGGCGCTGCGGCGATTGCCTGGACAGCGGGCCGCATGATCAGCCACGAAACGTTGTGGCTGGATTGGTTTGATGCACACGGCTGGATGAAACACGTGCTTGAAGTGGGATTGGTGATCGGCGTCTGCGGTGGCCGCTGGCTTTTCAACCGGCGCGTCGCTACTGCACGCACACGCAGTACTTGAGGCGCAAGCCAAGGCACAGGACACTGTGCGGCTATCCCATCGTCAACATGGAGTTCTCATGAAGTTGTATTACCTGCCCGGCGCCTGCTCGATGGCCGACCACATCGTGCTGGAATGGATCGGCAAGCCGTATCAGGCGGAAGCCGTAGCGCGCGAAGCACTGCGCTCGCCGGAATATCTGAAGATCAGTCCCCACGGCATGGTGCCTGCGCTGGTCGATGACGATGGTTGGACCCTCACCGAAAACGTCGCCATCCTCAACTACCTGATGGATCGCTTCCCCGAGGCCAAACTCGACGGCGAGAGTTCGCCGCGCGAACGCGCCGAGGTGAACCGCTGGCTCGCCTTCCTCAATTCCGACTTGCATCCGGCATTCAAGCCGCTGTTTGGTGCACAGCGTTTCAGTGCTGACGAAACACATCATCCGTCACTGCACGAAGCTGCGCGCCAACGGTTGCGCGGACTGTTCGAGCGGGTGAACACGCAACTTGCCGATCGCGAATGGCTGACCGGCCACCGCTCGGTCGCTGACGCTTATTTGTTCGTTGTATTGCGCTGGGCCAAGGGCAAGCAAGTTGATCTTCAGGGCCTGGATCATCTTGATGCCTTTAGCAAACGCCTGCATGCCGATCCGGGCGTGAAAGCTGCCATGCAGGCAGAAGGTATCTGATTCTGCAGCCCCTAGGCGCAACCTCGGGGCCGGACTAAATCATCCGGCCCTAAGACATTTTTGCCTGGCGACTTCTGCAGAATTTTGAAGCCATCTAAGCTCACCAACAGCTTTCATATCGCCCAGTCGTCATTCCGGCGAAGGCCGGAATCCATCTCCAGCTTGCCGCATGGATTCCGGCCTTCGCCGGAATGACGACTGGGCAGTTGCTGTGTCTCAAGGGAAACGCTGAAAACTCAGCAGTCTTCAACTTGCTTTCAGCGCCAGACCGCCATTGTAATAATCACGTTCCTGACTGATCTTGATGCGCGTGTAGTCGTACGGAGCGTGTTGTACGCTTATCAGTACATCATGGGCATGCGGACGGTCACGGTGGCATCGGGCGTATCACGTGTTACGCCAACGCCAAGCGTGAAATTCAAGGTGCGCTTCTCGTTGAAGCGATACGATCCGCCAATCAGCAATGACCCCAGCCATACCTTGGTGGAACCCGGCAGCTTCTGCCCGCTCTCGTAGGTCGTGCCGATAAAGGTCTGATCGTAGCCGATGCTCAATGACGCCTTGTCGTTGAGCGCCATGCCCATGCCGATACTCATGTCCACCTCGTTACCCATCTTCACATTGCCGAGATACTCCGTACCCAGCACGAGGTGCTCATAAACGTTGTGACGCTCGACGTTGTAGAGGTAACTCAGGTTACCGAAGAACACGACCGGATCCGATGGCAGCAACCACGTCACGCCCGGCTGCAAAGTATAGAAACCGGTTCCCGTAGGTTGCTGCACTGGCAAACCAGTGCCAGTGAGATTCTCGACGCAACGCGTGACGCAATCCGTGACAACCTGGAAGGGATCCTCGCCGGTACGCGACTTGAAGCGGAACCAACCGATGTAATAGGCGCTGTCTGCGCCGCCATCGTTGATCTGATAGCGGGCTGTCGCCTCGATATCACCAAGACCTTTGCCACTGGAACTGAAAACATTGTCCTCGGCCGAACCAGTAAGCACGGCACGACTCACTGTATCGTCATGCGTATCGACATAAGGTACGCGCACTTCCAATTCCAGACGATTGGTGAGGCCATAACGTGCGGTCAGAACCGCTGTCTGTGTGGTATCGCGTACCTCACGCACGTCGATCAAACCGATCAAGATCGCAGGAATGATGGTGTAACCCACCAGCGCGACACGGTCGGCGGTGGAATAGCCAAACTGATAGGCGGGCTCAATCACAAGCTTATTTTTCGGCGTCAACACGCCTGGCTGTTGGAAAATCGGCGCCACTTCGGGCGGCCGCGAATTTTGCGGCGGAGCTTGTCCTACTGGCGTGGAAGGTGTGCCCGGTGTCTGCTGTGCCGCCTGCTGATCTGGCGAAGCGTCGGCTCCAGGCATCGGCAACGCGCTAGCCATGCTGCCGCCGGCGGCGATGTTACCGCCTCGCGTCCGCGCCAACTCATCCATGCCAACGGCATGACGCAACGCTTTGTAGTCAGCCTCCTGTTGCGCGAGCTGGTGCTGCAAGGCATCGATCTGGGTTCGCATCGCCTCGATGCGCGTATCTTGCTCTTGCAGGCGCTGGCGTATCGCCGGTGATGAAACATTGCCGACCGTCGAAGACGATGCCGGCGCATCCTGCGCGATCGTCCAGCCGCAGCCCAGCATGCAACAGGCAAGACCGATCGCCTGCGCCAATGCCTTGCGCCCGCATCCGCTCTTGGTCTTCCCCTTCCTCTGGTTCATCGCCGCTCCCCGAAAGAACCCGTCATGAAACTCCATCAATGCCCAAGCGCTTGCACCTGTGCCGCTTGCAAGGCCTGCTGCATACCCTCGTCACGGAATGCGTTGAGCGTATTGACCGCCACGTTCAACGTCGTCAGGCTGCGTATCGTCTGGTTGTTCAACGTGTTCTGGATGACCGTCGCGGCGGTGGTATTTCCCAGCGACGAGGGGTCGAAAGTATTGCCCTGACCGCTCTGCACATTCACCGTGCTGAGCGCGGAAGCAAGCGCCATCGCTTGCTGTGTCGTGACATGGGCAAGATCGGGAATGTTGACGCTGGCGTAAGTCACCAGATTGCCATCGATATAAACCGCCCTCTGGATGCCTAGCGATGCCTCAAGCCCATCGCCCAGATCAAAGCCACCGCGTACTACGTCAAGCTTTTCGTTGGGCACGGGAAGGCCGAATCCGGCGACGTGTTTCGCAGGAGCGGATTGCGCATGCACCATGACCGCACACACCACCAAAGCTGCGAACAGAGACAGGCGCAGCAAAACATTCGGGCGAGATAAGCGCTTGCTCATATATCACCCGGACCGTATTTGGACATGGTGATGGTATCGAGCCCACGACGATCGACGCCGATACCCAGTGGCGCAATCGGCGCACTGCGCCAATCACTATCGGCGTTGAAACGCGCAAACTCACGCCGGTTATGGATGACGAAAAGCAGTCCGTTCTTCCACAACTGGCTGAAATGGTCCAGAGGAATCGCGCGTGTACCGCGCGCCGGATCGCCTACCAGCACTCGTCCGTAACGAATGCCTTTGATGACCACGAAATGGTGATAACCACGATCCTGGATCAGCACGATCGCCGGAAGATTGGCTTTCTGCAACTGGTCGAGCGTAGCGTGGAAGCCATCCGCATCGAAGCCGATACTCGCCAGATAGAGCTTGATATCGAGCAGTGAAAAGCCTTCCTTGTTGATCTTCTTGCGATCACCATGCGCATACATCTGCTCGAACACCACTTGCTCATTGATCGGATAGTCGTACTGATAGGTCAACAGCGTAGCAACTGCTGCCGAGCCGCAACTGAAATCGTATTTCTGGTGAATGGTGTTGCGGTATTTGACTTCCTTCAACGTGGCAATGTGCAGAATGTAGGTGTGTCCGACGTTATCGTTCAGCGCCATCGTTGCCGCACGCGCTCCCAGCGGCGATGCGATCGCCAGCACCAGGAAAGTCAACGTCGGCAGCGTCAGCTTCATGGCTTCATCTGCACATTCACGATGACGCCGTTCTGAATGAGCACATTGTTGCCGCTGTTCTGGATCACCGAAGGCAGACCGGATGCCCCGGCGAAGGAATCACCGGTGATCGAGTTAGTCCCCGTGACCACTTGCGACGCACTGTTGCCAGTGACCGCACCGGTAAGGTTCTGGTTGCTTTGCACCAAACTACTGCCACCGCTGTAGTGCTCCAGCGTTCCAGCGCTGACCGCCATGCCGAATCCATCGACATTCGCCGGCTGCGCATTGGTTGTTGTTGCTGTGTGATTCCCCGGTTGCGCTGCAGATGTGCTTGGAGGATTGGCAGCCAGCCCCACTCCAGCCCATCCCATGACGCACACCAGCGCTACACCTGCTGCAAGGCTTGAAAGAGACATGACACGACTCCGCTTGCGTTCGGCGCATCGTTGACGACCGTGTGCCAGCCGACTGCACCAACAGCCGGCTGGCCCTTATGGCAACCGGGGAGCGATGCGCGCTCCCCGGTGCCGATCAGTCGCTACTTAATGGCCGCCCACATTCAGGTTGGCCTGTACAGTCACGCCCTGCTGGATCAACGCTGCTGCGCCGCTGTTCTGCGCAATCGTGGTAATGCCAGCTGCTGCGGCTGCCGTGCTATCCATCGCGTTGGACATGGAGAAGCTGCCAGCATCGGCTGACGTACTTCCGCCTGCGCCACCCGCACCACCGCCGCCGCCGGATCCGTCACCACCCGCTGCTGAGCCACCGGCTGCACCGGCTCCGCCGGCACCTGCCGTGCTGGCGACACCACCACTGGCTCCACCGGTTGCGCTACTGGTTCCAGTCGTGGCCGACGCTGCACCTGCTGTATTGGTGCCGCCCGTGCCCGAGCCTTCGCCACCTGTAGCCATTCCACCGCTACCACCCTTCGAGCCACCGTTGGCGCTAGCTTCGCCACCTTCGCCCGATGTGCTTCCTGCTGCACCACTTCCCGCTGCAGCGTCTCCGCTGCTGGAGCCGGATCCGCCAGCCTTTCCACTGTGGGCATAAGCATTGCCGCCATCACCGCCCATTCCGCCGGCACCGGCGACAGCGCTGCCACCAATACCTTGACCGCCGCTACCACCTTTACCGCCGCTTGCACCTGCGTTATCGGTTGCGTTGTTGCCGATGCCCCATACCTGGACATTGCTGACGTAACCGGTGAGATTGGTGCTGGCGACCGCTTCGCTGGTGTTGAAGGCGTCGTTGACGGACGAGGTTGCCGTAGCGCCGTTGTTGGCTGCGGAAGTACCCATGCCATCGGAATAAACATCTCCGGAATTGGCGCGGTCGTTACCCGAACTGCTATCTGTGCTGGTATTGGTGCTGTTGTTGTTGTGTTGGTTGGAGTTGTTGTTTGCCATAGCCGGGAGAGCAAGTCCCAAGCCAAGCATCAATGCCGTGAAGATTAGAGTCTTGCGCATGTTGATTCCTCCCGGGAATGGATGCGACGACCCCCTGCTTTTTGCGTGTACAGCGCCATACACTCGCAAAGCGCATGCCAGTTGTGCCGTTGCGTACGCGCATGTACAACGCGCAATGAAATCAATCCATTACAGAAGATGCATTGAGGCGTATCAGCGAAATCGCGTCAGGAAGGGATACACAAATGCAACACTGCTCAGCGACGCAGACAAACTTCCCTACGCAAACCTATCTGCACGCATTGCAGGACAAGGCATCACGGCCATAGCCCCGAAACGCCGGGATGTGTCACGGATGTAACACCTCAGATCCACGCATGGCACGCTCAAATACGAATATTTCGTCAATGCCACGTAAAGAAAGAGGGAGCCTGCGCCCCCTCTTTCGACATCCTCATATTTAAAGAAGCAATCAACGCTTCTCGATCGGCACGTAGGTGCGATCTTCCGGACCGGTGTAGTTCGCGCTGGGACGGATGATTTTGCCGTCTTCGCGCTGCTCGATCACGTGCGCACTCCAACCTGAGGTGCGGGCGATCACAAACAGCGGAGTGAACATGGCGGTCGGCACGCCCATCATGTGGTAGGCGCTGGCCGAATACCAATCGAGGTTGGGGAACATTTTCTTCAATTCCCACATGAGCTTCTCGATACGCTCGGACACATCGAACAGGGTCGGATTGCCGCCATCGGTGCACAGCTTGCGCGAGATTTCCTTGATGATCTCGTTGCGCGGATCGGACACGGTGTAAACCGGATGACCGAAGCCGATGATGATTTCCTTGCGCTCGACACGGGCACGGATATCCGCTTCTGCATCAGCGGCATTGCGGTAACGGGCAATGATTTCCATCGCCACTTCGTTGGCACCACCATGTTTCGGGCCACGCAGCGCACCGATCGCACCCGTGATGGCCGAGTACATGTCCGAGCCGGTGCCGGCAATCACGCGCGCGGTAAAAGTCGAGGCATTGAACTCATGTTCCGCATACAGGACCAGCGACCGATCCAGCGAATGCGCACACAGTTCGCTTGGCTTCTTGCCGTGCAGCAGATGCAGGAAGTGTGCGGCGATCGATTCGTCTTCCGTCTCGGTCTCGATGCGCTTGCCGTTGTGGCTGAAGTGATACCAGTACAACAGCATGGAGCCGAAGCTGGCCATCAGGCGATCGGCGATATCACGCGCGCCGGTGACATTGTGGTCATCCTTCTCCGGCAACACCGTGCCGAGCACCGAGCAACCCGTACGCATCACGTCCATCGGATGCGTTGCCGCCGGCAGCAGCTCCAGCGCACTCTTCACCGGTGCTGGCAGGCCGCGCAGGCGCTTCAGCTTCGCCCTGTAGGCATTGAGCTCAGCCCAGTTCGGCAGCACGCCGTGCACCAGCAGATAAGCCACTTCTTCGAAACAGCCCTTGGCTGCCAGATCGTGAATGTCGTAACCGCGATAATGCAGGTCGTTGCCGCTGCGGCCGACCGTGCACAACGCGGTATTGCCCGCCGCCACGCCAGAGAGGGCGACGGATTTCTTCGGTTTGGGGGCGGTGGATTGCTCGCTCATCGGATCATGCTCCTGGTGCGGTACTGGAACTTTGCGATACTGGAACTCAAGGCTGCGCAGGGTGCCACAGCCGAAACGAAGCCGTGTTTATTTTTTGCTGGAAAAAAGTTCGTCGAGCTTGTCTTCATAGGCGTGATAGCCCAGGAAGTCGTACAGCTCTTCGCGCGTCTGCAGTGTGTCGATGATGTTCTTCTGCGTGCCTTCGCGGCGCACGGTTTCGTAGAAGTGCAGCGCCGCCTTGTTCATGGCGCGATAGGCGCCGCAGCAGTACAAGGCGATATCCACGTTAGCGCTACGCAGTTCGTCAGTGGTGAAGAACGGCGTGGAGCCGAACTCGGTGAGGTTGGCCAGAATCGGCACCTTCACCGCGGCCCTGAAACGGCGGTAATCGTCCAACGTCTTCATCGCTTCCGGGAAGATCATGTCGGCGCCTGCCTCCACGTATGCGCAAGCACGATCGATCGCGGCATCAATGCCTTCCACCGCGGCAGCGTCGGTACGCGCCATGATCACGAAGCCGGCATCGGTACGCGCATCGACCGCTGCCTTGACGCGATCGACCATCTCCTCCTTCGGCACCACTTCCTTGCCGGGGCGATGGCCGCAGCGCTTCTGGCCAACCTGATCCTCGATATGCACCGCCGCCACGCCGATATTGATGAACGAGCGAATCGTACGCGCGATATTGAAGGCGCCGCCCCAGCCGGTATCGATATCGACCAGCAACGGCATCTGCGTGGCATCCACGATGCGGCGTGCGTCAGTAAGCACGTCTTCCATGGTGCTGATGCCCAGATCCGGCATACCCAACGAATTGGCCGCCACGCCACCCCCGGAGAGGTACAGCGCCTTATAGCCGACACGCTTGGCCATCAGGCCGGCGTAGGCGGTGATCGCACCGATCACTTGGAGCGGATTTTCGGCGGTGAGCGCCGCACGGAAGCGGCTTCCGGCAGAGTTGAGCTGGGTCATCTTGGGTCTCCGAAACGACGAATTGTAAGTGATGTGGCAGCCTGGCCATGCCGCGGCGCAGTACGCAGCAGTTCGTCTGCAGCGGCGGCATGCCAGAAAATCTCGGCGCCATGCGCCTGGGCGTCCGCCAGATGCAGGTCTTGCGGTCCTGGCCAAAGGCTCAGAAGCAGGCGCGGATGACTGCGAAAATCAGCCATCTCGAAGCGCAGCCAGGCCAGCGGCGTTACCGCCGTGGCGGCCTGTCCGGCCATACGAATCGCCGATTCGATCCGCGCCTGAACATCCGGCGGCAGATAGGTCCAGAAAATGGTGTGGTAGATCACCGTGGCGACGCCAACGGGCCATGGCGCAGCAAGCACATGCTCAATCCATGCCGACGCATCCGCCTGCTCGACACGCACCGCGTGCTGTGCGGCAACGCCTATCGCAGCATCCAGCTGCTTTAGGCGGGAGGATTGATCCGCCCACACATAGGCACGCAGTCGCTGGCGTTGTGCTTCATCGGAAATATCGATCGGCGAACGGTCGCATGCGTCACGAGCAGCGACGTTCAGTGATGTCGCAGGCGGCAACTCGCCGTGCCATACCGGCGCCAACACCAGCGTGCTGGATGCATCACCCACCAGGCTATCGCCAAGACGGTAGTGATAACGATCCCAGTTCGTGTTGAGGCCAGCGCTGGCGCCAAGCTCGAACAGGCGCAGCGGCAAACCTGTGTGCGCGGCTATCGTCATGAATCCACCAAGCAATACGGCTGAGCGCCCTACTTCATTGGTTTGCGGTGGCGATGCGAGGTATTGCGTGAGTACAGGCGCATGCAACCTCAACGCTTCCACCACTGCGCGTTGAAGCGCGAGCTCAGTCGCTTCACCGTTGCCGCCGGGATAATGCCGTGCCAGTTCCGGCGCACTTCCATCCAACACCAGCGCATGCAAGGCACCCGCCACACGCAAAGGCAACGCATCGTTCATCGGATCGCCCTGCCACGTGGCAACGGCTTGCAATGACGGATCGCCTTCGCGCATCGCCTGGATCAATCCACGCAACAAACGCGCGGTGAACGGTGAACCGTGCTCATCGCAGTACGTTGCCTGCCTGGTAAAGGCGTCGCATACCGTTTCGAAAGTGGCCACGGGGATAGCCAGGAAAATCCGGGGACACCACTGTGTCACGCGGAAATATATTGATCAATCTTGATTAAAAGGATCAATATATTGCCCATGCGAACCGACTACCTTTCTGCCCAGGAAGCGGCATCACGCCTCGGCGTGAGTCTGGCCACGCTCTACGCCTATGTCAGCCGAGGCCACGTCGATTCACGTCCCGGCACCGATGGACGCAGCCGGGAATACAGCGGCAGCGATATCGAGCGGCTGATCGAGCGCCGTCAGGCAGGCCGTGGTGCCGCACAAGCTGCAGCGCACAGCCTAGCCTGGGGCTTGCCGGTGCTCGAAACGAGGATCTCACTGATCCGCTCGCACGGTCACTATTACCGCGGTCAATCGGCGATTGCGCTCGCCGAATCAGACGCGACGCTGGAAGACACCGCACGTCTGCTCTGGGATTGCGGCGAACATGATCCCTTCGCCATCACTCCCATGCGGCAGTGGCCGGAATCGGTCGCATCCCTGCTCTGTCATCACACCCTACCGCCGTTGGCACGCATGGCAGCCGCATTGCCGCTGCTGGCGCTCGACGCTGAGCATCCCCATAGCAGCAGTCCGCTACATCGCCGCAACTACGCCGCTCAACTGCTGCGTGAAACTGTCGCGATGCTCTGCGCCACCCATCCAGATGCGCTGCCGATCCATCAGCAAATCGCGGCAAGCTGGCACATCGAAGATGCCGGCCTGCCGGAACTGGTGCGTTGCGCCTTGGTGCTTTGCGCTGATCACGAACTGAACGCGTCTGCGTTTGCCACGCGTGTCGCAGCCTCGACCGGCGCGAGCCTGCACGCCGCAGCAAGCGCGGGACTGGCAACCTTGTCCGGTCCTCATCATGGCGGCGCCACGGCGCGCGCTTACGCCTTCATCCAAGACATGCTTTCCGAAGGGCATCCTGCAGACAAAGTACGCGAACGCCTGCAGCGCGGAGACACGATCCCCGGCCTTGGACATCCGCTTTACGCCGAAGGCGATCCGCGCGCGACAACGCTGATGAATGCGTTGCGCGAAACACGGCCACACCCCGCAAGACTTGCGCACATCCAGAAATTGGCTGACGTGATGCAAGCGTTGTGCGGCACGCGCCCTAATCTGGATTTTGCATTGGCGGCCATTGCGTACGCCTATGACCTTGATGCCGACGCTGCCATGACGATCTTCGCAGCGGGGCGCATGACCGGTTGGCTTGCACATGCACTGGAGCAACAGGAAAGTGGCAGCCTGATACGGCCACGAGCGAATTACGTGGGCCGCATGCCTGTGCGCGACGAGTGAGTCGCATTGGCCTTGTTTCACTCAGCCAGACTAGGCATACCATTCTCCAGAAAGCAAAAAGCCCTGCAGAGACAGGGCTTTGTGCAAACTGGCGGAGAGAGAGTCCGCGTGCGGAGCATTCCGCATTGTTCGCCATTGTCCGCAAAACGTTGATGTGGCGCGGTTTGCTAAGGGTTGGGCGTTCGCCAGTGTTCGCACATATTCGCTACAATCCCAGTCTCAAACATGGGTAGGAACATGGGTAGATGGCAAGGGCATTAAACAGGCTTTCGGCCCGACGCGTGGCAACCGTGACTGAGCAAGGCTATCACGCGGACGGAGGCGGTCTGTATCTGCAGGTCACGGCCAGCGGAGCAAAGTCGTGGATATTCCGATACACGCGCGGCGGTAAGACGCGGGACATGGGGCTAGGCCCGGTGCACACCATAGGGCTTGCCGAGGCGCGCACAGAGGCCACCGAGGCAAGGCGGGCACTGGTTGCTGGAACTGACCCGCTCGACGCACGCCGCGCCGCTCAGGCTGAGCGGGCGCGTATCCCGACGTTTGCCGAGGCCGCTGCCGAATATATCGACCAGCACAAGTCAACATGGACGAATCCGAAGCACGCCGACCAGTGGGCAAACACCCTGGCGACCTACGCAGATCCGTTCATTGGAACGAAGGCGGTTGATCAGGTGGACACTGCCGACATGCTGGCAATCTTGAAACCGATATGGGAGAGCAAGACCGAGACTGCAACGCGCGTTCGGCAGCGCGTGGAGACTGTCCTAGATGCGCAGTACGCCCAGCGGCATTGGGACAAACGCAACCCGGCACGCTGGCGCGGTCATTTGGACAAGCTATTGCCGAAGCCTAGCCGCGTCCGCAAGGTCGAGCACTTCGCCGCCCTTCCCTACGCCGATATGCCAGCGTTCATGGCAAAGCTTAGGGACGATTCCGGCATAGCCGCGCGGGCGCTTGAATTCCTGATCATGACCGCCTCGCGCACAAACATGGTCACCAAAGCGGTGCGCTCAGAAATTGCGGATGACACTTGGACCATCCCGGCCGAGCGCATGAAGATGAAGAAGGAACACCGCATCCCGCTAATCGGCGCTGCCGTCGCCCTGGTTGACGCCCTGCCGCGCATCAGCGGAAGTGACTACTTATTCCACGGCGACCGGCACAAGTTCAAGTCGCACCTATCGAATGGCGCTATGGATGCTCTACTTGAGCGCATGGGTTGCGCGCATATCACCGTGCATGGATTCCGCAGCACCTTCAAGGATTGGGCTACCGAACAAACCGACTTCGCCAACGAGGTGAGCGAGGCTGCGCTCGCGCACGCGGTGGCTGACAAGACGGAGGCGGCTTATCGACGTGGCGAGCTGATGGACAAGCGCCGCAAGCTTATGGAGGCGTGGGGCGCATATCTCGCGCAGTCGCCGCAGGCATAGAAAAACGCCGCCCCGAAGGGCGGCGGTCGGGCGTCGGTCATCCCTGATGCAGCGGTGCACCACTGCGGCGCCTGGGCTTCCCGGCAGGATGAGTATAAGCGTTAGGCGGCCTCTTGGTGACTTGGATCGTTGGCGGATACCAGTTCGGCAATGCGGGCGGCCAGCGCCACAATCTGCGCCTGCTGCTGCTGAATCGCCAGCACCAGCGGGGCTATCATTTCTTCGTAACGCAAGCCCTGCTGACTGTTCGGGTCATCCGGGTCAATAAGGATGTGGATCGCAATGTCTTTATCCGTGCTCGCGGCAATCGAATCCCGCACGTCTTGCGCTAGCATCCCCGCGTGGTAGCGCACCCCTGGCATCGGCGTGACCACCTGCTGATAGATTGGCAGCGATACTTCAACGTCCTTTGTTGTTCCATCTTCCTGGACTTGCTGCACGGTGTCTGCTTGCACACCGCCAAGAACTTGCTCAACCTTGTTATATCCAAGCGCCATCTTGTAGATGCAGGGCTTTAACGACATAACAAAATCAAGCCCTAACGGGCATTCTGAAACATCGACCTTTGCGCGCGCGTCTGATGTTTGAATTGTGCCATTCGTGGCAAAAATATTGCGGAATCGATTGCCTCCCGCGCCCACGTCATACGCACCATCGCTGCTCGGGAAAAGGGTGTTGCCGCCGTAGTAAATTTGATGAGACACGTTTCCATATGACCAACCACCAACCCTTAGCGTGTTGTCATTATCAATGCCGAAATGTGCGCCAAAATTATTTTCTCGAATAAACGACAGCACGGCAGAGGCCGCATTGTTACCGCCGTTACTGAATAGAATAGAACCCTTGCGATCGTTACCTGCACTGCTAATTTGCGAAATGCTTGGCATTTGTCCGGAAGTAATGACCGTACCAGTCACGCTATTCGTCACGCCAGCCTGCAATGACGTGTTTGCTTTTGAGAGGGCACTAGTGGCCGTTGTGTTTGCGGTTCCTGCGAGCGTGTTCGCGGCATTTGCTGTGGTCTGCGCCGATGCTGCGTCAGATACGCCCTTGTCAGCTCGCGCTTGAGCTGTCGCCGCATTCGTTACGCCGGTGTTTGCCGTGCTTTGCGCCGCTGCCGCTGCCGCACTCGCCGCACTCGCTGCCGTTGCGTTAGCAGCCATTCCTGCATATAGCTCCGTGTCATTCGCATTCACTTTGTCGAACGCGGCGCGCACGGTATCGCCGTCCTGGCCGCCCGCGAGCGAACCAAAGACAATCTTTTGTTGTGCCATTTTAGAGTCCCGTTACGTCAAGGATGATTGCCGATTGCGGTGCCTTGTATGTGGTGGTTGATGTAGAGCCTGGCGGGTATGTGATGCCCGCAACGTTCGGGCGGTTCCAAACTGTCAGCGCGTTACCGCTTATGGAAAAGCACCATTGCTGATTCACCCGGAACAGCGTTTGACCGCCTTGTATTGAAAGCCGCTCGATAATGAAGCCGTTGTAATTGAGCGCTACGGCGTAGCCGCCAGGACCGACACCAGGCAAGCCGAACTGCTTTCCGGCTGTACCGCCAATGGTTGCGCTTGACGTGTCAATGTTGCCGATCACGCGCATGTATTTATTTGCACTATCAAACGTACATTGCCCATCGCTGCGGAAAATCTGCAAACCAAAGCGCGATGTCGGCGCGGGAGGCGTGCCAAAAACCCAGTAGTTTACAGACGTAACTCCACTCGCCATCCAAATAGTGAACGTGCGCACGCCGCCGCTATCGCTAACCGCTCCAACTGCAACACCAATTTGCGACGCGCGAAGGAAAATCATTGCGTTGGCTGCGCCGGTCGATACCTGCATCATGTTGCCGCCGTCCTGGCCCGGATTGCCCGGCGACAGCGTTCCCTTGCCAACTAACGCAAGGTTTGCGTAGTTGTCATCGATCTGCACCGCCCCGCTATCACCAAAGACCTGAAAGCCAACTGGCATTTAGTAGACTCCATAAACGATGGTTGTGGGGAATGGCGACGATCCTGCTGCGCTGTCGAATGCCCACGACATCGTTGTGCCGTTGAACGTGACGAACGCACCAACTGCCGGGGAACTTGGTATCGACGTTTGATATGCAAGCCCCCATGGCGCGCCCTGTGAAAGGTCGGGGATGTTTTGCGATCCATTGGACGTGATGCCCGTCAACTGACCGAGCACGCGCCCCATGCGCCACGACGAATCGAGCACTTGTGTGCCCGATTCGTCCCATATCTGCAAACCCAGACCCATTACCAAGCCCCCCAGCGCATGCGCAACGTTCCGTTTCCGTCGTAGAGTCGCGCGCCGTTTCCATCCCGCTCCGTGCGGTATGCGCCGCCAGCGCCACCGCGCATCGTCATGCTTCCGTTCTTGTCGATGCTCCATACCGGGTTGCCGGTAGGGTCAACTGCGGTTGATTGAATTACTCCGCCAATCTTCGCGTTAGTGATTGTGCCGTCCTGAATATACGCCTGGCTGATAAACGTCTGCCCGTTCTGAATCACAAACGGCGAAGTGACGGCGTTGTTGTTGACGTTGATCAACGCGAAGCGGTCGGCCTGAAACAGTATTTGCGACTGCGCAACTCCGCTGCTGTTGTCAACGCCAATTGCCATGCCAGCCGCGTAATACTGGCCGTTACTGGCGATCTGCACTTTGATCTGATATGACGCGGACACCTTGCCGTTCAAGCTGGCAACCGCCGTGCTTGTTGTCTGCGCCAGTGCTTGCGCGTCGCCTGCCGTGGCCTGCACAGTCGTGATCTGCGTAGACAGTGCCGTATCGCCGTCAATACGTGCTTGCGCTTCCGTCTGTACCAGCCCGTCAAAGCCATCGATCTTCACGGCCACCGTGTCAATCTGCCCAGCAAGCGCCGCATCGCCTTCCTGCTGTGCGTACATCTGCGACCAAACACCGGCATAGTGCGTGTCATCGCCTGCGTACAACTCTGCGTCACCGGCCATAGGCGGGGTAAGCGCCTGGATCGGTGCAAGCACGTCTTGCGCAAGCTGAGTTTGACCAATCTGCCCGGCCAGGTAAGTGAGGATGTCACCGGCATCACTGGAAGACTGCCCATTGACGCCGTTGCCGGTCGGATAGAACGGACCAATATTGCCGGTGCGGTCCACCATACGGCCCCAAAAGAAAAACGACACGCCAGCCGCCAGGCCCAGCATTTGATAGCTGGCTTGCGGATATGCAAAATCGCCCAACTTTTGCGCCGTGCTCAACTGCGGCGATGCGCTGTACCAAATTTCAGTCCGTTGCGTGTCGTCTGCGCCAGGCGGGAAGCCCCAGGCGAGCGCGATGCCGAACACCAGCGGCTTTGCCGTCAACGACGTGAGCAAAGGCGGAGCGCCTGTTTTGCCCAGCACATCCGTGAGCGGCGACAGTGCTGGCAGCGACGTGACGCCGCTTACGTTGATCGCATACACGCGGGCGATATAGCTGCCCGTGTAGATGCCCTGCACGTCCACTGACTGCCCGCTTACCCGGCCCGCGCTTACCCACTCGCCGGAATCCTTGCGCCAATCCACCTGATATTGCACCGCGCCAGGCGCTGCATCCCATGCGATCGTCATCACGTTAGTGGCGATGCCCTGCATGGTGACAACGTTGCTCGACAGGTGCACGTTAGACGGTGCAGGCTGTACGCTCGCTGGTAGCTGCGAAATCGGCGGAATCTGAATCTGTGTTCCGTTGTCGATAGCCGCAAACTTGCTGGCGTTATGCTGCAAGGCCGTGATGGTGAAACTAATCTCCGTATCGGTGTTGTTGTACTTGACGCCAATAACTTTGAACGTCTGCGCCGAGAGTGATGCGCTCTCAACCGTCCACACACTTTCGGCGTTGGGTGCAACGCTGAAAGGCGTCACCGTAATATCGCGACCACTCACGGAGACAACCGTCTGCGTTTCACTAACGCCCGAAGGCATCACACAAGTCAATGTGTCGCCTTGAGCAACCTTGCCCGGCGGTCGGTCAAGGGTGATAACGTTGATGGTCGCGCGGCTGATACGGCCGCCCTGGCGAAGCCCTGCGCGGAATGGGTCGGCAATGCGGATAATCTGCCCAGGTGAAGCAATCATGCCGTCAAGGCCAACGTCAAACGTAACCGTGTCGGTCTCAAGCTGCGAAGTGAGCAAGATCCACTTGCCAGCTCGCTGCGCCTGTCCCTGCGACGTGCAACCGAACGCGCTTACCTGTGTTGGCTGGATGCCGTAGCGCGCGAGTCCGGCATCGTCTTGCACGTACTCTTGCGCTTGCTGGTAGGCGTTCGCGGGGTCGTTCCACGTAACCAGCGCCGTGGTATATCTCGTTTTACGCGAACTGGCCGAGTAAGTGAATTTGCCATTGATGACGTTTGCAGCGGTGTAGACATATGTCGGGTCGCCCGGCATGTCCGCCGATGCCGTGATGCTGCCGCCCATCCAATACGAAATGCCGCGAAAGACACTAGCCAGGTCAGACAGCAGCTTGTATGCGTCATTTGCCGTTTGCAGGAACACATTGAGCGTAAAGCGCGGTTCCTGGCCGCCCTTCCCGTCCGGCACAAGCTGATCGCAATACTGCGCGATCTGGTACAGCGTCCACTTGTTAACCTGCGCCTGCGTGATGAGGTGGCCGAGGCCAAAGCGCGGATTAGTCACCAGGTCGTAGTAAGCCCATGCTGGATTATTCGTCCACGCTGGCTTGAACGTACCATCCCATACACCGCTGTACGTGCGGCGCTGCGGATCGTAGTTGCTTGGCACCAGGACGATGCGACCCCACATGTCATAGGCGCGCGGGGGAATGCTGCTGAACTGCGAGGCGTCGCCAGTGATGCCGATTAGAGCGCTGTTCGGATATGCAAACTTGCCGTCTACAATCTCCGTGTAGCTGTCAATCGTCGTCGTGTCGGCAATGCTGCTGCTGTTCGCGTTAGCCGTGGTGCGCGTAACGCGAATCGACCAGCCAAGCCGAGCGGGTGGCAAGTCAACGCGGATGCTGCGCTGGTACTTGGTCGTGGTCTTGCCGGTGATCGCACCGTTATATGCAAGCTGATACGCGCCGCCGTCCGATTGAACTTCAATACGGAAGGCAACACTGTAGCCGCTCACATCGCCCGTGCTAGTGTCGATCTTTGACAGTGCCGGGGTGCTGATCGTGACGCTTACAGCGGAAAGCTGCAGATTGTTGATCGCCTGAACCCACGGCGTTTCAGACTTCAATTCAATGCCGAGCGAGATAGCATTTTCGACTGACGCAAAGCCGGGGATGTAATCCTGATCTTGCGTGCCGGTACGCTGCGTTACGGACACATTGGAAAAGTTGAGCGAACCATCAGGATTCGCCAGCGGCGTCCCCGCCAGGTAAACCGATTGCAGGCCGTTGACCAGGCCACCGATTTCACCCTCTCCTATCAAGTCAACGATGCGGAACGTGGCGATTGAACGGAGATTGTCCGGTGACTCGACCGGCGTATGCTGGCCGCTACTGCCCTTGAAGCCTTGCAGGTTAAGCATAGAAATTAGCCTTTAGACTTCCGTCAACCGTTCCGGCCAGAACGTTGGATGCGAACGACGCGTATTCCTGAGCATCAACGCCAGCGGACACCACTGCGCTGCCAACGCGCAGACGGCCAAAGAAATACGGGACGGGGTTTCCCTGCGCCTGAGTGTTTACGGCACCGTTGAATACATAGCTGGGCTGGTTGTCCGGCGAGTCGCCTTTGTCGGCGCCACGCGGCTGCGGAGAAAGCATCTGCACCACGCCACCAGCAACCATGCCCATGCCCAGGCTGGTGAGGTATCCGGTGTGAAATAGGTAGGTGTCCGCGACGATCAGGACAATGCCCAAGATCGTCTGAAAGATGCCGCCGTTTTTCGCGCCGATGAGTACGGGCGCAATGCGAATGTCATCGGAGCCGGACGGGTGCGCAATCTCGCGCTCACTGATGTTGCGCTTTCCGACGAATACGGCAAACGTGATGCCGTTGTCTTTCGCTTGCATCATGAACGCACGAAATCCGGCAAGCTGGCTGCTTAGCGCCTGCATCGCCTCGCTGATGGAATTGCCATCAAGCGCGAAGCGGTGCACGCGGCCAAAGCGAGCGCCTAGCTTGCCGTAAAGTCGAATGGTGCGAAGCTGTGCCATGGGGTTTACTCCGGGCATAAAAAAGCCCCGCACATGGCGGGGCTTGGGTGAATCAATGAATTGTCAAACTGTTCTAACTCTCGACCACCCCATTATAGCGCATCAGTGACACTGCACATTCGAGCCAGTAACCGCCGAACACGTCGCGGGTAGATAGTCGGCCGTGCATGTGGTGCAGCATTTGGCCGTCCCCGAGATAGACACCGGCATGGTTTGGCACAAGGTTGCGGCTCCGAACCTGCATGAGGATGATGTCCCCCGGCTGGATATCCTGCATGGCGACCTTGACAAGGCCAGCATTTGCGAGAGCGTCGGGGCTGTAAAGATTCGAGTGTCCATCATTCCACCATTCATCTGCGCGCGGTGGGTTGGGCAATGTGATGCCGCGTTCCTGCGCGTACCAGTCACGCACCAGCGCCCAGCAATCAAGTACGCCATGCTGCCACTGCCTGCCAACAAGCGGCGCTTTGTAGCCGCTTGGGCGCGTCTCTGTACGCCCCGCGATCACGGGCGCACCATCGGCTTGCTTATGCACGGCAACGATGATCCATGGCAGGCCGGACGCTTCCAGTGCCACCAGGTCGCCGGGGCTTGGCTGCGCGTTCACGTCAGGATGCGAGTGCACCACAGCGACAACCTCGCCAATGTCCTCAATCTCGGCATACTCGGCCGGATCAATCATGAACTGATCGCCCGGCGTGGCCGCGACGTTGACGCACGGGAAGTAACGACGGCGACCCTTGATGATCACCACCAGGCCGCATGCCTCCCGTGGGTACTCCCGCAAGGCATGGGCGTCTATTGCATCGTTTAGGCGGCTCATTGATTCATCAATTGTGCGGCGGGGAATCCCCCGAAATTCAGCTTGTTGTTTGCACCAAAGCGAAGCTTGCATGCGACCACCATCCCGCTACACGCATCCTGTGCAGGATCGTCCGTGGGCGTGTTGTCAACTTTCGCGACAGGCGGCCCGTTGTATCCGCAGTAAGGCCCTCGGTATCCGCCGCGCGCAAGCCATGTGCATGAGTTTGCGATGATCTGTCGGCCGGGCAATTGCTGCTGCCCGAAGTCGAGCGGCGAAGACAATTCAAATTGCACAAAGTCGCTCGACTCGCTGGCCTTGCGTTCAATAAACCAAATGTCTGGCGGGAACTCCTGCGAAGGGTCTGCGCCCGGCTGGCCGTCCAAATACTGACCAAACGTGACATGCCGCGTGATGACAGCGCCCGCAAGGTCTTGGTACGCAAGGCATAGCGCGGTGATCGATCCGTCCACGTTGCCAACGCTAAGCGATGGCGTGGGCGGTGACTGCGGGTCGATATCGAATCCGTCACCCTGGATCGGCCACGGGGTGTAAGTCTTGCCCTGCCAAACGATAGGCCCGACCTGCGTATAACCGTGGAAGCGGATAACGTCGCCGTCACCGCCTCCCGTGATCGTGCGCGCGTCCAGCTCCATGAGGACAACCTCCGCGCCAGGCTCAAGCTTTTGGACGTCCGCGAATACCGTCATGGCGTGAATGCCTGGTTCAAGATGACTGTGAGCGTGTAGGCGTTGCCGCCGCGTGGCTGCACCGTCCACGTATCAGCGCGGTAAAGCCCCTGCACATCGCCGGGCGGAGTCCAGTAGAAAGACGATGCACCCTTGTGTGCGCGCAGAAAGTCGCGTATCTGAAAGATCATGTCGCGCGGACCGCTGAACGTGAGAGGCCATGACTGCACTAGGTTGTTGATGCCATCCGGCACCACCTGCTTGTAACCGTCGCCAAACTGCGCGGAGCGTGTCCGCGCAGTTTCCGTGCCGGTGTCATCCGTCTGCTGTTGCCAGCGAAACGTATCAACCATTTTTCGATCTCCAAAGAATGCCACCGGGGCGCATCGCTCGCTGTAGCGTGTCCATAGACACCTTTTGCATCTGGTCGGTGAGCTGTTTTGCTGCGGTAGCGTTAGCGCCTTGAGCGTCGTTGGTAACGGACGCATTACCGCTGTTGTCTATGCTGATGTTTTGGGTGAAAACGATCCCGCCAGCTCCACCACCGGACGACTGGACACCTAGCTTCCCGTCACTGCCGCGCGTTAGCGGCAAGATGGCCTCGGGGCCTGCCTCGCCCATCAGGCCCGCGCCCTTCGCAAATGCAAACATCGTCGGGCTGCTTACAATCTGCCCGGAGAACGCGGACAAACTAGGCGAGTCGTAAACGCCGCCCTTCGCGTTCGCGGTGAATAGTCCGCTCCCCGTCTGCGAAGCGCTGCCTATGGAGCCGACTGACGAACCACCACCGAACAGCGACGAAAGCGCCTTAGACGCGGCTAGGCGAATCTCCAACTTAGCCAAGTCCGAAAGGACTGATGAAATAAAGCCCTTGAAGTCAAGCTTGCCGGTGGTAGCAAACTCCGCGAGCTTGTCGGTCATGTTTCCGAATGCCGACGTGAAAAAGCTTTCCGTCTGCCCTGCAACATTCTTGCCCTGGTCGATGAAGTCGGCGGAAGCCTTGCGCCACCCGTTCACCCAGTCACCTTGTGCTTTGTCCATTGCGTCAAAGCCGTTAGTGACTATCTGAACCTGCTTCTGCGTGGCCGCTTCCTGCGCCGCAATCTGCTGGTCAATCAGCTTTGTGTTTGCGCCTGGCGCACTGCGCTGAGCATTGAGCTTGGTTAGCGCATCTGCACCTTGCTGATAGATGGCGTTTAGCTTTTGCTGCTGCTGATATTCCTTATCGCCCATGCCCACCGCAGCGGTTTGCGCATCCACGCTGCGTTGTAGTGCCGCGTTCTGCTTATCAAGCGACGCCTGATACTGCGCCATAGCCGCCGCATCTTTCTGCTGCAAAATGTCGGCTTGCTTGGAATAGTATTCGTTGGTGGCCGCGACCGCCTTACCTACCTGTCCCTGTACCGCAGCAATGCTTGCGCCCTTTTCGATTGCGCGTGCGCCTGCATCCGTGATTGCCTGCAACTGCTTTACCTGATCGGCCAGCAACTTGTTCGTTGCCGTGTCGTCGCTGTTGGGCAGCATGTTTTGCGTTACGGCGCGATCAGTGAGCGTATTAAGCGCCGCCATGGGATCGGCTTTGTGCGTGGGCTTTTTCTCCCAGCTCGCACGCGCCGCCGCATCCGCCGCCGCCTCTTGCTGCATAATCTTGTCGGCTAGTGCCTGGTCACCCTGCGCAAGTGCAGCCGCAATCGCCTTGTTTGCCGCGTTGTGGATCGCGACAATCTGCGCCTCGCGCTTCTGTTCCTGGCTTTGGTATTGCTTCAGGTAGCCATCTAAAGCGGCCTGCCCAGCGATACCAGCCGTCTGCATCTGCGACGCCTGCGACTTATCGTCGGCATCCTGCATTTGCTTCTGTAGCTGCGCCTGCAAGTCTTGTAGCTTTTTCTCATCGGCAGCGGTCCAGCCTTGGCCGAACGAGTTAAGCATTCTCCCGCCGTAGCTTTGCGCATTGTCCTGCGCTGTTTGCTTCTGACCCATCAGCGCGTAAATCTGCGTTTGGGTGTCCGCAGTGCCGCCGATGAGTGAAGCGCCTTGCTTGAACGTCGTCCAGAATCCGGTAAAAGATTCCTTTACCTTGTCCCATGCGGCAGCAATGCCGGTGACCTGGCTGTGCATGTCATCCAATCGCGGCGAGATGGCGTCATGAAATGCCTGCGCGGCAACTTCCACGGCCCTTTGCGTCTCGCCCTGCTGTTCAAGCGCGGCGATCTGATCGTAAATCTCGACCGTGAGGAAGTGGTATTGCTCGTTGGCCTTCGCCGCGCTAGCTGCCGTGCCGTCAAACATGTTCGTGACGCTTGCTGCCGCCTTGTCTGCCGTTTGCCCGGTAAGCGTTGACATGTCCATAGCAGCCTGCCCGAGCGCGAGCAATGACGTGCTTGTCACCTTTCCGTTACCAGCCAGGGCAATGAGTATTTCATTTGCTTTGCCCAGGTTGCCATTAGCACCGGCCACCTGCCCGGAAAGCTGGCTCATGCCTTGCGTAGCGATACCGGCATAGCCGCCGGTTTGCGCGAGTGATTCGTTGAACTTGTTTTGTACGTTGCTCGCGTCATTCGCCGCATATACAAACACGCCGATTTCAGCGGCAGCGGCCATGATCGAAACGCCGAGACCACTAAACAGAACCTGCACCAGGCCGCTTTGCGCTGCGAGCGTCGCAAGGCTTTGCTCAAGGCGACCCCATTGCCCGGTGGCAATGTCTTTCGTGATGAGGCCAATCTCACGGCGTGCGGCAGCGTTACCCAGCGTGAACTTGCCCATTGCTTCCGTTGCGCCGCTGATCTTTGCGCGCGTATCGTCAATTGCCTGGCTGTATGCCTTCCAGTCGTCACCGCTAATCACGCCCTTGGACTTGAACGCGTTTAGCTTGGTCTGCATTTTGTCCAAGCGATCAAGCGCGGCCACAGTCGGGGCAATTTGCCCGATCAGTTTCGCTAGCGCGTCCTGCTGGTCTTTGATTGCTCGATTGTCGAATGACTTGCTGGTGCGCTGGGCGGTCTTGCCCAGCTTGTCGGTTGCCGCCTCCGCTTTCGTGCCGCTGTCGGTGAGCTTATCCAAGTCAGTCTGAGCTTGTGCAACGCCCGACGATGTAACTTGAATGCCCAGGCTTGCGATATCTGCCATGTGTCACCCTACTTGTTTTGTTCGGCCATCACGCGGAGCGCCTCGCCTTCCATGGTTCGGATGCACTCGAATGTGTCGGACTGTTCCGCACGCGGCACGCCCACCAAGCGCATCACTGCAGGCAGCGCGTTGTAGTCAAGACCGATCGGCCCGCCCATGCTTACTCGCCACTGCGTTGCCATTGCGATGAACACGTTTACCGCTGCCAAGTTGTCCGGCAGGATTTCTACGTGGTCGGGGAAGTCTTCAAGCGCGAAGCCAAGCGCCGCCAGTTCGGCAGCGGTCGGCCCCTTTTCATAGATCGCCCTGGCAACGCTTATTAGTTTTTTGCGCGTGCACCGCGCAGTTCTGCCAGGTATGCGTCAAGGATCGCGCCACCAGCGCCGGGGTAGTTGTCGCAAAGCGTGGCGATGTTGTCCGGCGTGAATTCGTCGTCCAAATCCCAGCCAGCAGCCATGTCCTGCACGATTACATAATCCTCTTTCGTGCTCGTTGTTTTTAGCCAGTCGATCGTATCAGTGCGCTTGCGGTGCTTGAAGGTGAATGTCACCGGGTCTGACTCGCCACCGGGAACGGGAATTTTTACCTGCGCAGTGAAGGTCGGAGCGGGGTTGAGTTTGAGCTTTGCCATGTTAGCGATCCCGAAAGAGAAACAAAAAAAGAGGGCGCGGTAGCTAGCCGCGCCCAGGTGGGGAAAACTTGCGGCCGGTTAGCTCGCGTAGCGCACCGGCTCGTTGAGGAACGACAGCGTAAGAGCGCAGGCCATCAGTTCGTTTACGGTAAGCGTGGGAGTTTTGTTGAAAGACACGTAATTGTTGTAGAGGATCTTCGCGCCGGACGGGAGCGCGATCTGCGCAGCACGTGGCAGGCGGTCATCGTTCGCCTGCGAGGCGAGCTGATAGCCCGGCAACGTCGGGTCATCGCCCACGGAGAGGGTCAGGCCAGCGGCATTCTTGAACGTCGGGATTCGCTGCTGCGCATCAGCTTCGAGGAACTGATATTCCAAGAACTGCTGATCACCGCCGGACGAACTGGACGAAAGGATCTGCGAAATCTGCTGCCAGCCGGTGATGCTGCGTGCGGAGCCTGCGCCGCCGCCAGTGGCATAGATGCTGGTCAAGCTGGTGTCGTAACCTTCCAACTCAAACGTGCCGGAAGTGACCGCGCCCACGCGCACAATCTTATTTGCCAAGCGCGACCAGCCAGACGTGATTTCCACGTAGTCGCCCTGCTTGAACGTGTGGCCGGTGGCGCTCGCCACGGCCGGGTTAGCGTTGCTGATCGCCTGGATCGTGACGGGAGCGCTATAGCCCTTCGCCATGTTGACAATCGCGCCATTCGGTACGGATACGGCCATTGTTTATTTGCCTTTGGTGATTAGCCCTGAATGGGCGGGTTAAACGAAGCTGTCTGCGCGGTACTGAAACGACACGGGCACGATGTAGTCAGAAGCGTCCTGAGCGCCCTTTGCGACCGTGCAAGGCGAAACAATCTGCAGCGCAAGCGGTGGCGCGGTGTATCGCGTATTGAGCTTGAACAGCTGTGCCAGTTCGTCGGCAATCGCGCCTGCCGGTCCTGCGCCTTCGTTGATCGGAGCCACGATGTCAATCTGATAGATACCGCGATACGTCGTGATCGCGCCTGCCAGGTCGGGGCTTGTGCTGTTGGCGGGAAGTTGGAAGGCGCGCAAGTACGTCTGCCCGGTCACCGGCTCGAATGGAACGTTTTCCCATTCAACATCGAGTGATTGCGAAACCGCCCACGCGCCGAGCGCCGTCTCGATGAGGCGGCGGCAAAGGTTTTGACTCATGAGTTAAGCGCCTCATTCGCTGCTTTAGCAACGTAGTCCTGAAACTCCGCGATAGTGACGCGCACCATGCCTTGCGGTGCCTGCACGCCGCTGTGTCCGTATTCAATCGGGACTGCATAAGGCAGGCTGTTTACGATGAATATGTCACCGTCACCCGTGGCCTGGTCGATGATCGCAGCGCCGTCGCTGATCGTGCTATTGCCCTGCGCGTCCGTCGCGTCCGTGGTGATTTCTGTATAACCACCAATTGACGCGAACCAGTTGGCGCGGAGCCGTCCGCCTACGTAGCCTTTTGGCGCAATGATGTCCATGCTGTCGCTTGATTTCTTACCAGGCTTCAAGCGCCCCGCCCTGGTCAAGTTGACCGGATCGTTACGCATTTCTGCATTCCATTGCGCCACGGCCGCGTTGTAGTTTTTCGCGATGCGGTTGACTGCCCACAACTCGGGGTTGCCTACAGGCGTCCGCATAACCGTCGCGGTGAGCAAGTCAATTGACACCTTGCGCACTACCTCGCGGGCTTTCTCCGGGGCTTTCTGCGCGAACGCAGTCAGCGACAGCGCAAAGGTTTTATCAGCCACGCAATTGCGCCTCGAATAGGACGGGCACACCGGCCGGGCCAATCGGCTTCACGTTAACCACCGTGAAGTCCCTGTATTCGCAGTCGCGCATCGGATCGCGGCAGTTCAGCACGTCGCCTTGGCGAACCACGACGCCAGGCGCGCAATACGCCATGGTGTCGCCCATAAGGATGAGTGTTCCGTCCACGTACTTTTGCGGCATGGGGAAGGTTGCGCACACGCTAGGCGTGCTGGTTGAGCCGCCAGGCGTTACCGTGCCGGTGGCCGGGTCATAACCGCCCTTCGTGCTGCGCTTGACCGTACAGGCCGCGCCGTAGCGTTTCAGCATGCGCGTGGCGCTCGCGGCCGGGCGGCTGTAGTCGAATGCGCTCATGCGCGCACCACGGCGATGCCGCCAGCAGCCAGCGTAAAGCGCGACACAAGCGCCTCAACCGCCGCGTAACGGGGATTCTGCCGCGCGCCTGCCGCGTACTCGGTTGTGATCGGGCCGATGGTCTCGCGCGTTACCTGCGACCCCTCATCGGGGGCCAGTTCACCGGCTGATGCACGCAAGGCTAACTCTGCGTTAGCGCGTGCGATCTGCACCGGAACCTGGTCGGCGGGAAGGTTCACGCCGTCTGCACGGACACCGCGACGCGGCCAGGATAGCCCCTGTGGCACGGTTGAGGACGGCACCGCGTAGCCGTATGCGAGGCGCAGCGATGCCGTGGTGCGCTCGCCCTGCCAGGTGTAGCGCGACTCCATGAAGTCGCAGCCGGCGCGCAACGCGCTTTCCTGGTCGGCCACGCTTAGCGCTGCCCATGCAACGACGCCGCGCGCTGCGAAGTACGCGCTGGCGTCTGCGGCGCTGATGTACGCTTCCGCGTCAGGCAAGCCGGTGCCGTCCTCAACAATCAATGCCATGATTAGTTGCCCTTTTTCTTCTTGCCCGGCTGCGCGCTTGGCGCGGCGGACGGTGTGCCAGGCTGGGTGTTGTCGCCAGGCTTCAATTCGGGATCATTCGCGGCGGGGATCAGTTCCGCCTGCACAACGTCAGGCTTGCGCCACAACGAAGCGCGTACAAGGTCGATCAGTTCCATGCGTGCATCCTCGAAAAAGAAAGGGGCGCCGTAGCGCCCCTTTCCGTGTTGCCCCTGTAGCCGTTGCTTACTTGGTCTTGAGGAACGCCAGCGGCAGCTGCTTGCGCTGGAAAATGCGCTCCCAGGTTGCGCCGGACGTGAACGTGGCGTTCTTCGGGTTGGCAGTCTTCGCCACGTACGAGAAACCAGCCGGGTGCAGAATGAACTGCTGACGGCTATGGAATACTTCCTCGCCGCCACCGTTGCCGCGATCCGGATAGCGATGCACCTCAACCGGAACCTTCGGCTGGCCCATGCCCAGGCGGAATACGCCGTTACCAAACAGCATGGACGTGTAGACCGGCGCGGCGCCGCTGGTGTCCACCGGCATGCCGTCGTCCTGTACCACGCGATAACCCAAGTACGTCGGGAAATGCACATCCGCGTTACCGTCGCGCAGGTAAACGATGAGATTTTGTTTCTGCAACGCGGTGTATTGCACCGAGTGCATCGCAATGCTGGTCAGCGCACCAGCCGCGTCGCCCATGGTGGCCTTTGCATTGAGGATCGCCTCACCGCTGATCGGCGCGGCGGATCCGTCAAAAAGCATATCGGCGCCATTGTTGGCGATGTTCGATGCCAGGATGCCGCCGCCAATGGCGATAGTGGCTTTCTGGAAGCGATGCGCCCAATACGAGGCAACGCGCGAGCGGATCACGGAGACCGGGTCGGGCGAGGACAGCGCGGCCACGAGATCCATGCTCGACCAGGACTGATTGCGCGACAGCTTCACCGCCAACTGCTCACCCTCGGTCACATTCTGCGGGGTGCTCAGTTCGGTCGGATCATCGCTGGAACTGTTTTCCTCGACATTCAACAGGTCATTGATGTGACGGATGTGGAACGTGGAGCCTTCGCCGTTTGCAAATGCGGCAATCACGTCATCGTGCGACACGATGCCGGATTGGAATAGAGCGATCAGTTCCGGCGACGCCAGCAGAAATGCCGGGGTCCACTGTTCCGGTACGATCACATCGGCAATGCGAGTAGTCGTCATGCTTGTTACTTCCTATGTGGTGATGATGTGGAAAGGGGGCGCTTTCGCGCCCCTTCCCGGCTTACTTCTGCTGTTGCGCCTTGAGCGCGAGCGCTTGCTCTGTCAGCGTGGGCTGCTTTGCGCCGACCCCCGCTGCGCCCGCGTTGGCTGCGCCACCGCCGGATACGTTGGCGACAGTGACGAAGTGCTTACCCTCATCGCTGCCAGCCCATTCGGTCACGAAATCCCCTAGCGACTTGTCGCCTGCCTTCACCGTGCGCACGCCGTTTTCATCGGCCACGCTGAGCGAGCCGCCGTGCATGGCTTTTGCGGCCTTCACGTGCACAGGGTTTGTTACGCCCGCCCTGGTCAGCGCCTCAGTGAGAGCCGCGTCAGTGAACGCGCGATCATTCGCCGCCGTCAGGTCGGCTAGGCGCTTGGTTGCCGTGTCAGCATCTTTGGTGGCCTTGGCGGTAGCCTTGTTGGCGTCGGCCAACTGCGCGGCCAGGTTGTCGCGTTCCGCTTCGAGCGCGGCATGCTCCGCCGGGTCGATGGTCTGCGCGCCCTTCGCTTTTTGCAGCTTGCCGAGTAGTTCGGTGTTTTTAGTCTTGAGGCCAGCTGTAGCTGCCTCCACCGCTTCAGCTACTGCGGCTGCAAGCACTTCCTGGTCTTTGGGGTCGTTCGCGTCAAATGCCATTTGTGACCTTTGGTCTTTGGAGTGGGCTTAGCCCGGAAACGAAAAAGGCCCCGCATAGCGGAGCCTTTGGAATTCAGTGGATTGATTGGTTAGGCGGCTATTCGATAATCACGCGCTGGCCGCCCATGAGGCACACCACGCACAGCTTGTTGCTCGCCTTCCCCATTCGGGCGGTTATTGTCTCGATGCCGCCGCATCGGTGGCACGACGGCAACGCCGGATGCTTGCGGGCGCGCATCTTCGCGCGCACTTTCTCCGCTGGCGTGTCCGGCGCTGCCGTCCCTTTTATTACATGTAGTTTTGCCATCATGGACAGTTTGTGACGCCCACCTAGAGGACTGTCAACCCCCTATGCGCACCTCAAGCTGGTCAAGGGTTAAAAACGTGCCCTTTGCGCTGTAAAACTTGTCAAACGACACCTTACCGCTTCGATACATCGCGGCTCGCTCCGGGCCTAGAATGTCGTCCTGTCGGCCAGCCGATTGTTTGGCGAACCACTCCGCATAGGTTTGCTCCGCCGGCACTTGCCCGTCCATGCTTGCGCGCGTGCCTGCCGGCATCTCGTCGGCAGGGATGCCCAACTCTTTCCACGATTTCAGCACCGGCACGGAGACGCTGCGGCAATTGAAATGGATGCGCCCCGGACCTTCGCCCCACGGAATCGAGTGGCCTATCGGTTTGTGCGTGTCGCATGTGTAAAGCAGGCCGTCACGGATGCGGCACTGCGGGCTGGTCTTGGTGTCCAACGTGGCGACCCAGCCGGTGGCCTTCACAAGGTCTTTGTTGGCATCCGTCATGGACTGCCGCGCAAGCTGCGCGGTGTGGCTCAATGCCGTCTGCACCACCGTAGCAACTTCCTGGCGACCACGCTGCAGGATTCCGTCGCGGTAGCCCATGGCCCGCGTCCCGCGAATGGTTTGGATGATCTCCGATGTGGTCTTGCCCTCGACGTACCCGGCGCGCACCGTGTTGCGAATGAGCGTGAGCCGCGATGCCTCCAAGTTGCTTGCCCAGTCACGCAGCAAACGCCCCTGAAAGGGCCGTGATAGCGCGGCGGCATAAACCTGGTCCGCTGATACCCCGGCAATGGGGAAATGCGCCTGCACGACGGCAGGGACGGCGGCGCGCCATGCAACGGACTGCGCCGACACTTCCAGCTTGGCAGCGGCCTTTACCTCCGGGTCCATCGCGGCCAGGATCGCGGCATAGGCTTGCGCGTTGACGGCACGCACTGATGCGAGCAACGCGTCAAGGCGCTCGACAGTGAAGCTATCGCGGTCAATCTGCAGCAGCGCTTCCGTAAGCTGCGCGGTTAACCTGGTGTCTGTCTTGTTGAGCAATGCAACCATGCGTTGAGCTACGCCGGACGTATACCGGCGTAGGTCAATTTCATGGCTGATTGCGCGATCCTGTAGGACAGCGTTAGCCGTTTGCGACATTCGTTTCTGCTCCCGCGCCAGCCATAGGTGCTGGCGGTAGTGATGCCGTCATTTCCGCTTCTGCGTTGGCCGCCTCTACTGCCGGGTCCACGTCGTCGGACAGGATGCCGCGACGCTGCAGCTCGACAATGGCCGTTTCACTGGTGATAACGCCAGACAGGTGCAAGTCTTTGATGAGTGCGCCGGACGCTTCGCCCATCGTGGCCGCGCCGTAATCGCTGAACAGCTTTGCCGTGGGCACAGTCGATTGCTTCGCCCATTGCGCCGTGTAGTGCAACGCAAGGTCTATTGCATCCTCAAACTGTTCGGCCATGCGCTGCAAGTCGGACTTGTTCGCCTCTGCATCATTGGCCGACTCGGTGGCAGTGCGTGCGCCCGGCTTCTTTACCATCAGTTCCGCGCCGGTTTGGATCATCTGTTCCTCAAGCGCGTTGATGGCCGACACGCCAGCACCGATGGCCTGGCCGGTGTGCTCGACATATTCAAGCTTAGCGCCCTGCGGCAGCTTCACAGCCGTTGCCGCGCCCACTGAAAGCTTGGTGTCGTCATCGGCACCGGACAGCGCGAGGATCGGCACGCGCGCAACGTGCATGATGGTGTCCTGGTCGCTTTGGCTCTGCCAGTGCTTGACGTTGAGGTATGCCAAGTCCTCAAGCGGAGCACGTCCAATCATGAATCCGTCGCGGATGCCGTACAGCGGAACGTACGGGATATCTTCAAGCGTGGTGGTGCCCTTGTCGAAGATGCCCCAACCTTTGCCGTCCGCATCCTCGCGCCAAATTTCCCAAGCGCCAGGCGACAACACTCGAACCTGCGGAAGCCACTTGGTTGCAAACAAGCCGTCTGCCTGTTCGTACGTTTCGAGAATGCGCAACTGCGTTAGGCGCATCTTTCCGCTCTGGATCTGCGCTTGCCATCCCAAAATCTGATGATGCTTGACGCGTACCCAGTACGGCCGCGCACCAGTCGCCTCAAGTGCCGCCCGTGTAGTGGTCTCGGTTCCATCTACACGGGGGAAATCCACCAGGATACCGGCCAGGCCATAGCCGACAACTTCCGCGAACATTTCCGCCGCGAAATTGTTCAGGCTCATGCCCTGCAGATCGATATCCTCCGCCCACTTGTCAAAGTCGGAGTTTGAATCGCGCAGTGCAAGCGGCTTCGCAAACGGCTTTCCGCTCATCACTGACACAGTGCGACGGTAGGCAGGAAACAGCGTTGCCGTTTCCACGCGCGCCTTGTGTGCGTCGATATCTTCAGCAGGCCAGCGGGGCATGAGTGTATGCCCCGCTGCGCGCATCGTGCGCGTGCCGCCCATAAGCGCATCCAGCACCTTCCAAGTTACGGCCAGGTTGTTGATCGGTGCGCATGCTTCGTTAACTTGCAATGACATTTGATTACATCCTTAGCGGCGCAACTTCTGCAATGCGCTTGATGACGGGCCATTCCACATCCACGCAATAGCCAATGGCCGTCGTGATGTGCTGGTATTGGTTGCTCTGATCTTCTTGGAACGTTGAGCCGTCTTTTAGCTGCACCGTGGCAAGCCCTTTGTGGCACCACTCGGCAGTCTTTGGATTCACATACAACGACGTGTGGCCGTCCGCTGTCTTGATCTTCGTCCGTACTGCGTTTTGACGATCCTTGATCGCGGGTGCGGCGGGCTTTACGCGTCGCGTGTACTGCCACCCGTTCGCCTTCAAAACGCCTTCGATGTCCGTATAGTCGGACGCGTGGCCGTGTTTCTCGCCAGCCTTGCCAGCCGGATCGCCGTAAATGATGACGTGCTTGTTGCGGTGGTCTTTGTACTTCTCGACAAACTCAAGCGCCGACTGTTTCGACACCGCCGAGGTGAGCACGATTTCATCAAGCAAGTACAAGTCTTTACCGTCATTGCGCCGCACACCGATTGCGGATGACAACGGCGTGAAGTTTTGGTCGTGCATCCAAAGCAATTGTTCGTGCGACTGGATCGTTTCGTCCGTGTGATTGTGCTTGCCGAAGTCTTCATAGATTCGGCCGCCAGCAGTCTCGAATGACGCCTCGAATTCTTGCTTGAACTGTTTTGCCGACATGGCGGCGCGTGTAGCCTCCATCACGTCTGGCGGCAAAATCTCCGCCGACTTCCAATGGAACACAACGAAATTAGGATCTACGCCGGTCTCTGCCTTTTGGCACAAGTCGTAATAGTGGTTAAGACCATCAGGAACGCCGAGCAGCCAGCACCACGCGCGGTAATCGGGATCAAGTGGATTCACCGTGTTGAGCGCCGGGAAGATGTTCGCCTCCCATGCGTCGCTCTTTACGTCGGCAAATTCATCAATGCCGCCACCCTTCCAAGGGATGCCCTCGATACGTTCCGGTTTATCCAAACCGATAACGTGAATCTCGCTGCCGTTTGGCAGATAGATAATCAGGTCTGATTCGGACGGCTTGCGCTCATGCGACGCCGACAGCGAGAAAGCCTTGAGGTCATCCCAAAAGATTTTCTTTGCCTGGCTGTACGTCGGTGCTGCCGCGAAGTATTGGCCGACAATTGCGCTCGCCTGCTTCACCAGGAAGCGCTTAAACCGCTCCGTCTTGCCGCTACGTCTGCCAGCGGGAACCAGTGGAAAGCGGATGCCGTTGCGCACCGCCTCCACAAGCCTCAACTGGACAGGGTGATCCTTGAGCGGATACCAACGCGACAACTGGCGGTCTAACAAAAGATCGCCGGTTACACTCATGATGGGAGCTTGCTGATTAGATCAGTGAACAGCGTGGACATGTCTTTCTTGCCGTTCGTGTCCTCGGTCGGCTTCGCCTTGCCCAGGCCGCGATCAAGCACGGAGTTAGCAGCGCTCACGCGCGCGATGGGCGGCGCTTTCTTGTCCTGCATCACGTCCACAAGCGTTTGCATGGCAGACGTGATGAACGGCGCTGCGATCTGCGCGTTAGTCTCGCCATTCGGCCCCACGGACTTGGAACGGCCGCCCGGATTGCCCGATTGACCTTTCTGGAAGCTGGTCTTATTCGTGTGCTTGCTCTTGGGCTTGTCTGCCATGCGTGTACGCGCGGCAGTTACCCACCGCGTTCCTTTCGTAGAAATTCCTGCAACGCGCTTATGTCGGCGTCGCACCTGTCCCCTATTCCAATAAGATGCCCCGCACCTGTTTGCCGTAGGTCGGCGGCTGCATCAGGCTGGCCGGGACCGGCGGCAGCTTGGGCGGCTGCACTTGCAAGGGCGGGTGTACAGCTCCACTCGGCACGCAGGCGGACAGTGCCAGTACGGAGGTCAGCGATAATCCGATCAGAATTCGCCTTTGCATCGGCCATATCCTTTTGGTGTTTTGAATCCACGTCCGCAAACTTCGCGGCCATGTCCTGTTCGCTCTTGCGCGCGGCAGCTTCGGCCTGCGCGGTCAGTTCAGCAGCGTGCTGCGCCTGGTCGGCGTTCGCTTGCGTAACTTCGGCAAGCTTGAGTGCGCCCGCTTGATATGCGGCGTGGTGTCCGGCCGCATATCCGGCGATGTATAGGGCAATAGCCAGCGCAAACTTGAGGTATGCGCTCATTGTCGTTTCTCGCATAGCTCGCGTTCGGCGTGGCGACGCCGCACCAGGCCGGGCAACTCTTTGCCTCCCGCGTACACCCATCGCGTAATCTGCTGGCACGCGGCGGACCACTGGCCCGCGTTCGCGTACTGGCGGATCTTTGGGGCGCTTCCGTCCCGAAGGGTGCACAGGCCATCCTTCACGCCCTTCACGCCAGGCCCGACGTTGTAGGCAAAGTCAGTAAGGGCCGCCTCTTGGTTCGCAGTCATCGGCGCAGTGATGCAGCGGTGCACCGTGGCGTTCGCGATGGCGATATCCTCACGCGCCCACTGTTCGCACTGCGCGGCGCTGTAAGCGACACCTACGCGAACGTCTGCGCCGGTATGACCCATGCACGCGGTAGGCGTAGGATTGAGCGGCAGGCGGTCCATGTACGCCTTGGGCGGATTGCCTTCGAATGACAGGACAATCCCGAGCGTGAGAGCCAGCACCGCAGCGCTTACCTTGGCTGTCGGCTTTGCCATAGTGCACGCCCCCATCTGAAAAAGCGCTCAAGGATGAGCATCACGGAGAAAATCAAAGCCGCGCATGCGGCCCAGTCTTGAACGGTCCATCCCGAGAACGTGGCTGCAACGAAAGACACGGACGCGGCACCAGCCGCGTTATCCAAATGAGTACGCATTACGCGGCTTCCTTAATGTCGTCGCCGAATGCGTCGGCAAACACCTTTGTGCGCGCCCATTCGCCGCGTTCGTGGTGATAGACGATGCACGTCATGGATTGGTTACTGCGCCAGCCGCCGTTGGTGGCGTGCGCGTCTTTACCGGCCAACGTGTTGAATGACTCAACCGTGCAGCCCGCATACTCTTTCTTGCTTTCGTGGTGGATGTGACCAGTCAACCAGTGCCGATGCAGCGTTTCGCCCCAGTCTTTCGCGCGATCCACGGCCATCACGCCCATGAGCTTTTCAGCCTTGCACGAATGGCCGTGGTGCGCGCCAATCAACACCTTGCCGAAACGCACGTAATGAAACAGCGCGGGGCTTGTGTGCACCTTCACACGCGGCTCGTTTTCGTAGATGTGCGCGAACACGATAGCCAGCCATAGCGCGCCGGTTTCGTCGTGATTGCCGGGCACGTGGATGACTTCTACTTCGTCATGCACTTCGAGCGCCGAATCAACGCACTGGCGCAGCGTCTTGACGGCTACGCTCGCCATCTTTGCGTAGCGGCCATCGGCATCAACGTTGTGACCGCTGCGCGGCGTCACCGCAGCAAGCGAGTCATAGTGCAGCGCGTCGCCAAGGTTCAGCACCACGCCCTTGCGTGCACGCGGCGAGCGCTCGACCAGCTCCGCCATTGCGCCGCAGTGAACGCGTTCGGCAATCTTCAAATCCCAGGCATCGCCGGTTTCGTCCTGCCAGGCGTACATGCCTATGTGCGGGTCACCGATGGGATACACGCTCATCAGGTCGTCACGGTATTCGTGATCATTCGCGGCGCGCGGCGCAACCTGCGGAAGGTCTGCGGCCATCGCTGCGCATGCAGCGCGGAAAATCATGGCCTGTTCTTCGTCGTCGGCGCGGGTCTTGATCCACTGCGCGCCAATCGTGCCATCCGCCTTGTACATCGTGGACATGCCGCGCAGCTTCTGGCCTGCGGGCAGCGGGTGATTCAGGTCATTCTCGGGCGCATAACCCTTGTTCGCTGCATCAACGGCGGCGATTTCTTCCACGGAGCGCTCAAGCGGAACCCTTGGATGGGTCTTGCAGGAACGGCAATAAATACGGCCGTTGCCGTTGCGAAAGGTTTTCGTGCTTTCGCAGTTAGGGCAAATGATTGCCATGTGATGCTATCTCCGTCGCACGCCTGGCGCGCGGTGGTTGGAATCAGTTGCGGATAAGGTCGGGCACGTCGGGCACGTTCGCGCGGCGTGGCGTGTCGGGGACGTTCGCGCCGATGCGCTCGCAGTGCGCGCGCCACTCGGCGTCAGTCATCGGCACCGGCTCGGCGTTCACCAGTTCGCGCAGCTCAGCATCGGCGCGGCGCTGCAAGTCAGCATCAAGATGTTCGCGAACGCGTGCAGCGACGATGCCTGGCGCTGGTGAGCCATCGGCCAGGCGGATGGTGTGCGTGATCGACTGCGCCGAATCGACTGCGCACGCCTCTGCTGATCCGGGGCGGTCATCGCGGCCCTTGCTGCGCAGCTCATAAGCGATCAGGAACAGGATGCAGCAGCCCGCATGCCACAAGTGAGACTTGCCTGTCTCGGGGTCTGCCTTTTCGCCTTCCCACCACGAGGCTAGATGGCGATGCAGGCCCGCGAATACGCGCGACCAGTCCATGCCCTGCTCCCAGTTGCGCTCTTTGTACTTGCGAGCACCGAACGCGAGAATGTGGACGATGCAACGCACCGCGTCCCAGGGAAGCAGATTCCACGGCGCTTTGCCGCCGTCGTGTTTGACGCCAGTCATAGGAAAGTCCCGATGTTTGAACAGGGGTCGCCGCGTGCGGACACGGCAAAGCACGCCCGGAGGCGTGTGGCGACGTAAGGGAGTGCGGCAGGCGCACCGGGGATAACGCACCCTTCTTGTGTGCGCGTGCCGCAAGAAATGGGGAGACGCCCGCCTAAGCGTGGCGTACTGACCCCCTAGAAAACGAAAACCCCGCACATCGGCGGGGTTTGGTTACAGCAATCTCATCGTGGGTAGTCTGTGACAGCGGCCTAGAGGACTGTCAAGCCCCAATCAATGATGTCCGCACTGACCGCCTACTAAACCAGCGCGCAGCATCAATGCGCTTTCATGTTTCCCCGTACCCGTGTCCTGCTACATTTCGCACTCCGGTGGCGTGGCTACCATTTGAAGGGGAACGAGCATGAAAACAGGAACTTTACTTGCCGCCCTCATGGCCTTGGGGGTTGCTGGTGGCGCTCAGGCGCAAACGGCCAGCACGTCCGCCGGTCTAGGGCAGGCATGGCCGAACACTGCAGATGTGAGCGCCGCGCCGAATTGGCACGTGTACGTGTTCCACATGCACGGCATCAAGTACGTGCAGGTCAACGATCTAAGTGGCATCGTTCACGCGGCCATCGGAACTGCGAACGGCACAACCATCGTGCTGCCGATTGGCGTCGATGCGCAGAACGTGGTGACGACGGGCACAGCTGCGTCATCGTCGGCAGAAACGGTGTATCAGGACGCCACCACGACTGTCACGGCAACACCGCAGGCCAGTGGCGCAACTACCTTCACCGTGGCAAAGGCCCTCAATTCCTGCCCCCAGCTGCAATGCAGCGGCCCCGGCGTGACGTCTTCGGTCCCGTAATCAGTGCACCCATAAGCGCAGGGGAGCGCCTTCATTGAGCGCTCTCGCTGCGTCATGCAGCAGCACCGTGACGCTCATGTGTTCGTCGTCTTTGCGAACATGCAGTTCGCCATCAAAGACGCGCACTTGCTCGCCCAGCTGATCGATATTCAGCCCACTTGCACCAAGCCGAGCAGCAAGCCGCTTTCGATTATCGGCACCGTGAATAGCACGGGCAACCGTCATCGCGTTTATTGAGCCATCAACGCGTACAACGATCCAGCGCATGCGGTTCGTTTCGCCACCGCGCAAACTAACGCGAACAGTCGAACAGGCAATGCGGCTGGTAACAAGCACAACAGCTTCGCAGGCTATGCGGTAAGCGGCAGACATAACGGCGGGCTGCATGCGCGTCATGCCGCGCCCTTTTATCTCGCACCTGTAGTTTATTCCCGCATCATCCAGCGCTCGCCCGATTGTTTCTTGCAGCGCTGCAGGCAGGCCACGCTCACGCCATGCAACCGGGTGAATGCTCTCGGCCACCTGGCGCGCATCGCGTATCGCGTCAATCGCTTGCTTGTAGTGGTCCTGATTTTCGATGTCGGGATTGATCCGCCCGATACTCCCCAGTAAGCGCGTACCCGTCGTGTATAGCTTCGCTGCCGCCAGGTCGAGCGAGTGTGCAGCCTGTCGCAAGCGGTACTCGCCGTGCTTGTAGCTCTGCTGCGCTAACTGCTGCCCGTTCACCGCGCGCCGGTCTTGGGCCTGCTGTGCGCTGATGCGCGCACCAAGTACAAACAGGCTAGTGATAGCGACGCCTAGAAACACCTCTGTCTGTATTGTCGACATGTCACCACTTTGCGCCTCACTCGGCACTAGGAACGCGGCACATATGATAGTGACCGTCCCGCCCAGTGCTGCAGCTCGCCAGCCGTGGCGTGTTGTGAGCCACACCACCGGCACAAACATGCCCATCAAGGCAAGCTGCGCATAGGCAGCGTTGAGGCGCAACGCGGCCAGCACCAGCAAAGCAGTTGCCGGAATCAGCACCGTCATTCCTTCCAGCAGCAACTTGCTTTCGACCGCAAGCTGTAGCTTGTTGCGCCAATTACCCGCGCGCAGCTCATACCGCGCTATCAGCGGCCACGGCACAATGGCGAGGATCGCGAAATAGAAGCCCGCAAAGACCGCGAACGCATCGCTAGCAGTGAGCTGTAGCGTATTCGGGTGGAGATGCGCCAAAGCCATTGCCGCAGACGTGTATGCGGTCAGTGCAAGCGAAGTTGCCAAGGTGCAGATGAGTAGCGCATTGATGTTGATTAGGCGACGACTTGGAAAGAGTGCCAAGCGCGAACGGCAATAGCGCACTATGGGCATCATGACTGCAATAGGCGGGATTGCACGCAATGCCACCCAGGCTGCTCCGAACTGTTCAAGGCAAGGATAGACGGCCAGAAGGTTTGGCACGGATTCGCCAACGATAAGCGCGGGCCAGTAGCGATACGGAAGGAACAGCAGCCACAGCAGCCGGACGGCAGTACCGGTAGCGAATTCGGTATATGTGAGCTGGTGCGCCGCCTCGTACGTAGCCACGTAGGCCAATGCCACAGCCACTTGCTTCAGCCAGGTGTAACGCTGCGCCACCTTCCCCATTCCCTGCCCCTTGTTCCCCGGTTATGACGCCCAGCTATCCCCGTGGTCAGCAAGCGGACTGCCGACCAATGACCGATTTTCAATTGCCGATTGTGAAAAAGCCGTGTAGCCAGCGCGGCGCATGAACCTGCGGCAGGTTGACGCAGCCGCCCGGCTTCCGGGACGTCCTGCTGGGTGAGACAACCCCGGCGCATCCTTCGGCCGTGGAAATTGAAAGCGGTGTCGATGGCCTCGAATGGTATCGCTACACAACCCACAATGGCGCGGCATACGGCCCGTGCTTCCTGTGCCAACGGTCAACCATCACCGGCTCATTGAATAACAGAGTGACAGTTTGAAGCAAGGCTATTGCCTTCTGTTTTCATATCCGTTCTTCACGCAGTTTTCGCGTGGCCCGCAATCAAACTATAAGAACAGGGGAAAACAAAATTAATGGATAGGAGAGGTTCATGACGAACTACGCATGGAAAAGCACGCTCCGCAAATCTGCGTTGCTTTTGAGTTTCGCATTGATGGCTGCACTCCCCATTGCCTCAAGAGCAGACGAACCGCCTCCTGGTGGTGGTGTCGGCTGCACTGGTGGCCCCGGTGAGGATGTGGCGACTTCTTTACTTGCAAAAAATCCAATTCAGGGCACAACTCCGCTGGAAATTCAGCAGCGATTCGCTTCGATCATCGAAGGCAATTTCGCCAATGGCCCCGCCGAAAGCGTCATTCGTCACTTGAGTGACCGCGAGCTATTTGACTTAGCTAGTCGCTATAACGAATCGACAAGTGCTGGCAATCGACCGCTGATGGCGACATTTGCGAAGCGCCTCGGTGACAAGAGCTTGGTACGGGTTGCCAACGCCTTTGGCAAACAGCAGGTTCTGGACGCGGTAAATCAGTACGCATCCCCGGAGGTTAGGGCGGCGGCACTGCCAAAGTTGAATGCAATCGCACCTGATAGCTTACGCATTCAGCCGATGACCGCCCCCACAACAGATATGTCGATTGAAGATATTTATCTTGAATTCCGAACCGCCCAGGTTGGCTCCCTGTCGCCTGCATCTGCTCTGTCTGAAACGGCTAGCTTTGCCGGTAGAAATATCTTATTGGCCTACTGGGTAGGCAACCAAATTGGCACGCAAATTAATAACGCAATCAACACTTATGATCCAAGCTTGGGCGACGCTATCGGCGGCACGGTTTATGGCATGGTCAATGCCATTCAGTCAGCCGCAAATGACGTCTCGCAAGGTTCGATGCTCAAGTCTGTCGATGATCTGTTTGGCAGTCCAGTTTGGGATAGCCACCAATACTGGGGCGACTACGACGACATGATGCCGATGTATGACTTTTATTTGAGTGGCGGCAGTAGCTGCGACTAACGTCATCCGTCCTGAGTCACACGGCACTTAACCGTGTGACTCTCCAATGATCGAAAGGCTAATTCAAATGCACATGGACGAGAAAATTGAGAGACACCGACTCATACGGATTGCTGTATGTGCGGCACTGGCAATCACGCTGATGATTTTGGCTGGGTGGAACCATGCCGCACTTCTTCAGGACTTAGGCATTCTGTGCTTTGCTTGGGTGTACGCCTTTACGCCGCACCCCCATAAAAGCAAGACATTACGCGACGTGTACGACTCGGTTAGTGCTGGCTGGCGCACCCCTGCGAGTACCAAGCCCCTCACGTTGCTCGGCTGCATCTTGGTTGTCTTGGGAAGCTACTTGAAGTACCAGTAGATTTCGCAGCGAGCGCTGGCGAGGCTCATTACGTCGTCGGCTCCGCGATTGGCCCGGTGAATTCGCCGGGCATGCCGTCCAGCGCTGCCGACTGGTCAAGTCCGTGGAAATAAATACGCAGCCTGCCACTGCCCGGATCGGTCACGCTCACAACCTCGCTTTCGCCGCCATCGCGAAGCCAGTAGTAACCAGGCTGCGTAATCTCGTTCGCCTTCATGCCGCCTCCCTCTCTCGCTTCTTGTGCGCACGCTCCGCCAACTGTAGCGACTTCTCGCCAAGCGACTGCATAACGGTAGCCGCGACGTTGACCGCTGCGCGCCATTCGTCCACCGTCATGCCGTCCGGCTTGGGGACGATCATCGGCAGCTCCACTACTTGCACGTAGCCTGCCCACACAACGTTCCCGATAAACGGGCGCATGTAGCGGCGCGTGCGGTCGCGCTGATAGTTGGCGATGAGCGCAGCACCAACGGCCGCGCAAATCTTGCCCTTGTGCCGCATCGTCTGCGTTGCGATATCGAACGCGATATCCGGCCCGATGTCATCCGGTCCCTTGCGTGCATAGGCGAGCGCAGCGGCTACCAGGTGGTCACTTGGGATTGCGCGCATGTGGCCGGTTCCGCTGCCCGTGCCCGGCTCCCTGTACGCCGACTTGCCAGCCAACGCGGCCACGCGCTCGCGGAAACATGGCCGCTCGAATGCGAGCGCCGTCTTACGCCCCAGGCGCGGCATGTCGCTGGCCTGGTCTTGAATCTCATCGTGAAGGGGCTTCGTCATGTGGGGTTTTGCCTCGCATGGTGAATTGATAGGAGTGTAGCAGAGTCAACGGGATTCCGTTGTCACCAGGCGAAAGCTATTCCGGCCCATCGCTTGCGAGATAGTCCGAAATGACGGCGATTGCTTCCACGTGCCCTTCGCACATCGCCCATTCGTAACCGGACGCTGTGAGATGGTCGCGCCATTCGCGCTGTTCCTTCGATAGCCGCCCGCCCTCGGTGCGCTTCATCTCGATGTACAGGCCGTGGAATCCGCCACGCGGCACCGGCAACTCAAGATCCGGCACGCCTGACTTGACACCCATCGCCTTCAACTTCACCGCCGTGGACTTCGCGCGCTGCTCGCCGTTCGGGCAGTGATGCAGCCAACGCAATTCCGGCCACGTCGATTCCTGACCGATCGCCCAGCGCATGACTAGGATCTGTTCCTGATCTTCGCTGTTGACAAACGCGTCATTGGCGGGACGTGTTTTAGCTGAATGAACGCTCACGCGCGAACCCTCACGGCAGGGACCGGGCGCGCTCCCCATCCACGGATCACGCACCGTCACATCAACCGCCCTCTTTCGCTTTGCTGTACCCATTTCCAATTCCCGTATGTGGATCCAAAGGTGTGCCGCTGTAGACAAGATGCAGACGGCTTTGTCTGCGGCTTCGGCGGTGAGCGTAAGTAAAGGATTTATATAATAAATAAGAAAAAAATCTCTCCCTTTTATATATATAATTTCTTATTTTCTTACCCCCACCCCCATTTCTCTTTTCCTCGTCGTGATGGAGATTGCTTTCTCCCTCTACTGGAACGTCTTCGCCTTCAACGGAAAATCGTTGTAAATCATTGGCTTTAAGGCGTAGACACGTCCAAAGGCGCAGACACGTATTTGGCAATCGTCCATGCCTTGCGCTTCTGTCCGGTTCGGCCGGTTGTCTCCACCAGGTCGATATGACCATCTGCACGCATCGCCTTGAGCAACCGCTCGCGCGTATTCGGATCGGTCCCGCGCCAGGTGCGCGAACGCTGTGCTATCTCGCGGTCAGTAAGCCCGCGATCGTCCGTGCCCTCAAACAGCGCCAGGATCGTCTTGTACAGCTCGCCAAATGGCGAGGTAGTCATATGCCGCTGCACGGCGTCAATGGTCTTCTCTGTCGTCCACTGCACGTATGCGATGGCCCAGCGGATCACGTCGGCGGTGATGACTGGCCGTTCGATGTTGACGGAGCACGCCAGGATGACGCCCAGCCGCATGGCCTTCTCTTGCGACCGACTAACCATCTCCGCGAGCGCTTCGGATTCCTTCTCAAGCGTGTTTTGATCGTGGATGATCTTCTCTGCGTAGGCGAGCAAAAGCGCCTCGGCATCGCGGGTGAATTCCACCACCGTTGTAGCTGGCTCCATGGATGCGGTGTCCATCGTCGCTAGGTTGCCGCCTCCGCGCTCGCTGCGAGCCATCTTGCACCAGGCCAGTACGCTGGCTGGTATTTCCAGCTTGTCGGCCTTACGCGGCAGTGTGCGCGGTCCCGTGGCCTCCGCGATGATGAGGCGATTAAGAAACCCGCCTTCGATAGCCGACACGTTGAGCGCGCCATAGAACTGCCCTGGTGTCGCCATGCCAAGCAACGACAGCGCTGGCTTGCGCACAATGCGTTGCTCGCGTGCATCGCGGTCCTTTTGCTTCAATCCCTCTTCGCTGTACTGCGCCGGGCGGTGCGTGCCGTCCAGCTTGCCCCACAACTCTTTCAGCGTGGTGATGACCATGCCCTTTTGCGCATTACCCTTCGCGCCTGCGTACGCCAGCATGTCGCCAAATTCATCCATGATGCTGATGCTGCATGGCGAGCGCATCATCGCGGACATGACGGCCGGTTGGCTGGTGAAGTCAGGTGGGCCTATCAAGCTATCCAAGCCCGATGTTTCAAGCGTCCGCTCGATCACAGTACGCGCGTGATTCTTGCCCATGCCGGACTTTGCGACGTTGACGAAATACAAGCTGGTGAAGTTGTCGCGTGTGGACACGTAACGACGGCCAAGCACCACGGAGCCAAGCGCGAGCGCCGCTTGCACGGATAGGATGGGCTGCGGATATGGTGCCGTGCGGTTGGTCATGTCCACCACTTCGCCCAGCACGCCAGGCACGCGCAGCAGTTCGGACGGTACGCCCATCGCTTCGATACGCTCGACCACGCCGGGCGTGGCCGCATGCCGGTCGGGGACAGGATCCACGTTTGCCGGTGCAGCCTTACGCTTGCGGCTCCCCTCGAAAAAGGAGTCGGGCATCGGCTCGACCATCTGCACCGCTTCGGGCGGCCACTTCTCGCGCAGCCCCAGCAATTCCGCCGCATCCTTTACCGCTGCAGTGAAATCGCCGTTGTGCGATAGGATGCAGAACACTCCAAACGCATCGTGTGCGTGGCCGTCGTTGAGCGGGTCTGATGCGTGGTGGCTATAGCAGTGCGTGCGGTCATCAAACACGCCAACGCCTGCAAGCTTGCTGCTACTGGTAGGCGAGAGCCAGCGCTTACCCTTGCGCACGTATCCGTTATTTTCAAGGATCGCGATTACATCGTGCGCCTGGTTGAACTGGCCTATCACGTCATCATGATCGCCACTCGACCGTGTGCGCGGCTTCGGCGCTGCGGCCTTTTCTTCTTTTGGTGCCCATGGGCACGCGGCCATCAGTTGCGGCTTGATGCTATCCCAGGCTTGCCACATCGCCACGATGGGCGCGGGCAGCTCGGGGATGGACGTATCCCATGGCGCGTGCCCTTCACGCCAGCGATACGGTTCGTGCGTGTCGGGGTGGATCGATGGCGGCAATACGTCCTGCACCGCACCCGCGCGCAACTCAAATACCGTTACCGGCTTTTCACCAGGCGCACGCGGCGGCCACACGATTTTCTTCACGCTGAACTCGCCTGGCGGCAGCTTGAAGACCGCCTTGTCACGGCCAGGCTTGCCGATGATGCGCGGTGCGCCCGCGAATATCTCGGCAACGTCCAAGCCCAACTCTGCCAGGCACAGTTCAAACGCTGGCAAGTCATCCACGTCGATGGCGCACGTACCTGATGCAGCGTGCACCAGGCCAATGCCGTGACGTGCGCGAGCGCCCACGATTGACATTGCCTGCCACGGGGTTTTGATTACGTTTCGCGGTTCATTCCATCCGGCATCGGTTGGCCCCTTCGTCCCGGGCGGGATGGAGCACAAGCCCCACCCTAACCCAATGTACTTTTGGGCATGTTCGACAGTGTTATTAGGTGCGGACATGTTCTATCCCGTCTGGACAGCTAAACGTGTAGGCCGCTTACGCGGCCTTACTCGCGGTCAACTCTTCCGCGCAACGCGTGCAATGCTTGCCGCGCACGCCATTGCTAAGCACCGCCGCCGGGTACTCTTCGCACTCTTCGCACATAGGTACAACACTGGACACCTTTGCTATGCGTGCCGCGTGGTTCGCGAGCGCTGCGCGGATGTGCATTTCTTCAACTACTTGTGCCTGGTCTGCTTCGTCTGCCATGGTCTTATCCTCAAGGATGCTTAATTGGGAGTCCGTTGTATCGGACAGTTTCGAGCGACAGTCTGCCGTGTGATTGACGGCTTACCGTGTCGTTGATTGCCATCCACTGCGAGCGCGTGACGTAAACAACGGTAGGCAACTTGCCGGAAGTGAGGGCGCGCATGTGCTTCACCACGTTTTCGTGCTTTGCGAAAATCTCCCTGTGCTCTTTGCTGAGCTGGTAGTCAGAGACGTTCAAGCTACGTTGCGCGGCCATTGGCGCTGGCTTGTACTGCGGGTGCATTAAGCAGCCTCCTTCAACGCGGCTTTGCGCGCGTCCAGTTCGGCGCACATGCGCGTCATCTCTTCACGCATGCGCGTGTTCCTACCTGCGCGGCGGCGATAGAACGCCGTAACGTTTGGCGTCACTTCCCTTGTGCACGGCGACAGGTCCGCCAGGTCACCCAGGTGGATGATGTTGCCCGCATTGCGGCGAATCATCTTCACGAACGCGGAGCGCGAGCCGGTATAGCCTTTGCCCTGCGCTACGCGGTACGCCTGCGCCATAGAATCGAAGCGAGTGCCCGCGATCATGACGGGGCGGCTTTGGTTGGTTTTCATCATGCAGCTAGGTCCGTGAGGATGGCGGCCAACGCAGCAATGCGGTCGGCGGAGGTTGGATGTAATGCGTGGATCATCTCCACGTATTGCTCAAGCAGCCGATTGCCGACAGCGCGACAAAACGGCTTAATGAATTTCTCGGGGACCGGCCGCTGGCCGCTGCGAATGCGTGAGAGATAGCTCTCACTCTTGCCCATCGCGTGCGCAATACTTGCCAACTTTTGCCCGCTGGCCTTGATAGCCACGGCCACGGCCTGCGCTTCACTGTCGATCTGACGCACCAGCTTTTCAGGTGCGTTGATCGGCTTGCGCGGCCAAAATGCCTCTAAACCTAGCGCTTGCTGAGTGTTGCCTGCCGTATCCATAAATTGCCTATCCTTGCCTTTGCTTCGTGGGTAGATTGAAGGCTCGCAACCAACTGGCCCGAACCGTGAAAACTTCAAACCAAGCCGAACCGAACCACTCCCGCGACATCGCAGCGCGCATCCTGGCCGAGGCTTTCGGCCTGAACCTGGACGAGGCCCGTCAACTGGTAGCCGTTGCCGACGCCGAACTCCAAGGCAGGCGGTACATGCCGATGGGGCGTGATTTCTTCCGCATGGCGGCCACTCTATCAACGGAATTCCGTTGTTGTCAACGGCACTTCGCATTAAAAATCCGTTTTAATGCGTACCCATGAAAACCGTTGGCGACCGCGTGGAATCCCTGCGCCTCATGACTCCCGACCCGATCACGGGCGGCGTACCGATTAAGTACGCTGACCTTGCGCGGCTGGTCGGCATGCCCGTAAATAGCCTGCAAACGCTGGTGAGCGTGCCCCAGGATTCAAGTAAGTATTTGGCTCGCCTGGCTAACTACTTCCGCGTCAACGCCCTATGGCTTGAAACTGGAACCGGCCCTAAACACGTCCCTGTCACGAATCTGACGGATACTTGCCGGGGATCGTTAAATCCTGCGATCCTCCACGACGCTGAGCTGACAATAGGTGCGGCGGAACACCTGGCACAACGGAAATTCGGGCTCACCGAACGTTGCGAATGGTTGGCCCGCGTCTATGAGCAGCTTGTGCGCGACGGCGGCAAACTGACTGCGGAGCATCAGGCCGCCATTTTTGAGGACGCGAAACAGGGTAAGCTAAATGCTGGAAAACAAGGCAAAAACTGAGCAAGTAGTACAACTACGCACCTACGTTCCCCCACTTTCCGACGATGAAATCCTGGCTATTCGCCAAATGTTAAACCGCAACGCGCACGTCATGGGATCGTGCCCGATAGCTACCCGGATACTGGAAGAACGCGGCCTTTAGCCCGCTTCCGAACTGGGTAGGAAAGCCCGCAAAGCCGCGCCGCAGTTGGGTCGCGGCTTTTTTCTGCCCCAATGCAACTGAATACCGTTGACGAAACGGATTTCCGTTGATAAGGTTCCTCCACGCCGCCCCGAGTGGGCACAAGCCGGAGAAGCCAATGAATCAGCAACCGAGCGACAAGGTAATTAGCCACGACGGCGACACTTGGCGCGTACTCGCCCAGGGCCGCGTGAACGAAGACGGCGACACCTACTGCCACCTTGCCAGCACCACACGCTTCCGCGTGCAGCGTAATGGCCGCGTACCAGTGCAGATGGTCGATTACATCGCTGCAGAGGTGCTGGCATGAACGCTCATCGCACCTACACGGCCACGTTTGCAGACGGCACCACGATTCGCCGTGGCACGTTCCACGAATACAAACAGGCATGGCGCATCCGCTGGATTAGTGGCGGTGTCGAGCGCGTCAAGACCGGCTTTAGCCGCGATCCGTTCCACGTTCCGCAGTTGCGCATGCCGCATCACGTCGGCACCGGCATCACTGGTGCTGCACGCAAAAAGAACATGAGGTTAAACCGCGAATGGTTTAAACGCGCAAACGTTCGCCGTGACTACGCGACACCCGAGCTTGTGGTTACCAATCGCCTCGGCAAGTCGCTTGACGCGCTCATGTCTTCCACGTCGCAGACCGCCGCGATTGCGGCACTCATTCCGATTACGGAGAAAGCCGCATGAGCGCCCGCAAAGCAATCAAGACCACCGCGCAAGTGCGCCTGCGCAACTACGGCGCACTTGGCGCGCAGAACCAGTCTCGCAGCATCGCATGTGTTCACCCAGGCAACGCCTGCCGCGTTGGCGCATCCATCACATACCGCGACGGTTCGCGCTCAATCGCGTATCGCCACGTTTACCAGGAGACCTAATCATGAGCGCTCTTGCACAACGCAACTTGGAATCCGCACACCGCGCATCCATGCGCACCGGCACGCGCGGCCTGGAAGTCGCGCCGGTCAAAGTGATTGTAATGCCCGGCTACAGCGTGCCGAGCGCGAACGATCGCACCATGATGAAGCGCGCAGAGCCAAAGCGCGCCGAACGCCCTGGCGCATGGTTCGTGGACAGCATCCGAAGCGGACGCAGTTACGGCTGTTTCCTTGTATCGCGCCGCAATCCCGCGCTGATGGATAGCGTGGGCGGTTATGAGGACATGCTAGATGCAGACGGTAATGTTGCCGTATTCACGTCTGCCCGCGAAGCACGCGCCGCAATCGCGCTGGCAGGTGACGCATGAGCCTCGCACTCTACTGCCAGCAAATCGGTCGCGGCACGCGCCCCGATCCTCGCCGCGACTACTACGCCGCGCGCAGCGCCGCACGCCTCGCCGCTCGCCGGTATTTCAGGCTGCTAGCTAGCTGGGACGCTACGGGCTGGGACAAGTCGCTAGCCAACCGCGACATGCACGAAGCGGCGGCGGCTGTCCCTGGCGGCATGACGCGCCGCCGTACCTATGACGTGATGCTCCCCGGCTGGTACGCGCGCCGACAGAAGTACGCCCTGGCTATCGGCCGCTCAAAGCACGCCCGCGAACTCGCAATCGCACTTGACCACATGGCGCGCGAATTCTCGCCGCGCCCCTCACTGAGGAACGCCGCATGAGTACCGCCATTTATCCCGCCGAACTATTCGCCCTTCGTCGTGCCGTGCGTATGCAGTCGCACCACGGCTGCACCACGATGCACATTGCTGAGCGTATCGCCCTGGACGCGCTCAAGCGCCTCCACAGCCGCGCCGCCGCACTGACCCAGGCAACGCGCTACCTGCGAGACACCGTGCGCCTTGCGCCAAAGGATTGCGCGTGAATCGCGCCGAGTGGAATGACGCTGCACGTTTCTTCGCGAAGCTTGCCGCCAGCGAAATTTTCATGTGCCTAACCGTGTGGCTGGCGCGCTAATTCGGAGACTTAACCATGTCCGTTGACTACAACAACCCGCTAGACGAAGCCCTGGAAGCGCTCGCTGCCGCAAAGATCAGCGAAGCCGTTGCAAAGGACGTGCGCCTCAAGGCTGAGGATGCCGTGATCGCGCTGCTGCCGAAAAAGGAAAAAGGCAGCGTGAGCAAGAAAGGTGACTATTTCAAGGGCACCGTCACGTTTGACCAAACCATCAGCGTCGATCCCGCAGCACTCGCCGCGATCAAGGACAAGATCAACCCCGAGCGCTTCGCCGCAGCCATCAAGTACAAGCCCGACACCATCGCGGCCGGTCTTAAAGACATGAAGGATAACCACGCGGATGAGTACGCCATCCTGGCGCAAGCGCTCATCAGCAAGCCGAGCAAGCCAGCCGTAAAAGTGGAGCTGATCGCTAAGGCGGAAGCAAAGCTATCTGCGCTCGAAACGCACGCGCCCGCTCCGAAGTTGGAAGCCGCCCCTGTGGTTGAGGCCGTGGCCGTGGCGGAGGAAGCGGCGCCCGCGATGCCGGGATGGCTGGCAAAGCAGATGGGTAAGGCGGCATGAGCATGGAGCTTAACGCCGCAATCGATATCGAAACGCTGGATCGCGCTCCAACTGCCGTCGTGCTTTCCATCGGCTGTGCGGTGTTCAACCGGGCGGGCGGCATCCTCGGCACGTTTCACCGCGTGCTTAGCAAGCTCGAACAGCATCGCGTCGGCCGCACTGTGGGCGTTGACACGCTTGCTTGGTGGAAAGAGCAGGACGAGCAGGCGCGCGTGCTGCTGACCACGCCAGGCGATTCGGTGAGTGGGGCGCTGCACGATCTTCGCCACTTCCTCGACTCGCATGCCGTCGCGGGCGTCTACGGCTACGGCGCGGACTTTGATAACGCAACCGTGCGAAGCCTCGCCCAAACCTTCGGCGTCGATGAACCGTGGCATTACCGCAAGAATCGATGCGGCCGGACCGTCGTTGCGCTAGCCGGTGATCGCATCGCACTGCCTGAACGTGTGGGCACCCATCACAACGCGCTTGACGATGCGATTTTCCAAGCGCGCCACATCGCAGCCGCACTAAACGCACTGAACACGGAGAACTGAAAATGGCAATCTCGCTCGCATCAATCAGCAAGACCACGCGCAACAGCAACCCGCCGCGCATCGTGATACACGGCTCGCAAAAGATCGGCAAATCCACATTTGTGGCCGGTGCGTACAACCCGATTTTTCTCCCGCTTGAGGATGGTCTCGAAGGCATCGAAACCAACTCATTCCCGCTTCTCAAGTCGTTTGAGGAAGTGATGGAAGCGCTGGAAAGCCTCAAGCATGAGGCAAACGACTTCGGCACCGTGGGCGTTGATTCGCTGGACTGGCTCGAACCGCTGGTGTGGAAGTACACGTGCCAGGTCAACAACTGGCCGGACATCGAAGCACCAGGCTACGGAAAGGGCTACATCGCAGCTAACGACACGTGGCGTCTTTTCTTCGCGTCGCTCAATGACCTGCGCGTCAACCATGGCAAGGCCATTGCGCTCATCGCGCATAGCATCGTCAAAAACTTCGCTTCACCGGACTCTGAAGCCTATGACCGCTACGAACTGAAGTTGCAAAAGGGAGCGCTTGGCTTGGCTGTCGAGTGGGCCGACGTGATTGGCTTCGCTACGGAAGAAACCGCGATTAAGAAAGAGAACGCGGCAGGCGGCAAGACGCGCTCGCGCGGCATGAGCACCGGCCGCCGCGTGCTGCATGTCAACGCCAAGCCCGCGTTTATCGCAGGCAATCGCTACAACATGCCCGACACCATCGACCTGTCATGGGATGCACTCATGCAGGCAATGACTCCCGCGCAGAAAGCCGCCTAAACGGCAACACAGCTTCACCGCACCACCAGTAACAAACCGACTTCAACCAGGACATAAAAACATGGCAAATCTGACTGGCTCTTACGATCCGAACGCCGAAACCCAAACCGATTTCTCCCCGCTTCCGACCGGCGAATACATCGCGCACATCTCCGACTCCGACATGGTTCCTTTCCAGAACTCGGACGGCGAAAAGCTGGCACTGGTGTACACCATCGCGGAAGGCGAATTCAAAAACCGCAAGGTGTGGTGTGACTTGAGCCTCAAGCACCCGAACGCGCAGACCTCGCAGATTGCCAACCGCCAGTTCGCTAGCATCCGCGAAGCAACCGGCGTGACGAATCCGCGTGATTCGGCGGATCTGCATTTCAAGAACCACATCATCCGCGTGGAATTCATCAAGGCAGGGACCGTTCAGAACAAGGGCCGTTACACCGTGCCCAAGGACAAGAACGAGGTTAAGGCATGGCGCAAGGCAGACGGCGCACCCATCGCCGCACCGACAGCGCAGAACGTCGGGCAGCAGCAACCGGCCGCCAACCAGGCGAGCGGCGGTGACGCGCAGAAACCTTCGTGGGCACGTAGCGCGGCCTAAGCGTCGCAGGTGATTCGCGCACCAGTGCACATGGACGTGCACAACTTCAAACATCGCGCCGGGCGGTGTCGCGGAACCCGGCAACTGTTCTACCGCTTGCGGCTTGCACCAGGCCGCAACCGATAGAGCACCACCCCACACGGAGCCGATGAGCCATGAGCTTAACCACCAAACGCACCGACTCGCACACGCTCGCACTATTCGTAAACGGCCAGCGCGTTGGCGAAGTTTTCCGTTATCGCTTCCCAATTACGCGCAATAGATACGGCCTGCGCTTGCGCGGCATCTACTGGCGACCGTCAAGCGGAGCGCCTAACACGCGCGGCGGCTACACGACAAAATCATACGTAACGCAGTGCGGCGCAGTTCAAGGTGCGCGCGTGGCGTTCCGATTCTTTGGGATGATTTAAGATGGCACCACTTCCCCAGCGTCCCCGCTCGCTCACTGTTGAGGCCATTTACAAGTGGTGGGCTGATCAGCCGCAGCGCCTTTCGCGTCGCCTTGGAGCTTCGCAGATTGGCAACGATTGCGAACGCAGGTTGTTCTACTCGTTCCGTTGGGCTGCAGTAGAACAGTTCGAAGGCCGCATGTTGCGCCTGTTCAATCGCGGCCATCGTGAGGAACAGGTATTCACCGACGAACTGCGCGGCATTGGTTGCACCGTGCACGATCTTGATCCGGCCACTGGCGAGCAATTCACGTTCACTGGCTGCGGCGGCCACCTGGTCGCGAAGATTGACGGCGTGGCCGTTGGCATCCCCGAGGCACCGAAAACCTGGCACAACGTCAGTTACAAGACCAGCGGCGAGAAGTCTTTCGCCAAGTTGGCGGGCAAGTCGGATGACCGCAAGAAGTACCGCGCAAATCCGTCCGTCATGATGATTCCCGGCGATGGTGTGGCCGTGGCTAAGCCTGAACACGTCGATCAAAATCAGGTGGAAATGCACCTATCAAACCTCACGCGCACGCTTTACCTGGCCGTGTGCAAAGACGACGACAGCTTGCACGCTGAGCGTATCGATTACAGCCCAGCGGAGGGCACGCGCCTAGTCGCGAAGGCTGAGCGCGTCATCTTCGCGGAAGCGCCGCCGGAAGGCATCAGCAGCGATCCGTCGTTCTACAAATGCAAGATATGCCCCATGACCAGCGTGTGCCACACGGCGCAGTTGCCGCGCGTGTCGTGCCGCACCTGCCTGCACTCGACCCCGGAGCGCGAAGGCGATGGCCGGTGGAGCTGCGCTAAGTGGGGCCAAGACATTCCGCACGAACACCAGGCGGACGGATGCCCCGCTCATCGTTACATTCCGGTATTTCTCAAGCGCTGGGGCGAAGTGGTTGACGCGAGCGAGGCTGAAAACTGGGTCGAATACAAGACGCCGGACGGCCACTTATTCCGCAATGGGGAGCGTGGCCCGAACTCCTATGAATCATCCGAACTCTTCGCAGCGACGCCCGAATTTATCCGCGACCCGGCAGCAAATGAAGTGCGCGATACGTTCGATGCCCGCATTGTCCAAAAGGCGGCCTGATATGAACGAGATTAAATGCGGGCGCATCGGGGCAAACAGCGTGCTTGATATCTCGCAGCGCGTAGCGATGGTCATCGCTGAGCACGGGAAGCCCCTGGCCGTGTGTCTCGCGCCGTCCGGACACGTCACGGTTGAGTCTCCCAGGCACGCGCTTGAGAGCGACCTTGTTGGCGTGTATCGCCAACCTGCCGCTAATGATCCGGTGGCGACGTTCCACGCACTGTTGAATGAGGACATTCTCACTGCGGTGGAGGAACGCAAAATCCGTGGCGGCGTCGGCCGTCGCCACATCGCTGATAGTCGATCTGTGCCGGGCGCGCGGTACATTGGCGAGCCGTGTAAGGTGTGCCGCGAAACGGAACGCTACGCATCGTCGCACCAGTGCTGTAAATGCTCAAACGTGCGCCGCCGTGAACGTCTGCGCGCCAAGCGCGCGAAGGTGGCTGCATGAGCGTCATGTGCGGTTACTGCAACCAGCCCGCCGCCCTGGTGCGTGGGCCTGCTGTCTATCCGCATCGTCCCGACTTGCGCGGTCTGCAGTTCCACATCTGCCGCCCGTGCGGCGCATGGATTGGCTGCGAGCGCGGCACCACCAATCCGCTTGGCACGCTCGCAAACGCTGAGCTACGCCGCGCACGCATGGATGCACATGCCGCATTTGATCCGTCGTGGAAGGGCAATAAGCGCCGCCGTGGCGAGCGTTACGCGTGGCTTGCCGAACGGCTTGGAATACCTCGCGCTGCGTGCCACATCGGTCACTTTGACCTGGCGATGTGCCGCCGCGTGGTTGATGTGTGCCTGATCGATGCAGTTCGCGGGGTGCATTGATGCAACTACGTTGGTATCAGCAAGACGCAAAGGCCGCGTTTTGGAATTACCTTGAAGTGTCCGGCGGAAATCCCGCGCTTGTGCTGCCTACCGGGGCGGGCAAGTCTCCGCTTATGGCTGGCATCGCGATGGACGCGGTGCAGAAATGGGATCTGCGTATTGGCATCCTAGCGGCCAATCAAGAATTGGTGGAACAGAACGCGGCAAAGCTGCGCGCCATGTGGCCGAACGCGCCCATGGGCATATACGCGGCTGGCCTGCGTAAGCGTGACCGATTCGACAAGATCCAATACATGCAGATACAGAGCGTGTATGACAAGGCGCACATGCTCGGGCAGTTCGATCTACTGCTAACGGATGAGGCGCAGCGCATCCCGCTTGATGGTGAAGGCGCTTATCTGCGCTTCTTCGCGGATGCGCAAAAGATCAATCAGCGCGTACGCTTTGGTGGACTCACTGCTACACCCTATCGCCTGAAAGGCCGCGCGATCCCGATCTGCGGGCCTGAGTACATCCTCAATGATATTGCGTATGAGGCGCGCATCCCCGACCTGATAGGCGACGCCTACCTATCCAAGCTTGTCACGCCTGGCGGACTTGAGCGCCCCGACCTATCAGCCGTCCATGTGAAGGGTGGTGAATACGTAGAGGACGAACTAGCGGCAGCGATGATCCCGCTAGTGGAGCGTAGCGTCCGCGACATGCTTGCGCGCTCCGTTGGCCGCAAGGCTGGCATCATATTTTGCGTGAACGTCAAGCATGCCGAGATGGTCATGCACGAGTTGCGCAAGTACGGCGAATCGTGCGCCATGATTACCGGCAATAAAAAGATCACGCCGGTAGCGCAGCGCCGCCAGTCTATCGAAGCGTTCAAAGCTGGCCGCATCCGGTGGATGGTTAACGTCAACGTGTTGAGCGAAGGGTTTGACGCTCCGCATATTGATGTGGTGGTGATGAAGCGCCCCACCAAGTCGCCGGGCTTGATGTATCAGCAAATCGGGCGCGGCTTCCGCGTGGTGTACGCGAAGGGCTATGCAATCGACACGGTATCGGAACGCCTCGCGGCTATCGCTGCTGGCGGCAAGGATGACTGCCTGGTGCTCGACTACGCGGGCAACCTTTTGGAGCATGGGCCTGTCGATCAAATCAAAGTAGGCATGCCCAGTAAAAAGACTGGCAAGCGCGAAGTTGAAACCGGCAAGCTCAAAGAGTGCCCGACGTGCAAGGCGTTGCTCCCCATGAGTACACGCGAGTGCCCGGAGATGGTTGGGCCTGACAAGAAATGCGGCCACAAATTCGGTAGCGCTAAGCCACAGCACTATGACACGCACGTTGACGCTCCGATCCTCTCAACTGGTGCGGGTATCGCGCGCAAGATCCACACGCACCAGGTCAGCGGCGTGCGCTACGCCATGCACGCGAAACCCGGAAAAATCACCAGCCTGAAAGTTACCTATTCATGCGGCATGCGCTCATTTAGTGAGTGGATGTGTTTCGAGCATGGCGGCATGGCGCGGATGAAGGCCGTGGACTGGTGGCAAAAGCGCCTGCCGGGTAGCAACGCACCACGCACGATTGAGGAAGCACTAACGCAAGTCGATTCACTGGCGACGCCGATAAGCATTGCCGTAGACGAAACCGAAAAATTCCCCGAGATAAAAGACTATGACTTTGGACAACTTGCCGAACGTGGCGGAGAAAGCGCGACTGCTGATAGCAGCGCAAAATACAGTGAAAGCAGTGTTAGCCCTCCCCGATCTAACACCGTGCCGCCAGTGTCTACAGTTCCAGACTGGCTTTTGTTCGCAGTGGAAAATGCAGGTGCCGGAAAGCGAGCAGCTTAATGGCTGTGAGAAATGGATAGAGGAAATTCCATTTTGATGGAATGCCGGTGAACTCATTCACGCAGATTAGCGATCACATCGCGCCACCACGTTACGGCCCCAAGGAGAACGAAATTCATATCGTACATCCCCCTAAATGCACCTTCGAGCCAAACAGCCTGGTGCACCGAAAGCTGTCTTGGGACAGCATGGCCTTCTGCAATCGTATGCCCGTCCTCTTCGAATCTTGCATAAATGTCAAAGACTTGATCGACGGTCTGAAAATCTGCTTCGTACGCGCGCTCTGCAAGCGTCACATGTTTTACTGCGAGCGCGATTTGCTGGCAGCTACGCAGGTTCATGTCTTCACGCATCCACTCTTGCAACGAGCCGATGCCCTTCAACGACCTACCCGTAAGCCGCGAAGCCTTTTCCCAGCCCTTCTCAAAATCAAGCTCTGCTGCGAGCCAATCACCCATATTCCACGCCGTGCTCGCGGCGTTTTGGGCCATGTACATGGCAGGGTGATTCGGTCGCCTTGGCGAACGTTGCCACCTCATGAATTGCTGCGTTTCCCACACCAGCTTTGCATGAACATCATCCAGCCTCGCAAGCCCCAGGGTGCGATCCCTACCTTCCTTGCCTTTTGTCTTCGGAGAACGAGCCATGTTTCTGCATCCTGTTCGATTCCCTAAGCCGATGTTGACGCCATCAGTGATCGCGAGCAATTCACAGCCAACTAAACAACCGCAAGAATTTACGCCACAATTACACCCGACCGGCGCGCAATCACGCGGGCCACATCGCAGGGGAATACACATGAAGACATTGACCGTCACCGCTACCGTTCTCGCCGTCCTGGCTTTCAGCCATAGCCATGCCGCTGGCCGCGCCAAGCTCTGCAAGGATCTTCGTCCATCCGTTGTATCCATCGCCAAGGCCCGCGATGCTGGCAAGTCGCAGGATTCAATTTCAGAAGCAGTGACAGCAGCAGCCGAGCATGAAGAGGCAAGCGTGCATCACGCATTGCAAACGGCCGTCGCACTCGCCTTCAATCAGCGCGACAGTGACCCGGAGCAGTTCGCAGATGCTTTTGTGAAGCGTTGCAGTGCGTATGACGGGGATATCTTGCCGTGATCGATCAGCCGGAAGCTGTCGCACCTGTGCACCGTGTGCCCGTCACCCTGATTCCTTTTGAGATGGTCGCAGCACGCGCCGGGCTTGGCCGTACCACCATCTACGCAGGCATTGCAGCAAAGACATTCCCTGGACCGGTCAAAGTTGGCAAGCGGTCGCTATGGGTTGAGTCCGAAGTGGACCGATGGATAGCTGCACGCATCGCGGAACGCGACATGGGTAGCAACGTGGGTAGTAGGAACGCCGCATAAGAAAAAGCCCTGAGAAATCAGGGCTTTGTTCCATATTACTGGCGGAGAGAGAGGGATTCGAACCCTCGATAAGGCTTTTGACCCTATACTCCCTTAGCAGGGGAGCCCCTTCGGCCTCTCGGGCATCTCTCCGTGTTTTGTTTCCGTGGTGTCACGGAGCCGGCAAGGATACCGGCCAGCGCCCTCAAGGTAAAGAGGTTACCCGTGTGCGCCTGATCCACCCGAGGCGCCGCCTTCGTGCTCGTTCTCGCCCTTGATGCGCTGGTAAATTTCTTCGCGGTGCACGGCCACGTTCTTCGGTGCATTGATGCCAATGCGAACTTGGTTGCCTTTCACGCCGAGAACGGTGACGGTCACCTCGTCGCCGATCATCAGGGTTTCACCGACCCTGCGGGTCAGAATCAACATAGCTGTTACTCCATATAATGCTTGTGGTCACAGGCCATCTGCATGGTGTTGCCTCACCCCTGAGCACAGTCATCACGCAGTTCTGACGTTCGCGTCCGTCAAAGGCCTTACCGCCTTCCCCGGCTCCAAACAACCAAGTTGCCTCGAAAGACAGCTTGCCTTCACGGCACTATACGCAACCGGCAGCACCGTTATCTAACCGATACTAGCCGAGCGCAAGCGCCAGGTGCAATTTACACATAATCTTTACATCGGGTCCATACGCGGCGCATCAACCGGCAAGCTGCTCTCCAATCCAGCCGACTGTACCTGTCAGGATGTCAGGTAATTGTGGTTTGTCGAGTCCGCCACCTTGCGCCATGTCTGGACGGCCGCCGCCTTTTCCTTCGATTTGGCCGGCGACATAAGCCACTACATCACCTGCTTTGATACGTCCCGCAGCCTTGCCATGCACGCCGGCAACCAGCGAAATACGGCCATCCGCCGCACCGGCCAGCACCACCACGCAATCCGCAAGTTGTTGCTTCAGCTGATCCACGCCATCGCGCAGTGCCTTGGCATCGAGGCCTTCCAAACGGGCAGCAATCACCTTGATACCACCAACATCTTTGGCTGAACTGGCAAGGTCTCCGGTCATGGAGCCGGCGGCTTTAGCGCGCAACGATTCGAGCTCGCGTTCCAGCTTTTTCTGACGGTCCAGCACCTGACGCAACTTCTCGGCAACATCGTCGCCGTTGCTTGAAAGCAGCTGCGATAGTTCACCGAGGCGGCGCTCTTCGTCTGCCACATAAGCCAGCGCACCGGTGCCCGTGACAGCTTCGATGCGGCGCACGCCGGAAGCCACACCGGCTTCGCTGACGATCTTGAACAGACCAATATCACCGGTACGGCCGACATGCGTGCCACCACACAATTCGGTGGAGAAATCACCCATCTTCAGCACGCGCACTTCGTCGCCGTACTTCTCGCCGAACAGCGCCATCGCGCCGAAAGCAATCGCATCGTCGTACGCCATCTGGCGCACTTCGGCTTCCGCGTTGCGGCGCACTTCGGCGTTCACCATCGCTTCGATCCGAGCCAGTTCTTCGCGACTGACCGGCTTGAAATGCGAGAAGTCAAAACGTAGACGATCCGGTGCGACCAGCGAGCCCTTCTGCGTAACATGCGCGCCCAACACGTCGCGCAACGCCGCGTGCAACAGATGCGTGGCCGAGTGATTGAGTACCGTCGCCTGACGGCGCGTTGCGTCGACAGCCGCATCAACCAGATCGCCCGTGCGCAAAGGCTGTGCACCCTGCCAACGGCCGGCATGACCGAAGAACACACCGCCCATCTTGAGCGTATCGCTCACTTCGAACGATCCCGAGGCATTCGACAACGCACCGGTATCGCCTACCTGACCACCTGACTCGGCGTAGAACGGTGTGCGATCAAGGATAACCAATGCTTCTTCGCCGACAGCAACCTGGTCGATCTGCTTGCCCTCACGCACCATGCCGACGACCTTGCAGCCCTGGCTGGAAAGCGTTTCATAGCCGAGGAAAACGGTGGGTTTAAGCTGGCTCGCGAGTTCGGCCGGCATCAGTCCCTTTGCCTGGAAATTGCTGCCTCTACGGCCTCGCTCCTTCTGCTCTTCCATGGCCCGGTCGAAGCCTTCCATATCTACCGATAGCCCACGCTCGCGCGCAATGTCAGCGGTGAGGTCGACTGGGAACCCGTAGGTGTCGTACAAACGGAAGGCATCTTCGCCCGGAATGGTCTTGCCGGATTTGGCTGCGACTTCGTCGAACACGCGCATACCGTGTTCCAGCGTTTCGCCAAAGCGCTGCTCTTCTGTGCGCAGCGCCTCTTCGACAAACGATTGCTTGGCAGCGAGCTCTGGATACGCGCTGCCCATTTCCTCGACCAGCGGCTGCACCATCTTCCAGAAGAAGTCGCCACGCACGCCGAGCATCCAGCCATGGCGCAACGCGCGGCGGATGATTCGACGCAGCACATAGCCGCGTCCTTCGTTCGACGGCAACACACCATCGACGATCAGGAACGAACATGCGCGGATGTGATCGGCGATCACGCGCAGGGATTTGTTGGCCAGATCCTTGGTGCTGGTGAGTTCTGCAGCGATCTGGATCAGGTGCTGGAACAGATCGATCTCGTAGTTGGAGTGCACGTGTTGAAGGACAGCGGCGAGGCGTTCCAGGCCCATGCCGGTGTCCACGCATGGCGCTGGCAGCGGCGACAGCGTGCCATCGGGCGCACGGTCGAACTGCATGAACACCAGGTTCCAGATTTCGATGTAGCGATCACCGTCTTCATCGGGCGAACCGGGCGGGCCGCCAGCGATTTCCGGACCATGATCGTAAAAGATTTCGGTACACGGACCACAGGGACCGGTGTCGGCCATCTGCCAGAAGTTGTCCGAGGCGTAGGGTGCGCCCTTGTTGTCGCCGATGCGCACGATGCGCTCAGCCGACACGCCAATTTCCTTGTTCCAGATGCCGTAGGCCTCGTCATCGGTGTGATAAACGGTGACCCACAGTTTGTCGGCCGGTAACTTGAAAACGCCCGTCAGCAACTCCCAGGCGTAGCGGATCGCATCGCGCTTGAAGTAGTCACCGAACGACCAGTTGCCCAGCATCTCGAAAAAGGTGTGGTGACGCGCGGTGTAACCGACCGAATCCAGATCGTTGTGCTTACCGCCGGCGCGCAAGCAGCGCTGTACGTCCGCGGCGCGCACATAGGACAGTTTTTCGCTGCCGAGAAACACGTTCTTGAACTGCACCATGCCCGAGTTGGTGAACAGCAACGTCGGGTCGTTGGTCGGCACCAACGAGCTGGATGGCACGATGGTGTGATCCTTGGTGCGGAAATAGTCGAGAAAAGCGGCGCGGATATCAGCAGTTTTCATGAGATCGAGGACAAAGAGAAAAGGACGCAACAGGCGTCGACGCCGCGACCGGCCCATCCATCCTTCCTGGAACGTGGACCTCAGGGGGTATCGTCGGCAGCGTCGTCCACGTCAGCGCGGGTGACATCCCGTACTGTGGCGGCGGGAAAGCCGCGACGCAAGAGGAATTGCGCCCGGCGGACGCGTTCGGCGGGGTCCGAAGTGCCCCGGGCGCCGTATCGGCGGCGAAGTTGGGTGGCGGCGGCCTCGGTCCAGTCGATCTGCGCCGCATCCAGCAGACTGCGGATGCGTGCATCGGACAGACCGTGACTTTTCAGTTCGGCGCGCAGGCGCATCGGGCCGTAGCCCTGGGCGGTGCGGCTGCGGATCAATACCTTGGCGAAACGGTCGTCGTCCTGGTAATGCTGCTCGCCGAGGCGATCCAGCGCTTCGACAGCTTCGTCGCCGGCATAGCCGCTGCGATCCAGCTTCTGCCGCAGTTCGCGGCGGGAGTGTTCGCGGCGTGTGAGCATGCCCAGCGCTTTGTTATAGGCGCTGGTTTTAGGCTTTTCCGGATTGTCACCGGGTTTGCGTTTCATGGTTTTTCTGTCCGTTCTCTGCGAAGAGATTTGGACAGCGATTCGATCGGAGACGGCCATTCTATCGAGACGCAAGACCTCGCCTCAGCGTCATTCCGGCGAAGGACGGAATCCATGGCGCGTGCGAAGCGTGGATTCCGGCCTTCGCCGGAATGACGCTGAGGGTGATTTAGCATCCCGATAAGCATCGACAGCGGCAAAGGAAAGAAATCAAAAGACCTTGTAGATCTGCCCGGTCTGCGCCCCTTCCACACTGCGACTGAAAGCCAGCGCTGCGCGTGCTGCCGTCACCGGCTCGAACCCGCGGAAGAACGGCGCGTAGGACGGCATCGCCTCGGTCAGCACGTTGGGGCTGACTACATTGATGCGCAAGCCACGCGGCAGCTCGATGGCCGCAGCGTATACAAAGGCCTCCACCGCACCGTTGACCAGGCTTGCCGAGCTTCCCTCAACGATAGGCTGCTCGGAAAGGATGCCGGTGGTCAGCGTGATGGATCCGCCATCACGCAGATAATCCCGCGCAGCCAGAGCCAGATTCACCTGCCCTAGCAGCTTGTCGGCAATACCCAGCGTGTGCAGCGACTCGCCATAGGGCGCGGCCTTGAAATCCGCCAGTGGCGCGAAGGTGACCTTGCCTGCTGCGCTGATCACGGCGTCCAGCTCACCAGCCTGCTGCAATCCGTTGCGAATGCTGTCGACGTCCGTGAGGTCGATCTTCACGCTGCCGGAGTTGCGGCCGGCAGCGATCACCTCGTGACGCTGCCCCAATTCAGCCGCCACGGCACGCCCAAGCGTGCCGGAGGCGCCGACGAGCAGAATGCGCAGGCGCTTTTCACTCATGCTCAGGCCTCTTCCAGGGCCTCACCGGAGGGCGCGACCGCGCCAGAGCCAGCAACCAGCAGGCGCGAACGCAGCTCGCGGTCAATCTCGTCGGCGATGGCCGGATTGTCGCGGAGGAACTGACGCACGTTCTCCTTGCCCTGGCCGATACGGTCGCCCTTGTAGCTGTACCAGGCGCCGGATTTGTCGATCAGGCTCTGGCTCACGCCCAGCTCGATGATCTCGCCTTCGCGCGAGGTGCCTTCGCCGTACAGGATCTCGAACTCGGCCTGACGGAACGGCGGCGCCACTTTGTTCTTCACCACCTTCACGCGCGTTTCGGAGCCGATCACTTCCTCGCCCTTCTTCACCGCGCCGATGCGGCGAATGTCCAGGCGCACCGAGGCGTAGAACTTCAGCGCGTTACCGCCGGTGGTGGTTTCAGGGTTGCCGAACATCACGCCGATCTTCATGCGGATCTGGTTGATGAAGATCACCAGGCAGTTGGACTTCTTGATGTTGGCGGTGAGCTTGCGCAGCGCCTGGCTCATCAGGCGGGCATGCAGGCCGACGTGGGAATCACCCATCTCGCCTTCGATTTCCGCCTTGGGCGTCAGCGCGGCGACCGAGTCGACCACCACGATATCCACCGCGCCAGAGCGCACCAGCATGTCGGCGATTTCCAGCGCCTGTTCGCCAGTGTCGGGCTGCGAGACCAGCAGGTCATCCACATTGACACCCAGCTTCTGGGCATAGCCGGGATCGAGCGCGTGCTCGGCGTCGACGAAGGCCGCCGTGCCGCCGTTCTTCTGGCAGTTGGCGATCACCTGCAGGGTGAGCGTGGTTTTACCGGAAGATTCCGGGCCGTAGATCTCAACCACGCGGCCGCGCGGCAAACCGCCGACGCCCAACGCGATATCCAGGCCCAGCGAACCGGTCGAGACAGTCTCGATGTTGTCGTCGGTGCGGTCGCCCATGCGCATCACCGCGCCTTTGCCGAATTGCTTCTCGATCTGGCCGAGGGCGGAAGCGAGCGCTTTGCGCTTGTTGTCATCCATCGTCTTGATTCCGGTCGTAAGTGGTCGTGGCATGCATCTTCCTCCCTGCCCGTCTCACGGGTTGGGATCGGTGCAGGTCTTGAGTATCCCACACCGGTCAAGCCGACCAGCTGGCTAATTTCTAATCAACTTGTCAGCGTCTCGCGAACGCCGATGAGCGCCTCTGCCACTGTCTGCCGCCGCACGGCCTCGCGGTCACCGGCAAACTGAAACAGTTTGGCGCGCGCCTGACCGTCACGACGCTTCCAGCCGACCCAGACCGTGCCGACCGGCTTTTCTGGCGAGCCTCCCGTGGGACCGGCGATGCCAGTAACCGCGACAGCCACGCCTGCACCGAAGCGTTCCAGCGCGCCGGAGACCATCTCCAGCACGGTCTCCTCGCTTACAGCGCCGAAACGCTCCAGCGTTTCCTGCCGGACGCCAAGCAACGTTGCCTTCACTTCGTTGCTGTAGCTCACTATGCCACCCTCGAACCAGGCGGAACTACCCGCCAGATCCGTCAGTGCTTTGGCGATCCAGCCACCGGTACACGACTCGGCAGTGGCCAGCATTAATCGCTCTCGCTGCACATCGGATGCCACCTGCGTGGCCCACGCCATCAACTCGGCGTCGGTAGGAACGGATGACAACTCCATGCGAAACTCCACGCTTTCCCGACGCCATCAGTTTGCGGCGCGAAGCGCTCCTTGTACCCCTTCCGCCCCGTAACGCCAAGACTTGACCGAATGAGCCAGGACGACCTTTCCCTTCACACCCCTGGCATGCGCCAGTACCTCACAGCCAAGGCAGCTCACCCCGATGTGTTGCTGTTCTTCCGTATGGGGGACTTCTACGAGCTGTTCTACGACGACGCACGCAAAGCAGCGCGTCTGCTGGATATCACGCTGACGCAGCGTGGCCATTCCGCCGGACAGCCAATTCCCATGGCAGGCGTGCCGTATCACGCGGTCGAGAACTATTTGGCCAAATTGGTGCGGTTGGGCGAGTCGGTGGCGATCTGCGAGCAGATTGGCGATCCTGCCTTGGCGAAGGGACCGGTGGAACGCAAGGTGGTGCGCATCGTCACACCGGGAACGGTGACGGATGCGGCGCTGCTGGAAGAGCGCCGCGACAATCTGCTGCTGGCGATTGCCGCCGGTGCGCATGGCAGTTACGGATTGGCGTGGGTGGATCTTTCCAGCGGGCGCTTTCTGCTGAGTGAAGTGTCGAATGCGGAAGCGTTGGCGGCGGAACTGGCGCGCCTTCAGCCGGCGGAAACTTTGGTCGGCGAAGACGTGGCGTGGCCGAAACTGGTTAGCGCTCTGCCCGGCCTGCGCAAGCGTCCACCGTGGCATTTCGATAGCGATGCAGCGCGACGCGAGCTCAACCGTTTCTTCGGCACGCGTGATCTTGGCGGCTTTGGCGTTGACAACATGCCACTGGCGATTGCGGCGGCAGGCTGTCTGCTTGGCTACGTGGAAGAAACACAGAAGAGCGCGCTGCCGCACCTTTCCGGCATGGCTGTAGAAAGTGCCAGCGAAACGATTGCGTTGGATGCCGCCACGCGCCGCAATCTGGAACTGGATACACATCCCAGCGGACGCACCGAACACACGTTGCTCGGCGTGCTCGATGAAACCGTAACGCCGATGGGCGCGCGTTTGATGCGCCGCTGGCTGAATCGCCCGCTGCGTTCGCGCGACACATTGCGTCGCCGTCATCAAGCCATCGGCGCCTTGATCGAAACGCGCCGTTATGAAGACCTGCGGGATCAGTTGCGCGGCATCGGTGATCTCGAGCGCATCCTCGCACGCGTGGCATTACGTTCAGCCCGACCGCGTGATCTTTCCACCTTGCGTGACGGTCTCGCTGCAGCACCTGCATTACGCGAATCGATCGCCACGCTGGACAGCCCGCTGCTGCATGGATTGGTCGACGGTATTGGCGATCACGCCGCCCTCGCCGAACTGCTTAAGCGCGCCATCATCGAACAACCGCCCGTGCTGTTGCGCGACGGCGGCATCATCGGCGATGGCTATGACGCCGAGCTGGACGAACTGCGCCGCCTCGCCACACATGCTGATCAATATCTGGTTGAACTTGAAGAACGCGAGAAAGCCGCCAGCGGCATTCCCACACTCAAGGTCGGCTACAACCGTGTACACGGTTACTACATCGAAATCAGTAAGGGGCAAGCGGACAAGGCGCCCACGCATTACACACGCCGCCAGACGACCAAGAACGCCGAGCGCTATATCACCGAAGAGCTGAAAACCTTCGAGGACAAGGTGCTCTCAGCCAAGGAACGTTCGCTGATGCGCGAACGCGCGTTGTACGAAGCGTTGCTGGACACACTGACCGAACAACTCGAACCGCTCAAGCACGCCGCCGCAGCGATGGCTGAACTCGACGTGCTGTGCACGCTCGCCGAACGCGCCGAAGCACTCGACTGGAGCGCACCGGAACTCACCGATGTTGCTGGCATCGCCATTGAGCGTGGCCGCCATCCGGTGGTGGAAAAGGTGCGCGAAGAGCCTTTCGAACCGAATGACCTGATGCTCGATGACAGCCGCCGCATGCTGGTGATCACCGGCCCGAACATGGGCGGTAAATCGACTTATATGCGACAGAATGCGCTGATCGTATTGCTCGCACATATCGGCAGCTATGTACCCGCTTCGAGCGCCGTCATCGGCCCCATCGACCGCATCTTCACTCGTATCGGTGCAGGTGATGACCTGTCGCGAGGCCAATCCACCTTCATGGTGGAAATGAGCGAGACCGCCAACATCTTGCATAACGCCACGCCGCAAAGCCTGGTGCTGATGGATGAGGTCGGACGCGGCACCAGCACGTATGACGGACTGGCGCTCGCCCGCGCAGCCGCGGTGCATTTGGCGGCAACCAGCCGCGCGTATACGCTGTTCGCCACCCATTATTTCGAACTGACAGAACTGGCATCCGAATACACCACCATCGCCAACGTGCATCTGGATGCTGTGGAATACGGCGAACAGCTGGTCTTCATGCATGCCGTGAAGGAAGGTCCGGCCAATCGCAGCTTTGGCTTGCAAGTCGCGGCTCTGGCCGGCCTGCCCAAATCCGTGATCGCCGATGCACGACGCACGCTGGCAGAACTGGAACGCGGCATGCATGCGCATGTTGCGGCACCTGCAACCACGACATCGTCTCCCGCATCACCGCAACTTGGCTTGTTCGCGGCAGCGCCTTCCGTTGTCGAACGCGCGTTGGAGACCATGGATCTGGATGCGATGACGCCACGCGAGGCGCTTGAGGCGCTTTATAGGTTGAAGTCGCTTTCGTAAAGGATAAAGACTCTGGGAAGAGTTATCGTGCCTCACCGTCATTCCGGCGAAAGCCGGAATCTAGCGACTTTCGTGCGGAAAGACACTGGATCCCGGCTTTCGCCGGGATGACGGTGAGGTGACACGACTATTCGAAGTACGCATTCGGCTGAGCAAATTCAGAAGCTCCAAGCCCAGCTTTCGTTCCCCACATCGAATGATGTGACTTGGCTGCGCCACATCAGCAAGCATTCGCCACCTTATCTTTTGGGCCGTCGTCTAAACACCGGTCTTCATCCCTCTCATCAATTTTTTCACCGCAACACAACGCCCGGTGGTCTATCGTGACGCGCCGTAGGCGTGTGTGATCACACTGACGCTATAGCGTCATAGCCGCGGACTATGAAGGAGATTGGAAAAATCGAATTCACATGTTCGAAAACGGCGCCTACATTCGAGCTACAGCGAGCCGACGCCAGCCACTGACTCAGCCGTAGAAAAGGAACCCGCCATGAGTAGCGATCGCAAGCCTCTCACAACCATTTATGGCGCATGGGTTATGGACAATCCGAACCACCTCAACGTCGGCCCGCCGCTGGTACTGGACTACCAGCGCATCAAGAAGTGGGTGCATGGCTAGATGCCATGGCAAGGACATTTCATTTATCGACGCTTGGATTCCACACCGGACCCAAGTCGCTGGACGCTAACGACCAAAGGTGGCTAACCCATGTCAACCGTAGCAAAATGCCCGTTTAATCACGTCGCAGGCGGCGGCGCGACCAACCTCGACTGGTGGCCGAACCAGTTGCGTTTGGACCTGCTGCATCAACACTCTGCCAAGTCCGATCCTCTCGGCAAAAAGTTCAACTACGCCGAAGAATTCAAAAAGCTGGACTACGAAGCGCTGAAGAAAGATCTGCGCGACTTGATGACCGATTCGCAAGACTGGTGGCCGGCCGACTTCGGCCACTACGGCCCACAGTTCATCCGCATGTCCTGGCACGCCGCCGGCACCTATCGCATTGCTGACGGCCGTGGTGGCGCTGGCCGTGGCCAGCAACGCTTCGCTCCGCTCAACAGTTGGCCGGATAACGTCAACATCGACAAATCGCGCCGCTTGCTATGGCCGATCAAACAGAAATACGGACAGAAGATTTCCTGGGCGGATTTGCTGATCCTCACCGGCAACGTTGCGCTGGAGACGATGGGTTTTCGCACCTTCGGTTTTGGCGGTGGACGCGAGGACACCTGGGAACCGGATCAGGAAGTGAATTGGGGCGACGTCCAGAAAAAGTGGCTCGGCGACCGCCGCGATCCCAAGACCAATGAACTGCCTCAGCCGTTCGGCGCCAACGAACTGGGTCTGATCTACGTCAATCCGGAAGGCCCGGGCGGCAAGCCCGACCCGATTGCCGCCGCCCATGAGATCCGCACCACCTTCGGCCGCATGGCGATGAACGATGAGGAGACCGTCGCGCTGATCGCGGGCGGCCATACTTTCGGCAAGACCCACGGCGCTGCGCCGGAGTCGCACAAGGGCCCTGAGCCCGAAGCAGCTCCGATCGAAGAGCAGGGCCTGGGCTGGAAGAGCAACTTCGGTAGCGGCAAGGCCGGTGACGCGGTCGGTAGTGGCCTGGAAGTCACCTGGACCACCACGCCGGCCCAATGGAGCAACAACTTCCTCGAAAACCTGTTCAAGTACGAGTGGGAATTGACCAAATCGCCGGGCGGCGCGAACCAGTGGGTGGCCAAGGGCGCCGAGGCCATCATTCCGGATGCGCACGACAAGTCGAAGAAGCGCCTGCCGACCATGCTGACCACCGACCTCTCGCTGCGCTTTGATCCGGCCTACGAGAAGATCTCGCGCCGCTTTCTGGACAATCCGCAAGCGTTCGCCGAAGCCTTCGCCCGTGCGTGGTTCAAGCTCACGCACCGCGACATGGGGCCACGCGTACGCTACCTCGGCCCGGAAGTGCCAAAGGAAGAGCTGATCTGGCAGGACCCCATCCCGGCGGTGCATCACAAGCCGATCGATGACGCGGATGTGGCTGCGCTCAAGGCCAAGGTGCTGGCCTCGGGCCTCAGCATCTCCGAGCTGGTCGGCACTGCTTGGGCATCGGCCTCCACCTTCCGTGGTTCGGACAAGCGTGGTGGTGCCAACGGTGCACGTATTCGTCTGGCTCCGCAGAAGGACTGGGAAGTCAACGAGCCGGCCCAACTGGCCAAGGTGCTCAAGACGCTTGAAGGCATCCAAGCCCAGTTCAATGCAGCAGCCACCGGCGGTAAGCAGGTGTCACTGGCCGACTTGATCGTGCTGGCTGGCAACGCTGGCATCGAGAAGGCGGCGAAAGACGCCGGCGTCAACGTGACGGTGCCGTTCAGTCCTGGCCGCAATGACGCCACTCACGAACAGACCGACGTGGAATCGTTCGCCGTGCTCGAACCGTTCGCCGATGGTTTCCGCAACTACCTCAAGAGTGGATACGCCGTGCCCGCCGAGGCTCTGCTGGTCGACAAGGCGCAGCTGCTCACCCTTACCGCGCCCGAGTTGACAGCATTGGTGGGCGGCCTGCGCGTCCTGAACATCAACCATAAACAGTCCAAGCATGGTGTCTTTACCAAGCGACCGGGCGTGCTGACCAACGACTTCTTCGTCAACCTGCTGGATATGGGTACTGAGTGGAAACCCACCTCTGAGGCGCGGGATGTGTTCGAAGGACACGACCGCAAGACGGGCGACCTCAAGTGGACCGGCACCCGTGTGGACCTCATCTTCGGTTCAAACTCGCAGCTCCGTGCCTTGGCTGAGGTCTATGGAAGTACGGACGCGAAGGAGAGGTTTGTGCATGACTTCGTCGGCGCCTGGAACAAGGTGATGAACCTTGATCGTTTTGATCTGGCGTAACACCCACAGGTAAATCGCAAGACACGAAAACGCCGCAGCGCATGCTGCGGCGTTTTTTATCGCAAAACAAAGGAAATCGCGGAAAGCTTTCTCAGGCCGCCATGCCGGACAGCGTGTCACCGACGCTCTTGTACGCTTGCGCGGGAGCGTCCGGAAGCGCATTTACCGGTGCCGCTGCCAACAGGCGCTCAGGCAAACGTCCAGCCTGCACCAACCGCTGGATGCTCTGCTGCACTTCACGCTGACCGAAGGGCTTCTTGATGAAGTCGTCGGCGCCGAAACGCTGCACGTAAAACTGCTCGGTCGCCTGCTGATTGCCACTGATCATGACGATGGGAATGTGCTGAGTGACGGGGTCGTGGCGCAGTGCGCGCAATACGGCAAAGCCGTTGATGCCCGGCAGCACGATATCCAGAAAAATCAGCTCCGGCTGCTCGGTCTTCGCCAGCTCGATCGCGCTTTCGCCATCGACCGCCTTCTGCACGATATAACCATCGAGCCCCAGCATCTTGCCCAACACTGCGCGAATGGTCGGCGAATCGTCCACCACCAGCATCTTCGTCCCCAACGCGGCCAGCGATGACCGCACAGGAAGCACGACTTGCGGCGCATGGTTGCCGAGCAAGCGCTTGATAAATCCGATCCCGTTCATGGCCTTCCCCTAACTCCACTACTGCATCTGCTTCGGTGGGCAGCTCATTCAAGGCTGCCCTTTTAAATGGATCTTCACGCAGATTCATGCGGATTTCTGAGATGCGCTGCTCATGGAAAGTCCTTAAGCCGTCGCAATTCCCGACGTTGCTGCTTATTTGGGCGCGTCGGCGGACGATTCAGGCCGGCCCCGCTTAACCTGCGCAACTCACGCGCCTGCTCGCGAGCCGTGCGGCTGGCCTCGGTTTCCCGGTAAAGAAGCTGGGCCTGGCTGGCCGGGCCGCGTTGTTCGGAAAGTGCCAGGATCTCCAGCTCCATACGCTCCTCGCTCCGGGTCAGCCGGATAGTGTCGCCTACGTGCACGGTCTTGGCTGGCTTGCAGCCGCCGCCATTCACATCGACCTTGCCGCCGTCGATGGCCTGCTTGGCGAGGCTGCGAGTCTTGTACATGCGGGCGGCCCAGAGCCATACGTCGGCACGCACCGCGCCTGCGGGGGTAGGATAAAGTTCGCTCATCGGCGCCATTATCGCGCCATCCGCGCTCGACCAAGGAGGTTGTTCGTGACTCTCACATGGAATACTGCCGCGCTGCTCTTCTTTCTGGTTTATAGCGCCGGGTACCTCTCGGCACGCTGGCTCTACTTGCGCACAGACATTTCCCAGACCCCGCGCTCGCCAGAAAGTATCGACGACGAGGCGATCCTGACGGAATACCGCGCAGGCCGCCGGATCGATGCTTTGCGGCTCTACCGCACGCGTTACCTGTGCGGACTGAAAGAAGCGCAGGCAGGTCTGCAGGCACTAGTGAAAGCCGCGGACAGATCATGATCTTCTACCTGTTGGATTTGATCGGCGTGGCCGTCTTTGCCGTCAGCGGCGTGCTCGTCGCCGCCCATTCGGGCATGGATGTACTCGGCGGCTTTGCGCTGGCGGCATTGACCGCCATTGGCGGCGGGACGCTACGCGACGTATTGCTCAACCGCCATCCGATTTTCTGGATACGCGATGCACGCTATCTCTGGGTGATCCTGGCTGCAGCGGGATTGACCATGATCTACATCGCTTTCCTGCCGGCACCGGGACATAGTTTGCTGATTGCCGATGCACTGGGCCTCGCGCTGTTCGCGATAAGCGGCGCCCAGATTGCCGAATCGGCCGGGCACTCATTCCTTATCGTGGTGCTGATGGGCACGATGACCGGCACTGCCGGTGGCGTGTTGCGCGATGTGATGAGCGCGCGGGTACCGATGATCTTCCAGCAGGATCTCTATGCCACCGCGGCCATCGCCGGCATCGCGGTGTATGTGATTTTGCAAAAGCTGGGCGTGCCCCGAACCTTCGCCGTCAGTGCGGGTGTGGTTGTCATTCTTGGCATGCGCTTGCTGGCCGTGGTCTGGGGCGCGCATCTGCCTCGTTTGCATGCCATGGCGTAATCGCACTTCTCCCTCCCCTGCTTTATAGGGGAGGGAGTGAATGCAGCGACGTTTAGCCGAGCAGCACGCGATTCAGACGCTGCACGAATGCGGCCGGGTCAGGGAGCTGCGCACCCGCGGCGATTTCCGCCTGTTCGAGCAACAGGCTGGCGAGATCATTGGCCTTGGCACCGTCGCTCTCTGCTTCGACGCGCTTGAGCAACGCATGCTGCGGGTTGATCTCGAGCGTGGGCTTGCTGGAAGGCATGTCGTGGCCGGCCTCACGCAGCAGGCGAGCAAGGTGCGGCGCCATTTCGTAATCCGACAACGCCAGGCATGACGGTGAGTCGGTGAGGCGCGGAGAAACCCTCACGTCCGCAACGCGATCGCCCAGCAGCTCTTTGAGCTTCTTGAGCAACGGCTCGGCAACCTTGCTGGCTTCCTCCTGCTGCTTCTTGCCTTCTTCATCGAGGGGCAGTTCGCCCTTGGCGACGTTGCGCAACTTCTTGCCGGCATATTCGGTAAGACTGCCGATCATCCATTCGTCAATGCGATCGGACATCAGCAACACTTCGGTGCCCTTGGCTTTGAAAGCTTCCAGTTGCGGGCTGCCAGCAGCGGCGGCGTAACTATCGGCGGTGATGTACCAGATGGCCTCCTGGCCCACGGCCATGCGGCCGATGTAATCATCCAGCGATACCTTCTGCTCGCTGCCCTGCCCCTTGGTGGACGCAAAACGCAGCAACTTCGCGATGCGCTCGCGATTGGCATGATCTTCGGCGATGCCTTCCTTGAGCGTGTTACCGAAGGCCTTGTAGAAGGTTTCGAACTTTTCGGGTTCGTCCTTCGCCAGCTTTTCGATCAGGTCCAGCACACGCTTCACGCAAGCCGCCTTGATGCGCTCAAGCTGGCGGTTGTGTTGCAGAATTTCGCGACTGACGTTGAGCGGCAGATCATCCGCATCGACCACGCCGCGCACGAAGCGCAGGTAATTCGGCAGCAACTCTTCCGCCGCATCCATGATAAAGACGCGCTTGATATAGAGCTTGAGCCCCTTGCGCTCGTCACGGCCGCCCATCATCAGTTCGAATGGCGGCTGCGAGGGAATGTAGAGCAGCGTGGTGAAACTCTGGCTGCCTTCCACGCGATTGTGCGTCCAGGCCAGCGCATCATTGAAATCGTGGCCCAGCGACTTGTAGAAGCTCTGGTAATCGTCGTCGCTGATCTCGCTCTTGGGCTTGGTCCACAGGGCGGAGGCGGCGTTGACGGTTTCCCAATCACCAGTGGGCTTGTCGTCCTTTTCCTCCGGCATACGGATCGGGAAAGCGACGTGATCGGAATAGCGCGTGATCAGCGAGCGCAACTGCCAGCGCTTGAGGAATTCGTCTTCATCGGCTTTCAGGTGCAGCACCACGGCGGTGCCGCGCTCGGGCAGTTCGACCTGCTCCAGCGAATATTCGCCCTTGCCGTCGCTTTCCCACTTCACGCCTTCGCTGGCTGGGGCGCCAGCGTGGCGGCTCAGCACCGTCACCTTGTCTGCCACGACGAAGGCCGAATAGAAGCCCACGCCGAACTGGCCGATCAGGCGCGCATCACTCTTCTGCTCGGTGCTCATCGCCTCCAGAAAACGGCGGGTGCCGGAGCTGGCGATGGTGCCGATGTTGGCCACGACCTCATCGCGACTCATGCCGATGCCGTTGTCGCGAACGGTGACAGTGCGGGCTTCGGGGTCCCAGCTCACGTCGATGTGCAATTCGGCATCACCGGTCAGCAATTCGGGCTTGGCGATCGATTCGAAACGCAGCTTGTCGCAGGCATCGGAGGCGTTGGAAATCAGCTCGCGCAGGAAGATTTCCTTGTGCGAGTACAGCGAGTGCGTCACCAGATGCAGCACCTGGGCCACTTCAGCTTCGAATTTGCGGGTTTCGGCAGTTGAGGTCGTCATACGTATTGAGGATGTTTTACGTTAAGTGGAGATCGGATGGGAAGAACAGACTAACAACATGGCGGGCATACAGACCCGCTTATTTCATTTTTCAGCATGACCTTCGTGCGGGCACAGCGCACGCGCAATGTCAGGTTATCCCTGCTTTTGCAGTGCTGCGATGCGCTCTTCCAGCGGCGGATGGCTCATGAACAGGCGTTGCAGGCCCTGCGCCAGCGGACCGGAGATGCCGAATGCCGCCATCGTCTTGGGCAAGGTGCTTTCGCCGTGATTGAGCTGCAGGCGCTGCAAGGCGGAAATCATCGCACCACGGCCGGCCAGCTTGGCACCAGCGGCGTCAGCGTGGAATTCGCGCCAACGCGAGAATGCCATCACGATCATCGAAGCGAACAAGCCGAACACCAACTGGAGCACCATCACCGAGACGAAGTAGCCGATACCGCCACCGCCGCGATTGTCGCGCCCGCCGGACATCCAGCTGTCGACCATGCGGCCAACAATACGTGCAGCCAAGATCACCAGCGTGTTGAGCACGCCCTGGATCAGGGTCAAGGTCACCATGTCGCCGTTGGCGACGTGTCCGATTTCATGGCCGAGCACGGCCGTAATCTGCTCACGGTCCATCTGCTGCAGCAGCCCGCTGCTCACCGCCACCATGGCGCTGTTCCTGGTCATACCGGTGGCGAAGGCATTCATTTCCGGGGCGTCGTAGATCGCCACCTCGGGTATGCCGATTCCGGCGTTCTGCGCATGACGGCGCACCGTGTCCAGCAGCCAGCGCTCGGTTTCGTTCTGCGGCTGCTGGATGACCCGTGCGCCGGTGGACATCTTGGCCATCCACTTGGACATGGCCAGCGAGATGAAGGCACCGCCCATGCCGAACACCGCGGCATAGATCAGCAGCCCTTCCATGCCGCCATAGCCATGCATGGCCGCCCACTGATCGACACCAAACAGATGGCAGACGATGCTCAGCAGGAACAGGACGGCGATATTGGTAAGAAGAAAGAGTGCGATGCGGCGCATAACTATCCTTGGGTCGTCACACTGATTGGCGCAATGGTAATCTCGTCCAGAGATCCGGGCAAAAACTTGATTTTTCAAGATCTAAGCTCATCCAACCGCGCCGCCGTAGGCACCTCAGTCAGCTTCCGTAAAATGGGCAAATGAACTACCGCGGACGCTTTGCCCCCTCCCCCACTGGTCTTTTGCATGCCGGCTCGCTGGCTGCCGCGGTAGGCAGCTGGCTGTGCGCCCGTCACGCCAGCGGTCAGTGGTTGGTACGGGTGGAAGATATCGATCCGCCGCGCGAAGTCGCGGGCTCCGCCGAAGCCATTCTCGCGGCGCTGCCAGCCTTTGGCCTGGAGGCGGATAGCACTGTCATCTATCAGTCATCCCGCATCGCCGCCTATGACGCGGCATTCGAACAACTGCAACGCGCCGGTCAGGTGTTTCCTTGCTGGTGCAGCCGCAGCGACCTGGCGACCGCCAATGGCCTGCATCGCGATGGCCACTGCATTGCGCCTGCCGATCCAGACCGCCCGCCCGCATGGCGCATGCGCGTACCCGACGAGGAGATCCGCTTCATCGACGGGCTACAGGGTCCCCAAGGACAGCTGTTGCGCGATGTGGTGGGTGATTTCGTCATCCGCCGAGTCGAAGGTTTCTATTCTTATCAGCTGGCCTGCGTGGTCGACGATGCCTGGCAAGGCATCACCGAAGTAGTGCGCGGCAGCGACCTGCTCGACTCCACGCCACGTCAGATCTGGCTGCAACGTTGCCTGCGTTTACCTACGCCACGATACCTGCATTTGCCTTTGGTGCTGGACAGCCAAGGCCGCAAGCTGTCGAAATCCGAGCGATCACGCAAGATCGATCCCGCACACCCCATGCCCAGCCTGCGCCATGCGCTATCGTTTCTGGGCATCACGCCGGATGAAAACGCCCGCCATCCTGCCGCGTTGCTGGATGCGGCGCTCGCCCATTTCGATCCGCATCATTTGCCGCAATGCAGCGATCATCGGGTACCGTAACCCGGTATAAACAACCTTGCGCAGCCGAAACATGTATCGCGATACCGAGAACCGATATTCCTTCATGATGTCTGCGTATAACCCCATGTGTCCGCGCTCGCTGCACGGACACTTTCCCATGCAGACAATCAAGGAGATCAGGTCATGACACAGCGTACGGCATTGGTTACTGGCGGCACCGGCGGTATCGGTACCGCAATCGTGCGCTATCTGGTCAAGCAGGGACACCGCGTCGCCACCAATTACCGCGACGAGGCGAAGGCTGACGCCTGGCGCAAGGCGATGGCGCAGGAAGGTATCGAGGTTTGCATGGTTCAGGGCGACGTAGTCGACCCGACCTCCTGCGAAAACATGATCAGCGCCATCCACCACAAGTGCGGCCCGATCGAGATCCTGGTCAACAACGCCGGCATCACCCGTGACACCACCTTCCACAAGATGACCTACCAGCAGTGGATGGATGTGGTGAACACCAACCTCAACGCCTGCTTCAATGTCACCCGGCCGGTGATTGAGGACATGCGCACCCGCAAATGGGGACGCATCGTGCAGATCAGCTCCATCAACGGCTTGAAAGGCCAGTACGGTCAGGCCAATTACGCAGCGGCCAAGGCCGGCATGCATGGCTTCACCATTTCACTAGCGCAGGAGAATGCCAGGTTCGGCATTACGGTGAACACGGTTTCGCCAGGCTATGTCGCCACTGACATGGTGATGGCGGTGCCGGAGGAAGTGCGGGAGAAGATCATCGCGCAGATCCCGGTGGGGCGTCTGGGCACGCCGGAAGAAATCGCCCACGCGGTCGTATTCCTGACTACCGATGAAACCAGCTGGATCACTGGCACCAATCTTAAGATCAACGGTGGGCAATACATGGGTTGGTAAACGGCACCGGGGATGCTCCGACCCATCAGAGCATCCCTAGGAATGCTCTGATCTATTCCACGTACCCGTCACCGCACTGTATGCGCGCCTCGCATCGCTCCGTCGGTGAAGGCAGACTGGCCGTCTGTCGAGACGGCGGAGCGATGCGAGGCGCACATACAGTGCGGCCCCAACATATTGAATTCAAAGGACGGGGTGACGTCCAGAAGGCTCGCAGGCTGTGTTGCGCGACTTGAACAGACGGCCAGTCTGCCCTGCGCCACGCAACACAGCCTGCGAGCCTTCTGGACGTCATGCCGGGTGCGTGGAATAGATCAGAGCATCCCTAACGTCCCAACAGTTTCTCCAGCACTTTGCCGACCGCCGCAAACGCAAACGCCCCGGTGACGTGCGTGGCAGCTCCGAGGCCACCACCGCAGGCAAGGTTCATGGCATCACCTCCGGGCGGCCGCGTGCCGCAAACCGTGCCATCCGGCTGCGGGTACTGCACGTTCTGCAGCGAATACACCGCCGACACACCGAAGTAGCGATCCGGGTTACGTGGGAAGCCGAAATCCTGGCGAAGTTTTTTGCGGATCAGGCTGAACATCGCGTCGTGCTCGGTGCGTGAAAGATCACGCACACGAATCTGTGTGGGATCGGTACGCCCACCCGCCGATCCCACCGTCACCATCGGCAGCTTGCGGCGGCGGCACCAAGCGATGGCTTCCAGCTTCACGCGGAAGGCATCACAAGCATCCAGCACCACGTCATAGCCACGATCGAGCAATTCGTCCAGGGTGGCCGGAGTGAGGAAACGCTCGATGGCCTCAAGCCGGATGGTTGGATTGATCGCATGCGCACGCGCAGCGATCACCCCGACTTTCGGCTTGCCGTATTCGCCATCCAGCGCATGCAACTGGCGATTGGTATTGGAAACACAGACTTCATCAGCATCGATCAAGGTCAGTCGGCCCACGCCCGTACGCGCCAATGCCTCGGCCGCCCACGAACCCACGCCGCCGATACCGATCACGCATACATGCGCCTGTGTCAGACGCGCCAATGTACCGGCACCGTAAAGCCGCTCGACGCCATCGAAGCGCTCAGCGGGAAATGCTGTGCCACTCATGCTGGGTGGCCGACGATGACTAGGGAAACGCAAAGGTTCACGGTAAAAGCCCGTTATCAAGAGAGTCCTGGGCATTTTAACTTGCCGTAGGACTGACATACGGACTGCGTTATGCTCCGGGCTTCATGGCCCCGGGAAAGGTATGGCAATGCGTGTTGCGCTCCTGATCGTGCTTGGACTGGCTATCGGCATCATCGGCACCGTCTTCACCATGCGAGCGCTCGATGAGCGCAATCCATTACCACACGCGGTGATGGTGACCATGGGCTTTCATCGCCATCAGTTGGAACAGGCCGTGAAGGGCCAGCGCTGCGACGCCACGGCCAATATCGAACAGCTGCAGCATATGCAGATGATCGCCGGCGATATCCCGGCCGCGTTTCCCGATGCGCCGCAGGCCTTCCAGGATCTTGCCAGCCACCTGCGCTCGGCTCTGCAGACAGCAGCGCAGTCAGCACCCGTAGATTGCCCTGCGCTCGTCAGTGCGCTGAAGCCGGTGGATCAGGTCTGCAAGGAATGCCACCAGCAATATCGCTGAGGGGCCCCCTCGGCACTCAGTTGGGTGCCGGATCCTCGGGAGCCGGGAACATCAGGATGGTGATTTCCTTGCCTTGCGGAATCTCCACCGCCGGCGAACCCAATGCCGCCATGCGGCTCTTGAACTCAGCCAATTCTTCGCGCTGGCCGAGTGCCGAGCGACCATTCACTGCCCAGATGCGCCCGCCCTGCTTCCAGCGCACCATGGCCTGATCGAGCTGTGAGGTAATCACGGCGTTGGCTTCGATAGGTGTGCCATTCTTGGGCTGTAACACCGCCAGCATGGTGGAACCATTGGGGTCAGAGGTGAACACCGTATCGCCGGGCCGCACGTTGGCCGCCAGCGTAGCCGCAGCCATATCCCAGCGCGGCTTGGTTTCCACCCGGTAAACCGGCCCGAGATTGACCGCGCCCATCAGGAACAGGGCCGTGATGGTCACTGGCACAGCGCGACGTGGCAACGCGCCGATACCCAACCCAACCAGCACGAAGAACGGCACCGCGCTCCACAGCACGTAACGTGGCAACAACATGGATTTGAACAGCGATATCGCCAGCACCAACAGCGGCAGCACCATCACGCTGAGCAACAGCACCCTGCCCTCCAGTCGATGCCGCTCGCGCCACAGGCCCACGCAAGCGGCCATTGCTACCATCGCTCCAAGCACCGGCACGGCGGTATGCAGCAGGTCAAACTTCACCACAGCAGCCATGCGCATCAGGTAGACGCTGCCCGCAACAACCCACAAGTGTTGCCAGCTCAGTTCAGGGATCCAATTGAAATTCTGCAGCATATGCCCCTTGTTGGCGGCGAAGATCGCACCGTAGAAAGGCACGCAGCACAGACAGATCAAGATCAGGCTGAGCAACCAATTGCGGCGAAATGCGCTCTGCACGCCGGGCATCGATCCCGAGCGCAAACTGCGCCAGATCAGGAACAGTGAAAGATTGGATGCCAGCAGCCATGGCGCCGCGTCGCCGAGCACATCCAGCGCACCGACAGAGCCCAGCACATAAGTTGCCCATCCCCATCGCTCCGAACCTTCGTGCCGAAGATCAAGCGACGCCCGTGACGGGTCCTGCGCGATGCGGAGCAGTCCCCATAGCGCGATGGCGATCAGCAAGGTAACGAGTGTGTATGAACGCGCTTCCTGTCCGTACTGCACTTGCAGCGGCGACAGTGCCATCAGCAATCCCGCAGCAAGACCCGCGGTACGACCGCTGATGCGACGCGCCATCGCAAACACTACGCCGGCAGTCATGGCGCCGAACAGGGCTGAAGGAATGCGCAGCCAGGCATCGCTGCTATGTGCGAATTGGGTGACCAGCTGCAACAGCAAGAAATAGGTGGGCATGTGCCGATTGGTAAAACTGTCGGCAACCAGGCCACTCACCCCAAGATGAACGCGCTGCGACGTTAACGCTTCGTCAAGCCAGAACGGCTGGTGATCAATACGGAACAGCCGCACCACCAAGCCAAGCAACACGATGGCCGCCATCCAGGCGATATCGCCCGAGGGCCATGTTTCGCTCCATATGCGAAGTTTGCGATCGGTTGCCATAGGGCACTCAGGTAGTAGCGATCGTACGGATCGTCACGAAAGCGCCACGCACATGCACAACACGATAGTGGGTGTGATTCACGGACATAGCTGTCCAACGAACGTATTGACGGGGATGGGGAATCTAACGCGAAAGACCGGAATCGGTTGTCAGCGATTTATGACAGGTTGGTGCGCATTCAGTCGAAACAGGCTTCCGCATGACCTGTGGCCTACGCAAGAAAAATCAGGCCGCGATCATCGCCCTATTTCTCCGCAGTGAATGATCACCAAGTAACTCCGCGCAAGCTGCTGCAGTGCCACATAAACACATGCTTGCGCCAAACCTCCGTCATCAAATTTTTACTTTGCCGCGCAGGACTTCCCAATACATCACCCAATCGCCGATAAGGCTGTAGAGCGGGTGGCGAAACGTGGCGGGGCGATTTTTCTCAAACGCAAAATGACCGATCCAAGCAAAGCCATAACCGGCCACAGGCGCCAGCCACAACCAGACCAGGCGTCCGGAAAACAAAGCGAATAACACGATCAACAAGACCAGCGTGCTGCCAATGAAATGCAAGCGGCGGCAGCGGCGATCACGATGTTCATTGAGGTAGTAGGGATAGAAATCCTGAAAACTGGCGAAAGACGACATGTGTGCACCTCCATCGCATTTTTATCAGCCTAAACCCTACGCGTGCGGCTTGCACGTCACCCAGGAAGCGGAATGAATTCCTTCTCGTCACCGGTCACTTTGCCAAAGCGCTGCGCAACCCAGTCCGCCTTGGCCTGTTCAATGCGCTCGCGTGTACTGGACACGAAGTTCCACCACAGGTGACGTTCGCCATCCAGCGGTGCGCCGCCGAACAACATCAGCCGGCTGGCCTCTTTCGCACGCACAGTGGGTGCCGATTCGCCCGCCTGCACCGCCACCTGCGTCGCCGTCAGTGTGACATCCCCCCAACTGACTTCACCGTCGATCACATGCACGCCGCGCTCGGCATGCTCTTGTGGCAACGCCAGCTCGGCACCTGCTTCCAGACGCGCCTCGATGAAGAACATGGGTGCAAACACTTTCACGGGCGATTGTTTGCCATAGGCGGTACCAGCAATCAGCACCAGTTCGGCGCCCTCCTCCCGGATATGCGGAAGGCTTTCGGCATCATGGTGATGAAACTCCGGTGCGACCTCTTCATCGGCGCGTGGCAATGCCACCCATACCTGGATGCCATGCATGCGCTGCCCATCCCGACGCGCGTCGGGTGGCGTGCGCTCGGAATGCACGATGCCACGCCCTGCAGTCATCCAATTCACAGCGCCTGGCGTGATATCAGCCAGACTGCCGAGGCTGTCGCGATGACGGATGGTGCCCTCGAACAGCCACGTCACCGTGGCCAATCCGATATGCGGATGCGGACGCACGTCCATGCCTGTGCCAGGCGCGAAGTCGGCAGGTCCCATGTGGTCATAGAACACGAACGGTCCGACATGACGCGCCAATAACACCGGCAGCATACGGCGCACTACGAAACCATCGCCCAGGTCATGCAGGCGCGCGTTCTCGATCAGCGTGGGATGAGTCTGCAAGACGTATCTCCTTACCAGGCGCGTTGATATTGCTCCGGTGCGACGATCGTTGCACCCAGCTCTTGCGCAGCACGGCGCGGGAAGTACGGATCACGCAGGCTGGCGCGTGCAATCAGCACCACATCGGCAGCGCCACCCGCAATGATGCCATCGGCTTGCGCCGGCTCCGTAATCAGGCCGACGGCGCCGGTAGCCATGTTGGCTTCCTGTCGAATGCGCGCTGCGAACGGCACCTGATAGCCAGGGCCGACGGGAATCTTCACATGTGGCACCAGGCCACCGCTGGAAACATCGACAAGGTCCACGCCCAGAGCCGGGAGTTCGCAGGCAAGGCGTACGCTCTCGTCGATATTCCAGCCGCCTTCGGCCCAATCCGTAGCGGAAATGCGCAGCCACAATGGCAGATCGGCCGGCCACACTTCGCGCACGGCAGCAATCACTTCACGCACCAGGCACGTGCGATTTTCAAAGCTGCCACCGTATTCATCAGTGCGATGGTTGCTCAGTGGCGAGAGGAACTGGTGCAACAGGTAGCCGTGCGCCGCGTGCAGCTCGATCAACTTGAAGCCGGCTTTCTGCGCGCGTACGGCGGCGGTCCTGAAATCCGCGATGACTTTGCGAATGCCTTCGGCATCCAGCGCTTGCGGCACATGCCAATCCTTGTCGAAGGGAATGGCAGAGGGTGCGACGGTTTGCCAGGCGCCCTTGTCGGCAGGCAGCGCATGACCACCTTCCCAGGGACGCCACACGCTGGCCTTGCGCCCAGCATGCGCCAGCTGCACGCCAGGAACCGCGCCATGTTCGGCGATAAACGCCGTGATCGGCCGCCAGGCTTCTATCTGAGCGTCATTCCAGATGCCGGTGTCGCGCCCGGAAATACGCCCTTCGGGCGACACGGCCGTCGCCTCCGCAATCACTGCGCCCGCCCCGCCTACCGCCCGACTGCCCAGATGCACGAAGTGCCATTGATCGGGCACGCCATCGGTGGCCGAGTACTGGCACATCGGCGATACCACGATGCGGTTACGCAAGGTGAGGCTACGTTGCTGATAGGGTTCAAACAGTTTCATCGTCGTCCGCCATCGGGTGAAGCCAAGCAGATGGCGGCGAACCGCCCATGATCAAGCCTGCGCCTCATCGCTGAAGCACGCGACCTGGCGCTCTTCCATCCACGCAGCCAACTGCAGGGCAAGCGCATCAGGTATTTTCATCCAGGTGAAGTGATCAGCACGTTGCCCGGCAAGCTGATCCGGCGTGACTGCGCTCACCTGTTTCGAGGTGTTCGGCATGCCATCCAGCAACCATGCCAGCGAACTAGGCGGTGCCATCCAATCGTCCTGCAAGCACAAAGCGTGCACTGGCAATGCCATCGCCGCCAATTGATGCGTGAAATCGGCTTGCATGCCGCTCACCGAGTAACGACCTGTTCGTCCGCTGCGTGACCAGTCCGCGATGACGCCACGTGCTTCATTGCCGCCAAAACCGATCCTGCGTCCGGGCAAATACCCCATCAACGAAGCCAGCGGCGACACCAGGGTGTAGGCAAGACGAAGCGCGAACTTCGCAGGAAAACGCCGCCAATAAGGTGCGCCACTGGCGATCAGCGTGATGCCTGCCACCTGATCGGGATGCAAGCTGGCGTAAAGGCAGGAAAGCTGGCCACCAAGACTGTGTCCACCCAGCCAGAATGTTGCCTGCGGCCAACGCGCCTTGGCCTGCTCGATACCAGCTGGCAGATCGGCCTCAAGCAATTCGCGGTAACCCCAATTGGCGTGTCGTCCGGCGCGTCGATCGCTGGAGCCAATGCCACGCCACTCATGCAGCATGACCGCGATGCCATGCGCAGCCAAGGCTTCGGCCAGCGGCAAGTAGTGCTTGGCCGGCACACCCATCGCCGACAGCCAATACAGCACATGCCGCGGATAGTCGCGGGGTTGCACGGTGATTAATTCGCTGCGCGCACCATCGCGCGCAACAGCAGGTGCGATGATGGTATTGGCCGCCATGGCGGCAGATGACGAAGATAATCCAGACATTCGCACAGGTTAGCTAATGGCCGTGACAGAAACAAAAAGGCCGGCAATGAGCCGGCCTTTTAAGCATTTTGTCAAACGATGCTCAAGGTTTATTTCGGAACGACCTCATCGGCCTGTAATCCTTTCTGGCCTTGAACCACCTTGAACTCCACCTTTTGCCCCTCTTTCAGGCTTTTGAAGCCGTTACCCTGGATTGCACGGAAATGCACAAAGACATCCGGGCCATTGGAGCGGCTAATAAAGCCGAAGCCCTTGGCGTCATTGAACCACTTGACTGTGCCTTCCTCACGTTGATCCGACATGACTCACTCCGTTCTAGCGTTTAACTCTGAGACCAGTCGGCCCACCCGAGCCGACGGCTTACTGGGTTTGCCAAGATCGAGTGGAGCCTTGCGGACAGGGACCGCATTGCGGACACGCGTAATACCGAGCAGACACAGTGACTAGAGCTTAATGATTTTCGTAAAGCGATATGTGATGAAAAATTCACGTTTGGAAGCACAATGAAAATCGGCAGCAAAATATCCAGAAAATAAAAAAGCCGGGCATTAAGCCCGGCTTTTTAAATCGATCTATTCGGGCAATTAGCTTGCCTGAACCTCATCGGCCTGCAGACCCTTCTGGCCCTGCACAACCTTGAAGGTGACCTTCTGGCCTTCCTGGAGGCTCTTGAAGCCATTGCCCTGGATGGCACGGAAATGCACGAAAAGGTCGGCCGAGCCGTCCTCGGGCGAGATGAACCCGAAACCCTTCGCATCGTTGAACCACTTAACGGTACCGCTCTTACGATCTGACATGATGTACTCCATCTGTTCCAGCGTTTGACTCTGAGACCAGTTGGCCCGCCCGGGCCAACGGCTTACTGGGTATGCTGAGGATCAGGTGAAGTGACACAGACGGGTCGCGCCGGTATACGCACGTTACCAAGCAAACACAGTGCAGAGAGCTTAATCGGTTCGACATGTCGATATGTGATCAAAATTTCACATCTCGCCAGCGACCCAACTTTTAAAAACAAAACAAAAGCCGAGCTCAAAAAGCCCGGCTTTACCGATTCTATCTATTCAAGCAATCAGGCTGCCTGGACTTCATCGGCTTGCAGGCCCTTCTGGCCCTGCACCACCTTGAAGCTGACCTTCTGGCCTTCTTGCAGGCTCTTGAAGCCATTGCCCTGGATCGCGCGGAAATGCACGAAAACATCCGGGCCGTTGTCGCGGCTGATAAAGCCGAAACCCTTGGCATCATTGAACCATTTTACGGTACCGATCTGACGATCAGACATGTAACACACTCCAAAAAAACTAGGTTTTTCAAAAACAAAGACTCAACCACCATGAGGTGGCCGACTTAACTGGTGTGCTAAGGAAAGCCCTGAGAGTGAGCGATGAGGCAGATGGTGATCGGCTGCATCGGGTCACGTGACTCCGGTGACCCCGGCAAACACAGTTCGCCCATCATAACCGCAAATGCACAGATAAGGCGAATAGGTATTCAGGAAAGGCCTCCTTACAAGGCGCGCTATGCTTGGCCGGCTAATAAATCAAAGAGAACATGTCCATGGATTTGGCTAACAAGACAGATTTCTTTCAACAGGCTTACGTGAGACAGGGGCTCTTTCTCCTGCTCGGACTCTTGGCCGGGTGTGGGCACGCTGCCCGCAAGACGATCCCGACTGCCGCGCCAGCCGCGCCGCAGGTGGTCGATATCGGTGTGCCCGCCTGCAATGCCTATCTGAATCGGTATCTAGCCTGCCACCGCGCCGCGCACGTCTTTTCTGGCGACGTCCTGGAAAACCATTACCAATCGATGCTCTCCAGTCTGCGACAGAGCGCCAGCGATCCGCTGGTACGCCCCTATCTGGCCAGCCGCTGCATCGGCATGACGCAGCAGCTCGACGCTGCACTGCAAGGTCGTCCGTGCACAGCTACCGCAGCATCCCTGGCAACAGCCTCATCCGCGCCAGTGAGCACGCAACACTGATCCAATCGCGGTGGGGCGACAGCGCCCCAATCGAATCTTCGGTGTGTCATGCCATGCAGCCGTGTCGGAGATCGCCTGCGCCAGCTCTTCGAGCATGCGTTGCGACGGTTCGACCTGCTTCTCAAGGAAGAGCGCCTTCACTTCGAACACGCCTTCAGCGCGATGCGCCTTCGCATCGAGCCGACCGATCAATCGACCCCGATGCAGAATGGGCAGCACGTAATAACCATACTTACGCTTTGCAGCGGGAACATAACATTCGATGCTGTAGTCGAAATCAAACATGTCCCTTAGGCGGGCACGATCCCAGATCAGTGGATCGAATGGCGACAACAGCACCGTGTTCGTCGCACGCAAGCGGCCTTCGCGAGCTTTCTCCAACAGCGCTGCGTGGTCACGGTGTACGTATGCCGGACTCTTCCAACCAGCCACTTGCACACTCAACAATTCGCCCGTGGCGAGCAACGGAGTCAGCTCACGCTCGTCAACGGCCGGCTTAAGGCGAAAGTAATCGGCAATCCAGCGCGCCTGTGTCACGCCAAGCGCGCGCACGCTGTCGAGGATGAATCGCTTGCGCAACGCCGCCTGCGGCATAGTTAGTACAGCGTGATCGAACGAAGGGTCGAGCTTGTCCAACACTCGCTCGGCAAGATCGTAGATGCGTTGGAAACGCTCGCGTCGGGTCACCATCAATTCGCCTGACGCGAACCACGCTTCCAGCCAGCGCTTTTCGGGTTTCCACTCCCACCAACCCGAAGCACCGCGATCGGCGCGTTCAAAGTCGGAAGCGCGCACCGGACCCGATACACGCACACGCTCCAGCAACGCCTGCATCTGTTCGGGATGAGCATCCCTGGCGCGCGCAGCATGTTTGTCTGCCCAATGAGTGCTCTCCGATTGCGCCCGCCATGCGCGATGCAGGCCGATATCGGAGGCGGTGACAAAACAGGCTTCATGTGCCCAGCATTCAGCAATGCGGCCCGCTTCCAGCGCCTCTTCCAACCAACTTTGCGGATAGCTGCCAAGTCGCGCATGCAATACCAGATAAGGGCTTCGCGCAACAACATGAATGCTGTCTATCTGCAACAAGCGCATGCGCTGGATGCACGCCAGCAGATCATTTCTCGTCGCACGCTTTCGTGAAGGTTGAAGCAAACCTTGCGCAGCGAGTTGAAGTGCACGTGCCTGTGTCAGCGTAATGGGTTTTGCAACAGATGAAGATTCGCTCAACGGAATGTCGCCTTTACGAATTCATTACCTATGTGTTGTGCTTGCATTTATCACGCACTTGCTAACGTGTCTGCAAGCTTGATGTGCCGGAGCGTTCTTCGGCCGTGAACTCATCACTCGAAAAGCGGTCTGACATGTTGAGCATTCTTGCATGGAGCTACGATGATGAAATACCGCATCCCACTTCTCGTTTCCCTGATTAGCACCAGCATGCTCTTTGCGGGCGCCGCTCTTGCGCAGCAGTCAATGCCATCCGCCACCAGCTCCGACAGCGCCACATTCAATTCCGCCCAAGGCCAAGTCACGATCAATTCAACCATGGGACAAACGCCTTCCACCACGTCGCCACCTTCCTTTGAGCAGCTTGCCAATGGCAAGAACGTCATCACCAAGGATGCCGCCGCCGCGTATCCGCCGCTGCAGAACGATTTCGAGTACGCAGCCCATGGCGGCAACAGCATCAGCAAGGCGCAATATGAGCGCTGGGTGAAAGATCTCAACTGAGCAACAGCAAGGACGCGCAGTCAAAGGCGTCATGTATGCCGGCCATCACCCTTGATGGCCGGCTTTTTTATTTTCTGCACAAGGAATGGTTAGACTTGGCAGCATCGCGCCGGGGAGTGGCGCCTTGGGGAGTCGCCCATGAAGCTGCACTTGAGCTGCCTGATGGCATGTGTGTGCACCGGCTGGTTCGTTTCGCCAGCCCGCGCCCAGAACACGAACCCTTCCGATATCCGTGCGTGCACCGCGATCGAAAGCGATTCGCAACGCCTTGCCTGCTACGACAAAGCCACTGGTCGCAGCGAATTGCCCGCCGCGAAAAAACGCACCGAGCCTGCGACGGCGACTTCCTCCAGCGTGTTTTCGCACGAGCAGAACGTCACCACCACACCGAACAACGGCGGCACAACCGCTCCGCTGTCATTGCTCGACAGCCGCTGGGAACTGTCACCCGAAAGCAAGCTCGGTACATTCAACCTGCGTGGTTACAAGCCAATCTACGTGCTGCCCGTGTTTGCCACGAGCAACCAGAACAACCTTCCCTACAGCCCCAATCCCGTCAACGCGGAACACACGCCGCTGGGGATGCAGGATATCGAAGGCAAATTCCAGCTCAGCCTGAAGACCAAGATCTGGCAAGGCGTGTTCGGTGACATCGGTGATTTGTGGGTGGGTTACACCCAGGATTCTTATTGGCAGGTCTATAACTCGAAACTGTCGCGCCCATTCCGCGAGACCGATTACGAGCCCGAGGCGATGCTGGTGTTCAACACCAACTATCAGCTGTTCGGCTGGGATGGACGCCTGCTGAGCATTGGCGTCGATCATCAATCCAACGGTCAGTCCGATCCGCTTTCGCGCAGTTGGAATCGGGTGATGGCGCAGATCGGTTTCGAGCGTGACGACTGGACAGTGATGTTCCGCCCGTGGTGGCGCATTCCCGAACAGGCCGCCGACGACAACAATCCAGATATCAGCAACTACATCGGCCGTGGCGACATGCAGATCATCCACGAATGGAACGGCCAGGAATTCGGCCTGATGCTGCGCGATTCGCTACGCGGCGGCAGCCAGCAACACGGCGCAGGACGGCTCACCTGGAGCTTTCCCTTGGTCGGCAACCTGCGCGGCTATGCGGAGCTGTTCAAGGGCTACGGCGAAAGCATCATCGACTACAACCACAACGCCACCTATCTTGGCGTAGGTATCTCGTTGCTCGACTGGTACTGAGCGCCGTGTAAAGGCACGGCACTCAGCGCAGTTCAATCAGTGGTGATGACCACCCGGGCCATGTGCATGGCCGTGCGACAGCTCATCGGCAGTAGCCGCGCGCACCTCGGTCACTTCGATGTCGAAGTGCAGAGTCTGGCCGGCGAGCGGATGGTTGCCATCGATGTGCACGGTTTGGCCATCGACCTTGGTGACGGTCACATTGATCACGCCCTGCGGGCCGTGGCCCTGGAACTGCATGCCAGGCTGAATGTCTTCCACACCCTGGAACGCTTCGCGCGGCAGTTCCTGCGCCAGTTCCGGATGATGCACACCGTAGCCTTCCTCAGGCGTCACATCGACCTTGAACTGATCGCCCACTGCGCGGCCGGCCATCTCCTTCTCCAGGCCCGGCACGATCTGGCCGGTGCCATGAAGATAGGTAAGCGGCTCACGACCTTCGGAGCTGTCGATCACCTGGCCGCTGTCGTCGGTCAGGGTGTAATGGAAGGAAACAACACTGTTGTCGGCGATCTGCATGCTGGTCTCGCTAAGTGAAATGAGCGCCGACCTCGGCCGACGATGGGCCCCTAAGAGTAACATCCCGTCCGCCAGGGATGCTCTGGCACCTATGCAGAATGGACCACGGCATCCCCAGGGAATCATGCAAGAATCGCTGCGCCTTCCCCGCATCCCATCACCATGACGCCCCTTCTTGAAGCTTGGCGCCACCGCCCGACGCACCGACAGGTGTGGTCGGTGGCCATGCCGCTGATGCTGTCCAACCTGACCGTGCCGCTGGTCTCACTGGTCGACAGCGCCGTCGCCGGCCACCTGCCGCACACGCAAGATCTGGGCGCGGTGACCGTAGGCAGCGCTGTATACGCCTTGCCGGTATGGAGCTTTGGCTTCCTGCGCATGGGCACGACCGGCTTCGCCGCCCAAGCCATGGGCGCGGGCGACGCCTCGGCACTGCGAACCGTGCAGGCGCAGGCATTGCTGCTGGCGGCGGCGCTTGGCGTGATCGTGGGTGCGCTGATGATGCCGGCGCTGCCCTGGCTGGTCGGCCAGATGCATTCCACGCCGCTGATGACCAGCCGTGCGCTGGATTACCTGCATTTGCGCTTGCTGGGCCTGCCTGCCGCACTATTGAATTACGCCTTGGCCGGCTGGTTCATCGGCGCGCAGCGGACGCGCACCACCTTGGCGTTGTTGCTGGTCACCAATGTCGTGAACATCGTGCTCAACCTGCTGTTTGTGCTTGGCTTCGGTTGGGGCGTGCCGGGTATCGCCGTGGCCTCGGTCGGTGGCGAATGGTGCGGTGCCGCCTACGGGCTGTGGCGCGCGTATCAGGTTGTGCACAGCATGGATGGCCGGATCGATTGGCGCGCGATGCGAGGCTGGGATCATTGGCGACCGTTACTCGCAGTGAATCGCGACATCTTTGTACGCACCATGTTGCTGGAAGGTGTTTTTTTCAGCCTTTCGTTGCTCGGCGCGCGGCTGGGCGATGCCACCGTCGCGGCCAACGCGCTGCTGTTCAATGGCCTGATGCTTTGCGCGTTCTGCCTGGACGGCTTCGCCAACGCAGTCGAAGCGCTGTGCGGCCACGCCATTGGTGCGCGCGATAACCTGGCGCTACGGCGCGCGCTGGTGGTCGCTGGCGGATGGGCACTGATTGGCAGTCTGGGTTACGCCCTGTTCTTTGGGTTGGCTGGGCGTCTGTTCGTGAATCTGCAGACCAACTTGCCAGAGGTGCGCGCGATGGCCTACGGCTACCTGCCCTGGTTGACTGTGCTACCGCTGATAGGTGTATGGAGCTATCTGCTGGATGGTCTGTTCATCGGCGCCACCCGCGCCCGCGAGATGCGCGATGGCATGGTGCTGTCGGTGATGTCTTACGCGCTGCTGCTGTGGCTCACCCGTGGCCTGGGCAACCAGGGGCTTTGGCTGGCCTTCCTCGCCTTCATGGCCATCCGCGCCACCAGTCTCGGCTGGCTGGGTTTGCGTATACAACGACGTCACGCGTGGGTCGCCCAAGGACAAGGCTTCGGCAATACTTAGGGCCATGAAAACTGCATCGTTGCGATACCTGCTGTGGCTCGGCACAGCAAGCATGCTGTGTAGCCTGGCCGCGAATGCGCAGGATGTTCCGGCCGGTGCACCGACCAGCGCGGCCAGCACAACCGTGGAACAACTCACGGCGGAAATCGATGCGCAGATCGACCAGCCGCGCTTCGCCTCGTCCAGTTGGGGCATTGCCATCACCTCGCTGGACACCGGCCGTACGCTCTATGCACACGACGCTGACCGGCTGCTCCAGCCCGCCTCGACCGCCAAGCTCTACACCGCCGCCCTCGTACTGGACACGCTCGGCACCGACTACCGGATTCCCACCCAGTTACTGGCCACGCGTCCGATCCAGCAAGGCCGCCTGGAAGGGCCGCTGATCCTGCACGGCATGGGTGATCCCACCTTGGGCACGCCAGGCACCAACAGCGACTGGGCCGATCAGCTCGCCGCGCAGGTGGCCGCCACTGGTTTGCGTGAAGTGCGTGGCGACCTGATCGCAGACGACAGCTACTTCAGCGGCCCTCAAGCGGGCTCCGGCTGGGAGGCGCGTGATTTGCAGAGCTGGTTCGCCGTGCCCTCGTCCGCACTGAGCGTGCAGGAAAACGTCGTCGATCTCACCATCACACCATCGAGCGCGCCGGGCCGCCCCGCTTCGCTGATGTTCGATCCACCGGCAGCGCTTGCACACGTGGTCAGCAATCTGAGCACCAGCGCTCCCCGCACGCGCAACGATATCAATCTCTATCGCGCGCCCGGTGACGTCACGCTGTATGCATTCGGCAACGTGGCTGCACACAGCGAGCCACAAACTTTCAAACTCGCTATCGCCGATCCCGCCTGGTTCGCTGGAACCCTATTGCGCGAGGCGCTGACACGCCACGGCATTCGTGTCGATGGCCAGGTACGCACATTGCATTGGCCCGAGCCAGACAACATCGGGCTCGACAAAGCGGTCGTGCTTGCTCAGGTGCTGTCGCCACCGGTCATGGAAGTGCTGACGCGCGGACTGAAGCGCTCGCAGAATCTCTACCTGCAAAACCTGCTGCAGATTGCCGGCGTGAAAGCGCAGGCCAATGCCATGCAAGGCGGAGACCCGCCGCCGGGCTTCCTTAGTTCGGAAGCATGGGGCATACGCGCCATGCGCGATCTGCTGGATCGCATCGGCATCTCGCCCGATGCCAGCCAGATCGAAGAAGGCAGCGGACTGTCACGCCAGGATCTGGCGACACCCGACGCCATGGTCCATCTACTCACATGGCTCGCCAGCCAGCCGTATGCGGCGCAGTTGCGCGACGCCTTACCCAATGCCGGCGTCGACGGCACGCTCGAATGGCGCATGCGCAACACGCCCGCCATGGACAACGTGCACGCCAAGACCGGCAGCATGAACTACGTGCGTTGCCTTGTGGGTTATGTGACCACAGCATCCGGCGAACGTCTGGCATTTGCCATCATGCTCAATAACTTTGTGCATGATGGTGACGAGCCCAGTCCGAGCCGAAATCTGGATGCAATCGTGGAGTTGCTGGCGGGGTTTCGGGGGCATAGCTGAAACCGGTGCAGCCCCGGAAATCATCCCTTCTTGCCAAGATCCCGAAACCAACCTCACCGTCATTCCGGCGTAGGCCGGAATCCATGGTACATGTGCGAGATAGATTCCGGCCTACGCCGGAATGACGGTGAGGCAACACACAACGCCGCTAGTCACGTTGTAACAAACAGCGACGTAAAAACTACAGCGCGTCAGCGCTTCTGCAAATCCTTCTCGATCTTTTCCGGCGTATCGTTCGGCGCGTAGCGCTTCACCACATTGCCTTCCGCATCAATCAGGAACTTGGTGAAGTTCCACTTGATCGATTCGCTGCCCAGCAAGCCCTTGGCCTGCTTCTTCATCCACTGATACAGCGGATGCGCGCTGTCGCCGTTTACATCAACCTTGGCGAACAGCGGAAAGGTCACGTCATAGCTGGTCGAGCAGAAGTTCTTGATCTCGGCCTCGTCACCAGGCTCCTGATGACCGAACTGGTCACAGGGAAAGCCAAGCACCACCAAACCCTGATCGCGATGCTTGCGCCATAGTTCCTCCAACCCTTTGTATTGCGGGGTGAAGCCGCATTTGGAGGCCACATTGACGACTAGCATGGTTTTGCCGCGCCAGGTGGATAGCGACTGGTCCTGGCCATCGATGTCGCGTGCGTTGAAGTCGTAGACGGTGGTCATGGCAATCGCTCCAGATAATATCGATATGGCAGTCTACTGCACTCCTTATCACACCCAGTGGCATAGAATGCACGCTCCGGCTATTACCCAGGGTTCCGCGTGATCCGATTCGTCGATGTCCACAAGTCCTACCGTGTCAACGGCAAGGACATCCCGGCGCTCGAGCCCTTCAGCCTGGAGATCGCCGATGGCGAGGTATTTGGCATCATCGGCCATTCCGGGGCCGGCAAATCGACGCTTATCCGCCTGATCAACCTGCTCGAACGCCCTAGCGGCGGCCACATCCTGATCGGCGATACCGACATCACCACCCTGCCCGATCCTGCCTTGCGCGCGGCGCGCCAGCGCATCGGCATGATCTTCCAGCACTTCAATCTGCTCTCGTCACAAACCGTGACCGAGAACATCGCTTTTCCGATGCGCCTGGCGGGCGACAAGGATGCGGCGACGATACACAAGCGCGTCGACGAATTGCTGCAGCGGGTCGGCCTGCAAGCACATGCCAACAAATATCCGTCACAGCTTTCCGGCGGCCAGAAGCAACGCGTGGGTATTGCGCGTGCGCTGGCCAATCAACCGTCCATCCTGTTGTGCGACGAAGCCACTAGTGCACTCGATCCGCAGACCACTGCCTCGGTGCTTGAGCTGCTGGCCGAAATCAACCGTGAGTTGAAATTGACCATCGTGCTGATCACCCACGAAATGGATGTGGTTCGCAGGGTGTGCGATCGTGTCGCTGTGCTGGATGCGGGACGCATCGTCGAATATGGCTCCGTCGCGGATGTGTTCCTGCATCCACAACACCCCACCACACGCCGCTTCGTCAACGAAGCGCTACCGGAAGAAGCCGCCGGCGAGCATGTGCCTTACCAATATGTGCCCGGACGGATCATGCGCCTGTCCTTCCGCGGCGAAGCGACCTGGTCACCTACACTGGGACGCGTCACGCGCGAGACAGGCGTGGATTACAACATTCTTGCCGGCCGCATCGACCGCATCAAAGACCTGCCTTACGGCCAGCTCACGCTGGCGATGCAAGGTGAAAACGTAGACAGGGCACTGCAGGCGCTACGCGACGCCGGCATCGAAGTCGAGGAGCTTGCGCGATGATCGCCACCCACATTCCCGTGCTGCAGAACCTGTTTCCCAATATCGACGACTGGGGCGAACTCGGCCAGGCATGCATCGACACCCTACTGATGCTCGGCGGCTCACTGCTACTCACCGTGGCCATCGGATTGCCGCTGGGTGTGCTGCTGTTCCTGACGGGTAAAGGCCAGCTGCATGCCATGCCCAAACTCTACGGCGCGCTCTCGCTGGTGGTGAACGTGCTGCGCTCGATCCCCTTCATCATCCTGATGATCGTGCTGATGCCGCTCACCTACGTGCTGGTCGGTACCAAGCTCGGCATTCGTGGCGCCATACCGCCACTGGTGATTGGGGCTGCCCCGTTTTTTGCACGATTGGTGGAAACAGCGTTGCGCGAGGTGGAGCATGGCGTGATCGAAGCCACGCAAGCGATGGGCGCCACGACCTGGCAGATCGTCCGCCATGTCCTGCTGCCCGAAGCGCGCGCCAGCCTGTGGGCCGGCGTCACGGTGACGGCCATTGCACTGGTCGGCTATACGGCCATGGGCGGCGCGATCGGCGCGGGCGGACTGGGCGACCTGGCCTATCGGTATGGTTACCTGAGCTATAAATCCGATTACATGGTCGTTACGGTATTGCTGCTGATCGTGCTGGTGCAGTTGCTGCAGATGCTGGGTGACCGGATCGTGGCGTATTACAGTCGCCGCTGACCCCCTCCCTGTTGCTCCCAGGCCCCGAATTTCCCTGAACCGTTGCGTGCGGGCACTTTGCATTCGGCCGTATGGACGGCTATTCTGTTGCACTGCACAAGGACCATCTATGAAGAAGCTCCTGGTTTTCCTTGCCGGTACACTGATTCTGGCCGGCTGCTCCTCCTCCGGTTCTGGCGATTCCAATAGCCAGACGCTCATCGTGGCCGCCACTGCCGTGCCGCACGCGGAGATCCTGAAAGAAGTGAAGCCCATCCTGGCGAAGGAAGGCGTGAACCTGGACATCAAGGTGTTCGCCGACTACGTGCAGCCCAATGCGCAGGTCGCGGAAAAGAACATCGATGTGAATTACTTCCAGACCAAGCCCTACCTGGATGCCTATAACCGCGAACGCGGCACGAACCTGGTGATCATCACCGGCGTGCATATCGAGCCGTTCGGCGCCTACTCACACAAGATCAAGTCCATCGACCAGTTGTCCGACGGCGCCACGGTAGCCATTCCGAACGATCCCAGCAACAACAGCCGTGCCCTGCTGCTGCTTGCCAAGAACGGCCTGATCACGTTGAAGGATCCCAACAACGAAATGGCCACCCTCAAGGACATCACTGCCAATCCGAAGAACCTCAAGTTCAAGGAGCTCGAAGCCGCGATGCTGCCGCGCACGCTGGACGAGGTGGACTTGGCATTGATCAACACCAATTACGCCCTGGCCGCCGGACTCAATCCGACCAAGGACGCGCTGCTGATCGAAGACAAGAATTCGCCGTACGTGAACTATCTGGTCGGTCGCCCGGACAACCAGAATGACCCACGCGTACAAAAACTGGCGAAGGCGCTCACCAGCCCGGAAGTGAAGGCGTTCATTGAACAGAAGTACCACGGCGCGGTGCTGCCGGCGTTCTGATCGACATGACGTTGGAAGAAAGAAAAAGCCCGCGCTGATTACGCGGGCTTTTTTATGCGACTTACCTCGACATCACGCCGCCGATTCAGCCTCGGCCAGAATCGGGATGTCGAACACCTGCCGCAGGTACGCGATGTACGCATCATCCTCACACATGTTCTTGCCCGGTGAATCGCTCAGCTTCGCGACGGGTTGCCCGTTACAGCGAACCATCTTGATCACGATATTGAGCGGCGTCGGACCCACATCGTTGGTGAGATTGGTACCGACACCAAAGGCAAGCTGACAGCGCCCGTGGAAGTGCTCGTAGAGCTTCATCACTTTCGGAACATCCAGCCCATCGCTGAAAACCAACACCTTGCTGCGTGGATCGACGCGGTTGTCCTGATAGTGCGCCAGCACCCGCTCACCCCACACAAACGGATCGCCTGAATCGTGGCGCGTGCCGTCGAACAGTTTGCAGAAATACATATCGAAATCGCGCAGGAAGGCGGTCAATCCGTAGACATCAGACAGCGCAATGCCCAGGTCGCCGCGATATTCCTTAGCCCAAGCCTCCAGCGCGGCTACCTGGGAATCACGCAGGCGCGGCCCTAGCGCCTGATGTGCTTGCAAATATTCGTGCGCCAGCGTGCCGAGTGGACGCAAACCCAATTGCCAAGCCAACCAGACATTGCTGGTCCCAGTCAGTTGGGCCCCCAGTCCTTCGTGTAACGTCGTTACCACTTCGCGGTGCCACTCGCGCGAGAAACGGCGACGGGTACCGTAGTCAGCAATGCGACATTCGCTGTAGCCGGGTGTGTCACGCAGCAGCGCAATCTTCTCTCGCAAACGCCGCCTTCCTTCGCTCAGATCGAGCCCGGGATGGGTATTGCGGAAATAAACCTCGTTGACGATGGCCAGCAACGGCACTTCAAACAAGATGGTGTGCAGCCATGGACCACGGATGTAGATCTCGATCTCGCCGTTCCCTTGCGGCGAAGGCGCAATCTCCACGTATTTGGTGTTGAGTTGGAACAGCCCCAGGAAATCGACGAAATCGCTCTTGATGAAACGCCAGGTGCGCAGGTATTCGAGTTCGGACTCGGTGAAACGCAAGCTGCATAGCGCTTGCAGTTCCTCGCGGATTTCATCGATATAGGGCTCCAGGTTCACCCCCGGGTTCCGGCACTTGAACCGGTATTCCGCATGCGCACCGGGGTATTGATGCAGAACCACCTGCATCATGGAGAATTTGTAGAGGTCAGTGTCGAGCAGCGAGCTGACGATCATGGATCACTTCCATGTCGGTGGGAAAGGACATGCCGAGGCATGGAAATATGCGCGCGCAAAGTGCGCAGCGTGTGCCGATTATCCTGCTGAAGCTGTTCCTAGAAAAGTAAAACCCCGGCAGCCAGGGGAATAACGGCCGGGGCTTGTTAGGTCGTGTTCCGGGGGGAGGGTAAACTTGGAACCGGCCCCTGGATGTCACGATGCTCTGTGCCATCCGGTTGTCGCCTCACGGCGATTCGAATACTTAGTGTGGTTGGTGCGGGCGAAGTTCAAGGCCACGATTGAATCGGTTCAGCTTTCCGATAGCTAGGAATGCCTGACGCCATACGGTTTCACCTGCACCTTTATCCAAGTATTTGTTGCAACAAGGACATTACCATGCGATGGCGTTGGATCAGCTTGTTAGCTTTGTGTTTCGTCCTACCCCTACACGCAGCGGACCTAAGCGTCGACACCGGACACGGTGCGCACATCTGGACCACCGCGCAGTTGCTGTCGCGCCCTGATGTGCAAAACGTCACCATCCCGATCGACGTGGCATTCCGCCGCACCATGCAGTACCGCGCCGTACCACTGGCGGCGCTGTTGTCGGGGTTGGAACATGGCGAACGCCTGCAGTTCGTTGCCAACGATGGGTTCTCCGTCGATCTGACGGCCGACGCGATTCTCAATCACGCTGGTGCAAAGGCATGGCTGGCGATTGAAGACCCAGCCCATCCCTGGCCGGCACTCCCTGACAACAAAGGCGATGCCGGTCCCTACTACGTCGTGTGGACCCATCCTGCTGCGGCTGGCATCAGCACCGAGCAATGGCCTTACCAACTTGCCCGGATTCAACGTACACAGGATGCCGCGACGCGCTTTCCCGCCACGGCGCCCGACGCGTCATTGCCGGCAAACAGCCCTGTTCGCCAGGGTTACATGGTCTTCCAACGTACCTGCTTCGCCTGCCACACACTCAACGGCCAGGGCGATGCGCATATGGGACCGGATTTGAATATTCCGCACAGCCCCACCGAGTACCTGAGCGACGATATGCTGCGCGCGTTTATCCGCAACCCGCAATCGTTGCGACGCTGGCCGGAAGCAAAAATGTTTGGCTTTCCTACGCAGGAGTCGCTCTCGGATACGGACTTGAATGCGCTGCTCGCTTATTTGCACTACATGGCACAACACAAAGCCGGGTTGTGACTGCAGCAGCCGGATTTCCCGGGATCACGTTCTGGGCAACCCGGCCTGGGATGCATTCGCCGTCTTGAGCAAATCTTGTAGCGCGCTTTCGCGTGCGGCCTTGGATTCCTTGGCCAGCGCTCTCACCCGGGCGTAGAAATCCGGCCACTGTCCGTTTGCCTTCTTGAACAAGACGGCAAACGACTGCACCCACTGGTCGTACAGGCCGAAAGGCAGCAGCGTTGCGTTATTGATGGGGCGCGCCACCCAGCCGTCGTAGCGATGATCGCCCGGCCAGTACTTGTCGCGCCAAACGGCGTAGCGCTCGCGGAAATCGGCAATGTCGTGCGCCTTATCCTCGGCCATGGCCTGTTCGCCCTCACCGCTGGCGTAGAGCGTCTTCAAGCGATCACGCAGGTCGAGCACCAATTGGGTAAAACCATCGTCCATCGCTTGCGCATGGTCGTCACCCACCGGCTCGCCTCGCGAGCGATGCCACTCTTTGAGCCCCTCACCCTGCACGAACATCGCATAGCTTTCATTGAAAGCCGTATCACCTTTCACGTAGATCAGCTGATGCGCGAGTTCGTGGAAGATGGTGCCGACCAGGTCGTCATCATCCCAGCGCATCATGCTGCTGAGGATCGGATCGGCAAACCAGCCCAGGGTGGAATACGCAGGCACGCCGCCGATATAGACATCATTGCCTTGCGCCTTCAGCTTCTCTGCGCTCTCTGTGGCTTTCTTTTCATCGAACCAGCCGCGATATGCCACGCAGCCGGCAATCGGAAAACACTGCAATACCGCATCGACCGAGAAGCGTGGCGTGGCAAAGACGTTCCACACCACATAAGGGCGGTGCAGTTCGACGTAATAGGTGTAACTGCGGTTATTCGGCAGGTGCAATTGCGCCGATGCAAATTTTCTCGCTTGCTGGGAAAGCTGCAAACGGGCTGCCAGCTTGGGATCTGTGGCTGGATCGGCAACCACCTTGCGTATCGATCGCCGCTGCAATAACAGGGAGCTTTCCCCGTGTGTGACATGTGCGTAGTAATCAAGATCGGCGCATGCGCCAATGACGGCGGCCATCACCGCACAGGAGATGATTTTGACGCCGGAAACAAGAATGCGGGGTCGATTCATCCCCGCATTCTGACCTAAGTGCGTTTAGCGGTGGTCAATGGCCGTAGTGACCGCCACCCGATCCATGCGAACCGCTGCCATGCCATCCGCCGCCATGCCCACCGGACCATCCACCACGTCCGTGCCAGCCAGGATAACCACGCCCGTAGTAGCGGCCGCGGCCATACCATCCACCGCCGTAGCAGCACCCGTAATAGCCACCCCAGTAGCCACCATAACCGTATGGGTAATAGCCGTAGTAGGGGTAATAGCCGTAGCCGTAGTAACCACCATAAGCAACACCAGGGTCTGACCCGTAATAGGCATCACCTACGGCCCCGTTGCTTTGTACGTAGCTATAACCGGGCGCGATATAACAGCCGGAGAGGGAGACCATCAGCACTGCCAGCGTCAGGGCGGCGAGCAGGCGTTTGATTGAGCGTTTCATGGCGGCAACTCCATGCAATCCACAGGACTTAAACTAGTCCTACTGTGGTAAATGAGCCCTGAGCAAGAAAACACAAGCCCCGCTTACCTTCCGAGCAAGCGGGACCGGAATCAGAACTGGCGAAACTCAGCCGTTGCCGCCTTTGTCTTGATCACCGCGCGCATGCGCCACATGGTTGTGCGCTATATCGGTGGAATGGTTGCCGTTGTGGTTGTTCGAAGAGCCGTTATCTGAATGCGGCGCGGAGGTGGCGCCCGGCCACGCTGGTCCTTTCTTGATGCGCTCCTGCTTGGCTTGCAGAAGAGCCTGAATATGAGCAACCGCTTCTTCCGGGCTGATATGCGCAGTCGTCGCCGGTGCGCTGGCGTCCTCTGATGGGTGCTCGGCAAAGGATTGCTTGGTGACGGGTTTCCGCGGCTCAGCCTTCTTCGGAGCAGGCTTTTTCTTAGGCGCTGCTGCCACCGGACGCTTGCTCACGGGCGACAGCACCGGAGCCACGGGCGCGGCAGAGCGCTTCGCGGATTTGCGGGCGACTTTCTTTACCGCGGAAGCCTTTTTAGCCGCGGCCTTTTTCGCGGGAGCCTTGCGCGCAGCGCCCCGCGATACGGGCTTGGATACCGAGGTTTTCTTCGCTGCTTTCTTTACGGCTTTCTTGCTCGCCACTTTCTTCGCAGCAGCCTTTTTCACCGTTTTGCCAACCACCCGCTTTGCCGCTTTCTTGCCGGCCGCGATTTTCTTTACGGCTTTTTTGCGTGCTGCAGGCGACTTGCGGGCCGCTTTCTTGCTACTTGAGCTTGCGCGTTGAGAGGTTTTGCGTGCCGCGGACTTCTTCGCGGCAGACTTGCGGGTCGTTGCCATGCGTGCGTACTCCGACGGGTGATCTGTGACCAGACAGTGACATCATCATGATGTATACGCCATGAGCAAGTGCCGGAAATCACATACCCGGCTGCAACAAAGCGCCTAGAAAACGCGGCAAAACCGGCGGATACGCCACCACGGTGAAGATCACGCCATAGGCCGCGCCCCACAGGTGCGCGCTGTGGTTGATGTTGCCCTGCCCGCGCTGATCCATGTAGATCGAATACCCCACGTACAACACCGCATAGATGATCGCCGGCACCGGCACGAACCACACCAGTATCCGCGCCCACGGCTCCAGCAGTACGTAGGCAAACAGCACGGCGGAAACCGCGCCGGAAGCGCCCAGGCTGTGATAGTTCGAGTTACGGCGGTTTTTCAGATAGGTCGGCAAGATCGAAATGATCAATCCACCCAGGTAGAACAGGCCAAATCCGAATGCACCCAGTATGGCGGTGAAGAACGATTCCATCACGCGACCGAAGAAAAACAGGGTCAACATGTTGAACAGCAGATGCATGCCATCAGCATGGATCAGGCCATAGGTGACCAGGCGGTAATACTCCTTTTTTCGCTCGATCGCAGGCGGCCAAAGGATCAGATCGTCGATCAGGCGGCGGTTGTTGAACGCCATGAACGAGACGATACAGGTGGCGGCCAGGATGATGAGCAGCGTAATCGGCATATGACGAATCTGACAATGTTTGGAATTTCGCCATCTTGACGTTCACGCGCCGCGTTGTCGACGGCTAGAATGCACGGCCAAGCCCTGCCTTGCCGTAGCTCCACCGCCGAATGAAACCCATCCGCTATATGCACCTGGATGTCTTCGCCGCCAGTCCCGGCGGAGGCAATCACCTTGGCGTCGTCACGGATGCCACCGACTGGAGCGACGCGCAGATGCAGCGCTACGCGCACTGGACCGATCTGGTGGAAACCACCTTTCTGCTCCCGCCCAGCGATACGAAAGCCAGCTACAAAGTGCGGATTTTCACGCCACAGAAGGAAATCGCCTTTGCCGGCCATCCGAGCGTGGGCAGTGCGCACGCCGTGCTCGAATGCGGATTGGCTGAGCCAAAAGATGGCGTGCTGTGGCAGGAATGCGGCGCCGGCATCCTGCCTATCCGCGTGGAAGGCAGCGGCCCACAGCGAAAACTATTACTGCTATCGCCCGAAGCGCGCGTGGTGAAAACCGGCCTGCATGCCCATCCCCTGCTCGCCGCCACGCTTGACGGCATCGGCCTCGGCAAGCTGCCGCCCGCATTGGTCGATGGCGGCCGCCGCTGGTGGCTGGCTGAATGTGCGGATGAAGCCAGCCTGCGCGCCTGGAAGCCGGACCATAGCGCCATCGGCGCCCTGGCCGTAGCCAGCGGCAGCATGGGGCTGTGTGCGTTTGCACGCAGCAGCCACCCCGATTACCAGTTGGTGGTGCGCGCGTTCCCGTCGGGTGTCGGTATTGTGGAAGATCCCGCCTCCGGCGCTGCCAACGGCCTGATCGCCGCCTATCTGCTCCACGCCGAACCCGAGGGCCCGCTGGCCGGCGGTTATTCGGTCAGCCAGGGACGCGAAATGGGCCACGATGCCTTGCTGATCGCACATATCGTCAACGGCAGCATCTGGATTGGCGGACTGACCAACACCGTGATCGATGGCACCCTGCACTGGAACGGCGTGTGAGCGAAGCTCCACGCATCTGGGTGGATGCCGACGCTTGTCCTGTCGCGATCAAGGAAATCCTGTTCCGCGCAGCGCAGCGCGCACAGATGTCGGTGACGCTGGTCGCCAATCACGCATTGCGCACGCCGCCGTCACCGTATATCCGCAGCATCCAGGTACCGGGTGGTTTCGACGTGGCCGATAACGAAATCGTGCGCCAAGTGATCGCAGGCGACCTTGTCGTGACGCAGGACATTCCGCTTGCTGCAGCAGTGATCGCCAAGGGCGCACTGGCCATCCACCCGCGCGGCGAACTCTATACAACGGACACCATCCAGCAGCGCCTGACCATGCGCAACTTCATGGAAGAGCTGCGCAGCACCGGCGTGGATACCGGCGGCCCTGCTGCCTTGCATCCGCGCGACAAGCAGGCGTTCGCCAACCAACTCGATCACTGGCTAGCGCAACGTCCTTCCACGAAGCCCTAGCTCTTGTTGCGTCGGTCCAGATTCGCACGACGTGCGGACACGCGCGCCAGTGCGGACAGATCCATGCCTTCCGCGCCATCGGCCAACGCTTCCAACAGGCTGTCACGCAACACGCCTGCCAGCGGCATCGGCACCTGCTCGGCATGCGCCGCTTCCTGCGCCAGCATCACGTCCTTCAGACCAAGCGGCAGGGCAAAACCCGGGGGTGTGAAGCGCTGCTCAGCCATCGCTTTGCCATAACCCTGATAAACCGGCGACGCGAACAGGGTGGTGCTTATCAATTCGATGAAATCAGCGGCGCTGACACCGTAGGCCTGAGTGAGCACGGAGGCTTCAGCCATGCTTTCGATCGCCGCGACAATCATGAAATTACCGGCCAGCTTGACCGCATTCGCGCGCTCCGGCGTATCGCCCATCGGCCACACCTTGGAAGCCAGCACGTCCAGCAACGGCCTGACCTTTTCAATGGCGCTGGCCTTTCCCGCGGCCAGAACATTGAGCTTGCCTGCGGCCGCGACATCCGGACGGCCGAATACCGGGGCCGCGACATATTCGAGGCCACGCTTTGCATGTTCTTCCGCCAGTTGCCTCACGAGCTCAATGGAAATGGTGGCGTGGTTGATATGAACCGTGCCCGGATCCATCGTATCCAGCAAACCGCTGTCCAATATGACTGCGCGAACCGATTGATCATTCGCTAGCATGCTATGCAACACATCGCCTTGAACGGCACGATCCGGCGTGCGCGCCACCTTCGCGCCCAGCGATGCTAGCTTTTCCGTCGCCGCTTCCGAACGGTTCCACACCGTGACGTTATATCCGGCCGCCACCAAGTTGCTAGCCATGGCACTGCCCATGGCGCCGAGTCCGATAAAGCCAACTTTCATACGCTGTCTCCGCTTGCAAGCATCTAGTTCACCATGATCGATGTTCAGTGTTTGCAAAATCGAGGCGTGCTTACGCATCTTATTGAGATGTTGAATCTTTCCTCATCGTCATTCCGGCGAAGGCCGAGGCGCTTCACAACAGCGAAGCTGGTCAATCCATGGCGAGTGCGAAGCGTGGATACCGGCCTTCGCTGGAATGACATTGAGGGAACATCAAGCCTGCAGAAAGGATGTGCACAATCCGCACAACTTTGCTTCAACGTGTCCTATCAGACCGCTTCGCCCGCTGCACGCCCCGACGCCCATGCCCACTGAAAGTTGTAGCCGCCAAGCCAGCCTGTGACATCGACGACTTCGCCAATGAAATACAGTCCTGGTATTAGCTTCGACTGCATGGTGCTGGACGAGAGACCATCGGTATCGACGCCTCCGAGCGTAACTTCGGCTGTACGGTAGCCTTCGGTGCCGCTGGCGACGATTGGCCAGTCGTGCAGCCGCGCGCCCATATCCTGCAGTTCCGCATCGCGATATTGACGCATGGGCTTGCTGCCGAGCCACAGCTCACACAAACGTTGCGCGAGACGCTTCGGTAGCAGATCACCAAGCACATTACGCAATTCAGCCGCAGGGCGCGCTGCACGCTGGGCTACCAGCCAATCGCCGATATCCTGCTCAGGTGACAGATCCATGCGCAGTTCGTCGCCCGGTTGCCAATAGGAAGAGATCTGCAGAATCGACGGTCCGCTGATACCGCGATGGGTAAACAGCAAGCCCGCACGAAAACTCCGCTTGCCAACGCGCGCCTCAGCGATCGGCAGGGCCATTCCGGCCAGATCCTGATAATGCTCCTGATGCTTTCCACTCAAGGTCAGCGGAACAAGTCCGGCACGCGTCGCCAACACATTGTGATCAAACTGCCGCGCCAGTTCGTAACCGAATCCGGTCGCGCCCATGCTGGGTATGGATAAGCCGCCGCTGGCGATCACCAGCGATTGGGCATGTACTTCGCCCTTGGCTGTGAGCACGCTGAAACCTTCATCGGTCTTGCGTACCTTCGCAACGGCGCAACTGGTTTCAATGAGCACGTTTGCCGCCGCGCACTCGTCCAGCAGCATGCGCACGATCAGCTTGGAGGACTCATCGCAAAACAGCTGCCCCAGTTCTTTCTCGTGATAGGCGATGCGATGCTTCTCGACCAACGCAATGAAATCAGTCGGCGTGTAGCGTGCCAGCGCGGACTTAGCAAAATGCGGATTGGCTGAGAGATATTGGGCAGGCGTGACGCCCAGGTTGGTGAAATTGCAGCGCCCACCACCGGACATCAGGATTTTCTTGCCCGGCTTGTTGGCATGATCCAGCACCAACACCCGCCGGCCACGCTGTCCGGCGGTTATCGCGCACATCAGGCCGGCGGCGCCGGCGCCGACGACCAGGACATCCACTTTCACGCGATCACCGTCATAAGTCCGCCGAATGAAACATCCATACATTATCTAACAAGTGATGCCTTAAACTTGCCGCCTGCCCTGCCAAGGACCCCGCCATGCCCTCTTTTGACGTGATCTCCGAAGTCGACAAGCACGAGCTGACGAATGCTATCGACCAGGCCAACCGCGAACTGACCAACCGCTTCGATTTCAAAGGCACGGATGCCAAGTACGAACTGGACAAGCTGGTGATCACCCAGGTCGCGCCCAGCGAATTCCAGCTACAGCAGATGCTGGATATCCTGCGCGGCCGGCTGGCGGCCAGGAAGATCGATCTGCGCGCGCTGGAGACTGCCGATCCGGAAGTCAACCTCGGCGGTGCACGACAGAAGATCACCGTGAAGCAAGGCATCGAGCAGCCCATCGCCAAGAAGCTGATCGCGATGCTGAAAGAAGCCAAGCTGAAGGTGGAAGCACAGATCAACGGTGAAAAGGTCCGCGTCACTGGCAAGAAGCGCGACGACCTGCAACTCGCGATGGCCTTGCTGCGCAAGGCCGATGTGGAGCTGCCGCTGCAGTTTGACAATTTCCGCGACTGAGTCCGCGGCGCCAGGCCAAATTTCATGTGATATCGCATCACTGATGGCCGTCATTCCCGCTTTCGCGGGAATGACGGCCATGCGGATTACGCCAATCCAGCGGCGATATTGACGCTCAACGCGATAATGAACACGTTGAAGAAAAACGCCACGACGCTGTGCAACAGCGCGGTGCGTCGCAAAGTGTGGCTGGTGATCTGCACATCGGACACCTGAAAGCACATGCCGACAACGAAGGCAAAGTAGACGAAGTCCCAGTAATCCGGTTGCTTGGTGCCCGGAAACTCCAGCCCTTCGTGTTGTTTGCCAAAATCGCCGTAATAGCCGTGTGCGTAATGCAGGGCATACATGGTGTTCATGAATAACCATGACAGCACGATGCTCAGCGCTGCCAAGCCCATCACCACCGCGCCACCGTTCTTGGCGGCGTGCAGTTCGGTAGACAGTGCTACCAGCACCACGCCAGAAACCGCGACGGCAACGCAGAGCGTGCCGCGACGTCCGGTGTCCTGAGCGTAGGCCTGCCGAGCCAGATGTTCCGCGCTGGCCCGTGTGAACATGCGCGCCAGCATGCTGAGGAACAGCAAAGCCCCAAGATCAAAACCCAATAGCAGCGCGGAGGCCGGCTTTACGCCGGATATCATCATCCCGCTGGATGCTGCGACAAATACAAGCGTGGACACTGTCAACCACGGCCGAGCGCGCACGAAACGCACGGGCGCCCAACGGCGGCGCGCTACGCGCGCGGCAGCCTTTTCTTCAGCCGACGTATTCATGGCGCTCCCAAGCTCCAGGTTTTGCGACGCTCACGCGAGCAGGCTCGAATAGTCCGGATGCCGCTCGATCCACGCGCGCGCATAGCTGCAAGCTGGCACCACCTTCCAGCCTCCACTTCGGGCCACCTCGAAAGCGGCGCGCACCAATTCGCTGGCAATGCCGCGACCACCCACTTCGGACGGCACGCCGGTGTGGTTGATGGTCATGACACGCTCGTGCAGGCTGTAATCAAGTTCGCAGGTGAAGCCATCCACGCGCGTTTCGAAACGATGCGCGGCAGTGAGGTGATGGATGTCGTAGGCCATGATGCGTTCCTGCCAAGCGGGAAGGCGCAAGCATAAAACGTCCTGCCCATACGCTGGGCAACATCACCCCTGATAACCTTACGCAGCGCGTGCCTCCGCTTGCCGCTCCCGGCGCACACGCACGGCTTTAGCCAGTCGCTCCAGCACCTGCACCGTGGTATCCCAGCCGATGCAGCCGTCGGTGATGCTCTGCCCGTAGACCAACTCGCAGCCCGGCACCAGATCCTGACGGCCAGCCACCAGATGGCTTTCCACCATCACGCCCTGAATACGCGATTCGCCCGCTTCCAGTTGTGCTGCGATATCGGCCACCACATGTGGCTGGTTTTCCGGCTGCTTGCCGCTGTTGGCGTGACTGGCGTCGATCATCAGGCGCTCAGCCAAGCCCGCCTTCGCCAGCGCAGCACAAGCCGCGTCGACATGCGGGGCGTCGTAGTTAGGCAACTTGCCGCCACGGAGAATGACGTGACAGTCCTCGTTGCCTTGCGTGGCGACGATCGCGGCACGTCCGCTTTTGGTCACAGATACGAAGTGATGCGGGCTGGCAGCTGCGAGCACGGCGTCGGCGGCGATCTTGATATTGCCGTCGGTGCCATTCTTGAAACCCACCGGGCAGGAAAGTCCGGAAGCAAGTTCGCGGTGCGACTGGCTTTCGGTGGTTCGCGCGCCAATCGCGCCCCAGGCCACCAGATCGGCAATGTATTGCGGGGTGATCAGATCCAGGAATTCGCTACCGGCCGGGAGACCAAGTGCATTGATGTCGCACAGCAGGCGGCGCGCCTGGCGCAGGCCTTTGTCGATATGGAAGCTCTCATCCAGATCCGGATCGTTGATCAGGCCCTTCCAGCCGACGGTGGTGCGCGGCTTTTCGAAATACACACGCATCACGATTTCCAGCGTATCGGCATGGCGCTCGCGCTCGGCGGCCAGTCGCTTGGCGTAGTCCAGCGCGGCGGCGGGGTCGTGGATCGAACAAGGTCCGATGACGACGGCGAGGCGATCGTCATCGCCCGCAAGGATGCCATGCAGCGCGCGGCGGGCATTGGCGACGGTCTCGAACGCCTGGGGGCTGGGCTGGCAATCCAGCATCACTTCGGCCGGGGTAGCTAGCTCTTTGATCGCGCGGATTCGTAAATCGTCGGTCAGGCTGGTCATGGGAAAACTCCTTGGTGTCTGATGCCCGGCAGCCAACAAAAAAGCCGCCAGGTGGGCTGGCGGCTTTTTTAGGAAAGTGGGTGATCTTGTCAGTTACGATCGCGCACCATGCTCCGCCGCCGGCTTCGGATAGCCATAAAACCAAAAGTAATAGCGGTGCGAGGCGATGATCATGGGCGTAGTGATACCACATCGAGGCTGTGATGCAAACTGCTGCGCGGCTCGCGGCAATCCGCTAACGTGCCGCGTTCTCTATTTTCGGAATTTTCCCATGTATCGCCCGCTCGCCCTCTTCGCCACCACTTTGCTCGCCCTGGCGGCGTTCGGCCCGCGATCGGTACATGCCGACGACGTCACCAAGTTGGTGATTACGGACCAAAAAGTGGGTACCGGCGTGACCGCCGAGGACGACGACACAGTAAAGGTCAACTACACCGGCTGGCTCTACAGCGCCAAGGCGCCGGACCACCGCGGCGCCAAGTTCGACAGTTCCGATGACAATGGCGAGCCGCTGAGCTTCACCCTCGGCGACGGCGAGGTGATTGCCGGCATGGAAAGTGCTGTCAGAGGCATGAAAGTGGGTGGTAAGCGCGAAGTGATCATGCCATCCAGCATGGGCTACGGCCGCCGCGGTGCGGGCAGCGACATTCCGCCCGGCAGCGCGCTGGTGTTCGATATCGAATTGCTCGGGGTGCATTGAGCCTTTCACGTGTCCGCGCTATGCAGGCTCGCTGTAGTGAGCCATGATGGGCAGACCTTAACGTCGCACGTCCACCAACCCGAAATTGCTGGAGGATTGCCCGATGAAACGCATACTGCGGTCCGTTCTGGTCGCCTTGATGATGATGGCCCCCGCCGCCGCGTTCGCCGCAGACGGTTATGTCATCACCAACGTCAATATGCGTGCCGGGCCCGATTCCCAATATCCGGCCATCCAGGTTTTGCCAGTCAACACCTGGGTTTCCGTGCAGGGCTGCACCACGGGATGGGCATGGTGCGATGTCATCAGCGGCCCCAATCGCGGCTGGGTTGCCGGCACCTATATCGCGTACATGTATAACAGCCAGCCGGTCTACGTTGCCGACTATGGCTCGCAGATCGGTATTCCGATCGTCTCGTTCGTGATCGCCTCGTATTGGGGCAACTATTACAGCAACCGTCCGTTCTACCGGGATCGTGCTCGCTGGTATGGACGGCCTATCGTGATCCGGCCTCCGGCACGCCCGCCGATGCGGCCACGTCCGCCCGTTCGTCCGCCGCCCGGCGGTAACCGCCCGCAGCCACCGGGTGGTGGAAATCGGCCTCAACCGCCTGGTGGTGGCAACCGGCCGCAACCACCAGGTGGTGGCAATCGCCCTCAGCCTCCCGGCAGCGGCAATCGGCCACAACCCCCTGGAGGGAACCGGCCACAGCCTCCCGGCGGCGGCAATCGTCCACAACCACCGGGTGGTGGGAACCGGCCGCAACCGCCAGGTGGCGGCAATCGCCCGCCGCCGTCAAACAACAACGGCAACCGTCCGTCGCCCCGTCCGAATCCGCAGCAAGGGAATAACGGAAACAATGGCAATTAAGCCATTGCTGCCGCGAAGCGGCTGAACTGACGTCACGGCTTTGATCGCATGCATCAAGGCCGTGACGGTTCGATATCAAGAACTGCAGGACAGCATCGAACACCCTGCGCGGGACTTCGCCCACTCAGGCCGTTTCTGCGCGTAGTGCTCGCGGCCCGGCTGTTCCTGATACGGATGTCGCAGCACCTCGAGCAAGTCGTGAATACCGGCGTAATCGCCAACGGCCGCGCGGTCGATCGCTTCCTGCGCAAGATAGTTGCGCAGCACGTAACACGGATTTGCCTCATGCATGCGTCGTCGCCGCTCTTCGGGCGAAAGCGGATCATCACGCAGGCGTGCCGCGTAATCCTGTAGCCAACGCATGAAATCGGTGGTCGCCGCATCGCGTTTCGCCGCATCGTAAAACGCATGCTGCACCGGTTCGAGCGTCGGCGATTGTGTATCGATATCGCTCAATGCACGGAAGAACAAAGTCATGTCGACCTCCGCCTGCTGCATCAGTGCCTGCAGTGTTTCCATGCGCGTTACGTCATCATCGCGGCATGCCGCCAAGCCCAGTTTCGCTGCGATGTCACGCTGCATCTGCTGTGCGTATTCGTCAGCATAACGATCTACTCCCGCCTGCAACGGCGCGACATCGCCAAACAACGGCGCCAGTGCTGCGGCCAACCGGCTCAGGTTCCACCACGCGACGTTTGGCTGCTGGCCGAAGCGATAACGGCGGCGCATTGCATCGGTGGTGTTGGGTGTCCAATCCGGATCGAAGTCGTCGATCCAACCATACGGACCATAATCGATAGTGAGTCCTAAAACAGACATGTTGTCGGTGTTCATCACGCCATGCACGAAGCCCACGCGCATCCAGTGCGCGACCATCCGCGCCGTGCTCGCACAGATCTCAGCGAACCAGTCCCCATAAAGCGTCTCGCCACTGCCCTGCAGATGAGAGAAATCGCGCCGGATGGTGAAGTCGGCCAGTTGGCGCAACAAGGCGATGTCACCACGCGACGTGGGCAGTTCGAAATGTCCGAAACGTATGAACGAAGGTGCTACCCGGCAAACGATCGCTCCAGGCTCGTCCTGTGGATGGCCGTCGTAGAACATGTCGCGCTCGACCGCGTCACCGGTCAGCACCAGGCTGAGCGCACGCGTCGTGGGGACCCCGAGGTGATGCATGGCCTCGCTGCACAGAAATTCGCGAACCGAGGAGCGCAGCACGGCACGCCCATCCGCCCCCCGCGAGTACGGTGTCGCGCCGGCGCCCTTGAGCTGAAGCTCCAGTCGCTCGCCCTGCGCCGTGAGTACTTCACCCAAAGAAATCGCACGGCCGTCGCCGAGCTGACCGGCCCAGACGCCGAACTGATGGCCGCCGTAGTTGGACGCCCACGGCTGCATACCCTCCATCATGCCGTTGCCGCCAAATACCTGGGCAAACAACGGATTGGCGATATCGGCTTTGCTCAAGCCCAGCGCCGAAGCTACCTCGCGTGACCAGGCGATCACTCGCGGCGCGGCGACCGGACTGGGATCTACACGCGAATACATCGCGCCATGCACCTGACGGGCGCCTGGGCCATGGTCGGGGTCACCCGGCAAATCTCGGATGAAGGTGTTATCGAATGTCAAAGAAGTCAGGGACATAAAGAAGCATATTCGGGCAAATTGTCGCCAAGGCAAGACTCATGGCAGGGGTAGCGTAAAGATCTTCACGTTCCCTATACATTCACGTTTGATCCTTGCTAGAGTGCGTTCGCGGCTGCGCAGGGGTAGCCGATGGAGTAAACAATATGCACATGCTTCTCGCTCGTTCCGCCTTCTCGCGCGGAATGCAGCTGGTAGCAGGGATGCTCTCAGTAGTTATCACGCAGGATGCCCCCTCCGAACGTCGCCGTAACGCGCCATCGGAATTCAATTTGGTTTCCTGGACGTCCAGCGCACGATCCCGTCGCGAAGACGAACTGGCCCGCTTCCGCCAGAACCAGGCCCAGCCGTGATCCATGCCCGGTCCGTTACGTACGGACCGGTTCGGTGCTTTCGAAAATCTGCGCTATCTCGCTAGCGTCGAGAGGTCGCCACGTACCCGCCGCAAGCTCACCCAGCTCAAGGCCACCTACCGCACTGCGATGCAGCGCCTCGACGTGATTGCCGGTGGCCGCAAACATTCTGCGCACCTGATGATAACGGCCTTCGGTAATGCGCAAGCGCGCCTGGCGCGAGGAAAGCACTTCCAGCGATGCCGGCAGCAAGGGCGTCGTTTCCGATTCCAGCATCAGTGTGCCGCTGGCGAACAGTGCCTGCTCATCACCGGAAAGGTCTCGCGCAAGTGTCGCCTCATACACCTTGCCGATATCCGCGCGCGGCGAAATGATCCGGTGCAGCAAGGCACCGTCGTCGGTGAATAGCAGCAGGCCCGATGTATCGCGATCAAGCCGGCCAACGGTGGACAAGGCAGGACTGCGCGCGCGATAGCGCGGCGGTAGCAGGTCGTACACCACACGTCCCAGATCCTTGCGCGAACAGGTGACACCGAGCGGCTTGTTCATCATCAACACCAGCCCCGTGGGCGGATCGAGCGGCTCGCCGTCGATGCGTATCTGTGCGTGTTCCACCTTGTCATCGGCATACAGCACTTCGCCGTCAGGATCGGTGATGCGCCCCTCGCGGAACATCCACGCAACATCCTTGCGGTTGCCATAACCTAGATTCGCAATCAGCCTGACCAGCCTCATCCACGTACACCTGTTGCTTCGATCACCTTGAAACCATCCTGCACAGCTACGGCTCGCACCTGCTGGAAGTGCGCAGCCAATGTCGACTCATAAGGCAGATGGCGATTGGCCACCAGCCATAAACGGCCCTGAGGCACCAGCGCATTGGCGGCACGCGCGATGAAAGCACGACCAAGATCAGGCAGATCCGCCCTGCCCTGGTGAAACGGCGGATTGCTGACAATCGCGTCGTAGCGCCGCTCGATACCGGTAGTGACATCATGCCAATGCACGGCAAATGCCAGCTCGCGTCCGCTTTCGCGTAGCGCGCGGGCCGTGTTGAGCTTCGCCGGCTCCAACGCACGTGCTTCCGCTTCGTAGAGATCGAGCGCCGTGATATGCGGACAACGGGCGATGATTTGCGTCGCGAGGAAACCATACCCCGCGCCAAAGTCGGCCACGTGTCCGTGCAGATCTTCCGGCAAATGCGCGGCGAGCAAGGCGGATGCGGTATCCACGCGATCCCATGCAAACAGCCCGGGCCGACTGAAATAACCAGCCGCGTTCGGCTGCGGCCGATCCAGCGCCAGCCACGTATCGAGCAAGACACGATCGATGGATTGCGCCTGGGACACTCCCCAGAACACGCGGCACTTGTGCTTGGAAAGATGACTGACCGATCCCAGCAAGGCCTCCAGATCGGCTTGCGCAGACTTCGCGCCCTCTGCATTGGGCACACATGCCAGCACCACACCACCGCCCTCGGCATGCATGACCGCACGCGCGAACAAGGCGCGTGACTCCTCGCGCTGCCGAGGCGGCAACACCAATACGCACTTGAAACGTGCATCGGGCATGGCTTCGCCAAGAGTCAATCCGCTACGAGCCAAGGCATCGGCGAACGGCTTGAAGCTCTGCTCGCACAACCAGCCTGGCTGTGCCATCTCACGCAGGCGATAGCTATCGCGCGCGCGCAGGAAAAGCACATTGCCATCAAGGGGCCATTGCAACGACCCGTCCGAAAAGGGAAGAAAAAGCGCATCCAGCACCGCATCGGGCGCGGACGCATGGATACCGACCATGGTCAAGGCGGATGCATCCGGTGGGAATCAGGGTGCGTATTGTACGCGCTACCAGCTGATTTCTCTTCAGATACAGATAGCTGCACATCTCTATCGCAATGCCCGACCTTGCCTCACCGTCATTCCGGCGAAGGCCGAAATCCACGGTCAGTACGAAGCATGGATTCCGGCCTTCGCCGGAATGACGGTGAGGGGAAATGCGCCCTTCAAGACGCCGACGGGCCGAGGCTTGGAGCACGATGCTGAGCGCTCTACAAGCATGGGGCATTACACACTGAGCGCCTCTCACACCACCCCCTCTCCGATAGGGAGAGGGGTTTGATGCAAACCAATCTCTCAGGCCTTCTGGCCGAGTCGCGCAATCCAGCGATACATCAGGAACGTCACTGCTGCAAAGGCAATGCCGCCAATCCAGATTGACGCGTTCTCAAAACTGTCACCCACCAGCGCCAGCGGCGCCGACTTGCCGGAGAACACCACGATCGCCGCAACCACCACGCCGATGATGCTCTCGCCCACGATCAGACCCGACGCCAACAGCACGCCAAGCTGCTTGGTGGCTTCGGCTTTCGGCGTGCGATCTGCGCGCTTGTCGAAGTACCAGCCGACGATAGCGCCGACCACGATCATCAAGGTGGTGGAGGTGGGCAGATAGATGCCCAGGCCCACGGCCAGCGGTGGCAGGCGTACGGACTTGGTGGTGGCGCCCAGGATCGCGTCGAGCAAGATGATGGCCACGCCGATCACGGCGCCCACGCCGATCAGGCTCCAGTCGATGTTGTTCTGAATCACGCCCTGTGCCAGCGCAGAAATCAGGCCCGCCTGCGGCGCAGGCAATGCATGCGCCGGATCGGCGCCCGGCGCACCGAGGAAACCGTAAGCGTGGTTGAGCAGATCCAGCACTGGCGGGATGACGATCGCGCCGGCAATCACGCCGATCACGAGCGCAACCTGCTGGCGCCACGGAGTGGCATCCACTAGCTGGCCGGTCTTGAGATCCTGCAGGTTGTTGTTGGCGATGGCCGCCACCGCAAACACCACCGAGGTGATGAACAGCGCAAAGGCGACCAGTGCTTTGCCCGAATCTGCGGGTAGATCCGACTTCACGCCGGCCACGAGCAGCAGCGCGGCGATGATCACCACCAGGATGCCGATACCCGACAACGGACTGTTGGAGGAACCGATTAGCCCAGCCATGTAACCGCACACGGTCGACACCAAAAAGCTCAGGATCAGCACGAACACTACGCCGCCGATCACCAGCAGCGCGGTATGCGAGCCCAGGCCGCTGGTAACGCTGAAGTTACCGAGCAACCAGGCAATCGGCAGCATGCAGATCAGCACGATCAGGCCGACGATGCCGATCGGCATGTCCTGTTCGGTGCGCGGCAGCGTTGCACCCTTGCCTGCCTTGCGCACGCGCGAAGCCGCCATGGCGGAGGCGAGACCACTGACCACCGGCTTGACCAGCTTGGCCAACGTCCAGATGGCCGCCACACCGATGGTGCCGGCACCGACGAAGCGCACGTAATGACTCCACGCACCCTGCGCGACGTCCGCCACAGCACCCGCGGCCGGGTGCAGCAACGTGAAGTGCGGCACGGCCCAGCCCCAGCCGATCACTGCACCCAGCAGCATGGCGATGCCAACCCACAAGCCAACCAGGTGACCCACCGCAAACAGCGCAAAGGACAGACTGAAATCGTAGCCGCTGGCGGCGCCGCGATCACCGATGCGGAAGTACTGCACCACATCGCTGGCAAAGATCTTGGTTTCCACGACGATGTAGAACACCGCCGAGACGATCGAGCCGATGACAACCGCCATCAGGCCGCTGGTGCCACCTTCGACCGACGCCGACTGGGAAGCTTCGGCGTGCTCGCCCGAACCGACCTTCAGCACCTCCGCACAGGCCACACCTTCTGGATACGGCAGATCCGAGTCGGTCACCAGCGCACGGCGCAGCGGGATGGTGTACATCACGCCCAGGATGCCGCCTGAGGCGCAGATGCCGAACGAGATCCAGAACGGGAAGCCGGTCCACCAGCCCACCATGATCAGGCCGGGCAGCACGAAGATGATCGCTGACAACGTGCCAGCGGCCGAAGCCACCGTCTGCACGATGTTGTTTTCCTGGACCGTCGAGTTCTTCATGGCGCGCAGGATGGCCATCGAAATCACCGCCGCCGGGATCGACGTGGCGAAGGTCAGGCCGGCCTTCAGGCCGAAGAACACGTTGGCCGCGGTGAACACGAGCGTGATCACGATGCCTATGATCAGGCCACGGATAGTGAGTTCGGCGCGCGGTTCGGCGCCGGGTCCAGGTACTGCGTTCACGGGCGGTCTCCCCAAACTTTCCAGCTAACAAGATAGCGTGGATCGCGGGGCTGATGTTGGCCGACGTGTACCCGAATGAGCGTAGGCGCCCGCTAGCGGGCGCTTGGTAGCGCCCATTTCAGCGTGGATGCTGGGCGAATTTCTGCAGATCCCCGCGCAATTGGATTGCCATGTCGTTGGAGCCATCGGCTAACAGCGAGGGCAGCGTCTGCGCATAGCCCTGGTCCGTTGCGCCACCGGTCACGGGCGCGGACACATGTACCTTGTAGTCGTGCTGGGTATCGAAACCACGCGCCCAGATCGAACAATGCAGGGTCATATCCAGCCCCAGCTCGCCCGGTGCTTTCTCTTCGTCGACGCGCAGCGCCGTATCCAGCGCGGAGCACGTCATGACCAGATCTTGGAAGTAACTCGGCTGCAATTGGGCGCCAAGTTGCGACTGCACCGCCCTGGCCAGATCCGGCGACGGCTCCAGGATCAACTTGTGATCGAGCCCGCGCACTTCGAGCTTGTCCGGGCCGCCCGCCACCGTGAGCCACGGCGCCATGCCGGGCTTGACCAGATCGCCGATCGGCGCCGGAGCGTGTACAACCTGACCCCCGCATGCACTGAGCAGTGCTGCGGCCGCGATAAGCAGCGTGCGTTTCATCCAGAACTCCCCTTTACTGAGCTGCAGAATCTAATGCAGCGCAGCAAGCGCTTCAACGCCTGATCCGCCTCCATGCGACGCAGTGCTCCCTCTATGCCTTTGGGCACAATGCACTGGCGTGTGTCTTGGTTAGTCTGTAACGGCCTGCGGGCTTTGTCCGCGCAGGCAAACTCTTCTTCGTATGTCCAAGGAACTGTTGTGCGCAAGATTCTGCAATCTGCCCTGCTCACCACCCTTATCGTCGCTACCTTTTCCCCCGCCTACGCTGGGGATGATGCCAAGGCAACACCGGCCCTGGATGGCACCAGTGCAGACGGCTTCCATCTCCCGCCCTTTCCCGCCGACGCGCATGTGAACCAATCCGTCGAGGTTGACGGCCACACGCTGAAGTACACCGTCACCGTCGGCACGCTGCCGGTGCGCGACGAGAAGGGCAACATCACCGGCCAGGTGGTATTCACCGCCTACACCATGCCTGGCAAGAACCGGCCTATCACCTTCGCGCTCAATGGCGGCCCCGGCGCCTCATCGGTTTACCTGAACTTCGGCGCCATTGGCCCGAAGCGGGTGAACTTCGGCGTAGACGGCGCCAATCCTTCCGATCCGGCGGTGTTGCACGATAACCCTGGCACCTGGATCGGCTTCACCGACCTGGTCTTCATCGACCCGATCGGCACCGGCTACAGCCGCGCACTGGTGCCCGACGACAAAGCCACCAAACTGTTCTACAGCACCGATAGCGATATCACCTATCTCTCGCGCGTGATCTACGACTGGCTGGTGAAAAACGGTCGCATGGAATCACGCAAGTATCTGGTGGGTGAAAGCTACGGCGGCTTCCGTGGTCCGCGCATCACCGAATACCTGCAGACCGAGCTCGGCGTGGCCATGAATGGTGTAGTGCTGCTTTCGCCCTATCTTGACGCGAGCGCATCGGACAACGAAAACGTGTCGCCGCTTCCCTGGATGCTCACGCTGCCCTCCATCGCCGCCGCGCATCTTGAACGCGAAAACCAACTGACGCCCGAGGCGATGGCATCGATCATTGCCTACACGCGTGGCGATTACGTCACCACCTTGCTGAAGGGGCGCACCGATCCCGCCGCTACCGAAGCGATGATCCAGAAAGTGACCGAACTGACCGGCCTCGATCCGGTATTCGTCAAACGCTCCGGCGGTCGCCTGGAAACGCAAGCGTATCTGCGCGAGGCGTACCGCGCCGAAGGCAAGCTCGGCAGCCGTTACGACTCCAATGTCACAGCCTGGGATCCGTTCCCCTACGCGCCGCATCAGGTTGGCGGCGATCCGATTCTCAACGGCATCATCGCGCCTACCACCACGGCGATGGTCAACTTTGTCACGCAGACCGTGGGCTGGAAGTACGACGGGCGTTACAACGCACTGAGCTTTGACGTGAATAAAGCCTGGCACGAGGACGACGATGCTAACCAGGGCTCGGTCAGTCAGTTGCGCGAAGCGGTGGCCAACGACCCGAATCTGCACGTGCTGATCGCCCACGGCTGGGACGATCTTTCCTGCCCGTTCATGGCCTCGGTGCTGATCGTCGACCAGATGCCAGCCATGGGCGATCCCACGCGCGTGCAAGTCAAGGAATATCCCGGTGGCCACATGTTCTACACGCGGCCGACCAGTCAGTCGGCCTTGCTGCAGGATGTGAAAACGCTTTACGGCGTGCGTTGATTGTCCATCCGACCTTCTACGTATTCCGGCGGCCGCGTGTTTGTTCTGAACATCCATCTAACCGATCGTCATCCCGGCGAAGGCCGGGATCCATGCGTGTGATGGAAATGGATCCCGGCCTTCGCCGGGATGACGTTACGGCAAAACGGACCGCTCCCCCAGACTTAAGGCTCAACGCCAGGATGACGCTCACGCCATGCCGCCAGTTGCTCGCGGTAATGCTGCCGTGCTTCCTCGTAGTAATCGAAGATGCATGGATCGCAGCCATTCCCACAGCAATCACCCGGATCGGGCTCGACTGGCGGAGTCGGCGGCGGATCATCGCGCAGCCATGGGTTGTCGGAAGCAGGAATATCGTCGTTCATAAGCAAACAAGGTCTGACACTATCAACATGGTAGCCCGGCCCCACCCTTCAAGCCCGCTTTGCCAAACCGCAACCACCCAGTACCTGGAGCACGCCTGATGCGAAAGTCACCTTTGCGCCAGCCACGCCGCCTGATCACCGGCCTGCTGTTACCACTTGCCATGCTCGCCGCCAGCAGCAGCGTGATGGCGCAATCCACGCCTTCGTCATACCGCGTCGTCGGCTACGCCAATGGCTGGAACCCGGTGCAAACCAAGGATGTGGGCAAGATCGACACGCTGATCTTTGCTTTCGCGCATCCGCAAGATGGCAAAGTCACCATCGCCCAGCAAGACGTGAAACACCTGCAGGATCTGATCGCACTGAAAAAGATCAATCCAAAACTGAAGGTGGATATTTCGGTGGGCGGATGGAGCGTGGGCGGATTTTCCGAAGCGGCCAGCACCGAAGCAGGTCGTGAGCAGTTTGCCGATAGCGCCGCTCAACTGATTGCCGCGCAGCACGCGGATGGCCTCGACGTCGATTGGGAATACCCGGGTCATCACGAATCCGGCATCAAGTCCAGCCCGCAGGACAAAATCAACTACACCTTGCTGCTGAAGGCGATCCGCGCCAGCCTCGATCGCGTCGGTGCCGCGCATGGCCGCACCGGCACTAACCACTACACGCTCAGTGTCGCGATCGCCGACGGTCCGTTCGTCGACAACGTCGATATCGCTGCTATCAATCCGTATCTGGATTGGTTCAACCTGATGACCTATGACTTCGTCAACGCGATGACACCGACCACCGGTCATCACACTGGCCTGCACGCATCAAAGCTGATTGCGGGTGATGGGCGCACCACCGATCGGGCGGTACAACAGTTCCTCGCCGCTGGCGTCGCACCGAAAAAACTGCTGATCGGCGCGGCGATCTACGGTCGCGAATTTGCCGATGTGAAGCCTGATCACGATGGCCTCTACCAAACCTTCGGCCATTACCAAGGTGGCCACAACTGGCCGGAACTGAAAGCTGACTTCATCAACAAACACGGTTACGTGCGCTATTGGGATGCCGATGCGCAAGCACCATGGCTGTGGAACGCGCAGACGCGTCGCTTCATCACTTACGACGACCCGCAATCGATTGCCGCAAAGATGGCGTACATCAAGGCGCAGCACCTTGGCGGCATCATGTATTGGGAGCAGTCGGCAGATCCCAGCGATGAGCTGGTGGATGACATGTGGAAGGGGTTGAACGACTAACCGTATCCCGTCGCCCCGGCGAAGGCCGGGGCCCAGCGACTTGGATGCAGAGAAAAGCACTGGGTCCCGGCCTGCGCCGGGACGACGATCAGATGTATTCCACTAAAACCACGTCAACCCGGTTTGCGGAACCGGAACATGAACTGATCCGTATGGCCGCGTATCGATGAATCAAACACCTTGATCGTGTGCGGGTCGTTCGGATTGCGCAGCACATTGCTCTCGCCCGCAAACACAAAGCCCACCGACTCCACCTGCTTCTTCACGATCTCCGGATCGATACGATGCAAGGTGTCGGTATCGGCCATGCCCGAACCCGCCGGAGCAACATGGTCGATCACCACGAACAAGCCGCCGGGCTTCAGTGCCGCATACACCTGCTTGTCGAAGGCAACCGGATCGACCTTGCCCATGAAGGCATCCGGATAATCGTGATAATTCTGCGAAGTAAAGACGATATCGACCGGCTCAGGCACACTCAGCTGCGCAGCGGGCTGCTGGAGGATGGTGATATTCGGGTAATGCGAATCAGCTGCGATCTTTTGGGTCGCGGTAACATCATCGGCGTCTTCCTTGGCATATTCGTTTGGCCACAAGGCATAGACATGTCCTTGCGTGCCGACAATGCTGCTGAATACGCGCGTGAAGTAGCCTGAGCCCGGAATCAGTTCCAGCACTTTCTGACCCGGCTTCACTTCACTGAACACCATGACATCGGTGATCTTGCGGCGTGCATCGTTGCTGGCATCCTGCCCGCGCGCCGGATCGGCAACAGCTGCTTTGACGTACGGCGGTACGTAGTACAAGGCGTGCATGTGATTTGCCTGCGGCGTCTGCGCCAGTGCTATCCCCGACAGACTCAGCGCTGCAAGCAAAGCGATGGATATCGAACGCATGACGAACTCCTGTATGAAGGGTGAGCCATCGCGCTGATTGTGCCCCTCGCTGTCGCGCGTTCATACCTGACCTTTGGGCCATATTTCCGTTTCAGGCAGAAAGAAACCAATGGCCGAGGATCTGGTAATTGCCCTTCCCCACCACGTTATGGATCAGCACGAATTGGTCGACGTGCCAGGCGATGGGCTCAACCGGTACCGGCTCAGGCAACTCGCACCGCGCGTAGGCGAGCGTGACGTGCGGCGTGTACTGGCGTTCAGCGCGCCGATGCAAGCCAGCCTGGACCAGCGCCACGCCAAGGTCCTGCCACAATGCCAGTAGCAAGGGCGGGACCGTCGTGCAGCGCATGACGCAGGGCGGCTCCCGCCCGCGAAAGCTCGCCGCGTAATCCAACGACCAATCAAAGGACGAAGCGTGTAGACCGTTCGCTGCAGCGCTTGCCCGCTCGATCGCCTCATCCGGCAACACGGGATAGTCGCCCAGAAAATTCAAGGTGGCATGGAAGCGTTCCGGCTTGCCCCAACGCGCACGCAACTCAGGATGCTGATCTTGCAGCCAGCCAGCAAGCCGATGCAGGCGCTGGCGCACGCCGCCTTCGGGCATCAGGGCAAAGAACAGGCGATGTGTTTCAGCACGCGCCTTCGGCACCGACCTCAAGAGACTGTGCTGTGCAGCAGGTGGATTCGCATGCATGGCCGAAGCGTACTCCAACGCTCGCGTAGCCGTGCGTTACGCTTGCGGTTTGATGCCCGAAGGTGCCCAGGCCATGCCAAAGATTCCAGCCATGACAACCTACGACGCTCATCCCATGCATGATCGCGTCGTCCTGATCACCGGCGGCGCACAAGGCGTCGGCCGCGGCATTGCGCAGGCCGTGCTCGGAGCAGGCGGCTCCGTGATGATCGGCGATCTGGACAAGGAAGCAGGTGCCGCCTGCCTGCAGGAGTGGCAGGTTGGCGATCGCGCGGCCTTTCGCCAGCTCGACGTTTCGCGCGAAAGCAGCGTACGTCGCTGGGTCGATGCGGCCCTTGCGCGTTTTGGCCGCATCGACGGCCTAGTCAACAACGCCGGCATTGCTGATCCGTTACGCGAGCCCTTGCACACCCTGCCGCTGGAAAAATGGAATCGCTACATCAACACCAATCTCACCGGCGCATTTCTCTGCAGCAAGTACACGCTGCCGGCGCTGAACAAGGCCAACGGCGCGATCATCAACATCGCTTCCACGCGAGCACTGCAATCCGAACCGGATACCGAAGCCTATGCAGCGAGCAAAGGCGGGTTGGTGGCGCTGACTCACGCGATGGCAGTAAGCGTAGGTCCGTCGGTCCGCGTCAACGCCATCCTGCCCGGCTGGATCGTCACCGATGCCTGGCAGAAACCGCAGAAACGCCACACACCGAAATTGAGCCGCATCGATCACCAGCAACATCCGGCTGGACGCGTCGGCACGCCCGAAGATATTGGTGCGCTGGCGGTTTATCTACTGAGTTCAGCCGCCGGTTTCGTGACGGGCCAGCATTTCGTAGTGGACGGCGGCATGACGGTCAAGATGCAGTACGCGTGAATCCGTACTGCATCAACACAATCGACTGCTAGCGCGATCAACCTTCATCGCGCAGGAACACTGGCAGGTCTGTGGTCGGTACGGGCGCGGATAGGCCATACATCATCATGACGACGTGGCCGCGATGATAGGTCGCATGATTGATCACGTGCAGCAGAATATCACGGCGACACATCGCCCCTTCGCGACCACCGATGAACGTGAAGCGGATGGTCTCATCGCCAGCGGCCTGATCCAGCGTTCCGGCAAAGCGGATATACCAGTCGTTGAGCCGCACTTGGTTTTCCCGAAGCGACTCGAAGTCTGGGCAATCCTCGGGATTGCGGGAGGTGAAGCCGTGCGGCACGCCTTCCAGGTGCGCTTTCCAGACCTGATCCATGGCGTTCACATGGTTCAGCGTGCGCAGCAGGCTGCCGAAGACGATCGGCTGGGAACGCACAAGATCCGGCTCCGGCACGCCCGCCAATGCCTGAAAAATCAGCCGATCGGCCCACGCCCGATAGCGTGTGAGCATCTGCAGATCCTGAACAGGATGCATGTGATCTATCCTCGGAAAAACGATTCACCATCGTAACCGCATATTTTTGCCGCGCCATGCACATCAATCCGCACGGATTGGCGTATATGAACGCGTACGCGCCTTGAGTTTGTTTATCCACGATTTGGTTTGCAGCAAAGTCAAACAACACAACACCTTGGGAGTGCTACGCAAGCATCGGGCGCAAGTTGTCCGCTGAACAAAGATGAACTTGTCAGTTTTTTCCTGTATGTGGTCGCACGTTTTCTCGCGTTTTCTCTTGTACGGTGCACGCCGAGGAGGAGACACCATGAAAACAATGACTTCCACGCAATATATTTCGACGAGACGCACCTGGCTTGTGCGTTCCGCCGCCGCTTTATTCGCTGCTGCCGCCGCGCTAACGGCGCTCCCGCAGCAAGCCAATGCCGGCGTCTTCATCGGCGTTGGCATTACCGTCGGCTTTCCGCCTCCGATATTGCCCGTGTACGTGCAACCGGCGATCCCTGCTCCCGGCTATATCTGGACGCCGGGTTATTGGGCATGGAATGGCTACGCGTATTACTGGGTGCCCGGTACCTGGGTGCTGGCGCCGTTCTATGGTGCGCTGTGGACGCCTGGCTATTGGGGCTGGGTTGGCGGCGTGTACGCCTTCCATCCCGGTTACTGGGGCACGCATGTCGGCTTCTATGGCGGCGTGAATTACGGCTATGGTTATGGCGGTGTCGGTTACGTCGGCGGCCACTGGGGGGCGGGCGGTTTCTATTACAACCGCAGCGTGAACCAGTTTGGCGGCGTGCACATCACCAATGTCTACAACCAGACGGTGGTGAACAACACCTACATCAGCCGCACCAGTTACAACGGCGGCCAAGGTGGCCTCGCCGCACGTGCCACACCACAGGAAATGGCTTATGCCCGCGATCCGCATAATGTTGGCCCGATCGCAGCACAACAGCAGCAGATGACTGCTGCCAGCCACAACCAAGCGATGCTTGCGTCGGTCAATCACGGCAGCCCGGCGATTGCAGCCACGCAGCGCCCGGGCGTGTTCAGCGGTGCGGGCGTTGTAGCGGCTCGCGGTGCCGCAGTCGGTGCGGGCGCAGCGGGTGCTGCCATGGCGGCTGGCCGATTCACGCCAGCGGCCGCGAACGCTCAACGCGTCAACAACAACATGGCGCTCCGTTCGGCAAGCTTCGCCCCCCATGCCAACACGGCGGGTGCAGCACGGCCTGCCAGCTATAACAGCGCCGCCTACCACTCGGCAGCGGTGAATCGCCCCAGCTCAGCTAACTACAGCGCGCATACGCAGAGCACCTACCACCCGCAAGCAACGAGCTACCGGCCGCAAGCACAGAGCTATCACGCGGCTGCACCGCAGTACCACGCACAATCCCGGCCCGCGCCAGCGCCACGAGCAGCGGCGCCTCGCGGCGGTGGCGGCGGTGGACATCCACAAGGCGGTCACGATTCACGCCACACGTGAGTCGTAGCGCCACTTCCACCATCGGGTGAACTCAAAGCCCCGGAGCAACGCTTCCGGGGCTTTTCTTTTACGCTGATCAGGCAGTCGTCTTTCTTGCCATGAACCATGTCACGGCATGTTGCGAGCGCACGACCTTCACGTGACGCTTGCGCAAGAAATATGGCAACCCTGATCAGTGCGCAAGTTCGCCGCCGGTGAGCAGGGTACGGATCATGTGCAGCTTTGCTTTGAACTGCTGCTCGTTGGCCGGTCCCATCCGCAGCATCAGCTTCTGGCCATTGGACAGCGATTGCAGTTGCGGATCGACAAACAGATATCGCGAACCTGACTTCGTCAGCGCAATCGGATCATGCAAATCAGGCGCCGCAAGCATGTCGTCGATGGCCGCGACCAATCGGTCGTTGAAATAGCCGTGCGGATAGCCAAGCTCACGATAAGCCTGCTGGAACAAGGGATAATTGTGCCGATACCACGCAACCAGCGCGTGCGGATCGACACTTTCCAGCACCGCGACGTACGGATCGTAGCGACCCGCATTGCTGGCATTGATCACGGTAATACCGTTGGCCTGCGCAGTCTGCAGGCTGCCCTTGGGCGTACGCAGCGGCAGGATATAGCTGCTACCCATGCTGTGGCGTGGGAGCGCATCAATCGTGGCGACCGTACGCGAAATGATCTGATTGGGCACAAGCAACGAATGCAAATCACCGCCGCTTGCCAGTGATGCCAAAGCGCTGATCACGCTGGCATCGCTTTCGGCGAGCGCAGGCAGAGGCGCCGTGGACGCTGCAGCGGGGCTCGATTCGGCTTGCGTGATGGGATGTTGGATGGCAGCGGCAGATGCGCTGCTGGCCGGTGCGCTTGATGATGCTGGCGCGGGCAAAGTCTCCAGCGTGTTGCCCTGCGTCTCCTTGGGATGCATGGCCATCCGGACCAGGTACACGCCGGCCACGACAATGGCCAACAACACGATGATCGCCACAAACCAACTGGCGTACGACGCCTGCTTCCTGTGATTTCTCCGGTTCACGATCCTGCCTATTTCACAATGACCCGTAGATTGTGACAGGCAGGAAGCCGATTTGTTCGATCACAGCGCAAGGCACGGTTCAGTGCGCGGCGTGAAGACCGCGAACGCAGCTATCAAGCACACACGCGGAGCTTGCGAGGTTATCAGGCGACCCGAATTTGCCCATCGGCCAAAGTGGTTACGCCGATTCCGGCCTCTGCCACTTCGGTCTCCGACGTACGAATCGGCAGTGGCGCCAGGAAGCTGTCTTCGCGGTTGAAAGCAAGACTGCTGGCCGCGTACAGCTCCTCGTACGAGGACAGACGCTCACGCAGTGATTCGCGTAGTTGCGGACCGAACAGGCTATCCACCTTGCTTTCGGTTTGATGCGGCAAGCCACTGAGCGCATCGCGCTTCCAAGGCTCGGCCTTGGGATCGGCGATGTTTTGATAACACGCCTGATCCAGCTCGACCTCGCTTGGCAGATTCAGGAATGTACACAAGCGCTGCCATTCCTCGGCCGGGTTGTGCATCAGGTCTTCGAGGAAGACGAAATGATGGTTGCGCACGCCGATGCGCGAACGATGTATTTTCGCCGCGAGATTCCAACGTCCAACCCATTGCGTCAGACCGCCGCTGAAGGATTTGTTGTTGTAGCGCAGCTCGGCGTCGGTGATCGAGGCCAGCACATCGATGCCGGGGCGGATCACATGGATCACGCGCGCATTTGGAAGATAGCGCTCGATCTCCGGCAGATAATGCAGGTGGTGCGGCGTCTTCTCGATCCACATTGAACGCCCACCCTGCTCGGCAAGGCCATCCAGAATGTCGATGAAGCGCGCCACGCAGTCGTCCTGAAACCAGGGCGCGCGGGAAAGCGGCTGCCCTTGACCCAGCAGGCTCTGCTGCAGCTCCATGAATTCGTGGCGGCCATAGCGGCGGGTCAGCCCCAGAAGGCGCGCCAGGTTCCGGCGACGCGGTTTACCGGCACCTTCATCGCCCAGGCGGTAATGCAAGCCGCCGAGCAGTCGGGGAAAGAAGCCAGTTTCCGGAAGAGTGAAGACTTGCGGGTGACGGGCCAGCATGGCCTGCACGATAGTGGTGCCCGACCGTGGGCATCCGACGACAAAGGTTCGTTGCATGAGCAGCTTGCGCCCCCCGCTTTTTATTGACTACTTAAATACTTCGTACTGCTTCGGCGCAGCTCGAACCATTCAACGTGTCAGGTTACCGTAAGTTGACGCAACTTACACACATCCATCATGTGTGTCCACATTATTGCGCTCGATTTACAGAACTTAACGCCCCAAACATGCTGCGCAGCAACAGACGCCCCTTTTTCCCCTGAACCGAATATCGGCAAGCAGCCAACACCTGTGCTGCATGCTTCCAGAACATCTTTTTGCGACCCGTGGCGACATTACTCCAACACAGAGCTCGCGCAAATCATTCAGGGCTTGCCTCCCAACCCATTAACAAAAAGCCACCGGCACTCCGTACCGGTGGCCCGCTCTGCCCATCGTCATCCCTGTTGCGGATCGGGCATGCCTCCCGATCCGCAACAGTTTCCCCCTGCTCTTTACTTGCCTAGATCCTTCAGGACCTCGTTGGTGTAACCCAGGATCCCCACACTGGGATACGAGTTACAGGTCGACGAGGCCGAACCTGCCGCACACGGCGTGTCGCGATCCAACGACCAGAAGTGCACGCCAGCCAGACCGTTGGCGGTGGCGTAGTTGGTGATCGTGTCGATATCGGCCAGCGTGGTGATTTCACCGGATGTATCGTTCTGCCCGATCATCGGCGTCAGCTCGATATGGCTGGCCGGGACGTTGTAGTACTGCTCGAGGTTCGCGACGGCCTGAACTGCGGATTGGCCCATTTCGCAGGCGCCACTCACCACGACGCAGTTCGAGCTGCTCGCACTGCCATAGTCCATCACCATCAGGTTGACGGTGTAGTGAGTCAGCGCGGGCGTCGCCTGGATCGCTTGTACCACCCACTGACCCAGTTCATTGACGGTACCCGTGCCGCTGTCCGGCCCTCCCAGCGAGGCGACGGTGAAGGAGAAACGCAGGCTCGGATACGCCGACTGCGCCGCCGCCGCATCCGCTACGAGCTGCTGAACCTCCGCCTGCGTCTGCCCGCCTTCGATATCGAAGTCCACGCCGATCATCTGCGAGGTGTAGTACTCGGCAATGAAGCTCTCAAAAGCGGAAGCCGAAGAGCAAGTGAACACGCCATCCGCACCACCGGTGGAAACGATGTAATCCAATCCTGCGCTGGCGAGTGAATTGGCTGCACCTGGTGTGATGTTGGCGCTAATGAATTCCGACGGCGTCACGCCTGCCCAGCTCTCGCTGCCACACTCACCGGTGGCGAAGGCGAGGGAAATCGCTGGCAGTTGCGGCACTTCGGTTGCGTACAGACTGCCGCTACCCACAACCGGAATCAGCGTACCAGTCACCTCGGTCGACATGGCATACGTATTCCAGTTCATGTTGATGCTCATGTCCTTATAAGGACTGAACACGAATCCACTGGGTGTGGGCGTTGGTGTGGGCGTCGGAGTGGGTGTGGGCGTCGGAGTGGGCGTTGGTGTTGGCGTCGGAGTGGGTGTCGGCGTCGGAGTGGGCGAGCCACTGCACGCACCGATCGAGGTCCACGGCGCGCCACTGCCGGCCGCGCCATTGTCGGTTGCCGGATTGTTGCCCTGCGTCCAGAAGTTCGCTTCGTAATTGACGCCGCTCTCGCTGACCAATGCGCCGCCGTTGTAAGCGGTGGTCGAAACCCAGGCCGGATCGCAGCCAGGCGATGGCGTCGGCGTGGGCGTCGGGGTCGGTGAGCCACTGCATGAACCCTGCGATGTCCAGGGTTCTCCACTACCGGATCCGCCATTGCTTGTCGCCGGGTTATTGTCCTGCGTCCAATAATTCGCGACGTAATTGACACCGCTCTCACTGACTTCATTGCCAGCGACATAGACGTTAGTGGAAACCCACGCCGCGGCACAGGTGGACTGCGCGTGCACAGCCTGTACCGGCACTAGGGTGAGCACACCGGTCGACAAAGCCGCTCCGACCGCGGTACTCAACGAACTCAACGCCAGCGTGGACCACTTGGTTGATTTCTTCACTTGCATGGGACTGTCTCCAAGGTTGGATTGAACCGCAACAGGTGAGGAACATCGGCGTACTCGTGACTGCACTCCCTACAATCACGCGGGGACATGCGCCATCGCGCATCCATGCTCGATACTGCGTGTAGTGGGGTTTGCTTTGAATCAAAAGCGCGGCGCGAACCGGTAAGCCGATGCGCGCGTCACATGTACATACCTGCTGCGGACCGAACACTCTCCGCCGGCAGCAGGATCCCCTGCTCCGTTTTGTAAAATCTGAAAATGCGTCCTGGACTTTTAGACTCGCCGCGTGCGTTTCCTATCCGCACACGTCTCCCACAAATCAAGCCTTCGCGTGTTTGCTTCGTGAGCGGTGCATCCATGCACCGCGAAAGCTCTGAATAAATCAGTGCTTCCTTCGGAACAGACCGAGCGCAAGGCACATGGTTGTGCCTTGCGCGATCGAGCCTTACTTGCCGAGATCTTTCAGAATTTCATTGGTGTACCCGAGTACGCCTACACTCGGATACGAATTACAGGTCGGCGAGGACGAACCGCTCGCCGCACACGGCGTATCACGATCCAGCGACCAGAAATGCACACCGGCAAGGCCATTGGCGGTCGCGTAGTTGGTGATCGTGTCGATATCGGCCAAGGTGGTGATTTCACCGGAGCTATCGTTCTGACCGATCATCGGCGTCAACTCGATGTGGCTGAACGGGATGCCATAGGTGTGTTGCAAGTTCACCACCGCCTGGATCGCCGACTGGCCCATTTCACAAGCGCCATTCACCACCACGCAATTTGCCGATGACGTCGTGGAATAATCCATCGCCATCAGGTTGATGGTGTAGTTGTTGATCGCCGGACTCGACGCCTGAATGGCCTGCACGACTTCAGCGCCAAGCGAATTGACTCCACCGTAGCTGCCATCCGACGCCCCTAGCGTCGCAATCGTGAAGGAGAAGCGCAAGTTCGGATACTGCGACTGAGCCGCCGCAGCGTCGGCAACGAGCTGCTGGATCTCTGCTTGAGTCTGTCCGCCTTCAATATCGAAATCCACACCAATCATCTGTGGCGTGTAGTACTCGGCGATGAAGCTTTCGAATGCCGATGGCGAGGAACACGTGAACACGCCGGCCTGACCACCGGTGGAGATGATGTAATCCAGCCCTGCGCTGGCCAGGGAGTTGGCCGCACCCGACGTGATATTCGCGGAAATGAATTCCGACGGCGTCACACCGGCCCAGCTTTCGCTACCGCACGCGCCCGTAGCAAACGCAATGGTAAGCGCCGGCAGCTGCGGCACTTGGGTTGCATACAGACTGCCGCTGCCCACGACCGGAATCAGCGTACCGGTCACCTCCGTCGACATGGCGTAGGTATTCCAGTTCATATTGATGCTCATGTCCTTATAAGGACTGAACACGAATCCGCTGGGTGCCGGTGTTGGTGTCGGCGTGGGTGTAGGGGTCGGTGTAGGAGTTGGCGTGGGTGTAGGAGTCGGGGTTGGGGTTGGAGTTGGCGTCGGTGTAGGAGTCGGCGAACTACCGCACGCACCTTGCGAGGTCCACGGTTCGCCACTGCCCGAACCACCATTGTTGGTGGCTGGATCATTGCCCTGTGTCCACCAGTTGGCGACGTAATTGATGCCGCTTTCACTGGCAACGTCGCCCGCTGTATAGATTGCCGTTGCACTCCAGGCGGCAGCGCATGTCGTCTGTGCATGCACGGTCTGCACCGGCGCGACAGTAAGCAAGGTGGTGGACAGCGCCGCGCCCAGCGCGGTACTCAGCGAACTCAAAGTCAGGGTGGACCACTTCGTCGACTTCTTCACTTGCATAGGACTGTCTCCAGGCTGGATTGAACCGCAATAGGTGAGCCACATCGGCGATTTCACGACCGCGTTCCGGCCAGTCATGTGGGGACAGTCGCCATCACGCATCCATACACGTTCCTGCTTGTCATGCACTACGCACTTGCCAAAAAGCGGAGCGAGTATCTGCCTCTCATGACAACGTTGTCCAGCATGTTTGGCCGCTCTGACCACGCCAGAACGTGATTCACCTCGCAAAGAAGAAATTGCCATATCTGCAGCGCGTCAATTCACGCCGCGTATACACATCAACACGTGAAAAAAGGCTCAAAAACGCAGGTTTTTATCGCTGCAACGCAACACGTAAAATGTAGCTGTCGCGCGCACTTTATTAAGAATCAGCGCACGCATTCCACGCTACTTTGCCTTGCCGCGCCTGTTCAAAGCGCAAACGACAGTTCGCTGCAAGGCATGTTTTGCCAGCACCTGAAAACAGACACCCATGACAACGATAGCCACCTCACGACATGCGGCTCACGCAGAAAACGTGTCGAATGGCGAGGATCTTGTTCGTCGCCCATACGAAAGCCGCTACCCCGACAACAGGAGATCTGCCGTGAATTCGCGATTCCAGCGCATTACCCCGTTCCTCTGGTTCAACGACAACGCCGAGGAAGCCGCGCATTTCTATGTGTCGGTATTTGAGAACTCGCGCATCCTCAGCAGCACCCGCTATGGCAAGGAGGCAGCGCGTGCAAGCGGCCAGCGGGAAGGCTTGATCATGACCATCGCTTTTGAATTGGATGGGCAAAAGCTCACTGCACTCAATGGTGGCCCATCTTTCAGCTTCACACCGGCGGTATCACTGGTGGTGAATTGCCACTCACAAGATGAGGTCAACCATTATTGGAACCAGCTCTCCAGCGGTGGCGATCCTGCCGCGCAGCGATGCGGCTGGCTGAAGGATCGCTTTGGCCTTTCGTGGCAGATCGTGCCGACACAGCTGATCGATTACCTCAGCCAACCCGATCCGGCGAAAGCGCAAAAGGCGATGCAAGCCATGCTGAAGATGAAGAAGATCGATTTGGCTGTGCTGCAGGAAGCCGCAGAGGCTTGAGCATGTGTGCGATGGTCAGGCAACTGCATCGCGACCAATGATTTTCCCTAGAGGAGCCTCACGATGACCATCACGATCACTGCCTTTGAACGGTCGCCCGATGGCGGCATGGGACTGGCGCGCGATACACGCGTTCGCTGGGCGCTTGAAGAAGCGGGCCAACCCTACGAGGTTCGCCCTGTTTCGTTCAGTGCGATGAAGGAGCCCGCGCATCTGGGCCTTCAACCTTTCGGCCAGATTCCGACCTATGAGGAAGGCGATCTCACCCTGTTCGAATCCGGTGCGATCATCTTCCATATCGCCGAGCGCCACGGGGGGCTGCTGCCGGACGATGCCAATGCGCGGGCGCGTGCGATCACATGGATGTTTGCCGCGCTCAACTCGGTAGAGCCCCCGATCCTTGAACTCGTAACCGTCAGGTTTGTGGAGGGCGACAAGCCCTGGAGTAAGGAGCGCCTGCCTCTGATCGTGGATCGCATCCGCCATCGGCTGGGCCAACTTTCTGTTCGGCTGGGCGATGCCGCCTGGCTCGATGGTGCATTCAGCGCGGGCGATCTGATGATGGTGTCGGTGCTGCTCAGGGCGAAACCATCGGGCATCCTGGGCGAGTTTCCGACGCTGGCTGCCTATGTCGCCCGCGGCGAAGCGCGCCCCGCATACCAGCGGGCTTTCGCCGCCCAATTGGCCTTTAACACCGGCAAGCCACCAGCCAGCTGATTGAGCTTCGTCCTGGGCTCGATGTCATCGTCCGCGTTTAGGAGCAACCGCAATGACGCGGCGCACCATACAGGCGTATAATAGGCCACGTCCGGGTTCCCCCTCCGGAATGATCTACCGAGTTGCGTACCCCTATGGCCGATGCCTCCCGCTCCCCCGCGACCGATCACGGTCGCCAGTCCGGCGTACTGCTGTCGATTCTCAGCACCGTCGCATTCACCTTCATTGCCTACCTGACCATCGGGCTATCGCTGGCAGTATTACCTGGTTTCGTGCATACCAATCTCGGGATGAGTGCGATGCTGGCGGGCTTGGCGATCAGCGTGCAGTACGTCGCAACTCTGCTCAGCCGTCCTCACGTCGGACGCATGGCTGACGCCAAGGGACCCAAACGCACCGTGATGACCGGCCTGACGCTTTGTGCCGCCAGCGGTGCATTGCTGTTGCTGGGTGCGCTGGCTTCAAGCTGGCCGTGGCTCAGCCTCGGCCTGATCTTTCTCGCCAGGTTGGCACTCGGCTGCGCGGAAAGCTGCGTCGGCACCGGCGCCATCACCTGGGGCATGGGCCAGGTGGGTCACCATCACACCGCTCGCGTGATCTCCTGGAACGGTGTGGCCACCTATGGCGCGATCGCCGCCGGCGCACCGCTGGGTGTGATGATCGATCACCACTACGGCTTTGCCGCCATCGGCGCAGTCAGCCTGCTGCTGCCGTTGGTTGCGCTGCCGCTGGCGCGGCTCAAGCGGGCCACCACGGTCGAGGCAGAAGAACGCTCGCCGTTCCGTACCGTGGCAGCACGCGTGGTTCCCTATGGCATCGGGCTGGCGCTGGGTTCGATCGGCTTTGGCTGCATTGCTACGTTCATCACGCTCTTCTATGCGTCGCACGGCTGGGACAATGCGGCGTTCGCACTCACAGTATTCGGCGTGGTGTTCGTCGGGGTGCGCTTTATATTCGGCCGCACCATCAACTGGCTGGGTGGCTATCGTGTCGCAATGGCCTCGCTGGCCATCGAAGCGATCGGGTTGATCACCTTGTGCCTGGCCACCAACACGCACATGGCCACCATGGGTGCAGCGATCGCCGGCCTGGGCTTCTCGCTGGTGTTTCCTGCACTGGGCGTTGAAGCGGTGCATCGCGTGCCAGCGCATAGCCGCGGTTCGGCACTCGGCGTGTATTCGGTATTCATGGATGTCGCGATGGCGCTCACCGGCCCCTTTGGCGGCTGGATCGCCAGCGGCATGGGCTACAACGCTATCTATGGACTGGCCGCTGTCGCCGCCGTCGCTGCTGTGATTCTGGCGCTGGTGTTGCAGGCGCAGGCAGCACGCGAAGCTTCCATGACGAAGGCGGTGCCCGCCGACTCGTGAAAGCGGGATAGTCAGCGGCGCCGCAGAGCCATCTCGGCACCCTCTCGCACGGCTTCGCCAACCAAGTGCCACAAAAACGTCAACCAATTGAAATATAAGATTTTTTCTTCAACTTTCCACTCAAGTTGACGCGACAGCCGCCGACCAAGAGGCATCCCCTTCCCCAAGGTGCGTCATGTCTCGTTCGTTTTCCGGCCTATTTCGGGTCACCTTGCGCCGAATCTTGCTGCTTCGTCTCGCCGGCATTCTTCTTCTCCTGATCGCCACCGGCGCTTTGTGCAGCATGGAACTGATGCGCGCGGATCAGCGCATCCAGTCGGTGGTTGGCGACACGCTCACGCCGATCTCCGATGTCGGCCGCATCCAGAGCGATTTCAACAACGACTTCCAGGCACTGGCGCACGCGGTGCTGATGCGCCTGCCCTCCGCTGCCGACGACGCCGCCACGGCGATCAAGAGCAACCGGGTCGATATCGATCGCTATTGGAAGCCGCTGCTGCAGAGCGGCCTCGGTGTACAGCAGAAGCAGTTGCTGTCCGTCGCCGCCGAACATCGCAAGGATGCCGAACAGGCGATGGACGATACGCTGACCCTGCTGCAAGCAGGTCAGTTCGATATCGCCCAGCTCAAGCTCGCGACCGATGTGCAGCCGGACCTGGTCCCTCTACAGAGCGACTTCACCAACCTATTCGAAGGCGCGCTGACCGACGGCAAAGCGCAAGCTCTCACCCAGCACGCCACCAACCAACGCGGCCTGTTTGTCATGCTTGCGGTATTTGCAGGCGCCTTGTTACTGGCGAGCCTGAGCGACGGCATGCTGATCCGCGCGCTCGGTGCGCGCCTGCGCTTGGCTTCCGGCGTCGCGCAGCGCATTGCACGCGGTGAACTGGGTCAACCTGTGACCGTGGGCCGCGATGACGAGATCGGTGACCTGCTGCGCGCACTGGTAACGATGGATATCCAGCTCGCCGATGTCGTGCGCCAGGTTCGCAGTGGCGCGGCGCAGGTCCAGGACGGTGCATTAACGCTGGAACAAAACACCCATGCCTTGAGCCAGCGCACCCAGTCGCAGGCAGCAAGCCTGGAACAAAGTTCTGCATCCATGGAAGAAATGGCAGCCAGCGTCGCCGAGGCCGCCGTGATGGCGGACCAGGCAAGCCGGGTCGCCAGCGATTCACGCAAGCTCGCGGAACAAGGCCAGCAAGTGGTCGCACAAACCGTGACCGCCATCGACGCCATCGACCGCTCCAGCCAACGCATTGCCGATTTCGTGGGCTTGATCAACGAGGTCGCGTTTCAGACCAATCTGCTTGCACTCAACGCTGCCGTGGAAGCTGCACGCGCTGGCGAGCATGGACGTGGCTTTGCGGTGGTCGCGGCCGAAGTGCGCCAACTCGCGCAACGCTGCTCGGCGGCTGCACGCGAAGTCAAGCAGTCCATCGAGGAAAGCGCCGAAGCCCTGCTCGATGGCCGCACCTGCGCGCAACACTCGGGCAAAGCCCTGGTCAGCATCGTCGCGAGCGCAGCAGAAGTCTCTGAAAAAGTTGCGGGCATGGCACTGTCCGGTCGCGAACAAAAAGTCGGTATCGATCAGGTCAACCTGGCCGTGGCCGGCATGGATGCCATGACCCAGGAAAACGCCGCGCTGGTCGAACGCACCGCCATGATGAGTCATGCGATGCGGCGCAGCGCTGAAGCACTGCTTCAGCAAATGGAATTTTTCCGCATCGGCACCGAAATGGATCACGAGGCAAACGCAGCCAACCACCAAGAAAGCGATTCGATCCGACGGATAGGACAACATCAAGCGCAGCCGGAACCGTCTGCCGAACTGGACGAGGCCGCGTAGCGCCCGCCATGGTCTTCGTGCGCGACAGTGCCCGACTTGCTTCACTGCTCGATCGGGCTCAGAAAAGCCTGCATGCGGTATTTCAGCCGCTGGTCAGGCTGGACACGATGGAGATCGTCGCGCACGAAGGTCTCGCCCGTCCCGACAAACATTTGGGTGGGATTACCACGCCGGAGTTGCTGAATCTGGCACGCCTGGAAGGACGGCTCGGCGAATTCGAACTGGCCGCCGCATGCACAGTATGTGGCGCATTCGTGGCTCAAAAAGCGCCGGGCCGGCTGTTGGTCAATCTCAGCGCGCAGGCCTTTATGCAGAAGTCGATCAAGCCCGACGATCTGATTGCAGCGCTCGGCACCGGAGGCATGGATCTGAGCCGCATCACGATCGAACTGACCGAGCGCGATATCGTGGATGAACCCGCGCGATTGGCGCATGCGCTTGGCTATCTACGTGCGCACGGCGTGCGTTTCGCACTGGATGATTTCGGCAACGGCCACTCCAACTTCGAGATGTGGAATGAGATCCATCCGGAAGTGGTAAAAATCGACCGCTATCTGATTCATGGCTTGGCCAAAAGCGCGGAACGGCTGGCTATCGTACGTGCGCTGTGCCAGGTCGCGGAAACGCTGGGAGCGGATCTGGTCGGCGAAGGCGTGGAAGAAGCGGACGACCTGCGCATGCTGCGCGAACTCGGCATCTCTTATGCGCAAGGCTTTCTGCTGGGGCGTCCAGCAACGCGCGTCAGCGACCATGTCGACGAGACCGTGATTGCCGTCTTGAACCATCCCGTCATCGCCGTACCACCCCGCCTGCAAGGGCCGGTGACGCAACGCCCCATGCACGTTGGCCATCTGGTGATCGAAGCACCTGCACTTACCGCGCAAGACAGCAACCACAACGTGATCACCCTGTTCGCTCGCATGCCCGAGCTGCACGCACTGGCGGTAGTGCAGGATGATCATCCGATCGGCATCATCAACCGACGCATCTTCAGCGAACGCATGGCGCAGCCTTATACGCGCGAGCTGTACGGCAGAAAAAGCTGCACCACTTTCATGCACGAAGCACCGCTGCTTTGCGACGTACGCCAATCGCTGGAAAGCATGGCCGATATCCTGCGCGGGCAAGACCAACGCTATCTCAGCGATGGCTTTGTCATCACCCGAGACGGACTTTATCTGGGCCTTGGCACCGGCGAATCGCTGGTGCGGCGCGTGACTGAACTTCGCATCGAAGCCGCACGCTACGCCAATCCGCTGACGTTCCTGCCGGGCAACATCCCGGTCACCGAACACGTGGCGCGATTGCTGCGCGCGGAAGTTCCTTTCACCGTGGCCTACGTGGATCTCAACCACTTCAAACCTTTCAATGACCAGTACGGTTATTTCCGCGGCGACGAAATCATCCGCCTGCTGGCTGGCATCCTTACCGCGCAAGTCAATCCACGCAGCGATTTCGTCGGCCACATCGGCGGCGACGATTTTCTGCTGATCTTTCAGAGTGAAGACTGGGAAGCCCGCTGTCGGCAGATGGTGACGCTATTCAACCAACGTGCCCAAGGCTTGTTTGCCGACGAGGACATCGCTCGCCAGGGCATCGTCGGTGAAGACCGCCACGGCAACACGCAGTTCTTTCCGCTCACGACCGTAGCGATCGGTGCGGTACGCGTCACACCGCCGTTTCCTGGCCGTCCCGAAACGCTGGCGACACTGGCTGCTCGCGCCAAGCGCCACGCGAAGCGTGCGCAGGTCGGTTTCTATCTACTTACCGGTGAAGCACCTTGGCCGGCGCAAGTCGAGGCGTCATCGTGATGACACCCGTTGCTCAACGCGCGTGCAGCCAATGCACATAGATGCCGTCCCTCCGGTCATCTTCCCGGAATCCTTCACGGCCTTCGACGACCGTACCCCATACCGTGCGCGCGACACCGGCCTGAATGCGATCCACACGCACCTGCTCGCCCTGCGGAATCAGAAAACGCGTTTCTAGCACCATCACCTGATCGCTTTCCCACACCAACGTCGCGTGCCGGCCGGTGCTCGCGCCCCAACCCACATGGAGCTGCACATTGATCGCCGTAAACGCGCCGCGGTTATCCAGCTTCCAACCGTCGGTCTTGCTCAGCAGGCGCTGAAGATGGGGATCGTCCCAATCCACCTCGTGCTTAGTCGGCTGCGAATTGGGTTTGAAATGGCTCATGCAGGCATATTTCCAGGTCAGATCGACGCCACCGCGCCATCACTCGCACACAACACCATCGTGCAGTCCCTGCCAACCGCAGGAGCGTTTCCTGCGGGTCTACCGAGCCGACGTGCCGTGTTCCGTCCGGGGGACCGGGACATGGCAGTATCGAAATAATGGTCTTTAATAGCTGGCGTGCTTTAGCGTCTTATCGGCGCTGCACCGGTTTTCTTTAGGGCGAATTGCGTGCGGCTGTCTTCGCATGAGATTTAGGGCTCATGGGGGCTGTTTGCAGCCAACTGCGTCCAAGAGCGCCTCCGTGGAATAAATCCACAGAAGTTAAGGTCTTGTGTAAAACCCGGGGTTTAGCCGCACACTTTGTGGCCTAAATGCCAAGCGGATGTCGGCGAATCTCGCCGCAACGCACAAAAGACCCGCTCTTTTCCGGCCAATCCCGCGCCAAACCGCGGCAGAACAGCGCTGCGTCCGAATGCCGCAATGCACGCTGAACTCCCGAATCGTCCGCGCTAACGTCAACCCTACGTTTCAGAAGCAACGTTCACAGCTCGGGGGAGTTGATGGCGAAGCACGGAACACATCGCATCGAGCAACTGATCTTGGTGCATTGGCCTGCAGGCACGCTGCTGTGTGTGAGCGCTTGGCTGGGCATTCGCTATGGCTCCGGCGCGCAGACCGCCGTCCATATGACGATTCTCTGGCTGGCTCTGCTCGCCTGCTGGTTCCTCGCAGCGCTGTGTTGCGTAGGACATCGGCAGCGTATGCGCCGCCTGATGGTCCATGACCAGCTGGCCGACTTATGCAACATGCACTGGCGCGCATTCGAAAACCAGGTTGCCCAGGCCTTCCGCTACCGGGGCTATGCCTTGGAGCAGGCAACTACCGTCGAACACTTCGGCCACGATGACCACAATGGTCTGGATCTGGTTGTACGCAAGCATGGTCTGACCACGCTGGTGCAATGCAGGCATTGGCGTAATCGCAACGTCGACGTGAAGGACGTTCGCGAAATGTACAACCTGATGAAATATCACCAGGCCGCTGGCGTGAAAATCGTCGCCTGCGGCGATTACACCGAGGATGCGTGGAAATTCGTCGCCGGCAAGCCGTTCGAATTGATCTACGGCGAAACGCTGTTGGCCATGCTCGCCGACGCACAGTTGCCGATTGACCCAAGTGTTGTCCCATTTCGGGCTCCGGCATCACCGCCGCCGATGCATCATCGTCCTCGCACCGCCGCACATCCCTAACATCAAAACGCCGCGTCAAACGCGGCGTTTTTACACCCGGGACCAAACGCCACCGTTACGTTGCGTCGTGAAAGATGATACCTGCGGTATGCCGATGCCCCGCGCGAACTTCGCTCACACCGTGGCGCATCGTCACCCGGTAGATACCCTTCGCCCCACGCACCGGCCGGTGATGCACGGCAAAGATCACCGCGTCGCCCTGCTGCAACGGCACCACTACCGGCCGTGTTTGCATACGTGGGCGCTGCTCAGTCAACACAAACTCGCCGCCAGAAAAATCCACTCCCGGTCGCGAAAGCAGAATGGCCATCTGCAGCGGAAAAACGTGCTCGCCGTAGAGATCCTGATGCAGGCAGTTGTAATCGCCCGCCGCATATTGCAGTAGCAAGGGTGTTGGCCGCTGTTGCCCGGCGGCATGACAGCGATCCAAATAGTCGGCATGGTCGGCTGGGTAGCGCGTCTCGATGCCCATCGCTTCGCTCCAGCGATTGGCAATCGGTGCGAGATGCGGATAAAAACGCGTGCGCAGCTCCTGAATCAGGCCGGGCAGCGGATAGCTGAAGTACTTGTATTCACCACGGCCGAATCCATGACGAGCCATCACCACTCGACTCCTGAAGTGACTGTCGTCGGTATAGAGCGCCACCAGCGACTGACATTCATCGGCACTTAGCAAGCCGGGAATCATCGCTGCACCGGATGCATCCAGTTCGCGGCCAAGGCGCGACCAATCGACAGCCCCAAGCCTGTCCTGGCGAATCGACATGTCATCCAACCGTTTCATGGATTTGCTCTGCTTTCTTCTTCGTTACAGAAAGACGGACCGTAACGAATGCACTGCACGTGCACACCCCGTTTCTTGCGAATACAAAGCGCCTTGTCAGCCCTGCGCATCGGGCCAGCGATAGCCAAGTACCGTCTCCAACGGATACGCAAGCTCGCGTACTTCTTCCAGTTGGTTGCCACCAAACAGATAAATGGATTGGGCATCGTGCGAGAGATAAAAGCCGACATGCCCCTTCCAGCCTGCCGGATCATCACGCGTGAGTACCACCACGCAACCGTAAGCAGGCTGCTCCAACGCCACACCCCAATCCAGCCAGGATCGCGCCAACGCCGATTCGGTACCACCAATACCGACGCTGCCAAAGCACCAATTAACGAACGACGAACACCACGAAATCTTGTCGTCATAACCGACCAGATTGGTATGGCCGTTATATTCGACAATGCGCGGATTGCTCTGGCCTGGGCCGAAGCGTCTGACCCCACGCTCGGCCAATGCTATCGGCATCCAGATTGACTCGCTGTCGTGATGACAATGACTCACGATCCAGTTTGCCCTTCCTGCTTCGGCGTGACCATCAGCGCAAGCATGGTCAGCACGGCCGCCGCAGAGAGGTAGTAACCCACATAGGCAAGCCCATACGTCTTGGCCAACCAGGTCGCCAGGTACGGCGCCAATGAAGCGCCAAAGATGCCCGCCATATTGAAGGCCAGCGAAGCGCCGGTGTAACGCACCGCCGTAGGAAACATCTGCGCCAGGATCGTACCCAGCGGACCATAGGTGATGCCGACCACACACATCCCCACCACCATGAACAGCATGCCACTGTGGGCAAACAGCGATGCGTAGGCCAGCCCGAAGACAAAGATCAGCACCGTCGCCAGGATCATCGTAAAGCGATTGCCGCGGCGATCTGCCAGCCATGCGGAGAGCGGGATGAACGCAGCAAAGAACAGCACGCCCACCATCTGCACGATCAGGAACGTTTCGCGTGAATAGGCCAGCTTGGACGTAGCCCAACTCAATGCGAACACCGTCATCAGGTAGAAGATCACAAAGGTGGCCAGCGCCGCGAAAGTGCCAGCAACCAGTGCCCGTGTGTGCTGGGTCAGCACGGTAAGCATCGGCACGCGTACGCGCTCCTGCTGTGCCATGGCGCGGGCAAAGGCCGGGGTTTCGGTAAGCCGCAGACGCATCCACAGACCGATGATCACCAGCACCGAACTGGCAAGGAACGGCACACGCCATCCCCACGCAAAGAAAGCGGTGTCACCCATCTTTTCGGTCAACCACAGGAAAAGGCCGGTCGCAATAAAGAAACCGATCGGCGCGCCAAGCTGCGGAAACATGCCATACCAGGCGTGCTTGCCCTTGGGTGCGTTCTCCGTCGCCAGCAACACGGCGCCACCCCATTCACCGCCAAGGCCAAGCCCTTGCCCAAGACGGCAGAGCGAAAGCAGCAGCGGCGCGATCACGCCGATATGGGCATACGTGGGCAGCAAGCCGATCATTACCGTGGAAATGCCCATGGTCAGCAAGGCTGCCACCAGGGTAGCCTTGCGCCCAACGCGATCACCGAAATGCCCGAACAGCGCCGATCCGATCGGTCGCGCGATGAAAGCTAACGCGAAGGTTGCGAATGATTGCAGCGTTGCCGAAGCTGGATCTGCCGCCGGAAAGAACAGCTTTGGAAAAACCAGCACCGCCGCAGTGGCATAGATATAGAAATCGAAAAACTCGATGGTGGTGCCGATCAGGCTGGCGAACAGAACCCGGCCCGGTGAATTGACCGGCGTAGTGACAGCGTCCCGCATTTTTGAGATACCCACTGCTGGAGATCGCCCGATTCTGCCAGAGGCCGAGGCTACGCGGGGCAGATTTTGCCATCCGAAACCGCGTGCCTGCGCGATCAGTCGATGCGATCATTCATAGCATGGGGCGTTTCTGCGGAACCGAGCGAAGGTTCTAGTCACCATTCATGGCCACTTCCCGATCGCGCCTCGGCCGATGCGGGGGACGCGCCCTGGCATACCGACCAAGCGCACTTTCCACCCAATCCTGAAATGCCGGTGACCCCAGTGCACGTTGTTGCTGGATATAGGTGCGAATCTCCTTCAGGCACTCGCTGCTGATATCGTGGGCAAAAAGCTGGCGATACGCACGCAATTGCTCTTCTTGCTCGCTACCTAGCACAACGTATTGCGAGTGCGGAACGATCAAGGGATCACTGTCACCCAGCGCGTTGCAACCGTAGCTGGACCATGGGTAACCCGACGGCTCACCGACCAATCCTGCTCGAACCGGATTGAGCTCGATGTAGCGGTAGCAAGTAAGCAGATATTCATCGGCATCGACGAGACAGGATTTGTAGCGCCCTTCCCATAACGTCCCGGTTCGCCGATAGGTAACGTTGATATAGCTGACGTAGTTTCGACCCAGTGCCTGCATCATGTTTCCTATCGCACCTACGGTCGACGGCGTTACCAGTAAGTGCACATGATTGCTCATCAACACATAGGCATGAACCGCACATTGCCAGCGCCGGCTGGCATGCAGCAGCTGGTTCATGTAGCAACGATAGTCCGCTGGCGAGAAAAAACATTGCATGTGTCCGTGACCGCGCTGGATCACATGCTGTGGCACGCCGGCAAGGTCAAACCGTGGCGATCGTGGCATCGGGTAGCCTCCATGCAGCGACATGGGGCGAGGCCGGACATGCTCACACGGCCTGAAGCACTCCCAAACGTCGCGCGCTGTTACGAATCAAAACGCAACAATGTCAACCAATCATCCCCCTCCAGCATATCTAGGGCACATCCATGGTCCTTGCCCTAAACGCTTTGCTCCATGACTTGGCTTGCACGGATTGGGTACTGATAAACCGGGCCATTGACACCACAACGGCGCCTGTATGAAACACTTCTTGCCTTGAGGCTTCTTACCATCAGTTCCGCGCCGCACAGGTTAGTGTGCATACGCATGCGTTCCATAAGCCAGCAGCCTCATGCTTGTTACAGAAGACTCTGCACGCATTCGTTGACACCCAAAGGGCAGCAACACCTAAAACAGCGTATACCGCCATCCGGTGTAGACGGCGTGACGAAACAGCACAAAATAAGCGCTTTTTTCATGCCCTTGCCTCATATCGAAAACATCGTAAATAGCCACGCTTCTGTATGGTCATCCATGCGCTAACGGGGACAGGTTGAATAACGGGGACAGAATGCTTTACGCGATCATCTCATCGATGGCTGGCAGGCAAAATCCCAAGGCAACCCATGTGTCCTCCTGTACACATCAATAAGTGGACATCCATCAAACATCCGGCCACGCCAGATCGAAATTAGTGATCGCTTCCAGATCGGCGACCAGCTTGATCGCCGTTTTTTGGATCGTGGAAAAATGCAACACGCGGTCGTGCGCCATGCACCCAGAATGCGCTTGCGAGACCATCGACAAGCACACACCGCACGGCAAGATTGCCATCGCGTGAACTCGCCTCAGGTGTGCATGAAAATGTGCCGCCAATCGCATGCTCTCGCTCATCGGTCACATTTCTGTTTTGCGTTTCGTCATGTCGGCAGCGCTGACACTCGCCATCCCTGTCAACGTCTGGAACCGCCTCAACGTTGGCGCCTGACACCCTGATCCATACGCCTTGCCTCCAGTCGAAAGCGCTTTTCCGGCCTCCGGCGAGCTTTTCGAGCTTGCAAGCTGCAGACCTACATCCTTGGAAGACTCGCCAGTTCCCCGCACAGGCGGTTGACCACTTACACTCCTGGCTAGATTCCGGCACAGCAAACAGGATCAGGAACCATGCGGATAGCGATGACCTCCATGCGCCCCTTTATCGGCTGGCTTACGGTCGCCTTCTTCCTGCTGTTCGGCGCCGGCTGGCTAGGCAATCTCCACCCTGCCATGGCGGCCGGGCTGTTCCTGTGGCTGTTCCTGGTGATTGTGTGGGTGGCCTTCGGCGTCGTCCACGAGGCGGAAACCCTGGCCGAGATGCTGGGCGAGCCGCTGGGTACCCTCGTGCTCACCCTGTCCATCGTGATAATCGAAGTGGTGCTGATCTCGGCGGTCATGCTGAGCTCGCCGGGCAGCGCCACGCTTGCGCGCGACACCATGTATGCCGTGCTGATGATCGTGCTCAATGGGGTGGTCGGACTCGGCCTGCTGATGGGCGGCATAAGGCATTACGAGCAGACCTACAACCTCAAAGGTGCATCGGCTTATCTCTCGGTGATCATCCCGCTCACGATCATCGCGCTGGTGTTGCCCGACTTCACCACCTCCACACATGGCGGCACGCTGTCGCCAGTGCAGTCCGTGATGTTCTCGTTGCTCACCATTGGCCTGTACGGTGTTTTCCTGTGGCTGCAAACCGGGCGGCACCGTGGCTACTTCGTGGCGCCTGATGCACAACCTATCGATCCGAAGGAAATGGAGCACCATCGTCCCGAGGCCATCGACAAAAAACAGCTACTGATTCATTTCGTTCTGCTGCTGGTAAACATCCTGCCCATCGTGATTCTGTCCAAGAGCATGGCCAAGATCCTCGATTACGGCATCGAAGCCACCGGTGCACCAGCAGCGCTTGGCGGCATCGTCATCGCCACGCTGGTGTTTGCACCGGAGGGCATTTCCGCCCTGATCGCGATTCGCGCCGATCGGCTGACCCGAGCCATCAATCTTTGCCTGGGTGCGGTCACTTCGACCTTGGGGCTGACCGTGCCGGCTGTACTCGGGATCAGCCTTTATACCGGCCACCCGGTGCTACTGGGGTTGGCGCCGTCCAGCATCGTGATGCTGATAGCCACGCTGATCCTCAGCTCGATTACCTTCTCCAACTCTCGCACCACGATGCTCGAAGGCGCTGTGCACCTGTCGCTGTTCGTGGTGTTCCTGGTGCTGGTATTCAGTCCTTAGCCACCGGCCCCGGCAAACAGCTTCAGGTCGATCGCGTTGGCCATCGCTTTGTAGCCAGCATCGTTGGGATGCAAGTCATCGCCGCTATCGTAGGCAGGCAGGAATCGGCCAGGGTGCGCAGGATCGCGAGTGACCTTGTCAAAATCGATGACCGCATCGAACGCACCCGAATTGCGAATCCATGCATTCACCGCCTGACGTTTCGATTCGCCTTCCGATGTGTAATAGGGCCACTCCGCCCGCGCAAACGGGGTCAGCGTCGCGCCGTAGACCTTGATGCCCTTGGCATGTGCACGGGCAATCAATGTCTTCATGCCGTCGATGATCTGATTGGCAGAAACATCGTCCTTAGGGGTTGCTGGCTGACTGGCCCCGCCGATGTCGTTGATGCCTTCCAGCAACACAATCCAGTGCACGCCTGCCTTTTCCAGCGCGTCGCGGTCGAAGCGCGATAGCGCACTTGGACCAGCACCGTCATTCAGGATCCGATTGCCGCTGATACCCGAATTGACGATCGCAACCGACGCCGTTTGCTTGGTTGCCTGCAGGCGCGAAGCCAATACGTCGGGCCAGCGGCGATTGGCGTCATTGGTCGACTGATAGCCATCGGTAATCGAATCGCCGAAGGCCACCACGGTCTGCGCCGGTGCGGCGGCCTTCACTTCGACATCCGTGAGAAAGAGCCGGCTGTGAAGCTCCTCGGCATCGGGTAGCTCTGCAACGGACGTCGCATCACCACTGTCCGTGACATAGGTGGTCGCCTGCGCATCGCCATGCATCGTCGATGGGCCTGTCGCAGTCGGCAAGTACATGCTGATGGCGAGCTCCTGCAAGGGAGCAACGTTCATCGCTAACGGATCGCTCAATACGCTTTCACCTTTGGCCAGCGTCACGGTCGACTGGCCGTGGAAGGTCAGTGCATGATCGGTACCGGGCTGGATCGCTGATCCGCTTGCATGCAAGGCCACGTGTACCGGTCCGATGACGGTGGGCCCGGTGCCGTCGAGATTGGAGAGACGCACCCGCAATGCGGAACCGCCGATGCTGGTGCGTATCACTTGGCGCACGGTCTGCGTTTTCAGCTTTGGGCCGGCACTATCCGGCACCGCGCCCCAGGTATCAACCCATTGCCCGCCATCGGTCGATGCGGCCCATGTCACCGCGGCAATCGAACTGCATAACAGGCCGATTGCGGCCCGCTTCATCATCGCACTGCGCATGTATTCACCCCAGCCAAGGCCTACGTTGAAACGGCAGCACGATCTTCCAGCGGAAGTGTGCGGTAAACCGCAATCTAGCCGTGTGTCATCGCGTGGCAAATAGGCCGATCGTCACAATCGCCTTGGTGTGCATGCGTCATGCGTGCCCGATCATCCGCGGAAAAACAGATACACCGCGCTATAAGGCACACGCACTTCGTTGCCTGCGTGACTGGCATCGCAACCCGATGAAGGCGCCACACCGCCTTCGGTACGCGTACGAACGATGTACTGCACTGTCGCCATCGTGCCGCTTCCGCTGTGCGATTTGGCGTGCAGCACCAGCCACGCCACTGCGCCTGCATCCGGCGAAGGCGATACGTTCAAGGGCTCACCAACGACGGTGCTGCCATCGTTGGCCTGCCAGCTTGGCCCGGCGAAATGCTTGCCGATCACCTGTCCTTTAGCATCCAGCAGACTGGCATCCGGTGCCTTCAGGCTCCACGCATAGGCGCCGTTTATCGTCTTGCAGGTATAGATCTGCACACCCTTGCCGAAGGCTTCGATGGCCGGAGATTTGGCCGGTGCTCCCTGGGCATGCACGGCACCTGCCAGAGTGGCCAATAGCATGGCAAAACACGTTAATGATTTTTGCACGGCAAATCCCCTTTGATGGTATGCGCAAGCATGGTGCGTGATCCGACGCAGGCTATCTTATCGGCCAAATATGAAATTTGACGTGTCGCCTCATTTCGAACTGATCGCCTGGATAGCGGCCGGCTGACCGAACTTGGTCGCCAGCCAATCGAACAAAGTGGCATGCCACAGGCTGGAAGCGCCGATCTGGCAGTGCTCGCTGCCGCCCGAGATACGATCGAAAACAACGCTGGTCACGCTGCGCGCGCCGGTCAAGCTCTTCTGGAACGCATCCGCCTGCCCTGCTGGCACGAAGTGATCGTCCGCGCCAGAAAGAATCAGCACATCCGCCTTGATGCGCGATGCGACCGGCGCCAACGTATAAGCCTTGAACGCGTCCAGCACCTCGAACGGTCCTTTCGCACCAAATACCCACATGCCGTTCTGCACTGACCATAGAGCACCCGGATCGCTTGGCCCTTGCTTGGCCAGCATATTCAGCACGCTGTTGTAACCGTGTTTGCGCAGCCAGAAGACAAACGGTGGGACATTGCGCGAAGCAATCGCGCCACCATCGAAAAACACGTCATAGGCCACCACGCCGCTGATGCGCGGATCGAATGCCGCCGCACGCGGCGCGAGATAACCGCCCATGCTTTCGCCAATCAGCACGATGTTGCCGGAGGTAGGATGCGATGCAAGGAAGGTATCGAGCACGGCACCGTTCGGCTTCTCCCATTGCGGCGTAAAGGTGAGCCCCTGCTCGCGAAGCACCGAACCCTGGCCCGGCCCTTCATACGTCAGCACGGGATAACCACGTTGCAACGCTGCGGCGACGATATGGAAATACATTTCTTCCATGGTGCCATCGTAGCCGCCGACAACAACCAGCAGCGGCTTGCTCTCCGAACCGGCCGCCCCCGGGTAATAGACGGCGTTCAAGTGATACGTGCCGTAAGGCACCTTGATGCGTTCGTACTTGACACCGAGTACGTCAAGCCCCTGATAAAACGCGTCGACATTTTTCTTCCATGCTTCAGGTCGCCGCGCATCATTGGGCGGCAGGAAGAATTCTGCCGAGCGGTAGTAGTTGTGGGCACGCAGCAGGGCATGGCCTTTGGACGTCGGATCGGCGGTTCGATGCGCAAGTGCCATCGCGCGATCACCCGCTGCCATCCATCTGTCATACCAGCCTTGCGCATCGCCGGCTTTGAGCCCGGCAACCGCCTGCCCCACTTCGCCGGCATCGCCACCGACAATGGCAATGTCATTCAAGGCACGCGAGGTCTCGAAGTTGTACGTCTGATCCGTAAAGTAACGAGGATTGCCAAGATCCTCGGGCGGCCGATCCAGAAAATGCCAGATAAAGGCAGCGATGATCAGAATGATCGCGACAGCGAAAAAGCGATTGCGCATGGTTCCACCTGCTCGGTTTATGCGGATGTCATGCGGGCGTTGCTCCAGCCCGCATCATACGGGCTGATTGTGGGATTTGCTGGCGCGCCAGCCAGTGACAGCTGTCAATCACTTGTTATGCATTCTGCAACCGATGCGCTGATGCAAAGCAGGATTCGCGCTTAATGAACCGATCCCCATACGGCTTCGCGCCTTGAATAAAACTCCACACAATTTGTCATAGACTCTGCCCACGGCGATCGGTAGCGGTGAGCCAGATGAAGTAGTCGCTGCCGGCCATCGCCGCGTGGATTTTCACTTTCGCAGGCACGCGACGCTGGCCCGGTGCATGCGGCAAACGCTCCATATTTGAGGAGGGTAAGTTGATGACTCGCGCCTCTCGCACCCCGGTTCTTCGGCAATTGGCCGCTCTGGCGATCGCCCTGGCCATGATTGCGCCTTCGATGCCGGTACAGGCTCAGTATTACCGCCGCCCGGGTCCGGGCTGGCATCGCCCACCGCCGCCCCCGCCGCCCCGCTGGGATCGCCGCCACGGCGGTGGTGGTGGTGGCGCTGGCGTAGCCATCGCTGCAGGCCTGCTTGGCGTCGTGGCGGGTGCCGCGATCGCCAATTCCGCTGCCAGCGCGGCAGCGCCGCCTCCGGGCGTGGTGTATCAGTACTCGGCGCCGCCTCCGCCCCCGCCGCCGGGCGTGGTCTATTCCCCGGGATATTGAGCATCCCTGCGTGTCCAGCTACTTCGCGCCCTTGTCGGGCCGTCCTCAGCTTGTACTCATGAACCGGAGCTTCCCATCATGAAAAATCTCATTCGCAAGGCTGCCTTACCTATCGCGCTGTCGCTTGCCCTGCTCGCTGGCACTGCCGCAGCGCAGAGCACCGCGCCCGCTTCCTCCTCGTCTTCCGCCACCGCACCCGCCGCAAAGAAGTCGCATATGCAGCGGCGCATGGATGAAGTGGAACAGCAAATCGACGATCTGCACTCCGAGCTGAACATCACCGACGCCGAGTCGTCCCAGTGGGACGCTTACGCCCAAGTGATGCGTGACAACGCGCAACGCACCGGTCAGGCGCTAAAGGATCGCCACCAGAAAATGGAAAGCATGAATGCCGATGACTCCATGAAGTCCTACGCGCAGCTCGCACAGCTCAATGCGGACAACATGCAGAAACTCTCATCCGCCTTCAGCGCGCTATACACCGTGCTTTCGCCCGAACAGAAACAGACAGCCGACGAACTGTTCAAGAATCGTCCGCCACGTGCGCGTGGTGGCGGCCATGGGACGAAGGGGGGCCAGCCGGCCAGCGCATCGTCGTCGGCTTCGTCATCCGGCACCTGAGCGGTACGTTTTAAAAATATACGAAAGGCCAGAGGTTTCCATGCCTCTGGCCTTTTGCTTGTTTGCTTACCGCAAGAGGCGGCTTGTTCAACGCCGAATCAAGACGCAAGCCCTGTTAATCACGGGTCAGCACAGGGCACAATCCACGCAGGTAATGATGGAGGGTGACCATGGCGACCGAAGGCAACGTCGTGCTTGCCGATGGCAGGAACATGACCTTTGCCCAGTACGGTTCGCCTGATGGCCACCCCGTACTCTATTTCCATGGCACTCCATCATCACGGCTGGAGCCGCTGCTGATCGGCGACGATACGTTCGTGCGGCTGGGGCTACGCATCATCGCGCCAGACCGTCCCGGCATGGGCCGCTCCAGTTTCCAGCCGCATCGCAGCTTTACTCACTGGCCGGTCGATGCGATCGCGTTGGCTGATGCATTGGGCCTGGGCAAGTTCTCCGTGCTGGGCAATTCCGGCGGTGGCGTCTATGCCGCGGCATGCGCTGCGCGCATCCCCGAGCGCCTGCACAGCGCCGTCATCGTGTCAGGCGCATGGCGCATGGACCAATCCCAGGTCCTTGCCCACCTACACTTCATGACGCGCCTCGCATGGCGCCTGGCCAAGCATGCACCGATGCTGCTGGGGCTACTGCTGCGAAGCATGGCGGCCAGCGCTGGCAAGGATCTGACGCAGATGAAAAGTATCCTGCCCCAACCCGATTACGACGCTTTCGAATACCCGGGACGCTACGAAGCTTTTGGCTACATGTTTCGCGAAGCGCTGCGCCAGGGAACACGGGGAGCTGCATGGGATATGCGCCTGTACGTGCACCCACTCGGCGTCCGCCTGCAGGATATCCAGATGCCGTTGCATGTGTTCCATGGCGAGAAGGACGCCAACGTCCCGATGGCACTGGTACGCGAAACACTCATCGCGATACCGACGGCCAAACTCACCACCTACCCGCATGAGGCGCATCTTTCGACCCTGTGCAACCGGTTTGACGACATCGCCCAGGCATTGCTTGAAGGCTGAGCAAGGCTGCCACGCCAGCTATCGGTACCACCCTCTATCCAGGCGCCAAACACCGGAATAAGCTGGAGCCGCCCGGTTCCCCATCACCTGCCGGGCAACGACATCGACATCAACACGCTCGTCCGGGAGGAAGAACTATGGCTTTCTCTGCAGGTGCATCTCGTGACGTCATGGTCAACATCAACGTCACACCGCTCGTCGACGTATTGCTGGTACTGCTGATCATTTTCATGATCACTTCGCCCATCGTGATGCACAAGGCAGCGATGGATCTTCCACAAGCCTCGCAGAAATCCGCGCCGGATCCTACTAAGCCCATCCATCTGGCCATTCATTCGGATGGCCAGATGTATTGGAATGATGCGCTGATCACCGAACGACAACTGGACACCCAACTTGGCATCATGTCTGCACAGGCTACGCAACCTGCCCTGCAGATAGATGCTTCCGACGATGTGGCCTATGACACAGTCGCCCGCGTGCTGTCCAAAGCCAAAGCGCATGGTGTCTCCCGTATCGACATGCTGGGTACGCGTTAAGCTGGTCAAATGACTGGAGCGCCCCGCATGGGGCGCTCTTTTATCTGCCAGACCTGCGAACGATCAGCCGATGAACAGGCTTTCCTGACGACAGGTTGATCTCTTCCTTGTCGTACAGCATGTCGTTGCCCACACAAGCGTCGCGCACCAGCGACGGATTGAACGAGGCATACAACCGTTGATGCTTGTCGCGCTGCGACGCGCCTTCGGTGACTCGCCAGCTTAGGTAAAGGATGCCACCGGGTTCAAGGATACCGAGCAGGCGCTGCACCGCCGGCGCAATCTGGTCGGGTTCCAGATGCATGATGACGGTCTCGCACAGCACATTGCGAAAGTGCGCCGGTGGCACGCCATCCAGCTCCGGCAATACTGCCCGCACGAAGCGCAACTGCGGATGGCGAGCCCGTGCTTGCACCAGCAACCCTTCCGATGCGTCGTAACCAATAGTCTCAAAGCCATGAGAGTGCAACCAGGCTGCATCCCGGCCAGAGCCACAACCGATATCAGCTGTGAGACCTGGCGAAAAATAGCGAGTCAGCCACGCATACATATCCTCGGGCGGTGGCTGCCGCTCCCACTCGTCCGCAAAACCGCCTGATTCGTTGTCGTAGGCGCGAAGCGTCTCTTTGTCCATAAACACTCCACGTGACGTGCGGATCGAAGCGGGGGCTAAAGACTAGCGTCTGAGCCCACTACAAGCCAATGCCCGCAAATGGCCACCTCTCGCCCCATGCGCTGGCCCAATCCAAGCTCCTATAATCACGCCATGCCTACGTCGCTCAACTCGCCTACCCCTTCGCTGTTCGACGCCGTACAACGTGACGGCTTCTGCTTCGTCACTGCAGACACCATGCAGCCACTGCTGCAATCTGCCGGTGGTTTGTCCGACTGGACACACTTTGCGGAAAGTTGGAACCGGCTTGGGCCCGATCCGTATCTTGCCGCAAAAGGTCGCTTCCGCCGTAGGCGGCACGCCACGTTCACCGCACGCGCGAACGGCACCATCGAACTCGCCCCGCATCAGCCGCACTTTCAATCGCTGCAATACAACGCGCTACAAGGCGATATCGAACGCTGGTTTGAGCCGATCGAACCTGCGATGGCAAACGGAGCCAGCCTTCGCACCATCCTCACGTTCTGCAACGGCTTCTTCAGCTCGTTGGCGTTCGGCATATCACAGTGGCATGTGGAAGTGCACCAATTCCGCATCGAAGCCAACACTGGCGAAGCTGGTGAACCTACACCAGAAGGCAGTCATCGGGACGGCGTGGATTTTGTTCTGGTGTTGCTGGTGGACCGGCACAACATCGCCAGCGGCACAACGTCCATCCATGCCCCGGATGGAAAACCCTTGGGCGATTTCACCTTGACGCGCCCGCTGGATTCGGCGTTGATCCACGATCCACGCGTGTTTCACGGGGTAACGGCGGTGACGCCGCTAGCTGCAGGCGAAGAGGCGCATCGGGATGTGCTGGTGGTGACATTTCGGGCGAAGCCGTAAGCCTTGAAGCGACGTGATTCCATGCTGGGAATAAAAAGATCCGGGTTCCGCTGACCCAGCCTTCGCGTCCGGCAGGTCACCCCAAATCACTAAAGATTTCGACAGCGCCGCCTCATGGCCAATGGTCTCCTACGTCTACCCACCGGGTCACCAAAGAGACAACACCATGAACCAGAAAACCTGTGCAGCCTGTGACTACCCCCTCGACGAAAATGCCATCCAGGTCAAGGTCGGTAACCGCACTGTGGAAGTGTGCTGTGAAGAATGCGCGCAGAAATTGCGTGAAGCCAGCAAGGAGCAGGCGCCATGAACAGCAAAGACTTTTTCAGTCATCAACACAAGGCCGAAACGCCGTCCGGCACGATCAACTATGTTGAATACGGCAAAGGTCCGGTCGCCCTGTTCGTACATGGCGTGCTGCTCAACAGCTATCTGTGGCGTCATCAACTCACGCAGCTCGGAGAAATTCGTCGCTGTATCGCCGTTGATCTGCTAGCCCATGGCGATACGGAGATCGCCGCCGGGCAGGATGTGTCGGTCACGGCCAATGCGCACATGCTGGCCCAATTCCTGGATGCATTGAAGATCGACAAAGTAGACCTTGTCGGCAATGACAGTGGAGGAGGCATCTGCCAGATCTTTGCGGCGCTTTACCCGGAACGAATTCGCAGCCTCACGCTGACCAATTGCGATACGCACGACAACTGGCCACCCGAACCGTTCAAGCCATTTGTTGCCATGGTCGCCGCAGGTGGCCTGCCGGATACCTTGAAAACCATGCTGGCCGACAAATCGGTTTATCGTTCGCCACAAGCACTGGGGCCAGCTTACGAGCACCCGGAAGCGGTTACCGACGACACCATCGAAACCTATCTTCGCCCCTTCCTGCGCTCACCCAAGCGGACTCACGATATCGAGCGCTTCGTCAATGCGTTCGACTGCCGTCATACCGTCCAGATCGAAGACCAGCTCAAGCGCCTGCAAGCCCCGACGTTGGTCGCCTGGGCGACGGACGATATTTATTTTGATGTGAAATGGTCGCACTGGTTGCAAAAGACCATACCGGGCACAAAGAAGCGTCTCGAATTCAATGCCGCGCGCATCTTCTTTCCGGAAGAGCGACCGGAAGATTTCAACAAGGAACTTAAAGCACATTGGACCGCCAGCGCAGCGGCCTGAAAGCCCAGTTTGGGTTACCCCGGACTTGATCCGGGGTAACCCAACATTTCGCGGTGTTTTGTTGGGTTAGGCAGAACTAACCCAAACTGCCCTCACCTTCACGGCGAGAAAGGGACAGCACTGCGAGCACGAGTGCCAACACCAGATAAGCACCGGCAAATTGCAGCGCAATCGCGCGCGAGGTCGGATCGAGTGCCCATGGCAGATACAGACTCCCACCCGGCACTACAGAGTGAATCACACCGAATAACGTCAAGACGCCGCCAAGCACTAAAATGCATGCTGAGCGCAACGGTTTTCCGTCAATCATCGCGACGACGAAACTGGCCCAGATCATCGATGTGATGATGAAGCCGTTCCCGAGCACATTGATCACCGCCAGCTCGGAAATACCTTGCGACGCGTCGTTGTAAAGCGCAATGAAATGTTCGTGCGGCACATAGTTGGGATCACCGAGTTTGATCACTACCATGTCCGCAATGGCGGGAAAAAAGCTGAAAACCACCGCTCCGGCATAACGCGTTGGTGTCGCCTCGAACGCCTGGGTGGTGATGCTGATGGCGACAAAGATCAGGATGGGGGCTAGCACCGCGAGTGGCAACATTTCCACCAGATTGGACAGATAGCCGAGCATGCCGCCAAGTCCGACCACGAGTCCCGTGATGAGCACATAGCCCGTGCGGGCGCCCATCGCGCGGTAAGCAGGCTGACCGATGTAGGGCGTGGTTTGCGCAACGCCACCACAGAAACCGGCAACCAGCGTTGCTAGCGCTTCCACCAGCAGAATATCGCGCGTGTTGTAGTCATCACCCGCGGCGCGTGCGCTTTCTGTGACGTTGATACCGCCGACCACCATCAGCAAGCCGAACGGCAGAATCAATGGCAGATACGGAATCGTAAGCGGCAGGCCATGCACCCACTGCAAGGTCGGCCACGGCAGAGCGAAACGCCACTGCCAGGCAGCCATGGCGTGATAGCCATGCCCCAACCAACCTATTCGGCCAAGTACTTCGTACAACAGCAAGCCAATCACGAACGCCACCAACACACCGGGCAGATTCCACGGCATGCGGCCGCGGGCCACCAAGGCATAGAGCACGACACCCAGCCCCGCAAAGCCCACCAACGGCACCTTCATAATTTCCAGCAACGGCAGAAAGCCCATCAATACCAGCGCGATGCCCGCGATAGACCCAAGCAAACCCGCGCGTGGTACATGCCGCTGCACCATCGGCCCGAAGAACGACAACACGGTTTTGAGAATACCCATCACCACCAGTGATGCCATGCCAAGTTGCCAGGTAGCTATCGCTGCAGCGTGTTCATCCATGCCGGCTTGCTTGTAGCTCAGGAAGGCCGGCCCAAGCACCAGCAACGCCATGCCGATGCTGGTCGGCGCATCGACGCCGAGCGGCATCGCCGTGGTATCAACGTTGCCTGTGCGCTTTGCGACGCGACGCGCCATGAAGAAATAAGCAAGGTTGCCCAGCAACACGCCAAGCGTAGTGCCAGGGAGCATGCGGGTGTAAATCAAATCGGCCGGGAAACCGAAAATGCCGATCAACGCCGTGGCGAGAAAGGCCATCACAGACAGGTTGTCTACCAACAGCCCGAGGAAACCGTTGAAGTCGCTGCTTACGAAGATCGGGGCTTTGCTTGGTGTGTTCACGCAAGTCTCTATGAGTTGTGCGAGATAACAATGATCGCTGCAACGCGTGGAATGACAGCAAGGCTAGACCTGACTTTCACACCTGATACGTGATGCGACAAACGGCAAATCAAAACGACACATCCGCGGGCTGCGTCACCCGCAACACCGACTGATCTCCGGTGCGCTGCTTCCACGCCGCGCGGATCGCCTCGATCTTGCTGCGGTTTTCAGGCGTATCGGGATAATCGATCACCAGCAACTTGGAATGCAGGCGTTCCGGCTGCGTCTCCTGCTTCCCCTGCCATTGCCCATATACGTCGATCACACTCAGGCCATCGGGAAAGCGCGGCGTGACCTCTTTGTCGAGGAAAGCGCGCCACTGGGATTCGCTGATGCCTTGGCTGGGCTGGTCGGCAGGTCCGAGACCGAAATACAGCCGGGTATCTACCCATCCCTGGGTTTGCCCAGGATGCGCCGTGTCGCCTTGCAAGGTCGCAGAAGCCGATGGCGAGGAAGTAGTCGCACAGGAAGCCAACTGCAAGGAAAGCAACGCTATGAGCAGCGCAAGACGGATCTTCATGAATTCCCCTGTGTCGATGAGCTGGATCTTTAATTTGGATGTCCAGACGGATAGACCGGGACATGGCTCCGAGTATTCACGACAGCACGCCCACCCTGCAAACCCATCGCAATATGTTGCGAAAGCACAATCCGTATGGAAGTCCTTGAAACGGTGCCCCCTTGCCGAAAAAGTCCCGCAGACCCAATTTATCCCAAGGTTTTCCATTGTGTTACTTGGAAAGTCCGACAAGGAATAAGGCCCCATCGCCAGTTCCAACTGGACAACGCCGTGTCAATACGATAAACAAAATGTGACATCGCAGCATGAGGGAGGAAGCCGCTTAGCCGTCTGTATGGCTAGCGCTTCGGGCGATGCCCTTGCAATAAGCATTCAAACAGGGCGCTGGCGACAGCCAAGGCTCACGATGTTTTTGGCAGACACTCTTTGGGGATAGATCAGGCATGCCTACATCCGCAGTTCGCCGTCACACCATTCTCTGGCTTGCGCTGGCCGCCGCCTTGGCCCTGGGCAGCACAAGTTCCGTCCATGCTGATGATCAGCAAGCACAAGCTACCGGCTCGACCGACACAACCGATAAAGCGCACAAAAGCACCACGCTATCGACCGTCAACGTCAACGCCCAGACGCTTGCGGGTGGCTTGATGGCCACGCAGGATCAGCCCAAGCAGGTATCGACGATTTCCGCACAGGCCATCGCGGAACAACCGATAACCGCCGACTACACCCAGATGATCAACAGTGCACCCGGCGTCAACTCCGCCTCTTACGACGGCTTTGGCTTGACCGACTCCAGTAGCTATACGATCCGCGGCTTCAACGCCAGCGAGATCGGCGTGACGCTCGATGGCGTGCCGGTGAATGATGCCGGCGACTACATCCCTTACGCCTCCGAATACGGCGAAGCGCGTAACTACGAATCGATCACCGTGTCGCCAGGCTCGGCCGATCTGGACATGCCTGATCTGGGCGCAGTCGGTGGTCACGTCAGCTTCATCACCAAGACGCCGACGCAGAATTTCAATATCTTCGCAGGACAAAGCTTCGGCAGCGATGACGCGCGGAGCACTTATATCCGCATCAACACCGGCGATACGGGTCCGGTGCGCAGCTGGATTTCGATATCGCAGAACTCTGATGACAAGTGGCGTGGCGGCGGCCAGGACGATATTCATCGTGTCCAGGCCAAGTCGGTATGGACCATCAACGATAGCAACAGCATTACCGCCAACTTCAACTACAACCACGAAGAAAACTATTTCTATCAGCCGTTGACCAAGGCTCAGGTGAACCAGTACGGCTATCACTACGATTACGGCACCACATGGGCGCCGACGCCCTCCGGCGGATTTACTGCCAGCCAGCTCTATAGCGATCCGGCGTTCTTCACGCAAAACAGCTACTACAAGCTATACCAGAATCCCTTCAAATCCTGGGTAGCAAGCCTGGATGGCGAGTTCAAGCTGAGCCAGAACCTGTCGCTCTCGGTTATCCCTTACTTCCAGTTCGGCGACGGCAACGGCAGCTTCGCCGGTTTCCTGCCGCTGCAGACAGGCGCCAATGGCCAGCCTCAAGTGCAGGCCAACCAGGCGGCCAGCGGTTCGTATTACGCAGTACTGGAGGCCTATCGGCCGATCACTTATCGCCCTGGCATCAATGCCAAGTTCACGCTGGATCTTGGCCTGGACAATACGCTTGACTGGGGTATCTGGTACGAACGTTCCCGCCAGCTTGAGTACATCGACGGGCAATATGTGGATCCGCAAACCGGCGAGCCGGATGCGATCTGGGGTGACCGCGACGTACTCACCTACAGCAACGGCCTTCCGTGGAAGAACTATCAGGAATACGACCTCACCACGGTGGAGAAAGCTTTCATCCAGGACACCTGGAATCCCAGCGATGCATGGACGATCAACGCCGGCTTTGCTTACTTACACACCGACCGCGAAAACCAGTTCGCGCTGTATCCTGGCAATCCTGATCCGGCCGATTGGACTTCGTACGAGAATACCGACGACCGCTATCACCGCTTCCTGCCTTCGCTGGGTGCATCGTGGAAGCCGGATGACAACAACCAGATTTACTACAGTATCACCCGCACCTTCCGTGCACCGCAGGATTCGTCCACCTACGGCAACTCCCTTCTGCACTTGCCCGCGCCGCTGCCGGAAAGTGCATGGTCCAACGAACTGGGCTGGCGCTTTACCGATGGCCCGTGGACTGTGCACACCGATGCCTATCTTGCCAACATGGGCAACCGCACCGCAGTCGGCCTCGATCCGGATACGTTCATCAACTACTACATCAATGCCGGGCCGGTACGCATGGCCGGCTTCGAGGCGGAAGGCAATCTGGACCTCGGTCACGGCGTAAGCCTGTACAGCTCCTACTCCTATACGCAGGCGCAGGTGAAAAACGATCTGTACTTGCCCGCTACCGCAGACACCGCGGCTGCGTCTTACAACACGGCCGGCAAACAGTTTCCCGGCACACCACGCAATATGGCGTACTTCGGCGCGCGTTACTCTGAAAATGGCCTGACGCTTAACCTAAACGGCAAGTTCACCGGCAGCGAATACGGCGACTTCCTTAACAGCGAGCGCGTCGCATCCAACTTCACCGTCAACGGCAGCGCCAGCTACGAATTGCCCGACTTCAGCGTCCTGCACAAGACCACGATTGCGCTGAATCTGCTGAACATCCTCAACCGGCATTATCTCGCCCTGCCCGCCAGTCCCACGATCGACGCGGCGGAGTCCTCGCCGACGTACTACGTGGGCGCGCCGCGACAGTGGTATCTGACGATCAGCACGACTTTGTTCTGAGCTCTGGCGCGCAACAGAACGGGTTGATTGCCCAGGCTTGAGCCAGGGCAATGCCAGGGCAATCAACCCGTTGGACAGTTAGAACTGCCAGGTAAAACCGCCCTTGAAGCCACTATCCACAGCATGCGCGGCAATCTGCCCGTTGTAGGACAGGCTGATCGTTGCCTGCTTGTTCACGTGCAGGTCGATCCCTGTATCTACGGCTAAAGCATTGCGCGCAATGGGAAGACCTTCCACGGTGAACGGATCACCATTTGCGAAGGCCATCACCGCATCCGGCTGCACATTACCGAAAGCGTGACGCCACCCCAGGCTTGCGTGCGCCGTGAAGAAATCACCGTTGAACACGAAATGAGTGGACGCATGCGAGCCTAGCGTTGTGTACGTCGCCGAGTGGTTATCGCCGGTCATGGACAAGGCCGTCGGGCCGCCATACTCCTGCGAACCATCCGTATTGAGTCGCACATAGGCACCCTGCGCGAACGGCTCCAACGTGAAGGATTTGAAGTGGAAGCGATAATCTGCCTCGCCAAACAGCTGGGCCGTATACGCGTCACTGCTATCGCGCAGAGGACCACCATAGCTAGGCAAAGAGATCAAACGGTTCACATCAAATGAATGCTGCGTATACGCCGCACCGAGGCTAAGTCCCAGTGCACCCAGTTGCGTGCCTGCATAGGCGCCCAGATGCACATCGTCGCTGGATACATTGGAACCACGCTGATTTACGTCAATCGATGTCTGGGTGTAACCGCTGACAACACCGATACGGCTGTCGCTGCCAACCGCCATATCGGCACCGACCAGGAATCCACCGAGCGTGTGCGACATGGATGCATCGTCGCCATTGCTGTCTTCATGGCCCCACGAACCGACGAACTGTCCCCACCACGCCAGGCCATTGGCCTGTGTCTTGACCATCTGGCCGGATGTCTCATCGAGATTCTGACCATCCGGGCCAGCCTCGCGCAGACGGTTGGTCACGGCATCGCGCACGAAGCGGCTGTCTTCCAGAAACACGTTCTGCGCGCTGGCGTGGACTTCACCCGACAACTGATCTGCCGCATAGCGGATCTGCGAATCGGTCTGAAGATTGGTCACCGCGATGAATGGCGCGCTGGATGTGGGCAGAGCCTGGATCGCAGTGAGCGTTGCCACTTGGTTGCGTGTCTGCCCCACATTCATCAATGACTGTTGCTGGGTGACGTCGAGATAGAAGTGGTCGGCATCGTAGAGAGGGGTGATCGCCAACACTGCGCTCAGTGACGTATCGCCAGCGAGCGTGTACGTGCCGATAAGTCCCTGATCTGCAGTGAGCAAGGTGTAGCGCGCGCCCTTGTTGAACAATTGTCCCGTCGATGGAACGACACTGACCATGGCGCCAGGCGCCAACACCGCTTTGCCATTCACCAGAATTTGACTGGATATGCCGGACTGCTGCAAATCGAGTTGCCCGACATAGACCGAGCCGGCGCTCTGCAAATAATTACCCGCCACAGTAAGCGTCTGATACGTGCCAATACCATTGCCGGGCGCAATCGCACCCGTTACAACCACACCACCACCCATAGCGCCGCGTCCTTCCAGCAGGCCGGCATCGACCACGCTACCGGCGAGCGAACCATTGAGCACCAGCGTGCCTGCTGGACTGATGCCGGTGCTACCAGTGAAAGTATTGATGCCCGTCAGCGTTTCCACGCCGCGAGCAATGATCAGGCTGCCACCAGTGCCGCCAACCAATCCACCATCTGCCAGCACGCCCGCAAAGGTGCTCGAAGCGTTGGTCAATTCGAGAGTACTGGCGCCCAACTCCACATTACCCGCACCCGAAAGCGATTGAATCAATGCCGGGCCTGAGATGCGAGAGATGTCCAGCGTGCCGTCTGCCTGCACCCCCGAAGAATCCGCAATACTGCCAGGGCCGGCCAGACCAAGCCAGCCATTCTGAGCAATGAGTGTTGCACCGGTATACGTGTTCGTGCCGGTAAGCTGTGCTGCACCGCCTGAAGCAATGATCAACGGTCCGCTACCCGAGATGATGCCGGCGATGCCTTGTGGCGCCATCGCTGCGGAAATCGTGTAACCACTATTTGCCGTTGAGATCGGATTGATCGAGACAAAGAACGGCGTGTATCCGGTCTCCTGGTTCTGCAGGTCGTACATCACCGAATTGTTGAAGAAGAACGAAATACCGTAGAGCGCTTGGCCAGGACTGGTGTCGGGATCGCTTTCTCCAGCTCCATTGGGATAGATGGTGTTGCCAGGCGTTACAACATTGCTCTGGTCACCGGAATTGTCATTGCCCGTTATGATCGACGTTGGCTGCGCGCCCGGCGCGGCGCCCGTCATGGTGAGAGTGACACCGGGATTCTCGTTTCCGTACTGATCGACATGACCAGCCGCTGTTTCGCTGGATAACAGGCCGGCATCGTTGAGATAGATCGTCGGTGTACCCGAGTCGAGCAAGGTTTGCAGCGTAGCGCTGTACTTGCCGCCATTGAGTGTGTAAGCAAAATTCAGATCAAACTGGTTGGCCGACACGGGCGCACCCGATAATGGGAATGTCCCCTGGCCTCCGCCATTCCAGGGCACCAGGCTGATGAACTGGGCGCGCAGCGCCGGCGTAAGATTCAAAATCACATGACCGCAGCCAGTGCAGTTTTGTGGACTGCCCTGTTCGGCGTTGGCCGCGACGATGTACCCGCTGGTGGTGAGATTGCCCAGGATACTGTTGCTGCTGAATTCACCAGCGCCGAAAATGCCAAACAGCTTGAAGGCACCGCCGTCTTCGGGACCGATGCCTTGGTTGAGGTTTTGCTGCCAGGTTGCATCCAGATAGATAGGAAGCTCACCCTGCGTGTTCACAGTGACGCCAGCGGCCTGAGCCGCCGCGATCTCGGCAAACGTATAGGCATACCCATAGGCCGGCAGGTAATAGCCTACCTGTGCGCCCGCCTGATCACCGTTCAGGCTGCCCGCAGTCGCTACAGCTCCTTGGTTGATAAGAACGGGAATACCCTGGCCGTTTGTGAAGCTGGCTGCCAACGCGTTGGACGATGAGTTGTAAAACTGCACGCTCGACACCGTGGTATTGGCGCCGAGATTGCCGTAAGTGCCGTTGCCATAGAGCGTAAGCGCGGGAGAGGTGGGTGTGATCGGCGTGCCCGACACGATGGGAAACCACGGTTGTCCAGCGCTGCCTGAGCCCACATCGATATTGAAGGCGGTCGAGCCGGTATCAAAAATGTATTCCTCGGGCGCGGCGCCATTGACGCCCACATTGATACCAAGCCGGTCCTCGGTAAATCCGCCACCGGACTCAGTAATCACATCCAAAGGAATGGTGGTTGGTTGTGACAGCGTCTGCGCATGAGCGCGTTGCGTAAGCGCCAGGATACAGGCCAATGCCAATACAGAACGTGCACATGCGATACGACTCATCTTGCTTACCTCTCCCCTGTGGCGTCATGCCACTGAACAAAATCTGCCCGAGAAGACTTTTCAGAAAGTCTCCCTGCTTATGTCAGAACGACCATCCCGGTCAGCGACGATGGCTGATCCGTTCACGGCGGCGGGATCCGGACCATGTCCCGATCAACTCACCATGGAGTGCAGCAGACTTCTGATGCCGCCCCAGAATCGGCATCGGAATTCAACTGCCATGCGCCCTGTTCGTCACCACACAAAACCGTCATTTCTCCCCAACGAAGTGGCATAAGAGGACAAACCTCCCTGCCCGTCACGATCACCGCCTCTGGTCGACCGCAGTCTTCGAAGTGCTATGAGATATGACGTTCACAAAATAGAAACACCTACCTACACACGCACCAATTTGTTCAAGCACGCGATTTTTCTCCACGTATTCATAGCCGCATGACGTAAGCCTTGTGAAAGGACTGAGTCATGCCAAATAGCCAGTCACATCTGATTTAGCTTCACCAATACCTCAACGAACACAGTCGCTTGGGTGTTTACATTTCGTAGAACCGCCATGATCCAAACGTCATTTTCAAAAAAATAAATCGCCTTGCTCAGCTTCCCGTTGAATTCACTGCGCTAGCGTGTGTACGTACGATCCTGTCAACGAGGAACGTCATGAAAAAGCATGCTTTTACACGCAAGGCTCTGATACACGGCTGCGCTCTTGCACTGAGTACGGCTACTGCGTTCTCAGGCGTCGCATTCACGCTTGCATCCGCATCGGTTCACGCCGCTGCAATCGGCATCGGCATCTCGATCACCGTCGCTCCGCCACCGCTTCCAGTGTACGAACAACCGCCGATACCAGCACCAGGTTATCTATGGGCACCGGGTTATTGGGCGTGGGGCGATGGCGGCTATTACTGGGTGCCGGGCACTTGGGTGATGGCGCCGTTTGTCGGCGCGCTGTGGACGCCGGGCTATTGGGGCTGGAGTGACGGCGTCTATGTTTTCCATGAAGGCTATTGGGGAACCCGCGTTGGCTTTTACGGCGGCATCAATTACGGCTACGGCTATACCGGCGATGGTTATGCCGGTGGTCGCTGGGGCCCGGGCGGCTTCTACTACAACCAGTCGGTCAACCAGTTCGGCGGCGTGCACGTCACCAATGTGTACAACCAGACCGTGGTCAACAACGTCACTGTCAATCACGTCAGTTATAACGGCGGCAACGGTGGCGTGACCGCGCAGCCGACATCTGAGCAGGCAGCATTTGCGCGCGAGCAGCACACGCCGCCTGTCGCTGCTCAGCAGCAACACGTAGCGATGGCCGCTCAGAATCAGGCATTGCGTGCTTCGGTCAATCACGGTAATCCAACGATTGCCGCAACCTCACGTCCGGCCGCCTTTTCGGGAGCCGGTGTCGTAGCGGCACGTGGTCCTGGCGGACCTATGCCAGCGGCGGCGGAACAGCCACATCCGGCGAACAATGCGCAACCGAACAACGCTGCACCACGCTCCGCAGGCTTTGCACCACATCCGAATCCGACACCCGCCAACCGTCCGGCCAATGAGCCCGCGCCAGCAGGCGGTGTGAACGATCAGCCGGCACACGAAGCGCCGCAACCACAACCACGCCCCGAGCCTGCGCCGGTGCCGCACGCACCGCCGCCCGCCGAACAACCGTTCCATGGCGCTGCACCGATGCCCCATCCTGGCGCGCAACCTCCTCGTGCAGCGCCACCGCATGCAGCACCACCCCACCCGGCTGAAAAGCCTAAGCCGCCAAAACGGGACGAACATCCTCCTGGCGGTGGATAAGCCCAAGTGAATCTCGCCCGATAGCATCGCAGCATTGGGACCGAGGCCGCTTCCGATAGAAGGGAGCGGCTCTCGGTATGCGCAAGCTATTCCTAGCTGATCAGACGCCCTGACAGCAGGACAATCATGGATTCACCGAGTGGGTGAATCGACCGGCGCATCCCAATCGATACGATACGTGTGCTGGGCGCCAAACGCCTTGGCCGGATTGAAAAAGACCTTCAAAATAAGCGGCATCAGCATGTGTGTGAATGCTTTGGCCAATCGCCCAGAAGCCTTTTTGCTGTTGGTCTTTGCAGCATTCGCAGCCACTTTTTCGACGCGTACGCGACGCAACTGCTCATAACAGGTGAATGCCTTCACAGGTGAGGGCAGATCGCGTAGGCAACGCGCCAATTGCACGGCACTCTCGATCGCCAGCGAAGCGCCCTGCCCCGAACTGGATGAAGGTGCATGGACGGCATCGCCCACCAGCACCATGCGCTGGCTATGCCAGCGCGGCACCGGCGGCATCATCATGCTCGCGCCTGTCATCAGAAGCTCAGCAGGATCGGCATGACGCAAGAAATTCTGTGCGGGTTGATCATCGTGATAAAGCTTACGCAATCGTTCCAGCCATTCCGCTGCAGGCACTTTGTGCACGTCTGCCAAAGTCAGCGGCACGTCGTGTGGAAGACTGCCGAACCAACAAATGCCTTTGTCGGGATCAGCCCAATAGCCGAGGAATGCGTGCTTGCCGAAGACAAAGGTCATCGCGTCGATTGGCACCTGCCCGGGATCCACCGAGGTGCCACCGCCAAAGCCCAAGAAACCTGCATATTGCGGTGTAGACGCGGAGGGATCAATCAATTCACGCACCGTCGAACGAATGCCATCTGCGCCGATCAGGATGTCGCCGAAGGCTTGGCTGCCATCTGCAAATTGCGCTGATACGCCATCGGCCGTTTCGCTCGCTTGTATCAGTCGCTTTCCATACACGACGGGAATACCCGCTTCTTCGACCGTCTCGCGCAGCACGCGGTATAAATCGGAGCGCCAGATCACGCGGCTTGCCGGCAGACCTTCGAGTCCATCGAAGATCGATAGCGCCTTCCCGCGACTGTTGGCGATCACCATGCGATGAATCGGCTGGCTCACCGCTCGCAATTGGGTATCCACGCCAATGATCCTCAACGCCTCAAGACCATTGGGCGCGAGCATCAAGCCGGCACCCACGCCATCTGCTGCTGCGGGATATGACTCGTAGATAGCGGAGCGAATCCCGGCCTTGTGCAACGCCAGGGCGACTGCCGGACCGGCAATCCCCCCACCGATGATCAATGCATGTTTCGCGGCACCCATGTTTCAACCTCCGGCAAAGCCATATCGTCATAATATGACTATATATAGACATAAAATGACTAAATCCGCAAGATGGCGCCCATATCGTGCTCAGGAGTGCCCATGAAGACCCGCCCCCGACAACGTTCACCGCTGGCGATGGTGATTCTTTCCTTTGTGCTGGAAGCGCCTTCTCATGCCTATCGCATGCATGAATTAATCAAGCAGCGCGGCAAGGACAACGTGGTCAACGTTGCGCAGCGAAACAGCGTCTATCAGACGATTGCGCAGCTGCTAGCTGCCGAGCTGATTCGGGTACGCGAGACGCAGCAGGACGAAGGACGGCCGGAACGAGTGGTCTACGAGATCACCCCGCTGGGCAAGAAAACCTTCTACGCCTGGCTCGAAGGCATGCTGAGCGAGCCTCGACGCGAGTTCAATGAGTTTCCTGCCGCGCTGGCAACGATCATGGCGCTCCCCCCGGAGGTAGTGCTTGTTCAGCTGCAGAAACGCATGCAGACCCTCAAGCAACAGGTCGCCGATTCATCTGCTTTCAGCAAGGAATGGCTAGGCAAAGGCTTGCCACGGTTTTGCATGCTGGACGACGAATATAAGCAACTGTTGGCGAAGGCCGAAATCAAATGGCTGAGCGGATTGATTGCAGAGCTCGAATCCGGCGAGATGAGCTGGAGCGAAAAGTCGTTGCGCCAATTGGCAGCGCAGTTCGAGGTGGGCAAGCCTGGCTGAAAGCTGGCATCCAAAACCTCGATCTATCCATGGCTGCTCACATGGGCGCGGCCAAGGCATTTGACGCCGATGCCATTCATGGCAAATGATTGGGATTGGGGATCGATCCAACTTTTCGACATGATCCGGTGGGGACCGGGTCCATCACGACTGGGAACAGCTAGCCCAGCGTACAGGGACAGCAGCATCGCAAGCAGCCTATGCAAGGAAGCAAAACAGGCATTGCGTGTCAGTACGCATGGGCGTGAGCGCATGGTCAGCAACGTGATTGTTTATATGGCCAGCACAAAACGTCCGAATGGTCACCGTGAAACAGGAGTTTCCATGAACAGCATCGAACGTTCCAAAACCAGTCACCGCCAACGCCTGTGGCCGCTTTCGATGGGGAGCGCGGTTATCGTCGTGGCATTGAGCATCGCCAGTTCCTTATCGCCGACGGCTGCTCACGCACAATCGACAACGGCCACCATCTTCGGCCAAGCCCCTGCCGGGGAAACGGTGACGGCACTTAGCTCATCGGGCCTGCACCGCCACGAAACCGTCGGCGAAAAAGGTCATTACAGGATTGGCTCACTGCCCGCTGGCGACTACACCGTGACACTGGAAAAAGACGGAAAAACTGTCGATTCCCGAGCAAACATTGCGCTGATCGTAGGTCGCGGCGCTGAAGTCGACTTCGCCTGTCCAAACGACCAGTGCGCCACATCCCAAAATCGCTAAGTCCACGCGATTGGTGTCATACCCGACGTCGTCGCAGCGTCAACCAGCCTGCGACGATGATCGGCATGGCGAGGGAAAACCAGGCCATCCCTTTCCACATCAATCGATCGCCCAGCAAAGCCGATAGCAGGCCAAATGAGATCACGACAGCCAGCGCGGCAGGTATCGCCCAGATACGCCAGACATAGTGCGACGGCTTATCAAGGCTCATGCACGGGCTCCACCCATGGTTGCCGCTGATGTGCCGCGACGATACGCGCAAGACGCTCGGACTGATGCTTGCGCCGCGCAAGCCAAAGATACAGACCGCTGCCCAATATCACGATGGTGATCACGTCCAGCAGTGCCCAGAGGATTTTCAGCGGCATGCCACCGTAATCGCCGAAGTGCAGCGGCCGCGAGACTTCCAGCAAACGCAGATACCACGGCATCCTGATGACTGCGCTTAGCTGACCGGTACTTGCATCGACCAGTACCGGTGTGAGCAGACGCGACGTGAGTGACGTGTCGCCCTTGGACCAGAACAGGTAATGGTACGGACTACCAAAAGGATTGCCTGGATAAGCAATGCTGATGATGTTCATGCCCGGCACGGCATGCCGCGCGGTCTCTAACGCTGCCTGCACCGAAGGCAGGTCGCCTTGTTCCGGCATGGATCGCCCGTGGTACGAAGCCAGCAGTGCTTTCACATCGGTGCGCTGCCACAACCCGAATAAAGGTGTGGACAGCTCATTCATGACGCCGGTTGCGCCGACCACGAATGTCCATGCCATCACCACAATGCCCAGCATATTGTGCAGATCCAGCCACTTCACTCTGGCACTACGTTCATGGCGGACCGTTCCGAAGGGCAGCTTTTTCATGAAGGGACCGTAGAGCACCACACCGGAAACGATGGCGATTACGAACAGAAGCGCCATCAAGCCAAGGAATAGCTCCCCAGGCAAGTCGAGAAACAGATCCTTGTGCAAGGCGAGCATGATGTCGATAAAGTCGTTGGGCTGTTCCGATTCCGGCAAGGATGTCTCCAGCACCTGCGCTGTGCGCGCATCGAAGCGAATGAAATGTATGGCGTCCGGATCGGCGCGCATGACTTCGAATGACGGAACCATCCATACCATCACCTGCGGTTCGTCATCGTCGATAAACACCGACGCGACGCTCTGGCCGGGATACATGGCGCGGGCCGCCGCGACCATGCGGTCGATGTTCGCAGTGGGCGTATCGGCGGGCAAAGCAACGTAATGATGCGGTTCCAGCCAATGATTGATCTCCTCGCGGAATACCAACGGCAAACCAGTAAGGCAGATCAGCAGCAGGAAAGCCGTGCAGATCAGGCTGGTCCACTTGTGGATGAGATACCAGCGCTTGAGCTTGTGAGCGGCGATCATCGGGCTCACCAATCGTAGGTGGCGCTGGCGTAGATCGTGCGGCGCACACCGAAATTACACTGGGTGTCACTGGTGCAACCCGACACGTAGTACTTATCCAGCAAATTGGCGATATTCAATTGCAGCTTCAGGCCATGCAAGGCCGGATCCATGGCACCGACGTCGTAACGCACGGCCGCATCCAGCAAGGTAAAAGCCGGCACCTTGAACGAATTGACGTTATCGCCGTAGGTTGATCCCACATAACGCACGCCAGCGGAGAAACCCAGGCCATGCAGCAACGAGCTGTGCAGCGTGTAGTCGGCCCAAAGCGACGCAGACTGACGTGGAACGCCATACTGATACTTGCCTTGTACCGCAGCAGTCACACCATTCACACCAACACCGGTGAGATCCGATCGCACATAGCTGGAATCGGTAAAGGTGTAACTGGCGATCAGGTTCAAATTGTCGGTAAGGCTGGTGCGATCGGATAACTCCACGCCACGCGAACGAATCTCGCCTACCTGCACAATAAAGCCGGGGTTTAGCGGATCCGTTTCCGGCACGTTCTGTTCGGTCAGGTTGTACGCAGCGAGCGTCAACAAGCTGTTGCTGTTCACCGGCTGATATTTGAGACCCACTTCGTATTGCTGGCCGGTCGTCGGCACCGCAGCCGTACCGTTGGCGGTGATATCGCCAAATTGCGGCTGGAATGAGGTGGAATAGCTCGCATACGGCGCCAAGCCGTTGTCGAACAGATACACCACGCCGGTACGCCAGGTGAGTTTGTCATCGGGCTCGTTAGGCAGATTCAGCGATGCACTATTGCCGGTCTGCTTTTCGTCGACCCAGTCCTGACGCACGCCCAGCAGGAAACGCCAACGGCCCAGATTGATTTGGTCCTGCAGGTATATGCCCGTTTGCTTGGCCCAGTTCTTTTCCGTGGACAGCTCACTCGGATCCGGCCCCTGAATCGGCACGCCGTACACCGGATTGAAGACATTGATCGGCGGCAGATTCATGTTGGCGCCCCATGCCCAGTCTTCGATCACATGGGAATACTGCACACCCATCAGCACCGTATTCTGCAAGGGCCCCAGGTCAAACTGCGCCTTGAGGCGGTTGTCTATGAGGAAGGAACGAGAACGCTCATCCCGGACCCAGGCGTAGCGATCAAGCGTTTCGTCATCTGGCTCCAGGCCCAGCGGCCAGATCATGTTGTCCTGGTTGCGGTTATCGGTGTAACGCAGGTTCTGTTGGAACTCCCAGATGTCGTTGAAGCGATGCTGAAACTGGTAACCGACCATGCTGATGCGCTGTTCGGTCCGGTTGAAGTTGGGATCGCCCGGACTGAAGCTGGAGGAAATCTTCCCCTTGGGATTCCAAAGCACGGTGCCAGACGCAGGCACCGAGGAATAATCCCCAATCGCGGGGTTATAGGTGTAGTTGGTAAGCAGCGTCAGGCTGGTGTTTTCATTCGGACGCCAGGTCACCGCCGGCGCAATAGCCAGGCGTTTGCGTTTGATCCACGACGTCTGCGTATCCTGCGTGGCGCCGACACCCGTCAGCCGATAAAGAAGCTGTCCACTTTGATCGAGCGGCCCGCTGAAATCGAACCCGGCCTGGTAACGATCATAGTTGCCGATGCCGAAGGTGACTTCGTGCAAGGGCGTCGCCGTCGGCATCTTGCTGGTGATGTTGACGATGCCGCCAGGACTACCCTGCCCATAAAGCACCGATGCGGGGCCACTGAGAACCTCGACGCTTTGATAGAAATAAGGATCGAGCAGATCGTTGCTGGTGGCATCGTCCTGCAGGCCGTCCTGGTAGACCGCAGCGGTGAAACCGCGCAATTGCAGGCTGCTGCCACTCCAGAAGTTCGATGACGTGCCCTGCGTTTCAGGTACGACACCGGGTGAGTAACGCAACGCCTCATTGAGACTCTGCGGTTGCTGGTCGTCCATCTGCTGACGCGTCACCACCGAGATTGATTGCGGGGTTTCGATGATGGGGGTGTCGGTCTTGGTGGCAGCACCGTCGTTATCAGCAACATAACCGGTCGTACCTTGCGCGGTGACCGTGACACCGGAAAGTGTCTTGGCGTGCGTACCGTTCTTGGCGGTATCGGTGGTGTCATCACCTTGGGGCGCGGTGCTGTCGTAAGCGACACCTTGCTGCGCTGCCATGGCTGCAACAAGTGCAGCCGTAATCACACGTACGCGAGAGAGGTTGCGATGGGAGCACGACATTCGTGCAGCACGCGCACGAACGAAAGACGCAAAACGGCCGGACGGCAAAGCGTTGTTCACAAGAGTAAGCCCCGTAGCGAGTCAGCACAGTCGCCCGCCGGATCGAAGCGATGCGATCCGATGTAGACGACGCAATCAGGCTGCTGGCGTCAGGCTGGCCACCCATTAATGAGAATAATTATTATTAACAAATTCGAAATTTACAAGCGCTTGCGCCCGATCAGTCGCTATCGAACGCACTCGATACATAACGCTTGCGATATTCGGCCGGGGTCACGCCTACGTGTTTGGCGAAGGCGCGTCGAAATGTGTCGACATTGCCAAATCCGCATTTGCCCGCCACCAGCTTGGGGGCGCCATGCCCTGATTCCAGCATGGTGCGTGCGGCGCTGATACGTGCTGCCTCCACCCACGCACCGGGTGTCGTACCGACTTCGGCATGAAACAAGCGCGCGAAGTGACGCGAACTCAGCCCCGCATGCTCGGCCAAGCTGCCGACGTTGTGATCAAGCTCCGGATGAGCCACCACCCAGCGCTGCACCTCCTGCAACACCGAACGTCCTGCGGGATGTGTCTCGCCCTTGCGGCTGAATTGCATTTGCCCACCAGGGCGCTTGAAGAACATCACCAACTGCCCGGCCACACGCATGGCAATTTCGCGACCAAGATCTTCCTCCACCAACGACAAGGCAAGATCAAGTCCCGCAGTGACGCCTGCGGCGGTCCTTAGTTTGCCGTCACGCACATAGAGCGCTTCGTCGTCCACGGTGGTGCCTGGATAGGCCTGTCTAAGCGCATCGGCTGCCGCCCAGTGCGTTGTGACGCACTTCCCTTTCAGCAGGCCGGTAGCAGCCAGCACAAAAGCACCTGTGCAGACCGAACCATAACGTCTGGCACGCGTTGCCGTGTTGCGCAGCCAGCTCAGGTTTGCGTTGGAAATGGGCAGTTCTGCTGCGTTAGGTGCGCCTGCAACGAGCAAGGTATCGACGCGCTCATCCGATTCGCCGGCGATGCGATCGGGCAACACACGCACGCCAGAAGAGCTCGCGATGGGCCCTCGTTGGCAGCCGATCACCTGCAAAGCGTAGACGGTCTTGCCCGCTTCGATATTGGCTTGCGCAAACACATCCAGCGGCCCTGACACGTCCAGCAGCTGCACGCCCGGCAAAGCCAGAATGGCGATGGTCTTGGCCATATCCGTTCATGTCCTCGGTGTCCGCTTAACGCGGATAATGGCAGTATATAACGCACTACGCCATTTGATGCCATGCCCTCCCCGTCCAACAATAACCACGACCCCGGACATTGGAGACACCCATGGCACTGAATATCGATGGGATTACCATCCCTGACAGCCAGATCGCTCGCGAAATCACCGATCTGGTGCGCGATACCGAATCACCGCTCCTATTCCATCATTCCAGCCGCGTCTATTATTTCGGCGCCCTGGCCGGCAAGCATCGTGGACTGCGCTTCGATCCGGAGCTGCTTTATGCCGGAGCCATGTTTCACGACATGGGCCTGACGCCGGAGTACAGCAGCGCAAATGAACGCTTCGAGGTGGATGGCGCCAATGCGGCGCGCGACTTTCTGCGTCGCCATGGCATCCATCAGAGCGACATCGACACGGTTTGGACGGCCATTGCGCTGCACACCACGCCTGGCGTTCCCGAGCACATGCATCCGGTGGTTGCGCTGGTGACGGCCGGGGTGGAAATGGATGTGCTGGGTCTTACCTACAAACAGTACAGCACACAGGAGCGCGAGGCCGTCGTACATGCCCACCCACGCGGGGAGCATTTCAAGGAAGGCATTATCCAGTCGTTCTACGACGGCATCCGGCATAAACCGGATACGACGTTCGGCAATGTGAAAGGCGATGTGATTGCCGATAAGCAGGCCGGCTTCAAACCCGGTAATTTCTGCAGCGTTATCCGCGGATCAGCGTGGCCGAACTGATTCAACTATCGAGACTTGCTGCATTTGCTGCACGAAAAAAACCGGCGCCCCTTCCAAAGCGCCGGCGCAGCAAAACGAAACTCGGGATCAGAAGATGGAAGCTCCGAAGGTGATCATGTAGGTGCGCGGCGCCAGCAAGCCGTAATAAGCCGTGCCGTAGTACAGGCCCGCATATTGCTTCGATCCCGCCTGGGCAAGCAGCGGCGCGGAGCTGACGTAGGTGTAGGCGTGCTTGTCAGTGAGATTGCTGACGTTGAGCTTCAGGTACGTTTTCTTCAGCCAGCCAAAATCACCGAAGTTATAGCCCGCGTTGAAGCTGAAGGTGGTGAAGCCGCCGACGCTGTCGGTGTTCATGTAGTCGCTGTACAGCGAGCCGGTGACACGGGCGCGCAGCGTGGCCCAGAAGTTCTGGTCCTTGTAGCTGATGCTGAGGTTACCCATGTTCTTGGGCGTATCGGGCATCATCTTGCCATCGGTGGGATAGATGCCATTGCCGCCTGCATCAATAGGACCCACGATCTTGGACTGCGTATAGGTGTAGGACGCATACGCCGTCCAGTTCGGTGCGAACTTATAGCTCGCTTCGCTGTTGAAGCCGCGCATGTGCATGCGTTGGACGGCGTTGTAATACGTCTGGCCATTGGCTTCGTCGTACGCGCTTTCCTGCTTGTTGTTGTAGTTGCTGTTATAGAGATCAGCGCTGGCCGAAATGGTGTCGCCAAAATAGCGATAGCCCAGGTCCGTATTCCAGGACGTTTCCGGTGCCTTCATATCCTGCCCGGCCAGTGCATTGAGCAAAGCCACGGTGTTGCTGGGCACGCGGAAGGTCTTGCCGGTGCCGATGAAGAACTGATTCTTTTCATCCAGCTGGAACTTGATGCCGGCGGCGGGCAGGAACTTGTGCCAGTTGTTATCGATGACGGTAGAGGTCTGCTGCTTGGTGATCGAGCCGGAGGTAGAGCCCGGATAATCAAACACGAAGCCGGAACGATTCGCCCACAGGTAGCTCAAGCCGGCCGTGAAGGTCCACTGATCGTTGGGCGTCCAGTTGTCGGTGACGAAGCCTTTCTTGATCTCGGTATTGGTGTATTCCCGGTAATACTGCATGGGATTACCGCTGGGATACAGCACGAAATCGGAACCCGCCCAGTAGTCAGCCGGTGTGCCGGTCTGGCCGTCGACCTTCAGATAGGAGCTGGATTGGGTCTTGCGCGAACGCTCGTACCACACGCCGTATTCCAGGCTGTTGTCGAGACCGAAATCCTGGTTGAAGGTGAAGACCACGCCTGGCCGGTAAGTGGTCGCGGCGGAATAGGAATACACCACGCCCTGCGCGTTGTTGACGACCTTGCCGTCGCCGGTGATGTCCTGATTGGTATAGCCGTAGCGATTCTGGGTAGAAGTGCTTTCCGTCACCGTGCCCGCACCGCCGCCACCGCCATCGCCGTACCAGTAGTACGGAATCACTGACAGGTGCAGGTTGTCGCTGAGCGTGAACTCACCATCCAGACTGAACATGTAGCTTCTGAACGGATTGGTGCGCAAGCCGTAGTAGTAAGTGTTGTTGCTGATCGCGTTCTTCAGCGCGTTACCGGTCAGGCCGCTGGTGGGAATCCAGGTGGTGTTGTAGTCGGTGTAGTAACCGTTCTGCTGCACCTGCTGGCGCGACACCGTTTCGTAGCTGTAGTTGTGCAGGCGGCTGTATTGCAGCGAGGCGCTGATGGAGTTGTTGTCATTGATGGTCCACAACGACTTGCCGTCGACTTTGGTGACTTTCATGTCGCCGCTGCCGCGCCATTTGTCCGCGCTGTTGTTGGAGAACGACACCCAGGAACGCACCGGACCGGTATCACCGGTGTTGAGGCGCACGAAGCTGCGGCGATAATCGCGGCTGCCAAAAGTCTGCGTCACATCCACGCCGGCGGTATGCGACGGGTTGATCGTCGCCCAGCCGATATGGCCGCCACTCGCGCCGGAGTCAGGCATATCCACATCGGGAATGCCCTGCAGCACCGTGATGTCACCCATGTTTTCCGAATCGCCGTATTCCGTGGCGTATACCGAATAGCTGCCGGTGTCGGTGATCGGCGCGCCGTTTACGGTCATGCCGATATCTGACGAATCGTAACCACGCATGCTGTAGTGGCCGTTGGCCAGGCCGGTAGGATCGTCAGTGGCAGCGTTGACACCGGGAATGGTATCGATCATCTGAGTGAAGTTGCTGCCCGGCGCAGCCTGCTCGATCGCTTCGCGCGTAATGGTGGATACGGCTTTCGGCGCGCTCTGCACCGACATCAGACCACCACCCAGCGAGAGCGATTGCGCAGTCACCTGTACGGAGCTGAGGCTTTGCACACGGCGCGTGTCGTTGGCCGTGGTGGTGTTGGACGTGCTCGACGCATCAACGCGCTGGTTCGTCTGCTCGGCGGGCTTCGCATCGCCTGTGGGTTGGGAGGTCTGGGCCAGCACCGCACCTGAAGCCATGCAACAGGCCAGCGTGATCGCCAGGGAAAGATGGGTTTGTTTCATCAGTTTGTAGCCCCTGCAATTCGTAAATAAATCGTTATTTGCTCGCTTATCTGGCCTTCCACAGATTCGAGAGCCAAGCCGACCCCAAATCGCTGTTTTACAAGCGATTTTGTGTAATGCAGCTTGGGTTTCACGCCGCCGTTGGCGTAAGGCTCACGTAAGATATACGCAAAATATTACATTTTTCGTACGAATTTGCGATAGATCACAAACTTTTCATCCGCGCAAAAAAAGCGCCCATGACGGGCGCCCTGACGAACCGATCTGATCGGCCGATCGCGGCCAGGATTACCCAGGTGGCAGCCCACCCAGATAGAGCATGCTGCGTGTGGGCAACTGGTCCAGCAGCGCCTTCAAGGTTGGATCCGGAAAGCGTCGCTCGAACGGAATCGCCCATGCCAGGTCATCGGCGTTGAGCTTGACCGGCTCCTGCGCAATCCCTGCTCGCTCGGCGAAGAACGATGGATGCTTGATGCCGGCCACTGCCGTGCGTACCAGGCGGGCCAGCGCAGCGTCATGTTCGCCATACAGATCGACACCGTTTGCGTCAGCCAACTCAGCCATCGTCACCAACGGCGCGGCGGCAAACAAGTGGTAATGCAAGGCTCGCGCGCGGCGGGCCATTTCCAGCGGGAGCGTGCCATCCGATGTGATCTGCGTGATGCCGATACGGGAACTGTCCACGCCCCAATCAAACAAATCTTTGCGGCCCGCGCCGATACCAGCAGCCATCACGGCCACCCCCGCCCAATAGCGGTGATTGTTTTTCGCGTCCGTATCTTTTGCCTTGGCTCCGCGGCGGTCGTAGTACTGCCTATTCAACACCGCGACATCCGCCAGCCAGCGACCCACGCGCTCACGTTGGGCGGCAGGTATCGACGACGCATCTCTCGTTTTCAACCAAGCGATGGCGAAAGATCCGAGCATCCAGCCCTGCACATAGGTGGATTGGTTGGAGCTCATGGTGCCGGTGAGTGCACCCGTGCCGGCAAAACTGTCCAGCCACGTCGCCACACACGCCGCCAACGACACATCACCGGTTGCACGATAGCGATCGGCCATGCGATCGACTGATTGCGCGGCATCGTGCCAAACCTTCACCGACTGCTCATACGCATGCAGCCTCGCCGGATCGACAATGGAATGCGCCGCATCACTGTAGTAATCCGACGTGGCAATGCCTTGCGGCAGCGAAGCGGGCTGGGCGCAGGTGTCAGCGGGCGACGAAGCATGCACCGCAACTGCGCCATCCCATGGACTGCGAAGCGCATGTGCAGCATGCAAAGATGGGTTGCCCATCGACATCGCCACGACAGCGGCAATACACAACAAGCGCAAGCGCCAGGACACCCTACCCATTGCAAACTCCCAAGCGGAATCTTTCCGTTCGCTCAGGGTAACGTAGGGACTGCACGACTTAGATGAACACGGCCAAACGCGGCGATATCCGAAGCCTGTCTTACACGCGGATTGGCGATGTCGTCAATCGAAAGCATCCATGTCGCGTCAGCGTAGTGATGGGTCTCAGCAAGCTTAAGGTAAGGCGAGAGATAACCGGCCGCATCGCCACCACGCCAGTCGTAGACCATGTGCATATCTGTCACATAGGGAACCCAATGACCGTAATAGAAAGACGAAGGCGACGGCCCCATGGCAATCAAATCGTCTTTTACATGAGTGCGCATCCACTGCCCCATGACGACCAGATCGGGCATGACCTGACGGTCATTCGCAAACTCCCATGATCGCTTGATCATGCGGACATCCTGGAAGCAGGCCACCGCCAGCAAGATCGCCAGCACTGCGCCGCCGGCCTGATGCCAGCTCTTCCGTTCGGGTCTATCCGAGGCCCTTTTTGCCAGAACGACAGCCGCGCATGCCACGACAACACCGACCAGCGAGGTAACAAAATACTCGCTGATCTTGAAACCACCATACGAATACCCGCGCGCCATCATCAGCAGTTGTGCGAGTCCGAACGCAACCAACACACTCACAAGCAGCGCGCGTGTACGCGAGCCATCTGGCCGCGGTCCAAGATCGCGCCACACAATCCACAGAAAGGCGAGCGCCGCGACGGCAAGCGGCACGCCTGCATACATGTTCCCGACCTGATCCGACGCATTCGCGTGGCTGATGCCGAGCGTGGTCACATAATCGACGAACGTCGCTTTGGCTGCCCAGGGCAGCAACAGGCATGCGACCAACACTTCCAGCAACAACATGCCGGTTTCACGCAAAAACGATCGTATGCCGGACCCGGAAAATCCCTCACCAACCACCGAGAGGAATCGAATCAAGCCGACAAAAACCATCAGCTCTGAATAACCCGACATCAAGCAGCCCAGAAAGACCAGCGCGGCTATAAAGCTTGCACGCGTACGTTCAACAAGCCCCAAACCGACATAAGCCGTACCCGCAGCCAGTGTCATGCCATTGGCAAAATTGGAGTTGATTGCCACGAAGAGCAACGTGGGACAACCCAGTGCAAGCGCTGCAAGCGGCGCGAATGCCAACGACGAACTTTTTCCTGGACTCATCGGCACGAATACCAGGACCGACAGACCTCCCAACAAGATGCCCGCCGTCTGCAAGCCGTTGTAGAAATACATGGGATCGGCACCCCACAGGCCGCTCAACCAGGCAAGAAAACCTTCGCCACCGGGGCGTGGCTGGATCGCTCCATCGCCGAAATAGCTGCGGGCAATGGTGAATATGGGATGGTCGGGACTGAAGTCAGGGGCACCGTAGAAAGCATGCCCGAGCATGTAGCGTGCGTTATTTACGAAAGTAAATGAATCCGCGTTGCGAGAGCCCTCGAACTGAATCACGCCCTTGAACAAAAGGGGCGCATTGAGCGCCACTGCCAATACAGCCATGACCAGGCCCAGCAGCGCAAGATCGCTACCATGCTTCTGTATAAGACTTTTCGCCTTATGCCGAACATCGCGAATCAACCAGCAAGCGACCAGCAACACGGCATAGCCTGCGCCCATGTAAAAGGTTGCCTGACCGATGGGAAACCAGACTTGCACTGCCCGGCAGACAATCAATAGCACCGACAGACCGATGGCCGCCGCCATGCCAAAGGCGCGAAGACCTTCGCGATACCCCAGCCATACCGCAATGGGCCAGCCGATGGACAACGGCAATAGCAGGCCGGCCAGCCATGCGTACAAGAACTCCCCGACCATCCACGCCCTCAGCGACAGTGTCTTCGCAGGCATTCTAAGGGATACGAAGTCATGACACGCTCACTGCCATGCTCGCATCGGCTCTGATACCTTGCATACTTGTCCTGTTGACGAGGGGAAGTCCATGCATCTGCGCCACCTTTCGGCCGCGCTGGCCATAACAATCAGCCTGCTGACGCTACCTGCCGCCGCTGATACAGCGAAGCCGACACCCACCGCCAAGGACCTTATCGCAAAGTCCAAGCCGGAGGAGTGGCGCACGCCTGATCCCGCCAATCTGCTCTACATGCAATTGCCACAAGGGCGTGTGGTGATCGAACTGGCGCCCGACTTCACGCCGCTGCATGCGGAAAATATCCGCACACTGGTGCGCGAGCATTACTTTGACGGGCTAGCGATCATTCGCGTGCAGGACAACTTCGTCACGCAGTGGGGCGATCCCAACGACGATGACAATGGTGACAAAAGCAAAATCAAATCACTCGGCAGCGCTAAAGCGAAGCTTCCGCCCGAATACACGCGCACCATCGATCCCAAGCTGCCGTGGACACCATTGCCCGACGGCGATGTCTATGCGCCACAAGTAGGCTTCAGCGAAGGCTTTCCTGCCGCACGCGATCCAGCTACCGGACGCGAGTGGTTGACGCATTGTTACGGCATGGTCGGCGTGGCGCGCGATATCCCGCCCGATAGCGGTAACGGTAACTCGCTTTATGCGGTGATCGGTCAGGCGCCGCGCGGGCTCGATCGCAATCTGGCCATTGCCGGTCGCGTGATCGAGGGCATGCCCTATCTGTCCGGGTTGCCGCGCGGCACCGCAGCACTGGGTTTCTACACGCAATCATCGCAACGCGTGCCGATCACCTCGGTGCGCCTGGCTGCCGACCTACCGCCCGCTGAACGTGAAAACATCCAGGTACTGCGCACCGACAGCCCGACCTTTGCCGCCATCATCGAAGCCAAGCGCAACCGCCGCGATGCGTTCTACACGCTGCCTGCAGGCAAGATTGATCTGTGCAATATCGATATCCCGGTGCGTACACTGGATATCAAGCATTAATCCATGATGAGCAAAGATGTGAGTGTCGGATGAATAGCTTATGAGTAAATAAATCCCGAATACACGAATATTTCGCCCGTTATGTAGTTAGGTGGAGTCGGCCGTTTGACAGCCGGCTGAAGCGAAAGGCAAGGAGCAATGAAGCGCAGCTATAAAATACTTGCCTGGATTGCGGGCATTTTGCTGATACTGGTGATAGCGCTGGTGTTGCTGGTTGCGCTATTCGACTGGAATCGGCTCAAGCCCACGATTAATGATCAGGTAAGTACGGCTATTGGCCGTCCCTTTGCGATTCAGGGCGACCTGACAGCTGCGTGGCAACGTGAGCCTTCCGAGCCAGGATGGCGCAGCTGGATTCCCTGGCCAACATTTACCGCACGTGATGTGCGCATTGACAATCCGCCGTGGACTAAACAGCCTCAGTTTGCACAACTCGATGCCTTGCTGATCCGCGTGTCACCACTGCCGTTGCTGCTTCACCACGTGTATGTACCATCGGTGCAGTTGGTCGATCCGCAGATCGATCTTGAACGCGACGCTCAGGGCCAAGCCAACTGGTTGTTCACCCTGCCGCAGAGTTCGTCGCCATCGCACTGGCGCGTCGACATGGGAGCCATCGGTTTCGATAAGGGGCAGATCACGCTGGACGACGCCAAGACCCGGCTCGATCTGCACGTCACCATCACTCCGCTGCAACAAGCGATCCCGTACGACCAGATCGTGACGCAGGCCACCAGCGATGCGCGCGCCGACGTCGGGCACGATATCGGCAAGACCGTCGACGCCAACAAGACCAAGCCGGATGCATCGGTCAATGCCAGCCGCACCAGCTATCAATTCGCGTGGACGGTGAACGGCCATTATCAAGGCACGTTGGTCAACGGCACCGGCAAGACCGGTGCGGTACTGGCGCTGCAGCAAACTGATCAACCCTTCCCAGTGCAGGCGCGCATGCATATCGGCGACAGCAAGATCGCCCTGGTCGGCACACTTACCGATCCTGTCCATGTAGGCGCATTGGATCTGCGCGTATGGTTCGCCGGCACCAGTATGGACAAGCTGTATCCCATCATCGGCATTGCCTTGCCCGAAACGCCGCCTTATGCCACCGAAGGCCATCTTTCTGCCGAACTGCATGTGCATGGCAGCCGTTTCAGCTATCGCGATTTCCGCGGTCGCGTCGGCGGCAGTGACTTGGGCGGCAACACGGAAGTCGTCACTGGCGGCAACCGCCTCAAACTCACCGCTGACCTGCATTCACAGCAACTGCGCTTTGTGGATCTTGCGCCTTTGATCGGCGCTGACAGTCAGGCCCAAAAGCAGCAGCGCGGCGACGCGACCAAGCAACCTGCCGACAAAGTATTGCCTGTCGAACCCTTCCGCACTGATCGCCTGCGCTCGCTGGACGCGGATGTAACGTTCGAGGCCGCCCACATTGAACATCCCAGCGCTGTGCCGATCAGTGCATTGCGCACCCACGCGATACTGGACAACGGTCTTCTGCAACTCGACCCGCTACACATTGACGCAGCGGGCGGCACGATAGATAGCCGCATCCGGGTCGATAGCCGCACACAACTCATGTACACCGCAGCGGATCTGCACGCACGCCATCTTCAGCTCAAGCAACTGTTCCCCGACTTCCAGCCGATGAGCACCAGCTTCGGTGAAATCAATGGCGACGCCACCTTCAATACCCACGGCAATTCTGTCGCCGCGATGCTCGGCGACGCCAACGGCGAAGTGAAGTCGCTGATGAATGACGGCGCGATCAGCAAGACCTTGCTCGAAACGGCCGGCCTCAATGTCGCCAACATAGTGATCGGCAAGCTGTTCGGCGACAAGACCGTGCAGATCAATTGTGCTGCCGCCGATCTGGTTGGTACGAATGGACTATTCACCAGCAAACTGTTTGTGTTCGATACCAGTGATGCCATCATCAATGTCGACGGCACCATCAACTTCGCCAGCGAACAGCTGAATCTGAATGTCACACCCCATACGAAGGGCATCCGCATCTTCTCGCTACGCTCGCCGCTGTATGTGAAAGGCACATTCAAGAATCCCGATGTGGGTGTGCATGCCGCTCCCTTGCTGCTGCGTGGCGGCGGTGCCATCGCGTTAGGCGTACTCGCACCACCGGCAGCGTTGCTGGCGTTGATTGCCCCCAGCCATAGCGATCATGCCAACACCTGCCAGCAAGTATTGACGGATCTTCGCAGCGGCAAGCTGCCGGTGGCTGGCAAAAAGTAACCCGCGGGACGACGGGCTTTGTCGCTAGAATGACCGCCCGCTCCCACTGCTTCCAGTACCCATGCAGTCCGTCGACAAAGCCCGCCTGCAGATCCACTTTTGCGTGCTGCTCTGGGGCTTTACCGCCATCCTCGGCAAGCTGATCACCCTGCCTGCCCTGTCGCTGGTGTGGTGGCGCATGCTGCTGGTGACCGGTGCCTTGTTGCTGATGCCTCGCGTATGGCGCGGCTTGCGCGCCATGACCATGCGCTTGCGCCTGGCTTATGCGGGCATTGGTGTGCTGGTGTCCTTGCACTGGCTTACCTTCTACGCGGCGATCAAGCTGGCCAACGCTTCTGTGGGCGCCACCTGCATCGCGCTCGGGCCTGCATTTCTCACGGTCATCGAACCGTGGCTCACGCGCCGACGCTTTGACGTACGCGAAGTGTTGGTGGCGTTGGCCGTCGTGCCGGGCGTGGTCATGGTCGCCGGCGGCGTGCCGGGACATATGCGCCTTGGTATTGCCGTAGGCGTACTGTCGGCCTTGTTTGTGGCTTTGTTCGGCGCCCTCAACAAACGCCTGGTCGAACATGGAGATCCACTCACCGTGACCTGCATCGAGCTCGGCACAGGTACCCTCTTCCTCACCGCACTTGCTCCGCTGTTGCCCCACACGGGCCCCACTTACCCGTTGCCCGGTGCGCATGACACGCTGCTGCTACTGCTGCTGGCCTTTGGCTGCACACTGCTGCCGTTTACGTTGGTTCTGGTCGCCTTGCGCCACGTCAGTGCTTTTGCGACACAGATGATTACCAACCTGGAACCCGTCTACGCCATCGTGCTCGCCGTGCTGTTGCTGGGCGAGCAACGCCAGCTCGATAACTGGTTCTACCTCGGCGTGGCCGTGATACTTACTGCGGTATTTGCGCACCCGTTGCTGCACCGGAAAGATCAGACACCGATCCAACCGGAATTGCTGGGGACGGCCGAGAGCCACAATCTGGACTGAAGCGTTACCCTGCCAGCAGAAATGTTCTTATCCATGCTGCGCAGGCGGCATGATGCCCAGAAGACTGGCCGGGTAGATCAGAGTGCGCCTATGTGATCGCGCAGAAAATCGATGAATACCCGCACTTTCGCAGGCGGCTGCGGATCGGGATAAACCGCGTAAATGCCACCCTCGGGCAGGCGATACTGCGCCAGCAATACCTGCAAACGGCCCGTTTGGATGTCGTCCCGCACGAGGTAATCGGGCAACACGGATACGCCCGCGCCGGCAAGCACCAGCGCACGAATGGCTGCCGCATTATTGGCTTGCATTACCTGTCGCATACGCACCACACGGCGCTGGCTGCCGCGCGTGAACGTCCAGCGCAAGGGTGTAGGCAATGGCGACATGGCAATCCATCCATGCGTAACGAGATCCTCCGGCCGACGCGGCGCACCGTGCTCGGCAAGATAGGCGGGAGCAGCCATCACCAGTTGGCGGCAACTTCCCAGACGCATGGCGCGCAGACTGGAATCGCGCAGCCAGCCAATGCGGATGGCCAGATCGAAGCGCTCGGCGATCAGGTCGTTGATCTGGTCATCGATCACCAGATCCACTTGTAAAGATGGATGCAGACGCTGAAACGCAGCCAGTGCCGGAGCGATCACTGCCGTGCCGTAATCCGTCGAAGTAGTCAGGCGTAGCGTGCCGGTAGGCTTACTGCGCTGATGCCCGATGCGCTCGATCGCCGTTTGCGCCTGTTCCAGCAATTGCACGCAATCGGCATGAAACGCCACACCTGCTTCGGTCATCGCCATACGCCGGGTGCTGCGCACGAGCAAGGTGACGCCAAGCTCACGTTCCAACTGCAGCAGGTGCTGGCTGACCATGGCCTTGGTCATACCCAGCTGGGCCGCTGCAGCAGTGAATGAGCCGGCGCGCACTAACGCCACGAATACGGCCAGTCGATTGAGATTTACGTCGCGTTTCATTCCTGGATGATTGTCAACTTTTTATTGACAGTCAATTCCGTATGAGTACGTTTATCGAACCAATAAATGCGCGCATGCTTTGCGCCATCGCCCTTCCCTCACGGAGATTTTCCATGAAACTGGTTCTGTTCGGCGCCACCGGCCATATCGGCCACGCCATCCTCGAAGAAGCGCTTGCCCGCGGTTACGACGTCACCGCCGTGGTGCGCGACGCCAGCCGCCTGAAGCAACAGCACGACAGGCTGCACGTGGTGGTCGGCACGGTAGAGCAGCCGACAACCTGGCTGGCTCATGCCAAACATGCCAACGCAGTGATCGCCAGCATTTCCGCACGCCGCGACGGCAACAGCGACACGCTGCCGGACGCCGCGCGTACGCTGCTCGATACGCTGAACGAGGGCACCCAGCCCAAGCGCCTGCTGTGGGTTGGCGGAGCGGGCAGCCTGGAAGTCGCACCGGGCGTGCTCGTGATCGACGACCCGCATTTCCCGGAGGCTTGGAAGGCAGAAGCGCAGTCCATGGTGCGTGCCCTGGAGGTGTTTCGTGCCAGCAAGGCCGACGTCGATTGGACCTTCGTCAGCCCTCCCGCGTTGATCGAAGATGGCTCACGCACTGGCAAGTACCGTGTGGGTGGCGATCAGCTGCTGGTCGATGCCAACGGTGTCAGCCACATCAGCGTGCCCGACTATGCGGCGGCGCTGCTTGACCAGCTCGACAAGAAAGAAGCATTCAAACGGCGCATCACCGTGGCGTACTGAGGCATCGTTACGGCGGGCTGGGGTCTATACTGATCTGCCCAGCTCGCCGACCGCCATGAATTATCGCCACGCCTACCATGCCGGCAATTTCGCCGACGTCCTCAAGCACAGCGTGCTGTTCGCGCTGCTCCAGGCGTTGAAGGCGAAGGAAACGCCGTTTGCATTGATCGACACGCACGCCGGCAGCGGCTGCTACGCGCTGGATGGCGAGGAAGCCGGCAAGACCGGCGAATACCGCGACGGCATAATGCGTCTGCTGTTTCCGGATCTGAAACGAGGCGGCCAGGCAGGCAGCCAGCCGCTGCCGCCACTGCTGCGCCACTGGCTCGACGCCATCCTCGCCCTGCCCGGCAACGAACATGGTTTGAAGCTGTACCCAGGCTCGCCCTTGCAAGCGGCACGCGCCATGCGTGACATCGATGGCGCTTACCTGTGCGAACTGCATCCCGAAGAAGCCACCTTGCTACGTGAGTTGTTCCATCACGATGCGCGCGTGCATGTGCACAACCGCAACGGCTACGAAGCGTTGAAGGCATTGCTTCCGCCGAAGGAAAAGCGCGGACTGGTGCTGATCGATCCACCGTACGAAGCACAGGAAGCGGAATACCGCCTGATCGAAGCAACTTTGAAGGCAGCACTGCAACGCTGGCCCACCGGCATCTACGCCATCTGGTATCCCATCAAGCAGCGCAGCCAGGTACAGCCCTTCCTGCGCTGGTTGCAGCACTGCGGCGCAAAGCGTGTCTTACGCGCGGAATTACTGGTGCATCCAGACGATTCGCCCTTGCGCTTGAACGGCTCGGGCATGGCGATCATCAACGCGCCATGGAATCTCTACCAGATTTTGCGCGAGCCATTGCAGGCCATGGCGCGCCTGTTGTCGCAAGAACGCGCGGCCCAATGGCAATTGGATTGGCTGGTGGAAGAAGGTGCGTCAGCCGCCGCAACGCATCCGTTTTCGGCAACCCGGTTACCGCCGCCGAAACGAGCCCGCTAAGGCGGCAGTGATACTTGGTCCGTGTTGCCTTAAGCTCATCCTTGACGGCAACGATGCGTTGCCACGTTCGCCGCAAGGGTATCGCCATGAACATTCGCTCTGTTTTCCGTCCATTGCGCTGGCTCGCGGTTCCGGTTGCGCTGGCACTTACCGCCTGCGCGCCAGCACCCATCTACCAGGTCACGCCAGGTACGGTGAACGTCATTCCCATGCAAGTGGCACATTCGCCGGAACAGTTCGCAAAAGGCGACGTGATCTGGGGCGGCAGCGTGATCGACGTACGCAACTTCCCCGATCACACCGAAGTCGAAATGCTGGCCTACCCGCTGGATTCATCGCAACGCCCGCAGACCAATGCACAAGCGCAGGGTCGGTACATCGCGATCTATACGGGTTATGTCGAAGCGCTCAACTTTCCGCCGGGCGGCCTCGTCACGATCAGCGGCCAGCTCAACGGCAGCCGTTCCGACAGCGTAGATCAAGCCACGTACGTGTATCCGCTGGTAAACGTGACGCAGTCCCATCGCTGGACAGCAGCGGAATTGCGTGCAGGCCATCCAGACATCCATTTCGGTGTCGGCGTGGGTGTCGGCATTCATTGATGTGCACCACACGGGTGGATGCGTGAGCGCGCATCCGCAACAGGGAGTTGCTGCATGTCCGGTCACGCCAATTCACTGAAAGCCATTCTGCTGGCACTTGGCGCCAACTTCGCGATCTTCCTCGCCAAGTTGGTCGCCGCTGTCATCACCGGCTCGGGCGCAATGATGGCCGAGGCAGTGCATTCGCTGGCCGATTGTGGCAACCAGGGACTCTTGTTGCTTGGTATGCGTCAGGCAAAAAGGCCGCCATCGGATGAATATCCGCTCGGCTGGGGCCGAGCTATGTATTTCTGGTCATTCGTGGTGGCTGTGCTGCTGTTTGCGGTGGGCGGTCTGTTCTCGATCTACGAAGGCGTGCACAAGCTCAGCGCACCGGAGCCGCTGAAATGGCCATGGCTGGCCCTGGGTGTGTTGTTGTTCGGCATCGTGGCTGAAAGCATTTCCATGCGTGGCTGTATGCATGAAGTGAATCGCGCGCGTGGCGAGCAAAGTTTGTGGCACTGGTTCCGCGAGACGCGCTCCAGCGAATTACTGGTGATCTTCGGCGAAGACCTCGCTGCGCTACTTGGCCTATGCCTGGCGGCAATTGCGATAGGCGCCACCATGCTTACCGGCAATCTGCTGTTCGACGCCATGGGAACCATCGCTATCGGCGTGTTGCTGGTCGTGGTGGCCGCCGCACTGGCCATCGAGGTGAAGGCACTGCTGATCGGCCAGGGCGTCGAGCCGCGCCGCCGCGCTGAGTTGCTGGCCTTCCTCGATAGTCGCCCCGAGGTGGCTCAGATCTATAACCTGATCACCCTGCAAATGGGGCCGGACGTGATGGTGGCCGTAAAAGCCCGGATGGTCTCCACGCCGGACAACGTCAGCCTGATCCAGGCCATCAACACCGTCGAAGCGGCCATGAAGGTCCAGTTTCCCGATATCCGCTGGAGCTTCTTCGAGCCGGATATTACCGACTAGAATCCCCGGCCCATATGTCGCACCGCAGCATGAGACACGAGCAAGGCTGATCCCCCGCCGTGCTTGATTTCCCCATGCAAGCCGGACTGAAGGCGCTCATACTGGTCTGAGTGGTCGCTATGCGTTCATGCTGCAGTGCAAACAATACGCTATAGTATGGTCATGCTTATGACACCTGCCCGCGATTTTGGACCCCACTCCCGGCACGCCCAATTGCCGCCCCGTAGCGGCGAGCGTTTCGCCAGCCCGCATATCGTCGCTACGCCGAAGGGCAAAGTCGTGTACACCGCCGATGGCCGCGAGCTGGTGATGCGCAGCATCGAGCCGGGTGACATGCCCGCCGTGCAGCGTTGCTTCAAGCGACTCTCTCCGCAGGATGTGCGTCGCCGCTTCATGCATGCCATGTCCGAACTGCCCACGCCGATGGCGCAGCGTCTATGCCGCATCGATCCCGAATGGGAAGCGGCCTATGTGCTGATGGATGAAACCGTAAAGCCTGCCGAATTGCGCGGCGTTGGGCGCATCTTTGTGGATGAAGCGGCCAACAGTGCGGAATTCTCGGTGCTGGTGGAACGCGAGTGGACGCGCATTGGCCTCGGCGCGCTGCTGATGCAGCAGTTGGTCGACGAATGCCGTCGCCGCGGACTCAGCGAACTGTGGGGCTATGTGCTGATGGAAAACCGTCCCATGCTGGAGCTATGCAGGGAGCTGGGCTTTGTAGCGAAGATGGTGCCGGGCGAAGCGGGCACCGCCCAGATCAGCCTGAGGCTCTGAGCCACCTGGGAACGCCTCAACCCGTCGACATAGGATGGGGCGCCCACCACTGAAGCGCTACACTTGCGCGCTCGACCGGCGCGGCACGAACGCTGCGCCCTCCACGCAGCGTTCCCATGCCTAATCCGATCAACCACCCGCCCCTTCCCACCACTCCCAAGCAACGCCGCTTCTGGACGCCACCACACGGTTCAGCACGGGCCTTGCTGGTTGCCGAAGCCGCGCAATCGCATAGCGGCCTGCTGGTGGTGGTCACGAAGGACACCCAACGCGCGCACGCGCTGGAAGACGAATTGCGGATCTTCGCCGGCTCGCTGCCGGTGCTGCATTTTCCCGATTGGGAAACACTGCCCTACGACGTCTTCAGTCCGCACCCGGATATCGTGTCGCAGCGCATCGCCACGCTGTACCAATTGCCCAGCGTAAAGCGCGGTGTGCTGGTGGTGTCGGCGGCAACGCTGATGCAGCGGATTGCTCCGCGCACGCACATCACCGGCTCCGGCCTGATGCTGCGCAAGGGACAGAAGCTGGATCTCGCTGCGGAACAGCGTCGACTGGAAGCAGCCGGCTACCGGCACGTACCGCAAGTGGCCGAGCCAGGCGATTTCGCGGTGCGCGGCGCGCTGATCGATATCTTCCCGATGGGAGCGCGCGAACCCTATCGCATCGAACTGTTCGATGATGAAGTGGAGTCGATCCGCAGCTTCGATCCGGAAACACAGCGCTCGCAGCAGCAAGTCGAAAAGGTGGAATTGCTGCCTGCCCGCGAATTTCCTGTGACGGACGACGCAGCCAAAGCGTTCCGCAATCGCCTGCGCGAGCGCTTTCCAATCGATGTGCGCCGCTGTCCGATCTACCAGGACATGAAGGAAGCCGTTACACCGGGTGGCATCGAGTACTACTTGCCGTTGTTCTTCGAGCAGACGGCAACACTGTTCGATTACCTCGCCGACGACGCGCTGTTCGTGCTCGGCGAAGGCACGGGCGAAGCTGCCGAACAGTTCTGGACGCAGACTGCAGAACGCTACGACCAGCGCGCGCACGATATCGAGCGCCCGGTATTGCCACCAGCCGAGCTTTATCTTTCACCCGAACAGTTGCGCGAACAATGGAACAAGCGCCTGCGCGTGGAAGTGGTCGACAGTGGCCACGAACACGCCGTGGCTTCCGGTACACAACCCGCACCCGAGGTGCCGCTCAACCGCAAGGGCGAAGAGCCGGGCACCTCGTTGCGTCATTTCATCGAAAACTATCCGGGGCGCGTATTGATCGCCGCCGATTCGGCCGGTCGCCGCGAAGCCCTATTGGAGCAGCTGGCCGCCGCGGGCTTACGCCCACAGAACGTCGATGGCTGGCAAGGTTTCCTGGCTGATCCGAACAAGCTCACCATCACCATCGCGCCGCTCGAACAAGGCTTCGCGCTGACCAAACCCGCCATGGCGGTGTTGACCGAGCGCGAACTGTTCGGCGAACGCGTGCGCACCGAGCGTCGGCGCCGCCGCGGCGCAGCGCGCGATCCGGACACCATCATTCGCGACCTGACCGAGCTGTCGATCGGCTCGCCGATCGTGCACGTCGATCACGGCGTAGGCCGTTACCAGGGCTTGGTGTCGATGGAGCTGGGCGGCATGGCCGGCGAGTTCCTCACTATCGAATATGCCAAGGGTGACAAGCTGTACGTGCCAGTGGCGCAGCTTGGCCTGGTCAGTCGCTACTCGGGTACTGCGCCGGAACTCGCACCGCTGCATTCATTGGGTGGCGATGCCTGGGAACGCGCGCGCAAGAAAGCCGCGGAGAAAGTACGCGATGTGGCGGCGGAATTGCTCGCCATTTATGCCCAGCGTGAAGCGCGCGGTGGCGAATCATTGCCGATCGATCGTCAGCTGGTCGAGGAATTCGGCAGCAGCTTCCCGTTTGAGGAAACTCCGGATCAGCTGCATGCCATCGATGCCGTGCTTGGCGATTTGGCTGCACCACGCGCGATGGATCGCGTGATCTGCGGCGACGTCGGTTTCGGCAAGACCGAGGTCGCATTGCGTGCAGCCTTCGCTGCTGCCACCGCCGGCAAACAGGTTGCCGTGCTGGTGCCGACCACCCTCCTGGCCCAGCAGCATTACCGCAATTTTGCCGACCGCTTCGCCGATTGGCCGGTGCGTGTCGACGTGCTGTCGCGCTTCCGTTCGACCAAGGAAGTAAACGAGGCGCTCAAGCGCCTCGCCGATGGTCAGATCGACGTGATCGTCGGCACCCACAAGCTGCTGCAGCCGGATATCAAGTTCAAGCAACTCGGTCTGGTGATCGTCGATGAAGAACAACGTTTCGGCGTGCGCCAGAAGGAGCAGCTCAAAAAGCTGCGCGCCGAAGTCGATCTGCTGACGATGACCGCCACGCCGATTCCGCGCACCCTGAACATGGCGATGAGCGGCTTGCGCGATCTGTCGCTGATCACCACGCCACCCGCGCATCGCATGGCCGTGCGTACATTCATTTCCGCATGGGAACCGGCCCTTATGCGCGAAGCATTCCAGCGCGAATTGCAACGCGGCGGCCAGGTGTACTTCCTGCACAACGAAGTGGAGAGCATCGAGCGCACCACCCGTGAATTGCAGGAATTGATTCCCGATGCCCGCATCGGCATCGCCCATGGCCAGATGCCGGAACGCGAGTTGGAACAGGTGATGGCCGATTTCCATCGCCAGCGTTTCAACGTACTGGTGTGCACGACGATCATCGAAACCGGCATCGACATCCCCACCGCCAACACCATCATCATCAATCGCGCGGACCGCTTTGGCCTGGCCCAGCTGCATCAGCTGCGTGGGCGTGTCGGCCGTTCGCATCATCGCGCTTACGCATACCTGATCGTACCGGATCGCAAGAGCATCACGGCTGACGCGGAGAAGCGCCTGGAAGCCCTCGCTTCGCTGGAAGAACTGGGCGCAGGCTTCACGCTCGCCACGCATGATCTGGAGATCCGCGGTGCCGGTGAATTGCTGGGCGATGAGCAATCCGGCCAGATTCAGGAAATCGGCTTCGGCCTGTATACGGAATTGCTCGAACGCGCCGTGCGCGCGCTGAAGTCTGGCAAGATTCCAGATTTCGACCTCAGCAGCGAACACGAAACCGAAGTGGAACTGCACCTTCCGGCACTGATTCCCGACGACTACCTGCCCGATGTACACACCCGTCTGACGCTATACAAGCGCATCGCCAGCGCACGCAATGAAGAATCCTTGCGCGAACTGCAAGTGGAAATGATCGACCGCTTCGGCCTGCTGCCAGATGCCGTCAAGCAATTGTTCGCGTTGGCGAGCTTGAAACTCATGGCAACACCGCTGGGCATCCGCAAGCTCGACTTCGGCGCGAACGGTGGACGCGTCACCTTCCGCGACAAGCCCGATATCGATCCGATGGCACTCATCCGGCTGATCCAAAACTATCCGCGCATCTACAAGCTGGATGGTCAGGACAAATTAAAGGTGAATTTGGAATTGCCGGGTGCCAGCGAACGCATCCGTGTTGCGGAAGAAATCCTGGGCAAGCTTGGGGCGCGCAAGGCAGCTTAACGGCGAAACCTCCACTCCCCTGCTAGCAGGGGAGTGAGTCAATCTCGCAGGTGGAGCAGTACGCGACTTACCGCCAGATCTAAGACCCGGTGCGTGTTAGGTATTGCAGACTGAACATGCTCTGCGGATCCATCCACACTTGCTGCACCGCCAAGCCGGCTACCGCTGCAAGCGCTGCGAAGTCTTCCAGCGAATACTTGCAGCTGTATTCCACCAGCATGGCTTCTTCTTCGCGGAACAGCACCTGCAAACGCCCCACGCGTACGCGTTGTTCGCGATTGCTGAGGATGTGCGTTTCAATGCGTCCTGCCATGGCGTTGTAGTGCGCACGGTGGCGGAATGCGCCGAGCTCGAAATTGCAGCCCAGCTCGCGATTCAGGCGCGCAAGTATGTTGAGCGTGAACGCTGCGGTGACGCCGGCGCGGTCGTTGTAGGCAGATTCAAGTGTCGACTTGTCTTTCTTAAGATCTGCACCGACCAGGATGCCGCCGTTGTCGCCCATTTCGCTACGCATCTTGCGCAGCAATTGCGCAGCTTCGCGTTCGTCGAAATTGCCGATGGTGGAGCCGGGGAAATACACCACAGTGCGGCGCGGCGCGCGCGGCGGAACCGGCAATCGCAGCGCTCGCGTGAAGTCCACCGGCAACGGCTGGATCGGCAAGTCCGGGAAATGCTGTTCCATGCCCTGCATGCCATGTCGCAATGCTTCCGATGACAGCTCGATCGGCACCCAGGCAACCGGATCAGCAAGATGCTCGAGCAGTAACCGCGTTTTCACCGCATGGCCGCTGCCGTATTCAACCAGCCGGACATCCGGACCAAGCAACTCGGCAATCTCGCCGGCATGTGCATCAAGCAGCGCGATTTCCGCGCGCGTCAGATAATACTCAGGCTGCTCACAGATGCGTTCGAACAGGGCCGAACCTTGTTCGTCATAGAACAACCAGGAAGGCAACCGCTTAGGTTGCGAACGTAAGCCGCGTTGAACAACTTGCAGCAACTGGTTATCGGGGGGGCGTTGTTCGTCACGTACTGCATAAGCTTGAACATTCATCGGTCCTGTCCCAATCGGATGCCCGCAAACTGCCAGCGGGCATGGGGCGGAAAAAAGTTGCGATAACTGACCCTGATATGGTCTTGCGGTGTCGCGCACGAGCCACCGCGCAACACCCATTGCCCATTCATGAATTTGCCGTTGTATTCACCGAGGGCACCGGGCAAGGGGTTGAAGCCCGGATAGCTTACGTAAGGCGATGCGGTCCATTCCCACACGTCGCCATACATCTGTTGCATGCCCTCGCCCGCGTGTGCAGCGATGGGATGGAAGCGTTGATTTTCCTGGAAGTTGCCCGCGGCTTGCTGCGCCACTGCGGCATTCTCCCATTCGCCTTCCGTAGGCAAGCGCGCGCCGGCCCAGCGCGCAAAAGCATCAGCTTCGAAGTAGCTGACATGGCAGACCGGCGCATTGGCGTTGAGTGCGTGCATACCCGATAGCGTGAATTCGCTGGACAAGTCTTCCTGCCAGTACAACGGCCGCTGCCAGCCTTCGCGCTGCACCGTGTCCCAGCCGTCGGACAACCATAGCGCGGGATCGCGATAACCACCATCGCGCACAAAGGCGAGGTACTCACCATTGGTGACGAGCCGATTGGCAAGCGTATGCTGCGACAGCCAGGTGCGATGACGCGGCGTTTCGTTGTCATAGGCAAAACGTCCGCTGTCGCCGTGCCCGATCTCAACAACACCTTCCCTGCCGGGCAAGAAGCGCATTGGCACCGATACGTTTTCTGTTTCCGCATGCAGCGCTTGACGATAGACCGGCTGCAACGGCTGCGACCAGAACGCATGCTTGATATCGGTGAGAAGCAGCTCCTGATGTTGCTGTTCGTGCTGCAAGCCGAGTTCAATGCGTGCGGCAAGCACATCATCGACGCCACGCATGATCAGCTCACCGACAGCCTCATCGATACGGGCGCGGTAATCGCGCACTTCGTCCAGGGAGGGCCGTGACAGCAAGCCGCGTTGCGGACGCGCATGCATTGGCCCGACCGATTGATAGTAGGAATTGAGTTGGTAATGCCATGCCGTATTGGGCGAGCGATAGGCAGGGTCACGCCCGAGCACGAACTGCTCGAAAAACCAGGTGGTATGCGCCAGATGCCATTTGCCTGGACTGGCATCGGGCATCGATTGCACCATCAAGTCTTCCGCACTGAGCCCAGCGCAAAGCGCAAGCGTCTGCCTGCGGATACGCATGAAGCGTGCAAAACAATCTTCAGTGCGTACGGCAAATGTGGAGGCATTCATGACACAGATACGGACCGGGCGATGTGGTGCGATACATCTTGTGGCGCATGAACCAACGGGCGATCATACCTTTAACCATGCCGTATGGATTGTTCATATTATGTAATGCGCGCATGGCGGAAATATGGCGATTACCGCGCTTGCATCGCCGCAGCGCATCAACGCAGCCGAGGGTGAGCTATATGAAGCCTGTCATGTCGGTAATGCTGTTTTTTGCTCTTGCAGCAAATGCGGGTTTAGCGTTTGCTCAGTCATCCACACCTGCCCGCACACCTTTACGCAACAACGACTGCCTGCGCATCAGCCAGATCAACGAATGGCATGTCATCGATGACAGAACAGCCATCGTGCAAGCCGGGCCGTATCAACGCTACCTGGTGAAGCTGCAGGCCGATTGCCAGAAGTTGGGCATCGGCAATCCCGGACTGAGGTTCATTGGCAGCAGGGCAGATCGTGCCACGCAGCCCGATCGCATTTGCGGATCGGCCGGCGAGAAGGTGGCCGCCCGTTACCAGCCCGGTTGCGCGATTCAATCACTGAGTCTGATCGATCAGGCCACCTTCAATGACCTGCGCAACAAGGCCAAACGCAACAGCACCACGACGCAGCAGCCTGCTCCTGCTACGAATCCCTGAGGCGGCTACGCCCCTTGCACAAAAAAGCCCGGCGCATGCCGGGCTCTTTTGTTTGCGTACGGCTGGATCAGTAACCCGGACCGATATAGCGGGTCTGGTACGGATCGGACGTTACCACCGTAGTGACCACCGGCGGCGGCGCAGTCTGGTAGACCACGGTGCCTGGGGCGTAGTAGCCCGGGCCGTAGACCACGGTCGGCGGCGGCGCGTAGTACACCGGGGGACCGGCCACTGCACCGGCTACGACACCTGCCACAACACCACCCACGATGGCACCCGCAATCCAGCGGCCACCGCTCCAGTAACCGCCGCCGCGATAGCAGCAGCCACCGTGGTAATAGCCACCACCGTGCCAGCCACCACCCCAGCGTTGGGCCGATGCACTAACCGGCAACGCCACGGCCGCGGCAAGGGCCAGGCCGATCGCAACCAACTTGCCGACATTACGTTTGGACATGACACACCTCCGTCAAGATGGGAGTTATGGTTGTCCTTTCGCGCTTAATCTGTACTGAAGGGTTTCATTTCTTTACACGGGCACTTTCCCAAGGATTTACCTGGCCCTCAGCTGCCCCGCCCGACCTCTTAGGGCGAAGCAGCCAGCAGTCGTGAATGTTTGCGCGGCGCGAAAAATCAAATGGAATGCTGCCCGCGCCCCAGTTCTCGATGGAGAGGCGTTCTTCCAACCCAGCGCTGTCCAGCGTGAAGCGGCGGAAGTTGTTGGAAAACACGATGATGCCGTCGCGGGTGAGACGATCCGCGCAGGCCAGCAGCAATTTGACGTGATCGCGCTGCACGTCGAAATCGTCAGCCCGTTTGGAGTTGGAGAAGGTGGGCGGATCGACATAGATCAGCCCATAACGCTCGCGCGAATGCTGCAGGAAGCTAAACGCATCCGATTGCACCAGTTGGTGATCCTCGCCGGTGAATCCGTTCAGCGCCAGATTGCGCGAGGCCCATTCGAGATAGGTACCGGACAGGTCGACGCTGGTGGTATCGCGCGCGCCGCCCGCCGCCGCGTAAACACTGGCGGTTGCGGTATAGGCAAACAGGTTGAGGAAGCGCCTTCCTTCAGCCAGCTCTCGCAATTTGGCGCGAACCAGGCGGTGATCGAGGAACAGGCCCGTATCCAGGTAATCGTAAAGATTTACCAGAAACCTCAGCCCGCCCTCTTCCACCTCGATGAACTCGCCGCGCTGGTCGAACTGACCGTATTTCGAACCGCCCTTGCCGCGTTCGCGCGTTTTCAGCGCGACCCGCGCGCGCGGTACGTCGAAAGTTTCACCGGCCACTCGTGCGATTTCGCGTACGCGCGTCCTCGCCAGTTCTTCCGGTACGTCGGCCGGTGCCCGGTATTCCTGGATATGTAGATGCGGGGCGCCGGAAGTATCCGTGTAGACGTCGATGGCGGCGGCATACTCCGGCAGATCCTGGTCATACGCCCGCCAGGCATGGATGCCTTCACGCTCCAGCCGCTTGCGTAGATGGCGGACATTCTTGTCCAGCCGGTTCTTGAGCATTTGCGCGCTGGGTGAAAGCGGCGGTTTTTCGCGCGGGGTGTCGTCACGCGGATGCAGCTCGAACACCAGCAACACGGTTTCGAGTGCGCCGTTGTAGAGCGTGTATTTCTTTTCCGGGCGCAGCGTAGTGGCGCGACCCAGTTCTGCATCGCCCGCCAGAATCGCCGCGCGCCAGCCGGTAAAACGATCGCGCAACAGTTCGCCGACGGCGCGGTAGAGCTTGGGCAAGGTTTCGCGATCGCCAAGACGCTCACCATAGGGCGGATTGGTAATCACCAGACCCTGCGTGAACCCCGGTGGCGGCAACACGTGCAAGGCATCGTGACGATCGAGCGTGAAGAAACCCGCAACACCGGCTTCCTGCGCATTGCGCTTGGCCGTCTGCACCATGCGCGGATCGGCATCGGACCCGAAGAAGCAACTGCGCAACGCGGGCAATCCGGTTTCGGCACGCTTGCGCGCTTCGTCCAGCAGTCCGCGCCACAACGCGATATCGTGTTGATTCCAACCCAGGAAACCGTAATACGTGCGCCGCAAGCCGGGCGCCACGTCGGCCACCATCAAGGCACCTTCAATGAGCAAGGTGCCCGAACCGCACATCGGATCGAGCAAAGCGCCGCCTTGCGCATAGATCGCCGGCCAACCCGCACGCAGCAGCATCGCGGCGGCGAGATTTTCCTTCAGCGGTGCTTCGCCCTGCTGCTCGCGCCAGCCACGGCGATGTAAGGGAGCACCTGCCAGATCGATCGACACGGTGGCCCGATCGCGCCGCAAGCGCAGGTTGATGCGTACGTCAGGCTCTTCCGTGTCCACGCCCGGGCGCTCCTGCCCACGGGCACGGAACTGATCGACCACCGCATCCTTGACCCGTTGCGCCAGAAATTGGCTGTGGGTGATTTTGCTCTGGGCGGTATTGGCATCCACTGCCAGCGTGGCGTGCGGCGCCAGATGCTGGGACCAGTCGATGGCCTGCACGCCCGCATACAGTGCTTCGTCGGAAGCCGCCTCGAATTCGGCGATCGGCAACAGGATGCGGCTGGCCAGACGCGACCACAGGCACGCCCGATACGCCGTCTCCAGCGTGCCGGAAAAACGCACGCCGGCCAGCGCCTCGTGCACATCGGTGCCGCCCAGCGCCATCAGCTCGTCGCGCAGCAGGTATTCGAGCCCCTTGGGGCAGGTTGCAAAAAAACTGTTCAAGTGCGCTTCGCCAACTGTTCCAGGAAAAAGCCGAACTGCCGGCCTAGTTCGTCAATGTGTTTGCCGAGGCGATGATCGTCATCCAACACCAGCAGCGGCAGGTAACGGCGGCGGGCGAATTCGTAGATTTCGTCCAGTGGACAGACCTCATCCTGCCAGCCGTGGATGAGCAGCGTCGGTACATCTTCGCGCAGGTCGAAGGCGTAATCGCTGCCTGGGATCATCGACGGCGTTGCCAGCAGGAACAGGCCGGCCACCGGCCGCTCAAGCGACGCCAGCCCGGATACAAACGAGCCCATGCTCGATCCCACCAGTACCGGCGGTGCTGCGCATGCGGCGATCCGGTCATGCAAGCGCGCGATGCGCGGCGTGACCGAGCCAGCATGACCCAGGGCATCGTCTTCGCGATAGTCCGGACGCTCGGTATTCCACCCCATCGCTTCGGCCACTTTCGCCAGCTCACTGACCTTGGTGGCATCCGGACCGGTATCCGAACCGTGGGAGAGTATGACGTGTCCGGGCATGACAGCCTCCATGATTGCGCAACAGCAGAACGCGAATGATAGCCCTGTTGGCGTGCAGGAAGCCTCTACACAAGAACGAGTATGGGGAGCGTGTACCGTGAGCATGAAGACTACAGGCTCACACAAGAGGACCGACTTAAAAAACCGGCGCGTTACGTTCTATCACTCCGCGTGTACCAAGTGCCCTACTACCCATCCCCCCTCCCCCCTTATGCAAAACTGACCTTATGCTCATGCTCACCATCCACGATCAGCCCCTGCCATACGTCGCCAAGCTGCTTGAGCGTCCTGCCAGCGCCGTGACCCTGGTGGTAATCCACTGCACCGAACTGCCCGATCTGGCGATGGCCCGCGAGTACGGCGAGAAGGTCCTGTACGACAACGGCACCGGCAATAGCGGCCACTACTACATCGACCGCGACGGTGCGGTGTATCGCTACGTACCCGGCACGCGGGTGGCCAACCATGTGCGCGGTTACAACCCGCCCTCGATCGGCATCGAACTGGTCAACAAAGGACGTTATCCGGACTGGTTCGACTCACGCCGGCAAACCATGACCGAACCCTACACGACGGCACAGATCGCATCGCTGCGCGCGTTGCTCGCACAGCTGCGCTTGGATTTCCCCAACCTGCACGAGATCGCCGGTCACGAGGATCTGGATCTCGCCCGCGTTCCAGCCAGTGACGATCCGGCCAAGGAAGTGCCACGCAAGCTCGATCCCGGCCCGCTGTTCCCCTGGGCCGAAGTGCTGGCTGACAGCGGGCTGAAGCGGATTGGGGCAACGCCGCCGCTATAATTGCCAACCTTACGTTCAGGGGTTAGCCGCATGCGGGACGCGCACGTCAAAGAACTGGTGGATTTGCTGCAGCTGGAACGGCTGGAAGACAACCTCTTCCGCGGCCAGAGCCGCGATATCGGCACGCGCTTCGTATTTGGCGGACAGGTGCTGGGACAAGCGCTATCAGCCGCTCAACAGACAGCGGATCCCTCGCGCGAAGCACACTCGCTGCACGCTTATTTTCTGCGCGCTGGCGATATCGACGCGCCGATCGTCTACAGCGTCGAGCGTGCCCGCGATGGCGGGTCGTTCTCGGCGCGCCGGGTGGTGGCGATCCAGCACGGGCAGCCCATTCTGAATGGTGCCATTTCGTTCCAGGTTCCGGAGAAAGGCGTTGAGCATCAGTCGTCGATGCCGGAAGTGCCGGCACCGGAAGACCTCGAGCCCATGCACCGGGTGCCACCGGATGAGCTGGCCCGCCTGCCGGTGAAGCTGCAACGCTGGCTGGGCAGCGATGGCCCGTTCGAATTCCGCCAGGTGTGGCCGCGCGACGAGATCCATCCGGCCAAGCGGCCGCCGATCCAGCACATCTGGTTCCGCCTCACCTCACCGGTCAGCGATTCGGCTGTACTGCATCGCGCTTTGCTGGCGTACGCCTCGGACTTCCATCTGATCGGCACCGCCACCCTGCCGCATGGCATTTCCTACCTCACGCACAACATCCAGATGGCCAGCCTGGATCATGCCCTGTGGTTCCACCGCCCGTTCCGGGTGGACGAGTGGCTGCTGTACTCCTTCGACAGCCCTACCGCCCAGGGCGCACGCGGACTGGCACGGGGACAGATCTTCAGCCGCGACGGCCGTTTGGTGGCGTCAACGGCACAAGAAGGCTTGATCCGCTTGCGCGAAGGCGATTAGCAAGACAGCAAGCGCTGCGGTGTGGGTTGCTTCTCATGGCCTGCTAAACTTGGTGCATGCGTCTGCTCTATACCTCGCCCCGCCACGAAAACATCGATCGCGTCGTCGCCTACATGGCGGAAAACGGCGTCGAGACGACGGTGACCAATCGTTCCAACTGGAACCGTCCCAGCTATCAGCGCTTCAGCTATTCGCAACGCGGCGAGAAGCGCGACACCTGGCCGCAAGTGTGGGTCACTCGGGCCGACGATTACACCAAGGCGCGTGAATTGCTGCGCCAGCTCGGCATCGAACCGACGGTGAAGCACGGGGAGGAGCTGGCGGCGGCGCGCAATCCGGCGCAATCGGTCTATATCCGTCGCGAACATACGGTCGCCAGGGTACGGCGCATTGTGCTGCTGGCGATCCTGGGTGTATTCATGGTGCTGGCGCTGCGCTACTTGCATGTGATCTGACGGCTGACCCATCCAAACCGAAAGCGCTTGCCACGGTAGCCGCCCGCGGTCATAGAATCGCCCTATGCGCTCCGATCATGTCCGCCTGTTCCAGACCTTGCCGCACGCCTGCGGATACTTCGCTGGGCGCACGGCACAGAATCTGGTGATCGATCCGGCGGCTCCTCAGCTGGATCGGCTCTACGGCGCTGCGCTGGACCATGGCTTTCGTCGCGCCGGCGGACATCTGTACTTCCCGCACTGCCCTAATTGCCACGCCTGCACGCCCTGTCGTATCGACGTGGCGAACTTCAAGCCGGACCGCTCACAACGCCGCTGTCTGAAACGCAATGCAGACCTGACCGTCAGCGAACGCATGGCTGGCTACAACAGCGAGCGTCATGCGCTCTATTCGCGCTACCTGCGTACCCGCCACCCTGGCGGCGGCATGGACGACGCCGAAGCCAGCGACTTCCGCCGTTTCCTTACCGCGCCGTGGAGTCCGACGCTATTCCTGGAATTGCACGCAGGCGACCGTCTGCTCGCCGTGGCGGTCACCGATATCTGCGCCACAGGCATTTCAGCCGTCTATACCTTTTACGATCCGGACGAACAGGAACGCGGACTGGGCACCTTCGCCATTCTGCAACAGGTGGAGCTGGCGCGCCGGCGTGGCATACCGTGGGTGTACCTGGGCTTCTGGATCGCAAATCATCCGAAGATGGATTACAAACGCCGCTTCCGGCCGCTGCAGATACGCACCGCTGACGGCTGGGTGGATATGCCGCGCCATTGATAGCGGCCGACAACGTCAGCCGCCACCGAACATCAGACTTTCTGCGCCGCAGCCGGCGGATACGGGAACAGTTTGACCAGCGGCACCGAGATACCGTCATCGCCCACCACGCGGCAATGCGTGCGATCGAGCTCGCGCGGATCTTCCACACCGCAGCTGTGCGCGATGATGCCGACTTCGTGCATCACATTCTTGGCGTAATGCGCCACGCGCTCGCTCTTGTCGGCAACGACCAGGCCGCGCTGCAAGCGCGTATTTTGCGTCGTGATGCCTGTTGGGCAGGTATTGCGATTGCACTGCAGTGATTGGATGCAGCCCAGTGCCAACATGAAGCCGCGCGCGGAGTTGACGAAATCCGCACCCATCGACAACGCCCACGCCACGTCATACGCGGTGATGCATTTGCCCGAGCAGATCACCTTGATGCGCTCGCGCAGACCTCTTTCGATCAGCAAGTTAACCAGTGCCGGCAAGGCTTCGTGCAATGGCAGGCCGACACCTTCCATCAGGGTTTGCGGTGCTGCGCCAGTCCCGCCTTCAGAGCCATCGACAATGATGAAGTCCGGCGCGCTTTCGATGCCGCGCTTGTCGATCTCCGTACACAGTTCATCGATCCATTCCAAGCCACCAAACACCGCCTTGAAGCCGGTGGGTTTGCCGGTGAGGCGCCGGATGTGCTGGATCGCATCCATCAGCTGTTGCACGTTGCCGATATCGAGATGACGGTTCGGGCTTTGCGAATCCTGTCCCACGGGAATCCCGCGAATCTCCGCAATTTCCGGCGTGACTTTGGCCGCCGGCAGCAAACCACCCATACCCGGCTTGGCGCCCTGCCCCAGCTTGATGCTGATCATCTTCACCTGCTTGTGCGCACTGATCGCCAGCAGTTTTTGATCATCCAGCTTGCCATCGGGTGTACGTACACCGTATTTGGCAGTACCGATCTCGAAAATGATGTCGCAACCACCTTCCAGATGATACGGCGCCAGACCACCCTCGCCCGTATCCAGCCAGATGCCGGCTTTGGCTGCACCGAACGAAAGTGCACGCACCGCAGGCGCGGACAATGCGCCGAAGCTCATCGCGGAGATATTGAAAAACGATGCGTGATCGTAAGGCTCGCGTGCGTACGGTCCGATGCGCACAGGCTTCGGCTTGACGTGATGATCGCCCAGCGCGGGAAACGCAGCATTGATGAAAAACGGCACGCCTTCGCCACGCAGATCGCGGGTAGAACCGAAGGAGTTGGTGTTTTCCGTATTCTTTGCCGCGCGATACACCCACATGCGCTGCGCGCGATTGAACGGCAGCTCCTCGCGATCACTGGAATACAAGTACTGGCGAAAGAATTCACCCAGATGCAGGAACCAGTAACGAAAGTGACCAATGACCGGATAGTTGCGCAGTACGGAATTGTGCGTCTGGTTGCGATCCAGCACCCACACCACAATCACCACCAGGATGGCGATCACCAGCAGCATGATGAACAGCAATGCGAAGGTTTCCACCAACACGACCAACCAATGCGAAAAACCTGACGATTCCATCCTTACTCTCCGTCTATCTGCGGCTTTCGCCGTCATGATCTATGAAAGTACCAAGGCAAACGTTCTGCACGCTTCACACTTCCCCAGGCGTCCTTGCAGAACTTACAACTCCGTGCGAATCGCCTTGGCGGCACGAATCGCCTTCGCCTTGGCCGCCTCGATATCTATATCGCGTGCTAAGGTTACCGCCATGCGACGGCGCCCCTTCACTTCGGGCTTACCGAAAATACGTAACTGGGTGTCAGGCTCCACCAAGGCATCCGCGATGCCGTGATAGCGCGGCGCGCGTCCCTCGCCCTCTACCAGCACGGCGCACGAAGCTGAAGGTCCGTTCTGATGAATCACCGGAATCGGCAACCCCAGAATGGCCCGCGCATGCAAGGCAAACTCGGACAACTCCTGCGAGATCAGCGTGACCAGTCCGGTATCGTGCGGACGCGGACTGACTTCCGAAAAGATCACCTGATCGCCCTTGACGAAAAACTCAACGCCAAACACACCCCAGCCTCCCAGGGCGCCAGTAATCGCCTTGGCCTGCCGATGCGCTTCTGTCAGTGCGGCGGCACTCATGGGTTGCGGCTGCCAGGATTCACGGTAATCGCCATCTTCCTGACGATGTCCAATCGGCGCGCAGAAACTGGTGCCGTCCTTGTGGCTGATGGTGAGCAGGGTGATTTCGTAATCGAATGGAACGAAGCCCTCGACAATCACCCGTCCCTTACCGGCGCGACCACCCGATTGGGCATAGTCCCAGGCCTCCTGCATGCCCGCTGCATCCCGCACGATGCTCTGCCCTTTGCCTGACGAACTCATCACCGGCTTGATCACGAACGGATAGCCGATCGCTGCCACAGCTTCGCGGTATTGCGCCTCATCGTCGCAAAAGCGATAAGGCGATGTGGGCAGGCCGAGTTCTTCTGCGGCAAGCCGTCGGATGCCTTCGCGGTTCATGGTCAGCCAGGTGGCCCTAGCGGTCGGAATCACCCGCAGACCTTCGTTTTCCAATGCCACTAGAGTCGGCGTATGAATGGCCTCGATTTCCGGCACTACCAGATCAGGCTTTTCCTGTTCGATAAGGGCGCGCAACGCAGCGCCATCCAACATGTCGATAACATGGCTGCGGTGAGCTACCTGCATCGCCGGTGCATCGGCGTAGCGATCCACGGCCACCACCTCGACAGCATAGCGCTGCAGCTCAATCGCGACCTCCTTGCCAAGTTCGCCCGCCCCCAGCAAAAGGACCTTCAGGGCATGATTGGAATGGGGCGTGCCGAACGGCTTCATCGCAGTCTCCGGTAAAACCAGCATTCTACCGCCAGGGCGTTGCCGCACCGCAGATTGACGCCCGCTCATAGCAGGTATTGACTAGAGCTGTCTCCATTCCCCGCAGTGAGACTTATGCGCAGCTGGATTGCCCCGCTTTTGCTGGTGCCGATGTTGTGCCTTGCCTCCGGCCAGACGTGGTCGGAGACGAACACGTCTCCGACCGACACCACCTGGATGACCGTTCTGCTCAACGGCCACAAGATCGGCCGCCAGGAAATCCAGCGCCAACTCATCGGCAACACCGTGGTCACCACGGAAACCCTGGTCATGGATGTCACGCGAAACGGCCAGACGGTTCCGTACACCAATATCAGCCGCAGTGTGGAAACGGCCGATGGCAAGCCGCTCAGCTTCAGCATGCGCACCAACATCTCGGCCAACGAAACCGCCATCGACGGCACGCTGCAGCCAGACGGCCAACTGCAGTTGATCATCAACGTCGGCGGCGATACGCGCCAGACCGTTACCGCGTGGCCGGCAGATGCCGTACTGGCCGAAGGACAACGGCAAGCCATGCTCGCCGCCAGCCAGCATCCCGGGCAGGTCTACCCCCTGCGGATCTACAACCAGGCCAGCCAGCAAGCGATGGACCTGTCCGTGGATGTGCTGGGCCAGGAACGCGTGAGCTTTCCCAATCACGTGGAAACTCTCAGCCACCAGCGTGAAACGCTAAGCCGCCCCAGCGGTTCGCAAGAGGTGGATCTGTGGCTGGACGCCCAAGGCAATATCCGCAAGGGCTCGCTCTCGATGCTTGGACAACCCTTGGACATGATCGCCTGTGACCAAGCTTGCGCCACCGCGCCCGGCGAAAGCCTGGACATGATGGATTCGGCTCTGATTGATTCGCCTCGTCTGTTGACGCCCGACATGCTCAACGACTATCTGACTTACCGCGTTCACATCAACAACAAAGAGATGGTGCGGCCGTTCATCAATACGGATGAGCAGGACGTCACCGACCTGGGTCATGGCGAATGGCAGATCAATGTCTACCGTAGCGTGATCGATAGCCATGACCCACCCACAGCTGCGGACACAGCACCCAATGCGTGGCTGCAATCGGATTCCCCCATCATCCGCGAGCTCGCTGATACCGCCGCCGGCGACGCCATCAGCAAAGAACACGTGATGGGCAAACTGAGCGCGTTCGTCAACCGCTACCTTTCTCAGCATGGACTGGATATCGGCTACGCCTCCGCGCTGGAAGTGGCGCGCAACCGCAAGGGCAATTGCATGGAATACGCTGTGTTGCTTGCCGCCATGGCGCGAGCGGAACACATCCCTGCCCGCGTGGTGGTTGGCATGATCTACACCGACCGTTACGGCCACAAATCCCGCGTGTTCGTGCCGCATGCCTGGGTGATGGCGTGGATCAGGGACCGCTGGCACAGCTTCGACCCGGCCGCAACGCATTTCGACACCGGTCATATCGCGCTGGACAGCAGCGACGGCAATCCGTGGCACTTCTTCAACGCCACCAGCGAATTGGGCGACATCCAGATCGACTCCGTAAACACCTTTTCAGAGATCTACAACCACTCCGGCGGCGCGGCGGTGCCGAACGGCGGGGGCGGCGCGGGGCGCTGACATCCGACCCTCGACCTGGCTCGACCCGGCACTTGAATTAGATATCATATTGATATCTAATTTTCTCAACTTTGGAGGGTTGAGCCATGAACGAACGAACGGGATTTTCGATCGCCGGCATTCCATTCATCTTTGTCTGCCTGCTGCTGGCAGCGCTGGGGCTTGTTCTTGAACTCAGCGCGGCGAGCACCGGGCAAGCCGGGCTTCTCGCCCTGGGCATCGTCATCCACGTGTTTACCGTCTGGCTGACCAAGGGCTTTTTCCAGGTCGCCCCCAACGAGGGGCTGGTCATGCAGCTGTTCGGCAAATACGCGGGTACGGTGCGCCACGAAGGACTACGCTGGACCAACCCGTTCTATAGCCGCCGCCGCGTTTCACTGCGTGTGCGCAACTTCGAAAGCGGCAAGCTGAAGGTCAACGACAACGATGGCAATCCGATCGAGATTGCCGCGGTTGTCGTGTGGCAAGTCGTGGATACGGCCGAAGCCGTATTCTGCGTCGACGACTACGAAAATTTCGTGCACATCCAGAGTGAATCCGCCTTACGCCAGATGGCGCAAAGCTATCCCTACGATGCGCATGACGATGGCAAACCCTCGCTGCGCAGCCACGGCGAGGATATCAACAATCACTTGCGCGATGAAATCCAGGCGCGCCTGGGCAAGGCCGGCGTGCAAGTGACGGAAGCACGCATCAGCCATCTCGCTTATGCACAGGAAATCGCCCAGGCCATGCTGCAACGGCAACAAGCCAGCGCCATCATCGCGGCACGCGAGCGCATCGTCCAGGGCGCCGTCGGCATCGTTGCCATGGCGCTGGACAAGCTGCGCGCCCAAGGCGTAGTCGAACTGGACGAAGAGCGCAAAGCCGCGATGGTGAGCAACCTGTTGGTCGTGCTGTGCGGCGAACGCGGCACGCAGCCGGTGCTCAACACAGGCACGCTGTACAATTGACGGCAGCATGGCAGCCGAGAAAAAAGCCTATCCCCTGCGCATCAGCGCAACCGTCCTCGAAGCCATGCAACACTGGGCTGATGACGAGTTGCGCAGCGTCAATGCACAGATCGAATATGTGCTGCGGGAAGCGCTGCATAAGAACGGCCGTCTTAAACCTGGCAAGGTGAAGCCGCTGGTCGATGATGAGAATGGCTGAGGCGCGAGCGGGTGTTAACCGCTGCGCTTTAGCGACAGTCCCAGCGCCAGCCATCCAATGATGAACGCCACGCCGCCAAAAGGCGTCGCGACGCCCACCCACCGTGGCGCACCGAGTGCCAGCCCATACAGACTTCCGCTAAACAGCACGATACCCAATGCCAGCGTCCACACCGCCACGCGAGCGGCCTTGCCTTGGCCGCAAGCCACGGCGATAGCCAGCGCCAGTGCATGCCAGAAGTGATAGTCCACCGCGGTATGCCATAACTCGCGGTGCGCGTCGTCGAGCACGTTGCGCAAACCGTGCGCGCCGAAAGCCCCCAGCAGCACCGCGCTGGCGCCAGCCACGCCGACGAGCCATCCATTCGGGACAGAGACACTTTGTCGCATAAAGAGTGTTTCCCGCAGCAAGAGAACGATACCGGGCGCGCGTGGCGTATGCTTTGCGAACCCACCACAGGATTCTTGCATGAAGTGTTCGCGTCTGCTCCGGCTGGTCATCCTGTCATTTGCAGTCGCGGCAAGCGCATTGCTCGCAGCGTGCAACAAGGACGCGCAACAGCCCTGGCAACTGACGGATATTTCCGGGCACATGCCAGATCTCGCGTTCCGGCTTACCGATGACCATGGCCAGACCGTCACGGCAGCCGACTATCGCGGCAAGATCACCCTGCTCTATTTCGGCTACACCCATTGCCCCGACGTCTGTCCGCTGACACTGGCACATCTGCACGTGGTGATGCAGCGACTGGGCAAGCTTGCCGATCATGTGCGCATTCTTTTCGTCACCGTCGACCCGGCACGCGACACGCCGGCGGTGCTGCACGATTACGTGAATGCCTTCGATCCACGCGCTGTTGGCCTGACCGGCGCGCCTGCCGATATTGAAGCGCTGACAAAACGCTATCGCGCCGCCTTTACGCGCGAACCTGGCAAGAGCGATGACAGTTACGACGTCAGCCACAGTTCCGGCATCTACATTTTTGATGCAAGCGGCAAGGCCCGATTGTTGGCCACGCCGGCCGATGGACAGGATAAATTGACGCACGATTTGCAGTTGTTGTTGAGCTCGGGCGGCGCGCCATGAAAATGCAGTATCTGTCTGTATTGCTCCTCATGAGCCTGTTGCCCGTTGCCAATCTGCAAGCGAGCCAGGCCGATCATGTCACTGCTACCCACGCTTGGATCCGTCTGCTGCCTGCCAACCTGCCAGCAAGCGGCTATGTGATGCTGCAAAACATGGGCACATCTACCGCGGTGCTTGTTTCCGCGCATAGCACGACGTATGCCTCAGTCATGCTGCATGAAAGCACGACAGGCAGCGGAGGCATGAGCAGCATGAATGCGGTGGGTAAGCTGGCGATTCCAGCACAAGGCAAGGCCGAACTTGCGCCGGCTGGCTATCATCTGATGCTCGAACATGCCAGCCACATGATCAAGGCTGGCGATACCGTCGGTATTACGCTGGACTTTGCCGACGGGAGCCAGCTTCCCGTGCAGTTTCTGGTGCGGCCGGCCAACGCTGCCGACCCCAATTAGGCCGATCGTCCAAAGAAGAAGTGTTGCTCACAAGGCTCGCCGGCGGATAATGGTGGGTGATGCGCATCTTTGCGATTTCCGATCTTCATCTCGACTACGCTCCCAATCGCGACTGGGTAGCGCAGCTGTCGCGCCATGATTATCAAAACGACACCCTGATACTCGCAGGCGACATCTCTGATCGGCTTGCGCTGCTGGCTGATGGTTTCGAAGCGCTCGTGCGTCGCTTCTCTGCCGTGCTCTACGTGCCTGGCAATCACGACCTGTGGGTGCACCGGGAAGGTATGCACGATTCATTCGAGAAATTCGACGCGGTTCGTCGCCTGGCGAACGAGCAAGGTATTCGCATGACGCCTTATCGCAAGGAGGGCCTGGCGATCGTTCCTATGTTCGGCTGGTACGACTATTCCTTCGGCATACCGAGCGACTATCTCAGAGGCGCATGGGCCGATTACCGCGCCTGCCGCTGGCCTCATGGTTATGACGACCAGGCCGTGACGCGCTGGTTTGTCGAGCGCAATCCTTCCGCGTCGTCACCCGAGTTGGCTGACGCCACCACGGTCATCACCTTCTCGCACTTTCTTCCGCGTATCGATCTGATGCCGGAACGTATCCCCGAAAAACACCGTAGGCTGTACCCGATTCTCGGCACCACACAGCTCGATACACAGATCAGACAGCTTGGCAGCAGCCTGCACATTTATGGGCACAGTCACGTCAACCGGCGCGTCACCATCGACGGCATTACGTATATCAACAACGCGTACGGCTATCCCTCGGAAGCGCACTTCACGTCGCGCGAGCTGATGCAGGTGTATTCCGTTGCGTGATCAGCCCGGTCCGGCAATCGGGATCGTCTTGGCTTGTTGCGATCGCCTGGCACTGGACTGGCGGCGAATGCGGCCACTGCGCGACAACCGCAGCCATTGGCGCATGGCCAGCAACCCGCCGATGGTCTCAATGGTCGCAGCGGGCACCCAGATGATGATGCCGCCGATCAACTGTCCGGTGAATACATTGAAATTGAAGGCGCGCCCGCAGATTTCGAAGATCGGATAGAGATCAGCCTTGGAAAAAGTGATGATCGCACCCGCCAGGATCTGGGGCGTCATGGTGATGCCTGGGGAAAGCACGCGCAGGCCCGGAATCATTCGTCCCGGCGGACGCGGACGATGATCGAGCACCAACCACCAGTAGACGAAGCCGCTGATGATCATCGACCAGTTCATGATGCGGTAGACACGCCAGTCGAGCATCGCCATCGTCTGCATCGACGGCACCAACCAGATCAGGATGAACACTACGAACAAGATGGTCGCCACAGCTGGATTGAGCAACACTGCACTGACCAGGCGCCAAGGCCAACTACGTAATGCCGGACGCAGTGCATGCACGCGCCAGCTCAACGGCAAGCCCGCGCGTAATACGCAACCGGGATAAGAGGCCATGATCACCAGCGGCGCCAGATGATGCAGCAGCAGTTGCTGGATGCGATGCATGAAAAACTCATGCTCGGCATAGAAATCGAAATAGGTTTGCAGGCACAGGTAGACCATCGCCATGCCCGACCAGAATGCCAGCCGCCGCCCGGTACTTACCTTCAGCTTGCGGCAGCCGCGCCAATACACCACGCATGCTGCAAGGAAGCTCGCGAGAAACACCCACGAGAACTCCCAGGGAACGATCCATTTCAGCAACACGGCGATCATCGATCCCACTTCCCCCTCGGCGGAGACGGCTACCCAGCTTAATTCAGGGGATAACCCGTCTCATGTCATGACCTTGCGGCATATTGCCACCATCACGCCCGCTTGCGCCGGTTGCGCCGCGTGCGCCGCCAGCCGTAGAGCAGGCCGGCAATAGTGATCAACCCCGGCAATACCACGATATTGAGCACCTTCAGGCGCGTGCCCAGGGCATCGATCTCGGCATTGAGCTGGTGTTGCACATCACGCAACTCCTTGCTGATCGCCAACTGACGCTGCAGGAACTGCTCGATCTCCTTTCGTTGTTCGGCAGTGGTCGAGGTATCGCTTGCGTCCTTCGCCGGTTGCAATTCGCTGAGCCGCCGCTTGGTGTCCGCCAGTTCGTTTTTCAGCTCCTGCTCCTTTTGCAGGAACTTGCGGTCAGCGGCGCGGCGCAGCGCGTCTACACGCGTAAAGGGCCGCTGCGAGCTGGAACGTCCGCGAATGGACAGCAGCGCTGACGAACCGCTGAGGTTGTCGACCAGGTTGCTGATGAAGTCGCCGTTGTTGGCGAAGACACTAAACACAGGCTGGCCCAGGAAGTTCTGTGTTTCCCCCCACAGACGGTCGGTCAGCAAATCCGTGTCCGCCACCAGGATCACTTCCTCATTCGATGGCGACGCTGAAAGATGCCCTGACCGTTTGGCGAATTCCGGGAAGGCGCTGACAAACGGTCCGCGCAGGCGCGCCGCAATCACGTAATTCTGATTCTGCGGCTGATAGCCCTGCAACAAGGTGGACGGATTGTTGCTGGCGTCGATGACCCGTTGGGTCGGCACAATCTCGGCGTCCGCACTGCTTTGCATCAGCGGAATCAGCCGTGTGTTCGCGTTCGGCAGCAGATCGAAGTGGCCCGCGGTGGATACGGTCACGCGTTGCAGGCTGGCCGTTACCACATCGTCGCGGTTGAGCTCCTGCGTACCCAGGCCGAGCATGGCCGGGTGCAAGAGATTCGTGCCGGCCAGCTCAATCGGCAACGCGCGATCGCGATCCAGCACGACCTGGTCCGGACTGTACGCGACACCCCAATCGGCAAACAGGCGCGGCAAGTTGGAACTGTGATTGTTGGTGCCCGCCAGCTGGTCTTCCGTGAGCGCCACCGGATCGGACTCCGCAAAGGGATCGACGAACACGGCCAGATGGCCACCACCCAGTACGTACTGGTCTAGTGCGTATTGCGCGTCAGTAGGCAGATTCTTGGGATGAATCAGCAGCAGAACCTGGATGTTCTTGTCGATCTTCTTGAGCTTGCTTGCATCCAGTACATCGACGTTGAACAACTGCTGCAACTGCTGCATCACCGCCCACGGCGCGGTGCCCTGCAAAGGATCGCCCATCACGGGCAGATCCGTCATCACACCGATGAGTGGCTTTTCCGGTTCGCTCAGCTGATACAGCAGCTTGGCGATGTCGTATTCCAGAAAGGCTTCGCGCGTCTGATCAAAGAAAGGGATCGGCAAGGTGCGATCGACGCTCTTCGCGCTCTTGTCCTGCGGCGTGTCGGGCGTCAAATCCGATGGCACGTCACTGGTGGGTTGCCGCGTGGAGCCAACCAGACCGAAGAAAATGCGTTCACCGTTGCCACCGCCGCTCACCGGCGTCAGGCCATTGCCTTCAGCACTGGCCTCATCATCGGAATAAGGCACCGGATCGACGATCTGCAAGCGGATGCGCCCATGCGAACGCGCCACCATTTCCTGCAGCATCTCGGCGACACGCTGTTCGTAGCTGCGCAGCTGAGGCATGTCCTTGGTGGCATGCTGGGAGAAATAGAGCGTGAGCCACAGCGGCCGGTGAACGTTGTCGATGATCTGCCGCGTGCCCGGCGACAACGTATAAAGGTGATCAGTGGTGAGATCGAAGCGCTCCGGCTCCAGCCAGCGGCTGGTGACCAGGGCAAGGCTGCAATAGGACACGATCAGCACGATCAGCGCGCTGAACAGGACAGTACGTCGGCGTAGAGTCAAGCGGGCCATCGTTCAATGGCTCCGCTTGAGGTCGAGCACCAGCACGCCGGCCGTGAGCCAAGCAGCGATGGTGAGCACGAAGTAGATGATGTCGCGTACATCCAGCACGCCGCGCGCAATCGCTTCGTAGTGCCGCAGCATGGAAAGATGCGCCACGCCGTTCACGAGCTTGCGTGGCAGCGCACCCTGGAAAAAATCGACCACTTCAGCCTGACCGACAAGGATCAACAGCACGCAAACCACAGCCGTCAGGATGAACGCCACGACCTGGCTGCTGGTCAGTGTGGATAGGCACGCGCCGATAGCAAGGAACGCACCCGCCATCAGCCAGCTGCCGATATAACCGGCGACGATGATGCCGTTGTCCGGCGAGCCGAGATAGTTAACGGTGACCCAGATGGGAAAGGTCAGCAGCAAGGCCAGCCCCACGAAGAACCACGCGGCAAGGAATTTACCGAGCATGGCTTGCCATAGGGTCATCGGCAGGGTCAGCAGCAGTTCCAACGTTCCGGATTTAGCCTCCTCGGCCCATATGCGCATCGATACCGCTGGCACGAGGATCAGATAGAGCCAGGGATGCATCACGAAGAACGGTTGCAGGTCCGCGATGCCGCGATCGTAGAAGTCACCGGCATAGAATGTGAGAATGCCCGCGAGCACTAGAAAGATCACCAGGAACACGTAGGCGACCGGGGTAACGAAATAGCTGCGCAGTTCGCGGCGCATCACGGCCAAGGTTGGACTCATGGCTGCGCTCCCGTTTCCGTACCCAGCGTGATCTGGCGGAACACTTCGTCCAGCCGCCCACGTTCGAGCTGGATCTCCGACACCTCCAAACCTTGCTGGCGCAACAGCGATTCCACCGGCTCGAGAATGCGCTCGCCGGGCTTGGGGAAAACCGTCACGCGTCCATCGAGTGGATCCACCTCGATGCCCGCCACCTGCGGCAAACGTCCGAGCATTTCCTGCGACAGCCCACTGCCCGCCGCACTGAACGACACTGCGCCGTGATAGCGCGAGCGCGCCTCCAGTTCCGCCGGCGTGGCATCGGCGCGCAGCTTTCCGCCCGCGATGATCACCACGCGGTTGCACAAAGCGTGCACTTCTTCCAGCAAGTGCGTGGAGATGAGAATGGTGCGCTCACGCGCCATGGCGTCGATCAACTGACGCACGGTGTGTTTCTGATTGGGGTCCAGGCCATCGGTGGGCTCATCGAGCATCAGCACCGGCGGATCGTGCACGATGGCCTGTGCAAGGCCCACGCGCCGACGCAATCCCTTGGACAGGGTATCGACGGTGACATTCAAGGCATCTTCCAGTTGCAACGTGCCAACCACTTCATCGAAGCGGCGGCGCCCCACATCCGAACGCAGGCCGCGCATGCGCATGATGAAGACGAGAAATTCGCGCACCGTCATTTCGCCGTAGCTCGGCGCGCCTTCCGGCAGATAGCCGAGCGCGCGCTTAGCCTTGAGCGGCTGCTTGCGCACGTCGTAACCGCACACGCGCGCCGTTCCTGCCGTGGGCGCGAAAAAACCGGCAATCATGCGTATCGCCGTGGTCTTGCCTGCACCGTTGGGACCCAGCAACCCAAGGACCTGACCCGGCTCGGCATAGATGCTAAGCGCATCCACCGCGGTCAAGTGGCCATAGCGCTTGGTGAGCTTGTCTGTTTCGATCATGTCCGGTCGCGAATAAGACTGCCCTGCAATGTACCGCAAGCACGGCGCAAAGTTCTCTCAGTGCATCGCCACGACGCGCAGAAATAAAAAAGCCCTCCCCGTAGGGAGGGCTCTTGATAGCCAGGCGCGCTGGGATTACTTGGCTGCGGCCGGCGCAGCAGCGGTGCTGGCCGGAGCCGGCGCCGTGCTGCTGGAAGCCGGCTGGCCGTTGGCATTGATGATGCCCGGCTGCTTGATGCCAGCCTGCTGTTCCGGCGTCTGCTGCGGCAGCGTGCCACCGTCAGCGGAATCGGAGATCGGCAGGTACACCGAGTACTGCGCATAGGTGGTGATGTTGCCGCCAGCGTCCTTCACTTCCGGCTGGGTGAGGATGTCGTACAGGCGGTTGGTCACTTCGTCGTACTTGTAGCCGTGCGTCTGTGCGTAGGCCTTCAGCATGTCGCGGGTCTGCGGCACGCCGGCAGCGGTACCGTTCCACGGGGCTTCCAGAGCCGGGCCACCGAAAGCGAGCGTGGCGAGCACGTTGTTATCGATAACCAGGCGACCGTTACGGTCCTTGCTGCCCGGCTGATTGGTGCTGGCCGGCGCGGCAGCGGTGCTGCTGGAAGCCGGAGCGGCATCCTGGTCAGCCAGTGACGGCGGGGTCGGCGGGGTGAGCTGGTAGCTCTGGCCACCTACGTTCAGACTGGCGGAGTCGATCGGCTCGGCCACATCAAAGGTGTAGGTCTCGTCACCGTAGTTGGTGGTGAAGATGATGCGCGGACCGTTGGTATGCACGCCCAGCTTCTTGGCGGCATCTTCGATCTGCTTGATGGCCTCGTCGGTGGCTTGGTTCAAGCCGTCCAGACCGTCCTTGCGCTTCATCGAGGTGGAAACGAGCAGCACCGGCGTCTGCTTGGTCTGCACGATGTACGGATCAAGCGCGCTGTAGTCGATGTTCGGCACTGCCGCCAACACGTTCTGCAGGTTGTTCAGGCTGTACTGGATGAAGGCATCCGGCTGGCCGTGAATGTACATGTTGGAATAACGGGCGAGCAGGTTAAAACCGTAGGTCACGTCGTACGACCACGTGATCTTAGTCAGCTTGCCGGTGTTGCCCTGGCGCAGCAGATCGAGGGTGAAGTGCTTGTCGCTACCGCGCCAGGCGTTGTCCACATTCCACACGATCTCCGCGCTGTTGACGGTCGTGTCGATCTTGTCGAATTCCGGCTGGGAGCTGGCGATAGTCAGCTTGCCATCGCCGACTTTCTCATCCTGGCTGCTCCAGCTGATCTCGGAGCCTGGGCCATAGGCAACGCCGGAAAGGGTGTACTGAGTCCTGGGATCGTAAGCGCGCAGCACGCCGTAATCGGGGAAGGTACGAAAATTGTTTACTACGTCGTAGACCTGGCGCAGGTCTTTGCTGACCACCAACGATCGCTCAACGTGGCCGCTGCCGGGCATGATGACGCCCACCACGACGCCAACAACGGCGACGATGATCAGGGCAACGATGAATTCCAGAACACGCGTCATTCCAGGTTTCTCCGAGACGTATCTCTTGCAGTGGAAAGCGCGGGACGGTTCGGTACCGCCATGGATGACTTTCCCTCGAGGGAAACCGCATCAGGACGGGGGATCGGCCAGCGCCTAAGCTGCCGATGGTACTTGCTCACGCGCAGGAACGCTACGGGCCAAAGAAGCCCGCAGCCGCGCTGCTACGCAGCATTCCCTGGCACGGACGAAATATCCGCGAGCGTTAGACGATGCCCAGCTCCAACGCCTTGAGCACAGCCCGGGTGCGATCGCGCACGCCAAGCTTGGAAAGAATGTTGGAAACGTGATTTTTCACGGTCCCCTCCGCCACCTTGAGAGAATTGGCAATTTCCTTATTGCTGTAGCCACCGGAGAGCAGGCGCAGGATTTCGGTCTCGCGCTCGGTCAGCGGGTCGGGCTGCTCCAGGCTGGTGAATTGGTTATGGATGCGGCCGACGCCGGCCAACAGGCGCTGGGTCACCATCGGTGCCACCAGCGAGCCACCGTTCGCCACAGTACGTACGGCTTCCACCAACTGCTCCAGCGACACATCTTTGAGCAGGTAGCCACGCGCACCGGCTTTCAATCCCTGCAGCACCAGCTGGTCATCATCGAAAGTGGTGAGAATGATGGTTGGCGGCAGTTCGTTGCGTGCAGACAGCGTCTGCAGCACTTCCAGGCCGCTCATGTTGGGCATGCGCAGGTCAAGCAACACAACATCCGGCTTGATGCGGGGGATGTCTTGCACCGCCTGAACGCCATCGGCACATTCAGCGATAACGCGAATGTCCTCCGCCAGATCAAGCAGGGAACGCACTCCTTGGCGAACCAGATTCTGGTCGTCGACGAGACAAACGGAAATCATCGTGAATCCTCGCAGCTTTGACGGCCCATCACAGGCCACACGCATACAACGACAAACAAAGACGATTGAATCGGCAAACTGGCATTGTTGCAGGGCATCAGGTCAGGCTCAATGCAGGGGGTTCAAAACGTGACGGCGTATGCGCCAGCACGGAAGCTTCGCCCAACGGAAGACGGACATACAAGGCAAAACCCTGCCCTGTTTCGCTTTCCATGGACACATCGCCGCCAAACTCGGCCAATCGCTCGCGCATGCCTGACAAACCGTTGCCCGGGGAGATGGTGGTCGTACCGCGGCCATCGTCCAGCGCGTTCAGGCTCAGCAGGTTTTCATCGTCATAGGCAAACGTCAGCCACAAATTGCGCGCACCGGCATGCTTGGCCGTGTTGGTGATGATTTCCTGCACACAGCGCAGCAGCACCTGGGCCCGACGCGGATCTTCCACACTGAAGCGCGGTGGCGTGCTCAGATGCACAAGCAGGTTGGGCACGCCATCCATCAAGCTTTGCAAGGCCTGAGTAAGGTCGATCGCATCATCCTGGCGCAGCTCGCTGACCGCCTCACGTACATCAGCCAGCAGCAGGCGCGCGGTGTTCTGCGCCTTGCGCACATGCTCGGATGCCGCCTCGTTGCTGAGATGACTGGCGACTTCCAGATTCAAGCTGAGCGCCGTGAGGTGATGGCCAATCAGATCGTGCAGCTCCCGTGCAATACGCATGCGCTCGGCAATGCGGGTCGATTCGGCCAGCAATGCGCGGGTGGCCCGCAATTCGGAATTGAGGCGGCGCTGAGCTTCACGTTCTTCCGCCAGCTGGCTGGCCACCATGGAGGCCACAAAGCCGAGCATGGAAAACGCGGTGTAGATGCTTGCCTGCAGCACGCCCAGAGCGATGCTGTGCTTGAGCTCGTCAGAAGTGGAAAACATCGCAGACAGACACAAGGTCTGAAAGGCGATCCACGCCACGCCAACCCAGAACGGCACCAGCCACGGCAACACCACCGCCACGACCACCAGCAGGATCGCCGAAAGCCCGCTGTGGCTGAACCACCCGACCATCAGTGCAGCCACGGTCATCAGCAGCAGTCCGAACAGCCGCGCCGCCATGTTGGTGCGAGCGCCCAGGTTGTTGGTGATCAGCAGATAAAGAATGCCGAAGATCAGGTAAGACAGGGTCCACAACAGCAAGGCGAAATCGGGGCTGTTGAGCAAATCGAGCCGCTCGGTCGCCCAGTTGGTAAACAACGGCGTACCAATGCACAGGTAGGCGATCAGCCCGGTAATGCGCAAGGCTCGGATGTGATTGAAGTTGGTCATGACCATGGAACGCATCATAGGCCCCTGCCGAGGGGGTGTAATGCGCGGGAAGTCATGACAGGCGACAACGGGCAGTAGCCGAGGTGCTGAGTCCGCTCCGCCTTTTTGCTGCACTTCTATAAGGTGGAGCCGGGCCGGAAAGCTTGCCGTTCGGCCAGGTGCTTACGTTGCTCGCTTCCAACTTCCCGCTTTACAAAGCTTTTACATGCCGCAGCACGGGATGTACGGCCAGATGGCACATGCCATAATGCGCCCTGAGCTGGGCCGTCAGTCGGTCTTCACCAACCACTTCACTGCGGAGCAACGCATGGCCCTTGCCATCCGCGACGTGCGCGAGCACGACCTGGATGCCGTACTGGCGCTCAATAACACCGCCGGACGCTCCATACTCGTCTTGGACGCCGCGCAATTGCGCTACTTCTACGAGCACGCCGATTACTTCCGGGTCGCCGAAATCGACGGCCAGCTGGCTGGATTCCTGATCGCCTTGCGTAACGGCCAGGATTACAGCAGCACCAACTACCAGTGGTTCAGCGAACACTATCCGTCGTTCGTCTACATCGACCGCATCGTCATCGCCAACGCCTTCCGCCGCCACGGCCTGGGCCGCATCTTCTACTGCGATGTGAACAGCTTCGCCGAAGTGCGCGTGCCGCTGCTGACCTGCGAAGTGTTCCTGGAGCCGCCGGATGACGTGGTGGTGCTGTTCCATGGCACCTACGGCTTCCAGGAAGTCGGCCAGCAGCGCATGGGCAAACAGGGCCCTCAAGTGAGCCTGCTCGCCAAGGATCTGCCCAGCTACGCTTTCGTGCGCGACACTTACCTGGAGCACGGCGGCTTGCCCGACCTGCCCTGGTTGGCCGGCCGCACCGCTTTTCTAAACAATGACTCCACCTCGCGCCGCCTCGCCGGAGAGCGGCGCTCATGAATGCAAAGATGGATACAACTGACGCTTGCGATCTGCGTTTCGGTCAGGTCGGCATCGCCTGTGTACGTGTAAAGCGAGTTGATGCGGCCGCGCTGTGTGATGAACTGGAGCGTCGCGTCCGTTCCGCGCCGCAGCTGTTCTCGCGCGCCGCGGTCGTGCTCGACCTCAGCCACCTGCCAAGCCTGCCCGATGACGGTACGGTTGACGCATTACTGGAAGCCGTGCGCAGTGCTGGCATGCTGCCAGTGGGCCTAGCCTATGGCACAAGCGCCACCGAAGCGCTGGCCCAGCGCATGGGTCTGCCGCTGATCGCCAAGTTCCGCGCGGCTTACGAACCTGCAGACGGCGGCAGCGTTGCGCCGCCGGTGCCCAGCCCGACACAAGCGCCCTCCGCACCGGTACGCGAACCGGTTCTGGCCGCGCCCGCTCCCGGCGCCATCCTCGGCGCGCAGTATCACGAAGGCGCGGTGCGCTCGGGCCAACAAGTTTATGCACGCGATCGCGACGTGGTGGTCACCGGTGCGATCGCCAACGGTGCCGAGGTGATCGCCGACGGCAGCATCCATATCTATGGCAGCCTGAAGGGACGGGCCATGGCAGGCGCACAGGGGGACGTGAAGGCACGCATCTTCGTTTCGGATTTTCGTGCCGAATTGGTGGCTATCGCCGGCCATTACCGGGTCTTCGAGCAAATTCCGAAAGACCTGGAGGGCCAGTCTGTGCAATGCTGGCTCGATGGCGAAAAATTGCTGATTGCGCCGTTGAAATAACGGACGCCATTCCCGTAAAACGCCCCACCATTAAAAGAACACCAACGGAGATGAACCCTTGAGTGCTGAGATTATCGTTGTGACGTCCGGTAAGGGAGGCGTCGGCAAGACCACTACCAGCGCATCACTTGCCACCGGCCTGGCCATGCAGGGCAAAAAAGTGGCTGTGATCGACTTCGACGTCGGCTTGCGCAACCTTGATCTGATCATGGGCTGCGAGCGCCGCGTGGTGTACGACTTCGTCAATGTCGTGCACGGCGAGGCCAGCATCAAGCAGGCCCTGATCAAGGACAAGCGCTACGAAAATCTGTATGTGCTCGCTGCCAGCCAGACGCGCGACAAGGACGCACTGACCCAAGAAGGTGTCGAGAAGGTTCTGGACGATCTGGCCAAGGAAGAGTTCGACTACATCATCTGCGACTCGCCGGCCGGCATCGAAAAAGGCGCGCATCTGGCGATGTATTTCGCCGATCACGCCGTGGTGGTGGTCAATCCGGAAGTGTCCTCGGTGCGCGACTCCGACCGCATCCTGGGCCTGCTGGCCAGCAAGACGCGCCGCGCCGAACGCGGCGATGGCGCCATCACCCAGCATCTGCTGCTGACCCGCTACAACCCCGCACGCGTCGAGCAAGGCGAGATGCTCAGCGTGAAGGATGTCGAGGAAATCCTGGGCATCAGCGTCGTCGGCGTGATTCCGGAATCGGAAAACGTGCTCGCTGCATCCAACGCCGGCGTGCCGGTGATCGTGGATGAAAATTCTCACGCCGGGCAGGCCTATCGTGACACCGTGGCCCGCATCCTCGGCGAGACCCGCCCGATGCGCTTTCTTGACGCACCCAAAAAGGGCTTCTTCCAGCGTGTATTCGGAGGCTGATCGCGATGGGTATCCTCGATTTCCTGAAGCGTAAGCCGGAACCTACCGCCGTGGTCGCCAAGGAGCGCCTGCGCATCATCGTCGCGCAAGAACGTTCTACCCGCGGCGCGCCGGATTACCTGCCGCTGCTGCGTAACGAATTGCTCGAGGTCATCAAGAAATACGTCAACGTCGACCTGGAAGCGATCAACATCAATGTCGAGCGCGACAGCGGCCATGAAATATTGGAGCTGTCGGTAGCACTGCCCGATGGCAAGCCCGCAGGCAACCCTGCGACCTGATTGCTTTGCTCCCTCTCCCTTCGGGGAGAGGAGAAGGCTGGGGCGAGTGTCCGTGCTTGCCTCACATCTTCTTGCCGCAGTGAACATCTTTCTGCATCGCACTCAAAGGTCAGTCTTGTCGCAGGATTGACCCCTCACCCCAACCCTCTTCCCGGAGGGGAGAGGGAGCAAATGCCTACGTCCGTCCTTCGCCTCGCCGACATCGACAGCACTGCCATCGAATCCCTGCTCGCCCACTACGGTTTGAGCCTGGTCCGCGTGCCCGAGGGCGAAGCCATTCCCGGCAGCTACTGGGGCGAGGACGAAGCCGGCATCATCGGCAACACGGTGTACGCGCGTGGCGATACGCCGGTGCATTCCCTGTTACATGAAGCCGGCCATCTGATCGTGCTGCCGCCGGAGCGCCGTGTTGAAACGCACACCGACGCCACCGATTCCATCGCCGAGGAAGACGCCGTGTGCTACCTGCAGATCGTGCTGGGGGGCACCCTGCCTGCCGTCGGCAGCGATCGGGTGATGGCGGATATGGATGCCTGGGGTTACACCTTCCGACTCGGCTCGGCCAAGGCGTGGTTCGAACACGACGCGGAGAATGCCCGGGACTGGCTGGTGGAGCACGGGTTGCTGACAGCGGCCGGCGAACCGGTATAGTCGCCGTCGCCCAACCGCCATGAAACCCCTCCTGTGCTGAAGAACACGCGCTACTACGACCCGATCAACGACTTCCGCCGCAGGGTGGCACGCCGGCTTATGCGCACGGTGTTCGGCAGTCATGGGCAACCGACATCCGAACCGCTGCCGGACAAGGGGATATACCGGATCCTGGTCTGTCACGTGAGCCACAGCCTGGGCAATACGTTGTTGCTCACACCGCTGCTGTCGGAACTGGAGAGAATCTATCCGGCGGCCGAGATCGACATTCTTACGCGCAGTCCGATCGCCAACGATGTGTACGGCCACTTCTTCAGCGTGCAGCGCATCTTCCGGTTGCCGGCGCACGGTGTCGGCCATCCATTCCAGTTTTTCGGCACGCTGCGGCGTATGCGCAAAATCCGCTACGACCTGGCGATCGATGCCGATCCGCTATCGCAAACCGGTCGCTTGCTGACGCTGCTGTCCAATTCAAACTACACGCTTGGCTTCAGCAGTCCGAAGAAGCATGGCGAAATCACCCATGCCGTGCCGTTGCCTGACAACCTGGAAAGCAAGGGACGCCGCCCGGTGTATCTGCTGCGCAGCGCGATAGGCCGCGACACCCAAGCGGACTATCCCGTTCCGGACATCCGCCTTGCACAGAGCGAACGCACACAGGGCCGCGAGACGCTGATGCGCTCCCTGGCCGCCAGCGGCATCACGTCCATTGGCCGCGGCCTGATCGGCATCTTCGCCAATGCCACCGGCCCCAAGCTGTTGGGCGAAGCATGGTGGACGCGCTTTATCAGTGTGCTGGAAGCGCAATACCCGGAGCATCGGATCGTGGAAATCCTGCCTGCTTCCGGCGAATCGATGCTCAGCTCGCGCTATCCCGCGTATTACTCCAGCGATCTGCGCAAGATCGCCAGCGTATTGTCCGGCCTGGACGTCTATATCAGTGCTGATTGCGGCATCATGCATCTGGCCTGCGCATCGGATGTACCCACGATGGGCATCTTTACGGCCACCAATGCCAATGAGTGGGGGCCCTATGGCGCTGGCCGTCATGTCATCGCCGCGTACGGCAAGGAACCCGAAGAAGTGGCGCAAATGATTGCCGCCATGCCAGAGCTGACCGGCCGCACGGGCTGAGGCTCCGCCCCTCCCTCCCCAACCTACCAACCCGTTGTCGCATCGGCTAGCATGCCAAACATGAGGGAGATGGCATGCCTCCCGTTCTCCAAGGCCTGCGCTTATGCAGAATGTTCTTGTGGAACAAACCACCGAAAGGTTGATGATGCCTGCACCACCGGTTTCCGGCGGCGCAGGCGTGCCTGTGTTGCCGTGGAGCCGACCTATTGCGTCGAACCATTGCAGTCAGGAGACAACACTACGTGAGCATGACCGGATTTCTCGCCGTCGGATTGGGCGGCGCCTTGGGATGCTGGATGCGCTGGATACTGGGCATCCTCCTGAACCCCATCTTCCCCACCCTGCCCCTGGGCACCCTCGCGGCCAATCTGATCGGCGGTCTGGCCATGGGTTGCATGATGGGTATCTTCGAGCACTTTCAAACGCTGCCGCCGGAGATGCGGCTGTTCGTGATGACAGGCTTCCTGGGTGGCCTGACCACCTTCTCCACCTTCTCCGCCGAAGCGGACACGCTGCTGCTGCGTGGGCAATACCTTTGGTTCGGCACGCATGTGGCCGTACATCTTTTGGGCAGCCTGACGATGACCATTTTCGGCATCTTCCTCACGCGCGGCCTGTTGCGCCATTGAAACGGAGTCGATCGCCATGAGTTTTGAAACGTCGTTCGACAACGGCTCCACCCAAGGCGTTTTTCTGCGCTTCTACACGCACGTCCATGCGCGGCACGACGGCTTGCTGATTTCCGAATGGCTATTGGAACTGGCCAAGCGCCATAAGCTGGGTGGCGGCTCCGTATTTCGCGCCATAGCTGGATTCGGCCGGCATGGCGTGTTGCACCATGAGGCGTTCTTCGAGCTTGCCGACGACCTTCCGGAAAAAATTGAATTCCTGCTCAGCGAACCCAATGCTCAGACACTGCTGCGATTGGTACGCGAAGCAAATGTTGATCTCGTCTATGCATGGTCGCCGGTACATTTCGGCATCTTGGGCAAAGAAGGAAAAGGATGAGTCAGGATTCTTTGAGACAACGCGCCGCCGAACTGCTGGAAACGGCGGGCATACATATCGATGGGCCGTCCCCGACGGACATCCACGTTCAAGACGATCAACTTTATGCACGCGTCTTTGCACATGGATCGCTCGGGCTGGGTGAAGCCTACATGGATGGCTGGTGGGATGCCGGCGATCTTCCCGGCTTCTTCACCCGCGTCTTGTCCAGTCATGTGGATGAGCACCTGAAAACGCTCGATACGCTGATCGCGCATCTCAAGGCACGCTTCATCAACCTGCAACGCGGCCAGCATGCGTTCGAGATCGGCAAGGCGCACTACGATCGCGGTAATGATCTGTTCAAGGCCATGCTGGGCAAATATATGGTGTATTCCTGCGGCTACTGGGCCCAGGCCACTAATCTGGATGATGCGCAGGAAGCCAAGCTCGACCTGATCTGCCGCAAGCTGCAGCTGAAGCCCGGCATGCGCGTGCTCGACATCGGCTGCGGCTGGGGCGAAGCGCTAAAGTTTGCCGCCGAGCGTTACGGCGTGAGCGGTGTCGGCATTACCGTCTCCAACGAACAGACCGAACTGGCACGCGAACTATGCCAGGGGCTCCCCATCGAGATTCGCCTGCAGGACTACCGCGAACTGGACGAGCCCTTCGATGCGATCATGTCGATCGGCATGTTCGAGCACGTGGGTGTGAAGAATTACCGGGAGTATTTCGAGGTGGCGCGCCGCTGCCTGAAAGACGACGGACTATTCCTCTTGCACAGCATCGGCAGCAACCATGCGCCGAGCCGTCCCGATCCGTGGATCGAGAAATACATTTTCCCCAACTCCATGATTCCCGCCGCCAGCCAGGTTGCCACCGCATTGGAAGGTCTGTTCGTGGTGGAAGACTGGCACAACTTCGGCGCGGATTACGATCGCACACTGACCGCATGGCGTGACAATTTCGATGCCGCATGGCCAGCGCTTTCAGCTCGTTACGACGAGCGTTTCCGCCGCATGTGGCATTTCTACCTGGCAGTATCGGCTGCCGTCTTTCGCAGCCGGCGCGACCAGCTCTGGCAGCTCACCCTGAGTCCGCACGGTGTGCCCGGCGGCTATCGCGTACCCCGTTGATCGGATCCTAAAACATCATGCCCATGCGCCGTCGGTTTCTTTTGCTGCTGTCGTGCCTGTTCCTGCTATGCGGCAATGCTGTGGCGCATCCTGCGCTATGGCAAGCCAAAGTGGGAAACAGCACGGTGTATCTGTTTGGCACCGTGCATTTGTTGCCGAACGATACCAACTGGCGCTTCCCGGCACTCGATCAGGCACTGGCACAAAGCCAGTCGCTGTATATCGAACTGACCGATGACGATCAGGCGAGCATGGCAGCACTCGTGTTGCGCTATGGCATCGACTCGGCGCATCCGCTTTCCACGCAACTCAACGAAAGCGACAACGCCGCGCTCGCCAAAGCCGCGCAACTGGCTGGCCTGCCCGGAGGCGCCACCACGCTGCAACCCATGAAACCCTGGCTGGCGGCACTGACCTTGTCCGTGGCGCCCCTGCTGAAGGCTGGCCTCGATCCGGCCGAAGGTGTGGACAAGCAGCTCAAAGCGCAAATGATCCATGCCGGCAAACCCGTGCTTGGTCTGGAAACGGCGGAACAGCAGATCCAGTTTCTCGCTGACCTTTCCACGCCGATACAGATCGCCTTTCTGCGCGACACCTTGCGCGACATCGACAAAGACAAAGAAGAGCTATTGAAGTTGGTCGACGCCTGGAAACAGGGTGATGTTGCCGCCATCGCCAAGCTGGAAAACGACGAATTGAAAGACCAGGAACCTGCGCTTTACCAGGAGCTACTGGTGCAGCGGAACAGCACCTGGGCAGGCAAGATCCGGGACATGCTGAAGCAGCCGGGTACGGTGTTTATGGCGGTTGGCGCAGCACATCTGGCCGGACCTGACAGCGTGCAGGCACAACTGGCGAAGATGGGGATTGTTGTGCAGCAAGATTAGGCGCTGTTTCCGAAAAAGTAGCGCTCACTATCGGTGCAGATCTTGCCCCAACGTCATTCCGGCCTTCGCCGGAATGACGCTGAAGAAGTGGCAAACATCACGAATGGAGCGGACGCCAGCAGCCCGCCACAAACTCAATCAAACGTCGCCGTATAAGCCTTCGGCTTCCACGGCTGCCGCGGCATATGGATGGTGTACGAATCCATCTTGCCCAGATCCGTCGACTTCGCCGTCAATGCCGTGCCATTGAACGCCACGTCAATGCGATAGACATGTCCAGCCTGTACATTGTCAATCTTCAGCCACGGACGATTGATCAAATGCGAGTTGGACAGCGTGAGCTTGATCACCTGCGCACCAGGAAGGATGCGCACCCACGGGGTCTTGCCACCGTTCAACTTCTCCCAGGTGTTCCTCTCGTTGACACTGGTGATGCCGCAGATGAACCCCGGCTGCTCGGCGCATACCACCAAGGCGGTATCGGATTTGGGGTGATTCTTGTCCGAATAGCCCAGCAAAGGCCGGTGGCCCGCAAAGAACACGCAACCGGTGACCAGGACGCAGGCCACGGCAACTGCGGCAGTACGTAGAAAGTGCATGGTTCGGCCCGCGACAAGAATCGCCGCATTCTAGCCTAAGGCCGCTGCCATCTGGCACCATCTCTCCCGCCCGCGGCGCCCCTATGCGCCCAGATGATCAACCCCATGAACTTGCAAGCCAATTACGAACAGATCCCGCTCAAGGAATACGCTGAGCGGGCCTACCTCGATTACTCGATGTACGTGGTGCTGGACCGCGCCCTGCCCTTCGTAGGCGACGGTCTCAAGCCCGTACAGCGACGCATCATCTACGCCATGAGCGAGCTTGGCTTGGCCTCCAGCGCCAAACCGAAGAAATCCGCACGTACCGTGGGTGACGTGATCGGTAAATTCCACCCGCACGGTGACAGCGCTTGCTACGAAGCCATGGTGCTGATGGCGCAGCCGTTCTCGTACCGCTACCCGCTGATCGACGGCCAGGGCAACTTCGGTTCGCCGGATGATCCCAAGAGCTTCGCGGCGATGCGTTACACCGAGTCCAAGCTCAACCCGATTGCCGAAGTGCTGTTGGCCGAGCTGGGCCAGGGCACGGTGGACTGGGTCGCGAACTTCGACGGCACACTGGAAGAACCCAGCTGGCTACCGGCCCGTCTGCCGCATGTGCTGCTGAACGGTTCCATGGGTATTGCGGTGGGTATGGCCACGGATATCCCACCGCACAATCTGCGTGAAATCGCCAGCGCCTGCATCCGCTTGCTGGACGATCCGGACGCCACCATCGCGGATCTTTGCGAACACGTGCGCGGCCCGGACTACCCCACCGAAGCGGAAATCATCACGCCTCGCAATGAACTGATGGCGATGTACCAAAGCGGTGGCGGCTCGATCCGTGCCCGCGCCATCTACACGCGCGAAGACAGCAATATCGTCATCACCGCGCTGCCTCATCAGGTCAGCCCCTCGAAGATCCTCGAGCAGATCGCCGCACAAATGCGCGCGAAGAAACTGCCGATGATCGAAGACTTGCGCGACGAATCCGATCACGAAAACCCGATCCGCCTGGTGATCGTACCGCGCTCGAACCGCGTCGATGCGGACGAGATGATGCAGCACCTGTTCGCCACCACGGATCTGGAAAAGAGCTTCCGCGTCAACCTCAACATGATCGGCCTGGATGGCCGCCCGCAAGTGAAGGATCTCAAGCGCATCCTCACCGAGTGGCTGAGCTTCCGCATCGACACGGTCACGCGCCGCCTCAATCACCGTCTGGCTAAGGTCGAACGCCGCCTGCACTTGTTGGAAGGTTTGCGCATCGCCTACCTCAATCTGGATGAGGTGATCCGCATCGTCCGCACCGAGGACGAACCCAAGCCAGTGCTGATGGCGCGCTTCAAGCTCAGCGAAGAACAAACCGACTACATCCTCGAAACCAAGCTGCGTCAGCTGGCACGCCTCGAGGAAATGAAGATCAATGCCGAGCGCGACCAGTTGGAAGAAGAACGCGCCAAGATCAACGTACTGCTGAAGTCGCCGGCCAAGCTCAAGGGCTTGATCAAGGAAGAGTTGCGCGCCGACGCCACCAAGTTCGGCGACGATCGCCGCTCGCCGCTGGTGCAACGCGAAGCCGCTCAAGCATTGGACGAAAGTGCCTTGGTCGCCAGCGAACCGGTCACCGTGGTGCTGAGCCAGAAGGGTTGGATCCGCGCGGCCAAGGGCCACGACGTCGACGCCGAAGGCCTCTCTTACCGCGAAGGCGACAGCATGCTCGCGACGGTGAAGACGCGCACCACGCAACAAGTTGCGGTGATCGACTCCACTGGCCGCAGTTACTCCACGCCAGCGCATACCCTGCCCTCGGCACGCGGCAACGGTGAACCACTGACCGGACGTTTCACCCCACCGGCCGGCGCACGCTTTGACGCCATTGCCGCAGGCGACAACGACACCCGCCTGATACTGGCCACCGACTTCGGTTACGGCTTCGTCACCCGGTTCGAAGCGCTCACCGGACGCAACAAGGCCGGCAAGCAGATCATCACGCTCGGCGATGGCGCACGTGTGCTCGCTCCCCAGGTCAGTGCCGATCCTTCACGCGATCGCATCGTGGTCGTGACCACCGAAGGCCACCTGTTGATGTTCTCGGTGGCAGAACTGCCGGAACTCGACAAGGGCAAAGGCAACAAGCTGGTCGAAATTCCGAAATCGAAACTCAGCAGCGGCGACGAGCGTGTCGCCGGCGTCGCCGTGGTGACCGAGGGCAAGGGTGAAGTGACCTTGTTCGCGGGTCAACGCAAGCTGACCCTGAAATGGGCAGATCTGGTCGAATACGGCGGCAACCGCGCTACGCGTGGCGGTGTACTGCCGCGTGGCCTGCGTCGCGTGGAGCGGATCGAGACGACGGGTTGAAAGGAACTTCATTAGACCGCAAGTCGTCCAACAGGCGTGTGCACGGCAAGGCATTGCCGTGCGTTATGCGCGTGATGAAACCTGGAGCACCTATGAACAGACGAGCCATCACCGCCCTGGCGACCAGCTTGCTGATGACCGCTGCGTGGGCGCAAACGGCCAGTCAGCCGCTGAATCTCAAACTACCCGCCAACACGCCTTATCCGGGGACAAGCGCTAACACGGCTCAGCCGGCCCATTCATCCACCGCTGTGCCCAATCCGAGCGCGGTGACGATCAATGGCCAAACCCCCTCTGCCGCCACCCCGGGCGTCTACTACGGCGATACCAGCGGCACCCGCGGCAATCGGTCCTCCGCCAGCGCCCCGGCCTGCGATGACTCCACTTACAACCAGCCCCAGGTCCACGGCGACGTGGGCATGGGGGTGGTCACTGGCAGTCATATGCCTTCGGGCTCCTATCAGTCCGGCAATGTCAGCGTCGTCCAGAACACGGGAAGCTGCGACCATCCGACCGGTGCCGTGGGTATTTCCATCGGTGTGAGCCGCTTTGGCACATTCGGCAGTGGCGGGTTCGGACATTGAGCCTGAACGCCCTCCCCCTGCGGGAGGGTGTTAAAAAAGCACCGAAAGCACGTGGAAAGCCTCACTCTCCAGACTACTTGGCTGGTTCCGCCCTTCCGTCTGCAGTAGAGACCCCATTCGTGATTCAAAATGTCGAGTTTCGCTTCGAAGGCGGCCGTTGCGGCGTCCTGCTCATTCATGGACTGACCGGCACCCCCACCGAGATGCGCCTGGTCGGCAAGGGTCTCAACCGTGCCGGTTTCAGCGTCTACGGCATGCAACTGGCCGGTCACTGCGGCGATGTGGACGATCTACTCGCCACCGGCTGGAAAGACTGGTACGCCAGCGTCGAAGCTGCTGCGGAGCGCTTCCGTCATGAGGTGGATCACCTGTTCGTGGCGGGCCTGTCGATGGGCGCTGTGCTGGCTTTGAAGCTTGCCGCCGATCATCCCGATTGGGTCCGCGGTGTCGGTGTCTACGGCGCTACGTTCCGCTACGACGGCTGGGCGATTCCGTGGTACGGCCGGTTCTCCTTCCTGCTGCCGCTGATCGGCCGCTTGGGCATCGGCAAGCACCGCATGGTCCACGAAAACGAACCCTATGGCCTGCGCGACGAACGTCTGCGTGCGCAGATCAGCGGGCTGATGCTCGGCGGCGATAGCGCTGCCGCTGGCCTGCCCGGCAACCCGTGGCCGTCGCTGGCACAGATGTATGACATGGCCGCCGTGGTACGCCGCGAGCTGCCGAAGGTGACAGCGCCGTGCTTCGTCGCACACGCCACCGAGGACGACGTGGCCAGCCTGGAAAACGCCTATCTGGTGACGCGATCGGTGTCCGGTCCGGTGGAGATGCTGCTGCTGGAAGACAGCTATCACATGATCACCGTCGATCGCGAGCGCCGCACGCTGATCAACGGCTCGGCAGAGTTTTTCTCCAAGATCGCCGCGAGCTGCACGCCAAGCGCGCGCGCCGTCGCCTGAAGCATCCGGGGACGCGCTGACATGTCGCCGCTTGTTGCCACGTTGTGGCTGGTCAACGTGACGCTCGATACCGGCGGCCAACTTGCCTTCAAGGCGGCTGCCAGCGACCCACGTGCCGGTGATGGCATGGCGCGCTGGCGTTACATGGCAAGCCGTCCATGGATCTGGCTGGGCATCCTGGCCTACGCCACGCACCTGTTGTCCTGGATTGCGTTTCTGTCGCTGGTGGATCTGTCAGAAGGCGTACTGCTGGCGTCGATCAACATCGCGGTCATCATGATTGCCGGCCGCCTGCTGTTCCGCGAAAAGCTGACGCCACTGCGCGTGGGCGGCATCTTGCTGGTGAGTGCCGGCGTGGCCATCGTGGGAATGAGCGGATGAAGACCTGGCGCTTTTACCTGGCCGGCTTCGCCTTGCTGCTGGCCTTCGACACCATAGTGCAGCTGAGCTTCAAGCTGACCGGCGAACATGCGTTTCCGCCCGAAGCGAACCTCGCCTGGGTCGCGCGCGTGTTTGGCCATCCCTGGATCTACATCGCACTGATCGGCTACGTCGGTAACTTTTTCACCTGGATGAGCCTGCTCAAGCACGCGCCCATCGGCCCCGCATTCGCCGCGTCGCACTTGGACGTGGTGACGGTGATGCTGGCGTCGGCATGGCTGTTCCACGAGGCATTGACGCCGATGCGCCTGCTCGGTGCCGGCGTGATCATGCTGGGTATCGTTTGTCTGGCATTCGCCGAGAAAGGCGCACCCTCGCAAAACGAAGCGCCCAGTGCGGCAGAAGGCGCCTTGGGCGCCGCAACGGGCGAATAAGACATTCACGAACTGCCGGGTTTAGCTATCTCGCGCGAATCTTTGGCTGACATCCCTGCGATGTTGACGCAACGAACGTTGTCCAGATTCGCGAAAGGCCCAGCAGGCACGATCGCTTCAGGAAATGGCGCTTTACGGTAATTTTGCCAAGACGCCTTATGGACAACCGATGAACTCTTCGTCACGCTTGCGCCTGGGGTAAACCGGGGAATCGAGGCATGAGTACGCAGCAGGAAATCTTCGAGATCATCAGCAAGCAGGCGAAGATCGATATCACCACCATCAAGCCCGAGTCCACACTCAAGGATCTCGGCGTGGCTTCGCTGGATGCTATCGAAGTGATCTTCGATATCGAAGAACACTTCAATATCAATCTGCCCAATGAAGATACGGATTTTGAAAGCGGCACGGTTGGTCATCTGGTCGAAGCGGTAGATCGCCAACTCGCGCAGAAATCCCCTCATAGCTGACGTTCATGCAACGTATCGTGATCACCGGCATGGGTGCCATTTGCGCACTCGGCCACAATGCCGCCGATACTTGGCGGGCCATGACGGAGGGCCGCAGCGGCATCGGCCCCATCCGGCGTGTCGACACGAACCAGTTGCGCAACGCCGCCGCTATCGCGGCGGAAATTTCTGATTTCGAACCGCGCGCCTTCATCGACGAAGCACGCCTGCCGTTTCTTGATCCGCTCAGCCAATACGCATTGGCGGCGGCTAACGAAGCGATCAGCCAATCCGGTCTGAGCTTCCGCAACGAGCGCGCCTCGCGCACCGCCGTCGTTGTAGGCGTGGGCGTGGCCGGCGAGGAAACGCGCGAAGGGCTTTACCAGAAGCTCTATGGCGACCAGTGCGGCCGTTTCCATCCGCTGGGCATCGTGCGCATCATGAGCAATGCACCGCCGAGCCAGATCAGCATGGCGCATGGCATTACCGGACCGACCTTCACCGTCGCCAGCGCCTGCGCTTCGTCCAACCACGCCATTGCCCAGGCTGCGCTGATGATGCGCGCCGGCCTGGTCGATGCGGCCATCGTGGGTGGCGCAGAAGCATGCATCACGCTCGGCCTGCTGCGCGCCTGGGAAGCCATGCGCGTGCTCGCACCTGATACCTGCCGCCCCTTCAGCATCAACCGGCGCGGGCTGGTATTGGGTGAAGGGGCTGCCATGTTCGTGCTGGAAACGCTCGAAAGCGCGCAAGCGCGCGGCGCCACCATTCTCGCGGAGCTGGCTGGTGTCGGCATGAGTGCCGATGCAGGTGACATCGCCGCGCCATCCGACGTCGGTGCGGCGGCAGCCATGCAAGCAGCGCTGAAGGATGCGGGCATGCAGCCGACCGAGATCGACTACATCAATGCGCATGGCACCGGCACTGCAGCCAACGACTGCACTGAAACCCGCGCCATCCACAAGGTATTCGGCGAACACGCGCGCAAGCTGGCCATTTCATCGACCAAGCCGATGCATGGCCATGCGCTAGGCGCAGGCGGGGCGTTGGAACTGATTGCCACCCTCGGGGCCTTGCGCCACGGCATCGTTCCGCCGACATTGAATTATCTGGGCCCCGATCCAGCTTGCGATCTGGATTACGTCCCGAACCAAGCGCGCGCCATGCCGGTGCGTGCCGCGCTTAGCAATTCGTTTGCTTTTGGCGGGCTCAACGCCGTGGTGGCCGTGCGCCAGGCGCCGTAGCAACGTAGCCCAACCTGCAAACGCAAGTCGCCGCGGAGCTTCGCTGCGGCAACCGCGATGTTTCGCACGCTCACAGCCGCGTGAACGCCCATGATTGCATGCGGCCATCCTTGTACGGCATCACGCCATGGAACGGCCGCGGATCGCCATCGAACACCAGTGGCAGGAAGTGACGGTCGCCCTCCCACATCGGCAGCTCCATGATTCGGTCGATGTCGACCCATTCCAGGGTGCCTTCCGGATTCTCGGTCAGCGGTTCGCCACTGAAGCTATCGATGACGAAGATGAAACCCAGCCAATCTTCGCCTCGCTTGCCGAAGCCGGGCCAGTTGAGCGTGCCGCGCAGATGCATCGATCCGCATTCGATGCCGGCTTCTTCGAGAATCTCGCGCTGCATGCATGCGGCGATATCTTCGCCAGGCTCCATCTTGCCGCCGAGCCCGTTGTACTTGCCCAGATGCTGGTCGTCGGGCCGCGCATTGCGATGGATCATCAGGACTCTGCGACGGTCCGGCGAAAGGACATAGCCAAGCGTGGCAACAATCGGGGTGTAAGGCATAAGGGCCATCCCAACGGCAAAGCTGAAGTTTAAGTCTTGGGCACGTGCTTTTCCTCTTGCATCCATCACGGTCGGGCGGCGACCATCATGGAATGCTCCCGACCACGCCTGCCAAGCGGTTGCGCCACAGCTTGATGCTCCGACTGCTTGCCCTGCTCGGGCTGCTGTCGCTGTTGGCCGGTTGCGATAGCCAACTACAGCCGATGGAAAGCCGCGACGTCCGGTTCCAGGGCCAGGACTTCACCGTGGTCAGCCTGGATCTGCACCGCGAATCGCTGAGCCTGCATTGGAAAAACCCCGATACCGGCCAGCCCTTTGGCGATATCCAGACGCTGCGCGAGTGGGGCGCCGCCAACAACAAGCGGCTGATGTTCGCGGCCAACGCAGGCATCTATGACCAATCGTTCTCGCCGCTTGGCCTGTACGTGGAAAACGGCAGGACGCTGGTACCGCTGAATCTGTTTCGCGGTAACCCGGCAGCAGGCAATTTCTCGATTCCGCCCAATGGCGTGTTTGCCGTCTACCCGGATGGCCACGCGGAAGTGCGCACAAGCACGCAATTCAAAGCCGACAACAAGCCCGTTGACTGGGCTAGCCAGTCCGGCCCGATGCTGGTGATCGACGGACAGATCAACACCCGCTTCGTGGATGATTCCAACAGCACCAAATGGCGCAGCGGCGTTTGCGCACACTCGCCGTATAAGGTTTTGTTCGTGGTCAGCGAGTCGCCCGTCAATTTCCACACCTTTGCATCGCTGTTCCGCGACAAACTCGGTTGCCGCGACGCGCTCTACCTGGACGGCACGATCTCGCAGTTCTACATCGACGGCACCGGTTATGCCGGCGCACCCACCTTCATGGTCAGGCCCTACGCGGGCATCTTTGCGGTGTTTGCCAACCAATGAAAACTCGCTTCCGCTGGCTTCGCGCATGCCTGCTGTTGATCGTACTGATCGTGATCGGTTGCCTTGCAGCCGGATGGTGGCTGCTGGCCGGCAGCCGCGCGCAACTCGATGGCAAGCAGTCACTGGCTGGCCTTGGACACCCGGTCACCATCAGCCGCGACACGCTCGGTACCGCTACCATCACGGGACAATCGCGCGACGACGTCACCTTTGCACTCGGCTATGTGCATGCGCAGGAGCGCTTCTTTCCGATGGACCTGATGCGGCGCGCCGCCGCGGGTGAATTATCCGAGCTGGTTGGCCCGGCCGCGCTGAAAACGGACATCAATCATCGCCGCCAGCGCCTGCGCGCCGTCGCCGAGGCTGCTTATGCCGCGTTGCCGCCGGATCAGAAGCATATGCTCGACATGTACCGCGATGGCGTCAACGCGGGTCTGACCCATTTGCGTGAAAAACCATGGGAATACCTGCTGTTGCGCACGCAACCGCAACCGTGGCGCTCGGAAGACACCATGCTGGTGATCGGCGCGATGTATCTGGATCTCAACGGCGATGGCCGCAATGAGCGTGAATTGCAGATCGCGCAAATGCATGCCGTGCTGCCGGACGCCATGGTGAATTTCCTGCTTTCGCCTGATCCGAATTGGGAAGCGCCGCTGAAAGGCATCGTATCGCCCTCGCCGGCACCTCCCAGCACAGACATCTACGATCTTCACCACCTTGCCGCGCCAGCATCCAACGCGAAAGTCGCTTTCGCCCTGGCATCACCAGCGGATGTTGCCTATCCCGGCAGCAACAGCTTCGCCGTGGCGGGCAATCTCGCCCATCCCACGGGCGCCGCGATCCTGGCCAACGACATGCACCTGGGATTGCGCGTGCCTGATATCTGGTTCCGTGCGCGCCTTCGCTATACCGATCCCACCGCACCCAACGGACAACGCGATGCCGTCGGCGTGACCTTGCCGGGTACGCCAGCGCTAGTCGTCGGATCGAATGGCCAGATCGCGTGGGGTTTCACCAACAGTTACGGCGACTGGTCAGACTGGGTTCGCGTAGTACGCGATCCGCACGATCCCAACCACTACAAAGTGCCGGAAGGCTGGGCCACGATCGAGAAGCACGACGAGGTCATCAACATCAAGGGCACACCACCGTATCATCTGGAAGTCGATGACACGCGCTGGGGACCGATCCTCGACAAAGACACGGATGGCACATCGCTCGCCCTCTCGTGGATCGGCAATCAACCGCACGGCTACAACCTTGCGATGATGCAACTGGAGCATGCCACCAATGTTTCTGCTGCCTTGGATCTGGCAACAACTTTGGGCATGCCACCGCAGAATTTCCTGGTGGCCGACAGTGCCGGGCATATAGGTTGGACGATCGCCACCAACAGCATCCCGCTGCGCAGCGGATTCGATCCGCAATCGCCCGCTGACTGGTCGCAACCGAATACCGGCTGGACCGGTTGGGCGCCGCCGTCACAATACCCGCGCATTGAGAATCCGGCTGATGGTCGCTTGTGGACCGCCAACAATCGCACCGTCGGCGGCGATGAACTGACGTTGCTAGGCAACAGCGGCCACGATCTGGGGGCACGTGCGCAGCAAATTCGTGATGATCTGCATGCCCGCGCCGATTTTGGTCCCGGCAATATGCTCGATATCCAGCTCGACGATCACGCCGTGTTCCTGACTCGCTGGCAGCAGTTGCTGCAGCAAACGTTGACCAACGTGGACGATCCCGCGCTCAACAACCTGCGCCAGCTCACTGCTAGTTGGCGCAACGAAGCTGCGCCCGATAGCGTGGATTACCGACTCGTTCACACCTTCCGCGAGGAAGTGCACAAGCTGGTTCTGGCACCCTTTGCGGCGCAAATCCAGCAGCACTTTCCCGATTTCGAATGGCCAGGCCCCGGCAATCAGGAAGCAGCGGTGTGGGCGATGATCCAGCAACAACCGGCCAATCTGCTTGATCCCGCTTATCACGATTGGCGTGCGTTGTTACTGCAAGCTGCGCGCAACGTCGCCGACACGCTCGGCAAACAACCGGGCGGACTGGCTGCTCGCACCTGGGGCGAAGTGAATCACGCAGGCATCAATCATCCACTTGCGCGCGCGCTGCCCGCCTTCCTTGGCCGCTTTCTCAATATGCCGGACGACGAACTGCCCGGCGATCACAACATGCCACGCGTCGCCGCGCCCGCTTTCGGCGCATCAGAACGTTTCGACGTGGCGCCAGGCCATGAGGACCAAGGCATTCTGGAAATGCCCGGCGGACAAAGCGACAACCCTTTATCACCGTTCTACGGTGCCGGTCACGAAGACTGGGTCAAAGGCCGCCCAACACCGCTGATGCCGGGCAGCGATCGCCACACCCTGCTGCTGGAGCCGGCATCGAGCTGATGCCGGCTCTACGAGGGCTACGCCAATAACATGCGCTCGCAAATGGCTTGGTACAAATCCGGCAACTGTTCCAGCTCGGCGACATCCACGCACTCATCGACCTTGTGGATGGTAGCGTTCACGGGCCCCAGTTCGACCACTTCTGCGCCGAGCGGTGCAATGAATCGTCCATCCGAGGTGCCGCCGCCGGTGCTCTGATCCGGCTCCGTGCCACAAAGATCACGGCACACGGACACCACTACTTCACGCAGCCGGCCACCTGCAGGCGTCAGGAATGACTCGCCTGAGAGGTTCCATTCCAGTGTGTAGTCCAAACCATGTTTGGTAAGAATCGCTTCAGTGCGCTCGCGCAATCCTGCCGCGGTGCTTGCGGTGCTGTAACGGAAATTGATCAAGGCCTTGAGCGAACCGGGAATCACGTTGTTCGCGCCCGTGCCGGCATTGAGATTGGAAACCTGGAATGACGTCGGCGGGAAATCGGCATTGCCGTTATCCCAGCGCTCTGCCGCCAATGTCGCCAGAGCCGGTGCAAAAGCGTGAATCGGATTGAGTGCCTTTTCCGGATACGCCACGTGCCCTTGCACACCACGCACGGTCAGTGTGGCCGAGAGGGAACCGCGCCGTCCCACACGGATCAGATCCCCGAGCTTTTCCTTTGCCGACGGTTCACCCACCACGCACCAGTCGATGCGCTCGCCGGTCTCACGAAAATAATCAGCAACACGACGCACGCCATCCAGATTGGTAGGGCCTTCTTCATCGCTGGTCAGTAGCAGACCAACGCGACCGGGATGATCCGGATGCTTCGCAGCGAAACGCTCAAGCGCGACCACCATCGCCGCCACCGAACCCTTCATATCGGCTGCGCCACGGCCATAAAGTCTCCCGTCGCGAACCGTCGGCTCGAATGGCGGACTTTGCCATTGCTCCTCCGGCCCGCTCGGGACAACGTCCGTATGCCCGAGGAAAACCAGCAAAGGCCCCTGCCCCGGCGTGTTATGCGCGCCGTGCGTCGCCCAGAGATTGTCCACCTCGCCATAGCACAGGTGCTCGATGCGAAATCCAACGCGCGCGAGGCGTTCGCCGATCAATGGCAGGCAGCCAGCGTCCTCCGGTGTTACCGAGCGACGACGAATCAGGTTACCGGCGAGATCAAAGACTTCAGACATGAGTGTGCACAGGTGTCAGGAATCAAAGCTAGGATCAACCAACGAGTTCATCATCACGCTGACCAAGATAGACCAACGCGATCAGTAGCACGACTACGAAGCGGAACGCACTGGACAAACCGTTCCATTGCGTGGACATCCACATACCAAACCATTCGCCGCCGATGGCCATGAAGCCGCCAAGCCATAGCAGCACGCCCAGGCTCAGGCCAAGCACAGCGACCCGCTTAGCGCGATGGAACATCGCCTCAGGCGCTCGTCGCGCACGCCAAAGGCGCCAAGTACCGGCCAGGCACAGCACGGCAGCCAGCATCTCAGTGGCAATAATGAGCATGTACGCAACATGCTGCAGCAGCGGCGAATGGATGGCGCGGTAATGAATATGCGCATCTGGAAAAATCGTATCCATGGCCAGCACATGCTGCACGAATGCCCAGTTACTGCCGTAATCGGTGAGGTTGCCGAAAGCAACCAGTGTCACCCATAGCGCAATCGTTGCCACGATGATGATCTTCGATAAGCGCACAGGCATGACGATAGGATTCCTCAACGTCCAAACAGCTTCTTGAATCCGTTGTCCGTGAAACCCACGCTGACAGCGCCATCAGGTTGCACCACGACCGGCCGGCGAATCAGCGCAGGATACTCCTTCAGCAGCAACGCCCACTCCGGATCGCTGGCCGGGTTCTTGCGCTGCGGCAGCAGATTGCGCCATGTGGTGCCCGCTTTGTTGACCAGCTTTTCCCAGCCACCCAATTGCCCTGCCCAGCTTTTGAGCGTTGCAGCGGGCACGGGATTCGCGCGGTAATCGACAAACTCATGCACCACTTCGAAACGCTTGAGCCAGTTGCGGGCTTTCTTGCAGGTGTCGCAGTTAGGAAGGCCATACAGCGTGGCGACTGTCATCGATACGATTCCGTTTTCAGTTGTTGTCGCTGCAACATGCGCAAGATAAAAAAGAACGCAGCCGCTGCAGCCAAGTGCTTGATGGTGTGCCCGCTAATGATGCCGCCTGTCCACCGAAATATCTGCCAGTCGAGTTTTTCGCAAACGAAGGCAACGGCGTAGGAGATCAAGGCAGGAAACAACAGGCGTCGCTCTGTCCACGGCGTTGGCAACATCGCCAGCGCGAGCAGGATGAGCAAGATAGCTCCGCCTTGCGCAATGAGGTACGGCAAAAGATTGCCGCTGAATTTCCAGTAGACCACGCTGCCGATGCCCAGCAGCGTAAGAACGATCAAGGGCAAATCCGAGCGCCAACGCAGGCGTTCTGCGTACGTCGCAGCGAGCAGCGGCATGAATACCACCGTCATCGGCAAACGGTCCCAGACCAGCCGATCATCGGACGGCGCCCAATGGTAGTAACCGGAACCGAACGCCGTGAAGATCAAGCCAACGAACATCAGGCCATAAGCATGACGCGACGCCGATTCCATCGCTTCAATGGCGGGCTTTCGCATGGAAAACAAGCCAGCCAGTCCCGCCACGAGAAACATGACATTCGACGCGACATCGCCATAGTTGGGAATGCCAAGCCATCCGCGCTTATCCGCAAAGTCGTGATAACCCTGCGGCTGCGCGAAGGGCGGGCATACGCATGCGACGATCAACAGCACCACGGCCAACCCGAACAGTGCATAAGCTCGACCTCGCACGGGATTGGCGATGGCTGTCATACGTCCTCGCTTATTCGGCGCTGCGGAGCAGCTCGTTGATACCGGTCTTGCTGCGTGTCTTTTCGTCCACCTGTTTGACAATCACGGCGGCATAAAGGCTGTGACTGCCATCTTTCGCAGGCAGACTACCAGCAACGACCACACTGCCCGCAGGAATGCGCCCGTAGGTCGTCTCGCCCGTGGCGCGGTTATAGATGCGCGTGGATTGGCCGAGGAACACACCCATGCCGATCACGCTTCCACGCTCCACCACGACGCCTTCCACCACTTCGGAACGCGCGCCGATGAAGCAGTTGTCCTCGATGATGGTGGGATTGGCCTGCAGCGGCTCCAGCACGCCGCCGATACCTACGCCGCCGGAGAGATGCACACCAGCGCCAATCTGTGCGCAAGAGCCCACGGTTGCCCAGGTATCCACCATCGTGCCCGCACCCACATAGGCGCCGATGTTGACGTAGCTCGGCATCAGCACGGCGTCCTTCGCCACGTGCGCACCACGGCGCACCAGCGCACCCGGCACCACGCGCGCACCAAGATTCTCCAGTTCCACATCATTGCCGTGCGCAAAACGCAGCGGCACTTTGTCAAAAGCTAGCGCCGGACCACCATCCACTACGCGATTGCCGTTGATGCGGAAGTAGAGCAGTACGGCTTTCTTCAGCCATTGATTCACGACCCAGCCGCCTTTGCCATCTGGCGCGGCAACACGCTGCTCGCCGGATTCCAGCAGATCGATCACCTGACTCAGGGCCGGACGCAGATGGGTTTCGATTTCACTCTGGGTGAGGTCGTTGCGGCGCTCGAAGGCGTCGTTGATCAGGCTCTCGATGGACTGCATGGGGAAAGACTCGTGGTTCGGACCGAAAGGCAAAGATTACATCCATGCGCCTCGCGAGGATGTATAGGGCTGTCGAAAACGCTCAAATCAGTGCAAGTACGATAGGTACCACGAAACCGGCCAGCAGCAAGACGGTAATCAGCCCTGGTTTGCGCGTATAGCGGTAAGCCATATAGATGCCGAGCAGCGTCGAGATAAACAGGCCCAGCGCGACGAGCGCCGAGAAAATCTTCAACGGCAGCGGATTCTTGGCCTCTGCCCGTGGCATGTCCATGTTTGCAGGCATCGGCGGCGCGGGATTGGCAGCGGGCGCGGAGACCGCCACCTCGGGTGCATGATTGCCAGCATCCACGGGGCGTTTGCGCACGGCGGTGGTTTGTTTCTTGTGCAACTGGGCCATCGTCACCAGCCAGGCGGGCGGCTTGTAATCGCTGCCGCGGGTAGTTTCGTGCAGGCTGAATACCTGCAACCCTCCGGTGAGTGCAAAGAACAACAGTGCCGGGGCGATGAAAACGCCAAGATACAGATGGATCTGGCGGGCAATCTTGAGAATCTTGTGAGACACAGACATGGACACGCAGCCTTCTTGGCAAAATCAGCCAAACGGTTGAAAGAAAATGACGATGACAGGCCGCTGACGCAGCCCCGCGGGAAATCATCCCAGGCTGTCAGGATGCTCTGATCCGTTCTGCGTGGATGCCACCGGTTCTATCGGTTCGCACCATCGGCGAAGGCAGACTGGCTGTCTGTCGAGGCGATGGGCCAAAGGCTACGGATAGATAGAACCGGTGGCACCTGCGCAGAACGGATCAGAGCACCCTTACGCACAGCCCGTGCCGGTGACAGGGCTATGCGGACAAGCTCTGTGGTCCGATCCGCTCGGTCAAAGCCTGCCACAGACGACGTTGCTGTGTCTCGCTCAAAGGGGCGTTCTTGCGATCGGTGAGCTGGAAGAAATCCTCCACCCGCTCGCCGAAAGTGGCAATGCGTGCATCGTGCACACGCACCTCGCAGGCCATCATCACCTGCGTCACGGCAGCCAGCAGGCCGGGACGGTCACTGCAGACCAATGCCATCTGGGTACGGCCGTCCGATTGCTTGAAGTCGATGCGCGGTGTCATCTGAAAATGCTTCAGGTGCCGCGACATGCTGCGCCGGGACGGCATGATCGGTGCCGATTGCGCCAGTGCGCGCTGCAGGCGCTGATGCAGCTCCTCCGCGCGCTCCTGCGTGGCGGGCTTCTGGGTTTCCGCTTCCAGCAACAGGAAGGTATCCATCGCCTTGCCATCGGGTGAATTGAGCACGCGCGCCTCCATCACCGAAAAGTGCAGGCGATCGAGCATGGCGGTGACGTTCGCAAACAAACCGTCGCGATCCGGCGCATAAACAAACAGCTCGGTGCTCCCGCGTACCGACAGAGGATTCACCGCGATCAGCGGCAACTTGCCCTCTCCTTGCAAGATCGCTGTGGTCTGCCAGGCAATCTGCTCTGGGCGGTGGCGCAGGAAGCTCACCATCGGGAAGGTATCCCAGATCCGCACTACCGCTTCGGCAGGCTTGCCATCTGCCACCAGCAACGCCAGCGCCTGTTCGCGACAGCTTTGTGCGCGCACGGCAGCGCCGGCCGAAGGCTTGGCGTCGCGTCGCAAGGCGTAGCGTGTGGCGGTATAGAGATCTGCCAGCAAACGGTCTTTCCAAGCGTTCCACAAACGTGGACTGGTGCCGATGATGTCGGCGATGGTCAACAGGTAAAGCTGTCCAAGGCGCTCGCGGCCGCCGACAGCTTCAGCAAATCGATGCACGACATCCGGATCGGTAATGTCCTGGCGCTGTGCTGTGGTACTCATCAACAAGTGCCAGCGCACCAGCCAGGCGACGCGTTCGATATCTTCTTCTGCCAAGCCAACTTTGTTGCCGAATGCCCGCGCATCTTCCTCGCCCAGCACGGAGTGATCGCCACCACGCCCTTTGGCAATGTCATGAAACAGCGCTGCCAACAACAGCACTTCCGGCTTGGGCAGCGTCGTCCACACTTCGCAAGCGAGCGGAAATTCAGCCTGCGTAACAGGATCGGCAAAACGCGCAACATTGCGCAGTACGCGCAAGGTGTGTTCGTCCACGGTATAGACATGAAACAAGTCGTATTGCATGCGCCCGAACACTTTGCCAAACGCAGGAAGAATCGCCGCCAGCAAACCGTGGCGATTCATACGCCACAGCGCATCCACTGCCGGTGCGCCACGACGCAGCAAACGCAGGAAGGACGCGAGCACCTGCGGATCATCCGCCAGCCTGCCATCCAGGGCTGCGGTTGCCTGATGGATGCGGCGCATGGTGTCGGCGGTGAAGCCGATCACGCCCTTTTCGTCCAGGCGCGCGATGAAGATATCCACCAGCGCGGAGGGGCGGCGGGCGAAGAGATCCGGATCGCGCACCGCCATGCGCGCACCGTAGCGAATGAAATCCGCGCCAACCGGCTGAACGGCGCTCGGCGGTTCGAGCATTTCCTCGAAGCGTTCGGCTATCTGGATACCAAGGCGTTCCACCTGGCTCGCCGCACGGTAATAGCCCTGCATAAATTGTTCGACGCCGAGATTTTTCTCATGCTCGTCTTCGAAACCCAGCCTCGCTGCGATCGCGCGCTGATAATCGAATAGCAGCCGTTCTTCCGGCCTGCCCGCTTCCAGATGCAAGGCGAAACGGTAGCGACGCAGTGTGGCTTCCGCCTGCAGCAGGGTGTCGCATTCGGCCGGATCGAGCAGGCCTTCGGTCACCATGTCAGGAAAATCACTGGCGTGCGCCAGACGCTTGCCGAGCCAGCGCAGCGAATCGAGCGTGCGTAGTCCGCCAGGACCGTCCTTCAAATTGGGTTCGAGGTTGTAGGCGGTGTCGTCGTAGCGAGCATGTCGCGCGTCTCGTTCGGCCAGGCGCGCAAGCAAATAGTCGTGCGGGGGCCACATGTCGGGAGCATCGACAATCGCGCGCAGTCTTGCATCGAGTGCGGCATCGCCCGCAAGACGGCGCGCATCGAGCAAACTGGTGAAGACACTCGCTTCGGCTGCCGCCAGTGTCCGGCACTGCGCGGAATCGCGCACCGCGTGGCCGACTTTCAATCCGATATCCCACAAGGTGGCAAAACATTGCTCGAGCGCGCGCAAGCGCGCCGCATCTGGCTGCTCGACCAGTGCCAGCAGATCGATATCGGAATACGGAAACAGCAGGCCGCGTCCGAAACCGCCGATCGCAAACAGTGCCGCGTCCGCGACATCGCCAAGGCAGGCGGTCCAGACGTGCGCCACGATGCGCGTGGCCGAATCACTGCGCCGCCGGGCCAGTTCGCTGGCGTCGGCGCCATCACGAAACGCTACTGCAATGGCCCGATCCAGGTCCCCCAGCAATTGCCGCAGTGCACGCCGCGCTTCACTCGAAACACCCGAGCGAGGAACAGCGACCGGCAAACGGGGTAGCGGAGGAAGCGTGACAGTAGATGCAGTCATGAGCAGGACAACACGCGCGCAAGGGTCAACGATACAAGCCTACTCATATCGCCAGCCAAAGAGCGCAAGCCAATCCGAAATTTTGCAATCCGCCGAAATTCGCGGCATACGGGCGAGATAGATCCCACGCCCGCAACCTCTCATCAAGCATCCGGCCAGGGCGTGAGGATCTCGAAACCGTCGTCGGTCACCGCAATGGTGTGCTCCCACTGTGCGGAGAGCGAGTGATCTTTGGTCACGACGGTCCAGCCATCCGGCAACTGTTTGGTGTGCGGCTTGCCGGCATTGACCATCGGCTCGACCGTGAAAGTCATGCCCTTCTGCAGTACCACGCCCGTGCCAGGCTTGCCGTAATGCAGTACCTGCGGCTCATCGTGATAGACCTTGCCGATGCCGTGTCCGCAGTATTCGCGCACGATCGAAAAACCCGCCGCCTCCGCGTGCTTCTGGATGGCGTGTCCCACATCGCCCAGGGTTGCGCCCGGGCGCACCGACTGGATGCCGCGCATCATCGCCTCGTGGGTGGTGTCCACCAGGCGCTTGGCCAGCACGCCGGGCGTGCCCACGTAGTACATGCGGCTGGTATCGCCGTGCCAGCCATCTTTGATGACGGTCACGTCGAGATTGATGATGTCGCCATCCTTCAGGACCTTGCCCGGGCTGGGAATGCCGTGGCAGATCACATGGTTGACCGAGGTGCACAGAGTCTTGGGGAAGCCGTGGTAGCCCACATTGGCCGGGATCGCCTTCTGCACATTCACAATGTGCTCGTAGGCCAGCCGATCCAGGTCCTCGGTGGTCACACCGGGTTTGACGTGCTCCTTGAGCATGGCCAGCACTTCGGCCGCCAACTGGCCGGCGACACGCATGCCTTCAAGGTCTTCAGCGGATTTGAGGGTAATTGCCATAATCACAATCGTCATATGGCGGCAAAGTCGTCAAAAACCAGTAACTTGCCGCGAAGCGGTGGTCCCGGTTATACTTTCCGGGTTTTGCAGACCGCTCCTGGCCATTTTGATGGCCCGCACGGCGCAAAGCGAACCCGGATTGTAACCGCGCTGCGGTACAACCCCAACTAACGCCACACACATATCGGCACCGTCTTCGGGGTGCCGCGCTGACCCATTTAAGCCATGGGCGTCGCGGTCGAAGCCGGGGATATGTGGAGGTCCCAACCCCTGGGCCACTCAAAAAAGGCCCACTGCAGGAGTAATACCATGGCTCAAGTCACCATGCGTCAGATGCTGGAAGCTGGCGTGCATTTCGGTCACCAGACCCGCTACTGGAACCCGAAGATGGCCCCGTACATCTTTGGCGCGCGCGGCAAGATCCACATCATCAACCTCGAAAAGACGCTGCCGCTGTTCACCGACGCGATGAACTTCCTGTCGGCGATCGCCCAGAAGCGCGGCACCGTGCTGTTCGTCGGCACCAAGCGCTCCGCCCGTGAGGCCCTGGCTGAAGAAGCCGGCCGCGCCGGCATGCCCTTCGTCACCGCCCGTTGGCTCGGCGGCATGCTGACCAACTTCCGCACCGTCAAGCAGTCCGTTGGCCGCCTGAAGGAGCTGGAAGCCGCCGAAACCGACGGTAGCTTCGACAAGCTGGTCAAGCACGAAGTGCTGGCCCGTCGCCGCGAGCGCGCCAAGCTGGAAAACTCGCTGGGCGGCATCAAGAACATGAATCGTCTGCCCGACGCCCTGTTCGTGGTCGATATCGGCCATGAAAACATCGCCGTGCAGGAAGCCAAGAAGCTCGGCATCCCGGTGATCGCCGTGGTCGACACCAACTACAACCCGGAACTGGTGGATTACGCCATCCCGGGCAACGACGACGCCATCCGCGCGATCCAGCTGTACGCCCGCGCCGCCGCCGACTCGATCCTCGAAGGCAAGGCTGCCGCTCCGGCCGCTGCCCAGGGTGATGCCAACGAATTCGTCGAACTGGACGAAGAAGGCAACCCGGTCGCCAAGGAAGATGATCGCCGCGCCGCCGCCCCGCGCCGCAATGCGCCGGCCAAGAAGGGCGGCCCGCGTGGCGGTGATCGCGACGACCGTCGCGGTGGCCGTGGCGGCCGTGGCGGCCGCGCGCAGGACACCACAGGTGCCGGCGACGCCGACTAAGTCTGTCCGCTGTCGTGGCGGTATCGCCGCCACGACACATCCAAGATTCCCGAGGAACTTTCAATGGCTGATATTTCCGCCCAACTGGTCAAGGAACTCCGCGAGCGCTCCGGCGCTGGCATGATGGAGTGCAAGAAGGCGCTGGTCGAAAACAATGGCGACATCGAAGTCGCCATGGAATGGCTGCGTAAATCGGGCCTGGCCAAGGCCGACAAGAAGGCTGGCCGCGTAGCCGCCGAAGGCCGCATCTTCTCCGCCCAGGGCAACGGCGGCGCCGTGCTGGTCGAAGTGAACAGCGAAACCGATTTCGTGGCAAAGAACCCTGATTTCGTGACCTTCGGCAACAACGTCGCCGACGTGGCGCTGAAGTCCGGCGCACAGGACGTCGATGCACTGAAGGCTGCCGCCTACCCAGCCGGCGGTACGATCGAAGAGGCCACCAAGGGCCTGGTCGCCACCATCGGTGAGAACATCCAGGTTCGCCGCATGGCGCGCGCCTCTCATGATGGCGTGATCGCCAGCTACATCCACGGCGGCCGTATCGGCGTGCTGGTGGCCCTCAAGGGCGGCTCGGAAGACCTGGCCAAGGGCATCGCCATGCACGTGGCAGCCATGAACCCGGCCTATGTGCGCGCCGAAGACGTCCCGGCCGAATTCCTGGCCAAGGAAAAGGACATCGCGTTGAGCCAGATGTCCGAGAAGGAAAAGGCCAAGCCGGCCGAAATCCTGGAAAAGATCGTTGGCGGCAAGGTCAGCAAAATCATTTCCGAAGTCACCCTGCTGGGCCAGCCTTACGTGCTGGACACCAACGTCACCGTTGGCGACGCCCTGAAGAAGGAAGGCGCCGATGTAATTTCTGTGGCTCGCCTGGCTGTGGGCGAAGGCATCGAGAAGGTGCAAGAAGACTATCTGGCTGAAGTGCAGAAGGCGATGCAGGGCTGACGCCTCAGCACAACGAAAACAAAAAAGCCGCGAGAAATCGCGGTTTTTTTGTTTTATACCGAGCCCCTTCCCGGCACACGGAGCGCGCATGGGTCATTGGCGCGGCTGCAGCAAATCCCACTTGTTGCCATACAGATCCTCAAACACCGCCACGGTCGCATAAGCCTCCTCGCGCGGCGATTCCAGAAAACGTACGCCCCGCGAACGCATCGCTTCATAACGCGCATAGAAATCGTCAACGCGCAGAAAGAGGAACACTCGCCCCCCAGCCTGCTCGCCTACGCTGGCATCCTGCTCAGCATTGCTTGCCTGGGCGAGCAGCAGCCTCGTTTCCCGCGCCCCTGGTGGCGAAACCAGCACCCAGCGCTTGCCGCCGCCCAGTGGCGTATCTTCGATCAATTCAAAGTCGAGGCAGCCGGTATAGAACGCGATTGCCTCGTCATAGTCGCGCACCAGCAGTGCAATGGCGGCGATAGCGTGTTGCATGAAGCGGACTCCCATCGGTAACTACGGTGTGAAGCATAAATCTGTGACGCGCTGACGTCTGCGGTAGGGTCCGCTACAATGCGCGCGTTTTGCACATCACAATCCGGAGCCTTCATGAGCGACCAGCTAAAGTACCGACGCATCCTGCTCAAGCTCTCCGGCGAGGCATTGATGGGGGATGCCGACTACGGCATCGACCCCAAAGTGATCGGCCGCCTGGCCGACGAAATCATTGAAATCCAGCGTATCGGCATTCAGATCGGCGTAGTGATCGGCGGCGGCAACATCTTCCGCGGCGCGGGCTTGGCGGCAGCCGGCATGGACCGCGTCACCGGCGATCATATGGGCATGCTGGCCACGGTCATGAACGCACTGGCCATGCAGGACGCCGTCGAGAAGCGCGGTGGCTTCGCACGCGTGATGAGCGCCATCCAGATCCACGACGTGGCCGAGGACTTCATCCGCCGCCGGGCCATCCGGCACATCGAGAAGGGTCGTATCGCGCTGTTCGCGGCCGGTACCGGCAACCCCTTCTTCACCACCGATTCTGCCGCCGCGCTGCGTGCGGTCGAGCTCGGAGCGGACCTCTTGCTCAAAGCCACCAAGGTCGATGGCGTGTACAGCGCCGATCCAGCCAAGGTCCACGATGCCGAGCGTTTCGAGCAGCTCAGCTACGACCAGGTGATCGAACGCAAGCTCGCCGTGATGGACACTGCCGCCATCGCGCTGTGCCGCGACCACCGCATGCCCTTGCGCATCTACGACATGACCGTTCCCGGCAACCTGATGCGCATCATGCGTGGCGAACCGATCGGCACCTTGGTCGACGCCAGCTAAACCCAATAAAAAGGGCTGGCAGCGAGGGAGCACCCTGCCCTTCGCTACCTAACCCTGTCTTTTTTGCCCCCTGCTATAATGACCGGCTTGCACGCCAACGGGTGATTACCTCATGCTCAACGACATCAAGAACGATGCCCAGACCCGCATGGGCAAGAGCATCGATGCCCTCAAGCACGACTTGTCCCGCCTGCGCACCGGCCGCGCCAGCACCACGCTGGTCGACCATATCAAGGTGCCCTATTACGGCTCGGATACCGCGCTGAACCAGGTCGCATCGGTTTCGCTCGCTGACGGCCGCTCCATCGTCATCACGCCTTTCGAAAAGAACATGGTCGCTCCGATCGAAAAGGCCCTGCTGGCTTCGGACATCGGTATCACGCCGACCACGGCCGGCACGGTGATTCGCCTGAACATGCCGCCGCTTACCGAAGAGCGCCGCCGCGAACTGGCCAAGCACGTGTCACACGAAGGCGAAAACGCCAAGATCGCGATCCGCAATGTGCGCCGTGACGCCTTGCAGCACGTCAAAGATCTGCTGAAAGAAAAGCAGATCACCGAAGACGAAGAGCGCAAGGCCGACGAAGAGATCCAGAAGCTCACCGACCGCTTCGTCAAAGAAGTCGACACCGTGGCGAAAGCCAAAGAAGAAGAACTGATGGCGATGTAATTCATCGCCATCGTGAGGCGTGCCGCATGAACGCCGCTTCCAGCCTATGGAAACGCATTTTCGCGGCACCACGATTCCACGCTCTCGATCGGGGAGAGGGCAACGGGTGACAGGCCATAGCAAGCTACCGCGAAGTCCTGAAAGGCGACGGATAAATACCATGCCTGCATGCCGTTCAGGCATCTGTCCGGGACGGCTTTCCACCCTGAAGAGGCCATGCAGCGATCAAACATGGCCATTCTCTGACGAACACGTTTTCCGCACCGGCTCCAGCGAGGCAAGCAGCGCCGTTAACGCTACGCTCCATCCATGACCACGACCCCGCAAACCTACATACCTCGGCATATCGGCATCGTGATGGATGGCAATGGCCGCTGGGCGAAAGCGCGCCACCGTCCGCGCAGCTTCGGTCATAACGCCGGCCGCAAAGCGGTGCGCGAAGTGGTGGAAGGCTGCCTGCGCCAGGGTGTGGAGGCGCTGACGTTGTTTGCCTTCTCCAGCGAGAACTGGAAACGGCCGGAAGAAGAAGTGGGGGCGCTGCTGGATCTATTCGTGCGCGCGCTCGACAAAGAAGTCGATGAGCTGGACCAAAACGGTGTGCGCCTGCGCTTCATCGGAGATCTGGACGCTTTCGACAAACCTTTGCAGCAACGCATGCTTGCAGCCATGAAGCGTACGGCCGGCAACGTGAAGCTGCAGATGAACATCGCGGTCAACTATGGCGGCCGCTGGGATGTCGTGCAGGCAGCACGCAAGCTCGCCACCGCGGTGGCGCGCGGTGACATGCAGGTGGATGCTATCGACGAAGCCGAGTTCGACCGCTGGACCAGCCTGGGCGAACTGCCGCCGCTGGATCTTTTCATTCGCACCGGCGGTGATCGCCGCGTCAGCAATTTCCTGTTGTGGCAGCTGGCCTATGCGGAGCTGTATTTCACCGATACGCTGTGGCCCGATTTCAATCAGATCTCGTTGCAGCACGCCATCAATGACTTTGCCCGCCGTGAACGCCGCTTTGGCCGAACCGGTGATCAGGTCGCCCAGGCCTGATCACTAAGGAGTCGTCATGCTGCGACAGCGCGTCCTTACCGCCCTGCTCCTCGCCCCGCTAGTCATCCTGCTGATCCTGTTGCTGCCAACAGACATCTTCGCTTGGCTGCTGGCAGGCGCTTTTCTGGCGGCCACGTGGGAATGGACGCGCCTGTCCGGCATGAAAAGCCGCCGCAACCGGGGTGTGGTGTTGGGCGCGGCCGTCGTGCTGTTCGTCGTGCTGTGGCTGCTGCGGGCTTCGACATGGTTGTGGCCGGCGCTGATGGTTGCTGGCGTGGCGTGGTGGCTGACGGTCTGTGTGTGGCTGCGCCATTTCGCCTTCGCCGCAGCGCCGACGCCGGAAAACCGCAACCTGAAACTGTTCGCCGGACTGTTCGTTATTTTTCCTGCCTGGGTTGCCGCACTGAGCATTCATGGCAGCGAGCCGCACGGCCATATCTGGGTGTTCCTGGCGATGCTGCTGGTCTGGGCTGCCGATACCGGCGCCTTTTTCGCCGGGCGTTTCTTCGGCAAGCGCAAGCTGGCTCCGCAGATCAGCCCCGGCAAGACCTGGGCTGGCGTCTATGGCGCCTTCGTCACCAGCTCCGTGGCGATCGCTGCCGGCGGGTGGCTGCTGGGGGTGCGTGACGCACGGCTGATCGGACTGATCATCGTGACGGTCGTGACCGTGGCCAGCTCGATCGTCGGCGATCTGCTGGAAAGCCTGATGAAGCGCCACGCCAACGTGAAAGATTCCGGCGCGCTGTTTCCAGGTCATGGCGGGCTGCTCGATCGTCTCGACAGCGTCTTCGCCGCCCTGCCGGTCTTTGCCCTCGGCAAGCTGCTGCTGGGCTTCTGAGTAGCACTCCGTGATTCGCCAGGTTGCAGTCCTTGATGCAACCGGCGCGATCGGCCAGAGCGCGCTCGACTTCATCCGGCTTCATCCAGACCGCTACCGTGCCAGCGTGCTGAGCAGCCATAGGCATGTCAGCGCACTGGTACAACAGTGCACGTTGCACCAGCCAGGCCTCGCGATTATCGAGGACGCAGCGCTGGAAGCCGAACTGGCGCGCCGATTGGCAAGTGCGGGGGTGCGATGCGATATCGCCAGCGGGCCTCACGCGCTGATTCATGCCGCCGCCTCAGCACTATGCAATATCGCCGTGATCGCGATCTCCGGCTGGACCGGGATCGAAGCCGCCCTCGCGGCAGCGCGGACTGGCAAGCACGTGCTACTGGGTAACCTCGAAACTGCCGCCATGGCCGGCTTGTTGCTGCGTCAGGCAGCGGCCGAAAGCGGCGGCAGGCTGATCCCACTGGATCCGGTGTTGCAAGCCGCCTCGCGGTGCCTGAGCCAAACCCCGGCGCAGCATGAAGTGCGGCGCTTGACTCTCGCCGACGCGGGCGGCCCATTCAGGGGGCTGGGCCGCGCGGCCCTGATGACGGTTACGCCGGAGCAAACCTGTAAGTCCGCAGAGTTTGAATGGACGCGCCGTGACGCCGTGAACGCGGCAAGCCAGATGCGAAACGGCCAGCAAGTCATCGCGGCCCATGCCCTGTTCGACATAACACCCGACCAGATCGAAACCCGGCTTCACCCCTGGGGGCAGCCTCATACTGAAGTCGAGTTTGCCGATGGCTCCCTGCAAGCCCGGCGAGGGCATTCAGAGGGGCACGCCATCTTTTCCTGGGCATTGGCGTGGCCAGAGTCCGCCGATGCAGAGGATCGCCTCCAGCCGCCTGCCAAAGCCGCTGTACCGCCGCCCTTGGAGAAACCGGATCTCGCCACCTTCCGCTGCCTGTCGCTCGCCTACGAGGCGCTGCGGGCGGGTGGTGACGCGCCCGTCATCCTGAATGCCGCTAACGCGGTCGCCGTGGAGGCCTTTCTGGCGGGCACCCTGCCTTTTCTGTCGATTGCCGATCTGATCGAGCAGGTTTTGACGGAACTGCCGCCCCAGTCCGTGGTCGATATCCAAACCCTGCGCGAACATCACCGGACCGCCCGTGAGGCTGCCCGACAGGTACTTCGCAACGCTTGCTGATAAGCTTTGAGTTCCCTAGAGACGTACCTGACTTGATGAATCCCTTTTTCGGCTCGGTGTTCTGGTTGCTGGTCACGCTTGGCGTGCTAGTGACCTTTCACGAATTCGGACACTATTGGGTCGCCCGCCGTTGCGGCGTGAAGGTGCTGCGCTTCTCGGTCGGTTTCGGCCGCGCCATCTGGAAACGCATCGGCCGCGACGGCACCGAATATCAGATCGCAGCAATCCCGCTGGGCGGCTACGTCAAGATGCTCGATGCCCGCGAGGGCGATGTCGATCCCGCCCTGCGTGATCAAGAGTTCACAGCGCAGCCGATCTGGAAGCGCATTGCCATCGTTGCCGCCGGTCCCGGCTTCAACATCATCTTTACCATTGCTGCGTTCTGGCTGATGTTCGTGTTGGGGCGCGCCGATTACGCCCCCATTGTGTCAGCCGCGCCGCAAAGTCTCGCAGCCCAGGCAGGTATTCAGCCGGGCGATCGCCTGCTTACCGTCGGCGGTGAGCCGGTGATGACGTGGAGCGGTTCGGCCGATCTGATCGCCAACGCACTCTTGAGCCGCACACCGCTACCGATCACGGTTCGCGGTAGCGATGGTACGCAGCGCTCAATCGTCCTGCCGCTCAATCGCCTGCCAGCAGGCGAAGACATCGGCCAATACTTCGACAAGCTCGGCATCGAGCCGGCGCCGGCGCCCGCCATCGTAGCGACGGTGGCACCCGGTTACCCGGCAGCCACCGCGGGTATGCAGGCCGGTGATCACGTACTAAGCGTCGACGGGATTGCCGTAAAAAACTTCGACGACCTCAGCAAGCAGATCGTCGCCAATGCGGCGAAGTCGCCGACGCTGTCCCTGGACGTCTTGCGCAACGGCAAGCCGATGCACTTCGCGGTCACCGCACGCATGGATGCTTCCGGTAGCGGCGCCCCGCATTGGGTCATCGGCGTAGCGCAGCAGCCGCTTGAAACCGCGATCCAGCACTATGGCCCGCTCAAAGCACTGACCGAATCGCTCAGCCTCACCTGGCAGCGCACCACCGATACCTTCGGTATGGTCGGCAAGATGCTGTCGGGCGAAGCCTCGACCAAGAACATTTCCGGGATAGTCGGCATCGCCCAGGCAGCCAACATGTCGGCCCACGCCGGGCTGGACCGGTTCCTGGAATTCCTCGGTCTGGTGTCGCTCAGCCTGGCGATCATCAACCTGCTGCCCATACCAATCTTGGACGGCGGGCACCTACTGTATTACCTTATCGAGCTGATCAAAGGCAGCCCGGTCAGCGAACGGACCATGATCGCGGGCCAGTACGTGGGTCTCGCTCTGTTGGTCACGCTGACGGTGTTGACGTTCTACAACGACATCCATCGCATCATCCTGCCCTCGTGAGACGGATGCGCGCCGCTGACAACCTCCGGTTGAACGCTGGCCGCGGCCTCCTTATCGCGTGGCAACCCATCCGCACCGCGCGGCGTCCGGAGTCAACGCTCCGGGCATGCCAAGCGTAGTGCAGTTGAAAATACGAGGCCGGGATGATGCCGGCTTTGGAAAAAAATGTAGCGGGCCGGTCCTAATGGCCGGCCCGTCCGAATAACACAACGGAATCGACGATGAAGCGTATCGCCGCCCTGATCCTGCTTGCCTCCCTTTCTACGAGCGTGCTCGCTCTCGAACCTTTCGTCGTTTCCGATATCCGTATCGAAGGCCTCAGCCGCATCTCTGCCGGTACGGTGTTCAACTACCTGCAGATCAACAAAGGGGACCGCCTCACCAACGAGGAAGCCCAGCAGGCCATCCGCGCCCTCTACAACACCAAGTTCTTCAGCGATGTGGAGCTGGAGCGCGATGGCGACATCCTGGTGGTGAAGGTGGTCGAACGTCCGTCGATCACCAAGTTGACCATCCGCGGCAACAACGACATCAAGACTGACGACCTGAAGAAGGGTCTGAAGGATATCGGCCTCTCCGAAGGCGAAACCTTCGACCGCCTCGCGCTTGATCGCGTGCAGCAGGAACTGATCCGCCAGTACTACAACCGCGGCAAGTACAACGTGTCGGTCAGCCCACACGTGACCCAGTTGGATCGCAACCGCGTCGCCATCGACATTGAAATCCGCGAAGGCAAGGTCGCCAAGCTCAAAGAAGTGAACATCGTCGGCAACACGGCGTTCACCACCAAAGACATCGAAAGCGATTTCGAATCAGGCACCACCAACTGGCTGTCCTGGTATTCGAAGAACGACCAGTATTCGCAGGACAAGTTGTCCGGCGACCTGAAGAAGCTGCAGTCCTACTACATGGATCGCGGCTACGCTGACTTCGGCATCGACTCGACCCAGGTCACCATCGCGCCCGACAAGCGCGCGATGTACATCGCTGCCGACGTCACCCAAGGCGACATCTACCACATTTCCGATACGCATCTGCTCGGCCAGCTGATCCTGCCGGAAGACACGCTGCGCAAGCTGGTGTTCGTGAAGAATGGCGACTTGTTCAACCGCCGCGCGATCGAGGCCACCTCCGATTCGATCAAGGCCCTGTTGGCCAACATCGGTTATGCCTTCGCCAAGGTGAACTCGGTTCCCAAGCTCGACAAAGAAAAGCACACCGCTGACATCACCTGGTACATCCAGCCGGGTCCGCGCGTGTATGTTCGCCGCGTCATCTTCCAGGGCAACACCCGCACCGAAGACGACGTGCTGCGCCGTGAAATGCGCCAGCTCGAAGGCTCCTGGTATTCGCAGGCGGCCATCGACCGTTCCAAGATTCGCCTGCAGCAGCTGGGCTTCTTCAAGACCGTCACCATCGACAAGCAGACCGTGCCGGGCACGGATGACGAAGTCGACCTGACGGTGAAGGTGGAAGAGCAGTCCGCCGGCAGCCTGACCTTCGGTGTGGGTTATTCACAGTACTCGGGCATCATCCTGTCCAGCTCGGTATCGCAGAACAACTTCCTCGGCACGGGCGACCGCTTCACCATCGGCGCCGAGCGCAGCGACTACCTCACCCAGATCAATGCGGGCTACTCCACTCCGTATCTGACCGACAACGGCATCGGCCTCGGCTACAACGCATCGTTCTCGCGCGCCGACTACAGCGACCTGGGCAGCCAGTACGCCAGCTATTCGAACAGCACCAAGTCGTTCTCCACCACGCTGACCATCCCGGTTACCGACTTCGATCGCTTGAGCGGCAGCCTGGGTATCGGCAGCACCAAGATCAATACCTACGCAGGCTATACGCCGCAGATATTGATCGACTACATGAACGCGCTGGGCCACAACACCATCCATTCGTGGACCGGTTCGTTGAGCTGGGTGCATGACACGCGCAACTCGTACTGGGCGCCCACACACGGCGGCCAGCTGACGGCAACGGTCAGCGCGGCGCTGCCCGGCTCGACCGTGCAGTACTGGACCTTCAACGGCGAAGCCAATCACTACTGGCCGATCGGCGGCGGTTTCGTGCTGTATCTGGACGGCAAGGTCGGTTACGGCGACACCTACGGCGGCAAGACCTTCACCAGCACCACCGCGGATTACGATCCTTCTGCCAATGTTGGGTACAAGGCCGGTCAGGCGATCACCTTCCCGTTCTGGATGAACTTCTACGCCGGCGGTGTGACCGACCTGCGTGGCTTCCAAGACAACACGCTGGGTCCGCGAGCCTGCGCAGGCTCGACCTCGACTGGCGGTCCGATCCAGCCCGTCAACGGCTACTGCGCAAACAGCACCTACAGCTACGCGCAGCCGATCGGTGGTGCCTTCAAGGTGCTGGGTACGGCAGAAGTCTACCTGCCGCTGCCGTTCCTGAAGGACATCAACACCGCACGCGTGTCGTTGTTCATGGACGTCGGCCAGGCCTACTCGACCATCCAGAACTTCAGCGCCAAGCAGCTCGATGCATCGGCCGGTGTGTCGCTGCACTGGCAGGCACCGATCGGTCCGCTGATCATCAGCCTGGGCTTCCCGTTCCGTACGCAGGTAGGCGACAGCCAGTACGAAGAACGCATCCAGTTCACCTTCGGCAGCCAGTTCTAAACTGACCTGCGGGAACATGCCTATGGAAAGCGCGGCTATGCCGCGCTTTCTTTTAGACTCGCAAGTTGCTGCGCACGGCAGGGACTGAGCCCCTACAATGCTGCGCATGCCGTGGAGCCGGAGCCCTGCATGAGTAAGACTGAATACAGCGTGGCAGAACTCGCCGAACGCTTCGCCCTCGAATTCCGGGGCGATGGCGCACGCATGATCGATGGCGTCGGCACCCTGTCCGGCGCAGGCCCGACTCAGCTGAGCTTTCTTTCCAACAGCAAATACGCCGCACAATTGGGTGGTACTCGTGCAGGCGTCGTCGTCTTGCATAGCGATACTGTGGATAGCTGTCCCACGGCTGCATTGATCGCACGCGATCCTTATGTGGCTTATGCACACATTGCTGCATTATTCGAGCCCTTGCCTGCTGCAGTGCCTGGCATTCATCCGAGCGCAGTCGTCGCGCCCGGCGCGCGCGTAAGCGCCAGCGCCAGCATCGGCCCTTGCTGCGTGGTCGAAGGTGATGCGGTGATCGAAGACGGCGCCGTGCTCGGCCCACATTGCATCATCGGTTCCGAATGCGTCGTCGGCGCCCAATCGCGACTGGTGGCGCGTGTCACCCTGGTCTCCCGCGTCACCCTCGGCAAGCGCGTGCTGGTTCACCCCGGTGCAGTGATCGGCTCGGACGGTTTCGGCCTCGCCTTCGATCGCGACCATTGGGTGAAGCTGCCACAGCTGGGGGGTGTGCGGATCGGCGACGATTGCGAAATCGGCGCCAACACCACTATCGACCGTGGCGCACTGGACGATACGGTCCTGGAAGAAGACGTGCGGCTAGACAACCAGATCCAGATCGCCCATAACGTGTATATAGGCGCCCACACCGCCATGGCGGGGTGTGCAGCCGTGGCCGGCAGTGCGAAAATCGGCCGTTATTGCATGATCGGCGGCAATGCCGGTGTGCTGGGCCATCTGGAAGTGGCTGACCGGGTTACCATTACCGCCAAGAGCCTGGTAACTCACTCCATTCGGGAAGCCGGCGAGTATTCCTCCGGGGTGCCGCTGCAGGAAAACCGTCAATGGCGCCGCAACGCTGCGCGCTTCAAGCACCTCGACGAGTACGTGCGCCGATTGTCGGCGCTGGAAAAGGACAAGAACGATGACTGACAACACCGCTCCGATCTCGCTGCCGGTGAATGTGGAACAGATCCAACAGCTGCTGCCGCATCGATACCCCTTTCTGTTGGTCGATCGCGTGATCGAAATCGTGCCGGATCAAAGCGTGGTGACGTTGAAGAACGTAACCATCAACGAACCGTTCTTCAACGGCCACTTCCCCAATCATCCGGTGATGCCGGGTGTATTGCTCGTGGAGGCCATGGCGCAGTCCGCCGGTCTGCTCACGCAGCTCAGTGCGCGCGTGAAAGGTGGCTCGCCCAGCTCGCTGTTCTATTTGGCGAAGGTGGACAACGCACGCTTCAATGCGCCGGTGGTGCCGGGTGATCAGCTGCGCATGGAAGTGCGCCTCAAGCGCCTGCTGCGCAGCATGGGTCTATTCGAAGCACGCACGCTGGTCGATGGCAAGGAAGTGGCCAGCTGTGAACTGATGTGTGCGTCGAGGTCCGAGAAATGATTCATCCGACCGCGCAGATCGATCCGTCCGCCGTCATTGGCGCCAATGTCCGCATCGGCGCGTATACGGTCATCGGCGCCGACGTGCACATCGGCGATGGCACCATCATCGGACCGCATGTCGTCATCGAAGGCCCTACCCGCATCGGACGCGATAACCGCATCGCGCAGTTCGCTTCGCTGGGCGGCGATCCGCAGGACATGAAATTCAGCGGCGAGCGCACCGAGCTGGTGATCGGCGACCGCAACCTGATTCGCGAGTTCGTCACCATCAGTCGCGGCACGAGCGGCGGCGGCGGCGTTACGCGCATAGGCAACGACAACTGGCTGCTGGCCTATGTGCACGTTGCGCACGATTGCACCATCGGCAACCACACCATCTTTTCCAATTACTCGGCCTTGGCCGGTCATGTCGAAGTGGGTGACTGGACGGTCTTCTCTGGTTATTCCGGCGCGCATCAGTTCTGCAAGATCGGCGAACACGCATTCATCGCCATGGGCTGTTTGCTCGGCGCCGACGTTCCGCCATTCCTGATGATGGCCAACGACCAAAACGGACGTCCGCGTGGCCTCAACACCACTGGCCTGAAGCGCCGCGGCTTTGAGCCGGAGCGCATTACGGCTATCAAGCGTGCCTATCGCACTCTTTACACCTCCGGCTTGCCGCTGGCTGAGGCGCGCGAGCAATTGGCAACGCAGGCGCAGGAAAGCGAAGACGTGCGCGCGATGCTCGAATTCCTTGATCGCAGCGAGCGTGGTTTGGCTCGCTAACTATCTGGTCGGGCTATCCCGCACGGCCATGTGCTTCACGCGACGTGGGAGGTTTGGACATGCTGGCTCCTGATGTCGTCGAAAAACCGGCTGCCGAACAGCAGCCGTTGATTGCCGTGATCGCCGGCGAAGAATCCGGCGACCAGCTTGGCGGTAACCTGATCGCTGCGTTGCGGCGCCATTATCCCAATGCCCGCTTTGCCGGCATCGGTGGCAGCCGCATGCAGCAGCAAGGTTTCGAGTCGTGGTACGACATGCGCGAACTGTCGCTGTTCGGCTTTGCCGAAGTCGTGCGCCACCTGCCGCGGCTGCTCAAACTGCGCAAGGAACTGGTCACGCGGCTTATCGCCGAAAAGCCGCTGGTGGTGATTGGTATCGATGCGCCTGATTTCAATCTTGGCGTCGAGCATCGCGTCAAACAGGCCGGCTTGCGCACCGTGCATTATGTCAGCCCCTCGATCTGGGCTTGGCGCGAAAAACGCGCCGACAAGATCGGCGCCAGCGCCAACCGCGTGCTCTGCCTGTTTCCGATGGAACCGCCGATCTACGCACACCACGGCATCGATGCCCGCTTTGTCGGCCATCCGCTGGCGGATCGCTTTCCACTGGTTTCCGACCGTATTCCGGCACGCCGCGCCTTGCAGCTTCCGCTGGATGTGCCCGTGCTCGCCGTATTGCCAGGCAGCAGGCATTCCGAGCTGGAACGCCTGGCCGGGCCATTTCTCGACGCGGCGCGCCGCGTTGCAGCGGCACTCCCGGGTTTGCGCATTGTCATACCTGCGGCCAATTCGCGCGCACTCGCCACGCTCAAGACGCTGCTTGCGCGCGGCCCGCACGACGAAATGATGCCCATTTTGCTGGACGGCCGTGCGCACGATGCGATGCTTGCGGCTGATGTCGTCATGCTCGCTTCCGGCACCGCCACGCTGGAGGCGATGCTCGCCAAGCGCCCCATGGTCGTGGGTTATCGCGTATCACCCATCAGCTATCGCATTGCGCGCATGCTCAAGATGCTCAAAACAGATGTATACGCGCTGCCCAATATCCTTGCGCGCGCTTGCGGCTTGGGAAAAGACGCCGTGCTTGTTCCGGAACTCATGCAAGACGATTGCACAGGCGCCAAGCTGGCGGAGGCCACACTGACGCTATTCCGCGACAGTGAACGCCGAGGCGCCATCGTCGCCGCTTTCGAGCAATTGCATGAAGCACTGCGCGGCAATCTTCACGGCCACGCAGGCGATCATGCGGCAGCGGCGATTGTAGAGTTACTCGATACATCCAAATCCCTCTCCCCTTCGGGGAGAGGGTTGGGGTGAGGGGCCAACCTCGCCTTACCCATTAATTGGAGCCTGCTTTGTATGAAAGTTGAGGCAAGCCTTGCGCCCCTCACCTCAATCCTCTCCCCGGAGGGGAGAGGAGGCGGACGCGAAGAACACGTCATTCATATCGCCGGTGTCGACGAAGCAGGCCGCGGTCCTCTCGCCGGCCCCGTCGTGGTCGCAGCGGTAGTGCTCGATCCGTCCAGGCCGATCGAAGGCTTGAACGACTCGAAGAAACTCAGCGAAGCGCGCCGCGAAAAACTCTATCCGTTGATCGTGGAACGCGCGCTGGCACATTGCGTGGTGGTCATCGAACCGGAAGAAATCGATCGCCTGAATATTTTCCAGGCCACCATGACTGGCATGAGCCGGGCCGTTGCAGGACTGGTGCCTGCCGCCAGCGAAGCATGGATCGACGGCAACAAGATTCCCAAGGATCTCCCCTGCCCTGGTCGAGCCATTGTGGGCGGCGATGCACTGGAACCGGCGATCAGTGCAGCGTCGATTCTGGCCAAGGTCAGCCGCGACCGGCTGATGGTCGCCATGGAAGCGCTGCACCCCGGCTACGGTTTCGCTGTGCACAAGGGTTATCCCACGCCTGCACACTTGGCAGCGTTGCAACAGCTGGGTCCATGCAGTCAGCATCGCCGCAGCTTTGCACCCGTGAAACAGCTGCTCGATCAGGGCCAGCTTTTCTGATCATCACTGTCGCTTCACGCGTCACGTTTGTTTATCGGATGTGATGTTCCATCTATGCAACCTTACCTATTGCGTCTGCATCAGAGCAGGTATACGAATGGAATCGGAAAGCCGCTGCGGCAGACTGCATGCACTGCCGCCACGAGCACCCGCAGGGACGCTAACGTAGCCGTCCGGTGATGCCGCCGTGAAACGCCCATCGTGCTTCAGACACCGGACTTTGGAGGGTGTCATGATGCTTCCTTTCCGCCGCCGCCCCAACGCGCCCAAACAGTCACCCTACACACCGGCAGCCGAAGTGCGTCGGCCAGAACCGGGGGTCCCCGAACTGGGTCCGCGACACCTCGATTACGACTTGCATCCGCTCAATGTGGAGAGCCTTTCGCACTACATCGAGCCGGTCGCGGACGAGGAACGGTTCCGGGTGTATTGATCAAGGCTAGAAACGATGATCGGTAAACAGGGAATAGCGGGGTTGCGGTCAATGTGACGTCCCCGATTCCCTGTTCCTGGCGCTTGTCAATTCTTGCCCACACCGGACCACCCCGTTAGGCTGGGACATTGCTTCGCGTGCGAGCCATGTCCCTCCGTTTCGCTCATCTGCATCTGCACAGCGAGTATTCGCTGGTCGACTCGACCATCCGCATCAAGGCGCTGGTGGCTGCCTGCGTGCAAGCGGGCACGGGCGCTGTTGCGCTCACCGACGAATGCAACATGTTCGCCCTGGTGAAGTTCTACAAAGCATGTAGCGCCGCAGGTATCAAACCCATCGGTGGCTGCGATCTGTGGATCAGTTCGCTGGATGACCCGCGCCCATGGCGTCTGACCGTGCTCTGCCAGAACCGGGACGGTTATCTGAACCTGTCGCGCCTGGTTTCGCGCACCTGGCGCGAAGGCCAACAGGGCGGCCGCGCCCTGACCGATGCCGGTTGGCTCACACCTGATGCGACAGACGGACTGATCGCCTTGCTCGGACGCGAAAGCGAAATTGGCCGCATCGCTGTGAACCAAGGCACGGAAGCCGCGGCGTCGCGTTTGCGCGCGCTGATGCAACTCTTTCCCGATCGCCTGTACCTGGAACTTACCCGCTGCGGCCGCGAAGGCGAGGAATCGTGGAACAACGCCGCGCTGATGCTCGCGACCGAACTCGATCTGCCGGTCATCGCCAGCAACGACGTACGCTTTCTCAAGCAGGACGATTTCGAAGCGCACGAAGCGCGCGTATGCATCCACCAGGGCCGTGTGCTGGCCGATCCCAAGCGCCCACGCGACTACAGCGACCAGCAATACCTGAAAACGCCGGAAGACATGGCGACGCTGTTCGCCGACATTCCCGAAGCGTTGGAAAACACCGTCGAGCTTGCCAAGCGCTGCAACCTGGAACTCACGTTCGGCACTTACTACCTGCCGAACTTCCCGGTGCCGGAAGGCCACGATCTGGCCAGCTACATCCGCGAACTCGCGCGCGAAGGCTTGAAAGAACGCCTTGCCAGCGCCCCGCTCGCCCAGGGTCATACCCTGGCCGATTACGAAGCGCGCCTGGAACGTGAGCTGGACGTCATCATCGAGATGGGGTTCCCCGGCTACTTCCTGATCGTGGCGGACTTCATCAACTGGGGTAAGCAGAACGGTATTCCGGTCGGCCCAGGCCGCGGTTCGGGTGCCGGTTCGTTGGTGGCGTGGGTATTGAAGATCACCGATCTCGACCCGCTGCAGTTCAACCTGCTGTTCGAGCGCTTCCTGAACCCCGAACGCGTGTCGATGCCCGACTTCGACATCGACTTCTGCATGGACCGCCGCGATGAGGTGATCGACTACGTCGCGCGCAAATACGGCCGCGACCACGTCAGCCAGATCATCACCTACGGCTCGATGGCCGCGAAGGCAGTGCTGCGCGACTCCGGCCGCGTGCTGGGCATGGGTTACAACGCAGTCGACCGCATCGCCAAGCTGATCCCGCCGCGTCCGCTTGATCTGACCCTGTCCTGTGCGCTTGGCCGCTCGGAGAAAGCGCAGAAAGAACCCGAGCGCGTGGTGAAGGAGTTCTGCGATCTCTACGCACAGGACGAAGAAGCCAAAACGCTGATCGATCTCGCGCTGAAACTGGAAAGCCTTACCCGCAACGCCGGCAAGCACGCCGGTGGCGTGGTGATCGGCCCCAAGCCGCTGACCGAATTCGCGCCGCTGTACTGCGAACCGGGTGGCGGCGGTGTTGTTACCCAATACGACAAGGACGACGTCGAAGCCGTCGGCTTGGTGAAGTTCGACTTCCTCGGCCTGCGAACGCTCACCATCATCGACTGGGCCGTGAAGGCGATCAACGAGCGTCGCGCCAAATCCGGCGAAGAGCCGTTGGATATTGCTGCCTTGCCGCTGGACGACCCCGAACCATACGAGTTGCTGAAAAGAGCACAGACGGTGGCGGTGTTCCAGCTCGAATCCTCCGGCATGCAGCGCATGTTGAAGGATGCGAAGCCTGACCGCTTCGAGGACATCATCGCCCTGGTGGCACTGTACCGCCCCGGCCCGATGGACCTGATCCCCAGCTTCGTCGCGCGCAAGCACGGCCGCGAGGACGTGGAATACCCCGACCCCCGCGTCGAGCCTGTCCTGAAAGAGACCTACGGCATCATGGTCTACCAGGAGCAGGTGATGCAGATGGCGCAGATCGTGGGCGGTTACTCGCTCGGCGGCGCCGACCTGCTGCGCCGCGCGATGGGTAAGAAGAAAATCGAGGAGATGGCCAAGGAGCGCGCCAAGTTCCGCGAGGGCGCCGCCAAAGACGGGCTCACCGGCGACAAGGCTGACTCCATCTTCGACTTGATGGAAAAGTTCGCCGGCTACGGCTTCAACAAGTCGCACGCCGCCGCCTACGCGCTGGTCTCGTACCAGACCGCGTGGCTGAAAGCGCACTACCCCGCCGAATTCATGGCCGCGACGATCTCGTCGGACATGGACAACACCGACAAGGCGGTCACCTTCCTCGACGAATCGCGCGCGATCGGCCTGACTGTCCTGCCGCCGGACGTGAACGCCTCGGAGTTCATGTTCGTCGCGGTTGAGTCCAAGGTCATCCGCTATGGCCTTGGCGCGATCAAGGGCGTTGGCCAAGGTGCCTGCGAAGCCATTGCCGAGGAACGGCGTAAAGGCGGTGCGTATAAGGACCTGGCGGACTTCTGCCGCCGCGTCGATTCGACCAAGCTCAACCGGCGCGTGCTCGAAGCGTTGATCCTCTCCGGCGCGCTCGATGCGCTGGCGCCCAATCGCGCCAGCCTGATGCTGCAATTGCCGGATGCGATGAAGGCAGCCGAGCAGCACCTGCGCGATCGCCAATCGGGCCAGAACGACATGTTCGGCGCGTTCACATCCGGCAAGAGCGGGGACGCGGCCGCTCCCGTGGTACAGATGAACCTGCCCACGGTGCCCGAATGGCCACTGGAGCAGAAGCTGCAAGGTGAGCGCGAAACGCTCGGCCATTACTTCTCCGGCCACCCCACCGATCCGTGGCGCGAGGAATTGGCCCAGCTATCGACCTGCCCGCTGGGTGAGATCGCCGACCGCTATCAGCCACCGCGCCCACGCAAGAACGATGGCGATGACAACCGCTTCCGCCGCGGCCCCGACACGCCCTGGACCGTCGCCGGCATGGTCGTGGCGGTGCGCAAACGCGGTGACAGCGACGCCTTCGTGCGCCTGGAAGACGGCACTGGCATCATCGAAGTGAGCTTTTTCGGCGAGCTTTACCAGCAGGTCGCACCGCTGCTTACGCGCGACGAGCTGCTGGTGGTTGAAGGCGGCCTGCGCATCGACGAATTCTCCGGCGGCGGGTTCCAAGTGCGTGCCCGCAGTGCCTACACCTTGGCCGACGCCTGCCGCCGCTTCGCGCGCCTGCTGCGGGTGAAGGTCAACGGCATCGGCCCCGACTTCATTGCGCAGTTCCGCCAGGCGCTGGCCGGTCACCGGGGCGGTCGCGCCAGCGTGATCTTGAGCGGCTACCACAACGCCAAGGCACAGGCCGATTTCGAGCTGGGTGAGGATTGGCAGGTCAATGCGATTCCCGAGCTGCTGCGGGCGGTACGCAACATGCCCGGCGTAATCGGAGCGGGCGTCAGGCTCGTGAAAACCGGGAACGGGGATTAGGCGTGGCTCACGCCAAGCGCCGGTTTATCCTCCGCTTCTTGCCACCCGGCCACGCCGCAAAGCCATACGCCCCCGTTCCCGTGTTTTTTGCGACCCCGGTATACTGCCCCGCTTCTGTGCCATACCAAGACCGGAATGAATCCTAATTTCCTCGACTTCGAACAGCCGATTGCCGATCTGGAAGCCAAGATCGAGGAACTGCGCTACGCCAGCAGCGGCCAGTCGGTCAATATCGACGACGAAATCCGGAAGCTGCGCGAGAAGCTGAAGATCAAGACGGCCGACATCTTCCGCAACCTGGATTCCTGGCAGACCACCCAGCTGTCGCGTCACCCGGCCCGTCCCTACACGCTCGACTACATCAGCGTGATCTGCGAGGAATTCCACGAGCTGGCCGGCGACCGCGCCTTTGCCGACGACGGCGCCATCGTGGGCGGCTTAGGCCGCATCAATGGCCGGCAGGTGATGATCATTGGCCACCAGAAAGCCCGTGACACCAAGGGCAAGCTCAAGCGTAACTTCGGCATGCCTCGCCCAGAGGGCTACCGCAAGGCACTGCGCCTGATGAAGATGGCCGAGCGTTTCAAACTGCCGCTGTTCACCTTCATCGACACCATGGGCGCCTACCCCGGCATCGGTGCCGAAGAACGCGGCCAGAGTGAAGCCATCGCCCGCAACCTGCTGGAAATGGCTGAGCTGAAAACCCCGATCATCTGCACCGTGATCGGTGAAGGCGGTTCCGGCGGCGCGCTGGCAATCGGCGTCGGCGACCGCACGCTGATGCTGCAATATTCGACCTATTCGGTGATCACGCCAGAAGGCTGCGCCTCCATCCTGTGGAAGAGCGGCGAGAAAACCAAGGATGCTGCCGAGGCTTTGGGGATGACTGCGCCACGCCTGTTTGAGCTTGGCCTGATCGACAAGGTTGTGCGCGAGCCGCTGGGCGGCGCTCATCGCAATCCGCATTCCATGGCCATTCGCCTGAAGGCCGTCCTACTCAACGAGCTGGACAAACTGGAAGCCATCCCGACGCCCGAGCTGCTGGAACTGCGCTACCGCCGTCTGCGCGGCTACGGCGCCTATCAGGAATAACTGGCAGCATTTCGTTTTTTGCTGAAGAATCGCCGGACACTTCACTGACGCGATTCTTCCATGCAGGCTCGCTCCCTTTTGCGCCGCGCCGTTGTGGCTGCGGCAATGATTTGTGCAGCTCACGTTTCGGCGCAGACTGCGCCCGCGCAAACCGACAACGCCGAAACACGCACCGCCAAGGCGTTCGAAGCTGCTCACCAGCAAGGCCCGCTTGCCTTGCAGGCCTTCCTCGCCGGGATGCCCAAGGGCGGTGATCTGCACAACCACCTCAGCGGCGCGGTATATGCCGAATCGTGGATCGCCCAGGCCGCTATTGATGGGCTATGCGTGGATATCGCCACTTCAAGCTTGCTGGACAAACCCGACGCCGCCGCACCGAACTGCGGCAATGGCCGCCGCCCCGCCGCCGATGCGCTCAATGACCAGCACTTTTACGACACGCTGGTAGATGCCTTCTCCATGCGTAGCTTCGTGCCTTATGCCGGGCACTCCGGTCACGACCAGTTCTTCGACACCTTCGGCCGCTTCGAAGCCGTCAGCCCACAACAGCACATGGGCGACTGGCTCAACGAAGTCAGCGTACGCGCCGCCACGCAAAACGAGCAGTATCTGGAACTGATGGTAACGCCGCCCTTTGCGCACGCGGCACAACTCGCCCGCACAATCGGCTGGCAAGATCATTTCGACGTTATGCGCCAGCGACTGCTTGCACATGGATTGAAAGACGAAATGGCCACCGATGAGCAATTGCTCACCCAAGCCCTGGCCGAACGCAGACGCCAACAACATTGTGATACCGCCAAGGCGGACGACGGCTGCTCGGTGCAGATTCGCTTTCTGTATCAGGTTTTGCGCGGCGCAGCGCCGGAGCGAGTATTCGCGCAGACCCTGCTTGGCTTTGAGCTTGCCTCCGCCGATCCACGCTGGGTGGGTATCAACTTTGTCATGCCTGAAGACGGCTATCTGTCGATGCGCGATTACACCTTGCACATGCGCATGCTCGACTACCTGCATCATCTGTATCCCAAGGTGCACATCAGTCTGCACGCCGGCGAACTAGCTCCCGGCCTGGTGCCGCCAGACGGCTTGCGCTTCCATATCCGCCAAGCAGTGGAAATGGGTCATGCCGAACGCATCGGGCACGGCGTGGATGTGATGTATGAAGATCATCCCGAAGCACTGCTGGATGAAATGGCCGCGCATCATGTCATGGTGGAAATCAACCTCACCAGCAACGATGTGATTCTGGGCGTGCGTGGTGCCGACCATCCGTTACCGATGTACCTCAAACACGGTGTGCCCGTAGCACTGTCCACCGATGACGAAGGTGTTTCGCGCATCGATCTGACCCACGAATACGTACGCGCCGCCGAAGATTTCGGACTCGGCTATCTCACGCTGAAGCAGATGGCGCGCAACAGTCTCACCTACAGTTTCCTGCCCGGCGATAGCTTGTGGACATCGAATGCCTGCCAGAACCAGACGCCTGGCGGCGATCATCCCGGCGCGGCTTGCCACCACCTTCTCGACAGCAGCGCAAAAGCCGCCGCGCAATGGGAACTGGAGCGCCGTCTGCATGCCTTTGAGGACGCGCACTAGAGCCACTTCAATATCTCAGCGTAGTTCGCATAGCACCTGAGCAGCGGCCAGGTGGTCGTGCGTGACACAGCGCCAGACTGGCTATCTGGTCAAGCCGCGCACGGCCGCATGGCTGCTGATCAGGTGCTATGCGGGCTGCGGGGAGATATTGAATTGGCTCTAAACGCCTCGAATTAGCGATACCATCGGGCTAACGTCACCGGGAGCCGCATTCATGCCCAACGACCATGCCGTCAAACTCGCCGTGCTGATCGACGCAGATAACGCACAGCCGACGATTGCCGAGGGATTATTGGCCGAGGTTGCCAAGTACGGCACGGCGCACGTGAAGCGCGCCTATGGCGACTGGACCAGCAATCATCTGAAAGGCTGGAAAGACCAACTGCTGAAGCAATCCATCCAGCCAATCCAGCAGTTTGGTTATACCAGCGGCAAGAACGCCACGGACTCGGCCATGATCATCGACGCGATGGATCTGCTGTATTCAGGCCGCTTCGATGGCTTTTGTATCGTTTCCAGCGATAGCGATTTCACACGATTGGCGGCGCGCATCCGCGAATCGGGCTTGATCGTCTACGGCTTTGGCGAACGCAAGACGCCCGAACCGTTCGTCGCTGCCTGTGACAAGTTCATCTACACCGAAATCCTCGGCGCCAAACCCGACGAAGAACAGCCGCTCAAACCACGCACAACCGCACAGCTGAAACAGGACAGCGGCCTGATCAACCTGTTACGCAACGCGATCGATGCGGCTTCCGACGACGATGACGAAGGCTGGGCGGGATTGGGTGGTGTCGGCTCCATCATCACCAAGCAGCGACCCAACTTCGACTCGCGCAGCTACGGCTACGGCAAGCTCAGCGAACTGATCGATGCCATCAAACTGTTCGAACTGGATCGGCGCAGCCCCGGCGACGGCCGTCCGAAGGCCATCTACGTGCGCAACAAGAAAAAAACCGGTGGCGCGTGATTGACGAAACCGCCTTGCCTGCTGCCTTGCGGCGGGCTCTGCATGCACATCAACAAGGAACACTGTGCGTCGCCTACAGCGGCGGCCCTGACTCCACGGCACTGCTGCACGCATTGGCGCACCTGACCGAAGCGCGCACACGCGGCTTGCGCGCCATACATGTGGACCACGGCCTGCATGTCGACAGTGCACGCTGGGCTGCACATTGCCGCGCTTTCTGTGCAGCGCTGGGTTTGCCATGCGACGTACACGTTGCGAAAGTGGACCGCTCCGGCGGCATCGGTCTGGAAGCTGCTGCGCGTCATGCCCGCTATGCCATTTTTGCCGAACATTTGCATACTGGCGAGCGATTGATCTTCGGCCATCACCAGGACGACCAGGCCGAAACCGTGCTGCTGAAACTGCTGCGTGGCGCAGGACCGGAAGGCTTGGGCGGCATGCGCGAAGAACGCCCACTTGGCTGCGGCATGGCGTGGCGGCCGCTGCTCAATCTGCCACGGCAAGCGCTGCGTGATTACGTGACGGCGCACGATCTGCCCTGCATCCACGATCCATCTAACGATGATCGGCAACTGGCACGCAATCACCTGCGCCATGAGGTCATGCCGCTGCTGAAAGCCTATTGGCCACAGGCCACGATCTCCATCACACATAGCGCCATGCTGTGCCGTGCCGCTGCCGATACCCTGCAGCAGGATTGGCTTACTGAATATGAGAACTTACGCGATGACACCAGCAACAGCCTGGATGCGCGCGGCTGGCTTGCCTTGCCCGCGGCGCTGCGCGATCCGCTCCTCGCGCACTGGTTGCATGTCCAGGGCCTGACTGCGCCGACAACTGCGCAACGACAGCAGATCGAACGTCAGTGCACCGCCCAGGATGGCCAGTTGCCATGTATCCAATGGCCAGGCGCTGAAGTGCACGTGTGGAAGCATCGACTATGGGCGATGCTTCCACGCATAAAGGCCGAATGGTCAGGCTCACTGCGCTGGCAAGGCGAACCGCTGATGCTTCCCGGCGGCGGACAGCTGAGCCTGGAGCCTGCCACGCAACTCCCTGTGACGCTGACTGTGCGTACGCGCAGCGGCGGCGAGCGCATTAAGCCGGCTGGCGATCGCCATACACGCGAATTGCGTTCATTGTTTCAATCAGGCGCGATTCCACCGTGGCAACGCGATGTCTGCCCCCTGCTCTACGAGGGCAAGGAATTGATCGCCGTCGCTGATCGCTGGCTCAGCACACGTGCCGAGGCTATTTTCAACGAGGTAAATGCACAGCCGTGCTGGCGACCAGCTTGTTAGATTACAAGAGCATGATCAAATCCGGGGCAATCGAAACCATTTCACTTCAGTAGAGCGATGGTGAACGCCGTATGGTTGCCGATCGCTCAGTCCCCCTCTCGCAGAGAGCAGGCCGGCAGCAAGTGTCACCTGCAAATGATGCATAAATCGATGTTGTCCCATAGACAACACAACTAAGCACGAGCTAAACAAAACAAGGCTAATACCGCGGACTACCTGCATGCCTTACTTGAATGGATGCTGGAAATACAGAGATGAGCTGTACTACGAGGACCTGGTTCATATCGAGGCCCCCTTCTTTGCGGGCAAGCCGCCCAAGGAAAAGATATATCCACCTGGGCTAAGCGAGTACATCACCAGGCATCGCACCGAGCGTGACATGTACTTTCTCAAGGACAAGCCTTTCAAGCCAGTGGCTCGATGGGAGACCGACGAAAGTGACCCGAATAAACCCAAGATAGTCTATTGCGGCGGCTTTGACGTTTCTCTTCAATTCAATATGCAATGGCTAATTCGTACCGCTCGAAGGCGGTATGACCGCGGCGGTATCGGCGGATCGCCAGATATTGTCCGTTCTCCCAAACAAGATTCCCACAAATCTCGCGCCGACATGCCTGCGGCCCAAGCCATCGACAACACCGCCATATGGCCGGGCGCACCCTCCGCAGAAAGCTTGCCAGCCGCGCACGTGAGCGCAGGCATTAAAACAGGGCTCGGTGATACGGCGGATGTGATCGCCGCAAAATCGCCGACGATGCAGCAGCTACAGACGTTGACAGACAAAAAGTGGGTTGTCTTGTACAACAAGCCTGGACTCGCGAGCGCAACAGATAGCGAAAGCAGCCGAATTTTCATTGGCGATGCTTATCGGACACGACCGGAATGGGCGGCAAGTCAGCTTAGTCACGAGCTTGGACACGCTGAGCATCCTCCTGTCTACGACTTCAGCTCCAAGGAAGCTTATTTGCAATCGGAGCAGTTGAGTGAAGGTTACGCAACGCTGAGCAACATCAGGGCTCAACGCGAAATCCTGATGAACGATGGACCTAAAATCCCTCTTTCGGTAAATCCCGACAATATCGGCAAATACAATGATATCTACGATCAAGCAGCCAAATCGGGCGACTGGAAGTCAGCCGCATCGGCCATAGGGAATATTTTTGGCGAGGGAGAAAAATCGATCAATCCCAGCACAGGTGAGCTTGAGTCCTACAACAAAATTTATGGTGACTACTACGATGCCACTTACGGGAAAGGCCGCTAGGGCAGCAGCCAGCGTCCTTTCAATTACCCTTTTCGCTTCAGCCTACGTGGGGGCAGCACCGATGTCTGCCGAGACAACGATCAATAAAACGCTGTTCGAACTCATAGATGCGATACCAAAGCCGCTACCATCATCAGCTGCCAGAATCGAGGAGGTCCTCGGTGTACCGTTGCTGATTACCACCACGGACAACGCAGGTCCCAATTATGCGTCGCGGCCGTTTAGCACCGCTGATGGCTTCAGAATAGAAGCGCTGAATCTGCGCATGGTCCCCTATAGCTACGAACTGAAGCATCCAGGTGTTGGCTCGATTCTATCCCTCGATATTGACACTGAAAGTTGTGTGCTCCCGGAGCCTCTAAAGACAAGATATGCCGTAGCTCAGCTGAAAGGACCAATTTCCGATGATATCGGCCTGGTCTACTGGAGAGCAGTTGTGCCCTGGGGGAAGTTCAGTGTTGGTGTTCGCACCCTGCGCGGCGGCAAAAAATGCGTAGCGTCGGTTGTTATAAATAACAGCCGTGAGGAGCAATAGTCCGCCCCATATTCTGGTGGCTTCTACGACGCTACTATCGGGAATGCCACCAAGGTCATAGCCGCAAAATCTCGTCGACTTGCCCCCACGCCGACCAGGCATCAAGGCGCCAGCGGTGCTGATATAAGCGCTCCACCCCAAGCTGCGCGGGTGAGTCCATGGGATTACGCGGCGAACTTCCGTGCAAGCGGAAACGACAGCCAGCAAGATCATCCATGTTGCTAGGGATCCTGGCCAACCTTTTGCTCCAATCCCGAAGCTGTAGGCACTACCGCGCCATTCACCTTGCGATTGACAAAATACATCAGCACAAACGAGAGCAGCGTGGTGCACACCAGCACGTCGCCCAATATATCGAAGTGCAACAAGCGTCCATCGCTGGCTTCTTTGACGACCATGCCACCCAGCATCGCGGCAAGGCCGCCCGACATCTGCTGCAACGAAGAACTGATCGACATGTAAGCACCACGATCAGCCGGCCTGGGCAACGCAGACATCAGCGCCGACGACGAAATCATGCGCGAGAAGATGCCGATCTGCAGCAACGCGCTCACGACAATCAGCATCCACAAACCCACGTTGGACAGGCGCGTATAGATCACCACCATCACGATCGTCGCCGCGCAACCGAAGGCGAAGACGCGGAATTTGCCAAATGTATCGCTGGCCCGGCCGATCAGCGGGCCCATGATCGCGGACACCAAGCCCGTAATCAGATACACCACCGACAGCTGCTTCACCGAGATGCCGACGTTATGCACCAAAAACAGCGTGGAATATGGCATCAGCAAGAAGCCACCGATCGTCAGCATGGCCGTGGTGACAAAGCCGATCAGATAGGAACGCGTCTGAAGCGTATGCAACAAGTGGTGCAGTGGATGGCGATCCGGTTGCAAAGCCAGATGCGCATTGACGGGGCGCAGGCGGCTGAATATCGCTATACCAACCAGTGAACACACCACCACGATCATGAAAAATGGCGCGTTCCAGTTCCAGCGGCTGGAAAGTTCCAGTGCCATCGGCAAACCGAGCACGGTGCTGGCCGCGAAGGCCGATTGGATGAAGCCCATCACGCGCCCGCGCATCGACAGCGGAAACAGGTCGGTGACGATCGCCATCGACGCAGCACCGACCACGCCTGCAAACAACCCCGTCACCATGCGCGCGAGCAGCAGCGTGACGTAGGTGTGCGCCAACGCGCAGCACAACGTACCGGTCATGAAGCCCACGTAGAAAACCAGCAGCAGTTTCTTCCGGTCGAAACGGTCGGCATATCCCGCCGCGAGAATGCCCGACACGCCCGCGGCGAATGCATAAGCCGACACCACATCGCCAAATTGGCCCGGGGTGATATTGAGTGCCGGAATGACGATGGCGCCCAGCGGCGCCAGCAGCATGAAATCCAGCACGATGGTGAACTGCAGGAAGGCCAGCACGGCCACCACGAATTTCTGATAGCCGGAAAAACCCATGCCGCCCGGCTCAGCGGCATGCGATATCGAAGGGTTGGTCACAAAGACTCCAAGGGCAAACGGCGTCCAGCGGTTCGCTCGGTTTGAGGGATGGTCGCAAGATAATATTTCGATATATCGAAATCAAGCCTGTCAAAAGTCACGCTTTCCAGAAAGGGGCCGCTATAACATGACGTTGCATCACACCAAATCTCGACAGCGATTGATTCCGCCCGTGCGCTGCGCTAGCGTTGCGGCCCATGGCAAAGCCCTCCCCCGCCCCTGCAGAAACCGCACCCGCCGCCGATTTCGAGCGCTCACTGGATGAGCTCGAGCAGTTGGTGGCGCGCATGGAAGGCGGCGAGATGAGCCTGGATGAATCGTTGAGCGCCTTCGAGCGCGGCATCGGCCTCTATCGCCATTGCCAGCAGGCACTCGACCAAGCCGAATTGCGCGTGCGCCTGTTGCTTGACCCCGACGCGCCTGACACCGCCGAACCATTTGAACCCGACGTTTGAGCTTAGTCCAGCGCTGCGGACCCAGATAGCCCGCGCCGAAAACGCGCTCGCCGACGCATTGCCGCCGGATAACACCCCGCCTATCGAACTGCGCCGCGCCATGCGCTACGCCGCGCTAGGCGGCGGCAAGCGCCTGCGCCCGCTGCTGACCTACGCCGCTGGCCGCGCCCTGGGTTACGCCGGCCTGGAGCTCGATGCGCCAGCTTGCGCCGTGGAACTGATCCATGCTTATTCACTGGTGCACGATGACCTGCCCGCGATGGACGACGACGCCCTGCGCCGCGGCCGTCCAACCTGTCACATCGTATTCGGCGAAGCGATGGCAATCCTCGCAGGAGATGCCTTGCAGGCGCTGGCCTTCGAAATCCTCGCCCGCAGCCCCTCACCGCAAGGCAAACTGATGCTGAGCACGCTCGGTCACGCTTGTGGCGCAGAAGGCATGGCCGGTGGACAGGCGCTGGACCTGGCGGCGACAGGACACGCCTTGAGCCTCTCCGCACTCGAACACATGCATGCGTGCAAGACCGGGGCACTGATCCGCGCCGCCGTGCGGCTTGGCGCCCTCACCACGGGCGCCGATGCGCGCGCGTTGGAAGCGCTGGACCGCTACGCTTCGGCGGTCGGCCTCGCCTTCCAGATCCGCGATGACATTCTCGACGTGGAAGGCGAGTCCCGCATACTCGGCAAGACAGCGGGCAAAGATGCCGCTGCGGGCAAACCCACGTTTCCGTCAGTCATTGGCCTGGACGCCTCGCATGCACGCGTTGCCGAATTGACCGACGCAGCATTGGATGCCATCACGCCTTTGGGGAAGCAAGCCGCATGGCTGGATGAGTTGGCGCGTTATGTCGCGTACCGGTCGCGCTGATATTCACCACTGCACACCGCACTCTTTCGTTAGCACTCACGAAAAAGCCCGCATCACCGCGGGCTTTGTTTCGCACCGGCTTCAAACTGCAACCGATCAGTTCACCAATCGCAAAGCGAATGGGTAACGATAGTGCCCATCGGAACTGACCTTGACCGCAGCGATGATGCAGAAGATCAGATTCACGAACCACAACACACCCATCAGCAGGAATCCGATCAGGATCACCTGCAGGATCCAGCAAACAATCCAGGCAAGCACCATGGTGATCTGGAAATTAAGGGCTTCCTTGGCTTCGCCGGTGAGATAGGCCTTGTCAGGGCGATCCTTGTGCATCAGCCACACGATCAACGGCACGATCAGGTAAAGAACAAAACCCGAAAGATGCGTCAGCATGGCCAGATTGCGATCGTTACTGGACACAACAGGCTCGGACGGCGGTGTGACCTGGTCGGACGGCGTGCTCATAACGCTTCCTCCTTACATGACATGGCAATACCTTGCACGCCCACTTTCGACAGTGGGCAGCAAGTGTGTCAAGTGCCTGACGGCAGCGTACCGAAATCGGTTACTTGATCAGCCGCAACGTAAACGGATAGCGATAGCGCACGCCATCATTGGCCTTTACCGCAGCCATGATAGTGAGCACCAGCCAGCCCACGCCGATGACCACCCACATGGGAATGGCGATGATCAAACCGATGCCGAAGGTGATGGCCGACAGCACGGCCAGGGCCAGCGTCGCAATGGCCACGCTGATATTGAAATTCAAGGCTTCCTTCGCCTGATCCGCGACGAATGGCATGCTGTCTTTCTTGATCAGCCACACGACCAGCGGACCGATGAAGCACCCCCAACCCGCACCGTGCGAGGAAGTGATCAGGGCGCCCAGCAGGGCCGAAAGGTGAGCCGCCATGGCCCAGGTACGCTCCTGGGCGGGAATATCACTGGCGGTCGATGACTCGCTCGGTGGCGGTACAGCAGACTCGGGCGGAACGCTCATACGCATCTCCTTTCAAGTCGTGCAGAACACCGGTCTTTTGCCGGCTGGAACCATCCTAGCAGGGCTGGCCAACGCCGGTTGTGAATGCCGGCATCATTCGCCGGCAATCGTCATGTTGTTCAGCAGGATCGATCCGGTCAGCAGATGCGAGCGGCGATCCACGTCGCTGCCCACCGCCTGAATACCTGCAAGCATGTCCCGCAGGTTGGCGGCGATGGTGATTTCTTCGACCGGATAGGCGATCACGCCCTTCTCCACCCAGAAACCCGCCGCGCCACGCGAGTAATCGCCGGTGATGGTATTCACGCCCTGCCCCATCACTTCGGTCACCAACAGCCCGGTGTCGAGGCGCTTGAGCATGCCCTGGAAATCTTCCGGCGCACCGCCGTCGGCATGCCCCGGCTCGACCACCATGTTATGGATGCCGCCGGCATTGCCCGTCGATTCCAGACCAAGCTTGCGTGCGGAATAGCTGCCCAGGACATAACGGGCCAGCACGCCGTTTTCGACCAGGACGCTGTCACGGGTGGCGACGCCTTCGGCGTCAAAAGCACCAGAACCCTGCCCGCGCTGCAAATGTGGGCGCTCGACGATGGTTAACCACGTCGGCATGATCTGTTTGCCCGCGTGATCGAGCAGGAAGCTGGCTTGGCGATAAAGCGCGCCGCCGCTGACAGCACCAATCAGATGACCGATCAAACCACGCGCAATCTCGGGGGCAAATAGCACGGGGCTTTGCCGCGTCGACAGACGACGCGCGCCGACGCGGGCCAATGTGCGCTCTGCCGCCCTGTCGCCAAGCGCCTTTGCGCTCATGAAATCCTTGGCGCTACGCACGCTGTCGTACCAGTAGTCGCGCTGCATGCCGGCTTCGTCACCGGCGATGAGCGCCAGCGACAGTGAATGCCGCGTGCCACGTTCACTCCCCACGAAACCATGTGAATTGGCGTACACCGACACGCTCTCACCCGCCTGCACGCTGGCGCCATCGGAATTGGTGATGCCGGCATGCGCACGGCCAGCCGCTTCGATCTGTTGTCCAAGCGCAATCGCTTCGCTGGTGTCGATGGCCCATGGATGCCACAGATCGAGATCCGGAAACTGGGTGGCCATGCGTGCAGCATCAGCCAGCCCGGAAGCGGGATCTTCCTCGGTATAGCGGGCAATCGCACAGGCCTGCTCCAGCGTGGCCTGGATCGAATCGGCGTTCAGATCGGCCGTGCTGGCCGAGCCTTTCCGCTGGCCGAAGTAGACCGTCAGCCCGAAGCCGCGATCGCGGGTGTGTTCAACCGTTTCCACCTCGCCCAGGCGCACATTCACGTTGAGGCCGGTATCGATGCTGGCGGACACCTCCGCCTGGCTGGCGCCGGCGGCCCGCGCACGGCGGATCACGTCTTCGGCCAGTCCGGCCAATCGGTCGAGTTCGCGCCGGCTGGCGTCCTGGCTGATCGCAACGTCGCTCACGTAGGTTTCCTGCGGGGCTGGTGGGTACAATAGGCAGACATGGGGCCGTCCACACCTATTGCCAATACTTGCTTGAATTCCGAAGGTTGCCACAGGAGCGGCCCATGTCCATAGCCAACGGTATCTATCGTCACTATAAAGGCCAGAGCTATCGCGTGCTGGGCACCGCCCGTCACAGCGAAACGATGGAAGAACTGGTCGTGTATCAGGCCCTTTATGGCGATTTCGGACTGTGGGTGCGCCCCGCCGCCATGTTCGCCGAAACCGTGGAACTGGATGGCGAACCCATCCCCCGTTTCGCATTGGTCGAAGCCCGGCCCGGCGCCATCCACCCTGAGTAATCATCGTGAACCGTACTTACACCGACAACCCCGAACACGACTACGGCCCCACCCGTACCCAGCAGCGGCGCGATGCGCTGGCGACGCTGGCATTCGCCATCCAGCTGTCGGAATTGCCACCCAGCAAACTTGCCCGCGCCGAATTGCCTGAAGACGTACTGCGCGAAATCGACAATCTGCGCCGTATTACCTCGCACGTTGCACGCAAGCGCCAACTGGGTTTTCTCGCCAAAGTGATGCGCCGCTACGACGACGAAGCCTTCGAAACAGTCAAAGCGCTGCTCGGTGAAAACCGTGATCAGCAGCGCAAAGAAACCGCAGCCATGCACAGGCAGGAAGCACTGCGCGAAAAACTGCTCAATAGCGACGATGCATTGCAGGAGCTGATCGATCAGCATCCCAACGTCGATCGCCAGCATTTGCGCTCGCTGATTCGCCAAGCGCGCATCGAACGCGACGGCAACAAGCCGCCGCGGGCTTATCGGGAAATATTCCAGTTGCTCAAGCAACTCAGCGCCGATACGGATAGCGAGTAAATGCGTACGTTTGTTACCCCGGATCAAGTCCGGGGTAACTCAACCTACGTGCCAAGTTTGCTCAGGATGCGGTGCCGCCCACCGTCATGCTATCCACACGCAGCGTAGGTTGACCGACACCTACCGGCACGCTCTGACCATCCTTGCCGCACACGCCGATGCCTTCATCGAGCGCAAGATCGTTGCCAATCATCGACACGCGCGTGAGCACATCCGGGCCACTGCCAACCAACGTGGCGCCTTTCACCGGTGCTGTGATCTTGCCGTCTTCGATCAGATACGCCTCGCTGGCAGAGAACACGAACTTGCCGTTGGTGATATCGACCTGGCCGCCACCGAAATTCACCGCGTACAAGCCTTTCTTTACCGAGCGGATGATGTCCTGCGGATCATGCTGGCCAGCCAGCATGTAGGTGTTGGTCATACGTGGCATCGGCAGTTGCGCAAAGGATTCGCGCCGGCCGTTGCCGGTGGGCGCCATGCCCATCAGACGCGCGTTGAGCTTGTCCTGCATGTAGCCCTTGAGGATGCCGTCTTCGATCAGTGTGGTGCATTCGGTGGGCGTGCCTTCGTCATCCACGCTGAGCGAACCGCGACGACCGGGCAAGGTGCCGTCGTCGACCACCGTCACACCGGGCGCAGCGACGCGCTGCCCCATGCGGCCGGCGAACGCAGAGCTGCCCTTGCGATTGAAATCGCCTTCAAGCCCGTGACCAATCGCTTCGTGCAGCAGCACGCCAGGCCAGCCCGGGCCAAGCACCACCGTCATCGTACCGGCGGGCGCATCAACCGCATCGAGATTGACCAATGCCTGACGCACCGCCTCATCAGCGAATGCCATGGCGCGCCCGTTTTCCAGCAATTCGCGATAACCATAACGACCACCGCCGCCGGCATAACCTTGTTCGCGACGGCCATTCTGTTCGGCGATCACCTGTACGCTCAGGCGCACCAGCGGACGCACGTCAGCGGCGAGCGTGCCATCCGATCCCGCCACCAATATGGTGTCGAGCGTGGCGCTCAAGCTCACGATCACCTGCTTCACACGCGGATCGCGCGAACGCGCATACGCATCCACCTCACGCAGCACAGCGATCTTGTCCGGATTGGGCAGACTGTCCACCGGATCGATCGCCGGATACAGCGCCTTGGCGCCATGCACGGCCAGCGGCTTGCCCATGCCGTTGCCGCCCTGCGCAATCGCGCGTGCCGCCTTGGACGCCTCCAGCAACTGCGGGAGCACGATTTCATCGGAATAGGCAAATCCGGTTTTTTCACCGCTGATCGCCCGCACGCCGACGCCCTGTTCGATCGCGTGGCTGCCATCCTTCACGATGCCCTCTTCCAGCACCCAGGACTCGCTACGCGAATGCTGGAAATAGAGGTCCGCGGCATCGATGGAAGGCCCCATCAGTTGCGAGAACACCCGGTCAAGGTCGCCGGTGGCGAGGCCGCCGGGGGTAAGTAGGCGGTTCTCGGCCTGTGCGATGAGGGAATTCATGGGTTCTGACCCGTTTGCTCGGAGTGAGAGGAATAGTGGGGGCTGACAAGGCAGTTTAAACCCAAGTACCGCCCTATCGATGATGTCGCTAGGATACGGTCTGGCGCGGGTGGTTGCCCGTGGAAATCTCAAGGAAGGAAGGTCATGGCAGACACGCCAAAATCGGATTTGTTAGAAAAAATCATTGATCGCACCGTCAAAAGTCCGGTTCACGAAACCCGGGAACTACTGCATCGCGACGGCCAGCTAAAGCCAGGCCAAGGTACGGTCAGCGGCGTCATCGCATTAGCGCTTGGCTTCCTGTGCCTGCTCGCCGTACTGGCTTTTCACTTTCCGCAGTACCTCACTACACCGGATCTTCGGCATAAGTACTCCGTCGACGTCTTGCGACAACTCCTGCTGGCCGGCCTGTTGGTGGCTGGCGGCTTGTCCTTGAGCAACGTCATCCTGGGCCGTCGACGCGAAATCAGCATCGTGGCGTTTGCTCTCGTACTACTGGCTACCGCATTGGGTGGTTCGCGCGTGCCGGTCGGCAACTTTCCCGATCACACCCCTTATATCGGGCTGGACTGGTTCATCCTGGATCTTTTGGTATCCACGTTGATTTTTGTGGTGATCGAGAAATTGTTTCCGCTCTACAAAGGGCAAACCGTTTTCCGCAAAGAATGGCAAACGGACATGAAGCACTTCGCGATCAATCATTTCATCGTTGGGCTGGTGCTGCTGATCGTCAACTTTTTACTGCATCATCTGTTCGGCCATTTGCTCAACGGCACATTGCAACAACACGTACAAGCCATACCTTTCGTGCCGCAGCTCCTGCTCTGCATTCTCGTCGCGGATCTTGCGCAGTATTGGACGCACCGCGCCTATCACGAAGTACGTTATCTATGGCGCTTCCATGCTGTACATCACAGCGTAAAGACCATGGACTGGCTGGCAGGCTCGCGTCAGCACATGCTTGAGTTGATCGCCACGCGCGTGTGCGTATTAGCGCCGATTTACGTCCTCGGATTCAGCGAAGGCGTCATGAGTGCCTATATCATCGTGGTGGGCTTTCAGGCTGTCTTTAATCATGCGAACGTTCATTTGCCTTGGGGGCCGCTGAAGTACCTGATCGTGACACCTAACTTTCATCATTGGCACCACGCGTCCGATGACGAAGCGATCGATCGGAACTACGCCGCGCACTACGCCTTTCTCGATTACCTGTTCGGCACGGCCGTGAAATCGAAGAACAAATTCCCGGAAAAATACGGTGTCGTCGGCGATTACATGCCCGATGGATTCATCCGGCAGCAGCTCTTTCCCTTCCGTGGCAGCAGCAAACCCACCACCACGGACCCGTGATACGCCGGGATCAAGGCCCGCTGGTGCTGCTGGACGCCGGTGCCGCGACAGAAGCGGCAGAAGCGGGCTGCGATGCGGAAGCCGGTGAAGAACCACCCGAGGTAATTACCGGCTTATCCCAGGTTCCGCCGATGTGGTAGCGCTGGGTGGCGACGTGGCTTAACCCTCTGCCCAGCACACCTTGTACCGCCAGCCCGGCCGCCACACCGATCGGGCCACCGATCACCGCGCCAACTATCGGCAAGCTGCTGCCTACATGCGGCAGAACAACCACCTGCTGGTCGTAATCCTTGGCACGCAATCCGGTACGTCCGGTAATGGTGATATCCGCTGCCGGCCCTTTGATCTTCACGTTGTCGGTGGACGCATTGCCATCCTTCAACTTGAAGTCGCCAGTGATGGCGTCGAAGCCGAAGCCCTTGCCGAATACGTCGCCGAAATCCAGTGAAAGACGGCGCGGAAATTCCGCAACGGAGGCAAGACCGAAGAAGCGCCCGGTGACGCCTGGCGATGCCTTGGGGATGCGCCCGTTGGTGACATTCACCTTGAGATCACCGTCCATGTTGCCAAGCTCGAACGACCATGGGCCACCCGGCCAGGTGGCATTGAGGTCCGCCTGTGTCTTGCCGCCTTCGAACAGCCCTTCGTAACCGAAGGTGGTGAGCATGTCGCCAATGTTGTTCGCGCTGAAGTCGACACGCAGATGCGTGCTGCTCTTGCTCGCATTCCCATTCCAGTCGCCACTCGCATTGATCTGCACGCTTCTGGCTTGGGTCGACAGTTGATCGATATGCATGCCGGTCGGTGTCGGCCATGTCTCCAGGCGCGCTTCGCCAAGCTTGGTATCACCCAATCGCAGGTCGTGCACCCAGATATGTTGCGGTGGCATGGCCGTGGGGTCGATACCGGTATTGGCAGGATCGATGACCGGTGTTGGCGCAGCACCCGATTTCTTGGGAGGCGCGGTGGGCTCTTTGGGCCAGTACATGCGCTGCAGACGCGCCGTAATACCACGCTTGTTCAAATCCTTGGTTGGCACGCTGAAGTGCCCCGCCGCGGATTTGCTATCGACATCGAGCTCGAGCGTGTCGGCCTTTGGCGCCGCGGTGATATGCATCTGGTCGAAATCGCGTCCGAACATCTCGGCATGCGCCGTGCTCACATCGATGGTTTCCAGGCTCAGGCCATTATTGGCCGTGCTGCCGCCGATCGATTGTTTGACCCAACCGGTCACATCCAGTTCCGGCGCATCACCGCGAATGCGCATGCCTTGCGTTGGAAGGGTGTCCGGCATCTGATCACCGAACGCAAAGGTCGCTGCAAGCGGTGACTGGTTGCCTGCGGGCAAGCGCAAACGCCCGCGCATGATCGACCCCAGCGCGATCTGCAACGTGCTGCCCGCCGTCGGCAACGCCATCGTGATGTGCATAGGCATGGTGCTGTCGGCGCTTTTGTTCAGCGGCACCGGGAAATTCAGCGCCACACCCGACATCGGCGAATCGATGCTGAGCGTTTGCACATCGGTACCACCGTCGCTGGCGTGTGCGATCTGATAGCCGATCGTGAACTGACTGCGTCCGTTCGCGATATCGCCCAACCATTTCAGCTCCGGATATCCCTGCAGCAATTCCGGAACGGTGTAATTGCCTGTCACGGTAGCCGCGAGCACGGTGTTCGGGTCACCTGTCGCCTGCGCAATGGCGAGATCAAGCTGGGAAGGTTCACCACGGAATCCACCCGCCAGCGGCCCCGCGTGAAAACCGTGCCCATCGAATGTCGCCGGACCGTTGAGCTTGCTCAGCTGCAGGTTCCATTCCGATGCATTGAGATCGACATCCTTTAACTGCGCATTGCCGTCGAGCAGGAAGGTGTGTTGCATATCGTGCGTCGGCAGCGACAGATGGAAATCGAAACTGCCGGTGCCGCCGAGCTGCAACTTGGCCAGCACGTCGGCATGCTTATCTGCGATTGGGCTCTTGGCAACGAAATTGAGCAAATCCGCCGCATTGCCGCCACCGCTGACATTGAGATCAAGCGTGGTATGCGCCAGCTCGGGAATCACCGCGACCGCATTGCTTACTTTCACGCCCAGCGAATCACCACTGTTTGCCTGTACCAGCAGGCCGGCATCGATGAAGCTGGCGACGCCCTGGATATGTTCGGCAACCGGCCAGCTCTTGCCGTAGCTGAGTGAAAGATCATCGATCTCCGCACGCGCTTCGAAGCGGCCTTCGTTGTGATGGAACGGCCAGTTGGCGAGACTACCGCGAATCAGCACATCGGCCTTGTCGAGTTTGCCGGCAACAAATGCCTGGTCCAGCCACGCCACGGCGGGTGGCGGCATGGAATCGACCGGCCAGAACAGTTTCGCGGACGCGAGATCGGCGTGCGTCAGGACCGCATACAGATCCATGAATGGACGTCCGCCTTCGCTGGGCAACTGGATGTCGCCTTGCGCATTGCCGCCGTAGCCCTGGCCTTCGAAATCCAGGTTGGCAATGCCGATATGTGTACCATCCTGGTCGCTCCAGAAAGCGAAATCGCCAGCCAGGTTGCTCAGCACGAATGGCTCACGGAATGTATGCGCGAGGTTGATCGACGCTGCTTGCGCGGGCAATTCGAGCGAAACTGCTTCGGCATCGCCCCGCACTTCGCCATGCAGCGAATCAACGCCGGGCAACTTGCCGACTGAGTTGATGCCCAGATGATCAAACGTGCCTTCGAGCTGCTTCAGCCCAGACGCCGCACTCCAATGCACAACCGCGTGCTGCACGTGGCCATGCGGCTGACCTGCAGCTAGCCATTGCGCGACAGCCGGCGACAATCCCGGCTTCAGGCCCAGCCACGGCACAAGCGGAGCAAGTTGCAGATTGTTGGCGTTGACATCAAGCGTTGCTTGCGGCGTGCCGAATTGATCCAGTTTCGCCAGCAGCGCGCTGCCGTCGTTACCTGCCCAGCGCGCGGCATAACCCTTGTCATTGGCGGCCAGCTCAGCAATACCGCTCCACTCCGGCACGCTGACTTTCACGCCCGAGGGATTGGTGACGGCCAGACCATGCAAATCGAACTGAAACAGATCACGCACGATCTTGCCTTGCCGCCAATCCATCCACGCCGCAAGATTGCCGTTACCGCTGTCGACCACATAGCCGCCGAGATCGACACCGGCGAGCATGGCGTGCAGATCCGCATTATGCGTCGCGAACCAGAATTGGCCGCTGGCGCCGTCGTCGCGGAATCGTCCTGCCGCCTGCAATTCACCGGTTGCACCCAACCGATGCAAGCGAGCGCCTACGTGGATATGGTTGCCCTGATGGGTGATGCGCAATTGATCCGCAAGCAAGGTGTATTGCTGGTTGAGCCGCGCATCGTTGATATCCACGCGCAAATCGTCCAGCCATAACTCGACGGAAAGACGCCCAAACGAAACGTTTTGACGCGTGGATCCACCCACCACGCCAAAGCCATTGATGTGCCAGCTGCCGTCTGCATCATGGCTTAGGTCAAGTTCGAGCCCACGCGCCTCCAGATTCACCAGATGCCGGGACGGAAACAGCCAGCCACCGAAGTCCAGTTTGAGATCGACCTCTGGCACGTGCAGCGGAGCACCACCGCCTTCTTGCGCTACCGCGAAGTCGTGCATGATGAAACGCGGACCGGAAGGCTCCCAGCGCCCCTCCAGCGAGGCGAAGCTCACCTGGCGCTGGAACTTGTTGCTGATTTCCGCCGCCACCCATCGCGGGTGCCGGGCCAGCAACGGCAACAGCACCTGCGCCAGCGCGGCGGTAAGCGCAAGCGTAATCACCAGTACGCCGAGCACCCAGCCAACAGCACGCGCTATGCGGTGCACCCACGATTGCCACCGAATGCTCACCAAACGCCCGTTTCTTTAGAGGAGTACAACATCGAACTGCTCCTGCGAATAATGCTCCTCGGCTTGAAAGCGTATGCTTTTGGAGATGAATTCCTCCAATTCGGCGACCGCTGTCGATTCTTCCTCGAGGATCCGGCTGACCACCTTGGGGCTGGCCATGACGAGCAATTTTTGCGCATTGAACTGGCGTACGGCGCGGGTGATCTCACGGAAAATTTCGTAGGTAACCGTCTCTGCCGTCTTCACCGTGCCGCGCCCCATGCACGCGGGGCACGGTTCGCATAGCTGACGCTCCAGGCTTTCGGTGGTGCGCTTGCGGGTCATCTCGACCAGGCCGAGCTGCGACATCGGATAAACGGTGGTCTTGGCGTGATCGCGGCTCAGGCCCTTTTCGAGCATGCGAATGACTTGGCGCTTGTGCTCTTCGTCAGTCATGTCGATGAAGTCAATGATGATGATGCCGCCAAGATTGCGTAGACGAAGCTGCCGGGACGCGGCCTGCGCCGCCTCCAGATTGGTCCGGTAAACGGTTTCCTCGAGATTGCGTGTACCGAGGTAGCCGCCGGTATTGACATCGATGGTGGTCATCGCCTCAGTCTGGTCGACGATCAGGTAGCCACCGGACTTGAGTGGCACTTCCTTGCGCAGCGCACGCTGGATTTCGTCCTCGACGCCGTACAGGTCGAAGATCGGCCGTTCACCCGCGTAATGTTCTACGCGGTCGTCCAGACTCGGCATGAACTTATGCACGAACTTGGCCACCTTCTCGAAGGTTTCGCGCGAATCTACGCGCACCTTCTCGATATCGTCGTTCAATAGATCACGTAGTGCGCGCAAGGGCAGTGAAAGTTCCTCGTAGACGCGCTCGCCGACCTTGGCTTTGGCAATGTTTTCCTGCACCACGCGCCACACCTTGCCCAGGTACGTGACGTCGAACGCCAACGACTCGGCGGATTGTCCTTCCGCGTTGGTGCGCACGATGTAGCCCAACGGGGTCTCGCCAATCAGCGGGGTCAACACGTCCTTCAGGCGCTGACGCTCGGCCTCGTCTTCGATACGGGTGGAAATGCCGAGCGTGCGGGCATGCGGCAGCAGCACCAGATAACGTGAAGGGATCGACAAGTGGGTCGAAAGCCGGGCGCCCTTGGTACCGATCGGATCTTTGACGACCTGCACCACGATCTCCTGCCCCTCGTGCACCAGTTCGCTGATGGAGGGCACGTGGCCATTACCGTTGCCGTTGCCATTACCGCCTCCGGCCGAAGGCATCTCGGCGCCCTCCGGCAGCGGCGGCCGGACGATGTCCGAGGCGTGCAGGAAAGCCGCGCGCTCCAGGCCGATATCCACGAAGACCGCCTGCATGCCGGGCATGACCCGCTGCACCCGCCCCTTGTAGACATTGCCCACGTAGCCCCGTCGGGACGTTCGTTCGACATGCAGTTCCTGCAGCATGCCGTTCTCCACCACGCCGACCCGAGTCTCGCGCGGGGTCATATTAATCAGGATTTCTTCGCTCACCGACTTCCCCGAAGGTCTGGGGATACCCCGGCGATCAGCCGGTGCATCCCAATGCCGTTCTTTATAGCGGCTGCATGCAAGAGCTGTCGATGCACACCGCACAGCTCCTCCTGTACTCCCGCGTTCGGTAAAGTGCAGGAACCGACTCCCCGCCCCACGCGACACCGATGACCCGGCCTTCGATCCTGCCCGACATACTGCAGCCCGGCCTGCGCCTGGTGTTCTGTGGAACCGCCGCAGGCAAACGATCCGCAGCGGAAGGCGCCTACTACGCGCACCCGGGCAACATGTTCTGGCGAGCCCTGTTCCAAAGCGGCCTGACGCCGCGACTGCTGACGCCGCAGGAGTTTCCCCTGCTACCACAATTCGGGATCGGCCTTACCGATCTGGCCAAGCGCCATGTCGGGAATGACGATGAACTGCCAGCAGATGCCTTTGACGTTCCCGGCCTGCTCAGCAAGATCGAGCACTACGCACCGGGCGCCCTGGCGTTCACCAGCAAGAATGCGGCACGCGCAGCCTTGGGCACCGCAGTGGCCTACGGGCTGCAGCCTCACCGAATGGGGCGCACTGACGTGTTTGTGTTGCCCTCGCCCTCTGGGCAGGCACGCGGCCACTGGAATATCACGCCATGGCGGATGCTAGCCGAGCACATGTCGGTGACTTCCAGATAACCTTGCCTACCCCGGGATGGGTTACAGGTCTATTCGAAGCGCAGTGAACGAGGCCGTTGATGCTGCGATAACGCAGGAAAAACGCAATTCCATGCGAAAAAACGCATTGCCTCCGGCATATGGTTGCCGTCACGAAAATTGTCTAGGCTAGTATCTTCCCGGCAACCTCTATGTCAGCCTCTCGTGACGGCCCACCGTCTCCCAGGCTGATGGAAAACATCGGTTATGTGGATCGTCAAAATTGCGCTTGAGCGACCGCTCACCTTCATCGTTCTCGCGCTGCTGTTATTGATCCTGGGTCCGCTGGCGATTCTTCGCACGCCGACCGACATCTTCCCGAACATCGATATCCCGGTGGTCTCGGTGGTGTGGCAGTACACGGGGCTGCCTGCCCAAGACATGAACAATCGCATCGTGACTGGTTTCGAGCGCTCGCTCACCACCACGGTAAACGACGTCGAACATACCGAAACACAATCGCTCAACGGCGTCGGCCTGGTGAAGGTGTTCTTCCAGCCGAACGTGAAGGTTGATATGGCGGTGGCGCAAGTCACGGCCATTTCGCAAACAGTGTTGAAGTCGATGCCGCAAGGTGTCACGCCGCCATTGGTTCTGGTCTACAACGCCTCGACCGTGCCGGTACTGCAGTTTGCGTTGTCGTCGAAGGAACTGTCGGAGACCACGATCTTCGACGATGCCAACCAGATCGTGCGTACCTTCGTGACGTCTGTGCGTGGCGCAGCGACACCCTATCCCTACGGTGGCAAGCAGCGTCAGGTTCAGGTGGACATCAATCCGCAAGCCTTGCTGGCGCATGGCTTGTCGCCAAGCGACGTTGTCACCGCCATCGGCAATCAGAACCTGATTCTGCCTGCCGGCACGGAGAAAATCGGCGATACCGAATACAGCGTGGTGTTGAACGGCAGTCCGCAGCAGATCGATGAGCTCAACAACGCGCCGATCAAGACCGTCAACGGCATCACCACCTATATCCGCGACGTGGCGCATGTGCACGACGGTTCGCCGCCTCAAACCAACATCGTGCGCGTGAACGGCCAACGTGCCGTACTGATGTCGATCCTGAAAATTGGTGACGCTTCAACACTCGATATCGTAGACAGCCTCCAAGGCATGCTGCCGGCGATCCGTGCAGCCATTCCGCAAAACCTGGAGATCCATTCGCTGTCCGATCAGTCGCTGTTCGTGCGCGCGGCGATCTCGGGCGTGATCCGCGAGGGTGTGATCGCCGCCAGCCTCACAGGCATGATGATTCTGCTGTTCCTGGGATCGTGGCGTTCGACCTTGATCATCGCCATCTCGATTCCGTTGTCGATTCTTGCGTCGATCATTTCGCTGTCGGCGTTGGGCGAAACGATCAACATCATGACCCTCGGCGGTCTGGCGCTCGCCGTCGGTATCTTGGTCGACGATGCGACGGTGACCATCGAGAACATCAATTCGCATCTGGAAGAAGGCAAGGAGGTGTACGACGCGATCATGGAAGGTGCGCACCAGATCGCCGTGCCAGCCTTCGTATCGACCTTGTCGATCTGTATCGTGTTCGTACCGATCTTCTTCCTCGGCGGCGTTGCCAAATACCTGTTCGCGCCACTGGCCGAAGCAGTGGTGTTCGCGATGATGGCCTCCTACGTGCTGTCCCGAACGCTGGTGCCGACACTGTCGCTGTACTGGCTGAAGAAGCATGAACACGACGCGCAGCCGAGCGGCCCGTTTGGCCATTTCCAGCGTGGTTTCGAAAAGCGCTTCGAGCGCATGCGTAATGGTTATCGCGGTGCGCTGGAAACCACCGAGCGTCATCGTGGCTTGTTCGCCATTCTGTTCTTCGCCAGCTGCGCGCTGTCCATCGCGCTGCTGGTGCCGTGGCTTGGACGCGACTTCTTCCCTTATGTCGATGGCGGTCAGATCAAGCTGCATTTCCGCGCACCGACCGGTTTGCGTATCGAAGAAACTGCGCGACTGGCAGACGGCATCGAGGACGTGATCCACCAGACCATTCCCAAGCAGGAACTGTCCAGTATCGTCGACACGCTCGGCCTGCCGTACAGCGGTATCAATTTGTCTTACAGCAATACCGGTGTGATCGGCACTTCCGACGGCGATATCTTCGTGACGCTCAACGAAGATCATCATCCAACCATCGATTACGTACGCAGCCTCCGCGCTCAGCTACGGCAGAAATACCCCAGCGTGGTGTTTTCGTTCCTGCCCGCGGACATCGTCGGCCAGATCCTGAATTTCGGCGCACCCGCGCCGATCGACGTGCAGGTATCCAGCCATGATCCCAATGCATCGGCCAAGGTCGCCAAGGAGCTTTACGGCGATCTGTTGAACGTGCCGGGACTGGTGGATCTTCGCATCCAGCAGGCGCTCAACCTGCCGCAGATCAATGTGAATGTGGATCGCACCCGCGCCAGTCTGGTTGGGTTAACCACCAACGACGTCGCCAGCAACCTGCTTACCGCGCTGGCGGGTTCCACACAGGTCAATCCCACCTTCTGGGTCGATCCGCGCACCGGCATCAGCTACAGCATTGCCACACAAGCGCCGCAATACCGCATCGATACCTTGCAGGAACTGAAGAATCTGCCCATCACCAGCACCAGCAGCGTTGCCAGCAGCAGCTCGAGCGGTGGCGCGGCAAGCCAGATCCTGGAAAACCTGGCGAGCTTCTCGCGCAGCGATGGGCCAGCTGTGATGACGCATTACAGCACGCGTCCCACCATGGACTTGTTCGGCTCCGTCGATAAGACGGATCTGGGCAGTGTCGCGCGCGACGTGCAGAAGATCGTGGATGAACATTCCAAACATCTCCCGCGCGACGTGAATATCGACATCCGCGGTCAGGTTCAGACCATGCAAGCGTCCTACAAGGGATTGCTGGGTGGTTTGCTGTTCGCGATCCTGCTGGTGTATCTGCTGATCGTCGTGAACTTCCAGAGCTGGCTGGATCCGCTGATCATCATTGCGGCCCTGCCGGCAGCACTGGCCGGACTGGTGTGGATGCTGTTCCTCACCGGCACGCCGCTGTCGGTGCCGGCACTGATGGGCGCGATCATGTGTATGGGCGTGGCCACGGCCAACTCGATTCTGGTGATCAGCTTCGCACGTGAACGGCTGGCGCATCATGACGATCCGGTTCGCGCTGCGATCGAGGCCGGCTTCCAGCGTTTCCGTCCCGTGTTGATGACCGCACTCGCCATGATCATCGGTATGGTGCCCATGGCGCTTGGCCTCGGCGAAGGCGGCGAGCAGAACGCGCCGCTGGGCCGCGCCGTGATCGGTGGCCTGCTGCTGGCGACCGCTGCCACTCTGTTCTTCGTACCTACCTTCTTCAGCTTGATGCATCGCAGCCACAAGGCTGACCGTCATGCAGCGACCGCGTGAGAGCACGAACATGTCCAGTGCAAATGTTTCGCATCGTCCCGGCCAACCTTCACATGGCGCGCGGCTCGTCCTGATCGGTCTTGGGGTGGTGCTGATCGGGCTGGCCGCATTCGGTATCGTCAGGCGCTTGCATGCCCGCCACGATCTGACCGAGGAAACCGATCGCAACGCCGTAGCCACCGTGGCCACGATGATGCCCAAGCCAGCGCCCAAGGACCAGGCGCTCACCCTGCCCGGCACGGTTGCGTCCTGGCAGGACGCGCAGATCTATGCGCGCACGACCGGCTACGTCGCCAAGTGGTACGTCGATATCGGCGCCCGCGTAAAGAAAAGCCAGAAACTGGCCGATCTGGACACGCCTGATGTCGATAACCAACTGCTGCAGGGCAAGGCCCAAATGCGCACCGACATCGCCAACATGAACTTCGCCAAGATCACGGCGGACCGTTACGACAAGCTCGTCAAACAGGGCTTGGTCGCGGCGCAAACCGGCGACCAGTACGACGCGCAATACAAGGCCGATGTCGCGACCGTCGAAGCGGACGAGGCCAATGTTGCGCATCTTCAGAATCTGGAAGATTTCAAATACATCGTCGCGCCGTTCGATGGCGTGATCACGCAGCGCAATCTGGACATCGGTGCGTTGGTGGACGCAGGCTCCACCGGAGCCAACATGTTTGTGATTGCCGATACCAGCAAGCTGCGTGTATATGTGGATGTGCCGGAAACCTACGCAGCCAGCATAAAGGTCGGCATGCCTGCAGAAGTGGGCCTCAATACATATGGCGCCAAACCCATCACCGGCACGGTCGCTCGCACTGCCGATGCACTTGATCCGAACACGCGCACGTTGCGTACGGAAATCGATGTAGACAACAGTGCACAGGAAATGGTCCCGGGCGTTTATGCCAACGTCAAACTGGCCGTATCCACGACGACGAAAAACTACATCGTTCCGGCGAACACATTGCTGTTCCGCAGTGAGGGTCTACGCGTTGCGCTGGTCGACGATACGCAGCACATCCACCTGCAACCGGTGACGCTTGGCCGCGATTTCGGCAACACGGTGGAAGTCATTGAGGGACTGGCCGATCAGGATCGCATCGTGATCAACCCGCCCGATTCACTGTCTGAAGGGCAACAGGTGAGTATCGCCGAGCTGACTCAGGCGCAGAAGCAGCGCCTGCAGTAATCATCATCACCGACAAAAGCTGTCACACAGGGCAGTAACCAGGCTCAGTCAATCGGTGTGTGCCGGTGCGTAGCAACGTCGCGTTCCTGCACCGCTGAAGCGTGGTTCGACCAGGCTTGTCGGATGTAAGTGACGACAGCTGCCACATCCGCATCACTTAACTGCTGCGCGTAAGGCGGCATGGAATAAGGCCGTGGATTTCCGGCTGTCACCGGCGGAAATCCACCCAGCAGCACTACGCGTACAGCATTGATGCCGGTCGGCTCCACCACCGTCGCGTTATCGTCGAGCGGCGGATAGACGCCAGAGACCCCTGCGCCATCCTTGCCATGGCAATTCGCGCAGCGTTCCGCATACACCGCGCTGCCACGATCGACCAGTGCCTGGCTGTCGAAACTGGCCGGCACCGGTACGGGCGCTGCGCGTGCGGGTAGTGAGAGCAGGTAGTCGGCCATCGCCTGCAGGTCGTCGTCGTGCAGGTATTGCGTGCTGCCTGCCACCACGTCAGCCATCGGCCCCACCGCGGCACCCTTCGATGCTTGGCCGGTCTTAAGTACATCAACGATGTCCTGCCTGCTCCAGCCCTGTAATCCACCATGGGCCTGTGCGCTCAGATCCGGTGCATACCAATCCTGTTCGGGTATGCGTCCGCCCAACAAAGTGACCTTGGCATCCTGGCCACCCCACGCATCGCGCACGGCATGGCATTCGTTGCAATGGACAAGCCCCTGCACCAGATACGCACCACGGTTCCACGAGGCGGACCGCGAAGTGTCGGGACGATACTCCCCCATCTTGAAATACATCACGCGCCACGCGGTGAGCGCGCTGCGCTTGTTGTAAGGAAAACGTAGTTCCAGCGGCTTATTCGTCCGACGAACCACTGGCAGTGAGCGCAGATACGCGAACATGGCTATGGCGTCATCGCGCGTGACTTTGGTGAACGAGGTATATGAAAACGCCGGATAGAGCGGCTCACCGTTGCGACCGATGCCGTTGTGCAAGGCATGCCAGAAATCGTTGAACGTCCAGTTGCCGAGGCCGGTCTCCGCATCGGGCGTGATGTTCGGCGCCGGGATGTTGCCGAACGGTGTCGGCAGCATGCGACCACCTGCATAGAGCTCGCCGCCCTGCGCGGTGTGGCAGGACATGCAATCACCGGCGACAGTGAGATAGCGCCCTTTTGCGATGACGGCAGGATCTTTCAACATCGACGCAATAACCGGATCTTCCGCCGCTGTTGCGAGCTGCCTATGTGTCCGCGACCAGTGCACCGCGAACACGACTACAAGCAGCACGATGGGAATCCAGAGCAAGCGCAGGCGCTTCATGCTCCACCTCCCCGCCCTTCGAGCACACCGCAACGCAAAGGCGGCGTGATCGAACCTGCCGGCTGAGCATGCGTATCCGACGGGACTTCCTTGCTGGCCAGCCACGCTGCTATCGCCGTTATATCCGCCGGTTGCAGACGATTGGCAATGTCGCTCATGCAATCGGGTGCAGCGGATGCGCGCGTACCGGTTCGCCAGGAACCGAGCTGGGAACTTATGTAGTCATAAGGCAAGCCCACCAATCCAGGCACGGAGGGCTCGGTTCCGGTCAAGGTTTTGCCGTGGCATGCCTGGCATGGCGGCACCTTGAGCGTGGGATCACCCACCGTGGCCAATTGCTCGCCGCGCTGCAGCACGGACGACGGGAGATCGGGCACCGGTTTATGCTGATAAGGCACCTGCTGGGAAGCGAAGTACTCCGCGATCTCACGCATATAAGCGGGGCTGAGCTGGCGCACGGTGTATTCCATCGGCGCGTATTTGCGTAGCCCGCGCTGGAAATTCTGCAGTTGCAGCGCAAGGTAGCCTGCAGGTTTGCCGGCCAGGCGCGGAAAGAATCCGCTGCCAGGCGAGCCTTCGCCATGCACGCCATGGCACGTGGTGCAGGCTGCGATCCGCTGCTGCAGCGTATCGGGTATGGATGGCTGATCAGCCAGAGCCGCGCTGCCCCATAGAAGCAGTACAAGCGGCGCGATCCAACGCAACACGTGGCAAGGCCGGATGAGCATCGCAGACGTTTTCATGCACGAAGTATAGGCGGGCTGCACACGCCAACCGCGAGCCATCCCGTTATGCTGCGGCATCGTGTCACATAATTCCTGGGATGTTTTCGGAGGTCGTCATGCTTCGTCCGTCGCTGTTGTGCACCGCGTTGGCGCTCGCCTTTTCTCCGTTTGTCTCGCTGGCCGCACAGGACGATGGCGCAGTGACCTGGCTGACCGTCGGCCAGCTGCAGCAACGCATGGATGCCGGGAAGCTGAGCAGCAAGACCCTGGTGCAGGACGACATCACACGCATCCGGCGCATCGATCAGTCCGGCCCGACCTTGCGTTCGGTACTGCAACTCAATCCCGACGCATCAAAAATCGCCAGCGCTCTCGACGCAAAACGCACAGCGTCGCATGGTCCGCTTTACGGCATTCCGGTCCTTCTCAAAGACAATATCGATACCGGCGATCGCACTTTGACAACCGCCGGCTCGCTCGCCCTGATGGGTGCACCGGCGCCGCAAGACGCCGCCGTCGTGACACGGCTGCGCCTGGCTGGCGCGGTGATCCTGGGCAAGGCCAACCTGAGTGAATGGGCAGATATGCGCTCCGCGCATGCCAGCAGTGGCTGGACGGGTCGCGGCGGGCAGACCCGCAATCCGTACGCACTGGATCGCAATCCCTGTGGCTCCAGCTCCGGTTCTGCGGTAGCCGTGGCGGCTGGGTTGGTACCGGTGGCGGTAGGCACCGAGACGGACGGCTCGATCATTTGCCCGGCGTCCATGAACGGCATCGTTGGCATCAAACCAACGCTCGGCCTGGTCAGCCGCGCCGGCATTATCCCGATCAGCCATAACCAGGACACGGCCGGACCGATGGCGCGCACTGTCACTGACGCCGCTATCCTGCTCACCGCCATGGCAGGCAGCGACATGCACGATCCGGCAACGGTTGATGCCGACAAACATGCGACGGATTACACGCGTTATCTCGATCCCAATGGGCTGCGCGGCAAACGCATCGGCGTCGTGCGCCAGCTTGCCGGCAACGAGCCGAATGCCGATCGCGTACTCGATGAAGCGATTGCCGTAATGAAAGCGCAAGGCGCGGTCATCGTCGATCCCGTCACGCTGCCGCACTTAGCCGATCTTAGCGATCCCGAATTGACCGTCATGGCGTATGACTTCAAGCACGACATCAACGTCTATCTCGCCAACCGCCCTCGCATCGAAGTGAAAACGCTGGCGGATCTGATTGCGTTCAACAAGCGCGAAGCGGCGCGGGAAATGCCATGGTTCGGGCAGGATCTGTTCGAACAGGCCCAAACCAAAGGACCGCTTACCGACAAGGCGTATACCGATGCGCTGGCCAAGGCAAAGCAATTTTCCGGTCCTGAAGGGATTGATGCGGCGCTGCAAACCAATCATCTGGATGCTCTGCTTTCACCCTCCTGGGGGCCGGCATACATGACGGATCTGGTGCTCGGCGATCACATCGTCAGCGGCAATCCAACCGTTGGCGGTGCCTCACAACCGGCGGCTGTCGCGGGTTATCCGTCGATGACGGTGCCAGCAGGATGGGCGCATGGCTTGCCGGTAGGCATTGTTTTCTTTGGCACCAAGTGGAGCGAACCGACGTTGATCTCGATCGCCTACGGTTTTGAACAACATACGCATGCATGGCAACCGCCGAAGTTCTTGGCAACGGTGGATGGCAATTCGTATGCGCCGGTAGCGACGGGCAACTGAGCATTCAATCGGACACACGCGTAAGGACGTGCAGCGTGGCGTGATGAATGGTTTCACCTCACCGTCATTCCGGCCTTATCGCCAGAATGACGGTGAGGTATTTGCAAACGCCACAAAGAAGCATGCAACCCGTTAAAACGACATCAGCTCACATGCTCTGACTTGCGCACGATCAGCATCGCCAATTCCAGCGACTGCTCATAGTTCAAGCGCGGGTCCACCATCGACTTGTAGGCACGTTGCAAATCGGCTTCATTCAAGTCGCGGGCACCACCCATGCATTCGGTGACATCTTCACCGGTCAGTTCCAGATGCACACCACCCAGACGCGTACCGGCTGCATCGTGGATATCGAAAGCCTGCTCGAGTTCGCCGCGGATATTGTCGAAGCGACGCGTCTTGTAACCGATCGACGTGCTTTCGGTATTCCCATGCATCGGATCGGCCACCCAAAGCACGCGCCGGCCTTCACGCTTCACCGCTTCCAGCAACGGTGGTAGCGCCGTGCTGATTTGCGCGTTACCCATGCGGTGAATCAAGGTCAGGCGGCCCGGCTCATCTTCGGGATTCAACGTCTCGATCAGCGGCAGCAATTGCTCAGGTGTCACCGAAGGTCCCACCTTCACGGCAATCGGATTGCGGATACCGCGGAAATATTCGGCATGCGCTCCATCAAGCGCCGCTGTGCGCATACCGATCCACGGGAAATGCGTCGACAGATTGAACCAGCCGCGATGGCGCGGCACCTGGCGCGTCAATGCCTGCTCGTAATGCAGCAGCAAAGCCTCGTGAGAAGTAAAGAAATCCACGCGAGTGAAGCCAGCGATCGGTCCGGCCAACGTTTCCATGAAACGCAGCGAATCGCCGATCCCCTTCACCATGCGCCGATATTCAGCCGCCAGCGGGGCATGCTCCACCCAGGCCAAGTCCCAGTATTCGGGGTGATGCAGGTCGGCGAAGCCACCATCGATCAACGCACGCACGAAGTTCATCGTCAGCGCGGAATGCGCATGTGCGCGGATCAGACGCTGAGGGTCAGCGCGCCGCGCTTCGGGCGTGAATTCCGGGCCATTGATCACGTCGCCGCGGAAGCTGGGCAGCGTCACGCCGTCGCGAGTTTCGGTGTCGGCCGAACGCGGCTTGGCGTACTGCCCGGCAAAGCGACCCACCCGCAAGACTGGCTTCTTGAGCCCGTGCACCAGCACGAGGCTCATCTGTAGCAATACCTTGAGGCGGTTGGAAATGATCGGGCTGCTGCAGTCGGCAAAGCTTTCCGCGCAGTCGCCGCCCTGCAGCAGGAAACGCTTGCCCTCCTGGGCCTCCGCCAGCGCCTGCTTCAACGCGAGCACTTCCCAAGACGTGACAAGCGGAGGCAGCTGCGCCAATTCGGCGATCGCATGGGCCAGTTCGGCCTGATCTTCATACTTCGGCTGCTGCAACGCCACGCGCTGCTGCCAGGACATCGGCGTCCAGCTCTGAAGCGGCTCGGTACGGACGGCTTGATTCATAGACGCAACCTCGGCGCGGCACGCTGCAGGGTCGCGCGGATAGCCAATATCGACAACAGGATGTACCACAGCAGGGTCCAGAATGGCATCGGCAGACCCAGGATCGGCTGGACCTTGGCACACTCGCCCGACCCCGTGAACACCAGTTTCAGCACCTTGGCCAGCGGGAAGGCATCAAACATATAGTTCAGACCGGGACCGCAGGACGGAATCTGGTCCGCAGGCAGCGACTGGATCCACAGGTGGCGACCGGCGGTGGCGATGCCGAACAGCGCTCCCGCCAGCACCAGACCCGTGTAAAACCAGCGTCCGCCGGCCTTGGGGCCGTGAATCGCACCGAGCAGGAAAAACACTGCCATGACCATGAAGCCAACGCGCTGGAAGATACACAGCGGACAAGGCTCCATGCCCCAGTGGTATTCGGCGAACAGGGCAAACCCGAGCAAAGCGACACAAATCAAAAAACCAGCAAGAAAGCTGACGCGGTAGGACCAGCGGAGGGGATTCATGGCAAGACGGAGTCAGGGGACGGGACGCTGACATTACCCGCTCGCCGAAGCGCTGTCAGCAGCCGTTTGTCCGTTTCCCAAAAAGCACGAACCCCGCCAGGTCGCCCTGTCGGGGTTGCGCGTTTGGACGTCCAGAAAACGCCCGATGGATTACTCGGCGTCGACGGCTTCGGTACGCGGACGATCCACCAGTTCGACATATGCCATCGGAGCATTGTCGCCCGGGCGGAAGCCGCACTTGAGGATGCGCAGGTAACCGCCGGGACGCTCGCGGTAACGCGGGCCGAGTTCCACGAACAACTTGCCCACGGCCTGCTTGTCGCGCAGACGAGCAAACGCCAGACGACGGTTGGCAACGCCATCCACCTTGGCCAGGGTGATCAGCGGCTCGGCAATGCGGCGCAGTTCTTTGGCTTTCGGGAGGGTCGTGCGGATCAGCTCATGCTTGATCAGCGACGAAGCCATGTTCTTGAACATCGCTTCGCGATGGCTGCTTGTACGGTTGAGCTTACGCCCGGATTTCATATGACGCATGATGAGACTCTCTTGTCTGTTGTTATGAAAAGCCGATCATTTGATCTGGCTTCCCGCGGTCGCCCGCTATTCAAGGCTCTAAGAACGCCTTGTTATAAGAGTGCAGCCTCTATGTGCTGCATCTATCGATCGCTGGAAACGCACTGCATTTTCAGCAAGTTGTTCAAAGCTGAGGGCGATCTAAGTCGATCGCCCTCCTTTACATCAGCCCAGCTGCATGCCGTGCGACAAACCCGGCGGCGGCCAGTTTTCCAGCTTCATGCCCAGGGCGAGACCACGCACGCCGAGGACATCCTTGATTTCCGTGAGCGACTTCTTGCCAAGATTTGGGGTCTTGAGCAGCTCCACTTCGGTCTTCTGTACCAGATCGCCGATGTAGTAGATGCTCTCGGCCTTCAGGCAGTTCGCCGAACGCACGGTGAGTTCCAGATCGTCGATCGGACGGAGCAGCAACGGATCAAAACCGCCCTTCTCCGCCTTGTCCGTGGCGCTTTCGCGGCGCGAGAAGTCACCGAACACCGACAACTGGTCGTTGAGGATTTCGGCGGCCTTGCGGACCGCGTCTTCCGCACCGATGGTGCCGTTGGTTTCGATATCCAGCACCAGCTTATCGAGGTTGGTACGCTGCTCCACACGAGCCGCATCCACTTCGTAAGCCACACGCAACACCGGCGCAAACGAAGCGTCGAGCTGCAAACGACCGATCGGACGCGCCTCATCATCAGGATGCTGACGCGAGCTGGCCGGCTGATAACCGACACCACGACGCACCTTCAGGCGCATGTTGAGCGCGATATCCTTGGTCAAGTGGCAGATCACGTGCTCGGGGTTGATGATTTCCACCGAGTGGTCGACGACGATGTCGCCGGCCGTAACCACGCCCTTGCCCTTCTTGGCCAAGGTTAGGGTGACTTCGTCACCTGTGTGCTGACGAATGGCCACCTCCTTGAGGTTCAGCAGGACTTCGATCACGTCCTCCTGCAGGCCTTCAAGAGTGGTGTACTCGTGCAGCACGCCATCAATTTCAACCTCGACGATGGCACTGCCAGGGATCGAGGAGAGCAACACGCGGCGCAGCGCGTTACCCAGGGTGTGACCAAAACCACGCTCGAGCGGCTCCACCACGACCTTGGCGCGATTCGGTCCGAGCTGCTCGACGCTGAGGCCGCGAGGCCGCAGCACGCTAGTTGACGAAACTGCCATGCAGGGCTCCGGTTGATTACTTCGAATAAAGCTCGACGATCAACGCTTCGTTGATGTCGGTCGGCAGGTCTGCACGATCCGGCACCGACTTGAACGTGCCGGCGAACTTCTTGCTATCCACTTCCACCCACTGCGGGCGCAAATCCATGGTGTCGAACACAGTGCCGGCTTCCTGCACACGCAGCTGGCTGCGCGCGCGGTCAGTCACAGCAATCTCGTCGCCCGGGCGGACCTGGTAGGACGGGATATTGACCTTCTTGCCGTTGACCAAGATGCCCTTGTGCGAGACCAACTGGCGAGCCTGGGCGCGGGTGACCGCGAAACCCATGCGATAGACCACGTTGTCTAGGCGACTTTCGAGCAGGCGCAACAGGTTCTCACCCGTATTGCCCTTAAGGGTCGAAGCCTTGGTGTAGTAGTTGCTGAACTGACGCTCAAGCACACCGTAAATGCGCTTGACCTTCTGCTTTTCACGCAGCTGAACAGCATAGTCGGACATACGGGCGCGCTTGTTGGCGCCATGCTGACCGGGCTTGTTCTCCAGCTTGCACTTGGAATCGATAGCGCGCGCCGGGCTCTTCAGGCTCAGATCCGAACCTTCGCGACGCGCGAGTTTGCAGGTAGCTCCACGATAACGTGCCATGGTTATGCTCCTTAGACGCGACGCTTTTTGGGGGGACGGCAGCCGTTGTGCGGAATCGGCGTGACATCGATGATGTTCAGAACCTTGTAGCCGAGGGCGTTCAGCGAACGCACCGCGGATTCACGGCCCGGGCCTGGGCCCTTGATACGCACTTCCACCGTCTTTACACCGTAATCGCCAGCGGCGCGGCCTGCCTTCTCGGCAGCAACCTGCGCAGCGAACGGGGTCGACTTGCGCGAACCGCGGAAGCCCGCGCCGCCTGCAGTCGCCCAGGACAGCGCATTGCCCTGACGGTCGGTGATGGTAACGATGGTGTTGTTGAAGGATGCCTGCACGTGGGCCACCGCATCGGTGACAACGCGCTTGACTTTCTTCTTGGTCTTAACTGGCTTTGCCATGTTCGGAATCCAAATCTCTTAAGAAGCGATCACTTCTTGATCGCGCGGCGCGGACCCTTACGGGTGCGCGCGTTGGTACGCGTGCGCTGGCCGCGCACCGGCAAGCCACGGCGGTGGCGCAGCCCGCGGTAGCAACCCAGGTCCATCAAACGCTTGATGGCCATACCGACTTCGCGGCGCAGATCGCCTTCCACGACATATTTCGCGATTTCGTGGCGGATCTTCTCCACCTCGCCTTCGCTGAGCGACTTGATCTGCACGTTCGGGTTTACACCCGCCGCTTCGCAGACCTTCTTGGCCCGGCTGCGGCCGATGCCAAAAATGCTCTGCAGGCCAACCCAGACATGCTTCTGGACCGGCAAATTGACACCCGCAATGCGCGCCATGATGTACTTTCTCCGATGCTTTCTTGCGCGGTAAACGCGCAATTCTAACCTTAATCAAACTGTCAGGAAAGCCCTGCGGCACCTCGTGCCGCCCTCTTTCCACCCCGACCTCACCTGCAGCCTCAGCCGCGGCGCAGATTGGCCTTCTTAAGCAACCCTTCGTACTGGTGGCTGACCAGATGCGCCTGCACCTGAGCCGTAAAATCCATCACCACCACTACAACGATCAGCAGTGACGTACCGCCGAAGTAGAACGGGACATGCCAGGCGTTCTGCATGAACGTTGGCACCAGACAAACCAGCACGAGGTAGAGGGCACCCACACCGGTCAGACGGGTCATTACGGAATCGATGTACTCAGCCGTCGAGCGACCCGGGCGGATACCCGGAATCAGCGCGCCAGACCGCTTGAGGTTATCGGCCGTGTCCTGCGAGTTGAAAACGATCGCCGTATAGAAGAAGGCGAACGTGATCACCAGTACTGCGTAAATAATGTCGTACAGCGGTTCACCGGGCGTGAGCACCTGCACCACGTCCTGCAACCAGCGGGCCTGGTGGCTGGCGTTGCCCCAGGTCGCCGCCATCGCTGGGAACATGAGGATACTGTTCGCGAAAATCGGCGGAATCACACCTGACATGTTGATCTTGAGCGGCAGATGCGAGGTTTGGTTCATGTACGAACGCTGACCACCCGAGCGCCGTGCATAGTTCACGGTGATGCGACGTTGCGCACGCTCCATGAACACCACAAACGCCGTCACCGCCAGCACCAGAGCCACCACCATGACCAGCTTGATCGTGCTCAGCTCGCCGTTACCCGACATGGACAGCGTGTGCGCCACCGCGCCCGGCAGACCAGCAACGATACCCGCGAAAATCAGCAGCGAAATGCCGTTGCCGATACCGCGCTCGGTCATCTGCTCACCCAGCCACATCAGGAACATGGAGCCGGCGGTCAAACCCACCACCGAGGACAGCACAAAACCAAACCCGGGCATGTACACCACCGGCATGCCGCCACTGGACTGCTTCATCAGCGCCATGGCGATACCGAAGGCCTGGAAGGCCGACAGGCCGACCGTACCGATACGGGTGTACATCGTCAGCTGACGCTGACCAGACTGCCCTTCTTTGCGCAATGCCTGCAGGCTCGGGATCACGGAACCCATCATCTGCACCACGATCGATGCCGAGATGTAGGGCACCACGCCCAACGCAAACACTGAGAAACGCCCCAGCGAACCGCCCGAGAACATGTTGAACATGTCCAGCAGGCCGCCGCTCTGGCCAATCAAATTGGCCATCGCGTCCGGGTTCACACCCGGCACCGGGATGAACGAGCCGAGGCGGTACACGATCAACGCACCAATCACGAAGAAGATGCGTTGACGCAGCTCGGTCAACTTGCCGAGCGATCCGACCGATGTGCCCTTGGCTGCGGCCACGTGTGATTACTCCACGCTGCCGCCGGCTGCCTCGATGGCAGCCTTGGCGCCAGCTGTTGCCAGCACGCCGGACAACTTCACCGCACGGCCGATCTCGCCCTTGGCGACAACCTTGACCTTCTTGGCGCGGCTGTCGATCAGGCCAGCCTGATGCAGCACCACCACGTCGATCACATCCGCCTTCAAGTTAGCCAGCTGATACAGGAACACTTCCTGGCTCTCGGCCTTCTTCTTGGAACGGAAGCCGACCTTGGGCAGGCGGCGCTGCAGCGGCATCTGACCGCCTTCGAAACCAAATTTGTGGGTGCCGCCGGCACGGGCGTGCTGACCCTTGTGGCCGCGACCGGCAGTCTTGCCCAGGCCCGAGCCGATACCGCGACCAACGCGCAGGCGCGTCTTGCGCGAACCAGCAGCCGGCTTGATGTCATTAAGACGCATGATGCTTACTCCTCGACCCGCACCAGGTAGTAGACCGTGTTGATCAAGCCGCGCACCTGCGGGCTGTCCTTCAATTCACGGACGTCGTTGAGCTTGTTCAGGCCAAGCGCCTTGACGCTCAGACGATGACGGCTCTGTACACCGCGCAGGCCCTTAACCAGGCGGACGCGGACAGTCTTATCGTTGTTAGCCATTGCCCAGCACCTCTTCCACGGTCTTACCGCGCTTGGCAGCAATCTGCTTCGGCGAGGCAATGGCCTGCAAGCCCTTGATAGTGGCGCGAACCAGATTGATCGGGTTACGCGAACCAACAGCCTTGGCCAGCACGTTCTTGACACCGACCACTTCAAGCACGGCGCGCATAGCACCGCCAGCGATCACGCCGGTACCTTCAGAGGCCGGCTGCATGAACACGCGGGCAGCGCCGTGGTTGGCCTTGATGGCGTACCAGAGCGTACCGTTGTTCAGATCGATGTTCACCATATTGCGGCGGGCGCGATCCATGGCCTTGGAGATAGCGACCGGCACTTCGCGTGCCTTGCCATAACCAAAGCCAACCTTGCCCTCGCCGTCGCCGACCACGGTCAACGCGGTGAAGCTCATCTGGCGACCACCCTTGACGGTCTTGGCCACGCGGTTGACGGCAATCAGCTTCTCGAGCAGGCCGTCTGAATTTTCACGATCAGTCGAAGACATATCTTTTCCGTATGCCCGGACAATCCGGGACTTTTACTTGCGGCAAAGCCGCTTGGAGTTGTTGTGTCCCTTGAAGAAGTGCGGCCACGGATGACCGCTTTCCCGCGCCGGGATAGCGCATTTAACTTTTAGAACTTCAGACCAGCTTCGCGAGCAGCATCTGCCAACGCCTTGATGCGGCCGTGGTAGCGAAAACCGGAGCGATCGAACGCAACGGCCTCGATACCAGCTGCCTTGGCGCGCTCTGCAATGGCTTTGCCGACGGCGGCAGCAGCAGTCAGGTTTTTGGTGCCCTTCAGGCCCTCAGCAACCGACTTCTGCACGGTCGAGGCAGCAGCCACCACCTTCTCGCCAGAGGCGTCGAACACCTGGGCGTAAAGATGTTGACCAGTGCGATGCACCGACAGGCGAGCCACCGCGAGCTTGCGGATGTGAGCGCGTGTGGACTTGGCGCGACGCAGACGGGCTTCATTCTTGTTCATAGTCATATTCCTCGGAAACGGATCGGCTTTCAGGCGGCTCTTTTGAAGCATGCAATCATGAATGACTGCTTCTTCGCGAGGGATCGCTTATGCCTTCTTGGCTTCCTTCAGGGTGATCTTCTCGCCGGCATAGCGCACGCCCTTGCCCTTATAGGGTTCCGGCGGACGATAACCACGAATCTTAGCGGCAACCTCTCCCACCAGCTGCTTATCCGAACCCTTGATCAGGATTTCGGTCTGCGACGGGGTTTCAATGTTGATGCCTTCCGGCGCATTGAAGACCACAGGATGAGAGAAGCCGAGGCTCAGGTTCAGCGCTTTGCCGGCCATCGATGCGCGGTAACCCACGCCGACGAGCTCCAGCTTGCGCTCGTAACCTTCGGACACGCCCTTGATCATGTTGGCGATCAGTGCACGCGCCGTACCGCCGAACTTATCCTCGGCGCCCTCGGCAACCTGGACGTTGGCAACGCCATTGTCGACGACCACCGACACGCCCGGCAGGGTGTGCGTGGACAGGGTACCCTTCGGCCCCTTCACGGAGATGCTGTCTTCTGCAATCTTGAGCTCAACGCCCTTCGGCAGAGAAATCGGTTTCTTGGCAACACGGGACATCAGGAGCTCCTTATGCGACCAGGCCGATGACTTCACCGCCCAGACCCTTGGCACGGGCCTGCGCATCGGTCAGCAGACCGGTGGAAGTCGAGATGATCGAAATGCCCAGACCGCCAAGCACCTTCGGCAGGTCACCCTTGCCGCGATACACACGCAGGCCCGAGCGGCTGACGCGCTCAATACGCTCAATAGCCGGACGGCCTTCGAAATACTTGAGCTTGATCTCGAGCACCGGCTTGCCTTCCTGGGTGGAAGTCTTGGCGTCGAGGATGTAGCCCTCGTTCTTGAGAAGGTCGGCCAGCGCCACCTTCAACTTCGACGACGGCACGCTGACAGCCTGCTTGCCCGTAGCCTGGGCGTTGCGGATGCGCGTAAACAGATCGGCGATGGGATCAGTCATGCTCATGAAAACTTCCTTCAGAGTGCACCGATATCCGATAAAACCGGAAATCAATTCTAGATTGTGTGCCGACACGTTCGTCGGCCTGCGGTATGCAGACCGTCGATCATAACAGCCTTTTTCGGTTTTTGCGAATATCGATGCTTCAAAGTCGCATCAACGGAGGCATGTCACCATGCCTCCGGGTCTGGCCCCACCCGCCCCAAGGAGGGACGGAGGGCCTTTAAAGGCTTACCAGCTAGCCTTGCGGAGGCCAGGAACGTCGCCACGCATGGTGGCTTCGCGGAGCTTGTTGCGGCCCAGGCCGAACTTGCGGTACACGCCACGCGGACGGCCCGACAGTTCGCAACGGTTACGCTGACGGCTTGGGCTGGCATCACGCGGCAGCTTCTGCAGCTTGGTCTGCGCTTCCATCTTGTCCTCATAGGAGGACTTCGGGTTCAGCACGATCGCCTTCAGTTCGGCGCGCTTGGCGGCGTACTTCTTGACGAGCTTGGTCCGCTTGATATCGCGGTTAACCATGGAGGTCTTTGCCATAAATCTCTCGCGACTCTCTTAGTTGCGGAACGGGAAGCTGAAGGCTTCCAGCAGCGCCTTGGCTTCTTCGTCGGACTTGGCGGTCGTGGTTATGGAGATATCCATACCGCGCATCGCGTCGATCGCGTCGAAGTCGATTTCCGGGAAGATGATCTGTTCCTTGATACCGAAGTTGTAGTTACCACGGCCATCGAAGGCGCGACCCGATACGCCGCGGAAGTCGCGGACGCGGGGCAGCGAAATGTTGATCAGGCGATCCAGGAATTCCCACATCTGGGCGCGGCGCAAGGTGACCTTGCAGCCAATCGGCCAGCCGTCGCGGATCTTGAACGAGGCCACGGACACGCGCGCCTTGGTCGTGATCGGCTTCTGACCGGCAATCTTGGTCATATCCGCCACGGCATTTTCGAGCACTTTTTTGTTGCCCGCGGCTTCGCCCACGCCCATGTTCAGCGTGATCTTGGTGATGCGGGGAACCTGCATCACGTTCTGGTAACCAAAACGCTCGGTGAGCTTCTGGATGACCTGTTCTTTGTAAAAGTTTTCTAGGCGCGTCATGACTTGTGTTCCTTACGCGTCCACGACCTCGCCATTCGAACGGTACACGCGGACCTTGCGCCCATCTACGAGCGTCTTGGCACCTACGCGTTCACCCTTGTTCGTGGCGGGGTTGAACAGCTGCACATTGGAGATATGGATCGAAGCTTCACGCTCGACGATGCCGCCAGCCTGGTTGGCCTGCGGATTCGGCTTGGTGTGACGCTTGACCAGGTTAACGTTGGAGACGAACACGCGATCGCCTTCAACGCGCAGCACGTCGCCGCGCTGACCTTTGTTTTTACCGGTGATCACGATGACCTGATCACCCTTGCGGATACGGTTCATGGTTCTTCTCCGCCTCAGAGCACTTCGGGTGCGAGCGAGACGATCTTCATGAACTTCTCGCCGCGCAGCTCACGAGTCACGGGCCCGAAAATACGGGTACCGATCGGCTCGAGCTTATTGTTGAGGAGTACGGCCGCATTACCGTCGAAACGGATCAGCGAACCATCGGCGCGGCGCACACCCTTGGCGGTACGAACCACCACGGCATTGTAGACCTCGCCCTTCTTCACCTTGCCACGCGGAATGGCATCCTTCACGGTGACTTTGATCACGTCACCGATTCCGGCGTAACGACGCTTGGAACCGCCGAGTACCTTGATGCACATCAGTTCCTTGGCACCGCTGTTGTCGGCGGCGGAAAGCGTGCTTTGCATCTGGATCATGTCTGCACCCTCCCCTTAGACTTCGGCGCGCGTGACGATTTCGACCACGCGGTGATGTTTGGTCTTGGAAAGCGGACGGCATTCCGCGATGCGCACCACGTCGCCCTCGTTCGCGCCCAGATCGTTCTGCGCGTGGAGCTTGGTGGAGCGGCGCACGATCTTGCCCAGCAGCGGGTGCTGCACTTGGCGCTCGACCAGCACGGTAACCGTCTTTTCCATCTTGTTGCTAATGACGCGCCCCTCGAGGGTACGCACCTGTTTGTTGTTATCGCTCATCTCGGCCGTCCCTTACTTCTTTCCGCCGAGCACGAACTTCGTGCGGGCGATATCGCGCCGAACGCGGCGCAGCTGGTGCGGCTGGTTGAGCTGGCCGGTACCCTTTTGCATGCGCAGGTTGAACTGCTCCTTGCGCAGGTCCAGCAGGTGTTGCTTCAACTCTTCGGCCGACTTGGTTGTTAGGTCTTTGATGGCCATCACATCACCGCCCTGGATACAAACTGGGTCTGCACCGACAACTTGGCAGCGGCCAGGCGGAATGCCTCGCGCGCGGTAGCCTCGTCGACACCCTCGATTTCATAAAGCATGCGGCCCGGCTGGATCGGTGCGACCCAGTACTCCACGCCCCCCTTACCGGCGCCCATTCGGACTTCGATCGGCTTCTTGGTGATCGGCTTATCCGGGAACACGCGGATCCACAGCTTGCCGCCACGCTTCACGAAACGCGTGATGCAACGGCGGGCTGCTTCAATCTGACGCGCGGTGAGTGCACCGTGCGTGGTGGCCTTGAGGCCATACTCGCCAAAGCTGACGAGGTTGGCGCTGAAAGCCAGACCGTCATTGCGGCCCTTGAACTGCTTACGGTATTTGGTTCGCTTGGGTTGCAACATGGCAACTCTCCTTACTTCGTCCGCTCGCGACGGCCTTCACCGCCCTCGCGACGACCATCACGACGGCCCTCGCCACCCTCGCGCTCACGGCGCGGCTGAGCGGACTGCTCTTCCTTCGGCTCCTGTCCGACCTGCGACAGGTCGAAAATTTCGCCCTTGTAGATCCAGACCTTGATACCGATGATGCCGTAGGTTGTCTTCGCTTCGGCGGTACCGTAGTCGATGTCCGCACGCAGGGTATGCAGCGGCACGCGACCTTCACGGCTCCATTCGGAGCGGGCGATCTCGGCGCCGTTCAAACGACCGGACACGTTGATCTTGATACCCAGGGCGCCCAGGCGCATCGCATTGCCCACGGCGCGTTTCATCGCGCGACGGAACATGATGCGGCGTTCAAGCTGCTGAGCGATCGACTCGGCTACCAGCTGCGCATCGATTTCGGGCTTGCGCACTTCGTTGACGTTGATGTGCGCCGGAACGCCCATCATGTCGCTGACTTCCTTGCGCAGCTTCTCGATGTCCTCGCCCTTCTTGCCGATCACCACGCCCGGACGGGCGGTGTGAATCGTCACGCGGGCAGTCTTGGCCGGACGCTCGATCTGAATCTTCGAGATACCAGCAGCAGCCAGCTTCTTGCGCAGCATCTCGCGAACCTTCAGATCGGCAGCGAGGTACTGGGCGTATTCGCCCTTATTGGCGTACCACTTCGAGTTCCAGTCCTTGGCAATGCCGAGGCGGATACCGGTGGGATGAACTTTATGACCCATCGTCTACGTCCTCTCAGTTACCAACGACCACAGTGATGTGGCTGGTGCGCTTCAGGATGCGCGAACCGCGACCCTTGGCGCGGGCATACATACGCTTCATCGCCGGACCTTCATCAACGAAGATCTTCGAGACCTTCAGTTCATCGACGTCCGCGCCGAGGTTGTTCTCAGCGTTGGCAACGGCTGACAGCAGCACCTTGCGAACAAGGTGTGCGGCTTTCTTGTTGGTGAACTGGAGCACGTCGCTGGCACGGCCAACGGGCATGCCGCGGACCAGGTCAGCCACCAGGCGTGCCTTCTGCGCTGAAATGCGAGCGCTGCGCAGGATCGCTTTGGCTTCGGTGCTCATCACTTGCCCTTCTTATCGCCGCCATGGCCCTTGAAAGTACGGGTTACTGCGAACTCGCCGAGCTTATGCCCGACCATGTTCTCGTTAACCAATACCGGCACGTGCTGGCGACCGTTATGGATGGCGATGGTCAATCCCACCATTTCCGGCAGGATCATGGAGCGACGCGACCAGGTTTTGATCGGACGCTTGGAATTGGTGGAAACCGCAGCTTCCACCTTCTTCACGAGGTGAAGGTCGACGAACGGACCTTTCTTCAATGAACGCGGCATGACGGTTTCCTAATTACTTGCGACGACGCACGATGAACTGCTGCGTGCGCTTGTTGTTACGGGTCTTGTAGCCCTTGGTCGGCGTGCCCCATGGGCTAACCGGATGACGGCCACCGGAGGTCTTGCCTTCACCACCACCGTGCGGGTGGTCGACAGGGTTCATCACCACACCGCGAACGGTCGGGCGAATACCCTGCCAGCGCTTGACGCCGGCCTTGCCGAGCTTGCGCAGGCTGTGCTCGGAATTGCCTACTTCACCGATGGTGGCGCGGCAATCGACCGGCACGCGGCGCATTTCGCCGGAGCGCAGACGCAGGGTGGCATAGCCGGTTTCGCGAGCGATCAGCTGCACCGAGGCACCGGCCGAACGCGCAATCTGCGCACCCTTGCCTGGCTTCATTTCCACGCAATGCACCGTCGAACCGACCGGGATGTTACGCAGCGGCAAGCTGTTCCCAACCTTGATCGGGGCATCGTGACCCGAGACCAGGCGATCACCCACCGCCACGCCAGCCGGCGCGATGATGTAGCGGCGCTCGCCGTCGGCGTAGCACAGCAGCGCAATGTGCGCGGTGCGGTTCGGATCGTATTCCAGGCGCTCAACCTTGGCAGCGATGCCTTCTTTGTCGCGCTTGAAATCAATGATGCGGTAAGCCTGCTTGTGACCGCCGCCGCGATGACGCGTGGTGATGCGACCAAAATGGTTGCGACCACCCGTCTTCGACTGGCTTTCAGTCAACGGCGCGTACGGAGCGCCCTTGTGCAGCCCCTCGGTGCGGACGCTAACTGCGTCGCGGCGACCCGGCGAGGTTGGCTTGTGAGTAATTAGTGCCATCTGTCAAAACTCCTGGCTCAGGGCTTCGCCGACACGTCGATCGTCTGGCCTGCGGCGAGACGGACGTATGCTTTGCGCTTGCCCTGGCGGCTGCCCGCGCGAAAACGGAAGGACTTGGCCTTGCCCTTGGCGTTGACGAGGTTCACCTGCTCGACCTTGACGTCGAACATCTTCTCGACCGCATCGCGGACATCGGCCTTGGTTGCTTCGGGAGCAACCACGAAAACGTACTGGTTGCTCTCGGCAAGACGAGCAGCCTTTTCGGAGATGTGCGGCGCGCGCAGCGTATTGAGAATGCGTTCGTTGCTCATGCCAGCCACTCCTCAACCTTCTTCACCGCTTCAACGGTCATGACCACGTGGTCGGAACCGACGAGGCTGACCGGGTTCAGCGCAACCACATCCACCACATGGAGGTAGGGGATGTTGCGCGAAGCCAGGAACAGCGCTTCGTTGGCATCTTCCGACACCAGCAGCACGCGACCGGAAACCTGCAGCTCGGCCAGCTTGGCGATCATCGACTTGGTCTTCGGAGTCTCGATGCCGAAGCCTTCGACAACTTTCAGACGACCCTGGCGATTCAGCTCCGAAAGAATGGAGCGGATCGCCACGCGATAGGATTTGCGGTTGACCTTCTGCTCATAGCTACGGGGCTTGGCTGCGAACGTCACACCACCGCCCACGAAGATCGGGGCTCGGTAGTCACCGTGACGGGCGCCACCGCCCTTCTGCTTCTTGAACTTCTTGGTGGTGCCGGACAGTTCGCCGCGCGAGAGCTGTGCCTTGGTACCTGCGCGACCGCCAGCCTGATAGGCCACGACCACCTGGTGAACCAGAGCCTGCTTGAACTCGCCGCCGAACACTTCGTCCGACACGCTGAGCGGCTTGGCGCCAATTACATTGAGTTCCATGCCGTCTCTCCTCAACCCTTGGTGGTCGCGCGGATAACGACGTCGCCACCGGTAGCACCCGGCACCGCGCCCTTGACCGCGATCAGATGACGCTCGGCGTCGACCTTGACCACTTCCAGACCCTGCACGGTGCGATTGACTGCACCCATGTGGCCCGACATCTTCTTGCCCGGGAACACGCGACCCGGAGTCTGACGCTGACCGATAGAACCCGGCGCACGATGCGACAGCGAGTTACCGTGGGTGGCGTCGCCCATCTTGAAGTTGTGGCGCTTGATGGTGCCCTGGAAGCCCTTGCCCTTGCTGACGCCGGCCACGTCAACGATCTGACCGACCTGAAACACTTCGTCAGCCTTGATTTCAGCGCCGACGGCATACTTGCCGGCGTCAGCCGAATTCAGGCGGAATTCCCACAGACCACGACCCGGCTCAACCCTGGCCTTCGCATAGTGGCCCTTCTCAGCAGCATTCAGCAGACTGGCGCGCTTGACGCCAGCGGCAACCTGCACCGCGCTGTAGCCATCATTCTCTTCCGTCTTCACCTGGGTTACGCGGTTCGGCGTCGCTTCAATCAGCGTCACCGGAATCGAGCGTCCATCTTCGGTGAAGAGTCGGCTCATGCCGCATTTGCGGCCAACTAGTCCGATACTCATGTTCGTATCCTGTCTATCGCTCAACCGAGCTTGATCTGAACATCTACGCCAGCGGCGAGATCAAGCTTCATGAGCGCGTCCACGGTCTTGTCGTTGGGATCGACGATGTCCAGCACGCGCTTGTGGGTGCGGGTTTCGTACTGATCGCGAGCGTCTTTGTCGACGTGTGGCGACACCAGAATGGTGTAGCGCTCGATCTTGGTCGGGAGCGGAATCGGACCGAGAACCGTAGCGCCAGTGCGCTTGGCCGTCTCGACGATTTCGCTGGCCGAACGATCGATCAGACGATGATCGAACGCCTTAAGCCGAATGCGAATCTTTTGGTTCGCCATAACCGTGTCCTGTTATCTAAAGAACAAATCTGTGAATCGAGGTGGCTTCTCACCGCCTCGCACAACCCATAGCACTGCAAGCCTTACAACAGATCTCCTGGACCCATATCACGCTCCAGAAGACCCCAAAACGCCGGGCAGGCCGTATGCCGGCCTGCCCAGACATATAACGTGTGCGGAAATCCATACGGAAACAGAGGCTTAGCTCTAAAACCAGGAGATCCCCGCAACATCCTTGTTAGCGAACTCGAAGCACTTCCTGTGCCTCATTTCGCGGTAGGCCCCACAACATAGCAGATGTGGAGCGAGTTAACTCAGCAACTATAGCGGATCTTTCGCTATAGGACAAGCACTCGCAAGAAACCGCCTGCAAGACAGGCGGTTTCCGTACAGCAACTTACTTGGTGATCTTGGCGACGACACCGGCGCCGACCGTACGGCCACCTTCGCGGATCGCGAAACGCAGACCTTCCTGCATCGCGATCGGCGCAATCAGCGACACCGAGATCTTCACGTTGTCGCCCGGCATCACCATCTCCGTACCTTCCGGCAGCTTGATCGCACCGGTCACGTCCGTCGTACGGAAGTAGAACTGCGGGCGGTAGTTGCTGAAGAACGGCGTATGACGGCCACCCTCTTCCTTCGACAGCACGTAAATCTCGCCTTCGAAGTCAGTGTGCGGCGTGATCGAACCCGGCTTGGCCAGCACCTGGCCGCGCTCCACGTCTTCACGCTTCGTGCCGCGCAGCAGCAGACCCACGTTATCACCCGCCTGGCCCTGATCCAGCAGCTTGCGGAACATTTCAACGCCCGTCACCGTCGTCTTGACCGTCGGCTTCAGACCCACGATCTCGATTTCGTCGCCAACCTTGATGATGCCCGTCTCCACACGACCGGTCACCACCGTGCCACGGCCAGAGATCGAGAACACGTCTTCCACCGGCATCAGGAACGCCTTGTCCAGCACGCGCACCGGCTCCGGAATGTAGCTGTCCAGCGCGTCCACCAGCGCAATGATCGCCGGCACGCCGATTTCCGACTGGTCGCCTTCCAGCGCCAGCTTGGCCGAACCCTTGATGATCGGGGTGTCGTCGCCCGGGAATTCGTACTTGCTCAGCAGCTCACGCACTTCCATTTCCACCAGCTCGAGCAGCTCGGCGTCGTCCACCATGTCGGCCTTGTTCAGGAACACGACGATGTACGGCACGCCCACCTGGCGGCTGAGCAGGATATGTTCACGCGTCTGCGGCATCGGGCCGTCCGCGGCCGAGCACACCAGGATCGCGCCGTCCATCTGCGCCGCACCCGTGATCATGTTCTTCACGTAGTCAGCGTGGCCCGGGCAGTCCACGTGTGCGTAGTGGCGGTTCGGTGATTCGTATTCCACGTGCGCCGTCGAGATCGTGATACCGCGCGCCTTTTCTTCCGGCGCCGCGTCGATCGCGTCGTATGCCTTGAACTCACCGCCGAATCGCTCTGCGCCAACCTTCGTCAGCGCCGCCGTCAGCGTCGTCTTGCCGTGATCCACGTGACCAATCGTGCCCACGTTCACGTGCGGCTTGGTGCGTTCGAATTTACCCTTTGCCATGACTCAAACCTCTGAAAGAACTGTGTTGTTTGGAGAAGGAGGCCTTATCAGGCCTTCTTCATGACCTGTTCGGCGATATTGTTCGGCGCCGGTTCGTAATGATCGAATTCCATCGTAAAGGTGGCACGACCCTGCGTCTGAGAGCGGAGCGAGGTGGCGTAGCCAAACATCTCACCAAGCGGAATCATCGCATTGATGGTCTTGCCCGACGGCGTATCGTCAGAACCCTGCAGCACACCACGACGACGACTCACGTCGCCCATGACGTCACCGAGATAATCTTCGGGCGTCACGATTTCGACCTTCATGATGGGCTCCAGCAAGATCGGCAGCGACTGCTTCGCGCCTTCTTTGAAGAGCTCCCTGAACGCGCCATGGGCGGCGATCTTGAAGGCCATTTCCGACGAATCAACGTCGTGGTACGAACCAAATACGAGCTTCGCCTTCACACCCACCACTGGAAAGCCGGCGAGCTGACCGCTGGTGATGGATTCGCGAAGACCTTTTTCCACGGAGGGAATGTATTCCTTCGGAACCACACCACCCGTGATGTCATTGACGAAGAGGAAATCATCCTTCACGTCCGGGCTCTTGCGGTCTTCGTCAGTCATCTTCGAGAACTCGATGACCACGTGACCGTACTGACCCTTACCACCCGACTGTTTGGCGTGCTTGAAGTCGGCCTTATAAGCGCCCTGGATCGTTTCGCGATAAGCCACCTGCGGCTTGCCGACGTTGGCTTCCACGTTGAACTCGCGCTTCATGCGGTCAACAAGGATGTCCAGATGAAGCTCGCCCATGCCGGAAATGATCGTCTGCCCCGACTCCTCGTCGGTACGCACACGGAACGACGGATCTTCCGCAGCCAAGCGGCCGAGGGCGATACCCATCTTTTCCTGATCCGACTTGGTCTTAGGCTCGACCGCCATCGAAATCACAGGCTCAGGGAATGTCATGCGCTCCAGCGTGATGACGTGATCCTGCGAGCACAGCGTATCGCCAGTGGTGACGTCCTTCAGGCCGACCGCGGCAGCGATATCGCCCGCGCGGACTTCCTTGATTTCCTGGCGTTCGTTGGCGTGCATCTGCAGGATACGGCCGATGCGCTCTTTCTTCGACTTCACCGGGTTGTACACAGCATCGCCAGCATTCAGCGTGCCCGAATAGACACGGAAGAAGGTCAGCGAACCGACGAATGGATCGGTCATAATCTTGAACGCAAGCGACGAGAACGGAGCACTATCTTCAGCAGCGCGTGCCTCTTCCTGCTCTTTCTCGTTGACGCCTTTTACCGGCGGACGATCGGCTGGCGACGGCAGCAATTGGATCACCGCGTCGAGCATGGCCTGCACGCCCTTATTCTTGAACGCGGTACCGCAGAACACCGGGATCAGCGTATTCGCCAGCGTACCGGCGCGCAGACCCTTGATGATCTCTTCCTCGGAAAGGTCGCCCTCTTCCAGGTACTTGTTCATCAATTCTTCGGACGTTTCGGCTGCAGCCTCGATCATGAAGTTGCGCGCCTTGTCGGCAGCATCCTTCAGGTTGGCCGGAATGTCCTGGTATTCGAACTTCATGCCCTGGGATTCCATATCCCAGATGATCGCCTTCATCTTGATGAGGTCGATCACACCTTCGAAGTTGTCTTCGGCGCCGATCGGCACCTGCATCGGCACCGGATGAGCACCCAGGCGCGACTTCAACTGCTCAACGACCTTGTTGAAGTTGGCGCCGGTGCGATCCATCTTGTTGACGAATGCAAGGCGCGGCACGCTGTACTTGTTGGCCTGGCGCCACACCGTTTCAGATTGCGGCTGCACACCACCCACGGCGCAAAGCACGAACACCGCACCATCGAGCACACGCAGCGAACGCTCGACTTCGATAGTGAAGTCCACGTGACCGGGGGTGTCGATGATGTTGAAGCGATGCTCGGGCAAGGAACGATCCATGCCCTTCCAGAACGCCGTCGTTGCCGCCGACGTAATGGTGATACCGCGTTCCTGCTCCTGCTCCATCCAGTCCATCGTGGCCGCGCCATCGTGCACTTCGCCAATCTTGTGACTGACGCCTGTGTAGAACAGGATGCGCTCGGTGGTCGTGGTCTTACCGGCATCGATGTGGGCCATGATGCCGAAGTTGCGATAGCGCTCGATGGGAGTGGTGCGGGCCACGGTACTAACCTCGAATCCTTACGATACTACTTACCAGCGGTAGTGCGAGAAGGCCTTGTTGGCTTCTGCCATGCGGTGCGTTTCTTCGCGCTTCTTGATGGCGCCGCCACGGTTTTCCGAGGCTTCCAGCAATTCAGCAGCGAGCTTGCGCGGCATGGAGGTCTCGCCACGCTTGCGCGCAGCTTCGATCGCCCAGCGCATGGCCAGCGCCATACGACGACCCGGACGCACTTCGACCGGCACCTGATACGTAGCACCACCGACGCGGCGAGACTTCACCTCGACGGCCGGAGCGATGTTGCTCAGCGCCTTTTCGACGAGCTGCACCGGCTCGGCATGCTTCTCGCCGAGATGGGTCAGCGCACCGTAGACGATGCTTTCGGCAACGGACTTCTTGCCGCTCTTCATCACCATGTTGATGAAACGGGCGATGAGCTGGCTGCCGTGCTTGGGATCGGGCAGGACCAGACGGGCGGGATGTGAACCTTTACGCGACATGTTTCGTGTCCTTTAACTTAGCTCTTCGGGCGCTTGGCGCCGTACTTCGAACGAGCCTGGCGGCGCTTGGCAACGCCGGCGCAGTCGAGGCTGCCACGGACGGTGTGGTAACGCACACCCGGCAGATCCTTCACACGACCACCACGGATGAGCACCACCGAGTGCTCCTGGAGGTTGTGGCCTTCACCACCGATGTAGCTGATGACCTCGTAACCGTTGGTCAGGCGCACTTTGGCGACCTTACGCAGGGCCGAGTTCGGCTTCTTCGGGGTGGTGGTATACACGCGCGTGCAAACGCCGCGACGTTGCGGGCTGCTTTGCAGGGCCGGAGAAGCGCTCTTGTAGCTCTTCGGGCTGCGGGATTTGCGCACCAGCTGATTGACTGTCGTCATGCCTAGCTATTCCTGGGAAACATAAAGGCAGACCGAGTAAACCGGTCTGCCGAGAAGCGGGAATTTAACATGGGCGCCTTACCTCAGGCAAGAAAACGCCCGCCATCCTTGACTCGAACACGAGGCGCATTCCATGCGCCTCATTTCGTATGTCGGCGAGTAGAGCCGTTCGGGGCTTACTCAACACTTGCATCAGTGCCTACCGGCGCTTCCGCAAAGGAAGCCTGGGTGGAACCGGAAAGGGTTTCCAGCTCCGAGGCGGTCAGACCGCCGTGGCGATGACGCTGCGCGTGATACGCCAGACCCGTACCTGCCGGAATTAGACGGCCGACAATAACATTTTCCTTCAGGCCACGCAAGGTATCGCGCGTGCCACGAACCGCCGCCTCGGTAAGGACGCGGGTGGTTTCCTGGAACGAAGCCGCCGAGATGAACGACTCGGTCGCCAACGATGCCTTGGTGATACCCAACAGCACGGACTGGAACTCCGCCCGACGCTCGTCGCGGGCTTCCGCACGATCGTTCTCGGCATTGATCCGTACGCGCTCCACCTGCTCACCGCGCAGGTAGTGGCTCTCGCCCGGCTCGGTGATCTCAACTTTACGCAGCATCTGACGAATGATCGTTTCGATGTGCTTGTCGTTGATCTTCACACCCTGCAGACGGTAGACGTCCTGAATTTCCTTGACGAGGTAGGCAGCCAGCGGCTCGACACCCAGCAGGCGCAGGATGTCGTGCGGATTGGGCTCGCCGTCCACGATGGTTTCGCCCTTCTCCACGTGTTCGCCTTCGAACACGATGACCTGACGCCACTTCGGAATCAGCTCTTCGTGCTCATTGCCGTCCACGTCCTTGATGATCAGACGCTGTTTACCCTTGGTGTCCTTGCCGAAGCTGATGATGCCCGAACGCTCCGCGAGGATCGCCGGCTCCTTCGGCTTGCGGGCTTCGAACAAGTCGGCCACGCGCGGCAGACCACCGGTGATGTCGCGGGTCTTCGACGTTTCCTGCGGGATACGGGCAACCACGTCACCCACGCCCACTTCGGCACCGTTCTGGATCGACACGATCGCACCGGCCGGCAGGAAGTACTGCGCAGCGATGTCGGTGCCCGGCAGCTTGAGCTCACGGCCCTTGCTGTCTTCCAGGCGCACGATCGGACGCAGATCCTTGGCAGCCGTACCACGACGCTTCGGATCGGTGACCACCGCCGATTCCAGGCCGGTCAGTTCGTCGGTCTGGCTCTGCACGGTGACGCCATCGAGGAAGTCGATGAAGCGCACGGTACCGGCCACTTCCGACACGATCGGGTGGGTATGCGGATCCCAGTTGGCAACCGTCTGGCCAGCCTTGACCGGCGCGCCATCCTTGACTGCGATGGTGGCACCGTAAGGCACCTTGTAGCGCTCACGCTCGCGACCGTTGGCGTCAATCACCGACACTTCGCCCGAACGCGACACGGCCACCAGATGACCCTGGGTGTGCTGCACGGTCTTCAGATTGTTGAACTTCAACGTACCGGTGGTCTTCACCGAGACGTTGTCGACTGCAGCCGCACGCGACGCCGCACCACCGATGTGGAACGTACGCATCGTCAGCTGGGTACCCGGCTCACCGATCGACTGCGCAGCCACCACGCCCACGGCTTCACCCATGTTCACCAGGTGACCACGTGCGAGGTCGCGGCCGTAACACAGCGCACAAACGCCGTGGCTGGCCTTACAGGTAATAGAGGAACGCACCGAGATCGACTGCACGCCAGCCTTGTCGAGCTTCTCGACCAGCGCTTCGTCCAGCAAGGTGTTACGCGTAACGATCGGCTCGTCATCGCCACCCGGTGCATAGACATCTTCGGCCACCACACGGCCAAGCACGCGCTCGCGCAACGGCTCGACCACGTCACCGCCTTCGACGATCGGCTGCATGATCAAACCTTCCTCGGTACCGCAATCGGTCGAGGTGATGACCACGTCCTGCGCCACGTCGACGAGGCGACGGGTGAGGTAACCGGAGTTCGCCGTCTTCAACGCCGTATCCGCCAGACCCTTACGAGCACCGTGCGTGGAGTTGAAGTACTGCAGAACGTTCAAGCCTTCGCGGAAGTTCGCCTTAATCGGCGTCTCGATGATCGAGCCGTCCGGACGAGCCATCAAACCGCGCATACCAGCCAGCTGACGAATCTGCGCCACCGAACCACGGGCGCCGGAGTCGGCCATGATGTACAGCGAGTTCATCGACTTCTGGTTGACCGTCTTGCCTTCGATATCGGTCACCTTGTCGGTACCGATACCGTCGATCATCGCCTTGGCAACGAGCTCGTTGGTGCGCGACCAGATGTCGACCACCTTGTTGTAGCGCTCGCCAGCGGTCACGAGACCCGACTGATACTGCTCCTGGATTTCGACCACTTCCTTCTCGGCTTCTTCCAGGATCGGCTTCTTCTCGGCAGGAATGATCATGTCATCGATGCCGATGGAGATACCCGCACGCGTCGCAAAACGGAAGCCCGTGTACATCAGATGGTCGGCGAAGACCACGGTGTCTTTCAGGCCCAGACGACGGTAGCTCTGGTTGATCAGGCGCGAAATGGCCTTCTTCGACAACTCGGTGTTGGCGAGTTCGAAGGGCAGACCTTCCGGCATGATTTCCGCCAAAAGTGCACGACCCACGGTGGTGTCGACCAGCGAAATGCTGCTGGTGCGCTCGCCACTGTCATGGATATGCACCTGCTTCAAGCGCACCTTGATTTTAGCGTGCAGCTCAACAGCACGATTGTCGTACGCACGGCGCACTTCGGCGATGCTCGAGAACACCATGCCGGCGCCCTTGGCATTCACCAGTTCGCGCGTCATGTAGTACAGGCCCAACACCACGTCCTGCGTCGGCACGATGATCGGCTCACCGTTGGCGGGCGAGAGGATGTTGTTGGACGACATCATCAGCGCGCGCGCTTCGAGCTGTGCTTCGATCGACAGCGGCACGTGCACGGCCATCTGGTCACCGTCGAAGTCCGCGTTGAACGCGGTACACACGAGCGGATGCAGCTGGATGGCCTTGCCTTCGATCAGTTTCGGCTCGAACGCCTGGATGCCGAGACGATGCAGCGTCGGTGCGCGGTTGAGCAGCACAGGATGTTCGCGGATCACCTCTTCGAGGATGTCCCACACCTGGCCTTCTTCGCGCTCGACCAGCTTCTTCGCTGCCTTGATCGTGGTGGCTTCACCGCGGTTCTGCAGCTTGGCGAAGATGAAGGGCTTGAACAGCTCCAGCGCCATCTTCTTGGGCAGACCGCACTGATGCAGACGCAGCGTCGGGCCGACCACGATCACCGAACGACCGGAGTAGTCCACGCGCTTGCCGAGCAGGTTCTGACGGAAGCGACCCTGCTTGCCCTTGATCATGTCGGCGAGCGACTTCAGCGCGCGCTTGTTGGTGCCGGTGATGGCACGGCCACGACGGCCGTTGTCCATCAACGCATCGACCGACTCCTGCAGCATGCGCTTCTCGTTACGCACAATGATGTCGGGCGCATTGAGTTCGAGCAGACGCTTCAGACGGTTGTTACGGTTGATGACGCGGCGGTACAGATCATTCAGATCCGACGTCGCGAAGCGGCCACCATCCAGCGGCACCAGCGGACGCAGGTCCGGCGGCAGCACGGGCAGCACGGTCATGACCATCCACTCCGGACGGTTGCCGGATTCCAGGAAGGCCTCGATCAGCTTGACGCGCTTGGTGAGGCGCTTGAGCTTGGTTTCGGAATTGGTCGAAGCGATTTCTTCCTTGAGGCGGATCACTTCACCCGGAAGATCCAGCGACTTCAGCAGCTCGAACACGGCCTCGGCACCCATGCGGGCGTCGAATTCGTCACCGTGTTCTTCCACGGCTTCGAGGTACTGGTCTTCGCTGAGCAACTGGCCGCGCTCGAGCGCGGTCAAACCCGGATCGATCACCACGAAGGCTTCGAAGTACAGGATGCGCTCGATGTCGCGCAGCGTCATGTCCAGCATCAAGCCGATGCGCGACGGCAGCGACTTGAGGAACCAGATGTGCGCGACCGGGCTGGCCAGTTCGATGTGGCCCATGCGCTCACGACGCACCTTGGCGAGCGTGACTTCGGTGCCGCACTTTTCGCAGACCACGCCGCGGTGCTTCATGCGCTTGTACTTGCCGCACAGGCACTCGTAATCCTTGGTGGGACCAAAGATCGCCGCGCAGAACAAGCCGTCACGTTCCGGCTTGAAGGTACGGTAGTTGATCGTTTCCGGCTTCTTCACCTCGCCGTACGACCAGGAACGGATCAGCTCCGGCGACGCCAGCGCGATCTTGATCGAGTCAAATTCAGGCGTGGTGCGCTGCTGATTGAACAGATTGAGCAAATCTTTCATTGCATAAGCTCCTGTAACCCGCGGGTTACTTGATCTCTTCCAGGTCGATGTCGATGCAAAGCGAACGGATTTCCTTCACAAGTACGTTGAAGGATTCCGGCATGCCCGCCGCCATCTCGTGGTTGCCGTCGACGATGTTCTTGTACATCTGGTTGCGGCCCTGCACGTCGTCGGACTTCACCGTCAACATTTCCTGCAGGGTGTACGCCGCGCCATACGCTTCCAGCGCCCAAACTTCCATTTCGCCGAAACGCTGACCGCCGAACTGCGCCTTACCACCCAGCGGCTGCTGCGTGACGAGCGAGTACGGACCGGTCGAACGGGCGTGCATCTTGTCGTCGACCAAGTGGTTGAGTTTCAGGTAATGCATGTAGCCAACGGTGACCGGGCGATCGAACGCCTCGCCGGTGCGGCCGTCGTACAGCATGGTCTGACCGGATTCGGGCAGATCCGCCAACTTCAGCATTGCCTTGATCTCTTGCTCCTCGGCACCGTCGAACACCGGCGTGGCCATCGGCACGCCTTCCTGAAGGTTGGTCGCCAGCGTGAGGATTTCCTCATCGGTGAGCGACTTCAGGTCGACGTGCTGCACAGCACCGGCAACGTGGTGGTTGTAGATCTGGTCGAGGAACTCGCGGACCTGCGCCACCTTCGCCTGCGCTTCGAGCATCTTCTGGATCTTCTTGCCCAGACCCTTTGCGGCCCAGCCAAGATGCACTTCCAGAATCTGACCGATGTTCATACGCGAAGGCACGCCCAGCGGATTCAGGCAGATGTCGATCGACGTGCCGTCAGCCATGTACGGCATGTCTTCCACCGGCACCACGTTGGACACCACACCCTTGTTACCGTGACGGCCGGCCATCTTGTCGCCCGGCTGGATGCGGCGTTTAACGGCCAGGAACACCTTGACCATCTTGAGCACGCCCGGTGCGAGATCGTCGCCCTGGGTGATCTTGCCCTGCTTTTCCTTGAAGCGCTTATCGAACTCTTCGCGATGACGCTTGACCTGATCGGCCGCACGCTCGAGGAACTCAGTGACTTCCTCGTCCTTGACGTTGATCTTGAACCACTCGTCCTTCTTCAGGCCGTCGAGGTAGTCGTTGGTGATTTCCACACCACGCTTCAGACCGGCCGGACCGCTGTTGGCGACCTTGCCGAGCAACTGCGCACGCATACGGTTGTAGATCGCGCCTTCGAGGATGCGGAACTGGTCGTCGAAGTCCTTGCGGATTCGCTTGATTTCCATTTCCTCGATCTGACGTGCGCGCTTGTCTTTCTCGATACCGTCGCGCGTGAACACCTGCACGTCGATAACGGTGCCGTCCATACCCGGCGGCACGCGCAGCGAGCTGTCCTTCACGTCGGACGCTTTCTCGCCGAAGATCGCGCGGAGCAGCTTTTCTTCCGGCGTCAGCTGGCTTTCGCCCTTCGGCGTGACCTTGCCGACCATGATGTCGCCGGCCTTCACTTCTGCGCCGATGTACACGATGCCGGATTCGTCCAGACGTGCGAGCGCCTGCTCGCCCACGTTCGGAATGTCGGCGGTGATTTCTTCGGCGCCTAGCTTCGTATCACGCGCGATACACGACAGCTCCTCGATGTGGATCGAGGTGTAGCGGTCTTCCTGCACGACGCGCTCGGAGAGCAGGATCGAGTCTTCGAAGTTGTAGCCGTTCCACGGCATGAACGCGATCAGCATGTTCTGGCCGAGCGCGAGCTCGCCCAGATCGGTCGACGAACCGTCGGCCAGCGTATCGCCCTTCGCCACGATGTCACCCACGTTCACCAGCGGACGCTGGTTGAGGTTGGTGTTCTGGTTGGAACGCGTGTACTTGGTGAGCGTGTAGATATCGACGCCGGCATCGTTATCGCCGACTTCTTCTTCATTTACGCGCACCACGATACGGCCCGCATCGACCTGGTCGATCACACCGCCACGCTTGGCGCTAGTGATGACGCCCGAGTCACGCGCCACAGCGCGCTCGATGCCGGTACCCACCAGCGGCGTCTGCGAACGCAGGGTCGGAACAGCCTGACGCTGCATGTTCGCGCCCATCAACGCGCGGTTCGCGTCGTCGTGCTCAAGGAACGGCACCAGCGCCGCTGCGACCGACACGGTCTGCATGGGCGAGACGTCCATGTAGTTGATCTCGGACGACGGACGCAGTTCGGATTCACCGCGGAAACGGCAGGACACGAAGTCTTCGACGAAGCCACCGTCCTTGCTGAGCGGCGAGTTCGCCTGCGCGATGACGTGGTCACCCTCTTCGATCGCCGACAGGTATTCCACCTGATTGGTGACCTTGCCGCCCACGACCTTGCGGTACGGCGTCTCGAGGAAGCCGTACTGGTTGGTGCGCGCGTACACGGCGAGCGAATTGATCAGACCGATGTTCGGACCTTCCGGCGTTTCGATGGTGCAGACGCGACCGTAGTGAGTCGGATGCACGTCGCGCACTTCGAAGCCAGCGCGTTCGCGGGTCAGACCACCGGGTCCCAATGCCGAAACGCGGCGCTTATGCGTCACTTCCGACAGCGGGTTGTTCTGGTCCATGAACTGCGAGAGCTGTGAGGAACCGAAGAATTCCTTCACCGCTGCCGCAACAGGCTTGGCGTTGATCAGATCCTGCGGAGTCAGGCCATCGGCTTCGGCGAGCGACAAGCGCTCACGCACGGCGCGCTCCACACGCACCAAGCCGATTCGGAAGGTGTTTTCCGCCATTTCGCCGACCGAACGCACACGACGGTTGCCGAGGTGGTCGATATCGTCGACGGTGCCATGACCGTTCTTGATCTCGATCAGTACCTTCAGCACATCAAGGATGTCGGAGGTTTCGCCCTGCGCGGCAACCAATGCCTGCGCATCTTCACTCTTGAATTCACCGAAGTACTTGTGGTCGTACAGCACGCCCGGACCAAGGATTTCCTTGCGGCCGACACGGCGGTTGAACTTCATGCGACCCACAGCCGACAAGTCGTAGCGGTCGAACGTGAAGAACAGGTTGAAGAACAGGTTCTGCGCGGCTTCCTTGGTCGGCGGCTCGCCCGGACGCATCATGCGATAGATTTCCACCAGCGCTTCGAGCTGCGTCTTGGTGTTGTCGATGCGCAGCGTATGCGAGATGTACGCACCGCGGTCCAGATCGTTCACGTACAGGGTCGGCAGCGTTTCGATGCCAGCCTTGCGGAAGTTCTCCAGCTGTTCGGCGGAGATTTCGTCGTTAGCCGAGGCCAGCAGTTCGCCGGTCTTCGGATCGACGATGTCGGTGGCGAGAATGCGGCCAACCGCATAATCATCCGGCACTTCCAGTGCAGTGATGTTCTCGGCAGCGAGCTGGCGAACGTGGCGCGCAGTAATACGCTTGCCGGCTTCCACCAGCACCTTGTCGCCGATCATCAGATCGAAGCTCAACGTTTCACCGCGCAGACGCTCGGCGACCAGCTCCAGCGTGGTACCACCCTTCTTGCCCAGGTGGAACACGTTGTGCTCGAAGAAGATGCCGAGCATCTCTTCGTTGCTGTAGCCCAGCGCACGCAGCAAAACCGTCACCGGCAGCTTGCGGCGGCGGTCGATACGGGTAAACAGTGCGTCCTTCGGATCGAATTCGAAGTCGAGCCAGGAGCCACGGTAAGGAATCACACGGGCGGAGAACAGCAACTTGCCGGAGCTGTGCGTCTTGCCGCGGTCGTGGTCGAAGAACACGCCCGGCGAGCGATGCAGCTGCGACACGATCACGCGCTCGGTGCCGTTGATGATGAAGGTGCCGGTGTCGGTCATGAGCGGAATTTCGCCCATGTAGACTTCCTGTTCCTTCACGTACTTCACGGCCTTCTTCGAGGCCGGGCTGTCCTTGTCGTAGATCACCAGGCGCACGGTGACGCGCAGCGGCGCGCCGTACGTCATGCCGCGGTTGCGGCACTCGCGCTCGTCGAACGGCGGTTCGCCAAGACGATAGTCAACATATTCAAGGGCAGCATTGCCCGAATAGCTCACGATCGGGAACACCGACTTCAAGGCGGCGTGCAGACCTTTGTCTTCGCGCTGCTTGGGAGCTACGTACTCCTGCAGGAATTCACGGTAGGAATCGGTCTGGATAGTCAGCAGGTTGGGCACGCCCAGTACGGGCGGACGCTTGCCGAAATCCTTGCGGATGCGCTTCTTCTCGGTAAACGAGTAGGTCATGATCGGTGACGCCTCGGTTCGCTGTGGCGCCGGTGGTGCACACACCGGCTAAATTGGGAAAGCTTGGATCTGGGGGATCGTGAATAGCGGCTCTTGCTCATAAAACCCTATTCGCGATGCCCGACATCCAGAGCGTCCGTGCCTGATGTATCTAAAAAGGCTCCTGCCTTTTTTAGATTCGCCAAGTCGCAAAACTTGGCTCCAATAAACCAAGCGCAAAACGCCTGGTTCGCGGCGAGCCATCCTTGGTCCGCAGATAACTGCCAAGCAGCCATCTGAAGCGGGCAAAGCCCGGGGACTCACGTCCCCAGGCTTGCTTGACGCTAGATCAAACTGACGGCGCGCAAGAGCGCCAATTACTTCAGTTCGACCTTGGCGCCGGCGGCTTCGAGGTCCTTCTTGAACTTCTCGGCGTCTTCCTTCGAAGCCTGCTCCTTCACGACGCCACCGGCTTCGGTGAGGTCCTTGGCTTCCTTCAGGCCCAGGCCGGTGATCGCGCGGACGGCCTTGATCACGTCGACCTTCTTCTCGCCGGCGTTGATCAGGATCACGTCGAACTCGGTCTGCGCTTCGGCAACCGGGCCGGCAGCGGCCGGGCCAGCAGCGACGGCAACCGGAGCAGCGGCGGACACGCCAAACTTTTCTTCGATGGCCTTGACCAGCTCCATCACTTCCATGAGCGACTTGGCGGCAACGGCTTCAACGATCTGTTCGTTGGAAAGGGACATTTTTATTTACCTCTGGAAATGGATTCGATTTAGATGAGCGTCGAACTTAGGCTTCGGCCGGGGCTTCGGCGGCAACTTCGCCACCACCCTGCTTGTCGGCCACGGCCTTGACGGCGCGCGCGAACATCGCAGCGGGTTCGGCCAGCACACGAGCCAGCATGGCGAGAGCCTGTTCGCGGGTCGGCAACGAGGCCAGCACTTCAACGTGCGCAGCCGGCAGCAGTTTGCCTTCCACCGAGACGACTTTCGCCTTGAGCTTGTCGTTGCCCTTGGCGAATTCCTTGATCAGACGACCGGCAGCGCCGGGTTCTTCCGTCGAGAATGCGTACAGCAGCGGACCGGTCAGGGCGTCCTTGACGACCTCGAACTCGGTACCAACCACAGCGCGCGCGGCGAGCGTATTCTTGACAACTTTCAAGAACACACCGGACTCGCGGGCCTTCTTGCGCATCGCGGTCATTTGTTCGACCGTGGTGCCCGCATACTCGGCAGCGACCAAGGAGTGAGCCTTCGCGGCAACTTCGGCCAGTTCGGCGACTACTTCTTGCTTCTGAGAGAGATTCAGAGCCATTTTTCACTCCTCTTATGAACTCCGCTCACGGCTCCTGCCGCTTGCGGTCCTGAGCGATGCCGTCCTTGACATCGGGGACTCAACGTCCCGGGTGGTGGCCTTTCCAGAGCGATTCCAGAAGGGGCAGCACCATCTACGCAGGCCAGATCGAAACCGGATTAAGCGACCCCGTTGGCGTCGACGGCGATTCCTTTGCAAATCGAGCTCCCTGCCCGTCGTCGTCGCGCGCTGGTCGCGCCTGCGGTCTTTGACGGCGGCTCCGGCGATTGCCGGGGCTACCTTCAAAAACTGCCTGCACGGACATGCTGCCCGCGCAGGACTTGAACTTGTTACTTGGCCGAGGTCGCGCTCAGGGTCGAGGTATCGACCGGCACGCCCACGCCCATCGTGCTGGACAGCGCAACCTTCTGCAGGAACTGGCCCTTGGCCGTCGACGGCTTGGCCTTCAGCAGGTCGGCAATCAGCGCATTCAGGTTGTCAGCCAGCTGTGCGGCTTCGAAGTTGGCCTTGCCGATGGTGGCGTGGATGATGCCCGCCTTGTCGTTGCGGAACTTCACCTGGCCGGCCTTGGCGTTCTTGACGGCCGTGACGACGTCGGCGGTAACCGAGCCATCCTTCGGGTTCGGCATCAGGCCACGCGGGCCGAGCAGCTGACCGAGCTTACCGACCACGCGCATCGCGTCCGGCGTAGCGATCACGCGACCGAAGTCGAGGTCGCCGGCCTGCATGCGCTCGGCCAGATCGTCCATACCCACGGCGTCAGCACCGGCAGCCTTAGCAGCTTCGGCCTTTTCACCAGCCGGGCAGAACACGGCGACCTTGACGGTCTTGCCGGTGCCGTGCGGCAGCAGCGAGGAGCCGCGCACGCCCTGGTCGGACTTCTTCGCATCGATGCCCAGACGCACCGCCACGTCCACCGACTCGGCGAACTTGGCCTTGGCGTTGTCCTTGACGATCTTCAGGGCTTCGTCCAGGCCATAGGTCTTGCCCGGCTGTACTGCCGCCTGGGCAGCCTTCATACGCTTGGTAATCTTTGCCATGTCTTAGCCCTCCACCACGAAGCCCATGCTGCGCGCGCTACCGGCAATGGTGCGCACCGCAGCGTCCAGATCAGCGGCCGTGAGATCCGGCTCTTTCTGCTTCGCAACGTCTTCGAGCTGCTTGCGGCTGATCTTGCCGACCTTGTCGCTGTTCGGCTTGGACGAACCCTTGGCGATACCGGTGACCTTCTTGATCAGCACGGAGGCGGGCGGGGTCTTGGTGATAAAGGTGAAGCTACGGTCCGAATAGGCGGTGATGATCACCGGAATCGGCAGACCCGGCTCCATCTTCTGCGTGGCGGCATTGAACGCCTTGCAAAATTCCATGATATTCAGGCCGCGCTGGCCGAGGGCCGGGCCCACGGGCGGCGACGGGTTGGCCTGACCGGCCTTGACCTGCAGCTTGATGTAACCGACAACTTTCTTTGCCATTGGATTTTCCTCGCGAGTTCAAGCGCCTTGCGGCTCCTCGCAGTGCACATTCCCTGGTGGGAGGGGACTTCGCGATCCTGCGAATTCCAGAAATACGGACACGCCGAGTCAAAAGACCCCGGCGTGAACCGCGTAGTTTAGAGATGAAACGGGCTTTAAGCAAGCCCTGTGCCGAAAAGCGATCTCAGGCCTTTTCGACCTGGCCGAATTCGAGCTCAACCGGGGTGGAGCGGCCAAAAATCAGCACGGCTACCCGCAGGCGGCTCTTTTCGTAGTTAACTTCCTCGACCACGCCATTGAAGTCGTTGAACGGACCATCGGTGACGCGGACCATCTCGCCCGGCTCGAAAAGCACCTTGGGCTTAGGCTTCTCCACGCCCTCGCGGACGCGGCTGAGGATGGTTTCAGCCTCGCTGTCGCGGATCGGCAGCGGGCGGTCGGCGGTGCCGCCGATAAATCCCATCACCTTGGGAGTTTCCTTGACCAGATGCCAGGATTCGTCGTCGATACGCGGGGCCTTGCCCTCGGTATCCGTCTCGATCTGCACCAGAACATAGCCCGGGAAGAACTTCCGCTCGCTACGGCGCTTTTGGCCACTGCGCATTTCGACCACTTCTTCGGTAGGTACCAGCACCTCACCGAACTTCTCTTCCATACCAGCGCGATGAATGCGCTCAACCAGGGACTTCTTTACCTGGTTCTCAAAGCCGGAATAGGCATGAACGACGTACCAACGCTTGCTCATCGCACGCTCCTTACGAACCTAGCTTGAGCAGCCAGTCGAGCACGACCGACTTCAGGATAAGGTCAATCAGACCCAGCAGCAGAGACAGCACGATGACCACAACAATGATGATGCCGGTGGTCTTGATCGTCTCGTCGCGTGTGGGCCAAACGACCTTGCGCATTTCGAATTGCGATTCGGCCAGGAAGTAACGGGCGCGGCGGCCAGGAGCCGTAAAGGCCGCAATGGCCAGCGCCGCGACAACCGCGACCAGAATGGTGATCAGGCGCAGCGGGGACGCCGCACCGATGTTGCCGAGGTAGGTGTATCCCACGATGCCAGCCGCCAGCACCACAACGGCCAGCACCAGCTTGCCGATGTCGGCGCCGCTTGTGCCTTTGGTCTGTTCAGCCTTGGTATTCATGCGCATCGTGCGGATGCTTGATGCAATCTGCCTGCGGCCGATTGCGACACATCCGCCATCATTCCTCGGAAGATGGCACGCCAGGAGGGACTCGAACCCCCAACCTGCGGTTTTGGAGACCGCTGCTCTGCCAATTGAGCTACTGGCGTACGTTTTGGTAACTAAAAGTGAAGTCGCTCGCTTTGCCGGCTGTAAAGCTGCGCTTTGCGCTGCGAGGGCTAAGCGACTGCCCCACCCTCGCGCTTCACAGCCCGCATCACGGGCGACTTCTCATTTTACAGCTTACTTGGTGATCTTGGCGACGACACCGGCGCCGACCGTACGGCCACCTTCGCGGATCGCGAAACGCAGACCTTCCTGCATCGCGATCGGCGCAATCAGCGACACCGAGATCTTCACGTTGTCGCCCGGCATCACCATCTCCGTACCTTCCGGCAGCTTGATCGCACCGGTCACGTCCGTCGTACGGAAGTAGAACTGCGGGCGGTAGTTGCTGAAGAACGGCGTATGACGGCCACCCTCTTCCTTCGACAGCACGTAAATCTCGCCTTCGAAGTCAGTGTGCGGCGTGATCGAACCCGGCTTGGCCAGCACCTGGCCGCGCTCCACGTCTTCACGCTTCGTGCCGCGCAGCAGCAGACCCACGTTATCACCCGCCTGGCCCTGATCCAGCAGCTTGCGGAACATTTCAACGCCCGTCACCGTCGTCTTGACCGTCGGCTTCAGACCCACGATCTCGATTTCGTCGCCAACCTTGATGATGCCCGTCTCCACACGACCGGTCACCACCGTGCCACGGCCAGAGATCGAGAACACGTCTTCCACCGGCATCAGGAACGCCTTGTCCAGCACGCGCACCGGCTCCGGAATGTAGCTGTCCAGCGCGTCCACCAGCGCAATGATCGCCGGCACGCCGATTTCCGACTGGTCGCCTTCCAGCGCCAGCTTGGCCGAACCCTTGATGATCGGGGTGTCGTCGCCCGGGAATTCGTACTTGCTCAGCAGCTCACGCACTTCCATTTCCACCAGCTCGAGCAGCTCGGCGTCGTCCACCATGTCGGCCTTGTTCAGGAACACGACGATGTACGGCACGCCCACCTGGCGGCTGAGCAGGATATGTTCACGCGTCTGCGGCATCGGGCCGTCCGCGGCCGAGCACACCAGGATCGCGCCGTCCATCTGCGCCGCACCCGTGATCATGTTCTTCACGTAGTCAGCGTGGCCCGGGCAGTCCACGTGTGCGTAGTGGCGGTTCGGTGATTCGTATTCCACGTGCGCCGTCGAGATCGTGATACCGCGCGCCTTTTCTTCCGGCGCCGCGTCGATCGCGTCGTATGCCTTGAACTCACCGCCGAATCGCTCTGCGCCAACCTTCGTCAGCGCCGCCGTCAGCGTCGTCTTGCCGTGATCCACGTGACCAATCGTGCCCACGTTCACGTGCGGCTTGGTGCGTTCGAATTTACCCTTTGCCATGAGCGTCAAATCCCGATGGAATCAGTGAGTGAGAGAAAGCCTAAACCAAGGTTATCAGGCGATACCGCGGTAGCCGTTTGCGGTGGTGCTCATGACTGGAATCGAACCAGCGACCTCTTCCTTACCAAGGAAGTGCTCTACCGACTGAGCTACATGAGCACAAAAAAACACGGCGACGAGATCAATGGAGCGGGAGACGGGAATCGAACCCGCACCATCAGCTTGGAAGGCTGAGGTTCTACCATTGAACTACTCCCGCCCTGTGCGGAACTCGTCTAACGGACCGCAACAGCGTACTTCCATTCGCCTTTGCGACCTTACTTACCAGCCCAGCCGGGTTGCCCGCGACAGTGACTGGTGGAGGGAGGTGGATTCGAACCACCGAAGGCGTAAGCCAGCAGATTTACAGTCTGCCCCCGTTGGCCGCTTGGGTATCCCTCCAACAAAGAACGGCTATTGTGTGGATCGGAGCCGGATGTGTCAACACCTTGACGATACTGAACGGCCATTTTTTCGAGATTTTTCCAACCAAACCGACGGCTCGGTTCAGTCGTTTCCTGCACCACGCGTATCGACCAGTTGCTCCATGCTCTTGGAGAGCTCAAGCAGATGCAGCGCCTTCTCTTGAAGACGTCGCTCATTGTCGTCGCGCGGAGTCCATTGCGGCACCGGCGTAGGCTTTCCATCCGGCTTGTCCAGCGCGACAAACACCATCACACAGCTGGTCGCCAAACGCTCTTCGCCGGTACGAAGATCACGCGCCAATACGTCCACCGCCATCTGCATGCTGGAGCGGCCGGTATGGATCAGCTTGGCCCGCACCGCAACTAGATCGCCAATCAGGATCGGCTTGACGAACTGGATGCCGCTGACCGCAGCCGTCACACAATAGGCTCCGCTCCAGCCTACGGCGCAGGCATAGCCGGCCTGGTCGATCCACTTCATCACCATGCCGCCGTGCACTTTGCCGCCGAAGTTGACGTCAGTGGGCTGGGCGAGAAAACGGAAAGTCACTTCATGTTGCTGGCCTGACATGCGATCTCCAACGGACTGAGCCAACGACCGAAAGGTTGCATTATGCCCTCTTGCCGCGCGCAACCGGCAGAATCATTTTCATCGGCGTTACCCGCAGACCATGGTGCGCGACCTGCTCTGGTCCGGTAGCGCGAAAACCAAAACGCAGATAGACAGGAACAGCGCAGCGCGTGGCATTTAGCGTAAAACGACGCGTCCCGGCACGACGAATGGCGTCCCGCATCGTCCGCTCCCATAAACGGCGGGCAATGCCGCGTCCCTGGTAACGCGTACCGACGAAAAAATGGACCAGATGGCAATCGTCTCGCATGCCCGAAACACCCACTAGCACATCCCCCAGATAGGCCAGATGCAGCCGCTGCCCCTGCACAATTTTCTCGCGCAGGAATGTCGTTGCGACGCGTGAAATAAAGGCCTTTCCGGCCTTGCGCGATTGATCTGGCAACACCCACTGCCGCACCACTCGACGTATCAGGATCGCGACAGCAGGCGCGTCTTCAGGCCGCGCCAGACGGATACGCAACACCTGTCCAGACATAGGAAAGTCCACGTAATGAAGTGCTTCTAGCGTGGCAAGAATCAGCGCATGAAAAAAGCCCCGCTTGAGCGGGGCTTTCATGTTCGCTGATCAATGCCTTAGACGTTGAACAGGAAGTGCAGCACGTCGCCATCCTTCACGACGTAATCCTTGCCCTCCTTGCGCAAACGGCCTGCCGCAGCAGCACCAGCCTCGCCCTTGAACTGGATGAAGTCGTCGTAGCCCACCGTTTCCGCACGGATGAAGCCGCGCTCGAAATCGGTGTGGATCACGCCTGCCGCCTGCGGTGCGGTGAAGCCGCGCTTGATGGTCCAGGCGCGCACTTCCTTCACACCGGCGGTGAAGTAGGTTTGCAGATTGAGCAGCTTGTAGCCGGCGCGGATCACACGATTGAGGCCAGGCTCTTCCAGGCCCAAATCCTTGAGGAACTCGTCACGATCGGCGTCGTCGAGCTGCGAAAGTTCTTCCTCGATGGCGGCGCATATCGGCACGACTTCAGCGCCTTCAGCGGTTGCGCGGGCGCGCACGGCGTCGAGATGCGGATTGTTCTCGAAACCGTCTTCGCGCACGTTGGCGATGTACATCAAAGGCTTCAGCGTGAGCAGGAACAGGTCGCGCACCAACGCCTTTTCGTCGTCATCCAGACCCAGGCTGCGTGCGGTCTTGCCTTCGTTGAGGCCAGCGGCAAGCTTTTGCAGCACCGGCTTTTTGGCCACGGCTTCCTTGTCGTTGGCTTTGGCAGCACGTTCGGCGCGATTCAATGCCTTCTCGACGGAATCCAGGTCGGCCAGCGCCAGCTCGGTATCGATGGTTTCGATATCGGCGATCGGATCCACCTTGCCAGCGACGTGCACGATGTCGCTGTGCTCGAAGCAGCGCACGACATGGGCGATGGCATCCACTTCGCGAATGTGCGCCAGGAACTTGTTGCCGAGGCCCTCACCCTTCGAGGCACCGGCCACCAGCCCTGCGATGTCGACGAATTCCACCGCGGTGGGAATGATCTTCTGCGGATTGACGATATCCGACAGCGCCTGCAAGCGCGGATCCGGCACCGGCACCACGCCCACATTCGGCTCGATAGTGCAGAACGGGAAGTTGGCCGCAGCGATGCCGGCCTTAGTGAGTGCATTGAACAGGGTGGACTTGCCGACGTTAGGCAGGCCGACGATGCCGCATTTGATACCCATGAGGAAATCCGTGAAGTCGGCGGATACGCCGCCAGTCAATGGTGAATGTCAGACCCGGAACCGTGATCAGCGAAGAACAAGCCTCGCGATACCAGCTCATGCCGTCTTGGTGTGCAGCTGTTGCATGGCTTTGTCGAACTGTCCGTCGACAGCCAGCGGCAGCACATCGAGCGCGCGAGCCATGCCGCCGATTATCGCATCTTCATCCTTCGCGGAAGGACGGCCGAGCACCCAAGGTGTCACCTTATCTTTGTGACCAGGATGGCCTATGCCGATGCGCAAGCGGTGAAACTTGGCGTGACCAAGGTGCGCAATCATGTCGCGCAGGCCGTTCTGGCCGCCATGTCCGCCATCAAATTTCATGCGGACGGTACCCGCATCGAGATCGAGGTCGTCATGCGCGACCAAGCACTCATCCGGCTCGATCTTGTAATAGCGCAGCGCCGAGACAACAGCGATGCCGCTCTTGTTCATGAAGGTGGACGGCTTGAGCAGCCACACCGGCTGGCTGCCGATGCGCACCTTGCAGGTTTCGCCGTGCAGCTTGCCGTCGAAACCGAAACGCTCGCCCTGCCCCGACGCCAGAGCGTCAACAAACCAGAACCCGGCGTTGTGCCGGGTTCTGAGGTATTCGGCACCGGGATTGCCCAGTCCGACGATGAGTCTTAGACCTGCCATGTGTCGGGTAGCGATATGGGCGCAAGAGTGGCCCCTCACCCTAGCCCTCTCCCTGACAGGGAGAGGGGGCAGGAAGCCGCAAACGGCTTACTTCTTCGCAGCGTCGCCGGCGGCCGGCTTGGCGTCGCCTTCGGCACCTTCGGCAGCCGGGGCTGCGTCGACTTCTTCCTGCACGAACGCAGCAGTGACCACAGCCACGTCGTGATCGGCACCCAGGTGCAGCGACGGGATTTCAACGTTGGCCGGCAGCTTGATCTCCGCCAGGTGGACGATGTCGCCGGGCTTGAGGTCGATCAGGTCGAGCTCGATGAACTCCGGCAGATCCTTCGGCAGGCAGGACACTTCCACTTCGTTGAGGTTGTGCGAGATGACCACACCGGCGGTCTTGCCGGCCGGGGACTTCTCCTGATTCAGGAAGTGCAGCGGCACGTTCACACGGATCGCTTCGTTCTCGTTGATGCGCAGGAAGTCCATATGCAGCATCTGCTGCTTGAACGGGTGCTTCTGCCAATCGCGCACCAGCACCTTCTGCACCTTGCCGTCGACGTTCAGGTCGAGCACCGAGGAGAAGAACCACTCGTGCTTGGCGGCGAGCAGGATGGTGTTGTGCTCGATCTGGATGCTTTCAGCGGGCTGGCCCGCACCGTATACAACGGCCGGCACGAAAGCCGCGTGACGCAGGCGGCGGCTCGCACCTTTCCCCTCGTCCTTGCGGCTCTGAGCCAGAATCTCATGAGTCTTAGCCATGTCAGTATTGCCTTGATTTAGGAAACCGCCTCGCGGCGATTGAACTGACTCCCCCGCGACCAGAGGAGCCGAATGATCCGCTTGCGCGGACGGAAAAGCGGGTAAGTATACAGAAAACCGCACGCCATGGCTTCCTCTACCCTGCAGGGGAGAGGGCTGAACTGAGGGGTCAACCTCGCCAGGGGAGCCGTCCGAAGCGCGATCTCATTGAAGTTTGGGGTAAGCCTTGCCCCCCACCTCTACCCTCTCCTTGGAGGGAGAGGAAGAAAAGCGAGCTGGGCTTAGTCGATGTAGAGCGAGCTCACCGACTCGCCAAAGGCGATACGGCGGATCGTCTCGGCCAGCAACTCGGCCACCGAAAGCTGGCGGATCTTGGCGCAGGCCTTGGCGTCATCGCGCAGCGGCAAGGTATTGGTGACCACCAACTGGTCGAGCTGGGAGCCTTCAATATTGCGGATGGCCGCACCGGAGAGCACCGGATGCACACAGTAGGCCACCACTTTGCGAGCGCCGCGCTCCTTCAGGGCAGCGGCAGCGGCGCACAGGGTGCCGGCAGTGTCGACGATGTCATCGACCATCACGCAGGTTTTGCCTTCGACGTCGCCGATGATGTTCATCACCGTGGCCACGTTGGCCTTGGGACGGCGCTTGTCGATGATGGCCAGGTCGGCATCGTCCAGGCGCTTGGCGATGGCACGGGCACGCACCACGCCACCCACGTCCGGACTGACCACGATCAGGTCGTCCATGCTGTGGTTACGCCAGATGTCGGCCAGCAGGATCGGCGAGGCGTAGACGTTGTCCACCGGCACATCGAAGAAGCCCTGGATCTGATCGGCATGCAGATCCACCGTCAGCACGCGATCCACGCCAGCGGTGCCAATGAGGCGGGCGACGAGCTTGGCGGTGATCGGCACGCGCGCTGAGCGCGGACGGCGATCCTGACGGGCATAGCCGAAGTACGGCATGACGGCGGTAACGCGGGATGCCGAGGCGCGCTTGAGGGCATCGACCAGGGTCAGCAGTTCGAACAGGTTCTCGGCACTCGGCGCACCCGTGGGCTGCAGCACGAACACTTCCTGGTTACGAACATTCTCTTCGATTTCAATCTGAACTTCGCCGTCGCTGAACTTGCCGACGAGTGCCTTGCCTAGCGGCACGCCCAATCGATGAGCGACATCTTCAGCCAGGCCACGGTGAGCGTTGCCGGCAAACAGCATCGGGCTGGACGTATCCACGGTTGTTTCCTCAGAAACCAGGCCATTGTATGAATGGCTGGGGCGGTAGGATTCGAACCTACGCATGCGGGAATCAAAATCCCGTGCCTTAACCAGCTTGGCGACGCCCCAGTGTTACTACTCGTTTGTATTGTGCTTCCCGGCCGACTCAGTCCGTTGCAGCATGACGCACCAGCGCCCTGCGCAACGGCGATAACCCAACACCTTCGGCCACCCAGGCCGTGAACGTTGCCGGGCAGCGCCTGGCGACTGCCTCAGCCCGCTCGGGCGTTACCGTTTCGAGGAAAACACAACCACCGCTGCCGGAAAACCGAGCGTGGCCGTGGCTTCCGAGCCAGTCCCACGCCGCGGCAACCCGAGGGTAGCGCGTGCGAACGACTGGTTCGAACACGTTCTCCAACGTTTCGCCGGAAGCAAAGAAGGAAATTGTCGCCGGGGGCGCATATCGTGTCAATTCAGTTGCTTGAAATATTTCGTCGATCGGCACGTATTCGTGTGCATCGAGCAGTACGTACCAGCGTCGCGGCAACTTGACTGGCCTGAACCTGTCGCCGGATTCGGAGGCTTGCACGGTACGGCTGCGCACGAATACGGACACGTCCGAACCGAGTTCATCTCCCAGCTCCGCCAATTCATCCGCACTCAGGCCGAGGTGCCAGATATGGTTCAGGGCCACCAGCACGGTGGCCGCTATCGAATTTTCCCTACCGATACCGACGCCATCCGGAACGCGCAGGTCGATCTCGATATCCGCACCAGCTTGAATACCGGCATGGTCACGCAATCGTTTCGCTGCATGCAGTGCGCAGTCGAGTTGAGGGCGGCAGTCGATCACGTCGTCTTGGCGCGTACGAACACGTACCTCATCGCCTGAGTCGAGCAATTGGATGATGCGCTGAGGCTTATTCGGCAAGAACAGATCGATCTTTGCGGGTGCCGGCCAGACGGTCCATTCGTTTGCCGGCGGAGAGGCCAGCTTGCGCGACATGAATACGCGCAAGCTATCGGGAAACCCGTTTTCGCGATCGCGGTCGCGCGCATACGCAAAGTCGGGATCATGCTTGTCGACGACCTCGAACCCATGACTTACGTAGAACGGCGCGTTCCAGGGCACATCCTCCAAGGTGCCAAGATCGACACGGCGATAGCCAGCGGCCCTCGCCCATGCACAGGCATGCTCTAGCAATGCGGCTCCGATGCCACGACGGCCATAGGCCGGCAGCACATCGATCTCGGCGATACCCGCTACGTTGCTGCCTTCTTCGGTATCGAGCCAGATGAAACCTACTGGCTCATCGTTGCCTTCAGGCAATGCCACCCAAACGAGCCCTCGCCGGATTTCTTCTGCAAGTTGTTCAGGCGGAATGGATATGGCGGAGTAAAAAGGCCACGCCTTGTGCCCGCGAAACAGTTCGACAGCGGCGCGTTCAATGGCGCAGATAGCGTCGACTTGGCTGATGACAGCGCGTTCAATGCGAAAGGATGACAACTTACTGCATGCTCCACGAGTTGATCTTCAATCGCACCTTATAGGGCGGTTTGTCAGCAAATACCTTGACGGGCAACGGCGGTTGGCGCGTCGTATCCCATACGGGATAACTCACCGACCAGCCATCCTGTTGCAATAGCGATGGCAATTTGTTGTCGCCAAAGCTCAGTGCAGCACCAGCGCCTTGGGCACGCACGCCCAGCACCCAGGCGCGCAGCTCATCCAATGGGATGTCCCACCCCATGGCGCGACGCATCAGCGCCTCTGCACTTGCTCCTTGCAGCGGACCGCCATCCACGCCTTCCAGCAAGGCCCCATCGGGACCACCGGTGAGATGAACGCTCTTGCCGGTGATCGGATAAAGCACCGTGAAATCGTAGTGCTCACCGTTTTGAATCCAGGTGAGCGTACCACTGCCACCGTCCTTGCCGTTCGAAACCGAAATAAGTCCTTGCAGCGTCCAGTGATCGGCATTCGCCAGTTGCTGCTCACGCGCGGCTTGCTGCGCCAGCGAAACGGCATCGCCCTGGTTGCGCACCAATTGCTTTTGCGGCACGCACGCAGCCAGCAACAGCGGCGCAAGCGCCGCGAGAAAACGGAGAGATGATTTCATGGCTCAAGACGCTTCAAGGTTTGTTGCAGGGTGCTGTTGTGAGGATCCATGCGACGCACTTCGTCGAAAACCTGCTGCGCCTGCTCGTGATGGCCCTGCTTCCATAGCACTTCGCCCAGATGCACGCCGACATCAGCATCCTTGCCGTTCTGCCATGCGCCACGCAATACCTGAGCCGCTTGATCGAGGTGGCCCAGGCGGTATTGCAGCCAACCCCACGAATCGGCAATGGAGGGATCATCTGGTTTTGCGGCGCGCGCGGCGGCAATCAGTTTCTCGGCTTCCGGCAGGTCGCGCCCGGCATCGGCCAGCGTGAAACCAAGTGCATTGCTGGCGTCAATGTCGTCCGGCTTGATTTGCAGCAAACGGCGGAAATCAGCTACCGCCTGATCGATTTTGCCGATCTCTGCATAGGCCAGACCACGCCCGTACAGAAGATCCGGATCATCCGGCACGACTTGCAAGGCGTGGCTGAAAGCATCGGTTGCTTCGGTGTAACGTTTTTCGCGCAGATACAGGTCAGCATCCACCTCATACGCACGGCGCAGCTGTGCCGGCTGGTCGAGGTAATCGGTCTGCATCTCAGCCAGTTGCTGATGTGCCTCGGCGCTGCGTCCCAGATCTTGCAGCAGGATGGCCGTGCGCAGATCGGCATCGAAGGCGTGATCGTCGTCGTCCGGCACCTGGTCATACCATTTCAGCGCTTCTTCCTTGCGACCCAGCACTTCGGCAAGCTGCCCAAGCAGATAGGCACTCGCAGTACGCACATTGTCGGGTGCCTGCGAGAGCTGCTTGTAGACCTGCTCCAGTGATTTGTTGTCCTTGGCGCTGGCTGCAAGCGCGGCACGCATGGCGTAGGTCTGCGCGTTCTGCGGCCCCTTCTCCAGCATCTTGGCGGCCTGGGCGTAGTCGCCGCTTTGCCCCAGCACGGACGCGTACGTCAGACGCAACCCGATGTTGGTGGGATCTTTCACTTGGGCTTGCTTGAGCAGATTGAGCCCCCCGGTGCGATCACCGTTGTTGAGCTTCAGCTGCGCGGCCCAGGCATAGGTCTCGGCGGTGCCGAAGCGCTTCATCGCGCCATCGGCAAGCTGCTGCGCGTAGGCGTGGCGGCCAAGTTGCTCACCCAGTTCGCTCATCGCCAACCAGGCCTTGGGATCAGGCGGGAGGCGGTCCGGTGTGGCCAGGGATTGCAGCAGGCTGGATGCCAGCGCGGCATCACGGCTGCCGATCAGTACACGCCCGAACATGCGCCAGGCATCCTTGTCGCCACTGGCCAGCAGCAGGGAAAGCTGGCGCTTGGCCTCCTCCGTCTGGCCTTGCTCCACCGCCAGTTCGGCGCGGGCCTGGGCCAATTGCGCTGGACTGGCGCCAAGCGCCTGCCAGCGGCCAATGGCCTGGTTGGCGGCGTTCGGGTCATGGATGGCGATCGCCAGAGCAGTGGCCTTGCCGGCCACCTCGGGATCGTTCGAAATCCTCATGGCCTTGCCATAAGCCTGCGAGGCGGCCTTGAGATCGGCGCTGGACAACGCCAATTCACCAGCCATCAACTGGGCCAACAAATCGTGGTCCAGATCCGGCGTAGCCACCGTCATCCGCGCCAGCGGCTGCGGTGACGACGCCGGAGTCTCGCCGGCCCGATTGGGCAGCGAGGCGCAACCCGCGACACCCAGCGCCACCAATCCCACCGCCACATACTGCCGCACTTGCTTGAACTTGACCGTTCCGCTCAGCACACTATTCCTCCACACTACCTGTCGGTTCCGGTCATATCCGGCCATGCCTAGTCTACGCCGGCCAACGTCCGTCGCCTGCCATCGCATCACGTCATGAAGCTGATCGCTCTCGGACTCAACCACCTCACCGCGCCGGTCACCCTGCGCGAGCAAGTGGCGTTTGACGAAGATGCAACCAGCGCGGCGCTGCGCGAACTGGCGCAGGAACCCGGCGTCGACGAAGCCTTGATCCTTTCCACCTGCAACCGCACCGAGCTTTACGTCAGCGTAACGCCTGACGCGGAAAACGCGCCGCAGGATTGGCTCAATCGTCACCATCGTCTGACTCCGGGGAAGCTTGACGAGTTCCTTTATCGGCATGATGACGAAGCGGCCGTGAGGCATATGTTTCGGGTCGCCACCGGGCTCGACTCCATGGTGTTGGGCGAACCGCAGATCCTGGGCCAGGTAAAGGATGCCTACCAACAGGCCCGCGAAGCCCATGCACTGAAAACACCGATGGACCGCTTGCTGCAACACACCTTCGCAGTGGCCAAGCGCGTACGCACCGACACCCGGATCGGCGCACACACCGTCTCAGTGGCCTTTACCGCCGTGCGGCTGGCCGAACGGGTCTTCACCGATCTGCGCCAAGCCTGCGTGCTGCTCATCGGTGCCGGAGACACCATCGAGCTGGCGGTACGCCATCTGGCGGAAAAGCAGGTGCGTCGGTTGATCGTTGCCAACCGCACGCTGGAAAATGCGCAGGAGCTTGCGAGCCGCCACGGCGGCTATGCGATCAGCCTGCACGATCTTCCGCAGCATCTGGCGGAAGCCGACATCGTGATCGCCTCCACCGCCGCCCGCCAGCCGGTGCTGACCCGTGCCATGGTGGAAAAGGCTATCGCCGCACGCCGCCGCAAGCCGATGTTCATGGTGGACATCGCCGTGCCGCGCGATATCGAACCCGCCGTGGGCGAGCTCGACGATGTTTATCTGTACGGCATCGATGACCTGCGCCAAGTCATCGACGACAACCTCCGTTCGCGCGTAAACGCCGCACGTGAAGCGGATGCCATCATCGACCTGCAAGTCGAGCGCTACATGGCTTGGCGCCGCGCGCTGACCGTGAAGAATCCCGCGCTGGACCTGCGCCAGCACGCTGAAATCTATCGCGACCAGGTGCTGGAAAAGGCCCGCGCCATGATCGCCCGCGGTAAATCGGCGGACGAGGCATTGGCGTTCCTCGCCAACACCTTGACCAACAAGCTGCTGCATCATCCGAGCGCACGCCTGCGCGAAGCCGTACTCAGCGGCGATCACGAATTACTCCACGCCGCCGGGCGTTTGTACGGGTTGGACGAAGAAGAACAAGCCGGGCTCAGAAACGAGTTGCTGGACGACAAATAGCGAGAGCGGCTTGCTGCCGCGGGCGCTGCGCGCCATGACTATCGCCCTGTCCCCCGCTACGCTCTGCTCCCCATGACACCATCCATCCGCCGCAAACTCGAAGCCATCGCCGAACGCCACGAAGAAATCGGACTCCTGCTTGGGCAGGCCGAGGTGCTGGCCGACAACACACGCTTCCGTGAACTCTCGCGCGAATACGCGCAACTGGAACCCGTCGCTGGCGCCATGCGCGAGCAGGTCGGCATTGAGCGTGAACTGGCCGATGCACGCGCCATGCTGGACGATCCCGAACTGCGCGAGATGGCCGCCGACGACATCGCCCGTCTGGAAACGCGCACCGCCGAACTGGATGGCGAGCTGCAGCTGCTGCTAATCCCTAAGGATCCGCGCGATGAGGCCAACCTGTTCCTGGAAGTGCGCGCCGGTTCCGGTGGCGACGAAGCAGCGATCTTCGCCGGCGACCTGTTCCGCATGTACACCCGCTACGCCGAGCGCCATCGCTGGCAGGTCGAGGTGCTGAGCGAAAACTCCGGCGAGCATGGCGGTTACAAAGAAATCGTCGCGCGCATCGAAGGCCGCGGTGCTTTCTCACGCCTGAAATTTGAATCGGGCGTGCATTGCGTGAAACGCGTGCCGGCTACCGAATCGCAAGGCCGAGTGCACACCTCCACCGCCACGGTGGCCGTGCTGCCTGAGCTGGACGAAATCGATGAGATCGAGCTTTCTCCGGCCGACCTGAAAATCGATACCTTCCGCGCCTCCGGCGCCGGCGGCCAGCACGTCAACAAGACCGACTCGGCCATCCGCATCACCCACCTGCCCAGCGGCATCGTGGTGGAGTGCCAGGATGAGCGCAGCCAGCACAAGAACCGAGCGCGCGCCATGAGCCTGCTCAAAGCGCGCCTGCTTGACGAGGCGCAATCCAAGCAGAGCGCCGAACAGGCACAGGAACGCCGCCTGCAGGTAGGTACCGGCGACCGCAGCCAGCGCATCCGCACCTATCGCTACAAGGACAACCTGGTCACCGACCATCGCATCGGCCTGGACCTCTATCGCCTGCCGGAGATCATGCAGGGTGACCTGGACGAGCTGATCGGGACGCTGACCCGCGAGCACCAGGCCGATGAGCTGAAATCGCTCGCTGGCGGCTAATCAAGAGAAACACGTGGGAAGAAGTGAGGAGTGAGTAGAAGCCACCGGTTCGCGTTACGCTTAAGCTGCGTTCTCAAGGGGCACTTTTTCTTACCTTCCGAAGCTCTCCGGCAAAGCCGGCTGGCAGGGCGACGTTTACTCACCACTCTCTCTTCTTGACCCATTTCCAGGCGCCATGACCGACGCACTGCCCAACGACATCGCATCGATCCTGCGCAAGCTCGATGAACTGCTGCAGCAAGGCGCCGACAACGAGGCAGCCAACATGGCAGCACTGGCGCGTCGGCAATTTCCGGTCTCGCCAGACCTGCTTCACCTGCACGGCATCGCCCTGATCCGCCTGGGCCGCCAGCGAGAAGCGCAAGTGGCCATGAACCGCGCCGCCGAACTGGCGCCGGGCAATATTGAAGTGCAGTGCAACCTGGCCAGCCTGGCGATGGCCGAAGGCAAGATGGGCGGGGCGATCGAACGCATGCAACGCGCCCTCAACCAGACGCCAGGACACCCCGCATTGCTGCAGGTGCTAGGTACGGCCTACATGTCGACAGGCCAGCATGCGCAAGCGCGTGATGCCTTTGCCTTGGCTGTGAAGAACATGCCGCAGCATCCGGCGATCCGGCTCAATCTTGCTTCGGCGGAAATGGAGCTGGGGCGTCTGCCCGAAGCCGAACAGCAAGTACGCCATGTGCTTCAGCAAGTCCCTACTTCGGACGTCGCACATGCCATGTTGGGCCACATGCTGCACTTGCAGAGCCGCCCGCGCGACGCCGCCGCATCCCTGCTGCAAGCTGGCAAATTGGCACCGAACAACATGCAGCATGTGTTCCAGGCGGCGCTGATGCTGGACGAAGCCGGTGACCTCCACGGCGCCAACGATGCATTCAACGATGCACTGACGCGCGCACCGGATGCGATCCCGGTGATCGGCCAAGCCTTGTTCACCCGTCGCCGCCTGTGCCGCTGGCAAGGTCTCGACGCACTGAGCGAACGGGTGATACATGCCGTGTCGGAAGGTCAGCCCGGCGTGCACCCCTTCGCTTTCCTCGCCGAAGAGGCCGACGCCGCCCTGCAATTGCGCTGCGCCAAGACCTTCGCCTCAATCATCGAACAACAGACGGCAGGGCTACGGCAGCATCTCAATCTGCGCCATACCGTGCCCTTGCCGGACAGCCCGATCCGCATCGGCATGCTTTCCGATGGCTTCCATGAAACGGCAGTCGGCCAACATATCGTTGCGCTGATCGAGGCACTGGCCGACAGCGAGCTGGACATCCATCTGTTCGCCACCACTCCCGATGACGGCGGTGCGACCCGACACCGCTTGTCTGCCGTAACCACACTGCATGACGTCTCGCCGCTCAACCGCAAGCAACTGGCAACGCTGATCCATGGCACGCAGATCGAAATCCTGTTCGACCTCAACGGTTATCGCGGGCGTGGCAACACCGAACTGATGGCGCTGCGAACAGCACCGATCCAACTGAGTTGGATGGGTTACATGGGCAGTTCTGGCGCGCCATGGATGGATTATCTGCTGACCGATGCGATCACCGTTCCAGACACCATGCGCGAACACGTCAGCGAGAAAGTGATCCGGCTGCCTCGCTGCCCGCAGCCGAGCGATCCGCAGCGCACCGTCGCTCCGACGCCTTCGCGCCAGGCATGCGGCCTGCCGGAAAAAGGCGTGGTGTTTGCCTGTTTCAACGAAACGTACGCGATCAATCCCGCTGTATTCGCGCGCTGCATGCTGATCCTGCAGCAAGTCCCCGGCAGCGTGCTGTGGCTGCTCAATGGCCCCGCCGATACGGATGATCGCTTGCGTCAGGCGGCCAGTGCGCTCGATGTTTCACCCGAACGCCTGATCTTCATGCCGCGCTTGCCCTACAGCGAATACCTTTCATGCTACGCGCATGTCGACCTGTATCTCGACACACTGCCCACCAACGCACGCGCCACCGCGTCCGATGCACTGTGGGCAGGCTGTCCGGTACTGACGCGCAGCGGAGACACCATCGCCGGACGCACCGTCACCAGCCTGCTGCATCATGCCAGATTGCCTGAGCTGATTACCTCCGACGGCGTGTCCTTTATCGGCATGGCGACGGCGCTGGGCAACGATCCCGATGCGCTGGCCACGCTGCGCCGCCATCTTGCCGAACAGCGCGACACCAGCCCGCTGTTCGACATGCAAGGTTTTGCCGCGGATTTCCGCCGCGCCATGCTTGCCATCAGTGCGAGATACCGCATCGGCAGGCCACCTGCCGATCTCAACCTGTAGCATGGAGTCTGGTTGTCCCACTCGGGAGGTAGATCCATGAGCAAGCAGGACAAGCAGTACAACAAGACCATGGAAGCGCTGCAGATCGAGCTGGCCGGACTGCACCGCTGGCTCCAGCGCAGCGGCAAACGGCTGATGGTGCTGTTCGAGGGTCGCGATGCAGCCGGCAAAGGCGGCACGATCAAGCGCATTACCGAGAGCATGGATACGCGCGGCTATCGCGTCGCCGCACTGGGCAAGCCCGACGAAGTCGAAACAACACAATGGTATTTTCAGCGCTACGTCACGCACCTTCCCGCAGCCGGCGAGTTCGTCCTGTTTGATCGCAGCTGGTACAACCGCGCTGTCGTGGAGCCCGCCATGGGCTTCTGCACCAAGGAACAATACGAGGCGTTTCTCGCTGCAGTGCCAGTGTTCGAGAAACTGCTTACGGATGACGGCATCATCCTGCTCAAGTACTGGCTGGCCGTGGATCAGAAAGAACAGGAAGAACGCTTCGCCGCTCGCGCTCACGATCCACTCAAGCGCTGGAAGCTCTCCCCGGTCGACCTGGCTTCACGCACGAAATACGCCGAACTTGGCCGGTTGCGCGATACGATGATCGCGCGCACGCACACATCCAACGCACCCTGGTTCGTGGTGGACTTCAACAATCAGAAGCGCGGGCGCATCAACCTGATCCGACATCTGCTGGAACAAGTACCGCGCCACGACAAGCCCATACCGGCCGTGAAATTACCCAAGCTCAAGGGCAAGCCCAAAAGCGAAAACGTGATTGAAAAAGCTTTGTGGGTACCGGACACCTTTGACCGCTGATTCGCGCTTCAGCCGACGGAAAATCCGTGCGCCACGGGCGCATCCCACGCGCTGCGTGCAACGTCATCGACGCGTGCAGCGGGCGGTCCTTGCCACAGCCACTGCTCCAGTTCGTGCAGTGCTTCGTCGCGGCCATCGGCTACGACCTCAACCCGGCCGTCAGCCAGATTGCGGGCGTAGCCGTTCAAACCAAGCCTGAGCGCTTCATCACGCGTGCTCGCGCGAAAAAATACGCCTTGCACCCTGCCACTGATCAAAAAACGCGCACTGCTCACGGCGTCAGTGTCCGATGGCGGCGCTCAGCGAGGCGGAAGTGATGGGACCGGTGAAATGCTTCGCGACCTTGCCGTCCGGGCCGATCAGCCAGGTGGTCGGCAGGCCCACCGGCTCATCGAAATCCTTCAGCGGCTTATCCATCGTGACCTGGGCCACGGGAAAGGTCACCGGATGTTTTTGCAGGAAAGCGCGGATATCCGCCGGATCCGTATCGTCGTAGGCAATGCCGATGGCCGTGACATTGGGGTGCGTCGCAACGAAATGGGAAATGTCCGGCAGTTCCTTGATGCACGGCGCACACCACGTCGCCCAGAAATTGACGATCACCCAGCGGCCACGCTGCGAGGCCAGATCGTACGGCTTGCCATCCAGCGTCGTGACCTTCAGCGAGGGCTGCGTCGGCATGGCGGCAAACGCGGGAGCGGCCAATGCACAAGCGGCCAGCAACAGCGACGATGCAAACAACTTCATGTTTCGGATTCCTGGGCGTGGGGAACGGGCTGCCTTGAAGGCGCGATGGCCTCGACAGGATAAACCTTGTCCAGCCGCATGCCCAAGGTTGCATCCAGTGAGTGCGCCAGTTTGCTCAGCAGCGACAACAACTCGGGCGGCAACTCGATACCTGAAGCTTGTGCCTGCTCAACCGGATTCAATGGCAGGCGGTATCGGTTGTGACGATAGACGTGCAGTAAATCCGTGCTGTCCAGGCTGCGGGTCAACAGCCAACCGCCGGTATCGCTGCGCTGGATCAGCTTGGCCTGCGACAGATCTTCGAAATAGGTGAGGATGGCACTGCTGCGCAAACAAGGTTCGGCCGCACGAATCGTGGCCGGATCGACGCTGCGCCCGGCTCGATGCGCATCGATGAAATGACGCAACACGACCAGCAAGCCAAGAAATTCTGCGCCTTGTGGCAGCGCATCGCTCGGCTTCTGGTATTCGAACGCCGACACGGATGCGGCCACCGAGGCGCACAGGATCACGATCACCCACGACAGGTAGATCCACAACAGCAGCAACGGAATGATGGCCAGCGCGCCGTAGATCTGCTGATAGTTCTGCGCATGGCGTACGTAATGGGTAAAGCCCCAACGCGCGATCTCGAACAGTACGGCGCCAAGCAAGGCGCCGAGGGCCGTGTGCCTCTTGTTGACCCTTCGATTCGGCACCGTGGTGTACAGCAGCCATAGCGTGAAAAACGTCACCACGAACGGCAACGCTTTCAGCAATTGCTGACCGATCCCCAGCGACTCGCTGGCACTGCGCAACATCGGTACCGCAGCAACGTAGGACGTGATCGCAATACCGCCGACCACCAGCACCGGCCCCAAGGTCAGCGCAGCCCAATACAACAACAGCCGCGGCCCCCACGGCCGATGGTTATGCACCTGCCAGATGCGATTAAGGCGGTCCTCGATGCTGTTCATCATCGACACGGCACTGAACAGCATCACCAGGATACTGATGCCGGTGAGCTTGCGGGCGTTGGAGGCGAAGTCGATCAGTGCGCTCTGCACCGTTTCGCCAGCGGCAGGAACGAAGTTGCTGAAGACGAAATTGATCAGCGTATCGCGTGCGTCCTCGAACATCGGGAAAGCCGCAAACATGGTCAGCACGACCACCGTCAACGGCACCAGCGAAACCAGAGTGGTATAGGACAGTGCGCCAGCTGTCTCGAAACACTTGTCGTCGAGGAAGCGCTGCCAAAGAAAATGGCCGAAGTTGACGGTGCGGTCGCGATCGAAACGCAGGTTCATAGTGCCAACATCCTGGGGATGCTCTGATTCATTCTAAGCAGGCGTCACCGTACCTGTCTGTTCGCAGACCACAGGGGCGTCGGCGAAGGCAGACTGGCCGTCTGTCGAGCCGACGGACCGAAGGTATGCGGACAGACAGGTGCGGCCTCAGCGAATTGATTTGAATGACGAGGTGATGTCCAGAAGGCTTGCAGGCTGCGCCGCGCGGCTTGAAAAGGCACCCGGCCTTCCCTGTGCCGCTCAACACACCCTGCAAGCCTTCTGGACATCATGCCGCCTACTTAGAATGAATCAGAGCATCCCTTGCACCCTTACACTACCCCAACGACACTGAACGACCAAAGCGCAAATGAGTGACATTCTGGTTCTTTACTACAGCCGCAACGGCCATACCGCCCAACTAGCCCGCCTGATCGCCCGCGGGGTGGAGGAAGTTCCAGGCATGCGCGCACGGCTTCGCCAGGTTCCACCTGTCGCGCCCGTCACCGAAATCGCGCAGCCGCCGGAGCCCGAGGACGGTGCCCCGTATGTGAGTAAACAAGACCTTCACGAATGCGCCGGCCTCGCCCTGGGCAGCCCCACCCGCTTCGGCAACATGGCTGCACCCCTGAAGCATTTCCTGGACAGCACGGGGGCCGAATGGGCCAGCGGCGCTCTGGTCGGTAAGCCCTCCGTCGTGTTCACTGCCACCAGCACCATGCACGGCGGCCAGGAATCGACCTTGTTGACCATGGCCCTGCCGCTGCTTCATCACGGCATGCTGCTATTGGGCATTCCCTATACCGAGCCCGCACTGACCAGCACACTCAGTGGTGGCACGCCGTATGGTGCCAGCCACGTTGCCGGTGCCAAGGGCGACAACGCAATCAGCGAACACGAACGCGAACTGGCCCGCGCACTGGGCCGCCGACTTGCCGATACCGCCCGCAAGCTGGCGGCAGGGGCATGAGCGCTCCGCTTTCCACCGCTTCACGCGTGGGGCTGGCAGCCTGGATCGCGCTGATTGCATTGCAATGCGCGTGGTACGCGTGGCTGTTTCCACCGCAGCGCATACCCGTAGTACTCGTGTTGGCCATCACCGTGATACCGCTGCTGCTGCCGTTGTTTGCGATCCGCCAAGTGCGTCGCGCACTGCTCTTGGTCGGCATGCTCAGCCTGTTCTATTTCTGCCACGGTATCGCCGAAAGCTGGAGCTCGGCGCAGGAACGCGGACTGGCCTTGCTCGAAGTGTTGCTAACGCTCGTATTGATCGGCGCGCTTGGCGCCGGTGTGAAACGCAAACCGAAACCAAGCGCAAGTTAGCCAAACACCACCATGCTCTGACGACTTAGCGCGGCAGGCTCCCCGTTCGGCCCCCACAGCATCACTTGCTGGCTGGTGTAACCAGCTTGCGCGGCTTGCAGCTCAGCGTCGATACGCCAGCCCTGCAACGAAAGCCCCCGGCTATCGGCAAACAATTCCAGCATCCATGTCAGCGAGCTGGCTGGAGCCGGCCGATCCAGCATGGACAACGCAACCGGCGGAATGAAATCAGCAAATGCGATCACCTGCACTTCATCCGCCACGCCATCATCCTTGAGCCCGACTTCGACCACTTGCGTGGTCTTCTTGCTGCCGCTGAAAGGAATATCGCCCTGCAGCCAGCGCGCATCAAAGTGCTGGGTGAATGCGGGTAACAAGCCTGGCTTGTAGTGGAGAACGTGTGGCGTAGCCATCGCTTGTACCGCTGGCTGTACGGGCAACACTCGCAGCATGGATTCACGTGCGGCACCGAACACGCCAATCACCACGCATGCGGTCGCATCGCCGTCCAACAAGCGCGCTTCGACCTGGGTGACGCTCTTGCCCTGACGCAGAATCTTCGCTGCCATGCGTACCGTGCCTGCCGGAATCGGCGCGACGAAGGTGACCTGCAAGCTACGCAGCGGCACATTCTCCGGCACCAAGTCCCGCATCACCTGAACAGCCAAAGCGGCCTGCAGGCCACCAAAGGCACTGCGTCCTTGCAGCCAGTCTTCGCTGATCGACGCAATCCATGCATCGCCGTCGCGGCGAACACTGTTCAGCACTTCAGAAAATCGCATGTTCTTGCCTCCTGCCAACAGGCCGCCATGCTAATGGAAACACACGTCGCGGCGCAGCAAAGACACCGGCAGCATCATGCCTATACTGATCTCGACCATTCGACGAGGTAGCTGTCATGGGGTTCCTGCAAGACGCTCCGCAACTGTCGCATCCTTATCGTGGCGATCGCTTGTTGATCGCATGGCTTGACCGCGCCTTCCCTTCCAAGCGCCGGGCAGCCCTCGATACCGATCTCGACGCACTGGGCGATTACGCGCAGATGGCTTTCGAACGCAGTAGCCGCAGCACACGCCGCAAACCGGTGCTGACGCAATGGGACGCGTGGGGTCGCCGCGTCGATCGTGTCGAATTGACTACCGCCTGGCAGGAGGGTCCGCAACTCACCACCCGCCACGCCATTCTTGCCTCGGGTCATGACAACCACGAATTCGCGCGCCTGGAAGAATTCGCACGCGCTTACGTCTATCACGTGGCCAGTGAGTTCTACACCTGCCCACTGGCGATGACGGACGGTGCAGCGACAGCATTGAAGGCTTCCGGCAACAAGGCGCTTATCGATCGCGCACTTCCGCATTTCCTGAGCCGCGATGCGTACAGTTTCTGGCTCTCCGGGCAATGGATGACGGAGAATACGGGAGGCTCCGATGTCGGTCAGACGGAAACCATCGCCAGACAGGATCCGGAAGGCCAATGGCGGCTTTACGGCCGCAAATGGTTCAGTTCCGCGGTGGTTGGCGAAGCCGCGCTGGCACTCGCGCGTCCGGAAGGCGCCGACCAGGGTACTGCCGCGTTGGCGCTGTTCTACGTGGAAACCATGGACGGCCCGGATCGCAAACCGCAGCTGATCATCGACCGGTTGAAAGACAAACTGGGTACACATGAACTGCCCACGGCTGAAATCCATCTTGATGGACTGCCCGCCTGGCCGCTGGGCGAACTCGCGCACGGCGTTCGGCAGGTTGCGCCCATGCTCAATGTCACGCGCACCTGGAATGCCATCGGCGCCGTGGCGAGCATGGCTCGCGCGATCAGCCTGGCGCGCGATTACGCAGTCCGGCGCCGTGCATTCGGCCGGCTATTGATCGAACAACCCTTGCATGCGCAGACACTCGCCGACATGCAGGCCGAGTTTGAAGGTGCCTTTGCGCTGGCGTTTGAAGTGGCGTACTTGCTAGGCCGTGTTGAGCAGAACGCCGCCACGCTGCAGGAGACTGCCTCGCTGCGCCTGCTGACGCCGCTGGCCAAACTATGGACTGGCAAGATGGCCGTCAGTCTGTGTTCGGAAGCGCTGGAATGCTTTGGTGGCGCAGGCTACATCGAGGACACCGGCTTGCCGCAATTGCTGCGGGACGCCCAGGTGTATGCGATCTGGGAAGGCACTACAAATGTACTGTCACTGGACAGCCTGCGCGCGCTCGCCGGCAACAACAGTCTTGCAGCGCTGCGCAAGGTGATTGCCGGCTGGCTGAGCGAAGCGCACAACGCGCAAGCCTCTTTTGCCGTGCATGCGGCGCTGGACGCCGCCGCCACGCACTTGGATGCGCAGAAAATCGAACGCCATGCGTTGGAAGCCGGCGCGCGCGGTATTGCTACCACGCTCGCGCGCTGCGCGGCGGCGGCGCTACTGGCGCGTCAGGCCGCCTGGTCTTCTTCGCGGGGCGACGAACGTCCGGCGGCGGCATTGCGCCGGTTCCTCGGCCATGGCTTGTTGCGCTTGTCCGATATCAGCAGCGAAGACACGCGCCTGCTGCTGGAATGATGCCGGCATGGCCTGGGTAAGCCGCCTACGCGCCAGCGCGCCAACCATGATCCTCACGCCGTCTCCGGTTACAATGCCTCTTCACCTACACGGCAGTCCGATCATGCAGCATCTGACCATCGTCACCACCGGTGGCACCATCGACAAGATCTATTTCGACGACAAGTCGGACTACAAGATCGGTGCGCCGCAGATCAGCGAGATCCTCAGCCAGCTCGGTGTGGCGTTCCAGTTCGATGTGATTCCGATCCTGCGCAAGGACAGCCTGCATATCAACGCCGAGGATCGGTCATTGATCCGCTCCACCATCGAAGCTCAGCCGCATCGCCACGTGCTGGTGACGCATGGCACCGATACGATGGTGGAAACGGCAAGGGAACTGGCCCACATCAAGGGCAAAGTGATCGTGCTGACGGGCGCGCTCAATCCCGCCCGCTTCCAGGGCTCCGATGCCGTGTTCAATATCGGCTGCGCGGTGGCCGCAGTGCAGACGCTACCAGACGGCGTCTACATCACCATGAATGGTCGTGTATGGGATCCTTCCAAGGTGCGCAAGAACCGGGATGCAAACCGGTTTGAGGAAGTGAACTGATCTGAGCCATCTTCCTTGTGGGAAAGGGTTAAGTCCGAAGCTGCTCCGGCGTGCGATTTACCTCGAAGCACGCTCGAATGGAACATCTGTACCAGACCACCCCTCTCCGCGATCCTCTCCCTAAACGGGAGAGGAAGAAAAGCGTCAAAGCATGCCGGTTTCGAGCTTGGCCGCTTCCGACATCATCGAGTGATTCCACGGCGGATCGAACACAAGATCCACGTCAGCCTCGTCCACGGTGGGAATCAGTTCGAGCTTGGTGCGGGCGTCGTCGATCAGTACGTCGCCCATGCCGCAGCCCGGCGCGGTAAGCGTCATTTTCACGTAGATCTTGCGCTGGTCGGGGCCGACCGTTTCCACGCTCATGTCATAGACCAGCCCCAGCTCGACCACGTTGATCGGGATTTCCGGATCGAACACGGTACGCAGCTGCTGCCAGGCGAGCTGCTCAACGTCGGCATCACTGGCGTCAGCGCCCAATTCGAGCGGCGGCGGTGGTTCCTTGCCAAGGGCGTCAGCGTCGTTACCGGCAATGCGGAACAGGTTGCCCTCGACGTACACGGTAAAACTACCGCCCAGCGCCTGGGTGATGTAACCGACCTGGCCGGCCGGCAGCGTGACGCTTTCGCCCTGCGGCACCATGACTGCGCCGCAGTCTCGCGCCAGAGTGAAGGGTTCACTGCTAAGACTGAAACCGCTCATGCCATCTCAACTGATCGTTATGGAAAGCCGTCCAACGGCTTGCCGGCCCTCTATTATGCCGGCCACCTGTAGGCCCTGTCCCCCTCACATCAGGTTGAAAGGACTCAATCTCAAGGGATTGCGGCGGGGGAGCTCAGAAAAACGGCGGTATGTCGCGGAGTCAGCCTTTACCGCAAAGTTCGTCAGCGCTTACGCCAATCAAACACTTAGCCATATGCCTGCGGAAAGCGCATCCGTGTGCTGCCGGGTCTATCACGGTAAAATGGTCGCTTTACCCCACAGGATCCTCGTGACCGTGAGCCGCCAATCATGACCGTGCGCCAGATCGTCGGCGAATGTTTCGCGCTGCTGTGCGCGGTAATGCTGGGCCTGGCCGCTGGCGCCATCTGGTTGCTGCCTACGGTATTCCTGCACCGGCCCTTGCCCTGGCTGGCCATCCCCGCCGGTTGGTTGCTTGCGGTAGCCGTCCGGCAATGGGTGCAAGGTAGCGGCTGGCGTGCTGCCCTATTGGCGGGACTGGCGACCGCGGTCGCCAGCGTCTACATCCGAATACTCATCACCGCAGTAAATATCTCGGCGATGATGGGTTATGGCCTGATCGACACCATGCGTACCGCAGGTCTATCCATGCTGTTGGACTTCGCACATATCAGCATGAGCCCGCTGGACATCGCTTGGTCCATTGCGGGCATTGTCACTGCCATCATCAGCGGATGGCGTGCGCCGCGCCGCCGGGCGCGGACTGTCCGTTAGCCGTCCAACGTCTTCAGTTGGGAAACCAGCTGACCGGCCGCAGCTTGGCCATCGCCATACAGCATGCGCGCGTTGTCGGCATAGAACAGCGCGTTTTCGATGCCCGCAAAACCGGTGCCTTTACCGCGCTTCACCACGATTACTTGCTTGGCATCGGACACGTCGAGAATCGGCATACCGTAGATCGGTGACGACGGATCGGTCTTGGCCATCGGATTGACCACGTCGTTGGCGCCGATCACCAAGGCCACGTCAGTGGCCGGAAATTCGGGATTGATGTCTTCCATGTCGGCGATCAGGTCATACGGCACGCCTGCTTCCGCCAGCAGCACATTCATATGACCGGGCATGCGGCCGGCGACGGGGTGGATGGCGAACTTCACCTTCACCCCGCGCGCAATCAGCAACTGCGCAAACTCCCACACCTTGTGCTGCGCCTGCGCGACGGCCATGCCGTAACCGGGAACGATCACCACACGTTCGGCGTAAGCCATCATTACCGCGGCATCGGCCGCTTCGATCGGCTTCTGGCTGCCAGCAATGTCCTGCGCCGCCGCACCCGTTGCCGCACCGAAGTTTCCGAACAACACATTGCCCAGCGAACGGTTCATCGCCTTGGCCATCAACTGCGTGAGCAAGGTACCGGCCGCGCCAACGACCATGCCGGCAATGATCATCGCCTCGTTGTGCAGCACATAGCCCTCGAACGCCACGGCCAGACCGGTAAAAGCGTTGTAGAGAGAAATCACCACCGGCATGTCCGCGCCGCCAATCGGCAAGGTCATCAGCACGCCAAACAACAAGGCAAGCACAAAAAACGCGCCGATCAGCGCGAAGGTCAGGTGACCGGTGGCCAGCATCACGCCGATCACCACCGCAGCCGCCAACACCAGCATGTTCACCACGCGCTGACCCGGAAACACGAAGCGCCGGTCCAGCCAGCCCTGCAGCTTGGCGAAAGCGATCAGCGAGCCGGAAAAGCTCACCGATCCGATCAGTGCACCGAGTACACCCAATGCCAGTGCCACCGGACTGAGCGGAGCCAGCACTGCCGTGGCGGCATGCAATGGCGACCAGCTTTCGGGCATCAGCGGGTAGGTGTTCGGCGCCACGACGCCATTCAGGGCAGCGACATCGCCCACGTGGCCGATCAGCTCACTGGCACCGATAGCCGCCGCAGCGCCACCGCCCATGCCGTTATAGAGCGCCACCATCTGCGGCATGGCGGTCATCGCCACCCGGCGACCCGACCACCAGGCGGCGGCTACGCCGATCAGCACGGCGGCAATGATCAGACCCCGGTGCTCCATGTCAGGCAGCAACAAAGTGGCGACCACCGCCAGCAACATGCCGAAACCGGCCCAGATGATCCCTCCGCGCGCCGTGCGCGGCGAACTCATGCGTTTAAGTCCGAGAATGAATAACAGGGCTGCGAGGAAATAGCAGGCGTCGATCAGAGTCTGCAGCCAGGCCATCATTTGGCTTCCCCGTTGCCCTTCCCGGGCTTGCTGGATTTGAACATCTCCAGCATCCGTTCAGTGACCACATAGCCGCCCGCAGCGTTGCCGGCTCCCAGCAAAACGCCGACGAAACCGATGCCCATCTCGAACGGAGTTCGAGCGTGACCTAGCGCAATCATGGCTCCAACAAGCACAATGCCGTGTATGAAATTGGAGCCGGACATTAACGGCGTGTGCAGGATTACCGGCACACGCGCGATAATCTCGTAACCCGTGAACGCGGCCAGCATAAAGATGTAAAGCGCCAGGAACCCGTCGAGCATGTGTTTCCCCCGCCAATCAGTGGTCTGCACCCCATCATACGGTGGGAGCGTGATGCTGATCCATGCCGCGCAGGCGGCCAGGGCTTGTTGCCCCGCTTGTCATCAGGGCCCCTGGTCAACCCTGGCGGGGCTCGCGCGTTGATGTCGAGAGTCGAACAGATGGAGCCCCGGGATGCTCGCCCTGACGATTCGGAGAACAACGCTGTGAACAGTGTCTCGGCGGTGTTCGAGACGGAACTTCTTGTGCAGGAGAGTCGGGCGGTACCCACCAGCCTGGATGCCTTCCTCGCGAGTATGGAGCGGCGCGCCTTCCGCATGGCCGAATTGCATCTCGGCAACCGGGAAGACGCCATGGATGCCGTGCAAGACGCCATGCTTCGTCTGGTCAAGCATTACCGCAACAAACCCGCTGAGGAATGGACGCCGCTGTTCTGGGGCATCCTGCGCCGCCGCATCGTCGATCTGCAGCGTCGCCGCAAGGTCCGCTCCATCGTGGTCGGATGGCTCGGCGGAGGTCGCGACGATGACGGCGACGAATTACCGGTGTGGGAACCGGCTGATACCGGCCCGGACCCGCTGGAAAAACTGCACGGCGAAAAGTCCTATGCGGACATGGCCGCAGCGGTGAAGCAGCTTCCGCAGCGTCAGCGCGAAGCATTCATCCTGCGGGTACTGGAAGGCCTGGACGTGGCTGAAACGGCCCAGACCATGGGCTGCTCGGAAGGCAGCGTGAAAACACATCTTTCGCGGGCTATGCAACACCTGCGTGAGGAATTGGAGGCGTGGCGATGAACTCGTCCGATAAACAATTCGAACAGCGCGCTCGCGCGCTATACCAGGAGGCCGCCCAGCGCATCGATCCTGTCACGGCCGGACGCCTGCGCGCCGCGCGCCGTACGGCTCTGGAGGCTACTGCTGCACATGCCTCCTCGCATCATCGCGCACGCGTACTGCTGCCGGTCGGCGCATTGGCTGCCATGGCGCTCGCTGCGTTGATGATCTGGCAGCCGTCGCCGCGTCAGACCGAAAGCAACACCCCTGCTGCCATGGTCACTGCCACCGAGCCGGACCTCGAGCAGTTACCCCCCGGTGCGGAAAAGGCCGATCCTGGTCTGTACCAGAATCTCGATTTCTATAGCTGGCTCGCTGCTAATGAAAGCGGCAACCAGTCCAAACGTTGATCCATGTTGCTACGACGACTTTGCCTGCCCTCGCTGTTCACCCTGATGCTCGGTCTGATGGCCGCGGCACCGGCGTATGCGCAAGGCGTTTCCCATCCGTGGAACACGCTTAGCCCCGCGCAACAGAACATGCTCCAGCCGCTGCAAGCGCAGTGGGACACCCTGCCGCCCCAACGGCAGGAACGCATGCTCGGTCGCACCCAGGATTGGTTGAAACTGCCGCCCGATCAGCAGCAGCAGATCCGTGATCGCATCGCGCGCTGGCAGCAGATGACGCCGGAACAGCGCGAACAGGCGCGTGAGAATCAGCATCTCTACGATACCTTGCCGCCCTCGAAGCAGCAGGAACTGCACGAAGCCTTCAAGCGCTTCCAACAACTGCCGCCCGATCAGCGCGAAGCGTTGCGCCGCCAGTGGCAGGAACAAAGCCCTCAACAGAAACAGCAGTGGCTGCAGCATCTGGGCCCGCATTCGACTCTGCCGGGCAAGCACGCCTTCGGCATGCCGGGCCGCTGATCGCGCGTCTTTCCTGGCAGAAGAGACGCAAGCGCCAGTTCAGGCCTTCAACAAAATTTCGCCTTGGCGAACCACGCAGCTCTTCGCCACTAGCTCGTCGTCGAAATCGGGCTTCAACGCACCGTCGCGTATCAGCAATTCAGCAAAATTGTAGATATTGCGCGCATACATTTCCGAAGCGTGCAACGGCGCGCCTGCGGCGAGATTGAGCGGTCCCAGTATCACTACGCCATCGTGCACGACCCGTTCGCCAGGACGAGTCAATTCGCAGTTGCCGCCGCTTTCTGCAGCGAGGTCGACGATCAAGGCGCCGGGCTTCATGCCATCCACCATCGCTGCGGTGAGGATTTTCGGCGCCGGACGGCCGGGCACCGCCGCCGTGCTGACCACTACGTCGAAAACCTTCAGGTGCTCAGCCAGTGCTTGCTGCTGGGCGGCACGTTCTTCCGCCGTGAGCTCGCGCGCGTAGCCTCCGCTGCCTGCAGCACTGACGCCCAGTTGCAGAAACTTGGCACCCAACGATTCGACCTGCTCGCGCGTTTCGGGGCGCACATCGTAGCCCTCGATCTGGGCGCCAAGACGACGTGCCGTGGCAATGGCCTGAAGGCCCGCGACGCCTGCGCCGATCACGAGCACACGTGACGGACGAATCGTGCCTGCTGCAGTGGTGAGCATGGGAAAGAATTTCGGCGCGTTCTCTGCAGCGATCAGCATCGCGCGATAACCCGCAACGGCCGCCTGCGAACTCAACACATCCATCGCCTGCGCACGTGTCGTGCGTGGCAACAGCTCCAGCGAAAAGGCGGTCAGTTTGTACTCGGCCAGTACCCGGATACGGGTTGCCGCATCGTGCGGTCGGAGTTGCCCGACGATGACGCAGCCTTCACGCAAACGGGCCAGCGCAGTGTCGTCCGGCGGCAATACACACGCGAGCAAATCGGCTTCACGGCTTATCTGGTCCGCATCCGCGAACTCCACATCCGCATAACTTGCATCGGGAAATCCGGCGGCCGCACCTGCGCTGTGTTCGAGCAGCACACGCACGCCCTTGCCGCGAAGCTTCTTTGCCACTTCCGGCGTGATTGCCACACGCCGCTCGCCAGCGACGGTTTCACGCAATGCGGACACGGTGATCGACATCGGCCATCCCCTGCAAAGTAGTCGCATCATCCTAGCCGATGCCTGTGGCCAGGCGAACCTTCCTTTGCCACCTATGCCTCGGGTTAGACTGGCCGGCCCGGCACCCGCTGGCAGCGGGACCCGTACGGAGACACCGATGTCCGAGCACACCGTCAGCAACACCCTGCTGGATCTTGCCCGCAGCGCACGCCAGTCCGCCTATGCGCCCTACTCGCGCTTTCAGGTTGGCGCGGCCCTGCAAACCCACGACGGCAAGCTGTTCCTGGGCTGCAATGTTGAGAATGCCGCCTACGGCCTGTGCAACTGTGCTGAACGCACAGCTTTGTTCAGCGCCATCGCCGCCGGCTACAAACCCGGCGATTTCAGAGCCATCGCTGTCATTGCCGACACGCCGGAACCCGTCACGCCCTGCGGCTCCTGCCGTCAGGTACTGGCCGAACTGTGCGATCCCGCAACGCCAGTACTGCTGGCCAACACCGCCGGCAATACGCGCCAGACCACAGTAGAAGCACTGCTGCCGGATGGTTTTCGGCTGCTTCCATCGCGCTGAATACAAGGTTGTAGGATAGGCGTTTCCCCCGATATCCCCTACTCATGTCCGACGCGCTCACGCTGCTGCAACAACGTCATTCCGCGCCCTCGCGCCAATTGGGCACACCCGCTCCCGATGCGGCCACTTTGCGAGCGCTGCTCGAAGCGTCCATCCGCGTTCCCGATCACGGCAAGCTGGAACCGTTCCGGCTGATCGAATTGCGCGGTGACGACAAGCTGAGATTTGGCGAACGCCTGACCGAACGCGCCATTCGCCGCGATCCGCACCTGCCGGAATCCAAGCGCGAAAAGGAACGCATGCGTTATACCTTTGCACCGCTGGTGATTGTGGTCGTCGCGCGATTGAATGCGGAAGCCGGCATTCCGGAAATCGAGCAGAAGCTTTGCGCCGGCAATGTCGCCTATAACATCCTGCTCGGCGCCTACGCGCTCGGCTTCGGCGCGCAATGGCTCACTGGCTGGGCGGCTTACGATCCGGAAGTGGCGCAACTGCTTGGCCTGGCCAGCAACGAATGTGTGATTGGCTTCGTGCACCTTGGTACGCCGCAGGCAGAGATCCCCGATCGCGATCGCCCAGTGCTGAATACCCTGCTGAGCCAATGGAAGGCACCGGCGTGACGCGCTCCAGCCTGCCCACGGCACATCTGATCGATGGCAGCCTGTACGTGTTTCGCGCCTGGCATTCGATGCCGGACGAGTTCCATGACGCAGACGGTCATCCGGTGAACGCCGTGCACGGCTATACACGCTTTCTGTGCGAATTGCTGGAACGCGAACAGCCATCGCATCTTGCGGTAGCGTTCGACGCATCGCTGACCACTTCGTTCCGCAACGCGATCTATCCCCAGTACAAGGCGAATCGCGAACTGCCTCCGCCGGATCTGGAGCGGCAATTCGTGCAATGCCGTGCCGTCACCGAAGCGCTGGGCATTCGCGTACTGATCGATCACAGCTTCGAAGCGGATGATCTGATCGGCAGCATGCTGTGGGGACTGCGCGCCAACGGTTTTCGCAGCGTGATCGTTTCGGCGGACAAGGATTTTGGCCAGTTGCTCAGCGAACACGACGAGCAATGGGACTTTGCGCGCAACATGCGCTGGGGACCCGCCGGCGTATTCGAACGTCTTGGCGTGCACCCGGAGCAGGTCGCAGATTACCTTGCACTATGCGGCGATGCGGTGGACAACATTCCAGGTGTACCCGGCATTGGCGCGAAAACCGCGGCGGCGTTGCTTGGTCATTTCGGCAGTCTCGACGCCTTGCTCGAGCGTGTGGAAGAAGTGCCGTTCCTACGTTTGCGCGGTGCAGCCAGTTGCGCAGCAAAACTGCGCGAGCATGGCGAATCGGCAAAACTGTATCGTCGACTTACCCGTATCGCACTGGATGCACCGGTCGAGGGCCATGCCGAGGCCTTGCTGCGCCATCCTGCGCCAGGCGCGCTCGAGCCATTGTGCGAGCAACTTCGTTTTGGACCGCTGACACGCAATCGCTTGCGTGCACTCAACGGCGGTTGACGCACAACTCCCTTTCAACTTCCCTCATCACCCGCCATGAACCAGACGAATCGCAAACCCCAGGACGCCAGCGCCGAACCCGAAATCCTTTATCAAGGACGGTGGCTAAGTTTGCGTCGCCGCGGTCGCTGGGAATACGCCGAGCGGAACAATCCGGGCGGTGCGGTCATCATTCTGGCGGTAACGCCCGAGGACAAAATCCTGTTTGTGGAGCAATACCGGGTTGCCGTACAGAAGTTCACCATCGAGATGCCGGCTGGACTGGTAGGTGATCTTGCCGGCAGCGAGAGCGAAAGCGTTTTGCTCGCCGCGCAACGCGAGCTGGAAGAAGAAACCGGTTATCGCTGCAGCCACGTCAGCTTCGTGCACGAAGGGCCGACATCGTCCGGCATGAGCAGCGAGATCATCGCGTTCGTACGTGCGCATGATCTGGTCAAGGTCAGCGACGGCGGCGGTGATGAAAGCGAGAACATCGTCGTTCACGAAATCCCGCGCAAGGAAGCCGCTGCATGGCTGCTTGCACGCAGCGCCGAGGGTTATTCGATCGATCCCAAGTTGTTTGCGGGACTGTGGTTTATCGAACACGCCGGATTGTTCGGCTAAAGCGTTTTTCGCTTATGTATGTGCATACCCTTTGTGTCGTCATTCCCGCTTTCGCGGGAATGACGGCAAAGAACGAGTCGCGAATGTAAGAGCCAGAGTCAAAATCGCTCTAGCTTGGCTTCAGCGCACGCACCCGCCACGCCGTCAGAGCAATGCCCACTAGCGTAAGCGCAAACCACCAGCCTGCTCGCGCGTTGTCGTTGCCCAGCCACAGCACCGCATCGACCGCGCCAATTACCAATACGGCGATGGCAGGCGCAAGGATCGGGTCGATGCGCTGATAGTGCCAGCGCAGCAGCAACGCTGTTCCCAAGGTTGCCAGCAGGATCGAACCCAAGCGGCGCAACCACGAGTAATCCGGCGGCACCGGCAGATCCGAAAAGATATCCGCCAGCGGCACATCGCCCGATTGCACAGCAAAACCCACACCGTCCGCCGCATCGCTGGCTGGCACCAGCCGATTGCCGCTTACTTTCGCCACCACGGTGACATCCTGGATCGGCACGGCTTCCCAGCTGACGCGCAAATCGCCTGCTTGCGGGTTGGACGGCACGGCACTGGTCACCAGGCTGTTATTGAACAGGCTGAAGCTCGCCGCGAGATTGCTCGGCAGGTTGCGCAAATCCGGCGTAATCGGCTGGCTGCCGACCAAGGTGTGCACAAGCGCCGGGTCGAGCACGAAATCATTCAAGCGCACTGCGCCCGCATCGAATTGCGCACCCTCCAAGGGAAATTTGCCCGGATTGGTGTGGCCTTCAGAATGAGCGAAATGGCTGGAATCGATCGGATGATCTTCCCAGTCCAGTTCATAGGACGGCGGGCCGCCATAACTGACTTCGTGCCACTGGAACATCTGCACGTGGCGAATCAGCACCGGCTGGTTGGTCTGCTGGTTGAATTGCTGGTCCAGCGGCGCTTCCACGACCTGCAAGGGCCCGACCACACGCACCATGTAGCCCTGCTCGTCGGCATCGGGTCGACCGTTCGCGCCCAGGTCGAGCACATCGCCACCATGCCGCTGTATCTGCGTGCGGTAATCGATGTGCCCCTTTTCGGTGACTGCCGCCACACCAACGCCAATCAGCAAGACGATAGCGCCCAGTGCGGGCAACAGCATTTCACGGATTGAGAGAGGTGGCTTGCGCTCGCCGCTCATCGAACCTCCGGCCGTATGGATGGAACTTCAGACTGCGCCGCGTAACTCGGGCTGCTCGTCAGTCGTACCATAGCGCCCACGCTCGTCGCGTGTCACGCGGGCGATGGCGCAGGCATGGTCGTGTGTGAAGAACAGCCGCACATTGCGTGCGAGCTTATCTTCCAGAAAAACGCGCTTTTCGTCGATCAGGGTTTCGGGGAAGCGGTCATAGCCCATGGTGATGGGCAGATGCACCCAGGAACGGCCGGGGATCAGGTCGGCGCAAAAAACTACGCCGGCGACCTCCGCCAGCATCAATCCCGGGGTGTGGCCGTCCGAGAAATGGAAGCGCACAGACCGCCCCAGCGCCTGTGAATACTCACCCGCAACCAGCTCCAGCCGTCCGCTCTGCACCAGCAGGTGCTGCAGTTCGGGAATGAACGAGGCGCGGTCGCGGGGATGCGGCTTCAGCACGCGCTCCCAGTGACTGGCACCGACCAGAAACTTCGCATGCGGAAACAGCAATTGCGGCGTCTTGCCTTCTTCCCATGCGGCCAACACACCACCGGCATGATCAAAGTGCAGATGGGACAATACGACCACGTCGATGTCTTCGTGCGACACGCCAGCTTCGGCCAACGAATCGAGCAGGACGTGATGACTCTCCATCACTCCATAACGTTCACGCAGCGATGGCTCGAAGAAGGCGCCGATGCCGGTCTCGAACAACACGTTGCGGCCATCCAGATCCTTCACCAGCAGACAGCGGCAGGCGAGCGGAATGCGATTGAGTTCATCCGGTGCGATCCAGCGCGACCACATCGCCTTTGGCGCGTTGCCGAACATGGCGCCGCCATCGAGTTTCTGGGTGTTGCCGTTGATCGACCACAACTGCATGAGTACGTCCGCCTGAAGGTTCGGCGCTTGGCGCTTGGAGAGCCAATTATCGCACTCAACCCCGCCCTCAATGTGAGAGCGGAGTTAGCGTCTGATCAAATTCCCAGATGGGCGATTACTGTACCTTGCCCAGACCATCCGGCCTGCGCGGATCGCTCGCTGCATCCAGCTTGTTGCTGCGGCGATCCCAGATCACCACATTCATGAAGCCCCAGGGCTCGCGATCCTTGAGCGTGTAACCCATCTTCGTAAGCGCTGCGCTGGTATCGGCGTCGAAGGCGCCGGGTTCCACAGAGACCACGTCCGGCATGAACTGGTGATGGAAGCGCTTGTGCGCCACGACCTGATGGGCATCGCCACCATCAATGAAAGCAAGAATACCTTCCAGCACCTGCGTGATGATGGTCGAGCCACCGGGTGAACCGATCACCGCGGTGCGGTCCGGACCGATCACGATGCTGGGCGACATGGATGACAGCATGCGCTTGCCCGGTTCGGGGGCGTTGGCCTTGCTGCCGAGCAATCCATAGACGTTGGGCTTGTTCGGCACTAACGCGAAATCGTCCATCTCGTCATTGAGCAGCACGCCGGTGCCCTGCGCAACAAAGGTCGAGCCGAGTATGTAATTCACCGTCGAAGTGATACCGACCATATTGCCGTCTGCATCGATGATCGAGAAATGCGTGGTGTGCATGCCCGGATCCTGGCCGCTGGTCGGCGACAGCATCGACGAAGGTGTGGCCTTATCCGGCAGGATGGTCTGGCGCAAGCCATCGGCGTAATACGGCGACAGCAGTATATCCAGCGGCATCTTCACGAAGTCCGGATCGCCTAGGTAATCGTTGTGATCGCGGAAGGCTCGGCGCATCGCTTCGATCACCAGATGAATGCGATGCACTTGATCGAGCTGGCTCGTGTCGAAGCCGGAAAGAATGTTGAGGATTTCGGCAATCGCCACGCCGCCCGATGACGGCGGTGGTGCTGTGATGATCTTGTAGCCGCGGTAGTCGACGGTGATCGGCGTGCGCTCTTTCACGCGGTACGACGAAAGATCCTTCAGATCCCAATTGCCGCCCGCTGCGTGCACGGCGTCCACTAGCTTCTGCGCTGTTTCGCCGCTGTAAAAGCCTGAGTCACCGTATTGCGCCAGCAACTCCAGCGTGTGCGCCTGATCGGGATTGCGCCAGATTTCGCCTTCTGCGGGCGGCTTGCCGTTGGGCAGATAGACAGCCGCGGAAGCAGGCCAGCGCTGCAGATTCGTCTGCTCGTCCTTGATCGCGCCGAGCAGGCGGCTATCCGGTTTGAAGCCATCGCGCGCCGTGCGGATAGCCGGTGCGAGCGAAACCGTCAGCGGCAATTTACCGTAGTGCTTGGCCAGCCAGACCAAACCCGCCGGTTCACCGGGAATGCCGGCAGACAATGGCCCCTTCAACGCGGTATCGCGATTGGGCGAGCCATCCGGATTGAGGTAATCCTTGGGATTAATTGCAGCCGGCGCGGTTTCGCGCGCATCAATGAAAACGTTGCGACCAGTGGAAGCCACGTGCATGGTCGCCATGAAGCCACCACCGATGCCCGAACTTTCCGGCTCGACCACCGACAGCGTGGACGCGACGGCAATTGCGGCATCGAACGCATTGCCACCTTTGGCCAGCACCTCGAAGCCTGCTTCGGTCGCTAGCGCATTGGCGCTGGCGATGCCGGCGTGGCCGGGACGTTGCGCAAGTTGCGTTGTCTGGATGGAAGGTTTGGGACTGTCAGCGGCAAATGCTCCACTCGCCCCCAATGCAAAACCGATAAGCAACACGTGCCAACGCAACGCAAGCTTCATCCCTTGGCCTCCATCAGATGTTTGTATTTATCTTCGAGCTGCCCGTGCGTTTCGGTATGCGCGGGGTCGACGATGATGCATTCCACTGGGCACACGACCACGCACTGCGGCTCGTCGTGATGACCGATGCATTCAGTACAAAGGGCCGGATCGATGACGTAGTACTCCTCGCCAAGCGAAATCGCCTTGTTAGGGCAGACGGGTTCGCAGACGTCACAGTTGACGCAGGTATCGAGGATCTTCAGGGACATGCGGGTTTAGTCTACACGGGCCGGCGCTTATTGTGCGAAGCAACAAAGCGCGATATCGCCTCGGGGTGCGCCCTCCCCCTGCCCGGCAAGGGGAGATCGGGAATGGGTTGGACACACATGCCTCAAAGCACGCTTGGCCAACCTCAACCCTCCCCTGCTGTCAGGGGAGGGGGAAAGGCATTACATCTGCACGTAGCGGACCGTAGCGTCGGTCGGCTTCAGCACGTCATCGACGCGCTGCTCGTCAGCCTTGTCGCCGATCACCAGGATAATCACGCCCTTCATCGAACCGGGTTTGGCATCCTTGAAGGCTTGGGTGACGAGGTCGGCCGTCTTGCCCGAATCCGCACCACCGATCGCCACCAGGTTACCCGGCAGAATGCCGCGGGCCACGATGTCCTGCACGTTGCTGAGCTGGCGATCCTGAGCGTCCTTGGCGTCATCGCTGTCGCCAGCCGGCACGAGGTAGGCATACGGCTGCGGTGCGGTCATGCCCTGCATGTTGTCCTGCACGATCTGGCCCAGATAAGCGTTCCAGCCCTTGGAGTCGTTCGGATCGGTAGGCTTGGTGGGCTTCTGAGGCTGTGCCGCTGCCTGCTGCTGGTTGTCGCCGCCGTTGTTGTTGCACGCGGACAGTGCCAGGCAGCCGGTCAACGCGAGGGCGGTGGCGATGAGAGTGAGTTTACGCATAGTTATCCCCTTCGGTTTCGGGTTGCTTTTTGTGCCAGCGCTGCCGCATGGCCTGTTGGACCGCAGGATGCACGAAACCGGAGATGTCACCACCAAGGCGACCGATCTCACGCACCAGCGAGGACGAAATAAAGCTGTATTGCTCGGCCGGCGTCAAGAATAACGTTTCGACCTTGGGAATGAGATGACGATTCATGCTCGCCAGCTGGAATTCGTATTCGAAATCCGAGACGGCGCGCAGCCCGCGGATGATCACACCTGCACCAATGTCGTTCACGAACTGGGCCAGCAGGCAATCGAAGCCGCGCACTTCCACGTTCGGCAGGTCCGCCAGCGCGAGACGCGCCAGCGAAATGCGCTCCTGCAAGGTGAAACCAGGCCCCTTGCCCTTGTTGGGGCTCTCCGCCACGGCAACAACGATGCGTTCGAACAAGGGCGCAGCACGCGCGACGAGATCAGCATGGCCGTTGGTAATCGGGTCGAAGGTGCCCGGATAGACGGCGAGGCGGGTGTTTACCAGCGGCATGTTCACGAAAACAACTTCGCGGGGGAAAGTGGTATTAGCTTAACGGAACACTTCATATGCGGCGATAGAGCGCATAGCGGACCTCGCCGGCCTGCCCTTCGCGGTGCAGCAACCAGTTTGCAGGCAAGTCGGGCGCATGCCCGCGCGGCGATTCCACATAGATCTGCGCGGCGACCGCAAGCCAGCCGCCGTCTTCCAGCTTGCGCGCCAACGGCGCCCACAATTGCTGGGCAAACGGCGGGTCCAGAAAGACCAGGCCAAACGGCTGCGGCTCACGCTGCAGAAAACGCACAGCGTCCACGCCGGCCACGTCGCCAGCCTCAGCCTTCAAGCGGGTCAGATTGCCGCGCAAGGCATCGGCCACCGACGCATCCGGCTCCACGAACTGCACCGCGCCTGCGCCACGAGATATCGCTTCGATCCCCAGCGCACCGGTTCCCGCACACAGATCCAGAGCCCGCACCCCAGCCAGGGTGGGCGCCAGCCAGTTGAACAGGGTCTCACGGACACGCTCAGAGGTCGGGCGCAGTCCAGGAAGATCGGGCACATTCAGGCGCGAATTGCGCAAGTGGCCGCCAATAATACGAATACGCCCGGGCGCAGCCTTCATGCACAGGCGCCCTCAGCGGACAGTACGGGTCGGGGTGATAGCATTCGCCTATTGTCTTTGAATCCCACGCCCCATGCTCAAATTTTGGAAGAAGAAGCCGGCCGAGAACGGCACCGGGGATAACGAGGAAGCAGCTAGTCAAGCGCCGGCCGAGGCTACCGCGCCCGAAGCGCCGGTCGTCCAGCCGGATCCCGGCCCTGTCGCTGCTGACGCCGCCATCGAATCCCCCGTGAAGCGCAGCTGGCGCGAGCGCCTCTCCGGCAGCACGTTCGCCCGCGGCATTTCCTCGCTGTTCTCCCGTCATCCAAAGCTGGACGACGATCTGCTCGACGAGTTGGAAACTACCCTGATCACCGCCGACGTGGGCATTGAGACCAGCACCAGCCTGGTCGAAAACCTGCGCAAGCGTATGCACAAGCGCGAGTTCGCTGATGCCGGTGCCTTGCTGCAAGCACTGCGGCAAGAACTGATCGTCCTGCTGAAACCGGTGCAACGCCCGCTGGAAATCAACGGACGCCGGCCGTTCGTGGTGCTCACGGTTGGCATCAACGGCGTGGGCAAGACCACAACGATTGGCAAGCTCGCCAGGAAATGGCGCGACGAAGGCCGGCAGGTGTTGCTGGCAGCCGGCGATACATTCCGCGCCGCGGCGGTGGAGCAACTCAAAACCTGGGGCGATCGCAACCAGGTACCCGTGATCTCGCAAGGCCAGAATGCCGATGCGGCCAGCGTGATTTTCGATGCGCTGCAGGCTGCCCGCTCACGCAACGCCGATGTGCTGGTCGCCGATACCGCTGGCCGCTTGCACACCCAAGGCGGCCTGATGGATGAACTGGGCAAGATCGCGCGCGTGCTCAAGAAGCTCGATGCCGATGCACCGCATGAAGTGCTGATGGTGATCGACGGCACCACTGGCCAAAACGCGGTAAATCAGGTGCGGCAATTCCGGCAGATCGTCGGCGTTACCGGACTGGTGGTCACCAAGCTCGATGGCACGGCCAAGGGCGGCGTGGTGTTTGCGCTGGCGCGCGAATTTGGTCTGCCGATCCGCTTTGTCGGTCTGGGTGAAACCGCCACGGATCTGCGCGTGTTCGACGCGGAAGCCTACGTCGACGGCCTGCTTCCCAACGAGTTCGTACGCACCTGATGACCCTGCCGCGCCCGCTGCGATTGCTGCTAATCGTCGTCGCCAGCGTGTTTGGCGGCATCGCGCTCACTGTGTTGGCCGCACTCTACTTGTTGCTGCAGCCCGACCGTTTCACAGCGATGCTCAAGCAGCAGGCCAGTGATGCCGGGCTGGAACTCACACTGTCGAGTCCGGCCAGTCCCACGCTATTCCCACGACCGGCCCTGCAGTTGGAAGGCATCACGCTGGTCGCCCGCGATACCGGTTCGGGCGGTGCATTGAACATGCCCATCTTGCTTGCCGCGAACGGACGGCTTGTATTGCCGTGGCACACGTTGTTCGGTGGTCCGATGGTGATTTCACGCATGCAGATCAATTCGCCTCGCGTAGATCTGGATGCGCTGCAGGCGTGGCTGATGTCGCTGCCCCCGCAATCGACCGCGGTGCCGGAACAGATTCCGCTTATCGTCACAGGCGTACGTATTCGCAACGGCAGCGTGGTGGAAAACAACAGTCAGTGGCTGGATGGCGTTTCGCTCGATACGGGACGCCTTGCGCCAGGACAACCGTTCGGCATCAATCTGTCCGGCAAGGAAACCGACGGCACGCCACTGCAATTGCAAGTGTCGATGGTGCCCAGCATTGCCGGCGGCACCTTGATGCTGAACAACATGACCGTGCATGCCGCCGACAGCAGTGCAACGGAACTTAATCTCGTTGGCCACGCACGTTGGTCTGGCGGCAACCATATCGCTGCACAGTTGCAGGGCAAGTTCAGCCTGGCCGGTGATGGCATCTACGATGCTGCCGTGCTCCTTGCACCTGCCACACAAAACAAGCCGCCGCTGCTGCATATCAAGCTGCTAGGCAAAGACAATCACGTCGATCTCGAACTGTCGCCGCTCGCGCTGGCGCAATGGTGGAACCAGTTAGCCAACCCACAAGGCCCACAGCTTTCTGCTCCTCCCGGCAACGGGCAGATCGACATGGCGAAGCTCGACATCGGCGGCATCCACATCGATGGCCTGAGCGTACAAACCGGCAATGCCGTACCGGCCAGCGCCAGCAGTGCCGCCACCCCCGCTCAGCCTGACGCACCGCATCCGTGACGCCATTCGCCAACGCCCTGCTCGCCTGGTTCGACCGCCACGGCCGGCACGACCTTCCCTGGCAGCATCCGCGCGATGCCTATCGCGTTTGGCTGTCCGAGATCATGTTGCAGCAAACGCAGGTCGTCACGGTCATTCCCTATTTCCAACGCTTCGTCGCCAAACTTCCAAGCTTGCGCGACCTCGCTGCAGCCGACGAAGACACGGTACTGGCCTTGTGGTCCGGCCTTGGCTATTACCGGCGCGCGCGCTTTTTACACAAAGCGGCACAGTTGTGCGTTGATCAACACAAAGGCGAATTGCCACGCGATTTCGATGCGCTGACAGCGCTCCCCGGCATTGGCCGCTCCACCGCTGGCGCGATACTCGCCCAGGCCTACGGATTGCGCCATCCCATCCTCGACGGCAATGTGAAACGCGTGCTGACACGCCTCCACGGCATCGTCGGCCATCCCGGTGAGCGCGAGGTGGAAAAGCAGCTGTGGCTGCGCGCCGACGAACACACGCCTGCAGAACGCACGGCGGATTACACGCAAGCGATCATGGATCTCGGCGCCACGGTATGCGCACGCACGCGCCCGTTATGCGCTGCCTGCCCGGCGCAGGCCGATTGCGTTGCCTATCGCGACCATCTCACGACACAACTGCCGACACCGAAACCCGGCAAGGCCATCCCCACACGCAGTACCGTGATGCTGATCTTGCGCGATGCCGAAGGCCGCGTGCTATTGCAGCGGCGTGGTACGCAAGGTGTTTGGTCAGGCCTGTGGAGTCTGCCCGAAGCCGAAGACAGCGACAGCGCCTGGCGCGAAGCACAGCGCCACGCACAGATCGACGACGCCCAATCACTCACCGCCTTCATGCACGTCTTCAGTCACTATCGGCTGCAGATCCAGCCACTGCTCTTCGACCACGCAGCGCCCGCGCGCGTAATCGCCGATAATGCTGATCTTCGCTGGTATGCAGCCACTGACCTGCCAGCACTCGGTCTGCCCGCTCCCGTGCGCTCCCTGTTGACGGGATTGCCGGAACGCACTGAGTCATCATTGACGAACGAAGAGAATTAACGATGAGCCGCACGATTCATTGCGCCAAGCTGGATATCGACGCCGAAGGCCTGGACTTTGCCCCCTGGCCCGGCCCACTTGGTCAGCGTGTTTATGCCGAGATCTCCAAGCCCGCATGGCAACAATGGCTCGCCCACCAGACCATGCTGATCAACGAATACCGCCTCAACCCGCTGGACCCCAAATCTCGCCAATTCCTGGGCGCGGAAATGGAGAAATTCCTGTTCGGCGGCGAGGCCAAGAAGCCCGACGGCTACGTGGCCCCGGAAGCAGAGTCTTGACGACGGACGCCTCATCCGATTTAATGTGCGGCTCAACGTAACACCCTGGCCGGGTAGCTCAGTTGGTAGAGCAGGGGATTGAAAATCCCCGTGTCGGCGGTTCGATTCCGTCCCCGGCCACCATTAGATCCAATGATTTAGCCCACTCCACCCGAGTGGGCTTTTTCGTTGTGCCGCCGGTGTGTAGCCACGGTCACCTGCGCAGCAAAATCAGGCGCATTTATGCTGCACGCATGCCGTACCCCACCGACGCGATCGCGCGACCCTGTAACGGCGATGCGCATCTCAACCGCCCTCCGCCCCCTACCTTGAAGTGGGCAGATCGCGGATGAACAAGCGGCGGCCCCTCAAGTTTCAGAGCATGATGTCGTTAGGTCTCTGGGCTCAATCAAGTTAGCCCTAACTCGACCGATGAAACAGAAATTAAAGAAGCGGCCCCAAAAGAAGAAGGCACAGCCCGTATCCAGTCCGAAACTCTCTTCGCTTTTGGCTAAGGGAGGCTCTCGGTTAAAGGGACTATTGTTGGCTTTGGGGTTGATAGCCGTGGTGCCAACGGCGATCTATGAATGGGTGACGGGCGAGATCTCATTAGCCTATGACAAGGCTGATGGACGTGCTTACGCCTTCACGCTAACCAACACCAGCCCGGTTGATCAGGACATCACATCCTTCCGCATCAGCTTACCCAAGCAGAACCTCGCTTACATCACCACCGAACCGGTCTTGGCAACAACCCATCCGGACGGCACCACGACGATGCCAGGCGGCAATTCGATCTGGGTCCCGGCTGCAGAATTTACGCAGTTGGACCACCAAACCATCCCTGCCAAAAGCACCCGCTCGTTTGATATCCCACCCCTGTCGAGTCGCGCTTATGCAGAGCCGGACGCGATGATGGTGTATGTCCACTATGCGTGGACTCCAACGAATAAAACCTTAGCCCTCTTGGCAAGGTGGTCGATGGCGCTGCACCTGATTGTTCAAGAGAAAACCATTCGCTACGTGGTGCTGCGTAACGTTTGGAACATCTCGCCGACCGATGACCCGACGGAAGCTTTGCGCGAGATGTGCAGGGATGACGATCAAGCTGACAAAGGTCCTGCGTGCGCAAGCCTCCATAAGAAGGCACCGGCAGCACTTTGACCCCGTGCTCGCGAAGGTAAGTTCCCTATCAACTCGGGCTAATTGCAAGTGAAGATCACCTGTCACTCACTAGGGCGACCTACTCAAATCAGATCATTTACTGGGCATCCAGACATGAACAAGCTGCGAGGGAATCACGCATATCTCCGCTCGTGTTTTCATCCGTATGCTGACAGGACTTTTTCCAGCACAGGCGTAACTGACGACGTCTGCTTGGCGAAACGAATAAATATCTATTCAAGCTTTCCAGAAACACCGCTTGCTGCGCTTCACTTAGATCACTGAAGCCCAGCAGGAGCGAGTCGACTTCCATTTCATTAGACTCTTTCACTTCCTTCCACTCACTTGTTTGCGCTGAACGCTGAACCAAACGCCACGTGATGTAAGCGTAACTTTACAGGCCTAGAGTGCCATCAGACTCAGCCGAATAGTGAGGTGCAAAGACGTACCGATGCCCACACTTAGGCATCGTGCTTTGAGCAGACTAGCCATGAAATCGAATGAAGCGACCAGATCATCGCGCGCCCATGTGACGCGCTAGATGTCGGAGGAAAGCAAACTTCCTGCGATCTGACAGAAATTGTCCGCGTAAAGGCAAGCAATCTGGGCGGCGCACGTCAATGTAACCATCTGGCCTTATCGCCACTATCGGACCGTTCTTAACTTAAGACGAAACCAGCGAATCAACCTCGACCGGAGTCTGCGCCCTAAATCTCGTCATGTGCATGAGCTTTCATGACTCGGAGAGATCCGCTTCGAAACGATGGACCACATGATCAAGGGTTTCCAGCAACCGCGGCAGGTCACCTTCTACCGCGTAGGCATCTTCCTCGCGCAGCCTTGATTCCAACACCGAGCAAGCGTTGGCGGCATCGGATTCACCCAGCATCAGCAGTGCCCCCTTGAAGCCATGGATGATATCGATCAAGGCCTGGGTGTCGTGCTTCGCCATGGCGTCGCGCAAGGCGATCAAATCGCTTATCCCCTTGTCCACGAACACGCGTCGAACATGTGCCGGAAAGACCTTGCCTGCGGTTGGCGAAGGCGTCGCGTGCGGCGTTATCTCGATGCCGTTGGGGGCGTAACGGCTCAGTGCATCGTCCAGGCTGTCCAGCGTGAGCGGCTTGAGCAGCACATCCGAAATACCAACTTCCCGGCATCGCGCTATTTCGCTGGCCAGAGCCGTGGCAGTAATCGCGAGAATGGATAAATGTTTGTCACGCGCACGTAGCTGATGCGCCAGGTCATAACCGTTCATCTGTGGCATATTGATGTCGGTGAGCACTGCCAGATATTTACCGGGAATCCATTTGACGAGCGCCGCCTCGCCATTTTCGGCAGCGTCAACCTCAAAACCCAACTCCTGCAGCTGCTGCTGGATCAGCTCGCGGTTGACCGGATTATCTTCGACCAGAAGAATCCTGCCACGGCTGCCACGGGCCGACGGACGCTGGGGTTCAGCGTGCATCGGATGCGTGATCGTAGCTCTCGCCTTCGCCTGAAGAGCCGATAACAAGGCTTGGGTGTCGTAGCAGGAAACGAAAGTGATGTTATCGCGCAACTCCGGCACGAGCGGTCCATCTGCATAGGCGCGAACCACGTGCTGGTACCGCGCGATGAGTGCCCGCTCATCGTCTTCGTCCCACGTACCTGACGCACCGAAAGTCACCAGTACCTCGTCCACATGAGTGGCTTCCGTCAGCAGGTCACCAGGCTGTGCCGCGACGGTAACCGTTGCGCCCCACGCGGAAAGCAGTGATCCGATTTCAGTGCGCCATTCCGGTGCTGCGGAGAGAAGCGCAAGTCGACGACCACGCAGGGGTTCAAGCTTTTCAGCTGGCACATCCACCGGATCGACGGGAAGATCCAGCGTGAAGACGCTGCCCACGCTTTCTGTGCTTTCAGCGTAGATGTCACCTCCCAAGAGCTGGCTCAGTTGACGACATAACGCCAAGCCCAGGCCGCTGCCGCCATAGCGACGGGCAATGCTGGCATCGGCCTGGGAAAAAGCCTCAAACAATTGGGAAAGCTGCTGAGCGGTCATGCCGATGCCCGAATCGATCACCTGGAACCGCAGCCACAGCTGAGCTTGGGAAACAGCATTTCCCTTGGTAACACGCAGAATGATTCGTCCTGACTCGGTGAATTTCACCGCGTTGCTCAACAGGTTATTGAGCATCTGCCGAATACGGTGCACATCCGCCACATAACTCGCCGCCAATCCAGCCTCGACGGCGAAGTACAGTTTTACGCCCTTGCGTTGTGCCGCTGGCGCGTACAGCAGCGCCGCCTGCTCGATGAGCGGGCGCAACTGAAAAGTCACCGGATCGATATCCAGCTGACCGGCCTCGATCCGCGAAAAATCCAGCACGTCACTGATGATCGCGAGCAAGGCATCTGCAGACAGGCGAATGCGACCCAGCCGCTCACGCTGCGATGGCTCCAAAGGGGTCCGCCCCAGCAACTCCAGGTGACCAAGTACACCATTTAGCGGCGTGCGTATCTCGTGACTCATCGTCGCCACGAAATTGCTTTTCGCGCGACTCGCCGATTCCGCTGCGGCACGCGCCTGTTCGGAATCGCGCCGCGCACGGCGCAGGTTGTCCTCCAGTTCGGTCTGCGCAGTGATATCGCGCAATGCGCACACTTGCACAGCACGATTTCGGTAATGCGCTGCCGATATGGCCACCTGCAGGTGCCGAGCGCGACCTTCCGGTAATTCAAGCACCCACGGAAATTCGTGTGACTCAGCGTCACCAAGTGTTTTTACGCGCGCGATAAGCTGCCTAAACAGTGCTTCGGTTTCGGCAACGTCATCGGTACCAAGGACATGTCGCACCACGTCATTCTGCAGAATCGACTTGCCTGATTCCGGATCGAGCAGACATAGCCCTACGGGCGACGTCTCGATGATGGTGCGATTCAGCGCTTCGCTTTCGTAGACCCGGGAAGCACCTTCCAGGGCCGGCACAAACACCCGGCGATCTATGCGCCATAGCAAGGCCCACAGCACCGCCAGAATCAACAAGGTCATTGCCGCGACTTTGGTTGCATGAGAACTCTCAGCAGCCACCACGTCGCGCCAGCTGTACATATGCACCATGGTCCAGTCCACGCCACGCAGCGGACCGGCAATCATGTAGATGCCATGCTCCCGCATCAGCACAGGTGCCAGCAGAGTGTCTTTCCAAAGCGAGCGGCTTTGCAGCAGCGGGAACAGTTCTGCCTGATGAAGCAAGGGAGACATATCTGCCTCCAGCACAACGTCCCCATCATGCGTGAATATCGCAAAAGCCCCCGGCGTCTCGGCTATCAAACGCTGCTTGAGGATAGCTATCGGTTCCAGGATTACGCGGCGAATATATACGTTGCCCTCATCCATAAACGTGATAACGCCGATCAGCGAGGGCTCACCGTTAAAAGGGTTCAGGCCGTAGTAAGACACCACTCGTCCGTCGCCTGAGCCTATTGCACCTTTTTGAGGGGACGCCGTCTTTCGAATGCGCGACTCGCCACGCATCAGCGCAGCGAATGCTTTCTCGCGACTGGAAACTTTCAGGGCGCTGAGCAATTGCGCCTCATCACGAAAACCCGCCACCGCAAGCAAGCTTCCAGACGGGTTGTAAACATAGGCACTCAGTTTTCCGGTCGACTGCACAAATGCAACAGTCGCCGCGCTGTAGGCGGAGTATTCATGGATCAACCCCAGATAGGCGGCCAATTGGTCCGGCTGCATCGCATCCGCGCCGAGACCAAGCGTCAACCAGGGCACGGCAACTTTGTTAGGGGCGGTAATCAGCGCCTGCTGTCCCTGCGCCAGAAAATCACGTGCGATCGGAGTTCCTAGCTTAAGCAGTAAATCCCGCTGGGTGCCCCACACCGTATCGCTGACATTGATACCGTTTGCGTTGGCCCTGTCGCGCTGGGTGAGGAAATAATCGATAGCTTCCTGGCCATCCTGGAACACGCCGCGCTGTTGCGCGTGGTAATGATTGATACCCGAAAGAACACTGCTTACCGCGGCGAGCAGAATGAGCAATGTAAGCAGGCATCCCCCGCCGTAAAGCAGGTGACGTTGATGGCGGCGCAAGGCGGATAGTTCACGCCCTTCCGGGCTGACCTCAGTGCGCATACCGCTATTCGGTACTTGTCTGGATTGGGTCCGATCCATCGACTTCCCGGCTGCTTACCAGATTGGAAAATGAAATAGCACCTGGAGGTGTGCTGATCAATGTTATGAAGCATTGAGCAACGCATTCCTGGAATCTAGCCCAATTGCAGCAAGGCAGTCGAATGTCACGGCCCAGTGTCAAAACGACGTGGACAGGGTTGTCATCCAGTCCGGCAATACGCCGACCAGCGTGGCCTCCAGATGTCGGTCCACACCTGTCACGATAAAAATGCCGACCAGCACCATCAGCACACCAAATATCTGCCTGCCACGCGCCCCTGCGCTCATCAGCTTGCCCCGCCAGCGCGCAAGCAAGCCCTGCGCTGCAAACGCTACGGCCAGCAACACAGTGGCGATGCCGGCAGCGAACGCCATCATCACCAAAGCGACCTGTCCAAGGCTGCTGCCCTGGGCAGCAAGCACAATCGCTGCGCCTAGCGTCGGCCCCACGCATGGGCTCCATACCAGCCCAAGCAAGACGCCGATACCCGCTTGTCCGATAAGCCCAAAGCGTTCCAGCCGTTCCTGATGACCCGCGGCCCAGTTGGCAAGCGGGCTGGCGATATGCTCGAAAAGGTGTTGCAACCTGGGTACCAGCAGCACCAGGCCAACCAGTATCAGTAGCACGGCACTCCATCGGCGAATCGTCTCGCCATTGAGGCCGATCGATGCACCGACGGTCGCGGTGACAAAGCCCACCAGGGTAAACGACACCACCAACCCAGCCGCGAGTGCCAACGGCCCCCAGCGGTGTCGTTGCGCAGCACTCCCCAGCACAATCGGCACCAGCGGAATGACGCAGGGCGACAAGATGGTCAGCACACCCGCCAGATAAGCGACCAGTGGATTCAAATTGCCGCTCATGACGCACCGCCTGAGCACACGTCGCGATGTTTGCAGGGTATGACTTTCCGGAGCATTACTCGTTCCTTTTCTGCGCGCCCCGTGCGATGGCACGACAGCTTCTGCACTCCTATTCGCTGCGATAATCACGCTGGTTACCCGGTGTAACCATCCTGCTGGCATTGACGAATAGCTGAGAGAGATCACGCAAGGAGTTCACGATGTCCGCCCTTCGCAAGCTTTCCGCGTTGTGCCTGTTCGGCCTCGCATTCAGCGCACCCGTGATGGCACAGCCCATACAGCCCTTCACCACCGCAGCGCTCAAGGCAGCGCAGTCGGCTGGCAAGTCCATCCTGGTAGACGCCTATGCACCCTGGTGCCCAACTTGCCGCAAGCAGGCACCGACCATTGAGGCCATGGCCAAGAATCCGGCTTTTGAAAAGCTGTTGATCTTGAGGCTGGACTACGACAACCAGGATGCCGAAAAGAGGGCGCTAGGTATCGCCACGCAGAGCACCTTGATCGCGTTCGATGGCAGCAAGGAAACCGGCCGACTGGTTGGTGTCACGGATCCCGCACAGATCGAATCGTTGGCGAAGTCGGCGATGCCCTGAGCAAGCGGCTGCTTTATGCTGGCCCCGTCATTTTTTGACGAGGGCGAGCCATGCGTATTCATAGCCTCATTGCGGCAGCGTTCACCCTGGCATCGGCAGGTTGCGCCACATCATCGGCCGATCATGCACATGCCAGCGCCGCGCCCAACTGGATCAGTTATGCCTGCAGCGACGGGCAAGTGATCAAGGCGTCGTATCCCGACACCAACACCGCCCTGGTCATCATCGAAGGCAACACGCACACCTTGCATATCGCGATATCCGCCGATGGAGCCCGTTATATAGGCGATGGCTGGCAATGGTGGACGAAGGGCATGAGCGACGGCACGCTCGCGCCGCTGGCGGCCGGGGAGACCATCGCCAGCGCGACGGGCGTTAGATGTCATGCGGGCTAAATTCACATCGCGCTAACAAGCCGATCACATCCGTCATCTAGCCGACCGCGGCGCGCCATCGGAATGACGCACAGAAATAATCGCCGCGTCATCGACGTTTGGCATGCTTTCATCATCGGATGTGGAGTATCTCCCGATGATGTCGCAGTACGTTTTTCCCTCCAGCCGTGGTTTGTTCCGGATTGTCCGGCACGGTCACCGCTGGCGTTCGCTGATCGAGGCGCGTGAAGTGGCGCGTCACGATTCCGCCGAAGCAGCGCTGGATGCGCTGCGCATGGCTTGGCCCCAGGCTAAATTGCCGCCGTTTCTGAGCGAATGGCGCTATCTGGCCGAAGCGCCTGCCCTGCCGCACGCACGCTTGAATCGCGCCACCACCACTTTCAGATCAAACGGAGCCGATTCCAGCGCTACGCGGCTGCGCCATTCGCGCCGCACGCTGAGTCGCCCGAGCCGTGGCGTGACCGATCATGGATGATTGGTCGCGACCCTTGTTGTCGTCATTGTCTATACGACACTCTTTTTGAAGATCCAAAACGTGCGGCGCAATCGCTGCCCTGGTTCAGCGTCATTCCGGCCTTCGCCGGAATGACGCTGAGGTAAAATGCAGCATCCGAAAAACAGGTGAAAAGTACATCCAAGCTTCATCGTCGATGAAGCTCACTCGTTCGCATTGATCACATCCAGAAAATCACGCCCGTAGCGTTTCAGCTTCGCTTCACCCACACCGCTGATGCCAGCGAGATCGTCCTCGTTCTCCGGCATCGCTCGCAGCATCGCCAGCAAGGTGGCGTCGTGAAAGATCACATACGCCGGCACACCGTGCTGTTTGGCCAGACGCGCGCGCAAGGCTCGCAGCGCATCCCATAGCGGCTGTTCGTATGCTTCGATACCGAGACTGGCCCCGGTCACCAACTGGCTATCGCGACGACGCGAGGCCCTGCGCGCCGGCCGTGTTTCCTCGCGCATATGAATCTTGCGGTTGCCGACCAACACATCACGGCTCGCTGCGGTAAGACGTAAGGTGCCAAAACCTTCCGCATCGGTCGCCAACAATCCTGCAGCCAGCAGTTGGCGAAATACAGAGCGCCATTGCTTCTCGTCCATGTCGGCGCCGATACCGAAGGTGGTAAGACGATCATGACCCAGTTGGCTCATGCGCTCGCCATCGATGCCGCGCAGAATATCGATCACATGTCCCGAACCAAAGCGCTGACCACTGCGGTACACCGCCGAAAGCGCTTTCTGCGCAGGAACAGTCGCATCCCAGGTCTTCGGCGGCTCCAGGCAATTGTCGCAATGGCCGCAGGGGCCGTGAAAATCTTCGCCAAAGGCCGACAGCAGCAGTTCACGACGGCATTGCGTGGCTTCGGCATACGACAAGAGCGAATCCAGTTTCGCGCGCTCGACGCGTTTGCGATCGTCGCCTGATTCTGATTGCGCAATCATCTGGCTCATCGTCACCACGTCCGACAAGCCATAAATCATCCAGGCATCCGCGGGCAGGCCATCACGACCGCCGCGACCCGTTTCCTGGTAATACCCTTCCATGCTGCGCGGCAGATCAAGATGCGCTACGAAGCGCACATCGGGCTTGTCGATGCCCATGCCGAATGCGACCGTCGCCACCATCACAACGCCATCTTCGCGCAAGAAACGTTGCTGATTGGCCGCACGCGTCGCAGCATCGAGACCCGCGTGATAGGGCAGCGCTTCAATCCCAGCCTCTGACAGCCAAGCGGCTGTTTCATCCACCTTGCGCCGGCTCAGGCAATAGACAATGCCCGCATCGCCACGATGGCCGTCCAGAAAACTCAGCAACTGGCTGCGTGCGTTATGCCGCAGGGCAATCGCATAGCGAATGTTGGGACGATCGAAGCTGGATACGAAACGGCGCGCATCCTGCAAGGCCAGTCGCTCGACGATCTCCTCGCGCGTGCGCGGATCGGCGGTGGCGGTGAGCGCGATACGCGGCATCTGCGGAAAACGCTGATGCAAGATCGTCAGCTCGCGGTATTCCGGACGGAAATCGTGTCCCCATTGCGATACGCAATGCGCTTCGTCGATGGCGAACAAGGCCACTTCCGTGCGTTCGAGCAGATCCAGAAAGCGCGAGGTCAGCAAACGTTCCGGCGCTACGTAAAGCAGGTTCAGTTCGCCCGCCAGCAGTTGGCGCTCCACCTCACGCTGCGCTTGCGCATCAAGACTGGAGTTGAGGTAGGCCGCGGAAACGCCCGCCTCCCGCAAGGCATCCACCTGATCCTGCATCAGCGCAATCAGCGGTGACACCACGATACCGGTGCCCTGCCTCAACAAAGCTGGAATCTGGTAGCACAGTGATTTGCCGCCGCCAGTCGGCATCAGCACCAAGGCATCGCCGCCCTCGGCGACGTGCTCGACGATGGCTTGTTGTGGACCGCGGAAACTGGCGTAACCGAAGACGCTCTGGAGAATATCGAGGGGAGTGGCGGGCATCCCTGCAATGCTAACAAACCGCCTTCAATGCTTCACTTTCGCAAGGTGGCCTCTCATCCCGACCTTCTGCCCGAGAGAGAGAAGGAGATGGCAGTGGCTACTTGCCGGGTATGCCCCACAACGCGCGGTCCACATCTGCGTCCAGCCCAAAACGTGACAGCGGCACGCGCCCATTCTTCACTTCCACGCCCTCGGCGCGCAGCAGCCGGCATTGCTCGCGGAAGCCGCGGCTGCCCGGCGGCATGGCGATATGGCCGCTGGAGCGCAACACGCGAAACCACGGCAGTGTCATGCCGTCCGGGACCTCACCCAGCAACCGGCCAACCAGGCGGGCGCGCCCAGGCAGACCGGCGCGCGCCGCGATCGCGCCATAACTGGCTACCCGGCCGGGAGGAATGGCGGCGATGGCTTGGAAAACCTTCAAATATTCCGCTTTCATGACAGCGTGCACCCACGGCTCCATCGTGGCAGAGTACCAGCCATCCATCGTTCCGCGTCCCTTGTCCGGTTGGGAGTGGTCGTATGCATCATTTCGAAGCCGTGCGTTCGCTGATCGGCGGTCTGCATACGTTGCGGCAGAACGATCCCTACCTGATCAGCTTCGACCTGAGCCTGCCGCATGGGCGTCATCAGGGCATCTATCTGGCGGAGCTGGAGGATGAGATCGGGCGCCGCTACCTGCGTATCTCCACACCCATCGGCCCGCTTTCGGGCATCGACCCCAAGCGCTGCCTGCGCTTCAACTGGGAACAGCGCAACGGTTTCCTCGCCGTGGCCGACCTGGACGGCTCGCCGTTCCTGCATTTGTGCGAGAACCGCCCTTACGAGCTGCTCAACCAGTTGGAGCTGCGGCGATTGATCGGTGAACTGGGTAGCCTCGGCGACCAGCTTGAGCAGGCCATCGTCAGCGGTGGTGATAGCTTTTAACCGAACTGCTGCGCCAGATAGACGAATCCGTATGCGATCAGGGCGGTTACCGGCAAGGTAAGAATCCACGCCCATACCATGCGTTCCACCACCGACCAGCGAATCGCGTTGAAACGCTTGGCCGCACCCACGCCCATGATTGACGAAGACACTACATGCGTGGTCGATACCGGCAGACCAAACATCGACGCACAAAGAATCACTAGTGCGGAACTGCCTTCCGCCGCGAAACCATTGATCGGATGCAGCCTCACCATTTTGTGACCGAGCGTCTTGATGATGCGCCAGCCACCACCGGCGGTACCGGCTGCCATGGTCAGCGCACACACCACCGCCACCCAGTGCGGCACCACAAAGCCACCTGCCGTGGATTCATGGATGCGCAGGAATGACAGCCATGACGGGACGCTGTCGAAATCCCCAGCCGCCGTCGCGCTCGCCAGTGCCAGGGCAATGATGCCCATGCTCTTCTGCGCATCGTTCATGCCGTGCGCCAAGCCCATCGCACTGGCCGACAAGATCTGTGCCTTGCCGAAGAAGCTGTTCACGAATGGCGTACGTCCCAGATAACGCAGAAAGCCCTTTCGACTGGCAAGCCACGAGAGCAGCGCATACAGACCGCCCATCAGCGCGAAGCCGAGCACGAAACCCATGATCGGCGACACCACCATCGGCACGACCACTTTCGGCAACACGCCCTTCCCTTCCCACCAATGCACTCCCCCTTGCGCCCAGACGACCGCCGCAAGGCGCCCGCCGGATTCGGCCATCGCCGCACCGACCAAGGCCCCCACCAGCGCGTGACTGGAACTGGAAGGCAGACCAAGCCACCAGGTGATCAGATTCCATACGATCGCGGCCAGCAAGGCGCAAATCAGCAGCTGTGACCCCGCCTCCACCACGCCGGTGTTGACGATGCCGGCAGCAATCGTCGCGGCCACCGCCGTGCCCCACAGCGCGCCAACCATGTTGGTGATCGCCGCCAGCAGTACCGCCTGGCTCGGCGTCAGCACCTTGGTCGCAACCACGGTGGCGATGGAGTTCGCCGTATCGTGAAAGCCATTGATGTAGGTGAAGATGAGCGCGATCAGCACGACCGCAATGACCAGGCCTAGGCTCATGCGTTCAATCCCGTCGGAATGCGCCATGCATGAAGGAGAGCGTGCAAGGCCGGTTCCTCAGGAGTTCTTCAACACGATGGAATAAACGATGTTGCCGACATCGCGGCATTTGTCGATGGCCTTCTCAAGCAGCTCGAAAAGATCCTTCGCCAGCATGGCGCGCATCGCATCGTCACTTTCCAGATACAGCGTGCGATACGGCGCCAGCAGCATGCGGTCACCTTCCGACTCCAGCGTCTGCAGGCGATCCTGAAGCTTCTTGACCGGGTCGATGCGCAGACCGTTGCGCAGCTCACCGATCATCTCGGCCACCACCTCGGTCGCACGCGCCAGCACCAGGGTGCGCTGACCAAAATCCACGCCAGCCAGGCGGCCGACGACGATCTCGTAGCGCTCGGCGAACTTCTCGATGCTCTTGGGGATTTTGTAGAGCGAGGTGTTGAGCGCCTCGATGTCCTCGCGGTCCAGGGCCGTGACGAAGGTATTCACCAGCTCTTCGCTGATCTGGCCGGCTAGCGCCTTCTCCCGTGCCCGGGCGGCGGCAAAGGCCGCCATGATCGGGGCTCGGTCAGGCTGGGTCACCAGTTCATGCAGCGCCTTGGCACTTTCGCGGGCGGCATCGGCGCTCTGTTCAAGCAGTCCGTAGAACTTGTCGCCTTTACCGAAAATCGTCTGGAGTGAAAACATGCGAATAGGGCCCTGGGGCGCTTGGAGGGGTCAATTATTTCGCGCATGTTACAGGAGGCCCCTGTCGCACCGCACCACCAGGGGAGGGGCTGATCCTTTCTCCACACTTGGCATGGATCTGAGCATCCCCCACACCCCGGACCACCCGGCGTGCCTTACACTTTAGGCCATGCCCGCATCCCATCCTCCGTCGCGATGCTGACCACACTCGCGTTCGTCCTCGTCCTCGCCCTGTGCAACGGTTTCTTCGCGCTATCGGAAATGGCGCTGGTCGCCTCTCGCAAGAGCCGCCTCAAGCAGATGGCTCGCACGAGCCGGCGCGCCAAGATTGCCCTGCGCCACGCCGAGGCGCCCGAACACTTCCTGTCGACCGTCCAGGTGGGCATTACCCTGGTGATGCTGATTACCGGCGCAGTAGCGGGCGACGCCATCGGCTCCCATATCGCTAACTTGCTGCATGACGGCAGCATCGCCTGGCTGGCGCCTTACACGCGGATCATCGGCACCGTGCTGGGCTTCATGGTGATTTCCTTTATCCAGATCGTGGTCGGTGAGCTGGTGCCCAAGCGGTTGGCGCTGTCCGCTCCGGAAAAGGTGTCCAGCATCGTCGGCATGCCCATGCTGGTGCTCTCGCGCGCTACGGCGCCGTTCGTGTGGCTGCTCAACCGCTCCAGCAGCCTGCTGTTGAAACTGCTGCGCGTGCAGGACCGCGGCGATACCGCTGCCACGGAAGAAGAGATCCGCCTGCTGGTCGCCGAAAGCACCGAACAAGGTGTGCTTGATGCCGACGAGCAGGCGATGGTGAACCGCGTGTTGCGCCTGGGGGACCGCACGGTAGACAGCGTGATGACACCACGCATGCGTATCGCATGGCTGGACATGAATGCCTCGCTCGCGGAGAACATCGAGGTGCTGCGGGAAACGCCGTATTCGCGCTATCCGGTCTATCGCGGCGATGAGAGCGATATCGTCGGTGTGGTCGAAGTAAAAAGCCTGCTCGGCGGCATTGCCAGCGGCAAGCCGGACCTATTCCGCACCTTGGCCAAGCCGCTCTATGTGCCTGCCACCGCCCGCGCGCTGGACTTGCTCGAAGAATTCCGTGATGCCGAAACACCGCTGGCGCTGGTGGTGGATGAATACGGCGATATCGACGGCATCGTCACCTTGAACGATCTGCTCGCTGCCGTCGTCGGCGCCAGCCAGCTTGGCCATGGCAACGAGGAAAGCCTGCCGATCGTGCAGCGCGAAGACGGCAGCTGGCTGGTCGATGGCTCGATTTCCACCGACGATCTGCGCGAACTGCTGCACCTGGATCATCTGCCCGGCGAAGACGAGCACGATTTCCGCACCGCCGCAGGCATGGTGATGGCAGCTCTTGGACATATTCCGCAGACCGGTGAAGTGTTCGCGTGGCGCGGCATCCGTTTCGAAGTGGTGGATCTGGACGGCGCGCGCATCGACAAGCTGTTGGTAACGCCCGCGCCGCGGATTGAATTAGCTGATGACGAGCAATAACGACCGCTTATTTCTCACCTTTCGCTAATCGCGCCATGCGCTGCGCATCGGCGAAAATCCCATGCAACATGCGCAACTCACGCTCATCCATCTGCGCACGCTGAAACAGCTTGCGCAAACGCAGCATGATGGTGGTTGGCGCGCGTCCCTTATGAAAATCGATGTCGTCCAGCATCTGCGCCAGATGCTCGAAGAATCGCTCCATCTGCGCGGCATCCGCGGGTGGCTCGTCGTGTAAAGGCGGTGGTGTCGGAATGTTTTCGCCCAGCAAGGCGACACGCAGTTCGTAAGCCATCACCTGCACAGCCTGTGACAGGTTGAGCGAACTGAAATCTTCCACACTGGGAATGCGAACCATGGCGTGACAACGCGCCAGCTCCTCGTTTTCCAGCCCGGTGCGCTCGTTTCCGAACACCAACGCGACCTGCTCGCCACGCTGCGCCGCCGCCATCGCCTGCATAGCGGCCTCATGGGGCGTCAGCTCGGGCAGGTTTACCCCGCGGCGTCGCGCAGAGAGACCGAACGCCAGATTGCTACCGGCCAACCCTTCGATCAGCCCCTGATGAACCCCCGCGCCATCAAGCACGTCGTCCGCGCCCGCCGCCAGGGCGGACGCTTCCCGGTCCGGAAAGCGATGCGGTGAAACCAGCTCCATGCGGGTGAATCCCATCGTACGCATGGCCCTCGCCGCGCTGCCGATGTTCCCCGGATGCGAGGTACGAACGAGAACGAAACGGAAGTGGCTGGAGAGATCGGAAGCGGTGGTCATGCAGGGATAGGGCGTGATTGAGGCTGGCAAGGATAGTGGAGTGGGATGGGCAACGGGGGCGCAAAGTCCAGCACCGTCCCCGCTCCTTCCCCCGACCTGCTAGAATCCCCGGCCGCTAACCCGTTCTTTTGCCAAGCCAAAGCCATGACCAGACCCGCCGTCAACGTCGCGGTACGCGCCGCGCGCTCCGCTGGTAACGTGATCCTTCGTTACATGAACCGCATCGACGGCCTCAACGTCGTTGAAAAGCAACGCATGGACTTTGCGTCCGAAGTGGACCGGCTGGCCGAGGCTGAAATCGTCAAGGAACTGCGCCGCGCCTACCCTACCCACGCCATCCTCGCCGAGGAAAGCGGCGCGATAGGCAAAGGGCCGCTGGTCTGGGTGATCGATCCCTTGGACGGCACCCACAACTACCTGCGCGGCATCCCGCATTTCAGCGTTTCCATTGCCATGCTTGACAAGGGCGAACCGGTCTACGCCGTGGTGTTCGATCCCCTGCGTGACGAGCTGTTCACCGCCAGCAAGGGCGATGGCGCGTACCTCAACGACCGCCGCATCCGCGTCGGCAAGCGCGAAAACCTCACCGGCGCGATGATCGGCACAGGCTTTTCCTACCGCCAGCGTGCTCACCTGGATGCGCAGCTCGCCATGACCCGCGCCCTGCTCACCCAGGCCGAAGATATCCGCCGCTCCGGTTCCGCCGCACTCGATCTGGCCTACACCGCCGCAGGCCGCTACGACGGCTTTTTCGAAACAGGCCTCAAGCCCTGGGACATGGCCGCCGGCCTATTGCTGGTACGCGAAGCCGGTGGTCAATACTGCGACTTCGCCGGTCGCGACGGCATCCCCGAAAGCGGTAACGTCATCGCCGGCAATCTGCATATCGTGAAGGCGATGACGGAAGCGATCGGCGCCAATGCAACGCCTTCGCTGCTGAGAGCTTGATCACACCCTGCTTCGAATAGACGATAGGCGCCGATGTTCTAGGCGCTTAGTCTGTCTGTTGTTGAGCAACAGCAATATCAAATCGCTAAACAACCCAGGCTCAGGCCCAAGGTGTTCTGACTGGGAATAGTTGGGGACGTTAGCGATAATCTCTCGTATCGTCGATCTTGGTGATTTTCCAGGTGCCGTCGATCAGGCGCATGAACACCAAGACACTGGTTTTGTCTTTTGATCCGAACGTAATTGGCACCACCGCGACATCGCCCAACGTGATGGTAGGGTGCATTTCGATATGAGTCAGCCAGTCGCGACTGTCGTAGTCTTGGACCTTCAGGAAATAGTCGACTCCTCCCGGAGGGCCAGAGCGCGCGTAATCATCCCGTAGCCTGTCGACCGTCTCTGTCGTCACGAACTGCTCAATGACCGGCAATTTGAGCGGATAGGAAGTGTCGGTATCGTGTTCGATGAACCAGGTATAGAACGCAACAGCGCGTTCCCCGGGCGCAATCGGCGCACCCGCTGCAAATGTGGCTTGCAACGGTGCAAGTAACGACAGCGCGACCAGGATAACGGAGAGTAGACGCTTCATATCGAGCCTCAGTCGTGTCGATAAATCTTATAAGAGGGTTGAGAGTTTCGGTATGAAGGACCGGGATAAAGTCCATGCAATTGCTTGAAGTCCGATATCCAGTGTTGGCCGTCGTAAATTGCGACGTGACCGTCTGTATGGCCTGGAGCTGGCTGGATCACGACGACATCGCCTTTTTGTGGTGAACCGTTAATTTCATAGAACCCGGCAGCTTGCAAAGCCAAGCCCATATCTGTGGCCGAAGGCGTGCGTCCGAGTGAAACCCCACCCCACTCAATCGCCCGGCGCACATACGTCGCGCATTTCCCTAGGCTCTTCGATTCAACATGGCTATCCGCAAAGCTGGCCGCTGACGAACCGCTGCATGCGATCGTCTTTTTTCTCAATCATCAATGAGTGTGGAAGCGTATAGAGCTTGCGCTCTTTTCATGCTGCGCAAAAAGGCTTATCAAAGCCATCAGCTGATTCTTTTTTCACAGTCAGAATCAACTCACACCCATCCCACTGACGGCCAGCACAGCTGTCTTCATCACTTCAGGGCATATGCCATCAGTGAAGCGCAGAAAGCCGGATTCAAAGTCATTGGCGGCATCGATGTATCGATCACTAGCACTAAGGCCGAAATAAGCGGCGTAAAACCAGATGCAACGATCAACGTCGCCTGTCCGCGGCGCGATGTACTCAATGCGTATACGAAACCATCAAAAGCCCACACCAATATTACGATGTGCCGGCCTTGCCAACATTGAACGTCATGCCATACGCATCGCGCACGTAGCAGCGCGGAACGGAAACATCTTCTTCCACCAACGTGCAGCCAGCTGCAACCAGTTTCTGCACGGCCTGCTCTACATCGGGTACCAGATACTCGAACACCGGGCCATGCGCTTCGCCTTTTTCAACGTAAAGGCGGAATGCACCGACATCGAAGCCGACTATGTTTTCGGCTCGATACACTTCCGGGAAACCCAGCGTCGATCCATAAAACGACACCGCCTCTGCCCAGTTGTGGGTGCGAATGATGATGTCGCGCGAAGCACGAAATGGCGTCGTCATGACCGTTACCTCATCAAAGAAAGCATCACGTCGAAAATGATGTCGAGGCTTGCTTGGCCGCAACATCGAAATGCTGCACTTCGAGCTCGAACTCCAGAAGAAAATCTGCGTCCTCCGGATAGTATTTCGCTTTCAGAAGATCGTCCCCGGCAAAAGCACGAATCGCCTGCTCCGATACCCAGTGCGTCACCGTCAGAAAAAGCGTGACATCGCCCTCATCCCGGCGCAATACCGCCGCATCGATATTGCCCGGCACCGAGCGGTAATCGGGAATGGCACGCTGTTCCAGAAAGACGGTGTACTCATCAGCCCGTTCTCGGGATGTTCGACCGTGCCAGATGCGACAGATCATGACAGCCACCCTCATTCCGGTGAATGACAGACAGCCTCGATATTATGCCCATCAGGATCCAGCACGAACGCGCCGTAATAGTGCTCGTGATAGTGCGGTCTAGGTCCGGGTGCGCCATTGTCACGACCACCGGCTGCAAGCGCAGCTTGGTAGAAAGCATCCACCTGGGCACGTGAGGCGGCGCGGAATGCGATATGAACCGCCGGGTTATTCGGCACTCCCTTGCTGATCCAGAAATCCGCTTTCGGCGGCTCGCCAAATCCAGCGACATCCGTATGCCCAGTGACGGAAGCAGGAAACTCCATCAGCAGCACGTAACCCAGCGGGGAAAGCGCTTTGGTGTAGAAGGCTTTGCTCTTTTCAAAATCGCTGGTGGAAATACTGATATGGTCGAGCATATTTCCCTCCAAGTCTCTCATTCATCGCTGAAACTCCGTCGGCCGCTCAAGTTGATAAATGGCGTCGTGAAGATCATCGATCTTTTGGGATATCGCTGCCTGCGCGTCATACAAGCCGCGATTGTAGAAATAAGCGCCCATTTCCTTCGCAAAGAAATCGAGCAGAAACTCTGCATCAAAACTGCCAATCTGTTGATGCAGCTCTTCGGAGAAATAGAGTTTGATCTTTTTGACGATCACCTCTTTTTCAGCTGATGAAAATGTGATGTTCATCGTATCCATCACTCAGTCCTGATAGAAAAAGGGAGATGTCGGTCTGAAAGTTTCTAACTCGTCTCGCGCAAAAACGATCGTAAAAAGGGAACGGTGACACGCCGCTGTGCAGCCAGCGAAGCTTGGTCCAGCCGATCGAGCAGATCAAGCAGCGCCTCGAGATCCCGTACGTAGCGCGCAAACAGCCAATCCAGCACCGTGTCATCCAGTTCGATACCACGCAATGCGGCCTGACTCTTCAGCACTTCGCGGCGCTCGGCATCCTCCAGCGGCTTGAGGGCGAACTGAGTGCAAGCGCCAAGCCGCGAACGCAGGTCGGGCAGCGTAAGCGGCAACTGGGTTGGCACCGTTTCGGCTGCGAAGATCAATGCCGTGCCTTCGGCACGGGCGCGGTTGTAAAGATCGAACAGCGCGTGCTCCGCCTCGCGATCACCCGCGATGGCATCGAGATTATCCAGCGCGATGAACTCGCTACCCATCACACCGCGAATGGCCACGGCATGATCGTGCAAGGATTTCATCGGCAGATATTGCACCGTTCGTTCCGCACCATGCGCCGCCTGACACGCGGCGAGTAAAAGGTGGCTTTTACCGCTGCCGGAAGGGCCGCTCAGGTAAAGCCACGCGGCGCCCGGCTGCAAAGCCAGCGCCTGTACGGCAGACAAAGCCACCGCGTTGGCGGCCGGATAGAAATGTTCAAAGCGTTGGCGGCGCGGCCAACGCAGGCTCAACGGCAACTGCGCGGTCATGTCTTATGCGGTTCGTCGCCTTGGGCAACGTGGGTTTCAGTATGCAAATCACCATCGCTGTCTTTGCTGACGACAACGTCGGCAATCACAGTGTCAGGTTGTCCTTGCTCGGTATACAGATCACTCATCTTGTAGCGTTCGGCGAGGTAGCGCAGCAACACCAGGATCACCGATGCGGCAGGTAACGCCAGCAGCACGCCGAGGAAGCCGAACAGATAGCCGCCAGCGAGTACGGCAAAGATGACCGCCACGGGATGCAAGCCGATTTTCTCACCCACCAGCCGCGGCACCAGCACGTAGCCTTCCAGCAATTGGCCAATCACGAACACGCCGATCACCATGATCAGGTGCGGCCAGTCGCCGTGCTGCACCAGCGATGCAATGATTGCGGCGGCAAAGCCGGTGATGAAGCCAAGGTAAGGCACGAAACTGAGCAGTCCCGCCACCATGCCGATCAGCGGGCCGACGGAAATGCCGACCAAGGTCAGCGCCACGCCGTAATAGATCGCCAGCGCCAGCATCACCAACAACTGCCCTCGCACGAAGGCACCAAGCACTGCGTCCGATTCGCGCGCCAGATGCGCCACGGTGGGCTGGACAGAACGCGGCAGCATGCGATCGATCCACGCCACCAGGCGGTCCCAATCGCGCAGCAGGTAAAACCACACGACCGGAATCAGCACCAGGTTGGTGAGCCACATCACCACACCGACGCCGGAGCGCGAGATTCTGCCAATCACACTGCCAATCGAACCGAGATGCTCTTTCAGCTCGGCCATCAGACGGTCGGTATCGAAGGCGTTGGGATCCAGATGCAGCTTGGCTTGCAGCCATGGCAGCGCGGTGTCCCTGCCCCATTCGACATAGCGTGGGAAGTTGTCCACCAGGTTTTCGATCTGGCGCACGATCAATGGCACCAGCAACAGCAAGGCCGCGGCGATCGCAAGAATCAGCACCACGAATACGATGCTTACCGCGAGAGTGCGCCCCACGCCCAACCTTTCCAGGCGATTGGCCAGCGGATCGCCCAGGTAGGCCAGCATGGCCGCGACGGCGAAAGGCATCAGCACCGGCGCCAGCAGCCACACCAGCAGGCCGATGACAACGATGATCGCCAGCATCTGCCAGCGGCGGGATGTCTCTTGGCTTATGGACACGAAGGGCTCATCGGTAGCGGATGGGCAGAGCAGCCCTAGTGTGGCGGATATGGTCGGTTGTTCAAAGTCTTGCGATATGAAGAAAGTACGTCATACCCCATGGCCGACGCGCCACGCGCGCCGGGACCAGCGGATCACGTAGTCCAGTCCGCTGGCCACACACAGCACAGCGACTGCCCACGCAAACGGCCACGATACGGGCACAGGCCAACGAATCAGGGCCAGCAGCACGGCCAGCAGATACACGATCTGCATCAAGGTGCAGGCTTTCGAGAGTAGGCTGGGATGCGGATCGATGCGTCCGATCAACAAGCGCCACGACAAGGCCCCCAACGCGATAACCAGATCGCGCCCGCAAACGATCGCCGCCAGCCATATCGGCACCTCGCCCAGCCAGGCCAGAATCACGAAACAGCAAATCAGCAGCAATTTGTCAGCGATCGCATCGAGCATGCCGCCGAGGCGACTTTGCCAGCCGTAATGACGGGCCAGAAAGCCGTCCAACCCATCCGAAACGCCCGCCACCGCAACCAGTGCGAGGGCAACAGACCAGTTTCTATGCAACAACAGCCAGCCGATCGGCAACACCAGGGCCACGCGCAACATCGAGATGGCGTTGGGTAAATGCCGCCAGGGCGAGTGCGACGCGGTGGGCATCGCGGCGATCATCGGAACTCAGTGGAGCCAGCGCAGGCTGACATCAGCGCCATCATGCGAACTGCCCTGCATCAGACGTCCGCCGGCGGTGAGATTGGCTGCCAGTCCGTCGAGCGGCATGCCTGCTTTCACCGAAAGCAATACGCCATCGTCCTGGCCACCCAGCGTGCTGACCTTCTGCACCGAAGGATCGGCGCGCAAGGTCGCCAGCAGATTGGCGTAATCCATCGCCGAATGAAGACCGCCGACCCATAGCTTGCCTTCGACGGTGGTCGCGCCGATCACATTGAGCGCCTGGCTCAGGCGATCGGTAGCGCTCTTGCCAGCATCGGCAAAAAGGCTGTCTTCACTACTGCTGCCCTGGGCGTTCCAGTGCTGCGATTGGCCGCCGCTGATCAACGACCAGTCGGCGCCATTGGCATGCAACTCGCCGACCAGCACCAAGCCGGTCTGATAGAGCCGAGAGATGGCGGACAAGGCGGCGGGGTCGGCCGCCTCCAGCTTGCCCAAATCGGGCAACTGCGACGGATCGGCATAGCTGACCTGATAACCGCTTTTGCTCACCGCATCAGCAAGCGCTTTTAGGTCGTCCTTGCTCAGCAGATTGCCATCCGTCCCTTTGACTATGAGCAACAGTGGCGGCTTCACGCCGGCCGTGGTCGCGCCCATCTGGGTGATCAGGCGCTGCACGGCACCTTGGTCGAAGGTGACCAACAAGGTGAGGCTGGGTGGATTGCCCTGGCCGCGCTGGTACTGGAACTGCTTCACGATACCGCCGGCATTTTGCATGGCATCGGCATAGCCGGCCTTGCTGCTCAGGTCCTGACCGCCGGACACCCGCGCCAGCACCTGCCCCAGCGCGGTGGCGAAAGCCTGACTGCGCTGGGCGTCGCTGACATCGGTGACGGGCACCACCACTGAATAGGGCGACGCGGTCTGGCTAAGCGCCATCCGAGGCATGCCCGCGACAAGACCAAGCAGCAAGGTGACGATCAGCAGACGTGAAAAGCGCATGGACGGACCGGCTTCGGGGCGGGGATTTGACGGAAAGTCTGCCCAATCCGACGCTTAACGTCTATCATTAGAAGCTTTCGGAAAACCGAGTCCGCCATGTCAGACGCCCTCACCTACCGCGCCGCCGGCGTGGATATCGATGCCGGCAATGCCGTGGTCGAACGCATCAAGCCGCTGGTCAAGCGCACCTTTCGCCCTGAAGTCATGGGTGGTCTGGGCGGTTTCGGCGGTCTGTTCAATCTCGGTACGCGCTACAAGGAGCCGGTGCTGGTTTCCGGCACCGACGGCGTCGGCACCAAGCTCAAGCTTGCCCAACAGCTGGGCCGTCACGACACCATCGGCATCGACCTGGTGGGCATGTGCGTGAACGATGTGCTGGTGCAAGGGGCCGAGCCACTGTTCTTCCTCGACTACTTCGCCACCGGCAAGCTGGACGTGGACACCACCGTCGCAGTGGTCGGCGGCATCGCCAAGGGCTGTGAGCTGGCCGGCTGCGCGCTGATCGGCGGCGAAACGGCGGAAATGCCCGACATGTACCCGCCGGGCGAATACGATCTGGCTGGTTTCACGGTCGGCGCAGTGGAAAAGGCCGAATTGCTGAGCGGCAACGACATCGTTGCCGGCGATGTGATCCTCGGCGTGGCGTCGTCCGGCCCGCATTCCAACGGCTATTCGCTGGTTCGCAAGATCGTCGAACGCGCCGGCAGCCCGCTCGACCTGGATATCGGCGGCGTCACGTTGGCCGATGCGCTGATGGCGCCGACCACCATCTACGTCAAGCCAATGCTGGAACTGCTCAAGTCAGTGCCCGTGCACGGCATGGCGCACATCACCGGCGGCGGCTTGAAGGAAAACATCATCCGTGTCGTGCCTGATGGGTTGGGCCTGAAGATCGACGCCGCGGCCGTCGTGCTGCCACCAGTGTTCGACTGGCTGATGCGTGAAGGCAAAGTGGCTCGCGAGGAAATGTGGCGCACCTTCAACTGCGGCGTGGGCTTTACCGTGTTGCTGCCGCGTGATGCCGTTGCCGCCGCGTCCGCCCTGCTTGCAAAGCATGGATTGGCCAGCTCGGTGATCGGCGAAGTTGTGCCGGCACAAGGCGACGACCGCGTACACATTGCCTGAGCAATGCTCTTGAGCCATGTAGGGAGGGGTGAGCGCAACGCGTCCCTCCTTGCAGCCTGATACGTTCTCAAACACATGCCATCACCGCTTCGTATCGCCGTCCTCGCCTCCGGACGCGGCAGCAACTTTGCCGCGCTGCTGGCGGCGCGCGACCGCGGCGAGCTGGCCGTGGACTTCGTGCTGGTTGCCAGCGACAAGTCTGACGCCGGTGCATTGCAGCTCGCGCAGATGGCTGGCGTCCCGACCTGTGTGCTTGAGCCGCAAGGCTATGCCGAAAGGCGCGACTACGACCTCGCCCTGTTCGAGCGCATCGCGGCAAGCAAACCCGATCTTCTGGTGCTCGCCGGCTTCATGCGCATCATCGACGGCGACGCACTGAAGCCGTGGGTGGGCCGCATGATCAATATTCATCCCTCGCTGCTACCCAAGTACCGTGGACTGCATACTCATCGTCGCGCCATCAAGGCGGGCGACACGGAACATGGCGCCAGCGTGCATTTCGTCACTGCGGAGTTGGATGGCGGCCCGGTGATCGCGCAGACCATCCTGTCCATCGAAGCCGGCGATGACGAACATTCGCTGGCTTCTCGCCTGCTTCCTCTTGAACACCAGCTGCTGCCCGCTACCGTCGCCGTGATTGCCGAAGACCGGTTGGCGTTGGGAGAACATGGCATCACCTTCGACGGCGAATCGCTCCGCAAACCTTTGCGGATGCAGGATGGAAAACTCGTTCGCTAGGATTTCAACGAGGCGTTCAGGATCGATGCGTAAACTGCCGATCCATGCGCACACTCAAACTCCCCTCTGCTCTCCTCGCCGGCCTTTCGCTGGCTTTGTCCTCGACTGCCGTGCTCGCCACGCCGCCAACGCCGTTTACGGCGACCTATCAGGTGTCGCAGGCTGGCGAATCCATGGGCCAGGCGACTATCACGCTCAAATCCCTGGGCAACGGCGTGTACGAATACAGCAACCAGACGCAAGGCACCTCGGGACTGGCTGCTGCGCTAGGCGCCAACTCCAGCGACGTCTCGCGTTTTCGCTGGAACAACGACGCGCCTGAAACCGTGACTTATAAATCCAAGGTCAACGCGTTCAAGGTCAAGCAACGCGCGATGCAGGTGAACTGGACCACCAAGCAAGTCAGCGTGGATGACGGCAAAGGCCCTTCCACCTATGCCGCGCAACCCGGCTTGATTGACCGCAATGTTCTCTCGCTCGCCATTGGCCTGGCACTGAGTAAAGGCAGCCAGAGCATGACCTTTCCGGTTGGCGTAAAGCAGCAAGTGGAGCAACAACAATTCAAGGTACAAGGTACCGAGGCCGTGCAGGTGCCAGCCGGCAGTTTCCACGCTGAACGCGTTGCACGTACCGATTCGGACAAGCACTTTGAAGCGTGGTATGTGCCCAAGCAATTCGCGGTGCCGGTGAAGCTGGCGCAGAGCGATGGCGGCGACCTGACTTTTCAGTTGATCCATTACAGCTCGCCATAATCAAAAAGGCCGCTGCAGCGGCCTTTTTTTGCTCCCCCTTTTTACAAACCCCAATCTCTCCTCACCGTCATCCCGGCGAAGGCCGGGATCCAGTTTGAATACGCTGTGCGAAGCACACAAAACCTTTTATGTCGTGTGCTTCGCACGACATGTTTTGATTGGATCCCGGCCTTCGCCGGGATGAGGGTGAGGTAACATCCAACTTTCTGGAATGCCTGCAGGCTTTCTCGCAAATAAAAAAGCACTGCGCGATTGCGCAGTGCTTTTTCTCATTTCGGGCAACGCTCGTCAGGTCGGCAGTCGACGAATCTTCGCGCCAAGCGTACCGAGCTTTTCTTCAATGTTCTCGTAGCCGCGATCGATGTGATACACGCGATCGACCGTCGTATCGCCTTCAGCCACCAGACCCGCTAACACCAGGCATGCCGAAGCACGCAGGTCGGTCGCCATGATCGGCGCACCGCTCATCTTGCTCACGCCCTGGATGATGGCGGTGTTGCCTTCCAGGCGAATGTCCGCTCCAAGACGCTGCAATTCATGCGCATGCATGAAGCGGTTTTCAAACACCGTCTCGGTGATGATGCCAACGCCTTCGGCCACGCAATTGAGCGCGGTGAATTGCGCCTGCATGTCGGTGGGGAATGCGGGATACGGCGCGGTGGTGATGTTCACGGCCTTTGGGCGACGGCCCTGCATATCCAACTCGATCCAATCCGGACCGGTGGAGATGTGCGCACCGGCCTCTTCCAGCTTGGCCAGCACCGAATCCAGCGTATTAGCGCGAGCGTTGCGGGCGCGCACCTTGCCGCCGGTCATCGCCGCGCCGACCAGGAAGGTGCCCGTTTCGATGCGATCAGGCAGCACTTCGTACGTAGCGCCATGCAGACGTTCCACACCATGGATCACCATGGTGGACGTGCCCGCGCCTTCGATCTGTGCGCCCATCGCGTTGAGGCAGTTGGCCAGGTCGACCACTTCCGGTTCCTGCGCGGCGTTGTCGATGATGCTGGTGCCGGAAGCAAGGACCGCAGCCATCATCACGTTCTCGGTACCGGTTACGGTGACCATGTCCATGATGATGCGCGCGCCCTTCAGACGCTTGGCCCGCGCCCTGATGTAGCCGTTTTCCACTTCGATATCCGCGCCGAGCGCCTGCAGGCCGCGGATGTGCTGGTCTACTGGACGCGAACCGATCTGGCAGCCGCCGGGCAGCGAGACTTCGGCTTGGCCGAAGCGCGCCACCAATGGACCCAGCACCAGGATCGATGCACGCATGGTTTTCACCAGCTCGTACGGCGCGAAATAGCGATCGGTGGAGCGTGGGTCGACCTGGATCTTCATGCGATCGTCCAGCACCAGTTGCACGCCCATTTGGCCGAGCAGCTCCATGGTGGTGGTGACGTCGTGCAGGTGCGGGACGTTGCTGATAGTGACCGGCTCGTCGGCCAGCAGGCAGGACGCGAGAATCGGCAGCACGGCGTTCTTGGCGCCGGAGATACCAACCTCGCCACGTAGCGGCTCACCGCCGCTGATCAGGATTTTGGCCATCGGGAATCCTTAGAGCCTGTTTAGGGTCTCGGCGTAGCCCGCGTTGTCACGGTGCGTCCGCCAAGTGGTAGTGCGCGGCGCAGCGCTTGCCTGGCTGGCAAGCCAAGCTGCGCGCTGCCGCATGGTGGACGCACCGTGGCAACCCGAAGGGCCAGGTTTGTTTGCCCGTCGGGCTGCGTCCTCACTCAGTTGTGTATCGACATACACGCCTTCGTTCCTCCTTGCCCGTCAGGCAAACAAATCCCGGCGCGGGCCACGCCAAGACCTTAAACAGGCTCGTAAATACAAAACCCGGAAGGCTGCTGCAGCGGGCGTCAACGGCGCGCAGCGGCTTCTTCCGGGGTAAGGGTCTTGAGTGCGAGCGCATGAATCGCGCCCCCCATCAGATCTCCCAGCGTGGCGTAGACCAGCCGGTGCCGTGCCAGAGGCAGCTTGCCCGCGAACTGCGTGGCAACCACCTCAGCCTCGAAATGCACGCCGTCGTCCCCTTGCACGTTGGCTTGTGCGCCGGGCAGACCCGTTTCAATCATTGCCTGGATGCGGGCTGCGTCCATGAGTCTCTCAAATCACTGGGATCCTGAACGCCGGTCGCCGGATGTCAAAGGGCGAAGCTATGGCGTCAGGCATCAAGATAGAATGCGAATATGCCATGTTAATGGAAATCTTCTGTCGCAGAAACGACACAGATGCTCCAGTTGCCACCGAGGACGCATGAACGCCCCCATCGCCAAGCCCAAGTCCACCCGGGTGGATGCCGCCTCCATCATGCAAAGCGCGCGCACGGTCATTGCTACCGAAGCCGCCGCCATCCGCGCCCTGGAGCCGCGCATCGACCAGAACTTCGTGGACGCCTGCCGCCTGATCCTGGGCTGCAAGGGCCGTCTGGTGGTCACCGGGATGGGCAAGTCCGGCCATGTGGGGCGCAAGATCGCCGCCACCCTCGCCTCCACCGGCACCCCGGCCTTCTTCGTCCATCCGGGTGAGGCCAGCCACGGCGACTTGGGGATGATCCTGCCCCAAGACGTGGTGCTGGCCCTGTCCAACTCAGGCGAGACCGACGAGATCCTGTTCATCCTGCCGGTGATCAAGCGCCAGGGCATTCCATTGATCTCCATTACCGGCAACCCGGATTCCTCGCTGGCTGGCCAGTCAGACGTGCACCTGGACGCAGGCATTTCCGCGGAGGCCTGTCCGCTGGGCCTGGCCCCGACGGCCAGCACCACCGCGGCCCTGGTGATGGGCGACGCGCTGGCCATCGCGCTTTTGGAGGCACGCGGGTTTACCTCTGAGGACTTCGCGCGTTCTCACCCAGCCGGAAGCCTGGGACGCCGCCTGCTGCTGCACATCAGTGATGTGATGCACACCGGCCCGGGCGTCCCCATGATCTCCCCCGACGCCAGCCTGACCAAAGCTTTGATGGAAATGACTCGCAAACACCTGGGCATGACTGCCGTGGTCGACGACGACCAGCGCTTGCTGGGCGTGTTCACCGACGGTGACTTGCGCCGCGCACTGGACGACGACGGTGTCGATCTGCGCAACGCCAAGGTCAGCGACCTGATGACACGTGGTCCCAAGGTCATCAGCGCCGACAAGCTGGCCATCGAAGCGGCGCAGCTGATGGAGAAATATCAGATCCACGCCTTGCTGGTGGTCGATCACGCGCAGCGCGTGGTTGGCGCACTGAACATTCACGATCTGCTGCGCGCACGCGTGGTCTGACGGATATCACAACAACATGGGCTATCTCGCCAATCTTCCTGCCGACCTGCTTGCCCGCGCCGCCAAGATCCGCCTGGCGGCGTTCGATGTGGACGGCACACTCACCGATGGCCGCCTGTGGTACAGCGAAAGCGGCCACGAGACCAAGGTTTTCCACGTGCACGACGGCCTTGGCCTCAAGCGCCTGCAAGCGAACGGCATCCATGTCGCCATCATCAGCGCGCGCATCAGCCATCCGTTGGCACTGCGTGCGGAAGAACTGGATATCGCGCACGTCTATCAGGGCCAGAACGATAAGCGCGAATGCCTGCGGCAGATTCTCGAAGCCTTGAATCTTCGGCCCGAAGAGGTCGCATTTGTGGGTGATGACCTGCCCGACCTGCCGGCCATGGCCAACTGCGGGCTCGCCGTGGCCGTTGCCAACGCGCATCCGTGGGTCGTCGAGCGGGCGCATTGGCAAACCCAGCTCGGCGGCGGCATGGGCGCGGTACGCGAAGTGTGCGACCTGATCCTGCACGCACAAGGTAAGACCGCGGCAGAACAGGAGCACTGGCGGTGAATCTTCGCCAATACCTGCGGGACAACCGTACTGCGGCCACTATCGTGCTGCTGGCCATTGCCGCGCCCGCCAGTTGGATGCTGCGCAGTTGGGTGGTGGGTGCACCCGAAGCCAACGACTTCATAGGCCCACCAATTTCCGACTACGTGCTCTATACCTCCAAGGTGTGGAGCTACGACGTCACAGGCCTGCTCAACTTCACCATGACCTCGCCGCGCATGGATCGTCGTGCCGGCGACGAGTCGATGTATATCAATGCCCCAGTGTTCGACATCAAATCGAAAAAGCCAGGGGTGCCGGACTGGAGCGGCAACGCACCATTCGGCTGGGTCAACAAGAGCGGTACGCTGATGCGGCTGGACGGCCCGATGTACATGCATCGGCCTGCCTTCGTACAAAGCCTCACGGGAACATTGAGTCCCATGGCAACATTATGCACCTCCAATGTCACCGGCTGGCCGAAAGAGAACCGCATGCAAACCGCGGACCCGGCCACCATGACGCAGGGAGCCACCGTAATGAACGGCGTCGGCATGCGCGCCAGCCTCAACGATAACCATATGGAGTTGCTCAATGACGTGCACGGCGTGCTGTATTCAAGCCAGAACAATGCTACGGCTAAGTCTGTTGACTGTCGGTCTATTGTTGATGCAGCAAGCGCTCGCAAGGACGGATGACCGCAATCAGCCGATTCACGTGGTACACGCCGACAGCATGGATGGCTACAACGAGCCCAACTCCGTCAGCACCTTCAAGGGCAACGTCCTGATCACCCAGGGCACCATGAAGTTGACCGGTCAGCTGGCGAAGATTTATACGGCCAAAGAAGACACCTCTGTCGACCACATCATTGTGACGTCGGACCCAAAGAAGCAGCCGCACATCGAGCAGATCGATGACAACGGCAACCTCATGACGGGCGATGCGGACCAGCTGTATTACGACAACGTCAACGGCATCGCGATCCTCACCGGACACGCGCACGTGTGGCAGGCGACCAAGGGCGAGTCGTTTGGTACCAAGCTCACCTACAACACGCAGACCGGTTACATGGTGGGTGAAAGCGGCAACGAAGGCCCCGTACGCATGACCTTCCTGCCCAAGCAGAAACCGGTGCCGCCAGCGAAGAACGGCAAGCCGGGCGCGCCAGCGGCCAACCCGCCGGCCAAGCCGGCCGCCAGCACACCGGCATCGGGCGCGGCCAAGCCGGCCTCCGCCTCCAGCTCATCCACCGCGCCGGCGCCTGCCAGCAGCGCGCCGACCAAGGAATAAACGTTCTCTATGCTTTCCGCAGAAGGTCTGCAAAAAAGTTTCCGCGCACGCAAAGTGGTGCGCGATTTCGCATTCTCGATCCGCCAGGGTGAAGTGGTCGGTCTGCTCGGCCCTAACGGCGCCGGCAAGACTACCTGTTTCTATATGATCGTCGGCCTGATCGAAGCCGACGGCGGCGCGATCAAGCTCGACAAGCAGGACATCACCGGCCTGCCCATGCACGCACGCGCCAAGCTCGGCATCGGCTATCTGCCGCAAGAAGCTTCGGTGTTCCGCCGCCTGAGCGTGTCGGACAACATCATGGCTGTGCTGGAATTGCGCGAACCTGATCAACGCAAACGCGACGCGCAATTGGAAAGCTTGCTCGACGAATTGAAGATCGCGCACATCGCCGGACAGAAAGGCATCAGTCTTTCCGGCGGCGAACGCCGCCGCGTGGAAATCGCCCGCGCACTCGCTGCGGAACCGCGTTACATGCTGTTGGACGAACCGTTCGCCGGCGTGGACCCGATCTCGGTGGGTGAAATCCAGCGCATCGTGCGACATCTCAAAGAACGCGGCATCGGCGTGCTGATCACCGATCACAACGTGCGCGAAACATTGGGTATCTGCGACCGCGCCTACATCATGAATGAGGGTGAAGTTCTCTCACGCGGCACGCCAGCCCACATCCTGGCCGACGAGAAAGTACGCGAGGTCTATCTGGGCCGGGAATTCCGTCTGTAATAGCTCAACTTTACTCACGCTACAAGAGCTAATTTGCGCAGTTTCACATCCGCATGCATGGCCGGTCATTCCGGCCGTGACAAGTATGGTCGGCGTTCCGCCGAAGGGTTAGGATGAAGGCTCGTTCACCCTTTTGGCAGGCATGAAACCAGGGCTCCAATTCCGTCTTAATCAGCAACTGGCTCTCACGCCACAATTGCAACAAGCCATCCGGCTATTGCAGTTGTCGCAACTGGAGCTGGCCGCTGAGTTGCGCCAACTTGCCGAGAGCAATCCGTTGCTCGAATTCGCCGAAGATGCCGATGGCGAACAAAGCGATACCGAAGAAGACGGCGAATTCGAAAATGAATTCGATAGCCCCGTATCTGCCAATAGCGATGGCGCATCCGGCAGCGTCAACGACACCAACGACGAAGCACCGGAGTGGACCGAACCGGATATCAGCACGGACGAGCCGATTGACTTCTCGTCCAGCAACGGTAGCGGCAACGGCAGCAGCCAGAACAATCGCGACGAGGAAGGCCTCGATCCGCAGAACGCCGCGCCAGAGTCCCTGCAGGAACACCTGCTGTGGCAGCTAAATCTCACACCCATGGAACCGCGTGCGAAAGCCATTGCCACGGTGTTGATCGATGCTTTGAATACGGACGGCTATCTGGCTGAAGGCCTGGATGCCGTACTCGCCGCACTGCCACCACACCTCAAAGCCACGCTTGAGGAAGTGGAAAGCGTGCGCCGGCAGCTGCAGCATTTCGATCCCGCCGGTGTAGCCAGCATCGACCTGCCTGATTGCCTGCGGGCCCAGCTTGAGCAGTTCGATCCCGACACGCCGCACCGCGACCTCGCCCTGCGCATCGTCATGAACGAGCTGGAACTGTTGGCGCGCAACGATGTGGCCAAGCTCGCCCGTCGCCTGCACGCCACCGAGGAAGAGACCACCGCCGCGGCACTGTTGATCCGCAGCCTGGATCCGCGCCCCGGCGCCGCGATGGACACCACCCCGGTGGAATACGTCGCGCCCGACGTCTATGCCCGCAAGGACGGCCCCCGCTGGAGGGTGCTTCTCAATCCCGACAGCCAGCCGAAACTAAGTCTTAACCACCATTACTGCAGTCTTATTGCGCAAGCACGCAGTGATGATGCAACCTGGATGCGCGGACAGCTGCAGGAAGCACGGTGGCTCATCAAGAGTTTGGAGTCCCGTGCCGAAACACTCTTAAAGGTGGCAGATGCCATCGTGCGCCGGCAAAGCGCGTTCCTGGACTATGGTCCGGAAGCGATGCAACCGCTGGTGCTACGTGAAGTGGCGGAGGAAGTGGGTATGCATGAGTCAACAATTTCACGCGTCACAACCCGCAAGTACATCCATACGCCGCGCGGCACTTACGAACTGAAGTATTTCTTCTCCAGCGGCGTTTCCACCGAAGATGGCGGCAGTGCATCGGCCACCGCCATCCAGGCCATGCTGCGCAAACTCGTTGACGGTGAAGATCCGCGCAAGCCCCTGTCAGATCAGGCACTCGCCGAAGAGTTGCACAACAAAGGCATTCAAGTGGCGCGACGTACTGTCGCGAAATATCGGGAAATCCTGCGTATTCCCAGTTCCAGCGAACGACAGCGCAATAGCTGAACCCAGCTGGCCCCGTTATTCATGACGGGGAACTTGCCACTCGACGGAACGTTCCCATATACAAGATCAAGGTTTCGCTTCACGGTGCTTTCGATCGTTTCACGGCGATCTGAGCACCATCCAACGCCGCCCCCGGGCGGCAGCTCTTGAAGGAGGCGCACCATGCAATTCCAACTCAGTGGTCAAAAGATCGAAGTCACCCCGGCCCTGCGCAGTCATGCAGAAGCCAAGCTTGATCGATTGACCCGCCTCGATGACCGCATAGTCAGCCTGAACATCGTGCTTTCGGTGAATAAGCTGCAGCAATGTGCCGAAGGAACGCTCAACCTTGCTGGCAAGACTTTGCATACCAAGGCAACAGAGAACGACATGTACGTCTCCATTGACAAAATGTTCGATACGCTCGTGACCCAACTGCGCCGCTACCGTGAAAAGCTGTGCGACAAGCACCAGAACGAGGTCTACGAGGTCCGCCAGGCCACCATGTAACGCGATTCTCGCGCCCGCCTCCCCGCACGGGAGGCGGGCCGGAACAAGGCCATGCCACCCGGTCGCCCGTCCCCTACTCCCCGATTCCCTCTTCTCCGATTACAACCCGCCCGCCCCAAACTGGCACAATGTTCCTGCCGCCGCCCCCGACCAGGCAGCCCAACGGCAAAAAGGAACGTTTTTGGATCGGCTTACCGCACGTCAACTCTACGATGACATCCACGAGCGCATGGGGCTCCGGTGGGTCGCGGGCATGCGCGGCGAAACGCGCGTGCTCGAATACGGCTCCACGCCAGCCCGCCGCCCTTCGCTAGTGGGCTATCTCAACGTCATCTACCCGAACAAGATCCAGATTATCGGTACGGAGGAGTTGAGCTTCCTCGACAGCCTGGATTCACGCCAGCGCTGGGAAGTGGTGCACAAAGCAGCAGCCACTCAGCCGGTGGCGTTCATCGTCACCAAAGATCAAGCCATTCCTGCCGACCTTCGCGAAGTGGCGGAGGAAACCAACACGCCATTGTGGATCAGTTCCAAGCGCGGCCACGAGCTGCTGACCTGGATGCAATACCACCTGGCCCGGACCATGGCCCCGCGCATCACCCTGCATGGCGTGCTGCTGGAAGTATTCTCGATCGGCGTGCTGATCACCGGCGAAGCGGGTTCCGGCAAGAGCGAGCTGGCGTTGGAACTGATCAGCCGCGGTCACCGCCTTGTTGCCGATGATGCGCCCGAATTCACCCTGATCGCCCCCGACGTCATCGACGGCGCCTGCCCCGAACTGCTGCAGGATCTGTTGGAAGTGCGCGGTCTGGGCGTGCTCAACGTGCGCGAGATGTTCGGCCACACCTCGGTGAAGACCTCCAAGTACCTGCGTCTGGTGGTTCACCTCAAGCCATTGCGCGACGGTGAATCCACTGATGCCATGACGCGCCTGACTGGCGACGTCGGGCATCGCCAGATTTTCGATGTGCAGATGCCGATGATCACCCTGCCCGTCGCGCCCGGCCGCAACTTGGCCGTGCTTGTTGAAGCTGCCGTGCGCAGCCATATGCTCAAGAGCAAGGGCATCGACCCCGCCATGAGCTTCATGGACCGCCAGGCCCATCAAATGCGCCGCCTGCCCCCGTGGTAATGCCATGAGTTTGCAAGACAGCCCGACTCCCGTCGACGATCCGAACGCCATCCATCTGGTGGTGCTCACTGGTTTGTCCGGCGGTGGCAAGACCGTCGCCCTGCGCGCGCTGGAAGACCTGGAGTTCTACTGCGTCGATAACTTGCCCAGCGCCTTGCTGCCGCAAATAGTGGACGCTGCCACACACGGCGACAGTCATCGGCGCCGTATTGCGGTTGGCGTGGATGTGCGCAACCGCGATGAAGATTTCCAGCACATGCCCGCGGTGCTTTCTGCATTGGCAGCAACCGTGCATGTGCACTTGATCTTTCTCGATTGCAGCGACGCGGTGCTGATCAAGCGCTATTCGGAAACGCGCCGCCGGCACCCACTGGCCACGCGAGGGTTGTCGCTGGCCGATGCCATCGCTGAAGAGCGCCGCTTGTTGCGCCCGTTGATGGCGATTGCCGAACGCGTGATCGATTCCAGCGACTTGAATGTGCATCAGCTGCGCCGGTTGATCGCCACTGGCTACGCGCAAACCACGGCCGGCCTGACGCTGATGTTCCAATCGTTTGCGTTCCGTCGCGGCTTGCCGCTGGATTCGGATTTCGTGTTCGACGCACGCTGCCTGCCGAACCCGCACTGGGAGCCGACCTTGCGCCCGTTGTCCGGCAAGGATGGCCCCGTGCGCGACTTCCTCGACCAACAGCCGATGGTCAGCGAGTACTTCGCCGATACCGCCCGCTGGTTGGACGCATGGCTACCACGCTTCGAAGCCGACGACCGCAGCTATGTCACCATTTCCATCGGATGCACGGGTGGCCGGCACCGTTCGGTTTATCTGGTCGAAAAACTTGCCGCGCACTACCGCACCGCCCGTGAAGGCGTACTGACTTTCCATCGTGAACTTGAGTGATCCCTATGTTGTCACTGCATAACCCAAGCGAAGCCGCCGTGTCATGAGCGTCGGCGTGCTTCTGATGACCCACGAGTCGGTCGGCCAGGCGTTGGTGAAAGCGGCACGTCACGTGCTGCCGAAGCTGCCGCTGCGGGTCGCCACCGTGGAAGTGCCGGCACGCTCTGATCCGGATGTGATGCGCACGCTGACTGCCAAGCATGCGCGTGAACTGGATCACGGCGATGGTGTGCTGGTGTTGGCGGATCTGTACGGCGCCACGCCATGCAACATCGGCCTGTCGTTGAGTACGGTTGGCGTAAGACTGCGCTGCGTATCAGGTTTGAACTTGCCCATGCTGTTGCGCGTGCTTAATTACGCCGACAAGCCGCTGGATGAACTTGCGGAAATCGCGGCCAGCGGCGGTCGCGGAGGAATATTCATAGACCATGCTTGAAAAAGAAATTGTCGTCTCCAACAAATTGGGCTTGCATGCCCGCGCATCGGCCAAGCTGGTGCAGCTCGTGCAAAGTTTCAAATCCACCGTCTGGTTGATCAGCAAAGGCCGCGAAGTGAATGCACAAAGCATCATGGGCGTGATGATGTTGGCCGCAGGCATTGGCACACCGCTCACCATCCGCACCGAGGGTCCGGATGAGTCGGTTGCGCTGAACGCAGTGGTGGATTTGTTCAATCGCAAATTCGACGAAGGGGCGTAGGAATGAGGCAGGGAACGGGAAACAGGGAAAAGGAAACACAGGCAGCGCGCGGAGTTATGCCGTGCTGGCAGCCTGTTGCCCCCCGTTTCTCGCTCCTTGACGCTGGTGCCGTCCATGGCGGCTTACAGCGCTCTCCGTTGCCCGTCTCCCGCAGCCCTCGAAACGAGGGCCACGCATGAGGCAAATCCTGTCCGGCACGATGGCATCGCGCGGCATGACCCTCGGTCGCGCCAGGCTGGTTCAGCCCAGCCGCTATCTGGTCGACACGCGCCCATTGACCGAGGAGGAAATTTCCTCCGAGTTGGAACACCTTCATACCGCACTGGAAACAGCGCGGCAGGAGTTGCGTGAGCTGCGCGGCAAGCTGCATGGCGCGCTGGCACGCGAAGTCAGTGAGTTCATCGATGCGCATAGCCTGCTGCTGGACGATGCCGAACTGCTGCGCGGCCTGGATGAAATGATCACCATCGGTCGTTACCGCGCCGGTGCCGCATTAAAGAAACAGCGCGATCGCCTCGCCACGGTCTTCGGCGCGATGGACGATCCTTATCTACGCAGCCGCATGGAAGATGTCGACCAGGTGATCGGCCGCGTGATTTCCGCCCTGCAGCGCCAGACCAGCGTTGAGGAACGCAAGCTCGCCGCGCGCGTCGGCGAAATACTAGTGGCAGACACGCTGGCACCCGCCGACATGGCACACCTGGCCGGCAACGGCCTGCTCGGCGTCATCACCAGTTCCGGCAGCCCGTATTCGCACAGCGCGATTCTTGCGCGCAGCCTCAACCTGCCCATGCTGGTGGGTACACGCGACGCACTGGCGACCATCCACGACGATGACCTGATCCTGCTCGACACCGAGCACGGCGAAGCCGTGGTGCATCCCACTGCGCAGGACCTGGCCCGCTACCGCGCCTGGCAGCGCGAAGCCGCGGCCGAGGGTCGCCGGCTGGCCAGCCTCGCCAATGCACCCACGCAAACGCGCGACGGCATCAGCGTGCGCTTGCTGGCCAACGCCGAATCCAGCTCCGATGTCGCCCTCGCCCGTGCACGCGGCGCCGACGGCATCGGTCTGTATCGCACCGAGTTCCTGTTCCTGCGCCATAAGGGATTGCCCTCGGAAGACGAGCAATTCATCGCCTACCGTGATGTGGTGCTCGGCATGGGCGGCATGCCCGTCACCATCCGCACCCTGGATCTGGGCGCCGATAAGGCCGACGCCGCAGGACTGGCCATTCGCGGCGAAGAAAACCCCGCATTGGGTGTTCGCGGGGTGCGCCTCTCGCTGCGGCATCCTGCTGTATTCACCACGCAGATCCGCGCGATCCTGCGCGCCGCCTGCTACGGCCCAGTACGCGTACTGGTGCCGATGGTCACTCAGCCAGACGAACTCATCGCTGTACGTACGTTATTCAAGCTGGCGCGCACGGATCTAAAGCGCGAGAACGTCGATCTGCCGGAAAAACTGGCGCTAGGCGCCATGATCGAAGTGCCTGCAGCAGCGATCAACGTACGTGCATTGCTCGAACATGCCGACTTCCTCGCCATCGGCACCAATGACCTGGCGCAGTATGTCCTTGCTGCCGACCGTGGCAACGACGCGCTGGAAAACATCTACAACCCGTTGCAACCGGCGTTGCTGCGTCTGCTATCGCACGTCATCGGCGCTGGCCGCCGCGCTGGCAAGCCCGTGAGCCTCTGCGGCGAGATCGGTGGTGACGTTAACTTCACTGCGCTGCTCCTCGCGCTGGGACTGAAAGAATTCAGCATGCACCCCAGCCAGATTCTTCATGTGCGTGATCGTCTCGCCACACTCAACCACACCACATTACGTCAGCATGCCCCGCTATTGATTCGCTCTCGCACACACGAGGAAGCCGAATTGCTGCTGGCAAACATCGTAAACAGCTGTCACCCGTAAGCGAACGCCTCCTCTTCTGGAGCATCCTGACGGCTGCACAAATGTGTCCCGATCCATGCCATCCATTCGGCAGGGACGTATAGGCACTCAAATCCAGAGAACCCTTACATACGCTCAAAGTAGCTTTTGCTAAAGGTGCTGATTCCAGCAACCCCAGCAGAACTGCACGCATGGCCTATGTGGAAGGGAAGTACGCCAACATCATCATCCAGCGCGATCCGAGGCCGCGCGATACCGTCCTCTGCGATCGTCACGGCTGGTACTACGACCTGCTCGAATCAGTCCCCGGCCGCTCGGATGATTTCGGACAAAGCGGCAATGTGCTCAACGCATTCAAAATTCAATGCGGCTGCTACGTCATGGCGGAATCCGATTTCACCATCTGCGGGAAAAACTGGAAGCCTGATCCGCCGCCCAGCACTATCGGCGGCTGGAACGTAGCGCCCGCAAAACCCACACGACCCAAACAGGAGCAAGCAAAGGAAGTCGAGTACGTTCCACCCGATGTCTGCGTCATCATTCGCATCGGCCTGTTCTTCGATGGCACTGGCAACAATGCGAGCAATACCGCCATGGCCGAGATGTGCCGCGCGTCGACGGGCGACGAACTTGGGCAGAGCGATGCCGACCAAGCGGCGATTGCCGCGCACTGCAAGCCATACATGCTGGAGTCCAGTTCCAGTTACGACAATGGGATCAGTAATGTGGCGCGGCTGTTTAAGCTGTACCGAGACGACAGCCTACAGCCGTACAAGATCAAAAGCCCCTACGCGAACATCAAACGCTATTACTACGTTCGTATCTATGTCGACGGCATCGGCACCACAGCCGGCAAGCCCGATTCACTGCTACCAGGCTATTCGTTCGGTACCGGCGATACGGGCATGATTGCGCGAGTACAACAGGCTCTTTCGCAAACTGTACTGACAAACTTGAATATTTTTGCGGGAAGCACTCCGGGTGTCTTTATCGAAGCGCTTGAATTCGACGTCTTCGGCTTCAGCCGTGGCGCGGCAGCCGCACGCCACTGTGTCAACGAAATCAACCGCAAGGATAGCGGCCCTCTGAATAAAGTGGTGCTTTACACCAAAGCGCAATTCAAGGATGGATTTCATCTGCGCGACAATGTCGCAGTCAACTTCGTCGGGCTTTTCGACACGGTGGTGGCTCGCGGCAGCCTGGCGGATGGATTCAATGTGCGCTCCGGCAAAACCGGTCCGCTGCATGTCGGCTTGCCCACCCGCTGCGCACGCCAAGTCGTGCAGATTCACGCGCGCGATGAACATCGCGCCAATTTCATGTTAACCACCGTGCAGCCACAGCATCGCGACATCGCTTTGCCCGGCGTCCATTCAGATATCGGCGGCGGCTATAACAAAACGGAGGAAGGCCCTCTGATGATGATCAAGCCCATCCATTCGGTTGAAGCGCTACAACACCGCGACGGTGATACCTACGCGCCCGATCCCGCGCAAAGCACCGCATGGCAAAAGGCCAAAACGCAGCGCCAGATGTGGAAAGAAAAACTGGGTGATATCGACGATAGCTGTCTCGCTGTGGACGGTTGGCGAGTACTTCAGCAAAAACATACAGACCGCACGAGTGTCGTAAACATCACACAACCGGTGATGTATGCCACGGTGAAACTGGAGCGGCCGATCGATCCGAGTTATCAGCTGATTCCGTTGCGACTGATGCACAAGGTAGCGAAGGATGCAGGTGTGCCTTTCCAACCTATCCCGGAGGAATACGCGTATGCGCTACCCGATGAATTAGAACCTATCGCGACAAAGCTGCTTGCCGGTCAGCCTCTGGACCCGGAGGAGGAAGCCCTCCTCGCCCGCAAGTATCTCCATCAGTCAGCGCACTGGAATTTCGGTGCAACCTCTAAGTATTTGGAGCAGGAAATCATCACACCACAACTGCTGTACCCCAACCGCCCGGACCCCAGCGGCAAACGCGTCGTACTCGACAACGTATGAGGCACCTCATGAAATATCTGTACTTCGCATTGATGTGCCTTCTCACAGGTTGCGTCTCTGTAGCAACACCGTTCAAGGCAAAATTGCCTCAGGGAGAAGACTGGTATCTAGGCTTTTTTGCCCCGCCCTACATGGAGGTATGGATGGAAAGAGTGGATGTGGAAGACGTGCGTGGCCTTTACTACAGCAACATCTTGGCCGGCACGACCGCAACAAGCGGGCAAGAAGCTCCCGGAGGCTGGCCTCAGCCGATGCAAGTACCGATGGGAAAGGGACGCTCGATCACCGGATCGGCGCTGCCCAAACTTGTCTTTGTGCGCTGGCAATCCCTGGTCGAGCCGCAGACATATCGCATCGTGCTAGACATACCCGAGTCGGTACGCGAGCAGATGACGAAAAATATGCCGTATCAGAAACATCCACAGGACCTGGCTTATCAGGATGTTTTGACCATTGAGCTAGCCCCTGGCGGATGGATCAAGGCATGGGTCCAAAGTTCTGAAAGCACGCCCTTGGAGATCTTGTGTCAGAAGGCTGAAGTGGAGCCCAAGGGGCCAGATCAAGGACTCAGCGATGGCCGTTACGCCTATGCGTTGAACAAGCTCCACCCAGAAACACAGGAATACCTAAAAACTCATCCCATCCCTTTCAACTCTTGGACATGCCCCGAGCAGGCATCGGTATCCCAATGAAAGGGTCGGGTAACTATGCAGTGCTCATGAAATACCTATGCTGCCTATGGCTGCTCTTTCTCACCGGCTGTACCACAGCAGGAGGAAGCTACAAGGCGCCCTTACCGGAAGATGAAGACTGGTATGTAGGCTTCTTCACTCCACCCTACATGGAGGTGTGGGTAGAAAGGGTGGATGTGGAAGATGCACATGGTCTTTACTACCGCGATGTAACAGGCGGGACCACGGCAACCAGTTCACAAGAAGATCCGGAAGGTTGGCCCGAGCCGATGCAAGTTCCCATGGGCGCAGGCCGATCGATTACTGGCGCTGCTTTGCCTAAGCGCATCTTTGTCCGCTGGCAATCCTTAGTCGAGCCGCAGACGTATCGCATCACATTGGACATATCCGAGTCGGTACGCGAGCAGATGACGAAAAATATGCCGTATCAGAAACATCCACAGGACCTGGCTTATCAGGATGTTTTGACCATTGAGCTAGCCCCTGGCGGATGGATCAAGGCATGGGTCCAAAGTTCTGAAAGCACGCCCTTGGAGATCTTGTGTCAGAAGGCCGAAGTGGAGCCTAAGGGTCCGTACGGCGGCCTATCCGGAGGCAAATATCGCCCACTTTCCGAACGTGCGGCACCTTACATGGAAACGCACCCCATCATCCCTTACGACTCTTGGAAATGCCCCGAGCACGGATCGACACCGCCATGAAAATGCCATGTATCCGTGCACTGGACATGAAATACCTATGCTGCCTATGGCTGCTCTTTCTCACCGGCTGTACCACAGCGGGAGGAAGCTACAAGGCGCCCTTACCGGAAGATGAAGACTGGTATGTAGGCTTCTTCACTCCACCCTACATGGAGGTGTGGGTAGAAAGAGTGGATGTGGAAGATGCACATGGTCTTTACTACCGCGATGTAACAGGCGGGACCACGGCAACTAGTTCACAAGAAGATCCGGAAGGTTGGCCCGAGTCGATGCAAGTTCCCATGGGCGCAGGCCGATCGATTACTGGCGCTGCTTTGCCTAAGCGCATCTTTGTCCGCTGGCAATCCTTAGTCGAGCCGCAGACGTATCGCATCACATTGGACATATCCGAATCGGTACGAGAACAGATGGTGAAAAATATGCCGTATCCGAAACACCCACAGGACTTGGCCTATCAGGACATCTTGACCATCGAGCTGGCGCCTGGCGGCTGGGTCAAGGCCTGGATCAAAAGTACCGTCAGCACACCCGTGGAAATTTTGTGTCAGAAGGCCGAAGTGGAGCCTAAGGGGCCGTACGGCGGTCTATCCGGAGGCAAATATCGCCCACTATCCGAACGCGCAGCACCTTATGTGGAAACGCATCCCATCATCTCCTACGACTCCTGGAAATGCCCCGAACACGGATCGGCATCGCAATGAAAATGCCATGTATCCGTGCACTGGACATGAAATACCTATGCTGCCTGTGGCTGCTCTTTCTCACGAGTTGCTCCTCGGCAGGAGGGCCGCTCAAGAGAGAATTGCCCTATGACGCTTGGTATCTGGGCTTTGAGGCCCCGTCCTATATGGAAGTGTGGCTGGAGAGGGTGGACGTGGAAGATGTTCACGGCCTTTACTTTGCCAATATTTGGAGGGGGACCGTCGCAATGGGCTATGAAGGCGATCCCGCTGGCTGGTCCGAAGGATTGGGAGTCGTCATGGGAAAAGGACGCTATATCACCGGTGCGGCCTTACCCAAACGTATTTTCGTTCGCTGGCAATCGCTAGCGGAACCGCAAACCTATCGTGTCACTCTGGAGATACCCGAATCGGCACGTCAACAGATGCTGAAAAAAGCGCCTTACGTGAGCTATCCGGATCAGCTGAAATATCAAGATGTGCTCGCCATCGAATTGTCGCCTGGCGGATGGGCCAAGGCGTGGGTCATGAATGAGGCCAGCATGCCCGTGGAGATTTTGTGTCAGAAGGCCGAAGTGGAGCCTAAGGGGCCAGATCAAGGGCTTAGCGATGGCCGTTACGCTTATGCATTGAACAAGCTCCACCCAGAAACACAGGAATACCTAAAAACTCATCCCATCCCTTTCAACTCTTGGAAATGCCCCGAGCAGACATCGGTATTGCAATGAAAGGGTCGGGTAACCATGCAGTGCTCATGAAATACCTATGCTGCCTGTGGCTGCTCTTTCTCACCAACTGCACCACAGCGGGAGGAAGCTACAAGGCGCCCTTACCGGAAGATGAAGACTGGTATGTAGGCTTCTTCGCCCCGCCCTACATGGAGGTATGGGTAGAAAGGGTGGATGTGGAAGATGCACATGGTCTCTACTATCGCGATGTAACAGGTGGGACCACGGGAACCAGTTCGCAGGAAGATCCGGAGGGTTGGCCCGAGCCGATGCAGGTTCCCATGGGCGCAGGCCGGTCGATTACCGGTTCTGCTTTGCCTAAACGCATCTTTGTGCGCTGGCAATCCTTGGTCGAGCCGCAGACGTATCGCATCACATTGAACATATCCGAGTCGGTGCGCGAGCAGATGGTGAAGAAAATGCCGTATCCGAAACATCCAAAGGGGTTTGCCTACCAGGATCTTTTGGCCATCGAGCTAGCGCCCGGCGGCTGGGTCAAAGCGTGGATCCGAAGTTCCGTCAGCACACCCGTGGAAATTTTGTGTCAGAAGGCTGAAGTAGAACCCAAAGGACCCGATGAAGGGCTCAACCATGGCCGATACGCCTATTCGTTAGACAAGCTCAATCCGGAAACACAGGAATATCTTAAAACTAACACCATCCCCTACGACTCCTGGAAATGCCCCGAACACCCATCATCACCACGATGAGAGGACGGGCAATTCGTATCATCCTCACCAGACGCATAGGCGGCGCACAGCTGCTTATACCGATGCCAGGAACGCCTCCAGCACCGCGCCACGATATTTTTCCCGATGCAGCAAGATCGAGAGCTTGCGACGCAAATCCAGAAAGGGTGTCTTAAGTGCAGCCAGTCGGCCGGTAGCCAGCGCGTCAACAACTGCGACTTCCGGCAAGCAGGCAATGCCAAGGCCAGCGGTCACAGCCTGCTTGATGGCTTCGATCTGATCCAGCTCCATCACGGTTTCACCGGGAGGTAGCAGGGCAAGCGCTCGCTCGCTGGTAGCACGGGTGGCCGAGCCAGGTTCGCGCAGCACCCAACGCGCTCCGGCAAAATGTTCGGGCTTAAGACCGCGTATTTTTGCTAGCGGATGATCCGGTGGCGCACAAACCACCAGGGCGTCGTCACGCCACGGGCGAGCTTCAAGTAGTGGATGTGTGACAGGTCCCTCCACACATCCGATATCAAGGCTGTGATCGAGCACGGCAGCGGCGATATCGCCTGTATTGGCCACGCGAAGACGGATCGCTACCTGCGGGTGTGCACGTACGAAATCGCCAAGCAGCTCACCGACGCGGTAATTGCCAACGGTGTTACTTGCGCCGATGCGCAGATCGCCTGCCAGCGACACGGTCTTGCCGGTGGCCCGGCGTCCGAACTCGGCATGACGCTCCAGCAGCTCCTGAGCCAGCGGAAGTAGCTCGCGCCCTCGCGCATTGAGGCGCAGGCGGCCCCGCTCCCGGTCGAAGACGGGCGCGTCGAGCTGTCGCTCCATCTCGGCCAAGGCCATGCTGGCGGCTGGCTGGGTGAGGTGAAGGAGATCCGCTGCGGCCCGGACGCTGCCGTGCTGAGCAATTTGTACGAAAACCTCGAGCTGGCGCAGGCTGACGTTAAGCATCAGCTTATTTTATATAGTTGATTAGATATTTCAAATTTTCCTAATAGGTGCCGGCGCGGACAATAGGCCCAACCCCAAGGGCTCCCCGCCATGAATGCCACCTCGATCCCCATGAATACACCCAGCCTACGCTTGCGCGCCTCCGGCCTTCTGCTCGCTGTCGGCATTTCACTGGCCGCTTGGTTGCTCGGTCATGCGGTGCCGCTGATCGGCGGCCCCGTGTTCGGCATTGTGCTGGGCATCGCGGTACGCAACCTGCTGGCGCCGCCGGAAAGCTTCAATCCCGGCATCCAGTTCGCCAGCAAGCAAATACTGCAATGGTCGATCATCGCGCTGGGCTTTGGGCTGAGCCTGACTCAGGTGGCCAAGACCGGATTGCAATCGCTGTCAGTCACGCTGGTCACGATGAGTGTCGCGTTTGTCACGGCGCTGGTGCTCGGCCGCCTGATGAAGGTGCATAACAAGCTGCAGTTGCTGATCGGCGTGGGTACGGCGATCTGCGGTGGCTCGGCGATCGCCGCGGTGACGCCGATCATCAAGCCGGACGATCACGACACCGCGTTCGCCATTTCGACCATCTTCCTGTTCAACGTCGTTGCCGTGCTGCTGTTTCCGCTGCTGGGCCATCTGCTGCACTTGTCCGATCTTGGTTTCGGCATGTGGGCGGGCACGGCCATCAATGACACCTCGTCGGTGGTGGCCGCTGGTTATAGCTACAGCAAGGCCGCCGGCGATTTCGCCACTATCGTGAAGTTGACCCGCGCTACGCTGATCATTCCGATCTGCCTGATCCTGGCGATCGCCGTGGCGGTGCGCGAGAAGCGTGCGGCCAAGCATGCAGGCGTTGCCAGCGATTTCAGCCTGCGCCGCATCTTCCCCTGGTTCATCCTGTGGTTCCTGGTAGCGTCCGCCGTGCGCACAGCCGGTTTCGTTCCGGTAGCGATCCAGCCGGCACTGCATGTAGCCGCGGAATTCATGATCATCGTGGCGCTGACTGCAATCGGCTTGTCGGCCAACCTGCGCAAGATGGCCTCAACCGGTGCGCGACCGATCTTGTTGGGCCTGGGTGTGTGGGCAGCGGTATCGATCAGCAGCTTGCTGGTGCAGATGGTGATCGGACAGATGTAGCTGGCGCAGGGAACCGAGAATGGTGAGAGCAAAGCACGCTTCGCTCTTACGGTTACCGACTTTTTCCCTGCTCCGCCAAGGTCAATGCAACCTTGTCACGCAAATACACTGGCAGTGCCAATTCAGGAGCGTGTGCCTTGCCTGCCTTGAATTCGCTCACCGCCAAGACGGCGATGTGGCGCGCTTGCGGATAGCAGGCGCCATCTACGAAACGAGGCGCACCACCCAATGATTTGCCGAGCGCGTCGGCATACGTTGCCCAGCCACTGCCAACCACGTTCCACGATGCCGCATGCGGCAACACCAGCGAATCAGCGGTGCATACGCGTTCTTCATCCAGCGCAAGCAAATCACCATTGCCGTCACGACGATAGCTGGCCGCATAGATCTCGCCCATGCGCGCATCGATCACCGCCAGAATCGCAGCGTCATCTTCCGGCGCTTCGAGTGCCAGCGCCGCCAGTGAAGAAATGGTCACTACCGGCAAATCCAGCGCCATCGCCATGCCTTGCGCCAGCGATACCGCCAGACGCACACCGGTAAACGCACCAGGACCACGACCGACAGCAATCGCATCCAACGCGTGCTTGCCGATACCGGCTTCTGCCAATAACTCGTCTGCCATCGGCAACACGCGCTCGGCGTGTCGACGCGGCGCCAGTTCGCTGCGGGCAATCACCGTCTCGCCATGGACCAGGGCGACGGAGCAGGATTCAGTGGCGGTTTCGATGGCTAGCAGGTTCATGCGGTCATTCTCGCATTACCAGCCCGGAGATGCTCTGAACCCGACTGCGAAAGCCTCAATACCGCTTGGCCTTGGGGTTGTAGTAGCTGGTGTCGGCCGCGTCGAGCAGTTGGCGCATCGCGGGGCCAACGTGCTTGAACCCATACGCGGCCAACACCTCTTTCTTGCCCGGAATATCGTATTGCCCGGTCACGCCTTCCATCGGCGTGCCATCCGTGGGCACATGCGCCGGCCGCGGCAATTGCTCGGGCCAGTGCTGCGCATGCAGCGTCAACGCAGGGCACCAATGGCGATTATCAGGATGCACGGGCTCGCGCTCGGTCATGTGAATGATCGCGCGCGCACCGAATTCCTTCACGAAGGCTTGATAGAAATCGTATTCCAGCGTGTTTTCGATCGTGGGCTGGATCGCATCCAACATGGCAAAGAAGCGTGGATCATTGCGCGCAATAAAAAACTGCGTGGACAAGGTTTGCTTGCGCTTTACGCCAAAATCGTTGCCCATCGCATTGAGCACTTTCGCAACGCCCAGCTTTGCCTTTGCAAAGGGATGGCGCTGACGGCGCCACTGCACACGCTGATCCGTGCTCCAGGTGGAAGCCGCCAGAAAAGCACGAGGGTTGCGATCGAGCCGGTCGATATAACGCTGGATGATGTCCTGGTTGAAGACCCAGGTATCGGCTTCGACATGCACCAGATACTGCGGGTTGTAAACCTCCATCGCCGCGCGGCACGACTGCTGCAGCAGGTTCAGCGCACCGTAAATAATGGTGCGCGGTTGGCAACGGACCAACACATCTTCCCTATGCGGCTGATAGGTCGGGTCCGAGCAGGCGTGCACGATCAGCCAGGGCTCGGGATAGTTGAGCTTGATGACCTCCTGATTGATCCGCGCGCAATCCGGTCGTTCGTGATTGGTCATGCATATGACCACCTTGGGGCGGGGCGTGATGGCAGCCGACCTGGGCAGGCCAGCCGTTGCAATGTCGACTTCGTCGCGCTCTTCCATCCCCCGCCTTCCCACCCGATCAATATGCAAATCAGCGAGAAAATATAGCGGATATTGAAGGGCAAAGCTGAATCGCCACGCCAGCCAGCAGGAACCGGCCAAAGCCTCAGCCCCCGCGGCTTTTTGGCAGCCCCGGTCCCTGCCCTTACAATGGGTGTTTTCCTGCCCCGACCACCGCGCGCCTGATCCGGCGCGCCAACCCGAGCCCCCGAATGGAAAAGAGTTTCGAGCCCCGCCCGATCGAATCGAAATGGTATGCCCGCTGGGAAGCGAGCGGCCAATTCAAAGTCGACGCGTCCCACCCGTCGGGGCACGGCGAGCCTTACTGCATCCTGCTGCCGCCACCGAACGTCACAGGCACCCTGCACATGGGCCACGCCTTCCAGCAGACCGTGATGGACATGCTGATCCGCTATCAGCGCATGCGCGGCATGAACACGCTCTGGCAGGTCGGCACGGACCACGCCGGCATTGCCACGCAGAAAATCGTGGAGAACCAGCTCGCCGCCGAAAGCAAGACCCGCCACGACCTCGGCCGTGAACCCTTTGTCGAACGCGTGTGGCAGTGGAAGGAAGAATCCGGTTCCACCATCACCAACCAGATGCGCCGTCTCGGTGTAGCTGCCGACTGGTCACGCGAGCGCTTCACCATGGACGAAGGCTTGTCCGAGGCCGTGCGCAAGGTGTTCGTGGAGTGGTGTCGCGCCGGCCTGATCTATCGCGGCAATCGCCTGGTGAACTGGGATCCGGTGCTGGGCACCGCCGTATCGGATCTGGAAGTAAACAATGTCGAGCGCGATGGCCATATGTGGTCGATCCGCTATCCCGTTACGGATAGCGATGAAAGCATCGTCGTCGCCACCACCCGCCCGGAAACCATGCTGGGTGACGTGGCTGTCGCCGTACATCCGGACGATGAGCGTTACCAGCACCTGATCGGCAAGACACTCACGCTGCCGCTGAGCGGCCGCCAGATTCCGGTGATTGCCGATGATTACGTCGACAAGGAATTCGGCACCGGCTGCGTGAAGATCACACCTGCGCACGACTTCAACGACTATGCCATTGGCCAGCGCCACAAGCTGGCGCCGATCGAGATCTTCACACTTGACGCGAAGGTCAACGGCAATGCGCCGGCAAAGTATCAAGGCATGGATCGTTACGAAGCCCGCAAGGTGGTGCTCGCCGATCTAGAAGCTGCCGGCCTCTTGGTCGAAACCAAGCCGCATAAGCTGCAGGTGCCCGTAAGCGATCGTTCGGATGCCGTGATCGAACCGATGCTGACCGATCAATGGTTCGTCGACCTGACCAGTGAAAAGGGCCGCAAGGCGATTACCGAACCGGCGCTTGACGCCGTGCGTTCCGGCGAGATCAAGTTCGTGCCGGAAAACTGGAGCACCACATACACGCAGTGGCTGGAAAACATCCAGGACTGGTGCATCAGCCGGCAGCTCTGGTGGGGGCATCGCATTCCGGCGTGGTACGACGAAGCCGGCAACTTCTTCGTGGGTGAAGACGAAGCCGACGCGCGTGCACACGCAACGGTTGCACCAGTCGGCGCGCTGAAGCAGGACGATGATGTGCTCGACACGTGGTTCAGCTCCGCGCTGTGGCCATTCTCCACGCTTGGCTGGCCGGCCAACGGCCCGGTGAAGAATGAGCGCGGCGAAGTGGTCGCCAACTGGGAGAACGACAAGATCTTCCTGCCCAGCGCCGTACTCGTCACCGGCTTTGACATCATCTTCTTCTGGGTCGCGCGCATGGTGATGGCGACCAAGTATTTCACCGGCCAGGTGCCATTCCGCGAGGTGTATATCAACGCCATCGTGCGCGACGCGGAAGGCCAGAAGATGTCCAAGTCCAAGGGCAACACGCTGGATCCGCTAGATCTGATCGATGGCATCGAACTGGAACCATTGGTGGAAAAATCCACCAAGTCGCTGCTGATTCCGCAGGTGCGCGAGAAAGTCGAAAAACGCGTCCGCAAGGATTACCCCAATGGCATTCCCGCCATCGGCACCGATGCACTGCGCTTCACTTTCGCCGCGTTGGCCAGCTACAGCCGCACCATCAACTTCGACATCAAGCGCGCCGAAGGTTACAAGGCGTTCTGCAACAAGCTGTGGAATGCCGCCCGTTTCGTGCTGATGAATCTGCCGGAAGGCGAATTGCCCGCACCATCAGGCGCACCGGCAACGGAAGCCGAGCGCTGGATTCTCACCCGCCTCAAGCAAACGCTGGGTGAAGTCGAGCAGCACTTCGTGACCTATCGCTTCGACCTGCTGGCGCAAGCGCTGTACGAATTCGTGTGGAACGAATACTGCGACTGGTTCCTGGAACTGTCCAAGCCTGCACTCAACGGCGACGATGCCATCGCTGCGGCCTCGACCCGTCACACCTTGCTGGTCGTGCTGGAAACGGTGTTGCGCGCGCTGCATCCGATTATCCCGTTCATCACCGAGGAAATCTGGCAATCGGTCGCACCGAAGCTGAGCATCAAGGCCGACGGTATCCTGCAACGCCCGTGGCCGAAGGCTAGCGACATTCCCGCCGACGAAGCTGCCACCGCCGAAATCGAATGGTTTAAGAACGTGCTCAGCGGTATCCGCCGCATCCGCGCCGAGATGAACATCGCACCCGGCAAGACCATCCCGTTGTTGTTGGCCGATGGCGACGCCAGCGATCGCGCACGCGCCGCCAAATTCGCCGCACAAATCAGCTTCCTCGCTCGCGTGGACGCACCGCAGTGGATTGTTTCCGGTGCTGATGAACCGGCCGCCGCAGCCGCCGTGGTCGGTTCACTGCGCGTACTGATTCCGCTGGCCGGCCTGATCGATCTCGGTGCCGAGAAAGCACGCCTTGCCAAGGAAATCGGCAAGATCGAAAGCGAAATCAAGAAGTGCGAGAACAAGCTCAGCAACGCCAACTTCGTCGCCAATGCGCCAGCGGAAGTCGTGGTGCAGGAGCGTCAACGCATTGCCGATTGGGGCACGCAGCTCACCGCGTTGCGGGAACAGCTACAGAAACTGGGTTGATCTAAAGCTCAATGCTCGTAGCTCGGGGTGCGCACTAGCGCACCCCGACGTGGCCATGTGTCACATCGCGCCGTGCCGCCATGCAATGACGGCGCGATGCTGGGGCTCACATGGCCCCCTTCCGCATCAGTTCAAGATCTCACGCCAATTGACGCGGTTGATCTGATTCGTAGGGGGCGTCGTGCTGACCCCCTGAAACGTGGTGGTTCCCGACGAATTGCTGGTCGCGACGGTCACAGCCTTAGTGCCGCTGCTAGTGGTTCCCTCCAGCAGCTGTACACCGGTTGGCGCTGCCGGCAAGGTGAGATACGGTGCAGCCGTGCCGTTGCTTAGCAAAACCGACTCGCCATCGAAAGTGGTCGCATACACCGCGCCTTGCAGCGCACAGGGATTGCTGGACGGTATCACCGTGACCCAGGCGACGATATCAAGTCCGCTGGTCGCCGCCGGATTGACCACGATGCGTTCAGTACCCCCGTTGCTGCCAGCCGAATTAGTCAAGTCGTAATACCAGCCCAATGCCGTGTCGCTCAGGGTGACGCCAGTGGAAAGATCCGTGTTGGCGACCAGGTCTTTACGCACCAGCGGCAGGCCGGTAGTCGATGGCGTGCTGCCGCTGCCGTCGCGCAGCGCATACATGGTTTGCTGCTGTGTGTTGGTGAGATCAGTGATATTGAGGAACTGGCCGGTGCCGACGAACACCCAGCGCAGCGTGCTCAGATTGTTCGAACTCAGGCTTTCCTCGATGCGCGGCGCCGTAGTGATCGGCTGAGGATTGCCGGATGGATCGGTCAATGTGGCAAACAGGGTCGGCGCCGGATAGCTGCCAGTGCCAGCGCTTTCGGTGAGGTCGAAACGCCAGACATTGCCGAGTAGATCACCCGCGTAGACTTGATCGATGGTGCCGTCAGTAACGTTCTGCGTATACGCGGCGGCCTGGGCAAGCCCGGCTGGGTTGGCAATCGTGCCTGCGCCGGTATCGATCTTTTCCAACAGCGCGCCGGTCTGGGCATTGAGCACATACAGAATGCCGTGGCCCTGCAGCGCATCCGAGCCGGATGTGTTGCCGTAACCGGAGGTCATGATGACCACCCAGCCATATTTGCGGGTTTTCACGATCAGGGGCGCGCCAAAGCTGTAGCCCATGTCGGGGTCGGTGAATTCCCAGAGCACTTTGCCGGCTTGCGTGCTTTCCACCGCGGCGCTGCTGGTGGTGTCGACGACTTGCGGCACGCTGGTGACGTCCAGCGCGTAGATGCCTTTGCCGCCCTTGCCGAGCCCACCCACCAGAATCGTATGCCAGTTGGCGGTGCCAGCGCTGGTGCTCGGCGTGGTCTGGCCGTTGCCGGTCAGAGTGAAGTCGACATCGGCCACCTGCGGCGTGGCATCAACATAAAAATGGTGTGTGAAAATGTTCGCGGATACGCCACCAAGATTGGCCAGCGCAGGCAAGCCATCGATCAGTGGCGTGCTATTGGGACCGTTGTAAAGCAGACTCGGTACATAGGCGAACAATTCGCTGCCGCCGCCGGTCACCGGATTGGCGGTGGTGGGCGTTTGGAAGTCCGCTTCGAACGCATGCAGCATGCCGTCGTTGCCGCCGACATACACCACCGGCTCGCGGTTGGCGACGCCGGCCGAAAAAGCCGTGTAGCCTGGATTTGCCGTTTCCGAATAGGAGGGCGACAGAGCACCTTGCACCAGCACGGTGGAGGAATCCACGATATCGCCAAGAACATGGGTGCGCACGCGGAACAACGTACCCTCATTGCTCTTGTCACCACGCAGATAATTGACCAGGGCCGCACCATTGCCGCTAGTGTTCACCGCTGATTGTTCTGAGGCAGAAAGGCTGCTGTAGCGGAAAGGCACACCCGTGCTTCCATTCCACGTGACAATACGCCGTCCGGTATTCCAACCGACGATGGTGGAACCGGAAGCCGACGTGCTCTGGGTCAACGTGTCCAGCTGAAGCTGCGCGTGCCATGGCGTGCTATTACTGACCGCCGTAACAGTGCCGCCCACTGCTGTCGTCGAAATCATGCCCATCACGTCGCCGGTCCAGGCCACTGGCGTATACAGCGTGCTGTAAGCGGGAAAGCCCGATACCGATGAATAGTAGGGCGCCGTGTTGGTCGCGAGCGTGCTGAGGCTACGCGTCGAGCTGACAGTGAGACCGGAGCCGGTCTGCGCGGCACTAGACGTCAAATTGTTGAAGATCTGCTGCAGACCCGATTGGATCAGGTTTGCCTGGTTACCCGGCAGGTAATTGTCGGGACGAAGATTCTGAGCCGCGGCAGTGGTGGTGTTGGTATGCCAGGTGAGAATATTCGCGGGAATACCGTTGTTGTTGATGTCGTCGAAACCGCCGTACTTCGCCGCCAGCCAGTACTCATTGGGACCCGCGCCACTACCCAGCGCAGAGGGGTTGTAGGTGGGCCTGCTGGATGAGCCATCATAGGTACCCGGCTCCAACACGTCGACGATATAGGTGGTGATTTTCTGGTTGCCGCTGATGTCAGCACGGATATCGTTGATGTGCGCGTAATAGGCAAGCCCGGCCAGATTGTAGGTTGCCGTTCCGGTGTCGCTGACCTCGAGTGTGCTGCCTAGCGCAGTGGTATTCAGATATTGCGCCATGGTCTTCGACGCGGCGGTGGTGCCCTGCGCCTCGATCAGCGGCAGATTGCCGAGGGTGGTGACGTAGGTGGAAGCATTCAGCGCGGTGGCCACGTTGCCACTCGCGATCAATGGCGTGAGTGGAGTGCTGACGGAACCGTTCGTACTCGCCGGCGCCGTCGTCGGCACGCGTGTGTCGTACCAGGTGTGCGAATCGCCGATGACGACGATAGCATTGTTCTGACAACTGTACTGTATCGGATCGTTGACGGTCGGATGGTTGGACGACTTGGCTGGCATGCCCGTGAACACCGGAAAGCTCGGATCAGTACTGTTGCTCTGAGTCAGACCTGAGGTGTACGACGCATCGAGTGGCACCTGCATGTAGTAGGCCAGCGTGGCCCAGTACAGGTCGCTGACGGTGTCAAAGTGCTCGTAATTGCCTTGATAGCCGAATTGGTTCAAGTAATTGATCGCACCACTGTTGGTGAAGGCCACACCGCCAGGTGCCGAGCCGTAAATGGAATCGGCGGCATCGGGATTGGTAGAGAACACACCGGTCTGTGAAGACCATTCTGCATACGCGTTGTTCAAGCGCGTGCCATAGCCGTTATAGGTGGTGGGGCCATTGTCACGCAGCAGCGCGCGGACAGCGCCATTGGCGCCTAAGTTACCAAACGAGAACGTGTATGCCGCGACCCCTACACGGACCCTTGTAAAGTTCTGCTGGATCAGGCCCTCAGGTTTGTAATTGCCACCATAAGCTTGGCAATTGCTCTCCAACATGCTCGAAACGCAAACCTGCACTTCTGCGTTGTACGTGGTCGCCACATTGGGAACGCTGTTGGTCCAACCGCTATTGCTGAAAGCGCTATTGTTGGAAATAACGAAGGTGGTGCCTTGCCCGGCCGATTCCAGATACACGTTAGGCTGCGACGAGTAATTGCTATCGCCGATAACCGTGGATGGCGAAACGTTTACCGAACTGCCGATCTGCTTGTTCGGAAAGTTGCTGGTGGTACTTTGTGCAGCATTGAGATTGGAACGTTCCAACACGGTGATCGGCGCGGGCACGGCGGTCGATGGGCCGTCGAGCAAGCGATTGCCGCCGGTGAGCGCCTGGCGGAATTCATCCAGCGACGTCATCAAGGCCCAGTTGAGCATATTGCCGCTCCAGTACCCGTTGCAGACGGGACCGGAGGTATTGGCAGGCACGAAATAGCCTGCGCCGGTATTGTTGTTGTAGCTGTAGCACTTCGCCGGATCGAAATAGCCCAGGTACGTGCTGCTCGACGAGTAGCCGGTTGCATTGGTATAGGCACCGACCGTGCCGGTGGGGTATTCCACCGACAAAGCCAGCATCAGATTCGCCGGCACGTTGGAGGTGCTGTACACCGGCGTATCGGAGAGTGATGTCTGCGCGGCATGGGCCTGGCCGATGACTAACGATACGATCGCACAAGCAAGCCATGCGCGATCGAGATGCAACCTGTGAAGTGCGCGAAGTAACCTAGACATGGATGCTTCCGTAATGACGTTAGATAAAGCGCTTAGAGCTTGCCAGTGGATCAGCGCAGAATGGTTTGCACATAGGCGGTGGTTCCTTTCAGACCGTCCACGCGCACCGTCAATCGGAATGCTGCATAGGCGCCGTTGTTGAACGGCGTCAGGCTGTCCGACGACTGATTGGATGAGGTGCCGCCCAATATCGAAGCACCCGGCACGATGCAGGCCGTGACGCTGGCCGCGCCCGATGTCGGGCAGAGCCGTTCGACCACATAGGTCACGCTGTTGTCATTGCTATTGAGCGGCATCACGCTGCCAATGCTGCCGGTAACATTGTTCACCAACACATTGGGCACGTCGCCTGCGGAACGGGCTGTGGCCGGCTGCGGCTCTGCGTAATAGCCGAGCGTAGCCTGATCGTTATCGCTGTTGGGCTGGAGAAAGGTGATTTTCTGCTGCGCGTCCACATAAGCACGCTCGGCCTCCTGCAGCACACCCTGGCGGAAGGTGAGGCTGCCGGCAATGGTGTTGCTGGTATCCACCGCTCGCATCAACGCGATCGCCGCCAGCAGCGATGTCACCAGCACGATCAGCGCAATCAGCGTGGAAATCATGCCTGCTTGTCGATGTCGGCTGCCGTGGCGGCCGCACCTCGTCTTCGGAATATTCATACCGTGTCGCTTCAATAATGCATGGTGACCAATGCGTTGCGGATCGGAATGGTGGTGTCGTAGACCTGATAGCGATACTGCGTCAGCGTGGTCACGGTGTATTGCTCTGACGATGGAAGATCAGAGAACAGGGTCAGCGACGTTTTTCCCACGTAATCGGAGGAACGCTCCGGCAAACGGCTTTGTGCAACCACGGCGACGCGAATCGCTTGAATCTGGGACATGGCGGTCTGCGCTGCAGACGTGTTCGCGGTAAGCGCGGCGATCCCCCAGGTCGTTCCGGTAGGCTGCACCCATTGATCAATCTGGTTGGGATTGCTGTCGGCAAGATTGTGGATGCCGTACAAAGCCTTGATCTGCACAATGCCATCGGCGATCGGCGTAACCGTGGCAGCGTTGCTGTTGACCGGCCGCTGCAGCAAGTCATACGACACCAAGGTGTTGGTAGTGGGGTCCACGCCGAACAGAGTGAAGGCGGGCGACGGTCCCAGATCGAATACTTTGGTGGCAGTCACCAGGCCATCGGGAGGACTGTTGGCCGCATCCAGCGCAATGGTAGTGCTGCTGACCTGTACCCTCGGCGATGCCGTGGGCAGATGCACCAGCGCACAGGTTCCGTCGGACAACGTTCCCACCAGGTAATCACCCGTCAGGATGCCTAGCGCATTACCGACCACCACGCTGCCCACCGAAGGCGTGCTGCTGACGGTGACTTGGAAAATCTGCATGGCAGAGTTACCGCCCACCACGCCGATGACATCCGGGTTGCTGCCACCGGCAGCCACCAGCACGGATACCAGCCGCGTGGTCAGCGGCCAACTGGAGCTGCTGAATGGAGCAGGTAGCGCATTGGCCGGCAGCGTCTGCGTGATACTGCCGGCGATATGGGTATAGGCGCTAACCGGGCAGCCCCATAGGCTGTAGTTGTAGCCCTGCACGATACCCGAGCCGGCGGTGCGCAATTGCCGCTCCAGCGCATACAGCGCATAGCTGCCGTTTTGCTGCGCATCGTTGCCGCTGGTCGTCGTACGCTTCTTGCCTTCGTAAATCGCGAATGCCGACATGATCGCCAGGATGCAGATCATGCTCACCAGTATGCCGACCATCAATTCGATCAGCGAGAATCCGCGCTGAGTTCCTCGGCGCATGGGCTCAATACCCGATATCGGTAATGGATACATAGCTGTGTGCACTGTTATCGCCGGGAGCCCGCCAGTTGACCGTGACCGTGACCTGGTATTGGTTGTTGCTGGAATTGGTAATGGGCTGTTGAACGACCTGGATGCTGGGAGGATTGGCCGGAATGCCGGGCAGGCAGCCCGTGGCATGTGACGTGGATGTGCAATCGATGCTGCTGAGCCAAGTCATATACTTCGTGCCGCCATTGCCATGGCTGCCCACGTAATCGGACGAGAGCTGATCGGGGTCGTAGGCCCACATCTGCGCAATGACCTGATCGGCGAACATGGCTGCGTTGAGGCGGTAACTGGCAGCGTTTGTCATCTGTATGGCAGAAGCCTGCAATTCCACCAAACCGACGATACCGATCGAAAAGATAACGATGGCGACCAGGGCATCGATTAAGACAAAACCGCGACGCGAGACGGCAAATCCATTCCGGTTCGATCGGACGTTGGCGTTTTTCACTAGGGGCACCCCTGTGGACTGGTCGCGCTAAACGTGAAATACGGATCGCACATGTTCACCATCCCACCGGCGGAAATGGTGGTGACAAGACGCCTGCCTGCCGCTTGCACTTGCAGCGAAGCCTGCGCGGCCGTGACATCGACGCGCAGCATCGACGTCGTGCCATAAGCACTCGGTCGACCGAGCGAATTGAAGGTGATACCGGTCGGAACACCGCCGCTGACGATCGTGCCGTATGCGCCGGTTGCAACGCTGTTCACCGCTGTCGATGCACCGACTTGCACATTGCTTCCACTGCCGGGCGAATTGAATGTCTGCACGATGCTCAAGGCATTGCTGCAATCCGTTTCGGCTGCTGCGCTAGCCGCACTGGCGGGCAGCACACAGACCTGCCAGCTACTGGCGGAATTCAACTGAAACCGCACATTGGTGTCTTGCTGTGAGGCCTGATTGCGGGCAAGCCGCAAGCCGTTCTGAATGGACTCGGTGATACTGCGGATACGCGTATTGACCACCCATTGCTGGAAACTGGGAATGCCCAGCATGATCAGAATGGCGATGACCGTGACCACGACCATCAGCTCGATCAGACTCACACCACGCTGTTCCCGCCACTTCATTGGCAGACGCCTTGGCTGGTGACCCAGCACGTGGTGGCCGACCCGGTATACCAGCCGTTGGCACTCACCGTGCCGCGGTCATTGCTCTGATCAATAGTGAAGGTGAAGTTGGCGGTGGGCGTGGCCGGAATGCCGGTTGCCGTGATGAGATAACCCCCCGACGTTAACGCGCAGCTGTAGCTGAAGTAGGCCGACGTAGCGGGCATGGTGGCACCGCACTCGGTGGAATTACCGGTGCTCGCGTATTGCCGATAGTCCTGGAAATACTGCTCCATGCTGACCCGCGCGGCGCTCAGGTTGTTCTGCGCGTCGGTAAGTTTGCTGCGAGTGACATAGCTGGAGTAAATCGGCATGGCGATGGCGGCAAGAATCGCGATGATCGCCACCACCACCATCAGTTCAATCAGCGTAAAGCCCGCCGACGGCCTGCGGCGCAAGCACGTTTTGTTCATGCGTGTCCCCTAAATACGATCTGGAGCGTGCATCAAGCTGCGCAAGATCACGGCAAAATGCGATCTCCACCAAAACCCTTCACTCAGAGCCCCCTGACCACCGCTCAGATCGCAACACGAGCCACGCAGCGTTGAACAAGCGCTTAGCTCATCCGATCGATCGGTCTTACATCAAGGGGATGCTGTGAATGATGGTGTTTCGGCGAGATCGCATCTATCGCCTCAAGAGGCCACATATCTATCAGTTTGAGCCATAGGTGCATTGCTGCGATCTACGGCACGCTGAGGTTCTTCAGACTTGACCCGAAGGAACGCCTACATCGCGGCAGGCACACATGGCCATGTTGCGGTTATCACCCGACGCAATCCATGCCACCTATCGGAGACCGAGCGTGAGACCAGCCTAGGTCAAATTCATTGAGTAGGTTGAAGCCATGTACAACCTACGCAGGCGGAAACTCCAGCACCATCACGATCGCATCTTCGCGACCACCGTGCGCGGGGTAATAACGCGGACGCCGCCCGATCTCGTGGAAACCCATCGATACATAAAGCTGCTGCGCATTCGGATTGGAGGGACGCACCTCAAGGAACACGCGTTCGGCGCCATTCCAGCGTGCGATATCCACCAGGCGCTTCATCAGATGACGTCCGAAGCCCTGCCCACGCTGCTCCGGCGCAATGCATACGTTGAGGATATGCGCTTCCCCTGCGCCCACCGAAAGAATGCCGTAGCCGATGACATGTCCATCCAGGCACAGCACCCATGACGGATGTCCGGCTTTCAGGCAATCGCCAAAGATGCCCATGCTCCAGGGAAAATCGTAGGACGTGTTTTCCAGCTCGCTGACGCGCGGCAGGTCTTCGCGGCGCATGGCGCGCATCTCAAGCGCGGGGCGCGCGACGGCGACCATCAGGTAGGCGCCACCGTTGCGAGTGCACGGCGCATGCTGCGGAGTGCCTGCCATAGTCTGCGTTTGGCAGTGGCCTGCCCCAGTACATCGGCCGGCGTATCCGCCAGCACGATATGTGCATCGCGCATGACATCTGCCGGCAACCCCCGGCCCAGGGTATGTGCTTGCGCCTGCCCAAATACCAGGTAGGCCTTGGCGTGTGGCACTTTCATGGTGTCACTGTCGGCCGCCTCGACGCGAGCCGCCCGTGCCAGATGCGGGCCGAAGGCGCAGAGTGCACGCCCAAGCAGATCCAGCTCACGTACAGAGCAGCCCGGCGGCAGCACGACCACCACATCGGCGTTGGCCGGAATGTCGGCAATCGGCGCCATCACCGCCTGCTCCTGCGTTACCGCTGCCGCCCGAAGGTGCCAGGGCACTACCCCCAACGCACGCAATACGCGGTTCCGATGCGCCGGGCTGGCAACCAATGCGCTCATACGGCCCCTCGGCGGGAGCGCTTACGGCGCGTGGCCAATCCCCACAGTGTCACCACCGGCCCGGACAGCAGGTAAAGCGTGAAGACCACCAGCAAGACACGCGGCGGATCGACAAAGAACGGCACCAGGATCAGTACGCCGACCAAAATCCACAAGAACGGCACCTTGTCGCCCATCGGCAGCGATTTGAAGCTGTAGTAGCGGAACCGGCTGACCATCAACAGGCCGACAATCACCGCCAAAAAGGGGGTAAACATATCCAGCTCATCACCGGAAATGCCGAAGTTGTCCATGCTCCACACGAACGACATGCAGACCGCCGCCGCTGCCGGGCTGGCCAGCCCCTGGAAGTAGCGCTTGTCGATCACCGCCACCTGGGTATTGAAGCGGGCCAGGCGTAAGGCGGCGCACACGGCGTAGATAAAGGCCGCGGCCCAGCCGATCTTGCCCCCCAGCGGCCCGTACTCCTTCAGGCTCGACAGCGACCAGTTGTACATCACCAGCGATGGTGCCAGGCCGAAGCTCACCAGGTCGGACAGCGAGTCGTACTGCACCCCGAACTCGCTCTGAGTGTTGGTCAGGCGCGCCACGCGGCCGTCCATGCCATCCAGCAGCGCCGCCACGAAAACGGCAATGGCCGCATCGGTAAAGCGCCCGCCGATGCTGACGACGATGGCGTAGAACCCGGCAAACATCGCGCCGGTGGTAAAGAGGTTCGGCAGAAGATAAATACCGGGATGCCGCGGCGCCCGGACTGGCGTGCTATCGCTCATGAATCCATCCGTGACGGGATACGTCAATTGTAGCAGGGGGACCGGGAAACGCCCCGCCTGCTTGCGGAACGTGCAAGAAAGCACGTTATCGATGGTTGGCCCCATCAGGTGCTTGAGTCCAGGCTGCGCCGGTTGTTAACTAGCGCATCATCTCACGCCCACCGTTCCGGAGCCTGCCCATGCGTCGCCCGTCCATTGCCCTCGCGCTCTTGTTGGTCGCGCCGCTGGTCTCCGCCCAGGTCTACAAGTGGACCGACGCGCAAGGCACCACCCATTACTCGGAAACGCCGCCGCCGGTGGGCACCAAGTACAATCAGGTCTCGGTGAGCAGCGATGCGTCCACGCCGGCATCGTCCAGCAGCTCCGCCGCCGCCCCGTCCTCAACCCAGGACAGCGACAGCCAGTCCACCCCGCCGCTCCCTGACACTCCTGAAAACCGCAACAAGCTCTGTTCCTCGCTGAAGACCAACATCGGCACGCTGCAAGGCGGCGGCCCAGTGGTCATGCAGGGGGCGAACGGTCAGCAACAGTTGCTCAACGCCGACCAGCGCAAGCAGCAGCTCGACGCCAGTCAATCTCAGTACCAGCAGTACTGCAGCAGCTGACAAGCGGAAGATTGGCACCATTCCCTCCGGGGCGCAGGGAGCGTCCGTGGATAGCCGCGGAAAACGCGCGAGGGCGGCTATAATCGCGGTTTTAACGCCGGATTCGCCGCACATGCGCCTCAGCCAATTCCACTTGGCCACCGTCAAGGAAGTCCCCGCCGATGCCGAAATCGCCAGCCACCGGCTGATGATTCGCGCAGGCATGATCCGCAAACTTGCCTCCGGTCTTTACACCTGGTCGCCGTTGGGCCTGCGTGTGCTGCGCAAGGTGGAGCGCATCGTGCGCGAGGAAATGAACCGCGCCGGCGCCATCGAGATGCTGATGCCGTCCGTGCAGCCGCGCGAGCTGTGGGAAGAAACCGGCCGCTGGGAAAAATTCGGCGGCCAGTTGCTGAAGATCAAGGATCGCAAGGAGCAAGAATTCTGCTACGGCCCCACGCATGAAGAAGTCGTCACCGACTTCGCACGCAATGAGCTCAGGAGCTACAAGCAGCTGCCGGTGAATTTCTACCAGATCCAGACCAAGTTCCGCGACGAAATCCGTCCGCGCTTTGGCGTGATGCGCGCGCGCGAATTCCTGATGAAGGACGCCTATTCGTTTCATCTCACCCAGGAATCGCTAGCCGAAACCTACGAGGTGATGTACCAGGCTTACTCGCGCATCTTCACCCGCCTGGGCCTGAAGTTCCGCGCTGTGCAAGCGGATACCGGCGCGATCGGCGGCAACGCCAGCCATGAATTCCAGGTGCTGGCCGATTCAGGCGAAGACGCCATCGCCTTCTCCGACGGTTCCGAATACGCCGCCAATATCGAAAAAGCCGAAGCCCTTGCACCTACCGCCACGCGCCCCGCCCCGTCCGCCAGCCTGCAGCGCGTCGACACGCCGCGTGTGCGGACCGTGGAAGACGTGACCAAGCACTTCGGCATCAGCGCAGACCGCGTGCTCAAGACGGTGCTGGTACGCGGCAAGGAAGGCCTGGTGGCGCTGTGCTTGCGCGGCGACCACGACATCAACGAAGTGAAGGCCTCCAAATTGGCTGAGCTTCCGGACGAATCCGTGCTGGCCAGCGAGGAGGAAATCCTCGCCGCCGTGGGCTCACGTCCCGGCTATATCGGCCCGGTCGGCCTGCCTGATTCGATCCCGGTCATCGTCGATCGCAGCGCCGCGGTGCTCGCCGACTTTGTCTGCGGCGGCAATGCTAACGACACCCACTACACCGGCGCCAATTGGGAACGCGATGCGCGCGTCACCCGCGTCGAGGACATCCGCAAGGTGGTCGAGGGCGATGCCTCGCCAGACGGCAACGGTACGCTGCATCTCGCGCGTGGCATCGAAGTCGGCCACGTATTCCAGCTTGGCAACAAATACGCCGAAGCACTCAACGCCACCGTGGTGGACGACCAGGGTAAGCCGCAAGTGATGTTGATGGGCTGCTATGGCATCGGTGTAAGCCGTATCGTCGCTGCTGCCATCGAGCAGCGCCACGACGAGGCCGGCATCATGTGGCCCGAAGCGATGGCGCCCTGGCGCGTCGCTGTGTGCGTGATCAATCCCAAGAACGCACCGGACGTGAATGCTGCCGCCGAATCGCTCTATAACGAACTGAACGCCCGCGGCATTGAAACACTATGGGATGATCGCGGCCTGCGCCCCGGCGCCATGTTTGCCGATATGGAACTGATCGGCATTCCCCATCGTGTCGTGGTGAGCGAGCGGGGGCTGGCTGCCGGCACGTTGGAATATCGCGCCCGTGATGCGGCTGACAGCAGCGCCATTACGCGCGATGAGCTATTTGAAATACTCGGCTGAATTTGTTTCATTCGTAACAAAAAAGGCCGCTGCATGCGGCCTTTTTAATGCACGCTATATATTGGTATGGCAATGCGGAACGTGATGGACTCGCCATTAACAGGACTGCCATAGATCCATAGGACTATACTCATAAATCAGTGGGTTAGACCACTTGTCTCGCTTTGCAATTCCGCGATCTATGCGGGAAAATCAAAAATCCACCCGGGCATTTTTCTCATAATCCAATAGCCCAGGGTGCTTCAACACTTTCTCTATTTAATTTACCGGGAGCGTCTTATGGCCGTTGATTTAAAGAATCTCAATCACACTCAGCTTACCGATCTCATCAGCAAGGCTCAGGCCCGCCAGAGCGAATTGCACAAGGAAAAAGTCGGCAAACTGCGTGAAAAAGTACTGGCCCTGATCAAGGCCGAAGGCTATGCCTTCGAAGATATTTTCGGTGGTGGCGTGCGGGGTGCCGGCGTCAAGCGTCGCGGCACCGGTACGGTGGCTCCCAAGTATCGCAATCCCGCTGATCCGGAACAAACCTGGTCCGGCCGCGGCAAGCGTCCGCGCTGGTTCAACGATGCACTGAAAGCTGGCAAGAAAGAAAAGGATCTCGCTATCTGATCCGTTTCAGCAACGGCTGCAAGACGATCAAAAACGCCGGCGAATCGCCGGCGTTTTTTGTTCACCTATTCTCGTTAAAGCGATCTTCGCGGTGCAATCAGCAATTCGCCGAACATCAAGCCCGCAACCAGCGAAATCAGAATGGTCACCAGCAGCAGCCCCGTATCGAAGCCCAGCGTTGCATTACGTTCCAGCAGATAAGAAACGCTGCGGAATCCCACGCTACCGGGCACCAGTAGCAGGATGCCTGGCTCGCGTATCACCGCACCAGGACGCCCCCAATAGCGCGCATAGCCGTTTGCCATGGCGCTCAGCAGGAATCCGCCCAGGAACACACCAAACGGCGCGCCGGACAAATGCGGCGAAATCTCACCGCCAAGACGTGTGGCGAAATAGCCGGCGATCACGGCGATGATCACAGCCGGCCAATCGCGCCAGGCCGCGCGGAACAACAAGGCGAAGGCCACCGCTGCCACGAGCAGAGCCGGGTAATCCACCCACTCCGGCAGCGCAGGCAAAGTGAAGTCGCGTGCTTCGACACCAAACAAAGCGCAGACCTGGGTGGCCGCCACGGTACCGAAGGTGAGCTTGAGCAGCGTCGACATCGCCCCGCCCATGCGCGCCATGCCGGAGACCAGATGCTGGCTTGAAATTTCGCGCACCGCCGTCGTCAGTGACATGCCCGGCACCAACACGATCAGGCCGGCCAGGATCACCGACTTGATCGCCAGTGGCACCACGAAAGCACTGAACACGATGGTCACCAGGGTGGCCACCATCGCGCAGATCGCATCGCTCGCCACGGCCAAACGCGGACGCGTGGCAGAGAGAATGGTGATCGTGCCGATGATGAGCCCGTTCAGCGCAGCGACCAGCAAATCTACCCAGGAACTGTGCAGGAACAACGCGGCGATAGCCGCCGCAGAGAGGCCATAGCTGGCGATGACAGCAACCTGCTGCCTCCGCGTATCCGGCAATTCCAGCGCTCGCAGCAGACGGAAGCCTTCGCGCAGATCCAGCTCGCCAGCGATCACCCGATCGGCGATTTCGTCGGCACGGCATAGCTTGTCGAGATTCACATCGCCAGGTAGCAGCCGTATCACTTGCGTGGCCTGCGCCAGACCTTCATCGCCGTGCGCCAGATCGGCAAAGGAAATGATGATGGCTGTCGGGCTCGACCATACCTCCGCGCTCAAGCCGATACGCTGCGCGGATCCGGAAATGGCCATCTCCAGACGCGGAGATGCCGCACCGTACTTGTGCAGGCGGGTAGCCAGCTCTACCAGGAAGGCAATGCGTGTGTTGACCGCCGTCGTGGCGAACTGGACGCTCATGTGTTCGATTGGCGGCTGGTCATGGTGGGCAGTAAGGGCGTCGCATCGCGGTGTCGGACATGGCGACTTTTATACACGGGAACGGGGGAGCCGGGACATGAAGAATGTCGCTGGCTTCATGCTCCCGCGTCCGCAGCGCCTTAAACCTGCTTCACCTTCAAGCGTGTCCCTTCCACCGCGATCACTTCCACGGTGCTACCGGCTGGCAGGTCAGGTCCGCTCACCAGCCATTGCCCGTCGCCCACTTTCGCCGTGCCACGGCCGTTGACGATGGCTTCGATCAATACATAGCGTTTGCCGATCAATTGCTCACCACGGCGGTTGAGCCGCTCATTGCCCGGCTCATCGTGTTGCAGCCTCGGACGCACGGCGTACCAGTAGACCGCACACGATACGAACGCCAACAAGGCGAAGGCTATGGCTTGAGCCAGCAACGACAGCCCCGGCATCAACAACACCAGCAAGCCGGTCACCGCAGCGCCGATGCCGATCCACAACATGAAATAGCCAGGCATGATCACCTCAATGGCGATCAATACCAGCGCTACGATCCACCACAAGTAATGCACGGCAATGCTTGCAAACATGAAGAACTCCGAATGGCTCAGAGGCAAAACGCACTGGCAGGTTGACGGGTTCTATCGCGCACCGTTGATGACACGACTCCTATCGTCCCCGTCGCCCCGGCGAAGGCCGCGGCCCGGCGTCTTTACGCTGCAATCCTAACGTCACTGGGTCCCGGCCTTCGCCGGGACGACGGGTTTAAACATTACGCCAGACCCTGCCTCCGTCGAGGCGGATCTGACTGCATTCAGCCTATCGACGGCGGTCCACGGCGCGCAGCGAGCTTTTCCTGCTGCTGCCCCAACGATTCCTTCGCCAGTTCTGCGATGCCGGCCAGCGAACCGAGAATCCCGGTCGCTTCCATCGGCAGCATCAGCATCTTCTGATTGGGCGAGTTAGCCATTTCTTTCAGCGCCTCCACATACTTGTTGGCGATGAAGTAGTTGAGTGCATTGACGTTACCGTTGGCAATCGCCTCGGAGACCATCGACGTCGCTTTGGCTTCGGCCTCGGCGGAACGCTCGCGCGCCTCGGCAGCACGGAATGCCGCCTCCTTCTCACCCTCAGCCGCCAGAATGACCGACTGTTTCTCGCCTTCGGCCTTCAGGATCGCAGCCTGACGGAAACCTTCGGCTTCGAGAATATTCGCTCGCTTCTCGCGCTCGGCCTTCATCTGCCGCGCCATCGAATCGATCAGGTCGCGCGGCGGCGCAATGTCCTTGATCTCGATGCGATTGACCTTCACGCCCCACGGATGCGTGGCCTCATCGACCACCTTCAGCAGTTTGGCGTTGATCGCGTCGCGTTGACTCAGGGATTCATCCAGGTCCATCGAGCCCAGCACGGTGCGGATATTGGTCATCACCAGCGCCAATGCCGCCTGCTCCAGATTGGCGACTTCGTACGCGGCCTTGGCCGCATCCAGCACCTGGTAGAACACCACGCCATCGACACGTACGACGGCGTTGTCCTTGGTGATCACGTCTTGGCTGGGCACATCCAGCACCTGCTCCATCATGTTCATCTTGCGGCCGATGCTGTAGATGAAGGGAATGAGGAAATGCAGACCCGGCGTCAGAGTACGGGTGTATTTGCCGAAACGCTCAACCGTCCATTCGTAACCTTGCGGCACGATGCGCACCAGCTTGGCCAGCACGATCACCACGACGACGATAACAATCAAGCCAAAAATCTGTCCCATACCCGTAACCTCGCTTCCGTTTGATCGGGCGAGTATAGGCTAGTCCTGGTACCAGGCTATGACGGAAGGGTCGCCGGCTGCGGCAGTATCAGCGTGACGCGAAGACCACCGTCCTCGCGGTTGGCCAGCGCAATGCGCCCGCCATGCGCCTCGCTGATCTCGCGAGCCAGCGCCAACCCAAGGCCAGTGCCGGAGCGCTTGGTGGAATAGAACGGCAACAGGGCCTGCGCCAGTACGGTCTCGCTCATGCCCGGGCCGCGGTCCGCCACTTCGATGCGCAGCTCGTGCCCGACTTGGTTAAGCGCCAAGGTCACGCCTTCAGGCGGACCACCCGCTTCGTGTGCGTTTTTCACCAGATTGATGACCACCTGCTCGATCTGCGCCAGATCGAACCAACCCGCTTGCGCAGGTATCTCACTCTGCAGATGGAACTGGCAATGCAATGCAAGGCCATCAATAAACGGTTTCCACTCCACCGCAGCAAGACGCGGCGCTGGCAGTTTGGCAAACCGCGCATAGCCGTCGATAAAGCCATGCAGATGCTTGGCGCGCTCGCCGATGGTGGCAAAGACACCGGGCAAGCGCTGTATATCGCCGCGGCGTGCGAGTTCTGCACCGGAGTGCGCCAACGAGGAAATCGGCGCGAGCGAGTTATTCAATTCATGGCTCACCACACGAATCACGCGCTTCCACGCCGCGACTTCCTGACGCGAAAGCTCACGCGTCATGCGCCGGAACAGTTGCAGGCGATGGGGTCGCCCCTGCAGGCGGAAAGCGCGTTGCGAAAGGTGGAAGGTTTCTTCGCTGCCATCCATTTCTACGCTGAAAAGCGCGTCTTCAGTGCCCTCGGTCGCCTTGCGCAAAGCGTCGGGCGCATCGGCAATCAGGCTGGCAAAATGAAGGCCGGTGAGGCTGCGGCCTTCGTTGAACAAATGTCTGGCGGCGATATTGGCGTAGGCCACGCGCCCGTTCGCATCCGTCAACACCAGCGCGACCGGCGTGTTCTGCACCACCGTGTCGAGCAGCAATTCGCGTTGCGCGAGGTTCTGGCGTTGTTCGCGCAACGTCTGACCAAGCTCGTTGTGGACGCGGACCAGATCACCCAGCTCATCGCGGCGATGAAGCGCGATCGAAATGCTGAAATCACCATCACGATAACTGGCTACCGCACCTTCAAGCGCACGCAGCAGGCGCTTGACCGGCGCCATGACGATATGCGCGAACCACCAGGACAGCGGTATCAGGATAACCGCGCAGATCACCACGGCATCGGTGCGATTGGGCGATGGAACACTCTGCGTAAGATTGCTCTGCGCCAGATTGTTATGCAGCCAGATCAGCAACTGCGGCAACGGCCAGTGGGTGACGCCGACGTAAATCAGCGCACCGCTGAGTGAGGCCACGGCCAACAAGACCGCCAGACGCCCTTCCAGCGACCTCAAACGCATGAAGGCGCCCCATTGTGGCCATCGCGGTGCAGCATCATCGATCTCCCCATGGAATATGCCGCGTTTTACACGCAACAGACTGGATGTACTACTGCCGGAAGTTCACGCAGCACATGGCCTCCCTCTCCCCTTGGGGAGAGGAAGCCGTTCAACAACATGCCGCCTCGCGACTCATACCTGCGCAATCAAGCCATACCGCTCCATGCGCCGATACAACGCCTGCCGTGACAATCCCAGGGATTGCGCTGCGCGGCTCACCACGCCATCGGCCTTCTGCAGCGCCGATTCCACCACTTCGCGGCTAGGCTCATCCAGATTGCGCACAGCCGCCATGCCGGCTTGTTGTGGCAGGTTGAGCTGTTCAGGCGTGATCGGACCGTTGCCGGCCAGCAAGGCCGCGCGTTCGATCGCATTCTTCAGTTCACGCACGTTGCCCGGCCAGGGATAGGACAGCAGCGCGTCACGCGCCACATCATTGAGCTCTGCACGCCCTGCAAGGAAATGCTCGGCCAGCGGCAGGATGTCATCGATGCGCTCGGACAGCGGAGGCAGATTCACTTCGATCACGTTGAGGCGGTAATACAAATCCTCGCGGAACGTGCCGGCGCGGATCATGGCCTTCAGGTCGGCATTGGTGGCGCTCAGCACACGCACCTTCACCTTGCGTGTACGCCCCGAGCCCAGGCGCTCGAACTGCCCCGTTTCCAGCACGCGCAGCAGTTTCATCTGGCCGGGCAGCGGCAAATTGCCGATCTCATCCAGGAACAGCGTGCCACCGTCAGCCAACTCAAAACGCCCTTCACGCGCCTTATTGGCACCGGTATAGGCACCTGCTTCGGCGCCGAACAGCTCCGCTTCGATCAGCTCGCCCGGCAAGGCGCCACAATTGACCGCCACGAACGCACCACTCTTCACCGAGGAATTGGCATGCACGATCGCGGCGATGCGCTCCTTGCCCGCGCCATTGGGCCCGGTAATCAGCACCGGCACATCCGAACGCGCGACCTGGCAAGCCAGGTCCAGCGTACGTGCCATCGGCTCGGAAGCGAATACCAGCCCATCCAGATCGTACTTGCGCTGCAGCGCGTCGCGGCGCTTGCGGCGCTCCTGCCGTGTACGGTTCACCTCGCGCGTGGACTCGGACAGCTCGAGCAGGTTTTCCACCGTAGCCAGCAGCTTGGCATCGTCCCAAGGCTTGGCCAGATAGTCGGCAGCGCCGGCCTTGACCAGCTCTACGGCGGTTTCCAGATGGGTCCAGGCGGTCAGCAGGATCACCGGTAAGTCCGCGTGGCGCTCGCGGATGGCGCGGAACAGGTCCACGCCCTCCTCGCCCGAGGTGGTATCGGCGGTGAAATTCATGTCCTGGATCACCACATCCACCGGATCGCGCCCCAGTGTCTCCAGGCCTTCGTCCGGCGTAAGCGCGACCAGGGGCCGGATATCGTGCAGCGAAAGCAGCAGCGACAGGGCTTCGCCCACGGCCGGGTTGTCGTCAATGATCAGTACGGTACGCATTCGTTTTCTGCACATGTCGGCATAGATGCCGCTCCCGCCCAAAAGGTTGCCATGCCGATCGGCCTACGTATATGAAAAGTTGTTCCCACCAGACCGACCGCGTCGCCAACACCGGTGGCACCGCCGCTGCGCGCAAGGCCGGCCCCAGCACGGCAATCTGCCCAAGCCCCCACAACACATGTACTTAGCAGCTGGTAATACCACGGCATCAGCCGCATCTGATAGTGCTTCATCAGGAACAGGTTGACCCCGAAAGCCAGTCCCATACCAACTGCCACGCCCGCCGTAGTCAGCAGAAAATTCCCGGTGCGGTGTAGCGCTGCCCTTTTATTCTTGCCGCTGGATAAAGCTGATGACGTTTGGCGACAGCTTCACGCAATATACGATCGCGGTGCAGCGCCAGATCTAGGTACTAGCCAAACATCCGCACACTCTGCTTCCCGACGACATGTCGCCTATATCGATCGTGTCGCCACTACCGGTGGCACCGCTGCTGCACGCAACGCGGGCCACAACACTGACAACTGACCCAGCAGCCAAAGCGCCACCGCCCCGCCACCGAGGTAATACCAAGGCATGCGGGCCAACTCGAAATACCGCATCAGATAGATGTTGATCGCAATGGCAAAGACAATGCCGAGCACTACACCTGCCGTGCTGAGCAGAAAATTCTCCGTCTGGAAGTAATGCAGGATATTGGCGCAGGAAGCACCGACGGCGCGACGGATGCCGATCTGGCGCCGGCGTTGTCCCACCCAAAAACTGGTCAGGCCCACAATGCCCAGCGCAGTGACCGCTAACATGACCACGCAAACCATGGCCAACATCCAGGCCATGGTCCGACTGCTGGCGAAATAATCCGTACGTATATCGACGTAGGTTTTGGGTTCCAGCACGGCACCGGGTTCCAGCTTGCCGAGCATTTGCATAGCATCCCGTAAAACGCGATCACGATCTTCCGGCGCACTGCGCAGAATGTAATGACTCAGATCGGCACTGGGCTTCAGCGGAAAGAACGCGCTGGAATATTTTCCCGACACTCCGCTGAAACCGGGATCCTGGGCCAACACATTCGCAACCACGCCGATAACGGTCCAGGGTGTGCCATCGCTGTAAATCTGCTGCCCCAACGCACTCTGCCCGGGCCACAGGCGCTTTGCGTCGCTTTCATTGATAAGTACAACGTGGCTGTCAGGCTGATGGGTCGGCAACAAACCGCCTCGTGCATATTCCTCATCGCTGAAGAAGCGCCCTTGCAGCAGCTTCATACCCAACACCTTTTCTGCTCCACGGGTGATGAGATATTGCGAGGTATTGACCTGGCTTTCGTCGTTGGGCTTCGTGGTAAAGCCATTAAACGATGCATCCGGACCCAGCGGCAGCGCATTGATCGCCGCCACCGCCTTGACACCGGCGATCGCGCGCAGGGCTGCCAGATCACGCACCACGCTATCTTCACCGTGCTGCGCGTCCAGACCGCCGATATGGATGACGGAAATATCCTGTTCGTCAATCGCATTCAGCGAACGGCTGTCCGTCACACATTGAGCGATCACGAAAACGGCATTGCAGAGCACCGCGCATGCCAAGGCAATCTCCAACACGATCAATAGCGCTGGAATGCGATGTTTGTGCAGGCTGGCGAGAATGGGTCGAATTTCCATACCGCCTCCTCAGGCCGATTTCAGTTGCGGCGCGGGTGTCACGGCACACGCGCGCCACGCCGGCAAGATGCCAGCAACCAGGCTTGCGGCCAGCGCCATGGCGAACGTGGACGCAAACATCGATACATCCAGATGCGCGAGGCTGGCGTATTCCGCCGGCTGCCGGCGAATGCACCACAGACCGAATTCGGCGAACAGCAGACCCAACATGCCGCCTGCCAAACCCACCAGGCCTGCCTCCACCATGAACTGCGCAAAGATGGCCGGACGCGACGCACCCAAGGCACGCCGCACGCCAATTTCGTTCGAACGGCGCAGGCATTTGGCGAGCAGAAGACCCACTGTATTGACGATGCAGATCAGCAAAAAGCTGAAGGCGAGGCCGTTCTGCATACGCACGTTGTCAGGCACCACCCGTTGATCGTCGAGCCACTGCATCAGTCCGGACAAACCCACGCGGGATTGCTGAAAGCGCCCGAGCGCCACCTGCTCCTTGGCATAGTCGGTGAGGAATGAACGGTAGGAAGACACTGCCGCAGCATCAGGCAATTGCGCCCACACACCCAGCCAGATCGATGTTGATGTCTCCAATTTCGTCCGGTCACTGGCTTCATAGGAGAAGCTGTTGACCGGATCCATGCCTGCCGCGCGCGCTGACTGCAATGGCACGAACACCGTATCGCCATCGCCATAATCACGACCACCCAGATAAAGCGAATAGAAGTGCGGCTGCGGCGCCCAAGGCTTGAGTACACCGATGATGCGGTAGTCCTGATCGTTGATGCGCAGTGTGCGCCCGACGCTGTCGGCCCCCGCGAATAGTTGATTGTTCAGAGATTCGGCAATCACCACAACTTTTGCACGACCTTCCTCATCCGCTGCGCTCCAACCCCCACCATATTGGAATGGCGCCTCGAACATGCTGAAGAACTCCGCAGTCGTCATCACACCGTTGCTAAAGAAGGGACGTTGCTGCGTGGTGGTCGGTGTCAGCTTCATCGTGCTCATCGAAATCGCGACCTGACGCTGAGCCCGATGCGCGCGTACGAGATTCATGGCGTCAATGTACGTCATCAACCATGGCAGCTTATCGCTGTGGGAGAACGGGTGGTCCTTGGGATACGGGTCAACCTGCACGTAATACAGTTGCCCGCTCTTTCCAGGTAGCGGATCCCCGGACAGTAGCGTGAGCAGCGTCAACGTCGTCATTGCGGCGCCAATGCCCAGTGCTAGCGCCAGCACCATCAGCACCGTCAACACCTTGTTACGCTTGAGGCTGCGCAGCGCAAGGTCCAGGTAGTAACCAAACATCATCAAGCGTTCCTTGGAGCAAACTGTTTCATACCGAACGGGTCGCCACTACCGGCGGTACCGCAGCGGCGCGCAGCGCCGGACCCAGCACGGCAACCTGCCCTATTCCCCAAAGGATCAATGCGCCTACCGGAAAATACATCGCTGGCATGCGCGGCAACTCGTAGTGCACGATCAAAAACAGATTGATGCCGTAGGCGAGCACCATGCCCAACGCGATCCCCATGGTGGTGAGCAGGAAATTTTCGGTTTGGAAGTAGTGCAGGATGTTGCCGCGTGTCGCGCCCAACGCGCGGCGCACACCGATGCTGCGATTGCGCTGCGCCACCCAGAAACTGGCCAGTCCGACAATGCCCAGCGCAGTCACCACCAGCAGTGCGATGCAGACGCCTAGCAGGATCCCGACCATGGCACGATCATTCCGAAAAAAATCACGGCGATGCTGTTCCATCGTGCCCTTGTCCAGCACGATGCGATTGGGATCGAGTGTCTTGAGCTTTTCCACTGCCGACTTCAGCACCTGGTCGCGATCTTGTGGCGCGCAGCGGATCATGTAGCCGACGCCCTGGTCCAGAGTCAGGCGCACCGGCCACACGGTGGAATACCCGGCGCCAGCGTTCATTTGATTGCTGCCCGGCCGGATCAGATTGGCCATCACACCCACCACGGTAAATGGCATGCCTGCACCAACATAGAACTGCTTGCCCAGCGGATCTTTTCCGGGCCACATGCGCTCGGCCATGGCACGCGTGATCAGCGTGGAATTCGGCAGCTTGTCGTACTGCTTGTTCGCCAGCATGACGAACACATCAGACAGATCCACGTATTCCTCCGGCCGTAGATCGCGCCCTTCCACCAGCTGCACGCCGAACGTTTTCACCACGCCTTCACCGAAGTATTGCGACGCACTGAGCGTAGCCAGGTGCTGCTCAGGATTGATCCGGATATCCATATTGTTCGAACCATTGTCGAACGGCATCTCGCCGGGCAACGCCACCGCGGTCACACCCGGAATCTGGCGCAAGGCAGCCATGTCTTCTGCTGCGCGCGCTTTTCCATCCGGACGGCCACCGATATTGGCCAACTGAATGTAGACCAGCTCGTTCTCGGCGATCCCACTGGGGAGATTGATGCGCTCCAGACGCTGGCCGATCAAAAAGATCGTGTTGCAAACGATGGCGCAGGTGAACGCGATTTGCAGCACCAGCAGGCAGCAAGTCAACTTGTGCCGCCGCAAGGCAAAAAGAATCGGCCGGATATCCATGTTATTGCGCCTTCAATTGCAGGGCGGGAGCCACATGGCAAGCACGCCAAGCCGGCAACAACCCTGCCAGCATGGTTGCCACAATCGCAATGACGAAAGTCGCCAGCAACATCACTGAATCCATGTGCGCGAGCTTGGCGTAGTCCGACGGCTGCTGGCGCACCAGCCACAGGCCCAGAAACGCCAGCAGCAATCCCAGCACGCCGCCGACAAATCCGACCACGCCCGATTCCAGCAGCAATTGGCCGAACAGCGCGCGTCGCGATGCACCCAGTGCACGGCGCACCCCGAGTTCGCCAGCGCGGCGCATGAACTTGGCCAGCATCAGACCCACGGTATTGATCAGGCATACCACCAGGAAGCCCAGTGCAAGCCATGCCTGCAGACGCGTATCGCTAGGCACCACCTGTTTGAAATCCAACCACTGCTGCACGTTGCGCAGGCGGATAACCGCCGGCCGCGCAAAGCGTCCGCTGGCGTGCTGATCTTCCGCGTAGTGCTGCAGAAAACTCTTGTAGGACGCTACAGCAGCGGGATTATCCAGCTGCACCCAGAACTGCAGCCAGACGCATGTGGACTGCTCTAGCTTGTCCCGATCGCCGCCGCCATCGCCCCAGCAGTCGAGTGATCCATCGTGCTGCATATGCAGGTCGCGCGAGGTCGACAGTGGCAGATAGACTTCTTCGTAACTGGCATAAGCACCCATGTACAGATCGTAGAAGTGCGGATCGGGGCGCCAATTGCCGAGCACGCCGATGATGCGGAAATCGGCTTCCTGCAGGCGTAGCGTCTTGCCCACGCTGTTCTGACCGCCGAACAGCTTGTTATTCAGCTCAGAGCTAATGACCACCACGCGCGCCCTGCTGTCGTCCTCGGCTGCGCCCCAGCCACTGCCGTATTGGAACGGCACACCAAACATCGGGAAGAAATCAGCGGTCGTGTAGCGCGCGTCGGCATGGAACGGGTCGATGTTCGTCTGCGCCGGCTGCAGCGGCACCATGCCGCCGGTCATCAGAGCTTGCAGCGTCCCACGTCTGGCGCGCAGCAGATTCATACCGTCGGTCCAGGACAGTTGATCCGCCGGCTCGACACCGGGCGCATAGCCTTCCATATCGCGCGGATCGAGTTGAGGGTAATACAGCGATCCGCTGCGTCCCGGCAACGGATCACCAGATAACACATGCAATACCGTCAACGTCGTCATGCACGCGCCGATACCCAGCGCGATCGCCAAGACCATCAACAGCGTAAGCATGCGACTTCGCTTGAGACTGCGGAACGCTAAGTCGAGGTAGTAGGTCAACATGACGACTCCTTGCGCTCAGTTTGACTGTGTCGCAACAACGGGAGGCACCGACGCGGCGCGCATGGCCGGCCCAATTACCGCAAGCTGGCCGATGACCCACAGCGCCAACGCTCCGCCTGGCAGGTAGTACCAGGGCATGCGATCCAGTTCGTAGTGCCTCATCAGATAGAGGTTGATGCCGAAAGCCAACAGCATGCCAAGCAGCACGCCTGCCGAACTGAGCAGAAAGTTTTCGGTGCGGAAATAGTTGAGAATGTCGCCACGTGTGGCACCAATCGCACGACGGATGCCTATCTGCCTACGGCGCTGCCCCACCCAGAAACTGGTCAGCCCGACGATGCCGAAAGCGGTCACCGCGAGCATCACCACGCAGACCAACACCAGGATCCACACCATGCTGCGCATGTTCGCAAAGTACTTCTCGCGCATGCTTGTGTAGGTCACCCCCTCGACGACGGCTTGCGGACTGAGTTGCTGCAACTTCGCTACAGCCTCTCGTATCACGCGATCGCGGTCCATCGGGGCGCTGCGCAAAATGTATGCGTGAAGCACCTCATCCGGAGACAGCGGGAGAAATACGTCGTCATACGATTTGTCTCGATTCGACGTGTACACATCCGGGCGCAACACGTCGGCCACCACCCCGACCACCGTGTAGTAATTCGGTTTGGAATAAAGCGTCTTGCCGAGCGCAGGTTGGTCTGGCCAAAGCTGCCGGGCCAACGTATCAGTAATCACCACAACATGCGTATGGGGCAACGCTCCGCCGCCAATAGTGCTGTCCGCATATTCGCTGCTGTTGAAATAACGCCCTTGCAGCAGGCGCGTCCCCAACACTTTTTCGAAATCCTGATTGACGAAATAAAGCGTGACATTGGTGTTGTGCTCGTCACTGAGCACCGAATCCATGCTTAACCCAAAACTCCAACCCCAGTTATGCTGGCTCAATGGCATCGTATGGACCACGCTTACCGCTTCCACTCCCCCGATGCCGCGCAAGGCAGCCAGATTGCGCGACGTTTCGCTGGCTGCTTGTAAAGGATCGGTACCCTGGATATCGACGACACTGATCTCCTGCTCGTCGATCGCATTCGGCAAGCGGATGTCGGACACCCTCTTGCTGATCATGAATACGGCGTTGCACAGCACGGCACAAGCCAACGCGATCTGCAACACAATCAGCAAGGTCGGTATGCGGTGCTTGCGCAGGCTGGCGAAAATCGGGCGAATTTCCATAATCACCTCAGGCAGCCTTGAGTTGAGGAGCAGGCGCTATCACGCACGCGCGCCACGCAGGCAACAGTCCAGCAATAAGACTGGCGACCAACGCCACCGCAAACGTCACGAGGAACATCTGCAGATCCAGACGCGCCAAGCTTGCGTATTCAGCGGGCTGATGGCGAACACCCATCAACCCCAGTTCCGCCAGCGCCAAGCCCAATACGCCGCCGGTGAGCCCCACGATCCCGGCTTCCACCATGAACTGCGTGAAGATTGCACCGCGCGTAGCGCCAAGCGCGCGGCGCACACCGATCTCCCTGCCGCGGCGCAAACACTTGGCTAACAGCAAAGCCACGGTGTTGACGATACAGATCAGCAGAAAGCCAAACGCCAAGTAGGTTTGCAGTTGTGCGTCGCTGGGAACGACTTCCTGATCGCTCAGCCATCCCATCAAATTCAACAGAGATGTCTCCGGACGATGAAAGCGCCCCAGCGAAATCTGTTCCTTGACGTAGCCGTCCAGGAAGGATTTGTAGCTGGTTACGGCCGCGCTGTCGTTCAATTCCACCCACACGCTCAGCCATTCGCACGGGGCTGTTTCCAGATGTATGAGGTCTGTCACGTCCTGGAAGCACTCGACGTCCCCCGGCCCCTTGTCGAGTGAGCGGGCGGTTTGCAGCGGCATGAATAGCGCTTCACCGTCGCCGTAATCATGCCCACGCAGAGCCACTGCGTAAAAACGCGGCTGGGGCGCCCAGTGCTTCAACACCCCAATGATCCGAAACTGGCGATCGTCAATATTGAGCATCTTGCCGACGCTATTGCTCCCGCCGAACAACTTGTCGTTGAGAAAATCGGAAATCACCACCACCGCGCTACGGCTGTCATCGTCATCGGCTGACCAACCGCTGCCGTACTGGAAAGGCGCATCGAACATGGCAAAGAAATCTGCCGTGGTCATCATCCCATCGGCGAAATAGGGATGCTCGTTCGGTTGGCTGGGGATGATCTTGGATTGAAGAACGGCCATGGCTGCTTGCCGCGTGGCGCGGCGAGCATGCAACAAGTACATCGCGTCCTGATAAGTCATCATCGGATCAGGCTTGGTCTGCCCGGCCATATAACCATCCAGCGGACGGGGATCGAGTTGCGGATAGAACAGCCTGCTGCTCTTCTGCGGCAACGGGTCACCCGACAGCAGCCTCAGCACTGCCAGCGTCGTGATCGAAGCGCCGATGCCGAGCGCCAGCGTCACGATCATCAACGCCGTCAGCATCTTGTTGCGTTTGAGGCTCCGCACCGCAAGATCAAGGTAGTAACCGAACATCGCCGTCCCCAGATGGTTATGTTTGTCGAGCTGGCGACTCAGGCGGCACGGGTCGCCACCACCGGCGGTACGTTGGACGCCCGCCGCGCTGGCACGAATACCGCCAACTGCCCCAGCACCATCACGATGGCCAATCCGGACAACACATAGATCACCGGCATACGATCCATCGCGAAGTTCTGCATCAGCACCCGGTTGAGTCCGATCGCCAGCACGATGCCGATCACCGCGCCGGTGCCGGCAATCATCAGGTTTTCAAGCTGGAAGTAATGCAGGATGTCGATCTTCCTTGCACCCAGTGCACGGCGCACACCAATCTGACGATGGCGCTGACCCACCCAGAAACTGGTCAAGCCGACGATACCGGCTGCCGTGACCGCCAGGAGGATCAGGCAGACCACGCCCATCAGCACCGCCATGCCGATGTCGGCACGGTATGCCTCTGCACGAATGTCCTTGAATGACTTGATGCTGTCGTCATCGAGCACGCGCATCGGATTGCTCGCGTAGAGCGCGGCCCGCACCGCAGTCATGGCGGCATCCAGCCTGCCAGGCTTGGCGCGAATGGCGTAGCGGGAGAAATTGCCGTTCAGGCGAATGGGCTCGATCGTCGAATTCCACACAAAAGTGCTGGCCCAGCTTCCCGTCGACGGCACCTGCATCCGTTCCACTTCACCAATGATCGTGGTCGGCATACTGCCGCCATCCAGGTAAATCACCTTGCCCAATGCGTCGCCTTGCGGGAACAACTTGTCGGCGAGTGCCTTGGTCACTATGACCAGATGCGGTTCGGATGGATCGCGCATGCCCTTGTTGACCACATCCGCCACCGTGAAATCACGCCCGGCGATCAAATGCAAGCCAAGTGTCTTCAGCAATGCCTCATCGCCAAAGTAATAGCTCGAGCGTGCATTTCCTGCACGCAACTCGGCACCCGGCTTGAGTGAAATCGCGCCATTCCAGCTCGAAGGAAACAGCGGTAGCGAATTGGTCGGCGATACGGACTCGACATCCGGCAACGAGCGCAGGGTATTGAGGTCTTCACGCTGCATGGCATCCAGTTTCTGGATGCTGGCCGGATCATCACCACTGGGTGCGCCCACCCATTGCTGGGTCACCAGGAAAAGATTGTCTTCGTCGAGGCCGGTCTGTCGACGCACATTATCGACACGCGCATAGATGATAAAGATGGCGTTACAGACAATCGCCAGCGTCAGCGCGATCTGCATGGCAATCAGCACTACACCGGCTTTGTGTTTGCGAAGCGCTGCGATCATAGGATGCAAGGTCATAATGCGCTCCTCAGTTGGTTTTCAGCTGCAACGCGGGTTGCACGCGTGAAGCACGGAAGGTGGGATAAAGTCCGGCGAGCATGGTGGCAATCACTGCCACCAGCAGCGTGATGGCTAGTAGGCTCAGGTCGATGTGGGCCAGCGAAGAAATTTCCTTGGGCAGCACCCAACTCACGCCCCACACGCCCACCCAGGTCAGCACAATGCCAAGCACACCGCCGGTCAGCCCGACGGTTCCAGCCTCGACCAGGAATTGCGTATAGATGGCCGCGCGAGGTGCTCCCAGTGCGCGTCGCACGCCAATTTCAGAGCTACGGCGCAGGAATTTCGCCAACAGCAGACCCGCCGTATTCACCAGGCAGACCACCAGCAAGCCCAGCGCCACGACCAGCGAGATCTTTGTATCGCTCGGCACGACATGCTCGGACTCCAGCCACGCCGGCAGATCGCGCAAGCGGTTGTTCAACGGCCAGCTGAAACGTCCCGCTGCCTTCTGGTCGCGGAAATAGCCGTCCAGGTAATCTTTGTAGGCTGCGGCGGCGGCCTTGTCGTCCAGCTCAGCCATATAGGCAATCCATACGCAAGACGACTGCTGCAAGCCGACAAAACCCGAACCCTTGGGAATTTCCGAACAATTGGTGTTGCCATCGTTCGGCATCCCCGCGCTGATAGCGCGCTGGAAAGGAACAAATACATCCTGCTGATCGGTGGTAAAACCACCGGTGTTCACCACGTCATAGAAGACCGGCTTGGGATTCCAGTTATCAAGCACACCCACGACGCGATAGTCCTTGCCATCGATATCGATGGTTTTGCCGACGCTGTTTGCGCCAGCGAACAGCTTCTGGTTGAGCTTGCTGCTGATGACTACCACAGCGGCGCGCTGCTCATCACTGTCTGTACCCCAGCCACTGCCATACTTGAACGGCACGTCGAGCATCGGGAAAAACTCGCTATAGACCGCATGGCCGCCGACATTGATCGGATGCATGCTCGGGTCAGCGGGCACGACAGACGGCGATATTTGATACATCGCTGACTGGAATTTTGCGCGGTGATCACGCATCAAAGCCACGGCATCGGTGTAATCCATCGCTTCCGGCGGATCACCCTTGTTCGTGTCATCGAGATGACCCTGTGGGCCCCAGATATCAATTTGCGGCACGAACAGGCGCGATGATTTCCACGGAATAGGATCACCCGATACCGCGCGAAACACCGAATAGCTGGTCATGGAAGCACCCACGCCGAAGCCAACGGCCAGAATCATCAGCAGCGTAAGGCCGGGACTTCTTTTTAGACTTCGTAACGCCAGATCAACGTAATAGCTCAACATGGAGCACCTCCACCCGTTTATTGACCATCCCCGCGAGGGGCTCCCACGTCATACCGACCTTGTCGCCTCCACCGGCGACACACGCGAAGCGCGTAACGCCGGTGCAAGCACCGCGGCTTGTCCCAGTAACAACAACGTCACCACACCGGCCAGCACGTAGCCCGGCGCCAATCGATCTATTTCGAATTGCTTCATCAGCCACAGATTCAGGCCGACAGCCAGCACACCGCCCATCACGACGCCGCATACTGCGATCAGCAGGTTTTCGGTCAGGAAGTAGCTGAGAATGTCGTGGCGTGTCGCGCCCAGCGCACGGCGCACACCAATCTGTTTGCGGCGCTGGCCCACCCAGAAGCTGGTCAGCCCGACGATGCCGGCGCCAGTGATCAACAACAGAATCACACTGATGCCACTCATCAGGATCGCCATGCCGCGGTCATCGCGATAGGCCTGTTCGCGCACCTGCGCAAACGTACGCATACCGTCCTTGGGGTTGATCACGCGCATGCGGTTGGCGGCGTACAACGCGGCGCGCACGTGATGCATGACCTCATCAAGCTGGCCAGGCTGCACGCGTACCACATATCGCGTAAACGGAATAAGCCAGCGATACGGCACCAGCGTGGAATTATCCGCCCACTTGGCCATACTGCTGTCCACAAAGGGCGTACGCAGGCGCTCAACGACACCAATGACGATGCTTGGCCTGGCGCTGATGTAAACAGGCTTGCCGAGCGCCGATTCATGCGGAAACATCAACCTGGCCAGTTCGCGCGTAATGATGACGACGGATGGCTGGATAGTGCCTTTTCCATCGACCTGTCCGATTTCGTCGGGGCGAAAATTACGCCCTTCCACCAGCTTCAGCCCCAGGGTGGGCAGGGTGTTCTCATCGGCGAAATAGTACGCAGAGTCGGCGACACGTTGAAACTTGTCCGGCGAATGCCCCATGCCCAGGACATTGCCACCGTTACCCAGCGGAACGGCATTGGTCGCATAGACATTTGCCACACCCGGCACCTTGCGCAAGGTGTCCAGATCCGCCGCGATCAGCGAAGCAATCTGATCCGTATCCGGCTTTCCCGCCCACTCATTGCCGATCACCAGCAGGCTGGGTTCATCGACGCCGCTGGGCTGGGATAACCGTGCAAGCCGCGCGTGGATGATGAACAAGGCATTGCAGACAATCGCCAACGTCAGCGCGATTTGCATGGCAATCAGCAAGGTGCCTGCCTTGTGATGGCGGAGTGCTGCGAGGACTGGTTTGATCTGCATCGTCATCGCCTCAGTTCGACTTCAGCTGCCACGCGGGCTGCACATGCGCCGCGCGCCAGGTCGGATAGAACGCGGTGGCCACCGTCGCCAGCACCGCACTCAGAAGGGTCAGGCCAATCAGGCTCATGCTCATATGCGCCAGACGGGCGATGTCCGGATCGAAGACCAACCCGATGCTCGACATGCCCACGCCGGTAAACAACAACCCTGCCACGCCACCAGCAACGCCCACCATCGCCGCCTCGGCAAGAAACTGCATCCATATCTCCCGGCGCGATGCCCCAAGCGCGCGACGCACGCCAATTTCGCCGGCGCGGCGCATGAATTTCGCCAGCAGCAGTCCCACCGTGTTCACCAGACATACCAGCAGGAAGCCCAGCGACAGCAACAAGGACATGCGCGTTTCAGGCGGCACCACTTTTTCGTGCTGCAGCCATTGGGTCAGATCGAACAACGCGACATCGGGCGGCCAGTGAAAGCGCCCCGCCCGATTCTGTTCGCCAGCGTAGCCCTCCAGATAGCTCCGATAGGCCTGCGCGGCGGCACTGTCCGGCAGTTCGACCCATAGCGATACCCATGCACAACCCGAACGCAGCCAACCATCCCAGCCGGGATCACGCCCTCTCGTGCCGCGGCAAAGGTCATTGCCATCGGTGTCGCTGTGTATATCCACGGCATGCGTGAACGGCAGGATGAAATCGGGCGGATCGCTGAAGCCATCGGAATTGTTGACGTCGTAATAACGGGGACGGGGGTTCCAGTCGGCCATCACTCCGACGATCTGGTAATCATGATCGTCCAGCCGCAGCGTGCGGCCTACGCTGTTGGCACCGCCAAAAAGTTGCTGATTCAGCTGATTGCTGATCACCACCACTGCAGCATGCGCATCATCCTGCCCGCGATCCCAGCCGCTTCCGTAAACGAAGGGCGCCTGAAACATGGGAAAGAAATCGGCGTAGGCAGCGTAACCATCCACATGAAACGGTTCGCGCGAAACATCCCCGGGTATGACCGTATAGCTCAGTGGGTAAATTGCCGTCTGCCGGACACCCTTGCGATCGTGCATCAATGCCATCGCGTCCGTGTAGGTGAGCGCATCGGGCATGTCGCCACCATCGATACGGCCTTGCGGTCCCCACGCGTCGATCGTGGGCACGAACAATTGCGATGACTTGCCTGGCAGAGGATTGGCCGATACCGCGCTAAACACCGCATACGTCGTCATCGACGCTGCAATGCCCACGCCGATGGCCAGCACCATCAGCGCGGTCAGGATGGGATTGCGCCGCAAGCTGCGCAAGCCAAGCCGTAGATAGTAGGCAAGCATCGGCCCTTTAGCTCCCTGTCCTTTGATGTGAATGCGTGCTCATGCCGGACGCGTCGCTTCGATGGGCGGCACACGCGATGCGCGCAACGCCGGTGCGAATACCGCACCCTGCCCCAGCAACAACAGGATGACGATGCCACCGAAGAGATACGTCATTGGTAGCAACTTCAATGCACTGAAGTGGGTGACCAGCCACAGGTTGAGTCCGACGGCCAGCAGCACGCCGACGGCCACGCCGCCGAGACTGATCAGCAGGTTCTCAGTCATGAAGTAATTCAGGATGTCGCGGCGCGTCGCACCCAGCGCGCGGCGCACGCCGATCTGCCGCCGCCGCTGCCCCACCCAGAAGCTGGTCAGGCCCACAATGCCAGCCGCCGTGATGGCCAGCAGCACGACGCAAATGATGCTCATCAGGACGGCCATGCCACGATCGCTCTCGAACGCGCGACGGCGAATCTCCGTGAAGCTGAGCAGGCCATCCTTGGGGTCGATCATGCGCATGCGGTTTTCCGCAAACAGGGCCTTCGGCGCTTCGCGCATCGCCGCATCGAGTTGCCCGGGCTTGGCGCGCACGAGGTAGTAAAGTCCATAAGGCACAGCAAGGCGAACCGGCACCACCATGGATTCGCCCGCGTATTTGATGCTCCACGTCGAGACATCGCCCCGATGCAGCACATCCACGATGCCAATCACGGTGATCGGCTTGCTGGTCATGGCATAGAAGGTGTTACCTAGCGCATTGCCGTTAGGAAACAGCTTGTCGGCCATCGCCTTGGTGATGATGGCGACGGGCGTCTCTACATTTTGCCGCAGCCCCATGTTTTGTACTTCTTCCGGCCGAAAATCGCGTCCCGCGATCAACTTGACACCGAGCGTGCGCAGAAAATCGGCGTCCCCGGTGTAATACGCAGCATCGCTCGTATGACCAATCTGGTCTGGCTTCATGGTGATCCAGTTGTCCCAGCTAACTCCTCTCATCGGATAGCTGTTGCTGGCGGAGACGTCCTGCACGCTCGGCAATTGCCGCAGCGCGACGATGTCTTGCTGGATATGTTCCACGGCCTGCTGGGTGGAATACTGCTCACCCCACTGGTTTCGAATCACGAATAGATCGGACTCGTCGACACCGCTGGATTCATTGAGGTGCGAAAGGCGCTGGTGAATGAGGAATAGCGCATTGCAAACAATCGCCAGCGTCAACGCAATCTGCAACGCGATCAGGACTGTACCTGCCTTATGGCGGCGTAAAGCGGCGAGAATAGGTTGAATATGCATGAGTGCTCCCTCTCGCCTTAGTTGGACTTCAACTGCCAGGCCGGCTGCACTTGCGCGGCACGCCAGGCGGGATAAAACGCGGCGGCCACGGTGGCGAAGATGGCCACTGCCAAGGTCAATCCGATCAGTGACAAATCCAGATGCGCGAGTTGCGCGATCTCGGGTGCGAATAGCAAGCCCACGCCAGACATGCCTGCTGCAGTAAGCAGCAGCCCCAGCAATCCTCCGGCCAGTCCGACTGCCCCAGCCTCGACCAGGTACTGAGCGTAGATCTCGTGCCGGGTTGCACCGAGCGCACGGCGTACGCCGATCTCGCCCGCTCGACGCATGAACTTCGCCAGCAGCAACCCAATCGTGTTGACCAGGCAGATGATAAAGAAGCTCAGCGCCACCACCAGAGAAATGCGGCTCTCGGGCGGCACGACTCCCTGCACATCAAGCCATTGCATGACATTAGGCAAGCGTACGTTCGGTGCCCAACCGAAACGTCCGGCATGTTGCTGATCGGCGGAATAGCTCTGAAGAAACTCGCGATAGTGATCGACATCTTCCGATGTATCCAATTCCACCCACGGCATCAGCCAGACGCAGTTGCTTTGCAGGTATTTGTCCCAGCCATCGTAGGTAATCGCACCGCGGCAACTGTTCCTACCGGTATTGTCCGTTTGCAAGTCGATCGCACGGTTGAAAAGAAGGTAGAAATCAGGCGGGTTGTCGAAACCCGTTTCTTCCCACACGTCATAAAAACGCGGCGATGGATCCCAATGCCTGGTAACACCAACGATGCGGTAGTCATGACCGGAAAGCGTCATTTTCTTTCCCACACTGTTGGCGCCGCCAAACATTCGCTGATTGAACTCCTGTGTCAGCACGACATCGGCGACGCGACCTTCATCATCGGATTTACTCCAGCCGCTGCCGTAGAGAAAAGGCACATCGAACATGGTGAAAAAATCCGCCGTGACGGCAAAGCCGTTGGTGGCCACCGGCACGCTGTCGGCATCCATGGGCAGCGTTGACAAACTGACCTGATAAATGAGTGTCATGCGCGAAGACTGATGCGCCTTCATCAAAGCCATCGCATCGATATAGTTCAACCCGCCAGGAGGATCGCCCTTGTCATCGGCGCCTTGCCCCGGCCCCCAACTGTCGATCTGCGGCATGAACAGCTTCGAGGACTTCTGCGGGATGGGATCACCGGATACCGCCCGAAACACCGAGTACGTGATCATCGATGCGGCGACGCCAAAGCCGATCGCCATCACCATCAACGCGGTGAGCATGGGGTTGCGCCTGAGGCTGCGCAGTCCGAGCTGGAAGTAGTAGGCGAACATGAAAGTCCTGGTGTTGTTGGCGTGTTTGCAGCAACAGAGGTCCGGTGGTTGACCCCGCCCAGCCCTCCCCTGCTTGCAGGGGAGGGCGTTGAAGCGATCAGCCGCGTATCTGGCCCGCAGCGGCGGTGTAAGCGGTGTGGAAGCGCGGATCTTCCGCAAGATCCACCACCTGACCGTCGATGATGTGCACGTTGCGCTGCGCGCGTGCGGCGAGTTCCGGATCGTGCGTCACCATCACGATGGTGGCGCCTTCGCGATGGATTTCTTCCAGCAGCTCCAGCACGCCGCGGGCCATCTGTGTATCCAGGTTGCCGGTCGGTTCGTCGGCGAGCAGCAGACGTGGGCTGCCGGCGAGTGCGCGGGCGATCGCGACGCGCTGTTGCTGACCGCCGGAAAGCTCGGCCGGGTAGTGCTTGGCGCGCGAGGCCAGGCCCACGCGTTCCAGCGCACCCATAATGCGTTCCTTGCGCTCGGCCGCCTTCATGCCGCGATAGCGCAGCGGCACTTCGACGTTGTCGAACACATTCAGATCCGGAATCAGGTTGAAGGCCTGGAAAATGAAGCCAATCTTTTCGTTGCGGATCTTCGAGCGCGCATTGTCGTCAAGGTGGCTGACTTCGATGTTGTCGAGGTGGTATTCGCCGCCGGTGAACGTTTCCAGCAGGCCGGCAATAGTGAGGAAGGTGGTCTTGCCCGAACCGGAAGGTCCGGTCACGGCAACGAATTCGCCTTCTTTCACATCGATGTTGAAATCGCGAAGCGCATAGGTTTCCACCACTTCGGTGCGATAGACCTTGGACAGATGCGTCATCTTCAGCATGGTTTTCATCCTTCGGTTGGTTGGTAGCCGTCAGCGGCTGATTACGACGCGCTGTGCGCCTTTGAAGTTATCGGTACCGGAGATCACGATGTTGTCGCCTTCCTTCAGGCCATCGAGGATCTCCACTTTGTCGATGCTGCTTTCGCCAGCACGGATCGGTGTCTTGGTGGCAATACCATCGCGCACGACATACGCATAGCTACCGCCGGATTCATCCACGAACGAACCGCGCTGCACGGTAAGCACGTTCTCGCGATGATCAAGCAGAATGCGGACGGACAGGCGCTGGTTCTGGCGCAGTTGCTTAGGCGTCTGGCCGTCGAAGCGCACGCGCGCTGCGACTTCGCCATTGACGACTTCAGGCGAGATCGCGCTGACGACGCCCTTCCAGGTGTTGTCGTTGCCACTGATTTCGCCGCCCATGCCAATCGCCAGGTCACGCGCGAAGCTCTCAGGTACTTTCACTTCCACTTCGAGCGCGGACAGGTCGATCACGCTGAGTAGCTGTGCATCCTTGGCGACGGTGGCGCGTTCGGCGATAAAGAGCTGGCCGACCTGACCATCCACCGGCGAGCGCACATTGAGGTTATCGACTTGGCGCTGCAGATCCTGCACCAGCAGTACTTGGCGATCGTGGGCGAGCTTCTTCGCCTTGATGGCAAATGTCGCACTGTCGTTATCCAGGCCGAGATCGTCTTTGGCGTGTTCCAACGTGACCTTGGCTTTGTCCAGCGTCGCCTCGGCACGGTCCACGTCCATCTTGTTCACGCCACCGCCTGCGTAGGCTGTCTTGTAGCGGTCGAAATCGCGGGCAGCGGTTTCGTCGTCAATCCTGGCGTTGTCGTACGCCTTCTGCATTTCCGACGCTTTTTTGCGCGCATCGATCTGCGCGCTCAGGTAATCGACTTCCATCGCGTCGGCGTTGGATTGCTCCTGCGCCAGCTTGTTGCGCAGCTCGGGGCTGTCGATCACCGCCAGGACCTGCCCTTTCTTCACCGTATCGCCCGCGTGCACCTGCAAGGTGACCGCGCCGCCATAGGTGGCATAGAGCGTGGGACTGACCGCGGCAACCACCTGCCCTTCGGCGGCGATATCGCGAATAAACGGTCCGCGCTGCACCGTCGCGAAGGCCAGGCGCGAGGCGCTCACCGAAGCATCCGCGGAAAACAGGCGAGTGATGCCCGGCATGACCATGGCCAGCACGATCACAGCAACGACGGCGCCGCCGATCCACAAGATTTTTTTCTTCGGGCTCGCTTTGACCTGGATCAGGCGGTCCTGAGCGGAAGTGTCTCGAATCATGGTGTGTTCCCTGGCCGCGGACAGTGCGGCCCCCACACCTGCTCAGCAATCCGCGTGCCAGCGCGCGGACGACAAAAAAATCCTTTTTATTCAGATGATTGCGACTTGTACATTTCGACTCATCGTTGTCCGCGGACAGTTCGCCGGACAGATGGACAGGCGTGTCCGGACAGCTTGGCTCAGGTCAGCAGGACCGCCGATTCGGCATGCGCAATGCGCGCCGCAATGCGCCCGCCCAGTGATGACAACGCCGAATTGCTTCGTTCGAGCAGTTGCAATCCCGCCAACTCACGGACTTTGAAGCTCACCACCTCGGCGCTATCCGGCCTCAACGGCGAAGTGTTCGACAAGGCGGCCGGGCCGTTGTGCAGATCACCTGCATTCATCAGCGCATCCCAGGCGAGGTAATCCGTGTCGGGCAGCAAATGCAGTCGCGCCCGTATCCGACCGGAGCTATCGACACACTCCAGCCATTCCCGCGGACCATCCTCGGTGACAGTACTGGTGGCCAACAGCCAGCGCGTGTCCAACAGCGGCGCCAGTGCATGTTCGTCCACCAGCAGACCGGGCGGCGAAGCATCGCCGGCGACATCAGTCGATGCCGCGTGCAGATAAAGCACGCAGCCGAGACCGGGCAGCCTGCTTATCAAAGATTGGGGAGATACCGCGCGGCAACGCTGCGCAACGATAGCCCGCGGCGCGTGGCAACAAAGCGAAGTGGAACGTGTGGCCGGCCAGCCAAACATGGCGATCTCCTTTCGGATAGGGCTGGCATGCGCCTTAGCGCGCTGGCGAGATGGTGATGAGGAAGTTTCTGCCGATGATCCCTCTGCGCAGGGCAGAGGGCAGGCTGCACTTACTTGGTGAGAATCAGCTTGCCATTGCGGGTCAGCCGCAGGTGATATTCGCTGCCCAGATGCTGGATGACCAACTCACGCTCGCCAGCCAAAAGCCGCTGACTGGAAATCCGGCGGATCGGCGTGGCCGGGGCGACATCCACGCTGGCCAGCAGCGGCACTTGCGAGGGGCGGGAGAGGGTTAGCGTACCGGTGGTGGACATGACTCGGCTCCGTCGTCGGGGGTGACGAGTCAAATGATAATAATTCTCATTTAATAGTCAAGCACCCTGAGGCAAGGCCCGGAATCGCACGGCCACTCCACCTCTTCCGCACCGCCAGCCAGCCGTTACACTGCCGCGCACCGCTCGACCCGCATGAAATCCAGGTCGCCCCATCAGGAATAGCCCATGTCATTACGACGTCTCGCTGCTGCCCTGCTTCTACTGCCATGTCCCCTGCTTGCCCAATCCACGCTTGATACGAAGCGCGTCGATCAGATCGTCACGGCAGCCATGACGGCCAAACACATTCCCGCCTTGCAGATCGCAATAACGGAAAATGGCCAGATCGTGTATTCCAAAGCGTTCGGAACGATCGATCTGGAAAACGACGTACCCGCCACACCGCAATCCCTGTTTCGTACCGGATCACTCGCCAAGCCCCTCACAGCCGTGGCGGCACTGTCACTCGCCGATGCCGGCAAACTCGACCTGGATGCGCCCATCCAGAAGTACTGCCCACGCTTTCCGCTAAAGCCATGGCCCGTCACGACCCGCGAATTGCTGAGCCATACCTCAGGAATCCGACACTACCGGGATGACGAAATCGATAGCACACAACACTACGCATCCATCACCGATGGATTTTCGATTTTTGCCAGTGATCCGCTGCTATTCAAACCGGGCACAAAGTACACCTATTCCACCTATGGCTACTCGGTTGCAGGCTGCGTTATCGAAGGTGCGGCGCGCACGAGCTATTTCAGCTATTTGCAGCAGCATGTGTTGCAGCCTGCTGGCATGAGCCACACGGCCATCGACAATACATTCGACATCGTGCCGCACCGCGCACACGGATACCAATACGTCGATGGACAAGTAAAAAATGCCGGACTCATGGACAGCAGCTACAAGATTCCCGGCGGCGGACTGGATACGACGGCGGAAGATCTGGCCCGGCTGACCTCCGCCTTGATGGATCACCGCATCCTGAAGCCGGACACGATCGCCAGCATGTGGACGCCGTTCAAACTTGCCTCCGGACAGGCGGCTGGCATCGGCGTCGAGCCTAACGCGGCCTACGGCCTCGGCTGGGAACTCACAGCATCGAATGGACACACCATCGCTTGGCACACGGGTAGCCAGCAAGGATGCAACGACGCGTTGGCGCTCCTTCCGGACAGACGCTTCGCCATCGCCGTGCTCACGAACATGGAGGACAGCCATCCCATCGGCATCGTCAATCAAGTACTGACGATGTTCTCAGGGCAGACAACAGCTGCCCCTGAACATCCGAACTGAGCCGAACCGTAGGCGTGGTTTACGCGAGCGTACGCTCGATCCGTTCCTTCAGGGCCAGATCGAACTTAGGCAGCAACGCCAGCGCGCCGAGGTTCTGTTCCAGTTGGTCTTTGCGACTGGCGCCCAGGATCACGGTCGAAACATGTGGATTGGCCAGACACCAGGCGATGGCCAGTTGCGCAGGCGTTGCACCCAGTTCTGCCGCAATGGCTGGCAAGTGTTTTACTTTTTCCACCCGATCCCCGCTCTCGCCCAGCACCATGTCGCGCAGCCATTCGTATCCCGGCTGAGTCAGGCGCGATCCCTGCGGTACGCCCTGGCTGTACTTGCCGCTCAACAAGCCCGACGCCAGCGGCGACCAGATCGTGGTACCCATGCCGTAACTGGCGTATAGCGGCGCGTATTCCTGCTCCACGCGTTCACGATGCAACAAGTTGTACTGCGGCTGCTCCACCACCGGCGCGTACATGTGCATGGCTTGTGCGACGCGATGCGCTTCATGAATCGCGGCGGCCGGCCACTCGCTGGTTCCCCAATACAGAATCTTGCCCTGGCGAACCAGCGTATCCATCGCCGCCACGGTTTCCTCGATGGGTGTTTCGGGATCGGGGCGATGGCAGAAGTAAAGATCCAGATGCCCCACGCGCAGACGTTCCAGCGCCTGATGGCAGGCTTCGATCACATGCTTGCGCGACAGACCGCGCTGCGTCGGACGCGGTTTTTCCGCCGCGCCAAAATACACTTTGCTCGATACGCAATAGCTATCACGCGAAAAACGCAGATCGGCCAGCACATCGCCCATCAAGCGCTCGGCCTCGCCGTGATTGTAGGTCTCGGCGTTGTCGAAGAAATTGATGCCGTTATCCCACGCCATCGCCATGAGATCACGCGCTTCCGAGCGCCCTACCTGGCGCCCGAATGTCACCCACGCGCCAAAGGACAGCGCGGACAACTGCAAGCCGGTGCGGCCAAGACGACGGTATTGCATGGGAATCTCCTGGTCTGTCACACCATCATCGCCGGCCGCAGCCGACGGCACCGCGAAGCGGTTGTTACTCCACCGTGAAATCGGTAACCGTGCTATCGAGCGAACTTTCCGGATTCTGCGTGTGCAGCACCAGCGCCACGCCGTACTTTTCAAGATAAGCCAACTTCATCTTGTCGGTGACGATACCGTTCGTATCCACCGTCTGACAGTTCAACTCGCGCGCCTGTCCCTGGATCGCCGCATTGAGTTCCGATGCACTGTAATCTTTGCCGACATTGCAGATCACCTGACCCGGATCGGCGAAAGTCGCCTGCCCGTTCGCTCCATATTGATAAGCAAAGACCAGGTGACCATCGGTGTTCGTATCAAAGCGCAAAACCTTGCGCGCTTCCACGATCGGCGGCAGCGCGTTTGCATTGGCAGGAATGGTCTGGGTCAGGAACGGAAAATAACCGCGATACGTGAGATCGAACCGGGTAACCAGGTTCGCATCCTGCGATTGCACCGCCTGCATCCGGCGGATCAGACCATGACCGGCATTTTCAAGCACCACGGTCACGGTATAAGTCGTTGGATTGGCTTGCCCGGTCTGGCCAGGCTGGCCGCCAGACGTCGTCACCTGATCACGCGTCTGTGCAACGATCTTGTTGAACGGCACCGGCGCGAGGTTCGCCTGAATGACAGTGTTCTTTACCTCGGCAGCAAGGGCATCTGTGCTGAAGTGCTTCGAGAAATAGCTCGAACCGTCGGCAGGCGCGCTACTGGGCGGCGGAACGGGAACAGGAGCGGAAGCAGGAGCGCCGTCCGGCGCTATCGCTTGCATACTGCTGGCGGCACCGGCGTATCCCGCGACGAGTACCGAAGCCAGTATCGATGCAAACAGCGATTTCTTCGTGGCAAAGCTCATGACTCGTCCTCATTCCGGCAAACGGCTTTCAGGTTTAAGTGCGCATGACCGCGCCGCCATCGCGTGAAGACCACGCGGCGCGATTCTGCTCATGCACATGTCAACTTACGATACTCGCAACACCAGCCACAATACGATCGCAGCAAAAATACCGGCGATGACGTCGTCGATCATCACGCCAAGCCCACCTTTGAGGTGACGATCCAGCCAACCGATCGGCCAAGGCTTCCACACATCGAATAGGCGAAAGAGCGCAAAGCCAAGGAAAACCGCCCACCATGGCGCGAGCAACGCCGGAAGCAAGGCGATCCATTGACCGATAAATTCGTCCCAGACCAGGCTGCGGTGATCATCCACGCCGAGAAGACGGCCGGAGATATCGCAAGCCCATACGCCAATCGCAAAGCCCACTGCGATAACCAGCAGATTGAGTGGCAATGATGCATGCCGCAGCAGCAGCCAGGGCAGAATCGCCGCCAGCGATCCGAATGTACCCTGCGCTATGGGCGCGAGACCGGAGCCAAAACCGCAGGCCAACCAGCCTGCTGGGCTGGACAGCAGTGCGCGCCGTTGTGCGTCAGAAAGTGTCTTGCGTTCATTCATGCGCCGAAATGATCCCAGCCGCGATGTTCGGGTTCCAGCCATTGTCCTGCTGCATCACGCACGCGCACGCGATCTCCTTCGACAATACGGCCGATTCGTGTGGCACCGCAGCCGAGTCGCGCAAGACTGGCTTGCACAGCCGCAACGTGTTGCGCAGAGACGGTGAAGCACAATTCGTAATCATCGCCACCGCTCAATGCAAAATCACGCGATGCCGCATCATCGAACAAGTCCAGCAGCGCGGAAGAACGCGGTAGCAAGGACGCATCGATCTCTGCCCCCACCTTGCTGGATGCGCAGATGTGTCCCAGATCGGCAAGCAAGCCATCGGAAATATCGATGCATGCATTCGCGTAACCACGCAGCGCGAGGCCGGCGGCAACACGCGGTGCCGGACGATTGAGGCGATCGATCAGATAGCCCGCTCGCGCATCCGTATCGTTGGCGTGCTGTTGAACCAGTTTCAAGCCGGCCGCTGCATCGCCCAGCGTACCCGTGACGAAAACGCTGTCGCCTACTTGCGCGGCTGAACGCAGCAACGCTTTGCCTGGTGGCACGAAGCCATGCACAACAACGCTCAAGGTCAATGCACCACGTGTGGTATCGCCGCCTACCAGCGCGAGGCGGTACGGTTGTGCAAGTTGTGCGAAGCCGGTGGCCAGTCCGTCGATAAATGACGGATCGGCATGCGGCAGGGTCAACGCCAGTAAGGCCCAGGCAGGCGTAGCGCCCATGGCCGCGAGATCGGAGAGATTGACGGCAAGCGCCTTCCAGCCGATATCGGCTGCCGATGTGCCTTGCGGAAAGTGCACGCCTTCGACCAGTGTGTCGATGGCAACGGCGAGTTCCTGACCTGCCGGTACGGCGAGCAATGCTGCATCGTCGCCGATGCCCAGACGCACGTCATCACGTCCTTGCGCGGTGCGTTCGCGGATGCGGTCGATGAGGGAAAATTCCATGGAATTCGCCGCTGCGCCTTCTGATTCTAAGGACGTTGAGTCTATGTACTCGGGGAGGCAGCGCCTAGCCTGACCGTTGTCCGGCGACTGACAGCGCTGCGAAGTCACTGGGCCCCGGCCTTCGCCGGGACGACGGTATATGGCTAGAGCAGACGGCCCGATCTTACTTCCGGTTATCCGTGCTTCTCCGCACCCCGTGCCTGCGCCGCCAACTTATCCAGCACACCATTCACATAGCTGTGCCCATGATCCGCGCCGAAGCGTTTGGTCACTTCGATCGCCTCGTTGATGATCACGCGATACGGCACATCCGGACGAAATTTCAGTTCGTAGCCTGCCAGTCGCAGCACCGCACGTTCGATCGGATCGATCTGTGCGACATCGCGATCGATATAAGGCTGCAGCGCCTCGTCGATCGCCTGGACGTTCCGCTCCACGCCGCGCAGCAGATCCTCGAAATACTCCAGGTCCGCCACTTCCATATCCTGCTCGTGACGGAACTGTTCGATGACCGAGTTCATCGAGCTGCCGCTCATCTGCCATGCGTACAGGGCCTGCAGCGCACGGCGGCGGGCGCGCGAACGCGCGGCAAGGTCGATGCCTTCGGGACGCGAATTCATTACAGCTTTCCGTACAAGTTGACCATCTCCAGCACAGCGATGGCCGCATCGGCGCCCTTGTTGCCGGCCTTGGTGCCGGAGCGCTCGATCGCCTGCTCGATGGTGTCAGTGGTGAGTACACCGAAAGCCACTGGCACGCCCGAACCGAGTGCGGCCTGGGTCAGCGCCTTGGCGCATTCGCCGGCGACGTAATCGAAGTGCGGCGTAGCGCCACGAATCACCGCGCCGAGCGCAATCACCGCTGCATATTTGCCGGAATGAGCCAGCTTGTGCGCGGCCAGGCCGATTTCCCAGGCGCCCGGCACACGGATCAGGTCAATCGCATCGTCGCTCACACCGTGGCGCACCAGCGCGTCGCGTGCGCCAGCCACCAGTGGTTCGACGACAAAGCCGTTGAAACGGCCGGCAACGATGGCAAAACGGCCTTTGGGCGTGGCGAAATCGCCTTCGATGGTCTTCATGCTGGGTGGATTCCTTGAGAACGGGTGGGCCCGTGCGAGCCCGCTATTTTACGGGTTTGAGCCAGGGGATGCTCGGATTCAGGATTCACCCCATGGGAGGTTCATGCGGCTGCCGCAGATGCGGGTAACCGTGAAAATTCAGGCTCGCCCGGCGGCCCACCACGCGTAACCGCGCTGGCACGCCGAACGGCAGGGTGAATTTGTCCGGATCGTGGCCGAACGGCATGCCGGACAGCACCGGTATACCGGCGATCCGCCGGATCTGGGCAAAGCCGTCGGCAAGGTCGTAACCGTTGTCGTAGGCCGCCGGCCGGCATTGGGTGAAATCAGCCAGAATCAGGGCGCGCTGCCGTCCCAGCACCCCGGACAAATGCAGCTGGTAAAGCAGCCGCTCGATCCGGAAGGGCGGCTCGCCCACATCCTCCACGAACAGGATGCCGCCCTCGATGCGGGGAAAGTACGGGGTCTGCAGCAGGCTGCATAGCATGGCAAGGTTGCCGCCCCACAGTGGCCCTTCTGCGCTGAATTCCTCTACTTCGCCGCAATCCCAGCTCGCGTTGCCCTGCGGCGCGCTGATGGTGCGCCAGAAATGGCGCCAGGTCAGCGGACTCAGTTCCACCGCACCAAAATCCGGCCCCAGCATTGGACCACCGAAACTGACCAGCCCTGCCCTGGCATACAGCGCCATTTGCAGCGCCGTGAAATCACTGTGGCCAACCATCACCATCGGCTGCCCGGTCAGGCGTTCGCGCAAGGCATCGTAGTGCAAGTGTTCCAGCAGACGCGTGGCGCCGTAACCGCCGCGAATCGACAGCGCGACATCCGGCAATGTCTCCAGCGTAGCCAGCGCATTGATATCCGCTACACGCTGCGCATCGCTGCCGGCATAACGCAATTCGGCGCGGCTAAGCACTTCTTCGCCATCAACCACGCAGCCCGCCTTGTGAAGGCGGGCCACGCCACGCGCCATGGCGTCGCGGTCATGCGGATAGCCGGAAGGCGCAACCAAACGTACGTGGCAGGAGGAATGAGCCTGCATCAAACGAAATTCTCCCGATCTCTGCAATGACGTTTATGGCGCGATGTTTGCGGCCGTCACGGTCACATTGCGATTCAATACGAAGTCGCGCGAGGAGTGCCCGACCTGTATCGGATAGCTGCCCGCAGCGACCTGCCATTGATGCGCCTGTGCATTGAACACAGCAAGCAAACGTGGATCGATGGTGAGGGTCATCGTGCGGCTCTGGCCCGGCTGTAACGACACCTTCTCGAAACCGGCAAGACGGCGCGGCGCTTCGCCGCTGTTGGCCGGCATGCCGACATACACCTGCGGCGTGTCCATGCCTGCACGATCACCCAGATTGGTGACCTTGAAGCTCACCGTGACGCGATCACCGTGACTGCTCACGTGCAAATCGCTGTAACCGAACTTGCTGTAGGAGAGACCGAAACCGAACGGGAACAGTGGCTCCAATTTCTTCTCGTCGAACCATTTGTAGCCGACTGCTGCGCCTTCGATGTCGTAGTTGACATCCTGCTCGTTAGTGATGACCGGGCGTGGCAGTTGCTGCTCGTCCTGCGGGAAGGTCACCGGCAAACGGCCCGAGGGATTGACCTTGCCCGTGAGCACATTGGCGATCGCCTCACCGCCGCGCGCGCCTGGATACCAGGCTTCCACCACGGCGCTGACTTTCGAGAGCCACGGCATCTTCACCGGACCGCCATTTTCGAGCACCACGACGCTATGCGGGTTGGCTGCTGTCACCGCGTCGATCAGGTCATCCTGCTTGTCGGGCAACGAAAGGTTGGGCATATCGACGCCTTCGCACGTCCACTGCGTGGCAAATACAAGCGCAACATCGGACGATTTAGCCAGCGCAGCAGCCCGCGCGGGATTGCTGCCATCGTCGTAAGTAATCTTTACGTTCGGCAGCAGCTTTTGCAGAGCTTTCATCGGCGAAGAAGGATCGTAGACTTTCCACTGCCAATCCGGCCCCTTTACTGCCGGAATGGCCGGACCGCCGATCGGCCACACTTGCGCCGAACCACCACCGGACAACACACCGATATCAGCATGGCCGCCGATGATCGCCACCGACTTGATGCCTCCCTCCAAGGGTAACTGCGATTGATCGTTCTTCAGCAGCACGATGCCCTGCTCCGCCGCATGCTGTGAAACCAGTGCGTCGGCGTCCGCATTCAATGGCTTGATCACCGGCGGATTGTCGAACAGTCCCACAGCAAACATGGAACGCAGGACGCGATGCACCATGTCCTGAAAGCGGCTGTGCGGAATGGTGCCCTGGGCAATGGCCTGCAGCAGCGGCTTGCCAAAACTGTTCTGGTTGGTGCCCAGGCTGTAGCCGGAGGAAAAGTCGACACCGGACACCTGATCGGTACCCGCCATCGCATCCATCACGCCGTGATCGGCACCCCAGTCGGTCATCACCCAGCCGGGATACTTCCAGTCACCTTTGAGGATGTCATTCAACAGATGATTGTTGGAGCAATCCCACACATGGTTGACCTTGTTGTAACCGCACATCACCGAACCGGGATGACCATCCTCGATCGCCATTTCAAAGGCGAGCAGATCCGACTCGCGCATGGCACGCTCGTCGATGTTGGAGCTGACCGTAAGACGGTTGGTTTCCTGGTCATTCAGTGCGTAATGCTTGATGGTCGAGATCACATGCTGTGACTGGATGCCGCGGATCTCCCCACCATCGATGCGCGAAGCCAACAGCGGATCTTCACCGAGATATTCGAACGTACGCCCGTCGCGCGGTTCGCGCGTGAGATTGATGCCACCGGCCAGCAGCACGTTGATACCTTGTGCATGCGCTTCACCGCCGATCATGCTGCCGCCGTCGTAGGCGATCTGCGGATTCCAGGTTGCAGCAATGGCCAGCGTCGAAGGCAGCGGCGTGGTGTTGCCCTGCTCGCCGCGCACGTGACCGGGCGGCTTGCCTGGACCAGCATCCAGCGGATAGTTCTGCACGCCGATACCTGCATCATTCTCCTGCAGGGCAGGAATACCGAGCTTGGTCAGCGCCGGCACATAGCCCGCTGTGCCGATGCCACCAGGTGGCTGCTGGGCCTGCATGGTGTTGTAGGTCTGCAGCATGTGGTGCATGTCCTCGGTGGACATATGCTTGAGTAGCTGGTCCGCGCGCTCATCGGGACTGAGGGACGATGGCGGCACCGCAGATTGCTGCGCCCATGCGCTCGATGCGCATGCCACCGCCAGTGCCGTCAAACCCATCGCGCGCAAGCGCACGCGTCCGAACGTCAGATCCTTGATACTCATCTCGACCTCGTTTCAGCGGAATTAGCGCAGGCAGATTAACGGGATTTGGTTGGTGGTCATAGAGAACCGCCGATGGTCCCGCGGCAACAGCCCCAGACCGTCATCCCGGCACAGGCCGGGATCTTCTGATTTTTCTGCATAAAGACTCTGGGTCCCGGCCGGCGCCGGGACGACAGGTGAAACATCTGGCCCGTGAATCATTCTCGGTAGTAGGCCGATTTACTCTGTGTATTCGACAACCTCAAGCCCGAATCCCGCCAACCCCACCAGCTTGCGCGGCGTGCCCAGTACGCGCAGGCGATGCACGCCCAGGTCCGTCAGGATCTGCGCGCCCAGTCCGTGCTGACGCCACTCCTGCTGCTGCATTTCCTCGGGAGCCTGGGTGGCCGGCTGGCGATTGAGGCGACGTAACAACGCTTCGGGCGTGTCCTCGCCGGAGAGCACCAGCAGCACGCCGCGATTTTCATCAGCGATCCGACGCAGGGCCGAGGTCACCGTCAAACCCAGATCGTCGCGCTGCAGATGCAATACATCCGACAAGGTGTTGCGTACGTGCACGCGCGCGAGCACAGGGGCAGCGTCTTCGACGTTGCCGCGCACCAGGGCAAAATGCAGCCCATGCTTGATGGCATCGCGATATGCGACCAGGCGGAACGGGCCGAACTCGGTCTGCACGTCGTCTTCATAAACGCGCTGCACCGTTTTTTCGGTTTCCAGACGGTAGCGGATCAGGTCGGCAATCGAGCCGATCTTCAAGCCGTGCTTTTTCGCGAACAATTCCAGTTCGGGGCGTCGCGCCATCGAGCCGTCTTCATGCAGTACTTCGATCAGCACCGCGGCAGGTTCCAGCCCTGCCAGCGCAGCGAGATCACAACCTGCTTCCGTATGGCCCGCGCGAGTGAGCACGCCGCCAGGCTGCGCGGTGAGCGGAAAGATATGACCCGGCTGCGAAAGATCCTGCGGCTTCGCATCGGTCTTCACCGCCACCTGGATCGTGCGCGCGCGGTCGTGTGCAGAAATGCCGGTGGTAACACCTTCGGCCGCTTCGATCGAGACGGTGAAGTTGGTGTGATACGGCGAGGTGTTGTCGCTCACCATCGGGCGCAAGCCGAGTTGGCGCGTGCGCTGTTCGGTCAGCGTGAGACAGACCAGACCACGCGCCTCACGCACCATGAAGTTGATGTCTTCAGGCCGCACCATCTGCGCGGCCATGATCAGATCGCCTTCGTTCTCGCGATCTTCGTCGTCGAGGATCACCACCATGCGGCCAGCGCGGATGTCTTCGAGGATTTCGGGGATGGTATTGAATGCCATATTTTTGATCCTTAGCTGATTCCGCTCTCTCCACTCGAAAGCACAAAATCTGCACGTGCGCGAAAAGGTCGAAACTTGCCGCGGCGTCATTCCGGCTTTCGCCGGAATGACGCCCCCCCCACCCCCCCCCGGGGGGGGGGGGGGGGGGGGGGGGGGGCCCCCCCCCCCCCCCCGGGGGGGGGGGGGGGGGGGGGGGCCCCCCCCCCCCCCCCCCCGCGGCCGTGTTCAACACCTTAGAAACATGCGTATTTCTGTGTCTTGAGAAAGAGAAAACAGAGAATTATGCGAAGCCGTGCTGCTTCAAAAACGCCTCATCGATACGCGAGGTTTCACTACCTCCGATCAAGCGTTCCACGTAGCGCGCCACCACATCCACCTCGATATTCACCGCATCGCCAGCTCGGCGTGCATGGAACGCTGTATGTTCCACTGTATGGGGGATAAGGTTGACTCCGAATCGATTGCCGCTTACCTCGTTGACGGTAAGACTGGTGCCGTCAATGCAGATCGAGCCTTTCGACGCGATATAACGCGCAAGCTGGGCCGGCACTTCAAACGTCCAACGCTGGGAGCGCCCATCCGGCGTCACCGAAACCACCTTGCCCACACCGTCGACATGGCCGGACACCAGATGGCCGCCCAGGCGATCGGCCAGCCGCAAGGCTTTCTCCAGATTCACCGGATCGCCAGCTTTGTGCTTGCCGAGCGTCGTAAGCGAGAGGGTTTCGTTGGAAACGTCTGCCGCGAATCCACGCGCTTCCCGCGTCACGGCGGTCAGGCACACACCGGAAACGGCAATGCTGTCGCCGAGCTGCACATCAGAAAGATCGAGATCGGTCGTATCGACATGCAGACGCACGTCGCCGCCGCGCGGTTCCAGCCGCGCGATGCGGCCCACGCTTTGCACAATACCGGTAAACATCAGCGCACCTCCCTGGCGGAGGTCGACGCATCTTGGCTATGACGAATAATCATGAACGTTCTCCACGTTAAGTCATGTGAGAACGCCCCAAGGCATAAGGCACACGCATCGCTTACGCGATGCATGCCGCCGTCTTCTTTCATCCGGACTATGAGCCGCTCCGGCGAACCGGAAACAGCCTGACCGTCGGCTCCGGCTTTGGACCGGATCTGCTGACCTTCAGCCGTATTAAAAGCGGACTCTTGCGAGGTACGCGCATACGACCAAAGCGCTCGCGGGCTCGGACCTTGCGGTCCCTACCGCCGGTGGGGAATTCCACCCCGCCCTGAAGACGTTTGTTGTGTGCCGGACCAGCCGGCCTGCGGAGTTTATCACCGATCGGCTCCCGGCCCCTGTGCTGGCTGTCCACCGGACCGAACAATGTGTCCGCAGGGCGTTATCCGGGCCGCAACTGCAAACGCCAATCCTGCCCCACCTGGCGCTGATCGATGGTCCGTAACAACCATCGATCGGCCATATCGCCAAGCGATGGCAGGTGCATCAGCGGGCGAGCGCTGTCGCCAAGCATCAGCGGCGCGATATAGAGCAGCAGCTCATCGGCCAGACCGGCCGCAAACAATGCGCCACAAAGCGTCGGTCCTGCTTCGACATGCAATTCGCTGCAGCCACGCTCGGCCAGCAGGGCAAGCACGGCGTGCAGATCAAGCGCACCATCCTTCTCGGCCACAGGCTTCCGTTCAACGAGGTCGAAACGGTGATCGGTCACCGTTGCGTCAGTGGCATGCAACACCAGCGTCGGGACATGGCCATCCAGCACGTGGCTACCAGCCGGCGTGCGCAGGCGGCGGTCAAGCACCACGCGCAGGGGTGGTGTGAAGGCTTCATCCGCAAAGCGAACGGTGAGCTGGGGATTGTCGGCGAGCACAGTGCCGCTGCCGGTGAGAATGGCTGAACTGCGCGCGCGCCAGCGTTGTACATCGGCACGTGCCGCTTCGCCCGTGATCCACTTGGACTCACCATTGGCCAGCGCGGTACGGCCATCAAGACTCATCGCAAGTTTCACCCGTACCCATGGGCGCTTGCGCTCGATGCGGCTGAAGAAGCCGATGTTGATCTCCCGCGCGGCGTCCCGCAGCAGGCCGGTTTCCACCGTGATCCCGGCGGCGCGAAGTTTTTCGATGCCGCGCCCGGCCACTTGCGGAAACGGATCTTCGGCAGCGATTACCACTCGCGCGACGCCAGCAGCGATCAGCGCATCGGCGCACGGCGGAGTGCGGCCGTGATGCGCGCAAGGCTCCAACGTTACGTATGCCGTCGCGCCGCGCGCACGCTCTGCCGCTTCGCGCAAAGCAAAAACCTCAGCATGCGGCTGGCCAGCGCGCTCATGCCAGCCCTGCCCCACCACCTGCTCGCCGTGTGCCATGACGCAACCCACACGGGGATTCGGCTGCGTGGTGTAAAGCCCACGCTCGGCCAGACGCAGGGCCTGTGACATATGTGCAACATCGATGGCGGAGAAGTTCATGGAAGGGTCTGAATATCGATATGCATGATTGTCAGTGTGCGTGATCGTGCGGCGTTTGTCGCGCCATAACAGGTAGGAGTAGCCTTAAGGCAACACTGAGCAAGTATCACCGTCGTCACCAGCCCTGTCTGTTCGCAGACCACAGGACTATCGGCGAAGGCAGACTGGCCGTCTGTCGAGACGATAGGTCGAAGGTATGCGGACAGACAGGGCTGGCCCCAGCATATCTATCCAAATGACGGGGTGATGCCTGGAAGGCTCGCAGGTTGTGCCGCGCGGCTTGAAAAGGCACCCGGCCTGTCCTGTGCCACGCAACACAACCTGCGAGCCTTCCAGGCATCATGACGACGGCGATACTTGCTCAGTGTTGCCTTAAATCTTGCCCATCCGGCCAGGGAAACCGTCATGATCTACGACAATATCCTCGACACCATCGGCAATACGCCGATTGTCCGCCTGCACCGCGTCGCGCCTTCACACGTCACGCTCTACACCAAGGTAGAGGCGTTCAATCCCGGCGGTTCGGTCAAGGATCGTCTGGCCATCGCCGTGATCCTGGATGCGGAAAAGAAAGGCCTGCTCAAGCCCGGCGACACGGTCGTGGAAGCGACTTCGGGTAATACCGGCGTGGCACTGGCGATGGTATGCGCGGCACGCGGCTACCACTTCGTGGCCACAATGACCGAAACCTTCTCGGTTGAACGGCGCAAGCTGATGCGCGCCTACGGCGCCAAGGTGATCCTGACGCCTGCAGCGGAACGCGGCAGCGGCATGGTGCGTCGTGCTGAAGAGCTGGCGGCGAAGCATGGCTGGTTTCTGCCGCGGCAATTCCAGAATCCGGCCAATCCGGCTTATCACCGCAGCACCACCGCCGCGGAAATCCTGCGCGATTTCGCCGGCAAGCGCCTGGACGCCTTCGTGACTGGCTGGGGCACTGGCGGCACGCTCACGGGCGTGGGTGAAGTGCTGAAGCTCGCCCGCCCTGAAGTGAAGATCGTGGTCTCCGAACCGGCCGGGGCCTCCCTGCTAGGCGATAAGCCGTGGCAGCCGCACAAGATCCAGGGCTGGACACCGGACTTCGTGCCGGAAGTACTCAACCGGAAGATCTTCGACATCGACCTGCCGGTCGACGATGTACTCGCCCGTGACACTTCACGCCGACTGGCCAAGGAAGAAGGCATTTTCGTTGGCATTTCCGCAGGCGCGACGGTTGCCGCTGCGCTGAAGTATGCGGAAACCGCCGAAAAAGGCAGTGTGATCCTGGCGATGCTGCCGGATACTGGCGAGCGCTATATCTCGACCTTCCTGTTTGAAGGTGTGGAGGAGGGATCGGATGATGCGTGGCTGGAGAGCCTTGGCTGACTGACACCGTAACCCTCATTGCCGTCATTTCCGCGAAAGCGGGAATGACGGCAATGGAGCTTGAGATTATTGTGGAGCTTAGCTCTTGCGGTGATTCCGCTTAATGGCAGCTGCCGCGGCAGCTTCACCGAGTAGCGACAGTTGCATGTTCTCCAGTCCCGGCGGAAGATCGCGCTCCAACTTTTCGATCTCCTCACGGAAGGCATGCACGTCTTCAAACTTGCGATACACCGAAGCAAAGCGCACGTAAGCAACCTGATCGAGCTTCTTCAGCTCGCGCATCACCAACTCACCGATGTGTCGCGCCGGCACTTCACGCTCACCGCTGCGGCGCAGATCATTGACGATCTCGCGCACTGAGCTGTCGACATCATGGCTCGCCACCGGACGCTTCTGCAGCGCACGCTCAAAACTCGTGCGCAACTTGCGCTCATCGAAATTCTCCCGGCGTTCGCCGCTTTTGACGATAGCCGGGAGCTTGAGCTCTGCCGTTTCGAACGTATTGAAGCGCTCACCGCACTGCGGACACTCGCGGCGGCGGCGCACGGTGGCGCCGTCGTCGGCAAGGCGTGAATCAATCACGCGAGTGTCTTCATGCTGGCAGAAGGGGCAATGCATAGGGTTGGGTGAATACGCCTTGGTCTATCAACCGTAAACCGGGAATTTCTTGCACTGGGCCGACACTTTCTCGCGCACGGCTTTAATCACGCTTTCATCGGCCGGCGCATCGAGCACATCGCAGATCCACTTGGTCAGCTCGATCACGTCCGCTTCCTTGTAGCCACGGGTGGTGATAGCCGGTGTACCCACACGCAAGCCGGAGGTGATGAAGGGCGAGCGCGGATCGTTCGGCACGGCGTTCTTGTTGACGGTGATGTGCGCCTTGCCGAGGGCTGCTTCCGCGTCCTTGCCGGTGACTTCCCGACCGATCAGATCGATCAGCATCAAGTGGTTTTCGGTACCACCGGACACGACTTTGTAGCCGCGCTCGATCAGCGTCTTCGCCATCGCCTTGGCGTTCTTCACCACTTGTGCCTGATATTCCTTGAACGACGGCTCCAGTGCTTCCTTGAACGCAACGGCCTTGGCGGCGATCACGTGCATCAGCGGGCCGCCCTGGATGCCGGGGAACACGATGGATTGCAGCTTCTTTTCGATTTCCTCGCCCGCGTCCTTGGCGATGACGAAACCGCCGCGCGGTCCACGCAGGGTCTTGTGTGTGGTGGAGGTCACCACGTGGGCATGCGGGACCGGATTCGGATACACGCCAGCGGCAATCAAGCCGGCAACGTGCGCCATGTCGACAAACAGGTAGGCGCCGACCTTGTCAGCAATGGCGCGGAAGCGCGCCCAGTCCATCACCTGCGAGTAAGCGCTGAAGCCGGCAACGATCATCTTCGGCTTGTGTTCGACTGCCAGACGCTCGACTTCGTCGTAATCGACCAAGCCTTGTTCATTCACGCCGTACTGCACGGCGTTGAGCAGCTTGCCGGAAATATTGACCTTGGCGCCGTGAGTGAGATGGCCGCCATGAGCCAGGCTCATGCCGAGGATCGTGTCGCCCGGATTGAGCAGCGCGAAATACACCGCCTGATTGGCCTGCGAACCGGAATGCGGTTGCACGTTGGCATAGGTCGCACCGAACAGTTGCTTCAAACGCTCGATGGCCAGGCGCTCGGCCACATCCACGTATTCGCAGCCGCCGTAATAGCGCTTGCCCGGATAGCCCTCGGCGTATTTGTTGGTCAGCACCGACCCCTGGGCTTCCAGCACGCGCGGGCTGGCGTAGTTCTCGGAGGCGATCAGCTCGACATGGTCTTCCTGGCGTCGTGCTTCGTCGGCAATGGCCTTGGCCAGTTCATCGTCATAGCCGGCGATCGTGTCGGTCTTCGGGAACATTCGAGCCTCTCGGGGGTGCGCAGGGGGTTGAGTCTTGAAAGTGTAATGGTAGGGGGTGTTTGCGGCCACCGGCGGTGCTTGCACCGATCATCGCGTACACTGTACCGTACGTTGTACACAACCATCTTTTGAGGGATCATCCGTATGCGCGCCACCCCATATCGGTTAGCCCACAGCTTGCGCTGGTTGGCACTGACCTTGTTGATCGCCCCTGCCCTGCTATTCGCCCAGGCTGTGACGGGGGTGGGTTTTCAGGCCATCACCATCCACGACCCGGTCAACGGCGGCAGCATGCCGGGCTATGTGTTTTATCCCTCGGCACAGGCCAAGGGCGTTACACATGTCGGTCCATATGACGTCGGCGCCACCCGCGGTGCACCGCCGCTTCCCGGCGCAAAGCCACTGGTGGTGATTTCGCATGGCAACGGCGGTTCCGACCTTGGTCACCATACGCTGGCGACCTATCTGGCCAGCCACGGCTTTGTCGTCGCGACGCTGGAACACCCCAAAGACAACTTCCACGACACCAGCGGCGTCGGCCATGACGTCGTGCTGGCTGGCCGGCCCATCGAAGTGAAGGCCACCATTGATGCAGTGCTCAACGACCCGCAATGGAAAAAGCTGGTCGATGTCCAGCGTATCGGCGTCGCTGGATTTTCAGCAGGTGGCTACACCAGCCTGTTGATAGTGGGTGCCGTGCCGCAATTCGCGCGCTTTATCGATTACTGCCAGCGCTATCCCAAGGACGAAGCCATCTGCCACGACGCGGACAAGATCGAAACGGAAGCACGCAACCAGGGCCTGACCATGCAGCAATGGGTGGCGAACCTGCAAAACAGCCTTACACGCTGGGGCAACACGGCCGATCCGCGCGTGAAAGCCGCCTTCGTGATGGCTCCGCTGAGTCTGATCTTTGATCAGGCCGGCATCGAAAAGATCGACCGCCCGGTGTTTCTCTATTACGGCGATGCCGATCACGTGCTGATTCCACCGGAAAACGCCGCGCACATCCGGCCATGGATGAAAACGCTGGTCGACGTGAAAGTCGTGCACAACGCAGATCACTGGGTATTCATCGATCCCTGCAGCGCGGCGCTGAAGCAGGATAATCCGACGATCTGCAGCGACCCGCCCGGCGTCGACCGCATCCAGGTGCATCAACAGATCGATGCCGACGCGCTGGCCTTCTTCCGCAAAACATTGAATGTTTCAGCGCCCTGATTTCAAGCTCCAGGATTGCCGTGCCCAAAGCACTCAGTGACACCGAAACCGAAGCCTTTCGCGAACGCATCTGCCAGGTGGCCGCGAAGCTCTTCGTCGACGAAGGCCCGGCGGCGATCACCATGCGCCGCCTGGCCGCCGAAATCCGCTGCGGCACGATGACGCCGTACCGTTATTATGGAAACAAGAACGAAATCATCACCGCGATCCGCACGCGCGGGATGCACAGTCTCGCCCAGGCACTGGAAGACGCACTGGACACACCCGGCGATGGCCGCACGCGCAGCCGCAACGTTCGCGATGCCTATATCGATTTCGCGCGCCGGCACACCGCCACCTACCGGCTGATGTTCGAATATCCGGAAACCAATCGCGACGATCACGGCTACAGTCAGGCACACGCGCGCCTGTGGCGCTGTATTGCTGCCGACACGCAGGTGATGATCGACGAAGGCATGATCGAAGCTGAGGCACCCATTCTTGGCCACCAGGTCTGGGCCGCGCTTCACGGTGCGGTGATGCTGGAAATCGCCGGCTTGCTGCCGGAAGGTTTCGATGCCGCCGCACTGCACTCACGCACTTTTGTGGCGTTGATGGAATCGGCCAGCCCTGCCCATCGCAAGGACAAGCCATCAGCGTAAACAGTATGGCTTCCCTGCCCCGGAGTCGTGCACGTGACACTGCGTCAGCTAGATGATCACCAGCATTACGAAATGCCACGCCCTCGCCGCATCGCCACCGCGCTCACCATCACGTAGCTGATGATCATCAGCAAAAACCACGCGCCCAGCTTCGACAGCGGCACCATGCTCCAGCCATGATGCTGCGCCGGATAACGCCACGCAGCAGTGAAGGTGCCGACGTTCTCGGCAATCCAGATAAACGTCGCCACCAACACGAAACCCAGCAGCAAGGGCATTCGCCGGTGCACATGGCGAATGCGGAAATAAACCCAGGTCCGGCCAAACAACAGCGCTGCTGCGGCAAACAGCAGCACACGCAGATCCGGCAGAAAATGATGCGTGAAGAAATTCACGTAGATGGCGACGGCCAGCCAGACCGTTGCCGCCAGCGACGGATGATGGGTAAAGCGAAAATCGAACAGCCGCCACGCCCGTGCGATGTAGCTGCCGATCGAGCCATACATGAAACCGGTGAACAGCGGCACGCCGCCAATATGCAGCAACGAGGGTTCGGGATAGATCCACGATCCCATCGCCGTCTTGAACACCTCCATCACCGTGCCAACGATGTGGAACAAAAAGATCACGCCAGCCTCTTCCCACGTCTCCAGGCGCGTAGTCAGCAGCAGACACTGGATCGCCAGGGCCGACAAAGTAAGAAAGTCGTAGCGCGCCAACGCAGCGCCATGCGGGTAGAACGCCCAGGTCAAGCCAAGCAGCAGCACCATGCAGCCGCCGAACAGGCAGGCCGCGGCTTGCTTGGCGCCGAAGCAGACGAATTCGTGCAAGGTGACCGCCCAGCCACCATGCGACTGCGCCCACACGCCGGCTCGATCATCCAGGCGCCGGACAGCATCAGACAAGACGGAGGGATAGCTGCGGACCATCAGTAAGCTCTCGTGTAAACACATAAAGAGCTTGGCAGCCCCAAGTGGCCGGCCCATCCTCAAAAGTGGCGAACGCATGGCGATCGGCTCGCAATGGCACGGCAGACAGCGACCCTGCCGTCATCGGGATTCACCCGATAGACGCTATAATGCGTGGTTTGATACCCACGCCCTGCGCGTCACCCATCCATTCGGGCCGGCCACGCGCACGCCCACGGAGCCAGCATGCAATACATCTACACCATGAACGGGGTCAGTAAGATCGTTCCCCCGAAGCGTCAGATCATCAAGGACATTTCGCTGAGCTTCTTCCCCGGCGCCAAGATCGGCCTGCTGGGCTTGAACGGCGCGGGCAAATCCACCGTGCTGCGCATCATGGCCGGCGTGGACACCGATTTTCAGGGCGAGGCCCGTCCGCAGCCCGGCATCAAGGTCGGTTACCTGGCGCAGGAACCGCAGCTGGATCCGGAAAAGTCCGTGCGCGAAGTGGTCGAGGAAGGCGTGTCCGTGGTTCTCGATGCGCAGAAGCGCCTGGAAGAGGTCTACGCCGCCTACGCCGAGGAAGGCGCTGATTTCGACAAGCTCGCCGCCGAGCAGCAGGAACTGGAAAACCTGCTCGCCGTGAACGATGCCCACGCGCTGGAGCGTCAGTTGGAAGTGGCCGCCGATGCACTGCGCCTGCCGCCTTGGGACGCAAAGGTCGGCCCGCTGTCCGGTGGTGAAAAGCGCCGCGTGGCGCTGTGCCGCCTGCTGCTGTCCAAACCCGACATGCTGCTGCTGGACGAGCCCACCAACCACTTGGACGCCGAGTCGGTGGAATGGCTGGAGCACTTCCTGCAGGACTACCCTGGCACCGTGGTGGCGGTCACCCATGATCGCTACTTCCTGGACAACGCCGCCGAGTGGATTCTGGAACTCGACCGCGGCCGCGGCATTCCGTGGAAGGGCAACTACACCGAGTGGCTGGAGCAGAAGGACGCTCGCCTCAAGCAAGAAGCGCAGCAGGAAAAGTCGCGCCAGAAAGCCATTGAGAAGGAGCTGGAATGGGTGCGCTCGGCCGCCAAGGGCCGTCAGTCCAAGGGCAAGGCGCGCTTGAACCGCTTCGAAGAACTGAACTCGGTCGAATACCAGCGCCGCAATGAAACCAACGAAATCTTCATTCCGCCGGGCGAGCGCCTGGGCCAGGAAGTGATCGAGTTCAAGAACGTCAGCAAGTCCTTCGGCGATCGCCTGCTGATCGACGATCTGTCGTTCAAGGTGCCGCCCGGCGCCATCGTGGGCATCATGGGCCCGAACGGTGCGGGTAAGTCCACGCTGATGAAGCTGATCATGGGCAAGGAGCAGCCCGATTCGGGCGAAGTGAAGCTCGGCCACACGGTGAAGCTCGCGTACGTCGACCAGTCGCGCGGTGCGCTCGATGCGAAGAACAACGTCTGGCAGGAAGTATCCGGCGGTGCGGACATCCTCACCATCGGCAACTTCGAGATCCAGTCGCGCGCCTACATCGGCCGCTTCAACTTCAAGGGCACCGATCAGCAGAAGATCGTCGGCAACCTGTCCGGCGGCGAGCGCGGCCGCCTGCATATGGCCAAGACCCTGCTACAGGGCGGCAATGTGCTGCTGCTCGACGAACCTTCGAACGACCTGGATATCGAAACCCTGCGCGCCCTGGAAGACGCCCTGCTGGAGTTCCCGGGTTGTGCGATGGTGATCTCGCATGATCGCTGGTTCCTCGACCGCATCGCCACGCACATCATCGCGTTCGAAGGCGACTCGCACGTCGAGTTCTTCCCCGGCAACTACAACGAGTACGAAGCGGACAAGAAGCGCCGCCTCGGCGACGAAGCGTCCAAGCCGCATCGCGTGAAGTACAAGAAGCTGGCGTAACCCATCGCTCTGCTCCCTCTCCCCTCCGGGGAGATGGCTGGGGTGAGGGGCTGGGGCTGGCCCCGAACTTCAATAGAACCAGGCTCCGATTTACCTACATCGCAAGAATGCCCCTCACCCTAACCCTCTCCCCGGAGGGGAGAGGGGAACGCCAAGCGGCAAGGAGATATTCCGATGCACTTCATGCAATCGCTGCAAGCCGCATGGATCCGCAACAATTCACTGGTCTGCGTCGGCCTCGATCCGGAGCCCGCCAAATTTCCCGTGCATCTGCAGCAGCACCCGGATGCGGTGTTCGAGTTCTGCCGCACCATCATCGATGCGACCGCCGATCTGGCCTGCAGCTTCAAACCGCAGATCGCCCATTTCGCTGCGCTGCGTGCCGACGATGCGCTGGAACGCCTGATCGCACACATCCATGCCAAACATCCTGGCATTCCCGTGATTCTCGACGCCAAGCGCGGTGATATCGGCAGCACGGCGCAGCATTACGTGAGCGAAGCGTTCGATCGTTATGCGGCCGATGCAGTGACGCTCAACCCGTATCTCGGACGCGATTCCGTGCAGCCGTTTCTGGACCGTGCGGACAAGGGTGTCATCCTGCTCTGCCACACCTCCAATCCCGGTGCAGCGGATCTGCAGGATCTGGATGTCGGCGGCAAGCCGCTGTACCAGCACGTCGCGCAAATCATTGCCCGCGACTGGAACACGCACGGCAATTGCGCGCTTGTCACCGGCGCTACCTGGCCGGAGCAACTGGCCGAAGTGCGTGCGTTGGTGGGTGACGTGCCATTGCTCGTACCAGGCATCGGCGCCCAGGGCGGCGATGTGGAAGCCGTGGTCCGCAACGGCTGCACCGCGGATGGCACCGGGCTGATGATCAGCTCCTCACGCGCCATTCTCTACGCCGGCAAGGGCGAGGATTTCGCCGAAGCGGCACGCAAGGCGGCACTGGACCTGCGCGACAGCATCAACCATTACCGGAAGCGCTGACCGGTAAAACGGCAGCAAGCTCACCGGATCGCAATTTTCAACGACAGCCGCTCGCATAAAAAAACCGATGCCCGGCCCTCCCCCACTCCATGGCGCTATGTCAGTATCTGGCGGGGAACCGGCACCATGCCGGCCGATAGTCATACGAAGGAAACGTATGCGAGCGATCAACGGGTGGGCAGGCACAGTGAGCACAAGAACGGGCAAGTTGCTGCATCAGGCATGGCTGGTGCTGGTGGCCTTGATGGCACTTGGCGCCATCGGCCGGGTTCATGCGGAAAGCATCGATCCAAGCAAGGTCGCAAACATCAACGCCGCGACGTTCGAAGTGGTGATCCCCAAAGCGGTCGACGATCCGCTCACTTACGAAAAGCCACTTCCCCTGCAATTGCTGCCGTACCAGGAACGCACCGATAAGTATTTCTCTATCGGCACCGCCTTTGCATTGGGCAATAACCGTTATGTCACCGCCGGACACGTGCTGCTGGTCGCCGTGGGCGACCTCACCGGACCACCCGCGCTGCGCGACGCGAGTGGGCATGTCTACGCGATCGACAAGATCGAGAAATTCTCCTTACAACAGGATTTCGTGGTCTTTTCGCTGAAGGATCAACCCGGCACTACCGCACTGGCAACCAACACCAAGCCTGCTTTGAACAGCGTGGTCTATGCCGTTGGCAATGCACTGGGCACAGGCGTGGTGATCCGTGACGGCCTCTACACCTCCGACACACCGGAAGAAGAAAACGGCCGCTGGAAGTGGATGCGTTTTTCCGCCGCCGCCTCACCCGGCAACAGCGGCGGTCCGCTGCTGGATCAGGATGGCAAAGTGATCGGCGTGGTGCTGATGAAATCGGCCAACGAAAACCTCAACTACGCGCTGCCTATCAGCGAAGTATTGAATGCGTCCGATAATACGGCGGTGATGGACAAGCAACTGTCCTACCAGTTGGACGTGCTCGATTACGATCAGAACGCCAGCTTCAAGGCACAGTTCCCGCTACCGGCCAGTTATGCCGATTTCAGCGCCAATTACCTGAAGTTGCAGAACAGCTTCAACGAACAACAACTGAAAGCCTTGTTGCAGCAGCAAAGCGCCGACCTGTTCCCCAACGGCGCAGGCTCCAACCGGATTCTGCACGACAGTCCGCAGCTCAGCTTCTTCCCTACCCTGATCGCACATACCGGCAGTGGCCAGTGGAGTTACGCCGGGCGCGAGCTCAATCGCGTACCACTCAGTGGCAACGGTTACATCGCAAGCGGTGTTGTCGGTCACAACTTCCTGATCCACCTGCGACGGCCCGATGACATGAAGGCCGACGCGTTCTACGACGATCCCAAGCAGATGATGGATCTCGTGCTGAAGACCGGCTTCTGGTACCGCCAAGTGGGTCCGGAAAAAATCAAAATCACCTCGCTGGGTGAACCGACCACTAAAGACGACTACACGGATACTTGGCAGCGGCACTGGAAAGTGTTTGTCTGGCCGGAGCCTTATATCAACGCCCAGATCGTCGTGTTTGCGCTACCGGTGCCGGATGGCTACGCCATCATGATGCGCCTCAATCCGGCGATGACGACGCATGACAGCTTGATCGACATGAAAGCGCTCACCACCTTCTTCAACGTCGATTACGGCGGCTCACTGGCGCAATGGAAAGCCTTCCTCGCCGATGACACACTGCTCCCGCAATCACTGAAGAACACCCGCATCGATATCGATTACGGCAAGCGCTTCAGCTATGACTCGGACACGATCGCCTTCAATTACCCCGCGAGCCTGCAGGCCATTACACCGGACAACATGCTGGCCGTGGGCTTCGGTTACTTCCCGAACAACGGCAAGGTGAGCCTGCAAGCCAACTACATCCAGCTTCGCCTGAATGTTACCGATCCGGATCGCATCAGTGTTCGCCGCCACGTTGCTCCCAGCGCCGATCTGGATGACAACTTCAAGGAAGCCTGGGGCAAGCTGCTGCACAAGCAGCATCCGTATGATGGCGTTGCCTATAACGACGGCGATGAAATGGATATCGCTACGGTGATCGATCCGAGCTCAAGCGGGACACCTGCGGAGCTCTATACAGCGTTCTATGGAACACAGGGAACGCACAAGCCCGATGAGATGAAGGCGAAGCTCGATTCGCTGACGCAGGGATTCAAGATCAAGTCGCATTGATAGCGTACGTGAAAGCGAAGGCCATTCAATGTGGCGTCGAGACTACCCGCACCTCACTATCATCCCGGTCTGAACCGGGATGACGCGCAAGCTCATGAAACCGCGATCATGAAGAGAGCCTGATGTCCCTGCACGCCGACTTGCACGCCGTGCAAGCCCGGCTGACATAATGGCGTACCGATTTCGGAGGGATGACGACGTGAGCTTGTGGTTTCTGATTTTCCTTAGCGTGCTGCAGGGTGTCACCGAATTGTTTCCGGTCAGTAGCCTTGGCCACACCCTGTTGGTGCCCGCGCTGTTCGGCATGCATATCGACAAGCATGCGCCGCAGCTCATCCCCTTTCTGGTTGCCCTGCACCTGGGTACCGCGTTCGCGTTGCTCGGTTATTTCCGCCAGCGCTGGATCGCGCTGATCCGCGGCTTTTTCGCTTCGCTGGGCGGCCGCCGCAATGACGACGGCCACATGATGTGGGCGCTGATCATCGGCACCGTTCCCGCCGGTCTGGTCGGCATAGTGCTGGAAAAAAAATTGGAGCTGGTGTTCAAGGATCTGCGCATTGTTGCAGCCGCGCTGATCGTCAACGGGGTGCTGCTGTGGCTAGGTGATCGCCTTGAGCGTTCACGCGCACACAAGCCACCGGAGAAGCTGAGCCTCCGTCAGGCGTTTCTGGTGGGCCTGGCCCAGGTTGGCGCGCTGATCCCGGGCTTTTCGCGCAGCGGCCTGACCATGATCGCCGGTTCCGCAACGGGACTCGATAAGGAAAAGGCTGCGGAATTTTCGTTCCTGCTCGGCACACCGATCATCCTCGCCGCCGGCCTGTTGGAAATCCCCAAGCTGTTCAAGGCACCCGATCAGCTGGCCGACGCCTTTCTCGGCGGCGTACTCACCGCCATCGCAGCCTGGCTAAGCCTGCGCTTCCTGATGCGCTATTTCGAAGGTCGCGGACGTCTGGCCTCGTTTGGCACCTACTGTGTGATCGCGGGCGCTGCATGCCTGGGCTGGTTCTTGCTGCATCCGGTCGCCTGAGCGCGCATCATCGCGAAACGCCAGGCAGTGCGAGCGTTTCACTGCCTGGCACGTTTAAACGAGGCACACGGCGAGACCATCGACGCCCCCGTGATGGCCATCTCAAAATCTGCATACGACACGACACTGGCACTCGCCTTCACGAATCCGGGAGTCGTGTTTCACCGCCTATTCACCGCATCCGGTGTCTAAGACGCTAGTTACTCCGATCGCAACCTTGACTACGGCATGGGCTCGTCCCCATCCGGGAGGTTATTTGCGTGAATGCGGAACAACTGGAGAGTACCCCCGACACTTCTTTCGCAGCACCCCTGCACGGGCTGAGCTTTGCCAAGCGACGACACGCGTTGACCACGTACATCGCCGATGAAATCACCCGCTTGGCGAGAGCCGAACAGCACACACTGCAACCGGAGACAAAACTCGTCGATACCGGCCTCGATTCGCTCGGTGGCATGGAACTCATCGGCAATATTGAACGGCAGTTCGGCGTTGCGATACCTATCAACACCTTGCTGGGCTCGGCGACCTTAGGTGACCTGGTCGCCAGACTGGAGCAATCACTGGGTACGGATCCCTACGATGACGACGCATCGTCGTCTCCCATGTTGCCACCCCATGCCCGGGTGCAAGCCCGCCAGTCACGCGCGGTCGGTTTGCGCGACTGGCAACTCTCTGCACCGCTTTTCCTGATACCTGGACTCAATGGCACCGCTCACTATCTTTCGCCGCTATGCCAGGCCTTGGGTGCAAATCGCGCCTGCATCGCCTTCCAGGCACCTGGAGTCGATGGCCATGAACCACCGCTGGGCTCGATCGAAGAAATGGCACGACGTTATGTCGAGGAAATGCGATCGATTCAGCCGCACGGTCCTTATGCCATCGCCGGACATTCCGCTGGAGGACTGGTCGCCTATGAAATGGCGCAGATACTGCGCGAGCAAGGCGAAACCGTATCGCCACTCATCCTGATCGACTCGACTCTCACCGAGTCCGAGGACAACGCAGATCAAAGCGACGAGGTGATGGCACTGTTCGAAGTGATCGGGGTGTATTGCCGGCTCTCCACCGAACCGAAGACGCCCATTTCTGCCAACCATCTAGCCAGACTGCCCGCCGATCAACAACGTCAGGCCCTCTGGGGACTGCTTGCCGGCAATCCTGCGGCGGCCCATGTCATCGCCGTCTATCGCAAAGGATTTGCCGCGGTAACGCGTTACCGGCCACGCGTCTATACCGGGCCAGTCGTACTGTTACGCTCCAAGGGCGGCTTCCCCGCTGAAGCCGCTCATCCCCGCCGCCGCGTACGTCATCAATTCAGCTCCCCTACGCTGGGATGGGCTGACCACTGCCCCGCGTTACGCGTTATCGATACACCGGGCGACCACTTCACCATGGTCATGCCGCCTCATGCCAACACGCTCGCTTCCACCATGCAGGAACTGCTCGATACATCCGCGCCCATCAACCTAAGCCTCGAACGTCTGCGCCCGATAGCCCGCGCGCGCACCATCGGCCATGCCCTGATCATCGATGAAGAAGGTGTCCATTTCGATCCGCATCACGCAGATGTACGCGAAGACCCCCATCCCATACTGAGTCAGATTCGTGAACGGACACCCATCTTTCAGGATGCGCTTTCGCGATGGTGGGTGACGCGCCATGCCGATGTTTCCAGCGGCCTGCGCAACAAATCGCTGTCAGTCGACGCGAGGCAGCTCGATTACACGCACCGCATTGACGACGATAGCGCAAAGCCATCAGGCGTCAGCAGTTGGTTCCGCCATCAAGAGAACTCGGCACTCGCTCGCCTCTATAACAACTTCATGCTTTTTATCGACCCGCCGCGGCACACACTGCTCCGCAAAGTCTTTTCACCACTTTTTTCGCATGATTCCGTACAGCATCTCACGCGTTACATCGATGAACGCGTGGGTGCATTGATTGCAAATATGCGTATGCAAAGCGATCCCGACCTCATGCGCGACCTTGCCTTGCCGCTCCCGGTAAGTGTGGTATCGATGATCTACGGTGTGCCCGAGGAAGATTCGGCCATGGTGACGCAATGGGCTCGAGACCTTGGCATGGGGCTAGATACGGGCATGTCCCACCAAGCCATGCAGAAAGCCGAGCACAGCGCGGATAGTTTTACACGCTATCTTCGTGATCACATCGCACGCTTGCATAACACACCGGCCTCATCGGCACCCACGTCCCTGCTGAACGTCGCAGAGGTGATCCGCAACGGTGTCACACCCGACGAACTCGTGGCGCATATCGCCATGTCGTATTTCGCCGGATTCGAAACCACCACAAACACTATCGGCAATGGCACGCTGGCACTGCTCCGTCACCCGACGCAATTTGCACGCCTGCGTGACGATCCAGCGCTTGCCGACAACGCAGTGGAAGAACTGCTCCGTTACGATTGCCCGGTTCTGTATGTCCTTCGCTTTGCGATCGAGGACACCGCAGTGGCCGGCCAGAGCATTCCACGCGGAAGCTCGATCATCTTCATGCTGAGCGCCGCCAACCGTGACCCGGCTGCATTTCCGGATCCAGATCGATTGGACATCACGCGCGCGGCCAAGCACCACGTCGCGTTCTCGCATGGTGCGCACTATTGCCTCGGTGCGTCGCTGGCACGACTGGAATTACAACGTGTTTTTCTGGCGCTGGCGAAAGAACGCTTCCAGCTGGTTCCTAGAGGCGTGGCGTGGAGAGCGGCATTTACGTTTCGCGGACTCGACCAACTCCGAATCAGCTGGCAAACACCCCAAGCTATGAGCTGAATTATTCGTCTGCTGCCGGGTCCATGTCGGGAAACAGGATTTCGGTAAATCCGAACTTGGTGAAATCCGTGATGCGCGACGGGTACAACCGCCCGATCAGGTGATCGCATTCATGCTGCACCACGCGTGCATGAAAACCTTCGGCACGGCGATCGATGCGTTCGCCTTTCGGATCGATGCCTTCGTAGCGGATCAGCGAATAGCGATTGACCGCGCCACGTAATCCCGGCACGGAAAGGCAGCCTTCCCAGCCCTCCTCCATGTCTTGCGACAAGGGAGTAATCACCGGATTGAGCAGAATGGTCTGCGGCACCGCGGGCGCATCGGGATAACGCTCGGAGCGGTCGAAACCGAAAATCACCAGTTGCAGGTCAACACCGATCTGCGGCGCAGCGAGGCCAACGCCACCGGCGTCATGCATGGTCTCGAACATGTCGGCAATCAGCGTATCAAGCTCGGCGCTGCCGATCATCGTATCGGGCACGGGCGGCGCAACACGCAGCAAACGCGGATCGCCCATCTTCAGAATCTCGCGAATCATGCCAACCTCACACAAATGTTGCGTTGCTGTCTTACTGTGGACTTTACGCAGTGAATGCAAGCCTGCTGCCTCACGCTGCGGTGCAAAAACCGGCGACACCCCATGCTTGCGAGTGGCCTCTCTACCCTAAGCACAGGCCGCCCGCTTTGAGCAATACCGCGCAGGCTTTGCCAACGGTATGAAAGTGGCGAAACCCGCGAAATGACGATGATACGTCATCGAAATGACGGTCAGCGGTATTGACCCCTGCGACCGACAGGACGAACCTAACGCCATGCGCAAGCCTCGACATATCCCAGCGGGTGGTTCCTTGCCCGCATTTGTCCCGCTTTGAACAGGCGCTTATCGATCCCGGAGACCCTTCATGGAAACCACATCCAAGCCGATCGGCGTGGCAGGCAAGATCCTGTGGGCGATCATCGCCGTCATCGGCGCCGCCTGCCTGGGCGTGATCACCCTGCGCCGCGGCGAGCCGATCAACGCGATCTGGCTGGTGGCGGCGTCCGTTGCAGTCTTCCTGATCGGCTACCGTTTCTACGGCCGGTTTATCGAACGGCGTGTATTGCAGATGGACCCCGGCCGCGCGCCACCATCGGTGCTGCACAATGACGGGCTGGACTACGTGCCCACCGACAAGTGGGTGGTCTTCGGCCACCATTTCGCGGCGATTGCCGGCGCCGGGCCACTGGTGGGACCGGTGCTGGCGGCGCAGATGGGCTACCTGCCCGGCACGCTATGGATCCTGTTCGGCGTCGTCCTGGGTGGTGCAGTGCAGGATTTCATGGTGCTCGGCCTGTCGGTCCGGCGCGATGCTCGCTCGCTCGGCCACATGCTGCGCGAAGAGCTGGGGCCGTTTGCCGGTGTGGTCGCGATGTTCGGCCTTCTGGCCCTGATGATGATCGTGCTGGCAGTGCTGGCGCTGGTCGTTGTGAAAGCGCTGACGCACAGCCCATGGGGCACCTTCTCGGTGGCTTGCACGATCCCGATCGCGTTGCTCATGGGTGTCTATCTGCGCTGGGTCCGACCTGGGCGCATTCTGGAGGTATCACTGATCGGTCTGGTGCTGCTGCTGAGTTCGATCGCCTATGGCGCGCATATTGCGGCAACGCCCGACTTGGCGGCTCTGTTCGACTTCGATGCGAAATCGCTGGCCTGGCTGCTGATCGGCTACGGCTTCTTTGCGTCGGTACTGCCAGTGTGGCTGTTGCTGGCGCCACGCGATTACCTGTCCACGTTCCTGAAGATCGGCACTATCGTGCTGTTGGCGATCGCGATTCTGTTTGCCGCGCCGGACCTCAGGATGCCGGCCGTGTCGCGCTTTATCGACGGTACCGGCCCCGTGTTCCAGGGGCAGTTGTTCCCATTCCTGTTCATCACCATCGCCTGCGGCGCGGTATCGGGCTGGCATTCGATCATCGCATCCGGCACCACGCCCAAGCTGCTGGCCAATGAGGGCGAAGCATGCATGGTCGGTTACGGTGGCATGCTGATGGAAGCCTTCGTCGCGATCATGGCGTTGATTGCCGCCGCATCGCTGCATCCTGGCGTGTATTTCGCGATGAACTCGCCATCAGCGCTTATCGGCACCACAGTTGAGCACGCTGCCGCCACCATCAGCCAATGGGGTTTTGTCGTCACGCCAGATGAACTTTCGCGTACCGCACATGACATCGGTGAAACCAGCGTCCTCAGCCGCGCAGGCGGCGCACCCACGCTGGCGGTAGGCATGGCCCAGCTACTTCACAACATCATGCCTGGCGAACGGATGATGGCGTTCTGGTATCACTACGCGATTCTGTTCGAAGCACTGTTCATCCTGACCACGGTGGATGCTGGCACGCGTGTCGGCCGCTTCATGATTCAGGAGATCGCAGGACTCGTGCACGAACCGCTGAAGAACACTGAATCATGGATCGGCAATGTGCTGGCTACATCGATCTGCGTGGCCTTGTGGGGCTATTTCCTTTACCAGGGCGCCGTCGATCCGTTGGGCGGCATCAATACCTTGTGGCCATTATTCGGCATCGCCAACCAGATGCTCGCAGCGATTGCTTTGATGTTGGCCACGGTGGTGACCGTCAAACTCAAGCGCGAACGCTATGTGTGGGTGCCGGGTATTCCTGCGTTGTGGCTGGTGATCTGTACGCTGACAGCGGGCTGGGAAAAACTGTCTGGCCCGATCAGCTTCACCTATGCCGCACAGAATTACACGCAAGCCATGCAGGCAGGCAAGCTGATGGCACCGGCGAAAAATCTGGCGGAGATGCAGCGCATCATCACCAACAACAGCGTGGATGCCACGCTCACCGCCGTATTCATGCTGCTTGTCTTGACCATGGGTGGCTTTAGCGTCTACGCCATGATCAAAGCCTGGCGCAGCAACCAGCCCACGGCCCATGAAGCACCTCGCATCGCGCTGACAAGCGTGGTAGGACAAAGGTCATGAAGACGACACTATCGACATGGTGGCATCGTTTGGTGCAAGCCGCGCGATTGAGTTGTGGCATACCCGACTACGACGTCTATGTGGACCATTTACGCACACACCACCCCGAACGCCGGATTCCCACTTACGCCGAGTTCTTCCGCGAACGGCAAACAGCGCGCTATAAAGGTACCGGCGGGCGCTGTTGCTGAACACCGGCTAGACCCCAAACTTGGAAACATCAGGCCATGCCCGCATTGATGGCATGGCCTTTCTGTAACGCCCAGCCGTTAGAATTTACCCTTTCACGCGAGTCCGTGCCCGATCACCATGCCCTCAGGCAACTACCGCATCACCAAGCCCACCTCCGAGATCGAAGCCCAGCATAGTCTTGGGTTGCGTGTGATCGCGATTTATAAAGCGGTCAAAACTGTCTGCCTGATCATCGTGGCCATCTTCGCGTTCGGTTTGCATCAGGAGAAGAATTTCGATCATCTGGTGCATGCACTGGAACATCTGTCCCTGACCGACAGCAATGGCCTGCGCTGGCAGTTGGTGCAACTGCTGGAAGAGATGGGGCCGGGCAAGTTCGTCGCCATCGGACTGGTGGCTTTGGCTTACGCAGCCATCTTCGCCACCGAAGGCACCGGGTTGTGGTTGCGCAAACACTGGGCGGAATGGTTCACCGTGATCGCCACGGGTTCGCTGATTCCATTCGAAGTCTACGAAGTGTTCCACAAGTTCAATCTGCTGAAGCTGGCGGCTTTGCTGGCCAATGTGGCAATTGTGGTTTATCTGGTTCGACTGGCCATGCAGCCGCATGCGCGAAATCCCAGCGCAGGCCAAACGTCGACCGACTCGCAACCCTCATAACATTTAGCTTGCAGCCATGTAGACTCCAGCGGCGAGTCAATTTGAGTTGGAGCTTCAAGCATGAACCCAACTTGACCCAAATAACAAATTGTTCGTCGCAGATTAATCTTTCCCGCACAAAACTCGATGTTCTCACAAGCAACGAGGAGCGGTTCGTGAAGAAGATGATTGCTTCATTGACCATCACGCTGGCGTTGGGATGTGCTGGTGCCGCGATGGCACAGCAGCAGGCGTTGAATCAGCAAGAAATCAGTGCACAGCTGACGCAGCAGGGCTATACAGAGATTCATGATCTGACATTCGAAGATGGTGTCTGGTCAGCAAAAGCGCGTAGCGGCAATGGCGAAAGTGTAAAACTGCGCGTAGACCCCATCACCGGCCAAGCCTACCCCAACAAGCAAGTCTCGCCGATGAGCGAGTCCGACATCCGCTCTGCACTCTCAGTGCAAGGCTATACGGATGTGCACGGTGTGGATTTTGATCACGGCATATGGACGGTCAAGGCGAAAAGCCCTGCAGGTGCAAAGGTATCCTTGAAGGTCGATGCGCAGTCGGGGCGCATCATCGGCACCAACTAAGACGTGAGCCGTGTAGGTTGGGGTGCGCTGGCGATGACCCCAACCTACGACGCTGCCGCGCATGGCGCCGAGGGGTTCACACCTCGTGATGGATGGCTTCTGCAGGCGGCGTTTCCTTGCTGCCTCGACGCGGCATCAGTTCGACCAGATACATCGCTGCAAGCACCAATCCACCGCCGGCCAGCATGCGCCAAGTCAGCGCATCCACGCCCAGGGCCACAGCAAAGCCTGCGGCGAAAACAGGCTCCGTGGTCATCACGATCGCGGCACGTGTGGCAGGAAGATGCGCCTGCGCCCAGGTTTGCATCAGCATCGCGCCAGCGCCGGCCAATAGCGCCATGTACAGCGTGGCGAGCCACGCATCAGCATCAGGCGGCAGCGTGGGGCCACCGTGACCTGCTGTGGCCAACAGGCACACCAGTGCAATCGCTACCATTTGGACGGCTGAAAGGCCAAAGGCTTCATCGGCGCGCGACCAGTGACCCAGGGCAACGATGTGCAAGCCGTACAACAACGCCGAAAGCAGTGTCAGCCAGACACCTTTGTCGACGGAAAGGCCATTCAGCGACAGCAAGGCGAGGCCCAGCGTTGCCAATCCCACTGCCAACCAGACGACAGATGGTGTCCGTTGCCGCAACAGCACGGTGGCGAGGATCGGCGTAAACACGACATACATGCCCGTTACGAAACCGCTGACACTGGGCGAGATCAACGTCAGACCCCAGGTCTGCAGCAATTGCCCGCAGCCGTAAATCACGCCCAGCAATACGCCGCGCCAAAGCTGCTGACGCCCCAGGCGCGCCACATGGCGATGAAACAACACAAACATAGCGATGGCCGCGATGGCGAAACGAACGGCGAGAAAATCCGCGACGGGCATGTGGTCGACCACACCCTTGATCAGCACAAACGTGGAACCCCAGACCGCCGTCATAACCAGCAGACCGACGGTCGCCAGCAGGCTCACACGCGAAACCGCGCTCATCGCGTCATCAACCGACGCAGTTGACCAGGGATCTGCAGTACGAAATGCGCCCAGATGCCCAGCCACACCACGACTGCCAAATGCGGCTTGTGCGCTGCCGGGTCAAACTTGCGGAACCAACGCCACATGCCACGATGCTTGTGATAGCTGACAAACACGGGACGATGCCGACTCGATCCACCCTTGCCATGCAACACCCGGACATCACCCGCCAGCACAACGCGCCAGCCGCCATCACGCACGCGGCGGCACAGGTCCAGATCTTCGCAATGCAGAAAATATTTTTCGTCGAAACCGTTCAACCACTCGAACACCCGGCGCGGCAGCAGCATGACGGCACCGGATACGGCCTCAGCATCAACCACATGATCCGGCACGCCGCCGGTGGCATTCACACCCTCGCTGCCACGCCCGAACATCGTCGCCAGCGCGCGCTGCATGATGGGGTCACGTCGATAGGATGCTGGATCCGGCACGCCCTGCGCATCACAAACCACGGCGCCAACCAGGCCGGCTTTCTGTTCCTGTTTCAATACGTCCAGCAAACGCTGCAAGGCCGACTGCTCGATCAGGCAATCGGGATTGAGGATCAGGAACACCTGTCCGCGCGCCTGGACCGCTGCGCGATTCACCGCTGGCCCGAAACCGAGATTGGTGCGGTTGTAGATCACCTTGAGGCGCGCATCGTTTTCTCGCCCACGCGCGATCGCTTGTGGAATGCCGTCGGATGATGCGTTGTCGATCAGCAGCAGTTCGAGCGGCGTGCTACATGCCAGCACACTGTTCACGCAGTCGCGCAAGCTTGGGCCGCTGTCGGCGGAAACGATGATCACACTTAGCACGGGGACCGCATCAAGCACTGACATGATGATCTTTCATGGGATACAACATTTATTCCTCAAGCTGATCCAGACCAAGCACATGCGAAAGCGCGATGGGTGGCTGATCCTCTCCACGACTGAGCCATGCTTCGCTCGCATGCCAGCCATACAGATGCCAGCCGCGCAGCCGGCATGTACGATCGTTCACGCGATCGTACAACACCACTCCGCGCCATGACGTCATAGGTAAAGCAAACCAGCCGCGCCCTGGCGCCATCGACAGGCTTGGCTCGACATGATCGATCACCGTTTTCCCGCCGATCCGACAGTGCCCTTCACGCAACCACGACACATCTATGGAGGCGGCTTCCGTTGAATCGTCCAGCGACAACCATACAGGCGGCTGCAACTCGATGAGATTCGCGGCAGGCCCCGCCGCATTCATCGCCATGTCGCGCCATTCGGGCGAGGCTGCTGCCATTGTGGCATGCCGTAGTGGCTTGTGATCCTGCCAGGATTCGAACAAAACCAGCAGCGAAAAACCAACCAATGCGGCCAACAGCGTCAACGTCAATGCAGAACTATGCGTGTCGAGTGCCCGGTATCCAGCCATCAACAAACCGGCCAGTCCCCAGCGCAAGGCAGATCTGATGGTGGCGCCGTAGTGATGCAGGCGCACCGAATGCCCAAGCTGTGTCGCGCCCAATCCCAACAGTAATGGCAGACCAATCCACCACGGCATGCAGGCAAGCAATAGCATCCATGCGATGGCCAGCAACCAGGCTGACCATCCACGTTGTGGATGGGGGCGGCTCAGCCGCACCACACCCTTGCGTTGCGGAACATGCGCATCCACGGCGAATCTTCACCCCACGTTTCCGGATGCCAGCTCATCTGCGCCGTGCGGAACACGCGCTCCGGATGCGGCATCAGGATCGTCACGCGGCCATCTGCAGCCGTGAAGCCAGCGAGACCGCCGGGCGAGCCGTTCGGGTTGAGTGGATACGCCTCCGTCGGTTTGCCACGGTTATCGACAAAGCGCACTGCGCTACCCGATTTGGCCGGACTGCAGGACTGCGGAAAGCTGACGCGTCCTTCGCCATGCGCCACCGCCACGGGAATGCGCGAACCGGCCATGCCCTTGAAGAAGATGCTGGGCGAATCGAGCACTTCGAGCGTCGCCACGCGCGCCTCGTACTGCTCGGATGCGTTACGTAGGAACTTCGGCCAATGCTGTGCGCCCGGAATGATGTCCTTGAGCTGGCTCAACATCTGGCAACCGTTGCAGACACCCAACGCAAATTTGTTCGGGTCAGCGAAGAACGCAGTGAATTGCGCCCGCAACATATCGTTGTAGAGGATCGATGCCGCCCAACCGCGTCCGGCACCGAGCACATCGCCGTAGGAGAAGCCACCGCACGCGGCAAAACTGCGGAAATCGGCGAGCTTGACGCGGCCACTGGCGAGATCGGACATGTGCACGTCCACCGCCTCGAACCCCGCGCGCGTAAAGGCTGCTGCCATTTCGACCTGACCGTTCACACCCTGCTCGCGCAAGATCGCCACGCGCGGACGTTCCGCCTGCTTCAGATACGCCGTGGCGATATCGTCTGCCGGATCAAAGCTGAGCTTGGGACTGATGCCGGCATCGACATCGTCGATGCGCCAGGCCAGTTCCGCATCGGCTGTGGCCGGATTGTCACGCAGACGCTGCATGGCGTAGCTGGTTTCGTTCCACGCCTTGAACAACTGTGTCCAGTTCCACTTGAACAGCGTTTCGCCATTGAGGAACAACTTGATGCCAAGCTTTTCCTTCGGCCGACCAATACGCATGCTCATGCCCGCCAGCCCGTGTTTCACCAGCAGGGCTTCAAAGACCTCGCGATTGGCAGCGGCGACCTGCAACACGGCGCCCAGTTCTTCGTTGAACAATGCACGCAGCGTGGCTTCGGCCCAACCATCCAGCGTGATTTCCAAACCGCAATGACCCGCGAAGGCCATTTCCAGCAGCGTCACAATGGCGCCGCCGTCGGAGCGGTCGTGATAGGCCAGCAGCAAGTTCTGGCGGTTCGCTTCCTGCACCAGGTCGAACAACGCTTTCAGACGCTTGGCGTCGTCCAGATCCGGCGGCACGCCGCCGCCGCGATTGAAGACCTGCGTAAGGCATGAACCACCAAGACGCGCGCGGCCGGCACCGAGATCGATCAGCCACAGATCAGAGTCGCCATGATCCAGTCGCAGCTGTGGCGTGAGCGTGCGGCGCACATCGCTGACACGGGCGAAGCCGGTGATGACCAGCGACACTGGCGCGACCGTGCGTTGCGGGGTATCGCCGTCCTTCCACACGGTCTGCATGGACAGCGAGTCCTTGCCGACCGGAATGGAAATATCCAGTTCCGGGCATAGTTCCATGCCCACGGCTTTTACCGCATCAAACAGCGCGGCATCTTCGCCCGCGTGATTGACGGCAGCCATCCAGTTCGCGGAAAGACGCACTTCACCCAGCGAGTCGATCGGCGCCGCCGCCAGATTGGTGATGGCTTCGCCCACGGCAAGGCGCGCCGCGTCGGCGCTATTGAGCAAAGCTACCGGCGCACGCTCGGCCATCGCCATCGCTTCGCCTTGATAGCCCTCGAAATCGAGCAGCGTCACGGCGCAATCCGCGACCGGCACCTGCCAGGGACCCACCATCGGATCGCGCGCACACAAGCCGCCCACGGTGCGATCACCGATGGTGATGAGGAAGCTCTTGCTGCCCACGGTCGGTAGACGCAGCACGCGCATCAGCGCTTCTTCCATCGCGATACCGCTCAAGTCCGGCACCAGATCGATGCGAGGCTTGATGCGATGCGCATCGCGGTGCATGCGCGGCGCCTTACCGAATAGCACGTCCATCGGCAGGTCGATCACCGTGAGGTTGCGGCGCGGATCGGTGACGCGCAATACGCGCTCTTGCGTGGCTGTACCCACCACGGCGTAAGGGCAGCGCTCGCGCTTGCAATACGCTTCGAATTCCGGAAGGTCGGCGGGCGCAATGCCCAGCACGTAACGCTCCTGCGATTCGTTGCTCCACACTTGCATCGGCGACAACGACGGATCGTCGCAAGGTACCTTGGACAGATCGATGTCGCCGCCCACGCCAGCATCGTTCAGCAATTCGGGAATGGCATTGGACAGACCACCCGCGCCCACGTCGTGAACACTCACGATGGGGTTTTTGTCGCCACGCTGCCAGCATGCATCGATCACCTGCTGGCAACGACGCTCCATCTCGGCGTTGTCGCGCTGGACGGAAGCGAAATCGAGTTCCGCGCTCGATGCACCCGAAGCGACCGACGACGCCGCACCGCCACCCAGGCCAATCAACATCGCCGGACCACCCAGCACGATCACCGCATGACCGGGCTGCAGTTCGTGCTTCTGCACGTGCTCATGGCGGATATTCGCCAGACCGCCGGCAATCATGATCGGTTTGTCGTAGCCACGACGCACACCGGCTTCGCCGGTTTCGTGCTCATAGGTGCGGAAATAACCACCCAGGCAGGGACGGCCAAATTCGTTATTGAATGCGGCGGCGCCGAGAGGACCATCACGCATGATTTCAAACGCGCTGGCCATGCGCGGCGGCAACGGACGCTCCACTTCCCACGGCTGCGGAGAACCCGGAATGCGCAGATCCGACACCGAGAAGCCCGTCAGGCCTGCCTTGGGCTTAGCGCCACGACCTGTTGCACCTTCGTCGCGAATTTCACCACCGGCGCCCGTCGCGGCACCCGGCCACGGCGCAATCGCGGTGGGATGGTTATGTGTTTCTACCTTGATCGCGTAATCGATTTGCTCTTCGCTCGCGCGCCAAACGCCATCGGCACCGCTGACGAAACGCTTGCCGGTGTTGCCTTCGATGACTGCCGCATTGTCCTTGTAAGCAGACAGCGTATGTGCCGGCGCATGCTGGTGCGTGTTCTTGATCATGGCGAACAGGCTCTTGTCCTGCGCTTCACCATCCAGCGTCCAGCTCGCGTTGAATACCTTGTGACGGCAATGCTCAGAGTTGGCCTGCGCGAACATGAAGAGTTCGGCATCGGTGGGGTCGCGGCCTAATTCGGCGTAACGGGCGGCGAGGTATTCGATCTCATCGTCCGCCAGGGCAAGGCCCAGTTCGGTATTGGCCTTGGCCAGCGCAGCCTGCGCATCACCGCCTAATGCGACATAGACAAGATCACCCGGCTGGCCGGCGAGGAACAGACCCTGCGCCTGGTCCAGGCTGGTGAGCACGGATTGCGTCATCGCATCGTGCAGCACACCCAGCACATCGTTATAGGCAGCGTTGCCCGGAGCCGACAATCCGCTCACCTGCCAGGCTATGCCGCGTTCAACGCGACGGACATCGAAACCGGCGCCATGCAGGATGTCGGTGGCCTTGCTGGACCACGGCGAAATCGTGCCAAGGCGCGGCGCCACCCAGAAAGAGGCGGTCTGTGGCTGGCCATCTTTGGCCTCCAGCGCCTCCAGCAGGCGAACGCGCTGCTCGCCCTCGGGCATGGCTGCGGCATCAATGAAATAGACGAACCAGGAAGCCTGTACCTTCACGCCACGATGCAGGGCATCCAGGCGAGCGTTGAGACGTTCCAGACGAAAAAGCGAGAGGGCGCTCTGCCCGTCGAGTGCGATCATGCGGGGGAAAAGGCGCTAAGCGGTGGAGCGCCCTATTGTACCTGACCGGGGCGGTGAACCGCGCTGTTTGCCTTGCAGCGCACCTCACCCCGGCCCTCTGGAGGTCCGGGGTAAGGGTCATGCTCGCGAGAAAGCCGCATCTTGCCGACCCATTCGAGCTTTAGATGGCTCGCACACAGGCTCCTCCGGACAAGCTTGCCCCTCACCCCAACCCTCTCCCCGAAGAGGAGAGGGAGCTGCATCCGGCATCGGCTAAAGTTCGTCGTGAACCCGCATGAATCGCGCAAAACGCGGCTTTCCACCTGACGTCATGCCTTGATAGCGGAACGTCACCATGCTGCCGACGGGCGGCGGATCGCGGCGCTGCGCATCGCTAAAACCCGTACCAATACGAAAACGCGTGCCATCCGGCATTTCCACCAACAGAGCGCCCATCATGCCCTCGTATTTGCCTTGGCCTGGCGCATAGGCCACGACCTTGGCCTCGGCATCGTCATACGGCTTGAACTTGAGGAGATCGCCGTTGCGTCCGGCGTGATAGAGCGAGGAACCGCGATGCAAGGCCAATCCTTCGCCACCACCCGCCACGACCTCGTCCAGGTGCCGCTTCAATTCGGCTTCGTCAGCGACTTTGAATTGCTTTACCAGCAGCACCCACGGTAGATCCAGCTTGGCCACCAACCGTTGAAGCGCGGGAATACGCTGATCGAACGTGCCTGGCTGCCCGGGCGCATCGAAGACCATGTAGCGGATATGCCGCCACGCTTCATCGCTGGCTGGTTGCTGGCGGATGGTGGCCGAGGCCAGCTCAAACTGGCCGCGACCGCCCCAGAGTTCACCATCCATCGGGGTTCGCGGCCAGTTGGCGGTGAACCACGCTGGCGCAGGGATCACGGCACCGCTGCGGGTGAGCAGCTTTTCACCGTCCCAGTAACCGCGCACGCCGTCGTACTTTTCACTGACCCAATAATCACTGAGCGCCACACCGGCGTGATAGACGTTCGCCAGCATCACTGGCGATGGCGCAGAGCCTGCGGCGTAACCGGGATGAATAGCCAGTCCGATCCATAGCGGCAAAGCGCAAAGTGCTTTTGTCGATCTCGAAAGCTTTCGCATGAACACCTCCCTGAGCATGAGTCGCTCGCATCGCCGTCATCAGAATGGCGGTGCAGGCGATGTCATTGTGGGAAGGTGTTCAGCGCGAAACGATGGATCAACCGCCCGTTGCAGAGTGCTCCTGCACCGCTTGCAACATATCGGCCGGAGAGAGATAGCCGCCGATCAGGGTGCCGTCTTCCGCATACACGGACGGCGTACCGGTCACGCCCAGCTTCAGGCCGAGATCGAACTGATCCTTGACCGGATTCTTGCAGTCGGCCTGCTTGGGCAGTTGTCCTTTCTTGGCTGCGGTAAACGCGTCGTTGCGGTCGGCAGCACACCAGATCGAGACCATCTCGGTGTAGGTCGCAGTGGGCTTGCCGTCATCGCCGATCACGCCGGCGCGCGGCCACGCCAGATACTGTACGGCAATGCCTTCCTTGTTGAGGGCATTGATCTGCTGATGCAGCACGCGGCAATACGGACAGGTGACATCGGTAAACACCGTCACCGTGTATTTGGGATGTTCCGGCGCGAACACGATGCGCTCGGATACCGGCACCTTGGCCAGTTCGTTCTTGCGATAGCTTGCCCAGGCATCATCAGTGAGGCTGACGCCCTTTACGCCATCGATCAGGTCGCCGTTCATCACATACTTGCCATCTGCGCTGACATAAACCAGATGGCCGGAAGCGATCACTTGGTAAAACCCGGGTATCGGCGCGGGCGTGATCTCATCGACCTGTGCCTTGGGCACTAACCGGAGAAGCGTCTGCCGCACGATATTTTCAGGAGTATTGGCAACCGGCGGCGGCACGGACACCGCGGCTCCGGCGAGCGCGGCAGCAGCATGAAAGGCAAGCGCACCGGCGCAAAGCGTCAACCAGAACTTCTTCGACATACAACCTCACTACGTACCGGCATCGCGCGGGATGACGAGCCGGAAGACACCGAAAGTATCGCACAGCGATCGTAAAGGACTCTTCAAATGCTGGACGAATGATGTGTCAGCCGATGTATCAGCCGCGTGGATGATGTTGGGCGTGCAGGCGCTTCAATCCTTCCTTGGCGACCAGCGTATAAATTTGCGTCGTGCTCAGGGCGCTGTGTCCCAGCAGCATCTGCAGGGCGCGCAGGTCCGCACCGTGGTTGAGCAAATGGGTAGCGAAGGAATGCCGCAGCACATGCGGCGAAATGCGCTTGGCATTGATGCCCACCGTGACGGCGTAACGCTTCACAAGCGTCCAGAACATCTGGCGGGTCATACCTTCCCCGCGCTTACTCAAGAACAGAGCGTGTGGCTGCCGCCCCTTGGCCAGCACCGGGCGCGCCTGCGTCAGATACGCCTGAATCCGTTCGAGTGCGACTTCACCCACCGGCACCAGCCGATCTTTGCCACCTTTGCCCGTCACGCGCAGCACACCCTGGCGGGGATTCAAGGCCGCAAGCGGCAGTTCCACCAACTCGGACACGCGCAGGCCCGAGGCGTACATCAGCTCGAACATGGCCCGGTCACGCAAGCCCAGCGTCGTGCTGACGTCCGGCGCATCGAGCAGACCTTCCACTTCACGTTCTGCCAGCGCCTTAGGCAGGCTGCGCGGCATTTTGGGGCGCTCGATCAGCAGGGTCGGATCGTCAAAACCGGGCTCGTTGCGAACCAACGACGCATAAAAGCGGCGAAATGCCGATTGCCGCCGCGCCATCGATCGCACGGCTACCGGCTGCGATCCGTGGAAGGCGGACAGATCCTCGCGCCGCGCGGTGCGCAGGGTTCGTCCGCGCGTAGCGAGCCAGCGGGCCAGCGTCTGCAGATCCTGGCGGTAGGCTTCAAGAGTACGTTCGGCCAGGCCGTCCTCTGACCAGACGCGCTCAACGAAGACTGCAATCTCCTGCTCATCGGCTTCGGCGATGCTGGTTTGGCCTTCCTGGCTGATTTGCTCTTTACGGTTGCTTGCTTTCATGCGCACGATGCTGGGCATTGCGCGAGCGTCTTGCAAGCTGATCTATGACTGAGACTGAAACGACAAACATGATGTGCCCGCTGTGGCGGCGGCTGCTCGCCCTGGTCTACGACCTGGTCGCCGTGCTGGCGATCGTGATGGTGGTCGGCCTGCTTTGCGAACTCGTCACAGGTGGCCGACTGATCACGACAGGCTCACAGGTGCATATCGCCTGGTGGTATCAGCCTCTGCAAGCGCTGGTCGTTGCCGCTTATTTCGCTGTGTCTTGGCTGCGCGGCGGTCAGACGCTGGGAATGCGACCCTGGCGTATCCGCATCACTGCAAATGGCGGCGCGCCGCTGTCGGTGCGGCAGAGCCTGGTGCGGGTCGTGGTTGCCGCCCTGCCCTTGCTGCTGCTTTTGCTGGCGCCGCAGATTGGCCTCAAACCAACGCTTTGGGCGATGGCGGGCGCTTGGGGCCTGTGGTTTGCCGCGGCCCTGTTTGGCGTCCGTTGTCAGGCTGTGCACGACCTCGTGGCGGGGACCGAGATTCGCCGGATCGGGTGAAATTCAGCCGTTTCACACCAGCCTGATACAGCGGCATTGCAAGCTATTGATTCATAAGGATCTCATAGCCTGTCGCACTGCAGCAATTTATGCCACAACCAGTTATCATGCTGCTTTGAAAGAATCCTGGTCTGCCCGCCATGCTTTACCAACTTCATGAATGGCAACGTGCCTTCCTCGGCCCGCTGAGCTATTACGCCGAAGCCAGCGCCCGGATGCTCACTGACTCCAGCAGCCCCCTGGCCCAGCTCCCAGGCGCGCAGCGCATGGCTGCCGGCTATGAGCTGATCCACCGCCTGGGCAAGGATTACGAGAAGCCGGCCTTCGGCATCCATAGCATCACCAATCCTCAAGGCAACCAGATCGCCATCGTCGAACGCGTGGATCTGGAAACCCCGTTCTGTGAGCTGCGTCGCTTCAAGCGCTTCAGCGACGATCCGGAAACCATCGAGAAGATGAAGAACGAGCCGGTGGTGCTGGTAGTCGCACCGCTGTCCGGTCATCACGCTACGTTGCTGCGCGATACCGTGCGCACGCTGTTGCTCGACCACAAGGTCTACATCACCGACTGGACCGACGCGCGCATGATTCCGGCGTCGGCCGGTCCGTTCCATCTGGACGACTACGTCGCGACCATCGAGCAGTTCATTCGCCACATCGGCGCCGAGTCGCTGCACGTCATTTCCGTATGCCAACCCACGGTGCCGGTGCTGGCGGCTATCTCGCTGATGGCTGCACGCGGCGAAGCCACGCCGCGCAGCATGACCATGATGGGCGGCCCGATCGATCCACGCCGCAGCCCGACCCAGGTCAACAGCCTGGCCACGACCCAGCCGCTGAGCTGGTTCAAGGGCAACGTGATCCACACCGTGCCCACCAACTACCCGGGCCACGGGCGCGAGGTCTATCCAGGCTTTCTGCAACACGCAGGCTTCATCGCGATGAACCCGGGCCGCCATCTGAATTCGCACTGGGATTTCTATCTCAACCTGCTGCGCGGCGATCTGGACGATGCGCAGTCGCACCGCAAGTTCTACGACGAATACAACGCCGTGCTGGACATGCCTGCCGAGTACTACCTCGACACCATCAGCACCGTATTCCAGCAATTCCTACTGCCGCGTGGATTGTGGGATGTGAACGGCGAGCGCGTGAATCCCGGCGCGATCAAGCGCACCAGCCTGCTGACTATCGAAGGTGAGCTGGACGATATCTCCGGCATCGGCCAAACCGAAGCCGCGCACGATCTATGCACCGGCATTCCGTCAACGCGGCGTGCGCACAGGGTGATTGAAGGTGCTGGACATTACGGCATCTTCAGTGGACGCCGCTGGCGTGAAGTGGTGTATCCGCAGGTGCGCGACTTTATTCGTCGCTCGGATCTGGCGCTGGTATCGAAGCGGGCTTGATCTGATTAGGCGAGCTTCAGAGACTCAAGCACCCCATGCTCCTGATGGCCCATCTCACCACATCGTCATTCCGGAGCAGGCCGGAATGACGATGTGGTAGCAACGTCCATCTGGCAAGATGGCAATTCTCGACGAATTTAATCGGCGAAAAACGCCCTGAACGCATCGATCACGCGTTTCACGCCAGCATCATCAATATCCAAGTGCGTCACCAATCGCAGTGTCGGCAGATAGCCAATGCTGATACGCACTTGTGCTGCGCGCAGATGCGCATCCAGCTCCCGCAAGCGCGCCTGTGGCACATCGACGAACACCATGTTGGTATGCAGGCCAAGCAGTTTCACGCCGGGAATATCGCGCAAGCCATCAGCCAGACGCGCCGCACGCGCATGATCGTCGGCCAGACGTCCTACATGATGATCCAACGCATAAAGACAGGCGGCTGCCAACATGCCGGCTTGACGCCAGCCGCCGCCAGCGACCTTGCGCCAACGCCGTGCCTTGTCGATCAGGGCTGACGAACCCACCAGCACCGAACCGACAGGGGCACCCAGTCCTTTCGAGAGACAAATCGACACACTGTCGAAATGCTTGGCAATCTCGCGAGCGGGCACACCCTTGGCAACTGCCGCGTTGTAAAGCCGCGCCCCGTCCAGGTGCAGTGCAAGTCCGCGCTCACGAGTGACGTCGTGCGCAGCCTGCAAGTAATCCATCGGCAACACACGCCCATGCCAGGTGTTTTCCAACGCGAGTAGGCGCGTGCGCGCAAAATGCGGATCGATCGGCTTGATGGCCGCTGCCACTTTGTCCAATGGCAGCGAACCATCGACGTCATGCGCAATCGGTTGCGGCTGGATCGAACCCAGTACCGCCGCACCGCCACCTTCGAACTTGTAGGTGTGCGCATCGGCACCGACGATATATTCGTCGCCACGTTCGCAATGCGACATCAAAGCCAGGAGATTGGATTGCGTGCCGGAGGGCACGAACAGGCCCGCCTCGAAACCCAGGTCACCGGCAAGGCGCTGTTGCAAGGCATTAACGGTGGGATCTTCGCCATAGACATCATCGCCGACGTCGGCATCCAGCATCGCGGCGCGCATCGCCTGCGTCGGCTTGGTGACCGTATCGCTGCGCAAGTCGACCCAATCCATGACCTACCTCTTTAGATGACGAAGGGATGGATCACTTTGCCGCCCGCGACGGCAATCGGCAAGCGATCAGGCGGGGCTTATCGCCTCTCGCCATAAAGCGGGCGGAAGGATGACAAAAAGACCCTCCCGTTTCGTACGTCGGGCAAGCTGCAGCAGCGCATCGTCGCGTGTCAGCAGGGCGATCGCACCGGATTGCTGCGCCAGCTCGAGAAATTTCTGGTCATCGGGATCGCGGCAGCGCGGCAAGCGGATCTCGCTTTGCACATCTGCAACCGGGGGCACGCAGCGCACCCAGGTGTCGAATATCTCCGCGGCTTGCGTACGGCGCTCGTCTGTCAATGCCAGTTGCGGATAAGTCAGCACGGACTGCCATTCCGCACGGCAGTCCTCACGTGTGACCAGCTCGACATCACCCGCACGCACAGCGGCAAACAGCGATATGCACTGCGGGTCACCGAACACGAACAGATCCAGGCAGACGTTCGTGTCCAGGACAAAGCGCGGCGGTGAAGGCGACATGTCGCCGCCTACGCTAGGCGTGCTTGCGGAAGTAATACCAGCCGACCCCGGCCAGCAGCATCGCCGGCAGAATATTCGCCAGCAACGGTGGAATACCATACACGGTACCGAAGCTTACGATCGCCTTCTGCACGAAATACCAGCCGATCGCCAGGATCATGCCCATGAAGATGCGCTTGCCCAAGCCGCCCGATCGCAAAGCACCAAACGCGAACGGCATGGAGCACAGCACCAGCACCAGCACATTGACGGGATACATCACGCGGCTCCACAGCGGAATCTCATAAGGCCGCGTGTTTTCGCTGTTCTTCTTCTTGTAGTCGATGATGTGCTCAAGATCGCGTACCGCCAGATACTGCGGCTGGACCAGCGATTGCTGCAGCACCTCCGGATCCAGCTTGGAATCCCAGCGCTCGTTGGCGGACACCTGACTATGCACGCCCTTGTCGTCGACCGTGCTGGTACGCACCTTGTCGAGCACCCACTCCTTGCCGACCTGCTCAGCCGTGTTGGCCTGGTCGAAACGAGCCAACTGCTGTCCATCCGGCGTGAGGGTGAACACACGCACATCGATCAGCTGCACGTAAGAATGATCGCCTGCAGTACGCAGCGTGCTGTTTTTCGCGTTGATGATGCGATCGCCATCGCGTGCCCACAGGCCGCTGCTGGTCATGCCCATGTTGCCGTTGGAACGAAGGCGCAACTCAAGCGCGTTTGCCTGCTGATCGCCCCACGGACCGACCGTCTCGCCCATGATCACCACGCCGGTCACCAGCACCGCCACGATCCCGACCGCCGACACCGCGATGCGCAGACGCGACATGCCGGCGGCGCGCAGAGCCGTCAGCTCGCCCGTGGAAGCCAGGCCGCCGAGGCCCAGCAGACCGCCGATCAGCGAGGCGAAGGTAAACATCTCGTACATGCGGCGCGGAATCGTCACCACTACGTAGAAAATCGCATTGCTCAGCGTGTAGCCGTTACGACCGATGTAACCGAGCTGGCGCACGAACTGCATCATCGCGTCCAGACCGATCAGCACCAGCCAGACCAGCAGCATCGAACCGAGCACGGTGACGCCGATCAGCCAATCCACTCGCTTGATACGCACAGCCACCATCAGGCGCTCGCCTTGCGCGGCTTGCGCGCGATGTAATGGTTACGGAAAGCCATGGCGGCAATGGCGAACAGCGCCAGGCTGAGCAACCACATCGGCCACGCATGATGCCAGTGGCCCTTGGCCAACTGACCGCGACACAGTGCCAGCAGGTTGTTGTACACGAAGAAGCCGAGCACCGCGATCAGCATGCGCCCATAACGCGGTTCGCGCGGCGTCTGGCGCGACAAGGGGATCGCCATCATCAGTAGCGCGAGTGTCATCATCGGCATCACCGTGCGCCATGCGAACTCCGCACGCGCGTCAGGCGTGGGGTTCTTCATCAGATCACTCATGTCCAGGTTATGGATCGGATCGGTGGCGTCATCGGACTGGATCGCGGACAGCGCGCTGTCGTTGCGCACGTATTGCATGCGGCGCCAGTTGTCGGCCCCCAGCGGGATTTCGTACTGCCAGCCGGTGCTCAAGGCGAGATAGCGGTCGCTGGAATCGCTGTTGGAATACAAGTGACCGTTCTTGCCGGTCGCCATCTTCATGGTCAGGCTGCCGTCCTTGTTGGTGCGTTCCTGCGCAATGAAGGTATTGCCCAGGACCTGGCCATCGCGGCTGAGGTAATCCACCAGGATGATGCCGCCCTTGCCCGGCAATTCGGTGAAGCGTCCGGCATCGAGACCCGCGGCGATGATCGAGCGGTTGGCGGCAGCCACCAGATTGTCCGAGGTGCGCGACGCCAAGGGTCCCAACCACATCGACACCGTGCTGACGGCGACGATCATGGTTGTGGCGATGATCGAGGCCGGACGCAGCAGGCCGGCCATGCCCATGCCCGAAGACGCCAGCACATGCATCTCGCTTTCACGGTACATGCGGCCGAACGATTGCAGCACGCCCAGGAAGCCGGCCAGTGGCAACATGGTAGACAGGCTGTCCACCATGTTCAGGCCCAGCACCTGGAACATGACGCTGGCCGGGAAGCTGCCTTTGGCCACCTGCTCCAGCACGTGCGCAAAGGAGGTGCCAGCCATGATCACCAGCAGCACGATGACTGTGGCGCCTACGGTCTGGCCCAGCTCGCGCAGGAAGTATCGGTCGAGGATGCTCAGCATGCGATAGAATCGTGGGTTCCATGCCTCTCCAGCCGTGGGAGGCAAACCTTAAGTCTAGCCGGTTCGACGTTCGCCGGCTTCCCGCAGGAAATGACGATGACGCTCCAATTCAGCCTAGGCTCCGCCGCCCCCGAAACCGCCGACACCCCCTGCATCGTGGTCGGCGTCTACGAAAACGGCCTGCTCACCAGCGCGGCAGCGCGTGTGGACAGCGCAGCCGGCGGCGCGATCAAGCGCCAGGTGGAAAGCGGTGACATCAACGGCAAGGCGGCGTCCACCACCGTGCTGTTCGCGCCGGAAGGCATCAAGGCCAAGCGCGTGCTGGTAATCGGCCTTGGCTCGCAGAAGACCTTCGACGCCGCACGCTTCCAGAAGGTGAATCTGGAGGCGGTACGCGCGCTCACGCGCCTGCCGATCGACAGTGCCGTCTCGTTCCTGGCTGAAGTCGATGTGCCCGGCCGCGATGTTGCCTGGCGCGTGCGCACCGCCGCCCTGGCCGCCGACCACGCCGCCTACCGCTACACCGCCACGGTGAAGCCCCGCGACAAGAGCCAGCCGGAACTGGCCAGCCTCGCGTTCGCCAGTGCTGACAATGCGCAGACAGGCATCGAACAGGCTGCAGCCATCGCCGAAGGCGTGCGCTTTGCGCGCGAACTGGCGAACTTGCCGCCAAACATCTGCAATCCAGCGTATATCGCCGAACAGGCCACCCAGTTTGCCGATGCCCATGACAGCGTCAGCTGCAAGGTGCTCGACCATGACGACATGGCACAGCTCGGCTTCGGTTCGCTGCTTGCGGTCGGCCGTGGTTCGGCCAACAAGCCCAAGCTGGTCATCCTGGAATACAAGGGTGGCGCCGCGGACGAAAAGCCCTATGCCTTCGTCGGCAAAGGCATCACCTTCGATACCGGCGGCATCAGCCTGAAGCCCGGTCCGGGCATGGAAGAAATGAAGTTCGACATGGGAGGCGCCGCGGGTGTGCTGGGTGCCTTCGTGTCGGCCGTGAAGATGGGCCTGAAGCTCAACCTGGTGTGCGTGGTACCGGCAGTGGAAAACATGCCCGACGGCGATAGCTACCGCCCCAGCGACGTACTGACAAGCCTTTCCGGCATCACCATCGAGGTACTCAACACGGACGCGGAAGGCCGCCTGATTCTGTGCGATGCCCTCACCTACACGGCACAAACCTTCCAACCAAAGACGCTGATCGACGCCGCCACGCTCACCGGCGCTTGCGTGATCGCCCTGGGCAAGTACGCCAGCGGCCTGATGAGCAAGCACGACGATCTCGCCGACGAACTGCTCAGTGCCGGTGAAAACACCCTCGATCGCGCTTGGCGCCTGCCGCTGTGGGATGACTACCAGACCCAACTCGACTCCGGCTTCGCGGACGTTGCCAACATCGGCGGCAAGAACGCCGGCGCCATCACCGCGGGCTGCTTCCTGTCGCGCTTTACCGATGGCCAGCGCTGGGCGCACCTGGATATCGCAGGCACCGCGTGGGATGAAGGCCGCAAGGGTCTGGCCACAGGCCGTCCGGTGCCGTTGCTGGCGCAGTGGCTGATCGACCGTACCGGAGACCAGGCATAAGGCATCGTTAATCGCGAATGGTGGAAGCGGAGCGCGCTCTGCGTTTCACCATTCGCGGTTATTGAATTCCCGATTCCCATCCCTATGCCCCGCGCCGACTTCTACCTGATCGCCAAACCACGCTTCAGCGAACAGCCCTTGCTGCTCGTGTGCGAGCTGGCGCGCAAGGCGTTTGCCGCGCAACAGCCCACGTCGATCCTCACTCGCGATTTCGCGCAGGCCGAAGCGCTCGATGACCTGCTTTGGAGCTTCGACGAAGACGCCTATATTCCGCACCAGCTGGCTGGCGATGACGATGACGAACACACCGCCGTACTGATCGTACCGCCGGGCATCGACACGTCACTGCGACCGCTGACCATCAATCTGCGCGAACAATGCCCGCAGAGTTATGGTGATCGCGTGCTGGAAGTGGTTGCCGCCGATCCGGCCGAACGCGAAGGGTCGCGAGTGCGCTGGCGCGAATATCAGCGGCTGGGTTTCGAGGTGAACAAGTTCGACATGTGACGCCGGGTTTGCCGTAACCCGGCTCACTCAGTTCAAGTCGAATCGGCTTCCTGATGCGCCATGGAGCGCATCGACATCGCCGCCACCAGGGCCGAAGAAAGCTGCACACCCGTCAGCGGCTTGCGCAGAAAGCCGTCGATACCCACCTGATGCCCGCGTGCCACTTCTTCTGCGCGCGTGCGGGTACTCATGGCGATGATCGGCATGTGGTCACCGCCATGCTCGCCCTGACGGATCAACTGGGTCAGCTGAAATCCATCGATACCTGGCAGGTCCAGATCAAGCAAGATGGCATCGCAGGTTTCCTGCGAGAGTTCGGCAAGCGCATTCAACCCGTGCGAGGCACAGCGCACGCGATGCCCCTGATGTTCCAGCATGCCGCGAATGGCGCTGGCGGCTGTGGCATCGCTTTCCACCAGCAGCACATCCAGCACACGATCTTCCCATGACTCGGGTTTGTCCGGCTTGGCGCGTTTGATTTCCTGCGCCACCTGCAGCGGCAGACGCACACGGAAGGTACTGCCTTTACCGAGTGCGGAATCCAGCGTCAGGCTGCCGCCCATCAGGTTCACCAGTTCGCTGCAGATCGACAGACCCAGACCACTGCCGACGCTGCGCTGCGGACCTTCATCCTGTTCGAAACGGTGGAACAAGCGAACACGGCTGTTTTCGGAAATGCCGGGGCCTGTGTCACTGACATCCAGCCACAGATAATCATCCAGCCAGCCAACATGGATGGAGACACTGCCCTGTTCGGTAAATTTCACGGCGTTGTTGACCAGATTGAACAACACCTGGCGGATACGTAATGCATCGCCGACCAGCGAAGTCGGAACGCTGTCATCGATCTGTACACCGAATGTCAGACCCTTCGCCTTGGCCGCACTCTTTTGCAGACGATCCACGTCTTGCACCAGTGCACGCACGTCGAACGGTGCCGGCTCCAAGACCAGCTTGCCAGCTTCGATGCGCGCCATGTCCAACGCATCGTTGAGCAACTTGAGCAATACATTGCTCGCGCGCTGCATGGATTCGGCGTATTCGCGCTGCGTTTCATTCAGCGGCGTGCTCAACAGCAACTCCGCCATGCCGATCACGCCGGTCATGGGCGTGCGGATCTCGTGACTCAGCGTGGCGAGGAATTGGCTCTTGGCCGCACTGGCCTGTTCGGCAATCTGATGCCGCTGCTCAGCAAGCTGGATACGGTGGCGATGCGCAAGACGACGGCGCCACGCCAGCAATGAGAGACCTACCAGCGCAGCCAGCAGACAGGCATACACCAGCCACGCCCACCAGCGCAGCCATGGCGGTGATTGCACCTCGATACGCAACGGCGCATCCAGATAAACCCAGCCGCCATCGGCGCCACGTGCCATGACCTCAAGCGTGTAACTGCCGCTGCCCAGGCCGGTGAATTCACGCTCGCCGTGATTGTCACGATCGACCCAATCGCTGTCGAAACCGTTTAGACGGAAGCGGTAATGGTTGGCCCAGGGATTGATGTACGAGAACACCCTCGCTTGCACATGCAATTGGCTGTCATGCCAGCCGACCTTGATCGGCTGAGAACTCAGCGGCAGATCCTGCACGACACCTTTACGCACCACGGTCACCTGAGTCACCCCCAGGGTCGGCGGCACTGGCTTGGCTTCGATCTTGTCCGGATCGAAGCCCACCACGCCGCCATTCGTCGCGGCATAAAGATAACCCGTAGGCATCAGCGCATAGCCGCGGCTGAACTCACCATTCGCCAATCCATCCTGCAGGCCAAGCTGATGGAACGTTCCATGCACCGGATTGAAGCGCCACAAACCATCGACACTGAAAATCCACACGCGCCCAAAGCAATCGACATCCAGATCCTGCGCCTGCAGTGACGGCCAGCCTTGGTTCGCGTCCACCGTTCGATCCAGCACCAAGCCCTGCCCTTCGCGGTGGTAATGCGTAAGGCCATCCTCGGTGATCAGCCAGATACCGGTATGATCGAAATCGAAGGCATTGATGATCTGGCCAGTGGGCACGCCCGGCACCATCACGAAGCGATCCCGTGCCTGATCGAACCACATCAGGCCACCATCGCTGGCATACCAGAAGGTCCCCTTGTAGAGCATCATCTCGCTGCCCCACATCACCTTCTCGGTCGGCTTGTCCATGGCGACCTCGGTCACCGCCAGCGTGTTCGGATCGATGCGGAAAAGGCCATAGCCAAACGTGCGCGCGTACATCTTGCCATCCGGCCCCGGCTCTACTTCGCGCGGGCGGTTGAGCTTGGCCGATTGCGGATCGACCTGGTCGAGCCTGTTATGCACATAGTCGTAGCGATACAAACCACCTTGCACCGTAATCCACAGCCGTTGGTGGTCGTCTTCGGTCATGCCGACCACATCGCCGTGCAAGCCGCTGAGGATGTGCTCGACGTCGCCCGTTTCCGGATCGAGGCGATCGATGCGCCCATCGCGCTCGCCCACCCACACATGCCGGCCATCGCGCCCGCGTGCCATGGTCGTGGCTTGTGAATCGCGAAGGCTGGCCGCGTCATCGGGAATATGTGTAAAGCGGCTGAAACTGCTCCAGCTCGGCGCAAGGTAAGCGACGCCGCCGTCCACCATCGCCACCCACAGCCCACCTTCGCGATCCACGAAGGTCTGCCAGACCCAGCTGCCGGGAAGATTGCCAAATAGCAGTGGCTGGTCGACCACGGCCGTCATCGGACCATCCGGACGCGCCTGCAAATACATGCCCCGCTGCGTGCCGATCCACAGATGTCCTGCAGCATCACGCGTGCTGGTCATGACGTTGAGATCATGCGGAATGACCCCCGCGCCAAACAGCCGTGCCTGATCATCCGCGCCGACGACCAACAAGCCGCGATCGGTAGCGATACGTACTTCATCGCCTTCGCCGTTGATGCGCCACGCCACCATCGACTGATCCGGATCCACCGGCTTGATGCGAACGAACTCGCCATCGGTGTCGCGACGGAATACACCGCGATCGCCACCCACCCACAAGCGGCCTTTGGGATCGACATACAGCGCGTCGACGCCCGGCATGTCCTTCGAATAGAGGCCAAGCAGCGGGTTGACGACATGCTCGAAACCGCGCCCATCGGGCAGCATGCGGTCCAGTCCATCGTTGGTGCCCACCCAGATCGTGCCGTCCGGTGTCTGCGCCATCACCCAGACGCCATCGCTGGCGAGGCTGCTGGGGTTGCTTGGATCGTGTCCCCAGTGGGTGAACTTCCCCGTATTGGGGTTGTAGCGGCTCAGGCCGCCATCCAGACCACCCACCCACACCATGCCCTGCTTGTCGACCAACAGGGCCGAAATGTTGTTGTTGTAGAGCGAGTCGGGATCGTTCTCCATATGGCGGAACACCTGGAAATGCACGCCATCGAAGCGGGCAATGCCGGTTTTGGTGCCAAACCAAATGGTGCCGTCGTGATCCTGCGCTATTGCATAGACGCTGGTGCTGGGCAGGCCATCGTCCATGCCATAGCGGCGGAACTGGGGGGTAGGCAGCGGCGCTGCATCGGGCGCGTGGATGGCAACCTTGGGAACAGGCTCCGCCGACGGCGCCGACGGCGAGGCTGCCGTCGATGCAGCCCCGCCGGGCGAAGAAGCGCTCAGCAAAAAGGCCAGCCCTAACATCAAAACCGACACGAATGGCCTCCCGGAGCCTATCTACGATCTCTGTATGGCCCGTGGTGCGTCGGCAAGGCCTTCAAGTACCAGCGTGAGACGCTGCACCCGGCGCATTGCATACTCAAGCCACGCGCCGCCGTCCTGCAGCTACTCAGACACAACCCTCCGTGCCGGGTTTACCGTAACAGGTCCTGCGTGGTCACTCGGTGGTATATGGGCATAGACACCCTTGCCTATTCCCCCGGCACGCGCCACGACGGCAGCACACCCACCACGCAGGACCACACAGGCTCCCCAGGCACATCAGGCGGAGCGCTCCCTTCACGCGCTCCACACAACGTGGATCATGCCAAATCCAATAGTTAACCGCATGTCTTTTCAAGGATGACCTTTGACAGACCGCTGTCGCCCATCTGGCAACAATCTGTTCCCTCGCTTGCGCTGGCGACCCTAGCCGGTTTCGGCCAGACTCCCGCCATGACTCGCCGCCACACTTACGCTTTGCTGACGTTATGTATCAGCCTTGCCTTCGCGCCTGCGGTGACGCGGGCCGCGGCAGATACCTATCGTTATGACCCGGTGCACAGCCAGATCGTTTTCAGCATCGATCACGACGGCTTTTCGCGGCCGCTGGGAAGGCTGCATATCGCCAACGGGTGGCTGCGTTTCGACCCTGACGATTGGTCACATTCCGCCACCGAACTGGACATCGACATGAATAGTCTCGACATGGGCGATGCGGCCTGGAACAGCGCGGTGTGCAAATCCTCGTTGCTCGACTGCAAGACGTATCCCACCGCGCACTTCGCCAGCACCTCGGTGGAGCGCAAGGATGCAACGCATGGCGTGCTGCATGGCGTGCTTGAACTGCATGGCACGCATCAGCCTATGGATATTCCATTTCGTGTGAACCGTATCGGCAAAACCATTTACGGCCTGCATACCATTGCAGGCTTCTCGGCGACGGCTTCACTCGATCGCACCGCGTTCGGCATCAACGGCTTTCCTAATGCCATCGGCCATGACGTAGCGATCTGGCTGGAACTGGAAGGCATTCGCGACAGTCAGACATCTACCGACGACAAGGAGCATCCATGAGCTTGCGCAGTGACAACCGGCAATGGGGATCGGTCGCCAAGTTCTTCCACTGGATCGTGGCCCTGGGGATCCTTGGCAACGGTGTGTGGGGGTTGTTGATGACCGACATGTCGCCGTCAATGAGCAAGATCAACGTCTATGCGCTGCACAAGTCGATCGGGTTGACCATACTCGCCTTGTTCCTGCTGCGTGTTGCGTGGCGGCTTTACGATCGCGCCCCACCGGATGAACCCGCGCCGCGCTGGCAGCGCATCGCCGCGCATGCAACCCATGTGCTGCTGTACTTCTTCATCCTGGCGCTGCCTTTGAGCGGCTGGATGTACAACTCGCTGCACGGCTACCCGTTGCAATGGTTCAAGCTGTTCAATCTGCCCGCGTTGGCGGCCAAGAATGACGAACTGGCACATACCGTCCGCAACGTGCACGAATACCTGTTCTATCTGCTGTTGCTGGTGCTGATCGGGCACGTCGGCGCCGCACTGAAACACCATGTCTTCGATCGGGACAACGTCTTGCGCCGGATGCTGCCGTTCGGCCGTGTGCGTTCGACCAAAGCCACCTTAGGAGAACTTCCGTGAACCGACTCCCCTATCGCACCCTCGCCGTGCTGTTCGCCCTGGCTGCCCCGTTCGCCGCCAGCGCTGCCGACTACACCGTACAGCCCGGCAGCACGTTGGGCTTTACCAGCAGTTTCCAGGGCAGCGACTTCAACGGTCAGTTCAACAAGTGGACCGCCGCCATCAGCTATGACGCCGCCAAGCTGGCTAATTCCAAATTCGATGTGACAGTCGATCTGTCCAGTGCCAAGACCGGCGACAGCGATCGTGACAGCGCCCTGCCCGGCCCCGATTTCTTCGATGCCGCGAAATACCCGCAGGCGCACTTCGTCACTACCGGCTTTCGTCAGCAAGGCAGCCAGGTGATTGCCGATGGCACACTGACCCTGCGCGGCGTCACCAAGCCGGTGAGCCTCAACGTGACCTTCAAGCCCCAGGGCAGCGGTGCCACACTCGATGTCGGCGGCAGCGTCAACCGGCTCGACTTCGGCGTGGGTGGCGGCCAATACAAGGACACATCGGTGATTGGTGCGGATGTGAAAGTGACGGCGCATCTGGTGCTCAACGCCAAATAAGCCCTGACTCAGAACCCACAACACGTCATTCCCGCAAAAGCGGAGGCGCTTCATAACAGCGAAGCTGGCCAATCCACTTTCTGCTGCAAAAGATCAAGGTGGATTCCCGCTTTCGCGGGAATGACGGCTGTCCAAGTTGCGCCCCAAGCCGATCCAGCGCGACACCGCAGCGGCATCGAACGGCCAGTCCAGCTCCCGTCCATCGCGCAAATCGAGCAATACCGGCACGCGCGTGCCGTAACGCTGCTCAAGATCCGCGTGATCGTCGACCCATACGCTATCGAAATCAGGCGCCCGCGCCTCCGCCAGCACGGCCAGCGCCTGGTCGCACAGGTGACAGTAATCGCGTTGATAGAGCACCAGATCCGCCATACGTGCGCTTGCAGAATGCCGTGATTGAAACGCACGCGTAGAATAGCCAGTTCATCCCCGTCATCGCAGTGCCCCCATGGCTGTCAGCGCTTTCGACATTTTCAAGATCGGCATCGGTCCGTCGTCCTCCCATACCGTTGGCCCCATGCGTGCCGCCGCCCGTTTTTCAGAACGCTGGCTAGAAGAGAAAGGCGTGCTCGACCGCGTCGTTCGCATCCGTGCGGAGCTGTATGGGTCGCTGGCCATGACCGGCCGTGGCCACGGCACGGACAAGGCGGTGATCCTGGGTTTCGAAGGCGAGCATCCCGACACGGTCGATCCGGATCACATTCCGGACATCCTCAAGCGTGTACGCACCGGCAAACGTATCCGCGTCCTTGGCAAGCACGAGATCGAGTTCGACGAAAAGCGCGACCTGATCTTCAACAAACGTCAGAAGCTGCCCTTCCATACCAACGGCATGCGCTTCTCGGCGTATGACGCCGAGGGCAACGAACTGGCTACGCGTGACTATTACTCCGTCGGCGGCGGCTTCGTCGTCAATCACGATGAGGCCGCGGAAGACCGCATTGTCGCGGACACCACCGAGCAACCTTATCCCTTCGACAGTGGCGAAAAATTGCTGGCGCTATGCCAGCAGCACGGGTTGACCATCGCGCAACTGATGATGGAAAACGAAAAGGTCTGGCGTACGGAGACAGAAATCCGCACAGGCTTGCTGACCATCTGGAAGGCGATGCAAGGTTGTGTCGAACGTGGATTGCGTTCGCCGGGTGTGCTGCCCGGCGGCTTGAAGGTAACGCGCCGCGCACCGGCGATGGCCGCTGAATTGCGCAACCAGCCCGAGGCATCGCTGAAAGATCCGCTCACCATCCTGGACTGGGTGAACCTCTACGCACTCGCCGTCAACGAAGAAAACGCCGCCGGCGGCCGTGTGGTGACTGCACCAACCAACGGCGCGGCCGGCATTGTGCCGGCCGTATTGCACTACTACCACCGCTTTTGTCCCAAGTCGGACGAAAACGGTGTCATCGACTTCATGCTTACCGCCGCCGCAATCGGCATTCTCTACAAGGAAAACGCCTCGATTTCCGGCGCCGAAGTAGGTTGCCAGGGCGAGGTCGGCGTCGCCTGTTCGATGGCCGCCGGTGGCCTTACCGCAGCACTTGGCGGCAGCGTGTGGCAAATCGAGAATGCCGCGGAAATCGGCATGGAACACAACCTGGGCCTCACCTGCGACCCGATCGGCGGCCTGGTGCAGATCCCCTGCATCGAGCGTAACGCCATGGGTTCCGTGAAAGCGATCAATGCCAGCCGCATGGCCTTGAAGAGCGATGGCAAACATCGCGTGTCGCTGGACAAGGTGATCAAGACCATGCGCGACACAGGGCGCGACATGAAAGACAAGTACAAGGAAACATCGCGCGGCGGTCTCGCCGTCAATGTGATCGAGTGCTAACTCACATTATTGCCAGCCTCCTCCCCTGCTCACATGGGAGGAGAAAAGTAGCGACTTATGTCGGGCTGCTTACACTGCGATCGAAGACGATACTGGCGATTGCACCATTGGCATCGGTACGCGGCCTTATCGATACATCCCAGCCATAGAGTTCGCATAAACGCCGTACGATCGCCAGCCCCAGACCGGCACCGCTTCCGCCTGCACCTTCCCCACGCACACCGCGCTGGAACAGCCGCTCAGCGTCTTCGGGCTTGATGCCGGGGCCGGTGTCGATCACCTCGATACAGCCTTTTTCCACCTGCACGGTGACACGACCTTCTAGTGTGTATTTGATGGCGTTGCCGATCAGGTTGGTCAGTGCCACGGACAATACCGATGCGGGGGCATTCACGCTGACGGACTGCTTTTCGATCAGTTCGATCTCGACAGGCTTGTCGCGCAGTTGCGGACGCTGACTTTCGATGACGTCGGAAGCAACTTTTGCGACTTCGGTGGTTTCGCCGCGTGTCGGTCCACGACGCTCGGCGCGAGACAGTAACAACAGGGCTTCGATCAGTTCAGTGGCTTGACGCGAAGCACGCTCGATACGCTTCAAGCGCTCGCGTAGCTTGTCGGTGAGATCAGGCGAACCTTGCAGCAGTTCAGTGGTACTGGAAATGACCGCCAGCGGCGTACGCAGTTCGTGACTGACGTCGGAATTGAATTCGCGATCGCGCTCCACCATGGCGGTGAGGCGCGTGGAGTATTCATCGAGTGCTTGCGCCAGTTCGCCTACCTCGTCGTCGGCAAAGTGGGGAGCCAGCGGTTCGGCCCGACCGGTCTTGCGGAAATCGCGCAGGCGCTGCGCCAGTTCGCTCACTGGTTTGAGTACCTTGCGCGACAACCATAAACCAATCGCCAGCGAAAGCAGGCTGAACAAGATGACCGCTGCGCTCAGCGCAGTAATCAGCTGACGTTTGCCCAGGTCCTCACGACTGATGTCGTAGCGCTCGAAACCGATCACACCATCCTTGCGTCGCACCGCCAGCTTGTAGTGTTTGGTGCGGCCGTCGGCGTCCACGTCATACATGTCGTGAACGCCGGTATCGAGGTTCTGCCAGTCCAAGCGCATCTTGTAGAGCGTGCGATCGCTCTTGATCCAAGCCTCGACCAACTCAGATTGCTGGGGTTGATTGGCGAGAGCTCTATCAACTGCCTGATCGACATCGCCTTGCAACGCCGCCGCGACAAGCTGGTCTTCAACCTTTGCACGCACATATAGCGAGGCCACAGCAAACAACGCGCTGAGGCCGAATCCAAACAGCGCGAATGAAACGATAAGGCGAAACCGTAACTTACGCCTGGACTGCATCCGGATCGACCATGCGGTAACCGATGCCGTGTCTGGTGTGGATCAACGCCTTTTCGAATGGCTTGTCGATCGCGGCACGCAGGCCGTGGATGTGGACGCGCAGGCTATCGCTGTCGGGCAGTTCCTCACCCCACACCTTCTGCTCAAGATCCTGGCGCGTGACCACCGAAGGGCTGGCTTCCATCAGCGCCTGCAACAGCTTCAGGCCGATCGGATTGAGCTGGATGGCTTTGCCCTCGCGCGTAACCGTAAGGGTGTCCAGGTTGTAGGTAAGGTCGGCAACCTTGAGCACCCGGCTCTGCGGACCTTTGCCGCGACGCGCCAGTACTTCCAGGCGGGCGGCCAGTTCCTGCAGGGCGAAGGGCTTGGTCATGTAGTCGTCGGCGCCGGATTCGAAGCCGGTGAGCTTCTGCTCCAAGGCATCGCGGGCGGTCAGCATCAACACTGGCGTCTGCTTGTGGGCCTCGTGGCGCAGTTTGCGGGCCACATCCAGGCCGTCCATGCCCGGCAGGGTCAGGTCGAGCACGATGACGTCGAAGTCGTGGACCACCGCCAAATGCAGGCCGGTGACGCCATCTCCGGCGAAATCCACCACATGGCCACGATCTTCCAGGTAGTCGCCGATATTCGTTGCAATATCGCTGTTGTCTTCAATCACCAGAACGCGCATGCGTCTCTCCCGCTACGCAGCCGGCACACGGGCCGCAGGAGGCTCAAGCTTAACGATTGCGCGCCGCAAATGTTAAGCGGAATGCTGAACGGGCGTTTCGGCCCGGGCAGCGGACAAAGAAAAAGCCCGGACGCTACGACCTTAGGTCGCCGCATCCGGGCTGAAGCTACTGCCCCGATACCGTCGTCTGCTGTCACCGGACCTTGCGATTGAAGTGGCGAGCAAACAAACAGTGGAGCCTTTATAGGGGTGGGGGGGTTACGCGACAGTTAACCCGTACTCACTACGCGGTTAATGGTCAAAAACGGGTTCATCGCTAGGTCATTTTTTTGACCTGTCTCCGTTTTTACGCTCCTTTTGCTTTGTACCCTTCCCCGCATGCTGTTCAAGGTATTTGATGATTTCCTCGGAAACATTGACCGCTGTCGCCGCCTCAATGCCCTCCAGGCCAGGGGAAGCGTTCACTTCCAATATCAGCGGGCCGCGGTTGGAGCGCAGCAGGTCGACACCAGCAATCCCTAAGCCCAATGCCTGCGCCGCGCTCACCGCGATGCGCTCCTCGTCGGGTGACAGCTTGGCTGCCACCGCCGTGCCGCCACGGTGCAGGTTGGCGCGAAACTCGCCCGGCTCCGCCTCGCGCTGCATCGCTGCCACCACTCGACCGCCGACGACGAAACAGCGCAGATCGCAGCCCTTCGCCTCGGCAATGAATTCCTGCACCAGGAAGTTGGCGTAGAGACCGCGGAACGCCTCCACCACGCTTTGCGAAGCACTGCGCTTTTCAGCGAGCACCACGCCGGTGCCCTGGCTACCTTCATTGAGCTTGATGACGTGCGGCGGTGGCCCAAGCATCTCCAACACGTCGGTGGTGTCGTCCGGGTTATCCCCGAAGACCGTCACCGGCATGTCCAGCCCCTTGGCGGAAAGAATCTGCAGGCAGCGCAGCTTGTCGCGCGCGCGCAGCACGGCATCAGAGGAATTGGGGGTGTAGACACCCATCATTTCCAGCTGGCGCAACACCGCCGTGCCGTAAAAGGTGCTGGAAGTGCCAATGCGCGGAATGGTCGCATCGATATCGTGCAGCGCCTTGCCCTTGTAGCGAATTTCCACCTCGCCCGGCGCGATGCGCACGTAGCAGCGCAATGGATCGAGCACACGCACTACGTGGCCGCGTTCGCGCGCCACTTCAATAAGACGCTGTGTCGAATACAGGCGCGCGTTGCGCGACAGGATGGCGATCTTCATGGTTTGTCCACCATCGTGTGTGCAGGTTTGGGCAAGGTGTAGGAAAGTGCGGGATTGACGAGAAAGCGTCCGACCAGCGCCGTACGCCCCAATAGCATGGGGAATAGCATGTGTCGGCGATCGGTCAGATTCATGTCAACCTCAAAGCGTTGGCCAGCAAGCATGACTTCCGTGCGAATGAACCAGCGCTCGCTGCGACCGCCACCGGTATCCACCACCACACGCCGATCGCACGCTGGCGCCTCGCAGTGCACCTGATTGCCGGAGCGCCTGCCAGGCCCGACCATGAAGCGCAACCAGGTGTCGCCATCACGTGTGAAGGTTTCCAATTCATCAACGTGCAGCGAACTGCTGCGCGCACCGGTATCCAGCTTGACTTTGAGCGTAGCGATGCCGAACTGGGGCAATGCCAGCCGCTCCCGCCAACCGAGGGTAATCACGTCCGCCATGTCAGCTCACGCTGTTGGGTTTGGAAGGTCTCGGTGGGGAACCGTAGGGAGTCTGGAGCGGGTGAAGGGAATCGAACCCTCGTCAGTAGCTTGGGAAGCTACAGCTCTACCATTGAGCTACACCCGCAACGTAAAGGATGCTCGGTTCCATTCTGCGTGGGCGGCATGATCTTCAAAAGGCCCGCAGGGTGTGTTGCGTGGCGCAGAGAAGGCTACTGCCTTTTCAAGACGCGCGGCACAGCTTGCGGGCCTTTTGAACATCACCCTTTGGGCTGTATCTGTCTGTCCGCATACCTTCGGCCCATCGTCTCGACAAACGACCAGTTTGCCTTCGCCGATGGTCCTGTGGCCTGCGCACGGACAGATACAGTGACGCCCACGCAGAATGGAACCGAGCATCCTTGACGATGGTAACCGGCCAATGCGGCTTTGGGAATCCTGGAAAGCTGCAGCCCCACGTTCAGACAACGGTGCGTGAACCGGAGATGGCGGCGGGCTGAATCGGGGTGTATGGCGATGCTTATGGCAGATGCCGAGCGTGACTTGTCGTGTCCATAATCGGCTCGCAGTCACGGACGCTAACGGAAGCGCGACCGTTTCGCGCGACACGACAGGGAGCGATCCATGCGCGTGTTTCATGCTTCCCCTTTGCGCAGCTGGCAGATCTTGTTTGCCCTGCTGTTACTGATCGGCGCGGGCTGCGTCCATGCCCAATCCGCCGATGACCAGGGCAACGATGCCGGCGATCCGCCGTCGCGTGTGGCTGGCTTGGCCTACGTCGACGGCGACCTCGGCCTGATGCCGGCTGGCAGCACCACCTGGACCTCCGCCGACCTCAATCGACCACTGACCAACGGTGACAAGCTGTCCAGCGGACCCGGCGGCAGAGCCGAGCTGGATCTTGGCGGCGCCGCACTGCGTATCAGTGGCCAGACCGATATCGGCATCCTCAACCTCAATGGACAGACTGGCCAATTCGAGCTGACCCAAGGTTCGCTCAACATCAGCGTGCGCAGCATCGATCAGGGTTCGACCTATGAGATCGACACGCCAACCCTCGCCCTAGTGATCGATCAGCCCGGCAACTACCGCGTCGACGTTCCGGCTGACGGCAGCTCCACCACGGTGGGTGTCAACGATGGCCTGGCGACCGTTTACGGCGAGAACAACGCGCAACGCGAAGTATTCAGTGGCCGGCGTTACCAATTCACCGGCTCTGCGCTGACCGACGTCATGGTCAGCGATATCACCAGCAGCGATGCCTTCGACTTGTGGTGCAACGATCGTGATACCCAGGAAGGCAACGACGCCAGCGCCCAATACGTTTCCAACGACATGGTCGGCAGCGACGATCTCGACGGCTGGGGCAGCTGGGAGGAAGACGAAGATTACGGTTCCATCTGGTACCCGGTGAACGTGGTCGCCGGCTGGGCGCCGTACCGCTTTGGTCACTGGGTATGGGTCTGGCCGTGGGGCTGGACCTGGGTGGATGACCTGCCCTGGGGTTTCGCGCCCTATCACTATGGCCGTTGGGCTTTCATCCATCACCGCTGGGGCTGGATTCCGGGGCCGCGTCACGCGCGCCCGATCTACGCGCCGGCGCTGGTCGCCTTCGTGGGCGGTGGCAAGGACCATCCGGTCGGGTGGTTCCCGCTCGGGCCGCATGATGTCTACAACCCTTGGTATCGCGCCTCGCGCAACTACTACACCAGCGTGAATCTCGCCAATATCGGCCCTGGCCGTTATGCCGACCAGACCCACCTGATCGACACGCTGCACAACCAATACAGCGTTTATCAGAGCGGCCGTGGCGTGCCCGGTGCCAGCTACGCCTACCGCAATACGCCCGAAGCATTGACCGCGGTGTCCGCGCAGGCCTTTGCCAGCGCCAGCAGCGTGCGAAACAGTCAGGTTCACTTGAACGCGCAGCAACTGGCTTCTGCATCACTCATCTGGCCCACTGATTTGCAACGTCCGGCCAGCACCAGCTTCGGCCAGCCCCGCCTGATTGATGCACGCCCCTTGCCTTCGGCGGGATTCAATCGCCAAGTGGTAGCGGTCGGCCGCCCATCGGCAGCCGTGGCGGCCACGGCATCGGTCCACGCCGGCCAGCCGGCTTCCCATGTTCGCGTGTTGAATGTGCGTCCGAACGCACCCGTCATCAGCCATGACCAAGTGGTGGGCAATGCCGAAGTGGTGCGGTCATCGCGCGTTGCGGCACCGCCACCTTCCCAGCCAATGCCGGAACAAACCGAGGCGCAGCCGGCCATGCTGCCGCAAGTACCGCACTTTCAGCCTGCGCAACAGGTCCAGTCCGTTGAGCAGGTTGAACGCTATCAGCCGGCAACCCGCACTTACACGCCACGCGAGGAGGATCCGGTGCAGCAACGCTTCGACACGGCCGAGCGCTCGCATCAGTACGTGCCCGAGCAGCGGCCGCCGAGCGCCAATCCGTCTTATGAGTCGTATGCACGACCCGATGCCGTAAGGCCTGAATCGCAGGGCCGCTCCTCCTCGCCGGAAACGCATGCTGAAAACGCACCACGGCCACACGCAAGCGCGCCGGCACCCGCCCGCAACGAAGGACATTGATCCGGCAGATCGGCACCTGCCCGGCCAACCGCCGCGCAGGTGCCGCTACAATAGGCCGATGCAGATCATCTTGAATGGCCACCCGCACGACTGCGGCGATGGCACCACCGTCACCCAATTGCTCCACGAAGCCGGCTACGGCGGACGCCGCGTCGCAGTGGAGGTCAACCAGGAAATCGTGCCACGCAGCGTCCACGATGGACATGCGTTGCGCGATGGCGACCGAGTGGAGATCGTCCACGCCATTGGCGGCGGCTGATCCATTCCCCTTCCCCCTGCACGCACCCGGCGCATCCCCATGAATATCAAAACGCTCGACCGCACCGATCCACTGATCATTGCTGGCAAAAGCTATGGCTCGCGCCTGCTGACCGGCACCGGCAAGTACAAAGATCTCGACGAAACGCGACGCGCCACCCAGGCTGCCGGCGCCGAAATCGTCACCGCCGCCATCCGCCGCGTGAATCTGGGCCAGGATCCCAACGCGCCGAACCTGCTCGACGCGCTGCCGCCGCATGAATTCACCCTGCTGCCCAACACCGCCGGTTGCTACAACGCCGTCGACGCCGTGCGTACCTGCAAGCTGGCGCGTGAACTGTTGGATGGCCACAAGCTGGTGAAGCTGGAAGTGCTGGGCGACGAACGCACCCTGTTCCCGGATGTGGTGGAAACGCTGAAAGCCGCCGAGCAACTCGTCGCCGACGGCTTCGACGTGATGGTGTACACCAGCGATGATCCGATCCTCGCCCGCAAGCTCGAAGAGATCGGCTGCGTGGCCGTGATGCCGTTGGCTGCCCCGATCGGCTCAGGACTCGGTATCCAGAACAAGTACAACCTGCTGGAAATCATCGAAAACGCCAAGGTGCCGATCATCGTCGATGCAGGCGTGGGTACCGCGTCCGACGCAGCGATTGCCATGGAACTTGGCTGCGACGGCGTGCTGATGAACACCGCCATTGCCGGCGCCAAGGATCCGGTGCTGATGGCGCACGCGATGAAGCTGGCAGTGGAAGCAGGCCGCGCCGCGTTCCGCGCTGGCCGCATTCCGCGCAAGCGATTTGCGTCGGCATCCAGCCCGATCGATGGCACCATTGGCTAAGCGCTTTGCTTCCTCTCCCCTCCGGGGAGAGGATTGAGGTGAGGGGTCAAGGCTCGCCCAAGACTGCAAAAGAACCACGCTTCGATCCAACTTCAACGCAAGATTGTCCCCTCACCCCAACCCTCTCCCCGGAGGGGAGAGGGAGCAAACATTTCGCATGACCAACTCTTCTGACAACGACAATCCCGAATACATGCGCCGCATCCGCAGCTTCGTGCTGCGCGAGGGCCGCATGACGCCGGCTCAGCAACGCGCCTTCGACGACCACTGGGCCCGTTTCGGCATCGACCACACCGGCACCGCGCATAATTTCGATGCGCGCTTCGGCCGCCATGCTCCACGCGTGCTGGAGATTGGTTTCGGCAATGGCGAAGCCTTGGCATGGGCGAGTGAGCACGATCTGTCACGCGACTACATCGGCGTGGAAGTGCACGGCCCGGGCGTGGGGCGCCTGATGAATGCCCTGGCTGCACGCGATGCGGCGAACGTGCGCATCTACAAGCACGATGCCGTCGAAGTGCTGGAGCAGGAGATTCCGGCAAGCACACTGGCCGAGGCTCGCATCTGGTTTCCCGACCCTTGGCACAAGAAGCGGCACAACAAGCGACGCATCATCCAGCCCGAGTTCGTGGCCATGCTCGCCACGCGTATGGCGCCCGACGGACTGCTGCACCTGGCTACCGACTGGGAGCCCTATGCGCAGCACATGCTGGAAGTGATGGAAGCCGCGCCGGATTGGCGCAATGCGGTCGGTCCCGGCCAATACGCCGAAAAACCCGATTGGCGCATCGAGACGCACTTCGAACGTCGTGGCCTGAAGCTCGGGCATGGCGTATGGGATCTGCTCTACCGCAAAGTCTGAGTCCCACGTAGGCTGGGTTATCACAGCGTAACCCAACCTATCCACCGGGCAGACTGACCCGCTTTCGAACAGAAAGGCATCTACCGAGCCTGTAATGCGGCATCGGTTCACCAGTCCAGCACCCCACACGCTTATACTTTCCCGTCAAACAGGGAAGAGTCACCGCGTGAAGCAACTGCTGCCCTACATCCAGCTTTGCCCAACGCCCATAGCGCCTGCCTATGGCCATGCTGCGGTGCGCGGACATCGGATACAGGCTCGCAAGGACGATCGATAGTGGCGCTGACCCTCACTCCCGAAATGATCCTGGTACTGGGGCTGGTGTGCTTCACCATGCTCATGCTGGTACTGGAGTGGATCCGCGCCGACATGGTGGCGCTGCTTGTCGTGGTGGTCATCGGCCTTACCGGCCTGATTCCGTCAGATCGCGTCTTCAACGGCTTTGCGGGTAACGCGGTGATTGCGATCATCGCGATCATGATCATGGGCGCGGGACTGGATCGCGCCGGCGTGCTTGGTCTTACCGCACAGTTCGTGATGCGCATGGCGCGTGGTAAGGAATCGCGACTGGGAGTGGTGATCAACGCCGTTACCAGTCTGTTCAGCGCGGTCATTCCCAGCCAAGCGCTAGCCGCGCTGATGATTCCGGTGACCAGCCGACTGTCCGCCCGCACCGGCGTGCCGATTTCGCGATTGCTGTTGCCGATGGCGTTCTGCATCCTCACCGCCACCAACACGACGCTGATCGCGAACTCGCCGCTGATCGTGCTCAACGATCTGATCGCCAGCGCCAACGCCAACCTGCCGCCAGGCGCGCAGACGGTGCCCAAGTTCGGCTTGTTCAGCGTGACGCCGGTCGGCCTTGCGTTGGCAGCTGCGGGCATCTTGTTCTTCTACCTCTTCACCAACAAGCTTCTGCCGGAGCGCGAAGACGAACGGCAGAAAGTGACGCCGGGCCGTACGGAAAGCTACTTCGCCGAGACCTATGGCATCGTCGGTGAAACCGCCGAACTCACCGTGACCGCGGAAAGTCCGCTGGTCGGCATGAGCATCGGCGAAGTGGAGCAACTGCACGGTGCGCCGCTGATCCTGGCGATCAAGAGTGGCAACGAAGCACGCATGGCACCACCTGCTGATCAAGTGATCTGGGTCGGCTCAGTGCTGGGCGTGCTCGGTCCGCGCGATGAGGTCAATCGCTTCGCCAACAACCAGCTGTGCAAGGTATCGCCGCGCATGCGGCAATTGGGCGAATTGTTCAATCCCACCCGCGCGGGTATTTCCGAAGCGGTGATCCCGCCGAGTTCGCGCTTCCTGAAGCAATCGGTGGGCGATCTGCGCTTGCGCAAGCGCTATGGCATTTCAGTGCTGGCGGTAACGCGCGGCGATCATGTGTATCGCGACGATCTGCGTGCCGTAAGCCTGCGCACTGGCGACACACTGGTACTGCATTCAAGCTGGAAAGCACTGCAGGAAGTATCCGAAGACAAAGACCTGGTCGTCGTGACGGATATTCCGCGCGAAGAGCAGCGCCCCAACAAGATCTGGCTGGCGGTGGGCTTCTTCCTGCTGGCGAAAGGTCTGGCGCTGTTCACCAACCTCGACCTTTCTGTCGCAATGATGACGGGTGCCATCGGCATGCTGCTTAGCGGCGTGCTGAACATGGATGAAGCCTACAAAGCGGTGAACTGGAAAACGATTTTCGTTACGGCATGCCTGATTCCATTGGGCTGGTCGATGGACTCCACCGGCACCGCCGCCTGGCTGGCGCAGGAAGTGTTGCTGCATCTTGGTCATGCTTCACCATGGGTGCTGCAGGCCTCGCTGGCGATTCTCACGCTGCTGTTTTCACAAGTGATGTCAAATGTGGGCGCCACCGTGATGATGGTGCCGGTGGCGATCAGCGTGGCGGTGGCGACTGGCGGAAATCCGTCTGCTTACGCGCTGATCGTCGCAGTGTCCTCGTCCAACACGTTCCTGCTGAGCTCTGGACATCCGGCGCTGATGATGGTCACCGGCCCCGGTGATTACAGCAGCAGGGATTTCCTGCGCGCCGGTGTTCCGCTCACGTTCATCGTGTTGGTGATCACTATGATCGCCATCAATTTGATGTACCGCTGAACATTGGTGCCCTACTGACAGCTTGTCTATCCCGAGCAAAGCATCCGTGATAACCCACCCCAGCGATCCCCGTCTTGCGATCATCGGACTCGGCTACGTCGGCTTGCCACTTGCCGCAGAATTTGGCCGATTCTTCGACACATTAGGCTACGACATCGACGCAGCACGCGTGGACGCACTCAAACGCGGTACAGACAGCAATCAAGAAACGACAGCTGAGGAACTCGCAGCAGCGAAACAGCTACGCTTCAGTACCGATGTCGAAGCCTTGCGTGATCGCAATGTCTTCATCATCACCGTGCCGACGCCGGTGGATGAGCACAAACGCCCGGACTTCACGCCACTGATCCGCGCCAGCAAGATGATCGGCGGCGTCTTGAAGCAAGGCGATGTGGTGATCTACGAATCCACCGTATATCCCGGCGCCACCGAAGAAATCTGCGTACCCGAACTCGAACGCGCTTCAGGTTTGCGCTTCAACCACGATTTCACTGTCGGCTACAGTCCGGAACGCATTAACCCTGGCGACAAGCTGCGTCGGCTCACCACCATTCCCAAGATCACCTCCGGCTCCACGCCGGATACGGCGGATTTTGTTGATGCACTGTATGCGCGCATCATCACCGCCGGCACGCACAAAGCGTCGAGCCTGAAAGTGGCCGAAGCCGCCAAGGTGATCGAGAACACGCAGCGCGACGCCAATATCGCGTTGATCAATGAATTCGCGCTGATCTTCCACCGGCTCGGGATCGACACACAGGATGTGTTGGCCGCTGCCGGAACGAAATGGAATTTTCTGCCCTTTCAGCCCGGATTGGTCGGCGGCCATTGCATCGGCGTGGATCCGTATTACCTGATCCAGAAAGCGCAATCGACCGGCTACTACCCGGACATTTTGTTGGCTTGTCGCCGCATCAATGATGCGATGGGACAGCATGTCGCCAGCGAAGTGATCAAGTTGATGGTTGGCCAGGGTCACGCGATTCGTGGCAGTCGCGTGCTGGTGCTCGGACTTACCTTCAAGGAAAACTGCCCGGATCTGCGCAACACGCGCGTGGTGGATCTGGTGCGTGAACTGGAAAGCTATGGCGCGTCGGTCGATGTGTACGACCCTTGGGCCGATGCTGACGAAGCGCACCAGAATTACGACCTGACACTGCTATCCAAGGTCGAAGCATACGGCGACTATGCTGCCGTGGTGCTGGCCGTGGCGCACCAGCAGTTCAAACCAGGCGGTGCTTACGACGTGCGCGCACTGGCCATGCCCAACGGCGTCGTTTACGACATCAAGGGCGTGCTGCCCAAAGAACAGGTCGACGCGCGGCTTTGATCACACGCCATTAAGCATGGCCGAGTACGACCTCGCCCTGTTCCACCCGCACCGGCACGCCACGCAGGCTTTCGCCCTTGCACGGACCACCGATGCATTCGCCGTTATCCACGTTGAAGCTGGCGCCATGCGCTGCGCAAACCAGCATGCCCTTCGAAATCAGGAATTTACCCGGCGCCCAGTCCAATCGGCGGCCGGCGTGCGGGCAGATATTCAGCCAGGCGTGCACGCGCTCGTCCTGCCGCAGCAGGATGACGCTTTCCTCGCCTTCGGGCAGGAGCACGTCCACGGCGATCGCCTCGCCATTGATCATGTCATCGAGCCGGCACAGGCGGCGGGGAGAGGTGGCTGTATCCATCGGCACTTGCCTTCAAGGCCATTCGGCCTCATCGTTACACACGTAAGTCATTGATTTTACCACACGGATTTTTAACATGCGCATCGTTCTTCCGCTGATGCACCGTCGTCGCAACCCGCTCGTCCAAGCATTGTCGCTGTTGCTGGGTCTGTTCGTCATCGGCGTGCTGATGGTGTTCGGGCTGGTCGTGGCGGGTGTGCTGATGGTTGGCGGGGCGCTGTGGCTGGTGTGGCGCCAGTGGAAGCGCGGCAGTGCGCTGCCTGCTGCTCGCGAGGCGCGTGATCCCGAGGTGCTGGAAGGCGAGTATGTCGTCATCCGCAGTTCGCGGCCTGTTACTCATCATTGAATCCGGTAAAGAAAACGCAAGATTCGGATAGCTGCCACGGCACGCCGGACCTAAGCTCGATGGCAACCTCCCCTGGATGCCGCCATGCGCAACTCCCTCGCCACGCTTGAAGCCCCGCTGGAACACGTCCGTGCGCTGATCGAGCGCGCGACGGAAGCGCCGTCCCTCACCGCTCTGGCCAGCGCCGCCCGACTTAGCCCCAGTCATCTGCAGCGCGCGTTTCGCCGCCGCTATGGCATGAGTCCGGCCGAATATCATCGCGCACGCCGCTTCGGCCAGTTCAAGACTGCCTTGCGAAAAGGCGCTGCCGTGGCCGATGCGGTGTACGACGCGGGTTTTGGTTCCGGCAGCCGCGTTTACGAACACACCAATCGCCTGCTTGGCATGACGCCGGCCAGTTACCGTGCCGGCGGCGCGGGCGCCGACATCCATTACACAACCATCAACACGCCGTTGGGACAACTGCTGGTCGCTGCAACCGCCAAAGGCATCTGCGCCGTCACGCTCGGCGCCAGCGATAAAGAATTGGAACAGCGTCTGGCCGACGAATTTCCGAAGGCCACACGCGAACGCGTCGACAACGGCCGTGAGGAATGGCTCGATGCCGTCATCGCCCGCATCGCCAGCGAACTGGGATGGAGCGATCGCGAAGCGCCGGACATGCCACCGATCGACGTAGCGGCCACCGCGTTCCAGTGGCGCGTGTGGGAAGCATTGACTCGCATCCCGGCCGGTACCACCAAGAGCTATGGCGAACTCGCCGCGGAAATCGGCAAGCCCGGTGCAGCCCGCGCCATCGGTCAGGCCTGCGGCAGTAATCGTCTGGCATTGCTGGTGCCCTGTCATCGCATCGTTCGCGAGGATGGCGCGCTGGGTGGTTGGCGCTGGGGCGTGGAACGAAAGCGTGCCCTTCTTGCACAGGAAGAGCAGCAGCACGGGGCAAGTAACACGCCGCGCAAGAAGCGGTAGAAGCACTAGCGTTCACGGCTTACCCCGAAAGCCAGCATAAAGGCACAGCCCTCATGCTCCTCGTCCCGGCGCAGGCCGGGACGACAGGTAGGGATTGCTCGCTCGCAAACGGCTCGACGTTTGCCACTGATTCAACCCAGCCTTGCAATGTCTGCGCTACTTCGCGGACATCCCTTGCGGCTATCTTATGTAACCCAAGTGCAGACACACCGATGACTGACTCCGCCGCCAACACCCTCGCCACGCCATCGCAAGAAAAGAGCCATGCGGGCAACTGGGTGCCGTTGTCGATGTTCGCGCTGTACATCATCTGGGGCTCGACCTACCTCGGCATTCGCGTTGCGTTGCAGAGCTACCCACCCTTCCTGCTGGCAGGCATTCGATTCGCCGTTGCCAGTCTGCTGATGCTCGGCTATCTGCGTTGGCGCGGCGTGCCCATGCCCACCGCACGCCAATGGCGTAATGCAGCGATTACCGGCGTGCTTCTGCTCGGCATGGGCAATGGCTTGGTCTGCTTTGCAGAAGAAAGCGTCAGCTCAGGCATCTCTGCCGTCGTGGTGGCGACCATGCCGCTGTTCGCTGCGATCTTTACCGGCCTGTACGGCGAATGGCCCACACGCGGTGAAACACTGGGCCTGATGATTGGTTTTATCGGCGTGATCGTGCTGAATCTCGGCAGCGCGTTGACCGCTTCACATCTGGGCGCTGCGGCCTTGCTGGTCGCATCCATGGCGTGGGCATTCGGCTCAGTGTGGAGCCGTCGCCAGGACATGCCGACAGGCATGATGAATACCTGCGCGCAGATGCTATGCGGCAGCGTCGCCTTGCTTACTGCCGGGTGGTTGAGTGGTGAAAAGCTGCCGACCAGCCCGACTTTGCACGCAACTCTCGCTGCCGCTTATCTGGTGGTGTTCGGATCGCTTATCGCTTTCAGCGCTTACTTATATGTGCTCAAACACGCGCGTCCGGCGTTCGCCACCAGCTACGCATACGTCAACCCACCGGTTGCAGTGTTGTTTGGCGTGCTGCTACTGGGCGAAAAAGTTGGCCCATTCGATCTGGGAGGCATGGCAGTCATCCTGGTTGGCGTCGTCATCATCACGCTGGCGCGCCAACGACGAGCTCATTGACGGATGACCGGTCCGCAGCGTTGCGGAACAACTCCCTGTCATGTCGACAGTCGATTATTGATAAACCACCGTAACCGTCGCCACTGAACTGACACTTCCGGCGCTTACCGACCCTACACGCCAGTAACCCGCACGCAACGCAATCACGGCCCCGTTATTGACGACAGGAACGGTACGCGTGTTGTTGGTGCCGTTTGCACCGATGTTCAAACCATCGGCCGATTCCAGCTCCACCGCTGCGCCCTTCGCACTGCCCGTGTTGAGGAAACGCAAAGGATCACTGGTATCTGGCGTCCCTCCAAACACGAATGTCGCGCCGGTCATTCCCGGTGCACAGTTCTGGAGGGTGAGATTGAATGTTTGAAAATTACCCGAGCCGTACACGTTAAGCACACTGGCATCGATGGGATCGAACACGATGGTGCGATCGTCGTCCCCCACCGCCCACTGACAGGTGCCCGGATCGATTTCGCCAGTCATGTCGAACTGCGTTTGCGCAACAGCCGTGCCGGCATGCGCTGCCGACACGACGATCCCCATGACAAGTAGGAGCTTGCGCAACATGTGCATTCAACCTTACTGGTAGGTAACGCCAAGGGTAACGGTGGCTGTACCCGCGCCGGTTTTGCTCAAGGCACCGGTCTGGTGGAACTGTGCCGTAATTGGGTGAGTACCGCTGGTGCCAGGATTGTTGATCTGAATGGGAGTTGCGCCGCTCGGCGGAAGAACCGCGCCCGAGGCATTTGTATCTCTCAACTCAAAGGGTGCACCCGGCAGACCGCTGTCCCAAAAGTTGGCATTGCCGCCGGTGGTCTTGTCTGCCGTACCGGTAAACTTAAACGTAATGGACTGCATGCCCGCTGCGCAGTTGGAATAACTGATATTGATGGGTGCAACAAACCCAGACTGGTAACTGCCAGTGAACAGGTTCGCATTGAAGGTACCCACATTCAGCGGGTTGCCGCTGTTGACCGCAATGGTGCAGGTACCGGCTGTAATGTTGCCGGTGATGTTGAAGGTGGTTTGAGCCTGTGCAAACGAAGCGACGCACAACAAGCCCGTCGCAATAGCGAGTTTCAAAGTAAATGTACGCATGACAATGTCCAATTGCTGGTGAAATCAGTTGTAAGTGAAGTTGATGGTGATGGGCACGTTGATGCTGCCTGCGGTAACAGCTCCGGTCGTTTTGTAGAAATGCGCCCACATGTTGAACGTATTCGTCAACTGGGTCGGATCGACACCATTCCAGTTAATGGAGCTATTTGGCCATATTTGTGTCGATTGGCCGTTGTACAGCAGCTCGATAGCTACGCCTCGAACCGCAGATCCACTGTTCACGGACCATAAGTGGTTGTTCGAAGTGTCGGCTGTACCTGAGAAATAGAGATGAATGGTGTTGATGCCTAACAAGCACCCTGTCGCAACGAGTGGAATCTGCACCGTAGGTGTTGACGTATTGGTATTGAAAGACGTATTTGGATAGGTACCTATGTTCGTGCTGTTTCCACCATTGACAGAAAAATTGCAGGTTGGCACGAGGAACTGACCATTGAAATTAATAGTCAAATCTGTCGAAAAAGCAGGTGTTGACTGCAACGTCATCGCTGCGAATAAAGCCCACGTTGAGTACTTATATTTCATATCCATCATCGTGATCACAGGTAGCTCAACGTGACGGTTGCGGTGGCATTGGCAGCCCCCGCGGTGATAGACGCACCTGTTTGGTAGTAACGCGCTTGGAGACTAATGGTGTAGTTGGCCGAACTCGTCTGATTAAGGGTTAGTCCCGAAGGTGTCGCCGTGTTGAACTGAACCGGTGTGCCGCTGGAGTTGGCCAACTGAATGCCGATGCCAGTTGCCCCGCCAGACGAGAGATTCATCACGCCGTTCGTGGCGTTCGCAACACCGTTAGTCGGATTGACGCTATACCCGATGGAATTCTGGGCAAGCGTCCCCGTTGTCGTTCGCGAAGTGTCGGCATTAAAAGTCGTATACGTAGACCCGAAGAATGCCGGACAGTTGTTCAACCGAATATTGACGGGCACCCATGTAGCCGTAGTCGTACCTACGCCTCTCAGCTCAGTGGTTAAGTGCGCACCAAGGTTGACCGACACGTTGGGTGTCGTACAAGTACTGGAAATGATGCTGACTTGTCCGATGACAGTGGCCAACAAGAAGCGCGTGGAATTACCGCCGTCCATACTGACTTCAGATGTTTGGAAAGTAGGCAAGCCAGCGGCAGTTATTGTGCCGGCACCCACTGTGCTACTGATCTTGATGAGATCCAATCTGAAATTGGAACCATTTGTAAAGCTAATAGGATTTGAAGGAGCCGGGTAATTAACGATCCCACCGTGGCCTGGCACCGGAGTTGTGGCGCCATTGATTCGCACTCCTATACCTGGAATGGCTGTTTGGTAAACCGGGTAACCCGAAGGATCAACGTAACTCGACAGTGGATAGGGCTGACTCACCAAGGATGTCTGTACCTGATAACTTCCAGCCGTACAGAGCAATGTAGGCACGACGCTACTCGCGTAACCCATCTCGTAGATGACCGTCCCAATGGGTGCGTCTCGCCCAACCGTAGCGCTACCAGATAAGGTTCCCACTTGGGTCACCCATGTTGGTGTTGTGGAGGTGTATTGACAATTACCCGCTGCAAACGCCGTCTTTGCTGTACCCAAAAGCAAAAGAGCGAACGTTGCCAGCGCAATACGCATCCAGCGCGAGGCGCCAATAGCAACCTCGTAGTTTTGAGATGGGGGAGTCAAGTACGTTGTCATACCGTGTCACTCGCGGTTAACCCGTGAGAAATGTAATTGTGTCTTAGAGGCGCATATTCCGTTACGCCGTCGAGCCACATGCTGTTGCCGCCGTGGTTGAGCACGGCAACAGTCTTAGTGATCGATGAATTTGCGTGTTGTGTAGTAGCCGATGCCTTGAGCACGCATGGCGCCTGGATTTTTTCCATATCCGTGCGCACACCCTTGGCCTGAGGCTTGAGTTGCACCTTGATCTGGCACGAATCCGCCTCGCCGTCACCCCACTGCACGGTGATGACGCCGGACGATTGCATGTCGCGGACGTAGAGTCGGCTTGCCTGGCCGGCGACCCCGATGTTGTCGCCTTTCTCGTCCAGCACGTTGGCGCCGAACGGCACGGGACGGCCATCAGGCAGGTTTGTTTCAACCAGCAACGCGCGGCCACTGGTGGTTTCGTAATTGAGCAGTGTCACCGTGCCTGCGCGCGGGGCTACTTTTTCCTTGGTGGACTTCAGCTCCACACTGGTACTGGAGTCCTTGGGATCAAGCTCGACGGTGTTGAGCTGATAAGGCTGCAGATACGGCACGACGGCATAGCCGTTTCCATCCACCACCGAACCCTGACCGCTCATGATGCGAGCGCCTTTGGCGTTAGGCGCGTGCACTAGGGCAATGGTGTCGCCTGTGGGCGGCGAGAAGGTGAAGCCACCCGCATGCAGTATCAGCGAGCCCGAGGTGCCGACACTCGCCTGCGAATAGTTGGTGCCATAGCTGTAGCTGCCAGCGTAATTGCCATGACTGCCGTTGTACTGGGCGTTCACGCTCGCGTTGGTGGCGCTTGTGTCATGGCTTAGGGTGGCGCCGTAAGCCAAACGCTGCTCGCTGCCAAGTGTGCCGCTGACGCTGGCTTGCTCGTTGGTGCCGCCTTGCTGCGAACGGTTGACTAGCGTATTGAAGATCGGCGCATGCGCGCTCCGCCCCAGCGGCATAGAAAGCGTGAGGAAGATGCTGGTGTCGACGCGACCTGGCGTGGTGGGTGCACCCAATGCCCCGGTGATATCGCCGGGGATGACATCCGTGATCGGACTTGTGTACGCCGAATTGGCAATCGTCGTGTCGCGCGTACGCTGTGCGCTGATGCTGTAGTTGAGCAGTTTCCAACGATTGCTATAGCCCGCACTGAAATTTACCTGGCGGCCCCGCGCGTTCCAATAGTCGAGCACGGAACCGGTCAGAAAGAATTGGCCGTAGCGATCGCCAAGGTTCTGGCTGATGTTCACATCCAAGCGGTTGCGCTGGCGCTGGACGTTGTCGGGGTTCTGACCACGCGCTGCAGCATCACGCATATACGTAGCGTCCTGCAGACCGACGTAGCCGCTGGTGGAATACCGATAAGCAGCGACCGCAAAGTTGGTGCCAGTGTCGACGAGATTTTTGTTATAGCTCAACCTAACGCTCGTGCCCGTCGTGGCCGAGTGCCCGGGTACGCGATTGCGCGCTTCGGTTACGTCGGCTGCGAAAGCGCCCACTTTGGTATTGAACGCCGCACCACCGATCACCGATGCGTAATCAGTGGCCAAAGTGGCACCGCCATACGCCGTGACCAGGTTGGTGAGGCCGCGTTGATACGTGCCTTGCAACAGGGTCGGCTCATCCACCAGATTGAGCTGGTTGATCTTGCCGGCCGCCAGACTCCAGCGCGTCATACCTGGACGCAACGACATCGGCACCGCGGCAAAGGGCACCGTGAAGCGCTTTACGCGACCATCGGCTTCGATCTGCTCTACATCCAGATCGCCACCGTAGCCCGTGGGGGCCAAATCATCGATGACGTACGGACCAGGCGCCACGTTGGTGTCGTACACCACATAGCCATGCTGGCGAATAATCAGATGGGCATTCGTATCGGCCACGCCGCGCACGATGGGTGCATAGCCGCGCAGCGAGTTGGGCAGCATGCGATCGTCACTAAAGAGACGCACACCGCGCAGGCGCACGCTATCGAACAGATCGCCCGACGTGAATGTGTCACCCGCCAACATTTGCGCGCCCAGTGACGGGATATCGTGCTGCAAGAAGGTGGCACTGGCCTGGTACTTGTTGCCCTGACCCTCGGTCCACATGAGCGAGCCGGTGTGGTTGACACTCCACGAACCAAAGTGCTGTGACAGATTCAAGCCGAGATAGCCGCTGGCGAGCGCGCGATTGCCATCGTCGTTGCGGTAGAAATTGGCGTTGTAACCGATGACCGCAGCGTTGATGCCGCTATTCCATTCGGAAGGATCGACCCACCCGCGTGCGTTGTGCGACGAGTAGATTTGCGGCACTTCGATGGTGAGCGTTTGTTCGCCACCGTCGAAGCTGGTGGTGGCACCGGGAATGTAGTCCCTCAGCGGACTGCAGAAACGACCGTCCGGAACAGGCTTTTTGTCAGGATGCGTGGTATCGGCGGCGACTTTTTTCAGATCGACGCCGTAGCTCGCAAGCGAGGCTTTGTCGAAACAAGGTAATACGTCCTTGCCATCCGGGGCAACGTCCAAAACGATATCGGTATTTGCACGCCAGACGCGATTTAGAATCACGTCGCCACGATAGATACCCGGCGCAACGGCACCACTCTTTTCAAAGCGCGAGAGATCCACCTTCGGCGCCATGCCTGCAGGAAAGAAATCCGCATCGAAGGTCACCGCCGTCGCCGCTGCGGGATCGGCCGATGGACCGGCGGCAGGATCGACAGCTGCCGCACGTAACAACGACGGTGAAATCAGGGTCGCGATGATCCAAACGGACAGCAGTCTCTGGCGCATGGGCGCCACAGCACGGATACGTTCCGTTTTGCTGGACTGCTTGGTGGACACAACAATCTCCCGGCGAAATAGAAGACTCCTGAGGCCGTGCCAGACACGGCCTTGGATGAACTAAGGCAACAACGGACTTATTGACCGAGCGGCTTTACAACCTTGTCGAGCGCGCCAAAATCATTGATGGTGGTGAACACCACTTGCGCACCCGCACCTGGGTCACTGTTAAGACCTTCGATGGGGAAAACCGTGGACGCACCCGGCGCAACCATGCCGCCGTCGCCGTTGATCTCGCGGTCACCCGCTTTCACGCCAACGTGTGCAAACGACACGTGGTAAGGCGTAGGGTTCGTAACTTGCACGGCAAAGCCTTTGCCCTTGGTATTGGGCACCACTTTCCATGTGAGCTTGTCGCGAGCCGTCGCTACGTCGCCCGACAAACCCGTCGGACGGAAAAACAATTTGATGCGCGTACGGAAAGCGAACTGCAGATGGTTCTTGCCGTCTTCGGCAGCCTTCGGTGGCACTTCGAGCACGTTCACCCAGAACAGGCTTTCCTTATCGGTCGGCAACGGTTCTTTGGTGTAGACCAAACGCACCGCCTGCCCCTTGGACGGATCGATACGGAAAACCGGGGGCATCACCGTGAAAGGCACTTTTGCCGTGTCCGGCGTGGATTTTTCATCGCCGTCGTCCAGCCATACCTGCACGAGCGCGGGTTGGTTGCCCTCGTTGGTCAGCTTGACGGTAACTTCCTTGTCTTGGGCCGGATACACGACACGCGTGCCGCCGATCACCACGCTGGCTTCGCTGCGGCCGGCGAACACGCCCGCGAGTAAGAGACAGCCTGCCATGGCATAGCGCATTACGTTATTCATATATCACCTCAAGAATGTCTCGGTGACCGCGCCATGCGGCCACCGAGATAGGGAGCGATTGCTACAACCGATTAGTTGTAGACGACCTGGTACAGCACGTCCGTGCTCACCAGACCCGCCGTCGCGCCGCCGTTGACAGCCAGGTACTGCGCCTGGAAGTCGATGGTGGCGGTGTTGTTGGCGATGGCCGGGCTCTGCACAGCGTTAGACGGATCGTTCAGAGCGATCGCCGTACCGGTGCCGTCGAGCACCTGCACTTCGGTGTTGGTCGCCTGGCCGCTGAGCGCGTTAACCAGCGCGCCGGTGGCCGGATCGATCTGCGGGCTGGAAGGCACGAACGACATGGTGGCGACCTTGCCGTCCTGGCAGGTGCTCTGGCCCGGGCCACCGATGATCACCTGGAACGGCTTGTTGCCGGCGGTGTCGGTAGCAGCGGCCAGCGCGGTAGCCGGAACCGGATCGAGGGCGACGGTGAAGTTGCCCGTGCCGCCGTTGGTGCCAGCGCCGCCGGTGACGGTGCAGGTCTGGTCGGTCACAGCACCCGTGAAGGTGATGGTGCCGCCGGTGGAAGCCGCTGCGCTGGCAACGCCAGTCGCGGCAATGCCCATAGCAACAACGAGTGCCGAGGCGAGTTTGATGTGCTTCATTGGTTACAGTCCTTTAGGCTTTTTTCGAGAAAATTTCGCCGTCGTGGCGAACGACTTCGTAGCCCGCCACGAGGCTGGCAACAAAGAAGGTTTGGTGTGGACTGTCGCGAAATCCGGCGCACCAACGAACGACGGACGCTGTCCGTTTCGTTGCATGCCTGACGATTGATGTAGCTCGGTTACTTCGCGGAAAACATCCGTACGCAACTAGTGAGTCACTTTCGGTGCCCGAAAAACGCTCATCTATTGCGCGACACCATCGTTCCCTTCAAGTGGGAACGGATGGTGAAATGCTACGTATCGAGCCCATGCCTCAGGAATCGGACCGGACTGAAAATTGAAGAACTCTGAGGGCGGGATGGTCAGCCGCTAGCCATAGCGCGTAAGGCTGCGACGAGGATGCGAACCGCTTCGCGTGTACGCGGTTCGACAATGCGGTTGTAAAGCATCACCTCCGTAAGTGGCAGCTTGGGCAAGCCCAAGCGTTCACTGACATCGGTGATAGTCGGTGGACAAACCCGACGGGGCAATGGCGCAACGGCCAATCCTGCAGACGCCGCAGCCACGACAGCGGGTAATCCTCCACCTACGAAGACCTCTGTCCAGGCGATACCCGCATCGTCCAAGGTCTTTAAAGCCATCGCCCGCACCGTACAGGGCGCGGTTAATGAGGCGATGCGCAAGGGTTCATCCGGACGCTGCTCCCAATGCGGCACGGCACACCAACCATAGGGCTCAGCGAAAAGGGGCTCACCGTCAGTGCGCGCGCTGTCGCGGCAAACAATGGCGACATCGATCTCGCCGCGATCGTAGGCACTCAACAGATGATGAGAGGGACCGATGCGCACTTCGATGCGAAGCGAGCGATCGTAGGCACCGACTTTGGCCAGCATGCCCGGCAATTCCATGCCCGCCGCCTGGTCGCTGATACCCAGGCGCAAACTCAATCGCGCGGGAACATGGCCGTTAAGCGCACGCTCGTGGGCGTCGAGCAGCTCTCGCGCGGCGACAAGGAACTCAGCGCCCTCGGGAGAAAGGCCGACCTTTCTTGGCGTACGTTCGAGCAGGCGGCGGCCCAGCCTGTCCTCCAGGCGCTTCAGCTTCAGGCTAACCGCGGATTGGGTGGTCTCCAGCGCCTCGGCAGCCCGGGTGAAGCTGTTGAGGTCAGCCACCAGCACGAAGGCCTGCACCGCGTCGAGATCCAGCGGGCGGGCCAGATATCCATTTTCAACATTCATGACTGAAATATCCGACCATGAGTTTTCATTATCTTAGGCCGGGTCTAGCATGATTGCCATGCTCGATTGAGCCCCCCCTCCCCAGGAGTCATGGAATGAATACGCATCACGCCGCCGGCGACCCGCGGCGCTGGCTGGCTTTGTCTGTACTGCTGACGGGTGCCTTCCTGCCGCCGCTGGATTTCTTCATCGTCAACGTGGCACTGCCGTCCATCCAGACCACGCTCAAGGCAAGCTCGGCCGAACTGCAATTTGTGATTTCGGCCTACGCGGCCACCTATGCAGTGTTCCTGATCACCGGGGGCCGGTTGGGCGATCTGTATGGCCGTCGGCGCATGTTCCTGCTCGGCATCAGCGGCTTTACCCTGGCCTCTCTGCTGTGCGGACTGGCGGTGTCGCCAAGGATGCTGCTCGCCAGTCGCATGCTGCAGGGCATGGCTGCTGCAGCACTGGCGCCACAGGTGCTGGCGTCGATCCGTGTGATGTTTCCGCCGGCAGAACAATCCCGCGCGCTAGGACTCTATGTCGCCACCTTCGGCATGGCCGCAACGTTAGGGCAGTTGCTAGGTGGCGCGCTTATTTCGGGGCATTGGTGGGGTCTTGGCTGGCAGCTCATCTTCCTGGTCAATTTGCCGGTGGGTATCGCCGCATTGATCGGTGGTTTTTGGCTGTTGCGCGAGTCGCGCGCGCCGCATGCGTTGAAGCTCGACCTGGGTGGCGTGGCGCTGCTATCGATTGCCCTCGGCTTGCTGGTCTATCCGCTGGTGGAAGGCCGTGAACAGGGCTGGCCGGCCTGGACGTACGCGATGCTTGTCGCTTCGGCAGTGATGCTGGCCGCATTTGCGCGATACGAAACACACGTCATCCGACAAGGCGGCTCTCCGCTCATCGATATACGCCTGCTTCGCGAAGGTGATTTCGCACTGGGCATCGTGATCACGCTCGGCTTTTATCTGACTTCTTCCTTCGTGCTTACCTATGCCGTCTATATGCAGAGCGGGCTGCAGCGTAGTGCGTGGCAAAGCGGCCTGGCGACCTTGCCATTCACCATCGGCTATTTCTGCGGATCGATGCTCGCTTCGCGCATGATCACTACTTTGGGCAACCGTACGCTGCCGCTATCGTGCACGCTTCAAGCGGTGGGTTTCGGCATTGTCGTGGCGGCGATCACGCATAGCCTGCCGCAAAGCACATTGCTTCCGGGAATCCTGCTTGCAGGACTGGGCTTTGGGATCGCGATGCCGTCGTTGATCCGCGTCGTAATCAGCAGTGTTGACGCACTGCACGCCGGACTTGCTTCAGGCATGGTGATCACTGCCTTGCAGATCAGCGCGGCGTTGGGTGTGGCGATTATCGGTGGTGTGTTCTACAGCGTGCTCAACAAACAACAAACGCTGCACGCTTATGCACATGCGTTCGCAACAAGTCTAAGCTGCAATGTCGCAGCACTGGTCGTCATCATCCTGCTTTCCCTGGCATTGGGACGCAGCCGGCAACAAATTGCAAACATCCCGGCGGTAACGCTGGATTGATTTCGGAAACATGGAGCACAGGACGACCTGCGCTCCATGTACCTACTTACAACTCACGCAAGGCCGTCGTAACAGGCAAGCGTGCCGCCCGTATCGCCGGGAACAAACCACCGACAAAGCCGATGGCCAGCGCCCATTTCAATCCCTGCCACAACAGCTCGGGCGAAACCTTGAAAGCAAACGAGAGCTGTCCGACTGATCCGGCGGCCATGGTCGACGCGGTATAACCGTTGAAAATCATCCAGGCGACCAAGCCACCGAGCAGGCCACCGAGCAATGCCAGCAGCATCGTCTCAAGCATGATCGCCACCACCACCGGCACGCCACGGAAACCGATCGCGCGCAACGTGGCGATTTCGCGAGCGCGCGAAGCCACCGCCGCGAACATCGTATTGAGTGCACCGAAGACCGCGCCAATCGCCATGATCAAGCCTACCGTGATGCCCATGATGCGCATGACCTTGCTCATGCCTTCAGACTGCTTGCTGAAATAATCCAGCGTGGTGTCGGTATCCACCTTCAAGCGCGGATCGGCCGCCAACGCCGCCTTGAAGCCGTCATAGGCTTGCGGATTGGTGAGCTTCACCGTGACCGAAGCACGGCTGCTGCCACGGCGGTAGGTGGATGCCACAGTATCGGCATCGCCCCAGATCTCGGAATCGAGCGCATCGTTCGAAGCGAACACGCCGACCACCGTCCACACCTGATCGCCTAACGTCACCTCGTGCCCGGGTTCAAGCCCGGCAAATTGACGCTGCGCACCCTGCCCCACGATCAATTCACGCATGCCCGGGGTGAACTTGCGTCCGGCAATGATCTTGAGATTAGGACGCACCGCCCATGCCTCATCGCCCACACCACGCAACTGCACGCTGCCTTCATCATCCGGACCGCCGTTCTTGACCGGCAGATTCGCGGCGACAACGATTTCCGGTGATGCAATGGGCTTGCCCTGGCCGTCGCGCGCAATACCTGGTGCTTGCGGCACGACGACGACGCTGTCGTGATCCATCACCGACATCACCTCGCTGGCCGAGCCGCCGCGCATCACGATGGCGGTATCTTCGCTACCCGTTTTGCGCAGCGTTTCAGCGTAGCCATCACCCATCGCAAGCAGCGCGACCAGCACACCCACCACACCGGCGATGCCAATAATCACCACCGATGAGGAGCCAAGCCGCTGCCTGATCGTGCTGACGCCAACCATCGTCACCGATGCGGCCTGACGCCCGCGGCGAGTCAACACCATCCACAGTGCAAACGCGATGGCCAGCACCAACACGGCCTGCCAGGGCAACATCGCCCACGCGAACAGGAATACCGCCAACACAACGATCAATCCAAGATTGAACAGGAAATTCATGACATGCTCCTTAGCGGCCAGCCAACGCATCGACAATGTTCAGGCGCATCGCACGCCACGCCGGCAAGAAGCCGACCACCAACCCGATGGCCACCATCAAGGCGATTCCCAGCAACCAGCTGCCTGCACCTACCGTTGGCAAATTAAGCAAGCCGCCGCTACCCGCGCTTACGCCTGGAATCAGGAACGAAGCCAGGCCGATGCCAATCACGCCGCCAATCAACACCAGTAGCAGCGATTCGGCCAGCACCATGGCCAGCACCGCATGATTGGAAAAGCCGATGGTCTTGAGCACCGCCAGCTCGGACGTGCGTTCGCGCACGGCCTGCATCATGGTGTTACCGGTGAGCAGCAAGAGCGTAAAGAACACCGCACCCATGATCGAGCCGACGATCAGGCCGATGTCGGCAAGCTGCTTCATCCATGATGCGGACGCAGCGGCTTCCGTTTGCGTACGCGTCTCGTGATCGGAATTGGCGGAAATCGCGTCAATCGCTTTGGCTACCTTGTCGGCCTGGTTGGCGTCATTCACGCTGACGACGTACCAGCCCACCGTGCCGCCGTTGTAAGGCGTGCCTTCGTCGAAGTATTTCCAGTGCATCAGGATGACTTGGTCGTACCAGCCGGCGCTCTTGTCTTTGGCATGCATCACGCCGACGATGTCGAACTTCCAGTTCTTGCTGCCATCGTGCTGCGGAAAGATGGTCGATTGCAGCGGAATCTGATCACCGACCTTCCAGTGGTATTTGTCCGCGAGCACCTGGCCAACGATAACGCCGGTCTGGGTACTGGCGAATGTCTTGCGCGCTTCGTCGCTGACTTCCACTTCCGGATACTGGTCGAGGTAGTTGTCACTCACCGCAAAGCTGAAGATCTGGTTGTGTGGATCCTGGTAGGCCCCGCCGAACCAGTTCGCGTAGGCGACCGACTTCACCCCAGGCACATGCTCGATCTGGCCACCCAACCCTTGCGGAAGCGTCTGGATGAAGGACAGCTTGGAACCGGTTTGCAAACGGCGCGCGCCATTCGCGCTCTGCCCAGCCTGATCGAACGAGGTGCGTACGGCGTCGAGCATGCCGAACAGCAAGAAAGCCGCGACGATCGAAATGATGGTCAGGATGGTTCGGGTCTTGCGCCGAAATAGCGCCGCCCAGATCAGATGAAAGTATTTCATGGAAAATTCCTCTGCGACGCCCCTTCTCCCTACAGGGAGAAGAGCCTGCCCCGGACTCGATCCGGGGTGCCCGAAGGGCGGATGGGGGCATGGCTTGCCACGAATTACGCCGCCACCTGCTCGACCAGGGTGCCCTTATCAAGATGCAAGGTGTGGTCCGCATATTCGGCAGCCTTTGGATCGTGCGTCACCATCACAATCGTCTTGCCATGCTCGCGATTGAGTTGACGCAACAGCCCAAGCACCTCCTCCGCCGACTGCCTGTCCAGATCGCCGGTTGGCTCGTCGCAGACCAGCAGGCTGGGATCGGAAACGATGGCGCGTGCGATCGCCACGCGCTGCTGCTGACCGCCTGACAGCTCTGAGGGCTTGTGCGAAGCGCGCTCTGCCAAGCCAACCAATTGCAAGGCAATCGCCGCGTTTTTACGCCGCTGCGCCGCCGAAAGCTTGGTAAGCAACAACGGCAATTCGACGTTCTTCTGCGCGCTCAACATCGGCATCAAGTTGTAGAACTGGAACACGAAGCCCACGTTCGACGCGCGCCAACGCGCCAACGCACCCGCACCGAGTTGATCGATGCGCTGACCGGCTACGGTGATGCTGCCGCCGGTTGGCGTATCCAGGCCACCGACCAGATTGAGCAAGGTCGTCTTGCCCGAACCCGATGGCCCCATCAAGGCGAGGAAATCGCCTTCTGCAATATTGAGATTAATGTGGTGCAGTACTTCCACTTTCTGCTTGCCGCGCTCGTAGACCTTCGAAAGATCGCGGATCTCGATCAACGTACCCATAGCTACAGCCTCCCGAGTGAGTCTCTATCGCCGGCCGGTCAATGGTCGACAGGTGATTCGTCAATGTGCTTGCACGGTGACATCCGAACCGTCTTGCAGTACATCCGGTGGCGAAAGCACCACATCGTCGCCTGCATTCACGGAAGCAGGGATCAAACGCATATCGCCATAGTCTTGTGACGACGGTTGCACGGCCTGCCGCCGCGCCTTGCCATGCGCGACGATAAAAACGCTGTCCGAACCCTCACGCTGGACGATCGCCTTGGCCGGCACCAGCACGCCCTTGGGCGCTTGCGCGGCCACAGCAGGCTTCGTTTCCAGGAAGGACACGCGCACGCCCATGTCCGGCACGATGCGGGCATCTTTCTGCTCTAACGCCACGCGCACTTTCACGGTCGCCTTGCCGCGATCGGCAGCAGGCACGATGGCGATCACGTGCGCGGGAATTTTCCAATCCGGGTAGGCATCAAGCACCGCTTCTGCTGGCATCTTGGGAAGGACGCGGCCGATGTAGGCCTCGTTGACGTCCACATCGACTTCCAAGGAATTCATGTCCACGATGGTGCCAACACCGGTGCGCGTAAAACCGCCACCAGCCGAAAACGGTGATATGACTTCGCCGATCTGCGCATCCTTGGTGGTGATGACGCCATCGAACGGTGCGCGTATCACGCAGTAGTCGAAATTCACCTGTGCCTGCACCGTATTGGCATCGGCAGCAGCCGCCTGCTTCTGCTGCGAGACCAGCTGCGCACGTGTGCTGTCAGCAAGCGTGCGCGCCTGCTCGGCAACCTGCTTGGACACGAGTCCTTGTTTGGCGAGTACATCGTCGCGCGTGGCATCACGCAGATTCTGCGCCAACTGGCTCTTATATTGATCAACCAGCGCATAGGCAGCCTTGGCTTGTGCAGCCGCAGTGTCCAGCGCAGCTTTGTAGGCACTGTCGTCCAGGCGCGCAAGGATCTGATCTTTCTTGACGCGATCCCCTTCCTCGATCAGCACTTCGGTCAAGGTGCCGGTGATCTGCGCAGACACGGTGGCTTGGCGACGCGCCGTGACATACCCGGTTGCCTGCAACACGGCGCCTGCTGACGGATCGCTCCCCGCCGCAACCGCGGTTGCGGTATGCACTGCAATAGCGCGATGACTGGACATCCACCAGCCGCCGACACCAAGCACCACGATGGCCAACACGATTGCAGCAATGATCCACACCCAGCGCCCCGAACCACCACTGTTGTGATCCTCACGCTGATGGCGCTCGATGCGCAATTCCTTCAAAAGATCCGTGTTGCTCACGCGTCTACCCCATGTCCCTGATGAAACGCACGATAGTGACTTGCCGACGGGGTTGCCATGTACGCCCATCAGCCGCTGTATCTGACAACTGTCATGTCATACGACGTACGAAGTCGTCGGCGATCGACACAGCAAAGTGTTTACGGAAACGCCACTGCTGCTTGCTGCCTCTATCCTGACACTCTCGCTATCGAGCCTTAATCTGCAAGTGAGTGCAACACCTGCCACGACAACTAATGCGCGCACGACCCCGTGCATAGCAGCCGTTCGATATCCAGTTCCGAATACATCAGGCCTGAGCGCACGCGCGGAAGCTGCTAATCTTGGCGAATGCGCTACGTTATCGATCCCCCTGCTCTTCCCAGCCTCCCCGTCACCGGCCGCGAGGACCGCTTCCCCGTTCGCCGCATCTTTTGCGTCGGCCGCAATTACGCCGAACATGCGCGTGAAATGGGCGCCAGTGTTGATAACGCCGCACCGATGTTTTTCTGCAAACCTGCAGACGCCGTGGTGACCGATGGCGCGGATCTGCCTTATCCGCAAGCCACCTTGGACCTGCACCATGAAGTGGAAATGGTGGTGGCGCTAAAAGCCGGCGGCACGAATCTGGACGCTGCGCAGGCGGCAGCGACGATCTTTGGCTATGGCGTGGGACTGGATCTGACCCGGCGCGATCTGCAGGCCATCGCCAAGGCGAAGAGCCATCCCTGGGATGTCGCCAAGGGGTTCGATCATTCTGCCCCGGTGTCTGCCTTGCGCGTTGCAGGCGAGGTATCCATCGGCCCGGATACCGAACTGAGCCTGGAAGTGAACGGAACGCTGCGCCAGCGCGGGCATCTCGGCGAGATGGTGCACAGCGTGACCGATATCATTCGAGCCTTGTCCACCCTGTTCGAACTCAAGCCCGGTGATCTGATCTTCACAGGCACGCCAGCGGGCGTGGCGGCGCTCCAACGTGGTGATCGTTTTCACGCAGCATTGCAGGGCATCGCGACACTGGATGGCCGCGTCATTTGAGGCCGCTTCTATGCCGGAATCCGCGTGAACGCTCAACAACACTGAGCGGTATATCGTCGGACTTTCTTCTCAATTTCTTGCCTTTCATGCGTTAAAGTCGTCCCCGCCATCCGGCGCATAACCTCGGGGAGACGACAATGGGCATGCTGAAGGAATTCAAGGAATTTGCCGTCCGCGGCAACGTGGTCGACATGGCGGTTGGTATCGTCATTGGTGCGGCTTTCGGCAAGATCGTCACGTCACTGGTCAGCGACATCATCATGCCGCCGATCGGCTGGCTTACTGGCGGCATCGATTTCTCCGCCATGAAGTGGGTCATGCGACCGGCCGATGACAGCAACCCGGCGCACAAGATTCCCGAAGTGGCGATCAACTATGGCAGTTTCGTCAACACCATCATCGCATTCGTGATCGTCGCCTTTGCCATCTTCATCCTGGTCAAGATCATCAACAGGCTCTACACCAAAGCCGCTGCAGCCACCCCGCCGGACGTCGTGCTGCTGACGGAAATTCGTGACCTGCTGAAGAACAAGCAATAAAAGCCCTTCTTCATGGCCAGCCGGAAGCGAGCATGACTTCCGGCCTAAGCGCCATCGGCAACGGGCTTCATAATGGGGTTCGCAGGGGACTCCGATCGATCTGTGCAATCGCCACCTGCCCTGTCTGCATCGCGACGGGGAAGGTGGTCATTGCAAGGCGCAAGACTCGTCACAGACCTTCTGGATATCGGGTCAACTGCGTACAACGATCGTGTCACTATTTGGGAGTCAACCATGCAACGCCCCGCCCTCACCCTGCTCGCTGCCAGCCTGATGCTGGCTCATGGACTTGCCTGCGCCGCGGATGCGCCCACCACCATTCCCGCCGCCGCTGTGCAAACCGCCGAGCAGCTCCGCGACAAGGCGCTGCATGACGACACGGCCTACAAAACCGTAGAGTCCCTCACCACTGAAATCGGCGCGCGCATGGCCGGTGGCGCAAACGATCCACGTGCCCGCGCATGGGCTATCGCCAAGTTCAAGGCACTGGGCTTTGACAAGGTCTATACCGAACCGGTGACCTATCCGCTGTGGGTGCGCCGCAGCGAACATGGCGCCATCGTCGCCCCCTTCCCACAGCCGCTGACGCTGATCGCGCTGGGCTATTCACCGGGCACGCCCAAAGGTGGCCTTACCGCGGACATCGTGCAATTCCCCAGCCTTGAGGCGCTGAAGGCTGCTGATCCGGCTACCGTCAAAGGCAAGATCGTCTACATCGGCTATCGGATGCACCGCACCAAGGACGGCCACGATTACGGGATCGGTGCGGGTATCCGCGAGGACGGGCCGCAAGTGGCCATGACCAAGGGCGCGGTGGGCTTCCTGTTGCGCTCGGCCGGAACCGATGCGAACAGCCGTACGCCGCACACCGGCGTGACCGAGTTCAGCGATCCGGCCAAGGCAATCCCCGCTGCGGCCTTGTCCAATCCAGATGCCGATCAACTTGAGCGCGTACTCGCCTATGGCAAGCCTGTGACCTTCAAGCTGGACCTGGATTGCGGCATTGAAGGCCAGTACACCGGCTACAACGTCATCGGCGATATCGTCGGCAGCAAACACCCCGATCAGGTAGTGGTCATCGGCGGCCACCTCGATTCCTGGGATCCGGGTACCGGCGCCATCGATGACGGCGCGGGTGTTGCCATCGCCTTGGGTGCCGCCAAGGTGATTCACGATCTGCCGCAACACCCCGACCGCACGGTGCGCGTGATTGCCTTTGCGAACGAAGAAATGGGTCTGTGGGGCGGTCGCGCTTACGCTGACAAGCATGCCGCCGAAGTGAGCAAGTTCCAGCTCGGCTCCGAATCCGACTTGGGCGCAGCCCCGGTTTATCAGATGAGCGCCAGCGTCAAGCCGCAGGCGCGTGGCGCCATCGAGCAAATCGCAAAAGTGCTGGCGCCGATCGGCGTGGTCTATGACCCCAAGCGCCCCGGCGGCGGCGGCTCGGATCTCTCGCAGATGCACCAGAAGGGTATGGCGGCGCTTTCGCTGGACCAGGATGCTACCTACTACTTCGACTGGCACCACACCGCCAACGATACGCTGGACAAGATCGATCCCGCGCAGCTTGCGCAGAACGTCGCGGTGTACGCCGTGTTCACCTATATGGCTGCGCAGGCCGATGGCGATTTCGGCTCAGCACCGAAGGCCTTTGCCGGCGATGGCGCTGGGGAATAAACGGTTCTTGTGCATTCGCCATGCAGAAAGGCGGCCTCGGCCGCCTTTCTTGCTTTCCGGGCTTCGCTTCAGCCTTCTTTGGGCGGCGCTGGCGGCAACTCCGTCGCATCGAGCGCTTGCAGGTTTTCCTTGATGCGGGTCATCACGTCCATCGCCTGGGTCAATTCCTCATAGGTGACGCCCACGGTGCATTCGCGGCGCAACTCGTAAGCGATCCGCTCCATATCGTCGACCACGTCGCTGGCCTGCGCGGTGGTGTAGAGGCGCCACGCGCGCCGATCCTTGGGATCGGGCCGACGCTCGACAAAGCCCGCCGCCTGCAAGCGATCAATCACGCGGCCCACGGCGATAGGCTCCATTTCCAGAAATTCAGCCAACTCGGTCTGGCGTAGGCCTTCGCGGCGATACAGCATCTTCGTCGCTCGCCACTGAGCGCGCGTCAACCCGAATTTCACGGCACGCCGGTCGAAATGCTTGCGAAACAGCAGCGTGACGTCATTCAGCAAGTAACCGAAGGAAATATCTTCCGTTTTTGGCATGATGGATGTGCAACTCTGGATGTCACATGAGTTAAGCATAAGCCTAAACAGTCTTGACGGATGTCTATTACTGTCGTCACTGCCGACCTGACCCGACTGACACTGGACGCCATCGTGAACGCGGCCAATCCCGGGCTGCTGGGCGGCGGCGGCGTGGACGGGGCGATCCACCGGGCCGCAGGACCGGCTCTGCTGGTGGCCTGCCGCAACCTGCCGGAAGTGTCCCCCGGCGTGCGCTGCCCCACCGGGGAGGCACGCCTGACGCCCGGCTTCGCCCTGCCCGCCCGGTTTGTGATCCACACCGTGGGGCCGGTATGGCACGGCGGTCAGGACGGGGAAGCTGAATTACTGGCCCGTTGCTACCACTCGTGCATCACGCTGGCGCTTGAGCACGATCTGCATAGCATCGGCTTTCCGGCCATCAGCTGCGGCGTCTACGGCTATCCTCCGGAACAAGCGGCCAACGTAGCCATCGCGGCATTGCGCATCAGACTCGCCGCGCATCCGATGCTGGATGTGCAGCTTTGCTGTTTCGGTGATCGCATGGCGGCCACCTGGCAGAACGCGCTCAGCGCCTGATCAGGCTCTCAGTCAAGCTTGAACGGATAGAGCGGCGGCAAGGGCGAATCCTGGCTCGCATCCGTCTCCTGGCGCCATACGAAACCCTGCGCAAACACGGCGGCAAGATCCGTCGCATCATCCGCAGCGTCGCCGGCATATTGCAGGTGTTGTAGCCGATCGATGGCGTTGCGTTGCGGCGCTGATGCCAGCGCTTGCGACAACTGTCCGAGGTTGTGCAAGTCGGACCTTTCGCTGCGCGCCCAGGCCAGCAGGTGACGCGCCTGGGTCCCGCGATCCTTGCCACGGGCCGCGTCCATGAAAGCTTGGCGCGATGAGCGCATGGATTCACTGGATGCCGTATTCGCCACAGATGCCGACGGTAGCACCGGCTCGCGTCGACGCCACCACCAAAAGAGCAACGCACTGAGCACCCACAGGCCAAGGCTGCCGATCGCTATCCAGCGCCACCATGCGGACGATGCGTTCGATGACGGAGCCCCAGCGCCAACACTCAACGCGCCCGCACTGGGGGTCGCGGCCGGCGAAGCCGACGGCAACGGCTGCGCCGATGATGCGGATGCCGTGGTTGCGCCATTCGCAGCTGGCAATACGGTCAACGTATGTTCTGGGATGGTGGCGACCTGCTTCTGGCCCGTCTGCACGTTGAACCAGGTCAAGGTGATCGCCGGGATGGTCAACGGTCCGGCACGTTGCGGGAAGATCGCAAAGCTTCGCTCGCGATGCCCGATCAGCCATTGGCCATCGTCATGCGTCGTGTTGGTGGACTGATCCGGATAAACCGTAGCCCCGTCGATGGTGGGCAAGCTCAGATCCGGTAATGACTCGGCTGCCACGCCGACCGCGTCGATGCTCATACGCAGATTCACAGGCTGTCCAACCTGTGCCTGATCACTGCCGGGCAAACCTTCAAGCTTGAGCGTGAGTGCGCGCGCTGCCAACCATGCAGTCGAACCCCAATCCGCCGGCGCCGCCTGGACGTTCACGGTGCTAGGCGACGAATCCGCCGTGACGGGTGATGTGTTCCCAAACAACCCGCCCTGGCCAAAGAAGCCACCGGGATCGTTAGCATTGCCGGGGTCGACGGCTTCGCCCTGAAATTCGACCGAAGGAATGGTGAGCGAACCGGCGCGCTGCGGAATCATGGCGTAGCGCCGCTCAATCACGTGATAGCGGTGGCCATTGCGCACAGTTTCGTAATCGGTATCGCCACCGAGCTTGCGCACATCGACGCCATCCGGATGCGGATCAGGCAGGCTGCCGCTGTTGAGGTTGACGTCGAAGAACAGGCGCACCGTATAAAGCAGCTGTTGCCCGACATAGACATGATCGGGATTGGCTGCGGTTTCAAGGAAAATGTCTTTCTTCGCATCCGCACTGGTCGAGCTGTCCGGTGGCCCCACATGCAAGGTCAACGGTGATGTCTGGCTGCCCGCCACATTCAATGAGGGGATTTGCAGGTCGCCGACATGCTTCGGGCGCAGGGCGATGCCAATCATCAACTCCGCGCTGGGCCTGCCGTTGATGACAGTAAGCGAACTGTTGGTCGATGAGCCAAGCACTTCGAAATCGTTGTCGAGCGCACTGAGATCGGGCGTGTTGGCATTCATGCTGCCGTCGATGCGCAGATTGAGCGTAACGGTTTCGCCAAGATGTACGTCATTGCGATCAAGCGAGGCCTGCACGCTAGCCGCCATTGCGCCAAATGACAGCAACAGGCAAAGCAAAAGCAGCCAACGGTAACTCATGGTTGATCTCCGACATCCGGTTGCGCGCCCATGCGCTCACGGTATTCCAGTTCGAACTTGCGCCGCAGCAAAGCGCCTGGATCATCCGGCACGCGCTGCAGATCGCGGCGCACATCGTTGGGAAGTTTCGACAGCGGATCATCGCTGTCCACGGCCCCCAGTTCGTGCGTCTGGTCACGCTTTCCTTTTTGTTGCAACTCGCCAGCGAGCGCCTGGTTCATCTGTTGCTGCAAACCCTGCTGCGCCTTCTCAGTCTGCGCACGCTCGCTGGATGATGCAGGTGCGGGATTTTGCTTTGTCGCATCCTGCCCCGGCTGGTTCTGGTCACGTTGCTGGGAGTCCGCGTTTTGTTGCTTATCGCCTTGCTGCGCAGTCTGCGATGCATTCGTGCCGTTCTGCTGCTGGTTATCTTGCCGCTGATCGTGCTGGTCCTGGCCGTTCTTGTCCTGGCTGCTCTTGCCTTGATCGTTCTGACCCTGGCTCTGCTGATTCTGGCCATTTTGCTGACCACCATTCGGCTGGCCGGCCTTGTCGCCGCTCTGCTGCTGTTGCCCCTGCTGCCCGGAGGATTGCCCGGAGCTGCCGTTTTGCTTGTCCTGATGACCCTGTCCGCTGCCAGATTGCTGCTGTTGCTGCGAAGACGTGTTCTGCTGTGGTGGCTTGCGCATGGCTTCCGCCACCACCTTGCGATTAGCGCGTGCATCTTCGTTGTGCGGATCCAGCTTCAAGGACTGATCGTAGGCTTTGATGGCATCCGGATAGCGACCAAGCTTGGCCAGCGCATTGCCAAGGTTGTATGACGCATCGGCGCCTTTGGCTTGCTCAAGCGCTTGCACGGCGGCGGCGTAATCCTTGGCGCGATACGCTGCAGCGCCACGCCATGCCGGATCTTGCGCAAGCTGTTGTGCCTTGGCTGCATGACCCTGCTGCAATGCGCTCGCCGCTTGCTGGTCAGGCCGTTGCCACCAATCCTGCCAGCCGGTCGCCTGAGCAGGGCCTGGCCATAACGGCAACAAAACCAGCGGCAAAACCAACACCCAGCCACGCCGGAATCCCACAGCAACCACCAGCAAGAGCGGCAACAACAACCACGGCCCTCGATCCTGCCATGCGTCGCCGCTTTGACCTGTTGTGACAGAAGCATGCGCCGAGGGGCGTAGTTGCGCATGCAACGTCGAAACGTCGCTACCGTTTTCCGTCATGGCGACATAGGTGCCGCCGCCTGCCTCGGCCAGTGCACGCAGGTGATCGTCGTGACGGCGGGCTACGACCATGTTGCCCTGATCATCGCGCATGAAGCTGCCATCCGCCTGCGGTACCGGCGCACCTTGTTCGCTACCGATACCCAACACTGAAACATGCACACCCGCCAGCAACGCCTTGCGTGCGGCAGCTTGTGCGTCGGCGTCAGCGTTATCCGTCAGCAACACCAGCGAGCCGCCACCCGCCTTGGCGTTCTGAATCAGTTGCGTGCCTTGCTCGATCGCCTGCGCCGCATTGTCGCCATCGACGGGCATGGTATCGGGCGCCATGGCGTCAAGCAGGTCATCCAGGCTGTGCGCATCGCTGGTCAACGGCGCAACCACAAACGATTGCCCCGCATAACCGATCAGCGCGTTCAAACCGTCATGATTCGCTGCGAGCAAATCGCGCGCTTTGTAACGCGCCCGCTCCATGCGGCTGGGCTGCACATCGCGTGCCAGCATGTGTTGCGACAGCGATATCGCGACAACCTGCGCAGCGCGATCGGCATACATCGGCTCGGTCACGCGACTCCAGGTGGGACCGGACAACGCCAGCACACCAAGCAACCAGCCGAGCGCAAACAACCCTGACGGCCACCGCGCGCGCCGGTCATTGCCGCTCAGCAAGTGCGGCAACAGTTCGGGATCAGCAAGCCGACTCAGCTCCCGGTGCGCTGCATCGCTACGCGAGCCGAACCACAGCACGAATGGCAAGGCAGTCAGCCCCCACAGCCACCAGGGCTGAAGGAAATGGAATTGCTGCAAAGCCTGGCTCACGCACCCACTCCCCGCACGCGTGGCCACAGCATGCCGAACAGCAAGCAAAACGCCGCCGCCATCAATGGCGTCCGAAACAGCTCATGTCGCAAGCGCAGACTGGGACCGTGTTGCGGCATGGGCTCCAGTGCATCGATTGCACGGTAGGCGTCGGCAAGCTCATTGCCATCGGTGGCGCGGTAGAACTGCCCGCCCGTTTCGTGCGCGATGTAGGTCAGCATGTCTGCATCGAGATCCGCCGACGGATTGATCACGCTGTCACCAAACAATCCCGGCACAGTCATACGGGTGGCGCCGACGCCGATGGTATAGATGCGAACGCCTGCAGCTTTCGCAGCCTTGGCAGCATCCTGCGGCGAGATGCTGCCGGAATTGTTGACGCCGTCAGTCAGCAGAATCAGCACGCGTGCCTGCTCGGGCAGCGCAGCCAAGCGTTTCACTGCAACGGCGATGGCATCGCCAATGGCCGTCTCTGTGCCCGGCAGGCCTACTGCTGCACCCTGCAATTGCGCGCGCACGGCGTCCAGATCGTAAGTAATCGGCGTGACTAGATACGCATGCGTACCAAACAGCACCAGCCCGAGCTCATCACCTTTGCGGCGCGAGATAAAGTCGCCGGCGATCGCCTCTACCGCACCAAAGCGGCTTAGTTGCTGACCGCCCAATTGCATGTCCGGTGTCTGCATGCTGCCGGACAGATCGACCGCCAGCATCATCGCACGGCCGCTGTGTTGTTGAGCCTGGGGTGGCCCGATCACTTGCGGCCTGGCCGCCGCCACCAGCAGGCATAGCCATCCCAGCGCCAACAGCCACGAGCCAGCACTACGCGATGCGACGCGGTCGCCGACATGCCACGTCAACCAAGTATGCGGCAAACGCAATGCCTGTCCCGGCGACACCGGCTTCCACGCACGCCACACGAGCCACGGCAGCGGCAGCAACGCAAATACCCATGGCCAGGCAAACTCAGGCATGCCCAACCTCTGAGGTTTTCGTGTGTTTCAAGGCGGCATCCAGCCAACGCCGAGCCGCTGCCTCAACGCGGAAACGGTCGAAATCGGCGTGCTGCTGGTACATGCGAGCGTCGAGTGTCATCAAGGCATCGACGGTCGCCATATCGACGGGGACTTGTAACAACACCTCTTTCCAGCGCTTGCCTTGACTCGAATGAGCATCGGTGGCGTAACGCCATGCAGCACGCCGCAGCAGCTGATGCAGCGACGCGGCATAGGCGGCATCATCGTGTGGATAACGCACTGCCACCTGCTCAATTTCTGCAAGTATTCGCTCACGCAAACGGCGTTTCTTGCGTGCGGTCCGGTAAAGCAGCCACGTGGTTATCGCTATCACGCATACCAGTCCTAACAACACCCACCAACCCGGTGCTAATGGCCACCAGGGCGGCGCAGGCGGCATGTGTATATCCCGCAAGTTCAAACCGTCTTGCGCCTGAGGAAATGCAAGCCTCATCGCCGACCTCCGCGATCGCACAGCAAGGCAGACACCGACTCCAGCGGGTCCGCCGCCGTATCAATCACGCGAAAAGGAATTCCCAGCGACTGCGCCATTGCCGCGAGTCGCGCCTGGCCGGCACCGAGGCTTTGTTGAAATGATTCACGTTGGCGGATCGACTGCAGCACCAGCGTACGCCGCTGACCGTCATGCTCGATCGGATAATGCCCCGCCGGCATGGAAATCAGCTCAAGTGCATCGGCAACCACGAGCAAGCGCACCGCCGTATGCCGCATCATCTCCAACAAGCGGTTGCGTGCCAACTCGTCGCTACACTGACCATCGCTGATCAGCAGTACGCGATTCGCACCGTGTCGGAGTTTGATCACATGATGCAACGCTTCCGAGAGCGGTTGCCGGTGCACAGACGCGGTGCGATCGCCCTTGGCGATCGCACCGCAGACGTCCAGTGCACCATGCACACCCGCGCGAGGCCGTTGAAGCTGGGTGCAGCCGCCAAACTGCATCAGCCCTACCCGCTCTCCGGCACGTACGGCATACCACGCGGCCAGTGCCGCAGCTCCCGCGGCTTGGACGGACTTGAAGCGCACCCGTGTTCCAAAACGCATGCTTGCGTGTTGATCCAGCAAAATCAGCAGCTGCCCCTCACGTTCCTCCTGGAACAATTTGGTGTGCAAGCGGCCACTCCGTGCGGTCAATCGCCAATCGAGGCGGCGCACGTCATCACCAGGCTGATAGGCACGCGACTCAGCGTAATCCATGCCGCGGCCGTATAGACGGCTGGACTGGTTGCCCACACGCATTGCACGGCTATCCTGAGGCGGCAGGCGCAAGCGCGCAACACGACTGCGCAAGGCGATCAGTTCCGCCAGAGAGACACGCACACGGCCATCGCCGTCTGCTTCATGCGAGACCACGGTGTTCACGGCAGCGGCACAAGATCCAGCAATCGATGAATGACCTTTTCGCTGCGAATACCTTCAGCCTCGGCTTCATAGCTGAGCAGCACGCGGTGGCGCAACACCTCATACACCACGGCGTGAACATCTTCCGGCAGCACGAAGTCACGTCCAGCCAACCAGGCATGCGCGCGTGCGCAGCGGTCCAGCGCGATGGTGGCGCGCGGGCTTGCGCCCCAGGCTATCCAGCGTTTCAACTCCGTGCCGTAGCGCCCTGCATCACGCGTCGCCAGGACCAGTTGCGCAAGATACTGTTCCAGCGCCGGAGCCATGTGCACGCCCAGCGCGGCTTCCCGGGCCTGGAAAACGTCTTGCTGCGTCACTACCGCTGAAGGGCTCATTGATGGGTGGCTGGACTGGGTCGCTTGTTCGCGCGCCAGGCGCAGAATAGCCAGCTCTGCAGCCGCATCTGGATAGCCGATCTTCACATGCATGACGAAACGATCGAGCTGCGCTTCCGGCAGCGCGAATGTCCCCTCCTGTTCGATCGGATTCTGCGTCGCCATCACCATGAAAAGCTCGGGCAGGCGCCAAGTGCTGCGTCCCACGGTGATCTGCCGTTCGGCCATCGCCTCCAACAGCGCGGACTGTACCTTGGCCGGCGCGCGATTGATCTCATCGGCCAGCACGATGTTGTGGAATAGCGGACCGCGCTCGAATTCGAAACTGCCCGACTGCGGTCGAAAGATATCGGTACCGGTCAGATCCGCCGGCAACAGATCCGGCGTGAACTGGACGCGATGAAAATCGGCCTCGATGCGACCCGCCAGCGCCTTGACGGCGGTGGTTTTGGCCAGCCCTGGCGCGCCTTCCACCAATAGATGCCCATCCGCCAGCAGGGCAATCAGCAGGCAATCGATAAGCTGAGGCTGCCCGATGATGTGGTGCTGAAGGTCATCGCGGAGCCGGGAAAACGCTTGTTGCAGACGCCCGGGAGTGGGGACTTGGGGCATATCCATCCGAAAATCCTGTACTGCTTCGTGCCGGCTCAGACCGCGGCGAAGTCAGAAAGTTTGGTCGTGAATCTTCTTTTAACGCAAAGGGGCGGCACTTGGGCCGCCCCTTTGGGTCATACGCTACAGCGCCGCTTACTGCAAGCTGTCACTGAGAATACGCGGGGTTACGAAGATCAGCAGCTCGTCACGATCATTGACGTGCTGAGTGCTGCGAAACAGGACGCCGAGGCCAGGGATATCACCCAAGCCAGGCACCTTGTTGATGGTGTCAGACTTGGTGACTTCGTAGATACCGCCAAGCACCACCGTCTGACCATCGTCCACTAGCACCGACGTATTGAGCGAACGCGTATCGATCACCGGTACCTGACCACTACCCGTTACCGTGATGTAGTGATCAAGCGAATCCTTGTTCACGTTGATCGCAAGATAGACACGGTTGTCGGCAGTGATGGTCGGTGTGACCTTGAGCTCAAGCACGGCGTCCTTGAAAGCCACCGTCGCTGTGCCGCTGGTACCGGAACCACCGGAGGTGTTCTGGAACGTCACGTAACCGATCTCCTGGCCCTGACGGATATCCGCTTCCTGTTGATTGGCGGTAATCACGCGTGGGCTGGATACCACTTCGCTGCGGCCTTCTGCCTGGGCGGCAGAAAGCTCCAGGTCCAGCGCGTAGTTTTTACCCAGGATCGCAGCAGCCAGCGTGGAGGCCGTGCCCGTGGTTGGCGCTGCTGGCAGGTTTACATTGAGTCCGCCTGAGCTCAAACCGCCACCAAGCGTAGAGGTTGTTGAGCTATTGCCCTGCGTATTACCAATGCCTGAGCCAACCTGTAAAACCTGCCCACTCGGATTGGTGCGATTACCGGTAACACCCCACTGGACGCCCAGATCACGCTCGAAATCGTCCGTCGCAATCACGATGCGCGATTCGATCAATACCTGCTGAACCGGCCGATCAAGCTGGGCAATGATTGCGCGCAGCTCGACCGTCTTTTCGGCGGTGTCGTTGATCAGCAACGTGTTGGTGCGCTGATCGAAAGTCACGCTGCCACGCGGCGACAGAAAACCTCGATGCTGCGATGCTGCGCCAGAAGTACCACCGCCACCAACACCAGCAATGCTCTGCAAGCTACCCGTCGTCAAAAGCTTGGCGATATCCTGCGCTTTGCCATAGCTGATCGGCACGTAGGTCGTAATCAGCGGCGCCGTATCTTCCGCTTTGAAACGAGCATCGGCGATGTTCTGTTCGTAATCAGCCAGTTCCTTCTGCGGTGCAATCCAGATCACATTGCCGTCGCGGCGCTTGTCCAGATCCTTGGCACGCAGGATCACGTCCAGCGCCTGATCCCAAGGCACATTGTTCAGCCGCAGAGTGATACTGCCTCCGACCGTATCCGACGCGACCATATTGACACCCGAGTAATCGGCCAGCAATTGCAACACCGAACGAACCGGGATGTCCTGGAAGTTGAAGGTCACACGATTGCCTGTGTAAACCGGCTGTGCAAAGGAACCTGGGTTGGTGTCCTTCGAGCTCTGCTTCTTCGACGTAACTTCAATGACGTATTGACTACCCGTCTGGTACGACGAGGTATCAACATCACCGTTAATAGCAATATCCAGATGAGCGCCATTGGGTGTGGAGCGCGGCGAGATCGACTGCACGGGTGTGGCAAAGTCGAGCACGTTCAGACGCTGGGACTGGCCAGCCGGCAGCTGGGCGCCCACGATATCCACGGCAATGTTGCTACCCTGACGATTCATGTTGGCGTTGGCGCCGGTACCGCTGAAGTTGATCAGTACACGTCCGGAACCGTTGGCGCCGCGCTGGAAATCGATCGTAGTGATCGCAGGCCCATTCAGTGCGGAAGGCAGCGCCTTGGACGGATCGATCGTGGCTGCCGTTGTCACAGGCTGCGTCTGCGTGCCGTTGTTGACCACCAGCACTAAACTATTGCCTTCAACGTGGGACTTGTAAGCTGAAGCCTGCATAAGTTCGACGACCACACGCGTACGTCCACCCGCGGCCACCGCCGATACACCGGTTGTCGTACCGACACCAATATCCTGATGCCGCGCCGCATCGTTGGTCGTATCGGGAAAATCAATCGCAATACGCGGCGGATTATCTGTCGTGAAGATATTTGGCTGGGGCAACTGGCTGCTATTGAAGTTCATGCGCAGCTCGACACGGCCGCCAGGCAGTGTCTTGTAGGTGATGTCCTGGAGCGTGCTGGTGGCGGCAGCAGCATTCGCCCATGCGGCTGCGCCGAACACCATCATCGTCATCAGGCAACGGCTGGCCAGTGTCATGGCGCGGCTCCGGACTGGTTTGATTGGATTAGTCATTGCATCAGCCCCTGTATTCCTATTTCGCGACAAGCGCGATGCTGGCCGGACGTTCCATCCAGCCGCCATTGCCGTTGGAAACCAATTCGACCAGATCGATGTGATCGCTGCTGACGGCAGTGATGCGCCCATAGTTCTGGCCCATGTATTCGTTCTTGTGCACGCGATGGATCACGCCGCCTGGATCTTTGATCAGAGCTTCCATGGTGGCACCCATGCCGATCGTGCCAACCATCCTCAAGCTATCCAGCGAGTAGGCTTCCAAAGGCTCTCTGGCACGCCCTTCATCCGGCCGGGGTCCATTGTTCTGGTTAAGTTCGTCAGGACTGGGACTGAAGGGGTCCCGCTTGTCCTGATCGTTGTAAGTGAACGACTCGAAGGTCTTGATCACCGGCAGCGGCGGGATGGGTGCGCCGCGCTTGGCCTTTTCCTGCGCGACCCAGTCGCGCAGATCCGACATCCCGCGCGTACAACCTGCGAGCATCAGCGCCGTGCCAAGCAGCAACAAGACCTTGGCCAGAAGAACAGGTTTCATGGCAGGCATGTTCCTCATTTCCGCCCCCCAGCCTTCTTACCCTTGGCCTTGCTTGCTGTATCGCCCGTTTCGGAATCATCCAGATAGCGATAAGTCTTCACCGTGCCCTGCAATACCAGTAACTGGTTGGGACCGGGCTCTGCGCCCTTGCCAGGTGAATTAAGGGGAGTCAGCGAAACATCGTGCATGGTCAGAATCACCACACGCGGCAGCGAAGCCACGCCGCTGATGAATGCACCAAACTGATGGTAAGTACCGATCATCTTCAGCTGGATCGGCTTCTCGGCGTAGAAGTCCTTCGGTACTTCCGTACCCGGCTGGAACAGCTCCTGTTGCAAACCAGCTGACAAAGCCGTTTGCGAAACATCCACCAACAGCTCAGGCATTTCGGTCCTGCTTGGCAACTGGCGCAGCAATTGGCGCAGCATGTCCTTCATCTCGTCGAGCTGCTGTTGCAGCGCTTCCAGATTGACCGATTTGGCCTGCTTGTCGGAGAACTCCTTCTTGAGCGCCTCCTCTTTCCCGGCAAGACTCTGCAAGCTGTTTTGCTGATCGCTGATAAAGCTGTACCAGCCGAGAAAGATGATCACCACGAACAACAACACCGTAAAGAACGTCTTGACCGACATCGGCCAGCCGCCGATGTTGTTGCGGTCCAGACTGCGCAAATCGTCGAGGAGTTTCATTACTTGGCCCCTCCCTTGACTGGCGCAGCACCGCTTTGAGCGGGTGCCTTGGCGGTGGCCGAGGGTGTCATCACCGGCTTGAGCGCAGTCGCTGCGGGAACGATCGGTGCGGCCACGCCTGCGCTGCTGCTTGAGGAAGCGGGAGCTGCATTCCCTTGGTCCGTACCGTCATCCTTAGGCTTTTGCAGCGACACCGTCAGGCCGAAGCTATACGGCATGCGCGAAGCGTCGTGGCTGTTCTCGGTCTTGCTCAGATCGGTCTGCCCCATCCAGGGAGAGATCTCGATATTGCGCATGTATTCGGCAACGCTCGCGTTTGATTGCGCGACGCCGTCGAGCACCATCTGATCACCGGCCTGCTTGATCGAGGTCAAACGTACGCTGCCCGGAACCGTCTTCACCAGTTCGTCGAACAAGTGCACCATCTGCGAGCGATTGGCCTGCAGCTGTTCGATGATCTGCTTGCGCGCCAGCAACTGCGAGCGCACCTTTTCCAGATCCTTGATCTTGTCCAGGCGCACATCCACCTGCTTGATCTGGTCCTGCAAGTAGGCATTGCGCTCGTTCTGGTTGTCGATGCGCATACCCATCCAAAAGCCCCACAGCATCAGAACGCCAATGCCAGCCACGGCTGCGGCACCGAGTTGCATGAAGAACTCGCGCTGCCGCTGCTTGCGGCGCTCGGCGCGCCACGGAAGTAGGTTGATGCGTGCCATCAGTCGAAACTCCTCATGGCGAGTCCGACCGCGATCATCAGCGCTGGCGCGTCCTGTGTCAGCGACTGGGCCTGCACCCGGCTGGACAGGGACATGCGGGCGAGCGGATTGGCGACGATGCAAGGCAAGCCAAGCTGCTCTTCCAGCATGCTGTTGATGCCTTCGATCGATGCGCATCCGCCAGCCAGCACGACCTGGTCAACCTTGCTGTATTCACTGCCTGCGTAGAAGAACTGCAGCAGGCGGCTGATCTGCTGTACCAGCGACTCCTTGAACGGCTGCAATGCCTCGGTTTCGTAGGATTCCGGCAATCCACCCTTGCGCTTGGCACGGCCGGCTTCCTCGTAAGAGAGTCCGTAGCGGCGCATGATCTCGTCGGTCAACTGCTTGCCGCCGAAGACCTGTTCGCGCGAATAGATAGTGCGCTGGTTCTTAAGCACCGAAAGCGTGGTCATGGTCGCGCCGATGTCGACGACCGCCACCAGCGCATCACGCCCCACGTTCAACTGATCGGAGATCAGCGTAAAGGCATTCTCCAGCGCGAAGGCTTCGACGTCGATCACCTGAGCTGTCAAACCACCGAGGTCGAGCGCGGCAACGCGCATATCGACATTTTCCGTGCGCGATGCCGCGAGCAGCACGTTATTCATTTCGGGGTTGTCGCGTACCGGGCCAAGCACCTCGAAATCGAGACTGACTTCGTCGATCGGGTACGGAATGTACTGATTGGCCTCGACCTGGATCTGGCCTTCCAGATCTTCATCCGACAGCTCGGCGGCCATCGGCACGATGCGCGTAATCACCGCCGAACCAGCCACCGCGGCAGCGGCATGCTTGATCTTGGTTCCTGAGCGCGCCAGCGCTCGACGCACAGCCTCGCCGACGGCCTCGACCTCGACGATATTTTTCTCGACGACGGCATTAGGGGGCAGCGGCTCGATCGCGTAGTGCTCTACGCGATAGCGGCCTCCGGTCTGACTGAGCTGCAGCAACTTGACGGCCGTCGAACTGATGTCGACACCAACAAGTGGCGGCTTCTTGGGTGTAAAGAGCCCCACGATGATTCCCCCTTGACCCCTGGCGCTTCCGCCAGTAACTGGCAGGATTGCTGGGTCATTAGATCCAAAAATTAACGCAATAGCAACGGCCTACGCGATCTTCTTCGAGACTTTTGGCGTGATGGCCTGCACATTTGGACCAACCCGCGGGTTACCACGATTAAGGTTTTGCTAATCCGTCGCTGATGCTGCACATACTGCAACATCTATACTCTGAGCTGTTTTGACTCAGGTCTCGATTGAGACGATCTGATTCATGTTCCACAGGTAGCATGATGTCCAAGGATGACAAGCTGTGTGGGTAGTCGAGGAAAGGGCAAAGGTTTTCCTTGAACAGCTAAGGTGCAGATGCCCCGGCCACTCCCTGCACAGCAACGCAATCAATCGGACATCGGCATATATCTTCAAAATCAATGCGTTGGAATCAACTCTGTCTACCCCAAGCCCTACGACTCATCATGCCCGGCAGACCAACCGCCTGCCCTTGTTGATGGTCCATCGGCCTGCCATTTCGCAGAGTTGGTAACACCAACCCGAGCACCCCTTGAACTCCATGACGCGAATTCTGAAAGCCCTGTTGCGCTGGTTCCTGATCCTGGGCTTCAGCGGGCTCCTGCTGATTGCCGCTGCTGCCGGCGTGGCCTATTGGCTGGTAGCACCCCGCCTCCCCTCGGTGGCCGTTCTCAAGGATTACCACATGCAGGTGCCTCTGCGGGTCCTGAGCGCAGACGGCAAGCTGATCGCCACCTTCGGCGAGACGCGCCGCATCCCGGTCTCCATCGACCAAGTGCCGGACATGCTCAAGCATGCCGTGCTTTCGGCCGAAGATGCAGACTTTTACACCCATCCCGGTGTCGACTGGCGCGGCGTCGTGCGCGCGGGCTTCCACGTGCTGGCTTCGGGTGGCAACAAGACTCAGGGTGGCTCGACCATTACCCAGCAGGTCGCCCGCAACTTCTTCTTGAGCCCTGAAAAACTCTACTCGCGCAAGCTGATCGAGATGTTCATCGCCCTGCGCATGGAGGGTGAGCTCACCAAGGACCAGATCCTTGAGCTTTACCTCAACAAGATGTTCCTGGGACATCGCTCGTACGGCATCGCCGCGGCGGCCGAGTACTACTACGGCGAGCGTCTGGACCAGTTGACGGTCGCGCAATGCGCGGCTATTGCCTCCACCTTCCAGCTCCCCTCAGCAGTCAACCCGCTCACCAATACCTCGCGTCTGATCGCCCGCCGCAACTGGGTGCTCGGGCAAATGCTGGAGCACAAGTACATCAATCAGGCGCAATACCAGGAGGCGATCAATGCTCCTGACGACGCCGCCCCGCACGAACAACCGATCCAGGTAGAAGCTCCTTACCTGGCCGAAATGGCCCGCCTGCAGGCATTGGACCGCCTCGGCAACGACGCCCTGACCGAAGGCTATGTGGTCAAGACCACCATCCTGAGCACCCGACAGCTAGCCGCTGTCGCGGCGGTGCGTGATGGCCTGTCCATCTACGATCACCGCCACGGCTGGCGCGGCCCCGAGGCGCATCAAGAGCTTCCGCCGAATGCCACCGATGCCGATTACGGCAACGCACTGTCCAGCTACACGGATCTCGCAGGACTCACCCCGGGCCTGGTGATTGCCTCCGACGCAACCGAAGCCTCCGTCTATCTGCCGAACAAGCAGACGATCAAGCTCAGCTTGAGCGCGATGGATTGGGCTCACCCGTACATCAACGAAACCCGCGTCGGTGCCGCTCCCAAGGCTGTCAGCGAAGTACTCAAGCCTGGCGACATCATCCGCGTGATTCAGGACGATAAGGGCAACTGGCTGCTCACCCAGATTCCGAAAGCCCAGGCGGCCCTGGTGTCGCTTGATCCCGAGAATGGTGCCATCCAATCACTGGTCGGCGGCTTCAACTTCCAGCGCAGCAAGTTCAATCGCGCGGTCATGGCTGCACGCCAGCCGGGCTCCAGCTTCAAGCCGTTCATCTACTCCGCAGCATTCGAACGGGGCTTTAATGCAGCCTCGATCGTCAACGACGCACCACTGGCCCTGCCCGACCCCTCTCAGCCGAACGGGCTGTGGACACCATCGAACGACGACAACAAGTTCGCTGGCCCGATCCGCCTGCGTGAAGCGCTGATCGAATCGAAGAATCTGGTCTCAGTGCGCCTGCTCGATGCAATCGGCGTGCGTTACACCAGGGATTACGTCACCCGCTTCGGCTTCCCGCTTGACGCCCTGCCGAGCAATCTATCGATGGCGCTCGGTACCGCCTCCGTGTCACCGCTGAGCATGGCGCGCGGCTATGCCGTGTTTGCCAACGGCGGTTATCTCGTTACGCCTTATTTCATCAGCGAGATCGATGACCGCGACGGCAAGCCCGTGTATGTCGCCAATCCGGCGCGCGCCTGCGCCAACTGCCAGGCGCGCTTGCTGGAAAACAGCCCGCCTGCGCCACCACCGGCAAGCATGCTGACCAATGGCGTCGCAGCAGCCTCGACCAACGCTCCGGCTCCGGCCAGCAGTGTTGCCATGGCGGGTGAAACCACGCTGCCCGCCGATGCACATAACGGCGAGGCCGCTCCGGTACTGGCACCGCACGTGATCGATATCCGCAACGATTATCTGATCACCTCCCTGATGAAGGACGTCATCGCGTCGCCGATGGGCACCGGCTACGCCGCCAAGACGCTCAATCGCCCAGACCTTGCCGGCAAGACCGGTTCGACCAACGATCACCGCGACGCCTGGTTCGTCGGCTTCAACGGCGACCTCTCGACCGCCGTGTGGGTGGGCTTCGACGACTTCGGCTCCTTGGGCAAGGGCGAATTCGGCGCCAAGGCAGCCCTGCCGATCTGGATCGACTACATGGGCGACGCCCTCAAGGGGCTCCCCGAAAGCAGCCTGCCGATGCCGCCTGGCATCACCACGGTGCAGATCAACCGTGAGAGCGGCCTCCCCTCCGATCAGGGTGATCCGGATGCCATGTCAGAGATCTTCAAGGTCGAAGACGTGGACCGCCTGCACAACCAGGCCATGCAGCAACAGCAGCAAAGCCAGGATCAGCAGCAGGCCAACGACATCTTCTAGCCCTTGCGGCCCAGGCTGGCACGGATGACGCCAGCCTGGCACCGATCCAGGCACGCCAAGCACCTGATTCATCTCGGTGAACCGCTCAGCCATAGCAAACTGAAAACTTGAGAAAGTACAGAAAGGCACGTTCTCAACATCTTGATAATTTTCCGGTAGTCTTGGCTCGGACGCGCAACAGAGGGCCGGAGTCATGGCACGAGGCGAGCACCATCGCATCCACGCACACGACCGCGTGCAGCGCAACCGTCTACGCGTCGCCCAGGAGGCGGCGCGCCTGATGAGTGAACACGGCATCCGGGACTTCCACCACGCCAAACGCAAGGCCGCTGAGCGGCTGGGCGTGCTGGATGAACAAGCCCTACCCCGTAATCACGAGATCGAGGACGCGCTGCGTGAGCACCAACGCATCTTCCAGGGTGAAAGCCAGCCTCAGCTGGTAAGAGCCCGGCGCGAGGCTGCCGTGGAAGCCATGCGCTTCCTGCTTCGCTTCGAGCCCCGGCTGGTGGGTGCGGTGCTGGATGGCACGGCGGACTCCCACTCGGCGGTATGCCTGCACGTCTTCAGCGACGATCCGGAAGCCATCGGCATCTACCTGCGCGAGCATGGCGTGCCGGTGGAAACGCAGACGCGCCGGCTGCGCGTGAGCCGCGAGGAACAGGTGGAATATCCGGTGTTGTTGTTCGCGGCCGACAACATCCCGTTCGATCTGACCGTGCTACCGCATAACGCGCTGAGGCAGGCGCCACTGGATCGCATCGACGAAAAACCCATGCGTCGCGCATCGCTATCCTCGGTGGAAATCATGCTTGCCGAAGAGGACAGCGAGCAGGATGATTTCGAGCGGAAACTGGCAGCTGCCCTTAGATAAATAATGCGCTTTTCGCGTTCGCCTCCTCTCCCCTTCGGGACGCGGGGAGCGGCCATGGATGGCCGCGTCTTGAGGAGCGAGGAAGAGGATTGAGGTGAGGGGTCACGCTGGCGGCACCCTTTATTGAAGTGCGCTTCAAATCATTTAACTACGCGCAAGATTGTCCCCTCACCCCAGCCCTCTCCCCAGAGGGGAGAGGGAGTAGTGCTAACGATCAGCGCTTGTCTTTCGCCACGTAGTCGCGCTTGTCGGAACCGACATACAGCTGACGCGGACGACCGATACGCGAACCTGGCGTTTCGTGCTGCTCGATCCAGTGCGCAATCCAGCCGGCCGTGCGTGCGATGGCAAACATCACGGTGAACATCTCGGTCGGGATGCCCAGGGCCTTGTAGATGATGCCGGAATAGAAGTCGACGTTCGGGTACAGCTTGCGCTCGACGAAATAGTCGTCCTTCAGTGCCGCTTCTTCCAGCTTCATGGCCACATCGAGCAACGGGTCGTTGACGCCCAGCTCGTCCAACACCTTGTGGCACATCTCGCGGATGATCTTCGCACGCGGGTCGAAGTTCTTGTACACGCGGTGGCCGAAGCCCATCAGGCGGAAGTTGTCGTTCTTGTCCTTGGCACGCTTGACGGCAGTTTCCACCTTGTCCGCCGTGCCAATCTCTTCCAGCATCTTCAACACGGCTTCGTTGGCGCCGCCGTGTGCCGGACCCCACAGCGCAGTGATGCCGGCGGCGATCGACGCATACGGGTTGGCACCGGTGGAACCCACCAGACGCACCGTCGAGGTGGAAGCGTTCTGCTCGTGATCTGCGTGCAGGATAAACAGCAGATCCAGCGCCTTGGTAGCCACCGGACTCATCTGCAGCGGCTCGCTCGGCACTTCGAACATCATGTGCAGGAAGCGATCAACGTATTCGAGGTTATTGCGCGGATAACGGAACGGCCAACCAATCGAATAACGGTAGCAGGCGGCAGCGATGGTCGGCATCTTGGCGATCAGGCGAATCGCGGCCAGCTTGCGGTCTTCCGCGTTATCGACATCCAGATCGTCATGATAGAAGGCCGACAGCGACGCCACCGACGCGGCCAGCATGGCCATCGGATGCGCGTCGTGATGGAAGCCCTGGAAGAAGTTCTTGTGCGACTCATGCATCATCGTGTGATGCGTGATGTCGTTTTCGAACGTAGAGAACTGGCTCTTGTTCGGCAGCTCACCGTTCAACAGCAAGTACGCCACTTCGAGGAAGCTCGACTTCTCGGCAAGCTGCTCGATCGGGTAGCCGCGGTACATCAGCACGCCCTGATCGCCATCGATGTAGGTGATGGCGCTCTTGGTGCTGGCAGTACTGCCATAGCCCGGGTCGTAGGTGAAGTGCCCTGTGTCCTTGTACAGCGGGGCAATGTCGATGCAGGCCGGACCAATCGTACCGGTCAGCAACGGAAGTTCGCTGCTACGGCCGTTGGACTCATCTACCAGCTTGACGGATTTTGAATCGGACACGGAAACCTCCTACACGTGGGTCGCCACCGGGGCAACCGCATAGCGGCAACCAGCCGGCGAGGGAAAGGCACATCACTGCGGGGAATCAGCGATGCATCCGATCCATTATCGCACATCGGCCTATCAACATCCGAGGCCGCATGGTCCACTTGACACGCGCAAAAACACAGGGCAGGCGCGAGGCCTGCCCTGTGCTCAATAGCTAACCTGCCTATGACAGCAGGTATGCAGAATGATTACTTCTGCGCGTAACGGCGGCGGAACTTGTCCACGCGTCCGCCCACGTCGAGGGTCTTCTGCTTGCCTGTGTAGAACGGGTGCGAATGGCTGGAGATATCCACCTTGATCAGCGGGTACTCGTTGCCGTCTTCCCACTTGATGGTTTCCTTGGTCGCAATCGTCGAACGCGTCAGGAACGCGAACTCAGACGACAGGTCCTGAAACACCACCTGGCGGTAATTCGGATGGATATCGGGCTTCATGACTGACTCAAAGCGGTGGGTGAAAAGAGCGGCATTATAGGTTCCGACCAAGGGTTCGGTCAACCGACCTGCCCCGCCACACCCTTTACGCCGGCGTCTTGACCCCGAGTGCCTGCCGCACCATCGCGGCAAACTTGGCCTGATCCAGCTCCAGAACCACGTTGGCCCGGGCCGGCAGTTTCAAGCGATTGCCCCAGTCCACCACGGTCGCACCACGGGTCAAACGGCCGTCAAGTTCCACGCCGACATGGCGCTGCTCGCCGCGCACCACCACGGAAGGGTCGATGGCCACCGCCATGGCCAGCGCATCGGCCGCGATGATGCCACGCCGGCCGCCGCGGCGATTGGTCTCCCGTGCCACCTGGAACACCCTGCCGAAGAAAGCCGCCCGGCGATCGCCTTCGGCCAGCCACTCGTCAAACTCTGCCTCGTCGAACGCGTGACGCAACGTAAGCTCCCAGTCGACCAAGTCAAAGTCCGGAAAGCCCTCGAACACGATATGCGCCGCTTCCGGATCGAAGCCGACATTGAACTCGGCCGGCACACGGCCGGTGTTGCCATGCCCTGTCACCGCACCACCCATCACCACAAGGCGCTTCACGCGCTGCGGCAACGTGGGATCCAACTTCAGTGCGAGCGCCAGATTGGTCAGCGGCGCCAGCGCCACCAGCGTCAACTCGCCGGGACGCTCGCGCGTGAGCCGCAACAAGGCAAGCGCTGCATGTTCGCCTTCCACGCACGCTGCGGGCTCCGGAAAACCGACATCGCCTAATCCGTCCCTGCCATGCACAAACGCGGCGTCTTCCTCCGGCAACCGCACCAACGGTGTCGGGCAGCCGGCAAACACAGGTGTCGAAGCACCCGCCAGATCCACCAGCGTGCGCGCGTTACGCACGGTGTGCGACAGACCTACATTGCCCGCGGCAATGCTCAAACCCAGCACATCCGCGTGTGCGTGCGCCATCAGAATCGCCAGCGCGTCATCCACGCCGGGGTCGGTGTCGATCAGGAGTTGCGGCTTGCTCATGGGGATTCCTTAGGCGAGCGGCCTAGCTTATTGCGAGGAACAAACATCGAACAAGGTCATCACGCATTGGCGTATCGCGACGCTCCACCGATCCAGCGTTCAATCAAACGCCCTGCCCGTTCAGCATGCTGCGCCAGCATCTGTTCGCCGACATGCTGCACGGCCGGCAGCAAATGCGCGTCGCGTGAGAGATCGGCCATACGAAAACTAAGCTGCCCGGTCTGGCGCGTACCAAGCACTTCGCCGGGTCCGCGTAGTTCCAGATCCTTTTCCGCGATGCGAAATCCATCATTGGTTTCACGCATGACTTGCAGGCGCTCACGCGCCAGTTGACCCAACGGCGGCTGATAGAGCAGTACACAATTCGACGCGACAGCGCCGCGCCCAACCCGGCCGCGTAACTGATGCAATTGAGCAAGCCCCAGGCGTTCGCTGTTTTCGATCACCATCAAGCTGGCATTGGGCACGTCCACACCCACCTCAATCACCGTGGTGGCTACCAGCACGGCCAGTTCGCCCGCCTTGAACGCATCCATCACCACCTGCTTTTCCTTGGGCTTCATGCGGCCATGGATCAGACCAACCTTGCAATCGGTCAAGGCGTGCGTGAGTTCGGTATGCGCCGCTTCGGCAGCCTGCGCGCGCAGTTGCTCCGATTCTTCAATCAACGTGCACACCCAATAAACCTGACGTCCTTCCATACAAGCGGCATGAATGCGTTCAACGACTTCCGCACGCCGCGCATTGGAAATGGCAATCGTTTGGACAGGCGTGCGTCCGGGCGGCAATTCGTCGATCGCGGAAACGTCCAGGTCAGCGTAGGCGCTCATCGCCAGCGTGCGTGGAATGGGCGTTGCGGTCAGCACCAGTTGATGCGGCACCAACTCCCCCTCCAATCCTTTGTCGCGCAAAGCAAGCCGTTGCTGCACGCCGAAGCGGTGTTGCTCGTCGACAATCACCAGGCCAAGACGCGAGAACGCCACACCCTCCTGCATCAAGGCGTGTGTACCGATCACAATCGGCGCACCCTCGGCCACACGCTCCATGGCTTTTTGACGCGCTTTGCCTTGTTGTTTACCGGCCAGCCATTCGACAGCGATGCCCAGTGGTTCCAGCCAATGGCGGAAATTGCGCAGATGCTGTTCTGCCAGTAGTTCCGTTGGCGCCATCAATGCCACCTGATAGCCAGCTTCCACAGCCGACATGGCGGCCGCGCACGCTACCGCGGTCTTGCCCGATCCGACATCGCCTTGCACCAGGCGAAGCATGGGACATGGTTGGGACGTATCCGCAGCCACTTCCTTGATCACGCGCTGCTGCGCAGCGGTGAGCTTGAAGGGCAAGGACGTGAGCCAACGCTTTTGCAACTTACCCTGCTTGCCCAGGACCGGCGCGCGACGTTCGCGCACAGCTGCGCGCAACCGCTTCAGGCTCATGTGTTGAGTAAGCAACTCCTCGAAAGCAAGGCGCTGCTGTGCGGGATGCCGCCCCTGCATAAGCTGATCCACGCGCGCATCGGCCGGCGGACGATGCACATACAGCAAGGCTTCGTGCAAGGAGGTGAGCCCATGCTCCGCGCACAACGATGGCGGGATCAGCTCCAACTCGGCCTCTGCGGGCAGCAGTAGCAGGGCCTTGGCAATCACACCGGCCAGACGCTTTTGTCCAAGACCTTCCGTGGTGGGATAGACCGGCGTGAGGCATTCATCCAGAACCACTTCCGCAGTCTCATCCAGACGCCGGTACTGGGGATGCACCATTTCCAGGCCGGACGAACCTTGCCGTACCTCGCCAAAACACAGCAAGCGGATGCCAACCCGGAACTGCTCGGCTTGTGCGCGATTGAAGTGAAAGAAGCGCAGCAGCAAGGTCTGCATCACGCCGTCGCCGATCGCCACTTTCAACTGCGGGCGATAGCGCTGGGTCTTCTCAACCGCCTCCACCGTGCCAATGACCTGCACGCGCATGCCGGGGCGCAAGTCACTCAGGGAAAGGAGATGCGTACGGTCTTCATACCTCAGTGGCAGATGAAACCAGAGGTCCTGCACGGTGTGCAGCCCCAGACGGGCCAAAGTTTCGACCAAAGCAGGTCCTACCCCGCTGAGCCTGGACACTGGCAGCTTGCCGGGATCGGCCATGGTTTCTGTCATCAGCTGGGGTTTGGTCGCAGCCATGCGTCAAGACTAACCGAGCGTGCTCGTGCACGCTGCCGGACTGCCGACAAGAGCTGTCAGCAGTCTTCGCGCGTCTGAATCAGTCCAGCGCCATGATTGCATCGACTTCGACCTGCGCGCCCTTCGGCAAGCCGGAAACCTCGATGGTGGAACGCGCCGGATAAGGCTGCTGAAAGTACTCGCCCATCACGGCGTTGACGGCCGCAAAGTTCGCCAGATCCGTCACATAGATGCCCACGCGCACGATCTGCGATAGCGAACCACCCGCCGCTTCCGCCACGGCCACCAAGTTGTCGAACACACGGCGCGTCTGCGCGCTGATATCGCCTTCGATCAACGCGCCGGTGGCGGGATCAAGCGGAATCTGGCCGGAGAAATACACGGTATTGCCGGCACGCACGGCCTGCGAATAAGGGCCGATGGCGGCAGGGGCTTTGTCGGTAGCAATGATGGTGCGGGGCATGGGTCGATCCATTGCAGTCAAAGGCTGCAGTGTAATGGGAACGGGGAACAGCCAGTATCGCGAAACACTGATCTTCCCTATCCGCCATTTTCACAGCGGATAGCGATACGCCCCGCTCACCACACCCGTGCGCCGCACGCGTCGGATCACCTCGGCAAGGTGCTTGCGGTTCTTCACCTCGATCGTGAACAGCAGCGTGGCTGCGGCCATGTCGCGCTCAACATATTCCACGTTCTCGATGTTGGAATCCGCCGCAGCAATCGCCGCTGCCACAGTGGCCAGCACACCAGGGCGGTTGATGACTTCGATGCGCAGCTCGGCACGGTAATCGCCCTGCACGTCGCGATCCCATTCGATCGCCACGCTGCGTTCGGGCGACTTGCGCAGCTCCGCAACGTTAGGGCACTCGACACGATGCACGACGATGCCCTTGCCGGGCGAGAGATAACCGATGATGTCGTCGCCGGGCAACGGGTGACAGCAATTGGCGAAGCTCAACACGCCACGTTCGGCACCGGTGATACGGATCTTTTCCGCCACATGCGTCACCGACGTACCTCGCGCTGTCGCGCCACGCGAAGCGACCAATTGGCTGGCCACCTGATCGGGCATGCGGTTGCCCAATGCGATATCCGAGAGCAGTTCTTCCAGTCGCTTGAACTTGGATTTCTGCAGGAATTTCTCCAGCACTTCCGGCTGGATCGCATCGAGGCTGGTGCCTGCCGCATCGAGGGCGCGATCGAGCATGCGATGACCGAAATCGACCGCATCCTCATGCTGCAAATGTTTCAGGTATTGGCGGATCGCCGTGCGCGCCTTGCCGGTGACTACGAACTCCAGCCAGGCGGGATTCGGCACGGCCGATGGTGCGGTGATGATCTCGACCAGCTGTCCCGATTCCAGCCGCGTGCGCAGCGGCAGCAGCTTCTTGTCGACACGCACCGCCACCGCATGATCGCCCACGTCGGTATGCACCGCGTAAGCGAAATCGAGCGCCGTGGCATTGCGCGGCAACGACAGAATGTCGCCACGCGGCGTGAACAGATAGGTTTCATCCGGAAACAAATCGATCTTGACGTTCTCGATGAACTCCGCCGCTTCCGGCGTGTTCGCCTGGCTATCGGCCAGCGATGCAATCCACTCGCGCGCACGCGCCTGCGCGCTATTGGCGGGACCGCTTTCGGTCTTATAAGCCCAGTGCGCAGCGACACCGCGCTCCGCCACCGAATCCATTTCCTCAGTACGGACCTGCACCTCGATCGGCGCACCAAACGGCCCAAGCAGCACGGTATGCAGCGACTGATAGCCGTTGGCCTTGGGAATCGCGATGAAATCCTTGAAGCGGCGATCGACCGGCTTGTAGAGCGCGTGCACCACGCCCAACGCCATGTAGCAACTCATCGCGCTATCGGTCACGACACGAAAGCCGTACACATCCATCAACTGCGCAAAGCTCTTGTGCTCGTTGCGCATCTTCGAATAGATGCTCCACGGCGACTTGATCCGCCCCACGACCCGCACTGGGATGCGCTCTTCTACCAATCGCGCCGTCAACGCACCTTCGATGCGTCCCATGGCCTCACGACGATTGCCCAGCGCCGCGCGAATGCGTTCGCTGATCACGCGATAGCGATCGGGATAGAGCGCGCGGAAGCCAAGATCCTGCAATTCCGCCTTGACCTTGTTCATGCCCAGTCGTTGGGCAATAGGCGCGTAGATTTCCAGCGTTTCGCGCGCAATGCGGCGTTGCGAATCCGATTCTTTGGCACCCAGCGTACGCATGTTGTGCAGGCGGTCCGCCAGCTTGATCAGGATCACGCGCAGATCGCGCGCCATCGCCAGCAGCATCTTGCGGAAACTTTCAGCGTCCGCTTCCTGGCGGCTGGAAAAGCGCATCTTGTCCAGCTTGGTGACGCCATCGACCAGTTCAGCCACGGTTTCGCCAAACTCACCCGCCAGGGCGGTGCGACTAAGCGCCGTATCTTCCAGCGTGTCGTGCAGGATCGCCGCGATGATGGTTTCGGCATCCATGCCCATCTCAGCCAGAATGCCGGCCACAGCGATGGGATGGGTGATGTAGGGCTCGCCGCTCTTGCGCGTCTGCCCTTCATGCGCCACGGCGCCCACTTCGTAGGCACGCAGAACGCGCGCCACGTGTTGTTCGGGCAGGTAAGCGATGCGCTCTTTCAGCGCCAGCACATAGGGTGGCAGTGCAGACGTATCCTCGGGAGCGGGATGCGTAGCCACCGTCATGGAATCACGACGCCCGTTCAGGCGATCGCCTCGCTAGGAAAGAGAAACAGAGTCGGACAAGTACGAAGGGAAAGTGCGGCACAACCCACTTGTCCGGTAGGCCCGGATCGACGACTGCACTGTCGACAGCCGCCGCCTTTCATTAGTCGTCTCCGCCCTTGGAGAGGTCGTCGTCCACTTCCTGTGCGGCCCATTCCAACGCCTCGCGCTCGGCGCGCTCGCGTTCGGCACGGTCGATCTCGTCGATGGTGGCCTGGTCGATGCGACGATCAGCGATCTCGCGCAGCGCCAACACGGTCGGCTTGTCGTTGTCGGGGTTGACTGCCGGTTCAGCGCCGTTGGCGAGCTGGCGGGCGCGCTTGGTCGCCATCAGCACCAGTTCGAAACGGTTATCGACCACCTCAAGGCAGTCTTCCACGGTAATGCGGGCCATAGGAAATCCTTACACAATAAAAGACTTATGCGGTCTGACAGTTTATCGGGCAGCCACTTGGCTGGCAATGCGATTGGCTCTTATCATGCCAGATCGCCTGGCACCCGCTCGAAACGGCCGTGCAAGTCGTGCACAATATAGAACTAGAAAGTACAATTTTACCAAAAATCCCCTTTTTTGCAGCGGACCCCCTCTCGATGCCCTCCCTGCCTCGCCTCGTATTGAGTCGCCTCCTGCCCCTCGCGGCCACCGTCCTGCTGGTGGGCTGTGCCATAGCCCCGCCCCGTACGGATGACCCGCTGGAGAAGTTCAACCGCAAGAGCTACGCCTTCAACATGGCGCTGGACAAGCACGTACTGCGTCCGGTGGCCGTGGGCTACACCAAGGTAACGCCCAAGCCGGTGCAGACCAGCGTCAGCAACTTCTTCACCAATATCAAGCTGCCGATCAGCATCGCCAACAACCTGCTGCAGGCTCGCCCGAGCGACGCGATCACCGATACCGGCCGCTTCTTGATCAACATGACGGTGGGTGTTGCCGGCTTCTTCGATCCGGCCACGCACATGAAGATCCCGCTGAAGGAAACCGACTTCGGCATCACCCTGGCCCGCTGGGGGGTGCCCGAAGGCGACTACGTGATGATACCGCTGCTTGGACCATCCACCTTCCGCGACGTCTGGCAGTATCCGGTCGACGGCTATCTGTTTGACCCGCTCAGCTATTTCGAGCGCAACCATCAGTTCCATTGGGGTCAGTACTACATCCCCGAAGTGGTCTATTTCATCCAGATGCGCGCCCAGCTGCTTGATGCCGACAGCTTCCTGCAGAGCGCCTACGATCCCTACGCCTTCGTACGTGACGCATGGCGGCAGACTCGCCTGAACAAGCTCTATGACGGCAACCCGCCAGCCGACGTGATGCTGAAGCTGCAGCAGGGCCAGAGCTCGAACAACAAAAACCCCAACGAGAACTTCGATCCCGCCGAATTGCTGAAGGAACAACAGCAATGGGAGGAGAAGCAAAAGCAGCAGAACAATTCAGGCACGCCTTCCGGCAACCAGTAAAGCGCCGAAGTGCAGACATAAAAAAAACGGGGCGATTGCCCCGTTTTTTTTATGCCTTGAAAAGATCCCAGCGCAATCGTCAGTGCAAAAACGGCTCCACGCCGCAGACCTGTGCAAGCGCCTGCATACCTGCCGGCACATGGCGCACGGCCACCTTGCGTCCGCCCTGATCAGCCTCAGAAAGTGCCGCCAATACGCACGCCAAACCTGCGCTGTCGCAGTTCGTTACCCCGGAAAGGTCCAGGGTTTGGCGATCGCTTTTCGCAAATGCAGTACGCATCGCCGCGAGCGCATTCGCAGCCGTGGCGAAATTCAGCGCACCGGACACGGCGACCGTGTCCGGTGCGTCGGAAACAACCCGAAACTCACCGGATTTACTTGGCGCCATTACCTTTGTTTTCCTGTTCCATCTGCTGCAGCGCCTTGTCGCCCTGCGTTTCCAGATCCGCGATCAGCTTATCGAGACCTTCTTTCTTGATCTCGGCATCGACCTGGTTGCGATAGTTCGTGATGTAGGAGATGCCCTCGATGATCACGTCATACGCCTTCCACTGACCGTCGGCGGTCTTGTGGAACACGTAGTTCACCGCGATCTGCTTCTTGTCGTCGGTGGTCACCTGGGTCTTTACCACGGTGTACTTGTCGTTGAGCTCACCCTGGAACGGCAGGACATTCACGGAGCCCTTGGAATAGCTCAGCAGGCCTTCCGCGTAGCGGTTGGTCAGCGAGGTGTAGAACGCCTTGGCAAAACGCGAGCGCTGCTCCGGCGTAGCTTCACGGGCGTGCATGCCAAGCACCAGGATCGATGCCCAATCGGTATCGAAGTGCGGCAGGAAGATCTGATTGATCAGCGCCACCAGCTTGGGCTTGTTGTTTTGCAGCTCGGCCCGGTGATCGGCGATCTGGGTGTTGAGATCGTGAACGATCTGCTGCACCACCGCCTCCGGTGCCGCTGCGTTGGAAGTTTGCGCGCTCGATGCATCCTGAGCGAAGGCCGGCGCGGCAATCACAACGCTGCCCAGGGCGATGGCGGTGGCAATAGCCAAGTGACGCAACATGGATGACTCCTAGTAAGGCCGGCTCAATGCTTGCCGGCAGGTGTATTGGATGAACCGTTGCCACCGGCATTGCTGCCGCCGCTGGACGAACCATTGACCAGGAACTTGCCGATCAGATCTTCCAGCTGCATGGCCGACTGCGTCAGTACGAGCTGGTCACCATCCTTCAGGGAATTCGGCGAACCACCGGGTTGGATCGCAACATACTGGCTGCCAATCAAACCACTGGTGAATATCGATGCCGACGAATCGTCCGGAATCTGGTTGAACTTCTTGTCGATGACCAGGGTCACCGTGGCGTCGAGTTTGACCGGATCGGCCTTGATCGCCGCCACGCTGCCGATCGCCACGCCCGACATTTTCACCGGCGCCCCTACGAAAAGCGTACCCACATTAGTGAAATCGGCACGCACCGAATAGGTACCGCCAATCGCATCGGCGACACCGCCGCCGCCCATGAACTTGCTGAGCAGTTCCTCCAGCGGCGCCGAGGACTTGGTCAGGCCAATATGACCACCATCGGCGACGTAAGTTTTAGCGCCGCCGAATTGCAGGCCCACATATTGATCGCCCAGCAGGCCGCTGGTGTAGATCGTCGCAACGGAGTCGCTGGGGATCTGGTTGTATTTCTTGTCGATCGACAAGGTGACGTCGGCAACGTCCTTGCCCGGCTCCAGCACGATCGACTGCACCTGACCCACGCGCACGCCAGCCACTTTCACCGGCGCCCGCTCCTTGAGCTGGCCGATGTTGGCGAACTGCGCATCGACGGTGTAACTGGAACCCTGATGGCTGTTGGCAACCGAACTGGTCTGTGTCGCGAGATAAGCCAGCGCGGCGAAACCAAGCACGATGAACAGACCGGTGCCGACGGCATAGGATTTTCTCTGGCTCACGGCAAAGTCCTCAAAAAGAAGCAATTATTCATGAAGGTCCACATCAGCCCATTCACATCAGGAACGCGGTGAGCACGAAATCCAGCGCCAGGATCGCAATCGATGATGCGACCACTGTGCGCGTCGTGGCATAAGCCACGCCTTCGCTGGTTGGTGCTGTGGTATAGCCCTGGAATACGGCGATCAGCGAAATTACCGCGCCGAACGCGGCGCTCTTCCACATCACACCATTGATGATGTCATCCCACACGTTCACGTTGGCGGTCATGTTCGACCAGAACGTGCCGTTGTCGATGCCCAGCCAGTCCACGCCGACCAAATGGCCTCCGAAAATACCCATGGCGCAGAACACGCAGCACAGCAGCGGCGTGGCGATCACGCCAGCGAGGAAGCGCGGGGCCGCCACATAGGCAATCGGATCCACCGCCATCATTTCCATCGCGGCAATCTGGTCGGTCGCGCGCATCAGGCCGATTTCCGCGGTAATGGACGTGCCTGCGCGGCCGGCAAACAGCAATGCGGTCACCACCGGCCCCAGTTCACGATAGATGGCCAGCGCCACCACCGAACCGGTGGCCGAGGTACCGCCGAAGATGGCCAGTACGTGATAAAGCTGCAGACCCAGCACCATGCCGATGAACAGTCCGCAGGTCATGATGATGGTGAGGCTCATGGCGCCCACAAACCAAATCTGCCGGGCTGTCTCGCGCGCATGCCGCAGGCTGCGCGGTACGGCGGCAAGAATGCGCAGCAGGAACAGGCCGCAGTTGCCGATCTGCGCCAGGGTCTGCATCACGATGTTGTTATGCTGCATTTGTGCGCTCATGCCGCACCATCCCTGAAACCGAGGGCCTGCGCGTAGTCGCCTGCCGGATACTGGAACGGCACCGGACCATCCGCTTCGCCGCCGAAGAACTGGCGCGTCCAAGGCGAACCGTCGTCGGCAATGGTGTTGGGATTGCCCTGCGCCACCACTTTGCCGTTGGCGATCAGATAGATGTGATCGGCCACTTCCTTGATCGCGGCCAGTTCGTGCGCCACCACCACACTGGTGATGCCGAGCGTGTCATTGAGCGTGCGGATCAGCTTCATCACCTGGTTCAGCGCGATCGGATCCAGGCCAACGAAGGGCTCGTCATACAGGATCAGCATGGGATCGAACACGATCGCACGCGCCAGCGCCACCCGTCGCGCCATGCCGCCGGACAGCTCGCTGGGCGTCAGCGAAGCCGCGCCGCGCAACCCAACGGCCTGCAACTTGGTCAGCACGATGTTACGAATCAGCACTTCCGGCAGCTTGGTGTGCTGGCGCAAGGGGAACGCCACGTTTTCGAACACGTCGAAATCGGTCAGCAGCGCGGAGTTCTGGAACAGGTAGCCGATGCGCTCGCGCAGCTCGAACAGCTGATCCCGGCTCAGCTCCGGCACGTTCAGGCCATCGACCCGCACCTCGCCCTTGCTGCCGCGCATCTGGCCGGTGATGTGCTTGAGCAGGGTGGTCTTGCCGGTGCCGCTGGGCCCCATGATGGCAGTCACCTTGCCGCGCGGGATATCCATGTCCAGGGCGTCGAACACGGTCTTGCCGCTGAGCACCGTGGTGAGGCCACGGATGCGCACCAGTGCGCGATCGTCAGGCTTGGCAGAGACGGTATCAATCATGGGGAGGGGACGGCATCCAAAGTGGGCAAGTTAACTGAAGTGGGCATCCAATGCTATACGGACCGGTGTAGTAATCCCCCGACCAGGAAAGAACCTAATTGTCGGCCAATAGTTCCTGGATCAAGGTCTCGTGCCGCTGACATTGGGGTGCCGAACGCAGGCGCACAGCCCGAACGATGGCCTGAAGCCCGTCCAACGCGTCCTCAAAACGATCGTTGACGATGATGTAATCGAACTCGTGGGCATGAGCGATCTCCCCCCGCGAGTTGCGCAACCGCCGCTCGATCACCTCGGCGCTGTCCGAGCCGCGGCCACGCAGGCGGCGCTCCAGCTCGGCCCGCGAGGGTGGCAGGATGAAGACGCTGACGCAATCAGGCTTGGTCTTGCGGATCTGTGCGGCACCCTGCCAATCGATCTCCAGCAGGACGTCGCTACCCTGCTGGAGCAGGTCCTGCACCGTCTTGCTGGAGGTGCCATAGAAATTGCCATGCACCTCGGCGTGTTCGAGAAAGATGCCTTCGGCCACTTCGCGCTCGAACTCGGTGCGCTCGACGAAATAGTAATGACGCCCGTACTGCTCGCCCGGACGCGGCGGCCGCGTCGTATGCGAAATCGACAGGGAGATGCCCGGCTCGCGCTCCAGCAAGGCATTGACCAGCGTGGATTTGCCCGCACCGGAAGGTGCGGCGACGATGAATAGCGTGCCGCTGCTATCAGGCGACATGATGCGAAGCTCCTTCGCGCCCTCGCCCTGTCGGGGAGAGGATCGGAGTGAGGGGCTTCCGCTCGCGCGGTATAACCGTGATGCGCGGCGTTTTCATTCGATGTTCTGCACCTGTTCGCGCATCTGTTCGATCAGTACTTTCAGCTCCACCGCCGCATTGGTGCTGCGCGCGTCGATCGATTTGGAACCCAGCGTGTTCGCCTCGCGATTGAATTCCTGCATCAGGAAATCCAGCCGCCGGCCCACCGGTTCCTTCAGGCCGAGCACGCGGCGCGTCTCTGTGATGTGCGTGCTGAGCCGGTCCAGCTCTTCATCCACATCGGAACGCGTGACCTGCAGCACCAATTCCTGCTCCAGACGCCCCGGATCGGCCGGCTGCTTGAGATCGGCAAGGCGCGATTCCAGGCGCGTACGCAGTGCGGCGCGAATCTCCGGCATCCAGGTGCGTACGTCCGCCACGATGCGTGCGACGCCGTCCAGCCGCTCCCGAAGGATATCGCCCAGCTTGTTGCCCTCACGCTCACGGGTGGCAGCCAAAGCGTCGAGTGCACGATCCAGCACACCGAGCAGAGCCGCCTGCTGCACTTCTTGATCCACCTCGGCATGCTGCAGCACGCCGGGAAAGCGCAGCAGTTCGGTGAATTCGATGCGCATACGCGGGAAGCGGGCTTCCATATCCAGCGCCAGTTCCGACAGCCGCGCCACCATGGTGGTATCGACCTGCAGCGATTCGCCCCGCGACTCGCCACGCCGCACAATCACATCGACCTTGCCGCGCGACAGCCGGGCCGCAATGCGCTCGCGCAAAGCCGGCTCGAAGCTGCGAAGCTCTTCCGGCAGGCGCGGGCTGATTTCCAGGTAGCGATGATTGACCGTACGCAACTCGCAAGTTAGCGCCCCGGTTGGGGTCACGGCCTCAGCAGAGGCGTAGGCAGTCATGCTGCGAATCATGGTGCGAGGTGATCCCGGGCGATGGAGAAAGGGGGCAATGGTAAACTGTCCCACCCTGACTTGCCCAACACGACCTTATGACAGTGTCCCGCCCGAGCGGCCGCGCCCATGACCAGCTGCGCCCTATCACCATCGAGCGGCGTTACACCCGCCACGCCGAAGGTTCGGTGCTGATCGCCTTCGGCGATACCCGCGTGTTGTGCACCGCCAGCATCGAAGACCGCCTGCCTCCCTGGCTGCGCGGCAAAGGCGAAGGCTGGGTCACTGCCGAATACGGCATGCTTCCACGTGCCACCTCCACCCGTACGCAGCGTGAGGCCACGCGCGGCAGCCAAGGCGGACGCACGATGGAAATCCAGCGCCTGATCGGTCGCAGTCTGCGTGCCTGCATCGATCGCCAAGCCCTGGGCGAGCGTGTCATCACCCTGGATTGCGATGTACTGCAAGCCGACGGAGGCACCCGCACTGCCGCTATCACCGGTGCCTATGTGGCATTGGTCGACGCGGTCAATGTGTTGATGAAGCGGGAGAACCTGCGGCGCAATCCCGTCATCGGCGCGGTAGCCGCGGTATCGGTGGGCGTCTACCAAGGCGCGCCGGTGCTGGATCTGGACTACGCCGAAGATGCCAATTGCGACACCGACATGAACGTCGTGATGAACGACGGGGGCGGCTTCATCGAGGTGCAAGGTACCGCTGAAGGACACGCTTTCCGCCGCAACGACATGAATGCCATGCTCGAACTGGCCGAGAAAGGCATCAGTGAGCTGATCGCACTTCAGCGCTCGGCACTGGAATCACACTGATCATGCAGCGCATCGTTCTCGCCAGCAGCAACCAGGGCAAGCTTGCCGAATTCAACGCACTGCTTGCGGACAGTCATTTTGAAGTCGTGCCGCAAGGTGAACTTGGTGTAGACGATGCGGAGGAAACCGGCCTTACCTTCGTTGAAAACGCGTTGTTAAAGGCTCGCCACGCTTCGCGTGTCACCGGACTACCTGCGCTGGCCGACGACTCGGGCCTGTGCGTCGCGCATCTGCGCGGCGCACCCGGCCTCTATTCGGCGCGTTACACCGGTGTGCACGGTGACAGCACTGCCAATAACGCACGCCTGCTGCGTGAGCTCAATGGCGTGCCCACAGAACAACGCGGCGCGTTCTTTATCAGCGTGCTGGCCCTGTTATGGCATGCCGAAGATCCTGCACCATTGATTGCCGAAGGGCGCTGGCATGGCCGCGTCTTGGAAGCGCCTCGCGGTACGCATGGCTTCGGTTATGACCCGCTGTTCCTGCCGCACGAACAATTGCTCAGCGCAGCAGAACTGGAGCCCGCCGTAAAAAACCGCCTGAGCCACCGTGCACAGGCAATGGCCCAACTGCACGCCCACATCGCTGAGTTGCACACCTGATTCATGAACTTGATCGCCCCACCGCTGGCGCTGTACGTCCACATGCCGTGGTGCGTGAAAAAGTGTCCCTACTGCGACTTCAACTCACACGGCGTGCGCGGTGAACCGCCCTACGCGGCTTATGTGGAAACATTGCTGGCCGATCTCGATGCTGATCGCCATGATTTCGGCGGCGCGCTGACAGAAAGACCTATCGTCAGCGTGTTTTTCGGCGGCGGCACGCCCAGCCTGTTCTCGCCCGAACTGATCACTCGCTTTTTGGATGGCGCACGTGCCCGCCTGCCTTTTGCGGAAGCTTGCGAAATAACGCTGGAAACCAATCCCGGCACGGTCGAACATGGTCGCTTCGACGGTTATCTGGCCGCGGGTGTCAATCGCATCTCGTTCGGCATCCAGAGTTTCGATGACGACAAGCTCAAGCGGTTGGGCCGAATCCACTCCGCCAGCGAAGCGGAAGCCGCCGTGAAGTCGGCGCAGGACGCCGGCATCAGCAACATCAATCTGGATCTGATGTACGCGTTGCCGGAACAGTCCCTCGAAGGCGCGCTGGCTGATGTCGATCGCGCGACAGCCTTGCGACCGGCGCATATCTCGCATTACCAGCTCACCCTGGAACCCAACACAGTGTTCGCCGCGCACCCGCCGCCGCTGCCAGACGACGACTCAGCCTGGGCCATGCAGGAAGCCTGCGAAGCGCGACTGGCCGGGGCCGGCTATACGCAATATGAAATCTCCGCCTATGCCCAGCCGGGACGGCGCTGCGAGCACAACCTCAATTACTGGCGCTTCGGCGATTACCTGGGGATCGGCGCCGGCGCCCATGGCAAGGTCACCGACGTTGATGACGGCAAGGTCTTACGCCGCTGGAAAGTCCGCCACCCCGCTACCTACCTCGAAGCCGCCGGCGCTGCCCCCCGTATTGGCGGCCATGCCGCGGTCGCGGCCGGGGAGCTGCCTTTCGAATACATGCTCAACGCGCTGCGGCTGATCGACGGCGTTCCGGTAGAGGAATTCCATGCGCGCACCGGCCTGCCCCTGCAGCAGATCGCCAGCCGCCTCGCCGAAGGCCGCCAGCGCGGCTGGCTGCAAGCCGATCCCAGGCATCTGGGCACCACTTCGCTGGGCCAACGTTTCCTCAACGACGTGATCGCCAGCTTCCTCGACTGAGTGCAAGCTGTCAGCCTCATGACGGCAACCCGGATACGGCTTACACTTTCCCCTGGGGAAATTCTGGAATTTGGTCATGGATGTCGAACCGAGGGTCCATCCGTCTGCCGCCCGCGACCACCATCGCCGTGCTCTCCACGGTGATATGCCGGTGCGTGCGCGACGCCTGATCGATGCAGCCTGCACGCTGTGCGATCACTGGATCGAGCCAACACTGCGTCTGTGCCTGGACCGGTTCGACAAGCGCCTTTACGACCTGGCCGAAAAATCCCGCAATCATCTCGAGCAACAGCGCTGCTTTGACAGCCGCAATCTGATCCAGCAAGGGCGTGATGGTTTTATCCAATCCTTCGCCGCTCGGCTGCGCGACAGTTTCGAAGCGATGGGAAACACCGATGACGATGACGACGCCTCCCAGCCGCTCAGCCTGCAATCACTGACGCTGCTCGACCGCAACGAACACGAGTTGAATGCCGCGCTGGACAAACTTGCCGCACGCACCGAAGCGCACAACGGTGCGTTGCTGTCCGAACTGTCATACCGTCTGGCTGTGCTGGTCGGATCGCCTCCGCTGGAAGGCAAGGCATTGCCGCCGAGTCCGCAGAACATGGCGCAGATCCTGCGCGAGGTCAGCGAACCGTTCAATCTGCCCATCGAACATCGCCTGATTCTGTTACAGGTATTCGAAAGCAGTGTCGGCGGCGCGTTGATATCGCTGTATGAAGGCATCAACGCCAAGCTGTTGGCCGATGGCATTCTGCCGAAGCTGCGCGCCTTCGCGGCGACGCGACCCACTCACGGTCCCGCGCAACCGGGCGTATCGCCCACTACCACCCCGGCGGCGAATCCCACAGCATCGGGAAGCGCGGGCGAGCGTAGTGAGCCCATTGCAGTGCTTGAAACACTGCGCGACCTGTTGTCACGCATGCGCACCGGAACGGCCGGTCCTGCTCCAAGCGCTGGTGGTCGCCACGCAACGCAGGAAGAGCTCCAGCTCGCCTTGTCGGCATTGCAGCAGCACATGGTGCAGGTGACCGACCAGACCAGCCGCGAGTTGCGCAGCGCTCAACGCCTGCACGAAGAACTGCTGTTGCAACTCAATGCCGGCTTACCCGCTGGCGCTGCGCGCACGCAACTGACTGCGGAACAGGGCGACACGGTGGAGTTGGTCGCCATGTTGTTCGAGCAGCTCGCAAGCCAATTGCATCACGGCACTGACGCACGCCAATTGCTTGGCAACCTGCAATTGCCGTTGCTGCGTCTTGCCGTAAGCGATCGCGATTTTTTCAACCAGCACGAACATCCCGCGCGCCAGATGCTGAACAAGCTCGCCGAAGCCATCAACAACTGGCTCGACGGACCGGATGGCGAAACCGACCAGCAGTTGCTGGCCAAACTGAGTCATCTGGTGGAACGCACCCAGCAGGAGCCACCCTCCGCAGGGCTCTATACCAGCCTGCTGGCGGATATCGAATATCACCTGGCGCAACTGTCCCGCAAAGCGCAGGCAGCCGAGCGCCGTCATGTCGAAGCGATGCAAGGCCGCGAGCGCCTGGAGCAAGCACGCCAGCGCGCGGATGAACTGATGGCCGAACGCTTCAAGCTCGCTTCGCCACGGGGCTTGTTGCGCACATTGCTGGAACGCGCCTGGACCGATGTCCTTGCATTGAATCTTTTGCGGCACGGCGAGCACAGCGATGCGTTCCGGCAGCAATTGCGCATCACCGATCAATTGCTGGGCCAGTTCCCGGTGACCGACCCGGTCCTGCTGCGCCACGAAGTAGAGACCGGCTTGCAGCAGATCGGCATGAACGTCGAAGAAGCCGAACAGGTCGCGCAACGGCTGATCGGTGTGGACAAACAGGTGGCGAGCGCCCCGTCGGAGACGCTGGCTGAGACGCCCGCGGCAGAGGCCACGCCGCCGCCCCCGCTCACCGAAGCACCTCCCGTTATTGCCGAACAAGCCCCGCCCCAGGCATCCCAACCGGCGCAGCCCCAACCCGTGGTCGCGGCAAAGCCTATTCCCGCAGCCCCTCCACGCACGGCCGACGCCCCCAGCGCGACCGACCTGGCTATCCGCCTCAAGCAGCGCCAGCGCCTCGGCGAACACCGTGGGCAGGAAGCGGCACCCGCCACCAATGCCGCTGTGGTGCCCCCACTGGGCTTGCGCGAAGCACGTATCCATAACCGGTTGCGCCAGATGCCCTTCGGCAGTTGGTTCGAGTTCACCGATCCGAACACGGGCGAAACCACTCAGCGCAAACTGGCGTGGTTCTCCCCCGTCTCGGGCAACAGCCTGTTCGTCAATCGCCGCGGCCAGCGTAGCGATGTCATGAACCTGCAGGAGCTGGCGCGAGCCATCGGCAACGGCCGTGTGCGCGAACTGCCGCCGCAGGACGACAACCTGCTCGACCGTGCCTGGCACGCCCTGACCAACAGCTTGTTGCGGCCTGCTTCGCCCCTGCCGGAAGTCCGCTCATGAACGAACAACGCCGCGCACCACGCAAGCGTCCGGATTACAGCGTGATGGTGACCGACTCGATCAGCGGCCAACCGCTCGGGCACCTGGGCAATCTTTCCAGCAACGGCATGCTGTTGATCGGCCAGCGCGTACCGCGCAACGAAGCGGTCTACCAGGTGACGCTGCCACTGCCGCGACATGACGGCACCGCATCCACCATCGAAATCGGTATCCAGGAGCAGTGGCACGAACCGGCCGCGACGCCCGGTCAGACCTGGGCCGGCTACCGCATCATCGCCATCGGCACTGCGGATGCGACGCAATTGGAGCACTGGTTGCAGCAGGGCTGACTCCCGGGACAAGCGGAACGTTGCCAGCGGTTCTAAACTGGCGGGTGAATGCCAACGCCGGAAAGCCGCATGAGCCACGATCTCGCCCCGCTGTACGCCCAACACATCGCCACTTTGCGCACGCGCGCCGACAACGCCCTCTCACTGGGTGGTTTTGATCATCTGTTGATCGCCGCCAGCACGCCGCTGCGCAAGTTTCTCGATGACCAGGATTATCCCTTCGTCTCCAACCCGCATTTTCGTCACTGGCTGCCGTTGACTGACACGCCAGGCAGTTGGGTGGTTTATACGCCCGGAGAGAAGCCGAAGCTGATCTTCGTGCAGCCGCGCGATTACTGGCATGTTGTGCCCGCTGCACCGCGCGGCTATTGGGTCGAACACTTCGATATCACCATCGTGCGCACGGCTGCCGAGGCTGTGGCTGAGTTACCGAAAGGCAAGCGCGCAGTGATTGCGCCGAACTGCCCGGACATCGAGGGCGTTGAGGTCAACAATCCTCACGCCGTGACGGATTATCTGCACTGGCATCGCAGCTACAAGACAGCTTACGAACTGGCCCTGATGCGTGAAGCGAGTGTCATTGGTACACGTGCGCATCATGCGGCGGAAAAAGCCTTCCGTGCTGGCGAAAGTGAGTTCGGCATCCAGATGGCCTATCTCGCCGCGGCGCGCCAGACCGATGCCGAGCTGCCTTATTCCAACATCGTCTGCCTCAACGAGCATAGTGCGGTCCTGCACTACACCCACTTTGATCGCTTGCCGCCAAAGCAAAGCCGCTCGTTTCTGATCGACGCAGGTGGCAGCGCCGCCGGTTATGCCAGTGATATCACCCGCACTTATGCCGCAAGCGGCCACAGCGAATTTCAGGCCTTGATCGACAGCGTCGAAAAAGCCCAGCTTGGTTTTGTGGCCAAAGTGAAAACCGGGCAAAGTTATCCGGAACTGCATATCCATGCGCATCTCGTGCTGGCAAATGTGCTGCGCGAGCATGGCGTGATCCGCATGAGTGCGGAAAGCGCGGTGCAATCCGGCGTCACGTCCACCTTCTTTCCACATGGCCTGGGTCACCCGATCGGTCTGCAGGTGCACGATGTAGCAGGCTTCCAGTCCAGCGAAACCGGCGGCAGCATTCCGCGTCCGGAAGGTCACCCGTATCTGCGCATGACCCGCGTGCTGGAGCCTGGCATGGTGGTCACCATCGAGCCGGGCCTCTATTTCATCGACATGCTGCTGGAAGAACTGCGCAGCAAACCGGAGTCCAAGGATGTCGATTGGAGCAAGGTCGACGCCTTCCGTCCTTATGGCGGCATTCGCATCGAGGACGATGTCGTGTGCACTCACGGCGAGCCGGAAAATCTCACGCGCGACGCTTTTGCAAAGTTGAACTAATCGTTGATCAACGCACGCCGGATGGCATCAAGCACCGTCCGGCGTGCGATTCCGCAAGGCACTCGCTCTGGCATACGCAGTGGTTGCGATGAGGGTCATACGGCCCGGACAATTCCTACCTTGAGTCGCGCAGCACACCTTCGGTAACCCGAGGCTTTCTACTTTTTAAAAAGCGCGAAATGTATACCCGGCATCATGGCTTGTGCGGTCATTCGACGCAGAAACCGCAGATCCACGGATCTTCATCAACAATATGAACACGTAGATGACGTTATATGTTCCCCGTGGATTGATGGACAGGACCGTACTTTTCTTTGGCGCCGACGCGTGTAGGATGGGCGCTACCCGCAGGGGACAAGCCATGCTGACCAACAGGAATACGCTTCCGTTGTCTGCTAGGCCCTGGGCTCGTGGCCCTGGGATTGCGCGCGCATCCCACTTTTTTGCTTCCAGACGGGCCGCTCAGGTCCTGCATTCACACCTTCTTCGCCTGCCATTGCCGATGCCCGGCCCGGCTGCGCATGCACCCGATTTTTGTGTAAGGGAGCCTTCGCTATGCACGACATGAATGTTGTCGATTTGTCACGTCTGCAGTTTGCACTCACGGCGCTGTATCACTTCCTGTTCGTTCCGCTGACGCTGGGCATGACCTTCATGCTGGCCGCGATGGAAACGGTTTATGTCATCACAGGCAGGGAGATCTACAAGCGCATCACCCAATTCTGGGGCAAGCTGTTCCTGATTAACTTCGCGCTGGGCGTGGCCACCGGCCTCACCATGGAATTCGAGTTCGGTACCAACTGGTCGTTCTACTCGAGCTTCGTGGGCGATATCTTCGGTGCGCCACTGGCCATCGAAGGCCTGATGGCCTTCTTCCTCGAATCCACGTTCGTGGGCCTGATGACCTTCGGCTGGGATCGCCTTCGTCCCGGCCAACATCTGGCGGTCACCTATCTCGTGGCGCTGGGCTCCAACCTTTCGGCGCTGTGGATCCTGATCGCCAATAGCTTCATGCAATTGCCGGAGGGCGCGCACTTCAATCCAGCGACCATGCGCATGGAGCTGACCAGCCTATCCGACCTCATCTTCAGCCACGATGCGCAGGCCAAATTCGTCCATACCAGCATCGCCGGGTATGTCACGGCTGCGGTGTTTGTCGCGGGTGTCAGCGCATGGTACTTGCTAAAAAACCGGCATACGGATCTGGCACGCCGCTCGTTCCGTATGGCCGTCCTGTTTGGTGTGCTCGCCACCGCAGGTGTGATCACGCTGGGTGACGCGCTGGGCTTCGTCGGTGCGCAAGCTCAGCCGACCAAGCTCGCTGCCATGGAAGGTTTGTGGAAGACCGAACCGGCTCCCATGCCGTTCAACCTGATCGCTTTCCCCTCGCAGAAGTACCAGACCAACTACGGCGAAATCCAGGTTCCCTACGCTTTGTCGCTGCTCGTCACGCATTCGCTCACCGGCAATGTGCCGGGTGTCGATGAACTGGAACAGGATGCCACCCAGCGCATTCGTGACGGCATTCCTGCGGTGTCGGCGCTGAAGACGTTGTCGGCCAACCCCGGCGATCCGGATGCACTGGCGCAGTTCCATGCGCACGAGAAAGATCTCGGCTACGGCTTTCTGGTGCAGCGCTATGCGCCGGATGTAACCGTGGCAACCGACGACCAGATCGCTACCGCGGCGCGTGATGCGATTCCACAAGTGGCACCGGTGTTCTGGTCCTTCCGCCTGATGGTGGCGCTGGGTCTGGCAATGCTGGCGTACTTCGTGCTCGCCGTGATCTACACCATGCGCAATATTGTCGAGCGCAAGCGCTGGTTCCTGGTGATCGCGGTATGGATGATTCCCGTGCCTTTCATCGCCTGCGAAATGGGCTGGGTGGTGGCCGAACTGGGACGACAGCCCTGGACCGTGTTCGGCGTACTGCCTACCTGGATGTCCGCCTCTACGCATAGCGTGGGCTACATGATTTTCTCGCTGATCGGCTTCGTCACGCTGTACACCATCTTCATCATCGTGGAGATGTACCTGATGGTGCGCGCCATCCGTCGCGGCCCGGACGATGGACATGATGCACATTCACCTCATACATCCCAGGCTGCACGGCTGGCCGGCTACGCGGAGGGTTGATCGATGGAAACGTATGCAGTACTTCAATGCATCTGGTGGCTGCTGCTGGGCGTGCTACTGATTGGCCTGGCGGTGATGGTTGGCATGGACATGGGCGTGGGCACCATCCTGCGTTATGTGGGACGCAACGATGTGGAACGCCGCGTGGCGCTCAACATCATTGGCCCGCACTGGGATGGCAACCAGGTGTGGTTCATTCTCGGCGGCGGTGCGGTGTTCGCGGCATTCCCGCTGATCTATGCCACCGCGTTCTCGGGCTTCTACGTCGTGATGCTCCTGCTGCTTTGGAGCATGATCATGCGCCCGCTCGGTTTCGAGTATCGCAGCAAGCTTCCATCCACCAGCTGGCGCAATGTGTGGGATTGGGCACTCTTCATCAGCGGCTTCGTGCCGATGGTGGTATTCGGCGCGGCATTCGGCAATCTGTTCCACGGCGTGCCGTTCCATTTCGAATGGAACCTTACCTCGCACTACACCGGTTCGTTCCTTGCCCTGCTCAATCCGTTTGCGATCCTTTGCGGCCTGCTGTCATTGTCGCTCTCGGTGTTCATGGGATCGACCACCATGATGAACGGCGGGGAGAATGAGATTTACGAACGCGCGCGCAACTTGGCTCGTATTTCCGCCATCGTTGCCATCGTGCTGTTTGCGATCGGCGGTTTCTGGGTGCACGGTATGGCCGGTTACAGCATCGCCCACGGCCCGGGCGCTGGCGTACCACAGACACCGCTGCAACAAGGTGTGTCGCGCGTGGATGGTTCATGGTTCGCGAATTTCGCTGCGCATCCTCTGCTATGGGTCGTACCGGTGCTCGGGTTTGCCGGCATGTTGGCGGGCGGACTCGCGGCCAACGCGCGCCGCTCACACCTGGCCTGGTGGCTGGGTGCGGTAGCTTGGCTGGGCGTGATCGGCACCGCAGGTACAGCACTGTTCCCATTCCTGCTGCCATCCAGCAGCACGCCGGATCAAAGCCTCACCATTTGGAACTCCAGTTCCAGCGAACTCACCCTGGCTTGGATGGTCGGCTTTGCCGCGGTATTCGTGCCGCTGATCATCTGGTACACGAGCTGGGCTTTCTACGTGATGCGCGGCAAGGTCAAGGCCGATCACATCGTCAATGACGAGCACGCTTACTGAGGACGTGCCATGAAAACGTTTCTGCTATTCGTACTTCTCATGTTCATCGCGATGCTGGTCATCGTCATGGCGGTCATTCTCGGCGATGCAGGCGCATGGTACTTCGCGTGGCTGGTGGGCACGGCGATGATCGTGCTGATTGCTGCGGCCGGCGGTGTGATGCTCGACGCACAGGACGAGCGCCGCGCCCAGGCGTCGAAGGGGTCAGCCGGGAACGCGTGATGTTTACACCGTGTTGATGCGCAGGGTCGGCACTACGCCGACCCTGCGTTGTGGAGATCTGGATGCCTCTTGCTTCGACCAGCTGGCTACGGCAACAAGCCAGCCCCGTGCGCCATCTGCTCGTTAACGGCATCGTCGCAGGCGCCTTGCAAGCCGTATTGATGTGCGCTGGCGCGTGGCTGGTGGCGCACGTGCTGTCGCAGGCGATTTTTCACGCCAGCCCGCTCGCTTCGCTCTGGCCGTGGCTGGTCTGGCTGCCACTCATTGCCGTGGCGCGTTTCACGTTGACGGTGAAGCAAAGGCGCACGACGTTCGAGGCCGGTGCCAAGGTGAGCGCGACGGTCCGGCTGAAGTTGGAGGAACGGCTGCGCACGCTTGGTCCGCTTTGGGCAGCACAGCAATCACGCGGCGATATCGTCACGCGCTTCGTCGACGGTGTCGATGCATTGGTTCCGTACTATGCGGGCTATCTTCCGCAACTGGCCTTTGCCGCGATCGTGCCCGCCATCATTTTTGCTTCAGCGCTGTTTGCAGATCCGTGGTCGGCTCTTGTGTTGGCGGCAACAGCACCGCTGATTCCCATCTTCATGCTGTTGGTCGGGCGTGCTGCTGAGCAGGCAAGCCAGCGACGCTGGAAACGGCTGCGCCGCATGGGCGCGCACTTCATGGATGCGCTGGCCGGACTCACCACGCTTCGACTGTTCCGCGCAGTAAGCCGCGAAGAAGCTTTTCTCGCCGCCACCGGAGATGCCTATCGACAGGAAACCATGGCGGTGCTGCGGATCGCGTTTCTCTCCGCTCTGGTGCTGGAATTCTTCGCCACCGCGAGCATTGCCGTACTGGCCGTCCTGGTTGGTTTTCGTTTGTTATGGGGAACCCTGGGTTTCGAGCCTGGCCTGTTCGTACTGCTGCTGGCGCCGGAATTCTTCCTGCCGTTGCGCGCCCTGGGCACGCAGCGGCACCGCAAGATGGAAGCTGCTGCCGCTGCCGAGGATCTTGCGGCGCTTCTGGAAGAAAAAGCACCCGTACTTGCGAATACTGTGCATACAACAAAGCACTCCATCACTTCGAATCAGATTGCTGTTGCTTTCCGTCAGGTGACTTTCGGTTACGACGATGGACGCGATGTGTTGTCTGATGTGAACCTTGCTGTCACCGCAGGCGAACGGTTGACCATCGTGGGTACCACCGGCAGCGGCAAGAGCACACTTTTTTCGTTGCTGATGGGATTCGCCACTCCGCGCAACGGCAGCATCCTGATCAACGGCGAAGATCTCGCCCATCTCGATCTCGATGCATGGCGTCGCCACATCGCCTGGGTGCCGCAGCGACCGCACATCTTTCGTGGAACACTGCGCGACAACCTGTTGCTGGCATCGCCCGATGCTGATGAATTGCAACTGGAACGCGCCATTCACGCCGCGGCGTTGACGCCGGTCATTGCGCGCCTGCCACGGGGTCTGGATACGCCACTGGGGGAGCACGGCCAAGGACTCTCCGGCGGAGAACGCCAGCGGCTTTCGCTGGCACGCGCCTGGCTGCGTGACGCGCCCGTGCTTCTGCTGGATGAACCCACCCAGCACCTGGACAGCTCGACGGCCGCGCAGATCAACGCATCGCTGAGCAAGCTCGCCGAAGGACGTACGGTGATACGCATTGCCCATCGCCTGGATGCGATTGGTGCGGATGAACACGTCGCTGTCATGGCGGAAGGGCGCGTCGTCGAAACCGGGCGCGCAAGCACCTTGCGCCAAGCCCATGGCGCTTTCGCCCGCCTGCTCGCTGCGGATCGCGCTGCATGAGGCGCGCGGACGCTCCTGCATCATCCCTGTTGCTGGCACGCCGCCTGCTTGCCTTGTTGCGCACCGAGCGCGGCTGGATGCTGACCGGCACAATGATCGCATTGCTGAGCACGCTCGCCGGCATCGGCTTGATTGCGGTATCCGGTCACTTCATTACCGCGATGGCGCTGGCTGGCGCGAGCGGTGCGGCGATCAACTACTACACACCAGCGGCGCTGATCCGCCTGCTCGCCATCGTACGCACGCTGGGGCGCTATCTCGAACGCCTGATAACCCATGACGCAACCTTGCGCCTGCTCGCGCGTCTGCGTTCGTGGCTTTTCGCGCGATTGGCTCCGCTTGCACCCGCACGCCTGACCGTATTGCGCAGCGCCGAGCTGTTCTCCCGTTTGCGCGCGGATATCGACGCGCTCGAACATGCTTACCTCGGCATTGCCATTCCTGCCGTCACTGCCATCACGGTTATGTTCAGTGCGCTCATTGTCGCGCTGATCTACATGCCATGGCTCGGCGCTTGCCTGGCTGCCCTGTTTGCAGTCAGCGCCTGGTATCTACCCTGGCAGGCATCGCAACACGGCAAGAAACCAGGAGCGGAAACCGTGGCCTGCGCCGAAGCGCTGCGCGAGCTGACGGCCGATGGCCTGCGCGGACGTGCGGAGTTGGTGCTGTACGGCGCCGAAGCCATGCATGCCGAACGCATCGTCAAGATGACCGCACAACAACAGCAGGCGCGTCGCAAGCTCGACGGGCTGCAGGCCATGGGCAGTGCAGGCGTCATGCTTTGCGCCCAGTTAGCGGTGATCGGTGCGCTCGCGCTAGGCCTGCCTGCGCTACATGAAGGAACGCTCGCCGGCCCCGATCTGGTTATGCTCGCCTTACTGGCTCAGGCAAGCTTCGAGGCTGTCGCGCCACTACCCGAAGCCTGGGCGCAATGGGGTGCAACGCTAGCCTCAGCGCAGCGCGTCTTTGCGCTGGCCGATACACCGCCAGCGATCGAAGAGCCCGCACAGGTTTCACCCACCATCGAACATTTCGACCTTTCCATTCGGCAACTGCGGCTGCGTTACAACGAAACTGCATCCTGGGCGCTCGATGGTGTGAACCTGGATCTGCCGCAAGGCGCGCGGTTGGCTTTGGTGGGACCTTCCGGCGCGGGCAAGAGCAGCCTGATGGGTGCACTGCTGCGCTTCTATCCTTTTGAAGGCCGGATCGCGCTTGGCGGCATTCCTCTCGAAAATCTGGGCGGCGATGAGGTGCGATCCCACATCGCGGTAGTCGAACAACAACCTTATCTGTTTGACGCCAGCCTGCGCGAGAACCTCAAGCTTGGTCGCCCCGATGTCACGGACGAAGAACTTCGCACCGTGATTACACAGGCACGGCTGGACAGCTACGTCGACAGCCTTCCGCATGGTCTGGATACGTGGGTCGGCGAAAATGGCATCCGTGTTTCGGGAGGCGAGGCAAGGCGTATTGCCATCGCACGCGCGTTGCTGATGGACGCACCCATCCTGATTCTGGACGAACCCACGGAAGGGCTGGATGCTGTGACAGCTAACGAACTCTATGACAGCATCGCCGTGGCGGCCCGCGGACGCAGCCTCCTCGTGATCACGCATCGGCTAGGCAAACTCTGCTCGCTTGTTGACGAAGTGGCGGTGATGCGCGACGGACGCGTGGTCGAGCGCTTGCCGGTGGAAGCTTATCGGTCGCGCTTCATCCCGGATGCGCAAACCATGCACGAGCCATCATCCACTGCCCTGTCATGACAGGTAATGCTTTATATGCGCCGTAGGCGCATCATGGATCCTTGCCCTACTTCCAGATGGCCAGGAAGAACGAGGTTGCCCCACTTCTGCAGTCAAAGCGAATGGGAGGGTTTATGTGGAAGACCCGTGTCAAGTTCGTTGCCTTGGTGTTCGTGGCTCAAGCCTTGTTGAGCAGCACCCATTGTCTGGCGCAAGCAAAGACGCATTCGGATTATGCGTCCATGGCGCCGCTCGATCAGTATTTGATATCGAATGAACAAGCGGAAATCGCGCTCGCTCGTAGCGCCGCACCCGCTTCGATTTCACAGGCCGCCGAAATCATGGTCCTAGGACCCAAGGGTTATACAACCGCCGTAAAAGGCAGCAACGGATTTGTCTGTGTGGTAGAGCGCGGATGGGGTGCCGCCACCGATAACGCCGAATTCTGGAATCCCAAAGTGCGCGCACCGATGTGCTTCAATCCAGCCGCTGTCAGAAGCTTTTTACCCATCTATTTGATGAAAACAACGTGGATTCTCGCGGGAGAGTCGAGAGCGGACATTCCCAAGTCAATAAACGCTGCATTCAACAGCAAGGAGTTGTCCCCGCTCGAACCTGGCGCGATGTGCTACATGATGTCCAAGCAGCAATATCTGAACGATGAGGGCATGCACTGGCATCCGCACCTGATGTTTTTTGTATCGGACGACCCGGCAAAAAGCTGGGGAGCGGATTTGCCGGGCTCGCCCGTTATCTCTGCGAACGATCCGGAAGAACGCGTCACCATCATGTTCGTATTGCTCGGCGATTGGTCCGATGGCACGAGGGCCCCTTCGAGCATGCACTACTGATGCCTAAACAAAGGGCGCCATAACAGGCGCCCTTTGTTCACATGCTTGCAACCGGAGACTTCGGCTCAAACGTTGTTGAGGTTCTGCCAGCGGGATTGAGCGATCGCCGGATCGGTAACACTCGGCGCGCCCGTCTCCACGTGGCCTGCGAAACGTTGCACGAATCCATTCTCCGCATCCGCGCGCACGACCAAGTCGTACCAGCCGTAGCTATCCCCCAGATACCACTTCTTGCGCTGCTGCTCGCCGGGATGAAGTGCATAGGTGATGGATTCGCCGTTGTACAGGTTTTCGGCGGAAACGTTGCAGAAATCGTGACCCTCGTTGGACAGTTCCAGCACGACACTGCCCTCGTTGACATCGTAGCGAACGGCAATACGCAAGGTGGTTTTGGGAGACGAAAGATCGCCCTTGAAATGACGCATGAAGCCATTCGGACCGTAGACGCTGTAGTCGTAAGCCGCTTGCGTGGGCCAGGTCGGCGATAGCGACTTACCTGCTTCGACCGTGTAATACCACGGTCCATTTGAGCTATTGGCCGCGCGTACATGGAAGCACGCGCCAGCATTACCGGTGTTTTCCAGCCTGATGCCCAACACACCCTGCTCGTTGAAAAGCGCCGTGGCGTGCAACTCGTACGGCAACGCGCGTGCCGGTTTCATACCAGCTTCCTGATTCGGCAAGCTCTGATCCGTCGGCACCGTCGGTACATAATCCGGATAGCGCTGATCGTTCGGTGGCTGGTAGGCACTGGTGCTGGGTAGCGAAGGCTGGCTGCGGTCAGGCTTGGCGAAGTCGAAGGCGGACGTCAGATCGCCAGCAACTGTACGACGCCAGGCAGTGATGTTGGGTTCTTGCAAATCCCCATATTGGCGCTCGAAACGGCGCTCGATAAAGCGGATCAGCGAGGTGTGATCGAACACTTCGGAGCAAACCCAGCCACCCTTGCTCCACGGCGACACCACGATCATCGGCACGCGCGGTCCCATGCCATATGGTCCACTCTCATAACTGCTACTGCCCGGGAAGATTTCGTTGGCGATGGAAACCGTCGACTGCCCTTGGGTGTTCGAGGGCGGCACGCACGGCGGCACCATGTGATCGAAGAAACCGTCGTTCTCATCGAAGGTGATGAACAGCGCCGTCTTGCTGAATACTTCGGGATTGCTGGTCAACGCATCCAGTATCTGTGACACATACCACGCGCCGTAATTGGCCGGCCAGTTCGGATGCTCCGTATAGGCTTCGGGCGCAACGATCCAGGACACCTGCGGCAAGCTGTTGCCCATGACATCGGCGCGCAACTCGTCGAACAACGTGCCACTGACGGAAATGTTGGTGCCGGTTCTTGCCCCTTGATACAGGGGACTGTCAGGTTGCGCGTTCCGGTATTGGAAGAAATACAACAGCGAGTTGTCGCCGTAATTGCCGATGTACGCGTCATCGGTCCAACCCCAGGAACCAGCGGCATCGAGGCCGGTGCCTACATCCTGATAAAGCTTCCAGCTGACCCCTGCTTTTTGCAGCACTTCCGGGAAGGTCGACCAGGAATAGCCGGCTTCGGCATTGTCGATCACCGGACCGCCGCCTGCACCATCGTTACCCACCCAACCGGTCCACATGTAATAGCGATTCGGATCGGTCGGCCCCATCACCGAGCAATGATAGGCATCGCAAATGGTGAAGGCATCCGCAAGCGCGTAATGAAAGGGAATATCGTCGCGCGTGAGGTATGCCATGGTGGTGGTGCCTTTGTTCGGCACCCACTGGTCATAGTTGCCCTGGTTCCAGGCACCGTGTGTACTGGTCCAGTCATGCGCGAGATCTTCCAGGAACTGCAGACCCAGGTCCGGCGCGGTGGGATGGAATGGCAGCACATAGCTGGAACCATTGGGCTGATACCACACCGAATTACCAGTCGTCAGATTGACCGGACGCGGATCACCGAAACCGCGCACGCCTTTCAGCGAGCCGAAATAGTGATCGAAGGATCGATTCTCCTGCATCAGGATCACGATGTGCTCAATGTCCTCGATCGAGCCCGTGCGCCGATTGGCGGGAATCTCCATCGCGCGTGCGATGCTGGCGGGGAGCGCCGAGGCCATTGCAGTGCTTCCCAGAAGCTGAAGAAACCTGCGGCGATTCATCGAGGTCGTCATGAAGCACTTTCCTTACGGCACGGACATGTTGCGCGATGCTCGGTCGTGAACGTTTCAATCGTACGACATCACGTGATTTTATTGCGGTGATTTGCGCTTGATCACACTCATACGCGCAAGCGCATGCGAGTCATGACGTGTTCTTCACGATCATCGTGTGCATGCAGCGCGTAGTGGTACGTCGAAAAGGATGCATTCGCGCATAAGAGCAGTGGTTGTATAGACAACCAGATCATCGATAGCGAATGGCTTTGCGCGTTACATGAACCCATGAATCCATTTGCCACCTTACCGTCGTCTCGGCGAAGGCCGGGACCCAATGTCTTTGAAGTTCGGTAAGTCGCTGGGTCCTGGCCTTCGCCGGGACGACGGTAAGGCGATGTTGAAATTCAATGTATGTGTAGCGCATCAACACCGGTCGCCCAGATCATCGCCGCACCAACAATGCCTCAAGTACTTCCGGATCTTTCGGCACCCCTGCCGTAAGCACCTCATGACCATCTCGCGTAACCGCCACATCGTCTTCGATGCGTATGCCGATGCCGCGCCAAGCTTCAGGCACCGTCACATCATCCGGAGGAATGTAGATGCCCGGCTCCACCGTAAGCACCATACCCGGCTCAAGCATGCGCGGCTCGCCATCGACGCGGTAATCACCGACGTCATGCACATCCAGGCCCAGCCAATGGCTGGTCTTGGCCGGATAGAAACGCTTGTAGCTGCCTTGTTCGATGACTTCGGCTGGATCGCCCTTGAGCAGGCCCAGTGCACACAAGCCTTCAGTAATCACATGCACGGCAACATCATGCGCAGCGCTGTAGGAACGTCCTGGCTGCACTTCATCAATCGCTGCCTGCTGCGCGGTAAGCACCACTTCGTACAAAGCGCGCTGTTCGCGGCTGAAACGGCCGTTGACCGGAAACGTGCGGCTGATGTCCGACGCATAGCAATCCAGTTCCGCGCCGGCATCGATCAGCAGCAGATCACCGTTCTTCAGCGGCGCGCGATTGGCCACGTAATGCATGGTGCAGGCATTGACGCCAGTGGCGACGATCGGCGGAAACGCCGCGACCGCGCCTTGGCTGCGCATCACGCGCAACAGCTCGGCTTCGATTTCATATTCGTGGCGCCCGGCACTTGCCAGGCCCATCGCCGCCAAGTGTGCTTCTGCGGCAATCTCCGCGGAGGCACGCATCAATTTAAGCTCGGCGCGTGATTTGTACAGACGCAGATCATGGAGCAGATGACCCAGCGCCACGAATTCCTTGGGCACCACGCCACCACCGCGCAACTGACGCAATCGCCGCATCCAGCTCAGCAACTGCGCATCGAATTGCGGTTCACGGCCAAAATGGCAGTAGACGCGCCCTCTGCCTTCGATCATTCCGGGCAGGATGTCGTCGATATCATCGATAGGAAAGGCATCGTCCATGGCGTAATCGGCCACAGCACGCTCGGTGCCGATGGATTCGCCATGCCACCGTTCGTGCTCCGGATCGCGTTCACGGCAAAACAACACCACTTCGCCGTGCTGGCGCCCCGGCAGCAGCGCCAGGACGGCGTCAGGCTCCGGAAAGCCACTCAGGTAATGGAAATCCGAGTCCTGGCGGTACGGCCACGCAGCGTCGGCGTTGCGCATGCGCTCGGGCGCGGTGGCGATCAGCACCACCGCATCATCACCGGCCATTTTCATCAGCTGGCGACGGCGACGTGCGAATTCGTCGAGGGCAATATTCAATGCAGGGTATCGCTGGAAGGCTGGGCGGTGATGTGGCATTCGGTAAACAGCAACATGGCGGCCATGCGCACGAATTCATGCACTTCGATCAGTGCATCCTCGTCTTCGCTTTCATCGCCGAAGTCCAGTGAAGAAGAACCAATCGCGCCGAGATCGCGCAAAACCTCCTGCCCTTCCTCCGAAAGCCGGGCATGCGCATCGGGGCCGCCAAGACCGAAGCCACCCAGAAAACCACGGCACCAGTCGACCAGGGCATCGGCACGCTCAGGCAACGGGCGGTCATCGGCAGGGAGCAGCGGTTCGAATCCGAGTTCAGGGTCGGCCAGTTCCGTTTCGCTCTGGCGCACCAGTTGATCCAGCACCGATTGGTCGTCGGGGGGAACGGTGATGCCGCCAGCATCCAGTTGCAGCACTTCCAGCAACGGCCGCCGGCCCAGCCGGCCGTTCCCGGCCAGGAAGCCGCATAGGGAGCCGTGCAACTCACTGGCACTGACGGCCAGCCGCAAGTGGGCAATGACATCGTCCAGTTCGTCATAACCGATGGGTTCTTGGGCGGTCATTACCGTACTCCTTAGAGATCAAGCCACAAGTTTAATCGACTGCCAGCCCAACTGTTCCGGACCGCAGATTTCTATCGGCGTCCTGATATAGTTCGGGCCATGAACACACCCGACACCGCCCAGTACGAGCTTGCCGCGCTGAGCCAGCAGCTTGATCGGCTGCTCGAGCATGTGCATCGGTTGAGCGAAGAAAATCGCAGTCTGCGTCATAGCCAGGAACAATTGGCGAGCGAACGCGCCGGACTGCTGGCGCGCAACGAACAGGCGCGTAGCCGGGTAGAGGCCATGATCCAACGACTCAAGGCGCTTGAGAACAATGGCTGACGTTATCAGCACGTCCACGAACGAGCCGGTTGCACTGCGGCTGATCGATCGCGAATTCCTGATCGCCTGCCCGCCGGAAGAGCGTGAAGGCTTGCTGGAAGCGGCGAATTTTCTCGATCGCAAGATGCGCGAATTGCGTACACACGCCAAGACGCCGGGTTTTGATCGGCTGGCGGTGCTCGCTGCGATCAGCATCACACACGAATATCTGCAACTGCAGAAGCGCCCGGTGGCAAATACAAACAACAACGTGTCTGAACCTGGCATCGCTGAAGGATTGGCCACATTGCGTCGCAAGCTTGAAGCCGCACTCGACACGCAACTAAAATAGACGACGGCGTTATCTGCGGTGTGCGCCAGCACACTCTTACATTTGCCTTGTTCCTATATACGGCCCGGGGCGGTTACTTAAGGCTGTTGTGCATGTCCGCCACGAGCGGAAAGCCTCGAGGCCTTGATATCCCTCCCACCTGATCCCACTCGGATCAAGGTCGTTTGGTGGGTAGCGGCATCGCGGTTAACGCCACCTCATTCCCAGCCCGGAAGCCGTTTCAAAACGGCTTCCGGGGAGCGGATCGCCGATTGGGAGTCCGCGGGCGTCATTCGGGATGCCCTGATCCATTCTACGCAGGCGGCATGATGTCCAGAAGGCTCGCAGGGTGTGTTGCGCGGCACAGGGAAGGCCGGATGCCTTTGCAAGCCGCGCGGCGCAGCCTGCGAGCCTTCTGGACATCACCCCATCATTTAAAATCCAACTCGTTGGGGCCGGCTCTGTTCGTCCGCATCCCTTCGGCCCATCGTCTCGACAGACAGCCAGTCTGCCCTCGTCGATGGTCCTGTGGCCTGCGAACGGACAGAGCCGGTGACGCCTACGTAGAATGGATCAGAGCATCCCTAGGAGACGCGCGACGTGGATACCGCCGCACGACGCCGTGAACTGCGCCAGCGGCTGGCTGAACGCCGCCGCGCCCTTACCCCACCCCAGCGCATGATCGCCGCCCAAGGCTTGCGGCGCAGCCTGGAGCATCTGCCCGAATACCATACGGACAAGCGTGTGGCCGGCTACTGGGCCTGCGACGGCGAACTGCCGCTCAACCTCGTCATCCCGCCCCTGGCCAACCGTGGCCAGCAGTTCCTGTTGCCGCTGATCGGCAAGGACAACCTGCTGCGCTTTGCTCCCTGGGCCGCCGGGGACGAAGTACAACCCAACCGATTCGGCATTCCTGAACCGGTCACGCCGCACGAATGGTTTGCCCCGTTCCAGCTCGACCTGGTGCTGGTACCCCTGCTGGGCTTCGATCGCCAAGGCAATCGCATTGGCTACGGTGGCGGCTATTACGACCGCAGCTTCGCTTTCCTCAAGGATCAATTGCGCCCTACCGAGCCATTGTTGGTCGGCATCGCCTACGATTTCCAGGAATTGCCGGAGATTGCGCCAGAAAGCTGGGATGTGACGTTGGACTTCATCGCCACCGACCGCGAACTGGTCGATTGCCGCGCCAACGCTACCGGAGATGCAAGCTAGAGCCTGCCCTCATGGTTTGCATAGTCCGCGCTGCTTACCTAGGGCCGCCAGGTGATGGTGCGTGGCGATGTGCCTGACTGGCCGTCAGGTCGAGCCACGCGGCAGCGCTTGGCGGCCCTAGGTAAGCAACCCTTCGGGCCGGATCTGTTTGCCCACATGGCTGCGTTATCACTCAATCGTGTATCGACATACACTCATTCGTTCTTCCTTGCCATGCGGGCAAACAGCTTTCGGCGCGGACCATGCAAACCATGAGGACAGGCTCTTGAATTACTGGTTGATGAAATCCGAACCTGACACGTTCTCGATCGACGATCTCAAGCGGAAAAAGCGCGAAGCCTGGGATGGCGTACGCAATTATCAGGCGCGCAATTTCATGCGCGACGGCATGCGTGTGGGCGATGGCGTGTTCTTCTACCACTCCAACTGCGCCGAACCAGGCATTGCCGGCCTCGCCGAAGTGGCTAGCGATGCCTACGCCGACCCCAGCCAGTTCGACCCCAAGAGCAAATACTTCGATTCCGGCAGCTCCCGCGACAATCCGCGCTGGATGCTGGTGGATGTGAAATTCACGCGAAAACTCAAGCGCGTCATCACGCTGGATGAGCTAAAGAATCATCCCAAACTCGCTGATATGGCGCTGCTGCGCAAAGGCAATCGGCTGTCGGTGATGCCGGTGGATGGCAAGGATTGGCAGTACATCCTTACGCTTGAGTAGTGATGTCCTGCAGAAATGCTAAATAACTCGTCATCCCAGCTTTCGCTGGGATGACGGCTCGGCAACATTGAATTTAGGGAAAATGTCCGACTGCAGGCTGCGTGCCATACACCATCTTGGGCGAATGCCACTTCCCTAGAAAGTAGAGCACTTGCGCCAGAATGGCGGCTACAAAGTTGAGCGTTACCGGAACACCCGCTCCAACACAAAATCCGCCGTCACTTTCTCCCCCGTCAACAGCATTGCGGTCAATTCGCCACCCAACACCTGTGGCGCAATGATCACGTCCGGCTGCACCAACTTGATACGACTCAAATGCCGTGCATCGTTCACGGCAGCCACCGTTCGCGCAGTGCCAGCCAGTTCCTTCACGGCCAACACCGTGAACGCGTTTTCCGCATCATCATCGCGCATAGCAAGCACCGCCTTCGCCTCGTGGGCACCGGCCTGTCGCAATACATCAACGTCGCTGGAATCGCCGACCACGATATCGACCTCCGTCAGCTCGCCCTCTTCCGGCGCATCACGCAGGAGACGTGTTACGGACTGTCCGCGTTTGACCAGTTCACGCCAGGTATTGATCGCCAGCGAAGTGTTTCCGATGACAACGTAATGATCTTTGCGCTTCATGATGCGCCCCTTCTGGTTGACGATACGCTGGAGGCTGCGATTGATCATCGGCGTGACAACGGCGGTAAGCGACGTGGCGAACACCGCAACACCCAGCACCACCACTGATACCGCGAAAAGACGCGACTCCGGCGTATGCGGAACGATATCGCCATAGCCCACGGTCGTCATGGTGATCATGGCGTAATACAGCGCCGTGACCAGATCCTTGATGGGCGGCGAGAACTCCGCGCCAAGGTAATAGCTGCCGAGGGTGGCGTACATCACCAACATCACCACCGAGGTAAAAGCGAACAGCGTGCTGGCGGCAAGACTGGAGCGATCGAACGCTCGCCAGCTGATCAGCAGAGCCAGCAGCAGCAGTGAAAAATAGATCAGCGTCGGTGTGCTCTGATGGCGACCCAGGACCAAACTGACAATGGCGGCAATCGTCATCAAGACGGTCATGGTCCAGCCCACGCGCGAGCGCATCAGCAGGCCGGCCGACATGGTCAACTGCCCCAAGCCGATCAGCAGAGGCGGCAGCACGGCGGCGTGCTGGTCGAACTGCCCTTCCATCACCAAGGCCAGATAGCGCTGCCAGTCCCGCCCGACGTCCAGATGCAACAGCTTCAGCGCGCCGCCGGCCACCAGCACGGCAAGCGGCACATGCGGAAACCAGCCGTGCTTGCGCAAGGCATTGGCCCAGCGGCGCAGACTGGGTTGTATACGTTGCCCGAGGGGCTCGGATGCCATGCTTTCTCCGTATCGTCCGAACGACGGACCGCCCGGTCACGCCGGGCAGCGCCACCCTAGCAAGTCCCCGCGAACCCTGCCAAACCGGCGGCAAGGATGCGGCCAGATGTCAAATCAACGATCATTCCCTTTTTGGATTTCCGGGGTGATGCCATGAGCAACAGCGACGAAAAGCGCCTGGCGGGCGAAGCCGCCATCAAGTATGTGGAAGATGGTGCCATTGTCGGCGTCGGCACCGGTTCAACGGTCGCTTTCTTTATCGATGCGCTGGCCAGCATCAAAGATCGCATCCAGGGTGCTGTATCCAGTTCGGAACAATCCACTGCACAGCTGAAGAAGCACGGCATCCCCGTGTTCGATCTCAACGCCACCGGCCCGCTCGCACTGTACGTGGATGGCGCGGACGAATGCGATCTGCACAAGCGCCTGATCAAAGGCGGTGGCGCGGCGCTTACCCGCGAGAAGATCATTGCCGAAGCAGCACAGAAGTTTGTCTGCATCATCGACGCCAGTAAGCGCGTCGACCTGCTCGGCAAATTCCCACTGCCGATCGAAGTGATTCCCATGGCGCGCAGCCTAGTCGGCCGCGAGATCGTCAAGCGCGGCGGCAACCCGGTCTGGCGCGACGGCGTGGTTACCGACAATGGCAACTGGATCATCGACGTGCACGGCTGGCAGATCGCCGATCCGGTGGCGCTGGAAAATGATCTGAATCAAATTCCTGGCATCGTCACTGTTGGCCTATTTGCACGACGCTCGGCGGACGTTGTTTTAATCGGCGACAAGATAATGTAGTCACCCGCCAAATGGCGTGACTCATAAACCTCTTCGTTGTTATAAAGAAAAGGCCCAAACAGGGCCTTTTCTTTTAACCCTAATGATTAAAGACGGTTGAGCAAGCCATTACCCTACCTTGGCACGGAACTTTTTTTGTCGAAAATAATTACATTATATAAAACAATAACTTATAAAACTTTCTCGCGCTCAGGTGACGACAATTTCGGCGTGCATCAATACCGAAACTTTGCATTGAGCAAGCGAGTTATATATCCCTATTATTTAATCGCAAATTAATGCGGATGCGACTTTTGACATATTGTCAATAAGCCTTCACATTTATATAAGGGGAGAGTGAGGGGCAGGGGCGTTGCGTGCCTGCAGTCACATCTTCTGACTGTGCATAAATTCGAGGGAGCCAAAATAATGAGTAAGCAATTAAGGACCACGGCGCTGGCCGCCGTGATAGCGGCTGTTTTGTATTTTCCGGCCGCCCACGCTCAGGACACGCAGACGACATCTCCCAATAACGATCAATCGTCGTCGTCGAGCAATGAAAAGCCCGCAGATGCGACTCGTTTGAAGACGGTTGTGGTCAGCGGCTCGCTGTTCAACGATGCACAGATCGATACCGCGACGCCGACTTACACCATTACCGCCAAAGACATGAAGGCGCAGGGCTTCAACAACGTCGCAGAAGTGCTGGCGAACTCTGTTTACTCGACTGGCGCGAACTTTTCAGGCGGCAGCGTCGGCAACAACATTACGCCAGGCGCGCAGACCATCAACCTGTACGGCCTGAATCCCGACTTCACCCTGGTGCTGATCGACGGCAAGCCGCTCAGCCAGTTCGGCCAGCTCTACAACGGCCAGAGCAACTTCACCAACGTTTCCAATATTCCCATCACCATCGTTGATCACATCGACATCATGCCCGGTGGTGGCTCGTCGATTTACGGTTCCAACGCCATTGCCGGCGTCGTGAACATCGTGCTCAAACAGCACATGGACGGCGTGGAAGTGACTGCGCGCTCCAATACCTACCAGGGTGGCGGCGGTGGCGGCAGCGTCCTCTCTGCCGTGGGTGGTCACGACTTTGGCAAGCTGGACGTCATCGGTGCATTCGAGTACGACCATTCAACGCCGATGTGGGGCTACCAGCGTCCGTTTGTCGACAGCTCCAACTACAACCCGAACGGGCTGAACATCCTGCCGGTCTCGGTCGGCGTGCTGAACTACGGTAATCCGGCCTCGTCGAGCTATACGGGCATCCAGACCGGATTCATCAGCCCACCCAACGGCTGCGGCAGCCTTGCAGGCCTTTATGGCGGCAGCACCGTGTTGACCAATGGCGCAAAGAGTACCCCGCCGCTGTCCGGCAATTATTGCGGATCGCCAGCGACCAACTCTTACGTGACGCTGGCCAATGAGAACGAGAGCTACGACAGTATGCTCAAGCTCAAATACAACGTCAGCGACAACCTTCAGTTCTACGCTGACGCGTTGGTCGACTTCCAGAAACAGAAATACGACAACGGCGGCTCGCAGACCAATTACTGGAGCCCGCTGGACTTCGGCTCGAACATCGTCGATGCCAATACCGGCAATGTCGTTTCCCCGCTGTACTCGTTTGCTCCGGAAGAAATCCCCGGCGGTTACTACGGTGTGATGACCCGGCAGAACGATCTGCTGTATCAAGCTGACGTTGGCGCCAAGGGCACGTTCGGCAACTCCAACTGGAATTGGGACATCTACTTCCTGCGCTCGGGCGACAAGACCACGCTGAGCATGCCGGTCAGGCTGGCCTCCGCCGTGGACAACTTCTTCCTCAACCGCTTCCTGGGCGGCGGCTCGGTGGGAACCGAATACGGCTACAACGTCTACAACATCAACTACAACGCGTTCTTCCAGCCGATTACACCGCAGCAGTACGCCAGCTTCTCGACGAACATCCCAGCCAGCAGCAACACCTGGATCAACACTACCCGCGCCACGATCAGCAATGACAGCCTGTTCGCACTGCCTGGCGGTGATGCCGCGCTGGCCTTCTTGCTGGAAGGCGGCAGCCAGGCGTGGTATCAGCCTGTGAACAGCTTGCTGGCCAGCGGTCAGGTTTGGGGCCAGTCTGCTACCTCCGGTGGCGGCGAACGCTCGCATCAGGACGCTGCCTTCGAGTTCAACTTGCCACTGCTTAAGCAGCTGACGATGGATCTGTCAGCCCGTTACGACTACTACAACATCGGCAATGGCAGCGATGCCGCGTCCAACCACAAGCTCACCTACAAGATCGGGCTTGAGTATCGTCCGTTCGACAACTGGCTGATCCGCGGCAATTACACCACCTCGTTCATGGCGCCGGACCTGGCGTCGATGTTCCTGGGCGCATCGACCACCTACTCGTACATGCCAGATCCGTATCTGTGCGCCATCAATGGCAACACCAATTGCCAGAACTACTACGAAAACGCGATCAACTACATCTACTCCAACCGCGACCTCAAGCCGACGACCGCAACGAGCTGGTCGGCAGGTACGGTGTGGTCGCCGATGAACAACTTGAACCTGAGTGTCGATTTCCTGCATCTGTCGGTCCAGAATGAAATCATCCAGCAGAATATTCCGGAACTGCTTTCGCAGGACAGCCAGTGCTTGCTGGGGCAGTTGCCCGCCAGCTCCCCGACATGTACGGCTGCACTCGCTCAAGTGCAGCGCAATAGCCTGAACCAGGTCACCAGCATCACGACCTACTACATGAACCTGTCGAGCGAACAAGCCAACTCGCTCATCGCTGACGCGAAGTATCATTTCGACGTCGATCCGATCGGCACATTCCTGGTGCACTTCTCCTATCAGGATCTGCTGAAGCACACCTATCAGCTCTACGCCGGTGCAGCTCCGATCAACCTGCTGACCAACAACCTCTACGACAACAGCACCGAGTTCAAGAGTGTGGTCACCGGCGACCTGACCTGGTCGTGGCATGACAAATTCTCCAGCACCTTGTACTGGCACCGTTACGGCCGCACGCCGAACTACATCGCATCGTCGGAAGGTCCCACCACGCCTGGCGCTGGCTGGGTCGCGCCGTGGATCTATTACAACTGGAGTTTCACCTACTCGCCGACAAAGAACCTGGATCTGTCGTTGATGATCAACAACCTCACCAACAAGATGCCACCAGTCGACCGTGCCTACACGGTATTCCCGTATTACAACCAGAGCGCTTACAACGTGTATGGACGGGAATTCATGTTGCAGGTCGACTATCGCTTTGGCGGTGGACATAGCGACTAAACCGTCAGTTAGCTCGATGGTTGTGAAAAGCCGGACTCCTTGGGAGTCCGGCTTTTTTTTGCGCCAAGCTGAAACCTCTCTCTTTATCGGTGACTCGCCCCTACCCCAGAGCCATTTCGAAGGACGTATGATGGATGCGGACTCGCCGGGGAATCTTGCCGGCGTGTGCAGGCCACTCATCCAGACCAGGGCTTACGGGATATGGCATTCGAACTCCACACATTTATCCATCTGCTCTTTATCGGCGTGGTGGCACTGTTCCCGGTAGTCAATCCGATCGGGACCGCCTTCGTGGTGATGCCTTCTCTTACGCAACTGGACAGCGCCGGCAAAAAGCTGGCAGTACGCACGATCACGTTCTACGCGTTTTGCATCTGCACGGTGACGCTGATCGCCGGCGAATGGATACTGAAGTTGTTCGGCCTGTCGATTCCCGTGGTGCAGTTGGCAGGCGGCATCATGATCTGCAAGATGGGCTGGGAATTCCTCTCCTCCGACAAGGACGACAGTGCCGACAGCAGCAGCGATGTCGGTCAAACAGCACAGCACAATATCGACAGCAAACTGTTTTACCCGCTGACGTTTCCGTTGACCACGGGAGCAGGAACGATCTCGGTGTTATTGACCTTGAGTGCACATGGCACGAATACCGATCTACGCCAGACGCTGTACAACATGACAGCCATTCTGCTTTCGATCGTGGTGATGTGTGTGCTGGTGTACGTGTTCTTTCTCAACACGCAGCGCATCGAGCGCTATCTCGGCTCGCAAGGCGAGAAGATCTTCAATCGGCTGATAGCTTTCTTTATTTTCTGCGTGGGACTGCAAATCGCTGTCACAGGTCTCAAGACGCTTTTTGGCTGAGTCGTGCCAGTTGACGCAAAAGTGAGACAGATTCATTTGTCACCAGATCCATGACGCTGGAAACGAGCCTCCTCGTTAGGGCTGGGAAAGTACCGCGTCATTAGCCGTTTAGCGTGCGACCACCATCAACGATGATTTCAGAGCCGACCGTCCAGCGAGACTCGTCGGAAGCCAGGTACAACACCGCTTTGGCTACTTCTTCGGGTGTACCAAAGCGGCCGAAGGGAATGGTGGCGGCAATGTCCTTGTTGACCTGCTCGCGGTAGATATCTGGGATGCCGAGCTTGTCATACAGCGGAGTGTTGACTGGACCCGGACTGACTGCGTTGATGCGGATACCTCGCCCCAACAGTTCACCCGATAGCGTCTTGGACATGTTGAGCAGGGCAGCCTTGGTCGCGGCATAGATCGACGAATGCGCGGCACCCACGTGGGCATTGATGGACGCGTTGAGCACCACTGAGGCCGGGTTGGCAAAAACCGGCAACAACGCCTGGATCAAGAAATACGGCCCCTTTACGTTGGTGTCGAAGGAACGGTCGAACATATCTTCCGTCCATGCTTCGATCGCTTGCCAGACGGACACGCCTGCATTGATGAAGGCAATGTCGAGTTGGCCGTAGTGCGCCTGGACGTCCTGCGCCAGCTGCTGCTGAGCAGCCACACTTGCCGAGTCGGCAAACAGCACCAACACGTCGGGACCCAGCTCAGTCTGAGCCTTTCGGATGGAATCCGGATTAACGCCGGTAACGATCACGCGTGCGCCTTCGGCGATGAACTGCCTAGCCGTTTCAAGGCCGATGCCGGTGGTGCCGCCAGTGATGAGGGTACGTTTGCCTTGTAAGCGGGCCATGAAGATTCTCCTGTGAGCCAAATACGCGACCAGCTTGGATTTACTGGCCTTCACAAGCACTATGGACTCATGCTTTACACGCGATAAGAAAGCCATTTCGTATATGATCCATGCTTTATTTGCATGAATCTTCGGAGACGCCATGGACAGATTCTTGTTGATGAAGTGCTTTGCGCGCGCCGTTGAAACCGGCAGCTTCTCGGCCGCAGGAAGAGACCTTGGTTTGGGTCAGCCCAATGTGAGCCGTTATGTGGCTGCGCTGGAGGAACACCTGCGGACCCGATTGCTTCATCGATCCACGCGCAAGTTGGCTCTGACGCCCGAAGGCGAGCGCTACTACGCGGAGGCGCGACGAATACTGGATGCCGTGGAGGAATCAGAATCTTCCTTCCGCGATAGCGTGGAACCATCGGGTCTGTTGCGCGTGGCATGCCCCACGTCACTGGCTCACGCTTTCATCGTGCCGCTGATGCCCTCATTCCTGAAACGCTATCCGAAGTTGAGCCTGGATCTACAGATCAGCGATCGCTACGTAAATCTGATCGATGAAGGTGCGGAACTGGCGATCCGTATTGGCCATCTGAAAGACAGCGCGCTACGCGCACGCCGCATCGGATTGTTCGAACGTGTCTGCGTCGCAAGCAAACACTACCTGGATCAACACCGTGCACCCAAAACACCCGATGACCTACGCAACCATGAATGTGTGATCTATTCGCTGCTGTCGTCAGGGAGTACCTGGCGCTTCCAGGATGGTGACGTATCGGTGACCGGCAGGTTTCGGGTGAACTCACCAGACGCCGTACGCGAAGCAGTCATGGCAGGAATTGGTGTGGGCTACGGACCGCGGTGGTTATTCGAAGAGGGATTAAAGCGTGGTCAGCTTCGTCTGTTGTTGAGTAAGCAAATCGCAGCGCCGGTGCCGATACAGATCTTGTATGTCGCAAACCGCCTACTCCCTCGGCGTGCCATTGTGTTTATGGACTTCATTGCAGAGGCGTTAGCCCAGGTTCCAAGCCTCAACGCGAAGCAAGTGTGAGCCAAAGGGATCGGTGATTCTCTCCAGGTATTGGCATGGTCGTATAGTTCGAAAAAGGGGTTCGAATCCTAGTCTCCCAGCCAAAATAAAAAACCCGCCATGAAGGCGGGCTTTTTATTTTGGCTGGGAGACTAGGATTCGAACCTAGATAAACGGAGTCAGAGTCCGTTGTCCTACCGTTAGACGATCTCCCAATACCTTGCCGAGCGGTGCGCTCTGACTTGATGCACCGGACGGTCGAGTCGCTGCCTCTTGCGAGGATTAGCGCTTCGAGAACTGGGTAGCGCGACGTGCCTTGTGCAGACCGACCTTCTTACGCTCGACTTCACGGGCGTCGCGGGTCACGAAGCCAGCCTTGCGGAGCTGGGTCTTCAGGCTTTCGTCGTACTCGATCAGGGCGCGGGCGATGCCGAGGCGGATGGCGCCGGCCTGGCCGGTGATGCCGCCACCTGCAACGGTGACCTTGATGTCGAACTTATCGGTGCTCTGGGTCAGTTCGAGGGGCTGGCGCACGATCATGCGCGAGGTCTCACGACCGAAGAACTGGTCCAGGGTCTTGCCATTCACTTCGATCGCGCCGGTGCCCTTGCGCAGGAACACGCGAGCTGCGGAGGTCTTGCGGCGGCCGGTGCCGTAATTCTGCTGAATCGCCATGTTGCTTCCTTAGATTTCCAGCGCCTGCGGCTGCTGGGCGGTATGCGGATGTTCGGCGCCGCCGTAAACTTTGAGCTTGCGGTACATGGCGCGGCCCAGCGGATTCTTCGGCAACATGCCCTTCACGGCGATCTCAATAACGCGCTCGGGATGGGTGGCCAGCAGATCTTTCAGGCTGGTGGTCTTGAGGTTGCCGACATAGCCGGTGAAACGGTGGTACTTCTTGTCGTCCAGCTTGGCGCCGGTGACAGCCACCTTCTCGGCATTGATCACGACGATATAGTCGCCGGTGTCGACATGAGGAGTGAACTCGGGCTTGTGCTTGCCACGAAGGCGATGCGCGATTTCGGTCGAGAGACGACCGAGCGTCTTGTCCGTGGCATCAACCACGTACCAGTCGCGCTTGACGCTTTCCGGCTTGGCGCTGAACGTTTTCATTTCTGAATACCTGTCTGCCGCCACTAAGGGCGGTACGCGGAATCGATGGAACAAAGGCGCGAGATGATAGCGAAGCTTACATCCATCGCGCAAGCCCACGGTGGGCTGCGAGCTGCGAATGATAGCATGGGGTCGGCCCAATGTGTCTACCTGGGCTGCGCCGGGATCTGTTTGCCGGACGGGCAAGGAAGAACGAGTGAGGTGTATGTCGATACATAAGCGAGTGATGACGCCGCCCGGCGAGCAAACAGACCCGGCCCGAAGGGTTGTGTCTGCATGGCCGTCATGCGGCAGCGCGCGGCTTGACCTGACGGCCAGTCAGGCGCAGCGCCACGCACTACCACCTAACGGCCATGCAGACACAACGCAGGCCAGGTAGACACATTGGGCCGACCCTCGCATGCCTCTTGAGAAGCCCCACCATCGCATCGCTGTGCTGGCCGACCAGTGCGTGCAATGCGGCCTCTGCCTGCCCGTTTGCCCTACCTATGCCCTGGATGGCAACGAGGCGGAATCGCCCCGTGGCCGCATCGCCATTGGCGCGGCGCTGGCCCGGGGACAGGTCGCGCCAACGCCTGAGCTCCGGGAGCCGATGGATCATTGCCTAGGCTGCCTGAGTTGTCAGCGGGTATGCCCGGCGGGGGTTCAATTTGAGGAGCTGCTGGTGGAAACCCGGGCCTTGCTCGGCCCCGCTCCGCAGCGTCCTGGCACCTTGCTTGGTGTGATCAAACGCCCCTGGTTGAACCGATGGTTGCAGCGCGTGGCCCGCTGGACGGGCGCGGCGATGTGGCTTTCCCCCTTACTGAGTAGCCCGAGCTTTGCCGCATGGCGAACAGCGCTTTCTCTCATAGAGAAGGCTAAGCCACCGCCTCGAGTCTCATCTTCATCTGAGATGACTCCAGCCACGGCAGGCACGGTTGCCCTATTCCCCGGATGTGCCGCCAGCGTTCAAGATCAGGCCGCCGAACGCGCGGCCGAAACGCTGCTGCGCGCCGCCGGTTATCGCGTGATCCGCATGCCTGCCTTCTGCTGCGGCGCGCTCGATCTGCATGATGGTGTGACCGCCAAGGCACATGCCTCTATGGAACGCGTCCAACAAGCATGGGCCGATGCAGATGCGGACAGCCTGGTAACCATTACGCCGGGCTGCCTGACTGCGCTACGCCGCGCACTACCCGGGGTAAGCGTCGATGATCCTTATCGCCTGCTCGCTGATCGCATCACCCAATTGCGCTTTCGGCCACTGGCCTTGCGCGCGGCGCTGCATGTGCCTTGCACGCAATCCAATGTGGCGCGCAGTGACAGCGCGTTGATGACGCTACTGCAGTGCATTCCGAAACTGGAAATGAAACGTCTGCCCACCCCGCCCTACTGCTGTGGCGCGGCAGGCAGCCATGTCCTGCAATTTCCGGAACGCGCTGGGCGGATGCGCAGCGACATGCTGTCACACATCAATTCGCTGGATGTGCAGCTGCTTCTGTCGTCCAATATCGGCTGCCAGCTGCATTTGGCCGCTGGTCTTGCCGAGCAGGCTTCAGTGCTGCCGACGATGCATCCGCTGACCCTGCTCGCGCAGCAATGGAACCCTTGAAGAGTCATTTGATGAACGTACGCACCCTGACACCGTTGGATCGCTTGCTTGCCGGTATCGAACGCGCGCTCGAAACAGTGGCCGGATCACCCGAAGCACACCGCGTTTCACCTTCGCACGGCATCGCCGAGGCCGAGCTGGACGACGCCGAACGCGAACACGCTGCTGGCCTTATGCGTATCAACCACACCGGCGAAGTTTGCGCGCAGGCGCTTTATGACGGGCAAGCCGCACTGGCGCGCAAGGAAGAAAACCGCACCCATTTGCAGCACGCCGCCGCTGAAGAAACCGATCACCTGGCGTGGTGCGCCCAGCGCCTGCACGAACTGGATAGCCGCCCCAGCCTGCTGAATCCGCTGTGGTACGCCGGCAGCTACGCGATCGGCGCTCTGGCGGCACTGGCGGGCGACAAGGTGAGTCTTGGCTTTGTGATGGAGACGGAGAAGCAGGTGGAAGCGCACCTCGCCGATCACATGGACAAGCTGCCCGAGCAGGATGAGCGCTCGCGCGCGGTGTTGAAGCAGATGCAGACGGATGAGGTGCGCCATGCACAGCAGGCGCAGGAGCGAGGCGGCATTGCGCTGCTGTTTCCAATTCCGCAGCTGATGCATGCCAGTTCGATGCTGATGAAGACGGTGGCGTATCGGGTTTGAGTTGGGGGTTTGTCTCTTGCCAACACATCCGACCCTGCCTCATCGTCATCCCGGCGAAAGCCGGGATCCAGCGACTTGAGGGCATGAAAGGCACTGGATCCCGGCTTTCGCCGGGATGACGATGAGGTGGTGGTGAATCGTCCGGGCAAGCGCCAGAGAAGCCATCGCCGAAGAGAAAACGAAAAAGCCCGCCTTTCGGCGGGCTTTTTGTTACATCAGGTTGCGACCGTGGAACAATTCTTCGATTTCCCGACGCAGCAACTGTTCGATTTTCTGCCGCTCCTTGAACGAAAGATCGTCCGCATGCGCCTCGAACAGGTAGGTGTCGAGGTCGAAGTCCTTGATGTGCATCTTGGTGTGGAAGATGTTTTCCTGATACACGTTGACGTCGAACATCTCGTACTTCTGGCGAATGTGGCGCGCCAGGTAGTCCTGCACCGAGTTGATCTTGTGGTCGATGAAGTGCTTTTTGCCCTTCACGTCGCGGGTGAAGCCACGCACGCGGTAATCGCAGACCACGATGTCTGATTCGAAGCTGTCGATCAGGTAGTTCAGGGCCTTCAGCGGGGAGATCACGCCGCAGGTGGCCACGTCGATGTCCGCGCGGAAGGTCGCAATGCCATTGTGCGGATGCGTTTCCGGGTAGGTATGGACGGTGATGTGGCTCTTGTCCATGTGCGCCACGACGGCATCGGAAATCGTGTCGCGGCCCAGCTTCTCCACCACCGGCTCTTCGGAGATGAGAATGGTCACGGAGGCACCCTGCGGGTCGTAGTCCTGGCGGGCCACGTTGAGGATGTTCGCGCCGATGATCTCGGCCACGTCGGTCAGGATCTGGGTGAGACGATCGGCGTCATACTGCTCGTCGATGTACTCGATATAGCGCTGGCGCTGATCTTCGGACACCGCATAACAGATGTCGTAAATATTGAAGCTCAGGGCCTTGGTCAGGTTGTTGAAACCCTGCAGGCGCAGACGGGGAAGTGGTTTCACCACGGCGACACTCCATGGCCGGTTTACGGCCGACAGGTGAGGCGGGTTAGCTACAAGGGTCCCCGCTGGATTGGATAGGCATGCTGGACCCTTATCCTGCACGCCCCTTGTGTACGGACGATGGCAAATGCCACCATCCGCGGAAGACTGCGAAGTATGCGGCAAAACGATGAAAAACAGAACCGCGGGGAGGTCCACAGCCGCGTGTCGTCTTTGCCATAATGCAAAAGTCGCAAGGGATGCGTTCAGTCAATACGGCCGCCGGTAGGGGCGGCCCTTGGGACTACTCAGCTTGGGGAAACTTCTGTGGTGCAGCTGAAATATCAATTACAACAAGCATTCGAACGTTCACAGGCTCCACTGGGGTTCGCGCCAGACCCCGCTTCCATGGAGCGATTCCTGGGGCTCTGCCACCGCCGCCGTTATCCCGGCAAGACCGCCATCATCCGTCCAGGCGACCCGGCCAACACCCTTTATTACGTGATGGAGGGCTCGCTCGCCGTCTGCACCGAGGATGAGCAGGGCCGAGAACTGATCCTGGCCTATATCAGCCGCGGCCAGTTCATCGGCGAAATGGGGCTGTTCGTGGAGCAGGCCCAGCGTGAATCCATGGTGCGCACGCGCACGCCATGCGAAATGGCCGAAATCAGCTACGAGCGCCTGTTCCAGCTGATGGAAGGCCCGCTGCGCGAGGAATGCCCGAAGATCCTGTTTGCTATCGGCGCCCAGCTCACGCAGCGCCTGCTGCGCACCTCGCGCCAGGTCAGCCGCATGGCGTTCATGGACGTCACCAACCGCATCTCGCGCACCCTGCTCGACCTGTGCCAGGAGCCGGATGCGATGAGCCACCCGGCCGGTACCCAGATCCGCATCTCCCGTCAGGAAGTCAGCCGCATCGTGGGCTGTTCGCGCGAGATGGTGGGTCGCGTGCTCAAGCAGTTGGAGGAGCAAGGCATGATCGAGGTTTCCGGTAAGACGATCGTGGTGCGCGGCACACGCTGAGGATTTGCCCCTCCGGGGTGAGTCGCCAACTTGCCCTAGCCGGTTTATGGGCCACTCCCTGCTTTTCCGTCATTCCCGCGAAAGCGGGAGGTTGGCAAATTGGCTATTCGCACAAAAGGCATTCACCCGGGATCCCCAACATCACCTTACCGTCATCCCAGCGAAAGCTGGGATCCAGCGTCTTTGCCACATCGAAGGCACCGGATCCCAGCTTTCGCTGGGATGACGAGCAAAAAAGGCCCGCGCAAACCATCCGTGATGGAGAGGTTTTTTCAAGCCTCCCGCCTTCACGGGAATGAAGGCTGGGCAAGATTGAGCCTTACGGCATCGATCTGCTGCTCGAACTATGCAGGCTGATAGATCATGTACACATCCGCGCGCTCGTAATGCGAATCCGGGCGGATGTTCGGCTGCAGGTGGAATCCGGCCTTTTCATACATGCCCAGTGCCGGCTTGAGGCGGCTGCTGGATTCCAGGAACAAGGTTTTGCCCTTGCGCCGGTGAAATTCGGCGATTGCGGCATCAAGCAGACGCTTGCCGGCACCCATGCCCCGAAAGGTTTCATCGACGCCCATCTTGGTCAGTTCGTACACGCCGGGGGATTCCTGCAGCAAGGCGCAGGTGCCAATGACGTCCTCACCCAGATGCGCGAAGAAAATCGCACCGCCGGGTTGCAGGATGTAACGCTCCGGATCGGTCAATACCGCACGGTCGATATCTTCAATGCGGAAATAGCGCTCCAGCCATTGCGCGTTCAAGCGATAGAAATGCTCGCGCAACGCCGGTTCGTAGGGAACGATCTCCAGCGGTGTCGACATGATCGCGTCGTGCTCGGCGAGAATCGCCGCCGCCATCGGGCGCTCCTTCAGGACGCCTTCGCAAGCAGCCAACATATCGAGCAACCGCATGGCGTTCTCGCCCAGCGACGCGGAGACGCCGCGGCGCACGGCGCACCAGAGCGGCCCCAATTCCGCCAGCGCACTGTTGGCCTTTTCTGTCAGCGTCAACACCGTACGACGGCCATCCGCCGGGTCGCGCCGCCGCCGCACCATGCCCGCACGCACCAGTTTGTCGGTGAGCTGGCTGACAGCCGAATGGGTCTGGCCGATGGCATCGGCCACTTCGGTCACCGAGCTGGGGCCGATATCCGACAGGTAGCGCAGCACTGGCATCCAGCGTGATTCGATGCGGGCTCCGCGCGCCTGATAGACCTCATCCACCGCGCCATAGAAGTGATCGCTGAGCGCTTTGAGACGACTGCCGAGCGCCAGTTTGCCCAGGGATTCGAGGTACATGATTCGAGCCAACAAAATGCGTTAGCGCTAACGTATCTCGATGGCGACACTTCGGCAAGTGTCAGATAAGGCTCAAAACCAGGCCACCCGCGTGACCGTCCGGCCAATGGCTTTCTCTACTCGCTTGCACAGCTTGGGCGTGCCGTTGACCAGTACGGCCTCGCGGGCCTGTTTGAGCATGGGCACATCGAACATGGAATCGCCGTAGGCGACCCGCCATGCCTTCACGCCGCGAGCGGCCAAGCTTTGCACCTTCCGCCGCCCCACGTTGTGCACGGTAATCCGCATGCCAAACCAGCCCGGTTTCAGCTGCGAACCGATCACACCCACTTCCGGCAGACCAAGCTGCGAAAGCAGACGGGCGGCCAGCACCTGCTCGCACCCCGTCACCACCATCACCTCATCGCCGTCGGCAACGTGCTTGCGCAACGCCAGCAGGCCATCGCGGTAAAACTGGCGTGGACGACGCACCAGATCATCGGCAAACGCTTCGGCTATCTGCTGATAGCGTTTCTGCCCCATGCCAAACAAGGCCACGTGCACCAGCGCACGCGCGCCCCACCATCGCGACAACAACAGACAAAGCAACCACCACGGCATGCTCAGCACGGCGAGCGACTTGCTCAGCCACGACTGCTTGTAGCGATGGCGCATGAACATCGAAAACGAGTCGCCCTGAAACAGCACGCCGTCGAAATCAAAAAGCACGATGCGCGACGCGCGATCGTCAGCGCCGGTGTTGTCCGGTGCGATGTTTCTATCCCCTGTCGACATGATCAGTGCGTATCGAACAGCCGCTTCAATTCCAGACCGGGATCTGCAGCGCGCATAAACGCTTCACCGACCAGGAAAGCGTTGATGCCAGCCTCACGCAAGCGGGCAACATCATCGGGCGTGTGGATGCCGGACTCCGCCACCAGAATGCGGTCGTATTCCATCAGATCCTGCAATTGGAGCGACGTATCTAGCGAGGTGTGGAAGGTGCGCAGATTGCGGTTGTTGACGCCGATCAGCGGCACCGGCACGGCCTGGGCACGTTCCAGTTCTTCGGCATCGTGCACTTCGCACAGCACATCCAGATCCAGATTGGCAGCCAGTAGCGAAAGCTCCAGCAGATCCGCATCGCCCAGGGCCGCCACGATCAGCAGGATGCAATCCGCGCCGATGGCTCGCGCCTCATAGACCTGGTACGGATCAATGATGAAATCCTTGCGCAGCACAGGCAGCGAACACGCCGCGCGCGCCTGTTGCAGGAAATCCTCACTGCCCTGGAAGAAATCCTTGTCGGTCAGTACAGAGAGGCACGCCGCGCCGCCCGCCTCGTAGCTGCGTGCGATCGCCGCGGGATCGAACTCGGGACGAATCACACCCTTGCTGGGGCTGGCTTTCTTCACTTCCGCGATCACCGCAGGAAGCCCCTCGGCAATCTTGGCCTCGATGGCGGCGGCAAAGCCGCGAGTGTCGGGCATGTCCTTCACGCGCGCAGACAGCTCTATCAGCGGCAGCTTGGTGCTGCGCTCGGCGAGTTCTTCGGCCTTGCGGGCAAGGATGCGTTGAAGGATGTCGGTCATGGATGGGTGATCGGCATGGGGGACAAATGAAAGGAGGAGGCTAACACTCAGCCGGTACCCGTATCAGCGAGCCGCTGGGTGGTTGCCACGAATGTCTCCATTTTGGCACGAGCGGCGCCACTGGCGATGGTCGCACGGGCCAATTCGATGCCGCTGGCAATGGAATTGACCAGACCGGCGGTATATAGCGCGGCACCCGCATTGAGACACACGATGTCGTGCGGCACGCCGTGTCGATCGTCGAGCGCATCCAGCAGCATGGCCTTGGATTCGGCCACGTTCTCTACACGCAGATTGCGGCTGGAAGCCATGGCCAAGCCAAAATCTTCCGGTTCGATCTCGTACTCGTGGACATCGCCATTACGCAACTCGCCAACCAGGGTGGCGGCGCCGAGCGAAATTTCGTCCATGCCATCACGGCCCCACACTACCATCGCATGCTGCGCACCGAGTGCCTGCAACGCGCGTATCTGGATACCCACAAGATCCGGATGGAAAACTCCCATCAGGATATTTGGCGCACCGGCAGGATTGGTGAGTGGCCCAAGGATATTGAACAGCGTGCGTACTCCCATCTCCTTGCGCACCGGCGAAACCACTTTCATTGCCGGATGATGGTTGGGTGCATACATGAAACCGATATCGGTCTCGATCATGCACTGCGTGACCTGCGCCGGCGAAAGTTCGATCTTCGCTCCCAGCGCCTCAAGCACATCCGCACTGCCCGACTTCGACGACACGCTGCGCGAACCATGCTTGGCGATCCGCGCGCCAGCCGCTGCCGCGACAAACATGGAAGCGGTAGAAATATTAAAGCTGGACGCTCCGTCGCCACCGGTGCCGACGATATCCAGAAAATGTGGATGCGGTGGCGCATCCACCTTGGCCGATAGCTCACGCATCACGCGTGCTGCGCCGGTGATTTCGCCAACCGTCTCTTTCTTCACACGCAGGCCGGTGATGATCGCCGCGGTCATCAACGGACTCACTTCACCATTCATGATCTGCCGCATGAGCGCGATCATCTCGTCATGGAAGATCTCGCGATGCTCGATCGTCCGCTGAAGCGCTTCTTGCGGCGTGATGGTGATCGCGCGCCCGGTCATGCGGCGAGCTTTTGCAGTGGCAGGCCCAGGAAGTTACGCAACAGGTCGTGGCCATATTGGGTAAGAATCGACTCAGGATGGAACTGCACGCCTTCCACCGCCAGCGTCTTGTGCCGCAAACCCATGATCTCGTCGATCGAACCGTCGGGATTTTCCGTCCACGCGGTAATCTCCAGACAATCGGGCAAGGACGCCTGCTCCACGACCAGCGAGTGATAGCGGGTGGCTTCGAACGGATCCGGCAGCCCGGCGAACACACCTTTGCCGAGATGGCGCACGGGCGAGGTCTTGCCATGCATGATCTGCTTGGCGCGAATCACCTTCCCGCCAAACGCCTGACCGATCGCCTGATGGCCAAGACAGACGCCGAACACAGGAATCTCCCCCGACAGTTCGCGCAGCACATCCAGCGACACACCGGCATCATCCGGCGTACCAGGCCCTGGCGAAATCATGATGTGCGACGGCCTCAGCGAGCGGATGCCCGCGACATCCATCGCATCGTTGCGCACCACTTTTACCTCCTGCCCCAACTCGCCGAGGTACTGCACGAGGTTGAAGGTGAAGCTGTCGTAATTGTCGATCATCAGCAACATGGCGGGGAAAATCCTGTGATAGGCCATTTGGATGGGCTGGACTTGCCGCCCATCCAGCGATGCCGCATCGCGGCATGGGAGTCCATTGTGCGCGATGGAACGCCTTGCCGTCATCTCACTACTGGCGGCAAGCCTCCGCAAATCCTCATGAAAATCACGCCCATAGGTAAACACCACCAGCCTCAACGGTGAGCGCCGCCGCTAATAAAATCAGGGCATTACGCCGTTCGTGATGGGACTGTCAGGGTCGACTCAACACATGTCCGGTGTAGCTCTCGACCACCAGGCTGAACGGTTGATTGTCGGCGGTGTACAGCACAGCCCGATGCTGCAGCACGTGGTCCGGGATCGCCAGGGATGCGCTGCTCGGCGGCGGCAGGGGCGCTCCGCTGTCCCAGCCTTCCGGCAGCGGCGACCACAGCAGTTCGGCGGACAAGGTTTGACGGCGGAAATGCAACGGCTGCACGACCTTGCCAAATGGCACGTCGGAGTTATCCAGTAGCTGATTCATCGCGGCGGTAAGACGCGACGGGACGTACCAGTTGTCTGCGTCGGACAGCACCACATCGCCGCAACTCAACGCCACGCGGCGATAACGTACCGGTTCATCCGGTCCAATACCCAACAAAGCTCGGGCGCCATCGGGTAGCGGTTTGTCCTCGCCGTGCACACGACGGGCCACGACCTTCGCGTCGAGCGCCAAGTGGTGCACGCTGCACCAGTGCTCCAGTGTCAACGTCGCGCTTGGATGGCTGAGCAACTCGGCATTCAAGGTTTGTAATTCGGCCAATGCCTGCGTGCGGCTCAACACGGTATCGGGCCAGCTTTGCGGAGGCTGTTTCGCCAAGGCTGGCAGTGCAACGGCGAGTGAAACAACACCGATGATCGAGTAACGGCAAATACGTTGTGCCATGTCTCTTCGTTCCCGTTCATGGGCTTATGAGCCCGTTGCATGAGATGGAGCTGTGGAAGCCACGGGGGCTTTGTCCAGGCTCTGCGGCTTTGTCTCACTCATGATCTGGGCAAGCTGCCCTGGATGCTTTGCATTGTAGGCATCGTAATAGAGCCCACTGCTCACCACATTGAGGTGTCCATAATCGTTGGCCACGTAGAGCGGCACCTCTTGCAGGGACGTATGGCAGCGATCCGCGCTGCAAGGCACGTCGTAAGTATTGATCAGACTCACTTGCGGATACTTCTTCATCACTTCTGACAACGCCGCGAATGTCGCCCGATGGGCGTCATTCGCCACGCTATCGGGATAACTGCAGTCACGCCTCGCCAGTGGCAGCCACATCTGGTTGTAGAGCTGACAGTTCGTGAGCACTTCCGGCTCCGCCGGGATGTCATCGAAAAGAACGACATGTTTTCCGGCTTGCAGAAGCATGGCAACGGTATTGCCCAGTTCGTCGGCAAATCCCCCCTGCCGGAAACCGAATCCATTGATCAAGCCGGTGGTTGGCGCATTGGCGTAGATGTCCCAGTTGGCCGACACAAAAACCGTGCTGATCTGCTTGTTTGCCAACACATAGGCAAAAGCAGTTGCATTGTGGGCCGCGCATTTTTCCTGCGTGGCCTTCAGGTTCGCTGCATCTGCCTTGGGCGCTTTCGCTATCGGTGCGCAAAGAGGAAAAGCCAGGTCGTGGATGGACAGCTGGTATGCCTTGCCCAGGCGATCCATGAACTGGATCAAATGATACGCGTGGGAGTCTCCAAGCATCACCGCATTGGTTGGCAGCACGGTATCGCCCAAGCTGCATGTCGCCGCGTTCGTCAACGCCACCTGATCCCAGCATTGGCGGCCACGTGGATTCATCCACGTACTTTGCTTGGCACTTGCGTAGAGCCGCTGGAAGCCTGCGGGATACAAACGCTCGAACTGATCCGTAAGTTGTCCCACAAAGAACAGTGCAAAGGCGCCAAGAATGGGCGCAGCGATATAGCCGAGAATCACGCGCCGCCTTCGGGTGCGCGCATAGCGCAGAGGCGTCTCGACATAGCGATAAGACAGATACCCCAGCACGATGGATAAAACAATCGCAACGCATGTCCACGGCAAAGTGCTGGCATCAAAACGCCGAAACGCAAATAGCACGGGCCAGTGCCAGAGATACAAACTGTAGGAAATACGGCCAAGGAAAAGCATGACGCCATTACCCAGCAACGCAGCGGCGATTCGGGAGGCCCTTCCAAACCCTATGATCAGACCTGCTCCAACACAGGGAAATAGCGCCATCCATCCTGGGTAAGGCGTCGTGGCACTGAGCAGGTACGCGGAAAGCAACGTAGTGATCAACCCCGCCACAACAGCAGCGTCTGCGGCAACGCCGCGGATCGCGTCGCGCCTGAAGGACAGGAGGACGCCCGTCATGAACTCGAAGCCCCGATAAGGCGTCAGAAAATAGGCGCCTTGTGTCGCATGCGACACTGCCCATTGGGACGCGCACAGCGACGCAATACCCAGGCACACGAACAAAGCCAAGCGCCAGCGTGACTGCCAGCGCCAGCTCAGCAGCAACAAGGCCGGCAATACCAGATAGAACTGCTCCTCGACCGACAGCGACCAGATGTGCAGCAAAGGCTGATTGTTGGTCTGCGAGGCAAAGTAATCGGTCTTGTGCGCCAGATAGATGTTGGACGACAGCAAACTGGCGTAACCAAGCGTCTTCAGGGTTCGCATCGCGTCGTCTGGCATCAGATAAAGCAACGCGAAAACGAACACGCATCCCATCAACACATAAAGTGCCGGAGCAAGACGCTTGGCTCGCCCCAGATAGAAACCGATAAACGAGAAATTCCCGTCTGTCAGCCCGCGCTGAATCGCCCGCGACACCACGAATCCGGAGATCACGAAAAACACATCCACACCGATGAATCCGCCCTTGAACAGGGAAAATCCGGCGTGAAAGAACACCACCAACAGCACTGCGACGGCGCGCAAGCCATCAATATCCGGGCGGTAATAGGGCGAGTCTCCGCGCGCCTTCTCAGACATTTCCATCCCCATTTATGGAAAACCCGAGGATACACATGCATCGCCCGGGCATTGCGTTAAAAGAACTTGCTTGCGGCGCAGCGCCGGATCAAAGCCCCTTGGCTGCCTGCGCCACGGCTCGAAACAGCGCGCGCCCCTTGTTCATGGTCTCTTCCCACTCGGACGCAGGATCGGAGTCGTAAACAATGCCCGCGCCAGCCTGCACGTGGAGGCGTCCGTCTTGGATCACGGCGGTACGGATGGCGATGGCGGTATCCGCATCACCCCACCAGCCGATCCAGCCGATGGCACCGGCGTAGATGTTGCGCTTGTAGGGTTCCAGTTCCTGGATGATTTCCAGCGCGCGGATTTTGGGTGCGCCGCTGACTGTGCCGGCGGGGAACGTCGCTTTCAGCACATCCATGTAGCTCAGATTCGGTGTCGCATTACCTTCTACCTGCGACACGATATGCATGACGTGCGAATAGCGTTCCACCACGAAGGATTCGCTGACTTCAACGCTGCCGGTCTCGCTGATACGACCGATGTCGTTGCGGCCCAGATCGATCAGCATCACGTGCTCGGCGCGCTCCTTGGGATCGGCCAGCAGTTCCGCTTCGAGCGCTCTGTCCTCTTCCTCGTTAGCGCCACGCTTACGCGTGCCGGCGATAGGCCGCACGACGACCTTGCCATCCTTGAGGCGCGCCAGGATTTCCGGCGACGAACCGACAATCTGCGTATCGCCCAGATCCACAAAATACATGTAAGGCGAGGGATTCATCGCACGCAACGCACGATACACATCTACCGGGCGCGCATTGAAGCCGACACTCAGGCGTTGAGAAGGAACCACCTGGAAGATATCGCCGGCGCGGATGTATTCCTTGGCGCGATCCACCATCGCCTCGAATTCCTCGCGCGTGAAGGACGATTTGAAATCGCTCTCATCCAGTGCCGTTGACTGTGTCAGCTGCGGATAAGATGCACCGCCCTGACGCAGGCGATGCGTCAAGGCATCGAGCCTGCGCTGCGCGTGCGCGTACGCTTGCGGCTGCGAAGGATCGGCGTGGACGATCAGATACAGACGTCCCTTGAGGTTGTCGAAGACCGCCACTTCTTCGGCGAGCATCAGCAATACATCGGGAGTCCCCAGTTCGTCCTTGCGATCCCACTGCGCAAGACGCGGCTCGATATAGCCGATGGTTTCGAACCCGAAGTAACCCACCAGTCCGCCACTGAACGCCGGCAGCTGCGGCAAGCGCGGCACGTCATATTGCTTGCGCAGGTTTTCGATCTCGGCGAGCGGATCATCCAGATGTCGACGCTCGACAATCTCGCCGGCGTCTTCCACTTCCAGCTCATGACCGCGCAGGCGATAGACGCGGGTGGCCGGCAGGCCGATGATCGAATAGCGTCCCCACGTAGCGCCGCCTTCAACCGATTCGAACAAGAAGGTGTAAGGACCATCGGCCAGCTTCAGGTAGACCGAGAGCGGTGTATCCAGGTCGGAGAACACTTCGCGCACCAGCGGGATACGGGTGTGTCCTTGCGCGGCGAGCGCGTCGAATTGGTCGCGGGAAATCACGTTGGGGAAGTCCGATGGAACGCGGGAAAGGGTAATTGTATAGGGAGGGGCCGCCGTTTCGCCCACCCTTGCGGGCTTGGTTACCCACCTACCTTTAGTGATATCCGTTCACGCCTCAACGTCATTCCGGCGCAGGCCGGAATCCACGCTTCGTACTTGCCATGGATTCCGGCCTGCACCGGAATGACGCTGAGGTAGTGGCATACAGCACACAAGACTGCGATTTTCGAGGGGCAGCGGCGACTAGCCCGCTAAACGCTGCCTGGGCATCCCACGCAGGCGCAGGCTGAACGCCACGCCGCTCCCATCTTCAAGATTACGCGCCGAGGCAATGCCACCATGGCGCTCTGCCACCAGGCGAACCACATACAACCCTAGTCCAAGATGCGGCGCATCGCCCGGGGTGGCTTTGTCGCGAAGGCTCACCAGCGAGTCGAACAGCCGTCCCTGCATCGCGGCAGGAAGCGGCGACCCCTGGTTAGCCAGTTCGATCTCCGCCCCGTCGTCGACCGGGCGCAAGCTGAGCCGCAGCCAGCCATCCGCAGGTGTAAAGGACAAGGCATTGTCGAACAGCTTGTCCAACGCCTGAGCGATCAGTTCCGGTGCGCCGTGCAAATGCAAAGGCTGCTGAGGTAGTACGCAGTCCAATCGGCGCGCACCGGCTAGCGGGCGGTAGGCATCGGCACAGCCGCGCACCACGTCGACCAGATCCACATCTTCCGGCTCTGCGGCCACAATCGCCCGTTCCATCCGGCTGGCCTCGCTCATCGCGCGCACCAGGGTGCCCAGCCGCGCCACGCCATCGCGAGCGCGTGCCAGATAGGGCTGAGCTTCGGCGGATAGTTCCGCATGTTCGAGATTGTCCAGCGATGACTTCACGATCGCCAATGGCGTATTGAGTTCATGCGAGAGTTTTGAGGCCAGCGTGCGCAGATAATCGGTGTAACCACCCACCGCTTCGAACAGCTTTTGGAAGCTGCGCGCCAGGTCACCGATTTCATCATCGGATTCCGCCATCGGAAAATGGCTCTGGATCATTTGGCCGTCCAAACGCCCATCATTGACCTGCGCGCGTTCCACGGCATCGCGCAACCGGCCCAGGCGCAAACTGAGGCGCGTCGCGAACAGCAGCAGGATCGCGCCCGCCACCAACGTCACGCCGAAGCTGGTGAGCAACAGACTCAGGAAAGCGCGATTGGCGAGCAATGGCACTGCTCGGCTAGCTTGTTCCAGCAAAAGCACGCCGACCACGGTGCGATCGCGTTCCACCGGAACTGCCGCCGCCAGCACGACGCTGTCGCGTTCTTCGCCTTGACGCCATACCGTGGTGGGCTGACCGGTGCGCGCACTCTGGATTTCCGGTAAATCCAGCCGTGGTGCATCAGAGGTCCACGCTTCGGCTTCTTCCAATGGATTAGCCAGCAGCGAACGATAGATGACCGACGAGAACCAGCCCGGTTGCGGGCCTGACGTAGTGAGATGTCCGCTCTGTGCCAGCACCCAACCTGCCGGTGCGACCAAACGCGCGCGCGTGTCTTCTGGCGCCATACGCGACAGCTCTTGTGCAAGATCCGGCGAATAACGCCAGAGCGCACGCACTTCCGCAGCAAGCGGATCGCCGCCATCGACGGCGGTGTAATTGCCAACCCCCAATGCACTGAGCCCCAGACCGGGAGCCAAACGCAATTCAGCGCGATAACCGCTGCCGTCTTCCTGCCATTGGCCAACGATCCGGTCGGGCAAGTCGCCAGCGGCAGGATCGAGTGTCAGCGCCGTAAAAGCACCGGGTGCCGCACTGGCAATCAAATAACGACGATGCTGCGCCCCTTGCACCAGATCCAGGATCACATGATCGGACGACAGCGCATTGGGATCACCCGCATCGGCGCGCGTACGACGCGGCGCACGCACGTCAATGTAAATGTAGAAACCATTGTCGTCCTCGGCCAGCAGCAGCTTGCCGTGCTTGCCCAGCGACTGACTCCACGGCGTCATGGGCGCCCAATCGTCGCCATAACCATCGATGGTGATGGGATTCACTGCCTGCTGCACATACCAGCCAATGCCCGGCTGTGGCAGCGGCACGTCGGTGACGGCAAGGCTGCGCGCAACGGCCGTCGCGGTTGCGGTCAGGGCTTGCTCCTGCCCCTGGCGCAAGATGCCTTCCATCTGACGCACGTATAACCAGCCCGCGACCGGCAGGGCGAGCGTACAAAGTGCGACCAACAACAGTTTTTGGCGAAGACTCATGCTTCAGCGATCCCGCAATATCTGCGCCACAGCTTAATGCGCGACGGCCTTGTCCTTGGACGCCGGCGTCGGAACGTAGTGCATATAGCCGGAATGCTCGACCACCTGCTTGAACGCATCGATCGATGATTGGCGCAAGGGATCGGCCGCACCGACCGTCATCGACCAGCTGTAGTGAATACCGGTAGCCTTGCCCGGATCGCAAAACACCACGACGTCATCGACATGATCGCTGCCGTGATACATCACGCCTTGGCAAGCGATCGATGGGGGATTGGCGACGGGAAACGCCTCCACCTTGCCGTTAGGATCAAGTTGCACGTAGTGCTTGCGATCGTCCTGCAGCTCAGCATCCAACGTGGGCAGCTTTACCGGCCATACGTTGAGCACCATGACCCGGTCCGGCTTACCGGTCCATTCGCCCTGATAAAGCACCAGGTTGACCCCGATGGCGGCGGCATAGGTGCAGCAATCCTTGGTCCAACCGGGCAACAGATCAGTCGTGATGGCCCAGCCCGGTACGTTGCCATCGGGCTTGCCGTAAACAACGACGCCCGGTGCGCCAGCTGCTTCGGCATGCGTGGTTGCGGCAGCAGCGGCGAGAAGCAGCGCCAGCCCCACACGCCGCATCACGGACGCCACCGATAGCCGACGCCATGCACGGTTTCGATCGCATCGAATTCCGGCGCGACGGCGATGAATTTTTTGCGAATGCGCTTGATATGCGAGGTGATGGTGGCGTCATCCACCACCAGTTCTGCCTCGCGCATCAGTTGGTCACGATTTTTCACGTGCCCAGGGAAGCGCACCAGTGTGTGCACCATCCAGAATTCAGTCACGGTGAGCGGCACTTCCTCATCGTTCCAGCTCACGCGCATGCGTTCGGATTCAAGCTTGAGCGGGCCGTGGCCGATCACCGTTTCGCTGGAAGCGGGCGCCTTCAGCGATTCGATTCGCCGGAACAGCGCAGCAATGCGCGCAGCCAACTGGTGCAAGCTGGTGTCTTTGCTGAGGTAATCGTCGGCTCCCAGACGCAAGCCGGAGATCACGTCGAAATCCGAATCGCGTGCGGTCAGGAAGATGATCGGCAACGTGCCGGACTTCGCACGCAGCTCACGGCACAAGTCGAAACCGCCTTCAGGCTCATCACCCAGCCCGATGTCGATGATGACCAGTTCCGGCAGGCGCGCGGCGAAAGCGCTGGATGCCTCCTGGCGTGAGCCGTAACCGCGTGTGTCGTAGCCGAAGCGGTTCAGCGCCTCGACGTAATTGGCGCGAATCAGCGGTTCGTCTTCGACGATGGCGATGCTACGTCCCATGTGGATTCCTCGTGATGATGGCGGGCAGGTTGCTATGCGGATCGTCCCTGCGCAAGCCGCACGTGTGCTTTGCCCGCGTTCTGCCAGATTCCGTCGGCCGATCGCCCTCGCAACGCCGGGGGTGACGCCTCAGCCGGGTGTTTGATAAGCCTCAAGCCAGCAACGAGTCCTGTCCATGCGTGCCGACCCCTCCATCGATCCCAACGCCGAACTACGCGAATTCGAACCACTGCGCGTCGTGTTGGCCGTGGCGCCCTTGCTGCTCGCGATCCTGCTGAGCCTGCAATAAACCGCTCTCTGTGCGTGAAGCTGACGTGGAAGGCAGGGGCGCGATCGGCGCGCAAGGAAGCAAGCCGATCGCGCCACCGGGCAAACCACCGTCGCAGCCACTGTAAACCGCATCAGCAAGCCATTTCTCCGGTCATTCCTGTCCCGGCGTTCCTTCCCCTTCCTATGTCGGAGGGGATTTTTTTTGACTTTTTGAAATTATTTGCGTTCTGGAGGGAACCATTTGGGGGGGACCCGGTCCGATTACTCGGCAGGCGCAGAATCCATATGCCGTGGAACTCGCCCATGCTGATACGACGGCCGAGCCTCCCGTCCTTCAGCTAAGCGCTGTACGCATCTGCCGATGGTGTCTCCTCTAGCGTCTTTCGACGCCCCTCCTGCCCGGCACGGATTTCCCCCTGTGCCGGGTTTTTCTTTATAGAGCCTGCTTAATGGCGCCTGCTCAGCCGCCGATGGCGGCGCGCATCTTGTGGATCACGGCCTGATAGTCGGCCGCGCCGAAGATGGCCGAACCCGCCACGAAGGTATCGGCGCCGGCGGCAGCGATCTGGCCGATATTGTCAGCGGTGACGCCACCATCCACTTCCAGACGGATCGGCAGGCCGCTCTCATCGATACGCCGACGCACTTCGCGCAGTTTGCGCAGCGCTTCAGGAATGAATTTCTGCCCACCGAAACCAGGGTTGACCGACATGATCAGCACCAGGTCGAGCTTGTCGAGCACGTGGTCGAGCCAGTTCAGCGGCGTGGCGGGGTTGAACACCAGACCTACCTGGCAGCCGGAATCCTTGATCAGGCCGATAGTACGATCCACATGCTCGGTGGCTTCCGGATGGAAGCTGATCCGCGTGGCGCCGGCCTTGGCGAAGTCCGGCACGATGCGGTCCACCGGCTTCACCATCAAGTGCACGTCAATCGGGGCAGTAATGCCGTAATCGCGTAGCGCCTTCAGCACCATCGGGCCCATGGTGAGGTTGGGCACGTAATGGTTGTCCATCACGTCGTAATGCACCCAGTCGCCGCCTGCTGCCAGCGCCTTGGCGGTGTCCTCGCCCAGTCGCGCGAAATCGGCGGAGAGAATGGAAGGGGCGATGATGGGGGATTGCTTGCTCATGGCTTCATAACGTCGGAAAAAGGAAACAGCAAGGCTCAAGGCTCATACACCTTGAGCGCGCGAAGTGCGCATTTTACAGGGCGGCGCCCTTCCCTGCCCGTTGTCTTATTTGAATCCGCGCTCTGCCTTGATCCGCTCGTACGCAGCGTTGATTTCGCTGGCGCGGGCCTCAGCACGCTTGCGCATTTCTTCGGGCAAGTCGCCCAGGCGGTCGGGATGATGTTCGGAAATCAGCTTGCGATAGGCGCGCTTGATGGCGCGGTCGTCGGCCGTGCGCGGAATGCCCAGTACCGCGTAGGGATCAGGCCCCATGGTATTGCGCTGCGGCGGTACGTAGCCGCCACCGTTTCCGGGACCGTGGCCACGCGCGCCCGCTGCGCCCTGCCAGACATAGCCCTTCATGGCCATCAGCGCCATCAGTTCCATGTCGCTAATGCGCAAGGCGAACGCCAATTGGCGCAGGATCGCCATCTTCTCCGGCGGCGGATTGCCTTCTGCCAGTACGGTTTCGATCACCACGTCGAGCACGGGAAACGCGTGATCGCGGCGCAGTCCAACCCACTGGCGCAGCGCGTTGATGGGTCCGGTGACGTCGAACTCGGGCTGCTTGCCCGCATTGAAGCTGCTGATGGCCTGCTGGCGTGCGCCGGCATCCAGCCCCATGCGCGCCATCACCCGTTCGGCGATGGCGATTTCCGCCTCGGACACGCGACCGTCGGATTTGGCGATCGCGCCAAGCAAGGCGAATAGCGGTCCCACATAGCCGCCTGCTTCCGGCGTAGCGCTGCGGCGCTGGCTGAAGCGCAGGTTGTCGAGCACGAAGCCGACAATCGCGCCGACACCGGCCCCGGCCAGGCCATGTCCAAACAGCAGGCCCGCCATGGCGAACCAGAAGGTATAGGTATAGCTCATGGCTGGGCGGCTGAGGGTTGCGGTGTCTGCGCGCTGTACCAGCGTGCGAGTTGATCCAGATCAGCGTCGCTGACCGGGCCGATAGCTGCGCGCATCAGCGGGACATTGCGACTGCCGTCGCGGTAGTCCTTCAAGGCGTTGCGTAAATAATCCAGCTTTTGTCCCGCCAGGTTCGGCGCACCGGGAATCTGAGCCATGCCGGTTTCACCGTGACAGGCCGCGCAAAGCCCCAGGCGCACCGGCTTGGGCGGCATCTCGGCAGCGAGCGCTGGCAAGGCACAGGTCAGACCGAGTGCCGCGATCAATACGGTTCGCATCAATGAACGCATGGATATAAAGGCGCCGATTCTAGCAGTGTGCGGGGTGGCTCTGATCTATTCCGCGCGCCTGGGCCGTTACAATAGCCAGCTCGTTGATCTACTGGAGCGCACCGTGCCCACGACCCTGCTGCAATCGAACCTGCCCGGCCTTGAGCTGATCCATCGCGGCAAGGTGCGCGACGTCCACGCCCTGCCCGGCAATCGCTTGCTGATCGTGGCCACCGATCGCCTGTCGGCCTTTGACGTGGTGCTGCCGGATCCGATTCCCGGCAAGGGCGAAATGCTCACCCAGATCTCCAATTTCTGGTTCGGCAAGACCGCACACATCATGCCCAACCATCTGCTGCACACGCCGCTGGAGGATGTGCTGCCGCAAGGTGCCAATCTGGCGCTATACAGCAAACGCGCTGTCGTCACCAAACGGTTGAAGCCGGTGCCGGTAGAAGCCATCGCGCGTGGCTATCTGATCGGTTCGGGCTGGAAGGATTACCGCGCCACCGGATCGCTGTGCGGCATCAAGCTGCCGGCCGGCCTGCGCCAGGCCGAGCAGTTGCCGGAGCCGATCTTCACCCCGTCGACCAAGGCGGCCGTGGGCGATCACGACGAAAACGTGAGCTTCGATGCCGTGGTGGCCGCTGTCGGCAAAGATCTGGCCGAGCAGGTGCGCGATGCCACGCTGGCGATCTACAAATGGGCAGCTGCCTACGCCGCCGAACGCGGCATCATCATCGCCGACACCAAGTTCGAGTTCGGCACGGATGAAGACGGCAAGCTGTACGTGATGGATGAAATGCTCACGCCGGATTCCTCGCGCTTCTGGCCGGCCGATCAGTACCAGGTCGGGATCAGCCCGCCGAGCTACGACAAGCAATTCGTGCGTGACTATCTGGAAACGCTGGACTGGAATAAACAGGCACCCGGTCCGCGCATCCCCGCCGATGTCATCAACGGTACTGCCGCGAAGTACGCCGAGGCCTTGCAGCGCGTGGCCGGCATCACGCTGGACTAAGCGCATGAATGTCTGGCTCACGCTCGGTGTGGCGATCATTGCCGAGGTCATCGGCACCAGTGCGCTGAAAGCCTCCCATGGTTTCAGCCAACTGTTGCCTAGCATGGTGGTGGTCGCCGGTTATGGCGTGGCTTTTTTCTGCCTGAGCCTGACGCTGCGGCAGATGCCGATCGGCATTGCCTATGCCGTGTGGTCGGGTGCCGGCACCGCCTTGATCGCGCTCATTGGCGTGGTGCTTTACAAGCAACGACTCGACATACCGGCCATCATCGGCATCGTGCTGATCATTTCCGGTGTACTGGTGCTCAATCTCTTTTCCAAAAGCAGCCCTCACTGATGCCGGCCACACCAACCCAACGCAGCATGCGTGACTGGCTGGACAGCTACAGCCGCGATCATCAACACCCAACGAATCAATGGCTGCATTGGGTCTGCGTGCCGTTGATCGTCTGGAGCGCCATTGCCATGCTGTGGACGATTCCGGTGCCGCAGGCATGGTTTCGTCCCGGCTCGTGGGCGGTGCTGGCCATCGTGCTTTCCTTCACCTGGTACTGGAAACATTCACGCCGGCTTGGTGCAGCGTTGCTTGCGGTGCTATCTGTGTTTGCCTTCAGCTGCTTCTGGATATTCCAACAGTTGGGATCCGCGACGCTGTTACGCGCTGGCATCGGCGTGTTTGTCGTCGCGTGGATCGGCCAGTTCGTAGGCCACCTGATCGAAGGGCGCCGACCGAGCTTCCTCACCGATCTTGCCTACCTGCTTGTCGGTCCGGCCTGGTTGATGGATAAACTGCTGCGTCGCATCGGCTTCAGGGAAACCCCATGACGGGTCTGCTCGCGCTGCTAAGCAGCGTTATCTGGTGGGTGCTTTACAGCAGCGTCGGCGCCATCGTGCCCGCGCTGATCGTCTGGATCGTGCTGCGCTGGAGCGAACGCGTCCCGGTCGTATTCAATCGGGCTTATCTCGCCTGCCTGGTGTGGTGTTTGTTTGCCATCCTGATCAGCGCCGGTGTAGCAGCGCATCTGGGCATATGGCATCCGCCGCTTGAGCCGTTGCTTGCAAGCGGGCTGTTTCGCGTCTCGCTCGCCGTATCGATGCTGGTCGGTGTGTTTGCGCTGTGGCGGCTGATTCCGCGCATCGATGCGCGACGTATTCGGCTGACGAGCGCGTGCATGGCCGTCGCCGTGGTGATGGCCGTCGGCTTTGGCGTGCTTACAACACTGGCGAGCAACTAACCCGCCTGACAAGCCAACATCTGACCACTCCGTCAGATCATACCTGCAGACTGCAACAGGGGCATACCCCAGCCTGATGGCGCTCCTCACGCAAGAGGGCACGGCCGCCAACGGCGAGCGCGAATCAGGGTCTCCCGTTTCTGGAATCGCATGCGGATCACGGCGTCATGCCCACCGACGATCAGGCCGGACACCGCAATCGCTGCGTTGGTCTGATCAACCTTGCCTGGGAAAGCGACAGGTGACCGACTACTACTTCCTACCCGCCCCCATCACCACACCGATCGCTTTGTCACGCACCAACAGCGCCACGATCACCTTGCCGTGGTTTGTGCAGGCAACCCGAAAGGGACCGAAAGACGAAAAGGGCCTGGCGGAATTTCCCCCCATGCCCACCACCTATTTGCCGCTGATCAACGGCGAGGCCGCCTTTGGCGCGGTGTACGACGCCATCTTCGAAGCCAAGTCGTGCGTGGACATCATCTGCTGGGGCTTTCAGCCTTCGATGTATTTCAGGCGCGGAAGCGGTGCGCCGTGCATCGGCGATCTGCTGATCAAAAAGGCGATCGAAGGGGTCAAGGTACGTGTCCTGTCCTGGAAGGACGCCCCACCGCTGTCGCAATACACCGAAAACAATTTACCGGGTTACAGCGTTGCGCGCCTAGCGTTTACGCACGACGAAAAACGCGACTCTCTCAATTACGACGGCCACTGGTTTTACGCGATTAACCACGGCATCGATGTGCTGAACCAGACAAAAGACAATCCGCTTGTACAGAGTGACACCCACAACGTACTGGATTTCTCTGCGTTCCTACGCACATTAGACCCCGCGAGCGCCATCCGCACACTGCAAAACATCCAATTTGTCACACGCGGCTTTTCCAAAGACGACGGCAACGAAATCTACACGCGCGAAACAGCCTATCGCGCCGACAAGCAACTGGACGACGCGGCGATAACGGCTTTCCAGTACTTCCCCACCCACCACCAAAAAACCGTCGTGGTGGACTACGACATGCCCGACCGCTCACTCGGCTTCGTGATGGGTCACAACATGCTCGACGCCTATTGGGATACCGATGCGCACAGTTACCTGCGCCTGGCCCCCGACGCAGGACGCAACGGCGCCACACCGCGTCAAGACATGTCCTGCAAGATCACCGGCCGCTTGCTGGAACACCTCAACTACAACTTCTGCCGCGCCTGGCAGCGCAGTACGGACGAAAACCTTCTCGCCGCGCGCATGTTCCTAGGGCCGCTGCACGAGCTGCGACGCAAGGAAGGCTTTCCTGTGATGGCGCAGATCACCCGCACCCAATCGCAGGAAGGACGGCGCGACATCAAAACGATGTACCTGCAAGCCGTCAACAACGCCACCAACTTCATCTACATCGAAAACCAATACTTCCGCTGGCCGCCACTGGCCGACATGATCAAGGAAGCGGCCAAGGAACAGCTGACGTGGGGACGCGATCCCGGTCAGCACGGTTCGATCTATCTGTTCGTGGTCACCAACGCAGACGACGATGCACTCTTTCAAGGCGACTTATCCACCTACCGCATGCTCGAAGGCCTGGGCCAAGCCAACGCCATGCCCACCGTCACGCGCCTAGAGCGCGGTGAAGCGTTGCAAGCGCAACGCAATAAAGCGCAGGGGCAATACGACTTGTGGAAGACGGATACGACGATCATGGACAAATTCACGCAACACGCGAAGGCGACCCAGGCACGCTTAAGCGCATTGCAGCAACAACTCGACGATCTGGATCAACAGATCAAGAACAACAACGACGCCAACCAAGCGTTGCTGCCATTGGACATCCCCGGCCTCAAGGTACTGATCTGCACCCTGGTTGCCCCTGATGGACCCACGCCGTGGATCAACACCTACGTGCACAGCAAGATCATGGTGGTCGACGACGTCTTCCTCACCCACGGCTCGGCCAACATCAACACACGCAGCATGGAAGTGGATAGCGAGATCAATATCTGCCATGAGCACGGCGACGTGACGCGGCCGGTTAGGGAGCATTTGTGGGACATTCATACCAAAGGAATGGGCGTGGGCCAGAACGAGAAGAACAGCAATCGATTGGATGCGGCGGATGCTTATGATCAATGGGTTAGCATCATCAAGACCAATAAGAGTCGACATGCGAAAACAGATACAACGCTCACACCCTACGCCCCGTTGATTGCCTTCTACCGTGATTCCGCTACACGCGGCCGTCGGGACTAACACATGCGCAAAACGACCCTGATCATTGTTATCGCTCTGCTCATTAGCGCGTGTTCGCACAAGGAAAACTCCATGACCTCACTATCTCCCTTGAACGATGTGCGCGCCAAGCTGGCTTTTACGTGCACGCACGAAGTCGATCATCTGCCGCCGCTCGATCCGCAAGCTGATCAGCTGTTCAAGTACGCGCGTTATCTGGAAAAGAAAGCAGGCCCGAAAGACTTCAACGACATTGCGCGCCATTACCGGATTGCTACGGCATACGGCCATTACAGCGCCAATCACAACTTGCAGTTGTTGGTTTCGGAAGGCTTAGCCTCGTCAGCGCATCCGGCCACCGAAACCATCGACTTGACGATGCAGTTGATCGCGCAAGGCGTTCCTGGCGGTTATTACGACATGGGCCACTACCTGGAGTTGGGCTATGGCGTGAAGCAGGACAAGGAGGCAGCGCTGCGTTATTTTCGCAAGGCTGCTGATTTGGGAAGCCCCGAAGGTCAGGCATATGTCGGCAATTTGCTTGAACCCTCGGATAAGGCTCCGCAGATTGCCGTACAGATGTGGCAGTGTGCAGCGGATCAGGGATTCGGAGACGCAGCCAACACGTTAGGTATCCATCTTCAAGTAGATGAGCGCTATCCCGAAGCCGTCCAGGCATTCCAGAAAGGGGTGGCGGCAGGCGACAGTATCTCTGCGTCGACATTGAGAGATGCGTTCAAAGGTCCGCAGTCATCGAGTGATTTAGGTTATTTGGCGCTTCCAAACGACCCCGAGCGCTCACAACGCTACGACGCCATTGCTGATTTCATTCGCGCCAACGACGGCCGCAACCCCAAAGTTCCCGACATCGACCAGATCGTGCCGCTACCGCCTGCACCGTTACCGCCGTGGGACGGCACCTTCCAGTGGCAAAAAGAACAAGACGCCACGCCACCACCAGCCAAGCCTTCCGATGACGTAATCGAACGGCTGAGCAAGGCCAAAAACCTCGACCCCGCTACCGGCCGGCCCATTCCACCGCCGCCCAAGACTGCGCTAGGCACCCGCGTCAAAACCGGCGAACGCTGCCCGGGAAGTGGGGACTGGTGCGCGTGGCTCACGCCCACTTACCGTATCGCTCACTTCCAGCGGAGCATCTGGCAAGGCAGTGCCATGCCCACCTACACGCTCTACAAGCCACGCCGCTTCGACCTGCTCGATGACCTGTTCGGCATGCGCCACGAAGAGGTTGTGGTGGAGTGGGAACTCATGCGCCATGCCGATACGGTGTAGCGATGCGTCGCCGCACCTTTCCTGTTCTGGCGGTCATCGGCTTTCTGTGCGCTTGCTCGCACGAGGAGAGCCCGATGGCCTCACTGCTTTCATTGGGCGATGTACGCGCCAAGCTGGCTTTTACGTGCACACACGAAGCCGATCGCTTGCCGCCGCTCGATCCGCAAGCCGACGCGTTGTTCAAATACGCACGTTATCTGGAAAAGAAAGCAGGCCCGAAAGACTTCAATGACATTGCACGCTACTACCGAATTGCTGCCGCGTACGGTCATTACAAAGCCAACCTCAACTTGCAGTTGCTCGTCTCAGAGGGTTTAGCCTCATCTCCATATCCCGCGAAGGAAACCATCGATCTGACGATGCAGTTGATCGCGCAAGGCGTTCCTGGCGGTTATTACGACATGGGCCACTATCTGGAGTTGGGCTATGGCGTGAAGCAGGACAGGGAAGCGGCGCTGCGTTATTTCCGCAAGGCGGCCGACTTGGGCAGTCCCGAGGCACAGGCTTATGTCGGCGATTTACTGGCGCCCTCAGACATGGCTCCGGGGACCGCTCTGCAAATGCGACAATGTGCGACGGATCAGGGATATGGTGATGCGGCCAGCACCTTAGGTATCCATCTCGAAAATAGGGGACTTTATTCAGAAGCCGTCCACGCATTCCAGAAAGGCGTGGCAGGCGGTGATTCGATGTCTGCAATGGTTCTGAAGAATGCCTTTCAGTTGTCGACGCCACTTCAGACTCAGTTGTCACCATCACAACGGCCCTATTACCTAGATCTATCCGATGATCCCGAGCGCTCACGACGTTACGGATTGATCATCGACTTCCTCGACGCCAACGACGGCCGCAACCCCAAAGTCCCTGACATCGACCAGATCGTGCCGCTGCCTCCTGCGAAGCTGCCCGAATGGGACGGCACCTTCCAGTGGCAAAAAGAACAAGACGCCACGCCACCGCCGGCCAAGCCTTCCGATGACCTGATTGAACGGATGAGCAAGGCCAAAAACCTCGACCCTGCCACCGGCCGGCCCATTCCACCGCAGCCCAAGACTGCGCTGGGCACCCGCGTCAAAACCGGCGAACGCTGCCCGGAAAGTGGGGACTGGTGCGCGTGGCTCACGCCCACCTACCGTATCGCTCACTTCCAGCGGAGCATCCGGCAAGGCAGTGCCATGCCCGCCTACACGCTCTACAAGCCACGCCGCTTCGACCTGCTCGATGACATGTTCGGCATGCGCCACGAAGAGGTTGCGGTGGAGTGGGAACTCGTGCGCTATGCCGATGCGGTGTAGCGATGCACCATGAAGAAATCGCGACGACGTGAGAACTGGAGCAACACGCCACTTACATGCAGTGACACTTTGCTCTGATCGCCTTCTCGGCCCCAGCGCTCAAGGCCCTGCAGCAGCGACTTGGTAATTTCCCATAAGCGCTGCCCCCAGCCTTCCCTCTCCCCACAGGGAGAGGGAGCAGAGTGAAGCGTTAGCCGATCACGCGCTTTGCGGCATCGACCACTTTAGCGACAGTGAAACCGAAGTAGTCAAACAAGGCAGGTGCCGGAGCGGATGCACCGAAAGTGGTCATGCCAACCACTTCGCCGTCGAGACCCACGTACTTGAACCAGAAGTCGACGCTGGCCGCTTCCACGGCCACGCGTGCACGGCACCAGCTCGGCAGGATGCTTTCGCGGTATTCCAGCGGCTGTGCGTCGAATTCTTCCGTGCAGGGCATCGACACAACACGCACCGGCACGTTCTGCTGCGCAAGCGTACGGGCGGCTTCCATCGCCAATTCCACTTCGGAGCCGGTGGCGATCAGGATGGCCTTGAACTTGGTATCGGCCGGATCGGAGAGCACGTAGGCGCCACGTGCGATATCCGCCACCTGCTGCGGCGTGCGTTCCTGACGCTTTAGCGTCTGGCGCGAGAAGATCAGGCAGGATGGATTGCCCTTGCGCTCGATCGCCACCTTCCAGGACACCACCGATTCCACCACGTCGCACGGACGCCACAGGCGGTTGTTCGGGATCAGGCGCAGCGCGCTCATATGCTCAACGGGCTGATGCGTCGGACCGTCTTCGCCGAGGCCGATCGAGTCGTGCGTGTAGACGTGAATGACATGCGCCGGAATCAGGCAGCTCATGCGCACGGCGTTGCGCGCGTAATCGGAGAACACCAGGAAGGTACCGTCGTAAGGCAGGAAGCCACCGTGCAGCGCCAGGCCGTTGGCGATCGCGCTCATGCCGAACTCGCGCACGCCGTAGTGCACGTAGTTGCCATCGGGGCCGGTGATGTTCTTGCTGCCCTTCCACATGGTGAGGTTGGAACCGGCCAGATCGGCCGAACCACCGACCAGTTCCGGCAGCAGCGGACCGAAGGCATCCAGCGTCATTTGCGAGGCTTTGCGCGAGGCCACATCCGGACCTTCGGCCTGCATTTTCGCAATATAGGCCTGCGCCTTTTCCGCGAAGTCCGCCGGCAGTTCGCCAGCAGTACGGCGGCGGAATTCGGCGGCAAGTTCCGGATAGGCTGCTTCGTACTTGGCGAACACGTCATTCCATTGCTGTTCGCGCTCGGCACCGATTACCTTCTTGTCCCAAGCGGCGTAGATGTCCGATGGGATTTCGAACGGCGCATAGCGCCAGTCGAGCATGTCGCGCGCGGCGGCGACTTCGTCCTTGCCCAGTGCGGCGCCGTGGCTTACTTCCTTGCCCTCCTTGTTCGGAGCGCCAAAACCGATGATCGTCTTGCAGATGATCAACGTGGGCCTTTCGCTCTGCGCGGTCGCCTGCGTCAGCGCCTTCTTCACGGCTTCGGCATCGTGGCCATCGACCACGCCGATCACGTTCCAGCCGTAGGCCTGGAAACGCTTGGCGGTGTCATCGGTGAACCAGCCTTCGACTTCACCGTCGATGGAGATGTTGTTGTCGTCGTAGACCGCCACGAGCTTGCCCAGCTTCCACGTACCCGCCAGCGATGCGGCTTCGTGAGAGATGCCCTCCATCAGGCAGCCATCACCTACGAATACAAAGGTGTGGTGATCGACGATGGTGTGGTCAGGACGATTGAAGTGCGCGGCCAGCACCTTCTCCGCAAGCGCGAAACCGACCGAATTGGCGAGCCCCTGCCCCAGCGGGCCGGTGGTGGTTTCCACGCCTGGGGTTTCGCTGGCTTCAGGATGGCCGGCGGTCTTGGAGTGCAACTGGCGGAAGCGCTTGAGCTGCTCCATCGGCAGGTCGTAGCCGGTGAGGTGCAGCAGGGCGTACTGCAGCATCGAGCCGTGGCCATTGGACAGTACGAAGCGGTCACGGTTGGGCCACTTCGGGTTAAGCGGGTTGAACTGGAGGAAGTCGTTCCACAGCACTTCGGCGATGTCGGCCATGCCCATCGGCATGCCGGGATGGCCGGAATTGGCTGCCTCCACGGCATCCATGGCCAGGGCGCGGACGGCGTTGGCGAGTACGCGACGGGAAGTCATCAGATCTGTCTCCGGGGGCAGGCAACAAAAGTGGCTATTGTCGCCGATCGTTCGTTATCTGTCGTCCGGTTCTCGCTGTAGGTGCAGAACAGACTTCGTTAGGATTTATTCATTTTTCTCAAATACTTAATAAAGTCTTAATACTGAACCTTGCGGTGTTGAATCTCCGGCGGGTGAACCTATCTAAGCATTACGCATCGCCACACGCATGCGTACGGGTCTTCGGCTTCCCCCTCAGTGCCGACGTCCTGATCAATGCATAAAAAGGAGTACTCCATGAAAACGCTGTTTGCTGTTGCTATTGCCGCCGCCGGCCTTGCTGCCGCCCCCGCCTTCGCTCAGACCGCTCCCACCCAGACCGCCCAGCAGGGCTGGTACGTCGGTGCCGAAGCCGGTTACGGCCAGGTCAACCAGGGTGCCTATGACAACAAGGGCAGCTACATCGGCGGCATCAAGGGCGGTTACCGCTTTGCCATCAACCCGGAAGCTTCGGTTGGCGTGGAAGCCGGTTATCAGTACCTGGGCTTCGTCGACGCCAAGGGCGCTTACAACGGTGATTCGTCGGCGCGCGGCCGTTTCCATGCCCCGACCCTGGGCGCAAACTTGCGCTGGAACTTCACCCCCGACTGGTACGCTGAAGTCCGCGCCGGTGCCTTCTATGCGAAGGGTTCGGGCCTGACCAATGACCAGTATGCGTACGAGCGCATCGGCAACATCCGTCCGTACGCCGGCGTGGGTGTTGGCTACAACATCAACCAGCACTTCAGCGTCGGTGTGAACTACAACTACTACGACGCTACCGGCAAGGGCAGCAACCAGGGTGTGCAGTTGCAGACCAATGCCGTGACGGTCGCCGGTGAATACCGCTTCTGATCGCAGGTTGTGTAGGTAAAAACAGAAAGGGCGCCTGACGGCGCCCTTTCTTCTTTGCGGTGGGGGCTTTAAGCGATCAGCCCTTCCACTGGCCCAGCGCGGCAAGACCGTTGTCTTTGGCACGTGCCGCCACCGTCTTCTGGGCTTCGCCGTAGTTGGCCTTCATGTCTTTGGACCACAACTTCAGCGCGGCCTGCTGCATGGCGCGACCGTAGGAGAAGGACAGCGGCCACGGATGCGGACCCATGCGGTTCATCGCATTGAGGTGGGCGGTGGACTGCTCGTCGGTCTGGCCGCCAGACAGGAACACGATGCCCGGCAAGGTCGCCGGCACAGTGGTCTTCAGCGCGCGCACGGTAGCTTCGGCCACTTCCTCGACGCTGGCCTGCTCTTCTGCGTCCTTGCCCGGAATGACCATGCTGACCTTCAGGATGGTGCCTTCCAGCAATACGTTCTGCTCATACAGTGCATTGAACAGGCTGCGCAGCACGGCTTCGTGCACTTCGTAGCTGACTTCGATGCTGTGATCGCCATCCATGATCACTTCGGGCTCAACCATCGGCACGATGCCGGCTTCCTGACACAACGCGGCGTAGCGGGCCAGTGCGTGGCAGTTGGCTTCGATGGCGGTGGAGCTGGGGTTGTCTTCGCTGATGTTGATGACCGCGCGCCACTTGGCGAACTGGGCGCCGAGCTTGACGTATTCAGACAGGCGCTCGCGCAGGCCATCGAGGCCTTCGGTCACCACGTCGCCCGGGAAGCCGGCGAGCGGCACCGGGCCCTTGTCGACCTTGATGCCCGGAATGATGCCGTTCTTCTTCATCACCTGGGTGAACGGCACGCCGTCCTTGGTGGACTGACGGATGGTTTCGTCGTAGAGGATCGCGCCGGAGATGTGATCGGAGAGGTTCGGTGCGGTCAGCAGCAGTTCGCGGTAGGCGCGGCGATTCTCTTCGGTGTTCTCAATCCCGACCGCCTCGAAGCGCTTCTTGATGGTGTTGGTCGACTCATCGATGGCGATGATGCCCTTGCCGGGCGCGACCATCGCCAGGGCGATGCTCTCGAGATCTTCAATGCTCATTGGACGACTCCGTAAAACTTTGGCGGCATACGGCCGCAAGGGGGGATCCACCCGTGCGGGCGGTCAGGTTGAAAAGGCCCGATTATAGCCCCAACCGCAATAACCGGCGCCGGCATCTTGGCCGGCGCGGCCCCCTGCCGACTCCGATCAGCCCTGTCCGTAACCCGGCAGCTTGCAGGGTGCCATCAAGGCTGCCTGCTGGGTTTTGTCGTCCGGACCGTTGAAAGGAACGATGTAATACGTGGCGAAGGGGTCTTCGTGCTTGTTGGTCAGCGAAGGCCCATAACGGAACTTGGACACGGCACTGACGGCCGCCTTGCCGAGGTCGCTGGGCGGCATCATCTTGGCGACCTGCAGATTCATCGGCACGCCGTCATTGCCGATCGTGTAGGTCACCGCCACGCAACCCGGCTTGTAGATATTGACGCCGCTGTTGGGGACATCCACAGAGATGCTGCCCTGATTGAGCAGGACCCAGTCATTGGGCAACTGCTCCGGTGCGACCTTGCGCATCTGCTGAGCTAGCGCAGGCATGCCCGCGGCCAGCACGGCGGCCACTAGCAAAGATTGGCCGAAACGAGTCAAAGCGCGCATGACATACCTCCGATGTAGTGCTGTGGGGACAGCTAGTCTAGCGAACCCGCAGCGCAGCAGCGCTACGGGACGCCATCGCGATTCATAGATCGCGAAGGCTTTCCACCATTCCTTCCGCGCCGACCGAAAGCAGCTTGAGCGTATTGGTGCCGCCGCCACGACCGATGTGATCACCGTGGGTGAGCACTACGCGGTCACCTTCCGAAAGCTTGCCAGCGACGAACAGCTGGCGCACGGCCTCACGTGCCGACACGGCCGGGTTCAAGGTGTCATGGGTGAACTTCACCGGCTGCACATCACGCAACATCAGCATGCGACGACGGGCATCGTCGAACGGCGACAACGCATAGATCGGCACGGCACTGCGATAACGGGAGAGCCACTGCGCGGTCGCACCGGATTCGGTTAACGCCACGATGGCACGTACCCCCACTTCACTGGCAAGCACCATCGCTGCCAGCGCGATCGCCTGATCGGTGCGATCAAGACGATGGCCTCCGGTGGTCATGTCTTCCTTGGGTTCAAACTGGCGTTCGGCACCGAGACAGATGCGGCGCAACGCAGCGACGGCCTTGTCCGGATGGGCACCTGCCGCGGACTCTTCTGACAACATCACCGCATCGGTGCCATCGATGACGGCGTTGGCGACGTCCAGCACTTCCGCGCGAGTCGGAATGGGTGAACGCACCATCGATTGCAACATTTGTGTCGCCGTAATGACGGCACGGTTCCGCTGCACCGTTTCGCGAATGATCTTCTTCTGCAGACCCGGTAGTTCGGCATCGCCGATTTCCACACCCAGGTCACCACGCGCCACCATCACCACGTCGGAAGCGTCGATGATTTCGCCGAGCACCGGAATGGCATCGGCACGCTCGATCTTCGCCACCAGCGAGGCGTTGCCGCCGGCCTCGTGCAACAAGCGACGCGCCTGCTCCATGTCCGCGCCGGAACGCACGAAGGATACGGCCAAAAAGTCAGCGCCAATCTCGGCCGCCAGTTTGATATCGGCCTTGTCCTTGTCGGACAGCGCAGTCACGGACAGACCGCCGCCCTGACGGTTCAAGCCCTTGCGATCGGAAAGCTTGCCACCGATCAGCACGCGGCAGCGCACCTCGGGGCCGACGACTTCCAGCACGGTCAACGCCACCAGACCATCGTCCAGCAGCAGCACATCGCCGGCCTTCACATCTTGCGGCAAACCCAGGTAGCTCACGCCGACGCGAGTGACATCGCCGGGGGGAGCATCGGCGCGGCAGTCCAGCACGAAGGGTTCGCCATCACGCAACTCGATGGGACCGTTGGCAAAACGTTCGACGCGGATCTTCGGCCCCTGCAGGTCGGCAAGAATGCCTACTTCGCGCCCGACCTTTTCAGCGGCCTTGCGCACAGCGACCGCTCTGGCGCGATGATCGTCAGATTGACCGTGGGAGAGGTTGAGGCGGACTACGTCCACGCCTTCGTTGATGATTTTTTCGAGCATGCCCGGCGCATCAGTGGCGGGGCCCAGGGTGGCAACGATCTTGGTACGGCGGGAGTGAGTATCGGTAGTCATCGCTTCAATTTTCGCAGTCATTCACAGAGCCTAACAGAACTACACTCGTACTCGGCAAGATGATTCGCAATGCAATCGAATGCAATGCGCTCTGACGCATTGCCGCAAGAAATTTAGAAAAGCAAAATGTCGAAAAGGTGAAATGGATGGATAGACGTAAATGGGGCCTAACGGCCGTGCTTGTGTCATCCCTCCTGGCAGCGCATGCCGGGTTGGCGGCTGATGCATACGCCGATACTGTCGCGCATGGTCCGGTCCCCATCGCCGACTTCATCCGACAGCCGGACTTTTCCAAGGTCACCATCTCGCCGGATGGCCACTACCTGGCAACGCTGGTACCGCAGCCGGACAATCCCTATGGCAACCTGATCTGCATTGTCGACGTGGGCACCGGCAAGATCCTGCACGTGTTGCGCTCAGGCCGATCCATGCTGGTGTCCGATTACCTCTGGGCCAGCGACAGCCGCATCATTGCCACCGTGGCCATCCAATACGGCGGCCTGGATACGCCGACACCGACCGGCGAGCTTTTTGCGATCAACGCCGACGGGAGCGATGCCATCGACCTGTTCGGCTATCGCGCGGGAAGCATGCAAACGGGCAGCATGATTCCCGTTCTCCAGCGACGCGATGCGTACGCGGAACCGCTAGGTGTCGATCCGGTCGCGGAAAACAAGATTCTTATCGCCACCAACGATTTCACCCTGTCGCGCGAAGGCAGCTACACCTCGGCGGAAGTCCTGGATGTGCGCAACGGTCGCACAGTAAGTCAGGGCGCCTCGCCCGTCCGCAATGCCAAACTCATCGCCGATCATGCCGGTCTGGTCCGAGTGGCCTACGCGGACAACGACTATGCCGGCGACGTCGTGTGGCTGCGTGCATCCGCGAACGACGCCTGGACCGTGCTTAACGACCCCGCCAAGACGGGAATCGAATTTGTGCCCATCGGGTTCAACCGCGACAACAGCAAGCTCTATGTACGCGTGGCACACGGCGATCGCCCGGATGCCATCGAGCTGCTCGACATCGCCAGCAACACCTTCCGGCGGCTGTACCAGGGAGCATTCGCCAATCCCGGAACGCTGCTGCCGACGGCAGATGGCTTGGACTATTACGCCGTCATCACCCAGGACGGCCAGCAGAAGCTGTTCTATCTGGATGACGACAGTCTCGAAGCGCGACTAAGCAAGGCGCTGGCTGCCAACTTCCCCGGACAGCTGGCTTATTTCTCCAGCTTCACGCGTGATGGAAAGCACGCGGTGGTGACCGTTGTCAGCGACCGTAATCCGGGCGACTACTACCTGTTTGATCTAGGCACTCACAACGCGCGCCACCTATTCAGCGCGATGCCTTGGATCGACCCGAAGCAGATGCGCCCCATGCAACCTATCGCGTTCACCACGCGTGACGATCTGCTCTTGCACGGATTCCTAACCTTACCGGCTGGCCATCCGCCTTTCCCCATGATCGTGTTGCCGCATGGCGGCCCCCACGGGATCGCCGACGAGTGGCGTTTTGATCCGGAAGTACAGCTCTTTGCCAATCGCGGCTACGCGGTGTTGCAAATCAACTATCGCGGCTCAGGCGGATACGGCAGCAACTTCATTTCGCGCGGCTTCCGGCAATGGGGACTGAGCATGCAGGATGACCTCACCGACGCGACGAAGTGGGCTATCCAGCAAGGCTACGCTGACGCGAAACGCATTTGCATCTACGGCGCCAGCTACGGCGGATACGCTGCCCTCGAGGGCGCCGTGCGTGAGCCCGATCTGTATCGATGCGCCATCGGCTACGACGGCGTCTACGATCTGCGCGTCCAGCTGAGCCGAAGCGACACCGAACAGACCGACCGCGGCGATGCGTATCTGAAACTCGCACTCGGATCCGATCCAGACGACTTGCTACGCCGATCACCGCTAAGCGGTGTATCACGCATCAAGGCAGATATTCTGCTGATTCACGGCGGCGAAGATCCACGCGCCCCCTTCAAGAACTTCCAGGAACTTGTGAAAGCCCTCCAGCAAAGCGGCAAGCATGTCGAAACGCTGGTCGAACCCGCGGAGGGGCACGGCTTCTTCTTGCCGCAGCACAAGGAAGAAGCCTATGAAAAGATCGTTGAGTTCATCGATCGTCACATCGGCTCAAACACGATGACCTCAAGCAACCAAGGCAGCCCAGATACCTCGCCTTAGGCAAGCCCTCTATACACGCTTAGCCGTTTTGTAAGGTGAGATTCAACACCTCTGCCAAACGCCTGCCTGCTTCGCGCAGGCGGGTGTCGGCGACTGGCAGCTCGGCATTGATATAAGCCTGATCGATCTTGTGACCTGCCGGATAAATGCTACGCGTGATCTGGCAGGATTCTTCCGCCCACTGCGCCGCAGCGTTGTCGTAGGGCGCAATCGATGGTGGCAACGCGACCTCACCTTCGGCGTCGAGCATGTTTGCATAGGCCTTCCAGTCGAGGTTGCGCGTACTCAGCAAACCCGAATCCCATACGCGATGCAGATTCGTGCCCTGCCCCTGGAACTGCACCTGGTATTTGTTGGCGCCGGCATCTTGCTGGTAGTTCGCATGCAGCGGCTGGTGAATATCGCCAATGAAATGCACTACGAATTTCAACGCCTGCAACCGCGCTGCATCCGGCTGGCTGCGATCGCCCAGGATGGCGATGTAATGCGGAATGGCCTCGACAACGCACTGGCCATCCTTGCAATCGCGTGGAGGCGTGTAGATGCAATCGGAGCCGTTGAAATCGATGTAGTGCAATTCGCGCGTCTGCTTCCACAAATCCTGCTGTTTGGGATCGTTGCGGATTTCATCGGGCCAGCTGGCGATGTCGGCCAACGAGGTCGTGTGATCGAGCGCCAACAGATGTTCCACTTCGGCCTTGGCCGCCGGACTGAGGTGACGCTGCGCCAGTTCCGCCACCACGCTGTGCCCCAAAGGTCCCCATGCCTGTGCCGCGGGGGCGATGGCAAGTGTGGCAAACAGGGCGGCAGCAAGGCGGCGTACGGACAGCATGCGGATGACTCGTGGACAAGAAAGTGGGCATCTTGCCATAACCGGCATGACACTCAGACGGCACTGGTGTGCACGACATTTCCTGACGCATCACGCACATTCACGTCTACGGCAATACCCTGCCGCACGCTCTCGGTGACGATGCAGAAATCCTCGAACTGCGCGAGCGCGCGATCGACATGCTCAAGTGCCGTGACGGCATCGGTCAATTGCAAATCCACGCCGATACGCGTGATACGCCAGCGCCCATGTTCGTTTCGCGCGAGATGAGCCTGGGCCTTGGCCGACAGATTGCCCGGCGCATTCTTGAATTTGCGCAAAGCGAACAAGAGGCTGGCAGCAAGACAGTTGGTCACGCCCGCGGCCAACAAGCGCGACGGGTTGGGACCCGCATCCCCTCCGAGCGGTGCGGCCTCATCCGTCGTCAGGTCAGGAATGGCCGTTCCGTCGAAGCGGACCCGGAATTCGTAGTCCTCGACCTGCTCCAGGCTCAGCTCGATCAGCTGTTCGTCACTCATGGGGATGCTCCGGGATGGATGGCCGAGAGGCGTTTGGCCCACGATCCTGCCCTGTCTGGATAGCCCAAACCAGTCCCAGATGAGGGATAGGTCCGGTTCGGGCTAAAATGGCGCTTTCGGCGGCCCGACTGGACCGCCGCTTTGTTGCCCGCCATCACTTCGGAGGACGCTGTCCCATGGCCATCAAGGTCGCCATCAACGGTTACGGTCGCATTGGCCGCAATGTTCTACGCGCGCTGTACGAATCAGGCCGTACGAACGAATTCCAGATCGTCGCGGTCAACGACCTCGGCAATGCCGAGACCAACGCGCACCTCACCCAGTACGACACCGCCCACGGCAAATTCCCGGGCGAAGTCTCGGTGGACGGCGGTGACCTGATCGTCAACGGCGACCGCATCAAGGTCTGCGCCGAACGCGACCCCTCCAAGCTGCCCTGGGGCGAGCTGGGTGTGGACGTGGTGCTGGAGTGCACGGGCCTGTTCACCTCCAAGGCCAAGGCCGGTGCGCACATCGCCGCTGGCGCCAAGAAGGTGATCATCTCCGCCCCCGGCGACAAGGATGTGGACGGCACCTTCGTGTTCGGCGTGAACCACGACAAGATCACCGCCGCGCACGACGTGATCTCCAACGCCTCCTGCACCACCAACTGCCTGGCTCCGCTGGCCAAGGTGCTGCACGACAAGATCGGCATCGTGCATGGCCTGATGACCACCATCCATGCCTACACCAATGACCAGGTGCTGACGGACGTCTACCACTCCGACCTGCGCCGCGCCCGTTCGGCTACGCACTCCCAGATCCCGACCAAGACCGGCGCTGCCGCCGCGGTGGGCCTGGTGCTGCCGGACCTCAACGGCAAGCTGGACGGTTTCGCCATGCGCGTGCCGACCATCAACGTATCGGTGGTTGACCTCTGCTTCGTGGCTGCCCGCAACACCACCAAGGAAGAAATCGATGCCGCCATCAACGAAGCCGCCAATGGCGCGCTGAAGGGCATCCTGGCCGTCAACACCAAGCCGCTGGTGTCGATCGACTTCAACCATAACGCTCATTCCTCCATCTACGATGCCACCCAGACCCGCGTCATGGGCGGCACGCTGGTGAAGGTGCTGAGCTGGTACGACAACGAGTGGGGTTTCTCCAACCGCATGCTCGACATGACCAAGGCGCTGCTGGCCGCGAAGTAAGCGCCATCCTGCGATAGGTCGAAAAAAGCCGGGTCATACCCGGCTTTTTTCTTGCCCGCGACAGCGTCACTGTGCCTCACAGGCGCCGGGATGCTCGTCGGCGTTCCAAGGTGCTAATGTTGCCCCGGCATACGGGAACACGGATGGGGCACGATATGGGGCATCAACGGACGTACGCATTTCGCGCAGTGATCGCGCTGCTGATGGCATGCAGCATCGACTACACATGTGCTGCGGATTCCACGCATCCCCCCGTGGCGCCAGCGCTAAGCCCATCCTCCGATGCATCCTGGTCGCAAGTATTCGACAGCACGGTTCCGCTCGCTGATCGCCAGCGCATACTGACGAATCTCGAAGCAGACGCGACTCAAAGCAACGACCCGCATGCGCTCTACATGCTGGGCTCGCTCTACCACATGGGTCAGCACGCGCCCGGCTCACCGGTGCAGGAAAATCCGCAGAAAGCCACGCTCTACTTCGGCAACGCCGCCATCCGCGGCAGTGTGCTGGCGATGGCAAAGATGGCCGAACTTGAGCTCGCGGCTGGTCAATATCGCGAAGCGATGAACTGGGCGCAGATTTATGCCCACTATGCGCTCATGTCAAAACGGGACAGCCAATCTCGTAATGCCTACGCCGCCGAGCTGGTACAGCGCGTACAGGATCACATCAGCGAATCGCAAATGACCGCCATCATGAAGGATGTAAACAGCTTCGTCGCCACGTACGACACGGAAATCAAGGTAGGTATCGCTGGCGAGGCAATCCTCAACCATCTGCATCCCACCTCAGTAAGAAATCACTTCAAACCGGCGCTGGATGATCGTTTACCCGACTCAGGTATTGCCGACTTTATCGTTGCGTTCAAGCCCGACGGTTCCGTGGCAAACGTGCAATTGCTCGATGCTGTGCCGCGTATCGATGTGGTGGCCACGCTGCGTGAATACGCGGAGAAAATGACCGTGACCCCTGTCCCGGATGGCGGTGATCACGCGTTGCGCTATGCCTGGATACCCACCATGCTGAATGACCGGCGCTATCGCATCGCGACCAAGCACTGACGACTCAGTCAGGTCTGTTTGACCCGGATACGCGAGCCAACGCCAGAAGCTTCCGGCATTGGCACACGCCTCAACGCCGGAAGCGCACGTAAGCGCGTTTGGCCAGGTACAACAGATTTCCTGTCAAGCCACGATCCTGCGCTTTGCGTAACGCGGTATTTTCAGCGTAAAGCAGGCGGATATGACTATCGCGCACGTCCAGCAGCTGCTTGATTTCTGCCACATCGCTGCGCGACAACGTACGACCTTCAGCGAAATGATCAGGCAACTGGCGGTTGACGTAATAGGTTGTATGCCTGGATGCGGTTTGCTCCGCAGGCCGATCCTTGGTGTAGAAATACAACGCAACTGAGCGACGGCTCATCCCTTCATGTTCGGGGGGAATCCGTATCGTGTCGAAGGCGTGCCAGGACACTTCCGAGGTTTCAAAGATCACGCAGCGGTTGAAAACCGGACTCACCGAACGCGACGGCCGGTTGTCAGCATGCGGATCCCGGAACAATTCCAGGCAACCACCCCAATCTGCACCCCAATTCGGGTTGAGATAAACGATGAGATTGAGACGACGATGCCAGCGTTCGCTGGGGTGGTAGTTGAAGTCGACATGCGGATCCAACGCCATGCCGTTGCGGTTCTCATGCGTTCCGCCGCCCAGATACCAAGGGTCGTAGATCAAGCCTTCGATGCCCGTGAGATCGCCGATGGCCTTCAGGAATTCCGGACTCTTGATCGCATCGTCCAACCGCTCGAAGGCCGGCCCAAGGGCGCGCACCTTGTCCACGGTGGACTTTCCGCCCAGCTCGCCGCTATCGCCCACCGCGTTACCGCGTTCGAACGCCGGGAACGTATCGAGCAAGGCCTGCGCAAAATCGGGCGCGAGGAAGTCATCGATAACAACGTGGGGGAAAGGCGGTGCCGACATGAACTCCTGGCAGTAGTCGGAGCGCTTGCTCAACACCACCGGATTGATGATCGACGTCCCTGTGGAACCCTGCATGCACATCCCCCAAAACATCACCACGTTTGAGCCAACAACCCTGCCTATCGCAGAATCATCAGCCGTTGATCCATAGAATAAAGCGTCTCCAGGCCACAGCCAATGACGCCCAAACCAGATCCCCAGCACAAAGCCGGGGATCTCCTGACCTCTTGGCTTAGTGAAGCGACTTCAGCGCTTCGTCGTAATTCGGCTCATGGGCGATCTCACCGACCAGCTCGGTGTGCACCACCTTGTCGTGCTCATCGAGCACGACCACGGCACGTGCGGCCAGGCCAGCAAGCGGACCGGAACTGATGGCAACACCGTAATGCTTGAGGAAATCGTGTCCACGCATGGTCGACAACGTGACGACGTTATCCAGGCCTTCTGCACCGCAGAAGCGTGCCTGCGCGAACGGCAGGTCCGCCGAGATGCAAAGCACGACGGTGTTGTCGAGCTGGCTGGCCTTCTCGTTGAACTTGCGCACGGAAGTGGCGCAGGTCGGCGTATCCACGCTCGGGAAGATATTGAGCACCTTGCGCTTGCCATTGAAGCTGGCAAGGGTGGCGTCGGAAAGATCTTTGGCGACGAGGCTGAAGGCGGGTGCCTGATGGCCCAAGGCCGGCAAATGCCCTTCAACGTTGATCGGATTACCCTTGAGGGTGACTTGGGACATGAGAATCTCCTGGCGTCTGTGGGAGGGATCGCCCGAAGATAGCGCCGATGTTCCGGCGCGTCACCTGTTCGTACCAATACACGTGACTCCGACAGGAATCGGGATCGATCATCCTTACTTCAAGGGCGCAACAACCTGTTCGATCGCGCCGAAAATCGAAGCGCCCTGCTTATCGATGATTTCAATGCGCAAGGTGTCACCAAACTTAAGGAACGGCGTGCTGGGTTTGCCATCGCGCAGCGCTTCCACCGTGCGCTGTTCAGCCAAGCAGGACGCGCCCTTGCTGGTGTCTTCGTTGGCAATCGTGCCAGAACCGACGAGAGTGCCTGCCGTCAGCGGGCGTGTCTTGGCGGCATGCGCGACCAGTTGCGCGAAGTTGAACTGCATGTCCACGCCGCACTCGGCTTCGCCAAACCACTTGCCGTTGAGCCAGGTGCGCATGGGCAGATGCAGCTTTTCGTCCTGCCACGCATCGCCCAATTCATCAGGCGTCACGAAGACCGGCGACAAGGCTGAGCGCGGCTTCGATTGCAGAAAACCGAAACCCTTGGCCAGCTCCGCGGGAATCAGGCCACGCAGGCTGACGTCGTTGACCAGGCCAACCAGCTGAATGTGGGTCGCCGCCTGCTCGGGTGTCACCGCCATCGGCACGTCATCGGTGATCACCACGACTTCCGCTTCCAGATCGATGCCGTAGTCTTCGCTCGGCACCACGACCGGATCACGCGGCCCCAGAAAACCGGCGCTGGTAGCCTGGTACATCAGCGGATCAACGTAGAACGATTCGGGAATCTCCGCGCCACGTGCGCGACGCACGCGCGCCACGTGAGGCAGATAAGCGCTGCCGTCGACGAATTCATAAGCACGTGGAAGCGGCGAGGCGAGTGCACTCATTTCCAGCGTGAAGGCACCGGCAGCCTTGCCCGCGTTGAGTTCTTCGTACAAGGCATTCAAGCGCGGCGCAGTATTCGACCAATCATCGAGTGCAGCCTGCAGGGTTGCGGCAATGCCGGTGGCTTTCACGGCGTGCTTGAGATCGCGGCTGACCACGATCAAGGTGCCATCGCGACCACCTTCCTTCAGACTGCCCAGCTTCATGCATTCACTCCATCGGCTGCATGGATGGGCAGCCTTTTACAACGTTGATTGACGATGGCTGCAGCCACAATAGCTGCGCACCATGACCGGAACGGCCGGTTATTTTACGCGCGCTCTGGATCAAAGTGCTTGGCGATGCCCTGCCAGCACTGGTAGTAATCGCCCTGCAGTTGCGGCGCTTCCAGTGCCTGCCGGGTCGGATGGATCACCTTGCGCGTTTCGAACATGAAGGCCATCGTGCCGGTGAGATGATCCGGCTTGCTCACGTCAGCAACACTGGCCTTCTCGAAACTCGCCGCATCAGGACCGTGTCCGCTCATGCAGTTATGCAGACTCGCACCACCCGGCGCGAAGCCACCGGCCTTGGCGTCGTAGACACCCTCGATCAGGCCCATGAATTCACTCGCGACATTGCGGTGAAAATACGGCGGGCGGAAGGTGTGCTCGGCCACCAGCCAGCGCGGCGGGAAGATCACGAAATCCACATTGGCCGTGCCGTGCGTATCGCTGAGCGAGGTCAGCACAGTGAAGATCGACGGATCGGGATGATCGACGCTGATGGAGCCCACGGTGTTGAAGCGGGTGAGATCGTATTTGTAGGGCGCGTAGTTGCCGTGCCATGCCACCACATCGAGCGGTGAGTGGTCGATGCGTGCAGTCCACAGATTGCCCTGAAACTTCGCAATCAGCTCGAAATCGCCTTCGACATCTTCGTACGCGGCATGCGGGGTCAGAAAATCACGCGGCAAGGCCATCGAGTTCGCGCCGATCGGACCAAGATCCGGAAGGCGCAGCAAGCTGCCGAAGTTTTCGGCGACGTAGCCACCCGCTTCGTTGTCCAGTAGCTCGACCCGAAACCGGATGCCGCGCGGAATCACCGCGATCTCCAGCGGCTTGATCTCCAGCACGCCCAGTTCGGTCGCCAGACGCAGTCGCCCCAGCTGCGGCACAATCAGCAGCTCGCCATCGGCGTCGTAGAAAAAGCGGCCTTCCATCGAACGATTGGCCGCGTAGATGTGGATGCCACAACCCGCCTGCTCCGCCGCACCGCCGTTACCGGCCAGCGTTACAAGGCCATCGACAAAATCGGTGGGCTTGGCAGGCATCGGCCATGGATCCCAGCGCAGCTGGTTCGGCGTCACCGGTGTTTCGTCGAAACGATTGTGGAAGGTGCCGTGTATGCGCGGTTCAAACGGCTTGTGCATCGCTGCTGGCCGGATGCGATACAGCCAGCTGCGGCGATTGCTATGCCGCGGCGCGGTGAAAGCGGAACCGGAAAGTTGCTCCGCATACAAACCATGCGGCACACGCTGCGGCGAATTCTGGCCGAGCGGCAGAATGCCACTGATCGCTTCACTGGCGAATTCATTGCCGAAGCCGGATTGGTAGCCGTTCGATTGCATAGGCCTTATCGCTCTTCGCTTGTAAGCCCCTCTCCCCTCGGGAGAGGGGTTGGGGTCAGGGTACGATCTTCGAAGGAACTAAAAATCACTTCGAGCACCGCATCCATCTGCTGTAGCACATCATTGTCCCAGAAGCGCAACACCTTCAGTCCTTGAGCTTCAAGATACAACGTGCGCGTTTTATCTGTTTGTGGATCATGTTGGGATCCATCCAATTCAATGACCAACCGGTTGGTGTCGCAATAAAAATCGGCCACATAAGGCGGAATCGGATGTTGTCTTCGGAATTTGTGCCCGTTCAAGCGACCACCGCGCAAGCGGTACCACAGTTCCCTTTCTGCCTCTGTACTCGTTTGCCGAAGATGGCGAGCTTGTTCTCGCGTTCTCGTCGGCAACGGTGGTTTGATACATCCCTGCACTACCGAACCCTCACCCCAATCCCTCTCCCAAAGGGAGAGGGGCTTTCAAGAATTACAAAAAACCACGTTTCATCTGATCGCGCTCAATCGACTCGAACAGCGCCTGGAAATTGCCTTCGCCGAAACCTTCATTACCTTTGCGCTGGATGATCTCGAAGAAGATCGGCCCGATGTTGTTCTGGGTGAAGATCTGCAGCAGCTTGCGTTGCTTGGTTTCCGGATCGGCATCGATCAGGATCTTGTTCTTGGCCAGACGCGGCACGTCCTCGCCGTGGTTTGGAATACGCATGTCGATCACGTCGAAATACGTATCGGGCGTATCCAGAAATTCCACGCCCTTTGCGCGCATCGCTTCTACGGTGTCGTAGATGTTGTCGGTAAAACAGGCGATGTGCTGGATGCCTTCACCGTGATAGGCATCGAGGTATTCGTTGATCTGGCTCTTCGGGTCGCTGGATTCATTCAGCGGGATGCGCACGATGCCATCCGGTGCGGTCATCGCCTTGGACACCAGGCCGGTCTTGGCGCCCTTGATGTCGAAGTAGCGGATCTCGCGGAAGTTGAACAAGCGCTCGTAGTAATCGGACCACTTCTGCATGTTGCCGAAGTAGAGGTTATGCGTGAGGTGGTCGATAAAGGTCAGGCCAAAACCAGCCGGATTCTGATCAGCACCGGGCACCGGCACGTAATCGCCGTCGTAGATGCTGCCCGTGCTGCCGTAGCGGTCGACCAGATACAGCATGCAGTCGCCAATGCCCTTCACCGCCAGCGCGCTCACAGCCTTGGTGTCAGCCTTGTGAGCAGATACCTCTCCACCGTTGGCCAGCACCGCCTTGAGCACCTCATCCGCCGGCCTCTTGAAACGGATTGCAAAACCGCAGGCACTCGGGCCATGTTTGGCGGCAAAATCGGCGGCAAAGGAATCCGGATCTTCATTGACCAGGAAGTTCACGCCGCCCTGGCGGTAGACGGTGATCGGACGGCTTTTGTGCTTGAGCGTGGCGGTGAAGCCCATGCTCTTGAACAGGCTATGCAGTTCGCCACCACGGCCTGCGGGTGCGGCAAACTCGACGAATTCGAAACCGTCGATGCCCATGGGGTTTTCGAAGGTGGTCACTTGCATGCCGAGGTTGGGCTGGGCGTTCATGGCGCTCTCCTGACTTGAGTCCGATGCGCGACGGCGGCTACAGCAGCGTGCCACCATCGGGATAATGCCCTCGTTATAGTTACATGTGAAACTAATTGCAAGGAACACTGCCGCAATGTCAACCCCGCGTAAGCCAGCCCCTGCCGGAGCCGAACATGCCCCCCTGGAACTGGAGCACTTCCTGCCTTACCGGCTATCGATCCTTTCCAACACGGTGAGCCAGGCCATCGCGGACGACTACCAGCGACGCTACGACCTCAGCGTGACGGAATGGCGTGTGATGGCTGTCCTCGCCCGCTTCCACGGGCTATCCGCCCGCGAAGTGGCCGAGCGCACAGCGATGGACAAAGTAGCGGTAAGCCGCGCCCTGGCTCGGCTGGTGACGGCCGGGAGGGTCCATCGGGATACCCACGATGGCGACAAGCGCCGCTCGGTGCTGACGCTTACCGAAGCGGGCTGGACGATTCACGATGACGTAGCGCCGATGGCGCGGGCGCGCGAGCGCGAGGTGCTGGAGAAACTGGATCCGGAAGAGCAGCAATGGCTGACGCGGATTCTGGACAAGCTTCAGCCGGTCTCACAGAACTGATCCTTTGCTGACGGTAAACGGGCAACAACAACCCTGCCCGTTTACCGTATCCCAGTCGGCGCTACTTCACGCCATGCATCAGTTTGTTGATGAGTGGTGAAACCAGCAGCAACAGCACGCCCGCTCCCGCCAACAGCCAGAAGCTGAAGGTAAAGCCGCTCAACGCCGACGCTGCGGTCATACCGCTATCGCCACTGATATGGCCCGCGAGCAATCCGGAGAGATTGCCGCCCACCGCCAGCGACAGGAACCATCCGCCCATGGCCACGCCCACCAGGCGCGGCGGCGCCAGCTTGGTCACCATCGACAAACCAATCGGCGACAGGCACAACTCGCCCGCTGTCTGAAGCACATAGCACGTGGTAAGCGGCCAGAACGGAATCAATCCCTGCGCATTGATCAGGTGCGACAACGCATACATCAGCACCAGAAAACCAAATCCGTTGAGGATGAGGCCAAAGCCAAACTTGCGCGGGATCGACGGCTCTTTACGACGCTTGGCAAGGAGTGCCCAGATCTGCGTGACTATCGGCGCCAGCACGATGATTGCCAACGGATTCACCGACTGGTACCAACCTACCGGAAATTCCCAGCCACCAAACATCTTGCGGTCGACAAGGTTTTGCGCAAGAAAGTTGAACGAGGTGCCTAGTTGGTAATAGAACATCCAGAACAGCATGTTGAACGCGAAAATGACCATCATCGCGATCACACGCTCCACCTGAACGCGATCGTGACGCCCTGCTTCGACGATCAACATCACCGCCACACCCACGAACAGAAGACCCAGCAGCCATTGCAGACCGATCGCCCCGATCGCCGACAGCATCCAATAGACGACCGGCACCGCAGCTATCACGCCAACCACAACCCACAGCACGCGCATGAGACTGTCCGCGCCTGGCGCAGGCCTTCCCACGCCACGCAGGCCACGCCGACCGAACCAGAACCAGAGCAAGCTCAATACCATACCGATGCCGGCAGCACCGAATACGACGTGGAAATTCTGTTGCAATGGCGTATCGGTGAAATAGCTGGCCAGCCATCCGGTCACCAGCGGCGCCAGAAACGAACCGCAGTTGATGCCCATATAGAACAGGGTGAAACCGCGATCACGACGATCGTCGTCTCGCGCATACAACTGCCCCACCATCGATGAAATGTTCGGCTTGAACAAACCATCACCAACAATCACCATCGCAAGGCCGTACAGCATCGCCAGCTTGCTGGGCAGCATCACCGTGAACAAGCCGATGGACATCACCACGGCGCCGATCAGAATCGAACGCTGATAGCCGATCAATTTATCCGCGACATACCCGCCGAAAAGGCTGGTGGCGTAAACCAGTGCGGTATATGTACCGAAAATGGCACTGGCCCAGTTCTGCCCCGAGGGATCGCCGTGATAGAACTGCGCCACGATATACAGCGCCAGCGACCAGCTCACGCTGTAGAACGCAAAGCGTTCCCAGAACTCGGTCATGAACAGCATCCATAGCGGACGCGGATGACCGAGCAGCTGTGGAAAGTCGGGCGTGGCGGCGACGCCGGCTTCGGAACTCTGGCTCACGGATTTCCCCTTGGGCTTTGGATTTAAAAAGATGTAACGAGCCAAACACGCTTTCGTCAAATGCAATGCAACAACTCGCCTCACCGTCATTCCGGTGAAGGCCGGAATGACGGTGAGGGAAGGTCAACTTCCCAGCACAGTGCGCACATCCAGTAATTCGGGAAAAAACTCCAGATCCAGCGCCTTCTTCAAAAACGCCACGCCCGAGGAACCTCCGGTGCCGCGACGGTGTCCGATGATCCGCTCCACCGTTTTCATATGGCGGAAACGCCAAAGCTGGAAACTTTCCTCCACATCCACCAATTGCTCGCACATGTGGTATTCCGGCCAAAACTTAGCCCGCTCTTCATAAATGCGCTTGAACACCGGCAGCAGATCGTCATGGCGTTGATACGGCTGGCTCCAGTCGCGCTCCACCCGCGCCGCCGGCACCGCATGGCCGCGGCGCGCCAGATAGCGCAGGAATTCATCGTAAAGCCCGGGCGCCTCCAGCACTTCGCGCAACTGCGCCTGAGCGGGTGGGTCGCACTCGAACACTTTCAGCATCTGCGCGTTCTTGTTGCCCAGCACGAACTCGATCGTGCGGTATTGCAGCGACTGGAAGCCGGAAGACTCCCCCAGCACACCTCGAAATTCCAGGTACTCCGACGGCGTCAGCGTCTCCAGCACCGCCCATTGCTCGAACAATTGCCGCTGCACCTGCTTCACGCGCGCAAGAATCTTCAGGCAGGCATCGAGGTCGTCGACCCGCAGGCGCGCGGTCGCCAGCTTCAGCTCGTGAATGATCAGCTTCATCCACAGCTCGGCCACCTGGTGCTGCACGATGAACAGCAGTTCGTCATGGTGCGGGGGCTGGCTGAGCGGTTGCTGGGCGGTAAGCAGTTGGTCCAGCCGCAGGTAGCCGCTGTAGGTCATCCGGCCGTTCAGGTCGAGCTGGATGCCCGCCTCGAGGTCACGCTGGTTATCCGTCATGGCGCCCGCAAACCCGCAAAAAGACACATGTTAACCGGTACTGCAACCGCCCACGTACGGGGTCGCATGCTGCGGTGTGCCTTGCAGCGCAACATGGCTGCCTGCTATCAAATGTGGTCTTGTCCGGGACTTTCCCTGTGCGTTCGGCCCCACTGGATGGGCCTCGCCTCCCCCGCAGAGATCTTTTCCTTACCCCACCCCGGGAGCGAGTCGTGTCCATCGCCGCCAAGTTTGAAATTGAATATCTGCAATATCTCGATGCCGAAGGCAAGCAGGTCCGTGACGATCTGCCTGAGTTCGCCAAAGACCTCAATCACATGGTTGAGCTGTACAAGCTCATGATGTCGACCCGCGTCTTCGACGCGAAGTCGGTGGCACTGCAACGTACTGGCAAGCTCGGTACCTATGCAAGCTGTCTCGGTCACGAAGCCGCCCACGTCGGCATCGGCAGCGCCATGAAGCCTGAAGACGTGCTGGCAGTGAGCTATCGCGAATACGGCGCTCAGCTGTATCGCGGCGTGCAGCCACGCGAGGTCTACATGTACTGGGGCGGCGACGAGCGCGGCAACGACTACCAGAACGAACCGGCACGCCACGATTTCGCCTGGTCGGTGCCGATCGCCACGCAATGCCTGCATGCCGCTGGCACGGCACTGGCGTTCAAGATCCGCAAGGAACCACGCGTGGCCGTGTGCACGATCGGCGACGGCGGCTCCTCCAAGGGCGACTTCTACGGCGCCATCAACATCGCCGGCGCGCAGAACCTGCCGATGGTCGCCGTGATCGTGAACAACCAGTGGGCGATTTCGGTACCGCGCAAGATCCAGTCCGGCGCGCCCACGCTGGCGCAGAAGGGCATCGCTGCTGGTCTCTACTGCATCCAGGTGGACGGCAACGACATCATCGCCGTGCGCAAAGCGATGGAAGACGCACTGGACCGCGCCCGCAACGGCCAAGGTGGCAGCGTGCTGGAACTGGTCACGTACCGCTTGAGCGACCACACCACCGCCGACGACGCCCGCCGCTACCGCGGCGAGCAGGAAGTGAAGGACGCCTGGGCGAAAGAACCCATGAAGCGCTTGCGCGCCTGGCTGGTCGCCAAGGGTGTATGGGACGACCAGAAGGAAGAAGCCTGGAAGAACGAGTGCGACGAGTGGATGGATAACGAGGTGAACGCGTACCTCGAAACCAAGACCCAGCCGGTCACGGCGATGTTCGACTACACCTTCGCCGAAGTTCCCGCAGATCTCGCCAAACAGCGCGACCTCGCGCTCTCGCTTGAAAAGAAGGCGCACTAAGTCATGGCACAAATCACTCTTATCGAAGCCGTCACCCAGGCTCTTGCTTACGAAATGGCCCACGACGATAGCGTGGTGGTATTGGGCGAAGACGTCGGCGTGAACGGTGGCGTGTTCCGCGCCACCCAGGGTCTGCAGGAAAAGTTTGGCGAACTGCGCGTGCTCGACACACCGCTGGATGAAACCACCATCGCGGGTGTCACCGTCGGCCTCGCCGCCGCTGGCATGAAGCCGGTGGCTGAAGCACAGTTCGAAGGCTTCATCTATCCGATGATGGAGCAGATCGCCTGCCACGCTGCGCGCATGCGCAACCGCACGCGCGGCCGTATTACCGTGCCGGCCGTGTGGCGTGCACCGTGGGGCGGCGGTATCCGTGCGCCGGAGCATCATTCCGAAGCGAACGAGCATCTGTTCACCAATATCCCGGGTCTGCGTGTGGTGATGCCATCGTCGCCGGCTCGCGCTTACGGCCTGCTGCTCGCTGCGATTCGTGATCCGGATCCGGTGATGTTCTTCGAACCCAAGCGCATCTACCGCCAATACAAGGAAGAGGTGCCGGACGACGGCGAAGCGTTGCCGCTGGATGTGTGCTTCGTGCTGCGCGACGGCACCGACGTCACCATCGTGACCTGGGGTGCGCAGGTGAAGGAAGCGTTGGAAGCCGCCGACGCGCTGGCCGAAGAAGGCATCAGCGCCGAAGTGATCGACGTCGCCACACTCACTCCGCTCGACTTCGACACCATCGCTGAATCGGTGCAGAAAACCGGCCGCTGCGTGATCTTGCACGAAGCGCCCAAGACTGCCGGCTTCGGTGCGGAAATCGCTGCGCGCGTCGCCGAGGAATGCTTGTACGAACTGCTGGCACCCGTCGAGCGCGTCACCGGCTACGACACGCACATCCCGCTGTTCCGTCTCGAGATGAAGTATTTGCCGAGCGCGGAACGCGTGGTCGAAGCCGCCAAGCGCACGCTCGCCAACTCCTGAACGCATAACGACATGTCATCCCGGCACCTGCCGGGATGACTGCATAAAGAATCAAGACTGATTACGGGAACCGACTCATGGCCGACATCAAGACGTTCTACCTGCCGGACCTCGGCGAAGGCCTGCCCGACGCCACCATCGTCGAATGGCACGTAAAGGAAGGCGACACCATCAAGCTCGACGCCCCGCTGGTGTCGATGGAAACCGCCAAGGCGGTGGTCGATGTGCCTTCGCCGTACACCGGCAAGGTCACCAAGCTGCACGGCGCCGCAGGCGACGTGATCGAAACCGGCGCCGCACTGGCCGAATTCGAACCTGATCCGAACGCCAAACAACGCGCCGAAGCCGAAGCGACCGGCCATCATCATGGCCCGAAGAAAGCCGCAGCCGAGCCGAAGAAAGTCACCGCTTCCGATGAAGGCGGCGAGATCGAATCCGGCAACGGCAAGACTGCTGATCGCGAAGACGAAGGCACCGTGGTCGGCGCGATGATCAGCGGCAGCCATGTGCATGTCGAACAGGCCGCCAGCGTTGGCGGTGTGAAGGCGGTGCCGGCTGTGCGTGCGCTGGCCAAAAAGCTCAAGGTGGACATTAGCCGCGTGCGCCCGACGGGTGCTGATGGCGTGGTCACCATGCAGGACGTAAAAAACGCCGCCGCCAACGGCACGGCCGCTCTCGGCTCCGCACCAGCGCGCGCTGCCGTGCCCGCTTCCGCCGGGCGTCATCTCGCACCCGAACTGCCGCAGCCAGAACCGGCCCGCACGCCGATGTCGCAAGCCGGCAAGCCGGTACGCACTGCGCCACCGAGCGTAAAAGCCAGCGGTCAGCCGGAACAGCTCAAGGGCGTTCGCCGCAATATGGCTCGCGTGATGGCCGAGGCCCACGCCAACGTGGTGCCGACCACGCTGGTGGACGACGCTGACCTGCACGCCTGGATCGGCAAGCAGGACATCACCGCTCGCCTGATTCGCGCGATCGTCGCTGCCTGCAAAGCAGTGCCGGCACTCAACGCATGGTTCGACGGCAAAAACCTCAGCCGCACGCTGCATCCGCATGTAGATATCGGCATTGCTGTCGACACCGAAGATGGTTTGTTCGTGCCGGCATTGCGCAACGCCGATGTGCTCGATAGTGCCGGCATCCGCGCCGGTATCCAGCGCCTGCGTGCGCAGGTGGAAGATCGCACGATTCCGCCGTCGGAACTGTCGGGCTACACCATCAGCCTGTCCAACTTTGGCATGTTCGCTGGCCGCTACGCCACGCCGGTGGTGGTGCCGCCGTGCGTCGCGATCATCGGCGCCGGCAAGCTCAGCCATGACGTGGTGGCAGTGATGGGCGGCATCGAAGTGCATCGCCGCATGCCGATCAGTCTCACCTTCGATCACCGCGCTGCAACCGGTGGCGAAGCGGCACGCTTCCTGAAGGCGCTGCTGGATGATTTGTCAGCGCCGAACTGATTTTTATCAGACCACTGCAAACAAAAAGGCGCCCGTTGTGGGCGCTTTTTTTATTTCAGAACTCGCGTTGAAACAGGTGGTATTCCAATCAGCGCAGCAATGCCGACCACTGGGAAATACTCACTATCGCCGTCGCTGCAATGACAAGACCAAGTATCACCGATGCATCGCTCAAACTATTGGCCGTAGAACAATAGGCGCCCGGCGCGAACATCGCTGCCGCCATGCCGGTGTAGTGCATGCCCGTCACAGCCACCCCCATCACCAGCGCCGCACCCAGGCGTGCAAGTACGCCGGGCAAGCGTTCGCTGTCCCGCAGCCACGTCATGATCAGCAGTGCCGCTGCGCTGGCGCCAAACGCAATCGCCACAGAAATCCAGAACAAGGTCGGCTGATAGCTGAGACCATCGCCCATCTGCATGGCATACATGCCGCCGTAATGCATGAGACAAACACCTGTGGCCATCAAAGCCGACGCCAGCAGCCAAGTGCCGAGCTTTATGCCATTGCGGATCACATAAAAGCCAATCCCGCTGACGAACACGGCAATGACCCATGAAGCAAAGGTCAACCAGGCATCGAACGTCACTGGCACCGGCAGCATAAGTGCCACCATACCCATGAAGTGCATACCCCACACGCCAGTGCCAAAGGCGAACGCTGCGGCAATGATCCACAGCCATTTGTCTTTGACAGCGCGGCGCACTCGCGATGTCATCTCGATACCGCAATAGCCAGTAAGTGACGCAATCACGAAGGAATACGCGACCAGCATAAGATCGTAATGCTTGACCATGCCAGGAATCCTTTAAAGAAAGTTCACGCCGTCACCGCCTGCGATTCAGCGGCAAAGTTGAAATATTCCACTTCATTCGCGAGCATGCCGGCCTGTTCGAGCAGGGCCTGGCTTGCGTGATTGACGGTCTGCACCTGGTCATGATGTTTACTCATGCTGGTGTTCATGCGCGTTACCGTCGTGCTTACCTGTGCAACGTCGGCCGCTTGATGCTCGCTGGCCGCGGCAATTTCGCCCACGATGTCGCTGAGCTTGCGTATGCTCTGCATAATGTCCTCAAAATCGACGCAGGAGCGATGCACCCACTGCGCCCCCTCTGCAACAGTAGTCTGGCTCTCACCGATCACGCGCTTGATCTCGCGCGCGGCCCCAGCACTGCGTTGTGCCAGATTGCGCACTTCCTCGGCGACTACCGCAAAACCGCGCCCTTGTTCGCCGGCACGCGCCGCTTCCACGGCAGCATTCAAGGCCAGCAGATTGGTCTGGAACGCGATGCCATCGATCTCGCCCGTGATGTCGGCGATACGATGACTGGACTGGCCTATGGCTTCCATGGCCTGCGTCATTTGCGCCATGGCCGTGCCACCGCGTTCGGCCTGTGCACGTGCCTGTGCGGCGAGCTGGTCCGCCTCACCGGCGTTGTTGGCTGTGCGCCGGATGATTTGCGCCATGGCCTCCATGCTGGTGGCCGCTTCGCTGAGGGACGAAGCCTGCTCGTGCATCAGCGCAGCCAGCTCGCTATTACCGGACGCCAAAGCGCGCGACGTTCCGTTGACTGTATCCGCACTGCCACGTACACGGCGAATCACGCTGGACAGATGTTCGTCCATTTCGCGGAACGCTGAGCGCAACTCGCCGATTTCATCGCTGTACAGTGTAGGAATATGGTTGTCGAGCCTGCCGCTCGCCACCGTGCGGGCCAGCTCTAGCGCTGCGCGGATGCGTGCGGTAATGGAACGCACAAACAAGCCATCGCTCACGACGGTAAGCAGCAGACCGAACAACACCACACCCAGCGCAACATCGCCTATGTAATGCCCTTCGGCCGCGATCTCGCTGTAATGGGCTTGTGCAAGCGCAAGATGTTGCTCGAAGACTTGCGCAGCGGCTGCACGTTCATGCGCGTCAGACACATTCAGTCGATGACCTGAGTCAGCCAAGGCCAGTACATCCACGCGATAAAGCCGCTCAGCACCAGCATTGGCGCGCTCGATCCCGTAAATGCCTACGATGCCGATAGCCATCAGGAACAGCAGCAGCAAGCCCAGCCGCGCACCCATGCGTAGTTTGATCGTATAGCGAATCATGAGCTCCCCACTCGTGAGTCGACGAGCATCGTATCGGCCGCCATTGCGACTAACTTGAGCTGTCTCGCGAGGGCAGGTACCACAATGTGAAGCTCATCACATATTACAGCAGCACTCGACAGGGCACAGATATTTCGGCAAATCCCCGCCGCAAGCGATCAAGAACGAACCAATCAGCGGCCGACATAAAAAAGCGCCCTTTCAGGCGCTTTTCTTCTCGCACTGCCTTTCACTTCATCATGTGTTGGCAGCATCGTTCAAACGCAAATTCCGCGTTTCCGGTGCCCACGCAATCGACACGACCATGCCAATCAGCAGCAAAGCAGCCAATGCCATCAACATCGTTTCAAGGCCGAATTGTTTCACACCGATAGGCAGCAGAAACACGCTGACCGCCGACCCAATACGACTGCACGCGATGGCAAATCCCACGCCACTAGCGCGCACCTCGGTAGGAAAGCACTCCGGTGGATAAACGCCCACCAGATTGGATACTGCCGAGAGCACCAACGTAAACACGCCAAAGAGCAACACCAGCGTGACAACAGTAGCGGTAGGCCAGACGCACAAACCGATAAGCGCGATGGCCGTCACAGCAAAGGATCCAATCAGGAACGTGCGCCTCGGCAATACCACCGTAAGCCAAATGCCAATGATCGCTCCAACAACCAACAGGCCATTGGACAGTAGATCCGAACTGCCTTCCGGAAGATGTAAGGCGCTAAGAATGCTCGGCAGAAATGTGAAGACTGCAAAATAGGGCATCACCAAGCACGTGAAGAAGATGCAATTGAACAGCGTTCGCCGCAGCAGATCTTGCTTGAACAAGCGTGCGAAGCCACCCGAATGATGATGATTTTGTACGCTGGTATCCAGCCTCACCTGTTTCCCAAAGCATTTCCGTACGACGGCATCCGCTTCAGCCACGCGCCCCTTGTCAAACAGCCACCGTGGCGACTCTGGTGTACCCATGCGCAGAATCAGGACGATCAAAGCTGGCACACCAGAGGAAGCGAGCAGCCAACGCCATGCGTCCGGACTTGATGAGTGGTGGACGTACTCCATGCCGATCACATTGGCGACCGCATAACCGATCGTCCATATCACACTGAAGGAGCCCAGCAGCAAGCCGCGGTGTTTGCGTGGTGAAAACTCCGCGAGGATGGCATGACCTACGGCAAAATCTCCGCCCATACCTATACCGAGTATTACGCGCAGCACGCACAGAATCAGCGGTGTGGATGCGTAGAACTGAGCGAACGCCGTTGCAGTGATGATCACGAAGCTGAGCAAAAAGATCTTTTGCCTGCCAACGCGATCGGATAACCAGCCAAACACCAGACTGCCCAGGAAGATGCCGATCAGGGTGGAACTACCGATCAACCCCGCCCATAGCGCGCGGTGCTCGGCCTGAACCCCTAGCATTTGGTTCAAAAAGGGCGCCAACGCATAAGCGATGGTCCCAATGGCGTAACCTTCCGTGAGATGCGCGCCAAAGGTCAGCGCGGCAATCTTGCAATGGAAAAAATTGAGCGGAACGTCGTCCAACAAAATCTTTTCTTCTACGTGTCGTTGCCGTACATCCGCGCGACCACGCCCATCCGCAGCCGACACCTGGCCATCTCCACTACCCATGTGTTGCTCCTCCATTGCATGGACGCGGACTGCGCCCGTTCGCACGCATCCTCCCCGGCGCGTGCGTCACGACGTCACGCCTGCAGACCACCCAGCATGAGGTACTTGAGCTCCACGTATTCGTCGATGCCGTACTTGGAACCTTCACGCCCCAGGCCCGACTGCTTCACACCACCGAAAGGGGCGACTTCTGTGGAAATGATCCCTTCGTTGATGCCGACCATGCCGCTTTCCAGTGCGCTGGCGACGCGCCAGGTGCGTGCCATGTCACGCGTGTAGAAATACGCGGACAGACCAAAGGGCGTATCGTTGGCGGCAGCAATCACTTCTGCTTCCGTGTCGAAACGGAAACAAGCCGCAACGGGGCCAAAGGTTTCTTCCTGCGCGATCAGCATGTCGGCCGATGCATTCACCAAGACGGTCGGCTCGAAGAACGTGCCGCCGAGCACATGGCGCTTTCCACCCACCAGCACCTGAGCCCCTTTGCTCACGGCATCAGACACGTGCTGTTGAACCTTATGCAGTGCCGCTTCGTTGATCAGCGGCCCTTGATCGAAGTCGCCCGTCAATGCGTTACCTACGCGCAGCTTGCGCACAGCTTCGGCGAATGCCTGAGTGAATGCGTCATAGATGCCACTTTGGACATAGAAGCGGTTCACGCAAACACAAGTCTGTCCCGTATTGCGGAATTTCGAGGCCATGGCACCGCGCACAGCGGCATCAATGTCGGCATCATCGAAGACGATGAACGGCGCGTTGCCGCCCAATTCCAGTGACAGCTTCTTGAGCGTGTCCGAACACTGGCGGGCCAGCAGCTTGCCGGTGCGCGTGGAGCCCGTGAACGACAGCTTTCGTACGACGTCGGAGCCGGTCAGCACCGAGCCGATCGCCACAGCATCGCCCGAGACGATATTGAACACACCGGCAGGTATACCCGCTTGTTCGGCTAGCACGGCCAGCGCGAGTGCCGACAACGGCGTTTCCTCGGAAGGCTTGAGCACCATGGTGCAGCCCGCTGCCAGCGCTGGCGCAGCCTTGCGCGTAATCATGGCCAACGGGAAATTCCATGGTGTTATCGCCGCGACGACACCTACCGGCTCACGCAACACCAGAATCCGGCTATTGGGTAAGGTGCTGGGAATCACATCGCCGTAGACACGCTTGGCTTCCTCCGCAAACCATTCGAGAAAGCTCGCCGCGTAAGCCACTTCACCGCGTGCCTCGGCCAGCGGCTTGCCTTGCTCGCGCGAAAGCAGCTCAGCGAGCGCCTCGCGATTCGCCAGCATCAACTCACCCCAGCGGCGCACCTTATTGCTGCGTTCTTTTGCCGTCAGCGCACGCCAGGCAGGGAATGCCGCGGCTGCCGCGCCCACCGCCTGCTGCGCTTCAGCGGCGCCGCCCTTGGCGACCTGGACGATGACCTCGCCAGTTGCCGGGTTGCATACGGGATAGGTCTCGGAACCCGAGCACCAGGCGCCATCCATGTAATGACCTGAACGAAGCAAGTTCGTTGCGTCGATCTTCTGGTTGCCGTCGCTCATGCCATTTTCTCCTCTGCGTCAGCGAAGGAGCCGCGTGCCGGGCGGCCGTCACGCGCAATGCGCAGACCAGCGGTGTAGTCGTTGATCAGATCGCACGGGGTGTAGTTTCGCTCCAGTTCGTACAGCTCATCCTCGTCGAGCTTGGTATTGAGCGCTGCCACCGCACTATCGAACTGCGCCGGGGAATCCGCACCGACCAGCATGCAGTCAATGTTCGACCGCCCCAGCACCCATGCCTGCGCGACCTGGGCCGCCGACACACCGCGCCGCGCCGCTACGCGCACGGCGGAGGCTGCGATTTCCAGCGAGGCGTTGTCGCCATACATCTGCGCGGTAAAGAAGTCGGTCTGGTTGCGCGTGGACTTCGCATCGCCGCTGAGCAATCCACGGGCAAGCGGACTGAACACGGATACGCCAAGGCCCTGATCCGCACAATACGGAATCATTTCACGCTCTTCCTCGCGGTAGGCGAGATTGAGCTGAAGCTGCATATTGATCGGCCTGGCCCAACCGTTGCGATCACACGCCTGGATGATCTTGGCGAGCTGCCAGGTGTACATGGTGGAAACACCGATATAGCGTGCCTTGCCAGCGCGAACGATGTCGTTCAGCGCGTCCATGGTTTCTTCCACCGGCGTGTTGACGTCGAAGTAATGCAGCATGTAGATGTCGACATAATCCATGCCAAGGCGCGTCAGCGAGCCATCGATGCCATCCATGATGTGCTTGCGCGAATGGCCGCCGGCATTGGGGTAAGTACCCATGTCGTAGCCGACCTTGGTGGTGATCACGATTTCTTCGCGACGCACCAGTCGATTGAGGATGCGACCAACCACTTCTTCGCCCACACCCGTCGAATAGAAATCAGCCAGATCGATGAAATTGACGCCCGCGGCCAATGCATGACGCACAATCGGCTCGCTCTGCGCCTCGTCAAAAATCCAGGGTTTCCAGCGCGGCGTGCCCATGTTCATGGTGCCCAGGCACAGGCGCGATACTTTCAGGCCGGACTGGCCGAGACGCACGTATTCCATACGATGTATTCCTGCTCTGTGGATGCGCCAGCGCTCAGGCTTTCGGCGTGTAGAACGGGTTGCTGACGTTGGCAGCCGCCGCAAAAACGTCTTCGCGACGTGGCAGGCCCTGCATTGCCGCGAGGATGGCGTTTTTGCAGGCACGGTAGTTGTTCTCGTAAACCGCATCCAGATCATCCGCAGCAGGGTTGACCCAGTTGGCCGACACGACCACCCAGTCGTTCTCCGCTTCGGGCGGCAGCACACCCTCCTGCAGCGATTCGGCCACGGCCTTAGCGATGCCTGCCTGTGAGGCACCCCAGGTGGCGTTGCCGTGGAAGTCGTTGGCGATCTGCGCCTTGTTGACGTACAGCGTCAGCGGTTTGGTCGGCACGCCCGGCTGGGCGATGATGACGAATGGCGCGTGGCCAGCGGACGGTGTCGCCAGCGCTGTGGCGAACGCCTGACCTGCAGGGCCGTTGCGCGGTCCAACCAGTACGTTGATATGGGCGAGATTGACGCCCGGACCTTCAAACCCTTCGCCAATGTAAAGCGTCTTGCTTTCCGACGTGCTCATTTCTTTCCTGCCATTCAGCGATCAATCGATGTTCCGATTCTGCGTTCGCGATGGCCTTCAAAAGAATCGATAGCGCCTGATATGCGTATGGGGAAACTCAGCACACCATGTGCTGTTATGCCTACAAGGGCTTACTAAAGTTCGTACCAGTCTTGCTGTCTCGCAGCAATTAAATACAAAGACCCATTTCGTTAGACGGCAGCAAGCACCAGAATGGCGAGCAAAGAAAGACGCTCAGGCATGATCCAAGCCGTTATCTGGCGGCAACCGCATGATGATCTCAAGTCCGCCGCCTTCCGCATTGCGTGCTGTCACGTCACCGCCATGTACCTGCATGACACGCTGCACAATGGTCAGTCCGAGACCGTGTCCATTGGCGTGCACTGCGTTCGTGCCACGAAAGAATGGACGGAACAGCGAGCCGAGTTCCTCCGCTGGCACACCCGGACCATGATCGCGGATACGCACTTCGACCTGTCCATCATGTTTAGCGACGCTGACGTCGACCTGCCCTTCTGCGGGACTGAACTTGATGGCATTGGCGATCACGTTGTCCAGCGCGCGTTCCAGCAGAATGCCGCTACCCCAGACGGTTACTGGTGCGCTATCGACCGCATGCAGTTGAACGCCGCGTGCTTCGGCCTCCACCTTCGCTGCGTTTAGGCGCTCACGCGCAAGGTCCGCCACGTCTACTGATTCGCACTCCATCCCCGGCAGACCACCTTCAAGCCGCGACAGGGCCAGCATTTCAGCGGTCATCCGGTCCATGCGTGCAATCTCTCGCTCGGCATGTTTGAAGTGAGCCTCCGCTTCCTTCGGATCAGCGCTGTGCTGGGCCAGGTCCAGAATCAGGTGCAAACGTGCCAAGGGTGAGCGCAATTCATGCGACAGATCCTGCAGAACGCCGCGATCATGCGCGACCAGTATTTCGATTCGCTCAGCCATGCCGTTGAAATCACGCGCCAGTTGGCCAAGCTCGTCATGGGCATCGGTCCAGCGTCTATCCACGCGTGTCGCGAATTTTCCCGCTGCCATGTTGCGTGTAGCGTTGCGCATCGCCTCGACCGGACGCGACACGCTACGCGCAACCCACCAGCCGATGCCGCCGATCAACAGTAGTGACAATCCCAACTGCACGCCGAGCAGGATCTTTTCCCGCATATGCCGCGGAATGCGCGCGCGTGAACTGCTGAGGCCTACCAGCTGCCGCGCGTGTCCATCATTGCCGGTCACCGGTTCCACAGCCATGTAAAAGCCGGGAAAGGGATTCAGTTCAATGCTGTGACCCGTTGCCAGCCATTGCGGCAACGAATCACGCATAGGCCCCGGCAGATGGATATCGCGCAAGGGCACGCCATTTTCATACAGCGTCGCTTCGATACCTTCGGCATGCTGCTGTTGTGCCCAGGTGTCGAGCCCTGCCAGACCGCCATTGTCGTAAGCATCTTCGGCGGCTTGTGCCAGCACGGGCCAATCGACGCCTTGCTCGGCGGAGAAGGCGATGAAACGGCTGGTGAGCCAACTTCCCAGCACCAGCACCAGCAGATTGGCGATGCAGAAGAAAATCAACAGCCGCCAGAACAACGGACTGCGAAACGGACTCTTGAACGAATTCACGCCTGCCCTCCCCCATTGGACAGCAACACATAACCTGCGCCGCGAATGGAATCGATGCGTGGCGATTGCGGCGAAGCTTCCGCCAGCTTGTGGCGCAGACGACTCACATGCACATCAATACTGCGGTCGAAACGCTCCAGTTCACGCCCAAGTGCCACGCGTGTCAGCGAGGTCTTGTCGATCACTTCGCCCGCGCGCTGCACCAGCATCAGCAGCAAGGCAAATTCGGCGCCGGTGAGATTGAGTTCCTGTTCGCCCGCATACGCACGGCGCTCGCCAGGTAGCAGACGCAATACGCCGGCAGTGAGCACACCGACACTTTCCACCGTATGACGACGCAGTTGCGCTCGCACGCGTGCAAGCAATTCGCGTGGAAGGCAGGGCTTGGACAGATAGTCATCCGCGCCCAGCTCTAGGCCCACGACGCGATCCACCGGCTCGCCACGGCCGGACAACATGATGACCGGCAAGCGATGCTGCGCACGCAGTTCACGCAGCGTATCAAGCCCGTTGCGACCAGGCAGCATCACATCCAGGATCAACAGATCCGGACGCGTGGCCTGATCGCGCAATTGGGCCAATACGGCCTCGCCATCGTGCACCACGTCGACCTGCAGGCCTTCGCGGCGCAGGTATTCGGACAGCAGTGCGCAGAGTTCTCGATCGTCGTCGCCAATCAGTATTCGGGACATGGATAGCCAGCAGTAAGCCTTCGAAACACGGTGCTTACTATCGCATTACCTGCTGCGATTGGCTCCCGAAAGCTTGCGCGGTGCTGACTTTACCCTTCTTTACACAGCCGCAAAGATCTTAAACGCGCTCCTGGTTTCCAATAATCACCAACAACCTACCCCCAAACAAGCAGGAGCTTGATATGCGCAAGACAATGACCCTGTCGATCATCCTGGCTGCGGCCCTTGGCTGCTCCGCGCTGGCACTCGCCGGCCCGGGTGGTCCGGGTTTCGGCCCCGGTGGCCATGGCCACCACGGTGGCTTCGACCAGTTCCGCGGCCTGAACCTGACTGACGCCCAGAAGACCCAGGTCAAGCAGATCGAGCAGCAGAGCTTCAGCTCGCTCAAGACGCAATTCCAGGCCGTGCGCCAGGACCGTCAGGCGCTTGAGACCCTGGCACCGAACTCCTCGGGCTACCAGGCCGCCGCGGCCACTCTGGCCCAGGCTGAAGCCAGCCTCGTGAGCGCCCGCATCACGGCCCAGGCTGCCAACACCGCTCAGATCTACACCTCTGTGCTGACCAGCGCCCAGCAGACGCAGTACACCGCCAACAAGGCTGCGTTCCAGGCCCGTATGCAGCAGTGGCAGCAGTTCAAGGCGGAGCACCCGGTGACGTCGACCAGTTCCTCCCAGCAATAACAATGAAGCTTCACGGTTAGTCGCACTTAGCGGACGTTCTAACCCGAATGAGCTTGGCGATCGCCGCTGCATCGGCGATCGCTTTTTTATGCGCAATATTTGGCGCTGCTGGCGTCAAATCCCGGTCCATTGCATCGGTGCGCTGACATAAAGGCCTCATCGTCCCGGCACACACCAGCTCATCGACAAGGCTTGAACCCACCATATTCAGGTTTGTCACGCCTTTGTCTTGGGCAGTGCTTAGCTTCCATCAGGCTGAATACTGAGGGGCATGCCCATGCAGACTGAAGTCGCTGTAGCTACAACCGCGTCATCAAGCCAAGGTTCGGGACGCATTTTCGGCATCATTTTCGGGTTGATTCTGCTGGTGGGCGTCGGGTACGCGGCGGTGCACCTGATGGACGATCTTTCGATCGTCCGCACCCATTCCACGACACCTTTCATCCTGCTCGGCGTCGCCTTGCTGATCGCTCTGGGCTTTGAGTTCGTCAACGGTTTCCACGACACCGCCAACGCGGTCGCCACAGTGATCTACACGCACTCGCTGCAGCCCAATCTGGCGGTGATCTGGTCGGGCTTTTTCAACTTTCTGGGTGTGCTGACATCGACGGGCGCGGTGGCCTTTACCGTAGTGTCACTGCTGCCGGTGGAGCTGATCCTGCAGGTGGGCAGCGGCGCAGGTTTCGCCATGGTGTTCGCGTTGCTGCTTGCGGCCATTCTGTGGAATCTCGGCACTTGGTATTTCGGGTTGCCGAATTCTTCCTCGCATACCTTGATCGGATCGATCATTGGCGTCGGCCTGGCCAATCAGCTTACGGCCGTCAAAACCGGCACCAGCGGCGTGGATTGGGGCGCCGCGATGAACGTGTTCAAAGGATTGGTGTTCTCGCCCATCGCCGGCTTTCTCCTGGCTGGCCTGCTGATGGTGCTGGCCAAGGCGCTGATAAAAATTCCCGCGCTCTATCGTGCACCGGAGGGCAACAAGCCGCCGCCGTGGCCGATTCGCTTGCTGCTGATCCTCACCTGCACCGGCGTGAGCTTCAGCCACGGCTCCAACGACGGCCAGAAAGGCATGGGCTTGATCATGCTGATCCTGATCGGCACGGTGCCAACGGCCTATGCCTTGAACGGCGCGGTATCAGGTGGACAGGTGAAGACCTTTCACCAGGTTTCTGTCGAAGCGCAGCAAGTACTGACCACGCTCGATCACGGCATCGTCTTCACAGGCAATCCACGCGATGCTGTGACGGTCGCCGTTCAACAGCGCAAGCTTCAGGCAGACACGGTGCCGGCCTTGTCGCAATTGATCACCGAGATCGATCAACAAGTGGGCAACCGCACCTCCCTGCGCGCAGTGCCGCAGGAGCAGATGGGCAACGTTCGTAATGACATCTATCTGGCCAATTCAGCCATTCCCATGCTGCTCGCACAGCCGGATCTCAGTGAGGATCAGCAAAAGATCCTGACGACTTGGCGCGGTCTTGGCGTGAAAGCCACACAGTTCATCCCGCTGTGGGTAAAGGTCGCCGTTGCACTTGCGCTCGGCCTTGGCACGATGGTGGGCTGGAAACGTATCGTGGTGACGGTCGGTGAAAAGATCGGCAAGGAACATCTCACCTATGCACAAGGCGCGTCGGCTGAACTGGTGGCGATGGCGCTGATCCAGGCGGCCGACATGTATCATTTGCCAGTCAGCACGACACACGTGCTCACCTCGGGTGTCGCCGGCACCATGGCCGCGAATGGCTCGGGCTTGCAGTGGTCCACGGTGCGCAATTTGCTGATGGCCTGGGTACTGACGCTACCCGCTTCGATTCTGCTGGCAGGCGTACTGTTTATTCTGCTGAAGCACGTCTTCTGAAATTCGCGCTTCGATCGCAGGCTGGAGTACATATGCTTCAGCCTGCGGCACGCCCCCGGGCGGTCATCCCTGACCGTACTACTTCCTGAGATGATCATTGGCCTGCAAGCGTCGTAAGACGAAGCGATGCACACGTCATGCGCATAGGGGCCGATGGCTGATTAATTAACCAGAATACGATGTCACGCTTGTGACGCGGCACGTGATTCTTTGCACAAGCCGGCGTGATGCGTGCACAGAAACATCCTTGAAACAAGCCGTTTTCAATACAGATACGTTCATGAACGAACGCAACCGCTCATAACGTTTTGCAACATTCCTTTCACATGCAACTTGTTGCCATGCACTCCGCGGATCGATTGTGATGCGCCTGCATGCGCCATGCCTTTCTCGCGCATGCAGTTCATATGCTCAAGGAGATCGCCATGCGCAACAAGTCCATTCTGTGCAAATCCATCATCGCCGGCAGCGTCATGATGGCTTTCGCCGCCGCACCCTTCTCTCTCATGGCACAGAGTGCATCCCCATCATCCAGCATGCAGCAGCAACAGCCTGCAAGCACGACGCCTTCGACGCCGTCGAGCAATGAAACGGTGCCGGGCAAGGTGGATGACACCTGGATTACGACCAAGGTCAAATCCAAGTTGGCGGCAGCCAAAGGGATCAAAGCGTCGGATATCTCCGTCAGCACCACCGACGGCGTGGTCACATTGACAGGCACCGCGACATCAACGAAGGAAAGGACTCGCGCCGAACATCTGGCTAAACAGGTGAAAGGCGTGAAGAGCGTGGATGGCAGCGGTTTGACGATCAGTGCAGCGAGCGACAGCAACAGTAGCAGCTCGACACCACCGACATCGGGTGGTTGATGCTGATGTTCTTTTCAACCAACCCGTGAGGTTGGTGTGCGGGCCGGGCCGGATGCGTCAGCGCGCATCCGGCTCGGCACGAGGCAGACAACCGCTTATTCGTTTTCCTGCGCGGCCAGCGAGTCCAGCGCTTGGCGCAAATAGGCCATGGCTGCATCGCGTGACGACTCGTCCACGTAATCGGGCGTATTGGCGATCGCCTCGCCCTCCACTTCCAGCACCAGCGAGAGCGGCAACACATGCAGCGTGGCAGCGTCACCGCCCAGCGTCTTCAGCTTTTTCTGTATCGCGCCGGCCGCCTTGGGATCACTGAATGACTTGGACAGCAAAAGCTCGTCACCGTCGGATGAGAATAGGCGGAAGCGAAAACTGCCATCCGTGTCCCGAAAACTGGCGAAGCGCGGCGACTTGACCGCCTTTGCGGTTGGCTTGGAACCGCCTGCCGGGACGCTCAGTGACGACATGGAACGCAAGCCAATGGCATCACGCAACTCTGCAACCTTCGGCCCGGCAATCGCGCGAGCTTTGCGTGCGCCTTCGCGCAGAATTTCCTCGATGGCGGCGGGGCGTGCAATCAGACTTTCGTAGCGCTCACGCATCGGCGCCACGTCGGCTTCGATGCGCTCGTACAGCACTTGCTTGGCCTCGCCCCAGCCAATGCCCTCTTCCAGCGCACGGCGGAATGCAACGCTTTCCGCGTCACTGGCAAAAGCATGGAAGATGGTAAACAGCGCGGAGCTGTCGGGATCTTTGGATTCACCTGGCGTGCGCGAGTCGGTGACGATGCGCATGATGGCTTCGCGCAGCTGCTTGCTGCCACCGGCAAACAACGGAATGGTGTTGTCGTAGCTCTTGGACATCTTGCGGCCATCCAGGCCCGGCAGCGTCGCCACCTGTTCCTCGATCAGCGCTTCGGGCAACACGAAGAACTCACGCCCATAGATGTGATTGAAGCGCTGCGCGATGTCGCGCGCCATCTCGATGTGCTGGATTTGGTCGCGCCCAACCGGCACATGCTGCGCATTGAACGCGAGGATGTCGGCAGCCATGAGCACCGGATACATGTAAAGACCGGCCGTGATACCCGCATCCGAATCCTCGCCAGCTTCGGTGTTCTTGTCGACAGACGCCTTGTAGGCATGCGCACGATTGAGCAGGCCTTTGGCGGTCACGCAGGTCAGGAACCAGGTGAGCTCGGGAATTTCCGGAATATCCGATTGCAGATAGAACGTGACCTTGTTCGGATCAAGTCCCGCGGCCAGCCACGTCGCCGCGATTTCCAGGCGCGAACGCTCGATGCGGGCCGGATCGTCGCTTTTGATCAGCGCGTGATAGTCGGCCATAAAGAAGAACGCATCGACATCGGCGCGACGGCTGGCGGCAATCGCTGGGCGGATCGCGCCAACGTAGTTGCCCAGATGCGGGGTGCCGGTCGTAGTAATGCCTGTAAGGACGCGTGTTCGCATGCGTGGCCGGCTCCTGCCGAATAAAGGTGGTGCGTCCGCGCAGCGTGGCGCGGAATGGATTCAAGCAGTTTACGGGTAAAACCCGCTTGTCGTGATCAAGCTAGCGCGACCTTCAACCCGGACCGCGCATCAGGGTCGATTTGCCGAACAGGGATTCAACCAGCTCTACCGCCAGCTTTGCCGTCTGGTTTCGTTTGTCGTAAGCGGGATTCAACTCGACGATATCCAGCGAACCAAGGCAGCCGGTGTCGGCAATCATCTCCATGCAAAGCTGTGCCTCGCGATAGGTGGGGCCACCACGCACGGTGGTGCCTACGCCCGGCGCAATCGAAGGGTCGAGGAAGTCAACATCGAAACTGACGTGCAGATGGGTATCCGCATCGAGTCCGTCCAGTGCCTCTTCCATCGTTCGCTTCATGCCCACTTCGTCGATGTGGCGCATGTCGTAGATATCCACGTTGGCTTCGCGCACCAGGCGCTTTTCCCCTTCATCAACCGAGCGGATACCAATCTGACGGAAGACGTCCGCGTTCGTCGCCGGAACGTGCTCGCCGATTTCCACCAGCTCGCGCGGCCCATTGCCACACAGGCAAGCCACCGGCATACCGTGGATATTGCCTGAGGGGGTGACCTGGGATGTGTTGAAATCCGCGTGGGCATCCAACCACAACACACGCAGCTTGCGTCCCTGTTCGCGACAGTGGCGAGCTACCGCGCTGATCGAACCGATCGCCAGGCAATGATCGCCTCCCAGCATGATCGGCAGGCGATTGGCCTGCAGTTCGTGGTGAATGGCCGCATGCACCGCGGTATTCCAGGCCACGACTTCGGGCAGATGGCGATAGCCGTTTTCCGGCGGCTGCCACGGGTTCATCGGACCATGCAGATTGCCGCGATCGACCACCTCCAGCCCACGACGACGCAACTTCTCGGCGAGCTGCGCCACGCGCAGGGCCTCCGGTCCCATCGACGCGCCACGGTGGCCGGCGCCGATATCGGTCGGTGCGCCGACCAGTGCAATCACCTGCTTACTCATACCGCTTTCTCGACATTTTCCTACGTAGGCAACGATTTTAACTGGTCGCAAGCACCGCAGGCGTGCCCCAAAAGGGCCAATCGACCCCGTTTTACCAGGGCCACAGGCAGCAAAAAGCCCGCGGTTAGCGGGCTTTCAGGGATAACTGGTGCCGACACCCGGATTCGAACTGGGGACCTACCGCTTACAAGGCGGTTGCTCTACCAACTGAGCTATGCCGGCTTAGCCGCTTAGTTTAAGCGATCTGGAAGCGTCTGTCCGCCCCCGAGGGCATCAGCGACGCCGCGGTGAGCCAATGCCTCTAAGGATCAGATCGATCCCGGCAAGAAAATCCATACGGTCGTCGTGAGCGCGCAACTGTCCGGCTACGCTGCGTGCGAACGGGTATTCATCCGGATCAAGCCGAGACCACTCAGTCGCCACCGCCTCCAGGAAATCGGATCTGTCGGTGCCTTGCGTCTGAGCGAGCTGGCCGTTGGCCGCGTTCTGCCCACCTACGCCAAGGATGTAGTTCAGCAGCGCGGATACCGTTGCCCATTGTTCTTCGTCCGGCACGCCAAGCGCGCGAACCTGCTGACCGATGCCTTCGAGAATGCGCACCATGGGCAACTGCCCCGGGGCCCGTGTGAGTGCCGAGCCAACCCACGGATGTGCGTCGATCGCATCGAACATACCCAAAGCGAGGGCGCGAATGGCTGCCTTCGGCCTCGCGTCGACCACGCGAGCCTCCATCGTGCGAGCGACGACGGCGTCGCAGGCGGCGGTCAGCAGATCGCTCTTGCTCGCGATGTGCCAATAAATAGCACCAGGACCGGTGGCGAGCCGCTCGGACAAGGTGCGGAATGTCAGACCACCCTCGCCGCTGCCGTCCAAGAGCTCGATCGACGCGTCAATGATGCTCTCCCGTGAGAGCGCTTCTTCACGCCGTTGGGTACTACGTGCTTTCTTGACCATGCCTCATCTTGACAGAAATGGAACGTCGTTCCAACATAATGGAACGACGTTCCATGCCCGTCACGCAATCCCCAGTCGTGGTCACCAACCACGAAGGAATCAGGATGAATACTCCCATCGCGATCATCGGCGCCGGGCTCGGCGGCCTGACACTTGCGCGCATCCTCCACGTCCACGGTATGGCAGCGACGGTCTACGAAGCGGAAGCCTCAGCGAATGCGCGCGCACAGGGTGGCATGCTCGATATCCACAAATACAACGGGCAACTTGCACTCAAGGCAGCAGGGCTCTTCGAAGAATTTCTTGAGATCATCCACGCTGGAGGTCAGGCAACGCGGATACTCGACAAGGAAGGCAACGTCCTGCTTGATGAGCCCGACAACGGCACAGGTGATCGACCTGAGGTCCCCCGAGGAGACCTTCGCCGGATTCTGCTTGACTCACTTCCCGCCAACGCGGTCCGCTGGGGACACAAAGTCACAGCGGTGTCTCCGCTCGGCGGTGGACGACACATGTTGACCTTTGCTGACGGCTCAACGGTGACTACCGATCTCCTCGTGGGTGCCGACGGCGCCTGGTCGAGAGTTCGTCCCCTTCTTTCCGGGGCGAAACCGGTGTATGTCGGCACATCATTCATCGAGACGTACTTGTATGACGCCGACACTCGTCACAAGGCGAGCGCGAAAGCGGTTGGTGACGGCGCAATGTTTGCGCTAGCACCGGGAAAAGGCATCGCTGCGCACCGTGAGCCCCATGGCGTGCTACACACGTACGTGCAGTTGAACAAGCCGAAAGACTGGATTGACAGCATCGACTTCTCCGACACGGTAACTGCCTTGGCGCGCGTCGCCAAAGAATTCGACGGCTGGGCTCCGGAGCTGACAGCGCTCATCACTGACGGTGAGACTGCACCTGTACCCCGTCCTATTCACGCGCTCCCGGTCGAGCACCGGTGGGATCGCGTGCCCGGGGTGACACTGCTCGGTGACGCAGCACACCTAATGTCCCCGTCTGGCGAAGGAGCCAATCTGGCCATGTTCGACGGCGCTGAACTCGGGAAGGCCATCGCCGCCAACCCCGGTGACATTGAAGCCGCGCTCATCGCGTATGAAAAGGACCTCTTTGCCCGCAGCGCGTCCGAAGCTGCGCAGGCGGAAGGGATACTCAAGTTATGTCTCGGCGACGACGCACCCCAGAGCTTGGTTGGCTTTTTCACCCGTAACCATCCCGTCAAGTAATTGCCCTGCACGCACAGCTGCTGTCGTATCCGCGTAGTAACGCTCATGTCGGCCAATAAGCGCTGCCAAGCTTTTCGCTCCTGTATTTAAGTCCAAATGACGTACATCCATGTTTTGGCACCAACGATACATTTATTTGAAGCCACCTGAGTGGTGAACTTCTCATTGGATGAATTCAAGCCCTAACTGCTGCTAAAAATTAAGCCGTTTCATCACGAAACGGCTTAGTCAAGCGAAAGCTAGTTCGGTCAGGGGAGAAGAACCAGCACAAGCGGAGATTTGAAAGCCCGACAACCCATTTATGCCACTTTCAAAAAGCGCAAACAATGAAATCTGACGTGCGAAAAATTAAATTTCTTTCATAATGTGAATAAATCGTCAAAGCAATCAGGCAATGAAAATTGCCACAACCTTATTATTTCGCGCTATTGCCGAGCCATATAAGGCGCGCTCAAAAACAGCCGGTGCTGTGCGAGCCAATGGCAGGATCATGGATGCGGCTGCGCCAGTCGAAGTGATTGCTGTCGACGGGAATCAGATCCAGCCAGTATTCCGGCACGGTTTCGGTACGCTCGCTCATCTGCGCGGGAAAACCCGCGGCGACGATTTCATCCCGCCGCTTGCGCGCGTTGGCCGGGTCCTTGAACAAACCTAGCGAAACGGTGTTCTCGTTATCGCCGGACCCGACCACGAAATAATCCTGGATGTTGTGCGCGCCGAGCTGACGCGCCTGGGCCAAAGCTGCTGTATGCGTGGCACTGGGCGGCAGGTGCACCCACCAGCCCTTGCTCTGCTGGGTCTGCTCCTGACGTGCCCGCATGCGCTGCACTTCCGAGCCGAGCGCACTGCGCGCGATGCGCAGATCTTCCTGCGTCGCAAACGGCCCCAGCGCCATGCAGGTGTAGCTGAGTGCGTTTGGCGAAGCGGGTTGCGGCGTGTTGGCGGATGCGGTTGTTGCAACCGGTGCCGCCACCGGCGATGCAGACGCTGGCGCGGCGATGGAAGCGGCGTGCGCCGTCGTCGTGGCGGGCGGCGGCAGCTCAGAGAGCAAGTGCAATTTCGGCACACCGGGATCGGTGGCGAAATGAGCGCGCGTATCGTTCTGGCCCAGCAGCAGCCATGCGCCAACAGCAATGTTGAGAGCAATCAGCAGCACGAACAGCAGGCGCAGGAACATCGGCCACAGTCACCGTTTTGGGTTGAGCGATTCTAGGACAACGCCTGCCCGGGATGTGCGTCCGCCCACACAAGCAGGCCACGCAACACGCTGTCGGCAGCCACTTCGGCAGGTACGTTGAGCAAGGGCAATAGCGCATCAGCATCACCGCCGTCCAACAACAGACGCTGCGCGCCGTTTAAGTGCTGGCTAGCGATGTTGTGTGCAAAGCGCTCGATCAATGCCGCCACGGCTTGCCAACAACCCGAAGCCACCGCATCGGCGGTGTTATCGGCCAGATCGCGAACAGTACCCGGACGTTCCGGCCTCACGCGTGCGGTCGCACCGAGCAACGATTGCTGCATCAGCAATGGACCGGGCGCGATCAAGCCACCCAGATGCCGGCCATCCGCAGCAAGCGCATCGAGGGTGAGTGCCGTCCCGATACCGGCCAGCATGCACGGCGCATGTCCGGCGGCCTGGGCAGCGACCATGGCAAGGAAGCGATCCACTCCCAAGCGCTGGGGATCTGCATAGGCATTACGCACACCACACGCTTCCGCCGGAGTACGCACCCATGCGATGTCGTGCGCAAAAACGTCCTTGATGACCTGTTCAAGCAAGGTCTCGCGCTGGGCATCCACCACCGAAGCACCGACCACGCGATGCGGACGTGGCTGTGGGGTCCAGGCTTGGCGAAGCACCGCGGCAACATCCTCGTCCCACGCCACCGCGCCGCGCGCAAACCAGCCACCGTCTGCAGCCACCGCCCATTTCAAGCGTGTATTGCCAAGATCCAGTAGCAGCTTCATGCGCGTCGCACCGTGACATCGGCGCTGTCGATGCTGTGCAGGCCGTTCTCTGTTCGCACCCGCAACGCACCGCGCTCGTCAATGCCCGCGCCAATGCCCTCGAATTCACCTGTCGCGCCGCTTATGCGCAGCGGAATATCGCGCAGTGCATCGTACTCGGCGTATTCATCGGCAAACGCTGCGAAACCTTCGCGTTCAAATTGATCCAGACCTTCGACCAGGCTGGCGATCAACGCTGCCGCCATGCGATTGCGGTCGGGCGGCGTGCCGCCAGCCAGGCTCGCAAGATCGCATATCGGCTGTCCTGCCTGTTCGCGCAAGGCCGACGTGAGACGCAAATTGAGTCCGATGCCGACTATCGCTGCACATGGCCCCTGATATTCGCCATTGAGCTCGACCAGAATGCCGGCAAGCTTGCCGCTCTCGGCGAGCACGTCATTCGGCCATTTGAGCCGCGCACCGGAGAGACCTGCCGCATGCAAGGCACGCAGCACGATCACGCCGGTTGCCAGCGACAAGCCCGACAGCGCGGCGAAACCTGCGTCGAAGCGCTTGAGGCAAGAGATATAGAGATTGAGCCCGGGTGGCGACAACCAACTGCGCCCGCGCCTGCCGCGACCCGCGGTCTGCGTTTCCGCCATCACGATGCTCAGATCCGGCGCGCTACCGCCGCGGCGCTGCAATTCGCTGGAAGTGGAGTCGATCTCCCAATAGAGATCCAGCGCACCGATTCGGCGCGCCAGGGCAGACGGCAGCGCCTCGCGGATCAGGGACTCATCCAGCATTTGAATCGGCCACGGCAAACGGTAGCCAGCGGCGCCTGCCGATTCGATCGGCACGCCGCGGTGACGCAAGGCCTCGATCTGCTTCCAGATCGCCGCGCGGGTCAAACCGGCTTCGGCGGCCAGGCGGGAGCCCGATAACGCCTCCCCATTGGCCAAGGCGGCCAGGATCTGTTGCGGCTGCATGATCTCAGTATTCCGGGAGACGCCCGCCCGGATGCGGAAAGGAATGGAAGCAGGGAGGTGTCATCCGGCGATTCTACCGGCTGAAGGCGCTTTCGCGGCGTTCCCGGACAGGGCACTGGCATCCGAACGGGGTTTCTGGGACCATCCGGTCGATAGGCGTAAAGCCTCGGGGGCTGATTGCCATGCGTGCCACTCCATTACTGCTCGGATGCTTGCTGGGTTTGGTCACCATCGCTGACGCGACGGCGGCTGGGACCACGGCTGCCAGTGGTGGTAGCGCATCATCTGGCTACAACTGCACCGACCATGCTGGCGATCGCAGCACGAGCCACGAAACCAGCGCGGCCAGCGGTGACGCTTTCAATATCCCGCGTGGCGCAAGCCATTCGACCGGATCGACCTCCCACGACCATGCTTCTTCGTCCAGTACGAGCACGGACGATGCGCCGATGCACATGGGTGGGGGGGACGCTGCCAGCGGCAGTTCCTCGCACAGCTCGGGGCTGAGCTGGCAATCCTTGCTTCCCGGCTCGATCCAGTAAGAGCCTGTCTACGTTCCCTGCGTCAGTTCGCGGGCAGCACCACGCTGAAACGCGCGCCACCAAATTCCGCCGAACGATCGACCGTCAGTTCGCCCTTATAAGCGCGCACGATGTCCTGTACGATCGACAGGCCGATACCGTGACCCTGCACGCGCTCATCACCGCGCACGCCTCGCTGTAGCACTTTTTCGATCTTGTCTTCGTCGATGCCGGGGCCGTCGTCCTCCACGCTCATCAGTAGACCAGGGCGCTGACGTGCACCTTGTGGCAGCGCCTTCACCACCAGCAACACGTGATGTCCGGCCCATTTGAAAGCGTTTTCCAACAGATTGCCCATCAATTCCAGCAAATCGCCCTGCTCGCCATAAAATGCCGCGCCGTCTTCGATATCGAATTCGCATAACACGTTCTTGGCGGCGTAGACCTTTTCGAGACTCTGCACGAGATCTTCCGCATGCCCTGCAATCGGCACCGCGCTCGCGAAGGTCTGCCCGCCGCTCGTTGCTGCACGCGCCAATTGATAAGCCACCAGCTCATCCATGCGGCGCACTTGATCGAGCACAGGCAGACGTGCCGTCACCGGAATATCGCCAGAGGATTCCAGCTGCGAACGGATCACTGCCAACGGCGTTTTCAGGCTGTGCGCCAGATCGGCCAGCGTATTGCGATAGCGCCCGCGCTGTTCTCGCTCGCTGTCGATAAAGGCGTTGATGCGTTCGGTCAGGCCGGTCAGCTCGACCGGATACTGGCTATCCAGATGATCGGTATCGCCGCGCTCGACGCGGCTCATGTCACTGGACACCTTGCGCAGCGGTGTCAGGCTCCAGTACAGCAGCATCAACTGCAGCACAATCAGCATGACGCCCAAGGTCGCCAGCCAACCGACCAGGCTGCGCCGGTACACGGCGTTGTTGCCTTCCAGTTCGTCCTCGGTCTGCGCCACCGTGAAGGTAAGGCGCACGGGCGCACGACCGGGCGAGTCCACGTCCAACGCGACGCCAAAGCTGTAGTAGTAGAGCCGCCCCAATTCGGTATCTACCGGACCGACAAACTGCGACTGCCCTGGCTCCAGCTGATGCAGAAAACTGAAATCGCGGCCCAATGCAGACGACGATTCCCATTGAAAATTGTCCCCCAGCACTACCGCATACAGGCCTGAGCCCGGACGCGAAAACATCGGGTCAGGCGGCGTGTCCGGCATCAACGGCTTGCCATCACGGCGCACGTCGGTGCCCGTGATGTAGGAGATCACATTGTCGTGCAGGTGATCCTGCAGCTTGTTGCGTTCGCTGGCGGCATAGGTGCGCGACAGCGTCCACCCGATAGCGCCCAGGAAGGCGGCCAGCACGAGGCCGGTCGTAAGCGCAGCACGCGCCGCCAGTGAGAACGGGCGGCGCTCGGCTGCATCATTCGTCTTCGCTGCGAGGGATGGCAAAGCGATACCCGCGTCCACGCACCGTTTCGATCGGCTTCATCGTGCCTTCCGCATCCAGCTTCCTGCGCAGGCGGCCAATGAACACCTCCAGCACGTTGGAATCGCGATCGAAATCCTGCTGATAAATGTGTTCGGTCAGATCAGCCTTCGAGACCAACTCGCCAGCGTGCAGCATAAGGTATTCAAGCACCTTGTACTCGTAGCTGGTGAGGTCCACCGACTTGCTTTCGACCGTCACGGTCTGCGCCGTGGTGTCGAGCTTGATCGGTCCGCAGGCCAGTACCGGCTTAGACCAGCCGCTGGCGCGGCGTACCAGCGCGTTGATGCGGGCGAGCAGCTCCTCAACGTGGAACGGCTTCACCAGGTAATCGTCGGCGCCGTGCTTGAGGCCCTCGACCTTGTCCTGCCAGCTGCCCCGCGCGGTAAGAATCAGGATCGGGTAGCGCTGACCGGCCTCACGCAAGGCCTTGACCAGATCCATGCCCGACAACTTGGGCAAGCCAAGGTCGATGATGGCCAGATCAAAGGGCACTTCGCGGCCCAGGTAAATACCCTCTTCGCCATCCTGTGCAGTGTCCACGGCAAACCCGTCGCGCTTGAGGCGGGCCGCCAATGTTTCGCGCAGCGGCGCTTCGTCTTCGACCAGGAGGATGCGCATTAGTGTTTCTCCTTCTTGCTTCCGCCATTAGGGGACTTCTTGGTGGATTGTGCCGCAGGCGGCGTGCGGGTGGCATCCGATGGAATCACGATGTTACGCACGTGACCCTCGGGTGTAAGTACCTTGATCCGATACTCCACCTTACGCCCTAGCTGGCGCGGCTCGGCCGACAGAATTTTCCCGCCGACCTGTTGTTGTACGCGCACGACTGCCTGATCCAGGGTCAGGCCGCCCTGCGGCGACGATTGGGCGGCAGCCATACCGGCTACCAGCAGAAAAACCGCCGCTATTGCCCATGTTAGACCGTGATGTAAGCCCATAGTCCCGTGAGTTGAGGGCCGGCCTATAGCCGGCTGACGCGCCATACTGCGCAACCGGGGCTGAATACTGACCTGACGGCTGCCAAGCGCTGGCCTTCCAAACACTTGCAAGGTCCGAGCTTCGGGCCATAGCACGGTATTTCCTGATCAGGCGGCGATCCGCAGCGACCCCATCGCCTGCTCAATCAGTGACCAGCCCGCGCCAGGCTGATGGGCGCCCTCGCTCAAGATGCGCCGAAACCCGCGCGCCCCCGGCTCGCCCTGGTACAGACCCAGTAGATGCCGCGTGATGTGCTTGAGGGCGGTACCGCGCGCCAACTCGGCCTCGATATACGGCCGCATATGCTGCAGCACACTTTCACGCGACGGCAGTGGCAGACCATGAAGCGCCGCCTCGACCCGGGCCAGCACATAGGGATCATGGTAGGCCGCACGTCCCAGCATTACGCCATCGACATGGACCAAATGCTCCTGCACCGCCTCCACCGTCGTGATGCCGCCGTTGATGATCACCAGCAACTGCGGAAACTCCCGCTTGAGGCGATAGACGCGGTCATAGTCGAGCGGCGGAATCTCGCGGTTTTCCTTCGGCGATAAACCCTGCAGCCACGCTTTGCGCGCATGCACCACCAGAATCTCTACGCCCGCCTCAAGCATGGTCTCGGTGAAGTGCTGCAAATCCGCGTACTCGTCCTGATCATCCACACCAATACGGCACTTCACCGTGACCGGCACCGACACCGCATCGCGCATCGCCTTCACACAATCACCCACCAGCGCCGGCTCGCGCATCAGGCACGCGCCAAAACGCCCCGATTGCACTCGATCGGAAGGACAGCCCACATTGAGGTTGATCTCGTCATAACCGGCCTCCGCGCCATAGCGCGCCGCCTCCGCCAACTCCTGCGGGTCACTACCCCCGAGCTGCAAGGCGACCGGGTGCTCCTGCTGGCTATGTTCCAGCAAACGCAACTGCTTGCCGCGCACCAGCGCGGCGCTCGTCACCATCTCGGTGTAAAGACAGGCGTGCGGGGATAGCAGGCGATGGAAATAACGGCAGTGACGGTCCGTCCAGTCCATCATAGGGGCCACGGATAGACGAAAGTCATTTCGATTGATGTTGTACATGGCCATATTTTACCTGCACAACGACGTGCCTAGGGCCTAGCGCCCCACTCGAACCTTTGCGACTACCTCATTGACATAACCGACAAGTACCGCGGGCTGGTCGTGTTGAATGAAATGACCAGAATCCTGGACCACAACACTTTTGCCGTCAGTCGACAACGAAGCAATCACATCGTGCGCGTGTTTCCATGCTGCATAGTAAAGCGCTTGTTCTTCGGCACTGAAGTCGCTCACCGGTGCAGGATGTCGCGCTGCGGTTAATACGATCACTGGCGTCGAGCCGAACTGGTTAGCTTCGAAGCTAGCTTCATGGTCGTTGACGTTTTCCCCAGACATCGCGCCGAAAGTGTTCACGAACTCGGAGACATTGGCTTCGTAATACTTGGGTTGCGCCTTTTGGCTGCTCAGAGCTGTATGAAGAACGACATCTGCTTTGTTTGTATTGTCCAGACATGCGAAGCCAGTGCTTTCCAGCTCGCGCAGCTGGCCGGCATTTGCTTTGACTAAACACGCGCGTGCGTCGGTGATATAGCGACTGTTTGCTCTAGCAAGCTCCGCAGCCTTGCTCGGCGGCAATCCATAGCGTTCGAAATGTTGCTGACCGGCGTAGCCTGGGTCGACCAGCACCATACCTGCGACTTCGCCGGGATACGTTCTTGCGTACAAACTCGCGTAGATACCTCCGTTCGAATGGCCTACCAGAACCACTGGAACAGGCAATTTGGCGCGCTCGATGAGCCGATGTAGATCATCCACGGCGTTAACAGCATCTGAGGGACGCGTTGCCGGATCGCTGAATCCATAACCTGCACGATCATAAGAACAAACCGTCGTCGTTTCCGCGATGCGGGTCTGCACGTCTTGCCAACTAGCTGTACCGCCTCCCGTTCCAGCATCGAGGATCACCACCGGCGAGCCATGCCCAAGGCAAAACAAGTTGAGCTTACGCGATCCGTCGACAGCAATGAGAAGGTGTGGATGAGTGTAGGCACTCGAGGGCACAGCTAAGTCGTTTCCACTTCCACGAACCGTTGCCAATGGCATCACTGAGGCAGCGATGAGCAACGCAATAAAATGTACATGGCGTGCTTGCATTGATAGGTTCTTCCACGTGCGGCGCAATGAAATCGAGAGGTGGCGAGCGAAGTAAATGAGAAGCTCACGGCGCCTTGAGCGAGTGTCAAACGTTAGCCCTTGGACCATTTCCAGAGCAAGCTGACTATCGGCATAGAAGACTGCCTCTTCGCACCGTGAGTTAGACACTGCATTCCCACCAGTGCGGGATGTCCGCAGTCGAAAGCGGGCGGGCCGAGCTTGCCCAGTGACAAAATACACTACAAGGCACAAATCGCATTTCAAGCAGGAGTAAGGTGCAACGAGAGTGCAACAGAGGTATACGGTGAAGCGGCGAAAACTAGCCGCGCCAGTACTTAGAAGGCCCCATCTATCCAATCCATCATCGGTGCTACGGATAACTGGAAATCGGAAAGGTTATAGCTTTGTATGGAGCACATTCCATCCGGCCCGCCCCTGCGTTGGCCGACTGGTATCAGCGAAAAATATCCGCCAAGCGCTGTTTAAAGAGCTGGTTCAACCCGCAGGCACTCATTTAACTGCCTCCGTCCCGCTTTCCACGCCTCACCTACACGAAGTATTAGGGGGCACCCGAGGACTTCTGAGTACCCCTTCGAAAATACGGCAGTGTTCAATCCAAGAATTTCCAGGTGTCCGCGCCATCGAAGCGCCTGACGACAACTAACTCCAGAAGCGCGGGTTCAAAATTCCGCAGGTTTACGCCGTGGCGAGCGCCGGGCGTAGAATCAATCGGCTCCCAATGGGTGACGATACCGCAGGTCCTGCACCGCACATTCCGCAAAGATCGATCGCCCCAAATATAGCTTTCCGTGTTCTCGGGGTGGCCTTCGATTGAGACTGAGCCGAGTTCGTAGTAGGCCCATATCCCTCCCGTGCGGCGACATAACGAGCAGTTGCAACTCGTCGCCATTTCGGGCGCCGCCGGAAGCGTAAGGCGCACTGAGCCGCAGTGGCAGGAACCGTGCAGCGATGGCGAGGCCCGTTCGTGGTTCACGGAATTCATCGTTGGTTGTCGCGCCGCCTGACTAGTGAATATACGGACAAGCCCGTTCGGTTATACATCCCCGATCGCGCAAAGAGATCCCTGTGCGACTCATTTGCTCTTGCCGCAGCTTATCTTTGCTACGCCCGGCCAACAACTGGGCGTATAACCGGACGGAGAGGTGTGATCCTGGAGCGTCCGCTTCGGGGCGAAAGCATACGCCTATAGATCGACTTACAAAAAGCCCTCTCAAATCTAGATCAATCGACATTCATTTCTTACCTGGACGCAACCAAAGGCCAAGGCCCACCACCGCAAGCACCAACACTAATATCCCCACAAATAACCCGCCCAATAAGGCCATTTGGTCGCGGGAGCGTTCGCCATGATCGAGGCGAAAAACATCATCATTGAAGTTCAGTGCCGACACTTCAGGATGATCAACTTCGTAGGCGATTGGGACCTGCTTGTTTGTACGCGCGTAAGTGATACGGGGGTCATTGGAGCGATCGCCGAGATCTGCGTAGCCATGTATGGGCTTCGATGCGCCGTTTGTTTCAGCTGACGGCGTAAACGCGTACTCGACAAAGAAGCTGCAAGATCTTCTTCCGCAGCCTCCATTATAGATGCGAATGACGTCCGCCATGGTCCGCAGGCCATTACGTTGAATCTTGGCCTCAGTGCGGGCTTCGTTGTGCATTGAGATCGCGAAACCGAAAAAAAAGACCGCAAAAATGAGCCCGAAGAATGTGGCACTATATGCAAATACGGACTTGCGGTCATCGGAATTGACCCCCGCACTCATGCGCCTCATTACACCTGCTAATGCCATCAGCGCGATAAAAATGAGTGCTACAAATTCGACGTTACTGTGCAAAAGAATGGCGGATGCTGACGACGGGTCAGCCAGCATAGGGATACCGAAAATAAGAAAGAGCGAAAAAAGAGTTCCGATGAGTATTCCGTGCTTGTTAAAAGTTGTCTCCTTCGGCTTACTCCGGTACGAAGCCCCCCCGTGCAGGCGGTTGCCTGACTCAGCGGAAGGGTTATCTGTGTAGATCACCAGCGGACTGGGCGATTCATGCGAGGTCTTCGCATACGCCTTGCCGCAAGATGGGCATTCCCAATCGGGCACCTGATCAGTCGGCTTTCTTTGATAACCACAAGCCTGACAAACTGTTTCCATGCCTAATCCCCGTATAGATTGATCTGATCGCGTAAATGATTTTGCTCGCGGGTCATAAATGTCTGCTTCGGGTCGGAAGCAGACGTTCTGAGGCTATAAAATGAGGATGACCCTTTTCTGCTCGCGTACCTATGCGATTAGTTTCCTATTGCTGCCTGCAGCCCTTTGACATCTGCTTCGGACAGATGACGTTTAAGTGGAAACGCAGGCTTTGGTGCATAGAAATATGCAGTAGCAGTGCCATCATTTGATACGAACAGGTCAAGAGAGCTCTGTTGTCCATTCGGTCCGCTCGTGGCGATTTCCATCGCTATTGGCGCGGGAGGCGTTTCCATCAACCCCTCCCAACCCTTGTCATGAGCTTTAAACCAATCTACAAGTTTCGTTAATTGCTGAGGTGTCAATAATCTGCTGGAAATGCCGCGGCCTTGCACAGTTGCGGTCGCAATATCGGGTATTGCGATAGTGTGATCCCAGACTCCGGCAAGAGTTGGAGTAACACAAAGCAGTCCAGCAACAATAAAACACCATCCACTAAAGCGCTTCATGACGTCTCCCAGTGAGTGAGCACTCTGACGGTCAGGCTAAGGCTCCCTTAGGGACACAACACCTGCCGGAAGTAACCAAACTTTGGCATGATTTCCATATGCCAACGATTTTGATTCTCGATAATAACCAGTTGAATATCCGTTTTGGGTTGCCGTCATGCCGAGCTTGCCGAGTAGCCAAGCAGGCCGTAAGGTCCAGGCAATAGGCATCAGCTAGCGACTTCCCGCGCAATGACCTCGACCAATTCAAAATGCAGCGTCACAAACTCGAAGCTGTCGTGCAAATCCAGATGCGGCAGGCAACGAATATGGCACTCACGGAATTCCTCCGCGCTGGAAAACGCTTCGCCGCGCCAGACTTCTTCTGGAATCTTGCCGAATTCGATCGTGTAGACCTTGGTTGCCCTGATAATGCAGCGAAGCCGATGCTTCAAATCGTAGACTTCAATGATGTCGCCAGGCTCATAACTTCCATCACCGTATTCGCCATACGGTTTGTAATAATCCGCGACCGTGTCGGCGGTGACAGTCTTGAGACCATCCATGACGGCGCGTGGAAGGCTGTCATCGTTCTCGTCAGCGCCCCAGAAGGTCAATCTCTTTCTGCCGCTCATCTCTTCTCTTTGTGCATTGATGCACCCTGAATCCAACATCGTAATCGTATCTACGGCCTGGAGGGCGATGACTTCTAATCTTTTCGGCACCGACTATTCGCCAGTATCCGCAGTCGAAAGCTGACATCAAATCAGTGGTCTACGGCTTGCCTAGCAGTAACTTCAGCTGCGGCCACCAAAACAACGCTCCAAACCAGAAGAAGACCCCCAACAACAGTGCTGGAAATACTGACCGCATTAGCACTGAGGCCCAAAACCACAATGGCTGATCTGATCGGGAGAACTCGTCTGGAGAGCTGGTTTTGTTACCGAGCCGTACCGAGCCTGTGCGAATGGCCTGCTGGGTCTCCTTGATTATCAAACCAAAACCAATGAGAGGAAAACCAGCGGAGCCCAAGAAAGCCAGCACTGCCAAAAGTTTTTGGTCCATCCATAAATTCTCGTAAGCCCCTACATTCCAATCTCTACTGTTCGGTGATATCGCACGAGACATCGCTAGTAGGAAAATATGAGTCTGAGATGTCTGCATGAGTGAAACCGCGGACAAGAGAAATCGCCGTGATACGTCCGTCCGGTGCCGTTTTGGTATAGATATGCCGGGCTACGCCCCAGTCACTGGTGTTACCGGGACCGTGGTCGTAAACGCCATAGACGATGTCCTTACCTCTTTTGCATAGCACGGTGTAATCGTGCGCCCAGGAACGCGGAATCGGTCGCCAACCGTCGGCCGCAAGCTGAGCATCAGTTTGCGCCTCACCATTCGCCGCGCCGATCATCCCGATAAGTACCAGCGCCAACCCCGCAATCTTTTTGACTTTCATACGCCCCCCGTGTGATCCGGACCGACTGCAGACCTTTTGACCATCCATTGAGAGTCTTTAGGCCGAGGGAGCACTTGTCAATTGGCGTTGCGATCAAGAGTGCAACAAGAGTGAAACAGACAAGATGCCGACCCCTATAAAGTCAGTCACGCCAGGACTCTGCAGGCTTTATCAATCCAGACCATCATGGGGACTACTGCAAATATCCCAGTACGAGACGTGAGGCTTCATCGACGAGCCTTCCAACCGCTTCGTCCGTAAGCATCTCGGAGTGGTGCAAAACGGCCGTATGGGTCAGCGCCTCTATCGAGGTCACGCAGATAAATGTGGCCAAATCCAGGTCGGCGACGCGAAGTTCATCGCGATGGCCTTCAAGATAGGCCCTGAATAGAGCATGGGCGTCGCGATTGTAGGCTTCTATGTTCTCAAGTTTTCCTGTCCGCGGTGTTTGCTCTGCAAGAACACGATGCAGCTTCGGGTCGACGCGATGCGCCTCGACCGCAGCCAAAACAAGTCTTGGAACCGCCTTCTCAATCGGTTGCGAGGCCACCTCGGCCAGCGTGGCATGCACGACCTGCATAAGCTCCTGATTGTGACGTTCGATAACCGCAACAACGAGCGATTCTTTGCAAGGAAAGTATTGATAAAGCGAGCCGATGCTTACACCTGCCTTTTCGGCAATCCGATTGGTACTGGCCTTGTCGAAGCCCTCTTTCACCAAAACGCGAGCGGTTGCAGCAATGAGCGCATCAACCGTCGCACGCGATCGCTCTTGAGAGGCGTATTTCCTGGGTTTGGTAAGCGGTTTACGTGCCATGCCCTGCACTCCGAATGCGAGTAGAAAATGAGAGCTATCGCTCGCATTCTATTCCCATGCGCTAACGAATGAACCAGCGCGATGAATCGCCGATCTGACGAGGCGAGCCGAATCCACACCCACGCAGGATGTAGTCATGAGCATGGGCAACATGTCACCCGTACAGCAGGTTCAAGAGAAAGCGAGAAACTCGCAGGAATTGCCATCGGCTGATGCCGAACCAAGTTGGCAGAGCCGTTGCCTCAATCGCCTGTTAAGACTTCTTCCCGCTAAAAAGCACTTGGCATCGGCTGTGGCCGTGCAAGAACAGGTGCGCAAATTAGCGCGACGGCCGGCCTCCTATAAACCAACGGGCATGGGCCGCGGCATCGAGGTGACATTGAAGCATGTGGCGGGATGGCCTGTTTACTCTACGGCGTCATCTGAAAGTCCCAACACCGGCAACTATGTATTTTTCTTGCATGGTGGCGGATTCATTAACGAGATCGTTGCTGACCATTGGCGCTTCATCGCTTATTTGACTCGCCATGCTCACGTCCGTTGCGTCGTTCCCATCTACCCGCTGGCTCCTCAAGCCACTGCAAAGGACCTTGTGCCGGCCACAGGCGATTTGTTGCGGAAACTTTTGGAGGATGCCGGACCCGCAAAAGTCACGGTGATAGGTAATTCGGCGGGCGCAGGCTTAGGAGTGGCAGCAGCGCAATGGTTGCGAGACGCCGGATATCGACAGCCAGATGGACTGGTGTTGATCTCTCCGGCGGTAAGCCTGTCGATAAGCCGTACGGAACAGATCGCGATTGCGGCGCGTGACCCGATGCAGGATATCCCTGGCATCATTGAACTCGGACGTCTCTATGCAGGTGACCTGGATGTCACGCACCCCTATGTCAGTCCGTTGTATGGCGATTTCCACGGGCTGGCGCCGATGATCGTATTCGCCGGCACGCATGATGTTCTCTATCCCGACAGCGTCGATCTGGCCGCAAAGGCGCGCGCGGCGGGTGTGCCGGTCGAGCTTCATCTGCGAGAGGGTCAGCCCCACAACTATGCGGGTATGCCAACGCCAGAAGGCCGACAAGCACGCGCCATCATCCTGCGCGCTGCCCAGGGGCTGACCTAACCGTTGTCCTAGCGAGTGGCAGCAGCCTTTTTGCTTTCAAACATCTAGCGACGTGACGCCATCAAGCCATCGTGTCGACAAACACACCGCGCAGACCGGAAACGCCACTTTCGCTGAGGTTGCGTGCCAGTGTTTGCAGGAACGTTGGCAAGCTGGGGATGGCGTCTCTCGAAACGTCCGTTGAGGTGCCAGATGACGAACCCAGTGACGCCCAAAGGTTCTGAAATACCGTTGCCAGACTGCCGGAATCGCCTGAGGTGGATGGCGTGCTGCTCGAAACAGAGCCCAATGCCTGAGCCAGGCTGGAGAATGTCGAAGCAATGTTTGTGTACTGCTGTATCTGCTGCGATCCCTTCAACTGTTGTGGCAGAGGCGCGAGCGGCGCGCTGCTCGTTACAGCAGCGTTATAGGTGCCGGCTGCCGCAGTGGCAGAGTCATTGGCGATAGACGCCGTTCTAGGCGTGGACACTAGCCCGAGTTGCGTCAGCGCTGCGGCAATAGCAGAAGCCAGCTGGCTATTGGCGGTCGAGGAACCCGCCGGGGTGGCTACAGCCGTCGCCGACGACGCATCAAGCGCGCTTTTGTGATGGGTGTGCTGGGTTGCAACGAGCCCGCTGACGGACGGCGACTGGGTACTGCTAATGCTTGAAATAGTCATTACAGGCAGCCCATTGCGGATAGTGCGCGTCGACCATATTACGCCAATCCTCCGCCACGCAGCGTCAGTTCACCGGTCGTGCCCGGATCGGCGCCGTTCGTCAGGCGCCGATCACCTGGTACCCCCTGGGCTATATCGGATGCCCGGTATCTACATGGCCGGCGATGGGGTGCCATCCGACCATTTCCCCGCCGGAATCATCAACACATTGACCGGCTCAGGCTCCCCGTGAAACTGCGGATTGAGCATCACCGGCGAACCGTTCTGGTCCGCACCCCAATTCACGTCCGTGGCGGTGTAAAACATAAGATGCGATATCCAGTGACCGAACTGGTCATCCAGATAGCCTTGCCGGGACATCATGTACGACATCGCCCCCGGCTCCAGCGGTGGAAGTTGCTTGCTGGCAAACGCCGCCTCGATGTCCTTCCTGATTTCCTCTTTGGACTGCCCGGTCAGCACCAACTCGGTTCGTTTGTAGGTGATGGGCAGGATCGATTTAGCTGCCTGTGGATTGAAGCAAATCGGGCCGCGCAGCTTGGGATTCCAGAACTGGGGCGAATCGAAGGGGGACATCCATGCCCGCTCGACGACACACACAAACCCATTCTTGCCTTCCACTGCAGTGACGTAGCCATGCGGTTTCAGCACCAGCACGGTGGCCTGGCTGGAGATCGATGCCGGCGCGGCGCTTCGGGCCAGTGCTATTTCCGCCTGGTCAGGCATCAGGTATTGGGAAAGCGGCGCCATGCTCGGGTAACTATGCGGTGGTTGCTGAGCGGCAGACGCCGCCGCAGCAAGCACCACGGCGAGCGTGCATACGACGATATGACAGCTGATCGAGACGGCATGGTTCTTCATCCGATGGCTCCCTTGTCTGTTTCGCTTCGGGGTGTTTTAGGTATGCACAAGCTGCCGGGCCTGACTGCACATCCAGCCCGTCAATGAATCGCGCTACTGAACGACGAGTGGACCGAGGGCAAATCGACATCCGTGCCTCCCCGTGACTGAACCCCACAAGGACCCTCACCACACCGCCCTTTACCTGGGGAGGCAAAGGGAAAAGCCCGGAATATCATGCTTCTACCCTCGGTGATCGGCGCCAGGCCAACGCTTGCCCACCATACCGGCGCCCCCATATGAGGAACTCCCCTAGCGCAGAAACGGGCCGAATCGCGTAATCTATGGCGCTTATCGCTGGGTTGACGCCCGGCGCTCGTACGGCAACGGCACCCCAGCCCCTCCCCGCGAGCAAGTCGCTGTGCGACACAGCGCATCCCCAACTGCACAATCCGAGACGAAAAACCATGGTGGCTTTGGCGACCGAACAAGTCATTGACGTACATCACTGGAACGACAGCCTTTTCAGCTTCCGCACCACGCGTGACCCGAGCTTCCGCTTTGACAGCGGGCAGTTTGTGATGATCGGCCTGGAAGTGGACGGCCGCCCGCTGATGCGCGCGTATTCGATCGCCAGCGCCGCGTGGGAAGAACATCTGGAGTTCTTCTCGATCAAGGTGCCGGACGGTCCGCTCACCTCGCGTCTACAACACCTCAAGCCCGGTGATCCGCTCACCGTGAGCCGCAAGCCAACCGGCACGTTGGTGCTGACCGACCTCAAGCCCGGCAAGCATTTGTATCTGCTTGGTACCGGTACGGGCCTGGCGCCGTTCATGAGCATCATCCGCGACCCGGAAACCTATGCACAGTACGACAAGATCGTGCTGGCTCACGGCGTGCGTCATATCAACGATCTGGCGTATTCGGACTATCTGCAGAACGAACTGCCGCAGCACGAATACCTCGGCGAACTGGTACGTGAGAAGTTGATCTACTACCCCACCGTCACGCGCGAGCCATTCCGCAACCGCGGTCGCATCACCGACAACATCGTCGATGGCGCCATGGCCAACACCATCGGCCTGCCGCAGCTCAACCCCGAAACCGATCGATTGATGCTGTGCGGCAGCCCCGCCATGCTGGACGACCTGTGCGCACTGCTCAACGCCCGCGGCTTCCAGGCATCGCCACGCACTCGCGAGCCGGGTGACTACGTGATCGAGCGCGCTTTCGTCGAGAAGTAAGTGGCGTCTGGCACGCTGATCTTGCGTGCTTGCCATCCTGTCACCCTCCCCTACGGCATGTCGTGGAGGGTGCAAATTCAGTCGCGCACGCGACCTTTGCCTTCGTTGTCCCAATAGCCGAATACACGCCGCGCAATCAGCTTGTACAGCCGTTTGCCAGTCGCACGCCACAGACGCGAATGCAGCGCCGGTGTTTTGAGCATGGCTTGCTGGCGTTGGCTGAGCGCGTGATCGCAATACGTGCGTTTGTGCTTGAGCAGATGGCGCAAGTCTTCGCGCGCCAGCAAACGGAACAACCTCCCGCGCCGACCGCGGGTCCAGGCGATCTGAAAATCCACCAAGCCCGGACGACCATCACTGCGCACCAGCCAGTTCGGTTCCTTCGCAAGGTCGTTGTGAACGATGCCACGCCGATGCAGTTGTGCAAGCAGGCGCAACGCCTCGCGGTAATAAGCAGGGTCACGCGGTTGCGCTTGCTGCATCGGCTGGCCGGCGATGTAGCCGCGCAGCAGTTCGCGGCCATTCCAGCCCAGCAACGCTGGCACACCGTCGATGCCGTCCAGCTTGGCCAGGGCCCGCGCTTCGCGTGCAGCGGCGCGGCGTGCGAAAGCTCGCGCCCACCAGCGCGCCGCGCGGATATCGCGCCGGATCATCCGCACACCGTCGCGTTGGATGATCTCGATGCGGCCGAGTTCGTCGGCCTTGAGCAGGATGGATTCGCTATGTGTCACGGGCCTACCGATTGACTAGTCGCGCGCAGCTTGCCCGCTGCGTGCTGGCAGTTGAGTATTGTGGCCGATTCGCGGCCATCCCGCCGCAGGACGATTACCGCCATGCTGGATGCTGCCGTCTACATACTCGCCATCGTCCTGATCCTGTTCGGCCTGATCGGCGCGGTACTGCCCAACCTGCCGGGCATACCGATGATCTTCGGCGGCATCTGGCTGGCCGCCGCGGTGGATGATTATCACCACATCAGCACCACTTGGCTGATCATTCTTGGCGTACTGGCAGCGTTCGGCATCGCCGTGGATTTCATCGCGGCGTCGCTGGGCGCCAAACGTGTCGGGGCCAGTTCGGCAGCCATCTGGGGCGCTTCGATAGGCACCATCATGGGCATGTTCTTGGGCATCCCCGGCCTCATCCTGGGCCCCTTCGTCGGCGCGCTAGCCGGCGAGCTGCTCTCCAGCCGCAGCGTGCTGCGCTCGGCGCATGTCGGCATCGGCACCTGGCTGGGCCTGCTGTTCGGCGCACTGGTGAAGCTGGTGCTGTCGATCATCATGGTCGCCGTCGCGGCCGGCGTCTGGCTGCTGCATCGATAGGCTTCAGGCCCCACTTTCGGGCCATGGCACTGGGCTCAAGCCGCCTAGTAAGCTCGGGCGACTGAATCCTGGGGATACCTTTCATGACCAAACGTCTCGCCCTCGCCGCGGCGATTGCGCTCGCTGCCGCTGGATCCACCCACGCCCAAACCACCCCCGCGCCGGCCTGGATCGCACGCAGCAATGCCGATGCACAGGTACTGCTCAATGCGCAGGCGCAGTTCAATCCCGAAAACGCGACGTCGTTGGGTCTGCCCGGCTATGACGACAAGGTGATCGACCTCAAGCCGAACGTGGAGGCACGCCAGAACGCTGCTGTCGGCGCAGCCAGAGCCAAGCTGCAAGGCATGCTGGCGACGGAAAAAGATTCTAACGTCCGCCAGGATCTGCAGATCATGATCCATGCTGCCGATCTGCAAATCGAAGGTACCGATCTCACCCGCAAATACATGCTGCCGTATATCGACATCGGCCAGCAGATCTTCAACGGCGAGTTCTACCTGCTCAAGGATCAGGTGGATGACAAGCATCGCGCCTCTGCACTGAAGCGCCTGCAATGCTACGTCGGCCAGGCGCCAGGCTGCACGCCGATCACCCAGCAGGCCGAAGCGCTGACCACCAGCCGCCTGTCGGAGAAAAACCTGCTCGGTCCGTATAAGGGCAGTGTGGATCAACAGCTTTCCAACACGCAGCAATACGTGGATGGCGTCCGCCAGCTGTTCACCAAATACAAGCTGGACGACGCACAGAGCAAGGCTGCGCTGGATGCGATGGAAGCGCAGCTCAAGCAATACGATGCATGGGTGCACAGCACCATCGTGCCGCGCCAGCGCGACGACTTCCGCCTGCCCGAACCGCTGTATGCGTTCAATCTGAAACAGGTCGGCATCGATATTCCGCCCGAAGACCTGATCAAGCAGGCACAACTGGAATTCGTGGAAGTGCGCTCTGCCATGCAGATGATGACCCCGGAAGTCGCCAGGGCGGAAGGGTTCCAGGCCACCGATTACCGCGATGTGATTAAGGCGCTGAAGAAGCAGCAGCTCGGCAAGGACGATGTGGTGCCGTGGTACCACGAAGTCATCGGCAAGATCGAAGACATCATCCGCAGTGAACACCTCGTCACGCTGCCCCAGCGCGAAATGCAGATGCGCCTGGCTTCCCAAGCCGAAACCGCCAACGTGCCGGCCCCACACATGGACCCACCGCCACTGATCAACAATCACGGCGAACGCGGTACGTTCGTGCTGACGATGGGTAACCCATCAAGCAACGGCGGCAACTCGGATACAGCCTACGATGACTTCACCTTCAAGGCCGCGGCATGGACACTCACCGCGCACGAAGGACGCCCGGGTCATGAACTGCAGTTCTCGGCCATGGTGGAACGCGGCGTATCGCTGGCGCGCAGCATCTTCGCGTTCAACAGCGTCAACGTCGAGGGCTGGGCCTTGTACTCGGAAGCGGAAATGCTGCCGTACGAACCGCCCGCTGGCCAGTTCACCACCTTGCAGTTCCGGCTGGTGCGTGCAGCCCGCGCCTTCCTCGACCCGATGCTCAATCTCGGCCTGATCAGCAAGGAACGCGCCCATGACGTGCTGCGTTACGACGTCGGCCTGTCCGAAGCCATGACCCGCGAAGAGCTGGACCGCTACACCTTCAACAGCCCGGGTCAGGCCACCGCGTATTTCTACGGTTATATGCGCCTGCAGCAGCTGCGTTTGCAGACGGAACTCGCGTTAGGCAAAGACTTCAATCACCAGGCTTTCAACGATTTCATCATTGGCCAGGGCCTGCTGCCGCCGGAGCAATTGGCCGAAGCGGTGCGTACGCAGTTCATTCCTTCGCAACAGAAGCACTGAAAGAGCGAAGGATGGTGGGTATACGGCGGCTGCGCTTGCGCAGCCGCTTTCTTTCCAGCTCATCGGCTACGGAAACAATGCAGCGTCACAGCGCGGTGTTCGGCACCACATAAAAAAACACCGCCAAAAATTGCAGCACGCTTCCAGCCAGCACAAAGACATGCCACACCGAGTGGTGATAAGGCAGCTTGCGCCATAGATAGAACGGCACGCCCAAGGTATAAGCGGCGCCGCCGGCCAGCAGCAACACCATCCCGCCAGTCTGCAGGTGCGCGAGCAGCGGCCGGAACGCGATGATGCCGACCCAGCCCATCGCCACATACAGCAACACCGCCAAACGGCGATAACGCTTGAGCAGGCCCAGTTCCAGTGCAGTGCCAAGCAAGGCCAGACTCCAGACGATGCCGAACAGGCTCCACCCCCACGTACCACGCAAGGCAATCAGCGTGAATGGCGTATAGGTGCCCGCAATCAGCAGAAAAATCGCAATGTGATCCAACGTGCGCAATACACGCCTGGCCGATTCTGTGCGGATCGAGTGATATAGCGTCGATGCTGTATAGAGCAAGATCAGCGAGATGCCATAGACCGCACTAGCCAGCACATCGCTGCCCGTACCGTGGCTGGCGGCATGCACGACGAGCGCCGCCAACCCTACGATGCTCAGCACGATGCCGATGCCGTGAATGACACTGCTGGCCAGCTCATCGCCGAAGCCGTAGCGCGGAAGCACCACCTGACCGGATGCGGACATGGATACGGCTCCTGGATGTTCAATTCATCTGAAAATTAAGCACTCACCATAACTGGCTAGTGGTGATTTGCCTACGGCTCTTCAGGCCAGGAGAGAAAGACCTAGCCTCAAACGTTTGATGCGTTTCCAGGGGTCTGAATCAGGGACAACGGTAAGGCCAGATTTTTCTCTGCATAGAACCATCAGTCACTACCAAAACCATCGCCTCCGACTTTCGTGAAAGCCTTCATCACAAGGGCTGCACGCCATCTCAAGCCACTCTTGTGCAAGATACTTGCCACGGATATCGCCTCCCCGATATCCGTTATCCTGCAACCCCGCAGCCCTTGCGGGGTTTTTTTTGCCTCCTATCGGGCCAGCCGGCAAGATGGCCGGCCAGGATCACGCCGCTGTCACGCCATTTGGACGGCTATTGCACATTTGCCCGCAACAGGCATAGGCTGAAGCCGCGCCCACCGCGATCCCCCTGTGTCCCCACACAGCGTGGCCAGGACGCATCAAAACTCACATCGTCGTCAGGAGGTCGCTTATGCCGTCCGCAAGCCTGGCTGTCGTTCGTCGTCCGCACCCGGATATGGTGCGTGTTGCCGCCTTGAGCGCGGCGATCACCCTCAACCTCGTTGCCCTGCTGTTTGCTTTGCGCCCACTGGCGCCGCAGATCGCCCAGGCCATCGACACGGTCCGTGTCGAGCCCATCCATATCATCGAACCGCCGCCGAAAGTGCCACCGCCGCCAGATATGGTGGTCAAACCGCTGACCAAACCCCTACCGGTCACGCCACCGCTGCACATTCCACTCGTCCATGTGCAGAAGGAAATGCCACCACCGACCATCACCACGCCCACCACCGAACCATCGCAGAACAGCAAACCCGTCGATGCAACACCGGCCACTATCGCGACACCACCTTCGATTGCGCCCGGCGTGACATCACTCGCCTATCGTTCGTCGCCGTTGCGCTTTCCGGCACAAGCGATACGCGCGCACATGGAAGGCACCGTGGTGTTGCTCGTGCTGGTGGATGAGAACGGCAAACCCGTCCAGGTGAAGATCGAGCAAAGCAGTGGCTATGGACTGCTGGATAAAAGCGCACGCGAACAAGTGATGTCAGGCTGGCAATTCGAGCCGGCCGTGATAGATGGCCATGCGGTGAAGGCATGGGCGCGCGTGCCGGTGAGTTTTGCGCTGCAGCAGCTGTAACGCCGGCGCATAAAGGACCGGAACCCGGTCAGCTTTCAGGCGCTGAACCGGGTTCCGTCCACGGGTAGCACGTTAGTGCGCTGCAGGTGTGGCCGAAGGATGTCGGCGCGCAGCATGCACGATCAACCAGATCAGGCCAAACAACAACAAGGCTGGCAAGAGCACCGGCAACAACGACAAAGCGATGATCGGCAGCACCAGTAGCATCACCAGCCCACCGATAAACAATCCGATGGCGCCAGCCAGCAGACTGAACACGCCGTGCACCAAGCCAAAGGCCACTTTCAGGATCAGGCCAACCACCGACCCAACCACCCACAGCCCTGCTACGACAACCCCAATCAGCATCAGTTCGATCATGTCCGTTCTCCGACATCTGCTGAACATTTCGATGCGCCTCGGCCGGAAAAGGTTTACCGCGGAGGCGTGATAAAAGCTTAGGCCGGTGCAATGCCGTTGCCATCCTTCGAAAGTCATGCTTGAAAGCATGCAATAGGCGACGAACTTACGAAAATCTCACGTACGCCGCGGTGTTCATTCAGCCCGTTGTAAACACCACGCCTTACGACCATTTAACGGCGACCATGCTCCACTGCGGATCGCCTCCGGTCCGCCCACGGAATTTATGCGCACATACCGACACAGCCTCAAGGCACTACGCGATGCTGCGCTCGCGCATACGCTGGAAAAGAATCCGGATCTCGCCTCACTGTCTCGCGAACTTGGCGGCATCATTCATCGCGATGCGCAAGCGCTTGCCGATGGATTGGCGGGTCTGCGCAAGCGCAGCCGTGGCTTCGAACGCTGGCTGCTGGGGCGCCGCGGGCGTCCCGGCGTAAGCGTGCTGGTGATGGCGTGGCCACCTGGATACAGCACGCCTTCGCACGATCATGCTGGTTTGTGGGGCATTGAATTGAGTTTGTACGGTGCGCTCGAAGTGGAATCGTGGTCGCGCGCCACGACTGCCGAACCGTGGCAGCTTCGCGGACGCAATTGGCTTGGCCCGGGCGACGCAACGTGGTTCGACGCAGACATTCCGTACATGCATCGCTGCCGTAATCTTTCGCGGCAGGAAACTGCGCTGACCCTGCACGTCTACGGTGGCGATCTCGAAGATTACGCCTCGTATGAGCAGGCCGAATCCGTAGCGCTCTGGCACAAACAACGTCAGCGTGCGCGGATTGCCGGTCCGCTTCGCGTCTGATATCTAAGGGCGGGTTGTCGGGACATGGTCGGCCGTGCATCAGGTGATGTCGCATACCTGAGCCGGCGCGGATGGATCCGGCACGGGGCAGTCCGGACTGGCACCAAGCACGACGCGTCGGGAAAGTACAGCCAAGCTGCTTCCCGATCTCAGATAAGAAACCACGTAACGAAGGAATGACATGTTTCGACGGGTCGCCATTGTTGGCGGCGGCGCCGCAGGGGCTACGTTGCTCAGCGAATTGCTGGAACGCCCTGTATCGCAGCCGCTTCATCTGGACTGGTACACCGGCACTGGCACCCCAGGCCGCGGCATTGCTTACGGCACCCGCTCGGAACGTCATCTGCTGAATGTACGTGCCGCATCGATGGGCATGTTCGCCAGCCGCCCTGGCGGCTTTCTGGAATACATGCAAAGACGCGATCCGAGTATCTCGGGCACCGATTTCCTGCCCCGCTGCTGGTATGGCGATTATCTGGAGGCTGAAACCGCCACCGCACTCGTCCGCGCCAAGGACAAGGGACATGACGTGCGCATCGTGCCGCACGACGTCGATGCCATCGTGCCGGAGAACGACGGTGTCACCCTGTTCCAGGGAGAAACCACCACACGTGTCGATGCCACCGTGCTCGCGCTCGGTGCGCTTGCGCCTCGCGCCTTGCCCGGCGTCGATGACGACGCGCTCGCCAGTGGCCGCTACGTAACCTTGCCATGGTCGTTGCTCGCCGACGCCAAGCCGGATACGCAGGCGCACAACGTGGTGGTGATCGGCCTTGGCCTCACCGCCGTCGATGTGATCGTCGAACTCTCGGCAAAATGGCCCAACGCACACTTCACTGCGATTTCCCGCCACGGCGTGCTGCCGGAAGTGCATCAGTCCAGCGCATCGCTGCCATTTGAGGACGGCGAGGAACTGGTCGAGGCGATGCGTGATGCGCCGGATATCCGCACCTGGGTGCACCTGCTGCGCGACGCCATCTCCCATACCGATGACTGGCGGCGAGTTGTCGACTGCTTGCGTCCGCACACGCCTACGCTATGGGGCCTGCTGTCGCACAACGACCGTGCCCGCTTCCTGCGCCACGCACGTTGGGCGTGGGAGCGCGCGCGTCATCGCCTGCCGCCGCAGGTCGCCAGAACTATTGCATCACTGGAAAAGCAAGGACGCCTGCAACGTCTGCGCGGCCACATGCACAAAGTGACGCTGACCAGCCAAGGCGTGCAGATGATCTTTGCACCCAAGGGCGAAGAGGCCGAACGCACGCTCGATGCCGACCTGATCGTGCAGAGCGTCGGCCTGGAAACCGATGTGCGCCGCACTCAGCATATTCTGTTGCAGCAGATGATGACCAACGGCCACATCCGCTCCGATCCTTTCGGGTTAGGCATCGACGCCAAACCCGACGGACGCGTGCTGCACGACGGCACCGTATGGCCACGACTGTTTGCAATGGGCAGCATGCTGCGCGGCACACTGTGGGAATCCACGGCGATGCCGGAGATCCGTCAACAGGCGCGGTATCTTGCCGATCAGTTGCTGGCTGATTAGGGATCGCCTGACGCAAAGCTCGTGCAAACGACGGTGTGCATGCGAGAATCGTGCGCACCATGAGCATTCCACAGCTTATTACTCTGCTGGCCATGCTGCTGCATGTGGCGGGCATCCTCGCCGCGATGCATGCGGTGATGAATACACGTACGCCGCAGGGCGCTTTTGCATGGGCGCTCGGACTGGCGCTGCTGCCCTACGTCACACTGATACCGTACCTCTATCTTGGTCGCAGCCGCTTCCATGGTTACGTCACGCTGCATCGCGCTCATCGGCAGCGGCTTTCGCAAGCCTCCTTGCGCAGCGAACTGTCTGGCGTGCCGGATGCCTGCATGCAATATGCCGCACTTACCCAGATGCTGGGCAACAGCTTCCACGCCGGTCAGCAATTGCGACTGCTGATCAATGGCGACGCCACCTTTGAAGCGATCTTCAGCGCCATCGCCCAGGCCGAGCGCTGCATCCTGATTCAGTTCTTCATCTTTCACGACGACGAACTCGGCCGCCGCATGCAGCAGGCCTTGCTGGAACGCGCCGCCGCCGGCGTCCAAGTGTTCGCACTGTTCGACGGCATCGGCAGTCATGCGCTGCCCAAGCATTATGTCGAAACCCTGCGGCAAGGCGGCGTGGCGATTTTTCCCTTTGCCACGCAACGCTACAGCAACCGTTTCCAGCTCAACTTCCGCAATCATCGCAAAGTCGTGGTGGTGGATGGATGGCTTGGCTTTGTCGGCGGCCTCAATGTCGGCAATGAATACCTGGGCCTGAAACCGCCGCTGGCGCCCTGGCGGGATACGCATCTGCAGATCGACGGACCGGCCGTGTTAGATCTGCAGCGCAGCTTCGCCGTGGACTGGCACTGGGTGACCGGCGAATTGCCGCCACTGCTTCCACCCCGCCCGGCGCAAGGTGATGCGTATACGCTGATCGCTGCCACCGGGCCCGCTGATCCGCAGGAAAGCTGCTCGCTTTACTTCACCACTGCGATCAACGCCGCATGCAAGCGGTTATGGCTGACCACACCTTATTTCGTGCCAGACCAGGCCGTCATGTCGGCATTGCGTCTGGCCGTGATGCGCGGGGTTGATGTGCGCATATTGATACCGGCACGGCCGGATCATCGCACGGTATTCCTGGCCTCCACGTTGCACGCCTACGACGCGATCAACGCCGGCATTCGCATCTACCGCTATCAGCCCGGCTTCATTCACCAGAAGGTGATCCTGGTTGACGACGACACCGCCAGCATCGGCAGCATGAACCTGGACAACCGATCATTCCGCCTCAACTTCGAGATCAGCGCGTTGAACGTGGACCGCCGTTTCGCAGAAGACGTGGAACGCATGCTGATGGATGATTTCGGGCGCGCGGTGGAAGTTACACGCGATGAGTACCGCCAGTCGCCTTACCTTCGACGGCTGGCGATGCATGTGGCGCGGTTGTTCGATCCGATTCTTTGAGGAACGGAATCGCCAACACCTTGCATCCGTCGCCCCGGCGCAGGCCGGGGCCCAGTGTCTTTGAGTCGTTGCAAGCGAAAGTCGGCAGGCCCCGGCCTGCGCCGGGGCGACGGCATCGATGGCGCACATGTGAAGCTGAAGTACTCAATCCTCGCCGCGCAACACCCGACGCCAATCACCACCCAGCATGATCCAGCCAATGCCAGCGCCCACCATCGCGCCAATCAGCTCGCAGAACACGCGCGTTCCGATATTGTCAGGATCGTGCACTTGCGCCAGCTTGGCCTTGAGCAACTGGACCGATTGCAGCTGGCCGTAGTTGAAATAGAAGAGGTCCCACATGTCGCCGCTGCCGGTCAGCAGCATGGCCAGCAGAAAGGCGATGGTGATCTTCCTAAGCGGACTCCAGCCCTGGTTGCGGCCGATGACGTGGAGGATCAGATACAGCACGATGGCCGCTACTGCGCTGATCGCGCCAGCTTCCAGGCCACCCACCATGCCGTATCCCATCCACGATTGGTCGTAATGCATGTGTTGACTGTCCCCAAGTGTGCTGAGTCGATGACTTGCATTATGCCGTCGATTGGCGGTGGAATCTTGCGACGATACACGAGCGCTCCCCATGCAAAAGCTTGCCGCCTTGATCCTTGTCGATGTACAGCCGGACTTCATGCCCGGCGGCGCCCTGGCCTGCCACGAAGGCGACGCGATCGTGCCAGGCATTGATCGCCTGTTGCGCCGCCGCGTGTTCGAGCACACGGTTGCCACCCAGGACTGGCATCCGCGCGGGCACATTTCCTTTGCCAGCACACATCCAGGCTCCAAACCGTTCCAATCGATTCCGCTGCATGGCCACCCGCAGACCCTGTGGCCAGATCATTGCGTGCAGGACACGCCGGGCGCCGCACTGCATCCGGCGATTGACTGGTCGCCAGCCGATCTGATCCTGCGCAAAGGCAGCAATCCGGATGTGGACTCCTACAGCGCCTTTCGCGAGAACCACGGGCCGGGCGATACGCGTCCGAGTACGGGGCTTGCCGGGTGGTTGCGGGAACGCGGTGTCAACGAGGTTTACGTGGCGGGGCTTGCGCGCGATGTTTGTGTGTTGTGGACGGTGCAGGATGCGCTGGCGCTGGGTTTCAAGGCGCACGTGCTGTGGGATCTGACGCGGCCGGTGACGCCGGATAGTGATGCGACGACGCGTGTGACGTTGAAAGCTGAGGGCGCTGCCGTGGTGGAAACTATCGAGCAGTTGTAACGCGCTTCGATTTACGTAAACGATCGCCAGGTTTGAGCAATACCGGAAAACTCATTCGTCGTCCCGGCGAAGGCCGGGACCCAGCGACTTTCACCTATAAAAGACACTAGGTCCCGGCCTTCGCCGGGACAACGGTGAGGTAATACAGAAGCTTGGGGCCAGATTGTGCCTCCCTCTGCTACAGAGGGGCACTGGATGGAACTACGCATCTTCACCCGTAGCACTCACATGCGCATGCTCATCCGCATCGATCCACACCTCGATGCTGATCGGCCGGCAACACACCTGACAGTCTTCGATATAGCGCTGGTCGCCCGCTGAAGCATCAACAACGATCTCAATCCGCTCGCCGCAATACGGACACTGGATAGCGCGGGCGGTGAGCATAGGATCCATCACGCGGCCCGCCCAGCCAGTTCCGCTATCGCTGCTGGAATGCCGGTGGGTGCATCGACGGTGAGCATGCGCGGCGCATCGGCCTCACTCAGGCCGTTTTCCATCTCGTGTTCCCAGGTGACGTGATAAGGCATGTGCACGCCCCAGCCACCAAGGCGGATCACCGGCTCGATATCCGAGCGCAGGGAGTTGCCCACCATCGCGAACTGTGCGGGCTCCAAGGCAAATTCGGCCAATACCCGGCGGTAGGTCGCCGCGTCTTTTTCCGACACGATTTCGATACGACGGAACAGATCGGCCATGCCCGACTGCGCCACTTTCTTTTCCTGATGAAACAGGTCGCCCTTGGTAATCAGCACCACTTCGTGATGTTCGGCGACCGCTGCCACCGCTTCGCGTACGCCCGGCAACAACTCCACCGGGTGTTGCAGCACGGTCTTGCCCACTTCCACCAACTGGTGGATATCGGCGGCGGAAATACGACCCTCGGTGATGGCAATGGCCGTTTCCACCATGGACAAGGTCATGCCCTTGGCGCCGTAACCGAACAGCTTGAGATTGCGCCGCTCGGTGGCCAGCATGCTGGCCTGCACGTGCGCATCGCCGACGTCGACATAACGTCCGATGATGGCGTTGAACTGCACGCTGGCCTCGCGGTAATAACCCTCGCTATGCCAGAGCGTGTCGTCGCCGTCGAAGCCGATGAGCTTGAGCATGAAACACTGCACCTGTTCTTTGGATGGACAAGCTTACGCCGCTTGCGGCCATGCTGCAGCGCCCGTTTCGGTGTCACGCACGGGCGCTACAATGCGCCCATAGCGCGAAAAACAAGGAGCCACCCGACATGGCCAGGAAATCCCCGCTCATTCGGCGCAAGCCACGCATTGTGCAAATTGGCGGCCGGCCGTTCGTCTCCGAAGGGCTGCCCGAGCGCATGTGGGACGACTTCTACCACCGCGCCCTCACCGTCAGCTGGCCGGTGTTCTTCGGCTTGGCCACCAGTGTATTCCTGACCTTCAACGCGATCTTCGCGATGATCTACCAGGTCGATCCGCACGGCATTGCCAACCAATTTCCCAAGGGGCTGGCCGGCGCGTTTTTCTTCAGTGTGGAAACCCTGGCCACCGTCGGCTACGGGGACATGCACCCGCAATCGATTTACACGCATGTCGTCGCCACCTCGGAAATCATTCTGGGCATGGGCAACATCGCGGTGGTCACCGGCCTGATCTTTGCGCGCTTCTCGCGTCCCCAGGCCAAGATCCTGTTCGGCAAGCACCCGATCGTGCGCACAATCGAAGGCAAGCAGACGCTGATGCTACGCGCTGCCAATATGCGTCTGAATCTGATCGCTCAGGCATCCGCGCAATTGCATCTGTTGCGGCGGTACCAAAGTCCCGAAGGCTTTCAGCTGCGCCGCATCGAAGACTTGAAGCTGGTGCGTGATCATCACCCGATCTTCGTGTTGAGCTGGAACGTCATGCACGTCATCGACGAGGACAGCCCGCTCTACGGCATCTCGCATGAAAGCCTGGAAGACTCCGAAGCGACACTGCTTCTGACCATCGAAGGCATCGACGAAACCACCTCGCAATCGATGATGGCGCGACACCAGTGGAGCATCAAGGAAGTGCGCTGGAATCACCGCTACCTCGACCTCGTGCGACGCGACGAAAACGGCTTGAACGTGATCGACTACACCATCTTCGATGACGTGCTACCCATTGATGAGGAAAGCCAGGACGCGGTGTAAAGCGCCACAACCGGCGAAACCTCTCCCCCTGCTTGGCAGGGGGAGTTAATCAAGCATCACGCCCCCACGCGCAGACGCTCCGCATCAATGTCGTGCACCGGCCGCACTTCAATGCAACCCGTCGCAGCCCACGGAAAGGTCTGCGCAATGCGCACGGCTTCGTGGATATCCGCGGCCTCGATCAGGTTGAAGCCGCCCAGGTATTCACGTGTTTCGGCAAACGGTCCGTCGACGATGGTGGTGCGGTTGTTGCGCACGCGGATCGTCTTGGTTTTCGACGGTGGCTGTAGTTGCATGGAATCGAGCAAATGGCCTTCGGCACGCAGTTCGTCGGCGTGCTTGAAACAACCGTTCATCATCGTGTCGAACTGACCAGGCGGCAAAGCGTCCAGCAGCGTGTCGTCGTTGTAGATCATGACCAGGAATTTCATAGCGTTCTCGTTTGATGGCGCAATAGCTTTCGATGGTGACAGAAGACTAGGCCAGGATCCCTGCCCGATTCCATAGACCCATGGCAGGGGACCGATTCAATGCTTCGCCGCTGTCAAGTCGTGAACCCTACCCACGCATGTCATAAAGTTCTCCCACTGATTTGCGATGCTGTCTTCAGAAACTTTCGAGTAACGCGAATGGGAATATTTAGCAATGGCTGGCTGGTATTTGGCCTGCTCGGCCAGATCATTTTTACCGCCCGCTTCCTGTTCCAGTGGCTGTATAGCGAGTACAAGCGGCACAGCGCCTTCCCGATGGCGTTCTGGTACGCCAGCGTGCTCGGCGGTCTGATTCTGCTTTGCTATGCCTGCCATAAGGAAGACCCGGTATTCATGGTCGGGCAGACCGGCGGCTTGCTGATCTACCTGCGCAACCTCCAGTTGCGTCTGCGTGAAAAGAAGGAGCATGCACGTGGCTCAGCGCCATCCGTCCCCTGACGCCCGTTGTTCGCAAGCTTCGCGTAAGCAAATGCGAAGGCTGTCCTGCCGAAGGGAAGCGTCATGTCGATAGACAGCCTTTGGATTGGCGCAGGCCTCGCAGGACAGGCGCTGTTCGGTGCCCGCTTCCTGGTGCAATGGCTGTATAGCGAGTCACGGGGTAAGAGCGTCATCCCCGGCGTGTTCTGGTATTTGAGCGTGGCGGGCGGGGTAGTCCTGCTCAGCTATGCCATCCATCGGCGCGAGCCGGTGTTCATCATCGGCGAATCGATCACGCTGCTGATCTTCCTGCGCAACCTGCAGATGCTGCACAAGCGGCCTGATCCGGGGCCTGATCCAGGCTAACGGCAAACACCCTCATCCTCTTTTGATTTCTGCTGTGGAACACCCATGTCGAACGACCGCATCCGAGAACCTTCATTGCGGCCCCAGCCTGTGCGCTCATCCCGCTGGCCCCTGTTTTGGCTGATTTGCCTCGGGCTGGTGCTGGGCTTTGCCTTTCAGGGCACCCGAGGCCTGTGGGGGCCGGATGAAGGGCGCTATGTCGATGCGGCTTTGCAGATGCTCGACACCGGCGACTACCTCACCCCGGGCTACAGCCCCGACGAGGTGAATTTCTCCAAGCCGCCGACCACCTATTGGGTGATCGCTGCAGCCGTCAAACTGGGAGGATTCAACAGCTGGGCTGCACGTGCACCTTATGCACTGGCCTTCTTGCTGACCTTGCTGACGTTGTACGGCATGGGACGGCGGCTGATTCCGGACAAGCCTTGGCTGCCGGGATTGGTTTATGCGCTGTGCGCCTTTCCATTTGTCACCAGCAATATCATCAGCACGGATGTGCTGCTCACCTTGTGCGAAGCCGTGGCGATGCTGGGTTTTGTGCACGCCGCCTTCAGCGATGACGCCCGTCCGCCCAAACGTTATGTGCTGCTGATGTGGCTGGGCTGGGGGCTGGCCTTTCTTACGAAGGGACCACCAGGCCTGCTGCCGCTGTTACCCATCATCGCTTTTATTGCCGGCCGCGACGGTTGGCGACGACTGGCACGATATCTCCCTCTCAGCGGGCTGATCCTGTTCCTGGCGATTGGCCTGTCCTGGTACGTGATTGTGATGCTGCGCAATCCCGGGCTGCTGCATTATTTCCTGCACCAGGAGGTCTATAACCGTTTGTTTACGGGTGCACAGCGCCGGCATGCCGGGCTGTTGGGCTGGGTGATGATCTACCTTCCCACGCTGCTGCTAGGCACGCTGCCCTGGTGGTTGAGCATCGTGCGCGGCGCGCCTTCCATCCTTCGCCTGGAGACCTGGAAAAGCTGGCGCAGAAGCCACTCCGTCCCGTACTTCCTGGCGTTGTGGTTCCTGCTGCCCTTTGCGGTGTTCTGCCTGGCGCAGTCGCGATTGCCGCTTTATCTGCTGCCGCTGTTCCTGCCGATCGCACTGATAGTCGCGCTCGAATTGCGCGATCATATAGACCTTCACACCACCAAGCATCGTGTTTGGGTATTGATGTGGGTGATGGCTTTGCTGCTTATGAAAGGCACCGCTTCCTATCTTATGCATTCGCCTTACGACAATCGGCTTATGGCGCAGCAGCTGAGCGAGCAGGCGTCGCCGGATCACTATGCCTCGATGATCTTCATCCAGAACACGGCTGAGGATTACACCATCGAAGAAGAAACGCCCTGGGGTCTGCGGATGTATCTGGGCAAACCCATCTACGGTATTCCTCTTCGTGCACCGAATGCAGCCGATACGTTGTGTCATGCCTTGCGCAGCTGGCCATCTTCGCTGGTGGTCATCGATTCGTACATAGCGCCCGAGGAAGTCGACCCCGCCCTGAAAGCTTGCAAGGTAAGCAGCGTTACCCGCGTGGGCAGCTGGCGCAAGCGCACTCTGGAACGGGTTACACCCTGATGTGCGGCATCAGCGGCATTTGGAACTTCGATGCAGCGGAGCCGATACTGCACGCGGAGCAAAAAACCCGCACCATGCTGCGTGCGATGTCGCATCGCGGACCGCACGGCGACGCATTCCTCACGCGCGATCAGCTCGCCATGGCCAGCAACCGCCTGGCCATCCGCGGCGTGGAACAGCACCAGCCACCATTGATCGAACACGAAGCCGGCATCATCGTCGCTTGCAACGGCGAAATCGATAACCACCGCATCCTGCGCCGTTCGCTGGCGGAAGCCGGTCATCGCATCATGCAAACCACGGATGTCGCGGTGATCGCGCCGCTCTATCTGGAAAAAGGCCTGCACTTTCTGGAACACCTGCAAGGCGTGTTCGCGCTGGCACTATGGGACAGCCGCGCGCAACGGCTGATCCTTGCGCGCGACCGCGCCGGCGAGCGCCATCTCTATTACGCCACCTCGGACCATACCATTCACTTCGCATCGGAGCTGGCTGCGCTACTGACGACGCAATCCGGTGCGCAACTCGACAAAGATGGCCTGGCTCGCTACCTGCGTTCTGGCTACTGCCCTGCACCTGGCAGCCTGGTGAAAAATCATTACAAGGTGAGCCCGGGCGAAATGATCGTGATCGATCACAGCGGCATCCATCACCGTCGCTATTGGAATTTCCCCACGAAACAGCCTGAAGTTCAGGCCGTGTCACCAGCCTCCTTTGACAAGATCTTCCGCGAAGCCGTATTTCGGCAAAGCGATATCGATGTCGACTATGGCGTTCTGCTCAGCGGTGGTATCGATTCGGCATTGATGACGGCGGTCGTGCGCGACCTGCGCCCTGAGAAAAAAATCTCCGCCTATTGCATCCGCTTCGCCGAAAGCTCGTTCGATGAAGGCGAGCACGCCGCCGCCATAGCCGAACAGCTGGGCTGCGATTTCGTGCCAGTGACCGTTTCAGCTGGCGATCTCCCAGGCATGCTGCACGAACTGATCGAGGCGACGGGCGAGCCGCTGGCTGATCCGGCGTGGATTCCGCTGTCGATGGTCACCCGTCGCGCTTCGCAAGATGTGCGCGTGCTACTCGCCGGCGAAGGGGCGGACGAACTGTTCGGCGGCTATCCCACCTACCTCGGCGCGCGCTGGTCAGATCACTACACGCGGCTCCCAAAACCGGTACGCACGCTGGCACAAAAGCTCATCGAAAAGCTGCCCACCAGCGACAAGAAAGTCACGCTGTCGTTCCTGCTCAAGCGCTTCATTCGCGGCCAGGAACTCGACGGACTGGCCCGGCACCTGCTGTGGACAGCCAGCATTCCACCACACTGGCTGCATCGTCTGGGCGTAACGCCACCCACCGACAGCACCGCACACGACCCCAGTCGACTGATCGACGCGCTGCAGCGCTACGACTTCGGCCATTCATTGCCAGATGCATTGATGGCGAAGGCAGATCGCGGCGGCATGCTGCATGGTGTAGAAATCCGTGCACCGTTCCTGGACCAGTCGGTCATTGAATTTGCGGCCACTTTGCCGCTGGACGAGCGCGTCCACGGTCTGACCACCAAGGCGTTCCTGAAACGCTACGCGCGGCAATATCTGCCAGAACCGGTAATCACACGCCGCAAGCGCGGGCTTTCCGTGCCGCTCGCGTTCTGGTTGCGCGAACCACTGTATGGCTGGGCGCAATCGCGACTTTCCAGCACACTGCTCGCCCAGGCGGGCATCAACACCGATGCGGCACTGGAACTGCTCGCTGAGCATCAGGCACGACTGAGCGACCATTCGCGCGCGATCTGGACACTGATCGTGCTGAGTGAGTGGTTGATGTGGTTCTCGCGTTTCCGCCACGAACCTGCCAGCGAAGCAGTCAAGGTATACAGTGACAGGGTCTGACATACCCGGAACATAAGATGGGCAAATCCGCGATAGGACCCTGGCTCGCTTGCCTTGGATGGCTTTGGTGGGGATCGGCAATACATGCCGCGGAAGCACCTGCATTCGATACAACGCCTGCACAAGGCGTTCTTTCCCGCCTGCTGCCGCATCAAGCACAACAATTCGAGCTGGGCACGCTCCCCGCAACAAAGGGTCACGAGCACTTCCGCATCGCCAGCGACAAGGGACACATACGAGTCGAAGGCAGTACGCCCAGCGCACTGCTCTTTGGTGTGAACTGGTACCTGAAATACGTTGCGCATGTGCAGATTTCGCCCAATGGCGATCGTATCGGCGACACGCCGTTTCCGTTGCCGACGACCACGATCGAACGCGAAACACCGTATGCTTATCGCTACGCGCTGAACGAAAACGTTGACGGCTACACCGCACCCTATTGGGATTGGCCACGCTGGCAACGGGAAATCGACGTGCTCGCGCTGTCCGGCATCAACGCGATGCTGGTGGAGCGTGGCATCGACAGCGTGCTTTACCAGACCTTTCGCGATGTCGGCTATTCCGATGCAGACATCCGCAACTGGATCACCCAGCCCGCGCACCAGAACTGGCAGTTGATGGGCAACCTCTGCTGCTTCAACGGGCCGATCAGCGGCACGTTGATGCAAAAGCGCGCAGCATCGGCGCAGAGGATCATCGCGCGCCTGCGTGAACTCGGCATCACCCCGGTGCTACCTGGTTTCTACGGAATTGTGCCGGCCGATTTTCAGCAGAAGTTTCCGCGCGCTCATGTCGTGCCGCAAGGCGAATGGGCCGGGTTCACGCGTCCTGGCTGGCTCGATCCACGTGACCCGATGTTCGCCAAGCTCGCGGCGGCATTCTACAAACACCAGCGCGAACTGTTCGGTGACAGCAGCATCTACGACATGGAAGTGTTTCAGGAAGGCGGCGACTCCGGCGACGTGCCCATACCGGAAGCGGCACGCGACGTGCAGAACGCCTTACTCGCCGCACATCCGGACGCAAGCTGGATGATGCTCGCCTGGCAGGGCAATCCTCGCCAGGACCTGCTGGCAGGCGTCAATCGCCAGCATCTGCTGATCATCGACATCGACCATGATCGCGTGCCACGCGACAATCGCCAGAAAGATTTCCAGAACGCGCCATTCCTGTTCGGAGGCATCTGGGAATTCGGCGGACGCACGACGCTTGGCGCCAACACCGACAATATCACTGAGCGATTGCAGCGCCTTGGCCGCACCAACAGCAACATGGCCGGCACCGCCGTATTCACCGAAGGCATGGACACCAATCCGTTCGCCTTCGACCTGTTCACCGAAATGGCCTGGCGCAGCGAACCGGTCGACCTCGCCACATGGACGGCCAACTACGTACAGCGGCGTTATGGCGCCGCCGATCCGCACGCCTTGGCTGCCTGGAACATTCTGCTGAAGACTGCCTACGACATTCGCATCGACAAGGTGGTGTTCAACAGCGAGCGCGATGCGGCGCAAGAGTCCTTGTTCGACGCACAGCCAAGCTTGACCGTAAACCGCGCGTCGAACTGGTCACCCGAAGCCATGCGCTACGACCCGGAAGCCTTCAAGCAAGTCCTGCCGGCCTTGCTGCAAGTCGCTCCGGCGCTGCGGGGCAGTGAAACGTATCAATACGATCTGGTCGACATCTCACGCCAAACCCTTGCCAACGAAAGCCGTCTGTTACTGCCACAGATCAAGACCGCTTATGACAGCAAGGATCGAATCACTTTCGATGCGCTGACCCAGCGCTGGTTGCAACTGATGGACCTGCAGGACGAATTGCTCGCCACCAATCGTTTTTTCCTGGTTGGCAGTTGGCTGGCGCAAATCGATGATTGGGCCTCTTCACCCGAGGAGCGCACACGCCTCGACTACGACGTGCGCTCCCTGCTCACCACCTGGGGCAATCGCAAAGCCAGCGAAGGTGCCAGCCTGCACGATTACGGCAACAAGGATTGGTCCGGACTCACCCGCGATTATTACCGTCTGCGCTGGGAAACCTATTTCCACTCGCTGGACGAAGCACTACGCACCGGCAAACCCGCCGCGCCGATCGACTGGTTCGCCGTGGGCGATGCCTGGAATCACGGCACGCAGCGCTATTCCGATCAGCCAGCAGGCGATGCGTACACCGTGGCGACACTTGTCGCGCAAATCTTGCGAATTCCTGAGCACTAAAACGGTGTCGCTTTAGACCTCATAGCGGTCATGCCAGCTTTCGCGTGGGGAAAAAAATCCCCATCACTGCTCGTTTCCACACTTTTTTTGCTCGTCATCCCAGCCAAAGCTGGGATGACGGCCATGAAAGTTACGGAGCAACATAGCCATTTCGGCGTCTTTGACGATGGCCTCTATGCGTCAGGAAATGCATCCTGACGAGCCCTAGCAGGTCCAACCAGCGAGCGAGGCGCGGACATGACTGAAGTTTTCGCCGCACCGGCCGATAGTCAAGGAGACCGGCCTGCCAAAGCGTTTCTGCAGCGCCGGGCGACGCCTTTGCTGGAGACTTGCATGATCAGCTCACGCCCGAATCTTGCCTACCTAAAAGCCGCCTGGGCGGCGCATGCCAGTATCAGCGCGGAAAACTGCCGTCAGGGCTATGACGAGGCAGGGATCACCTTCGAGCAGGTGAATCATTCGTGGATTGTGCGCAAGAACAATACGCTGGTGTCCACCATGCCGCTGCGTTACACCCGGCAGGAGTTACGCATGGGCTTTCTGGGCCGAATCGAGATGGAGGCTCGCAAAGCGGCGGCGGAGATCGAAGGCGGCCTGTTGCGTGATCTGGCGCTACCTGAGCACTACACGATGATCGTGGAAGTGGAGCGATCCATGCGGCATCTGCGTCAACGCGGCCAGCGCGCGCTGGCGATCTCGATCGGGCCGGCAACGAACAGCTCCGGGCCGATGCAGGTGCATGCAGAAATCCTGGTGTTTCTGGACGCGCCGCGTGCCTGCCTGTTTGCCTATCGCGATGGCGTCGATCTGCTTGTCGATCTGCACAAGAAACAGCGTCATCCACGTGCAGCCACCTATGCCGAATTGGCTCAACGGCTGGCTGCAACCATCAATGAAACCTTCAGCGAAATGCTGCTTTCTGAAGCAGCCTGACGTCGGCCCAAGAAACCACATCACGTCGCGATATGTGATTGTTATCCTGCCGACAGCCGGGGTCCAGCGACTGTAAGCTTGGGCAAGGCAAACGCGCTGCATCCCGACCTTCCTCGCCCCCAAAACCGGGGGACGACAACGGGACATTGCCAGAAGAGTGGCACTACTCCGCACAAAAGACGTGCTAGCCTCCACCCCATTGATCGGTGTGTGTTTCCCGTTGACAGCAACATCGCGTCACGGGAGTCATGATTAGGGCGCTCTTGAATGGAGGAACCGACAATGGCTCGATTCGTACGTGTGATTCTTTTGCTCATCGTGATAGCAGGCGTGCCGCTCACCAGCACCGCGCAAACCGGCTTGAATGAAATTGCGCGCGCGGTAAAAGTGCTGGATAAGAATTTCGATATCGCCGACAAGAACCACGATGGCCTGCTGACCAAACAGGAAGCCGAAAACGGCCCCGTATCCTTCATCGCGCGTAACTTCGACGCGATCGACACCAAGCATCGTGGCGTGGTGTCAAAGGAAGATGTGCACGCCTATATTGCAACGACGCTGATGCGCTCGTCCCAGCCTGCATCCGCAACATCGGCAGGCGCAGCACATCCCTAACGCCATGACTCCCCCTCCCGGTCTGTGCTCGGGAGGGGGAGCTCAATCAGCCTGCAGCAGCCAGCGCCGAGGTCTGTTTCAGCAGCTGCAGCGCATCCGTCATCTTCGCCACATCCTTGTACACCCGCTTGTAGATGCCACGCAGTGCAGATTTGAGATGCGGCAGCGTTGCTTCGGGCGGCAGCCCTTGCATGATCGAGAAAATGGCGTGCATATGCAGCACTTCCACGTCCGAGATATAGCCCTGGTTCTGCCAGCGCCAGCCGCTGGTCCGGCCGTCGGAGAAATAAGAGAAGCTGAAGCGCGAGTTGGCCAGGAAGATGCCGAAGCCCATGAATACCGCGGCAATGTCGGTGGCAGGCTCATGGACCTCCCAGCCGCCCGGCGGCGGCTCGGGAAAGCCTTTCATGCGGTAATGCGCCAACTCATGGGCAAAGGTCGCCACCAGCGACATCGGATCGCGCAGCTGGTTGGGATGGTAGGTAATCAGTGCCCCGCCATCTTCCAGCATGCGGAAGGTCCCGGCGGGCGACGATGGCGCACCCTGCACGTAAACGTACTGCGACACCTTGGGATCAGGATCGCCCTGATGGCATTGCAGCACACAGGGCCAGTCGGCCATGCCGGCATACGTCTTTACGTGATTGAAGAGCATCTCCGCGAAGGCATGCTCCTGCGAACCATCATGCGGAAAAAACTGCGGCGTGGGCAGGATCAAACGGCGCTGCTGGAAACCCTCCATGCCACCCGTGTACTGCAACAGCCATTCAAAACAGCCAAATTGCCAATCGGCCAACTCGGCATCCAGCAACGCGCCCCTGCGGAATAATCCAAACATTGATACCCCCCGTTCCATCGCGCCGGCCTGCCATCGCCAAGGACAGCAGGCCGCTCCTGAAGGCGCAGAGTGCCAAGCTTTGGATGACGACTCAATACTCCCGGATCAGTCGCGATCAGGCGCCCCAAGCGGAAACAGCGGGCGGTAAGGCCGGGCCTCATTCATCGCGCGAGCGAACGACGGTCGTGCCAGCAAGCGCTGGCGATAAGCGATCACGTTGGCGAATGCAGGATCGATGCGGTGCGTCCAATCGGCGTAGAACAGGAACGGCGCTGCGGCGCAGTCGGCCATGCTGAAACGGTCGCCAGCGGCCCACTCGCGGTTGACCATGGCCTTGTCGAGCCACGCATAAGACGTCTCCAGCATGGCACGCGCATCGGCGACGCCACGGGCATCACGCTCAGCTTCCGGGCGCATCGCATCGAAAACGATTTTCTGCTGCGGCGTGGATACGTAAAGGTCGAAGAAGCGATCCATAAAGCGCACCTGCAACGCGGTATCCGCATCTGCGGGCAGCAGCGACACCGGTCCCGGGTAGTGCTGCCCCAGATACTCGATGATGATCGTGGATTCCATGATCGTGCGGTCGCCATCCACCAGTACCGGCATGCGCTTTATCGGCCATAAAGCCGCAAATTCAGCCATCACCTGGCTGTCGTCGAACGACAACGTGCGCCATTCGAACGGCGTGCCGTTTTCGTAGAGCGCAGTCAATACCTTCTGGCAGTAGGAGGAAAAAGGATGGGCGTAGAGCTTCAGTGTCATCGGTCGTGTCCTTCGAACTCGGTTTGTGAGTGGCCTTTAGGTGACGACGAAGCGGCGTGCGGAAAATCGACATGTCTTCATGTAGGCACGATGCTGGCGTTATAAAGTCGGGCTTCGCGCGTCTCCTTCCCCGGTTTTTCATAAGGAACGTTTTCTATGAAATCGGTTTTCCCCGCATTCCTGCTTTTGCTCACGGCAAGCTCCGGCGCTACCGCAGCGGACCAGTCCCCCACCATCCAGCACATCAATCCCCCCACACTCAGCCCGCCACATGGTTACACCCACGTGGTGACAGCCGAGGGTGGACGCATGGTGTTTATCGCCGGGCAGGTGCCCATGGACAAGGACGGCAAACTGGTCGGCACCGGCGACTTCGCTGCCCAGGCGCGGCAGACTTTCGAGAACCTGAAGGCCGCCCTGGCGGCAAGCGGCGCGGACTTCTCCAACGTGGTCGACATGACTACCTATGTGACGGACATGTCCCAGGTCGATATCTACCGGAAAGTCCGTAACGCCTATATGACCGGCCCCCTGCCCGCCGCCAGCCTGGTGGAAGTGAAAGGGCTATTCCGCAGCGACGTGATGCTAGAAGTCAGCGCCATCGCCGTGGTCCCGGCGACCAGGCCAAATCCGCCCCCAGCCCGGCCCTGAGCCCTCCCCGGCCGGCTCCAACCCCGATCCAGGGCGCCATTTCAAAATCCGGTCCGTCAAACGTCTTAGCCCGTATCCCCGGTATTCCCCGGCCCGGCTATCACCGCAGGACGAGCCACAGTGTCATTGACCCGTAAAGAAATCGAACAAGAACTCGCCCACCTGAGCGGCCTGGTGCCCTGCTTGCTACAAGACAACCGCGGCGCCGAATTCTGGATCGAATTCCTGGAGCGCGCCAACGCCATCAAGGACCGCGCGCCCCTCGCCATGCGGGAATGGGTCACGGAAAGAATCTTCGAACTTCTGGCCAAGTACGGCATCTCCCCGCCGTGGAGCTGGATCACCGGCGGCAAGACGCAGCGCGGGCGCGTGTACGCATTCCCAAGCGGGATGCGCGTGGCCTGAGGGCAGATCAGCGGGCGCCACGCAAAACATAAAGACATGGCGCAAGGCGGAAACGATTCCGCCACATCAAGCGTCCGCCAACGTATCACCATCACCACGCGACGGGGTTGAACTGAATTTTACAGGGGTGTGCAGCGCCACGATACGCACAAGGCAGGGGGAGCGCCATGATCAAATGGAAGTTTCTGGGTTTTTATCTCGTGTACTTCTCATTCGCCTGCTGGTGCCTGCTACTGGCCTACGCCTTCATCATCGGCCCCATGTCCGTGTTGAACCTGGGTATCTATGCCTGGGCGCTCGCATTTATTGGGGTGGTGCTCCAGCTTCTTATCTTCACTCTTGAGCGATTTCAGCGCTTGCTGCGGTAAGGCCAACATGCTTTCGCCATGTGCATGCTTTTTCCTGTGGAATATCTAACGACGACATGATCAGGCCCGCCACCCGAGGCTCTTCGGCGGAGCATGAGACACATCCGACGCAAGAGAACTAACGCCACTTATTTCCTGTTGGAAGCGACGCCAACCATGCCGCCATCAAAAGAATGAAGTGGCGCCATTTTTAAGCTGCATCGTACATCTCGTGTTTGGCCTTCGAGTCAGCAAATCAAACAATAACTTCATACTCACTCTGCACGAGTCCACTGGCGTAATGCCTTGTCGCGATGTGCTTCAGCGGGATATCTCGTGTAGTGGGACCAAACAATGGAATACCTGTGCCAATCAATACAGGCACCCTGGTTACGATCAAGTATTGAATAAGTCCGGCATTCAAGAATCCCTGAATGGTGACGCCGCCATCCACATAAACATGGTGGATACCCCGCTTCTCAAGCGCTGATAAAATATCCGCTGGCGAGCCTTTCACATGCTCCACGATGGCATTCGGCGGGCATGGCGCCAACTCTCGCGTACTCATCACGAACACCGGTTTGTTGCCGTAGGCCCACTCATCAAAGCCCAACACGGTTTCATAAGTTTTCCGCCCGATCAGCAGCGCATCGACGGATGCCATGAATTCGGTGTACCCGTGCGGCTCCCCGCCACCGGCTGGAAGAAAATCCAGCCCGCCATCCAGACGAGCCATAAAGCCATCAACGCTGACGCCGACAAAGACGGATGCTTTCATCGCGCTCTCCACGTTCGGGAAAACCTGGAACCGCCTTGTAATAGCTCAACCTGATACCGTTATCAATAAGCCCAAATAAAAAGGGCGGCTAAAGAGCCGCCCTTTCTTATCTCACATAGTAGTGGCGCCCTACGCCATCGAACTTGCCGGTACTTAGGCAGCAGTTCTTGAAACAACCTCGCGGAACCGCAGGGGCATGGATCATTACGTCCAAGCTTCTCGAAACAATTCCTTATTGCCATGGACGACACGAGTGCCTTTCTTTACCTGCTGCTCGGAAGGGAATCCTTTACGGCGTTTGCTGCTGCGCTCAAAAGCAGAAATTGTTAGTTGACACGACACTTCTCCTCAGCACGCTCCTAATAGAGCGGCGCGATCATATCAGCACGGCAATTCGAATAGTTTTAAGAAAAAGAAGTCGGATTCGTTTCCTCAAAAAAGCATTTTTATCCGCCTACGCTTTAAGAGCATGTTCCGAAAGTTTTTTAGTCGGTTTCTGACAGCTCCCCGTCTCCCAACAGAACTACCCTCCTGAAAAATCCTTGAGGAGACGGTCACCCACAAGGCCACATGGCCATCTTTGACGGAACCATTTGGGTTTCTGATTTCGAACAGCGCCCTGGCCCTCAAGGCTTCTATCCAGGCCCCGAGTACAGAAATGCTCAACCGCCCTACAAAATTCACCGTCACGATTGAGAAGTCACATGACTAAGAAACTTTCTCTTGTTGTGGTGTCATTACTGGTCTTTATCTGCACGTTTGTCGCCCAAGCCGCATCGGCACAAAATGAATCGACTCCTGAGTCCGACATTAGAGCTTTTTATTCGTGGTACATACAGCTCGAGTCTCAACTGAAATATCCTCTACTCGACAACAACATCTACACGTATGTCGAAAAGCGAACGGTCGACGCACTAAGAAATGACTATCGCCGCAGCAAGTTGCCAGGCAACGCGGATTACTTCACAAAAGTTCAAGATTTTGACGAAAAAGATTGGGCAAGCAACATTGCGCCCCACCCGGCAATCATGCTGAAAGATGTTGCCGTTGTACCCGTCACCTTCGGCTCTTCAGACAAAGTGAGCATCCTTGTCTTTTTACGCAAGCAAGGCGAAAACTGGAAAATCATGAAAGTAGAGGACACCCAGGACTATTTCTAACCTTGGTTTTTCCAAACGCAGAGGTCCCATTTCGCCGTCCATCAGATTACTAAGTAAAACAACGCTACAAACGCCGCGCCAACCAAAGCGGGAACAAGCAGCACCACTAACTCTAGGATTCGACGTTTTGGCCTCGGTCTCTTTAGAGAACGAAAGGATATGGAGCCGAACACGCCAGCAAGAGCTGATAAAAAAGCCATCATGATGGCGCTAAAGAATATGATTCCCATAGCTACAAGACCACAAGCAGCGGCATGCGCAGCACGTTGCGCCTCGACATCTCGTTCAAGCGCCCAATTGGCATAAGCCGGAACGCCAATGCAAGCTAACGCGAAGAAAAACCATGAAAGCTTACGCATCATAGGCTGACGTCCTAGCTACATCTCAGTTTAAGGTACGGGTTTAGGGCCCATTCCTATAAGAAGCCTAGAAGAAAAGCGATCCGAGCGATTTCTCGTAGACGATAGGAGACTTCATGGCATGTTCGGAGGCGTGATGCCATCGGGCGCAGGCGGCCCACCGATGCGACTGCCACAAGGCGGATATGTCGTCGTGCCGTCCGGGTGATCGATGTAGGGCAGGTAAGCAAGATGGCCATCTGATAGACGCATGACACAGAATGCTCCGACGTAATTCCTGCTAACTCGCTCGTTAAGACGATCGCTTCGTTCAAGTACAAAGACGTAGGTCTTACCCTCTTCAAGCAGCTTTAGTCCGTCACGCTGCCCATAGCCCCGAATGGGCGTGCCAAAAGCAACACAGTCGCCAGGACGCAATGTCAATGGCATTGCACCTGGGATCAGCTCGATGATCCATTGATGCTCAACCTTGCCTCCCCACAACGAGTTCTCCATCACGTATGCGCGCTTCATTTCAATGCTTTTACCATCAACTTCCGGCAAACAGGCGGCTGGAACAGCCGAAATTTGCCTAATATGCAATGGATTCGGAAAAAATGATGTAGCGTTTGCGTTATTGCCACAACTCATAGCGAGTAGTAAGAAGGGGATAGTGGCGCAGTGCTTCATGTCAGATATCTCGCCTATCTGGAAAGATGGTTCTTGTCGCGTGGATTGGCGATAAAAGGCTCCATCACTTTGCGCAACAACTCCGGATTGTTACCGGGATTGAATGCCTTCGCTGGATTTTGAAGGACGCAAATCATGTAGTAATCGGACATGATGTTGCCCTGCTGCTCCATATTGAAATCGCATAAATGGCTGTCAGGCGTCAAGCGATATGCATATGCAGATTCGCCGCGGCTGGTGACGGTAAGGCCATGCCGCTTCACGGCGTAGCCCATCTGGTATTGCCAGACATGTACCATCTCATGCATGAACAGGGCTCTGTTTCGTGGATCGATTTGGGGCGATGAAAAGTCATACTGGTAAATCGCATTGGGGTAATACATTTCCCCATTGGGCGTAACCGCCGTGTTCGGATCCTGCCTGCCCATAAAAAGCCACCAGCCGCCGTGGTGCACCCAGACCTTGTCGTAGTCCACGCCCCTGCCGAACACCGTGCGCGCCATAGTGATTTCGCCTGAGGTAACGCGGCGTTTGCGTCCCTCTGGCAGTTCCACCTTGGCGACAGAAGCGCCCACTTCGGTGTCGTTGGTGGTCGCGATAGTGTGGGTTTCAGACTTGATGTAGATGCGCTCCCTGGCCATATCCGCCTCCGTCGCGGCACAACACACCACCTCCTTGGCAGATGGTGGTGGAGTCAGGGTGATTGACATGACGCTGCTTGGTCGCTGGGTACCGAGGCGCTTGGTACGACCATCAACGTCCGTCGCTCCTGATAGCTTGTCGTCAGAGCCTAGCGAGATCGTGTAGGGGAGATTACACGCCGGCTTGTTATCGCGACTCGCTAGGCGTAACTGTTCGTCGTAAGGCCAAGTAGGTGTGGGCTCCTGAAGCATCGACTCAGGCTGTGAGTAGCACACCGGGCAATTGCGGTTGCCGCACGTGGACATGAGGTTCTCCTTTCCTCAGATCACTGGTCACCCATTGAAGCCAAATGCGCTCACCCGTGAAGTCAGGTAAATCCGAAAGATATGGTCAACGATGACCGATATCGGAGCCAACTACGCAACATCAATGCCGTTCCAACCGGTGCGCTGGTCAAAACCAAGTCAGAATCGACTTTCTCAAAAGTGCACTCTGCCCCGCGTTTTACCGTCCGGCGAGGTGTTTTAACAGCCTGCTAGCCTCTACGTGTCTTAAGCAGATTCCCTCTCGCTATCGAAGTCGTCGCGAGCCGCTGTAACCGCATCGTGATTATCTTCCGCCCACTGCAGCAGCACATGTAGCGCTTCAAACATCGAACGACCGAGGTCGGTCAGGCTGTATTCCACGCCTGGCGGTTTGGTTGGGAAGACCTCTCGATGCACATAGCCGTCGCGCTGTAACGCTTGAAGCGTCTGCGTGAGCATTCGCTGCGATATGTCTGGCACGAGCCGACGAAGTTCTCCGAATCGGTAGGGTTGCTCAGCCAGTGCAGTCATCAGCAACGAACTCCACCTGCCACTGATGACGTCAATGACGTCGCGCACGGGGCAATTTGTAGACACGCCGTATTTTGCCCTGGCTCCCTCGAGCTTCGTTTTGAGAGCACTCGTCGTCGCTTTGGTAGTTCCCATTTGGTAACTAACTCCTCAAAAACTGCCTTCTTTACGCGTACCTGCGAACGCCTGATTATTGAGGCACTCTCAGTTTGAGAGTAACACTCGGAATGAGCCTAATACATGAACGACAAAATTTTTGTGACCGGTGCGGCCGGTCAACTCGGGCGGCTGGTTATTAAGCAGTTGCTTGCACGCGGCGTAGCGCCCCATCGCATCATCGCTGGCACCCGAAGCCCTGAGAAGCTGGCTGACCTCGCTGCGGCAGGCATCGAGGTGCGCCGGGCAGACTTCGAAGACTCGCGTGGCTTGGCTGAGGCTTTCAACGGAGCCGGCACCGTCCTCATTATTTCGACGGATGCATTGGACGGAACAGATACACGCCTGAAGCAGCATCGCAATGCGGTCTCGGCGGCCGTCGCCGCAGACGTAAAGCGTCTCGCCTATACGTCTCAGCCCAATCCGGACAGTTCGCTTCTGACCTTCGCGCCCGACCATCTGGGAACCGAGCAGGCCATCAAGGCCACCGGCCTGCCCTATGTGATTTTTCGAAACGGCTGGTATCAGGAGAACCTGCTTCGCGCGCTCCCCAATGCCCTAAAGAGCGGGCAGTGGCACTCGGCAGCCGAAGGCGGGAGAACCTCGTATGTCGGACGTGAGGACATTGCTGAAGCCATGGCTGCAGCGCTCACGACTTCAGCTTCGGAAAGCAGGACGTATACGCTTACAGGCTCTGAGGCACTGTCTACCGAAGACATTGCTCGCCTCGCTAGCCAAGCGACAGGCAGGATCCTTTCCGTCGCTCACGTGACCGATGGGCAATTCGCTGCAGGACTGAAAGCCGCTGGCGTTCCTGAGATATTTGTATCTGTTCTGGTGTCGGCGGAAGCGGAGACGCGCGCGGGCAATCTCTCCATCGTGACGGACCATGTCGAATCGCTTATCGGCCACGCTCCGAGACGTCTCGCCGAGTATCTCAGAGAAGCAAAATCCGCTTTCGGGGCTTGAGAACTTTAATCCGGCAGGTAGAAATCTCAGTCCTGTGGCTTTGTGAGAAAAGAAAAAAAGTCAGAGTACTTTGTCTACTGAAAAAGTACTCTGACTCCTTTATTTTGTACGTTCCCCTGGAATCGACGAACGCTCAATCGAAGTTTGTTGTAACAAGTGAAGCTGCTACCGTTTTTTATCATTTATTGCTTCAATTCATCGATCTTGCTTCTATCGATGTACTTCGACAACCCGGACATACCTTTCATAACATCCGGATTGATGAACAGCTCTCTTCCTGCAAGCTCACCCAACTGGTTGAAGCCGTGTTGCAGTGCCATATCGCCTTCATTCTTCAGTGCCAATTTTGCTTCATCTCGACAGGTCACCGTCAACATTCGCATGAACAAGCTCGCCGCTTGCTCGTTGATCCTGTCCAAGTCGGCATCGGAAATCTTAGCCATGGGTGCAATTGCTGGATGCCGCGACATCGCGGCAAACATCCACTGTACAAGGACCATATGATCATCCATGGTGCTCTTCCCCACCATGCATTTTGACAATTCATCGGAGTACGGGCCTGCCTGCACGGCACTGGACACCAGCAAGCCCGCCGCCAATGCGATCTTTCGGAATTTCATAAAGTTCCCTCGTTTTGAAATCCACTATTTGCCAGCAAAAAGGGCGACAAAATGCCGCCCCGCTGCTAACACTTGCACACTTTCGTCGATCTTAGCCGCACTTGGAATAACCACAATTCAAACAAGTCTGGCATCCGTCCATCAACACCAGGGCCTTGGTGTTGCACTTGGCACACAACGTCGCGCCCGGCGGAAAGCCTGCCGAATCATTGGTATCAGCGTCAGTGGGGCTCAGCTCAGTTTTTTTTTGAGCAGCGTTTTCGTAAGCGGCGCGCTTTTCAGCGATCAACGCACGCTGGGCATCGCTCATCTCGGGATCGTGGATGAGGCCGATGTTCTTCATGTGTTGTTCGATCACCGCGCCGATTTCGGCGACGATGCTGGGCATGTAGACGCCGCCGGCCTTGAAGTAGCCGCCGCGGGGGTCGAAGACGGCCTTGAGCTCTTCGACGATGAAGGTGACGTCGCCGCCTTTGCGGAAGACGGCGGAGAGGATGCGGGTGAGCGCGACGATCCACTGGAAGTGGTCCATGTTCTTCGAGTTGATGAAGATCTCGAAGGGACGGCGCTGCTCGTAGGGAGTGCCGGCGTTGAGCACGATGTCGTTGATGGTGACGTAGAGCGCGTGCTCGAACAGCGGTGACTTGATCTTGAAGGTGGAGCCGATCAGCGCCTCGGGGCGCTCCAGGCTCTCGTGCATCTGGATGACTTCCGCGATGGCGGCCTCTTTGGGCTCGACGGCGGATGCGGCGGCAGCGGGCGCGAGTTTGTCCTCGGGTGTGACGACCTGGTAGCCCTTGATCTTCTTTTCGATCTTGATCGTCATGGATGGAACTCCTGAGGTGTCGCGGTGCGTTGCCTGGGTTGCGATGGGGTTTGGCGTGGATAAGTGCTGAGGCGAGATTGGCCCCTCACCCCAACCCTCTCCCCGAAGGGGAGAGGGAGAAAAGCATGCCTCACCCGAACATGTGCTTATATGAAGGGAGAGGGAGAAAAAGAAATCCGGCCCGACTTACGCCGGGCCGGATCCGTATTGCTTACTTCTTGCGGGCAGCCTTCTTGGCGACGCGTTTGGTCACCTTACGGCCTGCCTTCTTGCTGGCAGTGGACCTCTTCACCGCTTTCTTGGCGGTTTTCTTGCTGGCGGCCTTTTTGGCCGTCTTCTTACCTGCGACCTTACGGGCCGTCTTTTTGCTGCTGACCTTCTTTGCAGCTTTACGAGCCGTCTTCTTCACGGCCTTGCTGGCTTTCTTTGCGGCCTTCTTGGCGACTTTACGGACAGCCTTCTTCGCTGCCTTCTTGGTCGCTTTCTTGGCGGTTTTCTTCGTTGCCTTCTTGGCAGCGCCCTTCTTGGCGGCCTTCTTCACTGCCTTCTTGGCAGCTTTCTTGGCCGGGGCGGCAGCCTTCTTGGCAGCGCGCTTGCGGCGGGCCTTCTTCGGAGCGGCAGCGGCTTCTTCGCTCGCCGGCGCAGCCGGTACAAGCAGATCTTCCTGGTGAACTTCGAACTCGGTCTCGATAGACATGCGGGTATTCCCCTCCGGACGTTTGTTATGGAACTTGCCGTAAGTCTATTACGGTGTGAGCAAAAACGTAGCGCGAATTTGCGTTACATGCCACAACTAAAATTTTCCGTAATAGCCTTCCTTCAAGGCATCGAACAGATTGGCAGCGGTGTGCATCTCTCCGTCGTACTCCACTTCTTCGTTGCCTTTCAGCTCCACAACGCTACCGTCTTCCAATTCGAAGCGGTAGAGGGTGTTCTCCAGATCGGCTTCTTTTACCAGCACGCCCTGGAATGCAGCGGGGTTGAAGCGGAACGTGGTGCAGCCCTTGAGGCCCTGTTTATAGGCGTAGAAGTAGATGTCTTTGAAGTCTTCGTATGGGTAATCGGTAGGCACGTTAGCGGTTTTGGAGATGGAAGAATCCACCCACAACTGCGACGCAGCCTGAATGTCGACGTGCTCCTTGGGCGAGATGTCGTCGGCGGAAACGAAGTAATCCGGCAGCTTGGTCTTGATGTCTTCGCTGAACGGCATGGCCTCGGCGTTGATCAGGGCGCGGTAGGCGAGCAGCTCGAAGCTGTACACCGGCACCTTCTCCTTGGTCTTGCGGCCTTCACGGATCACGTTGCGCGAGTAGTGATGCGCAAAGCTGGGCTCAATGCCGTTGCTGGCGTTGTTGGCCAGCGACAACGAGATGGTGCCGGTGGGCGCGATGGAGGTGTGATGAGTGAAGCGCGCGCCGGTTTCGGCCAACTCCTTAACAAGATTGGGCGCCACGGTCGCCACGCGCTGCATGTAGCGGCTGTATTTGGCGTGCAGCACGCGGCCGGGGATCAAGTCACCGACTTTGTAGCCGTCTTCGACCATTTCCGGGCGCTTGCGCAGCATGTCGCCGGTGACGGTGTAGTTTTTGGCGAGCACCGGTGCGGGGCCTTTCTCTTTGGCCAGATCCAGCGCCACTTCCCAGCCAGCCACGGCCATCTCGCGCGAGACATCTTCGGTGAAGGCCACAGCCTCGGCGGCGCCGTAGCGCATCTTCAGCATGGTGATGGTGCTGCCCAGGCCGAGGAAACCCATGCCGTGGCGGCGCTTGCCGAGGATCTCGTTGCGCTGCTGCTCCAGCGGCAGGCCGTTGATCTCCACCACGTTGTCGAGCATGCGGGTGAAGATCTTCACCACTTCGCGGTATTCGTCCCAATCGAAGCGGGCCTTCGGACCGAACGGATCGCGCACGAAGGTGGTGAGGTTGACCGAACCGAGCAGGCAGGAGCCGTAAGGGGGCAATGGCTGCTCGCCGCACGGATTGGTGGCGCGGATGTGCTCGCACCACCAGTTATTGTTCATCTCGTTCACCTTGTCGATGAGGATGAACCCAGGCTCGGCGTAGTCGTACGTCGAGACCATGATCATGTCCCACAGGTGACGTGCGCGGATGTGGCCGTAGATCTTGCAGGCGACCAAGCCGTCTTCGCGCTCGACGTAGTTTTCGTGGGTGGGCCACTCGCGCCAGACGATCTTGCTGGCGTCGTCGAGATCGAGCTCGTCCTTTTCCTTGACGTGCACGGGGAAGACCAGCGGCCAGTCCTGATCGTGCTCCACCGCCTGCATGAAGCCGTCGGTGATCAGCAACGAGAGGTTGAACTGGCGCAGGCGTCCGTCTTCGCGCTTGGCGCGGATGAATTCCTTCACGTCTGGATGACTGACATCAAACGTGCCCATCTGTGCGCCGCGACGGCCGCCGGCGGACGACACGGTGAAGCACATCTTGTCGTAGATATCCATGAACGACAGCGGGCCGCTGGTGTAAGCACCCGCACCGGATACATACGCGCCGCGCGGACGCAGCGTGCTGAACTCGTAGCCGATACCGCAGCCGGCCTTTAGCGTGAGACCGGCTTCGTGCACCTTTTCGAGGATGTCGTCCATCGAGTCGCGGATCGTGCCGGACACGGTGCAGTTGATCGTGGAGGTCGCCGGCTTGTGGGCCAGCGCGCCAGCATTGGATGTGATGCGGCCAGCGGGAATCGCCCCGCGGCGCAACGCCCACAGGAAACGCTCGAACCAGTGCTCGCGCAATTCGGGCGTCGCTTCCACCTCGGACAAGGCGCGCGCGACGCGCTGCCAAGTGTCGTCGATGGTGTCGTCCACCGGTTCACCCGACTTGGTGCGCAGGCGGTATTTCTTGTCCCAAATGTCCTGCGACGCGGGCTGCAGTGGAATGGCAGCGGCATCGCGGCCTATGGTTGTTGCACGCAAGGTGCTCATCGGCTTCCTGACCTCCCGGTGTGGCCTCACGGCCCCGTTGGTTTCTTTCTTATAGATCGAAATGACTGCGTCAGTTGACCGGTACCGACCCGATCACGCCTGACTCATGCTCCGTGCATGAATCGGGCCTGGCGTTACGCTCTGAACAGCATCAGCCCCCTTGCCGACGTTGCTCGCCAGATACCAGTATTGGGTCATCAGCCGGTATCTGCACACAAGATGTTGTGGTTGCGAACGTAGGCGAACGTTACCCCCGCGACAGGTGGATGTAAAGTGCTAACCCGGTCTCATTTGTTGGGAACCGCCTACGCGGCATTCAGTCGAACAAGCCAGACTATCGATCCTCGACCTGGAGACTTCATGCGTTACCGTTTCCTTCGCAGTATTGCTTCTGCCTTTGCCATCGCCTCGATCGCTGCGCTGCCACTGGCCGCACAAGCCCACGCGCTACCGCCCATCGTCGATGGCCAACCCCTGCCCTCACTTGCACCGATGCTGCAAAAGGTGACGCCGGCAGTGGTGAATATCTCCACCAAGACGCGGGTGCGGGTGCGCAATCCGTTCTTCGACGATCCGGTGTTCCGGCAGTTTTTCGGCCTGAATGGCTTGCCGCGTGAACAGACGGAACAGAGCTTGGGCTCGGGCGTGATCGTGGATGCGGACAAGGGATACATCCTCACCAACAATCACGTGGTGGGCGGCGCCGACGACATCACGGTGACGCTGCAGGATGGCCGCAATTTCAAAGGCACACTGGTCGGCACCGATCCGGCCACTGACGTGGCGGTGGTGAAAATCACTGCGGATCATCTGCAGGCGTTGCCGATTGCCGACTCGTCCACCTTGCGCGTGGGCGATTTCGTGGTGGCCGTGGGTGAACCATTTGGTTTGGGCCAGACGGTGACATCGGGCATCGTGTCGGCGCTTGGGCGCTCGGGACTGGGTGGATCGAGCTTCCAGAATTTCATCCAGACCGATGCGTCGATCAATCCGGGCAACTCCGGCGGTCCGCTGGTGAACCTGCGCGGCGAGCTGATAGGCATCAACACGATGATCTTGTCGCCGTCGGGCGGCAACGTCGGCATTGGTTTTGCGATTCCCAGCAAGATCGCCAGCACGGTCATGCAACAGCTGATCGCGAACGGTAAGGTAAGTCGCGGCAACCTCGGTGTGCAGACCCAGGACATCACACCGAACATTGCCAAGCTGCTTGGACTGAAAGACAACAACGGTGCGGTGGTGACGCGCGTGCTGCCCGGCTCGCCGGCGGATCGCGCCGGCCTGCAAACCGGTGACGTGATCACCTCGATCAATGGCACTGCGCTGCACAGCGCCGATGAGCTCAACAATACCGAAGGTCTGCTGCCAGCCAACAGCACGGTCAACCTGAGTGTGCTGCGCAATGGCAACACACGGCAGATTACGGCTCAGCTCGCACCAGAGAAGGTCGCCACGCTCGATGGCGGCCGGCTCGATCCGCGCCTTGCGGGCGTCACGTTCAGCGACCTGAGCGATGAACAGGCCAGCCAGGGGCTCTCCGGCGTCACGATCGCCAACGTGGCGTCGAACAGCCGCGCTGCCCAGGCTGGGCTGTCGAAGGATGATGTGATCGTCGGTATCGGCAATCGCCGCATCACGAATCTGCGGGATTTGCAGGGACTTGCTGCCGCCCGTCCGCGCCAGTTGGTACTGCTGGTGGCGACCGATGACGGGCTCAATTACGTGGTGATTCAGTAGCAACTTGGTACGGAACGTGTCGGAGATCACCTTCCGACCGTTCCGTCTCAATCAGGTCTTTGACGCAACTACATGAACACACTTGATGTTTTCGCTTGATGTTTTGCCTCCGGGCCGCTGAAATACCACTATCCCGCCGCCGCAGTACCTTGCAGCGGACGGCACCAGAGCACCATTCCCCTCTATGTAGGTCGCGCATCCCTATGCCACTTCGTATTACCCGCCTGCTTTCCGTCGCACTGATCAGCGCCGGTCTTTCCACTGTGGTGCTTGCTGCGGCCACGCAATCGCTGACATGGCGCGGCGACGTCGTGACCGGCAACGGTGTAGTCAAAGGCATGGCGAAGGCGTGGCAGGTGGCAGGTCACGGCACCCTGCAAATGCAGCCCTTCAACACTGCCTCCGGCCTGGATGCAGTGGCCAGTGGCGCCGCCGATATCGCTGGCAGCGCACGCCCGAGTTCCGGCAGCGCGGTCGATAGCGGCCTGACCTTTACACCGGTGGCGTGGGATGGCCTGGTGCTGGTCACCAGCCCGTCCAATCCGGTCAGCAATCTGACCTTGCAGCAAGTGCACGACATCTACTTCGGCAAGATCACCAACTGGAACCAAGTGGGCGGCAATGACTCGCCGATGGACGTATTCGCCGTGGCCAGCCCGGGCGATGGCGTGGAGTTCAGCCTGCGCAAGCTGCTGTTCGGTCGCGGCAGCCAGCCGGTCGCCGCGCCGCGTCTGTATGTGAACACCACGCAGCTGGAAGCCTCGGTAGAACTCGATCCGCGCGCGTTCGGCGTGACCACGCTCTCCAGCGTGGCAGGCAACCCCAAGATCAAGATGCTGCATATCGATGGTGTAGCACCCAGCACGTCCAGCGTTGCCAGCGGCACCTATCCGCTCTTCACGGAACTCTATCTGGTGACCAATCCGAGCAGCCCGAATGCAGCGGCTGCGAAGGATTTTGTCGATTTCACGCAGAGCCCGAAGGGTGTCGCCGTACTGCGCGCACATGACCTGTTGCCCTACGCCGATGGCAACGCCCTGGTCGCTATGGACAGCTCGCGCCGCAGCCGCATCCTTGCCGCTGTCGGTGCGCATGCCAGCGCCGAGCCGACCCAGGTGGCTTCGGCCGCGCCGGTTCGCCCGGTGACGCCGGCTGCGGTTGCGGCCGCTTCGCGCACGGCCGTGGCAGCTACGCCGGATCTGAAGAACGTTTCCGGCTCGGTAGTTGCCGCGCCCGAGCTGAGTAGCATCAAAGGTGTGCACGGTGATGCCTTCACCGTGGCCGATGCCAGCAGCCATGGCGCCAGCTTCGCCAAGGTCACTGCCGATGCCTACGTAAGCTTTGGCAAGGTGAATATCGCCAAGGCCTCGGCCAAGGCAACCAAGACCGCCACCGTCGTCGAAAAGAAAGCCGATGCGAAGAAGCTCGCCAGCGCTGCCACCAAGGCAGCTCCGGCGCGCAGCTATCGTGTCGGTGCGGGTGAAACCCTGTATTCGATCGCCCGCAAGCACGGTGTGGAAGTCGCGCAAATCCGTAGCTGGAATCATCTGAAAGACAACACGGTGCGCACCGGTCAAGTGCTGCGCATCGAATCACGCTGATCCGCGAGCAACCCTAAAGGCGTGAGAAGCGGAGAAGCATGACCATGCACATGCGCGCTTCTCACACCTGATCACTCACTTCTCCTATGCGTATCCTCGCCATCACCATTGATCTCGACGATACGCTGTGGCCGGTCATGCCGGCCCTTGAACGCGCCGACCGCGATCTGGACAACTACCTGCGCCAGCACTACCCGCAGGTGGCGCGTACCTGGCCCATTCCCGTCATGCGCGAGCTGCGCGCCCGCGTCGCTGCCGAGCGCACCGATCTGGCGCACGACTTCACGGCGCAGCGCTACATCACCATGCAGAGAGCGTTCGATGCCTGCGGCATCGCCGAAGCGCCGCTGGATGCCCTGTGGGAGATCTACGCCAGCGCACGCAACAGCGTGGAACTCTACCCCGACGCCCTGCCCGCACTGGAACGCCTGCGCGCCCAATGGCCGGTCGCGAGTCTGACCAACGGCAATGCCGACCTCGAACGCATCGGCCTGCATCTGCACTTCGCACATCAGATCGCGGCGCGCGATATTGGCTTGGCCAAGCCCGATGCACGCATCTTCCTCGCCGCGGCGGAGCGCCTGGGCGTGGCGCCGGAAAACATCCTGCATGTGGGCGATGATCCGGAGCTGGATGTCGTGGGTGCGCGCGAGGCTGGCTTGCGCACCGCCTGGATCAATCGTGACGGACATCCATGGCCTGGTGCATTGGGTGCCGCGCCGGATCTGAATCTGCCCGATCTCGCCATGTTGGTGGAGTGGCTCGACCAGCACCACGCGTAGGGCGGGTTACGTTGCACCCACCCACGCTTCCCGCATGGGTTGCCTTTGATCAGCCTCCCAAAAACGCGCATCATGTGCAGTCATCGCCTCTGACACGCGCATGTAGCGACATGCGCAAGGAATCGCATGTCTGCCCTGATCGAACTCCGCGCCAGCCGCCACCTCCCGACCCCGATCGAAGCCACCGATGCCAACCAGCTCGCCGCTACGCGCAAGCGACTGAGCGCAGCACAACGCAGCTGGCTCGATGAAAACGGCTTCGACGGGTCACCCGGCAGCGTGTGCCTGCTGGCGGATGCGCAGGGTAAGCTGGCACGTGTGCTTGTCGGCGTGGATCGCAAAGAGTCGCTGGCTGCGCTAGCTGCCCTGCCCATAAGCTTGCCGGCGGGCGAATACGCGCTGGCCAACGAAAGCGTCGCACTCGACCCGCAGCTCGCGGCACTTGGCTGGGCGCTGGGTGCGTATCAGTTCACCCGTTATCGCAAGGCCAAGCGCGCATCGGCCATGCTGGCCGTGGATGCCAAGACGCTCGCCGTACTTGCGCCGCTGATCGAAGCCACCAGCCTGGTGCGCGATCTGGTTAACACGCCCACCGAAGACATGGGCCCGAAGCAGCTTGCCGACACCGTGAAGCAGCTTGGCAAAGCGCACAAAGGGAAGGTACGCGAATGGGTCGGTGATGAATTACTGGAAGACAACTTTCCCACGATTCACGCTGTGGGCCGCGCGAGCCATCGTCCGCCACGCCTGATCGAATTGAGCTGGGGCAAAGCCACCGATCCCAAGCTGGTGCTGGTCGGCAAGGGCGTTTGCTTCGACACCGGCGGCCTGGATCTGAAACCTTCCGACGGCATGCGCTGGATGAAGAAGGATATGGGCGGCGCAGCACATGCTATCGCACTGGCCGGCTTGGTGATGCAGGCGAAACTGCCCGTGCGCCTGACCCTGCTGATTCCCGCGGTGGAGAACGCCGTTTCCGGCAACGCCTTGCGACCGGGCGATGTGGTGGTGACGCGCGCCGGACACAGTGTCGAAATCGACAACACCGATGCAGAAGGCCGCCTGGTGCTTTGCGATGCACTGGCCTACGGCGCAGAGCAGAAACCGGATTTGATCCTCGATTTCGCCACACTCACTGGCGCCGCACGCGTTGCACTCGGCCCGGATCTGCCGGCGCTGTTCGCCAACGACGATGCGGTGGCTGAAGAAGCGCTGGCTTGCGGCCGCACTGTTGCCGATCCGGTGTGGCGCCTGCCGCTGTGGCGTCCGTACCGCAAGATGCTGGAATCCTATCTCGCTGACTTTGCCAACGCCGGGCCATCGCGCCATGCGGGTGCGATTACGGCAGCGCTGTATATGGAACGCTTTATTCCGGAAGGCCTGCCGTGGGTGCATCTGGATACATATGCCTGGAACGATGCTGATCGTCCGGGCCGTCCGCGTGGCGGCGAAGCGATGGGTTTGCGTGCGATTTTTGCGTTGTTGCAGAAGCGCTATCGCGCACGTTGATTAGCTGGACTAACGCCGTAAACGCTATATCGCCCCATCGTCATCTCGGCGAAGGCCGGGATCCAGTGCCTTTTGCACATCAAGTCGCTGGATCCCGGCCTTCGCCGGGATGACGGTGAGGCAAGGTCAAAATTCGACGCTAAAGATTGGGTGTTCGGGTTGTCCCGGATAACCAAGCACCCGCGCTACGCAAACGCTGCATCAACACCCGCAATCCCCGCACGATCTTCGGCAACAGCCAACACAACAGCAGCAGAAACAGCGCGAGCAGGATCAGCAGTACCAGCGGGTGCGCAAACATCAGATAGAAGATGCCCAGTAGCGAGACATCCTCGCCCGCGCTCGCACCCCAATTGCTGAAAGGTTCCGGCGAGGTGTTGATCAATGCCCGCCCACCTGACTTGGCCAGATGCGTACCAGTCACCACCGCGCCACCGAGCAGCGCCGCGATGATCTGCTGATCCGCACCCGCATTCTTGAACACACCCCACGCCAGCAAGGTGCCGACCGGAATACGAATAAAGGTCTGGATGGAATCCCACACGCTGTCGAAGACTGGGATCTTGTCGGCGAGGAATTCGCCCACCATCAACACGCCCGACACGATCAGTACCCAGTTGTGGCTGAGCACCGCCAGTCCGGGAGGCAGATCCACATAACCCAGCCTACCCAGCAGGCCGGCGAGAAAAAGCGTGGCGTAAAGGCGGATGCCGCTGGCCCAGGCCAGGCCACCGGCAAGGGCGAGGTTGGATAACTCGTTCATGGGCAGAGTCTCCGTTTTTCCCCTGCATGCAGCCCAGGGTTCTTCGCAAGACTGTACAACCCCAGCCCAGCTCTCCCCTACTTTGACCCGAAGGGAGTCTGCTGTGGCCGACTTTCCCTCTATGCCGGGCGCATAAAAAAAGCAGCGCCGAGGCGCTGCTTTTTTCCATCATCGGATGGTGTGCAAACTCAGTGGCCGCCACTCGAACTCGGTGCCGCCGGCGCTGCAGGTGCATTCTTGGCGGCATCCTGCGCTGGCGTAGCGGCTGCGCTGGAAGGGCCGGGTGACGCCGGCAGAGGCGAGGACGCGGCGCTCGCCGCTACCGCCATGTTGGCGTTCTCCTTACCACCGTAGGGCAACACTTGCGCCGCCAGCTTCGGATTCGCGTTGATCAGGCCAATCGCGTCGAACAGGATGTGCGCGGTTTCCTGCAGCTGCGGATCGGGTGCCTTCTTGGCGTCTTCCTGTTCCTTCAGCTCACTCTTCAGGCTGCGCTCGCTCGGGTTCAGACCGTCGTCGAGCTGGCTGTCTTCATCGGCCTCTGCGGAATCGCTGCCGTCGATGGCCTTGTGACGTGCGCGGAATTCCGCCTGGATCGCATCCAGTTGCTTGCGCTCCGTCTGCCGCTGGTCGTAGTTGAGCGAGATGGTGGTGCGATCGGAAAGTTTCTTGTACTGCGCGATTTCATCCAGCATCAACTGCCACGCCGGTGACTTGGCGTCGCGTTCGTCATGCAACTGTTGAAGCTGCGGCAGATAAGCCTTCATGTCGGCCACCGGCTTGTAGTCAGCAGGCGGGATCTGCGTCCACGGCAACGCGTTGTCGTAGGTCGATTCGCCGAATTCCTTCTCGTCACCGTTGTTCGGATACAGGATGTCCGGGGTCACGCCCCTCAACTGCGTGGAACCGCCGTTGATGCGGAAGAATTCCTGCACGGTCATCTTCAGCTGGCCGAACGAATTGCCGGAGGGATCGGAAGACAGCTTGTTGAGATCGATCAGCGTCTGCACCGTGCCCTTGCCGAAGGTGGGGTTGCCGATAACCAGGCCGCGGCCGTAGTCCTGGATCGCCGCGGAGAAGATCTCCGACGCCGAGGCCGTACCACGGTTGACCAGCACTGCCAGCGGACCGCTCCAGGTCATCGCTGACGGATCGTCCTTACCCAGGGGCTGCACTTGGCCGCGCGCGTCGCGCACCTGCACGTCCGGCCCCTGGTCGATGAACAGGCCGGTGAGCTCATTGGCTTCGTACAGCGAGCCGCCACCATTGTTGCGCAGATCGATCACCACACCCTGCACACCGTCGGCTTTCAGTTCGCCCAGCAACTTGGCCACGTCACGAGTGGCGCTCTTGAAGTTCTTGTCGCCTTCGCTGCGTGCACCGAAATCGGAATAGAACATCGGCAGCTCGATCACGCCGATCTTGCGGGTGACACCGCCATCGGTGATCTCGACGACTTTCTTCTTGGCGGCCTGTTCTTCGATGGTCACCTTCTGGCGCACCAGCGTGATCATCTCATGCTTGCCATCCTGCCCCTGGTCAGCGGGCACGATTTCAAGGCGCACCGTGGTGTCCTTCTTGCCGCGGATCAGGTTGACCACGTCGTCCAGGCGCCAGCCCACCACATCGGTGATGGCGCCGGTTGCGCCCTGACCGACGCCCAATACCAGATCACCGACATGAATCTTGCCGGACTTCACCGCCGGACCGCCAGGCACGAGTTCACGGATCTGGGTGTAGTCGTCGCGTGCCTGCAGCACGGCGCCGATGCCCTCCAGCGAGAGCTTCATCGTGATATCGAAGTTCTCGGCCTGGCGCGGGCCCATGTAATCGGTGTGCGGATCGGTGGAGTTGGCGTACGCGGTCATGAAGGTCTGGAAGGCGTCTTCGCCATCCAGCTGCTTCACGCGGTCAATGTAGTTGCTGTAGCGCTTGTCGAGCGTCTTGCGGATTTCGTCATCGGTCTTGCCGGCGAGCTTCAGACGCAACCAGTCGTTCATGGTGCGCTTGCGCCACAAGTCGTCCAACTCGGCCTTGTCCTTCGGCCAGTCGGCGTTCTTGCGGTCGATGTTGTAAGTGTCGTTGGTGGTGAAGTCAAAACCCTGCTTCAACAGGTTGCGCGCGTAGGTCATGCGGTCGATCGCGCGCATGACGTACTGGTTGAAGATGTTGAACGGGCCGGACAGATCCCTGTTCCAGATCTCGTTACCGAACTGCGTCTTGTATTGGGCGAACTTCGCCATGTCCTCCTGCGTGAAGAACACCTTTTCGCCATCCAGCAACTTGAAATACAAGCTGTAGATCTTCTGCGACATCGCGTCGTCGAGCGGCTGCGCGTCGTAGTGGTAGCGGGTGAGCAAGTGCGCCGACATCAGCGCCGCGTTGGTTTCGGTGTCAGTCGGCTTAAGCGGCAGCTCCGACACCTTGCGCGACGTGGAAGCGCCCATGTCGGCGGCCGACTGGGCCAATGCCGCGCCGGAGGCGGTAACGCTGAATGCGATCAGCAGTGCAAGCAGGGGACGAAAACGAAAGGTCATAGAGCCTGACTTCATATTCCAAGTACCTCGCACCGAGAGCTGTTTGCCCGCAGGGCAAGGAAGAATGAGGGAGTGTATGTCGATACACGACTGAATGATGATGCGGCCATGAGGGCAAACAGACCCGGCCCTTCGGGTTGCGCCTGAGTACCCGCCATGCGGCAGCGCGCGGCTGGACCTGACAGCCAGTCAGGCGCTGCGCCACGCACTGCCACCTGACGGGTACTCAGGCGCAATGCGAGGTACTTGGAATATGAAGTCAGGCTCATTTCTCTTCAGGCTTGCTCGGTGACGCCAGCTGCATGGGCCTGCAGGTCGGCATGGTAGGAGGAGCGCACAAGCGGACCGGAGGCGACGTGATGGAAACCCATCGCCTCACCGGCCACACGCAGCGCTTCGAATTCGTCAGGCGTCCAGTAACGCACCACCGGATGATGATGCGGCGTGGGTTGCAGGTACTGGCCGATGGTGATCATGTCGACGTCATGCGCGCGCAGGTCGCGCATGGTCTCGATCACCTGCTCGTAGGTTTCACCCAGGCCAAGCATGATGCCCGACTTGGTGGGCACGTCCGGATGCTGGGCCTTGAAGCGCTTGAGCAGGTCCAGCGACCACTGGTAATCGGCGCCCGGACGTACTTCACGATACAGATGCGGCACGGTTTCCAGGTTGTGATTGAACACATCCGGCGGAAAATCCTTCAGCACTTCCAGCGCGCGCTCCATGCGGCCCTTGCCGCGGAAATCCGGTGTGAGGATTTCGATGCGGATGTTCGGGGCGGCATGGCGTACTGCGCGAATGCAGGAGGCGAAATGTTCGGCACCGCCATCGCGCAGGTCGTCGCGATCCACCGAGGTGATCACCACGTACTTCAGACGCATGTCGCGGATGGTTTCGGCCAGGCGTGCCGGCTCCAGCGGATCGGGCGGCGCGGGGCGGCCATGCGCCACATCGCAGAACGAGCAGCGGCGTGTGCACACTTCGCCAAGGATCATGAAGGTGGCGGTGCCCTTGCTGAAGCACTCGTGGATGTTCGGGCACGAGGCTTCCTCGCACACCGTCACCAATGCGTTCTCGCGCAGGCGCGCCTTCAACTGCTGCACGGCGTTGCCTTGCGGCAGGCGCACGCGGATCCAGCTCGGCTTGCGCAGAGTCGGCACAGCGGCGTCGAAGCCCGCGCGATTGAGCGCGATCTTGTCATTGCCGAGCTGCTTTTCGACAACCGGCGTACCGCTGACGACGCTGATCGGAATAGTCTTCGTGGATGAAGCGGACGTATCGCTCATGAAGTAGGTCAGACCGCCGCGCGAGCGGGGAGTTCGGGAATAAGGGGGGCAGCCGGTTCAGCATCGAAGCCGAACTGTCGGCAAAATTCGCCGATCAGCGCCTCTTCGACATCCGCCAGCCGCGACGGACCGCCCAAGTCTAGCACCTGCGTGACCGCCAGACCCTTGTAACCGCAAGGATTAATGCGGTGAAAAGGTTCCAGGTTCATGTTCACATTGAAGGCCAGCCCGTGGAAGCTGCAACCCCGCCGGACCCGCAGCCCCAAGGCGGCGACCTTGGCGTCGGCCACATAGACGCCGGGGGCGCCCTCGCGGCGCACGGCCTCGATATTCCAATGCGCCAACGTATCGATAAGGGCCTGCTCGATCTTGTTGACCAGTTCGCGCACCCCCACCCCGGCCCGACGCAGGTCGATCAGCGGGTAAGCCACGATCTGGCCGGGGCCGTGATAGGTGACCTGACCACCTCGGTCCACCGGCACCACGGGAATCTCGCCCGGGGCCAAGACATGCTCCATCTTGCCGGCCTGGCCCAGGGTGAAGACGGGATCGTGCTCCAGCACCCAGAGTTCGTCGACGGTCTCAGCCGTGCGGTTGTCGGTGAAGGCGCTCATCGCCTGCCAGACCGACTCGTAGGGTTGGCGACCCAGGCGGCGGATTTTCAGCGGGAGGGACATGGATCAGGCCTGCATGGGGATGGGGCCAATCTGTGGCCGGCCAGCAAGGCTTGCAAGTGACAGTTGTACTAGCGCCATTTTATTCACCCCTCTGCGCAGCGAGGGCGGGCGAGGTGAACTTGTACAAACTTGCCGCATGATGGGGGTTTACCGCGAGATTGCCTTGCCCCCTCGCCGACTTGTGCAGGGAGGGAGTCGCATGGCGCGTTAATCCGCTCGTCCCGGAGAAAGAGCATTCCCGCGCCAGGGTCACAGCGTAAAACGGATATCCGGATCTGCACGCAACGCGCTGTGCGCCAGGTCGTATTGCTCCCGCGTATCGCAGCGGAAGCTGACCGTCACCGAGAGAAAGTTACCTTCGCGTGAATGCTTGTGCCGCACGGTTTCGTGCAGCACGTGCAGGCCGATGCCTTCCAGAATCTCTGGCACACGGGCTTTCAGATCCGAGCTGGCATTGCCCATCGCGGTGATTTCAAACTCGCCGGGAAACTGGAAACCCTGACCTTCTTGTTGAGCCTTGATGTCGCCCAGGTCTTTCATCGGCGCTCTCCTGCTTTCAGATGATCTCGAACACATGATCTCAACGCCCCCTCTCGGCACAGAGAGGGGGCTTGTTGCTTACTTCTTGTCGCTGCCGTGGAACCACAGCAGGATGCTGTCCCACAAGCGCTTGAAGAAGCCGCCTTGCGGCGCATCGTTCATCGCGACCAACGGCACGTCCAGGATCGACTGGCCGTCTTCGGTGACGTGCAAGGTGCCAACCTGCTGGCCCTTCTTGAACGGCGCGATCAGGGTGGACGGGATATCCATCGTCGCCTTGAGCTTGTCGTAGTCGCCGGTCTTCACGGTCACCAGCACATCCTGCTCGACGCCCAGCGGCAGTTGGTCTTCTTCACCCTTCCACAGGCGCGGCGTGGTCAGCGGCTTGCCGGCTTCATACAGCTTGTGCGTTTCGAAGAAGCGGAATCCGTAGTTGAGCAACGCCATCGCCGAATCCGCGCGCGCCTTTTCGCTGCTGGCGCCCATCACGATCGCGATCATGCGCTGGTCGCCGCGCTTGGCCGAGGCATCGAGGCAGAAGCCTGCTTCAGCGGTATGGCCGGTCTTCACGCCATCCACGCTGGGATCGCGCCACAACAGTGTGTTGCGGTTACCCTGCTTGATGCCGTTCCACTCGAATTCCTTGATCGCGGAGATGGCGTAGTCTTCCGGATAGTCGTGGATCAGCGCACGGGTGAGGATCGCGACGTCATGCGCGGTGGTGTAGTGGTCGTCGACCGGATAACCCGACGCATTCGCAAAGTGCGTGTTCACCATGCCGAGCTGCTTGGCATAGCCGTTCATGAGATTGGCGAAGGTGTCTTCGGAACCAGCGGTGTGTTCGGCCAGCGCGATAGCGGAATCGTTACCCGACTGGATGATCATGCCGTAAAGCAGATCTTTCAAAGGTACCTGGCTATTGAGCTTGAGGAAGCTGGTGGATCCATCCGTGCCCGCACCACCCGAGCGCCATGCGTGCTCGCTGATGGTGACTTGGTCGGTGAGGTGAATTTTGCCCGAGGCGATCTGCGCAGAGATTACGTAATCCGTCATCACCTTGGTGATCGATGCCGGCACCACGCGCACATCCGCATCCTTGGACGCGAGGATCTGGCCGGTGGCGTAATCCATCAGCACCCAGGTCTTGGCGTCGACATCCGGCGGCGGCGGCACCGGTACCTGCACCGCGACGGGCGCTGGCACGTTGGGTGTCGGCTTGGGGGGCAGCGGGTTGGGAGTCGGCGTTTGCTGGGCGATGGCACTGGCGCCAAACACCAACGCGGCGGCGGCAAGGACGTACAGGGGGCGGCGGAACAGATTCATCGTGGGCTTACATCCGTTTTTCTTCAATCATCGGCGCGCCAGGCGCCGCTACAAGGGGGAAACGCTCAGTCTACCGCGACCTGCGGGTGAGGCAGACCCATTTGATCGATCTGGGCCGTTACCCGGTCGGCGGCATCCACGTCAGCCAGCGGCCCAACGCGCACGCGGTGCACGAGCCGGCCGCCAATGGTCGCATCCACCACCTGCACCGGAGCGAAATTCGCCACGCGCAGCTGGTCCGCGACTTTCTGGGCATTGGCCGGATCGGCAAAGGCGCCAACCTGTAAATAGATGCCGGGCGGCGGCGCGGAGGGCGCTACCACCGGCGGCGGTGGGGCTTCATCCTGCGGCGGCGCGGAAGGATCGATGCCCTGCACTTCCACCAGACCAGTGCCCTTGGGCCACACGCCGATCTTCACCGCAGCGGCGTAGGACAGGTCGATCACGCGGTCTTCATGGAACGGGCCGCGATCGTTGATGCGCACGATCACGCTCTTGCCGTTTTGCAGATTGGTCACCCGTGCGTAGCTCGGCAGCGGCAGCACCGTGCTGGCAGCGGTGAATTTGTACATGTCGTAGTCCTCAAGATTCGAGGTCTTGTAGCCGTGGAACTTGCTGCCGTAGAACGAAGCGATGCCGCGCTCATCGTAGCCACGTGCTGTGGGCAGCACGCTATAAGTGCGGCCGAGCACCGTGTATGGCGACTTGTTGCCGTACAACGAACGCGGCTCGACTTTCGGCACCGGCTCGGGCAACTGGCTCACATCCGGTGGCGGACCATCCGGAATGCTGTCGGCGCCGTCGCGATAACGACTGCTCTGCGAGCGGCTGGTATCGTCATAAACGCCGCCCGACGTATAGGCTCCCGCGCTGCCGCTTCGCGACGACGAAGACGTGGACGGCCGCGTGTTGCTATGCCCGCTGCAGCCGGCCAGCACCAGCAACGTCGCGAGCAGCCAGGGCAGGCGCCAGGCCGCCCTCATTGCGTGGCAGGCTCCGTTGCGTTGACGCCTTCGGCAATCGCCTGCGCCAGCTGATTCACGGCCATCGCGTACATCGGGCTGCGGTTGTAGCGCGTGATCACATAGAAATTCTGGAAGGTGAACCAGTATTCCGGACCGTTGAGTCCCTGAAATTTCTGCACCGAGCTGTTGGCGCCGGGATCGAGATGCTGGATGGGCGCGTAGCCCCAGGCTTCCAGTTGTTCGATGGTCCACTGCGGTGTGGAGTCTTTCACTTCCAATACTTTCGCAGCACCGTCAGGCTGCGCACGTGCCGCTACCGCACCGCCGGTAACCCAGCCGTGCTTGGCGAAATAGTTGGCGACGCTGGCGAGGATATCGGGCAGCGAATTCTGCAGGTCGATGTGGCCGTCGCCGTCTTCGTCCACGGCAAAGTCGCGAATGCTGCTCGGCATGAACTGGCCCCAGCCCTGTGCACCGGCATACGAGCCGGTTAAGGTGTCGACGGGGCCGGCGAGATGGTTGTCCGGCAACTCCAGCAGGGTCTTCAGTTCATTGCGGAAGAACGTGGCGCGCGGCGGGTAGTACAGACCCAGCGTCACCAGCGCATCGAGCACTTTGTACTTACCGGTGTTGCGTCCATAGAAGGTTTCCACGCCGAGGATCGCGACGATGTATTCCGGCGCCACGCCATACTGCGCACCGATCTTTTCCAGCAAGTCGCGGTGTTGGCGATAGAAATCGATGCCGGCATCGATGCGGTCCGGCGTCAGGAAGATTTCCCGGTATTCACTCCAGGGCTTCGCTTCCGCTGGGCGGCTGATCGCATTAAGGATGCTCTGCTGCTTTTTCGCGCCATCAAGCAAGGCGTTGAGCTGTGCCGGATCCTTGCCGGTGTCCTTCACCACTTCTTGCACGAGTTGGTTTTGGCCAGGGTGATCGGCCCATGCTGGCGCCGCGACAATCATTGGCAAAGTAAGCAGCATCCACCAGGGACGAAAACGGCGTGGCCGCGTGGCCCGTTGAGATTCGAATGTCGCTGTCGTGATCGGCATTGCGCAGAGCGTAGCATGCAACGCGGCGCAATCTCTGGCATGTCGCTGGCTTCGTGCGGACGGCCGTTCAGTCGTGCACCTTGCGATTGGCGTGGATCGACATCAGCACGCCAAAACCCACCAGCAACGATACTGCCGACGTACCGCCGTAACTGACCATCGGCATCGGCACACCCACCACCGGCAGCAAGCCCGACACCATGCCGCCATTGACGAACACGTAGACGAAAAAGCTCATGCCGATCGCACCAGCAAGCAGGCGCGAATAAGTATCGCGCGCTTCCATCGCGATCCACAGGCAGCGTCCAATGATGAAGGCGTACAGCACAAGGATCGCGCAGACACCGATCAGCCCGAATTCTTCGGAAAACACTGCAAAGATGAAGTCGGTGGTGTGCTCGGGCAGGAAGTCCAAGCGTGATTGCGTACCCTGCTCGAAGCCCTTGCCAAACACGCCGCCCGAACCCACCGCAATCTGCGACTGGATGATGTGCCAGCCGTTACCGAGCGGATCGGATTCCGGATTCAACATGGTAAGCACGCGATCGCGCTGGTACTGATGCATGAAATGCCAGGCCACCGGCACCATACCACCCGCCGCGGCCAGCAGCAGGCCGATGCGCCACCACGCCATGCCGGACAGGAACAACGCGAACGCGCCCGCGGCCGACACCAGCAAAGCCGTGCCCAGGTCAGGCTGCTTGGCAATCAATCCTGCCGGAATCGCAATCAGCGCTCCGACCACGATGATGTCTTTCCATCCCGGCGGCAGCTGACGCGGATGCAGATACCAGGCCACCATCATCGGCATGGTCAACTTCATCAGCTCCGACGGCTGGAAGCGCATGACGCCAAGATTGAGCCAGCGATCCGCGCCACGACCTTCACCCAGCACCGCCACGACCACCAGCAACACCGTACTGCCAGCATAGAGCCAAGGTGTCCATTTGCGCAGCGTCGACGGCGGAATGCGCGACATCAGCATGATGAATATGCCGCCCAGTACAAAGCGTGCAGCCTGCCCACCGACCAACGACAGATTGCTGCCGCCCGCGCTATACAACGTGACCAGACCCACGCAGCACAGAACCACCAAGGCGAAAGCCAGCGGCAGATCGATGCGCGGACGCGTCCAGATACGCCGCAGGAATCGGTTGAGACGCGTGCGCCAGGTGTCGATCATTGGGAGTCGTCTCCTGCACTGGAGCTGTCCGGCGCGGGCATGTCGCCCTGCGGCGTGTCTTCCGGCATCGCATCTGCCGGCAGGGATGCACTTGCGCCGGAAGCGGGAGCAGAAGCTATACCCGATTCCGACAGCGGCTTGTTCGGCGGGACCGCGCCACCTTGGGTCGCAAGCCACGCGTCGAGAATCTTGCGCGCGATCGGACCGGCATCATCGGCGCCCCAGACACCCGCCTCCAGCACCACGGCGACCGCGATGCGCGGATTTTCAGCGGGCGTGAAGGCTTCGAACCAGGCGCGATGGCGCGCGGCAAGGTAGGCCGAGTTGCGGTTCTCATTGTAGGCATCGCTGGTGCGCGAGAAACGCTCGGCGGTACCGCTCTTGCCCGCGATGCGATAGGGAAAACCTTCGCCCAGCTTGATTCGGTAACCGGTGGATAGCGGATCGTTGCTGTAGATCACGTCCTGCATGCCCTCGTTTACCGCATCCCAATCCTTCATGTTCTTGATCAAGGAAGGTCCCGTGGGCGGATTGGGCAACGGCGAAGGCGCCTTGCTGACATCCGCCGCTGACATCACCACCCGTGGCGCATAGGGCAGGCCCCTATCGGCAAATGTCGCCAAGGCATGCGCAAGTTGCATCGTGGTGACTAGCCAATAACCCTGGCCGATGCCCGTGATCACGGTTTCGCCGGGATACCACCCCGGCTGTTTGGGTGAGTGTTTGGCCTTCCATTCTCGCGACGGCAAGATGCCGGATACTTCGCCCGGCAGATCTACGCCACTGGGCCGACCGAATCCATAAGAGCCCATGAATTCGCTGATGCGGTCGATGCCCATGTCCAACGCGAGTTTGTAGAAGTACGTATTGACCGAGGCGTAAATCGCTTTGTAGAGATTCACCGTGCCTGCGCCATAGCGCTGGTCGTCGCGATAGCCGCGCGATTGTCCGGGAATGTAGAACACGCCGCTGGAAAACACCGTGTCCTGCGGCGTGCGTAACCCGTATTCCAGGCCAGCGAGCCCCAAAAACGGCTTCACGGTCGAGCCGGGCGGATACGCGCCTCGCAAGGCACGATTGATCAGCGGTTTGTCGGGCGCGGTAATCAGCGATTTGTAATCGGCCGTGCTGATGCCGTTGACGAACAGATTGGGGTCGTAGGTCGGCACGCTGACCATCGCCAGCACCTGACCGTTACGCGGGTCGATTGCAACGGCTGAACCTGGGCGACCCTCAAACGCATCCTGCGCTGCTTTCTGGACCCGCGCATCGATGCTCAGGTAGAGGTTCTTGCCGGGTATCGGCGGGTGCGTTTCCAGCACCTGCTGAATACGGCCATCGGCATTCACCTCGTCGAGTTCGTAACCGGGCGTCCCGTGCAGCATGTCCTCGTACGAACGCTCCAGACCGGTTCGTCCGATGTGTGTGGTGCCCTTGTAGCGATCAGGATCGAGGTTCGCCATGTCGTCCGCATCGATGCGGCTGACATAGCCCACGACATGCCCAAATAACGGACCCAATGGGTAATAGCGCGTCAGATATGGCACCACGTCCACGCCGGGGAATCGCCAGCGATTCACGGCGAAACGGGCGATATCGTCCTCGGTCAGCCGCATCTTCAACGGCACGCTGTCAAAGCGGCGCGATTGCTTGAGCTGCTTGCGAAATGCGTCCAGATCATCCTGATCCAGTGGCACAACCGTGCCCAGCTGAGCCAGCAGCTCGCTCATGTTCTGCACTTGATCCGGGCGTACCTCGAGCCGAAACGCCGGTATGTTGTCAGCCAGCAGCACGCCATTGCGATCGTAGATCAGACCACGTGCCGGCGGGATGGCGCGCGGCTTCACGCTGTTGTTGACCGAGCGCAGGGCAAATTCGTCGTGATGCTGAACCTGCAGGAACACGTAACGGCTGACCAGTGCACACAGCCCCAGCAAGATCAGCAGGAAGCCGGCGATCGCACGCCGCCGGAACAGTTCGGCTTCGCCGCGGGTGTCCTTGAAGCGGCGCCGGATCAGCTTGGGCATGACAACGCCCTCGCCTCGCCTCGCTGCAAGCTGTCGATCGCGCGTGTCATTGCAGCCTCAGGCGCATCCGCAGATCGTCGAGCAGCAGGAACAGGAACGGCCACAGTAAGGCGCTCACGAAGGGCGACGCCCACCACAAGGTCGGTGGTGTCGATTCGCCGGCAAAGGCCCGCACGATCAGCAACAGAAAGCGGTCGTTGAGCAGCAGAGCCAGCACGGCAAGCGTTTGCTGCCACATCGGAAAGAAGCGCAGGCGTGACCGAAAACGCAAGGCGATGAATGCCAGCACGCACAAACGCAGCGCCTGCTCACCGAGCAGCACGCCGTTGAACATGTCCGCGCACACGCCCACCACAAAAGCGAGCCCCAGCGTGACGCGCTGATCACCCGATTCGAGCGCCCAGTACAGCAACACCAGCGCAGGCCAGTACGGCTTGAACGGATCAAGCACGCGCGGCAGCGGGATCAGCATCAAAAGCAACGCCCCAACGAGCGTGCCGACGAACCACCAGAACGAGAGTCGCTGACGGCTCATGTTGCTGGCACTCCTGCCGCAGGTGTCGTTGCCGTCTGCGCCGAGGCAGGCTTGAGCGTCACGCTGTGAGGCACAGCAGCGCTGGTGGCTGGCGCAGGCGGTGGCGGCGCTTCATCTGCCGGTGGACCCGCTGGCGAAGGCGGTGGCGGCGGCCCCGAGGGCTCGGCCAGATCGTGCAGCACCAACACTTCATCGCTGCGATCCAGATCCGCGCTGGGATTGGCTCGCGCTTCCAGGAACATGCCACTGGCTGCCGGCGCCACGCTGACAACTTCACCGGCCGGAAAACCTTCGGGGAAACGTCCGCCGAGACCCGAGGTGAGCAATTTGTCGCCAGGGCGTATATCCGCCGCCATCGGCACGGTCGGCAGGGTGAGCTGCTCGCCAGTGCGTGAACCATAGGCAATGGTGCGCAGACCCGTGCGTTCGACAACCACCGGCAGCGCGTGATCAGGATCGGTGACCAGCATGACTGTGGCCGAATTCGGCAGCACGTCGATGATCTGGCCCATGATGCCGTGCGCATCAATGACCGGCTGGCCGGTCTTGATGCCGTCGCGTGCGCCGAGGTTGATCATCATGCGGTGACGATAAGCGCCCAGGTCGATGCCGATCACACGCGCCAACTGCACATGCAATTCCAGGCTGTGCTGGGTGTCGAGCAATTCCTTCAGACGCTCATTCTGCTGAGCGACGGCTGCCATGCGGTTGAGCTTGGCATTGGCCAGCAGCAGATCCTCGCGCAAGCGCTGATTCTGCTCGGTCAGCAGCCGTCGATCGGCAAACGCGACACTCAATGTACGCATGCCTTCAGCGGGCATGCTGGCCAGCCGGTAAACCGGTTCGACGACGATCGCGGTCGCATAGCGCATGCGCCACAGCCAGCCGTTACGATGATCCAGCACCATCAGCACCATGGCGATGGCGAGGTAGAAGATCAGCCGCAGCGTGCCGGCTGCGGTGCCAGCGAACAGGGGCGAGGATTCTTCGCGCGTCAGCGCCATGCAAACACCTCAACGGTGCCGCAATCCAACGCCCGCTCCCCTTTGGAGAGCAGATTGGGGCGATAGGCAAACCTCGCGGAAGACGTCACTGCGAGTGCCTTTTTAGATGCGCTTCGAATCGACATGGACGCAAGCCTTGGCCCCTCACCCTGCCCTCTCCTCCGTAAACAAGTTTGGTAAACGGGGAGAGGGGATAATGAGTCCTCGCAAACGAGGACAGTTATTCAGGTGCGAAGAAGTCGCTGCCGTGCTGGTCGATCAGCTCCAGCGCCTTGCCGCCACCGCGGGCCACGCAGGTGAGCGGATCGTCCGCCACCTGCACGTGCAGGCCGGTTTCCTCGGACAGCAGGCGATCCAGATCGCGCAACAGTGCGCCACCGCCGGTAAGCACGATGCCGCGCTCGGCCACGTCGGAGCACAGTTCCGGTGGGGTCTGTTCCAGCGCCGCCTTCACAGCCGCGACGATGCCGGCGAGCGGCTCATGCAGGGCTTCCAGGATTTCGTTGGAGTTGATCGTGAACATGCGCGGCACACCCTCAGCCAGGTTACGGCCGGAGATCTCGATCTCCCTGACCTGGCTCTGCGGGAAGGCGCAGCCGATTTCCAGCTTGATGCGCTCGGCAGTCGACTCACCGATCAGGGTGCCGTGGTTACGGCGCACGTAGTTGATGATGGCTTCGTCAAAACGATCGCCGCCCACGCGCACCGACTGCGAGTAGACGATGCCGTTCAGCGAGATCACTGCTACTTCGGACGTACCGCCACCGATATCAAGCACCATGGAGCCGCGCGCTTCGTGAACCGGGATGCCGGCACCGATCGCAGCGGCCATCGGCTCTTCGATCAGGAACACGTCGCGGGCGCCGGCGCCTTCGGCCGATTCCTTGATGGCACGGCGTTCCACCTGGGTGGAACCGCAGGGCACGCAAACCAGCACGCGCGGACTGGGGCGCAGCAGGCGCGAGCGGTGCACCTGGCGGATAAAGTGCTGCAGCATCGCTTCGGTCATGGTGAAGTCGGCGATTACGCCGTCCTTCATCGGACGCACGGTGGCGATATTGCCTGGCGTACGGCCCAGCATGCGCTTGGCGTCACCGCCTACGGCTGCAACCGTGCGGGGGCCGCCCGGTCCACGATCCTGGCGAATCGCTACGACGGAAGGTTCGTTCAGGACGATCCCCTGGCCCCGCACATAAATAAGCGTATTGGCCGTGCCAAGGTCGATGGAAACATCGTTCGAAAACATCCCGCGAAACTTCTTGAACATGGGTCCGCCGCGTGTTGACTCTGGCTAAAAAGTAAGCGCGCCAGTCTAGTAAGCAAACCCCTTGTCCGCAAGGATATTTTCGTTAAAAAAGGGCTGGAAAAGGGCAAAAGGGAGCACAGAATGCGGCGATTGTGTGAACAACTGCTCCTTACTCGCCACCCTGCTTGTCGCCGCCTTGAGAGGAGCGAGCAGGCCACCGCTACCACGCCCAAGCACCCGCAGCAGGTTCCCCGTTTCCCACTCTCACGCTACGATAATGTGTTTGCCGCCATGCGGCTGCATCACATTAGCTAACTTTCGGGGATCGCCACGTCCATGTCTGCCGTCATCTGCGGATCGTTTGCCTACGACACCATCATGGTGTTCCAGGACCAGTTCAAGAAGCACATCATTCCCGATCAGGTGCATATCCTGAACGTGTCGTTCCTGGTGCCGCAGATGCGCCGCGAATTCGGCGGCTGCGCCGGCAACATCGCCTACAACCTGAAGCTGCTGGGCGGCGATCCGCTGCCAGTGGCGGCGGTTGGCCAGGACTTCGCCCCCTATCGCGAACACCTGGAAAAGTACGGCATCCGTATGGACGGCATCCGCGTGTTCGACGACCAGTTCACGCCGCAGTGCTTTATCACCACCGACCTGGATAATAACCAGATCACGGCCTTCCATCCGGGCGCCATGTCCAGCGCGCACGCCAATCATGTGCGCAACATCCCCGACATCAGCTTCGGCATCGTCGCGCCGGATGGCCGCGAAGCGATGCTGCAGCACGTGGATGAATTTGCCGCGCGCGGTGTGCCGTTCGTGTTCGATCCCGGCCAGGCGATGCCGTTGTTCAACGGCGATGAATTCCGCGCCATGATCGAAAAAGCCACCTACGTGATCGTCAATGACTACGAATCCCAACTGCTGCAGCAGCGTACCGGCTGGAGCGCGGCAGATATTGCTTCGCGCGTGAAGGCCTACATCGTGACGCTTGGCCCGCGCGGTTCGCTGATCCACGCCGACGGCACCACACATGAGATTCCGCCGGCGCGCGAGCGCCAGGTGATCGACCCCACCGGCTGCGGCGACGCTTATCGCGCCGGACTGATCTTCGGCATCATGAAGGGTCTGGATTGGGCGACCATCGGCCGCATGGCTTCGCTGATGGGCGCACTGAAGGTGGAACACCCCGGTACGCAGAACCAGCACTTTACCTACGATCAGTTCGCCGCGCAGTTCAAGGAACAGTTCGGCTACGCGCTGGCCTGATCAGGCCGGACGCCGGAGAGCAGCATGTCGATTCTTGCCAGCATCGTGGTCGCAATCATCGCGTTGATGCACGTATGGTTCCTGATCCTGGAAATGTTCCTGTGGGACAAGCCCACGGGCCGGCGCGCTTTCGGCCTGACCGCTGAATTCGCCGAGCAGAGCAAGGTACTGGCCGCCAATCAGGGGCTCTACAACGGCTTTCTGGCCGCCGGCCTCTTGTGGGGTCTGCTGCTGGGTGGTGTCGAAGGCATGCATGTGAAGCTGTTTTTCCTGGCTTGCGTGCTCGTCGCCGGTCTCTATGGCGGCTTCACCGCCACGCGCAAGGTGCTGTGGATCCAGGGTCTGCCCGCAGCGATCGGCCTTGCGCTGGTGTTGTTGAGCTGATTTTGGCGATAAGAAGGATGACGGCCCCATGACGCATCACGATCGCGAAGCTGTCGGCCCCGCCTACGATCCGCTGCGCATGCAGCACGCGCGGCGTCAGAGCTGGGCAGCGCTACAAGGCATCCGCGAACGCATGCGGCCCGGCATCAGCGAAGACGAGGCCAGGGCCGAGGCCGGGCAGGTTTTTGCGGCCTTGGGGATGGATCGGCTGTGGCACCCGGTGATCATCCGCATCGGACCGAACACGACCAAGACCTACCGGGAGCCGTCCACGTCAGGCGTCCGGCTGGGCGAGAACGACATCTACTTCATCGACCTGGGCCTGGTATTCGACGGCCACGAGGGCGATGTGGGCGATACCTTCACGGTCGGCGAGGCGCCCAGGCAGCAAGCCTGTGCCCAGGCGGCACGCGATCTGTTCCAGGACGTGGCCGGCGTCTGGCGCAATCGCGGCCTGAACGGCCCTAGCCTGTATAATTATGCCCATGAGCGTGCCGAGACCATGGGATGGCGCTTCAACCACGCCATTAAGGGGCATCGCGTCAGCGATTTCCCGCACGCCGTACACAAGGGTGGCGACCTGGGTGATTTCGAGCACAAGCCTGCCGAAGGCCTGTGGATCCTCGAAATCCAGATCAGCCATCCAACCGAGCCCTTCGGTGCTTTCTACGAGGATCTGCTGACCCACGCAGCATCCTGATCGCGCCGAACCGGACCGGACACGCTGGATACACATTGAAAAAGTACGCTGCGGACAGGATGTCGCGTCCGCTCTCCACCGACTAACGAACTCTACTCACGGAACCAAGACAGTGGCCCGCCAAAAACCCCTCAACCTGTACCGCAACATCGGCATCATTGCCCACATCGACGCCGGCAAGACCACCACGACCGAGCGCATTCTTTACTACACGGGCAAGAAGCATCAGATCGTTGACGTGCACGACACCAAGGATGGTAAGGGTTCGACCACCACCGACTACCTCGAGCAGGAACGCAAGCGCGGCATCACCATTCAGTCCGCAGCTGTGTCCACCGAGTGGAAGGGTCACCAGATCAACGTGATCGACACCCCAGGGCACGTGGACTTCACCATCGAAGTGAACCGCAGCCTGCGCGTGCTCGACGGCGCCGTGGTGGTGTTCGACGGCGTGGCCGGCGTGGAACCGCAGACCGAGACCAACTGGCGCCTGGCTGACCAGTACAACGTGCCGCGTATGTGCTACGTCAACAAGATGGACCGCATCGGCGCGAACTTCAAACACGCCGTGGACGGCATCAAGAATCGCCTGGGCGCCAATATCGTGCTTTGCCAGATCCCGCTGGGCAGCCACGACGATTTCGTCGGCATGGCCGACCTGATCGCCGGCGTGGGCTACATCTGGGAAGGCAGCGACAAGGACAGTAAGTGGGAGACGATCCCGCTCGACCAGATCGCCAATCACCCCAAGGTGCAGGCTTTCACCACCGCTGCCGACAAGGAATGGGTGAGCAAGCTCGCCGACCTGCGCGCGGAAAGCATCGAAGCCGCAGTGGAAATGGACGACGACGCCATGCATGCCTACCTCGAAGGCAACGAGCCGTCGCTGGAAACGCTGAAGCAGTGCATCCGCAAGGGCTGCGTCGCTGGCAAGCTCGTGCCGGTGTTCTGCGGTTCCTCCTACCGCAACAAGGGCGTGCAGCAGATGCTCGACGGCGTGATCGATTACATGCCGTACCCGGGTGAGAACGGCGGCATCTCGATGGTGGACGAAGATGGCAACATCATCGGCGAACAGGCCGTGACCGACGAAGCGCCGGTTCGCGCGCTGGCGTTCAAGGTCATCAACGATCCGTTCGGTACGCTGACCTTCACGCGCATTTACTCGGGCGTGATCAAGAAAGGCGACACCCTGCAGAACGTCACGCGTGGCAAGAAAGAGCGCATCGGCCGCATCGTGGAAGTCCAGGCCAACGCCACCCGCGAAATCGACGAAGTGCGCGCCGGCGACATCTGCGCCTTTGTCTCGCTGAAGGAAACCGAGACCGGTGACTCGCTGTGCGATCCGGCCCACCCCGTGTTGCTGGAGCGCATGCGCTTCCCCGACCCGGTGATCAGCGTGTCGGTTGAGCCCAAGACCCGCGGCGACGTCGACAAGATGTCCACCGCGCTCTACAAGATGGTCAAGGCCGATCCGTCGCTGCGCATGGAAGTCGACCAGGAAACCGGCCAGACCGTGCTCAAGGGCATGGGTGAGTTGCACCTGGAAATCACCATCGACCGTATGCGCACCGAGCTGGGCGTGGACGCGAACATGGGCAAGCCCAAGGTCAGCTTCCGTGAGGCGTTCGGCGGTACCGTCGAGCACACCTACACCCACAAGAAGCAGACCGGCGGTACGGGTCAGTTCGCCGAAGTGAAGATCATCTTCGAGCCGGGTGAACCGGGTAGCGGCGTGGTGTTCTCCGACGAAGTCGTCGGCGGTCGCGTGCCGCGCGAGTACATCCCGGCTGTGGAGCAGGCCATCACCAAGGAGTCGCGCCAGGGTCAAGTCGCTGGCTACCAGGTGCTGGACTTCAAGGCACGCCTGATTGACGGCAAATTCCACGACGTCGACTCCTCGGCGCTCGCCTTCGAAATTGCCACCCGCGCCTGCTTCCGTGAAGCTCAGCGCATGTCCAAGCCGAAGCTGCTCGAGCCGGTGATGAAGCTGGAAGTGGTCACCGAAGCCGACTACCTCGGCGACGTGATCGGCGACATGAACCGTCGTCGCGGCCAGATCACCGAACAGGGCCAGAAGGGTCCGAACGCCTTCGTGCAGGGCTTCGTGCCGCTGGCGGAAATGTTCGGCTACATCAACTTCCTGCGCTCAGCCACCAGCGGCCGCGGCAACTTCACGATGATCTTCGATCATTACGAAGAAGTGCCGGCGAACATGGTCGCCGCGTTGATGGAGAAGGAAGCGAAGTAAGACCTTCGCCTTCTTTGGAAATGCAAAAAGCCCGGGGCCTCAACCCCGGGCTTTTTGCTTACCGTTGCACCCACCCGAAGTGATACTTTAGTATCACTTCCATGCGCACCGAATTAGTCACCACGCTCAAACGCCAAGCCACCGAGCTGCTTGCGGAATTGGAACGCGATCGCGAACCGATCCTCATCACGCAGCACGGTCTGCCGACTGCCTACTTGGTGGATGTCGATTCGTTCGAGGCGATGCAGCAACGTGTACGGCTGCTGGAAGGCATTGCGCGCGGTGAACGTGCTGTGGACGAAGAACGTACGCTTACGCACGATCAGGCAAGGACTCGCTTGAAACGATGGCTGAAATAATCTGGACCGAGCCAGCGCTCAGCGAACTGGATGAAATTGCCGATTACATAGCGCTGGACAACCCTCAAGCAGCTCGTGATCTCGTCCACCGCGTTTTCCAGCACGTGGAGCAACTTGCCGAGCATCCTGAAAGCGGCTCAAGGCCATCGGAGTTGAAAAAATCACGCTATCGGCAAATCGTCGAGCCGCCTTGCCGGATCTTTTATCGCTTCGACGGCAAGGCCCTGATCATTCTGTACGTCATGCGGAGCGAGCGCTCCTTGCGGCGAAGCCGCCTGGCCGACAGAGGCTGACCCTGGATCCCTACCCAAGACAGCCGCTTTCGCCACCTCGGGTTATCATAGGCGGTTAACGCCATTTGCCAGCCCACTATGTCCAGCCACCTCCAAGAAACCCACCGCCGCCGCACCTTCGCCATCGTCAGCCACCCTGACGCGGGCAAGACCACGCTGACGGAAAAGCTGCTGCTGTTCGGTGGCGCGATCCAGATGGCCGGCTCGGTGAAAGGCCGCAAGGCAGCGCGGCATGCCACCTCGGACTGGATGGCGCTGGAAAAGGAGCGCGGTATTTCGGTGACCTCGTCGGTGATGCAGTTCCCGTACGAGGACAAGATCGTCAACCTGCTCGACACGCCGGGCCACGCGGACTTTTCCGAAGACACCTATCGCGTGCTGACCGCGGTGGACTCGGCGCTGATGGTGATCGACTGCGCCAAGGGCGTGGAGGAACGCACCATCAAGTTGATGGAAGTGTGCCGCCTGCGCGATACGCCGATCATGACCTTCATCAACAAGCTCGACCGCGAAGGCCGTTCGCCGGTCGAATTGCTGGACGAAGTGGAATCGGTGCTGGGCATCGCCTGCGCGCCGCTGACCTGGCCGATCGGCATGGGCAAGCGCCTGAAGGGTGTGTACCACATGCTGTTGGACGAAGTGCATATCTTCGAACCGGGCAAGAATTTCACACGGCAAGATTCAACTATCTTCAAGGGCCTGGATGCGCCTGGACTGGAAGAAGCGATTGGCACGGAAGCACTGAACGAACTGCGCGAAGAACTGGAACTGGTGCAAGGCGCATCGCATCCGTTCGAGCTCGATAAATATCTTGCCGGCAAACTTACGCCGGTGTTTTTCGGTTCGGCGGTGAACAACTTCGGCGTGCAGCTGCTGCTGGATTTCTTCGTCGAACACGCGCCTGCGCCCCGTTCGCGCAACACGCTGGGCCGCGAAGTAAAACCGGAAGAGGAAAAGCTCACCGGCTTCGTGTTCAAGATCCAGGCCAACATGGATCCCGCCCATCGCGATCGCGTCGCTTTCATGCGCGTGTGTTCGGGCACCTACACGGCCGGCATGAAGATGCTGCAGACGCGTACCAACAAAGAAGTACGTATCGCCAATGCGCTGACCTTCATGGCCAGCGATCGTGAAATCGTGGAAAGCGCCTATCCCGGCGATGTGATCGGCCTGCACAACCACGGCACCATCAGCATCGGCGACACCTTCACCGAAGGCGAAGCCATCAGCTTCACCGGCATTCCCAACTTCGCACCGGAACTGTTCCGCCGCGCCCGCCTGCGTGATCCGCTGAAAATGAAAGCGCTACAGAAAGGACTGGCCCAGCTCTCCGAGGAAGGCGCCACGCAGTTCTTCCGTCCGCTGATGAGCAACGATCTGATCCTCGGTGCGGTGGGTGTACTGCAGTTCGATGTCGTGGCTTATCGCCTCAAAGACGAGTACGGCGTTGACGCCACCTTCGAACCGGTTGGTGTGGTGACAGCGCGCTGGATACATTGCGACGATGCCAAGAAGCTGGAGGAATTTCGCGAGAAAAACGCGATGAACCTCGGCATCGATGCAGCGGGCGAACTGGTCTACCTCGCCCCTACCCGCGTGAACCTTCAGCTGGCGCAGGAGCGCTCGCCAGCCGTGCGTTTCTCGGCCACTCGCGAGCACGCAGCATCGGTGGAGATGTAGCCGATTTACCCCCTATGGCGTCAGTCACGATGACGGCCGCATGACATCTCGCTAGGCTGGCTCCATCGACTTAGGTGGAGCCTGTTCGCATGACCGACACGTCGCTCGCCTTCATCACGCCCTCAGGCGCGCCCGCATGGAAGCGCTGGCTGGTGTACTCGCCGCTGGCGCGCATCCTGATTTTCGCCATCACGTACTGGCTTTTGACCTGGGTTATCGGCCATTTTGTCCACGGCGTCGTGCTGCGCGGCGCGGCCAAGACACCCTGGAACGATGCATCAGGCTATCTCTCCATCTATGTGGTGCCGGCGTTCCTGGTCTACTTGGCGCTGGTGAAGTGGATCGAACGGCGCCGCATGATCGAGTTTGCGCCACAGGATTGGCCTCGTGCGTGGGTGGGCGTCATCGCCGGAGTGCTGCTTTTCACCGTCACAGCCGGTGCGCTATGGCTGTTTGGCAGTTACCACGTGACCGGTACCCATCCGCATGTCGCTTGGCTGCTGGCCCTGCTGACGCTTGGAATAGGCCCAGGTCTGTGCGAGGAGATCGTGTTCCGCGGCGTGCTGTTTCGTATCGTCGAGGAAGGCCTGGGTACGTGGGGCGCGTTGCTGATTTCGGCGATCTTCTTTGGCGGCGCGCACATGCTCAATCCCGATGCCACGGTATGGACTTGTACTGCCATCACCATCGAGGCCGGTTTGCTGATCGGCATGCTTTATCACGTGACGCGTTCACTGTGGCTGTGCATGGGCCTGCATGCGGCGTGGAATTTCACCGAAGGCACCGTATATGGCATTCCCGTTTCCGGCATCGATACCGACGGCTGGCTGATCTCTCATCGCACCGGACCCGAATGGCTCAGCGGCGGCGCGTTCGGTGCCGAAGCGTCGGTCGTATTGGTGGGAATCTGCTCGATCTGCACGCTGGCATTGATCGCCGTCGCGCTGCGCCGTGGTTCGATCGTTGCGCCCAGCTGGCGCAGGAAAAAACCTGAGGCCGTCAGTGCCGACTACGCGGTGAAAGCCACATCGTGATCCGCGCCCGGAAAACCTCGGTGCCGGCAGGATCGCTGACGTGGACCACCACCGGCCACTCATAACCCTCGGCCGATTCGACCGCTGGGGCATCCGGTGCAGCGACCGCACTCATGGTGCCGACCGCTTTCGCCACATATTCGACCGTCATGCCTTTGGGAATCCAGCGCATGCCAGGCGGAATCGTTACCTCCGCCATCACGCCCGCGCTCAGTTCCGCCAGATTGCACAGCGCGATCGCGTGTACCGTGCCAATATGGTTGTGCACACGCCGGCGGTCACGAATGCGCACTTCACAGCGCCCTGGTTCCAGCGTGACAAAGCGCGGAGCGATCGTCGCGAAGTAAGGCGCCCGAAAACAGACAGCGCGCGAAAACAGCCAATGTCCAGCAGGCCAGCGCGTTATACGTTGATACAAGGACAACAATGATCCGCTCATCGCACAAGCCTCCCCGGGACGGCGACATCAAGTCGCCGTCCATACCGTGAACCGTTTGCTTACGCCTGACCTTACGCCGCGTCCGCCAGCTTCTTCGAATCCTTGCGCGTCACCGCTGCGCGCAGTTCGGAGGGATCGAAATCGTCCACCGAAATAAATTCGAAGACGCCCTCACGCACACGCTTCAACAGAGCCGCTTCGCTGGCATCGAGTACACCCGCCTTCACCGCCTCGTCCAACTGACTGAGATAGTCATGCGACGTGAACTGGCCAGCCTTGAGTGCCTTGCCGAACTTGCGCTCAACAGGCTCGGCGGCGATCACATCCGGCAACAGCTCGTTCATGCGCCCCACCGTGTTGTTCGGCGTCGGCGTGAGGTACGCCCATTCGGTCAGGCGATCACGTGCTTCGCCCGGCGCCGTGATGATGGCGGCGACACGACGACCCAGACGGTCCGAAGGCGGCACTTCGCGGCGGCCGAACGGAAACACCAGCACGTGCAGCAGCCACGCCACCGGACGCACCGGGAAGTTGCGAATCGCACCATCCAACGCCATCTGCGTACGCCACATGCATTCGTGGAAAGCCCAGGCCAGCAACGGACGATCCGCTTCCGGACGGCCCGTGTCCTCGTAGCGCTTCAACATCGCACTGGCGATATACAGATAACTCAGCACATCACCCAGACGCGCGGAAAGCTTTTCCTTGAACTTCAGCTTGCCACCAAGCACGCCCATGAAGGTGTCGGCACACAATGCCAAGGCAGCGGAATAACGGTTGAGCTTGCGGTAATAACGACGTGTATACGCATCGCCCGCCGCATCGCCAATGCGTGCAGCCGTCACACCGAGCACGAAGCTGCGCACTGCGTTGGAAATGCCAAAGCCGATGTGGCCGAACAACGCGCGGTCGAACGTTTTCAGGCGCTCGCTGCAGTCGGGAATCGATAGCGCCTGCATTTCCTTCAGCACGTAAGGATGGCAGCGGATCGCACCCTGACCGAAGATCATCAGGCTGCGCGTCATGATGTTCGCGCCCTCCACTGTGATGGCAATCGGCACACCTTGCCAGGCGCGGCCGGCGTAGTTCTTCGGCCCCAACTGCACACCTTTGCCACCATGGACATCCAGTGCATCACCGGCAATGGCACGCCCCCATTCGGTAGCGTGGTATTTGGCGATCGCCGAAGGCACGGCAGGCTTCTCGCCGCGATCGACCGCCGCTGCCGTAGCGCGCGACAACGCCGCAGTGGCATAGGTAAGACCACCAATGCGCGCCAAGGCTTCTTCCACGCCCTCAAAGCGCGCCACCGCCAGACCGAACTGCTTGCGCATGCGCGCATAAGCGCCGGTTGAAGCGACGGCCATACGCACGCCGCCTGTGGCATTCGACGGCAGCGAGATCGCACGTCCCACCGACAGGCATTCCACCAGCATGCGCCAGCCATGACCGGCCATATGCGGACCACCAATCAAGGTGGACAGCGGCGCGAAGATATCCTTGCCGCGTACCGGACCATTCTGGAACGGGATATTCAGCGGAAAGTGACGACGGCCGATTTCCAGGCCGGGCGTGCTACGCGGTAGCAACGCCAGCGTGATGCCCAGGTCTTCCTTGTCGCCAAGCAGATGTTCGGGGTCGTACAGGCGGAAGGCCAAGCCCACCACTGTCGCGATCGGCGCCAGCGTGATGTAGCGCTTGTCGAAATTGAGCTTCATGCCGATGGTTTCGACGCCGTCGACAACCTGCTTGCACACGATGCCGTAATCAGGAATCGAAGTAGCATCCGAACCCGCGTACGGACCCGTCAGTGCGAAGCAGGGAATCTCCTCGCCAACCGCCAGACGCGGCAGATAAAAGTTCTTCTGCTCATCGCTACCGTAGTGCAGCAACAGTTCGGCCGGGCCTAACGAGTTAGGCACCGCCACTGTGGAAGCGACCGTCGCCGACATAGTGGCCAGCTTCTGCAGCACCGCCGAATGCGCCAGCGCGGAGAAACCGAGGCCGCCGTATTGCTTCGGGATGATCATGCCGAAGAATTTGTTCTTCTTGATGAAATCCCACACTTCCGGCGGCAGATCGGCCAGCTCGTGCGTGATCTCCCAATCGTCGATCATGCCGCACACCTGTTCCACCGGGCCGTCGAGGAACGCTTTTTCTTCCACGCTCAGCTCAGGCTTGGGCTGCTTGATCAGCTCGTGCCAATCAGGCTTGCCGGAAAACAGCTCGCCTTCGAAACCGACCGTGCCGGCTTCGAGTGCCGTCTGTTCGGTATCCGAAAGCTTCGGCGTGACCTTGGCGAACATCTTGAGCAGCGGCGCGCTGATGTTCTTGCGTCGGAAGTCGATCATCAGCAACGGCACTGCGACCAGCAGCTCGATGACCAGCAGGATCACCATGGTCACCGGCGCCGACACCAGCAAGCCGACCACCAGCGTGACTGCAATCGTGGTTATCGCCCATGTGCGCAAGCTGCTGCGGTGGTAAGCGCAGGCACCGGTCGCAAACAGCGCTACCAAGACAGTTAGAAGTACGGACATCTCAACACCTCGTTGCAAGTTGCTTAACCGCCGGCGCCCACTGGGACACTGACGGGTTCCAGGCGAGAGCCTGCCCAAAGCCTCCACATGGCCCGCGTTGCGTTTGAGCGGCTGTCAGACGGTAGTGTGCGATGCAGGCCTGACTGGTCAGGTCAAATCGCACGTTATCGTATGGCGGCCGCTCAGACGCAACCCTTCGGGCCGGATCTGTTTGCCCACATGACTGCGTCATCACTCGGTTGTGTATCGACATACACGCCCTCGTTCTTCCTTGTCCTGCGCGCAAGCAGCTTCCGGCGCGGGCCATGTGGAGGCTTTGGGCAAGCTCGTAATAAAGCCTGCTATCTGGGCCGTGAATGCATCGTTCGCATCGCCGGCCAGCATATGGGTAGCGCCTGGCACTTCGGCATGCCGTGCATGCGGTACCAGGGCCAGAAATTCATCGACCGTGTGGTGAGAAACCACATCGCTGCGTTCGCCGGAAAGCAGCAGCACCGGCACCTCGACCTTGGCGGCAGCGCTCAGCAAACGCGGTTGATAACGCTCGCTCTCGCTTACCAGTCCACCGGCCAGCAAAGCCGGATCCCAGTGCCAGCGCAGACGCCCATCGGCGCCTTCGCGCAGCAGCGGACGCAATTGCTGTTCGCTCTTCCGTTCGCGCCGTTGTGGCAAGTACGCCGCAATCTGCTCGGCCGCTTCGGCATAACTGGCGAATCCGTCGGGATGCGCTTGCATGAACGCAAGAATGCGCTCCACACCCGAGGTTTCCCAGCGTGGCGTGATATCCACCAGCACAAGCGCGCGGAACGGCGTGGGCCGAATTTCACCGGCCGCCACCAGACCAAGCAAGCCGCCCATCGACGCCCCCACCAGGATCGGCGGCTCAGGTTGGGCATGTGCCAGGCTCAGCAGATCGTCCACAAATTGCTGCATGTGGTACTCGCCACCTGGCACGCGGTCGCTTTCACCGTGGCCACGGCTATCGAAGCTCACACAGCGGCAGCCGTGGGCGGCCATCGTAGCCGCCACCGCATTCCAGGCCCCGCGGGTCTGGCCAAAACCATGCGCAAACAGCAACGTCGGCTGGCCCGTTGCGTTGCGCACATCCACGGCCAGGGCGAGGCCGTTGGCCGTGTCGTGGGAGGTTCGGGTAGGCGAATGCTTATCCATACGCATGAGTATGGATTGCTCAGCAGGCTGGCGTCAACCGGCCCAGCTCTCCCGCTTCAGGGCCTGCGAAAAGGCCAACGTGGCCACAGTTTCTCGCCGGTCTGGGCTACCATACGGGTATGAATGTCCGTCAAAAACCCGAACGCGCGCGCCTTTCCGCTGAAGATTGGGAAGATGCCGCCCTCAGTCTGATTGCCGAGCAAGGCGTCGGCGCGCTGGCCGTGGAGGCTCTCGCCCGCCAGCTCGGCGTCACCAAAGGCAGCTTTTATTGGCATTTCCGCACGCGCGAAGCCCTGCTTCAGGCTGCCCTGGAGCGCTGGGAGCAGTATGGCGAGCGCGAAGTCATCAGTCAGATCGAAGCTATTCCCGACCCGCGTGAACGCCTGCCGGAACTTTTCCGCCGCGTTGCTCACGAGCTGCAGCCGCACCGGGTTTATGCCGCGTTGCTGAAAGCGCTGGATCACCCGCTGGTCGTGCCGGTGATGGCGCGAGTCTCCAAGCGGCGTACGGAATTTCTTCACACGGCGTACACCGAGGCCGGGCTGGAAGTGGGTGAAGCGCTCAATCGCGCTCGCCTGACCTACGCCGCCTATGTCGGCTTCCTGCAGCTGAATTTCACACTCGGTCTGCCAAGGTTGAGCCATGAAGAGTTCGACACTTACGTCGAGCACATGATCGCGACCCTGATCCCGGCCTAAGCGCCGGGAATCGAAAATAGAGCGTCGGGAATCGCAAAAGCAGGGTATCCCCTGCTTTTAGTCATTCCCTATTTACGCTTGTCCATCTCAGGCATTGCTGCACGTAACCTTGCAATGCCAGTTTCCGTAACTTACCGTCTTATCTCCTTTTTGTGGGTAGACCAAGGCGAGGGAAACATGACGAGCATGCTCGATTCGCTCGAACGATGGGTTCATGACGTGGCGGCTATGACCCGCCCCGCGACGATCCATTGGTGTGACGGTTCCGATACCGAATATCGGACGCTGGTGCAGCAGATGCTGCAGAGCGGAGATCTGATCGAACTCAACCAGCAGACCCATCCGGGCTGCTATCTGCATCGATCCAGCCCGTCCGACGTGGCGCGCGTGGAGCACCTGACTTTCGTTTGTACCAAGGACGAAGCCGACGCAGGCCCCAACAATCACTGGATGGCCCCGGCCGATGCGCACGCCAAGATGGATGCGCTGTTCGAAGGTTGCATGGAAGGTCGCACCATGTACGTGATTCCGTACTGCATGGGACCTATCGATTCACCGCTGTCACGTTGCGGTGTCGAAATCACCGACAGCCCCTACGTGGTGGCAAACATGCGCACCATGACGCGCATGGGCGCGGCCGCGCTGGCTCGCATCGAGCGCGAAGGCCACTTCGTGAAGGGACTGCACTCCACCGGCGAACTCGATCCAGAACGCCGCTTCATCATGCATTTCCCGGAAGAGCTGTCGATCCAGTCGTACGGTTCCGGCTATGGTGGCAATGCTCTGCTCGGCAAGAAGTGTCATGCGCTGCGCATCGCCAGCCACCAGGCACGTAGCGAAGGCTGGTTGGCCGAGCACATGCTGATCGTCGGTATCGAAAATCCGCAAGGCCAGACGCATTACATTGCGGCAGCCTTCCCCTCGGCGTGCGGCAAAACCAATCTGGCGATGCTGATTCCGCCGGAGGGTTATCGCAAAGCTGGCTGGCGCGTGTGGACAGTTGGCGACGATATCTGCTGGATGCGCCCTGGCGCCGATGGACGCTTGTACGCGATCAATCCGGAAGCCGGCTTCTTCGGCGTGGCGCCCGGCACCAGCGACAGCAGCAACCCGAACGCGCTGACAACCATCGCGCGCGACACCATCTTCACCAACGTAGCCGTCACAGCTGACAACCAGCCATGGTGGGAAGGTCTGCCGGGCACGCCGGTCACTGACTGGCAAGGCCGTCCGTATGACTCCGCCAACGGTCCGGCTGCGCATCCGAACTCACGCTTCACCGTCAGCGCCAAGCAGTGCCCCACGTGGTCACCGAAGGCCGAGGATGCGCAAGGCGTGCCGATCAGCGCGATCGTGTTCGGTGGCCGCCGTCCCTCGCTGCTGCCGTTGGTCATGGAAGCACGCGACTGGACTCACGGCGTGCTGATGGGCGCGGCAATGGGTTCGGAAACCACGGCCGCTGCTACCGGCGCCGTCGGTGTGCTACGCCGCGACTCCATGGCGATGAAACCGTTCTGCGGTTATCACTACGGCGACTACTTCTCGCACTGGCTCTCGTTCGACAAACCGAGCGCCAAGCTGCCGAAGATCTTCCACGTGAACTGGTTCCGCAAAGGCAAAGATGGCAAGTTCCTGTGGCCCGGCTTCGGTGAAAACCTGCGTGTACTGGAATGGATGATCGCCCGTGTGGAAAACAAGGTCAGCGGCGCTGAAACGCCGATCGGCACCCTGCCCGCGCACGGCGAACTCAAACTCGAAGGTTTGAACCTGCCGCGCGAGACGCTGGCTGAACTGCTTGAAGTCGATCAGGCCGGCTGGCAAGCCGAGCTGCATGCCATTGGCGAATACCTCAACAGTTTTGCCCCACGTCTGCCGGCGCGCCTGCGACAGGAACAGCAACGCGTCGCCCAGGCGCTGGAAACCTCTCCGGCGCGCAAGGCGGCCAACGCCTGATGCTCTGCGTCCTCTCCCCACCGGGGGAGAGGACTGCGGTGAGGGGCCGCTCTTGCGACGATGGTTACCATTTCGCAAAATTGCCCCCTCATCCCATCCTTCTCCCTGATGGGGAAAGGGTTAATCCTCTAAACCCCAGAGCCCTCACCTGCATCCAAGCTAGCAAGATGATTGCTGCTTGCATCGCCAACGGAAGCGCCATGCCGCCTGCGCTCGCTGCGGGACACAACGATACAGATGACGTGCGCGCGGCCGCCGCAGGCGACCGACAGGCGTTCCAGCGCCTGTATCGCCTGCATGTCGGCCGTATCCATGGCGCCATGTTGCGGTTGTCCGGCTACGATCACGCGCGGGCCGAAGATCTGACGCAAGATGCCTTCGTGCGCGCTTGGCAGAAACTGGACAGCTTCCGCGAGCAGAGCGCATTTGGCACCTGGCTTTACCGGTTGGCGGTGAACGTGGCACTGATGGACATCCGGGCGCGGGGCGCCGATCCGGTCGGCTATGTCGACGAGGACAGCGTTCCCGAGCATGGCGAGACCCCGTTCTGCGCTGCCGAACGCCAGGAGCTGGAACGTGCGATCGGCAAGCTCCCGCCGCGGGCTCGCGCAGTACTGGTTTTGCACGACGTGGAAGGCTGGCGCCACGAGGAAATCGCCGGCGAACTGGAGATGGCAGTAGGGTCGTCCAAGGCGCAACTGCATCGAGCACGTGGCTTGTTGCGCAAAGCGTTGGGAGAAGTGTGATGAACGAATTCGAATGGCTGCGCCAGATGCGCGACCTCAATCAGCCGGCCACCCCGCGCAACGATCTATGGGCGCGTATCGATGCCGAACTCGACGGCACGAGTCAAACCAAGCATGTGGTCGTCACACCGATCAGGCCGCCACGCCGCCACCACGCCTGGGCCGTGGCCGCCAGCCTCGCTGCCATGTTCGTACTGGCCTGCGGCATCGTGTGGCATGCGCAAACGATCCAACCCGCCGTCTCCCCCACTCTTACCGCGATGACCGCCAGCAATACCTTGCCGTGGAAACCCAGCGATCCGCGCCTGGCTGGCGCCGCCGTCGAACTGGATGCCGCGCGCATGGAATTGCAACAGGCCATCCAGCAAGCTCCCGACTCGCCCGCCCTGCAGCGCCTGCTGCAGCGGACCGATGCGCAGCAGGCCACGCTGCGCGAACTTGAAAAACATGCCGGCTGAAGCATCCAGGAAACAATAACGATGAAAAACGTCCGCTATCTGCCGCTGCTGTGCTGCCTGTGCTGGGGAGGACAGGCGCTCGCCGAAAGCCAGCTCGATCTGAGCCACCCTGCCGCGCCCACCGTGCACGTGGAAATCACCAACGTCAAAGGCGAAGTGACGATCACCGCATGGGATCGCAACGAGGTCCATGTCGGCGGTGAGCTTGGCAGCGGCGCGCAACCGCTGACCATCGATGGTAGCGAGAACAATCTGTCGATCAAGGTGCAGGCGCAAGGCCATAACGGCTGGCTCAACTGGGGTGGCGACAATGCCATGTCCGATTCAACGCTGGACGTGAATGTGCCGCGCGGCGCCTCCGTAAAGGTCAATGTGGTCAGCGCACCACTGAGCGTCGATGGCATTGATGGCGGCGACATCGCGGTGAATTCGGTGAGTGGTCGCGTGCGCATCCATGCGCAGACACCAGCGCTCAACGTGGTGACAGTGAGCGGCAACGTCGCTTTCTCCGGTCATGCGCAGCGCGCCAAATTGCAGACCGTGAGTGGCGACATTCTTGCCCCGTCACTTGGCCAGTCCGTCGATCTGCAAACAGTGTCCGGTCGCATCCAGGCTAACGGAGGCCCATGGCAACAGCTGAGCCTGAGCACAGTCTCCGGCGATGTGCAGCTCACCGGTGGACTCGCTACCGGCGGCAGCATGAGTGTCGACAGCATGAGCGGCGATGTGCAATTGCAATTCCCTGCCTCACTTTCCAGCAGCATCCACGCCAGCACCTTCAGCGGCGATCTGCGCAGCGATTTCGGTACGCCCACGCAGCCCGAGCATGGACCGGGCAGTCACCTCGAAACCGTGGCCGGTAGCGGCGACGGCAAGATCAGCATCGAAACGTTCAGCGGCGATCTGAGGATCAGGAAATCCGGAAGCGGCGAATAAGACCAAGGAAACGGCCTCCGGATGATGGCTGGAGCAGAAACGAAAACGTGACGATGAATGATCACGTTTTCCATTGCCACCACTGCAAACGCAAACGCCCCCGGCATAACCGGGGGCGTTTGCGTTTGTAATGTCAGCGAATCAGAGATCCTGGTGATACTGCACGTAAGGGGTACGTGACTGATCCGGTTCCGGCGGCCCAACCGGTGTATTCGTGTTGTTGCCCGATGACCACAGATTCTGCGCACCAAAGCTCAACGAACCCTGCCACGGCAGACGCCAGGTGACACCCAGGTCGATGCTGTTCCAGCGACGATCCGCGGTGTACGCGCCAGGCAACCCAATACCGGGTTCCGGTTGCATGGTGCGGCCGATAATGCTGCCGCTGATCGGGCCGTGATCGATACCGAAGCTCAGCGCCTTCTGGTCGAGCGTGGTCAGTCCCATCAAGTTGCCCGGCAGCAGGCGAATACGGCCCATGCTTGCACCAAGCAACACGCCACTGTTGTTGTTGAACGCGAAGCGACCGTTCGCATTGACTTGCGTGCTGCTGTCGAAATCCTGCAAACCATTCACGCCAGTGACGGCACCCGGCAACACGCGTGGCAGCGCCGTGGTGTTGGGCACCTGATCCTGCGCAACACTCACACCAAGACTGTAGCGTCCGGCGTTATAGGTAGCGCCCACTTCACTGCCGATAATGCGCGGCTGGTTGACCCAGGAGCGCTGCGTAACGCCAGCCTGCGCGGTGACATTCGGCGTGATGCTGTATTGCAGGCTGCTCGCATTGACCGTGCCGCCCGAAAGTGGATTGAGCGACAAACCGGCATTGCCTTGCGCTTGTGCGCTGGCCGTCGACGTGCTCTGTGACTGCACCAGCAGGGAACCCTGCGCAGGCTGACCGGTTTGCGAGAGCGCCTGTTGTTGCTGCAGCCACGCCATGTTGCTGGCCTGATCACCGCTCAGCGTCTGCCCTGCCGCAAGAAGCGGCACGCAGAGCAGCGGCAATGTCAGCAACAGTCGGCGCATGAGATTGGCGATTGGCATTACAGACCCGACCACCCCTCTCGGAGGGGCGGACTCCCGAGAATCAGTGTACCCCATTTTACTTTTTACTAACACCCTAAAAAGGGCATTTTTCTGTGCGGCAACGCGCCAAAACCGGCCTCCGGACAAGCACTTGCTGGCACGGTGGATGCATGGACCGCCCTTAGAGCCTGTCCAGGATCCCGGCACAGCCGGAATCTTGGACGGGTGTTAGCTCAGCATGCTTTCCCTAGGCGATAGCGACATGACACGATCATCACGCGATATAGTCATTCCTTATACAGCGCATGGACCCGCTCACTGACCATGAGTTCACTGCCTGACAGCCCCCATTTCACGTCTTCTTCACCGGAAGCCATTCCGGCCGGGCTGCGTGAGACCATGGAGCGTCTGTTCCGGGCCGTTGACGCCGGCAACGTGCTGGACATCTGCCAGGGCGCCCTGCGCCACCTGGGCCTTCAGGGCGAGCTTCGCTGGCTGCCCGCGGAATCCGGCGAGCAGCCTCCGCCCGGCCAGCTGAACCTGGCCAGAGATCCGCAAAGCCTGCAGACCCTCGCCTTCATCGGCGATCCGGCCAGCCTGAACGAGGCTGTCAGCGCCGACCTGGGCTGGTTGGGACGGCTCGCCGGCACGCGCCTGCGTCAGCTGAGCGAAACAGGGCGGCTCTATGAAGCCATCTCCCGCTTGGCCATGGCCGAACGCCTGCAGCGCGCTTTATATGCCATCGCCGAACTGGCCGGCACCGCCCACAACATGACCGAGATGATGCAGTCCCTGCACGCCATCGTCGGGATGCTGATGTATGCGGAGAACTTCTACATTTTCCTGTACGACCCGGCCACGGACAGCGTGCGCTTTCCGTACTACGTGGACACAGTCGACCAGAAACCGCCGCTCCCGGACCAAAACTATCCCTTGCAGGACATGCGGCACAGCCTGACCTGGAACCTGCTGCAGAACGGCCAGCCGCTCATGGGCTCGGTCGAGGAACTCTCGCGGCAACTGGAAGGCCGCTTCATCCTGGTCGGGCCGCCCTGCGAACACTGGCTGGGCGTGCCGCTGCTGCGCGGCAGCCAGGTGGTCGGCGGCATCGTCGTGCAGACCTATCGCACAGATACGCGCTACACCCGTCATGACCGCGACCTGCTGAACTACGTCGCCCAGCACATGCAGACCGCGCTGGAACGCCGCGAAGCGCATGCCGAGCTGGAACGCCGCGTAGCCGACCGCACTGCCGCGCTACGCGCCACCAACCGCGTGCTGCGCCAGCAAGTGTTGCAGCGCCAGCGTGGCGAGCGCTTGCAGTCGGCCTTGTTCCGCATCGCCGAACTGGCCAGCGCGCCGGAAAGCCAGCAGAACTTCTACGCCGCCGTGCATCGTGTGGTGGGCGGATTGCTCTACGCTCGCAACTTCTACATTGCGCTGCTCGACGAAAGCGGTGAGAACATCACCTTCCCCTACTTCGTCGACGAGATCGAAACCACGCGCGCGTCCCGCCAGATCGCCAATGGTGCGACCGAATACGTACTCAAGCACGGCAAGCCGCTGCTGGCCGATCGCGAAACCTTCGACCGCCTCGTCAAAAGCGGGGAATGCGAGCAAGTCGGTGCCAAGTCGGTGTGCTGGCTGGGTGTGCCGCTGGTGTTGGATGACAAGGTCATGGGCGTACTGGTGGTGCAGAGCTATTCGCCCAAGCACATCTATGACACGCGCGACCAGGAATTGCTCACGTTCGTGAGCTATCACATTGCCAACGCGCTGCAGCGTAAGCAGACCAGCGAATCGCTGAAACAGGCCTACGTGAACCTGGAACGCCGCGTCACCGAACGCACGCGCGCGCTCGCGCTGGCCAATCGCGACCTGCGCGAACAGATTGCTGAGCGCGAACGCGTCGAGCGCCGGCTGATGTACGAAACCTTGCACGATTCGCTGACCGGCCTACCCAATCGCACCCTGCTGCTGCAACGGCTCGGACAGGCCTTGCAGGCCTATCATGCTGATCCGAACAAGCTGTTCGCGGTGCTGTTTATCGATCTGGACCGTTTCAAAGTGATCAACGATTCGGTTGGCCACCTGATCGGCGATGATCTGCTGTTCCAGGCCGGCAGTCGCATCCGCGCCTGCTTGAAAACGCGCGATCTGGTAGCGCGATTGGGCGGTGACGAATTCGCCGTGCTGCTGGAAGGCATTAGCGATGTGAGCAAGGCCAGCGTGGTTGCCGAGCGCATCATCGCGGAATTGCACGTACCGTTCCGACTCGGCATCAAGGAAATCTTCACCTCTGCCTCGATCGGCATTGCGCTGCCCGGCCCGCATTACCAGCAGCCGGAAGAGTTGCTGCGTGACGCTGACGCGGCGATGTACCGTGCCAAGGATGAAGGCCGTCATCGCGCCGCCGTGTTTGACGACCGACTGCGCCGTGAAGTGCTGTCGCTGCTGGAAATGGAAGGCGATTTGCGCCGCGCTCTGAGCCGCAACGAATTCGTGCCGTTCTACCAGCCGATTGTCAGTCTTGATGACGGACGCACCGTGGGCTACGAAGCGCTGCTGCGCTGGCGTCACCCCGATCGTGGGCTGCTCTGTCCTGGTGATTTTCTCGCGGTGGCCGAAGAAAACGGCAGTGCGGAAACGATCGATTGGCAGATCTTCGAGCAGGTCGCCTCGCAAGCGAGCAGGCTCGCCGGCCAGGACGGTTTTGTGAGCCTCAATGTTTCAGGCCGCCATTTCCGCCAATCCGATCTGGACGACCGCCTGCTTGACCTGTTGCGCGCGCATCGCGTCAATCCGCATTCGTTGCGCATTGAAGTGACCGAACGCACGCTGCTGGAAAACCCGGCGCAGGTCAAACGCATCCTCGACAATCTGCGCCAGCACGGCGTAGGCATTGCACTGGACGATTTCGGCACCGGCTACTCATCGCTCAGTTATCTGCACCAGTATCCGATCGAAACGCTGAAGATCGATCGCACCTTCATCACCGAACTTGCCAACGCCGGCAGCCACAGCCTGCCTGTCGTGCGCGCCATCCAGGTGCTCGCCGATTCATTGCAGATGCAGGTAATTGCCGAAGGTATCGAAGATGAAGCGCAGCGGCAGGCACTGCGCAACATCGGTTGCCGTTACGGCCAGGGCTTTCTATTTGCCCGGCCTCAGGCGGTGGAAGTGTGGGTGGGGCAAGCTAGCACCGTGGGCTGAGGCGGCGTGCAGGATCGATGGGATTGAACCCATCGATGCATTTACTGGACGGTAGAACTGCTGGTGGTGCTTCCGCTCAGCAGATGTTGCGCATCCACCCGATCGAACGTGTAGGTGCGTGCGCAGAACTCGCAAGTCACTTCGATGGTGCCCTGCTGCGCTTCGAGGGTCGCTTCGATTTCATCCTGCCCGAGCGAGCGCAGCATGGATTCCACGCGTTCCCGCGAGCAGCTGCAACCGAACGCCAACGGTCGCGGTTGGAACAGCCTTACCGTCTCTTCGTGATAAAGACGATAGAGCAATTCTTCGGGTGGCGTGGTGAGCAACTCCTCGCGGCCCAAGGTCGCAGTGAGATGCTCGATACGCGGCCATGCATCCTCGTCGTGCACCGCATCGCGGCCGCCTTCGCCCGGCAGCTTCTGCAGCATCAGTCCCACTGCGTGTTGACCATCGGCGGCCAGCACAATACGCGCCGGCAACTGTTCGGACTGCCGGAAGTAGTTTTCGAGCGCGCCCGCCAATTCAGCGTGGCCGAGGTCGACCAAGCCCTGATAACGCTGCCCGCGCTCGGCATGGCCAATGGTGATCGCCATGATGGCGTCAGGCAGATCGTTCAGCGGCAGGGGCGTCGGCAAGTCGCCATTCCAGCGCGCCAGGCCGCGCAGACGCCCCGTGTCGGAGCACTCCGCGAACAGCAGCCGCAGTGCACCCGCACTCTTCAATTCGATCGACAGTGCGCCTTCGAGCTTGATATTGCCGGTCAGCAGCGCGCTGGCAGCCAGCGATTGGCCCAGCAGTTCGCGCAGAGGCGCCGGATAGTCCGCACGGCCCGCCACTTCGCGCCAGGCCGCCCCCAGCCGAACGATCACGCCCCGAACGCCGGCGCGTTCGAGCAGAAAACGATGGAGCACATCCTCGACAAGCACGGTTTCCACGTGGATTTACCTCTCAAAAGCTCAAGCGACAGTAAATGGGGATTCGCCTGGGACCCGACAATAGCCCATTAAGAATCGCCGCTTATAATCCGGCGGGTTTTTCTACATGCTGGGCCATGGCTCATTTTCCTCCATTCCGCCGTCTGCTGCGTTACGTGGGCATCCTGATCCTGTCATGGGTGGCATTGAGCTGGTTCGTGGTGCTGGTGCTGCGCTTCGTGCCGCCCTGGACGTCTGCGGTGATGATGGAGCGCCAGTTGGACGCGCTGACCCATGGCGAGAAGGATTTCCACCTGCAGCACCACTGGGTGCCCTGGTCGCGCATTTCGCCCTGGGTGCCTATCGCGATGGTGGCCGGGGAAGACCAGAAATTCCCGTTCCACCACGGTTTCGATTTCGATTCCATCCAGAACGCGATCGATGCCGCCGATGACGGCAGGCGCCTGCGCGGCGCCAGCACGATCAGCCAGCAGACCGCCAAGAACCTCTTCCTGTGGAATGGCCGCAGCTTCGTACGCAAGGGACTGGAGGCGTATTTCACGGTGCTCTTGGAGCTGACCTGGCCGAAGCAGCGCATTCTGGAGGTGTATATGAACATCGCCCAGCTAGGCGATGGCATTTACGGGGTGGGTGCGGCCAGCGATGTGTTCTTCCACGCGTCGCCAGCACAACTTGGTCCGGCGCAAGCGGCGCGGCTGGCTGCCGTTCTGCCCAACCCGGATCGCTTTCTGGTCGATCGCCCCAGCGCTTATGTGATGGAGCGCAGCCGCTGGATCGAGCAGCAGATGAATCAGCTTGGCGGCCCGGCCTATCTGCGAGGCCGACAACCCCCACGTGACACCGAGCGGACGCGGCGACACTGACGCTAAATCGCCGAGTCTCGCCGCGGCACGCGCACTTCGCTAGCATTCCCGCCCTACCCTTTGGATCTTCGGCATGCCGCGACTTACCGTTGTCGTACCCGCCTACAACGAATCGGCCGTCCTGGCGGCATTCCATGAGCGGCTGTCCAAGGTGCTGGATCAGTTGCCGCTGCAGAGCGATGTGCTGTACGTCGATGACGGCAGCCGGGACGACACCTGGCAGATCATGCAATCCCTTGCCACGGCCGATCCACGCGTCGGCACGCTCAAGCTGTCCCGCAACTTCGGTAAAGAATCGGCGCTCACCGCCGGACTCGACCACGTGGACGCCGACGCTGCCGTGGTGATCGATGCCGACTTGCAAGACCCACCCGAGCTGATCCCGCAACTGGTCGAGCAATGGCAGGCCGGTTATGACGTGGTCTACGCCACGCGCAGCGCGCGCGCCGGCGAAACCGGTTTGAAGCGTTTCACCGCGGCCGCGTTCTACCGGACCATGGAGATGTTGTCGGACGTCGCAGTACCACGGGATACCGGCGATTTCCGACTGCTCTCGCGCCGCGCACTGGCCGCGCTGTCGCAGCTGCGCGAGCGACAGCGTTTCATGAAGGGACTGTTCGCCTGGATCGGCTACCGCCAGACCTCGATTAAATACATGCGCGATCCGCGCCTGGCGGGCATCACGAAATGGAATTACTGGCGCTTGATCCAACTGGCGATCGAAGGCATTACCTCGTTTTCCAGTGCGCCGCTGAAGCTTGCCACCTGGACCGGCCTGGCCGCGTCGGTGCTGGCCTTTCTGCTTGGACTGAAAGTGCTGATCAAGGCGCTGCTGGACGGCGACCCCGTGCCCGGCTACCCGAGCCTGATGGTCGTGGTGCTGTTCCTCGGCGGCATTCAGTTGCTCGCCATCGGCGTGATTGGCGAATACATCGGGCGCAATTACGCTGAATCCAAGCAGCGGCCGTTGTATTTCATTGAGGAAGAACATCTTCCCGCTGCCCGCGACCCACTTCACACCGGTGCCACGCCGGAGCGCTAGACTGTCCCTCACGCGGTCATGCTGCGGCCGCTCGGGAGGTTTGGCATGCGTCAGGTCAAGCACTTGCTGGTTACGAAAGGCAACGAAATTTTCGCTGTTGCGCCAGAAGCACCCGTACTGGAAGCGATCAAACACATGGCCGAACGGGGTGTCGGCGCATTGCTGGTCATGCGGGGCGAGCAACTGGTCGGTATCGTTTCCGAACGCGACTATGCACGGAAGGTGATCTTGCAAGGACGTTCGTCCGCGCAGACCGCGGTATCGGAAATCATGAGCAGTCCCGTGCTCACCGTGGAGCCGGAAACAGACGTGTTCGACTGCATGCGCATGTGTACCGACAGCCGCGTGCGCCACCTGCCGGTGGTGCAAGGCAACCGTGTGCTCGGCGTGATTTCGATCGGCGATCTGGTCAAGGAAGTGATCAGCGCGCAGGCCGAGCAGATCGACCAGCTGCAACGCTATATCACTTCGTGAAGCCGTAAATCGGGAATCGTAACCCGTTAAAAGCGGTTGCCTGCAAGCTTGGCGCCGTCGCTCTTGCGATTCCCGATTTCCGATTCCCGATTGCCGCCTTCCGGCGCCAGATCCGGCGAGGTAGCGGCTTTGCGCGCGATCCAGGCGGCCAGGCTCGATGCCACCACGCCGATCAACGCAATGCTACCCAGACTCGCGCCCCATTTGGCCAGACTACTGACGCCGCTGGTGATAATGAGATCGCCGAATCGCCACACAGCGGTTTCCACAAAGTTCTTGCCTTTGTAGCGTGTCTCGCGCGGCACGCGGGTATAGAGCGCATCGCTGGCCGGCTTGGTCATGCCGTACATGAAACCGCGCGTGCCCACCATCATCAGCGCCAGCAAAGGCACGCTGTAACCCAGCACACTGAGTTGCGCGTGACCGCCAATCATCACCATCACCAGCAAGGCAAGATTGATCAACTGCGGCACAACCACCGCCCATACCACGCCACGATGCACCAGCAACCAGCGTGACCAGGTCAACTGCAGGAACGCACCCAGCAAATTCACCGCCAGATCGATGTCCGCATAAAACGCCGTACGCACCGGCGCCGAAATCAGATGCGCTTTGGCATAGTCCGCCACCAGTGCATACGCAAGGGTGCCAATGCCATCGCCTAGCAACATCAGAATCGCCATGTAGCGCAGAAATGGCCGCGACCACAGTTCACGAATGCCGGCCCACAGCGAACCGCCGATCGCCTGCTCTGCCGTATCACCCTGCGCCTGCCGGGACGACATCTGCAGCAGAAGCAACAACGCCACACCCAACGTGACCGCCGACACCAGCAGCAGCGGCGCCACACCGATCAGGCCGACCAGCAGACGAGTCAAGGCCGGACCACATATCGCACCCGCCATGCCGCCCAACGCGATCAATGGAAACACTTCACGTGCACGTCGGCTGTCGAACACGTCCGCCATGAAACTCCAGAACAGCGACACCACGAACAAGTTGAATACGCTGACCCAGATGAAAAACACTGCACCAAGCACGCGTGCGCCGAGGCGATCCTGTGCAAGGAACGCAGGAATGAACCCGAGCAGGCACACGATGAAGAAGCTGTAGCTCCAGCCAAGCAAAGGCCTCCGGGGAAAACGCGCCACCAGCCAGCCAAATATCGGCGTCAACAACAGCATCGCCAAAAAGGTCGCGCCGTAGAACAGCGGAAGCTCGGTAGAACCCACGGCCCCGACAAGCTGATCCCGCACGGGTCGCACGATGTAGTACGAGGTCAGCAGAAAGAAGAACGCCAGCGTAGCGATAAGCGGGGCGGCGTCTTTGCGTACAGTGGCAGAGGTTGGCAAGCTCACTGGCAGCTTCCAGCGGAGGGCGGCGCAAGACTAGCACGCACAGTTTGCAGTGCAGCAAACATTCCATCGTTCGGTTAAGGAGCGGAAATGGAGTACGACTATGTGATTGTCGGTGCCGGTTCCGCCGGCTGCGTACTTGCCCATCGCCTCAGCACCGATCCAACCAGGCGCGTGCTGTTGCTTGAAGCAGGCGGCAGCGATTGGCATCCATTGCTGCACATGCCCGCTGGCATTGCACGGCTTCCCAACAACCGCCACGTCAATTGGAACTACGAGACCGAGCCCGAACCTGCCTTGCAGGGACGTCGCCTGTGGTGGCCGCGCGGCAAGACGCTGGGCGGCTCCAGCTCGATCAATGCGATGTGCTACGTGCGCGGCGTGCCGGCGGACTATGACGCATGGGCCGCGGCAACCGGCGACCCGCGCTGGTCATGGACGCAGGTGCTGCCATGGTTTCTACGCAGCGAAGATAACGCGCGCGGCGCAAGCGCGTGGCACGCAAACGGTGGCCCGCTCGGCGTGTCCGATCTGCGTTACCACAATCCACTTTCCGCGGTGCTGATTGAGGCCGCCGTCAGCGCTGGATTCAGCCGCAACACCGATTTCAACGGACCCGAGCAGGCTGGCTTTGGCCTCTATCAGGTCACGCAACGCGACGGCGCACGTTGCTCGGCGGCCACAGCTTTCCTGCGTCCCGCGCGTGCGCGCGCCAACCTGCATGTGCGCACTCATGCGCAGGTGGAGCGCGTGTGCATGGAGCACGGTCGCGCCACGGGCGTCCAACTGCGTCATGGGCGTGAGCACGAAATCATTCGCGCAGGGGAAGTCATTCTGGCCGCCGGGGCGATCAATTCACCGCAGCTCCTGATGCTTTCAGGCATCGGCCCGGCCGATCATCTGCGCGAACACAGCATCACACCCGTGATGGATCTGCCTGGCGTCGGTAGCGGACTGCAGGATCACCTGGACATCTGCACGCTGGTGGGTTGCACGCAGAACATCACCTACGACCACCTCAACGAACTTGCCGCGGGCTGGCGCTATTTACGTCATCACGATGGCCCGGCCAGTTCCAATGTCGCCGAATGCGGTGGCTTTGTACGCAGTCATCTGGCCGATGACGCGCGCTGCGATTTGCAGTTCCATTTCGTACCGGCACTGCTCGATGATCACGGCCGACATCGCTTGCCCGGTATGGGTTACACCCTTCACGCCTGCTACCTGCATCCGCGCAGTCGCGGCCGACTGCGCTTACGCTCGGCCAACCCGAGGGAGCCGGTGGCGATCCACGCCGGTTACCTGAGTGATGCGGAAGACCATGATCTGGCTCGCATGATCGAGGCAGCGAAACTCTCGCGCGACATCCTCGCGCAGCCCGCGTTCGATCCGTACCGCGGCGCACCGGTTTTTCCGGAAGCAGAACCCCGCTCGGACCATGAATGGGAGGATTTCATCCGGCGCAAGGCCGAAACCATTTATCACCCCGTCGGCACCTGTCGCATGGGCCGGGATGAATTAGCTGTCGTGGACAGTACTTTGCGCGTGCACGGCGTGGAGCGGCTGCGGGTGGTGGATGCCTCGGTCATGCCGACGCTTCCCAGCGGCAATACCAATGCGCCCACCATCATGATTGCTGAACAGGCCGCCGCCCTGCTGCTAGCGCAGGGCGAACCATCCGCAGGAACATTCGCCCAGACCGCCGGTCCATGAAAGCCCGGTTCACGCCCACGAGCGGCGGCCGTCCACAGAGCGTGAAAACAGCGTTGTAGCTGCGTCCGAAGTACAGGACAATCGACTGCTAACTCCCATGGACGGTTGGACCCATGACCCAAGGCGCCCTGTGGCGCCTGTAGTACCTCGGAGTCGCATGCAGTTTCGTAAGCTTCCCCTGTTGATCGCCGGTCTGTTCGGCATCACGCTTTCGCTGGCTGCGGGAGCAGCGGCATGCGCCACGCCGGCCTCTGTCGGCTCCAGCCCCGATGTCCATCCGGCCCAGCACGATGCGACCGATGTGAATGCCAACACCAGCATTCCTCCCGATCGGGTGAAAGCTGCGCTGGACGCTTACTCGCAATGGCTGGACGTGGTCGCACAGCGCAATGAAGTGGCCGGACTCGCCACGGCCGTGGTGGTCAACGACAAGGTCGCCTTCGAGCGAGAGATCGGCTATGCCGATGCGTCCACTCAGGAGCCGATCACGGCCGACACCGTATTCCGCCTGGCATCACTCTCCAAAGCCTTCGCTACCGCCGTCACCGGCTTGCTGATCGACGACGGACACTTCAGCTGGGATACCAAACTGGCCGACGTGCTGCCGTTCTTTCAGTTAAAGAACGTGGATGCCTCCAACCAGGCCACGGTGAAAGACATCCTGGGACAGCGGCTTGGTTTGCCTCACAACACCTATGACGCCTTGCTTGAGGACAACGTTCCTTATGAGGAACTGGTCCGCAAGCTCGACGAAGTGACCCTTACCTGCAATGTCGGCCAGTGCTACGGCTACCAGAACGTCGCCTTCAGTCTGATCGGCGATCTGATCTACGCCGAGACTGGCGACTTCTTCTACCACGAAGTGGACAAGCGCCTGTTCTTTCCCTTGGACATGACTTCGGCCAGCTATGGCCGTGATGCGTTGGAGAGCAGCAAAAGCTGGGCACGACCGCATCGTCCGAACGGTGCACATGGCTGGATTCCCTTCGATCCAAAGGAAGCCTATTACCGCGTCGCACCTGCCGCAGGCGTCAACGCCAGTCTTCACGACATGGAGCACTGGCTGATCGCGCAGATGGGCGGCCGCCCGGATGTGCTGCCACAACCGCTGTTGGATTATCTGCACACGCCCGGCGTGCCAACCCCGAGTGAAATGCGCGCCACACCCTGGCGCCGCGCTCGCCTCAGCTCGGCGAGTTATGCGCTGGGCTGGCGCGTCTTCACCTATGGGGGCGAAACGATGATCTTCCACGCCGGTGAGGTGGAGGGTTATCGCACCATGATCGCGTTCTTCCCGAAGTATCAGCTCGGCATGGTGTCGATGTGGAACTCCCCCGGCGCGATCGGCACCGATCTGATGCCAATGGTGTTCGACAGTATGCTGGGACTGCCGCACGTCGACTGGGCGGGCGTGGAAAGCGATCCGCCGGCCAACAAGAACATACCCGCCAAAACACACCACAAGCATCGCCATCAAAACTAAGCGCCGCTAACAAAGCATAGCGAGCGGTGTGAGACGAGTGCGAATGGGGTACAGGAATCTGTCTACGATCTTCGCGTAGCCCCAAAAGCAAAGAGGCGGAGCCATGATGGCTCCGCCTCTTTGGTGAAGAGCGCAGGACGGTTATTGCGAGTTGTTGATCTTGAACTCGATCCGCTTTTCCTGCTGGAACACCACGGCGGTACCGTCGCGCATCGCCGGCGAGAACTTGGCGCGGCGCAGCGCATCAATGGCGGCACTGTCGAAGATGTGCCGTGGTTCAGCGCTTACCACGCTGATATTGGTGACGCTGCCATCGGGATTGACGGTGTACTGCACATCTACCCAGCCCTCCTGACCATTGCGTAGCGCCGTTGGGGGATAGCGTGGACGGATCACAGAAATCGGAATGGGTTCGCGCGTTTCCGCGCTGGTGGAGCCAGCGGCCGCCGTCGTGTTCTCGCTGGTCGTCTGCGCCGCCACAGCCTTCGCCTTGGCAGCCTCTTCGTCCTTGACCTTCTCTTGCTGTGCCGCCAGCGCCGCCTGCGCTGCAGCAGCCTTGTCGGACGCAGCCTTCTGCACCGCGGCCTGCTCTGCCGCGGCCTTGTCCGCTACAGCCTTCTGCGCGGCGAGATCCGCCTGACGCTGCTGATCGAGCTGCTTCTGCTGCTCTTCGTCCAGCGTCTTGCGCTGCGCATCCAGCTTGGAGCGCAGAATGGTCAGGGTGTAATTGGTGGGATCCACCTTCGCCAGCAGATCGATCTCGCGCTCGGCCTCATTGAAGTCGCGCTGGTTGATCACCTGCTCCACGTTGCTGGCAGCAAAGGGGAAGGTTTCGCGAAGTGCATCGGCAGCAGTCTGGTTGCCGGGCTGCTTCTGCAGCACTTTCAGGTAGAACTCAAACGCGTTGTTGCCTGCCGGCGAAATCACGCGTTGCTGGTTCATCGCCTTGCGCGCCTCGGCCAGCAGATCATTAAGACTCAATGCTTCCACATTCACCGGCGGCGCGGCCTGCGGCCCCTGCGTGACCGGCGTGGAAGGATGCGCCCCGTTATCCGTTCCCACGATGTCTTCGTGAGGCTTGATGACGAAGATCCAGGACAGGACAGCCAGGCCCAGGACGATGGCCACAATGGCGATGGTGATGGGCTTGACAGCCCCGCGCGCACGCGAGCGTGCATAACGACTATTTCGGGTATCCATGATCTCTCACTGACTGCGTGGCATCAGATACCCGCGCTTCCCCCCTGTTATCCAGGAGCGGCTACCCCAAACTTGCCGCGGCGCGGATGGGGAAAAGGTATCGCGATTGTGGCGGCACGGCAAATGGGCGTTGGTTCACGGCTGGCAAAGGAAATAGTTGGTAGCCGTTCTTGGCCCCCTATGCCGCCAGAAGCCTGAAAGGCTGATCCGGGATAGCGAGCATTTTCGCCAGTGCGGAGATCTCTCAATGCTTTCGTTCGTTTTCGGAAACCAGAAACGAAGCGTCCCGGCCTGATAGCCGGGACGAAACGCTTTCGAGGCACCTCCCCGCGCTGGGCGTCGCAGGGAGACAAATCGATAGAGCTACTTTCTTGTTGTACTTACTTCTTGACCTTGGGGGCCTTGGGGGCCTTGGAGGTCTTGGTAACCTTCACAACCTTGGCGGCAGCCGCGGTCTTGCGGGTAGCGCGCTTTGCGACGCGCTTGCGGGCAACCTTCTTGGCGGTCTTCTTGGCAGTCTTCTTAGCAACGCGCTTGGCAGTTGCCTTCTTCGCGCCTACGCGCTTGGCAGCCTTCTTGGCGGTCTTGCGCACGGTGCGCTTCTTGGCGGTTGCCTTCTTGGCGACCGGCCGCTTCTTGGCGGCAACTTTGCGGGTGGTCTTCTTGGCGGCTTTCTTAGCCGATTTCCTAGCAGTTTTCTTGGCAGTGGCCATAGTTCGTCTCAGCTCCTCATCAGTTGGCAGTGGTTGCCCAGTAAAAGCGTGAAGGAACGCCTCAACCAGCAAATCGCTGTTCGTGGCGTGCCTCAAATTGTTGACCTGTCGGTACGTACGCAGATCCGACAGCAGTCGCAATACATGCATTGGAATCGAAACAGTGATCTTCCTCACCGCGCTGGCTTTTTCGCCGTGTTCTACGTATGGCTTGATGAATTTCGATGCCACCATTGGTGCGGTTCCCCGTTATATGGTGCGAAAGCTATTCCTGAACATTTCAACTGTCAATAAATTTTCATCATGAAATCAATCCCTTCGATCCGGCAACCTGCCGATTGCACCCACCTTGAAGGGTTAATTCCGATCACGAAAATCGATTTGAACACGCGCTAAAACGTTTCAGAAAACAACTTTGCACATTGCCAAAGAAAGCCAAAAACAAGCTGAAAATGTGATTTTTCTCATTCACGCTGATACATCCAACGCAGCCGTCACAAGCGGATTGCCGTACAACGCGCGATGCCTTTTTTGACCGCCCGAAGGTAGTCGTTCGGAGCATGAACGGATTCAGACTGAAATGCGCCCGGATGATCCCGGAAGTGTCGCGACACACCCCCGAACACCCTCATCGCGTACCCGGAATGCGTCACCGAACATATCGGTGACGGGTCACCTCATCGGCGCGATGAGTACCTTCAGGGATGCGTTCTTCATCCCGATCATGGAGCAAAGATGCTCGCTTTCCTGGGTGAACGCTTTGCGAAAAAGGCAACGGCCGCCTGAGCGGCCGTCACCGGAACCAACCGATCGAACGATCAGTCGTCTTCGTGCTCGATCAGCTCGGCGTAGTCATCGGCGCTGAGCAGTTCGTCGAGTTCGGCGCGATCGCTGGCCTTGACCACGAACAGCCAACCTTCACCGTAGGCGTCTTCGTTGATCGTCTCGGGCTTGTCGCTGAGGATCTCGTTGACCTCGACCACCTCACCCGATACCGGGGAATAGATGTCCGAGGCGGCCTTCACCGATTCGACCGTGGCTGCGCCCACGCCTGTTTTCACGCTCGCGCCGACTTCCGGCAGCTCCACGTACACCAGGTCGCCAAGTTGTTCTTGCGCATGGTCGGAGATACCCACGCGGATCAGGCCATTGTCTTCGACACGGGCCCACTCGTGGGACTTGAGAAATTTCAGATCGCCGGGAATCTCGCTCATGGTCAGGTCCAGTCGTCGTTGGTTTCGATCAGGGGTGGAGGCGTGGATTCTAACCGCTTCCGCGGCGGCTCCATACCCACGCCAGTACAGACGTCTTTACGTTGCGTCGCTCCCCCCGCGATGCGGACAGCGCGGAGGGGACGGACAAAGGTTCAAATACCTTCGCAGGGTTTGCCATCACGCACGAACGGAAACTTGACCAGGCGCACCGGCACTTCGCGCCCGCGAATATCCACGCGCAGGTCACCGGATGCAGCCGCGGGAATCCGCGCAAAGGCGACCGACTTGTTCAACGTCGGTGCGAAACTACCCGAAAGAATTTCGCCATCACCGTGGTTGGTCAGCACTTTCTGGCCATGGCGCAGCACGCCTTTCTCATCCATCACCAGGCCGACCATCGTGCGCGGCACGCCGGCCGCCTTCTGGGCTTCAAGCGCTTTGCGGCCGATGAAATCACGCCCTTCGTCCAGCGAGATGGTCCAGGTCAGAGCGGCCTCCCACGGCGTCACGGTTTCGTCCATGTCCTGGCCGTAAAGATTCATGCCGGCTTCGAGGCGCAGCGTGTCGCGCGCGCCAAGTCCACACGGCGCAACGCCCGCGGCAGCAAGCTCCTTCCACAAGGTGACCGCCTGCTCCTGCGGCACGATGATCTCGAAGCCGTCTTCGCCGGTGTAACCGGTGCGGGCGACGAACAGCGGCACACCGTGCGGACCCTGCGCTGCGGCGGCGGCAAAGCGGCCAAGCTTTTCGATGCGGACGCGATCCACTTCATGCAGCAGACCGATCACCTTGGCACGCGCATTCGGCCCCTGCACGGCGATCATCGCGAAATCGGGACGCTCCTGCACAGCGACGTTGAACGCCTTGGCCTGCTGCTCGATCCAGGCCAGATCCTTGACGCGAGTGGCCGCGTTCACCACCAGCCGGAAAAATTCATCACCCAGGAAGTACACGATCAGATCGTCGATCACGCCACCCTGCTCGTTCAGCATGCACGAATACAGCGCCTTGCCCTGCACCTTGAGCTTGTCGACGCTATTGGCCAGCAGATGGCGCAGAAAATCCCGCACGCGGGCACCATGCAGATCGACCACGGTCATATGGGAGACGTCAAACATGCCGGCGTCGCGGCGCACGGCGTGATGCTCTTCGATCTGCGAACCGTAGCTGATCGGCATATCCCAGCCACCGAAATCGACCATGCGAGCACCCAGCTCGCGATGCGTGGCGTTAAGTACGGTCTTATCGGTCATTGCAAAGCCTGCCAGGGGTTAGTGAGGGGAAAGGAGCCCCGCATTATCGCTACCGCTCCCCGTCAATCCAAGCTGCAGGGCGTCATGGGCGGCTTTACGGCCGCGCGTGGATGAAGCGGAACGTGAGATTGATCCGCGCACCCAACACGCCGGCAACCCTAGGCAAATCATGCTGGTAATGGCGCTGGGTATCACCCGCCATGCACAGCAAGCTACCGTGTGCGAGCGGCAATCCAAGCGGCGTGACACGTTCGTCATGCCGCGCCTTTCGTCGCAGACGAAAGCGGCGCTCGGCGCCAAGACTCAGCGATGCGATCACCGGATGCGGCCCTAATTCGGGTTCGTCGTCACTATGCCAGCCCATCGAATCCTGACCATCGCGGTAGAGATTGGCCAGTACGCTGTTGAAGTGTGCCCCGCAGAATGTCTGGACGCGCTCGCGCAAAGGAAGCAGCGATGCTGTCCATGGATTCGGTTCAAAACGGCTCCGCGAATAGGTGTAGGCCGTGCCCGGATCGCCAATCCAGCAACTTAGCCGCGGCGAGTCGACCTCGCGGCCAAACATGTACAGTCGGTGGCGTTCCCAGGGAATCTCATGCTGCAGACGTTCAAACAGCGCATCAGCCTCGTCCCCATCTAGCCAAGAGGCTGCGTAACGAACCTCTGCACCGGCCAGCGGCAAAGACTGCCAGCCATCCGCCTCATTGATCGTCGCGAGCATAGACGTACACATGCGCCGGCGGCAGATTGCGCCATACCATGCCAACCCGGGTGCAGCGCAGCCCCAATTGCTCCTGCACTTGCTTATCCAGCGGACTGCGCCAACCGTAGGTGTATTGCACGAACACGCCGCCTGGACGCAGCACCGCAAAGGCTGCGGCGACGATATCGTGCTGCAGCGATGGCGGCATCGCCAGCAACCCCAGGCTGCTGAGAATCGCATCGGCGCCTTCCGGCGCGAGCACGCCGGTACGCTGGGCCAGTTCATTCACGTGACGCGCATCGGCACAGAGCACCTGCGCCTGGGGAAAGCGGCGGCGCAGGATGCCATGCAAGGTGGCATTCATTTCCAGCACCAGCAATTGGGCCGGCGAAACACCATGACGCAACAGCGCTTCGGTGATCACGCCGGTACCAGCGCCAAGCTCAATCACACAGCTGGCCTGGGCCGGCATGGCGGACACCATCATGCGCGCCAGCGGGCGCCCGGAGGGCAGTATGGATGCCATCTGCAGCGGATGCTTGATCCACTCGCGAAAAAACGTGAGTTGTTGTGCATTGGCTGGCATGGGGATAGAGCCTGGCTGTTTCCGCTCACTTTAACGGCTGGGGTGTAACAAAACGTTGTCAGAACCGCCTCAGGTCTTCGGGATCACAGTCTGAGTGGGTCATTCGAGGCAGCGTCGGGACTTCCCAACCATACGACGATCCATTTTCAGGAGCGAGGATCCTAGCCCACCCGCCCAAGCACGCGGCCCCGGGTGGTGTCAGCCCCAGCCAAAATGATCGCTGTCGGGCCGCCAGCCAGAGTGGTGAAGTGGGTCAGATCGGCCTGGCAGTCATGCACTGGCCTGCGCATGATCAACACGCAGACTTGCGCAGACAGCCGAAGCATCTTGCGCGCCGCACGTCAGCGCAGGATGCCGCGAACGGCGTGGATGACACGCTCCACGTCCTCATCCGATAACGCCGGAGACAGCGGAAGACTCACCGTCTCACGCCCAAGCTTCATGGCATTGGGCCACTGTTCGGGGCGCCATCCGAATCGCTCGCGGTAATACGGATGCTCGGGAATGGAGAGGTAATGCACACCGGTACCGATCCGCTGGGCATTCATCGCCTCGAGAAAATCATCGCGCTCCATGCCGCAACGCTGCTTGTCGATCATGACGGTATACAAATGATGCCCGTGGCGGGTATTCGCTTCCGCAGGAACGGGCAAGCCGATGGGTAACCCGGCGAAGGCCTCGTCATAGCGCTGCCAAATGGCGGCACGTCGATGCCAGTTCTGTTCAACGCGCGACAGCTGATGCAGGCCGATCGCGGCCTGCACATCCATCATGTTGTATTTGAAGCCGCACTCCACCACCTGGTAGTGCTTGTAACCCTTATCACCAAAGCGATGCCAGGCGTCCTTGCTCATACCATGCAGCGCAAGGATGCGCGCCCGAGCGACTTGCTCTTCACTCCGCCCCAGAATCATGCCCCCTTCACCGGTCACGATGTTCTTGGTGACATAGAAACTGAAGCAGCCAAAATCGCCAAACGTACCTAGCGGGCGGCCATCAAATTCCGCTTCCACGGCATGCGCACAATCCTCGATAACCACCAGATCGTGCTTGCGGGCAATCGCCATGATGCGATCCATCGCACACGGACGCCCGGCAAGATGTACGGGCAGGATCGCACGTGTACGTGGAGTGATAGCCGCCTCGATCGCCGCGGGATCAATGTTCTGGCTTGATGGATCGACGTCCGCCAAGACAGGCGTCAGACCGGCATGCAAAATGGCATTGACGGTTGCGCAGAACGTGAGCGGCGTGGTGATGACTTCCCCGCCCGGCTCAATACCCGCCGCCAACATGCTCACGTGCAGTGCCGCTGTACATGAATTCACTGCCGCGACTTGTGCCGGCGATGCGCTGCGGAACATCGCAAAATCATGCTCAAACTGCGCGACACGCGGCCCCGTTCCAAGCCATCCGGAACGAAGGCAGGCGACTACCTCGTCGATGTCCGCCTCATCGATCTGTGGCGCACCGAAAACCAGAAAGGGGGGAAGTGATGGATCCATAGTTAAATTCGCATCAATGCCAGAAAAAACACGCTAATCACCTACCGGGAACTTGCGCACTTCGCGTCCCGCTCCGTGAAGCACATTTGGACTCACTCGTTTTCCGACGGCAACAAACGCGTCAACAATGTGTCCACAATGGCATCAAGCTGCATATCACCCGTGCGCAGATGAATTTGCGGCTGCAAAGGCACTTCATAGGGCGAATCGATACCGGTGAAATTACTGAGCTCACCGGCCCGCGCCCTGCGATATAACCCCTTAGGATCGCGGCGCTCGCATTCTTCCAGCGAGGTATCGACGAACACTTCCAGAAATTCGTCTTCGCCGAACAGGTTTCTGGCAAATTCACGTTCGCTTCGGAAGGGCGAAATCACACACACCAGCACAATCAGCCCTGCATCGACCATCAGGCTTGCCACTTCAGCCACGCGTCGCACGTTTTCCACGCGCGCTTCCGGCGTAAAGCCAAGATCGCGATTCAGGCCATGACGGAGATTGTCGCCGTCTAGCAGGTAGGTGTGGTACCCGAGCGTACAAAGTCGGCGCTCCAACAGGTTGGCGATGGTCGACTTGCCCGCACCCGACAAACCTGTGAACCAAAGACACCTCGGCATCTGCCCTTTGCTTCGTGCGCGCAGTTGCTTGTCGACGTCCAGATGCTGCCAGTGCACGTTGGACGCCCGGTGCAAGGCAAAGTCGAGCATGCCGCATGCGACGGTAGCGTGGGTTTGCCGATCAATCAGAATGAAACCGCCGAGCTCGTGATTGGCCGCATAGGGCTCGAATGCGATCGGATGGTCCAGATCAAGGTTGCAATAACCCACCTCGTTGAGGGCGAGGCGATGCGCTGCCAGCTTCGCCTGCGTGTTCACGTCAACTTTGTGTTTGATCTGCGTGACGCGGGCGTTGACAGTCCTCGCCCCCACTTTGAGCCAATAGCCGCGATTGGGCAGCAGCGCCTCATCCCCCATCCACAGCAGGTGCGCGGCGAATTGATCTGCCTCGGGAGCTGGGCGCGCGGCGTCGGTAATCACGTCGCCCCGGCTTACGTCCACCTCTCTGTCCAGGGTCAGCGTCACGGCATGACCCCTATGCGCCTGTGTCAGATCGCCATCGGCCGTGACGATGCGTGCCACACGGGCCTTGTGAACACCGGGCTGGATCATCACCTCGTCACCCGTCTTCACGATTCCGCTGCAAATCGTGCCCGCATAGCCGCGAAAGTCCTGATTAGGGCGATTCACCCACTGCACCGGCATCCGAAAATCGGTGGATTGGACAGGCTCCACATCAATGGATTCAAGCAATTCAAGCAGGGATGGACCCTGATACCAAGGCATGTGCCCCGTGCGCCCTCCCACGTTTTCGCCGGTCAATGCCGCGACGGGCAATGCATGTACGGAACGGATGCCCAGTTGATCAGCGAGATCGCGATAGGCGACTTCGATACTCTCGTAGACGTCCTGTCGATAATCGACCAGATCCATCTTGTTGACGGCCAGAATGACTTTGCGGATGCCCAGCAACGCACAGATATAGGTGTGACGCCGGGTCTGGGTGAGCAGCCCCTTGCGCGCATCAACCAGCACCACGGCAAGATCCGCATGAGACGCACCGGTGGCCATATTGCGCGTGTACTGCTCGTGACCCGGGCAGTCCGCGACTACGAAGTTACGACGGGCGCTATGGAAATACCGGTAGGCCACATCAATGGTGATGCCCTGCTGCCGCTCTGCATCGAGGCCATCGGTCAATAGCGAGAAATCCAGCACATCGCTGTCCGGATGCTGTCGGCGGCTTTCCTTGTTGAGCATTTCAAGCTGGTCATCCGGCAGCACGCCCGCGTCATAAAGCAGGCGACCCAGCAGCGTGCTCTTGCCGTCATCCACACTTCCACAGGTGATGAAGCGCAGCGAACCGCGCGCGGAGGTATTCACTTCGCTCATCAGAAATATCCCTCCTGCTTCTTGCGCTCCATGGACGCAGACGGATCATGATCAATCACACGCCCCTGCCGTTCAGAACTGCGCGATTGCATCATTTCATCAATGACCGCATCCAGCGTGTCTGCCGACGACTCCACAGCGCCAGTCAGTGGATAACAGCCCAAGGTGCGGAAACGAACCATGCGTGTCTCGATCTTCTCATCATCGCGCAAGATAAAACGCTCATCGTCGACCATGATCAGCGCTCCATCACGCTTCACCACAGATCGCTCACGGGCAAAATAAAGCGGCACCACCGGGATATTTTCACGCCGGATGTAGTGCCACACATCCATTTCCGTCCAGTTGGACATGGGAAAGACGCGTACGCTCTCGCCCTTGTGGATATGGGTGTTATAGACATCCCATAGCTCCGGACGCTGACGCTTTGGATCCCAGCGGTGCTGTGCATTGCGGAACGAGAACACACGCTCCTTGGCGCGGGATTTTTCTTCGTCCCGCCGGGCACCACCAATCGCAACATCGAATTCGTATTTGTCGAGCGCCTGCTTGAGCGCCGCTGTCTTCATCACATCCGTGTGCACCGCCGCGCCATGCGTTAGTGGCGAGATGCCCTGCCGCACGCCGTCTTGATTGATATGCACCAGCACCTCAACGTCACCGACCGCAGCCACCTGCTCGCGAAACGCGATCATCTCGCGGAATTTCCAAGTGGTGTCGACGTGCAGCAGCGGCATCGGCGGCCGCGCCGGATAGAACGCCTTGCGCAGCAGGTGCAGCAGTACCGACGAATCCTTGCCGATGGAATAAAGCATCACTGGACGCTGGAAGCTGGCTGCCACCTCGCGAAAGATATGAATGCTCTCGGCTTCCAGTTGGTCCAGATGAGTAAAAGATGACGTCATCGACTTGATCGCGCGGGAAATCGTTCCATTCTGCCACGACCATCGGGCTCAGACACCGCGCGCGCCTATCCAGAGACTGGCGCACTCATAGGGATATCGCGCGCAAACACGCTGCAGAGCCGCGATACGGTGGGCTCCACAACAAGAACTTCCGGCAGTGATCCCAGGGGCAAATTCAGCTCCAGCCGACACGGATCCGAGCCGCACACACCCGTTGTAGGCCCACCCGCAAACCGCTTGTGATCGGGGTACTCTCCAGCGAGATCGCCCCGCGGTTCCAGCACGAGGCCATCCGGCGGGAACACACCCTGTGGTCCGGTCAAGCCGCCCTACTCAAGGGGACAAGCCCTCCAGCATCGCCTCAATGATGTCGATCACCTCGATCTAGATGCCCACCGCCAGATAGGGCGGATCGGCGTCGCAACCGGCCTACATGCGCCACCGCACCCACGCAAACCATCGGCAAGCAGGTACCGGTTTGCCGCGCAGTGGGCGAATCCGGAGAATACTGTCCGGGCCGCCGTCGGAATAACTCGCGGCGACACTGCCTCAAGCCCACGCCCTGCAGCCACCAGCCACACGACGGAGCCCTCATGACCGAACGCGAAACGATGGAATACGACGTTATCGTCGTCGGGGCGGGCCCGTCCGGGCTGTCCTTCGCGATCCGCCTGAAGCAGCTCAAGCCGGAGCTGACGGTGTGCGTGATCGAAAAGGCCTCCACCATCGGCGCGCAGATCCTCTCCGGCGCGGTGATCGAGCCGCAACCGCTGGATGCCCTGCTGCCCGATTGGCGCGACAATCCGCCACCGATCTGTGTGCCGGCCACCGAAGACGAGTTCTGGCTTCTCAACGAGACCGGCGGCCGCAAGCTGCCCGTGCCCCCTGGCATGAAGAACCACGGCAACCTCATCGTCTCGCTCGGCGCGCTCTGTGCGTGGCTGGCCCCGCAGGCCGAAGCGCTGGGCGTGGATGTGTTCCCCGGCTTCGCTGCTGCCGACACCATCTATAACGAAGACGGCTCGGTCGCTGGCGTGCGCATCGGCGATATGGGTGTGGCCAAGGATGGGGCGCACAAACCTGGTTACACGCAAGGCATCGACATCAAGGCCAAGATCACCGTGCTGGCTGAGGGTGCGCGCGGCAGCCTTACCAAACAACTGATCAAGCGTTTCGCGCTGGACAAAGACAGCGATCCGCAGGGTTATTCGATCGGCATCAAAGAGTTGTGGCAGGTGCCCGCCGGACGCGTCACGCCCGGCAAGATCGTGCACAGCTTCGGCTGGCCGGCCGACAGCCACACCTATGGCGGCAGCTTCCTGTATCACCTGGACAAGGACCGTATCGCGCTCGGCTACGTCAGCGGCCTGGACTACAGCGATCCCAACTACCAGCCATGGGAAGCCTTCCAGCAGTGGAAGAATCACCCCATGATCAAGTCGCTGCTCGAAGGCGGCAACATCGTTTCCGCCGGTGCACGCGCCATCGTGACCGGCGGCTACCAATCGCTACCTAAGGTGGAGATGCCCGGCGCACTGCTGATTGGCGACACCGCCGGCCTGCTCAACGTGCCCAAGATCAAAGGCACGCACCAGGCGATCAAGAGCGGCATGATGGCCGCCGAACACTTGGCCGCGAACGATCTGAACCCCGCTGGTTTCGATAGCAAGCTGCGCGGTTCGGAGGTGATGGCCGAGCTCAAGCAAGTGCGCAACATCAAGCCCGGCTTCAAGAAGGGGCTGTGGTTTGGCATGTTCAACGCAGCTTGGGAAACTATCACCAAGGGCAAATCGCCCTGGACGCTGAAGAACAAAGCCGACTGGTCCTCGCTGCACAAACTCGGTCAGCAGGAAGAACCCAAGCGCGACTACATCCAGCGCGAACTGCCACCGCGCGACCGCCTCGCCGGCGTCTACTTCGCCGCCACCGAGCACGACGAAGACCAACCCATCCACCTGCATGTCGCCGACACCTCCGTGTGCGTCACCCAGTGCGCCCAGGAATACGGCAACCCCTGCACCCGCTTCTGCCCCGCCAACGTCTACGAAATCGTCAACGACACCATGCCTGATGGAAGCAGTGGCAAACGCCTGCAGATCAACGCCGCCAACTGCGTGCATTGCAAGACCTGCGATATCAAGGATCCCTACCAGATCATCAATTGGGTGACGCCGGAAGGTGGTTCGGGCCCGAACTATCAAAATCTGTGAATCTTGATCTCACGTGGCGCCTTGCGCGCTTGCATCAACTTATCCGTCGCACGTGGGGCAGTCTTGTCCTACGCGGGTGGAAGGGCACATTCCGGCGTATCACCGAGCAACTCCGCCCAGCGAAAGCTGCCGGTAGTGTATCGCCCTTCGCATCTCGTGACGCCGATGACGCGTGGCATGCATCGCAATCACGCGGTTCCAGGCGGATATTGGTGGTCGACGCAATGACACCCAATCCTGCGCGCGATGCCGGCTCGCTACGCTTGTGCATGATGATGCAACTGTTGCATCAGGACGGATGGCATGTGGACCTGCTGCCCGACGATGGACGCGTGACGGCAGCAGACATGGCTGCACTGAATACCTATGGCATCCACATACACCATGGCGGAGTCATGAGATGGCTGCGTCAGCATGGAAAGACGCTCGACGCCATTTTGCTGTGCCGATTATCCGTTGCCGCACAATACCTCGCTCCCAGCCGACACCTGGCTCCGAAGGCCATGTGCATCTTCGATACCGTTGATTTGCAATTCCTACGCGAGCAACGGGCTGCTGAAATTTCCGGCAGTGGCCACATGCGTCGACAGTCTGCCGCCTCGCGACGGCAAGAACTCGCATTGATTCGCGACAGTGATCTAAGTCTCGTTGTAAGTTCGGTAGAACGGGAATTGCTGACGAAAGAACTACCTGAAAGCCGCGTAGAACTCTTGAGCACCATCCATGAGATCCACGGCCGTGGCGCGCCCTTCTTCGATCGAAGTGGCCTGCTCTTCATTGGCGGCTTCGGCCACCCGCCCAACGAAGATGCAGTGCGCTGGTTCGTGGCAGAAATACTGCCCTTGCTACGTGCACGAGACGCTAGCCTGAGCCTGCACGTTGCTGGTGACATCACGCAGGAAGCGCAGCGCAACCTGACTCAGCCTGGCGTGGAGATTCACGGGCGAGTGGACGACCTTTCGAGCCTAATGAACCATTGCAAGGTTTCCGTGGCACCGTTGCGGTTTGGCGCAGGCGTCAAAGGCAAGGTGAACATGGCCATGAGTTACGGCCTTCCTGTCGTTGCCACCCCCATTGCCGCAGAGGGCATGCATCTTGTCGATGGATTTGACGCACTGATTGCCGACACAGCCGCGGACTTCGCCGAAGCGGTATGGCGCGCCTATCGGGACGAGGCACTATGGACGCAACTATCGGATCGCGGCCAGGACAACGTAAGACAGCACTTTTCCCCCGACGTCGCTCGCAACACGCTACGCAAAATATTGCCCGCGTCCGACGCAACCACCTCATCCGCGCCGCGCACAACATGAAACGCCTGCTCCATCTCGTCAAGCAATTCCTCGCCAAATATCCTGGACTGCGCCGCAAGGTTGTCAACGCGATTTATCGTATACCGATGCTCGACATGCGCTTGCGCGCAGCCCTTGACCAACGTAATGATCAGACGTGGCGCCGCGTGGACGCAGCGGATCTCCCGGAAGAAGTTCGTACCGTGTACACACGACTTCGCGATCGCATGGAGCGCCGATGAAGCTGCTGCTGGATCTTCAAGGTGCACAGAGCCAAAGTCGGCACCGCGGCATTGGGCGCTACACATTAGCACTCAGTCGCGAATTTCTCGAACGAGCGGAACCGCTGCATGACGTCCGATTGCTCTTCAATGCACGCTTCGATACACCAACTGACTCACTGATCCGCACGCTGGGCAGGCATGCCTGTCCGGAACGTCGCATCCTGGTTGAAGTTCCCGAACACATTCGCGCACAGCCGGGAGGTAACGCGTGGTTACGGCAAGCCGCAGCGCGCACCATGCGGCACGCAATTGAGAGGCTCAACGTCGACGTCGTATGGTTTAGTAGTCCGATAGAAGGATACAACGATGACGCTGTGCTGCCCGATGCGCCGCCTGCAGGCATGGCCAGTGTGGCAACGCTCTACGACCTGATACCGCTGCACGACCCAGACGCGTACCTTGGGCATCCTCGCGTGCACGAGTGGTACAAGCAGGGCGTCAATATGCTTCGCCGCTACGATCTGTTGCTGGCGATTTCCGAATGGGTACGCCAGGACGCCATCGAACGTCTACATCTACCACCGGAACGCGTCGTAAATATCGGCTCAGCGGTCGATGGAAGCTTTCGCGCACCGGAAGTGAACCCTTTAATCAGCGAGGAACTCCGTCGACAACACGGAATCACGCGCCCGTTCGTTCTTTACAGCGGCGGCTTCGACCCACGCAAAAATGTAGCAGCCCTAATCCAGGCATTCGGCAAGTTGCCAGAAGCTCTGCGCGCCCGTCATCAACTCGTGATCGTTGGGCGCATCAGTGATGAAGACAAATTGCGATTGGATGCCGCAACGCGCAAGGCGATGCTGCCTCCCGATAGCGTCATCTACACGGGCTTCGCTCCCGATGGCGATCTGGTGCGCCTCTACGCTGAATGTGCGCTATTCGTATTTCCTTCGCTACTGGAAGGCTTCGGCTTACCGCCACTCGAAGCCATGGCGTGCGGAGCTCCCGTAATCGCGAGTAACGCCGCCAGCCTGCCAGAAGTGATCAGTCGCCGCGATGCATTGTTCGATCCAACGCTGGTCGACAGTATCAGTGAACGAATGGAATGCGTACTCGCAAACCCCGCTTTCGCCGAAGAACTTCGGAATTACGCGCTTGAACGCGCAGCAAGCTTTAGCTGGAATTCTGTCGCCGGGCGCGCCCAGGATGCTCTGCAAGACCTCGCGAAAAGGCACCGATCGGCAAGCACTTCCAAACCATCGACCTCTACCACGCACATAACCTGTGTTCGCAATGGAACCACTTTACCGGCATGGCTGAGCGAGCTTGATGAACGCATTGTCTCTGTGACGAGCTCCAGTGAAATCAGCGATGCATTCCCACCCACTGAAAGCAGCGAACGCATGCTGTATATCGCAGACACGAGCAGCGCGCGGCAGCTTGAACCCATTATGCGGGCGCAGCCCGGTGTCCTATTGATCCAGGAACCACCTCAAAATCTTTTAGCAGCGCCCGACGCTGATGTCCTTCAGGCTGCTTATAAGGCTGGCGGTTATGAAAATTTGATCAATACGCTGCGCGGCGGCGCACAAGTAGCTGATCCGAGATTGATTCCACTAATGGAACATTCCCTGGGCGTCATATGCACGGATGAGCGCATACCTCATCGGCTACGTATGCAGGCAACGGCCATGGCGATCCCAGACATCACCATGCTTCCTGCTCACGACACATCTGATGCATGCCTTCGCGAAATATCACTCGCCTACACCAGGCATCCACTAGCGCTTGAAGCTCGGCTGCTCAATGACATCGCGGCCATAGAGGGCGAGCCAGACGACGATGACCTCGCAGCCATCGCCAGCACTATTGTCGCAACACGTGGACCCAATTGCGTGCGTCGATGGCTAGTCGACGTGAGCGGGATCGCAGAAAAGGACATTCGCACGGGTATCCAGCGCGTCGTGCGAAACATATTGCGCCACTGGATGGAGTCGCCGCCGACGAGTGTGCGTATCGAGCCTGTCCGTTTGAGCAACGGTCGCTACCACTATGCGCGACGCTATGGGCTGGATCTGCTCGACCTTGCCGATGTCACATTACCGGAAGACGCCGTTGAGATAGCTTGCGGTGACATCTACGTCGGGCTTGATTGGGCAATCGATAGCATTGCTCAGGCCGAACCTCAGCTGCGCGACTGGCATCGTCGTGGCGTAAGTGTTCACTTCCTCGTTTACGACTTGCTCCCGATAACAATGCCAGACATGTTCCATCCCCATGCGCGCCACCGCTTCGAGGACTGGCTACGCCGCATCACCTGCATCGCCGATCAGCTTATCTGTATTTCGCGCACCACCGCTGATGACCTTCACGACTGGATGGACACAGAAGCGTTGGCGTACCAATTCGGCACGGCACCCACCATCAGCCATGCTCCGCTCGGTGTGGATGCCATGCTTGAAAACCACTCATCTGAGCCGCGCCAACATCTCGCCAAAGCGATGCATGCGCGTCCGACGCTACTAATGGTAGGAACGATCGAGCCGCGCAAAGGCTACGACCAGGCGCTGGAAGCCAGCGAAATTCTTTGGGGCAATGGCATCGACTTCAACTTGGTCATCGTTGGACAATTCGGATGGTTGATGGAGGCGTTTCGGGCAAGCATCGATCGACATACAGAGCGCAATCAGCGCCTATTCTGGCTTGACGATGCTCCGGACGACGAACTTGATGCCATTTACCGCACGAGCACCGCGCTGCTTGCCGCATCCCTGGGCGAAGGCTATGGACTTCCCCTCATCGAAGCAGCGCGACGCGGCCTGCCCGTGATTGCACGCGAACTGCCGGTGTTTCGCGAAATCATGGGCGAACATGCGCAGTACTTCACCGCCACCACTGCCCCTCAACTTGCTGACGCGCTCCACGGCGCCTTGGCTGCTCCAGTTGCAGCGGCCCCCACACGATGGCCGTCCTGGAAGCAGAGTGCAGCCGCCATGGCCGATAAGATCGCCGCTCGTCGCCAGTAGCCCCTCGACACTCAGGGCGGGTGCTCATCAACCATGCGCACCCGCATGGTTAGCCAAATCCGGTTAGAATGCTCGTTTGTGCAGTAATTCCATACGCCTCAGGGCGTCCGGTATAAGGAAACACAGATGAAGATTCTGGTCGGCTACAAGCGTGTGGTGGACTACAACGTCCGCATCCAAGTGAAACCCGACGGCACCGGCGTGGTAACCGATGGTGTCAAACTGTCTGCCAATCCGTTCGACGACATCGCGCTCGAAGAAGCCCTGCGCCTTCGTGAGAAGGGCATGGCAGAAGAAGTCGTGCTGGTAGGCATCGGCCCGGCCGACCTCACCGCGCACCTGCGTAACGGTCTGGCCATGGGGGCGAATCGCGCCATCCACGTGGTCACCGCCGACGCATTGCAACCGTTGACCGCCGCACGGGTCTTCCAGAAGCTGATCGAGAAGGAACAGCCAAGTCTGGTGATCTTGGGTAAACAGGCCATCGACGACGATGCCAACCAGACTGGCCAGATGCTAGCCTCGTTGTGGGATCGCCCCCAAGCCACCTTCGCCAGCAAGGTCGACATTGCCGGAGGCAAGGCCACGGTGACCCGCGAGGTCGATGCCGGCCTGGAAGTGATCGAGGCCGAACTGCCAGCTGTGATCACCACTGATCTGCGCCTCAATGAACCGCGCTTCATCAAGCTGCCGGACATCATGAAGGCCAAATCCAAGCCTATCGATACCATCGAGTTCAGCTCGCTGGGCGTAGCGGCCAACGATCATTTGAAGACCACGCACTACGCTGCGCCAGCCAAGCGCAGCAAGGGCGTGATGGTGAAGGATGCGGCCGAACTGGTCGCGGCACTAAAGCAGAAGGGTCTGCTTTGAGCAGCCTCACGGAGACATGACATGAGCAAGATTCTCGTCATCGCCGAACATCTGGGCGGCAAGCTGAACCTTTCCACCGCGCGCGCGGTGAGTGCGGCCGCGGCGATCAAGCCTGAAGCCATCGACATACTAGTGCTGTCAGACAACGTCGACACCGTCGCCGCTGAGGCCGCCAAGATCGAAGGCGTGAGCCACGTGCTAACCATCGCCCGAGCTGAGAACGCCCATCCTCTGGCCGCCGTGCTGGCCCCACAGATAGCCAAAGCGGCGGCCGGCTACAGCCATGTGTTCGCGCCGTCGACCACCTTCGGCAAGGACGTACTGCCGCGCGTTGCAGCGCTATTGGGCGTTGCTCAGATCAGCGACGTAATGAGCGTAGAAGGCACCCATACCTTCAAGCGTCCGATCTATGCGGGCAATGCAATCATCACCGTCGAGGCCGACCCGAACACCGTCGTAGTGGCCACCATCCGGACCGCCTCTTGGCCGGCGGCCGCAACAGGTGTCAGCAGTGGACAGATCGAGGCGATCAGTGTCGATGTCGCCCTGCCCTCGCATACCCGCTTTGTCGAACTGCAGCAGGGGAAGAGCGATCGCCCTGACCTGCAAGGTGCCAACAAGGTGGTCTCCGGTGGCCGCGGCGTAGGTTCAAAGGAAAACTTCGAGATCATCTACAAGTTCGCTGACAAGATCGGCGCCGCAGTCGGCGCCTCGCGCGCGGCTGTTGACGCTGGCTACGTACCAAGCGACCTGCAGGTAGGCCAGACCGGCAAGATCATCGCCCCAGAACTGTATATCGCCATCGGCATTTCTGGCGCGATCCAACATCTCACCGGCATTAAGGACGCCGGCACCATCGTCGCCATCAACAAAGACGGCGAGGCGCCGATTTTCGAAGTGGCGGACTTCGGGTTGGTAGGCGATCTGTTCAAGATCATCCCGGAACTGGAAACTTTGGTCTAAAAGTCGATCTTGGCGCGGGTGGCTGTCCCGCGCCAAACCGCCTGACCCGTTTAGCCTCCCAGTAATTTGACGCTGGCCTTTTGCCAGCATCAAAGCGACGACAGGCATAGAATGCAGGCACTAAGTATTCAGCTACGGCGTCGCTTCTTTGATACAAAGGAAAGCACTTCTCAAGGCCGCCCGCCAGCCACGCCCCCTCTCATAGTTGCCGGCTTTCCAGTATGCTCAGCGCCAACCAGCGCCCCGTCACGCAGTGAGCTTCTGGGCCAATGTCAGAGTGAAAGCTTCCGGGTCTACGGAAGCCACTAAACGCCAATTCTTGAACACGCGAAGGCCTCATCTAGTAGCTCAGGGCCACCAGCAGGGGTCCTACAGATGATCAGATTCATTGGAAAACTTACGCAGTTCGGCCGCAAACTCAGCTTTAATTTATTACCGGCTTCGCTCATTTCCTTCTTGATCGTTGGCTCCCTCGGCGTTGGAGTCCATCTGGCCGTACTTAAGAGCACGCTGGCACTGATCACTCACCAGTTCATGTATGCGAACCTCACCGCATTGGTTTTTGCGGCCACGTTTAACTATGTACTGAACAACGAGTCGACATTCAGCCACAATGGATTGACAGGGCGGCATGCCATTCTGGGCTATTTTATTTACATGGGCGTCACCTCTCTGGGGATGGTAATCAGCCTGTATATATCAACGCATGTCTATAGCTATGGTCTGACCCCTGTTCCGGCAGCCCTTTGCGGCATCGTTGCCGGCTCGATGTGGAATTATTTCATGTCATACACTTTTGTTTGGAAACTGCTTTTCAAAAGCAGCGCCCAGAAAGTCGACACAACCATCGCCAATAAATGAGTCCCATGACTAAGACACTCGTTTTCTTTGCCACATACAACGAGGCAGGAAATATCAATCCGTTGATTTCCTCTCTGGAAAATGTGGTTCCTGAGGCGGATATTCTGGTCGTTGACGATAACAGCAGCGATGGTACGGCTGACATCATTCTTGGAATGAATCGTCCCAGCATCACTCTTTTGCAGCGAAAAGGGAAGCTAGGTCTCGGCACCGCTCATTTACTTGCGCTCTCTTACGCGCAGGAGCACGGCTATGACGTCATCATCACGATGGACGGAGACCTATCACACGATCCCGCACACATTCCGTCTCTGCTCGATCGACTAGGTGCTGGAGCGGATCTCGTCATTGGCTCGCGCTACATGCCCGGGGGCGGCTGCGACTATACCGGTTACCGTCTCTATGTAAGCCGGCTTGCAAACATCGCCGCACGATCTCTGCTCGGCATGAAGCTGCACGAGTTCACCACCTCTTATCGAGCATTCCGAGTTAGTGAACTCAAACGCCTCAATTTCGCCGCCCTCTTAGTTGGAGGATATTCTTTCTTCCTTACGACGATGGTCGAAGCATCGGTTCGAGGGCTGAAGATACAGGAAGCCCCCATTCAATTTCGCGAAAGGGGATATGGAACATCGAAACTTCCTCCCATGGAAGCCTTTCGCGGCATGACCAACCTTTTGCGGATTGCCATCAACAAGGCGACGGGCAAACTTGCACGTTCGCCCGTTGCTACGATTTCCGGTTGCCCTAGCTGCGGCACTACATTTAGCCTCATTTCCAGCGAAAATATTGGCACCTGCGTGCAGTGCGGCTTCCAATCGAAGTGATGACTGATTCGACGCCCCCCGCGCCGACTGCAAACTCTACGCGGAAATCCATCAAGTTCTTGATCGCCCTTGCGATCGTCGCAGCCGTTGCATTTCCACTATCGACATTGCTGTGCGGCATGCAAGACGGTGACGGCGTACTCACGGCGCTCATCTCTACGCAGAAATTGACCTGGTATTTCTGGGGGCAAGATCGTTTCCTAAACTTTATTCCAGCGCTCGCCCATCCGATTTCTGATGTCGTTTGGAATCTACGGTTCCAGCTATTCTTGCGGAGCTTCTTCGCGTTCCTTGCACCCATCGGGTTTCTTTATTTTCTGACCCGCTCCGCCAGAACGGTAACCATTGCGACCGTATTGACGAACTGCGTGCTTGCCCTCACGTTAAGCGACGAGGCGCTGTTCAATCTTTACATACAACACAATCCTTTCGGCACATCGCTGGTGTTGCTCGCAGGCGCTTATGCAACGCTGGCACGGGGCACGCGAGTCAACAATTGGCGATGGGCATTGGCAAGCGTGCTTCTTTTCCTGGCATACACCACCAATTTTGCCTTGTTTGTCATAAGCCTCCCGTTCCTGGTCGTTGTTCTGTGTCTCGCTGATGAGAATCGCAAGAGTCTTCTCATCTTCATTATTGTGAACGTTGTGGCTGTGATGCTTGCGTATGTACACGCGAAGCATTTTGGTGAAGCAGAAACCCAGCTAGGTGTCGCTCCTTCAATGCAAGCGATTCGAGCTGGCTATCACGAGGTGAAGACACAGATCAGATGGACTTGGATTGCCGCCTTGGTCTTCATCTCTGTGGGCTCAGGCTTTGCCGTGCGCGCCCCAAACCGATGGGCCGCCATGCTGCTCATCGCAGGGTGCCTGGCACTTATCGGTGTACTGTCCTGCGCCTCGTGGGCTCAGATAAACGCCTACAATGTCCGCTATTACCTCACTTTTCTGATCGGGATCGTTGCGGCTAGTGGGTATCTGCTGATTACTTGTGTACGCAACATTGCCCCTTTTTCAGAGAAGTATTACGCGGGGGTGGTATGGGGGTTGTTCCTGACCGCGTTCATAGGTGGCTTGCACGGCCTGTCTGCTACGCCGGGAGCCCTACTTGGCACGACGTGGCGCCAGCCATCCGAAACAGTTGCGGGAATCGCCGAGAACGAAAATGTCCAATTTGTCGTTGGAGGGTTCTGGGACGTTTGGCCGGCTGTTTTTGATACCAACGCGAGACTTCAAGCAGACGGCAAGGCACCCACTGTCTACGGAGGCGCAAAGCGCGGCGAGGCTCTCCGTGACACCCTCTGGAAGATCTCCAAGTCAGAAGGAAGCCTGCGGGCCTTGTGCTTCCTTGACAGTACTGAAGCTTGCGCAGAAGCAGCCTCAAATGGGCTGAAAGCCAATATGCTCGCCGTACCACACACAGAGCGCATGTTGGATGCGAAAGGGAAGCCGTTGTTGCTCCTTGAGCTACGCTTTGCGGATCAGAACAATCGGCTTCCCAACATTACGGCATGGGGCCAACCACCGCTCAAAGCTCAGCTGGTTCATATTGATCTGGCTGCTAGCCACATTCGCTTCGACCCAGGGAGCGACAGCATCATCGTACCGGTTACGCTTCGCAACGACGGAACTGCTCGACTGACACCCTACGGAGATCATGCCGTCAATCTAGGGGCAAGGCTGACGGACGAAGCAGGCAACGTGGTAAATGTCGACTTCGCCCGGTTAGCGCTCCCGGTCTCTGATCCCGGGCAAGAGGTGCACGCTGAATTCAACCTGCCAGCCAGCCAACTTGAAGGGCACGGACTCTCCATCCTTCCCGTACAAGAAGGTGTTGCCTGGTTCGATCAATTCGGCGTTTCTCCGGTCATCGAAGGCCCGTTCCATCGTTGCAACGAAAATGGAAGGCACTGGATGTGCGACACCATTCACGCGCTCGACGCCAAATAGTTCTTCATTCACGCCGATACGGGCTAAGCAACACAAACTCGGCGGTAGCTTCCGACACCTTTGACCAACCGGCCACCCTTCGGCGCACCTTTGTGTCGCCCTCTTTGGCTCCAGTGGACCTGCTTGTGCTCATTTTTGCGTTGCCGATTTATCGGCGACTTTCAGTTAATCGTGACTCCGGAATGCGACCGTCAATTTGCCACACGGATTAAGTGGCCGAGTCGCAAGAACTTACCTTGCCAGGCCGACAGTATGACCAGCAACTGACTCCCAATTCGATGGGTTGTCACCTCCTCCAGAACCCAACCGTTACTTGAAACAGGGGTGCCAAGGAGCGAGTAATGGCCAGCACAACATAGTTACAATTAGCTTACAGTTAACTTACAATCAATTGGCGGAATCCGTCTAGGGGGACGGATGACCGATCTCGAATTCGCATAGCCAAGACGCGCCGAATGCAAAAACTTCTTCACTTTCATCTCCCTAAGACCGGCGGCACAACGATACGCCACCATTTGGTCAATCAACTGGGAGAAGGCAAAGTTACCCCCGCCCTTGCCGGAATGCGTTTGGCAGATGCGCTTGTGGAATGGGATCAGATGTCGGCCATTAGTGGTCACTTCTCCCCGCGCCACGGAGACAAACTGCCGCTGGATCGTTACAGCTTCACCGTTCTTCGCGACCCGATGGATCGCTTTCTTTCTGAGTTCTATTTTTCAAAGATCGATAACTCAAGCAGACCTCTGGATAGAAGAACTCACGCCCTCGATCTCGACTCCTACCTCGATAGCCTAACTGATAGGGAACGCCAGGAGTTTCCAATGCAATTGGAAATGCTCTATCCCCTTGGCACGAACTCTCAATGCACTCTCACTCAGAACGACAAGTTGTCGGCCGCCTTGAATACACTGGAGCTCTTTAGCTCGATAGCAGTCCAGGACGAGTTGGAGGATTTCACGTGCATGCTTGACGCCAATTTCCATTGGCCATGCAAACCAACCCCCAGGGTAAATGTCACGTCCTATCGGCTGAATCTCGACGATTTAAGTACATCACAACGCAAGCGCTTAACGTTGCTGCTTGAAACTGAAATGGAGCTCTACCAGCGAGCCAGGGAGATATTCAAGAAGCAAAGGAGACGACTCCTAAGCCAGGCACGAAGTAAACCGGACACCAATCCCGCTCTTGAAGCAATCGCATCAGCGCCTGATCAAACCATAACGCCTCCCAAGAACTTCGGGGACCTGAGATGCGTGATCAAAAAAGTCCGCGTCAGTGGCCCCATATCGGGCGACGAACGCGTCATGATCGGAGAGCAGATTTCAATCTCTGTTGAGTTTGAAGCAAAGGTACCCGTGGCATCGTTAAATATAGGAATCGCTATCAAGGATGATCGCGGCGTGCTTATATTTGGCACCAACTCAATGCTTCTGGGTGAGGTATTCAGCCTTACGCCCGGCGTGTATATCGCTACGTACCGTATGTTAAATCGCATGCCGATAGGAAAATATCATTTAGACACGGCACTGGTTCCAACCGAAAGCCACTATGACGGCTGCTACAACTGGATTGAGCAGGCTGCTTCATTCGACGTATACGACATCGCCCTGACCACCTTTGAAGGTAAGATATTGATGGACGCCCAGGTTGAGTTGGCGCCTGCGTCCGACTCCTCCTCATGCGCGAGCGCGCCCTATATAACAGCGAATCGAGCCATACGAGCAAGAGCGCGATTGAATCAGCCTCTAACTGATTTCAATTCGAAAATTGTCGCAATGTGCTCGCCAGAGTCCGTTCAGAGCGGAAGCGAGGTTCTGCTTCCGGTGCGATTGAAGAACAAGAGCAAACTAACTTGGCCTGCTTTCGGACTACAGCCCGTCGTCCTGTCCTATCGATGGTGTACCACTGATGGTGCGATCCTGATCGCCGACGGCTTAAGAACCCAGCTCCCAAGTGACGTGGAACCCGGTCAAAGTGTAGTCATAGCGCTTCACGTCAAAGCTCCAGATGTGAAAGGCAGACTAGTCCTGAAGGCATCGTTGATACAGGAGAGCGTCGCTTGGTTCGTAGACCGGCAGCCTAGTAACGCTCTAGCATTCGAACTCACCATCACGTGAGTTCGATATTTAACGATCGAATATCCGACCCACTAGGCAGCGCGGCCAAAGGCACTTCTCGAAACCCGATCGACATAGGTTTCAAGGGAATCTGAATGGATTAACATCGAGACCGCTTCATTACGATCCGCTGCGCGCCACATATGCCGGCGAATTGCCTCACAGTGATGCTGTGCCGAAACATCCATTTGGCGTTACGTCAACCATTGCCATCCTAAAAGAAATACAACTCTCCAACGGGATCTCCGTCCGAGAGTTGTAGCTCGGCTGGACGACTCAAGCCGACGCAATAAGACTGGAAAGGAGTTCGGTTTTCTCCCTCATCACAAGGGTGTCCCCCCTGCTTTCCACATTCAAGCGCAACAACGGCTCTGTATTGGAAGAGCGCAGATTAAAGCGCCACTCACCGAAATCTGCACTGATGCCATCCACCTTTTCCACGTGTGGTTTCTGACCCGCGAAATGAGCCATGACGTGATCAACGGTCTTGGCCGCATCGGCTACAGTAAAATTGATCTCTCCGCTACATGGGAAAGCAGCGACTTGCTTGCTTACCAGCGACTCAAGAGACTGACCACTCTGGCTGATGCGCTCAGCCAAAAGCAGCCAGGGAATCATTCCTGAGTCACAGTAGGCAAAATCACGAAAGTAGTGATGGGCGCTCATTTCTCCGCCATAGATCGCGTCTTCAGCTCGCATGCGCTCCTTAATGAAAGCGTGACCTGTCTTGCTTTGCACCGGTATACCACCGGCATCACGCACCATCTCGATGGTATTCCATGTCAGACGAGGATCGTGGATCACCTTTGCACCGCGATGTTTTTCAAGAAGCTGGGCGGCAAGCAGGCCGACGATGTAATACCCCTCGATAAACTCGCCATTGGCATCAAAAAAGAAGCAGCGATCAAAATCGCCGTCCCAGGCCAGCCCGAAGTCGGCGCGATGATCGCGAACCGCATCCGCGGTCGCCGAGCGGTTTTCAGGCAATAGAGGATTGGGAATGCCGTTGGGGAAACTACCGTCTGGCTCATGGTTTACCCGGATGAATTCAAACGGCAAATGCCTTGCGAGCAGATCCACCACGGGTCCCGCACAACCATTGCCAGCATTGACCACGATCTTCAGCGGCCGCAGAGCCGTCGCATCGATGTAGCCCAACAGATGGCTGATATAAGCCGCCTTGTCATGGTCACGTATCACCTGACCATGTCGCTCAGCGTCAATGAAGCGGTTCTCTTCCACCAAACGCTCCATGTCACGCAAGCCGGTATCACCGCTAATTGGCCGGGCTCCTTCTCGCACCAGCTTCATCCCGTTGTAGTCCATCGGGTTGTGGCTGGCCGTGACCATAATCCCGCCGATCACGCCGCGATGAAATGTCTGGAAGTAAACCTCTTCGGTTCCGCACAGACCGATGTCGATGACATCACAGCCGGCTCGGGTCAAACCTTCTGTCAGGGCAGTCGCCAGTGCCGGACTGTCCTTGCGGATGTCATAGCCGACCACCACGCTACCCTTACCCGCAATCTGGGCGAATGCCCGACCGATTCGCTCGGCCAATTCGACGTTGAGTTCGTCGGGAATGCGGCCACGAATGTCGTAAGCCTTGAAGCTCTTGAGCGTCACGTTACAGTTCTCCTGCAGGCCAGGGGCCTTACTCATGTGCCTCGTACATCCATTGCAGCGTCTGCCGTAACGGAATCATATCTAGTGGGCCGATCAAACGTTCCAACTTCTTGTTGGAACCGGTCAATCTTGCTACCTCGTTAGCGCGAACGAATGCGGGGTTGACGCGCACTTCGATGCGATAACCGGCTAAGTCCTCCATCATCCCGATGACTTCGTTAAGCGTGTAGGCGTGTCCGGAACAGAGATTCACGACCTCACCAACCGCATCTGCATCGAGCAGCTTCCGGTAGGCATTAGCCACGAATCGCACGTCCTGGAAGTCCCGCGCAACATTGATGTTGCCCAGCTCGATGACAGATGCACGACGTCGAAAATGTGAAACGATCTTGGGAAGCAGGTACTTTTCCGACTGCCCGACGCCCGTGTAGTTAAACGGACGCGCCAGGATGATGGGCAGACGGTCGGCCCAAAGGCGCGCCATCTGCTCCATCGCGAGCTTGCTGACTGCGTAATCATTGGCTGGCGCTGCTGGCAAGTCCTCGGTCAGGAGCTGTGCATCACTGTTGCCGTAAATATTGGCGCTGCTGGCCAATATCACTGCACGCGGCCGATGACTACCGGAGGCTAATGCCTCCAATAGATTGCGGGTACCTACGATATTAGTGCGATAGATGGCGTCCGCATCGCCATGCGCAACAAAGGCGATCGCGGCCAGATGTATCACCACGTCAGGCATTAGATTCCCGATGGCCTTGATGGTGGCTTCGCGATCGCATAGATCGACCACAACGTTTCCGGCAGCAGGCTCGTGCGACAAGCCCACCACTTTGTATCCCGCAGCGACCAGCTCAGCCGAAACGTATTTGCCGGTAAAGCCTACGCTTCCGGTCACCAGTGCAACGGGTTGCGAACGATCAGAAGGACTGGCCACGTTCGTTCCGTTGAAGGTCCGCAGTGACCATCATGCGACACAACTCTTCAAGACCCGTCTTGGGCTCCCACCCTAATTTGGCTTTGGCCTTGGCCGGGTCACCGATCAAAAGATCGACCTCGGCTGGACGGTAATACCTGGGATTGATGACTACCATCGCACGGCCGGTTTCGCGACAAATGCCACGCTCGCCCTCCCCTTCCCCGCGCCAGTCGATCGTGATGTCCACGCCCTTGAAAGCCATAGCCACGAAATCACGAACGGTTTCCGTGCGATTGGTCGCCAGCACGAAGGTATCGGGCTCGTCCGCCTGCAGCATGCGCCACATGCCCTCGACATATTCCTTTGCGAATCCCCAGTCGCGCCTAGCGTCAAGATTACCGAGCTCAAGCCGGTCCGTGCGGCCCAACTTGATCTTAGCCACCGTATCAGTGATCTTGCGGGTCACGAACTCTCTTCCGCGCAGCGGCGATTCGTGATTGAACAGGATTCCGCTGCTACCAAAGATTCCATAGGACTCGCGGTAGTTCACCGTCATCCAGTGAGCATAGAGTTTGGCAACACCGTACGGACTGCGCGGATAGAAGGGAGTGTCCTCTTTCTGAGGAACTGCCTGCACCTTGCCAAACATCTCAGACGTCGATGCCTGGTAAAAGCGGATCTTCGGGTTGACGATGCGAATCGCCTCTAGAAGATTCAATGCGCCAACCGCAGTGATTTGCGCGGTAAGCACAGGTTGATCAAACGAGACACCAACAAAGCTCTGAGCCGCCAAGTTGTATACTTCGGTAGCCTCGGTCTCCTGCAATAGCCGGATCGCCGAGCCAAGGTCGGTCAGGTCATACTCCACCAGATGCAAGTTCGGCTGTTTGTCGATGCCGAGTTCTTCAATCCGCCAGAAATTGACCGAGCTCGTACGTCGATACGTACCGTAGACGGTGTATCCCTTTTGAAGAAGCAGTTCGGCGAGATAGGCACCGTCCTGGCCGGAGATGCCCGTGATGATCGCAGTTTTCATGGAGCTTTTTCCTGATTTCATAATGCGATTAGTCCAATTGCGACGAATTATTAAGTGTCTAACCCGGTGACCAGGTTTTATGAGATGACTTTCCAGTCACCGCGTCGAGGAACTGTTTGGCGCTTGTCGCCCACGAATTTACAGTGACACCCGACTGACTCGAAATTGTTCCATGTCGAACGGCGGCAAGCGATCGCTCGATGGATTGCGCCAAATCATCCGCAGACTCCCCAGCAAAATAGAGGATTCCGTCACCGCCGACCTCCCGGAACACGGGAAGATCACGAGCGAGCACGGTAATGCCACGCATAGCCGCTTCGATGATTGGTAAACCAAAGCCCTCACCACGGGAAGCAACAAGCAACAGACTAGCCAAATCATATAGATGATCAAGGAGCTCATCGCTAGCGGTGGAGAACCAAGTCACGCAGCCGGACGCAACCACCTGGTGACCCAACCGCTCGACCAATTGCTCAACACACCAGCCTTGCTTGCCCACAATGACCAATTGTGCGTCAACATTTCGCGCGCGCAGCTTCTCAAATGCTTCCAGCGCCTGACCATGTCCCTTACGGGGTTCGATCGTGCCAACCATAAGGACGACATTCTCTTTCTGCCGCAACCGCCTTAATTGCTCTTCTTCTTCAACGGACATGCCGCGAGATGGCATGCTGGCGTGAACATCACCACCTAAGTGGAACCAAGACAGTTCCAGTGGACGTTGACGCGCAGTCGAGGGTAGCCAGTTGGCAAACTCGTCTGCCACGGATCGTGAAATAGCTACGATCCGATCTGCCGCAGCTGCTACGGTCCGATACCAAGGTCCAAAAATTTCCGTCGCATTTGGCGGAAACCACTCGGGATGCGCCAAGGGCAGCATGTCGTACAGGACAAAAACGATCTCGACACCTTTTGTCTTCAACGAACTGAACAATTCCGAGGCTGCGAGAACGTCGACAGGTGCCAGATCGAGGGCAACAAATACGTCGCCATGACTGACATCGATAGGATCGTCCCCTAACGTCGTCTCGGGACAGCCAAGGAAAGTACACGTGAATCGGCGAGCGTAGCGATAGACGCCATCTGCATTGGCATAAACAGGCTCAATGCGCCAGCTGTTTTGGCCTTGCATCAGCAGCTCGCTAAGAATGCTGCGTACAACGCGTTGGATTCCGCTGCCTGCATCCTTTCGGACGAGTTCCGAAACATCCAGCAACAGCTGGCGACAAGGCGCGGCCGGTCCGAGCAGCGATGAGAGACCCAGCGCTACGGCATTGCGATCAACATTCGTCGGATCGACTGTCGAATGGATCGCCGATAGCCGATCTACAGCGCGCTGAAGAATGCGGCGTGAGCTGTGCTCATGGAACGCATCAATAGCCAATGAATATTGCTTGGCAACGTGTGCAGGATCATGCAACCGCTCCAGATAGTCTCGGCCCGCCTGAGCGAGTGCCGAACGCGCCGCCTTGGAATCAATGAGCTTGCCGATGCTGGCGGCAAGGTCTTCGACTCTGAATTCATCCTCCAGCGTTATCGCTGCATTGCTCGGCAATTCGGCCAATGAACCGTGAGCGTTGACGATCGTCGGAAGACCCCATGCCAGACAATCAAGCACAGCCCCGGACGCTTCGCCACGTGACTGGCGCCTCAGCTGGACAGCGATATCTGCGGATGCGAGCCAACGGCGGTAGGTCTCTTTATCTGCAAAGCCCGTTATGACGACATTGCGGACACCGGCCGCTTTGACGCGCTCATGCAGCATTTTCTCCCAGGCCGAGTCGGCAGCCCGACCGACAAAAACGAGCTTGCAGTCGGCGCGATCACTAAAGGAACTCAACCACGCTTCAAGCAACGACTCATTGCACTTGTTGGCGCTAAGCATTCCAAACGTAGCCACCACCAACTGTCTATCGTCCAGCCCAAGTGCGCGTCGGGCCCCGGCGCGATCAACCTCGTTCTGCACCTTGCGAAGGTGAGGAATTTGCGCAAAACGTTTCGTTTGATCGTTGCCGTACCACTCGTTGGCAAGCTCACGACTGTGCGCAGAATGGACTATCACACCATCGGCGCCGGCAACCACGCTCCAGTTACAAGGAAACTTGAAAGCAGTGACATTTCGATCCACGGTCTCGCCGAGCATCTTCAGGGCGTGATAGCCATACCCTTCATAAAGGGCCCGCTGCCATACACCCGGGGATCGACCCGTGTCCTGCATCCAATGATGAAGATTGCCGAGGTAAAAATCGTGCAACGCCACGGTTCCACCGACTTTCGCCAACACATCAAACATGTGCGCGTGGAATTCGGAGTTCCCGAAATGATAAAGCACTCGATCAAAGTGCTTAGCATTGGCGAGAAACCAATGCACATCTCGCACGGGCAGAACCAAGCCGTCGAGATGGGTGGCTCTATCGGCATTATCAACGATCAATTCGATGTCGTAATGCGCCATCAATTCTGGCAACAGTTCCGCACTGAAATCTGCGATCCCGGACTGCTGCGGCGGCAACGGTGACAAGTACGCCAACTTGGGTTTGCCGCGTCGAGTAACGGCCTGATCCACCGGAGAGGCTGCGGCACGCCGCGCCCCAACGGCCATCTCTATACCCTTCCACGCTTGGGTAGCGGTTCGCTCCCAAGAGAATTCCTTGCTACGTGCAAGGCCATTCGAAGCAAGTCGCCCTCGCAGCTCATCGTCCGATAGAACGCGGATGATGGTATCGGCAATAGAGTGCTTGTCTCGCGGATCGAACCCTTCCCCGTCTGGACCAATCACCTCTGGCAAGCTGGATGTCTTGGACGCGATTACAGGCGCCCCCACAGACATGGCCTCCAAAACCGGCAATCCAAACCCCTCGTGCCACGATGGAAACACGAATAGCTCACACAGCCGGTACAACGCGAGCAGATCTTCATCAGGCACAAAGCCCGTTAAGACCAGTGCATCGCTAGCCAAGCCAACGCGTCGTGCAAGCGCATACAGGCGCTCGGACTCTTCTGACTGCACTGAGCAGACGATTGCAAGCTGATGGGACGTTGCAAAGCCGCCCGTCATCGCGAACGCCTCAATCAACAGATCGATGTTCTTCCGATGGTCTATTCCACCGGTGTACATCACAAACGGTTTGTTGAGCTTTAACTTTGTGCGAAGCTCACGCCCTGCGTGCTCTGGCATAACCATGGGCGCGTAGCGCTCATCCACAGCTGCGGAGATATTTAGCGCGCGATCCGGCGCATATTCCAATGCATCAACGACCTCACGGCGGGAACTATCGGAAATGGCAAGCAGGACATCCGCTTTGGAGAGGCTCCTAAGGACGCTCAGATACCAGTTGCGTAGCCGAGGTTCACGCAGATAAATATCCGGGTATGTGTACGGAATGAGGTCATAAACGACCGCTGCCGTAGCAACGCCAGAATCGGCTGACGGTAGCGAGCAGATGCAGTCGTCGACCCAGCCTTCAAAAGAACTGACGAGAAGAAAACAGTCAGGTGCGATCGATGCGATCACAGCATCGCGTACCACCTGGCTTGCCTCAATACGCCACGCATTACCCTCATCCCTTGTGTTACGAGGCAACGGCGCGTTCCAGACGTGGATGTCTTGAGGATCCACATTCGCCAGCAATTCACGGCGCAGCTCGATGGCGGATTCCTGCATGTCGCCGTTAATAAGGAACGATATCCGCCGCCCCCCTGCTTGCCGGATCAAAGCGCTTACGAGCGATTTGGCATAAATGCCGATACCCCGCTTTCCATGCACGAGGCTTTGGCACGCCTGCAAATCAATGAGCAAATGCATAGGGAGACTGTTTTCCTGATCCATGTCACGAGGACTTCATAGCGCTATCAAGCATCGATCGAACGGTTTGCGCCCGTCCGGGCAAGTCCATTGCACCGCCTGGCGCCATATCGGATGGAGCAGACGGTGCCGCGGGTCGAGCATTGCTCACGACAGTGCGAACCAAGCGAGCCTTGAGCCCTGGCGTAGCAATCAAAAGAATAGAGCCAATCCGCCGCAACACAGGGCGGTTTGTGGCTGCGACCAAAAGGCGAATCGCAGTAGATTTGTTCAATTCGGAGTCCCCGGATGAATCCCGCCGCACCGCCGAACGCAGGACACGCGCGATGAAACGTGGTCCTTTCGTTATGCGCCAAGAACGGCTATGCAGAATCTGCTGCAACTTGGTGTCGACAGCACGCTCGCGTTTCTGGGCCTCAACCAAGGCCACCTGCACATTTTCTGCAAAGTTGAGCCGTTCATGCACACGCTCGATCGCAGCCTCTGCGCTATCCAGCCGATTGGCCATACGATCCAGATACCCGCCGAAAACGGCAAGTCTGTCATCCAGCCCATTCAGAATTTCGGCCTGCATGTTCGCCAAGTGTTCGGCCCTGGCAATGGCAGCGCCGTGACCCTCGCGAACTCGCTGCCCGTTCGCACGTTCAACCTCGACCTCTTGAGAGAGGCGATCCATTTGCTCCCGCGCCCACGATTCGGAATAGAGCATGAAATCGTCAAAAAAGTTTGGTGGCCGCGAAAAATACTTGATGCGACCTTCGTGCTCGCAAGCCACATAAAACCGATTCAGACCGTCGTCGTAGGCAAATAGGTAACTGGCGTCGAGCAGCAAGTGCTCCCATTCGCCAAATGTCGGCTCCTGCGAATTGGGCTTGGTGGCTTCGACGAGAATGATCCAGGGGCGAAAGCGGCTCAAGTCCAGGCTTCGAAGCACAGCGGCTTCCGAACCCTCGACATCCACTTTGAGGAAATGCACGTCCTTCGGCGCATAGGCCCGAAAGACAGCGTTCAATGTATGCGCCTTCAGTCGTTTCTTGACGACATTCCAGCCGTCTTTTGAGTAACGCTCAGCGTAATCCTGGCTCACTGTCGACAGACCCGTGTCCTCGACGTCGAAAAGTTCGATATAACCAGGCACATCGGAGATGGGCGTGTTGAGATTGATGTCGTGAGGACGGTCATCGCAAATCAAGCGAAACCAGCGATCTACCGGCTCGATATTGACGCCGCGCCACCCACGCAACTGAAAGGCCTTGGTCACCGACCCATTGATGGGATGCTGTGCGCCCACGTCTACATAAAAGCCCTCGCTGATGTCTGCAAGAGCACGAACCAGCATCACGTCCTCGTAATTTTGGGCATACGAGATCATGGTCATGCGCGCAACACCTTGATGCTTGGCGGAATCCACGCGAGCCCGACGAAATCGGGCTTATCCAAATTGGTCACAGAGAACGTGAGCGCAAGATCACGCCATTCGTAGTTATTGACCAGATGGGTATCCGTGCTTACCAGTGCGGTGGAAATGGAGTAATGGCCCGGCCCCAGGTTGGCGGGGAAGTCGACCAGGAACTCAATGGATTCGCCGCTTTTGATATCGGACACCACCTGTTTCGTATGGAACGTATTGGTCCCATACACCTGTTGCCCCGTTCGGTCCTTGATCATGTAGCCAAGCACGAGTTGCGGCACGGCTACCTTTGCCGAAACCTTCACGCGCAGATGCAAGGCTTGCCCCACCGCCACAAACTCGACAGGCGCTCCGGCCGCGTTATAAAGCGCGATGCTCGACACCTGGACTTCGCCGGTGCCCGATATCGTCTGGGTTCGGCCATCCGCCTTAACTTCCGTGCGAATTTTGTTGTTTTCTTTATCCGCGATCAGGGCGTTGTAGTAATCCATGATCGCTTCGGGTTCACCATCCCGGATAACGCGGCCATGTTCAAGCAAAATGGCGCGGGTACAAAGCGCCTGAACGGCCGCCTTGTCGTGGGAAACGATAAGCAGCGTGGTACCCGCCTTCTGGAATTCGCGGATACGCGCAAAGCTCTTGTGTTGAAAGTAGGTATCGCCCACTGAGAGCGCCTCATCGACGATGAGCACTTCCGGGCGAAATGCGGTCGCAACGCTGAATGCAACGCGCATGGACATGCCGCTGGAATAGGTGCGTACGGGCTCGTCGAAATAGGAGCCTATCTCCGCAAAATCCTCAATGGCAGCAATGACACCATCGACATCCTGGCGGCTAAAACCCATGAGTCCGGAAGAATGATAGACATTCTGGCGGCCAGTCAGATCGGGGTTGAAGCCCATGCCCAGCTCAAGGATGGCGGCGATTCGCCCAAAGTACGCGACAGTCCCCTCGCTCGCGCGTGAAGTACCGGTGATGATTTTCAGCAACGTGCTTTTGCCGGCACCGTTCTCACCGACGATACCTATGGCCTCCCCCTCCTTTACGGAGAAAGAGATATCGCGAAGCACCCATTTTTCGTGCCTGCTATGGCCTTTGAAGCCGAACCAGTTCGCAAAACGCGACCATTCCGAAGAATAGTCCCGATAGGCCTTCCCCACCTTTTCTACCCTCAATACCTCGCGCGTCATAGCACATCCACCAGTTCAGGCGACGCCTTGCGGAACATATACAGGGCCAATCCTAAAAAAACGGTGCTTCCCACCAAAAGCAGGCTCAAGCGGACATAAGGCGGCATTTGCTGGAACAGCAAGACATTTTGATACCCCTGTATCACCGGAGTGACAGGGTTAAACGCAACGATCGACTGAAACTGTTTCGGAAGAACATCGGCAACGTAAACGATCGGCGTCATCCAGAACCACAACTGCAAGACAACGTTCATGACTTGTCCGACATCGCGAACAAAGACATTGATGACACCAAGCACCAGACCAAGCGCCGCCGCGAAAACCAGCAAAACCATGGTCAGCAACGGCACCCAGAGAACGAGCCACGTTATAGGGTGATTCGTGATCAAAATGATCGCCAGGGTTGCCAACAGGAGCAGCGAATGATTCACCAGCGCCCCGCCCAAGGTAATGACGGGTATGCATATCCGCGGAAACGCAATTTTCTTCATCAGACCTGCGTTATCCACGAACATGGTCAGGCTACGTGACGTCACTTCCGCAAACAGGGACCAGGGCACCATTCCAGCAATCAGATAAACCGCATAAGAAAGATGCGCTCCCTTCCCCGCTGGAAGCTTTGCCGCAAGGAGGGATGAAAGCACGACGGCGTAAATGGCAACCTGCGCCAGAGGCTGCAATATCATCCAAGAAGCACCGAGCTTACTGCGGTTAAAGCGGGTCCTGAGATCCGCCTTAATCGCTGAAATCATGAAATGGCGATAACGCCATAGTGCGAGCAACATTTGATTCATCGTTGATAATGCTCAATCAGGTTTGCACCCGTTTCACCTGCAGAAGTGAAAACCAGGTTTTGGACAAATGACCTGCCAAGGCAGCGGATTGACAGCAAGCGCGAAATCCAGAAAGCGCTGTAAATTAGATTTTCAGCGCACTTGCAAGTTCGTCCTTCAAATCCTTTACATCCTCAACGCCAACCGACAAGCGGATTAACCCATCACTGATACCAAGTCGCTTGCGGTTCGCCGCAGGCACTGAGGCATGAGTCATGATCGCGGGATGTTCGATCAGGCTTTCGACCCCGCCCAACGATTCAGCCAACGCGAACAATTCGCAACGTTCAAGCATACGTCTGGCCTTCTTAAGACCGCCTTTCACCTCGATCGTGATGATGCCGCCGAAGCCGTGCATCTGTCGCTTGGCCAGCGCGTGTTGCGGGTGGCTCTTCAGACCCGGATAAATCGTCCGTTCCACTGCCGGGTGCTTCTCCAGCCATTGCGCCAGTTCCAGCGCACTGGAACAGTGCGCCTTCATGCGCAGATGCAGGGTCTTCAGGCCTCGCATGGCGAGGAAGGCGTCAAACGGACCAGCGATGGCACCGACCGAGTTCTGCAGGAAACCCATCTGCTCGGCCAGATCCTTGCTGCCGGCCACGACGATGCCGCCGACCATGTCGGAATGGCCGTTGAGGTATTTGGTCGCCGAGTGCAGGACGAGATCTGCACCGAGCTCCAACGGACGCTGGATCATCGGTGAACAGAAGGTATTGTCAACCACCAGGATCAGCCCATGCTTCTTGGCGAATGCGGCGACTTTGGCCAGATCGACCAGCTTGAGCATCGGATTGGTCGGCGTCTCAGCCCAGATCATCCGCGTATTGGGCTTGAGCGCGGCCTTCAGCGCCTGGGCATCATTCAGATCGATAAAGCTGAAATCGAGCCCAGCCGAGCGCCGACGGACACGCTCGAACAGCCGGTAACTGCCGCCATAGAGGTCGTCCATGGCGATAACGTGGCTACCGGAGTCCAGCAGATCGAGCACCGTTGCCGCTGCCGCCAGCCCGGAGCCGAATGCAAAACCGGCAACCCCGCCCTCCAGATCGGCCACGCAGCGCTCATAGGCCATGCGCGTAGGATTTTGCGTACGCGAATATTCGTACCCCTTGTGCTTGCCAGGGCTTTCCTGCACGTAGGTCGAGGTGGCATAGATCGGCGTCATGATCGCGCCGGTACTGGGGTCGGGCTGTTGCCCGGCATGAATGGCACGCGTTCCGAGTCCGTGGCGTAAAGCGGCTTTTTTGGTCATGTCAGTCATCACATAAGGCGGCCCGGGACCGTACGTCCCCCCCATACCGCGTGGATCGATCCAGCATTCTACCTGCGAAACCTGACCTTGCCTTAATGAATGCAGCTCGGTGCGACGGTCTCCCTACTTGCGGCATGCGCTTTGTCCGGCCTCCGGGCCATGCCACAATAATCGTTCGCCATGTAAGGATTCGCGCATGTCCATGAGAACGCTGCTTGTTACCGGCGGAGCCGGCTTCATCGGCGCGAACTTCGTGCTGCATGCAGTAAACCACGGTCTGCGCGTCATCAACCTCGACAAGCTGACCTACGCTGGCAACCTGGACACCTTGGCGCCGCTGCAAAACCACGATGGGCATGTCTTCGTGCAAGGCGACATTGGCGACCGGTCACTGGTAACCAGTCTGCTGGTCAAACATCGTCCAGCGGCGATCGTCAACTTTGCCGCCGAATCGCATGTGGACCGCTCGATCGACGGCCCGGCTGCCTTCATCGAGACCAATGTGGTGGGCACGCTGGGCCTGCTGGAATGCGCCCGCGACTATTGGCGCGGCCTGGCAGACGCAGCCCGTGACACGTTCCGTTTCCTGCACGTGTCCACCGACGAGGTCTATGGTTCGCTGGGCGCCGATGGCAAGTTCACCGAAACCACGCCCTATGCGCCCAACTCACCCTACTCCGCCTCCAAGGCCGCCTCGGATCATCTGGTGCGCGCGTTCCACCACACTTACGGATTGCCCACACTCACTACCAACTGCTCGAACAACTACGGGCCGTACCAGTTCCCTGAAAAGCTGATCCCTCTGGTGATCCAGAAGGCGCTGGCCGGCGAGCCGCTGCCCGTCTACGGCGACGGCAAAAATATCCGCGACTGGCTGTTCGTCGGCGACCATTGCAGCGCGATCCGCCGCGTACTGGAAGCCGGCAGGATCGGCGAAACCTACAATGTGGGCGGCAACGCGGAACGCGAAAACATTACCGTGGTGAAAACCATCTGTGCCCTGCTCGACACGCATCGCCCGCTTACAGATGGCCGCCAGCGCGAGTCGTTGATCACCTATGTGAAAGATCGCCCGGGCCATGACCGCCGTTACGCGATCGACTCAAGCAAGCTGCAGCGAGAGTTAGGCTGGCGTCCTTCGCAGACCTTTGAAAGCGGTATCGCGCAGACCGTGGAGTGGTACCTTGCCCACCAGCCGTGGGTGCAAAGGGTGCTCGACGGCAGCTATCGGATGGAGCGGCTCGGCGCATGAGCATGCACAAAGGCATCATCCTCGCCGGCGGGTCCGGCACGCGGCTGTATCCGATCACACAAGCCGTCAGCAAGCAGCTGTTGCCGGTCTACGACAAGCCGATGGTGTATTACCCCTTGGCCACCCTGATGCTGGCCGGCATCCGGCAAGTCCTGATGATCAACACCCCACATGAGCAACTGCTATTCCAGCGCCTGCTGGGCGACGGCTCGCAATGGGGCATCGACATCCAGTATGCCGTGCAGCCCTCCCCCGACGGTCTGGCCCAAGCTTTCCTGATCGGCCGCGACTTCGTTGGCAAGGATCCAAGTTGCCTGGTGCTGGGCGACAACATCTTCTATGGCGTCGGCCTCACCGAACGGCTGAAGCGCGCCGCTGCGCGCGAGCATGGTGCCACCGTATTCGGTTATTGGGTGAAGGATCCGGAACGCTATGGGGTGGCCGAGTTCGATGCCGATGGCTGCGTCATCGGGCTGGAGGAGAAACCCGCCAAACCGAAATCGCAGTATGCCGTCACCGGCCTGTATTTCTACGATGCACGCGTGTGCGACTACGCGGCGGAGCTCAAGCCATCCCCGCGCGGCGAGCTTGAGATCACCGACCTTAACCGCCGCTATCTTGACGACGGCTCGCTGCATCTGGAGCAACTCGGCCGCGGCTACGCCTGGCTCGATACCGGCACGCACGAATCTCTGATGGAAGCGGGCAACTACATCCAGACCATTGAAAACCGGCAAGGGCTGAAGGTTTGCTGCCCTGAGGAAATCGCCTATCTCAGCGGTTGGATCGATGCCGAACAGGTCATGCGCCTGGCGGAGCCGCTGATCAAGACCGGCTACGGCCAATATCTCGTTCAATTGGTAAAGCAGGTGCCCGCTCGATGAAAGCTATACAGACTTCCCTACCAGGCGTGCTGGTGGTCGAGCCGCAGGTATTCGAGGATCCACGCGGTTTCTTTTACGAGAGTTACAACGAGGCGAAATACGCCAAGCTCGGCATTCACGCGAACTTCGTGCAGACCAATGTCTCGCGCTCTTCGAAGGGCGTGCTGCGCGGTCTTCACTATCAGTGGCCGAATCCGCAGGGCAAGCTGGTCAGCGTGCTGGAGGGTGAGGTTTACGACGTCGCCGTGGACATCCGCCGCGGCTCGCCCACTTTTGGGCAATGGACGAGCGTGATGCTAACTGCCGACAACCATCGGCACATGTGGATTCCGCCCGGCTTCGCCCATGGTTTTTGCGTGCTATCTGATTTTGCGACGTTCACTTACCAGTGCACGACACTGTATGACGCGGCGGCGGATGCAGGCATTTGCTGGAACGATGCAGCTATCGGCGTCGATTGGCCGATCAGCGAACCGCTAGTTTCCGCCAAGGACGTCAAGTCGCCACTACTGGCCGACGTATCGCCCGATCGTTTGCCGCTGTTCGAAACATGAACATCCTGCTACTTGGCGCCAACGGACAGCTTGGCCGTAGCTTTATCGAACACGGTGGCCTGGCAACACGCGGAAAGCTTTTTGCTGCCACACGCGACGGTCGACGCTTCGACGGCAACCCAGCCGAGGTCGCTGATCTATCGCAGCCTGACACGTTGCCCAGCCTGCTGGACCGGCTGCAACCACGATTGATCGTCAATACTGCCGCCTATACGGCGGTGGATCGCGCTGAGAGCGAAGAAGCGCAGGCCACGCGAATCAATGGCGATGCCGTTGGCGTGCTCGCCAAATGGACTGCCAACAACGACGCCCTGGTGATTCATTACTCCACCGACTACGTCTTCAGCGGGAACGCCACAGCGCCCTATCCCATCAGCGCCCCAGCCGCTCCGCTTGGTGCTTATGGGCGCAGCAAGCTCGCTGGGGAAATCTCCTTGCGAGAGAGCGGCGCCCATCATTTATTGCTGCGGACCGCCTGGGTCTACTCGTCGCACGGGCAAAATTTCCTTCGTACGATGCTTCGCCTGGCGGGAGAGCGCGAAGAAATCCGAATCGTAGCTGACCAACACGGCAGCCCCACCGATACGACGCTGATCGTGCAGGCTACCCTTGCTGCCCTCGATACCTGGCTGGAAGCCGACCCCATGCGACGCGATCAATTAAATGGCGTGCATCATCTGGTCGCCAGCGGCAGCACTACCTGGCATGGGTTTGCCGAGGTCATCATGCAGGAAGCCAAGACGTTGGGATTACTTACCCGCGTGCCGAAGCTGACCCCTATCACGACCGCAGAATTCCCTACCCCCGCTCGTCGACCGGCCTGGTCTGTACTGGACAACACAGGCTTCCAGCAGCAATTTAGCTATCCTATGCCGGATTGGCGGCAAGGTTTGCGTCACATTATCAAAGCACTGGTCCTATAAAACATGTTGATTCCTCTCATCCTCAGTGGTGGTAGCGGCACCCGCCTGTGGCCGGTCTCGCGCAGAAACCTTCCTAAGCAGTTTCTCGCACTCAGCGGCGACGGCACGCTTTTCCAGCAAGCAGTCACCCGCACGCAGAAGCTGCCAGAAGCCACGGCGCCGATCATCGTCGCCAGCGAAGACCATCGATTCTTGGCGGCTGACCAACTGCTGGAAGCTGGCGTACAAGGCGCCACCATCGTGTTGGAACCCATCGCCCGCAACACTGCCCCAGCCATAGCCCTGGGCGCGCTGAAAGCGGTCGAGCGCGACCCGCAGGCCCTTCTACTGGTGCTGCCCGCTGATCACCTGATTGGCGACACGGAAAACTTTGCCGCTGCAGTGCAACAAGCATTGTCTGCGGCTCGTGATGGCTGGTTGGTGACGTTCGGCATCCGCCCGGATCGTCCGGAAACGGGATTTGGCTACATTCGCCGGGCAGAGTCGATCGACGGCAGCGCATTCCGTGTGGAACGTTTCGTGGAAAAGCCGAACCTCACCACGGCCGAAAGCTACGTCAAAGACGGCGGCTACGACTGGAACTCAGGCATGTTCCTGTTCAAGGCCTCCCGCTACCTGGAAGAGCTGGGCCAGCACGCTCCCGACATGCTTGCCACCGTGCGCGCAGCGTACGCCACCGGGCACGGCGATCTGGACTTCGTGCGCGTAGATGCCGAGGCATTTGCCAAGGTGCCGGATAATTCGATCGACTATGCCGTGATGGAGAAAACCTCCCGCGCCGCGGTGATCCCGGTCAGCTGTGCCTGGAGCGATATCGGCTCCTGGTCGGCACTGTGGCTGTCCGGCCAGCACGACGAACAGGGCAACCAGCGCGAGGGTGACACCTTGACGGTGAATACCCGCAACTCGCTGTTGCGCTCGCACGATCGCCACATGATCGCCACTGTAGGCGTGGACGACCTGATCGTGGTCAGCACGCCGGATGCCACTCTGGTTGCGCACCGTGATGCCGCGCAAGATGTGAAGAAGGTTGTGGATCAGTTGAAGGCTTCCGGTCGCACTGAACACTCCTTCCACCGCGTGGTGCATCGTCCGTGGGGCAGTTATGACTCGCTCGAAGCGGGCGGCCGTTTCCAGGTGAAGCGCATCGTGGTGAAGCCTGGTGCCAGCCTGAGCCTGCAGAAGCATCACCACCGCGCTGAGCACTGGATCGTGGTGTCGGGCACCGCCGAGGTCACCTGCGATGACAAGGTGTTCCTGATGGCGGAAAACCAGAGCACCTACATCCCGCTGGGCAGCGTCCATCGTCTGCGCAATCCGGGCAAGGTGCCGCTGGAGCTGATCGAAGTGCAGTCAGGCAGCTATCTGGGCGAAGACGATATCGTCCGCTTCGACGACGTCTACGGCCGCGCCTGATCGGTCGTCACACTGGCTGCAACAGCCGGACGCCGCCGCGCAATAGGTGCGGCGGCGTTGAAGTAAGCGCACTACGCCTCAGCGGGACACGAGCGAGATCGAGAAGCCATCCCAACCCTTGGCGCCTACTGTCTGGATCGCGGTGGACTCAACCTCCGCATGCTTGGCCAGCAGATCGAAGAATTGACGCATGCCCTGCACATCCGGATCGGTGTTCGCGGGGTCAGCCAGTTTGCCGTGCCGGATGACATTGTCGGCGACGATGACCGTACCTGTGCGGGATAGCTTCAAGCACAGACGTAAATAATCCGGATAGCTTGGCTTGTCCGCATCGATGAACACCAGATCGAAGGGCTCGACACCGTCTGCAATCATCTGCTGAAGCGAGTCTGCTGCCATGCCAAGTATGACGGAGACCGCGTCAGACAGCCCTGCCCACTCGATATTGGCGCGGGCCACGGCAGCGTAATCGGCATCGGCTTCCAGCGTAACGAGCGCGCCGCCTGCGGGCAAAGCACGCGCCAGCCAGATCGAGCTGTATCCGCCAAGCGTGCCAATTTCCAAAATGCGGCGCGCACCGCGAATCTTCGCCAGCAGATGCAGAAACTTGCCCTGGTTCTCCGCAACGTTGATCGAAGGAAGTCCGGCCTTGATGCTGGCCTCCAGCGCAGCCTTGAGCGCTGCATCGCTGTGCACGATCTGATCGCCGAAATAACGATCGAGAAAATTCCACTGCTCTTGATTCATATGGGAACCGCTCTTTTGGCAACGATCGGACCGATTGTCCCGTATCGCCAGAGCGAACTGCAAAAAACGCCCCCTGAAAAACCAGGGGGCGTCCAAGATCACATCGACCGATCTTTTACCAAGCCGACGCGTACACCAAGTTATAGGCATTCACCGAACCGATACCGGTAGCGAAATCCCAACCCGTGCCTGTGCCATAGGCCTTGTCATACGCAGATGTGGAAGTCGACAGCACACCGTACGTGCCCGAGGGCTTATAGCAGCTGTGCGAACCCGTGCAATTCACGTCCATATCGCCCTGGGTGACGTCGTAGAAGATGCACGAGCTACCCACGGTATTGCCGTTGCTGGAATTGCAGGTGCTGCTACCGGATGAACCGTATTCGGTCTTGGCCAGCGAGTAGTACACCGAATCCGGATCGCCGGCACCGGTGGTAAACCCGTTGTGCTGATCGACCAGTGCCTGGATACCCGCCATGATCGGCGAGGCAAACGAGGTACCGCCCGCACCGGCCCAGCCACTCGGAGCACCCGTACAAGCTGCGCCCTCGCCAGCCGTGTTGCTGTAGCAGTAAACGTAGTAATGACCCCACACGCCATTGGCTGCGAACAGCGAGACGTCCGGGATATCACGCACGCCATCACTGGGGTTGCCAACCAGGCCCGACTGCCACGAAGGCTTGCTCCAACCCGCACAGCTGCCGCTGACGACGCCGCTGGTACTCGGCGAGCCGGTGGCGCAACCGCTGGGACCGCCGCTGCCCGACGCTGTGGTCAGAAAGTCCTCTTTACCGGTGCTGCTGTTGCAGAAGCCGGTCTTGCCGTATGGCGTGCTGTAGCCTTCTTTCGAGGAGATCAACGAACTGGCGCAGGAGTCGTTCCACGGAATCTCCGGGATGTACGACAGAGCCGACTCATAGGTCGAGCCATTGCTCGAACTCCAGTACGTGCTGTTAGTACCTGCATAGGTATCGCCGAAATCGGTGCCACCCACTGCCACATTGTACGGCGTGGAAGCAAAGCCACTGACGCCGATACCGTGTGTCGCGTTGCTCTCATCCGCATCGCAGCTGGCTGCGCCTTCGTCACCCGCGGAGACGAACACGGAGATACCTTCGGCGGCCGCACTCTCGTACGTCGAGCTGTAAGCTGCGTTCTGAGTGGCACCATTTGCCGCTTCGCATTCGCCGTAGCTCACGCTCCACACTGTTGGCGCACTGCCCGCTTCGAGCAGATTCTCCATCGCAATCAGGCCACCGAAGGTGGTGGAGCTATCGGCGCACGATACCAGCTCCAGCGTGGCACCCGGTGCGGCTGCGCCGGCGTATTCCACGTCGAGTTCCGCTTCGCCATCATTGCCGACCACATCACCCGGATTCGTGCAGCTTTCCGGATGCACCTGGCTGAAATTGGCCGTGGGCAGCCCGAAGGTGGAGCGGAATGTGGTGATGTCGCTGGTCGAATAAACGTTGGTATCTTCGATCAGCGCAATCGTTTCGCCGCTGCCATTGACGCCCGCGCTGAACAGCGGATTGAGGTTGTAGATCGTCGCCAGGTCGGCTGGTGTCACGGCGTAGTACGTGGAGCTGCTTTCGGTGAAGGTGTAGTCCACGTGCTGTTTGTAGTTCACATGCGGACGGAAATCATTCAGCGACACCACGCCTTCCACCACACTGGCGAGTGCGGCCGGGATCTGTGGCTCGCTCATGTTGCCAATGTGGCTTTCGCCGTTGATGTTCAGATGATGGATCTCGGTTGCGAATGCCTGACGCACTTGTCCGGCGGTGCCGGAGAAGTCGATCGTCATGCCGTTCTGGTACACCTTGTTCACCGTGAAGCCTTGCGACTTCAACCAATTGGTGATCGCATCAATATCCAGCTGGGACGGACCGTATTGCTCGCCAAGTCCCGCATTGGTCAACCAGTTGTGATAGTTCGGCGAACCTTTGGTGAGCTGCTGCTGCATCAGCGTCTGCAGCGCCTGTTCGCGATCAGCGGGACGCTTGAGCTGCAATAGCATGTGGTTCATCGCGGTGGAATCGTCGACACGCCCCTTGTCGTTCGCAGCGGTCGCATAAAGCGACACATTGCCAGGCAGGGTGACGCGGTCATTGTTGTTCGGCGCCTGCGTAATCTGTGGCTTGGACAACAGGCCAATCGTGGCAGCTGCATGGCTATTAGACGCATGGGCTAAGGCCAGACTGGCTGCCAAAAGGGTAAGGGCAAGCTTGGCGGCGCGATGGCCACCATGACGTACGGCTACAAATCTCACGTGTAGTTCTCCCCAAGGAGTTTTTTTGTAAGAAAAGGTGCTCGTGAACCGGTGATGTGTTCCGTAACGGCAACGTCACGACAAAGCCACGATGCACCAAACGCACATCCACAACTGACATCTTCGGTAAAGAAATCCCCAAATTATTTTTTGCATGCATGAAACAAGTGCGACTTTTATGTGCTTCGCGCCGCTCTTTTCCCCTTGGCGATCTTTCTAACATGCAGACTTCGTGATCGTAAGATGACACTTACATGAACTCGGTCACGTTTTTTTGTAGGGGCAAAATATTCCGCTCGAGCGCATCTTTGTTCGCGCTTGCACCACATAAAAATCCCGCGCACTCGACTGCCACTTTTCACTGCAGATATCTCGATCAAAATAGTAAGCGCAACGCGCAAGCGCGGATTTGCATCGAGCTAATAGTCACAAGCGTGAAAATCCTGCAGCCTTTTCGGACTCGAAAAGTCCTTTGAGGCGGCGCTCAAGATGCTCCTGCAACATTCATTCGCGTTCACCGTCGCGATTTGATGCGATGGTTCCAAACTCATCTTTGAGAATGGAATGCCCGTCTGACTTTCGCGCTTTGCTGCGCATGCAAACGTGTCGCCCCTGCCCGCATCGGACCCATCGCGATCAAATTTCATGTGCGTTTGCAGCGTAAACGGATGGCGTGCAGCAACGCCAGCAGCAGCTTTTCCACGTTGCCACGCCAGAACGAAGGCGGACTTGGAATAAGTGAAAGGAAACGTCGACATTTCACTTACACTGTTTGCAGAAACTTTGCGTCGTCCCGCCCAGCGCCGCCAAAGGAGAAAACATGAACCATCATTCCAAGCCCGATAAGACCGGCTACGGCAGCCGCTCGATCCTTGCTTTGGCTGTGGTGTCCGCGTTTGCCTTTCCTGTGATCGCGCAGGCCAGTGCCTTCCAATTGCCCACCGATAATGCCGCCGGCTGGGCGCGAGCCAATGCGGGTGGTTCACTGTTTCCCGACGATCCCACCGCGGCTTACAACAATCCAGCGGCCATGGCCTTTTTCAGCGCACCCGTGCTACAGGCGACCGCGACCATGATTCGTCCTTCGGCACAGTTCAACGGCCAGGTCCTGGATGTCGATAACAATCCGACCACCGGCAACAATCCGAACGGCTTCAACAAATTTGTGCCCTTCCCGAACCTTGCCTGGGTCGCGCCCATCAATGATTGGTTTGCCCTGGGTGGCGCGCTGACCGTGCCTTACGGCCTTCAAAGCGAATACGACCCCACGTGGGAAGGGCGTTATTTCGGCACGCGCACAAATCTTGAGTCGTATAACGTGAGCTTGTCGGCCGCCTTCAAACTCAATGACCGCTTCTCCGCCGGCATTGGCATTCTCGGTCAGCACACCCGGGCACAACTCAATACGGTGATCGATCCGAATGGCGCCGCCCAAGCCTTGTTTGGACTGCCGCTACCGCCGCAACAGGATGACGAGCAACTCAATGTCACGGTGAGGCGCAGTATTTCCTTTGGCTATTTCGGCGGCTTCGAATTCAAGCCCACTGATCAGGACAGTCTCGGCTTCAGCTATCACTCATACGTGAAGAACACGCTGAGCGGCAACTACGCCCTTTACGGCGGTGCGGAAGGCAAGGAAGTGTTGGAACTGGCACCGACGTTGGATCCCAGCTTGCCCACCATCAACCCCAATGGTGCACCAGCGAGCGTACGCTTCGATAATCCTGCGTTCGCCAGCCTGGACTGGCTGCATGCCTTCAATGAGCGCTTCTCACTTGCTGCCACGGTGAAGTGGACGCAGTGGTCGACCTTCCAGAACCTGATACTGACGTCGAATGGCCAGCAGCTGCTGGCGTTGCCCGAGCAATACAAGGACGGCTATTTGTTCTCGTTAGGTGGCGACTACAAGCTCAATGATCAGTGGATCCTGCGTGCGGGCATCGGTTATGACGAAACGCCTACCGTCCTCCTCAGCCGCGATCCACGCGTACCGGATGGCAATCGCAAACTGCTGGGCGTCGGTATCGGCTACAAGCCCACCCAGCATCTGAGCTTCGACCTCGGCTACCAGCATCTGTTCGTCAGCAACACGCCGGTCAACATCGTCAATCAGCCAATACTGGGTGGCGGCTCGATGGATGGTTACTTCGCCGATTCGGGCGATGTGGTGAGCGTCACCGGTACGTATCACTTCTGACGACACGCATGGCTCCCGCTTCATCGCATGGAGCGGGAGCCGTCTCAGAAATCGTAATTGCCACTTAGCAGATAAGTGCGGTGATCACGAAAGGGAACGAAGGTTTCGTCAAATTGAGGACCATACAACGTGCGCCCGAGCAAATTCTTCACGCCAAACGTCACACTCCAGTGCGCGGCTCGATAAAACACGTTCGCTGACACACTGGCCTGGCCTGGAATGGTGATGTACGCATCGCCATCCGAGAGCTGGCCATAACTACGGCTGCGCGCCAGCACGCCGCCGGCGACACCAAAACCGCGCATCCAGCCGTTCTGGAACATGTAGCTGGTCCACAGGTTGAACGTCCGCTGCGGCGTACCCTGCGGCAGTGAGCCGTCATTGTTATGAACCAGTGCATTGGTAAATGCGGTACTGAAGTCCCAGCCCGGCGCGATTTGTCCGTTGAACTCCACTTCCAGGCCTTTGTTCGACTGTCCCGGCCCCGGAACGTAGTAATACGGCGGCTGCAAACTAAACAAGTCTGCACTGCTGTTGAGCATGATGCGGTAGGCAGCGATGGTCAGGCGCGCGTGGTTGTCGAACAGATCGAACTTGGTGCCCAGTTCGATCTGCCGCGACAAGGCCGGCGGCAGTGGGTGGTTGTTCTTGCCTAACCCCGTATCCGGCTGAAAGCCGTTGGACGTATTGGCGTAGATCGAAACATCCGGCGTGAGCTTGTACACAATGCCGTAGTTGGGTATCCACTGCACGCGGTGCTGGTTGAGTACTTGGTTGCCGTCGGCGTCATAAGCCTGCATTTCATAGCCGGTGCGGCGCCAGGCCATCAGCAAGTTCCAGTGCGTACCGAGAGAGATCTGGTCTTGCAGGAACAAGCCCGTTTCCGTAATCCACGGCTCACCCGAGGAATATCCAAGGGCGTAATCGCTCGGAGAAAGCGCAGTGGCCGCCGGCGCCAACGGACCGCCGTTAAAGATGTTGTACGACATGCCATTGCCGCTGTTGCTACCGGCGTAGTATTCGCTGCCAAGCAAGATGCGCGAATAATCAAAACCCAGCACGACCGCGTGCTGCATCCAGCTGTTACCAAAGGATGCGGTGACGTCATTCTGCAGCACGTAGTAAGCATCGGAGGTGCGGTAGACCACTCCGGTCGCCGTCGTATTGCCGGAAGGTTCGTTGCCGTCCATCAGCCAGTACTGCGAATTGATCGACTCGCGTACGTACTGCGCACGGCTGCGGAACGAAAAGATATGGTTGAAGCGATGCTCCAGCATGTAATACAGCCGGCGCGTTTCGATGGATGTGTGGTCGTTCGGGTTATCCAGCAGCAGACCGAACGGCGAGGAGGAAGACACCGTGCCATCGAGCAGAATGGTGTGATCCGGAACCGGCGAGTGGTTCATCATCCAGGACATGCCGGCGATGAACGTGGTGTTGGGTGTGGACCAACCTATCGATGGTGCCAGGTAGCGATTGCGATGCCCGTGCATGCCCTGCTGGGTGTGATCGGAGATGTCCCCATTGGCCACCAGGCGATAGCTCAGCGACTGGCTGTTATTCAAAGCACCGGCCAGATCCAGCCCGAGCTGCTTTTCGCCATGCTCTCCGATGGAGAAGCTGATCTGATGAATCGGCTCGGGCTGTGGCTTCTTAAGCACCACATCGATCAAGCCGCCGAAATTGTTATAGGCGGAGGTATCGCCAAGGATCGCTTCCGGCCCCTTCAATACCTCGATGCGCTCCACGCCGATCATTGGCGGAAAATCACCGATACCCAGGATGTTGTTCGGCATGCCATCCGTCATGCCATTGCCGGTGGTGAAGCCACGCACGTTGAAAATCGGCAGACCGCTCGATCCATCCACGTATTCCACGCCGGCGATGTTCTGGATCGCCTCAGCAATGGTCTGCACCTGCTGTGATTGCAGAAGTCCCTGGGTGACGATGCCCACTGACTGCGGCACATCGAGCGGGTCGGACACCGTACGCGTGGGGCCGCTGCTGACATCGGCCATGAAGCCCTCGTCCTTGCCTACGAGGCCGATGGCCTGGATCGGCGGCAGCAGCGTCGCCGTGATCGCGCTGGGGTTTGATGCCGGCTTCGAGGCTGATGCCGTTGCCGCAACCGGTTTGACCACCACGGTGCGCGCATCCACGAACGTATACGTCATGCCCGTGCCTTCCAGCAGCTGGCGCAAGGCGGCCTCGGTCGCCAACGTGCCAGTCACCGTATGCGAGCGCAGTGCATCAACCGTTTGCCCGGCCGTAAGCACCTGCACATTAGCCTGCTTGCCAAACGCGATAAGCGCGGTGGAAAGCGGCTGGGCAGGAATGGCGAAGCGCGTGCCGACCGGTTGCTCTGTTGTCGCGTGGGCTGATCCCAGACCCGGACCACAAACAGCAAATACCAATGTCAGGCAGCCGTAAGCGGGCAGCCAGGCAAACCGGCTCATGTCATACATCAACTCCACGCAAGAGTGATGAGTCTGACATGCGACGCACAGCTTTTCACGCTCCGCTTACGGCTTTTTTTATGCTTTTTACGCCCATCCTCCCGCCGCGGGTCACGCAGAAGGAGGATAGGCTGGCCTCTACCTGTGCACCGGATGCGCCGAGTCGGAAAGAATGACCTGGCTGGCCTGCTGGCTGACGCGCAGGGGAAATACCTGCGGCAACGCGCCCAGCCAGCTATCAATGGCATCGGTACGGATGCTGCCGGTGTAGCTGAGCTTGTCGAGGTCGCCGTCCGCGATATACAGCGGACGGGTGCTGTAGCGGTTCAGATTGGCAATCACCACGCTGAGCGGCTCGTCGATGAATTCCAGCCGGTCATTGCGCCAGGCCGTCGCCTGCTCCGGAGAGATACTGCCGACGGTCATGCCTGAGCTGCCCGGATCGTAGGACACCAACTGGCCGGCGGAGACCTCCAGCGTACCGGCGCGGCTTTCACCCGGCTTCCGGGTCATGTCCGTGATCTCCACGCGACCCTGTGTCACGGCGATGGTCACCCGCTCACCCGTGCGGCGGACGTCAAAGGCAGTACCGATATCACGTATCGAAATATCGCCAGCGGCGACCGTAAATGGACGGCTCTGGTCATGCACCACCTGGAAGAAGGCCTCGCCATTCTTCAGCTCGATGCTGCGCTGATCCTTGCTGAACTGCGTGGTCATCGTCGACGCCCCGCCCAGTGCCACCTGCGTACCGTCTGGCAAGGTGAAATTGCGGTTTTGGGCGATGGCGCTGTTGTAAACCTGTGTGCTGATGCTGGGTGTCAGATGCGTCCAGGCAAAGAAGACGGCGCCCGACAACGCCACCACCGCCACGGATGCCGCTGCAGCCAGCGGCATCCAGCGCCAGACCGGCGCGGCAGGCTTGGTGAAAGCCTTTATCAGGCTCTGGCGTGACACCGTGTCGAGCGATCCCAGCTTTGCGGCGAACGCATTGATGCGTTCGAAGGTGGCCAGGTGGCGCGGATCTTCGAGCGTCCAGGCCAGCCACTGGTCAACGGTATCGTCCGTCGCATCCTGCGCACGCAAACGCACCCACCAATCGGCGGCGACGTGCAACATATCATCAGGGTTGGTTTTAGAGCCTGTTTTCATATGCCAAGTACCCCGCGTTGCGTCTGAGTGGTCGTCAGGTGGAAGCGTGTGGCGCAGCGCCATACTCGCTGTATGGCCAAGCCACGCGCTTTCGCATGGCGGCCACTCAGACGCAACCCGAAGGGCCGGGTCTGTTTGCCCGCAATCCTGCGTCCTCGCTCGGTTACGTATCGACATACGCGCCCTCGCTCCTCCTGGTCTTGCGCGCAAACAGCTCCCGGCGCGGGGTGCTTGGCATATGAAAACAGGCTCTTAGCCATCACGGCGTCTCCTTTTCGTCGATCCAAGCGCGGCAATGAGCCAGCGCGTTGGCGACGTGGTAGCGCACCATGCGCTCACTGAGGTTCATGGTCTGCGCGACGGATCCAAAATCGCGCCCTTCAATCACATGCATTACGAAAGCCTGGCTGGCCTTGGCGGGCAATTTGCGCAAGGCACTGCGCAAACCGGCCACCTGCTCCACCGCCATGGCGTGATGAACCGGCGTGGCTTCGCCGACCGGTTCGTCATTGTTTTGCGCCGCGGCAAAATCGCTGCGCACCTTGCGCTTGCGCAGCCGGTCGATGGCCAGGTTCCCGGCCACTTTGAACAGGTAGCTGCGCAGGGAATCCACCGCTTCGCGGTTGTCCATCGTCAAAACGCGCAGGTAGGCCTCCTGGGCGACTTCCTGCGCGTCGGAAAGCGAGTTCAGCCGACACTGCAGGAAGGCGACCAGCGCGCGGTTATGCTCGCGAAACAGCCGCTCAATCTCGTCCACGTGCACGGTTAGCGTCACTGTGCTCATAGCCATAAGGGCCGGGGTCTCTAGCTTACCCAAGACGCTTCAGCCCGGTACTCTGGCGACGGCCGGCCAGCCGTAGCGCGAAGCGCTTGCGGCCGGTGTTCCGGTAGCCTCAGGACAGGCTGCTCCAGTGCATTGATCAACAATTGTTCGGCCTGACGGCGCAATGCCTCGCGTCGACGGAAGGCGGAACGGTGATGGCTGGCCACCTCCGCTTCGGACTTGTGGTTCTGTGCCGGCGGCAGGGCGTACCAGCCGTCCTCGGCCAGCGTGCCGTGCTGTTCCTGCCAGAACGCATCGTAGTCGGAATGCAGCGGGCGACCGGTGTGGCGCAGCGGATGCGCGTCATTGCTGATCGCCAGCAGCCTGGTGATGCCGTAGTAGCGCGCAAATGCATACACCAACGACAGCATCAACTGCTTCGGACGCATGCCGTGCATCATGCGCGTCAGCTCGCGCACCACTTCTTTGGCGTTTTTGCCGCGCGGCCCTTGCAGGCATCCGATCATGATCGAGGCGTCTCGATCGGAGACCGTGAACACGATGCTGTACAGCGGGTCTTCGTTGCCATCGCAAAGCTGCAGGCACAGTTCCCCTTCGCAGCCTTTGAAGATCGGCGGCCGCATGCACAGGGTCAACAAGGAGCCGTCCTTGGCCGTCAGGCTTCCCAGACTGGCGTGCCCGAGCGCATACACCAGGTCGAACAAACCACTGGGCAGATGCGTCAGCGCAAAGCGGTAGTGCTGGTTGAGATAATCCAGACGCTGGCGGCGATGCCAATGCGCATTGACGAAACGGTGCATATGCCGTTCCAACAAGCGCGGATCACGCTGCCGATAGACGCGCATCGACGCATACTCGTCAACGAATGAGAGGAACCGCCCGTGCCGCAAGGGCATGCAGGCGGCGCGCGCGAGGTACTTCAGCCCCGTCGCGCTGCGCTTGTACCAGCGCCCACTCCAATCCCCGCGTTGACGCAGTGAGGACAACAAGAGACCAGGCTGGCTGGCTTGTACAGCACCCGCCACGCCGGCATACCACTTCGCGGCAACAGCAAGGCTCTTTTCGACGAACGACGGCGCACGGCCGGGGCGCGACCTATCCGGAACATAGCTGCCCGGGGGAAGGAAAGCTTCGATGCCGATACCCAGGACACCGGCGGGGGGATTGTTTCGCTTGTTCAAGGCATTCGACCCAAGAGACGTTCAACTTGTGCTCCTAGGACGTTTCAGGTGCTGAATTTTGAAATGCCTTTCCCTTCCCTCTCCCCAAAAGGAAGAGAGGGAAGCAAATCGAGCTAACGCGCGGACGCTACGGGCGGCGTCCCCATCGCCTGGAAAAGAGCCGCTGTATCGGTCATCCGCGCGGCACGGGCCTGGATTTCCGTCAGTTTCGCGCTCTGCAGATGCTGCTCGCTGAGCACGGTTTCCGGATAGGACACCGATCCCAGTCGATAACGGGCATCGGTGTCCGCGAACGCCAGCCCTGCCGTGGTCGCCTGGCTGCTGGCGGCCTGCAGGGTGAGCGCATCCTGATCCAGCGCGGTCAGGGTATCGGCGACATTCTGGAAGGCGTTCAGCACCGCCTGTTGGTATTGCGCCAGCGCTGCGTTGTAGCTTGCGATGGCAGCTTTGCGCTGAGCCATCAGGGCGCCGCCGTGAAAGATGGGCTGGGTCAATCCCACGCCCACGCTCCAGACCGAGCCGGCTGCCGTAAATACGTCGGCCGGCTTGAACGCCGCGGTGCCCAACGAGGCCGATAGCGAGATATGGGGAAACAGATTGGCTGTCGCGACACCCACCTGCGCCGAAGCCGCATGCACCGCCGCCTCTGCCGCGAGCACATCTGGCCGCTGCTGCAATAGCTCCGATGGCACGCTGACCGGTACATCCGTCGGCAAATGCAGTTCGGCCAGTGTGAGGTTGGTTGGCGCCTGATCCGGTGTACGGCCCATCAACACGGCCAGCGCGTGACGTGCACGCTCGGCTTGCGCGCGCAAGCCGGGAATGGAGGTATCCACACTCGCTGCCTGCTGCTGCACCGACAGCAAATCATCATGCGACGCCGCGCCCAGCTTATAGGCACGCTCGGTCAGATCCGCCTGCTGGTGCGCGAGCACGGACAACCGTTCACTAGTGCTCAGTTGCTCGGCCAGTGATGCCGCATTGATCGCTGCAATCACGATATTCGCTGCCAGCGCACGCTTCGCCGCATCGAACTGATAGGACTGCTGATCCACTTGCGCAGCCGTCTGCTCTATACCGTGACGTGTTGCACCGAACAGGTCGAAGTTGTAGCTCAGCGAAAGCTGGCCGGCGTAGATGTCATAGAGATTCGTCGGCGGGCCGAAATCGGGAAAACCTATCGCTTTCTGCCGGCTTGTCTGTGTCTGTGCGTCTAGCGTCGGCAACATGTTGGCACCGACTTGCGCGCGCAAGTATTGATGTGCTGCCTCTAGCGTGTGCTTGGTCGCCGCCAGCGAAGGATTGTTGCGCAATCCTTCTTCCACCCAGGCGTTCAACGTATCGCTGCCGTACAAACGCCACCATTCCGGCACCGCACGCGCGCCGAGACTGAAATGCTGGGTCACGCCGTCAGCCTTGGCGCTGTCAACGGACGTTGGCTGTACTGCATAGTGTTGCGGTGACGGTGGTGCGGGTGGCTTAGCGGGCGGAGCAAACGCACAGCCGGCCAGCCATAGTGCGGCGAACCATGTTGCCACGCGCATGGGTTGAGTGATGGTGGCGCGAATCATGCGGCGACCTCCGGTTGTGTCGTGGGCTCGTCAGCACGCACACGGAACCATGCCGCGTAGAGCGCCGGCAGATAGAACAGGGTGAGCACGGTCGCCACGGTAATCCCACCCATCAAGGCGGTAGCCATAGGTCCGAAGAAGTTGCTGCGCAACAGCGGAATCAGTGCGAGCACGGCAGCAGCAGCGGTCAGCGTGATCGGCCTGAAGCGCCGCACCGTGGCCCCGATGATCGCTTCCCAGCGTGGATGACCCGCTCGGATATCCTGCTCGATCTGATCCACCAGGATCACCGAGTTACGCATGATGATGCCGAACATCGCAATCGTGCCCAGCATCGCGACGAAACCGAACGGCTGATGGAATAACAGCAGCGCACCGATCACGCCGATCAATCCCAGCGGTGCCGTCAGCACCACCATGAACGTACGGCCGATGCTTTGCAGCTGGATCATCAACAGCGTCAGCACCGCGATCACCATCAGCGGCATCTGTGCATTGATGGAGCTTTGCGCCTTCTCGTTCTGCTCTACCGAACCGCCGACTTCGACGCGATAACCCACCGGCAGATGACTTCGGATGTCAGCCAGCTTGGCATCGATGGCATTGGTCACATCCAGACCTTGCGCACCATTTCGCGTATCCGATTGCACGGTGATCGACGGCTGGCGATCGCGTTCCCAGATCACGCCGTACTCTAGGCCATAGGTGACATGCCCAAGTTGCGCCAGCGGAATCGCTGTGCCATTGGATGAAGGTATCGCCAGGCGTTCGATCTGATCCGGGTGAACACGGTCACCGTTCGTGCTGCGCAGATCCACGGCAATCAATTTATCGCGTTCGCGATACTGCGTGACCGTGGTGCCAGACAAGTTCATGGCGAGGAAATTGGCGATGTCCTGCGAGCTGATGCCGAGTTGGCGTGCCTTGACCTGATCCACGTCGAAGCGCACCGAGCGCTCGGCCGGCTCGTCCCAATCGAACTGTACGTTGGTCGTGTTCGGATCGGCGCGCATCACGGCAGCCACCTGCTCCGCGATGCCGCGCACCGTGGCAATGTCATCGCCATCGACGCGGAATTGCACCGGGAAGCCAACCGGCGGGCCGTTTTCCAGGCGGCTGACACGGCTTCTGACGGCAGTGAAATCACGCTTCAGTTCACCGTCCAAATAGGTCGCAAGCTGTTCACGTTGCTTCACGTCCTTAGCGGTGATCACGAACTGCGCGAAATTGGGCTGCGCAAGCTGCTGATCCAGCGGCAGGTAGAAGCGCGGCGCACCACTGCCCACGAAACTGACGTAGTTGGCGATCTCCTTGCGCCCCTGGATCGCCGCTTCGAAACGCTTGGTCTCACGCAGCGTGGCGGCGAACGATGCACCCTCCGGCAAGCGCAGGTCGACCAACAGTTCTGGCCGATCCGAACTCGGGAAGAATTGCTTGGGTACCAGGGCAAAGCCGGCCAGCGCGATCACAAACAGCACCACTGTCGAGACCAATACCAACCAGCGGTTGCGCAAACAGAAATCCAGCCAACCGCGGAATCGGCGATAGAAGGTGGTGTCGTAAATTTCGATCTCATCGCCGTTATGCACCAGCTGCGCGGCTTTCGCTGCACGTGCCTCATTCCATTGCCGAGGCAGGAAGCGCGCCCACCACTCCTGTCCCGGCTTCCCGCGCTCATGATGTTCCGGCAGCATGTGATAACCCAGCAGCGGAATCACAATCACCGCAGCCAGCCAGGACACCAGCAAGGCAATCGCAGAGACCTCGAAAATCGAGCGCGTGTATTCACCCGTGCCCGACTTGGCCAAAGCAATCGGCAGAAAGCCCGATACCGTCACCAGTGTGCCTGTAAGCATCGGAAAAGCGGTGCTGGTATAGGCAAAAGCAGCCGCCTTCGTCCTGCCCCAGCCTTGTTCAAGCTTCACCGACATCATCTCGATCGCGATGATGGCGTCGTCCACCAATAAGCCCAGCGCGAGCACCAACGTACCCAGCGAGACCTTGTGCAGCCCGATGCCGAAGATATCCATGCACAACGCGGTGGCCGCCAGCACGAACGGTATCGAGATCACCACCACCATGCCGGTGCGCGCACCGAGGCTAAGCAAGCTCACCAGGAGCACGATTGCCACGGCTTCCGCCACCGATTCGAGGAAGTCATCGACCGAATGCGATACCGCACGCGGCATGCTGGTGACTTCCGACAAGGTCAACCCCGCGGGCAAGCGCTTCTGCAAGGTCGTGGTCGCCTGCTCCAACGCCTTGCCGAGTTGAACCACATCGCCGCCGGGCTGCATGGTGACGCCGATACCCAGCACCTGCTTGCCCATGAAGCGCATGACTTGCGTCGGCGGATCATCGTAGCCGCGCCGAATCGTGGCGATATCACCCAGACGGATGTTCTTGCCGTTGATGTGCAGCAGCGTGTCGGCCAGGGTCTTCATGTCGTCGTACTGACCGCTTGGCCGCACGAAAACCCGATCGTCGCCAGTGGTCAACACACCGGTCGAAGCCACCGCATTCTGTTCGTCGATAGCCTGCCCGATCTGTTGCGGACTGATGCCGAGCTTGGCCAGCTGCACGTTCGGAATGTCGATATAGATGTGCTGGTTCTGGTCGCCAAAATAATCGACCTTACCCACACCCGGTACGCGCAGCAGTTCGGCACGCAGCTGATCGGCGTAGTCGTGCAGTTGTGCAGGCGTGTAGCCGTCGCCTTCCAGCGCGTAGATGTTGGTGTAGACGTCGCCGAACTCGTCATTGAAGAACGGGCCTTGCACGCCTTGCGGCAATTGCGAGGCGATGTCACCGACTTTCTTGCGCACCTGATACCAGGTTTCCGGCACGATCGAAGACGGTGCGGAATCCTTGATATTGAAGAAGATCAATGATTCACCCGGGCGCGAATAACTGCGCAGGAAATCGATCGAGGGCGTCTCCTGCAACTTGCGCGAAATCCGATCGGTGACCTCTTCCTGCACCTGCTGCGCGGTCGCGCCCGGCCAGAAGGTCTGGATCACCATCACTTTGAACGTGAACGGCGGATCTTCGGACTGCGACAGGTTCTTGTACGACAGCAAGCCGAACAGCGCGATCATCCCCATCAGGAAAAACACCAGGGATTGGTGGCGCAGGGTCCAGGCTGAGAGATTGAAACGTTCTCCGCTGCTCATTGCGGCGCATCCTCAGGATGAGGCGGCGCGATCGGCGCGACTTTTTCGCCAGCCGATACCGTGTGCACGCCTTGCATGACCACGCGTTCGCCCGCTTTCAAGCCATCGCTGATCAGCACATCGCGTTCGCCGTAACGCATGATCGTCACAGGGCGCAATTCAAGCGTGGCATCCGCCGGACGCACCACCCACACAGCCGGGTGTTCGCCCTGGTGGAACAACGCAGTGGCTGGGATATCGATGCCAGGTGCGACTGGCTTGTTGGCTTGCAGGGACGCATCCGCCGTCATGCCCAACTGCAGCGCATCGCTTGGTTGGTCGATCGTCAACTTGACCAGATAGGTGCGCGACTGCGCGTCCGCCGCCGGTGCGACTTCACGTACGTGCGCTGCGAAGACGTGATTGGGCAACGCCGGCAGCGTGACCTTCGCCTGCTGCCCGACGGTGATGCCGTCAATCCGGCTTTCCGGCACATCCAGGTAAACCTCGCGTTCGCCCGACCACGCGAAGCCGAACACCTCCTGCCCTGCCGTCAGCACCTGCCCGACATCGGCTTGCCGGCTGGTGATCGCACCATCGTGATCGGCCACCAGGGTGGTATAGCGCGACTGGTTCTGCGCCAATTCGTATTGCTGCTTAGCTTGATCGCGACCCGCCAGTGAGGAAGCGTAGGTGTCCTGGGTCTGCTGCAGTTGAAGCTGACTGATCAGGTTCTGCTTGAACTGGGCTTCGTCGCGATCCCGCTGCTGGGTAGCGAACAACAGGCGGTGCTCCGCAGCCTCCAGCGCCGCCTTGGCAGCCGCCAGTTGGTTGTTCGTATCGGCAGGATCCAGTTGCGCCAGCGCCTGTCCCTTCTTCACGACATCGCCGGGATTGACGTAGCGGGCGCTGAGCTGCCCACCCACCCGGAACGACAGCGGCATTTCATAGCGGGCATGCACGTCGCCGGGGAATCGGCCAGCGGTGGCGCCGTCGGCGGCCTGCACCGGCAGGGCAATGACTGGGGTAGCCGTTTCGGCCTCCGGCGCTTTCCGGCCACAGCCAGCCAGCAGCAGAACGGAAACGGCCAAGAGGCACGGCAACAGCCGGCCAAGCCTTTGAGGCGAGCGGAATTCTGGGTCGATCACGGACCACTCCTGGGGATAGGCGGGGGCTTTCAGCGGTCGCGGCGGACCTGGATCCATGCCACGCCATAAATACGGCATCAAACTCTAATACATAGTTGTATCTGAATTCAAATGCGTATTGAAATACATGTGCCATGAGACGTGGTAGCATGAGACATGCCACGCAAACGATTGACCCGCGAAGAAAGCCGCGAACAGACCCGCCTGCGCCTGCTCGATGCAGCGGGGGTACTCATTGCCAAAAAAGGGCTGGCCGCGACCAGTGTGGAAGACATCGTTGCCCACGCCGGCTATACCCGCGGCGCGTTCTATTCGAACTTCAAGAGCAAAACCGATCTGTTCATCGAACTGCTCTGGCTCGACCAACAGAACTTGCAGGCAGAGCTGCAGAAACTACTGGAAGCCGACCTCTCCGTTGAAGATCTGCAAAAGCAGCTCGCCCTGTTCTACACCCAGTGCTATCGCGACGACAGCAACTATATCGTCTGGGCCGAAGCACGCCTGCACGCGCTGCGCGATACAAAATTCCGCCAGCGCATGAACGCATCGTGCCTGGAAAAGCGCGACATGATTGCGTACTTCATCGAGCAATTCTGCAAGCGCATGAACATGTCACTGCCGGGCCCGGCGGCTGATTACGCACTGGGCACCATCGCCCTGATGGATGGCATGCTCTATTTCAGCATGACCATGCCCAACGAGTTGCCTGACTCAGCGGCCGAATCGGTATTGAGCACCATGTTCAGCAAGACCTTCTTTGGCAGCATGCCTTCCTGATCCAAGCTGCTCCCGCTTACCTGGAAGAGCGGCGAAGCTTGTATTCGTCGTAACCGACATAGACGCCAGCGACCAGCGTCAACAAAGCCATCAGATACCAGGTGATCAGGTAACTGAGGTGATTGTTCGGGAAGTTGATGACCGTGGTGCCGCCTTCCGGCCATGCATGCGCAGAAGACCCTGACACGACAGGTGTAGCGTCCTGATCGATGAAATAAGGCGCGACATGAGTGAGGCCGCGTGCTGTCGCGATGGCTGGCACATCACGCGTGTACCAGCTGTTATGCGCCGGATCGTTGCGACGGAAAAGCGTGGATGGCTCAGACATGCGCAACAAGCCGGTCACCGTCACCTGATCGCCTGGTCCCGCTGCGCAATGGCCATTGCGTCCACACCAGCTCTCGGGCGCAAAACCGCGATTGACCAGCACAATGGAACCATCCGCCATACGCAGCGGCGTCACCACGAAGTAACCGCTGCCTTCGTCGGAAGCAGCCCAGATCAGGGTCTGGCGATCGTGAAGAAATGCACCGGTGACGCGCACATGCCGATATTCGTCATCCTCCGCATTCACCTTCGACCATTGATCGGGAGTCGGCGGCGCGACCGGCGGTGCGTGCACACGTTGATCCACGTGCGCGATCAGATCGCGCTTCCAGGCCAAACGCCGAACCTGCCAATTGCCGAGCTCGATGAAGCCGACGAACAGGCAGATGCCGAACAAAGCCAGCAGGGTGAGAGCAAGAGGGCCACGGGGACCGCGCGCGGTGTCTTCGGTAGAAGTAGAGATGGACGGCATGCCGCAATGATCGCATGAGCCACCCACTGGTTGGGCTACCTCGAACCTGGTCCGAGGCTAACCCAACCCCGCGTCTACGCCATTCAAGGCAAATTACGCGGGTCCGGCATCATCGACGGCATCATGTTGTTGTTGAGATGGAACATGATCCAGATCGAACCGCTCAAGGTAATCACCACCAGCACGATGGTGAAGACCAGCGCCAGCATGTTCCAGCCGCCTTCCGACTTCGTGTTCATGTGCAGAAAGTAGATCATGTGCACCACGATCTGGATCGCCGCCAGAAACAGGATCAACGCATCGGCCGGACCTGACTTGGCAAATGCCCCGCTCATCACCAGCGAGAACGGCAGCAAGGTCAACAGCGCCGCAAGCCCGAAGCCGGTGAGATAACCCTTCAGCGTGGCGTGAACCCCACTGACACCATCGTGTTCGTCATGTTCGTCGTGATCGTGCTGCGTCTCGGCATGCTCGCTCATGGCAGCACTCCCATCAGATAGACGAAGCTGAATACGCCCACCCACACCACGTCCAGGAAGTGCCAGAACATGGACAGGCACATCAAGCGACGCTTATTGGCAGGGATCAGCCCTTTCTTGCCGACCTGCACCAGCAGCACGATCATCCAGATGAGGCCACAGGTCACGTGCAAACCGTGCGTACCGACCAGGGTGAAGAACGAGGACAAGAAAGCGCTCCGCCACGGTCCCGCACCGATCGAGATCAGATGCGCGAACTCGGTCAGCTCCAACGCAATAAAACCTGCGCCAAGCAAACCCGTGATCACCAACCACGCCATCATCGGCCCGCGTCGGTTCAGTTGCATTTCCAGCACGGCGAAGCCGTAGGTAATCGAAGAGAGCAGCAGCAGCGTTGTATTCATCGCCACCACCGGCAACTCCAGCACCTGTGCGGCGGATGGGCCGCCCGCGTAATCGCGACCCAGCACGCCGTAGGCCGCAAACAGGCAGGCGAAGATGAGGCAGTCGCTCATCAGATAAAGCCAGAAGCCGAGCAACGTGCCGTTCTCGACGTGATGATCGCCTTCCACATGGAATTTCAGGGGCTCCGGCGAGCCGCTCATGGTCATCGTCGTGTCAGACATGGGCCAGCAGCTCCGTGCGGGTTGCTTCGACCTGCGCCACTTCTTCGGCCGAGATGTAGTAATCGCGGTGGTAATTGAACGTGTGCGCGATGGCAGTGGCGAGCAACGCCACGAACGAGATGATGGCCAACGGCCACATGTACCAGATCATGGCGAAGCCGAACACGGTGCTGATGCCGGCCAGGATGATGCCCGCGCCCGTATTCTTCGGCATGTGGATCGGCCGGAAACCACCCAGCGGCCGCTGGTAGTGATGCTGCTTCATCTGCCACCACGCATCGTTGTCATGGATCAGCGGGGTGAAGGCGAAGTTGTACTTCGGCGGCGGCGAAGAGGTGGACCATTCGAGCGTGCGCCCGTTCCAGGGATCACCGGTGTTGTCGCGCAATTGCTCGCGCCGCATGAAGCTGACCGCAAACTGGATCAGCATGCACATGATGCCAAGCAGAATCAAGAATGCGCCGAAGGCCGCAATCCCGAACCAGATCTGCAGCGATGGATCGTCGAAGTGGCTGAGTCGCCGTGTCACGCCCATCAGGCCGAGCACATAAAGTGGCATGAAGGCGAAATAGAAACCGATCAGCCAGAACCAGAACGAGCATTTGCCCCAGAACGGATCGAGTTTGAAGCCGAATGCCTTGGGGAACCAGTAATTGATGCCCGCGAACAGACCGAACAGCACACCGCCGATGATCACGTTATGGAAGTGCGCGACCAGGAACAGGCTGTTGTGCAGGGAGAAGTCTGCCGGCGGCACCGCAAGCAGCACACCCGTCATACCGCCAATGGCAAAGGTGACAATAAAGCCCACCGTCCACAACATCGGCACTTCGAAAGTGATCCGGCCGCGGAACATGGTGAACAGCCAGTTGAAGATCTTCGCCCCGGTCGGAATCGAAATGATCATCGTGGTGATGCCGAAGAACGAATTGACGCTCGCACCCGACCCCATCGTGAAGAAGTGATGCAGCCACACCAGATAAGCCAGCACCGTGATCACCACCGTCGCATACACCATGGATGCATAGCCGAACAGGCGCTTGTGCGAGAAGGTGGACGTCACCTCGGAGAAAATACCGAAGGCCGGCAGGATCAGGATGTAGACCTCCGGATGGCCCCAGATCCAGATCAGGTTCACGTACATCATGGCGTTGCCGCCCAGTACGGTGGTGAAGAAGTTGGTGTGTGCGTAACGATCCAGCGCCAGTAGCGCGAGCGCTGCCGTCAGCACCGGAAAGGCCGCCACGATCAGCACATTGGTGCACAGCGCGGTCCAGGTGAAGATCGGCATGCGCATCAAGGTCATGCCGGGCGCACGCATTTTGATGATGGTAGTGAGCAAATTGACACCGGATAACAGCGTGCCCACACCGGCGATCTGCAAGGCCCAGATGTAGTAATCCACGCCCGCATCGGGACTCGACACGATGCCGGACAGCGGCGGATAGGCCAGCCAGCCCGTGCGCGCGAATTCGCCGATGAACAGCGACATCATCACCAACACTGCACCAGCCACCGTCATCCAGTAGCTGAAATTATTGAGAAAGGGAAACGCCACATCGCGCGCGCCGATTTGCAACGGCATCACGAAATTCATGATGCCCGTCACCAGCGGCATGGCGACGAAGAAGATCATGATCACGCCATGCGCGGTAAAGATCTGGTCGTAGTGATCCGGCGGCAGATAGCCTACCGAGTGGCCGAACGAGATCGCCTGCTGCGCACGCATCATGACCGCGTCGGCGAACCCGCGCAGCAACATCACCAGACCCAGGATGATGTACATGATGCCGATCTTCTTGTGATCGATGCTGGTGAACCATTCGTGCCAGAGATATCCCCAAAGTTTGTATTTGGTGATGATGGCGACCACGGCGAGCCCACCCAGCGCCACCACAATGAACGTCCCCACCACGATGGGCTCGGGCAGGAAGTCATGCCATGTCAGGCGACCGAAGATCAGCTGGGTAAAGTCGGGATAAGAGCCTGCTTTCATGTGCCAAGCGCCCCGCATTGTGTCTGAGTGGCCGTCAGGTGGCAGCGCGTGGCGCAGCGCCATACTCGTCGCTGTATGGCCAAGCCGCGCACTGCCACCTGACGGCCACTCAGGCGCAATGCGGGGTGCTTGGCATGTGAAAACAGGCTCTGAAACATCATGGACACCCGTTCACTGTGTTTGGGCCGTGGGCATGGCAGCCATGCCGCTCGAATCATGACCGGAGCCCATGGCCCCTTCTTCACCGCTTGGCGCAGCGGATTTGTTATCCACACAAACACTGCCGGCCGGCACGCAATTGCCCATGATCGCCATGAACAGCCCAGGCGCCACGCCGTCGTAGTAATGCACCGGCACGTTTTCGCTGTTCTGCGCCAATTTCACATATTCATCACGACTCAGCTCGCCGCTGCCCGCCTTCACCTTCTGCACCCACTGCGCGAAATCGCTTTCGCTCAGGCCGTGGAAGATGAAGTTCATATGAGAGAAGCCATCACCGCTGAAATTCGCCGAAAAACCGTCGAACTGCCCTGGCTTGTTGATCACGGCCTGCAGCTGGGTTTCCATGCCTGGCATGGCGTAAATCTGGCCGGCGAGCGCAGGGATAAAGAACGAGTTCATCACTGTCGAGGCAGTGATTCTGAATTGGATAGGCCGATCCACCGGCGCGGCCAGTTCATTCACCACCGCCATGTTCTGCTCGGGGTAGATGAATAGCCACTTCCAGTCCAGCGCCACCACATCCACCTCCAGCGGCTTGACGTCTGCAGGTATCGGCTTACCTGCCGCGATGCGATCCAGCGGCCGGTAGGGGTCGAGCTTGTGTGTGCTGACCCAGGTCAGCGCACCGAGCGCGATGATGATCAGCAGCGGTGCCGACCAGATCAGCAACTCCAGCATGGTGGAGTGATCCCAGTCCGGATCGTGGCGCGCCTTCTTATTTGATGCCCGGTAACGCCATGCAAACACCAAGGCCATGATGATCACCGGCACCACGATCAGCAGCATCAAGATCAGCGAACTGATGATCAGATCGCGCTGCTGCAACGCCAGATCGCCGGATGGCGACATAAGCACCGTATGGCATCCCGAAAGCGGGACAAGGCCAAGCAGGAGCAGTCTTCGGAGAGCCTTCATGGACATAACCGGCGACGCAACTGAAAAAGGAAAGGGGTACTGCTTGCGGGAACAAGGTACGCCGAACTGCAGGCCACGTGCAATTGTTCTGATCACTTTCGCGTGCAACAACCAACTCTGCACGTTCCCACCGGACGCAAATATGTAAAAAAAGCGCACGGTTTGTACGATTCTCGCATTCGATCGCAAAGTCACGCGACATTTTGCCCTCCTTTGCGCGCGGCACAGCAAAGCTATCGCGGCGACTCTAGCCATCACGCTGCGACAGTGCCATGCTGTACCTGCCGCACCCTCCCTTGACCGAGCAACGACGATGTCGACGACGTTTGAGGATCAGCGCGAACCGGGCGATTTCAGCCATGAAGACATTGGCCGTATCCACGCCCAGGCCAAGGTGGCGCCGGGCGAGATCGCCATCGGCGTGGTAATCGGGCGGACGTCCGAATACTTCGATTTCTTCGTCTTCGGCATCGCCTGCGTGCTGGTATTCCCGACGGTATTCTTCCCCTTCGAGAGCCGCCTCGACGGCATGCTGCTGTCCTTCGCGATCTTCTCCCTGGCGTTCATCGCCCGTCCGTTCGGCACCACACTGTTCATGACGGCCCAGCGGCGCTGGAGCCGCGGCACCAAGCTCACCATTGCGCTGTTCCTGCTCGGTAGCGCCACCGCGGGCATGGCCTTCCTGCCCGGCTATGGCGTGATCGGCAGCTGGGCCATCGGCCTGCTCGCCTTCTTCCGTTTCCTGCAGGGTATTGCGCTGGGCGGATCGTGGGATGGCCTGCCTTCCCTGCTTGCCCTCAACACGCCACCGGAGCGACGTGGCTGGTACGCGATGCTGGGACAACTCAGCGCACCGATCGGCTTCATGATCGCCAGTGCATTGTTTCTGTTCCTGCATGCGGAACTCGCCCAAGACGATTTTATTGACTGGGGCTGGCGCTATCCGTTCTTCGTCGCCTTCGCCATCAACGTCGTAGCGTTGTTCGCGCGCCTGCGTCTGGTCGTCACCGAGGAATACACGCGCGCCATGGAAGAGCGCGAGCTGGAGCCGATCGGCATCATTCCGATGATCGAGCGACAAGGCTACAACATCTTCGTCGGCGCCTTTGCCGCGTTGGCGAGCTATGCGTTATTCCATCTGGTCTCGATCTTTCCACTGTCGTGGATCACGCTCGGCACGACACAATCGGTCAACGAAGTACTGGCAGTACAAATCGTCGGTGCGGTTGCCGGCATTTTCGGCATCATTGCATCCGGCATCGTCGCTGATCGCATCGGCCGGCGTACAACGCTGGGAACCGCCGCAGCGCTGATCGGTGTCTTTGCGCTGTTCGCGCCATGGTTGCTTGGCGGCGGCAAGGCTGCACAAGATGCCTTCATCCTGATCGGATTCCTGTTGCTCGGTTTCTCTTACGGGCAGGCAGCAGGCAGTGTGACCTCAAACTTTGAAATACATCTTCGCTATACCGGCGCGGCCTTGACCTCCGATTTCGCCTGGCTCATCGGTGCGGGATTCGCGCCACTCGTGGCGCTTGGCCTGTCTGCGCGCTTCGGCCTCGTTGCGGTAAGCGTGTACCTGCTCTCAGGCGTCGCATGCACGTTGCTCGCGCTGCGCGTAAATCGGGCGCTGGCGGCAAAGGAATAAGCACGTTGCCCGGTCGTTATGTAGTCGCCTGCATAGCCCATCGAACGCTGCTTCTCATCAGAATGTGATGCCTATGTGAAGACGTCTGGACGGCCAAATCTGGCCGTCTGCACTATTCATGCGCACTTTTGCGCGTATGCTAAACGCAGACTGGGTGGGGAGCGGAGCATGGATGAGGTATCCGTCGACAACCGTCGTCGCTGGGAAACCTGGGTATTCGTATTCCTGACCGTGGTACTCGCTCCGGTCGTCGCGGTTCTTTTTGTTAGCGCCTGGGGATTCACAGTGTGGATCTGGCAGATGTTCAACGGACCACCCGGTCCGGTGGGACATTGAGCCATGGACAACCTCAAGGCACGCCGCGCCTTCTTGTTTGGCCGCCGTGCTGCGACAGCAGCGGTACGGCCGCCGTGGTCGTTGCCCGAACAAGATTTCCTTGATCGCTGCACGCGCTGCAACGACTGCGTAAGAGCCTGCCCCACTCACATCATCGTCATCGGCGACGGTGGCTTTCCAGTCGTCGATTTCTCCCGTGGCGAATGCACCTTCTGCGGCAACTGCGCGAGCGCCTGCACCGCGGGTGCTGTTGATGCCGGTGATCAGACACCATGGCATCTGCAAATAACCGTCAGCAAACAGTGTCTCGCCAAGCACGACATTTTTTGCATGGCCTGCGTCGATGCCTGCCCAGAGCAAGCCATTCGCCTGCACTACGCCGCCTCGGTACCGACTCCGGAAATCGACACCTCACGTTGCACCGGTTGCGGCGCATGTATCGCGATCTGCCCGCCTCAGGCCATTTCCCTTCACCCTAGTGAAACGGTGACCACGCCATGAGCAAGGAATGGCATATCACCAGTTTTATCGTCACCGCGCGTCCCGAGCGGATCGCCGCAGTCATGGATGCTGCACTGAAACTCCCGCAGACCGAACTCGCCGTGCAGGAAGGTGCCCGGATGGTGCTGGTCATGGAAGGTGAACACCGCGGCGACATCATGGATCGCGTCGATACGCTGCGCGATCTCGAAGGAGTCATCACCGTCAATCTCGTTTATCACCACGTTGAAGACAAAGATTCTCTGGAAGAGGAGCTGCATGATGAGCGTCACACGACGTGAATTCGTCAAGCTGACCGCCGCCACCACCGCCGCTGCCGCCGCCGGCATTGCGTTTCCGGCGGGCGCACAGTTGGCGAATCCGGAGTCATCCACATTGCAGTGGGCCAAAGCGCCCTGTCGCTTTTGCGGAACCGGCTGTGGTGTCAATGTCGCCGTCAAAGATGGCCGCGTGGTCGCCACGCATGGCGATGAACTATGCGAAGTCAATCGCGGCATCAACTGCGTGAAGGGCTACTTCCTCTCCAAGATCATGTATGGCAAGGATCGACTGACCAAACCGCTGCTGCGTAAAAAGAATGGCATCTACGACAAGCATGGCGATTTCGTCGAAGTGAGCTGGGACGAAGCCTTCGACCTGATGGCCGAAAAGTGCAAGCAGGTACTCAAGGACAAAGGTCCCACGGCTATCGGCATGTTCGGCTCCGGACAATGGACGATCTGGGAGGGCTATGCCGGCAACAAGCTGATGAAGGCCGGCTTCCGCTCCAACAATATCGACCCCAATGCGCGTCACTGCATGGCCTCGGCCGTCATGGGCTTCATGCGCACGTTCGGCGCGGACGAGCCGATGGGTTGCTACAACGACATCGAAGCCGCCGACGCCTTCGTGCTATGGGGCTCGAACATGGCGGAGATGCACCCCATCCTGTGGACACGCGTGACCGATCGGCGTCTGTCCAATCCCAAGGTAAAGGTGGCTGTGCTTTCCACCTTCCAGCATCGTTCGTTCGACCTTGCCGACATTCCGATCGTGTTTACGCCGCAAACCGATCTGATCATCCTCAATTACATCGCCAACACCATCATCAGCAGCGGGCGCGTCAACCAGGACTTCGTCGGCAAGCACGTGCGCTTCATGCTCGGCAACACCGACATCGGCTACGGACTGCGCCCTGACAATCCGCTGGAGCTGAAGGCCAAGAACGCCAAAGATCCAGGCGGCGGCCAGCCGATGACATACGAGCAATTCGCTGAGTTCGTCAAACCGTACACGCTTGAATATGCCTCCAAACACGCCAACGTGGACGAAGCCTGGCTCAAGCAACTGGCTGAGCTGTATGCCGATCCCAACATCAAGGTGACGAGCTTCTGGACCATGGGTTTCAATCAACACACGCGCGGCGTGTGGGCCAACAACATGGTCTACAACATCCATTTGCTGACCGGGAAAATCGCCACGCCGGGCAACAGTCCATTCTCACTGACCGGCCAGCCTTCCGCCTGCGGCACCGCACGCGAAGTCGGGACGTTCTCACACCGACTGCCCGCTGATCTGGTCGTTACCAATCCGAAGCATCGCGAGGAAGCCGAACACATCTGGAAACTGCCGGCGGGCACGATCATCGGTGAAGTGGGTTATCACGCCGTGCAGCAGAATCGCATGCTCAAGGACGGCAAGCTCAACTGGTACTGGGTGCAGTGCAATAACAACATGCAGGCGGCAGCCAACCTGGACGAGGAAACCTATCCCGGCTATCGCAATCCCGACTGCTTCGTGATTGTCTCCGACGCCTACCCCACCGTGACCTGCGAAGCGGCAGACTTGGTGCTCCCTGCTGCCATGTGGGTGGAAAAAGAAGGCGCTTACGGCAACGCCGAGCGCCGCACGCAATTCTGGCATCAGATGGTGCAGGCACCTGATGACGCGCGCTCGGATCTTTGGCAACTCGTCGAATTTTCCAAGCGCTTCAAGATCGAGGACGTCTGGCCGGAAGAGTTGATTGCCAAGATGCCGGAAGTCCGCGGCAAGACGCTCTACGACGTGCTGTATCGCAACGGTAATGTCGACAAATTCCCGTTGGAGCAATGCGACCCGGCTTATGCCAACAACGAAGCCAAAGCCTTCGGCTTCTATATTCAGAAAGGACTGTTCGAGGAATACGCTGCATTCGGCCGCGGCCACGGCCACGACCTGGCACCATTCGACATGTACCACAAAGCGCACGGCTTACGCTGGCCGGTGGTCAACGGCAAGGAAACGTTGTGGCGCTACAAGGAGGGCAGCGACCCTTACGTCAAACCGGGTACTGACTGGGATTTCTACGGCAATCCTGATGGCAAAGCCGTGATCTGGGCATTGCCTTACGAACCGCCCGCCGAATCGCCCGATGCGGAGTACGACCTGTGGCTGAGCACCGGGCGCGTGCTGGAGCACTGGCACTCCGGTTCGATGACCATGCGCGTGCCGGAGCTTTACAAGTCCTTTCCATCGGCAGTGTGCTTCATGCATCCGGACGATGCGCAGAAGCGTGGACTGCGACGCGGCGATGAGGTGCGCATCGTTTCACGGCGCGGCGAGATGTTATCTCGCGTAGAAACACGCGGACGTGATCGCGTCCCGGTCGGCCTGGTATTCGTACCCTGGTTCGATGCGGCCCAGTTGATCAACAAGGCCACGCTCGACGCGACCGATCCCATCTCCAAACAGACCGACTACAAGAAGTGCGCCGTTAAAGTCCTTAAAGTCTGAGGAACATGCCATGCGTAGTGCGCTGTTCTGGATCATCGCCGTGTTTCTCGTTGGCACGTTGATCGTGGTCACGATGCTACCTCACATCCATCACGAGGAGACCGCGACGCAAAGTCCGCCCGCTTCCGCACAAAGCGCACCGGTGGCGAGGCAAGTGGCGTCGAGAGCGACCGTGCCACCGGAAACCAATACCCCGGTTGCTACCAACCTCGACGCATTGCGCCGCGGCATCCCGATCAACCAGGAAGCTATGCCACTGCCAATGGCAGCTGTCGAAAACAACGACGTGCCGCGCGAACGCAACTATCCGATGCAGCCACCCACCATTCCGCACAGCATCGACAATTATCAGGTGGACAAGAACTACAACCGCTGCCTGATGTGTCACACGCGTGCCAACGCTGCAAAATTCAACGCACCCGCCATCGCCGCTTCGCACTATGTAACGCGCGAGGGCCAGGTACTCGCACAAATCTCGCCGCGCCGTTATTTCTGCACGCAATGCCATGTCCCACAGACCAACGCCAAGCCTCTGGTAGGTAACACCTATCAATACGACACCGCGGTGATTCAGGCCGCCGCCAAGAACGGGCAATGAGGCACCGACATGCGCGCCTTCCTCCGCAAATGCTGGCAGATCCTTTCCACGCCAAGCCTCCATTTCAGCCTTGGTTTTCTTACCTTGTGCGGTTTCGTCGCAGGCATCCTGTTCTGGGGCGCCTTCAATACGGCGCTCGAATACTCCACGACCGAAAAATTCTGCGTCTCCTGCCATGAAATGCATGACAACGTGTATCAGGATCTGAAAACGACCATCCACTGGTCCAACCGGTCCGGCGTTCGCGCCACCTGCGGCGACTGCCACGTACCACACGCATGGACACCAAAAATTGCCCGCAAGATGCAGGCATCCAAGGAGGTGTGGGGATGGCTGTTCGGCACCATCGATACGCGGCAGAAATTCCTCGACAACCGGCTGGAACTGGCCGAGCACGAATGGGCACGACTGAAGGCCAACGATTCGCTGGAATGCCGCAACTGCCACAACTTTGCTTCGATGGACTTCACCCGGCAAAGTCCGCGCGCTGCGGCGATTCACAAGGCGGCGCTGTCAGGCCCCAATCACCAGACCTGTATCGATTGCCATAAGGGCATTGCGCATCGATTACCGGACATGACGGGCATACCGCAAGGCTTTACCCCTCAGGTCGAGTAGCGCATGCTTTCTATCCGGAAGCGGCCTCGCCACGAGATAGTTATGCCTGATGAAATGCACGCCCTCGTCGTCATGGGCGTTTCCGGTTGCGGCAAATCGACCGTGGCTTCGGCCATCTGCTCACGCACTCATGCGTCCCTGATCGAAGGCGACGACTTTCATCCCGCACAGAATGTCGAAAAGATGCGCGCGGGCATTCCGCTCACGGACAACGACAGGCAGGGTTGGCTGGAACGATTGGTGCGCGAAGCCAGTCATCGACTGGTCGCCGCGGAGCGTGTCGTACTGACATGCTCCGCGCTCAAACGTGACTATCGTGAGACGCTGCGGCGAGGCATTCCCGAACTCGGCTTCCTGTTTTTGGAACTAAGCGAGGCTGAAGCAACGCAGCGCGTAGCCAGCCGCGCAGGACATTTCATGCCTGCCACGTTGGTGAAGAGCCAATTCCGCGATTTGGAACCACCCCGCCACGAAGCGCAGGTACTTACCGTTTCTGCGACCCGGTCACTCGCCAGCATCGTCGATGACGTCGTCCAATGGTGGCCGCTGCCGGAAAACCGTTGAGGCTACGGTTGCGTACATGCCTGTCGATGGCGCATCGGCCAAGGCACCCATTTCAGATTGACGCCAAACGTGCCCAGCACGATCAACGCCAGGCCCGCCATCTGCAACGGCACCAGGCGGTGCCCGTAGATCAGGTAATCCAGCAATAGCGCAACCATCGGATACACGAAGGCCATCACCGCTATCGTCACCACCGGCAGACGCGGATAGGACGAATAGAACAGCACATACACGATGCCGCTGTGAATCACGCCCAGCCCCACCAGCCATCCCCAGTGCCAACCCGCATGGAACACATCCGGACTGGAAAAGCCTGCCAACATCGCCACACCCACCCAGCACTGGATCATCACCAGCGCGAATGGGCGCTTCTTGCCTACCTGCCGGGACATCAGCAATGACGCCCCACACAGCACTGCTGACAACAAAGTCAAACCGATGCCGGTGAGGTAATTCGCATCGGCGTTGCGCCATATGCGCAAAGGATCGGCTGAACAAACGACACCCGCAAAGCCGATCAACGTCCAAAGCAGATCGGCGGGGCGCGTGCGCTCGCCCTGCAGCAACGCCGCCAATATCAGCATGACGAACGGAAAAAAGTGATAGACCATCGTCGCCACGCCGATCGACGAACGCGCCATACCGGCAAACAGCGCCACCCAGTTCAGCACCAGCAACACGCCACTGAGCAAGGCTCCGCGCAGCAGCACGCGATCCTGCAAGACGCCACGCAAATGCCCTCGCGCCAATCCCCAGGCAAGCAGAAACAAGCCGCCGAACAGGCAACGATAGAACACGGCGGTGACCGCATCTTCACCGCTTTCGTGGACGAACACACCCACGGAACCAATCAATAGCTCGCCAAGCAGCAAGGTGCCTAGCGCTGTGCGGCTGCCTTCCTGGGCCGATACCTGCGTCATGGTGCTTCCTCTCTCCGATGGGAGGCCAGCCTAGAACGGCCCACACAACCATGACAGATGCAGATAAGATCGATTTCGACCGATACAGATGGAATGCCGTCGTGCTGCTCTACGAACAACTGGCCAGCCAATTGCGCGAGCAGATTGCCCAAGGTGCGCTTCGTGCCGGAGAGCGATTGCCATCGATCCGGCAACTGGCGCGCAGTCACGGTGTAAGCACTGCAACCGCCGTGCAAGCGTGCCTGCAACTGGAACGCGAAGGCCTGGCTCAGGCACGGCCGCGCTCCGGTTACTTTGTGCGCGCAGCCACACCGCAAACGCCCAGCTTACGGCCCCCACGGCGGCGCACGCCGGCTACGGTCAGCAATCCCATGCTGCAAGACGTGTTGGACATGCTTGCGCGCAGCGACTTGCTTCCTCTGCACAGTGCGACAGCGGCGCCAGAACTCCTTCCGCAATCAGCACTCACCGCTTCACTCTCGCATTGCCTGCGGCACGCACCAGCGGCAGCATTGGATTACGCCCCGCCACAAGGCCACCCCGCATTGCACCGCATGATCGCGCAGCGCTACGCGCAACTGGGCGTATCCGTGTCACCCGACGAAATCATCATCACCGCCGGCGCGATGGAAGCCATCAGCCTTGCCTTGCGGACAGTGACCACTCCCGGCGATGTGGTGCTGGTGGAATCGCCGACGTATCACGGCATTCTGCAGGCGATTGCGGCACTGCAACTGAAGGTACTGGAAGTGCCCAATGTGCCGGGCGGTGGGATCGATGTAGCGCGACTCGATCAGCGGCTGCAGCAGAACACAGTACGTGCCGCCGTGCTGGTACCCAACTTCAATAATCCACTTGGCAGCTTGACTGATGACGCTGCCAAACAGGCCATCCTCGCGAGTTGCGCAAAGCACAAAACCATCGTTATCGAAGACGATATCTACGGCGAATTGTCCTGGTCCGGACAACGACCATCACCCATGCGGCGCTGGGACCGGCACGGCAACGTCATCACCTGCAGTTCGTTCTCGAAAATTCTTTCGCCAGGATTGCGCATCGGCTGGCTGGTCGGATCGGAGTGGACCGATGCGTTACTGCGAGCCAAGTATTTCTCTACCGTCGGCGGTGCGAGCCTTCCGCAACTGGCACTTGTCCATTATTTGCAACGCCACGACCTGGAACGTCATCTGCGCCGTTTGCGCATGGCGCTGGCTGACAACGGGCAACGTCTGCATGAAGCCATCGAGCGTTATTGGCCCAAGGAAACCCGTGCATGCACACCGCGCGGTGGTCTTTCGCTTTGGACGCAGTTGCCACCGGATACAGATGTTGGTGCGCTGTTCGAGACAGCGCTCGCCGAAGGCATTGGTACCTCACCAGGCATGTTGTTTTCCAGTCGTGGCGATTACGCCGACTGCCTGCGCCTGAGTTGCGGATTGCCGTGGAGCGATAAACTTGATCGCGCCTTGCAACGGCTTGGACGACTGGCTCGCGACAAGCGCATTCATCGGTGATGCCTTGCAACATGAAAAATGCGGCAGCGATCAAACTTTGATGTGCACGAATCGTGAAGAACAAAAATAATTGTTCGAGGAAATTTGCACGTCATAAAAATGGCACAGAGGCTCCCTATCGTCGCTCGAACAAACCCATTCGAGCGCGAGGATCCCATGGTCGAGATGAATCGCCGTAAATTTCTTACGTTGTCGATCAAAGCTGCGGCTGTGGGTGCAACCGGGTATGCGCTAGGCGGAACCATCAAGCCGGCGCAAGCGGCAAGTGCTGAAACAACAAGTGGCCTGACGAACATCAAGCACGTCGTGATTCTCATGCAGGAGAATCGTAGCTTCGATCATTATTTTGGCACGCTGCAGGGTGTGCGCGGCTTCGCGGATAAAGCAGGCATCACGCTTTCGGGCGGGTACTCGGTATTCAATCAACCCAACGGGACATCGCGCCAATATCCGTGGGCGTTCAACACCACTTCGCCGGAGCTTGGCGAGAGCGGCGAAGTCCTTACCCAATGCGACGGCAGCCTGGATCATTCATGGGCAACCCAACACAGCGCATGGGATGACGGAAAAATGGATGGCTGGGTCGCCGCCAAAGCCAGCGTGCGCACGCTTGGCTATCTCACACGCCAGGACATTCCGTACCATTACGCGCTCGCCGATGCCTACACCATCTGCGACCACTATTTCTCCTCCATCCTCAGCTCGACCGGTCCCAATCGCACCTATCTATGGGGCGGCATGATCGATCCGACCGGCCAGAATGGCGGACCCGCTTACGACGGCGGTTCCGAGTCCGGCCTCACCTGGGAGACCTATGCGGAAGAACTGCAGGCCGCCGGCGTGACGTGGAAGGTGTACCAGAACGCATCGGACAACTTCGGCGACAATGGTCTGGCCTATTTCACGCAATTCGCGGATGCGTCGACATCCAGTCCGCTGTATCAGCAGGGCATGGCATCGGTCCCCGATACGACCGGTTCTACACCCAGCGATATCGCTTTGGCCATCCAGAACGATGTCGTCAACGGCACGCTGCCGCAAGTGAGCTGGATCGTGGCCAGCCAGGATTATTCCGAGCATCCTGATGCGCCGCCGGAAAACGGCGAGTACTTCATGAACCTGGTGATGCAGGCGTTGGCGGCAAACGCGGATGTGTTCAATTCCACGGTGCTTATTCTTAATTACGATGAAAACGACGGCTTCTTCGATCACGTTCCGCCGCCGATTCCGCCCAGCGGCACCGCCAACGAATTCATCACCGTAGACGGATCCTCTCAGCCGATTGGCATGGGCTTTCGCGTACCGATGATCATCTGCTCGCCCTGGACGCGCGGCGGCGTGGTGGATTCGCAAATCTACGATCACACCTCGGTGATCCAGTTCCTGGAAAGCTGGACCACGGCCCTGGGTACACCAGCGTTGTCTTCTTACATCAGTGCGTGGCGGCGACAAGTGGCGGGTGACCTGACGGGTGCGTTCAACTTTGCCAATCCCGTCTATGGACTGCCGACGAATCTGCCGGCGGCCACCGCGACCATCAACCGCGAAACCACCTGCGATCTGATGCCCAATCCCACGGACGGCAATGCCTCCAACAGCCTTCCGGCGCAGGAAACCGGTACGCGCACGGCGTGTGCCCTGCCCTATCAGCCCGATGCGAATATCTCTTCGATCCAATACGGTTCGGATGGCCAGATCTTGATCTGGATCGAGATGCTCAACGTTGGCAGCATCGCTGCGAGCGCGGTGCCGATGGCGATCTACGCCAACGCCTATCGCAGTGGCGGCCCGTGGCAATACACGGTTGGCGCATACAGCAATGGAAGCAATGGCTCGGTCAGCGACTTCTTCAACGTCGGCAGCGGCTACGGCAGTGGCAGCTACGACCTGACGGTGACCGGCCCGAATCGCTTCCTGCGCCGTTTTACCGGTAATCTGAACAACTCAGGCAAGAGCTGCAGCATCACCTCGTCGTACGCTAACGATCCGGTCTCCAGCCAGTTGGCCATCTATTTCGCTTTGGCCAACGGTGGCAGCGAAGCGGTCACCTTCACCATCACTGCCAACAACTACACCAGCGAAGGACCGTGGACCTATACGGTTGCAGCAGGCGCCACGACCAATACCTACTTCTCCGCCGTCGCCAACACCAACGGTTGGTACGACTTCACCATCACCCTCAGTGGGGACTCGAGCTGGATCCGTCGTTATACGGGACATCTGGAGAATGGTGCTGCATCGGTTACCGGTTGATCCGCAGCGAGTATTAACGCAGAAGAAAAAGCCACGTCGGATCATTGTCCGACGTGGCCAACTCAATGGTAATGCCTCAGTTGATGTAAACCGGATTGCCGACCAACAGCAGTTCACCTGCTGCCCCGCGCACATTGGCGCGTATCCAGTGCCGCTTACCGTCACTTGGCCAGCTAAAGGACTGAGTTAGTGAGCCATGCACCGCAAGATTTGCGTCCGGTTGCCACGGCTTGCCATCCACGATCATTTCCACGCGACTGCCTTCCGGCGCCGACGCCTTGACAGTCAAACGCGTGTACTGACCGGATGGAACGGTCATCGCATCGCCCATTTCAGCCGTTTCGTGCCCTGCACTCGCAGTGAGATCGAGAAACCGGTCGCGCGTGCCCTGTACATCGATGAACACATGCCCCGCGCGTATGCCGGCAAGAATGGCCGGCATGGAAAGCTCGCTGGCGTGCACCACCGTGGTGGGTGTGCCGACCAGATTGCCCACGACTTGCTTGGCATCATGATTGTCACTGCCACCCACACCTGTCAGCCGATAGCCTTGATCGAGCAGATGCTGCCAGAACGGAATGCCAGACGTGGGAAGCATTGCGTCGACGCCATTCACCGCCTCGATGGCTTGCACCAGATGCATATCCACCGGTTTGGCCGATGCCCAGCCGCACCCCATGCAGCCTTCGTCGTCTGCCAGAAGAGGATGATTGATGGAAATCAGACCGTGCAGCGCTGCGGCCTCGCGCAGCAAGGTATTCCAATCCGGCACGGATGCACTGCCGACACGGAAATCCACCGGTTCATCAGAACCAAACAGATTGGCATGCCCGGTGAATGTCGTGAACTCACGTGCAGGCATCAGCAATAGCTGGTCGTAATAGGGCTGCAGTTCCCGGATATCATTGGCCTGCGATACCGCGTTGTGATCGCTCAATGCAATGAAGTCGAGCCCCCGTTGGAGTGCGGCATCGATGGTGAGGTACAAGGGACAAGGTACGCGCTGCTTGCCACTTTGGCTGGCACAGGTGCCGTCGCTATGCGCGCCATGCATATGCAGATCGCCACGATACCAACCGGCCTCCTTGCGCAAAGGCGGATTCAGCACTTCGGGCAACCATGCGGGATCACCTGGATGGCCGAACCAGATCTTCGCCGTGTAATCGGCCGTCACGTTCGGCCGAATGTTGGGAATACCAAGCAGCAACGTCCAGCGGCCAGGACGAATCGCACCGGGCAAGAAGGATGGCGTAGCATCCGTCGCACTGATTGTAAAAATCTGTTTGCTTCCGCCACTCCAACCGCGGAATCCATCCTGTCCGTGGAATCCATCCGGCCCAAGCAGCCCCAGATCAATGGTGGTGCGCTGATCACGGCCGGTATAGGCAAACTGGATCGTGATACGGTTGACGTTGGCCGGCACGTCGAAGACGACGGGGCGGTAGGTGTGATTGTCCTGGGAATGAATCTGGCCTTTTAAAGTGAGATTCGGCGCAGTGTCATCCGCATGGACGACACTCGTACTCCACAGAAACAAAATCATAAGCACCAGAAACGGAATAGAGCCGAGTCGAACGCGGGTTTTCATGGGATCGATTCACTTCAGGATTTGAGGCCGAGTCACAGCGCTCTCCACCTTGCCATCACGCACTTGCTGGATGACGGCAGGGTGAATGCCTGCGTGATAAATGGGCACGCCGCCATCAGAACCGATACATCACCGATGCTCTAAACGAGCGACCCAACAAGGGCCGCGCGATAAACACCGTATCTCCCGCATCGCTGCTCTTCAACTCACCCGATCGTGGGTTGCCTTCGGTCAGGCCCAATGAGTTGGTGATGTTGTCGGCATACAGAAAGAACGACAGGTCCGGCGTGGCCTGGTAGCGTGCACTGAACCCCAGTGTGGTGTATTGCGGCAAAATCACCGAATTGGCGGTATCGGAGAAACGTCTGCCTTCGTACTCAAAAGCTGCCTGCAGACGAAGCTTGTTATTGAGCAAATTGACACCCGGGACGATGCGTGCACTCTTCCTCGGCACGCGGATAAGCTGGTCGTCGTCATAATCGTTCAGCACCGGCTCGCCCGCCGTGATGGTCGTATAGCGCAGACCCTTGTAGCGAGGATCCTGCAGCGTGGCGCTGTACTGAATATCGAACCACTTGGAGGGATAAACCGTGCCCTCAAGTTCCAGGCCGTAGGTTTCGGTATTCGCATACCCCGTCTCCGCAGTCGATGCGCCGGACGTGGGATTGAACACGTAGTTGCTGAAGCTAACGTCGTTGTATCGGGTGTAGAAGAACGTTTCGTATGTTTCGATGTATTCGTTGGCAAACTTGTAGCCCACTTCCGGCAATATCATCGTCTGCGTGATCGGCGTAGCCGTCGGCGTGGTGATGTACGAACTCAGGTTCGGCAGACGAAAGGTGGACGTATAGCGCGCGAAGACGCCCTGATGGTCGCTGAACTGGTAATTCGCACCCAGCGTCCACCCCAGCTTGTTGAAGCTATGGTCGTAGTCGGCATACTGACCACTTCCAGTGAGAATGTCGGAGCTCCATGGTGTACCGAGGTTGACGGTGGTCGGAAGCTCGGTCCATCCGGTGGTGTTTACACGCTCCCAGCGTGCACCGCCGTCAATGCGCAGCGCATCGGTCACCTGCCACTCATCTGAGAAGTAGAACGCATCGGTGTTGGAAGTGCCGGATGAGTGCGCCCACTCATAGCCATTGTTGTAGATACCGTTATCCGTGAGCATGCCGATCGGCGCACCCTCCGCGTTCACCGCCACCAAATTCAGCAGTTTGGCGTTATCGGAGGTATCCAGCAGGACAGTGGAAGAGAAGCGATCGAAGCTTTGGTCGAAATAGGCGTGGTAATAGCCAAACGTTACATCGTGTGTCTGGTCGCCGAATTCGAACTTGCGCATCAGACGGGTATCGCTGGTGATCTCGTGCATCGGCATGGTGATGCCACGCAGGCCGCCGAGAATCACCAGTCCGTTGCCATTCTGGTTGGCGTTATTGAACACCGCACCGGTATTCACGTATTGCAACTGCATGCCCGCGGCATTGGGGTAGTACTTCAAAAGCTGCGATTGTGCTGATGCCAGAAACGCCGACGCCGTTTCGATGGCGTTCGGATAAACGCCGTTGCGAATCGTATCGGTGTCGCTGTAACGCAGATCTTCCGACAGCTTCCAGTCGTCCCACAGGTTGTAGTCGAACTTCACCGTGAACTGTGTGCGCTTTACGTCAGTACCAAGGCTGTCGTTGAAGTCATAATTGCTCCCATTGCCCTGCTGAAGCTGCATGTGCTCCGTTTCCGGGCCGGCCACCGTGCCGTAATTACCGTTGAAACCAGGCACAGCCACAAGATCACCGCTCGAATTTCGGTACATCGGAATGCCAAGATCGAAGCCAACCTTGTCGTCCATGTGCTTCACATCGAAGCTGATATCACCGTTCTCGAACTGCTTGGACAGCGTCGCGCGCAACTGCCCGCCGTCATCATTGGTGAAGCCCGGCTTGCGAATACCGTCATCGGTGCGCCAGAAACCACCGGTGCTAAACTTCCAACCATCGCCGATCGGTGTGCCATACCAGAAGTCCAGGCGATTTAATCCATAGTTGCCGACCGTGTATTTGATGAGGCCGTCGGGCATGTCATCGACCTGGCGCGGAATGAAGTTGATCGCGCCAGCCGGAGCATTCGAATAGAAGATGGATGACGGACCGCCGCGCACCACTTCGATGTGGTCGATCGTTTCATCCAGCCGGAAGGCCTGGTCGGCATTGAGATAGCCAAGCGCTGGATCGTGTTGCACGGGGATGCCGTCTTCAAGCAGGTTCACCGAGCCATAACCATCGACGGGAATACCACGCGCGCGGATGTTTCCACTCGCTTCGCCGCCCGATGACTCCACCCAGAAGCCCGGTACGGATTTCACTGCTTCGGTAACACTGGTTGGCGCCTGCATGCGCAGGCGATCTTCATCGATCGTGGTGACCGAGTAACTGGTCTGGGCGCGAGTGCGCACGTCCACACCGGATCGCGCCGTTACCACAACGCTGGCAAGGTCTTTGGCCGTCTTGCCGCCAGCAGGTGAAACCGAACTGCCATTGGTCACATCAGAGGTTGCACTACCGGCCGTCGCCGCCGCAGCGGAGGCCGAAGTACCCGCATTGGCTGCTACGTTTCCCGGGATGATCGTTACGGTATCCGGCGCTATGAAGCGATAGGTGAGACCCGTGCCCGCCAGCAGTTGGCGCAACTGCTGTTCCGCCGACAGCCCTGCCTGAGCACCCGGGCTGCGGACACTATCGGCAATCTCGGAACCGTAGACGATCTGCACACCTGCTTCGTGCGAGAAATTTTCCAGTGCCTTGGCAAGCGGCATCGGCGCGATGGCGACGGTGTGCGTGGCGGACGTGGCCTGAGCGAGTACGGACAACGGCGTACCCACGCCCAGCACGAGAGCGATATGAAGTGCCAAACGATTTCGCATGAAAGGAAAAACCCTTGAAAGATGACCCCAAAAAGCAGACGCGAATCGCCGGCCCTTATCTTTGAAGAGTCCCTTTATGCGGAACCGGGCACCACTAATTTCATGAAATTTTTATTACAGGCTTCCGGTTCTCGTATCCGTCTTCTGCGAAGCAGAAACGATGCGAATGCGATTTCCTGCGTCAATGATGCGAACATCCGGCAATGTGGACAGGTATGCCAGGAACCCTTGCTGATTGTTCGCACGAAAAACGCCACTGATGCGCTTCTCGGCAATGCGGTCATTCTCGATCACCAGCGGCTTGCTGGTGTAAGCATTGAAACGGCGCGCCACGTCACCGATGGCTTCGTGTTGAAAGCTGATCTCCGAAGGCAGCCACGCCGTGACTTGTTCGGGTTGCACCGTACGGGCAAGGCTCACGCCCGACGCATCAAGCTCAACCTGTTGCCCTGCTGTCAGATCAGCCACGGGATCACCGAGCGGTGGCAGGCCCTCGCTCTTTGATGCGCCATGCTGTGCGTTCAGCACACGCACGCGGCCGCTGATCACGGTCAGCGTATCGCCATCGGTACTTCGCTTGACGTCGAAGATGGTGCCGATGTCTTGTAACACGTGTCCACCAACGTCGACGACCATGGGACGGGTGTGATCCTTGCCCATATCGAACAACACGTGCCCGCTAAGCACCGCGATACGCCGGTAATGCGCGTCGAAGCGCACATCGATGCGGCTGTTGTGGTCGAGCTGAATGAGCGTGCCGTCCGAAAGCGTCAGCGAACGCACCCCATTGGCGTCGCCGGTATAACTCTGTGCGTAAACCCGCTGGGACGGCACCTGGGCCAGATGCCAGTGTGCAACGCCTAACCACGCCAGGACAAAGGTAGCCGCCATGCCAACAAGGCCGGCAAGCAGACGTCCGCTGCGAACGCGAATCGCCGCCTGCGGTGGCAGTTCCTTCGGCACACCCCTTCCCATCCGTGGAAACATCACGATCGGGTTACTGTGCCGTGTTTGCTCTACCAACTCGGCGGTCGTCAGCTTCTCGAGTGCAGCCGCCGCCTTCATGTCGCCGTTCATCTGCACGATCGCAAAGTATTCGGCCACGTGCTTGGGGGACGCACGAAGCCAGTTCATGAACTCGACACGCTGGCGCTCGCTCAGCGGTTCTTGCTGCTCGATATACCAAGCTGCCGCCTGATCCGTAATGCGATGGGCCTGCCGTACAGCATCCAGATGCGTCAATTCACTCATAATCGGCCATCCTCTTCCGACACGCGGCCAGTCCTTTAATGATGTACTTTTTGACCATGCTGGTCGAAATCGACATCTGTTCGGCAATTTCCCGATACGACAGCTCATCACGGTAATGCATGATCAGTACGGCTTTGCACTTCGGTGGCAGGCGATCAATAAGGTCGCCGACATGCCGTCGGCGCGACTCACTGTCCATCTCCGCCTCGATATTGGTAGGCGCCACCAGGTGCTCGACCACTTGCTCGAGCTCATCACTGCCTAGCGGTTGCTGCTGACGCAGCACAGCGTGCTCCTTCACGAGATTGGCCGCCACCGTAAACAGATAGGCTTCAGGACTGAGGATATTGGCAGCATCGACGGGATCGATGCGCAACATACGCAGATAAACCTCCTGCACGAGGTCCTGCGCATCGCATCGATGTGCACCTCGCCGCACAAAATAGCTGCTCAGCGTCGCGCGCTTCTCTGCGAACAACGCCGACCATCTTGCATGCTTTTCACGCATCCAGGCTCCTTCGACCGTGATGGCCAGAACGGGCTACGGCAACTCGGAAGGTTGCAAAGACTATGGCTGTTCTGTGACGTTTTCGTGTAATGCTCTGCGGATGGCGCCAGACTTCGCCATCGACTCTCAGGGCCGCATCGCATTGAAAGGAATGCAGATCCGCGGCATATCGTTGCCATGCGGCTCGACAAAATGCTCCAGCCAGTGCGGAAACAGCACCAACAATCCTGCCGAAGGCCGCAGCTGGATGTCCTTGTAAGCGTTCGCCCCGCCACCTTTGGCGTACGAGTTCAACACGCCCTGGCGGGGATCCTTGAACACCAGCGCCCCTGAACCTTCTGGCACCTGCAAATAGAACGTGCCACTCAGGAGGGCACCTTCATGCATATGTTGGAAGTTGAAACCGCCGCGATCGTGGATATTGGCCCACGACTGCACGTCGAACGCCGGCGTACCCATGCCCATATCCATGAATGCCTGCGTGCAATAACTCCGTATGTCTCGGAGCAGCTCAACGAAGACTGGCTGCTGCAAAACCGCGTTGTCGACACTGTTCCATCCGCCTCGATTGGTTCGCCCCGCGGGCACCGGAGCCGCTGCCCGCAACGCTTGAATCGCCTCTACCCATGACACGAATCGCGGCGCAAGATGCGTGAGCGGCACTTGCCAGATTCGGGTGGGGAACAGGTCGAAGGCCTGGGCAGGCCGCAATGTCGACGAAGATGCCTTCGCGTCCTCGCCCATCGTTACCGTGTACGTCTCGTTCATGCCTTACGCTTGATACATATGATCCCATTTCACTATAGCGACGGAATATGACAGTTCGCGCAAGTTCGAATGGTTACATATGCCGTCATTTCCTTGGCAGTCAAAATCAGGGCTCGATAGCACGCAACTGAAATGCCGCTTGAGAGTGTCGTGGCTACGTTTATCTGTCACCCCCTTAAGGACGCACCGCGACAACCTCGATCTCCACCAGTGCCGACGGGCTCACCAGCGCCGCCACCTGCACTGCCGAACGCGCGGGAAGATTAGGTTGATCCTTGGTACCGAAGAACTGCGTATAACCGGTCATGAAGCCTTCGAAGTCGAGTTTGTTGTCTTTGTTCTTGTCTGCCACCAGGAACACATTCATCTTTACTACGTCACCCAAGCTCAGGTGCATGCCGTCGAGCTGCTTCTTGATGTTTTCCAGCGCGCCGACGGTCTGAGCCTTGGTATCCAATGTGTCGGCTGAAGCAGCACCCGTGCCTTTGGCATTCTTGGGCATGCTGGCCATCTGGCCGCTAAGGAACACCAGCGATTTGCCTGCCGGCACTTCCACGGCAGCGGAAATTGGAAAATTGCTGTTAGGCAATTTGTAGCGAGTGACGTCCTGAGAGTGAATGGCGAAAGGTACCAACCATAGTGCGTACATGGCGAGCTTGCGCATGGCGTTCTCCTTGTATCGTGAAGGGTGGGAAAGCGTCAGTGAGTGGCGGCATGCAAGGCCGCGACATCTGCCGCGGTCAAGGTATCGGCATAATGATTGCCGAAATGTGTACGGATGTAATTGATGACTTCGGCGACCTGTTCATCAGACAGCTCGGCGCTGCGCATGAACTTCGCCTCCTCATCTTCACGCTCATTGGTCATGAAAGACGGCATGTCGTGCCGACCATAGAGCACGGTCGCTGCCATATAGGAGGCCGACGCGAGCTTGGGATTACCGGCGAAGGCCGGATAACGGCCAGCCCCTTCCGCACCCTTTCCATCTGGCATGTGGCAGCCCTGGCAAATGTGTGTGTAAACCTGCTCGCCGGTGGCCGTCTTGAGCGTGGCGAAATTGTAGATGCCTGCGCTATCGGCCATCACAGTCCCAGGAAAGCCCGCACCGAACAACAGTGTGGCGCCAAGCAGGAGTCTGTACAGTGGAGTAGGCATCCTGCTCATGCTTTTGCTCCGGTTGCGATGGCTTTCTGATGCAGTCGACTGATGGCGTTCAAGGATGACGTGACAGCGCCTTCCTGCCAGGCTGGGATATAAGAGGCATGTTCGCCAGCCAGCACAATGCGCCCATCGATCTGGCACAGATTGTTGTAGTGCTTCTGGCGCGCCTCGTCCGTCCACAACCCAAAGCAGCCGAGCGTGAATGGCGAACGATGCCAGGCCATGGCGACGCCGTTATCGAATTCCTTGGCGTATTGCGGATGAATCTGGCTCCCGTATGCCACAGCGGTCTTTACACGCTCAGCCGGTGATATGGCTGTGAATTCGGTGGCGTTCATACCCCAGATGTACGCACCGAGCAATACGCCCTTGCCACGGCTGAAAAAGCCGGTACTTGGATAACCGATATTCGTGATCGGAAGGTCCGTATAAGTAATGCCGCCGTAAATCTGTTCGTCTTCCTCCCAGAACCGCCGCTTGAACTGCAAGCCAACCTTGATGGCGGCCGCATAAGGCACCGCCGCAATCGCATCGGCCATCGGCGTGCCGACATTCATCGGGATCTGGCTAAGAACCGATAGCGGAATAGTGTTGACGCACCAATCCGCACGCGCGCTGAACCTGCTATCAGGCTTGGTGGTGTCTTCGTAGGTGACGGTGACACCCGATGCGTCCTGATGGATGTCGATGACTTTCGCGTTGTAGCGGATCAGCGTTCCCAACTCGCGTGCAAAGGCTTTGCCGATCTGCCCCATGCCGCCAACGGGCTGGAACAGTGTGGTTTGCATATCGTAGTCGTCGCCTGCATTGATCATCGCCCATAGATCGGAATCAAGCAGGTCTCCGAGGGCGATCGGTTCTGACGGCACAGCTAACGGATCGAGGCTACCGCCGGGATCGATGTCATAACCACGGCGTTCACTGCTGGTGCGACTTCTCACATAGGCATAATTTTTATCCAGCGCGCCTGTCGTGCGCAGTGACATGAGCAGCTTTTCCTGATCTTCTTTCGTAACCCACCCGTCGAGCTTGTGACTCTGTGTGACCTTGGCCAGCAATTCGGCCACGTGGCCGTTGTAGTCGGCGTGCACGTGGCGGAAGCGTTGTGGTTTGCCACCAAATGCTTTGCTGCTGTGTACATAGGCGTTGTTATTCACCTGCACGAAGGGTTCCAGCGGGACACCGAGCAGCGTGCAGTAATGAAGGATGCCCTGATGGTGATAGGGAAGACGCCACGGACCGGGATTGATATAAAGCCCGGCATCGAATTGACAGCGTTGAGTGAACCCACCGAGTTCGGTATAGCTGTCTCCACCGTGGATGCTCCAATTACGTCCGCCAGCGCGAGCGTTGTATTCAAGCAATTGCACCTTGTAGCCGGCGGCGCGCAATTCATAGGCAGCCACCATACCGGCGATGCCAGCACCAAGCACCAGTACCGAGGCACCTCTGGGTGCGCCCTGCAGACGAATCGGCTTTTTGAAATTCGATTCCGCCGCAAAACCCAGGCTGCTCATGGCCTGGTACATCACCGCGCTACCCGCCGTCACGCCAATCATGCGTAACAGCTCGCGACGCGTCATCGTGTTGTTGTTATCCAAATTCATCTCACCGACCTCGCAGATAAAGGGCAGTCCGGCGAACCGGGCTGCCCCGGCAGGTAATGCTTGTACGTTAGAAGCAGCCTTCGCCGTCAGAATTGATAACTGGCGCGCAAGTAGTAATACCCGCCGTCATAGCCGAATTGCGAAGACTGGGTGTCATACAGCTGGCCTTCCAATGCCGTGACATACGGAATCCTGGACGGATACCGGTCAAACGCATTGTTGGCACCTAACGCCACTTGCAGCTTTGGGGTGATGTTGTAGTGGACGTCGAAATCGGTGGTGTAAATGGGTGCATTGCGCCAGGGATAAAAGGTGTTTGGCACCACCGATTCCGGACCGACTACGTACGACAACTGATCGGTCGTAGCACCCCAGCGCGTTTCATGCACGCTCACACCCCACTTGCCCTTACTCCAGGTGCCACCAACAATCACCTTGCTCTTGGGTGTGGTCGACGTCAGATAATCGATTTGCTGGATATTGAGGATGGGTTCGCCATCCTGCGTCACCAGATGCGTCACTCGGGTCGTATTGAGGTTCGCCGACAGATCCCAGTCCACCTTGCCGAAAGAACCGAAATCGGTGTGGTAAACACTGGTCAGATCAAGACCGCGGGTGCGTGTGTTGGCACCGTTCGTGAAATACCAGACGCTAGCGAGTCCCGTGTCTGGATTGGCCTGGGCAGCTGAGACGACATAGGGCGGCACAGGAAAGCCGGCGGCCGTCATCGCATCGACAGCTGGGAGACCATACACCGTTCCGCCCGCGACGATGCGGTTGCGGATATTGATCTGATAAGCATCGACGGTGATGTTCAAGTTCTGCAGTGGATTGAGCACCAAACCAAGGTTGAGGTTGGTTGCTTTTTCCGGTTTCAATGGCTGAGCACCGAGCGCGGCGGCGCCGGCTGAGTCAGAAGGCAACTGAGCCGAAGCACTATCGGGCGTCACAGCAAGTGAGGAGAAATGCTCTTCGGCCAGTGATGGTGCATGGAAGCCGGTGCTGGCACTGGCGCGTACAGCAATCTGCGGTGTGAAATCGTAGCGCGTGGAGATTTTGGCGTTTCTGGTGTTGCCCGCATCGCTGTAATGTTCATAACGCCCGGCCACATCCGCCTGCCACTTGTCCGTGATGTGTGTGGACAAGTCGATGTAAACGGCAGACACGGTGCGCGACCACTCGCCGGCGTTGTAAGGATTGAAACCGGCTTCCGACGAGGCACCACCATCTTCATACGAATACACATCGCCCGGCTGGATCTGGAAGGTGTCACGCCGCGCTTCGAAACCAAAAGCGAAGTTCAACGGCTGAGCAAACGCGGAAAGCTGGAACGGCCGTGAGAAATCAAGGTTGCCCGTGAGCTGCGAATTGCTGGTGGCGCCAATGTCGAATGAGGTCGGCGAATCCGTCAGCGATGGATTGACCGAATGGACCAGCCCAAGGTTGTCGCGATCGCCGCCGTAAGTCGTGCTCAGATCCACGCTCCAGCCGTGGAAATCGTCGTCTTTCACGCCACCGGTAATCGAATAGTCGTTTTCGTCGATCGTGAAGATGGGCGTGAAGCCATCCGGGTAAACCTCGGGATCGACATAAGGCGGGCGATAGTTCTCGTAAGACTCGGCATAGCGATGGCCGAATGTACCGAAGGCATACGCCTCGATGTTATCGGTGAAGTCATAACCCGCATTGAAGCCGACGAGCTGCCGCGTGCTGGCTGTATCGCTCGACCACGGGTTTTTGTAGGCGGGGCCGATCGGGTACGGCGACGCGTATCCGTTCGCATTCACATACGCGACGGCGGCAGGAGCGCCCTCACCATACAGTCCATCCGCATAGTCCGGCCCGGTGCGTATGGCGTGGTTGATGCGATCGTATTCCGCGCTTAGATCCAGATATCCGTTACCGCCAAGACTCAGTCCGATGCTTGCCGTCTCGGTATTCTTGAAGCCGTCGCCCTTGTATGTCTGCCCACTGGTGCTGGATAACGATCCGCCACTGGCCCGGGTTTTAAGAATGATGTTGATGACACCCGCGATGGCATCCGAGCCATACTGCGCCGCAGCGCCATCGCGCAGGATTTCGATGTGATCGATCAGGTCGGTGGGAATCATGTCGATGTCCACGCCGGTCGAACCCTGATCCAAGCCTGGATCCTGCACGATGTTCGCCGAACCGTGGCGACGTTTGCCATTGACCAACACCAACACGTGGTCAGGGCTTAGACCATCCAGCTGAAGTTCGTCGGTGAACTCCGCATTGTCTGCGCCGTAACTTGTGTGGGAAATCGACGGCGAAAGCTGGACGAGTGCATCGCGCAAATTGGCTTGGCCGGTGGCCTGCAACGTTGCACCACTGATGACGGTCACCGGGGTCGTACTTTGACCCACCGTCGTTTCGATACGCCCACCGGTGACAACGACCGCGTCCAACTGTGATGCATTGGCAGCATTAGGCGCTGCGGTCGTATTCGTGTTTGTCGTTGTATCCGTGGAAGTGGTTGTGCCGGAAGTCGAGGCTGTGGTGGTAGCGGTTGTATCGTCAGCCCAACTAGGAATGGCAGCCAGCACAAGATTCATCGAAAGCAGGGACAGCACTGCGGCTGCTAGTGGACGTCGTGTAAGGCGTACTTTCATAGATCCCCCGATCAATTAATTACGGCAAGGAGCGCCCCTCCAATGGACTTGGCTTTTTCAATTCCTTATGCGAGTGATGTCAGGTGACTTGGCCGGAATTCCCCCCTCGGGATCCCGGCAAATCCAAACTACATTCCCATATTGCAGTGCGTCAATACTTCGGGGGATTCTGCGACACTTTTGTCATATGGCCGAAAATTTGATTATTTTTGGCCTCAAATGGTGCAACTTTTTGATCGTTTTATATTCGGTTTTTAATTAAAAAAAACAATGAATTGAAGGCATATTGAAGAGCCCGTGAGCGAAAGTGGGGAAACGATAGCGACAAAAAGGGGAATCCCCGTGCCCATCATGTTGCTTTGCAATATCTCTCGAACGACAGAGCATGCTTGCAAACGCGGCGGCTAACCATCCGGACACCCGGCGAGGTCATCGCCTAATACCCTATGCGGGTGCACTGGATCGTCAGATGACCGTGCAGTCATCTGCTCGCGCCACTCAAAAGGGAATGGCACGCCATGTGTCATGACACCGATCGGTGCTTTGGGTAATCGATTGCGCTATGACGGCGTCCGTGGCCGGCCATTCGACGCGCAGCCCTCGAGGTAACGCCGCCCATGCGACACTTGGACTAACGTTCCACGCTCGTCGGAAACGTTGTTAGCTGGTTGGAACGTTTATCAGGGCTTACCAGAAATACAAGTGGCGCCACACGTTATTCAACCGTCACGGATTTCGCCAGATTGCGCGGCTGATCCACATCCGTGCCGCGCAGAACGGCGACGTGGTACGCGAGCAATTGCAGCGGCACGGTGAATACAGCCGGCGCGATGAATTCACCGCCAGCATCGATGCGCAGGATGACGCCGCGGGTGGCGTTGCCATCGATATGCGCAGTGGTGTCGGCGAACACGATCAATTCACCGCCACGTGCACGCACTTCCTGCAGGTTGGATTTGAGTTTGTCGAGCAACGGGCCATTCGGTGCTACGGCAATCACCGGCATGTCTTCGTCGACCAGGGCCAATGGACCGTGTTTCAGTTCGCCCGCTGGATACGCCTCAGCGTGGATATAAGAGATTTCCTTGAGCTTGAGCGAGCCTTCCAATGCCACTGGATAGTGCGCGCCACGACCGAGGAACAAGGCGTGGTGACGATGCACGAAGCGTTCGGCAAGTTCGATGATCTGTGGCTCGAGTTTGAGCGCGTCATCGATCGAACGCGGCATGTGGAGCAACTGTGCGCACAGGTCGTTGTACCGTGCAGTGTCCAGTCCACGCTGTTTGGCCAGATGCAGCGTCAGCAGGGCCAACGCGGAGAGCTGGGTGGTGAAAGCCTTGGTAGATGCCACGCCAATTTCGGGGCCGGCGCGGGTCATCAGTTTCAGATCGGCTTCGCGCACCACGGATGATTCGGGCACGTTGCAGATGGCCAGCGTGCCGAGGTAGCCGCGGCGGCGCGATTCGCGCATCGCGGCCAAGGTGTCGGCGGTTTCGCCGGACTGCGAGATGGCGATGAACAGCGTGCCTTCCGGTACCACGGCTTCGCGGTAGCGGTATTCGCTGGCCACTTCCACGCTCACCGGCAGGCGCGCGTATTCTTCGATCCAGTATTTGGCGACCATGCCCGCGTGATAGCTGGTGCCGCACGCGATGATGTGCAGGCCTTTCACTTTCGCCAACAGTTCGTCGCCGTTTACGCCGAAGATGTTCGGCAATACGCCTTGCGCGTTGATGCGCGCCTCGAGCGTGTCGGAGACGGCGCGCGGCTGCTCGAAGATTTCTTTCTGCATGTAGTGACGGTATTCACCACGCTCCACGGCGTCGGCAGAAAGTTCACTTTCATGCATCGCGCGTTCTACAGCGTTGCCATCAAGCGTATAGATCTTCGCATTTTCACGGGTAATTTCGACGACATCGTCATCGTCGAGATAGATGATTTTGTTGGTGACCTGGATCAGCGCCTGCGCATCCGAGCCGAGGAAGTGTTCGCCGATGCCCACCCCGACCAGCAACGGCGCACCGCGACGCGCACCTACGACGCGGCCAGGCTCATCGCGGCTTATCACGGCGATGGCATAGGCACCTTCGAGCTCACGAACCGTAGCGAGCACGGCTTCTCGCAGCTTCATACCTTTGGAAAGATTCACTTCGATCAGTGCCGCCATCACTTCCGTATCGGTTTCGGAGGTGAAGACATAACCTTTGCTTTGCAGCTCGGTGCGCAGCGAGGCGTAGTTCTCGATGATGCCGTTGTGCACGATGGTCACGCGGCCGATCATGTGCGGATGCGCATTGACCTCGTTGGGCACGCCGTGCGTGGCCCAGCGGGTGTGCGCAATGCCGGTGCTGCCGGGAAGTGGATCGGCCAGGTACAAGGCTTCCATCTCGCGCACCTTGCCTTTGGCACGCACGCGGCGTACTTGGCCGCCTTCCAGCACGGCCAGACCGGCTGAATCGTAGCCGCGGTATTCGAGTGCTTTCAGGCCGGCGATCAACAGCGGAGCGACGTCACGTTGGGCAACGGCGGCGACGATTCCACACATGGCGGTGATTCCTTTACGACGGGCAGTGCGAAGACTTGGCTTCGATGTAGCCGACGACTGTGCCGGTTTGCCGTTTCGACAAGCTTTCTTGTCAGAGGTTCATGCTTGGAAATCCGGGAGCGCCGAGCCTCAGCTCAGCGCTCCCAAGTATTAATGAACCTTGCGGCGCAGGTAATTGAGCAGATCGATGCGTGTGATCAGACCAAGGAACTGTTCGCCATCCATCACAATGGCGACGTGGCCGCTATCGAACACCGGCAGCAACGATTGGATCGGTGAACGCACATCCAGCATTTGCAGGTCGCTGATCATGGCGCTGGATACGGAGTCGCGGAAGCGCGCTTCATCGGCATGCACGTGCATCAGCACGTCCGATTCGTCGAGGATGCCGACCAGGCGGCTGCCGTCCATCACCGGCAGCTGCGACACGTCGTAAAGCTTCATGCGCGTATAGGCGGTCATCAGCAGTTCGTTCGGGCCGACGACCACGGTGTCGCGTTGCGCGAACGGGCGCAGCAGAAGATCGCGCAGATCGCCGTGCTGTTCGCGGTCGATGAAGCCGTTATCGAGCATCCAGTAATCGTTGTACATCTTCGACAGATACTTGTTGCCCGTGTCGCAGACCAGCGTAACCACGCGCTTGGGTTCGCCCTGTTCGCGGCAATACTTCAGCGCCGCTGCCAGCAAGGTGCCGGTGGATGAACCCCCCAGCACACCTTCCTTCGCCAGCAGTTCGCGTGCGGCGAGGAAGCTTTCCTTGTCGGAAATGGCGTAGGCCTTTTTCACGCGGGTGAAGTCGCTGATGCTTGGCAGGAAATCTTCGCCGATGCCTTCGACCATCCAGCTGCTGGACTTGGTCGAGAGCACACCCTCGTTGATGTACTGCGCCAGGATCGAACCCACCGGATCAGCCAGCACCAACTCGGTGTTCGGCGACGCTTCTGCAAAATATTTGGATAAGCCGCTGAGCGTGCCGGAGGAGCCGCAACCGACGACGACCGCATCCACCTTGCCATCCATCTGACTAAGGATTTCCGGGCCGGTGGTTTCGATGTGTGCCTTGGGGTTGTCCGGATTGCCGAACTGGTTGATGAAGTACGCGCCGGGCGTCTCGCGCGCGAGGCGCTCGGCCATGTCCTGGTAATACTCCGGATGACCCTTGGCCACATCCGAGCGCGTCAGCACCACTTCGGCGCCCATCGCTTTGAGGTTGAAGATCTTCTCGCGGCTCATCTTGTCGGGCACTACCAGGATCAGATGGTAGCCCTTGGCCTGTGCGACCAGCGCCAGGCCAAGGCCGGTGTTGCCGGCGGTGCCTTCCACTAGCGTGGCACCGGGCTTGATCCTGCCGGCCTTTTCGGCGCCTTCGATCATCGACAGGCCAATACGGTCCTTGATCGAGCCACCCGGGTTGGCGCTTTCCAGCTTCAGGAACAACTCACAGCGCCCCGTGTCCAGGCGCTGCGCGCGCACCATGGGGGTGTTCCCGATCAGCTCGAGGACGCTTGTGTTGACCGTCATGAAAACTCCGTGGCGATGGCTTGGGTGGCGATATGAAGGGTAATCATAACGGGAACGGGGCGTCGCTGGCCGTTGCCGGAGCATCCCACGGTCACGTTTCCAGCCGACGACGCGTCCAAAGACCGCCAAAAACGGAACGGCCCCGGCAGCTTTCGCCCCGGGGCCGTGTATCACGTCAAAACCAGCAGATTAGTTGATGCGCTGTGATCGGCTGTCCCACATCCGCTGTAGCTTTTCCTTGGCGTAAAGCTTTTCCTTTTTCATTCCAAGAAGCGTTACATCGTCGATGGGAAGCACGCCGATTTCGGCATCGTGCACCTTGCTGTCGAGTTGCTTGTGATGCTGATAGAGCCGGCGAAATTCTGCATCGGCCTTCATAAAAGCCTCGACAGCACTGGGCTGCTGATCTTCGAACATGATTCAACCTCCTCGCGGTAAGACTGCGGACACAACAACGACGTCCGCGAACAGAAGCAAATCGCACGCATGACCACATCCCACGCCCTGGAAGCAGGGCACGGAATCAAGAAAGTGGAGGGATATGCGCATGATTCAGTCGATAGGCCGCGACAGCTGAGGGGCCGCGGCAACTTTGACCCTACTCCGCGTCAGCAGGGGCCGCAAGGACCCCTCCGGAAGGCGCATGGCAGCGCGGCTGGTCGTCAAAAACCTGTGAAACTGCCCACGCGTAACCTGCATAGCTCCGTCCCCTGCATGGGCAAGGGAGGGATTGTTGGATGAGGTTGTCTGAGCTTGTGCCGCGAGCTTATGGGCCACCCCGCCCTTCCCTACGTCACGTAGGGAGGGCGTTGATCCGAGCACATTTAGATGTGCGGCTCAATTCGCCAATCAATTGCCGCCCGGCGACGACTGGCTTTCCTGCAGCGCCTTGGCTGCCTGCGCGGCCTTGGTTGCCAGTGCGGCCTGGCGCTTGGCGGCATTGGCGAGCCTGCTCTGGGCCGCCGCCAGCTTGCGAGCCTGGTCGGCTTCCGCCTGGGCCTGGGCGGCCTGGGCAGCAGCCACCTGTCCCTGGGCTTCCAGGCGGGCGGCCTGTTGCTGGGATAACTGATACTGCATGCGCTGGATGTCCAGCTCCTGCTGCGCAGCGGTGGCATCGATGCGACTGCGGTCCAGTTGTAACTGGGCGTTTTCCTGGTCGAGCTGGTTGAACTGGCGCTGGGCCACCTGCAACTGGGCTTCGGCCTTCGCCTGATCCACACGGCGCTCCGCGATATAAAGCGCATGCGGCCGATCGTGCGAACTGGCCTGGGACAGCTGGCTGATCGCCTCGCGCGCCAGCGCCTGATCGGCCTGGGCGTAGTTGCCCAGGCTTGGATCGCTGGCCAGCTGATTCAAGGTATTGGAAAGTCGGTCGACATCCATATCGTCCTTGCGCGCCTGGACGGCCGCGCTGGCGAAGACAGCCAACAAGGAAATGGCAGTGATCGACAGATACTTTTTGGAAACAGGCTTTTTCACAACTGGCCTCCCTGGTTCTGCTGGCCAGAATCAGGCAGGGTCTGGAAGCCCTGCCCTTGTTGCTGGGGTTGCGGGTTGGGATTGCCCAGCACCGATGACGACGGCGCAGGCATATCCTGCTGCATGGGTGCCTGGGCTGGGAGCGGCGCGGGTGTCGTGCTGCTCGACGCCGGTACCGGCGAGGTGGACGACGAAGCCGGATTGCCGTCATCTGCCCCAGTGTCGTCGCCAGCGGCTTGCTGCTGCATGGCTGCCTGCTGGGCAGCTAGCTGGGCCTTCTGCTGCTGGTAATGCTGATCGTTTTCCGACTGCGCTTCAGCGTTCTGCGCACGCAACTGACTGTTTGCGTCCGTTTTGGACTGAATTTGGGCACGTGCCGCGGCAAGCAGCGCCCTGGTACGCGCAAGCGTGGCGTCAGCACGCGATTCGTCAGCCAGATCGGAGGCCAGCGCATACTTGCGGTCGGCCATGGCTGACTGCGCCTGCTGGAACTTGTCCTGCGCAAAGCCAAAATCGACGGGATCATAGGTATCGGCACCCGCGTCGCGGGCCGATTGCAGCTGGGACTGGGCCTGATTCATTGCGCCATCCGGTGGAGGTACGCTGGCACAGCCGCCAAGACTTAACGACACCGCCAACATCAACGCCGGAACCACCGCACGGGTACGCCGTTTGCGTACCAGCAGCGGGGAAAATGTGTGCACCATCACTCATTCCTCTCGGAGGATCACGGCGTATTGTGAGCGGGCATAATCCTTGAATGCAATGCGTAAAATATTGGGGTCTTCAGGATCCTCTGAGCAAACCTACGCAGGTGGCATGATGTCCAGAAGGCTCTCAGGGTGTGTTGCGCGGCACAGGGAAGGCTGGACGCCTTGGCAAGCTGCGCGGCGCAGCCTGAGAGCCTTCTGGACATCACCCCGTCATTTTAAATTTCTATACGCCGGGGCCGGCTCTGTCCGTCCGCATTCCTTCGGCCCATCGTCTCGACAGACAGCCAGTCTGCCTTCGCCGATGGTCCTGTGGCCTGCGAACGGACAGAGCCGGTGACACCTGCGTAGATTTGCTCAGAGGATCCTTTAGGTGGATATCGGTTACTTCCTCAAGTTGATGGTGGATAAGGGCGCGTCGGACATGTTTCTGACGACAGGAGCCCCGGTGAACATCAAGGTCGAGGGCAAGCTTTACCCGCTCGGCAACACCGGGCTACCCAGCGGCATGGTGAAAAAGATCGCCTATTCGCTGATGGACGAAGGCCAGGTGCCGCAATTCGAGCGTGACCTGGAACTCAATATGGCGCTGGCGGTCAAGGAAGCGGGCCGTTTCCGCATCAATGTCTTCAAGCAGCGTGGCGAAGTGGGCATGGTGATCCGCGCCATCAAGAGCGAGATCCCCAGCATCGACCAGCTGCAGCTGCCGGCGATTTTCCGCGAGCTGATCATGGAGCCGCGCGGACTGATCCTGGTGGTAGGCGCCACCGGTTCGGGCAAATCGACCACGCTGGCGGCGATGCTCGATCACCGCAACAGCAATACCCCAGGTCACATCCTCACCATCGAGGATCCGATCGAATACCTGCACCGTCACAAGAAGTCGATCGTCAACCAGCGCGAAGTCGGCCTGGACACGCACACCTATCACGAGGCCCTGCGCAACGCGATGCGCGAGGCGCCGGACGTGATCATGATCGGCGAAATCCGCGACACCGACACGATGGAAGCGGCCATCGCCTTCTCTGAAACCGGCCACTTGTGCCTGGCGACGCTGCACTCCAACAACGCCGACCAGACGCTGGAACGCATCCTCAACTTCTTCCCCGAGTCAGCACACAAGAACGTGCTGATGAACCTGGCCCTGAACCTGCGCGCGGTGATCAGCCAGCGTCTGGTCAGTGGCAAGGACGGCCGCCGCCTGCCAGCGGTGGAAGTGCTGCTCAACACGCCTTTCATCCGCGACATGATCCGCCGCGGCCAGATCCACGAAGTGAAGGAAGCCATGGATCGCAGCCTGCAGGAAGGCATGCAGACCTTCGATCAATCGCTGTACAAGCTCTACAAGAGCGGGCGCATCGAGCTGGAAGAAGCCTTGGCAAAGGCTGACTCGCGCGATGGCTTGGCGTTGAAGATCCGTCTTTCGGAAGGCGGCAATACCGAGAACGCCGAGCTGGCCGGCAACGATCCGTATGGGTTGGGGTTCTAGCAAATATCTCAGCCGTCATTCCCGCGAAAGCGGGAATCCATGAGTGCTTTTGCCCTAGATCAACATAGATTCCCGCTTTCGCGGGAATGACGGCCATAAGACAAGATTGGGTTACCCCAAGCATCACACCGAAGGCGAAGGCGCATCCGGCTGCTGCTCTGGCATCGCATCGTGGAATGCCTGCTGCGCCGCGCACGCAGCATCAATGCGCAGAATATTCGGATAATCACCCAGCGGCACCTTCCAGCGCCGCGCGTTGTACACCTGCGGCACCAGGCAAACATCGGCCATGCCGGGCGTATCGCCATGACAATAGCGGCCGGTGTACTTGCTCTTGGCCAGCATGGTTTCGAACGCGTGCAAGCCGGCGGACACCCAATGTCGCATCCACGCGGCTTTTTGCTCGTCGTCGGCACCAAATTGCGTGCCGATCTGCTGTAGCACGCGCAGGTTGCCAAGCGGATGGACATCGCACGCGATCACCTGCGACAGCGCACGCACATGCGCCTTGCCTGCCTGATCCGTCGGCAACAGGGGTGGCTGTGGATGGGTTTCATCCAGGTACTCCAGTATCGCCATCGACTGCGTCAACACCCGCTCGCCATCGACCAGGGTCGGTACCAGCTCCTGTGGATTGAGGGCCGCGTAGGCTGCCGAATGCTGCTCGCCACCGTCACGAACCAGGTGCACGGCACGCGTTTCGTAATGCAAACCCTTTAGATTCAGTGCAATACGGACGCGGAAGGCGGCGCTGGAACGCCAATAGCTATAAAGCACGAGATCGGATGCCATAAGCCTTTCCTTACTGGATAGACCACAAGTGTAAATCCAGGTCGTTTGCATCGCTGCGATGCGGGCGGGAAAATACACGGTTCCGGCCTTGTGGCCGATCCCTCAAGTTGCCAGGAGTTTTCCCGTGACCGTCACCCGCATGAGCGACCTCGACCTGCGCGGCAAGCGCGTGCTGATCCGCGAAGACCTGAATGTGCCGATCGAGAATGGTCGTATCACTTCCACCCAGCGCCTGGATGCCTCGCTGCCGACCATCAAGGCCGCTCGCGACGCCGGTGCCAAGGTGATGGTGATATCGCATCTGGGTCGCCCCAAGGAAGGCCAGTTCGATGCGGAATCCTCGCTGGCCCCGGTCGCAAAATGGCTGGGCGAGCATCTGGGTTCGCCGGTGCGCCTGGTCGCCGATTACCTCGACGGCGTCGAGGTCGCCGAAGGTGAAGTGGTGGTACTGGAAAACTGCCGCATGAATGTCGGCGAAGGCAAGGACGACGAAGCGCTCTCGAAGAAATATGCAGCACTGTGCGACGTTTTCGTGATGGACGCTTTCGGCACCGCGCATCGTGCGCAGGCCTCCACGCATGGCGTCATCAAGTTCGCACCGATCGCCGCCGCCGGTCCGTTGCTGTGCGATGAGCTGGATGCGCTCGGCAAGGCGCTGGAACATCCCGCCCATCCGCTGCTCGCCATCGTGGCCGGTTCCAAGGTTTCCACCAAGCTCACCCTGTTGGAGAACCTGATCGGCAAGGTGGATCAATTGATTGTCGGCGGCGGCATCGCCAACACCTTTATTGCTGCCGCCGGTCACTCGGTCGGCAACTCGCTATACGAACCGGATCTGATCCCTGCCGCCAAGAAAGTGCTGGCCGATGCCAAGCGCCGTGGCGCCGCTGTTCCGATGCCGGTGGACGTGGTGGTGGCACCGGAGTTCTCAGCGCACGCATCTGCCAGCGTCAAACCGATGGATCAGGTGAAAGAAGACGAGATGATCCTCGACATCGGTCCGGAGACCGCCAAGCTCTATGCCGAGCTGATCGCCAAGGCCGGCACGGTCGTGTGGAACGGCCCGGTGGGTGTGTTCGAATTCGACGCGTTCGGCAAAGGCACCGAAGTGCTGGCGCACGCCGTGGCCGATTCCAAGGCATTCTCGATCGCCGGTGGCGGTGACACGCTGGCCGCCGTGGACAAATACGGCATCGCAGACAAGGTTTCCTACATCTCTACCGGTGGCGGCGCGTTCCTGGAATTCCTGGAAGGCAAGGAACTGCCGGCAGTCACCGCACTCAAGGCGCGCGCGGCAAAGTAATGCTTTGCCTATTCGACCTTGACGGCACGCTGATCGATTCGGAATTGGGCGTTACCGCCTGCATCCGGCACGCGCTGACCCGACTCGACGTCTCAACGCCCGCCGATCTGCGCGAGTGGATCGGCCCGCCGCTACGGCAAAGTTTTGCACCGTTGCTGGATCACGACGAAACACGCATCGAAGCGGCCGTGCACTATTATCACGAGCGCTTCACCGAACTGGGCTGGCGCGAATACGCCATCTATCCCGGCATCGCGGACATGATCGCCAGCCTGCAAACGGCCGGCCATCAGCTCGCCATCGTCACCAGCAAACCGCATCGGCATGCACAGCCGATCGTCGATGAACTGCCCTTCGGCAATCATTTCGAGAAGCTTTACGGGCCGCATCCGTCCAGCTCGCATAGCGAGAAAGCATCCATGATTGCCGCGGCGCTGGCGGATTTCGGCGCGTCACCCAAACAGACCATCATGATTGGCGATCGGCGTTACGACATGGAAGGTGCGGTCGCCAATGGCGTAGCGGGTGTTGGCGTGTTGTGGGGGTTTGGTAGCCGCGAAGAATTGGAAGAAGCTGGGGCGCATGCGGTGATTGAGCATCCGGAGCGGTTGGGTGCTTTGTTGGCGGTTTGAATCAATAGGTCCCAACCCAAGCGTCGAATTTTGATCTTGCCTTACCGTCGTCCCGGCGCAGGCCGGGACCCAGTGACTTTTCCACACCAAAGACGCTGGGTCCCGGCCTGCGCCGGGACGACGGGTGAATTTACGGCGTAACTGAAACCCTACCACCCATCCTCACTCCACCCCGGCCTCACCCGAAACGCCACACTAATCCTGGGCCCTACCGGATACCGCAACTTCGGAATCCCATGGTCGTAGTTCAACTGCGCATTCCATCCCATCAACAGCAAGCTGCCTGCTTCCAGCTCCAGCTCGGTCTTCAAATGCGGTGGCGTCTTACGACGAATCACCATGGTTCGCGTCGCACCCAGCGATAGCAAGACAATCGGTTGATGCGGCACCAGTTCGTGCAGTTTGTCGTTATGCGGCGCCACGCTGTCGTGTTCGTCGCGATAGAAATTCAGGCCGATGCTGTTGAAGGGTGCACGGAACTGCGCTTTGGCGATGCCAAGCGCGGCGCCAAGCACTTTGGGTAAGGATGGATCGTCAGCGGCATAGTGGCCGTGCAGACGCGGCACACCGACCATGCGCTCGTACATCATGCGCGAACTTTCATGCCAATCGACGCCTTGCAGTAAAGCCGCAAACCAGCTGGCTGCCAAATCAGGTGCGATCACGCCTGGCTGATATGTAATCGGTCCGGTTGTTTCATCGGCAATCCTTTGCACATTCGGTTCAAAAAGCAACGCTTGCATAATCTGCCCCGCCGTTGAGCAACCACTTCAATGAAAATCCCGTGAGCGCGCATCCAGTTCGCTAAGCATGCCGCTGACATCATGCAAGCGCCGCGCAATCAGATGGCTGACACCATCGACAGCTTCCCATCGCCCTTCGACTGCCAGCAGACGTGCTTCCAGATAAGGTCCGCGCTGCTGTTGCGCGACGTGATTCCAAACCACAACATTCACGTAACCGAATTCGTCTTCGATGGTGATGAAAGTGACGCCGCTGGCTGTCTGGGGGCGCTGCCGCTGGGTGACCAGGCCAACGGTGCGCACCCGCGTTTCATGCGGAAGCTGCTGCAGGCTGCGCGAATCGATGAAACGCGCGGCGTGCAGGCGGCGGCGCAGCAACTTCAGCGGATGCGCACCGAGCGTAAGCCCGCTGTGAGCGTAATCGGCCATCAGGTTTTCCACCGGCGTGGGCAACGGCAAGACGATGTCTTGCTCGCGTGGACTTTCACGACCGAACAGCGGTAGTTGTGATTCCACGCCAGAGGTCAGCCACAAGGCACGATGACGATGCCCTGCCAGCCCGCGCAGCACACCCGCGTCGGCCAGCAAATCCTGATGCCGCGCATCCAGGTTGGCGCGCGTGCAGAGATCTACCACATCGCTGAATGGCTGCATCTTGCGCGCATTCGCGATTCGCTGCGCCACCTCTTCGCTACAGCCGCGTAATTGCCGCAGGCCAAGTCGTAGCGCCAACTCGCCCTCACTGCGCGGATCGCTTTCCAGCGTGCAATCCCATTCGCTATAACGCACATCCATCGGCAGTACGCGAACGCCGTGCCGCTGCAAGTCCTGCACGATCTGGCTTGCGCTGTAGAAGCCCATCGGCTGCGCATTGAGTAAGGCACAGGCATACGCAGCCGGCTCATGGCATTTCAACCAGCTGCTGACATAGGCGAGGTTGGCAAAGCTGGCGGCGTGGCTTTCCGGGAAGCCGTAACTGCCGAAGCCTTTGATCTGCTCGAAAATCTGCGCAGCGAATTCAGCGCTGAGATTATTTTTCAGCATGCCGCGGGTCAGTTTCTCCCGATGCACCTCCATGTCACCATGACGCTTCCATGCGGCCATCGAGCGACGCAGCTGGTCCGCTTCACCTGGCGTATAGTCGGCCGCCACCACGGCCAGCCTCATCACCTGTTCCTGAAACAGCGGCACGCCCTTGGTGCGTTCGAGCACGGGCCGCAACGCTTCAGACGGATATTCGATAGGTTCCTCACCATGACGCCGCCGCAGATAAGGATGCACCATGCCACCCTGGATCGGTCCCGGACGCACGATGGCGATCTGGATCACCAGATCGTAGTAATCAGCCGGCCTTAGCCGCGGCAGCATCGACATCTGCGCACGGCTTTCAATTTGGAACACGCCAATGGTGTCGGCGCGCCGGATCATTTCGTAGGTACGTTTGTCGTCGTGTTCGATCGTGGCAATCGTCCATCTCTTGCCACGATGCTCATCCACCATGTCAAAACACTTGCGTAGACAGGTCAGCATACCCAGGGCAAGACAATCGACCTTCAGCAGCCCCATGGTGTCCAGATCATCCTTGTCCCACTGGATGATGGTGCGATCAGCCATGGCTGCGTTTTCCACCGGCACCAGTTCGTGCAGCGGCGCATTGGCGATGACAAAGCCTCCGACATGCTGACTCAGATGTCGCGGCATGCCGATCAGCTGTGCAGTCAGCCACAACACCTTGTGCAGCACGGGAGCATCCGGATCGAAACCCTGCTCACGTAGCTGTGCATCCAGCGACTCCTCGCCATCCCACCACGCCAGGATGCGGCTGAGCTTTTCGATCTGGTCTTCCGGGAGATCCAGCGCCTTTGCCACGTCACGCACGGCGCTCTTTCCACGATAGCTGATGACCGTCGCGGCCAGCGCAGCGCGCGTACGACCGTATTTACGGTAGATGTATTGGATGACTTCCTCACGCCGCTCGTGCTCGAAGTCGATGTCGATATCCGGTGGCTCGTTGCGCTCCTCGGAAATAAAGCGCTCTACCAGCAGATCGACTTTCTCCGGATCAGCATGCATCACACCAAGCGTGTAGCAGACGATGGAGTTGGCGGCCGAGCCACGTCCCTGACACAAGATGCCTTCGCCTTGAGCGAAATGCACAATGTCGTACACGGTAAGGAAATACGCTGCGTAGTTTTTCGTTTCGATCAAACGCAGTTCGGTCTCGATTTTCTTCTTGATGTCGTCACGCACGCCGTTCGGCCAGCGCCACGCCACACCTTTGACGACCAACTCACGCAACCACTGCATCGGGGTATAGCCGTCCGGCACCAGTTCGGCTGGGTATTCGTATTTCAACTCGCTCAAATGAAAGCTACAGCGCCGGGCAACGCGCACGCTCTCGGCCAACCAGGCCTCCGGATAGATACTCTGCAATACGGAGCGACGGCGAAGATGGCGTTCGCCGTTGCGAAACAGCACGGCGCCGGCTTCGGCAAGCCTCAGGCGATGACGGATGGCGGTCATCGTATGCTGCAGCGGCAATCGGCGCCGCACATGCATGTGTACGTCGCCGGCAGCCACCCGTGGCAATTGCAGGCGTTCGCCCAAGCTGTCCAGTTCGGTGATCCGTGCGTCGTCATCCACATCACGGTGCAACTCCACTGCCAGCCATGCGCGGGAATCGAACGTACGCTTCACCCATGCACCCTGCTCCGGATCCGGTTCACGCTCTGGTATCCACAACACCAGCGTGCCGGGCGCACCGCCTTCGAGATCCGACCGGAACAGGCGATAGCTGCCTTTGGTCGAGGCACGCCGCCCTTGCGTGATCAGGCGGCACAGCGAGATGTAACCCTGCTTCGTTTCCGCCAGCAGCACCAGCTTGGGGCCATCGGAAAGCTGAATCTCCGTACCGACGATCAACGGCAGCTTCGTATCGCGAGATGCTTCCAACGCGCGCACGATGCCGGCAAGCGAACACTCATCCGTGATCGCCAGGGCGGTATAACCACACTCGTTAGCACGCTCGAACAATTCGCGCGCGCTGGATGCGCCGCGCTGGAACGAGAAATCAGAAAGGCAATGCAGTTCGGCGTAGTCCGTCATGCGAACCACCCGTGCAGCATCCAGCCAGATCGTTCACCCGGTGCGCAGAATGCCCAGGCACGCTGTCCCATCGAGGTCTCGACGACGTAATAATCACGTCGCGCATCACCGCCATCCCACCAGCCGGTTTCCAGTCGTTCCGGACCTGAAATTACACGCAACGCACCACGCAATGGCATTGGCCGCGTCAACAACCAGGTGGGCCGTGGACGCGGTTCGAGCAGTACATCGTCCTGCACGGCCACGCGCTGTGAATGTTCGGGACGTGGATCGGCGGTGGCACCCCATCGATACACGGCACCATCGCCAAGCCGCGCGCGCAGACGTTCGCGCAGTTGTTCGAAAGGCAGGGCATGCGCAGGTCGCTCATCGAACAGGTCACGACCGGTCGGCGCGAAGGTAGGTAAATCATCGGCCATCAAGCGCAGGGCAAGCACCGGTGCAGGCAATGACACTTGCTCCAGACGCCCGCGCGCAGCATCGAACAGCACATCAGCATCGCGCTCCGGCGAAAGCATGCCGACGGAGACATCCGTCGCAGCGAGATCACGATGCACGAGCTTCAAGACAAACCGTTGCACACCACCGTCGCGGCCAGACAGGTACGCGGCGAGATCGCCGGTCATACGTTTCAGCGGGAAAACCAGCGCGGCCAGATTTTCCACTTCGTGCGAAAGCTCGATGATCCAGTCCACGGCATCGGGCGGCACATACAGATCGAGCCCGGCAGGCAGATCACCGGTCAGACGATCCATCGCCTGTAGCAGTTCGGCACCAAAGCGGCGCTGCAAACCATCGCGCGGCATGCGCAGGAGTTGTCCGAGACGACGCACACCCATGCGTGGCAATGCGTCCACCGCCCGTGCCGGCAAACGGCTCTTGCCCAGGGGGACGTCATCGAGCAGGCGCCGCATGCTTTCGTGACTGAGCGCTGTTTGTCCGTCGCTAACGCCTGCCATGACATAAGCGCCGTGTGGTGTCGGTGCAGCAGCGATGCGGTAACGAAAGCCCAACGCGGTTATATCCTCGCGCAGGCGCTGCTCCATCACTAACCACGATCCGAACAAGCTTTGGCTCTTGCTGACTTCAAGCACGATGGCATGCGGCAACAGCGCTACCTGTGAGCTGTAGCGATAGGCCACGCTGGCGAGAAATTGTTGCCAGCGCGCAACATCGGCTGCGTCGTAAGGAGCGGCTTCGAACTGTGCCAGTAGCGCCTGTGCTGCTGTCAGGCGCTGACCGATGCGCAAACCCGCTGCGTGAGCAGACGCATTGACCGCCACCACGACGCGCGCGTTGACCGGACCATCCACCAGCACCAGCGGACTGTTATCGGCGCGGCGGCGGAGGACACCATCCAGTGCCAATTGCGGCAGCAGCAAGCAGGCCCAGAGCATTTAGGGATGCTCTGGATGGGCCTGCGCAGGCGTCACCGTGGCTGTCCGTTCGCAGACCACAGGACCATCGGCGAAGGCAGACTGGCCGTCTGTCGAGACGATGGGCCGAAGGGATGCGGACGGACAGCCACGGCCACTACGTATTGAAATTAAAAATGACGGGGTGATTTCCAGGAGGCTCGCAGGCTGCGTCGCGTGGCTTGAAAAGGCACCCGGCTTTCCCTGTGCCACGCAACACAGCCTGCGAGCCTCCTGGAAATCATGCCGCCTACGCAGACCCATCCAGAGCATCCCTAAGCCCTCACGCGGCCGGCTTCTTTCGCAAAGGATTCCCGTGAAGGCCGAAATCCACAGCGCCATGCATACGCTGATGAACCGCATGCACAGCTGCCAATGGACTCCGGCCTTCACCGGGAAGACGTTGAACACGGTCGAAAGGAATCGCTTGCGCTGGCGCGTTGCCGCCGCGGCATTTGCGTATCCAGATGGAAGTGAGTGGCGCATCCGCCAGCTCCAGCCGCAATGAAGCCGGCGAGGCATTGGCCAGATGCCTGCGATCACGGAACACGAACGCCAACGCGCGTCCCGCATCCGCCGCTACTTGCAAGCGGCGCAGGCTGCGATCGTCCGCTTGCTGCGGCCACGCGAGCACCGCCGCGCAGCTGCCGGAGCGCAGGCATTGCTCCGTCGCCCACAGCACATGCTTTTCGTCAGCGTCGACGATTTCCAGCTGCTGCAGGTTCACGCCTTGCTGCCGCCAGCCCATGGCACACGGCGCATAAGGCGGCGCAATCAACACGACAGGACGTTTGCTCTGTGTGAGGCGCGCCAGGGTTGGCAGCACCAAGTGCAATTCACCGATGCCGTCGGCCGGTAGCAGGATTTCCGTCAATGCGGCGTCCGGCCAACCGCGCGTCGGCAACGCCGCATCAAGTGCTGCCCAGCCGGTCGGCTGCTCACCTTCCACCAGCGGCGCGGCGCGTCCGCGCCAGACTTGCCGGGCATCCAGCAGATTTGATAGGGCGACTACGGCGCCCATCAAACGCCTCTCACCAGACCTGCAAACAATCCTTCGATCGCAAAGTCTTCGGTGGGATCCGGATCAATCGGTTGATAACCGGGACTGTTGGGCAGCAGGCGGATCACATCGCCCTGCCAGTACAGACGTTTGATAGTGAAACGCTCACCTTCTACGCGCGCTGCCACCACTTGTCCGTGGCGTGCAACCGGTGTGGCATGCACGGCAACCAGATCGCCGTCGAGAATGCCTTCATCGCGCATCGAATCACCGATCACGCGCACCAGATAATCCGGCTGCAGGCGAAACAGCCAGCGCGACACATGCAAGCTGCGCTCGATCCGCGACTCGGAAAAGATCGGCTCGCCCGCCGCGATCCGGCCGATCAACGGCAGCTCCAGCGTGTCGGCCGCGAGCGGGTCGGATTCCTGTATCAGGCGGATGCCACGCGTCCGGTTGGGCTCGATCACCAGCCGGCCCTTCGCCTCCAGCGAGCGCACATGCTTGAGCACCGCGCTGACATTGGGCAAACCCATCGCCTGGCCGATTTCCTCCAGCGTGGGCGCTTCGCCGTCACGTTCCAGGCGAGCCCGGATGAAGGCGAGGATGTTGGACTGGCGGCTGGTGAGCTGGAGGGTCATGGCCAGTCTATTTTCACCTTTTTTGGTGAAAATGAAATACCCGGCAAGACACAAAAAATATCAAAGAATAATCAGATACTTACCGATCCACTGGCATCCGCTACAGCCTATCGGCCGGACTGACGGGTGACGATTCCCCCATCACGACACGATTGCGTCCGCCGGTTTTGGCACGGTAGAGCGCCGCATCGGCACGCCGAACCAGATCCACACCGATGCGGTCGCCTGGATTTAGCCACGTCACGCCGATCGAGCAGGTGATATGCAATGTCGCGCCTTCAACGCTGATCGGATTGCCAGCAATGGCTTGGCGGAATGCTTCGAAGGGCACCGGATCATCTGGCATCGTGCCCGGCAGCACGGCCAGAAATTCTTCGCCACCGCAGCGGCCGAGAGTGGCTTCGGCCGGCAATGCTTTGCGCAGATGCGAAGCGACTTCGATCAACACCGCGTCGCCAGCCAGATGACCGTGGTGATCATTGATGTCTTTGAAGAGATCGAGATCGATCAGCGCCAAGGCCAGCGGTTGGCCACATGCCTGCGCATCGACAACGGCCTTGGCAAGTATCTCGAAGATACGAGCCCGATTGGGCAAGCCGGTCAATGTGTCGTGGTTGGCCTGATGCCACAGGGCGACACGCGTTTCCTCCAGCGCCCTCTTGTCCACTTCCAGTTCGTGCGTGCGCTGCGCTACCAGTTGTTCGAGCTTGCGTGCACGTGCATGTAAATGCCGCGTGCGCAGCAACCAGGTCAACGCTATGCCCAGCACCAGCAGCAGACATCCACCCACGATCGCCGGCGTTCGCCGCCACCACGGCGGCACGATGGTCAACGGCAATTGCACGACAGGCGATAGCTGACCGCTGTCTGGATCGTAGGCGGCGACTTCAAATACAAAGTCGCCGGGCGGGAGCGGCGGATAGTCGATCTGCGTCCGATCCGAGTTCACCCATTGCTGTTCGAGGCCTCGCAGCCGATAGCGGAATTGCAAATTGCTGCGCGTGGGGGCACCTACGGTAGCGAGGTGCACAGTCAGCGCTTTCGCCGGTGCGAAATCGAAGCGGTAACTGGATGATGATACTTGCGGCACACCGCCGAGGATCAGCTCGCTGATAACGACTCGCAATGATTCAGACGCCACCAGCGAGGCAGGATCCAGAATGTGTGAGATGCCGTTACTGGTGCCGATCCATACCGAACCGTCCGCATCTTCAAAAAAAGCATATTCGGCGACGTCGTCCCAGATCAATCCATCGTCTTCGGTCAGGCGACGCCAGCGCTGGCCATTGAAGAACTCCACACCATCGGTGCCACCGATCCACAGCCAGCCACGCCGGTCATGTCGGATGAAGTAGATGCGCGAGTTGTCGAGAAGATCATTGTCGACGTGCTGCAGGCTCAAGCTTTTGCCATCTGTGACGCGGCCATGCCACAGACCATCGAAATCACCGCTCAGATAAAAATCGCCGCTGGAAAGCACATCCAGGTGCTTAAAGCCGACATCGGACGGCGTGCCCGTGACACGGATATGCGTCCACCGGCCATGGTCAAAAAGGAACAGTCCGGCGTCACCGGTGAACCAGATTCGGCCCTGCGTATCTTCTTTTGCATCTTTGAATACGCTGTCGGGAACCACGCCTTCGCCAGCACGTTGGAATGTGTGGCCGTCATAGACATACAGCCCGCGCTCCGTGCAAAACCACTCCCGCCCCTGACTATCGAAAAACGCGGCGGGAACATAAGCCGGCGAATGAGCAAGTTCTTCGGTTCCACCATCGCTGACGCGATAACGCAGCAGCTCGCCCGAATAGTAGGTGGCGAGCATGTCGCCATTAGGCAACGCGTGCAGCGCGATGGTTTCCTGTGCCAGTGGCGGCGCCTTCAAGGGCCAGCGCGCAAGACGCGTGGCGCCGGGCGCCAGTACGCTGCCGCCTAGTTCGTCACCCAGCCACAACGTGCCATCACTGGCGCGTGCGAGGGACCAAGTCGGGCTGCTATCCAGGCCTTGCGCGATCTGCCAGCTCTGAATCTGATCGTAGCCGCGCCATTGCAGCACGCCACGCCCGTAAGTACCGATCCACAGCACGTGGTCGCGGTCGTACAACAGCGCATCGATGCCGATATCAGGCAAACCATTGCTGGCGTCGAAGATGCTCCAACTGCGGCCATCCCAGCGAGCCAGACCATTGTTGGCACGAGTGAGCAAGCGTCCCTGATCATCCTCGACCATGTCCAGATAAGCCGTCACTACGCGTGCACCCGACAGATCGTGATTGGCAAACGTGTTGCTGCCAGGCGCCAGCGTGCGGATGTGAAGAGGGCTACGAGCCCATAAAGTACCGTCGCGGGCAAGAAGGTAAGAAGTCCAGGTGTCTGGCGGAATACCCTGACCTTCGCCCCACACCTGCAAATGATCGCCGGTCAGCTGGCAGAGGGATTTGCCACAGCCGAACCACAACGTGTGTCCCTCGGCAAATACGCTGTTGATATCGGCAAGCGCTGGCGTCACACGCCATGCCGCGTCGTCGAAGCGTGGTTGCATGCGCCACCCTGCTCCGTCGGGCTCGATCACCCACAGCCGGTGCTCACTCACTGCGTACAAACGGCCGTCCAGATCAGCAAGCGTGGCACCCGGATCGATCTGCAGCGGATGCGGTTGGCCTGCGGCCAGCGCAAAGCGTTCGCCATCGCCTACATAGAGTCCGGTACGCGTGCCCACCCACAGTCGGCCCGAGCCATCCTGATGCAGGGCATCAATAAAACTGCCGCGCAAGCCGTTCGAAGCACCGATGCGCTGGAATTCGTGGCCGTCAAAACGAAACAGCCCATACTCTGTGCAGGTGTAGACGAAACCTCGGCGATCTTGCAGCAGACAGTTGTCTTCCAGACTTCCCAGTCCCTGAGCCTGGGTGAACGAGGCAAGGCTGGCAGCCTGTCCATGCGCGAGCGACATCAGGCCCAGTGCGACCACCGCAGCGACCATAGCCGTCAAGGCGCGCCAGCGATGCCGTGATCCATCCATCAAGCCATCTGACACTGCCTTCAACGCGCGAGCCCCTGTTCGCTTTACGCTGCCAATCCCGACATCCCCGTTACTGATCCACACACGCACCGCGCCAGTGCAGGCAAAGCTTGATGCAAGTCAGCAACCACCCTTTTCAGCCGAATCCATCATAAGGCAATACGAATCGGCGCACTTGAAGCACGCTAAGACACACCTACGGCAGGCCACCGATACATCCGGCGATTTCACGCCCCGGCCGGAAAAGGGATTCTCTGGATCAGGCAGCGCGGCGCCTTTCCCACCACTGCCAAAGCCCATACACCGGCACGCCACAGGCGATGATCACCAGGCTCATGCCGGCATCGCCGGGCGTATCGATGGCCGTGGCGACGATCACACCCAGTACGGTGCAAACGAAGATAAAAGGCAGCGCCGGATACAGCGGCACCCGGTACGGCAGTGGCTGATCGGCGAAACGACGGCGGTACCAGAACAGCGTCGCGATGCCGAACGCATGGCCAAGCCACTCACCCACCGTGGTGTAGTTCAGCAGCTGACCGAAAGTACCGGACAAAGTCAGCACGATGGCCCAGATGCCCAGCACAGCCAACGCCACTTGCGGAGCACGCCAGCGCGAATCGATCTGGCCGACCGCGCGGAAGAACATGCGATCGGCACCCATCGTCTGCAACACACGCGCACCGCCGGCAATGGCAATGCTGCAATAGCCGAAGGTGGAACAGGCAATGCCGATGGCCATGACGGTAGCGCCGTGCGCACCGAATACGTGGCTCATCACATCGGCTGCCGGTGCGATGCTCGCCGCCAGTCCCGCGTGCCCGAGGCCGACCAGATACGCGATATTCACCAACAGATAGCACAACACCACGCCGATCATGCCCAGCGCCAGCGCACGCGGCAGCGTTCGCTGCGGGTCGCGCACTTCGCCAGCCATATCGTTGAGGTAATGAAAGCCGCCATAGGCGAACAGCACCGGCAACAAGGCGCCGATCCACGCACCGGGCGGCACCGGATGCGCCGTATCCACTTCCGCGATGCTGCCCAGATGTCCGTGCGCCAACGCCAATCCCACCACGATCAGCATGGTGATCGCCGCCAGCTTCAGCACAGTGAACAGGTTCTGCATCCACGCGCCCGCACGGATACCGAAGAAATTCACGCCGACGATGAAGGCGATCGCCCCCACCGCCAGCGGCTTCACCCACAAGCCCGGTAGGCCCGCCGCACGGCAAGCGTAATCGGCGAAAGTGGTGGCTACGGCCGCTACGCTGCCCGGATAGTTGATCAGGGCCATGGTCCAGCCGAACAGGAAGGCTGGCAGCGGACCAAAGGCCTCGCGCAGATAGATGTAGATACCGCCCGCCTGCGGCCGCCTCGCACCGAGTTCGGCGTAGCAGAGCACACCCGCCAGCGTGAGCAGGCCACCTATCGCCCACAAGGCCAGCACGGGCAAGCCGGACGAGGTGCGCTCGGCCACGGTGGCCGGCGTGCGGAAGATACCGCCGCCGATCACGCCGCCAATGACAATCGCCGCGCCGTCCCAGACGCCGAGCCGCCGAAGATAGGAGTTGGAGTTGGTTTCGGTCATAGATGCCGACAGTAACCTGAGTCGGCATCGAATGTCTGGTGACCTATGCCCTATGGCATGTCATCCGAGGCTCAATGGATTGAGCTTGTGAGACATCGCCCATCCGTCGTCCCGGCCTGCGCCGGGACGACGGATAACCGTTATTTGCGCAATAGCGTGAGCACCGCTTCGGCCGCCGCCACCGATGACGCCGGATTCTGCCCGGTAATCAGATTGCCTTCGGTAATCGCATACGACTGCCAATCTGCTTTCTTGGAGTAATGCCCGCCACTCGCCTTGAGCATGTCCTCGACCAGGAACGGCACGATATCCGTGAGCCCAACGGCGGCTTCTTCGCTATTGCTGAAACCCGTCACCGGCTTGCCCTTCACCAGCGGCTGGCCATCCTTGCCGCGTGTATGGCGAAACACAGCCGGCGCATGGCAGACCGCGCCCACCGGCTTGCCGGCTGCGTAAGTGCGCTCGACCAGCGCGATCGAATCCTTGTCTTCGGCCAGATCCCACAACGGCCCATGGCCGCCCGGATAAAACACGGCGTCGTATTCGCCCTTGGCGGCATCGGCAAGCTTGAGTGTAGAGGCCAGCACTTTGGTGGCCGCAGCGTCGGCACGGAAACGACGAGTGGCTTCGGTTTGCGCATCCGGCGCATCGCTCTTGGGATCGAGCGGCGGCTGTCCACCCTTGGGCGAGGCCAGCACGATCTCTACGCCGGCGTCCTTGAACGCGTAGTACGGCGCGGCAAATTCTTCCAACCAGAAACCGGTCTTGTGGCCGGTGTTGCCGAGCTGGTCGTGGGAGGTAAGAACCATCAGGATTTTCATTGATCACTCCGCAGTAAGAGGCGCGTCACAGGCGCAGCGCCATGGCGAACGATGTGCGGATGCCCGCTCCGTGTTCAACACTGTTACGAAACAACGGGGAGCAATAGGCAAGCATTCCCTCGCATCATGCACGGATTGCCGATTTTGCCCGGCATCACCGTTAAACCATGTGAAATGACTTAAGTCACATTGACGCCGCAGACGCAGGCTCGGGATACTTCGGTGTGTCACGCGCCATGACCTGTTTCGCTGGCGCATCGGTTCCGAGGGGTGCTGCGACGGACGTCATGTCCGCCACGCTCGGTCATACCGACCTTCACCATGATCAAGGGCGCCCACCTCAGTGACTGGAGGTGTACCCATGTCTGTGTCTCATCCTGGCTTTCGCGTTGCCATTGCTACGTGCGCGCAATTTCCGTCCGTCTATGCGGACGATGCATATTTTGTTTCCGTGTTGGAACGCCTCGGTGTCAAGCCGGTGGTCTGCATCTGGAACAATCCATCGGTGGACTGGACTGCGTTCGACGCCGTGCTGGTCCGCACCGTATGGGATTATTTTCAGCACTACACCGCATTTCTCGCGTGGCTGGATACGCTCGATCGGCTCGACGTACCCGCTATCAACGACACGCGTCTGATTCGATGGAACATCAACAAGCGGTATCTGCTCGATATCGAGCAGGCTGGTGTGCCGATCATTCCCACTCGCATCGTGCCAGCGGGACGCTTGCCGGAAGCCTTGTCGCCCGCGGCCAAAGGCGAACTGGTGATCAAGCCGAGCGTCAGCGGCGGGGCCTGGCATACGGTTCGAGGCACACCCGGCGATGCCGCATTCGACCACGCCGTGGCGCAATTGCCGAAGGATCTCGAGTTCCTGGTGCAGCCCTTCGTGCCTGAAATTGCCAGCCATGGCGAATGGTCCCTGCTCTACTTCGCCGGCGCTTACAGCCACGCGGTGATCAAGCATCCTGCTTCCGGCGATTACCGGGTGCAGGAGCAACATGGCGGCGTGGCCAAGCAGGCCATTCCCGATGCCGCCATCGTGCATGCGGCGGACAAGGCCTTGGCAGCGGTCGCAACGTTAGGCCATCACGAGCAAGCCTATGCACGCGTGGATGGCGTGATGGTCGGCGGCCAATTCCGGATCATGGAGCTGGAATTGGTCGAACCGCTGCTGCACTTGGCCATCAAGCCGGAGGCTGCCGAGCGTTTCGCCGCGCATGTGGTAGAACGCCTGCGCGAGCTGGGCAGCCGGCATAGCGCTGCAACATCCGGCAGCACGTCCTAGAATCGACTTGTCATCCCTCCCTATGCACACCTGTGCCCGCCACGCCGCCACGCAAAATCCTGCATGTGGACATGGACGCGTTCTACGCGTCGGTGGAGCAGCGCGACGATCCGTCGTTGCGCGGCAAGCCTGTCGTGGTGGCGTGGCGTGGCGCGCGTTCGGTGGTGTGCGCGGCCAGTTATGAAGCACGCAAGTTCGGCGTGCGTTCGGCCATGCCGGCGGTGCGCGCCGAGCGGCTTTGTCCGCAGGCGATTTTCGTGCCGCCGGATTTCACCCGCTACAAGGCGGTATCACGGAAGGTGCGCGAGATCTTTGCGCGACACACGGATCTGATCGAACCGCTTTCACTCGATGAAGCGTATCTCGACGTCACCTTCACCAAGACCGAGCTGCCTTCCGCTACCGCAACGGCCGAAGCCATTCGCACAGCGATCCGCGAGGAAACGCAGCTCACCGCGTCTGCGGGCGTTGCGCCGAACAAGTTCCTGGCCAAGATCGCTTCGGACTGGAACAAACCCGACGGCTTGTTCGTCATACGTCCGCATCAGGTGATGGCGTTTCTCGCGCCGTTGCCAGTGGGACGTCTACCCGGTGTAGGTAAAGTGATGGAGTCGAAGTTGGAAGCGCTCCATATCAAGACCGTCAGCGATCTGCGCGAATTGCCGCTGGCTGAGCTTGAACAACGCTTTGGCCGCTGGGGTCGCCGATTGCACGAATTGTCGTTGGGTATGGATGACCACCCAGTGCAACCGAACCAGCTCACTTTGCAGGTCTCGTCCGAAGATACCTTCGAGCACGATCTCACCCTGGACGAATTGGAACCGCATATTCGACGCCTTGCGGAAAAAACCTGGGCGGCGCATCAACGCGAGGTACAACACGGTCGTATCGCGCGCACTGTCGTACTGAAACTCAAGACCGCTGACTTCCACACGCTGACCCGCAGCCTTACGCTCGCTTCGCCACCACGATCGGCGCAAGAACTGGCCGACTTGGCCTGCGCATTGCGCAGTCGGGTGGAACGCCCTGCGGACAGTCGTTACCGGTTGGTTGGGGTGGGACTGTCCGGATTCGTGGACCAGGATAGTTTCATCATACAAAGCGATCTATTCGACAACGCAACGGCGCATCCGACATGAAGACATGCTTGCATACACTGGCAACGCTCGTCCTGACACTGGCCACGATGCTCTGCGCCGTCCCAACCCATGCAGAAGATGGCTACGACTTGTGGTTGCGCTATCACCTGTTGGCACCGGAGCAGGCAAAGCTCTACCGTGATCATGCTACCGAGATCATCATCGGCTCGGCGACACCGACCCAGATCGTCACCCGCGACGAATTGCAGCGCGGCTTGCATGGATTGCTCGGCAACACATTGCCTCTGTCTGATACCGTCACCCACGATGGCGCCATCATTGTCGGCACATCGGCATCCTCGCCGCTTATTGCAAAACTCCAGTTGGATACGCAAAGCATCGGTAACGAAGGCTATGTGATTCGCAGCGTCGTGCTGGATGGTCATACGGCCACTGCCATTGTCGGCCGTAGCGATATTGGCGCGCTGTATGGAGCCTTTCATTTCCTGCGCCTGCTGCAGACCGGTCAACCGATCGATCATCTTGACCTGCACGAATCACCGCGCATAACACTGCGCGTGCTCGATCACTGGGATTATCTCAACGGCCAGGTCGAACGCGGCTATGCGGGCACCTCGATCTGGGATTGGTGGAAGCTTCCGGACTGGCGTGCGCCACGTTATACCGACTACGCACGAGCAAATGCCTCGATTGGCATCAATGGCACCGTGCTCAACGATGTCGTCTCCGGCGCGACGATATTGACACCCGTCTATCTGGAAAAGGTTGCGGCGCTGGCTGACGTGTTTCGCCCGTACGGCATCCGCGTGTATCTCAGCGTGCGTTTCAGCGCACCCATCGAAATCGGTGGCCTGAAAACCGCTGATCCATTGGATCCGCAAGTACAAGCCTGGTGGCGCGCCAAGGCGGACGAGATCTACAAGCTGATTCCTGACTTCGGCGGTTTTTTGGTGAAAGCCGATTCGGAGGGCCAACCCGGCCCGAAGGATTACCACCGCACCCATGCCGACGGCGCGAACATGTTCGCCGACGTACTGGCGCCACACGGCGGCGTGGTGATGTGGCGAACCTTCGTTTATTCGCAGGCGAGCGCAGACGATCGCGCCAAGCAGGCGTATGAAGAATTCAAGCCGCTGGACGGCCAGTTCCATGCGAACGTACTGCTGCAAACCAAGAACGGCCCCATCGACTTCCAACCCAGGGAGCCGTTCCATCCCCTCTTCGGCGCGATGCCTAAAACACCGCTGATGATGGAGTTCGAGATCACCAAGGAATATCTCGGCTTCGCCACACATCTGGTCTATCTGGGACCACTTTACGAAGAAGTGCTGTCGTCTGACACCATGGTTCGCGGCAAAGGCTCCACCGTAGCCAAAGTGATCGACGGTTCACTGGAAGGCCACACCCTGTCCGGCATGGCGGGCGATGCGAACATCGGCACCGATCGCAACTGGTGCGGCTCGGATTTCAATCAGGCCAACTGGTATGTGTTCGGACGGCTGGCCTGGAATCCCACGCTATCGTCGCGCACCATCGCTGAAGAATGGGTGCGAATGACCTTCACCAACAACGAGGCATTCGTGAAGCCTGTCGTCGACATGATGATGGGCTCGCGCGAAGCGGCGGTCGACTACATGACGCCGCTCGGCCTGCTGCACCTGATGGGGCCCGGCCATCATTACGGTCCCGCGCCGTGGGATGCCAGTGAGTCGGAAGCGGATTGGCGGCCTGTCTACTATCACCGCGCCGATCACCTGGGCATCGGCTTCGATCGCACCAGCAACGGTAGTAACGCCGTCGCCCAATACGCACCGCCTATTGCCGCGCAATTCAATGATGTGAAGCAGACGCCCGAACGCTTTCTGCTCTATTTTCATCACGTCCCCTGGGATTACCGCATGCGCTCGGGTCAGACGCTGTGGTACGAGCTGGTCGCGCACTACACACGAGGTGTGGACGACGTGAAACAGATGCAGGAAACCTGGCGCCATCTGGATGGCTATATCGATGAGGAGCGTTATCAACAAGTCGCCGCGTTCCTCGCCATCCAGGAAAAGGAGGCGCAGTGGTGGCGCGACGCGTGCATCGCCTATTTCCAGAGCATTTCCGGCCTGCCGTTGCCGCCGGGTTATGCGCCGCCACAGCGATCGCTCAAATACTATGAGTCGCTTTCATTTCCCTACGTACCGGGCTTCTCGTCATGGTGAAGGGCCTTCCGGTATAAAGTAGCTGCGATCCCTCGCCAAGGAGTTTTCCATGCATGTGGATATACCGAAGCTTCCGATGGATTCGTTCAAAGATCTCGCCAAGCACTATCTGATGATTGTGCTGGGCATCCTGACCGCGCTGGGATTGGAGGCGTGGATTGAACACGCGCATCACGTGCATGCGGCGGAAGCAGCCAGCGCCCAGATCGAGGCGGAGATCCATGACAACCGGATAGCGATCCAGGCCGCTCTCGACAACGCCCAGGCGCGCACAAATCTTCTCGCGAAGGTCCGCGATGACCTGATCCAAGACATCAAGTCGAACGCGACCGATACCATCATCATTCAGCACATTCATGCCGAAGCGCCCGATGGACTCTATCTGGATTGGCGCTGGCCGACACTGCGCCACGAAGCCTGGGACGTCGCGGTAGCCAATCAATCTGCCGGATGGATCGATAACGACAAGCTGCATCGTTACGCCAAGGTCTACGCCGCCCAGAACACGCGAGCCATGCTGGCGACAACAGAGATCCAATTGGTCCTGGATGGGCCTCGCATGCTCAATGCCATCGTCGACCTGGAAACCGGTGATTTACAGCCACGCGAATTGCTTCACAGCGTCAATCAAATGTGGGGCGCCCAGCGTGACGGCAGTCAAAATTTGATCTTGCTTGCCAAGACCATTGACGATGCGATGGGCAATCAGGCGGCTTCGCACTAGCAAAGCGCACCCGGCACATTGAGCCGCAGACTGGGTTACCTCGCATAAAAAAGACCCGGATCGCTCCGGGTCTTTTTGCGCCAAGAACCTTATTTCTTCTTGGGCATGTACAGATCGGTGATGGTGCCTTCGTAGGCTTCGGCCGCCATGCCCACCGATTCGCTCAAAGTCGGATGCGGGTGGATGGTGAGGCCAATGTCGGCAGCTTCTGCACCCATCTCGATGGCGAGAGCAACTTCGGAGATGAGGTCACCCGCATGCGGACCGACGATGCCGCCGCCGACCACGCGATGGGTTTCCTCATCGAACAGCAGCTTGGTGAAGCCTTCAGTACGGTCGATGCCAATGGCGCGGCCGCTGGCCACCCACGGGAATTTGCCGACGCCAATCTTCAGGCCCTTTTCCTTCGCTTCACGCTCGGTCACGCCGACCCAGGCGATTTCCGGATCGGTGTAGGCCACCGACGGAATCACGCGCGCATCGAAGTGACTCTTCTGACCAGCAACCACTTCCGCAGCAACTTTGGCTTCGTGCGTGGCCTTGTGCGCCAGCATCGGCTGACCGACCAGATCGCCGATGGCGAAGATGTGCGGCACGTTGGTGCGCATCTGCGTGTCGACGTTGATGAAGCCGCGTTCGGTCACCACCACGCCAGCCTTGTCCGCGCCGATCTTGTTGCCGTTCGCTGAGCGGCCCACCGACACCAGTACGCGATCGAACACGCTGGTTTCGGGAATGCTCTCGCCTTCGTAGCTGACTTCGATGCCCTTTTTGGTGGCCTTGGCATCAACCACCTTGGTCTTGAGATGCACGCCCTTGAGCTTGCTACCCAGACGCTTGGCCAGCGGCTTGATCAGATCGGCATCGGCACCGGGAATGATCTGGTCCATGAACTCGACCACGGTCACTTCACTGCCGAGTCCGGAATACACCGTGGCCATTTCCAGGCCGATGATGCCGCCGCCCACTACCAGCAGCTTGGCCGGCACGTCTTTCAGTTCCAGTGCGCCTGTGGAATCCATGATGCGGTCATCGTCCCACGGGAACGCGGGCAGCTTCACTGACTGCGAACCGGCGGCGATGATGGCGTATTCGAAACGCAGCAGCTTTTTGCCTTCTGCGGTGTCGATTTCCATCTCATTCGGCGACACGAATGTGCCGACACCCTGCACGGTACGCACCTTGCGCTGCCTGGCCATGCTGGCGAGACCGCCGGTGAGTTGGCCGACCACCTTGGTCTTGAAGCCGCGCAGCTTGTCGATGTCGATCTTCGGCTTGCCGAAGCTGACGCCGTGCGCGGCCATGGCTTCGGCTTCATCGATCACCGCAGCAGCGTGCAGCAGTGCCTTGGACGGAATGCAGCCCACGTTGAGGCAAACGCCGCCGAGCGAGGCGTAGCGTTCCACCAGCACGGTGTCGACGCCGAGATCAGCGGCGCGGAAAGCAGCCGTATAGCCGCCTGGACCGGAGCCGAGCACGACCAGCTTGCATTCGATGTCTGCGGTTTTTCCTGATGACGCTGCCGCTTGCGGCGCCTTCGCTTCCTCTCCCCTCAGGGGCACGCGGGGAGGGGCCACGGATGGCCCCGGCTCTGAGGAGCGAGGAGAGGATTGAGGTGAGGGGGCCGGGCTTGCGGAAGTGTTCGGCGAGGTTGACCCCTCACCCCGGAGGGGAGAGGGAGATGGGGCTGCGGCATCGCCTGCCACTTCCAGCACAACAATCACGGCGCCTTCGGAAACCTCATCGCCCACTTTGAGCTTGAGTTCCTTGATCACGCCGGCCGCGCTGGAGGGGATCTCCATCGTCGCCTTGTCGGATTCCAGCGTGATGAGGCTTTGTTCCTTCGTCACGGTGTCGCCGACTTTCACCATCACCTCGATCACCGGCACATTGTCGTGACCGCCGATATCGGGGACTTTTACTTCAATCGTATTGGCCATGATCGTCTCCCCGTCAGAGCAGCAGACGACGAATGTCGCTGAGCTGGTTGGCGAGGAACGAAGCGAAGCGCGCGGCGAGCGCGCCGTCGATCACGCGATGGTCATAGCTGAGCGACAGCGGCAGGATCAGGCGCGGTGCGAATTCCTTACCGTTCCACACCGGCTTGGTCTGCGCCTTGGACACGCCGAGGATCGCCACTTCCGGCGCATTGACGATCGGCGTGAACGCCGTGCCGCCAATGCCGCCGAGCGAGGAAATGGAGAAGCAGCCGCCGGACATATCGTTCGGGCCGAGCTTCTTCTCACGCGCCTTCTTGGAGATCTCGCCCAGTTCTGTCGCCAGATCCAGCAAGCCCTTCTTGTCGCAGTCGCGGATGACCGGCACGACGAGGCCATCGGGCGTATCGACCGCAATGCCGACGTGGAAGTACTTCTTGAGGATGAGCTTCTCGCCGCTCTCGTCGAGCGAGGCGTTGAAGGTCGGGAATTTCTTCAGCGCTGCGACCACCGCCTTGATCTGGAATACCAGCGGAGTGATCTTCAGATCCTTGTTCTCCTCGCCGAGCTTCTTGCGGAAGGCTTCCAGCTCGGTGATGTCAGCATCTTCATGCTGGGTGACGTGCGGGATCATCGCCCAGTTGCGCGCGAGATTGGCGCCGGAAATCTTCTGGATGCGCGACAGCTGCTTTTCTTCGATTTCACCGAACTTAGTGAAGTCGACCTTCGGCCACGGCAGCAGGTTCAGGCCACCCACCGCAGCGCCACCAGAAACCGGACGCGCGCCGGAAGCGAGGGCATGTTTGACGTAGGCCGTGATGTCCTCACGCATGATGCGGCCACTGCGGCCACTGCCCTTCACCTGGTGAACATCCACGCCCAGCTCGCGCGCAAAGGCGCGGATGGCCGGAGTGGCGTACGGAGCGTCGCCGGGCATGACCAGCTTGGCGTCGAACGGCGGACGGGCCTGCGGCGCCACATCACCTTCCGGGGCATTGCCGGGAAGTACGCTGCGGCCGCCGAGCGGCGCGGGTTCTTCCTTGACCTGGGGGGCTGCGGCAGGCGCGGGGGCCGGTGCAGGAGCCGGTGCTTCGGCCTTGGCTGGCGCGGCGGGGCTGGGGGCGGCAGCACCGCTGGTAGCTTCGATGATGGCGATCAGGGCGCCTTCGGAAACTTCGTCACCCACCTTGAGTTTCAGTTCCTTGACCACGCCCGCAAACGGTGCGGGCACTTCCATCGTGGCTTTGTCGGATTCCAGGGTGATCAGGCTTTGGTCCTTCTCGACCGTGTCACCGGGTTTGACCAGCACTTCGATGACGGGGACATCCGCGTGTCCGCCAATATCAGGAACGCGGGCTTCTTTAAGGTCGGCCATGATTTCTCCTGCAGAGCGAAGGCGGCCGCGCTGGGGAGGCGGGGCGGCCGCAAGGCTTCCATCATAGCAATCGGCACTCGTTACGGACATGCCAAATAGCGCTTAGCGCGCCATGCGCATACGTATGCGGGGGATTTTCCCTACTCAGGGTTTGGCACGTGACGCACTGACAAAGTGTATTTCGCACCAGGGAGGTGGATGCCCATGCCCTCGGCATCGAATCTCAGTTATGCAAGCCGGCATAAAAAAAGTGCCCGGAAGGGAGCCGGGCACGTGACTGTCCCACCATGCCGGGGAAGCATGGTGTTGGGAGGGGTCTTACCGCTGGGCGTATTGACCTGCCTTATTGGAACTATCCATGTCCAGAGAGAGCAATTGCAGGCGCCCGCCATCGGAAAGGCGAAACCGGAACTGCTGCTGTAATTGATCGAGCGCACTCAGGCGCGGGCACAAGGCTTCGGCGCGCTGGTCGAGTTTTTCGGCCGGCTCCTGCACGGCTTTGTCGAGGGTGACATCCAGCGCATTGGCGCGCGCTTCGAGTGCCGCGACCCGGCTCGAATCACCGCTCAACGCATCGCTGACCGCATCCCCGGCGATGCCGCCAACGAGAATGGCCACGGTCTTGCCAAGATCTTCGCCAAAGAGCTGGCTGTCATCACCCGCTGCCCACAGGCCCTGGCCCAGCGTCCTGTCGACCTCATGCATGGCCTCGTCCCGGCGATCGTGCAGGGTCTGCAACATGCGTGCGCGATCGTCACTGTTGTCGGACAGCGTGGCGACCACCGTGCTCAACGCCGCATAGCCGATATCCACACCATCGCGAGCGATGTCTGTCATCGCCGGCACCAATTCGCGCACTTGCTGCTCGTAGGCGCGCAAACGCACCGCATCATCCGCAGAAACCGCCACAGGGTGGCCATCTACACGCAGTTGGCCATCGTGCATGAAAACTTTGGCCGGATGCCCTTCACTGCGCGTGAAGGCAATGCCATCGGGCTGCACCTGCACGTCGTATTCGCTGTCGTAGTCGCATTGAAGATGGTGCCTGTTGCCCTCTGCGGCATAGGCGCTGCCCGCGACAAGCAAGCCAAGCATCCACACACATGAAATGAGATGACGACGCATGGGTTACTCCCTCCCCGTGGCTTCCAGCAGACTGATCGTTGCGGTTTGGATGCCATCCGATACGCATAGGGTTTAACACCGGCACCATCGGCGGCATGGGCCGTACGTCATCCCGTGCCATCGGTCATACCGGCGCTGTTTGCAGCTATGGCGCAGCGCACATAGGCAAACCGTGCGGCCCGCGATAAGTTGGTTCCTTGGGTCGCGTTCAGGGGCGTTGTTCATGCAATCCACCGATGTCATCGTGGTCGGCGGCGGTCTTGCCGGCCTGGCCGCCGCCACCGAGCTGACCGATGCCGGCCGGCGCGTGCTGGTGGTCGAACAGGAACCGGAACAAAGCCTTGGCGGCCAGGCGCATTGGTCCTTTGGTGGCCTGTTTTTCGTCGACTCCCCGGAACAACGTCGCATGGGGGTACGCGACTCACACGCGCTGGCCCTGTCCGACTGGATGGGCACGGCTGCGTTCGATCGCCCGGAAGATCACCATCCGCGGCAGTGGGCCGAAGCATATGTGGATTTTGCATCGGGCGAAAAGCGCGCCTGGCTGCATGACATGGGCATGCGCTGGTTTCCGGTAGTGGGCTGGGCTGAGCGCGGTGGCTATGGCGCGATCGGTCACGGCAATTCCGTGCCGCGCTTCCACGTCACCTGGGGCACCGGTCCCGGCGTGCTGGAACCGTTCTTGCGCCGGGCACGCGCTGCGCAGGAAAAGGGGTTGCTGCAGTTTGCGTTTCGCCATCGCGTCGATGGTCTGATCGTCGAGAACGGCAACGTCGTCGGCGTACATGGGGCGCGCTTGGCGAATGATCCGGCGGAACGCGGCAAACCCAGTTCGCGCGATGTCATCGGTGATTTCGAATCGCGCGCGCAGGCGGTGATCGTCGCGTCCGGCGGCATCGGCGGCAATCACGAACTGGTACGCAAGAATTGGCCCGAACGGCTTGGCGCGCCACCGGCACACATGTTGTGCGGCGTACCGGCCCATGTGGATGGACGCATGCTCGGCATTACCGAATCCGCGGGCGCACGCCTGATCAATCGCGACCGCATGTGGCATTACGTTGAAGGGATCGAGAACTGGAATCCGATCTGGCCGATGCACGCGATCCGCATTCTGCCTGGGCCTTCATCGCTATGGCTGGATGCGCGTGGACAACGCCTGCCCGGACCGCTATGGCCCGGCTTCGATACCATGGGCACATTGGAATACCTGCGTCGCACGGGCTTCGATTACAGCTGGTTCGTATTGGATCAGCAGATTATCCGACGCGAATTTGCGCTGTCCGGGTCCGAGCAGAATCCTGATCTCACCGGCAAAAGCTGGCGGCAAGTCGCCAAGCGCGCGGTTGGCAAACAAGCGCCTGCACCGGTGGAAGCGTTCAAGCAATATGGCCGCGATTTCATCGTGCGCGACAATCTCGATGATCTGGTGCAAGGCATGAATGCACTCGCCGGCAACCAAGTGATCGATGTGACACGATTGCGCGAGGACATCGAGGCGCGTGATCGACAGTTCGACAATCCGTATGCGAAGGACAGCCAGATCATGGCCATCCACAACGCGCGCCGTTACCGTGGCGATCGATTAGTGCGCGTCGCCAAGCCGCACCGCATGCTCGATCCGGCCAACGGTCCACTCATTGCGGTGCGCTTGAATATCCTCACGCGCAAGACGCTGGGCGGACTGGAAACGGATCTACAAGCACGCGTGCTCGGACACGACGGTCATCCCATGCCAGGTTTGTATGCCGTGGGCGAAGCGGCGGGTTTTGGTGGTGGTGGATTGCACGGTTACCGTGCATTGGAAGGCAGTTTTCTGGGCGGGTGCCTGTTTTCCGGACGCACCGCAGGACGCGCTGCCGCGGCAGCTGTTGCATGACACCACCACGTATCGCCATTTACGGCGCCGGCATGATCGGCAATTACCTGGGGGGACGCCTGCACAAGCAGGCACGCATCCGCTTCATCGCTCGTCCGCATGTCGCCACGATGCTTCGCACGCATGGGCTGGGCGTCAGCGATCTGCATGGTTATAAGCAACACATCACGCCGGATATGCTCGACCTGCGCATCCATCCCGATGCCGTGCGCGATGCTGATCTGGTGTTGGTCACGGTGAAATCCGCGGCGACCATGGACGTGGCGCACGAATTGGCCGAAGTGCTGCCGACGGAAACGCCAGTCATCAGCTTCCAGAACGGCGTGCGCAATACCGCGGAGTTGCGTGCGGCCTTGCCGAAACACTGCGTGCTGGCGGGCATGGTTCCGTTCAACGTGTCCCAGCCCGACACGGCGCATTTTCACCAGGGTTCGTCTGGCGAACTGATCGTTGAGCGCTCGGAGGCGTTGAAACCGTTCGCGGATATCTTCGCCGCCAGCGGCATGCCGTTGCAGCAGCAGGAAGACATGCAAGCGGTGCTGTGGGCAAAGTTACTGATCAATCTCAACAACCCGCTGAATGCGTTGAGCGGCTTGCCGCTGCGCGAACAACTGGCGCAGCGACCGTGGCGGCAATGCCTGGCGCTTCTGCAGCGCGAAGGATTGCGCGTGCTCGATGTCGCAGGCATTCGTCCTGCCCAGATCACCACCTTGCCTGCGCGTTGGCTGCCGAAAGTGCTGTCGCTGCCAGATGCGTTGTTCCAGCGCATCGCTGCACGCATGTTGGCCATCGATCCCTTGGCAAGATCATCCACCTGGGACGATCTGCAGGCAGCACGAAGGACGGAAGTCGATTACATCAATGGCGAGATCGTGGCGCTCGCCGCTTCAAAGAAAATGCAGGCACCTGCGAATGCACGCATCGTGGCTTTGATACGTGAGGCCGAACAGTCCTATGCACCGTGGCATGGACAGGCTTTGCTCAGGGAATTGATGGACGCGCGCTGATCGTACCCTCACCCCAACCCCTCTCCCGAAGGGAGAGGGGCTTAAGTCGATGCGATTCAGCCCTGACTCGTTATTGTCAACGCGCCGAATCCTCGATGTGCGCGATCTTGCCATTGGCAATCGTAAAGATCGTCGTGTGACCGTCACGGCGGTACTGCCACTTCTCGCCTTTTTCCTTCGCGGTGGCGCGCTTGCTCTTGCCTACGGATTTTGACGCATTCTTGCGCGCACTCTTGTCCGAACCAGCTTTGGTGCGCACGGCAGGATTGCCCATCAGCGCCTTGACACGCGCAGCACTGTCACCGACCGACAGCACCTGACTACCGACGCGCAAACTCTCCAGCGCATGCGCGCCAGCACTGCAAACCAGTAGAACCATGAAAAGTATATAGCGATGCATGACATGCTCCCTGTCGTACTGCGGCCTGCGTCCATGGCCGATTCGTTGATGCGATCAGAATCCCGCGCCGGGCTCGGCGAGATACCTCTGCTCTTCTGACGTGCTGACACGACCGAGCACGCCATTGCGATGCGGGAAGCGGCCAAAGCGCGCGATCACCGCCTCGTGCCGCCGAGCATAGTCCAGAAAACCGTCATAACGATCGCGCTCATCCGGCGGAACATCGTTGCACAAGGCTTCGAATAACGTGACGGCGCGCCGCTGTAACTCAATATCTTCAGCATGTTCCAGCGGCATGTAGGCAAACACGCGCTGGATAGCCGGAAGCTGGCGGTCAAAACCTTCCTCGATGCCCGACAGTGCGAGTTGTTGCGCACGCAGGTCCTGCGCCCACGCGCGTGAATCGCGACGATAGAGATTGCGTGGAAACTGATCCAACACGATCAGCAAAGCCAGCCAGCCTTCCAGCGTGGCTGCCCAATCCATCAGTTTGCCCGCCGCAGCCAGTTCGACCTGATGTGCGAATCGCTCACGGATCAAGGCATCGAATGCCGGGTGGCTGGCATACCACTCGTCGTGATGGGCAGGGTCGAACCAGAACGCCAGTACTGCCGAAGCATCACGCGGCGTATTTGCCATCAACTTCCCACAGCCTTGGCCAGGCTGTGCATATCCAGATCGATCGATTGCAGGCGCGGAAGCTGGCGATGCAGAGCGGTATTCATCTCACCGGCGGCCAGCCTTGCCAGCGCACGTTCGAAGGCTTTCAGCAGGCGCTGTTCTTTGCGGGCCAGCAGACGTATCCAGGCGTCGTCGCTACGCGGAATCCCGCGCACCAGCAGTTCATCGAGCCGTTGGCGCGCGGCGCCGAGTACGCGGCTACGGGTTGCCGGCGACACCTCATGCCGGCGCATCTGCGCTTGCAACTCGGCAATCACCTGGTCCAGCGACTCGGCCTCTTCGCTCAGCACCGTGCGCAAGCCCGGTTCGCTGACCTGCACGGAGGCATGGCGATACAACGCCCGCAGCTCAATGCTGTGGCGAATCAGCCTGTTGCACAGGTACTGGGGTGCGAGCGACACGGTGGCCGTCCTGACTCATCTCTTCATGAAGATGGGACCATGTTGCGGCATCGGGACTTAGCGGCGCATTAACCTGCGACACGCCGCGAGAGCTCACTCAGCCGCCATTTCACTGACCGATCTGCACCAGGTGCAAGGGTCGCCCATTGCTGGCCTGAATGCCCTCCTGCAGCTCCGCGAGGCGCTGGATATCCGGGCAAAGTGCCTGAATCTCCGGCCGCAGCACCTGCAAACGGCGTTGCAGGCGAGGTTGAAAACCCGCAGCAAGATTGCTGGCGCGGTCGCGCAGCGCCGCGGCCTGCTGCAGATCGCCGCTTATCGCGGCGCTTACCGCCTGCTGGCCCAGCGCGGAGGCCAGCAGCGGGCCGATATCGCTGATCACCTGGTTGGCGTACTGATTAGCGACATCGCCGTGCCAGTCATGCGTGCTCTGGCTGGCGGCGATGCGCTGGTGCAGCTCCGTGGCATGGGTGGCCAGACGGTTCTGCAGCTCCGCCCGGGTATCGGCGTCCAGATTCAGGCTACCTGACTCCTGCTGCACAGCCTGCATGGTCACATCCACGCCATGCTGTGCAACGGCTTTGACGCGCGGCACCAGCGCGAGCAGATCGCGCTGAAACACGGCCAGGCGATCCTGATCTTCGTCGCTCAAGGCCACGGCGTGGCCGTCGGTGGTCAAGCTGCCATCGCTCAGCACCACCTGTGTTGGCGCGGGTGCGGGACGATCGAAGATCAGCTGGCCAGGTCGGATGGTGAGGTCGTAGCTGCTGGTGGCACGGCAGACGGTGGCCAGGTCCTGCGCATGCAGGCCAACGCTGACAGCAGCAAGCAGCGCGGCGGCAAACAGTCGATGGATGCGCATGAAATATCCGGTGGGTTCGATCAGCACAGGTCGACAGCGATAAGGCCCATCAGGCGAACAGGCGCTGAATCGCGCGGATCAAGCCCGCCGTGCGCGGAACTGCAAACGGACTGCCGGATGCCCCAGTTGCCAGGCAAGCCACAGCAGCACCGGCACTGCCAGCACGCGCAGCCCCAGGCCAGCGAGCAGAATTCGGCGCAGATCCGCCAATTGACTTGGCACGGGCTGCCCGCCCGCCAGTATCGACGCATTGGCGGCATCGAAAACCTGCCATTGCTGCCACAGCAACACGCCGCGATACGCGCTCCACACGCACAGCACCAGGGCGGCCACGCGCAACACCGGCCGCGCCCACTCCTGCCGCAGGATGCAGCCGGCACACGCCACGATCATCACGAACGCGGCGACCAGATAACCGATATCCCAGGCCAGCATGTTGTGCAGTTCACCGGCATGCTGCTCGCCGCCGGCGGGTAGCGCCTGCAGGGCACCCCATACCTGCTGCGCATGCTGGATGTATTGCACGCCACCGAACGCTGCCAGCAACAACAACACCCACACAAGCATGCGCCACCACGCAAACCCGGGTCTGCGCCGGCCAAAGTTGGATCGCGAAATCAGCATCAGTGGAAAGCCTTCTTCAACGTGTCGAGATCGCTCAGTACCTGAGCGGAATTTTTCTCCGGATCCACGTCACGGTAGATCTTGGCGATCTTGCCGTTCGGATCGATCAGGAAGGTGGTGCGCTTGGCGAAATGTATGCCCACGGCCGACGTCAACACGCCGTAGTTGATGGCGACCTGGCGGTTGGCATCGGACAGCAAGGGGAACGGCACATGGTATTTCGCCGCAAATTCGGTGTGCGATTTCACATCGTCCAGACTGATGCCCACCACGTCGGCGCCGGCCTGGCGCAGCTTGACGATGGAATCCCTGAAGGCACATACCTCGGTCGTGCATCCCGGAGTGAAATCTTTCGGATAGAAGTACAGCACCAGCCAGCGTCCATGGTAATCGACCGGCGTACGCCAATGCCCGTTCTGATCTTGCAGGTGGAAGCCCGGGGCTGCCTGGCCGACTTGCGGATTGCCCAGTTTCACCCCGGCAAGCGCGGGGACCGACGCGAACACCACCAGGCTGATCATCGCAAGCACGGTCAAAAAACGACGCATGAACGTAACTCCCCAAAGAAAAGAAGCCGATCTGAAACAGCGTTTGTGTAACGAGTATACGGGCGATCTGCACAAGCAGTGCGCCGAAACACCCAGGCTTTGCGCTTCAGGAAAACGAAAGGCGCCACCAGGGCGCCTTCCGTCATGACTCCACCAGCGTGAGCTCAGTGAGCGCGTTCGATATCGAACTTGTCGACCGCCACACCAAGGTTGACGCCTTGGCCCGTACCCGTCAGCGCGATCGAAACCGTGCCTTTGCTCAACACCTGGGCCGTACCGCTCTGCACCACGCCCGCCGAGGCGCCCGCTTGAGCATAGCTGCCGAACACCTGGTCGATGCCATAGACATTGCTGATCTCGCCGTGGCCGCTGACGCGGAACTTGCCGGCCGTCAGGCCGCCACCATGCACGCTGATCGTCACGGCAGCACTGCGCCCGTCATCGCACCTCACATGGCCGCTGCCGGTGGCATGTTGATAAATCGCCGACCAACCCGCCAGTTCGTAAGTCAAATGGCACTTGATGGGCGCCGTGGCCGCGAATGCCGAACTTGCCGGCATAGCAGCCAGTCCACTGGCAGCAAGCACCAACGCTGCAGTCAGTCCAAGAGTACGGTTCTTCATCGTGGTCTCCTTACATTGCGTTTACGGTCATCAATGCCGTGACGGGAAGTGTCACGTTTAGAAACTGAACGGCTTAACAAGCATGCTCCCTGGCATTCAGGATCGGCAAGCTCCCGTGACGGCTGTGTGCATAGGCGCCTATTGTTTCCCTCTGCTTGATGCTTAACTAACAGCGCCCCGCGCACACTGGAAGGCGCGTGGCGCCCGCATTTGCCACGGAGGAAACATGGTCAAGTATTCGCTGGTTGGCTACGACAGTTCCGATACCTCGCAGCGAGCCTTCCGCTTTGCCATGGGGTTGGCGCGCTGCAGTGGTGGCCGTGTGCGCGTGGTGTATGTGCTTCAGGTGGTCCAGGGCGGCGCGGACGCCTGCTCCCTGATGATGACTGACGAATCCCGCAACCGCTCTGACGAGTTGCTCGAAGAATTGCGCACCATCGACCCCGATACCAGCCAGCGTGTGGATCTGGAGATCACCCACGGCAGCCCGGGCGACGTGCTGGTCAACCAGGTCCGGCAACATCCGGAAATCGACCATATCGTCATCGGCCATACCTCGCGGGGTACCTTGGGCCGCTGGCTGCTCGGCTCGGTTTCGGAGGATGTACTGGCCGGCGCCCACGTACCGGTGACCGTCGTCCGCTAAAATGGCTGCCAAGGCAGCTTTCAGGTCGGCTGGCATTAATCCGTCCCAGCGTTCACCCTTTATGCTGTTGTCCCCGATCTGTCATGGATCGGATGGCCTTTTCTGCACAGGAAACACCACGTGGACTACAGCTCCGCCTTGCCTTGGACCCTGGAAAGTCTGAATTTCGCCGATATCGACCTCGCGCGCGTGCGACATAACCAGGATCTTTTCTTGCTGCTTTGCAGCGCTTCGTTCGTCGAAAGCGGCTCGGACCTGTATACGCATAACCTGATCGAACACTTCGATGGTGACCTGGAACTGCAGGCCTGGCTGCGCGAGCACTGGGAGCAAGAAGAACTGCAGCATGGCCGCGCCCTGGCAACCTATGTCCGCCATGTGTGGCCCGAGTTCGACTGGGAGGCCGGCTTCCAGGCGTTCTGGAAGGATTACGGCGCGCTGTGTACGAACGACCAGTTGGAACCCTCGCGCGGCCTGGAACTGGCTGCGCGCTGCGTAGTGGAAACCGGCACGGCAAGTCTGTATCGCGCGTTGAACGACATCGTCGACGAGCCGGTACTCAAGCAGTTGACCAACAACATCAAGAGCGACGAAGTTCGCCATTACAAGCACTTCTACCAGGCCTTCCAGCGCTATCGCGAAAGCGAACGACTGGGACGCTACAAGGTGTTCCGCGCGATCCTGCGGCGCGTCAACGAAATCCGCAACGAAGACAGCGACATCGCGCTGCGCCACGTGTTCAACCAGTGCTATCCGCAGCACAAGGACAACCAGGCGGAATTCCTGAAGGTGGCCGGCCCGGCCCAGGCGCTGCTGCGCCGACATATCCCGGCGGAGATGACGGTGAAGATGCTGCTCAAGCCGCTGGACCTGCCACCACGTCTGCAGCAGACGCTGGAAAAGCCGCTGGCGAAGATCAGCGAGAAGCTGTTTTTGCAGAATTGAAAAAGACAGCGCTACGCACTTACTTGCCAAAAGGCTAATCGTTCCTCACCGTCATCCCGGCCTTCGCCGGGATGACGGTGAGGTAAAAACGGCTCTTCTCGTAAAATCGGCGAGCTTCGAAGCGCAACACGCCAGCGAGCAGCGTATAAATTTACTGATTGCCGCTCGTCCCATTCGCCGGTGCTGCCACACCATTGCCGTTATCACGCGCCTGCACATCCACCTCGCGCTGCGCCGCCTGCTCGATCTTCAGCTGTGCCAGATTGATCGGCCGGATCTTCGTGATGGTGCACGGCACATAGTTTCGTCCGGTCAGCACTTTGTCGAAATTCACCGACACTGAGCGGAGCGTGGAAGTCAGACCAATAGCCTGAGTCCAAGGCAGGTTCGGGCAGGTCCATACATCCAGCAAATACGCTGTATTGGGCACGGTGTAGACCACCAATTGCGAGTCCGACAGCGGCTCCCATGACCAGATACGGGTCATGAAACGGAAGCTGCGGATCGGCGCACCCGCCGCGGCGTTATAGGCTTGCTGGCGTTGCTGATCGCGCTGCGCAACAGGCACGTTGGAGCAGGCCGTCATCCATACCGCAAGCAGCGCGGCTCCCACCATTCGTATCGTCGACATGACGCAAACTCCGGGTTCATCTGCCCCGCTAAACGCACCAGCATCCCGGTAGTGGACAACTAGCCGCGTTCTCCTTCAGCGCACGGACGGCTGTTCGGTCTCGCGTCGATGTTCCGATTCATGCGCATCCTGTTCGGGCCAGTGATACCAGTCCTTGTGCGACGCAAATTGCTTGCAGGCATGACAGGCGGTGATCTCCCAGCGATAACTACACCCCGGGCAAATGCCGCCAGTCCAGAACGTATTCCACGACGTCCCACAGCCGGCCATCTGCGGTGCGCAAATCCACCGGCTCGTGCCCAAGGGACGCCAGGCACAGTTGGGGCAATAGATCTCCGGCTCGCTCATGGCTTCACGGGTTGCTGGTATCTGCGGGTTGTTTTGACGAGGTGTCAGCTTCGCGCTGCAGGCTGTCGATGTGGCGCTGCGATTCTTTCTCGAGCTTGAATTGCGCCAGATCCACTGGCCGGATCTGCTTGATCCTGCAGGGTATATAGCCACGGCCGGTAAACACTTTATCGAACCCTACCTGTACTTGGTTGGCAAAGGAGGTCAGCCCGATGCCGTTGGTGAAGGTGAGGTTGCTGCAAGGCCACAGGTCCAGCAGATAAGCACGCGTCGGCTGCGTGTAGACCACCAATTCGGTATCACTCAGCGGTTCCCACGAATAGATGTCGTTGAGAACCAGCCGAAAGCTCTGCACCGGTGCACCAGCCGCGGCTGTATAGGCCTGCTGGCGCTGCTGCAAGCGTTGTGCGTACGGCACGCTGGCACAGGCCGCCAGCGCGCCCACCCACATCATTGTCGTCAGAACGCGCATCGTCGACATAAGGCTTTCCTCCATGCATCGAATACGTCATCGCTCATGTTTGGACAGCATCGTCATGCGACTTGTTTCACTTTTTGCCTAATTCGGTCCATTTGGAAGGATCGTAGCCGCCGGTTTCGAATACCAACTCTTGCTTGCCACCATCCTGCAATTCGGCATCGATGACGATGCGCTTGGTCTTTTCCATCGCATCAAGAAAGGGCTTGTCGTCGCGAATGAAAATAGCCGGCTCGCCGGTCGTGGGCAGGAAGGCGCGCAACGGATGCGCCTTGCCGTCGAACTGCGCTTGCAGCACGCAATTGCCCTTGCATACAAAACCGTGCCCATTACCGAACAGGAAGATGCTCTCACCCCATTTGGTGTGGCGGCGCAGCACCAGCCGCACGGCGCGGTCGCCCGAAGGCCGCGTGCTGTAGAGACTGGCCGTGGATTGCGTACCGCCTTCCATCGGGGCGACCTGATACGTCCACAGCGCAGCCAGCCGGCGCTTTTCACTGGTTTCCTTCCAGCGCTGCTCGATCTGCGGCAAGGTCTGCTGCACTTCCTTGGCGGCATCGGAGCTGGGGAAATGCTGGACGATGTCCTCACCCAGTTGGGCCGCTGCCTCGTCGTTCTTCGTCTGCAGCGCCTGACGATAGGTCTGCAGCTCATTGTTGGCCTGTTCGACTTCCGCCTGCGCCTGGGCTTTGGCGGCATCGGCCTGGGATTGCGCGTTCTGGTCCTGCCCCTGCTGCGAGCAGGCGGCCAGAGCAAGAAAACCACATGCAGCGGCTACGGTGATGGAGCGGCGGAAAATCAAGCGCGTCATTGGCAATGCACCGGCGGTGGACATATCACTAGCTTGAAACGAGCCCCGTTTCGACGCAACCTTTCAGCCGCCGCTAGGCGGCAGTGGATTGCCCGAAACGATCACGCAAGGCCGCACGATAGCGCCGGCTGCAGGGAATCTTCACGCCATCGCGCATCAATAGCCGCGCGTCGCCGGTCTCCAGCGGCTCGATCTCGACCAGGAAATCCAGGTTGATCACGTAACTGCGATGCACCCGCACGAAGTACTGCGCATCGAGCCGCGCCTCAATGCCGGCCATGGTGGCGCGCAGCGGATAATCGCGGCTACGCACATGCAGATTGACGTAATTGCCCGAAGCCTGCAGCCATTCGATTTCGCGTGCGGCGAGCAGGAATTCCTTGCCGAGCTTGCGCACGAGGAAGCGTTCGGGTTGTTCGACTGGTTCCACCGGAGGCCCCACCTCCGGTTCATCCAGCAATCGCGCCTCGCCCTGAAAACGCATCACCCATAGCCGATACAGGCCAATGCCGGCCATGATCCAGAAATAGCTGCGGATGTCCTTGAGGTATTCGTAGTCGAAATCCTTCCACCACCTGTCGAAATCGTAGTGAGACCCGGCGATGGCATAGGCAACGTAGCGCAGCGCCATCATGCCGACGACATGAATCAAGCTATACGGCAGGGTAAAAAACAGATGTAGCGGCAGGTTCTGTTGCCAGGTCTCGAAACGTATGGGCCAGCGCCGCGAAACATAGATCAAGGCAGGCATGAGGGCCAAACTCACGATGGCACTGCTCGATTCCCATACCCAGGGTTCCCACCGTGGAACGTCCGGATGGTCCATGACGGAGACCATCCCGTTGAAAACGGTGTTGATGGCAAAGAACGCCGGCCATGCACCCAGCTCAAACGAGCGGCGCCAGCGTTGAAAGCTTTCGAAGGTGAAGCCTTGATATTTCCCCATGGAGAGATTCTAGAAGGAAGTTCTGCGCGTCGCTTGTCTGTTGAATGTCCAACGAGTCACTCGTGCTTCATTTATGCCGTGAGTTGTTCGTCGTCCCGGCGAAGGCCGGGACCTAGTGACGTTGATGCCGTGCAGGTCGCTGGATGATTCCGCTTTGCTCACCCCTTCGGGGCCGTCCTCCGGATACTAATGCCCACGACGGCACAGATCACTTTGCGCAACACCCTTGCGCATTGATAATGTCCCCACAAATCAGGACCCCTCATGCCCCCATCCTCCGCGCCCTGCCCGCCGGATTCGCTACTTCAACATCGCGCTTACGTTGCCTTCTGGTGCGCCCGCACCGCTTCCAGCTTCGGCTTCCAGATGCTGGCCGTGGCGGTCGGCTGGCAGATCTATGCGATCACTGGCCGCGCCTTCGACCTGGGCCTGATCGGCCTGGTGCAGTTTCTTCCATCCGTGCTACTGCTTTTGCCGGCTGGCCACATGGCCGATCAGTTCGACCGGCGGCGGATCGTGCTGTTCGGGCAAATCGTGGAGTGGGTCGCGATCGTGCTGCTGGCGACGCTCACGCTGCTGCACGCTGTCAATGAAGTCGGCATTCTGCTGCTGATTTTCACGATCGCGGTCGCCAAGGCATTCGAATCACCATCGATGCAATCGATGGTACCGGCGCTGGTTCCGCCGTCGCTGCTGCCACGCGCGATGGCGGTGAACGGATCGGCCATGCAGGCCGCGTCGATTGTCGGACCGGCGCTGGGTGGCTTGCTTTATGTGGCAGGCCCGGGCGTGGTGTATGCCGTATCGGCCGTGTTGTATCTGATTGCGGCGACGCTGGTGTCACGGTTGCGTTACGAGCAGACGCCGCCGAAGCGCGAGCCCGCGACGCTGAAGACGCTATTCGCTGGCGTGCATTTCATCCGCGAGCGCAAGGACGTGCTGGGCGTGATCTCGCTGGATCTATTTGCCGTTTTGCTCGGCGGCGCCACGGCCCTGCTGCCGATCTTCGCCAAAGATGTGCTGCACACCGGCCCATGGGGACTGGGCCTGTTGCGTGCAGCACCTGCGGTGGGCGCTTTGTTGATGTCTGTCTGGCTTGCACGGCACAGCATGGAGCGGAACGTCGGCAAGATCATGTTCGCCGCGGTTGCCGGCTTTGGTGTTGCGACGCTGATTTTCGCGTTGTCAAAGGTGATCTGGTTGTCGCTGCTTGCGCTGTTCGCGCTCGGTGCGTTCGACATGGTCAGCATGGTGATCCGCGGTTCGCTGGTGCAGTTGGATACACCTGATGCCATGCGCGGCCGGGTCAGCGCCGTGAATGCCATCTTCATCAACACCTCCAACCAGCTTGGCGAATTCGAATCCGGCATGGTCGCCGCCTGGCTGGGCGCTGTCGGTTCCGCCGTGCTTGGTGGCATCGGCACGTTGGCCGTGGTTGGCTTGTGGATGTGGATGTTCCCTACTCTGCGCCGCCGCCAACGTTTGCATGTGGCACCGTCGACGCAGGAAGGCGAAGCACAGGCACAGACAGTCTGAGGTTCTCATGATTACGGTGCATCACCTCAACAACTCGCGCTCGCAGCGCATCCTGTGGCTGCTGGAGGAACTTGGACTTCCCTACGAGATCAAGCGCTACCAGCGCGATCCAAAGACCATGCTTGCACCGCCGGAACTGCGTGCGGTGCATCCGCTGGGCAAGGCGCCGATCGTCACCGACGGCGATCTCACGCTGGCCGAATCGGGTGCGATCATCGAATATCTGGTCGACCGCTATGGCACCGGCAACCTGATACCACCGCATGGCACGACAGAACGCTTGCGCTGCAATTATTGGTTGCACTACGCCGAAGGCTCGGCCATGCCGCCGTTGCTGTTGAAGCTGGTATTTCGTCGTGTTGAAACGGCTCCAGCACCGTTCTTCGTGCGCCCCATTGCCAAAGCCATCGCGGGCAAAGTGCAGCAGGGTTTTGTGGATCCACAGATCGCCCTGCACCTTGCCTACCTGGAGGGCGAATTGGGCAAGAAGGCATGGTTCGGCGGGGCCGATTTCAGCGTCGCCGACATCATGCTGAGCTTTCCGCTGGAAGCGGCCGCTGCACGCGGCGGATTGGCCGAAAGCTATCCGCGGCTGCAGACTTTCCTGCAGCGTATTCACGCCCGGCCGGCTTATCAGCGCGCCCTGGAGCGCGGTGGTGAATACAGCCTGTTGAGCGGCTGAATGCGCGTATCATCGGTTAACGCCACGCTCACGTCAGCGCTGGCAATTTGAACCATCCAGATAGTGTGGAGAATCCCATGAGCAGGCAAGCCGATATCGAACGTCGCCTCGACAACCTCAGCAACCGGGTACGGCAGTACACCGATGGCGCCTCTGAAACGGCCGATGGCCTGCTGACACGCGGACGCCGTGCCGTGGGTCGCCTTAATCGTCGCGATACCGGCAAGCGCATTGCGCAGGCAGCTGAGGATTTCGCGGATGAAGCCAATTACCAGTATCGGCGCCTGCGCCGGCAAGTGAATCGCCATCCGGTGGCGACGGCGGCCATCGTGGCTGGCACCATCGGCGCATTCCTGCTGCTGCGTCGCGCGTTCCGCAGTGACGATGAGGATTGATCGATTCATCTGGCGAGCGAACCTATCGATCAAAAAGAACCCGCCTTTCGGCGGGTTCTTTTTTGGTAACACGTATTACACCGTCAGCGGATTCGGCTTGTCCGGATCAAGCTTGTACTCGCGAATGGCACGCGCCACGTCCTTGGCGTTGACCTTGCCGTCCTTAGCCAATGCCGCCAGTGCAGCATGTGCAATCCAGTAACGATCCACTTCGAAGAAGTTGCGCAGGTGTTCGCGCGTATCCGAGCGGCCGAAGCCGTCGGTGCCGAGCACGGTGTAGCGCATGCCATCCGGGATGAAGGCGCGGATCTGGTCGGCGTATTCGCGCACGTAGTCGGTGGCAGCAATCACAGGTCCCTGGCGACCTTGCAGCAGACCGGTGACATATGGCACGCGCTGTTCGGCTTCCGGATGCAGGCGGTTCCAGCGTTCGGCATCAAAACCATCGCGGCGCACTTCAATGAAGCTGGGTACGGACCAGATGTCGGCGCTGACACCGAAATCCTTCTCCAGCAATTCAGCCGCGGCGATCACTTCGCGCAGGATGGTGCCCGAGCCGAGCAATTGCACACGCGTCTCGCTCTTCTTCGCTTTGCCACCATCCTTGAACAGGTACATGCCCTTGACGATGCCTTCCTCGACGCCTTGCGGCAGATCGGGATGGGCATAGTTTTCGTTCATGACTGTAAGGTAGTAGTAGACGTCTTCCTGATCTTCCAGCATGCGGCGCGTGCCGTCCTGCAGGATCACAGCGACTTCATACGAGAAGGTCGGATCGTACGCACGCACGTTCGGGATCGAACCGGCGAGCAGATGCGAATGCCCGTCTTCATGCTGCAGGCCTTCGCCATTGAGCGTGGTGCGGCCGGAGGTGCCACCGATCAGGAAGCCGCGCGAGCGCATGTCGCCGGCAGCCCAAGCCAGGTCGCCAATGCGCTGGAAACCGAACATCGAGTAGTAGATGAAGAACGGCAGCATCGGCTGGTTGCTGATGCTGTAGCTGCTTGCCGCGGCCATCCAGGCGGCCATGCCGCCGGCCTCGGAAATGCCTTCCTGCAGCACCTGACCCTTCTGGTCTTCGCGGTAATAGAGCAGCTGATCAGCGTCCTGCGGACGGTATTTCTGGCCTTCCGGCGCGTAGATGCCGATCTGGCGGAACATGCCTTCCATACCGAAGGTGCGCGCTTCGTCGGCGACGATCGGCACCACACGCGGACCGATGGCCTTGTCGCGCAGCAGCAGGTTCATGCCGCGCACCAGCGCCATGGTGGTGGAGATTTCGCGGTCGCCGGTGCCCTTGGTGATCTGCTCGAACGCTGCCAATTCCGGTGCTTTGATCTTCACATCGGTGTGGCGACGACGCTGCGGCAGGAAACCGCCGAGCGCCTTGCGGCGTTCCAGCATGTACTGCACTTCCGGAGAATCTTTGCCGGGGTGGTAGTACGGCACGTCTTTGAGCTTGTCGTCCGGCACCGGAATGTTGAAGCGGTCGCGGAAGTGGCGCACGGCTTCGTCATCCAGCTTCTTCTGCTGGTGGGTCGGGTTCTGCGACTCACCTGCGGCGCCCATGCCGTAGCCCTTCACCGTCTTGGCGAGGATCACGGTCGGCATGCCCTTGGTGTTCACCGCAGAGTGATAGGCGGCGTACACCTTGTGCGGATCATGACCGCCACGGTTCAAACGCCAGATATCGTCGTCGCTGAGGTTGGCGACCATTTCGCGCGTCTCCGGATACTTGCCGAAGAAATGCTCGCGCGTGTACGCGCCGCCGAAGGCCTTGCATGCCTGGTATTCGCCGTCGATGGTTTCCATCATCAGCTTGCGCAGCACGCCATTCTTGTCGCGGGCCAGGAGCGGATCCCAGTAACTGCCCCACACCACCTTGATAGCATTCCAGCCAGCGCCGCGGAACACACCTTCCAGTTCCTGGATGATCTTGCCGTTGCCGCGCACCGGACCGTCGAGACGCTGCAGGTTGCAGTTAATCACGAAGATCAGGTTGTCCAGACCTTCACGGCCAGCCAGCGAGATGGCACCGAGCGATTCGGGCTCGTCGCACTCGCCGTCGCCCATGAAGCACCAGATCTTCCGGTCGGTCTTGGGCATCAGGCCGCGATGCTCCAGATACTTCCAGAACTGCGCCTGATAGATCGCCTGGATCGGACCCAGACCCATCGACACCGTCGGCACCTGCCAGTAATCAGGCATCAGCCACGGATGCGGATACGAGGAAAGGCCACGGCCATGGCCGGCGACTTCCATGCGGAACAGATCGAGCTGGTCCTCGCTGATGCGGCCTTCGAGGAAGGAACGTGCATAAACGCCCGGGCTGGAATGGCCCTGGTGGAACACCAGGTCGCCCGGATGGTCTTCGCTCGGCGCGCGCCAGAAGTGATTGAAGCCCACGTCATAAAGCGTGGCGGACGAAGCGAAGCTGGCGATATGGCCGCCCAGTTCGCCCGGCTTGCGGTTGGCGCGCACCACGGTCGCCATGGCGTTCCAGCGGATCAGGGTGCGGATACGCCATTCCATCGCACCGTCGCCGGGCATCTTGGCTTCCAGATGCGGCGGAATGGTGTTGACGTACTCGGTGGTGGGATCGAACGGCAAATAGCCGCCGGAGCGGCGTGTGGAGTCAACGAGGCGCTCCAGCAGGAAATGTGCACGCTCTGTGCCTTCGCGATTGATGACGGCACTGAGCGATTCGACCCACTCCTGGGTTTCGGTAGGGTCGAGGTCCTGGTGGAGGATATCGTCGAGCTGATCCATGAAACGTCTCCGCGGCGCCGTGCGCCGCCATGCGGTGGATGCGCGTCGCTGGGGAAGCGACGAAACCGGGGCATCGATCCGGCGACCTTGGCCGGCACGGGACAGGACCGCGTGGCGTGTTCGCCGCAGGACGAGCGTAAGTCTTCTGATTCTAGCCCCCAAGCGGCGATCTCGCCAATTGCAGTGCTGTTACATACGTATGCGCATGGGTTTACGGCCCATGGCCCTCATGGACAAGCGGTTGTCCCTGTTGCGACAGCCTTGATTCGCGGCACCGCAACACCCGCCGGGTCATACCGCGTCAGAACACGTACATGTAGCGCATCACAGCCTGCGTGCCTGCGGCACGGTTCTCGGCAAGCCCTTCAAAATAGAGATTGCCTATCAGTCGATGCTGAGCTTTGCGCCATTGCACGCCGGGTCCAAGTCCGAATATCCGCTCGTGCGTTCTGGCTTGTGCCTGACCATTGATGCGGTCGGCGCTGATCTGCTGCAGCTGATACATACCCAGCCCGAGCCGCCAATGTGGCGTCAGCGCATACGAAGCGCTGAGGTTGTAATGGAAAGCCTGGCCGGGCCGAATGCTGTGAACCGGCGCACCGAACTGGGCGGTGACGCGCATTTCCGGATCGCGACTCGGGCCGTTCCACAGATACATCAGGCGGCCACTGATTTCCCAGCGCTGATCCGGACGTAGGGTAAAGGCGTAGTACGGATTGAAGCTGGTGTAATGCGTGCCGAGATTGAGCGTGGCATCCGGCCGGTAGTTCCCCCATGGCAAGGCAAGGATCAGCGAAAGACGCGATTCGAATCGATACCCGAACAGACGCTTGTCCAACCATTGCACATACAGTCCTACATTCGGGTTGGCGATGCCCTCGGAATGTCCATGCGCCGGACCACTCTGGAGGTTGATATCCATCAGCGGCACGATCACTTCAGCGCCCGCGTAACCTCTCGCCACCGGAATATTCGCGGTATAGGCGTAATGGAGTCGGTGAATCCAGACGGATTTGTCATAGCGGGTGGTGATGCGGTCGCCGTCGGCGTTGTAATTGCGGGTCGCATCGAAGCGACTGGTACTCCACTGCAACAGGGTGCCTAGGCCGCCGCCGCCATCCTCGAAACTCGTCGCGCCGAGATTCACGCCGGGGAGCGCAAGGTTAGTCGCCTTCGTTTCAACGGCCACGCCCAGGGCCAGAACGAGACCGATTGCCACTCGCCTCAAAACACGACCCGATCGTGAAACCTGGCTTGCCGCCCTGACCATTTGCCAGCCATCCATCAGGCCACGCCCTCGGCGAGCGCTGTGCTGCCCAACTCATGCGCGCGGCGGCGCTCGCGCGCCCAAAGCAGCGCACCACACACCAGCACAACGACCTGCGTCCCGACCAACAATCCGAAGCCCGCCTGGAAGCCGGCTTGATGTCCCGCCGGGAACAATCCGATCACCCAACCCATCAGCAAGGGCATGAAAGCCGAGGTCAACGCGCCAGTACCATTGGTGAAGCCAATGGCTGCCGCCACATGCTCAGGCTTAGAGTAATACTGCACAGTGCTGGGAATCGGCGGCGTCTGCAGCCCCCAGAAAAAACCGGCGGCAATAAGGCTGTATACCGCGACGTATTTATTGCTCGCGTAGATCGCGAGCAATACCGATGCTGCGATACCGATGCTGCCCACCACGAAGATCAGCGGCACATGCCGGCGTTTGATGCGATCGATGATGACTCCTCCCACGAGCACACCCAACACGATGGCGTACTGTGGCAGGGAGCCGAGCCACCCCATTTCGCTGACCGAGAAACCACGCGCTATTTTCAGATAGCTCGGCAACCAGCTCGCACTACCCCACAAATAAGCCAAGCATGCTGACGTGAGCAACGCGAGTGTGACCAGGTAACGCGTGTGCAGCGCGTTGCGGAAATTCTGACTTACCACAGCCATCGCACGCGCCATCGACACCGGTGCGCGGCGATAATCCGGGCGCTCCGGCATGCGCACGTAAAGCAGCACGAGAGGTAAGCCAATCGCGATATTGATCAAGCCCAGTACGTAAAACGAAGCGTGCCAATTAAGCATCGCAACCAACGTACTGACCAACGGGAAGCCAATGGCGAGACCCAAACCCGTGCCCATGTTGACCAGCGAGTTGGGTTTGCCATTTTCGTCACCGCGAAAATGCGCCTTGATATACGACGATGCCAATCCGAACAGCGGACCTTCCGAAATGCCCAGCAATACGCGCGAAAGCAACAACATGCCCATGCCAGAAAAGGAGGGCGATGTCGCCGTCACCACACCCCAGAATACCAGCCCATAGAACAGGCTTCTGCGTACACCGAGCACCGTGGCGCAAAATGGCGTCAGGATGAAATTGGACAAGGCATAGCCAACCATGAAAGCGGTGCCAAGCATGCCCTGGCTCGCATGGTCTTCCAGCGAAAGTCCGAAGTGATCCAGGAAACCGGCGTCGGTCACCAAAACAGCGATGTTGATGCGATCGATATAAGAGATAGCCATGATCACAAACAGCGTGATCACACCAACCCAGCGTGCATCCTTGCCCTGCATTTGCATTCCCTGCCCTCCACCACGTTTCATCCGCATGAACTCGCCAGCCACCCAGGTTCATAGCTGGGCGACCACTCAGGTCATCAGTACAATTTCTTCTGCGGCGGTCCGGCAAAATTCAGCGGGCCGATAGCTGCCATATCCACCTCGACCAGCGCAGGACCAGCGTGCTGCACGGCTTCGTCCAATACGGAGCGGAAGTTCTCGATCGCATCAAGCTTACATGCGCGCATACCCATGGACTCACCCAGCTTGACGAAATCCGGGGCGTGCAATTGGTTGTAGTACTGCCGATCGCCAAAATATTTTTTCTGGATGCCGCGCATCACGCCATAGCCGGCGTCATTCATTACCAGGAAGACGATGTCGAGGTTTTCCTGCACTGCTGTGGCAAATTCACCCAGATTAAGCATCAAGCCACCATCACCGATCACGGCAAGCACTTTGCGCCCAGGGTTTGCGATAGCGCAGCCGATGGCATGCGGCAAACCAAGACCGATCGCACCCGCAAGCGAGTGGACATTGCGCAGCGGGCGTTCAAAGCCAAGCAGGCGACTGCCCCAGGTGCTGCCCGACATGGTGATGTCGCGTACGAAGATGCCATCCTCGGGAAGCGCCGCGCGCACGGCGTCGGAAAGGGCTGCGTACGGGCCAAGCTGTTCGCGCAGTGCTTTCTCCGCATCGGCAACCACCGCTGCCAGCGCCTGGTCACGCGCGGTGATACCGGGACGCTGCCCCTTCTCCAGCCTGTCGGCCAGGCAAGTGAGCACCTGTGAGCAATCGCCGAGGACAAAGGTATCCATCGGATAATTGCGGTTGCACGCCGCGGGATCGATATCGATCTGCACGCACGATGCAGGTAATGCCAGCGAATAGGTTGAGGTTTCATTGCTGCGCAAGCGCGAACCGGCAACGATCAACAGATCGCTTTGCGACAGCAAGCCGGCAACACCGGCATCGTTATGGAAAGCGCGCAGACTGCGCGGATGACTGTCGGGCAGGATGCCACGGCCATGCGTACTGGACACCACGGCGACACCAAGATCCGCCAGACGCCGCACCGCGTCGGCCGCCGCCAGAGCGCCGCCGCCAACCCACAACACGGGACGCTTCGCGCTGCGCAACCGCCGTGCGAGCGCCTCCACCGCAGCCTCGTCCATGGCCTGTCGTGCTGCTGGCAATGGCTCAAGCAGGCAAGGCAACTCGATCTGCCTGGCCTGCACGTCAATCGGAATTTCGATGCTCACCGGGCCGCATGGCTGCCTTGCCGCTTCCTGGATGGCACGCTGCACAATCGCCACCGCCTGTTCCGGATACAAAATGCGATAGGCCGCCTTGGAGCAACCACGCAACAGGCTCATCTGGTCGCGTGTTTCATGGATGAAGCTTGCATCACGATCCAGGTATTCGCGTTCTACCTGGCCGGTAATGTGCAACAGCGGCGCGCCTGCATTCATGGCCTCCATCAGTGCGCCGGCTGCGTTGCCTGCCCCAGCACCCGTGCTGGTGAGCGCGACACCCAGACCGCTGAAGCGACCATGCGTATCGGCCATGGCCGCCGCGCCGGCCTCGCCGCGTGCGGGCACGAAGCGGATCTTGCCACGGCGACCGATGGCGTCCGCTATCGGCAAGTTGTGGATCGAGATCACGCCATATACGGCGTTCACGCCGTAAGCCTCGAGCACGCGCACGATCGCCTCGCCGACGGTGACCTTCTCTTTCATCGCTGTTTCGATACTCATCGGCTCCATCTCATCGGCGCGGTTTCCATTCCCAGGTAAATGCTCTTCTGCTGCATATAGGCCAGCACACCTTGCCTACCCTTCTCGCGGCCCAACCCGCTCTCCTTGAAACCGCCGAACGGCGTGGAGATGGAGAATTTTTTGTAGGTATTGATCCAGATCGTGCCGGCCTCCAGGCGCGCGGCCAGATTCAGGGCGCGGCGGTAATCCCCGGTCCAGATGCCCGCCGCCAGACCATAGACACTGTCGTTGGCCTCGGCGATCAGCGATGCTTCATCGTCGAACGGCATCGCCACCAGCACGGGGCCAAAGATCTCCTCACGGCACGCACGCGCCTGCGGCGACAGACCTTCAATAACCGTCGGCAGGTAATAATTGCCAAGCTCCAGGGCCGGATCGGCGGGAACAGCGCCACCGCAGCGAATGCGTCCGCCTTCTTCCAGTGCGGATGCCACATAATTTGCGACGCTTTCGCGATGCGCGCGACTGATCAGCGGCCCCATGTGCACACCGTCCTGCTCCGGATGGCCGATGCGCAGTCCTCGCACCACGTCCTGCAGACGATTCATGAAGGCGTCGTATAGCGACCGGTGCACCAGCAGGCGCGAACCGGCGACGCAAGCCTGCCCGGCCGAGCTGAAAATGCCATACGCCACGCCGCGCACGGCGTGCTCAAGGTCAGCATCATCCAGCACGATCGTTGGCGATTTGCCGCCCAGTTCCAGCGACGTGGGAATGAGCTTGTCGGCGGCGATATGTGCGAGATGCCGGCCGGTGTTGGTGCCACCGGTGAACGATATCTTGCGCACCAGCGGATGCCGCACCATCGCTTCGCCAACCACGGATCCTCGACCCGGCAATACGCTGAGCAATCCAGCTGGCAATCCGGCTTCCTCATACAAGCGAGCAAGCGCAAGCGCCGCCATCGGCGTGGCGTCGGCAGGCTTGACTACGACTGCATTGCCTGCGGCCAGCGCTGGCGCAATCTTCTGCATCTCGCTGGCGATAGGTGAGTTCCAGGGCGTAATGGCGGCAATTACACCGATCGGCTCATAGGTGCTAAAGGCCGTGAAGTCACGACTGCGCGGCGTCGGCAATTCGCCCTCCAGGGTTTCGCATACGGCGGCGAAATAGCGCGCGGTGCCGGCAGCGCTATCGACCAGCGCACGTGTCTCAGCCAACGGCTTACCGTTGTCGCGCGTTTGCAATCGGGCCAGATCTTCACGCCGCGCTTCAATCAACGCCGCGACGCGATAAAGCACGGTGGCCCGCTGATGCGGTAGGCTTTCGCGCCACGCGGGATTACGCCAGGCGCGTTCGCCAGCTTGCACGGCATCGTCGACATCCGAGAGATCGGCCACGTGAAGTTGCACGTTGATACTTTGGTCTGCCGGAAACAGCGATGCAGTCTGCGCCCCGCGTCCCTGCCGCCACTGGCCGCCTACGAATATGCGGTCTTCGATCATGTCATTCCTTTTCACGCCACGGGTTCCAGCAGTTGGCGGCATGCACGTACTGCACTAAGTGCAGCGAGCATGGATGTTTTTGGGTTACTGGGCAGCGGATGGCCGGCCAGTTCAATCGACATTTCACCGAAGGCACCGCGCGCGTGGATGCGATGCGTATTGCGATGCGTATGGGGATCCACCACCAATTGCACACGCGTTGCATCCATACCGACACCGTTCAAAGCAATCGTGGCCGCTACGTTGGCATTGGCTGGGAAAAGTCTGGCCGCCTCGCCGGCACTGCCTTCAAAGAACACCGTTGCCTTATCGACTGTATTCAGATCGACCAGCGTCTCCGCCGGAGAACCGTGCCAGCTTTGTGGACTCTTGCGTGATACGTAGAGCACTTCTTCCAGGCCGGCTTCGCGAGCGGCAGCGAGTCCATCCATGCCCGCCACTGCGCCGGAAAGAATTTTCAGCGACGAATGTCCTTTGGATGCCGCGCAGCGCAACTTCGCATAGAGCAGCGCATCGGATAACGCACCGACCGACACCACCGCCAACGGCCAACCTTTTCGCAACACGGTTTCACCATGCTCCGCCAGGGCAGCATGCCCCGCACACTCGAGTACCAGGTCCGGCGCGGTATAGGCTTGCGTGACGCTGTCCAGTACGGCGATATCGGTATCTGCCAATTCGCCAGCAAGCTTTTCGCGAAACTCCGGTGGCACTACGACCCACGCCACCTGAACCCCTTTAGGAAGTCGCGAGACGACTTCGCGTGCCATCGCTCCGTAGCCGATCAACATGATTTTCTTCATGGTGTTGAATCCCTTCGTTATGGCGATGTATCAGATCTGACGGCTGAATCCGCCGGAAACATCGATGCAACTTCCGGTGGTGTAGGACGACAAAGGCGAGGCCAGGAAGACAAGCGCCTGTGCTGGCTCCTGCGGGCGCCCCAACCGCTTCATGGGAATACCGCGGCGCTCGGCGATCCGCGCTGTCCATGCTTTCCAATCCAGATCACGCTCCGAACGCAGCTCATAGCGCCGCCGCCATTGACCCGACTCGACCATGCCAAGCAGGATGGAATTGACACGGATGCCTTTTTCCACCAATTCGTGCGCCAGCGAATGCGTGAGGTTGAGCAAGGCCGCACGCGCCGCCGAGGTAGCGATCATGTGTGGTTCGGGCTGCAGTGCGATTAGCGAGTTGACGCAGGTCATCGAAGCGATGTCGCTCTTTTCGAGCAGCGGCTGGAACGCTTTCAGCGGGTGCAGTACGCCAAAAAGCTTCAGGCGCGTCTCGATCAGCCACTCCTCGTCGGCGGTGTCTTCCAGATTCGCAACGCGCCCTTGACCGGCGTTATTGATCAACATATCGACACTGCCAAATTGTTGTCGTACGGCGTCGGCGAAATGTTGCACGGATTCTTTGTCGAGCACGTCGCAGGCGTGGGCGAGCAGATCGGCATCGGGAAACAATTGGCGCAGCATGGCAACAGCCCTTGCCAGGCGTGTTTCGTCACGTCCGCAGAAGGCCACCCGTGCACCTTGCGACAACAGCAGACGAACGGTTTCGAAGCCAATGCCGGACGAGCCGCCCGTAACGACGGCAACACGGTCCTTGATCTGAAAAGTCATGCTCGTTCCTGCTTGTATGGGACGCTGTTATCGGATGTTTGGATGAGATCCAGTACTAGCCGTGCAAATGCTTCCGGCGCATCGATATAGCTGACGTGTCCCGCGCGCGGCAGCGGTGTGCAAGGTGCATTCATTCGCTGCGCCAGCGTCATGGCATCGGTTAGCGGAGTAATCGAATCGGCCTCGCCACAGGCGATGTGCAAAGGACCATGCCAGGCTGGCAGATAACGCCAGATGTCATCGTTCGCGAGCATCCAGTTCGCTTGGGAAAAACCTTTCAGGCGCAAGCGGCGCATCGATGTGCGCACGATCTCCAGCGCCTCTGGCTCAGGCTCGCTACGCAACAAGGCGCCTGCACGCTGTCGCGCATAAGAGGATGCGCCCAACTCGGCCAGCCGAGTCACACGTTCGCACCGTATACGCTCGCGCTCAGCCGGCTCGGCCCAGCCATAGCCCTGGGCCGGATCTGCCAGCAATACACCACGTACACGCTCCGGATAGTGGGCGGCGTACGCCGCCGCCATCATCGCGCCCAGAGAGTGGCCCACCAGATAGAACGGCTCCAGCTTCAGCGCTTCCAGCAAATCGTGCAGCGCTGCCGCGTAATGTGCAGCAGTGGGCTCAGGCGTGGCCAGCTCTTCGCTGTCGCCGTAACCGGGCGCATCCCAAGCCACCAGTCGCCCATGTCCCGCCAGTAGAGCGGTGAGACTTGCCCAGGAACCTGCCCCGGAACCGATGCCGTGCAACAGCACAATCGTCGGTCCATTGCCCACTTGGCGATAACCGATGCGCAAGCTGCGCGTATGCTGCCAGCGCTCTTCCTTGAAGCCGGAGTCGTGCATCGGAATCAAGCCTTCTCGCGCTTGATCTTCGACAGCGGATGATCCGGCGGATAGGTTGGAATCTGTGGCTTCGACGCACCGAGCATCACGCACATCAGGGCTTCTTCCTGACCATGATTGAACAGCCCGCGATAGATGCCCGGTGGCACCGAGATCAAATCGCGCTCCTTCAACTCGGTCTCGAAGCGCTGGCCATCCTGTTCCAGCGTCAGCTGGATCTTGCCGCGTAACATGAAAAACACCTCCTCGACGTCGCTGTGCACATGCAACGGGCCTTCGCACTGCGGTGGAAGCACCATGGTAGAGAAGGTGAAGCTGTCCGCTGGTACGGTGTTGTTATCGACGCCGATGCCAGTGCCGCCTGTTCCCATGTAACGCATTTGCGCGCGACGATACTTGGGATCGAAATCGGCCTGGAACTTCAGTGCGTCCCAGTCGTAGCTGCGCGTTTCGTAGCGTGCAACGCGCGCATTCATGCGTTCACCAAAACTCTTCTGTTCACTCATCGTTGCTCTCCGGTTATTACCTCAGACACGAAGTCCGTCCGGCGGGACGAATTCCGGCTCTTTCCATGCAACAGCACTGTCAAGTGCTGCGCCGCTTCATTTATTGCTCAGCGCAAGCTCATCAAATCGAAGGAAGGATCCGCAAGATTCATGGGATCGAGTTGACGGTCTGTAGCCATCCAGCGACGTCCAAGCTTGATGGCGCGCGGATCGCCAAACGACACCATGTGCTGGAGGCGCTGCTGCGGATCGAGATAGAAATAGACGTCCATACCAACGCCACCAAGACGGTGAATACATGAGCTTCCGCTGGTGTAGACACCCAATATCTGGATATTCACGCCATACTGGTCTGACCAGAGCCATGGCTCGTCGTCGTAATTCACGTCCAGGCCAAGCATGCCGCGCGCCGCGGCTGCACCCTGGTTCTGGGCATTGGCCCACGATTGCACGCAAATGCCATGTACAGGGTGCGTCGCCACATCACCAGCTGCGAAGATATGCGGATCGCTGCTGCGCCCCGTACCATCCACAACGATGCCCCCGCCACCGATGGTCAGACCAGCATCTTGCGCAAGCTCCACGTTGAGTTGCGCTCCAGCACCGACCAGCACCGTGTCATACGTTTCCTCACCGGCAGATGAGGCGATCCTTGCGCCGCCTTGCGGATTCGAGGACAGCGCAAGATCGCCACATGCAAGACGCAATCCTGCGCCGTGCGCGCGATGCAGAGTGGCAAGTTGATCGGCCACTTCTGGACCTACGCTACGCCCACACAACCGGGGCGCCCGCTCATAGACCGTAGCGGAAATGCCCATCGAAAGGGCCGACGCCGTCACTTCGAGGCCAATCCAGCCGCCACCGATCACCGCCAACTGGCGGCAACTGGCAAGACGCTCGCGCAGACTCAACGCATCATCGATATTGCGCAACAGGACAACACCGCCGATTTGCGCCCACGCTGGATCCGGCAAGCGTGGACGGCTTCCGGTCGCCATCAGTAAGCGGTCATACGACAGCAAATCACCGTTATCCAGATGGACCTGGCGTGTTGTGCGATCGATTTTTGTGGCGCGCTGCGGGCGATGCCAATCGATATTCAAAATACTCGTGACATCGGCGCTGAACAGACGCAAGCTTTCCGGTTCCTGCTTGCCGGCCAACACATCTTTGGAGAGCGCTGGACGCTCATAAAAATCATGCGGTTCATCGGCGACCACGCTCAGGTGGTTGGCATAACCGAGATCGCGCAGGGTCTTGGCCGCCCAGCCGGCCGCCTGTCCCCCGCCAATAATCACGATGCGCTCGGGTGCATTCATGCGCGCACCTGCCGCCGCGTGGCCGCATCGATACCACCCTCAACGGCCCATTCGGTAAACGATTCGACCGAGTGCTGCAATTCGCGCGGAGCCCACGCTTCGGTGAGATGGTCCTCGTTGGTATAGAACTCGAACGCGCCACCCGCTGGGCTCTTGACGTACCAGAAATACGCCGAGGAAATCGGGTGACGCCCCGGACCAAGGAAGGTTGCCCAACCGGCGCGGCTCATGGCGAGACCACCACCGAAGACCTCGTGGATATCGCGTACGGTAAATGCCACATGGTTGAGTCCACGCGGCTTACCCGGCACGTGTAGCAGGAACAGGTTGTGATGACCTGCTCGCGCAGCTGTGCGCAGGAACACGCCTTTGCCCACGTAGCGGTCTGAAACATGGAATCCGAGCTTCTCGCGATAGAACTGTTCGACCTTGTCCAGCTCTTCAACAAAAAACACCGCATGTCCGATGCCGATCGGCGTCGCTTTGTCGTAAACCGGACTGGGCTGATCGACGCGGCGAGCATCTCCCCATTGGTTGATTGGCACGACATCGAGCGTTACGTCGCGCAATGCGCTCACACGAAAACGCAAGGTCATACCGTTAGGGTCGCGGCAGGTGAGCGAGGTTTCATCGCGTACAAATCCGGGAACATCTGCCAGCTCTTCAGCCAGACGATTCAGTGCATCCGCCGAAGCAAGGCCCCAGGTGACCCGGCGCATGGTGGAACCATTTTCAAAAGCGGGTGGAAGGCGTGCGTCATCGATCGGATAGAGCGATACGCGGCTGCCATTGAGCGCTTCGAAGCAAATCGCACCTTCGCTGCCCGGTGCACACGGAACCGGGGTCAGACCAAAGTCGCATATAAATTGTTCGCATTTCGCGAGGTTCTCGACGCCGAATTCGTATTCTTCGATTCCCAGGATGTCCATATCGTGCACGTCCTTTAAAAACTTGTTGATTCATGGCGTACGCGCTTCAGCGCGTAACTTGCAGGTAGCTCTCGATTTCGTCGGCCGCCTGCGCCACCTCTTGCCGTAGCGATGCTTTCAACTTGTCCGGCAAGTTATGCCGGGGAGCCATTACGTTGACGGAGGCAACGACATCACCGCTGCGGTTACGCAGGGGATAAGCCACCGCCGAGATGCCCGGCTGGTAAAAAGATTCGCTGATCGCGTAGCCCTGCTCGCGGTCGCCATCCAGCAAGTCAAACAATTGTTGCGGTGTTTTCGGCCCAGCCTCGGAGGTCTCAGCGAACACTGCCTCCGTATAGAGCCGCTCCAGCTCTGAACGCGGCAAATCCATGAGCAATACCCTGCCGATTGCCGTGCAATGCGCTGGCAATCGTGAACCGATGCTGACACCCGCACCGATTTCGCCGGAAGCGGCAACCCTGGCCACATACACCACGTCGCGTCCATCCCGCACGCACAAGTGCGAGGAGCAGTCCGTGTTGTCGCGCAGCCGATGAATCACGGGCTGGCCGATCTGCACGATGTCCATCGACGACAAATAGTCGAAGCCCAGCCGGAGCACGCTGATGCCAAGCGCATAGCCACCCGAGGTGCCACGCGCCAGGAAACCCATCTCCTCCAGCGTCTGCACGGCGCGATAAACCGACGCCTTTGGCATCGTTGTGCGCTGGCAGATATCGCTGAAGCTCAGCTCGCCACGATGTTCGCCGAGCATGCGCAGTAAGCCGAGCCCCTTTTCCAGCGCGGGCACGGCGTAGCGTCTTTCGTGTTTCACGCGGATTACATCGTCGACGGACATCAAGCGGCTCCTTTAATTGAAGACGAAGCCGCCGTTGACCGGCAGAGTTTGACCTGTCACGAAATCGGACAGCGACGACAACAGATAGAGCACGGTGCCATCGATGTCCGTGGGAACCTGCGCACGTGCGATGGCACGCCCGTCTTCGTAGAGACGGTGGCGTTCTTCGGGCACATATTCGGTCGCCTCGCACTGCGTGAGTCCTGGCGCAATGGCGTTGACGCAAATACCGTCCTTACCGACCTCGCGAGCCATCGCGCGCGTCATGGCGAGCACTGCGCCCTTGCTAGCGACGTAGGCCATCAAACGCGGCGCGCCCCATAGGGCTGTGTCGGAGGCCACCATCACGATCTTGCCGTGGTTGGCTTGGCGTAAGTACGGCAATGCTGCTCGGCTGACCAACCAGGTGCCACGAACGTTGACTTGCATGACACGGTCCCAGGTTTCCAGGCTCAGCATCTCCATGGTCGGCCCACCGATGCCGGTCGCAATCGCCGCATTGTTGACCAGGCCATCCAGGCCGCCCATCTTGCGTGCCGCTTCATCGACAGCCTGATCGATCGCGCCGGGATCGTTAAGATCGATCGTCACTGCATCGGCGTGCAATCCTTCGTCACGCAGATGTACCAGTGTCTCCTGTGTATCGAGTATGTCGGCGACAACAACCTTCGCCCCGGCTCTCGCTGCAGCCAACGCGAAGCTTTGCCCCAATCCACGCGCAGCGCCGGTAATTAGCACCTTACGCCCGGCCAGTACGCGGGTTCGCGAGCTCATGCCGGCGTGCCCTCCTTTTCAGCCAGGGCCTTTGCCCGCTGTTCGAGCTGAGCCTGAGCCATCTTCTGCATGATTCGGCGCACGCGCGTAAGACCAGCATCGTGTGCATAGAGGAATTCATGATCGCGCGCATCGGCTGCCATGCCTTCGAGGATCAAGCGATCCTGCTCAAGCACCTCCCAGTGCAGCTTTTCCAAGCGATTGCGGTACATGAAGCGCCACGTATCACGCTGCCATCCCTGCACTTTGCGGATGCGCCAGAAGAACACGCGGCAATGATGCTCATCGACTGGTACGACCAAGCCTACGATCCAGAACGGACCACCCGGCCCGAACTGCTGGCGGTAGGGAATGGACAAGCGCAACCAGAACGTACCGCTGTGGCCAAACTCCACCCAATCGAAGTTGACGCCGCGCTGCCCGGTCTTTTCGAACAGGAAGCCATGATTGGTTGGCACAATCTGCATTTCCGCGCTGCGATCGCCATCGGCCATCGAGTGCGACGCCGCATGCAGGTACGCGCCGTGCATGGGGTCCATGACGTTGTCGATGGCGTATTCGTAACCACATTTCCAGGCTGCTGTGCAAAGGAAGTGGCTGTATTGCTCGGTATCCTCGAGTTCGGCCGGCAGGGTCAGTTCCGTCGCCTCCGATTGCTCGCTGGCCGCGAAATAGAGAAACACCGCTCCGTGACGCTCCTGTACTGGATACGAGCGTATACATTTGGCACCCACCAATGGGCAGGTGTTGACGGCCGGTACATCCTTGACCACGCCATCGGTGCCGACTTCCACACCGTGATACCAGCAGGCCACGCGATCACCGAGATTCCATCCCATCGAAAGACGCGCGCCGCGATGCGGGCAGCGATCCTCCAGTGCATGCACCTGACCTTGAGCGTCACGCCAAAGCACGATGTTTTCACCCAGCCGGGTGATGCCAAGCGGCGCGCTTGAAACTTCCCAGCTCGCCACGACCGGGTACCAAAGATCGCGCAACCCCTGGCGCAGATAAGCACCGACTTCCGCCTTGCTAGCCATGCCTGTATTCCTCCAGATTCCCTTCGCGATCAGTAGCCAAGGCTTGCCATGGCCGAGCAGAACGAGCTTTCCGTCCATGCGTGGCCACTGTGATCGTGCATGCCGAGTGCATTGAGTCGTGCGACTACGTCGCTCAGTTCCAACGCACCTTGTCCGAATACTTGCTCCAGCGCCTCGACAAGCTGCTGCTCGTATTCGCTGGGTTCGCGTGCACGGGTCTGCCAGACCATGTTTTCCCATTGACCGACGGCTTCGATCGAACCGGCACCTGGCGTCGACACTGGCGTCTGGCGCTGCCAAGTTTTGAGATACGTATTGAATGCTTGCTGCGTCATGCGGCTGCCTCTTCCTTGGCTTGCAATGCGGCGGTATCGATCTGCACATCATCGCCGTGCAAACGCAATGGATAGGTCAGCAGATCCCGTCCACCTGGTTCGCGTAGACAGCGACCGCTGCGGATGTCGAATACGGCCTCGTGCAACGGGCACTCGACCTTGCCATCTTCCACGAAGCCTTGGCTCAACAGGGCGTAGGCATGCGGGCAAACGTTTTCGATAGCGAAATAATCACCATCGACCAGGAAAACACCGATTTCTTTACCAGCGACTTTCACGCCAAATGGGTATTCCTCACGCACTTGCGATCTGCTGCAAATCGTCTCCCAACTCATGTACGCCCCTTCAATGTTCGATGCACATATTTCACTGGTGAAACTTCGTTATCACGACAGAAACTTGAGCTGACGTTATGCCGCCCATGGATAAATGTGCAAGCGAATAAGTGGACAAAAATGGTCGCGAAAGCAGAACATCGTGATGAACACAAACATGGCAAGAACGAAATGTTCACAATGTTTCGTTGCAACACACGTGCGAAGAAAGATGACGAATGACCTCCGTGAATGCACCGTACAGAGCCGCTACAACGCATTACCGCTACGCAACAGCATGTCGAAAAAACATGCAAGACTGCCGGCAGATATCACAAGAACTGCAAGTGTTAGATTACGACCTCTGAGAATACGACCTAATCATTTAGCATCAAATGACTTACATATCGCTCAACATTCACTGAGGAATGAATTAAGTTTTCCCTGCAAAAGAACAGGGAAGTTCGGGACGAAGCGGCGCAAAGCACCCGATTTCGGCAAAACTTAGCCAAGACGAATCTACAATGTGGTGGCAGTTGTCGAAAGACGCGCAAAAGAAAAGCCGGCGAAGTACCGCCGGCTTGCGTCTTCAACATTAGCCGCACCAAATGCGGTGCAGTGCCTTAATCCTTTTCGAGCTGTCCGCGGATTTGCGCATCAACGGCTGCAATGGCGGTCATATTCACTACGCGCCGCACCGTGGACGACGGCGTGAGAATGTGTGCAGGCTTGTCCACGCCCATCAGGATTGGCCCAATCGCCACACCATCGGTCATCACGCGCACGAGGTTGTAGGCAATGTTGGCGGCGTCGAGATTGGGCATCACGTACAGATTGGCGCGGCCACTCAGTGTGGTGTTCGGGAAGATGCGCTGACGCAACGCTTCGTCCCACGCTGTATCGGCCTGCATTTCACCATCAACCTCTAGCTTTGGCGCACGTGCCTTGAGGATCTTGTAGACCTCACGCATCTTGGCTGCGCTGGCATTCTCGTGGCTGCCATAGTTGGAATGCGACAACAAAGCCACCTTGGGCTCGATACCGAACAGCTTGAGGCGATACGTCGCCTGCAGCGTGGCCTCGGCAATCTGCTCGGCGCTGGGGTCGCACTGCACATGAGTATCCAGGAAGAACCAGGTGCCCTTGTCGTTGATCACGCCGCTCATCGCCGATGTGCACGACACACCCGGATCCAGGCCGAACACGCTACGGATGTAACCCAGTTTCTTGTGGTAACGACCGACCAGACCGGAAATCATTGCATCGGCCTCGCCGCGCTCCACCATGATCGCCGCGATCAGGGTGGGACGTGAACGCAGCAGATTTTTCGCCGCCGCCGGCGAGACCCCGCGGCGCTCGGTCAGCGCGTGATAATGCTGCCAATATTCGTTAAAGCGCGGATCGTCGTTGATGTTGGTCAGTTCGAAATCGACACCTGCGCGCATGCGCAGGCCCATACGCTGGATTCGCGTCTCGATCACGTCCGGACGGCCGATCAGGATCGGGTAAGCGAGCTTTTCATCGATCACCGTTTGCACGGCGCGCAGTACGGTTTCTTCCTCGCCTTCGGCGTACACCACGCGCTTGCGGTCGGTGCGTGCACGCTCGTAGATCGGCTTCATGATGTAGCCGGTGCGGTAAATGAACTGCGCCAGCTTCTCGATGTACGCGTTCATGTCCGTGATCGGACGCGTAGCCACGCCCGACTCCATCGCGGCCACGGCAACGGCCGGAGCCAGCATCACCAGCAGGCGCGGATCAAATGGACGCGGAATCAGGTACTCCGCACCGAAGGTCGGCGGGTCGCCGGCGTATGCGCTGGCAAGATCGCCGGACTCCATCTGGGCCAGCGCGGCGATGGCGTGCACGCAAGCCAGCTTCATGGCTTCATTGATGCCGGTAGCGCCTACATCCAGCGCACCGCGGAAGATGTAGGGGAAGCACAGCGCGTTATTGACCTGGTTCGGGTAATCCGAGCGGCCGGTGGCGATGATGCAATCCGGGCGAACCTTCTTGGCGTCTTCCGGCAGGATTTCGGGGTTGGGATTGGCCAGGGCGAGGATGATCGGCTTGTCCGCCATGCTCGCAACCATCTCTGGCTTGAGCACGCCTCCGGCCGACAGACCCAGGAAGATGTCCGCACCTTCAACGATTTCAGCCAGCGTGCGCGCCTTGGTGTCGCGCGCATAGCGCTGCTTGTCCGGATCCATCTGATCGCGACCGGTGTAGAGCACACCTTCGCGATCGAACGCCAGGATGTGCTCAGGCTTCAAGCCCAGCGCGACCAACATGTCCAGACAGGCAATGCCTGCTGCACCGGCACCGGCTGTGGCCAGCTTCACGTCTTCGATGTTCTTGCCGACCACTTTGAGCGCATTGACGATGGCGGCGCCAACGATGATCGCGGTGCCGTGCTGATCATCGTGGAAAACCGGGATCTTCATCCGCTCGCGCAGCTTGCGCTCGACGATGAAGCACTCCGGCGCCTTGATGTCTTCCAGGTTGATACCGCCGAAGGTGGGCTCCATCGCGGCGATGATGTCCACCAGCTTGTCCGGATCGCGCTCGGCCAGTTCGATATCGAACACGTCGATACCGGCGAACTTCTGGAACAACACGCCCTTGCCTTCCATCACCGGCTTGCCGGCCAGCGGACCGATGTCACCCAGGCCCAGCACCGCGGTGCCGTTGGTGATCACCGCCACCAGATTGGAGCGCGCGGTGTATTCGCTGGCGCTCTGCGGATCTTCCACGATCGCCTCGCAGGCATAGGCCACACCCGGCGAGTACGCCAGCGACAGATCACGCTGGGTGATCAGCGAGGTGGTCGGCGAGACCTTGATCTTGCCGGGGCGCGGCAGGCGGTGGTAGTCGAGTGCGGCTTTGCGGAAGTCGTCAGAATGGGCCATCGGATGCGATGCAACGGTTCGGAAGTGGGAAAAATGGGCTGCCATGAGGCAATGGCAGGCATGGTAGCACCCGGGTGCCCGCCCTTTACCGCCCGCGTATGTAGGCGACTGGCTTCGTATAGCGTCGATTTAGCGCTCGCGATCTCGGATTGAGAATGGCTACACGCCGATGGACAGCGACTCCGCTTCCACCTTCGACATGCGGATGCGGTTGATAAACAACGAAAACGCCAACTTCCCAGCCAGCCCGTGAACGTGCTGCATCCACGGCGGCAGCCAGCGGGGCGCAGCCAGCACGCCGGAGATGAAATGCGGCTCCAGGCTCATGACATCGTGCAAGGTCAGCTTGCCGGCGAACAGATAGCGCAATAGATCCAGGCGCCGCTCCTTCAGTGCCCAGCGGAAGAAGGTATGCACATCCAGCAGGCCGGACAGGTAAACGTTGTCCTTGGCGAAGGCTGCACCACCGGTCAGCGGTACACCACGAAACACGCGTTGCGCGGAATGGAAGCTGTCCCCGACCGACTGCCCACACCGATTGAAGAAGCGATAGACCTCGACGAAGTCCGCACCATTGAGTGCCATGTCGATGGCAAGAATACGCAAGCTGATGCGCTTGAGCCGGGCGATATCGATCGCACCCGACATCAGCTCGGCAAACACCGCCAGGCCCTCCTGCGTGGCGGTGACGCGCGGCGAGGTCCGTGCCAGCGAGGCCAGCAGCGGCTGTTCGCGTCCATTCAGGGCTGTGAGCGAATGCACGTAGGCTTCGTGATTGAGCAACTGGTGTCGGTCGTACTGGCTGAAGCGCGTGCCACCGCGCAGCCGGATACGCGTCGCGCCTGCCGCTGCCTTGGCGGTGAGATCGTTATCGATTTCAACCGCGATCTTGCCCGTACCGAAGAAGTCATCCAACACCTTGGCCAGATCGGCGCGCAACACTTCGGAAGAGATGTTGGCGGTGATGTCATCGTCGTGCAGGTCTGCACCAAGCTCGTCGGACAGCTCCACGAAGTAACGCGCCGCGTCCAGGTTGCTGCGATCGCTGCCGGGTATCGCATCGCCAGGCTTGCCATACAACTGGATGGAGGGCGCGGTGACGCCTTCGGTGCCGACGGCTTCCAGCATCTCCGCGGCAATCCGCCAGGACTCCGCGGTACGGCGCAGGTAGTCACCCAGTGGATCGTCGTTGCCCGCCTCGCTTTCGATGGCGGCTAGTTCCTTGCGCACCTCTGAAAGATCAGGCGTTTTGTAGCTGACTTCGGGCAAGGCGTATTGACCCTTGCCGTACTCCTCGATCATCCGGTCTTCCAGCGATGCCGGCCAGCTCACGGTGGCGAGGATGTTGATGCCGCGCACCGCCGCCAGCAGGCGTTTGTCGAGTACGGCGTAGGGTTCCAGGCCGGCAGGAATCGCTTCGACTGGTGTGCTCATAATGGGTAGAACCTGTTCAGGGTCTTACTCCCGTTCGCGCGAACCGCGCGGTCCGTGCGACTTCACCACTGGCCGGGCGCCACGCTGACGACGCAGCCTGGATTCCAGCATGGTGGCCTGCTCTTCGCGTTCGTCGCGCAGCTTCAAGTAATTGCGCCAGCGTTCGGCGGAAAGCTCGCCATCGTGCAAGGCTTCCTGCACCGCGCAGCCGGGTTCGCTGCCGTGACCGCAATCGGCAAAGCGGCAGTTTTCCGCCAGCGTTTCGATGTCGGCGAACAGGTCCAGGTTTTCCTCGCCGGTGAGCTTCAGCTCGCGCATGCCGGGGGTATCGATCAGACAACCGCCGCTAGGCAACTGCAGCAGCGCACGGTAGGTGGTGGTGTGACGGCCGCGGCTGTCATGGCTGCGGACGGCCCCGGTCGCCATGCGCTCGCTGCCCAATAGCGTGTTGGTCAGGGTCGATTTGCCCGCGCCGGACGAACCCACCAGCACGGCGCTGTCGCCCAGCTTGAGGTAAGCCAGTAGCGCCGCCACGCTGGCCGGATCCTTGCCATTGATGGGATGGATCGGCGTAGCCGTGGGCAGGCGCGAACGCAGCTCCGCCACACGGGCTTCGGCGTCGTCGCGTTGGTCAAGCTTGCTCAGGATGACCACCGGCTGTGCACCGGAGCCTTCGGTCAGGGACAAGTAGCGTTCGATGCGGGCAGGATTGAAGTCGCCATCCAGTCCCGTCAGCACCAGCACATAGTCAATGTTGGTGGCGATCACCTGGCGCTCGTAGCGCTCGCCTGCCGCGGCGCGCGACAGCACCGTACGGCGCGGCTGCACGGTAAGGATGTGCGGTGGCTTGCCGGGCTCGACCTCCACGAAATCGCCCACCGCCGGCCGCTCGGCCGGATCCAGGCTGCGCTTAAGGAAATGGCCGGCAGGCTGAGCACCGAAGGTCTGGCTGCCGTCGTGCAACTCATAGCCAGCACGGTGCTGTGCCACCACCCGTGCCAATCGCCGTCCGTCACCTGGAAGGGCGTCGCCCCGCCAGCCGATATGGCGGAGCTGTTCGATGGTCTGGGCGTCGCTCATGGGGTTCGATTATGCCGGTAGGAATGGGGAACGGGGAATGGATAGTCGTTCCTGACGCTCGCGCCTTGCCGGAGTGAACCGGTAACCGCGGACATTCCTGCACGGCCGCCACTTGCAATCCGTCCCTCTTTTTCGCCCGATTTGGCCCCCACAGCGCCCGCACACGCTGCTAGCATCCTTCCAGAACCGGCGCTAAGCCGGGTTTTCCCCGAAGAAAAAGAGGACTCCACCGTTGGCCCCGATCAAACCCAGCGCGCATCTGAACGAGGTGCGTTACGAAATCCGCGGTGCACTTACCCGTCGTGCACGCGAACTGGAAGCGGCTGGCCTGCCGATCATCAAGCTCAATATCGGCAATCCCGCCCGCTATGGCTTCACCGTGCCGGATCATTTGCGCGAAACCATCGCCGCACACCTGCACGAAAGCGAAGCCTATGGTCACGAGCAGGGCCTGGAAGAAGCGCGCGAAGCCATCGCCACGCAGCAGCGTGGACGTGGCGCGCAGCACGTGGAAGTGGAGCGCATTTTCATCGGCAACGGTGTCAGCGAGCTGATCGACCTGAGCTTGCGCGCACTGTTGCAGCCCGGTGATGAGGTGCTGCTGCCCAGCCCGGATTATCCGCTGTGGAGCGCCGCCACCATTCTCAATGGCGGCGTACCGCGCTACTACCGCTGTCTGGCCGAAAACCGGCACATGCCGGAGCCGGAAGAAATCGAATCGCTGATCACTCCGCGCACGCGTGCGCTGGTGCTGGTCAATCCGAACAATCCGACCGGCGCAGTCTATCCGCGCGCTTTGCTGGAACAGATCGTCGCCATCGCCGCACGTCATCGTCTGTTGCTGTTGTGCGACGAAATCTATGACGAGATTCTCTACGACGGCACTCTCTTCCAGCCGATCGCGGAAGTTGCCGGGAATACGCCGTGCATCAGTTTTGGCGGCCTGAGCAAGGTGCATCGCGCCTGCGGTTATCGCGTGGGCTGGCTGAGCCTTTCGGGTGATCCGGCGCGCACACGCGACTACCGCGACGCGCTGCAATTGCTGGCTGCACTGCGCCTGTGTGCGAATGTCACCGCGCAATGGGCGGTGATTCCTGCCTTGCAGGATGCGCCAACCATCGGCGCACTCACCTCGCCTGGCGGACGCCTGTACGAAGCACGCAAGGCCGTGATGGAAGGTGTCGCCGCCAGCGATTACCTGGATCTGGTCACGCCGGGTGGTGCGCTGTACGCGTTCCCACGCGTGCGCAGCGACCGCATCGCCAATTTCAGCGACGACGCGTTTGCCTTGCGTCTACTGGAAGAAGAATCGGTGCTCGTGGTGCCGGGCTCCAGCTTCAACGTTCCCACCAGCCGTCATGTACGACTGACTCTGCTGCCGCAACCTTCGCAACTGCACGAGGTGTTCCAGCGCATGGAGCGTGTACTGGAGCGCATGGCCAGCGAACAGACCTCACGCACCGCTGCGATCGCTTAGATCCATGTCGCCACGCTACCTGGCCCTGGGTGACTCTTACACGATTGGCGAGGATGTGCCGGCGCATGCGCGCTGGCCGATGCAACTGGCGGACAAGCTGCGCGCACAAGGCATCGCGATCGGCGATCCGAAAATCGTGGCGGTCACGGGTTGGACCACTGACGAATTGTCGGCGGGTATGGATCAGGCCAGCCTGGTGCCGGGTCACGACCTCGTCACTTTGCTGATCGGGGTCAACAACCAGTATCGCGGGCGCCCGGCAAAACAATACCGGGACGAGTTCCGGGCGCTGTTGCTGCGCGCCATCACACTGGCCGGCCACCGCCCTGCCAACGTGGTGGTGGTTTCCATTCCGGACTGGGGCGTGACGCCATTCGGCCATGCCAGTGGGCGCGATCTGCTGCAGATCGCGCACGAACTGGACGTATTTAACCTGATCGCACGCGAGGAAGCCGCCCACGCCGGCGCCCGTTTCGTGAACATCACCAGCATTTCCCGCGAGCATCCATGGCTGGTGGCCAACGACGGGCTGCATCCGTCTGCCGCCCAATATGCGCTGTGGACCGAAGCCATCGAACCGATCGTCCGCACCGCGCTGCGGGAAAGCCGCGAAGCGGAATGTGCCAGTCCGGACGCCTGATTCGAGCGGTTCACACCCAAATTTCACCACTTCCGGCGTTTTGGCAACCTCCCTGCAACCTTTTCGCCATCACCCGGTGACGTTGCAGCATGAGACTGGGGACCCGGCAACCTACCGGGGACAGACGCCATGGCCATCCTTCGCTGCCGAAGCGTTTTCATATCCGATGTTCACCTGGGCACGCCTGATTGCAAGGCGGCCTACCTGCTGGATTTCCTGCGCAACCTGCAGTGCCAGAAACTGTATCTGGTGGGCGACATCATCGACCTCGAATCCCTGAGCCGCCGCCGATGGTGGCACCAGGACCACGGAACCGTGATCGCCGAAGTGCTGGACATGGCGCGTCGCGGGATCGAAGTGACCTACATTCCCGGCAACCACGACGCGGCACTACGCGGACTGGTCGGGCAATCCATCTGCGGCGTGCGCATCGAATTGGACGCGATCCACGTCGGCGCCGACGGACGCCGCTACCGCGTCAGCCACGGTGACGAATACGATCCCGAGCAGATCGGCCGCAGCTGGATGCTGCATATCGGCGAGGCCATGCACCGCTTCATCTGCTGGGGCAATCGCCGCGTCAATGCCTGGCGCCGCCGCATGGCGCTGCCCTACCTCCCGCTGTCGATCATCGTGAAATCGCACATCGGCAAGGCGCTCGCCTATATCCGCGCCTACGAAGAACGCGTCGCCGCCGATGCCCGCGAACGCGGCATGGACGGTCACATCTGCGGCCATATCCATTACGGTCAGGTGCGCACCATCGATGGCGTGCTCTACCTCAACGACGGCGACTGGGTGGAACACTGCACGGCCCTGGTCGAGGACGAGATCGGCGCCATGGAGCTGATCCACTGGAGCGAACAACCCACCGCGCTGGGACGTGCCAGCCGCGAACTGGTACTTCCCTCTCCCACCGCCGCCCTCGCCCTGGCTCCGCTGGCCCGTCGCAAGCGCGACCTGGACGAACTGCGCCCGGCCGCCTGAGGCCTTGCTCCTCCCCCGCAAGCGGGGAAGGAGCAAGGACCAGCCTTGAACCCACCCAACCCGCCTGCATATGTAGGGCGATACAATGCCGTTCTTTATCGGAGCCCCTACATGTCCCTCGACAGCGCCACCCGCGAACGAATCGAAAGCCTGCTCAAAGACCACCGCGTGGTGTTGTTCATGAAGGGCACCCGCCAGCAGCCGATGTGCGGTTTCTCTGCCGCCGCCACCAATACCCTGAACGAGCTGCTGCCTGACTACCACACGGTCAACGTGCTGGAAGATCCGGATATCCGCGAAGGCATCAAGGCGTTCGGTAACTGGCCGACGATTCCGCAGCTGTATGTCGACGGCGAACTGGTCGGCGGTGCCGACATCATTCGCCAGATGTACGGCAGCGGCGAGCTGCATCAGCTGTTCGGCGCTGCCGCGCCTGACCGCACGCCGCCGGAAATCACCATCACCGACAAGGCTGCCGAAGCGATCCGCCAGGGCACGGCCAGTGCGCAGGGCATGGCGCTGCATCTGGAAATCGGCCCGGATCACAGCGCGGGCTTCCAGCTTGCTCCAGGCAGCGAACATGACATCGTGGTGGTCGCCAACGGCATTGAAGTGCATTTTGATCCGGCCAGCGCGCAGCGCGCCAAAGGCATCGTGATCGACTGGGTGTCCACGATGCAGGGCGAAGGTCTGAGCCTGAAGTTTCCCGGCGCTACCGAACTGAAATCGATGAGCGTGCAGGAGCTCAAGCAGCGCTTGGCCAAGGGCGACATCACCCTGATCGACGTGCGTCCGGCGCAAGGCCGCATGATGGCCTCGCCACTGCCGCAGGCCCGCGTACTGGAAGAAGAAGGCTATGCCGCCCTCGCCGCCCTGCCCAAGGACACCGCGCTGGCTTTCATCTGCCATCACGGCATTTCCAGTCGCAGTGCCGCCGAGCGCTTCATCGCGCATGGCTTCAGCAACGTCTACAGCGTCGACGGTGGCATGGATGCGTGGGCTGCCGAGATAGATTCGAGCGTTCCGCGCTACTGAGCCAAATCTCATGGCGGTTTGCCGCAAAAAGCCCGGGGTTAACGCCCCGGGCTTTTTTATGTCCGACGGGTCGGTCTGCCCGAGTGCCTCCGGACCTTGGCGCTTGCCGCCCACCTGGCACAGCAAGAAATCACGAAAAAATGACGTATCCGTTTAAGCTCCATTAAGCAAAAACTTGCGGATTGTCTCCTCGTTTTTCTCCTTCTGCTGCTCCATCAGACCCTCGCCACTCATCTCCGCGAGCTAAATTCTTCAATTATTTTAGCTAGATAAAATAACAATCCCCTCGCCGCCCGTCTCGCAAGCGAGCAACGTGCCAATCACCCTTTCGCAAAAATTTGCAGCAATTCCGTAAGGATTGCGTAAGGAATGATCATTCCGTAAGTTCGTACGTGTCCAGTCACCTTGGCTTTGCCGCGTGATCGGTCACTCGGGTGTGGGGATACCCGCTCGAATCGGGGGAGTAGGTCATCCATGAAGGGATCGCAGGACGGGGCTGAGGCCCCGCGCCAGGCTTTGCCGTGGGCGACAAACCGATTCGATGAAAGTCCCTGACGCAACAACTCGTGCACGTCGTTGTTTTGGCCCATCAGGCCCTCTGGGGAGACTTTGAATAATGAACAAGCGTGACCAGATCGGCGCCGGTTACTACCGTCGCCATTCTCTTGCCGTAGCCCTTGCATTGAGCTTGGGTTTCACCGGGGTGGCCTTCGCGCAGTCCACGACCAGTACGTTCTTCGGCGAAGCGCCGGTCGGTGATTCGGTGACGGTAACCAGCCAGACCGGCCTTACCCGTGAAGCGCCGGTCGACAGCACCGGTCGCTATCGCATCGCCAACATGCCCGTCGGCAGCTACACCGTCCAGCTCAAGAAAGACGGCACCGTGGTGGAAACCCGCGACAACGTGACGCTGAACGTGGGCGTCAACACGGAAGTGTCTTTCCTGACCAAGACATTGAACACCGTGACGGTCAACGCCAACGCGACACCTCAGATCGATGTGGCCTCCGTGGATTCACGCTCAGTGATCACGTCCCAGGATCTGCAGCGTCTGCCGCTCGCTCGCACCGCCGAAGGCATTGCGCTGCTGGCGCCGGGCGTCGTGCAAGCGAGTGGTTACTTCAACAACGCACTCTCATTCGGTGGTGGCAGCGCTACCGAGAACGCGTATTACATCAACGGTTTCAGCAGCTCCGATCCGCTGTCCAACATGGGCGGCGTGGGTCTGCCTTACGGATCCATCGACCAGCAGGAAACCTACATCGGCGGTTACAGCGCGAAGTACGGCCGCTCCGATGGTGGCGTGATCAACCAGATCGGTAAGCGTGGCACGAATGAGTGGCACTTCGGCGGGCAGATGATCTGGGAGCCGCGTTTCATGGAGTCCTCTCCGGTGAATCGCTACTACCCCAACATGGCGCTGCCTTCGGGCTATAGCTATGCCGACGCTTCGCTGCCAGGCTCGCTCTATCAGTATCGCAAGCAAGACAAGCAGTGGCGCACGGTTTACGACGCCTACGTGGGCGGGCCGTTGATCAAGGACAAGCTGTTCTTCTTCCTGTCGGCCGAAGCAGAAAAGGTCGAAGGACGCAGCACCAATAATATCGATGCGGCGCAAGAGGCTTACCTCAAGTACACCAACAAGCTGCAGAAGTTTTACGGCAAGGTGGATTGGAATATCACCGACAACCACGTGTTGGAACTGACGCACATCGTCAACAAGCAACCGGCGTCCGCGGGAGCCACCAATCCGACCCAGCCGAGCTCGGGCCAGTATTACGCCTTCGATTACAGCAATCTCGGTTCCGGCGGCCCATTGGGCTTGTATCCGACCAATTCGAAGGACTCGACCACCCTCGATATCGTCAAGTACACCGGCTATATCACGCAGGACCTGACCGTCAGCGCCACCTACGGCCACAGCAAGGTGGAGAACTTCACCCAATTGCCCGGCCTGGACCCCAACGATCCGTACATCTACAACCCCAACTTCGAGAATCCTGCGTACACCGGTGGCACGCCGGTTACCAACAGCACCACCACCAACCAGATCGGATCGCCGAACGCCCAGAGCAGAACGCATGGCCTGCGCGTGGACGTCGACTATCACCTGGGCAGCCACGATCTATCCGTGGGTATCGACAACATGTATTTCGCCGGCAAGGATCAGGGCGTCATCACCCCTGGCCCAGGCTATTACTGGCGTTATTTCCAGACCCCGTATCCGAATAATCCCATCGTCCCCGGCGTCGTTCCTGCACCCGGCGAGGAATACTATGCGCGCAAGCGCACCTTCACCACGGCCACCAGCATGTCGGTGGCGCAGAAGGCTTATTACCTGGAAGACAAGTGGCAGGTGACCGATCGCTGGCTGCTCGACATCGGCCTTCGCAACGACAAATTCACCAACTACAACAGTGACAACCAGCCGTACGTTCGCAGTGGCAATCAGTGGGCGCCACGCCTGGGGGCGAGCTGGGATGTGTTCGGTGATTCCAGTCTGAAGCTGTATGCCAATCTGGGCCGCTATTACTTGGCGCTGCCGGACAGCGTAGCCATCCGCGGTGCCTCAGCCTCCACATACACGGATCAGTACTTCACCTACACCGGCATCAATCCGACCACCGCAGAGCCCACCGGACTGACATCGCTCGCGCCTCCGTATTCTTCCAATCACGAATACGGCCAGGCACCCGATCCAAGAACGGTCACCGCAACCGACCTGCGCTCGGAATATCAGGACGAGTTGATCCTTGGTTTCGACAAAGCCCTGGGTGACAGCTGGACCACCGGCGCCAAATTCATGCTGCGCAGACTGGAAAGCGCTATCGACGATGTCTGCGACATGGATGCCCTGGCAACCAAGATGCAGTCCATGGGTCTGAACCCGGACTTGTACAACGTCTACCAGCCAGGCTGCCGTCTGTTCAACCCGGGCAGCAGCAACAACTTCCTGGTGTCGCGCCTTGATGGCTCTGGTTATACCAATGTCACCATGAGCACATCCGACTGGGGTTTCACCGACGGTGCCAAACGCAAGTACTACGCTCTGAATGCCTACCTGGAGCATCCGTTCAATGGCAAATGGCAGGCACGCGTTGACTACACGTTCTCGCGCAGCTACGGCAATACCGAGGGTCAGGTGCGCTCGGACATCGGCCAAACCGACGTCAGCAAGACCGAGGACTGGGACTTCGCTTCACTCATGGTGAACAGCAACGGTGTGCTGTTCAATGATCGCACGCATACCGTGAAGGCCTATGGCGCCTATGCCATTACGCCAGAATGGATGATTTCCGGACGCATTCTGCTGCAATCGGGTGCGCCGAAGAGCTGCGTTGGTTACTACGGCCCGCAGATGGATGACCCTTCGGGTTACGGTTCTTCTTACCACTTCTGCTTTGGCGAGCCATCGGCTCCGGGAGCGATGGGCCGTATGCCGTGGACCCAGCGCTTGGATTTGGGTGTGACCTACCGTCCGATGTTCGCCGAGCAAAAACTGGCCTTCGGTCTGGATGTATTCAACGTGCTCAATCGCCAGGCTCCGACCCAGTGGAGCTCCACCAGCGAAAACTCGCCAGGTGCGGTGTCCAACACCTACGGCCTGGGCATGTACTACAGCCAGCCGCGTTATGTCAGGTTGTCGGTGTCTTACGACTACTAAGTCCGCGCCAAGGGGGCCATCTTTCCGGTGGCTCTCTTTTCGTTCCCACCCAGATCATCAAGCGGGGATGGCGCGAAGCCGACGAAGGCGGCAATCGCACTTTTGCATCCGTTACAGCCATAGCCAGTCTTCTTGACGCAACAAGGAGACCTGATTGGCGTCAAATTACGCCCTCCAGCGCAGGCCACTTTCGGGTGGCCTTTTTTTCCCCGTAGAGCCACAGCGGAACAGTGCGGTAGTCTCTCCCATTGAATGTCATTGGTAACACGGGGATTCGCAACATGACGGCAAACCAGGCTCAACCGCCGGTGGATCGCGCGGCCGGCTTGTCGCCATCGGCACGCCGTTTTCTGGAAGAAGCCGGCAGGGCTTTGAGTCGTGGCCAGCCGGATGTGGCCGAACGCTCCCTGGTCAGCGTGCTCGCGCTGGCACCCAAGAGTGCCGAAGCCCACATGCTCCTGGGTGTCGCATCTCAGATGCAGGGTGATCACGCAAAAGCTGCCGATGCACTCAATCACGCGTTGAGCCTTCGCCCTGACGACGCTGTCACCTTGATGTATCTGGGCATCTCGCTTTTTGAAAGAGGCGCTGTAGAACAGGCTTTGTTTTCGTTCGAGCGTGCGTGCGAACTGGCTCCGGAGATGGCGCCCGCCTGGTACAACCTTGGCAAGGCACTCAAGGTGCAACTTCGCAGGGTGGAAGCATGTAGCGCGATGGAGCATGTCTTGAAGCTTGATCCGGGACATATCCTGGCGCGCACGAGTCTGGCAGATACCCAGATAGGTCTGGGTGATATTCCAGCTGCCGTGGCGAACTATCGCGAAGTATTGCGCCGCCAACCCGAACATCCGGAAGCATGGTACGCGCTGGCAAATCTGAAGACCGTGCCGCTGAGCGACAAAGACGTCACGCAATTGCAGCGAGCGTTTCGCAAACCGGGACTGCCTGCAGATGCGCGGATCTCGCTGGGTTTTGCATTGGCGAAAGCGCTGGAAGACCAGGCCTCTTATGCAGCATCTTTTGACGTCTTGCGCGAAGCCAATGCGTTGAAGCGGCGACATGTTCAGTGGAATGCGACGGAAGAGCATTCGCGCGTCGATGCCATCATGACCGCCTTTGCGCAGCCGATGCCCGAACCCATCGATCCCACGCTGGGCAGCGAGGTCATCTTCATTGCGAGCCTTCCGCGTTCCGGATCGACACTCATCGAGCAGATCCTTGCATCGCATCCGCTTGTCGAAGGCGCTGACGAAATCACCGATCTGCCACAAGTCATCGAAGACGAATCAAAGCGACGTGGGCAGCCCTTCCCGCAATGGGTTGCATCCACTACGGCGGAAGACTGGGCGCGCCTTGGTCGCGAATACCTCGCACGCACTGCCCGCTGGCGCACACAGCGCCCGCGTTTCACCGACAAGAACATGTTGAATTGGGAATATGCCGGTGCCGCGCTGGCGATGTTGCCCGGCGCACGCGTGGTGAACTGCCATCGCGATCCGGTCGAAACGTGTTTTGCATGCTATCGCCAGCTCTTCAGTAATGGCTCGCATTTCAGCTACAACCTGGATGATATGGCGAGCTATTACCTGGATTTCGTACGACTCTGCCGCTACTGGCAACATCGCTATCCGCAAAAAGTGCTCGACTATTCCTACGAGGGATTGCTTGCCGATACGGAACCACAGATTCGCCGCTTGCTGGATTTCTGTGGCTTGAGCTTCGATCCGGCCTGTCTCGATTTCCACAAGACTTCGCGCGTTGTGCTGAGCACTGCCAGCGCCGCACAAGTGCGCCAGCCACTGCGCAAAGACACCGCACGCGGCATGCACTACGAAGCACAGCTCGCACCGCTACGCGCCCGTCTCGAGGATGGACTGCGGTTGCCAGGCACACTGCGCGACTAATCTTCGATAGGCAGTGCTCCAACAAAAAGGCCGCCGGAAACCGGCGGCCTTTTGCGTTGCTTGATACGAAGTGGCTGAGGCCAGCCACTTCGCCTTGCTTTGCTGCTTACCAGTCGTAGGTGACGCCCAACTGGATGGTACGAGGAGCCTCCACCGCAGCACCGCCATCGGCCAGGATGTAAGCGGCCTTGTACTGAGAAGCCGGGACTGACGTCTGGCCGTAGTACGGGTTGATCTGGGTGAGCTTCTGTTCGTTGGTGATGTTGCGGATCTGAAGCTGGAAGGCCAACTTCTTGTCCGCCCATTCCGGACGATACTGCAGCGCCACGTCCAGCGTGTGCAGCCATGGCGTGTAACCCGTGCTGCCCGAGGGAGCCGGCACACCGCCGCACCAGTGGTAAGCACCCGGCGCCGCCGCGGTATAACCGAGCGGGTCGGTCTGGGCCACACCGAAGTAACCCATGCACTGTTCCGGGGTACCCGAAGCCAGCGTCAACACGCCGCTGACCGACCATTCCGGCAGGAACTGATAGGTACCATAGCCCTTCAACACGTGCTTGCGGCTGTTGGCCTGGATGCCATTGGAATACTGCATCAGCTGGCTGAAGTCCCACTGCGTGGTAGCCGACACCGATGTGGAGCCCTGACCGATGTTCGACTGCACCGGACCTTCGGTGGTGCCGTAGCTCTTGGAGTACACGTAGTCCAGCTTGGCCGTCCACTTACCATCCCACGGATGTTCCAGGAACATTTCCAGCGAGTAGTAGTTGCGGTAGGCCGGCGGGAAGCCCATCTGCGTCGGGGTCAACGAGCCAGAGACATAACCACCGTTGAGGTTCTTGACCAGATAGTTATTGGTCGAACCCGGGTTGATCAGGATACTGCCGTTGATGAACAGCGGACCGCAGTTGGCCAGCGGGCTGACAGGCTGGTTGAGCAAACCCGGGTTCGCTGCCAGAAGTGCATTACACAGCGTGTAAGGACCTTCGGCGGTATCGTCCACGATGCGGCCCAGCTTGGTCCAGGTGCCCGTTACGCCGTAATCCCAAGCAGGATTGATCTGCTGCTGGAAACCCAGCACGTACGAATCCTGATACTCGGCGCCGAGATTGCGCGAAGCAATCGTCGAAGCATCGAGCGGCTGGCCGTACTCGTAGTTCGCCGACACCGGAACGCTCGGACCCGCCGTCTGGCCAAGCGAAGGAATCGGGGTCAGGCCAGTCGGGATACCGGTCGATGTAATACCACTATAGGTGTAGTACTGCGCGGTGTAGGTGGAGGCGGCAGCCTCACGCAAGGCCACGCCCGCCGGCAGCGCAAGATAGTAGCGACCGGCATTGCCGAACAGCTTCATGCTGGAGTCGCCGAGGATGTCCCAGCTGAAGCCCAAGCGCGGTGCCCACTGCGGCTTGGTCAAGCGCACATAGGCTTCGCCGTCGGGGTTGTAGTTGGTGAACTCTTCGTCACGCACACCCAGGTTCAGCAACAGGTTCGGCGTGACCTGCCAGGTATCCTTCAAGTACTGCGCACGCTGCGCCACTTGCACCGTGGAGTTGGTCGTGTAGACATACTTCTCGACCTGGTACGGCGTGTTGACCGGAGCAACGTAGGGGCTCACGTTTGGCGACGTGCCAACGACGGGTTCGCCCACCGTGGTCGTCACATAACCCCATGCATAGCCCGGACCGGTCATCAGCTGACCGTCTTGGATATCGCGCGTCGTCTGATTGTCGATACCCGCCTGCAGCGTGTGATCGCCCAGCTTGTAGGTCAAGTCGAAGCGGACGTTGATGTTTTCCGACTTGTGCAGCGGGTTGTTGATGTTCGCGTAGTTGTTGTTGCTGATACACGCCTGGGACGGGCACAGCGAGGGATCTTCATTCTGTTGATTGAAGATATTCGGCGCCGACGGCGCATCGGGCTGCACCGTGTAGTACGTGCCATCCATCTTGCCGACCAATGCATTCAAGGTCAGGTCGTCGGTGATGTACGAGGTGAACTTGGCGACATAGATGTTGAAGCTGTTCTTGGTCGACTGGTTGTAGCCGGCGAAGTCGCCTTCGGAGCGGTTCGCGTAGTCGTAGTTGTAGAACGTACCGTCGTACTGGTGCGACGAACGAATGTCGGTCAGCGACAGAATGTTCGAATCGGTGATGTTCCAGTCGACTTTCGCGTAGTACTTCGGATTGGTGAAGTGGTTGTTGTACTCGTACGGCTGAGTGGTCGGTCCCACCTGCTGCTGATCGACGCGATCGGCTTCGGCCGCCAGGAAGAAGAACAACTTGTCCTTGATCAGCGGACCACCGACATAGGCGTCATAGGTCTGCTCCCACTGACTATTGGAATTGCGATAGTCGAGGATCTTGCCGTCATAAGCGGGCGTGTTCGGATTGGCGTAGAACAGATTGCTCTGCGTACCCTGTACACCCGACGGCTGCCAGAAAATAGCGCCGCCGAAATGCCACGTATTGGTACCGCTCGCGCCCACCTGGCTGATCACGCCACCGGTGGAACGACCGTATTCCGGACCGTAACCATTGGTCAGCGTTTCCTGCTGAGCAATCGCACCGTAGGGCAGCGTCACGCCGCCTGAGTTGCCGAGCGGGTCGGAGGTGTTGAAGCCGTTGATGTAGTACGCATTCTCAGCGACCGACGAACCGCCGAACGAAACCAGCGGCTCACCCGTCTTGCCGCCGCCGAGCGCGCTGGCGCCTTGCACCGTGCCCGGAGCCAACAAGGCGATCGCCGCACCGGTACGCGCCAACGGCAGATTCTTCAGCTGCTCGGAGGTGATGACGGTGCTTTCCTGCGTCGAGCTCACGTCGATCGGCGGAATCGCATTCGCGGTCACCATCACCGAAGACAAGCTTTGGGCATTGGCGGCGCCCGAGGCAGCGGCGAAGTCGACCGTCACAGCACCGGCAGCAGGGGCAGTGACGCCCGTCTTCGTCTGCACGGCCTTACCGTCCTGGATCAGGGTCACGTCATACGTGCCGACCGGCAGCGTGACGCTATAGCGGCCGGACTTGTCGACCGGCACGACACGGTTGAAACCCGAACCACCCACGATCTGCACCGTTTCACCGGCAGCCACCGGCGCCTGGCCGAAAATCGTGCCATTGGTGGACTGTGCGAGAACGCTCCCTGAAAAACCGAATCCCATGGCAACAGCCACAGCCAACGCGGTATGACGTACCGGCATCCTGGATGCAGGCGCAAGTTTCTTGGTATTCATTTGGTAAAACCCCCAGCGGCAAGAATTTTTAAACAAACCAAAGCCGACGATGGAAAGCCGACAGTGGCTTTCCTTTGCCGGGCCGGGTCTCCTGACCTGACCAAAAGAAGCGATGCTTTGATTTCCCCGTCCCCTACAGACTGCTTTTCCGGTAAGCCCCACTTAACCAGGACTTAGCAAATTGTTGCGCCGAACATAATTTCCTGCGGGATCGAAAGTCAACAGTAATTATTTACGATTTATTCGTGAAATGCTTCGCAAAACGAAAATCCTTTTTAAATCTTGACACTACCGTGGCAGTAAGCCGCAAAAACAAAGTTGCTTCGAAAGAAATTACGAGTAAAATTTGTGCAACTTTCTCCCGCCTGGCGCTGTCTGCGCCCAGGATCACAGATCCTTGCCTGTCTGAGATTGGGGATCGGCCTTTGTGCAGGCCCAGCGCGGGCTAAAAATAATTCCCCGCGGGTTCCCTAAAGTCACAAACGCTTAACACCGCGTCCGTAGTAACGGGCCGATTTAAGAGCCTCAATACGGATATAGGCTGCCGCCAGCTTGGCGATAAACGCCTTGGAACCATCGACGGGCCGGACACCCGTCGTGCCTGCGTACCACTGATAAAGACATGCCGAACTGAGAATGCGTCCAAACAAAAAGCCACCGATGATTCGGCGGCTTTTTGTTTGTTCGAGGTAACTGTGCCGAAGCCGTTGGCGAACCAACGGCTTCGGCATGCCTTGAGGCTTACCAGTCGTAAGTGACGCCGAACTGGACAGAACGCGGCTGTTCCATCGCCTCGTAACCAATGTACCCAAGCCCAGACTGGGTCGTCGCAGCCGCCGACTTGTAAACCGGGGTCCCATAGGTCGGCACGATCTGGACGACTTTCTGCTCGTTGGTGATGTTCTGAACCAGAATCTGGAAAGCCAGTTTCTTGTCCGCCCATTCCGGACGATATTGCAACGCCAGACCCAAGGTGTGAATCCAGGGCGTGAAGCCTGTCGTACCCGCCGGCGTCGGCACACCATTACACCAGTGATAGTTACCATTGCCGTAACCCAGACCTGGGTTGCTCTGGTTCGGACCGTACAGACCCAGGCAGGATTCCGGCGTACCGGAAGCCAGCTGCAGCACCGCACTGATCGACCATTCCGGCGTAAAGGCATAGGTACCGTAGCCCTTCAGCACGTGCTTGCGGTTGTTGGCCTGCAAGCCGTTGGAAGCGGACATGATCTGGCTGTAGTCCCACTGCTCCGTAGCAGACTGCGAGGCGCCGCCCTGGCCGATGTTCGACTGCACAGGACCTTCGGAGGTGCCGTAACTCTTGGAGTACACATAGTCGAGCTTCATGGACCACTTGCCGTCCCATACGTGCTCGAGGAACATCTCCAGCGAGTAGTAGTTACGGTAGGCCGGCGGGAAGCCCAACTCCGTCGGTGACACCGTCGCGTAGCTATAACCACCGTTCAGGTTCTTGATCTTGTATGTCTCGGTGGCACCCGGATTGATCAGGATGCTGGCGTTGGCATACATGCTGGGGCCGCAATCGGCGCCCGACGCAGCCGGCTGATTGAGCAAGCTGGGGTTCTGGGCCAGCAGCTCGTTACAGATGGTGAGCGGACCTTCACCCGTATCGTCGATGATGTTATTCAACTTGGTCCGGGTTGCCGTGATGCCGTAGTCCCAGTTCGGGGCGAACTGGTGCTGGAAGCCCAATACGAACGAATCTTGGTACGAAGCCTTGAGGTTTGTCGCAGCAATCGTGCTCGGATCAAGCGCCTGACCGTATTCGTTGTTCAACGACACCGGCACGCCTAAGCCGCAGGTCTGGCCGCACGAATAAATCGGGGTCAGGCCGGTAGGAATGCCCGTGGAAGTCACACCTGTATAGGTGTAGTACTGCGAGGTGAAGGTAGAAGCCGAGGCTTCACGCAAGGCCACACCGGTCGGCAAGGCCATGTAATAGCGGCCTGCATTGGCAAACAGCTTCATGCTGGAATCGCCAAGGATGTCCCAGCTGGCGCCCAGGCGTGGTGCCCACTGCGGCTTGGTCAAGCGCACATAGGCTTCGCCGTCGGGGTTGTAGTTGGTGAACTCATCATTACGCACGCCGAGGTTCAGCAGGATATCCGGCGTAACCTGCCAGGTATCCTTGATGTACTGCGCATGCTGAGTCACTTTCACCGAGGTATCGGTGTTGTAATACACCTTCTCTACGTAGTTTGCGCCAGAAATGGGAGCCACGTAGGGGGCAAAGCCCGCCGTCGTGCCCGCAATCGGTACCCCCGCCAGAGCGCTGTTTTCATATTCCCACTGATAACCCGGACCGGTGGTGAACTGACCGGCATCGTGAAGGCGCGTGGTCTGGTTGTCGATACCCGCCACAATCGTGTGGTCGCCCAGCTTGTAGGTGAGGTCAAAACGGAGGTTCAGCTCTTCCGACTTGGTAAACGCATTGTTCGCCAGGTTATTGACCTGGTTGCTGCTGTAACCGGCACCGCCGTTAGGCGTTACACCACCGACAGACTGGTAATTCGCATTGCCGATGTTAGGAAGATCGGACGTCTCCACCGGCGTATTCGCGTAATCGGTGTAGTACGTGCCATCCATCTTGCCGATCAGGGCATTCAGGGTCAGGTCGTCAGTGATGTACGACGTGAATTTGAGGGTATTGAGCGTGAAACTGTTCTTGGTCGACGGCTCGTAGCCGGCAAGATCACCCTCGCTCCTGTTGTTGTAGTCGTAGTTATAGTACGAACCGTTGTACTGATAGTTGTTCTTGACCGTGGTCCACGACAGGATGTTCGAGTCAGTGATGTTCCAATCCAGCTTGCCGTACAGCTTGGGATTGGAGTAGTGGTTCTGATACTCGTACGGCGTACCGATATTCTGGCCAACGTTGTTGTCGTCACTGTGATCGGCCTCGGCCGCCAGGAAGAAGAACAATTTGTCCTTGATCAGCGGACCACCGACATAAGCGTCGTAAACCTGCGACCACTGGGAGTTGCTGTTGCGATAGTCGAGCGTGGTGCCCGGCGACTGACCGGCGACACCCGTGTACGCCGGGTTGACGTAGTACACGTTGCCCTGCGTGCCCTGCGCGCCGGACGGCGTGAAGAACATCGCGCCACCGAAGTGCCAGGTATTGGTGCCGCTGGAACCCACCTGACTGATCACGCCGCCGGTGGAACGGCCGTATTCCGGACCGTAACCGTTGGTCAGCGTTTCCTGCTGGGCGATCGCGCCGTACGGCAGCGTAATGCCTCCGGAGTCGGAGATCGGATCGGTGGTATTGAAGCCGTTGATGTAGTACGCGTTTTCAACCACTGACGAACCACCGAACGAAACCAGCGGCTCACCGGTCGGACCATTGCCGAGCAAGGAGGCGCCCTGCACCGTGCCCGGCGCCAGCAACGCAATCGCCGCGCCAGTGCGCGCGAGCGGCAGGTTCTTCAACTGCTCGGAGGTAATGACCGTGCTTTCCTGCGTCGAGCTCACGTCGATCGGCGGAATCGAATTCGCGGTCACCGTTACCGAAGACAGGTTCTTGGCATTGGTATTGGCGCTGCCCGCGGCCGCAACGAAGTCTACGGCGACGGAGCCGGCTGCCTTCGCGGTCACACCCTTCGTGGTCTGAATGGTCTGTCCGTTCTGAATCAGGCTGACGTCATAGATACCCACCGGCAGCGTGATGCTGTAGCGGCCTGACTTGTCGACCGGCACGACGCGGTTGAAGCCCGAACCACCCACGATCTGCACGGTTTCACCGGCAGCTACCGGCGCCTGGCCGAAAATCGTGCCTGTGGTGGACTGTGCGAGAACACTTCCCGAAAAACCGAATCCCATGGCAACAGCCACAGCCAACGCGGTATGGCGCACCGGCATCCTGGATGCAGGTGCAAGCTTTTTAATACTCATGCGGTAAAACCCCCAGCGGCAAGAATTTTTTTTAAACAAACCAAAGCAGTCGATGGCCTTCCCTTGCCAGGCCAGGTCAAGTGACCTGGCGAATAGAAGCGGTGCTTTGATTTTCCCCATCCCCTAAAACAGACTGCTTCGCCAGTAGTCCCTTAACCACGACTTAGCAATCCAATGCCTCGACCATAAGGTTCCACCGAACATAAAGTCAACGACGAATACTTACGATTTCCTTACAAAATATTACGATAAACGAAAATCGTTTTATTTCTTGATGTTACCTTCACGGTATTTCAAAAAAAGGGGCTCAATCGAAATAACTTGCGCTGTGAAATAGCGCAATCTTGTCGCCTGGCTGACGAAGTCGCTGTCCAATGACCGTCCTTTGTCAGCCATAGGACAGGGGTTTCACGCTCCTAGACGGGTACTGGACGAGGGAAAATCACTCCTCGGGATCTTCCTCAAATCGCAAATGTTTAACACTTCGCCCACTGCGACGAACCAGCTTCAGGGCCTCGATGCCGATACGGATATGGGCTTCGACAAACTGGGAGGTGACGCTCCGATCGCTCAATTCGGTCTTCACCCCTTCTGGGATCATCGGCTGATCGGACACCAGCAGCAGCGCGCCACACGGAATGTGGTTGGCAAAGCCCGCGGCGAAGATGGTGGCCGTTTCCATATCCACCGCCATGCATCGGGTGCGACGCAGGTACTCCTTGAAGGTATCGTCGTGCTCCCACACGCGTCGGTTGGTGGTGTAGACCGTACCGGTCCAGTAGTCGTGGCCGAGGTCGCGGATCATGGTGGAGACGCCGCGCTGCAGTTGGAAGGCAGGCAGTGCCGGCACCTCCGGCGGAAGATAGTCGTTGCTGGTGCCCTCGCCGCGGATCGCGGCGATCGGCAGGATCAGATCGCCGAGCTTGTTCTTTTTCTTCACACCACCGCACTTGCCCAGGAACAGCGCAGCGCGGGGCTGGATCGCGCCCAGCAGATCCATCATGGTGGCGGCATTGGGGCTGCCCATGCCGAAGTTGATCATGGTGATGCCATCTGCCGTGGCGCTGGGCATCGGACGATCGCGCCCTTGCACCTCCACTCCATGCCATTCGGCGAACAGGTCGACATAGTGACCGAAGTTGGTCAGCAAAATATGCGGGCCGAACTCCTCCAGCGGCACACCGGTGTAACGCGGCAACCAATTGGTGACGATCTCATGTTTGGTCTTCATAAAAACTCTTGAGCAAAGCGCAGCGAGCCTTCGCAACGCATAACCGGCGACGCCACGCCGGCGGAATGCCAGATAGAAGTGTCCTTATCTTAGTGGCTATCGGTACCCTGGTGCGGCAGCCGCTGCCAAGCGCGACGCGGCAAGGCCACGTATGCGTGATCTATGCAAAGGCTACACGTCGCGCTCCCGCCGCTGCGGATACCTTTGTGTATGCGTGCGGAACTGAAGCACTGTGCTCTGTGGAACCTTGGCGCACTGCGGCAATCACATGTCAATCACGCGTGTTATGTTCGGCACGCCATTTAAGGTGAGGGAGTGGCAACATGCGAATGGGTTTGGCTATCGATGCGTCCTGCGATCTGCCGCAGGATTTTCTGCAACAACACAACATCGCTGTCATGCCTATCGCTGTGCGGGTCGACGATGCGACCTTCAAGGACAACCGCGATCCGGCCGAAATCGAGCGCTTCCTCAACTTGAAGCTGGGCAGCCGCAGCCATTCCGCGGAAACCGAGCCTTGCTCGGTGGAGGATGTGCAGAAGCTATTCCTGGAAAAGCTGGTGCTGGAAAACGACTGTGTGTTCTGTCTCACCATCACCGCCACACGCAGTCCCATTTACGATCATGTGGTGAAAGCCAGCTTCGCCGTGCTCAAGAACTACCGGCAGGTGCGCGAACCGGCCGGCATCACCGGACCCTTCCTGATGCGTGTACTCGATACGCGCTCCTTGTTTGTCGGCTCCGCTCCTTGCGTGGTGGAAGCCGTGCGCCTCATGCAGGCCAACGAAACACCCGCCGCAATCCGCGAGCGCCTGGCCTACATCGCCGAGAACTCCTACGGCTACATGCTGCCGCGCGACCTCTATTACCTGCGTGCACGCGCCAAGAAGAAGGGCGACCGCAGCGTCGGCCTGTTCAGCGCCGTACTCGGCTCAACACTCGATATCAAACCGCTGCTGCGCGGTTACCGTGGCGACACCAGTCCGGTCGGTAAAGTGCGCGGTTGGGAACACGGCTGCGAAACCCTGTTCCAGTACGCAGCCGATCGTGTACGCGCAGGCCTGCTGGTGCCTGTGATGTGCACGTCCTACGGCGGCGATCTGGACGAGCTACCCAAACTGCCCGGCTACGCCAAGCTTGCGCAGGCCTGCGAAGAGTGCGGCGTAACGCTGATGCAGGCGCCGATGAGCATTACCGGGATGGTCAATGTCGGAGAAGGGGCTGTCACGATCGGCTTTGCAGCGGAAGAGCATTCCGTCGAGTTTTGATCTTACGTGGCTACGTCGACGTGACGCGAGCCATGATGAAAGGCACTTGCCACATTGCCGTCATTCCCACTTCCGCGGGAATGACGGCAATGTGGCGGGACGACATTAATCGCAACCTATCTAACCAGCCTGATTGCCGCGGATCTCGATATGGATCGCCTTGGTGCGCTTGTCTTGTTCCTTGTCGTGTTGCTGTTGCTGGGGCTGCGCCTGTCGGCATCGGCCGAGGCTGATACCACGATGGTCTACAAATGCAGTTCGGCGCAGGGGCAGGTGATCTTCCAAGGCACACCCTGCGCGCGCGGTCAGCAACAACAGACCATGCAGCTTGAGAATGGCGGACCGGCCACTTCGCCACTACCGGCCCCGGACAACGCGCCCTCCCCGACGGTCGCGACAACGCCCCCGCCACCCGCCCTGCCGCGTACACCACCCTCGTTGATGTATCGCTGCATCAACGCGGTCAATGGGAACAGTTACTTCAGCAACAACGGCAATCCTCCGCCTTACTACGCGCCGCTTGCAGTGACCGGCATCATCCCCACCCCGCTCGGGCAAACCTACGCGCCGCCTGGCCACGGTGCGCCGACTGCCGCGACGATCGCCAGCCATTACGTGCAGGTGCAGGACAGCTGCCAAGCCATGACACCGGAAGACACCTGCTCGCAGTTGCGCAGCGACTACGACGAAAACGAACGCAAACTGTCGCGCGCCTTCAAGAGCGACCAACCGCCGCTGCTCCAACGCGAAAGTGAATTGCTCGCCCAGCTAAGCCATTGCTGAGCAAAACTTGCGCAGGATGTGCGCCATGACATGCAAAAGCTCGCTGCGTAATGCGTGCGAGAAATTATCCACAGGGTTGTCACCAGGGTTTCCCCAATGTCTGTGGAAAACAGCAACGGGAAACCTCTTTCTCAAAACCCGTAATTCAGAAAGCCGCCGTCCACCGCCAACAACTGACCCGTGATGTAGCTGGCTGCAGGCAGACACAAGAAGGCAATGGCAGCGGCGACTTCTTCCGGCTCGCCGATGCGCCGCAGCGGCGTGCGATCGAGCACTTCATCCAGATAATCCGTATCGGCCAACGCCGGTTCGGAGCGTTGCGTGCGGATGTACCACGGCGCCACCGCATTGACACGGATGCCGTCGACTGCCCACTCCGCCGCCAAGTTGCGGGTGAGCTGATGCAGCGCTGCCTTGGTCATGCCATACGGCGAACCGGTGCGCACGTGTGTCACGCCCGATACCGAACCCACATTGACGATGGCCGCATTCGCATGCTGCGCCAGATACGGATGCGCCAGACGACACATTTCATAGGCGGAAAAAAGATTCAGCTCGAAAATTTCGCGATATTCGTCAGGCTCGTAATCCAGCGTCGCTTTCGGCGTATTGCCGCCAGCATTGTTGACCAGGATCGACAACGGCACTCCCAAATCAGCGATCCAATCGAAGACCGCCATGCGATCCTCAGGCTCGCTCACATCCGCCGCAAAGGACAGCACGTCGATGCCCGGAAAATCGTCGGCAAGTTCCACGCAGACCTGCTCGAGATAATCGTCGTCACGCGCTACCAGCAACAGGTGGGCGCCCAACCCCGCCAGCTCGCGCGCTGCGGCATACCCGATGCCCTTGCTGGCACCGGTGATCAAAGCGGTATGTTCCTGCAATTGCCAGGCGTCGATGCGGCTGTTCATGCATAAAGCTTACAGGAACAGCTTGTCCCAGGCGCCTTGCCGCGGGACACTTGCCCATGGGTACATGCAAGGTCATCGCCATGAAAGCCGTTCTCAGCCTGTTGTGCCTGATCAGCCTTGCCGCCTGCACGGGCAAGCCACCGACACCCCAGTCCGATCCTTCGGCCGCCGCCAGCGTGTCTGTACCCTGGAGTGGCATGAAGCAGGACGAACAGCGCGCCAAGGATGTGCAAAAAATCGTGAACAAGCAGGCCGCTGACCAGGACAAGCAGATCGAGCAGCAGACGCAGTAAAAATCGCTAACGGACGCATGGACGTCCAGACTTGCCACGCAAGCACCTTGCAGGCATGGTTCAGGCATGAGTCCCGATAGCACCCATATCACCGACACCTCCACTCCCCTGCTGGAGATCCACGAAGCCAGCGTCCTGCGTGGAGAGCGGCTGATTCTCGATCAACTCAGCCTCCGCCTTGCGATCGGCCAACATACCGCGATCCTTGGCGCGAATGGCTCAGGCAAATCGACCTTGATCCGGCTTATTTCGCGCCAGCTCTATCCCCTGGCGCGTGGCGACAGCACGCCGGTGATCCGTGTGTTTGGCCGTGATCGCTGGAGCGTCAGCGAATTGCGCAGCCTGATTGGCATCGTTTCGCCCGCAATGCAACTGGATTACACCAGCGACACGCCACTGGAAGTGTTCGATGCCGTTGTCTCCGGTTTCTTTGCAGCGCGCGGCCTTGGTCTCAATCACCAAGTCACACCGGATATGCGCGAACGTGCGCTTGAAGCGCTCGCGCACATGGAGGCCACGCCACTGATCGGCCGCGAGATGGCCAGCCTTTCCACCGGCGAAGCACGGCGTGTGCTCATTGCGCGTGCACTGGTTTATCGCCCACGCGCCTTGCTGCTGGACGAGCCTTGTGCCGGACTCGATCCGGCCAGCCGCCGACGCTTCCTGGAAAGCCTGCGCCAGCTTGCCCGACACGGCACCACGCTATTGCTCGTGACACATCACGTGGAAGAGATCCTGCCGGAGATCGATCACGTGTTGCTGCTGCGTGAGGGCAAGCTGTTACACGAAGGCAGCAAGGCGGATGTGCTGACCGATGCCGGTCTCAGCGATGCGTTCGGCATGCGCATACGAGTGGGACGGCAAGGCGAGTACTACAGCGCTGATGTGGTGTGATACTGACGACCACCGATTTCTGATTCCCTCCCCCTCCGGGGAGAGGGTTAGGGTGAGGGGAACATTCTTGCCAAACACCTCAATCGAAGCGTCGCTCTTATAAAGCTGATCGCAAGCCTTGGCCCCTCACCCCAGCCCTCTCCCCAAAGGAGAGAGGGGGCAAAGCAACATCAGTGCGCTGAGCAGAAACAATACGAATACACATTCGGCTGCCCCGCCTGTGACGTGCGCAGCATCTGCAGCTCCGGCGCGAGCATGGGCAATTGCGCCACCCAGCTCGGCAGTTTCACGCCATAGCTCTGCAGCGACGACACCATCGCGCTCTGATTGAGGCTGACGACAAAGCGCTCGAAAGCACCCAGCGGCTTTTCCTGATAACGCACGGCGTAATCCTTGCCCAGATGCGCAAGATCCGCGGCTTCGGAAACGGCCGCATCAAAGCCGCCGAGCTGATCCACCAGGCCTCGCTGCATAGCCTGATCGCCGGTCCACACCCGTCCCTGCGCAATGGCATCGATCGCGGCGTAATCCTTGCCGCGCGCCTGCGCTACGCCGCCCACGAAATCGTGATAGCCCTTGTTGATCACCGACTGAATCACCCCGGCGATCTTCGGATCAAGCGGACGGCTGATATCGAACGCTCCCGCCAGCGGTGACGTACCCACGCCATCGCTGTTGATGCCTAGCTTGGCCAGCGTGTTGGGAATGGTGTAATACATGCCGAAGATGCCGATCGAGCCGGTAATGGTGTTGGGCTCGGCATAGATCTTGTCGGCATTCATCGAGATCCAGTAACCGCCGCTGGCTGCCACATCTCCCATCGACACAATCACCGGAATGCCAGCCTTGCGCGTCTGTTCCACTTCGCGGCGGATTTCTTCGGCGGCATACACTTCGCCACCTGGCGAGTTCACGCGCAGCACCAGTGCCTTGGTACGCTTGTCTTCACGCGCGCTGCGAATCAATGCCGCAGTGGATTCGCCGCCGATCGAACCGGCTGGCTGTTCGCCCGAGGTAATCTCGCCTTCCGCCACCACCACGGTGACACCCGAACCTGTGAGCTTGTTGCGGCTGGGTATATTGGCGGCGTAGCGATCCAGATTCACGCCGCGGATGCCGTGGCCATCCTTGCCAGCGGGTACGCCTTGCGAACGCAAGGTTTCGATCAATTCATCGCGCGTAGCAAGACCGTCGATCAGATGCTCATCAAGCGCGAGCTTGGCCAGATCACCCTGAGTGGAAGCAATGCGGTCCGGCAGTTCGTTGATATCCGCGCGCACCACATTCGGATCCAACTTGCGCAGTTTGGCGATGGTATTGATGTAGCCATCCCACAAGCCACCCATCCAGTAGCTGTCCGCTTCCTTGGATTCCGGCGAAGCGTGATCCAGGATGAAAGGCTCCGCCGCACTCTTGAACTGGCCGACGCGGAACAGGTGAACATCCACACCCAACTTGTCGAGCAGATCCTTGTAGAACAGGCGATAGTTCGCCAAGCCAGTGATAAGCAAGCCACCCTGCGGATCGAGCAGGATGCGATCTGCATGCGCGGCAAGCAGGTATTGGTACTGATCCAGGCTGGATGCCCATGCCACCACCGGCTTGCCCGAGGCACGGAACCGGTCCAGCGCCGCGCCCACTTCGGTCAGTGCGGCAAAGCCACTGCTCTGCAGTTGGTCTGGATTGAGCACGATGCGCGTGATGCGTGGGTCTTTCGCCGCCGCATCGATGGCGCCGGTCAAATCACGCAGCTGCACTTCCTTCGGCTCGTCGCCGGAAAGTTTGGATATCGCGCGCTGCATCGGATTGATGCTGTACTGCTCGACCAGCCGCCCTTCCGGCTTGAGCACCAGCACACTGCTGTCCTGAATATCACTGCTGCGCTTGGCGGCACCGATACCCAGAATCAACAGCATAAACAGGAAGAGGAACCCGAAGAACACCAGGTTGATCAGGACCAGTCTGACGATGTTGAGCCCGCGCCCGAACACGCGCAGAAAGGTCCAGAATCCGTTCGGTTGCGGTGACTGGCGCATGGGCGGTGGTGTCGTCATAAATCAATCGGTTCCTTTGGGTTGACTTAGAGCCTGTCTACGGTTTCAGCGTAGCGGTTTGCGCGGCTCAGGTCATGAGGGAATCGTGGCATCCGCGGTGGCCGATGCAACAGGGCCAAACGTCCCGGCCAGGTGACGGCGCGAACTGATCCAGAAGCGTGCGAACAGCAACACCGCGGCCACGCTCAGACCTGCAATCAGGCCCATCCAGATGCCGCGCGCCCCCAGGTCCAGATGGAAGGCCAGCCACCAGCCCACCGGCATGCCCACCATCCAGTAGGCAAACAGCGTGATCGCCATCGGCACACGGGTATCCTTCAGACCGCGCAGGGCACCGTTGGAAGCCACCTGGATGCCGTCGGAAAACTGGAACAGCCCGGCCAGCAACAGCAGTTGCGAAGCCAGGGCAATCACCGTCTTGTCGTGGGTGTAAAGCGACGCGATCGCGTGTGGGAAGCCCAGCATCAGCCCCGCTGAAAACAACTGGGTCACCAGGGTCAGGCCAATGCCGCAGAACCCGGCGTAACGCACCCCGGAAGGGTCGCCCCGCCCCACTGCATTGCCGACCCGCACCGTAATGGCCATCGCCAGGCCCAGCGGAATCATAAAGAACAACGCTGCCACATTGAGCGCCACCTGATGGCTGGCCACCATATCTTCGCCCATCGTGCCGATCAGAAGTGCGGCAGCCACAAACAGGCCGCCCTCTGCCAGCAGGGTGATCGCCATTGGCAAGCCGATATGCATCAGCGCGCCGATGCGCTGCAAATTCGGCCATTCAAAATGCTGGAACAATCCAAGCCCGCGATAATTGCGATGGCACAGGATGTAAAGGGTAAACGCCAGCATCTCGAGCCACAGCACCGTGGCCGTCGCGATACCGCAGCCACGCGCACCTTGCGGTGGCAGGCCCAGCTTGCCGAACATGAAGATGTAACCCAGCGGCACCAGCAGCACCAGGCCACCAAAGCTGAAGTACATCGACGGCCGGGTCATCGACAGACCTTCCGACAATCCACGCAAGGCGAAATAACAGGTGAGCGCGGGCGCACCCCAACTGATCGCGCGAAGGAACTCACCCACATCCGTATAAAGCCCGGGCGATACGCCGATCAGCTTGATCAGCGGTTCGGCATGGCGCACCGCAAACCACAGCACCACACCCATTCCCAGCGCCAGCCAGATCGCCTGATGGAACACCAGCCCGGCTTCGTGCCGGCGACCGGCGCCATCAAGCTGCGAAATGGATGGCGGCACCGACATCATCATGCCGATGCCCAGCACAATCGCCAGCGACCAGATGCTGGCGCCTACCGCCACCGCGCCGAGTACGTGCGCACTTACGTGACCGGCCAAAACAGCATCGATCACATTGCTGCCGACGGCAGCAAGCTGGGCGAAGATCAGTGGCAGGGCAAGGCGCACGGTAGCGCCAATCTCTCGCGACACTCTCGCACGGTCGAGATGAAACGGGGGCATGGGATGGATTCTCCGTAGCCCGATATGGTACACCCGCCACCCCACGTTCTTGCGAGGAACAGCGGTAAACGCAAGACACATATGCCAAGATCCCAAGCCTAACCATGGGGATGGGATATGAAGGAATTGACCTCGTTCGAGGGCATCAAGTGCACCAATTGCACGACGCCGTTGGAAGGCGAGTTTTGCCACCATTGCGGCCAATCGGTGCACAGCGTGCTGCGCCCGGTGCACGGCCTGGTCGAAGAGTTTTTCGAGATGTTCCTGCACATCGACGGGCGCATCCTGCATACCGTGCCACCGCTGTTCCTCAAGCCCGGCTTCCTGACGCTGGAATATTTCAGCGGCCGGCGCGTGCGTTACATCGCGCCGTTCCGGCTGATGTTCGTGCTGTGCCTGTTGTCGTTCTTCACCTTGCACTTGGCGGCGGACGTGATCTCCGCACGCGTCGACCAGCGCCACCAGCACGCACTGATTACCGGTTCTCCCAGCGACTTTGAAGATGACGACAGCGCCGATGAGGTGCAGAAGGACCTGGCCCGCAAGCTGGCCAGCCTGGAGGCCGCACGCGCCGCCAATGCACAAGCCGGTAACAATGCCGCCATCGCCACCCAGATCGACAGCAACGAACAGCAAAGCCGCGACAACGCCAGGCAGCGTCTGACCGAGCTGGGCATGCCCGCTTCTGCTGCGTCGACAGCGGCAACGCAAGCGACGGCATCAACACCCAAGAAGGACGAAGACCGTAACACGGTCGATCCGGTCAACATCCCATGGCTGCCAGCCTCAGCCAACCAACGGCTTACCCAGCTGGGCCAGCACATGCACGATAATGTGGAAGCCGTATTCAAGGGCAATCCGGCTGAGCGCCAGGAAGCCCGCGAGCGCCTGATCACCAACGTATTCGGCGCCTTGCCCGGCACCATGCTGGTGCTGATCCCGACCTTCGCGCTGCTGCTGACACTGGTCTACATCTTCAAGCGCCGGCTCTACATGGAGCATCTGATCGTCGCCCTGCATAGCCATGCCTTCATCTTCCTGAGTCTGTTGCTGATCATCGTGGCCGGGATGCTTTCCACCTGGCTCAAGCCACACGCGGCGTGGACCGGCTGGGTGCTGGGTTTTGGCCAAGGGGCGCTGATGGTCTGGGTGCCGGCTTACCTGCTGGTCATGCAAAAGCGGATCTACCGCCAGGGCTGGGTCATGACGATCGTAAAATTCCTACTGATCGGCTGGGCTTACATATGGTTGTTGTCGCTGGCCCTGGCCATGGCCGCGGTACTTGGCCTGGCCCATTGATTGTCATTTTTCAGGTGGCAAAAGGCCGGTTTTACACAGCGTCAAGGTATTGACATATCTGCGTGTCAAGTCCGGGCGCGGAACAAGGATAAAATCGACGGCATCCTTCAAGGCATTGATATACATAACTATTTTTAACTGATCAAAACTTGAACAGCCTGTCACAACGTCCGTTCTAATGCGCGTTAACGCACACTCTCAACGTCACATCCACAGACTTATCCACAGCTCTTGTGGATAAGGGAAAAACCACGTTTGGTTGAGCCACTTAGCCGCCGTTCCTAGATGACAAGGAAGCATTCGCAGGCAAGCGCCCAGCGCAACATCCTTCGCGGGTTTTAGTAAGGCTCGCGATACACTCGAACCGGTACCGCGCGCACCCGACATCCATGCCATCCGTCCTTCGTATCGCTCTGCCGGTACCTCTGCCCACCCTGTTCGACTACCTGCCGCCGGCAAGCGGCCAGGCCGTCGCGGGCAGTCGTGTGCTCGTGCCGTTCGGACGCGGCAAAGCGGTTGGCGTTGTGGTGGAAACCGACGTCGACTCAAACGTAGGCAGCGCGCGGCTCAAACGTGTGTCGCGCGTACTCGATGATGCTCCGCTGCTCGATGCCGAATTGATGCAGACACTGGCCTGGGCTGCCGACTACTGGCTTGGCGCGCCCGGCGAAGCCTACGCCAACGCGCTGCCGCTGCTGTTGCGCGAAGACAAACCTTTACCGGAAACCCGCGAACCGGCGTGGCAACTCACCATCGCGGGCTTAAGCGCACTGGATGCCGGCAGCCGGCGCGGCGGAAGCCGTGCGCTGCTGCAAGTACTAGCCGAAGGTCCGCAATCAGCCACCGAGCTGGATCTGGCATTGCCCGACTGGCGTGCGGCGGCGCGGCGACTGGCTGATGCAGGTCTGATTGAGCGCGGCGAACTGGCCATGTCGCCAATGCCCCAGCCATCGCTGCGGCCCCCCGTCTTGCACCCCGAACAAGAAGCGGCCGTGAGCGCGGTCGCCGCCGCCTTCGATCGGTTCCAGCCGTTCCTGCTCGACGGCATCACGGGCAGCGGCAAGACCGAGGTCTACCTCGCCTTGATCGAACAAGCACTGGCGCAGGACAAGCAAACGCTGCTGCTGGTGCCGGAAATAGGCCTCGCCCCACAAACCGTGCGCCGATTGCGCGAACGCCTCGGCGTACCGGTCGAGGTCCTGCATTCCAATCTGGCCGAAGGCGAACGCGCACGCGCCTGGCTGCGAATGCGCTCGGGCGAATCGAAAGTCGTTCTTGGTACACGTTCCGCCGTATTCACCCCGCTGCCGCAAGCGGGACTGATCATCGTAGACGAAGAACACGATGGTGCTTACAAGCAGCAGGAAGGCTTCCGCTATCACGCCCGTGACCTCGCGCTGGTCCGCGGACGCGCGCTCAACGTGCCGGTGATGCTGGGTTCTGCCACGCCATCGCTGGAAAGCCTGGCCAATGTCGAAGCAGGCCGCTATCAGGCGCTGCATCTGCGCTCGCGGCCAAGTGCGGTGCGACCGCCGCAGGTGCAGATCATCGATATGCGTGCGCAACGGCTGGAACATGGTCTTTCGCCTGCGCTGCTGCATACCGTCGGCGAAACCGTGGCGCGCGGCGAACAGGTATTGGTGTTTCGCAACCGTCGCGGTTACGCACCCGTGTTGCTGTGCCATAGCTGCGGCTGGCATGCGGAATGTCCGCGCTGCGAACATCCGATGACCTTGCACGCTGCGTGGCGGCGGCTGATCTGCCACCACTGCGATCATCAATCCGCCATACCCACCACCTGCCCGGCTTGCGGCAGCAACGAACTGAAACCCCAGGGCCAAGGCACCGAACGGTTGGAAGAAGCGCTCACCGCGCATTTTCCGCAAACACCGGTGTTGCGCATCGACCGCGAAACCACACGCCGCCGCGATGCCTTCGAACAGCTGCTCGCCAACCTGCAAGCCGATGCGCCCGTCATTCTGGTTGGCACACAAATGCTGGCCAAAGGCCACGATCTGCCCAATCTGACGCTCGTCGCTATTGTGGGCGTGGATGAAGGTTTGCTCAGCGTAGATTTCCGCGCCGGCGAACGACTGGCACAGCTGGTGGTGCAAGTGGCCGGACGTGCCGGACGCGCCAGCAAACCCGGCCGCGTGCTGCTGCAGACACACCACCCGGATCATCCCCTGCTACGCAGCTTGCTGTCGCAAGGCTACGCAGCGGCCGCCAAAGACTTGCTGGTCGAACGCCATCAAACCGGCTTACCGCCGTTTGGTCATCAGGTGTTGCTGCGCGCTGAAGCGCATGAGCGTATGACCGTTGACGCCTTCCTGGGCGAAGCACGTGCCGCGTTACCCGATACGGATACCTTGCAAATTGCGGGCCCCATGCCAGCGCCGATGCCATTGCGCGCAGGGCGCCAGCGCGGGCAGTTGCTGATCGAATCGACCACACGCCGTCATCTGCATGCGGCAGTGCGGCCGTGGTCATTGCAACTTGCGCAGCTGCCGAGCGCACGCAAGGTGCGCTGGTCGCTGGATGTGGATCCGGTCGATTTGTATTGACACGCGATTAGGCGTTTCCAGAGATATCTGGATCATCACGAACGCCGACGATCATTGCGTCGACGTTTTTTCAGCCGCCTGCGCAACCGTCCTGCCATCAAAACCAGCCGCATCGCGCGTCCATCCACCACCCAGCGCGCGAATCAGGTTCACGCTCGCTTGCAGGCGCCGCGTACGAATCGCCTCTGCATCGCGTTGTGCTGATAAAGCTGCGGTCTGTGCTGTCACCACTTCCAGATAGTTGACGATGCCTTCGCGATAACGATTGGTAGCAATGGTCAAAGTCTTTTGCGCCGCGACCTCCGCCTCGTCTTCCTGATTGGCCTCGGTACCCAGATCGCGCAGCAGCACAAGGTTATCTTCCACCTGACGAAATGCCGTCAGCACGGTCTGCCGGTAATCCGCCGATGCCTCGGCAAATTCCGCATGCGCCTGGCGCAACTGAGCACGACGCAAGCCGGCATCAAACAGATTCAGCGTAGCCAGTGGCCCCAGCGCCCAAAAGCGGTTGCCCATGGAAAGAAGATTGCCGAAGCCAGTGTTCTGAAAACCATAACCACCCGACAGGCTCAGATCGGGAAAGAACGCCGCGCGCGCGACGCCGATACCCGCATTGGCCGCAAACACGCGCCGTTCCGCCGAGGCAATATCGGGCCGACGTTCAAGCAACGTAGAGGGCAGCCCCGGCGGTGTGACAGGCAACTGCAACTGCTGCGGATCCGACTCCAGCGAGAAACTCGAAGCGGGCTCGCCAACGAGTGCAGCAATAGCATGCTCAGTCAGCGCGCGCTGAGCTTGCACTTCCGTCACCTGTGCTTGCGCGTCATGCAATTGCGCCTGCGCGCGCGACACATCCATGCCCGATGCGATACCGCCTTCGTGTCGGTTTTCGGTCAGTTCCAGCGCGCGCTCGTACGCCTTCAACGTGCTATTGAGAATGCCGTCCTGAATGTCGTATCCACGCAAGCGCACGTAGTCATCGGCCAGTTGTGCTTCCAGACTGAGCTTGGCTGAAGCAAGATCGGCTTGCGCTGCTTGCGACAACGCATGTCCCTGACTGACTTCGTTGCGAATGCGACCCCACAGATCGAGGTCATAATTGACGCCGACACCTACCGTGTCGCTGTCGTACTCATTGGGCTGATCGCTGCCACGCAGGGGACGGTTATCCGACTGGCGCGCGCGCTCCGGATTGGCGGCGAAATCCAAACTGGGGAACATGCCCGAACGCAACTGGCTTTCGAAAGCACGCGCCGTGTCGTAGCGCGCCAGTGCTGCGGCAAGGCTCGGATTGTCCGCATCAAGTTTCGACTCCAGTTGACCCAGCTGGCGATCGTCATACAACGCCCACCAGCTGCCGCGCGGTAGTTCATCCGAAGGCTGCGCGACTTTCCATGCCGTGCCCGCTTCCTTGAAGGAAGCGGGCATCGGTGGCAACGAAGGCGTGTGATAAGTCGGCGCCAGCGAGCAGCCGCCCAGCATCGCGACGGCGGCGGCAACGGCTAACAGACGATCAACGTGCAGTTTCATGACCCTTCTCCGTAGCTGCCTCGACGGCAGCCCCGTTGTCGCTGGTATCGAGTTGCACCCGATCGCCATTCATCAGCGAATCGGGTGGATTCTCAATGACACGGTCGCTTTGCGTCAGACCTTGATCGATCAACAAGGTCTGCCCAAGGTCCATTCCGATATGCACATCGCGCAAATGCGCACGGCTATCAGGCCCGAACACCGCTACCTGCGCTCCATGCGCGCGGAAGATAAGTGCGCTGGCTGGCACGCTGATCAGGTTGGGATTGGTTTCCAGTGCGAGCTTCACATCAGCGTAATCACCCGGCTTCAAGGCACCGTCGGTGTTATCGGCCTCGAACTGCGCCAGCATGCTGCCGGAAGTCTGGTTGATGGCACCGGAGTTACCGAGCAAGGTGGCCTCGAACGTGCGGCCCGGGTGTTCGGGCACGCTCAAGTTCACCTTCATACCAGGCTTGATACCGCCGGCATCCACTTCCGGAATCGGCACATACAAGCGCATGTGGCTGGTATCGGAAACCGTAAACAATTCCTGGTTGCTGCTGTCGTTGTTGGCGGTGATCAAATCGCCCACGTCGGTATGGCGCGCCGTCACCAGGCCATTGAAGGGTGCAACGATTTTCTTGAAGGTTTCCAGCGCGTCCAGGCGATCCACATCGGCCTTGGCTGCCAGCACTGTCGCTTGCGCCGCCTGAGCTTCGCCGATTTTCTCGTCGACCTCCTGCTTGGACACCGAATCGGAAGTCAGCAGGTGCTGCCAACGCCGCGAAGTGATGTTGGCGAGATTGGCATCGGCCTGTGCCTTGACCAGTACGGCCTTGGCCTGCTCCAACTGCTGATCCAGCTCGGGCGTGTCGACCGTGGCCAGCACTTCGCCGGCTTTCACTTTGTCACCGATATCCTTGTACCAATTCTTCAGGTAACCGCTGACGCGTGCATGGATGGGTGAGCTGTACCACGCTTCCAGGTGACCAGGCAGCGTAATCACATGCGTCTTGTCGGGATCCGATGGCGGCGCCAGGCGCACGGTGGGAATCAGCTGCGCATCGGTCCATTGCACGAGTTCATGATGATCGTGATAGCGGATCGCCAGGCCACCGCCGACAATCAGCACGGCCGCAATGGCGCCAAAGATACTGAGCTTTTTCAAGCGCGGCGGGCGCGCCGCGACTTGCACGGGTGCAGGGTTATGCGACATGGGGAATTCCTGCGGCAGGTTCGGATTCGGAAGAAGTTTGTTCGCGGCCATGCACGATGCTGAAAATCACCGGCACGAACAGCAAGGTGGCGGCGGTGGCAAACAGCAGACCGCCAATCACCGCGCGGCCGAGCGGCGAGTTCTGCTCTTGCGTCAGCGCCATCGGCAGCATGCCGATGATCATCGCCAGCGCGGTCATGCAAACCGGGCGGAAACGGGTGAAGCCGGCTTCCAGCGCCGCTTTCATCGCATCGCCATGTTCGGCCAGGCGTTCGCGGGCAAAGCTCACCACCAGAATGGAGTTGGCGGTGGCCACGCCCATGCACATGATGGCGCCGGTCAGGGCAGGTACCGATAGCGTGGTGTGCGTGGCAAACAGCATCCACACGATGCCAGCCAACGCAGCAGGCAACGCCGTGATAATCACGAACGGATCGAGCCACGACTGGAAGTTCACCACGATCAGCATGTAGATCAGCACGATCGCTGCCAACAGGCCGAATAGCAGGCCGGAGAAAGCCGTATTCATGGCGGTGACCTGACCATAAAGGCCGACCGTCGTGCCTTTCGGGCGATCCTTGGCGAAATCGTTGAGCACCTTCTGGATGCCGGAAGACACCGCACCAAGATCGCGTCCTTGCACGGCAGCGTAGATATCGAAAGACGGTGCGATGTTGTAGTGCGTCACGATCGCCGGCGTATCCGTACGCGTGATCGAGGCCAACGCACCAAGCGTCTGCTGCGCACCGGTGCTTGCCGATGTCACCGGCAAGCTCTGCAATTGCGCCATGCTATCCATGTTGTACTGCGGCGTTTGCGCCACCACTGCGTAGGACACACCGGTCCGCGGGTTGAGCCAGAAGGTCGGTGCAACCTGCGAACTGCCGGCCAGCGAAGCCACCATGCTGTCGGTGACGTCCTTCTCGGTAATGCCGAGCTGGTCGGCGCGCACGCGGTCGACATTGACGTTCAGTTGCGGCTGACCGGTCGACTGCTGCAAACGCACGTCGGCAATGCCAGGAATGCTCTGCATGCGGCGCATGATCTGGATCGCATAGGCCTGGTTGGCTTGCAGATTGCGTCCCGCGATCTTTACATCCAGCGGCGCGGGCGCACCGAAGTTAAGGATCTGACTGGCCATGTCCGCGGGCAAGAACGCAAAGTCCGTACCAGGAAACTGGTGGGGTAGCACGCTGCGCAGCTTCTTGACGAATTCGTCGGTGGGAGCGTGACCTTCCTTGAGCAAGATCTGGATATCGCCATCCTGCGGACCGATCGTGCCGGTGTTGCTGTACACCATGTTGATGCCGCTGATCGGCAAGCCGATGTTGTCGATGATGTTGTCCAGCTGCGACGGCGGAATCACCTTGCGTATGGCGTTCTCGATGCGATCGAATTCTGCCGCTGTATCCTCGATGCGCGTACCAACCGGCGCGCGCACGTGCAAAGCAATCGCGCCTGCGTCCGTACTGGGGAAAAAGTCGCGTCCCAGGAACGGCACCAGCGCGAACGAAGCCACCACAAATCCAAGGAACCCGAGCACGAACTTCTTGCGCGTAGATAGTGCGAGGGCCAGCGTGCCGTAGTAAGCATCGCGGATGCTGGAGAAGCGGCGCTCGAATCCTTGCTGGAAATTCACCAGCGCGCGGCGCAGGGAGCTGCGGCGTATCGGCGGATGCTGATCACCTTCGTGCTTGTTGATAAACGGGTCTTCCGGATGATGACCTTCACCGCTTTCCATGACATGCGGCTTGAGAAGATACATCGCCATGGTCGGCACCAGGGTGCGCGACAGCACGAACGAGGAGATCATCGCAAAGATCACCGCCAATGCCATCGGGCGGAACAGGAAGCCTGCGATGCCTTCGAGCATGAACATCGGCACGAACACGATACAGATGCAAAGCAGCGAAACAAAAGCTGGCGTCACAATCTGTTTGGCGCCATCCATGATCGCCGTTTCGACATCCTTGCCTTGTTCCAGATGCCAGTTGATGTTCTCGATGGTCACCGTAGCGTCGTCCACGAGAATACCCACTGCCAGCGCGAGGCCACCGAGGGTCATCACGTTAAGCGTTTGCCCGAAAGTGGCCAGCAATGCGATGGCCGACAGCACCGCAAGCGGAATCGAAACCGCGATGATCACCGTCGAACGCCAGCTGCCCAGGAAGATCAGGATCATCAGCGAGGTCAGGCAGGCGGCAATGATGCCTTCGCGTGCCACCGACGTCACCGCTGCTTTCACAAACACCGATTGATCGCCGAGTGCCTTGATTTTCAGCGACGACGGCGTGGTTTCCTCGATCAGCGGCAGCATGTTCTTGATGCCAGCCACGACCGCCAGCGTTGAGGCGTTGCCGTTCTTGAGTGCAGACATCAGCACGGCGCGATGGCCATCTACGCGCACGATGTTCTGCTGCGGTGGCGAACCATCACGTACGTGCGCAACCTGACCGATGGTGATGGTGGCGCCATTGACCGTCTTGATTGGCAGGTTGTTCAGCTCTTCAATCGCCTCCGGGCTATCGTTGAGCTGCACCATGTAATCGTCCTGGCCGATCTTGATGTCACCCACCGGCACGATCTGGTTCTGCGCGGCCAGTGCATCGCCGACGTCCTGGGCGGACAGGCCCTTGGCGGCCAGCGCCTGCGGATCGAGATCGAGCATCACTTCGCGATTCTTGCCACCGTAAGGCGTCGGAATCGCCACGCCGGCCACATTGGTCAGCGCTGGACGGATGAAGTTCTGGGCGGTGTCGAGAATCTGCTGCTCGGAAAGCTTGTTGCTGGAAAGCGCCAACTGCAGGATCGGCACGGTAGAAGCGTTGTAATTGATGATCTGCGGCGGCGTGATGCCGGGCGGCATCTGCTTGAGCACCGTCTGCGAGATCGACGTGACCTGCGCCGTGGCCGTGCGAATATCCACGCTCGGCTGGAAGAAGATCTTCACCACGCCAATGCCCGGCAGCGATTCTGATTCGATGTGTTCGATGTCGTTGACCGAGGAGCTGAGCGAGCGCTCGTAGTAGTAGATCACGCGGCCCGACATGTCGCTGGGCGAAAGACCGTTGTAGGTCCACACCACACTGATCACCGGGATGCCGATGTTCGGGAAGATATCCGTGGGCGTGCGCAAGGCGGCCAATGGCCCGACCAGCAGGATAAACAGCGCGAGGACGATGAAAGTAAGGGGACGCGAGAGTGCGATCCGGACGAGGGCCAACATAGGGCAGGTTCCAGCAGCTTGCGTTAGCGCTGGCGCCTATTATCAGCACCGTCTGATAGACATGCCTTTCATAGGCATGAAGATTGTTTAATGAAAGTCGGCTAAATGCGGCTGCTAAGCGGTTTCGGGCGTTTCCCGATGGGGCTGTAACGGACAATTCATGCCCATACGGGTGCCGGGACCGTGTCCGTCGATGCTCAGTTCAAAGTCATGCAGCTTGGCGATAGCTGCCACGATACTCAGCCCCAAGCCATGCCCGGATGCGTCACGATTGCCTTCGCCGCGGTAAAAACGCTGCCATACCGCGTGGCGTTGTTCTTCCGGAATGCCCGGGCCGCTGTCCGCCACCTCGATATGCGCCAGATCAGGAGCGATACGCTGCACCATCAGGCCGACCCGTCCGCCCACCGGGGTGAACTTGATCGCATTACCGACCAAGTTACCGACGGCCTCGAACAGCAAATCCGGATCGGCCTGCACGATCAAGCCAGGCTCGGACTCAAGCTCAAATTGCAGTTGCTGATCCTCGGCCAGTGGGGCATAGAGTTCGTACACCCGCTCCAGCGTTTCACCGAGATCGACGTCGACAAAGCCTTCGCGGCGGCGGCGGTCTTCCAGTTCGGAGATGCGCAGCAATGCGCGAAACCTGGCGAGTACCTCGTCGACATCGGACGCGCAGCGCTCAATAAGCGAGGCATGCGGATCCTGCTCGTTCAGTTCCTGCTGCACGCGGTACAGTTGTGAACGCAGACGCGTCAGTGGTGTGCGCAAATCGTGCGCGATATTGTCGCAAACACCTTTTACCTCGCCCATCAGCCGCTCGATCTGGTCGAGCATATCGTTGACGATGGCGGCAAGCCGATCCAGTTCATCGCCACGATTGCTTACCGGCAAGCGCTGTCGCAGATCGCCGCGCATGATCGGGTGCGTAGCCGATTCGATCTGCCGGATGCGCCGCCGCGGTCCTCGATTGAGAATCAGGCCGCCGATGAGGCCCGGCACGAGGGTGAACGAAACGCCCCACCACACCGCGTGCGAAATGATGTTGCCAACGCGCGCCGCGATGCGCGTGGTGTGCGCGAGCACTAGGATCTGCCCACCGGGAAGATGCGCGGCAATCACAGAAAGTTTCGACGTCGCCGGCGCAAACGGTCCGCTGATCACCTGCTCGGTTGGCATGCGCACCGAATCCGAATCGATCTTCAAGCCGGCAGGGAATTGCAGCACGTCGCCGTATTGCCATTTCTTGTTCGCGTCGAACAAGCCCCACGCGTTGTAATTAGTGCGTTCCAGAATGACGTAATCATTCAACGCCACCAGCATGTGCTCCTGATCGAGGCCGCGCAGATAAGTGACCTGCTGCTTGAGCTGCATGTCCGTGCGCGTTTCGAGGTAATGCAGGGTTTCCCAATAAATGTAACCCAGCAGCATCGTGCCCCAGATGACGAAGAACACACCATAGGCGAGCAGCAGCCGCGACGTGGTTGCCCGCCAGTGGATCGACAGGTTCCTGGCGGTTGCACTAGCCAAGGCGATACCCCGAGCCGCGCATGGTACGGATTAGCGACGGCTCGCCATCGTTGTCCACCTTGCGGCGCAGGCGCGCGATATGTACATCGATCAGATTGGTGCCAGGATCGAAGCGCAGCCCCCACACACTTTCGAAAATCATCGCACGCGTCAGCACTTGTCCCGGATAGCGCATCAGGAATTCCAGCAAGCGGTATTCCGTGGGCAGCAAGGTCAACTCGCGGCTGCCGCGGCGTGCGGTGCGGCTGATCATGTCCAATTCCAGATCGGCCACGCGTAGCCGGGTTTGCGCCGGGTGATCTTGCCGGTGTCGGCGCAGCAGCACCTCGATGCGCGCCGCCATTTCATCCGGCGCAAACGGCTTGGTGAGGTAATCGTCGCCACCTGCGCGCAGGCCGCGCACGCGTTCGTCCACATCGCCCATGGCGCTGATCATCAGCACCGGCGTGGTAATGCCGCGTTCGCGCAGTTGTTTCACCAAGGTCAGGCCATCCATGCTGGGCAGCATCAAGTCCAGGGTGATCGCATCGAAATGCGGCTCCTGCGCGCGCAGGAAACCTTGCTGGCCATCGTGCACGCGATCGGCGGTAATGCCGTGCGAGGCCAACTCCAGCACGATTTCGCGTGCCGTGATTTCGTCGTCTTCGATGACCAGGATGTGGGGCATGCAGGTTACCGGCCGTTCCATCGTTGACCGTAAGGGTAGGCCATGGATGGGCTCAGGTGAATCGCGGATGGTTTTGCCTGATTCATCCAGAGACTCTCATCCTGTAATCGCCCACAACAAAAACGGCCTCCACAAGGGAGGCCGTCATAACTCACGCTTTGAAGCGATGCCAGATCAGGCCGCAAACAACCCGCGCATCTTCTTCATCGCATTCGCTTCAACCTGGCGAATACGCTCAGCGGAAACGCCATACTCATCCGCCAGATCCTGCAGCGTGGCCTTTTCCTCATTGAGCCAGCGGCGCTGGATGATGTCGCGCGAACGCTGGTCCAGCTTGCGCAGCGCATTCGACAGGGTTTCCAGCTGGTTGTCAGTCTGGTCGGCGTCGGCCACGTTCTGATACGGATCAGCGCCTTCGTCGACCAGGAACGCTTCCGGTGCCGGCTTGGCATCGTCCTCGGCATCCGCCGGGGCTTCGAAACCGATGTCACGGCCGGACAGACGCGATTCCATCTCGCGCACCGTGGCCTCCGGCACGCCAAGGTCCTTGGCGACCATGCGCACTTCCTCGGCATTCATCCAGCCCAAGCGCTTTTTGCTCTTGCGCAGGTTGAAGAACAACTTGCGCTGCGCCTTGGTGGTGGCCACCTTCACGATGCGCCAGTTGCGCAGGATGAACTCGTGCATTTCTGCACGGATCCAGTGCACGGCAAAACTGACCAGGCGCACGCCCTGATCGGGGTCAAAACGCTTGACCGCCTTCATCAGGCCGATGTTGCCTTCCTGAATAAGATCGGACAGCTGCAGACCGTAGCCGCTATAGCCACGGGCCACGTGAACAACAAAGCGCAGGTGCGACATCACCAGCTTGCGGGCGGAGGCAAGATCCTCCTCCGACTGATAGCGGCGCGACAGGTCCTGCTCTTCTTCCTGGCTGAGCACCGGGATGCGGTGAACCGCCGAGATGTAGGCATCCAGACTGCCAACGACGCTGGGAACCGGCAAAGTGGCCGCTGCCAAGGCTTGGGACATGTTGGAACCTCCTGAATATGGGGTCAGCTTAGCACTCTGGTACTTGGAGTGCTAAAGGCGTCCGGAGTTCCGGCGCCTTTTATGTACCGAATAGTACACGAATGCCCCGGCCTTGTCCAATCCGATGGTTGCCGGGAGGGGTGGTTTCAAGCATGACTTTTGGGGGCTGAAGGGCCGGTAAGCGGAGGTGCGGCAAAGAAAGGGGTTGCCTCGCCTTGGCAGAACAGCCCCGGCCTATCTGACGCTTAAGTCGGCGTCTCATTTCCCGCGCCATGGCGGGGTGGCGATCAGGTGGCTTCGAGTTGGGCGCGAGGCGGTAGTGACCAGTCGATGGGTGGCTGCCCAATGTTTTCCAGGTAACGGTTGGCGGCAGAGAAATGCCCGCAACCGATAAAACCGCGATGCGCGGACAGCGGCGAGGGATGCACTGATTTCAGTACAGCGTGGCGGCGCGTATCGATCAGCTGGCCTTTGCGTTGCGCATAGGAGCCCCACAACATGAAAACGATGCCTTCGCGCTCGCGGTTAAGCGCGTCGATAGCTGCATCGGTAAAACCTTCCCAGCCCTTGCCTTGATGCGAAGCAGCCAGACTGCGCTCCACGGTAAGCACCGCATTGAGCAGTAGCACGCCGCGATCGGCCCACGGCGTGAGGCAGCCGTGATCGGGCGGCGCGATATTCAGGTCACGCTGGATTTCCTTGAAGATGTTGACCAGCGACGGGGGTGCCGGCACGCCCGGCCGCACGGAAAAACACAAACCATGTGCCTGCCCCGGCCCGTGATACGGATCCTGTCCCAGGATCACCACACGCACCGCATCGAACGACGTGTGCGAGAAGGCATTGAAGATTTCCGGGCCAGGCGGATAGATCACCTTGCCGTTGCGCTTCTCCGCACGCAGAAACTCGGACAGCGCCCGCATGTCCGGCCGCTGCAGATAATCGCCAATGCGCTCCTTCCACGAGGGCTCGAACTTGATGCGTTCTTCATCACTCATTGCGGCTAGCCTGTTTCTTCGCGTGCGCGCAGATGTTGCGCCACACGCAATTGAAACAGAAGCTTGGTGATCAGCAAACGTTCTTCGACCGGCTTTTCCACCAGGTCATTGGCGCCGGCACGGATCAGCATGGCCTGATTGTCGGGATTTTCATCACCGGTCATCACCAGCACCGGCAATTTGCCCTTGCCATAGCCGAAATCGGTGCGGATAAACTTGAGCAGGTCGCCGCCGGTCAGCTCGCCCTTGAGGCTGACGTCGGTCAGCACGACATCGACGCCGACCAAACCCTGCGCACGCTCGGTTTCCAGCATGGCCAGCGCATCTTCCACGCTGACCACATGGCGTACGGTAAGACCAATCTTCTCCAGCATGCGGCGTGTGGCCAGCGCGACGACGCGGCTGTCCTCCACGTACAGCACTACGCCTTCGGCGCTGCTTTCCGGCCGCACATAGCCGCGGATGAATTCGGCCAGCGCCTGGAAGCCGAGTGATTTGTCGAAATAATCCGTGACGTGTTCGCCCAGCGCGCGGCGATGCAGGCGATCATCGACGTCGCCTGACACCACCACGATCGGCACATACACCTGCGGCGCGGATTCGCGCACATAGCGCGCCAGCTCCAGCCCATCCATGTCGGGCAGCCGCAACGCGACGGTAATGAAATCGAACACGCCGTCGCCGAGCAGCTGCTGCGCTTCCGCGCCGCTGCCACAACCTACGACCTCAGCCTGCGGCAGCTCGGTTTTCAGTACGCGCGTGATCAGCTGGCGCACGACTTTGGAGCCGTCCACCACCAGCACACGCGGTGCAGCGCTGAGGTCGCGGCTGCTGATACTTGCAGTCATTAAAAGTCCCCACCATCCCCTAAGCTTCCATGCTCGTGCGTCGGCAGACGCCCCTGCGCCCGTTTGGCCGGTCAATCATGCCTCAGACTCGCAGGAGGCAGTGCGAACGATTTCACCGCCTGCCTCATTCGTTCATGCAGCGCGCCGCAACTGCCAGGCGCTGACCAAGCGGGCGCCGAGCCAGCCGAGGACGGCGGCGGCCACCGGTACAGCCAACAGCAGCCACGGCGGCAAGCCGCCCACGCGCAGCTTTCCACCGTAGGCTTGACTGAGCCGGGCCACGGGTTCGGCCAACGCAAACTCAATGGCGACCGCCAGACCCACTGCCAGAATGCCGCTGAACAGGCCGTACCAGATGCCGGCGTAGAGATACGGGCGGCGCACGAATGCGCGACTGGCGCCGATCAGTTTCAGTACGCCGATTTCCTCGGCGCGGCTGGTGATGTCCACGCGTACCGTGTTGCCGACCACCAGCAACACCGCCAGCGCAAACAAGGCTGCCAGGATCAGCACAGCGCGATTTCCCACATTCAGCAGGGCGTCCAGGCGTTCACGCCAGGTGCCGCTGTCTTGCACGATGTCTACGCCCTGCATGCCGCGCAGATCATCGACCAGATGATTGGCGGCATCGGCAGAAATGCCGTCCTGCGGCTGCACTTCGAGCACGTACGGTAGTGGGTTGTCGTCCAGCGCATGCAGCGAATCGGAGAAGCCCTGCATCTTGCTCAGTTCGTCCATGCCCTGCTGCGGCGTCTTCACCGTGACGCTGGCGACGCCGTCATGCTGCTCGACCTGCTTGGCGAGCAGTTGTGCGTTACTGGCGACCTGATCCGTTTTCAGGAATACGTTGATGACCTGGTTGCGGCCCAGCGCATCGCCCAATGACTGTGCGTTGGAGAGCAGCAGATAGAAGGCCAGTGGCAACGCCAACGCCAGCCCCATCACCGCAACGGTCAGCAAGGTGCCCACCGGCTTGGACGACAGGCGGCGCAAGCTGGCACTCGCGCTCCAACCGTGATGCTCACGCCAGCTTGCTACCGGACGGCGATGACTGCGTTCGGTGCGCACGGGTGCCTGCGTCTGCGGGGCCTGAACCTCATTGGGCGTGCTCATAGCACTTCCTCCGCCGCCACATCCGCGACCAGGCGACCGTGATCAAGCACGATGACGCGTTTCTTCATGCGCTTGATCAACGGCAGATCATGGCTGGCGATCAGCACGGTGGTGCCGACCTGCTGGAATTCCGCAAACAGTCCCATGATTTCGACGGCAAGCTGGGGGTCGAGATTGCCAGTCGGTTCGTCGGCAATCAGCACGGTCGGCTTTGCCACGATGGCGCGCGCGATGCCCACGCGCTGCTGCTCACCGGTGGAGAGCGAGGCAGGAAGCTGGCGCTCATAATCGAGCAGACTGACTTTCTCCAACGCTGCACGTACACGTCGGCCGCGCTCCTGCGGCGCGATGCCGCCGATCACCAACGGCAGTTCGACATTGGCGAACACGGTGCGATCCATCAGCAAGCGATGATCCTGGAACACCATGCCGAGACTGCGGCGCAATTTGGGAATGCCGCCCTGCCCGACCTTGGCCAGACTTTGCCCATCGAGGCTGATGTGGCCATGCGAAGGGCGTTCGATGAGCGCCAGCAACTTGAGCAAGGTGCTCTTGCCTGCACCGGAATGACCGGTGACGAATGCCATCTCGCCCTTGGCGACTTCGAATGTGAGCTGAGAGAGGGCTTCATGCCCCCCTTCATAGCGCTTGCTGACCTGGTCGAAGCGGATCACCGCGTTCCCCACCTTTAACCGCATGTGTCGATGGCGGCAAGGATAAGGGATGCGGTAGTGCCTGTCCTCCTATGCGCCACGCTTCGACGCGAGGTCATCGTGATGAAGGCATCACAGGGACGCGGAATCTGCGCGACCACCGGAACAGCGCCTTCCCCGGCTTGCGGGGGAAGGCGTTGGATACTGCGCTCAGCGGCCTTTGAACAGATTCACCAGGCGACGGAAGAAACCCTGCTTCCTCGGCGCCGGTTGCTCGCCGGACGGCGATTGCGCCACCACCTGACGTGAGGGACGACTGTTGTTGCCACCCGAAGCAGTCACCTGATTGGCGGCGACCTCTGCACCCGGCGCGGCACCCGCACGACGACGGCCGCGGCCACCACGGCGACGGCGACGCTTGCCCTCGCCACTGGTTTCGCCTTGCGGCTTGTCGGAAGGTACCGGCGCGGACACGACATCCGTATGGGCGGCAGCGGCTTCCTCGACACGCGGCTTGCGCGGACGATCTTCGCGACGCCGTTCCGGCGCGCCAGAGCGCTCGCCGGTACGACCACTGCGGTGGCGCGGGCCACCTGAGGGTTTGTCACGCGACACAACCTTGTCGCCAAACGCCGCGCTATCGGAAGCAGCATCCGCTACGAACTGAGCGTCGATCTGCTTCGGCTCCGGCATCACCAGCAATTCGGGAGCGATCGCCGCGGTGGGAATCTTCTGCCCGATGTATTCCTCGATATCCGGCAGCGACATGGCGTACAAGTCGCAAGCGAAGCTGATCGCATCGCCTTCAGCACCCAGACGCGCGGTGCGGCCGATGCGGTGCACGTAGTCTTCGGCATCCTGCGGCAGGTCGTAGTTGAAGACGTGGCTGACGGCGGGAATATGCAGACCGCGTGCGGCCACGTCAGTGCAAACGAGGATGTCGAGCTGCCCATCCTGGAAGCGCTGCAGCAACTTCTGGCGCTTCAACTGCGGCACATCGCCGGACAGTGCGCCAACGCGATAGCCCTGACGCTTGACGCGATCAGTGATGCGCTCGGCAGCCGCCTTGGTGTTGACGAAGATGATGCTGCGCTCGGCCTTGGTCTGCTCGAGCAAGTTGAGCAGCAGCGGCATCTTCTCTTCCTTGGCGGGGAAGTAGACCAGCTGGCGCACCCGATCGGCGGTGACGTTATCGGTCTCCACCACCAGCTTCTCGGCGTTGTGCATGTGCTCGTAGGCCAACTCCAGCACGCGGTGCGACAGTGTGGCCGAGAACAGCAGCACCTGGCGCTGCTCGCGCGTCGGCAGGCGGCGGAAGATGAAGCGCACGTCCTTGATGAAGCCAAGGTCGAACATGCGGTCAGCTTCGTCGACCACCATCACTTCGACGCCGTTGAAGCCGAACACGTTCTGCTTGTGGTAGTCGAGCAGGCGGCCGGGCGTGGCGATGATGATGTCGCAGCCGTCCTTCAGCAGTTGCCGCTGCTTGTCGTAGTCGACGCCGCCGTAGATCAGCGCAGTGCGCAGGCCGGTGTAGCGGCCGATGCTCTTGGCGTCCTTTTCGATCTGGATCGCCAGTTCGCGGGTCGGTGCGATCACCAGTGCACGCGGATCGGAATCCTTGCGCTCGGCCACTGCCGGCTGGGTCAGCAGGCGATTCATCATCGCAACCAGGAAGGCGCAGGTCTTGCCGGTGCCGGTCTGGGCCTGGCCGGCCACGTCGCGGCCGGTGAGCGCTATCGGCAGGGTCAGCGCCTGGATCGGCGTGCAACGTGCGAAGCCGGCCTCGTCGAGGCCTTGCTGCAGCAGCGGGTGCAAATCGAATTGGGTGAAAAAGGTTTCAGTGAGTACAGTCTGGGACATGAATGGGGATTCTGGTACGAGCCGGCGCAGGGCGACCGGCCCGGTCCCGCAGTCAGTCAGGCAACTTTGGGACAGGTGGATGGGTGCGGCGCGCTTCAGGCAGCGGCGCCGAAAGGGCGGCACGTCCCGCCGGCATAGGTGAAACGACTTATAAAGCCACCTCACCTATACCAGCTGGACCTGCCGCAAGTGCCCTTGAATCGCTTGAATCGCGTCCCGACTTAGGCTGGAATGGAACCCTGCCGCAACGGCACCGCTTCCATTCCCGGATCGACCCGCGCCTCATGGGCATTCCTATAGTGTAGCTGATGATCGGCGCGCGATCGTAAACCCCACCCGCCTTACCCTCGGAGACCCACGGTGAGCGAACTTATCAGTCATGTGAGCGACGACGCCTTCGACCAGGAAGTGCTGAAGTCTGAAACCCCCGTCCTGCTGGACTTCTGGGCCGAATGGTGTGGCCCGTGCAAGGCCATCGCCCCCGCCCTGGAAGATCTCGCCAAGCAGTACGAAGGCAAGCTGCGGGTGGTCAAGCTGAACATCGACCATAACCAGAAAACCCCCCGCACCTACGGCGTGCGCGGCATTCCGACCCTGATGGTGTTCAAGAACGGCAAAGTCGAGGCCACCCAGATCGGCGCGGTCAGCAAGGGCCAGCTGGCTCAGATGATCGACAAGGCCATCTAAGGGGCGCCTAACCGCCTCTCTCGCTGCGCATGCCCTTTACGACGCTGCGCAGCGAGTGCTAGATTCATTCAGTCGGGGCTCTCTTGCCCCCTCGCGCATTCCGCGCAACGCTCGTCCTCCCTCCTGTCATCAACGGCGCCCCGTGAGGTTTGCCCGTGTCCGATATCGAAAGCAAAGATTCTTCCGACGCCATTAGCGCCGAACCCAAAACTGTGACTGATACCCCTACTCGAACCCGTTCACCACGACGATCCGCTGCCGCAGCGGCCGATGCCAACGCGCAAGGCAACAAAGCCGCGGAAGCTCCGGCGCCCGCTGTCGAGCGCCCGGCCCCTGCCGCCGAATCGCCCGCCCCTTCCTCCCCGGCGCAAGAACAGCTGCGCTACGGCGGCAACGGCCAGGCAAGCGAAGGCCAGCAGCAGGAAGCGCCTCGCGAGAACAACCAGGGCGGCCAGAACAACGGCGGTCAGAACGGCCCCTACCAGGGCAACAACGACCGCCGCAACGACCGTAACGATCGCAACCGTCGCCGTCGCCATGAGCGCAACCAGCGCCCGCCAGGCCAGGGTGGCGGCGCGCCGCGCAACCCGCACGGCTTGCCGGTGGATGATGAGAACGCGGATATCGGCAGCAACGATCGCGTCATCAACCTCACCGAACTCAAGCGCAAGAACCCGGTTCAGCTGCTGGAGTTCGCCGAATCGCTGGGCATCCAGGAAGGCGTCGCCCGCCAACGTCGCCAGGATGTGATCTTCAACATCCTCAAAGCCCACGCTCGCTCTGGCGGCGGTATCTGGGCCGAGGGTGTGCTGGAAATCCTGCAGGATGGCTTCGGCTTCCTCCGCTCCGCCGACGAGTCGTACCTGGCCGGCCCCGACGACATCTACGTATCGCCCAGCCAGATCCGCCGCTTCAACCTGCGCACCGGCGACTACATCACCGGACGCGTGCGTCATCCGAAGGAAGGCGAGCGCTACTTCGCGCTGCTGAAGGTCGACGACATCAACGGCGATCCGCCGGAAGCATCGAAAAACAAGATGCTGTTCGAGAACCTGACGCCGCTGTTCCCACGCAAGGCGTTCAAGCTCGAGCGCGGCAACGGGTCGAGCGAAGACATCACCGGACGCATCCTGGATCTGGTCGCACCGATCGGTCGCGGTCAGCGCGGCTTGATTGTCTCGCAGCCGAAATCCGGTAAAACGATGATGCTGCAGAACATCGCGCAGGCCATCACGTACAACCATCCCGATGCGCATCTGATCATGCTGTTGATCGATGAGCGTCCGGAAGAAGTGACGGAAATCGCCCGCACCGTTCGCGCCGAAGTGATCAGCTCCACCTTCGACGAACCCGCTGTGCGTCACGTGCAGGTCGCCGAAATGGTGATCGAACGTGCGAAGCGCCTGGTCGAACACAAGAAAGACGTGGTGATCCTGCTCGACTCCATCACGCGTCTGGCGCGCGCCTACAACACCGTGGTGCCCAGCTCCGGCAAGGTGCTCACCGGTGGTGTGGATGCCAACGCACTACAACGTCCGAAGCGCTTCTTCGGCGCGGCACGTAACGTGGAAGAAGGCGGCTCGCTCACCATCATCGCCACCGCGCTGATCGAAACCGGCAGCAAGATGGACGAGGTGATCTACGAAGAGTTCAAGGGCACCGGCAACATGGAAGTGCACTTGTCTCGCCGCATCTCCGAAAAGCGCGTGTATCCAGCTATCGACATCAACCGTTCCGGCACACGTCGCGAAGATCTACTGATCGAGCCGGATCTGCTGGCCAAGATCTGGATTCTGCGCAAGCTGCTGCATCCGATGGACGAGCTGGCAGCCATGGAATTCATGCTCGACAAGATGAAGAACACCAAGTCCAACGACGAGTTCTTCAATTCGATGAAGCGCTGATTTTCGCTGCAATCAAAAGCAAAAACGCCCGGCAAATGCCGGGCGTTTTTGTTTGAGACACTTTTCGCATCAGAACCGCCAAAAACATCCTGCACCTCAGTCATTCCGGCGAAGGCCGGAATCCATGACCAGTACGAAGCATGGATTCCGGCCTTCGCCGGAATGATGGTGAGGTACGGTGATGCAATGCGGAGACATAAAAACAACCATTGCCGGAGCGAATTCACAACGCAGCCAGATAAGGACCAGGATCCACCCGCTGCCCGCTGCGATGAATCTCAAAATGCAGATGTGGCCCGGTGGAATGACCGGTGGATCCGACCTTGGCAATCTGTTGCCCGGCTTTCACCTTCTCGCCCGCCTTCACCAGCAATTTAGAGGCGTGTGCGTACAAGGTTTTGTAACCATTGTGATGATCGATCACTACGACATTGCCGTAACTGCGATCATAAACAGCCCTGATCACCGTGCCCGCAGCCACGGCATACACCGGTGATCCCGTTCGCGCCGCAAGATCGATACCACCGTGAAACGCATGCCCTCTTCCGAACGGATTGGGACGGCTGCCGAATTCCGATGTGATGCGCGCCAGCGCTACCGGCATGTGCGTTTCCATCTGGTGGAACCTCGCCACTTCATCCAGCGGCATCGGCTCTTCCGCCTCAACAACCTGCTCCGGTGCGAGGTGCCCGGTGGACGCGCCATAGATGCGCGTCAAAACACGAAAATACGATCCCGGCTCTGCCGTCAGATCGTCGGAGACATCCGCAATGGCCGCCTGCGCGCGACGGGAGACGTTTGCGTGCGAGAGCCACGCTTTCTCCGAGACCTGAAGAAAATCAGGTGCGTGATCCGTGGCAGATGCGTGCCTGTCCAGATAGTCCGGCGCGCGCTGCTGCGCGGCCATCACGGCGGAGGCCGCGAGCCATGCGGCAAGCATGCCGCCAGCCACGGCGGGCCATTTCAACTGCAAAAGCTGCTTTTTGACGGCGGAGAAACCCACGACGAACATCATTTTTTCCGGCACGCAGTGGCCCCCGCAGCCAACTCAGGCGGCGTAGGACTGCCATGGAGGGAATGGCGAGAGCGTCCGTCATCTCGCAGGCTTGCTGAGCCACACACCCGATAGGGCCGCGGCCAGCGATTGCCATTGGGCCAAAATTTCCCGGTGACGAGTATCGGATCAAGCTCAAATATGGCAGGAAAAACGTCTCAAGATGCTGATTTTTATGAACAAACAGTCAGCTTAACGCGTATTCGATAACAGCATAACGATGCCCTCACCTGTCCAGCCTCCCCCAACAAGCGGTGAACACCATTTCCCGCGTAGGTCTTACGCCACTCTGTGTCGTCAGCGTTACAGCTGCTAGGATTTTGCGACTCCCCTTCGCCTAAGCCGTAATGCGCATTCTGCTCGTTGAAGACGATCCCCTTGTATCCGACGCCATCGTGCGCGGCCTGGCCACCGCCGGCTATGTGGTAGACGCAGTGACCGATGCCGAATCCGTCCAGGGTCGCCTGGACACCACCCACTACGATCTTGCGATCGTGGACCTTGGCCTGCCCGGTGAAGATGGCTTCACCCTGGTTCGCCGCCTGCGCCGCGATGGCAGTCCCTTGCCGCTACTGATCGTGACCGCACGCGATGGCCTGGATGACCGCGTCAACGCGCTGGACCTGGGCGCCGACGATTACCTGGTCAAACCTTTCGCACTGCCCGAACTGGCGGCGCGCTGCCGTGCCCTGATCCGCCGTGCCACGGCTGCCGCCGCCAATGAAATGGTCGTGGGTCGCCTGCGTATCGACTTGGCCGGACGCCGTGCCATCGATGATGCCGGACGCGTGCTCGAGCTGACCCGCCGCGAATGGTCGATCCTGGAATGCCTGGCACATCACAGCGGTCGCGTGGTGAGCAAGGAGCGTCTGATCCAGGCGATCGTCAGCTGGGACGAGGAAATTTCCGGCAACGCGATCGAAGTGCACGTTTCGCGCCTGCGTGCGAAGCTGGGAGACGCCGCCACGGTACGCGGCATCCGCGGACTCGGTTATCGCCTCGATGACGCCTGAGTTGTACTGATCGGTTCATGGCAGGCGGCACGATGTCCAGTTCCAGGCCCTCACGCGTCCCCAGCATTCGTAGCCGCCTGTTCGGCTATTTGCTGCTGCCGCTGGTGTTGCTGCTCATCGCCAGTATCTGGGCCGATCACCGCACTTACGTGTCGCCCATGTACGACATGTTCGACCGCGCGCTGTCACATTCCGCGGTGGCGATCGCATCGCACGTGCACAAGGGACCTGATGGACACCTCTACGTCGAAAAGCAGGATCCCGGTCCGCCGCTGATTCACGGACCGGGCGAAGGTCCGATGCCACTGCCACCTCCGCCCGGCGACGAGCCATTCGAACGTGGCCGACCACCGGGGCGGTTTGATCCCGAATACCGCCCGATGTCGTGGATGCGGCTGTATTCGGGCGCGCATGAAAACTTCGTCTACCGGGTCAGCCAAGCCGACGGCACGACGCTGGCCGGCGATGAAACACTGCCGATGACCACAGGCGAGATCATCGACAATCTCACCTACGGCGAAACGCGCCATAAAGGGCTCTACTATCGCCTGGCCAGCTATCACACCGTGGTCGATGGCGAGCCCATCGTCGTCACTGTGGGTGAAACGGTGCACCGGCGCGACACGATCGTGCGCCGGCTGGATACGCTGGTTGGCGTGAGCGATGGCATCCAGCTGCTGCTGGTGCTTGGACTGTGTCTGTTTGGCATTCGCATCGCACTGCGCCCGATCAACCGCTTGCGCGACCAGATCATGCAGCGTGAACCTCAATCGCTGCAGCCGTTGCCGTTGGATCCCATACCCAGCGAAGTGCGTCCGCTGGTGCAATCGATGAACACCTTGTTCGTCACCGTGCGCGATTCCACCTTGGCGCAACAGCATTTCCTGACCAATGCCGCGCATCAGCTACGCACACCACTGACGGGCTTGAAAGCGCAGCTGGAAGTACTGGCGAACGAAACACAGGACCGTGCCCAACAGGAACGCATCAGTCGCCTGCAAGGCAGCGTGGATCGTCTTGCCCATACCGCAAACCAGTTGTTGGCGTTGGCGCGCGCAGAGCCGTCCGCACATGGCCCCAGCGACTTCGTCGCCATCCAACTCGACGCGCTGATCAGCGCCGTGGTCGGATCGATGCTGGACCGCGCGCTGACACACGACATCGACCTGGGCGCCGAATGCGAACCGGTGCAGGTCCATGGTGTGTACTGGCTGCTGCACGAACTGCTGATCAACCTGGTGGATAACGCCATTCGCCACACGCCCAAGCAAGGCAACATCACGCTTCGCTGCGGACGGCACAACGGCGCGCCCTATCTGGAAGTGGAAGACAGCGGCCCAGGCATTCCGGCCGCCGAGCGCGAACGCGTACGGGAGCGGTTCTACCGTGCAGCGGGCAGCGACGGCCAAAGCAGCGGCCTGGGCCTGGCGATCGTCGAGGAGATCGCACGCAGCCATCGGGCGCGTTTCCAGATTCTGGATGCGCATGAGGGAACCGGTGCGCGCATGCGGATCGAGTTTCCGCCGTAAATCCCGTCCCGGTTCCTAAGCCACAACGGCGCGTTTCGGAATAAGCCCACGCTGCTGATTTGGGTTCGCCCTGCCCTCGCCCCCTGTAGCTGTACTGTCACGTACAATTTTTTTCATTCGCCCCCTTTTCACAAAGGTACGGCGCCTCCATAGTCGGAAGCTCTCCCCGTGAGGCAAGCCACGTGTCCATACCCAGTGCCGTCAAGAGCACCCCGATCCACGGCCGCCAGCAGTTGATCGATTACCTGGCCGCCGGCGAGAAGCCGCGCGAGGCCTGGCGCATTGGCACGGAGCACGAAAAGTTCGGTTTCCGCACCGATGATCTACGTCCGCCGACGTTCGAAGGCGATCGTGGCATTCGCGCCCTGCTGGAAGGCATCGCCGCGCGCTATGGCTGGGAAATCGCCCGCGAAGGCGAAACCCCGGTGGCGCTGATTCGCGACAAAGCCAACATCACGCTGGAACCGGCGGGTCAGTTGGAGTTGTCCGGCGCGCCGCTGGAAACCATCCACCAGACCTGTTGCGAAGTGAACAAGCACCTGGACGAAGTTCGCTCGATCGCGGACGGCCTGGGCCTGGGCTTCCTCGGCATGGGTTTCCAGCCCAAGTGGCGGCGCGACGAAATGCCGTGGATGCCGAAGGGCCGCTACAAGATCATGCGCGAGTACATGCCCAAAGTCGGTTCGCTCGGCCTGGACATGATGACGCGTACCTGCACCGTGCAGGTGAACCTGGATTTTGAGAGCGAAGGCGACATGGTGCGCAAGTTCCGCACCAGCCTTGCGCTGCAACCGATCGCCACCGCGCTGTTCGCCGATTCCCCGTTCACCGAAGGCAAACCGAACGGTTATCAGTCATTCCGCTCGCATGTTTGGACCGACACCGATGCGGATCGCACCGGCATGCTCGACTTCGTGTTCGAAGACAGCTTCGGCTACGAACGCTACGTCGACTACATCCTCGATGTGCCGATGTACTTCAGCTATCAGGATGGCCGCTACATCGATCTGGCGGGACAGGACTTCAAGCGCTTCATGACCGGCACGCTCGAGGCGCTGCCTGGCGGGCGCGCCACCATGAAGGATTGGGCCGATCACCTCACCACGGCTTTTCCGGAAGTGCGCCTGAAGCAATATCTGGAAATGCGCGGCGCCGATGGTGGTCCATGGAATCGTCTATGCGCACTACCCGCGTTGTGGGTGGGCCTGCTCTATGACGACGAAGCACTGCGTGCCGCGTGGGATCTGGTCAAAGACTTCACTCGCGAAGAACGCCATGCTCTGCGCGATGGCGTGCCCAAGCACGCGCTGAAATTGCCGTTCCGCAACGGCACCGTGCGCGATCTGGCGCGCGAAACCCTGCAGATCGCCGCGCACGGCTTGAAGCGTCGCCATCGGCTCAACCGCAACGGCGCTGACGAAAGCATTTTCCTGGAACCGCTGATGGAGATCGTCGAAGCGAACCAAACGCCTGCGGAGCGCAAGCTCGAGTTGTTCCACGGCGAATGGAACGGCAGCGTCGATCCGGTATTCAAGGAATTCGCATATTGATCGCGGCAGGATCGGCCCACGCGCCGTTCCTTGCCGGGCTGCTGCTCGGCGCTTCGCTGATCGTGGCGATCGGCGCTCAGAATGCGTTTGTTCTTCGCCAGGGTCTGCTACAGGCGCATCGCTTTCCCGTTGCTCTGTTTTGTGCAGCGTCTGATGCCTTGCTGATCGCTGCAGGCGTAGGTGGCCTCGGCATGGCCGTGGGCCAGCATCCGCGCCTGCTTGCATCCATCGCCTGTATCGGTACATTGGTACTGGTGTGGTACGGCATACAGGCACTGCGCCGCGCTTTTCATCCACACGTATTAACACCGGATACGCACGCTGATACCGGCAGCATGTGGCGCGTGATCGCCACCTGTGCCGGATTCACCTGGCTCAATCCGCATGTCTATCTCGATACCGTGCTGCTGATTGGCAGCCTTGCCTCGGCGTGGCCCGTGCCGTGGCCGCGTGCGCTGTTTGCGATCGGCGCGGTGACGGCGTCGTTTATCTGGTTCTTTTCGCTCGCCTATGGCGCTCGTTTACTTGCGCCGCTGTTTCGCAAGCCGATGGCGTGGCGTGTACTGGATGGGCTGATTGCGATCGTCATGTGGAGTATCGCAACCAAGCTGCTGCTTTCGTTTATCGCGCGCTAGAACAATGCCTGTTCGATGCTTGCGCTCTTCGACGTCATTCCCGCGAAAGCGGGAATCCACCTTGCACTGTGGTGAAGGCAAAGATGGATTCCCGCTTTCGCGGGAATGACGTTCTTGAAAAGATCCCGCGCAGGAATAGAGCGCAAAGAGCCGCTCTATTCCTGCGTGCGAATACCCAGCCATCGTGCCACCAGCGTATCCAGGCTGATCTTGCCCGGCCCTGCCATCAGCAGCCAGAAAAAGATCAGCGAATAGACCACCTCGTCGGCTTCGACGTAGTCATCCAATCCCATGAGATTGCTCGACACCACCAGGGTCACCGCAACGATCATGTTGATGATCATCGGGATGGTCACCAGGCGGGTGAACAGTCCAAGCATTATCAGCAGACCGCCCAGTAATTCCGTCCAAGCCGACAGCGCAGCACTGAAGGCCGGGAATGGAATGCCCCAGCCGATGAAGCGCTGGGTGAAACTGTCCAGGTTATGCACTTTGGCAATGCCTGTCTCCAGCCAGAAGTAACCGAAGACCATACGCACCGCCAACGGCCCCAGCCAGCGCCCGTTGTACAGGATCCTGAGCAGACGCGAGCACGTTTCAGCAACAAATTGACGCATTGCACATGTTCCTTTGCATGAAGTGAGCGCATCATGCGCGGGCCCACACCATCCCCGCCATGCCCGTACGTCCAGGCTTTCTTGCCAGGGATCCGGCGACGGCGATATCGCAGGCACACCGGACGATCGGGCATAAAAGTGGGATGCACGGGCGCAGTGGTCCGCAGTGCGAAGCCGCAAAATCACCCTGTCGAGACCGGCAGGCGAAACTTCGCAACCCGGACAAGACATTCCCCAGGCCGCATGGCGGCGAACGAAATCTTTTAGGAGCCATAGACATGAAGATCAAGACAGTCAACGCAACTGCCATGGCCGTGATGGTGGCCGGTCTGTTCGCCGCTGCCACGGCATCGGCCGCACCGGCTGGCGCACCCGCTGGCGACCAGGCCATGGTCAAGTGTGTGAATTCTTCCTCGTGTAAGGGCCAGGGCGCGTGCAAGCAGGCCACCAACTCGTGCAAAGGCCAGAATTCATGCAAGGGCCAGGGCTTCACCATGCAGAAGACCCAGGCTGACTGCACTGCAGCACAGGCCGCCGTGAAGAAATAAGGTTGGCTGCGGGGTGCCCGCGCGGCACCCCGCACTCTCTGCGGACAAATGGGTTATTTCACGACCATGAACACCATTGAGCGTGCCGGTACATTGCCTTATCTCGGCTACGGGCTGGGTTTGCGCACAGAGCATTACGAAGCGCTGCTGGCGGATCCGGGCAAGGTCGAATGGCTGGAAATTGTTTCAGAAAACTTCATGGTGAACGGCGGACTGCCATTGCGCTGGCTGGAACGCTTCCGCGAACGCTTTCCGCTGGTGATGCACGGCGTGTCGATGTCCATCGGCAGCACGGATCCACTGGATGAGGATTATCTCAACCGGCTGGCTACCTTGGCGCAGCGGGTTGAGCCGGCATGGGTATCGGACCATCTTTGCTGGACAGGTGTGCAAGGCGTGAATCTGCATGATCTGATGCCGCTGCCTTATACCGAGGAAGCACTCGAGCACGTCGCAAGCCGGGTTCGGCAAGTGCAGGACAAACTCAAACGGCGCATCGTGCTGGAGAACGTCTCCAGCTACGTGAGCTTCGCCGATTCGCAGCTCACTGAATGGGAATTCCTGGCTGCCTTGGCCGAACGCGCGGACTGCATGATCCTGCTGGACATCAACAACGTGCACGTGAGTGCCATGAATCACGGTTTCCCGCCACTGGAATATCTGCGCGGCATTCCGGTATCGCGCGTGCAGCAGTTTCACCTTGCCGGCTACGAACAAGGTGAACAGCTAATCATTGATACACACGACGCACCGGTTTCCAACGCCGTATGGGAACTGTATGCCGAAGCGGTGCGTCGTTTCGGTCGCGTGTCGACGATGATTGAACGCGACGATCATTTTCCACCACTCGCTGAGCTGAAAGCGGAACTGGAACATGCGCGCGCGCTGGCCGAGCCGCTACTGCGGGATGCTGCATGAATTCCCTGCAAACCCTGCAACAACAGATGCTGCAAGCGGTGCTTGCGGAGAAAGCGCCGCCGCTGTCCATCGTTCGTCACGATGACATTGCCGACGTCGGCAGCCGACTTGCCGTCTATCGGCACGGCTATCGCATTCGCTTGCGCGATGCCTTGAAGAACGAGTTCATCGGCCTGCGCGATATGGCCGGGAAGCGATTTGACACCTTGCTGGACAAGTATATCGCCGCACACCCTTCGGAGCACTACAACATTCGCTGGTACGGCGCCGGTCTTGCCGCCTTCCTCGACTATGCGCATCCGTGGCGCGAGAAACCCCAACTGGCCGAGATGGCACGACTGGATTGGGCCATTTCGATGGCATTCGATGCCGCCAATGAGTCGAGCGCAAGCGTCGCCGACCTGTCCGCCATCTCACCTGATGCGTGGCCGGGCCTGCGCCTGTCGCTGCAACGAAACCTGCATGTTCTGACTTGCCGCTACAACACCGCTGCATTTCGGCGTGCCGCTGACCGCAGTGACAAGCGGCCGCACCTGCGCCGCTTCAGGGATCCGCGCCAGCTGTTGGTATGGCGCAAGGATACGACGGTCCACTACCGCCCATTGGAAGAGGACGAATGGCAGGTCCTGAGCGCGACGATCCAGGGAGAACCCTTTGCGGCGCTGTGCGAACGCCTGACCCACCTTCATGGGGCCGCCACCGCCCTGCCGCGCATGGTGACCCTGGTTCAGGGCTGGCTGGAAGCTGGGCTGATTCGCGCCGTTGAGCCTGGCTGACAGGCCCTGTGTAACCGGTGCCCGGCTCCAGCGAAGGATGGGTATAGCGCCCCGTCACGGAAGCCGTACCCATGTACACCGAGCATCACGCCGTCCAAGCGAAGCCCAGACATCCGGGGCTGATCGCACCAGCACTGGAAGCACTGCTCAATCAGTCAATGCTGCGGGTCGAGGTCGTTGCCGAAGAGCAGTACTGTGGCGCCTGGTTTGTGGACGAACCCCGTTACGAATGTGGCGTTTTCCATCTGGTTGGCGCTGGCGATTGCCTGATCGAATGCGATGCACTGAGTGAAACGTGGGTTCTGCAAGCCGGCGATCTGGTCGTGTTCCCGCATGGCGATCCGCATCGCCTGAGCGCATGTAACGGTCACGATGACATCCCTACCAGCATGATTTGTGGGGAGCTGCACTTTTCCCATACCCGGCACCCGCTTAGCCACGCCCTTCCGATTTGCTTTGTTGTCCGCGCCGCCCAAGCCGATGCCGTATTCCAAGACCTCTCGGCCATGATGGTGGAAGTGGCCAACTCCCATCTTCCCGGGCGACAGGTCTTGTTGAACAAGCTCGCCGATACGCTTTTCACCCTCGCGGTGTGCGATTACGCCCACCGCAATAGCGATCATCAGGGGCTATTCGCAGCACTCGCCGACGGCCGTATCTGCAAGGTGCTTCGCGCTGTGCATGAAACACCAGGCTGCGCATGGACCATGCAATCCATGGCATCCCTCGCCTGCATGTCGCGCTCTGCATTCGCCGAGCGCTTCGCGCAGCTGATGAAAATGCCGCCGATGCAGTACGTGACGCAGTGGCGTGTAAGCGTTGCCGAACGCATGCTGCGCGATCAGCGGCTGTCTGTGGCGATGATTGCCGAACAACTGGGCTATAGCAGCGAAGCTGCATTCAGGCGGCTTTTCAAGCGTATCAGTGGCATTGGCCCTGGACGAATTCGCCACGAAAGCATAGAGCACACCTTGAATTGAACCATGCGGCAAACGCAAGGTGATTCGTGGCCGAAATAAAACTTGATGGGTGTCGAACCCTAACGGAGCCTCAAAGCCACATGCGTCATTCTCGCGAAAGCGAGAGTCCAGTGCATTTGTACATCAAGTCGCTGGATCCCTGCCTTCGCCGGGATGACGATGAGGTATGACTGAAGTTCGACGCTGACCAGGCAACAAAAAAAGGGGCCGGCAAGCCGACCCCTTTTCCATAGCTACAAGCGATATTACTTCGCCGGCGCCTGCTTCAGACCGCGATCGATCAGCATCGGCTCGATGCTCGGATCCTGACCGCGCCAGTTCTTGTAGAGCTTGGAGAGCTCAACCGTGTTACCGCGCGAGAGAATCAAGTCGCGGAAGTGGTCGCCGTTTTCACGGGTCAGGCCACCATGTTCCTTGAAGTTCTCAAACGCATCGTCGGCGAGCATCTGTGTCCACAGATAGGCGTAATAGCCGGCCGAGTAGCCATTGCTCCAGATGTGCAGGAAGTAGCTGGAACGATAGCGCGGCGGCACGTAGGAAAGGTCTACGCCATCCTTCTTCAGCGCGGCAGTTTCAAAGGCATCGGCATCCTGCTTGGGCTCGTCCGCACTGATCATGTGCCAGTTCATGTCGAGCATCGCGGCAGCGACCAGCTCGGTCATGTCGTAGCCCTTATTGAACAAGCCGGCCTTCTTGACCTTGTCGACCAGCTCCTGCGGCATCGGTTCGCCGGTCTTGTAGTTCTTCGCGTAGTTGGCGAAGACCTTCGGATCGGTCGCCCAATGTTCGTTGAACTGCGACGGGAACTCGACGAAATCGCGCGCGGTGGCCGTACCGGACAGGGTCGGATACTGCACGTCAGAGAACAGACCGTGCAAGCCATGGCCGAATTCGTGGAACATGGTGATCACGTCATCCATCGACAGCAGCGCAGGCTGGCCGTCGGCGGGCTTGGTGAAGTTGGCGACGTTGTAAATCACCGGCTTGGTACCGATCAGCTTGGACTGGCCAACAAAGTTGTCCATCCAGGCGCCGCCGTTCTTGTTGTCGCGCTTGAAGTAGTCGAAGTAGAACAGGGCCAGCGACTTGCCGTCCTTGTCGAACACTTCGAACACGCGCACATCCGGGTTGTAAACCGGAATGTCCTTGCGTTCCTTGAAGGTCAGGCCGTAGAGCTGGTTGGCCGCGTAGAACACGCCGTTCTGCAGCACGTTATTGAGTTCGAAATACGGCTTGATCTGCGAGTCGTCGAGATCGTATTTCGCCTTGCGCACTTCTTCGGCGTAATGCTCCCAATCCCACGGTTCAAGCTTGAAAGTGGGCTGGTGCAGCGCGGCCTGATCTTTGTCGATCTGCTTCTGGATGTCAGCCGCTTCGACCTTGGCGCGCGCCACGGCAGCCGGTGCGAGCTTGTCCATGAAGCTCATCACCGTCTCCGGCTTCTCCGCCATCTGGTCTTCCAGCGTCCAGGCGGCGAAGTTCGGGAAACCAATCAGCTTGGCTTCTTGCGCACGCAACTGGGCGAGGCGCGTAATGATGTCGCGCGTGTCGTTTGCATCACCCTTTTCGGCGCGCGTCCACGACGCTTCGAACAGCGCCTGGCGCGTGGGGCGATCGGTCAGATCCTGCAGCAGCGGTTGCTGCGTGGTGTTCTGCAAGGTGAGCACCCACTTGCCATCCAGATGACGATCCTTGGCGGCTTGCGCAGCGGCGGCGACGTCTTCATCGGAAAGACCGGCAAGCTTGCTCTTGTCGTCAACGACCAACGCGCCGTCCTTGCCGGCAGCGAGCAGCTTGTTGTTGAACTGCGCTTCGAGGCTGGCTTCTTCCTTGTTGAAATCCTTCAGCTTGGCCTTGTCCGCATCGGACAGCTTGGCACCGGCCATCACGAATTGACGGTAGACCACTTCGATAAGACGCTGCGATTCGGGATCGAGCTTGAGCGAGTCACGCTGGTCGTACACGGCCTGGACGCGCTGGAACAACTTGTCATTGAGATGGATCGCATCGGCGTGCGCGGCGAGCTTGGGAGCTTCTTCTTCCTGTACCTTCTGCAGCGCGTCGTCGGTGTTGGCGGCAGTGACGCCGTTGAACACCATCATCACGCGATTGAGCAGAACGCCGGTTTTCTCCAGCGCCACATAGGTGTTCTCGAACGTCGCCGGCTCCGGGTTATTGGCAATCTTGTCGACTTCGGCGAGCTGCTGCTTCATGCCCTCTTCGATCGCCGGCTGGTAGTCGCTGTCCTTGATCTTGTCGAACGGCGGCGCCTGATAGGGCAGCGTGCTGGCGGTGAAGAACGGATTGGCGGCCGGCGCTTCTGCGGCAGCCGTCGTCGATGCCTTGGCGGGCGCACTGCCGGAGGCGGCGGGAGCTGAGCTGCCGGCGTTATTGGGCGACTGGGAACAGGCAGCGAGTGCGACCGACATAGCAATCGCAAGGATACGAAGACGAGGCATGAAAGCTCCCCAAAAGGTAGGCCCATCTAGTGGACGGAATCAGGTAGCTGTCGACTGTAGCCAGACGCCCCGTATCTTCCAAGCCTTACTTCCCTCCCATGACTGTTTTGGGACGTCAGCGGCCGACTTGGCAGCTCGAATTCACCCGACATGCCCCACGTAACCTGCCTGCCTGGTACATCGTCATCTCCTTACCTACTCCAGGCTTGCGTGACCACTGCCCACTCCATGGCCGGAATGCCAGCATTGCCGATCTGACCATGCCCCTCAGCGGGGGCCTTACTCGCTCTACTACTCGCCTTGGCCCAGAGATGGCATACACGAAGAAAGCGATCGTCATATCGGGATCCCCCAGGATGGGCGGCATCACGGCCACCGTTCCGAAACCATTCGGTCAAAGCTCGAAGCCAAGGGATATCCGACGCAGGTCATTCATTTGGCTAGCAAGCGCATTTCATCTTGTGATGGTTGCGAGCGACCAGGCGAGGGTTGCAACTACAGAACGATCCCATGCACCAAACAAGATGACATGACAGCCATCATTCCCGCGATGATCGAAGCGGATATCCTGATTTACGCCTGCCCGGTCCATGCATTTGGCACGTCGAACCTTATGCAACTTTTCCTGGAGCGGGCAGGCGTTGGCTACCTTCGATTCAACAGGCCACTTGCCAACAAGATCGGCGGCATTGTAATCGTTGGCCGGAAATACAATCTGGGAAACGTACACGACCAGATCCTTAACAACATGCTTCTCAATCGAATGATCGTTCCTGGATCGGGCTTTCCCGTCCTGGTACATGGCGACGAGTCCACCAGATCCATTCCCGACGCCGAAGAGATCGTCGCGCTCGACCAGCTTCTTGATCGGCTAGTGGAAGTAAGTGCATCGATCAATACACAGATGCTCCGAACTGAGTGGGAAAACGAACGCCAATTGATCTCGAGGGCCAGGCAAGAACCATGAATAACCAAATCGAAGTACGATCCGTCGTTCGCCAGCTTCCTCATTTTCTTGACAGTTTCAAAGTCCATCGTGTATTTCGAGATTTCTTTAACGATGAAGACCTTTTCCTCCTCGAATCTCTATCTGGTCCAGCCAAGGATTGCACGCAATCCGTGATCGGTTACAACAGGATCATTTCCATCAAATGGAATGATGGAATGCTTGCTCTCTCGGGGAAGCAGCAGGTCATCGACTTGATCGCTAAGCATCCTGCATGGCAAAACCTCCCAAGGCAAGGTAGAGCCATCGATTTTGGACGCGGAGCGAGCCTCTTCGACGCCCTTCGTAGCATCGAGACAATGTTCATCGCCAGCTCAAACAAAGCTCGTCCCTCCTCGCCCGGACTCGGCTTTTTTGGCTATATCGGGTATGACGCCATTTTCTCGATCGAGAAAATACCAAAATGCATAGATCGAAGAGGCTGCGAGGACGAAGCGCAACTGGCCATCTACGAAGGCATCATCCACACCCAACTGGACAGGTCATCATCATCGCTGACTGTCAATACGTGCCCATTATGGGAGGCCACGCCCATTGACCACATCCTGGCGTCCATGGACAGCAACCCGGCCATCGAAAGCGATTCATACAACTACACATTCGAAAGCCTGCCAACTGTCAGTCGAAACACTTACCTTTCGTGGGTTAACAAAGCCAAACGCCACATCAGTATCGGCGACATCTACCAGATACAGCTTGGCCATGAAATTAGGATCGACGCCACTATTCCACCCATCGAAACGTATCGCCGGCTTAGAAAGTTCAATCCATCGCCTTACATGTACTACTTCGGCACAGAGGACGGAATGACCGTTGCTGGCGCAAGCCCCGAATTATTCGTCTCGCTTGATCACTCACGAAAAGTTCAAATGCGCCCCATTGCAGGAACTGCCAGAAAAGGCACTTCCGAGGCTGAAAATAAATCGATCACCGCGACTCTTCTTTCCGATGAAAAGGAATGCGCTGAACATCTTATGCTCGTGGATCTGTGCAGGAATGATGTATCCCGTGTCTGCGATGCCAGCACCCTGAATGTCGACGAACTAATGGTGACCGAAGCCTACTCTCACGTTATTCATATTGTCTCCAACGTCTCTGGATACCTCAGGACAAGCAAGGACAAATACGACCTTGTTGCCGCGACATTCCCCGCCGGCACCATGACCGGAACACCAAAGATAAGAGCCGTCGAAATCATTGAAGATACAGAAATATCTTCCCGCGGCATCTATGCTGGCTGTATCGGCTTTTTCGGCTTCGACAACACGATGGTCACAGCACTTTGCATTCGCACAACAACATGGCGCAATGGGCGTTACAGCATTCGCGCATCCGGCGGCGTGGTCGAAGACTCCACTCCGGAAGGTGAGTGGAACGAGACCATCAGCAAGCTCAGCTCGCCGTACTTTGCCATTACCAACAAGGACCTAAGAAGTGAAGACTTTACTTGTTGATGCTTACGACAGCTTCGTTCACATCATTGCGAACTACCTCGAAGTTCTTGGTCTTCAACCCGATGTCGTCCGGTGCAATGAAATCGATGTAGCTGCTATCGGGGCAAACTACCAAAGTATCGTGCTCGGTCCGGGACCAGGACACCCTAGAGAAAGCGGCTATCTGAACATTCTCTCCGCGCATGAAGGAAAGCTCCCCATTTTTGGCGTATGTCTTGGCATGCAGGCTATCGCTGAGTACTACGGTGTACCTGTCGTCCAAGCCGCACACCGGCGACACGGCAAAGTCAGCACGGTCGAACATACGTCACAGGGCTGCTTCATGGGACTCCCATCACCGATGGAGGTTACACGCTATCATTCGCTGGTCGCCGATAGGGCGCAGCTCCCGAGCAGCATGCTCGATGTCACGGCCGAATCGCTTGACGACCATTACGTCATGGGACTTAAGCATCGCACGCATCCCATTGAGGGTGTGCAATTTCATCCCGAAAGCGTTACGACACCGCATGGCCTTGATCTGATCAGAAATGCTTTGCTCAGCCATTAAGGCGAAGTTGCCGCAACACAGACCCCAGAGTTATTGCACTACATGCGAGTAGCATCTCTCCGTCACCATAGCTACATTAATCGAGCCTCAGTGAGTGCTATAGGTGCGATCTTTCCAGCGCGAACGCACGCCACGCCAGTAACGGATGGCCGAGCTCCAGGTCATGCCCAGATAGAGCACGGCACCGAACGGCAGCAGCAGCGCCCACGTCAACCGCATATGGTAATAGCGCAGCATGGGTAGGTAGCTCAGCATCATGGCCACCAGGGCGATCAACCCCAGACGCCAGGCCGATGCAGAGGCCAGGAGCAGGAAAGGCAGGCCGTAGGCCAGCGCAAAAAGCACCGTCACCACCAGCAGCAGTGCGGTGGAATAGCCCAATTGGGTGAACGCGGAGCGCGCCACCATGTCGTGGATCGAACGCAGCGTGCCATACGGGCGCAGACTCACTACGTCACGGCTGAGGCCCAGCCAGGTGCGATAGCCAGCATTCTTGACCTGCCGCGCAAGCGTGCAGTCGTCGATCAGCGCATTGCGCAGGCTGGCAAAGGCGCCGGCACGCTGCAGTGCCTCGGTGTCGACCAGGATGCAACCACCCGCCGCCGCCGCCACCAGGCGGGACGATGAGTTCGAAATCGAAAAGGGATACAGCAGCTTGAAGTAGTACACGAACGCCGGCAGCAGCAGGCGATCCCAGAAGCTGGTGCGGCGCAGATCAGCCATCAGTGAGACGAACTGGCGATTGTCACGACGCTTGTGCGCCAACAGCGCGCCCAGCAAACCGGGCTGAAGCTGGATATCGGCATCCAGCAGCAGGGTGATTGGCGTCTTGACCTGCGACTTGCCCTGCTCCAGCGCCCACAGCTTGCCCGCCCAACCTTCGGGCAGAGGCTGGCCGCGAATGACGCGAGTGTTTGGGAAGGAAGCGGCGATTTCCGCCGTCTCGTCGCTGGACTGGTCGTCCACCACGATCACCTGCAAACCACTGCCCTGCGATTGCAGGCCAGCGAGCGTAAGGCCGATCACGTCGGCCTCGTTGCGTGCAGGAATGAGCACGGTGATCTCGCTGAGATCAGCCGATCCGGCATTCGGATCGGCTTCAATGCGCTCGCGGGTACTCCAGGGCCGCCACGGTACCAGCAGCAGGCCCACCCACATCAACACCGGCAGCGACGCGGCCACCCACTCGACCATGCTCATTGGTGACCGCGTTCGGCGTCAGTGGTTGGCGTCGGCGCCGGTCGACGAATCGCGACGCTGGATCGAGCTGATCGGAATGTGGATCGCGGTGGCATCGGCACGATTGCCGTATTTCACCGGCAGATCCGGTGCCATCGGGCCATCGGTGCGGGGACCGAACATCGACACCTTCAGCGCCTTCAGCGGATGGGCGAACATGTCGTCCACGGCCGTGCCTTCAAAGCCGCAGTGCGCCATGCAGTTGTCGCACTTCGGGTTGATGCCCACGCCGTACTTTTCCCACTCGGTGTCTTCCATCAACTCCTTGTAGGTCTTGGCGTAGCCTTCATCCACCAGCAGGTAGCAGGGTTTCTGCCAGCCGAAGATGTTGTAGGTCGGGTTGGACCACGGCGTGCACTGGTAAGACTGGTTGCCGGCGATGAAGTCCACGAACATCGCCGACTGGTTGAACGCCCACTTGCGCTTGCGTTCCTTGCCGATCTTGAAAATGTTGCGGAACAGCTGCTTGCTTTCGCTGCGGCCGAGGAACACGTCCTGGCGCGGCGCATGCTGGTAGCTATAGCCCGGCGACACCGTGATGCCTTCCACGCCCAGTTCCATCGCGTAGTCGAAGAAGTCGGCGACTTCTTCCGGCGGCTCGCTGTTGAACAGCGTGCAGTTCACCGTGACGCGGAAACCCTTGGACAGCGCCAGCTTGATCGCGGCGACGGCCTTGTCGAACACGCCGTCCATGCAAACGGATTTGTCGTGCTGCTTTTCCAGGCCGTCCAGATGCACCGACCAGGTGAAGTACGGCGACGGCTTGTATTCGTCGATGTGCTTGGGCATCAAGATGGCGTTGGTGCACAGGTACACGAACTTCTTGCGTGCCACGATGCCTTCAACGATCTTCGGCAGATCCTTGTGGATGAGCGGCTCGCCACCCGGGATGGACACCACCGGTGCATCGCACTCATCGACGGCAGCCAGCGCCTGCTCGACGCTCATGCGCTTCTGCAGGATTTCTTTGGGCTGATCGATCTTGCCGCAGCCGGCGCAGGCCAGATTGCACTGGAACAGCGGCTCCAACATCATCGCCAACGGGTAACGCTTCTGACCGCTCAGCTTTTTGCCGAGGATGTAACGCGCGATCGTGGTTTGCTGAATAAGAGGAATACCCAAAGGATTCTCCAGTACGTCAATGCCGCGGATGCTTGCCGATCGCCATCTGGCGCGGGTTGCACATCGTTGAGCTATAAGTTTTTACAGGGATTCAGTATAAGCCACCTGGGTGGCCGCTGTTATTCCTGCCCTGCCTAACCCTTGGACAAGGGGGCGAACACGTGAGCGTGCTCACGCCGGATTCGCTCCCATTCGATCTTGAACCAAGGGGTAAAGGCCTCAGGTTTGGCTGCCATTTCCGCGTCGAGCGCGTCGGGCGAGATATAGCGCAAACCTGAAATCTCGTTCACATTCACGGTCGGCGCGTCGTCACTGCGACCCGCATAGACCCAGCACAACTCGTGCTCAGCACCGTCCGCATCGAACTGCGCGTGGTACTCGAACTTGAATAGATACTGCAGCTCGCAGGCCAGACCCAATTCTTCCTTCAGGCGGCGATGAATGGCGGTGTCCACCGTCTCGCCGCGACGCGGATGACTGCAGCAGGTGTTGGACCAGAAGCCTGGCCACAAGCGCTTGCCCGGCGCGCGCTGCTGCAACAGCAGCTCGCCCTTCGCGTTGAACACGAACAGCGAGAAGGCACGGTGCAACGTGCCCTCGCCTTCATGCGCCGAGGCCTTGTCGAGGAAGCCGACTTCACGGTCCTCGTGATCGACCAGCACCAGGGGTTCGTCGTCGAAGGACACGATTTCGTTCGAGTCGCGCCACTCCTGACGCTCGAGCTCTTGGTTATCCAATGTCCACCTCCATCGCCTGGTAACCGGCATCGCGCATGGCGGCCGCTACCTTTTCACGGTTCTGCGGGCACAGTGCGACGATCGATCCGCCACCACCACCGCCCGTGAGCTTAGCGCCGAGTGCGCCGTGTTCACGTGCAATCTGCACCAGTTCTTCCACTTCCCAGCTCGATACGCGCAAGGCATTGAGCAGACCGTGGCAGATGTTCATCAAGTCGCCAAGACGTTCCAGATCGTATTGCTGCATGGCTTCCATACCTTGCAGCGTGAGGCCATCGATCTGTTGGAAGATGCCGTCATACAGCACTGGATTGCGCTGCCATGCCGTGCGCACCTTGCCAACCGTTACCGCGGTGAGGCTTTCCTTGCCGCTGATACCAATCACGATCGGAATGCGCTTGGGCAGGTGCAATTCACGCACCATCGGCGCGTCACCCTTCTTGCTGGCGCGCTTGTACAGCAGCGGCTTGCCGTAGGTGGCCACCGTGTTGTCGATACCCGAGGCCGAACCGTGTGCAACTTCTTCGCAACGGAACGCCAACGCGTTGATTTCTTCGTCGCCCAGGCCCAGCTTGTAGTGCTGGTCGAGCGCGCGGATCACCGCCACTGCCATCGCCGCCGAACCACCCAGTCCCATCGCACGCGGCACGTTCGGGAACACTTCGATGCGCATGGAGCGCTCGGTGAGTTCCAGCGTGTCGAAGATGATGCCGAGCGAGCGCTGGAAGGAGTCGCGATGCGCCGGATCACGGTGCAGGCGATATTCCACACCCCAGCGCGGAATGAACATATCCACGCCACCGGACTTGGTGTCCTGCGCCACCGCACGCACAGCCAGCGGCACCGGAGCGGCAATCGCATGGCTGCCGTAAACGACGGCATGCTCACCCAGAAGGATGATCTTGCCGTGACCGCAGGCGCGATGATCGACGGCCGACTGCTCCGTGACATCCGGCACACCGCGCGACTCCTTGCGGACCTGATCGACGATTTCCTGGGCCTTCCAGATCTTGATCTCGCCGCTTTCCACCAGTCGCTCCACTACGGTGTCGAAGATTTCCGCAGTTGCGCCTGCGGCGACGGCGACACTGCGAGCGTGCAGTGTCATGTGACCTTGCTGGATGCCTTCGGTGACCAGCGCACGCAGCGCAGAGAAGTTCTGCGCCAGACCGACCGCGCCCATGATTTCCGCCAGCTCACGCGCCGTCTTGACGCCGAGCAGGCGCAGGTTGAGCGCCACCGTGGCGTTGGATTGCAGCGGACCACCGACGGTACCGACCTTCATCGGGATATCGAGCTCGCCGATCAGTTCACCCTTCTCACCTTTGTACCAACGTGTGAGCGAGGTGTAACGGCCGCCGCGCGCAGCGTAAGCGTGCGCAGCCGCTTCGATCGCGCGCCAGTCATTGCCGGTCGCCAGCGCAACGGCATCGACACCATTCATGATGCCTTTGTTGTGTGTCGCTGCACGGTAAGGATCGATGCTGGCAAATTCGTTCGCGAGCACGATGCCATCGCGCACTTCTTCGCCGGTGAAGCCCTTGCCGGTGAGATTCTCAACGGGAATCACGCAGCGCGCGCGCACCATCGAGCGATCGGTCAAGTTGGAAAGAATGCGCAGGAAGACGCGGCCGCCAGTCATGGTTTCCACCAGCGAGGCGACGCCTTCGCACATGGTGTTAACCAGGTTGGCGCCCATCGCGTCGCGCGTATCGACCAACAGGTGCACCACCAGCATGTCGCCGCCTTCGGGGCGCGGATGCACGTGCACTTCCAGATCCTGTGCGCCACCACCACGCGCCACCATCTGCGGATGCAGACTGTTGGCGAGATTGAGCAGCTCATCTTTACGTTGCAACAGCGCGGCCTTGGCGTGCGCAAGATGCGGCACGTCCACCACCTGCACCTGGCCGATCAGCACCGGCTCGGTGCTCTCGACGGTAAAGCCGCCGGTGCCACGCACGACTTTGGCAGCCGAGGACAACGCGGCAACGATCGACGGTTCTTCCACCACCAACGGCACGATGTAGTCGCGATGGTTGACCAGGAAGTTGAGCCCAAGGCCGACCGGCAGACCCATCACGCCGACGACGTTCTCGATCATCTTGTCGGCTTTGTGGATCTTCAGCGTGTGCTCGCCGGAGACCAGCGACTGATAATCCTCGGCCGATAGCCAGCCGCGCTCATGCATAACGCGAACACGGTCAGAGACCGAAAGCTTGTAGAAAGCGGGAAATCGGGACCGTTCGGCACTCGATGATTCGGCGCTCATACCGTAAGCACTCCGTATAGGTCGTAGGTCATGCACCCCAACGTCAGGTCGTTGTGTGCAGCACGAACGTTAGCGATCACGTCAAAATCCTGGTGGGGGGAAGATTTGGCGTCTGACGCATATGGCTGCTGATCCCATGAGAATCAAGTCCCAGGGGCACGACATGCATGCCGGCCGAAACAATGGCGCGTTCAAATGTCGCCAACCTTTCTGCATTGTCGGCAAAAACGACGCCGAAGTCGCCACCTGCGCCGCAGGGCTTATAGCTGACACCAGCCTGAGATGCCATATCCGCCAGCTTTTTCTGCTCGGGCGAATAGATCTCCAGACCGCATGCATGGCCAAAGGCTTGCAGGGCTGATGCGTAGTCATCCGTAAGCCGGATGAAAGACTCAGCATCCTTGCGGTCCAGCGCCTTCAGCGCTGCGTCGGAAAGATGCCCCAACTCACTCATATGCGATGTGTAATCAGCAGCACGATGCTCCCGCCATTGGGCAAGTCGCTGCAGAAAATCATGGGTCGAGACCGATTGCCCCGACCACACGAACAAGCAATGCACGCCAGCCATCGGCCACTGTAGCGAGGTGAAGGTGGGTTCACGCGCCTGTCCCACTAACTGGTAGCGGATCAATCCGCCGGCCACGCTGGCAGCAACATCCACGCCACTGCCACGACCACCTTGCCAGCCGCCGTGCATATGAAAAAGACGGCGCAGCCACTGCGTGCGATCACTCAACACGTCGGCATGACCAGCCAGTGCTGCCAATGCAGAGGCGAGCGCAACAGTCAGTGCAGCACTGGAACCCAGTCCCAGTTTGGCGCGCGGCTCGCTGTCTGCATGGAAGAAACCGGATGTATCCAGATGCAGGCTGAAGCCCCCAGCGTTAACCGGAGCCAGGCCTTCGCGCACCAGCCCCTGCCACACGTGTTCGACCAGCGAAAGCTTGCCTGCCGTGGTCGCATCACACTGCCAGCGCCACGTGCTGCCATCGATCACCGCGTGTGCATCGCTGATGCCAAGATCCGGTGCATGCACATGGCATACACGATCTTCGTGCGTCTCGATGCGCACATTCGCGCGACGATCCACCGCCAACACCAGCGCCGGCGCACCTTCCAGTACGGCGTACTCGCCCAGCAAAACCAGCTTGCCGGGGGCGCTTGCGGTGAGTTCCATCATGTCGCCAGCTCGCTCGCCGGTATCGCGCGCGCGCCGGCCCCGAGGCCGGTATCGAGCACATCGAGCACACCGGGCACATCGGCCAGCGCCGCCTTCACTTGCTCGATCGCCGACGGCGCACAGACCGCTTTCAATTGCGGACCCGCATCCACGGTGAAGAACACCGGCACCCCTTGCTGACGCAACGCACGCACACGATGCATGCACTCCACTGTGGTGCCGTTCCAATAGAGCAAGCCAGGCTGTGACGCCATGGCCAGCGCGTGCATCTTGAGGCAGCTGTATTCGGAAATCGCCGCAAGCGCGTCGAAATCTCGCGCAAGAATGGCATTGCGCGCGACATCCAGATCGGCTTCCTGCGTATCGATCCAAGCCGATTGATAAGGCGACGTCTGCGCCGTACGGCACATGCCTTCAGTGGAACCAATCTGCTTGGCAGCCCTGGACGTAATCGCCACCGCCACGCGCAGTGGCCATGCGTCGGCATCAAGCAACGGACGCGCCACCGAATCGGTGCCATCGGCAAGCTGGCCGTGCGCCCATTCCACATAACCGCCGAAGATGGAGCGTGCAGCCGAACCGGAGCAACGGCGCGCCAGCACCGATTGCTCTGCCAGACTCAGCTCAAGACCCAGTGCACGCGCGCCGGCATGCACCAACGCGGCAAAACCCGAGGCCGAAGAGGCCAGGCCAGCGGCGGTGGGAAAGTTGTTTTGGCTTGCTACTTCGGCGCCGTAGTCCACACCGGCGCGCTGCCGCAGGAGATCCATGCAGGCAGTGACACGCTTGGCCTCAGCTTCATCGCTGCGGCCGTTGAGGCTGACCACATCGTGCTTTTGCCCCGGCACGAAACGCACGTCGGTGCGCGTCCACAGGCTGTCGAGCGTAATGGAGATGGAACCGACCACCGGCAGGTTGAGCGCGGTATCCCGCTTGCCCCAGTACTTGACCAGCGCGATGTTCGGCTGGGCTTGCGAGGCAGCATGCAGGGCTCCGGATGCATCGGCGCGTGGTTCGAAATTCATACGTCTCGCAGGGGAAGAGGAGTCAATAAAAATACAAGCCGGACAAAGGGTTACTTGTCTGGCGCAGCCATCACAAAGGGTAAGCCACCACTAACGGGGGTTCGCATGGTGACCCGGCTCCATACGGTATTTCCGCCAATCAGGCTGATGCCGATGTAGCCACGCAGTTGCAGCCGGCTAGGGCCGAGCAACCGGACCAGACAATTATACGTCCGTCCGTTATCGGAATTATAAACGCGGCCGCCGACCCACTTTCCGTTACTGGCGTCATAGCTCAGCCCTTTGAGCAGCCGCAGGCCGGTCAGGGGCTGGGAGCGCAAGGCCGGATCAGGGTTGTGGCGATCCGTGACGATCTTGCCGTTGAGCTCGGGACCATCCTCCGGACCGTACGTATCATGCAGCTGCCAGAGGATGTAGCCCTGGTATTCGTCGCCGACCTGTTCAATCCGAATCACGGCGTCGCGGCTTTCCACCAGCCAGTCACCGACGATCGCCGAGGGCCCGGACGGGACATAGCCGTCATGAGCCAGTACTTGTCCGACTCCTGACCAAAGCAACAAAAACCCAAGCAAGGACAGGCAAAAGCGCTGAAACATACGTCTGCGTAGCGCTATCTTCATCACGCACCCTTGCATGGATGAGGGTTGAACCCAATGTCTGCGCCCCTCGGGGCTTTGCGTGCCGGTAGCATAAACATCCATGTCGTTGAGCTGGATTATCACTGCCATTATCCATGGACTGGGCATCGCATTGGCCTTTGCCGCGGCCGGCTATGCCTGCGTCGCCTTGTGGGCGGTGCTCAAAGCGGCCCGCGCACCGAGGGCCGATGGCGGCAGGAAGCCCCAACCCGCCACCGTACTCAAGCCGCTGCACGGCGCCGAACCGCGTCTTTATGAAAATCTGCGCAGCTTCTGCCTGCAGGTGCACCCGGATTACCAACTGGTTTTCGGTGTACGCGAAGCGAATGACCCCGCCATCGCAGTCGTGCAGCGGCTCCGCGCCGAATTTCCGCAACGATCGATCGCATTGGTCGTGGATTCGCGCGTGTACGGCGCAAACTTCAAAGTCAGCAACCTGATAAACATGATGCCCCAGGCTCAGCATGATTGGTTGGTGCTGGCCGACGCAGATATCAGCGTTCCTCCCGACTATCTGACGCGCGTCACGGCACCGCTGGCCGATCCTGGCGTCGGCATTGTGACCTGCCTCTATCACGGCATCCCCGGCCCTTCGTTCTGGTCGCGGCTTGGCCGCCTGTTCATCGATGACTGGTTCGCACCCTCCGTACGCTTATCGCATGCGTTCGGATCCACGCGTTTCGCCTTCGGCTCGACCATTGCCCTGCGCCGCAATGCCCTGCAGACCATCGGCGGCTTCGAAGCCCTGCGCGATACCCTGGCCGATGATTTCTGGCTGGGTGAGCTCACCCGCCGCGCCGGTTTACGAACCGTTCTGTCGGACGTCGTAGTGGGCACGGATGTTGGCGAAAGCAAACTGAAAGACTTGTGGACGCATGAATTGCGCTGGCTGCGCACTATCCGATCCATCGCCCCGGCCGGTTTTGCCATGACGTTCGTCTGTTTCACCTCGCCTTTATTGCTGCTGGGACTATGCCTGGCTCCAGGCGCCATCACTGCCGGCCTTGCCGTACTCGGTGGCGGAGCGCGGGTTTTGCTACACTTTTTACAGCGGCGCACCAGTGATCAAGCCTTTGCCTGGCATGAGGTCCTGTTGATCCCCCTCCGCGACACCTTATTGCTGATGGAATGGGCAGCAGCCCTCGCCGGTTGGCAGGTAAGATGGCGCGGTCAGGTTATGCATGCTCGAAGCGGCGGTTCAGCGCCGTAGACCTAAGATTTTTGAACTATCTGCTGTCCCTGGGCACGGTATGTGCCTCCGCAGGAGTCCTCCGTAATGAAAACGCTTTTTCTGCAAGCTCCCTCCTTCGACGGCTTTGATGGTGGCGCCGGTTCGCGCTATCAGGCCAAACGCGAAATCAAGAGCTTCTGGTATCCGACCTGGCTGGCACAGCCGGCTGCGATGGTGCCCGACTCACGCGTGCTTGACGCTCCCGCCGATGAAATCTCGGTGGAAGACAGCCTGCGTATCGCCGAGGGCTACGATCTGGTGATCATCCACACCAGTACGCCGTCATTCCCGACCGATGCCAAGTTCGCTGAGCTGCTGAAAGAGCGCAAACCGAACGTGCTGGTCGGCCTGGTTGGCGCAAAGGTCGCGGTGGATCCGACCGGCTCGCTCACCGCTTCGGCGGCGATCGATTTTGTCGCGCGCGAAGAGTTCGACTACACCTGCAAGGAAGTGGCCGAAGGCCGTCCGTTCGAAAGCATCACCGGCATCAGCTACAAGCTGGCCGACGGCAGCGTGCAGCACAATCCGCCGCGCGCGATGATCGAGAACATGGACGACCTGCCCTTCGTGGCGCCGATCTACAAGCGCGACCTGAAGATCAGCAACTACTTCATCGGCTATCTCAACTACCCGTACGTGTCGATCTACACGGGCCGTGGCTGCCGCTCCAAGTGCACCTTCTGCCTGTGGCCGCAGACCGTTGGTGGTCATCGCTACCGCACGCGTTCGGCCGCGAACGTGCTGGCTGAAGCGAAGTGGATCAAGGAGAACATGCCCGAAGTGAAGGAGCTGATGTTCGACGACGACACCTTCACCGACAGCTCCAACATGGAGCGCGTGCACGACATCGCACGCGGCCTCGGCGCGATGGGCTGGACGTGGTCGTGCAATGCCAAGGCGAACGTGCCGTACGAATCGCTGAAGATCATGAAGGAAAACGGTCTGCGCCTGCTGCTCGTGGGTTACGAGTCGGGCGACGATCAGATCCTGCACAACATCAAGAAGGGTCTGCGCACCGATATCGCGCGCCGCTTCACCGAAGACTGCCGCAAGCTGGGCATCATGATCCACGGCACCTTCATTCTCGGCCTGCCGGGCGAGACCAAGGAAACGATCGACAAGACGATCCAGTTCGCCAAAGAGATCAATCCGCACACCATCCAGGTGTCGCTGGCCGCGCCGTATCCGGGCACCTCGCTGTACAAGCAGGCGGTCGAAAGCGGCTGGCTGAAGGAAAACGAAGCGGTCAACCTGGTCAACGACAAGGGCGTGCAGCTGGCGTTGATCGAATACCCGCACCTGTCCAAGCAGGACATCTTCCACGGCGTCGAAAAGTTCTATCGGGCGTTCTATTTCCGCCCGTCCAAGATCTGGGAAATCGTCAAGGAAATGCTGACCAGTTGGGACATGATGAAGCGTCGTCTGCGTGAGGGTGTGGAGTTCTTCCGCTTCCTGCGCGCACACGAGGCGTGAGCGGGTCAGCGTATGTATTCGCTGCACGGTCGGCTACAGCTTCTTGAGGTTTAACGACCGTGCAGACCTCGCTCAACACGGCGATCCGCCCACGGCTGATCGTCACTGCGGACGACTTCGGTCTGCACGAAGCCGTCAATGAAGCCGTCGAACGCGGCTATCGTGATGGCGTGCTGCGTGCGGCCAGCCTGATGGTGGCCGCACCGGCCGCGGCCGACGCCGTTGTCCGCGCCAAGGAAAATCCAGGTCTCGCAGTGGGGTTGCACCTGGTGCTCGCAGACGGTCGCGCCATGCTGCCGCCGTCGCGCATTCCGGATCTGGTCGATGCGCAAGGCATGTTCAACTCGGACATGGTGCGCAACGGCTTTCGCTTCTTCTTCCTGCCGCATGTTCGGCGCCAGCTGGCCGATGAGATCCGCGCGCAGTTCGAAGCGTTCGCTGCGACAGGCCTGCCGCTCGACCACGTCAATGCGCACAAGCATTTTCATCTGCATCCGACGATTCTTACGATGATGCTGACGATCGGCCGGGAGCACGGTCTGCGTGCGATCCGCCTGCCATCGGAGCCCGGCATGGGTCCTTGGTTGCGGCCGTGGTTGGCGCTGATGCGCTGGCGCATGGACAAGGCCGGCATGACCTACAACGATCACGTTTATGGGTTGCGCCACAGTGGCGGCATGGATGAAGCGGTCATGCTGGATATCTTGCGCGAGCTACCCGATGGCCTTTCCGAGGTTTATCTGCATCCCGCATCACACGGCCACCTGACTGAAAGCATGGTCGACTACCGACATACCGACGAACTTGCCGCTTTGCTGTCTGTACGCGTACGCGACGTGATCGCCGAGCGCTATCAGTTGTGCAACGGCTTCTCTGATCCGGCGGCCGCATGAGCATGAAGCTTTTCAGCTATATCGCCGGCCTGCTCGGCCTTGCCGTCGCGATTGCGTTGGTGGCGCATCAAGGCTGGTCGGAAATCGCCACCGCCATCGACCATGCCGGCTGGCCACTGTTGTGGCTGCTGCCGTTCCATGTGCTGCCACTGCTGCTCGACGTGATCGGCTGGCGCGTCCTGATCGCGCCGCGTGATCCGCATCGGCGGGCCACACTGCCCTTCCTGTTCTGGGTCGCCTCGGTGCGCGAAGCCAGCAACCGCTTGCTACCGGTGGCAAATATCGGTGGCGAGATCATCGGCATTCGCCTGGTGAAATGGCGTGGCATCGGCGGCGCAGCGGCTGCGGCCAGCATCATCATGGAAGTGCTGCTGACATTGGTGAACCAATATCTGTTCACCGCGCTGGGCATCATTTTATTGATCGAGCTGACCCGCAACATCAGCGCCTTCAGCACCGTGATTTCCGCGCTGGCCGCCAGCTTGCCGCTGCCGATCTTCCTGATCATCCTGCTGCGTCACGGCAAGGTGTTCTCGCGCCTGGAGACGTTTGCCGAAAAGCTGCTGGGTGGCCGATCCAAGCTCACCGAGCTGATCGACGGCGCCAATCTGGATCTGGAGATCCGCGCGCAATATTCGCGTCCGCTGCGCCTGATCGTCGCCTGTGGCTGGCAGTTCCTCGGCTACGTGGTGGGCAGCTTCGAAACCTGGTTGGCGCTGCATCTGCTCGGTTATCCGATCAGCATTTGGGACGCCATCGCCATCGAGGCAGTGACCCAGGCACTACGCCATATCATTTTCGTAGTACCGGCCGGTATCGGCGTGCAGGAAGGCGGTTTGGTCATGTTTGGCAGCATCATCGGGCTGCCGCCTGAAGCCAGCATCGCGCTCTCCCTGGTCAAGCGCATGCGCGAGATCGGCTTCGGCGTACCTGCCCTGATTTCCTGGCAATGGGCCGAAGCTCGCCGGCTGTATGCGAACAATGCGATTCGCGCCGGTTCCGGCCAGTCGCCTACTTCAAGAGAGTCTTAAGTCATGACGCTTCAACACGAGGCCTTCGATACCGAATCCCTGGTGCCCGGTTACCACGAGCCGGTGCTGCCGACCGGTGAGCCGGATGAAGCCACCATCGCTGCGTCCGAAGCACGCACGCGTCATTGGTCGCGCAAGGATCAGGGCAAGCGCATCAAATATGGCTCCGACGAACACAAGCAGATGATGTGCCGGATGTTCGAGGAGACGTTCAATCCTTATCGTCCGTCGGTGTTGAAGTGGCCGACGCTGGATGAAGCTGCTCTGCATCGCATCACCTCGCTGCCGATCTGGGACATCGCCGTGCAGACCGAAGGCAAGGCGCGCCTGCGCATGGCTGCCTATGCACGCACGATCACCGATCCGGAGATGCGTAACGCCCTGGCGCAAAACGCCTGGGAAGAAAACCGCCACAAAGAAGTGCTGTCCAAGATGGTGCAGCACTACAACATTCCACTGGTGCCGGAGCCGGCTTACGAATACCCGAAAGATCCGGAATGGGCCTATTTGGTAACGGGCTATAGCGAATGCATCGACAGCTTCTTCGCCTTTGGACTATTCAAGGTAGCGCATGACTCGGGTCTGTTTCCGGCCGAGCTGATCGATACCTTCGAGCCAGTGATGCAGGAGGAATGCCGGCACATTCTGCTGTTCGCCAACTGGGTCGCCTGGCATCGCGCCAATCTCAACATCTTCCAGCGCATCGCGTTCGAGTGGAAGGTGTTCCGCGTGTGGTGCTTCCTCGGCATGGAGCGCATGGACCTGGCCAAGAGCCTGGACGCCGAAGGCAACGAGCACCAGCAGGACAACAACTTCACCGTCAACGGTGCACAGTCGGTGACGGAGCAGGATCTGAGCGTGGCCGAGCTGATGGCATGCTGCCTGCGCGAAAACGATCGCCGTTTCGCTGGCTACGATCAGCGCCTGCTGCGGCCAACCACCATGCCCTTCATGGTGAAGTGCGCGCTGCCGGTGTTGAAGTTCTTTGAGCGGCGCAAGAAGGCCAAGTAAGGCAACGCCGAAGGCCGTCATTCCCGCTTTCGCAGGGATGACGGCGCGAAGTTATAGACGCCGCTGCGCCTGAAACCACTTCACGGCATCTTCCAGCGCCACACGTGCAGGCCGCGCCGTGTAGCCCAGCTCGCGCTGCGCTTTCGCGCTGGTGAAAAACATGCGCTTCTTCGACATGCGCACTTCTTCCACCGTGGCGATCGGATTCATCCCGGTAAGACGCGCCCAGGCTTCCGACACGTAAGCAATCGGCATCACCACCCCGTGCGGCAAACGCACCTTGGGTGGTGAACGCCCCACGATGCCGGCGATTTCGGTGAGCACCTCACGCAGGCTCATGTCGAAGCCGCCAAGAATGTAACGCTCGCCGATCACGCCCCGCTCGAATGCGAGCCAGTGTCCATGCGCCACGTCATCCACGTGCACGATGTTCAGACCCGTATCCACATACGCAGGCACCTTTCCCATCATCGCATCACGCACCACACGGCCGGTCGGCGTGGGCTTGATATCGTGTGGACCGATGGGCGTGGAAGGGTTCACGATGACAATCGGCACACCCTCCGCCGCGAACTGCCGGGCCACTTCCTCAGCGAGGAACTTGGAGCGCTTGTAGTGGCCGATCATGTCATCGACCGACACCGGGGTGCTCTCACTCCCTGGCGTGCCATCTTTGGGAATGCCCAGCGTAGCGACGCTGCTGGTGTAGATAATGCGAGGCACGCCAACCTTTCGTGCAGCTTCCAGGATCGAGCGTGTGCCCTCGACATTGGCGCGATACAATTCCGCCGGATCCGGCGCCCACAGGCGATAATCGGCGGCCACGTGGAACAGTGCGTCGCAGCCGTCACAAGCGGGCAACAGGGACGCGGCCTTGGTCAAATCCCCTTCGGCGACCTCCACATCGAGCCCCTGCAAATTGCGCCGGTCGGAGCCAGGACGAGCCAGCACACGCACCTTGTGGCCATTGCGCAACAGATGACGGGCCACGGCCGAACCCACGAAGCCGGTGGCACCGGTAACCAGCGCCCTCACGGCTTAGCTACCGGGCGTGTGACAGACGACAAAGATAGGGAAATAACCGGCAACTTCAGGAAAGTTCGGAGTGTCATCATTCAATTATGGACGAAAACCGCCTGCTCATTCAGCATATTGGCCATGCCCACCTCACCCAGCCAGCCCCCAGCCAGCCAGCGTGTGCAACCATCCTCGACGTCCATGGGGACCACGGGAACGTCAATCAGTGCCGGCATTCCGGATTCGTATCCGTATCGGTGTGTCATAATTGCACGGATTGAGGCGTGCCAATGATCGAATTCAACAATGCCACCGCCACTGCTGGAAGCGACAAGGCCAACACCTATCAGGATGCCATCCTGCCGAAGGTGTCCCGGACTTTTGCGCTGACCATTCCGCAGCTCCCGCCGGAGCTGCGCCGCGCGGTGGCGAACGCTTACCTGCTTTGTCGCATCGCCGACACCATCGAGGATGAGCCGGCGCTGTCGGCCGAGCAGAAACGCTCCTTCGAGAACGCCTTCGTCGACGCCGTGACCGGCGACGCCGATGCGCAAGAAGTCGCCGACGAAGTCGCGCCCCTGCTCTCGAACGAAACGCTCGAAGCCGAGCGCGACCTGATGCAGCAACTGCCGCTGGTGCTGGAAGTCACACGCAGCCTGCAACCGGCGCAGCAGACATCGATCGTGAAGTGTCTGAAGATCATGTCGCACGGCATGCATGAGTTCCAGCGCAAGGCCGGCCTGCATGGCCTGCCCACGCTGCACGATCTGGACCGCTATTGCTATTGCGTCGCCGGCGTAGTCGGCGAAATGCTGACCGAGCTGTTCGTCGATTTCGAACCCGCGCTGACGCCGCATCGCAACACCATGCTGCGCCTGGCCGTGTCCTTCGGACAGGGTTTGCAGATGACGAATATCCTCAAAGACCAATGGGAAGACCGCACCCGCGGTGCCTGCTGGCTGCCGCAGGACATGTTCGCGCGTCACGGCATCAAGCTGATCGACTTGAAGTCCGGCAAACAGAACGCCGGCTATGCCGCCACCATGTCCGAGCTGGTTGGCATTGCGCATGCGCATCTGCGCCAGGCGTTGGATTACACCTTGCTGATTCCGGCGCGGCACGCTGGCGTCCGTCGCTTTTGCCTCTGGGCGATCGGCATGGCCCTGCTGACCCTGCGCAATCTCAAGAACAATCTCGATTTCTCTGCGGGCACGCAGATCAAGATTTCGCGCAATGCCGTCGCGCGCACCATTCTGTTCACCCGGTTGTTCGGCAAGTCCAACCTCGCATTGCGCTGGCTGTTTGCGACCACCGCGCGTGGGTTGCCGTACACCCCGTTGACCGCCGAATGGAGCGAACCGTCCACGCCCGCACGCACATGGCCGAAACGATCGATCCCGCATATCGCCGATGCTGCCACATGGCGTGAAACAGCCGATGTGCAGGAAGTGCAACACCGATGAGTTCATCGACCCGCTTCTCCACCAGGGCAACCGCCAACGACGCATTTCAGTCCGCTGAAACCAACGGTCTGGACCAAGCGATCGAACGCGGTCGCGCTGCCCTGCTGTCACGTCAGCATCAGGACGGTCATTGGTGCTTCGAGCTGGAGTCGGACTGCACCATCACCGCCGAATACATCCTGATGATGCACTTCATGGATGACATCGACGATGTGCTGCAGGAGAAGATGGCGCGCTACCTGCGCGACACGCAGGTAAAGAATACACACGGCGGCTGGTCACAGTACTACGAAGGCGACATCGACCTTTCGTGTACGGTCAAGGCGTATTTCGCACTCAAGGCTGCCGGTGACGATCCCGAAGCCGAGCACATGCGCATGGCGCGCAAGGCCATTCTTGCGCTCGGTGGCGCGGCCCACGCCAATGTGTTCACGCGCATTCTGCTGGCGCTGTTCGAACAGGTGCCGTGGCGCGCAACGCCATACGTGCCGGTCGAAATCATGCTGCTGCCGCGCTGGTTCCCGTTCCACATCGAGAAGATGTCGTACTGGGCGCGTACCACGACGGTGCCGTTGACCATCCTGTGCTCGCTCAAGGCCAAGGCGGCCAATCCGCGCAAGATCAACGTCCGCGAATTGTTCGTGACGCCACCCGAACAGGAACACAACTACTTCATTCGCGGTGGCCTGCTCAATCGCACCTTCCTGATGCTGGACAAGATCGGTCGCTTTATCGATCCGTTTATTCCGAAGAAGCTGCGCCAGCGCGCGATCGACAAGGCAGTTGCCTGGTTCCTTCCGCGCATGAATGGCGAAGACGGCATCGGTGCGATTTTCCCGCCGATGGTCAACTGCCTGGAAGTGATGAAGGCGCTGGGTTATCCCAAAGATCATCCGGTCCGCCAAACTTGCCTGCGCTCGATCCAGAAACTGGTGGTACATCGCGCTGACGGCTCGGCGTATTGCCAGCCCTGTGTGTCGCCGATCTGGGATACCGTCTGGAGCGCATTGACCTTGATGCACACCAGCGAGGATGCCGGCACGCAGGACGCCATCGCCAAAGCCTCCGACTGGCTGACTTCCAAGCAAGAACTTGAAGTGAAGGGTGACTGGATCGCTCAGGCGCCGGATCTGGCCCCAGGTGGCTGGGCCTTCCAGTACAACAATGCCTATTATCCCGATATCGATGACACAGCCGTGGTCGCGGCCCTGTTGCATATCCAGGATCGCCGCCGCGGTGAATCCGGGCGCCATCGCGTCAACATTAATCGTGCTGTCGACTGGATGATCGGCCTGCAGTCGAAGAACGGCGGTTTCGCCGCGTTCGACGCCAACAACACGCATTACCACCTCAACGCAATACCGTTTGCCGATCATGGCGCACTGCTCGATCCGCCCACCGAGGACGTGTCCGGCCGCGTGGTCGCCTGCCTTGGCGTGCTCGCACGGCCACAGGATCAGGAAAGCCTGCGCCGCGCTGTCGATTATCTGCGTTCGACCCAGCTGGAAGATGGTAGCTGGTGGGGCCGCTGGGGCAGCAACTACATCTATGGCACGTGGAGCGTACTCGCTGGCCTTGCGCTGGCCGGGGAAGATCCGCGCCAGCCGTATATCCGCAAGGCGATCGAATGGCTGCGCTCGCGCCAGCACGCCGACGGCGGCTGGGGCGAAACCAACAACAGCTATATCGATGCAGCACTGCGTGGTACCAACCATGGCATAAGCACGCCGCAGACCACGGCGTGGGCGCTTCTCGCGCAGCTTGCCTTTGGCGACGTGCATTCGGATTCAGTCAAGCGCGGCATCGCCTTCCTGGTCGCGGATCAGCAAGCGAGCGGCGCGCTCGAAGGGCTGTGGTATCACCCGTCGCACAACGCCCCCGGTTTCCCGCGCGTGTACTACCTCAAGTACCACGGCTATACCGCGTACTTCCCGTTGTGGGCGCTCAGCCGTTATCGACAACTGCTGCAGTCGGCCGCCGCTTGAGCAAGCCCATGGCTATCCGCTCAGTCGGCGTCGTCGTGGCGCTGGCGTCGGAAGCCAAGGCGCTGACACCGCGGAGCACGCAACCCGATAGCATCACGCCACTCGCGGATGGCTCCGCGCTGTGCCTCAGCGGCATGGGACCGGCTGCCGCGCGCCGCGCCGCGCACGCCCTGGCCGATGCCGGCGCTACTGCCCTGGCCGTATTTGGTGTCGCAGGCGCACTGGACGAATGCCTACGCAGCGGCTCGCTCTGTTGCCCCGAGCGCATCCTCGATGAAACCGACCATACCTACGCCGTGGACAGCGCATGGCATGCACGCCTGCATCAGCAGTTGGCGCTGACGCAGCGGCCGCTCTATACGAACGGCTCCTTGCTCAGCGTGCAGACGCCATTGCTGACCACGACCGACAAGACGGCCGCCTATGATCGTTTTGCTGCGTTGGCTGTCGACATGGAAAGTGCCGCGGTGGCCGAAGCCGCTTATGAGCGCAAGTTGCCCTTCGTGGTCCTGCGCGCCATCGTCGACGAAGCCGGCGATACCATCCCGGCCGCTTTGAACAACAGCATCGACGCCTGGGGACGCCCCCGCACGCTCCGACTGATCGCCGCGCTCTGTCGCGATCCCTCGGTACTGGCCGACCTGCCCCGACTATACTCACGCATGCAACGCGCTACCCAGGCTCTTCGAGCAGCCGCCGAAGCGACCGGTCCTGCGCTAGCGTGGCCACCTTAAATCACCTCTTTTTATCTCGCCGTGATCACGGCAATGCCCTACTGGAGAACAAGCTGATGTCCCTGCGTCGTCATTTTGGAACGTTCCTGGTTGCCGCGGCTTGTACCGTGGCCAGCATGTCCGCCTCGGCTCATGCGATCCTCGTCGACAGCACGCCCAAGCCCAATGGCACGCTGGCCGCCGGCCATGCCGACATGGCGTTCAAATACAACAGCAAGATCGACCAGCATCGCTCGCGCATCACCCTGGTCAAGGCTGATAACAGCGAAACCGTGCTGACCATCGCCACCAACAGCAGCAAGCCGAATGAACTGGATACCAGTGCTGACCTTGCACCGGGCACGTACACCATCCGCTGGCAGGCGTTGGCGCTCGATGGCCACATCACCCGTGGTGATGTGCCGTTTACGGTGGTGGCCAAGCCGTAACATCCATAGCACTGCAAGATTGCCGCTATCGCCCATCTTGCAGTGCCGTCATGCTGGCCTTCGCCGGCATGACACGCTAACGAACATCCAGTCTTTCTCTGCCTGAGCGATTCCCTGTGGAACTTCTCGTCGACATCTTCGGCTACCTCAGCATCATCCTGCACGGTTTAACCATCGTCGCGCAGTCGATGACGCTAGGCGGCATCTTGTTTCTGGTGTTCCTGGCACGCCCGTTTGCGCACATGCTCGAACAAGGCGCCGATCTGGAACGGCGCATCACGCGCCTGACCATCTATAGCGCGATCGGACTGGTCATCGCTGAGCTGGCAGGTGTCGGACTGCAGGTCGCCGTGGTGATGTCCACGGTCGATCTCGGCTTCTTCGATGTCATGCAGGCACCGTTCGCGATGGCCGGCACGGTGAAGATCCTCTGCGCGATCCTGCTGATTCCTTGCCTGAGCGCACGCATCGCATCCCGTCCACTTTCTGCTGTGCTGTTGCTATTGCTCGGCGCGGCCGAACTGACGGCTGCCACGTTTACCACGCACGCTTACGCACGATTGAGCGACAACGTATTACTGCTGCTCGTGGAAGGCCTGCATCAATTCGGTGCGGCCATCTGGGTTGGTGCCATTCCGTGCTTTGTACTGGCGTTGGGCCGCCTACATGACGCCAACGGCTGGCGCCTGGTGGGCGCGCGCTTCTCGCGCATGTCGATGATCGGCGTGACCAGCATCGTGATTTCCGGCGCGGTGATGAGCCTGTATTACATCGGCAGCATGCAGGGTTTCTACGGCACGGCCTATGGCGTGATGGTCGGCGCGAAGATCGCGATGTTCCTCGCACTGCTGGCGCTGGGCGCAGGCAACCTGATGGTGACCGAGCGGCTGCGCAAGAACCAGGATACGTCGGTGATCCGCCTGCGCCGGTTCGCCGAAGTGGAAATCGGCATCGGCTTTACCATTTTCTTCGCCGCCGCATCGCTGACCTCGGTGCCGCCAGCGGTCGACCTGACCACCGATCGCGTGACGTTGCACGAGATTGCCGTACGCAATGCCCCAGCGTGGCCACGCCTCACCTCGCCCGATCACGACCAGCTCGCGATTTCGGAAATGCAGTCGCAGTTGGACAAGGAAGCCCAGCAGCGCGGCCAGGTTGCAGCGCAGGCCAACGTGCCGGGCTCAGGCATTCTGCCGCCGCGCAATGCCGATGACATTGCCTGGTCGGAGTACAACCATCACTGGGCCGGCATCTTTGTGCTGCTGATCGGTTTCCTTGCCTTGCTCAATCGCGCTGGCGTCGGATGGCTCAAACACTGGCCACTACTGTTCCTGCTGATGGCCGGGTTCCTGCTCGTGCGGTCCGATCCCGAAGTATGGCCCATGGGCAGCGAAGGATTCTGGATCGCCTGGCGTGACGTGGAAGTCGCGCAACATCGCTTCTTCGTGGCGCTGATCATCCTGTTCGGCGTCTTTGAATGGGCGGTGCGTACCGGACATCTGCGCAGTCCGAAAGCGGCACTGGTCTTTCCGCTGCTGGTCTCGGTGGGCGGCGCCATGTTGCTGACCCACAGCCATCAGATTTCCAACGTGAAGGATCAGATGCTGATCGAACTGACGCACACGCCGCTTGCTCTGGCAGGCGTAGCAGCGGGCTGGGCGCGCTGGCTGGAATTGCGCCTGCCCGGGCGCGGTGGCCGCATCGCGGGCTGGGTCTGGCCGATGTGCTTCATGCTGGTTGGCGTGATCCTGCTCTGGTATCGCGAAGCCTGAGCAACCCGCAAGACATGAAGGGGCGAGCCAAAACACCCGCTTTGCTCGCCCCTTCGCCTTTTCGGAGACAGGAAATCGCGGACGCACACGGGCGGCGCTCACGCCGCGATGTTAAAATCGCCCGATTCCTGCACTCTGTCCGGATCCTGCATGAGCTCGACCTCCCCCAAGGCTTCCGCCTTCGATAGCCGCGTCCCCGCCTACCTGCAACGGCTGGAGCGCACGACGGATGCCGTACTTCCGCCAGCCTCCACCGATCCTGCGCGGCTGCATGAAGCGATTCGCTACGCCTGCGAAGGCGGTAAGCATCTGCGCGCCCTGATGGTGTATGCCGCAGGCGAAACGCTGGGGGTCACACCGGAACAGCTCGATGCAGCGGCATGTTCCGTCGAGCTGATCCACGCCTATTCATTGGTGCATGACGATCTGCCGGGCATGGACAACGACGACCTGCGTCGCGGCCGTCCCACGGTGCACAAGGCCTACGACGAAGCCACCGCAATCCTGGTTGGCGATACCTTGCAGACCTCCGCTTTCGAAGTGCTGGCTACAAGCGATGCACTCGACGACGCGCAGAAGGTACAGATGATTCGCGCCCTCGCCCATGCTTCCGGTTCACTCGGCATGGTCGGCGGTCAGGCGGTGGACATGGCGTCCGAAAATCTCACCCTGACCCTGCCGCAACTGGAATCACTGCACGCGCGCAAGACCGGCGCGTTGATTCTTGTGACATGTCAGCTGGCGGCCATTGCTGCAAACGCAACGGAAGCGACGCGCAAGGGACTCGAACACTATGGCCGTTGCATCGGCCTCGCATTCCAGATCCAGGATGACGTGCTGGATCAGATTGCCGATACCGCCACGCTCGGCAAGACCGCCGGCAAGGATCTGGCACAGCACAAGTCCACGTTCCCGTCCTTGCTTGGTTTGGAACAAGCACAACAGCGCGCGCATGCTTTGTTTGACGAAGCGCGCAACGCTGCGCGCGGCATTGCTGGCCATGCCGAACCGCTGCTGTGGCTGGCTGATCATATTCAGCAGCGCGATCACTAAGCACATAGCGAATACCGTTAAAGGCGAAAGGCCCCCATGCACGCAGGGGGCCTTTTGTTTATCCGCACACGTAACAGCCTGCACTCACCGTCGTCATTCCCACGAAAGCGGGAATGACGGCGTGGGCCCGTGCTGAGAAGTGTCCGCTCAAGCCGGTCGCACATCGTGCAATTGCCAATTTGCGCCAATCAACCAGTTCAATCGCTGACGCAGGATGCTCATCGGCAAATCCGTGGCGACTTCAACGTCGGTATGCAGGTCTGCCAACTTGGCGCTGACGCTAGCCAACTGATCGGTCACACCAAGCCGCTCATCGACCTCATCCGGATCAGGCTGCATGGCGCGCCAGCGCTGGAACAACAGCGGGCTACGCAACGCCTCCTGCAGCGCCGCGGCGAAATCGTTCGGGCCGGCGCCCGCATAGCTTAGTGTCTCATTCGGACCATGCGCGTTTGCAAGGTCGTTGATCTGCATGTAATACCGGCTGCGATTGGTCATAAAGACTCCCTTTGTGGCTGACCTGTTCCTGTTGCTCAAAACGCCATGGCTGCGATGTCGATCAAACCTGCCGCTGACTCGGGCGCCACGTCATGCGGCAGGATACCGAGGCACGGTGCAGGCAGCAGCGTGCGCAGCGTCTGGATATTCTCCTCTACGGCTGCCATCTGCGGGTCGATGCGATTCCCAATCCAGCCGATCAGCTTGCAGCCATCTGCCACTACCGCCTCTGCCGTAAGCAAAGCATGGCTGAGGCAACCAAGACGAAGCCCCACCACCAGCACCACCGGCAAATGCCAGGACTTGGCAATGTCCGAAGCGAACAAGCTTGGCGCTAGCGGCACACGCCAACCACCCACGCCTTCGACCACAACCGTGTCATAGCGCGCGCGCAAGACGTCGAACGCTGCACGCAGCCGCGGCAGCGTGATCGTTACGCCTTCGTGCGCAGCAGCCAGGTGTGGCGACAGTGGTTCGCGCAAGGCGAGCGGATTGACGGTTTCGTAAGAAGGCACCGGCGAACCGGTTGCCTCCAACAGCGCGATGGCGTCTTCGTTGCGCAAGCCATCTGCCGTTTCCATGCAACCGCTGGCGACCGGCTTCATGCCGCAAACGCTGCGCCCTGTTGCGCGCAGCGCGTGAATCAAGGCGCAGGCCGAATGCGTTTTTCCGATACCGGTATCGGTTCCAGCAATAAACAAAGCAGACATCAGGTTACCTGCAGCAAGGCGCGTCTCGACCAGCGACCAGCCACGCTGTACACGAGTGTCAGCAAAACATAAACCATCCCGGGCAGCGAATTCCAAAGGGCGCTGTTGATATTCGGCATCATCAGGGTGATCAGCAACGAAAGGATGGCCACCGCCATCGAGCCGCATTGTATGTAGTACGTCTCTTGCGCTTCGATGCGCAGCCTTGCGGATATTGACGACGCATGTCTCAAGCTATGGCGATATAGCATAGCCAGCGAACCGGCCATGCATGCATAGGCTAATGCGTAGCAGATAAAGAGAGCCTTCAGTTCGTGCACGCTGCCAATTTCCGGTTCGTTCGGCAAGGTCGTGTGCGTGTAGGCGTCATGGAAGGAACTGAACATCGCTTGGAACAGCATGTTCAGCGGATAGACGAAAATCAGTGCAAAGAACACCAGCATCAAACTGAGCACGATAGCGGTGCCATCATGCAAGCGGAAGCGATCGCGCCAGCGCACATGCCGATGCCAGAACATCATCAGGGTGGCAAAGCTGCAGGCAAATCCCGGAATCCGGTCCAGCGCCAGTATCAGGTCATGCAAGCTGTGCGGCACTTCCGCGCCGGCAATCGCCAGCACGCTTACGGCAAAGGCAAACGCTGCATCGATAAAACCGTCCAGCCGGTGAGCCTCAACTCGCCCGGCGTGCGTGGAATCGTCCCGCTCGCTCATGATTTGCAAACTCCCCTTGTGCCAAGGCACTGGACGTCCCATTTTAGGACACTCGCTTTCAGAAATCGGATTGTCCGCCATGTTCGAGATCAAGACCGGCTCCGCCAGCAGCAAGCGCGAGCTTTACGCCGACCTGATCCTGCAAGCCGAAGGCATGCTGGCCGGGGAACCGGACCTGATCGCCAACGCGGCAAACTTTTCCGCACTGGTGTTCCATAGCCTGCCCGATCTGAACTGGGCAGGGTTCTATCTGTATGACGGCACCGAACTGGTCGTGGGCCCGTTCCAGGGCAAGCCGGCCTGCATCCGCATCGCGCTCGGCAAGGGTGTATGCGGCACTGCAGCGCAAACCCGTGAAACCCAGGTCGTGCGCGACGTGCACAGCTTCGATGGCCACATCGCCTGCGACGCGGCATCTCAATCGGAGATCGTCGTGCCGCTGGTCAAGGCCGATAGCAGCCTGCTGGGCGTATGGGATGTCGACAGCCCGTCGGTCGCCCGTTTCGATGACGAGGACCGTGCCGGCATGGAAGCGCTGTGCGACGTGTTTATGCGGGCTGCGAACCTGCGCACCTGAGTCCCACCGCAGCGCTACCGCTCGGCCAGACTTTTCGTCCTCACATTGCCTTCCAGCAGTTGCATCACGGCGCTGCGTGCTTCTTCCACACCTGTCCCGGCGGCGGAAGAAAAGACCTGCACCGTCGCCGGCGTCCCCACCGGCAGCTCCTTGCGCAGTGCCGCAAGCGCCTGGCTGGCCTGGTTCCGCGACAATTTGTCCGCTTTCGTCAGCAACACGTGGCAGGCAAGCTCGGTCCTGAGGCAGAAGTCGAGCATCATCCGGTCGAATTCTTTCAAGGGATGGCGGATATCTACAATCAGCACCACGCCGCGAAGACTGCGACGCTCATGCAGATAGCGGTCGATCTCGCGTCGCCAGTGCTCGCGCAGGGCTTCGGGCACTTTCGCATAGCCGTAGCCAGGGAGATCGATCAGTCGCGCTTCCAGCGCCGGCAGCGCTTCGCCATGCACGATCGGCGGCAGCGAGAACGCCACCATCTGCTGCGTGCGTCCTGGCGTCTTGGACGTACGCGCCAGGCCTCGATGGCCAGTCAGCGCGTTCAATGCGCTGGACTTGCCCGCGTTGGAGCGTCCTGCGAACGCGACTTCCGCTCCCTCGTCAGCAGGCAACTGATTGATGCGGTGGGCGGCGAGCACAAATTGTGCGCCTTGCAGTGGGTTCGAACTCATGTGTCGTTGTTTGACCGGCTAAGATGGCGTGGGGATAATCTCAAGGTTCTGCCAGTCACGGTACGCTGAGGGTGCGCACCGTACATCGAAATAGCAGTATTTCCTGGAGGCAAGTGTATGAGTTTTCGGCTCGCCGGTACTCGGCCCGCTGTCGTGAATGCAGTCGCCCTGGTTCTTGCTCTCTCCACCGGCGTGGTTCTTGCGCAGAACACCAAAGCCCAGACAGCGCCCAAAGCGCCTGCTGCGGCCGCCGCCTCCAGCACTGCCAAACCCGCTGCCGCCAGCAGCGCTCCGACCGCTGCTACGCCTGCAGCCGCGCCCGGGGCTACCAGCGATAACGACATGGCTTCGGCCAAACCGGGTGATGCCACCGCCGGTCAGGCCAAGGCTGCCGCCTGCGGTGCCTGCCACGGCGCGGATGGCAACTCCACCGATCCACAGTATCCAAAACTGGCTGGCCAGCACGAGATGTACATCGCGCACCAGTTGCACAACTTCAAGTCAGGCTCCCGCCAGAATCCGATCATGACGGGCATGGCCGCGCCACTGTCCGACCAGGACATGCATGACATCGGCGCCTACTTCGCCAGCAAGCGTTCGCTGCCGGGCGTGGCCGATCAGGCGCTGGTCGATCAGGGCCAGAAGCTGTATCGCGAAGGTGATCCCACGCGCGGCATCCCCGCCTGCATGGCCTGTCATAGTATCGACGGTCGCGGCAACCCGGGCGCCATGTATCCGCAGCTGACCAGTCAGCATGCGCAATACATCGAAGCCAAGCTCAAAGATTTCCACGATGGGGTCACCTGGGGCAACGAGGCGCACGCGCAAATCATGCCGACGATCGCCAAGAATCTTGACCCGCAGGACATCACCGCACTGGCCAGCTATATCGAAGGCCTGCATGTGGTCGACAATAGCGCCTCTGTGTCCGCATCGCCGTAACTTCCGGCCGGCCATGTTGTCTTAAGGATGCTCAACGCTACGCAGGCGGCATGACGCCTGCGTAGAATGGGCCAGAGCATCCCTAACCCTCCCGCTTTCCCCATCCCGAGTCCAGCCATGCTGAAGCGACTGACTTTCCTCTGTACCGCCCTGCTCGCGCTCAGTGCGTGCAGCCACAACGGCTCCGACAACAGCGCGGCTCCGTCACCGGCCCCCGCGCAGACCTCGGCCCCCGCTGCCCCGGCCTCTGCCGCGAAGCCCGCCCCGGCCAGCACCGCTCCGGCAGCACCTGCCACCGCCTCCACCGCAGCCGCCAGCGCCAGCACGGCAGCCACGCCGGCGTCGGCCAGCACCACGGCCGCCCAGAAGCCGGCAGCCCCCGCCACCCCGTTCGTGGATGACGGCAAGTGGGTCGAGGGCAAGAATTACTTCACGATCGATCCGGCGCAGCCCACCAGCGATCCGGACAAGATCGTGGTGACCGAAGCGTTCTCGTACGCCTGCCCGGCCTGCAATGCCTTCCACACCACCGCCGACCAATTGGCCCAGAGCCTGCCGGCAAATGCCGTGATGACCTATCTGCCCGTGTCGTTCCGCCCGGACGAAAACTTCCCGCTGTTCCAGCGTGCTTATTTCGCCGCCAAGGCGCTGGGCGTGGCTGAGAAAACCCAGGATGCGATGTTCGACGCGGTGTGGAAATCCGGCGAACTGGCTTCCGATGACCTGACCACCGGCCGTCCGAAGCCGCAGTCCGCCTGGCCCACGATCGATGACGTGGCCAAGTTCTACGCCAAGTACGGCGTGGACCCGAAGGAATTCGTGGCCGTGGCCAACTCCTTCAGCATCAATACGCAGATGAAGCGCGCTGATGACATGGTGAAGGCGTATCAAGTCGACGGCACTCCGACCATCATCGTCAATGGCAAGTACCGCTTCACGCCAGGCGCTGCAGGTGGTTATCCACAGTCGATCGAGCTGGCCAAGTGGCTCGTCGCCAAGGAAGCCGCCGGGAAGTAATCCGATAGATCAGCGCCCGGTTCGCCGGGCGTTTTCGCTTTGACGCACTCATGGCGGCAAGAGCGCCGCCGACAGGCAGAGAACCATGTTCAAGACCGCCCGATTCCGTTTGACCACCCTGCTTTGCGGCCTGGTACTCACCAGCGCCTGCAGCGCCGCCGGCGCCGACACATCCGCCAAACCTCCGTTTACCGACGGCAACGAATACGTGACCTTGCCCGCGCCATACCAGCGCGACAGCAGCAGCGGCAAGATCGAAGTGGTGGAAGTGTTCTCCTACGCTTGCATCCATTGCGCCGAGTTCTCGCCTTACGCCGACCAGTTGCGCAAGGATCTGCCGCCGGGCGTGGAATTCAAGCTGGTGCCGGCACCCTTCAACGACAGCTGGGTACCATTCGCCCGCGCTTACTACGCCGCGAAGAAACTTGGCGTGCTCGAAAAGACTCACGACGTGCTGTTCCAGAAGAAATTCCTTGATCAATATCCGATCAATTCACCGGACGAAATCGCCAACTTCTATGCCGGTGAAGGCGTGAACAAAGATGATTTCATGAAGGCCTTCAACTCCCCCGAAACCGATGCGCAGATCAAGAAGGATCTCGCGTTGATCCAGTCCTGGGGCGTGGACGGCACGCCGACCATCGTGGTCGACGGCAAGTACCGCAGCAACAACATCAAGGATTTCCCGCAGCTGGTCGCCCTCACCAAGTGGCTGGTGCAGCAGGAATTGAGCGCAAAAGGTAAGTAACTCACTGCCAGCATCCCGTGGTGTCGTTCACACGAACGACACCACAAGCAGGTAACTTTCGCCCCCATGACCCGCGCCCCCGCCAAGCACCGGCTGCGCCTGCTGAGCTGCAACATCCTGGCGGGCGCCAGCGTGCAGCGCTATCGGCAATACGTCACGCGCAGCATCAATGCCGTACTGCCCGGACGCAGCAAGCTCGACAACCTCGACCAGCTGGCCGAACTGCTCAGTCAATTCGACGTGATTGGCCTGCAGGAAGCCGACGCGGGCAGCTTGCGCTCGGGCTTCCTCAACCAGACACGCTATCTGGCCGAAACCTCCGGCATGCCGTTCTGGAGCCACCAGCCCAATCGCCCGCTGGCGCAGCTATCGCACACAGCCAATGGCCTGATCTGCCGAATCGAGCCGCAAGTAGTGATCGATTACCCCCTGCCCAGTCGCATTCCCGGCCGTGGCGCCCTGCTGGCGCGCTTCGGTGATGATGCCAATGGCCTGGCAGTGATGATTGCGCATTTGTCGCTGAGCGCGCAGGCACGCGCGAAGCAGCTCGGCTTTATTGCCGAAGTGCTGCAGGATTATCCCCACGCCGTGTTGATGGGTGACCTCAACACCGAAGTGCACAGCCGCGAAATGCAGCACCTGTTCGAGCGCAGCCAACTGCAGCCACCGGTACATCCCGTCTTGACGTTTCCCAGCTGGAAGCCAAAGCGCGCGCTCGACCATATTCTGGTTTCGCCGGGAATCCGTGTTGAAAAAGTATGGACGCTGCCACAGGCTTTCTCCGATCATCTCGCCCTAGCTGCAGAGATCCAGCTACCCGCTCCCTCAGCCAAAGCCCACCGATGACCCCCAAGCGACTGATTTCCATCCTGCTGCCCTGGCTGCTCATCGTGGTGATCGGCCTGCTGACGGCATGGCTGCGCTATGGCTTCATCGAGCCGCCGGTGCTGGCGCATCTGTGCGATGACATCAACAACAAGCCTGCGTCGTGCGGCGTACGCACGTTCATCGTGCTCGGTTTCAACAGCTACGGTTTCGGCATTGCCGCACTCGTGGTGACCGCGTTGGCGCTGATTCTGAAAAAACCGCTCATCGCCTGGCTCGCGGCAGCGCTGGGCATGTTTGCTGTGATCATGTATTGCTATTACGCCGGTGCCTTGGCGTTGCTGATCGGCTGCCTACGCCTGCTTCGTCTTCAGATAACCCGCATGGCACCGCCACGCCACCAACACCGGGATGGCGATCGCCAGGTTCATGCCAAGCCATAGCCAGGCGACCTTGTTCATGCCCACTTCTGCAACGACCGGCGCGATCGCCAGCAGGGGACCGACACAGGCCATGAAACGCTGCTCCACCGAAGGCATGGATCGCTCGTGCGTGAGCAATCCGAACACCGCGTACGCGACGCACGGCAGCAGGAACAATCCCATCGGAAAATCCAGATAGCGTCCATCGAACGCCATCAGGATGTCGTACAGCACCAGCGCAAACAACGAACCGAAACGCCACCAGCGCGCCGGCTCGGAATGATCGTGATGATCAGCCAGGTGTGCCGCAATACGACGCGCCAGCACCGCCGCCACGCATAAGCCACCCACGAGGCAGACGGACGACAGCAGCCACTCCCACGGCGCCGTGCACGCAAACATCATCTGCCGCCACTGCCACGCAGCCGACGTACCGGCAGCAAAACCAGCCAGCAGCAAAGCGAGCCAGCCTTTGATGCCTCGCCATTTGCGATCCCAGCTGCCGACGACAACAAAAGCCAGCGCAGATACCACGCCCGCCAACCAACCTAACCACCAGCGTGGCTCTTCGGTCACCGGTCCGCGCATGGGAAATTTCGGTTGTGCGTTGGAATCGAAGATGCCCCAGTAACCGCCCACGGTGCCTTCCTGCGCACGCTTCCACGGCTGGTCGAACGCTTCGATCACGTTGTACGGCATGTTGACGTTGGCGGCATAACGCAGGAAATCGCGCAGATAAAGCGCTTCATCCACGATGCTGGGCTCGGCTGAACGACGCAGACGCCCCGCGCTCGGCCAACCGGTTTCACCGATCATCAGCTGCTTACCCGGAAATACTTTCTGCATGTGCGCGTAGACATCTTCGACATGCTGCACGGCATCCGGGGCCTGCACCGGATTATCTTCCCAATACGGCAGGATGTGGATGGTGACGAAATCCACGGCGTTCGCCATCTGCGGGTATTTCAGCCAGCGCTCCCATACGTCGGCATAGGTGACCGGAATCGATTTCGGCGTCGCCGCGCGCACCGTCTGGATGTATTCGGTAAGCCGTTTGGGCGAAAGTTCGCCGCGCAACAACACTTCGTTGCCGACCACGATGCCGCGAATCGACGCAGGATTAGCGTTGGCCGTCGCGATTCCCGTCGCGATTTCTTTCTCGTTGAGTTTCTCCACACCGCCAAGCCAGATGCCCATCAACACCTGCATGTGGTAACGCGCGGCAATCGCAGGTACGGCGCTGAGTCCGTTGCTTTGCGAATAGGTGCGCACGCAATCGAAGCGTTGTGACAACGCGCGCAGATCTTCGTTGATGCGTTCCGGCGTCATCACGAAATGCAAGTTGTACGGCGTTTCGCCAGGCTTGCGGAACGGTGCATAGGACACACAGGCGATGCGGTCCGACGGCGCGTCGGGCAACGTGACCGCCCGGCCGATGTTCCACCACCAGGCCGCACCAGCCAGCGTGGCCAGCACCAGCACCAGCCAGGCAAGTCCGTAATGGGCAACGTTTCGGGACGGTGGCAGCATGCGGATTCGATCAGTGCGAGTGGTGGAAACGCGCAAGCTTAGCAGCCTGCCCGTTGCACATACTCTCACTCCTTTTCCACGCGGTGTCTGGAAAACTTACGGACTGTTCAGGGCGCTCCCAAACCATCCCATTACACTTCAGCCCGATTGCTCGCATGGAGTTCCCATGGCCCCGCACGCCATATCGCGCTTTGGCCGTCGTCTGCTGATCGTGTTTGCCAGTTGGATGCTGGTCAGCACGGTGACCGCCCAGACCGGCACCGACACCCTCACCTCGCAGCGCGCTGCGTTCAAACAAGCCTATGCGGCCGCCAGCCAGGGTGGCGACAGCTGGCGTGCGCTGGCAACCGGGCTGGAGAATTACCCGCTTTATCCCTACCTGCAGGCGGCGTCGCTGGAGCACGATATCCAGCTGATCGACCGTCCCGCGGTGGAGGCCTACCTGCGCCAATACCCGGACCTGATCCCGGCCGACGACCTACGCCGCCATTTCCTGCAGGAACTGGCCCGTCGCCAGGACTGGGACAACTTCCTGGCGATGTACCAGCCCGGCCTCGGCGACGCACTGACCTGCGACGCCCTGCAGGCCAAGGTGGAAAGCGGTGCACCACTCGATTTCAACAAGGATCTGGCCAGCCTGTGGACGGAAGCGACCCTGCCGTCCGCCTGCGATCCCGTGCTGCAGGCCGCACATGACCAGGGCCTGCTCACACCTGCACGGTTATGGGCGCGGATCGACATCGCCGCCGATGCCGGCAAGGGCGGCACCATTTCCAATCTCGCCAAATGGCTTCCGCCTGACGACTCCCAAGTCGCGCAACGCCTCGCGCTTGCGCTCAATGATCCGGCCACCGCCGTCAACGCCGCTGCTAACTGGCCGAACACTGCGCGTTCGCAGCAAGCGGCAACACTCGCCTTGGTCCGGCTTGCCCGGCGCCAGTCGATCACCGCCGACACGGCGTGGCAGACGCTGCAAGAGCGCTTTTCGTTTGCGCCGACTCAGCGCGACAGCATCCTCAACGCGCTGGCCGTGTTCCACGCCACCGATTACGACACAGACGCGCTGAATCGGCTGATCAACCTGCCCGCCTCGGCGCAAACGGATGTCAGCCGCGAATGGCGCGTACGCGTCGCTTTGGCCGAACAAAACTGGCAAGCCGTGCTCGCCGCGATCGACGCCATGCCGCCCGATCAGCAGCAGAACGACGAATGGCTTTATTTCCGCGCGCGCGCACTGAGTGAGCTAGGACGTTCCAGCGAAGCGCAGAACGCCTACGCCGTTGCTGCCGAGCAATCCAGCTACTTCGGCTATCTCGCCGCCGATCATCAGGGCACCTCGTACGCGCTGTGCGTACAGCAACCGGTGATCGATCCACAAGGCGAACAGGCCGTGCTGGCGATACCGGGCATGCAGCGCGCGTTTGAGCTGTTCGCTGTCGACATGATCAAGCAGGCCCGGCGCGAGTGGAGCCAGGCGCTGGCCAATGTCGACCCGCCGACCTTACGCCAGGCCGTGAATCTGGCCGACCAGCGCGGCTGGTACGACCGGGCCATCGTCACTTTCAACAACGGGCCGGGCCTGCGCTATTACACGCTGCGCTTCCCGCTCGCCCGCCAGGACGGCCTGGTCGCGCAGGCGGAGCAGGCCGGTATCGATCCTTCCTGGGCCTACGGCATCCTGCGCCAGGAAAGTGCGTGGATGAGTGATGCCCAGTCGGGCGCCGATGCGCGCGGACTCATGCAGTTGCTGCCCAGCACTGCCGCCGAGGTGGCGCGCCGCAACGGCCTGCCCTGGGATGGCGCCGACAGCCTGTACGACCCTACCGTCAACATCGAACTTGGCACGCGCTATCTGGCGCAACTGGCCGGCCGCTTCAACGGCGCACCGTGGCTGACCTCCGCCGCCTACAACGCCGGCGCCGGACGAGCGAGTCAATGGGTGGACGCGCGCGGCGCCTTGCCGCCGGACCTGTTCGTGGCCAGCATTCCGTTCAAGGAAACCCGTGAATACGTCGCACGTGTGATGTATTACAGCGTGATCTATGATTGGCGCCTACACGGCTCGGCCGCACCGATGTCCACCCGCATGACCCCGATCGGACAGCCGTATAGCCGTCTGGAATCGCAGGATCCGCGCAAAGGCATCACGTGTCCGGCACCCGCCAGCGCAGCGCCTGCCTCATCGGCACCGGCGACGGCGACTTCAGCACCCGTCAGCTCGACCGCATCGCCAAACCGCGTACCCGCCACGGACAAGGCTCACTGAATCAAAGGATTTTCGCCATGACAACCCAGCGCATCGTGATACTCGGCGGAACCGGTTTCGTCGGCAGCTATCTGGTGCCCCGGCTGGCCGCGGATGGACATCGCCTGACCCTGCTTTCGCGCAATCGCGAATCGCGCCGTGCCCTGGCTGTCCTGCCCGGTGTGACCATTCGCAGCGCGGATGTCTACGACGATGCCGCGCTGCGCGGGCAACTCGAAGGTGCGGATGCAGTGATCAATCTGATCGGCATCCTCAATCCGCAAGGCCGCCATACCTTCCAGCGTGTGTACGTCGACCTAACCAAACGATTGATCGACGCCTGCAAGGTCACCGGTGTATCGCGCCTGCATCAGATGAGTTCGCTCAAGGCCGGACAGGGACTTTCGCAATACCTGAAGACACGCGGCGACGTGGAGACACTGGTCAAGGCATCGCCGTTGAACTGGACGATCTATCAGCCCAGCGTGATCTTCGGCGATGGCGATGGCCTGGTAACGCGATTTGCCGCCTTGCTGCGCAAGATGCCGGTGCTTCCGCTCGCACGCGCCACATCACGGCTGGCGCCGACCTATGCTGGCGATGTTGCCGAAGCCATCGCACGCTGCGTGGCCGACAGCAAGCTCGCCGCACGCCGCAGCTTCGAACTGTATGGGCCAGAAGTGTTGACGCTGGGCGAGATCGTGCGCGCCATTCGCGATGCGGCAGGCCTGCGTACGGCCATCCTTCCCTTGCCCGACAGCCTGGGCCGCGTGCAAGCGCAAGTAGCCGGTCTGCTGCCTGGCAAACCTTTCTCGCCTGACAACTTCCTCTCGCTTCGCACCGACTCGGTCGGCAAGGTGGATGGCTACGCCGCGCTCGGCATCGTGCCGCAGCCATTTACGCCGTGGCTGCCCCGGCTCATCCATGGTATGCCACGGCAGCACCGCCTGGATGCCGCGCGCCAAGCCTTCCGCCATCGGTAAAGTCGCGCCGCAAGGGCATCAAGGGCCCGGCGTGGCAAAATACATCATGCGCACTTATCTGGTTGGCGGTGCAGTCCGCGATAAATGGCTGGAACGGCCGGTGGTCGATCGCGACCACGTGGTCGTGGGTGCGCGTCCGGAAGAGATGCTGGCGCTGGGCTACAAACCGGTGGGCAAGGACTTTCCGGTATTCCTGCACCCGCATTCCAGGGAGGAATACGCGCTGGCGCGTACCGAGCGCAAGACCGGGCACGGCTATCACGGCTTCGCCTTTCATGCCGATCCGGATGTGACGCTGGAGGAGGATCTGGCCCGGCGCGACCTCACCATCAATGCGATCGCCGAGGATGAGCAGGGTCATCTCGTCGATCCCTATGGTGGCGTGCGCGATCTGGAACAGCGCCTGCTTCGGCATGTCTCTCCCGCCTTTGTTGAAGATCCCGTTCGCCTGCTGCGCGTGGCACGTTTTGCTGCACGCTTCGCACCGCTCGGATTCACCGTGGCCGAAGAAACCATGTCGCTGCTGCAACAGATGGTGCGCGATGGCGAAATCGATCATCTGGTGCCGGAACGCGTCTGGACCGAAACGCGCAAGGCGCTTGGCGAAGCGCAGCCGTCGGCATTTCTGCGCGTGCTGCGCGAATCTGGCGCGCTACGTGTGTTGTTTCCCGAAGTTGACGCCTTGTACGGCATTCCGCAACGCGCGGAATTCCATCCCGAAATCGACACCGGCGTGCATCTGGAAATGACCCTCGACGCAGCTGCGCGACTGGCTCCCGGCAACGATCTGGTCGGCTTCTGCACCTTCACGCACGATCTCGGTAAAGCACTGACCCCCGCCAGCGAACTGCCGCGTCATCACGGGCACGAGCATCGGGGCGTACCACCGCTGCGCGCACTGACCACACGTCTGAAGGTGCCCACCGAATACGCCGACCTGGCCGAGCTGGTTTGCCGCGAACACCTCAACGCACACCGGGCGCTGGAGCTGAAGCCGGCCACGATTCTCAAGCTGCTGACCTCGCTGGATGCCCTGCGTCGGCCCGAACGGCTGCAAACCTTCCTCGCTGCCTGCATGGCCGACAAGCGCGGCCGGCTCGGCCATGAGCAGGACGAGTATCCCCAGGCCGATTGGCTGCGCAGTGCCCGCGAGGCCGCCGCATCCATCACCTCGGCCCCCTTCATCGCGCAGGGGCTGCAAGGTCCTGCGGTGGGCGCCGCGATCGAAAAGGCCCGGGTCCAGGCCATCGCCGAAATGAAACTTTGTAACATTTAGCCGTATCGGCGTATAAAGCACGATTGTCTTACCGCCCGCCCGTCCGGAGCATGCCGTGTCGTTGACCTTTTCCTCCCATTCCTCGCTGCGCGAACGCTTCCGCCCCTTGTGGTGGCTCGGCATTGTCTATGTCGTTCTCGGTGCCCTGACGCGTGTTGCGCTGCTGGTAATGGCCGGCCAAGGTGTCCCGCATGATCCGCTGGATTGGCTGTTCGCTTTCGGCGTGGGGCTGTGCTCTGACCTGATCGCCTTGCTATACGTGGCGTGGCCGCTGCTGCTGTTCCTGTGGATCGTGCCATCGCGCCGGCCACTGATTTCCACAGCCAAGCAGTGGCTGGGCTATGTCGTGATCCTTGCGGCGCTCTATGCGATCACGCTCTTCGCACTGCATCTGGCCATCCACGCGGCCATCGATGACGTGTGGCCGGTGGTGTTGGTATTCCTGTTCTTCCTGCCGCTACCGGCGCTTTGCTACGGCACACGCAGCGGCCAGCGCGGACTCTATGTGCTTTGTCTGCTGCTGTTGTTCGGCCTGCTGTTTGTCGCCGCATCCGAACTGGTGTTCTGGAACGAGTTCGGCGTGCGCTTCAACTTCATCGCGGTCGATTACCTCGTCTACACCACCGAAGTGGTGGACAACATCCGCGAGTCCTACCCGATCGGCCGCTGGCTGCTCATGCTGGCTGCCGTGGCGATAGTCATTTTGCTGCTGTCGCGCCGCGCCCTGCGCACGCGCGACAACGGTACTCGTTTTGCCCAACGCGGCAAGGTCGTTGCGGTGTGGTTTGTGCTGACCGTGCTTTCGCTTTTCGTGGTCAATAGCTCCACCAAAGATCTGACCAACAATACCTACGTCAACGAACTGGCCGGCAATGGTGTCTACCAGTTCTTTGCAGCGTTCCGAAGCAGCCATCTGGATTACGACCGCTTCTATCGCACGCTGCCGCTCGATGAAGCGTTTGCACGCGTGCGCGCACAGTTGAAGACACCGGATGCCAGTTACGTCAGTAACGATCCACAGGATCTCACCCGCGAGATCCGTCACACCGGCCCGGAACAGCATCTCAACGTCGTGCTGATCAGCGTGGAAAGCCTGTCGGCCGACTTCCTCAAGACCTTCGGTTCCAGCCACGGCGATATCACGCCCGACCTCGATGCGCTGGTCGGACAGAGCCTTTTCTTCGACAACCTCTACGCCAACGGCACGCGCACCGTGCGTGGCCTGGAAGCGCTGTCGATGTCGATTCCGCCGACACCCGGCGACTCCATCCTCAAGCAGGCACACAACGAAAACATGTTGTCGCTGGGCCAGATCTTCGACCAGCACGGCTATGTGTCGCAGTTCGTGTACGGTGGCTACGGCTACTTCGACAACATGAACTACTTCTTCAGCCACAACGGCTACCAGATTGTTGACCGTAGCTCGATTCCCAAGGACATGCCGATCCACGGCCAGAACGTCTGGGGTGTCGCTGACGAAGACCTGTACACACTGGCGCTGAGCCAGATGGACGCGATCCATGCACAGGGCAAGCCGTTCTTCCTGCACATCATGACCACGTCCAACCATCGCCCCTTCACCTTCCCGGCAGGACGTGTCAGCGAGCGCAACGGCACGCGTGAAGGCGCCATCGCCTATACCGACTGGTCGATCGCCGATTTCATCAACCGCGCACGCTCGAAGCCTTACTTCGACGACACGGTGTTCGTGATTACCGCCGACCACTGTGCCTCCAGCGCAGGTCGCAGCAGCATTCCGATCGACCGTTACCACATCCCGCTGTGGATCTATGCGCCGAAGCACTTCGCGCCGCAGCGCATCGACACCGAGATGGGGCAGCTCGACATCCCCACCACCCTGCTCGGCCTGCTCAACTTCAGCTATCGCAGCCGCTTCTTCGGCCACGACGTCTTCCATCTGATGCCCGGCCAGGAACACGCCTTCCCGGCTACCTACGAAAAGCTCGGCTATCTGCACGACAAATTACTGAGCATCCTGGCGCCACAGCGCAAGACCGAGCAGGTCATACCGGATTTCGACACCGGCGATGCCACGCGCGTGCCCGTCATCAACCAGAACGATCTGGACGACGCCACCGCCAATTACCAGATCGCCAGCTATATGTTCAAACACGGGCTGCTGACTCGCCAGGCGTCGGATGCAACACCCGTGGTCACAGAGCCAGCTCCTGCCAGTTCAGCGCCCGCACCGGCAAGTAGTGCGGCAACGCCTCAGTAAGCGAAGACGGGTGGCGGCCAGCAGGCCACCACCCGCGACCGTGCATCTGTCACCATCGGTCATTGGGGCTTTAAGGTCCTTCCTGCCCATGTCACCATTTCGCAAATTCTCATGGCCGGACCACCATGACCCGTGTTGCCGCACTTATTCCATGCTGTAACAAATCGGTTGCCGAGTATTCCGCTCGCCATGTCAGCCGCATGGATGGCTTACACCGCGCATTGAATACATGACACACCCGTTGACGCACACAGCACACAGAGACCCGGATCTTCCTTCGTTCCCACGCCTGTTGCTCGTCTTGAGCATGCTATGGGCGCTGCTGAACCTGCCTTTGCTGTTGGGCATCCGGGTACTTCCGTGGGATGCGCTGGATCAGTTCTATCCGACGGTGTACTTCAACGTGCACAGCCTTCGGCTGGGTCTGGCGCCATGGTGGAATCCGCATATCTATTCGGGTTATCCGCAAATCGCCGATCCTCAGGGAATGTTGTTCTCGCCGCTGTTGATGGCATGGATGCTGTTGCGGCAAGCGCCCGGAATGACCTGGTTCACATGGGGAGTGCTGCTGCACCTGCTGATGGGTGGCGCAGCAATGCTGGCGATCTTGCGCCGCGATGGCGCGAATGCATTGGGCGCATTGGTCGGCGCGACGGTGTTCATGGCCGGAGGCGTCGCCGCATCGCGCCTCGAACACGTTCCGATCGTCATTGCTTATGCCTACGCCCCGCTGGCCCTGCTTGCGCTGCGCCAATTTCTCACATCACCCGGAGTCGCTCGCGGAGCTTGGCTTGGCTTGAGCGCGGGCGCCATGGTGACGCAGCTGGTACAGGTGTCCTATCTGCTCGTGCTTGTGATCAGCGCTTACGGGCTGATCGGTTCATTGTGGCACTGGCCAAACTACAACACGAAATACCGTTGGCGATGGTTGGCGGGCATTCTTGTCGCGCTCGCCTGCTCGCTTGCCCTGGGCCTTCCGCAACTCCTGCTCACATCGGCTTACACCAGCCTCTCCAATCGCAGCGAACTTCCGCTTGCCAGTGTCGCCGGCGCCTCGCTGGATAGCCGCGCATTCCTGAGCTTGATCGTGCCTAATGCGTTGCATGCGCTGCGTGGTAAGTACGACGGTCCAGCAAGCCTGATCGAGGCCTATCTTTACATCGGGATCATTCCTCTATTGTTGCTGACGAACATCGGCAGCGCTTTGCGTAATCCGCAGCAAAGGCGTCAGGTGCTCTTTTTTGGCGTCGTAGCCGTCGTTGCATGTTTGTATATGTTCGGCACCAACGCATGGCTCTATCCGTGGCTTTATGCGTGGCTGCCGGGCATCCAGCACTTCCGCCGGCCTGCCGATGCGGCCTATGTGTTCAACCTGTCACTTTCGATCTGGGCTGGCCTTTCCGCCGGTCACTTCCAGCTGGCGTCACGCCGGCGGGTAAGTTTGCTGCTGGGTGCGGCGGCTGTGTTGCTTGCGCTGGCAAGTTCGTACATGCGTGCTGATGGCATCCGCTGGCAAGCAGGCTCCCTTGCAGCCGCGTGCATGGCGATACTGGTGCTCGTGCTGCTGCAGAAAACCACAAGTCCCTGGCACAAGACGCTGTGGCTGTTGGCCCTCATGGTGGTGGATTACCGCTGCTTCAGCTTGAATGGCACGTTTAACGAATCGCGCGACACGATCCGGCAATTTGCCGAAACGCCTGCGGTGAGTTTTCTGTCCACACAGCTGCAGAGTCAGGACCAGATTCCGCCGCCGCGCATTGAAACGCTCAACACGGGTGTTCCATGGGACAACCAGGTCTCCCTGCACGGGATAGACTCCACGCAAGGCTACAACCCTCTTCGCTACGCGCTCTATGAGAGCTGGTACGGTGGCCGCGAGAGTAGTTTGAACCCCAGAACAAACACCGCATTCAACCCGTCACCTGGCAGTGCACTCAGCCAGCTTCTTGGCGTGAAATATCTGGTCATCGGCGACAGGGCAGATGCTCCACCGGTTTCGCCACCACCCGGCTTTACCAAGATTTTTTCTGACCAACACGAAACGATCTGGCAAGCCGATCATGTGTATCCGAGTCTGCTGACGCCGACTCGAGTGAATCTGCTCGCTGCCGGCCAGCTTCCCCAGCCGCAAGACTTTTCCGCAACCGATTTTCGCACCGTGCTTTGGCTGACACCGCGTGATCGCAGCGACGAGGTGGAAGATCGACGACTGGGTACAACGTGTACCGGCCAGGTTGCCGCTAGCGCGCTTGGCGCGACACCCACCACGCTTTCGCTACATACCCGCGCGCTTACCGCGGGCTGGCTGGTCATCAATGAGCTGGATTTTCCGGGATGGGAAGCGACTGTCGATGGACAGCCCGTGGCCATCCATCGCGCCAACGGCATGTTTCGCGCTGTATGCGTACCCGATGGCGATCACGAGCTGCAGTTCCGCTTTCATCCCTGGGGAATGGTTGCCGCTGTCTGGAATCAGCAGCGGGCGCGGTAACATCAATCCTAAAGCCGTCCGGCCTGATCTGCTTCAAGCAAATCCACGGGCAATGGCAGCGCGGGAAGACCTTTGGCCAACAACATCGCCTGGAAGCGCTCGCCCATCTGATCCGGAAGCGTGAGCTTCTTCACTTGCTGGGCAAGGCGCATGCGACCCATATCGTCGACCTGCTCATAAGCGTCTTCGAACACCTGCTGCAAGCCTGCCGCGATAAGGAATTGTGCTTGCGACAGATAGGTGGCCACACCGAAACCGGCGCTGTTGCCCGCTTCGGCAAGTGCGGTGAAGTCGACGGATGCCGTGAGGTCGTTGAGGCCAGGAAGATAAAAAGGATCGCTGTGCGCGCGATGGCGATAGTGCGCCATCAAGGTGCCCTCCTGTCGTTCCGGCAAATAGAATTCGCGGCGCACGTAACCGTAGTCGATGAAAAGCATCAGGCCCGCTTCGAGCGAGCCGGCGATAGCCTGAATCCAGTACGGCAGCTGCGGCAGGATTTCCGAGCGGTAGCCTTCTTCGAATTCACGTCCAAGATTGCGCTCGACGTGGCGCACGGCGCTCGATACCAGGGCATCAGCGGGGCGATCCACACGTAGAAGCCGTCCATCGCCATCGAGCGCCACGTGCTCTTCGTAGACTTCGCCATGGCGAATCACGAAACGCGTGGTGGGCAACGCATCGATCACTTCATTGGCGAAGAGGACGCCATGCCAGTTTTCTTCTGGTGGCCGGTCGATCCATGCAACCCTTGCGGCGACCTGCGGTGGCAGCGCATGGATCAGCCGCTCGCGCTGCCGCTCGCGCAAATCAGCACTCGGTTCGAGAATCAGATAGCGGCGCGGCAAGGCGTCGTTTTCCGCAAACGCCCGCAGCGCGGCTTCCGCGAATGCACCGCTGCCGCCGCCCAGTTCGAGGAAATCCGCCTCGTCGCCTAGCAAGGCCATGGTGGGCTGCACCGCTTGCACGACACAACGCGCGAACAGATCACCCAGTTCCGGCGCCGTGACAAAGTCGCCGGCTTCGCCGAACTTGGTTTTGCCTGCGCTGTAATAGCCCAGTCCCGGTGCGTACAGGCAACGCTCCATGTATTGCGAGAACGGCATCGGGCCACGCGCAGCGATCTGTTCGCGCAAATACTGCAACAGACGTTCGGAATGAGCGAGTTCGTCTGCAGCCGGCTCCGGCAAACGAGAAGTTTTCGAAGGATTCATGGGATCAGGAAGACGCTTCGGCCGCCGTTGGCTTGATCAGCCAGCGCACGGCGAGCACACCTACTTCGTAGAGCAGGCACATCGGAATGGCCAACATGATCATGGAGGTGATATCCGGCGGTGTCACCACCGCTGCGATCGCAAAAGCACCCACCAAGGCGTAACGCCGTCCTTTGCGCAGCTTGTCCAGATCCACGATACCTACCGCGGCGAGAATGACGACCGCTACCGGCACTTCAAAACACAGGCCGAACGCGAAGAACATCAGCATGACGAAATCGAGGTAATGCGTAATGTCGGTCATCATCTCCACGCCCTGCGGCGTCACCGCCGTGAGGAAGCGGAAAGCCGCCGGCAAAACCAGGAAATACGCGAAAGCACAACCCATGTAGAACAACACCAATGCCGCGATGAGCAGCGGCCGTGCCAAGCGCTTTTCGTGTTTGTACAAGCCGGGACTGACAAACGACCACAGCTGATACAGCACCACCGGCATGGCAATGAACAGCGCCGTGTAGAAAGCCAGTTTCAGCGGGGTGATGAACGGGCTGGCGACTTCCGTAGCAATCAGATGCGCGCCTTGCGGCAAGCGCGCCACCAACGGTTCGGCCAGCAAGGCATATAGATGGTTGGCGAATGGCACCAGCGCCGCCAGCACGACCGCGATAGCCAGAATCGCCTTGATCAGACGCGTGCGCAGTTCGAGCAGGTGCGAGAACAGCCCCTGTTCGAGGTCCATATCCGACTCAGGCGTTGCCATGTTCGGATTCCTTTGGCGCATCGACCTGGGTGATTTCCTTCTTCACTTCGGCCACGTTGCTCTGCACTTCGTTGCGCACGTCGGTGACGGTGGAGGAAACCTGCTCGCGTGTTTCGCGTGCTGCCTTATTCATTTCAGTCTGCATGGCTTCGGCTTTCGCTGCAGCTTCTCGCGCAGTGCGCTTGAGCTCCTCAATTTCCAGCTCGCGCTCCACTTCGGCTCGCACACTGTCCCACCCGGAGCGCAAGCGACGAACCAGTGCGCCCGCCGTGCGTGCGGCGTGCGGCAGCTTTTCCGGGCCGAGCACGATCAGGGCGACCAACGCCAGCAACATCAGCTTGCCGAGGCTGATCTCGATCACGGTGCTATTCCTGTTCGATTACTTCGATTCGCTGGAATCGCGCTGATTCTGGTTGGCCTGGGTGCTACCGGCGCCAGGTGCTGGATCGGCCTGCAGCTTCTCCTTTTCCTGCGCCTTGCGCTTTTCCTCGTCCTCGTCACCCTGCATGGCTTTCTTGAAGCCTTTCACAGCGTTGCCGAGATCGGAGCCCACCCGGGTCAATTTGCCGGTGCCAAACACCAACAGAATGATGACCAACAGGATCGCCCAATGCCAAATGCTGTCCAAACCCATGAGAACCTCGTTGCGGAGTGTGCCGTCTGCGGCCGCGGGTGCAGCCGCCGGCCTTCCGTATCAGTGTGAAGTGTACTCCTCCAGGGCGTCGCGGAAGGCGACGACCGGCGCAGGAACGTTGCTTACGCCCCCTTCAAAAATGCGCCGCGGAGTGATACCTGACCCGTAAACTGCCTTATTGGCGTCATAATCAATCTTCATGACCGAGCCATCCAGCGCCACGCCGGCAAACAGGCCGCGCGCACGCGAGTAGGAATAGATTTCCGCCTTCAGTTGCTGGTCCGTTGCCGCGGACGCGGTGCGGCCTACGGGGCCCGCAGCCGCCGAGGCATCCGCGCCGATCGTAAACTTGCCGTTGACGATGGAATCCACACCGCGCTGCGTGCGGAAGACCAGGATCACGTCGGTCTTGGAGACGCCTGCCTGGAAACCAAAACTGCCCCCGCCGAGCACAACGAAGCTGGGATTGGACCACGTGCCGTCCGGATTCTTGACCGAAATCAACCCTTCGCCGCGGCGACCGCCGAAAACGAAACCGACCTTCAACACGTCGGGAATCACCGCGATCGCCTTGGCATCTCGCAACAGGTCGCCGGGAATGGATTTGTCGGGGGCTTGCTCGATCTCATTGAGCACGCGCACTGCGTTTTGCGCGCGCACCATCGGGGAATCGTCATCGGCATGCACGGCGGCGACAGGTAGCAGAAGCGCCAAGGCCAGAATTGAAAAACGACGCAGCGATGCTTTGAACATGGGCAACTCCGGTTGAGTCAGATTTTGGATCGTGATCGGCCGGCTACATGATACCGACGCGGCGTTGGAACGCTTATGGCAGACTCTGCCTGCTGATCCAGATACCCTCGCCACGATGCCACGCAGCCACTATACCGGTCTCGCCGGTCAATCCTACGACCAGCCTGCACAGGCTGGCGTATTGCTCGTGAACCTTGGCACACCGGAAGCCCCCACGGCAGCGGCACTGCGCCCTTATTTAGCCGAATTTCTGGGTGATCCACGTGTAATCGAGTATCCGCGCTGGCTGTGGTGGCTGATCCTGCACGGGGTGATCCTGCGCATCCGGCCGGCTCGCTCCGCGCACGCCTACGCACGCGTCTGGACGCCCGAAGGTTCGCCGCTGCGTGTCGGCTCCGAAAAGCTCGCTGCTGCCTTGCAGGCAAAGCTCAAGCATCACCCTCCCGGGCCGATCCGAGTGGCGCTGGCCATGCGTTACGGCAGCCCGTCGGTGCGCACAAGCATTGAGCAGATGCAGCGCGAAGGTGTGAAGCGTCTGCTGGTGCTGCCGCTTTATCCGCAATATTCGGGCACCTCCACCGGCTCGGTGCTTGACGCGGTGGCCGACACCATGAAACAGCTGCGCTGGCCGCCGGAGCTGCGCATCATCAACGACTACCACGATGACGAGGGCCACCTCGAAGCGCTGGCGCTTTCGATCGAACGTTGGTGGGCCGAACATGGCCGAGGCGAAAAACTGCTGCTGTCTTTCCACGGCATCCCGCAGCGTTACGTGGACGCCGGCGATCCTTATTTCCATCAATGCCAAACCACCGCGCGCGAACTCGGTGCGCGGCTCGGCTTGCACGACACGGAGCTGGTGGTGAGCTTTCAGTCACGGGTCGGACGCGAACCCTGGTTGCAACCCTACACCGATGCCACCGTGCAGCGCCTTGCCGCAGAAGGTGTGAAGCGCCTCGATGTCGCCTGCCCAGGCTTTTCGGTGGATTGTCTGGAAACGCTGGAGGAAATCGCCATGCAGAATCGCGATTTCTTCACCGCCGCGGGCGGCGAAACCCTGCGCTACATTCCGGCACTCAACGATAGCTCGGAGCAAGTCGCCAGCCTTACCGCACTCATCTTGCGCCACGCGCAAGGATGGCCGGAGTTTTCATAGGTTGGCGTAACGGATCGCTGAAGGAAACATTCGCGTGAGTGCCTGGATCGAACAACGCATCACTCTCTCCCATCACCTCACGCTGACCGCGCAGATCTGGGGAAAGCCGGATGCTCCGCCACTGCTGGCCTTGCACGGCTGGCTGGATAATGCCGGCAGCTACGCCTTCCTCGCGCCACTACTGGCCGGGCGTTGGCGCGTCATCGCGCTCGAATTGCCCGGCCACGGGCATTCCAGCCATCTGCCTGCCGGTATCAACTATCACTACGTTGACTACGTCAGCGCGGTGTTGGCCGCTGCCGAAGCATTGCAATTGGAACGCTACACCCTGCTTGGACATTCGCTTGGCGCAGGCATCGCTTCGCTGGTCGCAGCGGCAAAACCGCAATCGATCGAGCAACTGTATTTGATCGAAGGCCTTGGCCCGCTGGGCGATGATGGCTCACATACCCTGCAACGTTTCCGCGACGCCTTTGCCGCGCCCGCCGCCAGCGGCAAGTCGCTGCGCGTGTTCAGCGATATCGATCAAGCCATCAGCGCACGCACGCTCGCCAGTGGTCTGCGCGCCGATCTGGCGCGACCGATCGTCGAGCGCGGTCTGGCTAAAGTCGAAGGTGGTTATCGTTGGCGCAGCGATCCCCGCCTTACCCGACCCAGCGCCGTGCGTCTTGCTGAAAGTCAAATCGAAGCGCTAATTGCTGGCATTCAAACGCCTACAGCACTGCTGCTATCGAATCCAATGACGCCATATCTGCCATCCGCGATGATGCAGCGCCGCGCCAGCTTGCTTCCAAACGTCACTGTCACACATATAGATGGTGGCCATCATCTGCAATTGGAACATCCGCGTGCAGTGGCTGAGTGGCTGCTTGGTGACGACTGACTGAAATGATGCTGAGGCCAACATCGTCTCCCCATCCACAAGATCAAAACTTGCCTCGTCGTCGTTCCGGCGAAGGCCGGAATCCATGTTTCATACGTGCGATGGATTCCGGCCTTCGCCGGAACGACGACGAGGCGAAATGAGGTCTTTTGAAGATGCGAAGTCATCGGCAAAACTCTTAAAAGAATTTCGCGCCTCGCCAAAATCCCATCAAGTCGAAATGGCCAGCCGCTCTGAGCCATACACACGCGCCGTCAGCAGGGTCACCAGCATCGCCGCGAGCAGACCGCAAAGCATGCAGCTGGCGATCTCCTGCGCCGTCAGTTCGCCACCGCGCAGCAACTGAGTAATCCCTACCTGCTGACCAAGCAACGGCACGGCATACATCCATTGCGCCACCTTGACCGGCATCACGCTCAACAGGATCGACGGCAACGCCGGCACCAGCATCAGCATCGAAAGATGCGACTGCGCTTCGCGGTAGCTTTTGGCGAAAGCGGCCACCAGAGTCTGCAAAGACGCCAGCAGGATCACCAGCGGAAACATGATCAGCAGCACCTGGCCAGCAAACGACGGCCCGAGGTTGAGCAACATGCCCAGCTTCTCCGCCGGAATGAGCTTGCCGGCCACGCCGAAGCCCGTCACGCCGATCAACAAGCTGGTCAGCGAGAACACACAGATCGCCGCCAGCTTGCCCAGCAGCACTTTCCAGCGCGGCACAGGGTTGGCAAACAACGGCTCCAGCGACTGTCGCTCGCGCTCGCCAGCGGTGAGATCGATCGCCAGATACATACCGCCCATGAAGACGGTCAGCACGAAGAAATACGGCACGATGGCAAACATCTGCCCGGCGCGCGATTGCGGCGTGGATTGATCGCGCTCGTTGAGCGACACCGGCGCCATCATGGTCGGCGACAGCCCGCGCGCGACCAGCCGCATGGCTCCCTGGCGACGGACGTAGGTTTCGAGCATGTTCTTGACGCGCTCGACCGAACTGCCGGCATCACGCTGCGATGAGTCGTAGATCAGCTCCACCTGCGCGACTTCGCCTTTCTGCCAGGCTTTGCCGAAATCTTCAGGAACGCGCAGCACCACGTCGGCATCCTGGTCGCGCACTGCCTCTTCGGGATGGGCCACGGGCGGCTGTGGCTGCAAGCCTTGCTGCTTGAGCGCATCGATCATGTTCGGTGCGTATTGAGCACCGATCACCGGCACCTTGATCGGCTGATCAGCCTTGTTCAACTCACGCGTGAGCACGGTATTCATGATCATCACGAAGATGAGCGGACCGATCAACGGACCGAACACCAGCGCACTTAACACCGTGCGCCGATCACGCAGATTTTCCTTCACTTCCTTGACGAAGACAGTCAGCGTGGTTTTCATGCCGCCAATCCTTCTTCGCTGCCGATGATCTTCACGAACGCATCTTCCAAATTGGTTTGGCCGGTTAGCTCTCGCAAGGCATCCGGCGTTTCATCGGCGACCACACGGCCATGCGCTATCACCACAATGCGATCGCACAGCATCGCCACTTCCTGCATGATGTGGCTGGAGAAGAGCACGCAGCGCCCTTCGTCTTTCAGGCGACGCATGAACTGGCGCAGGCTTCGCGTCGCCATGACGTCAAGGCCGTTGGTGGGTTCGTCCAGAATCACGTTCTTGGGATCGTGGACGAGTGCGCGCGCAATCGCTGTTTTCACGCGCTGGCCTTGCGAAAAGCCCTCGGTGCGGCGGTCCGCAATATCTATCATTTCAAGCGCCTGGATCAATGCATCACGGCGTGCGCGGATAAGCGTGTCATCCATGCCATGCAAGCGAGCGAAGTAATCGATGTTCTCTCGCGCCGTCAACCGCTTGTAAAGGCCACGCGCATCCGGCAGCACGCCAAGCTGACGGCGCACGGCCAGCGCGTCGCGCGCGGCATCGATACCATCGACCAGCACCTGTCCCCGGTCGGGATTCATCAGCGTGTACAACATGCGCAAGGTGGTGGTCTTGCCTGCGCCGTTGGGTCCGAGCAAGCCGGTAATCTCGCCGTCCCGCGCCTTGAAGCTGACGCCATCGACAGCCTTCACTTCGCCAAAATGCTTGTGCAGATCCTTGACTTCGATCATGGCGAAGCTCCGTTGAAGTCGATGAAGGCAGGCGTCGGACCCAGTTTGTCCAGGCAGCTCGCATCCAGCTGCTTGGGATCAAGTTTGTCGATGAACTGGCCGAGCAATTGCGGCATGCAGCCACGACTGAATAGCGAATGCCCCTGCCCCTTGAAGATCAGCTGACGCCCGTCGCTCAAACCAGCGAGGATCGCTTCGCCGTAACGGGGCGGCGTCACCGGGTCGAGCTGGCCGGACAGAATCAGGGTCGGCTTGTCGCTTTTCAGCGGCGAATGGAAATCCGCCGGCCGTGTGCCGTGCGGCCAGACATCGCACTGCGCCTTGATCGAATCGACAAGGTGATTGCCGAGAATGGCGTTCTGATCCTGTGGCCGCGGCTGCAGCAGATCGCCGTCTTCGCTGCATATCACGCTCATGGACATGCCACTGTTCATGTCGCCACCCAGGTCACTGCTGAGCAGATTGGATTGACCCAGCAATGGTCCGACATCACCGTGTGCGGCAGCATCGATCGACAGCGGAAGCAGCGCCGCCGTTTCCGACTGATACGCAAACATGCGCACGACGCTGGCCAGCGAAAACTCGGTCAACGGACGTTCGACCATCTTGTAGGTTTGCGGATCGCGAAAACTCACTGTATGCGGATTAGCGCGGAGCGCGTCGCGCAGCTGATAAAGCGTCTGCATGGAGTCGCCAAAATGCTGCTTGCACGCGGGCACGGCTAGGCATGCGGCAAAATCTTTCCTGAGTGCATCATCCAGATTGCTGGCCATGTCCTCGCCCAGAATCACCTGATTGGGAACAGGTGAGTCCAGCACCATGCTGCGCACGCTGTCCGGATAATGCCGAACATATTGCTGCGCCATGCGCGTGCCGTATGACACGCCGACCAAATCGAAAGCAGGCGAACCGAGTGCCTTGCGCACATCTTCCAGATCCTGCGCAGCGATCGTGGTGGTGTAGTAGCGCGGATCGGCCTTCAGGCTGACTTCCGCCAGGCAAGCAGCAACTTCTTTGCGTACCTTGTTGAGGTCCAGCGTATAGGAAGCGTCGTCGTCATCGGCGTCGGCCTCCTTGCAGCTGAGCGGATTGGAGTCACCCGTACCGCGCTGATCGAGCAGCACCACGTCGTGGTGCTTGCGTACCTCATCAAACGCCGGAGCGGCGGCTACCCACGACTCAGTTGCCGCCTCGCCCGGGCCGCCCGCCAGCAATACCACCATGTCCGCGTTGGGTATCTGAGCGTCGCTGCGCGCTATGGCCAGCTTCAGCCCAATGCGGCGGCTGTGCGGATCATCGCGGTTTTCCGGCACCTCGAATGTCGTGCACCACGCTTGGGCGGTAGCGCCGCTGCCAGGGCGACCCAGTTCACACGGCTTGAAGACGAGCGAGCCACGCTGCCATGTGCGCCCCGCCGGGGATGACGTTTCGGTAGTCACCGGCGCGCTTCCTTCCGCAGGATCGCGCGCCTTGATCCGACCGTATTGGTACGCCAAAGCGCCCACGGCGGCCAGCGCCACCACTACGCGTAATACGGTTCTGGCCTGCATGCCTATTCTTCTCCCGGTACGAAGATCATTTCGATCGTCATGCCGAACAGGCGCGCGATCTTGAAAGCCAGCGGCAGACTCGGATCGTACTTCCCGGTCTCGATGGCATTGATGGTTTGTCGCGAAACGTCCAGCTTTTGCGCAAGATCGGCTTGCGACCAGCCACGCTCACTACGTAGTTCACGCACAACATTGTTCATGGTTTCGGGTGCATTCCGGACACACATGCATACGGCTTCATGCGCTCATTCACTCCGATAGCGACGCCGGTACCAACGCGACAGGGCAAGCACAAGCCCTGCTCCCATGCATCCGCCTCCCGTGCCATAGACGAAGCCGAGGCGGTAATCATCCAGCTCGCCGTGGGACAGCGCTGCGATGACGAGAATGATCACGCCCACCAGTGCGAAGCGCAGGTAGAACCAGCTGCCCGCGTCTTCGTCGCACCAGCTGCTGACCCCGTATCGGCGCAAAACGTACCAGCGCACCGCGCTGTAACTCAGCATGATGACCGGGAATACCCAGATCAGGATCGTGCCGTCCAACTTCAGCACGCCGGCAATACTCAGAAAGCCCCCGATCATGCCCAGCGTGCTGGTAACGGCGGCTGCCGTACCCAGAGCGATCAAGTGAGTGCGCTGTTCCAGCTCGTCGCTGGTGCGAATGCGCCGCGCAAGCAAGCTGATCAGGTAGATCAACGGCAGCACCGGCGCGAGCGCCAGCAGGATCTTCCAGGGCAGCTGCGTTGCCGTACGCAACAGCGGCCATGCGAACAGTACGGCCATCGCATAGATCGCCATCACCACCAGTACCCGCTGCTCATATTGCTTCTGCGAAAAGCGCCTCATGACTCCTCCCCTGTGTGCGGCCTGACCTAGCTCGCCAGCCATCCTCGCTGCCACCCGGCATGAGCACCCCCGCTATGACCGTGCACATCCCCAGCACCGCTTAGTCCTGACGAGCATGTAAAGCTTGCTTGACAAGCAGGTTAGGCCCGTAGCGCACCCATGTCAAGCGTCCTTTACAAGATGCCAAGACTAACCCACTGAAATGGCATTCCAAGGGTAGTCCAGCGACCTATCGCGTCACATTTGGACCGGCACACCGTCCCCTTTTGTGATCCAAATCACGGAATCTTCTGATAGGCAATCAGGCATTTCTTAAGGTTAAGTGAGCGCAATGTAGGAAATTTGGCCAGTTCAGGGGAAAATGTGATGGGGATCACTCTTTGGCCCGATTGTTGCTCAGCAGTCCATGCAAGGCGTGGGCCTGCCCGTGAGGGGGCGGGGAAACGCCCGGCCCACCAGCGATTTACCTAGATGTCGCACCTGAATGTTGCACCTGACCTACACACGTAACTCAAGGAAACCCTTATGAAAAAGACTCTTCTCACCGCTGCGCTGCTGACCGCCTTTGGCGTTGCGGCCGTCGCGCCGCAGGCTGCCCTTGCAGCCTCCACCGGCACCATCAACTTCTCCGGCAAGGTGTACAAGGACACCTGCGTGATCACCGTCAACAACGGCGCCACGGTCACGCTGCCGACGGTTGCCACGTCGGCCTTCGCCACCTCGTCGGGCGTTGCACTGGCCTCCAGCGCAACCAATTTCAACATTGCCCTGACCGCTTGCGACAACAACCTGGTGAGCGCGTCCACGGCGTTCAATGGCACCAACATTGACACCACCACGGGCAACCTGAAGAACTCGCTCTCGACCAACAACTCGAACGTCGAAATCGAGCTGCTGAACGGCGCCAGCGTCATCAACACCAACACCAACGCCAACGCCCCGACGATCGCTCTTACGAGCGGCGCAGGTAACGTCACGTTGACAGCCGAGTACATCACCACCTCGACGGCCACCACCGCCGGTCTCGTGAGCTCGTCCGTTGGCTTCACGCTGACCTATAACTAAGTGTGGCACCACGGTGCTGCGGTCATGCGTCATGGCCGCAGCACGTTTTTCCGCAAGCCGCGACGCATTGACTTCCGACAGGGTATTTCCATGAAAAGCCTGCTCTGCGCAGCTCGCGCAGCCTTGATAGCGCTTTGCCTGACCGCCACTGCAGCCAACGCCAACGTGCTGATTGCCGGCACGCGCGTGGTGTTTTCCGCGCAGGATGGCGAGGTCACTGTTCGGCTGACCAATGACAACGCGCAGCCTGCGCTGGTCGAGGCATGGATCGATGATGGCGATCCCAACTCCACCCCGAATAACGCCAAAGCGCCCTTCCTGATCACGCCGCCGCTGTTCCGTATCGAGGCACACAAGGATCAGAACCTGCGCATCATTTCCACCCCGGCACCGCTGCCCAGTGACCGCGAGTCGCTGTTCTGGCTCAACGTGCTGGAAATCCCGCCCAAGCCCAGCGGCCCGCAATATGCAGGCAAGAACACCCTGCAGCTGGCCATTCGCTCGCGGCTCAAATTTTTCTACCGTCCGGCCAATCTTGCTGGCGATGCCAATAAGGCCGCCGAACAGATGACCTGGAAGGCCGTCGCAGACGGGCAAGGCTACGCACTGGAAGTGCGTAACCCCACGCCGTACCACGTCACCATCGTCCAGCTGTCGCTGACGGTGAATGGCAAGTCGTATACCGCGGACAACGGCATGGTCGATCCGCTCGGCAACCTGCGCCTGAAGATCAAGGGATTGACCGAGGCTCCTGCAGCGGGCACCGCTGTTGCCTTCAACGTTATCAATGATTTTGGCGCGACTGTTTCCTTCAAGGGCAACGTCGCACCATGACACGTCAGCGCACATTCCATAAGAAGGCTTCAGCGGCCCGACATGGTGTGTGCCGCCAGATTTTACTGTGCGTGGGTATTGCCGCTGCACTGGGCAGCTGGACAAACGCCTTCGCCAGCGCATCTGCCGACGCATCTCCCGTAGCTGCCAGCGGTGCGGACGCCAGTGCCAGCAACGGCTATGCCGACTTCGATCGCAGCATGTTGTCCGGCTCCGGGCAGAACACCACGGATCTGTCGCGCTTCGAGCATGGCAATCCGGTGCTGCCGGGCAGCTACAACACTGACATCTATCTCAACAATGTCTGGATTGGCCGCAGCGACGTGCGTTTTGCCGCAACGACGGCCAATGCGAGCGCCATCCCGTGCGTAGACCAAAAGCTGCTCGATCAGCTGCGGGTGAAACCGGCCAAACTGTCCGATGACATCAAGGCTCGCCTGGCCGACCCCAAGGGCTGCGTAAGCATCGGCGACCTGATTCCCAGCGCCACCATGACATTCGATATGTCGCAGCTGCGGCTCGACGCCAGCGTGCCGCAGGCTTATCTGGGTCAAATGCCGCGTGGCTATGTCAGCCCGCAATACTGGGATGCCGGCGTGCCGGCAGCGCTGCTGAACTACAACTTCAACAGCTACCACCTCGATTCCCAAGGTCAGAGCCAGACCACTTCATACCTGGGATTGAACAGCGGCCTCAATCTTGGCCCTTGGTATTTCCGCGAAGATGCCGCTGTCAATTGGGAATCTGCCACCCCCACGACGCCTTCGCGCCGTCAATGGCAGAACATTCAAGCCTATGTGCAGCGTGACCTGTCCTCGCTGCAGGCCATGTTGACGATCGGCGACAGCTACACCGATGGCGCCGTCTTCGACAGTTACGGTATCCGCGGCGTACAGCTCGGCACCGATGACCGCATGCGTCCGCAATCCCTGCAAGGCTATGCACCCGTCGTGCACGGCGTGGCGCAGACCAATGCCAAGGTCACCGTACGGCAGAATGGCATGGTCATCTACGAAACCACCGTGTCGCCGGGACCGTTCTCGATCAACGACCTGTATCCGATCGGCTACGGTGGCAACTTGCTGGTCACGGTGACTGAAGCGGACGGCCGCGTAAGCAACTTCACCGTACCCTACGCCTCCGTGGCTCAGTTACTGCGTCCCAACATCACTCGCTTTGATATCGCCGTCGGCGAACTGCGTGATGCGTCGATTCACGACAAGCCGGCCGTGCTTCAGGCGACCGTCCAGCACGGCTTCAGCAATCTGCTGACCGGATATGCCGGCATCGTCGGCTCGCAAGGCTATGGCGCCGCACTGGTGGGCGCCGCGGTCAATACGCACTTCGGCGCATTCGCACTGGATGTCACGCAGGCCAACACTCATATTCCTGGCTATGCGGCGCAGTCCGGACAAAGTCTGCGCGTGACCTACAGCAAGATCATCCCGTCGACCCAGACGACCTTCTCGGTGGCGGCTTATAGTTATTCCACTGGCGGCTTTTTGAGCGTCACCCAAGCCGCCGAAGCACGTGAATACGCACGCGAAGGTGTCAACGCGTTCACCATCGTGCCGCAAACGAGCATACCGACGATCGATGGCATCACAGAGGTCAGTGCGCTGTCGCCGGCACAGCAGGCGCTGCTCGCGGGTGGCTCATTCACGACCAACCCGATCTCTGCCACCGGCGTGCAGCGTCAGCGCAATACGTTCACGCTCTCGCTAAGCCAGCCGCTGGGGCACAACGGCGGATCGATCTATGCCAACGTGTCGGCCAGCGACTATTGGAACCAGCACGGCAACGATACGCAGTTCCAGGTGGGCTACAACGGTCATATCCACCAGCTCGGCTACAGCATCTCCGCAACACGTACCGTCGACCCGCTGGGCCGTTACGACAACGAGTACCTGGTGAGCTTCACCTTGCCGCTGGGCCACAGTGAACACTCGCCGGTCTTCACCCTGAACGTCGGTCACGACCAGAGCACCGGCGCGCAGGATCAGGCCATGGTGAACGGCACGCTGGGCGCAGACAATCAGTTCAACTACGGCGCAACAGCTACGCACAACGGCGATGGCGGCGGCAATGCCGGCAGCGTCAATGTGGGTTATCGCAGCCCCTATGCCGTGGTCAGCGCCAGCTATGGCGATGGCAGCGGCTACTCACAGGCATCGGTAGGTGCGAGCGGTTCGGTGATCGCGCATCCGGGTGGCGTCACCTTCGGCCAGCCGATCGGCGACACGGTGGGCATCATCTATGTTCCGGGTGCCGCAGGGGCTCGCCTGAACAATTCAGCCGGTGCACGCATCGATAGCTTCGGCTATGCCGTGGTGCCATACCTGCTGCCTTACCAGCTCAATACCATACAAATTGATCCCAAGGGTTTGCCGCTCGACGTGCAGCTCGATGCCACCAGTGCGCAGGTCGCACCCTATGCTGGCGCCGTGGTGATGCTGAAGTTCAAGACCAAGAATGGCCGCGTGCTGATCGTTCGTGCGCGCCTCGAAAACGGCCAAACCCTGCCCTTCGGCGCCGAAGTGTTCGACGATAAAGGCGCGTCGCTGGGTGTGGTCGGCCAGTCTGGACAGATCCTGCTGCGCGGCGTCGAATCGGCTGGCCGGCTGACGGCACGCTGGCAGGACGACAGCGGCGCTGCCCACGCTTGCTCGTTCCCCTACCAGGCACCGGTATTGCCCCGTGGCAAACACGCCAGTGCCGACGAAATCAGTGTGACTTGCTCGCAAGCGTCGCCAGACATGGCCATGACAAGCATGCAGGGAAAATGAAGCCCCAGGAGCACAGATTCATGCACCCGATATCACTTGCCCGCATGATGCCCATGAATGTCGATGCTTCCGCCGCATCCCGGAGGCTGTCATGAGGCACGCTATCGATTTCTTCCACCGCATGATCCGCCCCGGCAGGGGATGGGGTCGCTGTGGGCTGTTGCTTTTGTTGCTGGCATTGGGCTTCGCGCCCACCGGCAACGTGTTTGCGCAATGCATTGAGGACTTTCAGTCGCCAGGCGCACAGGGAACGGTCACCTTCAATCCGCCTTCCACCATCGCGGTACCCGCCAACGTCGCGACCAACACCGTGCTCTGGACGTCGGGTTCGATAAATCCGAACCCCAGTGTCATCTACGACTGCTACAACACGATCAACAATGGCATCACTAACAATGTAGGGAAGGCACCAGGCGCAGGCGTTCAATACTTCCCGACGGGCGTGGTGGGAGTCTCCTATGCGCTCATCCACGGCGGCGCGCCGATGTACCAATACGCCACCATGTCCACGTCGTACAACGGTGGATCAACCGTCACGTTCAGCCTTCCGACGATCATGGAAATCGTTGCCACCGGGACTATTACCAACGGCAGCACACTCGCAGCGGGCACACTCGGTTATTGGCAATGGCAGGGTAGCGGCAATCCGCAAATCGAAGCCTTTGTCCTGGGCAATCCAGTCACGTTCGTCACCTCGAGTTGCTCGGTCAACACCAATCCGATCAACGTGACGCTGCCGACCATCAGTACCACCGCTCTGGGCAGCGTGGGCGCCACGGCGGGTACCACCCCGTTTGCCATCGGATTGACTTGCACCGGCGCAGCAGGCATGAGCGTGTCAGTCACGATGAACTACAACGGCAGCGCTTCCGGCATCCAGGGCGTCCTGTTGCCAACCAGCGGCAGCACCAGTGGCATTGGCATACAGGTGCTCGACCAAGCCAACACCCCGATAACGTTTGGTACGGCGGAAGCTGAAGGCACGACACCCGTCGGTCAAATGACTATTCCTTACTCCGCGCGCTACTACCAGACAGCAGCAACGATCACACCCGGCACATTGGCGGCATCCGCCACCTTTACGCTGACATATCAGTGAACCTGGAAAATGGAAGCACGGGAGTGATCAGGGAAGCGGACGCCCAAATCTGCCTACAACGTAAAAAGCACGGGACCAATACACCGGCCAGGAGCACCACATCATGAAAAAAAGTATCGCTTTTACACTAGCCATAGTGCTGGCCAGCGCGGCTCAGGCAACGCCACCCTCGAAGACCGCCTCAACAACCAGCAAAGCACTCTCCAACGCAACCACCACTCAGGCAGGAAGCACCACTGCTACACCAGCCCAAACCAACGGTGGCAACGCCGCCTCAACCAATGGAAGCAACAGCAAATGGGTGTGCCCTCCGGGCATCAAGCCGGAAAACGGCAACACCAGCAAATGCTTTCCGCGCCCCACAAAAAACGAACAACGATAATCTTGGGCGTTTGCCAAATGCGAAGCACACGCTGCAACCATGGCAGACGTTCACTTGAAAGGCTCAAGTTTTCCGCGCAAGTTGCCGATTAATCAGCTATGTCATTCGTAGGTCTGCGTCACCAACACAGGATCGGCCGACGCCTGGGCGGCGCGAACATAGCCTGCGAAATACCGGAGCACCTGATCGGACTCCGCACCAGATAGATGGACAACATTTACCTGGAAGGGGCGGGACGCACTCGCCGTCGCGTCCGTCGTTGCTGCTGGATCGGAACAGTTTTGCTGAAGCGAGGAATGTATTTGGCCCGTGCTGGCAGCCAAATTCAGAACGCCTTGCATGGAAGCAACACTGCAAGTCGGCTCCACAACGGCACCGGCAAACCGGATCGTTCCGCTGTCAACGGTTCCGCCACCACCGGCCATCGCCGCGGACATACCCAGGGTCGATGCCAAGAAACATCCAGTCCAAACTAGCCACTGCCTACTACGCATAGCGCTGCCCTCCACCGGAGCCCGCGCACCATGCGAGCACCTATGAAGGCACATCGGCGGCGCATCCCCGGGGCTTGAGAGCGTCTGCCGAACCTTTTCATTGAAATGAGAACTACATCACATAGTTCGTGCGATGCAGCCGTCAAAAAGCCTGCGCGTGCGTCAGTGTGCGGTCGTCGTTACCTTTACGTGAATTCCCAGTGAAACAACAAGTTAGATGGCTTATCAGGACAGCGCCACACATGTTGGTTCTCTGGCGCGACACGCGTTGATCGATAGGCAGACCGCACCCGTCCGCGGGCAGTCGGACGCTTATGCAAAAAGCATATCGATCCCCTCAAGCGCCGTGATCGTGACGCTTGTGCAAGGCATCCCGCCCTGGGCAGTGATTTATCGGCAACATTCCGGCGTGCTTTAGCCTTTATTCGCAATGCTTCTATCCGTCATGCGGCAAATCTTGACCGAGAAGTCGCTGCGAACGCTCATGCGCCCGCAGCTTGCAAACAACCGAATACGTGAAAGATGCGGCGCCGCACCGCCATATCGGCATCAACGCGAAGAAATGTATTTCTCGCGCCGGATCTGCGGGATCGGCAGGCCGAATTCCTTCAGCGTGTTGAAGGCGGCATCGACCATGTTGGGATTGCCGCACAGATAGGCGATATCCCGCGCCGCCGACGGCGCGAGTTCCGCCAGCACGCTTTGCACATGTCCCGAGCGATCACTGGGGCGCGGCGTTGCACGCGGCTGTCGACTCAGGCAGCCATGGAAGGTGAAACCGGGATTGGCCTTGGCGAAGGCTTCGAACTCCTCGCCATAAAGCAGTTCGATTTCGTTGCGCGCGCCATACAGCAGCACGACTTCGCGATCACCCTTGGCCAGCAGCTTTTCGAACTGCGGCAGCATCGCGCGATACGGCGTGACGCCAGTGCCCGTGGCCAGCAGCAGGTAACGCGGATGCGTGTCGCCATCCTGCAAGCAGAAACGCCCGTAGGGGCCGCTCGCTTCGATCGTGCCGCCCACTTCCAGCTCGCTCAGCAGCTTGGTGGCCGCACCACCATCCACATAGCTCACTGCAATCTCGATACGTGGCACCGGCGAACTGCCGTCCCCCACCGTGGCTACGGAGTAGCTGCGCTTGGTGGCCGTGCCGTCGTCATACTGAAAATGGATCTGCAGGAATTGGCCGGGAATGAAAGCCAGCGGTTGTCCGTCGACTCGCTCGAAAGCCAGGTGCCGTACGGTGGGTGCCAGCATGCGGCTGTCGGCGAGGCGCAGGGTGAAGTGTTCGGCCATGCAGGTTTCCAATGAACTTTTAAGTGCCAGATCAGACACTTGACGTGCCCAAGCGGCGGTGAATGTGACTGCCCCGCTGACGGGTTGTTTCCCACCGCCAACGATGCGTGCGCCCAGCAAGACCGGCCGCCGGGACAAGGCCCGCTATAATAAGAGGCTGAACAAAATGGTGCAGCCCATGTCTTCCACCCCCGCACTTGTCGTCGACAATCTGCGTAAAACCTACGGTAACGGCGTCCAGGCCCTCAAAGGCATCAGCCTCACGGTGCAACCGGGCGACTTTTTCGCCCTTCTCGGACCCAACGGCGCCGGCAAATCCACCCTGATCGGCATTCTCTCCTCGCTGGTGAATTCCACCGGCGGCGATGCGCAGATCTTTGGCGTATCGGTCAACAAACGCCGCAACGAGGCGATGAAGCTGATCGGACTGGTGCCCCAGGAACTCAACTTCAACCAGTTCGAGAAGCCATTCGACATCTGCGTGAACGAAGCCGGCTTCTACGGCATCCCCCGACGGATCGCCGCCGAGCGCGCGGAGAAATACCTGAAGGAACTGCGTCTCTGGGATAAAGCCCAGGATCAGGCGCGCATGCTGTCAGGCGGCATGAAGCGCCGCCTGATGATCGCGCGCGCGATGATGAACGAGCCGCGCCTGCTGATTCTCGATGAGCCCACCGCGGGCGTGGATATCGAGATCCGCCGCTCCATGTGGCAATTCATCAGCGGCATCAATGCGGCAGGCACCACGGTGATTCTCACCACGCATTACCTGGAAGAAGCCGAGCAGCTGTGCCGCAACATCGCCATCATCGACCACGGCACCATCGTGGAGAACACCTCGATGAAGCAGTTGCTGTCGAAGCTGGACGTGGAAACCTTCGTGTTCGATGTCGACAACCTGCCGGAGCATCTGCCGTCGCTGCCGGGCATCACCTTCCGGCGTGTCGACGATCACACGCTGGAAGCGGAAATGCCACGCACCCAAGCGATGAATGCGCTGTTCGAGGCGTTCTCCACGAACGGCATCGTCGTCACCTCGATGCGCAACAAAACCAACCGACTGGAAGAACTCTTCGTGCGACTGGTCGAACATGGTCGACAAGAGCAGGGACAGCAGGATCAGGACAAGCAAGCGTCCGGCAAGGAGAAAGTGGCATGAGTAACTTCGCCGGCAATTTGATCGCCCTGCGCACCATCGTGCGCCGTGAGATCGTGCGCATCATGCGCATCTGGACGCAGACACTGATTCCGCCCGCGATCACGATGACGCTGTACTTCGTGATCTTTGGCAAGCTGATCGGCAGCCGCATCGGCAACATCCAGGGTGAATTCACCTACATGCAATACATCGTGCCGGGCCTGGTGATGATGAGCATCATCACCAACAGCTACGGCAATATTTCCAGCTCGTTCTTCGGCGCGAAATTCCAGCGCTCGGTGGAGGAAATGCTGGTATCACCGATGTCGAACTGGGTCATTCTGCTTGGTTACGTCACGGGCGCCGTGGCGCGTGGTCTGGTGGTGGGGCTGCTGGTGCTGCTGATCGCATTGTTCTTCACCAACCTGCATGTGGCACACCCGCTGGTCACGATTTTGTCAGTGCTTTTCGGCGCGACGATTTTCTCGCTGGCCGGGTTCGTCAATGCGGTGTACGCCAAGAAGTTTGACGATATCGCGCTCGTACCGACCTTCGTACTGACACCGCTCACCTATCTCGGCGGCGTGTTCTACTCGGTCAACATGCTCAGCGAACCGTGGCAGGCCATCTCGCGCATCAACCCGATCCTGTACATGGTCAATGCCTTCCGTTTCGGCGTGCTGGGCATCAGCGATGTGCAAATTGGCGTGGCGTTTGGCGTGATGATGATCTTTGTGATCGGCTTGTCGTGGCTGGCGCTCAACCTGCTGCGCCGTGGCGTCGGCTTGCGTTCGTAAATTCGCCGGTTCATGCGCGTCAACAAATACATCAGCGAGGCAGGACTGTGCTCGCGCCGCGAAGCCGATGAGTGGCTACTGGCAGGCCGCGTCACCATCAACGGCGAAATCGTCACCACCGGCGCCAAAGCGCTGGAGGGCGACGAGGTGCGCGTCGATGGCGAGATCGTCAAGCCGCGCCTCCTCGCCAGTACACCGACGGCCAAGCGCGCGGTCTATATTGCGTTGAACAAGCCGGTGGGCATCACCTGCACCACCGATCAGAGCGTAAGCGGCAATATCGTCGATTTTGTCGATCATCACGAACGCATTTTTCCGATCGGACGCCTGGACAAGGACTCCGAAGGACTGATCCTGCTCACCAGCAACGGCGATATCGTCAATGAGATCCTGCGTGCGGAAAACCACCACGAAAAGGAATACCTGGTCGCCGTAAACAAACCGGTGACCGACGAATTCCTTGCCGGCATGGCACGTGGCGTGCGCATCCATGGACAGATGACCAAGCCCTGCCGTACCCGCAAGATCGCGAAGTTTGGCTTCGCCATCGTGCTGACCCAGGGCCTGAACCGGCAAATTCGCCTGATGGCGGCGGAATTCGGCTATCGCGTCACCCAGTTGCGTCGCGTGCGCATCATCAACGTCAAGCTAGGCCATCTGAAGATCGGTCAATGGCGCAACCTTACCGAGGCGGAGTTGAAGGGGTTGCTGCCTCACCGCACGCAGTGGTGACCGAGTCTACTTAGTTGGGGAGGCAGGCCGGGGAGGTGTAGCCCCAACATCTGTGAGTTTGAGCCATACCGCGCCAACCCAACCGAAACCCCACCCTGAGATCAGTGTTTCTTGCGCAACGGAACATCCCTGAGCAACCAGGCGAGCAAGAAAGCCAGCACGATCACGCAGGCCGCCGTGGTGTACACCATGTGCAACGAACCACCAAACGCCTGCAAATAGATCGAGCGTATCGCGTCAGGCAGGTGATGCACCCCATCGGGACCCATCGAGTGCGGCAACACGGCATCCTTGGGAAGGGTTGCCGATAGCCGCGAATGCAGTCCATTGGTAAACATCGCGCCGAACGTTGCCACGCCAATGGAACCGCCGATGGAACGGAACAAAGTGGTTCCGGATGTAGCCACGCCCATATATTTGAAGTGCACGCTGTTCTGCACCGCCAGCACCAGCACTTGCATCACCATGCCCAGTCCCACACCGAGCAGGCCGATATACACGTACAGATATTCCACCGGTGTCTCGTTGTTGAGTGTGCCCAGTAGCGCCATCGCGATGGAGGCCACCAGCGTGCCCATGATGGGAAACACGCGATAACGGCCGATGCGACTGATCGTGCGTCCGCTGATGATCGAGCTGATCGTAAGACCGACCATCATCGGCAGCAGCTGCATACCTGCTTGCGACGGCGTGGAGTTTTTCACCACCTGCAGATACAACGGGAGAAAGGTCATCGCACCGAACAGCGAGGTGCCGATAATGAAACCAATCAGCGAGCAAAGCAGGAACGTACGCTCCTTGAACAACACCAGCGGAATGATCGGCTCGGAGGCATGCCTCTCCTCGTACACAAAGCCGACCAGCGCCACCAGACCGAATACCAGCGTGAACCACAACTGCGCCGACGACCACGGCAGCGTCACGCCACCCTGCGTCGTGAACAACACAATGCAGGTCAGCGCGGTCGCCAGGAACGCGGCGCCCATGTAGTCGATTTCGTGCTTGATATGCGCCACGTGTGGCTTGAATACCGCACTGATCACCGACAACGCCAGAATGCCTAGCGGCAGGTTGATGTAGAAGATCCAGCGCCAGCTCAGATGCTGCACCAGGAAACCGCCGATCAGCGGACCGATCACTGTCGCCAGGCCGAAGATGGCACCGAACATGCCTTGGAAGCGACCGCGCTCCGCCGGTGGAATCACATCACCGATCGCTGCCATCGTCACCACCAGCAAACCACCGCCACCGAGGCCCTGCAGCGCACGCATCAGGATCAGCTCGGTCATGTTCTGCGCCAGTCCGCACAAGGCTGATCCGGCCAGAAACAGCGCGATGGCCGCCTGCAGCACGATCTTCCGGCCAAACAAGTCACCGAACTTGCCGTACAACGGCACCACGATGGTCGATGTCAGCAAGTAGGCCGTCACCACCCAAGACAGATTTTCCAGGCCACCTAGCTCGCCCACGATGGTCGGCAGGGCGGTAGAGACGATGGTCTGGTCCAGCGCGGCCAGCAGCATCACCAGCAGCAAGGCAGAAAACAGCAGTCGCACGGGCGGGTGCTCGCGCGCGGATATCGGCTCTTGCTGCTCGGCCGCCGGTGGGGATTTTTCGACAGACAACGATGCGTCGGCGCTCATAGGGCCACTTTGTTGAAATTAATTAATGACTTCATTAATATATAGCGTACTGCCCAGTTCAGTCAATCGGTGATGAATCACGATGGCGTCTCGTAGCAAAAACGCGCCGGCCCAGCGCACATCCCAAGCCGGCGATCCCCCTGCCAGCCGGCGCCCTGGCCGTCCTTCCGGTTCAGTGAACGGCCTGGAGCAACGCAACCGCCTGCTCGATACGGCACTGGTGCTGTTTGCCCGACAAGGCATCGTGGACACCTCCTTGTCGGCCATCGCCCGCGAGGCAGGCGTCACCGCAGCCATGCTCCACTACTACTTCAAGACCCGCGATCAGTTGCTGGACGTATTGATCGAGGAACGTATCCAGCCGCGTCGCATCGCTATCGGCAAGACCTTCGATATCAACACCGGCGACCCCGTCACGGTCATCACCCAATTGACAGAGCGGTTGATGAAGACCGCGACGGAACATCCATGGTTTCCCGCACTATGGATGCGCGAAGTACTCAGCGACAACGGCATATTGCGGCAGCGCATCCAGCAGCGCTATGGCACGCTGTATCAGCAATCCATCGTCGATTGCATCGCGCATTGGCAAGCGGAAGGCAAGTTGAATCGCGATTTCGAACCTTCCCTGCTTTTCATGTCGATTCTTGGTCTGACCATCATGCCGCTGATCGCTATCAAGGCATGGCAGAGTGATCCTCTTCGTTCCAAACTGGGTCCTGCCGACATCGCGCGGCATGCCGTTGCGATCATTTCGCATGGCGTGAGCCCCAAGTCTTGATCTGACAAGACAAGGCCCGGTTAACCGGGCCTTGTCGCAAACAGAAAACGCACTTCCGTGCGCGTTGTCACGCACTTAGAAATCCAGGCCCCAGCTGTTCAAGGTGCCCGTGGTACGTGAACTGGAGTTGTAGATCTCCAGATACCAAGTGCCGTTGGCACCCACCGAAGAGGCATTCACCGTCCAGGTGTTGCTGCCGTTGGCGTTTTGCACCGGCAGCTCCGCGTAGTCACCGTTTGGCGCCACGATGTAAGCCGACAGCCTGCTCGCCGAGCCGCCGTAGCTGATGTTGGCACTCACCTGCAGATTGGAAGGCGCCTTGCTCGCCTGACCAGACACGGCGATGCTGCTGACGGCCCAGTTGTCACCGGTAATGGCTACCGGCGTGTTGTTGGAGAACACACCCGAACCACCGCTACTGCTGCTAACCGTCACCGACTGGCTGGTGCTGTTGCTGGCACCGGTGTTGTCGGTTACCTGCAACGTGACGGTGTAGGTACCGGCGGAGGTATAGGTGTGGCTCGGGCTGGCCGCGGTTGAGCTGCTGCCATCACCGAAATTCCAGGCATACGAGCTGATCGTGCCGCCCGTATCGGTGGACGTGTTGGTGAAGGCGACCGTCAGTCCACTCACGCTGTCGGTAAAGCTGGCGACCGGGCTGCCGCTGGCACCCGACGACACCGTGACCGTCCCGGTCTTGGTGTTGGTCGCGCCGGTACTGTCGGTCACTTCCAGCGACACCGTGTAAGTGCCTGCTGCCGTGTACGTGTGACTCGGGCTGGCCGAGGTCGACGTGCTGCCATCGCCGAAATTCCACGCGTACGACGTGATGGTGCCGCCCGTATCGGTGGACGTATTGGTGAAGTTCACCGTGAGGCCGCTCACCGTATCGGTGAAGTTGGCCACCGGATCACCGCCCGACGAACTGCCACCGGCCAGACTGCTGAACTGGCCGACGACCACGCTGCCCCAGCCGGTGGTGTAATCCCAGCCGGTGCCGGCGGTTTCACCATCGTTGTTGCCCGATGTGACGTCGTGGAAGGCATTGGCGTAGTTGGTCGACGAGGACTGTGCGACCTTGTAGATCACCGGCGCCGCGAAGCCCAGGCTGGTGCCATTGGCTTGCAGTACATGCGCCCAGAAGCCCACCGCCAACGGTGCAGCGAGGCTGGTGCCGCCGATCTGCTGGCCGGACTCACCATCCACCGTGACCAATGCGCCACTGTCAGGGCTGGCATCGAAGGCGATATCAGGCACGCCGCGATAAGTCTGGTTGGTGATGCCCGCCACGCCCTGCTGCCAGCTCGGGATCGGCTCGAAGGTGCTGGGGCTACCGCCCGTGGCGCCTTCGTTCTCGTTCAGGTTGTTCCACACGGTTTCACTGGCCCACGTGGTGGTGCCCGTGGTGTACAGCTCCGTACCGCCCACCGCTGTGACGTACTCCGAACTCGCCGGCCAGCTGGGCGTGGTGCCACCAGTACCGCACTCATCAGCACCGGAATCGCCAGCGGAGACGAAGAAAGTCTGGCCTTGCGCGACCGCCTGCTTGAACGTGGTGTCATTCGATGCAGCGGAACCGTCGGACTGCGCATCGGTTTCGCACTCACCCAGCGATACGTCGATCGCCTTGAGCAGGTTGTCCGATACGACTTTCGCGTAGTCGGTCTGCAGATCCGAATCATCCAGCGATGCAGCATTGTAGAAGTAATACTGCGTAACGCCAGTGAACGCGATGATGTCCTGGCTATCCAGATCCCATTCGCCATCACCGGTATTGCTGCCGCTGGCGGTGTCATCGTCGTTCTTGATGTTGATTGTGACGCTCGGATCCACCGACTTCAGATCGCTCAGCACGTTCGCCAACGTACCGGAAGACACCGAACCCACCGGCACGGAGGTAACGTTACCGAGACTGCTGGCACCATAGATCACCGGGAAATCGGACGGCTGATGTCCTACTGCGGTACCTGTTGCATCAGGGTGCGTGGCCAACGCATGCTCGGCGATCGGGTCGTGATAACGCGCAAACACATGCGAGGTGTGCACGTTTTGTACACCGAGCACGGCGTGTACGACGTCCTGCAAGCTGGCTGGAATCTGCACAGCACTGCTGTTCGCGTACGCATCCCGTCCGTCATGCGTCTTCACATGCACGAAGCTGGTGTTGAAAGCCGCCTGCGCCGTATCAGCGTGGCCATCCGCTTCCACCAGCGCGTTGTTGGCGCCGATCTTGACGTTGGTGAATCCAGCCTTGGTCAGGAAGTCAGCTACCGATTGCGCCTGCTCCGCCGTCGGCGCGTAGGACGCATTGAACTGAGCGGATGTCAGCGGCTTGAAGCCGGGCTTGGCAATGTACTGGTCCAGTTGCTGCTCGTTGCGCAGCTTCAATGTCACCACGACATGAAGGGGCTGCGAAAAAGCGAGCGGCCCAACCACCTTGTCGCCATTGCGCAAGGTTACGGCCGGATGCAACGACACCAGCGCAGAGCTGGCCACCGCAGCCACTGCACCACTCGCCACCGGTTGCGCGGCGACACCGATGGAACTACCCAGTGCAACAAGACCCATGGCTACAACGAGGGTTTTCATACGGAGATTGCTTGGCATTATCTAATTCCCCAGGAATTGAGGACGAACGACCCCGATGAGGTCGCACGTACCCCATGACAGTTAAGTCGCGCGTGGACGCGACGCCGTTGTATCAATAGAGATTGCCCGGCGATTCCTCGAGCCTCGGCATACTGCTGCTCCCCCTGCGCTCCCATTGCATGCAGTGCCGACCTAACACTCGAACGACGCGTATTCCCCTATTGAATAGCGTCGCCGTGGAATCATTCGTCGCGTGCTCCCTATGACGAATGCGATCGAAACTATCCGCCGAATAAACCTGCGTCAAGGCGCAAGGATAGAACCAATTCGCAGAAACTCATGACGGCGAACGTGAGCAAAAAGCCCTGCTTTATTCACAAAAATTAATGGCGCGAAGCGACGTATAAACTTGCACACTGTTATCGATAGCAGTTTTACCGGCGCATGACAGGCGATGTCGTGCTCAACGTGAAGCGCGGCGCTTGCTCACTTATCTCGTCAACGTTTCATGAAAGTGAAGCGCGTTTCACGCAAGATGTTTCGATAAATAACGCGGCGTGGTGATCATGCGCATGCATTGACATCGTTATCGCAAGCTTCGTGCAAGTGAAGAGCGATCGAGCAACTGCGTCATGCCTTCACATTTGCACGATTGAAAATGTGCGTGCATTCACATGCACGCTGCTGCAAAAGCATGAACGAATGCTAACGCACGCGATGCAGTCAATCGTCCAGTCGCACGCCGAGCTCTGCAAATCGGCGTAATCCATCCTGCGTCGGCAGCAGTGCGCGATTGCGTTGAACGCGCCGCAACCAACCCGCATCCAGCATGGCGCTGGTGATCGCCACACCAAGCGGACCACCCAAATGCAAACGGCGCTCAGTCCAATCCAGGCAGCTGCGTCCATGCAAACGCAACAACTGCTGCGTCGGCGCCGCCTGCCAGCCTGCCTGCACTAAAGCGTCTGCGGCTGCTGGACTGAGGCTCATACCATCACCACCTGCATGCAGCCAGCCACGTTCCAGCCAAGCCTCACACAGCGCGACGCCCAGTTGCCCTGCCAAATGGCGATAGCAGGTCCGCGCACGGCATAACGCAGGATCGCGCGCAGCAGCGATCGGTGCCGTGCGCGCAGCATGTGGCAAAGCCATGCCTTCCAGCCAGGCCGCCACATCATCGTTGGCCAGTCGGAAATAGCGATGCCGCCCTTGTTCATGCAGACTCAGCAGGCCACCGTCGAGCAAACGCTTCAGATGCGCGCTCGCTGTGGCTGCGCTGACGCCAGCAATCTGTGCCAGCTCACCCGCGGGACGCGTGGTGCCATCCATGAGCGCGAGCAAGATGGCCGCGCGTGCCGGCTCAGCCAACAAGGCGCCCAGTTCGGCAAGTTGATAACGGGTGAGCGGACTGGCTTCAGTCATGCTCGCAGTCTAACCGGCACGTCCCTGAAACGCTTCGCTGGCGGACGAAACATCACCGGTATTCGCCGCTGTTCTACCGTTCTGGCATTACGCTCTGAACGGCCGGAACGTTGGAAAGACGCCCAACGCCCCGGGTTTAAATTGGCATTTAATCTTTATATTCACGTGGATGACGCGAGCGCCACACCTACTTCGTCACGCTCACTATTACCGTAGCGTCATTCCGGCGAAGGCCGGAATCCACGCTACGCACTGGCGATGGATTCCGGCCTTCGCCGGAATGACGGCGCGGTGTTTCCAAACATGACGAAGGCTCACCCTATCGACGCGAGCCTTGGTTTTTCGCGTGCTTCGCCGGACGCCCGATCGACTGCGCCGCATACTCACTCAACGCCACGCAAAAATGATCATAAAGCGCGCGTGTGCGTACACTGCGACGCAAGTCTTCGTGCATCACTACCCACGTATCCATCTGTAATGTAAAGCGACCCGGCAGCAGATGGATCAAGTTGGAATCACGACGGGCGATACCTATCTGGCAGATGCCGATGCCATAGCCGGCGCGTATGGCTGCCACCGATGCAAGGTCATTGTCCGTGCGCAAGGCGAAATGCTCGCGCGTGTAGGGCAGATCCGCTGGACGCATGCTGCGAATGTAGGGCGTCTCCGTATCGAAGCCGATCAGCGAATGCCCCGCCAGATCGGCCACCGTCTCTGGCCTGCCATTGGCTTCGATATACCGCTTATGCGCAAAGAAACCCAGCGCGATCTTGCCGATATGCCTCGCCACCAGGGCACCTTGCGTGGGACGCATCATGCGGACCGCGATATCGGCATCACGCCGCAATAGATCTTCGGGTTCGTTGGACAGCGACAGCTCGATCACGATGCCCGGATGCTGTTGCCGAAATGCGGCGAGTATCGGCGGCAGCACCTCGGCACCCATCATCTCGCTTGCCGTCACGCGCACCACACCTGCAATCGCATCCTTCCGGGTGGTCGCGGCGCGGCGCAGCGCGGCGGATGCCGACGCCATCGCTTGCGCATGCGGGACCAGCTCGTGCGCCAAGTCGGTAGGCGCCAATCCCTGCTGCGACCGCGCGAATAACGAGACACCAAGGATGTCCTCCAGCTCGCGGATATGCCGCCCCAGGCTCGGCTGCGTCATTCCCAAGCTGCGCGCCGCACCGGAGAGGCTCCCTTCGCGCATCACTGCGAGGAAAGAGCGGTAGAGCTGCCAATCAGGCTCGGTCATGTCCATACATATTTGTATAGCAGATCTACGGTATTAGGCAATTTTCTTTGATGCCCCGCAGGGCCAGACTAAATCCATCCCCGCAGAGGACACCGTCATGAATACCTCAAAGACAGCTCTGGTTATCGGCGCCAACGGCGGCATCGGCAAGGAAACTTGCCTGGCCCTGCAACGTCACGGCTGGCAGGTTCGCGCACTGGTGCGCCACCCGGCGGCTGAAGGCAACCAGGACGGCATCACCTGGATCAAGGGTGACGCCATGCAGCAGGCCGATGTGCTGGCGGCAAGCGAAGGCGTTGATGTGATCGTGCACGCCGTCAACCCTCCCGGGTATCGCGACTGGGAAACCCTGGTGCTGCCGATGGTGGACAACACCATCGCCGCCGCAAAAGCCAACCACGCACGCATCGTGCTACCCGGCACCATCTATAACTACGGCCCGGACGCCTTTCCTTTATTGCAGGAAGACGCCCCGCAGCACCCGCAGACGCGCAAAGGCGAAATCCGTGTGGAGATGGAGCGCCGGCTGGCCGCAGCAACCAACGCTGGCGCGCGCGTACTGATCATTCGTTGTGGCGATTTCATCGGTCCGCATGCTGGCAACACCTGGTTTTCGCAGGGGCTGATGAAGGCGGGCAGTCCCCTAAAAACACTTCAGTACCCCGGCGACTACGCTACGGGTCACGCCTGGGCTTATTTGCCGGATGTCGCAGAAACCATCGCGCGCCTGCTTGAACGTGAGCACGAACTGGCTGCGTTCGAGCGGTTCCATTTCGGCGGCTATTGGCTGGATGGTCACGACATGCTCGATGCACTGCGCCGTGTCACGAATAACCCACGCCTCGCCGCCGGCCATTTTGCGTGGTGGCTGACCGCCGCGCTCGCGCCTTTCATGGAAACGCTGCGCGAAGTGCGCAAGATGCGTTATCTGTGGCAGTCGCCGGTGCAGCTTGATGATCGCAAGCTGGTCGCGTTTCTTGGCGACAAACCGTATACGCCGCTCGAACAAGCGTTGAGCACCACGCTAATTGCCACTGCCTGCATGCCTTCGCAAGCGGATGCTCTGAAGCAGGCGGCCTGAAGCCTCATCACATGGCGTGCATCAGGTGCCGCGCGGCTTCGCACGATGGGTGGGTGTCGCCGTCCACGGATCATCCGGCCAGGGATGCTTGGGATAGCGTCCTTTCAGTTCCTTCTTCACTTCCGGATAGGTGCGTTCCCAGAAGCCTTTCAGATCCTGGGTGACCTGGATGGGTCGCCCGGCCGGCGATAGCAGGTGCAGGGTCACAGGAATGCGGTCACCGGCGACACGAGGCGTGTCCGCCAAACCGAACAGTTCCTGCAGCTTGACCGCAAGCACAGGCGCGTCGCCGGGAATGTATTCCAACCGGCGTACCTGCCCACTGGGAACCGTCAGGCTATCCGGTGCCTGCGCATCGAGCTGTCTGCGCTGCTCGTAATTGAACAGCGCCGATAGCGCCTGCGAAAGATCATCTTCCGACAGTGCATCCAGTTTGCGCTTGCCTTGGAGGTACGGCGCCAGCCAATCCTGCAGGCGGTCGAGCAGCCACGCATCGGACACATCGGGCAGTTCCAGCTCCGGCATCCATTCGCGCAAGGACTGCATGCGCATGCGCAGGCGACGCGCGGTTTCGCTCCAAGGCAACGCATCCAGGCCACGCGCGCGAATCGCGGACAGTAGCGCTGGTACGGCATCTTCCGCCTGCACCGGCACACTGCGCCGCTCCAGCACAATCGCACCGAAACGGCGTTCTTCGAACGCCTCGACGGCAGCACGCTCGTCGTTCCAGCGCACATGGCGACCACGTTGAAACTGCTCGGGGAAATCCTGTTCCAGCACACGCGGATCGAGTGGCGCGGCGGCAAGGATCAGGCTATCGCGCGCTTCATGCCGCAGATCCAGCGCGACCAGCCATGGCTCGCCCAGCAACGCCGTCTGTTCGTGCAGACGCGCGCCGCGCCCATTGGCCAGGGTGTAGCGCAACGGATTGTTTTCATCCTGACGTGCAATGCGGTCAGGAAAAGCATGCAGAAGTAAATCGCCCACCGCATGACTATGCGGCACCCCACTCGCCGCGCTACGCACATCCAGACGGCAGCGCCAGCCTTTGCTGGCTTGCTCGATCGCAGCCAAGGCTCCGGCGTCGGCACCGCTGTTAGAACCTGTTGCACTGCGCCGATCACGCCATGCGTGCAGCGCGTGGACACGCACGCGGAAATCGTCACTGCGCGCACTTTCGCCACGCAGCGGCGAGCGTGCTTCCATCAAGGCGAGCAGATCAGCGATCAGCGCGTATAGCGTTTCCGGTGCGCGCAAAGCCGCTGCGCCGAGACGCGGCGTTGCGCCGAGCTCCAGCATGCGGCGACCCAGCGCAGTGATGCGTTGTTGCGCATCCAGTGCACCGAGGCGCGCCAACAATTCACGCGCCTGTGCCAAAGCGCCGACGGGTGGCGTGTCCAGCCACGGCAGTTCCGCACTGCCCCACGCCGCCAGTTCGAGAGCGAGGCCCGACAATTCCGCCTGCGTGATTTCCGCCGTACGCGAAGAATCCAACCGGCGGCTTTGCGGCCATAGGCGATACGCCGTGCCTTCAGCCACACGGCCAGCTCGGCCGGCGCGCTGATCGGCTGACGCCTGCGAAATCGCGACTGTTTCCAGACGGGTGAAACCGGTGTTGGGATCAAAACGCGGCTCGCGTGCGAGGCCGGTATCGACGACGGCGCGAATGCCCGGCAAAGTGATGCTGGATTCGGCCACGTTGGTTGCCAGCACAATGCGCCGCATGCCAGCTTCGGCCGGCGCGAGTGCGAGTTGCTGCTCGGCGAGCGACAGCTCGCCATGCAAGGCGACCACATCGATATCGTCCCGTTGCAGTGTCTGCGTCAGCACGCTCTGCGCACGGATGATTTCCCGGCGTCCCGGTAGAAAAGCCAACACATCGCCGTCGTTGTCGTCCAGCGCCTGTCGTATGACACGCGCCAGATGATGTTCGACACTCTCCTGTGCACGCGCTGGCGGATAATCGATACGCACCGGAAAACTGCGTCCGGGGCTGCTGATACGCGGCGCATCCAACCACTGCGCGATGCGTTCACCATCCAGCGTCGCGGACATCACCACGATGCGCAGATCGGGCCGCAAGGTAGCCTGGATATCCAGCGCCAGCGCTGCACCAAGATCGCCCGCCAGATGGCGTTCGTGGAATTCGTCGAACAGGATCGCACCGATGTCCGTGAGTTCGGGATCATCCTGGACGAGACGCGTGAGTATGCCTTCGGTGACAACTTCGATACGCGTTGCCGCGCTGACCTTCGACTCGAAGCGAATCCGGTAACCAACCGTCTGCCCCACCTGCTCGCCCAGTTGCTGCGCCATGAACTGCGCCGCTGCACGCGCCGCGATACGGCGCGGTTCGAGCATCACGATTTTCCGGCCTTCCAGCCAAGATTCATCGCGTAGCGTCAGGGGCACCTGGGTGGTCTTGCCGGCGCCCGGCGGCGCCTCCAACACCAGCCGCGGCTGCTCGGCAAGCGAGCGGCGGATATCGGGAAGTAGCGGGGTGATGGGAAACGTGGGTGCATTCATACGCACCCATCATAAATGGGGACTCGATCCATGCCCATTTTCCGCCACCACGCAGTTTGCAGACACAGCGCATGCATGCCTCACAGAGAGGCATGCATGCGTGGAATCATTACTGTTTCAGCGGATAAGTGATGCTACTTGGCAGCGGCGTTCCAGGCGGCAACGGATGCGTACGCAAGGGCGCCAACGACTCGAAACCGTTCTGATACTCGTCGGTGATCGTTTTGGCATCTTCGCTATTGGTAATCACGCGTGGCGTGATCAACACGATCAATTCGGTGCGGCTCTTGCTCTTACCCGTTGAGCCGAACAGCTTGCCCAGAATGGGAATGTCGCTCAGCCAGGGCACGCCCTGACCACTGTCCGTGTTCTGTTGCTGGATCAAGCCGCCAAGCAGGACCGTCTGACCGTTCTGCACGCCAAGCTGAGTCGCGATCTGGCGCTGCTGAATCGTGAAGTTGCCCTGGGCGTTGGCGGAACCAAGGGTTTGGCTGACTTGCTGATCGATATTGAGATAGACCAGTCCACCCGGATTCACACGCGGCTGCACGTCCAGAATGATGCCGGTGGGAATGTATTGCACCTCACCTACCGTGGTGGCTGTAGTACCTGTGGTCAGTCCGTTGTAGTAAGTCTGGTTGACCGGAATCTGATTACCCACCTCGATATGCGCAACCTGGTTGTTGAGCACGACCAACGAAGGGGCCGAGAGCGTCTTGGTGTTGGTGCTGGCTTCCAAGGCGTTGATGGCTACCTGGAACTTTCCATTCGAACTCAGGAAGGAATAGTAGAACGGCTGCCCACTGTAACTATTGGTGGAGGTACTGCTACTGCCATTGACGCTGGTGAAACCACCACCCAGACCAATCATGCGGTGCGCTTCCGCATTGCCGGGTGTGTAGCCTCCGCTGGAATTTTGCGAGCCACCCGCCAAGCCTTGCAGATACCACTGCACGCCGTATTGGAGATCGCCTTGCAGATCGACTTCGAATACCCGCGTTTCGATCTGCACCTGCAACGGCGGCACATCGAGCTGCTTGATGGCGCCGAGGATCTCCTCCCACTGTGCCGGACGCGCACGCACCAGCAACTGATTGTTGGCATCCACCGAGCTGATGCGGATGCTGCCGTCCTTCGAGCTGTAACCCTGATCCTGGTTGTTGTTATTGCTCAAGCCACCGTTCATGCCGACACCGCTTGCGCCAGTGCCACCACCGATGCCACCCGTCGACGAAGACGAACTACCGAAACCGCTACCCGTCGTCGATGACGAACCAAGCGAACTGCTACCGCTGCTGCCCAGACCGCCGCTGCCGAGCCCACCGCCGGACAGTCCACCGGTAGTGGAACTGCCGAAACTACCGGCCGTGCTACCCATGCCACTGGACGAACCACTCGAATTGTTGCCAACGCCCAAGGTGGTGCTGCCACCCGCACCGGGCGCCACGGAGCCGCCGCGATCGCTGCTGCCTCCGTTGGCATTGTCGGTGTAGATCTGCGCAAGGTAATGCGCCAGATCCGACGCATTGACATTGCGCACGTCGTAAACATAAAGCTGCGGCTCATTGCCGCCGCCCAGATCGATCTTGGCGATCCAGTTACCGACTTCACTGAGGTAGTTCGGTTGCGTGCTGATCACCACCAGCGCGTTAGTGCGCTTGATCGGGATGAAGCGCAGCATGCCCGCCAACGGCGTATCGCCTTTGGCGCCGAACATGCTGTCGAGCTGCGGCATCAAGTCATCGACGGTCGCGTGCTGAAGATTGAACACGCCAACGGACATGCCACGCAGCCAGTCCACGTCGAACGTGCGCACGGTTCGCTCGTAATTGGCAAGGTCGTCCGGCGTGCCCGCCACCACGATGACGTTGCGCGCATTGTCTGCCAGCAGGATCGAATCAGGCCGTGCGAACGGCTTCAGCAGCTTCTGCATCTGATCGGCTGCGATGTAATGCAAGGGAAACAGGCGTGCCTGCAAACCACCGGCCGGCGCCGCAGCGCCCAGACTCGGCGCAACATTGCCTTGCACGGCATCCTTGTCCGGCATCACCACATAACGGCCGTTGGTCTTGATCAACGCGTTATGTGTCCATGAAAGCAACGTCTCCAGGATCGGCATGGCCTGGCTGGCGTCCACCGGTTCGGAAGTGGAGAACGAAATGTTGCCCTGCACGCCGGGAACAATGGTGTAGTTCTCATGCAACAGGTCGCCCAGGATCGCCTTGACGACCGCTTGTACCGGCTGGTTTTCGAAATTGAACGTGACCGCACCGCTTCCTGCCGCAGTTGGCCGCGGGTTGGATAGCTCAGTGGGTTGCACGAACTTTCCCGTGCCCGTCGAGATACTGGCGACAGTCGGAGCCGGTGTCCCATTCTCCACGTTCGCGTTCAGAACCTGCTGCGGTGGTGCAGGTTTTTCCGTGCCTGCAACCGCCTCGCGCTCCAGCGAAAGATCCGGCTTGGTCAGCGGCTTGTTATTGGCACAACCGCTCAGGAAGACTGCCAGCGCGATGGCGCTGACCCGCAATTCCTTGCGTCGGTAAAATGGCATGCGCGCGTGTGACATGAATCAATGTTCTCCCTGAGCGTTTCCGGCTTGCTGGGAACGCTGTTTAAGAATGGCTGCCCTGAGTTTTTGCAATCGTTGTGCCTGCGCGCTATTCGGCGGCATTGGCCCGCCGGGCGGTGGCGGCGGCATGGCGTGGTTCTGGACTTGCATGCCTGGCGGGCCGTTCATCGGTATGGCGCCTGGCGGAGCAGCGTTCGATGCGGGCTGATCTATAGGTGCGCCCGCGGGCAGCTTTAGTTCCGTGCGTCCGCTGGCCGAGGCGAAAATCGCCGAGCGCGGCAGCACCTTGATCAGCTTCCAGCTGCCATCCGGCAGGCTGGCGCCTTCGCGCACGCGCACTTCCTGGCCATCATCGGCGCCCTTGCTGTTGTCCTGGTGCGCAGGCCCCAGCAAGGCCATGTGCAGGCTCGGTGTAAGAATGATGCCGGTGAGCTGCAGATCACCCAGATTCACGCCGCCAGCATCGCCGCCGCTGCTGACGATCGGTTTGCGATCGGCACTGAACAAGGGGTGCTCCCAGCTTTGCGCATAACTTTGCAGGCTTGGTGGCGCGGGCAGTGCCACGTTGTGCACCGCAGGCGGCGCAGGCGTTTCGCGCGGTGGATCCCATGCCACACCCTTGCCAGCGCCTAGCAGCAGCGCAAGCAGCACTACACCGAACACGGCAACCGTTGCGCCAAAGACCGGAGTAAGACGACGTTGGGCGGCAGCGTTCATTGCGCATCGTCTCCCGGCGCCGTGTTGTCGCCATTCGCACTCGCATTGCCGGAACTCGCCGGCGTAGCCGCGGCATGCACATAACCGGCCAACGTAAACTGCACTTCCAGCGGTGCGGCACCCGTCTTCTGCATCGCGAGCATCGGATTGCGATACACGCTGAAATCCTGCACGAACAGATAAGGCTTGCTCTTTTCCAACGTGTACAGCAGACCGATCAGCGGCTGCATATCGCAATGCAAGCTGATGCTGACGACCACTTTGCGATAAGGCTCGTCGGGTGTGGTGGTCGGATTGGGCACCGGCATCTTCTGGCTGACTTCGCAGCTGCCTTCCTGTGCGTGTGCCGCGGCATCGTCGACCACGCGCTGCATCAGGCCGGCAGCAGCAGCATTCGGATCCGATTCGGGCAGGAAGGTGCTGCTGTCGGTCTGGTCGTGACCGAGTTCCGCCAAACGTTTCTGCAATTGGGGTTTTTCCGCGATGGCAGCAGCGTAGCGGCTCTGTGTATCGCGCAAGTCGTCCATCTGGCTGTCGATGTCACGCAGCGGCGCTACGAACCACCAGTGCAGCAGGATGAAATACGCCAGTATCACCACCAGCAACAGCAGACCAATGGCGGCCATGCGGCTTTCCAGTGGTTTCATCGGCCTGAGATTCATCGCGCCGCTCCCGCGCTACTGCTGCTCGCCGGCTTGGCCTTGCCGGGCTTTTGCAATTGCGCATCCATGAAGAAGCGTTCCTTGTTGGTGGCCGGATCGCGCTGGATGACGCCCTGGAAATTGGCGCCGGTCAGCAGCTTGCTGTTTTGCAGCACATCGATCAGTGACGACGCCTTGGCACTTTGGCCTTGCATGCCTACGTGTCCGCTGCTGTCGACGGTGAAGCGCTCCAGCCAGGTATCTTCGGGAATACGCGTGGTGAGATCCTGCAGCACGTCGACAACCGCGACCGATTCCGTCTTGCGCCGTGCGAGGAATCCCGAGGCGCCGGCACTGTCCTCCAGTTGCTTGCGCAACAGGGAAACCTTTTGCGCATCGCCATGCATGGCGTCGACTTGCGCCTGCATGTCAGTCAATGCGTCTTGGTGGTTGTGCAGCCATTGTCCGAGGCAAAGCAACAGCAGCAGCACGGCCGAGCCGGCCAATATGAGATTGAGGCGGCGGCGCGGATCGCTGTGCACGCGTGCCATCTCGGGCGGCAGCAGGTTCACGCCGAGGCGTTTGTCGGCCTCGCATAGATCCACGGCGTCGATGGCGATGCCGGCATTACGCAGATGTTCGAGTTTGGCGTCCACCGCAGCGCGCGGCACCGCAACCAGTTCAGCGGCGATGCGACCAGCAGGCGCAGGGCCCGGCAACTCGCGCAGGTCGTAGTAAACCTGATCGGGGCGGAACGGGGTTTGCCGGTCCATCTCAAAAGCACCGATCTGGCGCAGGTTGTCGCGTGCCGCTTCCGGCAACAGCAGGCGCCGGCGCAGCACCGCCTCTTGCGGCAGGCAGAGCGCCAGCCGCAGGTCCTGGCGATCCACCCCGGCCACCGCTGTGCTCAACATGGCTTGTTGCGTGGGAGCATCGAGCGCATCACTCCACGGCGCCGTGGTTTGCGGCTGACCACTGCACCTGGCGCGCCACTGACCATCTTCATGGCGTAGCAGGCACCACACGTTGCCGCCACTGAATAGCGTCTGCCAGCGCGTCGGCAGCAGGGCGCGCAATTCACCACCCCACCAGTCCAGGAAACCCGGCAAGGGTGAACCGCGCCATGCGCGGCGTGCGCGTTCCAGCTGCGGTCGCAGTGTCTGCGTAGCGGAATTCACTCCCCATCTCCCTCTTGCCAGCGCAGCACCGCAAAAGCTTGCGAGCCGGGCCGGAATCCTTGCAAACGTATCGTGGCGCGCAACACCGCGCGCGTTCCGTCGGCTAGCACGGCCTCTGAACGGATACTATGCGTGATGCCATTGTTGCCGAACAGCCCCGTCGCCGCATTGGCGGCGGTACTCGCCGGACGCGCAGCGATGATGGCTGCAGCATGTTGCAGATCCATGCCAGGCGGAATAGAGGCTAGCGCAAGCAGGGGGGCGGTATTGGGGTCGGGACTGGCGCGCCCTGACCAGATTGTGACGTAGGGCGCAACCGCGTCGTACATCTGCGGCGTCATGCCCAGCACCATCTCCAGCTCCTCGACACTGGCAAACGGCCCGTTGCGCGGACCGTAATCGCGCCCGGCCGCGGTGTAGACAGCAGCGCGTTGTGCCGCTTGCTGCTGTCCCATGGGAAAGCTGCGCCAATCAACGACCGCTTGCGCGATCGCGGCGGCGTGCGACGCATCGACGCCTGTGTTGCGGAACAAATTGGTCAGCACGTCGGGCGACGACGCGTTGAGGTCGACCTTGCCACTTTCGGAAATAACCGATACACCGACTTTGGCGCCTTCGTAGGCAAACGGATAGACGCGCCCATCCGCCACCCAGCGATCACCGACGTTGGGTGCCTGCAAGGCATAAATAGCGCGCATCAGGCCCGCTTCCGCCGCATAGTGCGCACGCGTCTGCTGAAACTGGTAACTGGCTTGCAAGCCTTCGGTATGCGCCAGCACGGCATAGCCACCAAGCAGGATCGCCAGCAACGTGCATGCCCACATCACGAGCAGCAAGGCGACACCGCGTTGGTGCCGTTTAGCGCCTGCCCATGATCTCTGCGTGGCCTGCGCCGGGAGCTGTTTGCGTGCAGGGCAAGGCGTCGTGAGCGAGGTGTATGTCGATACATGAGCGAGCGAGGCCACAGGCATGCGCGCAAACAGACCGGGCGCGGGCTGCGTGGAGATCATGGGCAGGCGCTCAATCATGGCCCGACTCCCGGACCACGCAGGCCGCGCAGCAAGTTGCCGGCGCCTTGCACCGCCGAAGCATTCACGCGCAGCGGTGCGCTGAGCTGCGGCCACTCGCGCCCGTTCTGCAGCGTCAGCTTGATGGCAACGATGTTGGGCATGAATCCGGGATCGTTCCAGTCGCTCTGCCAATCCGATGCCTGGCCTTGCTGGTTGATGCCGCGATAGCTGAAGCTGCCGTCGACCACACCATCAACCAACACCTGCGGATCACCCAATGGCTTGGGCTTGCTGCCATCCGGTGGAAGCACCGCGAGGCTGGCCACCAATTGCTTGCCTTTATCGCCGGCAGAAACGAGTTTGACCTCGACGATTTGCGGGCCGGACATACCGAGGTAATCAGGCATCGGCGCGACGAAGCGCATTTCGTCGCTGCTGCCAGTGAAATAGATGCTGTTGCCACTATCATCGCGCGCGATCGCTTGCGCCATCGCCTGTTCCAGTTCGCGACGCAGGAACATCTGCGCAGAACGTACTTCGTCGAGCTGCTCGATCTTCAGCGTGCCCGCCTGAACGGTATGCGTGGCCGAACGCACACCCGAATACACACCCAGCAACAACAGCGACAGCAAAGCCAGCGCGGCAAGAACTTCCAGCAAGGTAAAGCCGGCTGTGCGCTTCATAGCGAGGGTGCCGCATTGTTGGGGCTGCCGATTCGCAAGGTGCTGAAATGCGCCTTGTGCTCGAACGGTTCCGATCCCCACATCACATCGAGATTGAGCTGGTACATCTGCATTGCGTTGGCATTGGCCGCAGGCGTTACACCTGGCGCGACCCAAGGCGTCACTTGCAATCGCCAGCGGTAGTGATCGTCGAAGTGCCCTTCCGTCACACCCGCCTGCAAGGGATCCAGGGCGAAGCGGGTATCCAGCAGCGAACGCGCCCACAGCGCAGCTTGCGTGTATTGCGCAGCGCTTTGCGAAAGGCGGATCGACCCGCCCGCCACTTCCATCAACGCACCGAAGGTGATCGCGAGCAGCAGGATCGCTGCAATCACTTCCAGCAAGCTGAAGCCGCGTGCATGGCGCATCGATGTTTTCATGAATGCGCTGCGGTATCGAACAGGGTAATCGCCCCGGTCAGCCACGACACGTTGACATGCCATTCACGCTTGCCGCTGCGAATCGTGATGCGTCCGCCGGTGGAGCTTCCATCGGGGTAAAAATTGATGCGCGCAATGTCCCCGCGCTGATCCTTCTTCGCACTGGTGATTTGCAAGTCCAATCCCTTGGGCAGGCGCACGTCGCGCTGATCGGCGCCGCGATAGGTGCCGTCTTGCATGTTGACCTGGAAGTAACGCGGCTCACCGTGCACGATCGCCTGCGTGCGCGTGGCGCGCAGCGCGGACGCCAGCTCGCCGGCGGCAGCATTGATGCGTGCGCTGGCCAAACCATGCGCCACCGAGACCGACACTGCCGCAGCGGCGACACCGATCAGGATGATCACCGCCAGCATTTCGAGCAAGGTAAAGCCACGTGCCTTATGCGACGCACGAAGGCCAGGGCGCCAGGAACAAGACAACACGGTACGGAGCCTTTGCGCTCCGCCCATGTTGCTCATCGCTGCTTCCTGACCCCTGCTCATGGCTGCTTACTGCCAGTTGCCCACGTCGGCGTCATAGCCTTCGCCACCCGGCTTGCCGTCACGGCCATAGAAGATCAGGTCGTAATTGCCGTGTTCGCCGGGGTACTTGTAGCCGAAGTCATGACCCCACGGATCCTTCAACTGCGAAGGCTTCACGTACGGGCCCTGCCAGTTGTTCGCATTCGCCGGCTTGACGGCGAGATCTTGCAGCTCCGCGGGCGGCGAGCCGTTGTCCAGGGCGTAGCTGTCGATGGCCTGGCTGAGCGTGATGAGCTGCGCCTTGCCGGCGCCGTACTTGCCCTTGTCCACGCTGCTGCCAACCTGGCGTACCACGATGGCGCCGACGATACCGATCAGCACGATCACCGCCAGCATTTCCAGCAGGGTGAAGCCGGCGCTGCGGGAGGGATGACGCAGATGCCGGGTTCGGGGATATCTGTACTGCATGGGCTGGTTTCTCCGTTTCGTTTATGCGTGAACCTGAAGAGGTACGTGATCGGACAACGCCGATCACTGGATGTTGCTGGTAAGACTGAGCAAGGGCAGCAGGATGGCCGCCATGATGATGGCCACGAAAAAGGTCATCACGATGGTGAGCGCTGGAACGAGCGCGGCCAGCAACCGATCGATGGAGCGGCGGCTTTCCAGTTCGAAGGTATCGGCCACCTTGAGCAGCATGGTGTCCAGCTGCCCGGCCTCCTCACCCACCTGCACCATTTGAATGGCAAGGCGCGGAAAGCGTTGTGAATGCGACAACGCCAGACTGAGGCCATTACCGCCCTTGACCATTTCGGTGGCCTGGACCAGCGATTCGTCCAGCGCCTTGTTGGAGGTGACCATGCGGGCGATGCTCAGCGCGGAAAGCAGCGGCACGCCATTCTTGACCAGGGTGCCGAGGGTACGCGCCAGACGCGCGGTTTCCACTTTCAGCACCAGCGGACCGACCAGGCGCATCTTGAGCAGACGCTCGTGCCACGCCAGCCGCAGCACGGGATCGCGCATTCGCGCACGCCATACGAAAACGCCACCAACGATGATGATCGCGATCAGCCACCACCCGGTCTGCAAGGTGGTGCCCAACGCGAGCACGGCGCGAGTGATCCACGGGATCGGCACTTGCATGTCCTGGAAGATCGGCACGAACTGCGGCACGACGTAGGTGAGCAGCAACAACAGCGAGCCGAACACGCCGACCATCAGGAAGGCCGGATAGATCAGTGCATTGATGATGCTGCCGCGCAGTGCCTGCGAACGTTCCAGGTAATCGGCCAAGCGGCGCAGCGTGTCTTCCAGCGATCCACCCACTTCACCGGCGCGCACCAGCGCGATGTAAAGCTTGGGAAACACGCCATGCTCTTCATCCAGCGCCTGCGACAATGGTGTACCGCCGCGTACGCGATCACGCACGCGCTCGATCAACTTCTTGGCGTGCTCGCCTTCAGGCAGATCCATCAGGATGCCGAGCGCACGGTCCAGTGGTTGTCCGGCGCCCAGCAAGGTCGCCAGCTGATGGGTGAACTGGGCCAACTGATCGCCATTGAACGGACCGCGCTTGAGCAAACCGGCAAAGCCGCCGCCGTCGCTGCCGGCATCAGCCAGCTTGGCTTCCAGTGGTGTGTGCCCCTGATCCTGCAAGCGCACGATCACTTCATCGAGGCTGGTCGCCTCCATCTGCCCCTGCACGATTTCGCCGGCGGCACTGACGGCGCGGTAGCGGAATTGGCTCATAGAAAGAACCGCTCTTCGCGTTCGCCCCGCGCGCCCCAAAGGGGTGAGAGGGTGAGAGCAGCTGCGTTAGCCCTCCTGCGTAACACGCAGCACCTCCTCAATGGTGGTGATGCCTGCCACGGCCTTGGCGATGCCATCTTCGTACATCGTGCGCATACCTTCGGCACGCGCCTGCTTCTCAATTTCTCCGGCATCCGCGCGCTGCATCACCAGCCGGCGCAAGGGATCGCTCATCACCAGGAATTCCATGATCGCGCGGCGGCCACGGTAACCGGTGGGATTGGCCACGCTGGTGCCGGGTTTCCACAAGCGGATCGGTCGCTCGTCGGTGTACTTTTCCAGTTCGAATTGCTTGATGACTTCTGGTGGCGCTTCATAGGGGGTCGCCGTTTCCGGATCGAGACGACGCACTAGTCGCTGCGCAAGAATGCCGTTGACGGTAGAACCGAGCAGGTAATCTTCGACACCCATATCGAGCATGCGGGTCACGCCACCGGCCGCGCTGTTGGTATGCAGCGTGGACAGCACCAAGTGACCCGTGAGCGCAGACTGGATCGCGATGCGGCAGGTTTCAAGATCGCGCATTTCGCCGATCATGATCACGTCCGGATCCTGACGCATGATCGAGCGCAGCGCGTTGGCGAAATCCAGACCGATCTGCGGTTTCACCTGGATCTGGTTGATACCTTCGAGCTGGTATTCAACCGGATCTTCCACCGTGATGATCTTCACGCCCGGCGTGTTGATCTTCGACAGCGCGGTGTAGAGCGTGGTGGTCTTGCCCGAACCGGTGGGGCCGGTTACCAGCAGGATGCCGTGCGGGCGCTCCAGCACATCCACGAAACGTTGCTGGAATTGATTGGTAAAGCCCAGCGAAGCGAAATCGAACACCACGGTCTCGCGATCGAGAATACGCATCACCACCGATTCGCCAAAGCTGGTCGGCACGGTGGAAACACGCAGGTCCAGCTCCTTGCCCTGCACGCGCAACTGGATGCGGCCATCCTGCGGCAGGCGGCGTTCGGCAATGTTGAGCTTGGCCATGATCTTGACGCGACTGATCACCGCCGCCGTGGAACTGGACGGCGGCGCTTCCACTTCGTGCAGCACACCGTCGATGCGGTAGCGCACCTTCAAGCGGTTCTCGAACGGTTCGATATGCACGTCCGAAGCACGCTGTTCCACGGCACGCTGCAGGATCAGGTTGACCAGACGGATCACCGGCGCTTCGGAAGCGAGGTCGCGCAGATGCTCAACGTCGTCTTCCTCGGCCGCACTGCCGTCGAGGTTTTCCACAATGGTGCCCATCGCTGAACGGCCTTGGCCGTAATAGCGTTCGATCAGGTCGTCGATCTCCGAGCGCACGCCGATGCACAGCGACACGGCCTTGCCGGTGGCGAGGCGCACGGCTTGCAAGGGGTAAGGATCGGCGGGATCGGCCACGACCAGCGCCACCCCTTCCTCGCCGGAACGGACCGGTACCACGTGCTGCTGCTTGAGGAAGCGCACCGAGATATCGACATCGGCAGGCGGCATCTCCGGCGCATCCTTGGTGGCCAGCAGCGGCACATGCAGACGCTCCGACCAGGCCTCGGCGAGATCGCGCTCAGAGACAAGGCCCAGCCGCGCCAGCAGGGTCGTCAGCGTGCCTTCCGGCGCCTCTTCATGCAGACGCCTGGCCCTCGCCAGATCGTTATCTTTCAGGCGCCCACGCGCGACCAGCAGCGCGCACACTGCCGATTCATGGTCATCCGTGGCCTTTGCCGCCCCAACGGACGCCGGCTTTACGACTGCCGACATGCTCCACCCCGCTTGTGACTACTTTGTCAAAACACGTCCCTGCCCGTCCCACGCGCTTGGCAACGAACAGACGAATCCCATTGTTAACACATCCACAAAGCGGCTGGCGAGCCTTGCTTTGCAGCTGCATCCGCATGTGGGGGTGGCCGTTCATGCTGCGGCTGGGCGGTGCGCTCAATGAATGGGACAATGGAAACTTAAAAAGGGTTCTCCATGCAGCTTATCGATATCGGGGCCAATCTCACCCACGAATCTTTTCGGCACGATTTCGATGCCGTTCTGGACCGTGCCCGAGCGCACGCAGTCACTCACATGGTTGTCACGGGTGCGTCACACGTTGGTAGTGAACACGCCCTGGAACTGGCCCGCGCGCATCCTGGCTTGCTATATGCCACGGCAGGTGTGCATCCGCACCACGCCATCGACTACAGCGATGCGACCGACTCACGCATGCGCGAACTGGCGCGATTGCCAGAAATTCGTGCAGTCGGCGAAACCGGTCTGGACTATCACCGCAACTACTCACCACGCGATGTGCAGTTGCAGGTGTTCGAACGGCAATTGCAGATCGCAGTGGATGTAGGCAAGCCGCTATTCCTGCACCAGCGCGATGCGCATCACGATTTCGTCGCTCTGTTGAAGCGTTATCGCAACAAGATTCCTGCCGCGGTCGTGCACTGCTTTACCGATACGCGCGAAGCGCTGCTCGATTACCTGGCGCTGGATTGCCACATCGGCATCACAGGATGGATCTGTGACGAACGTCGCGGTACGCATCTGCGTGAGTTCGTACGCGAGATTCCCGCCAACCGGTTGATGATCGAGACGGATGCGCCTTACCTGTTGCCACGCACTGTGCGCCCACAGCCCAGCCATCGACGCAATGAGCCGATGTATCTGAAGCATATTTGCGAGGAGATCGCGCGCGACCGGGGCGAACCGGTGGAGGTGACGGCGGCTAACAGTACAGCGACGGCGAAGGCGTTTTTTGGGCTGGAATAAGAACCTTCATATCGCCTCGACATTTCAATCCCGTCGCCCCGGCGAAGGCCGGGGTCCAGTGACTTAAACACCACAAAGACGCTAGGCCCCGGCCTTCGCCGGGGTGACGAGAGTAGAGTGTTGCTCAAGATTTGAGAACACGCGTCTGCCCCGGCAGCAAATCATCCAGCGCATAAGCGCCAATCCGCACACGAATCAGACGTAGCGTAGGAAAGCCAACTGCTGCCGTCATGCGGCGAATCTGCCGGTTACGTCCTTCGCGCAAGCTGATCGACAACCAGCTAGTGGGAATGCTTTTGCGAAAGCGCACTGGCGGATCGCGCGGCCATAGCCATTCCGGTTCGTCGGCATGCTCTGCTACCGCGGGCAAGGTCGGCCCGTCATTCAATACGACGCCACGGCACAGCGCCTGCACGGCCTCGTCGCTGATCGCTCCATCCACTTGCACCAGATACGTCTTCGGCTGCTTGTGCTTGGGATCGGTCAACCGATGTGCCAGCACGCCATCATCCGTGAGCAGCAACAAGCCTTCGCTGTCGTGGTCAAGACGGCCGGCTGGATACACGTCTTTCTGACGCACGTAATCGGCAAGCGTGGGGCGCCCGTCGTCGGTGGTGAACTGGCACAGCACACCGAACGGCTTGTTCAGTGCAATCAGCATGCGGAGCGAAGAATCAATGCGCCGTTGCGTTGGAAGCCGCGGCCGGAGCCTTCGCTACCTTCACGAAACGCAAGGTCATGCGATCGGACTCGCCGATCGCCAGGTACTTGGCGCGATCCTGATCACCCAGAGTCAAGGTGGGCGGCAAGGTCCACACACCCTTCGGATAATCCTTGGTGTCCTTGGGATTGGCGTTGATCTCGCTCTGCGCATCCAGCTTGAAGCCGGCATCGGTGGCCAGCTTGATCACGTAATCCGTGGGCAGATAGCCGCTCTCCTTGACCACATCAAAACTGGCACCCGGCGCAGCGCGGTGATCGACCACGCCCAGCGTGCCACCCGGCTTGAGCACCGTGTAGAACGCCTTGAACATCGCCGGCGCGGTGCCGGCCACGGCCCAGTTGTGCACGTTGCGGAAGGTCAACACCATGTCGGCCGATCCGGCCGGCCCGAGCACGGGCGCCTTGGGATTGAAGGAGACAATGCTGGCCTTGCCATATTCGGCCGAATCGGCCGCAAACTTGGCGTGCAGCCCGGTGGCATCCTGCTTCTGCTCGGCATCATTGCTACCCGCGATCGCAGCGATGTAATGACCGTTGTCGCGCAGCAGCGGTGCCAGGATCTCGCTGTACCAGCCGCTGCCCGGGGTGATTTCGATCACCGTCTGGTCCGGCTGCAGGCCGAAGAACTGCAGCGTGGCCTTGGGATGGCGATAGACATCGCGCGCCTTGTTGGTCGCCGAACGCCAGGAACCGGCGAGCACCGCGTCCAACTGCCCGGCGGTGAAATCGCTGGCACTGGTCGGTGGCACCAGATCGCCTGCCGGCTGATCCTGCCCCGCCTGTTGTGCGTAAGCCGTACCAGCAAGTAGCAGGGCGGTGGACAGTCCGAAGGCAAGCCTGATCTTCATGACAACTCCTCACAACGCACGCCCGCGGCAACATGCCGCCGGCCTCATGCAGCGAATGGGCATTTTACGATTAGTTTACGACCGCTGCGTTAGCTGTGCGCGAACTGATTCGCTTTTTTCTGGCCCGATGCGTTACGCCTCAAGGTCATCGCAAGAGTGTCCCCTCACCTCAATCCTCTCCCCGGAGGGGAGAGGAGGCCAACGCGAACAGCGCTCTCTTTGATTAAAACGGGCGCGGACAGACCGACTGCAGGCCATCGATATGCTCATGCAGATCCGGCGCGATGCCTTGCCACATCGGATCGAGAATGAAATCGATGCCTTCGTAGCGGGCCAGCTTGGCGGCCGGGATGAAGTCAGCATCGCCAGCCACCAGGATGATCTGGTCCACCTGCTTCTTATAAGCGAGGGCGGCGATATCGATACCGATCTTCATGTCCACCTGGGTCTGGCGCATATCCGGCTCGAAATGCTCGTCACCCAGTTCATCCCAGAACAGGGACTCATCGCGCAATTGCTGATAAGCCTGATGCTTGAGCTTCCATTCGCCGCGATCAGCCAGACGTCCCAGTCGAAGCGCCATCTTGCGCTGGCGGCGCAATTGATCATGCAGGTCGCGTCGGAACGCCGCTGCGGTAGTGCGCGAGAAATCCAGGCTCTCGCCACTGATCGGCTTCACCAGCACTTTTTCCAGGGGAGGGCAATCGTAGAAGAAGATGCGATAGAGCGCCTCGCGCGGCCGGTCCAGCACCTTCAAATGCTCCAGCGCCATGCCAAACACAGTCTTGGCGACGGTACGCGCATCGTTGGCGTCACGATCACCCCAAACCTTGCGATAGCGTGCAAGAAAAAAAGCGCCGTCGACGAGGATGGCGGTACTCGACATAGGAAATCCTTATTAAGTGCTAAGCATGGATTGAACTGACATGTCATGCCGGTAAATAGGAATAGTGGCCGGCACTCCGCATTTTATGCCACACCCTGTGATCCGTCACGACAGTGTCATCACGGGTGCTTCTTCATTGCCGAAAGTGCAACACACCGCAACTTCACGCAACGCTATACTCGGCCGCAGCCTACAAGGGGGTAAGCATGATAAGCATCAAACGATGGATTGTTGCCGTGTTGTGCGTGACGTTGGCGCATGCGGCATTTGCCGCCGGTCCGAACCAGGTTCGACAGCGGGCAGAAGGCAGCATGCTGGTGACTGGCTGGATCGATGTATCGCCCGATGGCAGTGTGCACGGTTATTCGCTCGATCAGTCCGACAAGATTCCTGCTGCCGTAACGGATCTGATCCAGAAAAATGTGCCCGACTGGAAATTCAAGCTCGACGGCAATCCGAACGTGATCGAACGCGCCAGGATGAGCGTACGTCTGGTGGCACGACGTGTGGATGACACCCACGATTCCATCGCCATCGTTGGCGCCACCTTTGGTGACTCCAATACCGCTTCCGGCCAGTCCGTGACGCACAAATCCATGCAGCCACCCAAGTACCCGCTCAGCGCGGTGCAAGCACACGTGGATGGTACCGTCTATCTGTATCTGCGGGTCGGCCGGCAAGGCCAGGTCGAAGATGCCGTAGCCGAGCGAGTCAACCTGGGCGTGTATGGCAGCGATATTCAGATGCGCCGTTATCGGGACATCCTCGCTGATGCTGCATTGGAAGCGGCCAAACAGTGGACGTTCAATATCCCGACCAACGGCAAGCACATCGACGATCCCTACTGGGACGTGCGCGTGCCAGTGAACTTCAACCTCAAGGTGGCCGGCTCACCGCGCGTAGACACCTATGGCAAATGGCAGGTCTACATTCCCGGCCCACAGCAATCGATTCCGTGGCTGAAGAGCGGCTTGCAGACAGTGCCGACGTCCGACGCCATTCCGGAAGGCAGCATCTCGCAAGTAAGCCAGGATCTGCACTTGCTGACGCCGCTTGAAGGCGCGTGAACATACCGCATGATCATCCAGGGCGTTACTCGCCGCCTTCCGCCCCCCAGAAAATCACCCAGGTCAGGAAATCCTCACTGAAATGCTCGAAGCGGTGAGGAATTCCCGCTTCGACGAATAAAACATCATTGGCTTGGAAGCGGCAGCGCTCGTCGTTCTTGATGAAATCCCCGCTGCCACGAATGACAACGTAGAGCTCATCCTGTTTGTGCGGGCCTTGCGTGTCGATCTGTTGCGGCGCGTAGAGACCCGCCTTCATCGTGCCGTGGCGCAAGCCGTAGAAGAACCTGAAACCTTCGGCATTATCGGGAAGGCTTGCTTTTGCGTGGGCAAGTGTAAGCAGCCAATCCTTGTCTTGTTGCATGGATATCTCCCGCTCGATCGATGGCTGCAAACATCGCACAGAAACTATTTCACCGTTTTGTTTTCGTATCGCGCCGGCATTTGCTCACTCTGCACCATCTTCAAGGCGATCTCCATGCCGATATCATGAGCGGCGGCCTTGGCCCTCTGTGCATTATCGTATTGCGTGTCCAGCCTGCCACTTAGCAGTAGCTGCCAGTCACCCGACTCGGGCAATTCGTAAATGCTCCAGGTGCCGATCCAATGCACGCCGCCTTCTTCGATCCGCTCCACGAATCCGGCGGCCACCAGGAACCTGCCCACCGCATCGAAGGTGTTTACGGAACGCACACCCTGACATGCACCGCCGTCCACAGATAATTTCGGACAGACGACCGTCGACATGGGGCGGCCATTCAAGGCGATTTCGCGGCGACTGTATTTCTTGCGCACGGCGGTCTCTGCTTGATAGTCAAAGGGTCGATTCGGTGCCGACGTAACGTCACCAGACCATTGCTGCACCAACACTCACACTGCCGTCGCCACGGGTATCTTCGGTGGCGTTGAGTTTGTAGATGAAACGGCCGCTTTCACTGATGGTGGATAGCCCTACCGCAATGCCGGCTTCGCCATGGAAACTGCCGAATGCCACCGACGCCGCATTTTGATTGGGCCGGTAAGCCTGAGGCAGACCCGCAGCGGCGATCGCAGCCGCAACACCGGCGTTTGCGCGGTTATTGACGGTCTGAATCTGTCGATCGCTGTAGTTCTCGGCCCAGTTCTCCGCGCTCTGGATACCGGCATTCAATTGACTCACATTCACCGCGTCGGTGGGTGCAATGCCGGCCGCCACGTTGTGGATCGTTGCCGGTGCACCGCCGTTATCAAGGGTCACACTTTGATAGTCCACGCTGCCATTGGATGCCGTGTCGTATTGCACAGTGCTTGCCTGGGCCGCCTGCAACTGGCTGACGTTCACCGCATCGGTGCTTTGCGTACCTGCGGCGACATTCACCACTTGCCGTGTATCGCCGGCCGCACCCACGGACACCGTATTGGCTTGATTTGCCACCGAACCTTCGCCCAATGCCACGGAATTGTCGGCTGTGGCAGAGGAGCTGTCGCCTATGGCAGTACTGTCGTTGCCTGTCGCGCTGGCACCGCCACCGCCCGCCGCAGATTTGCTACCCGTTGCAACGGCGGCACCTGCCTCGTCGGACTTGAAGGCACTGCTGCCACCACTGCCACTACTGGAGATGTTGGCAATCGCTTGATTGGTGTAGTTGTCTGCCGTAGTCACCGCGCTATTTACGCCAGCCTGCAACTGACTGACATTGACCGCATCCGTCGAGGCTGATCCGGGCGCAACATTCGTGATTTGACGTGTATTGCCGGCGGAGCCTACCGATACTTCCCCTACTGAATTACTGGTGGTGGTCATGTAAGCACCGGTGTATCCGGCCTGCGCACCCACCGAGGTTGCCGAGCCCGCACCCAGTGCGATCGAGTTGGCATTGGATGCCGCCGCACCGTTGCCGATCGCGATGCCGTCTGCACCGCTCGACGTCGCCGATGGACCAACAGCCACGCTATTCGTGCCTGTCGCCGAGGAGTCAGGACTCGTCGAGTTGGCATGGAAATATTTGATACCTGCCGCTGTGCTGCCACCCGTAATGGCATTGAAGAGGCTTTGCACATTGCTATACGTATTACCGGCATAACTGAAACCGCCGGTAACCATTCCAGTCGTTGAATCGTAGGCCGCCGTGCCGCCGAACAGGTTCGCAATCGAGCCACCTAAATTCGAGCCTGCGCCTTCCAATTGACTTACGTTCACCGCATCGGTTGCGGCGCTGCCGGCGGCGACATTGGTGATCTTGCGTTGCGCGGTCGATGTTCCTACCGACACCTCACCTGCCGAAGTCTGCGTCGGCGTAAGACCAAAGGCCGTGTAGGCGCTCTGTGCACCCGTTGCTGCAATCGAACCTTGTCCCAGCGCTACGTTGGAACCACTCACGCCTGCGGTCACGCTCGCACCCTGACCTAACACCGTGGAATCAGCCACGCCGTTATCGGTAGCTTGATTACCGACGACGGTCGAAGCCGCCCCGGTCGCCGATGCACCGAAGCCACCTGCTGAAGCGTTCGCGCCCGACGATACCGGCTTTGTCGTCGTCACCGAGTTGTCGGAGACAAACGGGCCGCCCGTGCCGCTGGTGATGCTACTTAGCGCATTGTTGATGCCTGTCATCGCGCCACCCACGTTGTTATATGTGGTGCCGTCAATCGTATAGGCCGGTGCACTGACCGCACCGGTTGTGCTGTTGTATGTCGCGCCACCGCCGAGATTGGTGGCCATGCTGGTGCCTAGATTGGTCACCTGACCACCCACGCTGGTAATCGCCGTGTCAGCAGCAAACAACTGACTACCGTTGACGGCATCCGTGCTGCTCGCCGTCACCTGGCCTGCGGCTACGTTGGTAATCTGCCGTTCGCTACCCACGGCGCCGACGCTGACCACGCTGGTCGGTGTAGCCCCCGCGTAGTTATACGTCGTGCCGTTGACGGTGCCCGACGCTGTCGGGTTAGGCGCTGCCGTCACCGAATTCGAACCCAGCGCCACATCATTGGCGTTGGTCGCGGTTGCACCTGAGCCTAAAGCAACACCATTGGCCGCCACCGCATTCGCCGTATTACCCATGGCAAGCGATCCCGCGCCTGACGCACTGGATGCGTTACCCAGTGCAACCGAGCCCTCGCCCGTCGCCGTGTTGGTATTACCAAGCGCTACCGCACCTTGGTCATTGGCGGTGTTACTGGCACCCATCGCCACCGCGCCCGTGCCCGTTGCTGCATTTGGATCACCGATCGCCACGGCACCATTGCCACTCGCGTTGTTGCCGACGCCGATCGATACCGCCTGACCACCCGTAGCTGTGGCCGTCTGTCCGATGGCTATCGCACCAGCAGCGTTCGCATTGGCGCTGTTGCCGAGTGCAATCGAAGAACCGCCCGTGGCCTGCGCACCATTACCGATGGCCACATCGTTGACCACCGACGACGATGATCCCGATAACCCCGCTACAGCACTCATGCCTTGTGCTATCGAGCCATTGCCATAAGCATCCGCCTCCGGTCCGATAGCCATGCTATTTGTGCCCACTGCACTGCTATCGGCCAACGTGGAGTTGACGTGGAAATACATCACACCGCCGCCCGTCAATGCGCTATTGATACTGCTCAATGCACTACCGACGTTGTTATACGTATTGCCCTGCACCGTATACGTCGGCGCAGTCACCGCACCCGTCGTGCTGTTATACGTTGCGCCGCCACCAAGATTGGTGGCCATGCTGCTGCCTAGATTCGTCACCTGACCGCCTACGCTGGTAATGGCGGTGTTGGTGGCAAAGAGTTGGCTGCCGTTGACGGCATTGGTGCTGGTTGCCGTGACCTGACCTGCCGCCACGTTGGTGATCTGACGTTCGCTGCCTGCAACACCCACGCTCACCACACCAGCCGGTGTCGCACCAGCGTAGGTGTAGTTTGTGCCGTTGATCATGCCACCAGCCGTCGGCACCGCAGCCGCTGTGACGATTGAGCCTTGACCCAACGCAACATTAGATCCGCTCAATCCGCTGCCGATGCTTGCACCTTGGCCCAGCACCGTAGAACCGGCCACGCCGTTGTCGGTCGCTTGATTACCTACCACCGTCGAAGCAGCACCCGTTGCCGATGCGCCGAAGCCACCGGCGGATGCGTTTGCGCCCGAGGAAACCGGTTGCGTTGCCGTTACCGAATTGTTCGAAACGAACGGGCCACTGGTGCCGTTTGTGATACTGCCCAACGCGTTATTGATACCCGTCATCGCACCACCTACGTTGTTATAGGCGGTGCCTTGAATCGTGTACGACGGCGCGCTGATCGCACCGGTCGTGTTGTTGTAGGTGGCACCGCCGCCGAAATTGGTGGCTACGCTGCCACCCAGAGCTGTCACCTGTCCACCGAGCGCTGTGATTGCACTATCGGCCGCAAACAACTGGCTACCGTTGACGGCATTGGTGCTGGTTGCCGTGACCTGGCCCGCTGCAACATTGGCGATCTGACGTTCACTACCCGCCACACCAACACTCACCACACCAGCCGGTATTGCCCCAGCGTAGGTATAACTTGTGCCGTTGATCGTACCACTGGCCGTGGGTACGGCTGCGGCCGTGACGGTCGAGCCTTGACCAAGTGCGACATTCGAACCGGTCAATCCGCTAGCGATGCTCGCAGCCTGACCCAACACGGTGGAATTGGCGACACCGTTGTCCGTCGCTTGATTACCAACCACTGTTGAAGCCGCGCCGGTAGCCGATGCACCAAAGCCTCCGGCAGATGCGTTGGCGCCTGAGGAAACCGGTTGCGTTGCTGTCACCGAATTGTTGGAGACAAACGGACCGGCCGTGCCGCTGGTGAGGCTGGTCAGCGTCGTGTTAACGCCGGCCATCGCACTTCCTACATTGTTATAGGGAGTGCCTTCAATGGTGTACGTCGGTGCACTGATCGCGCCCGTCGTGCTGTTGTAAGTGGCGCCACCACCAAGATTGGTGGCCATGCTGCCGCCCAAAGTCGTCACCTGTCCACCAAGCATGGTGATTGCGCTATCGGCTGCAAACAACTGGCTACCGTTGACGGCATTGGTGCTGATTGCCGTGACCTGACCTGCCGCAACATTGGTGATCTGTCGTTCACTACCGGCCACACCCACGCTCACCACACCGGCCGGTGTTGCACCTGCGTAGGTATAACTTGTGCCGTTGATCGTGCCACTGGCCGTGGGTACGGCTGCGGCACTAACGATTGAGCCCTGGCCTAGCGCGACATTTGAACCCGTCAATCCGCTGGCGATGCTCGCAGCCCGACCCAACACGGTGGAGTTGGCCACGCCGTTGTCGGTCGCTTGATTACCGACCACCGTCGACGCCGCACCCGTAGCCGATGCGCCGAAGCCACCGGCCGCAGCGTTCGCACCCGACGACACCGGCGTTGTTGCGGTTACCGAATTGTTGGAAACAAACGGGCCGGCCGTGCCACTGGTGATGCTGCTCAGTGCGTTATTGATGCCCGTCATCGCACCACCTACGTTGTTATAGGCCGTACCTTGAATCGTGTATGACGGCGCGCTGATCGCGCCAGTCGTGCTGTTGTAGGTAGCGCCGCCTCCAAAATTGGTCGCCACACTGCTACCCAAGCTGGTGACCTGGCCTCCGACCGTGGTGATGGCACTATCCGCGGCAAACAATTGACTGCCATTGATAGCGTCGGTGCTGGTAGCCGTTACTCGACCAGCAGCCACATTGGTGATCTGCCGTTCGCTGCCCACTGCGCCGACACTGACGACGCTGGTGGGCGTGGTACCGGCGTAGCTGTACGTCGTGCCATTGATCGTGCCCGATGCTGTCGGGTTAGCTGCCGCCGTCACCGAGTTCGAACCCAGTGCCACGTCATTGGGATTGTTCGCGGTCGCGCCGGAGCCCAAGGCAACACCATCGGCCGCCACAGCATTGGCCGTGTCACCCATGGCAAGCGACCCTACTCCCGACGCACTCGATGTATTACCCAACGCTACCGAACCTTGGCCCGTCGCCGTGTTGGTATTGCCAAGCGCCACCGCGCCTTGACCATTGGCCGTGTTGTTGGCGCCCATCGCCACGGCACCCGTGCCGGTTGCCGTGTTGGGATCACCAATAGCCACTGCGCCATTACCAGTCACCGTCTCCTGACTGCCGATAGCCACCGCGCCCGTACCGCTGACTACACTCGACTTGTAACCAATGGCCGTGGCACCCGTGCCTGCTGCGGCAGCGACCGAATCTGTATTGCCAATGGCTACCGTCGAAGCCGCATTGGCTATCGAGCCATTGCCACCGGCGAAGGAACTACCGCCAATCGCCTGAGCGCCGTTGCCAATCGCCGTATCACTCGTCACGGTGCCCGCCGAAACACCTGCCACCGCACTCAGACCGATCGCAACATCGCCAGTGTTATAAGACGCCGCACCACCTGTCGAAGCGAAGCCTCCAGTACCTCCGCCGATTGCCACGGAACCGTTGCCCGCTGCCGTGGCGCCTTGACCCATAGCGATCGCCCCGGCACCACTTGATGTGGTCTGCCGGCCCACGGCTATCGACGTTAGATTCGACGCCGTTGCGGAATTGCCCACCGCGAAGGAGCCATCGCCCGAAGCTGTTGCGGGAAAATCTGAGCGATCACTTATGGCGGTGGCGTTGGCCGCTGTGACAGTAGCTCCGGCACCCAACGCCGTTCCCGTGCTCGTGGACGTGGCATCGTAGCCGACAGCGGTACCCCCTCCCGAGTTTGTAAGGCTGCCGATAGCAGTACCACCTGGCGCCGTCGCACCATTGCCGATAGCGAGTGCACTGCTGCCGGACGCCGTCGAGCCATTGCCGATAGCGACAGCGCTGGTGCCGGTCGCACTCGCCGCGGTTGCCGCGGCGCTGTTGCCGCCAATGGCAACGGAATCGGTACCACTCGCGGTAGCGTAACTGCCACCTGCAAACGAATAGCTACCGTTCGCCACCGTGTTATTGCCAATCGCCGTGTCGTTCACGCCGGTTCCGCCCGAGACGCCGGCCACGGCACCCGCGCCAAGCGCGGTGTCATTCGTGTTGTAGGCAAAGGTGTTGTAGCCACCGGCTAGCGATTGAGTACCTATGGCGCTCGTGGAGAACCCCACGGCAGTGCTGCTCGTACCGCTGGCCGTCGAGGTGGGGCCAATGGCAACGGCATTTGAACTGCCGGTAGCGAGAGCAGCATTGCCGATGGCAACGCTGCCGGTACCGCTCGCGGTGGTCACCGTGGAAGTCGCGGTGGTGGCGCCGCCAATCGCGATCGATTGTGCACCCGATGCGTTCGCATTGAATCCTCCGGCAAAGCTGCCCTGACCTGTTGCCTTGTCTTGAAGACCTAATGCGGTTGCCCATTGCGCCGCTGTCGTGCCCAGACCGAATGCGGTACCGCCGGCACCCGTCACCGTGGTGTAGAAACCGTAGAGTGTCGCGCCTACATTGCCTCCGGCACTCGCCGAGCATCCGGCTACCAACGAGTAATAGCCATTCCCATCCACTTGGGCCCTATTGACGTAGCTCGTCACGCCGTCCGGGCCTGTCCCACCATTCGTTCCATTGCCGCCGCATGCGGATCCGCCGTTGGTTGAAATCGTGCTCGCACGACTGGTGGTCGATGACAGTGACAACACCAACATCGCAAGCAACGTCATGCTCGAATACATCCTATTGCGAGCGGCATGTACCTTGACTTGGTCACGCTCAGCGTTGCGGCGGCGTATTGTCGAGGAACTGGATCGACGACGCGACGACGCGAGCTCGGAGACCAAGACAAGCGCGTTGCGAGTTCGATTCCAAACGAGACGATAGATGCGATTCATAGGATTACCCTCTCCATGAAACATGCACGTAGGTGACACACGTGCAGCGGGATCGGGTCGCACCAAGTGTGCAGTTCCCGGGGAGGGTTCCATTGAAGCGAGCATGATCTTGCCCGGATAAACCAATCCGGCAATGCTCAAAGCCGATTCGGCAAAGCGATAGGCAAATGCGGAAGACACCTACACATATGCGGCAACAATGCATGAGCGTCGGTGCGATGCATTGAGATCATCGTCCGCAGGAAGGTTATGGCGAGTCGTTCGTCCCGAGATTTTCCAGCCTAAAATTCGCGATTAGTGAAAGGCACCACGACCCGTGACAAGCGGCCGATTCTCTTCGAGGAAGTTGACTACAAAGGCACTACACACTCGTAGCTATCGGTAAAGCATCACGCTTCGCCAGCATCCGAAATACGTAATGGTGTACGCATGAGCGTGTCATGCGGCAATTCGCCAAACATATGGTGATAGTTGTCAGCGAAACGCGAGAGATCCCATAGACCGCAACTTAACGCCACCGACTTCACCGAGCGCCGCCCCACATCGGCCCGCGACAAACCACGGCACGCCGTGCACAGACGTAGCATGGAAAGATAGCGATAGGGCGAGACACCAAGAAGGTCATTGAAGGCATAGCGCAATGCGCGCTCGCTTGCGCCCGCGACCATGCACAATTCACTGAGGTAAATATCGTGCCGGATATTGGCGCGCATGAAATGCTCGACGCGCTGAAGTATCCGATAGTGCGTATGGCGGCCGCGCGAATAGCTAGGCCGGTCTTCGGATTGCGCCGCCAGGCAAACTTCCAAGTGTTCGCCAAGCAGCAACCGGGCCTCATCCCCGTTCAATGGGGACGACTGCGAATGGCCATAAAACAGTCGGCGATAGGTTTGCTCGTAATGCTCACGCAATGCATTGCCGCCCTGGCCGGACAAACGGAATAGCGAGAGCATGCGAGATGGAAGCTCTACACTGTAGGGCTCTTGCTCGCTGAATTTCTCCTTCAGGTCGTTCAGCCGCACCAGAATTACACTGAGCCGCGTCTGCGCAGCCAACTTGAACTCACTGATACCTTCGGGCAACACCGTAAATGCCATGCCCGCTTCAAGTGCTGTGCCATGGCACCAGCTTCCCTTCTGCGTGTCGTGGATATATCCGAGCAGGCACCATTCAGCCGGCAACGCGAAACGGCCACGAAATGAAAAGCCCGTCGTGCCACTGCAGAACATGGCCTGTTGTGTTGCGTGGGATTCGAAATACGCACACGGCTTACCGGGATCGAGCGGCATGATCTCCATGTCACAAACTCTGAGCACGCTGCACAGAGTCATGAGATCACATGCCTTCAATCCCTCATTGCACGCATCGTTGACGGCCGTCATCTGCACAAACCACCCCCGTGGCATGTAAGCAAAAAGCGGAGTTACCGTCGACCAGCCCGAAACAAAGCATCGGTATGTATTGGAACACTGCGCCTGGCATGGTATGCACATATTCGGCAAATAGCACTCGGCGGGGACACATTCACGATCGCCCGTCTGTTTGCAGCGGGCACCCAGCCGTATTTTGTGTGACGGAAGTGTTCAGGATCCGTGAATCACGCCGCTCACTATCGTGGCTCAAACACAGTGACATCTGGTTTTGGCCTTCTAGAAGCCTAAGCCACCAGCACCGCCCACTGCGCCAGGACAAACCTCACCCTACAGAGGTCGACTGAACGCTGCCACAGGGTCAGTTCGACGTCGTCATTTCCGCTGCATGCCGGATCTCGCTAAGCCGCTGCTTCACCACGCTTTAGCTGCGGTATTTGCTGGCAATACGCATCAGCCTCTTCAAGCAGCCATTCGCGAAACGTGCTCATGCCACGATGATCTTCCGAGCGCGGCGGGTAAACGAGGTAATACGCCTCCGGCTCGGCGACGGGCAAGTAACGGTCGCCCAGTACCACCAATCTGCCTGCGTCGATCAGCGACTTGGACGTCACCAGACGGCCCATCGCCACGCCAAGCCCTTCAAGCGCGGCATGACGCAAGGCGTCCACCGTGTCCACATGCGCTACATAGCGACGAGGCAACTTGCCGCCGTAGTGGGCAAACCAATCGTTCCAGCGATTGTTCGGGTTGGGGTCGCCGAGCAATGGCCAACTCGCGAGGTCGAGCGGGTCGGCACCAGCCATGCGTTCGACCAGCTCCGGTGCCGCCACCGGAGCGATCCATTCTCCAAACAGGCGTTCACTGCGCAGCCCCTGCCATGCGCCTTTTCCGTAGCGAACGGCGGCGTCCACCGCTTCCCGTTCGAAATTCACCAGTGCGGAACTCGACTGCAGATTGAGCTCCAACTCCGGATGTCCGGCAAGCAGGCGGGGTAAGCGCGGCATAAGCCAGCTGGAGATGATGCCGGGACTGGCACTGAGGGTAAGCGCGTCATGACGCCGCTCGCGGTAACGCGACAATGCGTGTTCGATGCCGTCGAAATGTTCGCCGACGGCTTCGAGCAGGCCGCAACCTTCAACGGTCAAGGTCACGCCGCGAGGACCACGTTCGAAGAGGCGTCGCTCAAGCCGGTCTTCCAGCTGGCGCATCTGATGACTCAGCGCGCTGACGGTAAGGTTGGCCTGCGCGGCAGCGCGCGACAGATTACCCAGTCGCGCCACTTGTACGAATTGCTGCAAAAGACTGAGTGGAACCCTGCTCATCTTGAATATCCCTCAAACCTGCCTTGTAAATATATCGCTTTTGCCTGCCAGGGACCCCCATTACCTTGAGCACACCCCAACACCGATCAGGAACCCGCCATGCGTTCGCCATGGGTCGATTTGCTGTTCCTTCATGGCCATGCCACCCCTACCAAGCTGGCATGGCGCCCGGATGCGCCGGCCTGTCGCTGCAAGACTGGGCAGGTGGAAGTGGACGTCGCCCAATTGCCGTTGCCCACTTGCACGGAACACCAGCCGGACTGCACCCCCAGCCCGGCTTGATTACGGCTGACAGGGACCTACCTCGGAGAGATCATGTGCTGAAACCCCGGCACATCCATCCCCGCCATTCGAGGATCTCTCCATGCAGCACCGTCAACTGGGCCGCTCCAGCCTTTCCGTCGCTCCCCTCGCCTTCGGCGGCAACGTGTTCGGCTGGAGCGTGGACGAACAACGTTCCTTTGAACTGCTCGATGCCTTCGTCGACGCCGGCTTCAATCTGATCGATACCGCAGATGTCTATTCCGCATGGGCTCCCGGCAATCGCGGCGGCGAATCGGAAACCATCATCGGCAAGTGGCTCAAGCGCAGCGGCAAGCGCGACAAGGTGGTCATCGCCACCAAAGTCGGCAAATGGGTGGAGCACACCGGCCTCTCGCCCATGAACATTCACGAAGCGGTTGAAGGTTCGCTCCAGCGCCTGCAGACCGATCGTATCGATCTGTATCAATCGCATGCGGACGATGCCACGGTGCCTTTGAGCGAAACGCTCGGCGCTTTCGCGCGCCTGATCGAGCAAGGCAAGGTACGCGTCATCGGCGCCTCCAACTACAACGCCGACCGATTCGCCGAGGCGCTGAAAGTATCGAAGGAACACAACCTGCCGCGCTACGAAAGCCTGCAACCGGAATACAACCTGGTCAGCCGCAGCAGCTATGAGAAAGAACTGGAGCCGTTGATCCGCGAGGAAGGCATTGGCGTGATCAACTACTACGCGCTCGCCAGCGGCTTCCTGAGCGGCAAGTATCGCAGCGACGCGGATCTGGCCAAGAGCCATGCACGTGGCGGTTCAGTGAAAAAGTACCTCAATCCCAAGGGATTGAAGGTGCTCGCCGCACTGGACGAGATTGCCGCAGCACACAAGGCGACACCTGCACAAGTCGCACTGGCATGGTTGATGACCCGCCCTGGCATTACCGCGCCCATTGCCAGCGCGACCAGCGTTGAACAACTGCAGGAGCTTTTCGGCGCGGCAAAATTGTCGCTGACACCGAATGAAGTTGCCGCGCTCGATGACGCCAGCATAGGTTTCTGACATTTGCGTGGCCAAGCGCTACGCACCACGACCATGGTGCGTAGCGCGCTCACGGCTCACAGTTGTTGCCTCTAATGCCGCCGGCGGTGAAAAGGCGCATTACTTACCGGGTTCGCTCTGATCAGCTTCATTCTGCTCAAGCTCATCCGGCGACTGCACCGTATACCCCTGGGCCTTCAGATGCGCCAAATAACCATCCGGCGCCAGGACATCGTTCATCTGCAGCACCGCAAACGTCTGCGCATTGCGGGCCAGTGCGTCCTGCGCCGCCTTAAGCCACATGTCTTCAATATGTTGCGGCAAATCGTGCAATCCGAGTTCCTGAGCGAAACCGGCATTGAGCACCGCATCCACACAGGACTCGTAGCGGTCATTCAACGCAAAACGTTGCAAGGCGTGGATATCCCCCGTCGACCAGGCGTTCGCCCGCTGGGTCAACGCCCCCATCTCGTTCTGCACCACGTTCAAGGTCTGGTTGAAGCAGCTGACATCATGCAGGTTGGTTTGCTTGATGGATTGCAGCGCATCGCGCGGGTGTTCGATCACCAACTGATATTTCAGCGGCACGCGCTTCACGCCGTGAGCGTCGGCCATACTCTGCACCGTTTTGCTGACATCGTTGGCGTTGGTGAGTCCGGCCTTGTCGAGCGCCTTCTTGTACAACTTCAGCGCAGCAAAGATCGGACGCCAGTATTCGATGCTGCTGTCATTGCCGAAATACTGTTGCTTCAGCACTTCCCATCGCGCGTACATGTCCGGCGGCAGAATCTGCTGCAAGTTGGCGCCATCCGGATTCTTACGCGCGCTGTACGCCGACGGCAGCAGCATGAGCTTGCCGAAAAATCCCACGTTCGCCTTCACATCGGCCTGCGGCAATTCCAACAGCTCCTGGGAATGCGCAAGTACTTGCTCCACGTCCGCCGAATGCCACTCCATGCCCCGGGGCAGCGGCGTCAGCACACCAAGCACCCACATGACGTGATCGCCCTTGCTCACCTTCCACAGCCCCGGCCCCGGCTGCACGCCACTCACCGTCACCGCTGGCAGCAGTGGCGCGTTGGCACTTGACGATGATGGGGCGCTGCTTGACGCCGCCGGCTCTGATTGAGCCCATGCGGGCGAGATCGCAGAAAAAAACAGCAGGCCTAGAACCATGGGGATACGCACGCGTGATTGCTCCTGGATCGCCGATAAACGAAACGACAGCCACTTCATGGTTCTAAGGACCGCATGAACAGGACCACGTTCCCATACCTGCCACAAGTCTTGCACAAGAACGTTTCACGCCATCCTCCACGAGAAAGGGGCCCGAAAGGCCCCTTTCCGATCTAGCAACCTGCTTTACTTACAACGCAGCAAGAGCCTTGTTGAACGTCTCACTCGGCCGCATCGCCTCGGTTACCAGCCCGGTATCCGGATGGTAGTAGCCATGGATATCGATGGCCTTGCCCTGCGCACCGTTCAATTCGCCGACAATCTTGGCTTCATTCTCGGTCAACGCCTTGGCAAGCGGGACAAACTTGGCCTTCAACGCGGCATCGTCGTTCTGCTCGGCCAGGGCCTGTGCCCAATACATGGCCAGATAGAAGTGGCTGCCGCGGTTGTCGAGTTCACCGACCTTGCGCGCAGGTGACTTGTTGTTATCGAGGAACTTGCCGTTAGCCTGGTCCAGCGTCTTGGCGAGCACGCGTGCCGGGGCGTTGTCGTAGCGGTTGGCAAGGTGTTCCAACGAGGCGGCGAGCGCCAGGAATTCACCAAGCGAATCCCAGCGCAGGCAGTTCTCTTCCAGGAACTGCTGCACGTGCTTGGGCGCGGAACCGCCAGCACCAGTTTCGAACAAGCCACCACCGGCCATCAGCGGCACGATGGAGAGCATCTTGGCGCTGGTGCCCAGCTCCATGATCGGGAACAGGTCGGTGAGGTAATCACGCAGCACGTTGCCGGTGACCGAGATGGTGTCCTGGCCCTTGCGGATACGTTCCAGCGAGAACGTGGTGGCGTCGACTGGCGACAGCGTGCGGATATCCAGACCGCTGGTGTCGTGATCCTTCAGGTAGCGCTCGACCTTGGCGATGATCTGCGCATCGTGGGCGCGATGCTTGTCCAGCCAGAACACCGCTGGCGTGTTGCTCAAGCGCGCGCGAGTCACAGCCAGCTTCACCCAGTCCTGTACTGGCGCATCCTTGGTCTGGCACATGCGCCAGATGTCGCCGGTTTCCACGTTCTGCTCGAGCAGCACCTTGCCATTGGCGTCGGTGACGCGCACCACGCCTTCGCCTGCGATCTGGAAGGTCTTGTCGTGCGAACCGTATTCTTCGGCCGCCTGCGCCATCAAACCGACGTTAGGCACGCTGCCCATGGTGGCGGGGTCGTAGGAGCCATGCGCTTTGCAGTCCTCGATCACTGCCTGATAAACACCCGCATAGCTGCGATCCGGAATCACGGCCTTGGTGTCCTGCAGCTTGCCCTCGGCATTCCACATCTTGCCGGAGTCGCGGATCATCGCCGGCATGGAAGCGTCAATGATGACGTCGCTGGGCACATGCAGATTGGTGATGCCCTTGTCGGAATTCACCATGGCCAGCGCCGGGCGCTTGGCATATTCGGCATCGACATCGGCCTTGATTTCGGCCTGCTTGTCCGCCGGCAGCGAACCGATGCGGGCGTACAGATCACCGATGCCGTTGTTCGGGTTGAAGCCGATGCTCTTGAGCGTGTCGGCGTGTTTGGCCAGCACGTCTTTGTAGAACTCGTTGACGACGTCGCCGAACATGATGGGGTCGGAGACCTTCATCATGGTGGCCTTCAAGTGCAGCGAGAACAGCACGCCTTGCTTCTTCGCATCGTCGATCTGCTTGTCGACAAAGCTGGCCAGCGCCTTCTTGCTCATCACGGCGGCGTCGATGATTTCGCCTGCAGTGAGGTTGGTCTTCTCTTTCAGGACCTTGCTGCTGCCATCCTTGCCAAGCCATTCGATCTTGGCGACGGTGGGCTGTTCGACGACGGTGGATTTTTCGCTACCGTAAAAATCGCCGCTTTCCATGTGCGCAACGTGGGTTTTGGAATCGGCACTCCAGGCGCCCATTTTGTGCGGATGCTTGCGAGCGTAGTTCTTCACCGACGGCGGCGCGCGGCGATCGGAATTGCCTTCGCGCAACACTGGATTGACCGCGCTGCCCTTCACCTTGTCGTAGCGCGCACGCACGTTCCAGTCGCTGACGTCCTTGGGCTCTTCGGGGTAATCCGGCAAGGCATAACCCTGCGATTGCAACTCCTTGATCGCGGCCTTCAGCTGCGGCATGGAGGCGCTAATGTTGGGCAGCTTGATGATATTGGCGTCCGGCGTGGTGGCCAGCTCACCCAGTTCGGTCAGGTCGTCAGCAATCTTCTGGTTGTCTTTCAGGATGTCCGGAAACTGCGCCAGGATGCGGCCGGCGAGGGAAATGTCGCGCGTTTCCACCTTGATGCCCGCGGTGCTGGTGTAAGCATCGACGATCGGCAGCAAGGAATGCGTGGCGAGATACGGGGCCTCGTCGGTCAGCGTATAGATGATCTTTGGCGTTTGGGACATGGTCTGCATGGGCCTCTGTGGCTACGGCATATTCAATTAGGGCGCGGCCGCCGGACGCTGCCTGGGGAGGCGAAGCATCCGCGAAAGCCCCCCATTGTCGCGTTTTCATCCCTGAGGTGAAAGCGACACGGTTCTGTCATAAGGAGCTTTCAGGATAGCCATCGCGCTCTGCATGACGGGGCAACGTGGCGTAAGAATCTTGGGACGAGTTCCTGGAATCCAAGCCCTTGCCCGGCTCCAGACTCAAACGTACGCTTGCGTACAAAGCCACGCTCCGCAGGGACTTGCAGCCGCTTTCGCTGCAAGCTAGACATTGCGGTCAGCACCAGCTTCACTTTGCCAGGGGATCACCATGTCCACGCGTGTCGCCTCCATCATTGCCGTGATCGGTCTGCTGGGGCTTGTCGGTTGTGCCGACCAGTCCATGGACTTGCGCCATTTTACCTCGGCACAAGTGAGCGTCGCGCCCACAGAGGCTGACACCGTTGGACGACCGCTGACGGCGGCGCAACTCACGGCGCTGTCGAACTGGATCAATGTGCGCAACGACTGGTCCGGCCTCACCCTTGATGAGCCGGAGCATCCCAGCATGCAGATACATCTGCAGAATGCGGAAGGCCAGGATTCGAATTTGCTGATCTATCAGCGTGAAGACGGCGCCGCGACCGCTTATCTCCACTACGGGCATCGCTTGGCGCCGCTGATGCGCCGCTTGACCGACGCCGATCTGGCGACGCTGAAATCGATCACCAACGGCCAATAATGGGCCGACCTCCCTGTTTCGTCGCGGCGAAGCATGTTTATGGCAGCAAGTCCGGTTAGTATTCCGGCGCTGCGCATGCCACGGGGAGCCGCATGAACGGATTGAGTCAACGCATCGTCGACTACGTCGCCGAGCTGATGCCGCTGTATACGTTTCAGTTTGCTGATGGATGCGACTGCGCACTGTCGCTGATGGATGGCACCTTGCTGATGCCCGTTGATGAATCTTCCGCCGAACGCGAAGAAGGCTGGGTGGCGGTGTTATGGCAAGGCGACGCACAGCGCCGCTCCGAAGTGCCCGGTCCCTTGCTCGCCTATCAGGCGGCGCTGCGCTGCGCCGAATTCCATGGCATCGGGCGACTACCTGCGGAAGTGGCTGCACATCGACACATTCTGCTTACGCGATTGCGCGATATTTGCGGGGATCTGCTGCATATCGAAATGGTGACACGACTCTGATCGCCTGCATGCAAATCGCGCACAGCTTTGCACTGGGGAATGGTTACGCTCGTCTTAGTTAAGAGCCGGCTATACGACTGAAGCTTTTTCCGGCATCTGGCATATTTTTGCGCTTCGACATACCTCCGGCGTGTTGAGCTCAGCAACCTTCTGCGCACCCTGCCACGCACGCATGGATTTCATTTCGCGGATGTGGCGGCACGACATCGCCGACCAGCCAGGCCCAACTGGCACCGACAGCTTCAGCCAGTATCCGTACAACCACTGCATGACACGGGTCGCTGGTCTATCTCAAATACACGCAGAAGTTTTTTTAAGCCGGCTTACGGCACGGCAGAATGCTCCAACGCATTCTGCCGAATGCTTACATGAAACCTACGGGCGCGGCACAGCCGCGCCTTTTTTATTGAGCCCACGACCCAATCACGAATAACGGGTGGTTATATATGACTTTAGTCATGGATTTTCGACTTTATGAAGCCTTGAGTGACAAATCGATTTTCATATATAGCTTTCTTATACCTGACAATTAGTCATGCCATTTGAAACTTTTTTGTCAATAAATAATGAAATCGACCTTTTGACACTCGATTTTTAGTTTGTTTTTCGTATATGAATATGACCCGGCTGCGTCTGCCCACACAGCGCAACCTCGTCACGACGTTATTCAAAAGGAATGTAGTTGGTACACGTGTAATCACTATCACGTAAATTCTGGGGAGTACGACCTTGAATATTCAGCAGCAGAGAATCGCGCTTGCGATTCGTACAGCATTGGTTTTGGGAGGCTGTACCTTAGCCACTATCGCCGCAGCGCAGACCTCGTCTTCCGATCAGCAGGCGCCCGCGTCGTCGAACGCTCAAACCGCTTCGCCAAGCGCACAAACACAAAGCGGCACCGCGCCGACAACCAACAAGACCGTGACCCTGCAGGGCATCACCGTCACCGGTTCGTTGATCCGCAGCGTGGACGTGGAAACGGCACAGCCCGTCACCGAACTTTCGCATGAAGCGCTGCAACAGCAAGGCTTCGTCAGCGTCGGCTCGATTCTGCAGAACGTGCCTTCGGTAGGCTCCTCCGGTACCAGCCAGGCGAGTGCGCTGGGCAATATCGTTGGCCAGTACGCCAGCCTTCGTGGCCTCGGCGCGCCGCGCACACTGATCCTCGTCGATGGCGAACGCTACACCACTGACATCTTCGGTCAGACCGACCTCAGCACGCTGCCCAGCTCGCTGATCGACAACGTAGAAATCCTGCAGGACGGCGCGTCGTCGATCTACGGTTCCGACGCCATCGCAGGCGTGATCAACATCCACACCAAGAATGTGGATGGTCTCTACGTCGATACCTACAACAGCACGTATCAGCCGGGTAACTACGGCAAGCAGAGCCAGTTCAGCCTGACCGGCGGCAAGAAGTTCTCGCGTGGCTCGTTCACCTTCAACGTGACCGCGCAGAACATCAACCAGATCATGGCCAGCCAAGGCTGGTTCAGTAAGAATGGGCTCGGAATTCCTGCCACCGTGCCGCAGTATCCGCAAAGCACGGGGCCATCGGATTACGGCCAGCTCATCGGCGCAACCGGTCCCAACGGGCCGATAGCCATCCCGGGACAAGTCTTCTCTCCGGTCAACAACTCCCTGTTGCCCATGGTTGTGAATATGGGCGGCAACGGCAACAACATCGCCGACTTCCATCCCGATGCGGTAGGCGTTCAATATCCATCGCCCTATGCCGGTGGCTCCTTCGCCAACGATTACGGTAATCAGGCCTATCAAAATACGCTGCAGCCCAATAGCCGCCTGCGTTCGTATTTCCTGAAGGGTGATTACAAGATCACCGACAACATCAAGGCGGTGTTCACGGGCACCTACAACACCAACAATTCCAGTACCTATATCGGTGGTTACGGCCTCAATTCGCTGACGCCCGCCAATGGCCCCAACCTGGCCGCAGCGTTGGGCTTGCCGGCCGGCAGCCTCGGTTCCGCCTGGTTTCCGGTAATTTCGCCTAACAGCTACTACAACCCGCTACCCGGCAATACCGTCAGCTTCAACCTGCCGCTGGCACAACCGGATCGCGTCTCGGTCAACAACATTAAGCAGTACGGTTTCCGTCTCGGTCTGGAAGGTGATTTCTCGCTCGGCGAGAACGAGTTCAACTGGGATGCCGGTTACAGCGATTACAAGTACATCCAGGATTCGGGTGGCCCCGGCAACTTGAACCTGGTGCATGTGTACGAGGCCCTGGGTCCGTCCTTCATGGGCTCCAACGGTCAAGTGCAATGCGGTACGCCGGGCAATGTGATCGCCGGTTGCGTACCTCTCAATGTGTTCTCAGGCTCAGGTGGCCTCACTCCGGCTGAGATCAACTATCTCAACATCAATACCTTCACGCACTCCTGGAGCGAGCAGCGCCAGGTGCAGGCCAACTTGAGCGGGGACATGTTCACCTTCCCCAATGCGTTGGGTGCGGGCGATGCGACCTTCGCCATCGGCGGCGATCATCGCGACGTCTCCGGCGGCGTGACGCCTGATTACTACACGCAGGAAGGCCTCAACACCAACCTGCAGGAGAATCCGGGCTCGGGTTCTTACGGCATCAACGAAGCGTACGCCGAAGTCAACCTGCCACTGCTCAAGGACATGGCTGGCGCGCAGTTGCTGGACTTCGACATCTCACATCGCTTGTCGCATTACAGCAACTTCGGCACCACTAATAACAACTCGTACAAGATCGCTTACAAGCCGATCGATGACTTGTTGGTTCGCGCCAGCTACGGAACCGGCTTCCGCGCAGGTTCCGTTTCCAACCTGTATGGCGGTCTGGAGCAGAGCTTCACCACCTACACCGATCCGTGCGACACCAACTTCGGCGCGGCCGCTAGCAGCGCGCTCGTCGAGCAACGCTGCTTGAGCGGTATCGGCAATCTGAAGGGTGTAGCCCCGGGCTTTACGCAGACCACGGTCACCGGCACATCCATCACTAGCAACGCTGGCGCGCAGAGCACCACGCCCTACCTCACTGGCGCCAATGCAAACCTGAAGCCGGAAACGTCCAAGAGCTATACCTTCGGCTTCGTGTACAGCCCGAGCTGGTTCACGGGCTTCAACGTGAATGCGGACTACTACCGCATCCGTGTGAACAACGTCATCACCCTGCCGTCGGCGAACAGCATTCTCAACAACTGCTATGTGTTGGGTGAAACGCAGCAATGCGATCAGTTCCAGCGCAATGCCACGACGGGTCAGGTCATCAACCTGCTGCAGGCGGTGACCAACGAAGGCTTCGTCGATGAGCGCGGCATCGACTTTGGCATGGGCTATCTGTTCCCGGATACGCCGGTGGGCAAATTCAAGATCGATACCACCGCCACCTATATCTCTTCGCTGGATGAGGAAGCCACGTCCGGCCCTGGTGCCCAGGTCGTCTCCTATAACGTGGGCACCTACGATCCGATCCTCGGTCCGATGTGGCGCTTCCGCGACACCGCCAACCTCAACTGGAGTTGGAACAACTTCAGCGCCACCTGGACGTTGCGCTATTACTCCTCGCTGAAAGAGGCCTGCCGTACGGACGAACCGGCCATGGGCATGTACTTCCCCTGCACCGATCCCAATGCGATTGTACAGGGCGGTACCGAGGGCGCCGGCGAGTATCGTCAGGGCGGCCTGGCCTTCAACGATCTGCAGGTCAGCTGGAAGGCACCGTGGAAGGGACAGATCTCGCTGGGTGCGACGGACATCTTCAACCGCCGCGCTCCGCTGTCCTATGTCGGCGCAGGAAACGTCGTCGGTCCGCTGGGGCCGGAAGGTACCGATGGTTACACGCAGTATCCGTACAACGCGGAATACGACATCGGTCGCGTGATCTACCTGAAGTACAGCCAGCAGTTGTTCTGATCCAGCACCACCAGGCAGGGTGTTTTCAGCACCCTGCTTATGGCTGAAAACCCCAGAAAACAGGCCAAGGGCGCAGCGTTCAGCTGCGCCCTTTTTTGTGCTTCTTCACACCTTCAACACGTGTCCCGCGTAACAGATTACTTACTTACGCGAGACTTACGCCAATAAATTATTGATTTTTATTCTGAATTTTCCCGCATTCCAGAAAAAATCTTTGCCACTCGATTTATTGTGTGATTTTCGTGTATGAGTGCGCCACGGATTGCGATCGCCCACACGACGCAAGCCGGTGGGTGGAGAGATGGCCAAAAAGCAAGGGACTAGTGCGCTTGTAATCACCATCACGCAAACCTGGGGAGTACAACCTTGAATATTCAGCAGCAAAGGATCGCGCTTGCGATACGCACAGCATTGGTTTTGGGGAGCTGTGCACTGACCACGGTCGCTGTAGCGCAGACCTCATCATCCAATCAACAGAACGCCGCCCCAACGGCACCCCAAACCAACTCGCAAACGCCGTCAGGCACGGCGCCAAGCAACACCAACAAGACCGTGACCTTGCAAGGTATCACCGTCACCGGTTCGTTGATTCGCAGTGTGGACGTAGAAACAGCACAGCCCGTCACCGAGCTTTCGCACGAAGCACTACAACAGCAAGGCTTCGTCAGCGTCGGTCAAATTCTGCAGAACGTACCTTCGGTAGGCTCTTCCGGTACAAGCCAGGCGAGTGCGCTGGGCGATATCGTCGGCCAGTACGCCAGCCTTCGCGGTCTTGGTGCGCCACGCACCCTGATCCTGGTGGATGGCCAACGCTATACCACCGACATCTTCGGCCAGACCGACCTCAGCACGCTGCCAAGCTCGCTGATCGACAACGTGGAAATCCTGCAGGACGGCGCGTCATCGATTTACGGTTCGGACGCGATCGCCGGTGTGATCAACATTCACACCAAGAATATCGATGGCCTCTACGTCGATACCTACAACAGCAACTATTCGCCCGGCGACTACGGCAGGCAGAGCCAGTTCAGCCTGACCGGCGGCAAGAAGTTCTCGCGCGGTTCGTTCACCTTCAACATCACGGCGCAGAACATCAACCAGATCATGGCCAGCCAAGGCTGGTTCAGTAAGAACGGTCTGAATATTCCTGCCTCTGTACCACAGTATCCGCAAAGTACGATTGCATCGGATTACGGCCAGATCATCGGCGGCACCAATGCGGCCACCGGCGCACCGACGGTCATTCCGGGGCAAGTCATTTCTCCGGTGACGGGGAGTCCACTTCCCATGATTGTGAACATGGGTGGCAACGGCAACAACATCGCCGACTACCATCCCGATGCGGCTGGCATTCAATATCCATCGCCCTACCCCGGCGGCACCTTCGCCAACGATTACGGGAATCAGGCCTATCAAAATACGCTGCAGCCCAATAGTCGCCTGCGTTCGTATTTCCTGAAGGGTGATTACAAGATCACCGACAACATCACCGCGGTCTTCACTGGCACTTACAACACCAACAATTCCACTATCGAAACTGGCGGTTATGGCATCAGTTCGAGCACACCTGCCAATGGCGCAAATCTGGCCGCTGCCCTTGGCCTGCCTGCTGGCAGCCTCGGCTCCGCATGGTTCCCGACGGTGTCGCCCAATAGCTATTACAACCCGCTACCCGGCAACAGTCTGGATTTCGTGCTGCCGTTGGCAGACCCCGACCGTGTCACGGTCAACAACATCAAGCAGTACGGTTACCGTGCCGGTTTGCAGGGCGACTTCTCGCTCGGCGAGAACGAGTTCAATTGGGATGCCGGTTATAGCGATTACAAGTACATCCAGGACTTCGGCGGCCCTGGCAACCTGAACCTGGTGCATTTGTACGAAGCATTGGGACCGTCCTTCATGGGTTCCAACGGCCAGGTGCAATGCGGCACGCCCGGCAATGTGATCGTCGGTTGCGTACCCATCAATGTGTTCTCCGGCTCAGGTGGCCTCAGCCCGGCTGAGATCAACTATCTCAACTACGACTTCTTTACGCATTCGTGGAGCGAGCAGCGTCAGGTGCAGGCGAACTTGAGTGGGGACATGTTCACCTTCCCCAATGCGCTGGGTTCGGGCGACGCGACCTTCGCTGTGGGTGCCGATCATCGCGACGTCTCCGGCGGTGTGACGCCTGATATCTATACGCAAGAAGGCCTCAACACCAACCTGCAGCAGAATCCAGGTTCGGGTTCTTACGGCATCAACGAAGCGTACGCCGAAGTCAACTTGCCGCTGCTGAAGGACATGGCCGGCGCGCAGTTGTTTGACATCGACATCTCGCACCGCTTGTCGCACTACACCAACTTCGGCACCACCAATAACAACTCGTACAAGATCGCGTATAAGCCGATCGACGACTTGTTGGTTCGCGCCAGCTACGGCACCGGCTTCCGCGCAGGTTCGATTTCCAACCTGTACGGCGGCACGATGCAAAGCTTCACCACCTACACCGATCCGTGCGACACCAACTTCGGCGCTGCTGCCACCAACGCACTCGTCGAGCAACGCTGCCTGAGTGGCATCGGTAATCTGAAGGGTGTAGGCCCGGGCTTTACGCAGACCACCGTGACCGGTTCGCCCATCACAAGCTCTGCGGGCGCGCAAAGCACCACGCCGTATTACACCGGCGCCAATGCGGATCTGAAGCCGGAAACGTCCAAGAGCTATACCTTCGGTTTTGTGTACAGCCCGAGCTGGTTCACCGGCTTCAACATCAACGCGGACTACTACCGCATCCGTGTGAACAACGTCATCACCCTACCGTCGGCAAACAGCATTCTCACCAACTGCTACGTGCTGGGTGAAACGCAGCAATGCGATCAGTTCCAGCGCAATGCTACGACGGGTCAGGTTATCAACCTGTTGCAAGCGGTGACCAACGAAGGCTTCGTGGATGAGCGCGGCATCGACTTGGGAATGAGCTATCTCTTCCCGGATACCCCGGTGGGCAAGTTCAAGATCGATACCACCGGCACCTACATCACGTCGTTGTATGAAGAAGCCACGTCCGGCCCTGGTGCCCAGGTCGTCTCCTATAACGTGGGCACCTACGATCCGATTCTCGGTCCGGTCTGGCGCTTCCGCGACACGACCAACATCAATTGGAGCTGGAGGAGCTTCAGCGCTACCTGGACGGTCCGTTACTACTCATCGCTGCGCGAGGCCTGCCGTTCGGACGAACCGGCCATGGAGATGTACTTCCCCTGCAGCGACCCCAACGGAGTTGTGCAAGGAGGTACCGAGGGTCCCGGCCTGGAGCGTCAGGGCGGCTTGGCCTTCAACGATCTGCAGGTCAGCTGGAAGGCACCGTGGAAGGGACAGATCTCGGTGGGCGCGACGGACGTCTTCAACCGCCACGCTCCGCTGTCTTACGTGGGTGCGGGAGACTCAGTAGGTCCGCTGGGCCCGACCGGCACCGATGGCTTCACTCAGTATGCGTACAACCCGACGTATGACATCGGCCGCGTGATCTACCTGAAGTACACGCAGCAGTTGTTCTGATGCTGCTCGAATCCAACATCGCGTAGCGGAGACACTTTTCAAAAGAGTCGGTTATCTCAAAGGGCGCGGCCAAACCGCGCCCTTTTTTGTGCCAGGAGCTCCTACCCATCACACACGCAAGATTTTTTTCATACAGCAAGTATTTACAAATAACTCATTTATAAGGGTGTTTTTCCTGAATTCTGGCGCAAGTCCTTACCACTCGATTTTTTGTGTAATCGGTGTATGAATTCTGTTACGGATGCGCCCCTCATCCACATCAGCGCAACCTCGGAGATATGAACAAAAGGCATGGAGTCAGTCCGCCGAATGTTCCTACACATATCACTTCTGAGGAGTAGTACCGTGAACATCGAGCATCAGAAGATCACCCTCGCCATACGCACGGCGTTGGTGCTGGGCAGCTATGGGCTGGCAACACTCGCAGCAGCACAAACGGCAGCACCAAGCCAGCAGACATCCACCACGACACCACAAACGACGGCGGCACCAACAACGGCAGCGCAAACGACTGCACCATCGCCATCGACCCCAGCGCAGAACGGAACGCCGCAGCAACCACCCTCCAGCAACAAGACGGTTACCTTGCAAGGCGTTACCGTCACCGGCTCGCTGATTCGCAGTGTGGACGTGGAAACGGCACAGCCCGTTACCGAACTTTCGCATGAAGCACTCCAGCAGCAGGGCTTCGTCAGCGTCGGCTCGATTCTGCAGAACGTGCCATCGGTCGGATCATCTGGTACGAGCACGCAGAGTTCACTCGGCGATATCGTTGGCCAGTACGCCAGTCTGCGCGGCCTCGGCGCGACGCGTACGTTGATTCTCGTTGACGGCGAACGCTACACCACGGATATCTTCGGCCAAACCGACTTGAGCACCATTCCCAGTTCGCTGATCGACAGCGTGGAAATTCTGCAGGACGGTGCATCGTCCATTTACGGTTCCGATGCGATCGCCGGCGTGATCAACATCCACACCAAGACGGTCGATGGCCTGTATCTGGATACCTACAACAGCACGTATTCACCGGGTAACTATGGCAAGCAGGCGCAATTCAGCCTGACCGGCGGCAAGAAGTTCAAGCGCGGTTCGATCACCTTCAACATCACGGCGCAGAACATCAACCAGATCATGTCGAACCAGGTCTGGTACAGCCACCACGGCTATTTCAGCTTTCCGCAATATCCGCAGAGCGTGAGCGCGTCCGATTACGGCACCATCACTGCGGCGACGGGCCCGGCGTCCAGTCTTTCGTTCCCGCTCACGCTCAACGCGGGCCAGAACGGGTTGAACATCGCCAACTACCATCCCGGTACGTTCGGTATTCAATATCCGAGTCCATATTTCAGCAACGACTACACCAATTCCGCACCCTATGAAACGCTGCAACCAAGCAATCGACTGCGTTCGTACTTCCTGAAGGGTGATTACGAACTGACCGATCACATCAAGGCGTTCTTCACCGGTACGTACAACACCAACAACGCCGCCGAGGCCCTGGGCGGCAACGGCATAAGCCCGTCGACGACAGGCGATGGCATCAATATGGCCACGGCGCTGGGCTTGCCCGCCGGCAGTCTCGGCCGAGTCTGGAACCCCACTCTGTCGCCGGACAGCTATTACAACCCGCTGCCGGGCAACACTCTCAGTTACAGCGTGCCGTTTAACTACCCCAATCGTGTTCAGAGCATCAACGTCAAGCAGTACGGTTTCCGTGCCGGTTTGCAAGGCGACTTCTCGCTCGGTGAGAACGAGTACGACTGGAACGTGAGCTACGCTGACTATCGCTACATCGAGGACATTGCCAGTTCGGGCTTCGTCAACCTGGTCAATCTCTACAACGCTGAAGGACCGTCCTTCATGGACTCGGCCGGACAGGTCGTGTGCGGCACTCCGGGCCACGTGATCGGCGGTTGCGTACCGCTCAATCCGTTCTTGAGCACAGGAGGTCTAACACCGGCCGAAGCCAATTACCTCAACGCTGACACGTTCACACATTCGTGGAGTCAGGAACGCCAGCTCGAAGCGAACATCAGCGGTGACGTGTTCACGCTGCCGCAGTCCTTGGGCGAAGGCGATGTCACCTTCGCGCTTGGCGCCGACCACCGTGATATGTCCGGCGGCGTCACACCCGATATCAACACGCAGCTGGGCCTCAACACCAATCTGCAGCAAGGTTCTGGCGAAGGTTCGTACGGCATCAACGAAGCGTATGCCGAGTTGAACGTGCCGCTGCTGAAGGACATGGCCGGTGCACAGCTGCTGGACTTCGACGTATCGCACCGACTGTCGCACTACACCAACTTCGGCACCACCAACAACAACTCGTACAAATTATCGTGGAAACCGATCGATGATCTGTTGGTCCGCGCGAGCTACGGCACCGGCTTCCGTGCCGGGTCGATTTCCAACCTGTACGGCGGCACGATCCAAAGCTTCACCAACTACACCGATCCTTGCGACGTCGTGTACGGCTACACCGGCAACCCGGTGGTCGCGCAGCGCTGCTTGAACGGTATCGCCAACATCGCGGGCGTCGGCGCGGGCTTCCGACAGCTCAACGCAACGGGTGTACCGGTCACCGCTTCCAACTCCATAAGCGCCACGCCTTACTTGACCGGCGCCAATCCCAACCTGAAACCTGAGACTTCCAAGAGCTACACCGCCGGTATCGTCTATAGCCCGAGCTGGTTGAGCGGCCTCAACGTCACGCTCGACTATTACCGCATCCGTGTCGACGACGTGATCACGCTGCCTTCTGCCGATAGCATCCTCAACAACTGCTATATCCTCGGTGAAACTCAGCAGTGCGATCAGTTCGAGCGCTCGTCCAATGGACAGGTCATCAACTTGTTGCAGGCCGTGGTCAACGAAGGTTTTATCGATGAACGCGGCACCGACCTGACCCTGAGCTATCTGTTCCCGGATACACCGGTCGGCAAATTCAAAGTCGATACCAGCGCCACCTACATCGATTCGCTGTATGAGCAGACGCAGGCGAACGGCCCCGTGGTGTCCTACAACGTGGGCACGTACGATCCGATTCTCGGCCCGGTATGGCGCTTCCGCGATACCACCAACATCAATTGGTCATATCGCGACTTCTCGGCGACATGGACTGTCCGTTACTTCTCCTCGCTGCAGGAATCCTGCGAACCGGATAACACGAACCTCGCCGAGTATTTCCCATGTACCGACCCCAACGGCAACGTGCAGGGTCAGCAAGCAGGTCTCTATCGTCAGGGCGGGCTGGCCTTCAACGATCTGCAGGTCAGTTGGCAGGCACCGTGGAAAGGACGCATCTCATTGGGCGCCACCGATGTCTTCAATCGTCGTGCGCCGCTCAGCTACACCGGTGCGGAAGCCGTGGTCGGCCCCTTGGGGCCCACTGGTACGGACGGTTTTACGCAGTTCCCATACAACCCCATCTACGACATCGGTCGCGTGATTTATCTGAAGTACGACCAGAAGTTGTTCTGATACGACACACGAAATCAGGCAGGGTGTTTTCAGCACCGGGCCGACACTCGACAACATCAAAGAAGATGTCTTAAGCGCAGCGAACAGCTGCGCTTTTTTTGTGCCATTCACGTCTTCAACACATGCAGCGCATAACATTTAACTTACTTACGTCAGACTTACGATTATAAATTATTGATTTTGATGCTGGATTTCGCCGTGTTCAGGCGCAAATCCTTGCTACTCGATTTATTGTGTGATTTTCGTGTATGACTTGCGTTACGGACTGCGATCTCCCACACGACGCAAGCCCGGGGAGCAATAAAAAAAATCAAGGATCGGCACGTGTAAACCTCACCACGCTACTCTGGGGAGTACGACTTTGAAAATTCAGCAGCACAAGATCGCTCATGCGATACGCATGGCGTTGTTATTGGGAAGCTATGGGTTAGCGACCGTAGCCGCAGCACAGACTGCCAGCCCAAACCAACAAACATCCCCCGCAGCGACTTCGCAATCGACCACGCAGTCGCAATCGGCCACCCCGCAAAACGGCACACAGCCACCCGCGAACAATAAAACCGTAACCTTGCAAGGCGTCACGGTTACCGGTTCGTTGATTCGCAGTGTGGATGTGGAAACGGCACAGCCTGTCACCGAACTCTCGCACGAAGCGCTGCAACAGCAAGGCTTCGTCAGCGTCGGCTCCATTCTGGCGAACGTACCTTCCGTCGGTTCTACCGGCACCAGTAACCAGAGCGCGCTGGGCGATATCGTCGGTCAGTACGCCAGTCTTCGCGGCCTGGGCGCGCCGCGCACACTGATCCTGGTGGATGGTCAACGCTACACTACTGACATCTTCGGTCAGACCGACCTCAGCACGCTGCCCAGCTCGCTGATCGACAGCGTGGAAATTCTGCAGGACGGCGCTTCGTCGATTTACGGTTCCGACGCGATCGCGGGCGTGATCAACATCCACACCAAGAATGTAGATGGTCTCTACGTCGATACGTACAACAGCACGTATTCGCCGGGTAACTACGGCAAGCAAAGCCAGTTCAGTCTGACCGGCGGCAAGAAGTTCTCGCGTGGTTCGTTCACCTTCAACATCACCGCGCAGAACATCAACCAGATCATGTCCAACCAGGTCTGGTACAGCAAGTACGGTTTCGCCAGTCCTTCCTCTGTACCGCAGTATCCGCAAAGCCAGGCGGGATCGGATTACGGCCAGATCATCAGCGGCACCAATGCAGCCACCGGCGCGGCAACGGTCATTCCGGGGCAAGTCATTTCGCCGATCACTGGCGGACCGCTGCCGATGATCGTGAACATGGGCGGCAACGGCAACAACATCGCCGACTTCCATCCCGATGCGGCCGGCATTCAATACCCATCGCCCTATCCGGGTGCCAGCTTCGCCAACGATTACGGCAATCAGGCCAGTGAAGAAACGCTGATGCCGGACAACCGCCTGCGTTCGTATTTCCTGAAGGGTGATTACAAGGTCACCGATAACATCACGGCGGTGTTCACGGGCACCTACAACACCAATAATGCGACCAGCTACATTGGTGGTTACCCGCTCAGCTCGAACACTCCCGCCAATGGCACAAACCTGGCCGCTGCCCTGGGCCTGCCTGCTGGCAGCCTCGGTTCCGCCTGGTTCCCGACGGTGTCGCCCAACAGCTATTACAACCCGCTGCCCGGCAACAGCCTGAATTTTTCACTGCCGCTGGCAGATCCCAACCGCGTTACGGTCAACAACATCAAGCAGTACGGTTTCCGCACCGGCCTGCAGGGCGAGTTCTCGCTCGGCGAAAACGAGTTCGACTGGGATGCCGGCTATAGCGATTACAAGTACATCCAGGACATGGGCGGTGGCGGCAACTTGAACCTGGTGCATCTGTACTACGCCCTGGGGCCGTCCTTCATGGGCTCCAACGGTCAGGTGCAATGCGGCACACCGGGTAATGTGATTGCCGGTTGCGTACCCCTCAATGTGTTCTCAGGCTCGGGTGGCCTCACCCCTGCTGAGAGCAACTATCTCAACTACAACTACTTTACGCATTCCTGGAGCGAAGAGCGCCAGGTGCAGGGCAACTTGAGCGGCGACATGTTCACGCTGCCCAACGCGTTGGGCTCGGGCGATGCGACCTTCGCCGTGGGCGCCGATCATCGCGACGTCTCTGGTGGCGTGACGCCTGATATCTATACGCAGCAAGGTCTGAACACCAACCTGCAGCAGGGTCCGGGCGAAGGCTCGTATGGCATCAACGAAGCCTATGCCGAAATCAACTTGCCGCTGTTGAAGGACCTGCCGGGCGCGCAGTTGTTTGACATCGACATCTCGCACCGCTTGTCGCACTACACCAACTTCGGCACCACCAACAACAACTCGTACAAGATTTCGTGGAAACCGGTCGACGATTTGCTGGTTCGCGCCAGCTACGGCACCGGCTTCCGTGCAGGTTCGATTTCCAACCTGTACGGCGGCACGATGCAGAGCTTCACCACCTACCTCGATCCGTGTGACACGAACTTCGGCGCGGCTGCTACCAATGCACTCGTCGAGCAGCGCTGCCTGAGCGGCATCGGCAATCTGAAAGGTGTGGGCCCGGGCTTCACCCAGCTGACCACCTCCGGCACACCGATCCAATCCAACGGTGGTTCGACAAGCACAACGCCGTTCCTTACCGGTGCCAACCCGGCCCTGAAGCCGGAAACATCCACGAGCTATACCTTCGGCTTCGTGTACAGCCCGAGCTGGTTCACCGGCTTCAATGTGAATGTGGATTACTACCGCATCCGCATCGACAACGTCATCACGCTGCCGTCGGCCGAAAGCATCCTCAACAACTGCTACGTGCTGGGTGAACTCAACCAGTGCGACCAGTTCCAGCGCAATGCCACCAATGGCCAGGTTTTCGACCTGTTGCAGGCGGTGACCAACGAAGGTTTTGTGGATCAGCGCGGCACCGACCTGGGCATGACCTATAACTTCCCGGAAACTCCGGTGGGCAAGTTCAAGATCGATACCAACGCCACGTACATCAATTCGTTGCATGAGGAAGCGACCTCCGGCCCTGGTGCCCAGGTCGTCTCCTACGACGTGGGCACGTACGATCCGACGCTCGGCCCGGTCTGGCGCTTCCGCGACACCACCAACCTCAACTGGAGCTGGAACAACTTCAGCGCCACCTGGACAGTCCGCTACTACTCCTCGCTACGCGAGTCCTGCCGTACCGACGATGCGGCCATGCAGGAGTATTACCCCTGTCCTGACCCCGATGGCATCGTGCAGAACAACAACCTGGGTACCGGCGAGTACCGTCAGGGTGGCCTGGCCTTCAACGACCTGCAGGTCAGCTGGAAGGCACCGTGGAAGGGACAGATCTCGCTGGGTGCGACGGACGTCTTCAACCGCAAGGCTCCGCTCACCTACGTCGGTGCGGAAAACGTGGTCGGTCCGCTGGGCCCGACTGGCACAGACGGCTATTCGTCGTACGCCTACAACCCGGAATACGACATCGGCCGCGTGATCTACCTGAAATACAGTCAGCAGTTGTTCTAAGGTCTGCCCTGACTGAGTCGTTAAGAGAACCCCGGCCATGCCGGGGTTCTTTTTTTGCAAAAGGACATTTAATGAATAACGAAAATACCGACCAACCTTCAATCACTTTGCCAAACATCTGAATAGAAATTGGATATTTTGATTTAATCTTCACGTCATGACATTGTTTTTCGATCCGCTCGTGATGTAAAAAGAAAGCGTGGCGTAAGCATCGAACGAAAAATGCCCTAGTGCAATTTTCCAATGATCGACGGCGCGAAACCGATTTAATCGGCTTATTTCATCTTGATCCGCAAGAAGCCTCGCGACCGGCCAAGAAAGTTCGAATTTCTAAACTACATAATCGCCTTTACTGAAAAACCATTTCATTTCAAAGGCGATGTGAGTGACCTCACAAAAATAAAAGCATAATCGCTTGACATGTATTGCCACGCATCGTTAGATGACGATGCATCCTCGCTGATGCCTCCGATTCGCTCATGATTTACCAATGCGTCTCCTACAGATCCAGATATCCAGCTGAGCTGATATCGGAAGACCTGATGTCTTTTCAAATCAAGAAAAGACTTCCACATATAGTCACTGTGAAGGAGTAAAACCATGAATGAACAAACCTTTCAGCAACCGGAAACAACGCAAGACGCTGTGCGTCCTCTCGCCCGTTTGTGGGGTGAAACCTTCCCGATGGAGGACGATAACGACAGCAAGAAAATCTACATGACTGCGTATTCCGGCTTGACCAGCTATCACCCCGATGGTGATCCGGATGCTCTGGGCTGAGCGTTCTCCATAAGCTCGCAAACCATTCCCTCTCCTCGATGGGAGAGGGAATCAAACTCAAGCATCAGGCTGATTCCTAAATAAAGGCAATCAGCTGCTGAGGGCTTATTCAAATAAAGTAAAAATAAAACGGCCACGCGTGTAAACAGCGGTTACGAACTGGAATGCCATCGTGACGAAAATGACGTCCTCTCCGATTCTGATCCTTGCTCCCTCCACCGACCCGCACGCTGCCGCCGTCCACTGGGCGCTCCAACGCAATCGCGTCGATGCCGACTGGTGGCCGTCCATGCGCCCGGAAGGAAAAGCGGCGCCTTCCATCTGGATCGACGAGCGCGGCATCCAGATGGAACGCCCGCCATCCGGCAATTGGCGATCGGCTTGGCATCGACGCCCGCAGCGGCCCGACCCCAGTCCTTGCCAGGATGCGGACAGGACGTTTCTTGAGCGCGAATGGCGTCTTTACCAGAAGAATCTGTTCGATTTATCGCCCACTGTCACGCAAGCCCTATGGGTCAACGCTCCCCTGGCGGCGTGGCAAGCCGAGAGCAAGCTGCTTCAACTGCAGGAGGCACACAACGTGTCCCTGCGGGTTCCGGAGACCGTGGTGACGAATCATGCCGATGACGTGCGCCGCTTCATCAAAAAGTGCGGCCGCGTGGTGTTCAAGTCTTTTTATCCACACACCTGGCACAACACCGCTAAACGTGAATTGGTTGCCGTCGGCGTTGTCATGCTCGACGACGCTTCGGTGCTGCCCGATGACGCCGTAGCGATGAGCCCTGGCATTTTTCAGCGCTATGTGGACAAAGCCTTCGACGTGCGCGTGACAGTGATCGGAGATCATTATTTCGCCGTCAAGCTCGGCAAAGCTGCCGGTGGCGCCTTTCTGGATTGGCGCGCCTATTCGCTGGAAGAAACGTTACAGGTGGAGCCCTTCGACCTTCCACATGAGCTGAAGCAAAAGCTTAAAGCACTCATGCAACGGCTAGACCTGACCTTTGGATGTATCGACCTGGTCGTGGATCACGACGGTAACGCCTTCTTTCTGGAGGTGAACCAGGCGGGGCAATTCCTTTTCGTGGAGCAGCGACTGACGGACCTTCCCCTGCTGCAGGCCATGACGGCCATGTTAATAGCCGGTCGCCGTGATTACCGGATTGAAGACAGCCTGCCCGTTCGATTCAAGGACTATCTGAGTTCCGACGATTTCAAGCGCAATGAAATCCTCATAAAGGAACAGGTACAGACCGAAAGCCTCTACAGCGTGGAAGCGTAACGCGCCATCAGGGCCATTTTGCGCCGGCTGTCGCTGTCACTGTTGCCGTCATCAGGATTCGCGCGCCAGTACTCGCCGGCGTGCAGCCCTGCGCTCGCTCATGCGGGCACGCCACGCCGCCCAGCGTTCGCTGAGGCAAGAGAAGATCACATACAGCGCCGGCGTGCTGAGCAAGGTGAGGCTTTGCGAAATCAGCAGGCCACCAATCAATGCGATACCGAGCGGACGACGCAGATCGGAACCTTCGCCCAGGCCCACGGCAATGGGCACGGCAGCCAGGATCGCCACCATTGTCGTCATCATGATCGGGCGGAAGCGCACCAGGCTGGCTTCCCTTGCTGCTTCCAGCGGTGTCTTGCCGTGCTCGCGCTGGGCGACCAGAGCGAAGTCGATCATCATGATTGCGTTCTTTTTCACGATACCGATCAACAACACCAGCGCGATCTGCGCAATCACCGACAACTCGGTATTGGTAAACCACAACGCCAGCAGCGCCCCCACGCCAGCCGCCGGCAGCGTCGAAAGAATGGTGACGGGATGAATCAGGCTTTCGTACAGAATGCCGAGCACGATGTAGACCACCACGATCGCACCGAACACCAGCCACAACATGCCGCTTTGCGATTGCTGGAAGCGGCGGAAGTCACCACCGATATCCAGTTTGATATCGCCCGGCATGCGCATATTGTTCGCGGTGGCCTGCACGACCTGCAGCGCCTCGCCCATGCTCACGCCAGGCGCCAGATTGAAGCTGAGATCCATCGTGGTGTACTGATTCATGTGCGACACCTGGGTCGGTGCCAGGCCCGGCACCTGATGCGCAAACGCTGACAGACGCACCATCGTGCCGTTAGTCGCAGGCACCAGTACATCATCGATGGCGCGTGGTGTCGCGGTCTGGCCAGGCAGCGCATTGACGACGACCTTGTACTGATTGAGGTCGGAATAGATCGTACTGACCTGCCGCTGGCCGAAGGCGTCGTAGATCACGGAATCGATATTGCCGATGTTCACCTGCAATCGTGCGGCCTTGTCGCGGTCGATCACGATGTTCTGCTGCAAGCCCGCATCATCAAGGTCACTGCCAACATCACGCAGCTTGGGATTCTTGCGTAACTCATCGACCAGCTTGGGCAACCATTCCTGCAATTCCGCGGTGTCGTTGCCTTGCAGCGAAACCTGGTACTGCGCACCCTGATTCGTACCGCCGCCACCGAAGCTGGGCAGGTCCTGAATCGCACGCAGGCGCACATTGAGATCGGGATATTTCGCAGCCTTGGCACTCAAGCGAGCCAGCGCTGCGAAGGTGTCGTCCTTGCGTCCCTGTTCATGTGTTTTCAGCTGGATATCAAAGGTACCCGCAGCACCCTGGCGCGTGCTGCCCAATCGCGAGCCGACCACGGCAACATCGCGATCACGCAGCAGCATGTTGATCAGCCGCTGCTGTCGATTGGCCGAATCCTGGAACGATACCGTGGCGCCGGAGGTAGCGCGGCCGCGCAACAGGCCAGTGTCCTGGGTGGGGAACAAACTGGTCTTGATCTGTCCAGACACCGCGATCAGCACAGTCAGTCCAATCAGCATCAACGGCGTCAGTGAAAACAGCAGTGCGTGACGCAGCGAGAAATCCAGCGACGCCTCGTACACCTTGAGCATGCCTTCGTGGAAGCGCTCCAGTGCGTGACCCAGTTTTGAAGGTTTCTCCGGCTCTTTGTGGCCATCGAGGAAATGCCCGCACAACGAGGATGTCAGCGTCAACGAAACCAGTGCGGAAACCACGATGGCTCCCACCAGTGTCAAGGTGAATTCCTTGAAGAACATCCCGGTGATGCCACCCATGAACAGCAATGGGATAAACACGGCCACCAGCGATGCGGTAATCGACACGATGGTGAAACCGATCTCGCGCGCACCCGTCAACGCGGCATCCATGCGCGTCATGCCTTGGTCGATATGACGGATGATGTTTTCGATCACCACGATCGCATCGTCCACCACGAAGCCAATGGCAATCACCAGCGCCAGCAGCGTGAGGTTGTTCAGGGTAAAGCCGCACGCGTACATGATCACCGCGGCGCCAGCCAGCGACAGCGGCACGGCGACCGCCGCAATCAGAGTCGGCGCCAACCGGCGCAGGAACAGCGCCATCACCAGCACGACCATCGCGAGGCTGATCAGCAGGGTCGCCTGCACTTCATGCAGCGAGGCGCGAATGGTCGGCGTATCGTCGAAGTATGGTGTCAGCGTCGTACCCGGCTGCAGGAAGCTACGCAACAACGGCACTTCCGCCTTCACACGGTCGACCGTGCCGATGATGTTGGCGTTCGACTGTTTGTAGACATACATCAGGATCGCCGGCTTGCCCTGGAACCAGGCCGCCTGATACGCATCTTGCTGACCGTCGTAGACGTTGGCGATGTCCTTCAGGCGTACCGGCACGCCCTTGCCATTGGTGGAGATCACCAGGTTGGCGAAGTCGGCCGCCGTATGCAGCGCATCGTTGGCCTGCACTGCCATGGTGGTCTTGCCATCGGACAGGAAGCCCTGCGGTTCGAACACGTTCGCGGCAGTGAGCGCATTGCGCAGCTGGTCCGGCGAAATTCCCATCGCATTGAGCGCGCGCAGGTTGACGTCCACACGCACCGCTGGCGTGGCGGCACCGAGAATATCCACCTCCGACACACCCGTAAGCTGGCGCAGCCGTTGCGCCAGCAACGAATCGGCCACGTCATAAAGATCGCGTGCCGACTGCGTATCCGACGTCAGCGCAAACGCGATGATCGGATCATCGTTGGGATTGGCCTTCTCGTAACTGGGCGGACTGTTCAGGCCGCTAGGCAGGTCCGACTGAGCCGCATTGATCGCCGCCTGCACGTCGCGAGCAGCAGCGTCGATGTTGCGCCCGCTATCGAACATCAGAAGGATCTGCGTACTGCCAAGCGAGCTGGACGAACGCATGGTGTCGATGCCAGCCACCTGGCCCAGATGCCGTTCCAGTGGCGCTGCCACGGTGGAGGCCATGTTGTCGGCGCTGGCACCGGCCTGGCTGGCCGTGACGAAGATCACCGGGAATTGCATGTCCGGCAGCGCCGATACACCAAGCAGCGAATAGCAGATCACGCCGATCACGAAGACACCCATCGCCAGCAGGGACGTACCGATAGGGCGGCGGATAAAGGGACCGGAGATGTTCATACTTGAATCAACGTGCGAAGGGCGGATTGGTTGAAGCTTTTACCCATCTTCTCTTGGGCAGAGAGCCATGAAATTCGCCTTGCCTCAGAGCCATCATGCCCGCGAACGCGGGCATCCACCTGGCTTTGGAGCAAAAGGCGAAGATGGATGCCCGCGTTCGCGGGCATGACGGCTTCGAGGCGGGCAGCTTTTACCTTGACGCATGCTATGCAGTCGCATAACAGCTGGCAAACGCACAAAGCACGTCATCTTAAGCCGTGCCACGCTGCGCGTGCCGCAGCGCACGCCTTTCCCTACGCTCTCGCAACCAATCCGAGAACCGTTCCATATACAGGTAAATCACCGGGGTGGTGTACAGCGTCACCAACTGCGAAAGCAGCAGACCGCCCACGATCGACACACCCAGCGGACGTCGCAGCTCCGCACCGATACCGGTGCCCAGCGCCAGCGGCAGCGCGCCGAGCATGGCGGCGGCGGTGGTCATCATGATCGGGCGGAAACGCAGCAGACACGCGCGGCGAATCGCCTCGCGCGGCTTCATGCCGGTACGCTGCGCCTCGATTGCAAAGTCGATCATCATGATCGCGTTCTTCTTCACGATACCGATCAACAACACGATACCCACGATGCCATCCACCGACAGGCTCATGTTGCACAGGATCAGCGCCAGCAAAGCACCCACGCCCGCAGGCGGCAAGGTGGAAATGATCGTGATCGGATGGATGTAGCTTTCATACAGCACGCCCAGCACGATGTAGATCACGATCACCGACGCAAGCAGCAGCAGCGCCTCGTTGCTCAGCGAGGACGAGAATTCCGCCGCCTTGCCGATGAACTGCCCGCGCACCTGTGGTGGGAGGTTGAGCTGTTTCTCCACGTCGTGAATGGCATCGACCGCCTGCGACAACGAATAACCCTGCGCAAGGTTGAACGAGATGGTGATCGCCGGCAGCTGCTGCTGGTGACTGATCACCAGCGGCGCGGTGGTCGTTTCGGCATTCACGAGCGACGCCAGCGGAATCGTGCCACCGGTGCCGAGAATGATGCCGGTATTCGCCACGCCAATGCCCGTCGTCGTCGACGAATTGCTCGATGTCGCCTGGCCGAAGGTGGTGGCGTTGCTGCCGGTCAACGCGCCACTGCCGTTGCTCTTGACCGTGATCTGGTTGAGCAGCGACGTGCTGGAACGGAATTGCGGCTCCACCTCCAGCACCACGCGATACTGGTTGAGCTGGGTAAAGATGGTGGAGATCTGGCGCTGGCCGAACGAGTCGTACAAGGTGTCATCGATGGTCTGCACCGGCACACCGAGCGTGCTGGCCTTGTCGCGATCGATGGTGAGTTTGAGCGCGTTGCCCTGGTCGGCAAGGTTGTTGTCCACGTCCGCCAGTTCCGGCCGCTCGCGCAACGCCTGCGTCATCTGCGCGGCGTACTTGGACAGCTCATCGGAATTCACATCGGACATCGAGTACTGGTACTCGGTGGCGGCCACGCGCGTATCCAGCGTCACGTCCTGTACCGGCTTGAGGTACAGCGCCACGCCGGGAATGTTCGCCGCCGCATTCTGCAGGCTCGCCACCACTTCTTCCAGGCTGCCGCGCTTGCTGCGGTCCTTCAGCACGATACTGAGCTGCCCCTGGTTGAGCGTAGGGTTGATCGAGCCGGCGCCGATAAAGGCTGCAATGCCGGCGACGTTGGGATCCTTCTGCAGCGCATCGGCAACGGCCTTGGTACGCTGCTCCATCTGCGGGAAAGCAACGTTCTGGTCGGCCTGCACCACGCCGGTGATCAAGCCGGTGTCCTGCTCGGGCAACAAGCCCTTGGGAATCACGATGTACAGGAAGAAGGTAACGACCACCGCAGTGAGCGCGACAAAGATCATCAACCGCTGATGATTGAGCACCCAGTCCAGCGAGCTTTCATAAACACTCACCGTTCGCGCCCACACGGTGCGCTTGCCTGCCGCGGCGTGGCGCTCATGCGCATCATCGCCTTCCGGCAAGGCATCGGGTCGCAGCAAGTACGCGCACATCATCGGCGTGAGCGTCAACGACACCAGCATCGAGATGACAACCGCGGTGGCCAGCACCCAGGCGAATTCATGGAACAGGCGGCCGGTGACGCCCGGCATCAATAGCAGCGGCAGGAATACCGCAATCAGCGACACCGTCAACGACAGCACCGTGAAGCCGATTTCCTTCGCGCCGATTTCCGCCGCTTCTTTGCCGTCCATGCCTTGTTCGATGTAACGCACGATGTTTTCGATCATCACGATCGCATCGTCCACCACAAAGCCGGTGGCGACGGTGAGCGCCATCAGTGAGAGATTGTCCAGCGACATGCCAGCGAACGACATCACACCGAAGGTACCGAGCAGCGACAGCGGCACGGCAACCGATGGAATGATCGTGGCCCATAGGCGGCGCAGGAACACGAAGATCACTGCGACCACCAACGCGATGGTCAGCAACAGTGTGAATTGCACATCCTCGACCGAAGCGCGGATGGTGACGGTGCGGTCAGCGAAGACATCCAGGTGCACGTCAGCCGGCAGCACACTGCGCAGCTGCGGCAGGATCTGGCGGATCTGCGCCACGGTCTGCACGATGTTAGCGCCGGGCTGGCGTCGGATATCCAGCAGCACCGCCGGCTTGCCGTTGGCCCACGCCGCAAGCTGATCGTTCTCGACGCCATCGACCACCTTCGCCACGTCGGACAGACGCACCGGCGCATTGGTAGTGCTGTTGTAGGAAATGATGGTGTCTTTGTATTCGGCCGCCGTCGCGAGCTGGTCGTTGGTGGAGATGGTGTACGACTGCGTCGCGCCGTTGAGCGTGCCCTTGGGCGCGTTGACGTTGGCCTCGGTCAACGCGTTGCGCACGTCTTCCATAGTCAGGCCGAGATTGGCCAGCTGCGCGGGGTTCGCCTGGATACGCACCGCCGGACGCACATTGCCGGCGATCGACACCAGACCCACGCCCTGCACCTGCGAGAGTTTCTGCGCGAGGATCGAGTCGGCCAGATCGTTCACGTCACGCAGCTGGCGGCTGTCGGAGGTGAGCATCAAGGTCATGATCGGCGCGTCGGCCGGATTCACGCGGTTGTATACCGGCGGATACGGCAGCGTGGTCGGCAGCGTGCCACGCGCCTGATTGATCGCCGCCTGCACGTCCTGCGCCGCGATATCGATATCGCGGTCCATGTTGAACTGCAGCACGATGGTGGACAGGCCCGCGGACGAATCCGAGGTCATCATGTCGAGGCCGGAAATCTGGCCCAGGTTGCGCTCCAGCGGCGTGGTCACCAGCGACGCCATGGTCGAGGCGCTGGCACCAGGATATTGCGTGGTCACCACCAGGCTGGGCGCTTCGATTTCCGGTAGCGCCGACACGGGCAGTTCGCGATAGCCGAGCACGCCGAGCAGCATCACGGCCACCATCAACAACGCGGTGGCGATGGGGCGGCGGATGAAGAGTGAGGAGAATCCCATGAGGAATACCGTCTAAATGTCAGCTCCCTCTCCCCTCCGGGGAGAGGGTTGGGGTGAGGGGTTGGGCTTGCCTTGAGTCACACGACTTCCCACAAAGCACTGCCCTTTGCTTTTGACTAAAAGATGCATCACGCGAGGTTGTCCCCTCACCCCAGCCCTCTCCCCGGAGGGGAGAGGGAGAGATATCGGCATCATCAGCCACCACCGCCGCCGCCATTACCACGGCGGCCACCGCCCTGCTTCTTCCATTTCTTCTTGTCGGCATCCGACGCTGCGGGCGCAGCCGGCACTTGGCCCGGCTTGAGCGCCTGCACCTTGCTGCCCGGCTTCAGGCGGAACTGGCCTTCGGTGACCACCTGGTCGCCATCATCCAGACCCTTGCTGATCATTACGTGGCTGTCGCCCACTTCGCCAGCCACCGTAACCGGCTGCATGGCGACCGTCTGATCAGACTGCAGCTTGTAGACGTAATCGCCATCCGGCCCGCGTTGCACAGCCTGCGACGGAATCACCAGGCCGCCAGCAACCGTCTGCACGCGCAGTTGCACGTTGACGAACTGGCCCTGCCACAGCTTGCTGTCGGGATTGTTGAACTGGGCGCGCAGCTTGAAGGTGCCCGTGGTGGTGTCGATCTGGTTGTCGACCACCTGCAGGAACCCGCTGGTATCTAGTGGGTGCGAATCGGTGCGATCGAGCGCGATCACCTCCAGCTTGTTCGCGCCATTCTGGAACGCATCGCGTACCGTCTCCAGATTCTGCTCAGGCAGGCTGAAGATCACGTAGATCGGCTGGATCTGGGTCAGGGTGACGATCGAGGTCGTGGTGGTGACCACGTTGCCCGGGTCCACGTTGCGAATACCGGCCACACCATCGATCGGCGAGATGATCCGCGTGAAATCCAGGCTCACCTTGGCCGAGCGCGCAGCGGCCTCATCCGCAATCACCGTCGCTTTGAGCTGCGCCACGTTGTTGCGATAGGTATCCATGTCCAGCGCAGCCACATAGCCCTTGCCCACCAGTTGCTGGTTGCGATCCAAGGTGCTGATCGCGGTGGCCAGCGAGGCTTCGTCCTGCTTTTGCTTGGCTACGGCCTGGTCGTACGCGGCCTGATACGTGCGCGGATCGATCTGGGCGATCACATCACCCTTCTTCACCGCCTGCCCTTCCTTGAAGTTGATGGTCCACAGCTGACCGCCAATCTCCGGATTGACCGTGACATTGTTAAGCGCCGTCACCGTGCCAAGTGCAGTCAGATAGACCGGCACATTCTGTTTGACAGTGGATTCGACCGTGACGGGCACAGGCGCATTGTCCTGTCCGTTGCCACCCGATTGCCCCTGCCCAGAACCACCCTGGCTCGCCTGCTGACCCTGACCACCCTCACGATGATGGCCATAGCCACCGTTGGCTGCTTCAGGTTTGTGCAGCAAGCGGAAGGCGACTCCCCCCACCACCAGCACGGCGATCACGATCAACGCGATCTTCCAAAAACGCGACATGTGAAACTCCTGGAATAAAACGGGGGACCACCCGACCCCACCGGCGCGAACAAGGCACTAGCCCTACGTCTTGCCTGCAAGCATAGGGTTGGATCAACGAGATTGGACAATGCCGGTTGACACAGGTGCCTTATGACCGATGGCAGGGTCCCATGAGACTGTCCGGATCACCCGGCGCGCACCCCATGAACGCTGCGGCAGCCACGGAGGCCAAGCGTAGCAGCCCGGCATGACTGCTTGCCTGCACGGATATTCATATGTGTTCTCTTTATCAATTCCATGCTTAAAGCGCTATCAGCGCACTGCCTGCATTCGGGCCGGGCAAGGTTTCTAACTTACCGCGAGCTTCGTCTATACTCGGAACCTCATTGTCCGCGGGGGCTCAATGGTCCGCGGCGCATGGTCGCCCAGGGGGGCGACAAGGCACGCCACGGGGGACGTGGTGGCTTTCCAGATTAATCGTTTGATGACTGGAGTATTGCGTGAGCGGTTCCATGAGCAAATCCGACCAGAGTTTCTTGCGTCAGTTCTCGCTACTTATCGCCGGGCTCGGCGTACTAACCCTGGTCCTGATCTTCACCGCGTGGACGATCTACGAACGCGAGCCGAAGGAAGTCAATCCGAACGCTGCCCAGCAACTCTCCGCCAGTCTGGCTCCGAATGGCGCCGTCTACGCCGGCAACACCGGCCGCGCCGCGATGGAGGCAGCGCAGGAAGCGGCAGCCAAGGCCGCCGCCGCGCAAGTCGCGTTTGGTGGCACCACCGATGGCAAAACGATTTTTGACGGCGTCTGCACCAGCTGCCACACCGCCGGCGTGCTTGGCGCGCCCAAGCTCGGCAACAAAGAAGCGTGGGCGCCGCGCATCGCCGAAGGCATCGACACCCTGGTTCAGCACGCGGTCAACGGCTACCACGGCCCGGACGGCAACACCATGCCGCCGAAAGGCAATTATCCGAGCCTGAATGATGCACAGGTGAAGGCGGCGGTGAGCTGGATGGTGGAGCAGTCCAAGTAATCCTGGCGAACCGCTTGTCTATGCAACGCCGCCTTTGAGCGGCGTTGTTGTTCCAGGCGCGCGCTCGTTTTATTCATAGGTATATCCAACATTGCCGTACTGTTATCCCGGCGAGGGCTGCGATGACGAGCGAGAAACGCGGCACCGGCTATTATTAGCCCCATGACATCCCCTGATCCCTCGCATTTCCCCGACCAGCTCACCGAGTTCACCTTGGAGGGCCCGGCTGGTTCGCTCGAAGCCGTCAGCGACGTCGCTGAGCGCCCTGGCGCGCGGCGCGGCACCGCCGTGATCTGCCATCCCAACTCCAAGGACGGCGGCACCATGCATAACAAGGTGGTGACCATGCTGGATCGCAGCCTGCGCGAATCCGGCCTGGACACGCTGCGTTTCAACTTCCGCAGCGCCGGCGAATCAGCGGGCGAGTACGACAACGGCGTTGGCGAGAGCGAAGATCTCGCCGCTGTTGTCGCGTGGGTGCGCAAGACGCGCCCCGACGATCTGTTGTGGCTGGCCGGTTTCTCCTTCGGCAGCTACGTCACACTGCGCAACACGGTGCGTTTCAAGGCCGACGCGCTGATCAGCATCGCACCACCGATCGGCCGCTGGGAGCACGAAACGCTCGCGCTGCCCACCTGCCCCTGGCTGGTGGTGATGGGTGAAGACGACGAGATTGTCGAACCCCAAGCTGTGTTCGACTGGATCGACAGCCTGGAGCCGCCGCCCGAATTGATCCGTATGCCGGAAACTGGCCACTTCTTTCATCGGCGGCTGATGGATCTGCGTGGCGCAGTGAAGCACTGGGCGCTGGATTATCTGCCGCCCGCTCGCGATTGATGCACTTCGTATTCTGTCGCCCCAGAGCAAGCTCTGCACCGGGACGGCGTATCTGGCATTTCTGATATGACCCAACTCTCCCCCAGCGCGCGCTATCAAGAAGGCGTTGCCGCCCATCGCTGGACTTCCGATCCGGCGCAGCTTGCCGTGCTGCCTGAATTCGATCGCATGCAGGCGGCGCTCTGCGCCAGCGCCGGCAATGGAAACAGCAACGGCCTGTTTGGCCGTCTGAAATCGCTGCTCGGTACCGATGAGCACCAGGCGGTGCCGGGACTGTACCTATGGGGCAGCGTCGGTCGCGGCAAGACCTTCCTGATGGATCTGTTCGCGGCCAGCCTGCCGCATGGCGTGGCGCTACGCCGTCATTTCCACCGATTCATGGGCGAAGTGCACGAGCGCCTGCGCGAACTGGGCGAGCGACAAAACCCGCTGGTGGATGTCGCCGAGGGCATTGCGGCACGTTGTCGCGTGCTGTGCCTGGACGAATTCCTGGTCAACGACATCGGCGACGCGATGATCCTGGCCAATCTGTTCGACGCTCTGTTCGCACGTGGCGTCACGCTCATCACCACCTCGAACACCGCACCGGCCAATCTGTACAAGGATGGCCTGCAGCGCGCGCGTTTCCTGCCCGCCATCGCGTCGATCGAAGCACATTGCCATGTGGTCGAGATGATCTCATCCCATGACTGGCGCCTGCGCGCGCTCACTCATGCGCCCGTGTATCACACACCGCCGGGCGCCGAGGCAGAGCGCGAACTGGCCCGCATCTTTGCAAGCCAGGCACAGGGCGACGTGATCGACGGCGGCGCGCTGATCATCAACGATCGTCCGATCCCGGTGCGCAAGCGCGCGGACAATATCCTGTGGTTCGATTTTGCGGCGCTGTGCGATGGCCCACGCGCAGTGGCGGACTACATTGCGCTGGCCAAGGCTGGCCCGGCCGTCATCATTTCCAACGTGCCGCAGTTCACCATCTACAGCGAAGATCCGGCCAAGCGCTTCGTCCAATTGGTGGACGAGTTCTACGACCGCCATGTGAAGCTGATCCTCTCCGCCGCTGCACCGATCACCGAGCTTTACGATGGCGAACGCCTGCGCGCTGAATTCGGCCGCACCGAATCGCGGCTGATTGAAATGCAGAGTGAGGAGTATCTGGCGTTGCCGCATCGGGCGGAGTGATGCATCCACGATGCGACGTTTGCGCCCTTTGTCAGGGCTTGAGAACGCAACGCTTGCGTCACCGTCATTTCCCGTCGTCCCGGCGCAGGCCGGGACCCAGCGACGACTCGGCTCTGTCGCGAAATGATCGTTTTCGCGTTTGGCGACACGCCCTAAAGACGCTGGGCCCCGGCCTGCGCCGGGGCGACGGATTCGGGATCTCTGGTATATGTCTCAAGATCCGTCGTTCCCTGCCTCACGCATCGCCAACAACTTATCGATACGCCGCCCATCCGTATCGACCACCTCCAGCCGCCAGCCCTCATACACGAAGTACTCACCGACCTGCGGTATGTGCGCGAGCTTGTCGAGCACGAAACCTGCAGCGGTGTGATACGAGCTTCGCTCCACCGGCTGACGCCATCCCAACCGTTCGAACATCTGGAACACGGGACAAGCGCCGTCGATCAACAAGCTTCCATCCTCGCGCTCGACAATATCGGGTTCGTCGCCTTCGCTTTCCGGCAGATGCCCAACCATTGCTTCGAGCAAATCGGCCTGGGTGACGATGCCTTCCAGACCGCCATATTCATTGCGCACGATCGCAATGCGCAAAGGCGTTTCGCGGAAACGTTCCAGCAGCTTGAAAATCGGCATCGACTCCTGAATCGACAGTGGTGTGCGCAGTGCACTCTGCCAATCCAGCTCACGGCCATCCAGAAGCTGATCGAGCAGATCACGCTTGGTGATCATGCCCAGCAATTCATCGATGTCACCGCGTGCCACCAGGATATGCTCATGGCGGCATTCGCGCAGGGTGCGCACGATCGTATCCCGCTCATTCTCCACATCGATCCACACGATGTCGGTGCGTGGCGTCATGATGTCGCCAATGCGACGATCGCCGATATTGAACACGCGCTCGACCACTTCCTGCTGGGTGCGCAAGAGCAGACCCGCCTCCTGGCTGGCCGATACCAGCAGCTTCAGCTCCTCGGCCGAATGCAGCATGTCTTCGCTGGCACCCGGACGCAGGCCACAAGCGCGAAGCACCAGATTGCCCATGCCGTTCAACACCACGATGGCGGGGCGAAACAGGAACAGGAACAGATTCAGCGGCCGCACCACCCACAAGGCCGTACCCTCGCTGCGCTGCAGGGCCAGACTCTTGGGCGCGAGTTCGCCCAGCACGATGTGCAAGGCGGTGATGATGCTGAATGCCATGGCGATCGCGATGACATCCGCACCGATGCCGGCAAACCTTCCTGCCCAGCCTTCGAGCAGCGGCAGGATCAGATGCGCCAGTGCGGGTTCACCGACCCAGCCCAACGCAAGCGAAGACAGCGTAATGCCAAGCTGGGTCGCGGCCAGGCTTGCATCCAGACGATCCACCGTGCGCAGCAGCACACGAGCATTCGCCCGCCCTTGAGCCACCAGCTCGGCCACACGGCTGCGGCGGATGGCCACCAGCGAAAATTCCGCTGCGACGAAAAAGCCGTTGGCGGCGACCAGCAGAAAGACCGTAAAGACGCCTATCCACGCATTCATCGCTCCGCATCCTTCGCAATACATTCACTGTCCACGCAACCCTTCCTGTCCGCGTCATGCTTCTCCCATGGTACGAGCTAACGACACAAACGTGAGATCCTGCGGCGCCTTCACGGCGTGGCATCTGTGCTGGTACGGTGGATGCCCCGCACCGCCATGAAACTGCCATGCTGACTGTCGTTGCCCTTGCGCTGCTCGCCGGCTCGCCGCCTGCCACCACAGGCGATACCTTCACCCAACGCGTTCAGCAGGCCAAGATGCTGGAGGGCAGCGCCACCGGTCCGGCTTACCAGAAGCAATTCTGGGACAAGATCAAGGAGCCGATGACCGAGGCGTTGCGCGGCTGCATCACCAGCAATGCGCCCGCTGACAAATCACCCTTCACCCTGGTTGCGGATATTTCGCCGGACGGACGCGCGCTCAATGTGGAAGTGCAGGCACCCACGCCCGTCGCCCGCTGCCTGGCCGGTGAGTTTTCGGTCTGGACCTTTCCAGCACCGCCGAAAGTGCCAGGTTCGGTCAACTACCCGGTCGAGATCGACGTAAGCATGTAGACACGCATGCATGACAAGGGTCCCGATGCGGAGCGTGGAGTCAGCTCCTTCTCCCCTCCGGGGAGAAGGCTGGGATGAGGGGCCAATCTTGCGAAGTGGATGCAGTGCGTCTGCGCCGAACAACGGGAATGGCATGATAAACGTGTCGCTCATGGCAAGCCCGGCCCCTCACCCCAGCCCTCTCCCCTAAGGGGAGAGGGAGCAGATCACCGGTAAATGAAAAGTTTCACCGGGCAACAGTGGATGCGCCGGGACGAGTGACCGAGGTAAATACGGATGACGAACACCGCAACACCACGCTCACGACGTGACAGCTTCAAGGCCATCATCCGTGTCGTCAGCGGTAATTTTCTCGAAATGTACGACTTCATGGTCTATGGCTATTACGCCCCGGCCATCGCCAGAGCGTACTTTCCCAGCCATAACGCCTACGCTTCGCTACTGCTTACCTTGCTGGCTTTTGCAGCCGGCTTCGTGATGCGACCTGTCGGCGCCATCGTGCTCGGCGCGTATATCGACCATCATGGACGCCGGCGCGGATTGATCCTCACGCTTTGTCTGATGGCGGTGGGCACGCTGCTGGTTGCCGCGGTCCCCAGTTACGCCACCATCGGCGTGCTCGCTCCGTTGCTTGTGGTAGCCGGACGCCTGCTGCAAGGTTTTTCCGCGGGCGTGGAACTCGGTGGCGTGTCGGTCTATCTGTCCGAAATCGCCACGGCTGGGCATCGCGGTTTCTATTGCGCGTGGCAATCGGCCAGCCAGCAGGTGGCCGTCGTATTCGCGGCCCTGCTTGGCCTGCTGCTGCAATACTGGCTGCCGCCGCAAGCCATCACCGACTGGGGCTGGCGCGTGCCGTTCCTGATTGGGTGCCTGATCGTGCCCTTCCTGTTCGTGATCCGCCGATCGCTGGAGGAAACGGAATCCTTTCTCGCACGACGTAAGCCCGACATCGGTGAAATCTATCGATCCATGCTCGCCAATGGACCGGTCGTGCTGGTCGGTGTTGCGATGGTGCTGATGACGACGGTGTCGTTCTACCTGATCACGGCCTACACGCCGACCTTTGGCGTCGAAGTGCTGAAGCTGTCGCAGTTCGATGTGTTCGTGGTGACGCTGTGTGTCGGCATTTCCAACTTTGTATGGTTGCCGTTGATGGGCTCGCTTTCGGATCGCATTGGCCGCCGTCCGCTACTGCTCGCCTGCACCGTGCTGGCCTTGCTAAGCGCCTATCCGGTGTTGCGTTGGCTGGTCGCCTCACCGGATTTCGGCACGCTGCTGAGCGCGGAACTGTGGCTGTCTTTCATCTATGCCAGCTACAACGGCGCGATGGTGGTGACGCTGACCGAAATCATGCCGGCGGATGTACGCACGACCGGCTTTTCGCTGGCTTACAGCCTGGCCACCACGGTCGGTGGTTCCAGCCTGGCGATATCGCAGTGGCTGATTCATGTCACGGGCAACAAAGCGGCGCCAGGCTTGTGGATGTCGTTTGCGGCGCTGTGCGGGCTCGTCGCTACGCTGATCGCTTTCCGGGATCCGCGCAGCCGGATGCAGCACCTTTCCTGATCTGGGCCCAACGCTGCGCCAACCGTGCGCTACCCTAGGGCTCGCCTTCTCCCGCTCGGAGCCAGCGATGCGCGCACCCACCGGATCGGTCGTCGGGCTTTGCTCCGCCTCCGCCACCATGTCGGCCATGGGCATGGCCTTTCTCGGCTACTGGGGCGTCCACGAACCGGTGCCATGGCGCTGGGCCGACATCCTGGTGGTATGCCTGGCCTTCCTCAGCTTCGGCGCCCTGGGTTCGACGATCTGGCTGATCACCACCCCGATACCTGAAGACGGTCACGAACGGATCGTGCCGGCCCGCCGGACCTTCGCCGCGGGCATGGTGCTGATGTGGCTGGCGATCGTGATTGCGGTCGTTCCGTAACCCGACCCATACCTGAAAATCACGAATTTCCCGCAGGCCGCATCCCGCTTGGTCCTTCGTGGCTTATCCACTGCTTATCCACAAATTATTGGGTTGACCGATCCGGTCGACCCCGATATGTTGTGTCCCGTCGGTCGCCTCTCTCGGATTATTTCGAGGTTGGCTAAAGGGAATCCGGTGTGAATCCGGGACTGCCCCGCAGCGGTAAGTGGAAACGAAAGCCCATCGTGCACTGGCCCAGGGGGTGCCGGGAAGCAGGGCAAGTAGGCGGGCCGCAAGGCCCATGTCCGCGAGTCCGAAGACCTGCCGACACGGCGTGACCGGAGTGTCATGCCGAACGTGACGGCCTCCGCGGGGAGGCGGGTCGCATGACGCGGATGTCCTTAACCGTGTAATGCGATCTACCGCGGCAACCGCCACATCAGCCCTGCGCGCGGGAGCAGGCGGTTGAAATCTGGAGCCTGTCCTGATCGAACCGGACCCGAGAAGTCTGGTCACGGCAGGTTCCGCAGCCCGGAGCGCCCGACATGCAACCTATCGATACCGAATCGCGCGAGCGTACTGACGCCCGCGCAGAGTCGTCCGCCTTTTCCGCCGATGTCGACACGTCGGCCACTGCCAACACTGTCACGATGTCCGCTACTGCTGAAGCTCCCTTTGCCCTGACTCCTCCCCACAACCCCGGCCAGATGCGCGTTACCAAGCGCAACGGCGGCCAGGAAATCGTGGACGTTAACAAGATCGTGCGCGCGGTCACGCGCAGCGCCGAAGGCCTGCATGCGGTCGATCCGCTGCGCGTGGCGCTGAAAACCATCGGTGGCCTGTATGACGGCGCCAGCACGCAGGAGCTGGATCAGCTCTCCATCCGCACGTCCGCGGCGCTCACCGCGGAGGAGCCGGAATACGGCCAGCTCGCCGCGCGCCTGCTCGGCGCCTTCATCGAGAAGGAAGTGAGCGGGCAGGAAATCCAGAGCTTCTCGCAATCCATCGCACGCGGCGCCGAGCTGGGCATCGTCAACACGCGCCTTCGCGATTTCGTCTCTGCCAACTCGCGCAAACTCAACGATGCTATCGATGGACTCGCCACGCGCCGCTTCGAATATTTCGGCCTGCGCACCGTGTACGACCGCTACCTGCTGCGCCATCCGCAGCTGCGCAAAGTGATCGAAACACCGCAGTACTTCTTCATGCGCATCGCCTGCGCACTGGGCGGCAATGAGATTGCCGAAACGCTGGAGCTGTATCGCCTGCTTTCCTCGCTGGAATACATCGCCAGCTCGCCGACGCTGTTCAATGCAGGCACTGCACACGAGCAGTTGAGTTCGTGCTTCCTGCTGGACTCGCCGCAAGATTCGCTGGAATCGATCTACGAGAAATACGGCGACGTCGCCAAACTCAGCAAGTTCGCCGGCGGTATCGGCCTGGCCTATACGCGCGTGCGTTCGCGCGGCTCGCTGATCAAGGGCACCAACGGCCACTCCAACGGCCTGGTCCCGTGGCTGAAGACACTCGACGCCTCCGTCGCCGCGGTGAACCAGGGTGGCAAGCGTAAAGGCGCGGCCTGCGTGTACTTGGAACCGTGGCACGCGGACATCGAGGAATTCCTCGAACTGCGCGACAACACCGGCGACGAAGCACGCCGCACGCACAACCTGAACCTGGCCAACTGGATTCCCGACGAATTCATGCGCCGCGTCGAACACGACGGCAACTGGTCGCTGTTCGATCCCAAGGTCGTGCCGCACTTCGTCGACAGCTGGGGCGAAACGTTCGAGCGCGCCTACCATAAAGCCGAGGCCGAGGGTCTGGCCGTGAAAACGGTGAAGGCGCGCGAACTGTATGCACGCATGCTGCGCACGCTGGCGCAGACCGGCAACGGCTGGATCACCTTCAAGGATCGCAGCAACGCCACCAGCAACCAGACCGCCAAGGCCGAGAACGTCATCCACCTCTCGAACCTGTGCACTGAGATCCTGGAAGTCACCAACGCCGGTGAAACGGCCGTGTGCAACCTGGGTTCGATCAACCTGGCACGCCACGTGGTGGACGGTGCGTTCGACTTCGCCAAGCTCGCTTCGACGGTGCGTACTGCCGTGCGCCAGCTCGACCGCGTGATCGATCTCAACTTCTATCCGATCGACACCGCAGCCACCGCCAACCGCAAATGGCGTCCGGTCGGCCTAGGCGTGATGGGCATGCAGGACGTGTTCTTCAAGCTGCGCCTGCCATTCGACTCAGCCGAAGCGCTGGAATTGTCCACGCGCATCGCCGAAGAGATCTACTTCAACGCACTGTCGCAGTCGAATGCGCTGGCCGAACAGCACGGCGCACATCCTGGTTTTGCCGAAAGCCGCGCTGCAAATGGCGAACTGCAATTTGACTACTGGTCGAATGCCAAAACCAACGACACCGCACGCTGGGACGCATTGCGCGAAGCCATCAAGACCAAGGGCCTGCGCAACTCGCTGCTGATCGCCATCGCACCGACCGCCACCATCGCTTCGATTGCCGGCTGCTACGAATGCATCGAGCCGCAAGTCAGCAATCTGTTCAAGCGCGAAACCCTCTCAGGCGACTTCCTGGTGGTGAACCGCTACCTGGTGGACGAACTGAAGACGCTGGGTCTGTGGACGTCGGAAATCCGTGACGCGATCAAGCTGGCGGAAGGCTCGATCCAGGGCATCACCGCCATTCCGGAACGTTTGCGCGCGATCTATCGCACCGTGTGGGAGCTGCCGCAGAAAGCGCTGATCGATCTGGCTGCCGCACGCGGCGCATACATCGACCAGAGCCAGTCACTGAACCTGTTCATGGAAAATCCGAACATCGGTCAGTTGAGCTCGATGTACATGTATGCGTGGAAGTCCGGCGTGAAGACCACGTATTACCTGCGCTCGCGTCCGGCGACGAAGATTGCCAAGACGACGGTGACCGCGGCGGCTGTAGCCGCGCCCGTTGCCGATGCGCAGGAAGCGGCCACTGCTGCCGTGTTCTGCTCATTGGAGAATCCGGAATATTGCGAGGCCTGCCAGTGACCACAACCCGTCGCCCCGGCGCAGGCCGGGGCCCAGCGACTTTGAAGTACAAGATAGTCAAAGACACTGGGTCCCGGCCTTCGCCGGGACGACGGATGGTAGTTAGAGGAGAGTTGGAAAGAGATCACGCCAGTAAGGATTAGCGTTTTCTATCAAACGCAACTTCCAGCCCCGATGCCATCGCTTCAACAATTTTTCTCGTCTGATTGCCGACTCCATCGTGTCATGCAGCTCATACCAGACAAGGCAATGCGCGCCATGACATCTGGTAAATCCGTGAATTAAACCATTCCGATGTTGCCAGACCCGTTGAACAAGATCGGACGTAACCCCTACATACAATGTTCCATTTCGCTTGCTTGCAAGCATATATACGCAGGGTTGTCGTGAACGCATGCTACTGATCAGGGAAAATACCAAGCCCGATCATCGCCGCCTGAAGCGAGACAGCAAATCGCTCCGCGCCCTCCATACCCGTCGTCCCGGCGAAGGCCGGGACCCAGCGACTCCCTACACGCTATAAATCGAGGACCTCATGTCCGACACATCAAAAGCTCACCACATCCTCGAGCCCGGCTTCGAACTCACCTTGCGCCCGATGCGCTATCCCGAGTTCTACGAGATGTACCGCAACGCCATCAAGAACACCTGGACGGTGGAAGAGGTCGATTTCTCGCTGGACGTCACCGACCTGAAGTCGAAGATGACCGATGCGGATCGCCACTTGATTCACCGCCTGGTCGCATTCTTCGCCACCGGTGACACCATCGTGGCGAACAACCTGGTGCTGAATCTGTATCAGCACATCAACGCGCCCGAAGCGCGCATGTATCTGTCGCGCCAGCTGTACGAGGAAGCGCTGCATGTGCAGTTCTATCTCACGCTGCTGGACACCTACATTCCCGATCCGAACGAGCGCAACAAAGCCTTCGCCGCAATTGAGAGCATTCCCTCGATCAAGCAGAAGGGTGCGTTCTGCTTCAAGTGGATCGACTCCATCCAGGATGTGCAGCGACTGGAAACGCGCGAACAGCGCCGGCAGTTCCTGCTCAACCTGATCTGCTTTGCGGCTTGCATCGAAGGCTTGTTCTTCTTTGCTGCGTTCGCCTACGTGTACTTCCTTCGTTCTCGCGGCCTGCTGCATGGCTTGGCATCCGGCACTAACTGGGTGTTCCGCGATGAGTCGGGTCACATGGCGTTTGCGTTCGAAGTGGTACGCAAGGTGCGCGCGCAAGAGCCGGATCTGTTCGACGAAGACATGCGCATACAGGTTGAAGCCATGCTGGAAGAAGCCATCGCCTGCGAAACGCAGTTTGCCGAAGACGTGCTTTCCGGCGGTGTTGCTGGCCTGTCGGTGAAGGACATGCGCCAGTATCTGGAATACTGCGCGGACCAGCGCCTGACCCAGCTTGATCTGCCGAAGAAGTACGGCGCGAAGAACCCCTTCGACTTCATGGATCTGCAGGACGTGCAGGAAGTGACCAACTTCTTCGAAAGACGTGTCTCGGCGTACCAGGTCGGCGTACAGGGCGAGGTTGCGTTCGACATGACGTTCTGACGATCATTGCTCGCATGGATTCGCCGCATATTGTTCTTACCGACACACCGGAAACCAGCGAACTGGCGGCGATCCGCCGCGGGCTTGACGCGTTCAACCTCGCGGCGAGCGGCATCGACGATCAGCGTCCGATCGCCTTGCTGGTCAAGGATCCCGCCACGCAAGAAGTGCTTGGCGGACTGAACGGGCGTACATCGCGCGGCGTGCTGTTTGTCGATGTATTTTTCCTGCCCGAGTCCATGCGTGGCCACGGTCTGGGTAGCAAGCTGTTGCAGATGGCGGAAGAAGAAGGCCGCCGTCGCGGTTGCCGCATCGGCCTGCTGCACACCAACGATTTCCAGGCGCCGGCGTTTTACACGAAACACGGCTGGCGCGAGTACGGCAACTTTCCCAGCGATCCACCGGGAAGCCGTCGTATCTTCTTCACCAAAGATCTCACTGCTTCATCAAGCGAATCGTCATCAGCATGAGCATGCCCCACATCGTTGTCACGGATGCGCCGGAAGTTACCGACATCGCTGTGATCTCCGACGGCCTCGATCAATTCAACGTCGACATCAGCGGCATCGCAGATCGGCGTCCGCTGGCCGTGCTGGTAAAAGATCCTGAAACGCGCAAGACATTGGGTGGCGTCACCGGCCGCACCTCTTTGGGCCTGCTGTTTCTCGACGTTTTCTTCCTTCCTGAAGCCATGCGCGGATCGGGCATCGGCAGCCAGGTCTTGCAGATGGCGGAAGCGGAGGGACGCCGGCGCGGTTGCCGTGCAGCGGTGCTTTACACCATCAGTTTCCAGGCGCCGGAGTTCTACAAGAAACACGGCTGGCGCGAATTCGGCGCCATTCCCTGTGATCCACCAGGCACCAGCCGAATTTTTCTTACCAAGGATCTGCTGCCGTCAGCGTAGGCGTCCCGCACCGTGGCACGTCAACGTGCGGGTTCCACCCGAATCTGATAGTTCCACTGGCCAAACATCGTTGGCGGGGAAACGACCTTCACCAGCACACTGTCATCGCCCGTATAGCCCTTTTCAGGCGTGTAGAACAGAGCCAGCGACTTGCTCTTCTGTTTGTTGCAGGGGGACCGCAGATTTGTGCTTGAGTAGTTGGAATAATCCTCAATCACTTTGAATTGAGCCACGCCATGCGCCGGTGGCTTCAGAATCGTTCCTTCAGGAATGTTGTTGATGCTGCAATCGACATTGAGGTTGTACCAATGTCCAGCATAGATCTGCTGTCCCGCATAGGAGACGCGATACATGACCTGCGGCTTCGAGGCAACTTCAGAAGCGGTCTTGACGGATTCGGGCGTCTGACAAGCCGCAAGGAAACACACGCCAAGCAACACCAGGAAACGGACGGCTCTACGCATTTCACTCCCCTGTGACCTATGCGGCGCTCGATGGCGATCCTAATAAAGACAACAGGGCCTTTGCCAAGGCCACTGGATTTGCACATTAAATTTTGAGGCATCACCTCGTCAAGCTAACCAACTGGCTTGCTGGCTCCACTTGCCAAGACAGCGGTATGCCCGACGAAAACGCCCGGAACCAAGCGGTCCCGGGCGTTTCATTTGACACCGTCAGGCAGCGACTTACGTCCAGCTGTTGTCGTCGTCGAAACCACCGCCGTCGAAGTTGGCATCGTCAAAACCGGTAGACGAAAAATCTCCGCCGCCGTTATTGGAAAGATTGCCGTCGTCGAAGAAGTTGTTCTCCGTAACGTTCTCGATCACTTCCGGCTGACCGCCGCCGAAGAAGCCACCACCGCGGTGGCCGCCGAGCAGATCTTCCAGTCCATTGAACAAGAACATGCCGCCCGCGACGCCCGCCGCCGTAGTAGCGGCGCTGGACAGGAAACTGGAACCCCCGCCCTGTGGCGCTGCCGGTGCACCACCAAACAGGCGCTCACGCCAACTTGGAGCCTGCGCCTGTTGCTGCGGCATGGGAGGAGGTGTGCCCCATGAGGACTGCTGGCCGCCAAGGAAGCTGCCGCCACCCTGCTGCCCGGCCAACTGCGCTTGCAGTTGCGAGATCTGGGCTTTGGCGGCATCCAGTGCGTGTTGCTGTAGCAGGCTGCGCTGAACCAGTAGATAAAGCGCATCGGGCTGGCCAGCCAGGCGCTGGCGGATCAACGCATCGGCCTGGGCGTCCTTGGCCACGCCGCCAACGGCGGCCAGGCGCTGAAGAAAATCGTCGAGAAGCAGTTGTTCCTGGGGATTCATGGGGTCTCCAATACGCGCTAAACAAACACCGGCGCGATGCCGGTTGTGTTGGAAATATGCACGACATATGTGACCTCAAGGGGCGCATCCAGTGCCGTGTGTGTTTCCGTGACGCTGATGTTCAGTTCATCTGAGTCGGTGCGAACGGGCCGAACGGCCTATTGACTACACGTGTAGTCATGGCGTAGCGTGACTACACGTGTAGTCACGAGCCTTATGACCATGTCCAAGCCAAGCATCGGGGATCAGGAGCTGGCGCTCCTGCAGTATCTGGCCGAACACGAAAACGCATCGGTTGGGGAGGTGGCCGCCGGTTTCGGCGAGTCACGCGGCCTGGCCCGTTCCACTGTGCTGACCATGATGGAGCGCCTGCGCGCGAAGTCCTACCTGAAGCGCCGCCAGATCGACGGCGTTTACCGCTACAGCGCGGCTTCCGGCCCTGGCGAGGTGATGCGCAACGCAGTGGGCCAGTTTGTCGAGAAGACGCTTTCCGGCTCCCTCTCCCCCTTCGTGGCATGGATGTCCGAGAAAGCCGAAGTCAGCGATAACGAACTGGCCGAACTTGAAGCTTTGGTGGTGAAACTGCAATCGCAGCGCAAGGAGCCCTGAGATGAACGCGCTATTTGATTTCACCGACACCCTGTTCGCGCGCCTCCTCTGGGCTGCTGCGCAGGCCACCGTTTTGATTGGTGCGCTCTGGCTGCTTGGCCGCTGCATGCCGCGCCTGTCGCCGGCGATCCGTTGCATGTTGTGGTGGCTGGTGGCCGCACAATTGGTGCTCGGCATGACGATCAGCACGCCGGTCCAATTGCACTGGCTTGCGCCGACCAACCCCGTTGCCGCTGCGATCACGCAAAACATCGCGCCAAGGACCGCAAGCGACATGGCCACGACGGCTGCAGCGATCGCATCCACGGCTTACGACAACACTGACGTGTCAGCGTCTTTGCCAACGTGGTCCTGGCCGCAAGCCATAGTTGCGCTGTGGCTGCTCGGCGTGTTGTTGCACGGACTGTTTGCGCTGCGGGAGTGGCGCGAAAACCGTGCAATGGTGCGTTATTCGCTACCGCTGCGCGAAGCTGAGCTTCAATTGCTCTGCGCCGAACAAGCGCATGCGCTGGGATTGCGCCATGTTCCGCATCTGCGCATGTCCGATGCCATCGTGTCGCCGCAGGTCACGGGCTGGTGGCGTCCGCTGGTGTTGCTGCCAGCACGGCAAACCCTGTCATCCGAAGAGCTGGCAATGGCGCTTGCGCACGAACTGGCCCATTTGCGCCGCGGTGACTTGTGGCTGGGCTGGGTGCCGGCTATCGCGCAGCGCCTGTTCTTCTTCCATCCGCTGGTGACCTGGGCGATGCGCGAATACGCTGTCTATCGCGAAGCCGCCTGCGATGCACAGGTAGTGCAGCGGCAGCACGCAGCACCGCAGAGCTATGGTCATCTGTTGCTGCGCCTCGGCGTTGCACATCCACCCCATGCGGGTTTGGCCGGCGCGTCGTCGACGTTCCAGAATCTGAAACGGCGGCTATTGCTGTTACAGCAAAGCGTGAACGATGCAACGCCGCGCACGTATGGCTGGATGCTGGTTGCACTTATCGCAGTGGTTGGCATCCTCCCTTATCGCGTCACCGCGACAAACGCTGCACAAACCGTTATTGCAGACATTCCCGCGCCACCTGCTCCACCATCGGCTCCGGCTGCGCCGGCGGCGGCGCAAATAGCATCCATTCCTGTGCCGGCTGCAAAACCTTTACCACCCGTACCTCCGGCACCTCCTGCACCGCCATCCGGATACGCTTTCAATTTCTCGCGCCATGTCGACATCGAAACCCATTCAGGAGCATCGCAGGGTGTTGCGCTGTTTGATGGCGACACCGTCATGATCAATGGCAGCGATATCGATATGGCCGAAGCGCGACGCCTGCGCACCGGAGACAGCCCGCTGCTGTGGTTCCGTCGTGGCAACAAAGCCTATGTCGTACACGATGTGGATCTGGTGCAGGAAGCCAAAGACGCTTACGAGCCCATCAGCGAGCTCGGGCAAACGCGAGGTGAACTCGCAGGCAGGCAAGGTGAACTGGCCGGCGAGCAAAGCGGCATCGCCGCGCGCCAAGGTGCGCTAGCCAGTCGTGAAGCGAAGATAGCCGAACATCGCGCCAGCATTGAGGCACAACGCGCGGGTATGCAAGCCACACAAGACGCCACGGAAGAAGCGGGTCTGAGCGGACAGCTTGCTGGCATCGCCGCGGAAGAAGCCGAAATCCAGCGCGAAAACAAGGAACTCGATCGCGACGCAGCGGAGCTCTCCAGGCAGGCGGCGGCGTTGTCGAAACAACAAGCCGCCATGTCGGCACACCAAGCTGCTGAGGCACAGCGAGCCGAACAACGGCTGGACAAAGTGCTGGACAAGGCGTTGGCGAAAGGTCTGGCCGAACCCGTCACCCGCTGAAGATGTAGATCGGGCAAATTTGCCCGATCTACGCAGCACCGCATCACCTCACAGAGACGCTAACGCAAGCGTCTGCGCAAGCAGGCGGCAGGAGCTTTTGCGTCCGTTCTTTGACCATAGGGAGTTTCGCACCATGCTGGTTTACTACTTTTCGCTTGCGATGATCAGTCTCAAGCGAAACAGAGTCATCACGGCGTTGATGATTCTCGCCATCGGACTTGGGATTGGCGCCAGCATGACCATGGCGACCGTGTTGCATGTGATGTCTGGCGATCCGCTACCTGGTCGAAGCGGGTATCTGTACGTTCCCGTGATCGACGCAAGCCCCGTGCGAGAAAGCCAGCCCAAACGTGCGACGCCGGACGACGACCTGACCTGGCCCGACGCCCTGAATCTGCTGCACGCTGCGCGCGCCGAGAAGCAGGCTGCGATGTCCGGCGGAAGACTGCCCATTCGTCCGGACAACCCTTCACAGAAGCCATTCTTTGAACATGGGCATTACGTGACGGCAGATTTCTTCCCGATGTTCGGCACACCTTTCCTCGCCGGGCGCGGCTGGACCCGCGAGGACGATGAATCGCATGCGCGCGTGGTCGTTCTCAATGCCTCGCTCAACCGCAAGCTGTTCGGCGATGCGCCAGGTATTGGCCGCACGGTACGGCTAAAGAACATCGACTTCCGCGTCATCGGCGTGCTCGATGACTGGCAGCCGCAGCCCACCTTCTATGCGTCGGTCAACGAGCGATCGTTCGGCCAAACGGACCAACTGTTTCTGCCGTTGCAAACCGCCATGGAACTGAATTTCGATATGCAGGGCCGACTTTGGTGCTGGGGAAGCAGTGGCGATACACGCACCAGCGATCACTGCACCTGGCTTCAGTTCTGGGTGCAATTGAGCAATCCGGCCAGTGTGCTCGGCTATCGCGACTTCCTGGCCAACTACTGGCGCGAACAGCAGGCGCATGGCCGCTTCACTCGGCCGGTGAACGTGCATCTGTACGGATTGATGGACTGGCTCGCCTACCAGCATGTCATTCCCGACGATCTACGCCTGCAGCTTTGGCTGGCGCTTGGCTTTCTCGGCGTTTGCATGATCAACATCGTTGGCCTGCTGTTGGCGAAGTTCCTGCGTCGCAGCGGCGAACTCAGCGTAAGGCGCGCGCTCGGTGCACGGCGCCGCGATCTATTCCTGCAACTGGGCATGGAAGCAGCCGTCATCGGGATGGCCGGCGGCATGCTGGGATTGGGGCTCGCCGAACTAGGCCTGTGGAGCGTACGCCAGCGGCCGGATGGTTACGCGCACCTCGCGCAGATGGATATCAGCATGCTTGCGGGAACCCTTTTACTGGCCGTGCTGAGTAGCGTGCTCGCTGGACTGCTGCCAGCGTGGCGAGCATGCAACATTCCGCCGGCGCTTCAACTCAAAACGCAATGAGGCCCACCATGTCATCGCTGCCACCGATACTCGCCAGCCTGAAGCGCCACAAGCTCCCTGCGCTTTTGTTGATGCTGCAGGTCAGCCTCACCTGTGCCATCGTGTGCAATGTCGCATTCATGATCACTCACAGCATCACGCAACTTCATCAGGTCAGCGGTGTGGCTGAAGACGAACTGGTGATGATCGACAGCTCGGACCTGGACGACAACGCGCAACCGCTGGTCCGCCACACTACCGATCTGGCGGCATTGCGTGCGATTCCCGGCGTGAAATCCGCCGCAGCTATCGATGCGCTGCCCTTCAATCGCAATGACTGGACCAACGGCATCGCGTTGTCTCCGGATGCCCCGGCACGCGCGAGCGCCACCGCATTCAACGGCACACCAAGGGAACTGGAAACGCTCGGCCTGCATCTGGTCGAAGGTCGCGATTTCCTGCCCGATGAATACATTCCCGTCGGCAGCGCGCACGATTGGGCCGGCATCGATCACGTTGCCGTCACCATCATCACTCGCGCGTTGGCCGAGAAACTTTTCCCCGGGCAGGATCCATTGGGCAAAGCGATTTATCCCGGCGACAAGCCGGTGCGGATAGTGGGCGTGGTCGATCACTTGGCGCGGCCGCATGCGCACGAAGGTGGCGACGACGAATACGCCACCCTGTTTCCGCTGCTGCCGGATATGAACGACGTGACTTATGTGTTGCGCACGTCGGCAGGCGAGCGGGATCACATCCTGCAACGGGCTTCGGACGTACTGAACAGACTGGACGACAACCGTATTCTGCAGGACACGCAGACATTTTCGCAGCTGCGCTCCGATTACTTTCACCGCAACCGAACGATGATCAGCCTGTTGATCGCCGCGGCGCTCGGCCTCTTTTCCGTCACAGCGATCGGCATTGCCGGCCTGGCTAATTTCTGGGTACAGCAACGGCGACGTTCCATCGGCATCCGCCGCGCATTGGGCGCGACACACAGCGATATCCTGCACTACTTCCAGGGGGAAAATCTGCTGATCGTCGGCGCAGGCGTGGTGCTTGGCTCGCTCTTGGCTTACACGCTCAACATCGTATTGATGGAGTACTACGAACAAGCACGCTTGCCGCCGAACTATTTAATGATCGGCGCACTCTCGTTATGGCTGCTCGGGCAGTTGGCCGTGCTTGGGCCGGCCTTGCGCGCGGCGGCGGTGCCGCCTGTGATGGCGATCCGGTCAGCGTGACGAGTCCGCAGCGTGTGGCTCGCTCGTCATCCCAGCGAAAGCTGGGATGACGGTGTGGTGCCATCAAAGATCATCATCAGCTTGGATGCCCCCCGATTTTGCGGAAATCAACGCGGAGACGACACCTCAGCGGTAGCGCTGAGTTGGTGCAGCGCTAACATCACCTCAGAGTCTGCCTGCTGGGGTGTCCAGGACGCGATGCTCGCAAGGCTATAGCTCTTGCGCAAATAACGGATCAACTGCAAGCCGACCCAGTAGCCGGTGCGATTGGGCAGATCTCTTTGATACGCGGTGGCCGACGCATTGAACCAACGCTTGAATGCGCCTGGATGCTGGCTGTCGATGGCTTTGAAGCGCGCGTCGACAAGAAAACGCCGCGCGATCTCGGGCAAGCGGCTGGCAGGAATATCCCCCAGATCCGACTGCAGCAGCAGGTCGCCATCACCGTGCCCACTCGATAACTGACTGCTCACATAGGTCGCCAGACCTTCTTCGAACAAAGGGATGGTGAGCGGAACATCCGACATCACGCCATCGTTGCTGAAACCCGCATGCTGGGCGTGATAGAGATGAAAGAGTTCATGCGGAACGACAATATCGAGACTGGCCTTTTCCAGCAGCAGGCTGTCCACGGCAAATGCCAGCACGGGCGTACCGTCTGCAAGCACGCCACTTTTGGCGTCGAAATTCGGCGCGAGTACCTCATACACCAGCGGCCGTGCGCTTGCATCCGAAAACAAGCGACCAAAGCGGGGAATCGTTTGCTCCAGCGCCTGTTGCAGCGAGGCGGCCTCGCTGGGAATACCGGCAGCAAGCGACGGATAGTCGGCAAATCGTGCCTGCAGATAACGTTGCTTGCGCAATGCCCAGTCGGAATGGTGCTGCGTGTCCCACACCACGGACGCATAAACATCGCGGCGTGGCGCCTCGATGTACCTATCCCATTGCTGTAATTGTTCTGTGAGGGGCCGTCCCTGTGCAACAGACCAGAACGCTGCAAACGATGATGCCATCGATGGCGTCTGGTTGGCGCCCCATGCAGGCAGCGCCGCCGCGAGCAATAACAATGCTGTTACTACTCGCGGCGTCGACATGGCTTATCGCCAGGGCCAGGGCTTTAGCGCGTATTCCGTCGGCGGCGTATCGCCCGCGAGGTTATGCACGAAGTAATCCCAGCGGCGACGCGTCACGTACGGCGTATCCGACGCGTAACCATGATGCTGATTGGGCAGGAACAACATGTCGAAGTCTTTGTTCGCCTTGATCAGCGCATCTACCACCAGCAGCGTGTTGTACGGCGGCACATTGTCGTCCAGCGATCCGTGCACCAGCATCAGTTTGCCCTTGAGATTCTTGGCAATGAGCTGGTTGGCCTGGTTGTCATAGTTGGTGCTGCCGTCCTTGTTGACCGTCAGCAGGCCTTGCCATTTCTCTGCCCAATCGTCTTCGTAGACGCGATTGTCATGGTTGCCGCTTTCGGACCAGCCAACCTTGAAGAAGTCTGGATAGCTGAACATGGCATCGGCCGTCGCGTCGCCACCACCGGAATGCCCCCAGATGCCAACGCGGTCCAGATCGATCCATGGATAACGCTGACCCAACTGTTTGATCGCCGTCACCTGATCGGGCAAGGTGTTGTCGCCCATCTTGCCGTACCAGGCATCGTGGAAGGACTTCGAACGCCATGGCGTGCCCATGCCATCGATCGCCACCACCACAAAGCCCAATTCCGCCAGCGACTGGTTGTCATAGTGCGACGGCAAGAAACCGAAGCTCATCACCGAACCAGTCTGCGGACCGGGATAGATGTAGTCGACGATCGGGTACTTTTTCTGCGGGTCGAAATGCGTGGGCTTGAACATCAGGCCGTACAAATCGGTCTTGCCATCGCGCGCTTTTACCGTGAACGGTTCGGGCGGCTGCCAGCCGGCTGCCAGCAGGCGCGTGATGTCGGCCTTGGCGACGGTCGTAACAGTGTGTCCGTCATTGGCATCGCGCAACACGGTGACTGGCGGCGTGGTCGTGGTCGAATAGCTGTCCACGAAATACTTGCCGTCGTCTGACAGGGTGATCTCGTGATCGGCTGGCTCCGGTGTCAGCAACACCGGTTGCCCACCATCCAGGCTCACCTTCCAGAACTGCTGGTAATACGGATTCACGCCCGAGGTACGGCCGACGCCGCGGAACCAGACAGTGCGCGTCTTGTCATCGACCTTCAGCACCTGGGTCACGTTGCCGTCGCCCGTGGTGATTGCGTGCTTGAGTTGGCCATTGGCGAGATCGTAGAGGTAGAGGTTGCCCCAGTTATTGCGTTCGCTGAACCAGATGGCTTCGTTGGCGGCCGGCAGATAACGCCAGTTCACCATGTCGTTGCCGCTTTCGTAATAGGTGGGCACATCTTCATGGAAGACGGTGCGCACCTCACCGGTTTTCACATCGGCAATGCGGAACGTCTCGTGCTTGTGGTCACGCGACGTGGACACGAAGGCCAGCGTCTTGCTGTCCGGCGCCCATTTCACGTCGTCCCAGCCACCGTCTTCACCGCAACTCACGTCATCGCACAGGCTGGAACGGTGTTGGTCGGCCGGCATCTTCAAGCGCACGACTTTGTGCGCGGGCACGTCAATGATCACGCGCTCGATCATCGTGACGTCTTTGTCGCCGGCAAACGGATATTTCCACGCCTGCAATGCCGGGTGCCCGTCTTTGGTTTCCACCAGATACATGTCGCCGGTCTTGCGCTGATCCTGCTGGAACGTTGCGATCTGCTTCGAATCGGGCGACCACTCCAGAATGGCGTTATCGGTGTGCTTCCAGCCTGCGTTGTCAGTGGCGTAGCCGAAATTCTCCACACCATTGGTGGTCAGCTGGGTTTCCTTGCCGGTGGCGACATCGCGCACCCACATGTTCCAGTTGCGAATGAAGGCTTCCTGCTTGCGATCGGGCGACAACACGCCCGGCTCCTTGCCGGCTTTCACCAGCGTGCATTCGCCAGCATCCTTGAGATTGCAGAGGTAGTGCTTGCCGTGCACCTCGATGTCGTCGCGCCCATCGGCAGCCACGCGGTAATCGGTAATGCCGAGCTTGTCCGCCTTGATCGCGCTATCGCCAGCCTTGCTCAATGCAGCGGCCAGCTTGGCCTGATCGAGCAGCGGGGAAGCGGCGCCGTTCGTCGCATCCATCTGCATGTAGTGATCACCGCCAGCATCGTGGTCGACGTACCAGAAATGCGCGCCATCCAGCCAATGCACCGTGCCCACGGCGTGATCCACCAGCGGCGCCGTGTTGTACATCATGAAACGCTCGGCCTGCGCGTAATCTTGCGCAGTCAAGGTTCGGCCTTCGGCCATTGCGCTGCCGGCACTCGATGCCGCCAGCAGCCCACACACCAGTGCGCCGTAAAGGCGCGACATGCCGATTGTCGAACGCATGCTTGCTCCCAATGAACTTATCGAAAAACCGAAACGCGCCGCCACGGCGGCTGTCCCCAACCTGTCATCGTAACCCTGGGGCCTCGGCCCCTACCCCTGCCAAAGGTACTTGAGGCCTCGCCAATGCGCATGCTTTCGGTGGCGCCTGCACATGTCCGCCTATATTGTTTACGCCCCTCCCCTCGCCTCGTATCTCAATGAGCACCCCTCTGCCTGAAGCCCGCTTGCTGGAAATGGTCTTTCCGGATCACACCAACCACCTGGGCACCCTGTTCGGCGGCCAAGCCTTGGCCTGGATGGACAAAGCCGCCTTCATCGTCGCCTCGCGCCACGCGCGCCGGATTGTGGTGACCGCCCGCTCGGAAGAAGTCAATTTCCGGGTGCCCGTGCGCGAAGGGCAGCTCGTGGAACTGGTGGCGCGCATCGTTAGCACGGGGCGCAGCTCCATGCAGGTGGAAGTGGAAATGACGGCGGAAGATCCGCTCACCGGCGACCGCCGCGTCTGTACCACCGGCCGCTTCGTCATGATTGCGCTCGACTCCAACGGCTCACCGACGCCGGTGCCGCCGCTGCCTGAAGCGTGAAACCGGGGGCAAGCTCATGTCGCAGCCACGGACCATCATCGGCAACTACCTCTCGCGCTATGTGCGCAAAGTGCTGGTGTGCCTAGAGGGTGGCCCCTTTGCTTGGCGGCGCGCATCTCGCACTGCCATGCATTTGGTGATTTGAAGCATTGCCTGCGGAGCTTTCGAGCGCCGTAGGCAATGCTTCAATTTACGACACGCAGCCGCTTTGCGATGTCGGGCTAGGCTGCGCCAACCCAACCTACAAATCGCAACAGCACTAAAACTGCTTGGCCATAATCTCCACCAACCAATCCACAAACGCCCTCAACCTCGCCGGCATCTGCCGATGCGGTGGATACAGCACCGTCACCGGCAACGACGGCGGTGGCGTCGCTGGCAAAATCTGCCGCAAGGTACCGTTCGCCAGACCCTCCGCCGCGCGATAACGCGGAAACTGCGCAACACCTAGTCCCGCCTCACAACACGCGAGATAAGCCTCCACACTGCTTACGGTGACGTGGCCGGGCATGCTTACTTCACGGCGTTTGCGTCCCACCATGAATTCCAGCGGCTCGCTGCGATGCGTGGTGGGTGATGACCAGTTCACCGCGTAATGCCCCTTCTCCAAATCTGCCAGGGTCTGCGGCAATCCTTGTTTGCGCACATAGGTTGCGCTGGCCACGGTTAATTGCTCGATCGTACCGACACGGCGTCCGACCAATCCGGAGTCTGGCAGTTTGCCGACACGCAATACGCAATCCACACCTTCGCGCAACAAGTCGACGAAACGGTCGCTGGTGCCGATGTCCAGTTCCAACGATGGATAGCGTGCAAAGAACGCTGGCAAGGCGGGGATCAGCCACAAACGCGCCATCTGTACCGGCACATCAATGCGCAGTCGACCTCGCGGCTGCACGGTGGCTTCACGGAAGTCCGCTTCGACGGCATCCATTTCGGCCAACAGTCGTATGCAGTGGCTGTAATACGCCTCGCCATCCTGTGTGGCATGGACGCGGCGGGTGGTTCGGCGCAGCAACTGCGTGCCCAACCTCGTCTCCAGCCGCTTGATGGTATGGGTGACGGTGGCGCGAGGCAGATTCCGGTCATCGGCCGCGGCGGTGAAGCTGCCGAGTTCGACGATGCGGGTGAATAGGCGCATGGCATCAAGGCGATCCATGGATTGTTGATCCAAATGGAATAGTGATACTCATTATTCAGTATTTATCGCATCACCGCATCGGCCGATGATGCGCCATCCCCCAACCCCACCATGAGACGAATCATGCAGACACGCACACTTGGCAAGAACGGCCCCGTCGTCTCCGCCCTCGGCCTCGGCTGCATGGGCATGAGCGATTTCTACGGCAAGCGCGACGATGCCGAATCTATCGCCACCATCCACCATGCGCTCGACCGCGGCGTCACCCTGCTCGATACAGCCGACATGTACGGCCCTTTCATCAACGAGGAACTGGTTGGCAAGGCCATCAAGGGACGCCGCGACCAGGTTTTCCTGGCGACCAAGTTCGGCATCGTGCGCGATGCCGCCGACCCAGCCAAGCGCGGGATCAGCGGTCGCCCGGAGTATGTGCGCGCCAGCTGCGACAACAGCCTGAAACGGCTGGGGGTGGATCACATCGATCTGTATTACCAGCATCGCGTGGATGTGAGTGTGCCGATTGAGGAAACCATCGGCGCGATGGCCGAGCTGGTGGCGGCGGGCAAGGTGCGTTACATCGGTATGTCCGAAGCCTCCGCGCAGAACATTGAGCGCGCCAGCAAGGTGCACACGATTACCGCTTTGCAAAGCGAGCTTTCGCTATGGACGCGCGATCCGGAGGAAAACGGCACGCTGGCCATGTGCCGCAAGCTGGGCATTGCGCTGGTGGCGTATTCGCCGCTTGGCCGTGGCTTTCTCACGGGCGCGATCACCAAGCTGGAGGATTTCGAGCCCGACGATTTCCGCCGCACCAATCCGCGTTTCGCGGGCGAGAACTTCGCGCGCAACCTGCAACTGGTGAAACAGGTCGAGGTGATGGCGCAGGAAAAAGGCTGCACGCCAGCGCAACTGGCGCTCGCCTGGGTCCTCGCGCAAGGACAGGATATCGTGCCGATTCCCGGCACCAAGCAGCGTTCGCGCCTGGATGAAAACCTGGGTGCGCTGGATGTGCGGTTGAGCCAGGAAGACCTGGACTCGATCGAGCGCATTTTCCCGGTGGAAGCCGTGGCCGGTGCGCGCTACACCGAAGCCGGCATGGCGCACATCAATAAATAAGCCGCAACACCCGTCGTCCCGGCGCAGGCCGGGACGACGATTTCAAAGCATCGACGAAGCCAGCGCAGTAAAATGCGCGAATGACCACTCCCGAACACTCCCCGCTCGGCAAGCACACTGCCTACGCCGATCGCTACGATCCCAGCCAGCTTTTCCCGATCCCACGCCAGGCCAAGCGCGATGAGATCGGCGTGCACGAGCCGCTGCCTTTCCATGGCGTGGATATCTGGAACGCCTACGAACTGTCCTGGCTGGATATGCGTGGCAAGCCGGTGGCGGCGGTGGCGGAGTTCCATGTGCCGGCGACGTCGCCGAACATCATCGAGTCGAAGTCGTTCAAGCTTTACCTCAACGGTTTCGCGCAGGAGCCGGTGGCCAACACGGCGGCGCTGAGTGCCTTGTTGCAGCAGGATCTGTCCCGCGCCGCCGGTGCTCCAGTGATGGTATTCATCCGTGAGCCAAGCGCGTCGAAACATCCCTTTGGCGATCTGGAAGGCGAGTCGATCGACGCACTGCCGGTGACCATCGACGACTACGGTCCGCCCAAGGCCGATTACCTGCGCGCTGACGCAAACGGTGCTGTCGTCGAGGAAACCCTGGTCTCGGACTTGCTGCGTTCCAACTGCCCTGTCACGGGTCAGCCGGATTGGGGCAGCGTGCAGATCACCTATCGTGGCCCGGCACTCGACCGCGAGGGATTGCTGCGTTACCTGGTGTCGTTTCGCACACACAACGAGTTTCACGAGCAGTGCGTGGAGCGCATCTTCACCGACGTAATGAGCCGCTGCCAGCCGGAACGGCTCAACGTATACGCGCGCTACACACGCCGTGGCGGACTGGACATCAACCCCTATCGCAGCACCGAACGGGGCCTGCCGAACAACCTGCGCGGTGCCAGACAGTAAGGCTACGCATCACTCGCCGCAGGTCAGGTCTCGGGTACACTCTGCCGCCTTGGTCATCGGCACTTCAGATCGAACGCGCTAGCCTTGGCAGCTGGTCCGAAGTCGTCCGTCTCCGGTTCTCTCGCACCTTATTATTTCGGAAGCCCGCCCATGAAACTCTCCGCACGTTCCGCCGCCCTCTACAGCGTCACGTTTGCCGGCCTGCTGGCGCTCAGCGCCTGCGGCAAGAACGAGCAGCAGCCTGCCAACCAGCCCGCTTCTCCGAGCACGGCCCCGGCACCGGCTGCACCGAGCACCGCTTCCAAGCCGGCGGCGGCCAGCACCGCACCGGCGCCAGCCAGCACAGCCGCTGCGCCAGCTGCCGCTCCGGCAGCAGCCAGCACCGCTGCACCGGCGGCGGCCGCAGCGCCCGCCGCTGCCGACAACAGCTTCCAGGTGAGCACCATCACCGTTGGCGATACCGTCACCCCGGATCACAAGGTGAAGAAGGAAGTGACCAGCTTCTCGCCGAGCCAGAAGACCATCTATGTCAGCGTCGATACCAGCGGCAGCACCGCCGGCGCCACACTGAATGCGAAGTGGAGCTATCTGGAAGGCAGCGGCCAACTGGTGACCAGCACCAGCCAGTCGATCATCGCCGATGGCCCCGCCACCACCACGTTCCGTGTGCAGAACCCGAACCTGTGGCCGGAAGGCAAGTACAAGGTGGACATCTCGCTCGATGGCAAGCAGGTCGCCAGCAAGACCTTCGAAGTCAAGAAGAGCTGAGCCTCGCCGACATGATGGTTACCGGGGCGCCCCGACAGGCGCCCCTTTTCATGTTGGGCATGTCACTGTCACGCAAGCCGTGGCCGACGTGTCCACGATCGATCGGCGCACATGACATATCGCCGCGCAAGGCGTCGCAAATTATTGCCTGCCATGTCTGATGTGGCACCATCGTAGTGCTGGGGACCAAAGAGAGTAGTAGCGTGGAGCAACAAGGCGGGGCCGAAGTCCTTAGCCAGGAAGATGCCTTGAGCCGGCAGGGCCCGGTCTGGTTGCGTCGATTCGGCGGTCCAGCGTTGTCAGTGCTGATGCTGTGCCTGGCGTTGTGGGCGCTGTATCGTTTGGCGGGTGAAGTGAGCTATCACCAGGTCGGCGAGTACATGCACCGCCTGCGCCGTGGCCGCATCGGCCAGGCCATCGTGCTTACCGCGCTCGGCTATGCGGTGATGCCGCTCTACGATCTGTTCGCGCTCAGCGCCATCGGCCGCAAGCTGCCGCGCCCGCGTGTGGCGCTGATCTCATTCATCAGCTACGCCTTCAGCAACACGCTGGGCATGGCGATGCTGGTGTCCGGTTCGATCCGTTACCGCTTCTACATCCAGGCCGGCCTGTCGACGATGGATGTCGCCAAGGTGGTGCTGTTCTGCACGATCAGCTTCTGGCTGGGGCTGTTTGCGATCACCGGCGTCACACTGTTGCTGGTGCCGCTGCCGCCCGGTTTGCCGCTGGCCTCCGCGCGCCTGCTGCTTGGTGCGTCGTTGACTGCGATTCCCTTGCTGTGGCTGCTCGGCGGCGCCTTGCTGCGCAAACCGGTACGCGTGTGGCGCTGGGATCTGCGCTTGCCGCCGATCTCGATCGGTCTGCGCCAGATCTTCGTCGGCGCACTGGACTGGGGCTTGGCCGCTGTCGTGCTGTATGCGCTGATGCCCGACGCGATGGATCTGCACTTCGGTTCGTTCCTGGCGATTTTTGCACTGGCGCAGATCGCTGGCTTGATCAGCCACGTGCCGGGCGGACTGGGTGTGTTCGAAGCTGTGATGCTGGCTGGCTTCGGCGCTACCGGCAATCAGGCGCATTCGGCGCCGATTCTTGGCGCCCTGGCAGCGTATCGCGGCGTGTATTACCTGCTGCCACTGTGTGCAGCCACCGTTGCCGTGGTGATTCGCGAGGCGCGAGGCTTGCGCCAGACAGCGCTACTTACGCCCTGGTTCAACGGCATCCTGCCGCCATTCTTTGCCGGGCTTACCCTCGTGTCTGGCGCCATCCTGTTGTTCTCCGGCGCCACCGCAGTACTGCCGGGACGCCTGGAATTGCTCAGCGATCTGCTGCCGCTGTCGGTGATGGAAGCCTCGCACTTCCTCAGCAGCGTGATCGGCATGTCGTTGCTGATTCTTGCGCGCGGCCTGCAACGCCGACTCGACGCGGCGTACTGGCTCACACTGGTGCTGTTGATTGCCGGTGCCGTGGCTTCGCTGCTCAAAGGCATCGACTACGAAGAAGCTGGCCTGCTGGTTCTGCTCGCCGTCGCACTGGCGCCGGCACATCGCCTGTTCTATCGACGTGCGTCGCTATTCGAAGTGACGTTCTCATTCGGCTGGCTGCTGGCATGCGCGACGGTGCTCGGCTGCACGGTGTGGCTGGTGTTCTTCAGCTACCAGCATGTGGAATACAGCAGCGACCTGTGGTGGCAGTTCAGTTTCTATCACGGCAACGCGCCACGTGCGCTGCGTGCCCTGGTCGGCGCCACCGGCGTCGCCTTGCTGTTCGCGCTGATCACGCTGATTCGCTCTGCACGTCCACGCCCCACTTTGCCGGATGACTCGGAACTGGCGCGTGCACTGCCACTGATCAAGCAGTTCCATTCCGCCCAGGCGCATCTTGCGTTGATGGGCGACAAGAGCCTGCTGTTCGATCCGAATGACAAGGCCTTCATCATGTACGGCATCGAAGGCCGCAGCTGGGTGGCGATGGGCGACCCGATCGGCAGCGATGACCGTGCACGGCAGGAACTGGTATGGACATTCCGTGAGCACTGCGAGCGCGGTGGCGGCTGGCCTGTGTTCTACCAAGTCGCGCCCGCGGATCTCGACCTGTATCTCGAAGTCGGCATGAGCCTGCTGAAGATCGGCGAGGAAGCACGCGTCAAGCTGGACCAGTTCAATCTGGACGGCAAATCGAAGAAAACCCTGCGCGGCACGATCAACAAACTCAGCCGCGAAGGTTTGCGCCTGGAGATCGTTCCTGCCGAAGAAGTACCCGCACTGTTACCGAAACTGAAGCCGGTATCCGACGCATGGCTGCGCGACAAGCGCGTACGCGAGAAAGGTTTCTCGCTAGGCGCATTCGATGACATCTATCTGTCGCGCACTCCGATGGCGGTGGTGTGGCAGGACGAAAAACCGATCGCCTTCGCCAACATGTTCCTCTGCGACAGCATGGAAGAAGCCTCGGTGGACCTGATGCGCCAGTTGCCGGATGGCCCGACAGGCCTGATGGACTACCTGTTCGTGGAACTCATGCAATGGGCCAAGATCGAGGGCTATCACTGGTTCAATCTGGGGATGGCCCCGCTGTCAGGCTTGCAGAGCCGGCGCCAGGCGCCGCTATGGAACCGGTTCGGCGCACTCATCTTTGGTCGCGGCGAGCGCTTCTATAATTTCCAAGGTCTGCACCGCTACAAGGACAAGTTCGACCCCGAATGGGAGCCGCGCTACATGGCGGTGCCAGGCGGCATCGCATTGCCTGTGGTGCTCACCAATGTCGCCAGCCTGATTTCGGGCGGCCTTACCGGAGTCGTGCGTCGATGAAGTTCCGCACCATCGCGATAGTCGTATGTCTGGCAGTCATTGCCGCCTTGATCATCTGGAAGCCCTTTCCGCGCCCCAGCATGGATGATGCGACGGTCAAACTGGCGCCCACCGTGCCGCCGCCTGCCGGGCATGACGATGTGCTGGTCGTGTTCTTCTCCGGCGACGGTGGCTGGCGCGACCTCGACCAGCAACTGGGCAAGCGGCTGGTCGCACGTGGCCTACCGGTGCTCGGCGTAAGCTGCCTGGACTATTACTGGCGCAATCGTTCGCCGGAACAATCCGCGCAGGAACTGGATGCGCTGATCACCCGATACACCACGCAATGGCACAAGCAAAAAGTGTGGCTGATCGGCTTCTCGTTCGGCGCTGACGTGCTACCGACCATCGTGGAGAAGCTCAGCCCTGCCAACCGTGCACGCCTTGTGCAGATGGTGCTGCTCTCGCCCAGCCAGGACGTGAACTTTGAAGTGGAAATGGAAGGCTACATCGCGATGCGTGAGAACTGGCTCAAGACGCATATCAAGGAAGTGATGCAGTCGATCAACCCGGTGCCGCACTATCCGGCGCTTCCACCCATTACTGCACTGCAAAACCAGCCCCCGATCATCTGTTACTACGGTCACGACGACAGTGACGACACGGTCTGCGACGATCCAAAGCTACCGACGTGGGTGAAAGTCTACGAAATGCCCGGCGATCATCACTTCGACTACAACTACGATGGTCTGGCCACACGCATGATCGGCGATCTGCCGATCGATACTTCGCCGACTGAAACCGCACCGTCACCACCCGCGACAGCACAGTGACGTTTCGCCGCACGATCTGGTAATAAAAGCCCAATGCTGCCATCACGCTTTGGCCGTTGAGCGCGCCAAGGCGTGCTCGCGCGCGTCTTCATCTAAGTGAACGCTGCGAACCTCCTTACACAAAGTTGGCACGAATGATTTACGCCACGAGTGATTGAATCGATCACCGTACTCAGCGCATTTGCTCAGTGCACCCCTTAGAGTTGAAGAGGTAATGTCATGAACGAAGGCATGATCAGGAACCAGTGGAAGGAACTCACCCCCAACATCAAACAGCATTGGGGGAAACTCACCGATGACGACCTGAAGGTCAACGCAGGCAGCACCGACTACCTGATCGACAAGGTCGAAAAACGTTATGGCATCAGCCACTCCGAGGCTGAAAAACAGGTACGCGAATTCGAAACTCAGATCAGCAAACACGCTAAGACACAACACTAAGCCTTGATTGCGGCCCGCACCAGCAAACGCACCTCGCCGTGGAGCGCGACGCTGGTGCGGGGTCACGCGTTTGGCCAACCTGCCTGGCGCACCCGATCGCGCCGGGCATGCGTGCAGAGCACGTTCTTTCCGCCGCACACCATGCGCATGTGCCGACAGATGGGTGCAACACCCGTCGAATATCGCTCAGCCCGGTGATTTGCTCGAATTCAGTCCCGGTGAATCTTCGCAGGACGATGACCCGTACATTTGAACCTGATCTACACATGACACCAACAAGCAATGCATCGAGCGTTCATGTGGCTTAACCATTCTGTCGCACGCGAACAGATCGTTTACATACTCGCTGTTCGAATCGGACACGTCGGGCATCACACATCCGGCGCTACGTCCATCGACATATGCGAGGTATTTATCATGAATAACGACACGATCAGCGGCCAATGGAAGCAGCTCGGCGGTCAGATCAAAAAGCAATGGGGCAAGCTGACTGACAACGACATGAAAGTGATCGAAGGCAATGCTGAAATGCTGGCAGGCCGTCTGCAGGAACGTTACGGTATCGCACGCGATGAAGCCGAACGGCAAGTCCGCGACTTCGAGCGGGAACTCAGCTTGAGCCGACAGGACACCGATCCCAAGCCTCACTGATGCGTGACGGGCCACCATCGCGTGGCCCACCTCCATCCAGTCACGCTTGCCATCCACGAACAGGAGATCGCCATGCTTTATTGGGCCGCTGTGTTCTTCATCATAGCCATCATCGCTGCCGTATTCGGCTTCGGTGGCATCGCCGCCGGCGCGGCGAGCATCGCCAAGATTCTCTTTATTGTGTTTATCGTGCTGTTCGTATTGTCGCTGGTATTTGGCGGCATACGCCGAGGGCCGCGTCTCTGACGCGAACCTGGATCAGGCATTTCGCCGTGGCCCGCTTGCGGGTCGCGGCATTCTCTTTGTCCATGGGATGCCCGACACATGATCACTGGCAGTTGTCATCGAGCGATCAACATCGATGCACTGCTGCGCATCAAACCTGAGCACTGCGGAACACCGCAATTCGGTCTGCTGATTGCCACGCGCCAACCGGTGTCAGCCACGACTCACCCGCCACGACCTGCGTGCAAGGGCCCAGTGTGCATACTCGAATGATGCGGGTTGCTGCCTCTCGTGCAAGCCGATTCAGCACGTCTCGCAACATCGCACCAGTAAAAGGCGTATAGAGGTAGAACACCGTACCGCGGGAAAGGTCCGCGTCGCGTGCATCCTGCTGAATGAAGCTGGCGTTGGCGAGCTTCAAATCGCTTGCGCACTGTTGCGCACTCGCCACGTAAGCCGCCTCCCACTCGATACCGATGCATTGCGCTTTGGCGCAGATCGCGGCGAGCAGCGGCACATGTCCAAGTCCTGCACCAAGATCGATCAGCACATCGTCATGATCAAGTGACAGGCGCTGGATCAGATCGAAGATGTGGCGGGCCGGGGTTGGCTGGTAGAACACCATGTCTTGCGCCAGCGGCGCAATGTCGTCACCGGGCTCGCGCCATGAGGCGATACCGCTCAGCAAGGCATCCAGGTAATCATAGCGATCTCCGCCGACGTGCCGCCCTGACATGTCATCAAACAGAGGATCAGGTACCCATGTCAGCAATCGCTCCACGCCACGGCCTTGCTGGATGTCCTCGCGTATCTGTCGATAGATCTGACTGTTGACCGCTTCCAGGCCATCCCGCAGCGTTCTGGCACGAAGAAGAAGACTGGCATTCTCGGGCTGGCCCAATACATCGAGTAACGCCTCTTCCAGCTCGTCGATCACCTCGACACGGCGCCCCAGCTGAGCCGGGTCATACAAGGAGCGGTCATTCCCCCATGTTTCAACGATAGCCTGCAAAGTTTGCGTCATTCGTTCCAAACGTCCTGTCTTGCTCCGATAACCAGGCATTATCATCGCGCGGAACGGCGCCGCCGTCGAAACCTCCGGCGTCTTGTGTCCCCAGCGCGAGGTATCCATGCATCACCCGATCCTGGTCAGGCCGGTTGTCAGAGCGGACTTCGCCACATGGCTGCCGCTATGGGAAGGCTACAACGCCTTCTACGGCAGGCACGGTGACACTGCCCTGCCCGATAACATTATCCGCACGACCTGGTCGCGCTTTTTCGATGCCTACGAACCCGTGCATGCGTTGATCGCCGAAAGCGGCGGCACCGCGCTGGGTATCGCGCACTACCTTTTCCATCGCAGCACGATCCAGATCGAACCGGCGTGCTATTTGCAGGATCTGTTTACCAACGAAGCAGCCCGGGGCATAGGCGTGGGACGTGCGCTGATCGAAGCGGTTTACGAGCGCGCGGCAGCAGGCGGCTGCACTCGCGTGTATTGGCATACGCATGAAACCAATGCCGCGGCGATGATGCTGTACGACAACGTGGCCGACAAATCGGGATTCGTGGTTTACCGCAAATCGCTCTGATCCGTGCTGCCATCTCACGCAACAGCAACGCGGCGCAGCCATTCGGCCAGCTGTGCCAGCACCTGGTGGCGCCCTGTTTCGGTTTCGTTGAAAAGCTCGTGGAACAGCGTATCGAAGAATCGACTGGTCAGCTGTTTGGTGGCCCAAGCCCCATCGGCAAAGTCGCGGCTGCCGGAAGGATCGACCAGCCGATCGCTACCGGCAACCAGCAACAAGGTCGGCACCTTCAGACGCCATGCATCGGCGACACTCGATACGCCTGCGCGAAAGATGAAGTCCGCCACGCGCGGCGTGATAGCGCCGCTGCATAGCGGATCGTTGCGGTAATCCTCGATGACCTTGGGGTCGTGAGACAGGCCATCCAGGGGCAAGCCATTGCGCAGCGGTAGATTCGGCAGCACGCGTGCCAGTCCTGCGGCAAGACGACGCAGCCACACGGCTTCAAACGTTCGCAGCGCGGGCGAAGAAAGCACCAGCGCAGGCGGCTCCACCCGGCCGTCCAACACGGTACGCAAGGCCACCAGACCGCCCATGCTGTGGCCCAGCAGTAAGGGCAGCTTGCCGAAGTTGGAAGCGTAATCCCGGTAGACCACCGCCAGATCCCGCAACAGATCGTCGCCATGGCGGATCGCCGCCCGCTGACCAGGGGTACGACCGTGGCCGCGCTGGTCGTAGCTGCGCACCGCATAACCGCGCGCCAGAAACCACTGCGCCAACGGTTCGTAGCGTCCACTGTGCTCACCCAACCCGTGCACGATCAGTACGGCATCGCGCGCCGCAGGATTCGGCCAGTCGCGCAGATAAAGGGACTGTCCATCCGGCATGGCCAGCCACCTTGTGCCCGCCTGCTCCGCGGCATCACCGCGCGGCACGGCATGCGTTCGCACCTGTCGCTCCATAAGCTCCCCCGTAGCTAAGCCTGCTTACCTTACCGCTGCATGCATGCGCCGGGAAGCTGGCTGAACGACGAAGCAGACCGGCTTGGCTGGAAGCGCCGACAGATGCCGGAATAACGTGAGATTGCCCGGCCACCCGCCTTCCGCCGTATCACTTCCATGCAGGCGTTCGATCATCAGCCCGGCAGAGGATATTCAACTCATGACTTTGTGCATTCGGCACAAATGGCGGAGTTCTGGTTAGCCGCTCTATAAACAATTAAGAAAACTTTCCCAAGCCTGACAATAATTTCGATTTTGATAATTTTTACCAATTAAAACAGTCCGGTTTATTTTCAGCCTTCTTGTGCGAATTCCTTAATCATCTGTAAATAAAATGTCTAGGCAGCCATTTTTAGCCTTTTTCAACGCTTCGTGAAGACGAATTTCACATATTGAACACATGCTCCAGACGCTCTACGTTCACAATAAATACCGCGTTAAAAGTCATTATCTCTCGGGCTCTGGGGCTGCACGTTCGGAGAACCCAAAAGGCGCATCTTTGTATTCACGAAAAACAAGTCAAACGACACGAAGTGCGGAGGGATTCGTAGGACCTTGGTAAAGGCTTACCAAGTTGCTGGTGTTTAACAGGCCGCATCGGCTGCATGAAGCTGGCGGCGTTTGATCCCCCCCGGACAAGCGTCGATATCACATATAAAGAGGAGACACCTCATGAAACGTAGGAGTCTGTATTTTTTGATTGCTCTTGCTTTGGGCGGCGCGGGTGTCGTGCATGCGCAAGACAATACGTCGACTGCCCCCCCAGGCAGCTCGAGCAGTGACGTCAGTACCACCAGTTACGACGACCGCTGGTATGTCGGCCCGACGGTCGGCTACTACCACAACGACACCAAGCGGCTCACCAACAAGAATCAGATCTACTATGGTCTGGTAGTCGGCAAGTTCATTTCCCCGAATGTATCGATCGACATCTTCGCCGATCGTACCCGCCGCACCTTCCGCAGCTATCTCGATGCCGGCCGCTGGTCCAGCAACAACCTGGGTGTCGACGCACGCTATTACTTCCTCGATTGGAACGCATGGCGTCCCTACCTGGTTGGCGGCATCATGGCTAGCCAACACATCAACTCCTTCGACCACAAGATCGATCCTGCGGCCGAAGGCGGTGTCGGTCTCTCCAAGACAATTACCCAGAACATCGACATCCGTGGCGAAGTCAAATACCGCTACGACTGGGATGACAAGACCTTCCCGCAGCGCAATGGCTATGGCGATGCCATGGTCGACTTCATGGTGCTATTCCGTCTTGGCCCTCCGCCGGCGCCGGCCGCACCGCCGCCGCCACCGCCGCCGCCGCAGCCTGACTGCTCCAAGCAGTTCCGCAACGGCGTGAACCTGTGCGACAACAAGTGCCCGGATCTGCCGGAAGGCACGATCGTCGGTCCGGATGGTTGCCCGCAGAAGGTGGTGATCGACCTGAAGGGCGTGAACTTCAAGTTCGACCGTCCGAAGAAGGGCGAGACCAACATCGAACCGACCCTGGCAGTGCCGGCATCCGATTCGATGGCGATCCTGGATCAGGCGGTGGATACGCTCAAGCGCTATCCGCAGGTGCATGTCACCGTTGCCGGTTACACCGACAGCGTGGGCACGGCCGCTTACAACCAGGGCCTGTCGGAGCGTCGTGCGAAGATCGTGTACGACTACCTGACGGCGCATGGCATCGACCCGAGTCGTCTGGATGGTCCGATCGGTCACGGCTTGAACGACCCGATCGACACCAACAAGACCGCTGCCGGTCGCGCACGCAACCGTCGCACCGAACTGCAGGTTCAGCAGTAATCGGAAGTCTGCAAGGCGTTATGAAAAAGCCCGGCTTATGCCGGGCTTTTTCTTTTCTGTGAGACAACTCAACGCCGTCACTAACACGCACCCGCAGCGCAACAGTTGCGCGCCTTGGCATGAGAAACCGACACAGCCTCTGCTGGCGGCGCCTCTGTTTCGGTTAACGTCGAAGTTTCGGTGATCGCTGCGGCCTCTGATAACGCACGGGCTTCTGCAGCACCTTTGCGTTCGCTGTAGCGATCGACCAGATAGTCGCTGCGATCACGTACCATCAAAGTGAATTTCAACAACTCCTCCATGACATCCACCACACGGTCATAGAACGGCGAAGGCTTCATCCGGCCGTTCTCATCGAATTCCTGCCAGGCCTTGGCCACCGATGACTGATTCGGGATGGTCACCATGCGCATCCAGCGGCCGAGCACGCGCAGCGCATTGACGACATTGAAGGATTGCGAACCGCCACTGACCTGCATCACGGCCAATGTTCGTCCCTGCGTGGGTCGAACGCTGCCTTCCTCAAGCGGCAGCCAATCGATCTGGTTTTTGAATACGCCAGTGACGGAGCCATGACGCTCAGGGCTTACCCAGACCTGCCCTTCCGACCATAGTGACAGCGCACGCAACTCCTGCACCTTGGGATGGCTGGCCGGCACGCTGTCGAGGATCGGCAATTCGTGTGGATCGAACACACGAGTTTCCGCGCCGAAGTGTTGAAGAATGCGCTCAGCCTCAAGGGCCAGTTTTCGACTGAATGACTGGGGCCGCAAGGATCCGTAAAGGATCAGAATGCGCGGCGGATGAGTGGAGCCCGATGGCAATGACAGCTTTTCCGAGCTGGGGCTATCGAGTAATTCGGTGCTGACGTACGGCAGATCAGGGAGGGACATAGAGCGGCCTGGGTTCAGTTGCATCGCTTCTATGATTCTATCATTATGGAAATGTCGAATAGAAATCTTAATACCCCGTCTTCGGACCCATGGCCCATGCACCCTTGTCGCGTTCTTTTCATTTGTACGGGCAACTCCGCCCGCAGCATCCTCTCGGAAGCCACGCTCAATCATCTCGGCAAAGGGCGGTTTGAGGCTTTTAGCGCAGGCAGCCAGCCTACGGGTCGGGTCAACCCCTACGCCCTGGAGGAACTCGTCAGCGCGGGTATCTCTACAGCAAACCTCTCGAGCAAGTCCTGGGATCGATTCGTCGATGAAGGGGTGCCGCCGCTCGATATCGTGATCACGGTATGCGATAGCGCGGCGAAGGAGCCATGTCCCGTCCTCTTTGGGGATTTCGTGCGCACGCATTGGGGCCTTTCCGATCCGGCAGCAGTACAGGGCAACGCCATCGCGATCAGTCAAGCGTTTCAGCACGCGCATGCGTTGATCACCTACCGCTTGATGGCGCTGCTGAACTTGCCGGTCGAGTCCATGACGCACGACGAACTCCAGCACGCGCTCGATCGCATCGGTGCGATTGGTGACGATGAGCAGGAAGACATCGCATGAGTACGGTAGGCACCGAGGCAACAACAACCGCACATCAAAACCGGCGCAAATCCGCTTTTTTGAGCACAATCTCAGGCGGTTTTCGCTACCGAGTCAGCTGGCCGCGATCGGTGACGCCGCGTTACGCCACGGCAGATTGATCCACCATCAGACCAAGCTATTACACTGCGTTCGCGCTTCCTCACCTTTTCATTCACATAGTGCAATCCGCATCATGCAGAACAAACAAGCCATTACGATTCTTTCAGCGCTCGCTCAAGAGTCGAGGCTGGCGGTGTATCGGTTGCTGATCGAGCACGCACCTGAGGGTCTGGCGGCCAGCGTGATTGCAGAAAAGTTGGGGCTAGCTAATGCGACGCTCTCTTTCCACCTCAAAGAGCTATCCCACGCAGGCCTGGTGATCAGTCGGCAGGATGGTCGCTTTATCTATTACACGCCGGTAATCGAAGCGATGAACGATCTGATTGGCTACCTGACCGATCATTGCTGCAGTCAGAGCCAGACGCATTGTGCGGTTGGCCCGACGTCGTGCAAACCTGCCAAGACTGCCGGCAAGACGCGGCGAAAAGTGTCTGCCTCTTAATCGGTTTGCCCGGGGCCGCGGATATCTGGACAGATCTGCTGGGCGCCCATCGAAGTTTGCCCGGTCAGCGAGGCCCGTAAGGCCAGCCGATCACTCAAAAAGACCGCGCTCGAACCCACATGCCCCACGGATTGCCTGGCGGCCCTTTCCCAGCTTGCGTATTGTACCTACTAGTATGTACAGTAGCGCGCATGGATACCAGAGAACGTTTGATTGAGAGCGCCCAGGAACTGTTATGGGAGCGGGGCTATGTGGGTATGAGTCCCAAAGCCATTCAGGACAGGGCTTCCGCCGGGCAAGGCAGCATGTACCACCACTTTGAAAACAAGGCAGCGCTCGCGTCAGCCGCCATTACGCGAAGCGCCGAGCAACTGTACGAGTCGGCGCAGCAAGAATTTTCACAGCCTAGCTCCGCGCTCGATCGCATCGTTTCCTACCTCAATCGCGAGCGGGACGCACTGCGAGGTTGTCGCATTGGAAGGCTGACTCAGGATCCAGAAATCATTGCAGACCCGCAACTGAGACAACCCGTTCAAGAGATGTTCGCGAAGCTGACACAGGAACTGATCGCTCTCATTGAGGAAGGCCAAAGGACCGGAGAATTTCGCTCGGAGATAAATCCGGAAGACACGGCCTCGACCATTCTCGCGGTTCTCCAGGGTGCTTATGTCCTGGCGCGCGCCGCGAATTCTGCTGAACCGTTCCATCGCGCGATCACGGGAGCGATCTCCCTCTTGAAGCAGCAAGGTGACGTCAAACGCGCTTCGCGAAAGTGAGCCTTCAACGGTGCCTTTGACAGGCCCTCAGAGAATTCTTCGATCTTGACCCATATCGGTGCCTTACGCATGCCGCGCATCACTTCTTACTGCCTCACCGCCATCTTGGCATTTACCATGAGCGCGACTTGCAGTGTTGCCTCAAGCGCGGAGCCTCCGGTTCTTCTCAAGGTCGATCTGCGCGATGCACCGCGCAAACTCCTCCATACAACGGAGATCATTCCAGCCAAGCCTGGTCCGATGACGCTCGCCTATCCGCAATGGCTTCCGAGCGTTCACCTAGCCGGACCTATCGATCAGCAAGCCGGCTTATTTATTACCGCTCACCAGGCTGGTTCCGCAGCCGCCACGCCGATTCGTTGGGAACGCGATCCCGTTGAGCTTTACCTCTACCACATCATGGTTCCGAAGGGCGCCAGTTCCATCGAGGTGAACTTTGACTTCATTACTGCGGCCGATGCCACAACCGGGGGAACGACCGACGCAAATATCGCGGCGCTCAATTGGAATACGGTTCTCCTGTATCCGTATGACGGGCCATCCACGGAAGTCGCCTCGATTGAGGTCACGCCGACTCTCGTCATGCCGACGGGTTGGCATTTCGCTTCAGCTCTCCAAGCCAAAGACGTATCGGCCCCGCCTGAACTTTCAAATACCGTCACCTTTCAGACCGTCTCGCTTGAGCAGCTGGTCGATTCGCCGTTAATTTCCGGACGCTACTTTCGAGAAATTCCCTTAGCCCCAGAGATCACTCCGAAGCACTATCTCGACATGGTGGCCGACACACCGGCATCACTCCAGATCAATCAATCACGCATCGATCAGTTCAGCGAACTCGTTCGTCAGGCCGGGATTCTCTTTCACAGCCGGCACTACGATTCGTTCCATATGCTGGTCACGTTGTCTAATCAGATCTCCGGAGACGCATTCGACCATCATCAGTCTCTCGACAATCGCAGACCGGCCGATTTCCTGACGAACGAAAGGTCTCTCACGTTGTATGGAGATTTCATTGCGCACGACTTCGTGCATAGTTGGAACGGAAAATATCGGCGTTCCATGAGCCTGATGACCGCGAACTATCAGATGCCCATCATCGGCACCGATCTTTGGATCTACGAAGGACTGACTGACTACCTTGCAGGAGTCCTCGCCGCTCGATCCGGAATCTGGACGCAGCAACAATTCCTCGATCAATGGAGTGAGAAGGCTGCCCGCTTCGCCCACCGCCCTGGAAAAACCTGGCGTGATCTTCAAGATACGGCAACGATGGCACCGATCCTCTGGGCATCCGACGGCTCCGCCTACGAAAGCTGGCGGCTCGGCGGCTACGATTTTTATGGTGAGGGCGCGCTAATTTGGCTGGAAGTCGACACCACGATTCGCAGCGGAACCGGAGGCAAGAAATCTCTCGATGACTTCCTGGCTCTTTTTTACGGTAACGGCACTAACACTGGGCCCGACACGCTTCCTTTCACCTTCGAAAACCTCGTCAACGCGCTGAACACTGTTTATCCGCACGACTGGGCATCTTTTTTCAAAGAACGTCTCCACGAACTCACTCCCGAGGCTCCCCTGGGAGGCTTTACGCGCGGTGGATATCGTCTGGTCTACCGAGACACACCGAATGCGTGGACCGCGCTTTCGGGCAAGAAAGATTTCGAATATTCGATCGCCATGAAGGTGCGATCGGACGGCGTCATCACCGATGTGCTCATCGGTGGCATTGCGGACAAGGCGGGCTTTGCGTCGGGCATGAAGCTCCTCTCCGTCAATGGAGCGCCCTTTTCGATCGATCAGCTGCAACGAGCGATTCGCAGTGCCAAAGGAACAACGGCCCCCATCGAGTTCGCCGTTGAAAATAGCGGAGTCGCCACGACACTCACCCTTGCGTATCACGGCGGAGAACAGTATCCGGCTCTGGAACCGGATGTCGGAACAAAGGATCATCTCCTCGACATAGCCGCGCCGCGCTAGCGGCTTTGCGAGCTTTACCGACGCGGATCAACGCGGCCCGTTTGTCCGCTTACCTGAAAGAACCAAATCGAATGACCTATGCCCGGCTAAGCTGCGCAATAGCATTATCGGCAACATCCTTGAAAAATGCGGTATCGCCAAACGCTCGTGCGGCCAGCATCGCGCCGTAGATGAGAGATACCAGCGTCTTAGCCTCCGACTTGACAGTGCTCCTGAGCTTGAGCTGTTTGCTTTTGACGCCTGACTCAAGCACGTCTTCAAGCCACTGGTCGAAATTCACGAAATACGCGCGCACCTCCTGCGCTACGTCGTCCGGTAGTGCGGGAAGCTCCGCACCCAGCATGCCTGCAATGCAAAACGGTGCACTATCGTCCGCGATGCACCGTTCCCAATAACCGACGTAGGCCCGCAACCGGGCCAGAGGATCGGCGCCGCTCGCCTGCAACGCTGCCATATCGGTATCGAACATCTCTCGATGCTGCCTTACCACCGCAATGGCCAGATCCGTCTTGGTGGGAAAGTGGTGATGGATGCTCGCCTTGCGGATGTTGATGGCATCGGAGATGTCGGCATAGCTAAAGCCGCTGTAACCCCGCCGCATGATGAGCTGGCGCGCCGCTTCGAGGATCTTCCCGGCGGTGATCTCTCCGCTGTTAGTCATGCGAATATCTACCATCTAGTTGGTTGAATACCTATAAGTCTATATCCAGTAAGGGAATTTTTCCAGGGGCAGAAAGTGCTTGCGTCATATTCTACCAACTAGTAGGATGTTTACACTGACCAAGCAAGGCCCATCGAACCTTCCAATCCCTTAACTGACTTTTGGAGTACGACCATGAAAACCGCACCCCGTATAAGCCGTATCGCCGCCACACTCGCTCTTTCCTTTGCTGCCCTGGGCGCCCAGGCCGCAACAACTGCGCCGGTCAAGAACATCGTCCTTGTCCACGGTTACTTCGCCGATGGCTCGGGCTGGCAAGCCGTATCCGACATCCTGACCCGCGATGGCTACAAGGTCTCAGTCGTGCAGGAACCGGAAACCTCGTTCGAGGATGACGTCAAAGCAACCACGCGAGTGATCGATGCGCAGGACGGTCCGAGCATCCTGGTCGGACATAGCTACGGTGGCGCAGTGATCTCCCAGGCCGGTAATGACGCCAAGGTCGCCGGTCTGGTCTATGTAGCAGCGTTCCAGCCGGATACCGGTGAAAGCGCCATGGTGCTGAACAACAAGATGCCGTCCGCCACCAAGGCGATCAAGGCAACCGCTGATGGCTATCTGTATCTGGACCCAGCTCAATTCCATCAGGACTTTGCTGCCGATCTTCCTGCACAGCAGGCGAAATTCATGGCGATTTCCCAGGTGATGCCCGCAGCCAAGTCCTTTGGTACGCCGATCACCGCAGCAGCATGGAGGACGAAGCCGAGCTGGGCTGTTGTGGCCACAGCAGACCGTGCGATCAATCCGGATCTCGAACGCTTCATGACAAAGCGTGCCGGCAGCAAGACCATCGAGATCAATGCGAGCCACGTGGTCTATATGTCGCACCCCGCCGAGATTGCCAAGCTGATCGAGCAGGCTGCTGTTGCGTCTGGCAAGTAATGAGTCACCCCAAGCAGCTCGCGATGTTGCTTACCTGGAAGGCTCATGCTGATAACACCCCGATGCGGAACGGAAAATGCAACATTCCGCATGGCCAGACGATGGCGAATGTTCGCCGTCGTCTGGCCCACTTTCTAAGCAGGCGCTGAATGTCGATATCCGATTGATGTCGGGGGCGTGAACGCATCGGCGATTGCGTGAAATTCGACGCAATAGATCAAACTGTGTTTGTTTGGGTGCAAAACACCACACGCCTCTTTTACGTCCGCGTTGGGTTGAAAGCAGACACGAGACATTTTCATCTCGGACTCACGGCAGTCTTGCCGTGTCCGCAATAATGAGTTCGACTGCCGCAGCAGCCTGGGAGATCGACTCTTTGCGGTCGATGACGTATTCCAGAAAGCCAAGATCAGGCAAGTCGCCGGTGAGACGGATAAGCCCCTCGGGAATGACGTCACCCCGAAAGGCGCTAATACCCAATCCTGCGGCGACAGCTGCCTGGATAACCGCAATGCTGCCGCTTACCACCGCGAATCGGTAGGATCGACCCGCAGCCTTTAGCGTCTCCAAAATGCGGGTGCGCGTTACGCTTGGCTCAGGATGTACGGCGAGCGGAAGAATGGATTCACCTCCCGTCAGCGGCGACGTCGGACTGCCGCACCAGTAGAGCGGTTCACGGCTTACCACGTAACCACGCTGACTACCCACCAAGCGCTTTGCAAACACAAGATCGTGCTTATTTTCGTCGAGCTCTCGGAATAAATCGCCACTCAAACCCGTGTTTATCACCAGATCCACGTCCCGATTGCGCTGGGCGAAGCTGGCAAGACTCGGCGCCAATCGACTGAGGGCAAAATCTTCAGGGAGCCCTAGACGCACAGTGCCGTTCAAAGGTGGCCCGGACACGGTGGTCATGGCCTCATCCATCAACTTCAGAATCTGCACGGCATAGCGATGCAACGCCTCGCCATGACGGGATAACCGTACGTTGCGCGTGTCGCGTTCAAACAGTGCGACACCTACTAAATCTTCGAGCCGGCGAATGTGCTGGCTGACCGTGGATTGCGAAAGGCTTATGCGCTCGGACGCGACCGTGAAGTTCGCCGTCTCGGCCACGATGACGAAACTGCGAAGAAGTTCGGTGGGCAGGGGTCGCATTGCAAATACCTCTAAATCGCCGCTAATAACTTCATAAATCGATGGAGAACATGGGGTTAGCATGCTTCCACCGAGCGCTGAGCATAGCGCATCGTCCGACCCTAATCCTGAGGATCCACCCCATGAAGAGTAAAATGAGCAAGCGCATCCTGTTATCCGTCGCCCTATTCGCAGGAGTCGTCGCTGCCCCGGCCTCCGTGATGGCTGCAACACCCGTTCATAACATCGTGCTCGTGCACGGTGCCTGGGTTAATGGCAGCGGGTGGAAGCCGGTTTATGACATTCTCGTCAAAGATGGCTACCACGTTTCCATTGCCGAACATCCACTGACATCCTTTAACGATGACGTGACAGCTGTAAAGCGAATCGTCGACATGCAGGACGGCCCAACCATTCTCGTCGGCCACAGTTATGGCGGCGCGATCATTACGGACGTCGGCAACGATCCGAAGGTGGTTGGACTGGTTTATATCGCCGCGCATGCGCTCGATCAGGGCGAAACCGAAGTGGGTAACACCAAGCGTTTCCCGAACGCAACCAGCATGACCCACGACGTCAAAAAGACCGCAGATGGCTTTCTCTATCTTGAGCCGTCCCGTTATCCGGCAGACTTCGCAGCAGATCTGCCATTAAAGCAGGCCGAGTTCGAAGCGAATGCTCAAGAGCTGACGGCTGCATCGGTATTCAACTCACCGGCCGGTCAACCTGCGTGGAAGACGAAGCCAAGCTGGTACGCCGTGGCGATGGACGATCGCATCATCAATCCGGATCTGGAGCGGATGTACGCCAAGCGTGCGCACAGCACCACGATTGAGGTGCCGGGTGCCAGCCACTCCGTGTACGAATCGCATCCGAAAGAAGTAGCAGCGCTGATCGAAGAAGCTGCCAAAAATGCCATGCACTAAGTAGCGATGTTGCGCCGTTGACGTAACGATGAAACGTACGGCGCTATTGAACGACAGATCCAAAGCGTACTCGCTTCCCGACAGAAGCAAACTGACTCCAATGAACGGAGAGATTCCGATGACCACCTGGAACAACGCGCAATGCCTGCGCGAATCGAGAAAACGTGCAGGAGCAGCCCACGCGCAAGGCAAGCGCGTCGCGAAGAAGGATGCCACGGCGTTGCTGGAGGCCGTCGTTCGGCCCGGCGATCGTGTCTGCCTGGAAGGCGATAACCAGAAACAGGCCGATCTTTTGGCGACGGCGCTGGCTGCGGTAAATAAAGAAAAAATCCATGACTTGCACATGGTGCAATCGGGGGTGGTGCTCCCCGAGCATCTGGATCTCTTCGAGCTGGGTATCGCAAAGCGTCTGGATTATGCCTACTCGGGACCGCAATCCCAGCGCATCGCCAAACTCCTCTTCGGCGGCAAGATCGAGCTTGGTGCAGTACACACGTATCTGGAACTGTTCGCGCGCTATTACATCGATCTCACTCCACAAGTGGCGCTGATCGCCGCCGTCAGCGCCGACCGCGAAGGCAATCTTTACACCGGTCCAAACACCGAAGACACACCCGCCATCGTCGAGGCGACTGCCTTCAAGGACGGCATTGTCATCGCGCAAGTCAATGAGATTGTCGACAAACTTCCGCGTGTCGATATCCCCGGTGACTGGGTGGACTTTGTCATCGAGAGCGGCAAACCGTTTTATGTGGAACCGTTGTTTACGCGCGATCCTGGTGCCATCACTGAAACACAGATTCTCACCGCCATGCTGGCCATCAAAGGCATTTACGCGCCGTATAGCGTGCAGCGCCTGAATCACGGCATTGGTTTCAACACCGCTGCGATCGAGTTGTTGTTGCCGACCTACGGCGAGCGTCTGGGGCTGAAAGGAAAAATTGCGAGCCATTGGGCACTCAATCCACATCCCACATTGATCCCCGCGATCGAATCGGGCTGGGTGAAACAGATCCACAGTTTTGGCTCGGAAGTCGGCATGGACGACTACATACGTGCTCGTCCGGACGTTTTCTTCACCGGCCCCGACGGATCGTTGCGTTCCAATCGTGCGTTCTCGCAAGTCGCCGGTCTGTATGCGTGTGACATGTTTATCGGCTCCACGCTGCAGATCGATTTGCAGGGCAACTCATCGACGGTCACTGCCGATCGCGTGGCAGGCTTTGGCGGCGCACCGAACATGGGCAGCGATGCTCGCGGCCGGCGTCATCCCAGCCAGCCTTGGTTGCAGGCGGGCAAAGAAGCCGATCCCGATAGTCCTGCTGCTTTGCGTCGAGGACGCAAGCTCGTCGTGCAAATCGGTGAAACGTTTGGCGACAAGAACGTCCCGCTATTCGTGGAAAACCTGGACGCACTCAAGCTCGCGACAAAACTCGATCTCGATCTCGCGCCGGTCATGGTCTACGGCGACGATGTGACCCACATCGTGACCGAAGAAGGTATCGCCAATCTGCTGCTATGTCGAAACAACGATGAGCGGGAACACGCCATCCGCGGCGTCGCCGGTTATACCGATGTGGGTCGAGGGCGCGACAAGAAGCTGGTTCAGCAACTGAGAGAACGCGGCGTGATTCGACGCCCGGAAGATCTCGGTATCGATCCGCTGGATGCCGATCGCCGCTTGCTCGCAGCACGTTCTATCAAGGACCTGGTCAGGTGGTCCGGCGATTTGTACGCACCGCCTTCCAAATTCCGCAATTGGTGAGGAGACACGATCATGGAAACATTGAACTATCGAAATAAGGCGTCACAGCGCGCGAAGGGCTCAAAACTCCAGGTCATCGTCGGCGTAGTGGCTTCCGGCAACTTGGAGGTGCTCGCAGAACGCGTACTTCCTGATAGCGAGTGCGAGGTGGACATCCGCACCGCCGCTGAAGGCTTTGGTGAAGTCTGGCAAGCCGTGGTTGCCGACTTTGTGGAACATCGTTCCCCAGGCGGCCTGAAATTTTCCATCAACGACGGTGGTGCACGGCCCGACACGGTCGCGCTGCGATTGGCACAAGCCGTGAGTGCTATCGAAGGAGAGCGGACATGATTGCTGCCGCTTTAGATAACTCGAAAGACCAGAACGACGCCGCGTCAACTTCCAGTTGGTACGAGGCATCGGCAAGGCAGCGTGTTGAGAATCTTCTCGACGCGAACAGCTTCAACGAATTCATCGGTCCGGAATTGCGTGAGACAAGCCCGCATTTACCGCTATTCGACCTACCGGAGCAGTTCGACGACGGGATGATCGTCGGTTACGGTCGGCTCGGTGGAAAGCCTGTTCTCATTGCCGCGCAAGAGGGCCGGTTCATGGGCGGCGCGTTTGGCGAAATACATGGCGCCAAATTGACCGGACTGTTGCGTGCCGCACGTGATATCGCTTCGTTACCGGTGCTTATCTTGTTCGATACCGGCGGCGTGCGTTTGCAGGAAGCGAACGCAGGTGAATTGGCGATTGCTGAAATCATACGCGCTCTGATTGAAACGCGTCTGGCAGGTGTGCCGGTCGTGGGTTTGGTGGGCGGCCGTTCGGGTTGCTACGGCGGCGGCGGTTTGATTGCCGGCTGCTGCTCGGCCTTGGCGGTATCGGAGCAGGGACGCATCGGCGTCTCAGGCCCGGAAGTGATCGAAACCAATCGCGGTGTGGAGGAGTTCGATTCCAAAGATCGTGCATTGGTATGGCGCACCATGGGTGGCAAACATCGACGCCTGATTGGTGGTGCGGAAGTATTCGCCGACGACACCGTTGCGAGTTTTCGTGACGCAGCCAGCTATCTCATCGAGCATGCGCCAAGCATGAATCTGAGCACGCTGGAATCGGAGCAATTCCGCCTCGCTCAGCGTATCGAACGCTTTGGCACTTGTGCGGATGCCCTCGATATTTGGCGCTCACTCGGCGCGGCCGAACCGCAAAGCATTCCCGCGTTGTCCTATCGAGAGTTTGTCGCTCTCGCCAATGATCTTCAGGAGCCTCGTCATGACGCTCGATAACATTCTTGCATCCCTGTTTCCCCGTGGCCATGACGTGATACTTGAGCGTGGCCTGATCTCCGGACGGGGCCCGCTTCCAGATGGCGGCTCCATGGCCGTGATCGGTGTGGATGGTCGGGCTCCCGTCGGCGTCGAAGAGGCGACACTGCTTTCCAGCCATGTACTGGATGTCATCAAGTCAGGCGGCAACGAACCGATCCTGGTCTTGATCGACAGCGACAGCCAGCGCATGAGCAAGCGCGACGAACTGCTTGGTCTCAACGAGTTTCTTGCGCATCTGGCGAAGTGCCTGATCCTCGCGGATAAGCTTGGCCATCGCACCATTGGATTGCTTTACGGTCACACCGCGGCAGGTGCTTTCATTGCCACGGCGCTGGCAACACAGACCTTGCTCGCACTTCCTGGCGCTGAGCCGGCGGTGATGGATCTGCCATCCATGTCGCGTGTGACCAAGTTGTCTATCGAAGTGCTGCAGGAAAAGGCCAAATCTACGCCTGTTTTTGCACCGGGTTTGGATAACCTCGCGCAGACCGGTGCGGTAGCGATCACGCTGAATCCCGACAGTTCACTCGCCGATCAATTGAAGAGCGTATTGTCCCAGCCGGCCGAGCGCGAAGACTCGCGCGACAAACTTGGCAAGGAACGCAAAGGTCGTCCGAAAGCTGCCGACATCGCCGAGCGTGTCTATGAACTCGCACGCGCCTCCGTCTGACCGGCCACTGCAACGGCATCAGTTGGTCCGTGTTCTTCCCGCGGCATGGGATGCATTACTCGCGTCGCGGGATGACCTGGCCAATGAGCCTTTGCTACACGACTGGGCACGTCGCGGTTGGCCGCTCATCGTGCGACGCCCTTCACCGGACGATGGTGCCGGGTTACCGCTGGGCTTACCGCTTCCACCCGCAGCGGGTAAACGCCGCATTGCTATAGAGATGCAAGCCGAGGACATCGTTGCATCCGAACGCTTGCCCGCCTTGGCCGATTGTTTCGATACAGCACCACCCGCGTGGCAACCGAGCCTGCAGCAATTGATAGCACTTGCAAAGAAGGACAGCGTGCAAGCTCGCGTGTTCGGCAGTCTGGCGTGGCAGCGATTGACTGGCTTGGAGTATCTGAGTCCGAGCTCCGATCTCGACATCATTTGGACACTTCCAAGTCTCGATGTGATCCACATGTTTCTCGCTGATCTCGCCGCGATCGAATCGCACGCTCCGATGCGGTTAGACGGTGAATTGGTACGTGCGGACGGCGCAGGCGTGAACTGGCGTGAATTGCATGCCGCTGCTTCGGAGTTGGTACTCAAGACGGCCACTGACGTGATTCTGTGTCCGCGTGAATCCTTTATGGGAACTTCGTCATGAATGTGCTCGCTTCCGTGGTGCCCAACATCTCGATCGCCGAGAACCCGCGTATTCGCTCGTTTCCGCAGCACATCGCGGCGTTGGCCGAACACTGTTTGCGACTGGAAATCGAAACGTGGCCAAAGCCCGGTCTGGTGAGTCATATCAATACAGGAAGTCACACCGACATGGACGCCGATATGTTCCGGCGAAGCGCATTCGTCCTTCGACCTTATTTTGCAGAAATGGTTGAAGCGGGCATGCGTGACGAATCGATGTCGGTACTGCGCAAGATCGGTTTGCGTGCCGAACGCGCCATGCTCCATGCAACTGGCGGCGTGAATACGCATCGTGGCGCGATTTTCGGCGTCGGATTGCTGTGTGCTGCGGCCGGTTTGCGCGAAGGTGGTCATGCCGATCCGCAAACGCCGCTAGGCGTCCACGTAAGCCGTCGATGGGGCAAGGAGGTCCTTGCTGGACCACGACTTCCCGGTAGCCACGGCGAACTGGCCGGATCTCGCTATGGTGCCGGCGGCGCTCGGCAAGAAGCTGCCCAGGGATTTCCCTGTGTCTATCAGATCGGACTGCCTGCGTTGCGCGATGCGGCTCGCCTGGCGCCGGGCAATCCCGAAGCGGCACGGGTTCAGGCATGTTTTGCACTGATCGCTGTTCTCGAAGACACCAACCTTTTGCATCGTGGTGGCTTGGACGGTCTTCGCTTTGCACAGCAGGCCGCGCAGGAGTTCCTCGACCAAGGTGGCGTCGGGCACGAGGAATGGCTTCGTCGTGCCGAAACTGTCCATCACGCGTTTGTCGAACGGCGACTCAGTCCAGGCGGTGCGGCGGATCTTCTTGCCATGAGCCTCTTCGTGATGGAGCTGGAAGAGGAAGCGGTGCTGTGATCAACGTCATTCTGATGGCGCTTGCGCCGATTTTCTTTGTGCTGCTGCTTGGCTATTTCGCCGGCAAATATCATATTGTCGACAACACCCACGTCAGCTCGCTCAATACGGTTGTCATGAGCTATGCAATCCCTGCGTCGTTGTTTGTGGCGACGGCCATAACGCCCCGTCAGGCCATGCTCGCGCAATGGCCGGTACTGGTCATTCTGGGCGGCGCGATGATGTTGCTGTATCCGCTCTGGTATCTACTGCAACGACGTGTGCTACGGACATCCGCCAGTGAGGCGTCATTGCAGGCGCTGACAGTGTCCTTGCCCAATTACGCAGCAGCGGGGCTACCGGTTGCGTTGGCGCTGCTTGGGCCGGGGCACGTGGTACCGGTGGCCGTGGCCATTGCGGCTGGATCGTTGCTTCCATCGCCTGTAACACTTGCGTTGCTTGAGCTATCCGTAGCCAAGCAAAGCGGCGGTGCCGTGATGAGGGCTGCACGCGCTGTAGGGCATGCGCTTATCAAGCCAATCGTGCTTGCTCCCGTTATCGGCGCGCTCTTTTCGTTGCTGAGCTGGTCACTCCCTTCGGTCGCGGTCGCTTCGTTGCGACAGATTGGACAAGCCGCGGGCGGATTGGCATTGTTTGTCACGGGACTCATTCTGTCGGCACAGCGCTTTCGTTTGAGCTGGAATGTCGCACTGGCGACTATCGTCGCCAACATTGTCCAGCCGTTGCTGGCTTTCGTGATTGCCCTTATGTTGGGCGCACCTGCTGCCATCATGAAGATAAGTGTGCTGATGGCAGCGTTACCATCAGGCTTCTTCGGGATTCTGTTCGGATCCAGCTATGGCATGGCGTCGGAAGAGTCGGGCTCCACGGTGATTGCCAGCACGGTGATATCCATGTTCACGCTTGCATTGGCTATCGCGTGGCTCTACGGATAACGGGAGATATGTCGTGGCACTCGCTATTCTTTGTTCCGGACAAGGTGGTCAACACGCCGGGATGTTCGACCTGACGGGTGATGCCCCTCAAGCTGAAGCGCTCTTTGCACATGCCTCTGCGTTGCTCGGCCACGATCCGCGTACCCTGGTAAAGCGTGCAGAGCGTGAGACTCTTCATGTAAATCGGACCGCGCAGTTGCTCTGCACGCTACAAGCGCTGTCTGCCGCTGCGCTGCTCGATAACGTGCTTCCAAATCGACGTTGCGTGGCAGGTTATAGCGTGGGCGAAGTGGCGGCATGGGGTGTCTCCGGTTTGATCGGTGCAGCAGAGACACTCGATCTTGTCGCTGCGCGTGCCGGCGTGATGAATGCGGCGAGTCGCGGCGACGAAGGCATGCTCTTCATTCGAGGATTGGGGAAGGCAAGCATCGAACAACTGTGCTCAGGCCGTGAAGCTGCCATCGCCATCTGCAATCCGGCCGATGCCTGGGTATTGGGCGGCCGACGCGCAGCGTTGAACGCTATCGCGGAAGAGGCATCTCGCCTGGGTGCCGCGCGGATTGTATCCATTCCCGTAAACGTACCTTCGCATACCTACTTGCTTGCCGACGCATCAGTCGCCTTTAGTCATCTTTTGGCTGACATCCGCCTTCAACCTTCGCCAACGATGGGTACTCGCCTATTCAGCGGAATCGATGGCGATTCGGTGCTGGACGCCAAGAACGATGTGAACAAGCTAGCCTTGCAGATATCCCACCCCATCCAATGGGCAAGGTGTCTGGATGGTTGCGTCGAGGCCGGAGCCACTGCCTTTCTGGAACTCGGCCCCGGTCGCGCACTCGCCGAAATGGCTGCTGGTGCGTATCCCCATATCCCCGCACGTAGCGTCGACGACTTTCGTTCCGTGCAGGGGATAGTCGATTGGCTTTCGCGACTCACCTAGGCCCGGAATGTTTGCCTTGGGTCGAAGGTGGATGTCCGTTGGTCAGCACGAACGAAGAGTTCAGCGCTCGCCGGAATTGGCAGAAGCGCAGAAGTTTGCCAGCGTGCGTTCGCGCTCAGGGCGAACAATCTATGGTTAAGCGCGCAACGGCATGTCCGTTTAACCATAATTTGGTCGCGTTGTTAAACCATAAATTGGCCGGAATCACTAGCAATATCCAGCGGCTGCGTGCCTTGCCGAGTCTCTTGGGGAACTTAAGCTACTACCAAGAAAGCTAACACCCAAACGCCTCCAAGATCAGCCATTTCCGTCTGACTGACATCCGAAATTATGGCGCCGCCCATCCATGATTCACTGACCAGCAAGTTCTATTGCCATGCCACCGACCGCAGCTTTGAGCTGGCGACCTCCCAAGCACGCGACACACACCGGAAGAAGTTGCGGCACGAAACAGCGACGTTAAGAGGGTAATCATCCATCGGAACGAAACCCTCCGTCGCCGAGCATTCGTCCGACTGTCCGGGGACAGTGTCCGCGGACAGTTGGCCAGCAGCGCCCCTGATTCGCAACTGTCTGAATTTAAAAGGCAGGCGCTACGCATTTAGTTGGCATGTCGTTTGCTGAGAATTTCTCCAGCTGTACCGGCCGCGGCTGGAGATACGGCCATACCCTTGGGTCATGCCGACGAGTCCGCATCCGGCTTGCATGGCGCTTGAAACTGCAGCTTTTGCCAGGCGCATAACCGTTAACGTTTCGCCATTGCAAATTTCGATCATTGAGAGGGCAAAGGAATGTTCGCTTATTACCTTCGGCTTGGTCTGCACAGTCTTAGGCGCAACCCATTGCTTACCTCACTAATGGTTGTCGCGATCGGCTTTGGCGTAGCGGCGTCCATGACGACATACGCGGTGCTCCGCGCTACGTCGAACAATCCAATTCCGCAGAAGTCATCGCAGCTATTTACGCCCCAAATCGACAACGCGGGTCCCTCAGTAACGGGCGACGACAACGGAGAACCACCGGACCTGATGAGCTACATCGACGCGATGGCGCTGATGCAGGCGCACCGCGCGAAGCGGCAGACCGCCATGTACCCAATCGGCGTGTCGATTATTCCTCCCGATGCATCGCGCCTTCCTTTTCAAGAAACCAGCTATGCAACTTACGCTGACACCTTTTCAATGTTCGATATCCCATTTCTTTATGGTGCTGGATGGTCGGCGCAGGAAGATCAAGCGCGCGCGGCGGTAGCAGTCATAGGCCGTGCGCTCAACGACAAGCTGTTCCAGGGCGCCAACAGTGTGGGACGGGACATCGTGTTGGATAACCACAGCTATCGCATCGTCGGCGTGATGAACAATTGGAACCCGCAACCCATGTTCTACGATGTGCGGACCGCTGGCGGCTTTGGCGATCCGACGCAAGTATTCATTCCATTTACGCATGCCGTGGATTTGGAGATCCCTACCATCGGTGCCAACATGTGCGCCACGAGTTCGAATGGAGGTTGGAATACGTGGCTGCGTTCCGACTGCGTCTGGATCAACTATTGGGTTGAATTGCCCGACAACGCCAGCGTTGCGGCGTACCACGATTACCTATACAGCTATGCCGCGCAGCAACAGCATGCAGGGCGTTTCCAATGGGCGCCTAATATACGGCTGCGCAACGTGATGCAATGGCTCGACTATAAGCAAGTCGTACCGCCGGAGTCTAAAATTTCGCTACTGGTTTCGCTCGGCTTTCTGCTGATCTGCCTGGTCAACACGGTTGGGTTGCTGCTGGCAAAATTCATGCGGCGTGCGCCCGAGATTGGCGTTCGGCGCGCGCTGGGTGCATCACGCAACGCCATCTATGTGCAATTTCTCATCGAGGCGGGCACGGTGGGGCTGGCGGGAGGACTGCTTGGCGTGGTGATGACGGGTGTGGGCATGCTTGGAATCAGCCTGGTATTCGAGCCACAGATTGCTCGGCTCGCCACAGTGGATACATCGCTGGTGGGTTTGACTCTTTGCGTCGCCGTACTGGCCACGGTGATGGCAGCGTTTTATCCCACTTGGCGCGCTGCACAGGTGCAGCCGGCCTGGCAACTGAAGTCCAGCTGAGATGATGCGCATGCTGCAGATCAAGCCCATACTGGCCGCCCTTAAACGGCACAAAGCCGGCACGATCTTGATCGTGCTTCAGATCGCACTGACTCTTGCGATTGTCTGCAACGCGATGTTTATCATCAACCAACGCGTTGCACGCATGTCACGTCCCACGGGCATGGATGAAAGCAACTTGTTGGTCATCCAGAACCACTGGGTAGGGGTGAACACACAGGCTATCCCCACATTGACCCATGCAGACCTTCTGACATTACGTCAGCTACCCGGCGTGGAAGATGCTACGCGGATAAACGCGTATCCCCTGAGCGAGAACGGCTCGTTCGAAGGCATACGCCTCGATCCCAATATGAAGCCTCGCATCAGCCTCGCCGCGGAGTATTTCGTTGATGATCATGCGCTACCGACGATGGGTGTTCAGTTAGTTGCCGGGCGCAATTTCCGCGCAGACGAAATACACGCGATCGACCCCCAGGTGGCGCGACCGCCTTCTGAAGTCATTATCACTAAGGCGTTAGCCGACAAACTGTATTCAAACGGCACTGCGTTGGGTAAACCCATATATATTGGTAATGACAACCCACCACCGAGCACCATCATCGGCATCGTCGGGCAGCTTCAGGCCCCATTCCCGAATACGAACTTCGTAGATTGCGCCGTGTTGTTACCATCATTGCTCGAAGACAACGACGGAAGCTACTTGATCCGCAGCAAACCCGATCAACTCGCCATCATCGCCAAGGAAGCACCTGCCACCTTGCTCAAACTCAACCGCATGCGCGTGTTCTCGTCTGAGCATGGCATTCGAACCTTCGACGTAGTGCGCATTGAAGCGTACAAGAGCGATCGCGGGATCGCTATCGTGCTCGGTTCGATTTGCGTGGTGCTGCTAATAATCACTGGCGCGGGCATCGTCGGCCTCACTAGTTTCTGGGTGGGTCAACGGCGAAAACAAATCGGTGTGCGACGCGCACTCGGTGCCACACGCGGCGACATACTCACCTATTTCCTCACTGAAAACTTTCTGATCAGCCTGCTCGGCCTGCTGATAGGCACCGTGCTAGCCATCTGCCTCAGCGAGTGGCTGGTGATACGCTTCGAAATGCAGCGATTGTCGATCCTGTACTTGCTAACGAGCTCCGTTGTGTTGCTACTGCTAGGGCAGGCAGCCACGCTGAACCCGGCGCTTAGAGCTTCGCGTGTACCTCCAGTGGAAGCCACTCGTTCGGTATAACCGTATCGAGAGTGATCCTGAGCTTCCACTCGTGGTGGCTGGCGTGTGCTTACAGTATTCGAGCGCCATGTCCGCATTGGGTCGAAACAGACATCACGCTTTCTGATCGAGGTCGGCTACACACGAAACCTCACCGCACTGCAGGCTCAAAAGGATCTCGCCGGATCCATCATGTTCGAAGGCAAAGCCGGTTTCATGCCGGGGTGAACATGGGTACCGAGATCGAGTAGTCACAACGGATACTGTATGGGAGGAAGGTGACGACGCGCCTCCTCCCTCCCACCATGGCTAGAACGTTTTATTCGTATAGCCAGCATCCGTGCCATGCAATGCACCGATATGACGCTCAACGATGCGCACTGTTTCCGCGCCGAAGGCTCTCAGGTCAGCATTCTGTCCGGTCCTGGACTCCTGGGCAAAGGCGGCACCGTCCAACGCATGAATCTGGCCCATCTCCTGCAGATAGGCCTGATCAAATGCTGCGCCCGACAATCCGCTTAGTCGATCGACACGCTTTTGGAAATCGGCATTTAGCTGCGTTGGCAAATCGACGCCGTTCGCTGACGCAATCGACCTCAATTTCTGGCCCACCAACTCATGATCATGGACCTCAGTGTTCGCCTGATCCTTCACATCCTGCGCTTGGGCCTTGTCCACCGCGACCTTGCTCGCCGCGACTTCAAACATGCCGCCCTGGGACACCTTCTGAACGAACGCAAGATCAGCGCTTGAAAGGCTGCCCGCTGCGAATGCCATTGTGCCGCAGGACAGGCTACCTGCGATCAGCATCCCCACCCATACCGGGCGGACAGAATGCGACCATGCATGACGACCGGTGTTTTTTGTCGGCTTCAACTTGTTAGGCGTTAAGATTTTCAAGGGACTCTCCTTAAGGGCACAGGGGGAAGTGCTCACCAACCAGACTCCTTGTAGCCCTGACACCGATGGCAAAAAGGAAGCTGACGGATGACTGGTAGATCACGTCAAATCTTTACTTGTAACCATGCAACTTCATCTTGAGTGCAAGAGGCGATTAATTCCGTCGCTTAAATAACGAACAATCGGGCTACCGCCGGTGCGGACCGTCATATGGCTATCGCCGCTCGCTGCTCGATCCACCACATCGGCGACCCGCTGCAATGGGAGCCATGTGCGTTGCCACTGAATCAGCACGCATAGAATCGCAATCACGCCCAGCGCCAACACGCCAAACAACAGCGACGCGATTTCCGCATGGGTGGTCCGATCCTCGCCGTCACCTGCGTGATCAAGCGCCACCAGGGCGATCTGCGCATCCAGTGTATGCAGAGGCACCACCCACCCCGTAATGACATGGGATCCGTCCTGTATTGGCACAACCTGACCGCCGGCGCTGGTTGAAGCAAGAATGGGCGCACTCTTTTTGGCGAGCAAATCGAGCATCCGCAGATCGATACCACTATTGGACAATGGCGAAGAAACGGCCCCAGACGCAGCCACCAGCGCCACGTCACTGCGCGCGATGCGGCCGATCGTGGACGCGAACGCATCGTTTACACGCATTGCCGTGATCAATACGCCTTCCAACGTGTTGCCGCGCAGAAGCGGGCTGCTCACAACCCAGAACAACTGCCCATTATCCAACCACGTGCCTTGGGCGGGTTTGAGTTCGCGAATGGATGTCGTTACGAGCATGTCGTGCGCAACGCTTGCCCGATCTTTCTCCCATAAACCCGAACTACTTACGGGCTTGCCGAGTGGGTCGAGCACCATCGCCACGTCATAACCATTTCGGCGTTCCTTGAGCAATTCGCTGATGGAAAGACTATCCACAGCGCCCGTTTGCGGATTGGGCGTCAGGGATTGTGCTACGTAGTCAACGAAAGCCGGATCGTTGGCGAGCAACTGTGCGCGCAGCTGCAAGGTTTCCAGTTGCCGTGCCTGCAAGTCCGCACCGACCATGCCAGCAACCTTGAAACGCTCCAATGTCCGCTCTTCAGCAGCATGGTGGACACACCAAACGATGCTCGCAGATGCACTGATAGTGAGAACCACAATTAGCACAAGCCCGCTGGTCAGGAATCGGGACGCGGGCTTCATCGCTTATTACTCACATTGAGTTCGGTGGACACGCGCGGCTTCATCACGATCAATTGCTGTTCGACTGACGTGGCAGGCACGGTGACCGACTGTTGCGAGAGCGCGGCTCGTGGATTCCAGAAATACAAAGTACCCGGACCCGACGGGAGACCGTGCAGCGAAAAACTGCCATCCGCTGAAACCTGACTCATGTAAGGCGTGGGCACCACCATCAGATCCAGTTCCATTGAACGATGCACGTTGCAACTGATCAGCACGGGACCCGCGTGAGTAAAGGTGTGTGCGACCGATTGCCCTGAAGCCTGGAATTGAAAATCGAACGTTGAATCAGGTGTCGCGGAATAAAGATTGTGGAGAAGCTGATCAAGATTTGTGAATTTCACCGTGCTGCCCATGGGAACGGCCATCGCAGCGGGTCTGAAATCCATATTGACCGTGTAGATCGTGTAGGTGCCCGGATGGACACGCACCCTGCCGTGTTTTGGCACGAAATAAACCAGCGTATCGGTCACCTCTCCTGGTGCCAGACTCTGACCAGGACCTGACGCCAGACTGACTTTTCCGGAAATGTCGGCGTGATTCGTGGCGGCGCTGACGCAAGCCGGTAATCCTCCGAGCACGACTAACGTGACGAAGACCCTGAGTCGATGGACAAGCATGCAACCCCCAGTATTGATGCCTATGCCAATCGCTCTTCTTGATCGATTGGTCTGCTCAACACTAGGTGGCGGGGGATCGATAGGTCCAATTCATTTACGGTATCAAGTCGATTGACAGTGCCAATCACAGGAAAGCGTTACAGGTTTCAGTCACAAGCGCTTTGTCAAATTAGCTCGACATCAGCGCACTGATGTCGAGCATTACCAATGCTTAGAAGTCGGCAGCGGACAACTTAGTCAACGGCATCGCTGCCTTGATTCTGCTCTCCTCGCTTCAAAGCATTCCATGCGCGAACTTCTTCGACAATGACCTGTAGCCGTGCTTTCTGTTCGGGACTGAGGGGCGCATGCTTCGCTTTGCGAAGAATTGCATCGAACATATATCCAGATCGAAAGAAATAGGGCCTGATTTCAAGAAAGCAGATGGCCGCTTCCATTGTTTCAGGGTCGCCGCCTACCAAACGATCTAATGCACCCTCGTATCCGCCGGGAAATGCCAATTCATCGTATCGGCTATGAAAGATCTGGCATGCCTGCTTCCATTCCTCCTTTTTCCTTGGACTCTCATCCCTCACGGCAAAAGTCTCATGGATGCGCCGATGAAGACGAGTAGCCTCTGCTGAATTCCTCTCGATTAAAAGCTTGATTTGGTCAGATTGGTGCATCAAGCGACCCTCCTTGACGTTCTTGACTTAACACATTTTTCCGAATGTCCGCTGCGAGCTGGAAGTGGCATGTCAAGCTCCTAATGCTCATGCGCTTCAGCCGACTTCGACTTTCCATGTGGCTGGGCGCAATTCAACGAAATCGATGTTGACTGGTAGGAATTTCTCGATAAGCGATGCGTTAGTTCGCGAATGATCAGTTGGCGCAGTGGTTGTGAATGAGCCGCCACCCGCTAATGCGAAGGGCAGAAGAAGCTGATCGGCCATCTGCGCACCGACTGCGACATCCGCTTTGATGTAACGCTGAACCTCTTCGCACACGCGCTCGGCGACCTGCTCGGCGCTTACGCCACGCTCACCGAAAGCCGTGAAGCATTCGGTAATGTGCTCCGACTCGACGCGAATGATTAATGCATTACCGGGACCTATCGGCGGCTTGATTTGTTGCAGCCGCATCGCGCTATCCGACAACGATAATCGGCGCGCGACGATTTTCAGCTCGCGCTCGGCGACGCTTGAGCTAATACTCGAAACTAAAGCTTTGGCCGAAACAGCGCGCAACTGCCCGCGCTCGATGAGTTGAAGCGGCTTGAGCACCTGCGCCGGCTGAATGTTTACATCGATCACGCCGCCGCCAGCTGGATAAAAGCCGTGGCGATCGAGGCGAATGTCTGTTTGCACGCCCATTTTCGCAAGCACTGGCGCGAATGCATCGATAAGAAAATCCGCGGGTGGCGCGAGCGGGTTGTGCGTGCCGCCTTCAAGACGGATCGATGATCCTTTATGTGCGCGAATCAGCGCAGGCAATACGGTCTGCAACACCAGCGTCGTTGAGCCCGCGGTGCCGATAGGAAAATGATAGTCGCCCGCACGTATCGCTTGCGGAATGAAGGTCAACATTTGCGAGCCGGGCTCTGCGCCAAGTACTGCGGCATCGCTGACTTGGCGTGCAGCATCGATCGCCGTCAAATGCTGACGCATAAGACCCGGGCGACTCCGCTTGGCACGGATGCCCGTCATGGTGAATGGCGTTGCCGTGACCATGCTCAAGCTCAGCGCTGTGCGCAATAGCTGGCCACCACCGGCTGATCCGTCGATCTCGATCATTTCCCTATTTCCCTGAATCCTGCTTCTTTATAAACAGGTGTGCGGGGTTACCCCGCACACCTTATCCCTTGACGCAAACCACCTGGCGAAGCGTATGCACGATTTCTACCAGATCCTTTTGCGCCTCCATCACGGCCTCAATGGACTTGTATGCCGCCGGTGATTCGTCGATCACTTCGCTGTCTTTACGGCACTCGACGTGTGCGGTCGCGTGCTTGTGTTCGTCCAGCGTGATGCGCTTACGCGCTTCGGTTCGACTCATCACGCGGCCGGCGCCGTGGCTGCAGCTGTGGAAGCTCTCATCGTTGCCTAGACCCCGCACGATAAAGCTCTTCGCACCCATGCTGCCGGGGATAATCCCCAGCTCGCCCGCCTTGGCACTTACCGCACCTTTACGCGTTACCAATACGTTCTTGCCGTAGTGATATTCGCGGTTGACGTAGTTGTGATGACAATTTACCGCCTCCGCCCAGGCATCGAACGGCTTGGGAATGATCTTGGCGACCGCGTCGATGACGTGACTCATCATGATGGCGCGGTTGGTACGCGCAAAACGCTGTGCCCATTCCACGGCAAACACGTAGTCATCGAAGTGCTCGCTGCCTTCCGGCAGATACGCAAGATCCTGATCCGGCAGATTGATCATCCAGCGGCGCATGTCTTCCTTGGCAAGCTCGACGTAGCGCGTACCAATGGCATTACCCACGCCACGCGAACCGGAGTGCAGCATGAACCACACGCGATCCTCTTCATCGAGGCAAACCTCGACGAAGTGATTGCCCGTACCCAAGGTCCCCAGGTGATTGAGGTTATTGGTCCGCGCCAGCTTCGGCTGCTTGTCGATAATGCGACGGAAATCCTGCTCAAGCTGCGACCAGCCATCGATAGCGGCTCCCGGCGGCGTTTCCCACGCCCCCTTGTCGCGCTTTCCTACCGTGCGACCGTGTGGAACAGCACGCTCGATAGCGGAGCGCAAACCCGCCAGATTGTCCGGCAGATCGGTCGCCGTCAGCGTCGTACGCGTGGCGATCATGCCGCAGCCGATATCCACGCCTACCGCCGCCGGTACGATTGCACCGACAGTCGGCACGACCGAACCCACCGTTGCGCCCTTACCCAGATGCACGTCCGGCATCACCGCAACCCAGCGATGGATAAAGGGCAGCCTGGCGATATTGATCAGCTGCTGGCGTGCCGCATCTTCGATCGGCACGCCGTGCGTCCACGCCTTGATCGGCACCGCGCCTGGCTCGTTGATGACTTGGTACTGCGTGCTCACAATCCTTCTCCTGGCTCGAATGGCATTTGATTCGTTCATGCCACTCGTTGTCTATCTAAAAGTGCGGCGACAAGTTTGAGTGAAACTCCTGCTCTACCACTGAGCTACAGCGCGGCTTGCGCCGTGCTGACGGGATTCGAACCCGCGACAAGGGACGTGACAGGTCATGTAGTTCAACAGGCATTCGCCACAACGCGAAAACGTTTGTTTCTAAATGTTCTTACACAAGCTGTAGCGACAAGTCGTGATGAACGAAGACCCTTGCTCTAACCACTGAGCTACCACATCGCCTTCGCGACAAGGGCGGGACTTGAACCCGCGACCTAGGATTTCTAGTACGTCCATCTGCATTCGCAACAACCTTCAAACCAAATACATATAGCTGATACATGAAAAGAGGCGCAGCGACAAAGGTGATGAAACATCTTGCAAAGAGACGTGCTTTGACACATCGCTATGCAACGGGATTCGAACCCTATCGCCCGATAGGCTTACCATTGATGTAGTTCCATCTGCATTCGCTGCAAAACAAATCTTTATAACCCCGCCCTCGGGCGGAGCGACAATCCCTGCGAGAGAGTGCTGGGGTCGAACCAGCTAATTCCGAGTAGTCCCTCGTGCATTCGCTTCGTCACTTCCGGGCCCACCCCCGGCAGGCTCTCCCACCGGGGATAAACATTTCAGAGCGTGATTGCTTCGACACGCTCCACCCAACGATGCGCACCCGTTCCTTCGGATACCACACTCGCCAGTAGATCGAACACCGCATCCGTAAAACCACCCACATGAAGCACATCCATGGAGTCCACAGATTGGCTGGTGACGTTCGGCTGGAGGTCGATGCAGACCATGCGTGCCTTCGGGCAACGCTGCTTCAGCTCTGCCCACTGCCGCATGGTTTCCGTACCGCCACTTGCACGCGTATCAACCCAACTTTGGTTGTCCGACACGAGCACCAGCAGATCCACCTCACTACGCTCCTTGTTCAATTCAATCAGCGGTGCACTTACCTTCGTACCGCCGCCCAGCAACGCCACCAATTGCTGCGCCTGCGTCATGACGCTGTCGCGCGGGTTCAACCGGCACTCGCGTATGGCTTCCGCGAACGGAATTACACGCGCATCGGGATTCACCCGCTTCAGGCAAGCGGCAATCAACGCTGCCACCTCGATACAACGCACCGTTGATGTCGCACCCTTGCGAAATCCGGTTACCGGCGATTGCATCGATCCCGACACATCCACCGCTACCACCACCTTTCCAATCACCTTAGGCACATTGCGGGTTGCCACTTCCATGGCGTCCTGCAACGCATCCACGATCGCTGACGGTATAGCGTTCGATGAAGCCCGAAACGCGGTCATCAACTGGTACGGAAATACCTTGGCGCGCTGTATCGCTTCCGCATTACGCAAACGAGCTGCCGTACGTGCGATCAACGCGTCATCCTCGAATACACCGTGACGTGCAAACGCGTTCAAGTTCATACGCGTTGCCTGCCACGAGGCACGGCTGGCGATCTCCTTCCAGTGCTGTGCCTTCAGCGGCAACGCGGTGAGGTATTGGAAGGGAAGATCCGGCACAACATCGCCTTGTTCCTTCTTGAATGCCTCCAGCTCACGCACCTTCAACGGCAACACATCCTCCTTGTAAGGCTTACCGATCAACCATGCGTACAGCGCCTCACGCTCCGAATCCTTGGGCTTGGGATGCACCATGCGAATGACATCTGCCAGCGAAGGCTTTTCGCCAATCGCCGCACTCATCACCGCATCAATCGATGCGTTCTCCAGCCAACGCTGCACCAATCGCTTCGGCAACGTACCCAATGATTTGCGCCCCACCACACCACTGCGCACGATCTGAACGAAGTTGCGAAGCATGCGACCGTTATCGATCACGCGGTCGAACACCTTGCTAAGCAGCTCGCCATCTCGGACAGCCAGGTGCGCAAGCAGCAACGCCGGCATGTCTTTCATGTATGCGGTCTTGCGGGCGTACAACGCGGTTTGCGCGACGTACTGCGGCGATACCGCTTCGCACAGACCAAGCACCTCGGCTAGCTGCGTCGAGGCATCGCTGTAGAACGTGCCGTTGAGGCAGCCGGTCGCGGCATAAAGCGCGAGGGCTGCTTCCGGTGCACGCTGGTAAGCGGTGCCGCCTGCCTCATTCAAGGCGTCAGCCTTCGGAACCATGCGGCCGCGCTGACTGGCGAAGAGTTGAGTGTTGGCCATGGGGGAATCTCCTTTGTCTTCCCCACTAGTGCAGTTGCCGTGCCAACGTCGGGATTACCTCATTAATATATTGATTTATATGTATTTATGTACTTATCGGTGCGATTTCGATGCTCGCTAATTTGCGTAATATGGATAGCTATAGATAGCTTTTTATCCTAATGTATCGTCATGAAACCCAAAGTCGTCATCGGATTTCTCGGCACCCAGCTCGATTCCGGCCGAGGCGCCGGCCGCTGGGAGAAATGGCGTCCTTCGGTGTCGCTGGGCATGCATGAGGACTTCCTCGTCAGCCGCATCGAACTGCTAGCGGATGAACGCCGCTACAAGGATGTCTCGGACCTGGTGTGCGCGGACATTGCGCAGGTCTCACCGGAAACGAAGGTAACGGTGCGCGATACCTATATCGCCGACCCGTGGGATTTCGAGTCGGTCTATTCGGTGCTGCATGAATTCAGTCGCAGCTATCCGTTCGATACGGAGGCCGAGGACTACTACATACACATCACCACGGGCACGCACGTTGCCCAGATTTGCCTGTTCCTGTTGACGGAAAGCCGGCATTTTCCCGCCCATCTGCTGCAGACCTCGCCTCCGCGTAAGCAGACGGCGGGAGTGAGTGGAAGTTACAGCGTTATCGATCTGGATCTGTCCAAGTACGACCGCATCGCCGAACGCTTCGTTAAGGAGCAACAAGCCGATCAGGCGTATTTGAAGAGTGGTATTGCTACGCGCAATCTCGCCTTCAATCGCATGATCGAGCAAATTGAAACCGTCGCGATTCGTTCCGCCGCACCGATCTTGCTTATGGGCCCGACCGGCGCGGGGAAAAGCCAACTCGCAAAGCGCATTTTCGAGCTGAAGAAGTTGCGCCACCAGCTTCCCGGAAACTTTGTCGAGGTGAACTGCGCAACGCTTCGCGGCGACGGCGCTATGAGCGCGCTGTTTGGACATGTCAAAGGCGCCTACACCGGCGCAATCAACGAACGCGCAGGCCTGCTCAAATCGGCCAACAAAGGCCTTCTGTTCCTGGATGAAATCGGCGAACTCGGCGCGGACGAGCAAGCCATGCTGTTGCGCGCGCTTGAGGAGAAGCGATTCCTTCCGGTTGGCAGCGACAAGGAAGTGGAGAGCGACTTCCAACTCATTGCCGGTACGAATCGAGATCTCGGCCAACGCGTTGAAGAAGGCGGGTTTCGCGACGATCTGTACGCACGACTCAATCTATGGACATTCCAGCTTCCAGGCCTCGCCGATCGCCCCGAAGACATCGAGCCCAATCTTGATTTCGAGCTTGAGCGATTCGCACAGAACAACCAGCGCCGTGTGACGTTCAATCGCGAAGCACGCGACCGCTACTTGGCCTTCGCTGCATCCGCCCAGGCGATCTGGAAGGGCAACTTCCGCGATCTCGGCGCCTCGGTAACACGCATGGCGACGCTTTCAGCTTCCGGGCGCATACGCATGGAGACGGTCGATGAGGAGATCGGACGGCTTAAGCGACTATGGGGACCGATGGGTGGGCAGGCGGATCATTTGCTTTCGCAATTGCTCGGCGATCGACTGCACGATATAGATCGCTTCGATCACGCTCAGCTGCGTGAGGTGGTCAACACGTGCCGCAACGCCAAATCACTTTCCGAGGCGGGACGCCTGCTCTTTGCAGCATCGCGTAAACGGCGCTCGACCACCAACGACGCCGACCGGTTACGCAAATACTTAGCTCGATTTGATTTGACCTGGGAAGAAGTCGCTGAACGCGTTTAGACAAGCGCCTTCTTCGATTATGCCCATGCCGCATCAAGGCAAGAACGAAATACGTCGTTGAGCATCGGCACTGCTAATGCGGCTTCGGATTTGCTCGGAGACACTCGCTCCAGCCTATCCAATTCTGCCTTTATGAATGCATGGATCGATTCAACCGGTTCCGCCAATCCCATCTCTGGCGCTGCACGCTTCAATGTAAGCAGACTATCTATGTCTGCAAGCAGTGGAGCGTTATCACCCAACAGATGCAGCAGCTTTTCGAATTCAATGGGGGCCGCAGATTGGTACCGCTCCAACCAGCGGAATGCCAACAGTGGGCGCAAGACGTAGAAGTATTTTTTCAGCGGCACAAGGTCGCCTTTTAGGTAGCCGCGAAAATTTTTCTTGGCCATGCTTCGGTAGTGATACATGCCGCTTTCGCACGAATAGACCGCACTCAGCATGTTACGAACCGAGTGAGCGAAGTCGCCCTCCTGCTTGTAGATAATTGGCGATTGAATCCACTCAACGAATGCTGGATTGGATTTCCAAAAGAGTCTCAACGCCTTTCGCAGATCCCATCCATTTAAGTCGATGTCATCGACGATCGGATATTCAATGACATCCCGCTGTTCTTCCAGTCCCACCGAAAGGTACCAATCTCTTGGGTGGACGTAGATGAATCGAGCGTCGTAGTCGCTATTGGGAGATTCAAAGCCCCAGGCGCGACTTCCAGACTCAACAGCAAGCAGGACCCTGACGCCATGCTCCGATTCGGCACGGCTTATACGACTCTCAATTTCACTACGTACAGAAGGTTGAATCATGGGTCTCACACTTGAGTAGATCGGGGCGGCAGTCGCTTATCCGATTCGATTTAGGACGTTCAACTGGCGAGTTTATGTCCGCAATCGAAAGCGGACACTACCTATTTCTCCATAGTGCGCGCACTGAACCATAAAATTTTGCGCATGGGCGCCCGCTGGCAAAAAAAGCGGACAATTTATGGTCAAACGGATGACCAAAAGAACTCGCGAGACCACAATCGCTTAGATATGGCGCGGCCAATTTAAGGTTGAACGCACAACGCTATATCGACACGAAGAAAAGATGGCGCGCCCGGAGGGATTCGAACCCCCGACCAATGGCTTCGGAAGCCACTACTCTATCCGGCTGAGCTACGGGCGCGTGGTGTGCAGCGCGTTGGCGGGAGCGATCCGAAGGATGCGTGCCAGCGGCGGAGGACGAGTATAGCGGACTTGGGGGAGTACGCCCAACGATCGTTTTTCGCGAAGCAGAGGCCCTGGGCGCTCGGCTCGTCGGACTGATTCGCAGGTTAGGTTAGCTAGCCCCACCCCGACCCTCCCCTGCTTGCAGGGGAGGGAGTGGTTCTGGAAGGCGCGCAGGTTTAGCGGGCCTTGATCAGCTGACTCAAGGTATCCGGCTTGCTGGTGTCGCGTTCCAGATGCGGATACTTCAGGCCGCCGTGGTAGTCGATGCGCAGCGTCTTGTACTCATCGAAATTCTTCACCAGCAGTTCGATCGATTGGCTGCTGTCCTTGGCGGCGGTGACGGCGTCCTTCATCGCATCCGGATCGTAGCTGTGGCCATTGACGGCGATGATGGTCATGCCCGGCGACAGGCCGGCGTTGAAGGCCGGACCATCCCACAGCACGTCGTTGATCGCGCCTTCCTTGCCGATCGACACACCCAGCGAATAGGTGAAATCGGCGGTGTGACGGAAAGCTTCCGCGGCCTTGATCGCGTCGGAAGGCTTGTCGTTGTAGACCAGCTTCCAGCCGTGCGCTTCCAGGCCACCGATCAGCGGACCATGACCATCGAGGCGCGTACGCAGGTAGCTGGTCCAGTCATACGGTGCGATGTCGTTGAGTGTCTTGACCACGTCCTCGAACGTATACGTGTCGACATCCCATGCACCGGGATTCACGCCGAAGAAGGCCTTACCGAAATCGTCGATGCTCTTCTTGTTGCCCGTCAGCTCGCGCAGCTTGCCGTCCACTTCCAGCCAGATCATTTCACCGGCGGAGTAGTAGTCCTCGCTGCCCTGGTAGTTGCGATACGGCAGCGGACGACGCTGGGCGATGGTGGGATCGTTGGTGGTGTCCTGCACATTGCGCCAGCTGGCGAGGCCCGGACGGCCCTTGTCGTAGTTGGCGGCGACGGCTGCGATCATTTCTTTGTACTGATCGCTGCTCCACAAACCGGAGCGCGCCGCCATGACCTGTCCCCAGAACTGGGTCTGGCCTTCATACACCCACAGCAGCGAGTCACCCATCGGCACATTGAAGTTCGGCGTGGCCAGATCGGCACCGCGACGGTACTTACCGTCCCAGGAGTGATTGAATTCGTGCGACAGCAGGTCGCGCATCACCCAGCTCTTGTCCCATTCGGAGAAGTAGCCGCTGGGCGTGCCGTCTTCGCTGGAGCGATGGTGTTCCAGACCGTTGCCGCTCATCTTGTCGCTGAGCGAGAACAGGAAATCGTAGTGATCGTAGTGGTGCGCACCGTACAGCTTGTACATCTGCTGTATCAGCGACTGGTGGATCTTCAACTGCTCGGGCGTGATCTCCAGATACTTCGGATCGTCCGCCACGATATCCATATGCACTGGCGTGCTGGCGCCCGGATCGAGATCGACGCGCTTGAAGTATTTGCCGGCATAAATCGGCGAATCGACCAGATCGTCGTAGTTGATCGATTTGAAGTGCACCGTATCGCCATCACGCGAGGCGACTTCCAGCGCTGAGCCGAATTGCCAGCCGGCCGGCAGTGTCACGCTGGGATTGGTCTGAATCTGGCGTGCGAAGTAGCCGGCCGGATACAGCGAAACGGTGTTCCACTGCAGGTTGAGCATTTCCGGCGTCATCACCACGCGGCCCTGACGCATGTCCTGCGGCGACAGGTACTGGAACTCCACGTCTACGCTGTTTGCGCCTTGCGGCACATCGACATGGAAGGCGTAGACGTTGTACTCGTCGCGCGTCCACGGCAGCACCTTGCCGTTGGCCTTCACCACCAGGCCGGCGAACTTGTCGATCGGGCCACTGGGCGAGTGGTTGCCTGGAATCCACTCCGGATAAAGCAAGGTCAGCGGACCTGATGCGACGGGTATGACCTCATGCACGCGAAACACGCGATGGGCAAGGTCAGTGGCGTCGACATTGATCGTCAGCGCGCCGGCGCTGTACGGCACGTTCTGCGGGGCGGATACATCGTCGGCATGGGCGGCAAAAGCGATGCATCCGAGCGTGGCAGCAAGGATGGCGGCGGCAAGAGGCTGGCGTTTCAAAAGGTTCTCCCGGGCGGTGTTCGGCCGCTGTCACAAACGTGAATGCGGCATAAGCATCCGATGCTAGCCATCTGCAGCGGCCCAGGCCCCCTGCCAGAGGTCACAGACTGAATGGTTTTCCAACGCGGAGCTTGCGGCGAGATCTTGCGCCCACTCGATGCCCGCGCACTTTCTTACATGAATCGCAGGCTTATCCGCGGCGATTAAAGCTGAACCGTAGCTTCCCCGCAGACCATTCCGGAAAGCCTGGGGTCAGCTGAGATGTTACAATGTTGTTACATCGCGTACCCCGCGCGATCCGTCACGACGAGTCCCCCAAGCGTCGCCGTGTCGGTCAATAAAAAAGAGATGGAGTCCTCCATGAATAAGCTAGCCCTCTCGGCCGCTGTGGCCGCCCTTGCCCTGTCCCCCGTGCTGAGCCAGGCCGCCCACGCGGACGACGCCAGCACCGCTACCTACGGTTCGAACATCAACCCGAACTGGCAGGACAACTTCTTCGCCGCCGGTAACCTGGGCCAGACCCAGGCTCGCACCAGCGACCTGGACCATAACAACAGCGTGTTCCAGAACGTCCGCTTCGGCTGGCGCTGGAATGGCATCATCGGTCCGGAAATCGGCTACGTGTACCTCGGCCGCCCCAAGGCTGACATTGGCAATGGCTTCGGTTCGCTGTCGGCCAAGCCGCAGGCCGCCACCGTCGGCTTGAACGCCAAGTACAACTTCTACCAGGCCTGGTACGTGACCGCCCACGCCGGTTACATGCGTTCGCGCACCGAGCTGGCTTTCACGGCTGGTGACTTCGACAGCCGCTACAAGACCTGGAACAGCGGTCTGTACGCCGGTCTGGGCGTTGGCTATGACGTCACCAAGAATGTCAGCCTGGCTCTGAACTACGACAACTACCGTCTGCAGGCTGGTAACGACACCAGCGTCTACTACACGGGCGTGGGTCACACCCGCACCAACATCGCTGCGTACTCCGCTTCGGTGGAATACCGCTTCTAAGCGAGTTGATAGCCGTCGCCTCAGCGCGATGGCCAGCGTTACCCAAATCCCCCGGGGCAACCCGGGGGATTTTTTGTTGGGTCATCGGGGGATGTGCGACCGTCGCGGCCGGCCTCTGCCCCACCGTCATCTGATCTAAAGTTCGGCCACCCCAGGCCGATATGTCTCCCAAGCCGCTCTCGCGTGGCAACCCCGGCCTAAGGACTGACATATGAAATCACTCATCGCCGCGACCGCGCTGCTGGTCGCCCCCGTCGCAGCTCATGCTTGTGCATCCACTGATTTCGCGATCCAGGACGTGAAAGTTGCTGCCGTCGGCAGCGGCATGGCGACCCGCCTGAGCGTCAAGGGCAAGTTGGTGAACAACTGCACCTCGGCCGCCGCCGCACAAGTGCGCCTCGATGCGAAGGACAGCACCGGCAACGTGCTGGCCACCAAAGAAGGCTGGCCCGCCGGCACCACCAATATCAGCCCTGGTCAATCAGTCGATTTCGACCTGGGCCGCCTGCTGCATTACCAACCGGACATGCAGAGCTATTCCTTGAGCGTGGTCGACGTCCGCGCCTGGTAAATCGGTTTTCCTGTGCGTGTGTGAACCTGCCGGCGGCATGCCCATGCCGTCGGCTTTTTTTATGCCCTTTCACCTGGCTGACAGGCAACGCCATTCAGGTTTTGATGACTGTCGCCAATTCCCTCCGTTACCTGCATGATTGAAGGACGGGGGAATACAGGGGCAAAGCATGGGGCTGGCGAAAGAGCTGCGAAGCCATTGGGCCAGGCATTTGGCGGTGATTGCCGGCTACATGCTTATACGCACCCTGTTCCATCCATTCACCGACGGCCACATGTCCCTTTACGCCGGCCTGCGGCTCGGTGCGCTACTGCTGCTTCCTTATCGCTACTGGCCGGCGGTCGTTGCTTGCGACATCTTCTGCCTCGCGCAAACCACTATCGAATGCGCCGGCCAGCTTGGCACGCACTGGGCGATGTGGAACATGCTTCCGGGTTCCATCACCGCACAACCCATCGCATGGTGGTGCCGCGAGCGGATGGGACTGTTCCCGAACAAACGGCAAGTCAACTTCATGGCACTTTTCGTGGCCATTGCCGGTGTGTCGGCAACCTGGACACTGTTCAATTGCATCACCATGCTCAGTGCCACCGATCCAACACAACCCTTGAAGCTGTCCGCCACCTTGGTGGCTGCCGCCTTCACCGGGCAATACATGGGCATGCTGGCGACGATACCGTGGGCCTTGATGGCGCGGGTGGAGTGGGAATCGAAGCTACCGGTGCGCCAGCGCTGGCAACGCATCAGCCATCACGTATTTGCCGCCGACACACTGATCATGCTGGCTGGTACGGCCATCTTCCTGTTCCTGCTGAGCCGCAACAATCACAACGACGTACGGCATATCGCGCTCAGAGTCGTCTTCGTGCCCATGGTCTGGCTGTTGGTGAAACAGGACTGGCGCGCGGTAGCGGTAAGCGGCACACCGTGCATTCTGTTTCTTGGCGCCTTGCTGGACTCCATCCCCAATCCCACCGTCGCGCAGGCGGAAGGCTTCATTGCCCTGTGTCTTACCGGCCTCTTTGCACTCGGAACCCGTATTACGTCGCAGCAACAACAAAAAGAACATGAACGACGCCAAGCCAAACGAGCCATCCTGCTCGCCCAGCAAAGCATGCAATTGAACGAAACACGTATGCGAAAAACAGCACAGGCATTGGAACTTGCAGGGAGTGTGCTGCACCTCTCGCATCACCAACTGTTGACGCGCTTTCGCAACATGCTTCCGGCCAACGAAGCCATGCGCTATGACCGTCAGGCGACGGCAACACAAAGCCAGGTCAGCGGGCTCGCCGACAGCATGCATCCGTCGGCGTGGCGCCAACGCGGGTTACCGGCGGCGTTACACGAAACCATCGCGCGTGTGTTGGCCGAAGCTGGCGTTGCCTACCGTTGCGACATCAAGGGCGCGACACTGAGCGACCTCTCGCCCAGCATGCATACGGCCATCTATCGACAAGCTTGCGAATCGGTAACCTACGTCAACATGCAAATGGTCTGCTCAAGCGTGCGCGTGCGCTTGCGCGTTGGCATCACGCGTCAAGTGCATTGGGCCATGCTTTGTGTGGATGGAACCGTTGAGCCCACGCACATAAACGACGCCGTGTACGACATTGGCGAACGTGAGTTTCTGGCGTCCAAACTGGGCGCCTATGGCCTCAACCTGGACGCGATGCGCAATCATGCGTATCTGTTCAACGGCCTTATCCATGAGCGCATGACACACAAGGGCATGCGAATCAGCTGCCTGTTCGTAGACGAGCCGATGCGCCATGTACAGCGGCCCATTGTGCCGACACCTGCGAACCCCTGGATTGCCTGAGTTGTTGGACGTGTGACTGCGCGGGAAACGTAGATTGCGTTACCGCGCACTTGATCCAGGGATAGTCCAAGCTTGTATGGCCGTCATCCCCGCTTTCGCGGAAATAGCGGCTATACGAATCAGTGCAGGGTGAACAGCTTGTCGAACCCAGCCACGCGCAGGGTGCCGCGCAGCGCCGTGTTGGCATTGACGATACGAATCTCAGCGCGATCACCACCGGCATGCTCGCGCAGCAAAAGGAGCATACCCAGCGCAGAGCTGTCCATGCTTTCCACTTCACCCAGATCGATCACGTAACTACGCGACCGCGACGCACCCAGACAGGCATCGTGGAATTGGCGATGCACGCTGAAGTCGAAATGGCTGCCGAGCTGCAGGGTGACGCAATCTTGTTCGATATCGTGCTGAACGTTGAGACTCATGGCGTCATTCCTCAGAACAATTCAATCTCGCCGGCATCCATGCTGTTCTGCAGGGCCGGTCCGCGCGAACGAAGGCGCGCTTTCTCGCGTTGCATGGCAAGGCGTTCGCGCACACGTTCAGAATGCTGGCGCAGCAGTTGCGCATCCACCGTCTCGCAGGCGAGGGTCTGGATATCCTGGGTGGTTTCAGCGACGACGCCTTGCAGTTCGACCAGACGGGTACGCGTCTGGTTGAGCAGCTGGCTGAGAATGTCTTCGAACTGCAGCGAGCGGATGGTGGTGGAGACGTCGTTACCCAGGCCACGATTGATCTCGACCACCTGATCTGCCACCGCACTGGTGCGCGCGTCGCTTTCGGTGACGTGAGCCATCATCGCATCGATGTCGCCCTTGGCCGACAGCGCGACGTTGAGATCCTGCGACGCCAGCTCGCCAATCAGGCCACGCACCTGCTCCATCGCGATGCGTGCGCGTTCCACGTGACTGCCGATCTGTTCGTTAAACTGGTTGGAATGGCTGGCGAGATTGCGAATTTCACCGGCCACCACCGCAAAGCCGCGGCCCGCTTCGCCGGCACGTGCCGCTTCGATGGCCGCGTTGAGCGCCAGCAGATTGGTTTCCTCGGCGATGGTGTTCACGTTCTTGAGCAGCGTGAACACCGCATCCATTTCCTTGGACATGCCATCGATGCGATAGACGATACGCAGGCTTTCACGTGACAACTGCACGATCAGGCCGACGAAATGTTCCAGCAGGTCGCCAGTACGTGCGGCGAAATCCTGCACGGACACGCCACCGTTCTGCACGCCGATGATCTGCTTCAGCAGCGACTGCTGCATGCCGGTTTTCTGCGACAAGCCATCGAAACCGCCGCCGAGTTCGGAGACCGCGTCGCGTAGCAGATCCAGCGCCTGATGCAGTTCGCGCGAGGCGTGGCCCAGTTCGTCCACCAGGGCGCCGCGCACGTCTTCCAGCGCTTCGCGCACCGGAGCACTGTCGGGCTCCACCGCGGTTTCCACCACGATCGAGGGCGTGGCCAGCTTGCGGCATTCGAAGATCCACACCGCACACAACCCGGTGATCAGCACCGGCGCCAGCCACATCGGATTCCACACCAGGCACAGCAACAACGCGACGAGGCTCGCGCCGATGCCGATGAGTGGACGCGGAGCGGAGAGAGGCCGCGCGACAAGATTGGGAATATTCACGGACATAGGATGTTCCGATACGTCAGGAGGCAGCGCGTCGTGCGCTGACGATGGGTTGTTGCGCCAGCACCAACACGCGTGCGGCAATCTGTTCAAGCGGCAGCTTTTCGTCGGCAGCGCCAAGCTTCCAGGCTGCGCCGGGCATGCCCCACACCACGGAACTGGCTTCGTCTTGCACCAGGGTCGGCGCGCCGCTTTCGCGCAGTTCCAGCAGGCCGCGCGCACCGTCGTCGCCCATGCCGGTGAGCAGCACACCGATGCCGGCGGCGCCGATGCTGGCGGCGGTCGAGCGGAATAGCACGTCCACGCTGGGCTTGTGACGATTCACCTGTGGACCATCGTGCAGGCGGCATACGTGCTTGGCGCCATCCCACATCAGCAGCAAGTGCTCGCCGCCTGGAGCGATGTACACGTGACCGGGCTGAATGGGCTGGCCATCGCGCGCTTCGCACACGCGCATTGCCGAGCAGTTGTTCATGCGCGACGCAAACGGACCGCTAAAAGCAGCCGGAATATGCTGCGTAATGACGATCGGCGGCGCATCCGGCGGCATGGCTTCCAGCAGCACGCGGATCGCTTCGGTGCCGCCGGTGGACGCTCCCACGGCGATAATGCGCTGACTACCGCGCGTGCCCGCTGACTGCGAGCGTGGTAACACGGCATCCGCGGAAAGGCGCGGCGGCACGTCTAGCTTCTGCACCGTGGTGTACGGGCGCGGACGAGTCAGCGCCGCCATCTTTACCTTGGCGCAAATTTCCTGCGCGCTTTCGGCAAAGCAGTTGGCCAGATCGCTGGAAGGCTTGGTGAAGAAATCCACGGCGCCGATTTCCAGCGCACGCAATGTGACTTCCGCGCCACGCTCAGTCAGCGATGACACCATCACCACCGGCATCGGCCGCAGGCGCATCAGATTTTCAAGGAAAGTCAGGCCATCCATGCGCGGCATTTCCACGTCGAGCGTCAGCACGTCGGGATTGAGCTGCTTGATCTTGTCGCGCGCGATCAGCGGATCGGCGGCCACGCCGACGACCTCGATACCGGGATCGGAATCGAGCATGGCCGACAGCAGCTTCCGCACCAGTGCGGAGTCATCGACTACCAGGACGCGAACTTTTTCCATTGCCGCCTTCTCGCTTAATGCTTTAGGTCTTCAATCAAGGGCGAAGGATGAGCAGCGAGGGCCGCGGACTTATGCGCTGCTCGCCCCCTGTAATGACGTGCGCGCTCGCGCCCTCGCCACTCATCCTTCGCCCCTGTCAAACAAACTACGGGAGCCTGAATCAGAACAGCTCCACCTCTCCCTTTATCGGATCATTCGCCAAACGCTTGAGGTACCGCTGCTCGTTGGCGGCCAGTTCCGCGTCGCGCTGGCTGCGCAACTGGCGCACCCGCACTCGCCCGCTGGCCGGGAAAAACTGCAGCTGGCGCGGGTAGATATCGCCCACGTCCTCGGCCACCAAGGGCAGCCCCTCGGTCTCCAGGTAGCGCTTCACGAAAGTGATGTTGCGCAGGCCCACGTCGGTCATCTGCGCCAGCACCCGGCCGCCCCCGAAGATCTTCACGGTCAACGCATCGCGCCGGCCGCCGGCCTTCAGGATGGCGTTGATCAGCTGCTCCATCGCGTCGCTGCCGTAGCGGGCCGCGCGCCCGATCGCCGCCGACCAGTCATTGCGCTCGCCGCTCATCGGCTCGGGCAGCATGAAGTGGTTCATTCCGCCGATGCGCCGCTCGTTGTCGCGAATGCACGCCGACACGCACGAGCCGAGCACCGTGGAAACCATTTCTTCCTGCCCGCTGACATAGAACTCGCCCGGCAGGACCTTCACGGTCATGCAGGCGTGGGTGGGGTCCCAGAATCGGCGCATGTGCTCGAACCCGGGCAAAACGGTATTGGAGGGGCGAGGCGCTACAGCAACGCCGGGCATCGGGGCAGTCATGACGTACGCTTCCGGTAAACAGTGCGGCCAACTAGTTCAAACGAATCGCTAAGTCCGTACATCGATTCGGAATGACCCAGGAACAGATAGCCTCCCTGCTCCAGCAAACCGGCATAGCGTTCAAACAGACGCTGCTTGGTCGGCTTGTCGAAATAGATCACCACGTTGCGGCAGAAAATCGCATCGAACGGACCGCGCATCGGCCAGTCGTGCAACAGATTGAGCGGCTGGATGGTGACCAGCTCACGCAGGCGTGGGTGCACGCGCGCCCAACCTTCATACGAGCCTTCGCCGCGCATGAACCAACGGCTGCGTCGCTCGTCGCTCACACCGCCCAGACGATCCAGCGCATACGTGCCAGCGCGCGCCGTTTCCAACGCCTGTGGCGAAAGATCCGTCGCCAGGATGCGCGCATCCACCTTGCTGCCAGTGCGATCCAACGCCTCGGCCAGCACCATCGCCAGCGCATACGGTTCTTCACCGGTCGAGCAGCCGGCCGACCAGATGCGTAGCCGACCACCGTTTTTCTTCGCTTCCAGCCAACGTGGCAGCAGATCGTTGATCAGCAGGTCGTAATGATGCATTTCACGGAAGAACGACGTGACGTTGGTGCTGATCACGCTTGCCAACTCACCCAGTTCGCCCTCCGGATCCCGGCGTAGCAGCTCGCAATAGCTGCTGAAGTCTTTCAGCCTCAGTGCGCGCAGGCGGCGCAACAAGCGTCCCTGCACCAGCTGGCGCTTCTGCTCGCCCAGGGCGATGCCGCAGTGCTGGTAGACGAAGTCGCGCAGAAACTGGAATTCGGTATCGCCAAGCAAAGGCCCACCCACGCCCGACGCGGTGGCATTGAAGTCGGTCAGGGTGGCCATGGTCATCGCTTAGAACTCCGCCCATTCGGCGGCTGGCTCAGCCACCGACTTGTTTGAAGGTTTCGTCGCCTTGCTGCGCACCGCAGCAAGCACGGCTTCGGTTTCGGCTGTAACGGAATGCGCGCGCACCTTGACGGCCGGTTTTGGCGCAGCACGGCCGGGCACCTGGAAGAAGCGCATCTGCGCGGTCAGCTCGGCGGCCTGTTCCTGCATGGCGCGCGCCGCAGCCGCAGCTTCTTCGACCAGCGCCGCGTTCTGCTGCGTCATCTCGTCCATCTGCGACACGGCGTTGTTGACTTGATCGATACCTGCCGATTGTTCCTGGCTGGCCGCGGCGATCTCGGCGACGATGTCGGTGACTTTCTTCACGCCATCGACGATATCGGCCAGTGCGTGGCCCGAGCGGTCCACCATGTCCGAACCGATACGCACCAGTTCGCCGCTCTCGCCGATCAGCACCTTGATCTCCTTCGCCGCCGACGCACTGCGCTGGGCGAGGTTGCGCACTTCCGTGGCAACCACGGCAAAGCCACGACCCTGTTCGCCGGCACGCGCCGCTTCCACCGCGGCATTGAGCGCCAGCAGGTTGGTCTGGAAGGCGATCTCGTCGATCAGGCCGACAATGTCCGCCATGCGGCGGCTGGAGGCATCGATATCGCGCATCGCTGACACGGCACCCATCACCACCTTGCCGCCCTGCTCGGCACGCTCGCGTGCGCTGTTGGCCAGACGATTGGCTTGCGTGGCGTTGTCAGCGTTCTGCTTGACCGTGGCGGTCATTTCCTCCATCGACGAGGCGGTTTCCTCGAGGCTGGAAGCTTGTTCCTGCGTGCGTTGGCTCAGATCGTCATTGCCGCGCGCGATCTGCTGCGATGCGGAGCTCACTCCTACCGCGTTGTCGCGCACGTTGCTGACAATCTCGACCAGCTTGTCGCTCATCGCTTGCAAGGCATGCTGCAACACGCCGATTTCGTCGTTGCTGGTCACCGTGATTTGATGTCCGAGGCGGCCCTGAGTGATTTCACCGGCCACACTGGCGGCAATACCAAGCGGCTTGGCAATCGTGCTGCGCAGATAGACCACGATGCCGCCCATGACCAGCAGCCCGAACAGAATGCAACCGCCGATCATCCCCATCATCTGCGGATAGCGATGCTGAGCCAAAAGGTAATGATCGTGAACCTGATCAGCGTTGATTTTCTGCAAGCTGCTCAGCACGTCGTGCAACGATGTTGCTGTTGCACCAACCTCGTCACTGACTTCCACGGCGGCATTGGCGTAATCATCGTGGCTGAGCAGATCCAAGGTCTTATCCACCTGCGCATCGAACTGCTTGCGCAGCGGTCCGTAACGGTCGGCCACCGCACGCTCGTCATTCGAACTGACTTGGGACGGGTAATACGCGGACCAGCGGGTATCCATGATTTTGCGCATCGCAGGCAGGCGCGCCTGCACGTCTTGCAGCAATGCCTTGTCGTGCCTGATAACGATGCGCTGAAGTTCGACGCGCAGTTCGGTTTGCTGATCCTTGACGGCGGAAATGTCCAACACCGGCAGCATGTTCGAGTTGTAGATATCGCCCAGCACAAAATTGGCGTGGTCGATGGCGTAGGTGCCTACACCGCCTACACTGAGCAAGGTGGCCGCGCACAGGGAGAGCGCGACGATCAACTTGCGGGAAATGGTCCAGCTGCCAAGAGTCACAACACTTACCTCATCGTTTTATTGGTAGAAACACTGCGGACATAGCGCATACGGTGTCCCTACCGCTTGAACACGAAACTCCTCTGGCCTGGCAGAAGCCCCTCTCTCCTGCTTGAAGACATGTCTTGCTTACCCTCCGCCAGCGATGGGCGGAGGGTTACTGCATGAATCAGAATTCCTTCCACACACCGCTATCGGCCGTTTCCGGCGCGGTGCGGCGGCTCGACGCAGTCGGTGGCGCCGACTGACGCACGGCGGCGAACACGGCCTCGGTTTCGGCCAGGACTTCCGCCGCCTTCGGCTTGGCCGCGGCGACTGAAGCAGCGGCTTCTTCACCGAAACGGAAGAAGTTCACCTGGCGCGACAGTTCCCCGGCCTGCTCGTGCATGGCGCGTGCGGCAGCGGAGGCTTCCTCCACCAGTGCAGCGTTCTGCTGGGTCATTTCATCCATCTGCGACACCGCGTTGTTCACCTGGTCGATGCCTGCCGATTGTTCCTGGCTGGCTGCGGCGATCTCGGCCACGATGTCGGTGACTTTTTTCACGCTGTCGACGATGTCGGCCAGCGCTTTGCCTGACTGATCCACCAGTTCGGAACCGGCGCGCACCTTGTCGGCGCTGTCGTTGATCAGCAGCTTGATTTCTTTGGCCGCGCCGGCGCTGCGCTGCGCCAGATTGCGTACTTCGGTAGCGACCACGGCAAAGCCACGGCCCTGCTCACCGGCACGTGCAGCTTCCACCGCGGCATTGAGCGCCAGCAGGTTGGTCTGGAAGGCGATTTCGTCGATCAGGCTGACGATGTCGGAAATCTTGCGGCTGGAGCTGTTGATTTCGCGCATGGCGGTAACGGCCTGCGCCGCCACTTCACCGCCGCGCTCGGCCTGTTCGCGTGCGCCGCGGGCAAGTTGGTTGGCGTGGCTGGCGTTTTCCGCGTTCTGCTTCACGGTGGAGGTCATTTCCTCCATTGACGAAGCGGTTTCTTCCAGGCTGGAGGCCTGTTCCTGTGTGCGCTGGCTGAGGTCGTCGTTGCCGCGCGCGATCTGCTGCGCAGCCGTGCTCACCGCATCGGAGCCCTGGCGTACTTCGGCGACGATTTCCACCAGACGCTGATCCATCGTGCGCAGCGCGGAAAGCAGGTTGGCCAATTCATCGTTGCCCTTCACCTCGATCTCGTGACCGAGCTTGCCGGCGGCGATTTCCTTGGCAACTTTCATCGCGTAGTTCAGCGCATGCGAGATCGAGCGAATCAGCAAGGTCGAGCGGAGCAGCGCGAAGAGAAGGCCGGCGAGCAAGGCAATGACCGTGATCATGCGTACGCGCTCGTAACTCTTCACCTGCGCCTGGTAGGTGGCGTTGGCTTCGTCGCGCTGGATCTCGACCACCTTGGCCAAGCTATCCAGGCGCTGCATCAGCAGGGGACGCATTTCCATTTCCACCGTATCGGTGGCGGAGTTGTCGTTCTGCTTGATGGCATCGAGCACGTCATCGCGTGCCTGCAGGTAATCCTTGTCGGTCGACTTATAGTCCTTGACAGTGGCCTCCAGCTTGGGGCTCAGCGACAGCTTGTCGAGCGACTTGGTCACGTCGTCCATCTGCTTCAGGTAGCGATCCGCTTCGGTCAGCTTCTGCTTCACCTGATCGGGCTTGCCCACCAAGGTGGCGGCCTCGTTGAGCGTAATGAAGTACATCAGCGAATTGGTGCGCAGCGTATCGACCAGCTGCGTTGGCACCAGCTCATTGTCGTAGATGGATTGCGTGCCGGCGTTCTGGCGCGCCATCGAGCCCACGCCGATCACCGCACCAGCAACCAGCATGACGCACAGCAGCCCGACCAGCATGATCAGGCGTGCCTTGATCGTCAGCGACGTAAATTTCAACTTCGGGAAGCGCAGTTTCATGTTGTCTTATTCCTTCATGCCACAGCTTTCACATCGTCGGCCGCGTTCAGGGCGGCTTCGAGCATCTGCGCGTCCTGCGGTTGCAGCAGCTTGTCTGCATCGAGCAGCAGCACCATGCGGTCGCCGATCGAGGTCAGTCCTTTCAGGTATTCGGTGTCGACGGTGGTGCCCATGTCGGGCACCGGGCGCAGCGCATCGCTGGCCACATCGATCACGTCGGACACGGCGTCCACCACCACGCCGAATTGGCGGCCTGCCACGGTGATGATCACGGTGACGGTGGTGGCGTTGTATTCCTCGCGGGCAAGACCGAAACGCAAGCGCAGATCGACCACCGGCACGATGGCGCCGCGAAGATTCAGCACGCCCAACACGTAATGCGGCGACTGCGGAATGCGCGTTACCGGCGTCCAGCCGCGAATCTCGCGCACGGACAGGATGTCGACACCGTATTCCTCGTGAGCGAGGTTGACGGTGAGGTACTGCGACTGGAGCGCCTCGCTCCGGGCCTGGTCAGACATGTTTCGCCTCGTCATTGGAGCGCCCCCAGAGGGCTCCCGTTCGAAAGATGGATCGGCGGTTTTGGGTAAAACTTGAGCTGTTTCCTGCACGTTTCCTTGACTTTCTCGTAGCGAAGGACGCCCCTCCCCTCCCGGGAGAGGGCGCTTGTTCCTGGTAGCGGCTAGAACTCGGCCCACTCCCCAGCCACCGCCAGAGGCCGCGCCGCCGGCATGGCGACCCGGGCGGTCACTGGGGCGGGTTTGAGCGCGGAACGAACCTCGCCACGCACCCGGAAATACCCCATCTGCGTCTGCAACCGATCCGCCTGCTCCTGCATGGCCCGCGCCGCGGCCGCCGCCTCTTCCACCAGCGCAGCGTTCTGCTGGGTGACCTCGTCCATCTGCGTCACCGCCCGGTTGACCTGCTCGATGCCGGCCGATTGCTCCTGGCTGGCCGCGGCGATCTCGTCCACGATGTCAGCCACTTTCTTCGCGCTACCGATGATTCCTGTGAGCGCCTGCCCGGATGCTTCGACCAGCTGTGTCCCGGCCTGCACCTTGTCCACGCTGTCGCCGATCAGGGCCTTGATGTCCTTCGCGGCGCGCGCACTGCGTTGGGCGAGGTTGCGCACTTCCGTGGCAACCACCGCGAAACCATGGCCGTGCTCGCCGGCATGCGCGGCTTCGACCGCCGCATTCAGTGCCAGCAGATTGGTCTGGAAGGCGATTTCATCGATCAGGCCGACGATCTCCGCGATCTGCCCACTGGCCTGCTTGATCGCCTGCATCGCCACGCTGGCCTGTTGCGCCACGTCACCGCCGCGCTCGGCCTGGTTGCGCATGGCGGTAGCGAGCTGGCTGGCTTGGCCGGCGTTTCCGGCGCTTTGCTTCACCGTGGATGTCATTTCTTCCATCGATGCCGCGGTTTCTTCCAGGCTGGAGGCCTGTTCCTGCGTGCGATAGCTCAGGTCGTCGTTGCCGCGCGCAATCTGCTGCGCTGCTGAGGTGACGGCGTGGGCGCCCTGCTGAACCTCGCCGACGATGTCCGTAAGCTTGCCGCGCATGCGCCCAAGCGCATCCAGCAAACTGCCTTCGGCAGCCTGCACGTTGTCACCACTCAGATCGCCATCGGCAATACGCGTTGCCATGGTCACCGCCACGCCCGGCTCGCCACCGATGCTGCTGCGGATGCTGCGCATCGACTCCCACACCACCAGGATCACCAGCAAACCCACCAGCGCGGCGCGCAGCAGACTGCCGATCAGCATCTGCTGGAACTGCGCATCGATATCCACAAAGTACGCGCCGGCTGCCACGTGCAGATCCCAGGGCTTGTACCAGGACGAATAGGTCATCTTGAGCTTGTTGCCTTTGCTGCCCGGCATCGGCCACATGTATTCGGTAAGGCCGTGACCATCGCGCTGGTCGGCCGCCAACATGTCGCGATAGAAATACTTGCCGGTGGTGTCAGCATCGTCGTGAATGCTCTTACCATCGCGCTGGGGCATGATCGGATGCATGCGCATGACAAGACCGGAGTCGAAGGTATAGACGTAGCCGGTGCCGTTGTTCCAGCGTAATGTGGACAGCGCTGCCAGCGCACGCCGCTGCGCTTCCGCTTCGCTGAATTCACCCTTCACGGCGCGCTCGTGATAGCTCTCAAGCAACGACGTAGCGGTCGCCACCTGATCGCCCAATGCACGCTCGCGCGCCTGCATCTGCAGGCTGCGACTGTCGGCAGCCGACATCACGGTGAGCGCAACCAGTCCGATCACGACGATCGCGATCACCAGCCACACCCTGGCCGCAAGACTCAGGTGTTCCAACAGTTTCAAGGGGGACATCATGACGGCAACCTTCGAAGAGATGGGAAATCGGAGCGCAAGCGTCCGCGCACCGCTCTCCCGGCACGGCAGATCTTCAGGTGGTAACTCGCGGCGCCTTCCCGGCGCCGCACGTTATGCAGCTTTGCGTCGCGATTGCAGACGGATCAAACCGGCGACATCGATAATCAATGCAACCGAACCGTCCGCGAGAATCGTCGCACCGGAAATACCCTCGACGCGGCGATAGTTCGCTTCCAGCGATTTCACGACAGCCTGCTGCTGGCCGATCAGTTCGTCGACGAACAAGCCAACCTGGTTGCCATCCGATTCGACCACGATGACCAGACCGTCTTCGATCTTCTGCTGCGCGTTTGCGCAGCCAAATTGCTGATGCAGCCGCACAATCGGGCGATATTCACCACGGAAGCGGAACAGCTCACCGCCGCCCGTCACACTGCGCACCGCATCGGCCGATAGTTGTACCGATTCGACAATCGACACCAGCGGCACGATGTAGCACTCCTCACCGACCGCAGCGCGCAAACCGTCAATGATTGCCAGCGTCAACGGCAGGGTGATGGTGAAGGTGGTGCCATGACCCGGACGGCTCTTGATCGACACGCTGCCGCCCAGATCCGTCACGTTGCGGCGAACCACGTCCATGCCCACGCCGCGGCCGGACAAATCGGTCGTCACTGCCGCCGTGGAGAAGCCCGGCTGGAAGATCAGCTCGCCGACTTCTTCGTCACTGATGTTGTCGCCGCTGTTGATCAAACCCTTTTGCAACGCCTTGTTGATGATCGCTTCGCGATTCAATCCGGCGCCGTCGTCAACGATCTCCACCACGATGGAGCCGCCGCGATGGAACGCTTCCAGGCGCAGCGTACCGGTGTCGCCCTTGCCAGAAGCGCGGCGTTTTTCCGGCGTTTCCAGACCGTGATCGATGGCGTTGCGCACCAGGTGCACCAGCGGATCGCCGATCTTTTCCAACACCGTTTTGTCGAGCTCGGTGTGTTCGCCAACCATCTCCAGCTTCACCTGCTTGCCGAGCTTCTGGCTCAGATCACGCACCAGTCGCGGGAAACGGTTGAATACCGAGCCGATCGGCAACATGCGGATGCCCATCACGCTTTCCTGGAGCGAACGCGTGTGGCGCGCGAGATGCGCAAGGCCTTGCTGCAACATCGCCAGGCGCGACGGATCGAATTCTTCGCGGAACTGATCGAGCATGGCTTGCGTAATCACCAGTTCGCCGACCAGGTCGATCAGGCCGTCGATCTTGTCGATGCCCACGCGCACCGAACCGGCGTCATTGCTGCTCGCCGCGGCACGCGCACTCCCTGCCGTGCCGCCTGCGCCGGCCGGCGTAGCGACAGCTTCGACGGACGGCGCAGGCGGTGGCGCGGCGGCAACAAGTGGTTCGATGCTCAGATCGCACTCGTCTTCGACCCACTCGAATACCGCCGCGATGGCTTCGCGCTTGACCGATCCGGTCAACTCGATGCGCCAGCCCAAGTGGCATTCGGTAGGATCGAGCGCGTCCAGCGTGGGCACACGATCCAACTGTGCCTCGACGACCAGCTGCCCGAGCGCGGCCAGTTCACGCAACAGACGCAACGGGTCGTTGCCGCCGGCCAACATGCCGGCGTGGGGACGGAATTGAATGATCCAGCCGCTGGATGCGGCCGGCTTATCGGCAGCTTTCGCCGCTGCCGCGGGCACGGCATGACCGACGGTGGCAGCCAGTTGCTGTTTCAGATTTTCACTGTCGGCGTTAGCCAGCGGTTGGCCGCTTTGGGCACGATCAAACATGCCACGCAGGCAATCGACGGTGCGCAGCATCAGTTCGATGATGGTCTTGTCGATCGCACGACGGCCATCGCGCACTTGATCGAGCAGCGACTCGGCTTCATGCGTGAGCGCCGCCATGTCCGGAAAGCCGAACGTGGCCGATCCGCCCTTGATCGAATGCGCCGCGCGGAAAATGCTGTGCACCAGCTCGGCGTCGCCACCATCGTCGAGCGCCAGCAACGCCGATTCCATCGCGTCCAGCCCTTCCAGGCTTTCTTCGAAGAAGACTTTGTGGAATTGCGCGATGCTGATGTTGCTCATAAACAAAATCCTGAAATGGGCGGGATGCTGCTTTGCTCCCTCTCCCCTCCGGGGAGAGGGTTGGGGTGAGGGGTCGCGCTTGCCTCAAGAATGAAGATCAAGGCGCCGGCACTCATACCGTTTTTCGCGAGGTTGTCCCCTCACCCTAGCCCTCTCCTCTCCCCAAAGGGGAGAGGGGACCAGCCTGAGGCTCAGCCAAGCACGCGCTTGACGGTCGCCAGCAACTGCTCCGGGTCAAACGGCTTCACCAGCCAGCCGGTCGCACCCGCCGCCTTGCCTTCCATCTTCTTGTCCGTATTGGATTCGGTGGTCAGCATCAGGATCGGCACGCCCTTGTATTCGGCGCGTGTGCGCAGCTCGCGCACCATGCTGATACCGTCCATCACCGGCATGTTGACGTCGGCCAGCACCAGGTCGAACTTCGAGGTTGCCGCCGTATCCAGCGCAGCCTGGCCGTTATCTGCCTCGGCCACGTCATAACCGGCGCTGCGCAGCGTAAACGCCACCATGCCGCGCATCGAAGCCGAATCGTCCACTGCAAGAATCTTTGCCATTTTCCATCCACCTCAAGTTCAGGCCGGCTGCTTCGCCGGCAATGCCAATGTCTGTGCCAGTGACAGCTGGCTGGCCGCGTCGTAAAGCGGCGCACTCACTGCCGCCCACGTCACCTGGCCGCCACGCTTCTGGGCTTCGCGCTGGAATACCACCAGCAGTTGCAGAGCCGCGGTATCGACGCGATCCACCGCGCCACCGTCGAGCACGATGGAAGAACCATCCAGCGCCTCGCGTAATTGCCGATGCATTTCGGTGACTTCGGCCATGCGGAAGTCGGCCGGCATACCTACCCGGACCTCGCCTTTCGCTGCGCCACCCTTGTTCTTATTGCCCATGACACGGCCCTCACGGATACCTGTTGGAGGTTTTATCGGCCAGGCGGAGGGCAGCTTTAGAGGGTTTCTTGACATATACGTCACGGAACATGGGTTGTCCGCCCTGGGCCTATTCCTCATAGCCGTCATTCCCGCTTTCGCGGGAATGACGGCCGTAGGGTCAGGGGCAAGAAATCGCGGGGAAAACCCTCTAAAGTTTTATTCCCCCGGGTCGATAGTCCGGTAGACGTTCGCGAAAACGTGCGGCACAGCGCGTCGCTGGCCGAGGAGCCAAGCGTGATCATCCAGCCAACCAGCGTTGCCGCACTGACCTGGATCGGTGCTGCTGCAGGCGCCAGCTCCGAAGGCTGGCGCATCGGCAGTGTGTTGTCTGCGCGTCCGCTTGGCGTGACCGAGCAGGGTTTGATGGTGCTGCAGATAGGCGCGTTGACGGTCGAGGCCGAAGCGCCGGGCACCAAGCTTCCGCCACAGTTCCAGGTGCGCGTGCTGAGCCTTGGCGCGCAGCCGCAACTGGAGATCCTTGTCGGCGACTCTCAGCTGGATAGCACCGTCAATCAGGCATTGCGCGAGCGCTTGCCACAGCAGAACGGCTATGCCCCTCTGCTCGCTACGGTGGGCGCCTTGTCGCAGTGGGTCATGGCAAAGCAACTGCCGCCGTATCTGCGTTCCGCGCTGGCGTTGCTAGAGCACAGCATGAGCACGCCGCAAGAACTCTCGTCGCCAGAAGGTTTGCGTCAGGCGATCAATCGCAGCGGGCTGTTCCTGGAATCGCAGCTCGCCCAAGCGCCTGCCAGCGACGCCAACACCGCGCACGACGACATGAAGGGTGCGTTGCTGCGACTGATCGCCATCCTGAAAGATCAACCTTTAACGGGCGAGAGCAGCGGCGCGGATGTCGATCCACCCCTGCTCTATCGCGGAGTGTTGCCGCAGGGCCGGCTGCCGCTTCCTTACGAACTGGGTAATACCAGCGACGCCACCGATTTCCTGCCGCGCCTGTATACCGATGTGCAGGCTGCACTGGCCCGCATGGAGGTCGCGCAACTGCAAGCGACGCCGGGCCACTGGCTGGTGGAAATTCCCGTGCAGGACGGCGACGGCGCTGATGTATTGCAACTGCTGCTCAAGCAGGAACAGGAAGGCGAGCAGAATTGGACCATGGGCTTTTCGCTGGATCTACCGTCGCTGGGACCTGTCGCCGGCGAGTTGCACCTGCGCGGCCTGCGTCTGTCGGTAAAGCTGTGGGCGCAGCGGCGTGAAACCGTGGATCGACTGGAAGATCAGTTCGATGATCTGCGCGCGCGCATCAACGCAACCGGCCTGTTTCTCGATCAGCTCAGCTGCCAGTTCGGACTTCCGCAAGCCGCCAGCAGTGTCAGCGCAGTATTTCTGAAGGCCACCGTATGAGCGCGCCGCTGCTACCTACACCGCAACGCAAAGTCGTGCTCCGTCTGCCAGGCGGCGCGGACGGCGCATCGGCGCCTGCCAACGCCAAGGCGACTGACGTGGAGAATCTGTTCCGGCATGCGCATGCCTTGGGCTTGCCGTTGCATCACGATGCACAGGTGGCCGCGTTGCTAGTGTCGTTGCGGATGAGTGCGGATGTGCCGCCGTTATTGTACGCAGCGGCGGCAGCAGTGCTGGCGGGTATTTATGAGGCGTCGCATAAGCCCTAACGCTTGAATGCGTGGCCTTGCGAGAAAGCTCTTCTTAGCTCAACGTCATTCCGGCGAAGGCCGGAATCCATGCTTCGTATGCGCAATGGATTCCGGCCTTCGCCGGAATGACGCTGAGGAAAAATGCGGGCTTGAGGTTTCGGCGGCGAACAGCGCTCACGCCCGCTTCGCATACAACCGTAATACCAGCTCCGCCTCATTGCGCGACAAGCCACAACGCTCGATCAGCTGCTCCGCATCGCAACCTTCACGCGCCAGATGCTGCGCCAATTCGTAGTTGCTTGCAGACAGATGGTGGCTGACTGACCGGGATGCTGTCATCGGCGCAACCGATGCCTCGGTTAGACGCGCTTGCACTTGCGGCTTCTGCGTACGCTCTTCAAGCACACTCAGACGATGCTCGATCTTGTTGAGCGCATTGACGATCATCAACGAAGGTACGTTGCCAGCTTCGCCTTTTTTGTCGGCAAATCCGCGCTTCACGCGACGACCCTGTAGCCACAGCAAGCAAATCGTGACGGTCTGAAGTAGCACCAGCGCTGCCACCGATATTTCAAGCCACATCTTTCAGCCCCTGCTGCAATCGGCACAAACGCACAACATCGAGCAAGGCAACGAAACCGCCCTCCCAGCCCATGACGGCTTGCACGGGATCATCGACGCGACCGGAACGTGCCGGTGGCGGCTCGATGGCCTCCACCTTCGGCTGCAACAGATCACCTACCGCATCCACTCGCAAGCCGACGCGATGTGCTTCGTGTGCAAACACCACAATACGTACGGATGCCGAATCGCCCGCATCGGCAGCGCCGAATCCAAGGCGCTTGCGGCCGTCCATCACCGGCACGATATTGCCGCGCAGATGACACACACCCAGCAAGTCCTCGGCCGCGCCAGGCACGGGGGTCGGCACGGCATCGCGGATGACCTCGCTCACCTGGCTGAGCAGCACCGCGTAGTGCTGGCCATTCAATTGAAAGGACAGCCAAGGCTCCTTGGCGATCTTCTCGATGTTGGGAACGGAACTCATGCGCTGGCGTTATCCCTTGCTATCCGGTGTCGACGGCTGCGATGGCGGCGCGATTGCCGGCGTGGTGACGATGGTGGCGATCGGCGTAATCACCTGTGATGCCGGCAACACCACCGGCGTCTGAAGCTGGACCGGTTGCGGCAGTGTGACGAATTCGGAAGGCTGCGCCGCTGTATTCGGCGCGGGTGCAGAAGCCTGGTTATCAGCCTCGCCAGCATCGGTATCCGCCGTCTGGTTGATCTGATCGCTGTTGGTATAGAAGCGTTGCGGCGCAGCCTTGTCGCTCAACACCACCACCAACACACGGCGATTCTTGTTGCGCCCATCTTCGTTTTCGTTATCGGCGGCCGGGCGATACTGACCCCAGCCCACAATGCCAAGCCGCTCCGGATCGACACCATGTTCGGTGAACAAGCGCGCCACGCTGGCGGCACGCGCCGCGGACAACTCCCAATTGGACGGATACACCGCGGTATCGATCGGCACGTCGTCGGTATAGCCTTCCACGCGCAGTGGATTGGTGAAAGGCGCGAGGATTTTGCCGAGATTGGTCAACACCTGATTGGCAGACGGCGACAAGGTGGCGACGCCGCTGGGAAACAGGATGTCCGTACGGATCTCGATTTCCAGCCAATTCGGCGTGCGGCGGACGACCACCAGATTCTTGTCGATCAGCGGTTGCAACGCACGCTCGACTTCGTTGCGGATGCGCTCCAGATTCTGCTGTTCGTCGCTAAGCTTGGCTTTGTTCTGATCAGCGGGCGTGCCCGGCGCCGTGGTCGGCACGCTGATGTGCTGAGTGAGCACTGGCAGCAGGATCTGCGCGAGCGGGGTGCGCGGAATCGGCGACGGCTTGTTGGATGGCACCGGAACGCTCGACTGCGGCGCATTCGGTGTTACCGGCTGGATCACCGCGCGCGAACCGTTGAAGGCTGCCGAGATAGCCTGCGCCAGCGCGCGGTATTTGGTGGTGTTGACGCTGGACATCGCGTACAGCACAACGAACAACGCCAGCAGCAACGTGAGCAGATCCGCATACGGGATCACCCACGCTTCGTGGTTGACGTGATCATCATGCTTGTGCCGCCGGCGTCTCATACCAGATAGCCCTGCAGCTTGCTTTCGATCTGGCGCGGGTTGTCGCCTTGCGCAATCGAGATCAGCCCTTCGATCAAGATTTCACGCACCTGCGTCTGCTTGTTGATCAGCGACTTCAAACGCGCGCCAATCGGCAGCAATAGCAGGTTGGCCAGGCTGATGCCGTAGATCGTCGCAACGAACGCGGCAGCGATGCCGTGACCGAGCTTGGCCGGATCGGTGAGATCGCGCATCACCGCCATCAAACCCAGCACCGCACCGATGATGCCCATGGTCGGTGAATAAATGCCGCCCTGCTCATAGACCTTGGCCGCGTGCAGGTCAGCCTGCTCGCGCGTTTCCACTTCAAGTTCCAGTACTGTGCGGATCGCTTCCGGCTCACTGCCGTCGACCAGCAACTGCAATCCCTTTTTCACCAGTGGATCGTCTTCCGCATCGATATGCGGTTCGAGTCCGAGCAAACCCTGACGACGCGAGATTTCGCTCCAGCCGATCACGCGGCTGATCAAGTCGGAAGGATGCAGCTCCGGCGGCTTGTAGACCATCTTCAGCATGCCTGCCGCGCGTTTCAGCACTTTGCCCTGCGTGTGCAGCAGCAACGCCGAAATTGTGCCGATGAACACGATCACGAACGCAGCAGGATTCCATAGCGCGGAGACGTCGGTACCCTTGAGGATGGCGCCAACGATCAGCACCACGAAGGCAAGGATGGTGCCGGCGATGCTTATGACGTCCATTTCTGTATCTCGCGAATAACTTTGAACTCGTCACCCCGGCGCAGGCCGGGGCCTAGCGCCTTTGTTGCAACCAAGACGCTGGATCCCGGCCTGCGCCGGGACGACGAGTTGTGGATGTCGTTAGGTGTTGTCATCACGCCGACACCTTCAATGCGGGCAGCAGACGCCCGCCTTCCTGCGACAGCGCCGCCAGATCCAACACCAAGGCCAACCGCCCGTCGCCGGTGACGGTCGCACCGGCCACACCTGGCACGCCATCGAACAGCGGACCGAGCGGCTTGACCATGACGTCTTCGCGGCCGATCACTTCGTGCACCAGACAACCCAGGTGAATGTGTCCCACATGCAGCACCACCACATGGTGGCTGCCGGCGCCGCTGACGCCCGCCCAGTCACTCAGATCGCCCAGCACCAACGCACGCCCGCGATGCGCCGCAACGCGGCGGCCATCCAGCATGTGATCGTGTTGCGGGTTGAGTTCGAACACTTCGCTGACGTTGCCGAGCGGCAAGGCGAACAGTCGGTCACCCGTGCGCACCATCAGCACACGCAGGATAGCCAGCGTCAATGGCACGGTGAGTTCGAGCGTGCTGCCGTGTCCCAGGCGCGAATGCACCTGCAGCGTGCCACCGAGTTCGGCGACGCGTGTTTTCACCACATCCATGCCGACGCCGCGGCCGGAAATGTCCGAGATCTGCGCGGCGGTGCTGAAGCCGGGACGGAAAATCAGTTCATAGCATTCCACTTCGGAAAGACGCGCGGCCTGATTCGCATCGATCACGCCTTTTTCGACCGCTTTGCGACGCAGTACTTCCGGATCCATGCCGCGGCCGTCGTCGGCCACCGAAATCACAATGCGTTCGCCGCGCTGACTTGCAGACAGCGTGACCTTGCCCTTGCGCGGCTTGCCGGCAAGTTCGCGGCCGGCCGGATCTTCCAGGCCATGATCGACAGCGTTGCGCAGCAGATGGATCAACGGGTCGGCCAGCGCCTCGACCAGGCTGCGGTCCAGATCAGTGTCTTCGCCTTGGGTGATCAGCTCGATGTCTTTGCCGAGCTGACGCGCCAGATCGCGCACGATGCGCGGGAAGCGCTGGAACAAACGGCCCACCGGCTGCATGCGCATGCTGAGTACCGCGGTCTGCAAATCATCGGAGACGCGATCGAGATCGCCCGCCATGGTCGCCAGCGTTTCATTCTCGCTACGCGAGGCGAGGCTTAGCAGGCGGTTACGCAACAGCACCAGTTCGCCGGCACGGCTGACCAGCGTATCCAACCGCGCGGTGTCGACGCGTACCGTGCTTTCGGCTTGCGCAGACTTGGCGGCGGCAGGCGCCTGCCTGGCTTCAACAGGTGCCGGCGCGGGAGCCGGCGCAGACGGCGTTGCTACAACCTGACCGGGCGCCGAGCCCTTGCCATGCAGGTTATCCAGCAAGGCTTCAAACTCGTCGTCGCTGATGTCATTCTTTTCAGGCTGCGAAGGCTGGATAGCACCGGGCGCACTGCCTTTGCCGTGGAGGGCATCGAGCAGGTTTTCGAATTCGTCCTCGCTGATGTCTTTCGATTCGTGCTTGGGTGCCCCGGGTACGCCACCCTGCCCGTACAGCGTGTCGAGCAGCGCTTCGAATTCAGCCTCGATCGGATCAGCCGAGCGCGCCGGCTTGGCCGGTGCGGTGGCAGGAGCCGCTTCGACTGCTGGCTTGAGACGTTCCAACAATGCCTGCGGCGGCGACGCCATCGGCTCGCCTTGCGACAAGGCCACCATCATCGCGTTGAGCAGATCCAGCGCTTCCAGCAGCGCATCCATGTGCACCGAGTTCAGCACCAGCTTGCCGTTGCGGGCATCGTTGAGCAGTTCTTCAGCGTTATGGCACAGCTGCACCATCGGCTCGATGCCGAGGAAGCCCGCGCCGCCCTTCACGGTGTGAAAGACGCGGAACACGGCATTGAGCAATTCGCGATCGTGCGGCGAGGCTTCCAGCTCGATCAGCTGTTCGCCCAGCCGTTGCACCAACTCCCCGGCCTCGACCAGGAAATCGTCACGCAGCTCGCTGTCGAGGTTTGCATCCATCAATGTTTGCCCTTGACCAAGCCGCAACACTTCCCGGCAATACTCGTACTTGCCTCACCGTCATTCCCGCGAAAGCGGGAATCCATTCTCGCTTCTTGCCGAAGAGCAAGATGGATTCCCGCTTTCGCGGGAATGACGGCGAGGGGAAACGAGCGTCCGGCGATTCGCATCTTCAGAACCCGAATTCACTCAACAGGCGATCCACTTCGTCCTGACTCGATACCTTCGCCACTTCCACCGGCGCTTCGCGACCGGCGAGCGCACCCGTGAGGCGCACCAGTTCCAACAGCGACGATTCAACGCTTTCGATAAAGCTCACCACTTTCTTCACGCGCTGGCCGGCCAAGTCCTGCCAGGACTGCACCAGCACCATGTCGTTGAGACCTTCGGCACACGCGCCGGCGAATACCTGCGCCTGACGCGCGAGCACGGCGGAGGGATCGGTTTCGCTGCGATTGAAGTCCAGCACTGCCGCGGCGTTGGCGGAGAGCGCTTCGGCTTCCGGACGCATGCGGTCGACGAAATCCAGGCTGCGGTGTGCGGCCTTGGAACTCATGTCCAACACTTCGGCCAGATAGTTGCGCGCGTCGGTCATGCTCTCAGGCACACCTTCGTTGGCCAGATCGCTGCCGAGGCGACATACCGCGCCATGCAGGTCGCGGGCAAGCACACCGAGCGCACGGAACAGGTGCTGTTCGCGCTGGCGCACCATCGCATCGAGCGCCTGCTCGAAGGCGACGCCATCGGCGCTGGTGAGCAGGTCGCGGACTTCGGGCGGCAGGCCCTCGTTTACGGCGGTCATGGTCGCGGTCATGCAGAAGCTCCACTGGCAGCCAGGCGCTCAAAGATCTTGTCCAGCTTTTCCTTCAGCGTGACTGCTGTGAAAGGCTTGACGATGTAACCATTCACGCCGGCCTGGGCAGCGGCGATGATTTGTTCGCGATTGTTTTCGGCGGTCACCATCAGCACCGGCAAGCTCTTCAACTTCGGCTCAGCGCGAATGGCCTGCAGCAGTTCGATGCCGGTCATGTTGGGCATGTTCCAGTCGGTGACGACCATGTCGAAGGACGTGGCCTTCAGCATCGTCAGCGCGGCATTGCCGTCATCGGCTTCCTGGATCAGCGGATTGCTGAAGCCCAGTTCGACGAGCAGGTTGCGGACGATGCGCCGCATGGTGGAGAAATCGTCTACCACCAGGATTTTCATGTTCTTGTCCAAACGCTTTTCTCCGAAACGCAGAAACAGTGGGGGAGTGCTCTGCTTCCTCTCCCCTCCGGGGAGAGGGACTTGCAGCATCGCGCTTCTCCGTTGTCGCTAACCGCGCCACTCACCCATGCGTGCGCGCAGCCTCACCAATGCCTGGCCGTGGATCTGGCAGACGCGTGATTCAGTCACGCCTAGCACCAGGCCGATTTCCTTCAGGTTCAATTCCTGCTCGTAATACAGGGACATCACCAGTTGTTCGCGCTTGGGCAGCGTGCTGATCGCTTCGGCAAGGGCTTCACGCAGACCACCCTGCTCGATGCTGTCCTGCGGACCGAGGTTGTCGTTGTCGGCGACGTCCAGCGCACTGCCCTCGCCGCCGTCGCCGTCGTCCGGCGCGGTCAGGCTGAGCAGGCGCGCGCTGGTCGCGTCGGCCAGCACCTGGTGATACTCCTCGGCGCTGATGCCGAGTCGCTTCATCACCTCGGCGCTTTCCGCGTCGGCGCCGGTTTCGTTTTCGATCTGCCGCACCACTTCGGCGACCTCGCGGACCTTGCGATGCACCGATCGGGGGGTCCAGTCGGTGCGGCGCAGTTCGTCCAGCATCGCGCCACGGATGCGGATGCCCGCATACGTTTCGAAGCTGGCGGCGCGGTCGGTCGTAAAGTTTCGCGCTGCCTCCAGCAAGCCGATCATGCCTGCCTGTACCAAATCTCCTACGTCAACGCTCGGTGGCAACCGCCCCATCAGGTGATAGGCAATACGCCGCACGAGCGGCGCATGCCTGCGCACCAGCTGGTCTGCGTCTTCGCGTTGCAGTTGCAGATATTCGGAGGCCACATTCATCTCACCACCCCGCAGCCGGTACGTTTTGACCGCTGAAAAAGGCAATACGTCCGAGGTCGGGGTACGCGGGTTCACCCCATGTATCGACCGCACCTGCCAATTGCTTGAATCCGGCCGCGGCGCGGCTGGATGGCCACAGATCGACCACCGCACCCTGGCGGCGGATGGCTTGGCGCAGCCATTCGTCATGCGGAATCATGCCCATGTAATCGAGCGCCACGTCCAGGAAACGGCCGCATACCCGGGCCAGCTTCTCGTACAGCTTTTTCGCGTCGCTCGCCTGGCGAACCATGTTGGCGACGATGTGGAAACGTCGAACGCCGAAGTCGTGCGCCAGGATCTTGATCAATGCGTAGGCATCGGTCAGCGAGGCCAGCTCGTCGCACACCACGATCAGTACGTCATCCGCGGCGGCAGCAAACATCGCCACGTTGTCGGCGACACCCGCAGCGGTATCCACGATCAGGAATTCCGGCGGCTGGATCAGGTCGTCGAAGGCGCGGATGACCGCGGCATGTTCGCTGTTGCCCATCTTTGCCAGCCGGCGCACGCCCGAACCACCCGGAACCACCTTCAGGCCGTGCTGGGCTGGAATGATCAGGTCATGCAGCGAGCATTTGCCTTCCAGCAGATGCGCAAGATGACGCGACGGATTCAGACCCAGCTGCACGTCGATATTGGCCACGCCCATGTCGGCATCCAGCAGCATCACATCGCGGCCGGCCATCGCCATCACCATGGCGAGGTTCACCGCAACGGTGGTCTTACCGACACCGCCCTTGCCGCCCGCCACCGCGATGGTGCGCGTGATGCGTTCCCGCCGGACCAACGGCTGCAGGTTGGCAGCCTGATGGAACGCCGGCAGCTCGTCCCGTTGCACCGGGACGGAGGAAAACAGATTTTGCAGGCCTGCTGCTTGATTCACGTGCAATGCCTCACTCATGTGCTACTGCCTGTGCGCTTTCGCTCCTCTCCTGCGACCCGAAGGTCGTCCCCGTGGGACGTGCAGGGAGAGGGATAAAAGTCGTGAAACCATGAAAGCTGCCGACGAATGACGTTTTCATAGCCCCGCCACCGCCATGCCGAAACGTTCGGCCATGTCCATGTCCTCAACACTCGGCCCAAGCCGCTTCTGTGTCTGCGCTGCACGACAGACCAGCACGCGCGCATCGGCGGCGCTGATGTCCTCCGGCACGCGCTGGCCGTCGGTGGTGCAATCCAGGGGCAGACGATGGCGGATCAGTACCGAGAGCAAACCGCCCAGGCTCGGCGCCTCATCGAGCTTGGTCGCGATGCATGCGCTCAACTGCAAGGGCAGGTAGGCGCGCACGGATTCCTCCAACGCCGAAGCTTGCGCATTCGCCGCCAGCACCAGGCAGGCGCGCATCTTGGCGCCGCCCTGCACGCCAGCATCGCGCAACACTTCCATCTGCTGTTGCAGACGCGGATCGGTACCGGACACACCGGCCGTGTCGACCAGCACCGTATGGTGATCACGCAGCAGGTGAAGGGTTTGCGTGAGACCGGCTGCGTCGTAGGCGGGATAGACACGCACGCCGAGCAGACGGCCGTAGTGTTCCAACTGCGCCGCCGCACCGATGCGGTAATGGTCGGTGCTGACCAGCGCCACTTTGGACGGGCCATGGTTCATCACCGCACACGCAGCGAGCTTGGCGATCGTCGTGGTCTTGCCAACACCCGTTGGCCCGACCAGCGCGGTGACGCCGTGATTATCGGACAGCCGGCGGCCGCTGATCTTCAGGCTGCGGCTAAGCAGCCCCAGTGGCAGGTAGCGCGCCTGATCTGCGTTGAGTTCTTCCGGCAACTCGTCGATGAGCTGGCGCGCGACGTCGGTCTCGACGCCAAGACGCGACATGTCGCGCAGCACGCGGGCGCGCATCGGGCTGCGGCGCTCCATGTCGTTCCAGGCAAGGCTGGAGAGCTGCTGTTCCAGCAGCTGGCGCAGGCCGCCGAGCTCGCTGCGGATGCGCGCGGTTTCCAGCGCGCTCTGCTCGACGATCGGCTGCAATGCGGCCATCTCGCTGGGTGCCGGCGGAGGCGGTGGAGGCGGCGTCGCGGCGCGAACCTCCTTCACAGGCTCCTTCGGCGGTTCTTTGGCGACAACTTTCGCGCGCTCCTTCGATGGTTCCTTGACGGCTTCTTTCACCGGCGCCCTGGCGGCTTCCGTCGAAGGAGTGTTGTGACGCACGGCTTCACGCATCAGGGTTTCGTCGTAATCGACTGCGGCGATGATTTCGATGCCTTCCTCAAGGCGGCGCGTGGAGAGGATCACCGCATCGGCGCCCTGCTCCGCACGCACATCGCGCATTGCCTGGCGCATATCGGCGGCCAGGAATCGTTTGATCTTCATGAATACGTCTCCGCTTTCGCGCCTTTTCGGCACACGCGCGATCTGGCGCGACCGCTACTACCGTGCTCAAGGGAGCCGCTGTTGCTGTGGGAAACGGCGCGAAATGCAATGCCATCTTTCGCGGGAAAGACATCGAAGCAAGCACTCGCCTGCGAGGATTCTTTCTGCTTCATCTCAAACAGAAAGAGCAAAGTTTGTAACGTCGATGTCATTGCCCGCTTAGTCATATCTCGCCCGTTTTTCACATCAATCGCTCAACGCCCAATCGCCTGCACCAATCGCACCCGGCGGTTATCCGGTACTTCGTTGTAAGCCAACACATGCAGGTTCTGAGCCACGTGGCGCGTGAAGCGCGAGAGCCACGGACGCAGTTGCGGCTGCACCAACATCACGGCAGGCTCACCGTTCGCTTCCTGCCGCCGTGTGGCTTCCGCCACGCTCTGCTGCAGGCGATCGGCGAGACCCGGCTCGACCGCCGCGCCCGCTGCACCACTGCTTGAAAGGGATCCGAGCAAGATCTGTTCCAACTCCGGAGCGAGCGTCAGCACCGGGATTTCCGTGCCCAAACCCGCGATCTCCTGCACGATCTGGCGACCCAGCGCCACGCGCACGGCGGCGGTCAGCGCGCCGGGATCCTGACTCTGGCCCGCGTGCTCCGCCAAAGACTCGACGATGCTGCGCATATTGCGGATCGGCACCCGCTCGGCGAGCAGGTTTTGCAACACTTTCACCACCACACCCAGCGACAGGCGCTTGGGCACCAGGTCTTCCACCAGCTTGGGCGCGCTCTGCGCCAGGCGGTCGAGCAGTTGCTGCACGTCCTGGTGGCCGAGCAGTTCGTGGGCATGGTTCTGCAGGATGTGCGATAGATGCGTGGCGATCACCGTCGCCGGATCCACCACCGTGTAGCCCAACCCCTGCGCGTGATCGCGCTGGCTGTTCTCGATCCATACCGCTTCCAGCCCGAACGCCGGATCGCGCGTCGCGACGCCCTGCACCGTACCGTGCACACGACCGGGATTGATGGCCAGATGCCGCTCGGTATAAACCTCCGCCTCGCCCATCGGCACGCCCATCAGCGAGATGCGATAGGTGTTGGGGCCCAGATCTAGGTTGTCGCGGATGTGCACCGACGCGACCAGGAAACCCAGTTCCTGCGACAACTTGCGGCGCACCGACTTGATCCGCGCCATCAACTCGCCGCCCTGGTTCTTGTCGACCAGCGGAATCAGGCGATAGCCCACTTCCAGGCCGATCGGATCGACGCTGGCGACATCTTCCCAACCCAGCTCCAGCTTCTCGGCGGCAGCCGGCGCCGGCAAGGCTTCCGCGGCCGCCTTGGCCAGCCGCTCTTTGGTTTCCTGTTCGCGGCGAATCATCAGGTACGCCGAACCACCGCACACCGCCGCCAACATCAGGAAGGCGATATTCGGCATGCCGGGGATCAGTCCCATCACGAATAACACCACACCGGCGACCGCCAGCGCGCGCGGCTGTGCGAATACCTGTCCGATCACCTGCTTGCCCATGTCCTGCGACTTGGACACGCGCGTGACGATCACCGCTGTCGCAATCGACAGCATCAGCGCAGGTATCTGCGCCACCAAGCCGTCACCGATGGTGAGCAGCGTGTAGGTGCGTGCTGCTTCGGATGCCGACAGACCGTGTTGCAGCATGCCAACGAAGAAGCCGCCCACGATGTTGATGAACAGGATCAGGATGCCGGCCGTGGCGTCACCGCGCACGAACTTGGATGCACCGTCCATCGAGCCGTAGAAATCCGCTTCCTCGCGCACTTCCTGGCGGCGGGTACGTGCCTGTTCCTGATTGATCAGGCCCGCATTGAGATCGGCGTCGATCGCCATCTGCTTGCCAGGCATCGAATCGAGGGTGAAGCGCGCCGTCACTTCCGACACGCGCGTGGCGCCCTTGGTGATCACCACGAAGTTGATGATGGTGAGGATGGCGAACACCACCAGGCCAACGGCGAAGTTGCCGCCGATGACGAATTCGCCGAAGGCCTCGATCACCTTGCCCGCCGCGCCCGCACCGTCATGGCCATGCAGCAAGATCACGCGGCTGGATGCGATGTTCAGCGCCAGCCGAAGCAAGGTTCCCAACAGCACGACGGTGGGAAACGCTGCGAATTCCAGCGGGCGCATCACGTACACCACCGCCAGCAAGATCACCAGCGACAGCGCGATGTTGAAGCTGAAGAGGATATCCAGCACGAACGGCGGCAAAGGCAGCATCAACATCGCCAGCATGGCGAGCATCACCACCGGTGCACCTGCGCCACGCCGGGTTGCCAGCTTCAAATTGTCCAGAACGCTTGCGGTAGCCATTACACATCGCCTTGATCGTTTACAGATGCCTCAGTGCCGTCATTCCCGCGAAAGCGGGAATGACGGCTCGGTTTCAAACATCGTCCATGGTGGGGCTGATATTTCATGCTTCGTATGTACATACAAATCAAAAGCCCCCTATTGCATTACGGTTGGCGGTAACGGCCCTGCAGTTCCGGATCGATATCCGGCTTCGGCGCCGTTGGTTCAGGACCGCCATGTTCGGTGGCCTGTTTGAGCTGATAGACGTAGGCCAGGATCTGCGCGACAGCCACGTAAAGCGCCGCCGGAATTTCATGACCGAGATCAGTAGTGGCATACAAAGCGCGTGCCAACGGCGGCGCTTCGACCATAGGAATGCGATGCGCATCGGCGACCATGCGGATCTGTTGCGCCAGCACATCGACGCCCTTGGCGACGACTCGTGGTGCGCGCATGCGTTTATCGTCATAGCGCAGGGCGACGGCGAAGTGGGTCGGGTTGACCACCACCACATCAGCCTTGGGCACTTCCTGGATCATGCGCCTTCGCGCCAATTGCTGCTGCATCTGGCGAATGCGGCCTTTCAACTGCGGATTGCCGTCGGTGTCCTTGTGCTCGTCCTTCAGTTCCTGCTTGGACATGCGGTGACGGCGCTCATAATCGAAACGCTGCCAGATCGCATCGAGACCACCGATCACCCCCAGCACCACAGCAAACAGCAACGCAGCGTGCGCGACCAGCAACAGCGATTGCTGAACGCCGGCACTCACCGCTTCACGGCCTGTCGCCATGACCGACGCTTCGTCGTGGCGCAGAAGCAGCACCAGCGCGCTGCCGATAAACAGGATCTTGAGCAGCGACTTGGCCAACTCAATCAAACCGTTCAACGCAAACAGGCGCCCGAAGCCTGCGATGGGATCGAGCCGCTCGAAATTGGGAACCAGCGCTTCGGAACTGAAATTGAATCCACCGATGAGCACCGACGAACCGACCGCAGCCGCCAAGGTGGCCGCGAAAATGGGGATCAGCAGGGCAAGCACCTCGCCCGTTGCTTCGCCCAAGACGCGTGTGGTGAGGTGATCGCTGAACAAGGCTTCACGGGAATAGCCAAAGCCAAGCACGTAAATGCGCTGAAGATGCGCGTAGATGGTTGAACTGCCGGACAGCAGCATGCTCGCACCGGCCAGCACCACCATCGCGCCGGAAAGATCGCGCGAGCGGGGAATTTCGCCTTTTTCACGCGCTTCCTGAAGGCGTTTTTCCGACGCTTGTTCGGTGCGGTCTTCATTTTCGGTCTCGGCCATGGGCGGTCCTCCTCAGAGTCCCGCCAGACGCTGCATCAACGTCCAGCCCGCCGCTTGCAGCGACGCATACGCCGTAGCGATGCCACGCATCGCCAGCCACAGGGCGATGAAGCCCATGCAAATGCTGATCGGAAAACCCACCGCAAACAGATTCATCGACGGTGATGCGCGACTCGTTGCCGCGAAGCCGATATTCACCAGCAACAAAGCCGTCATCGCAGGCAGTGCAACACGCAACGCACCGGCAAACAAATCACCGCCCGCCATCGCCACTGCCCACAACGACTTTTCGTCGAACCCCATCACGCCGGGCGGCAAGCTGTGGAAGCTGTCCGCCAGCAGCGAAATCACCTGCAAATGGCCATCCATCGCCAGAAACAGCAGGCTTACGATGACCAGGTAGTACTGACCCAGCACCGGCGAGCTGGTGTTGGTGGTTGGGCTGACCATCTCCGCAAAGCCCAGACCCATGCTCTGCCCGATCAGCACGCCGCCGTATGACACAGCCTGGAAAATCAGCTGCAGCACGAAACCGATGCTAGCGCCGATCAAGATCTGCGTCGCCATCGTCGCAGCGCCGGTAGCGCTGAACAAATCCATCTGCGTCGGGGCCAATGGCGCCAGCACCATGGTGAGCACCATCATGAGCGCCACGCGAATTCGCGTCGGCATCACCGTCGCACTGAAGATCGGCGCCACCATGCAAAAACCGCCGACGCGTCCCAGCGCCCAGAGCATGCCGGAAAGCCAGTAGATCAGCGCCGACATCTGGATCGTCACTTGATCGCCCCCGGCAGCCCCACAATGATGTCGTGCGTGAACTGGATCAGGGTGTGCAGCATCCACGGGCCGACCAGCAAACCCACCGCCGCCATGGCGAGCAGCTTGGGGATGAAGCTCAGCGTCATCTCATGGATCTGCGTGGCGGCCTGGATGATGCCGACCAGCAGGCCGACCAGCAATGCGGTCAACAGCATCGGTGCAGCCACGAGCATCGCCACGTAGAGCGCATGCTGGCCGAAGTTAATTACCCACTCCGGCGTCATGGCTGCGCTCCCGGAGCTATGGGAGTGACGCGATAAATCATGTGTAGAAACTCCCCGCCAGCGTACCCAACAGCAACGACCAGCCATCCACCATTACAAACAACATGATCTTGAACGGCAACGAGATGATCGATGGCGACACCATTGCCATACCCATCGACATCAGCACGCTCGCCACCACCACATCGATCACCAGAAAGGGAATGAACAACAGAAAACCCATCTGGAATGCCGTCTTCAGTTCGCTCGTGACGAACGCCGGCATGGCAACACGGAACGGCACGTCATCCTTGCTTGCATAAGGCTGCTCTTTGGCCAAATGCGTAAACAGCTGCAGATCCGCATCGCGCGTCTGATCCAGCATGAAATGTTTGAACGGCGCGGCAGCGGCAGGAATCGCTTCTTCCGCGCTTATCTTGTGATCCATGTACGGTTTCACGCCATCGTCGTAAGCGTGATTCAACACCGGTGACATCACGAAGAGCGTCAGGAACAACGCCAAACCAAGCAGCACCTGATTAGGCGGCGTGGACTGCGTTGCCAGCGCCTGCCGCAGGAAGCTCAGCACAATGATGATGCGTGTGAACGACGTCATCATCAGCAACACCGCCGGCAACACGGTCAATACCGTCATCAGTGCGACGACTTGCAGCGAAAGGCTCCAGTTCTGGCCGACGCCGGCGTTTTGGACGGTTAGTACGGGGATGCCGGCTGATGAAGAGATGGGTGCGATGGGGGCTATGGGGGTAACGGCGGAGGATGTCGTCGTAGTCGTCGCAGCAGCATGAACACCAAAAGGAATAACTGCCAGCACGAGCAACAAAAACACGTGGCGCGCAAACTTGCTCATGATCTTCCTTAGCCCGTCGTCCCGGTGAAGGCCGGGACCTAGTGACTTTTGCGCAATCAAGACGCTAGGTCCCGGCCTTCGCCGGGACGACGGATATTGAGGTTCGCCATAGAAATGAACATTCATGACTTTCGCCCCAAGCGGCCAAGCAACTCCGCGAAAGGCGGCACAGCGACAGGCACAGGCGTCTGTTCTACAGGCACGGTTCCTTCATAAACATGCAACGCACGCACCCCACCCGCTCCCACGCCGACCAGCAGACGCTTGCCATCCGCCTCAACCAGCAACACACGTTCACGTGCACTGATCGACATGCTTTCCACGCAACGCAGACGTCGCCCGCCCACAAACTGGCGCGATTGCAGGCGGCGTGTCAGCCAACCCGCGGCGAAAATCAGTGCCACGATCGCGCCCAGGCTCAACACGACGCGAACCAGTTCACCGGTGACATTGACATCGGGCACGCTTGCCATCGGCGCGCGCGCCAGCAGGGAGATCATCATGCTTACCTCAGCTTCCGCACGCGCTCAGCCGGACTGATCACGTCGGTCAGGCGAATGCCGAACTTTTCGTTGATGACGACCACTTCACCATGCGCAACGAGCGTGCCGTTGACGAATACGTCCAATGGTTCGCCCGCCGCGCGATCGAGTTCCACCACTGAGCCCTGATTGAGCTGCAGCAGATTGCGAATGCTGATGCGTGTGCGGCCGACTTCCATGGCCAGGGTCACCGGCACATCGAGAATCATATCCAGGCTGACGTCAGCCCCTTCGCTCGCGCCTTCGTTCAAGGTGTCAAACTCCACGCGATGCTCGCCATTCTTCGACGCGCCACCCGTTGCAAATGCGGTATCACTGTTCTGGCTCATAGGATTCTTTCTTGGACGAAGTCGAGGGAAGGAAGCGGCGCGCGGCGGCCCGCAGCGGCTTTGTAGCGAACGGCGTAACGGCCGTTGACCTGGCCGTAGTGGCCGCGGAAGACCGGCACATCTTCGGCGAAGACCGTGGTGACGTCAGGCAGGTTGATCGGAATCACGTCGCCGACACGCAAGCCCAGGAATTCGCCGATATTGATTTCCGTTTCCAGCAGGAGCGAAGTCAGTTCGACCTCGGCGTCCATCACTTCCTCGTGCAGGAAGTGAATCCAGCGTTCGTCGCGCTCACCCATGCGGTCGCTTTGCACGCCGGCGTCGAGCATCGTGCGGATCGGCTCGACCATCGAATACGGCAGGGTCAGATGGATTTCACCGCCGCCGCCATCGAGCTCGACGTGAAAGCGTGACACCACCACGGTTTCGGTCGGACTGACAATATTTGCGAACTGCGGATTGATCTCCGAATTCATGAATTCAAACTGCACGTGCATCGCCGGCGCCCAGGCTTCGACCATCGAGGCGAACACCTCGGCGAGCAGGATCTGGATCACGCGATTTTCGGTCGGCGTGAAATCACGACCTTCAATGCGCGCGTGATAGCGGCCATCGCCGCCGAAGAAGTTGTCGATGACGGTGAAGACCAGGCGCGGTTCCATCACGGCGAGCGCGGTGCCGCGTAGTGGCTTGACCTTGATCAGGTTCAGATTGCTCGGCACAGCCAGGCCGTGCACGTATTCGCTGAACTTCACCATCTTCACGCCGAGCACCGAGACTTCGCAGGTCTTGCGCAGTACGCCGAACAGCGCGGTGCGGAAGAAACGTGCGAAACGATCGTTGATCATCTCCAGCGTCGGCAGGCGGCCGCGCACAATGCGGTCCTGCTGGGTAAAATCGAAATCCAGCACGGTGCCGGGCGGCGGCGGTACATCGCTTTCAGTTTCGATCTTGCCGTCGTCGACGCCGTTGAGAAGGGCGTCGATTTCTTCCTGGGAAAGCAGGTCGCTCATCGCACCACCCTCATCACTGCATCACAAAGCTAGTGAAGTACAAAGCATCAACATCCGGTTTGCCGATCTTGTCGGCCACGATCTTGCGCACGGCATCCAGCGCTTCGGTCTGCAGCTTCTTTTTGCCCGCGGTATCGCTAAGGCCGGCGTAGGTCTGGCTGCTGAACAGCATCACCAGGGCATTGCGGATGACCGGGTCGCTGTCTTTCATCGCTTGCACTGCGTTCGGATCGTGCGTCATCACCGTGACGCCCACCTGCAGATAGCGCGTGGAGTCCTGATCCTGGAAATTCACCACGAAGGCTGGATCCAGCGGCAAATAGAGTTCCGGCGCCTTGGGTGCCTGCGCAGCCGTTTCGGTGCCGGCCTTGGCCGTATGCGATTGGAACAGCAGATAGCCCACAGCCGCGATCAACACCAACACCGCCAGGCCCAACATCATCATCAAGCCATTGCCACCCTTCTTGGGGGCCGGGGCTGCTTCCTGTCCACTTTCGGTGCTAGCCATGAACGACCTCAACTCCTGTGATTTGCGAACACCTGCCCACACTGGGCAGACTTGATCTACAGGGGTTTTAGCAAGCGGCGTGCCATGACTGAAAACCGCGTAGCAGCACGGTTTCTGCGTGATTACCTGGCAATGGACGGCGTTTTATTGACGCGTGGCGGGATGCAGACGCGAGTGTGGTGTAGCGATTACGTCGGCGTGGATGAGGCTTGCGATCCGGAAGCCTTCATGCTGCGCGATAAACAGATTTGCCTCAGCGTCATTCCGGCGAAGGCCGGAATCCATGCTTCGTACGTGCCATGGATTCCGGCCTTCGCCGGAATAACGCTGAGGTGTGATTGGAGTTCGCGCGAAACTAAGCGAATGCGTCGACCAAGCCGATCGCTACCCTCTCCAGGGTTTCACCGGCTGATGGCTCCGCAGTGTCGGCATCACCCGTCGCCTGCCCGCCCGAGGACTGCTGCTGTTCCGCAAACTGCTGTTGTCCCGACTGCTGTCCGACCGAGGTGTGACCGAGCGATAGCCCCTGCCCGCCCAGCATCTGATGCAATTGATTGAGTCCTTGCTGGACCGCGGCAGTCGTGGCGGGATGCTGCGTAACGAAAGCTACGTCGACACGGCCATGCTCCACGCTGACTTTCACATCCAGCGGACCGAGATCCTGCGGATTAAGTCGAATCTGCGCTTGCTTGATGTCCTGCCCGCTCAGCCAGGTCACCTGCTGGCCCAACTCCTTGGCGAAGCCGGACGAACCCACCGGCGAATTCACCGACAAAGCATGTCCACTCGCGCCCGCAGCGCTGGTTGGGGTGGCGACGGCGGTGGCATCGATAACGCCACGCAACGCGGCGAGATCGGGGTTGCTGCTTGACGTGTTGCTGGCCGTTGGCAACGCACTGACGGTGGCAGCAGCCAAATGGCTTGCCGCCGATGCGGTACCCGCCAATGCCTGCGTGCCGTCACCTGTTGTCGGTGACGATGATGCACTGTCAGTGGCGCCGCTTACGGTACCGCCGTCATCCGCGTCGTCATCTGCATTGGCAGAGGATGCCTTTTGCATCGCGAGCGATGCTGAATTGCCGCTCGCGCCGCTGGTATTGGATGTCACGGCCGATGCGCTTGCGTTAGCGGCCGTGCTGTCTTGGGCCGCCGGTGATGCTGCTGGCGTCGGTGGCGGCGGCAACATTGCCATGGCATGCGCAGCGGACGGTGGCTGAGGCGTGTTATTGGTCTGCGCCGGCGTTTTGTCATCGGCAGCTTTGACGCTGCCAGTCTTGCCGGCGTTGTCGCCGGTTTCGCCCGATGCCTGATCGATCAGATTCAGCACCGTGCTGGCCAGCGACGCGACATCCGTGGGAAGGGTGAGATTGCTGCTATCGCTGTCCGCATCATCCGTAGTGGCCTTGCCGGCCGTGTTGCCGGATGCGGCTGATGCTGGGTTGGCGCTGGCTTGCGCGTTGGCGCCCTGTGCCTGGTTGTTGGCGTTGCTATTGTTTTGATCCGCCTGGTCAGACGAATCGCTCGCCTGTTGTTGCGCTTGCTGCAGATGCGTGTCGAAAGCTGAACTGCTGCTCTGGCTGTTCTGCGCCACATGCGTGACCGCAGGCGCCGGACTGGCGACGGGAACGGCGGGTAAGGGGCTGGCGCTCATGCCTTGACACTCATGCAGACAAAAATCCCTGCTTGTGCAGCAAGAACCAAGCCAACGTCAGACCGGCGCTTCATGGCGTGCGGATCCGTCGATTGCGGTACTGCATGCGCTCGTCCACTTCAGCCTGTTCCTGCCGCTGCTCGCTCTGCTGCTCTTGCGCGCGGAAGCGTTCCACCACGTTATCCAACGCATTTTCGCGGGCGTGCGCCTGCAGCCAGCGTTGCCGCGCGGACTCCAGCTGGCGCTGCAAGCGCTCGAGCAAATGCCCTTGCTGGACGATTGCCTGGTCAATGCGTTCGACGAATTGTTGACGGTTAAGCAAGGCGCTGACCGTCAGTCCACCGTCGCCGAGGCTGTAGTCGCGTCGATAACGCTTGAGTTCTTCCAGCTGCTGTTCGGCATGGGCGAGCTTTTGCTGTTGCTCGGCCAGGCGTTGCAGCGCATCTTTCTGGCGGCGCTGGGCCTGATCTACGGCGGGTTGTAGTCGATCCGAGCGCGATGTCATGCGGCGGTCTCCGCGATCAGTGTTGCCAGACGTTCCTGCGCGGCGCGCAGTTCCGTGGGTTCATCGACTTCCTGCTGCAGGAACCGGGCCAGGCGCGGCCACATGGCGATAGCCTGATCCACCTGCTGGTCCGAACCTTTTTGATAAGCGCCGACAGCAATCAGATCCTTGCGTTGGCTGTAGGCCGAATAGATCTGGCGAAAGCGCTGCGCTGCGCGCATCTGTTCCTTGCTCACTACCGCAGGCATCACGCGGCTGATCGAGGCTTCGATATCGATGGCCGGATAGTGGCCTGCTTCGGCCAGGTCGCGTGACAGCACGATATGACCATCCAGGATCGCCCGTGATGCGTCGGCGATCGGGTCGTGGCGATGATCGTCGCCTTCGGTAAGCACGGTATAGAAAGCGGTGATCGAACCGCGTCCTTCCGCATCATTGCCGGCGCGCTCGACCAGTGCCGGCAGCAAGGCAAACACCGACGGCGGATAACCTTTGGTAGCCGGCGGCTCGCCGATCGCCAGCGCGATCTCGCGCTGCGCCTGTGCATAGCGCGTCAATGAATCCATCAGCAGCAGCACGCGTTGACCGCGATCGCGGAACCATTCGGCAATTGCGGTGGCATATTGCGCGCCGCGCAGGCGCTTCAGCGGCGGTGCGTCGGCGGGTGCCGCCACGATCACGGCGCGCTCGCGTCCTTCATGGCCCAAGGTCTGTTCGACGAATTCCTTCACTTCGCGGCCACGCTCGCCGATCAACCCGACCACCACGACGTCGGCATCGGTGTAACGCGTCATCATGCCGAGCAGCGTGGATTTGCCGACGCCGGAACCGGCAAATAAGCCGATACGTTGGCCGCGACCGACTGTCAGCAGGGCATTGATGGCGCGCACGCCGGTATCGAGCGGCGTATCGATCGGCTTGCGCGCCATGGGATTGATCGGCTCGCGCTTGAGTGCTGCGTGATGATCCGCACCCAGCGGACCTTCGCCATCGAGCGGCACGCCATCGGCGCCGACCACGCGCCCGAGCAGCGCTTCGCCCACCGGCAAACCACCGACGCGCGCGCACGGACGCACGCGCGCATTCGGCAATACACCGTGCATTTCGGTAACGGGCATCAACAGCAGGCGTTCGTCGGCGAAGCCGACCACTTCAGTATCCAGTTCGGTGCCATCGGCCGCATCGACCAGGCAGCGCGATCCCAACGGTGCTTCGCAGCCTTCCGCCTCCAACGTCAATCCGACAACGCGGCGCAAGCGCCCTTCCACCGTCAGCAACATGGCGGTTTGCGCACGCTGTGCGCGGCGCGCCAATTGCTGCCGCCAGCGCTGTTGCCGTGCGTGCGCTGCGGCTTCGGGATTCACGCGGCCACCTCGTCCTCGCCATCGTCGAGGTCCTCGCCAATGACAGCGTCGACAACCGATGCCAGCCGTGTGGAAACCCGCGCATCAAGCCGGGAGCGTTCGCTTTCCAGCACGCAGTCGCCACGACTCAGGGCGGGATTGGCGCCAAAGCGCCAATGCGGCTCGGCAGCACCCAGTTCGCGCAGCAAATCCAGATCGTTCGGATTAACCCATACACGCAACTCGCGCGTCGCCGATGGCAACGCTGCCGCGGCTTCACGCACGGCCAGCTCAATCAGCGAGGGATCGAGTTGCAGTTCGCGACCCACCACGCGGCGAGCCATCACCGTGGCAAGCAGGGCGAGTTCGCGTTCGGTCGCATCGTCGAGCTGACTCAGCGGGCGTGCTGCCGCGCTGCAGATGGCATCGAGTCGGACGAGCCGTTCTTCGAGTTCCTTTTTTGCGGCCGCGCGGCCTTCGGCCAAACCCGCGGCGTAGCCTTCTTCGCGTGCCTGGCTTTGGATTTCTTCCAGTTCGAAGATCGTCGGACCCGGTGGCGCCGCCGGTTCTTCAGGTGGCGCAGACGATTCGACGTTGCCGACGGCCGGCGGCTCCCAGCGATCGAAGATGTCGATGTTTTCGCGGGAGAGGATGCCGGGCATTACGCAACCTCGCGCGGTGGCTCCCTCTCCCCCTTGGGGAGAGGGTTGGGGTGAGGGGCCGCGCTTGCCTTGTACTGGATGGTCACGCCGATGTGCCTTTTGAATCTTTCACGCAGCGAAGAAACATCGCGCAAGAGCATCCCCTCACCCCAACCCTCTCCCCAAAGGGGAGAGGGAGCCAAAACGTGTCGATGTGTGAGGTTCACCATCACACAAACTCATCGCCACCAGCCATAAGACTGATCTGTCCCGCATCGGCAAGCTTGCGTGCAATACCAAGCACTTCCTTCTGCGCCGCATCCACTTCGCTGAGCTTGACCGGCCCCTTCACTTCCAGGTCGTCGCGCAGCATGTCGGAGGCACGCTTGGACATGTTGGCGAAAATCTTTTCGCGCACGGCCGGTTCGGCGCCTTTCAGTGCCACAATCAGGCGTGCGGACGGCACTTCGCGCAACAGTGCCTGCATACTGCGGTCGTCGATGTCGGCCAGGTCTTCGAACACGAACATCAGTTCTTCGATCTTGCCGCCGAGGGTCGCATCCTGGCTGCGGATGGCGCTCATCAGCTCGGTTTCGCGCGAGGTTTCCATCGCGTTGAGAATGTCTGCCGCGGCCTTGAGACCACCCACCGTGGCGGATTTGAGCTTGGATGACGTGCCGGAGAACTGGCGCTCCATGATTTCGTCCAGTTCGTTCAGCGCCTGCGGCTGCACGCCGTCGAGGTTGGCGATGCGCATCACGGCATCGCTGCGCGTGCGCGCTGGCAGATAGCCGATCACTTCGGCGGCCTGATCCGGTTCCAGATGTGCCAGTACCAGCGCGATGATCTGCGGATGCTCCATGCCGATCATCTCGGCGATGGCGCGGCTTTCCATCCACTTCAGCGATTCCAGGCCCTTGGTGGAGCGGCCCAGCAAGATGCGATCGATCAGGCTGCCGGCCTTGGTTTCGCCGAGCGCATTGACCAGCATCTTACGAATGTAATCCTCGGTACCGACGCCCAACGCGGTCTGACGACCGATGTCATCGTTGAGACGATTGAGCACGACTTCGACCTGATCACGCGAGACATTGGTCAGCGTGGCCATCGCGGTGCCCACAGCCTGCACGTCGCGTGCACTCAGGTGCTTGAGCACTTCGGCTGCATCCTGTTCGCCGAGTGTCAGCAACAAGATGGCCGCACGTTGAGGACCGGTGAGGAGACTACCGTGATCAGCCGCCATCGTCGCCCACCCAATTCATCACGACTTGTGCGACCTGCTTGGGGTTTTCCTGCACCAGCTTGCGGGCCAGGCCGATCTTTTGCTCGTAGGCCATGCTCTGGATCTGCGGCGAGGTGATGCGCGCCTTGTCGTCGCGTTCGTCATCATCATCGTTGATACGTACCGATACGGTGGGAATCGGTCCCGCCAGCGCCGGCATCGGTTCCGGTCCACGCAGCAGGCCCTTGAGCATGGGCTTGAGCAGGCCGAACGCGATCAGCACCGCAATCAGAATGCCCGCGCCCTGTTTGATCAGGTCCAGCATGCCGGGACGTTGCCAGAACGGTTCGCTGATCGGCGCGTCGTCGACCGGCACCGAGGAGAAGGGCAGATTGATCACGCTGACGCTGTCGCCGCGTTGCGTATCGAAGCCCACGGCATTCTTGGTGAGATCGGTGAGATGCTGCAGTTCTTGCGCGGTAAGCGGCACGCTCTTGCCCTTACCATCCGGCGCGGCCTTGTTGTCGACCACCACGGCAACGGTCAGGCGCGCCAAACGGCCGGCGGGATCGCTCACGTGGCTGATGGTGCGGCCAAGCTCGTAATTGCGGGTAGAGCTGGAGGAGGTATCAGCAGGCGTGCTCTTGGTGGCATTGGCCGTTGCCGCCGTATTCGGCGTGGGTGGCGTACCCGCATTGGGTTTGGCAGCCGTTGGTTGCGCGACATTGTTCGGCGGCTGATTGCTGAGCGCGCCAGCGATTTCGCCACCGGCATCGTCGTGCTTCTGCTCACTGCTGGTCTGTTCGCTGCGCAGTGCCGGATTGGCACTGTCGTAACTTTCGCTGGCTTTTTCAGTCTGGCTGAAATCCAGATCGACATCGACCTGCGCACGCACACGGCCCTGCCCCACCAGCGGCGTAAGCAGATCCTCGATGCGCTGCGCGTAACTGTTTTCCATGCGTGTCGCCAGACGCATGCGGGTATCGCCTACGGCTGCCGGGCTGTCGGGATCGGACACTGTCAGCAAGTTGCCTTGCTGATCGACCACGGAGACTTGCGTGGGATCGAGATCCGGCACGCTGGACGACACCAGGTGCACGATCGCCGTCACCTGACTGCTGTCGAGCTGACGCCCCGGATACAGCGTGAGCAATACCGACGCGCTGGCCGGATGATTGTCGCGAATAAAGGCCGAGGGCTTGGGCAAGGCCAGATGCACACGCGCGGCGCGCACGAACTGCAACCCCGCGATGGTGTTGCCCAGATCGGTTTCGAGCATTTCCTGATAGTGCGTGCTTTCGGCCAGATCACTCATGCCGAACGGCGAGTCGCTTTGCGGCACGGTGGCGCCCGCGGTGCTGCCTTGCGGCAAGCCCTGGCTGGCCAGGCGCAGACGCGTATCGGCCAGCACGTCTGCCGGCACCGAAATCGATGCGCCATCCGCACCGAGGCGATACGACGTATTGCTGGTCTGCAAGGCCTGCGTGACAGCGGCGGCATCCTTGGGATCAAGTCCGGCATACAGCAAGGCGTAATTGGGGCCGCGCGACCACAGCACGATGGCCACACCCAGGGCCACAGCGGCTGCAACGCCGACCAGCAGGAGCAGCAGGCGCGTGGTCGGATTGCGCAGCAGACTCTTGAGCGAATCCATGCGCGTCTCGTTAGTGGTGGTGGCTACAGTGTTCTCGGCCATGTGGCGGGAAACAAATCCGTGGGTGTGAAAACCGAAGTCTTTGGCTCGTCATCCGGGCATGCGCTGGGATGACGGTGAGGAACATTTGCTACTTGGCGAGAAAAATCACCCCTGCATCAAACCTGCATATTCATGATCGTGGTGTACGCATCCGTCAGCTTGTTGCGCACTTCCACCAGGCCGCGGAACGCCAGATCCGCCTTCTGCCCGGCGATCGAGGTCTTGACGATGTCTGCACCGGGATCGCCGCGTTCGAAGGATTCGGCCTGCGATTGCGCTTCATTCTGCTGCGCGGCCACGGAGCCGAGGGATTGCTGGAGCAACGAGCCAAAATTCAGACCCGACGAAGCAGCCGAAGAGGAAGGCAGCTCCGCGGATGGCATCGGACCCGAAGCTTGTGCAGTCAGCGCTCGCATTTGTGAGAGCACACTGTTGACGTCAATCTGACTCATGTCGGTTTTCCAACGCGTAGTGGGTTACAAAGTGCTTCAAGCAACGGCCGTGCCACTCTGCGGCGTGTCGTTGTTGCGTGCACACGACTGCAATCCGTACTTGCGCAGCTTCTCGACCAACGTGGTGCGCTGCATGTGCAGGAGCTTTGCCGCGTGCGCGACGACACCATCGGTGATGTCGAGCGCTTGACGGATCAGGCCCACTTCGATGTCGGCGAGATGATCTTTCAAATCGACGCCACCTTCGGGCAGCAGCACTTCGGTATCCAGTGCGCCGCGACTCGGTGCCTGCACCGGCTTGGTCTGGCCATCGAGCATCGCGCGCAGGATGCCGCCGGCCTCGTCGATGGGCTGTACACCGCGATATTTTTCCGGCAGATCACCGGCGCGTACTTCGCCGTTCGGATAAAGAATGGCCAAACGTTCGACCAGATTGGACAGCTCACGCACATTGCCCGGCCAGGTGTGCTGACGCAGGGCCTGTATGGCGCTGCTGCTGAAGCGCACCGTGTTCAGTCCGCGGCGCTGCAGGCGCTGATTGAATTCGGCGACAAGCTCAGGCATGTCTTCGAGTCGCTCGCGCAGGGCGGGCATTTCGAGCGGGAACACGCTGAGGCGATAGTAGAGGTCCTCACGGAAGCGACCTTCGGCCGTCGCCGTTTCCAGATTGCGGTGCGTGGCCGCGATGATGCGCACGTCGCAACGCTGGGTGCGATTGCTGCCGACGCGCTCGTACATGCGTTCCTGCAGCACGCGCAGCAGCTTCACCTGCATCGGCAAGCTCATGTCGCCGATTTCGTCCAGGAACAAGGTGCCGCCTTCGGCCATTTCGAAACGGCCCTTGCGTGTGCTGATCGCGCCGGTGAAGGCACCTTTTTCATGGCCGAACAGTTCGCTTTCCAGCAGTTCGGCGGGAATGGCACCGCAGTTGATGGCGACAAACGGCTTATCACGGCGTGGCGAACAATCATGGATCGCACGCGCCACCATTTCCTTGCCGGTGCCGGATTCGCCCAGTACCAGCACGCTGGAATCGAACGGCGAAACCTGGCGGATCAACGCGTTGACGCGACCCATGGCGGTGGAGTTGCCAACCAACCGCAACGATGCAGGGCTTGCCGCAGCCCGCGGCGAGGGTGATGGCGCACGGCGTACGGCTTCGGCCAGACGTTCGTAGCGCAAGGGAAAATCGAGTACTTCGATCTGTGACGCAAAGGGTGAACCGGCCTGGGTCAGACGCTGCAACTGCGGCGAGTCAGCACCGACCAGGATCAGCAGTTGATCCGGCGGCACATCGAGCGAAGCCATCGCCTGCTCGAACAGCTCGTCGTCTTCGATCCCCCCAACGTAGACCGCACGCCAATCGTGCGTGATCGAACCGGGCGGTAGCGAAGCATCCCAGCGCTGCGGGATGTATCCCATAAATTGCATGGCCGACGTGACGATGTCGGCGCGAGTACCGTTGGATTCGATAATGAGTACGTTGCTGTTTGGCATGAGCACGAGTCCTGCTGCGTTACTTCGACTGCTGCTGACGAACAACGACGATTCCCGTCCCAAGTCGTGTTGTCCCCTGTGTGTCAGGTATCCGTCGTGACACGTGTGCCAGTGCAGCAAGAAGAACGCCAAAAAGTTGGTGTTACGTCACGTCACCTCGTGCGTTTCGTGACGGTGTTCGCGCTCCATACCTCGACGAATTCACACATTCTAAAAATCAAAGAACCGGAATTTATCAATGACTTAGCCGACGCTTACAACATGACGGATAGGCTTATTCAGGGCTAAATCCAGCGCTTTGCATACGTTTGCATGCCAGGAATTCGCCGTGTTTGGATATCCCGTGGCGTGATAGGCATCACATTCTGTATTTGCTGCCCAACACACTTTCATTTGAGGCTGTCAGGCGCGCTTCTGCCACTTTGCGGCGATGGTGACAAAAAACGAAACGTTCCAACCCATCCTCGACCAATTCGCTGAGTTCACAAAAGTAAACGAAAGCGGTTCCATCGTTGAGTCGGCGCCCGAGCCGGGACGGCAGCTCCAGGGGCAGCGCGCGGCAGGTGTCAAAATGAAGTCGTACCAGGAGGAAGTCGCTGGAGGGCAGCAGGCTTTCTGGCGCGGCGACGCCGACCGCATTGAATCGCACCGGATAGCGTTCCGGCAGCAGGGCGGTTGGCATCAGCAGGCGGTCGACAATATCCAGCAGGACGTTGATCTTGCTGTCCATGCGCTGGAGCTCCAGCATCACAGGATTGTCGTCATCGCTGCTGTTTTCCTGGCGCCGCTCGTCCAGCGACGCCAGCGTTCGCAGCACATGCAGGTTACGTTCGTTGAAGCGCGCCAGCGCATCCGGGGTCGGGTCGAACGCATCGATGGCGGCGTGCAACACCCCCTCGTATGTCATGCGCTCGGAAAATTGCTGCCACTTTTCGTCTGTTTGCATCGATCAACTCCTCGCGCCCCGAGATGAAATAGCGGCGACGCACGGCTCTTTATTCACAATGCGTGCCAGATTGGGGCGAATAAGACCGAGAGTGCAAGATTTTGCTGGAGCAGCCGGGTCAAAGGCCGCGAGGGCAAACTCGAAAGCTTTCGAAAGCCGCCACGAGCCCGCCATGCCACGCGTCTGACAGGCCCCACCTACCCGCTAAACGCAAATTCCCCGACGCTCAGTTTATGTCGAGGAGGAAATATAGGTGCGTAGCGCACGATGGTTGTACTGATGCTGATCCAACTGCGCTTTAAGCGCTGCACGGGCAGCCTCGGCGTGCGCCATCAACGTCTCGTTGTGCCGGCGCAGCGTTGCGATGATCTGGCGATCACGATCGCTCAGCGGGCTGCCTTTGCACTTTTGCAACTCGCGATGCCGTTCGGCATCAAGCTGACTGACCCAATCCCAATTGTTGCCCGTTGCGGCATCAAGCATTTCGACGGTGATCTGCAGGGCTTGCTGCAGATCGGCACGAGCCGCTTCGTTCATGGCTTGACGGCCTGCGGCCGACCTTGTTCGGCCAGATATTCGCCGCGAATGGCGTGCCAGGATTGGCGAATCGGCGCGATCAGGCGCTCGCTTTCATCCAGCGCACGCAAATCATCATTGAGCTGCGCATGGATCAAGCGGCGGGTGATGTAGTCGTACAGCGCATCCAGCCGGCCGGTAAGCGTCGGCTCGATGCTGTGGTTCAGACTGCGGCGCAGCTCGCCCAGAATGCCGATCGCCTTGGCGAAGGCAACACCTTTGGCGGGGATGTCCCGGTGCATGATATGGCCCCGGGCCTGGCTGATCCGGTCGACCAAACCATCCAGCAGCATGGCGATCAGCTGGTGACGGTCAGCTCCTTCGACGCTGCCCTGAGCCTTGGTCTGGCGGTAGAGCGCGCCTGGATTTCGCATCGCGTAGCTCATGGTGCTTAACCCTTTCTCCTTTTAGCTGCTACTACTGCTGCTTTGTTTTTCGAGTTCGGTCAGATAGGAGCTGGTGTTGTTGAGCGACGTCATCATCGTGTCCAGATTCGTGTATTGCTGGACAAGCTGCTCCTGATACGTGGCCATGCGCTGATTCAGCGCTGTCTGCTGGCTCGACAGGTTGCTGACACTGGTGTTCAGATCGTTGATGCGGGTCTGAATGATGCCGGTGCTGCTGTTGTAGTTGGTGACCAGGCTGCTCAACTGCGTGGCAACGCCATTGGTGCTGGAGAACAGGTTCTGCACCACCGACGGATTGCTGCTGAGGGCATTGGCAAGCGTCGTGCTGTTCAGCGAAAGGCTGCCATCGGAATTACGCGTGATACCCAGCGAGGCCATGTTGCCAATGCTGTTGCCGCTGACGGTGCTGCTTATCACCTGGGAAATCTGGTTCTGAATGGCGTCCAGCGTGGGATCACCCAGCAGCACGCCAGCCTGACCGGTACTGGAGTTGTAACTGGCCAGCTGGCTCACTTCGCTGTTGTATTCGTTGTAAGCGGTGACGAAATCGTTGACCGCCGAGCTTATAGGCGCAGTACTTTGCGCGATCGTCAGGGTCGAGTTACCGGTGGACGTCAAATTCATCGTGACGCCAGTCAGCGCGCCGGTCACCGTGTTGGTGGCGCTGGTGACCGGAATGCCGGCAATAGTGAGCTCGGCATTGGTCGCCGCGCTGCTGGGTGAATTGAGCTGGCTCGCCAGCGTCGAAAGCCCGCTGCTACTCCCGCTGCCCGCGCTGACGCTGAAAGCGTTGGCGGTGCCGGTCTGGGTGGAGGTAAGCACCAGCTGGTCGCCGTTCGTGCCTTCCACCACCGAAGCGGTGACACCGGGATTGTTGCTGGCGCTGTTGATGTTGCTGGCGATGGTTTGCAGGGAGTCGGATGAGGACACCGAAACATCCATCGTGTTGGCGCCGACGGTGATATCCAACGTACCGGCACCGACCGCCGCGCCGCTGCCATAAGCGCTGCTGACGCTGGTCTGGGCGGTTGCCAGCTGAGTGACATCAACCGCATAGGTGCCCGGCGATGCATCCGGAAGCGTGCTGGCCGTGCCGACACCGCTGGCCGAGGTGCTGTTGGCGGAAAACGATGCGGTGTAGGTCTGGTAGGTGCTGCTGGAAGTCAGCTCCGTCAGTGCCGTCTGCAGACCCGTCAGCGCGGTGCTTAGCGCAGTCAGGCCGGCGATCTGGGCGTTGTCGCTGTTGGTCTGGTTAGTGATCTGCTGCTGGGGAGCGGCTTCGGCCGCATTCACCAGCGCGGTGATGATCGAGCTGACGTCCAGGCCCGAACCCAGGCCCAGCGAGCTCAGGATGCCGGTCCCGGAAATATTCGCAACGCTGCTCGAGCCCGTGCTTGATGTACTGCCGGTGGATGTACTGGATGCTCCCGTGATCGCACTGGAAAGCGCGCTCGTGGAACTTCCAACACTGGAAATACTGCTCATGTCAGACCTCGCAAAATCATCCTGCCGAACGCGGCGACCTTGCCGCATGCCGTCAAGCTGCCGGTAAAACGCTCACGTGTGGGTCAACGCTTTACCCGCTGCTCGCGTAAGTTTTCTGGCGGTATACAACCGCCAGAACCCTCCAAGCAAAATCCCGGCCATGGCGAGATCGCCATGGCCGGTCGTACCTGTTACTGCAACAGCTTCAGGATGTTCTGCGGTTCGGAGTTGGCCGTGGCCAGCACCGAGATACCTGCCTGCTGCAACACCTGCGCCTGACTGAGCACCGCTGTTTCCGCAGCGAAGTCGGTGTCCTGAATCGACGATTGCGAGGACGTCAGGTTGGTCTGCTGTGCACTTAGTGTCGAAATATCCGACTGGAAGCGATCCTGCACCGCACCGAAGGTGCTGGAGTAGGTGCTGACCTGGGTCAAAGCCGCATCGACGCGGGAGATCAGCTGGTTGGCATCGTCTACCGACAACACATCGCCACCTGCCAACGAACCGGAAGCCGTGATTGCGCTACCTGCCGTATAAGCCACGCCCGTGGCCGCCAGGCCGCTGGCCGCAGTGCCGACGCCGCTGGCACCAAAGGCCAGGGTGTTGCCGCTGGCGGTGAGGCTGGTGAAGCCCGCGCCGGAAGAAGCCGACGAAGCACCGGTCACGCTTGCACCGTTCACGGCCAGCTCGCCGGAGGAGTAGATGTTGATGCCGCCGCTGGCGTTCACCGCTGCGCTCACGCCGTCGACACCTGCCGCGTTGATGGCATTGACCACGTCCTGTGCGCTTTCGGCCGTGCCGCCGCTGAACGTATACGACGTTCCATTGGCACCGGTGATCGACAGGCCGCTGAGGCTCAACGAGGCACCCGAAGCGCCGCTGGCATTGACGAATGCGCCGCTGATGTCGCCCGTGGAAACTTCCGACACTTGGCCCAGCTGAGCCGTGGTGGCGCCCTGACCCAGCTGCACGTCGATGGCCTGGCCAACGTTGGCACCGACCTGGAACGAGAGGCTGGAGGACGAACCGTTCAACACGTTGATACCGTTGAAGCTGGTCTGGTTGGCGATCGTGTTGATCTGCTGCAAGTACTGCTGCACCGTGGTGTTGATCGCTGCACGGTCAGAAGCCTGGTACGTGCCGTTGGCCGCCTGCACAGCCAGATCGCGGATCGATTGCAGGTTGGAGGTGATCTGGCTCAGCGCCGAACCGGCCGTCTGCGACAGGTTGATGGCGTCGGTAGCGTTTTCGCTAGCCTGGTTCAGGCCGCCAATCTGGGTCTGGAAGTTCTGGACGATCGCGTAACCGGCAGCGTTGTCGGCTGCGCTGTTGATCTTCAGACCCGAGGAAAGATCTTCGGTCGCCGTGCTCAGCTGACTGGACGAAGTGGTCAGGTTGTTCTGAGCTTGCAGCGAGGAAATGTTGGTGTTGAGGACGAGTGACATGGAAGTCTCCTGGAACCGGTAAGTTGTACTCATGCCGGCGGGGTCCAGTGACTGCTGTGCCGACCGCCTCGAAGACTTTTTCGGCGCTGGCGGGGAATACTTAAGCGATCTGGAGCAAAAAAATTCAGTATCAGCAAGCACATGGACAATAAAAATGTGATGCAGTGTGCCTAAAGGTTTTGCTGAAGCTGTCGAGCCGCACCATCATTGATGGTCCTTTCATGCATGTCGACGATAGGGTTCGTGGACATTTCGTCATGCCAGGTTCTGCCTGGACGTCATTCCGGGCGAGAACCCAATAACGCACCCCAAAGTGCCATGCCCCGACTTGGCACCAAGCTTGCTCCTTACCTTCCGTATCCGGCGCCAGGCCCGGGAAGCGGCGGAATTCTGACGCCGAGCCAGGCGTCCTTATAGATAAGGTGAGGAAGACAAATGCGTTGTGTGCTGGCGATCTGCGCGATCTTTAAGGACGAAGCCGCGTATCTGCGCGAATGGGTCGAGTTCCACCAGCTGATGGGCGTGGAGCGCTTCTACCTTTACAACAACAACAGTTCGGACCGTTATCTCGATGCGCTGCACATGCATATCGAGTCGGGCGCCGTGGTGCTGCATGAATGGCCGCAGCAGCACGCCCAGTTGCAGGTCTACGAGCACTGCTTGAAAACCCACGGCAAAGAGACCGACTGGCTCGCTTTCCTGGACGCAGATGAATTCCTGTTCTCGCCCAAGGCGAAACTGCTGCCCGATGTGTTGGCCGACTACGCCGATCATCCGGCGGTTGGCGTCAACTGGGTGATGTTTGGTTCGGGCGGGCACAAGCACAAGCCGAAGGGTGGCGTGCTGGAAAATTTCCTGCGCCGTGGTCAGCTCGATGCAGGGCTTCCCTACCCTCATCTGCTCCGGGCTGATGGCAGCTATCGCCCGGAAAACTCGCATATCAAGAGCATTGTGCAGCCGTCCAAGGTGGAGAGCTGCCCCAATCCCCACTTCATGCTCTATGCCAACGGTACGCACGCGGTAGACGAGAACCATCAACCGATTGAAGGCCCGTTCACGGCCAAGGTGTCGGTGGAACAGCTGCGTATCAACCACTATTGGAGCAAGTCGGAAGAAGAGTGCCTGCACAAGTTCGCCAAGGGCCTCGCCGATGGCAACGGGCGGCGCGACTGGAGCGAATTCCTGGCGCATGAAGAGATTCACAAAGGTGTGCACGACGACACCGTGTTGCGTGTGGTCGCGCAGCTGGGCGTTCTGCCGCCCCAGTGGCCGCTGGACACCTTTGTGCGCAACGACGAAGGTGTGTATCACTCGCCACTGCGCGAGCGGCCGGTACACAGGGCCATTCATGGCACGGCGACCCGCTTGTTCGACGTTATGCACCAGGCAGACGACACCTGCCTGTATTCCGCTGCATTAGCTAAAGAAATCCACAACCGCACGAGCGCACTGCATCTGTCACCGCGCCGCGCCAATCTGCTGCAGCCGCTCGAAGGCATCGCCGCCGGCAGCCGCGTGCTGGACATTGGCTGCGGTGGCGGCGTGCTGGCCCAGGCCTGGATCGAGCGCGGCAGCAGCGTGGATGCGATCGAGTTTGCGCCGCACTGGGCGCGCGTTGCCGCCGCACGCCTGCGTGATCAACCGAACGCGCGCATCTTCCAGGCCAGCCTGCGCGAACTGGAGCTGCGCGCTGACTACGACGTGGTCAGTCTGAACTTCACCAACGACTACGCCGAAGCATGGCCGCGCGGCGAAGCGCTGCGCGAGGCCATCGCCATCGCCGCCACCGCACTGAAGCCGGGCGGCCTTTTGCTGGTGGCTACCGGCAATCGCCTGGCCGATCCCGGCAACGAAGCACTGCTCACGCGTCACGAACTCGAAACCGCACTGCATGCCAGCGGACTGTCCCAGGTAGACACGCAACTTGCCTTCCCCGATGCGCAGCTACCGGAGTTGCTGGTTTCCGATGCTGCACTCGCATCGGCACCCGCATTGCGTACCGATGAGCTGATTTCGCAGCGCCCGCTGATACGCGACGGTGGCCAGGAGGCCATGCAATGGCAGCGTCACCGCGAAGCTGGCACGCTCGGCCAGTACGCGCCCGGCCTGTGGCTGATCGCACGCCACGACGGCACGCCCTCTCCGCTGCGTGCTGACGTGCTGGCGCAAAGCTATGTCGACAACCGGATTCCCGCGCTCAACACCGTCACCGACTACATCCACACGCCAGAAGCGATTCAAGTCGCTCCCCGCTCCTTGCTGGCCGATCAGTATTGGAGCACGGCAGGATTCGAGCAGTCGCTGGATGCCTATACCTACCCTGCCGGCCGTTCGCTCCTGGTCCAGGTGCGCAAAGCTATTCACGAGCAGCGCACGGATCGGATGATCCATCTGTTGCGGCAGTGGGGCGCGCTGATCTACGCGCAAGCCGACGATGACGACAAGATCCCCGCCGAGTGGCTGGACGCACTGCCGGCACATATCTATATCGACGACGACGGCGGACTGAGCTACCACGGCGGCGAGTGGCGCTCGCGCCAACCGATCGAGAAGCAGATTCCGGTCTACGTCGGTTTGTGGCAGATCGCCTACGAAAGCGGGTTCGAGAATCTGCTCGGCATCATCTCGCCGATGGAACGCGTGATCTGGCTCTGCAAGCGCCTGATGATCGATGCCTCCGCCGAATGGATTGGACATGGCCGAACGATCAACGAATCGTTTGCGCGCGAGATCCACGAAGGCGACTGCTGGAACCGCACAGACCGCCATCAGAAAGTGCTGCCTGCCTGGCTGGTTCCGCCGCCGCCCTCGGATCTGTACAAGAACTGGCAGGCGCAATATCAACTGAGCGAGATCGCCATTGCGCAAGCGATGGAGCGCATTGCTCAGTCCGGCGCGCCTCGCATCCACGTCATGCTGATCGATTCGGCCAGCGACACGGAAGCCGTTTCGTTGACGCAAGACAGTCTGGATGCTCAGCACTACCCGCATCATCAGCTCAGCGTGATTTCCGGCGAAGATCAATGGATGGAGCGACTGAACCAGGCCATTACCGCCAGCAACGCGGACTGGATCCAGCTCGCGTACGCAGGTGATAAGTTGCACGCGGCCACTTTGCTGCTGCTTGCAGAGCGTGTGGCGATGCATTCCGTCCTGAGCGCCGTCTACGTCGACGAAGACACCCACAACCAAGGCACGTTCGAAAATCCGATCTTCAAGCCGGATATCAATCTCGACATGCTGCGCAGTTATCCCTACGCAGGCCGTGCGTTGGCCTTCAAGCGCGAGCGTTGCGTAGCCTTGGGTGGCCTGAGCGCAGGCTACGGCGACATGGCCGGTTACGACCTGCTATTCCGGTTATTGGAAGCAGACGGACTGCACGCGATCGGGCACATCGGTGAAGTGATGTATCGCGCCGCACTGCCCTATGCGCATTGGCTGGCCTCGGAGACAGCCAAGACGCACAGCGCCACCATCGTCTCCAACCATCTGCAGCGCATCGGTGTGCCGCACAAGATGGAGCCCGGTGCACTGCCCGGCTTCAATCGCGTGACATACCAGCACACCCGACAACCGCCGGTATCGATCATCATACCGACCAAGGACCAGCTGCCCATCCTCAACGGTCTGCTCGACAGCTTGATGTCGAAAACGACGTATCTCAATTATGAGGTTCTGATCGTCGACAACAACACCGAGGAACCCGCGGCATGCGCCTATCTGGATGGGATCGAGCGCCTCAACAGCAGCCAACTGCGTGTGTTGCGCTATCCGCATCCGTTCAACTACTCGGCCATCAATAATTTCGCTGCCAAGCACGCGCGTGGCGAATACCTGATCTTGCTCAACAACGATACCGCCGTACTGCATGGCGACTGGATCGAAGCGCTGCTCAACCATGCGCAACGTCCGGAAGTAGGCATCGTCGGTGCCAAGCTGCACTATCCGGACGGACGCATCCAGCATGGCGGCGTGGTCTTGGGTCTGCGTGGTCCCGCTGATCACCCCTTCATCGGACAGCCGATGGAAGCGGATGGCTATATGCACCGCTTGCGTGTCGACCAGAATTACACGGCAGTCACAGCGGCCTGCCTGATGATCCGCAAGTCGGTCTATGAGCAAGTAGGCGGTCTCGACGAGCAGGACTTCAAGGTGTCCTATAACGATGTCGACCTATGCCTGAAGGTGAACAAGGCCGGCTATCTGACCGTGTGGACACCCTACGCGCGCCTGATGCACGTCGGTAGCGTCAGCCAGACCAAGGTTGACCAGACCGCTCAGGAAGCCAAGCAGAAGCGCTTCCTGGGCGAACAAAGCGCGATGTACCGCAAATGGTTGCGCCAGCTCGCGCGCGACCCCGCTTACAGCACCAACCTCAGTATCGATGGCATCGGCTTTGAACTGGATCCACACCGTGCAAAGGGCTGGCAGCCCTTCAGCCAGCCACTGCTGCCGCGTCTGTTTTGCGTCGCCGCCGATTCGCACGGCTGCGGCCATTACCGCATCATGCAGCCGTTCTCTTCCATGAAGCGCAGCGGCCTGGCCGAAGGCGTGATCGCCGGTGCTCACCTGTCGCCGGTGGCGATGGAACGTTTCCAGCCCACCTCGCTGGTGCTGCAACGCCAGGTGACCGACGCGCAGGTCAAACTGCTTGAGAGCTATCGCGACTTCTCACAAGCCTTCAAGGTGTTCGAACTGGACGATCTGATCCAGCAGATTCCGATCAAGAGCCATTTCCACGGCCTGATGCCCAAGGACATCGTCAAATCCCTGCGCCGCTCACTGTCCACCGTAGACCGCTTCGTGGTGTCGACGGAGGCCTTGGCCGAACAGTTCCAGGGCTTCCATACCGATATCCGCGTGGTGCTCAATCGCCTGCCTGTGAATTGGTGGGGCGACCTGCCGCAAAGCCAACGGCGCGTCGGACGCAAGCCACGCGTAGGTTGGGGCGGCGGCTCCAGCCATCGCGGGGATCTCGAATTGATTGCCGATGTGGTGCGCGACCTCTCTGACGAAGTGGAATGGGTGTTCTTCGGCATGTGCCCGGAAAAGCTGCGCCCGTATATCCACGAATTCCACAACGGCGTACCGATCGAGGAATACCCGCACAAGCTGGCTTCGCTGAACCTGGACCTCGCACTCGCCCCGCTGGAAGACAACACCTTCAACGAATGTAAGAGCAACCTTCGCCTGCTCGAATACGGTGCCTGCGGCTTCCCGGTGGTATGTACCGACATCATTTGCTACCAGGGCGATCTCCCGGTCACACGTGTCAAGAACCGCTACAAGGAATGGACCTCAGCGATCCGCATGCACCTGGATGACCTGGACGCCACCGCGAAGATGGGCGACGCATTGCGCGACACCGTACAGCGGGACTGGATGCTTACCGAAGACAAGCTGTTGAGTTGGCGCAACACATGGCTGCCGAACTGAGCGTTTGAACTCGCTAGTTCGGATACGAAAATAGGGGCGTCGTTTCGTCCCTCCATCCACGTCAACGAAACGTGAAAACGGGCCGCTGCTATCGGCACGCTGAACATCTGCGCGCCTGCGAAAAAAGCCGCTCTTTTACGCACATCTCCCCTGTTACATTTCTCCTTCCGGTAGGCCACTACCATTTCTAGGGGAAACCCCATGCGTACGAAAGCACAACTCATCCACAAAACCGCATTGGCCGGCCTGATTGCCCTCTGCGTAGCCTCCACCGGCTATGCCCAGACCGCTACGCCTGCCACCGGCCTGGGACAAGCCTGGCCAAACGCCGCCGACCTCAGCAGCAGCCCGAACTGGCACGTCTACGTGTTCGTCCTCAACGGTGTGAAGTACGTCCAGGTCAATGATTTGAATGGCACCGTACACGCAGCGGTGGGCGTGGCCAATGGCTCGACGTCGGTGCTTCCGGTGGGTGTCGACTCGCAGAACGTGACGACCTCAGCGACTTCGTCGTCCAGTTCAGCGACACAGACGATCTATAACGATGGCACCACGACAGTGACTGCGACGCCGCAAAGCAACGGAACCACGCAATTCAACGCAGTCAGCGCGCAAATGCAAGCCTGTCCGGATCTGTGCAGCGGCGGTGGCGGTGCGTAATTATTGAAGCTACTTAACCCATAGGCGCAGGGGAGCGGGGGCGGTCGCCGGCCTCTGCGCCTCTTGCGGCACATCGTGCAACAAAGCAGTGAGCTGTAGCTTACCTTTGGGCGTACGCATGTGGAGCACACCATCGAAGATGCTCACGTGGTCGCGCATCTCCGGCAATTCCAGCGCGCTTGCACCCAGCTTTGTCGCAAGGCGCTGTCGTTCGTCCGAGAAATACACAGCATTGGCAACACCCGTATCATCAAGCACGCCTTCCACGCGAAACACGACCCAGCGCTTGCCATGGGTTTCACCGCCACGAAGTACCAACCTGACCCTGTTGCAGGCTAGGCGCGATGTAACGTACACAATGGCTTCGCACACCACCCGATAGGTCGCGGTGAGCACGGATGGCTCCAAGCGCGTAAAACCGCGCCCGGTTATTTCGCAGCGATAGGCAACGCCAGCCTCATCAAGCGCGCGCGCCACCGTGTCATTAAGCGCCGCTGGCAATCCGCGCTCGCGCCACGCCACCGGATGCATGCTTTCCGCAAGCTGATAAACCTGTGTTTGCGCCGCCATCACCTGTTTGTAGAACGCATGACTTTCAATATTCGGCACAATGCGGCGCATCTGCTCAAGCAGACGACTATTGGTCACATGGAGCGTACCTGCCAGATACTCCAGCGCTTGCGATGTCTGCCGCATGCGCTGTTCACCGACCTGCATCGTTTGCCTTGCAAAACGCTGCACATTCAGCGCGCTCTGCCGCTCTTTTTCCTCTTGCATCAGCTGAGCACTGATTCGGGCGCCCAACACAAACAAGCTGGTGACGCCAATGACCAAAAAAGCCATCGTCGCATAGGATTTGGGATCAAGGCTGTCCTCTAGGGGAATCGGCAGGCAGATACACGTGATCGCAATAGTTCCGCTTACCGCTGCCGCACGCCAACCATGCCTAAGCGTTAGCCATGCCATGGGAATGAACATGGTGAGCGAGGCGATCTCGTCGAGCGGCTCCTTTACGACATGCTTCAACCACGCAAGGATAAGAATGGAAGGAATCAACAAAGCGACCGTATCGAGGAATAACCTGCTCGACACTATCTGCCGCACTTGTTCTTTAAAATGTCCCGTACGATAGTCAAGCTTCGCCATTACCGCCCATGGCACTACGGTTAATATGGCCAAATAGGGTCCAAGCAGGAAGCAGATCGACGCGATGGGAACGCTACTGACGGACCGAGCATGAGTCGGAATGGCTACAGCGTATGCAGTCGTGCTGTATATCATCCCCCCAACGGAACACAGCAAGACACAAACAAGCAATGCCTTGATATCCACGAAATGTTTGGCCGGGAAAGGCGGCATTCTCTCCCTGCACCACCACACGATAGGCATGATTGGAAGTAAAGGTGGGATGGATTTAACAATCACCCACGTCCGGCCTAGAGAATCCAAGCACGGGTAAACCTCGTAAAAATTTGGCACAGCTTCGCCGATAAGCAATGCCGGCCAAAAGCGATAAGGCAGCAGCAGCAAGCAAGCGAGGCGCACGCCAGCATGAATCGGCCAATGCGATGTCGAGAGCGGGTGAATAGCGACATATAGCAACGCATATCCGACAGCAACGCCGATCTGCGCTAGCCATTCGCTTTTCCACGATACCTTTGCCATGCTCGCGCCCCTTATCGAACAGCTTGTGTGTGCCCGCCGCGTGGTTACCAAATGAGCCTTGTTATGCGATGGATTATGGAACAATTCCGGGTGTGAATTCGGCGTGAGTCGGACCGCTTCGTCCGATCCCCGTCGTGGTGCCACGATCCTAAGCGCATCAATGATTTAGCCGCGTCAAATTGTACTCAAGGCGCCGTCAAGATTCATGGCAAATCGTGAAGTGTGTTGTATTTGTGAAAAGGCGCCATCCGGCCTGGCCATCTATCCGCCCTTGCCCGCCCATCCGACGATGAAGAAGTCGTAAGGAAGTACGACATTCCGCCTCAACTGAACTTCAACAGCACCACGCCGGCCATGATCAGGAACAGCCCCAGCCAGCCCGTCGGCCGCAGGCGTTCGCCGAACAAGGTGATGCCGAAGATAGCCGTGGCGATCAACCCCACGCCACCCCAAATGCCGTAAGCCACCGAAAGCTGAATGCCCTTGATCGCGTAGCTCAACGCCGTAAACGCAGCCAGCGCGCACAGGATGGCGGTGACGGCGGGCAGCTTCCGCCTAAAGCCTTCGGAACATTTCATCAGCACGTTGGCGGCGATTTCCAGCGCGATAGCGATGGCCAGATACAGCAAATGGATAGGCGCGAAGTCAGGCAGCATGACTGCCTCCCGCGCCCTTGGCATGCGGCTTTTCCTCGGTGCCGTGTTCCAACAACACAATGCCGGCGATGATCACGGTGATCGCCACGATTTTCAGCACGCCTAGCGTTTCCGCAAACAGCCATGCGCTGCATAGCGTGATGAGCACCAACCCGAGGCTTTCCCACGCGCCGTAGGCCACGGCCAATGGAATGCGTGCTATCGCCAAGGCCAGCGTGGTGTAGGAAAGCACCAGCATCACATACATCACGCCCAGTCCCAGCAGATGGGCGTTGTGGCTGTGGCCGTATTTCATGGCCAGCGTGCCGATGACTTCCGTGATGATGGCGCATGCCATGTACAGCCAGTGACGCATGGACGGGCTCCTTCTGACCGATCCTGCTTTGACGGCGTTTGGGTACTAAATGCCAACGAGCTACTTACCAAAAACCAAAGCCACTAAGCACCGACGCCAGGTTCGTCGCGTCTTGGTGCAATCCAGCACAGGAATGCCCGCCTGACCAGTAGGCATCCATGGGCGGCTCTTCATCCTTCATCTGAGTCAGGACTCGCACCTTGTAAGCCTGCTCTTACGAGTGTCCTGCCTTATACGGCGACTGTCAGGCCCGATTATTCTGACAGTATTCGCCCGCGTGATTGAAATAGGCTCGAAAATCCGCCTGGATCAAGAGCGAAAGCAATGCCTTATGACAAAGTCGGCGCAGCCAATTACGCAGATAGCCATGCTGAAACCGGCAGCAGAAGGCGGTGTGCTGCCTATGCGCGTAGGGCTATTGAGTGGGGAGGCATTCAACTTAGTACTACGGGAAGCGCGAAGGACTATGGTCCAAGCCTCTTAGCGGCTGGATTTTATGAAGTAAACACCAGCGCATTTCAAAAAGGGGATGTCGCCGTAATTCAGCCCGTCGCTGGTCATGATGACGGACACATGGCTATTTTCGATGGGACACAATGGGTGTCCGACTTTAAGCAGAAAATCGGTCCCGAAGGTTTCTATCCTGGTCCGGAATACAGAAGTGCACGCCCGGCGTACAAGATTTATCGTCACGATTGAGGGATCGTATGTTAAAGAAACTATCTTCGATAGGCCTGGTGCTGTTGCTGATTTGCACGTTGCACCCGTCGGCTGCAGCAGCTCAGGATTACGCCACACCCGAAGCTGATGTGAAGGCGTTTTATCCGTGGTATATCAAACAGGTAGACCAGCTTAAAGATGTATTGTTCGACGATCACATTTACATCTACGTCGAGAAAACAACTGTCGATGCATTACGCGACGATGCTAAGCACGACAAGTTGCCAGGTGATTCGGACTATTTCATGAAGGTGCAAGATGTTGATCCGCCGGATTGGAATAGTCACACGGTGATCCGCCCAGCCGTAATGCTTGACGATGTGGCTGTGATCCTCGCCACCTTCGGCATCGCTGGAACCAAATCGAATTTGGTCATCTTCCTGCGAAAGCACGGCGATACATGGAAGATCATGAAGGTCGAAGACACACAAGATCATTTCTGGCCACCTTCTCGAAAGTGACCGGCCACCGTCCCCGATAGACTCGATTTTTGGCTGCTGTGATCGGGCTGGTAACCCTGTGCAGCGAACTTGACGTCGGTACGCAGCGGCTTTGGCCCTGCTGCGCAAGCGTTTGGATTTTTGCAAGTCGAAAGGCACGCCGGAGGAATATCGCACTGCGTCGTTGGACAGCAATGCGCATTACGGCAACATCAACGGCAACCAGTTCACGTACACGGTTGCCAAGCCCTGTAGCGATGCTGCCGAAAGGGCGCACGGTGAAGTGATCTGGCAGAAGCTGGATTGATGACGACGATTTTCTCCCTTTAATCCCAGGAGACGGCGCTGAGTGGCCAACTTCGCTTTAAGCATAACTGTGGAACGACTATCCAAACAGAAGTGCACAACACAAGCGGCGCATCTTGTTTATGGAATACCCGCCGCGCAAGGACTGCACAGCGCGGGATGTTTACGATTACACGCCACTGACAGATGATGGGTTACCTCGCCCTGCATTGCAGTAACGAAGTTCCGCTTTTTGATGGGTGCAACTGGTAAGCCATGTGTAAGTCGCGCCACTGGCACAAGACAAAAGTGGAGGCACGGGGCGGCCTTCGCCTAGATCACGACCGGATATACCTGATACTCATCAGACGGGATAACCGTCATCTTTGCCGTACCCGAAAGAATGCACCTCACGGGAGAGAAAAATAATGGCAATTCCTGCATACCTTTGGCTGAAAGATGATGGCGGCGCAGACATCAAGGGATCTTCGACGGTCGTGGGGCGGGTGGGCAGCATTGAGGTGATTGGCTTTAGCCACGGGTTGAATCTTCCCGTGAATGGTAGTGACGGGAAAATTACCGGTACGCGCTTGCACTCACCAATGAACCTAGAGAAAGAATTTGATGCGTCCTCGCCCTACCTTTACAGGGCAGTGGCGAAAGGTCAGACGCTAAAATCGGCGGAACTGCGGTGGTACAGAATTAACAATGCGGGTAGGGAAGAAGTGTATTTCACGATGCTTCTCGAAAACATAAAAGTCACCGGCATCAACCCCGGCATGCCCAATATCAAAATCGCCGGGATGGCCGAAACCAACCATGTTGAATCGATTTCGCTGATGTACGAGCGCATCACGTGGCATTACGCAGATGGGAACATCAAGTTCACCGACGCATGGAACGAACGGTAATTAAAGGGAAAGATATCCAGTGGCATTGCAGGGAAAATTTATTGTCGACAACAAGCCTCTCGCGATGTTATCTATGTTTGGAATCGGATCTTTTCCCGCTTTCTCAGGAGATGGCATTTATCGTAATCGGGGCGGATGTACAGCCGTTCCAGATAATGGACCAATCCCTGCAGGCCGGTACTGGATCGTGGATCGCCCTGCTGGCGGCGCCAAGTCCAAAGCACTAGCTTGGGCTAAAGATACTTGGAACAGCGCTAGAGGAGTCCCATCCCACCACTCGGAATGGTTTGCCTTATATCGAGACGATGGCATGATTGACGACTATACGTGGGTAAATGGTGTTAGGCGCGGCAATTTTCGGCTCCATCCAATTGGCGGCGGCGGACATTCGCTGGGATGCATTACGCTATCAAGCTATTCTGATTTTCAGACTGTTCGCAGAGCGCTACTGCACACCAATGTCATTTATGCCGGCAATTCTGGATTGAAAGCATACGGCTGGATTGAGGTAATTACATATGGCACCTCTTGTCCGCAGCCTCTCTAAGGCGCTTCTTTTCTTTTGCCTATTTTTGTTGTCTACAAGATACATCTGCACACCTCTACTCTTTATACAATCATGGAATCAACATTACTCACTCATCGTTTCCCATGCCCTAGGATTTCATGATATTGATCTTTTTGACATGGTGGTTGGCGTGACCATAAGCTTAATTTCTACTATTATAATTTATATATTATTGTTTAGATTATTCCGTTACTGTCAAAAAAAAATGCACGGTGACTTCAAATGATGGACCAATCCCGACATGCACCGAGGATCATCCTGCCGACGAGGTTACCAGCATTACTCGCTCGATCGAGCGTGATCACATACGGCAACATTTACTGAAGAACTTCTGATTTATTCTCCGCCTCTGGCGTGTAAAGCGTATCGACGTACTTGCAATATTACCACTTAACGCTGTGCCGCTTGCGATTGGATCAGCGTGGCTATACGTTCCGCATCATCCGGCGTGGCGGGGTTGTAGACCACCATGCCGAGGTCGGGCCGGCGATCAACGGCAAAGGCCGAAAACTCCAACGCTATGCGACCGAGTGTTTTGTGATGCAGGAATTTTTTGCCTTCGCCATAGGCGCGCACATCGTTGTCGCGCCACATGGCTTCGAATTCCCGGCTGGTCTGGCAAAGCTCTTCCACCAGCGACTTGACGCGTTCGGTAACCCCCAGACGCGCCGTGTCTGCGCGGAATACCGCTACGACAAATCGGGCGACACCTTCCCAATCGGCCTGCGCTGCGCGAAGGGAACGACGCTGGAACATGAGGCGAAGCACATTGCGTTGCTCAGGTGGGATTGCGGCATAGTCAGTCAGCACGGCTGTCGCTGCGCGATTCCACGCAACAATGTCCCACGTCGCATTTTTCACGATGGCCGGACTGAATGTCAGGGCGTCCAGCACGCGTTGAAGCTGCGGCGTTACGGTTTCCGTCACCTCGTAACGCAGCTGCGGCGGACGATGTTGCGCCAGCACGAAGAGATGTTCACGCTCTACCGACGTAAGCGCCAACGCGCGCGCGAGGCGTTCCAGCACTTCGCTGGATGGCGAACCACCACGCCCTTGTTCCAGCCACGTGTACCAAGTGGCGCTGACATTGGCGCGCTGCGCCACTTCTTCACGGCGCAAACCGGGTGTGCGCCGGCGCGTGGCGGTAAAGCCGAAAGTGGTGGGATTGAGCTTGGCGCGGCGATCCTTCAGGAACGCACCAAGGAGGTTTTCTTCTGTGGTGGACATGGTCAGCCTGTTACTTTCAGCCTGTTAGTCGCGATACCGGTATAACGTTTCGGCTTTTTGACGTGCATGCCTCAATCGATCATCCGTACTGGTCTATGGATCCACTGAGGAACTCTAACATGCGTGTCTTTGTTACCGGCGCCACTGGTTTCGTTGGCTCCGCCGTTGTTAATGAATTGATAGCGGCTGGGCATAAGGTGCTTGGTCTTGCCCGTTCGGACGCCAATGCTGCATCGCTTGCCGCGGCTGGCGCCGAAGTACATCGCGGTTCGCTGGAAGATCCTGAGAGTTTACGCCGTGGCGCCGCGGCGGCGGACGGCGTGATCCACACGGCCTTCATCCACGACTTCACCCAGTTCGCCGCCAATTGTGAAATTGATCGCCAAGCGATCGCCACGCTCGGCTCCGCACTCGCCGGCTCCGAGCGTCCATTGATCGTCACCTCTGGCACGGGGCTGGTCGCTGCACCTCGTCTTGCCGAAGAACACATGGCTGCATCCAGCCCGATTCCTCGCGTCGCCTCGGAAGAAGAGGCAAAGGTGCAGGCCGAGCGCGGCATCCACGTATCCGTCGTGCGCCTTCCGCCATCGGTGCACGGCGCGGGTGATCACGCCTTTGTGCCCCGTCTTATCGATTTCGCACGTGAAAAAGCCGTTTCCGCCTATGTGGGAGATGGGCTCAATCGCTGGCCTGCCGTACACCGCCTCGATGCCGCACATCTTTTCCGGCTTGCGTTGGAAAAAGGAAAGGCCGGAGCGAGCTATCATGCTGTTGCCGATTCGGGTGTGCCGTTCCGGGATATCGCCGCACTGATCGGCCGTTACCTGAACACTCCTGTTGTCAGCAAAACGCCCGATGAAGCAGCCGAACACTTCGGCTGGTTCGCCCATTTCGCCGCACTCGACAACCCCGCATCGAGTCAGTGGACGCGGGATCAGCTTGGTTGGGACCCGAAGCAGCCCGGTCTGATTCACGACCTCGACCAGCCGCATTACTTCAATCACTGAGAACGGTTGCATCCAAACCGTCATGGCATCCATGGCCGGCATCCGCATCTGCGCGATGCCGGCCAGGTCACCAAGTGCACAAGGTTGACCTAAAAAGGCCTGTTTTTCCTCCTACGGCTCATTGGCCTGATTCAGAAAGGCCTCGAACGCCTCATCTGTCGCAGCCATCCCTTAAGTAGACATTCTTTCGCGATCGCGCCTACGGGCCGCCAAGCATTTTCCAGCATAAATCCCTGGACGATAGCGGCGGCCGGTTTTCCATTTGCATCGTGACAATCGGCAAAATGTCACCAAGTGGCTGATTCGAAGGGCCTTCTGGCACGGCTTATGTATGGGAGTAGATGCGGCACACTGATTGAGCCGTGAAAATCAGGGGGATGTCATGGGCAAGAGAGCCACTTCACACGCATGCCTGCGTCAGGGCTTCAAGGGGCGTGAAATCGAGGACAAACACGGAGACGTGCCGATCCGGATTTTTCGGATCATCTACGGTCAGGGCTTTGCGCCCGCTCTGTGCGCTTCGCACGGCCTGCGCCACACGCTGGCCATGCTGGACCGGTTATCCCTCGACAAGTTATTGGCCGATGAAAAAGCGGGTGTCCTGGACGCCAAGATCGCTGCGACCTTGGCACGGGAGGTGGCAGTCGAGATTGGATCGACCAGCGGATTGATCCTGGGTAACTCCATGTAAGGCAGTACGTGAAAAGGTAAGCAGGGGCCAAAAGAGAAGTACACAGCTGGCCTCAATCGCTTTTCACGCACAGCTTGGCGCTATGAGAGCTTGAAGAACTTCCCCGGCACGCACTGAAAATTGATGGCGTTGGCGACGTACATGCCCTTCTCGTAGGAGAAGGTTTTGTCTGTCGTCGGATGGAAGAATTCAATGAAATCGAGACTGCGCTTGCCAAGCACAAAACCACCGATCAGCGGATGATTCATGGCATACATCAGGGGTAGCAACGCCATCATCGAACTGGCTGGCACGCCAATCAGATGCTCTTCCAAGTCACCACTCTGCTGGCTGTGCTGCGGATAGAACCACAGCGGCGTGCTGACGAACAGCAGCGAGTTTTCGCCCATGCTCGAGAGCAAGGTGCGCAGCAACCACTTGGCTGTCTCCGCCGTCATGTGCTCGATCACATCCAGCAGGCAGATGATGTCGTACTTGGCGAAGCGGTCCGAAGGCACCGACTGCGCCAAGCCATGCCATATATGGCGATAGACCTTCCGCTGGAACAGGGCCGGATGATTGCAACTTCCCTCGAAGCCATCCACACCATCCACCGACCAATGAGCAGTTTGCGGACTGCCTTTGATCATTTCGCCCAGATGGCCTTTGCCGAAGCCGATATCGAGTACTTCGATCGGCGCCGCATTGTCTTTCATGATGTGGAAGATCAGCTCCTTGGGCGAAGCCGATTCGCCGCCGGGCTGCAGGGTTGAGTTGATGATGGGATCGATCAGCTCATAGTCTTTGACGATTTGACGCAACATAGCTTTCTCTCGCAAATGTATGAACGGACCGATCAGCCTTGCAGATAATCGAACAGGCTTGTGCCCTGGATCTTGGCGAATACTTGCTGCGAAGCCTGCAGGGCTGTCGATTGCAAGGACAGATTGCTGATGGCTGTCGCCATGTCCACGTTTTGCACGTCCGACAACGCACTCTGGTACGTCACGCTGAGATCCGAGTAGTTGCTTTGCTGCTGTTGCAGAGTCGATATACGGCTGCCAACAGCCACCTCCGTGTTGGAGACGCTGCTCATCGCCTGGTTCAGGGATTGCAGCTGACCATTGAGCGTATTGTTGAGCGCCGTGCTGCTCTCACCACTCTGCAACGCGGTGATCATGTTATTGATCGTCGTGAAAACGCTCTGCGTGTTCGACGCCGTATCGGATTGGACGTTGACCGTATCGCCTGAAGCCGGCGTGCCGCTCATGGTGATGGACATGCCATCGAAGCTGATGGCGCCGCCCGCGGTGTAAGTGCCGGTGATCGGATTGCCACTGCTGTCATCGACCGGATTACCCGCGGCATCGGTGACCGCGTAGGTGCCATTCGCGCCAAAGGTAATCGTGTCGTTGATCGGCCCCGACGCCGTGGCAGCTTGGAATGCACTGGTGTCGGTCACACTGGTGGCGCCTACTACCAGAGTGCCCGTGTTGCTGGCGCCGGCAGCGGTCACAAAGGAACCGTTACCGGCCGGAATGTTCATGAAGACCGAGCTGCCGGGATCGCCATTGGCAATCTGCAAACCCGTACCGATCGACGAGTACGACTGCTGATCGTTACCGGTGTAAGTGATCGCGCCAGTGGTGCTGTTCGTGACGAACGGCGTGGTCGTGGTGCTGGTGCCGGAGAACAAGGCTTGCCCATTGGCGTCGGTGGTGTTGGCAAGCTGTACCAGCTGATCGCGGTATTGCTCGAGCTCGGTGGCCATGTTGTTCAGATCGCTGCTGGACATGGCGCCATTCATGGCGCTCAGCCCAACGTCGTTGATGCTGTTGAGCAGATTGCTGACCGAACTGAGCGTGCTCGATTCCGTGGACAGCCGCGTATTGGCGGCGGTCATATTGCTGGCGTATTGCGTGTTTTGGGCCAGGATGTGATTGAGCCCGACGATTTGCGCAGCACCCGTCGGATTGTCCGACGCCACGTTGATGGCGTTGCCCGTACTGACCTGGTTTTCGCTCTCGTCCAACGCATCCTGCTGATTGAGCATGGTGTTGACCGATTGCTGATACATCCAGGCGGTAGAAATGCGCAACATAATTAGCCTTCCTCAATCGCGGTGATCAGGCTGCTGAACAATTGCTGGGCGGTCGAAATCACTTGCGCCGACGCCTGATAAGCCTGTTGGTACTGCACCAGACTTGCCGCTTCCTGGTTGAGATTCACGCCTGCGAGGCTCTGCTGGTTGCTTTCCGCTTCGCTATACAGACTGGTTTGCGTCGTCAGGTTGGAGCTGGCCTGGCTGCCCGCGTCGCCGATTTGCGTCGTGAGATTGGCGTAACTGTTCACCACGGAAGTCTGGCCGCCATTCAACACGCCGACATTGGCCAATCCAGCCAGCGCCAGGGCATTGGTGTCGTCGTCCAAGCCGTTGGTGTTGGCGGCTACCGTGAAACTGTCGCCACTCGCCGGCGTGCCGCTGAGGCTGAGACTCCAGCCATCGGCCGTGATTGGCTGGCCAGCGGTGTACGTACCGGTGGTGGTGTTACCAGCGCCATCGGTAATCGTGTAACTGCTTCCGGCGCCAAACGTGATGGTCGCGCCGGACAGCAAGTTCGCATTGCTCGAGTTGGCGACGCTTACAGAACCTACCGTCGCCGTACCCGTATTGGAGGTGGACGCCGTGGCAGTCAACGCCGCCGCCGCGGCAATACCACTGGGATCAGTCATGCTCACCGACAGCGACGTGGCCGCATTGCGCGTAGGTTCGATCTCGTAACTGTCACCGGTCTGCGCGGTGCCCGATACGCTGAAGGTCAAGCCATCCGCCGACAAAGTGCCGTTGGAATTCGCCGTGAGCGCTACGCTTTGTCCGCCAGTGGTGCTCAGGCTCCAGCCGTTGGTCCCCGTGCCGGCACCTGTATACGAAAGAATGTAATCGGACGTCGTGAGCTGCGAAACATCGCTGATCGAGGCGCTGACGCTCGCACTGCCCGCATTCTTGCTGGAGGGCAGCACGGTCGGCGAGCCGACACTGAAGATCGCCTGGCCTTGCTGGCCATTGAGATTCAGGCCATCGGCCTGCTGTCCATTCACGCTGGAAGCCAGCGCGATCGCCGACTGGCCCAAGGCGTTCTGCGCGGGCTCCAGTACGGTGTTGCGATAATTGATCAAGGCACCCAGGGTGCCTCCGCTCAGCTGCGATGTGATGTCATTGCCTGCGCTGTCGAGGACGTCGGTGCTGCTTGGATCGTATTGGTTGGCACCCGAGGACAGGGCATACGATGAGGTGCCGCTGACCAGGGTATCGCCCGAAGAGGTGTAGATGCTGACCGAGCCGTTGTTGGTCGATGTCGAAATGCCGGTGTATCCCGCCAATTCCTGCACCAACTGGTCGCGCTGGTCGAGCAGGCTGTTGGGATTCCCATTCGCGCCGGCCCCCATGATCTGCTGATTGAGCGCAGCGATCTGCGTGGTCAGGTTGTTGATGCTGGTGACCGAATCGCCAATCTGCTCGTTGACCTCGGTGGATTGCTGGCTGAGCTGTTGCCCGAGCGTGTTGTAGACGCTGGTCACCGAGGAAGCGTCACCCAGCGTTGCCTGTCGCACCGACGAGGAGGACGGCGAATTGGCGACGTTGCTGAAACCGCTGTAGAGATTGTCCAGTGCGGTCTGCAGATTGCCGCTGCCACTCAACAGACTGTTGAGTGTGCTGGTCAGATTGCTCGAGGTGGTCGCGCCCTGCAAGCTGGTGTTGCTGCTCCACAATGCGCTGGTCAGGTACTGGCTGTAAGCGCGCTGCACGGCAACCACATCGACACCGCCGCCCAGCGTGTACTGACTATTGCTTTGCCCGAGGGTTTCGACCTGTTGGACGCTTTCCTCGCTGTAACCGCTGGTACTGGCATTGGCGATGTTGTTGCTGACCGTGCTCAGCGCGACCTGGGCCGCAGTGAGCCCGGATATGCCGATGTTGAGCATACTGGACATGGAGCAATCCTTAATGGCGAGGCCGGGTGCACGCGATCGTCATGGGTACGCTCACGGTGTCGGCAGGGAGGTGGTTTTCTTAAGCGCATCCAGCGCGTCGCGCATCATGGCGCTGTTGGCAATCGCCGCCACTTTGCCCGCGTACTCCGGGTCAGTGGCGTAACCACCCTCGATCAATGCCCGGGCATAGCCGAGCACGTCGTCGCCGCGGCCACGGGCCTCGGCGTAACGGGGATCCTTGCCGATCAGGTCGGCATAGTCCGCCAGCGAGTCGGCGGTGGATCGGTAGGCTCGAAACTGTGCCTGCTTGCGCACGGCAATGCCGTCTTCGTATTCCACCGTGGGCACGGTCACACGCGGCCCACCCCAACTTGAGCCGGCCTTGATGCCAAACAAGTTGAAGCTGCTGCTGCCGTTCGTTTGCGTGGGCATGTGTTTGCCCCACTGTGTTTCCAATGCAGCTTGCGCCAGCACGGTACGCAGCGACAAACCCAGCTCCTTGGCCACGATGCTGGCTTGCGGCGCCAACTCACGCACGAAGGCTTCGGCATCAGCCGGCAGCCAGGACATCGCCGCGCGCCCTGCCGAGCGTGTTGCGTCCTCGACTTCATAGAGGCGCTGTTTCCACGTATCGACGAGTCCGGCGCCATTGACGGCACCGGCTTGCTTGTCACCATGCTCGCCGCTGTTATGTCCGCCGAGCTGACGGACCAGCATGTCGGCGATACCCAGACCTTTACCGTGCTGCGACAGGTTCAACGAGAGCTGCTGGTCGTACATATCCTGCCATTCGTCGGTGGCTTGGCTCTCGAACAAGGGATCGCCGAAGCTGGCGTCACGCATCGACTTCAGTAGCATCTGCGTGAACATCGATTCAAACTGCTTTGCTACCGCCGGCAGCGTGGCGCTCTGATCGGTTTCGGCCTGATGGCGCAAGGCGCTGAACCCGGACAGATCGGTCCAGGTGCTCAGGCTCTGCGCTGCGGCGTTACCGATATCGGCCATGTCAGATCACCACAAGATCGGCATGCAAGGCGCCGGCTTGCTTCAGCGCCTCAAGAATCGAAATCAGATCCGTCGGTGTCGCACCGACCTGATTCACCGCACGCACGATCGAATCCAGGCTTACGCCGGGACCGAACTTGAACATGTGACCGCCCTGCTGATTGATCGAAATCTGGCTGTTCGGCACCACCGTGGTCTGGCCGTTGCTGAAAGGCCCGGGCTGGCTGACCTGCGGTTGTTCGCTGATGGTGACCTGGATCGAACCATGTGCAACGGCCGCGGCGCTCACGCGCACATCCGAACCGATGACCACGGTGCCGGTACGCGAATTGACGATCACGCGCGCTGGCGCATCGCCAGGCTCCACGTCAAGCGACTCGATCGCACCCAGCCAAGCCACTTTCTGACTGGGATCGACCGGGCCGCGTACCGAAACGGAACCGCCGTCGAGTGGGCGTGCTGTGCCCGCACCATAAAGACGATTGATGGCATCGGAAATGCGGCCCGCCGTGACGTAATCGGCCGTGTTCAAGTCCAGCACCAGATCACCCGCGCTACCAAACGAATTGGGCACCACGCGCTCGACCGAAGCGCCATTGGGAATACGTCCGCTGGCGGAGATATTGATCTGCACGCTGGAGCCACTGCGGCCTGACGCGCTGACACCGCCAACGACCACACTACCCTGCGCGACGGCGTAGACATTGCCATCCGCGCCGCGCAGAGGCGTCATCAACAATTCGCCACCGCGAATGCTCTTGGCGTTACCGATCGATGCCACCGTGACGTCGATGGCTTGGCCGGGCTTGGCAAAGGGAGGGAGTTCGGCGGTAATGGTGACGGCGGCCACATCTTTCAGCTGTGGCTGCGTGCCGGTGTTCGTGGGAATCGACACACCGAATTGCTTGAGCATGTTCTCCAGACTTTGTGTGGTGAATGGCGCCTGGGTGGTTTGGTCGCCGGTGCCATCCAGGCCAACGACCAAGCCGTAACCGACAAGTTGGTTGCTGCGCACGCCGGCGACCTGCACCAGGTCGCGGATCTTGTCGGCGTGGGCTGTCTGCACTGGCGTCAACGAGACAATCAGCGCGGCAAGCAGGCACGTTACCGATGATTTCTTCAACCACGCAATGTTCATTGTTGTACCTCAACTTTCAAACCGTCGTTCCGGCCAAAGCCGGAATGACGAGCAAAAGCAAAATGCGTAGCGGCGCGCATTAATAAGGCATCCACTTGGAATTGAAGAACCTCGCCAGCCAGCCCTGCTGGTTGGCACTGTTGAGCACACCGCGGCCGGTGTAGGTGATATGCGCATCGGCCACACGCGTGGAATCGACAGAATTGTCCTGGGCGATATCTTCGGGACGCACGATGCCGGAAAGACGAATCAGCTCCTGACCCTGGTTAATCGTCAGCCACTTCTCGCCGCGTACCAGCATGTTGCCGTTGGAAAGCCGCTGCGCCACGGTCACCGTGAACTCGCCGGTGAGCTGATTGCTCTGCGTGCTGCTGCCCGTGCCGTCGAAGCTATTGGCCGAATTGAGATTCGAATCCGCCGTGTTGCCACCTTTAACGCTGAGCGTATGACCCAGCACTTCCGGCGCATTGAGCGTGTTCTTGTCGGTCTTGCTGGTGGTGGTTTCCGAGGTCTTGCTGGCCTGCATGGCCTCGACCAGGTTGATGGTCAGAATGTCGCCGACACGATGCGCACGTGGATCATTGAATAGCTCCAGGTTCTGCATGTCGTGGTAGATCGAGCCATCGGCAGCCACCGGTGCGGGCTGCGTGACCGGCGCCGTGGCAGCCCATTCGGCATCTTCCTTCTTTTGCCGCTCCTGCATTCCCGCACAGCCCGCCAGCATCGCGACAAGCCATGCAGCAGAAATGAGACGCGCATACAGATGTGAATTCGGCATGACAGTACTACTCAGGTATGTTGGATCACGAACGACAACATGTCGTCCACAGCGCTGATCGACTTGGAGTTCATCTCGTACGTGCGTTGCGCCTGGATCATGTTGACCATCTCTTCCACCACGTTGGTGTTGGAAGATTCCAGCGAGCCTTGGGAGAGCGTGCCCATGCCGTTGACGCCGGGCTGTCCGGTCTGCGCCGTGCCGCTGGATTCGGTTTCCAGATAAAGGTTCTGTCCCATCGACTCCAGGCCGGCGGGATTCACAAAGTTGGCAAGCTGGATCGTACCGATCGTGGTGGGCTTGGTAGATCCGTTGCTGGTAACGCTTACCGTGCCATCGGTGCCGATGGTGACGCTGTTGACGTTGGTCGGCAGGGTAATCGCCGGGGTGACCGGATAGCCATCGGAAGTCACCAACTGACCGGTGGAATCTTCTTGCAGCGAACCGTCGCGCGTGTACGCAATGGTGCCGTCCGGCATGGTGACCTGCAGGAAACCGTTGCCTTGAACGGCTACGTCCAGCGAATTGCCGGTTTGCGTGATGGCACCTTGCGTGAACAGCTTTTCAGTGCCAACCACTTTCACACCGGTGCCCAACAACATGCCGCTGGGTGTCTGGGTTTGCTCCGTGGTCTGACCGCCGGGCTGGCCTTCGTTTTGGTACATCAGATCCTGGAAGTTGGCGCGCGAAGACTTGAAGCCGGTGGTGCTGGCATTGGCAAGATTGTTGGAGATGACATCCATCTCCGTCTGCTGCGCATCCAATCCGGTTTTGGCAATCCAAAGTGAGGAGAACATCGCTTTACTCCGAATAGCTTCTGGTCATTCAGTGATAAATCTTTGCCATGGCGCCGTGCGTTCCTTGCCGTCATTCCCGCGAAAGCGGGAATCCACTTCACTCTCTTGAGGAAGAGCAAGATGGGTTCCCGCTTTCGCGGGAATGACAGCAGCGGGGCGAGATTTACGGCATAGTGAAAACATGGTCACGTCCTTTAGCTGGCCTGCAGAAGCTTGCTGCTGTCGTCCGCATCGTCTTCAGACGTCTTGATCGAACGCACCTGCATTTCGTACTGGCGTGACAGCGAGATCATCTTCACCAGCTCTGAAGATGGGTTGACGTTGCTGGCTTCCAGCGCGCCCGAGGTAATCGTCACGGTGCTGTCGGTATCGGCTGTGCTGCCATCGTTCATGTGCATCAGGCCATCCGAACCTTCGCTCATTTGCGTCGGATCGGGATTGACCAGTTTGATCTGACCCACCGCCGCGATGGTGTCCGGTCCCTGCCCCATCGGCACGGAAGAAATGGTGCCGTCCGTGCCAACAGAGATCTTCGAGCTTTGTGGAATGTCGATCGGACCACTCGTGCCCATCACCGGATTGCCACGGCTATCGGTGAGATTGCCATCCGCATCGAGCTGCAAATTGCCCGCACGCGTATAGGCCTCAGTACCGTCAGCGGCCTGCACGGCGACCCAGCCCGGACCGTTCACTGCAACATCGAGCGAGCGGCCGGTGTGCTGGATGGAACCCTGTGTTTCGTCGGCACCGACACCTTGCGCGACAGCGTTGATGCGCGTGTTGGCACCGGGACCGAGCACGGGCACGCTCTGAAACGCGCTCAGCTCGGCCTTGAAGCCGACGGTGGATGCGTTGGCCAGGTTGTGGCTGACGGCATCCTGCGCACGCATGGTTTGCGTGGCGCCGGTCATTGCGATGTAGACGGAACGATCCATGGGTCAGCGCCTATTAGCCGCGATCAACCGCCTGGAACAGCGCCTGATCCAGCGAACTGACCGTGCCCAGCATCTGCGAATTGGCTTCGTAGTTCTGCTGTGCCTGAATCATGTTCACCAGCTGCGCGGTCGTGTCGGACGTGTTGGACGTTTCCAACTGACCCTGTTCGATATCACCGTACTGGCCGCTGCTCGCAGAGCCGAGCACCGCCGTGCCTGACGATTGCGTGGCCACCCAATTGTTGTTGCTCACCTGCTGCAAGCCGTTCAAATTGGAGAAGTTGGCCACCGCGATCTGGCCCAGCTGCGTGGTCTGGTTGTTGGAGTAGATCGCCGTGACGGTGCCATCCGTGCCGATTTCCACGTTCTCCAGCACGCCGGCTTCGTAGCCGTTCTGGTTGATAGTGCCCGGCGCGTATGCCGTGCCGAACTGCGTGGTATTGGTCACATTCACCGTCATCGGTGAGGGGAATGTCGCACCGTTGGTAGGCTGCGTCGGCGTGAAGCTGAGGTCACCGTTTGCCGGCGACACCAGCGCACCCGAACTGTTGAAAGTCATCGTCGCCGTGCCGGCGCTGTTGCCATCGATATACAGATTGGCATTCCAGGTGTTGTTGGCCGTCTTGACGTAGTAGATCGTCGCTGTGTGCGAGCCACCCTGGGAGTCATAGACATTCAGCGTCGATGCGTTGTTGTAGCTGTTGGTATCGGTGGGGCTGAACGGCGTATCGGTCGGGAGGGTGTCAGCAGCGTCGAGATTCGAGCTGATGGTAATCGTGCTGGTCGGCGTCGCCGCACTCTGCGCCGTATTGAGCTGCAGGTTGGTGAGCGTGCTGGTGTTGAAGCCGGTGCCCGAGGCATTGGGCGGATACACCTGCAGGTAACCGCCGCTGGCGTCCACGACGTAGCCAGCGCTGTTTTCCGTGAATGCACCATCGCGGGTGTACTGGTTGCCGCTGCCGTTGTTGACGACGAAGAAGCCGTTGCCACTGATCGCCATATCCAGGCTGCCATTGGTGGTTTCCAGGTCACCTTGCGTGAACTGCTGCTCGGTGCCCGTCATCTCGACGCCGCTGCCCGTGGTCACCGAACTCAGGTTGAGCCCCGTGACCGCGTAAACCTCGGCGAACTGCGCGGTCGAGCCCTTGAAGCCGACCGTGCCCGCGTTGGCGATGTTGTTGGAGATGACGTTGAGTTGGTCCTCGGCCGCATTGATGCCGCTTAGCGCTTGATTGAGAGCCATGCTTTGTTCCTCAGTAGTGCGATGTCGGGGAGTGCCGCCGACGTCAGTTGATCTGTGCCACCTGGCTCAGCGGCACGCCGCCGACGCCCGCCACCTGCACATACGTGCCCGTGCTGCTGCCGCCATAGCCGACACCCGTCACCGCACCGGACGCGTACGTGGTCAGCGCCGTCGAGTTACCGCCACTATTGGCCGATATGGTGTAAGTGCCGTTGGCAACCGCATTGCCATTGCTGTCCGTGCCGTTCCAGCTGAACTGCGCCAATCCCACCGACTGGGTCCCCAGGTCGAGCGTGTTGACGGTGTTGCCGTTGCTGTCTTTGATGGTGACCACGGTGTCGCCAGCCGTGGTGACGTTCACGGCGCCATTGACTGCGCTGCCGCTGTAGTCGAGCGTGCTCGATGGCACCAGCACCTGCTTGCCGACCAGGTTGGATGCATTGAGCACCTGCGAGGTCTGCGCATTGCTGCTGATGCTGCTGTTCATCGTCTGCAGCGTGCTGTAGATGTTCTGGTCGGTGGACAAGGTCGCAAACTGCGCCAGTTCGGCGGCCATCTGCGAGTTGTCCATCGGCTGCGTGGGATCCTGGTCCTGCAACTGCGTAGTGAGCAATTGCAGAAAATCGGATTGCGTCATCGTCGAGCCGGTCGGCGTGCTGGTGACGGTGCTGCCAGTCAGGCTAAGACCGGTGACGGAAGAACTGCTGGTGCTGCTGCCTACGGCGGACATGGATGGACTCCGGATTAGCTGCCAAGATCAATGGTCTTGATCATCAGCTGCTTGGTGGTATTCATGACTTCGACGTTGTTCTGGTACGAACGCGATGCAGAAATCATGTTCACCAGTTCATCGATGGGATTAACGTTGCTGCCGTACACATAGCCGTTCTCGTCGGCCATCGGATTGCCCGGCTCATAGTGCGTTTCCACCGGCTGCTGGCTTTCGGAAACGCCAACCATGCGCACGCCGTTGTTGACTTCGCCATCTTGTGAATCGGACAAGCCATCGCTTTCCTGCGTCGGCGCAAACAACAATTCTTTGGCCTTGTAGGCCGAATCGGCGCTGCTGCTGAGGCTGTCGGCATTGGCCAGATTGCTGGCGACGGTATTGAGCCGCAGCGATTCGGCGGCCATGCCGGAACCGGCGGTATCGAAGATTTTCATCAAGGACATCAGCTTTGCCCTCCACCATTGATGGCCAGGCGCAGCGTCTGGATCGTGCTATTGATGAAGCTGAGGCTGGACTGGTAATGCACCATGTTGCTGGCGAACGATGCCTGCTCCACTTGCGTGTCGACAGTGTTGCCATCCATGCTCGGCTGCAGCGGCACGCGATACTTGAGCTGATCGGCGGACTGCGTGGACGGGCTGATCTGTCCTTCGGTCGGCGTGCTGAGCTGGAGATCGGAAGAGTCGCCGCTGGCCTGCTGCAGCGCCTGCCGGAAGTCGATATCGCGCGCCTGATAGTTCGGCGTATCCGCATTGGCAATATTCGACGCAAGCACTTCGGAGCGGTTCTGCCAAAGCTCCAGGGCTTTACTGCTCAAGCCGAATACGTTGTCGAGAAGGTTAAAGCTCATGACGAAATCCCCGCAGCAACACTGCATGCGAGAGTGATGAGCAAGTTGTATGCCACGGGTCGGACACGACCAGGAACCGCATAACGCGGCCACTTGCGGCCTCTGAATGGGCGCAAGACCGACGGGCGCGACGTTATACCGGCGCGTCGGGACGGAATCCCGACATCACGTGGATGACAGGTGCATCGTCAATTTGTTGACGGCTGCGCCTTCTCCCTCTCCCCTCGGGGGAGAGGGTTGGGGTGAGGGGCCGGGCTTGCCGTGCACTTCACACCTACATCAAATGTGCTTTTCAATCATTCACGCAGCACAGAAACATCATGCGAGATTGCCCTCACCCCAGCCCTCTCCCCGGAGGGGAGAGGGAGCAGAATCAGGCTCAATCGGCCATCAACTCCAGCACCGTCTTCGCCAGTAAATCCGGCTGAAACTTCGCAATAAAACGATCCGCGCCCACATCACGCACCAGCGCCTCATTGAATACGCCGCTCAGCGAGCTGTGCAGCACCACCTTCAGCGAACGCAACGCGGGCGTGTCGCGAATGGCGCGGGTCAGGGCGTAACCGTCCAGCCGTGGCATCTCGATATCCGACAGCACCACGGTAATCATTTCATCCTTGCCCGCGGCCATGCTGTTCAATTGCTCCAGCGCTTCCTGGCCGTCTTGCGCCACCAGGCATTCGATGTCCATCTGCTTGAACAGATTGATGATACGCACGCGTGCCACGGTGGAATCGTCGACCACCAGAATGCGGCGCGGCGAAAGTTGTTGCTGCTCCGCCTGCTGCTGGATGCGATGGGAAACTTCCGCCGCCGCACCATCGATGCTGGCCAGCACGTGCTCCACATCCACCACCGCCATCAGCTGACCGTCGATGCGCGTGACGGCGCTCACCCTTCCGCCGAAGCCCAGGGTGCTGGACGGCGCTTCGAGCGATTCGCCGGTGCAGTGCACGATGCGCTGAAAGTCCGCGACCAGAAAACCTTGCACGGAACGACTGAATTCCGTGACCACCAGATGCGCCGAATCCACCCCGGCCAGTGGCGGGTAACCCAGTGCTACTGCCAGATCGATGACCGGAATCGTCTTGCCGCGGTAGTCGAAACTGCCTGCAAGCAGTTCATGCATACCGGGCAGTTTTTCCAGCGGCGGCTTGCGCAGCACTTCGCGCACCTTGAACACATTGATGCCGAACAGCTGGGCACCGTCCAGGCGGAACAGCAGCATGGCCACGCGGTTGTGTCCGGCCAGCCGGGTGTGACTCTCCACGCTGTCCAGCAGTGCCGCGCCGCTCATGGGAATTCCTGTGCTGCTTGATGTCCCCGGTTTATCGGCTCATGCCCGCGGGACTTGAGGAAATTAAGGAATGGCACATCACTTGCTTCCTCAACTTTCAGCTTTTCCCGCCGATGTCAGGGAACCCTTGAATGGAATTGCTTCGCCTATGAGTCTGATCCGCAGCCAGCATTTGGCCGCCTTGACCCAAGCCGCCCTCGCCGGAAATGAAGCGGAACTGGCGAGGTTGAAGCGCAAGCATCCGGTGGCAGCCGGGCTGCTCGCGCCGTTGTTCGCGCGGCTGGCTCCGCGTGCGCCCGCCGCGGTCGCCCTGCAATCGCTGGAGCAGCAGAGTCTGGTGCTGACCCACGCCCAGGCGTTGCATCGCGAGCAATCGGGCCTGGAGCAATCCATTGGCGAGAGCCGCGACAGCGTCGGCCAGTTGACGGAGCACAGCGCCGGGATGTCGACGATCCTGCAGCAAGCGCAGGGCGGGATCGGGCAGGCTACCAAGACAGGCGAGCAGAGCACTGCCAGTGTCGCCGAGCTGAATGGCCAGCTGCGCTTGCTGCGCAGTGCGCTCTCGGCCATGAACCAGAATCAGAGTCTGCTGACCGAACAGGTCGCGCAGATCCGTTCGCTGACCACCACCGTGCAGGACATCGCGCACCAGACCAATCTGGTTGCATTGAATGCCGCCATTGAAGCGGCGCGCGCGGGTGATGCAGGTCGCGGCTTTGCCGTGGTGGCCGACGAGGTGAAGCAGTTGGCGGAGAAAACCACGCAGGCCACGGCGGAAATCGAAACCGTGACCAGCTCGATCGGTGAATTCTCTTTGCAGATGAATGGCAATGTGCAGCTCGGCCTGCAACGGCTGGCGCGTGCGCAAAGCGGCGTGGATGAAACCGAGCGCTCGCTGCAGCAAGGTAACGACGTACTGCAGGAAACCAGCGGACACCTACGTTCGCTGCGCGAGACCCAGGACGCCACGCAAGTGCGCGCCACCACCATCAAAGCCACCCTGGGCGCCCTGCAACGACGCGCCTATGAAGCCCGCCGCCACGGCGAAGCGCTCAGCCGCGCCGCAGCGCTGGCTCATCGTCTGTGCTTGAGCTGGCTGGAAGGCGAAAGCGGTAATGACATCGCCAGCCTCAGCCTCACCGTGCGCGAATCCGTGGTGGGCCTGCGCCAAAGCATGGATCTGGCCTTGCAGGAACCCACCTCGCTGGACCGCCGCTGGTTCGATACCGAGGTGCTGCAACGCAGCCTTGACCGGCTGACCGCGCGGCACGCCCAGCATCCGTCCAGCGAAACGCTGCGCCAGTCAGCGGCGCGGCTGCAGGAACACGGCAGCGCATTCCTTGAGTTGCTGATCAACGGACAGTTCGATCAGGCCGCGCAGATGTCCGGCAAACTGGAGAGCGAGCGCGAAGCCATCAACAGCCAGCTAGCAACGATGCTTGCCGACGACAACCCATGAAACCCCTAGTGATCACGACCCTGCTGCTGATGGCCGCAACCGCCAACGCAGCCATCGCCGACACCACCGCCAGTCAATTGCGCGCCGCCGCCGAACAGGCAGCACGCGCGCAGTACGGCGGTGCCGGCAACCGGGTGGTGATCATGCCTACGCCGCTTAATCCACGGTTGCATCTGGCCGCTTGTCCACATGCTTTGCAGACGCGCCTTCCCAACCTTCAGGGCACACCATCGCGGGTCGCTGTGGCGGTCAGTTGCAGCGGCTCACCCGGCTGGACCATCCAGGTACCGGTGCAGATGCAGGTATTCCGTCAGGTGCTGGTCACCAGCCACCCGCTGGCCCGCGGCGACATCCCCGGGCCGGCCGACGTGCACACCGAGGAGCGCGACGTGACCCGGCTGGGCTACGGCTATATAACAAGCCTCGACGAACTCACCGGCCACTCTCTGGCCAGACCACTGATTGCCGGTGCCGTGCTGGAACCGGGCGACCTCAATGGGCGCCAGACCGTGCGGGCCGGGGAAGAAGTGGCCTTGATCGCGGATCTGGACGGCATCGAAGTGCGCGCCTCCGCCATGGCCCTGGACGGCGGCGATACCGGCGCCCACCTGCGGGTCCGCAACGGAAATTCGGGAAAAATCATCGACGGCATCGTTATCGCCGCCGGTCAGGTACAGGCATTGCCTTAAGGGGGACGGCCGGGGCGCCAACCCCGGCTGAACCAGCCATACTCATGCAATCGGCAGGCTTAAAGTTTTCCCGGGGGACGCCGATACCCCTTACAGGGTTCATCGAATAAGAGCATTCCTAGAGCCATGAACACGACCATATCGTCAAACGGATTACCGCAGCTTCCGCTCGCGACCAACAACACGGACAGCAGCGCCAGCCAGGCATCGACCAATGCACCGGCCAGCAGCAATGTGTCGCAATCCAGCGACAGCGTGCAGCTGACCGACTCGGCCCGTGCCCTGCAGCAGGCCAGCAGCACCGACAGCCCGGTGGATAGCGCGCGCGTGGAACAGATCAGGAAATCGCTGGCAGCCGGCACCTACCAGGTGGATCCGAACGCCATTGCCGATCGCCTGACTTCGATGGAAAACCAGATCAGCGGCACGAAGTAATGGTATGAGCCCGAATCTGCAGGCCGAACTTGGTGCCACGCTGCGCACCGTCCTGGACGAAATGAGCGCGACCATCGCGCAATTGATCGCCGTCCTGGACGAAGAAAGCGAAGCGCTCACCAGCGCCGATGCCAAAGCGCTCAATCGCTCGGGCGAGGCCAAGCAGATGCTGATGCGCCGGCTGGAGCAACTGGACGTGGAACGCCTGCATCTGTGCAGCACTTCCGCCGAAGCTGCCAGCCAGGCTGAGCCGGCCTGGCGCGAGTTACTGAAATCATTGGCGACCTGCCGCGACAAGAACCAGCGCAATGGCGCGCTCGTCGGCCAGCGATTGACGCAAGTGCGACGCGCTCTTTCCGTTCTTACCGGCACGGATGCACAAGCAGGTACGTACAGCCCCAGCGGCGCCTTCCAAGGCACACACCGTTCCGTACCGCTTGTCCAGGTTTGATGACGTCATCCCCAAGTGAGCCGGGCTCGGAGCCCGCGTCACGGTAGTCGCTTCACCTCCGCCCGGTATCGATATCATGACGACGAGTACAGCTGCAGCGCCCGCCACCGCCACCGCGACACCAGGCAATGACGTCACCCACTCGTTGAGCGACATGCTGCTGCCGGTCGTGCGCAGCCCGATGCTTGATCTGGAAGAAGAATTGTTCGCCTACGAACTGGTGTTCTATCGCCAGGGCGCAGGCACCGACGCCGACACCACCCTGCCCGACGGCGTACTCTCCGGCATTACCGATGGTGCCATCACGCGTTTGGTGCGCGGCAACCGCGCCTTCATGCGCATGCCGCGCTCGCTGCTGCTGGAACAGACCGACGTGCTGGCGCATACACCACGTCTGGGCCTGATCATCGACCCGTTCCAGGTGCGCGACACCGCCGTCGTACAGCGTTTGCAGCAGCTCGCACTGCGCAATTGCCCCTTGATGCTCGACCTGGGTAGCCTCGATCCCGCCGCCTGCGAACCGCACGGCCCGCTCGAACCGTTGCTACGTCTTGCACGCTATGTGCGCATTGATGCCAAGGCGCTGGACGACGACACGCTCGCCAAACGCTGCAAGCAATTATTTGAGCGCGGATTGGGCGTGATTGCCGGCAATGTCGACGATCACCTGACCTATGGCCGCTGCAAAGACCTGCCATTCCAGTCGATTCAGGGCCGTTATCTGCTCGTGCCGCAGCAAATCGAAGTGCCGGTGCTGACACCCAACCGCCTGAGCCTGTTGCGCTTGATGAGTGCCTTGCAGGAGAACAACGCCGGTCCCGTGGAACTGGGTGACATCATCCGCGACGATGCCGTACTCAGTTACAAGCTGCTCGGCTGCGTGAATTCGGCTTATTTCGCCCTGCCGCGCCAGCTGAAATCAATCCAGCAGGCAGCGATCTTCTTTGGCGTCTCACGCATGCGCAACTGGATCAACACCATGGCGCTGAGCAGCATGGACGATCGTCCGCCAGAACTGCTGCGCGCCGCGCTGATCCGCGCGCACATGTGCGAAAAGCTCGCGCACGGCATGTCCACCGAACAACAGGACATGGCCTTCATGGCCGGCCTGCTCTCCCTGCTCGATACGCTGCTGTGCGCGCCGATGGAATTCGTGCTGAGCCATCTGCCACTGGCGCCGGAGATTCGCGAAGCGCTGGTGGAAGAACGCGGACCTTTCGCACCTTTGCTTGGCCAGATCTACGCTTGGGAAACCGGTGATCTGCAATCGGCCCAAATACTGCCGCAGAACATCCGCAAGATGGCGGGTGCGTATTACGCTGCGACGCAATGGGCGGATCAGGTTTATTCGTTTGCGGAGCAGCGGACGCATTAAGGGTCCTTCCGCTACGCTGCGGCATAGGCTGGGTTAGCGCAGTGCGCGCTCGACATGTTTGTGGCCTTCTCACCGTTGTGCATTTCGTAAGGCAATGCCTCAACCTACGAAATACACAACGACGCCAAACACGTCAGATCACGCCACATCAACCCACGTAACCTTCATGCTGCCGAAACACCCGCCGCAATTCCTGCTGCGCCCGATCCACCAACACATCCGGCAACCGATCCGCCCTACTCTGCGCAGGCGGCGTCGCACGATCGATCACATGGTTCTCAGCCAGCATCTGGATCATCGCCAGATGATCCGCCGCCAGTAACGCGTTACCCAATTCCGTCACCGGCGCCCGGGATCGCGCTTCCAGCCGCTCGCGCAGTGCTTCAATGACATTCGGCGGCAATTCCCAATGCCTGGCCGCGCGCAGTGAGAGATGGTTGGCCATACTCACATAGCCCACCAGAAAACTGCGGCTGAACACACCAAGTGTGGGCGGCGCTTCCTGATCGAGTACACGCACCATGGCGCCGACACCCGCATTGCAAACCACACCGGCGAGATAGGCTTCAAACGGGTCGCCGTGTCCTTTCGCCAGATACATGCTGGCGTGTGCACAGCGCTCGGCGTGATCCCACAGACGCTGCCCAGCGGCATGGCCTAGCATGCCGGCGCTGGCGTGCAGGATGGGTTTCATCACGTGCTGGGTCACCATCTGGCGCAAACCATCTTGCCCGAGCAGTACCACCGCATGCTGCAGGCTGCTGACCGGCCGGGCGGTGCGGTAATGCGCACTGCGGCTGACCCGCATCACCTCGCCTACCAGCACCGGATCGCGGCTGATCAGCTTTGCGACCTTGGTGCCATCGGAGCTGTCGCTTTTCAGCAAGCGCAGCAATTGCGGCAACACTTCCGGCAAACGCGGAAGGCTGCTGATATCAAAGCGATCGCCGCCGCAAAGCTCATCCAGCCGTTTGAGCATCACCTGTTCGGGCGGACGCAAATCGGCCGTGTCGGAACCAGGCATGCCGAGCACTAGGCGATAAAACCAGTCCTGCACATCGCCGCTGCTCAGGGCCGCCACCTGATCGTTCTTGGCAGTCTCTTCCGGCCAAGGCAAGACCACGCTGAAACGCGGCCGTTCCTTCGGCTCTTCGCGCCCGAACAGTCGCTTCCAGAATTGGCCCATATCCCCTCTCACCTTACGCCGGCAATGCGGCGATGCGCACACGGTTTAACCTGCGCTTTGCCGCTGATGCGATTTCTTGCGACGCGCCGTTGGCTTATATATCGGCAGCTTTAGGCAAGCCTTGACCTGCCTTGGCGGCGGAGAAAGCAAAACGGCCGCCCCGAGGCGGCCGTTCCGGAGGCGGGTACGGTTCCGGTTATTTGCGCGGCGCGACGATCGCCCCAATCAGATCTTTGCCATCCGCCCTCACCAAGTGCGGGTAACGCAGGCCGCCGTGATAGTCGACCTTCACGGTGCTGTACAGGTCCACGTTTTTCACCAGCAGTTCGATCGGTGCCTGCGAGTTCTTGGCCTCGGTAATCGCATCCTTCAACGCATCGGTGGAGAAGTCACGGCCATTCACGGCGACGATGGTCAGGCCCGGCACCATGCCGGCCTGGAAGGCGGGTCCGTTCCATTGCACATCATTGATGTGGCCGCTCTGATTCACGGTCAGCCCGATCGAATAGGCGAAGTTGGCACCATGGCGGATACCTTCCATCGCCTTCTCTTCGGCGTTGGGCTTGTCATCGAATACCAGCTTCCAGCCACCGCGTTCGATGCCTTGTTCGGGCAGTTGGTCGCCGGTGTAGTCAAGGCGTGCGCGCAGGAATGTCGACCAGTCAAACGGCTGCACCTGATTGAGCGTGTTGATCACGTCCTCGTAGGTGTAGGTCTTGGTGACGTAGCTGCCATTGTCCATGCCGTAGAAGGCGTGGGCGAAATCATCCAGTGAACGCTTGCCGCCGCTGAGTTCGCGGATCTTGGTATCGACGTCCAGCCACAGCAGCTGGCCTTCCGGATAGAAATCGGTATCGCGGACCCAGTTCATCCAGCTTTCCGAGCCGTAGTAGGTGAGCGGTGCGGCGTCGGCGGTATCCTGCAACGAACGCCATGCGCGGCCGGTGCGATAGGTCATTTCGCCAGCCATGTTGGCCATGGCATCGCGATATTGTTCCGGCGTCCAAAGCCCGGCGCGCGCTGTAAGTACGCTGCACCAGTAATCGGTCAGGCCTTCATAGACCCACAGCAGATCATCCTGCATCGGCACGCTGTTGAAGTCGGGTGTCCACAAATCAGCCGGACGACGGAATTTGCCGTTCCACGAATGGATCATTTCATGCGGCATCAGGCTTGCGGCGACCAGATGCATGTCGTCGTCGGTGAAGAAATCGGCCGGCAGGCGATCGTCGCTGGACTGATGGTGTTCCAGGCCGAAGTGCCCGGTGTGATCCGACAAGGTCAGCAGGAAATCGTAGTGGCTGTAGTGATGTGCACCGAATAGCAGGTTGGCCTGCGTGACGACGTTACGCTGCTGCTCAAGTTGCTTATCGGTCAGCTGCACGTCTTTGGAGGAATCCCCCACTACATTCAGATGCACCGGCACGCTGGCGCCTGGTGCCAGATCCACACGATTGAAATGTGCGCCCGCGATCAGCGGTGAGTCGACGAAATTGTTGAAGCTCAGCGGCTTGAAATGGATGGTGTTGCCCGATTGGCTATCGACTTCCAGCGCGCTTCCGAATTTCCAGCCCTCTGGCAGTTGCACGGTCGGCTGGATCTGGATTTGCCGCGTGTAGTAACCCGCCGGATAGAACGCTACCTGGTTGAATTCCATATCGACCAGATCCGGCGTGGCCGAAGCACTAGCGCCGAAGTTGCTGCCTTCGCCATCGCCGGGCGAGAGGAATTCGAATTCGAGATCGATCTGGCTCACGCCCTGCGGCACGTCCACATGAATCGCGAACATATCGCGCAGATCGCGTCGCCATGGCAGTTGCTTGCCGTTCGCACGGATGATCAGGCCAGAGACGTTTTGCACCGGACCGGATGGTGCATGCTCACCCGGTATCCACTTGGGATAAAACAGCGTAAAGGCACCCGGCTTTACCGGAATGGTTTCATGCGAACGAAAGATGCGCTTGCCCGCATCCGTGAGGTCTACATTGACCGTCAGCATCCCTGCATACGGCTGATCGACAGACGTCGGCGTACCGACGGATTCGGACTGCGCAGCCACCGTGGCCGACAGGGAACAAGCCGCGAACACAGCGGCGGCGATCAGACTGAAACGCAGGGCATGGGATTTCACATAGGGCTCCGGGCAAGCGCTGCCTACGCGGGATATCCGCGAAGACCGCAGGGTGACGACTACCACCGAAAGGTGATGCCCCTCTCATGTTAGAGCCAAGGCCCCAGCACCCTTCCCCTGCCAGAGGTCATGCAACATGCAGAAGCGAAAACCGGCGCGAGTAACGCAGCGCGTCGCAAGAACGTGAAGGCGAATGCGCGGCCGGTTTTGTCTACCCGTTTCCCCTTTCTGTTTACTATTTCTTTTGCTCGAGCTTGCTGTGCCGTATGCCGTAGCCGAAATAGACCAGGCAGCCCAGGCCCATCCAGATAATGAAGCGCTCGAAGGTGATCCAGGGCAGACCGCCGATGAGATGCCAGCTACCGTTGTCCGACATCGGCACGCCAAAGATCAGCAAGAGCGAGAACAACACACCGAGCGGCGCCACGATCGCCAGCGCCGGCGCACGGAAACTACGCGCGACGTGCGGTTTGCGCACGCGCAGCACCAATACGGCGATGCAGATGATGATGAAGGCGCTGAGCGTGCCGATATTCACCAGCTCGGCCACTTCACCGATCGGCAACAGCCCCGCGACCAGCGCCGTGAACGCGCCAAGAATCACCGTGGGCCGCGCCGGCGTACCAAAGCGTGGATGGATATGTGCGAACCACGCCGGCAGCAGACCGTCGCGTGCCAACGCAAACCAGATGCGTGCCGCACCCAGCATGAAGGCGAACAACACGCTGGTCACGCCGATCACCGCGGCGGCGGCAATGGTGACACTCAGCCAATGCAGGCCGATCGACTCGAACGCGTCGGACACCGACGCGTCCCCACCCAGATGGCTGTAGTGCGTGATGCCGGTTAACACCAGCGACACGGCGATATAAAGTACCATCGCCACGGCCAGCGACAACAGCACGGCGCGCGGCAGATCGCGTTGTGGATGCTTCGCTTCCTCAGCCGCAGTGGTGAGGGTGTCATAGCCAAATACCGCGAAGAACACCACGCTCGCGCCAGTCAGCACGCCCGCCCAGCCGAAGTGCCCCACCCCTTGCGCATCGACCGTACGCAGCGGAATGAACGGCGCCCAATTCGCCGTGTGCACATAGAACGCGCCCACACCGACCACCAGCAGCACGCCGATCACCTTGATGGTCACCACCAAGGTGTTGAAACGCGCGCCCCATTCGGTGCGGATCGTGAGCAAGGCGGCCACCAGCAATGACACCGCTGCGGCGATCACATTGAAGCGATGGCCATCGCTGGGACCAGCAATTGCCTGCGTACCATGCGCGCCGAACCATTGCTGCAGGTAATACTCCATGGTCTGCGCGCTCATGCTTTGCTGCGCCCATTCCGGCAGATGGATACCGACCGAGCTCAGCAGCACCTGCACATAACCGGACCAGCCAATCGCCACCACCGCGACCACTAGCGCGTATTCCAGCAGCAGATCCCAGCCGATGATCCAGGCCACGAATTCACCCAGCACGGCGTAGCCGTAGGTGTAGGCGCTGCCTGTAACGGGGATGAGTCCGGCGAACTCTGCATAGCACAGCGCCGCGCAGGCGCTGCCAAAGCCAGCGATGATGAAGCTGAGCGCCACCGCCGGCCCCGCATTCATCGCGGCCTGCTGCCCGGCCAGCACAAAGATACCCACGCCGATGATGCCGCCGATGCCGATCGCCGTGAGCTGCCACAGGCCGAGCACCCGCCGGAAGTCGCCGCGCCGGCCCGCTTCCGTCTGCAACTGCTCGACGGATTTGTGGCGCAGCATCCTGCTCAGAAAACTCATCGGCCTGTCTCCGCAAATGCAAAGCGCCGATGATAGCGAAAGCGCGGCGTCCGCACGGCCATCCGATGACTTTCGGCAGAGTCGGCATGCTGCATCGCAGCTACGGAGGCGTATCGCCGGCCCGTGAACATACCTCGGCGTATCCCTGGCGCGGCACATGTGCCACGCGAAGTGTCGCGTAACGCACCGGCTCCGTTTCGGCATGCGCGTTCACGGACACCGCCCCACCTCGTTCATGCAGTGCGCCCTTCTTGCTCATCCGGATCTTCTTGGGCTGGCTTGCCTTCCGTCTGCTTAGGCAACCACCGGGTGAAAGGCACACCACCATGACCCGACATGTTGTGAAAGCTTCGCTGATTTCTCACCTGCACCATCGCAAACATCGATGGCGCGTGCTGGCATGCAAGCTCGCCACCGCCTTCGTCCTTATTCTCAGCGCGTCTTTGCTGCATGCACAAGACAAAGCGGCATCACCGGAAGTCGTTCCGAAAGGCGCTGTAGTGGGTGACGACAGACCCGTCGTCGGCATCAATCTGGTGTCCTTCAATCCGATTGTGGGTGACGTCAAAGGACGCCTCACCGTCGTATGGCCCAAGAGCATGCTGAGCAAAGATTTTGGCCTTTATCACGATGCACGTCTGCTGGAGGGCGACAGCATCGATGATTCGATCTGGAACATGCCGGGGAACGAGCCTTTCATCACCTTCAATTCCACCATCAAGACACTCAGCGAAGTGGAGGGCAACGGTTCGCAATACCTGTATCCGTTCGACACCCACCGGATCAGGATGAAGATTGGCCTGGTAACGGCCACCGCTGATGGCGATGGCTGGCAACCGATGCCGTTCGATGTCGATTGCACCAAATGCGAGTTCGAAGGCTTCACCGTCACCGCACTGGGCCATTTCGATGAGCAAGGCTATTACGATGCAGAGTTCACCATGCGCCGTACCCTGCCGACCAAGCTGTTCTCCATCAGCTTGAACATCATCATGGTGTTGATTGCGTTGATCGTATTGATCATGGCGCTACGCATTTTGTACTACCGCGAATCGCCCGAGGTCAGCTCGCTTGGCTTTATCGGCGGCCTGCTTTTCGCGATCCCTGCCGTACGCGAGTTGCAGCCAAAGATCCCGTCCATGGGCTTGATGATCGATTACGTCGGCTTTTTCTGGGCCGAAGGTTTCCTGGTAACCGCACTATTGATCGTGATGATTTGCTGGCTATTGCGCGGCAACTCCACCGTCAGCGAGGATTTGCCACTGGAAATCGAATAGCCCACTTACTTCATCGCCGGACGCGCGGTACCGGCGATGCGACGTCCATACCCCGATAGGCCGAGTACCGCCACGGCGCTCAACCCGAATAGCGCGATCATGGCAACAGCGATGCGCGGATCGAGTTGCGCCACGCCGAACCAGTGTCCTGTCATCCAAATAAAAACTGCCGTGCCGGTCGTGCGCAGCCATTCCAACCACAGACCGACACCGCGACTTTCCAGAAGGAAGCCGATCGCGCACAAGCTGTAGACGAGATACAGGGCGTAAAGCGTCGCCTGCGTCAGCTCCAGTTTGGGTGCCACATCCAGGAAATGCACACCAATCAGCAGCAGCACACCAAAAGCCGCCAGGCAGTACAACTTCAGCGCCGCCGAGATGGGCGGGTTGTAACGCGCATGTGTCATATCGAATGCGACTTTGGGGAAACGCGCTGCAACATCCGCGGGACGCCAGCCCGGTGGCTTGATCCACACGCGCAACTTGTCCACCCAATTGCGCGCATGCCAACTGTCCTTGAGCATGGCCCAATACACTTCGACGTTGGCCCATAGCGGATTCCAACTCTGCAGCGGTGCGCGCGTGCCATAGATGGGCGGATCGTCGTCGTTCTCTTCCACGAAGCTGCCGAACAGGCGATCCCAAATAATCAGAATGCCACCGTAATTGCGATCCAGGTAGCGATCGTTCACCGCATGATGCGCACGGTGATTGGATGGTGAGCAGAACACGCGATCGAACCAGCCAAGGCGATCGATCACTTCGGTGTGCACCCAGAATTGGTAAAGAAGGTCGATCAGCGCCACGACAGCGAACACTTCGACGGGATAGCCAAGCAAGGCCATCGGCAGATAGAACAGCCAGCCGAGCAGGAAGCCGCTACCGGTCTGGCGAAGCGCCGTGGTGAGATTGTAGCGCTCGCTCTGGTGATGTACGACGTGCGCGGCCCACAGCACGTTCACTTCATGACCCAAACGATGCAACCAGTAATACAGAAGGTCGTAAAGCAGCAGGCCACTGATCCACACCCACACGCTATCCACCGGCAAACGCCATAACGCCAGATGCGCTGCGCACCAACCATAGATGCCAATCGCGAACAGCTTGGTGAACACGCCGACGATCTGCGAAATCATTCCCAAGCCGAGGCTGTTGATCGCATCGTTGCTGTCATACACATGGCGGCCGCGCCATGTCGCGACCAGCAACTCGACGCCAATCAACACGAAGAAGCCCGGTATGGCCCAGGACATGATGCGTTCGGGTGTGATCATCTGTGCCCTGTTTGCGTTGCGTATTCAGTGCCTCCTGCGCGGATTGGGGAGGCACGACAAAATCCCCATCCACGCGTGACGCGAGCCATCCTCGCGCATTCCCTACCGTCGATCCAGAGAATACTTGCCCGGCCCTGTGATACACAGTAACAACAGGCCGCCGGTGATGCTCATGTTCTTATAGAAATGAATCATGGTATCCAGGCGCACCCCGGCATCGGTGATGACCCAAAATCGATGGCCGATCAAAGCCGTGATGACCGTGTACAAGGCCAAAGCCAGGGCAAGCGGCCGGGTGTAGTAACCCAGCAAAATCGCTATCCCCACGAAAAACTCCATGACCAGTGCTGTGAACGCTGCGAAAGTGGGAAGCGGCAAGCCGACGGAGGCCATGTAATCGGCTGTCCCCGAAAAATTCAGGAATTTGTCCAGGCCGAAGATGACGAACAGGGACATCAACAGCAACCTGGCGAGCAGGAGCAGTTCGTCTTTACGACGTTCGAACAAGAGCGTGTATCGCATGATCATTCTCCTCTACAGAGAACAGCACAAGCGGGTACGGATCCGCCCGACTCTGCCAAGGATGCGATTTTCGGGCGGACCGCCCTCAAGACCACTACGAGCAATTCCGTTTGCGGCCTAAGTACGGACACAACTCCACTCTACTCCGCCTGAGAAGGTTGGGTAAGGGGCCAAACTTGCTTCGCAGGGAGGAGCGTGGACGTCACTTCGTTGAGGCGCGAGGCGAACCGCCCCCTTGCCTGCCCCTCCCCCAAAGGGAGTGAAGGACCACGCCACCAACATTTCAAACACCTATTCGCTGCAAGAGTGCCTTGATGCCGTCACAGCTTGAGATAAATGTGCCGCCGATCCATCACAAGCACGATCAACCACCACAGCGCGACAAACGCGATCGCCCAAGACAACGACGCGACATAAGGCCCGGCCAGCGGCGTGATCCAACTGGCAAACAAATGTTGGTACAGCGGACCCTGCCAACCGAGCGCCGGTAGCACGATCTGCATCAGTTCCGAACCTGCATAGGCAGCGATGGCGTTGACGCCGAAGCGACGTCCCCAAGCAGGCCAACGTCGTTGGTCGACCAGCGCGTGAAAAATAAGTAACAGCAGCGTTGCCCAGCCTGCGCACCACAGCACAAAGGAAGACGTCCAGAGATTCTTGTTGAGCGGCAACCACAAGGACCAGAGCACACCCAGTAACAGCGCCGCGACACCACCTATCAGCAATGGCTTGAGCTTGTCCTGCCGCAACAGGCAGCCCGCACGCAATCCCAATAGCGTGGTGGCGATCGAAGGCAGCGTGCTCAGCAAGCCTTCCGGATCATGCCCTCGCCCCGTCGCCGGATCGATCAGATAGACAAAATGTCCGAACACCACAGTGTCCGTACGACTGACGATATTCACCCAGCGATCCAGCGATCCGCCGGTCAGCAGCAAGGCCCAATAGCCCAGCAGAATCACTGCAATGGCAGCCCATTGCGTACGCGGCTTGGTGTAAAGCGCAAAAGCCGACACCGCCGCGAAACACACACCGATGCGCTGCAGCACACCAGGAAAGCGCAAATGCACGCCCGGCATCCACCACCACGCCAACACATTGATCAGCACACCAAGACCGAGGATACGCAACGCGCGCCAGAGTGCCGTGCGCATCAGTCCGGCAGCAGGTGCCCCCTGTTCCCGTCGAAGCAGGATGGAAAATACTACCGACACGCCCACGATAAACAGGAAGAACGGAAACACCAGATCGGTGGGTGTACAACCGTTCCACGGTGAGTGATCCAGCGGCGTATACACGTGATCCCAATCGCCCGGATCGTTGACCAGCAACATGGCCGCCACCGTGCAGCCACGCAAGGCATCGAGGGAAAGCAGGCGGCGTGTCGTCGAGCTCACGGTTTTCCTTCACCCTTTTGGGAAGAAAGCAGCGATACGCGGGCCAGCGCATACAGTGGCCCATCAATCGGCGCGGTGTAGATCAGACACAGCAGATGCTCGCCGTGTTGTCCGGTAAGCGTTGCATTGAGGGAGAAGATCCGTCCGCTCGTGCTTGGATCAGGCAGGGGCATGCTTGCAAGCACGGGACCCTCACAGCGATCACGATGCACGACCAGTTCGCCATAAGGCGTCCTGTGCGGGCGCGACACGACCAGTTTTTCATCGTGCGCCAGCGCAAAGTTGCGCTCAAGGCGCACCGCCTCGACGTGGATCGCGGTGACATCATCGAGAGGTGCAGATGGGAACTGCTGGCAGGTATCAAACACGTTGGCGGCGTATACCGGCGCCATGCTGGTGGCATCCGGCATGGGTTGCAAGCGCAGGCGGAAATCACTGCCGGGGCAATTGGGCAGATCCACACCGGCACGACTCAACAAGCTAGCGCGATCGAGCACGCGGGTACGTTCAACGGCAAGCGCAACGCCATCGTCGGCAAAGGTGGCCGCCCGGATCGTCGCCGGAAGTTGTACGGTGAACGGCTTGCTGTACACCGGTGCATGCGTATCGGCTGCACCACCATTTATTGTGTAATGGATCGCACCGTATTTCGGCTGGTTACTCAACGTGACGACGGCCTGACCGCTCTTCAGTGCAGCATTGGCATCGACCTGGATCTGCGGCTCGAAAGCGGTGTCCGCGGCAGCGATGTTCTGCACTGCGTAGCGCTCAAGCTGCGCCGGCAGACGAGCGAGAAAACCGTTCCAGCTGCGCGCAGAAGCCGGCGACCACGTCACCTCACTCAGCGCATCGAGGCGCGGAAACACCGCGTGTTCCACGTGCTGCATGGTCGGGATGTGCTCTGTCCATACATTGGCCTGGGCGCCGAGTACATGACTCGCTTGCGCCACCGTCAATGAAGCGGGAATCGGATTGAACGCGTAGATGCTCGCCAGATCGCGGACGGGGATGCGTCCAGCCGCTTCGTCGGTGAGATCGCTCTGCACGCTATCGAAATACAGATCAGGCGATGGCGACATCACGACATCGTGTCCCATCTTTGCTGCCTTGATCGCGCCATCCGTGCCACGCCAGGACATCACTGTGGCATCCGCTGGCACGCCGCCGTCGAGAATTTCATCCCAGCCAATCAGGCGGCGACCATGTGCCGTCAGATAGGTCCCGATACGGCCGATAAACCAGCCTTGCAGCGCGTCTTCATCTTTCAGATGCAAGGCGCGGATCTTCGCCTTGACCACAGGCGATGCTTTCCATTGGTCCTTGATCGCTTCGTCGCCTCCCACATGGATGTAGTGCGATGGGAACAGCGCCATCACTTCGTCGAGTACGTTGTCGATGAATTGGAACGTGGCATCGTCGACGTTATAGAGATAGGGATTCACGCCCCAATCGACTGATACCGAGGGACGCTTGCCGGTCACGCCGATCTGCGGATAGGACGCCACCGCGGCCTGCGCATGACCAGGCATATCGATCTCGGGAACCACCGTGATATGCCGCGCAGTGGCGTAAGCCACCACATCGCGAATCTGGTCCTGCGTATAAAAACCGCCATAGCTCAGCGGTTCGCCATCGTGACCTGCATCGGGCGGCGTACGCCACGCGCCGATCTGCGTCAGCTCGGGATAGCGCTTGATCTCGATACGCCAGCCCTGATCGTCGGTCAGATGCCAGTGCAGCACGTTGAGCTTGTGCTGCGCCATCTGATCAAGCAGATGTTTCACATCGTCCGCCGATTGGAAATGCCGCGCGGAATCCAACATCAAGCCGCGCCAGGCAAAGCGCGGCCAATCGCTGATATGCAGGGCTGGTACGTGCACCACGCCTTGTTGTGCGTCCGGCGTGAGCAATTGCCACAGCGAGACAGCGCCGTAGAACAGACCCGCGTCGTCACGCGCGCTAATGCGGATGCCCTGTGCCGAAACAGCCAGCGTATAGCCTTCGGCCTGTGTCACGGCCGCCTTCGGATCGTGCATAAACACGATGGCATGCCCGGCCTGCGCATTCTCCGTCAATGTCAGGTGCAGCCCTCGCGTTCTCCCGAGCAGGTCAACGAAATACTGCGCAGACTGGCGTGTCGCCGCATCGTTCGGCGGAACCACGACTTGTGTGCTGTCGTCTACCTGGAACGAGCCGCCGGCGAGCTTGAGCTGCGCCGGCATGGGGATGATCGATATCGGTGAGGCCTGCGCGATGCTGCATAGAACCAGGCAGAAAAGAAAACCGGCAAGTCTCATGAATACATCCCGTTGTTGTCCTAGTCGTGCGGAAGACTGATCGCGTACAGATACCACGCGTCATGCGGCAGCCATTGCTCGGTCCAACGCCAGTCATCGTCGCGGCCGGTCTGAGCGTAACCCAGATTAAAGGCGATCCCGTCCTCATCGTTCAACCCGGCCGTGATGCCATTGATGATCGCACCGGGTGCACTGGTGTATTCGTAAGAGCGGAAGAACATGTACTGCGCATTGCGCTGGCCGCTGCCCATCAACATGCTGGTGTCGTAAGGGTTGCGGCCAAGAATCCAGTGCAATTGGTGCCAGGCGTAGTTTTCCAGCTGCGCGTGAAAAGCCGGATCATCCACAAACAGTGGCGCCGCCATGCGCGCCGCCGCAGCCAGCGAAGCCAACCGTGCATTTTCGCCCTGCCACCAAGGCGCCGCCTCGGTATCGTGCGGGAAGAAGAAGGCCGTACGCACCGTGCCGTTGCCCATACGCACCAGCTGACGCGCGTAGCCGAAGGGATTGTTCACTTCATCGGTAACGTGCAGCTCATAAGCCAACGAGCGATGCACCGCCTCACGTGCAGCCTTCTGCTGATCTGGCGTCGCAATCGTCGCGTATTCCAGCAAGGCGACCACCGGCAGCCCTGCGTCGGTCGGATGGAAGAACGGGCGCGTGCCCGCATCGGCCCGCCAGTAATCCTCCTGGCCATCGTGCTGGGTCAGGCGCGCCATCAAACTGCCTGCACGACGCTGCGCGGCCTGACGCCAGACTTCATCATGGGTGGCGCGATACAACTCTGTCGCGGCCAGCAAGGCGCAATAGTCATCGACGATGTTTTCCACGCCGTCGTTGATCAGCTCCTTGTTGTGCGCATCCAGAAAACGATAGGCATCTTCAGCCGCGTGCAGATAGTCCTGGCGGGTGAACTCGCCATCGGCATCCATGGTGCTGGCCAATGCCAGCGCTGCAATCGCAACACCACCGCCTGCACGGAAGCTGGCTTCATAGGCATGCGGCCCGTGCGTTGGCGTTACCTGTTCCGTCGTATCGTTGACGTTGCGCTTGATCTGCGTGCGCCAGTTCGGATCCCCAATGCGGCGATCCTGCGGCAACTTGCCCGCACCCGGCGCATCGATCGATTGATAGAACGAACCGTCCGGGCGCTTGTCGCGCACCAGGAAATCGGCGCCAAACAGACCTTCGTCAAGCAGGCGACGCAGGTATTGGCTGAAATTTTGATCGTGACGCGCATCCAGTTGCTGGTAGCTTCGCAACAAACTCCACACCACCATCGGTACCTGCTGGGTGTTGAAGTATGAGGTGAGATTCTGGTGCGAGAGATGGATGCCGTAATCGCCGGTGGCGTCGTACCAGCCGCCGTGGATATCCAGCGTACCGGGCTTGCCATAGGGGTTTGGCAGATGACGATCCATCTCGTCCATCAGACCGCTGGCACGCTGGCCTTTGAAATAGTAGATGACGTTGGAGAGCGTGTTGCGCTCCAGCACATCGTCTTGAATCAGGAACTCGTCAGAGCGGATGCAGGAGGATCCATGATCCTTCAGCTCCAGGTAGTAGCGGCCTGGTGCTTTCACTCCTGAGAAGTCGGCGCGCCAATAGTGCTGAACACCCCACTTCGCTACCGGCCCTGTATCTTGCAGCGTTCCGGAAAACACCTGCTTGCCGTCGCTGGCGTCGATAACCAAAAAGTCATGCAGCGACTGCGTTGCATCGGCCGCAACCACCGCCTGCTTGGCTGCCTGCGATTCGTATCCCACCTGATCGACCAGTACCGTCGGCTCGGTGGCCCATGCCTGTGCTACGTACCAACCCAGGCAAACTACGACACACTGCAAAGCAAGCTTCATGAGACAACTCCAGCAAGCAACCGCGACAACGCCGGCACTGCCGGCGTTGAGGCTATCCAGAGCTTTCCTCGCCCCACCCCAAAAAAAGGGACCTGGCAAGACATCGCCAGGTCCTTGGCGGGGAAGAAGAAAGACTTACGCTTTACACATACATCAGAACTTGAAGTGCGCTTCGAGCATGAACTCGCGACCACTCACGTACTCGTTGAGGATTTCAGCTTCGTTCTGGCCGAGGTACTGCTTGTACACCGAGTTCAGCAAGTTCAGCATGTTGAAGCTGACCGAGAAGTTCTTGTTGAACTGGTAGCCCACCGATGCGTCGAGTTCCTTGTAGCTGCCGGTATAGGACGGTGCTGCGCCGGCTACGTAACCGCCTGCGAGATATTCGCTGCGGTAGTTGTAGGAAATGCTCGCACTATACGGACCCTTTTCGAAATACGGGGCCAGCGTGTACGAGTTCTTCGAGTTGTACGGCAACCAACTGGCATCATCGACCGGATGAGCCGTGCGCGAATCAGAGTAGGTGTAGTTGGCACGAAGACCAAAGCCGCTGTCACCAAAGGCCTCCTGATAGCTGATGGCCGCACCCTTGACCGTGGCGCGACCACCATTGATCGGCGCAGACACGCTGTACTGACACAGACCTGCCGTAGTACAGACACCTGCGGCGACAAGCTCCTGACCCAGCGTCTGGGTACCAATGGTGCCCCATGATCCGTTCTGCACGGTCTCTTCAGTCGCGGTGTTGACGACGTAGTTCAGAACATTCTTGTAGAAGCCGGAGACCGCCACCACCGACTCCGGATTGAAGTAATACTCGGCCGAGATGTCGAAGTTGATCGACTTATAAGGCTTCAAGCTCGGATTGCCCGCGGTAGCCGTCAGCGGAGCGATCGTATCGTTCGATTCAAAGAACGGCGCGAGCTCGTTATACGGAGCGTAAGCGACCGTTTCGGATGCTGCGCCACGCAGAATCACATCCGGCGTAACGTTCCAAGCGATGTTGAACGCGGGCAGCCAGTTGTTGTTGGTGTGCGTTTCGCCGACGTAGCCATAACCAGCGGGGAATACGCAGTTGTAGGACGTGTCGGAGCAGGATTGCGGAACGTTGTAACCATAAGCATCCGTCTCGGTATGCACGTAGCGAACGCCGAGGTTGCCATGCACATCATCCGTGCCGAAGTTGGCCTGCACGTAGAACGCGCTGTTCTTCTGCTGAACGTTGAACGTGTTGTTGTAAGTATCGAACGGATTGTCGGCAAGCAGCGGGTTATTCGGGTTCAGCACGGCATTGAAGATGGACTGATAACCCGGGGTGACCACGTGCGAGACGGTGCTTCCGCCCAGACCGATGGACTTCTGGCCGCTAAGATTCGACAGTCCGCCGTAACCCACTTCCGTCAGGTCCGGATCGTACTCATTGGAAAGAACGAGCAGGCTTTGGCTCTCCCAGTGCGACGCGTAACGGGCACCCACCAGCAACTCGTTGACGAAGCCGTCAAAATCCTTGCTGAAGTCGAGCTGGTTGTACTGATCCTTCGCCTTGTAGGGCTTGTAGCCGATGTTGCTCGATGTACCAATCCAATTAGCCGGATCGTTGGCGGCGGCCAGATCCGTGAAATTGAAGCCCCTGCTGGTATTCCAGCTGAAAGGACCTTGGTATTCGAATTCTTCAAACGCCTGCGAAATCGTGTCGTCAGACACGCTTACGCCCGTCTGACCGCTCAAGCGCCAACCCTCTCCGTAATAGGTTCCACGCCAATCGGCGCCCTTGGTACGGATATACGAACCGCGCGCGTCATTGTCTTCAAAAGACTCGGCGGGTGCAGTGGAACCGGCAGGAGCTCCGACGGTACCTGAAGTAATGACACCATTACCGTTTGCCGGGCCCAAGGAGGTGATCGGGCCAGCCGATTGAATCGGATAAAGCGAGGTATTGATGTTGTTCAGGCTGTCAGTCATGTACATCAGGCTGAGCGTGCTGTCGAAATGCTCGTTCGGCCTCCACTGCACGTTGACGAGCACGCTGTTGCGCTTCTCAGTCTGCTGGAAGTCGGCCGAGTTCAGCTCGTTCGGAAAAACATTGCTGGGCTTGATCGTGCCATTGGCGACTTCAGCCGCCACCGCCGGGTTAGCCGCTTCAACGGAGCCCACGGTCGAGTAGCCGAAGATTTCCTGACCCTCGCGCGACGTGTTTTCTTCATAGTGCTGTGCGGACACGTCGACACCAAAGGTCTTGTCGCTGTTGTGCCAGCTGTAGAACACCGAACCATTCGGGCGCTGATTGCCAACCATGTCGTTGTAGTTCATGCCGAACGAACCACTCAACGTGCCGGAGGCAACGTCCAGCGGCTGCACCGTGTGCATCAACACAGTACCGCCCAGGCTGCCTTCGGTCAGACGCGCTTCCGGACTCTTGTAGATTTCGAGCTGGCCGAGAATTTCCGGCGGCAACAGCGAGTAGTTGAAGCCGCGGTTCGGGCTATCGCCATACAGCCACATGGCCTGAGCCACCGGGTGGCCATCAAGGAACGCCAAGTTGAGGCTGGGATCGATACCGTCGATGCTGACTCGCTGAGTTGCACCGAACAAATGGTCAAGCGTTACGCCCGGTACCTGTGCCAGTGCTTCGGCGACGTTGGTGGCCGGGAACTTGCCGATGTCGGTTGCCGTGATGGCATCGACAATGGCGTCAGCGTTGCGCTTGGTATCCATCGACTTTTGCAAGCTGGCGCGGATACCGACCACTGTCACCGTCGACAGCTGTTTTGCATTGGCCTTTTCGGCCTGCTGCTCAGTCGTCTGGTTGGCAGGATTGGTGGTGGGCGCTTGGGTCGTGTCCTGCGCGTGAAGCGTACCGGACAGACACAGACCGGCGAAGATACTCGCGGCTAATAGAGTCTTACGATGTGACATGGCTTCCTCCCCTCAGAGGCGTTTCAGCTACGGAAAATGTTCGCGGCATGCCCGTGCTGTGTGGCGATGGGCTTGCGCCCGGTTGGGTTTCAAAAAACCTCGTTCTCTGTTACTCGGCGCGCTCGTCAATGAGCGTGCTGACCGTCCAAATACAGGCCAGCAGCGCCGATGACTCCGAGCTGGCCGTGCTCCATCAGTCGTACAGGTACTTGCTGCAGAAAAGGGCGCATCACGCCCTTATTGAAGAAACGCTCGGCAAATGTGCTCGTGAGCAGCAGGTCACGGATCTGCGGCAGGATGCCGCCAGCGAGATATACCCCGCCGCGCGCGCCATACAGCAGCACGAGATCACCGACAAAGCTGCCAAGCAATCCGCAAAATACGTTCAGTGCTTCCACGGCTGCCGCATCACTACGCTCCAGCGCGCTGCGCGTCACATCGGCAGGCATCTGCAGGTTGGGCGTGACGCCTCGCAGCGTGCAGATGGCGTGGTAGAGATTGATCAAGCCCGGACCGGACAATGCGTGCTCGAATGAAACATGGGCGCGATCACGCGCCAGCAGCCGCAAAATCTCGATCTCCAGTTCGTTACCGGGCGCCAGCGCCACTTGACCTGCTTCCGTGGCGAGTACCGTCGCGTGCGGTTTACCGGGAAGCAGCACGGCAGAGCCAAGCCCTGTGCCCGGCCCCATCACCAACACCGGCCCTTCCACTTGCGGGGCGGCGGTTTCGATCACCGACACGGTGTCGGCCTGTGTCATGAATTGCGTGGCGTAGGCCACGGCTTCGAAATCGTTGATGACGGCAAGGCTGTTGATGCCCAGCGATTCGCGGATGTCGCGAATGGACACCGGCCACGGCAGGTTGTCGTTGACGATGGCATCGCCCAGCACATAGCCGGCGCTGGCGACAGCACAGTGCTCCACATGTGTGCCGGCACTGAGCTGCGTGACGAAATCCTTCAGCACCGCGGTGAGACTGGGCCATTCGGCGCAGGCGTAGCGGCGGTATTCGAGCACGGTGACCGGACGGTGTCCGTCCGGACGGGGGCTAATGAGGCCGATGCGCGCATGGGTGCCGCCTACGTCGGCGGCCAGAAAAGCCCGCTCCAGAGACGGCATCGATTGCGCATTGCCACGTATCACAGCCTGAGCCACGCCCCCTCCCCGAGTGTTTTCTGCCGCGCCTGTCTTGCGAAACCCGTCGCACCCTTCCCAAGAGCGACTTCGTTGGCGGAGTCTGGTCACGAATGACAACGCTGTCAACAGGTCGTAAAGATTAGCTTCAACGGATGTTTGCGGCGCTGCGAAAGGCGACCTGTCACCCTCATCGGTGAAATTATCTAATTAATTGAATTTAAATGGATAAATTGAAATGCACGTAGGTCATAAGACCTACCTTTTGAAGTGCTGCAATGCATCACATTTTGTTCGTCGATGTGGCGGGATGACGCACGTTGTCGGCCGCCGTTCTTCACCATCGATTGACAACGTTATGCCTTGAGGACAATAAAGGTCGGCACAGTAGAGGGTGCCGCGCGGTGTTCGTCGGCATCGGGTCTTTTACGGGGAGTGTTCATGTCGTCCACCACTTACACTGCCGGCGCGCCACGCACGTCGACATTGCTGCCGATGATGATCATCGGTGTGCTGTTCTTCATCATGGGGTTCTTCACCTGGCTCAATGGGCCACTGATTTCGTTCGTGAAAGTGGCTTTTACACTCGACGACATCAATGCTTTCCTGGTGCCTTTTGCGTTTTACGTTTCCTACTTCGTCCTTGCATTGCCAGCAGGCGCGGTACTGAAGCGCACTGGCATGAAAAAAGGCATGGTGCTGGGTCTTTTCATCATGGCCATCGGCGCTGCGCTGTTCGGGGAGTTCGTGCGCATTCGCATCTATCCGGGTGCACTGTCTGGCTTGTTTGTCATCGGTGCAGGCTTGTCGCTGCTGCAGACGGCATCCAATCCGTACATCAGCATTCTTGGTCCGATCGATAGCGCCGCGCAGCGCATTGCGTTGATGGGCATCTGCAACAAAGTAGCTGGCGCGCTGGCGCCGCTCGCGTTTGGTGCGCTGGTGATGGCGGGCATCGATTCGTTCCTGGACCAGGTCACCAAGATGGCCGAAGGTCCGGCGCGCGAAACCTTGCTCAATGAATTTGCCGCGCGCGTGTTCTGGCCTTACATGAGCCTGGCCGGGTTGCTGGTGGTGCTGGCGCTGTGGATCCTCTTTTCCTCACTGCCGGAAATCAAGCCTTCCGGTGCCAATAGCGAACGTTCCATCGGGCACGGCAAAGGCGGCATTTTCAGCTTTCCCCACTTGTGGCTGGGCGTGCTTTGCTTGTTCCTCTATGTGGGCGTGGAAGTGATGGCGGGCGATGCCATCAACACTTACGGCCAGGGCTTTGGTTTGCCGCTGCAAGTGACCTCGCATTTCACCACTTACACCATGGCCGCCATGCTGGCGGGCTACTTGTTTGGCTCGGCGCTGATTCCGCGCTTCATTTCGCAGCAGAGCTACCTGGCCGTGTCGGCCGTGCTCGGCGTGCTGTTCGCCGTCGGCGCTTTTGTTACGCATGGCTATGTATCGGTCGGATTTGTCGCCGCGCTTGGTTTTGCCAACGCCATGATGTGGCCGGCCATCTTCCCACTGGCGATCAAGGGGCTGGGCAGCCATACCGAACTGGGTTCGGCGCTGCTGATCATGGGTATTGTCGGCGGCGCGCTACTACCGCAGGCCTTTGTGCACCTTAAGCAGTACATCGACTTCCAGCTGGCTTTCGTGATTGTCATAGTGCCGTGCTATCTGTACATCCTGTACTACGGCATGCGCGGCCATAACGTGGGTACCCGCGCCAGATAAGAGCCTGCTTAGGGTCTCGGCGTGGCCCGCGCCGGGATCTGTTTGCCTGTCGGGCAAGGAGGAACGACGGCGTGTATGTCGATACACAACTGAGTGAGGACACAGCTCGGAGGGCAAACAGACCCGGCCCTTCGGGTTGTCACGGAGCGGCCGCCATGCGGCAGCGCGCGACTTGGCCATACATTGAGTATGGCGCTGCGCCTCGCACTACCACCTGCCGGCCGCTCCGTGACAACGCGGGCTACGTCGAGACCCTAAACAGGCTCTAAGGCATAATCTGGATGTCAGACGCCGTTACGCTTGCATCCACCACTCGACCCGCCGACGGGACGCGGCGCATCCTCAGGATGCCCGCCCCAAACCCGGGAGGAACCCCCGTTGCACAGTCCCACTATCAAGGATGTAGCGAAGCACGCTGGCGTCTCGCTGAAAACCGTCTCCCGCGTCATCAATCACGAGGCCGCGGTGCGGCCCGAGACACGCGAGAAGGTGGAACGGGCGATCGAACAGCTCGGCTATCGCCCGGACCCTTCCGCCCGCAGCCTGCGCAGCAGCACACACGCCTACGCGATCGGCCTGGTTTACGACAATCCGAACGCGCATTACGTGATCGACATGCAGAACGGCGTGCTGTCGGCCTGCCGCGAGCGGGGCTTCGGATTGCAGATCTATCCCTGCGATTCGACCGCGCCGGGGCTGGCCGAGGAACTGGTTTCGCTGGTGCAACGCGCACGCCTTGCAGGTTTGATCCTGGCACCGCCGATGTCGGAACAGTCCGCGCTGCTGGCGACACTGAAGGCGCACGACGTGGATTTCGTCCGCATCATCGCCGCGCGCGAAGATCCGAAGGACGGTATGCCCTGCGTCTATGTGGACGACCACGACGCGGCGTATGCGATCACCGAACACCTGATCCAGCTCGGCCACACGCGCATCGGTTTCCTGTGGGGCGAACCGCATCACCGCTCCAGCCCGGAACGCTATCAGGGCTATGCGGATGCGCTGAAGGATTACGGCGTCGCGATCAACCGCAAACTGATCCTGCCCGGCCGCTACGCCTTCGACGACGGCTTCCGTGGTGCACGCAAGCTGCTTGCATTGAAGGAACCACCCACCGCCATTTTTGGCTGCAACGACGAAATCGCGGCGGGCGTGCTGGCCGCCGCACGTTCGGCGGGACTGGACGTGCCGTGGGATCTGTCCATTGCCGGATTCGAGGACAGTCCGTTTTCGAAGCAAGCGTGGCCGGCACTGACGACCGCGCGGCAATCAACCAGCGAAATTGGGCGGCATGCGGCTCTGCATTTGATCGGCGGTTTGCAGAACCAGGACGCCGAACCCGCGAACGAAGGCTTTATGCCAGAACTGGTGGTGCGCGGATCGACCGCGCCGCCACGACAGACCTGACAATACCCTCTCCCGATGAAGGAGAGAGCTGGGATGAGCGGCCGCAAAGGCCGTCATCCACAACGCTACTTCAGAAACATTTTCATTTCTTCTCGAACGCACTTGCCTGCCATACGGCGAGGTTGACTCCTCACCTCCATCCTCTCTTCCACGGAGCTACCTTCGGGTTGCCCAAAGGGGAGAGGAAGCAGAGCGTCGCGCGCATACCCCAGGAGCTACCATGAAATCCGCTCGTGACACCCTGATGTACAACGAGGCGCAGGAAAGCGCCGCGACCGTCGAACGGCAGCTGACGCAGAATGCCTCCCTATTGCAAGCGCTCGGCGAGCGACTGCGCGCACAGCCGCCACGCTTCATTGTGACCTGTGCACGCGGCAGTTCCGATCATGCGGCGGCTTATGCGAAGTACGTGTTCGAAACACGACTTGGCCTGGTGACTGCTTCCGCCTCACCGTCGATTTCTTCGATTTACGACGCGAATCTCAAGCTGGATGGCGCGCTGTTCGTTGCGATTTCGCAGTCGGGCAAGAGTCCCGACTTGCTTCGCAGCGCACAGGCCGCAAAAGAAGCCGGCGCTTATGTCGTCGCGATGGTCAATGTTGAGGATTCGCCGCTGGCCGGTCTCGCCGACACCGTGATTCCGTTGCGTGCCGGCCCGGAACGCAGCGTCGCGGCAACCAAGAGCTATCTCGCCACACTCGCTGCTGTGCTGCAGCTGACCGCACACTGGAGCAATGACCAGGTGTTGCACGCTGCGGTGGCCCGCCTGCCGGACGATCTGCGCCGCGGCTGGGAAGGTGACTGGAGTCCGCTCGAACATGGTCTCGTCGACGTGCACAACCTCTTTGTGGTCGGACGTGGTTACGGTTTCGGCGCCGCACTGGAAGCTGCGCTGAAATTGAAGGAAACCTGCGGCCTGCACGCCGAAGCCTTCAGTGCCGCAGAAGTGAAGCATGGTCCGATGGCCCTGATCGGCGCTGGCTTTCCGGTGCTGTTCCTTGCACAGGATGATGGCACGCTCGAAAACACGCTTTCCGTCGCCAATGAATTCCGTGCGCGCGGCGCACGCGTATGGGTGGCCGCGCCGGGGGCGGAAGGTGCGGATACGTTGCCGCTTCCCACGGGCATCGAACCGATCGTGACGCCGCTGCTTGCGGTGCAAAGTTTCTATCGCGCCGCCAGCGCCTTGGCGCTCGCGCGTGGTTACGATCCGGATGTACCGCCCCATCTGCGCAAGGTCACGGAGACCGTTTAAGGATGCTCCCGGGCGTTTTACGTAGATGGCATGATGTCCAGAGGGCCCACAGGCTGCGTTGCGCAGCGCCGGGAAGACTGGCTGTCTTGCCAAGCTGCGTGATACAGCCTGTGGGCCCTCTGGACATCACTCTTTGGGCCAGCTCTGTCCGTTCGCATTCCTTTGGCCCATCGTGTCGACAGACAGCCAGTCTGCCTTCGCCGATGGCCCTTTGGCCTGCGAACGGACAGAGCCGGCGACATCTACGTAAAACACCCGGGAGCATCCTTCATGCCTGCCAACCCCTTGCTCGCTCTCGTCAACGGACGCGTACTTGGCGATCACGGCCCACGTGAAGGCCTGGCCGTGCTCGTGCGCGGCAAGCGCATCGTTGCCGTCGTCGCGGATAACGACCCACGCCTCGCCGATGCGCAGCGTCATGATCTGCACGGCAACTTGCTACTGCCTGGCTTCATCGATGTGCAGGTGAATGGTGGCGGTGGATTGTTGTTCAACGATGCGCCCACAGCGGAAACGCTGCGCGGCATTGCCGCGGCACATCGCAAGTTCGGCACGACCGGCATGCTACCCACGCTGATCACCGATACGGCCGACATCATGCGCGCCGCACTCAATGCCGTGGATGACGCCATCGAACAGCAGGTGCCAGGCATCCTCGGCATCCACGTGGAAGGGCCGTTCCTCGCCACCGCACGCAAAGGCATTCACAACGCCGATCTGTTCCGTTACCCGGATGAAGACGACATCGAAGCGCTCACCGCGCCTCGTAAAGCGGCTGTGATGCTGACGTTGGCACCGGATCAGGTATCCCCACTCACCATCGCACGCCTCAGCCAGGGCGGCGTGATTGTCGTGGCCGGCCACACCGCTGCCGATTACGCCACCACGCGCGCAGCGCTCGATGCCGGCGTACGCGGCTTTACGCACCTGTACAACGCGATGACGCCACTCAGCAGCCGTGATCCGGGCGTGGTCGGCGCAGCGCTGGATGATCCGCACAGCTGGTGCGGACTGATCGCTGACGGACATCATGTGCATCCTGCAACACTGCGTATTGCGATTGCCGCCAAAGCGCGCGGCAAGTGTGTATTGGTGACCGACGCCATGCCGCCTGTAGGCAGTGATCGTCCCGACTACGTCCTCAATGGCCAGACCATCACCATGCGTGATGGCATCTGCCAGAACGAAGCTGGCGTGCTCGCGGGCTCCGGACTCGACATGGCCAGCGCCGTGCGCAATACAGTGCAGATGCTGGGCTTGCCGCTGGCCGAAGCGTCACGGATGGCAAGCAGTTATCCGGCGGCGTGGCTCGGGCTTGAGCGCACGCATGGGCGCATTGCTGCCGGTTATCAGGCGGATTTGGCGGTGATGGACGATGGGTTGGTGGTGCGGGAAACGTGGGTGGGCGGTGTGGCTTATCCAGTGACCTGAGCGTATCTGCACAACACTCTTGTAGATTGGGTTACCCCGGACTTGATCCGGGAGTAACCCACCGCACACACCGGCACATGCACGTTACTGATACACATGCAGCCGATTGAAGATCCACGCGTAATACGACTTCACCAGATCCTTATCCGCGCAATCCGCGTACAAACCATTACACCGCTCACGCAGTGACGACAACGCCGAGAAATACGAATCCATCGGCAACCCCGCCGCCTTCAGCACCATGCCAGGCAAATGCGCGATATCCATCATGGGATACGTTGGCAGCCCCGGGCCAGGCACATTGCTCTTGATCATGTAATACGTCAGATAATCCTGATACGGCACCAGCTCCGGCGGCCACGTGCGCGGCAGCGTACGCATCAGATCATCGAATGAAGGCTGATGATCACCGAAGTGCACCAGCACAGTCGGTTGTGTGCGATCGAGGAAATCATGCTCCAACCCCTTCATCGCCACATCGGAATCATGCAGGCGCTGCAGGTAGGTGTCGAAGTTCAGTGCCGTCGCATCGGGCAAGCCTTGCAGCAGGTTCTGGAACGGCTTGGGCAGGGTCGACATCGGATCGTCGTGCGGGCCGTGCTGATTGATCGTGAGGATCATCATGAAGACCGGTTGCCCAGGCTTCTTCAGCTTGTCGTACACCTGCTTGGCAGCGGCGAACATCTGCGCATCGGTTTCATCCCAATCGTCGAGGCCCAGCTCGCCGGCGCCGTAGAAGTTATCGACGCCATAGGCCTTGTACGCATCGCGGCCATTGAGAAATTCACCGTGCGTGGGGTAGATGGCCACGGTGAGATAGCCAAGCCGGCGCAGTTGCTGCGGCAGCGAATCGTGTACATGCGGCGCAAGCACGTAAGGCGCGTACATGCCGCCGGGCCCGAAGATATCCTGCGGCATACCGGTCAGCGCAGCGAATTCACTGACCCACGTGCCACCACCGAAGGTATGCACACGCATCACACCGGTACCGCGTGTTTGCGCGTCTGCCTTGAGCATCGCCACGTCGCACGCGGGCACCGTGCAATGCGTGAAGTTGGCGGGGTTGAATGTGCTCTCTTCCAGCACCTGAATGATGTCGGGATATTGGCTGGGATCCGTGGTTCCTGGTATGCCCGCAGCCGTTGCTTGCCAGTCGCGTTCGGCAGCAGCGTCATCGGCCATGGCGGGTATATGCACGCTCGAATCGCGCAGGTTTACGAAGAAATTGGTGAGGTCCGCGTCATCGGACATTTTTTCCCACGCGCCACGTGCATGCACTTTTGCAAACGGGCCGGAAGGAAGCAGGCAGAGCCAGAACGCGAGGGCGCACAGGGCAATACCACCGATGCGCAGCGCGGCTTGGGGCAATGCGCGCAATGTGGCAAAGCGGCGACGATCGCAATGCCAGGCCAGCCACAACACGATGGGCACGGCGATGCCCACGCTGATGCCGACGCTGTAGATATTCGGGTAACGCCGCAGTGTCTCGAACAGGCTGGAGCGCACGTAGTAGACGAAATCCGCCGGCATCAGCGGGGATTCCAAGTACTCCTCCTTGAGCACGGTGATCGCGCGCAGCAGCAGGAACAGGCCGCCGCTGAAAACCAGCGCAAACGCCAACCGCGCAAACACGAACAGCGATGCGCCGAACACGCACAGCATCAACGCGAACACAAAGCCGCGCTGCTCCAGGAGCGGTTCCTGCCAAGCGGTAAACCAGACGCAAATGGCGAAGAAGGCCAATGCGCAAACCATAGTGGTGCGGTTTCGCGAAGCGCGAAACGAAATCAACGACATGTGGGGCTCCCCCTGTATGGCGTCGCTTCGTAGGGCGGCGCATCGTTCTGTGGTTGTCAAAGAGCCGTCATTTTAAAGCTTTTTTGCCATCAAACAGACGCCTGTCAGGCGCGAATCGTCACCTATATCTGCTAGGTTCATGGTCTGTAAGCCCTTAGTCGGAAGCCCCATGCCCCTTCGTTCTTGCCGCCTTACTGCTCTGTTTTCCGCCGTTCTGCTGGCCGCCTGCGCCAGCCAGCCGCATCCCGCCGCCCAGCCCCAGGCGTTGCCCCAGGGCCTGCGCGCCGATGTAGCGGTGCTGGAAACCACGGACATCCACTCGAACATCCTCAGCTACGACTACTACAAGCAGAAAGCGGACCCGACCCTGGGCTTCGAGCGCACCGTGACCCTGATCCGTAAGGCGCGGGGTCAGTTCACCAACAGCTTCCTGTTCGACGCAGGCGACACCATCCAGGGCAGCGTGCTAGCCGACTACCAGGCTCAGGTACAGAAGATCGGCTGCGACCAGGAGCTTGCGGTCTACAAGAGCATGGATGCCATCGGCTACGACGGAGGCACCATCGGCAATCATGAATTCAATTACGGCCTGCCCTACCTGTCGCAGGTCACCGGCACGCCGATGAATGTAGAGGGCACCAGCGCGCAGCGCTGCACAGGCCCGCACTATCCGCTGGTGCTTGCCAACGTAAACAGCGTTCGCGACGGCAAGCCGATCTTCAAGCCGTGGACGATCATCGACCGCAAGATCGCCGCCTACACACCCGATGGCAGCCAGCTCAGCGTCCCGTTGAAGATCGCCATCATCGGCTTCGCGCCACCACCGATCATGCAGTGGGACAAGCAAAACCTGCAGGGCAAGGTGACCGTCACTGGCGTGGTGGAAGCCGCACAGAAGTATCTGCCGGAAATCCAGGCGCAACATCCGGATCTGGTCATTGCGATCCTGCACGGCGGCATGAACAACGCACCCTATACGCCCGACATGGAAAACGGCGGCTGGTATCTGGCCGGCGTACCGGGCATCGATGTGTTGTTGATGGGTCACGAACATACCGACTTCCCCGGCCCGCGCTTTGCACACATGCAGGATGTCGATGACGAGCATGGTTTCGTGCGCGGCGTGCCTGCCGTGATGGGTGGATTCTTCGGCAAGGATCTGGGCGTGATTCGCCTCGCGTTGGTGCGCCAGCAGGATCACTGGGTGATCGATAAGAGCAAGACCTTCAGCCAGGTCTGGCCGATCTGTCCGCCGACGATGGTCAACGGCAAACCAACCGTATCGCCATCCAACTGCGTGCCGGCTGATCCGCAGATCCCGCTGGTGGTCGGCAAAGTGCAGCAGGCGGCGATCGATTACGTGAACACCCCGATCGGGCAAAGCAATGTGCGCATGAGCAGCTACTTTGCCGACGAAGGCGACATGAGCGCACTGGCGCCGGTGAATGCCGCGCAGATTGATTACGCGCAGCAGGCGCTGCCTTCCGCGCATCCAGAACTGGCCAATACGCCGGTGCTGGGTTCGGCCGCTGCATTTCGCACTGGCTTCGGTGGTCCCGACGACTACACCGATGTCATGCCCGGCCCGCTCACGCTGCGCAGTGCGGCAGATCTGTACTTCTATCCGAACACGCTCAGCGCAGTGAAGATCGATGGCAAAGGTTTGAAAGCATGGCTGGAGCAATCCGCTCAGCGTTTCAACCGCATCAATCCGAATGCGACCGGCGAGCAACAGCTGATCAATGACAAGTACGTCGGCTACAACTTCGACCAGATCCAAGGCGGTATTGCGTACATCATCGATGTGTCCAAACCGGCCGGCGAACGCATCGTGAAGCTGACCTATCGCGGCAAACCCATTACAACGGCGCAGACTTTTGTGGTCGTGACCAACAACTACCGTGCCAGCGGCGGTGGTCATTTCCCTGGACTGGACGGCAACAATATCGTGCTGGCCGCACCGGATGGCACACGCGAGATTCTGGCGCGCTGGCTGCAGAAACATCCGTCGCTCGTTGCCAAGGATCTGCCGCGTGCTTCATGGCACTTCGCCAAGCTAAAGACGCATGGTCCCGTGGTATTCACCTCAGCCAGCGACAAGCAGGCCGTGGCCGAAACCGATGGACTTCACAACATCAAGCAAGTGCGCGACAACGGCGACGGCACCGCGGTATACGCGATCGACCTCTCACACTGAGCGATAGGCATGACGGCCAGCTTCCGGCATGAGCCGGAAGCGCGGTGTCATCGGATGACGGCACCGCCAGCCTTGATGACCGCTGCTGTTGCAACAGCGTTACATTCACCACGCGCATTCAGCCATCCAAATTCGCCGGCGGCACCTCATGCAATAGTTTCATTAGGCAACTGTTGACAGCCGCTGCAGTGCACAACTAATGTCGGGACCATGTCGACCGAATACGCACCAGCACGCATTGATTTCAGCCCGGCCATCGCCGGGTGCGTGCGTGTCTCGGCGACAACGATTATCGCCACAAGTATTACCACTACCACCGGAACCGGAACGACTGGTTACGGGGTGGTGTCTGTGCGCGAAGAGTAACTTCTCATACGCAACGGCCCCGCCCTCGAAGAGGCGGGCCGGCACTCCCGAACCGCCAGCGAGCAGGGGCCTCAACCGGAGGCCATCATGGATAGCTGTGCATCACTCATCGCCGAACATCCGCACCGACTTCCCCCTTTGCAGGCAGCCGGTTCGCGCCGTCGAACCCTGGCGATCGGTCTGATTGGCCCTGGACGGGTGGGCAGCGTGCTGCTGGCGCAGTTGCGCGCCGCCCAGGAGCGGCTGGCACGCGAAGCAGGCCTGGAGCTGATGCTCTGCGGTGTCGCCGCCAGCCGCCGCATGTGGCTGGATTGCGACGATCCCGAACTCAACGCGCAGCACGATGCACAAACCTGGCGGCCGACCGATCTGGATCAATTCGCCGCGCACATCCGTGGCGAGAGTCAGCGTCACGCGATGCTGATCGATTGCAGCGCCAGTGACGCGGTGGCTTCGCAATACCCCTACTGGCTTGCCTCCGGCCTGCACGTGGTGACGCCAAGCAAGCTGGCCAGCAGCGGCCCGCTGTCGCGCTGGCAGTCGATCCGCGCGGCGAGCCAGCATGGGGGGCGGTTTCGCTACGAAGCCACGGTCTGCGCCGGCTTACCGGTAGTACAGACGCTGCGTGACCTGCTCGATACCGGCGACCAGCTGCTTTCGGTGGAAGGCATGTTTTCTGGCACGTTGGCCTGGCTGTGTTGCCAATACGACGGCAAACGCCCCTTCTCCGCCCTGGTGCGCGAGGCGCATGCGCTGGGCTACACCGAGCCCGATCCGCGCGACGATCTTTCCGGCATGGACGTCGCGCGCAAGCTGGTGATCCTGGCGCGCGAAGCCGGCTGGCCGCTATCCCTGCACGATGTCGCGGTGGAAAGCCTGGTGCCCGCCGAGCTGTCCGACTTGCCGCTGGATGATTTCATGGCCCGGCTGGACGAACTGGACGCGCCGATGGCGCAGCGTCTGGCCGCCGCACAAGCCCATCACGGGGTATTGCGCCACGTCGCCAGCCTTGATCGCGACGGCCGCGCCCAGGTCGGCTTGCAGCCGCTGGCCGCGTCACATGCCTTCGCGCATACGCGGCTGACGGATAACATCGTGCAGTTCCGCACCCAACGCTACTGCGATAATCCATTGCTGGTGCAGGGTCCCGGCGCCGGTCCGGAAGTGACGGCCGCAGGGATCTTTGCCGATCTACTACGCATCGCCGAATCACTGGAGGTGCGCGCATGAATGCCTCTCTTGCCGTGAAGCCGCCCATGTCTCCGCAACGCCTGCAATCTGCATCCGCAACCGCTTTTGCCAGCGTGGGCAATGTGGGCGTGGGATTCGACATACTCGGCCACTGCATCGCCGGTGCGTCCGATAGCGTCGACGTGCGCCGCATCGACACGCCGACGGTGCGCATCGCAAGCATCGACGGCTGCGTGGACATGCTTCCCACCGACGCGGCGCAGAACACGGCCGGCGCGGCCTTGCTCGCCTTGCGCAAGGCACTGGGCCTGCAACATGGCTTCGAGCTTTCGCTGCACAAAGGCATCGCGCTGGGCTCAGGCATGGGCGGTTCGGCCGCCTCGTGTGTCGCAGCGCTGGTGGCGGCCAATGCCTTGCTGGAACGGCCGCTGTCGCGCGAGTCGCTGTATGGCTTCGCGATAGAAGGCGAAGCCGTTGCCAGTGGCGGACGCCACGGCGATAACGTCGGACCGATGCTGCTAGGTGGCCTGGCGCTTACCACTCGCGATCGCCTGATCCGCGTCCCCGTGCCGCCGGGCTGGCATTGCGCGCTGGTGCATCCGCATGTGGTGCTGGAAACACGCAAAGCACGCGCCGCGCTCGCGGGCGATTACGCGCTCAGCGAATTCGTTGCGCAATCGGCCAACCTCGCGCTGGTGCTGGCAGGTTGCTGGCGTGGCGAAGCGGAACTGGTGCGTGAAGGCTTGAAAGACGTGCTGATCGAACCGCGCCGGGCGCCACTCGTACCGAACTTTGCCCGCGTGAAACAGGCGGCACTGGATCATCACGCCATGGGCGCAAGCATTTCCGGCGGTGGTCCCAGTGTGTTTGGCTGGTTTGAGCATCGCGTCGAAGCGGAAGCCGCGGCAGCTGCAATGCGCAACGCGTTCGCCGAAGCAGGACTGGATAGCGACAGTTTCGTCGCCCCGGTGGAAGGACCTGCCGCCACGCTGCTGCCGGCTGTCGATGCAGGTGAACACGCATGACCCCAGCCTTGCGATATCCAAGCACCCGCGGCACCAGCCCTGCCGCCACGCTCAGCGAGGCGATTGCCGCCGGGCTCGCACCGGATGGCGGCCTGTATGTACCGGAACGTTTGCCAACACGCGATGTGAAGGACTTCAATCCTGATGGCACGCTGGCCGACACGGCCGCGACCTTGCTGGCGCCCTTCTTTGCGGGCGACTCGTTGGCGTCAGCGCTACCCGCCATCTGCGCAGAAGCCTTGACGTTTCCATCCCCTTTGCGTGCCTTGCCGCAGCATCCGAAGACCTCGGTGCTGGAGCTGTTTCACGGTCCCACTGCCGCGTTCAAGGATGTCGGCGCGCGCTTTCTCGCTGCCTGCCTGCGACGCTTGCGCGGAGACAGTGCCCAACACCTGACGATTCTGGTGGCAACGTCCGGCGATACCGGTGCGGCGGTGGGCGCAGCATTTCATCAACAGCCCGGCATCGAAGTCGTCATCCTGTATCCCGATGGCCGCGTGTCGCCACGCCAAGCCCATCAACTCGGCTGCTTTGGCGGCAACGTGCAGGCGCTGCGCGTGCAGGGCCGCTTCGACGATTGCCAACGCATGGTGAAAGCCGCGTTGAACGATACCGCCCTGCAGGCACAATCACCGCTCTCCTCCGCCAACAGCATCAGCCTCGGGCGCCTGCTGCCGCAAATGAGCTACTACGCGCATGCTGCTGTGGCATGGTGGCGCGGACATCGCGAAGCACTGAACCTGATCATTCCCACCGGCAATCTCGGCAATGCATTGGCCGCGGTGTGGGTACGCGAAATGGGCTTGCCGATCGGGCAAATCCGTCTGGCCTGCAATGCCAACGCCACCCTGCCCGACTTCTTCGGTGGCAGCGAATACACGCCGCGCCAAGCCGTCGCCACGCTGGCCAACGCCATGGACGTGGGTGCTCCCAGCAATTTCGAGCGCCTGCGCTGGACGTTTCCGCAAGCCGACGCGCTGCGTGCGCAACTGCAGGCACAGAGCGTAGACGACCGCACCATCAGCGCCACCATCGCCCTGCACGCACGTGAGCATGGCGAAGTATTTTGTCCCCACACCGCTACGGCGATGCATGTGCTGGACACGCTGCGCGCCGGCGGCGACACATTGCCGTGGGCGGTCGTTGCGACAGCGCATCCGGCGAAATTCGAAAGCGTGGTGGAGCCGTTGATCGGTCGTGCCGTGGAGGTTCCAGCGTCGCTGGCAGCGATGCTGCAGCGGTCTGCCTCGGCCGAACCGCTGGATGCGGAAGATGGCGCATTGCGCGGTTGGTTGCTGGCGCACGCGGATGAGAGTACTGCGGTGTTGCCTGCGGTCTAAATCAACTTCTGGTGTGTGGATGGCACCGTAAGCTGTGTCGCTCCCATATCACTCATCCCCGCCCCACCGTCATTCCGGCGAAGGCCGGAATCCATGGCCAGTACGAAGCATGGATTCCGGCCTTCGCCGGAATGACGGTGAGGTAGAGATGTAGTTACAGGTGACTTACGTGGCGTCAGGCCATGGATGCCATCACCCCAACATCTCCAAAACCTGCGCCGTCGAACGCACCCGACCAATCCGCGGGAAAATATGCTCCAGTGCAAACTTGTGCTGTTCACCGCTGGCCGCGCTCATCGCGTCCTCGGCAAAGATCAGGCTGAAACCGAGTTCCCAGGCATTGCGCGCTGTGGATTCCACGCCGATGTTGGTGGAGATACCGCCCAGCACGATGTTTTCGATGCCGCGCCGACGCAGCTGCAATTCCAGCTCGGTGCCATAGAACGCGCCCCACTGGCGCTTGGTGATGCGGATGTCGCTGTCGATGGCGCCGAGCTCTGCGGGAATCTCCCACCACTCCGGCGGGAACGTCATGGCCGGAAGGGGCTGATCCACCAGCTGGCGCGGCGCATCGCCGAAATCGGCCGACCAGCCCACGCGCACCAGTACCACCGGCACCTGCAGATCATGAAAGCGCTTGATCAACGCGCTCGCCTTGTGGAGCACGTCCGAAGCATTATGCGGACCGCCTGCAAACGGTAGGATACCCTTCTGCAGATCGATAAGAACCAGCGCCGTACGGCGCGGATCGAGTGTTTCCATAGGATTCTCCGGTTCATATAAGTGAGGGTATCCTCACTTGGGAGTTTATGAGGATGTCCTCACAAAAATCAAGTGAAGCCCGTCGTGTTCCGCAGCGCCAGCGCGGCCACGAGCGCGTCGCCGCCCTGGTGGAGGCGGCGTCCGAGTGCTTTGTCGAGAAGGGCTACGAGGCGACCACCATGACCGAAGTGGCGGCGCGGGCGGGTGCGTCTATCGGTTCGCTGTATCAGTTCTTCCCGACCAAGGAAGTGCTGGCGCAAGCACTGGTCGAGCAATACTCACAGGCGGTGTATGCCGAACTGGGAAAGCTCGCCGAGCAATCCGCAAAGTGGAGCACGGAAGAACTGGCGCAACGGCTTTGCGCTTTCCTGGTCACGTTCCGCAAGCGTCACCCGGCATTCGTGATCTTGACGGAATCGGCACACGCGCCATCGGTGGATGGCTTGACCATCCGGCGGCGCGTGCGCGCGGAACTGCAAGCGCTGCTGGCACGCCGCGCACCGCATCGCTCAAACGACGAGATGCATGCGGCAGCGGTCGTCGTTCAACAAATAATGAAAGCAGCGATTGCCATTCACACCGAACCCGGCATGCCCGGACGTCAGGCTGCAGTGACGCAACTGCAACACGCCATGCAGCTTTATCTGCATGACGTGTTCGGCGGGTAGCTAAAAATCAGCCACCCTTGGTCGGATAGGTCTGGAACCCGCCACCCTGCTGCGCCGGCGGCTGAGGTGGCTGGGATGACGGCGGCTGCGCTTGCGGGCTGCCCTGGATCGGCGGCGGCGGTGGCGGCCCCGGCATGTGATTACCGCAGTAATAAGCCTCCCACGGCTGCGAGCCGTCGACCGGATCGGCCAGCGGCTTGATGGTGTCCGCATGCATGCTGGCGGCGCTGTTGCGTGCCTGCACCTGCAGCTCATCGCGCACCTTGATGTCGTTACGGTCGAACGGCCCCACGTGATCCATCACCGAAACAGTGATCTTGCCCAGATCGCGGCACCCGGAAACATCGCCCGACCATACCGTGCGTACGTTGTTCGATCCCGGATCAGGATTGATGCCCCAGGTACAGCCGCCGAGCAGCACCGCGGGTACGAGCAACAGCAGGGTCTTGCGCATGAGTAGCTCCATGTTGACGTGTAGTGCGGAAGATATTCAGGGCAACACGCAGACGTGTTGCCGCAACCGCATTGCATCCTAACGCGTCATCGCCGTCTGTCACCGAACGCCGGCTTAGCGTGCCTGCGCCCGCTGTCCGTCCGGACACTGTCCGCTGCGCAGTGTCCGGTGTCCGCGGACATCGCAGCAATCCTCAAGACGCTTAAATAAAACATTATTTATCAATATGTTATACAGAATATCCGGGCTGGCACGGGGATTGCTCTGTAACAGGCAAGGACCATCCCGGTCCCTCTACTGGAGAGTCAAGGATATGAAACTCACCGAAACGAAATTCGAAGCCTTCGTTCTGCAAGGACTGTTCGCCGCGTGCCTGATGGTCAGCGGACTGATCCTCGCCGCCATGTTCACGACCAAGACGATGCCGGTGCAATTGGCTTTGGCTGGTCCGGTTCACGCCTTGTTCGCCACCGCCCCCTCCACCTGCGCCTTGGCGGACATCAGCAACATCGTCTGCATTCGCGCTGAAGGTTGATCAGCGCCACTCGCCAACTATTCGCTAACTATTAAAGGAGATACGACATGAACTTCGAAACGATGATGCTGCGCGGCCTGTTTGGAGCATGCGTGCTGGTTTGCGGACTGGCTTTGGCCTCGATCGTGAGCGCCAAGCCTGTTCCGACCCAGCTGGCCACCACCACCGTTGCTACGGCGACCACGGCAGGCTGATCACGAGACGTGATCGGCCTCGCCATCCGATAATGGCGGCATGCTACATGTCATCCTATTCCGCCCCGAAATCCCGCCCAATACCGGCAACGTGATCCGCCTGTGCGCCAATACCGGCGCCAGCCTGCATCTGATCCGCCCGCTGGGCTTTGAACTCGACGATACACGCCTGCGCCGCGCCGGCCTCGATTACCACGAATATGCGCGCGTCAGCGTCCATGACGACCTCGATACCTGCCTGGCCACGCTGAAACATCCGCGCGTGTTCGCCCTTTCCACCCGCGGGCGCACCATGCACGTGGACGCACGCTTTGCCGAAGGCGATGCGCTGCTATTCGGCTGCGAAACAGCCGGACTACCTGACGCGGTACTGTCGGCGTTGCCACCCGAACAGCGGCTGCGCTTGCCGATGTGCCCGGATAGCCGCAGCCTGAATCTGTCTAACAGCGTGGCGGTGGCGGTCTACGAAGCGTGGCGGCAACTTGGCTTTCCGGGCGCCAAAGCGCCCTGATCAGCAATCATCACGGCCAGCACGGCGCGCAGGCGGCTACAATTCCGGCATGACTGCTGCCTCTCCCCAAAACCTGCTCCCGCAGCCGCTGCGCAAGCTCGCGGGCCGCGCGCTGGAAACTGCGCTCAATCACGCGCTGTCGCTCGATCCCGATACGAAAGCCAAGCTGGCCACACTCGACGGCCGCAGCGTGCAGTTGCAGCTGCGCGGTGTCGAACTGGCGCTGGCCATCACCGTGGAACAAGGCCGTTTGAAAGTCGGCCCTGCCCCGGAGTCGAGCGACCTGCGTGTCGCCGCCACACCAGGCAGCCTGCTGTCGATGCTGTTTCGCCGCGGCGACGACGGCATGGCGCCAGGCAAGGTGGAGATCGCAGGCGACGCGGAACTGGCACGCCGGCTGGAAAAACTCGCCAGCGGCTTTGCCCCCGATTTCGAGGAAGCCTTCGCGCGCACGTTCGGCGACGTGATCGGCGTACCGATGGCCAAGGCGGTGCGCGAAGGTCTGGTGCATGCGCGTGAAACCGCATCCCATCTGAGTCAGGATGGCGCCGACTGGCTGCGCGACGAAGCACAGATGGCGCTGGCGCCCGGCGAAGTCGAGAGCTTTCTCGATGATGTCGACGCGCTTCGCGAACGCACCGAACGACTGGAAGCGCGGCTCGCGCGCCTGGAGCGTCGACGGGGATCGAATCCGTGACGCCGCTGAAGGTAGTCCCAGGTCTATTGCGCGTCACCTTGGTGCTATTGCGCTATCGGCTGGATGAGCTGATCGATGCCACGCACCTGTTCCGTCCGCTGAAACTGGTGCGCCCGTTTCTCGGTAAGCCGATGGTCGATGTGCGCCCACTCTCGCGCGGCGCACGCATTCGGCTTGCGCTGAACGAGCTGGGTCCGATCTTCGTCAAGGCCGGGCAGGTGCTCTCCACCCGCCGCGACCTGGTTCCCGCCGATATCGCCGACGAACTGTCCATGCTGCAGGATCAGGTGCCGCCGTTCCCGGGGGAGGAAGCGCGCGCCATTGTCGAGCGTGAATTCAGGCAGCCGATCAACGAGCTGTATGCGAGCTTCGATCCGGTGCCGTTGGCTTCCGCATCGATTTCGCAAGTGCATGGGGCAACGCTGGAAGACGGGCGCGAGGTCGTGGTGAAAGTGCTGCGTCCCCGCATCGAGCAGCGCATTGCGCGCGATGTGCGCCTGATCCGGTCGTTGGGGGAACTGGCCCAACGCTGGCATCCGAATGCGGACAAGATCCGACCGCTCGACGTCGTCAGCGAAGTCGAGAAGATGCTCGAGAACGAGCTGGATCTGCAGCGCGAAGGCGCGAGCGCCAGTCTGTTGCGCCGCAACTTTGCCAGCGGCGTCGACATGTACGTGCCGGAAGTCTATTGGGAACTCACCACGGCGCGCGTGCTGACACTGGAACGCGTATCAGGTGTGAGCTGCGATGACATCGCCGCGATCGACGCGGCTGGCATCGATCGCAAGCAGCTCGCCGCCAAGGGCGTGCGGTTGTTCTACGAGCAGGTGTTTCGCGACAACTTCTTCCATGCGGATGCGCACCCGGGAAATATCTGGGTGGATCCGACGCGCGCGAAGGAACCACGTTTCATTGCACTGGATTTCGGCATCATGGGCTCGCTGCCGGAAGCCGATCAGTATTGGCTGGCGCAGAATTTCATCGCGTTGTTCGAACGCGATTACGCGCGCATCGCCAAGCTGCATATCGATGCAGGCTGGATGCCGGCCAGTATTCGCATGGATGAACTGGAAGCGGCTGTACGCACGGTTTGCGAACCGTACTTCACACGCCCGCTGTCGCAGATCTCGTTGGCAGAACTGGTCGTGAAATTGTTCCAGACCGCACGCCGCTTCGAACTGACCTTGCAGCCGCAGCTGATTCTGCTGCAGAAAACGCTGCTGAACATCGAAGGCGTCGGGCGCATGCTCGATCCGGATATCGACATCTGGGCGGTGGCGCATCCGGTGCTCAAGCGCATTCTGCGCGAACGTTACAGCCCCATGCGCACCTTTCGCGAAATTCGCAAGCGCGTGCCGGAATGGTTTCACAATGCGCCGCAACTGCCGGAACTGGTGCGCAACGCGATGCGCCAGATCGCCATCGGCGAGCAGCGTTTTGTCCACGATATCGAAACGCTGAGCCATCAGCGCGATCTGGTACGGCGTGTATTGCGCATGATTGGAAGCGGACTGTTAGGCGGAACGCTGATTATCAGCGCGACCTTGTTGTGGACGCTTTCGCCGCATCACGGTGCAGTGCTACCGCTGTGTCTGGCCGGAGGTGGTTTGCTGGCGTTTGTTTACGGCTGGATGCGTCACTGACTTATGTATTGAAACGTCGTTCGTCTACGTATCGACGCTGTCTTCCCGTCTTTAGCCTCGTCGTCATTCCAGCGAAGGCCGGAATGACGCTGAGGCAATCAAAAACTTCGCCTGTGCATACGCCACCTAGGCTCATTTTCCCGATGCTCGACATTCTCTACCAAGACGACGCCCTGATCGCGGTCAACAAGCCCGCTGGCATGGCCGTGCATCGTTCGAAAATGGTCGGCAATGCGGACACGTTCCTGATCGATGTCCTGCGCGAGCAGGTCGGTGGCACCGTCTACCTTGCGCACCGTCTCGATCGCGCCACCAGCGGCGTATTGCTGATTGCCCGCTCCTCCGAAGTGGCGGCAGCACTTGGCGAGCAGTTCATGAGTCGCGACGTGCACAAGCAATACCTCGCAATCGTGCGCGGCTGGCCGGAGCCTCTGGAAGGCGTCATCGATTACGCACTGCCGGGCGCACGCGAAACCGGGCCGCGACGCGATGCACGCACCGACTACCGGCGGCTTGCGACGGTGGAGGTACCCATAGCGCTGGGCCGTTATCCGCAGCAGCGCTATGCACTGGTGATGGCCGAACCCGAAACCGGTCGGTTTCGCCAGATCCGCAAGCACATGGCACATATCCATCACCCGGTGATCGGTGACTGCCAGCATGGACGCAGTGACCACAATCGGCTTTATAAGCAATATTTCAGTTGCCATCGCATGCTGCTGCATGCCTGGCGGCTGCACCTGCGACATCCTGTGCACAACAGCCCGATGACGCTGGAAGCGCCGCTGGACGACGCTTTTCAGGGTGTCCTGGCCCGATTCGAGTGGACCCTGTCCGAGGAAAAAACGATAGGTCTGGCGCCAACCAGCTAAACTGCGCGCCATGTTATCCGTGAGCCGATCCATCGTCCTGCCGGAATCGGAGCTGGTCGAGCGCTTTTTACGCGCCGACGGCCCTGGTGGCCAGCACGTAAACCGTACCGAGAGCGCGGTCGAACTGCGCTTCGACGTGATGCATTCGCCTTCGCTGCCCGACGATGTGCGCACCCGCCTGCTGGCCCGTAGCGACCGCCGCCTGACCGACGATGGCGTCTTGGTGATCCAGGCCCGCCGCTTCCGCGACCAGAGTCGCAATCGCGAGGATGCGCGCGAGCGGCTGGTGGAAATTCTGCGCGGCGCGCTGGTCGCGCCCAAGAAACGCATTGCCACCAAACCCACCCGCGCGTCGAAAATGCGTCGTCTGGACGGCAAGCAACAACGCTCCAAAATCAAGCAAAACCGTTCGCGATCCTGGAGCCACGAGTGAGCGAGCCCATCCTGCCGGCCGTCCCCGCGCAAGCCCCGCCACTCAATAGCCGCTTCTGGCCGTGGTTGATGCGCAGCCTGCTGCGGCTCTCCGGCTGGCGCCTGCTGGGTCAATTGCCGGATGTGCCCAAGCTGATCCTTATCGGCGCGCCGCACTCGTCGTACTGGGATGGCGTGTGGGGTTTGATAATGAAGATCGGGCTGGGCATCAACATCAACATCATGATCAAGCGCGAAGTGCTGGATGGACCGCTGGGCATCATTCTGCGTCCCATCGGCATGATTCCGATCAACCGCAGCGCCGCACTGAACGTCGTCGGCCAGATGGTGAAGCGCTTCGAGGAACACGAGCGCATGTGGCTAGGCATTACGCCCGAAGGCACGCGCAAGCACGTCAAGCATTGGAAGTCGGGCTTTTTGCGCATCGCTCACGAGGCGAACGTGCCGATCCAGACCCTGTTTATCGATTATCCGAGCAAGACCTTTACGCTCGGCCCCGTGGTACACGCGAGCGACGATCCTGATGCGGATATGAGCACGATTCGCGCGCTGTTTCGGCCTTACCGCGGCAGGCATCGCAATACGGAATAACCATCTGGAAGCAGGGAAAATTGATGGATTCGTTCGGCATACAGCATTACGAAGCGTTCCTGCTTGCGAGCATCGCGCTCAATCTGACGCCTGGGCTCGATACGTTCTACATCCTCACACGCAGTGGTCGTGAAGGGCATGCGGTCGGTTTAGCGGCGGCGCTCGGTATCAATGCCGGCTGCATCGTGCATACGCTGGCGGCGGTGCTGGGGATTTCAGCGATTCTGATGACATCGGCACTCGCCTTCAGCGTGCTGAAATATTTGGGCGCGGCGTATCTGGTGTGGATCGGTTTGCGCATGCTGTTATCGCGCGCCATCACGCGGCAGCCGACGCAAACACGCGGGAGCGGATTCAATGCCGCATTCCGACAGGGCATGCTGACTAACGTGCTCAATCCCAAAGTCGCATTGTTCTTCCTGGCCTTTTTACCGCAGTTCGTGTCCATGCATGCCACGCACCCACAAATCGGGCTGATGCTGCTGGGTTTGAGCTTTATCGGCACCGGCCTGACGTGGTCGACCGTGCTGGCACTGGCCGGCGGTCGCATTCATCGCTTGCTGACGACCAAGCCCAAGCTTGGCCAATGGATGGATCGCCTGTGTGGCACGGTGTTACTGGCCTTTGGCGTCAAGCTCGCATTGCAGCAGCGAAGCTGAGGCCATTCCCTCACTGAACCAAAGCTGTTTCCCGCAAAAGCCGAATGGCGATCATGCGGACCATGTGTAGCGCCCGCCTGTGTCCGCGACGATCATTGGCAACCGTCTTTTCGTTCGTTGTCGGACAGGCCAATGATGACCCAGCGATCCTGGAGCTTGCCGAGCGTAATCACGTCCGTGCCACAGTGATCCACGCGGCCATTGATCGTGAACGTGTAAGGCGCCCACACGACCGCTAGATCCTGATCAACATGCACCTGTGGTTGATGGATGTGTTCCGCGATGGGGCCACCATGATGCGCAGCGATCGCATCTGCCAGCTTTTCGATCGTCAGCCGGTGCAACGCATTCTGCTGCACGCTCGTGATTTCGATATTCGGGGCTACCACGGCCAGCAACCCGCTTTTGTCCTGCCGACCAAGGGCATCGAAAAAGTGTTGAACCGGATCCATCACTTGCGCATTTTGATCGGCGGCCTCGCAGCGCCATGAACACCCCAGTGCGATAGCAGCGAAGACGAATACACGAAAATTCATGTCGGATGCCCTTTTATAGAGATAGCCCAGCACGTGCAAAGGAAGTGTAGCGTCTCGTGAATTCGTCAAGCTGCGGGCTTCACTCGTCATATTGCACCGCATCCCTTCCGATCAACGCTCGGAATGACCTGACTCATCGTAATCGCGATGCGTCAGCAAGCCTGGACGGATCAAGTCAATAAACGCCCGCGCTTCCTTGCTCAGAAACTTGCCCTTGCGCATCACCACACCGTAGCTGCGCTGCGGAAAATACTGGCGCATGTTGCGCACGGCCAGACGCGCGCGATCGGCTTCGGTAATGCAGATACCGGTGACGATGGAAATCCCCAACCCCATCGCGACGTATTCCTTGATCACCTCCCAGCCGCCAACTTCGATGGCAACCTGATAAGGCACCTGGCGTTGCTGGAAAACGAGATCCACCAACCGATACGTGGACAGGCGTTGCGGCGGCAGAATCAGGCCATGCGGCGAAAGATCTTCCAGCGTCACCGTCTCCTTTTGCGCCAGCGGATGATCCAGCGGCGTGATCAACATCGGGTCGTAGTGATAGACCGGTGCCCAGGCAATGTCGTTGGGTACATCGAGCATCGAGCCGATGGCGAAGTCGGCTTCGTCGGCGCGCAGCAGCGCCATGCCGTCCTTGCCGGTGACGTTGGCCAGCTGCAGTTGCACAGCGGGATAGCGCTCACGATAGCGGCGCACCAGTTCCGGCAGCAGGTACTGAATGGTTGAACTGCCCGCGGCTACGGTGAGCCGTCCGGCCTGCATTCCCTTGACCTTGTTTTGGAAGTCGCGGTCCAGGCTCTCCCAGCCCTCGACCAGGGGACGCGCCAGCTCGTAGAGCGCTTCGCCAGCATCGGTGAGATTGATGCGGCGCCGGCTGCGCTGCAGCAGCTCCATCCCCAACTCTCGCTCCAGTGCCTGTAGTTGGAGGCTGATGGAAGGCTGGGACAGGTACAGCGCTTCGGCGGCACGGCTCAGGGTGCCCAGTTTTACCGTGGCCACGAAGGCGCGCATCTGCTTTAGCCGGTTGCCTTTGTAGTAATAGCGGCCGGCGTCACCGGCGGAGGCATCCTTTCGTGGACGCCTTTTGCTCCCGGCGGCGGCTTTTTTTGTCATGTTTGGGCTTCGGTCAGGCGTTTTCATGACAGATCCTTCAACACCTTAGCGTATGTATTGACAATACCAATATCTAAAATTGAAACATTTGTTTTGTCAAATCTATGATCGATAACTAGCTTCAACCACGGACACACCGTGGAGAAGCTCATGGCAGTACCCAGTGAAAAGTTCGTCAGCCAGCCGGCCCGCATCCTTGCAAGCACCACCGACTACCAGGACATCCTGACCCCGGAGGCGCTGGCCTTCCTGGCTCGCCTGCATCGTTTCGCCGAGCCTCGCCGCCAGGCCCTGCTGCAGGCCAGGCGCCAACGTCAGGCCCGCTACGACGCTGGCGCATTGCCGGATTTCCGGCCGGATACCAAGGCCATCCGCGAATCCGACTGGACGGTGGCGCCGATTCCCCGCGCCTTGCAGGACCGCCGTGTAGAGATCACCGGCCCGGTTGAGCGAAAGATGATCATCAACGCCCTCAACGCCGGGGCGAAGGTGTTCATGGCCGACCTCGAGGATTCCTCGGCCCCCAGCTTTGCCAACCAGCTCGACGGCCAGATCAATCTGCGCGACGCGGTCAACGGCACGCTCGAATACCGCTCACCTGAGGGCAAGGAATACCGCGTCGGAGCGAATCCCGCCGTCCTGGTGGTGCGTCCGCGCGGCTGGCATCTGCCGGAGCGCCATGTGACGGTCGACGGTGAAACGATGGCCGGCGCCCTGGTCGACTTCGGCCTGTACGCCTTCCACAACGCCCGCACGTTGCATGCGAACGATCTCGGCCCGTATTTCTACCTGCCCAAGCTTGAGGCGATGGAAGAAGCCGCACTGTGGGACGACGTAATGACGCTGGCCGAGGACGAACTCGACCTGCCGGTTGGCACGATGAAAGCCACCGTGCTGATCGAAACGCTGCCGGCGGTGTTCCAGATGCACGAAATCCTGCATGCACTGCGCGGTCGAGTCGTGGGTCTCAATTGCGGCCGCTGGGATTACATCTTCTCCTACCTGAAAACCTTCCGCCGTCATCGTGACCGCTTGCTGCCTGAGCGCGGCCAGGTCGTGATGACGGTGCCGTTCCTGAAGGCGTACTCCGAACTGCTGATCCAGACCTGCCACCGCCGCGGTGCTTTCGCGATGGGCGGCATGGCGGCGCAGATTCCGATCAAGGGCGATGAAGACGCCAACGACAAGGCGATGGCCAAAGTACGCGCCGACAAGCTGCGCGAAGTGCAGGCTGGTCATGACGGCACCTGGGTTGCGCATCCGGCGCTGGTGTCGATTGCGATGGACATCTTCGATCGCCACATGTCGACGCCGAATCAGCTGCACGTGAAGCGCGAAGACGTGAAAACCGATCGCGACACGTTGATCTCACCCTGCGGCGGCACCATCAGCTGCGCCGGTTTCGACAACAACGTCGAAGTGGCGCTGCGTTACACCGCTGCGTGGCTGGAAGGACTGGGCTGCGTGCCGATCCACAACCTGATGGAAGACGCTGCCACCGCAGAAATCGCGCGTTCACAACTGTGGCAATGGTTGCATCACGGCAGCCTGGAATTTCCGGATCACGCACCGATCGATTTTGCGTTGTTCGATCACGCCCTCGCCGCACACACGCACCGCCTTCAGAAAAGCAATGCACCCGGCGCGCGCCGCGCCACCGATGCCGCGCGATTGCTGACCGTGCTCACGCATGCCGATCAACTCGGCGACTTCCTCACTCTCCCCGCCTACGAGCAGCTCGCCTGATCGCGCGCATTCGCACTTACGGAGCTCATGATATGAAGACCACACTCCCCACCGCCGAACAGATCGCGCTGGACTGGAAGAACAACCCACGCTGGACAGGTGTCCAGCGCAACTACAGCGCTGACGATGTGGCGCGCCTGCGCGGCACGGTGCAAGTCGAACACTCGCTGGCTCGCCGTGGCGCCGAGCGCCTGTGGAAATCACTGCACAAGGAAGACTTCGTCAACGCACTCGGTGCGCTCACCGGCAACCAGGCCATGCAGCAAGTTAAGGCTGGATTGCAAGCGATCTATCTCAGCGGCTGGCAAGTCGCTGCCGACGCAAACGTAGCGGGCGAGATGTATCCGGACCAATCACTCTATCCGGCGAACTCGGTGCCGCAGGTGGTCAAGCGCATCAACAACACCTTGCTGCGCGCCGACCAACTGCACCATGCCGAAGGCAAGGACGACACCGATTGGATGGTGCCCATCGTGGCTGACGCGGAAGCCGGTTTCGGTGGCGTACTCAATGCGTTCGAGCTGATGAAAGCGATGATCGAAGCCGGCGCTTCCGGCGTGCACTTCGAAGATCAGCTCGCCTCCGTGAAGAAGTGCGGCCATATGGGCGGCAAGGTGCTGGTGCCGACGCGCGAAGCGGTGGACAAACTCAACGCCGCACGTCTTGCTGCCGACGTGCTTGGTGTACCGACCCTGCTGGTCGCGCGTACCGATGCCGATGCTGCCGATCTCATCACGTCCGACATCGACGACAATGACAAACCGTTCACCACCGGCGAACGCACCGTGGAAGGATTCTTCCGTGTGCGTGCTGGACTGGAGCAGGCAATCAGCCGCGGCCTTGCTTACGCGCCCTATGCCGACCTGGTGTGGTGCGAAACCAGCAAGCCAAACCTGGAAGAAGCACGCCAGTTTGCCGAGGCGATTCATGCGAAATTCCCGGGCAAGCTGCTCGCCTATAACTGCTCACCGAGCTTCAACTGGAAGAAGAACCTGGACGACGCAACCATCGCGAAATTCCAGAAAGAACTCGGCGCAATGGGCTACAAGTTCCAGTTCATCACCCTGGCCGGCTTCCACAGCCTCAACTACGGCATGTTTGAACTGGCGCATGGCTATGCGCGTCGTCAGATGAGTGCTTTTGTGGAATTGCAGGAAAAGGAATTTGCCGCAGCGGAACGCGGCTTCACCGCTGTGAAGCATCAACGCGAAGTCGGCACTGGATACTTCGATGCGGTGACGCAGGCGATTCAGCAAGGGCAGTCGTCAACGACAGCGTTGAAGGGCTCGACGGAAGAGGCGCAGTTTCGTCCTCAGCGGGCATCGGCGGCGTGATGTGATGCTTTAACGCTCTTTTCCGTTATGTGAGCACAGAACTCGGAGATGACCAATTCCCCTCAGCGTCATTCCGGCGAAGGCCGGAATGACGCTGAGGCGCGACTGATCATCGCGCAGTCAGGATTACGATACCGCCGACTCCTCCGGCGGCACCAGCACAATCACCGTCCATCCGGGCCGCGGCTCCAATTCCCGCCGCTCCGCCGCCACACGCAGCGCGCCTTTCTCATCCACGCCAAACATCAGCAACGATGTGGAACCATATTGCTCGATGAAGTGTGGCCAGTCGAACGTTGCACTCAGCCCGGTGGATTTGATGCGCCAGCCACGTATCAGCAATTCCGCGAAGCGCGCATGCGTCATGGTGTCCTCGAACAAAGCAGGTACCAGGAGGCGTTCGTTGAATGCCTTTCGATGCGTGACTTCCTGGGGCGCCAGATTGCGCAACCGATAGACTTTTTCACGACCCAGCTCTTGCTGGTAATGCAGGCAAGCGAGCGAATTGCGCTCGCGATGGGTCGAAAGGCCCAGCATCTGGCCAATACCCACCAGATCGAGATTGCGATCAGCATGCGCTGAGGCAGGGTTTCCAAAGAAGGTGTTCAGGCCTTCCATGCGGCCACGACGAATACCATCCCAGTCATCGTCCGCCAACAGAATGTGGAAGCCCACCTCTTTCAGCGCCTTGCCAATCGCCCGTGCAACGGCGTCGGAACCATAGATCAACACACCATGCGGTTCCGGCTCAGCCACCTTCAGCCAGCGCGCCAGCGGCCGGGCCGTCGCGCTCTGAAAAACCACGGTGCCGATGATCAGGATGAATACCAAAGGCACCAAGACTTCGCTGCCACTTACGCCAAGATTGGACAGCCTTAGTGCGAACAATGCAGTAACCGAAGCTGCCACAATGCCGCGCGGCGCCACCCATGAAATCAAAGCGCGCTCGCGCCAGCTCAAGCTGCTGCCAAAACTGGAAACGATCACAGTCATCGGGCGCACGATGAATTGCGCGGCCAGGAAAATGGCAATACCTGCCCACAAAACACCTGGCGGCAATGGCCAGCTCAAGCGTGCCGCCAGCAGAATGAACAGCATCGACACCAGCAGGACAGTCAAATGTTCCTTGAAATCGAGGATGTCATCGATATGCACGTCACGCATATTGCACAGGGCGATACCCATGATCGTGACGGCCAGCAGACCCGAATCGTGCGCCATCTCGTTGGAGAGCGTGAAGGACAGCAGCACAATCGCCAGCGTACCGAAATTCTGCAGATATTCTGGAATGAACTGTCGCCGCAATAGAAAGGCCAGCACCAGCGCAGCAACGCCGCCGTAGACGACACCGATCACGACCGTGTGCAAAAACACACCGATCGCATGCCCCTCATGATGCGAGACGATGGCTTCATAGATCAGCACGGCGAACAAAGCACCGAGCGGATCGATCACAATGCCTTCCCAACGCAATGCGTTGGCAATGCGTTCGTTCGGTCGCAAGGTGCGCAGCATCGGCACAATGACCGTGGGACCGGTGACGCAGGTCAACGCACCAAACAACAAGGCGATATCCCAGCCGAGTCCCGCGAAGTAATGCGCCGCTGCCGCCAACATCAACAGCGCAATGATCGCGCCGTAGCTGACCAGACCTCGCACCACATGACTGATGCCAGAGAGCTCATGGAATCGCAGAGTCAGGCTGCCTTCGAACAGGATCAGCGCGACCGACAGCGAAACGATGGGCATCAGCAGCGGACCGAGCAGTTGGTCCGGATCGAGCGCATGCACCACCGGACCGAGCAGAATGCCCGCCAGCAACAGAAACAGAATCGCGGGGAGCTTCACCCGCCATGCCAGCCATTGCGCGAAGAAGCCGATGGCCAGCATGCCGGTCAACATCAAGCCAAGATCGATTTTCATGCGCACACCCCTCGCGGCATCGTCCAATGGCCGTATCGCAACATAAGCATGAGGGAAAGTCCGGGTCTAGTCTGAGAGCAGAGACAGGCGCCGGTATTGCAGGGCTTCCGCCAAGTGATGGCGATCGAGTGCGGCGGCGCCGTTGTCGAGATCGGCAATCGTACGGGCGACTCGCAGCGTCCGGTGGTAGGCGCGCGCCGATAAACCGAGTCGTTCCAGTGCCCCATCGAACCAGCGCCGCTCGGCCGGCCCCAAGGCGCAATCACGCTCGAGTTCGCGCGTGCTGATTTCGGCGTTCGGCCGGCCGGCACGTGCCAGTGCATGCTGCCGCGCGCGCATGACGCGCTTGCGCACCGTGGCAGAGTCCTCGCCTTGTGTGACACGTGGTGCGATCAGTTCATTCAGCGGCACGCTGGGCACTTCCACACACAAATCGATGCGATCGAGCAGCGGGCCGGAGATACGCGAGCGGTAACGCTGGACTTGGTCCGGCGTGCAGCGGCAGCGCTGGCGCGCATCGCCCGAGTATCCGCATGGACACGGGTTCATCGCTGCCACCAGCTGGAATTGGGCGGGAAAACTCAATTGCCGTGCCGCACGCGAGATAAGGATATGCCCCGATTCCATCGGCTCGCGCAGCACTTCCAGCACGTGACGGCTGAATTCAGGCAGTTCGTCCAGGAACAGCACGCCGTTGTGCGCCAGCGAAATCTCGCCCGGCCGCGGCTGCGAACCGCCCCCCACCAACGCCACGGCCGACGCCGTGTGATGCGGGGCCCGAAAGGGACGGCGGCGCCAGTGCGCCGGATCGACCGCTTGCCCGGTCACCGACATGACCGCGCAGGTTTCCAGCGCCTCGGATTCGCTCATCGGCGGCAAGATTCCGGGAAGCCGCTCTGCCAGCATGGTCTTGCCAGTGCCCGGCGATCCGATCAGCAACAGGTGATGGCCGCCAACCGCGGTAATCTCCAGCGCGCGACGGGCCTGCAACTGGCCGCGCACATCGATCAGATCGGGGCCGGAGTCATCGCCGGTCAGGGTCAAGGTGGAGGTGGGCGGTTGCAGTTCCTGGACACCACGCAACCAGCCGCAGACATCGGTAAGCGAGTCGGCGACACGCACATCTACTTCGGAAATCAGCGCCGCCTCACTCGCGTTGGCACGCGGCACCACCACCCGGCGCCCGCGTGCGCGTGCACGCAGCAGCGCTGGCAGCACGCCCGAGACGGGTCGCAGTTGGCCGGAGAGCGCCAGTTCGCCGAGGAACTCGCAATCGTCCAGTTTTTCGCGTGGAACCTGATGGCCCGCCGCCAGGATGCCTAGGGCGATGGCCAGGTCGAAACGGCCGCCGTCCTTGGGTAGCTCGGCCGGCGCAAGGTTCACCGTGACCTTGCGGTTGGGATATTCGAAGGCGGCACTTTGAATGGCCACGCGCACACGATCACGCGCCTCGCGGACGGCCGCTTCGGGCAAACCAACGATATTAGTGCTGGGCAGCCCGCCGGAAAGGTGCACCTCCACCATGACCTGGGGCGCAGCAACGCCCTCCTGGGCACGGCTTAGCGTGACAGCCAAGCTCATTGGGCGTGAGGCGGGTGTACGGCCATGGAGTCGCTGATTGATCGGTCCATCGAGCGACTCCATGGCAATCGGTGCGGAAGAAAACGGCCGCCCCCGACTCCTTGGGGTGATGGTGACGAATCGGGGGCGGCTACCGGAACTGGCTATGCCCCTTGAGGCGGCACGCCGGATTCCAGCTCCGCCACGCGCCTCTCGAGTTCCTCGACCCGGGCGCGAGTCCGCGCCAACACCTGGGTCTGAACATCGAACTCCTCTCGGGTAACTAGCTCGAGATGGCGCAATCCCTGCGCCAGGATATCGCGAAAATTGGCGCGCAAATCCTTATGCGCGTCTGCCAGCCCTGGCGGTACCAACGAAACAAGTCGAAGGGCAATTTGATCGATATCCTGCCTCCCCATCATGGTCGGCACCTCGAACTCGTCGGATGACAGTCTAAGGAGAAGTTAAAAAGCGGCGCCATCGGTAAGCTCCATCAGAATCTGTAGGCATTTTCCTACAAGGCGAGGCAGACTGCTTTCGGCCGGCAGCATGTATGCTCTGCACCGTTTAGCCAGGCCTGCGCTCGCCTGTCGAGGAATTTTCATGAAATTGGTTGTGGCCGTAATCAAGCCGTTCAAGCTGGACGATGTCCGCGAAGCCCTCGCCGAGGTTGGCGTGCAGGGCATCACGGTCACTGAGGTTAAAGGTTTTGGCCGTCAGAAAGGCCATACCGAACTCTACCGGGGCGCGGAGTACGTGGTCGACTTCCTGCCCAAGATCAAGGTGGAAGTTGCGGTGGCGGAAGATCAGCTGGAACGGGTGGTGGAAGCCATCACGCAGTCAGCCCGGACCGGCAAGATCGGCGACGGCAAGATCTTTGTCAGCAGCCTGGAGCAGGTGGTACGCATCCGCACCGGCGAGCTGGATCACGACGCCCTTTGATCTATCACACCGGCTGCCCCGGCCGACTGCGCAGCAGGCGCTGGTGATGGATCAGCAAGCCGGCGAAATAGCAGATGTAGTACCCCACAAAAACGCCGAACAGCGCCAGGGTGAGTGGACTCTGGCCGATGTCGGGGCCGTGGATCGGGGCGGCAGTACCGGTGGGATCCTGCAACTGCGGCGAGACCATCGCCAGGCGCCAAAGCAGGCGTCCCAGGAACAACACCGTCACCAGCGCGCCGATGTACGGATTGGGTAGGTAGCAATCGCCTTTGACCGGATCGATGCGGAACTGGCTGAGCCGCAGACCGAGCAGACCCAGCGCGGCACCCGCCACCAGTCCACCACCGAGGCCGCCCAGCAGGTGCATGTCGCGCATGGCAAATGCCGTCATGAGACAGCCCAGCACCGCGAAAATGACGACACGCATGATCATCTTTTTGCGCCGGATCGGCTGAAGGCCAAACTGAGTGCGCACTCGCCGCCAGACGGCGAACGCCATCAGCGGAATCATGACGAGCGGCATCGTGACGTGAGGTGCCATGCTGCGGCCTGCGAGGTCTGGGAAATGCCGGCAGCTTAGCAATGGAAAGGCATGACGACGACTGACGTCTGTCATGCCTTTTGCGCAAAGGGGCTTAGCGTTGCCAACAAAACGTAGCGAGCGGCCCGGAGGCAGGCGCGCAGTCGTTTTTTTGCTGGCGGGCTCTTACTTGGCCTTGCCCTGGTTGGCCACAGCGGCCATCTTGGCAGCAATCGCATCGGCATCGCCCAGGTAGTAATGGCGCTGCGGCTTGAGGTTATCGTCGAATTCGTAGACCAGCGGCACGCCGTTGGGGATGTTCAATTCCACGATATCGTCGTCGGAAATGCCGTCCAGGTACTTCACCAGCGCGCGGATCGAATTGCCGTGCGCCACCAGCAGCACACGCTGACCCGAGCGGATGGCCGGCGCCAGCACCTCATCCCAATACGGCATCACGCGCGCCACGGTGTCCTTCAGGCACTCGGTATCCGGGATCAACGTCGGATCGAGCGCGGCATAGCGCGGATCGCGCAAGGACGGGTTGGCGCTACGCTCCAGCGCCGGCGGCGGAATGTCGTAGCTGCGACGCCAGACTTTGACCTGATCCTCACCGTACTTGGCCGCCGTTTCCGCCTTGTTGAGACCTGTGAGGGCGCCGTAGTGGCGCTCGTTGAGGCGCCAGTCGGTCCGCACCGGAATCCACATCAGGTCCATCGCGTCCTGTACGTGCCACAGGGTACGCACAGCGCGCTTGAGCACGGAGGTATGCGCCACATCGAAGTGATAGCCGGCCTGGGTCAGCAGCTCGCCTGCTTCGCGGGCCTCGGCGGCACCCTGCTCGGTGATATCGACATCAGCCCAGCCGCTGAAGCGGTTTTCGAGGTTCCACTGGGATTGGCCGTGGCGGATCAATACGAGCTTGTGCATGGGATCGGTTCAATCAGAGTCGAGGCGAGTGGGGAATGGTGAAGCCCCATCCTGACCTCGTCAATTCCCGCCCCTGTCGGAAGTCACGCTAAACCTTCGGGCCCATCGACGCATCCTATGCATGTCCGTCATAAGGAGTATCCCTTCATGCGTTTTGCCACGTTAGCTTTCGCCATCGCCACAGTGCTGCCCTTGGCAGCGGGCGCCCAGGACATCGACAAGGTCAACGGCACCGCCGAGGTTGCCGCGGGTCAACACGCGGGCGACATTCACAGTGTCAACGGCGCAGTGCGCATTGGCGACGGCGCCGTGGTGCAGAGCGCCGGTACGGTCAATGGATCGGTGGAGCTGGGCAGCAACGCCCAAGCCAGCAGCTTGCACACGGTCAACGGACGCCTCGCGCTGGGCGAAGGCAGTCGCGTCAGCGGCAAGATCGCGACGACCAACGGCAGCATCACACTGGATCCGCGTGCCGATGTGGCTGGCAGCGCAACGACCACCAACGGCTCGATCACGCTGGATCACGCGCACGTCGGCGGCGGTATTGAAACCGCCACCGGCGACATCACGATTGGTGAAAATTCGCGTGTGGAAGGCGGCATCGTGGTGGACGAAACGCACAGCTGGGGCTGGTCCAACAACCGCAATCCACACATCGTGATCGGTCCGCACGCCGTGGTGACCGGCACGCTGGATTTCCGCCGCGAAGTGGTGCTCGATGTCAGTGACAGTGCGCAGATTGGCCCGGTGAAAGGCGCCAAGGCCAACATCTTCCACGGCGCCGCGCCGAGCATGTAGGACGATTTTCGCGCTACGGATTCACACCCATTCGCGCGGCTTGAGGTAGTCCGCAAGCCGCGCCTCAGCGGAACCTTCGTCCGGCTGATAGGCATATTCGAAACGCACGCGTGGCGGCAGGCTCATCAGGATCGATTCGGTACGGCCGCCTGATTGCAAACCGAACAGCGTGCCGCGGTCGTACACGAGATTGAATTCCACGTAGCGGCCGCGCCGGTACAGCTGAAATTCGCGCTCGCGTTCGCCGCATGGTGTGTCCTTGCGGCGTTCGACAATCGGCAGATACGCATCGAGGAATCCCTGCCCCACCGCTTGCGTAAAGGCGAAGCAACGCTCGAAACCGCCTTCGTTGAGGTCGTCGTAGAACAAGCCGCCGACACCTCGCGTTTCACCGCGGTGCTTGAGATAGAAGTACTCATCGCACCATTTTTTATAGCGCGAATAGACGTCCGAACCGTACGGTTCGCAAATATCCCGTGCCACAGTGTGCCAATGTCGCACGTCTTCATCGAACGGATAGAACGGCGTGAGATCGAAGCCGCCACCGAACCACCACACCGATTCGACACCCGGTTTACTTGCCTCGAAATAACGGACGTTGGCATGCGTGGTGGGGATATACGGATTGCGCGGATGCAGCACCAGCGACACGCCCGTCGCCACGAAACTGCCTCCCGCGAGTTCCGGCCGATGCGCCGTCGCGCTTGGCGGCAGCTTGTCGCCATGCACCAGTGAGAAATTCACGCCGGCTTGTTCGAACACCGCGCCCTCGCGCAGTACGCGGGTACGACCGCCACCGCCGGCGGGACGCGTCCAGGCATCCTCGGTAAACCGCGCTTGTCCATCGACACGTTCGACGGCGTCGCAGATGCGATCCTGCAAGGTCCGCAAAAACTGCTCGGCGCGTTCGATCTGCTCGCTGCTCATCCGTCCCGTCCATCCATCGATACGTGGTGCACTGCGAAGCTTAGCAAGACCGCATCCGCATGAAGATGCGGTAGGGCGCCGCGGACTGTGAACGGTGCCCGGCAGGTGCATCGGGCAAGCTCTAGGCAAGCCCCAGACCCGTGGCTAGGCTCATGACATGTCTGTTACGTCACCTCCTCTCGCGGTCACGGCCTACACCGCCACATCCGCGGTCGGCGCCGGTCTGTGCGCCCATCTCCAGGCACTCGACCAACAACGCAGCGGGCTGCGGCCCAATGATTTCAATACCACGCCGCTGGCTTGCTGGATCGGTCGTGTCGATGGCGTGGAAAGCCGGCCGCTACCGGACGACTATGCCCAGTGGGACTGCCGCAACAATCGCCTGGCGTGGCTGGGTCTGAATCAGGACGGCTTCCTGGGGCAGGTGCATGCGGCTAGGCAACGCTACGGCGCCACGCGGATCGCGCTGTTGCTGGGCACGTCCACGGCCAGCATCGGCGCCACCGAGGAAGGCTACCGGCGACTTGCCGATAATCGGCTGCCTGACGACCTGCATCGTTCTGCCATCCACAACCCGCATTCGCTGACGGGATTCATCGCCGAGGCACTGGATCTACACGGCCCTTGCCTGACCATCTCCACTGCGTGCTCTTCAAGCGCGAAGGTGTTTGCGGGGGCGGAACGGTTGATCCGGCTGGGCATCGTGGATGCCGCCGTCGTCGGCGGCGTCGACTCGCTCTGCGACAGTGTGCTGTTCGGCTTCAACGCGCTCGAATTGGTATCGTCGGAACCTTGCCGCCCGTTCGATGCCGCGCGGCGCGGTATTTCGATTGGCGAAGCCGCCGGTTTCGCGCTGCTGGAACGCGCCGATGCCAACCCCGAGGCAACCCTGCATCTGCTCGGTTGCGGCGAATCCAGCGATGCGCACCACATGTCCACACCCGATCCGAGCGGCGCTGGCGCAGAACTCGCATTGCATGATCTGTTCGGACGCGCCGGTATCGACGCATCCCATGTCGACTACATCAACCTGCATGGCACAGCGAGCCAAAAGAACGACGCGATGGAAGCGGCGCTGGTCGCTCGTCTGTTTCCGCCCCACACGCGTGTCAGTTCGACAAAAGGGCTCACCGGCCACACCCTCGGCGCTGCCGGTATCGTCGAAGCCGCGATCACACTGCTCGCCTTGCGCGAAGGATTTGTTCCCGGCAATGCCGGAGTCAACACGCCCGATCCGGCATGCACGCCGCACTTCGCTTGGCGCAATGAATCACGCCCGATAAGGATTGCGCTCAGCCACTCGTTCGGATTCGGCGGCAGCAATGCCTGCCTGGCGTTTGCACGCACGACAGCGGGGGACAACGCATGACTGCGCTGCGCGTACAAATCGAAGGCATAGGTCTTTGGACGCCGCAAGCCACCGATTTTGATGCCTTGCGCCGTGTGCTGGGCGGCGATGTGCCGCTGGAATCTGTCACACGCCCGACTGCGTCGGCTTTGTCGATCAACGAACGCCGCCGCGCGCCGGAAAGCGTTTTGGTGGCGATGGAAGTCGCGTTGCAAGCCGTGAACATGAGCCGTCGCTCTGCCGACAGCCTCGCCTGCGTGTTCGCCTCGGCCTACGGCGATCAGGCCACGACCGACTACATGTGTCGCGTCCTTGCAAAAACGCCGACCGAACTTTCCCCGACACGCTTCCACAATTCGGTACACAACGCATCGGCCGGTTATTGGACTATCGCTACCGATTGCCATGCACCTTCGAGCGCCATCTGCGCCGGACCGGCAAGTTTTGGCGCCGGCTTGCTGGAGGCAGCAGTGCAGGCATGCGCCCAGCAATGCCCCGTGCTGCTGGTCTGCAGCGACACTGCCGGCGTCGGACCGCTGGGTGAGCTGATCGGCTGTCAGCTTGCGTTCGGCGCGGCACTGGTACTTTCTCCAGCCGCTGATGGACGCATGCCACAACTGAATCTTGCGCTGGTTGAGGAGACGTCCAGACACGCGCTGCTGCCGGCGACCTGCACGGCATGGATGCGCGACAATCCGTCTGCAGCCTGCCTGCCGCTGATGGCCATGCTGGCCAACAACGGTGGTGAGTGCGTGGTGGCCGCGTCTGCACAGCGTGGATTGCTGGTAAAGATGGAGGTATCCGCGTGAACGATGCATTGCGCTGGTGTGTGCTGATCCCGTGCCTGAACGAAGAGAAGGCGATCGGCAATGTTGTGAAATCCGCTTTGCGCCTCGGCGTTCCAGTCATCGTGATCGACGATGGCTCGGACGATCGTACACGTGAGATCGTCAGCGCCCTGCCCATCACCCTGCTTCGCCATTCGCATCGGCAAGGCAAGGGTGAAGCCTTGCGTACCGGTTTTCGCGAAGCCCTGAGCCGCGGTTTTGATGCGGTTGTCACCATGGATGGCGACGGTCAGCATCTGGCGGAAGACATCCCGCGACTGGTCGAAGTCGGTAAACGTTTTCCCGACCACCTTGTCATCGGCGCGCGCCTGCTGCACCGCGAACAACAACCCAAGGTACGCCGCCGCGCCAATGCCCTGGCCGACTGGGCCATTTCATGGGCTTGCGCGCAACCAGTGGCCGATACGCAAAGCGGACAGCGCTGGTATCCGCGCAGTGCGCTGGATCTGGTGGAGTTGGACGCACAGAACTTTGTGTTCGAGGCCGCCGTCCTGATCGCCGCCTCGCGTGAGAAAGGGCTCGGCATTATCTCGGTGCCGATTGCTTCGCGTTACGAAGGTTCGTTCCGCCTGAGCCATTTCAGTCCGGTACGCGACGTGATGCGCATCGCCATGTACACGGCCGCAAGCGTCTTCCATTACGGCAGCCTGCTCGCCAGCTACAACCGTTCGCGCGCGCAGCCGCTGGTGATCGACGACAGCTATTCCACGCGAGCAGCCTAGCAAGGCTATTGCGCGGTATAGATCACTGCCACGCGACCCGACGCCAGTGCCAGCCCGCGTTGCTCAACCTTGAAGAGATACTGTGCGCCACGCTCGTCGGCCAGCAGGCATTCGGCATGAACATCCAGATGACCACCTGCGAGGTCGACATATTCGATCGCCAACTGCACATCACGCAGGCTGACCAGCCGACCCGCACGCACGCACGCTTCGCCACGCGCCGACGCCAGCAACGCGCCATGCACGGCGGACGCCTGCGCACCGTATTCGGTCAGATGCACGGCATGCAGATGCATGCCGTTTTGCAGCGGATGGTGACCCGGACGATGACGTTCAGCTATCACGTGGATATGCCGGTCATCCCAATCCATCACATGATCCAGCAGGCGCATCGCGCCAGCATGAGGGATCAGTTCGGACCAATGCATCTGCACGGACATGCTCAGGCTTCGGGCATGGCGCGGGTACGCGTCAGTGCTACCGGGGCCGCATCATCCTGCTGCCAGAAGTCGTAGAAGTTGAACCAGTTGTAGGGTTCGAGGCGTGCGTAGTGCTCCAGCCGCAGCGCATAGCGGCGCAGGATGCTGTCGAGTGCCTGTTGGCGGCTTTCGCGTGCGATCTCCACACGCTCGGCAAACAGCTCAAAGCTGAGCGCGTAACGACGCCCGCCGCGATACATTCCAAAGCAAAGCACCACCGGCACTTGCAAGGTGTTAGCCAGCAGCCACGGGCCGACTGGAAACGGCGCGGGCTGCCCGAGGAAATCGACTCGGCGCAACGCTTCGTGCGCGCGGCCGCGATCGGCCAGCAACGCCACCATGCCACCCGCGCGACACGCTTCGGAGGCCGCCAGCGTGATCACTGCGCCACCTTGCGACACATCGATCACCGCGTCGCCCACTTCGGGCGCCAGGGATTCCAGAAGCTCAGTAATCGCCGGCGTTTTCTGCTTGTCCAGCAGCACGCGCAATGGCACTTCCGGGCAACGCGTGCTGAGCGCGCGCAATACTTCGAAGCTGCCCTGATGCGAGCCCACCAGAAGCACACCGCGACCCTGTGCAATGCACTGCTGCAACACGTCCAGACCATTGACTTCGATATCGAAGCCGCGCTCGCCGTGCGCGAGCAGATAGATGCGGTCGGCCATCGTCACGGCAAAGCAGTGCAGATGCTTCAACACTTGCCACATCGACGCGGGACGTCCAAACAGGCGCGTCAGATAATCGCGCGAGGCACGCCGCTCCAGACCGCGGCGCAGGAAGTAGTACAGCGTGATCGGATAAAGACAGAACAGGATGAAACCGCGGCCGCAACGCAAGGCCACATTCACCATGAAGCCAATCGAAGCGCGGCTGCCACCTTCACGCTGTTCCTGCCAGTGCGCGGTCATACCGAGCCCTCGATCACACCGCGCGCCAGCACCGTGCTATCGCGAAAAATTTCGAAACGGATACGCCCCGCATTCTCGCCAAGCACCAGATCGGCTTGCTCGCCGGGATAAAGCGGAGCCATGAACTTCGCCTCCACCACCTGCGCCATGCGTTGATGACGCCACGCACGCAGCGCCTCGGCGACCTGTTCCAGCAGCACCACGCCCGGCACCAGCGGCTGCCCGGGGAAGTGCCCGGGCAGGCAGGGATGCTCCGCGGGTACGCGGAATACCGTTCGATAGCCGTTGTCGCTCGCGTTGGCTGGATCCACGTCGTGCTGCCGGTGGGAGGGAGTACGGTCTGAATGATGCTGACCCCACCTGTCAGGGGCCTTAACGCCGAAAAACGACCCGCGCGCCACTGGCCGCGGCAGGATCAGACCGTCCGTTCGCGCTCGATATGCTCGGATAGTGCATGCAAGCTGCTGAAAATCCGCTGGTTGTCCGGATGATCCGAGCGCAGTTGCATGCCATAGCGTTTTGACACGGCCAAGGCGATTTCGAGCGCGTCGATGGAGTCCAATCCCAGGTCGCCACCAAACAGGGGCGCGTGCGGATCGATCTGTGCAGGATCGATCGTCTCCAGATTAAGAGCGTCCACGATCAGGAGGGCCAGTTCGTGTTCGGCGGCGGTCTGCGTGGGCATGCTGTGTTTCATTGCTCCGGCTTGCGCTGCCAACCCCCGGGCTGGAGCGGTCGACCAGTGTAACATAGGGGCCTTGTCGTTCTCGGTTGCAAGCATGGTTCAGGCAGGCGAAAACCTACAGGTCCGATTGGGCCTGTCGCGTACTCCTCATGTCACCTACCGGATGGCAGACCCAGGCACGGTTCTGACCGAGCCCGGCACCCTGGCCGCCTTTGGCTTTGGCACCGGATCACCGGACAGCGACGATCCGCGCTGGCTCCGTGTTGCCCTGGAAAGCTTTGATGCGCCTGCGCCGATCGAGCTATGGCAAGTCGACGCCACGGTCGTCTGTGGCCAGCAAGAGGCGGTGCGCTGGTCCAGCGGCGGCGGCTGGCTGTTTGCCGCCGTCGAAGTGAACGAGCACGAGGCCGGCGGCATCGAGTCCGCGGCGCGCCAGGCTTATGCGGCGCTGTGCCAATTCATGGGCACACGTGACGAACGCTGTGTGCTTCGCATCTGGAACTACATCGCCAATATCAACGATGGCGATGACGACGCGGAACGCTACAAGCAATTCTGCGATGGCCGTGCCGCCGGGCTCGGCGACTTCTTTGCCAACGGCTTTCCCGCCGCCACCGCGATCGGTCATCACGACCGCCAGCACGTGCTGCAGATCTACCTGCTGGCCAGCGCCGATGCCGGCCAAGCGGTGGAAAACCCGCGTCAGGTCAGCGCTTGGCGCTATCCACGGCAATACGGCCGCACCTCACCCGGCTTTGCTCGCGCCATGTTGATGCCCGCACGCGACGCGCTGGCGATTTCCGGTACCGCGGCAGTCGTTGGCCATGCGTCCGCGCACGAAGGCGATCTTGAGGCGCAACTCAACGAGACTTTGACCAATCTCGAAGCACTGCTCGCGACCGCAGATATGCCCGCCGGTTTCGACACCCATTCGCCGCTCAAGGCTTACGTGCGTCACCCCACCGACGCGTACCGTGTGCGCGAGATCCTGCAGCAGCGTCTGCCCGGCGTACCGGTATTGCTGATGCACGGCGATGTTTGCCGTCGAGAGTTGCTGGTGGAGATCGACGGTTGGCGTTACAGCTGAACGCAGCGATCAACGCCTCAGACCACAACAAAATGCGGTTATTTCGGCTGCTTTACCGGTCGTTTCCAGCCTGGAAGTGTGGACTGCCGTGCACGCGCAACGGTCAGTTCACCGGCCGGTGCGTTCTTGGTGATGACTGAACCTGCACCAATGGTGGCGCCCTCGCCAATCGTGACAGGCGCAACCAGCGCACTGTTCGAACCGATAAAGACGTGGTCTTCGATGGTCGTGACAAACTTGTTCACACCATCGTAATTGCAGGTGATGGTGCCGGCGCCGACATTAACGCCGCGGCCGATGACCGTATCGCCCAGATAGCTAAGGTGATTGGCCTTGCTGCCTTCGCCGATGTACGTCTTCTTGGTTTCCACAAAGTTGCCGACATGCACACCGGTAGCCAGTTCCGTGCCCGGACGCAGCCGCGCAAACGGGCCGATGATGCAGGGGCCATGTGTGACGACGCCCTCCAGATCGCAATGCGCATGCACGATCGTGCCGGCGGCGAGCTGCACGTTCTTCAGTCGCACATAGGGACCGATATGTACGTCCTCGCCGAGTTGCACATCGCCCTCGAGGATCACGTCGATATCGATTTGCACATCGCGCGCTGCCTTCACCTCGCCACGCACATCGAGACGACGCGGATCAGCCATGCGCACGCCTTCCACCGCGAGCGTCTGCGCGGCACGCAAGCGATAAGCATCTTCCAGCTCAGTCAGTTGCCAGGGCGTGTTGGCGCCTGCGGCCTCCAGCGGATCATCGCATTCGATGCACTGTGCTGAATGATTTTCCGCCGCCGCCTGCTTGAAGATGTCGGTGAGGTAATACTCGCCTTGCGCGTTGTTGCGATCCAGGCGCGCGATCCAACGCTTAAGCGAAGCCGCGTCGCCAGCCAGGATGCCGGTGTTGATCAGGTTGATCGCGCGCTGCGTATCATCGGCATCTTTTTCTTCGACCACGGAACGCACGAGGCCGTTGCCGTCGCGCAGCACGCGACCATAGCCCTGCGGATTGGCAACACGCGTCGCCAGCATGGCCAGGCTACCCTCGGCTTCTATCAGACGCTGCAACGTTTCAGCGCGGGTAAGCGGGACATCACCATAGAGGACCAGTACCTGAACCTCATCGGGCACGTTACGCAATGCCTGGCCTACCGCATGTCCTGTTCCGAGCTGTTCGGCCTGCAAGGTCCAACGCAAATCCGACTGACCGTCGAACGCTGCCAGCACCTGATCGCCGTGGAAACCGTACACCACATGAACGGCCTCCGGCTGCAATGCTCGCGCCGTCGCCAGCACATGCGCCAGCAAGGGTCTGCCTGCCAATGGCATCAGGACCTTGGCTTTTTTCGATTTCATGCGCTTGCCTTCGCCGGCGGCGAGGACAATGACGTGCAGAGGTAGCTGGCTCATGGCGGCTCACACTAGCTGGATGGGAGTAAGGATACCGGTTCAGGCGCTCCCGCTTGAGGCACAACGCGGCTAGGTTGCTGGCGCGTTAACGATAGTCGTGCTGCGCTTGCCGTCGTCGCATTCGAAATGGAATACGTAAATTTGGCTGAAGGGTTGCTCTTCTCTATCCAGATGCTGCTTGCCGCCGGGATCTTTGACCCAGTGATCGACTTCCAGCGGTTGGAATTTCCAGTACGAGGCCGCCATCCTGACAGCGTCGATGTAGCGGCGCCGTTGCTCGCCGGCCTGCAGCTCATCGCTCACACGGACCTCGCTGACGCGCCCCTTTTTATCGACGATCAGCTGTGCCTGAACGTCGACAGGCGCTGGACACATGCCCAGCTCCACAGGCGGATAGACCGGTGCGACGCGCCTGATCGGCAGTAAGCCATGGGTAACTTGGTCTTGGCCAGGCTGATAGCCCTGCGTGCCGGCCGCCGGTTCGGCTTCAGGCGGCGGCGACGGCGTTGCGCAAGCCGCGAGCGCCATACAGGCAACGGCCAGACATCCGCACCCCCGGATCATTCTTTCGCTCCCCGCACCCTGATGGGAGCGATGGTGGCGCATATGAAAACGCCGGCACAAGGCCGGCGCTTTCCTTTTGCTTCAAGAGAACTGCTGCGTTCAGTGCTTCAGGTTCTTGCGCATACGCTCCAGCGCCTGCAGCTGAGCCAGTGCCTGGGCCAGCTTGTTCTGCGCCTCGGCCACTTCGACGGCATCGGTACGATTGGCCAGGGCGTCTTCGGCTTCCTTCTTGGCGCGCTGCGCGGCGGCCTCGTCGAGATCCGCAGCACGTGCAGCCGTATCGGCCAGCACGGTCACCACTTGGGGCTGCACTTCCAGAATGCCGCCGGAAACGTAGAACTGCTGACGCTCACCGCCCTGCAGGACGACGTCGATATGGCCAGGCTTGAGGCGGGTGATCAACGGCGCATGACGCGGCGTGATGCCCAGTTCACCCAGCTCGCCGGTGGCGACGACCATCACCGCTTCACCGTGAAAGATCTCGGCCTCGGCACTGACGATATCGCAACGAATGGTACTCATAGGATTTCTCGCTTAGCTCAATGGGAATCGGTAAAGGCGAATCGGGAATCGCAAAAGCCGCTATGGCGTGCCTAACGATTCCCACTCCCGATGGACGACTCCCGGCTTATCAGGCCGCCTTCTTGGCGTTCATGTCTTCGGCCTTCTTGATGGCCTCGTCGATGCCGCCGACCATGTAGAACGCCTGCTCAGGGATGTGGTCCACTTCGCCGTCGACGATCATCTTGAAGCCGCGGATGGTTTCCTTCAGCGTCACGTACTTGCCCGGGGCGCCGGTGAACACTTCGGCCACGTGGAACGGCTGCGAGAAGAAGCGCTCGCACTTACGTGCGCGGTACACCACCTGCTTGTCTTCTTCGGACAGTTCGTCCATACCGAGAATGGCGATGATGTCCTTCAGTTCCTTGTAGCGCTGCAGCATGCCCTGCACGCGGCGCGCAACGTCGTAGTGCTCCTGGCCAACCACCTGCGGATCGAGCTGACGGCTGGTGGAATCCAGCGGATCCACAGCCGGGTAGATACCCAGTGCCGCAATGTTACGCGACAGCGTCACGGTGGAGTCCAAGTGCGCGAAGGTGGTGGCCGGCGACGGGTCGGTCAAATCGTCGGCGGGCACGTACACGGCCTGGATCGAGGTGATCGAACCGGTCTTGGTAGAAGTGATGCGCTCCTGAAGCACACCCATTTCTTCGGCGAGCGTCGGCTGGTAACCCACTGCCGACGGCATACGGCCGAGCAGCGCCGACACTTCGGTACCGGCGAGCGTATAGCGGTAGATGTTGTCGACGAAGAACAGCACGTCACGGCCCTTGCCGTGCTCGTCCTTCTCGTCGCGGAAGTATTCGGCCATGGTCAGGCCCGTCAGCGCCACGCGCAGACGGTTGCCCGGCGGCTCGTTCATCTGGCCGTACACCATCGCCACTTTCGACTCCGGCAGGTTGTCCAGCTTCACGACGCCGGCGTCCTGCATTTCGTGATAGAAGTCGTTGCCTTCACGGGTACGCTCACCCACGCCGGCGAACACCGACAGACCCGAGTGCTGGGTCGCGATGTTGTTGATCAGCTCGAGCATGTTCACGGTCTTGCCTACACCGGCGCCACCGAACAGGCCGACCTTGCCGCCCTTGGCGAACGGGCACACCAGGTCGATCACCTTGATGCCGGTTTCCAGCAGCTCATTGGCCAGAGCCTGCTCGTCATAAGCCGGCGCTTCGCGATGGATGACCCAATGATCCTTCGCTTCGATCGGACCGACTTCGTCGATCGGGTTGCCGAGCACATCCATGATGCGGCCGAGGGTTGCCTTACCGACCGGCACTTTGATGCCTTCGCCAGTATTGCGCGCGAGGAGGCCGCGCTTCAGACCGTCGGTGGAGCCGAGGGCGATGGTACGCACGACGCCGTCACCGAGCACCTGCTGGACTTCCAGCGTGATGGCGGTACCGTCGATCTTCAGCGCGTCATACACCTGCGGCACCTGATCGCGTGCGAACTCGACGTCGATAACCGCGCCGATGATCTGTACAACTTTGCCCTGGCTCATGGATGTGCTCCGAATAGATCTTTAAGTGTTTTGTCTCGGCGCCGCTAACGCGTCGCCATGAATACGTTGTATTAAACCGCCGCAGCGCCGCCGACGATTTCCGAGATTTCCTGGGTAATCGCAGCCTGACGCGCCTTGTTGTAGCTGAGCGTCAGTTCGCCGATCACCTTGGTGGCGTTGTCCGACGCGGACTTCATCGCGACCATGCGCGCGGCGTGTTCGCTGGCGAGGTTTTCCAACACGGCCTGGTACACCACCGATTCGATGTAGCGCCCAAGCACGTGCTCCAGCACGGTGGCGGCATCGGGTTCGTAGATGTAGTCCCAGTCGTGCGACTGTTCCAGCGCGGCACCGGACACATGCTGCGCTTCCAGTTCCGCGGCCACTGCCGGCAACGGCAGCAGCGCATCGACGGTCGGCTTCTGCGTCATGGTGTTGACGAAGTCGTTGTAGGCGAGGAACACACGGTCCAGCTTGCCTTCCGAGTACGCGTCCAGCACGACCTTGATCACGCCGATCAGCTGTTCGAGCTTCGGACGTTCGCCCAGATGGGTCACGCTGCCGGTGAGATTCACGCCCTTGATGCGGCGGAAGAACTGCGTGGCTTTCTGGCCGATGGCCAGCACGTCGACCTGCACACCCTTGTCCTGCCACTCGCGGATCGCGGGCAGCAGACGGCGGAACAGGTTGGAGTTGAGGCCGCCGCAGAGACCGCGGTCGGTGCTGACCACGACGAAGGCCACACGCGCAATGTCCGCGCGCTCGGTCAGGAACGGATGATTGAAATCCGTGCTGGCCTGGGCGACGTGCGCGATCACCTTGCGCATGGCTCGCGCATAGGGACGCGACGCCTTCATCAGATCCTGCGCCTTGCGGATCTTGGAGGCCGAGACCATTTCGAGCGCGCGCGTCACTTTGCGCATGTTCTGCGTGCTCTTGATCTTGGATTTGATTTCGCGTCCGCCTGCCATTTGCTCTGCTCGCTGTGCTCGCTCAAGGGAATCGGGAAGGATGAATCGGGAATCGCCAAAGCGAGTGGAACGTGCTGCAACGATTCCCTATTCCCGATTGAAAACTCCCAGCTTTACTTACCAGCTACCGGTCTTCTTGAACTCATCCAGGCCGGACTTGAAGGTCGCCTCGATGTCGTTGTTCCAGTCGCCCGTGGCCACGATCTTCTTCATCAGTTCACCGTGGTTCTGATGGAAGAAGTCATGCAGGCCCTTCTCAAACGGCAACACCTTGTTCACCGGCAGATCATCCAGGTAGCCCTTATCGGAGGCGTACACGGACAGCGCCAGCTCGGCGATCGAGAGCGGTGCGTACTGCTTCTGCTTCATCAGCTCGGTGACGCGCTGACCGCGGTCGAGCTGGGCACGAGTGGCCGGATCGAGGTCCGAAGCGAACTGCGCAAACGCAGCCAGCTCGCGGTACTGAGCCAGCGACAGCTTCACGCCGCCCGAGAGCTTCTTCACGATCTTGGTCTGGGCCGAACCACCCACGCGCGACACCGAGATACCGGCGTTCACGGCCGGACGGATGCCGGCGTTGAAGAGGTCGGTTTCCAGGAAGATCTGGCCGTCGGTGATCGAGATCACGTTGGTCGGCACGAACGCGGACACGTCGCCAGCCTGCGTTTCGATGATCGGCAGCGCGGTGAGCGAGCCGGTCTTGCCCTTCACTTCACCGTTGGTGAACTTCTCCACGTACTCCTCGGACACGCGTGCGGCGCGCTCAAGCAGACGCGAGTGGAGATAGAACACGTCACCCGGATACGCTTCGCGGCCCGGCGGGCGCTTCAGCAGCAGGGAGATCTGACGGTAGGCCACGGCCTGCTTGGACAGATCGTCATAGATGATCAGCGCGTCTTCGCCGCGGTCACGGAAGTATTCGCCCATGGCGCAGCCGGAGTACGGCGCGATGTACTGCAGCGCGGCCGACTCGGAAGCCGAAGCGACGACCACGATGGTGTTGGCCAATGCGCCGTTCTCTTCCAACTTGCGCACCACGTTGGCGATCGACGAACGCTTCTGGCCGATGGCGACGTAAATGCACTTAATGCCTGAATCTTTCTGGTTGATGATCGCGTCGATGGCCAGCGCGGTCTTGCCGGTCTGACGGTCGCCGATGATCAATTCGCGCTGGCCGCGGCCGATCGGAATCATCGAGTCGACGGACTTGTAACCGGTCTGCACCGGTTGGTCGACCGACTTACGCCACACCACACCCGGTGCAACCTTTTCGATCGCCGAGCTGAGCTTGGCGTTGATCGGACCCTTGCCGTCGATCGGGTTGCCCAGCGAGTCGACCACGCGGCCGAGCAGCTCTGGGCCAACCGGCACTTCGAGAATGCGGCCGGTGGTCTTGGCGGTGTCGCCTTCGCGCAGGTGCTGGTATTCACCAAGCACCACGGCGCCGACGGAGTCGCGCTCCAGGTTCAGCGCCAATGCAAAGGCATTGCCCGGCAGTTCGATCATTTCGCCCTGCATCACGTCGGCTAGGCCGTGGATGCGCACGATACCGTCGGACACGCTGATGATCGTGCCCTCATTGCGGGCTTCCGCGCCGAGTTTGAACTGCTCGATGCGGTTCTTGATCAGTTCGCTGATCTCGGACGGGTTCAGAGTGGAGCTGGACATGGTCGTGATCCTAAATGTGTATAGCTTTTCTCAAGAGTCCGGCCACGGATGGCCGGTTTTTGCTCTTCGCGAAAAGGACTTCGCGTGAAACTAATTTGTGAGGACGCTGGCAAGGCGTTCCAGGCGGCCACGGGCAGAGCCGTCGATCACCTCACTGCCGGTATCGATCACCACACCGCCGAGCAGCGAAGGATCGACCTGGGTTTCCAGTTCGATCTCGCGCTTGAAGCGGCGCTTGAGCGATGCCTTGAGCTGTTCGGTCTGCGCAGCATCCAGAGCCATGGCACTGGTGACTTTCACCAGCAACTGTGACTCCGCTTCGCGCTTATAGGTTTCATAGAGCGCACCCACTTCCGGCAGCAGCGTCATGCGACGCTTTTCAGCCAGTTCCCCAAGGAACTTGCCGAACGCACCGTCAGCCTTGTCGCCATTGGGCAGGTGCAGAGCAACCAGTTGGGTCGGCTGCACGCGAGGATCGGTGCTGAACGCAGCCACGCGCGGGTCTTTCGCTACTTCCGCAGCGAAAGCCAGCGCCTGCGACCAGGCGGAGAGTGTGCCATCCGCCTGCGCCAACTCGAAAGCGGCGCGGGCGTAGGGGCGGGCGAGCGTGATTGCCTGGGCTGCCATCGATCAAATCTCGGTGGCGAGCTGGTCAAGCAGCGCTTTGTGCGTTGCCGGGTCGATCTCACGCTGCACGATCTTCGACGCACCCTGAACAGCCAGTGCACCGACGCGTTCACGCAGATCTTCACGGGCACGCTGCGCCATTGAGGCGATATCGTCCTGTGCAGCCGCCTTCAGACGGTTGATCTCGACGACGGCGTCAGCACGGGCCTTGTCCAGAATCTGGTTGGCCTGCTGCTGGGCGCGATCGATGATCTCAGTAGCCTGTTGGCGAGCCTGCTTGATCTCGGCCGCCACTTTCGTGTCGGCGTCCTTCAATTCGGCATGCGCGCGCTCGGCGGCATTGAGGCCTTCAGCAATCTTGAGCTGACGCTCTTCGATGGCCTTGCTGAGATGCGGCCACACGAAGTGCACGCAGAACCAGATCAAGATGGCGAATGAGATCATTTCGCCGATCAGAGTGGCATTGAATTCCATCGCTGCGTTACCTGTACTTGCAAAATGTTACGGGCATGAACGCCTGAGCGCTCGAACAGAACAATGGCGCCGCACGAAACGGCGCCACAGACCGCAACTTAATGACCCGCCGCGGCGCTGATCACGTTGCCCAGCAGCGGGTTCGCCACGGCGAAGTACATCGCCAGCGCCACGCCGATCAGGAACGCCGCGTCGATCAGACCGGCCAGCAGGAACATGCGGCCCTGCAGCAGCGGAACCAGCTCAGGCTGACGGGCAGCAGCTTCGAGGAACTTCGAGCCCATGATGCCAATACCGATACAGGCGCCCAGCGCACCGAAACCGATGATCAGGCCGAGCGCGATGGCGGTGAAGCCCTGGACTTGGGCAATGTGAGCAACTAGTTCCACGGTGTTCTCCTCAAGAAATAAAAAGCAGTTTGTTCTGACAAAAGTGAATGAATCAATGGTGATCGTGAGCCATCGAGATGTACACGATGGTGAGCACCATGAAGATGAAGGCCTGGATGCTGATGATCAGGATGTGGAAGATGCCCCACACCGTATAGCCAATGATGCCCAAGCCATACAGCAGCACGCTGCCAGCGCTGAACAACCCCGCGATCAGCATGAACACCAGCTCGCCGGCATACATGTTGCCGAACAGTCGCATCGCCAAGCTGACCGGCTTGGACAGCAACTCGACCAGGTTCAACAGGAAGTTGGGAATCCACAGCAAGGGATGCGCACCGAACGGCGCCGTGAAGAGTTCATGCATGTAACCGCCGAACCCCTTTGCCTTGAAGCTGTAGAAGATCACCAGGAAGAAGACCGTGAGCGACATCGCGAATGTCAGGTTCAGGTCCGCGGTCGGCACGGCACGGAAATGGCCGACGCCAAATTGGTGCGTGATCATCGGCAACAGATCGACCGGCAACAGGTCCATCGCGTTCATCAGGAATACCCAGACGAACACGGTCAGCGCCAGCGGGCCGAGGAAGCGACGATCACCGTGGAAAACGTCCTTGACCTGACCGTCGACAAATTCGAGCACGATTTCGACGAACGCCTGGCCCTTGCTGGGCACGCCGGACGTCGCCTTGCGCGCTTTGGCCCAGAACCACAGGCAGAACAGCACGCCCAGCACCAGCGAGACCGTCAGCGAATCGATATGCACCGACCAGAAGCCGCCTTCGCTGATCTGCACCGGCTTGAAATGCTTCAGGTGGTGCTGAATGTATTCGGTAAGACCGCCCTGCGGCTCGCTTGCCATCTCTTAACCCTTGAACCTAAATGCCAGCAGATTAACCGCGTAAGCCACCACCAGCCCCGTGATGGCGGCTAGCGGCGGCAATTTGTATTGAAACATGATCGCGATCATCCCCCCGATGATCACTATCCATTTCAGGATCATGCCCGTAAGGAAGCGCCCCAGCGCAAAGCCGCCGTCGCCTACCTGACCGAACAGCCTCACTGAAAGCAGCGCGGTACCCAACGCCACAATCACCGCTCCTGCTGCTGCCGCTATCGCTTCGCGAAGTCCCACCATCGCAAAAACGAGGCCCACAACAAGCGCCACGAATAGCTGCCATAGCAGCAATCGCAGGGCGAGACGTCGGCCGGAAGCAAGACTGTTGAGCACGTGAGGTTCCCGCGGTTTCGCACCAGGCATAACCACGCCACGGGTCACGATCCAATCCGGAAAAGTATATCAGCGTGACTTTTGGGCCAGCAAGCCGAGCAAGCTGCGGCACGCCGCCTCACGGGGGGCGGTGCGGACAGAAAAAGGCCGGACGCGAAGGTCCGGCCTAAGGCATATCGCAAGGGGAGTCGCGATATACGGGAAGACGATGGATTACTTGGCAGCGGCAGCCGCAGCCTTCTTGATGGCGGCGACTGGGGCAGCCACGGCTTCGTTGGCAGCCTTCTGCTGCTCTTGCAGGAGCGCATTGAGGGATTCGGCAGTCTTCTGGGCCACGGCGACCACTTCCTTGGTCACAGCGACGGCATTCTCAGCCTGCTCACGGCTCACGCTCGTACCCTTTTCCCACAGGCCACGCAGCGCGTCGATGTCACGCACTTCGGCCGCCTGAGCGATGAAGTCCGCAGTGACCTGAGCCTGCTTTTCCAGGGCAGCCAACTGCAGTTCGGCAACCTGCTCCAGACCTTTGATGGTCAGGGCGTGCGCCTTGAACGCGTTGTCCGACAGCTGCTTGGCATAAGCAAAAATCTGGGTGTTCAGTTGCTGAGTCATGGCTTTGTCCCTCGAGGGGAATGGGAGAGTGGGACAAAGCCTAACAAAGGATTTTGTGCAGTGCAATATCTTTTTTGTTAAAAATCCGATATGTCACAAAATCTTCAACAAACACAAACTATTAGTGACAATTCGGTTAATTTTGCACCGCGTCAAAAGCTATCCCTGCTGCAGCTGGCGCCGGACGTGCAGGTTTCGTGCACCACCACCTTGTCCAGCCCCGGGAGGGTTGGCTCCAGCCGCTTCCAGATCCAGCGCGCCAGCATCTCGCTGGTGGGGTTTTCCAATCCCTCGATATCGTTGAGGTAGTGATGATCGAGCTGATCGTAAAGCGGCGCGAAAGCAGTTTTCACATCGGCGAAGTCCATCACCCATCCCAGCTTGGGATCGGGCTCGCCGCGCAGGTGGATTTCGATGCGAAAAGAATGGCCATGCAGGCGCGCGCACTTATGCCCGGCAGGCACGTTGGGCAGCCGATGCGCCGCTTCGATCTGGAATATTTTGAAGATATGCATGCGGCTATTGTACCGCCGCATCTTGCAACGCCGCAGCGATCGCTACGGCGCTGCCTATGGCTTAACTCATCCGTCGCCGTCCAGCGCAATCGAGCGCCAGTGATGCTCGGGATCGAGCAAGCGCGCCTGCGTTTCCGGCCCTTCTGAACCGGATGGATAAAAGTCCGGCGTGCCTTTCTCCCACGCTTTCAGCACGGGCGTCAGTACCTTCCACGCCCACTCCACTTCGTCGAAACGCAGGAAGTTCGAGCGATCGCCACCGAGCGCATCCATCAATAACTGCTCATAAGCGGAAAACTCGCGGTCGTCCGGTGTCGCGTATGCCGCCGTCAACGTGACGGGGCGACCGGCAAGCTTCACGCCCGGTTGCTTGGCGGTCACCAGCAGATCCATTTGTTCGACCGGCCGAATGCGGAAAATCATCCAGTTATTGCCCGCATGAACGGCATGCGGAATCGGCCCCGGCACTTCACGAAACTGCACCGCGATCTCGGAGTAATTGCTGGCCAGGCGTTTACCGCTACGCAAGTAGAACGGCACACCACGCCAGCGCCAGTTGTCCACTTCCAGCCGCAGCGCGGCAAAGGTTTCCGTATCGGACCCGCGCTTCACGCCGGGCTCGCTGCGGTAACCAATGAGTTTCTTGCGTCCCAATTTGCCCGCGCGGTATTGCCCACGCACAGCATGCTGATCCACCGTCTTGGCAGTGATAGGAACGACCGACCGCAACACCTCGACCTTGTGGTCGCGCAGCACTTCAGCATCCCAGCTGGACGGCGGCTCCATCGCGGCAAGACTGAACAGCTGCATTAGATGATTTTGCAGCATGTCGCGCAACGCGCCCGCTTTGTCGTAGTACGCAGCGCGCTGTTCAACACCCAGTGTTTCCGCATAGGTGATCTGCACTTGCGAGACGTGTTGCGCATTCCAGATCGGCTCGAGGAAGCGATTGGCGAAACGGAACACCATCAGGTTCTGCGTGGTTTCCTTACCGAGGAAATGATCGATGCGCAGGATCTGCTCTTCTTCCCAGTACGTGTGCATCTGCTCACGCAGCGCCATGGCCGATGCCAGATCGGTACCAAACGGCTTTTCCACCACCAGACGACGCCAACCGCCGCGCGGATTTTTTGAAAAGCCTGCTTCACCCAGCGCGTTCGCCGCCACACCGAACAACGGCGGCGGCAATGCAAGATAGAACATGGTGGCCGGGCTCAATTTGCTCTTGAGCGCTGCGACCTGATCGGCCTGCAGTTCGCCGCCGACATAGTCGAGTTGGCGGCGGAAGCGGTTCCAGTGCGCCGGTTTGAAATCCGGTGCGAACGCCTGCAGTGCCTTATGAATGTGCCGCTCGAAATACTCGCGACTCCACTGTTCCTTGGCATAACCGACGATGCGCAGATCCGGCGTCAGGCCGAGCGTGTGCAGCCGATACAGCGCAGGCATCAGCAAGCGCTGTGTGAGATCGCCGCTGGCCCCCAGGATCACAAGCGTGGTGGCAGTCATGACTCAATCCTTGTTGTCGGTCTTGATCTCATGATGGCCACCGAACGCATGACGCATGGCGGACATGACCTTGTTCGCGTAAAGCTCATTGCCCTGCGAGGTGAAGCGCCCGAACAATGCCGCGGTGAGCACCGGCACCGGCACGCCTTCGTCGATCGCAGCTTGCGCTGTCCAGCGTCCCTCGCCGGAATCGGATACGCGGCCGGTGTAATCCTTCAGCGAAGGATCGCGACCGAGTTCGATGGCCGTAAGATCCAGCAACCACGAACCCACCACACTGCCGCGGCGCCACAGCTCGACGACATCACCCACAGGGAAGTCGTATTGATAGCGCTCCGGATGTTCCAGTGGCGATGTCTCCGCATCAGCAGTGCGTTTCTGCTTGCCTGCATTGGCACTCTTGAGCACGTTGAGGCCTTCGGCGTACGCAGCCATCAGACCGTACTCAATGCCATTGTGAACCATCTTCACAAAATGGCCGGCGCCGCTCGGGCCGCAATACAGATAACCCTTTTCCGCGGGCGACGGTTCGCCACTACGGCCTTCCGTACGTGGCGCTGCCTCGAAGCCCGGCGCCAGCGCGGCAAACGCCGGCTCCAACCGCTTATAGGCTTCTTCAGGGCCGCCGATCATCTGGCAATAACCACGCTCGCGACCCCAAACACCGCCGCTAACACCGACATCCACATACATGATCTGATGCTTGCTCAGCTCGCCAGCTCGTCGCAGATCTTCGACATAGTGCGAATTGCCGCCGTCGATGACGGTATCGCCTGCCGACAAAAGCGGAACGAGCTGATCGAGCACCGCATCGACCACCGCCGTCGGTAGCATCAACCACACCGCGCGCGGCCCTTCGAGCTTATCTGCCAGATCCTGGATGGATTGCGCTGCGGTCGCGCCGTAGCTGGCGGCTTCTTTACGTGCATCGAGGTTCGTGTCGAACACCACGCAATCGATGCCGGCCTGCTGCATGCGGCGAACCATATTCAGCCCCATGCGTCCGAGACCGACAAAGCCCAACTGCAGTTTTTGTGCCTTTCCTGCACTCATGTTTTGTTCTCCCACAAACGGAATCCGCCAGCGAAGGCATTATGGTTGTCACCGCGGCGCACGCCCTCGGGCAGCGTCTCAAGGTGCCGCACGTTGCCGCCGCCCAGCACGACGTAATCTGGCTCCAGTGCTGCCTGGAGCTGTCCGACCACATCGAACACATGGGCGTGCCATTTCTTCTTGCCGAGCTGCTTGAGACCGCGCGAACCCACGTAGTCTTCAAACGTGCCCTTCTTGTAGGGCAGATGCGCCAGCTCCATCGGCTCGATGATGCCGTCGACGATAAAGGCCGTACCGAGTCCGGTACCCAGACCGAGGAACAGCATGCGGCCGCCTTCGTAACTACCCAGCGCCTGCATCGCCGCATCGTTGATGATCTTCACCGGGCGACCGAACGCTTTGGCGAAATCGAAACCCACCCAGCCTTTGCCGAGGTTGTACGGATCACGCGCAATGCGATCGTGCAGCAGCGGGCCGGGATAGCCGATGCTCACTGCATCGTACTTCCAGCCGCGAATGGCGGGACGCAATTGCTTGATCATGGTTTCCGGCGTGAGTGTGCGATCCGATTTGATCTCCACCTCGCGCGCATTACCGCTGATCATTGCCTTGACGTGGCTGCCGCCGATATCGATCACCAGCACGCGCTGCGGTGATGTAGCAGCCGGCGTCGATACTGCACCCTCCGCAGTCGTCTTGCGGCGCGCCTTGCGATACCAAGCAATCGTGGCGTTGGTTGCGCTGTCATGATTGAGCGGCTTGCGTGGCGACTCGATTTCATCCACTACGCGCAGAGCAAGCTGCTTGCCCAGCTCCACGCCCCATTGGTCGAAAGGATTGATGTTCCAGATCGCGGCTTGCGTGAACACGCTGTGTTCGTAGAGTGCGATCAGGCTACCCAGCGCGGCCGGCGTCAGGCGGTCAGCCAGCAGGAGAGTGGAAGGACGGTTGCCTTCGAACACGCGATGCGGCGCCAGCTCGTCACTGATACCTTCATCTTTCACCTGTTGCAGTGTCTTGCCGAAAGCGAGCGCTTCGGCCTGCGCGATCACATTCGCGATCAGCAGATCGTGATGGCGGCCCGACGGATTCAGCGACTGCGCAAAACCGACGAAATCACACGGAATCAGTCGTGTGCCCTGATGGATGAGCTGGTAGAACGAATGCTGTCCGTTGGTACCCGGCTCGCCCCAGTAAACCGGGCCAGTCTGGTAATCGACCGTGCGACCCTCCAGGGTGACGTGCTTGCCGTTCGATTCCATCGTGAGCTGTTGCAAGTACGCCGGAAAGCGCTTGAGGTATTGCTCGTACGGCAGCACCGCCTGCGTTTCTGCGTTGAAGAAATCGGTGTACCACACACCGAGCAAGCCCATGATCACCGGCAGATTGCGTTCCAGCGGTGCGGTGCGGAAATGCTCGTCCATCGCATGGAAGCCAGCAAGCATCTCAGCGAATGCATCGGGACCGATCGCTATCATGGTGGACAGGCCGATCGACGAATCCATCGAGTAACGTCCGCCGACCCAGTCCCAGAAGCCGTACATCTGGTCGGTGGAAATGCCGAAGTCTTCCACCGCTTTCTCGTTGGTGGAGAGCGCAACGAAATGCTTGGCGACGGCCTTCTTGTCGCCACCTGCCGCAGCCATCAGCCAGTCACGCGCACTGTGCGCGTTGGTCATCGTCTCCAGCGTAGTGAACGTTTTGGAAGCGATGATAAACAGCGTTTCATCAGGACGAAGGTCGTGCACCGCTTCGGCAAAATCGGTGTAATCGACATTGGAAACAAAACGCAACTGCAGCTTGCGATCGCTGTAATGGCGCAGCGCCTCATACGCCATCACAGGACCCAGATCGGAGCCACCGATGCCAACATTGACGATGTTGCGGATCGGCCTGCCGCTGAAGCCAAGCCAGCGCCCTTCGCGAATGGCATTCGCAAGCGTAGCCATGCGCTTGAGCACGCCGTGCACTTCCGGCACAACGTTGACGCCATCTACCTTGATGACCTTGCGCGCTGGCGCACGCAAGGCGATATGCAGCGCTGCACGTTGCTCGGTGACATTGACTTTTTCACCGGCGAACATGGCATCGCGCCGAGCTTCTACACCGCATTCGCGTGCGAGCGCGAACAAATGCTCCAGCGTCTGATCGTTGACGCGGTGACGCGAGTAATCGAACTTCCAGCCCGCGGCATCCGCGCGATAGCGTTCCGCACGACCGGGATCGGCTGCGAAGAGATCACGCAGATGTTGTTTATCCAGTTCAGGTTGATGGGCTTCCAGCGCGCGCCACGCTGCTTTCTCGCGCAATGCACTCATGCAGTCGCCCCCATGCGCTCGCTGATGGTATCCAGCAACTCACGCCAGGATTTCACGAAGGCTTCGGCACCTTCCTCCTGCAAGGTCTTGGCCAGCGCTTCTACTTGGATGCCAGCGGCCTCGAAACGTGCCAACGTGCTGGCGATGCTCGGATCATTGAGCGCCATCAGGTGCTCGGCCTTGCCGTGATCGGCGAACGCGAGCAGCGTCTTCTCCGGCATGGTGTTGACGGTGAGCGGCGCGATCAGGTTTTCGATGTAGAGCACGTCGCTCGCCTTCGGATCCTTGGTGCCTGTGCTCGCCCACAACAGGCGCTGTACGCGCGCGCCGGCGTTCTGCAGGCGCTGCAGGCGAGGCGAATCGAGCAACTGGCGATACTTGGCGTAGATCTGGCCGCACACCGCGAAACCGAGCTTGTTATGCAATTCGGCCGGCACCTTGTCGACCACCTTCACATCCCAGCGGCTGATGAATACCGAGGCCACCGAGGCCACATCCAAATCCAGACCCGCGGCGTGGCGACGCTCCAGGCCTCGCAGCCACGCATCGGCTGCCGCCTGGTATTGCTCCGGCGAGAACAGCAGGGTGACGTTGATCGGCACGCCGCGGAAGATCAGTTCCTCGATTGCACCAATGCCAGCCGGCGTGCCCGGCACCTTGATGAACAGGTTGTGCACGGCCGCTTGCTTATGCAGCGCCACGGCCTGCTCGATGGTGCGCGAGGTGTCATCGGCCAGCAGCGGCGAGACTTCCAGCGAGACCCAGCCGTCCACACCGTGCGTGTGTTGATAGACCGGCTCGAAGATAGCCGCGGCACGGCGCAGGTCATCGATGGCAAGGCCGAAGAACACCGTTTCCGACGCCACCTGACCCGCCGCGCGGATCGACGCGTCATAGTCCTTACCACCCTTGATGGCCTGGGCAAAGATGGTCGGGTTGGAAGTCAGGCCGGTAACGTTCTTCTGCTCGCGATAACCGAGCAAGGTGCCGTCCCCCAGCATGCTTCGAGTGATGTTATCCAGCCAAAGGCTCTGGCCGAGCCCATTGAGCGTGCGGGTTGGGTGCTCCATTGCAGTACTCCTAAAGTCAAATGAGACGAGTTATCCAGCTGGGTCGCACGACCCAAGGAGTCGCTCGCAGCAACGTCAAAATTCGGCAAGTGATCAGCATCCGGAAGACCATGCTCATGACCGTGCCCGCACCTGAGGCCGGCACGCGGTCGCCCTGTCGTAAAGCGCGGCGCGCGGGGTCCAAGTGACAGGTCAATCAGCATAATCCTTTTGGCGCGGGGTGCCACCTCGCAGATTAACAAGGTGGATGTCATGGCCTGATGACTGTTGGGACTATCTGCCCGAGTCGCCGCAGCGACGATATTTGATGACAAAGGCGTGTCATGCACAGGCCCGCCAATCCCTTTCCTGCCAGCGGCAGAGTTTCTTGCTGGCCATGCCGAGCATGTCCAGATCTTCGTGGGTGTCGCCATAGGCATACACCCCCGGAAAGTGCTTGAGTTCGCATGCTTCGCGCACGTGTCTGGATTTTTCCGCACTCACGCACTGCAATCCGTTATAGCGGCCGGTCAACATACGGTCGCTACTTCGAGGCGAGAGCAAAGTAAATCAAGTCCTTGCTCGCTGCACCGGTGTTCGAGATAAACATCCAGCGCGCCCGAAACGATCACGATATGAAAGGCTAGACTGGAACATCCTTCGCTCTATGCCGCGTGACGAAAGTCTGTTGTCGTCCCATGTCAGCAGCATTGCGAAAGAAAGCGGCTTTTTCTGCGAGGTGTCGGCATCATGACCACCTCTGGTTGCCTTCACCGGTTCACGGACGTCCTATGCCGCCACGCCCCTCTTTCGCTCCCTTGCTACTCGCCGTCTGTGCGTTGCTGGTGAGCATGGCGTCCTATCAATGCGGTGCAGCCATAGCCAAACAACTGTTTCCGCTTGTCGGCGCGCAGGGCGCCACCGCGTTCCGGCTTGGCCTCGGCGCATTGATCATGCTGCTGGTACGGCGACCCTGGCGTACCGCGCGCAGCAGTGGCGACTGGCGCGCACTGTGGGGTTACGGACTATCCATTGGCGCGATGAACCTGGTGTTCTACATGTCGTTGCGAACCATTCCGCTCGGCATTGCGGTGGCACTGGAATTTACCGGACCGTTGGCGATTGCCCTGTTCAGTTCGAGACGGGCACTGGACTTCGCATGGATCGCGCTGGCGGTGATCGGGCTGCTTCTACTGCTGCCGCTACGTGGCGAAGCCCACGCACTTGATCCGACAGGCGTAATGTACGCACTCGCCGCCGGCGTGGGTTGGGCGTTGTACATCCTGTTTGGTCAGAAAGCCGGCACAGCTTATGGCTCGGATGCGGTGACGCTTGGTATCGCCATCGGCGCACTGGTCGCCGTGCCGGCAGGCGTCGCACACGCTGGCACCGCGCTGTTTTCACCCGCACTGCTGCCACTGGGACTCGGTGTCGCGTTTCTTAGCTCGGTGTTGCCGTATTCACTTGAGATGGTCGCATTGACCCGCCTGCCGGCACGCAGCTTCAGCGTGCTGCTAAGCCTGGAACCGGCGATTGCGGCGCTGGCCGGCGCGACATTCCTGGGCGAACGATTGAGCGCGCTGCAGTGGCTGGCCGTCGCGGCCATCATTGCCGCCTCAGCTGGCGCCGCACTCAGCGCACGTCGCCCCATGGCCGAGCCGCTGCCGGGTTGAGTCAAGAGGGAAAAATTTCGACGCACGCGAGCGAATCGCGTTGTCCGAACACCGAAACCCCTGGAATTACCGAGTTTCGTGTGCTGCGCGGAATGGCGCTTGAGGAAGGATATATATGGTGGCTATGGGTGGACTCGAACCACCGACCCCAGCATTATGAGTGCTGTGCTCTAACCGGCTGAGCTACATAGCCATGGGGTGCGTCCGCCGCCTGGAGAGAACCGGTTCGGTTGGATTCAGGCGGGGCGCGGCAGTTTAATCGCGTCGCCCTTGCGGTTCAAGTGGTTGGCTTGCTCCGCCTTTGTAGGCTGTGGTTGAATCGATCCCGGGTCACACGCGTCGTACGCCAAGCGAACAGCGCCGACATGGCCCGAGGAGGCTGGATGATCGACGTTGATGGCTACCGTCCGAATGTTGGCATTGTTCTGCTGAATGCAGACGGCCGGCTGTTCTGGGCGCGCCGCATTCATCGCGACGGCTGGCAGTTCCCCCAAGGTGGCATGCGCAGTGACGAGACGCCGCTGGAAGCCATGTACCGGGAGCTGGAGGAAGAGACCGGCCTCTCCCCCGAGCATGTCGAGGTGCTGGCCAGCACCCGTGGCTGGCTGCGCTACAAGCTGCCCAGTCGCTATATCCGCCATCACCAGCAACCTACTTGCATCGGCCAGAAGCAGGTCTGGTTCCTGCTGAAGCTGGTTGGCGGCGAGGATGCCCTGCGGCTGGACGCCTGCGAGAAGCCGGAATTCGACCTGTGGCGCTGGGTAGATTTCTGGTATCCAGCAGCCCATGTGGTCAATTTCAAGCGGGACGTGTATCACCGGGCCCTGCGCCATTTTGCGCCGCTAGTGGAAACCATGCTCAGCATCGAGCTGGGTCCGAAGCCCCAGCCCCGTAGCCGGGGCAAGCAGCAGGCTGCCTGAACGGGCGCGCGGACGCCCAATCGAATACTTGTTGACAATCATTCGCATTCGCGTTGAAAATACGCGGCATGTACATTTGCCTGTGCAACGCCATTACCGATCACGATATCCGCCGCGCCGCGGCGGACGGTGTTCGTCACTTCGCCGAATTGCAATCGCGCACCGGCTGTTCGGACTGCTGCGGCTGCTGTGAAGCCGAAGCCCGCTCGACGCTGGATGCAGCCGTTGCACAGGTCGCGCTGGATCTCCCTATCCTGGTCGCAGCCTGATCGCTGATCATCCGTTTTAGCTGAAACGCCGCCGGCGCAAACCGGTGGCGTTTTCATATGTGCGAACGGTTCGTATTGCCGCCATGTCCGGCAAAGAATCCGTATAGTTCTCCCTCAGCCAACGTACGGAGAGCAGCCATGAAGGGCGACGCCAAGGTCATCGAGTTCCTCAACAAGGTGCTCTACAACGAACTGACCGCCATCAATCAGTATTTCTTGCATTACCGCATGTTCAAGAACTGGGGTTATCAGGAACTGGCCGAGCACGAGTACAAGGAATCCATCGACGAGATGAAGCACGCCGATCATCTGATCGAGCGCATCCTGTTCTTGGAAGGCCTGCCCAATCTGCAGCACCTTGGCAAGCTGCGCATCGGCGAGAACGTGCTCGAATGCGTTCAGGGCGATCTCGACCTTGAATTGGCTGCCACCAAGGATCTGCGTCAGGCCATCGCGCATTGCGAAGGCGTTGCCGATTACGTTTCGCGCGATCTGTTCAAGAACATTCTTCACGACGAAGAAGAACACATCGACTGGCTGGAGACCCAGCTCAGCCTCGTCAAAGACATTGGCGCAGAGCGTTACCTGCAGTCGAAGATGGAAAGCTAAAGTTAAAGTTAAGAAATCGACGCATCGCAACGCAGCAAAGCGATCACCGGCACAAAGCGCGTGACGATTCCTTGACGGTTTCGTCACCCCCGGGCTATACCCTCCGTTTTCCCGGAAAGGCCGCCCATGGCTTCCCGCCCACCGCCACGCTACGTCGTACGTCCGCACGACGCTGCCAGTCAGCGTCGGCGCATGTTATGGCTTGGCCTGGCGTGGTTGGGCAGCATCGTTCTGGTCGGACTCATCGTTGCGCTAGCGGTGGGTGCGTGGAAAGGTGTCGTGCCGCGCATTTCGGATCGACGCGAACTGCGCACACTGACTGCGGAGAACGAAGATCTCAAGCAGCAAGTCGCCAACCTGCAACGTTCGCAACAGGTGACGGATGTCGCCACCAAAGCCCTGCGCGAAACCATTTCGCAACGCGATGAAGAAATCAGCGGATTGCGCGCTGATCTGAGCTTCTATTCGCGGTTGGTCGGCGGCGATGCGCAACGCGAGGGCCTGAAGGTGCAGGAAGTATCGCTGCAACCAGTCTCGCATTCGGCGGCCTGGACGCTCACCATCAGCCTGACGCAGAACATCAAGCGTGACGATGACACGAGCGGCACCACCTCGGTCAGCGTGGAAGGTCTGCGCAACAACAAAGTGGTGCAGCTCGACTGGACCGCACTCGGCGATGCCGCGGAAAAAGACGGCATTCCTTTCAAGTTCCGCTACTTCCAGCAACTCCACACCACGATTGCGCTGCCGTCCGATTTCCGACCCACGCGACTACATGTCACAGTTCAACCGGAAAATGGCGATGCCGTCAGCCGTGTCGTGGCCTGGAGCGACGCGCTATCCAGCCCAGTCATCACTAGCCAGGGGGACACCGATGCTCAACCGTAAACGCAACGAACAAGCAACCCGCAATGCCGAAACCAGCCTGATTGCCCACGGCACCATTATCCGTGGCGATGTCCGCTTCACCGGCACGCTGCACCTGGATGGCCGCATCGAGGGCGCGGTGCTCGGTGAAGGCCCTAACGCGGTGTTTACGCTGAGCGAGCATGGCCATGTGCAGGGCGAGGTTCGCGTGCCGCACGCCATGATCAACGGCCAGGTGAACGGTGACATCTACGCCAGCGAACGGCTGGAGTTGGCCACGCAGGCGCGGGTGATCGGCGACGTTCGCTATAACTCGCTGGAAATGGCCGCCGGTGCGCAAGTGAACGGCCGCATGGCGCACCAGGGCGAGGATCACGTCCAGCGCGAGTTGCCCGCGCCGGAAGTGCGCCAGGAACCTGCGACGGCCTGAATCCTGTGCGGCGGGTTGCGGCGGACCGGGGTGTGCAGCTGATATGCTTGAGTCCGCCCCGCATTGGCCCCATTTCCGCGCCATGGAAACCATTGTCGCTATCCCCGATTACCGCCAGGCCGGCGCTCCGCTGGTCTTCACCGAAGCTGCCGCACGCAAGGTGCACGAGCTGATCCAGGAAGAAGGCAATCCTGGATTGAAGCTGCGCGTGTATATCTCAGGTGGCGGCTGCTCGGGCTTCCAGTACGGGTTCACCTTCGATGAAGAGCGTGCGGAAGATGATTTCGCGCTGGATCGCGAAGGCGTCACCTTGCTGGTGGATCCGCTCTCGCTGCAGTATCTCACCGGCGCAGAGATCGATTACACCGAGAACCTCAGCGGTTCGCAGTTCGTGATCCGCAATCCCAACGCCAAGACCACCTGCGGCTGCGGCTCGTCGTTCTCCACTTGAGCGGTCACCAACACGGATGACGTCGACGAACCTCAACACCTTCGCCGGACTCAGCCTGATCCTCGATCGCGTTTCCGAACAGCGCGATGTCGGCGACTGGGTGAGCGCGAAAGCCGGTTCGGCGGATGCCCGCTATCTTTTGCTCGATGCTGCCGGCGACGCCTACCTGCATCGGCACGACGAAGCGCTGCGCTGGCTCAATGCCGCGGAGCGCGAGCGCTTGTTGCCTGACGCCTCCTGGAGCCTGCTTGGCATCGCCGACGGACAGCCGCATTTCATGCTGCTGCTGGACGAACGCCATGATCATGCCACCCTGGAATCCGCCCTCGGTGCGCGTCGCATGGGGCTGCGCGAAGCTGGTTTACAGCTGGCCGCCGATGAAGCGGGCCTGTTTGCTTACGCGAAAGGGCTGGCACATTGGCAGCGCGAGACGCGGTTCTGCGCACGCTGCGGCTCGCCGCTGCAGCTGGTGTCGTCGGGCCATCGCGCGCAATGCACCAATCCGGCGTGTGGACGCCTGCATTTTCCGCGCACCGATGCCGCCATCATCGTCATCGTCGAATACGAGGGCGCCTGTCTGCTCGGCCGCCAAGCCGGCTGGCCTCCAGGACGCTATTCCACGCTGGCCGGGTTTATCGAACCGGGTGAAGCGCTGGAAGATGCCGTTCGCCGCGAGGTCGCCGAAGAATCCGGCGTGATCGTCGGTGATGTGCATTACCACTCCTCGCAACCCTGGCCGATGCCGGCGTCGCTGATGGTCGGCTTTACTGCCAGCGCGATCTCCCCCGCCATCCGCCTGCGCGATGGCGAACTGGAAGATGCTCGCTGGTTCACGCCACAACAGATTGTCGACGGCCTGGCCGACGGCAGCCTGAGCGCGCCGACCCGTTTATCGGTGTCTTATCAGTTGCTTTCACATTGGCTGAGGGAACGCGCGGGGCTGGATCTGGAATCGCTGATCGAGCAAGCGCACTAGTCGAGCAGACTCCCATCAGTCGCATACAATGCGCCTGAACGCTGGGATGTCTAGACAGACGGCCAGTCTGCCTTCGCCGATGGTCCTATGGCCTGCGAACGGACAGAACCGGTGACGCCTACGTAGAATTGATCAGAGCATCCCTTGGGAGTCCGTTTTCATGGCTATTCGCCTGCTCGCCGCGCTTATCGCTCTCGGACTGCTGCATGTGCAGCCACAGCTGGCGCATTGGCGCGGCGACGCGGGCTATCGGCGCTGGGTGAACCAGCTGGCGGATACCAGCGGCACCGCACGCGTGCTATTGACCGTATTGGCTCCCGTAGCAGCATGCGCCCTGATCATCTGGATCCTGCACAGCCTGCCACTGGCGGCGTTGCTGCAACTCGTGTTTGGCTTCGTGGTGTTGGTATTTTCATTCGGTCCGCATGCGTTCGAAGCTGACATCGAAGCGATTCTCAAGGCACCGGATCAGCACAGCCGTGAAACCGCTGCCCAGGCTCTGTGCGACGACTGCGAAACCGTGCCCTGGACCACCGCCGATCTTGGCGAAGCCACCGCCTACGCCGCGCTGCGGCGCCGCTTCGGCGTACTGTTCTGGTTCTTCCTGCTCGGACCGGTGGGCGCGTTGCTCTATCGGCTTGCACGGCAGCTGGGACACGACAGCTCGTTGGCCCTCGATTCCGGCGCACGCACGTCTGCTCGCTATCTCGCCAACGCCCTCGACTGGCTGCCGGCGCAGCTGATGGTGTTTACGCTCGCCCTGGTCGGTCACTGGGATGCAGTGATCGGCGCCTGGCGCCGGTGGCACCAACAAGCCGTGCCGAACAGTTGGTACCTCTCCAACCCGGGCTTTCTCGGTGCCGCCGCTCGCGCCGACGTGCTTACGGATATTGAAGGCGGCGACGGCTACACCGAAGAACGCACCGACCCACTACACGAACTGCGCCGCCTTCGCGACGCCCTGCTGCGTGCATTGCTTGCGTGGTTGAGCGTGGTGGCATTAATCGTGGTGGGTGGCTGGTTGCACTGAACGCGAGGCCCTGCCTATGCGCAGAGCCCCATATCAGGCCCTATCCCCACGCAACGCCTGCACATGATCCTGTAGCACAGCAGCGTCGACGTCCGCCGCGGGCCTTGGCGCATCCACCACCAGCTCTACGCGCGCACGAAACCGGCGTGGCAGGCGTGCACGATGCAGCATCGAATCGCGGCGACTCCAAACGCTACCCCATAGACCGCGCAAGGCCATCGGCACCACCGGTACCGGACGGCGTTCCAAAATCTTATCTACGCCCGGACGAAATGGCGCAATATCGCCGTCCTTGGTCAAGCCACCCTCGGGGAAGATGCACACCAGCTCGCCCTTCGCCAGCGCGGCATCCACGTCCTCGAAGGCTTTGTGCAAGATGGCCGGATCTTCCTTCTGCCCCGCGATGGGAATCGCTTTCGCTGTCTTGAACACGAAGTGCAGCAGCGGAATGTTGAAGATCTTGTAATACATCACGAACCGCGCCGGCCGGCGCAGGTTCGCCATCAGGATCAGCGGATCCATAAAGCTGACATGGTTGCAGACCAGCAACGCCGCGCCTTCTTCCGGCAGGTTCTTCATGCCCTCCACGCGAATGCGATAAAGCGTATTCACCAGCGCCCAGGTGATGAAGCGCATCAGGAATTCCGGCACCAGCGTGAAGATGTAGACCGCAACCACGACATTGAGCAACGCCGCCGCGAGAAACACTTGCGGCACGCTGAAGCCCATTCGATCCAACATCAGACCAAACAGCGATGCGATCACAATCAGCAAGGCGTTGAGGATGTTGTTACCTGCAATCACACGCGACAACCGATCGCTTGGTGTACGTGCCTGCACAAAGGCAAATAGCGGCACCACATAAAAGCCTGAGAACACGCCGATCAGCGTAAGATCAAGCACAATGCGCCAGCTACTGCTTGCCTGCAGAAATGCCATCCAGTTGCGCGAGGCATGCCCATCGAGCACGGCCGGTCCGCGCAGATAGAGATCCAGGGCAAAAACAGTCAGGCCAAAGGCCCCCAGCGGTACCAGGCCGATTTCTACGCGACGGCCAGACATCTTCTCGCACATCAATGCGCCGATTGCCGTGCCCACTGAAAACAACACCAGCACGAGCGTATAAACGGACGCATCGCCATCCAGATCGACGCGCGCATACATCGGCAAATGCGCCAGCACCAGCGTGCCGAAGAACCAATACCAGGAAATACCCAACACCGCATTGAAGACCGCGCGATCCTCACGCGTAATGCCCAACACACGAAGTGTTTCCGACACTGGATTCCAGTTGAGCTTCAGATCCGGCGCCGTGGCAGGCGCAAGTGGAATCAGGCGACTGGCAACATACCCGATGATGGCAATGCCAATCGTCAAGGCCGCCGAGTAATGCGACCCCATGCCCGCAATCTGCATCACCTGCACACCGGCAATCAGGCCAATCAAGATGGCCATCTGCGTACCCATTTCCACCAAGCCATTGCCGCCCACCAATTCAGAAGGCTTCAGTGCCTGAGGAAGAATGGCGTACTTGATCGGCCCGAACACCGTCGAATGCATGCCCATCATGAACAAGACCGTCAACAGCAGCGGCAACTGGTGCGCGACAAAACCGTAGGCCGCCAGCATCATTGCCAGAATTTCAAACAGCTTGACGTAACGAATGATGCGCGTCTTTTCGAACCGCTCCGCCAACTGCCCCGCCGATGCCGAAAACAGAAAATAGGGCAGGATGAAAAGCGCCGGCGCCAGATTGTTATACAGACTGATGTCGCCCTCGGGCAGCGCCATCTTGTACGACACCATCGCCACCATGGCACTGCGAAACGCATTGTCGTTGAACGCCCCGAGCGCCTGGGTCCAGAAAAACGGCGCAAAGCGACGGCGGCCTAACAGGGCAAACTGGCTCATGCGGGTCCTTGGCAAAGAGACTGGCGCGTAGCCTAGCGCGAAACACCACCTTTCATCGAAACGTCCAGATCGCGCTATCGTTGGCCAGAACGGCTCCCATGATCGTCATGCAATCGCAACAGCGGGCCCGGTGTTCTACCCGACGCACTACGCACAAAACCTATCTCATTGATCTGAAATGGGGAACGCCATGAAGGAATCATTAGCCTTTGGAACAAGCGTGTTGCAATCGCAGCCTTTCAGCGTTCTGCTCGGGGCAAAACTGGTCGTCTTCGCCGAAGGTCACGCGGAGATCCAGATTCCGATCAACGACCAACTGAAACAACAACACGGATTCGTTCACGGCGGAGTGATCAGCTACGCAGCAGACAACGCACTGACCTTCGCAGGCGGTAGCGTGCTCGGCGCAGGCGTGGTGACCTCCGAATTCAAGATCAACTATCTGCGCCCGGCCCTGGGCGATTGCCTGATCGCCAGAGCGCAGGTGATCCATGCAGGGAAGAACCAGGCAGTCTGCCGCTGTGATCTGTTTTGCACGGACAGCGAAGGAGAGCGGTTATGTGCAACGTCACAGGGAACCATCACCAGGCTTGGCTCGCCTTCAGCAGAAAATACACAGGTGTAATGCATCGCCAAATCTGCACAGCAGTGTGCCGATCATCAAGGCCGTTGCGAACAGGTCATTGATTCAATCTAGCGCTTTCAGTCAAGCCTTCACTTTTCCTTCGCGAAAACCCACAGCGCCACCTACACATCTATCAGAAAACACCTACGAACAACCTCTCATTCCGTGAGATGAGCGAGGTCTATAAATCGTTCTCGCACCACCAGCAGTACCACCATCACTCACGGAGGAAAGCAATATGTTCAAGGCATGCATGAAGCACAACATGGTAGCCGCCGGTCTTTTCCTGGCCATCTCGGCGCAACTACCAGCCTTAGCTGCAGCACAGACGACCGCACCGGATAGCGGCCTCTATACGACCTATTCATTTGATGCTGGATATACGAATGCCTATTTGTCTATCTGCGGTTCCACCGAGGAATCCGAAGGATGCTATGGCGGCGCGACGCTTGGGCCGTTTGGCCAAGCTGGCGCTCTTATTGAGGGGCACCCTTCGATTGATACCACGACTGGCACGGTGACGCGCCATATCTATGTCATTGATGAGGCCGCGAATGGCGGCACGGGTGTCGCACTCTACGACTACATAAAAACCGACACCGTAAGCGCCTCATTCGACTCCGTCAAAGTTAGCCTCAATAGCACTGTCGCCCTTCCACTGACAGGCGGGAGCGGCGCCCAGACCTATCTTGCTGCCGATAATGACTATCTCTTCATCGGCACCAATCAAAGTTCCTTCGCCCTGAAGGTACAAAAATCGGATCTCTCTTTTACGCAGGTCGGCGGCTTCTATCCACCCGTTAACGTCTCATCCATCACGTCGGACGCTTATGGTTATGTGACCGTGACGTTTGGAGGTATTACGGGCTCTAACGGCTTTTACGTATTTGCTCCGAATGGCTCCTCTGACGAAGACGGCGGTGGCGCAGATTTCATGGTGAGCAATTCAAACGGTCTTACGACAGCAAATCTGGCAACAACCGGCGCCTCGCCGGCCTCCCGTATGCAAGTCCATTTCAAGAAATTGGTATCTGTGGACAACACAGGAAAGTAATAGGCTTTTGGCAATCAAAAGAGGGCCTGCCGTTCGCAGGTCCTTCTTTGCATGAATGGCCTCTTACGCGACCTGCGATTTAGAGCTCAAAATAAGGGATGGCACGATCGACAGAAATCACCCTGACCCTGCGAATTGATCCCATGTTTTCGCTGATTACCGCCGACGCCGTACTGATACTGCACCTGACGTTTATCCTGTTCTGCACCCTAGGTGCGGTGCTTGCGCTGAAATGGCGATGGATTCCATGGCTCCAACTTCCAGCCGCAGCTTGGGGCTTTTACGTAGAACTCAGCGGCCGAATCTGTCCGCTGACGAGCATTGAAAATCATTTTCGCGAACAAGCTGGTCAGGCGGTCTATCAAGGCGATTTTATTGGGCATTACCTGCTGGCGACCATTTACCCCTCAGGATTGACGCGAGAAATCCAGTTTCTTCTTGCAGCGGTTGTCTTGATCATTAACGCATCGGTCTACGCGCTTCTGCTTCACCGATGGCTGAAACGCAGAAAGCAACCGGCACCATGACTTGGATTTCTGCTAGCGCAATCACTTATGCTCTGGCACTTGATGCACCACCAGGCCGAGGATTTTCATGCTGATTTCAGGACGCTGTCATTGCGGCAACATCGCTTTCACACTGGACTGGAAGCCGGAGCCATCGGAGATACCCGCCCGCGCCTGCACGTGCACGTTCTGTACGAGGCACGGCAATGTGTGGACATCTTGTCCCACGGGCTCTCTGGAGGTAACGGTGCAGAATCCATCACTGGTTTCCCGTTACACCTTCGGCACCAAGACCGCCGATTTTCACGTCTGCACACAGTGCGGCGTGGTGCCGGTCGTGACGAGTCGGATCGATGGCGATCTTTATGCCGTGGTCAACGTCAATACGTTTGAGAACGTGGACGCTGCGTTGCTTCGACGCTCATCAGCGACCCTTGACGATGAAACAGGCGCCGAACGGCTGGGGCGGCGCAAGCGCAATTGGATCGGGCATGTGGTGCTGAAGCACCATGGATCCTGAAACACACTCGGCAAGATGACGCGCTGGATCCCGGCCATTGCCAGGATCCAGATCAAGCAAAAATCAAAGACGCCGCAAGGCGCGATGCGCGATATCACGACGGCAAAATGCACCGTCGAAATGAATCTTGCTCACTGCCTGATAGGCGTTTTCACGCGCCGCGGCAATGTCCTTGCCAAGGGCACACACCGTCAGCACACGTCCGCCTGCGGTAATGGCACGACCGTGCGCGTCGAGCTTGGTGCCGGCTTGGAATACTTTGACGTCTGGACCGAGATCGTCCTCCAAGCCTTCGATCAGATCGCCGCTCTTTACCTTGCCTGGATAGCCGCCCGCTGCCATCACCACACCGATAGACGGCCGCGCATCCCATTGCACGTGCGTGTGATGCAGCTCACCATCGAGCGCGGCTTCGATCAGGTCAACGAAGTCGGACTTCAGGCGCAACATGATCGGCTGGGTTTCCGGATCGCCGAAACGCACGTTGAATTCGATCACCTTGGGTGCACCATGCTTGTCGATCATCAGGCCCGCGTAGAGAAAACCGATGAAAGGCGCGCCCTCGGCGGCCATGCCGTGCAGGGTCGGCTCGATCACTTCCTTGAGAATGCGCTTTTCCACTTCCGGTGTGACGACTGGCGCGGGGGAATACGCACCCATGCCTCCGGTGTTGGGACCGAGGTCGTTATCGTCGCGGCGCTTATGATCCTGGCTGCTGGCCATCGGCAGCGCGTGCGTACCGTCGCTCATCACGATGTAGCTGGCTTCCTCGCCATCGAGGAATTCCTCGATCACCACACGCGCCGAGGCTTCACCAAAGGCATGAGCACCCAGCATGTCGTGCAAGGCAAGTTCCGCATCACCCAAAGTGAGTGCAACCACCACACCTTTGCCGGCAGCCAAGCCATCGGCCTTGATCACGATCGGTGCGCCATGTTCGCGCACGTAGGCCAGGGCTGGATTGAGTTCGGTGAACACTGCGTAGCGTGCGGTGGGAATGTTGTGGCGAAGCAGGAAATCCTTGGCGAAGGCTTTGGAGCCTTCCAACTGCGCAGCGATAGCACGCGGCCCGAAGATGCGCAGGCCTGCGGCGCGGAATTTATCGACTACGCCAGCCACCAACGGCACTTCGGGGCCAACCACGGTGAGCTCGACTTTTTCAGCCTTGGCCAGCGCCAGCAGACCATCGACATCGTTGACCGCCACATCGGCATTGCGCAGGCCATGCTCGTGCGCAGTACCCGCGTTACCGGGCGCCACGATCACCTCACTGACGCGCCGCGATTGCTTGAGCTTCCACGCCAGCGCGTGCTCGCGACCGCCGTTGCCGATAACCAGAACTTTCATGCCGAGGACTCCGAGATTGCGGGCGCCGTGAGGGCGCAACTTGCTAATTGTAACGGGTGCGCCGGGTCAGCCTTCTTCCCTGGGAAGCTGCCGTTTCAACGGCGGCCCCTTTCGCTCCCTCCCCTACTTTGCAGAGCCTGCCCCGGATTTGATCCGGGGGAGCAAGTCACGCGGGAACGTGACGGGCGAGCAAATCCAGTAAGGCGGCGCGTGGGAGCTTGCCGGTTTCATTGCGGGGCAAGCTTTCGACCAGGCGCAGCGGGCGCGGCAGGAAGACCGGGTCGATGGATGCGCGCAGTGCGTCCAGGATGATGTGCTCGTCCAGCGCAGGCGCCACCACCAACGCGGCAATCCGGCGGACGCCGATGGCATCAGGCTCATCCAGCTGAAATACCGCACCGTCCTTCACGCCAGGAATGGCGAGCAAGCGACGTGTGAGATCACCCAGGGATGCACGTTTCCCGGCAATTTCGAGCAGGTCGGCGTGCCGTCCGCACAGTTCGAAGCGGCGTCCATCGTCATGCAAGGTCACGATGTCGGCCAGGGTTGCGGGCACATCCAGTTGCGGCGCCTCGATCTGCGTACCATCCGGCTGCGGGTGCAGGTGTACGCCGTGGTAAAGCGACCAGCGGCTGTCTGCGGTGACGCGCCGCGAGGCGAAGGCGCAGGTTTCGGTGGAGCCGAAGACTTCCATCACCGGCGCGTCGAAACAGCGCTCGGCTTGCGCGGCCAGTTCGGGTGGCATGGGCGCCGTGGCGGAAAGCATCGCGGCCAATGCCGGCAACGTCACACCCGACTCGACCAACGCGCGCAGATGCACCGGGGTGGTAACGAGCACACGCGGCCCGGGCACCTGCGCCAGTGCCATGGCGATATCGGCCGGAAAGAACGGCCGCCCTGAATGCACCTGCACATCGCCCAGCAACGGCAGTAGCACGGACATCTCGATGCCATAGATATGCTGCGGCGGCACGGTGGCTACCACGGCGAAACGTTCGCCAACGACCTGATGCAGCATGCGCAGATTGCCGGCAGTGCTTGCATGCAAGCTGCGCCAGGTCTTGGTGTTCGGACGCGGTGCGCCGGTGGAGCCGGAGGTATAGCCGACGGCCACCGTCTGCATGGCAGCAATCGACGGCCATTCTGCGCACAACGCAGTCGCGGCATCGACAGCCAGTTCCGGCAACGGGTGATAGCGATGCGGCGACGGATCCATCGGCCGGTCGCCCACCGCATGGCACCCTGGATGAGCCGCCATCACTTCCTCGACCGCATGCGGTGCTCGCGAAGGCGGCAGCAGATTCGCCTGGCCACGCAGTGCAATCGCGCAGAATGCGACCATAAATGCGTAACGGTCTTCGCACAGATTGACGGCCGCAGAAGCTTCCGGCAGCTGCGCGGCAACCCGCTCAACATGCGCGACGAACTGCGCCGCGGTGATCGCATCGCCTTCATGCATCGCCAGCACACGCTGCGGATCGCCAACCTTCAACAGAGGCAGCAGGCGCTCTGCTTCATCACGTTGATAGGTGTCGTAGACGATCGCCACGCCGTGCGCTCCTGGTTGCTTTCCCGATGCAATAAACCCCAAACCGGCCTGGGCGGTCGGTTGCTGCCGGTTTCAGGGATTATGTCCTGCGTCCCCCATCCTCATGGTTTCGGCTGAATCGGCACCTACCGCGTCAGCGACCATGTATTGGGATGCTTTGATTCATTCAGGATAGGTCTCACCAGCTCTGTCTGTTCGTAGGCCGCAGGACCATTGGCGAAGGCAGACTGGCTGACTGTCGAGACAATGGGCCAAAGGGATGCGGACAGACAGGGCTGGTGAGGCCTGTGCTGAATGAATCAGAGTATCCCCTAGCATTCAGGTTCGAATGATAGCGCCGGTCAAAGCGTCGCGGATGGTGGTTGGCTGAGCTGCTCCGCCGAGCGGCGCATCAACTATGCCATCCAGCCCTTCGCCAAAATAGCCGATGACCGTCTCCAGATCCCGCGCGGGCGGCTTGCCGTGGATATTGGCGCTCGTCGAGACCAGCGCTCCGCCGAACGCCCGGCAAAGCGCAGCGGCCGGGGCATGCCCGCTGACGCGTAAGGCGATGCCGGGATGGGTGCCGGCGACCCAATCCGGCACCTCGGCACTGCGTGGAAATACCCAGGTGAAGGGTCCCGGCCAGCTTGCGCGGACTTGCGCCAGCACCCCGGCGGGGACTTCCGCCATGTCGACGTAGCGTTCGATCTGCGCAAAGTCGGCGGCGATCAACAAAACACCCTGCGTGGCTGGCCGTTGCTTCAGGGTGAAGATGCGCTCGAAGGCAGCACGGTTATGCGGATCGCAGCCGAGGCCGAAGACGGCTTCGGTGGGATACGCAAGGACACCGCCTTCGTGAAGCGCTTCGGCGGCGTCCTGGAGTTGGGTGAGGGTATATAGCGCAGGCATTTCGCTTTCTTCCTCTCCCCTCCGAGGAGAGGGAGCAGACTATGCGTGAAGATCAGACCTTTGCTTTTTTCGTTGCGGCTTTTTTCGCAGCGGTCTTTTTCGTTGCTGTTTTCTTGGCCGCGGTTTTCTTGGCCGCCGTTTTTTTGGTTGCGGTCTTCGTCGTCGCCGTCTTTTTGGCTGCCGCTTTCTTCGTCGCCGACTCAGCCTTCTTAGTCGCGGTCTTCTTGGCAAAACGACCCTTCTTGACCGGCGCCGCCGCCAGCAATTCCACGCACTGCGCTTCGGTCAGGTCTTTGGGCTCCTGATCCTTGGGAATGCGCGCATTCTTTTCACCATCGGTGATGTACGGACCAAAGCGGCCATTGAGGATCTGCACGCCGTTGCCGAAGTCCTTGATGATGCGGTTGGCGATCAGCTCAAGCTTTTCCTGCACGATCTGCAGCGCACGCGGCAACTCGATGGTGTACGGATCATCTTCCGCCTTCAACGAGGCATAGGTGCTGCCCTGCTTCACGAAGGGGCCGAAACGACCGACACCGACCGAGACTTCATCGCCATTCTCGGCTTGGCCGAGCTTGCGCGGCAGCTTGAACAGTTCGATCGCCTCTTCCAGCGTGATCGTGTGCATGCTCTGGCCCGGACGCAGCGAAGCGAACTGCAGCTTCTCGTCCACGTCTTTGTCGCCGATCTGCGCGTACGGTCCATAACGGCCCAGACGCACCGACACCGGCTTGCCGGATTTCGGATCGCTACCCAGCTCGCGTGCGCCCGTAGCCTCGCTGCGGTCGACCGACTCCGTCTTTTCTTCAACCTGCTGCTTGAATGGTTGCCAGAAGCGCTGCATCAGCGGCACCCAGGCTTCTTCGCCGCGGCTCACCGCATCGAGCTCGTCTTCGAGCTTGGCGGTGAAGTCGTAATCGACGTACTGGGTGAAATGCTGGGTCAGGAACTTGCTGACTGCGCGGCCCACATCGGTGGGACGGAAGCGGCGGTTGTCCAGCAGCACGTATTCGCGGTTCTGCAACACCTGGATGATGCTGGCGTAAGTGGACGGACGGCCGATGCCGTATTCCTCCAGCGCCTTCACCAGGCTGGCTTCGGAGAAGCGCGGCGGCGGTTCGGTGAAATGCTGATCGGTGACGATGTCCTGCAGTGGCACCTGCTCGCCCTTTTCCATGCGCGGCAGGCGGCGGCCTTCGTCATCGTCCTCGGCAGTCTTCTGATCACGGCCTTCTTCGTAGACGGCAAGAAAGCCAGGATCGACGACGGTGGTGCCGGTGGCGCGAAACGCCGCGTCACCGCCCTTTACATGCTTGACGTCGAAATCCACCGACACCGTGTTCATGGTCGCGTGGATCATCTGGCAGGCAACGGTGCGCTTCCAGATCAACTCGTAGAGCTTGCGCTGTTCGTCGTTGAGGAACTGCGTCACTTCACGCGGCGTGCGCATGGCCGAGGTAGGACGAATCGCTTCGTGCGCTTCCTGTGCGTTCTTGGATTTGGTGCGATAGACCTGCGGACCATCCGGCAGCGCTTTGTTGCCGTAGTCGCGTGCAATCAGTTGGCGCAGCTCGCCCACGGCATCGTCCGACAACGCGGTGGAGTCGGTACGCATGTAGGTAATCAGGCCGACATTGCCTTCGGTGCCCAAACCCACGCCTTCATACAGACCCTGCGCGATTTTCATGGTACGGCTGGTGGTAAAGCCCAGCTTGCGCGCAGCCTCCTGCTGCAAGGTGGAGGTGGTGAACGGCGGCGCAGGACGACGCTTGCGCTCCTTGCTGCCGACTTCGCTGACGGTGAGCTGCCCGCGAGCAGCTTCCTTCAGCGCAGCGCGTGCCGCCGTCGCATCCGTTTCGTTGGTGAGGTCGAACTGCTCGAATTTCTTGCCGTTGAGCTTGGTCAGGCGCGCGCTGAAATCGCCGTCGGCGTGCTTGAGCTGCGCCTCCACCGTCCAGTATTCGCGGGCAACGAAGGCTTCGATCTCTTCCTCGCGCTCCACGATCATGCGCAGCGCGGGACTCTGCACGCGGCCGGCGGACAGGCCGCGCTGCACTTTGCGCCACAGCACCGGCGAGAGGTTGAAGCCCACCAGGTAATCCAGCGCGCGGCGTGCCTGCTGCGCATCGACCAGATCGTGCGACAGCGCACGTGGCGCGGCGACGGCAGCCTTGATCGCCTTGGGCGTGATTTCCGAGAACACCACGCGATGCATCTGCTTGCCCTTACTGATGCCGCGCTCTTTCAGGATTTCGCTGATGTGCCAGCTGATCGCCTCGCCTTCGCGATCCAAGTCGGTCGCGAGGTAGATGTCGTCGGCCACCTTGGCCGCCTTGGCGATGGCGTCAACGTGTTTCTCGTTGCGTTCGATCACCTCGTACTTCATGGCGAAGTCATGCTCGGTGTCGACCGCCCCCTCTTTCGGCTTCAGGTCGCGCACGTGCCCGTAGGAAGCCAGGACCTGAAAGTCCTTGCCGAGGTATTTGTTGATCGTCTTGGCCTTAGCCGGTGACTCGACGATGAGCAGGTTCTTTGCCATGTGGCGTGGGGTTCCAGATATTCCGTTCGCGGCCGTATGGGTAAGCCGTTCTATATATAGTTGGAAGCATGCCGGCTTAACGACTGTCAAGCTGGGCCTTGTCAAAACGCTATCCGGCGCCGTTTGAAGGCAGGTTCACACTCCTGGCAATCGTTGGTAACGACCCCCAGGCAGGCCTTCGATACAACCTTCCAGCTCCAGCATGAGCAGCATGGATGACAGTGCGGAGGCATTTTGCCCGGTACGCTCCGCCAGCTCGTCCAACGCCGCTGGATCGTGCCCGAGCACCTCCAGCAGCCGTTGGTACTCCGGATCGTCGCGCCAGCCACCAGCCGCCGCCTGACCGCGTTCCGCCTTGATTGCCGGTGCTCGCTCCAGGCGCAAGGCCAGCTCGGTCCCCAGCGCTCGCGCGGCGGGAACCAAGGTTTCGACGATCTCCGGGGCACTTTCGACCAGCCGCGCACCGTCCCGGATCAGGCGGTGACAACCGCGCGCGAGCGGATTATGGATGGAACCGGGCACGGCGAATACCTCCCGTCCCTGTTCTCCAGCCAGCCGGGCGGTAATCAGGGAGCCCGATTGCAGCCCGGCCTCCACCACCAGTGTGCCCAGCGAGAGTCCGGCAATGATGCGATTGCGTCGCGGGAAATGATCGGCACGGGCGGCCGTGCCTGGTGGGAACTCGCTGACCAGCGCACCTTGCGCCTCCATCCGTGCCGACAGCCCGCTATGCCTGCGTGGATACACCCGATCCGGCCCCGTGCCGATCACCGCCACGGTAGCCAAGCCGGCATCCAATGCCGCTTCATGTGCAACGCCATCGATGCCATCAGCGAGGCCGCTGGTGATGACGAAACCCGCCTGCGCCAGATAGTTGGCAAAGGTGCGCGCCGTGGATTGGCCGGCAGCAGTCGCGTTGCGCGCGCCCACAATCGCCACCTGCGGCCGTAGCAGCAAGCTGGCATCGCCGCTGACAAACAGCGCCACCGGCGGCTGCGGAACGCTTTCCAACTGGGGAGGAAAATCCGCTTCCGTGCAACGCAGCAGCTGATGGCCTGGTTCGGCCAGCCACGCCAGATCGGCGGCGATCCGTGCTTCATCCGGCTGTTTGAGCCATGCCTGGGCCTTGGCATCGAGCGACGATGCCTGACGCTGGAGTTGCGCCAGTACCTGACTAATGCTTCCTGCCGAAGACAACAGCTCCCGCAGCCCAACCGGCCCCAATCGGGGCGTGCGCAGGACGATCAGCCAATCCCGCAGTTCCGCTTGTTTGTTCATGCCGCGAGTCTACGCGACGTCCAGAAACAACAACGGCGCGGGATGACCGCGCCGTGCTGTGGGTGTGTTGTCCGAATTTACTCCGGCATCTTCACCTTGGCGCCAAGGTGAACCGGCTTGAGGCCATCCATCACCAAGCCATAGCTCACGCGGTTGAAGGTGCGGAAGATCATCACGTGGCCCACGTACTCATCCGGCAAGGTGACCGGCTTGTAGGCATAGCGATTCCACACGTCGTGAGCCACGTCGTCCTGCACCTGTTCACCCGGCTGCCACAGCGAGAACGTCGTGCCATTGTCGACACCATCCTTCGAACCGATCGACAGCACCACCACGTCGTTCGGGCCGACCTGGGTCATGCGCTCGTGAGAGAAGGCAATCACGCGTCCATCGGCTGGCAGGGTCTTGGGCGGATGCGGGTAGTAGTACGGGTCATACGGATTGTCGTCGACCGGCATCAGGCGGTCGCCGGCGCGGATTTCCATGATCGAGCTGAGCAGCAGCAAGGTCGATGGATCACCGCCACGCAGCACTTCGGCCTGGCCGATCACTTCCACTTCCATCGCCAGGGTCTTGCCCCGGAACGTGTGGTTGGGCGTGGCGCGGCCAAGATCGGTGGCCCAATCTTCCACCCACGGCGTGCGTGAGGTTGCCACGTCGCTGTCGACCAGATTGGCCGCCATGTCGTCGCTGTCCTCAGCTTCCGAGTTGCCGTAGGTGCGGAATACATGGGTGGGACGCACGATCGCCCAACGCTGGCCCGGCACGGCATTGAGGTTGCGCACGTAGAGATTGCGGCCCGAGGTGCCGGTGATATCACCTTCCTCGAAGCCCATCACGTACGGCGCGCTCTTGACCGCATCCGGATCCACCACGCGTGAGTCGCGCAGGAACGGCTTGAGCTGATCGACCGGAATCGCCGGAATCGCTTCGCCTTCGTGATGAATGGCCGGTTCCAGCCGCAGCGACGGACCACCATTGATAAAGGACAGATCGAGCACGTCGCCTGGATAAATCAGATGCGGATTGCGCACCTGAGGATTGGCCTGCCAGATTTCCGGCCATAGCCAAGGCTTGGAAAGGAAACGTGCGGAAATGCTCCACAGGGTGTCGCCCCGATGCACGGTATAGCTGTCAGGGTGATCGGCACGAAGCTGGGTACCGGCCGCAAAAACGGCCACTGTGACCAGCATGCCGGCCAGCAGCCCAATGGACTTTCTGATCATAAACGGGATTCCCCCTTACCCCCGATGCTCGGGCGAGTGTAACCGAACCGTTAACCCAAGCAACACGTGCCCAGTTGGCAAAATCGTGCGCCGACAACATGTTGAACCAAGTAGAATATCCACATTCTAGACCGCGCCGGGGTTGGCTTTTTACCAATTCGCCCGCAAATCCGGCGCCCGAGGTAAAAGCTCATGTCCGTACTGACCATTCTTGAATTCCCTGATCCGCGACTGCGCACCAAGGCCGAACCGGTCTCGGTTTTCGATGCTCCATTGAAACAGTTCGTCGATGACATGTTCGAGACGATGTACGCCGCCAATGGTGTCGGCCTGGCCGCCACCCAGGTCAACGTGCACAAGCGCGTACTGGTGGCCGACATGAGCGAAGAGCGCAATCAGCCCCTGGCGCTGATCAACGCCGAGATCATCGAGAAAGAAGGCTCGCAAGTCTATGAGGAAGGCTGCCTCTCCTTCCCCGGCATCTATGCGGACGTGACCCGCGCGCTGAAAGTGAAGGTTCGCGCGCAGGATGTGGAAGGCAAGACCTTTGAATTGGAAGTGGAAGGCCCGCTGGCGGTATGCATCCAGCATGAAATGGATCATCTGGCCGGCAAAGTCTTTGTGGACTACCTGTCGCCGCTGAAGCGCTCGATCCTGCTCAAGCGCATGGAAAAGCAGCGCAAGCAGGCCGCAAACGGCTGACCGCATAGAATCCGGCGCGGTCCTGTGCAGGCGTAGGTAACGCAGTACTGTGCGCCCCACGAAGGCATCGGGCCGGCAAGCGGGTCGCCCGCGCTCACCCCGTTGCGAACCCATCGTCCCGCGCCACCTACCGGAACAGATTCGTGCATCCCTTTCGCGTTGTTTTCGCCGGCACGCCGGAATTCTCCGTCCCCTGTCTTGAGGCCTGCCGCACCAGCGGCGCTGAAGTGGTGGCGGTCTATACGCAACCCGACAGACCGGCTGGCCGTGGACGCAAACTCACGCCAAGCCCGGTCAAGGAAGCCGCGCTGGCAGCCGGCATTCCCGTCGAACAACCCGAAACATTGAAGAGTGCCGAAGCACGCGAAAAACTGGCGGCTTACCGTCCCGACCTGATGGTGGTGGTGGCGTACGGGCTGATCCTGTCGCGCAAGGTACTGGCCATTCCCCGCCTTGGCTGCTGGAACGTCCATGCCAGCTTGCTACCGCGCTGGCGTGGTGCGGCGCCGATCCAGCGCGCCATTCTCGCGGGCGATGCGGAAACCGGCGTGGACCTGATGCACATGGAAGCAGGTCTCGACACCGGACCGGTGCTGCTCGAACGCCGCACCCCGATCAGCCGCGAGGATACGGGCGGCACGCTGCATGACCGGCTCTCCCTGCTCGGCGCAGATGTCCTCACCGAAGGTCTTGGCCGCATCCTTGCCCATGAAACACTGCAAGCACGCCCCCAGTCCGAAGAAGGCGTGATGTACGCGCACAAACTGGAGAAGGCAGAAGCGCGACTGGATTTCACCCAGCCCGCGCTTGCGCTGGAACATCAGGTCCGCGCCTTCGATCCCTGGCCGGTGGCCGAAGGCGAGATAGCCGGTGAAAACCTGCGCATCTGGGCCGCGCACGCCATCGAGCATGACACGCAGACCGCGCCAGGCAGTGTGATCATGGCGCGCCGCGAGGGCATCGATATCGCCTGTGGCGATGGCGTGCTGCGCGTCACCGCCTTACAACGCGCGGGCAGCAAGCGCATCAGTGCTGCCGACTATCTCAATGCACGCCCTGAGCTGCGCGGCAACCGATGACCGATACCCGCGCACTGGCCGCGCAGGCGCTGGCGGATGTCGCACTCCGCGGCATATCGCTGCGCCAAGCGATGGAACAAAAGGCGCCGCAACTGCGCGATCCGCGTGATCGCGCCTTGCTGATGGCCTTGCTCAGCGACGGCGCACGCTGGTGGCTGCGCTTCGATGCAGCCCTCGATCATCTGCTGGACAAACCGCTGCGCCGCAAAGAGCCGGAGGTGCACGCGCTGTTGGTGCTCGGACTGGTGCAGTTGGAAGTACTCCAACTGCAGGACTACGCCGCCGTCGCCGCCACCGTGGAAGCCACGCGTGCACTCAAGCGTCCACGCCTGGCCGGCCTCGCCAATGCCGTGCTGCGCCGCTGGCAGCGCGAACGCGTGGAACTGCTGGCCAAGCTCGATGCCCAACCGCAGACGCGTTACGCCATGCCGCCGTGGCTGGTCAAAGCCATTGCCGCCGACTGGCCGACGCAACAGGATGGCGTGCTCGCCGACGGTAATCGCGAGCCGCCACTGATGTTGCGCGCAAACCGTCGCCGCGTGACGCGCGACGCGCTGGCCGAACAATTGCGCGCCGCAGGCTACACGGCCGATCCGCATCCCTGGCTGGCCGACGGCATCGTGCTGCCGCACAGCAGCGATGTCACCCGCATGCCGGGTTTTGCCGAAGGCTTGTTTGCGGTGCAGGACGGCGCCGCACAAGTCGCTGCAGATGTTGCGGATGTGCGCAACGGTCAACGCATACTCGACGCCTGCGCCGCACCGGGCGGCAAGGCCTGCCATCTGCTGGAACGCGCGGATATCGCGCTCACCGCGCTGGAATTCGACGCCGCGCGCGCCACACGCATCCAACAGAATCTGGATCGTCTGGGCTTGCAGGCGGACGTGCGCGTGGGCGATGCCGGCGAGCCGTCAAAGTGGTGGGATGGCCAGCCTTTTGACCGCATCCTGATCGACGCTCCCTGCTCGGCGACCGGCGTCCTGCGGCGGCGTCCCGATGTGCGATTGCATCGCCGAGCCAGCGATATCGACGCACTGGTGGCGCAACAGCGACGCATTCTTGCCGCGCTATGGCCGCTGCTCGCGCCGGGCGGGCGTCTGGTCTACATCACCTGTTCGCTGCTCCGCGCGGAAAACGAGGCCGTCGTCGAGAGCTTCTTTACGGGTCGTGATGACGTGCGAGCCGTGCCCGTGCACTTGCCGGTCGGGCAAGCCGCCACGTGCGGCTGGCAGATCCTGCCGGGCGAAGGCGATCTCGACGGCATGTACTATGCCGTGTTCGAGCGGTGCTGAGCCTTTGCGCCCCCTCCCTTTCGGGTAACCCGAACGCGGTCCCGGTGGGAGAGAGGGTTGGGGTGAGAGCCCAATCTTGCGGTAAGACTCATTTGCTCCAATGAGCCCCACTCAATAAGCCACACCGAAAAATAATGGGATCTATGGCAAGCGCAGCCCCTCACCCAAACCTTCTGAGGGCCTCAGTATCGGAACGCCGCCGATTCTGGCTGCTGGCGCTATTCGCCATCCTGATGCTTGGTCTCGGCATCGGCCTGCGCAATCCGTGGCCTTCTGACGAACCACGCTTCACCCTTGCCGCCAAGCAGATGGTGGAAAGCGGCGACTGGCTGTTCCCGCATCGCGGCGTGGAGCTCTACGCCGACAAACCGCCCATGCTGATGTGGCTGGAGGCCGCCAGCTTCGAGATCGTGCGAAACTGGCGCATCGCCTTCATGTTGCCCTCGTTCCTGTCGGCGCTGGGCACCTTGTTGCTTGTCTACGATCTTGGGCGGCGTTTGTGGAATCGCAAAGTAGGCATCTACGCCGCGATGGCCACATTGATGTGCATCCAGTTTGTGTTCCAGGCCAAACGTGCGCAGATCGATCCGCTGGTGGTGTTCTTCATCACCGCAGCGAACTGGGGTCTGCTGCGTCACCTGCTCTGCGGTCCGAACTGGCGAATGTACTGGTTTGGCTGTTTCTGCGCCGGCCTGGGCGTGATCACCAAGGGCGTGGGTTTCCTCGCCTTGCTGATGCTGCTGCCTTATCTAGGGGCCGCTGTGCGCCGCTGGGATGGCGCAACACAGATGGCTCCTGGCGCATGGTGGCGCTGGCTGCTTGGCCTGGTGGCGACATTGGCCGCCATCGGGCTGTGGCTAGTGCCGATGCTGCTGGCAGCGCGAGCACACACGGACAATCCCATCTACGCGGCCTACGTCAACAACATCCTGTTCCACCAGACCGCGGGACGTTACGCGCACGCCTGGCATCACGTGCAATCGAAATTCTATTACTTGCCGATCATGCTGTACGCGTGGTTGCCGCTGTCGCTGACCTATCCCGGCACTTTCCCGCGCTGGTGGCAGGCGCTGAAAGCGAAAGATGCGCGCATCCTGCTGCCGCTCGGCTGGATTGTGCTAGTGCTGTTGTTTTTTAGCGCATCGGCAGGCAAGCGCGACGTGTACATCCTGCCCATCGTGCCGATGCTGGCGCTGATCACCGCGCCGTATCTGGAAGCCATGCTTTCGACGCGTTGGCTGCGCGCGCTTTGTACCGCATTCCTTGTGGTGATGGGCGGCGGCATGTTGGCGCTCGGCGCCTATGCTCTGCTGGCTCACCCTGCGTTCGCCACCAAGCTCGCCTATGAACGCGGTTTCGATGGTCCAGCCGACAGCCTGTGGTGGATGTGCATCGTCATCGGCGCCGCGCAATGGTTGCTGCTGGCCATCTTCCGACTGCGGCGCGTTCACTTCGCCATCGCGGGCGGCATGCTCGCGCTGTGGTCCGTGGTTGGCCTGTGGGCCTACCCGCTGCTCAACGGCAGCAGCTCAGCCTCCGAACTGATGGCGAATGTACGCACACGCCTTGCTGCGCAGGACGAGATCGCCATGGTCGACTGGAAAGAGCAGAACATGCTGATGCTCGGCCGTCCTGCAATCGATTTCGGCTTCAATGCGCCCACTTCACAACAGTTTGCTCAGGCGGCGCAATGGCAAATCGCTGCGCCGGCGACACGCTGGCTGTTCGTGCAGGAACCGGCCATGGGTCATTGCGTTGACCGCAGCAAGGCCATCAACATGGGCCACGCCAATCGTCGTGACTGGTGGCTGTTCAAGGCCGATGCCGTGGTTCCGGGCTGCGTGCCTCCGCCAGCCAGCACCGATGAAGATACTGGTGAATAATCCGCAGCCGCCACTACACCCTGCAGCAAATCAGCCATGAGCAATATCAACCTCATCGCACGCGACAACGGTGCCGGTCTCACCCGGGACATGCACTTGCTTGCCGACCTGCTGCGCGAAGGTGGACATGATGTAACGATCACCGGCCTGGGCCATCGCAGCCGGCTCAGCAATCGCCTGCGTCGTCTGCATGCCCGCCTGCGGCGCTTGTTGCGCGGCTGGTTCAAGGGACAGCTCAACGCGCGCTACGACATCAACATCATGCTCGAACATGTGCGCCCCGAATCCTTCGACCAGGCGCATATCAACATCCTGATTCCGAATCCGGAATGGTTTCGCAGCGAATGGTTGCCGGAGCTGCCCCATTTCGACTTCATCTTTGCCAAGACGCGTCATGCCGAACGCATCTTCAGCGAGCGTGGCTGCCGCACTGTGTTTATCGGCTTCACCGGCGCCGATTATCTGGACACAAACGTCGCGCGGCTTCCCACCTTCCTTCATGGCCCGGGGCGCAGCGGCAATAAAGGCACGCTCCCCTTGCTTGCGCTCTGGGCGCAGCATCCGCAATGGCCGCCGCTCACGGTCGTGTGGCGACGCAAGCACGTCGAGCTGCAGGCGCTCCCGGCGAATGTGCAACTTATTCGCGAATACCTTCCTGAAGAAACCCTGCGGCAGCTGCACAACGCCAACCTGTTCCATTTGTGCCCTTCGCAAACCGAAGGCTATGGTCACTCCCTGGTGGAAAGCCTGAGCACCGGCTGCATCACCATCACCACCGATGCCGAACCCATGAACGAGCTGGTGACCGAAGATCGTGGTCTGTTGGTGTCGGCGCATACGGCCGGCACGCAAGAGCTAGCCACGCTGTACGACTTCGATCCGGATGCCATGCGTGGCGTCATCGAGCAATGCATCGCGATGCCGGAAGAAAAGCAAAAAGCATTGGGACGCGCGGCGCGCGAATGGTACGAAACCAACCAGCGGACCTTCCGCCAACGGTTTCTCCAAGCCATTGCCGACGTCGCGCCTCGTCAGACTGATACACCGCGATGACACGTCCAAAGCTCAGCGTGAATCTGGTGGTACGCGACAACGGCCTCGGCCTGTCCCGCGACGCCAACTTGCTCGCGAATGCGCTTAAAGCGCACGGTTGCGAGGTACACATGACCGGCCTGGGTGAAGAAGACGAGCGCCTGCGCTGGCGCCACGGCCGTCGCTGGCGCGCGCTTCATTGTCATTGGCGTCATGCCTGGTCGCGCTTGCGCGGCAAGGCGGTCTACGACATCAACATCATGTTCGAGCACCTTTGGCCTCTGCAGTTGCCATTGGCGCGGTACAACATCGCGCTACCCAACCCCGAGTGGTTCGATAAAAGGGATTTGCGCCATTTGTCGCGCATGGACCGCATCTGGGCAAAAACCAGGCATGCGGAAGTGCTGTTCCGTGAGCGTGGCTGCGCGACGACCTGGGTAGGTTTCGACAGTGTCGATAATTACGATCCATCGATAACCAAAAAGCGCCAATTCTTCCATCTCGCTGGCGGCAGCTGGATCAAGGGCACCGAAAGGCTGCTGGCATTGTGGCGCAAGCATCCGGATTGGCCGGCGTTGACGGTATTGCAGCATCCGTCGCGCGCCAAAGTGCAGCCATCCCCCGAAAATTTACGGCATCGGGCGGAGTACCTCTCGCCCACCGATCCAGCACAACTTCACGAACTCAATCGACTGCAGAACGAGCATTGGTTTCACCTCTGCACCTCCGAAACGGATGGATGGGGACACTATCTCGTCGAGGCCATGGGCGTGGCGGCCGTTGCCGTTACCGTTGACGCACCGCCCATGAACGAACTCGTGCAGCCCGATCGCGGCATGTTGATACGCCATGAAGGCACGTCGACCATGGGCATGTCGACGACGTATTTTTTCGACGAAACCGCCATGGAGGTCGCCGTGCAGCGCCTGCTATCGGCAAGCGACGAGGAGCTTACCGCTCTGGGCGCCAAGGCGCGCGAATGGTTCGAGCATAATCACGTCGATTTTGCGCGACGCATCGGCGCCGCGCTGGCTGAGATCACGATTTGAAATCGTGCTGATCGATGCCCTGATCGCAACGGGTGATGCGTTCGGTGATGGTGGCGCGATACAAGCGATTGTTGGGCAGACTCATATCGTTGACATCGACTTGAGCACGCGTCTTATGCTCGAGATGCGCTCCCAATGCACACCATTTCAACTGGCGGCGACGCAAGCCGGCGTTCTCAAGTCGGGCGGCCAGTTCGCGATCTTCCGCGCCATAACCTTCCATGCGCTCATCGAAGCCGTTGACGCGAATAAGATCATCGCGCCAGAAGCTCATGTTGCAGCTCATGACACGGCCGCCGTTCTTGCCCTTTGCCTTCCAGCGCGCCAGCTTCGGCGCGTGGAACGAATAAATGCGACGGATGCCATCGAACACGTGAAAGTCGACGTGGGCCCACGGCGCAAACACCGGACGACCGCCCGCCAGTAAGCGCGCGGTTTCGCGCGCCGTGGTCTTGAAGCGACCACCCTGCAGAAAATACCCGGGCTCGGCCAGCATCAGATGATCGGCGATGAAGGCCGGATGCAGCACCATGTCGCCATCGATCAGCACCACGTAATCACCCTGGCTGGCGGCAATGCCGAGATTGCGGCAGCGCGCTGCACGGAAGCCAAGATCCTCTTGCCAGATATGACGCAGCGGCACCGGGAAGTTCGCTGCCATCGACGCAATCAGTTCGCGGGTGTCGTCGGTCGAACCGTCATCGGCGACGATGACTTCATCGGGCAAACGCGTCTGCGTCGCAACGCTGAGCAGCACTTGCTTGAGCGCTTGCGGCCAGTTGTAGGTGATAACGATCAGCGACACCTTGTGCGGCTTGCCCGCGGCGATCATGCATCAACCTCGTTTTGGTGGTGCTGCTGGCTGTCCCGGACACGCCATGCCAGACCCATGCTGATCGCCAACGGCAACCAGCCCATCAGCCATTCCACGCTGGGCTTTTGCATCAACTCTGGCGCATCGAACTGGAAGGCCACCGTCGCAAACACCCACAGCGCCAGCAAGCAGCGGCCCGTGGCAACGTGGCGGAACAACCATCCGCGCCACCCCACGATCAGCCACATGACCACCCACAAAACGGCGGCCGGGATACCAAGCATGATCGCGTTATGGGTGAAGGCATTGTGGCTATGCGTCCAGATCTGATCGTCAACCCGGATCTCGTAATGGCTGCCCATGCCTAGTCCATGCCAGGGATGGGCCCTGATGAGTTCCCAAGCCCGCTCGAAGATTTGTGGCCGATACGACATGCCGCGCTGTTCGACGTAGTGCCAACCGCCCAGTCCGATGGCCAGTGCCGCCAGTCCAAGTATGGCCAGTGCACGCAGCTTAACGTGGCCATGCCGCGCCGTGATCAGCATGCACGCCTGCGCAGCCAAAATGGCCAGCCACGTGGCACGGCTGTACGTCATCACCACGAAAATCGACAGCATGACCAGTGCAAGCACCTGGATGACGTGCTGCCAGCGGCCACGTACCGTGGTCTGCGCCAGCCACACAATGGCGGCACCGTAGGCAAAGCCTGCAAGATTGGGATTATCGAGGGCACCGAATGCCACGACACGCCCCTGCTCCTGCCACATCATCGTATGCAGGGTTCGCCACGGGAACATCGCCACCGCACCCAGCGCACTCAGCGCCAGACCGACACCACCCCAGAACAGCAACTGCTGAAACCACTGCGAGTTGCCAGCCACGACGGCAGCCCACGTCACCACGAACAACAACACATAGACGGCGACAAACAGGTTGTCGCCAAAGTGTCCGTAGTTCGCCCACGCAGAAGACAGCGCCGACCATGCCAGAAAAAGCATCAGCAACCAGGCATCCGCACTGCCGACCACGCGTTCGCGGAATGCACCACGCCGCTTCCATACCCAGAACAGCGCCGGCGCGATGAACAACACCAGCAAGCTGTCGTGATACGGCTTGCCGGGATTCCATACCTTGTCCCCCACCGGAGCGGCCGCCAGGCCGACCAACAGCCACCACATGCCGAGCAGCAGCCAGGCGTACCCCCACTTGGGCAAGCCCGACTGCAAGCGAAACGGGTGTTCGCGCGTTGCCTCAACGTTTGGCTCTTTCATTTGCATGCAGGCACGATTTTTCCCAAAGTCCACATCACAACGCCTTACCTGGCTTTTGGTAACACCAGAGCGCTCCCCGCTTCGTGCAGCGTCCATCGAACCAGCCCGAATACCGCGCATGTTGCCTAAATATGACTGAAACGCAATGAACTGATCCGATGTGTATCCATTCTTGTGACCGCAGGCCTTGCTGCCCTTGGCCTGGCGGTGCATCGTCCTCAGCAGAGCTTCCGCTAGAATGCATGCATGGTGCCCCTTCTACCCTTCACGCTCGTTGTGATGACCCGCAATGAGGCGCAAAAAATTGCACGCTGCCTGGACAGCGTGCCTTTTGCCGCCGAAAAACTGGTCATCGACAGCGGCAGCACCGACGACACCATGGCTATCGCCCGCACACACGGTGCGCGCGTGGTGCAACAGGAATGGCTGGGTTTCGGTCCGCAGCGCAACTTTGCCGCCACGCAGTGCAGCCATCCGTGGATTCTTGCGCTGGATGCGGACGAGTACCTCACGCCCGCCCTGGCTGACGAACTGCAGCGAAGCCTTCCTGCACTGATGAAAAGCGGCACGGCGGCGGCCATCCTGCGCCGGCACCTCATCTATATGGGCAAGCCGATGCGCTGGTATCGGCCAGCCGTGGGCGAGAAGATGGCCCGCTTCTACCATCGCGACCGCGCGCGCTGGAACGACGTGCGCGTGCACGAGTCGCTGCAGCTCAACGGTCCATCGGTGACGTTCCATGCACCCTTTCTTCACGACAACAACCCCAGCCTGGTCGAGAAGCAGCTTAAGGTGCTTCTGTACTCGGAACTGAAGTGCCGCGACTGGCTCGACAAAGACAAGCCCGCGCGGATGTGGCAGACGCCGTTCGTGTTTGCCCTGGCCTTCATCAAGGATTACTTCCTGCGGCTGGGCTTTCTTGACGGCTGGCGCGGCTACGCCATTGCGCAGACGGCCGCCAACTACGCGGTTTACAAACGCATGCGTTACTACGAAATGCGCCAGAATCCGGCTTCCCGCGACACCGCCGCCGACGCCCTGACGCGCAGCGGACTGGATCATTGATGCCCAAGCCTGCTCAAAAGAAGCCCGCTCTTAAAAAGCATTACCTGCTTTACGGTTCCGAACGCTATGCGCTCGCCATCCTGCGCCCGGTGCAGGAAGCCATCCTTGCACGCGGCGATGAAGCTGCATGGTTCTTCGACGGCCCCGGCGCGGAAGATCTGGTCGAAGGCGAACGCTTGCTCAGCGTGTCCGAAGTACGCCGCTGGAATCCCGTGGCGGTGCTCACGCCCGGCAACCATCTGCCGCACTTCTTCCCCGGCGTGAAGGTGGAAGTGTTCCACGGCTTCAACGCCGGCAAGCCGCGCCACGTGTATATCCGCGGTTTCTTTGATCTGTACTGCACCACCGGTCCGCGCGACACCACCCAGTTCGGCGCGCTGGCGAACAAGCTCGGCCACTTCGCCGTGACCGAAACCGGCTGGCCCAAGCTCGACCCCTTCATGAAGGAAATCGCGGGCGAGGTGCCGCCGGTGCGCAAGCCACCGGTGATCCTTTACCACTCCACCTTTTCCCCTTCGTGGAGCGCGGCGGAAACCCTGTACGAGGAAGTGAAGCGCCTCTCGCGCGATGGCCGCTGGCGCTGGATCGTCACCTTCCATCCCAAGATGGATCCGGAGACGACCGCGAAGTACAAGGCGCTGCAGAACGAGTACCTCACCTTCGCCGAGAACGACAACATCCTCGACCTGTTCCCGCAGGTGGACATGATGTGTTCGGACACCTCCTCTGCACTCAGCGAATTCCTGCTCACCGGCAAGCCGGTGGTGACCTTCAAGAACCGCGCACCCGGTCCGCAGTTGATCGACATCGACGACGCCACCCAGTTCGAACCGGCGATCGAGCGCGCCCTGTCACGGCCACCCGAATTGATGCAGGCCATCAAAGCCTTCGGCGACGCCATCCACCCCTATCGCGACGGGCATTCCAGCGAGCGCGTGCTACAGGCGATTGATGCGTTTATCGCCGCGGGCGGACGCAATCGCAAATCCAAGCCCTTGAATTTCTGGCGCAAACTGAAGTTGCGCCGCCGCATCGGCTATTGGGGTCCGGCCTGACCGTCGGGCCGCTCACAGCCAGTTCACCCCCATAGCTCAGTAGAATCACGACCACCCGAGACGGATGGCCTTAGAAGACGGATGGCCTTAGAACCTGTGTCCATGAATAACTATCGCCGATCCGAAGACCTGCGCGCCCTGTGGCCGTGGCTGCCGCTGTGGACCCTGGTTGCCCTGATCGCGATCTTCTCGCATGGGCCGATGCCGCTGTATTCCACCCGCACGCTCGCCGTGGCCTGGGAGATGTGGAGCGAGCATCACTGGCTGGTGCCGCACATCAACGGCGAGCCTTACAGCGAGAAAGTGCCGCTGCTGTTCTGGCTGATCCATGCCGGCTGGTTCGTGTTTGGCGTCAGCGACGTATGGCCGCGCGTGCTGGAAGTGATCTTCGGCGGCGCGCAACTGGTGCTGGTGTCATTGCTGGCAAGCCGCCTGTTTCCGAGTCGTCCCTGGGTGGCGAAAGCGGCACCGTGGATGTTGATGGCGCTGTCGTATGCATTCCTGTTCGGCCTGCAGATCATGTACGAGGTACTGCTGGTCGACTGCGTGCTGGGCGCGCTGCTTTGCCTGACGCCCAAGGCGAACCGCGCCGAGCCACGCTGGCTGCTGTTCGGGCTATTGATCGGCGCCGGCCTGCTGACCAAAGGGCCGGTGATGTTGCTGCACATCGCGTTCCCCTGGCTGCTTGGCCCACTGTGGAATGACTGGGCGCGCGAACATCGCGGCCGCTGGTATACGCGCGGCGGTCTGGCCGTGCTGCTAGGCCTGGCGATGCTGCTGGCATGGGCCATTCCGGCAGGTTTCAGCGGCGGCGATGCTTATCGCCATCGCCTATTCTTCACGCAAACCGCCGGCCGCGTGGTGAAGGGTGTCCAGACCGACCAGAAATTGCAGAGTCATCCGCGCTGGTTCGGCTGGTATCTGATATCGCTGCCCATGCTGCTGTTCCCGTTCAGCGCATGGCCGCGTGTGTGGGTTGCGCTGGGCACGCTGCGCAAACCGCTGGATAACGGACTGCGCTTTGCGTTGTGCTGGCTGATTCCCTCGTTCGTGGTGTTCTCGGTGATCAGCGGCAAGCAGTGGTACTACTTGCTGCCGGAATTCGCAGGCTGGATGCTGCTGCTCGCGGGCGCCATCGCCGTATTGCGCGAACGCAACGACAAACTGGCCAACAACTATTGGCTGGGCAGCTGGCCGCTAGGCGTTGGCAGCATCCTGTTTGGCGGTTTTCTGTTTGCGCTGCCCTATCTGACCCAAGGTCATCAGTTGCACAGCGAATGGGTCGAGGGTGCTGCCCCCTACAGCCGCAGCTTCAGCGTGATGTTTCTGCTGCTCGGTGCGCTGCTGCTGGTGCGTGGACGCGGTGAGATGCGACGGGTCGCTTTGGCCGGCCTGGTCGGCGTACTCGCCCTCAACACCCTGTTCACGCTGACGCTTTGGCACAAGTACGACTTGAACCCCACATCCAGCCTTCTGTCCAGCGCGCAAACCGATGGCCATGCTGTCGCCATCGTGGGCAACTATGAAGGCCAGTTCCATTTCGCAGGACGCCTGACACAGCCTGTTACCGAACTGTGGAACGGTCAGGACATCCAGGATTTTGCCGCGTCACATCCGGACGGGCTGATCATCACCCATCCGGACAAACTCGAACCCACCGCGCTGCGCTACGCCGTGTTGGCACAGCCCTTCCGCTCATCATGGGTGGAAGTGTGGCCCGCTCGCACCTTGGCCGATCTGCACGCCGGCCGCACACCCACGGAACCGGCACAGCCGCCAACGGTGTTCCCCACCGCCATCACCACGCAATACGGCACGCAGCCATGAACGCGGCGCTAATCGCTGGCCTGCGAGCTCAATGCAACGGGCCGCGTGACGGCGCACTCCTGCGCTTCTCGCTGGGCAATGCCTTGCTGGAACAGGGTGATCACACGGCTGCTACCGAAGAATTTCGGCGCGCTGTGTCCTTCGATCCCAGCTACTCCGCAGCGTGGAAGCTGCTGGGCAAGGCGTGCGCTGCCGGCGGCGATACAACCAGCGCCGCGGATGCCTGGCGGCGAGGTATTGACGCCGCGCAAAAGCGCGGCGACAAACAGGCGGAAAAAGAGATGACGGTATTTCTGCGTCGACTGGAAAAAGAGCAGCCGTAGCTCGCACGGAACTGCTCCCCCATTCTGGCGGGGGAAGTATTTCAGCGATCGTACGGGCTCGGCCGGTTATCCGCCGAATACCGCTTGTAATGCCACTGGTACTGCGCGAACGCGATGTTCACGCAATCTTCCACGCCTCGATTGAGCGCAGCGCATGCACGCGGCAGATCGTTATCCGCCAAGCCCTCCGGTGCCGGCAGGAAGTGAATGCGATAACCCTCGCCACGTGGCAATCGCTCCGCGAAAGCAAACAACACCGTCGCGCCGGTGCGTGCAGCAAGCCGCGGCAGCAACACCATAGTCATCGCCTCTCGCCCGAAGAAAGGCGCGAATTCGCCTTCGCCCGCGCGCGGCTTCTGGTCCGGCAGAATGCCCACCGTGCCGCCCGACGCCAGCCGTTTGTACAAGGTACGCACACCTGCACCTTCAGCACGCACCTGTTCCGGCGCCAGCGCACCACGCACTTTGCGCAACAGCATCTCCACCGCGGCAATGCGCGGCGGCCGGTACAGAATGGCCATCGACGTCTTACGGCACAGCCAGTAATTGAGCAGTTCCCAGCAACCCAGATGCGGCGCGGCAATAATCACGCCCTTACCGGAAGCCAGTGCCGCGTCGAACAATGCCTCACCGCGCACGTCACGCACCAGGCCAAGGGCATGCTCCGCACCAGCGCCCCAGATCTTCACAATCTCTGTGATCGACTTGCCACCCTCGATCATCGCTTCGCGCACTACACCTGCGCGTGCCTTATCGTCGAGTTCGGGTCGGGTGATCGCGATATTCACCGCGGTATAGCGGGCCATCCTGCCGCCACGCTTCAACGCCATCCGCCCCAACCCCGCGCCGATCGCCTGCAACCAACGCAAGGGCAGCAGGCCGAACAAGCGCAGCAGCAAATAGACGAAGTAGATATCGGGGCGCATGGTTGGGCTGGCGGCGTCTTGGAGCGGACGCGTAAGGGTAAAGGGATGAGGGGTGAGTGGCGAGGGCGAGCTTTGCCCGCAATGTTGCCGTATTTCACTCGTCATCCCGGCGAAGGCCGGGACCCAGCGCCTTTGCCCGCCATAAAGTCACTAGGTCCCGGCCTTCGCCGGGACGACGGGCTGCACCACTCATTCCAGAATGAAGATTTCTTGAAACGAACAACCCGGCCTCAAGCCCCGAAACTTCCTGCCGCTTACAAGAAAGAACCCTCAGCCATCACCAGCCATCTCCTCTTTACGCCCCAGCCATTCCCCTGCACAGTTGCCGCACTTTTCCCCCCGCCAGCTCGCCATCCATGATCGCCCTGATCCAGCGCGTCCTCTCCGCACGTGTCGACGTCGAAAACGAAACCGTCGGTGCGATTGGCGCCGGCCTGCTGGCGCTGGTTGCCGTGCAACCGGAGGATGGCGAGGCTCAGACCAAACGCATGCTCGAACGCCTGCTTGGTTACCGCGTGTTCTCGGACGAGGCCGGCAAGATGAACCGTTCCCTCTCGGACACCGGCGGCGGCCTGCTGCTGGTCAGTCAGTTCACCCTGGCTGCCGACACCCGTTCCGGCATGCGCCCCAGCTTCACCACCGCCGCCTCGCCGGAAGAGGGGCGCCGCTGGTTCGAGCGATTGGTCGAATTAGCAAAAAAAACGCACCCAGCAGTGGAAATAGGACGGTTCGGCGCCCATATGCAGGTACATCTGGTCAACGATGGCCCGGTAACTTTCTGGCTCGATGTGCGTTGAAACCTTCACGTGCAAGCGAATGCCACATAAATCCCCGCATTTACGCTGAAATCCCCAATTTGGCGCGATTTTTGCGTGCGTGCGAATCCGAATTTTCCACTTGAAAACTGGTCAAAAAAGCAGCACATCGCTATACTGATTGGTTCCTATCCCGCGGCGGCCGGTATGAATAACAAAGCCCACGAGCAACAGTCGGAAATTAAAGCGCTCATCTCCAAGGGTTTGGAGCAGGGCTATCTGACTTACGCCGAGATCAACGATCACCTCCCCGACGACATCGTCGATCCGGAGCAGATCGAAGACATCATGGCGGTGCTCAAAGGCGTCGGCATTGACGTACACGATGCCGCGCCGGATGCCGACCCGCTAGCCGACACCGCCCCCGGCTCCGCCACCGACGACGAAACCGCCGCCGAAGAAGCCGTGGCGTTGCTGTCCGCCGTCGACGCCGAAGTGGGCCGCACCACCGACCCTGTACGCATGTACATGCGCGAAATGGGTACGGTCGAGCTGCTCACCCGCGAAGGCGAAATCGCCATCGCCAAGCGCATCGAAGAAGGCCTCACCCAGGTGCAGACCGCACTGGCCAGCTTCCCGCTGACCATCGAGCTGCTGCTGGAAGAGTACGACCAGCATCTGGACGGCAAGCGCCGCCTCAGCGAAATCCTGGCCGGCTTCGCCGACCTGGAACAAGCCGCCGATGCCGCCCTCGCCGAAGCCGAAGAGCTGGCCGCTGACAGCGACGAGGACGAGGACGAAGAAGACGACGTCGAAGGCGCCGCAGACGACGAAGAGGCAGGTCCCAGCGGTCCCGATCCGGAAGAAGTGAAGCGCCGCATGGAACTGCTGCGCGACTACTACGGCAAATTCCAGAAGGCCGCCCCCAAAGCGACCGACATCAACGACAAGAAAGTCACCAAGCTGCGCGACCAGATGGCTGAGGAATTCCTCAAGCTCAAGCTGCCGTCCGCACTGATCGACAGCTTCGTGCGCAAGCTGCGCGAAGTCGTAGGCGACATCCGTCATCACGAGCGCGTGCTGATGGAAATCTTCGTCAAGCACGTGAAGATGCCCAAGGCCGAATTCCTCAAAGCCTTCCCCAGCAACGAGGGCAACCTCGCCTGGGCCGAAGAGCTGGGCCGCAAGCGCCAGAAGTGGTCGCCGAACATCAAGACCCATCGCGAACACATCGACGCCGAGCAGGAAAAGCTCGCCTCGATCGAAAAGAAACTGTTCCTGCCGCTGACCGACATCAAGGAAATCAACCGCAGCATGTCGGTCGGTGAGGCGAAAGCACGCCGCGCCAAGAAAGAAATGGTGGAGGCCAACCTGCGTCTGGTGATCTCCATCGCCAAGAAGTACACCAACCGCGGCCTGCAATTCCTCGACCTGATCCAGGAAGGCAACATCGGCCTGATGAAGGCCGTGGACAAGTTCGAATACCGTCGCGGCTACAAGTTCTCCACGTACGCCACGTGGTGGATCCGTCAGGCCATCACGCGTTCGATCGCCGACCAGGCACGCACCATCCGTATTCCGGTGCACATGATCGAAACGATCAACAAGCTCAACCGCATCTCCCGTCAGATGCTGCAGCAGTTTGGTCGTGAGCCGACGCCGGAAGAACTGTCCAAAGAAATGGACATGCCGGAAGACAAGATCCGCAAGGTGCTGAAGATCGCCAAAGAACCGATCTCGATGGAAACCCCGATCGGCGACGACGAAGATTCGCATTTGGGCGATTTCATCGAAGACACCAACGCCAGCTCGCCGATCGATTCGGCGACGGAAACGGGCCTCGTGGAAACCGTGCGCGACGTCCTCGCCGGCCTCACGCCGCGCGAAGCGAAAGTGCTGCGCATGCGCTTCGGCATCGACATGAACACCGATCACACGCTGGAAGAAGTCGGCAAGCAGTTCGACGTCACCCGCGAGCGCATCCGCCAGATTGAAGCCAAGGCCCTGCGCAAACTGCGTCACCCGAGCCGCTCCGAACAACTGCGCAGCTTTCTCGATATCGACTAAGCAAAACGCACCACGCACCAACAAAAAGCCCCGCAAACGCGGGGCTTTTTTTATGCTTTCCTCCCCCTCCCCTCCGGAGCATACGGGGAGAGCACATGGACGTGCTCGGCTTTGAGGAACAAGGAGAGGGTCGGAGTGAGTGGCCAATCCAGCCAAGAAATTCATCCCTGATGCGCAGTGGATCTATCAAGCAGTGGATCTATCCATCTGCCAGGGCATTCCATTTCCCCACGTCCCCACGCCGTCATTCCCGCGAAAGCGGGAATCCACGTCGTGTTTAAGCGCAAGGTACATGGATTCCCGCTTTCGCGAAAATGACGGCTCATCAAAACATCCACCAGCTCAAATCGATCCTTTACCACGAGCGCATCGAGCCACAGCCCTACAGCTCAATGCACATCGTAGAAAAACTGCTCCTGCACAATCCGGTCATTCTTCACGTGATACACGCAGATCTCACGCATATCCGTCCGCCCACGCCCCTTCATCGTGGCATCGATGTGCATCGCAACACTGAACCAGCCATCCGCCACCACCGGATCGCTCACTTCGTTCTTGTGGATCTGCTCCACACTCTCCATAAACTGATGGCCCTTCTCGAGAATCGCCTTCAATCCCTTTACGTTTCCCAGCGGCCCATCCGCCATCTCCTGCGGCTCGAGGCTAATCGCATCCTTGGCATACAGCTCCTGCTGCGCCTCCTCATACTTGCCCTCGCGACACAGCGTCACCAACCGCTTCGCCACCATCTCGGTACTCATGGCTCCACCTCCGCGTAGAAAGGGGCACTTAATCTAAGCCCAGCTGCGTTAAAGAAACGGATCGCGTAGCAGCACCCGCCGACTTTTTTGCACCGCAGAACGACACCGCGTCCGCCGCCATGCTGGTATCATCCCAAGCGAGATAGGGCCTATAGCTCAACGGTTAGAGCAGGGGACTCATCGAAAGGTGCCGCCACGCAGTAATGCATGGACGGGATCGGGATGAATTCAGGGAAACCTTAACGACGCCTCGCGCGGATCGATGGCAACCCTGAGCCAAGCCGGCGGTACACCGCCGGAAGGTGCAGAGACTACCTGAGGGCTTCAGCGCCCTTCATAACAGGCTCGAGCGTCCCGCACCCCACCCGACACGTCGGAGGGTGAAGAGATAGTCCGCGCTGAAGGGAAACCTTCGGATAACGTGAATCCCTTGGTTCCAGGTTCGAATCCTGGTGGGCCCACCACATTTCTGTCCAGCAACATCCATCCAAGTCCAGATGACCCTCTAAACGTAGCAAAAAGTGGGGGGTTTTTTGCCCACCTGTCCGTAGTTGTCCACCAAGGCCCAGTTGCGTCCAGCGGAAAAGTGAGTAAGGTGGTGAGTAAAACCAGCCATCCAGCATTCCCTTACTCACAATTTCGTTACTCACATGCTCACAGACGCCAAACTGCGCGCACTGAAACCTCGTGACAAGGTGTATCGCATCGCTGATACCAACGGACTATGCATCGAAGTGCGCCCAACGGGAGCAAAGCTATGGCGTTATCGATATCGCCATGCAGGTAAAGCGAGCATGGCAGCCTTGGGTGAGTACCCCGGCATGCCACTCGCCAAAGCACGCGCAGAACGCGACAAGGCGCGATCCCTAGTGAAGAGAGGAACAAGTCCCGCGCATGTCGCCAAGGCTGAACGTGCGACCAAGTTGGACCAAGCAAATAACACCTTCGCGGCAGTAGCATTGGAATTTCTCGCCAAGCGCGAAAAGGAAGGCATGGGCGCAAACAGCGTGGAACGTGGCCGACGCTTGGTTGAAAAGGACCTCGCAAGCATCGGCAACTTGCCTATCGTTGAAGTATCAGCTCCAATTTTGCTCGCAGCTCTTCGCAAGATGGAACAGCGGGGAATCGTTGAATCAGCGCATCGTGCGCGCGGGCTAGCTGGCCAAATTTTCAGATATGCGATCGCTACCGGGCGTGCCGAACGCAATCCAGCAGCTGACTTAATTGGCGCGCTTGAGCGCCCAAAAACAAAGCATTTTGCCAGTATTGTTCTTCCATCAAAGATAGGAGAACTCTTGCGCGCGATACACAGCTATCAAGGCTCGCCTGCCACAGTCGCTGCACTCAAACTGGCGCCCCTGGTGTTCGTACGCCCAAATGAACTACGTCACGCAGAATGGTCTGAAATCGACCTAAATAAGGCCACATGGGACATCGCTGCAGTAAAGATGAAGATGAAGCAACCACATCTTGTTCCACTGTCCGACCAGGCTGTAGTGCTTCTGCGCGAGCTTCATCCATTGACTGGCAGCGGCAAATACGTGTTCCCCGGAACACGCAGCATGCGCCGTCCCATGAGCGAGAACACTATTAATGCCGCTTTGCGATATATGGGCTTTGACAGCAACACCATGACAGGCCACGGCTTTCGAGCAATGGCTCGGACAGTTCTAGATGAGGAGCTTGGCTTTCCCGTAGATCATATTGAGCACCAGCTGGCTCATGCCGTTAAGGATGCCAACGGACGTGCTTACAACCGCACTACCCATTTGCCAGCCCGTCGCAAGATGATGCAAGCATGGGCTGACTATTTGGACCTACTGAAAGCTCGCGATAACGTGTTGCCGATCAGGCGTAAGGCCTGACGAGTGCCAGGATCAGGTGGGGACAAAAATGGTACGAGGAACCATGGACCGAGAAAATGCACCCCTGTCGACCGAAACGCGATTCGACGTATTGGAGGGGTTTGACGTCACGGCGCCATGGCTTGACGATGTGTGCAAGGCTTCGGATGCACATCGGAACGAACTCGGGTTTCTGGCACAAAGCATTTTTGAGCAATTCGCCCATCGTGATGGACTCTACGTACTCTTAGCACAGACGCAAACCGGCCCACAGTACGCAGGTCATCTGTTATTTGATCGGCACTTTCCACGCGCACATGTACGCCAGATGTTTATCCTTGCACCTTTTCGGCGACTCGGTGCAGCGTCGCAGTTACTTGATTATCTCCGTCAGTCGTTGACCCAAAGTTGCTTTATCTCAATCTATGCAAGGGTGGCGGAGGATCTGATCAGCGCCAATGCTTTCTGGCATAAGCAACGCTTCTATGTCCAGCGGTCAGAAAAAGGCGGAGCCTCACGAAATCGTCAGATTCTTGTCCGCTGCCATGAATTGGATTCACCGCAGCTTTTCCCCACCAGCGGACTGAATGACCACAACCCATTGGGCTTAGTGGAACCGACTGCTAGTGAGCTGCCGATGTATTTGCTGGACATGAATGTACTATTTGATGTGCAACCTCGCCGTCTACGACGCGCAGAAGTTATAGGCTTATTCCAAGCCGAGCGAATGAATTTTTGCCGCTTGGCCATCAGCAGCGAAGTTCGCGATGAGTTGCAACGCAACTTACAGGCGAGACATACGGATCCGATGGAGGCCTACATCGAGACTTTTCCGTGCCTTCCCATAGATCAGATTAACGAAGCGGATGGCATTTTTCCAAAACTTACTGCGCTCGTTTTTCCTCAAACAGTCGGCCAACGCTCACTGACCTCAAACGAGCGATCCGACATCCGCCATGTTATCACTGCAATTCAGCACGATTTGGCGGGCATCATCACTAACGACACAGCCATGCTGGCCGCGGCGCCTGCAATTGAGCAAACCTACGGGATTCAAGTGCTGTCTTCTGGTGCTTTTGAGCTCGAAGAATCCGAGACGCGTAGCGATGAAGCTTTTGAAACCGCCGAGAAAGACACACTGCGCTTGCTTTCGGTTTCCACCGATGCAGAGCCCGCTGTACGAGCTTTGCTAAGCCAAAAAATACGTTTATCTGGCTCTACGATCGCCACCAATTGGCTACCGATCGAAACTCAAGGCAGCCGCATAGCCTTTCGGTGCGCAGTTTGGAGTGGATCCAACTGCGTCGGATATGTTACTTGGCCAGCAATCGTCACTACTGATAGCATGACTATCGCTCGTGCCGCCGTGGACGAATCGCATCCGCAAGCTATCGATGCTGCACGCATCTTGCTACTGCATTTAGTCGATCGACTTAGCAGAAGCGGGCCCTGCCAAGTGAAACTTGAGTTACCCCCACAACAATCGCATTTGCGTGAAGTAGGTTCCATGCTCGGCTTTGTGGGGTCACCGCAGGGCCATTACTTCGTCAAGTCGGCCCTTGGCCAAGTTCTGACGCAAACGACATGGAGCGCTGGCCGGGCGGCCCTAGCCGCGAAGGGTGGTCCGCGACTGCCTGCTCAAGCGCCGACGTTTAGCGGGCCTGACCAGCAGTTGGTTGCACACACCCCTGATGGAAATCGCGTCCACGTTTCACTAGACCGCCTCGAATCATTGCTAGCACCAACGTTATTTTTTCTGCCCGGGCGACCCGCAATAATTACCCCTGTCCGTCGGGTCTACGCGGAACCACTGCTCGGACACTCGCGCCAAGGCTCACTACTTCCACAGACATCGGTATCGCTTTATGCCGATCGTATCTATTTAAGCCAGCCGAGTACTCTTAAGCACTTTAAGCGCGGAACACTCATGCTCTTCTACGAGTCCGGCAAGGATGGCGGCCGGAGCCAAATTGTCGCTGTAGCTCGCGTGCGCGAAGCCTATCTCAGAGCGTGCGACGCGTTCGCTGTATCTGATCTTCAACAGTCTGTGCTAACAACGACAAATCTTACTGACATTGGCAAATCAGCAATGAAAACCGTCACGATCTTTGACAATATTTTCCCTCTTCCTAACCCAGTCGATATCAAAGTCCTCAAACGCCTGGGCTGCGGTCGCCCTAATGATTTGATTACCACCCATGCAATATCTGACGAACAACTTCAAGCGATTCTGCAAGAGGGATTCGGCCGTGGCTAATAACGAACACATCCTGATCTCTCTTGAACCACGTCACGCGGACAACATTTTCGCCGGACACAAACGAGTCGAATTGAGGCGGCGCCCCATGAATGTCTCTCCGGGAGACACGCTTTGGATCTATGTCAAGCTGCCGATCGGATCAATTGTTGGTCACGCAAAAATTGGCAAGGTCCACACATCTTCTCCTACCGCATTGTGGCGGCGCTACGGCCCCGTGTCTGGATTGTCGAAGCTTGAATTCTTCGAGTATTTTAGAGAGGCGGAGCAAGGAATTGCGTTGGTTCTTGAGCAATCTACACGTCTACGCATTTCCCTATCACTTGAGGCATTGAGAAAGGTAGATGGGGGGTTCCAGCCACCGCAGTTCTTCGCTCGCTTGACATCTGAGCATCCATTGCATGAAGCCGTTACTGCTTCGAACTAGCCATTAACAAGAGCGAGCATCTAAACAATGCCCGGGGAAAGCGAGACAGCTCGGTGGGATTTCATTAATGCGCTTGACGAGGAATACCTCACGGGAGGAGTAATACTCTCCGAATGGTGTGTTTTCATCGTTCGCTCAGCCGACGAAGCGTTCGTATCGGGAGCGTTCTTGGCGTCGATATTGACAGCAGTTGCTGGCATAGAGACCTATCTGCGCTCTGAAAGTAGCCAGATGTCCCGACAGACGCTCGCCAAACTAATCGACGAAAGTGAGCTACGTCAGAAGCACATCTCCGAATTGCACATTTTGCGTCAATATCGGAATCGATGGGCACACGTTAACGATACAGGCCACGATACATCGTTGATAGCCGATCCCGGGAAGCATGAAAAGGAATTGGAAACGATGGCTGCCTTTTCTGCGCGGCTATTGCGCAAGACGATCTACGCCAATCGGTGCGTATAGGGCGTTTTTCAATAATTTCGTGTGCAAAAATATTTAAATACATATCACGACAATGAGAGCTAACAGTAGCTCTTGCGCTCATGCTGACGCTATCAGTCTCATCCGAAACCGGAGCTTTCGTGACTTCTTCCAACTCTCCACTAGAACACTTGGCCGCTTTTCTCATCACCCTACTGATCGGCCTTCTCGCTGGGTTTTGCAAAAGCATGGGTACTGACATGGCCTAGCCATCCATCTCTTTTAGCGAATAAATTTCTCCAAGCACACATGCATAAAGCCCGGCATCCGCCGGGCTTTATGCGTTTCTACTCCCTAAAAGGATTTCGTCATGCATCTCGTTCAATCCATGGCTTACGTCAATGCAAAGCCTTGGCACGGACTCGGTCATCGCCTTGCTCCAAATCAACCGCTAGATATCTGGGCCAAGCAAGCCGGCATGGATTGGTCAATTGAAACTGCCGATGTACAGTTCGTTGACGGTCAACCCTCTGCCGGATCACGCCACGTCTTTCCAGGGCAGAAGGTGCTCTATCGCTCTGACACCAAGACGCCGCTGTCCGTTGTATCCAGTCGCTACAAAGTCGTGCAGCCCGCAGAGATCCTGGAGTTCTATCGAGATCTTACAGACGTCGGAGGTTACGAGCTGGAGACAGCGGGAGTCCTAAAAGATGGTAAAAAGCTTTGGGCACTCGCTCGCACAAACCAAACGATGACCCTGAAAGGAAACGACACGGTCAATGGCTATCTGCTTTTGGCAACTGCATGTGATGGCACCCTAGCTACTACAGCTCAGTTCACATCCATTCGAGTGGTTTGCAACAACACGCTTTCCATAGCCCTTGGGGAGGGTTTAGGAGCCATAAAGGTGTCGCACCGAAGTGATTTCGACGCGCAAGCCGTGAAGCAACAAATGGGGATTGCCACTGCGCCGTGGCAAGATTTCTCCGATTACGTTAAGGAGCTGGCCAACTGCCGAATCGCTGAGAAGACCGTTAACTCGTTCCTGGCCAAAGTCTTTGTGCTTCCCGAGAAGATTTTGTCCTATCTTGCTACGGATCCCTCTCTAGGCAACGCCGCTGCACCGACGACCAATGAGCGGGCTATTAATAGAACGAAAGAGCTGTATCTGGGTCAGGGTGTGGGAAGCGATCTACCGACATCTAAAGGTACAGCATGGGGCCTTCTCAATAGTGTCACAGAGTACGTTGATCATCATCGACGCTCACGTAGTAACGATCATCGGCAAGATGCCGCCTGGTTCGGTCACGGAGCTATGCTAAAGCAACGCGCGTGGGACGAAGCCTTGAAGCTCGTGATGTGATGGAAAAGGGGCTGCCGTAACAAAGCAGCCCCTTGTGAGATATGCCATAACTTATTTTTGTTTGCTTTTGTAGTCGCTGCCCAGTGAACCGGCATACAGAGCTTCCAGATTCGCCGAGTCTTTGAAGTTTGCAATGGCATTTCGGACATCAGCACGAGTCAAGTCCAACATCCTCAATGTTTCGTCTACCTTGATAATCGACTCGATACGCCTAAAGGCGCTTAAATGCGCCTCTGCGTAGATTGCGAGACCTTGGAGCTTAGCTAGCGCATCAGACAAATGAGTTCCATGTGGGTCAACAATATCGACAGCAATTTTTCCATTTGCCTGCTCGGCAAAAAAAAGGAAGTCAGGGCGAAGAATTTCATATCGGTCACCGACTTTATAAGCGATGCCGAGTGAAGACTGCCCAGGCTGCTGGGGGTTTCGATACCAAAAGCGAAACCCGTTGCGTTTGGACTCGATTTTAATGACATCCTCTTCCCAGTCATTGAGCTTTGCTGGGTAATCACCGTTCACGTCACAAAGCAGATGGTTCTTCCATTTGGGAAGATCCATTTCTACGTTGCCCTTACGTTCCTTGGTGTGTTCGAACCTCGCCTCCGGCTTGAATAGGCCGGCATCCTGTGGCTCTTTGCTCATCTCAACGATTTGCCGGTAGGCTTCCTTTCTGTCATCGGTGAGCATCTTGATCTGGGAGCTGTATTGGCTAAGCCAAGTCCTCGCAAGAGCATCCGCCATGCCATCGAAATAAGATTGAACCTCCATGAGCAAGCTCAGAGCAGCCACCGAGACACGCGACTCAATAAGCGCTTCCTCGAAGTCGGGATCATCAGGCTCAGAGATCTTGTAAGCAAGATGGTCCACATACGTACGAGAAACATCTGGGCTGAAGATACGAGCGGCGCGACGATACACATCATCGATTACCGCCATATCGGCATCTTCCCAGAAGTCATTGAAACTCTTCTTCTTACCCTTCAAATCCACCGTAATCGTTTCGCCTTCTACGGTCAGCACAGCTCGTCGCTTAGCATCAACCTTTTCGCTCTCATTTATTTGAAATTGATCTAGCGCATCGTGCATGGCCGCGTGAGCTATCTTTCCTGCATTGGGAAGAATGTCATCCGAAGCAAGCTCGTGTGCAAGAGCCGTCAGACGCTTTATGGGCTTTGCACCATGCTGAGGTCGAGTTTGCGAAGGCAGTGATTCAAATGCGTCCCAAATCGCTCTAGGGACAGATGAATCGGGCTTTACCTCTACAGGATTGATGAGGATTCGCCCACTCGATGGAGGTAGCGTGTCATTACCTGTTATAAGTGCCTCTACAACAGCCTCAACGGTCTTCTTGTCGAACTTCGGCAACAGGCAGTCCACCGAATTCAAACGATCATTGCTTGGGACACGACGAGCTAAGGGGGCACGAACCATTCGACCAAGTAACTGGGTAATGTGGGTGTGGTCGCTGGCAGCACGAAACGAAACCATCACCTCAGCACGCGGGCAGTCCCAACCTGTGCTGATGGCGTCCTTAGCGATCAGTACACGAATCCACTTTTGATCCTGCACGAGCTCTGGCGAAATGTGCGGTACATTTCGAGCACCGAACTGCTGAGTGCTATGTTCAGCCAGCACATGTGCCACGCTGCCGCTGGGAAGTTCAGGCCACTCTTGGTAAATGATGTCAAGCGCACGACCGACGTCGCTTGGATCGGGAGTATTCGGTACCTGGAGAACCATCAATGGGATGACAGGCCTGGATTCATTTTGTTGCCGAGCATATTCGGCCCAAGCCTCGGTGGAGGCTTTCAGCTTATCAGTCGCCCGACGTACGAGGACGGTATCGAAGTCACCGACGCCATCCGGTATTTCGAGCACGATGTTGTCCTTGATGAGGCCAGATTCCTGCACCTTCTTCGGATCAACCACTACATTTGGTAATGTAGTACGTCTCTGCGCCCCTTCCATGGCCTTGTTGAAGCGGTCGACGGTAGCTGAGATACCCCAAACTACGGGTGTACCTGGCACTCCACCTGATCCGTTGATGATCCGCTGAACGATGGTGCTCTTTGCGTTTTGGCTGGCGGCACTGGGATTACCCATCCCCCGATGAGCTTCATCAAGCACAAAGTACAAAGTTAGATCTGGGTCTTCAATGGTATTTCGAATTGTGTCCCAAATCGTGAATGACCGAAGATCGGGACGGGTTTCGGGCAACAAATCTCCGGCATTGGCTTCCAACTCTTCTTGGTCGAAACCACGTACAAGAAGACTCTTTTTGCCCAGCTTTTGAGTATTGAGAAAGTAGACTTTCTTGGCTTCGAACTTGGCTCGATTGAAGGTGTTCTCAACCACCACCAGATCCGTGTGATTGATGCGGTCACTAGCTTCCATCAAGCGAAAGCGGGTCTGCTCATTCAAGTCTGGGCTATCGCTAAACCAAATCACTACAGCGCCGGGGTCGCCATCAAAGTCAAACTCGTCATCGCCATGGAACAGCGCTTCAAACGTCGCGGCGGCCATCACCGTCTTACCTGCGCCGGTAACAGCCGTCAACGAGAATGCGGTGCTGTCCGCATCGGCGTGCCAGTATTTGCGCGCTCTTTTTAGGTTCTTCAGAGCGTCTCGAACGGCGTCAGTCTGATATTCCTTCAGCGTAAACTTCATTTTCAGTCCCCGCTCGCAAAGCTGAAGTTAGTCAAGTAGGACTCATACAGTCGTACTGGATCCACACTTATGGGTAAGCGTCGCGCTATGGCCTGAAAACGACGATCGTCATCAGTGACGATATAGGCAACGCGTAATCCTTCGGTCTTGTTTGCGGCTTTTATAAAGGGAGTGACTGCATCAACATCCACCAATAATCCATAAGCCTCCACCACTGCCCACCCTTCAGCGGGCAGCTTGTCGATACGTTTGCCACGACTTCCAGCGCGCATCCAGAGGAGAGGGGCAATTCGTGAAAAGGCCATGTTGTGGCTAACGGATATGGATGTTTCGTACGTCAGAGTGAAAAACTCCGCACTTTCATTGAAGCCCTCGGCCATCGGGAATTCGTCCGTGAATTTATAGTCACCCTTTATCGGCACCCCATCTGGGGTTTTCCCGGTGATAGCCGCGGCAACGCGCGGCTTGGTAATGTGATCACATATACCCCATTGCTCCCACTCGACATCACCCGGACGCAACCCTTCAGCGCGCAATTCGTCTTGCTGAGCCGCGGAAACCTCATTGTTCGTAACTGAAATGCATTGGCGATGCCCTCCATCTTGTCGATTGAGGCGCATTACCGCGTGTGCCGTTGTCCCCGATCCGCTGAAGAAGTCCAAAATGACAGCCTCACGCTTATCGGCAACTACGAATCTCAAGGCGTCCTCAACGGCATATAGCGATTTGGGGAAGGGAAATCGACGCCCGGGAATTAGCGCGGAAATCAAGTTCGTCCCACCAGTTTCGGCATTGTGAGATTTCATATTCCACACACGCTTAGGAGAAGTTCCCGCGCTTGTTCCAACTGACACATGACCAACAACTGAGCCATCCTCCAACCGACCAGTTATGGTGATGTCACCAGATCTAATCTTGGCGATTACGCCCGTCTGTAAATATTGAATCGACCCAGTCTTTTTTGCGGGCTTCCAGTTGTTGACACGGACGAACCCGTCCGCCCAATTTCTGCGAAGAACCTCTGGGGTTAATCCCCAGAGCATTTCCGTACCATCCGGTTTCAAGGGCCACAATGCGACAGTCCCGCTTGGAGCTTTCACGGATTGGCGGGGAATATCTGGCGTGATGGCGTCACCAATAGAATGGATTTGGCCTGAGCCAGCACTCACGAAAATTGGATAGAACTGATTGGGACGCGCGGACCTGACACTTGTTGGCTCTCGTCGCCTGAGCAGTAACCACTCAATAGGCGCCATTTCCTGCGCAGCATTTCTTGTATCATCGTCGCTGCCACTAGGTAGCATATTGCTTTTCCACCACTTAACTGTGGCGGAGCCAAAGAAGACAAAGAAAATATTTTCTTCCACGCGTGAAAATCGACCAGGCCGGACCGCACCTTTTGCACTGATGACACTCGTGACCATTGAGACGTCACCATCAGGAAAGATTTGTTCCAGCAAAAGGCCAAGCCGGAGATATTCTTTTTCGTCTATGGTCACGATGAGGACGGAGTTGTCTGGATTCAGCAACTCTTTTGCCAACAGCAAACGGCGCTCCATGAACGCAAGCCATTTGCTATGCCGATACAGATCATCCCCTTCGACATAATCGTTGTTGTATTTCCAGTCCTTCGCACCCGTGTTATACGGTGGGTCGATGTAGATCGCATCGACCTTGCCTCGGTGTGTATAGGTCAATGCCTTCAAAACATGAAAATTTTCACCATTAATTACTGTGTGAAATGGTTTGCCGCTGCCACGCTTGACCTTTCCAGTACTGACCAAGCCCGGATAAATCCTGTCGCGAAACTCAGCCACCACTACTAGGTCATCTACCAGCGCGGACTTGGCTTCTACATCCCCTATGCCCAGCGACTCCAGATCGGCGACCTTGCCGTCGCCGATCTTACGAATGGCTTTCACTTGCCAGAGTTGTTGCTTGCCTTTATTTGTTGAACCTCGTTTCGGTAACTCTCTTACCTTGTCGCCCTTGCGAACAGGACGCTGTGGCAATTCAACAGCTTCGGGACGATGCCGCTCAAAGTTCAAACCGAAGGATAGTCGCCCTGACAGCACCTTGAACTCACGGTCCAAGTCCGCTCCCAACTGAGGATCTTTCGCTTTGGCTTGGCCAATCAGGTCTGTTAGTCGTGACACAGAGGTTCCTTCAAATTCTTACGAATACTTCATTTACGGTCGCCCCTCTTTCAGGCTGAAACGGGGGATACGACTAATGGCGACTTTCTGAGGGCATTCATTAAGTCTCCAGTTCCGATGTATCACGCTCCCGCGCGAGTACAGAGAAATGGGGGGACCGCATGAACCGGTGCGCGCAAAACACTTAGGCCAGAGGGCCATGAAATGCCTGGCTGAGGGGTCTTGCACATCATTCTTTTGCTTTGTCGTCCACCATGTGCTTCGCCAGGTTCAGCAGTTCGGCTCGTTCGCTCTTCGATAACTTGTCAAAAGCTAGCAAGAGATCTGCTTGGTCTTCCTCTTCGGCAAATAGGTAGGCCAAGGGCACATGTAGCGCCTGCGCAAGAGCAGCTGCCGTATCCATGTCTGCCCTATTGACCGTCTGTTCATATCGATTGATGCGAGCACTGCCGCTGGCTTTGTCACCGGACACCATGCCTCCTAGCGAGCGCTGAGAAAGGCCGCGCAAGGCACGGGCGGCCTTCAGGCGCTTGGCAAAGGTGGCGGCTATCGAGTCGGTCAAACAATCGCAACGGAAGTTGTGCTTGAAGGAGCATGGCCTATCTACCGTGTCCGTAGTAGTCTCTACTGTAGCAGTAGATGCCCCCTAGGAATGTGCGCTGAGAGCACTGCTGAAAGTCTCACGGCAAGCCTAAAGGGGCACCTAGCGGCTAATTACTCGGACTAAAGGGGAAGCGCATGAATTTGATGAAGTGGGGGGTGCAACCGCGCCGTCGGGCATCGACGGCGGCTCTTACCACGGCATATGTAGTGGGCCTTTCGGCTTGCGGTCACGGCGACATTTCAAAACTGAAGGCCCAAACGCTAGACGCGAATTCGTCGTACACCATAGGTCAGGCCTTCGACCATCGGAACGTTTGTAACGCGGTATCTTGGAAAGAGAGCACGGACAACCGTGGACGCAAAGTGATCGAATACCGCTGCGTCTTCAATATAGATAGGGCCGATTCTGAGAACGCGCAGCGCCAGCAGATCGATAAGCTCCGCCAAGGCATGCAGGCCGAACAGAAAGGCATCCAGTTACAGATAGAGCAAATGGGGCATTCTCTGGATATCCAAGGCAAGAGCTTGGAGGAGTCGGTGGCAAGTCCACCGGTGGAACCGGCACTTCTAATGAGTCTTGAGCAACAGCAGAAGGATCATGATGCCGCTGTAGCGAAGTATCAGCAGATGAAAGCGAATGGCCCCCAAACGATGGCTGATATCCAGAAGAAGTACGAAGACCTGATCGCCCGTGCCAAATCAGAAGGCATTGTCGCCGGGGCTACTGAGACTTTTCAGTGGACGGTCAACGATGACGGATTCACTCCTATATACGCCGGGCGGGATATTGAGATGAGCAATGGAAACGTCGTTCATCAAAACTATTCTGAAATGAATGCGGAACATGCTGTTGCCGCCATGATCCGGAACGATGCCGCCAATCTGCAGGCCTACATCCTGCAGGTGCCCTGGCCATATTGAAACCTTCAGACCATCCAATTCCCTAGCTCTTAGGCGTCACCTGTTGCCCTCCCTCCCCATGCGCTAACGCGCATGGGGAGGGAGGGCTGTGCACTCTCTTTTTTTCTTAAAACGTCGGCAACCCTGACTCGGTTCACACTAAATTTCCATGACTGCGAGGCTTAATTTGCTCGCTCGACAAATGCTTTGAAGGCATACACGGACAGGGGCGCCGCAAAAGGCATCTAGCAAAGGCTGGAGAATTTCCTTAGCCCGAATTTCCGTGATTGAAGCTGTCTGGCACTGGCTTTGGAGGAACTTTCCGGACCTAAGTAGCTCCGCCACTAGCAAGAATCAGAACCTATCTTGCCGCCAAAGTTACAGTCTCTTGTTAGCTGCCAGAAATTCCCAGGCGGGATCGCAAGCCATCCTCCTAAAAGTGCCAATGTCCTGTGTTATGCGAAGCGCGCCGATAGATGCGAAACAATGGTTTGGCAGTTAGGACCTTCCGGCTCTAATGCCCATTGGCCGCCGCGATGATACCGATCGCCTTCCTTCTGCCGTTGAAATCGTGGCGCTACAACGGCCTTCGCCGCCCACAATAAAAAAGGCCATCTTCCATCTTAATTAATTGTTTATAAAAGTAAATATTCATTTAGATTTGGATATAAAAGTTTACGTCGGAAGCTCGCATTTTTCCTCCGGTAGCGACTAGTTACGATCCGATTTCGTCCCAAATTGGCGTCATCGAAATGAGGAAAATAGATAAAGAAGACCTACCGTTACGCTTGGACATCCACCAGTTCGCGTGGCTGGCCAACTGCTCCACTTCGCAGCTCTGGAACGTCACCAATCCGAAATCGAAAAAGTTCGATTCGACGGCGCCGCCGCGGATGAAGTTTGGTCGCAGCACCCGTTTTGACACGGATCTCTGTTGGGCATGGACCAAAGCAGCGGAGGGAAATCGGTAAACGAAAGACGCCCTGAAACCGACGTATTCGGAATATAACTTGCCGATCTCAAACTACCCGATCGCCCACTGTTTCACGATGTGCCGATCGAAAAACACCCCGAGCCAGGGGCAATGCCTGAATCCGCCAATTTCGGTCTTAATGTTATCTACCACTAATTAAATGGTTGTAATGATCATGAGTAGGCAGATGCATTGAGCAACGAAGCTATCTGTACTGGAAGGCTTCTCAACTCGCGGCTAGCTTGCGTTAACTGTATTTCCTTGGCTCCTTTAACAACACACATAGGCCCTGCGCTTCCCATAGCCAAGAAAGTTATTGACATGAAATCCAACAAACCGTCGCTCTACAAAGGTGCAGAGGAAGCACTTGTTTACACGACTCAAACCCGCTTCCACGAGGACGGGGATATGACACCGCGTCGCATTCGCACGCATGACGAAGAGATGGCGCGCGAACTGATGGCTATCGAAAAGACGATGCACCGGTTGACCAGCACGCAAAGACCACTCTTTCATTGGCCAATCAAGATAGATCACCATTCACAGAGACTCTGCCGCGGGCGCCTAGCGAATCATTTCCTGCACATCCTTCGCCCCAATCTGGCGAGCATTCGCCAGACATTCCCGTACCACCAGTTCCATCCGCTTGTCGCGTTGTTTGAAGATCACATGGAGGCGAACGCGTTCTCAGCCCAGTTTTCGCCCACCTGCAAGGAAGATGTTGATCGCCTTAACGCTTGCGTTAGTGCCATCCGTCAGGCGGCTCGTTCGCAGAGATTTCGCTTTAGCCGCGACAAGCATCATAAGCTGATACGCAGCAACACCGTTGGCCTTCTAGAGTTGATCGACAGACTCTTTGCAGCGCACAGCCAACTGCTCGTTGTGCGCATGGATATCTCGTATCTCCGCCACCCGGTGGAGGCCTGGCGCTCTTTTCCAGTGATGATGGAGGAGGCCCTCGCTCACCGCAGAGAGATAATTCATTACTTGCGCCGCAAGTGTCCCTTCAAACCAGTAGGTTACGCCTGGAAGTTGGAATTCACCGAGCACACGGGCTGGCACACGCATCTTCTGCTCTTCTACGACGCGAACCATCACCAACAGGACTTTGTGATTGCTGACCATATTGGCAAACATTGGAACCGCGTCATTACAGGCGGGAACGGCCGCTACTACATCTGCAATTACGAATCGTATCTGCACCGCGGAGTTGGAAAGATTCACTACAGCGACACAGCGAAGCTTTGGGCTCTCCGTACTTTGGTCGCACCGTATCTCACAAAAGCGGACTACTATGCCCGAATGGTTTTGTCTGTGGCTGGGTCCGCTGAAGCTGAGGATCGCGCGCTCGTACGTAAATCCCGTACGTTTGGGCGAAGCGAACTGCCCGATGCGCCGGTAAAGAAGCTCGGTCGTCCTCGCGCGCTTCCTTCTGCGAGGGTGGCCGACTACTTACCTTCCAAGCCACGCATGATTGCAAAACTCAGGAAGAAGGTGCCCACGAAGAGATGTCCGATCTCACACGAAGGAACCTACTTCGGGCCGCTTAATACACGCAGGCTTCCGGCATCCCTCGCTGGCTCGTCCTTGCTTGTCACTCCGCTGCAAAACAGTCTGTTTGGCAGTCTGATCACGTCGGACGACGACAGCTGGACTAGGTGACACGGCCTTTCAATTTGATCGTTTTGCCTCGGCCGAGCCTTTGGGTGCTCTTCCCCTGAATGCGTTGTAGAGGAGACCTCTTTGCTTAATAAGCTGAAGCTTGATGAACGTTTCAGAATCATCCGTCCATAACTGTCCATGCAGCGGTTCGTAAGTCGCTCGCATTTCATCGAGCTTCTTGTAGCAGCGAGTCGCAGCTTGCTGATGACTTCGCCAACCATTGGGTGGTCGTTGTTGGAGAAGGTATTCTGCAAACTTCACTTCGCATTCCTTGCGCGCTGACTTCAATTGCTCACTTTCTCGCTCTTTTCGTGCTTTCGCTCGGACTTCCTCCACTATTCGAGGACTGGCAAGATCACTGGCCTCGTTTAGGAGCGCATAGGCTCTGTTGCGATGCTTCAGGGCGGCTTCCATCTGCCGACCTTCGGCAGCGTGTTCAGCGAACGCGTATGAAATCCAACCCTTGGCAAAAGCCAGGCAGGCTTTGTCGCTAAGGGGCTCATCAAGCGCTACCGCCTGATAGCAGCGCATCAGCTCCGCCTCGGCATGGGGGCGCTGCTCGGAGTCAAGCGCCGTACGCGCTAAATCGACGCAATAAGCACGCCCTTCCTCTCCAAAATACCCGTCACTAAGTCGAAACGGTAATTCATCGATCAGAACTGTTAGATACCTAGGACGGACAGGAATTTTATTGTCTGCAGTAAAACCGAGCACCTGGCCGCCGGCTAGTTCGGCTCTCTCGTCTTGAGCTAGTGACGGTTTCCCTACCATAGGGGGCTTTTCAGCGGAGCCCATCCGCGCGGACACTTCCTTTAGAAATGCAGTCCGCCACGCACTGATAAGACTGCGGTCAACATTAAACGCGTTGGCTAACTCGGCTAATGTTTTCTTGCCATCAAGAGTAGCAAGTGCAACCTTTACCTTGAACTCAGGGGGATGCTTACGACGTTGGCGCTTCGCCATGAACCAACTTCCCTTGCTGCTACCTCGATGCTAAGTGACGCTATGCGCCATCTGCGCAAGTCTTCGATAGAATTTTAAGGGAAACTGCGGCTCACTCCCAACTCTTTCACTCCACGAGAAAGGGCGAGGTTCAAAAGTGAGTAAGATAGCGAGTAAAGTTCCGAGTGCGTTCACGAAAATATATTTAATATCATAAACTTAAATAGACTATTCGGATGATGGTGGGCCACCAAATATCTGTCCAACGTCTGCTATATGGATTCCGGCATAAATTGGCCGATTTGGCCAGATTATGATAGATGGTCAACCATATAGCGTCCGCGTTACAAGGGCTCCAAAGAGACAGTCCTTTTTCGATGGTTGCGTACGCGCATCGGTAGCAACATCCGACCGCAGAAAAAGTTACCTACTGGTCTCTTTTCTGGAACGGGCAAAGAACTAATTGTCCGTTCTTTATTCTCACGTCAACCCATCTTAGGTATCGATTCGTTCGCATGCCTCAGCAAGATCGGGGTCGGTTTCATTTTCGATACTATCGCTGCGGTCTGAGAAGTGAAGCTGACCCTGAGCTTCCTCATACCGAGCGTGTCGCCTCCACCGGCGGCACACGCGAAGCACGCAACGCCGGCGCCAACGTCGCCGCCTGTCCCAGCAGCAGTAGAACGACGGCGCCCAACAGTACATAAAGCGGCGAGACGCGCTCCATTTCGAACCGCATCACCAGCCACTGGCTGAGACCGACGGCCAACACCGTCCCCACCATCAGCCCGCCCATGCAGATCAGCAGGTTCTCGGTAAGAAAGTACGAAAGAATATCGTTGCGCGTAGCTCCCAGGGCGCGCCGTACGCCGATCTGCTTGCGGCGCTGTGCCACCCAGAAGCTGGTGAGTCCGACGATGCCGGCAGCAGTGATCATCAGCAGTACCAGGCATATGGCACCCATCATCAGCGCCAGTCCGCGGTCGTCCTTATAGGCATGTGCGCGCACCTCGGCAAAGGTGCGCACACCGCCATTTTCCGCATCGGGGATGATGCGCAGGCGATTGATCTTGAAAAGCGCGTTGGGCGCCACCTTTGTCAGCGTATCTAGTTGCCCAGGTAGGGTGCGTATAAGGTAGGCGTTGGCCCTATCGATAAGCACAGTCGGTTCGAGCAGGACGTAATCGTAGGTCGTATCCGTCCAGGTACCTGCAGAGAACCCTGCCATATCGCCGATGATGCCAATAATGGTGCTGGGGGTGGCGGAACTGCCCACATAAACGGGCTTGCCCAGTGCCGATCCGTCCGGATAAAGGCGCTTGGCCAGTGCCTTGGTAATGATTACCACCGAAGGCGAGGAAAGGTTATTCGAATCCAGCATGCGCACTTCGTCGGCACGGAAATTACGACCGGTGATCAGTCTGGCTCCCAGCACCGGCAGCACGTGTTCGTCACCGAAGAAACGCGCCCCGGCAATTGCCTGGCTGGGATCTTCCGGCTTGATGCTCAGGTTGGATTCCCAGCCACCGCCACGTAGCGGATAGCCGTAGCTCACCGCCACGTCCTGCACGCCCGGCAACTGCCGCAGGGTCTCCATGTCTGTGTGGATCAGTGCGCCGAGGTCCGCTGCCCTGGCGTTGGTCCATTCATTGCGAACCGTCAGCAGGTTTTCTTCGGCGACGCCGCTAGGCCGGGCCAGATGCGTAACGCGCTGGTGAATGATGAACAACGCATTGCAGACGATCGCCAGGGTCAGCGCGATCTGCAAACCGATCAGCAACGTGCCGACCTTGTGTCGCTTCAGTGCGGCAAGAACAGGAGTGATCTGCAACATGCACGGACTCTCAATTGATTTTAAGCTGCCAGGCGGGCTGCACTTTCGCCGCTCGCCAGGTGGGATAAAGCGCCGCCAGCACCGCGGCCAGAACGGCCACGCACAGGGTCAACGCCATTAACTTCAGATCGACGGTCGCCAGGCGTGCGATCTGCGCGTCGAAGATCAGGCTGATACTCCATACACCCAACCCAGTCAGCACAAGGCCCAGCACGCCGCCGGCTAGGCCGATCGCCGCACCTTCGAGCAGGAATTGCGCATAGATGGTGCGGCGCGACGCCCCCAGGGCACGACGCACGCCGATCTCGGGCGCGCGCCGCAGGAATTTCGCCAGTAGCAAACCCACTGTGTTGACCAGGCAGATCAGCAGGAAACCCAGCGATATGTAGAGCGAAAGCGAGGTTTCCGGCGGCACGACGTGTTCGTAATCCAGCCATTGCGTGACGTTGCGCAGCCGAATATTGGGCGGCCACTCGAAGCGGCCCGCGCGCCGTTGTTCCGAAGCGTAATCCTGCAGGTACTGACGATAGGCCCGGGCATCAGCCGCGCTCGGCAATTCAACCCAATGCAATAACCAAACGCAGTCCGAATGCAGCAAGGCATCCCAGCCGCCGCCGTAATTTTCGACGGGGCAGTCCGTATGGCCAGCAGTGATGAGCTGCTGGTCAATTGCACGGCTCATTGGGATAAACAACTGGATCGGATCGCCAAACGGCCCCACGCTGATCGGATCGAAGAATCGCGGTTGCGGGTCCCATCTGTCGATCACGCCGGTAATGCGGTATTCGTACCCATTGAGGTTGATCTCCTGTCCGACGCTGTTGGCACCATGGAACAGGCGTTCGTTGAGCGCGCGCCCGATCACTACCACCGGAGTTCGATTCTGATCGTCGGAGGCGGACCAGCCGCGGCCATAGAGAAAAGGAATGTCGAACATCTGAAACGCATCGGCAGACATCGCGTAAGTGTCCGAGCGAATCGGCCGAAGATCCGGATTTGAAGGGATCACCGACAACAACACCGGATACAGGGAAGTCTCCCTGATCGCCTTGTGTGTCCGCTGCAGAGCCAGCGCATCGGTGTAGTCCATCTCATCCGGCGGCTCGCCTTTCTCATTATGTTGCGGACCATAGTTGTCGATCTGCACCGCATAAAGCTGAGAAGCTTTTTCCGGTATCGGATTACCCGACACGATGCGAAACACCGAATACGCCGTCATGGAAGCAGCAACGCCAACCCCGATCGCAATGACCATAAGTGCGGTGAGGACGGGATTGTGGCGCAGGCTGCGCATACCTAACTGAAAGTAATAAACGAACATCCGTTGTCACCCAATGGCGCGTCTTCAAATCTTGGAAGCAATCAATATGCCACCGAGTGCACACGGCTCGGCCTGTTCGAATTCAATCAGTTAGAACGTACCCATCGACACGACTGCCTGTCCGCGGACACTGCCCAGCGGACAGGCGGACAAAGACGTGGCTTCCACCGGCGCCGCTTGAATGAGGCTGACGCATGGATATTCCCCCCGCGTAGCCACAATCCGCAGGAAAGTGTCGACTCTCCGTAATTCAGCGCCAAATTGAATCAGAGGCCGCCGGTATATAACGAACCACGCTTGTGCGCCAAAGACTGGGTATCCAGCGGCAAAATGTTTTTACATCAAAAAGTTATGATCGTGCGGCCACATTATGGTTTTCGCCACAATGAAGTGGAGGTGTACTTCTGCGAGAAGCGAGCCATCGGTGTACGGCAGACAATAATATGCTTCGCGCAAATCGTTGAAATGTATCAACACGCCTGACAGCTTATGCTTTGCCGTCCAGCATAACTTGGCGATTTCCGCCAGGTTATGCTTAAGCCACAACCATGTGCGACCCGACAAAGTTTAACCGTTGCCGCCAAACTTGCATGGACGTCTCACAAATTTGGCCGCGCACATTCAAACAAATTGCTGGCTACTCGGACAGAAACTGCATGGTGCGTCCTTGAAGCCAATCCAACTGCAGCTTTGTTTGCAAATGCATCGCTTCACTTGTCAGCGTCCTTGAACTTTACTGATCTCGGTATTTGCGGATAGGTAATTGAACCCACTCAACGATCTATACCCGCCTTTCGATCGGGATGGATAGGCATGCTGAGCTTCGCATTATTACCTTAGAGGTAATTGAAAAGAGGGAGCCATCGGCGCATTTTTATACCCACACGGACGTGTGTGGACTCGAGATAGGCAACCGCCCCATCCATTCCTTTCCCTTGAGAGAAAGGGCCATGCTGTTGTATCTCCTCTGCTCGGCAGCATCATCGCCGAAGAGATTCAGCTCTACATGGCCTATGAACCTAAGACGCATTTACTGCCGGATCTCCTGATACCGCACCAGCTCGCGTGCTCAATACAGTAACCGAACGCGGGCGAACGATTGCCGAAGAGCGTCTGGAATCTGCGCGTCGATATCGAGTCTCGCGAGATCGCGCGGCAGGCGCGAGCTGAGAAGACCGCCCTTATCTGAACCAGTTGGCACGAGGGTGTGTTCACGCAAGTACACATCCGAGTGAGTGTTTGCTTCGCAGAAGTCTCGACTCTCCATAGTCAACCACCTTCAACGCATCTGGCATCGATCAATTCCCAGGTGAACTACTTTTCAGGAAATGCTTTATGCCCAAACAACCTACGATCGTACTTGTCCACGGTGCCTTGACGGATGCTTCCGTGTGGAACGAAGTGGCCAAGCATTTACAGAGTCTTGGCTACACCACCGTAGCACCCGCAATTCCTTTGCGTGGGTTGCACTCCGACGCCGAATACCTGTCAGCGTTCTTAAAGACGATAGAGGAGCCCTTCATTTTGGTCGGCCACTCCTACGGCGGCTCGATCATTTCCCATCCGGCACTCGGCGGCTATCAAATCAAGGCGCTGGTATTCGTTGCCGCGTTCGCACCAGATGCTGGCGAAAGCACAGGTGAACTCAACGGACGTTTCCCGGGCAGCAAGCTGGGTGAAGCGACGATTGTCTTGCGAGAGTGCCCGGGCGGCACTGATCTTTACCTCCAGCCGAATCACTTCAGTGACGTATATGCGGGAGATCTCCCTCCCAATGCCGTTGCATTGATGGCCGCAGCGCAGCGCCCTTTGAATGTTTCCGCATTGAGCGAAACATTTGATAGCGCCCCAACGTGGAGCAGTGTCCGCTCCTGGACCGTGGTCGCATCGGCAGACAGCTCGCTGCCCGCCGATGCTCAACGATTCATGGCCAAACGCGCAGGATCGATCGTTACCGAAGTCGAGGCCTCACACGCCTTGCCAGTATCGAAGCCGTCAGCTGTAGCTGCTGTTATTGCTGAGGCGGCACGCACAGCGAACTAATCAACAGACATTCCTGCAAGCACATTTGAGGCATCTTCTGAATTCAGCGATGCCTCAAATGCGAGAAATGCCGGGGCAATCACCTCATAGGTCTTTGAGAACGTCGATGGCAACTCTATAAGTTGCGCATCAAGTTGTAGCTAGAACAAACGTAAAAAGCATAAACCTAAATTACCCTGCCAATTTAAGCTGCAAATCCCACGACTGCTTATGCTTTACGCCACAGCGTATTGCGCGATCCAGCATAGTTTGTCCGTCTTGGACAAACTTCGATGGACGTCCAGCAAGTTTGTCCACCTAAGCTTCCGTTACCGATGCGTGAGAGATCCGGACGTCCACTTCCGACCCTGAATGTCATCCGACATCTTGACCTAGCTGCCACAAAGTTGACCTGGCTGCCACAAAGCCGCCGGTCGGCACTTTGCCCACGCTCGACATGCGCCGTCTGGGTTCGGAGCGGCAGAGGAGCCACGTGCGATTTGCGCTCGTAGGGTCTCCGCTTGCAAATCACCTAAGTGCGCCTTACAGTGAACCATATGGTTCACTATCAAACCCGACTCGACGCAACGTTCGCCGCACTCTCCGATGTCACCCGACGCGGCGTGCTGGAGCAGCTCTGGGGTTCAGATGCCTCAGTCACGGATCTTGCTCAAAGGTTTCACATGACCCTCACGGGCATGAAGAAGCACGTCAGCGTCTTGGAGCAAGCGGGGCTTGTGATCACGGAGAAGATCGGGCGCGTACGAACCTGCAAGCTAGGACCGCGCCGGCTGGAAGAAGAGGCCGCCTGGATCGAGCAACACCGCCAGCTCTGGAGCGCGCGTTTCGACGCGCTGGACAAGATTGTCGAAGACTTGAACCGCAAGGAGAAGGCAAATGCCAGAAGCAAAAGAAAGTAGTTCCGCCGCCATAAACCGCACCGTTGTGGCGCGCAAGTCCGACCGCGAACTCGTCGTGACGCGAACGTTCAATGCCCCCGCACACATCGTCTTCGAAGCGTGGAGCAAACCCGAATTGTTCAAGCAGTGGTGGGTTCCGAAATCGATAGGCATGTCGCTGGTCTCGTGCGACATGGATATTCGCACCGGGGGTACGTATCGCCTTGTGTTCAGCCATCCGGACTTCGATCAACCGATGACGTTCTTCGGTACCTATGGAGAAGTAACGCCGCACAAACGCATCGTATGGACGAACGAAGAAAGCGATCAGGGCGCCGTGACTACGGTGACGTTCGAAGAAAATGCCGGCAAAACGCTGGTCACCTTTCACGAACTCTACCCAACGACGGAAGCCCTTGAGGAAGCCCTCGCCGGTTCGGCGGAAGGCCTGCCCGAACAGTTCGCGCAGCTGGATGAGTTGCTCGCAGGCGGATCGTGACCACAGCGCGGCCACCGGCGCATGGAAAGGATGGTGATGAAAGACATGATCACTGACCGCGCTGACCCATTCGGCGCCGCGTGAGGACGATATGCTCAGACGCGATTTCCTGAAGACTGCCATGGCGACCGCAGTGCTGACTGCGGTCCTTCCCGTTCAAGCCAAGGAGACTCTCACCATGTCGAACGAGCATTTTGCCAACGTCAATGGTCAGCACCTCTTTTACAGCGTGCATGGCACCGGCAAGCCGCTCATTCTTCTCCACGGCGGCATTGACCCAAACAGCTTCGGCAACAATCTGGCCGAGCTGGCCAAGAGCCGACAGGTGATCGCTCCTCATCTCCAGGCACATGGGCGCACGCCAGACACGGACAGGCCACTGCGTAGTGAAACGATGGGCGATGACATTACCGCGCTGATCGGCCATCTGAACCTCGGCAAGGCCGACGTCATGGGCTACTCGCTGGGCGCCAGCGTCGCACTGCAAACCGCTATCCGGCATCCGGACGTGGTCGACCGGCTCGTGCTCGTGTCCGCGGCAATGAGACAGGACGGCTTTTATCCGGAGGTGGTAGCGGCCTTCAAACAGTTGGAGGCCAACGCTGCCACGCTGGGCCCTGGCGTCAAAGCATCGCCGCTAGGGAAGACCTATCCCAATGTCGATTGGACCAACCTCTTCAGGAAGGTCGGCGACCTGACCAAACGCCCCTTCGACTGGAGCGCCGACGTCGCCAAACTTCACACACGCACACTGCTGGTCTTTGCCGACGCTGACGCTATTCGGCCCGAACACATGGTCGAGTTCTGGAAGGCGTTGGGAGGCGGCCAGCGCGATGCCGGAATCGATGGCTCCCTGCGGCCCGCAAACGAGTTCGCCATCTTGCCGAACACCACCCACTACACGCTTCCCGTCGACCCGATGCTGCCGGAGATCGTCGAACGCTTCCTCGGCGCTGCATCGAAGGCAGTTGGTTAAGGGTCCGCGAAGCGCTCACTGAGCTAGGCGACAAACATGCTTGATGAAGTCGCAGACCCGGCATAAAGCCGCCCGGAGGGCTGCCGAGCGCTCGCCAGCGCTATGAATCAGTGTTTAGCAGCAACCTTGTTGATTTCGTCAAGATGAGCCTGATTCTCGCTCATGGTTGGGAGCCCCATTGCCTGTCGCTCTGCATCAGAAATCACGCTCGAGTCTGCTTGATACATCACATACTTACCCGTGGATTTATCTCGAATAAACTGCGTTCCGTACCACTGCGGGCGATTTCGCTTTAGCATGATTCGGTCCCAAGCGTCTGCTTCCAACTGTTTGGCTTGTTGATTCTTATCATCCATGCTCACAGCAGTGACGGCGAACGCATAGGCCTGTTCAATATCCTTTAGATCTTCGCCATGCTGAAAAATGACGGATGCATTGAAATAGTCTTGTGCCGTCCGAATGCCGCCATCAGCAAGGATTTTCTCAACTTCTCGTTTGCGTTCAGCATCTTTCCTGGCAACAACGTCCCAATTGATTTTTCCGGTCCCTGGCATTCGATCAGCCTGGTCTTGTTGCTCAAGCTTTGCCAACACCTGATTGTCTGTGGTGGCTGCCGGGATAGATTGCGACCATAGAGCAAGCAAAATGAATGAAGAGAAGATTGAGATTTTGGAACTCGTCGAACTGATCATTAAGGTAATTCCCTTTTGCTTGTCCGCTAATCCTGGCGGCCTCTAGAGACCGCCAGGACGATGCTTGAGTCTACTTGTCACGAAAAGACTCAAGACATCCTCTGCTTACCAATCACATTGCATAGCAGTGTCGGTTGCGACAGTGCCCGACTGCTTCGGAACGGATCCGCCATACACCATGTCGAACTCTTCGATCGACATGTCTTCGGCGACAACACGGCCGAAGATGCGGACCTGGGCGACATCCTTTACCTGGTTCTGATCTTTGATGTTCATGAATTGCTCCTTTTAAGTAGGATGGCTGAATCACGAAAGGCTCGCAATCAGCATTTATATGGACAATGACTATCCGTGGTCATCGTTCAAGGAAGCGCTTGATTCACAAGCTACTGGATGACTCGTTCTGCGCGCTAGAACGAGCCGAGGGCATCCGAGCCCCTCACAGATTCAATATTGGTTATCTAATATGTAAGGCTTGCTATCCACATGCGACGGGTATTCCCTGTCGACGATTTCCCGATAGCTTTCAGTCGATAGAACATGCTGAAAGGACTCATCATGCGTACTAAGACCCAAGACCGACGCATTCTCTGAGGCGACGAAATCGCAGAACATTTGAAGCATGGGAAGATCTGGCAAATCGAGTTCTTTCCAAAGGAACTGCCCCATCTGGTTTACTTCTAGGAAAACGTAATCCCCTGTAGCGTCGATGATGATGTCGAAGCAACCAAAGACGATTCCCAGTAAATGCATCATTTTCCGGCAGCGCTCGATGACAACAGGGGGAAGATCGCACGACGAAATCTTCCAGTGTTCTTGCCGAATCGATCGCCAATCACATACGCCCCCATCGTTATCCTTAGGTTCAATTTCAACCGAAATACAGGCCTCCCCCATAAAGGTGGCGCGGATCTCTTTCCTTTTAAAAATCCGTTCCTGGAAGATCCCAGGACATAGCCTGAGGGAGTCTGCCTGCTCAAGGTGAGCGGATGTCACTTGAGTCGTCCTTGCCCGCGCATAGCGCTCACTTCCTTTCCATGAAGTCGGTGCAAACATTTTATGGACAACTGCGGGCACTGAATTTATAAATTCGCTTATCTCGACGATGTCATTGGATACCAGGGTTTTAGGCACCTTAAATCCGAGTCTCTTCGCCAGGACAAGTTGGCGCACTTTATCGTTAGCCAATCGTTGGCCTGCAACAGGATTGATCCATAAAACGTCACTTCTGAATGCATTTTCCAGTGCATCAAAGCAAACCTCCCACTCTCTTTCCGCCACCACTTTGTCACCCGGATGAATCGAGGAAGGGAGCAGGGCTGGGGTCAATCTACGCCACCACACAACATCAAATTCATCGGTGGAATGCATTTGCCCTTCTGAGCGAAAGACCGCACGCAGATGAGGATCGAACTTAAAACTAAGGCTCTCCCTGGTGGGAATGTCAGCACCAATCCATCTCACTACTTTATGGCCGCGACCCTTCAGCGCAACCTCTGCCGCCATGGCATGGGTGTCGTTTATATGTGTGCAAATGAATACCTTTTTCATTCTTTACTTCCATGCAAACCAGCAACGTGTGGATTATGCGCAAATGACGACTTTCTTCGCGGCAGGTGATTCTGACTCTTCTGCAAAGCTTTGGAGGCTTGAGATATCAACAGAACGATCGGCGCTCGCTATCGTTTCTTGACGATGGGCAACGATGACACGGGTCACTTTGATTCCCGCCACAGCCTCGTTAATAGCCCTTTCACGTTGAGCGTCTAGATGACTAGTCGCTTCATCAAGGACAAGAATGCTGGGCTTTCTATAAAGTGCCCGCGCGAGAATCAATCGTTGCTTTTGTCCTCCTGACAAGGAAGATCCCATATCTCCAACCAGCGTTTCATACCCCATGGGCATGGAAAGTATTTCTTCATGTATGCCGGCCATCTGGCAGGCCGCCACGATCGAAGTAAGCTCGGACGAAACGTCATAAAGGGATACGTTGTCAGCAATGTTCCCCGCGAAGAGATGATCATCTTGCATCACTGCACCAACTATTTGTCGATACCTCTCTAACCCATAGCGACGAATATCGATGCCACCTATCGTTATGGCCCCCTCAGTCGGCTCAAGCAGCCCCACCAATAGCTTCACTAGTGTTGATTTCCCATGGCCACTTGGGCCGGTTATGGCAACACTTTCTCCGTAGTCGATGGAAAAGTTAAGCCTTCTCAATACCCAAGGCTCGCCTTCGGCATATCTGAAGCTGACATTTTCGAATCGAATGGAAGGATTCAATGCCGGGCCAACATAAGAGCCGAGTGCATTGGATTCCGGTGGCGTGAGCGCGATATCTGCAATTCTCTTTAAATGAAGACCAAGAACTTTGAAGTCCACCACTTTATCGACGAATGAACCGAGTTTTGTTGAAAATTGGTCGGCTAACGCTAAATACGCAACGAGCATGCCGGCCGACAGAGCTCCATTTATGACCAAATAGGCTCCTAAAGTTATAAGAAAAACCCGCTGAATATTAATGATGGATTGACTTATTACGCTGAACGAAAGAGTTATGCGCTGAGAAAGCATCGTACGCTTGGCAGACTCATCGTTAGCCCTTCCTAGACGATCTTTCCGTGAGGCATAGCCATTGCCGAGCTTTATGGCCTGCATGCCGCGAATGGATTCCATCAGTTCGGATTGCTGCCTTGATGTGTAAACGAGTTGCTCTTCGCTTACCTGCCATAGCTTCTTGTACATCACCACGCGAATGACCATGTAAAGTAACAAGCAAAAAACAACAACAAGAGTCATGACTTTGCTGTAGAGAAGCAGCAAGGCCAAAGCACAGCCGCCCATCAAACCATCTAACAGCGCCTCAACAAAGCTGCTTGTCAACGTCGTTTGAATGACCTGAACCGAGTTAAATCGCGACATGACATCACCCATGTGACGCTTCTCGAAGAAGTCCATGGGAAGTCGAACAAGATGACTAAATAAATTAGTTATCCATTGACTGCTGACCGTCGCTCCCATCCAACTTAATAACCACGCTCGCACAATACCGAGCCCGCTCATAAGCATGGTAACGATCAGATAGCCCACAGCGATGGCCGTAAGCAAGCCCAGGTCGTTGGAAACTAGAACTTGATCCATGACCCATTGGAGCTGCAAGGGAAGAGCCAAACCCAATATTTCGATGGCGAATGCAATGCCAATGATTTGGGCAGCAACCCCTCTCAATCCTCTTATTCGTCCTGTTAGTGCTGAAATGGGGACTTTCTTTTCAGGGGACTTTTCAATGAAGTCAACCCCTTTTGAGAACTCCACCAACACGCCCGTGAAGTGTTTACTCACTTCGCTCGGACTCATCACCACCCTTCCCCGGGCCGGGTCAAGGATCTCATAGTACTTCTGAGTCACTCGGCCAAGAACTACAAAGTGATTCAGGTCCCAATGCAAGATGCACGGTTTTTTGCAAATCCGTAAGTAATCTATATCCGCGCGCCTGGCTCGAGTCTCCAATCCTAGACTCGAAGCTATATCAACCATGCGCCGAAGATTTACGCCCTTGAGGGACACGTTGAATCTTCTTCGAAGGCCTGAGAGATCGGACTGGTATCCAAAGTAGTTGGCGATCATGGCCAAACAGGCCAAAGCACATTCCGTGGACTCTGTCTGCATGACGAGAGAAACACTTTCATCTTTCGTCCAGGAGAACACATTACGCATGAAGCGGCTCCCTCGTTTTCGAGAACGCCTCTTGCACTCTGTGATCGAACCCGTAGATCGGATCCAGAATCCAATCAATGAGTCGACGACTTCCCAAGAGGATATCGGCATCCACGGCCATGCCAGCTCTCAGGTGCTCATCCTGTCCATAAGCGTTGACGTATTGCTTATCTAAAGCCACTTCAATGAGATAGCTCGGCGATGAAAATTCGCCGCCGGTGATCTTGTTCAAGTCTTCGGGTGACACGGCGCTTTTTGACACACTCAGCACGCGCCCATGATGGGCTCCAAATTTTTCATAGGGGAAAGCCCGGTAGCGGAGCAGAACCGACTCGTCTGAGTGCAGAAGGCCGACACTCGAAGTGGGCACCCAAAGCTCCGCCCTGAGAAAAGCCCCGGAGGGGAGGAGCGTAAGAAGTAATTGGTTGGAGGAAACTGTTTGCCCAGTATGCGCCAGAAGGTTAGCTACAGTTCCTGAAGTGGTAGAACGAAGAACTATCTCTTTTTGCGCCGCATTCTGCGCAATTTCTTGATCTACTTCGGCGAGCTCTCTGGTTAGATCGTTACGTTTTACGTCGAGTGACAAAGGTTCTTGACTTATCTGCACCTCAGAATCATCAAGTTGTTGTTGCAGCTGCAATACCAACGAATTCAGTTGCTCGTACTCGGCCATATCCTGCAGCGCAGACTCGTGCTGTTGGGATACCTGAACACGGCTGATCAACCCTGAGTTCTCGACTTTCAACCACTGCTCATAAGTGGCGTTGGCGCTTTGATACCGCTCCATCTGTAGCTTAGCCTGCTTCTTAGCCTGCGCTATTTGTTCGCGCAGAGATGCCGCCTTGTTTTCCAGATTCTCCTTTCGGAGCGCGCTAAATTCGGCTTGCTCTTTTGAGTCTTCTTCCAGCCTTCTTTTTTTTATTTGAAGCTGCTCGTTGATTTTTTCTTGCGTATCGCCCTGGTCTGCACTTATGGAGGCACCCGATATCTCAATCAACGGCTGACCCGAAGTGACCTCATCCCCCTGCGAAACAAGGACTTTAGTTACGATGCCGGGTGAGGAAGGAACGATGTTTATAAGTCCCGTATTCGGGACGAGAAATCCACTTGCCTTCTGACGGCGTTGGAATTGCGCAAAAAATAAAAGCGCGATCAAAGCGGCAATGGTGATCAAGCCCAGGCAGGCGTAGAACCATCCCGTTCTGGGCGGATCGATACGTACATCTTCAAGCCACGCCTTACGCTGAGCTTCGATGACTTCCTTTCGAAACATTCACACGTCCTTGTGGTGCTCACTGGCCCAAGCAAATCGCCGCGCCAGTCGCCGCTTTCCCCATAACCAAACGCGGCCCTGCCTTGCCGCCGCAAGCCACACTCCTTACAGGCGATAGGCTGGCCTCAAAGGGCGCCCAATGCTCAAAGGAACGTGATTAATTTGGTTAACGCTTGATGAAATCGTAGGCTAAAAAACGAAAAGTGAAATTTATGTGTAGATCTCAATTTGGCATTTTTTGTTGATCGAATTCCTTTCCTTTCCATGAGTTAAACTATTGTTTTAACTGCAAAAAAAGGCCGCAATACTCTTTATGAGAATTATTTGACCATTCCTCCTCACTGGATCAATGCGCCTGCGCATGATCTATGCTGGTCGTGGCCTTAGCGACGGCCTCCAGCACTTCACCGATCTCAAAGCTCAAATCACCGAAGAGCCGTCCGATCAAGCTACGGCGAATGAAAAGTATCGTGTCGTGATCGCCGTTAGATGTGGCGGTGCCGGCGAACTGCGCCATGAGCAGCAGTTTGTCGCGGGTCGTACATAGATCATCGTATTGATCTTGAGACAACACGTAACCCTCGACATTGAGCAAGTCGTGAGGAAGTTTATTCATGGGCGTACTCCATTACCGTAGGTCACGCCACGTATTGCGCGTGGCGTGATGGGCTGCAGGAAAAACCCTGCACGTGTTGGCGGAACTAACTGATTCCGTTTTTACGTTTGCCCAGTGTGGCCCGACGCCGTCCAGTATGAGCGGCGGTGAAGCAGTATGAAAATCGGCTTGGCGGGGACACGCGTGTGCGTGTGTGCCGTATGATCGAGCGTAACCATGGTCAACTCTCGCTTAGTTGGTTGTGGCCAGCGGATCGTTTGGGTTGCCGCCCAGGCGATCCGCGCTACTTCACTCATGTCGGGCGTGTCGTGCTCACAAAGGCCGATGGGCACGCCCGACAACAGCACCATCGCATACAAGCAGTGCCGTCATCTGTCAGGGGACGCGGATTGGTATTGACGGTAAAGCTGATGTGCTTTAGCCGACGTCGACCTGCCATGCGCCGCGTCGCCATTCAACGAAGTCGATGTTAAGCGTCCGGCATTTTTCGATAAGCGACATGCTCGTGCGCGAATGACCGGTCGTCGCGGTGTTTGTGAATAACCCACTCCCCGCTGGTTCTTCAAGGCCTAGCTTTGTTGGCGATTCGCTAAAACATAGGGTGGTGGACGTTCGAAGTGAGGGGCTCAGCCCGACTTGGGCCACAGTGGCTGCGCGATGACTTTCGTTGTAAATCATTTTCTATTGCCGAAACTCACAGGGGTTTCATTGCTCAACTTGAATGCGCTGGCCCGCTCCTCTTCAATGGGTCGAACCTCGTATATCAAACCGCAGGCCAGGCAAGGATTCTGCGCGGCAAGTGCAGCGGCTTCGGCCAGGCTGTGAGCCAAGAAGAACCAATAGCCACCCACGACCTCCTTGCCTTCGGCAAAGGGACCGTCAATCACGCCACTCCTTGAGACAATTTTTGCGTCTCGCGCGAGCCTCTGTCCCGATTTCATCACCCCTTCGCTGACGAGCCGGTCGTGCCAGATGTAGAAGTCGTCAATCGCCTTCTGTATGTCCTCGGGCGATCTGTCTTGATCCCACTGCCCGCGGGAGATGACGAGGTACTCTGATAGCGAGGTCGTGTTGATCATGGCTTCTCCCAGTGGCACTCGTTCGTCTTCGAGGTTCCAGGGGCCTACGAGCCCCGCACTGGAACGACGAACGGGGTTTTCTGGAATCGACATTGTCCCGCGAATTTTTCCGGCGATTGAGACGCAAGGCCCCTGCGCGGGCCTCACATGGCTTTGTGCGCCTGGTTACGTGAAGCATCCGTGGCTCATGCGCTACCGCGCACGGCCGCCTCGATCTTCGCGACATCTATTTTCCGCATCTCCATCATCGCCTTGAACGCACGCTTCGCGACATCGCCGCCACTCGCCATCGCCTCGCTGAGAACGCGTGGCGTGATCTGCCAGGAAATACCCCACCTGTCCTTGCACCAACCGCATGCGCTCTCCATACCTCCGTTGCCGACGATTGCGTTCCAGTAACGGTCGGTCTCAGCCTGGTCGTCGGTGGCGATTTGAAAGGAGAACGCCTCGTTATGTTTGAACGCGTCCCCTCCGTTGAGGCCGAGGCATGGCACGCCGCACACCGTGAACTTGACGGTCAAAACGACGCCCGCTTTACCACCTGGAAAATCGGATGGCGCCCTGCTCACTTCACCGACCGCGCTGTCGGGAAACGTTTGAGCGTAAAAGCGCGCGGCCTCTTCAGCATCATGGTTGTACCACAGGCAAATCGTGTTCTTGTTCATCGTTACTCTCCTCTATTTGCCGCCAGACGAGCGTCGATGCGATATATCTGCCGCGGGTCGGTAGCGGACATGTCGGACTTGGTGCGGGAGGAATAGCAGGCTTTTGGCGTAAAATACAACTTGGCGGTGCCCAGCAACCCCATTGCTTCCACAGGAAGTGAGCGTGACCCGACTGCAAGATCAGCCAGCTTATAGGTTCAACTTTCCGGAATGGCTGCAGCAGCGAATGGTGCTAGCACCGTCCAACCAAGGTTCTCATAGAGGTTGCGGCCGTCCTCAGTCGCGACGAGAAGCTGCGGACTGACAAGGGATTTTCTCGCTGCGCCAAGAGCGCCCATCACCGCGACACCCAGTCCTTTCCGCCTGTGATCCTGCGCTGTTTCGATTCGGTCATACATGAAGACATCTTCCGTTTCTGCCGCGCTTCCGCTCGCGGCCAGATTGCCGTCCGGAGCGATGATGCAAGCTCGGCTGACAGGTCCGGTTTGATGAAACTCCATCCTGTACCCATTCGCCAGAGGCTTTGCATCGAAGGTTGCCACGGCCGCCTTCATGAAATAGTTCGTCGGCTGAACCTCCCAGCGAGCTGGCAGCACACTTCGCAACTCCTCGTCAGAGCCGCACAGCTTCAAGTAATGCCGCGGAGCCGTGATGTCATGCGCGATGGCGCGCAATCCATCACATAGCTGTGCAAATACCCATCGTTTCACTTCTTTTTCCGAGTGGGTATCCACTCGGACGCCTCCGCGATCGGGAACAGGAAGCGGAGCGCCCCGAGCAATGGAGTGCGCTGCTTGCCAGGCGAAAACGAGCTTTGGATCGACGTGGGACGTGGTCATAGCTGATCGTATGCAGTGCTCAGATAGGGGCGCATTGTCCGGCAACCACGGTACTGTGCCATGTTGACCATCAGCCTCGACGTTCCCCTCGATTTTCGACTAGAGCACTGCTCTTTCTCAGGAGCTAAGACGACAGCTATCAGAAAGGACGAGAGGAAGGCATAGCAAACCATGGAAAGACGAGCGTTCCGTACATCTATCCCCGTTTGTGACTGCATCTCGACATGCTCGCAAGGGCGTCACTCAAGAGCAGGTTCCCGCCGAGGCGCGCACATTGGTTGACGCCGGCGATATACCAGTCATTGAAATTTTGCCAAATACTGGGGACCGGCTTACTGAATTCCCCGGCACGCATGTGCGAGGGCGTTGTTGAGTACCTCGACCTGTCTCAATGCCACTATGGCGGTTATTGCAGAACCAACATATGAAATCCGATCAAATCAAACTCCCTTTGCCATAGATATAGAAATCGGCGAGTGAGCCCGTATCGTTGTCTCCGGTGTAGGGATAACGATTGGGTATATGTTGGAACAGTCGCCAACCAGGCGCATTCGCACGCACCCATCGACTGAACTGGCGGTGGCGCACATGCGCGGGCTGCGCCTGCGACTCGTCTTTATCGGACGAGTAGATCACGACATAATCCCGCGCCGCGCCAAACAAGGTCCGCATGTACGTTTCGTAGACCTCGTCTTCCGTCAGGTGATAGATCACATCCAGCGATAACGCGAGCTGGGCCGTCTGCCCTGAATAGTCGTGCACCAGCAGGAACGACTTGCTCGCATCACTGGCGAAGCGGCGGGCGCAGCCTTCGATCGCATGCGGACTTACATCGAGGCCGAGATAAGACGGATATCTAGCCAGCGTCAATTGGTTACCATCACCGCATCCGAACTCGATCACGTCGCGAATATCATGGCTGGCGACGAAGTCGTTCAACACTTCTGCCTTGAATTCAGCGAGACGGTTATACGAACCTGCGCCGGAGTTGCCGCCTTCGCGATATCGCGCGATCCAATAATCCTCTGAATCCTGGAAAGGCCTGGGAGGATTAAGCCATCGCCGGTATACGCTGCGAGCAACGGGGCCGATGACGGGAATTCGTTTGATGAGATTTTTCATGATGGCATTCCTGTAATGTGGGACCCGTTATGTTGCCTAGGTGGTTACCCCAGGCTGACGCTTCGGCGCCGAGGCTAATTCCCCTTACGATCCATTGAAACGCGTCGTCATTTGACGCCACGTTGCTGTCGCGCCTGCCAATATCCAAACAACGTGGGGTGATACCACTGTCGCGACGGTCCTTCGCTGACGCGAGGAACGAGGCGACCAGCGGCGACATCGCGCAATGCAGCGCTCATCAATGGCAGCCCCTGCACCAGTTGCAGGACCGGATAGGTGGTGAAATTGTCTTCGGCTTCGGGCGCTATCAGTGCCTGATAAAGGATGCCGCCCGTGTCGACCCCCGCATCCACCAGATGAACGGTGACACCGCAACGCATGCGGTCATCACTGGCCAGCGCCCAATAGCCGCCGTGCACACCGCGATAGGCAGGCGTGACACCCATATGCATGTTGATGAAAGGCGCATCCACCGAAGTCAGCAGTTTCTTCGACAGGATACGCGTGCCGTTCACTACTACCGCCTGAGGCGCAAGCTTTCGCAGACGTTTCGCCACACTGCGCTCGTTGGTGCTGGCAACATGGTTGACTATCTGCGTGGAAATCGGTTCGTCCGACAGGCCATGCTGAGACAGCAGCTGTTCCATACGCGCACGAGAGGCGCGACCAAGTAACCGGCTGTAGAGAATGAACGCGAATTGCCCCAGCGTCTGGGTCAGGCCAAGCTTGCGTGCGCGATGACGCAGCATTTTGAGCACCGACGTTTTTCGCTCAAGAACAACTTCAACGATGTCGAATTCCTCTCGAAGGCTGTGATACATCGCCCGTGTGGATAGACAGTCGACGGCAAGCATCACAATCCGCACTTTAGCCGGCATGCGTGCGTTCCAGCATGGCCGCGACTTCACCCATGTTGCACGCCTGCATGCCGTAGCGCTTCTTAAGCTGGTCGTAGTAGGCCAGAATCTTTTGGAGAAATGCCAGATTGCGCTTTACATCGGCGCCGAAGTTGTGCGGGTGCCACCATAAGTGGAACAGCCGATTGCCGGCCGCCGCATCGCGCATGGCACGCTTGATACGACTCAGCCTCAGACTTTCCAGCGGTGCGAGTGATCGCGAATACGGGCGCAGGAACCGGCTTGCTGGAATGTTGAAGGGCCGGCTTCGCACACATTCTTCCAGGCTGTAGGTGTTGTAGCCGCTGAGGTTGATGTAGGCGTCCAACAGTCGCAAAGCGCGCACGAGTGAGCTTTGTTCCTGCTTGTTCCTCGGCTTATAGAAAGACGCGCTTTCGTTGCCCCGGTAGCAGGTGATGCCCAGTTCGTTGAGTACAGGAAGATAGTCCGGGTTTCCTTGATTGCGCGGAAACACCAGACTGATGGTCGGAATGCCTTTGGCGCTCGCAACGTCCACCGCGGCCTGCAGGTCTGCACGGAACGACTCGATGGTCTGCCCTTCCTCCAGGCAATAGTAGTGCGAAAAAGTGTGTGTGCCGATTTCCTGGCCGGGGCGGTTGCGAATCATCTCGATCGTGTCCGGCGCGAAGTGGAAAACGTCATCGTCACCCCATGCGCGCTCGTCAATGTAGCGATAAGAGGAAAGCTTCTGGCGATGGTAGTCAGGTAGCACGCCAGGCAGATGCTGACGTAATTCGGCGATGTCTTTGAAGAACAGAAAACCGAGCGTGGCCCAAGTGGCATGGATGTCGTGCGCCTCAAACAGATCGAGGATCCCATGGATGGCCTCGTGTTCGCCGGACAGATTGGCGGTGTATTCGCCAAAACTCCGGCTGTCACGCACGCCCCAGTACAGCTCGAGATCCAGCGAGATAGTGAATATGCCCGGCATATATCAGTCACACCTCGTCAATCAGGACTTAGCTGTCCTGAAGCATCGGGTACCGACGCATCATCGAGGCGAACAGCGGCCCCCGCGGCCACCTTTCTCGTCTACCCTCAAGGCACGATGCATCGAGCGAACTGATCAGATTCTTAGTACAGGAATCTGAAGGGTTGATGAGGGAAAGGATCAGACCAAGCGATAGACGTCTAGTGACGAGCATTCATTACCTGATGATTTATTCGGAAGATGCGCCTGGATAGCTAACAAGACATACACTTTGGCTTGTAAGTAAATGATTTATATAGATCGGAAAACCGCATCTTTCAGATCACGTTGAGATGCACTGCAGCATGTACTGCGGCAGGCAATCTCTCCGAAAAGTACTTAACAATAGTGAGCACTCTGGGCCTGCCCGAATGCTTTACGCCCTGATATTGCCAAAGCTGCTCGCACATGGCGTTCAGCTTCAAACGGCATGCGAGACTTTCATCCGTAGTACTCGCGATACCAGTCCACGAAATTGGCGACGCCGGTTTCCACCGATACTTGGGGTCGATAGCCAACAGCCTCGACCAGCTCTGATACATCCGCCTCGGTATCCGGCACATCGCCCGCCTGCATCGGCAGCATCTGCATCTTCGCTTTTCGGCCCAGGCACTGCTCCAGCACTTCAATGTAATGCAGCAACTCAACAGGCTCTTCGTTGCCAATGTTGTAGATGTGATAAGGCGCAACTCCACTGCTTGCTGGATCCGGTGCATCACCGCTCCATGCTTCCGATTTGCTTGGCACCACATCCAACGTGCGCACGACGCCTTCGGCAATATCGTCCACGTAGGTGAAGCTACGCTTGTGTTTGCCGTGATTGAATACCTTGATCGGCTCCCCAGCCAGCATCGCCTTGGTGAACAGGAATAGCGCCATATCCGGCCGGCCCCATGGCCCATACACGGTAAAAAAGCGTAGACCCGTGCACGGAATGCCATAAAGATGTGCGTAGCTATGCGCCATCTGCTCATTGGCCTTCTTGCTGGCAGCGTAAAGGGTCAGCGGATGTTCGGTGGATTCATGCTCGGAGAAAGGCATGGCGGTGTTGGCGCCGTATACCGAGCTGGTGGATGCAAATACCAGATGCTCCACTTCATGGTGACGGCAACCTTCCAGGATGTGCAGGAATCCCGTGACATTGCTGCTCACGTAGATATGCGGATTCTTCGCTGCGTATCGGACACCGGCTTGTGCGGCGAGATTCACGACGCGCTGCGGCTTATGTTTTGAAAAAGCCTCCTCTATCGCTTCCCGATCGGCCAGATCCGCGTGGACGTGGGTGTAATTGGATCGTTCGGACAGGCGCGCCAAGCGCGCCTTCTTCAAGTTCACATCGTAATAGTCGTTGAGATTGTCAATGCCTATGACATCGTCACCACGATCAAGCAGCTTGGTGGCGACATGGGATCCAATGAAGCCTGCCGTACCTGTAACCAGTATTTTCATGTTGGCGGTCTCTATCCAAATGTGGCTGTCGACTCTTGCCCATTCACTTCAGTTCAGAGAAATGGGTTGCCGCATCGATGCCCTCGTCCCACTGATTCACGATGGGAGAACGATCGCGGATGTTCCCTTGCGCAACGCTCGCGGCGTTTCCTTTCCGCCAGGCAAGCAGTGCTCATAGGCGCTGAAATAAACACTTCATTGCTAAACCGCCATTTTTTGGCAGCAGCCGTCACCCTCCGGCGATTTATCCACCAGAAGCATGAAAGAGGCGCATTGACCGTGATGCTTTTAACGTCGGCAGCGCAGGGGTGCCGGTCGACAATGAACTCTCTGTATCAAAAGAAAGGAGCCACGCGTGCCTTCTACATCTTCAGCATGGCCTCCTCGTTCATCAAGGTCGTGAACGTTTTTGCGCACACATCGATTTGTTCGGTTGAACGCTCCCTACGAATGTCACCTTTCAATGAAAGCACGACTCGCATTTCGATGGACACAAATCACAATCGTTCATCTCATCTCATTTCCTTGACGTTCACGTATGAGAAGACGTCTTAACGTCGTCGCAAATTATGTGCCGACGTGATTCGATTTCTCGACATTGCGTAATGTTGTGTTCACGCCACCTATGGCATCAATGAACACCCTTTCGATATGCCGCTTACACACACCCACTGTTACTGCTCGCGGTTGAGTCACTGCGAAGGGATTCGAGCACATGTTGCTGATCACTGCTTTGGTGGTTCAGTTCACAAAGCTGAACTCGATGGCCGTTCACTAGCTGCTGGTGAATTGCGACCCTCGTGGTACGCCTTCTCAAAAAGGATCCCGCTGATGGTGAAATTCTCATCCTTGTTGATCGTTTTTAGCTCTTCGCTTCTTCTTCAAAGCTGTGTATGGTCGCCAGGGCAATACATGTCAGACAAAGGACTGGTTCGCGGCACTCCTACGGATAACAGTCAGATTCAGCTGATAACGATCACGCCCCAACTACTCTCGACGAACAGCCCCACAACCCTCAGCGCAGCGATACCTGACGCGCTACTGACATATAAGCCCGAACCCTATCGCATTGGCGCCGGCGACACGCTTTACATCACGGTCTGGGATCATCCAGAGCTGACGTCACCAGCCGGTGTACAGCAACAAACCGTGGCCAATGGCCGCATGGTGCGATCGGACGGCACGCTGTTCTATCCCTACATCGGCGCAGTCCAAGTCGCCGGAATGACCATAGAACAACTGCGGCAGTCCATCACCGAAAAGCTCGCCACATTCGTGAAAGACCCTCAGGTGGATGTCAACGTCGTCGGCTATAACAGCCAACACGTGCTAATCCAGGGAGCGTTCATAAAAACGGACCCGCAGTCGATCACAGCGGTCCCTCTGACCCTTTGGGAAGCACTTGGCACCGCCTACATCAATAACAATCAAGCCAATCTCACCGACTTGATCTTGAGCCGCGACGGACACGATTACCACCTGGATCTAGCCGCGCTCAACGATGCCAAGAGCATCGCGCGGGATATTTACCTAAAGCCAGGAGATCGCCTGTTTCTTCCCTACAACGACACCAGGGAGGTGTACGTGATGGGAGAGGTCGTGCGCCCCATGGCGGTCAACTTCGGGACTACTGACAAGCTCTCGCTAACACAGGCATTGGGCCGTGTCGGCGGTCTCAATCCGCTCACGGCAAGCGGTAAGCAGGTTTATGTCATTCGCGGCGCGAACGATCTGGATAATGCTCCGGCAAAGGTCTTTCAGCTCGATGCTCGTTCACCTTCAGCGTTCGCGCTGGGTGACCAATTCAGGATAAAGGCTGGCGATGTCGTCTTTGTCGGTCCCGCAGGCATCACGCGCTGGAATCGCGTCTTGAGCCAATTGTTGCCGTCGGCCACCCTGCTTAGCACTGCGGCCTACACCAACTATTCAGTCAATGAAACCCACTGACTTCCTTCAATCTCGTTACGGAGTGAGTTTTCTATGATCGTTCAGAAAATTGCCATGCTGAGTGTTTTTTAACACCGCGTTGACTCGATCACCAACTAGATGGTCACGCACTGAATGCACGAATCCCTAGACACACGATTTGATATCCAAAGGTGATAGGTTCCAAAGTTGGTGGTTAGTGCACGACCTGTTTTCTTATCGATAGATAACGACTTGTTGTTGGCCAAAAATTTTTGTGTGGGAGAAAGAAGCGATCTCATCGATCGTGGATTCATAGACGCAGACCATCGTGTATTTCATCGCTCGATGTCTGCACCACTTACCAACGAATTCGCGCAGGCCGTGGGGGACCTTCAGAGCGCGATGGGAAAGAAGTGCCATGTTAGAGCCACGTGTCATTTTTGATTGCCTGGTTGGCGCATTTACCTCAGCGATAGCCATTTTCATGCTACGCCGATACGCCCTCTTGCTAGGCCTCATGGATCATCCAGATCAGCGCAAGCAACACAACGGCGATGTCCCGCTGGTGGGCGGCCTCGCCATCTTCATGGGAATAACCGTAGGCGCAGCCGCGTACGGCCAATTCCATTGGTTCGTGAAAGTTCTGATCGACACCGCCATGCTTTTGACCCTGCTTGGCGCATTGGACGATCGCTTTGACCTCAGTGTGCGACATCGACTGCTGATTCAGGCTCTTGCCATTTTGACGGTCATTGCCTGCACCGGCGTTTACATTCGCACGCTTGGACACATCTTCGGCTATGAAGTGAAGCTCGGCTGGGTTGGGGCACCGCTGACAGTGGTCGCCATCATCGGCCTGATGAACGCGTTCAACTTGATGGACGGCATCGACGGCCTCGCCGGCAGCCTGGAACTGGTAAGCATCGCAGCCATCGTCATGTTTGCCGATCCGCCCGCACTGCAGGAGATGGTTTTGCTGCTGGCTCTGCTGGCGACTGCTTCGCTGCCTTACCTGATGACCAACCTTGGCTTGATGGGGCGAAAGATTTTTCTAGGGGACGCAGGGAGCATGCTTATAGGCTACCTGCTGGCATGGGCACTGGTGCGCATGAGCCAGACATCCCAGACACATCTGTCGCCAGTGGATGTACTGTGGTGTGTGGCGTTGCCGATCTTCGATACGTTTGCCGTGATGCTCCGACGCGTTCGCCAGGGTAAATCGCCCTTCAAACCGGATCGGGGGCACGTCCATCACATTCTTATGGATGCCGGCCTTGGGCCTCGTACAACCCTGCTAGTGCTGATCGCGCTCGCTGTGGGCTTCGCGCTCATGGGCGCGCTCATCAGCCACGCGGCGAAGTCAGCCGGCCTGAACCTCATGGCATTCTTCTTCATGATGATGGTCTACATGGCGACGGTCATGCAGGCACGGGCACGACAAGAAGCGAGCCGCCAAAGGATGCGCCCTGTTCCACCGCGACTCGCGCGCAAGCAGATTCAGACCTGATTTCGAAATCCCCTTAGGAGAGGGAGGGGATCGGAGCGTGCCACCGACGGTCCGGACGGCGTCGCGGCACGCAGTCACGTGGCTACTTGTCTGCAAGAAACTGGATATTCGCGGCATCTTCGACATCCACTATGCCGCCTTGGATGTCGTTGTTGTAATTGTAGGAAGCACCGAGCGTCAATGCTCCCTTGACCACTCGCAACTGATTGCTGGTCCCCAGAAATGAGGTGGGAGCGGTGCGGCCCAATGGCACCTCCTGCGCCCTGCCGGCCTTGTTCCCCGAGATGATGATGTTGTCGATCGACCTTCCACCTTCGGCGGACTCATCAACGGCGAAGCTGATGCAAGGTCCATAGATATCAATGAAGGTGTTGCCAGCGCACACCAAGCCTATCGCGCCATAGATGCCTATAGCCCCCATCTGCGGACGTATGCCTGTAAATGTATTGCCCGTGATGATTGTTTTGATGGCATTTTTGTTGGTTTTCCAGGTATAGGCGCCCAGTCGTATGGCATCCCCGCCGGGTCCAGATCCCGGCGGGGACCGCTGGAACGTGCACGCGCTTATCTGCGTGTGGCTCAATCCTCCGAGGTTTATGTCGAAACGCACGGAATTGAGAAATTGGCAGTTCAATACCTTGAGATTGTCTGGCGCATCGTCAACGGTCTTGGGTTTGGTCGCGGCGTAGATACTCCAATAGCAGTTCGTGAATTGGCAGTCGGAAACAATCCAGTTGTGAATATTGTCGCCGGTCTGATGCCCATTGAAAAATGTGATGCCGGCCGTGTTGACGGTATCGATATCGATGAACTTGCAATGCGAGATGACGACATCGCGATAAATACTCCAGTTATGATCCGGCTCGAAGTCGATGGCACCAACGGAATGGGACAATTTGCTGTTTCCGATATTTGTGAAGGTGCAGCCGGAGACCGTCAGCTTGTCACAGTCGATAATGGATAGGCCGTTTCGATTGTCCTTGACTGCTCCATCGAACAAGCAATCGCGCACAGTAACGCGCTGATTGTGGCGCTCCGTGCTCTTTAACGTCCCCGAACCAACATACATCCCATCACCCCGGAAGCCATAAAAGACCATACGCTCAACCGTAAGATCCGAGGTCGCATTGACGGCAAAAAGATAGAAATATTGCATGTAACCGAACTCATTCACCCGTCCGTTGAGTTTCAGGTCATGCACATAGACATTGCGCATATTGTCCGCGACATTGGGAGTGCCCTCGTCCCGTACATACGTGACGAGCATGAATTCGCAGGCCAGCGAATTGTCATAAGCCCTCAATTCGCTGGTGGCCCCTTCACCATATAACTCCATGTCGGACTTAAGTCTCAGCTGCCTGACGTAATAAACCCCGGCAGGGACAAACACCTTGCCGCCGCTGTCGATCGCCGCCTGGATGCCGCCGGTGCAGTCATAAGCACTTGTGCCCGCGCGAATGCCCGCGTGCTCGGATTCGGGAAGAAAGTTCAACACATTGACCATGTTCGCCGAAGTTGGCATGGTGGTTCCTCCGATTACAGAAGACCTTGGCAACCTATGCCGTGGCCTTGGTGATCTCGCCAGAAGGATCTGGAAATTAACCTCAAGTTCGTCTCGTGAGCTGCATATGATCTGTGTCGCGATGCCGTCACGAAGGCCTAATGCGATAAGCGTCTAGCCTGGGTATTCGTAGCCGATTGCTTCAGCGGGTGACACAGTTCTGCATAGACATCCATGGTGCGCTGAATGACGATACGTTCATCGAACTGCGTGCGCGCTTTGATGCGCGCCGCATGGCCAAGCCTGTGGGCGAGCAAGGGATCGTTCTGAAGTCTCTGGATAGCGCTGGCCAGTGCATCGCTATCTTTTACCGGGATGAGCAATCCATCCATACCATCACTGACCACTTCGCGGCATCCCGGCACATCTGTCGTAATCAATGGAAGGCCACAGGCGGCTGCCTCGACCAGAGACCTAGGAAGTCCTTCGCGATAGCTGGGTAACACAACAACATGAACCGATGCGAGCAGACTGGTCATGTCATCGACATGCCCCAACCAGGTGATCGCCCCCTCTTCGACCCAACGTTGCACCGTCGATTCGGGAATAGCCGCTGGATTACCCGGATCCGAGGTTCCGGCGAGCAGCGCGTCGATGGCGCGACCATGTTTTCGCAACCGTCGCGCGGCCGTGACATATTCATCGACACCTTTGTCCCAGAGCAGGCGGCATGCCAGCAGCACTCGCGGGCGTTCGCCATCAAGTGTTTTGGCCGACACGCGCGCAAACTTTTCGCAATCCACACCTGAACCACGAATCAAGCGGATATGCCGTGGATCAACCAGTCCCGCGCGCTTGAAGAGTTCCACATCGTCGGCGTTCTGCAGAATGAGCCGCGCGCCCTTTCCGCCAAGAGCCAATCGCAGCAAGCCGCTTACGATGGGCCGCAAGAGTCGTGCTTTCCACTGCGTACTTGTAAACACATAGCCCATTCCCGCTACAGCGTTCACTCGCGCTGGAATACCGGCTATCCGTGCCGCCAGCGACCCGTACACAGCGCACTTGATGGTGAAGCCATGCACGATAGTTGGACGCTCACGCCGCAGCAATCTGACCAGATACCACAGCAGCGCCAACTCACGAAGTAGATTGAGGCTCCGCCGTTGCATCGGCAGCGGCTCCCAACGCAAACCCATGTCGCGTAGTTTGCTGCCATACGATCCTTCTGGGGAAATCAGTAGTACGTCATACCCGGCTCGACGCAAGGACAATGCGAGTGAACGCCGGAAGTTGTAGAGGTACCAGTCGGTGTTGGCGAATAGAACGGCTTTCATAGAACCCCTCCGATTCCTGGTGGCCAGCGCGAGATGACATGAATCAGGCGATACCCGAAGCGAACCGTCATGGCGACAGTCCTCGATTGACTTCCAGCCACGCCTGGAACATCAATACCGTCCACAACGCATGCTGCCAGTTACGCCGGCCGCTCAAGTGTTCTTCCCATTTCTGCCGGATCAGTACCGGATCAAAGTAACCTTCCTGCCGGAGGCGATTTTCACCAAGCAAAGCTTCCGCCCAGTCGCGCAGGGGACCACGCAGCCAGCTATCCAATGGAACGGCGAAGCCCATCTTGGGACGTTCGACCAATTCCTTTGGTACATGCCTATACAGCACCTGTCGCAATAGCCATTTCCCTTGCCCGTGGCGAATCTTCTGATGCAACGGCAAGCGCCATGCCAGTTCCACCAATCGATGGTCGAGCATCGGCACGCGCGTCTCCAGACTATTGGCCATCGCTGCGCGATCGACTTTCACCAGAATGTCATCAGGCAGGTAGCTTTGCGCATCCATCGCCATCATCCATTGCGACAGATTGCCGGTATGCGGCCACGCCCCCTCATCGGTTAACAGCGTCGATGGTTCGCGCGCGCCAATCACCATGCTTGCCGGGTCTTTCCACTGGCTGGCAACGTTGAGAAAAAACGACTGGCCATTCGGCTGCAACAATACTTCCGCCAACTTGTGCGCCTTATCACCTGGCGTGGCCAAACGCCATTTTTTAGGTAGCAGAGGCCCTGCCCGTTCCACAAGACGATCCCACGCGCCCGGCGATATCGTGCGCAGAGTCCCGGCAACAGCGCGCCTTGCAAACCGCGGCATGTGCAGCATGCGTTTCCACGTTGCTCGGGCCGTCAGATAACGGTTATAGCCGCCGAACAGCTCATCGCCGCCATCGCCACTCAGCGCCACGACGACCTCGCGCCGGGTCAGTTGGCTGATCAGAAAAGTGGGGACCTGGGAGCTGTCGCCAAATGGCTCGCAAAAAATCGAAGGCAGCCGAGGAATAACTGCCAGCGCATCTTCGGGACGCACATACAGTTCGGTATGTTCCGTACCGAGGTGCCCTGCCACCGCTTCGGCATGGACCGCCTCGTCGTAACCATTCTCTTCGAAGCCAATGGTGAACGTCCTGACCGGCCGGCGGCTCACCGTCTGCATCAAGGCAACGATCGTGCTGCTATCGATGCCGCCACTGAGAAAAGCACCGAGTGGTACATCGGAGAGCATTTGCGCACCGACACTTGTTCTGAGCTGCTTCTCAAGGATATCAGCCGCCTCGGCGTCGCTACAGTCCAACGGCTCATTCAAACCCTTGGTGACGACGTCGTTGTAGCGCCAGTAGGGAGTCGGCTGAGCATCTCGTGTCGCGTCGACTGGAATACACAACACGTGTCCGGGACGCAGCTTGAATATCCCTCGATAAATTGTGTACGGCGCGGGAACGCAATCGTGGCGCAAAAACAACGTCAACGCGTCGCGGTCGATATCCGCGCCAAAGGCGGGGTGTGCCTTCAATGCCTTCAATTCAGAGCCAAACAGTAGAGTATCGCCGCACCACCCGTAGTAAAGCGGCTTTTCGCCCATGCGATCGCGCGCCAAGATAAGCGTCCGTTGCTGCCGATCCCACGTCGCAAAAGCGAACATGCCGACGCTCAGCTGCAATGTTTTCTCAATGCCCCAGGCGGCAAAGCACGCGATCACGGTTTCGGTATCGGAATGCCCACGCCATACCGGTGCAGCGTTTTCCGCCGCTAGGCGTGCGCGCAAATCGAGATGGTTGTATATCTCGCCATTGAATGCGATGACATAGCGCCCACATGACGAGTGCATCGGCTGATGGCCTGCGTCCGAAAGATCGAGGATCGACAGACGCCGCTGTGCCAGCACGATGCCTGCGGCTTCGTCACACCACAGGCCGCTATCGTCGGGTCCGCGATGCGTCAATTGTCTCGACATGTCCTCCGCTTGACCCTGCAAGGTTTCACGGCTTGCGCCGCGCCATTTCCAGAATCCGGTTAGGCCGCACATGAGCCCTGTCCCGCGTTACGCAGTACTTCTGCTAGCCGCGGCGCTTGCGCTTTGAGACTGTATTCGTTTTCGACACACGTGCGGCCTACCTGCCCCATACGCAAACGCAAGGACCAATCCGTAATCAACTGGCCCAGGCGCTCTTCCCACGCGGGGGAGTCTTCAGCAAGAAAACCGTTTTCTCCATGGCGCACGATGTCACTGTTGGCACCCACTGCCGAAGCGACGACAGGCAAACCGCAAGCCATGTATTGAATGATTTTGTAACCGCACTTACCACGTTCCCATGGGCCGTCGCGCAAAGGCATGATGCCGATGTCCATCCGGCTGATCATGGCAGCCTCGCTATCCTCGGACCATGCCACCACTTCTGGAACAACGCCGCTGAATTGCTTGGCGACCTCCGTGTGCGGACCGATCAGCAATAGGCGAGCACCATACTTGGCACAGACGCGATCCAGGACATCACGGTTGTCCAGCATATAGTGTTCGGTAGAAGGCGATCCGATCCAACCAATGACGGGTTGTTTATCCGCTTTATGGCTCACTGCCGTATAGCGCTGCTCATCCACGACCGTCGGAATGATCGCAATCCGCATGGCTCCCGCCTGCAAGGCGCGCGCGGCCAGGTATCCATTTCCAGCAATCACGCATGTTGCACTGCGCATGACTTGATCGATCTTTCTTCCCAGAAGACGTCTCACTAATGGACTGTGAGACAAATCGTATTTGTGGAACAGCGCATCATCGTAATCAACCACATAGGGCACGACGGACCGTGCAAGTGCCGATTCGATCCAGCTTGGCAAATAGGGAAATAGCTCACCTTCGATCCAGGCTAGATCGTGCTCACTGCGGCGAAGGAGCTGCATGATTCGTTGCATGCCGTGCCACCACGCGCGCGACCAGGAGGCCGATGGGCTCCCGCGATAAAGCTCTTCCAGATACTCATCCGGAAACAGCGCATGCACCTGTACGTCGATCCCGTATTCACGCAGAAGAGGCAAATACTGCAAGCTGCGCAGCCGCGAACTTGGACCACGCCTCGAATACTTGGAAAATAGCAGTACCTTGATACGCTTCATTGGGACACCCGTCTTAGGATAAGTGGATATTCGATGTACCAAAGCACCAGCGGAATGACGTACATCCACTGCAAGGCAAATGCCTCGATGTAGGGATTTGTATTGGTAGCGAGAAATGCGCAGACGAACCCGCAGAACATGAACTTATGACGCGCCGGCAAGAGGCGTGCGAGTGCCAGACGAATCACGCCGACCGTATAGAGCAGAAACGGCATTACGTAGATCAGCGTACCCACGATGCCGACTCGATAGAGAGTAGCCAGCCACACCACTTCGTAACGCCAAGGATGGAGAGGATCGCTGATGAACGGGACACCGACACCATGACCCGCACCCAGTCCTCCATTGTCGAAAACACCCTGGTAGAGCGAACGTGACATTTCAGCACGCGCACTGCCACCGCCTGATGCCACTTTGTCAAAGACAATGTCGAATACCGATGAAATGCTTATCTGGGTGTACGCCTGCAGCAAGTAGAGCGCCGCCATAACCGCAACCAACAACGGCATGCCATACCGAATAAGACGAACCATTGCCGACTTACCCACGTGTTCAACGGTGCGTGACGCGAGCACCCATCCCAATACTCCGCCAATTGGAATAGCAAGTATCAATGCAGATCGGCCGGACGTAAGCGCACAGATGAGAAGCATCACGAGAAGTGCAAACCTCATGAACTTGCTCTTGATAAGTTCAGGCGTACTGAAAAATCCCCCGCACAAGAAAATCATCGACCCATAAACGTGCATGGTCGCGCCGGAAAATCCCTCGTTCAAATTGACGTTGGCGCCTTGAAAGAAGAACTCTACCGCCGCCGCGCCACGTGTAAGGAAGAGGTAGAAAAATAGCGCCACGCTCAGAACGCACAGAATGCTCAGTAAAAAGAACCACTCGATAAGCCGCTCTACACCAAGCTGTCTGTGTAAGCCCTCTGCAATAATCATCCATACCAACGGCGAAACGATGTAGACCGCCGTGACTTCGGCCATCGCGACCAACGGCGCGCCATGCATGCCACCGACGATCACGTAGACGATGGTCACCATGACGGTGCACGCGTATAGAGCCAGCAAATTCCTGAGCGATGTACTGAACCGTATCCCAGGCAAGGCCAACATAAATGCGAGCCCCATGGCCACAGCCGTCGACACTGGCAGTGAATTGGGCACGACAACTGCAAACAGCAGCAGCACGAATGCCGTACCAAGGAACATGTGCCGTACTGTGAATTGATAAGCATTCGCCCTGGGCAATTCTGCCGGCGGGAAGGTCGGCGGCATCGGCGGCACCAGTGACGTATCCTTGGCGGGGCTCACGTCAGCACCATCCCGGAAATCCAGTTGTCCAGCATGCCGGCCTGTTCAACTTTGCTATATGCCCTGATGTCGCGATTGGCCTGATCGACCCGCGGCAATAGCACCTCACGCAGGGCACCTCCTCCAGCCGCAATCTCGCTGGTTAGCAAGGCTTGTCCCGAACCTGTTTGTGCAAGAATTTCGGTAGCCGCGTTACGCACCCCCGAAATGCAGAGTATGTCCGCCCCGGCCGCGAGATATTCAAATAGCTTTCCCGTGGCGCAACTGGCGCGTGAGCCGGTCAGCAACAACAATTTATCGCAGCGCTTCATGAGCTGAAGGGCCAGTCTTCGCTCGACCGGCTCCAGCACGCTTAGAGAGAATTTCGCGCGATCCATCCATGTGCGCTCGGATCGCGTCAGTTCGCCCACGAACATCACGTGGATGTTTGCCGACTCCGCAAAGGATTCGTTCATCGCTTCGATAAAGCTGGCCAGACTTACGGACGCCGATCCGTCACTGGCGCCAATACGCCCGAAGTGGCCGATCAACATCGCATTGGCCGGAACATGCTGATCCAGAATCGCAGCAGCCTGTTCTTTGCTATCCGCGTCATTCATCAAGCCATCAAAATCCGAAGGATCGTAGCCATTGGGCAAGACCTGCGTCGTCTTGTCCGGGTATCGGCGACGAAAGTCCTCGACCAGCGGACCACTCACCGACGTAATCAGACTGCTGACCGCCAGAACGCGTCGTTCGATGAGTTTTCTCAAGATACCGTGCAGCCAGCCAGGCCTTCCCAAGGGCTCGAAAACAAGACCGTCCCGGAAGTCCTGCAAGCAGCCGATGCCATATCGGTTGGCCAAACTTGCAGCGGCGATCAATGCGTCGACCGGAGAATACGTACCGATGACCACGCAACGCTCGCCCACGGCCATTTTTTCTCGGCATAGTCGATCTGCTTCAGTTAATGCTGAGACAAGCCACGCCCGTGATGTCGGTCCATATCTCGACAATAAGAAGGGCAACGGGCGAATGAAGGCCGCTGCCAGCATCAGCAGCGATGACAGCGCAGAAGACTCGCTGCCCACGCAGTGCCCCGATAGAGGAAACACCGTAACGTCCAGACCGGAAGATATGTCAGCGACTTGCACGCGTGATGGGGACTCCCGCGTGAATACGAAAACCCGATACTTCGTCGGATCCAGATATTTCAGCAACCCTTTGAAACGTTGGGCCGCGACATTGTTGGACAAGTGATGTGTCGCAAAGACAAACAAATTGATCCGCTTCATTGCCTTACCCTCAGTCACCCTGCACGTCGCACCCCCAATGCGCTAATGAAATGAAGTTTTTGTGCCGCCTCCGTGCGTCTTGTTACGCTAGGCTATAAACACCTCCTGGCGGTCATCTTCGATACGGAATGAATCCGGTTATCAAGAACGGCCATCGGGCCCCCTTCCAGCCAACAGCGGCGAATCATCCAACCTCACTGCTGAATGCAACGATCGATACATACCTAGCCATTCAGCCCGGAAATGCCATCCAACAATTGGCAACATGGCAAGCCAGACAAAGCTGAAGTGCACGGGAGCAACGGGGCCCAATACCAGAGTTGCAATGGACAAAGCCACCGCGGCGACGACACACACGTAAAGTCGCGCACGAGGAAAGGGGCGCCATACGTAGGCAGATGCCTCAGTTCTAGCTATAAAAAAGGCCAGGAAGGCTACCGCGTTGGCAACCACGGCTCCGGCCGCGCCATAACTCGGCACCAGCCACACGCTGATTGAAACGTTGACGATCAATGCGGCCAATGTTGACCACAGCGAAAGCATGGACTTGCGCGTGATGCCAATGCCGACACACGTCACCTCAGACAGCGTGTAGAGCAATGGCTGACCGATGCAACACAGCATGAAGTACTTCACCTGAAGGTAGCGGGCCGGTAATACAAAATCGGTCACCCACGAAAAAACCCCGCTCAGAATCCAAATCGCGCACACCACGGCCAGTGCTTGCTGTGCAATGTGATCAACACGCCTCATGTCAACGCCGTGGGCCACCCATTTGTAGACAAGTGGTGCCCAAAGCACGGTAAAGATGGTTTGGAAGACGACACCCACGCCGGCGAAACTCACCGAGACTGAGTAAACCGCCAACTCTGAAAGGGTCGACAATGAACGTAGTGCCACGCTACTGGTCGCGTCGAGACCCCAATAAGCGACACCCGCGAATATCAGGGGAACGCCGTAACTGAGCAGCCCGCGGATCTGCGCTTGAGAAATAGCGGTGGTTAGCGCCGGACTCCAATCGCGCCGGGTGTTCCACATATAAATAGCGAGAACCGACAGCAACGATACGAGATAGGCAATTTCGAGCGCCATAAACGATTTTGAAAAGACTGGCAACGCTAGGACACCCAAAATCAGCAAAAGTATAATTTTTGGAAGAACCTGGCTCATGGAAAAGGCCAAACCACGATCCTGCATGCGCAAAATAAGCGACAGGAAACGCGAAACGAAGCTGGCCATGACGCAAGCAACAAGTATCCAATAGTAAGCGACGTGGCCCTGACCAAATAGCCATATCGATATGCGTCTGTCGTACGGAAACGTGAGCACCATGACCAGCAAAAGCAATGCGAAGCCAGGTACAAAGCAGGCCTTCAGCAATGCGCCACGATCATTCCATTCGTGGTATTCCCTGATATAAGCCCGGTCGAGGCCCAGGTTGAATAGCAGCACCCCAAAAGATACCGAGATCTGAACCATATTCAGACGACCGACGTCCGCCGGCGGAAAAATCCATGCAATGGCGGGCACCGTCAACAAACCCAAGCCAGCAGTGGCGATAGGTCCGAAGGCAAATGCCATGATTGTTTTTATGTTCAATTCGCCACCTTTCGGAACTTGACTACATCTTTCTTTCGATTCAGGCCTTCGCTTTTTATCCAGTGCTTGATTTACTAAAAACTTGGCCACATCGGCCCGTTACCACGCCCTAGCTCGCTCCGATTGCCAAGACGCTTGCAACAAAAGTTGAATAATTTCTATCCGAGCTGAAGTTTTCCTCAACCATCTTCCTGGCATTCGTCCGCAAAACATCTCGCCGTTCGCCGAATGCAATTAGGTCAATGGCATCAGCAACGTCTTCGCTACTTGGACACTGGCCAAGCAGCGCGCCACACTGGCTCGACACCAAATTGGAAATGCCGCCGACATCAGGAGCTATCGCGGGCACACCCGCACTCATCGCCTCCATGATGGAAACCGGAACGCCCTCGGACTCGCTCATGTTTATAAACAGGTCGACGGACTTCCCGAGGTAATACTTTTTGACAGTGTCATTCGCCATCTCACCCAGGAGTTCAAAGGAAATATTGTCGACGCCGGAAAATCGTGAAGCCGCGAAATCCCTGACCTCTCCGAAAAGAGGGCCGCCGCCGATATGCGTCCATAGGATCTCGACCTCCTTGTGCCGAAGGGCGAACAGGCGCAGCGACTCGACGATTCGGTCCAGTCGTTTGACAGGAAGACAGAACGAAACCGACACAACGTGCAAACTGCCGGCGCCACTTGGTTTCGACAGCGTGTCAGCCAGCGGGACGCCAAGCGGGCTAACCCGGATACTTTCGGCCGCCGCGCCGTAGGTCTCTTCTAGATACGCCTGCGCCGCGCGGGACGTGGTGAACACCCGATCGTAGTCTTGAATGAACTGACGTTTCAGCGGCATGTAGCTATGCGGCCTTCGCGTCTCATGCAGATCGATGCCGTGTATACGCGAAATGACCTTTCGTATACCTCCTTTCTTCCTAGCCAGCAGAGCAGCGTAGGATTGCGTTTCGTTCCAATAGCAATAGGCCACATCAACTTCACCCTGACGTGCGATGTATCGACGCAGACTCTTTGCCTGAGCGATGACCTTGGATGCATGCAACAGCGCCCTTGCGATCGTATACATCCCTATCTTTCGTGATCGCCATAGGTAAACCAGCTCGCGCCAAAACATCGCGGAAAACAAAGCGCCCATTGCGGAAAGAAATCGCGCAGTCACCGAACCATTTGCCATGCATAGATCCACTGACACGGTGCCGGGCACGGCTCGCGGCTCTCCCTTCGCCACGGCGGGCAACACCGTTACGTGCGCGGCAGGATTCCTCGCCCAATACTCGATCTCATCCTCGATGAATTGCTCACCGGGGTGATAAGGGTAGGCATTGGTGAGCATGACGATTCTCATGACTTTGAAACCGCCTTCGCCATAGGAAAGCCGTCAATGCCGTCGTTGTAGCTTTTTAGCCACAACCGGCGCTGGCTATCTCTGCCAGAGCGCAAAGAAAACTTTTTCGAAAAGTTTTTCTTCATAGGAATCAATTCGAAGCCAGCTCGGAAACGATGCTCGAAGCCAATGCCTCACCGATAAATTTTTGCGTGACTTTGTCGAGATAGGGGGACATCGGCAAACTCATTACCTGGGCCGCCGCCTCATCACTTCTCGCTAGACGCCACACCCTTCCATCGGCAAGAGCTGGCTGCTTGTGGAGGGGGTATGGATAATGCACCGCTGTCGGGATACCCAACTCTTGCAGCCGGGTGCGCAGCGCATCGCGGTTGTTCACGCGCACGGTGTATTGCGCCCAGGCACTGGTGTTATGCAGCTCGACCTTTGGCAGGATGACATGGTCGATCTCGCTGAGCGTTCGATCGTAGTAGCTAGCCACTTGGTGACGCATAGCCAATTCTTCGCCCAGGATTTCAAGCTTTGGCAACAAGATGGCTGCCTGCAGCGTATCAAGACGGCTATTCACACCTACGCGCGAGTGGTGGTACCGACGATCCTGGCCATGCCTGGCAATCGAACGCGCCGTCTTAGCCAGTGAGACATCACTAGTGAAGATCGCTCCGCCGTCGCCGTAGCAGCCCAATGGCTTGCTGGGGAAAAAGCTGGTGCAAGCAATGGTGCTCAGATTGCCGCTCTTGCGCCCCTTGTAGGTCGCTCCGAAGCTCTGCGCTGCGTCCTCGATGACCGAAATGCCATGCTTTTCCGCCGTCGCATTGATGGCGTCAAAATCCGCACACTGGCCGTAAAGCGACACCGCGATGATCACCTTGGTGCGCGGCGTGATGGCTTCTCCCAGCAGAATGGGATCGAGATTGTAGGTTTTTGGATCGATGTCCACGTAAACCGGCTTGGCTCCCAACAGCGCAACCGATTCGGCCGTGGCAATGAAGCTGAAACTGGGGGTGATTACTTCGTCGCCTGCACCAACACCGAGACACATGAGTGCGATCTGCAGGGCGTCCGTACCATTGGCGACCGAGATGCAGTGTGGCGCGCCCGTGTACGCCGCAAGCTTCTCCTCCAACTCGGAGACCTCCGGACCCAGAATGTATTGACCATGCGCCAATACACGGGCGATACCGGCGTCGATATGCTCCTTGATGCGAACTTGCTGCGCTTTGAGGTCGATGAAGTCGATCATCCGCCCGACTCCTCTTTGTGCAGTGCTCGTCCTTTCAGCACGTAGCGGATACCGGAATGCGGGCAGACTTCTTCGGCGTCACCTTCCAACGGTAGATTCAAACGCTCGCCAAACTCACTCATCCAGCCGATCTGCCGAGCCGGCACACCTACCATTAGCGCGTACGCAGGCACGTCTTGAGTGATGACAGCGCCGGCGCCGACGAAAGCGAACTCACCAATCGTGACGCCGCAGACGATCGTGCAGTTGGCGCCGAGCGTAGCGCCCCTGTTGACCAGCGTATCGCGATACTCATCTTTTCGATCAATCAGCGAGCGCGGGGCATAGACGTTGGTGAACACCATGCTTGGCCCGCAGAACACAGCTTCTTTCAGCGTTACGTTGTCATACACCGACACATTGTTCTGAATCTTGCAGTGATCTCCGATAATCACCTTGTTACCGACATACACGTTCTGCCCGAGCGAAACATCCTTACCGATGCGGGCGCCGCCGCACACATGCACGAAGTGCCAGATGCGTGATCCATCGCCTATCTGCGCGCCCTCGTCCACGATGGCTGATGGGTGCTTGTAGTAGTCCATGTTTTTCACTTATTCCTCAGGAAGGGATGACCGTTGTCGGCTGCGGGTACAACCTTGCTCGTGCGAATGGCCGCTACCGTCTCGATAGCAGTACGGTTTTCTTCCAGGCTAAAGCCCCTACCAGCAAGGATTTCTTCGTAGCTGCGGTTATGCAGATCGGTGAATCCTCCGGAAAACTCGATCTCATCATCATCCACGGTGATCGACCGGAACGTGCGTTGGCCGCTTTCGCGTTGCGCGACGGGCACGTCTTCGATGTCCACCGAAAGGAACCAGCGCACGCGAGCGCTCTCGTATTCCAGATAGCCGGCCGCTTTTGTGTCACTGCACAAATGCACCACATTGGCCTGCAGCGCACCAAAGATAAAATGCAACATGTCGAAGAAATGCACACCGATATTGGTGGCTATGCCACCGGATTTCTTCAGATCACCCTTCCAGCTCTGTAGATACCAGTGACCGCGCGAAGTGATATAGGCGAGATTCACCTCATGCTTGCTGCGACCGTGATTACTCTTGACCTTGTCACGCAAGGCGATGATGGCGGGATGAAGCCGGAGCTGAAGGATGGAACTGACCTTCTTGCCCGTCTCGCGCTCAATCTCCTGCAATCCATCGATATTCCACGGATTCAGCACCAACGGCTTTTCGCAAATGGCGTGAGCACCTGACCGTAAAGCAAAGCGTACATGCGAATCGTGCAGGTAATTCGGAGAGCAAATCGAAACGTAATCGATCTTTCCACCATTTTTTGCGCGACGGCGCATGTCGATATGCCTATCAAAGCGCTCGAATTCCGTGAAGAAGTCTGCATCGGGAAAATGGCTATCGATGATACCAACGGAATCATTGGGATCGAGAACAGCCACAAGCCGATTGCCGGTCGCCTTGATGGCCTGCATATGCCGTGGTGCTATGTAGCCGGCTGCACCGATAAGCGCGAAGTTTTTCATGGTGGACATCAAACCGCTCCCGATCTCGCTTAATTCTGGACATCACTGGAGTTGCAAATGGCACCGAGGCACCATCTGCCGCGCGCACTCTTCACCGATCTGTTGCCCGCTTCTGCTCGGAACAACAGACCGACGAATCCAGATTTGCTCGAAGTGACGAGCCGGTCCGTGCATACGGCCGATCGTCAAAATATGGCCTTGTATTTGTTCTGATTTGCGTACCGTTCTCATGAAGCCGCCGTATTGACAGCGTAATAGGCGTACGAGTAATACCCCGTACTTCGCTTCTCTACAGCATTGAAAATGACACCCTTGATCACGACGCCGTTTTGCTCGAACCGTTGCTTGGCCAGGCTAAGTTCGCGAGGTTGATTGACGCCAAAGCGCGCCACCAGAAGGCCAGTACCGGAATGGTTGCCAATGATTGCCGCATCGGTCACCGCCAGAATCGGCGGTGTATCAATGATGATGAGGTCGTACATCGGCTTCAGGTGATCGATCAGCATCGAGAAGCGAACGTTCATCAACAGCTCGGAAGGATTGGGCGGGATTCTGCCGCGGCCGATGAAATACAGATTGTTCAGTGGCGTTACCGGCCGTATCGCCTCCGTCAGCTCGGCCTGGCCGGAAATCAACTCCGAAAGACCGACATCGGCCTTGCCACCCACCACCGAGTGCAGCGTACCCATGCGCAGGTCACCGTCGATCAGCAACACTCTTTGCCCACTCTGTGCGACAACGGCAGCAAGATTGGCCGAGATGAACGTTTTTCCTGTATTCGGGCTGGCACCGGAAATCATCAGCACATTGTTTTTGGCTTCCAGCCGCGCGAAATGCAGACTTGTTCGCAAACTTCGCAAAGCTTCGGCGGCGAGGTCCGCTGGCGTGTCCGTCACAAGCAAATGTTGCTTGATATTTCCACGGCTTCGCTTGCCTTCGAGCGCAATCTCTCGCGGACTGAGCGGAATGGTGGCGTATACCGGCAACCCAAGATTTTCAATGACGGCAGGATCCTCGATGCCGCGGTTGAGCACCTGCCGCAGGAATACATACATGACGGCGAAGACCGCACCGAAGATAGCGCCACCGAGCAGCACGATGAGTTTTTTTGGCCAAGTCGGATCGGTGATATCGACCGCTGCGTCGTCGACGATGCGCACATTGCCCACAGTGCCTGCCCGCGCGATATCCAGCTGCTGAGCCTGATTCAATAAGCTTTGATAGGTTTGATTGCTGACCTGCACGTCACTGGTCAGCTTCAATAGCGTCTTCTGGGTGTCGGGCAAGCTACCAATTTGCTTGTCGACTGCCTCCTTTTGCGCTTCCAACTCACCTATTTGCTTCATCAACGCCCGGTACGTTGGATGCTCCGGCGTAAATTGACGCTGCATATCCGCCTGCTGCAGACGCAATTGTTCGAGATTGGTTTCGACGGAAACGTTCTGATTCAGAAGACTCTGTGTCTGTAGATTGACATCGACGGAATGCGCTTTGTTCTGGAACGCATTGAGCGCTTCCGTCGCTTTTTCGAGTTCCATGCGCACGTTCGGCAGCTGCTCCCTCACAAACCTCAAGCTGTTCGTCGCTTCTGCGGAATTTCGATCAACATTTTGCCGTACATAAAGCTCACCCACTTGTTCGAGTACGTTGGCGGCCAGTGTCGGATCGGTATTGTTATAGGTCATTCTGAGAATGCCGGAGTCCTTACCTTGCTCCTTCACGTCGATCTGCTTCTGCAAGCTGTTGATCACCGTCAGATCGCGGTGGCGAAAGACACGGAAGCGCGTACCGGCATTGGCAGCCAGCGTCTTGACCTGCATGGTCACACCATGGCCAGTGGAGGATTGCCCTACCCGACCGATAACCAGAACATTGTCGTCGCTATCCTGAAGAACGTAGACACCACCCTCACCAGCGGTCAATTGCAGCGGTTTGTCCAGCAGACCGTCGGGAACATCCAACTGAAAAATGTCCAGCTTCGCACCACCCCAGTCGTATCCGTCCAAACCGAATAGGGCGGGGGCAACCTTGCCGGGATTCTTGGCGGTGAAATGACGGGCGATGAAATTGCCAATTACCGGAAACCGGTGCGGGCTGGCTTGAATGGTGAGGTTGAGCTTGCTCACCGCTCCGCCGACCACCAGTCGGGACGTGATCAAATCCGATTCCGTCGCCGCTACGGGACTTTCAGCGTTCAATGTCTGGGTGAGTGAGCTCAACCCCGGCAAGTCGAGCACCTTCTGCTCGACTTGCACCATGGCGCTGGCTTGAAAAATGGGCGTCGCCAACACCGTGTAGACCACGCTGATGATGATAAACACCAACGTGATGATGATGATTCGCCACTTGTTGTCTTTCAGCGTGCCGAGCACATCGCTCAGTCCAATCTCACCATCACGCTGCAACGGAATTTGAGTAGTGAACATGCGAGTGATCAATCCATCACGAGAGGGAAGAAGGAGTCACAAATAGGCCGACCAACTATCAACGCCGCCCGTGATCATTTCGTAAACGTGTTCGAATGCAGATCGTGATTGACCGTAGGGATCAGGTACGTCGCGCTCACCCAGCCACTTGTCGAGCAGATAGACCTTGCCGCGGGCTTCGGGCGCAAGCTGAACCATCGTCTCGACATGATTTTTTTCCATGCCAAGTACGAGATCAGCCTCAAGGAGCATCGAAGAGGTAAGTTGAAGCGCGCGATGGGACGTCCCATCGACGCCACTTTCGCTGAGAAGCTTCAGGACGGTGGTGTCCATGGGATTGCCGACAAGTGCGACAAGCCCCGCGCTGCACAACTCGATACCGCGCGACCCCATCCTCTCTCGGAAAAGGTATTCAGCCGCTGGGCTACGGCAGATGTTGCCCATGCAAACGATCAGTATCCGCTTAAACACGGTGCTATCACGCTCCCAGACATAGGGCCAATCGGCGCCGTCCAACGGCACCAGTGATTAAAGCCCCCTGTCCGACCCGAAAATCACATGTCTCAATGGATTCCGGAATCGCGCTACTAACAATGCTCGGTTAAGCGACCTCCAAAAATTAAAGGACTACTGCCACATGCAGCGTTGAACCGTACGCTTCGACTTGAATACGGATTGTGCTTTGGCTCACACGGAAAAGATGTCATGCACATCATTCCGAAGCAGCATCCATTGCCGATGTAACGCGTCGAAGCCTTTTCAATCATTGCATGATCGAATTGCCTGACAGTGAACCGTAGCGAAACGATTAGTGAGTTGACACCGTGCCGCAACATCGCGCATATGCGCGTGACGTTGATGAGACACAAAAAAAGTTTTATGAACGCGTCGCGTAAATTACGAGACCATGTTTCACGCGTCGATTCGATGAATGGGCCTTCGGTAAACTGCAAGCAATTACGATTTACGAGGGATTTATCTTCATCAAGATCTCATGAAGAACGCAGATCGAACACTCGATCATTCCACGGTAACGGATTTGGCGAGATTGCGTGGCTGATCGACATCGGTGCCGCGTAGCACGGCGACGTGATAAGCCAGCAACTGCAATGGCACCGTGAACACGGCCGGCGCGATAAATTCACCGGCGGCGTCAATGCGAAGAATTAAGCTGCGTGTAGTGCTTTCATCGATGTGTGCCGCCGTATCAGCAAAGACGATCAGTTCGCCTCCCCGCGCGCGCACTTCCTGAAGATTTGACTTGAGCTTGTCTAGTAACGGACCATTCGGGGCAACCGCAACGACTGGCATGTCTTCATCGACGAGCGCAAGTGGTCCATGCTTGAGTTCACCAGCAGGGTAAGCTTCAGCATGGATATAGGAAATTTCTTTGAGCTTGAGCGAACCTTCGAGTGCCACCGGATGATGCATACCACGACCGAGAAACAATGCATGATGGCGATGGACAAAGCGTTCGGCCAGCTTGATGATTTGCGGCTCAATCTGTAATGCTTCATCGATGGCGCGCGGTAGTCGCTGGAGCTGAACGCACAGATCATTGTAACGCGTAGCGTCCAAACCTTGTTGCTTTGCCAGGTGCAATGTCAACAAGGCCAACACGGCGAGCTGTGTTGTAAAAGCCTTGGTAGACGCGACCCCTATTTCAGGACCCGCCCGCGTCATCAGTTTAAGATCCGCTTCGCGTACCACGGATGATTCGGGTACGTTGCAGATGGCCAGCGTGCCAAGATAGCCTCGGCGATGCGATTCCCGCATGGCGGCAAGAGTGTCCGCTGTTTCGCCAGATTGCGAGATAGCGACAAGCAATGTGCCTTCTGGCACCACCGCTTCCCGATACCGGTATTCGCTGGCAACTTCAACGCTGACTGGCAATCTCGCGTGTTCTTCGATCCAGTATTTCGCGACCATGCCGGCGTGATAGCTAGTGCCACAGGCAATGATGTGCAATCCCTTTACTTTTTCCAGCAGCTCTTCGCCATTGACGCCGAATATGTTGGGCAGCACGCCGTTTGCACCGATGCGTGTCTCCAGTGTATTGGCGACGGCGCGTGGCTGCTCGAATATTTCCTTTTGCATGTAATGGCGGTATTCGCCACGCTCCACGGCGTCCACTGACAGCTCACTTTCATGCACAGCGCGTTCAACCCGCTCTCCAGCGATGGTATAGATCTGCATGTTTCCGCGACTGATCTCGACAACATCACCGTCGTCGAGGTAAATGATCTTGTTGGTAATCTGGACCAGCGCCTGTGCATCCGAGCCAAGGAAGTTCTCGCCGATACCCACGCCGATAAGCAGTGGCGCACCGCGGCGCGCGCCCACCACGCGCCCGGGCTCGTCGCTGCTGATAACGGCGATGGCGTACGCACCCTCCAGCTCCTGCACGGCAGCAAGCACGGCATCGCGCAAGCGCATGCCTTTGGAGATATGCGCATCGATGAGTGCAGTCATCACTTCCGTGTCGGTTTCGGAAGTAAAGAGGTAGCCTTTCGCCTGCAGCTTCTCACGCAACGATGCGTGATTTTCTATGATGCCGTTATGGACAAGTGCTACTCGCCCGACCATGTGAGGGTGCGCGTTTTCTTCGTTGGGCACACCATGCGTAGCCCATCGGGTATGTGCGATGCCGGTACTTCCCGGGAACGGATCGGCGAGATAGATAGCTTCCATCTCACGAACCTTTCCTTTGGCGCGCACACGACGGAGCTGCCGCTCTTCGAGCACAGCGAGGCCCGCTGAATCATAGCCACGATATTCGAGTGCCTTGAGACCGGCGATCAACAACGGCGCCGCATCTCGTTGAGCGGCGGCGGCGATGATTCCACACATGGACATTCACTCCTCAGTGCGTGCAATGCAAGCCGGAGACCTCAACGATTCCGTTGGCTTTGCCGATGCGACGCCTCGAGAAGCTTTCGCTTCAGCGATTCATCGTCGCCAAAACTTTCTCTGCTTGCATGGAAAGATCGATGTCACTAATCACTTCGAAGTGACGCATATCTACTCCTCCACTCCCATGCCCGCAAGCCGATATGCAGTTAGCACAACCAAGGCTTCAGGCACCGTTCTGCCTGACAATACATTTCAGTCACAAAGATAAATCGCTTAATCTGTTGACACGACGACATTGTCCTGCACTCTTTGAGTGTCCGTTGTGCGGGAATGTGGCGTGTGCTGAAGTCCACGACGGGAAGGCACAACATGCCTTCCCGCCGGAAGTGCACGCAGGACTCAGTAGTTGAAGCCTTCATCCGCGCGCAGGATCGCGATGCCGTTAGTCGCTATATTGTTGATGGTCACACTGCTCTTCAGATTGAAATCGCCGTCGCCATCCACATCGAAGATCGAGACATGCGAGACCGACCCGTTGGCGTCCACAACCGCGGCAAGATTGTCGCGATAGGTGATATCGGTGGGGTCGCCGTTGAAGGTCGCTATGACGGCCGCATCCTGAATGATCTTCTGACCATAGACTGCATAGCGCGATACGGAATGACTCGGCGAATTGGCGGAGAACAGGAACGGACCATCCAGCGTGACCCAGCAGGGAGCCATTTGTGTGCCCGATCCCGTCACGGTCAGCACGGCATCGTTGCGCACCAGGCTGATCTCGTTGGCATGGGCAATCGTCACGTAAGCATCGTTGCCGCGCGTGGCCAGGCCGAACGGCGCATTGACGTTGGCGGGGATATTAGCCACGAGCTTGGTCGAGCCGGTGACGGCACCCCGATCGGTGAGGTTGACCGTTTCGATAGCATTGCTCTTTTCGGTGATGACGAGCTGACCGTCCAGCACTCCGACCTGTGCGGCGGAACCGTCGGCGATAACCAGCTGCGCTTCGCCATCAGCAGTGGAACTCACACCAAAACGATCGATCCGATGCGATTCGATATGGGTGGCGGTGAGAATGTAAAGGTGGCCGCGACCGAAGGCGACACTGACCGGATTGGTGATGGCTGGCACCACTTTTTCCAGTTGAAGAACGCCACGATCTGAAAACTTGTTGAAGACGGAGACATTCCCCGAGCCGAAATTGACCACGGCAAGAAGATCGTGATTCTGCGCGATACCGCCGGCATTGCCGCTGACGCCACCGGCCCCGCCGGTCGGAACCTGCTCGACCAGGCCACCGCTGGTGTTATAGACCAGCAGCGCGTTGCTGGCGGTATTGGACGCGGTAATGATGAGGTCCCCGTCGTTCCAACCTGAACTGCCCTGTGCGGAGGCAGCACCTGCCACCATCAGCGCCAGCAGCGCTGATCCGTAGATTGCCTTTTTCATGGTTGTTCCTCGATGTAAGCGTAGATAAGCAGCAACGCCCGTTGCCACTCTGGTTTGCTCCCGACGACCGTGCGCACAGCCTCTTGTTCCTTCGCGCATGTTGCGCGATCGGTTACACCCGGATAGTGGAAATGCGATTGCGTCCGGAGGCTCGCTTCGCCTTCACAAAAAATCCACGGTCAGGCTCGTCTTCCACCACTCATGCCCATGAGGCGACGGTGCCACCAAGCGCGGCCGCTTTGGGGGAAGGCGTCTGGTTCAATCGCTCACAAATCCTGCGCGACAGTGGCCAGCGTCTGGGCGATATTTTTCACGAGGCAGTCGCCATGAGATGTTGTGACGACGGTGATTTCTTCGCGTCCAACCAGCGACTCGATATATTTCTTCACTAGAGTCCTGCGTACGCGCAATGATCTTCTGACGAAGAAAATGACTCGTGGTCTTCCAGTGGATCGCGTCAAGCGGAGCAACAGGCCATAAAGGCCGGGTTGGTGTGGAACATTGGTGATCAGGTCGTTCATGATCACCGCCACCTTGTTCTCATCAACAGAGACCTCGAGTACTCCTTCGACGGGGTTGATGCCGGGCGGCACGTAGTACTTGACACCATGTCTGGGGAAGTATTCCTCACTGCTGTAATCCACGTGCACGTGCTTGCTGATGCCAGCAATTGACGCCTGTGGACATACAACATCCATCTTTGGGTAGCGTCTTTTATATGCAGCGACGTGCGCCCAGTGATCCCAATGAGGAATGACCATTACCGATGGCTCGCCGAGAGCCTCCAGCTTACTCATCGCCTGCTCATTGAGCGCAACCACGGAATGAAGCAAGAGCGAACGTTTCGCATAGCGATAGACCACCATATTTCGTGGCAACTTTGCCGCCGGAAACTCACCCTGTACCACCCAAAGATTTTGGGTGAGCTCACAAAGATCTGTATGCGGGAATACTTCCCTCTCCCAGTAACGATCCCTTGTTTCAAGGGCGGCGATTGTCATGTGGCCACTCCTTTTAAGTGCTCACGTCACGGCTCGTCTGGCAGATATCATACGAGTGCTCACCCACATCGAATACTCGCATTAAAAAGGAGTGTGCTTTTCGTATTTACTATGGATTAGCCGATGAAATCAGCCTCTTAAATAGGGTCAAGCGAGATCGTCGATCCGCTGATACGAGCAACTGCTCGCATTCCTGTGGGCGCAGCTGATCCGCTTTGTTCTGCCCAGGTGATCAGCCATTGACCGACCGGATGAACCGCGCCGGATTTCCTCCGACGAGGCTATTCGGTGGAACGTCCTTGGTGACTACGGAGCCCGCAGCGACAACCGAGTTCTCGCCCACTGTCACTCCGCCGACAATCGTTGCGCCGGCTGCGATCCAGACGTTTCGCTCTATCACAATGCGTTTTCCCATGGTGACGGATCGGCGTTGCGAAGGATCCAGGGGATGACCCGACGTGATGATGCTCACATTCGGCCCGATCATCATATCGTCCCCGATGTGGAGACCCCCAAGGTCATAGAAGGTGCAGTTCTGATTTATGAAGACATTCCGCCCTACGCGAATCTCCCTTCCGCCGGCAGTGTAGAACGGCGGAATCAACATAAAGCTCTTGTCGACTGGCTGACCGATGAGTTCACTGAACATCGTCCGCACTTCATCGGCATCATTGAACGTCAAACGATTAAGCGCGGCAGTGATCCTTCCCGCTCGCTTGACATCGTCCACCATCTTCGCCGATTCCGGCGTTCTTCCGTGCACTACCTTGGTGCATTCGTCACTGGTCATTCGATCGTTCCGTATCCACACCACCTACAGAATTGGATTGATTTCGCTGTATCTGGTTTGAGTCGAAAATAAACATTCAATGCATATTCCAAACGATGCACGATACGCCTCCGCTTGGACGAACAATCAGTCCGCATCTGTATTGGAATCATAGTGAGACGTAACCCGCATAGACGAGTGCAACCGAAGCCGCGAGTGAAGCGATAGAACCGATCGTGTTGCCAGCAAAAATGAGCTTTGCGGCAAACGGGCCACTGGAGGAAAGACCACGATAGCCAGTGATGGCGGCAAGTGGCAGGGAAAGGCAAAACGCATATACGGAAACGATGAGCGTGATGGTAATGAACCACTTGACTTGAGCCGCCACCGCAAAGGAAGACAGCAATGCCGCCGCTGCGAACATGAGTATTGCGCCAATAGGAAGGCTTGCGTGAGCAACGCGCCAGGAGTGAATGATGTGAGCGGGTGCATTGCGATTGATGGCGCGCCCGTAGGGAGCACCGTAAAGCAGGCCAAACAATAAGGCGATGCTTGCATGAAACGCGAGATGACGTGCTGAAAGGTCCATGGGAATCCGAAAATGAGATCTAAAGTCGAAGCTCAGCGATGCGATCGCGAAGCCGGCACGTCAGCTTGAGCGCCTTGTCATGCACTGTTGCGAAGAAATCCGAGCCTTCTGCGGATTTTGTCTAATGCGTTACGCCACAGAACGATAGGAACAGACAACATGTCGCGCGGATTTTTAGCACGCGCCAGCATCTCGGCTCGCGTCGCGTCAAAGACTTCCTTAGAGGCTTTGGAGGGATGACCGGACTGGAATGGGGGCTGCGGATCATACTCAATCAGCAGCTGAATCATCTCCGCGCGTTGGCGTCCGCATAATTCACTGACGACGAATAAGCCTAGATCGATTCCTGCCGACACCCCCGCTGCGGTGACGATTTTCCCGGATTGGACGATGCGCTTTTCGCGCTGCGGCTTCGCACCAAATTGCGACAGCATGTCTTGCGCAATCCAATGGGTGGTAGCGGGATGTCCTTTGAGGATGCCGGCGGCGGCCAAGATCAATGCGCCGGAGCACACCGACAAAGTGTAACGACTGGTTTGGTGGACTTTCATCAACCACTGAAGCAACCGCCCGTCCGCCATGGCGGTCGCTGTATTCGCTTCCGACCCCGGCACAAGGATGATGTCAGGCGACGGCGTTTCGTCGAAGGAGTGCGTCGCGCCCAGTACCAGAACGCCACTGTCCGTCACAATGGGGCCTGGCTTATGACTGACGAATCTCAGCTCACAATCCGGTATGTTTCGCAGCACCTCATACGGCCCGATCGCATCGAGTGACGTCAGCCCCGGATACAGCACTATCGCAATCTGCACGGCCTGTCCTTTGAATGCCTGATTACCTGATAGATGGTCGTGCACGTCCAGTTATACATCTGCGAAAACTTGCCGAACGTAGCCCCTCAGGCACCGAATCTGGAGCTGATTTCAAGATTATTCGTCAGAACATGGAACGTAAATACAGTGCTGGTTTCCACATGGTCAGGTGGTTGAGTTTGCAATGCTGCCCAATTGTTCAACCGCATGATGAATGAGTGGAAGGCAGAACCAGAGGATCCATGAGGTCAATAGAACGAAGCCTGCAAGAACGATTTTTTCCAGCCTCGGATACTTATCATTACTGGCGTCATCCAGAAGCTCCGTCAGTGGGACATCGCCATAGTTGCTCATTGACATGAATAGGCCGCGTAACTTCGGGTCATTCAAGTCGTCCGGATCATAGGCGAAGGGTGTCTTTGTCTGCTGCTTTCCAGCTGCCTGATGGACAATGGAAAGCCGCGTACCTGACGGCCCCTTGGACTGTCTGATCGAGTCGACTGCATAGCCCAGAACAGTGTTCGCCGGTATGTTTGTTTTCGACAGTGTCAGGGTAATGTCGATCGAATGGCGAGTAATGACCGTCTTTCGCCACATAAGACTCAACAAGACAAAGCAGCCAGAGAAAACGAGGGCGCACAAACTTCCTATGCTTAGACCTATATGTTGGTGGGCATTTGGATGGTGCCTGTAATCTAAAAGCTCAAGGAGGGCAGCCAATGTGGTTGGCACGATAAAGGCAATCGAGAAAAGGATAGGGACGAAAACCCCCATGATGAGGGACGATTTGTAGGTATGGGGCAAAATGTAGAACTTACTCAGATACTCGGCGCAACTATCCGCTGTGTAGTGACTTTCCATGGAATCCCCTGAGTACATGCTTTGATCGCGAAGTTATGATTCGAATCCAGGCACTGAGCATTTGTGTTGCATTTGCGTCTCGCTACGTGGTGGAAGGAACGATCAAAGTTCGCATACCAATTGCTGTCAATTAATTGGACTTCATCACCAGGGCTGCGTTGGGTTGAAAAGCGGACAGGCGCAGATTCCGGCAGAGCCTTAGCTTGGCACCGGCTGCGGCAAGTTCATAGAGGCCGGTCCTTAGCGCAGAACCTGGGTCGTGAGCGGCTTCAGGCTGGCTTTCGCTTCGCGGTCGGCGGTGCGCCGAACATGGTCATTGAATGAGTGCCTTGGCGAGCCATGCCTTCCTGGACGGACATGTTTCCATGGCGCGCTGGTAACCTTCGCGCGCGCGATTGCGGGCCATATAAGACTGCTCCACCTTGCCGAGGGTGACGCCTGCGGCTGTTTGGGCCAACTCCAGGGCATAGTTCACCGAAATGTCTGCCGCCGTGAACGTCTCGCCGGCAAGATAGGGCGTGCGTGAAAGCTGCCGCGTTACCAATGTCAGTCGGCTCTCGAAAACGCTCAGCGCCTGGTCAGCGCTCCAGTTGCTCCGCTGGGATTCCGGCGCAAAATTGCGGGCGCCAACGACGAAGTAGATGGAGGCCGCGAGGCCAGCCTCACCGAGGTGAAGGAACTGTTGGTAAGCGGGGAAGGAAGGATCGCGCGGGACGGGCGCGAGCGGCGTCGGCCCGTAGCGAGCCATCAGATACTCCATGATCGCAATGGACTCGACCATCGTGACGTCGCCATCCCGAATCGCCGGAATGAAGCCCGCAGGGTTGATGGCCAGGAATTCGGGGTCTTTCTCGACGCCGGCCAGAAGGTCCACCTGCCTCAGCCGGTACGCGAGTCCCATCTCCTCCAGCAACCAGACGACCCGGAAGCCCCGTCCTTCACCAAAGACGGTGATCATTTTTCGTACCCCTTCTTTGATTCGGCCTTATTGACCCCACCCGGGAACGACGAACCGGGATTTCGAAAATCGACATCGTCGGTGAGATCTCTGGCCAAGGCCTTCGCTTGATCTGGAAGTGGCTGTGCCACGCCTCTTTCCGATCCTCGTCGGAAGCAGACTTATTCTGATCCGGCCGCCCTGGTGAAGCCCGGGGGCTGCGCGTGTCCGTTGTCGAATCCGACATATCGTCCGAGACGACCGTGGAGAAGCCACCGCTAGTCCCCATCAGCCCGCCTTTCGTCCCCGAGCCAGGTCAATCCAACCCAATTCGCTTAGTCCAGTGACCGCTGGCAAGGGAATATCCGGGCTCAACCATCCTGGGGAACTCTATCGTGCACAGCCGCGATCTGCTCAAAGCGCCCATGGCCGCCGCTCGCTCGCAGTCGAGCGCCATACCGGTGCTCGTCATTGCTGTGCTCTTCGGCATAGCCCACATGTTGACCAACGGGCAATACGGGTTTCACCGGGATGAACTGCAATTCCTGAGTGATGCACAGCACATGGATTGGGGCTTTGTACCCTATCCGCCGCTGACTGCTGCACTGGAACATTTAGGCCTGAAGATGTTTGGCCTGTCGCTCGTGGGGCTGCGGCTGTTTTCCGTGCTGGCCCAGGTTCTGGTGATTGCGGTCAGCGGCCTTATGGCTCGCGACCTCGGCGGTAGCCGGCTGGCGCAAATCTTTACGGCGACCGCGGTAGCGCTGTCGCCCGCGCCGATGTTCGATGCAACCGAATTTCAATACACCTCCTTCGACATGTTGTGGTGGGTGCTTATCGCCTGGAGCACGATTCGTTTACTGCGCGACGACGATCCACGCTGGTGGGTGGCGATTGGCCTGTTTGCAGGGCTTGGCCTGCAGACCAAGTATTCGATCGCCTTCGAGCTTGCAGGTGTGCTGGTGGGGGTGCTGCTTACCGATGCACGGCGTTATGTCACGAGTGGCTGGTTCTGGGCCGGCGGGGTCGTCGCGCTACTCGTGTTTGCGCCGAACCTCGCATGGCTTATCAGACATGACTTCATTTCCTACCATTTCCTGCAAGGTATTCACGCGCGCGACGTCAATGAGGGACGTGCGGATGGTTTCGTGCGCAACCAGTTCTTCATAAATGCCAACCTGTTTGCCGCGCCTGTCTGGCTCGCAGGTCTGTTCGCATACTTCCGCAATCGCCGCTATCGCATGCTAGCGTGGATGTATGCAGTGCCGGTGCTGCTGTTCCTGTTTGCGCAGGGGCGTTTTTATTACACCAGTCCTGTGTATCCCATGCTGCTGGCAATGGGATCGGTCGTTGGAGAGCGATGGTTGCATACCAAGCGCCCCGCGTGGCGTGTTGGGATTGCCACGCTGCTATTTACGGGTGTTTTCGCTATCGGCATCTATGCGACGCTTTGCATCGTGCCGCTCGCACCAAGCGGTCCATTGCGAGACTTCGCGTTTCGGAAGAATAGCGACCTGCGTGAACAAATCGGCTGGAATGAACTCGTCGCGCAAGTAGCTGCCATTCGTGATGCGCTACCCGCCGAACAGCGAGCCAACCTGGGCATCGCAGTGGGAAACTATGGCGAGTACGGAGCCATCGCCATACTCGGGCAGAAGTATCACTTGCCTACGCCGATCACTGCCGTCAATTCCGGGTGGCTACGTGGCTATCCGTCCACGCCGCCAAGCACCTTTATCGTGCTGGGAAGTTCGCGCGATCGCGCCGATGAACTTTTCACCGATTGCCGCCTCGCCGGCCACCTAGGCAACGCGTGGGGCGTAGCCAATGAAGAAAGCCTGTATCACTCTGACATCTTTGTATGCGGCCCCACGCGCAAACCATTGAGTGAGCTTTGGGGATATGGGCCTGAATTTGGATGACTCATCGCAAAATTGATTCGTTTCTACATGCATCCATTACAACCACATTAAATCGGTTATCTGGTCTCGCAGCAATTTAAGTTCACCGGTGCCTGGACCGCTGTAGTCGCTCATCTGATATACCGAATTTGGCCAATACCAGCCCTCGTCGGTCCACTCCCGCGGCGCGTTCATTGGACCGACGAGGATCTCTGCTGCACCATCTACCGTTCGCAGCTGCATCAAACAGCTTGGACTCTGAAAGAACATCAGATACAGATACCCACCCTTGGGATCTGGACCGTAATAACGCACTTTCTCAAGCTGGGACATCGAATACTTAGTAAGAAATCCTGCTATTTGCGGGATGATCGCGGTCTGGAATTTTTGGCAACCGGGCGTATTGATCTGAAACGCGCTCATTTTTAACTCCGTAAGGTCCGCTTCGGGTCGGAAGCGAACGCTAGCCCTGGCGATATGAGAAGAAGTCTACGAGCCTTAGAACAAGAAATTCTTTGCGAGTACGTAAAGGACGAACAGGGAAAAAATCGCGAAGGCAGCCCACCAGACAACCTTTTCCGTTCTCGTTTTTGGTGACGTACCACCCACTCCAGACATGACGATGCTTCCTTCCTCTATCACTACCAGGTCCGCTTCGGGTCGAAAGCGAATCTTATCTACTTCAGAGACTTGGCCATGATGAATGTCTTACCACCACGGAAATCTTCGGCCTCAATGGTCTCGTAGCCCATTCTTGCGTAATAAGCCTCATGCTCATGCGTGCAAAGGTAGAGTGTTTTGTAGCCTGCAACCGAAGCGGCGCTTTCAATGCCTCGAATGAGCAGCGAGGCGATGCCACGCGATCGATGCTCGGGCTTGACGTAAACGCCGGCCAGCCATGGTGTCCGGTCCATCTCCGGAAAAAGGCGGGTCTTTTCCTGCAGCGTCGCGGCACCAAGCAGGGAGCCTGATTCGACTGCAATGAGCGTTTCGGGCATGACGTCCGTTGAGGACGTATAAACCTCGACCAGGCGTGCCGTAATTTCAGCCAGCGTTTCTTCTGGATTTATGTAACCCCACGTCTCGAAATAAATCTTCGCCAGCTCGGGCACGTGTTCGGTATGTTTTCGCAAGGTGGTTACATTCATAGATAGGATTTCTTTGCGTCACTCTAGGTGAATATAAGCCTCGGTGCCTGCTTTGGCGTTGAAAACGAACTCAACCCAATCGTATCCCCACGCTTTTCGAACCGTCATTCCCGTGAAAGCGGGAATGACGACGGGCATGGCTGGCGTTTTTCGTGGAAAAAGTACCTTATCAAGCAAAAAACGTGGCGATACCTGAGAACCTAACCAGCTTGCCGACAAATCTGTCCGGCAGCAACGTGGTCATCTTGATCACAGCCCGCGGCATGTTCTGCCTCGACTGGAATCGGTGTTCAGAGCGGTCCACGCCCACTCCAGAAGAAAGCTCATCGTCAGGTTAAGAAAGGGGTCGAAATGCTTTTCTTACATGTGTGGATTCAACATACACGAGCCATGCATACTCTGCCTGTTGTCGGACGGCGGTACGCATGGTGTGACGCACAAGGCATGTGAACGTACCCGGCCCATACACCTAAGTTCGTGGGGGAGCGAAGCAATGAAGACTCGTACGGTAGGAACAACCTTGCCAGTCCTGGAAGTGGGCTTGGAACAAGGCGACAGAATTATTTCAGAACCGGGCCGGTTTTCCTGGATGACACGTAACATCGTGCTTCAGACGTCGGCACGGACGGCGGGTGCGAAAGGTCTCTTCGGTGTGGTCGGACGCGCCTTGTCGGGCGGCGGACTGTTCATGAACGAATACGAGACTTCCGGCGCGCCAGGCATGGTCGCATTCGCGGCAAAGGTGCCTGGGTCGATCGTTGAAGTGCAAGTTAACGCCGGCCAGACCTACTTCATCCATCGGCACGGTTTTCTGTGCGGTACGGAAGGTGTGGAGCTGACGATCGGTTTTCAGCGTTCGCTCGGTGCAGGCATCTTTGGTGGCGACGGTTTCGTGCTGCAAAAGCTGGCCGGCAACGCCCGCGCCTGGGTCGAACTTGGTGGCGAGATTGTCAATTACACCCTGGCTCCGGGCGAAACGCTCCAGGTGCATCCTGGGCACATCGGCATGTTCGAAGGCTCGGTGAATTTCGATATCACCATGATTCCCGGCCTGAAGAACAAACTCTTCGGCGGGGATGGCCTGTTCATTGCCAATCTCACCGGCCCGGGCCAGGTATGGCTGCAGACCCTCACCATGCCGAATCTGGCGCATGCTCTGGAGCCCTACCTTGCTCGTGAGAATGGAGGCTCGTCCGTCCTGGGTGGAGGCGATTCGAGCGCCGGCATTGGTGGCGCCATTGCTGGCGGCGTGATCGGTTCGGTGCTTGGCGGACTGTTCGGCAAAGACGACTGACCGGCTGGAAAGGTGCAGACACTCCGCATTCTTTATGAGGGAGACTGCGGAGTATCCACGCACAAGGTATTTCGCCCCGAGACCTTTGCCTGATACAGCGCCCGGTCGGCTCGCATCGTCAGTTGATCCAATGTCTCGCCGGGCAACCTGCTCGCCAAGCCGCCGCTGAGGCTGTAGTTGCATGTTCCGTTGTTGGTGACGACGGCATGCTGCGCGGCGGCGGTGCGCAGCCGCTCGGCCAAGGATTGCGCGTGATCAAGCGCAATGCCCGGCATCAAGATCGCAAACTCCTCGCCACCGATGCGACCCAGAGCATCGCCTGCGCGAATCGTAGAGCGCATCAATCCGACAAACTCGCATAACACTTTGTCACCGCCGGTATGTCCGAAGGTGTCGTTGATGGATTTGAAGTGATCCAGGTCGACGATCAAGCATGCCAACGGGGAACGTGTCCGATCAGCCTCCTCCCAAAGCGACCGCGCTGCCGATGCGAACCCTTCGCGTGAAAGTGCTCCGGTGAGAAAATCCCTGTTCACGGCATCGCGCGCGTCGGAAAGAAGCGCATCATGGACCATCATCATGCCGCACATCAGCATCACCGGCATGATGGCAGCGCCCACGCATAGCAACACAACGTTCACGGTCGTATCGAATGTCAGCGCATTCGCCACACGATCCAATGTGATGAAGTAGATACCTCTGGCTACTTGGCAAGCCGCAAATATCACCGCGACACCTACTGTGGCGGCATGGAGATAGCGCGCTCGGCGCGAGCCCTGATAGCGCGCTACGGTGACGGCAACGGCCGCACATACCGTCGCAGTGAAGCCGGTCGACACCACCACGCGCATGGGAATGCTGTCCGCGACATATCGCCAGTACACCAGCGCCGGTGCCGTCATCACCACGCAGGTCAACAGCAAGGGCCAGCGCGCAGGACGATGCAGAAAACGTGCGAAGCCGGCGTATAGCGTCACGCCGGCCAACGCTATCAGCAGATTGGCGATCACGATCGAAAGGAAGTCGGGAATGCGGTCGCGTAATAGCAACATCGGTATCGCAACCATAAGTGCGACATCGGCGGCCAGCCATTCCCGCACACCCGGCACGCCAGAGCGAAGCAATGAGCCAAGCAAAGGCAGCATCAGCAGCCCTAAGAGCCAAGTCGTGGCAAGCGCTACCGATACCGCGGACATCATGGGGAAAAGGCGTTAAGGCCCATGGAAACCATTGCCTTACTCTTTAGCGGCAGCCCCTGCCCAAGACTTGAAACCCGAAGCGATCCTGCCCGCGGGTCCACACACTTGCATCGCTCCACGTTCCAGCCCTCCTGCTCATCCCGTCATGAACAAGCCACGCGCCTGCAACCAGGCGATGGTCGCGAGCGTAACTGCAACGAGCGCAGCACACCAACAAGGTGTGCCAGCAGCTCCTGCAACGAGGATGAAGGTCGCGCGAGATATTTCAACGATACGCGGGACAGGATTGCTTTCGCAAACCATCCTGCCGTGCTCGCAGGATGGCCAGGAACGCTGCCAGCACAGGCGCAACACGCGCCAGAGTGAAGCGCTGTGAACCGACTTTGGTCTTAAGCCTCGGCTTCAGCCTGCAATGCCACCTGCACGGAAGGCCGTTCCCCGACACGCTTCACATGCGCCGGCAGCGCCGACCACCGGTCCAGATCGAACGACAAAAACGTGCTCCATCCAAGCAAGGTGAACAGGTAAGCGTCCGCCACACTGAATGCATTTCCGAGCAGATACGGCTGTTCGGCGAGAACACCTTCCAGGTAATCAAAACGCTTGAACAGCCGTTCGCGGAAATAGTCGATAGCTTCTTTTGGTATGACCGCACTCCTGAACAGCGGCGCCGCTCCCGCATGGATTTCGCTGGTCAGGAAATTCAACCACTCCTGCAATCGCGTCCTCCCCCAGGTGCCGACGGGCGGCGCAAGCTCTTTTTCCGGCTGCAGATCGGCCAGGTATTGAACGATGACCGGGCCTTCGGTCAGGACTTGGCCATCGTCCAGTTCCAGTGCAGCGACATAACCCTTGGGATTGATCGTGAGGAAGTCACGGCCGTCGGCGGTCTCCTTGGTCTGGTTGTTCACCTTGACCAGCTCGAACGGCAGGCCCAATTCGCGCAGCACGATATGGGGAGAGAGCGAGCAGGCGTAGGGCGCGTAGTAGAGCTTCATGGTGTCTCCGTAGAACGGTGAATGGGCACGGAGAAAGTGTGGTGACTCCCGCACTCGCTGTAAAATTAATGATTCAATTAGCCATCATTAGATAAGCTACTGACATGATGAATCTGGCACATTGGCGTTTGCTGGTGGCGATTGCCGATACCGGCAACATTTCGCGGGCCGCCGAACGCGTGGGCATCACGCAGTCGGGCGCAAGCCAGGCAGTTACGCAGCTGGAATCAGCGCTCGGAATTCAGATCTTCTCGCGCTCTCGCCGAGAGGTCACGGTGACGGCGCTTGGCGAGCAGGTGGTCGAACATGCGCGCGCCATGCTGTCGCATCTGACGGCCATTCGTAATTTGGCCGATGACAGCCAAGGCTTGAATCAAGGCCGCATCCGCCTGGGCAGCTTCCCTTCGCTGATCTCGACGCTGTTGCCGCCGCTGTTACGCAACTTTCAGCAACGCCATCCCGGCATCGAGATCATTGCGCTGAAAGCGACGGATATAGAAATCGAAGACTGGTTGGCACGCGATGCCATCGACGTGGGCGTGGTGCTCAACCCAGCGGCAGAGCGTCATGCACTTATCATTGGACGCGACGCGTGGATGGCCTTGGTCCCGGGTTCGCATCCATGGGGACGACGCGCTATGGCGCAAGGCGTCACGTTGTCCGAACTTGCCACGCAGCCGTTCATTCTGGCAACGAGTGGCTGCACGATAGACGCCCAAAGCCTGATGGAGAACGCTGGGCATGCGTTAACCGATGTCCGGTTCACGGTCAGGGATCCGTCCACCGCCCACGCCTTGGTTCGAGAAGGCATGGGCGTTGCCCTGGTGCTGGCGTCGACTCTGCCTGAAGACATGCGCAACTTGCGTGCACTGCCTGTGGTGCCCGCTATCCATCGGGAATTCGGATTGGTTCGCTCACAAGCGGGGCAGCATTCCCCTGCGGCTTCCGCGCTGTGGGGCATGATCGACTCGACGATCAGAGCAACGACGATCGCCGACGCTCAGTCACCCGAGACGCCCTACCGCCACACATCGTCACCCTAGGCAACTTCACTCTTCGATATGAGTGGCCCATTCCGCAAGCGAATGCTTTCGGCCAGGTCGCCATGAAACAGATGCTGTCCCAGATGCCCCAGGTTGGAATACATATCGGCGTGCACTTTGCCGCCGATATCCCGCCAGCGGCGGCAGAAGGCATAGTCTTCGGAGAGATAACGGCGCGTATCGGGATCGGTCATGCAATCGAAAAACAACCAGTAGTAAGGTTGCTCGGGATTGTTCGGTGGGCCGTCCGGAACGTAATTCAGCTCGGGATAGCGCTGCATCATCTGGTTGAAGACATGGCGCTTGATGGCCATGAAACCGGTCGGCGCTTCTGACACTTCCACGAAGCCGTCGTTCGTCATGAACTTTTGCAGTGGCTCGGCACCGTGACCCACCGCATTGAAGGGGTAATCCGTGTAGAGCGTCTCGAAGGCCTGCTGTGTGATGCCGGCCGGCAGACCTTGCGCAGGCCAATTGAAGCGCTTGATGGGATAAATACCGGCAGCCACATCGTAATCGGAGAGCAGCAGGCGGATGGCAGCGGCGGGTTGAAACTCCAGATCCGCGTCGATCCAGAACAAGTGCGTGTATTCCGGATGCATCAGGAAAAACTTTACGGCCTCGTTCCTTCCGCGCGTCACCAAGCTTTCCGCACGCATATACAGCGAAGACCTGAGGCCGAGCCGCATGGTTTCATGAGTCAGCTGGAACATGCTGGTGACATAGTGCATGGACACCGCCGAGACATAGCACGGCGTGGCCCAAAGTACGTTCATGGATTGCAGCGCTGACGGATCAAGCATGGGCTTTCCCTCTGGCTTTCGCTCTGGCCTGAGGATTATCGCAGGCTATACCCAGTGACGCGCCATACATGATCGTTATCCAGATGGAATGAGATCAACTCGCGCACTGGCTGCTTTTCATTGGCAAAGCGCGTGGCAAAAGCGACATTGGCAAACAGGCCCGGAGGCAACTTCCTGCCATCGGACTGGCTGTAGGTGAGCAACGCCAGGCTACGTGCTTGAGGTGCGCCGACCGTTTTGCGATCCGTATCCACGCCCTGCACAAAAGTGTCACGACTGACGATCTGCTTGGTGACGTTGGAAGCGCCATCCCATATCTGGCCGACCTTGTCCTGATCGACCAACTGGGCAACCTGCAAGGCCGCTTGTTCCATTTGCTGGTTCTGGCGCTGCTGTGCCGGCGTAGGCTGTTGCGCTGCCGGCGTTGCCTGCGCGGAAGATTGTGCGTATGCCGCGAACGGGAGCACGAACAGCGCCGTGAGCAAAAGATGTTTTCTAAACATGGTGTCACCTTTTCTGTAGCTTGACGGATATTAGCCGCCGCGCGTCTCAACGTGCACGACTACGCGCCGGTTTGGCGCGAGGCACGCGATCAATGTGTTGCGCGATGAATCATCGGGACACTGCACAACGGGATCGGACTTGCCACGCCCTTCCGCTCCGATCACGTCCGCAGGCACATGCTTTTCGACGAGATACGCTGCCACGGTATCAGCACGGCGCTGTGACAGCGTCTGGTTGTAGTCATCGCTGCCGATGCGGTCGGTGTAGCCGATCACGTGGATATGTACGATACGGTCCTGTTCGGCCAGCAGGGAATCAGCCAGACGATCCAGCTGGCCGCGGCCGTCGTCGGTGATGTCCGCACGAGAATAGCGATCAAACCGGAACAGTGCATCGGCTGAAAGCGTCGTCACTTGTTCGGTTGGCTTGGGGGTCACAGTGGGCGGCACAGGCGGCTTCACGAAGCGCGCGCAGTCTTCCGGACTCCAATAGAAACTGCGCGCCAGCTTATGTTCGTCGAACAGGATCTTGTACTCGCACACGGTAACCTGCCCCGTGTCGGCGTCGCGGAAATTGAAGACATAATTCCACTCGCGTACGCCCCATACGCCTTCTTCAAAATGCGGATAGCCGATCAACTGGGCGATCTGCTGCTTGTTCATGTCTGCCTGCACGGCACGCACGGCAGCCGGATCGGGAAAGGTGCCGCCCTTGTGCATGGGTGTCACATCACTCGGTGCCGGCCAGACCAGTTGGCCGGCCGTACTGCCGTCTTTTGCCACGTCATGGCTGACATTGCCGCAAGCAGTGAGGGTGAGCACCATCGCGGCCACCATGCCTTTCAATGAAATGTGCATGTGCTGGACTCCTTGAATACGATTCATGACTACACCCTTCCTCACCAAACCACGCCTGCACCGACACCGCCGCCAAAATCTCCGCGCGTGTTGGTGGTGGCATTGATCTTGAAGATGTAGCGACCGCTTTCCGAAATGGTCGACAGGCCGACGGCGATACCGGCCTCGCCGTGGAAGCTGCCAAACGCCACACCCGCCGAACTCTGGTTGGGCTGGTATGCCTGCGGCAGGCTTGCCATCGCCATCGCCGAAGCAATACCCGCATCGGCACGGTTGGCAACGCGATTGATGCTCTGATCGATGCCTGACAGCGCCTGATTGGTGTAGTTCTGCGCCCAGTTCTCCGCGGTCTGGATGCCCGCATCCACCTGGCTCACATTTGCCGCATCCGTGGGCGCTGTGCCTGCTGCAACATTGGTGATCTGCCGTTGCTGCGTGGGCGAACCGACCGACACCACATTCGATTGACCACTATCGGTGGAACCCGCTCCCAGCGCTACCGAATTATTGCCGCTCGATGTCGCGCCACTGCCGATGGCCGTGCTGTTGTTACCCGAGGCCGTCGAACCAGGACCTTCCGACACCGAATTCGAACCCGTGGCCGCCGCCGCATTACCGGTGGAATCCACCGAGTAATACTTGTTGCTTGCGCCGCCGGCGGTAATGTTGGTGACCGTGTTATCGAGGTTGTTGATCGCCGTGGTATTGGCGTTCACCTGCTGATTGGTGGCGTACAGTTCCGAGCCGTTCACCGCATCCGTACTGGTGGCGCTGACCTGTCCTGCCGCCACATTGGTAATGGTGCGCTCATTGCCAGCGCTCCCCACGCTCACTGTGCTGGTGGGCGTGGTGCCCGCTACCGCATAAGTGTTCCCACCCACCGTCACGCTACTGGTACCAATCACGGCGGAGGTCTTTGAACCCGCGCCCAGAGCCACATCGCCCGCGTTCGCACCCGCTGTTGCACCGTTACCGATCGAAACGGCGTCGGTGGTGCTGGCGGTGGATACCGGACCGATCGCCACGCTGTTCGTGCCGGTCGCACTGGAATCGGCTAGCGATGAATTGGCGTGGAAGTATTTGATGCCGCTGCCTCCGCTGATAATGCTTTCGAGTGCCTCGTTGGTGGCATACAGCTCACTGCCGTTCACAGCATCCGTGCTGGTGGCGCTGATCCGTCCTGCCGCGACGTTGGTGATCGTGCGCTCGTTGCCCGCACTGCCCACGCTTACTGTGCTGGTCGGATTGGTACCGGCGAAGGCGTAGGAGGTGCCGTTGATCGTGGTGCCGGTGGTTGCCACCACCGCCGAGGTCACGGAATTCGCACCCAAGGCCACGTCGCCTGCTTGTGCGGAGGCGTTCGATCCCGAACCGAGGGCAACGTTGGTCGGGTTGCTAGTCACCGAGCCTGCACCGATGGAGATTGCCTGGATGCCGCTGGCCGTGGCATTCGTGCCCAGGGCGATCGAATCCTGCAGATTCGACGTGGCGTTCTCACCGATCGCCACACCGCCCGGCGCGTTCTGCTGCACCAGCGCGCCATTACCCATGCCGATGCCGTTGTCGCCGTTGACCACAGTGTTCGGGCCCACTGCAATCGAGTTGGTGCCTACCGCCAGCGAGTCCGGATCGGTGGAGTTGGCATGGAAGTACTTCGTGGTGGTGGTGGAGAATGACGTCAGTGCACCGGTGAGCTGCCGCACGGTCACGGCATCGTTCGGTTGTGTGCCATCGGCGACGTTGATGATCTGCCGGTAAGTGGTCGAGCTACCTACGGATACCGCACCAAGCAGCGTGCGGTCCGTGGTGTTGTAAGGAATGATCGTGCCGCCGATGGTGCCGCTTGCCGGCGTCAGTGCACGATCGGAAACTGACTGCGACCCCAGCGCGACGCTATCGGTGATCGTCGCCTGTGAGCTGTAGCCTAGCGCTGTGGCATTCGTCGCCGAAGACGATGCTGCCACACCGGCCGCAAGCGAGTCCGTGGCGGTCGCGCCGTTGTTGCTGTAGTTGGCCTGCTGCGTGCCGCCATCGTTGACGCTGTAGTAATGCGTCAATCCATCAGTGACGGTGGTACTGAGGCTGTCGACCGCCTGGTTCGTCGCATACAGCTCCGAACCGTTGATCGCATCCGTGCTCGTCGCACTGATACGACCGGCCGCTACGTTAGTAAGGGTGCGTTCGTCGCCAGCGCTACCTACGCTTACGGTGCTGGTCGGGTTAGTGCCAGCAAAGGTATAGGCAGTGCCTGCAATGGTCGCACCAGAAGTCGCCACCACGGCTGAGGTGACCGAACCGGAACCCAATGCTACGTCGCCTGCTTGCGCGCCCGCTGTCGCACCGGCACCTAATGCAATGGCATTGATCTGGCTAGCGTTGGCCGTGTTGCCAAACGCCATCGCACCTGCGGCCGTCGCATCCGATGAACTACCCAGCGCGATCGCGCTTTGTCCCGTGGCATTGTTGGTATTGCCCAATGCGACTGCACCAGCACCGTTCGCGGTGTTGTCCGCACCCACCGCCACCGCACCATTGCCGGTGGCAGTGTTCGGATCACCAATCGCCACCGCACCGTTGCCGTTCACCGTCTGGCTTTCGCCCAGGGCTACTGCGCCGGTGCCGCCGAGCACTTGCGAGTCGTGACCACCTGCAATGGAGCCTGTGCCAGCTGCCGCAGCGACTTTGCTGCTGTCTCCAATTGCTACCGTTGAAGCTGCCAGCGCTTGCGTGTTGTAACCGATCGCCGTCGCGTTCGTCGCGGTAGCGGAAGCGGCGACACCTGCGGCGAGCGAATCGGTGCCTGTCGCGCCATTGTTGCTGTAGTTGGCTTGCTGCGTGCCGCCGTCGTTGGTGCTGTAGTAGTGCGTAAGTCCATCGGTGACGGTCGTGCTGAGACTGTCGACTGCCTGGTTCGTCGCGTACAGCTCCGAACCATTGATCGCATCTGTACTCGTCGCGCTGATACGACCCGCTGCCACGTTGGTAATGGTGCGGTCGTTGCTGGCGGTACCTACGCTCACCGTGCTGGTGGGTGTGGTGCCGGCAAACGTGTAGTTGTTGCCGGCGATCGTCGCGCCTGTCGTGGCTACCGCGGCAGCAGTGACGGAACCTGCCCCCAACGCGACATCGCCTGCATTCGCGCTGGCCGTGGCACCGTTGCCGATCGCCACCGCATTCGCCGTACTTGCCACGGTCGATGCACCCAGTGCGACACTGCTACCGCCACTGGCATTGGCGTTATAGCCGAGTGCTGATGCGCCGGTTTGCGACGCGCTGGCATCCACGCCCGCCGCCACCGCGTTCGCACCTGTCGCGCCTGCATTGTTGTAGTTGGTGTCGGTACCCGTGGAGGTGCTGTTGACGCTGTAGTCATGCGTCTGGGCAGCGGTGATATCGCCCGACAACGTATTGGCCACGCTATAAAGTTCCGAACCGTTGATCGCATCCGTGCTCGTGGCGCTGACGCGACCAGCCGCCACATTGGTGATAGTACGCGGGCTGGTCGTGCTGCCCACGCTTACTGTGCTTGTCGCGGTAGTGCCTGCAAAACCAGAATAGGTAACGCCATTGACCGTCGCGCTAGTCGTATTCACCACTGTTGCTGTGACCGAACCGGCACCCAGCGCCACATCACCGGCATTCGCGCCTGCCGTGGCACCGTTGCCGATGGCCACCGCATTCCCCGTACTTGCTACGGTCGATGCACCCAGTGCGACACTGCTGGCACCACTGGCGTTGGCGTTATAGCCGAGTGCTGATGCCCCGGTTTGCGACGCGCTGGCATCCACGCCCGCCGCCACCGCGTTCGCACCGGTCGCACCTGCATTGTTGTAGTTGGTGTCGGTACCCGTGGAGGTGCTGTTGACGCTGTAGTCATGCGTCTGGGCGGCCATGATGTCGCTCGACAACGTATTGGCCACGCTGTACAGCTCCGAACCGTTGATCGCATCCGTGCTGCTGGAACTGATGCGGCCGGCCGCCACGTTGGTGAGGGTGCGTGGGCTGGTGGTGCTGCCCACACTCACTGTGCTTGTCGCGGTGGTGCCCGCAAAGCCGGAATACGTAACGCCATTGACCGTCGCGCTAGTCGTATTGATCACCGCTGCTGTGACGGAACCTGCGCCCAGCGCCACATCGCCCGGCTGCGCGCCAGCCGTCGCACCCGCGCCCAACGCGATCGACTGTGCCTGGCTCGCGTTCGCCGTGTCTCCGAAAGCCAGTGCGCTTGCTGCCGTTGCGTTCGAGGCATTGCCCAACGCGATAGCACCTTGCCCCGTAGCGTTATTGGTATAGCCAATAGCAACCGCACCTTGCCCGTTTGCGGTGTTATCGGCGCCCATGGCCACCGCGCCATTGCCCGTAGCGGTATTGGGATCACCGATCGCCACCGCGCCGTTGCCGTTGGCGGTTTGCTGGCTGCCCAGCGCCACAGCGCCGGTGCCACCGAGCACTTGCGATTTATAGCCGCCCGCGAATGAACCCGTGCCGGCGGCAGCTGCCACGGTATTCGTATCGCCGATCGCTATCGTGGACGCAGCCAATGCAACCGAAGCGTTACCGATCGCTGTAGCGTTCGTTGCCGAGGCATTGGCAGCCTGGCCGAAGGCGATCGTAGAAGTACCATTTGCCACGGAGTTAACGCCAAAGGCCGTTGCCCCTGTTCCGTTGGCATTGTCAGCTCCGCCTATGGCTATGGAATTGAGTCCGGTCGCGTTCGACGTAAATCCCATGGCTATCGCATGGGTGCCGTTGGCGGAATTGTTATCGCCCGCGGCGAGCGAAGCATTACCGGTTGCATTGCTGATGTACCCAAGCGCAGTGGCACCGGCACCATTGGCAACGGAGCCGTACCCAATGGCAGCCGCTTCTCCACCCGTTGCATTGGCCGTGGCTCCCACCGCAATGGCATTGGCGGCGTTAGCATTCGCCAGCGGACCGACCGCAATGGCGTTGGATTGCGTTGCGGTTGATTGAGCGCCGATGGCAATAGCATTGACGCCCGATGCCAGAGCGCCCGCGGTCGAGTTGCCGCCAATCGCGATCGATGCGGCGCCCGATGCAGTCACGGCCGTGGCGGTACTGTCGCCGCCCATGCCCACGGCCGTGGCATTGGTCCCAGTGGCCTGTGAAAACACGCCGACTGCCGTGGATTCTGCGCCCTTTGCACCGGCGAGGCTGCCCAGCGCAGTGCTCCACGTTGCGTTGGCGACAGTTGAGTTGCCAATCGCTACGCTTTGTTCTCCCGCGGCATTCGCACCATTGCCTACCGCAAGTGCCTCGAAAGACGTCGCGGTGTTGCCATTCGGAAGCACGACATTGCCGACTCCGCTCGCACTGGCGTTCACGCCGATGGCGATCGGCGAACCGCCTCCGGTACCTGTAGCAGACGCATTAGCGCCTTGGCCTAAGGCAACACTGGCGCCGGAGGTGCTGTTAGCGATGGCATTCAAGCCAATAGCGATGGTGCCCGCTGTCGTACCCCCTTCAGTGGCCTGAGCCGATGTACCTATGGCGATAGCGTCCTGTCCGGTGGCGTTGGAACCCCAGCCCATGGCGAGTGAATAGTTGCCGTTGACCGTGGAACTGACGCCGACCGCCGTGGAGTTCCCTCCCGTAACCGTGGCGAAGGTGCCAAATGCGCTAGCGCCAGCTCCATTGGCATTGGCTTGAACACCGATCGCGACCGGATTGATGCCGTCTGCGTACGTTTGTGCGCCTATTGCCACCGCGCCTTTGCCTGGCGCCGTCGCTAAGTAGCCGACAGCGACCGTATATTGGTTCGACGCAGTGGCTTGGTAGCCGATCGCCGTCGCTTCGATAACCGATGCATTGGCTTGGTAACCGACCGCCGTCGTGTCCGCTGCCGATGCGATCGCGTTCGCGCCCAGCGCCGTTGTTCCGGCTCCGGTGGCCTCAGCGTTAAAACCCATGCACGAAGAGGTACTGTCATACGCATTGAAGGGCGCCGGCGAGCAGTTCGTGGACTGGGCTTGTGCCCGCCCGCTCCACCCAGTCAAACCCAACAGCAACAACACGCCAAGTATGCGTGGTGCAAGACCTTGCAAGGATGGTTGCGCACGTTCATCGCGCTGATCGGCAACGGTCCCATGACGGCAAGCAGCCAGCTCGGAAGCGACGACTACCTGTCCCAAGGCGACATTCCAGACTTTGCTGTAGATCCTGTTCATGGCTTGCTCCGAAACCCGATTCCACGGGTGCTGGAAGAACTACGGTCCGAGCCCTGCGTGGGATCAGACATCGCGTCGAGAGGAATCCCTGGCAAACAAAAGGTCCTGAGGCGTAACTAGGTCGTTGGAGCCCAATGCCTGCCGCCGGCGTCGCTTCTCAAGCCACGCCATCCAGATGTGAGGGATAAGCTTTAGTTCGGCCCGATGCGCGTCAGCTGGGCCAACTATTCGAATGGAGCGCGCACTGCTGCTGCGATCTGCGCGTGCGAAACAGGAAGGCGCGGGGAAACGCAATTCGCGCGCCGGCATAGGCATCGACAAGATGGATATCGCTCATGATCGCCCTCTTCATTCCCTGTGCCTGCGCGATGACGACGATCTCCCTGAGCCTCGTTCGGCAGGGTTCCATTCAAGCGGAAGCTTGCGCGCTGCAATGCGCAAATTCGGCGCGAGTGCAAGGTGAATCCGGCAATAGCCATGCAAATTCGGCAAAGTGAGATGAAGCGCACATTTGCGGTGTACCGCGCTTCGTTTGCGTCGAGTGAAAGCGAACGTGGACATCGTCATGCGTGGCATGACGTTCATCGATGCAGATGGCACAAACCGGGAAGATAGCGATGTTGGATGCCGCTTACGCTCAACTCAAACTGCGCGAGGCACTTCAGGACGCGACGCTGCAAGCACGCATCAACGTATCGCTGGGATGTTCGCCAAAGGCCCGCCGATAATTGGCCGCAAAGCGCGACAGATCCCACCAGCCGCAACTCATGGCGACCGACTTCACGGACAGGCGTCCAGCACCTGCAGCGGCCAACCGTCGACTGGCTTCATGCAGCCTGAGCAGGGAAAGGTAACGCGTAGGTGACACACCTAGCAGATCGGCAAAGGTGTAGCGCAAGGCGCGCTCACTCATTCCAGCGGCGCGTGCCAGTTCGTCCAGATAGATGTCGCGATGCAAGTTCGCACGCATGAAATCCACCGCGCGCCGGAAGGGCCTGTAATGCGCTTGATAGCCGCCGGATGGCGATGCCTCAGCCGAGGGTTGAGCGGCCAGATCATCCAGCATCTGCGGATCGAGCAAGGTGCCGAAGAAATCATCAGCCACATCGATGCATCCATTGCCTCGCGCGCCGACCAGCGCATGGAACGACGACTCGCAGCGGAACCGCCACGATGTACCGGCAAGATATTCCGACCCGAATATCGAAAACCGGCGACCCATCAGGCCGAACGACACCGGATTTCTTTCGAAGGCCCGCATGACACCCTCGTGCAAAGGAGCCATCAGCACGCTGACGGACGAATGTGCACCCAGCATCATTTCGCAGGAGCTGCCCGGCAGCACGATCAGGGTTGTACCCGAATGCAACGGCATACCGGCGCACCAACTCCCAAGGCCGGCCTGGTGAACGTGGCACAGCAGGTAATGGCCGTTTGGCACCGGAAAACGGCCGTGACACGGAAAATCGAAGACGAAGCCGCAGAGCGACGCGCCTGCATGCAGACAGCTGCCGAACAAGCCGTGCAAGCCACCCTCTCTCAGCGCAACCGCCTCGAGCTTGCAATGGTCGAACAGCTGGTTCATGGCATCCAGGCCAGGCCATGGCATGGATAAACCGCTTGGAATAGGAGACATGAGCTGGGTTCTACATTCCATGGCCCCACACACGCGATCGCCGCGAGACGAGCCGCCAGGGCCCGCTCAATCCTCAATTCGCATACGTGGTATCGATGTGCAGGGCGGTGTGCGATCAGGAAGTGGGGAAGATCGCGTAGCCGCTACGCTATCTGACGCCGTTATGAAAATCGGAAATAAACCGGCGGCTGCCCACACAGCAATGACGACTGGTATGACGAGTCATGATGAGTTTCCCCTGTTTTTTAAAATCCGTACGTAACGACGTGACGACGGGCGACTGCCTCCGTTGCAGGGCCCTTTCACCTCACCGTGTTGCGTCGCGAACCAAGCTTTTACGACGCCCACTGGCGGCAAGTCAAAAACAGACTTGGCGTCGAGCGTATTCAGAAGCCTGATCCAGCTGAATAAGAACTTTCTTAAAGTACATCAATGAAATGTGCACGCCGCACACATGCTCACAAAAGACCGCTGGTACGCACATAGTCGAATAGCTGCTGATCGTTGGTGATGCCGAGCTTGGCCATCGCGCTATGTTTCTGCAGGCTGATGGTCTTGACGCTGCGGTTCGTAATGCGCGCCACTTCTGAAACGGTCAGGCCCTTCGCCAGCAGACGCATCACTTCCGCTTCGCGTGCGGACAATACATGAGCCTGCTTGCGATCGGCCTGCGATGCATCGGCGGCAGAGGTGCTGCGTTCCGTAAGCTGTTCACGAACGCTCTTGCTCATATAGGTGCGGCCGGCGCGAACAGCCCTCAAGGCGACGAACAACTCCTGCACCACGGCCGTCTTCTCGACCACGGCTTCCACGCCTTCCTGATACATGGTTCGAAAAATGGCGATATTGCGCAGCATGGTCACCACGACAATGCGCAGCCTTGGATGGCGGCGGCGCAATTCGCGCAGCAGCACGACGCCATCCATGCCAGCGTCGTCCTCCGGCATCTGGAAGTCGACAATGGCAACATCGCAAGGAGTATGAGCGAGCACTTTCAGCAGTTCACTGCCGCTGGATGCCTCACCGGCCACTTCGTAGCCTTCGCCGCCACGCTGCAGTACAGCGCGCAAACCGATGCGTACCAACTCGTGATCATCCGCAATGACAACCCGCACGCGCTTTCCCACTAGCAATCAATGTTTTCCCGGATGGCAGCTGAAGCGGCATCGCTCCTTTGCTCGTCCGGCCGTCGCGCGCGAATTCCGTTCAAGGTGTGGCGCGTCCTGCTCCTCCGAAAGGATTCGCGTACGGCGTACCGCCCTTATACTAATTTACATTTACTTGTCTTTATTTGATCTGTGTCCAAGCAACGAACACGTGCTCGTTATTCATTGGACTATATGTTTAGTAAGACTATATGACAATGTGCCAAAAGGCTGTATTACAACAAAAATTTTTCCGCGATCGCATGATTTCGCAGCGACGGTATCGCGACCGGCCTTGATGACGGTGATGTCATTTTGCGCATCTATTTTGACGAATTTGGCATAAGCCGATGAGCAACGGTTTACGTCGCACCGATCCTGCCGACGATCACGCCATGGATGGACATAGCAGACCATGGCGCGTAGCCATTGCGGGCTTAGGCGTTCTTGTCATGACGCTGCGTCAACGCGCGACGACCCTCACGCCCGTTTTGGCAGCCGCGTATCGTGTTGAATAGCTGAGTGCGCTGGCTGTCAGCCGATGCGCATGCATGTTCGAGGCCTTCGGCAAACGCTATCGACACATTGCCCTTGGCGGCAAATGTGTTGAATCCGCAAAACCAGCGTGCTAAGTTTCGCCCGCCGCCCGAATCGGGCCGTCGTAAGCGTTTACGTCAACCAACGCGCAAATAGACCCGCGAATGCCTTGCGTTCGCCGTCATGCGCTGGAGTTGACCTCATGAAAACGCTCACCTTTCTTGCAACACCTGTTCTATCTCCCAAATACCGCATCAAACCCGGTGCGGTGGCGATGTGCCTGTACTTTCTGGCTGGTTTGGCCGATGGCGCATTGATGCCTTTCTTTGCCCTATGGGCACAGCACGAGGCCCATATTCCTTTGCGGTTTATCGGCCTGCTGTTGGCCTGCTATGCGGGCGGCGAACTCATTGCCACCCCGCTGCTGGGAGGCATTGCCGATCGTCTAGGCCGACGCCCGGTACTGCTGCTTTCAACGCTGGGTGTCGGTGGCGGTTTCCTGTTGCTTGCGCACTTGCATGGTGTATGGGCTATCGCGCTATGCCTGATCGGTATCGGTATTTTCGAGTGCGCACTGCATCCGACGATTGCCACAGTGATCGCCGACACCGCGCCTGCAGATCAATTACGCATGCGCTATGCCTCCGCGCGCATTGCATCCAGTCTTGGCCATATCGTCGGTCCCGCCTTGGGCGCCGCACTCGCCCTCATGTCCTTGAATACGGTCTTCACCGGTTGCGGCCTATCGCTGTTATGCGCGTCGATACTCATCGTGGGCACGCTTCCCGAAACGCAGTTGCGTGAAAAAAGCCCCGACGTACAAGAGGATGAGGACGAAGAAGGACTGTCCGCGCTCCTGCCTGCTTTCCGCGATCCGCGACTTGCAGCCATGCTTGTATGGTTTGCCATCATCGAAATCATGGGCAGTTGGCCGGAAGTGATCACGCCCCTTTACGCACATGGCGCGCATGCGCTGACAGCGTCGGGAGTCGGCCTGTTATTTACCTACGCCGCGGCCGTGGTGGTGATTCTGCAATGGCCTGTCGCCAAGTGGAGCGGCAAGATCGCGGCTTTTCCTTTGCTGATCGGCGCAGGCGCGACGGTGGCCGGTGGCTTTGGCCTGCTCCTGCTCCATGCCAATGTGTTTACGCTTTATGCAAGCGTGACCCTGCTTTCGCTGGCACAGGTACTGTTTGGGCCGCTCATGCCGGTGGCGGTCAATGCGTTGGCGCCTCCCGCGGCACGCGCCGCCTATATGGCTGCCATTTCAACGGTCAATGACGTGAAGGACACGGCAGGGCCTGCGTCAGGGATGTATCTATACGGTCTTTCCGCACGGCTTCCCTGGTTGCTTGGCATGCCGATCGCGTTTTTGGCTGCACTGGCGCTGGCCATGACGATCAAGCGCAGTGAACGTGCGGGAGGTATCGCCGATCCACAAGCATCGGAGCTCACGTAAGTTCGTTCATCGCCTTACCGTCATCCCAGCGAAAGCTGGGATGACGAGCAAAAAGGCGTGGCGCTCTCGTTGCGGTTTGCAACGCGCCTAGGTCAAAACGAAATTGCTTGGCTCCAGCGGCGGCGGAATCTCCGATTCTCCAAGCAGGCTGCGCAAATTGATTTCGATGGTCCTGCTCATGGCATCCAGAGGCAGATCGTTGGGCAAAAGATCGAACGGATCCTCAATCTGCTCGCCAATCGCATCCAGACCAAAGAAGGTATACGCAATGATGCCAACCGCCAGCGGCGTCACCCAGCCCAACGGTCCAATCAGGCAGAACGGCAGCATGAAGCAGTAAACGTGCACCGTCCGATGCAGCAGCAAGATATAGGCGAACGGAATAGGCGTGTTCTTGATGCGTTCGCATCCACCCAGCACATTGGAAAGCCGGTTGAGTTCGCGGTCCATTTCGACCAGCAACATGCTATCGATGCCCGCTTCGCGTGCACGCTTTGCGTAGGCTTCGCCGAGCATCCCCAGCACTTTGTTGGGTGGATTGGGAGATGCCAGCGCCTTGGCGCATACCTCAGCCGGCAACCAGGAGCGCAGGTCCGGCTCAGCATCCGTGCCGCGCAGGTAATGTCGTAGCGCGTGAGTGAAGCCGATCACCCCGTATACAAGCTGCCGTCGCTGCGCTTCCGGCAACGCGGGCAGAAACGACAGGGTTTGCCGAGTTAAATTGCGAGCGGTAATCACAAGCTCGCCCCACAGCGTGCGCCCCTCCCACCAACGTTGGTAAGCCACCGTATTTCGAAAACCCAGGAAGATCGCCAACGTCAAACCAAGCAGGGTCAACGGCGCCGCATTGAGCTGGAAGTGCGTGGCCACGCCGTTTCGGTCCGCGACAACAATGGCCACCGAAAGAAGCATGGTGTAGAGGACACGCGGCCAGATGATCGGGACAATGGAGCCCTTCATCGCGAACAGCAGCGTCGTGACTGAGTGGGCTTTGTGCGGACGTACGATCATGAATCTTTACTCATCTCAGCTTCCCAGCTCCTGGAAAGCATGGCCGTTGGCCTCCAGTCCTTGCAAAATCGGAGGTGGCAACTCGTTGGCCCAGACATGGCCTTCAAGCTGCCATTGGCTTGCATCGACAAGATCAGGCAGGCCCGCTCCCTTGCGTACATACAAACCGAGCGTGGGTCGCTTTGGATTGATGTAAAAGTCGAATTCCTGCATTGCGGCAGCTCCTGAGGAGTGGGTGCAGCAAGCGCTTACTTGCTGCTAGGCACCAGCATGACCGCGGCCTCCGCCGTCAGATGCAGGAAGGTGAATGTCTCCTGCAGATACAACTGAACGGCACTTTCGCTGTGGCTCAGGTAGCCGATGGAGATGTCCTGGCCAAGGTGCAGCTCAAAGTCACCACCTCGTGTGCTGAGCACGACACCGCCCTTGATGGCTGGCGCCCAGATGATGTCGCCATCCACCAAGTTCTGAATGTCCCTGACGATGGGATATCCCGCATCCGTGGTGCCACTGACCTTGGTGTACGCCTGCTCACCCAGCAGCAGCACGTAAGGGCCGTTGACGCCGGCTTCGCGTAGCTGACTTACCGCCTTGGCTACCGCAATCGGATAGTCATCCACCTTGGAAGGCAGGGTTATCGCCGCATTGCTGGTTCCCTTGTGGATACCGGGAATGCCGGCATGCTCGTAACCTTCGAACACTGCACGATCTTCCGCAAAGGCGATCTTGCGTGCCGCATCCTTCAGTGGCTGCAAGTCAGGATCGTTGGCACCGCGCTCGACCGAATCGATGGCATGGCGTGAAAGCTCAAAAGGAACGCGCAATTCCACCACGGCCTTCACTTCGCGCAGCGCAGCCTGGATGCCCTCACCCGGCGACTTGATCGTCTGCAGATGTCCGGTACCCACCGACGAAAACTCCATGCCTTTGGGACCGACGACATCCACCACCCGCCGCGCCGCGAGATGGCGCTTCAAGGTCCGCGCCGCTTCCTGCTCAATCTGTTCCCACGCCTTTTCGGAAATGGGAGCGAGTTTCCGATGCAGATTATTCATGTGTTGACTCTCCTTTGAGCGAACCGATACCTAGTGAGCCGTCAGATGGGCGTTGAGGGGTTGGTGACGCGTCGGCTGTTCCATCGCCAGACACGGCAACCGCACTTTCGGCCGGAACGTTGGCAAGGAAGGTAGCGGACGGCACAAAGAACAATGTGCCCGTTACCGCTTTGCTGAAATCGAGCAGGCGGTCGTAATTGCCCGGCGGCCGGCCCACGAACATATTGACCAGCATTTTTTCGATACGGCCTGGGGATCGCGCGTAGCCGATGAAGTAGGTGCCGAATTCGCCCTTCCCCACATCGCCGAAAGGCATGTTGTCGCGCACGATTTCCAGTTGCTCGCCATTCTCTTCAATGGTGGTCAGCACGTTGTGCGCATAGGGAGCTTTGGCGGCATCGTCCAGTTCGATGTCCGAAAGCTTCTTGCGTCCAATGATGCGTTCTTGCTGCTCGACCGGCACGGTGTCCCATGCCTTCACGTCATGCAGATACTTCTGCACGATGACGTAGCTGCCGCCGGCGAAACCGGGATCTTCCTCACCGATGACCACGGCGTCGACGGCATCCTGGTCCACCGGGTTTTCGGTGCCATCGACAAAGCCGAGCAGATCACGCTCATCGAAGTACTTGAACCCATGCACTTCATCCACGGCAGTCACCGCATCGCCGAGGCGGGACATGATTTGCGTCGCCAGCTCAAAACATAGATCCATACGCATGGATCGAATGTGGAAAAGTAGGTCTCCGGGTGTCGAGACGGCGTGGTGTTCGCCTTTGATTTCTCGAAACGGATGCAGCTCGGCGGGCCGCGGCTGCCCGAACAATCGGTCCCAGGCATCCGACCCGACGCCCATGACGCACGTCAACGCGCCATTGAGGTCACGAAACCCGACCGCACGCAAAAGCGATGCCAAGTCGCCACAAAGCGCGCGTACCGCTTCCTCACATTGCGGCTCCGGCTTCACGGTCACTACTAGAAAAATGGCTGCACGCGTAAGTTTGGACACAACCGGTTGCGTGATAACGGAAGGCACAATCCACTCCTTTTATTACAGATACCCAAACACGGCAGTCCAATCATAAGCTGGAAGTGCTCAGGATTCCTGGTGCAATCCAGTCGAATACAAACGCCGACACTAATCGTTCATGGCCCTCTCAGAACTCATCTCCATCTAATCACCTGAAGCTGAAGTGTCCTGAATCGAGTTCGAAACACGTATCTGCACCGCACGCGTGCAATGCATGGACCGATTTCAGCATCGACAAGGGGCGTCCTGATTCCGTCATGGCCTGAGGGGTCGCCATAGGCACGCGCACCTCGGCGGTGCTGCCAACCGGCACGTCGACGTCCAGTTGCAGTTTCCCTGATGGATGAGACCAAGCTACAGCAGCTCGGCCGTACGGCGTCATGGTGTCCGCTTCTGCATGATCCAGCCACGCAGTAAGTGCGGGATGTATGCCAATGCGCTGCCAACCCGGCGCCAAGGGCCGTAAGCCCGCGACATCCCCGAATAGCCAATCGTCGATGGTGCCCAGGAAATAATGCCCTCGCGAGCGAGCGTCGAGCTTCCAGTGTTCCCACAGACTGGTCGCACCGTTCTCGCGCCAATAACCCCAACCAGGAAAGCTCGTCTGCGTGGCAACGATCCACGCAAGATCGGCGTGGCCGGTGGCCGTGAGCATCGGCAATAGCAGCTTGGTGCCCAGTGCGCCGGTGTCCAGATGATCGTCATGCCCATGCACGGCTTGCACCAGGGCATCGATCACCCGCGAACGTTGCGCTGTCGGGACAAGACCGAAATCCAGTGCAAGCAATTGATGGGTTTGCCGCACACCGTCATCGCCTTGTCCTCGGTATAAGCCCTTTGCCGGATCGAAGAATTGTTGATTGAAGGCTGCCCGCACGCGCGCTGACATTTCATCGAAATGGCGCGACTGCGTGTCGTTGCCAAGGACATGTTCGATCTGCGCCATCACTTCGGCCATGCGATAGAGATAGGCGGTCGCCGCGATGCGTTTATCCTCCGGCGCATTGCCACCATCGGCAGGCGTTTCGGGACTGACCCAGTCACCCAACTCGGTATCCGCAATGCATCCCGGCGAGCGCGCGTATTCGAGGTCGACATAATGCGCCATGCCATCAACATGGTCGGCCAACGTGCGGCGATCGCCTCGCTGCCAGTACAGCGACCAGGGAACCAGCACATAGGCCGCATGCCACGGCGGCGCGCGTCCATCGCCCCACCCCGGATTAGGCGCGATCAGCAACGGGACGCCATCGGTACTGCGTGCGTCGGCAATGTCCTGCACCCACTTGGACAGCAGTGTGTCGGCTCCCACGTTGCGCAGCATCATGTCTGCACCAAGCATGCCGTCGCCAGTCCAGCCGTTCTTCTCGTACATGGGCGTGTCGGTGGGAATGCCGTAAAGATTGTTGAGCACAGTGTCGACAGCTGCGACATGAATCCAATTGAGCAACGGGTTACTGCTGCTGAAGTGACCGATCAATGGAACATCGGTGTGCACGACCTGAGCGCTTATCGCATCGAGCGATGGCGCAGTACCAGGCCAACCGTCTACTTGCACGTAGCGGAATCCTTTCCAGGAAAAGTGCGAGTGCCAGTGCTCGACACCTTGACCGGACAGGGTGACGCGGTCGGTCTGCAAGCCGTGCTCAAAGTAATGATGATCGTCACGATCATCGACGCTGCCATCGGGCAGCAGCTTTTCACCGTAGTGCAAAACGATCGTATCGCCAGCCTTCCCCTGCACGGCCAACGTTGCCCATCCGGCGATGACTCGCGGAAATGCGACCACGTAACTGCCACTGTGCAATGTAGTCACCGCAGTTGCCCGCAATGTCTGCACCACTCGCACCGGCGGTTCACGCTGCGCCTGCAGAACACCTTTGGGCGCAGGGAGAATGGCTGCTGCGCGCCAATGGCTATCATCAAAATCCGCGGTGTCGAACCCAGGCTGGACGCGGCGTGCATCATACGTCTCGCCGCCGTACACGTCGTCGAGCAGGGTCGGGCCATCATGAATGCGCCAATGGGCGTCGGTGCCTTCGAATTCGCAATGGCCGTCCGCGTAGCACAGCTTCAAGAGTGCGCGCACGCGTGGCTCGCCGTGCCACGGCGCTTTTTCCCAGTGCCACACGTCTGGATTGGTAAGCCCGTAGTAGCCGCGCCCCAGTTCGATGCCCATGGCATTGGCCGACCCTGACCGCAACAAAGCGGTGACATCGTGTGCGAGATAGAGCACGCGTTTATCGTAGTCAGTGAAATCGGGCGAAAGCGCGGCATCGCTTGCGGATCGTCCGTTGATCCACACTTCGGCATAACCTCCCGCCGCGATATACAACCTGGCCGAAGCCAAGCCGTTCTTGACGGTAAAAACATGCCGCAACAAGGGCGCTGCCAACGTGCCGCCAGGGGATTTGCCGATCCACTGCGCGTCAGACCACTGCTGTAACGATGGCCCCGTTTCGAACCATGACGTCGCACTGGTGTCACCCGCCGAAGTACGCGCGATCACCTTCCAGTAATACCGACTCGACGATGCCAGCGGCGGACCCGCGTAAGCGATGTCGAAAGATGCGCGCCCCGGAGTGAGACCACTGTCCCATATGTCGGGACGATCGTCCGCCAGCGCTGCCTCGCTATGCGCCACTTCGATTCGATAACCCAAGGGTTTTGTACCGCGTGGCGCGTGAGTTACCACCCAGCCAAAGTACGGTGATGGGGTATCTATCGATAACGGCTGTGCTTGACGGTCAGTGGTGAGCCATTGAAGCTGCAGGCCATCCTCCGCGTGCGCCCATGACATACACAACAACACCAAAAGCGCGAGAACACCGCGACGGTACAGAAACATGATCGTCAACACTGGCCCATTGCGTCCTTCGGATTCGTTTTTGATGGATTGGGTTGCGCTCGCAAAATCCACTGGACAAGTACCTCGTCATCCTTGTCCACCGCAGTCCCTGTGTTCACAAATCCAAGCTTTTGAACCACCCGGGTTGACGGCGCATTTAACTCACTGACCTGGGCTAGCACCTCATGGACTTCGGCGCTTTTAAAGGCGAGTGATGTCAGTGCCTCAATGGCAACAGTTGCGATGCCCTGGTTCCGTCGCTCAGGAGATACTGCGTAGCCAATCTCAACGCGACCGTTGTGCGGCTCATCTTTAAATCCGCAACCTCCCACCACTGCCTTATCAAGATCGCGGATATAAAAGGTACTGCACCAGTGAACTGACTTACCGCTGTCAATGTGATCCAAGGATCGCGTTGCGACAAACGCAGGTGGAAGCGCCCCCTCTAAAGCGATGCCTACCAACCTTGTGGGAATGGAAGACTTTGAAAGAGCAACCAAGTCATCTAAGGGGATGGGATCGAGTGTAATCATGGGTCCGTTGCCTGACTGCCTATTGGATGGACGAGCTCGCCCGATTAGCTCGCCTTGCATTATTAGCATGCTGATCGGTAGTTCGTAACCGCCCAGGGGCCCTTACGTCTTAAATGGGCACGCAAAATTGAAGCGCTAGAACAAGCACTTGTGCGCCAGCTTGGCTAAGCGCAACCTATGTGTTCATCGAAGCGAACGTGCGTGCCGAGTGCTGCTGCGAGGAGGCCGATGATGGAAGTGCAAAACATCCGGATGGCCATTGATCGACATTGGGCGGCCTCTGCTGCGGGCGATCTGGTTACCGAGCATGAGATCTATCACGACGATGCTGTGTGCGAATACCCACAGTCAGGTGAAATCATTCACGGTCGACATAACCTGCAAGCGCTTCGTGGCCATCACCCAGGCAAACCATCGGGCTTTGTGATCCGACGTATCGTAGGAAACGGCAATCTCTGGGTTACCGAATATGTCATTGCCTATGAAGGCAAGTCCGCCCACACCGTGAGTATCATGGAGTTCCGGGAGGGAAAGGTGTCGCATGAGACCCAATACTTCGCCGACTCGTTCGCCGCGCCTGCCTGGCGTGCTCAGTGGGTAGAACAAAGAACCTAGTCAACGGCGTGGATCGAAAGTAGAGATGCATGAACCGTAGATCTCACCTATCAAAGGTACAGCCATGAGCCGCTCTTTCGATGCGATCATCATCGGCGCCGGGCAAGCTGGACCGTCCCTGGCAGGCCGCCTGACCGCCGCCGACATGACGGTGGCACTCGTCGAGCGTCATTTCTTCGGCGGCACCTGCGTCAATACCGGCTGCATGCCCACCAAGACCCTGGTGGCCAGCGCGCGCGTTGCGCATCAGGCACGGCGTGCCGCAGATTACGGCGTCATGTTAAATGGCGACGTGAACATTGACTTCCCGCGCGTGATGGCGCGAGCACACGGAGTGACAAACACATCCCGCGGCAATATAGAACGCTGGCTTGGCGGCATGGAACATCTGACCGTATTGCGTGGACATGCCCGCTTCGAAAGTAGCAATACATTGCGCGTGAATGATGACGTCATCACCGCTCCGCGCATATTCCTCAACGTTGGCGGCCGTGCGCGGGTACCCGATGACATGCCTGGTGTCGGCGACATCAGCTACCTCACGAATACATCAATACTTCAACTCGACGCGCTTCCCCGACACCTCGCCGTGATCGGCGGCAGCTACATCGGCCTTGAATACGCGCAAATGTTTCGTCGCTTTGGCAGCAAAGTTACGGTCGTAGAACGTCAGTCGCGTTTGATTGCTCGTGAAGATGAAGATGTCTCAGAAACCATCCTAGGCATACTAGAGGCCGAAGGCATTACCGTGCGCACGAACGCCGAATGCATCGCCTTTGCGCCGCATACCGAAGGCGTCACCGTCAAAGTGGACTGCACCTCTGACGATAAAGAAATCGTAGCCAGCCATGTGCTGCTGGCCATCGGCCGCCGCCCGAATACAGATGATCTTGGACTGGAGCACGCCGGCATCAAAACGGACGAACATGGCTACATCGTCGTTGACGATATGCTCGCCACGAACGTACCCGGCATCTGGGCCATGGGCGATTGCAACGGGCGCGGCGCCTTCACGCATACGGCCTACAACGATTTCGAAATCATCGCCGCGAATCTGCTCGATGGCGCGCAGCGGCGTGTGTCATCGCGTATCCCGGGCTACGCACTCTTTACGGACCCGCCATTGGGGCGTGTCGGCATGACCGACACACAGGCACGTGCCAGTGGCAAGCCATTGCTGGTATCCAAACGCCCCATGACACGCGTTGGCCGCGCCGTTGAACGCGGTGAAACGCAAGGCTTCATGAAGGTAGTTGCCGACGCACAGACGCAGCGCATCCTCGGCGCCGCGATTCTTGGCGTGAGCGGCGATGAGGCCATTCACGGCATACTCGATTTGATGAATGCCGAGCAGCCTTTCGACACCCTGAAATGGGCCGTACCGATTCATCCCACCGTATCGGAGCTGCTACCCACCCTTGTTGGCGATCTCAAGCCCATGTAATGCGGCGCAGACTGCGTGCCCGCCTTTGTGGGCGGAAGCGAATGTTCCGGCAAATCTAAGTGACAATAGGCAGGCGGATAAATCGCTCTGAACATAGGTTTGAATAAGAAATGCTCGATCTCTTGAGGCAGACCGCGCTGTTTATCCTCACAGCGCTGGCCGAAATCGTCGGCTGCTACTTGCCCTGGCTGGTGCTGAAGCAAGAAAAAACAGCATGGCTCTTAGTGCCAGCTGCTGTATCGCTCGCACTCTTTTCGTGGCTACTTACTTTGCACCCAGCCGCTGCCGGACGAACCTATGCCGCCTATGGCGGCATTTACATCGCTGTCGCACTGATATGGTTGCGATATGTGGATGGCGTGACACTGACTCGCTGGGATGTCGCGGGTGCATGCGTGGCGCTATTGGGCATGGCGATTATCGTCATACAGCCCCGCGCATGACGTCCTTTACGTTGAACAGTGCGGACCGCACCAAGGGTCGCGAGCACGTTCAGCCGATGAGAGCCCGCTTGCTTTTCATGATGGCAACACTCCCCCACCTGCGCAGCTATAGCGTGCCGCGCTGAACAGCTGAAGTCTGTGCCGGAAGCGGATATCCTCCCCAAATGATTAAGGCAGGTCGCAGCGACCGAGAGAGTTTCCCGTGACCCCATCCGATCATGATTTCGACACCGAGCACGACTTCGACGAGAACGAGGATATCGATGATTCCGTCGAGGCGTGTGTCTGGCAGCTACTACTGCTGATCAATCCGGGTGACGAGGAGATGGCCTTTCAGCAATTCGCGGATTACCGCGATGCCGTCGTCCAAGCGGGCGAGAATGAAGTGGAGCCCATTGAGATCATCCGCGGGGTGATCGACTGGCGATCGGGCTTCCATGTCGACGGACAGGATACGCATGCACTGGTACAGGCCATCGATGAGCTTTCCTCGCGCTGGAATATATCCATCGACTGGGGCGGCGATCCGGACGATGACGATTTTCACGCAGAGATCGACGCGGCTTCGCTATTTGCCGTCGCCTACGACCGCCTGCTTGAGCACGGCTATACCTTGTGGGCCTGGGAAACCGAGGATGACAGCTACGCGGGTTGGGTCACACTGAAACGCGACAATGAACTTTTGCGCGAACTGGCGACTTCCCTGCATATCAACATGCGACTGGGCAGCGAAGTCACTTAAGTTTGCGTGGCAACGTGCGGGTGTACGCATCCAGCGCAAACAATTCGGTCGGGAGCGAGCACTCAGGAGCCGACTCCATTCTGCGTAGCTGATGTGCCGGGGCGGACCATGGCATCGCCGCCATTGAGAAGGCGGTAAGTGGTTGGCATGTACGTACATACCGCGTGCACCGGCCCTACGCCAAGTCCATGTCGAAGGTCCGTCCAGCCTACAAACTATTGGGTGCTAAAACTGCACAGATTATGGTGGTCTGTCCATTTGATAGACGGCAATCCCCGCTGTTAGCGATAGCCCATTTACGGTTTTCAGAACGCATCTTTGCGAGTGCAGCATTAATAAACCGCTGAAAAATTAGATCGATCCAATCACTTTGCTGTTGTGCAACACCGACCTTTCAATAACTTTATATGCATCAATAAGATACATTTAGAAAATCTAAATTTGAATCGATGCAAAATTCTGTTGACATCGCCTTTTTACAGGCGTAATGATTAGCGCGCTAACGGCGTTTGCATAACGTTATCGCGAGAAGTTGGATCGATAAAAATCGGAATCCAGGGGACTCAGGGAACGGTATAGCAAGGCGGTTATCTCGCCAGCGGCATGCGTCAGCGCGCGGACAGTTTGTGTATCTCTGAAAAGCAATACCGGAGTGTCATGGCATCAACCATGGCTCAGGGCGAGTTCGTACCTCAAAAAAGCACCACGAATGTGGGCATGTCAGCAAACAAGCTGAAAGGTAGGGGAGACATATGTATCGCAAGAGCGTGTCATCCGTTGCAATCGACGCGATATCGATGCTCGGTGCCAGTACCACGCAAAAAGCAGGCGATGAGAAAGCGCGAACGCTGATCGCCGTAGCTGTTGCCGGCTATCGCACGAGCCTGGGAAAGGCATTCGATATCAAGCGCGGCTCGGATCACAGCACGCAACGATACCTCTGAGCGACATCAACAAATTCCAAGTGTGCAGCTATGTAGCTCAAAGCCGGTTGGCGGTTTGAGTAAACGGGTTGTCGGTCAGTTCGGCCGGATCCGAAGCAGCGGACTTTTTTTCTTCTTTGGAGACAGGAATGGGCAGGCAACAGTTTCGTTTGAGTAGCAGCTTACGCGCCAGCATACGCATTGGCCTATGGGCCGCTGCCATGACCAGCAGTTCGCTGTTTGCGCAGGGAATCACCGGCGGCGTCTATGGTAATTTGCCTGTAGGCAAAGGCATTGCAGCAGAAGTAACCAATCCGGCGACGGGCTACGACAGCACGGTAGCTGCCGATGCCAATGGCCGTTACGCCGTCAACGGACTGATGCCTGGCCGTTATGTCGTCAAACTGTTGCGTGATGGCAAGGTTGTCGATCAGCGCGATGTAATCGTTCAAGCCGGTTCCAACAGTGCCGCGATCTTCGAAGCGACGGCTGGCGAAAACGTGAAACAACTGAACTCGGTGACCGTCACTGCCGCGCAGCCCACGGTCAATTCGATTGACGTCACGACGAGCCAGCAGATCCAGACGTGGAGTTCGACTGACGTCAATCGGCTACCACTGCTCAACGCAGATCTTCTCAACGTTGCCTCCATGCAGTCCAACGTGGCGAGCATCACCAGCTCACACGGTGCATCCCCGCAATTCAATGGCGCGTCGGGTACCGAGAACCGGTACTTCATCAACGAATTCAACGTCACCGACATGCAGCAGGGCGCGGTGCCGGACAAGATCCCGAACGAAGCGCTTGCCAGCGTCTCCACCATCAACGGTGGTATGGATGCCAAATATGGCAGCGCCATGGGTGGTGTCGTTTCCGGCACGATCAAGCAAGGCTCGAATGTTTTCCAGAGTGGCGTGGACCTGGCGTTCACCCCTGCCACGGGTACGTTCAACGAAAATGGCAAGAACATCTACAACTACAACGGAAGCCTGGTAACCGCCAATGAGTTGAATCATTGGTCACCGAGCCTCGTGCAGGACTACTGGGCATCCGGCCCGATCATCCCGGACAAGGTGTTCTTTTACTTCCTGGTTGAAAATCAGCCGAACAACTATGGCCAGGGCTTGCAAGGCGTAACGCCAACGACGACCTATAACGGTCAGTACAAGACCCTTACCAAGGAAGGGAATCAGCAGGTACTGGGCAATTTCACCTGGAATATTGCTACCGGCCACACGCTCAACATCTTCTTCGATCACCAATACAACAACGGCACCAGCTCCGAATATCCCCTCGCGACGCCGTATGACCCCAGCAGCGCATCGCCCACGCTGCAGAACTGGAGTGGGCAGACTTGGCGCGATCTCATGCTGGTGGCCAACTACCACGGCCAGATCACCGACACCTTGTCCGTCTCAGCGATGACCGGCACTTCACAGCAGTATTTCACGTCCTATCCGCAATACGGCATCAACATACCGTACGTGCAGGTGCAAGATCCCAATAACACGAACAATACAAAGACCGTGTCCAACGGCGCCAGCAGCCTCTATTACAACAATTACCGCATGATGGGCTCGCGCGTCGACTTTACCTGGGATGTTACCGACAACCATGAAATTACCTTTGGCGGGGAGCAGTACAGCCCTACCATGGCGCAAGCGAATATTCCAAACCCGAACAGCTGGACTTACAGCGGTTGCTCCACCACGCTTGGGCCGAACGAGCCTTGCCAGATCAACGGCCAGACCATCAACCCGCTGACCGGTCAGCCCTTTGCCCCAGGGACCAAGTATGTCAGCTTGGCATACGCTCCCCGCATCTATTACAACAGCTCACCCACCTACGGCTTTTATCTGGCCGATACATGGCATTTCGCTGAGGACTGGACGGCGTACATCGGCGGGCGTTACGACAATTACGCCATGACCGACAACATCAACGTCAAGATGTACAGCAAGGGCAACGCCACACCGCGACTGGGTGTGGCATGGGACGTCCATGGCGATTCAACCCTGAAAATCGGCGCATCCGCGGGTGAGTACACCGAGGGCATACCCCTTTATTTCAATGCTTATGGTGGTACGCCGGGCCAAGGTTATATTCACACCACCAACTACTATCTGTACTCCGGCATGGGAGCCAATTCCGTTCCCACTGGTTTGACGCAAGTTGGTACAACCCAAGGCAGCGCCGGTAGCGGTCTACACTATCTGACGCCTGGACAGTTCATTGCGACCTCGGCGCAAAATGCGAAGCTGAAGCAATTCCAGATCTACGCGCAGCAAAAACTCGGCAACAACTGGGTCGCCGGTGCCACGCTGTTCACCAGCGACTTGACCGGGCTGCCGAATCTCGACAGCAATACGCAGCAGATGTATGCCTACCTCAATAGCAAGGGCTACCCGAACGCTGTATTGCTCGGCCAATACCTGATTACGCCCGGCAAGGACATCACCATTCCGGTGCAGTTGAACGGCGCGAGCAGCCCGCTCACGATGTTCACGTTCCCGAACAGCTACATCGGTTACCCGTCGCTGCACCGCCGGATCTACCAGTTCAGCCTGAACATGGATCATGCCTACTCCGACGACGAGCCCTACTACCTGAGTGCGTCCTATACGTGGCGTCATGAGTTCGGCAACACCGACGGCACAACCAGCTATGCGGCCAGCAACAACCCCCCGAGCAATGGTGTCGCCAATACCGGTGCCACCGCCTATGACGGCGGCCTGTCGGCCCCGGGTTTCCTGGAAGGTTCGAGCGGTAACCTGGCCGACGACATCCCTTCCACCTTCAAGGCGTTTGGGTATTACAAGTTCGCCCATCAGGACAACTTCTTGAGGGGCCTGCGTGTAGGTGGTGCGTTCACGTACTACGCCGGTGGTCCGGTCAATTGCCTTTCCACGTACCCTCAAAGCGGAAACCTGGCCGTTGGCAGCAACCAGACTGGCAACGTCGAAGCCTATTACTGCAATACGCTGCAGAACGCGGTCAACGGCAATCCGGTATCGTCCACCATCATTTACCCACGTGGCAGCTACACCCGCCTCCCCTCCTACCGACAGGTGGACCTGGATATCGGCTACGACTGGAACCTCGGCGAGAATGCCTTCTCGCTGGATTTTAAGGTACTGAATCTCTTCAACCAGCAGAGCATCACGTCGTATGTTAACCAGATGACCAACAGCAATGGCCAGTTCAACGCCAACTTCATGCAGCCGGGCACGTTCCAGCTGGGGCGTCAGGCACAGTTGGTGTTCCGCTGGCAGTTCCACTAACTGCTCGACGTTGTATTCAAGTTGACTCCGATACCTCCATGTCCCCAGGACATGGAGGTATCTTTGTTTAACTTGGCCGCTTGCATGCCAGCGAGTGCAGAGTTTTCGGAGATGAATGTGAATCCGCTATTGCAAGGCCTGGATCCGGTTACCGCTAATCGCGTGATCGCTGCAGCGCAGGCTCTGGAGATGAATCGCCCCGACCAGGCTGCCTTCCAGCTAACTCCGGTTCTAGCCACGCATCCGGATCATCCCGAAGTCTTGCGTCTGCATGCCAGCCTGTTGAGCCTGCGTGGCGAACACCACTCCGCATTGCGCCACATGCATCGCGCACTGGAGCAACGCCCGCAGGAGGCGCTGTACCACAACGCCTACGCCCTATTCCTTGCGGAGGCAGGCGAACTCGATCAGGCGATTGATCACTTGCGCCATGCCTGCGAACTTCAGCCGGGCTTTGTCATGGCCTGGTACAACCTCGGCCTGTTTTTGACACGCAGTGCACGCTTTGACGACGCGCGGCAAGCGCTGAGGCGTGCCGTGACATTGGCACCCGACTATGCCGCGGCGCGAGCGCAACTCGCCGATTTGCTGCGCATGGACAATTTCCGCGACGAAGCCATCGCCGAGTATCGGAAGCTGCTCGCCGCGCAGCCATGGGCCGGCATGGCTTGGTGGGGTCTTGCAGAGATAAAGACGCTGCGTCTGGGCACAGACGAAAGCGACGCCATCCGGCGTGCACTCGCGCACCCACGCGCCAGCGATGGCGACCGCGTTGCCATGGGCTTCGCCTTGGCCAAGGCATTCGACGATCAAAGTCGTTACGCCGAGTCCATGCAGGCGTTGGCCACGGCCAATGAGATCGCCCGAAGGCATCGGACCTGGAACGCGCCGGGATTTGCCACGACGATCGAATCCATCCGGGCCGCAACTTGCACGACTGACGCCGGGCAAGACCTCGGCTCGGAAGTCATCTTCATCGTAGGCATGCCGCGTTCGGGCTCCACCCTGATTGAACAAATTCTCGCCTCGCATTCCCAGGTTGAGGGTGCTGCGGAATTGACCGACCTTCCGCTGCTTATCGCCGAACAGTCGAAGCAGCGCCAAAAGTCGTATCCCGGATGGCTTGCGGAAATGGGAACGGATGATTGGCGCCAACTGGGACAGCGTTATCTGGAACGAACCGCGCGCTGGCGCAAGAGCCGTCCGATATTTACCGACAAGCTACCTAATAACTGGATGCACATCGGTATGATCCGCGCGATGCTGCCGGGTGCTCACATCGTCATCAGTCGACGCGATGCAATCGAAACCTGTTTCTCATGCTACCGACAGTACTTTCCCGGCAACGACTACACGCGCAGCTTTCCTGACCTGGCCTCATACTGGCGGAGCTTCGATACCGCCGCGACGTATTGGGCGCAGAAAGAACCGACACACGTTCACCCACACGTGTATGAAGATTTGCTCAAAGATCCCGAAACCCATATTCGCCAATTGCTCACATTCTGCAACTTGCCATTCGAGGAAGCGTGCCTGCGTTTTCACGAAACGCAACGCGCTGTCGGTACACCAAGCGCCATGCAAGTGCGGGAACCACTGCGTGCCGACACAGCGCGTGCGCCACGCTACGGTGACTTGCTGAACCCGTTGCGGCAGGCGCTTGGTCTGCCTTTGGTTGATGCAGCGTCTGTATAAGGCGGGGTAGCTAGGCTTTACTGCATGCGCAAATCATGGCGCTGCAGAAGCCATGGGCCATGGAGCCCTGTCCCTCCTTGGACAGAACTCCAAAGTTTGCGCAGGACGAATCATCGTTGGAGATAGCTCCATCTAACTGATCTCGAAAAATCTGGCGAATCATTGCGTCATGTTGCCTCGGTAATTACCAAGTTCCATCCCTGTACAAACGTATGCATGCCAAGCGGCAAAGACTATGCCGTCATGTCCGCGCCTGACTCAGCCAACGCGACAGCATCTGCGCCGGCGGCGATGCGGATCGGGCTCGACGGATCGTTCGCTGCGCGCCAGACCGCTTCTGCCACATCCAGTGATCGAGTGACCACCGACGATTGCTCCCATCTTGCGAAGATACTTTGCGCCAAATCGGTGTACGCCTCAGGAAAGCCAGCCTGCATGCGGGATCGTGCGTTTTCGCCGAAGCGGGTCTCCGGCGCACGTCCCGGTAGCACCAGGCTCACTCGCACGTTGAATGGCTGGAGTTCCAGTGCAAGCGATTCGGTGAATGCATTCACCGCTGCCTTGCTCGCGGTGTACACGGAAAGCAGCGGGAGCGATCTCAAGGTCACCGTCGACGTGACGTTTACGATGACACCGGCTTTCCGTTGACGGAATTGAGGCAACACCGCCTGTGTCATCGCTATCGTCCCGATGGCGTTTGTCTCAAAAACCTCGCGCACCGTTTCCATCGAGATGCCTTCAAGCGCGTTCAACACGCCAATCCCCGCGTTGTTGACCAGCACATCGATCGGTCCTGCCGCATCGACGGCCTCACGAATGCTTTGCGGATCGGTGATATCAAGGGCAACTACGCGCAAACGCTCGGAACGGGGCAGCACGTCTTCGCGCGGCGTGCGCATCGTCGCGATGACTTTCCAATCGCGATCGAGGAAGTACCGGGCGATTTCAAGGCCGAAGCCGGACGAGCATCCGGTGATCAGGACCGTTTTCATGAGGACTCCTGGAGTTGATTTGCCATGCGAAGACGATAGGCCGCCGCATCCGGACTAGCTACAATCAGGAGTCCAAGTTTCATTTGCAGGAGTCCAGTCATGATTGATCCGCTTGCGGAGGTTGTCACGCTGCTCCAACCGGGCGCCCGGTTTTCCAAAGTCGTCAGCGGGGCCGGCCGATGGCGCGTTCGCCGCTCGGAGTCAGGGCAACCCTTCTACTGCGTCATCCTCGAAGGCTCCTGCTGCCTTGCCATCGACGGGCACGCACCGATCACACTCCATGCGAGCGACTTCGTGCTGATCCCGTCAGCCTACGGTTTCGCGACGACAAGCCTCGAACCGCCGACATCGGAAGAGACCATCACACCGCCCATCACACTACCGAATGGCGAATTCAGGCTGGGCGTCCAAAACGTGCCGCCTGATGTCCGATTTTTGGTGGGCCACTGTGTCTTCGATTCGCCAGACGCAGCCTTGCTGGTGTCACTCCTCCCGGAACTCGTGCATGTTCGTGGCGAACCGAGACTCGCCACCCTCGTGCAACTTGTCGGAGAAGAATCACGTGAGCAACGACCCGCGCGGGGTGTCGTCTTGGCGCGCCTATTGGAGGTGCTTCTCATCGAAGCGCTTCGATCCACAGCAGGCACTGCAGCATCACCTGGCCTTGCGCGCGGACTTGCCGACTCGCGCCTCGCGATCGCCATACGGCTCATGCACGAAAGCCCGACCCAGCCATGGACGGTCGCGCAACTAGCGAAAGAAGCTGCCCTCTCCCGCTCAGCGTTCTTCGAGCGATTCAACCGAGCCGTGGGCGTTGCCCCCATGGAATACCTGCTCGCCTGGCGCATGGCTCTGGCGAAAAACATGCTGAGGCAAAAAGAAGGTGGCATTGCCGAAGTCGCCGAACGCGTCGGCTACAGCTCCGCAAGCACCTTCAGCGTTGCATTCACCCGCCACGTCGGCGTGCCGCCGACACGGTATGTGCGTGAGCAGATTGAGTTGTCGACAGAACAGGTTAGGTCAGACTCACATCTATTAGACGTATAAGAGATGAATCTTGTTGTAGCAGCGAATTGGTGACCCTTTTTCTTTTTTAATCCTACCAGTTACTTTGGCCACCACCAAAACCACAACTGATCTTCGGACCTCTTGGGGCCTATACAGAAATCGCCGGTCCCGCGCGACATTAATTCAATGGCATCAGCCAGCTTCGTCCACCACATTTCGCCAATTATCAGCGTGCAAATCTGCTGATCTGTCACAAAACTCCAGCTATCAGGTGTCGAGGAATAACTGAGACGCAACTTTGATATCGACTGAACAGCAGCTGATCTGGCGTTTACAACACCAAGCACACGCTCTGTAGGTGGTGTGATGATAATTGTTCGATAGGCGTCGGCTGAAGACTCAGATAGATAAGAAATAAGCTGCATAAGCGCCTTACAAGCTGCATCATCTGCGCTCAAATGCCAGCCACAAAATGAACGACTCGGATTCACATATCGCCATAGCGACACGCGTCCTTGTAGCTGCCATCCGGACAACTCGTCACTCATCCAAGTACACCCACCTATATTTGAAGCGCTTGCTAAGGTTTTGGATTCCGCCAACAGACATAACACAATTATCGCGGCACAGTGACAAATCTACAGACGGACCGAGCCATGCATCGAGTGATACCGTGAACTTGTGCATGCGCTATAAGCTGCCGTGATTACGAATGCGTGTTTAGCTTAAAATGCGAACCATCAAAGTGACTTGATGGATTTTCTTCTTAATCCAGATAAAGAAGATTGCCTCATGATTTATAAAATGCATAACCAGAGCGCATCTTCAAAAGAGCCTCAAATATAGTCACCCTGTAGCATTTTTCCACACTCAAGATTGGTCCCACACCTGTACTTCGAGAGCTCCAACCATCGCTGATCCATTTAGTCCGCACTGCTGCCCTTGCTTTCTCGCTGGCTAATGACTCATTTCTCGCAAAAACGCATCTCGTAGTAAAGAATCCTATCGCGCAAACACCATTTTCCATACGAACAATAACATCATCTCCGGAGACAATCACATTATAAAATGGCAACTAATTGCTCCCATAATACTTATGTATAATCCCAACCAACCTCAATTCAGTTGCCTGCTGTCTGCTTAGGCGGTGCCGTCGAGTTTGGCGCGGGCTGCGATAGCTGCTGCTTCCTTTCAGGCCGAGGAGGCTCCATAGCCTTGAACATATCATATGCATAGTTGTATCCCGCGGCAGCGGTCGACTTTATTTTTTCCCAATGAGCCATGTCATCGGACGTTGCGGGCCTCGGAGTCGGATCAGGTATCCAGTCTAAATAGTCTTTCACCGAATCAAGGTCATCAGAAGTCGCCGCGAAGATTACTGAGAGCTCACCCCAAAACGTATGGCCAGAAACTCCTTCCGACTGATAGTGAGGAAGTCCTGTTGAGCCATCATCCAACTCATGGCCAGAGTGTTTTAATAGCCCATCACGGCCATTCGCCGCAACCTCTATTTCATGAGAAAGTTGACGCCGTTCCGTTAGTACATTCTGGCCAGCTCTTCGCGCAATTACTGCCTGTTCTTTGGTTATTGTCGCCAGACGTCTAATACCAGTAGCCGTTAGTTCAACTAAATAAGCTATTTTCCCCGCCCTACCGTCAGGATCGATATTCAATATCGGGTTGTTGTTCCCATAGTTATAACGGCCGAAGTTGAATGTATTAGCTGCAGCAGGACTGACTGAGTCTATACTTATAAATTGACCGGTAGCCGGGTCGTAATAGCGCGCCTGCATATAGACAAGATTTGTCTCCGGATCGTTCACATGCCCCGTATACCCAGGCCCACTAGGATCCGGCCCCGGGTTGCTCGTCCCAGTCGGCGCGAACGTACCATACGGCGTGTACTCAAACGTCGCCGTGATGTTGCCGCTGGCATCGGCTTCCGCCAGCGGCGTGCCCTGGGGATCGGTGTACACATAGGTCACCGTGCCGCTGCTCTGGGCAAACACGTGAAGGCTTGCGAACAGCATCAGCGATGCCATCCACTTCAGCACGGCCTTCCATCCTTTCACACGCTGCCTGTTCGCTTTGGCAATCATGGCGTCCTGTCCTTTGCTGTTAGCGCTTGATATCCGCATGAGCCTCAGCCACCCGGAACAATGCCGTTGGCCATTGCCCCGATTACTTTCCAGCCCGACGGAATGGTGAAGCTTGGGCAGGTATGGGGCATGGGGGCCGGGGTGCTTTCATAGCCAGCGCCGCCCATCGGCGGACAGGCTTCGATTTGCGCGGCGCCGTGCTGGTAGATCACGCCGGTCATGTTGGTGCTGCGACCTTCGATGAGGAAGCCCGCGGAACTCCATGGCAGCTGGTAGTCGCTGTCGAGCCACCATTCGGTGGTTTGCCACAGCGTCTGCTGACCAATCTCGTTGAAGCTGCGGTCCAGCTCGTAGCCGTAGGCGGTAGCGTTGGCGCCGATGTAGATCAGGCTCATCAACGTGCCTTCATAGCCTCCACCCATGGCGACCATGGTGCTATCCGGCCCGTAGGAGCCGAACAGGTAGGGGGTGAATTGATTGCCCGCGCTGTCCCAGATTTGCAGATCGTGCGCGGCGTTGGTCCAGATGATGGAGATGCGGTTCGATGGGGTGTAGTAGCCGATCGAGATCGGGTAGTAGCCACATGGCGAGCTGGTGGTGTCAGTTCCCACATGCACTCCGCTCTTGATCAGCCAGTAGCTGAATTGGCAGGTGGTGGGGTTGAGCCAGAGCAAATCGTCCTGGCCATCGCCGTCCACGTCGCCGGCGCCAATCAACACCCAGCCTGCGGTATACGTGCCCAGCGAAGAGGTCGTGAAGCCCCCGCTGCCGTTGTTGGTCCACAACAAGAGGTCATCGTTGTTGCTGGTCAATACAAGATCGGCGAGACCATCGCCATTGAAATCGCCGATGGCGCCGACGAAGTACCCCAGAGGAACATTGATTGTCTCGGAACTAAGCTTGGTGACAGCACCGGTTGCATCGTTGGTGTTCATCAGCCAATAGGCCACTTGGCTCGTGGTTGTGTTGAACAGGAAGATGTCGGATACACCATTGCCATCGACGTCGCCAGGCACGTGCGAACCCGATGGAACCGGTGTTGTTACCCGTAGCGCGGGCAGTGTATCGAAGCTTACGTTCTGTGCATTCACGCGTGCTGTGACAAGCATGAGTGCAAAGACGCACGCGATCTCCAACCAACGATCGATACGCATAATTCCCCCGCAAAGTGACGAATAGTCATTGCATCGGTAACGCCGATCGCATGTGTAACCAGCTGAGATGCCCGCCATTGTTACGTTGTGTCGTCGTGTCATGGGAGCGTGCTCCAACCGCTCCAAGGCGAGCACCCCACGCTGTTGCATGCCTGCAAGCGGACCGAAGGGGGTGGGCTCCCGACGGCAGCACCCGCGTTCGCAGACGTATTGGGCCCGGAATACAGGGTGCTGATGTTGCCGCCGCTCAGTTCTTGCAAGGTATAGGTGGTCGCGTCAGCTTCCGCTGCCCACGCCACTTTCACAGTGATGATTTTGCCTCCGCCACTGGGCGACATGGTGAACCCGGGTGTTGCCGGAATCAGCGACACCGTCTCGGTGACGACGTTGCTCCATGCAGTATCGCATCCACTCGCATTGCACGCGTTCACCCGGTACTGATACGTCCCATTGCCGCGACCGCTGGTGCTCCAACTCATTGCGCTACTCGACTGCACCGTCGACCAGCCTCCGCCGTTGACGTTTTCCTGCAGGGTGTAATAAGTCGACGTTGCGATGCCACTCCAGCTCAAGCTATAGCTGCCGCTATTGCTGGTCCCACCGCCACTTAGCGTTGGCCATGAAGCAGGAGGCAACAATACGGTCGCGGTGGTGGTGTTGCTCCACACACTGCACCCCGCTGCGTTGCATCCAGCCACTTGGTAGCTATACGTGCCGTCCGCCTGTCCGGTGGCGTCATACGCCGTGCCTGTACCGGACTGCACCGGGGACCAGGTACTGCCATTAACCTGCATTTGTACCTTGTAATAGGTCGCTTCATTGTTACCCGACCAATCGACGGTGTACGCCCCGTTAGTGCTGTTGTAGGTCGACAAGCACTGGATCGTTATGCACGCAGTGGGCGCGGGCGATGGCGGAAGCGTTACCACCATGGCGGCCGACGTAACATAGTTGGTGCATGCTGAGCCGCCACCCGCTGTGTTACAGGCCTCCAACTCGTAGAGGTAGCTGCCGTTCGTCAGTCCCGTCAGAGCGACGCTGGTGCCCGTACCGCTGTATGCCGTGGTCCAAGTGCTACCACCATTGGTACTTTGCTGCAGTGTGTAGCTGGTAACGGGTGTCGCGGCCGTCCAGCTGATGGTTGCGTTGCCGTTGTAACTGGTTGCAGGAACGGTAAGCGTCGGCGTTGGGGTGGGCACCACACCGTAGTTGGTATTTACGGTAACGGCCGATGATGTTGCCCAGCCCGCAGTGCCGGGTACCGTCCGGTTATAAGCGGACACCTGATAGGTGTAGGTGCCGGATACATTGCCTGGCTGCGGAATCGAAGTGAGGGTTGTTCCGGTTGCAATGGCCGTCCATGCCCCCCCGTTGACGGATTCCTGTACGTCATACGTATTGGCACCCGCCGGAGCATTCCAGCTGACGGTGTAACCGCCGTTGACAGTTACGTTGGGCACGCTAATGGTTGGGATGGCTGGCCATACCCCAACCGAAAACGCCTTCCAGCCGCTGCAGGTGTTGTTATTGCTATCGCACGCTTGCAACTGGTAGCCCTGATTGCCACCGGTGGTTACACTCAGCGCAACCGATGTACTGCTGCCGCTATACACCACGTTGTTGCCGCCCAGGCCATTGATCGTTTCCAGCGTGTAGCTGGTGGCATCCGGTACGGCATTCCAGTTCAGCGTGAAGTTACCGTTGTTGGGGTTACTACTGACTGTGACCCCAATTGGCACGGCCACTTGCTGATTCACGTGCTTGGCGATGAGCTTGGTACCCAGGTACACGTAATTGGTCGCTGTTGCGCTGCCTGGGTCGAACTCGTACATCAGCTGACCGGCCTGGTCATAAAAGTAGTACGCGGTCACCCCACCATTGGTGTTCGTTTTGACGATGCGGCGCCCAGCGGCATCGTAGGAGTAGTTCTCCACGCCCGACACCTGCAGTAGTTGGTTCTCCGCGTCGAAGCTATAGCTGGTGGTCGCTCCGCCACTGGCCAGACTATTGCGATTGCCCTGGTTGTCGTAGCCGTAACTGGCGGTAAGCGTGCCGTTCTGCAATACGCTGGCCAGTTGGTTGTTCGCGTTGTAGCTCAGCGTGAGTGTGTTGCCGCCGGTCAGGCGTGTGCGCAGGTTATTCAGCGCGTCGTAGGTGTAGCTTTCTGTGCCGTACAAGCCACTGGCGGTAGCGCCGGTGAGGCGATTGAGTGCGTCATAGGCGAATGACTTGGTGCGCTGACCATTCACCAGATCGTTGACGTTGGTGATGTTACCGTTGTTGTCGTAGGTGACGTCTTCGCTGATGTTCAGCGCGCTGCCGGTACCGTAGCTGAAGTTGCTAAGTAGCTGACGGGTATTCTGCGCCGCCACGTAGCTAGCGCCATTACCGAAGTTGAAGCCCGCCACCTGGTTGTTCGGAAAGTAGGTGATGCCGCTGGCATAGCTTCCTACTTGCGTGGCACGGCCCAGAGCATCCGGGCTGTAGGACACACCCTCACTTGATCCGCTATACGAGGGATAGCCAATGGCACTGACATGGCCATAACCATCGTACGTATTGGCCAGTGACCAGGTATAGCCAGGGACTGTCAACGACTGGGTCGTGAGCAAGTTGCGCGTGTTGTAGGTGAACTGCTGTGTGACACCGGAACTGAGCGTCGGCACATTGGCGTTAACAGTCGTTACGTTGCCCACTTCGTCATAGGTGTAGTTAGTGGTTTGCGTGCCGGCCGGCGGTGTGATGGACAAGACCCGATTCATCGGGTCATAGGTGCGTACCGTCTGCGCGGTACTGGCCACATCGCTCTGGCCGCAGGTGCCGTCGGTGATGGTCTGGCCTTGGGCACTCCACGCCAAATTGTTGGCCGTGTCATAGGCCATCACCGTGCTACCACTCTCTGGTTCGGTGGTGCGGCACAGGCGGTGATAGCTGTCGTACATCAGCGTCTTGGTGATGCTGTCTTGCTCAGTGCCGTAAGCGCCCGACTGGGTGATCGAGGTCGGGTTGCCGTAGATGTCGCGCGCGATCGCCTGACTGATGCCGGCGGGCGCGTTGACCTGGAGCGGATCCTTGTAGCTGGGCTCGTCGAAGACCTGGTAGTAAGTCGTGGTGACATTGCCTTTGGGATCGGTAACCTGTTGCCCGGCACCGCCCAGGTACGCGGTGGAGGTAGTCAGCGAACCCAACTCGCTGTCTTCCAGTGTTTGGGTCAAGCGTTCCAGCGCGTCGTAGGTGTGATGCGTGCCGGTAATGACCGAGGAGATCGCTGGTAAACCACTGACCGGATACGACGCGAACGTCGTGGCGCCGGTATAGTCGTAGCTTGTCGCCGTGGTGATATCCGAATTGACCGCTCCGCTGATGGACGTGTCGCTGAGTATGGGGCGCAAATCAGTGTCGAAGTACGTGGTGGTGACCGCGTTGCCGACCGTAGTGGTGCGGTCCCAATGGCCGGCTGCGATGCCGCGCTCAGCATTGTTGACGAAGCTATAAGTGAAAACCTTGGAATACCACGACACGGTGTCGTTGGTCGGGTAGGTGATCTGGCTGATGCGGCCGATCGGATCGTAGCTGTATTGCGTGGTGTTATTGTTCTGATCGGTGATCGAGGTGATCTGACCCAGATCGTCCACTGTCAGCGTTTCCACGCCACCGTCTGGATAGTTGATCAGCTCGGGAATGCCGCGGTAGTAATTGCTTATCGTGGTGGTGTTGGAGTCGCCGTCGGTAAAGCTCGCCAACTGACCCGCGCTGTTGTAGGTGTAGCTCATGATGAGCTCACCGAAGCGAGAGCGTGATTGCAGCAAATCACTGCTGTTGTAGGTATTGGAAAGCTCTGTTTCGTTGGTGGTGTTGTTCACCACGGTCTGCGTCAAACCCAACACCCATAGCGTGGGGTCGTTGAAGAAGGTGGTCGTTTCCTCGATGGCTTGCTGGCCGCTGATCGAGTTGTTGCGCTCCACTTCCGTCGGATTGGCGTAGCCGTCATAGGCCATCGCTTGCCACGTATATGTGTCGCCCTCTTCCGTGGTTTGACGCGTCTGGAGAGGCGCCAATTCCTCCGTCTGCTTGATATTGTTGCGACCTTGCAGATCGAAGCCGTATTGCGAAGGCCACGGGCCACCGGTGGGGTTGGCGTAAGTGTTCGTCTGAGTCCTCAGCACGGTGCCACCAGCGGCACCCGAATAGTACGTAGTGCTAAGCAGCTGACCCTCGGTGGCATCGAAGCGGTTGCTATAGGTGTAACGCACGTCGTTGCCGTTAGGGTCTACCACGTCGGTATACACCGTTGAAGGACATGTCCCGGCCGAATAACAGGCATCATTGCTATAGCTTTGATTCGGCGAGGAGTAGCTGTAATTCCAGGTTTCCGCGGGGATGCCAGCACCGGTGAAGGTTTTGCTCGTGATGGTCGGCTGGAAGTAATACTCGGGATAGATGTAATAAGGCAGATCGGTGCCGCCACTGGACGGCCCCCAGCAAGTCTTCTGCACGTACGAACGCCCATGCATCATCGGCGCGAGCGTGAAGGTGGCGGACAACCCCGAGGGATGGGTGATCGTACCTGTCCAGGTATTGGGCGTGAGAGTGGGCAACAGATTGCCCGAGCAGTCGCCGCCCTGAGTCTGCGTGATGGCAGTCTGAAACACCCCGAGGTTGTAGGACCATGCACTGCCGTCGGGCAACGTCACGCCCGTGAGAGTCGGGAGCAGCGGGGTGCTGGTGTTGTAGTTGTAAGTCCAAGTTCGCGACGCCACATTGCTCGCGTTCGCGGTGACGGACGTGATGAGATAACCGGTGGAGTCGTAGTTGATGGTGACCGAACGCCCGTCACTTGCGGTGATGCCGGTAAGGTTGCCGTTGGCATTGTTGTAGGTATAAGTCAGGGAGTTGCCGAAGCGGTCGACCACTTGCGTGACGTACATAAAGGCATCGTCGCGGCTAAGGATGTCTCCTTGGGCAACCATGGGCTGTATACCCGTTGCCGCTGCCTTGGCCACCTCCGGTCCGGTCCCAAGCGGCTTGCCGATGGCTGTCATCGGACGATAGACCAGTTGATTAAAGGTGTATTGCGTGCCATCCGGCGCTAACGCAACAAAGCCCTGGCCACCATCGCTCGCCGCTGTGGAGGCCGTGCAGCTGATCATCCAGTTTTGCTTGGTGAGCGCAACGTAGTTCGATGCGCCCGCCGCCGGCGCCAAGGTGTTCGCGGGCGCGCGCGTCATCAGATCCTGACTACCGACACCCGGCACGATTAAGTGGTACCCGTACCACCACTGGTCCGAACCCCAAGGATCGGTACCTTGCAGTGCGGCAGGGGTTGCCGGAGGTGTGAATGTGGAACAGCGGCTAGTCTTGCCGCCGGTGATCCACCCGTAGTTGCCCCCCGCGGTAATGGCAGCCACTGCCGTTTCGATACGCGGGATGTTGAGATCCCAGTCACCGAAGGGGCGCTCCGCATTCAAGGCGTAGCTGGCGGCACTGGTCGTGGACAAGGAGCGCGCAACCACCAACGCCGGTCCATTGCCGGGAAGGTTTACGTCCGTCTCGTCAAAGGAAAGCTCACCGTTGTACGGACTGATATTCTCGCCGAAGGGATTGGCTCCCAATGGCTGAATATCCTGATTAACCTTGATGAGTTGGATGTATTCCTGATCAGGCGTGACGGTCGATTGCGACACTGCCGCCCCCGAAAACGTCATCGCCATGACAAACCACAGGCGCACACCAAGCCTGCCCCAATCCTGGGCTTCCTTGTACATCGAATCTTCCCCTTGTCCCTGATCCTGCGTTGCGCAGGTTCATTCTCGATTCAAATCAACAAGGCGTGAAGACGACGTGAAGACAACTTCACGTAGGTAGTCGGTGTCGCCTTTCTGAGATCCGAGGATGAATGTTTCCTCGAACTACCCGCTGTGACGAAGCGTTGTTCGGCACGGGAACAAATGCTTTTATCTCTGCAGCTTCCATGCGCGTCGGAACTGCAAAAAAGTTTCCGCGATGCCTTATCCCTTCTGCGGCGCCTGCACCTGCCACGGCGCATATGTCCAGCAGCTCTGGTAGTACTGCTTGAGAATTCGATCCAATCCATCCAGCTCGAATTCGAAGCCATAACGAAGGGTGCTGCTTCGATCACGCACCCAGGCGCCGAGGGTGTGAGCGGTGATCAGGTTGCCCAGTTGTGATGCGGGGTAGGTGCGGATGATGACAACGGCCTGATCCTGCACCACGGCATTGTCCTGCTGCGACGAATCGCTTTCCATGTGATTGATTTCGACGAAAGCACGACTGCTGCGCGCGACGATCTGCCTTGCGTGATCCGCGCCGACGCTGTTGTAGGCAGTGAACGTGATGCCATCTTTCTTGCATTGCACGGTCATGCGATGTTCGCCGCCGCGCTTCGTTTCATTGAGCATCAGGTACGGCGCACCATCCTGCAGTTGATAGGTGGCGATTAGAGGCAGGCGACCGTTATTGGCGAGGCGTGTGGAGATCATCTGGTCCGCGGTTAGCCATGCCGTATCGCTGCTGGATGCAGTGAGCAGCGTCGCGAGCACGGCGGGATCGATATCCATGTCTTTCAGATACGAAGTTAATTCGTCCGGACTTTGTTGCGCCGTGCTGCTATTCGTTGGCGCAGGGTCGTTGGCCGGATGCGCGGGGAAGCCGATGCGATCGGCACCGGTGGGTGCCCAGCGGTACAAGCCGCCGAGGTAGGCGTAGGCGCAGGCGCCGGTGCACAAGGCAGGCTTGCCGACGGAACCGCTTTGCCGCGGTAACCGCTGCGTACCGAGGTGCGTCGTCATCGCGTTTTCGCGGAGCAATCTGCCTAGCGCGATACCGGCATGGATATCGTTACCGGTGGCATTCAAATAGACGTCCGAACCGGAGACGATCTTTCCTGATTTCACCATAGCGTCGAAACGCTGCGGCGCATCGGCGTCGATGACGCCGGCGAGGTAAATCTGCGGTGCCTTGGCAACGGTCAGCGTGAGGCGATCGTTGTTGACCTGAATGCTGAGCTGGTTGGGGTTCTGATCGCGGGACGTGCTTCGATGCGTAGAAGCGGCGCTGCCGGCATGAGCACTCTTGACGGGGCCAAGGCAGGCCAGCAGCGACATGGCGCCATACAAGGCGTAGCGGAGCCGTGCGTGCCGGCGGGGAAAACGGTTCTCGGCGTAACGATAAAGCACTGCGGCTCCTGGCCCCGGGACCACTCGAGGGGTGGCGGTCGCCTAGTTTCGTTGGGGGAGGATGTCCCACGGGTGAATGTGGAGCGTTCGACGTAACATTTACGCCTGGATCGCGCCTTAGCGGCCCCAGTCCCCTACTTCGCGCGTGAGGAAGCGCGATCCTGGATGTGAATAGCCTCAGGCTATCGCCAGCATCAAAACAATCAAATTCATAAAGCCCATGCGCAGGACTAGATTCGATATCAAGCCAGTCCCCGCCTCCATTTGGCCGCAGTTTTTATGTATATCCACCGAGTCCAGCCATGAATGTCCGCGTTTTGGACGGACGCTTGCCCGTCACCGACATTGCGATCGCTTCCATGCGCGATGCGCTTGCGCAGCGCGGGCGCGGTTGGTCGACGCTGTTGAAGCTTGCCGGCCCCGCCGTGGTTGTGTCGGTGGCTTATATTGATCCGGGCAATTTCGCGACCAATATCCAGGCCGGCGCGCGTTACGGTTACAGCCTGTTGTGGGTAACGCTGGTCGCGAGCCTGGTGGCGATACTGTTTCAAGCGTTATCGGCGAAACTGGGCATCGTGACCGGTCGCAATCTTGCCGAACTCAGCCGAGAACATTTTCCCTTGCCGCTCGTGCTGTCGATGTGGGTGGTCAGCGAAGTGGCGGCGATGGCCACGGATCTTGCCGAGTTTCTAGGCGGCGCACTGGGACTCTCGCTGCTGTTTCATCTGCCCTTGCTGGCGAGCATGGCCGTGACGGCTATCGCCACGTATGCCGTCCTGTTGCTGGAAAAGCGCGGCTTTCGTCCGCTGGAGATTGTCGTGGGCGCCTTGGTCAGCGTGATCGGGCTGTGTTACCTCGCGGAATTGTTGATCACGCATGTGCAATGGTCTGGCGTGATGGAAGGGTTGTTTGTGTATCAACTTCCCGACGCCCAGGCGGCGAATCTCGCGGTCGGCATTATCGGCGCCACGGTGATGCCACATACGCTATTCCTCCATTCTGCCCTGACGCAATCACGCGTGCCCGCGCGCAACGACATTGAACGGAAGAAGTTGTTGAAGTTTTCCAATCGGGAGGTGGGCGTCACGCTTGGCATCGCTGGGCTCATCAATATGGCGATGATCGTGATGGCGGCCGGCGCATTTCATCACGGCCATTCGGATGTCGCGGAAATTCAGACAGCTTATGACACGCTGCTGCCAGTGCTTGGCGGAGCAGCTGCCGGATTGTTCTTGTTATCGCTGATGGCTTCCGGCCTCTCCAGCTCGGTGGTCGGCACCATGGCCGGCCAGATGATCACGCAAGGATTTGTTCGCAAGCAGTTGCCGCTGTGGCTACGGCGCGCCATCACGATGATTCCAAGCTTCGCGGTGATTGCACTGGGCGTGAATGCGACGAAGGCGCTGGTGGATAGTCAGATCGTGCTGAGCTTCGCGTTGCCGTTTCCGATGATTGCGCTGGTGTGGCTTACTGGCCACGAAAAGTTGATGGGCGCTTATCGCAGTAGCGTGGGTATTCGCGTGCTGTCCATCATGGCGGTGGTAGCTGTGCTTGGTTTGAATGGGATGCTGATCGCGCAGGCGGTTGGTAACACGTAATGCATGTTCATGCGTGAATGCGGTCATCCCAGCGAAAGTTGGGATCCATCGTCTTTGCTACATCGAAGGCACTGGATCCCAGCTTTCGCTAGGATGACGAGCAAAAAGCGCGCGGAACCCATCATTGATGGAGAGCGTTTTTCAAACATACCGCTTGCACGGCAATGACCGCGAGGCGAGGACGATACGTTCGAAACATCGCGTCGCCACGTGAAAATCATCATCACATTGCGCAAGAAAATTCGTGCACGACGCATGTCTTCGCGTTGCTTAGCGACGCCCATCAAAATAAGCAAATTGTCCCCTTTGCCCCCCGCTTTTTGACACGGTTTTTCACTCGGAAACCACAAACATCATCCTACGCTCCCGCGGCCACTCGGCACCCCTGGGGAGGGGAGCACTTGTTAGTTTCCTCGCAATCTCTTCTTTCACATTCGACTACCTATTTGGGAGCTTCCGATGAACAGAACAGATTCGACGGGAAAATATCTAACAAAGGGAATTACCGGTATGGCCCGCAAAACGTGCGGCCTTTCTTTTGCCCTTGCCATGGCCATCGGCGCAACCAGCGCCGCACACGCCGCCCAGTTCGACACTCACCACGTGAGGGATGTGGTGAGTCAAGCGACTGCAAAACAAGTGGGCAACCTGCCCGCCACCAAGTTGATGGCTATCGATGTCGTACTGCCAGTACGCGACCAGGCTGGTCTGGATCAGTTCGTAGCAAATGTCACCAATCCGCTCAGCCTGCAGTATCGCCAATACGTCACACCGCAAGAGTTCACCGCTCGCTTCGGTCCAACGCAGAATGATTACGACACCGTCGTGCAATACCTGACCAAGTACGGCTTCACCATCACCGGCGGCAGCCGCGATGGCCTGGACGTTCAGGCTGTGGGCCCGGTCTCTGCGGTGGAAGCGGCGTTCAACGTGAAGATGCACACGTATCAGCATCCTACCGAGAATCGCGTCTTCTACAGCCCAGATCGCGAACCGACCACGTCGCTGGCGATTTCGCTGTGGCACGTATCGGGCCTGGACAATTATTCCATTCCGCATCCGATGTACGTGAAGAAGAGCGATTATGCAGCGGCGCATGGTGTTTCGCCGGAAGCGGTCGTCTCGCATGCCACTACAGGTTCCGGTCCCTCGGCCTCGTTCCTCGGTAGCGATATGCGCGCTGCCTATGTTAACGGCACAACGCTTACGGGCTCCGGCCAAACTCTGGGCCTGTTCGAATATGAGGGCATCAACACCTCCGACGTGCAGCTGTATTACACAGGTGCTAAGCAGACCAATCCGAATAACCTCACGGTGATCTCCACCGACGGAACGGCAACCAACTGTTCGGGCAGCTGTACCGACATCGAGCAGACAATCGATACAACGCAGGCACAAGGCATGGCGCCCGGCCTTAGCCATGTATTGATGTTTGTCGGTTCCACCGACACCGCCATCATCAGTGATATGACCACGTACAGCCCACTGCCGATCACGATCGGCTGCTCATGGGGCTGGACGCCCGCTGACCCGACAACGCTCAATCCGTATTGGGAGAAGATGGCAGCGCAGGGTCAGAGCTTCTTCGCTGCATCCGGCGACAGTTCGACCTGGTCGTCAAGAAACGAAGCATGGCCGGCTGACGCTGCCTATGTGATCAGTACCGGCGGAACGGATCTGGTGACCAGTAGCGCGGCGGGCCCCTGGAAGTCGGAAACCGCGTGGGAAGACAGCGGAGGTGGTATTTCGCCTGACAAGATCGCCATTCCCACCTGGCAGTCGGAGTACTACAAGGAGTTGTCCGACAACGGAAGCGGTGCTTCGGACAAGTATCGCAACGGACCGGATGTATCGGCGAATGCCAACTTCTCGTTCTACGCGTGTGGCAACGGAAGCTGCACCGCCAACGAATACGGCGGCACCAGCTTTGCTACGCCGATGTGGGCGGCCTTTATTGCGTTGGTCAACCAATCGCTGGCGTCCAACGACGCTTCGCCGATGGGATTCTTCGATCCAACCATCTACGCGAATAACGCGACCAACAGCACCATCTATGCCGATACGTTCCACGACATCACTAGCGGCAAGTCCGGCAGCTATTCCGCGGAAAAGGGCTATGACCTGGTGACAGGTTGGGGCAGTCCGCTGGGATCGGGCTTCATTGCGCAATACGGTAAATAAGCACTATCGAAGCATCTAAGTGATCGGACGTGTGTACTACTTAAAAGCCCGGGGCGAAGCTCCGGGCTTTTAAGTGTGAAAGCAGCGCACCCGGGTAAAAAGGTGCCATGTGGAAAACCGTCATCGCATAACGCAAGAAAATCCGATCAACGCGAACATCTTTGCCGCCGATTCGCGACAGGTATCAAGAACAGGAAACATTGTCCCCTTTTCCCCCCGTTTCTTGACTGCGGTTTTCACTCGGCGACCACAAACATCATCCTACGCTCCCGCGGCCACTCGGCACCCCTGGGGAGGGGAGCACTCGTCAGTTTCCTCGCAATCTCTTCTTTCACTTTCGACTACCTTTTTGGGAGCTTCCGATGAACAGAACAGATTCGAACGGAAAACATCTAACAAAGGGAATTACCAATATGGCCCGCAAAACCTGCGGGCTTTCATTTGTCATCGCGCTGGCCTTCGGCGCGACCGGCGCTGCTCATGCGGCGCAGTTCATGACGCACCACGTACGTAATGCGGTGAGTGAGGCGACCGCACAACAGCTAGGCAGCTTGCCTGCTACCAAGTTGATGGCCATCGATGTCGTACTGCCTGTACGCGACCAGGCGAGCCTCGATCAGTTCGTGGCGAACGTCAGCAATCCGATGAGCCTGCAGTATCGCCAATACGTCACGCCGCAAGAGTTCACTGCCCGCTTCGGTCCGACGCAGAATGACTACAACACGGTCGTGCAATATCTGAAGCAGTACGGATTCACCATCTCCGGTGGCAGCCGCGATGGCATGGACGTGCAAGCCGTGGGCCCGGTTTCCGCGGTGGAAGCGGCGTTCAACGTGAAGATGCACACGTATCAGCATCCCACCGAGAATCGCGTGTTCTACGCCCCGGATCGCGAACCGACCACCGCGCTGGCCATTCCGTTGTGGCACGTGTCAGGATTGGATAACTATTCCATTCCGCACCCGCAATTCGTGAAGAAGGGTGAGTACGCCGCAGCCCATGGCATTTCACCGGACGCAGTGGTTTCGCATGCCACCACCGGTTCGGGTCCGTCCGCGTCCTTCCTGGGCAGCGACATGCGCGCGGCCTATTACGGCAGCGGTTCGCTTACGGGTTCTGGCCAGACCGTGGGCCTGTTCGAGTACGAGGGCATCAACACCTCCGACATTTCGTTGTATTACACGAATGCCAAGGAAACCAATCCGAATAACCTCACCGTCGTCTCCACCGACGGCAGCCCCACTACCTGCAGTGGCGGTTCAAGCTGCTCCTCCGACGGCGAGCAAACCCTGGACGTGACGCAAGCCCAAGGCATGGCGCCAGGGCTGGCCCACGTGGTGATGTATGTCGGTGCCACCGACACCGCCATCATCAGTGCCATGACGACGACGACGGATTCGTTCGGCGTACTGCCGCTGACCATCGGCTGCTCGTGGGGCTGGACACCGGAAGACGCCACGACGCTCGACCCCTATTTTGAAAAGATGGCCGCGCAGGGCCAGAGCTTCTTCGTCGCATCCGGCGACTCCGGCGAATGGACCAAGAGTGGCAATGCGGAGTCGTGGCCGGCTGATGACGCGCATATCATCAGCGTGGGTGGCACCGACCTGACGACCGCCAGCGCCGCGGGTGCGTGGAAGTCGGAAACCGCGTGGAGCGATTCGTCGGGCGGCATCTCGCCGAACGACATCGCCATTCCCACATGGCAACAGATCTCCGGCGTGATCACCTCCACCAATAAGGGCTCGACGACGTATCGCAATGGTCCGGACGTCTCGGCCAATGCGAACTTCACTTTCTACACCTGCGCCATGGGTAGCTGCCAAGCCAATGAATACGGCGGCACCAGCTTTGCGGCGCCGATGTGGGCGGGCTTTATCGCGCTGGCCAACCAGCAGATCGCCAGCAACGGAAGTACCGCGTATGTAGGCTTCTTGAACCCGACGATCTATGCCAACAACGCACCTGAAGGCACGACCTACTCGAGCACCTTCCACGACATCACCAGTGGCAAGAACGAGAAGTATTCGGCCGTGAAGGGTTATGACCTGGTGACGGGCTGGGGCAGCCCGCAGGCCGCCTTGATCTCGAACTTGGCGCAGTAACGCTCAACGTAGCAACGACACGACGTAAGCAGGCCCGGCATCTGCCGGGCCTGTTCGTTGGCGCGGACAGCCGATGCATCCATTCGCTACCATGCGCCGATCTCCATCGGCCAGGTAACGAGATGATGCTCTCTTCCTTTTTCGGTTCACGTCTTACCAACGATGATCGGCGGCAACCACAAAAGCGCAGAGAGCGTTTGCTACTGACCGCATTACTTGCGATAAGCCTCGCCGCAACAGCACATGCAAACAGCGCGGAACAAGCGCGGTGGCACCGCGAGTCGCAGGCCGTCACCATCACCCGCGATGACTGGGGCATCGCCCACGTGCATGGCAAGACCGATGCTGACGCCGTGTTCGGCATGGCCTATGCGCAAGCGGAAGACGATTTCAATCGCGTCGAAACCAACTACCTCAACGCCATGGGTCGGCTGGCGGAAGCCGAAGGCGAATCGGCCATCTGGCGCGATCTGCGCATGAAGCTATTCATCGATCCCAATGACTTGCAGCGTGACTACGCCAGCAGCCCGGACTGGCTGAAGTCGTTGATGAATGCCTGGGCCGATGGCCTCAACGATTACCTTGCCACGCATCCGGACGTACATCCGCGCGTGATCACGCATTTCGAACCGTGGATGGCCTTGAGTTTCAGCGAGGGCAGCATCGGCGGCGATATCGAGCGTGTGAAGCTGGATCCGTTGCAAGCGTTTTACGGCACTGGCAAACCGACGGTCGCAAGCCTGGACCTGCCTTCAAGCTGGGTGGAGCCGAGCGGTTCCAATGGCATCGCGATCGCGCCGAAGCTCACCGTGGATGGCCATGCGCTGTTGCTGATCAATCCGCACACCTCGTTCTATTTCCGCTCCGAGTTGCAAATGAGCAGCGACGAGGGACTCGATGCGTATGGCGCGGTGACCTGGGGGCAGTTCTTTATCTATCAGGGCTTCAATCGCCATATCGGCTGGATGCACACGTCGACCACCGCGGACAACGTGGACGAGTTTGCTGAAACGATCGTGCATCAGGACGGCAAGTTGTTCTACCGCTACGGCAATCAGCTGCGCCCGGTTTCCGTACGTCAGATCACCGTGCCCTATCGCAAACCCAACGGCGCGATGGCAACACGTACATTCACGGTTTACGCCACGCATCACGGCCCGATCGTGCGCACCGAGGATGGCAAATGGATCGCCATCGCGCTGATGAACAAGCCGATGCTGGCGCTTGAGCAAAGCTGGCTGCGCACCAAGGCCAGCGATTACGCCAGCTACATGAAAGTGGCCGAGCTGAAAGCCAACTCGTCAAACAACACGATCTTCGCCGACGACAAAGGTGAGATCGCGTATCTGCATCCGCAATTCATGCCCCGCCGTGACAACCGCTTCGATTACACCAAGCCGGTCGATGGGAGCGATCCGGCGACGGATTGGCAAGGTCTGCACGCGTTGAACGAGTTGCCGCACCTGTTGAATCCGACTAACGGCTGGATCATGAACACCAACGATTGGCCGTATTCCGCCGCCGGTCCGTACAGCCCCAGACGCGAGGATTACCCGCGCTACATGGACACCGTCGGCGAGAATCCACGCGGCGTACACGCCACGATGCTGCTGACGAATGCGCAGAACATGACACTGGCATCGCTCATCTCGCTCGCGTTTGATTCCTATCTGCCGGAATTCGCACGGCAGATCCCAATTTTGATCCAGGATTACGACGCGCTCCCCGCGAACGATCCGCTCAAACGCCAACTAGCCGGACCCATCGCGCTGTTGCGCGGTTGGAACTATCGCTGGGGCATCACCTCGATGCCTACGACGTTGGCCGTGTTCTGGGGCGATACCCTGTGGGACAAGATGGACAAGGCCGATAACGCCGAAGGTCTTTCCGTCTACGATCGCATGGCGAAAACCGGGGGCGCGAATGCGCGCCTGCAAGCCTTGCTGGAAGCAAGCGATCGATTGCAGGCCGACTTTGGCAGCTGGGGCATTCCGTGGGGTGAAGTGAATCGCTACCAGCGCCTCACCGGCGATATCGTGCAACCGTTCAACGATGCCAAGCCAAGCATACCGGTGCCGTTTACCTCCTCGCGCTGGGGTTCGCTCGCTTCCTTCGGTGCACATCGCTGGCCTGGCACCAAACGTTACTACGGCACCAGCGGCAACAGTTTCGTTGCGGTGGTCGAGTTTGGTGACAAAGTGCATGCACGCGCCATCACCGCCGGCGGTGAAAGCGGCCATCCGGATTCAGCTCACTTCAACGATGAAGCCGAACGCTATACCACCGGCAATCTGCGAGAGGTGTATTTCTGGCCTGATGAACTGGCAGGTCACACCGAGCGCGTGTATCAGCCGTCGAGCATCACATCGGCCCCATAACCATCGCCATGTTCGGCGTGGCTGGTCTGTGCCTCGTCGGGGCGACGCTCCAGGGTATGAGATACGGTATCGGCGGTACGGTGCGTGCGAATCGGATGCACGTTGCCGCCGGTTTCTATGGATGTGACTGGCGGCAGGGTTTCGCCAAGCTCCTCCCACAGACGCACGGCCTCGGCCAGGGTGCTGCACCAGCCCGTGCGCCGTTCGCAGACGCATTCCAACTGATGCCGTTCGCGCATGGCGGAGAACACCGGGTCTTCATGGCGCGTACTGCCATGTGCGGTGTAGTGGTGCGGTTCTTTGTTGCATGTGGCGCAAGCGGCAAACGATCCTGCGGCATGTGTGACCTGGCGCTGCATCATGCGGACACCATGCGGGCACCGAAGTATTCAATCCACCACGTCATGCCATGCATTGGCAAGCTCTCCGGTGGTCATACCGTAGACCGCGTTTCGACCGGACAATTTGGCCGTGTAGAGCGCACGATCGGCAGCCTGCAGCAGGGCATCGCAATGCTCTTCCACGCCTTGCATATGTGGCACATTCTCCAGGGTCGAGGCACCGATGCTCAGAGTGATCCTGCCGTACTTGCTCTTTGCATGTGGAATGTTGAGCGCGTTGATGGCGTGGATGATGGCGCCCGCCACCTTCAGCGCGCCGATCGCATCGGTGCCCGGCAAGATCGCGACAAACTCTTCGCCACCGTAGCGGCCTACCAGATCGCCATGGCGATGCAGCGCTTTTCGCAACGCCACCGCCACCGCACGCAGACATTGGTCACCGCGCAGATGACCGTAGTGATCGTTGTACTTCTTGAACACATCCACATCGAACATCAGCACTGACAACGCGTGTTCCGCGCGCATCGCGCGATGCACTTCTTCGGTCAGCACTTCGTCGATATGGCGCCGGTTGGCCAGGCCGGTCAGGTGATCATGGCGTGCATATTGCTCCAACTTGCGATTGGTTTCTTCAAGCTTCTGTTCCGCCTGTTTGCGATCGGTGATATCCATCCATGCGGTAGTGATACCGATAACATGACCCATCAAGTTGTGCACTGGATTGGCCAGCACCTGATAGAACCTGTCGCCATGGGCGATTTCGTGCGCGGGCACGTCCTGGCCTGCGTCGAGCAGCTTCAGGCTCTGGCGCACACGCTCGCCTTCGCCGGGCAGCAGTTCGTCCACCTTGCGGCCTACCAGTTCGTCCGGCTCCAGCGCATGAATGGTGGCGTAGGCAGCGTTAGCGGCAAGATAACGTCCATCGCGGCCGATCAGGCAGAGCGCGCTTGGCGCCGTGTTGTAGATGGCCATCATGCGATACACGCTTTCGCTCTGGGTCAGGTCGATATCCATGACGCCTTGCGCAATACCGCGATAGCCGCGCAGTTCACCGGATTCGTCCTTCAAGGGAACGGCGTCAGATTCGATCGCGACGGTGCGGCCATCCGCACGCAGATGATGCGAAATGACGCAAGCGAACGGCGTGGCGGGGCGATTGCGGAAGAAGCGCGCGACACGGGCGGCTTCTTTCGGCGCCATGAAGTCGTAGATCTGCTGACCGACCACGGTGTCGTGATCACGCCCCAGCAACGACAGCACGCCAGCGGCAACCTTGGTAAAGCGGTAGCGCCGGTCGATCTCCCACTGCCATTGCGGATGCTCGTGAATCACCGCATGCAGGCGGTCGAGCGCTTCTCCATTCATGTCCAGAAACATCGCGGATACCTCGTCACGGAACGGGCCCGGCAACCGGAATTACCGAAGCCTTCGCTGAAGCGCCCGATCGTTGCCTCTGCGACGGGTCGCCACTGCGGTTAGCTCAATCCAGCAGGCAGCGGTTCGACGCGCGAATCGCCACGATCCGTGACAAGGCTGGCCGCCTGGTGACCTTCTGCATGATCGAGGCGTGGGCCATTGGCCCTGCGACGAACGCCATGCGCGGAGATAGTCCACGTGTACAACCGATGCCTGGATCCTGTCTTCGAGCGGGGTTCGACCGGTTGACAGGGGATACCTGTACCGGCCGGGCGCCAAGGCGACATGGCTTCCTTTGCTACGACATCCGATGCGAAGGCATGGCTTCGTCCGGCTACGATCCCTGTGTTGTCACATGCAACATCCTGACACTGCCCCGCTTTCCCCCTTTCCGTCACCGCAACATGAATCCCGACAGGCATTACTCACAGGGGGTAGTGCATACCTGTCGCCAACGTAAGCTCGCTGACACGCATCTTTCCGTAGACGCGCGGGAAAGCTTGAACGCATATCGCGAAGGGCGTTGCCGCTATCCGCATAAGCGTTGCCTTATGGGTATGCAGGATGCTTTTCTGGCGTGCCGGGCTGTATCGGAGGATTCCTAAAGTGCAACGCATGGCAAGCTTTAAGCTTGCTGGAAAGCTTCCATGGCCGGGGGCATCGTGGGGCATTGCGTACGTCAAACCCGAGCTTCTAGCGAACGCGCAAGAACCCGTCGCCTCGCCTAGAGCAAGCCGTACGCCCGGGCGTACTCGAACAACTGCGTATTGGACGTCACGCCCAGCTTGCGCATGGCGTCGTTCTTCTGCTGGCTGACGGTCTTGACGCTACGGTGCAATTGCTCGGCGATCTGCGTCACCGTCAATCCCTGTGCATACAGGCGCACCACTTCGGCCTCACGCTGAGACAGCACCGCCGGATCGGAGCCTTCCACCGCGTGGGGAATGGTCCAGTCGCTGACGTGCTCGCGCATCGCCTCACAGATGTAGGTGCGCCCATTGAGGACCGCGCCGATGGCCAGCAGCAGCTCCTTGGTCATCGCCATCTTGCCGACCAGGCCGGTCACGCCCGCCGCCAGCATGCCTCGCGTCAGTGCCGGGTTCTGCATCATGGTCAGCACGATGATGGGTAGCTTGGGATGGTCGCGGCGCAAACGGCGCAGCAGCGGCAAGCCGTCGCCCGTGCCATCCTCGAAGGGCATCGAGAAATCGGTAATGAGCAGATCGCATGGCTCGTTCGCAAGCAGGCTCAGCAGCTCGCCGCCACTGTTCGCCTCAGCCACCACATCCAGATTGCTGAGACCTCTCAGCAAGGCACGGATGCCCAGCATTACGACGGGATGGTCATCGGCGATGACGATCCGGGTTATCTCGCCATTCGGGGACATAGCCTGATTCGCAAAGACTCTCTAGCCGGCGGCAAGAACCGAACCGCTCGGGATAGGATTCTACCTAAAGCGCATGAATAACCCGCGCCGGGCCTATCGATTGATCTTACGCAGCAAACAGGCATGATGGCCGGGCTGCGCCCTGGCGCGGATCCAACTCCCAGACCGAACCCTTGTCGTGACCCTTGCCTCTTTTATCAGCAGTACGGGAACCGGCTGGTTCGACGCCAGCCCGATTTCCATTGCCGTGGTGGTGCTGGCGGGCCTGCTCAGCCTGACCGCGCTGCTGGCGCTGGCCGTGCTGCGCATGGCTTTCCTGCAACGGCAAAAGCTGATGGATGCCGATCAGGCCCTGCAGCAGCAGGCAGACGTGGTGCAAGCGCAGCTCGATGCGATCCCGTTTCCCATCCTGATCAAGGACGCGGCCGGCCATTACCGGGGACTCAACAGCGCCAGCTTGCGCCGGTTGGGCATCGATCCGGCGCAAGCGGTAGGACAGACCAGTCTTGGCGTCGGCGAACACCGCTGGCTGCCGCTGGCCGATGGCACACCCGTCACGCAGCGCCTGCACCAGTTGGGGCTCGATGCTGTGCGTGAAGACAAGGTGCAGCGCTGCGAACTCGATTACCTCAGCAGTGACGGCCGCCAACGCACCGGCATGTTCCTTGAGTCACCCACCCACGCCGCCGATGGCACGGTGAACGGCTCCGTGGGTGTGCTGCTGGACATCACCGAATACCGCCAGATCGAACTGAGCGCCCGTGCCACCGAACAAAGCCTGCGCGACATCACCCAACGCATTCCCGTGGTGGTGTTCGCCGTGCGTCGGGGCAACGACCGCCTGCAACGGCTGGCCTTTATCGCCGGCAATCTGGCGGCGCTGTTTGGGCTTGAACAAGCCGATCTGGTGGAAAACGGCGACGTCGTACGCGACTGGCCTTTCCACGACCGCATCCACCCCGAAGATGCGCCGGCAGTACGCCGCGTGTTGCAGCGGGCGACACGCCACCGCGGCACTGCCACCTTGGATTTCCGCGCGTATGGCGCCGAAGGGCTGCGCTGGATTCATCTGGTGATGGGCACGCGTCGGCAACCCGATCGCGGCATCGAGTGGATCGGCTATTTCATTGATACCACCAGCATCAACGCGCACAACGAAGTGCTGCTCGCCGCTCGCGATGCAGCCGAACGCGCTTCGAAGGCCAAGGCGGACTTCCTGGCCACCATGAGTCACGAAATCCGCACGCCGATGAATGGCGTGATCGGCATGCTGGAACTGCTGGGCCGCACTCCGCTCGACGAAGAACAACACGAACTGGTGCACGCCGTGGAAGACTCCGCCGGCGTGCTGATGCAGGTGCTCAACGACGTGCTGGACTTCTCCAAGCTGGAAGCCGGCAACCTGCGCCTGGACGATGCGCCGTTCGATCTGCGCACACTGATCGACAACGTGGCCGGCATGATGACCGGTCCGATCCATAAAAAAGGCCTGGCAGTCGAAGTCGGCGCGGATGCGACGCTGGCCGGCAAGCTGCTGGGCGACAGCGTGCGAATCCGGCAGATTCTGCTGAACCTGCTCAACAACGCCAGCAAGTTCACCGAACACGGTAGCATCGCGGTGAGCTTGCGTGTGCTCGGCGACGACGGCCAGGCCCAGCGCCTTCGCATCAGTGTCACCGACACCGGCATCGGCATCGCCGCCGACAAGCAGGCCAACCTGTTCACGCCCTTCTCGCAAGCCGAATCCTGGACCACCCGCCGCTACGGCGGCACCGGACTGGGTCTGGCGATCTGCCGGCATCTGGTGCAATTGATGGATGGCAGCATCACGCTCAGCAGCCGTCTTGGCGAAGGCACCAAGGTGACGGTGGAGCTACGTTTGGCGATCGCCCAGCGTGACGCCGACCGGCCAGCCGAACTGCCCGGCCGGCACGCCATCGTGCGACTGGCGTCGGTCAGCATCGCCAACGCGCTTGCCGCGCATCTGACGGCGCTGGGCCTTACCGTCGAACAGATTCCACCATCGCAGCCGATGCGCACCGGCATCGCCGCCAATCTGCTGTTTATCGATGCGGCCGATCAGGAAAGCGCAGGATCGATCGCTGCGCAGGCCATTCTGGTCGACAGCAACGCCACCCGCGTCAGTGGTTATCAGGATGACGAGCACATCTGGCTCAACGCCAATCCATTGAAATGGCAGACCGTGGCACGCGTGTGCAGCCTGGCGCTCAAGCCGTTGGCACCGCCCTCCCATGAACGCAGCGCGCCTTCGCCGGTGCCTGCCAACCTGCCGCTGCCGATGAGCGGCCGCATTCTGGTGGCGGAAGATCACCCGATCAGCCAATCGCTGGTGCGGCGTCAGCTCAGCTTGCTCGGCTGCGCTTGCGACATCGTCGGCGACGGCCGCGCCGCGCTCGATGCGCTAAACCGCAACCGTTACGTGATGCTGATGACCGATTGCCAGATGCCGCTGATGAACGGCTACGAATTGGCCACCGCATGGCGCAAACACGAGGCTGACGCAAAGTTGGGGTCGCGCTTGCCGATCATCGCCATGACCGCCAACGCGCTGGATGGCGAGATCGAGCGTTGCCTCGATGCAGGCATGGACGATTACCTCAGCAAACCGCTGCAGTTGCGCCAGCTGGAAGATAAGGTGCGCGCCTGGATGCCGCAGACGCCGGATACCGTCATCACGCCTCAGGACACGTCCCCTGATCCCTTCTCTGAACCCGGCATGGAAGACCTGCGCCAGGAAATGCTGCAGGTACTGATGCGCACCAGTGCTGCTGATCTGGCGCAACTCGAACAGGCTCTGGCCGATGGCGACAGCCAAACCGCCCAACGCACCCTGCACCGCACGCTCGGCGCCTTGCAGTTGTTCACCAATGGACGCGTGATCAGCACAGGCCGCACCCTGATGGAAGCGCTGGGTGGCGAGAACGCCGGACATGCTTTGCAGCAGCTGCCCACCTACCTCGGGGATTTGCGCGGCTTGATCTCGGATCTGGTCGGCAACGCGGATCGCACTTAACATACTTAAATGTATGGTCACCCGCGCCTTGGCATCCCCAGCCGGCTGGACCACAATGGTCTCCGAGTACTCGGCGCTGGCCGACAACCCCCGGACCAAGGTTGTCCTCTTCGTGCCGATCCGTGACGTCGGGGGCGTTTCGTTGGTGCGGCAGGCCGTGCCGCACAGGGATTCAGGGGGTTCTTTCGATGCATCCCACCCGGAACAGGCTGCTACGGCAGCTTGCCTTCATCTTCCTCGCCTTGTTGACCGTGCCGATCAGTTCCGCGGCCGACTGGGTTTACCGCGTTCGTCCGCAAGACAATATCTGGGATCTTTCTGGACGCTACCTGCGGCCTGATGTGCCGTGGCAAAAACTGCAGGACTACAACAAGGTCACTGATCCGCTGCATCTTCCGCCCGGCATGACGCTGCGCGTGCCGATCGCGTGGTTGCGCGTACAACCGGCGAATGCGGAAGTGGTGGCGGTGATGGGCAGCGCGCATGTGCAACTGCCCGGCCAGGCCCAGCAGGAAAATGTCGCGCCCGGCATGACGCTCGGCTACGGCACGCATCTGACCACCGACGCCAACACCAGCCTCACCCTGCAATTTGCCGACGGCTCGCGCGTGCTGATGCAGGAAAACAGCGCACTCGATCTGGATCAGATGAGCGCCTACGGCCGCACCGGCATGGTCGACACTCGCCTGCGCTTGCAGCACGGCCGTGTGTCGAGCGCCGTGACGCCGATGACCGGCGTGGCTGCGCATTTCAGCGTGGAAACGCCAGGCACCATTTCCAGCGTGCGCGGCACGCATTTCCGTGTGGCCGCCGATGATGATCATACGCAGACGGAAGTGCTGACCGGCCGCGTCGACGTGGCCGGCGATCATGCACACGTGCTTGTACCCAAGGGCGAAGGCGTTGCTGTCACCGACGGTTCCAAACCCACGCAAGCGCAAACCCTGCTTGCTCCGCCATCGTTGCACTGCCCTGTCCAGCCGGTCAGCCAGATTCCCTATGTCTTCGCCTGGACCGCACTCGATGGCGCGAAAAGCTATCGCGTGCAGATGGCGGCCAATGATCGCTTCGAAACCTTGCTGCTCGATCACGTCACCAGCTCGCCGCAACTCAGCCTGCCCGATGTGCCCGATGGCGATTACGCCGTGCGCGTGCACGGCGTCGACAGCAACCGCCTGGAAGGCGAAGACAGCGTATGCACGCTGCATATCAGCGGTCACCCGCAACCGCCGCTGGTGATGGAACCTCTTCCCGGCGGCAAGGCGCGCGATACGCGCCCGCGTTTCCGCTGGACCGAAAGCCTGGAGGCCGCTTCGTATGTCTGGCAACTCGCCAGCGATGCGCAATTCACCCAGTTGCTGGCCAGCGATCCAAAGCTCACTGGCGACAGCGCGCGCGCGCCCAACACCCTGGCCTACGGTCGCTATTACTGGCGCATCGCCAGCCGCGACAAGAACGGCAAGGTCGGACCCTTCACCGACCCGATGCCCTTCGACCTGGTACCGCAACCGCCCGCACCGGAAGTGGGCAAGCCGAAGTCCTCACATAGCCAGGTGAGCTTCGGCTGGCCGGCAGGTGCGTCCGGCCAGCACTACCACATCCAGCTCGACCGCAAACCCGACTTCGCCCATCCGCAGATCGACCAGACGCTGGATCAGCCCGTGCTTGAGATCAAAAAGCCCGGTTCCGGCACCTGGTACGTGCGCGTGCAGACCATCGATACCGATGGCTATGCCGGACCGTGGGGTGCAACGCAGAAGATCCGGCTGGGTTGCATGTTGTGCCGCGTGGCGGCAGTGGCCGGTGGTGGCGGGTTGGTGTTGTGGTTGCTGCTATAACGAAGGCATGAGCTACGTTCAAAGCCTAAGCGCCGATCATCCTAGCCCTACGATTAAGGCGAAATGCCATCTCGCCTTGCCGTCATTCCTGCGAAAGCGGGAATCCATGCTGCACATCGATAACGCAAATAAATGGATTCCCGCTTTCGCGGGAACGACGGCAAAACATGTACTTCGATTCAGCGGCTACAAGCAGGTGAGGCGCTGATGCCAGCCAGCACCCTCGCATGGCTGGCACGCGGCATGGTCTGGATGGCCGGCGTGGGTTTGCTGGTGCTGCTGATCGTCAGTGGCGTCACCACCCCGCTGGATAACGCGCTCTACGATCTGAATGCGCGCTTCTGGGGCTATACGCCTGACAACAATGTGGTGATCGTGGCGATCGATCCGAAAAGCCTGGATACGATCGGACGCTTCCCCTGGCCACGTACGGTGTATGCGCAGCTGATCGATCGCCTCACGGCCGACGGCGTGCGTGGCATCGGCATGGATATCACCTTGTCCACGCCCGCTAATGATCCGCGCGACGATCAGCAGGTCGCCGCCGCCATTCATCGCAACGGCAAGGTCGTATTGCCGGTGTTTGCGGAGGCTGTGAACCTCGGCGGCCCGTTGCAGGAAACCCTGCCGGTGACGGCCATCGCCCAGAACGTCGCGGCGCTTGGGCAAGTGGACGTGGCCAAGGATGCCGACGAGCGCGTGCGCGGCGCCTACCTCAAGGCGGGATTGGGCAGTCCCTACTGGCCTTCGCTGGCACTGGCGCTGATTCAGCTTGGCAAGTCTCCGTTGTCTTTGCTGCCGGGTTTGCGCGATCCGGCCATCAACGATGCGTCGCCGTACCTGTGGATGCGCGACAACTATGTGCTGCTGCGTTACGCCGGCCCTGTTGGTGCCTTCGGGAGCTTTTCAGCGGTGGATGTGCTTAACGGCACCATCCCTGCCGACATGCTCCGGAACCACTGGGTGCTCATCGGCGCGACGGCCGAAGGGCTGGGCGACATCCTGCAGACCCCGGAATCGGCCATGCCCGGCGTGGAGTACCAAGCCAACGTGCTGGAGTCGCTGGAGCGCGGCTATCTGGTCACGCCCATGAATTTTCTTGCGCAGCTCCTGCTGGCAGCAGCCATGCTGACGCTGCCGTTGCTGCTGTACGGCCTGCCGGGCATCCGGCGTAGCGGGCTGTTGTTGCTGCTGACAGTCGTCCTGGTGCTGGTCACCTCCATAGCGCTGCTGCGCGGTGCCTACCTGTGGTGGCCACCCGTGACATGCCTGCTGGTGATCCTGATCGAATTCCTGGTGTGGCGACTGCTCACGCGCAAACGCCAGCGTTAGATGAACGGCGCTGCGGTGGTCGTACACCTCACGCTCAACTTGCTGAAGGCGGCGAGGCTGATTTGCGCGGCCCTATGCGCACGTGACAATTTCTAAACAATCTTTGAACTTCTCACAGTCCACATTGGGAACCAAGGGGGCAGTAACTGCTCAGGCAATAGGTTGGAATGGTTATGCGTACGGCTAACTCGTTCGGCTTGGCATCATTGGTGGTCACGTTGCTGGCACTCGCGCCGGGATTGAACCGCGCCGCCGATAACCAGCCACTGGATCCCCAAGAGCAGGCTTTTCTGACCCAGGCCATGTCCGATGACGCCGCGCAGATCGCCATGGCCAGCCTGGCCCTGCAAAAATCGCAAAACCAGCAGGTGCTCGATCTGGCGAACACCGTGATTCAGGAACGCCAGGCGCTTGATAGACGATTGGTCCCGTTGCTGGGACGCAGCGCCGTCAGCACCGCCAAACCCGCCGCCAACAACGATGAAGCGATGGCTTCGCTGCAATCGCTGAATGGCGCCGCCTTCGACAAAGCCTTTGCCGCACTGCTGGTAAGAGATCACAACAGAATCATTTCCGAGTACGCATGCATCAAGGCGCACTCGTCCAATCTCTCACTTCGCGGTGTCGCACGTGGCGCCATGCCAGAACTTCGCGGCGACCTGATGGTTGCACTGACTGTGCTGCGTTCACCGAACTGGATGCCATCACAGCATCAGGAAGCAGTGGCCACAGCAGATACGCACACGACGAAATCCAACGCGTATCTGGGCGAACCGCTGCTCACATCCATGGTCACAGCACCGTGGTGAGAAACCGGTAACTTCAACGTCACCTCGAAAAACGCCGCGACCCTCAGCGCGGCGTTTTTTTATGCGTTGCCGACCCGCCAGCAGGCGGACGGACCTGTGCATCGTGGCATTCGATCTTCACCGTGTGTTTTCCGCGTGAAGAGCTCTGATTTTCTTTCAATGAATACGTATGCATACGCTGGTTGCTGCACCGCGATGCTTTCTACTATGCCTCGCACCAGCTGACGCATCGCCAATAACGCGTGCATCACACGCAATCGATGGGGAGATCGATTCGGCCTACGACACAGCTGCGGCTGCAGGCAGTCACGCCTGCATGCACTTCAGGGAATCAACGCGAAGCACATCCATAGCACCTGTTCGTTCACGAAGCAGGATGAAGGAGGCATGCCCGAATGAAGTGTCTTAAATTTCTCGCCGCTCTGCTGGTTTTCGCCAGCCTCGCCACAGCGCCGCTAAAGCCCGCTTACGCCGCGATCAACCCCTCAAGCCTTGGCGCCAGCTACAACTCGCAGCAGACACAGATCACCTTCCGCGTCTATTCCGCCAACGCCACGACTATGGTGCTGTATCTCTACAGCGCTGGTTATGGTGCGCAGGAATCAGCGACCTATCCATTGACCAACGTCGGCAGCGGCGTGTGGCAAGTGGTGGTGCCGGTTTCATCGATTCAATCAGCCGGCATTACCGGTGCGGTGTATTACGGTTATCGCGCCTGGGGTCCGAACTGGACGTACAGTTCAAGCTGGACGAAAGGTTCGTCCACGGGCTTCGTCTCCGACGTTGACAGCAACGGCAACCGCTTCAATCCGAACAAGCTGATGCTCGATCCCTACGCGGAGGAAATCAGCCAAGATCCGCTCAACGCCAATAACCAGAATGCCGATATCTTTGCGACCGGCGCCACTGTCGATGCCAGTTTTGGCGTCGCCTATCGCCTGATCGACAGCGGCACCTACGCACCCAAGGGCATCGTGCTTGCACCCAGCACGCAGAGCACCGGTACCAAACCGACTCGCGCGCAGAAAGACGACGTGATCTACGAAGTGAACGTGCGCGGCCTCACCAAGCAGGATCCGAACACCCCCACTCAGTATCAGGGCACTTATTACGGTGCAGGCCTCAAGGCGAGTTATCTGGCCAGCCTCGGCGTTACCGCGGTCGAGTTCCTGCCGATGCAGGAAACGCAGAACGACGAAAACGACGTCATCGCCGATTCGACGCAAGATCAGAATTACTGGGGCTACATGACGGAAGATTACTTCGCGCCTGATCGCCGCTACGCCTATAACAAAGCAGCCGGTGGTCCGACCGCGGAATTCCAGGCAATGGTGCAGGCGTTTCACAACGCCGGCATCAAGGTGTACATGGACGTGGTCTACAACCACACCGCTGAAGGTGGCACGTGGAGCAGCACTGATCCGACAACCGCCACCATGTTCTCCTGGCGTGGCCTGGACAATGCAACGTATTACGAACTCACCACCGGCAACCAGTATTTCTACGACGACACGGGAACCGGCGGTAACGTCAACACGTATAACCCCGTCGCGCGGCAGATGATCATCGACTCGCTCGCGTACTGGAGCAACACGATGGGCGTCGATGGCTTCCGCTTCGACGAAGCGCCGATCTTGGGTAACAACTGCCTCAACCAGTCTTACGAATCCGCCGCGCCCAACTGTCCGAATGGTGGTTTCAACTTCGATGCCGCCGATTCCAATGTCGCCATCAACCAGATCCTGGACAATCTCACCGTTCGTCCGGCCAGCGGCGGCAGCGGCGTTGATCTGTTTGCCGAACCGTGGAGCGCCAGCGGCGGTGATGATCAGGGACAGTTCCCGGTGGGTTGGTCGGAATGGAATGGCGCGTTTGAAGCCACACTGCGTCAGGCGCAGAACGAACTCGGCAACATGACCATCTCGATCGGCCAGGATGCACAGGACTTCACCGGCTCCTCCAACATCTTCCAGGCCAACGGCCGCAATCCGTGGAACTCCACCAACTACATGGATATCCACGACGGCTTTACGCTGTTCGACGTGTACTACTGCGACAACCCGAACAACAGCCAGGCTTGGCCTTATGGCCCATCGACCGGCGGCAGCACCACCAATTACAGCTGGAACCAGGGTGGCGCGGCGGAAGATCAACGTCGCGCCGCACGCACCGGCCTCGCCTTCACCATGCTCTCGGCCGGCACGCCGATCATGGCCGGCGGCGACGAATACCTGCGCTCACTGAACTGCAACAACAACCCTTACAACGTCGACTCCACCGCCAACTGGCTCAATTACTCGTGGACAACCGATCAATCCAACTTCTACAACTTCGCGCAACGTGCCATCGCCTTCCGCCTTGCACATCCCTCATTGCGCCCAGCGAGCTGGTACACCAGCAGTCAAGTTGAATGGTGGGAACCCAGCGGTGTGGAAGCGACAACCAGCTACTGGAACGATACCAGCAACTACGCCATCGCCTACACCATCAACGGCTCGTCCTTCAGCGACAACAACTCCATCTACATCGCCTACAACGGCTGGTCCGCCAGCGTCACCTTCACCCTGCCACCACCACCCACTGGCACCAACTGGTATCGCGTCACCGATACCTGCAACTGGAACGACGGCGCCAATACCTGGGTGACGCCAGGAAACGAAACATTGATCGGCGGAAGCGGTGCTACCTACAGCCAGTGCGCTCAGTCGCTGTTGCTGCTGATTTCCAAATGATCAGGTGACATAGAAAGCGCTGGGCATTATTTCTAATCCATAAAAAACGGCCATCTCACATGAGATGGCCGTTTGCTTTGCTTCCCCGTTGAACAGGGCGTCTCCGGTCCTGCCAGAGTTGGACTACCCAGGCTTACCAATTGGTCGGCTGGGTCGCGACGGCAACCGGATCGTTACCGACGTTTATGGTCGCCAAGGCGCCACCGAACGGATTGATCACAGAAACCGTGTTGGAACCGCTGTTGGCCACAAACACATTGCCGCAAGCAACCGCGAGCGCGTCAGGTTCGGTACCCACCGTTACCGTTTCGACCAGCTTGCCGTCGAACGGGGTGATCACCGATACGGTGTTGGCATTGTAATTGGCCACATACATAAGCGCGCCAAAGAACTGCAGCGCAATGGCGTTGGCGCCGCTTCCCGCCGTGATCGTGGAAGTCACGGTATTGCTCGACGTGGAAATCACCGAGACATTACCGGCGTTGTAATCGGTCGCATATACATGAGCGCCATCGGGGCTGACCGCCACGCTATACGGGTTGTCTCCCAACGACACGGTGGCCGTCACGGTATTGGAGCCCGTAGCGATGACGGAAACATTCTCAGAATCAAGATTACCCACGTACACATTGGCGCCATTGGGGCTGACTGCCAGGCTATACGGAATCTGCCCCACCGCTACCGTAGCGGACACGGTGTTGGTGGCCGTGGCGATCACGGACACGGTGTTGGCGTCGGAGTTGGCCACATACAAGTAATTGCCATTGGGGCTGACGGCTACGGCTGCGGGAGAAGCGCCCACCGTCACCGTGGCAGTCACGGCATTGGTGGCTGCATCAATCACAGACACCGTGTCGCTGCCGAAATTGGCCACATACACGCTGTTGCCATCGGGGCTGACTGCGACGCCATTGGGTTCAGCTCCCACCGTGATGGTGGCGGCTACCGTGTTGTTGACCGTGTTGACCACGGAGACAGTGCCGTCGTTGTAATTGGCTACATAAGCATTGTTGTTGTGAGCGAAGGCGGGCAGCGTTACCAACGCCATCAGCAACGGAAGCGTGCAACGGGCCGCGCCAGCAAACCAGCGGCGCCCCGCCGGACGCGTCTTGAACGTCGATTGATCGGTCATGATGAAATACCTCGGTAGAAGATCATGGGCGGCACAGTGCGCCCGGCACGAAACTCTTTCGTTACGTCGGCATGTGAACTGTAGGAGCACGCTCTACAGTGCTCCTGACCGGATGGATTGATACCCCTTGCCAACCGTCGTGCGTCCCGCGGACGATGATTGAAATGCGGAACGTCCCCTTCTGCGCGCATGCCGGCGCTCAACCTGTTCCACGGTAATGCTGTGGTCCCTTTCACGTACCGACGCTTGCGGGCATTGCCCTATCGCAGTGGGTACCGCTCAAGCATGCGCTCGCGCCATGACGGTACCTTGAAGTATTGGCGTCGATAAAAATGTCTTTTTTATTACTTCAAATAAAAGGGAATCACCGACATTTCATATTCAACGTCATAAATAACTATTTTCGTCTCCAAGTCGTCCTGATTATCGATGTGGCATCCAAATTGGTGCTCGTTATGGCGCTGCGTAAACCGCGACGCACGAAAAAAAGAGGGAATGCACAGGCATCCCCTCTTTTCTGCTTCCTGCAGAGTCAAACGTGAAGCTTACTCGCCGAGGCAGGTGCCTACCTGCGTAGCGGTGAAGCTGCCTTTGCCGAGGGTCAAGAACTGCAGACCCGTGGTTCCACCGATGGTGGTTACTTTGGCTTGGACAGTGGAGCTATACGGAGATTCCAACAGACCCTGTACATCGGCCTGCTCCGTTCCATTGCCTTGCGCATTGCCGAGCAAGTACGAGATGGCCACGATCGGATAGGTGCCCGACGGCACGATGTTACCCGGCGTCGCATATTCCGCCGGATTCACCAGGGCGATGCACGACGTGGCGGGGACGGGCAAGCCCAGCGAGCTGAGCGTAGCGACAGTAGCCTCGCCATTGGTGGAACTGGCGCCAGTGATGACACTGTTGTAGGCCAGGTCGGCGGCAGTAATGGTGAGCTTGCTACCGAAGTTCGCGGTCGGGCTCAAACCACCCACGTCAGCAATGCTGATGCTGGGGTTCGTCTGCAAGGCGTTGGCGGTCTCCACATAGCCAATGCTGGCGGACGTGTTCTGGATAGCGGTGGCCACAGCCGGATTGCCGCTTGCACCTACCCAATTGCTGGGGACAGTGGACTTGTACAAGCCAACCACCGTGGTGAAGGTCTGGTTCGCAACGAAGTGAGCGGAGGCAGAGCCGATTCCGAGGGCGGCGCAGGCATACGTCAGATGGTTGGAGAAGCTGAAGGTGGTGCCGCTGCCATCCGAGCGATACACAACGTTGATCGGCTGAGAATTGTTCAAGGTGTCACCCGACTTCAGGGTGAACGCGCTAGCCAGATCTGAGCTATCCCAGTTGCTGTCCGTACCGGAGAAGATGTTGCACAGCTGCGTGTCACTGAAGTTCGCAGCGACCACCGCATTACCCTGATCGTCGAGCAAGTTGAAAGCAATTGCCACCGCACCCGCCACAGCCGGGAACTCTGTGGGGTATTCAGTGGTGCCATTGGTGGACTGGTAGTTCTCGTAATCAGATTCGGCCAGCGGAGCATCCGCACCCGCAAAGTTCGGCTGACCCAGGCTCGTTTCGCCAACCAGCGGGGCACCGAAGCCAGGAACGGTACCGACACTGTTCTTCGCGCAGGTGTTCTGCACACTGAACGCGGTCAGGAGACCGTTAACGGTCAAGCTAATCGGGCTGGCGAGGATGTCCTTGCCCGCGCCGCTGCCGGTCAGGCAATAGGAAACATTGGGGTTGCCCGACGTAGCTTCATACACGCCGAACAGCGAGGTCGCAGCGATGGGATCGGAAGTATTGTCCGAGGAGGTTCCCCACACCTGCAGATTCGTGGCGGCATTGGTGCCAACATAACCGATCGATGGCAACGTCGCACCACCACCCACCAGCGTCGGCGACGTCTGAGCGTGCGAAACGCCGGCCAGAGCCAACGCCAGAGCAGCGGCTACCAGCTTGGTGCGGGTGCTTAGCTTACGAATTCCGTAACTCATGGTTTTTCCCCATAGCACTTGTACCTCCGGAATTGGAGGCCGAGTCTTTTTACGCCCACGCAATGACGGTGCCATTAAGTATTAATGTCGTTGAATATGCGTTGTTGGTTACAACGTCTAATTATTTTTAAATTTTAAAAGTCATATTTTCTGTAATAAAAATAGAATGTGATGTGATGCACACGAAGGACGGATGCGCATCGTTTCATCATGGAAATTCACATTTTGTAGGCATTTGGATTTTTATAATCGAATGGGATTTTTGCAGGCGTTTTGCCGTCTTGCGACGGAAATAAATGACTTTCGACCTTGACGATGATTCATGGCTTGATTGTTCCTCACGTTTCCACTCGTCACTCAAGCCTTCGCTGGAATGACGGCAACGCAGTTTGAAAAATCTCGGCCAACTAGACGACTTCACGATTTTTGGAATCACGGCACCGTGAAACGTAAAGTGGCCTCAGCTCGTAGGCTGGGTTAGTGCCATATGATCCAGTACATGCGGCTGCTTTCACCCCGATTTTTCGGCAAAATTAGGCCCCCCTCCAAATCGGTCGAGATGTTCCATAACGCCTCACCGTCACCCCAACCCCCACTGGAATGACGAACAAAACGCGTGGGAATATTCACTGCAACGCTAAATTCAATGTGGGCAGTCGCAAGGTGTTGGCTCATAAACCGCCTCAAATTCCCGCAGCATGGAATAAACCTCCCGATCCAGCTCGGGCACGCTCGCAAGCGTCAAAAGTTCGTCGCTTTTCATGGCACACAGCACACAGCGGATAGCCGGGCGATGCCCTTCCATACACCACGCATTTAATATCTTCATCAGTTTAATCAGCAGAAGGCCTTTTACTTTACTTGTTCCATTAATGCTGCGTTTCAACTGTTTTTCAAGCGAATAAGTAAGGCGCCGGCTAAATGCGCGATCTGAGATCGTATGCAATTGCTCCAATTGCTCGCGCGTACAGGCGGTGAGTAGGGATTCAGCCTTATCGTATTGGCGAAAATCGGAAAGCTGGATCAGTGTTTCGACAAGCGCACTCTGGTTCACGGCGATTCGTCCCAGTCCATTGTTTCCACGCGTATCCGGGCAACACCCGGCCCTCTTTGCGGGTTGATTCCGCAAAGGTCTTGCCTGCCTTTTTGCAGCTTGGGTTAAACGTCACGTTCCGCACCCTCGCCGTGCCTGTCTTTGGCTGAACTCACACGGGTTGCGCAGACTCAAACCGACTTACGTGACGGGTGGTGCGAATAAGCTATTTGCCGGATTGCTTCCTTATCGGTTTACGCAGCGCTTGTTCTATGCGCTCGCTTAAGCGCAGAGCGACCGTTCCAACCTGCCGGAGCAGTCGCATACAAGTGCGCACAACTGCACGCCACATGTACACCCTTCGCAACAAGAACGCCCAAGTATTGCTACTCCACCAACAGCTTGCGTTCGTCCATAGTTAGCGCTTGTTTGCGCGCATTGCTGAGTCGCCCTGCGCCGAGAACCTGCACGGGACTATCAGGATCGTAGCCATTGGGGTTTTCATTGATCATGCCGCTACTGTCGCCTCCGAAGCCGAGTACTTGCACGGCAATGATCGACGGCTGCTTGCTCAGCGCATCGTTCTGTTGCTGCTGCACCATGTTCTGCGCCACTTTGCTCACGGCGCCTGCTGCAGCGGCGGCGGAAGTCAGCGCGCCCACATTGACCGTTGCCGTTACGGGTACGCCGATCTTGTTACCCTGCACCTGGATGTTTACGGCGTTCAACACTTGTGCGGCGGCTACCACCAGGTTGCCGGAGACGCGGATGCCAGCGTCACCCGCATCCACCGTACCGCGCGGCGCGATCAGATAGACGTTGCCCGATGCTGCCCCCGGAATGGTTTGCAAGGTGGCGATACCGGCGCCGGTGACTTCGCCCTTGGCATCGATCAGGCAGAAAGCGTCCAAATCACACAGATACGTCGGCGGCGGGATCACCGCCACCGTTTTCGCACCCTGGCCCGCGTTGATGTTGCCGTTGGAACTCCAGATCACCATGTTGCCGCCCTGCTCGGTAAAGATGCGGCTTTGCGCCAGCAGCAGGCTGCGATCGGTGAAGATGTCCACATTGCCCTGCTCCAGGGTGAGCACGCCCATGCTGTTGGGGCCGGCGACGACGACACCTTGGTCGGTAATCACGGGCGGCGCATCGACGCTGCCGATCAAAGCCTGGCCACCCGGACCCAGGATGCTGACGTTGCCACCCTGCTGGGTCTGAATGGTGGAACTGCGGATATCCAGATCGCCCGTATCCACCGTTTGCGCTTCGCCATTGAGTCCGCCGGCACCGGCACCATTGTCGGTATAACCCAGCGAAGCAGGGAACAGACTTTCGATGGCAGCGTAGCCGCGCGCGTACTGGTGATAGTAGGGGCTGCTGGGATCGTTGTAATCCGCACCAACCTCAGCCAGCAGCTTGAAGAACTCCTGTTGCACGAATTGCTGCTGCACATAGGTGGGCAATTGCTGGAACGCGGCCTGCGCCTGCTGCGTGGTCAGCACCACGTTGAGCTGATCCTGGACGAAACCGGTATCGACCACCTGACCGTCTTCCTGCTGCTCCATGAAAGTGACCAGATCTGGTAGCAAGCTGCCGAAGCCGTCCACGCCATTGGGATTGCTCAGGTACTTCGTGAGGAAGTTGCTGATGTCGATGCCCGGTCCGACACCAAACAGCACGTCGATGCTGGCGCCATCGTGGGGCAGATAAGGATTGAGCGCATTGCCAACGGTTTCGATGCCGGTCGGGATGGTGGTATTCGCCACCTCTGCATTTGCGTTGAGAATGTCGGTTTGGCTGGTGAATGGCCCCATATTGCGTCCCGCCTCCACATCCAGCGTGCCAACGCCGCTCAACTCAATAGCTGGCACAAGCTGATAATTGAGGCCAACAGGCGCGAGAGTGGGTAACACACTAGGATCGTATTCGGTATCGTAGATACTGCCGCCCGCCGCGATCCGGGTGATATCTGACGCATGCGTCTGTTGGCCGATAAACGAAAGATCGACGATATTCTGGCCCGCGTAGATCAGTGCCGGCTTGTCCGGCTCGATCAGCATTTCATCCATCTGGATGCCGTTGGGCGCTGCTGTACCGTTGATGATGCTGCCATTGAGTGCGTAGATGCGTACCGGGGTGGCGTCAGCGTCATGCAGTCCGGCTTGGTATAGCTCTTCCTCATAACCTGTTCCGCCGTAAGTTTCGTCCTCCAGGTAGTGAATCAAGGCCAGCGTCGCAAAATCGGTGCTATCGGAACCCTCCGGCTGTAAGGGCGAAGGCAATACCGAAGCGGTCGCGTCGATCAAGCCAAAACCAGCCACACCGGATGTACCAGCACCATCAAGATCGTAGTTCTCCTGCGCAAGATTGATGGAATCCGCTGCAAGCAGGCTCAGATCGCCAGTGGCCGAGGGATACAACCCCCCCGCGGTCAGAATATTGATACTGCCATTCAGTGCCGAGAAGTCGAGCGTCGACGGCAATATGCTAAGGCCATAGCTGTTTTGGCCTTCACCATACCTGTCGCCAAGTACTTGCGTTTCCCAGGTAAGGCTGCCCAGAGTCAGGTCGCCCGTTACGGTCGCCACGTTTACCGCCGAGTTGCTGCTATAGCTTTGATCGTCCGCAGTGAGGCCTGCTGGCGCGGCATAGGATGGGTCGAGGATGTCCGCGATATTCACGCCATCGCGGGCTTGCACATTCCATTGCGCATCCTGGAGAGCGAGCAAGGTGGAAACGGGTACCGATGTGGGGGCGCTGCTGGTCGAGATAATCTGACCCGCTGCATCCGTGGTACCACTTGGCAAGACATAGGAGAAATCAGAACCGATCAGGCCACCGGCCGAAAGGCTGCCCGTTCCATTCGCGACGAAATAACTGCCGCTGAGAATGTTGCCACCCGAGCTGACGCTGAGATTACCGCCCCCAACGGTCGTGATGGCGGTGCCAGCAGCATTGGCATACCAAGTCGTGGGCAGGGACACCGAGAGATCGCTGATATTGCCGCCCGCTGTGACGCTGACATTGCCACCCGCGCTCATTACGCCCTGATCGAAGTTGGCGAAATTGATCGAGCTGGCGATGGTGCTGCCGTTCGCGTTGAAACTGTTGCCAGTCTCCATCCACGGCCACCAGAACTGACTGATCAATGCGCCCTGTGTGCCGGTGATGGTACCGGTGGTGTCGTAGACCTGCTCGATACCATTGATGTTGCCACCCGCACTGAGCAGGACATTACCCGCGTTATCGGGGTTGACCTGGCCGGTAGCCAGTATGTCGGGTACAGCGCCTTCGCCGGGCACTGGAGTGACTATCGATACGCTGGTACCTGCCGCGGTGCCTGCCGCAGGTGCGCCAGCGGTATAGACCGCAGCGGGTGCGGCCGAATCCTGCCAATCGATATCGCCCGCCGCAACGATGTCGATGGACCCGGTGCCGGTGCGCACCACCGTGGGAAATTCCAGCACGTAGTTATTCGCAGCGCCACTGACGGTGTACTGCACAGCAAAATTGCCATTGAGATTGACATTGCCTGCACGGGTGTTCGCGACGACAGACAGCGGATTCACGCTGGCGAAATTTGCCCCAGCGACCAGCTGGTAGCTGCTGCTTGATCCACCCAGAAGCGTGGCGGACTCCAGCGAGGCCGGATTGCCAAGACTGGCCATATTCGAGGGGCTGTTATTCGGCGCGACGGGTACAGGCGTTAGTCCGTTCGGATTACTGTCCGCCGGCGCATAGGGGGCATAGAAGAATTGTGATCCACCAAGCGAGTTAGGAGTGTTGGGGACGCCGCCGTTAGCGGCTGCGATGACGTTGCCCAGTGGACCGGCGCTCGATACGTAATACAGATAGTTGGCGTAACCGGCCATATAGGCTTCGTACTCACCGACATACGTGCTGCTGTAATTGTTCGCTGTGGGCGTTAGCGGCAACAGCAACGGGGGCGGCGTCGCCGCCTGTGAAAGGGGGAGATTGCCATTGACACCCGAATTGCTGCTATTGAAGTTGGTGGTCAGCCAGCTTTGATACGCCGAAACGTAGCTGGCATAGCTAGTAAAGCTGGCTGGCTGGGGGGCGGTGGCGGAGAGCGCATTATTGGGGTTGTAGGGAAGGAAAGAGTCGTAATCGCCGTAGTTGAACAACAAGGAAAAGGTATTGTTACCGCCTTTGCCAACCTCGGTGATGTAGAGATTGTAATTCGCATAGTACTGAGCCGATTGACTAGGGTCCGGCGCCTGGATGGGCTCGTAATATTTATCGGCAGCGGTACTCAGAACGAAGGGATCGTAGTTACCACCTGCATCAATGTAATACTCGGTAAGTGGACCCGACGATGCCGTTGCCTGCCAGATTGGCCATGGTTGCCCGGTGAGAGCGGCTTCAAATGAGTCGTTCGCGAGGTAACTGATGGACGCGTTATAGGCTGATAACTCGTTATTGTAATCCTGCGTGATGACACCACCCGGCTGCACGTAGACGGGCGGGGTAAGATCAGCCCCCAGGTTCTGCTGATAGAAGCCGTCGGTAAGACTCGCATCGACATTCACGTCATGCAGGGCCAGTACGGTCAACGTGGGCGCGATGCCCGAAGCGGACACCGAAGGATTGGCGCCATAGCGATAGGCCAACTGGATCGTGCCATTGGATGCCGTGACGCCGGCGCCCAGATTCCAGTTGGTGAGTACCGAGATATCGCCGCCGTTGACGTTTGCATCCGGATTGATCAGCTCGATACCAGGGCTGATCTGCAGATTGGTGATGCCCGTATAGCGATTGCCAAAGGTGTAGCCGGGCTGTTCCACATAACTCATCAAGGTGCCAGCACCCTGGGTCGGGTCGCCGTTGACGTAACCGTAGAACGTTTCGTGCGCGGCATTGGCCGTTGTCGGCACGAAGTAATCGTTCTGTAGATCGTATTGCAGCGCGGTGGCGGTGGTAGGCGCGGCCAGTACATTACCTGTCGCGTCGTACCACGTACCGGCGACCAGTTGCGGCGAGTCGCTGGTACCTGCGTTGGCATACCACCCAGAGGGATCGATCAGGCCATCGAAATATTTGGCCGTGCCTTGGTTTTCGGTATCCGCCGCGCTCCACACCGCATAGGGCACCATAGTGACGCTGCTGGCGCCGGTAATCGTGGCATTGTTGGCGAAGGTGATCGGCACATCGCCATTGGCCAGCAACGGTGCGCGCAGGCTCACCATGCCGCCCACACCACCGGAGCCGCCAGCAACATTGACGATGGCACTGGGCCCGAACACGATGCTGCCGGCATTGCCAGCGTCCACGTCTTCATAGCCATACGTGGTGTTGAGCTGACCGGGCGTCGCCGTGCCTGACGTGCCAATCTCCACAATGCCGCCCATCTGTTCCGGCACGCTGCTGGTAGCGAGCAGGCTACCGTTGACGGTGACGCCATTGCGGCCAAAGAGCTGAATTTCACCGGCCGCTTTGCCCGACGCATTGACCGTGCCTTCGATGTCCACCACGCCGGCATCCGTGTTGACAGCGCCGCTACCGCCATTGGCGGTCAGGTACACATCCTGCGCCACCAGACTTTGCCCGGCGGAAAGCAGCAGGTTCCCCGCACCACTGGTGATGGAAATACCGCTGGTGGTACCGGCGCTCTGCGTCAGCTGTGCAAGTTGATCCAGATTCAGCGCACCGCCGCTGCTCAGCGTGAAATAGCCACCCAGATAACCATCGGTTGCACCGCCTTCAAACGTGCCATTGAGCGTGGCGAGATTGTTCGCGTTGATGGTAAGGCTGCCCGCCGTACCGCCCTGCGGCGCACCGGCGAAATTAACTAGGGCACCGTTGTCCACGGTGACCGAGCCCTGGCTCGAAGCCAGCGTGAGATCGCCACCTACTGCATAGGTGGTGACGTCGTAGAAGGTCTTGTTGATGCCGGCGACATCGACATTGGCATTGCCGGTGAGGGTGAGGTCGCCGCTCGTGGCGGTGAGGGTGAGTGCGCCGGCCAGCGCATCCACTTGTGTGCCCACGGTGAGCGAGCCACCGCTGAGGGCCAGGGTGCCGCCCAGGTTGTTGTCGGTGAGTGGCGTACCGCTCGCGCTGTTGACGGCAAAGCTGCCGGTGGTGGTGAGCGTCGTGTTGGCTCCGCTTTCGGCCAGCAGAACCGGTGTGTTGAAGCTGACATTGGCCGCACCGAAGTTCATCCCACCATCACCCTGGCCGGTGATGCCCTGGCTGGCGTTGGCGGTCACGCTGGCAAAGCCCTGGGTGACGCTGCTACCGGCAGTGAAATCCAGCTCGTTCGCAGTGAGAATCAGCTGGCCCGTACCCGCAGTCACCGTGGCAGTGCTAGTGCCGGCGTCATTGCCCAGACCCAGGATGTCCGCCTTGATGCTGACGGTACCGCCGTCGCTGACATAGGCATTCGCGTTGAGGTTCAAGCTCTGCGGCAAGTCGATGCTGACATTGCCCAGGAAGTCGATGGCGCCGCGGCTGTTCAGCGTGACCTGGCTGGCATCGTTGAACAGGCTCAAGGTGCCAGGGCCGATCACCAAACCACCGATGCCAGCGCTGCCTGGCGCATCGCTGCCGATAAAATTGATCTGATTGGCGGTGGCCAGGATGTTCTGCGCGGTGAAGACCGCATTTGGATCGACGCTGGTGGCGCCCGTGGTATCCATCGTCAGCGACGCACCACCCTGTACGGTGGCGCCGGCATCAATGGTGAGGTTGCCCAGCGTGGTGCCTGATGTGTCGTAGCGGGTGACCGGCGCCACGCCATCTTGTGAGACGCGTAGCAAGGCACCATTGCCGCTGACAGCGGCGGTATTGGTGGTGGTGTTCGCATCACTGCCAAACAGCAGCGGCGTGGTATTGGGCGTGCCGCTACCGGTGGCGGCAAGATAGCTACCCGACTGCAGCACGATGCCTTGTGCTCCCGCATTCCCATTGGTAACCAGCAGAATCTCCTGACCTTCCAGCGGATCGGCGCTGTCGTTGGACAGCACCACGCTGTTGGCAACGCTGGTGATCTGGTAGCCATCGCTGGTGAGTTGGCGGGTGCCGCCCAACAACAAGCTGCCCGCATTCAGCGCCGTCAACTGATCGGCGGAGATCTGCAGATAGTTGCCGCCCAGCGATGTGGAATTGGCCCCCACCACCTGGATCGCCTGCGCTGCGATATCCACCATGCCGGGGCGCCCGCCACTGGCGGGTGCATCGTCCAGGGTAGCGCCCAGTTGCAACTGCTGGGTGGCGCTGAGGATCAGATGGCCGCCATCTTCAGGCAGCTGCGGCGTGACCGTGCCATTGCTGGCGGCCTGGCTGGTGAAATAGCTGTTCGCATTGGTGAAGGTGTACTGCGAATACTGCTGCCATACCGAGGCCGACTGGACGTCGAAAGTGGTGTTGGTGGATTCGTGCGCGCCATCCAGGGCGTCAGCGAAATACCCCGTAATGGCCAGCGTGCCATCGGGCAGCACCGCGTTCTGGCCCAACACGGCGTTCTGCGAGCTGGTGTCCTGCACCACGCGATACGCGCCAGGCAGGGTCGCGTAACCGGCCGGCAACAAGGTGTAATAGCCGGCAGGCAAGCCGGTGATGCCTGACAGATAGACCGACTCGCCCACGGCCGGGCCCGAACCCGCGTTTGCGGCGCTGTTCATGGCCGCATCCTGTGCACTGACCGGCGCGGTATAGCCGGGCAGGATGGCGTAGATGGCGCGCCCGTCAGCGTATTGCGATACCTGCGTGCCGGTGGTGCTGTTGGCGTAGCTGGTTTCGGACTGGGTCAGCACATTGACGGTGCCGCCCGTGCCGGGCACCCATTCCGAGGCCTGTAATTCACCGCCACCGCTGATATCGATGGTGGCGCCGCTGCCCAACGACACGTTGTTGCCGGTGATGGTGATGGACTTGGACGGCGGCGCGGTCAGCGGTGAAACGGTGTTGCTACTGTTAGGACTGCCGGCATAGTTCCACTCCTCGCCATCGGTAGTGCTGCCGTAGGGTACGGTTTCGCCATCCAGTGAGACCGAGGTAAGGCTACCAGCGCCCAGGATGACGCTTTGCGTGGCCACCAGCGGATACCAGGAGGAGGGGCTACTGCCGATGCCAAAGCTGGCAAGCGTGCCGGCGGTATTCTGCGGCACGCCGATGATCAGGTCGCCGGAAGGCACCCATACCGCACCGTCCTGCACGATATTGTCCGCATCCAGCAGCAGGCTGCCGCCAGCCGACAACGGCACGCTGGCGGCGCCGTTGCCCAGGATGGTCAGCGTGGTGCTGAGCGCTTGGCCTTGGGCATTTTTCAGGCCCGAGGGATTGGCATCGATCGCAAAGGCGTAATTGGTGACCGGATAAAGCTCGGCCGCCTGGAAGGTGAGGTTGCCGGTGCTGAACAGCAAACCGGACTGCAAGGTGCCGCTTGCCCCGGAATACTGGACGTTTGCCGGTGCGTAGAAACGGATATCGCCGCTCGCGGTGAAGTTGGCGTTGGCCCAGCCCTGCAGATTGATCAAGCCACCAAGATCGATGAAGTCGGCATTGACATTCAGGGTGCCGCTACCGGCCACCGGGCTCGGTGCGCCACCCACGCCGGTAATTTCTACGTAAGGTGCGCTGATTTGTACGGTGCCGTCCCCCGGGTTGTAGGCGGTGGTGCTGACACCGGACAGGTTCTTACTGCCCGCGGGCAAGGCCGTGAGGGTAGGCGTATACAACTCGAAGCTTTTGCCCAGCGAGAGATCGATATTGCCAGCGAAGCCGACCGGCACAGGGGTTTGATAGATCGCGAGGTTGGCCGAAGGAATAGGTCCCAACGTAAGACTGGTAATACCTGAGCCATCCAGTCGATCCAGTGCGAAATACAGCACACCCTTAGCAGCTTTGAGCGCCACCTTGCCGCCCGGTTGCAGACCGGAAGCGGGCACCAGCATGCCGGATTGCTGCAACACAAGGGCGGTGGATTTCGCGGCCAAACCGAACTCGACCAAGGAGCCTTCCGAGGCAGCGGGGCTCATACCTGCTATCTGCAGACTACCGCCTTCAGCCTGAGAGCTGCCCCCTTGCGCCAGCAAACTCCCATCCGCGTATAAGCCCGCTGCGGCGCCCACCAGGATCGAGCCGGCGTTGCTCCACACCGGCGTCGGTGTATAGCCGGTTTCGGCACCGTCGAACGCCCCATTGGCAACAGGCAAATCGTAGACATCGGAGCTGCCCGATACATCGATCAGGCTGCCCTGCTCGGTCAATACATAGCCCGCAGGGGACGTGATATTGACGCTGCCGCCATTCAACACCAAGCCGGTGCGAGGGACATAGCGGGTGGCTAGGCCCAAACCCAGGCTATTGCCGGGCACGGCTGCGGCCAGCGGGTCGATCAAAGACACGCCAGCGACGTTCAGGACTGCCTGCGGCTCCAGCCACAGTTCGGGCACGCTCTGAAGTTCGACGTCGACTGCGGGGTTGGTGACATTGATCGTGCCGCCGGGCGCGTTGATGGTGCCATCCACAATGGTGGACTGCGCGCCCCCCAGCGTGATGGCGGCCCCCGCATCGGCGGAAATACTTGAACCCGCGCCCAGCGTTAGCGAGCCAGTGACACCGGCATACGCCTCTGGCCCTGCCTCCGGACCTATCGCAGCGTTTGCGGAGTAGTTCAGATACATCCCGGCACTCAGTGAAAAACCGGGGCCGTTCGCATCGCGGGAGATATAGCGCAGATAAGGGGCCAACTGTCCGACGCTGACATACGCGCTACCGGTCAGCGCACTCTCGCCATAGATGTCGGTGCCGGTGGGCGCGGCCAGCAGAGCGGGGATATTGGGTAACAGGTTGTCGCGGCTAATCTGCACCACCGCGCCTGGCGCGATGTTCGCGTCGGTGAAAGAGGTGAGCGCATAGTTGTCGAAGCCCTGGCCGGCAAAGAAAGACGGGGACAGGTACAAGCCATTGCTCAGCGCCAGGTCGCTGGCGCTACCGCCGATCTGGATATCGATCGCCTGCAGGGTAAGCGTGCCGCCACCGCTGAAGCCGTAGGCGCGCAAGCTACCTTCCAGCACCAGCTTGCCCCGCCCAAGGGAAACAGGTGGGTTCGTACCTGAGTCGTTGAATGTAAATGAACCCTGATCCGCATAGTCGATCAGGCTGATGCTGCCGCCACTACCATCCGGCACGCCATTGGTCAGCTGCAACTGACCATTGCTGTTGACATAGCCGCCACTGGAGACGTCCAGCAAGCTGCCGGATTGCAGCACGATGGAACCCGTTTCATCAGTAGGAGTGCCGCTGGTACCCTTGCCGGCGCCAACAATCACATCAGCTTGATCCACTGTAAGGCTGATGGTACCGCCGTTGATGTAGCGATCGCCGATGTAATTGCCGGCAGCAGCCTGCGCGTCATTGACCCATAGCCCGTCGGTACTCAGCACGGCGCCACTGCCGACGGTGATGCCTTCGGCCAGCACCGCCCCCGTAAGACTGGCCGGATCGGGAAAATCAATGCCCGATGCTGTCAGGGTGATCGCGCCGGACGGCGCACTGAGTTCACCGAGGATGTCGATGGCGTTTGCCGTCATCCCGATCGAACCGCCGGGCTGCACGCCGAGCACCGTGCCAGTCTGCTCCAGAATCTCGCCGCCAGCTTTATTCAGGTTGAGTGCGCTGAAGCCGCCTTGCTGCACCAGGTTGGCCGAAACGGGCACCCAGCGCGTGAGGTCGTACGGGTTGGTGCCGGCGGGGTCTTCATCGCCAAGCACGGTCGACCAGGACGTATCGGCCTGGAAGCTGGAATCGATCTGTTGGAGCGGCGCTACCGATTGCTGCAACAGGATGCTGGGCGCAATAACCACGCCATCTGTGTTCTGCGCGCCGCTCACGCTGATATCTAACGTACCGCCACTGGGCTGGGCACCCTGCGACACCTGGTTGCGACCGGCAAACGCCTGCGCGCTGATCTGGCCGTCCAGCACCAGCGCATCGCCCGTGGTGATATTGAGCGTGCCGCCGTTGCCGCCGACCGCGAAGCCGCTGTCCCAGCGCGTGTTGCCCGCCAGCAAGGGATTGCTGTAGTTGGTGGTGACGCCCCAGCGGTTGTCGACAACGCTGTATTCGCCGGCGAAGCCCACATAGGTCAGATCGGGATCGGCGTCGGCGATGTTGTAGATCTGTCCGTTGGAAGCCAGCAGGTTGGGTGTGCTGATCCAGCCGGGCTGGTAAGCGACATAGCCGCCATCCAGGTTCAATTCGGCGCCGCTACGTACGATGACCTGGGCACCGTTGAGGTTGATGGTGCCGCCATTGGTCATCAGCTGATTGACGGTGCGTGGCACATCATCGACATAGCCGGAAACATTGAGGACGGGGCTGCCGACCCAGGTAAGGCCGCTCGCCGTAATACCGCTCTGGGTACTGTCTACCGTGAGGTTTTGGCTGTGATAAAGGACGCTGTTGCGCAGCAGGGGCGAATTGGCCAGTTCGTTCTGGCCTACCAGCGGAATGGTGACCAACAGATCCGACATTGGTAATTCGACATTTGCCAAACCCGAAACGTCGATGACTGCGCCGTCGTCGACATAGATGCGCCCGGCCTGCGGATTAATGAAATCATCACCAGAGTAATTACTGGCGGCATAGGCATTGATGCTTAGATTTGCACTGGGCGCTTCCAGCAGTGAGCCGGACTGGAAGTTGACCGTTTGACCGCTGAGGATCAGAACACTGTCACTCTGATTGAAAGCCGTGGTGGCCGCGGCGGTAGACGTGGTCGTTGCACCATCCTCTTCCGGAAGCACGGTGGTGACGGAGTTGGGGCCGAGCGTCAGGGTACCGCCCGCTAGGTAAGTGCCCTGGGCCTGGTTATACCCACCACTCTGGGCGTTCAGCACGATGCTGCCCTGATAGTTGATGCTGGTGGAGGCCAGCGCCACGCCGTCCTGCGTGACGTTGAGGCCATCCATCTCCACTTCGCCTCGGCGCGATTGCAACAGGCCCGTATTGGTAGCAGTGCCGCCACCGGTCCCTGATGCCACGATGGCCAACGGTAGCGTGGTCGACGCCGAATTGGCGTTCTCGAATTGCGTACCCGCTGCGAGGATTATTTGGCCCTGATCGTCCACGATGCTGCCAGCATTGGAGACGTTCGGCGCCGCCAACAGCACGAAGCCTTGTGTGCCGCCGGTGATGGAAGCGCCATCTTGCACTACCACATCGTGGTTCTTTCCATCGGTAAAAACGCCATTGACCAGGATTGGCAAATAGGGGAGGTTGCTGGAGCCAATGCCACCATTGAGGAAATCGCTATTGCTGGTGGAAACGCTGCTGCTGAAAAGATCCAGCGAACTGGCAATCAACGAATTCGTATTTACCTGGCTACCGGCACCAAACAGGATGCCGTTGTGATCAAGAATGTAGACCGTGCCTTCGGCCTTGATCTGGCCGAAGATCTGGCTGGGTACGGCATTGGGATTGACGACGCGGTTCAGCGCAATCCAGTTGTTGTTGCTGCCGTTGGTCTGGTTGCCGCCGCTTTGATTGAAGTAAAGCGTGGTATCGCTGCCGACGTTGAAGCTGCTCCAGGTGAGGATCGCCTTCTGCGCGGTCTGTTTCACCTGGACGGTGGTCTGGCCATTGGAAACCGATTGCGTCGGCGCGTTGGCGTTCTGCCACAGCGATGGATTGCTGGAGACGCCGGGTGCCACCACCAGTCCACCTGGTGTCAAACCATTGGGTACCGAGGAGCCTTGCTGTTGCGCAGCCTGCTGCGCCGCTTGCTGTGCAGCGACCTGTGCGGCAACGGCCTGCGCGGCCTTGCTGAGGTTGGCCAGCGACTGTTGCACCTGTACTTGTTGCAGCAATTGCGCAGGCGTCTGCGCGGTGATGCCGCTGGTGGCCGGCGAATTGGCGGCAGGGTTGGTCGCCTGGGTTGTCGCCTGATTTTGCGCCTGAGCCAGCCATGCCTGACTCAGCGGCGGTGGGCCGCCGGCATGTGCCGGCATGGCCGCCATGGCCAGCACCGAGGCAATGGCGTAAGCCAAGGGGCGCCTTGGGCCCGTGAAACGCTTTACAGAAAGGGACCGCTTACCTGAACCGATCGGTGTGATCACGAAACTCTTCCCCTGGCATCTCTACGGCAACTCGCTAAGCAAGGCCTTCGGCTGGATAGACCGTTGGGTAAGGGGCCGACTGAACCATGTCATCAAAATTTCATCTGCGCTGTCGCGCCGGGTTCACAGATTTGTCGCAAAGGATTCAGACGGCTATTTGGAACAACGGAAATTCAACGAATGACCTCGCTTGGACTGTGCATCGCACTCTCCGCCTGTCATCCCAGCTTTCGCCGGGATGACAGGCGGAGGCATTACGCCAATTCATTCATCGCTCGTGCGGTGCAAAGCCACTGGGCCCCGGCCTTCGCCGGGGCGACGGATTCATTGAATATTCGCCACTAACTGTGACGATTAATGCGCACCCACAGGCACACCCAGCAAAGGCATGGGCGCCAGCGGCGGCGGGCGTTGCGGGTAGACAGATTTGCCCAGGTTGTTGCCCATGCGAATGCTGAGCGCGGAGAAGTTGAATTGCCCCAGCTGCTGGTTGCTTGGCGCGTGCGTTACCGCATCAAGTTGCGGCTGCGGACCGGGAGCAGTGTTGGCGGACGCGCCCAGTTGCTGATTGAGACACGCGTAGGACAAGGCCGGATGATCGTTGACAGCGACATCAACGCAAGATGAAGCCTGGCCTGTGGTGTGGATCGATGTCTGCGCCAACAGCGGCGCAGACATCAGGTACAAACTGCTGATCAGAAGAACGGATGCTCGCATGACACGCTCATCCTCCTGCTGTGATGGAATGATTATGGCGTGCTGCCGGTATTGGCGGCAGGTGCCGGTTCCAGGTTGAACGAGATGGTGGTGATCTTCGCATCCAGGCTCTGCACCACGGCCGGTGTCAGGTCGTTGGTCATGTTGCCGCCCAGCACTGCGTTGCGATCAAACAACACACCGCAGTTCTTGCTGTTGTACACGCTGACGATCACCGGCTGCGCGTACTGCGCAATCTGGTCCAACGCCTTCGCGCGCGTAGCTTCCAGCTGACGACCCTTGGTCTGCTGGTCGGCCTGCACCTGCTGCATGCGCTGGCCGAGCGCTTGTTCCTGCGACTGACGCTGATCGGCAGAGAGCGAAGCGGCCTTGGCGCGATAAGCTTGCACGTCGGCATCAAGCGGCTTGCGCTCGGCATCGATCTGACTCTGCGCCTGCTCGGCGAGCTGCTTGAGACGCGCGGTAGCGGCCTGGCCAACCTTGGCATTGGCGAAGATCGCTTCACGCGACAGGTAGCAGACGCCGGATACGGCAGGGCCGTTCAAAGGCATGCTGCTGGTGCTGGCCTGGGCGTGGACGGCGGTGCTGGACGCGCCCGCCAGGGCAACGGCTGCCACAGCCATGAGAGTTCGATCGATACGCATGGTGATTCCTTTACTGGGTGAAGTGCGAAATGAATAAGATCGCACTAATGCTGTCGTTTTGCATCGGGCGCGCGGCTTTATGCCTTTCTCCCTCCCTGCGGGGCTCGACATGCCCCCTACGCTTTGTGCGCCGTCATTCCCGCGAAAGCGGGAATCCATGGTCGCTTTTAACGCCAGAGCCACATGGATTCCCGCTTTCGCGGGAATGACGACAGGGCAGGATTGAGACTATTCGCAGCGAACAACCTTTTTCGAGCCACAAAAATGGTCGTGTTCGCCTCCGGGAGCAAACCGGCCATCACGGCTTCTTCACACTTGCCGCCCGCGGGTCATAGCGCTGCTCATACAGCTTGTCGCCATAGGCTTGCGCCGCGTTTTCCAGCTTGACCCGCTCGGATGCCGCAAACGGCTCGCGGCTGGCGAGCACGGTGCCGAGACCTATGTGGCTGTAGGCATCGAGTATCTCGCTGCCGATCGTGTACAGCTGCTGGTTCTTGGCGGCGCAGGTGCCAACCTGGGCCTGTGCGGTGTTGAGCTGGGTGGCCAGGTCGGTGCCGTGTTCTTCCTGATCACGCTCTTTGGCGTTGGCGTCGGCGACCTGTTTCTGCAGCTGCTGCACCTGGGCCTGAGCCTGCTCATGAGCGGCGCGTTCGGATGCCAATGCCGACGCATCCTGCGATGTGCTGGCGTTGTTCTTGGCCAACTGCGCCTTGGCATCGTCGAGCGCTTTACGTGCAGCATCACGCTCCTGCTCCAGTTGCGCTTTCTGCGCCTGCCATTGCGCCTGTTGGCCTTGCAGATCCTGCAGCTGGCTGCGCACGTCGGCCAGTTGCGAGCGTAACTGTTCTTCCAGTGTCTGCGCGCTGGCGTGCGTGGCCACCAACAACGAACACAGGATGGCGGCGGTGATCAGTAAACGTTTCATCGCAAAGCCCTCAGAACTTGGTGCTGATCTCGAACTGGACGATGTCGAGGGTGAACGGCGGTCCGTAGACCTGCTTGGCGCCGTAGTAGCGCGCCGACACCCAGGTACGATCCGCAATGCCGTAGTCGGCGCTGAAGATGAAGCCCTTGGCATTGGTGCCGCCGAGATGGAAGTTCTGATCGGTGAGGCCATCGAGCGTCGCGTCAGGCTGCAGGTACTTGTAACCGAGTGCGATATTCCATTCGTTGGCGGCCATCGGATGCGGATTGCCGATGATGCCGCGCAGCAGCCAGCCGACCGGGCCGCTCTTGTAGGGGCCGGTGGTAGCTTCGCCAGTGGTGCTGGTGCTGCCCTGATAGTTGTTCACCGGAACACCCAGGCCATCCGGATAACGGTCGAATGCGTCGCGCGTGCTGTAGGCCATGTTGCGTTCGTATTCGGCCTGGATCTCCATCGGCGTCTCGCCAATCTTGAAATCGATCTTATTGGTCAGATCCGCGACGTGATAGTTGTACGACAGGCCCACGAACTGCGGCTGCGCATAGTTGTCCGGCGACGACGTACTGGGAATGATGTCGCGCAGCAGGAACACCGTATTGCCCCATTGCATATAGTCAGGCGCGGTATCGTCGGTGCTGCAGTAATTTTGGCCGGTGGTGGCGAGGTAGCACGGCGCGGAAAGCTGCCCCTGCATGTGGTCGAAGAAGTAGTAGGCCAGCGCAACCTTCCAGGTCGCGTCGTTGGCGAACCGCCACTGAAGGCCGAATTGCGCAGCACTCAGCCAGTTGTCGCCGGCGGAATATTTGGCGGTGCTGTAAGAATCGGTGGGGGCGTTGTTACTGGTGTACTGGATCGGAACCTCGCTCAAGGTCGCGAAAGCCTTCAAGTTGTCGGAGAACGGCAGATCACCATGGGCGGCGACACCGTCGAAATTCAGCTCAGGCGCAAAGATCAGGTCGGTGACCATAAACGGATCAGGCATGCGGCCGGCCGTGAGCGAAAAATTCGAATTCGGCTGCCAGCGGATCCACGCCTCATTCAACCAGATGTCTTTCTTTTCCAAACCACCACCGAGCGTCTGCGTGGTCGACACCGGGTTGTCGTCATCGCCAGAAGCGAGGGCCACACCCGTCGTGATGGTGTCGCCGAGCTTCACATGCATACCGATATGCGCCTGCAGGCGCAGCATGTTCGGGCGGTTCTCTGTCGAATTGAGAATCGGAGGGAGCTGGCCCGACGTGATGCTATTGATGTCATACGGACCGGTTTGGTTGAGCTGGGCGTAGTTAATGAAGTCGTCGGCATTTTTACGGCTGTAGAGCCACGACTCATCGCGCACATGCACATCGCCGTACCAAGTGATGCGGTCAAGCCAATCGGGCAACGCATTGGGTTCGGCCCAATGTTCGTTCTTGGCTTGTGCGATCACTTCCTGCTTTACCTGATCGCGAATTTCATTGCGCACACTTTGCGGTACATAGGTGACGCGCACATCGCCCGGTTTCGCACCATCGGCAATAGTGGGCACAGCAGCGGGCTGCGCGGCGGCGGCTTGTGCCTGCGCGGCTTCGGCGTTGGCCTGCGAAAGCAGACCATCAGCCTCGGACTGCGTGATCAAACCTTTCTTCACCATCAAGTGGATCAGGTTGATGGTGGCGTTCGGCGAGGGCGCAGCATCCTGCGCGAACGCGTTGCCGCCCAGCATTAAGGCAACGGCCATACACAACATCTTCAAGCGAGGTGCGCTCTGTGCCCGACTCCCTCTCCCCTCCGGGGAGAGGGTTGGGGTGAGGGGCTGCACTGGCCAGGCACCCTCGCAAGTGCGACCCCTCACCCTAGCCCTCTCCCCGGAGGGGAGAGGGGACAGATCCGCTGCACCCTGCAAACTTACGGTTGGCGACTTCATTCCATTCTCCAAATCATTTCGATAATTCAGCCGGGTCGATAACCGCGCATGGCGACGCGAACCGGCATGCCTAATCTCGGGGGTGGTGGCGTGTCGACGCGTACGGTGCGCAACACTTCAATCAAGGCTTGGTCCGTGCTTTGCGAACCGCTGGAATTGACCAGCTCCGCGCGCGTCACTTCGCCGACCGCCGACAGCCACAGATTCACGCGCACATTGAAGACCAGGCGACGCGTGCGGTCGTCATGCTGGATGGCTTCCTGCAGCGCGAAGCTCAGATACTGCTCGTACGATCCACCACCGCCGCCACCACCGCTGCCCACCATGCCGCCACCTTCGCCGGCGCCGATGTTGAACGAGTCGTTGCCGGCTTGTGCAGGACCATTGATGGTGATCTGCTTGGCAAGATCCGGCGCCTGTTTCGGTGACTCGACCGGCTTCACCGGTTCGGCCGGTTTGGGAATGTCTTCTTTGACGACCTCTTCCTTCTTCGGCTCCGGCGGCTTTTCTTTCGGCGGCGGAGGTGGCGGCGGCAACGGCGTGATGGTGGCAATGCGCGGCGCTGAGCGGCGTACGCCCACTTCGTGCCCTGCCAGCATCCAGATCAGCCATGCAGCCGCGAGCACCACCAACACGGCGATGATGCGTCCGCGCCATCGCCGCCATCGGGTCTCGTCTGTGTAACCGGGCTCGAACATTGCGCGGCGCTCCGGTCCGTCAGGTGGGCTGCTTGCCGGTCACCAGACCGACTTGCGTGAGATCGAGACGCCTCAGCAGATCCAGAATGTCGATGACTTTCTGGTACTGCACATTCGAATCGCCTTTGACGATCACCGGAAAATCCGGCGTCAACGCTTTCTGCTGGCGCAGGCGCTGCTCCAGTTCGCCGATCGTCACCGGAAACGCATCCAGGAAAATCTGCCCGGTGTCGGACACGGTGATGGCCTTGGTTAGCGGCTTGGCCAAACTGACCGACGCACTCGCCTTGGGCAGGTTCACTTTCACGCCCTGCACCGCCGCGGTGGTCATGATGATGAAGATCACCAGCAGCACGTACGCCAGGTCCAACATCGGCGTGATGTTGATGTCGTCGTAGGGCTTTTCTTCGTCATGAACCTGCATGGCGCACCTCGCGTGCCTCGGTCGACGATTGATCGACCGGACGATGCAGCTCAGCCAGACGGGTGACGAATTCGTCGACGAACACCTGCATGTTCGCCGTCACCGACTTGTTGCGAGTCAATAGGTAGTTGTAGCCAAACAGTGCGGGAATCGCGACGAACAAACCCGCTACGGTGGCAAGCAATGCGGCGGAGATACCTGGCGCAATGGCGTTGATGTTGACGTCGCCCGCCGCTGCAATCGCGGCGAAGGTGATCATCACGCCCACCACGGTACCGAGCAGGCCGAGGAAGGGGCCGCCTGAGATCGCGATGGTCAGCATCACCATCGAGCGCGATAGGGCCTGGTTCTCGCGCACCAAGGTCGAATCCATCACGGCGCGAATCGCCTCGATCGATTCAGAGGCAATCACCATGTGACCGTGCGTATCGCGACGTCGCCAGACTTCCTTGGCGCCTGTTTCATAGAGTCGGTACAGCGAAGAGCCGGCCAGTTCCTGCCTGATCGCCGGTGACACGTCGTTGCCGGACAACCCAAGCAGGTTGGCGCCCAGATCGCGATAGCGGCGGATGAAACGTTCATTGGCTGACGAGACTGCCGACACATAACTGCCGCGCTGCCACATCACCCACCAGGAGATCAGGGCCATGATCATCAATGCCCCGATGACCACCCACGCATCCACCGTGACCGACTTGACGATGATGCCGAAGTAGCCGAAGCCAAAGCCGGATTTCTTCTCGTCTTCGCCGTAGGCGATCAATTTCGATTCGGCACCCTGCGACAAGGCGTCAGCAGCGATGACCGTGGCCGAACGCGCTACACGTGACAGACGCAGTTCGTCCATCTGGCCGACGAACGATGCAAACGGCACGGCGGCGCCCGTGGTTCCGGCGATGTCGCCACCTACCGTGGCGCTCCCGCTCAATGCAGGCAATGCAGCGGCGACGTTGGCGTACGGACGGCCATCCACATACAACGCGATCTGACCGTTCGATGCAGTCACCGCCAGATGCGTCCACTGCCCGGCCTTCAACGGTTGACCGGCGGTCGTGCGCAGCGGCTTGTCACCGCCATCCACTTCGACGAACGGCGCACCGCCATCGATGCCGATAAGCAAGGCCTTGCCATCCTGACGATGACCGTAGATCAGTGTCGGCGTGGTCGGCAGCGCATCCAGCTTGATCCAGGCGCTGAAGGTGAAGCTGCCGCCATCCTTGATATCCAGCGAGGAACTCGTCGGCAGTGTCAGCACGGTCGAACCGTCGAAACGCGCCGCGCTGCCTGCAATGCCACCATCCACCGTGCGCAATGCACCGCTTACCGCGTTGTTGCCGTAGGCAGTCGCGTCTTTCGGCGGCTGGCCACTGGCTTCATCGAAGTGATAGACCAGGGTGTAGTCGGCGTCGAAGGTCGCCGGACCGCTGCTGAGCGCCGGTGCCTTGCTGTTGCCGTAGTACATCCAGATGGTTTGCTGGCCGCTTGCTGGCAGGTCTTGCACATCCAGCCAGATCTGCGCGACGCCCATGACCGGATCGAAGCTCTCGATCTGATAGTTCAGCGGCGTCTTGCCGTCGCTACCGATAAAGCGCAGATCGTCACCGGTCTTGCTGATGCCGTCGAACTGGAAGTTGCCCGGATGCAGGCGGATCAACAACGGCATGCGTCCCGCCGAGTCCGCGATGTTGGCACCCTTGCTGGTGGTATCCAGCGTAATGGGCTTGCGGTACGACCAGTCGTCGTTCCACCACGAGGCCTCGGCCGCTCCGCTTAGTCGCGGCAGCAGCAGGAGGCACAGTGCGCATACATAGATGAAATACCGCATTGTCGTTGAACCCCTATCTGGAAATGTGGCCCGCGCCGCGTCAGAGACCGGCCTTGACGCTGAAAAGCAGGTGTCCGTCATGCGCCTTCGTATCCACGCCGTTACGCAGTGGGTAGGCGTATTCGAGAACACCATTGAAGTAATGGAACACTGTGAACTGCGTGCCGACGCCGGTACTCAGCAAGGTGAAGCGGCCATGCTGGTCCGGCAGCGGATCGATCAACATCAATCGCGCGCTATCGACAAACACATGGAAGCGCCAGTCATTTGCCCACGATCCCACCCACGAATGAATCGATGGCGTGCGCATCTCGACCGACGCGATGGCACCGTTGTCGGCGGTGTCTTCGGCCGACAGATAACCGCGCACAGTGGTCATGCCGCCCGCAGCGAACTGTTCACTGGAGACCAGCGGCATGCTGGCCGCCTGCGCACTGCCGCGAGTGTAGAAGGCAAAGCCGTCGGCGAACGTGTGCAGGTAGTTGATGTCCAGATGCAGATCGGCGTAGTCGTCGTGCGCTTGGTAACGCTGGTTGTCGAAGGCGGTGTTGCTGCTGCCCGCGCCGCGCAAACCAAAATTGCCGGTCAGCGTGAAGCTGGAACTGGATGTATCGGTCGTGTGCTGGCCCGTATACGCAGCGCTCAGCGGGTAATACGTCAGCGGCGCATAGGTGGTCTGTCCGCCCAGGGTGATGTTCTGGTCGAAGTGCTTTCGGCTGAAGCCGAACGACACCATCTGCGTGTAGTCGCCAAGCACCGGCAATTGGTCGGTAGCCTGGAAGCTGAAAGCGTTGCCCTTGCCGAGCACCGTCGTGCCGCCCAACGTGTTGGCGTTGCTGTTGGATTTGTAGGCCGAACCGAGCAGGCTCCAATTCGCATTCAACGGCGCCAAATAAGACAGCGCATACACTTCGGTCGCGTGCGGATCTTGCGGTGCCACGATGTACGAGGCGGAAATCGTGTGACCTAGCTGCCAGAGATTGCTGTAGCTGACGTTGGCGATCGTGCGTAGATCAGGCGTGTCCGCGCTGTGATCGTTATCCACTTCGACACTGCCGTGCCAGGGATCGGTGTCATCGACCTTGAGTGCGACGTCCATGGTGTCGGGCAAGCTGCCTGGGCTCAGCACGGGAACAACCTGCCGGCCTGGCTGCACACGATTCAAATCGGTCAGCTGCTGCTGCGCCTGGTTGAAATTGGGAATGCTGCCTTCGGCCAGTGCCGGCACCGCATCGCGAATTTCCTGCGGCGAGTGATACTTCGCCCCCTCTACGCGCACGCGGCCGATGCGGTTCTCCACCACTTGCAACAGGATCACGCCGTCGTTCACATGTTGCGGCGGAATTTCCACCACCACCGACTGGTAACCCTTGGACTGATACAGCTTCTGCAACGCGTTCTGCGCTGCGTGCACATCATTCATGCTGCGACCGGGACCAAGGAACGGCTCGACCGATTCCTCGATATCCACATTGCCAAGCAGCGTATTGCCGCGCACCAGGTATTCGTTGATCTGGAAGCTGGTCGGCGCTGACGCAGGTGCTGCCGTTGCAGCCGGCGCTTGACTCTGTGCATGCGCATAAAGCGGCAGCGAAAGCGTCATCGCCATCAGGGAACGCAGGGAACCACCTCGGCGCCGTAGCGCGCCAAATCCATTTCGCATTCTCATTCGCCGCCCCGTTCCTGAGTCGACGCATCGACTCGCCACCCTGTCCGAGTCGATGAAACTACTGCGCGCTTTGTAACCGGATCACGACAAAGGCGTGTCTGCTTCACAACACGCACAAGACTTGGCACTTCGGATACGTGAAGGTTTTGTCTACGCGTCGTTTCCGTGCCTGCATGCCTATCGCGAACGCGTAAAGAACGGGAGCCCCACCCTGTCCATGCACTGCGCGCCGCGCCACTTCCTTGTGGCAGAAGAGATCGCCATCCCTGCGGCCAATTTCTCATTCGCTTGATCACGCAAAACGTATCCTTATTACAGCGGCATTTAGCCGTCCGTTTGCACAAGTCAAAAAGCCCCCGCACGCGAACGCGGCGGCGCTGCGCGTGATGCGAATATTCGAAGAGAGGGCATCCGTGCCCGTCCACGACTTCCTTGCTGGGATAGACAGGCGTCGCCACGGGCGACTGAACCTTGTCACGAAAATTTAATTTTCCGCAGGGAAAGAGGGGGTTTTACGGTCATTCCGACATGAAAGTGTCATGTGTTTGGACACATGATCGCGGGGTGAATCGTCCGCGCGCGATCAGCTCCCACCGCTGACAACGCAGGGCGGTAGTGACTTGCGTGGCGTTCCCGCTAGCGTGCTAGCTCAAAATAACGATTCCGCCCGGCAACGAAGTGACCTTCGCGCCGTAAGCATCCTGAATCAGCGCCGCGACATCAGCCAACTGATTGAGCGAAAACCTTGCCTGCACCTTGCGTGCGGCGAGGTCGTCATTGGCAAGAATGATGCGCCCGGGGCGGTAGCGGTTGATTTCCTCGACCACTTGCGACAACGACTGGCCATCGAAAATCAGGACACGGCGACGCCAGGCCATGACCATCTCGATATCCGCAGCGGTCACCTGGCCGATGTGCCCACTGCCGTAATCCGCCTGCTGCGCGGTGTTCAGCACAGCACTGTGTCCGCTGTAGTTCAAGGTGATAGCGCCATCCAATCCGGTGACCTGCACATCCGCGCCGTAGCAGCGCACATTACACCTGGCTTGCACACCGACATCGATGCGCCCGCCGCCAGCGAAGATTGGCACTGGCCCCGTCGCATCGGCGGTGGCTTTGACCTGGATTTCGCCGCCGAGCAGATCGATGCCCACCACCCTGCCCTGCGCCTTGCGCAGATTCAGCGCGGTCTGGGTGTTCATATGGATGACGACGCCCTGGCCCAGATCCACATCGCGCTGTTCGCCGGTGCCGGTGCGGTAATCGGCCACCATGTCCGATAGCGAAGGCCACAGTTGCAGCGGTGGATGCACAACGGCCAGTGCAGCGGTGGCGGCAATGGCGGCGCCGAGAAAAGCGCGTCGGGTCATGCGCGGCTGGGTACGCGGCAACGCCACTACGTTGCCTGACGCTGTCTTTATCTGTTCGTGCGCCAGCCACGATTGCGCGGCAGGACCCAGGTTTTCCCACATGCGGCGCGTTTCGGCAAAGGCTTCCACGTGCGCACGGCTCTGCCCGCACCAATGTTCGAAGGCGCGTGCGTCCTGCATCGTGGCCGCCCCGGACGTCAGGCGCAGCAGCCAGTGCTGCGCTTCTTTGTGCAGCGCGGCACGCTGATCGGCGAAGTGTTCGGAAATCCGCATACCCCTAAGACTCTTTTCCTGCACCAGGACCGAACCGCTGGATCACTTTTCGGTCAAGGCGCTTGCCGCAATGCTCAAGCGCCCGCTTCAATTCTTTGCCTACCATCCGCACCGAGATGCGAAAGCGATGGGCGAGGTCCTCTTGCGATACATCGTCGACACGGGCGGCGATCAGGATGGCACGCTGCCTGGGCGTGAGCTCCTGCAAGGCGTGCCCCAACGCTTCCACTTCGAACCGGGCGTGCACGATCCGGGCCGGATCCAGCGTATCGGCGCCGACGTTCAAGAGCTCTTCGACTTCGGTGCCGGTGAGGTAACGTCCGTCCGCTTGGCGCTGGTCGGCGGCCACGTTGATCGCCATGCGGAACAGATAACCGGCGGGATTGCTGGAGACTTCCGAGTGATCGCTCATGCGCTTGATGCGCAGATAGGTCTCCTGCAAGGCGTCGTTGGCCGCCTCGTCCGAACCCAACCGATGCTTCAACCGGCGCCGCAATTCCTGGCGGCGCTCCATGAATAGACGCAGCAGCGGCAGTGACGTGGATTCCATCGTGAATCGCTCTCAGCCTTGCGGCGGCAACGCGCCGGCACAGGCGGAACCCGGTCGGCCCGGCAGCAGCAGCAACGTGATGGGTTGCGGCATGTCCACCGGAGGCGGATCCAGGGTGAGGCTATCCAAGGCGTTGCGCACCTCATTCTCGCGCTGTGTGTTGCGCATGGACGTGAGCAGCTGGGTGCGTTCCACTTTTCCGGATGGGGCGACCCAGATCTGCATGGCCAGGCGATAGGTGCCTGGCCGCGTGCGGTCGGACTGGCACAACGCCGTCTCAATAGGGTGTTGAATCTTTCCTGCGTAGCGTTCAGTCACAGCGTCGATTCCCCCAACCTGCATCGCTTCCGGTTTTTCTTGCGCAGCGATAACACCGGTTTCGCCAGACTCGGCGAGCTTCAACGTAAAGGCTTCATCGCTCGAATAACTTGCGACGAGCCCGGTCCCTGCCAGCAATCGCGTCAATGCCTCGATCCGGTCGAACTCGCCGCGGACGCCGGGAGATTGCCGTCCCGTCGCCAACACGTTGTCGACCAATACTGCCTGCCCTGTCAGCTCGCTATACGCGCGCAACGCCGTCAACAGCGGCTGCGGGGGTATGTCGAACGCAATGGTATTACCCACTTCGAATTGTCCGGCCGGTTCATTGGCGGCAGGAACCGCCTGATACGCCGCATCGCCTGCCGCCACGGGCGACAGGACGGTAAGCGCCGAACCCAGGACCAGACCGATGAACCGCTGCAACGTGAAGCACTTAAGCCCCTTTATGTCGAAAGCACCGCACGCTGAATAACCTCCTAGGGCCAGCGTAGAGACTATGCCGACAATATGACAACGAATGACATAGCCGGCAGCCCGGTCGTTGGAAAGCATAGGCAGGCGCTTCATAAGCCCGTAGATCAAGCGCTTGAGCATGGTTCCGGGATGGCGCGTGCACAAGTGACAGAGGTTTGTTTAGAACGTGTCGGGTCTAAACCGGCTTACCGTGGCATCACTATCCATTGGCCCTGATTGACGGGCACGCGATCCAGCACCAGTCCATACACTTTCGACAACGCTTGCGCATCCAGCGCGTAATCCGGCGTACCCAGACGTACCAGTCGCCCCTGGGTCAGCAGCGCAATCTCATCGGCATAGCGTGCGGCCAGGTTCAGATCGTGCAACACGACGATCACGCCGTAGCCTCGGCGCGACAAGGCGCGCATCTGCTTGAGCATGTCGTGCTGATGGGCGATATCAAGACCGGCTTCGGGCTCGTCGAGCAACAACCACGCCGGCCCATCCTGCTGTTCCCAGACTTGCGCCAGCACTCTCGCCAGTTGCACACGTTGCTGTTCGCCGCCGGAAAGCTCCAGATAATTGCGGCCACGCAAATGCGCCACCTGCGCCAGCCGCAAGGCTTGCTCGACGATGACGGCATCCTGCGCGTGCGTTGCATGCCTGCCGCCGGGCGTGCGGCCCAGCATGACGACTTCTTCCACCAGAAAGGCAAAGCCAAGCTGAACGTTTTGCGACAGCATGGCGCGACGCCGCGCCAGTGACATGGTTGGCCATGCGGACAATGGTTTGCCATCCAGCGACACCTCGCCGAGCGAAGGCGCCATCCATCCAGCCAGCGCTCCCAGCAAGCTGCTTTTGCCCGCACCATTTGGACCAATCAGGGCCAGCACGCGTCCCGGATGCGCCTGCAGGTTTATGCCTTGCAAGACGGCGCGTCCCTGGCGTGTGAGGTGAATATCGCGCGCCGCCAGCACGCCACTGTTGGCAGACGGCGAACGCCAATCCAGCGGTGTATTCATGCGCGCACCCCGCTAGTGCGCGTGCGCATCAATAGCCACAGGAAAAACGGGCCACCCAGCAAGGCCGTGATGATGCCGATCGGCAGCTCGGCGGGCGCTACCACGGTACGCGCGACCGTGTCGGCGCCGATCAGCAGGATGGCACCGCCCAAGGCCGAAGCCGGCAACAGCAGGCGATGATCCGGCCCCCACATCATGCGTATGGCGTGCGGCACCAGCAGGCCGACAAAACTGATGACGCCGCATGTGGCGACTGCAGCGCTGGTGGCCAGGGCGGTGAGGGCAATCAACAGTCGCTGCAGTCGCTCCGTGTGATACCCGAGAAGACTGGCTTCGCGTTCGCCAAGCAACAGCGCGTTGAGTGCGCGTGCATGGATGGGCAGCCACAGCAGCGATAACAGGATCCACGGCGCAACGGCCACCAATCGTATCCAATCCGTACCGCCGAGACTGCCAAGCGTCCATAGGCTGAGATCGCGCAACTGGCGCTCGCTCGCCATATAAGTGAGGACACCGATGCCAGCCATCGATATCGCATTGATCGCCACACCCGCCAGCAACAACGTCGCGGCATCCGGACGGCGGCGGCCGATGGCATAGACCAGCGCCGTCGTCAGCAAGCCACCGGCGAAGGCGGCGATCGTCACCCCGAACGAACCCAGCAAACCCGCACCGAATCCGCCACCCAGCACAATGACGCCGATCGCGCCTAAGGCCGAGCCGGATGACACACCGATCAATCCCGGTTCCACCAGCGGATTGCGAAACATGCCCTGCATCACCGCGCCACTGCACGCGAGCGCTGCACCGACCAATGCCGCCATCAGCACGCGTGGCAAGCGCAGAGTAAGCACGATGGCGTCGTCCGCTTGCGCTGGCTTTCCGCCCATTCGGCGCAGCAGTGCACCGAAAACATCTTCTGCGCTCAGGTGCATCGCGCCGCAAGTCATGGCGAAGGTGGCAACGATCAGCAGGGTCACACACAAGCTGCCAAGCACCACGCGATGCCCTGCCCTGCGGCTGGCCGCGGGCAACGCCATACCTGCGCTGTTCATGGCGGCAGCGTGGCGGCGAACTTACCTTGCAAGCTCAGTTCACTGTCCGCATTGCGTGGACCAAACCCCAGCAGCGCCTGGCCGTCGACGAAGATCACGTGCTTGCGCTGGCCGGCCGGCGTTTGCAGCATGCCCGGCAGCGCGAGCACTTGCCCGATATCGCCAACGCCATCGGCACGCTCGCTCATCACCACCAGCACGTCCGGCGCAGCAGCGACCAGCGCTTCGGCGGACAACGGCTTGTAGCCGCTGTAAGCCTGGATCGCGTTGCTGCCACCGGCCAGTGCTATCGCGCGATCCGCAGCCGTGTCGTGTCCTGCGGCAAGAAAATTTCCTGCGCCTGCCGATAGCAGGAATACCACGCGCGGATGGTGCGGCATGGCGGCCACGCGCGATTGCAGCGCAGTGTAACTCTGCACAAGCTTGGCATTGAGCTGGCGGGCCTGCGCATCGCTGTTGAGAAGATGCCCAATGTCATCAATTTTCGCCATCACGTCCTGTGGCGATCTTGATGGCGGCAGAAGGTCCAGTGTCACGCCAGCCTGGCGCAATTGCTCAAGCACCGTGGCCGGTCCCGCGTCATGCGTGGCGATCACTTGCGTCGGATGCAAGGCCAGAATTCCTTCCGCGTTGAGCTGGCGCACATAGCCCACGTTGGGAAGCTGGTGCGCAGCCGCAGGCCATTCGCTGGTGCTATCCACACCAACGAGCTTGGCTTGCGCATCCAATGCGTAGATGGTTTCGGTGATATCGCCGCCCAGCGCCACGACACGCTGCGGCGTATCGCCAGCGCGTGCCAGTGGCGCCAACGCAAAGATCAGCAACATTGCCATGCGCTTGACGGCAACCCGCCTTCGCCGGAACAACGTTCGGTTTGATGAACGTTCGGGGCGAACAGGCAACTGCACGGACGCGAAGGGAGATTCGTAGCATTGCTTACGCATTAGTGCGCTCCATTCTGGGCAAGCTGTCCGCCAGTGCGCGCCAGGCTTTCAATTCCGGGATGCCGGGCTTGCGCTTGCCAAAGATCTGCAGGATCTGTCTGCCGCGGGTATCGTAAAGATCCAGCGACGTGACCGGGCCTTCCGGTGTCGGCTTGCGCACGACCCAGCTCTCGGCGACATGGTCTTCGCGCAGATGCAGGTTGAAATCCATGTCCATCACGTTGAGCCACGGACCCACGCGCTTGATGGTATGCACCGGCCCTGTGTGGATCTGCACCACACCGGGCGAGCCGACGAAAACCATGATGGGCAAGCCGCTTGCTGCCGCACTTTCCAGCACTGTACCAATCGCCTGATTGTCGACGCGCTGCGCGAACTCGGCACCGGCGACGCGCAAGGCCTGCGTGCGGGTGACGTGATGTTTCCTCAGCAAGGCGAAGAAATCGTGCGGATCACGCATGGCACGCCAATCTTCACGCAGAGATGGCGCATCCACTTCATGATCCTGCCGTAATTGCGGCAGTGGATCATCCACCGCGGCAAGCTCGAGCAACGGCGATTGCACGGCGGCGCTGTAACGCCCGATCAGACTGTCCCACGCTGCGATGTCGCTATCGTCGGTACGGTAGATCTTGTGCACAGCCTGTCCATCGGCATCGAAGAACTGCAGGCTGTGCAACAGGCGGCCGCGCGATGTTTCCTGTACGGCGAAACCATGTTTCCAGCGAGTCAGGAACAGGCGCAGGTCGATGGCTTGATCCAGCACCACGCCCATCGATCCACCGATCTCGATGTTCGCAAACGTGCCTTTCTTTTCGTGCACGCAGCTGTCATTGCGTGTCAATACCATCACGCGCCCCAACGCCGGCAACGCGCGCAGCAGGTCGGGCCACGGACCTTGCAGGCGTGTGACGCCTTCACCGCAGCGGCTTGCCACCACTTCGCCTTCGCTGACGCCGATGCATTCAGCCAGATCGCGTGCGCGCAAGTTGGGCTCGCTTTCGCGCAGGCGTTGCCACGCTTCGCGCACTTCCAGTACCGGCATGGCGATGGCATGCACGGATGACGATTCGTTCGACATGAGTCACTCCTTCCTTACTCAATAGGCGATGCGAGCGGCGAGACTGAACGTGCGACCGGGCATGGTGAAACGATCCGCGGGCAGGCCGCCGGTGCCGGCATCGTTCAAGCCGTTTCCACTGATCAAGTTGCCCAGTGCACCGCTGTTGAGGTTGCCCCAGTCCCAATACTTGCGATTGGTGAGGTTGCTGATGCCTGCGTAGAGATCCAGATAATCGGTAGGCGAGTAGTGTGCGTAGAGATCGAGCTTGCCGTAACCAGGTGGCCGAAAAATGGTCGGATCACTCAGGCCGGTGTGTCGACGCACGGCTGTGCCGATCAACTCGGCGCCCCAGTTGTCCGCGTCGTAACTCACGCCCGCGACAAGCTTGGCCGGATCGACCGTATTGAGCGGGGTGTAACCGGTATCACCCGGCTGGATAAGCCGGCCCGTCGCCACCGCGGCACTGCCCTTCAACGACCAGCCCTTCAGCACATCACTGAAATGTCCCAGCTGCAGCGCACCCGTCGCTTCAAAGCCTTTGATATAGGCTTTGCGCGCGTTCACCGCCTGGAAGAACTCGTTGTAGAACGCACCCGGTGAGATCTGATACGCCCACGCAGGTACCGCGCTCGGCGCAAGTGCGTAACCGGACCAGATGAAGTTGCGATACGCGTTGTAATAGCCATCGACATTGAACCAGCCGACGTCACTCTTGCCACGCACACCAAACTCCGCCCCGCGGCTCGTTTCCGACCGCAGATTGGGATTGGGCAGATAGGCGATGTTGATGCCTGCCACCGGCTGCTCGTTCCACGCGCCAGCGATTTCGCTGTAGAGCGGCGGGCGGAAGCCGTAATCGAAATTGGCGTAAGCGCTGAGTGCATCGGTGAAGCGCCAGATCACACCGAGTTTGGGCGAGACATGGTTCTGCTCGAAATTGTTCTGTACGAAGCCGTTGTTGTACTTCAGATACAACGCGTCGTTGTCCGGCTTGTATTCGTAGCGATCAGCGCGAACGCCGGGCGTGATAAGCAAGTGGTCACCAAACAGGCTGATCTCGTCCTGCCCGAAGACCGAGTAGCGATACGTCGCGCTGTCCGGGATCAGGTGCAAAGGGTAGTTGCCGGGCATGAAGGCGTCGCTGCTGCCGGTTGCGCCGGTCAGCGTATTGATGCCGTAACCATCCACGTTGGACTGCGCGGTAGTGCGCGACAACTCGACGCCGTAGCTGATCGTCTGGCTGACGGGACCGGTGTCGCCAAGATGCTTGGTCGCCACCAATTTTCCGCCGAATACTTTTTCCTGCAGCGGCAAACTGTCGAAATAGCGGTCGATCGGTCCGTAGGTGGTCTGGGTATGCGTGCGCGTGAGGCTTTTCTGCCAATACGCGTTCCAATCCAGCGTATCGGCCAGCACGCTGTTCAGTTGCGGGAACCACTGCCCCACACTGGCGCGCACGCGCATGTTCTCATCCTGCGAGTTGTAGTAAGCCGGCGTCACGCCATACGCTGGCACCAGCTCCGATAAGCCATCGGTGCGCGTGCGCGTCTGCGAACCATCGACAATGAAACGGTCCGTACGTCCGCTATCGGCGGTGTGCACGTACTTGCCGAGGAAACTGTTCAGATCGTAGGTTTGCGGATCGGCGCGCGTGCGCGTGTTGCCGACACCACCGACATCGCCCATGTCCTCGGTTTCATGACCAGCGCGATGGTTGAACACGAACAGGATGCCGTTGCGCTGATCGCCGCCGGCCATGGTCGCGGTGGTGGCGAAGCTGCGATCCGCGCCGTCGTACTGTTCTTTCAATGAGGTGTAGACATCTTTGCCAGGGCGCAGATAGTCGGCCGGATCTTTGGTGATCAGGCTGACCACGCCTCCCAGCGCATCGGAGGGATAAAGCGCCGATGACGGACCGCGCACAATCTCGACCTGCTTGATCTCATCCAGATCGAGGAAATTGCGCCCCGCACGGAAGCTTCCACCCGCCACATCCGCACCGAACGAATCCGGCAGCGATACACCATCGATCTCGATGCGCGTGCGATTGCCCGACAGGCCACGGATGTTGAAGCTATCCAGGCCGAAGCGTCCTGCCGTACCAATGGCCGATACACCCGGCTCGTACTGCACCAGATCGCGGATGTTGGTCACCAGGTGCCGATCCATCTGCTGCCGGCCGATCACCGTGGTGGTGCCCGGCACGTTCAACAGTACCGAAGGCGTGGACGCCGAGACCTGCACGCCCGGCAACTGGGTGGTGTTGTCCTGGGATGGCACGGGCGTCGACGGCGCGTCGGCGGCTTGTACGGAAAGCGTCAAAGCTGCCGCGATAAAAGCGGCCAGCGGGGTGAAGCGCAGCATATGTATGTGTTCCTTTGCCTATGCGTGATGACACGCGGCGTTGCTGGCAAAGGCGGCGCGGGGAATGCGCCTGGTGCTGGCGGCCGTGCGGACATGCGTCCGGGGTAAAGCGCTACCGTGGCTGGTGGCGCAACAAATGAGAATCTATCTCATTCGCAAATTCCTGTACAGGGCCTTGGCGGCTCCCGCTACTTACTGATCGCTGGAATGGATCAGGGAGAGTCCGACACTCGTCAGTTGCAGGGCACGGTCTTCTGCTTTCTGCACCAATCCCAGCGCAAGCAGACGATCTGCCAGCGGGTCCGGCACGGTCGACGACCGGCCCTCCGCAACCCGTTCCAGGCTGGCAAGGTCAATGCGATCGAGTTGTTCGGAGAACTTCACGGTAAGAACCTGCTCGCGTCATGGCTGTTGCGTAGCTTGCACCGAAATCTGTGACAGCTTTTTTGCCGATGATGAAGCCCGCGCCAGCACGAATATCATTGTTTAAACAAAGCAATCGTCCGCGGCTATATCCGTCATCACAGGCAATTCCATCCATGATTTGGTGTCGCTGCGCCACACGAATGGGCAGCCACGACCGAGGCAAGCTCGCTTGCGACAAACTGACGGTAACCCTGCGCGCCTGAATGCTCTCCTGCGGAAAGTTCGCCAGCCCTATGACAGATTCATTGCATACGGCCGCCTTTTGCTGCACATTCGACCGGGTGCGGTGAGGGTGAATAGCTGGGGATGGAGAACAAACGGGAGAGTGCGTCGATCGTTCCGTTGCCGGAGTCTCCGGCCCTCGATGTACGCGCCAATGCACAGAATTTCGATGCGTTTATCCGCAGCCAGTTTCGTGGACTGGTGCAGTTTTTGCGCGCCCGGACGGCATCCGAGCAGGATGCAGAGGACGCGGCGCAGGAGAGCATGGCCAAACTGCTGCGCTACCGCGAATCGGAGCCGCCGTCGGCCTGGAAGCAGTTGCTGTATCGCATTGCGGTGAACGTGGCGCATGACCAGTTTCGGGTTTCCCTGACCCATCACCGCAAGGAACACGTCGCACTGGATGCGCTGGATATTGCCGCCACCGAGCACACACCAGAGCAACGTGCGGTTTATGAGCAGCAGGTTGCCCGCCTGTCCAAGGCCATCCTGGAGCTCCCTCCCAAGTGCCAGCGGGTGTACTTGCTCAAGCGCGCGCATGACCTGAGTCATGCGCAGATCGCCGAGCGCTGCGGCATTTCGGTGAAAATGGTGGAAAAACATCTCGCTACCGCACTGGCCCAGCTGAGGCGCAAGGTAGGAGATTCGTCGGAAGAACCGTTTTAATGAACATGGACAGGCGGCAGACAAACAGGGACATCACGCTAGGCTCGTATGACGAGGCCGAACACTGGTTCGTGCGCTTGCTTGAACCTGACTGCCCTGCCGAACAGCGGGAAGCATTCGAGCGCTGGCGCGCAGCCGATCCGGAGCACGCCGCCGCCTATCGCGAGATCCAGTTGCTGTGGAAGCAGAGCGAGGATGCGATCAAGGATCCGGCGGTGATGGCGGCGGCGAAGCGCGCATTGCAGCCGGAGCCGCAGGTACGTGCGCGAAAGCGTTGGTTTGTTCCCGCCCTGGCCGCTGGCTTTGCCGCGCTGCTTCTGGCGGTCGCACTACCGCGTTGGCTGGGGGCGCCGGCGGACCCGGCCGGCACCGCGTACGCAACGGTTGCCGGTCAGGAGCAGACCGTCACGCTGGCGGATGGCTCATCCATCCTGCTCGATACGGATACCAAGGTCGTGGTGCGCTATAGCGAACGCACGCGCCGCGTCGACCTGTTGCGCGGGCAAGCGCAATTCTCCGTGCAAGGAAACCATGCGTGGCCATTCGTCGTCCATGCGGGTGCCGGCACAGTGACTGCGGTCGGCACGCAGTTCCAGGTTCGCCTTGATGATGAGGTGACCGATGTCGCACTGCTCAAGGGCAAGCTCGCCATCGCGGCACAAGCCCCCAATGGCGGCACGCAGGATGCTTCGTTGGTGGGCGGCCAGGGGCTTTCCTACGATGCAAACGGGCAGATCACCCCGATACACGCGGTGGACATGCAGCAAGCACATGGCTGGACCAGCGGCCAGCTGTTTGTCCACAACTGGCGTCTGGCTGACCTGATTGCCGAAATGAATCGCTACAGCAACACCAAGCTGCAGCTTGGCGATGCTTCGCTGGCGAACATCCGTGTCAGCGGTGTTTTCCGTACCAGTGATCAGCAGACGTTGTTGCTGTTGCTGCAGCAAGGTTGGTCGATTCGCGCACAGCGAATCAACGGCACACAGATTCAGTTGCTGCGTTAAGCCAACCAAAGACTCCACTTACCTCAGTGTCATTCCGGCGGAGGCCGGAATGACACTGAGGACATATGCAGTTTCTCGAAATGCTCTCCGCAGCGAGACGACCGTGCGATTTCACGAATGACCGCACAAAAATGAAATCCGTCACCACTCGCAGGTGGGGTTTTCGCAAACATTTGCGTCTTACTCATCAGCGACACCGCAGCGCATGCGACGGACAGGGATCGTAGGGGACGTCGTTCGCTGAGCAGCTTCGAGGGTCGCTAGACACGCAGTGATTCAAGAGGCCGCATGACAGCGGCCAACACTAACGCATGGGGCTTTCGAGCCGCATAGGGTTCGTTTGTCCCCAAACAAGGGAGTTCACTCATGTCGAGTCGTTTTGGTTTTTCGGGGAATCGTAAATTGCTTTTGCCAGCAGCACTGTCGCTGGCGCTGGTTTCGTTGTCGGCACATGCCGGCGATACCTGGGTATCGACCCGCACGCACGCGGGCATTCAAAACAACAACGGCAGCAAATTTTCCACGCTGGTGATGACGGGTCATCCATCGATCGAGGCCTCGCAGATCATGCCGTTGGAACAGAGCAGGAAGCTGCACGTGGAAGTCAGCTTGAACCTGCGCAACGTGGATGATTTGCAGAGCTTTCTGCAAGCCGTGAACCAGCCTGGCAGCGCCAGCTATCACCAGTTCCTGACGCCTGCTCAGTTCAAGGCGAAGTACGCGCCGACCGATGCACAGGTCCAAGTCGTGGTGGCGCACCTGAAAGCATCCGGCTTCACCAACATCAAGGTGGCGTCAAACAACATGCTGGTGTCGGCCGACGGTACGGCATCGAGCGCGAATGCGGCGTTCAACGCCAACATGAAGACCTTCAGCTACAAGGGCAAGGCGCACTTTGCCAACGCATCCGACGTGACCGTGCCGCAGACGCTGGGTGGCATCGTCGATGGCGTGCTCGGTCTGCAGGATTACGCGCGTCCGCATGTGATGTCCCATCGCATCAGCAGCGACGCCGCCAAGGCGCAGGCGTCTGGCACGCAAGTGGGCCACAACCCGACGGACTTCGCGTCGATCTACGACGCAGGCAGCACGTCGACCGCTTCGAATACGGTGGTCGGCATCATCACCTGGGGCGACATGTCCCAGACCATTTCCGACCTGAACACGTTCACCAGCAACAACAACCTAGCCACGGTGAACACCTCGACCGTCGCCGGTGGCAGTGGCACGCTGGCCAATGATGGCGATCCGTCGGAGTGGGATCTGGACAGCCAGGACATCATCGGCGTGTCCGGCGGCGTGAAGCAGCTGATTTTCTACGCCGCGATCAACGGCGATGCCCAGGACAGCCAGCTCACCGACGCGAACATCACCGCGGCCTACAACAAGGCGGTGACGGATAACGTTGCCAAGATCATCAACGTCTCGCTGGGCGAAGACGAAACCGCGGCGAACAACTCCGGCACGCAGGCGGCCGACGACAAGGCGTTCGCGCAGGCCGTGGCGCAGGGCCAGATCTTCTCGGTCGCTGCGGGTGATGCGGGCGTGTACCAGTGGTCGAGCGATCCGACCGAAAGCGCACCCGGCTATGTCGCCAATTCCAGCGGCACGGTGGAAATCAATCTCAGCCATTACGGCGTGAGCGAACCGGCCAGTTCGCCGGATGTGGTCGCTGTCGGCGGCACCACGCTGAGCACCACCAACACCACCACCTGGGCTGGTGAAACGGTGTGGAACGAAGGTCTGGCGCAGATCGATCCGCAAGGCCAGAACAACAACGGCACGCCAGACGACAACGAGCGCCTGTGGGCAACCGGCGGCGGCATCAGCCTGTTCGAAACAGCGCCGACGTGGCAGACCTCGGCCCTTGGCTCCTCGGTGACCAAGCGCGAATTGCCGGACGTGGCGTTCGATGCCGCTTCCAGCACCGGCGCGTTGATTGTCATCAACGGCCAGGCCAACCAGCAGGTTGGCGGCACAAGTCTGGCTTCGCCGCTGTTCGTGGGCATCTGGGCACGTATCGAATCGGCCAACAACAATTCGCTCGGACTGCCGACCCAGAACATGTACACCTACTTCCCCAAGGACACCACGCCGCTGCATGACGTGACCTCGGGCAACAACGGTTACAACGGCTACGGTTACAACGCCGCCACGGGCTACGACAACACCACCGGCTGGGGCAGCCTGGATATCAGCAAGCTCAGCGCTTATGTCACCAAGTATTGGGGCGGCTCCGGCAGCACCGGCGGCGGTGGCACCACGCCCACGACGGGCAACCCGGTCGCCAACTTCACCGATACAGTGAGCGGCCTGACGGTGAACTTCAGCAACAGCTCCACCGATACCGGCGGCACCATCAGTTCCTATGCCTGGAATTTTGGTGACAGCAGCACCTCGACCTCGGCCAGCCCCAGCCACACCTATGCAGCCGCAGGTACTTACACGGTCACCCTGACGGTGACTGACAGCACCGGTGCGGCCAACACCAAGACCGGGTCGGTCACGGTGACCAGCACCAGCAGTGGCGGCGGCAGCAGCAACGGCGTGTTCAGTAGCAACAAATCCGTGGTGATCAACGACAACGCCACTATCACCAGCAGCATCGCGGTGACCGGGGTATCGGGCAATGCGCCGTCAAACCTGAAGGTGCACGCCAGCATCACGCACAACTGGTCGGGCGACCTGACCGTCGAAATCATCGCTCCGAACGGCGCCTATGCCGTGCTGCAGAACCCGGACTATGACAACGATGGCAACATCAACACCACCTGGACGGTGAACGCCTCCTCGATATCCGCCAACGGTACGTGGAAGCTGAAGGTGATCGACAACGATCCGGAGTACTACGGTGACTACGGCACGCTCAACAACTGGAGCCTGACGTTCTAAGCATATGCTTTTTCAGGCGCGCAGGGACGCGTGCCATGGAGTACAAAGCCCGGCTGTCATGGCCGGGCTTTTTTTATTTGGAAAGGGCGTATGGGCATGCCCTATGATCGACCCAAGCCGGCGAGACAGCAGGCATCGAGATGACAGGGGCACACCGCTGGGGAAAGATGGGAGGCAGCAGCTAAGCATGTTGGGCGGTATTCGTCCAAGGCTTGTGCGCACGTTCTGGCGTAAGGTCGTGCAAGACGCCGGTGCGCGCGGATATCTGCTTTGCCGCACCGTCCGTTGTGCGGGCGTCACCCCGTGGGTGCTTTCCGCTGCATGCCTGACGGGGGCGGCGCCGTACGCGCGGGCTTACGATACGCCCGCTGCGCTGCATACGTATGCCATCCGCCCAGGCAACCTGCGCGACGCACTGGACGCGTTTGCTGCGGAAGGCAACATCCAACTCGTCTATGCACCGGAACTGGCCGAGGGTAAGGTCACTGGTGGTGTGTCCGGCCGCTTCGCCCCCGGCGATGCGCTGCGGCAGCTGCTGGCCGGAACAGGCGTGACCTGGACGACGGTGAATGCCACCACCTTCGTGCTGCAACGGTCACCCACCTTTCATCCACCCGCTGCCAGACCGGCGGTTGTCGAAACTTCTGTCGCTATCCCTACGCAGACACTCCGTCCCGTAAATGTCAGCGGCTCGCTGATCGGCAACGCCGCGATCCAGACCGCAACGCCCACTTACACAATCACGGCCGACGAGATCAAGGCGCGTGGCTTCAACAACATCTCCGACGTACTGCAAAGCTCGGTGCTCGCCACCGGCTCGGTGCAAGGACCGCAATACGCGGGCACGTTTACCCAGGGCGCGCAGACGGTCAGCCTGTTCGGCCTCAGCCCTGAGTTCGCGCTGATTTTGGTTGATGGCAAGCCGCTGGCGAATTTCGGACCGCTATACAACGGCACCAACAACTTCACCAACATTTCCAATCTGCCGATCAGCATGATCGATCATATCGACGTGATGCCGGGCGGCGCCTCGTCGATCTACGGCTCGCAAGCCATTGGCGGCGTCATCAATATTGTGACCCGCGAGCATCTGGACGGTGGCGAGATATCAGTGCGCGCGGGGGGATATTCGGATGGCGGCGGTGCCAACCAGCGCCTGAGCTTTGCGTACGGTCATGATTTCGGCGCACTGCGTGTGCTCACCGCAGGCGAGTTCGACAATGCATCGCCAATCTGGGGTTTTCAACGCCCACTGACCATCGGCAGCAATTCGGGTCCGGCCGGCAGCACCGCGCCCAACGTCCAGGCGCAGATTCTCAATTACGGCACCTTTGGCAGCAGCGCATTCACCGGCTATCCGTTGAGTTATCTCGATCCACCCGCAGGCTGCGACACACGCCTGTTCGGCGGCACCACCACGCTGATCAACAACACCAGCCCCCTGCCCGGCCAATATTGCGGCTCGAACAAGCAGGTGGGCTATGTCACCTACAGCAATCAGGCTCGCAGCTACGACGGCATGCTGAAGCTCGACTACCGGGTCAGCGATTCCCTGCGGCTTTATGCAGACGCCCTGCTGGACTGGCAGCAGCAGCGTTGGTATCCCGGCTTGCCCACTTGGACGCCGGCCGATTATCCCCATGGGTCTATCGAAGACGCGACCAGCGGCGACATTCTCAAGCTGGTGAAAACTTTCGCGCCCGAGGAAATGCCCGGCGGCTTGGTGGAACAGATGTATCGGCAGCAGGATCTGCTTTATCAGGCCGACATCGGTGCCAGTGGCCAGTTGGGAGAATCCGGCTGGAACTGGGATATCTATTACGTGCGCTCCGGCGATCGCACCGACGTGGTGGAGCCATTGTGGATCAGCACGTCGGTCGATCGGTTTTTCAGCCGTATCCTTGGACCACAACTGGGTACCGACCCCGCGAGCGGTGTGCAGCTTTACAACCCAAACTACCAGGCGTTTTTCCAGCCGGTGACGACCGCGCAATACAACAGCTTCAGTCAAAACCTCAACGAATTCAGCAACACCTGGATCAACGACACACGCGCTACGCTCAGCAACGCTTCGCTGTTCGCACTGCCCGGTGGCGATGCAGGCTTTGCGGCCATCATCGAAGCAGGTGGCGAAGCGTGGTATCAACCGGTCGATCCGCTGCTTGCACAGAACGAGGTATTCCAACATGCCGGTACCGGCGGCGGCGGTCAACGTTCGCACGCTGCTTCAGCGTTCGAGTTAAACCTGCCACTGTTGAAATCGCTGACGCTCGATTTGTCGGGACGTTACGACCACTACGCGTTGGACGAGGGCAGTGACAATCATAAGTTCACGTACAAGATCGGCATCGAGTTTCGCCCGCTCGACAGCTTGCTGTTCCGTGGCAGCTACAACACGGCGTTCAAGGCGCCGGATCTTGCTTCCATCTTTCTCGGACCCACCGATTACTACGCGCAGATCACCGATTACTACGCATGCGCGCAGGCGCACAGTGCCACTTGCGGCAGCAAGTATCAGTACTACGTGAAAGGCATAACGCTGGCCAATCCCCAACTACAACCCACCTCAGCGCAGAACTGGTCGCTGGGCTCGGTATGGTCACCGTTGGATGGTTTCAGTATCAGTGTCGACTATCTGCATATGGCTATCCGCGATGAAGTGGTGCAGCAGGACCTCGACCTGCTTATGCACACGGACGCGCAATGCCTGCTCGGCCAGCTCAATGCTGATTCAGCCGAGTGCAGGGCAGCCATCGGCCAAGTGCAGCGCATGACCAACAATGGTCCGGTCAACGATGTGACGACGTATTACGCCAACCTCACTGACGAAACGATCCGTTCGTTCATCAGCAGCGCGCGTTATCGCTTCACGCCTTTGCATATCGGCAGCTTCGTCGTGCAACTCGATTACAACGACATGCTGGGGCACACCTACCAGATTGCGCCCGGCCAGCCACCCATCAACCTGCTGGCCAATCCGTTGTACAGCACCGAATTCAAGAGCGCGGTCAGTGGCAGCGTGACCTGGACCAGCCCGGGTGGCTATTGGACCAGCACCGTGTACGGCCACCGCTACGGCCCTTCGCCGAACTATGCCGCACAGATCAATGGACCGGGCACACCAGGCGCGGGGCCTCTGCCTCCGTGGATCACTTTCAATGGCAGCGTGAGCTACCGGCCCACGCGCAACCTTGAGTTCTCGCTGCTGCTCAACAACATCGCCAACAAGATGCCCCCGGTCGATCCGACCTATACCACCTATCCTTATTACAACGTTGAGAATTACAACGTGTACGGCAGGGAGATCATGTTGCAGGCGGATCTGAAGCTTGGCGGTGCGGCGCACTGAGCCTTCTTGCGCGGATAGCGTTGCCCGGTCAGTGGCTTTTCGTTAATCCGCTACGCTGCTGCACAAGATCGCTCAACCGGTCGAGCGGGCAGTCATAACCAGCACTCGCGTCGCTGCAGCCGGGAATAAAAATCGGTGCCATCGAGGGTGGATGCGCCCGATCAAGGGTCGTCGTATTGCGCATCTGATCCATGCTTTGGGCGACGTAGTAGGCACGCACGACATATTGACCGCTTTGTTTTCTGTGCCGCAGCTCGAAGACCAGCGCACCACCCGGCGATGTCGGATCGGCCGGCTGCTCGGGTAGCAACCAATGCAAATCCAGCATGCCTGCCAGGGTTTCGATGTTGGTGTCATGGCCGACGAGAAAAACAATCTTCGCTTTCGCCGGACCTATGGCCTTGTTCGATATGTCCGCACCCGCAGCTTGTTGCAGCGTTGCCAGTATCCCCTCGGCCAGATCACTGGCGTACGCGCTCGCCACCTCGGGCGTACGCAGGCTGATATCGCTGTAGAGACTGTGCAAGGCAATCAGCTGTCCCAGCTGCGCGGGTGTGATGCGCCCCCATGCCACGTCTGACATGGGCATGCCTTCGGTGTATTCCAGATAGAAGTTTTCGGCGAACGTGCTGGCGTTATGCAGCGGGGATTTGATGCTCAGCAATCCATCGTCTTGCGCTGGTGAAATCGATGAAGCCTGATTTTTCAGCCACTTCCTGTCTTTGACCAGCGAAGGATCACACGCCGTTGGCTGACAACCGAACAGGGTCTGCTGCATCAACTCCAGCGAACTGGCGTTTGCGAGTGCAAGTCGGCTGGGATCGCCGCCGATGCGCCCAAGCACGGCCGCTGCGGCGAGCGCACGATCCTCGTCGGTCGCCTGCGAGAAGTCGTGAGCGAACAAGGCTTGCGGTCCTTTTTTGGGCGACGCACGAATGTCGACGTCGCAACCTGGCTCGAAACCCATCATCAGGCCACGCGCCGATTCCAACGTGCGCTGCTCATCATCGGCCAACACAAACAGCGTGTTGTTCGGCAAGCAGCCTTGGATGGGAAGTAACCCGGCGTTCGCATAGTAGTCGCGATACCAAGCACCCATGATGCGCATCAATTGCTTGCCGTGTGGTGTCAGATAACCCGGCGGCACCGGCCACGCGGGCCAAGGCTTGGTCGCGAAGGCATCGAGCGCTCCGGGCTGCGCGGTAGGCGAACGTACACCGTGACGGCTAAGCACCAGGACCCATTGCAGATCGCTCTGCTCCGGCTGCTCGCCGGCAGCAGCGCTGCAACATCCGAGCAATACGGCAAGGGCGCAAAGTAGCTGTGGTAGACGCAAGCAGAAAGTCATGCGCATCGATCTCCGGTCGACCTTCATGCAATCAATGTGTGCCAACGACGAGTACGCCAAACGTGCCTTGCCCGTTGACCGTGACGTCCGGTGCGGCCAGATACACCTTATGTTGCTGGCTATCCACCGCCATCGTGCGGGCGCCCTTGGCGGTGGCAACATTCGCCACCACTGCGTAGTGATCGGCATCATCCTGGCGGATTACGGTGAGGCTGCCATCGGCATTCGAACTGAATATCGTGCCCGAGACGCTGTCGTAGGCCGCCGCATCCGGATCACTCCCGATGGGCAACGAAGCCACACGATGCCCGTCATCCGCATCCAGCACGACCAACTTTTGGTTGGCGCAAGCGGAGAACAGGCGGCGATGCTTGAGATCGATCGCCAAGCCCGTCGGACCGTCACACGGCGCCAGTGACCAGGTGTTCACCACTTTGCCGAGCTTTACGTCGATGTCCGCAATCTGGGACGTGTTTTCCAGGTTGACATAGATATGCCCGCTGTCATCGGTCACTGCAAATTCCGGCTTGCCCGGCAACGCGACCGTCGCTGTTTCTTTTTCAGAGACGGGATCGATGACACTGGCATTGTTGCTATGCCCATTGAAGGTCCAAAGCTTGGCCGATGCCTTGTCGAACAGCATCGCATCGGGATCCTTGCCACTGATTGCGATAGCTGGAAGAGGCTTGAGCGTCGCCAAGTCCATCGGCATCACGCTATCGGCATGCCCATTGCTGACGTAACCACGATGCTGCTCCGGCACGATCACCACACGATGCGCGCCGTTTGCACCGGTGACCTCGCCGGCGAGTTTTCCCGTCTGCGTGTCCATCACCATCACGCGGTTGCCTCGTGCGATGTAGAGCCGCTGCCCATTCGCATCCAGCGTCAGATAATCCCACTTGCCTGCCCCACCCAAGGGATAGCGCTGCAGCACGCCGTAATTTGCCGCCAGTGACGCAGCCGAGCATGCTGTGGAAATAACCAATGCGCCGATAATGATGGGCAGAGCTCGCTTCATGTTGTCGTCCTTTTTGTTGGAAGTGCAGATAGGCATGCGTGTCGGCTAAAACCGCCGCCACCGCTTGCCGGGAACGGAGACAAATCCGCCCGGCAAGCGGCGCGGAGGCACCGGAAACAAATGCTTAGAAATGGAGGCGGATGCCCGCCGTGAAGGTCTGATCGTAGAACTCACGCTGGACCGGGCGGTCGTTGGCCGCCGTTTCAGTGAAGCGCAGCTTGGTGTTGGTCAAGTTCTTGGCCCCGAAGTAAAACGAGATGGTCTCGTTCAACGCATAGCTGGCGCCGAAATCCAGCGACGTGCGCGCGGATGAATATTGATCCGCGTAGATGCTGGACGGCGTGCCATTCGCGTTGGTGTACAGCGGGCTGCCAACGGTGAACAGGTTCTTGCTTTCGTAGTAGGCACCCAGGTCGATGCGCAGGCCCATGTAGTCGTAGGTCAGCGTCAGATTGGCCGTATCCCGTGACGTCGAAGGCAACAGCGAATACACACCGGGATGAATCTCGATACGCGAATCCACATAGGTGTAGTTGGCATTGACGCCTAGCCCGCTCAGCGCGCCCGGCAGCCAGCGGAATCGGTCGACGTACACCAATTGCGCACCGCGTGCGAACGCGGAGGAGATGTTCTCGAAGCTGCTGAAAGTCACCTGCGTGCCTGGCGAGAACACATCCAGCGCGCCAACCGGATTGGTGAGGGTCTCGATATTGCCGGTCTGTACGATGTAATTGGTGAGCTGCTTGTCGAACAGGCCGGCGTAGGCGAGGCCGCCTTCAGGCAGGTAATACTCCAGCGACAGGTCGAAGTTGTCGCTATAGGTCGGCTTCAGGGTCGGATTGCCCTCGGTGACCGTGTCGTTGACGTCATCGATCTGCGTGGATGGCGTGATCTGCTGAAAGCCCGGCCGTGCGACGGTCTTGGAATAGACGGCGCGCATGATCAGGTCGGCATCAAACGCGTAGCGCGCCTGCAGGCTGGGAAACAGGTTGCCGTAGTCGCGCGTGATGATATTGGGCGATGCGCTGACCAGATTACCGTTGCTGGTGATGATGTTCAGGCCTTCGTACTGGGCGTCGGTCTGCTCATAGCGGGCGCCACCCAGCAGGCTCAGCTTGTCGAATGGCTGGAATTCGTATTCGAAGTAGCCTGCGTAGATGTTTTCGCTGTCGTGCCCGTAAGCCTGCAGATTAGCGAGGACGTCGCTGGCCGTGTTCTCGGTAAACAGCGCCGGATTCGTGTTGAACTGATTGACGATCGACTGGGTGTTGATGTTGTAGCCGTTGTTGTACGAGCCATCGTAATAGGTGACCGGCTGGCCGGTGGTATACGCCGACAAGGCATCGGCCGGCGGCACGTAGTCGAAATTGGTCTGGCTGTTATTGCGGTTGCGCAACCGCGCGCTCACGCCGAATTTGACGTACTCGTCATCGTTCTGGGTAAACAGCGAAGTCGGAATGGTGACGTTGTCCGCCGCGCTGTACTCCATGTCATGGTCATGCTCGGTGCCGTTGCTGAAATCGGTCAGCGCATAGCCTTGCGGACTGGCCGGATTCTGTCCCTGCACCACCGAATAAGTCGGGTAGTTCGGATTGCTGATGTTGTCGTAGGCGACGATGGACTGGCCTGAACCATCCGGATTCGCGGGGTTGGGCGAACTGTTGGTAAAGGTGCTGCCGTAGTCGAAAGGTTTGTTGTACGAACCAATCGACAAGGCGAAGTTGTAGTCCGTGCGCCAGCTGCCGAAGTTGTTCTTGCCGCCGATCATCGCCACGCGCGAGTCGATCATTTCCTTTTCCAGCGTCGATGCTTTCTCATAGGTTGCATCGTCGATCAATCCATTCGGATTGTTGGGATTGACGACCGGCGCGCCGGCGAATTCCAAATACAACTTCTGCACGTTCTTCGACTCGGTGTAGCCAGCGTCGAAATAACGTGCGTACCACTTGTTGTCGTCATCGGGCTGATAGTCGAACTCGAAACCGTAGCCGTGACGGGTGCGCTGGTAGTTGTAATAGCGTTGATTCAAATCGGCGAAGGCTTTGTCCGGCACACCGGCCCCCTGCTGATCCACGTAGCTTTCTTCCAGGTCGTCGATGCCGCGACGATCCTGGTAATAATTCATGGTGTAGATGAAGCTGAAGGGCTTGTAGTTCGCGCTGGGGCCGAAGCGCAGGCCGCCGGTCATCTCGTAATCCTTCACCGGCGTATCACGGAGATTTTCCAGACCGGTGCCGAGTTGCAGATCGAGAAATTGATCGCGATCCTTTGGTATGCTTTTGGAGGTGATCTCGATCGTGCCGCCAAGCGCTTCGGCATCCTGTTCGGGCAAATTGGTATTGGTCACCGTGATGGCGCCGACCAATCCCGACGGAATCGAATCGAAGGCCACCGCCCGTCCACCACCGGTTGGCGTGGACACGTTGCTGGGCATCAGGCGCACGCCGTCGAACGTCGTGCTGTTGAGGTCCGCGTCCAGACCGCGGATATTCACGAAGCGGCCTTCACCCGTATCCGTTTCCAGTGAAATGCCTGGCAAGCGACGTACTGCTTCGCCAGCGTTGACATCCGGCAGGCGTTCGATAGCTGCCGCCGGCTGCACGAAGATCATGTTCGGCGCCTGCTGCTGCAAGGCGCGCGCTTGCGCATCCGCGGTGGTAGGCGCTGTGACGTTGATCTGATCCAGAGACTTCACGGCCGCGCCCAGCGCGAAGTCTTCCACAGCGGGATTGTTGCCTTCGATCGTGATCTTGCGCAGCAGCGGTCGCTGTCCCTTGATGTTCACGATCAGCGTATACACACCAGGCGCCAGGTTGGGCAGCACATAGTTACCGTGTGCATCCGTAGTGGTGGCCGCACGCGTTCCCCGCACTTCGATGCGCACGCCGGCCACCGGTTTGTGATCTGCGGCCATTTCGACATGCCCGCTCAAGGCGACCGTATCGGCAGCACTCGCCATTAACGGCAAGGCAAGTACCATCAAGCCCAATCCAAGCCTGCACGCTTGCGCCAGTGACATGTCCCGCACCCTCGAATCGTTGAGATGACGGCAGGCCTGTTGGTACCTGCCTCTGTTCGGGGCACGTTAGATTTCGGGCATGACAGTCAGAATGCAGCTTGCATACGAATCGGTAAGCTTTAAGGCAACAGCGCGATGAACGGCGGCGCAAGATGTTTCGCCATCATGCGAATTGCATCTGCACGGCCAGTCCTGGCTGACGATCGGACAGCGCGAGGGGAACACGATGCAGGTCGGCAATGGCGGCAACCAGGGCCAATCCCAAGCCGCTGCCTGGTGACGTGCGGCTGCTGTCCAGGCGAACGAAACGGTCGAATACGCGTTTGTGCTCGTGGACGGGAATGCCAGGCCCATCATCCGCGACGCATCCCACGGCACCACTCTCAGATCCGTTCAGCGACACGGTGATGCAGGTTCCGGCCGGCGTGTGGTGAATCGCGTTTTCGATCAAGTTGGACAGCATCTGCGTGAGCAGCGCGCGATCGCCTTTGAAAGCCACGCCGGGCTGCACGCTGGCATTGACGGCGTGACCAGTTTCCTCGGCGACAGGTCCATAGACTTCTGCCATCGATACGAACAATTCAGACAGATCCACGGACGCGAAACCCGCCTGCCGCTCGCGTGCCTGGATGCGCGAGATACGCAACAATGCGCCGAAGGTTGCCAGCACATTGTCGACTTCATGGATCGATTGTTCGATCGCGATGCGCTGAGTGGCGGCATCTTGTTCTGCGGTGGTGGCCGATTCCAATCGCTGTCGCAGTCGCGTAAGCGGCGTTCGCAAGTCATGCGCAATGTCGTTCGACACCTGCCGCATGTTTTCCATCAACGTGTGGACGCGCTCGAGAATGCGATTGAGGCGTCCGGCCAACCGTGCAAACTCCACGCCGCCACGCTGAGGACGCAAAGGCCCCGGCGCTTCGCCAGTCACAATGCGTTCGGCCCAGCTGCTGAGCCGATCGACGTTCTTGATGAAGAAATGGCCCGCAATGCCACCCGATAGCAAGGCAAACAACATGGCAAAGCCAACGCTGAAGTAGAAATAGCGTGCCAGATTTTCGTCGAGTTCGCCGATATCGCGATTATCCCGTCCGACGGTGAGCCATCTGCCGTCACCAAGCGGCGTGACGTAGAGATCAACTTGATGTGCATGTCCCTTGTGGCGACCGTGGGCGCCGTGAAACGGTACGCGTTGCCACCCTGGCTCGGTCGGCCGATAGAGGAGGTTGCCGGCGATCCGCTGTCCGTTCGCATCGGACAGCAGTACATAGTCCGGCCCCACCGGCAATACGTTCACCCGCTGGCGAATCTGCGACTCCAGCTCGCCCACGCGCGCAGCTTCTCGCAGGCTGGCCGTTTCCACTTCCACGGCGGTGCGAAGCTGATCGGCAACGTAAGTGTGAATCTCACGCCATACCAATCCGAACAGTGCAGCGACTACGATCGCGAACAGCAACGCTTGCAGCGCGGCGACGCGAAACGTTGCCGTCTGTATGAAATTAATCGGGCGCACGCAGGCAATACCCCGTTCCGCGAATAGTGTGCAACAAAGCCACGCCGTAACCGCGGTCAATCTTGGCGCGCAGACGGCTGATATGCGTTTCCACCAGACTCGTCTGCGGATCGAAATGGAATTCCCACACGTGTTCCAGCAGCATGGAACGCGTGACGACTTTGCCCGCCTGCATCATCAGGTATTCCAGCAAACGGAATTCGCGCGGTTGCAGTTCGATGACCTGCCCGTCACGGCAGACTTCCCGGCTGATCAGGTTCATGTGCAGATCGCCCACGCTTAGCCGCGTGGACAGATCGGCTAAGGGCGGTCTGCGTGCGAGCGCACCGACGCGTGCCTTGAGCTCGTTGAGCGCGAAGGGCTTGCCAAGGTAATCGTCCGCACCGGCTTCAAGTCCCTCCACGCGCGAATCGGCTTCGCCTAGCGCGGACAGCATCAATACGGGCATCTGCTTTCCCCGCTGGCGCAAGTTGCGCACCAGGGAGATGCCGTCTGTATGCGGCAGCATGCGATCGACCACGAGCAGGTCGTATTCACCGTTCATGGCCATCTGCCAGCCCATCGCGCCGTCGACGGCGCAATCGACCAACTGGCCTGCGCTGGACAGGCTGGTCCTCAGATAGCTCGCGGTTTCATGATCGTCTTCCACCACCAGGATCTTCATCCTGCCCTCCCGCCCCATCAGATCAAACCGCGGACTGCCGGAATTCGGCCTGGCGCAGCGTGGCGGCGAGTGTTGCGCCGTTAATGCGGCAATCTGATGACAACCGTGGGGAACGCTTTCCGAAACGGGATGCGTGCGACCGCGCCCCGGGCATCAACGGGGCGCTGGATCAAGAACGCTTAGGTGGTATCAGCGCGGAACGCGCAGGCTGGAATCGCGCAACGCCGCTTCATGTTGCAGCTCGTCGTGTGCGGCAACGTCTTCGGTATCCAGTGCGCTATGACCGGGACGGTGCATGGCGCCTGGGGAAGCGGGCGTTTCGTTGACGCCTTCCTTGTCGATCGTCGTCTCGGCGGTCGGCTTCGTGCTCATGCGTGATTCCTCGGGCTTTTGCCTATTTCTGCATGAAGCCTACTTGCGCGCAAGCTGGTCGGCCGACCAGCCACCGCCCAATGCCCGGATCAGTTGCACGCTAGCGCGCAGGCGCTGGGTATCCAGTTGCAGCAGACCACGCTTCTCTTGCAGCGCGGTGGTCTGTGCGGTGACGACATCCAGGTAGCTGACTGCACCGTGTTTGTACTGCGTCATCGACAAGTCGAGCGCGTGCTGTGCGGCGTCTGAAGCATCTTTCTGGTTGACGCTGGCCGTGCCCAGGTGGTCGAGCAACGCGAGGTTGTCCTGTACCTGCTGGAAAGCCCCAAGGACCACACCGCGATAAGTCGCGCCGGCTTCGTCGGTTTTTGCTTTCGCTGCCGCAATGGTGGCTTTGCGATAGCCGCCGTCAAACAGATCGTAGGCAAGCTGCGGACCCAGCGCCCAGATGCGATTGGGCGCGGTGAGCAGATTGGCCCAACCGGTGCTTTCGAAGCCACCTTGTGCACCGAGCGTCAACGACGGGAACCACGCCGCACGCGCGACACCGATGCCCGCATTGGCCGCTGCCACACGGCGTTCGGCACCAGCCACATCCGGACGGCGCTGCAAGAGGCTCGATGGCACGTCGAGTGGGATCACCGGTATGGCGATCGCCGACGTATCCGCCGGCAGGTTGAAGCTGGATGCATTTTCGCCGACAAGCACCGCGATCTGGTCCTGCATCAGCACACGCTGCGCCACCGTCTGCGACCACTGTGAACGCGCGTCGGACAGCTGCGTCTGCGCGCGCGATACATCGAGGCCGGACACAATGCCGCCTGCATGCAGCGTCTGCGTCAGCTTCAAGGCTTTCTGATAGGCCTCGATGGTTTCCTGCAGCAAGGCGATCTGCTGGTCATAGCCGCGCAATTGCATGTACGCGTCGGCAAGTTGCGCCTGCAAGCTCAGCTGTACCGAAGCGAGATCCGCCTGCGCCGCCAGCGCATTGTCACGGCCGGCTTCGACCGTGTTGCGCACTTGGCCCCACAGGTCGACTTCGTAGCTGGCCTGCACGCCAACGGCATAGGTGTTGTATTCGCCCGGCGCTGCATAGTGCGGAGCGGTATCCGATTCGCGTTGGCGCTGGGCGCCGGCATTGACGCCCACTTGCGGGAACAATTCCGAACGCGCTTCAGCGCTATAGGCCTGCGCCTGCTGATAATGCGCCAGCGCGACGGCCAGATCGGTATTGTTTGCCAGCAGTTGGGTCTGTAACTGATCGAGCTGCGGATCGCTGTACAACTGCCACCAATGATCGCGGGGCAGATGATCAGAAGGTTCGGCGCTCACCCACGGCCCGACGTCGCGATAAGCCTGTGCCTGAGGCGTCACCGGTGTTTTGTAGGCCGGCGCCAGCGAGCAGCCGCCCAACGCCACGCCCAGCGCGATGGAAAGTGCTAACTCAAGCTTTTTCATGAGGCTTGGCCGTTGCGTTGTCGCTGGCAATCTTCACTGCGTCGCCGTTCTTGATGCCATCCGGCGGGCTGTCGATCACGCGATCGCCGGAGGTGAGACCGGAACCGATTTCGACCGTCTTGCCGTAGTCGAACATGATGCTGACCGTCTTGAATGCGATTTTGTTGTCGCCATCGACTGTCGCCACGCGCAAACCGGCGTTGTCGAAGATCAGCGAACTGGCCGGTACGCGAAGCGCCGCGGTGTCGACCGGCAAGCTGAAGCGCACGTGCGCAAAGCTGCCCGGCATGAGCTTGCTGTCAGCGTTGTCGACCATCAGCTGCACCAGCGTGGTGCCGGAGCTGGCATTGACGGCATTCGACGTCGCGATCACCTGCGCATGGAACTCGCGGCCCGGATATTCCGGCACCATCAGCACGGCATCGCTGCCTGGGCGGATCGACGGACCATAAGCCTGCGGCACCTGCACGTAGACGCGCAGCTTGTGGATATCGGACACCACGAACAGTTCGGGACCCGTGCCGCCGCCTGAGTTGATCAGCGCGCCGACGTCGGTGTCACGCGCGGTGACCACGCCGTCGAACGGCGCGACCAGGCGCGCGAATGCCTTGGTGGCTTCCAGGCGATCGACGTTGGCTTGCGCTGCATTCATCAGCGCGACTTTCGCTGCGTAGTCACCGGTGCGCTGATCCACATCCTGCTGCGCGACCGAATCGCTGCCCAGCATGGCCTGCCAGCGTTTGGCGGTGATCGCGGCCAGGTCCGCGTTGGCCTTGGCGCTCGCCAAGTCCGCACGTGCTTGCAGCAATTGCTGATCGATTTCCGGCGTGGAGATTTCGCCAAGCAGTTCGCCGGCTTTCACTGGCGCACCGATGTCGGTCTTCCAATCTTTCAGGTAGCCGCTGACCTGCGCGTAGATCGGTGCGCGTACGTAGGCTTCCAGACGTCCGGGCAGATCCAGCACCGGCCCTTTCGAGCCCGGCTCCGGTGTAATCACACTGACCGTGGGTACAGCTTGTTCCTGCGTCCAGGTTTTGAGGTTGCTGGCCTGCGTGGCGCGGGTGATCAGGCCGATCACCACAACCGCGATCAGCACAACAGCGACCACAAGTCCGGCGAGGCGCAAGCCACGCTTGGATAGCTTCTGGGCAGGGTGCATAGAGACTTCAGACGACATAGCTGGGTTCTCCGGAAGCATGGGGGTGCGCTGCGTCCATCGGTACTGGCGTCACCGTTTCTGTCTGTTCGCAGACCGTAGGGCCATCGGCGAACGCAGACTGGTCGTCTGTCGAGCCGATGGACCGAAGGTATGCGGACAGACAGAAACGGCCCCCACGAATAAATTTTGAATGAAGGGGTGATGCGCAGAAGGCCCGCAGGCCTTGCCACGCGTCTTGACAAGGCGGCCAACCTTCCCGGCGCCGCGCAACAAACCCTGCGGGCCTTCTGCGCATCATGCCGCCTGCACCGATGGGCGCAGCGCACCCCCTTCTTTCGGTTCATGGCTGTGACGCGCATGGATGATGCTGAACACCACCGGCACAAACAGCAGGGTGGCGCATGTTGCAAAGATGAGGCCGCCGATCACGGCACGGCCGAGCGGCGCATTCTGTTCACCGCCCTCGCCCAGGCCGAGTGCCATCGGCGCCATGCCGATGATCATCGCCAGCGCAGTCATGCAGACGGGACGGAAACGGGTGAAGCCGGCTTCGAGCGCAGCGACCGCGGCGTTGCCGTGTTCGGCCAGACGCTCGCGGCAGAAGCTCACCACCAGAATCGAGTTGGCGGTGGCCACGCCCATGCACATGATCGCGCCGGTCAAGGCCGGCACCGACAACGGCGTATGCGTGGCGAACAGCATCCACACGATGCCGGCCAGCGCAGCAGGCAGCGCGGTGATGATCACGAACGGATCGCTCCAAGACTGAAAATTCACCACGATCAGCAGGTAGATCAGCACCACCGCGCCGAGCAGACCGAACATCAAGCCGGAGAAGGCGCTGTTCATGGTTTGCACCTGGCCCAGCAGCACCACGTGCGAACCCTTCGGTTGCTGGCTGGCGGTGTCGTTGATCAGCTTCTGCACATCCGCAGCCACCGCACCGAGATCGCGACCTTGCGTGGCAGCGTAAATCTGCACCACCGACTGAATGTCGTACTGATCGACCACCGCATTGGTGTTATCGCGTTTCAAGGTGACCAGTCCGCCCAGCACTTGCGACTGTCCGTTCGCGCCGTTGATCGGCAGATTGCGCAGCTGCGTCAGGCTGTCCAGCGCGTACTGTGGTGTCTGCATCACAATCGGATACGACACGCCATTGGCCGGGTTCAGCCAGAAGGTCGGCGCCACCTGGCTGGAACCGGCAAGGTTCACCACCAGGCTATTGGTGACGTCACGCTCGGTAATGCCAAGCAGCTGCGCCTGGGTGCGATCCACATTCACGTCGAAGCCCGGATTGGCCTGCGACTCCTGGATGCGCGCATCCACCACGCCCGGAATTTGCTTGATCTTGCCGAGCACCGTATTCGCATAAGTGAAGTTGGCGGCAAGGTTCGGACCGCGAATCTGCAGATCGATCGGCGCAGGCGAACCGAAGTTCAAAATCTGGCTGACGATATCCGCCGGCGGGAACGAGAACGTCACGCCTGGATATTTGCGCGGCAGCAGTTCGCGCAGCTTGCGCACATATTCGGCCGTCGGACGATGGCCTTCGTTAAGTGCGATCTGGATGTCGCCATCCTGCTCGCCGACCAGGCCGGTGTTGTTATACGTGGTGTTGATACCACTGTTCGACAGGCCGATGTTGTCCACCACCGTGCCAAGTTCGTCCGGTGGGATCACCGTGCGCACCGTCTGCTCAATGTTGTTGAACAGGTTGGAGGTTTCTTCCATGCGCGTACCGACCTGCGCACGCACGTGCATCAGAATCTGGCCGCCGTCCACATCAGGGAAGAAATTTCGCCCAAGGAATGGCACCAGCAGGAACGAGACCAGCACGAAGGCGAGGAAGCCGATCACGAACGGCCTGCGATGGCCCAATGCCAGATCGAGCATGCCGTGATAGGTAGCGCGGATACCCTCGAAGCGAGCTTCGAAGGCACGCTGGAAACGCACCAGCGGATTGCGCGACGGCGCGACCACGTGCCCTTCGGCATGCGGCGCATGGGCTTTCAAAAGATAGTTCGCCATCGTCGGGACCAGCGTGCGCGAGAGGATGAACGAGCAGATCATCGCGAACATCACCGCTTCGGCCATCGGCACGAACAGAAAGCGTGCCACGCCTTCGAGGAAGAACATCGGCACGAACACGATACAAATACACAGCAGCGACACGAAAGCCGGCGTCACGATCTGCTTGGCGCCGTCGATGATCGCGGTTTCCACATCCTTGCCGTGTTCGAGATGCCAGTTGATGTTCTCGATGGTCACCGTGGCATCGTCCACCAGGATGCCTACCGCGAGTGCCAGGCCGCCCAGCGTCATGATGTTCAACGTTTCGCCAAACGCGGACAGCAACGCAATGGCGCCGAGAATAGCCAGCGGAATCGACACGGCGATGATCACGGTCGAGCGCCAGCTGCCCAAGAACAGCAGGATCATCAAGCTGGTCAACGCCGCGGCAATCACACCTTCGCGCGCCACGCCGGTAATGGCGGCGCGAACGAAGATCGATTGATCGCCGATCGGCGTCACCTTCAGGTTATCCGGCAGGATGCCCCGGCTATCTGCCAGGCGTTGCTTGATACCGGCCACGATCGCCAATGTGGAGGCCGAACCATTCTTCAGCACGCTCAGCAGCACCGAGCGGTGGCCATCGACGTGCACGATGTTGGTCTGCGGTGGTGCACCGTCGCGCACATTCGCCACATCGCGAATATAGATGGTGGTGCCGTTGACTTGCTTGACCGGCAGATTGCCGAGCTCATTGATGTCTGACGGCGAGTTGTTGAGGTTGAGCGTGTATTCGAAATTACCGATCTTCTGCGTGCCGACCGGAATGATCAGGTTCTGCGCCGCCAGCGCATTGGCCACGTCTTGCGCCGACAATCCACGCGCCTGCAGCTTGGCCGAATCGACGTCGATCTGTACCTGGCGCGTCTTGCCGCCGTAGGGATACGGAATCGCCGCGCCAGCCACCGAGACCAGCTGCGGACGCAGAATGTTCAGGCCCAGGTCGCCCAGGTTCTGCTCGCTCAGACCATCGCCCGACAACGCCAGCTGCAGGATCGGCACAGTCGATGCGTTGTAGTTGAGGATCAACGGCGGCGTGATGCCCGGCGGCAGCTGCTTGAGCAGTGTCTGCGACACCGCTGTCACCTGCGCATTGGCTGTCGCGATGTTGACGGTCGGCTGGAAGAAAATCTTGATGATGCCGAAGCCGTTGATCGATTTCGCCTCGATATGTTCGACATCGTTGACCGTGGTGGTCAGTACACGCTCGAACGGCGAGGCGATGCGGCCAGCCATCTGGTCCGGCGGCAGGCCGGTGTACTGCCACACCACCGCGATCACTGGGATCTTGATGTCAGGAAAAATGTCGGTCGGCGTGCGTAATGCCGCCAAGGGACCGACGATCAGGATCAGCAGCGCGAGAACGACGAAGGTATAAGGCCGCTCCAGCGCAAGCCGGACAATCCTAAGCATGTGGATGTACTCCAAAGATCAGGGACGGAACAGTCAGGCCCTTAGCCGCATGCCGCATCTATGGCATTCATGCAACGAATCGAGGCTTCCCGCAGCCGCTGCGAGCGGCCGCATGCTCCGCTTACATGCAAACTTCCGGTTAGACGGACAGCTGACGCGTGGGGAATGACGTCAGTCTGGCGTGAAGGTTAGCGGTGCGACTTGCTATGATCGATACAGCATGGCGAATGGCTCGATACGCATGACGAATGATTACCTTGAGCTGCGGCATCTGAAATATTTCGTCACGGTGGCCGATGAGCTGCATTTCGGACGCGCCGCGGAGCGCCTGGGCATTTCACAGCCCCCACTTAGCCAGCAAATTCATGCACTTGAGCTGCGCCTGGGGGCCAAGCTGTTCGAACGCAAAGGCCGCGGCATCGCCCTCAGCCATGCGGGAACTGCTCTGTTGCCCCGCGCACGCGGCATCCTGGCCCAGGCCGAGCGCGCCGCCGAATCCGTGGCGCGATCGCAACGCGGGGAAATAGGCGAATTACACATGGGCCTGATGTCGTCCGGCCCATTCACTTTTGTCGTGCCGCGCGTGCTGGCCAGGTTCCGCCAGCGCCTGCCGGACGTGCGCCTGCTGATCCACGAGATGGCTACGTCACAGCAAATCGACGCCCTGGAGCAAGGCATCATCGACGTCGGTGTGATTCGGCCCGATGCCCTGCCCGAGAGCATCTGCGCGATCGAGCTGTTCAAGGATTCGCTGACCGTCGTCATGCATGCCAGCAATCCTCTGGCTGCCACCCCGGGACCGATTCACGTCAACGAACTGGCCCGTGAAGATTTCATCTTCTATCAGCGCCATCTTGGCGTGCGCCTGTATGACGAAGTGATCGCACTGTGCACGAAGGCCGGCTTCAGTCCACGCATCCTGTATGAAGTGCGCGAGCTGCCCACCATTATCGGCCTGATTTCCGGCGGTTTCGGCGTGGCGGTGTTGCCCGGCTCGGTGCAGCGGATGACGGTGGAAAACGTGGTGTATCGGCCGGTGGCGGACATGGAAGCGGCGACTGCGGTGTGGGCGATTTATCGCCACGATGCGAACAATCCGATCGTGGATGCCTTCCTGGAAATTGCGCAATGCATGGCTTCCAAACAAGCGACCAACCGTGAACGCGGCGCAGCCTAGTTACACAAGAGGTTTTCTACTGGCGCTGGCGGCGGCCGCGCTGTTTGGCGTCAGCACACCGCTGGCCAAGCTGCTGCTGGGCGCCATCGCACCGGGCATGCTCGCCGGCTTGTTGTATGCGGGCTCGGGTTGCGGATTGCTGCTCTGGATCGGGTTTCGCCGCCTGACCGCCGCGCCATCCGGCGAAGCACCGCTGACCCGACGCGACCTGCCCTGGCTGGCGGGCGCCGTGCTTTTCGGCGGCGTGCTCGGCCCTTTGCTGCTGATGTTTGGCCTTGCGCATACCCTCGCTTCGACCGCGTCCTTGCTGCTGAATATGGAAAGCGTGCTGACAGCGGTGCTGGCCTGGGTGGTGTTTCGCGAAAACGTCGATCATCGCGTGCTGCTGGGCATGCTGGCGATCGTGGCGGGCGGCGCATTGCTTTCCGTGCAACAGTTTGGCCTCGGCGGTCCGATACTCGGCGCTTTGGCCATCGTCGGCGCCTGCCTTTGCTGGGCGATCGACAACAACGTCACCCGGCCGATCTCAGGCAGTGATCCGGCCCAGATCGCCAGCATCAAGGGCATCGTGGCCGGATGCGTGAACATCGGCATTGCGCTGGCTGCAGGCCAGCACTTCCCTGCCCCACTCACGCTGTTGGCTGCCGGCGCGCTGGGACTAGCCGGGTATGGCGTGAGCCTGATGCTGTTTGTATTGGCTTTGCGCTCGCTCGGCACCGCGCGCACCAGCGCTTATTTTTCGACGGCGCCCTTCCTTGGTGCATGCGTGGCCTTGCTGTTGTTCGACGAACATCCAGGTCTCAGCTTCTGGCTGGCCGGGGCGCTGATGGCACTGGGCGTCTGGCTGCATGTCAGCGAGCGCCACGACCATGCGCATGTGCACGAGGCGATGAACCACAATCATCGCCATCGTCACGACGAACATCATCAGCACGATCACGATTTTCCATGGGATGGAAAGGAACCCCATACCCATCCGCATACGCACGAGCCACTTGAGCACAGCCACCCGCATTACCCGGATCTGCATCATCGCCATCGGCATTCCTAAGAATTACCGGTACTTGCCAGCGGCATGCACTTGAACAAATCGGTCGCGAATACGTCTTTTGAATCTTGCACAAAACTGTCGTTTTGTTCGTGCTCGCCGATGACACACTGTGTTGCGGTAAATGACTCAAAAGTGGCTAGTCACACGCCTTAATCATTTGTAAACTTATAAGTACATAAACGTCATACCAACCCTACCCCACAGGTATTTCGAATGCGTACTCACCGATTCACCCGCGGTCTGGCTGTCGCGCTGATGTGCGCCCTTCCTGCGCTTCCTGCCATGGCGGCACGTCTCGAATTGCAGGGTGGCGTCAGTTACATGGGTAACCCCAGTAATAACTACAGCACACCTGTTGCATTTGGCGAAGTGATCTTCGACCCGAACCAGATTGGCAGCAGCAATTTCACCTGGTCACCGGATGTCACCGCCGGTTGGATCGGTGGCCGCGATGGCCGCAAGGTTGCCGAGTTCAACAACGACAATCCCACCACGCGCCACGACACCTTCATTTTGGCTGGCGGTGTGCGCGTCCACTACGGCCCGACCAATGCCTGGTATCAGCCGTTCTTCCTCAGCTTCCAGCCCGCCTTCAATAGCGCCAGCACGCAGGCTTTGAGTACCCACTACGAATTCGTCACGACGGTCGGTTACCAAGGCAATCATTGGAGCCTGGGCATTCGCCACATCTCCAACGGCAGCCTGCATGAGCCGAACCGTGGCGAGACGATGGTGGTCGCGGGCATCGGGTTCTGATTCGAAGCGTTCCCGCTGCACACAAAACAACGGCCCCCATGGGGCCGTTGTTGCTTCTGGAGGCTGGTAACGTTTTCCTCAGCTCCGTCATCGACCCACTTCGCTGCTGTAGAGCACTTCAACGAAAGCGGAATGCTTCAAAAAACTTCGCCATTCCAAAGGGGCCTATGCACTTTGCTCGTCATCCCCGCGAAAGCGGGGATGACGGCGTGAAACATCACGGGTTTTGTCAGCGGCTTTAGTGCCCACCCGCACCGGCACCGGCCTTGGCCGCAAATGGCGGCTTGGCCATCCAGATCACCACGATCAGTGACAGGAAGATCCAGCCCAGCATGTGGAAGACTTCGTTGAAGGAGATTTGCAGGCCCTGCAACGTGATCGTCTGATTCACCGTCGCCATCACGGTCTGCGAATCGCCGGTCTGACTCACGGCTTGCTGCACGATCGGATTGTAAGGCGTGATCTGCTCGGCCAATTGCTCATGGTGCACGATGCCGCGGTGCTGCCACAGGAACGTGGTGAGCGATGCCGCGAAGCTGGCGCCCATGGTACGCAGGAAGGTCGCGAGGCCACCACCTGCAGCAATTTCATTGGGCCGCAGGTCCGACAGCAAGATCGTGGTGACCGGCATGAAGAAGAACGCCACGCCGAGACCTTGCAGCAATTGCACCAGGGCGACGTGTTCAAAGTCGATCCCGATATAAAAGTTCGAGCGCAGGAAGCAGGTTGCCCCCATGACCACAAACGCACCACTGGTCAGCAGGCGCAAGTCGAATCGTGTGGCGTACTTGCCGACAATGAATGTGAGCAGCACCGGTATGACACCAAGCGGCGCGGTGGCTAAACCGGCCCATGTTGCGGTGTAACCCAGATTGAGCTGCAGCCATTGCGGCACCAGCAAGCCAATCGCGAAGAATGCTGCGTAAGCCAGCACCAGCGCGATCGTGCCCATGCGGAAGTTGCGATGTCTGAATAGTTTCAGATCAACGATCGGATCCTTATCGGTCAACTCCCAGATCAGGAAGATGACGATAGCGATAGCCGAGACCAGCGACATGACCACGATAAAGGTGGAGTTGAACCAATCGTCGTCGTTGCCTTTGTCCAGCACTACCTGCAGCGCACCCACTCCAATGATCAGTGTGATCAGGCCGACGTAGTCGATCTTAGGCAGCTGCGTGACCACCTCGCGCAGCCGCATCTGATTGGCCACCACCATGCTGGCGAAAATGCCGATCGGCACGTTGATGAAGAAGATCCATGGCCAGGAGTAATTGTCGGTGATCCAGCCGCCGAGAATCGGACCAGCAATCGGCGCCACCACCGTCACCATCGCCAGCAGCGCCAGCGCCATACTTCGCTTCGCTGGTGGATAGATTGAAATCAACAAGGCCTGCGTGATCGGATACATGGGACCGGCTACCGCGCCCTGGATAGCTCGGAAAAAGATCAGCATGTTCATGCTCTGTGCGATACCGCACAGGAACGATGCCATCGAGAACAGCAATGTCGCCCATACGAACAACTTCACTTCGCCGAAGCGGCGGGTGAGGAAGCCGGTGAGCGGCAATGCAATGGCGTTGCTCACGGCGAAAGAGGTAATCACCCAGGTGCTCTGATCCTGACTTACGCCGAGGTTGCCGGCGATGGTCGGCAACGACACGTTGGCGATCGTGGTGTCCAGCACCTGCATAAACGTGGCCAGCGACAAACCGATTGTCGCAAGGACCAAGTTGGGTGGACGGAAATGGGTGTTCATGGGTCGATACCTAACCTAGACCTGGACCCCCTCTCCCCTTTTGGGGAGAGGGTTGGGGTGAGGGGGCAATCTTGCGTTGAGGTCAATTCGGAGCGCCGCTTTGATAAGGGATCGGACAAGCCGTAACCCCTCACCCTGCCCTCTCCCCATAAGGGAGAAGGAAAAGCGAAGGCCTCAACGCCCGCCCATGTTTTCGTGAATGATCTGCGCAATCTTTTCGTTGGCATCGACCAACTGATGGTTGTAGACGTCGGTGCTGAACAGCGGTTCGGTACGCGGCGTCTGCGACAGCATCGGGCCGTTCTGGTCGTGCAGGTTCACGTCGGTATTGAGCGACATGCCGATGCGCAACGGATACTTGTCCAGCTGAGACGGGTCGGTGAACACCACGCGCACCGGAATGCGCTGCACGATCTTGATCCAGTTGCCGGTCGCGTTCTGCGCCGGCAGCAGCGAGAACGCGCTACCCGTGCCCACGCCCAGGCTCTGTACCTGCGCTTTGTACTTCACGGCGCTGCCGTAGACGTCGGCGGTCACTTCCACCGACTGGCCGATGCGCATCTGCGTGAGCTGTGTTTCCTTGAAGTTGGCATCCACCCACACTTCATGCAACGGCACCACCGCCATCAACGCGGCGCCCGGCTGCACGCGCTGACCCACCTGCACGGTGCGCTTGGCGACATAACCCGTGACCGGCGCGACCATCGTGGTACGCACGTCATCGAGGTAGGCAGAGCGGTACTGCGCGGCAGCGGCTTTCACATCAGGATGCGAAGCGACCACCGTGTCGTCCACCAGCACCTGGTTGGTCTGCAATTGTTGCTGAGAGGTGGTCAATGCGCTCTGTGCTGCAGTGAGTGCATCAAGGGCATGCGACAGCTCTTCAGCGGAAATCGCGCCGGTCTTGGCCAGATCGCGACGGCGGTTGTAGTCGGCCTGTGCTTTCTGCAGCGCGACCTTCTCCACCGCAACTTGTGCCTGTGCACCTTGGACAGTGCTGTACAAGCCGCGCACGCGGCGTACGGTGCTGGCAAGGTTGGCAGCGGCGCGCTGCAGTTCGACGTCCGCATCGGAACGATCGAGCTGCACCATCACGTCGCCCTTTTTCACGACATCGCCGTCATCGGCGCCGATGCTGATCACCGTGCCGTTGATGCGCGGCGTGATCTGCACGATGTTGCCGTTGACGTAAGCGTCGTCGGTGCCTTCGTACCAGCGGCCATCAAGGAAATACCACGCGGTCCAGCCTATGGCCGCAAGGACCAGGACCACGAGCAATAGCCGCAGCAGGAAACCGCGCCGGTTGTTGGGCGCAGGTGCCTGGACGGCTGACGTATCGGCAGTATTAGGATTCGGACTGGACATGGGGCTGCCTCAGGGAAGATCGAATTAATTGGAGGAAAGTTGGCTGTCGGCTTGCGGACGGAAACCGCCGCCGAGCGCCTGGATCAGTTGCACATTGAGATCAGCCTGCTGTGCATGCAGCGACGCCATGCGCTGTTCGGCCGCCAGCAGTTCCTGGCGCACGCTGAGCGCTTCCAGATAACTGCCAATGCCGGATTTGTAGCGCTGCTCGGACAATGTCCAGGCATCGCTGGCCGCATCGACCGCACGTTGCTGCGCGGCGACTTGATCCTTCAACGAGTTGAGGGCGTCGTAGTCGTCGGAGATTTCGTTGATCGCCGACACCAGCGTCTGGTTGTACTGCGCAACGGCCAGGTCGTATTGCGCGTCCTTGCTGTTGAGGTTGGCGCGGCGGCGTCCGCCATCGAAGATCGGCAGGCTGATCGCGGGCGCTACTTCATAGAAGCGGTTCGCCATCTGGAACAGGTTGGAGCCGCCCAGATTGACCAAGCCAACCATCGCACCGATGTTGACGTTGGGCAGGAATTCGGTTTTGGCCGATTTGATGTCCTTGCCTGCGGCTTCGACGCGCCAGCGTGCAGCCACCAGATCAGCGCGATGACCGACCAGTTCCATCGGCACATTGGCCGGCACAGTCAGCGCATTGGCCGACACCAACTCGGGACGGCCGATATCCAGGCCGCGATCCGGACCCTTGCCGAGCAGCACGGACAACGCTGAACGCGCTGCATCGATGGCACGATCCGCCTGCGCCTTCTGCCCTTCCGCGCTGGCGACTTCGGAATCGCTTTGCTTGAGCTGTATCTGGTTGTCGATGCCCGCGGCCACGCGCTGGCGCGTAAGGTCACGTGCTTCGCTGGCACGCTTCAGTTCGGCAGCAGCGACATCCTGTTGCACATAGGCGTAGCTGAGTTGCACATAGGCGCGTCCAACATTGGTCGACAATTCGATACGTGCCGCCTGCGCATCCACTTCCGAGGCGCGCAACTGGCCCAGTGATGCTTCCCACGCAGCGCGCTGGCCGCCCCACAAGTCCAGATCCCATTTGAAGCTGCCGTAGACGTATTTGGCAGCGCCCAGGTGACCATTGCCCAGCGCGGGAATCGATGTGGGGATGCGCGCTTCGGCAACGCTACCGCCCACGCCGACGGTCGGCTCACGTGCTGCATCCGCAGCGCCAGCCGCAGCCTGGGCGGCGCGTGCGCGTGCATCGGCGACGGCAAGCGTTGGATTGTCATGCAGTGCCTCGGCGATCAGCGCATTGAGTTGCGGATCACCCAGCCCGGTCCACCAATCCTGCTTCGGCCACGCCGCATCGGACACCTGCACCTTCGCCAGACTGCGGTCGGCCTTGAGCGAAGAAGGATCGATCGGCGTGCCGTCCGGATGAATGCCGCCGCTCGTGGCGCAACCCGCCAACGCAAACGTCAGTCCGACAGCAGCCGCAAGAATGTGCAGACGCATGGCTTTCAAGTCTCGATGTGTTTAGCAAAGGTGTCGGAAAGACACGTCCGGGTGCTTTTCCAACTCACCCGCTGCGGCACGTGTCCGTATCGGGCTCCGGTGGATCCAGCCAGTTCGTCGGGATCCACGACAGGTCATCCATGGCCTGCTTCAGTCGGCTGCGCTTCACAGCCTGGTTGGATGAATCAGTTCTTGTCGCGAAGCGCGTGCAGTACGCGCTCCAGGTAGTTGTGCAAGTTCTTGCTTTCGGTTTCGCTCAATGACCGCTGAGCTGCTTGCAAGACACGTTCGTTGCACCCTGTCAGTTGCTGCCACAGCGTACTGCCGTTCTCTGTCAGCTCGATGCGCAGGGCGCGACGGTCCTGCTCATGCGGATGCCGGCGTAGAAAGCCCCTGCTCTCCAGCTGATCGAGCTGGCGTGTCATGGCGCCGCCATCCAGTTCCACGGAACGGGCCAGCTCGGTAGCCGTCATCGGGCCGAGCACGGCCAGCCGCTTGAGGATCAGGAACTGAGTAAAGCGCAAATCCAGGCCCTTGGCAGCGATTTCCGCTTCAATGCCGCGCACGAGTTCCGAGCGGACGAGGCCTATCAACACACCAAGGCTTTCCTGGCTGATGGGGGTAATGAGCGGTCCTGTGTTCATGGGGGCGCACTCTATTGCCCTGCACAATATTTGTCAAGGCAAATATAGTTTACGCACCTATTGTTTCAGCAAATGGACAGAAATGAACTACTTGCGTGGCTGGCCGGTCAGTTCGGCCAGCTCGTCGTCCAACCAGGCACGCAGTGCCGGGTCGCGCAGTTCGAACAGCTCGAATACACCCAGCGCCCGCAGCGCCGGCAACTGGGCCAGCAGGCGCGGTTCCATGGCGCGGCGCATCGGCTCGGGGGTTGCCGGGTCCAACATCTGATGCGCGCAGGCAACAAAGGTCTCCAGCGGGGTCTTGGAAACCTGGGACTTCAGAGACACCAATTGAATCGGGGACATGGCCTTTCCTTTTCTTATCAGCGTTGCTGTGCAGTCGCGGGACCGCTCATGAAGACGGACGAATGAGACGTGCCGTGACAGACATTGCTTTGGGTCAGACAACGGGATATCGCGCGAGTGCGCGCTCCTGCGGGTCTGGCAGATTCAGGAACCGCGAGCGGCGGCAGCGGCTGGGGACGGCTCTAACACCGGATAACGCAAAGCTTAGGCAAAGTCCGATCGAACCTGATAACGTTATTTGGACAAAAAATGTCGAGTTTCAGCCATGACGCGATCCAAAGCAGAGCTGTACGAATACATCGAGCAGGCGGGCGGCCCACCCATCGTTGCCCACTGGAGCGAAGGCGAAGCGACCAGCGAATACCGCCAGGACACGCACACCTACGACTGGCACAGCCATGTGCGCGGCCAGTTCTGGTGCACGGAAAGCGGGTTGGTGCACATCCACACCGCCCGCGGCTCGTGGCTGCTGCCGCCGCATCGCGCTGGCTGGATGCCACCCGGTGAAATGCACAAAGTCACCCTCAGCGGCGTGTTGAGTGGCTGGGGCGTATTCCTGACGCCAGAGATCTGCCACTGCCTGCCCGACCATCCCTGCGTGATCGGCATCACCCCCTTGATGCGCGAGCTGGTGCGGCGCGCCAGTTTATGGACCTGGAACACCGAGCTCGATGATCGGCAGGATCGTTTGATGACCGTGTTACTGGACGAAATAAGCAACGCGGCGCACGAACCCGTGTTGCACCTGCCCATGCCCGACGACCGTCGCCTGCTGCGCATCGTGCATGCCGTGATCGAACAACCGCAGGACAACCGCAGCCTGGAGGAATGGGCCGCGTGGGCAGGGCTTTCGCCGCGCACGCTGAGTCGGCTGTTCCGCGTGGAAACGGCGCTGAGTTTTGCGCAATGGCGGCAACAGGCGCGTTTGACCAAGGGGCTTGAACAGCTGGCTGATGGCGTACCCGTTGCCACCGTGGCGGATGGATTGGGCTATGCCAGCACCAGCGCTTTCATCGCCATGTTCCGCAAGAGCTTTGGCCGCCCGCCGGCGCAGTACTTCGGGCAACGCGCAGCCTGAGGCAAGGGGCCCTTGTGATGGCGCCACAGCGCCCTTATAGTTGAGCAATCACTCAATCATTTAGCCGCAACATGGCCCGCCCCCGCAGCGAAGACAAACGCAACGCCATCCTGGAAGCCGCCACCGAGATCGTGGCGGAGCAGGGCGTGAGCGCACCGACCGCGAAGATCGCCAAGCGGGCGGGGGTCGCCGAGGGCAGCCTGTTCACCTATTTCGAGAACAAGGACGTCTTGCTCAACCAGCTGTATCTGGCGCTGAAAGACGACCTCCGCCACGCCATGCTGGATGGTTTTCCCGCGGCCGAGCGCATCGCGGTGCAAGCCCGGCATGTCTGGAACGGCTATATCGACTGGGGCGTGGCCAACCCGCTCAAGCGCAAGGCCATGTCCCAGTTGACGGTGTCTGACCGGATCAGTCCCCAAAGCCGTGAAGCCGGCATGGCCGGTTTCAGCCGGGTCAACGCCATGTTGCAGGAGAGCTTGACGGGCGGTGTCCTGAAGGACCAGCCGCCATCGTTCGCCGGGGCCATCATGTCGTCGCTGGCCGAAACCACCATGGAATTCATCATCCGCGAACCGGCCATGGCCGAGCGCTACAGGGACGCCGGTTTCGACGCGCTCTGGGCGGCCTTCACCAAACACTGAGCTGTTTTTTTGATCACTTAATGAGTGTGTACATACTCAACTAAAAGCAACCACCGACGGAGTTTTTGTCATGTCTAAGATCTGGTTAATCACAGGTAGCGCCCGCGGCCTTGGCCGTCATCTTGCCGAGGCCGTTCTGGCCGGCGGCCATCGTCTGGTCGCCACGGCGCGGCAAACCGACAAACTGCAGGATCTGGTCGATCGCTACGGCGACCGCATCCGCACATTCGCACTCGATGTCACCGACGCATCGGCCGCACAGGCTGCCATTGATGTTGCGGTATCGGCCTTCGGCCGCCTCGATGTACTGGTCAACAACGCCGGCTTCGGCCATATCGCGCCGTTCGAGCAAGCTGCCGCCGAGGATTTCCGCGCGCAGATCGATACCAATTTTTATGGCGTGGTCAATCTCACCCGCGCTGCCTTGCCGGTGATGCGCAAACAGCGTTCCGGCCACATCTTCCAGATCTCTTCGGTGGGCGGCCGCCTCGGCATGCCTGGCCTTAGTGCCTATCAGGCGGCTAAATGGGCGGTAGGCGGCTTTACCGAAGTATTGGCGAAGGAAGCCGCGCCGTTCGGCGTCAAGGTCACGTCGGTGGAGCCGGGTGGCATGCGAACCGGTTGGGGCGAGATCGCCCGCGGCGCCATACCCGATCTGTTGCCCGACTACGAACCGTCGGTCGGCACGATAAGCCGCATGCTTTCCGGGCATATCGGCCAAGAAGCCGGTGACCCCGATAAGGTGGCGCAGGTGCTCCTGCAGCTCGCCGATCACGACGCCACGCCGGAACACCTGCTGCTCGGCAGCGACGCGGTGCATTTCTTTCATCTGGCGGATGAGGCACGCCGCGCCGAAGCCGAACGCTGGCGCGCGGTGAGCCTGTCCACCGACGTCGATAGCGGCGTGACGCTGCCGGAGATCTCATTGGCCAGGGAACCGATGCCATGAGCCGGCCCTGGTCGATCCAGAGCATTCCGCCACAACGCGGGCGCCTCGCCGTGATTACCGGCGCCACCGGCGGCATCGGTTTCGAGGCGGCGCTCGCGCTGGCTGACGCCGGTGCCGACGTGGTGCTGACCGGCCGCGACGATGCCAAGGGAGACGCCGCACTTGAGCGCATCCGCGCACTGCATCCGCAGGCGACGATCCGCTACGCGCATCTGGACCTGGCTAGCCTGGCTTCGGTATCCGCGTTTGCCGACCGATTTGCGCAGGAGCATGACGCACTTGATCTGTTGATCAACAACGGCGGCGTGATGGTACCGCCCAAGCGCTTCACTACGGCCGATGGTTTCGAATTGCAATTCGGCACCAACTATCTGGGCCATTTCGCCTTGACGCATCACCTGCTCCCGCTACTGCGCAAAGGGCGCAAACCACGCGTAGTGAACGTGAGCAGCCTTGCGCACCGTCAGATGGCGGCTATTCATTTCGATGACCTGCAATGGCAACGCCGCTACCATCCCTGGCAGGCCTATGCGCAATCCAAACTGGCCTTGCTGATGTTCGGTCTGACCTTGCAGCGCCGCAGTGACGCCCTGGGTTGGGGACTGATGAGCAATACCTGCCATCCTGGTTATGCGCGCACCGGATTGCAGACGTCCGGACCGAACCTGGGCAAAGACAAGCCACAAAAGTTCGGCAGCTTGCTGGAACCCGTCCTCTCGCAATCCGCCGCCGAGGGCGCATGGCCGACATTGCTTGCCGCCACCTCGCCCGATGCGCGCGGCGCCACCTATTACGGCCCGCAAGGATTGTTCGGGCTGAAAGGTCCTCCGGGCGTGAGCAGCATCGGTAAGCGCGCACGCGACCAGACCGTGGCGGAGCGCTTATGGGAGGTCTCCGAGCAACTGACCGGCGTGCGCTGGCCCGCTGCGCGCGAGGCGGCCTGATCCCATGCGCTTGCGTCTCAGCGGTTGAGACGCAAGCGCCGCAGGATGGAGCCAGCCGGCACAGCCAAGTGGGTCGGCCTTTACGCGACCCCATCAGGCCCCTATGTATGATCGACGAACCGCACCCGCCCAGCCGCGGGCACTCGACGATGCCGCTGCAAGCCTTCCATCCAGCCGTTTCCGCGTGGTTCGACGCCACGTTCCCCGCGCCGACCTCGGCGCAGGAACGCGCGTGGCCGGCGATCAGGGCAGGGCAGCACACGCTGGTGGCGGCGCCGACCGGTTCGGGTAAAACACTTACCGCCTTTCTTGCCGCCATCGATGCGCTGGTGCAGGAAGCCGTCGCACGCGGCGGCACGCTGCCGGACGAAACGCGCGTGGTGTACGTCTCGCCGCTGAAAGCGCTGTCGAACGATATCCACATCAACCTCGAAGCACCGCTGGAAGGCATTCGCGCGCAACTGGCACAACTGGGCCTACCCGACGCGCCCATCCGCACTGCCGTACGCACCGGCGACACGCCGCAGCCCGCGCGCAACCTGATGCGCAAGGTGCCACCGCATATTCTGGTGACGACGCCGGAATCGCTGTATGTGCTGATGGGCTCGCTGTCCGGACGCGAGATGCTCAAAACAGTACGTAGTGTGATCGTCGATGAAATTCATGCCGTCGCTTCAAGCAAACGCGGCGCGCATCTGGCGTTGACACTGGAGCGGCTGGAAGCACTGTGTCAGCGGCCGTTGTTGCGTATTGGTTTGTCGGCGACGCAGAAGCCGATCGAGGAGGTTGCAAAATTTTTGGTAGGGGAGGGCGTCGGGTTGGCTCCTTCTCCCCTTCGGAGTGAGGCGACAACCTCGCGAGAGACCTCCAAACGCGAGCAGCCCTTCATACCCGACCTTTTCGCAAACTCTGCGCCCATACCTAATCCGTCCTACAACGACGCCGTCATTCCCGCGAAGGCAGAGGCGCTTTTCAACAGCGAATGCTGGTCAATCCATCCTGCTTTTACGCGGAAGGAAAACATGGATTCCCGCCTTCGCGGGAATGACGGCCAGGAAGCATTCCATCCTTCGGGTAACCCAAACGCCTGCACCATCATCGACATCGGCCACACCCGCGCACGCGATCTCGCCATCGAAGTACCCCCCGTGCCGCTGGAAGCGGTGATGTCCAACGACACCTGGGAACTGGTCTACAACCAGATCACCCAACTCGTAGAGCAACACCGCACCACGCTGGTATTCGTCAACACGCGCCGCATGGCTGAGCGCGTAGCGCGGCATCTCTCCGAACGCCTGGGTCACGAAGCCGTCGCCGCGCATCACGGCAGCCTGGCGAAGGAACAGCGGCTGGATGCCGAGCAGCGCTTGAAGCGTGGCGAACTGAAAGTGTTGATCGCCACCGCATCATTGGAACTCGGCATCGATATCGGTGACGTGGATCTGGTGTGCCAGCTTTCATCACCGCGCTCTATCGCTGCGTTCCTGCAGCGTGCCGGCCGTTCTGGTCACGCGGTGAACGGCACGCCTAAAGCACGCCTGTTTCCTGCCAGTCGCGATGACCTGATCGAATGTGCGGCCTTGCTCGACTGCGTGCGCCGCGGCGAACTCGATACCCTGGTGCAACCACCGCAACCGCTCGACGTGCTCGCCCAGCAGATCGTGGCCGAAGTAGCCTGTGCCGAATGGGACGAAGATGCGTTGTTCGATCTGGTGCGACGCGCCTACCCGTATCGCACGCTGCCGCGCGAACAGTTCAATGCGATCGTGCGCATGCTGGCCGATGGCTTCACGACGCGACGCGGTGCGCGTGCTGCGTACGTGCATCGCGATGCAGTACATCACGAATTACGTGCGCGGCGCGGCGCGCGACTCACGGCTGTCACTTCCGGCGGCACCATTCCCGATACCGCCGACTATCTCGTCGTGCTGGAACCGCAGGCCACCATCGTCGGCACGGTGAATGAGGATTTCGCCATTGAAAGCATGGCCGGCGATATCTTCCAACTCGGCAACACCAGCTATCGCATCCAACGCGTAGAGCGTGACCGCGTGCGCGTGGAAGATGCGCAAGGCGCGCCGCCCAGCATTCCGTTCTGGCTGGGCGAAGCGCCCGGCCGCAGCAACGAGCTGTCGCTGGGTGTGTCGCGCTTGCGCGAGGAAATCACCACGCGCATCGACGCAGGTGGCGTGCAGGCTGCGTTCGAATGGCTGCGCGATGCGCTAGGACTCAACGAATCCGCGGCACAGCAGATCGTGGAATACCTCGCCAAGGCCAAGGCCGCGCTCGGCGTGCTTCCGACCCAATCCACTCTGGTGTTCGAGCGCTTCTTCGATGAATCCGGCGGCACCCAACTGGTGATTCACACGCCGTGGGGTAGCCGCATCAACCGCGCGTGGGGTCTCGCACTGCGCAAGCGCTTCTGCCGCCAGTTCAACTTCGAACTGCAGGCCGCGGCGACGGAAAACGCCATCGTACTGTCGCTTTCCACCAGCCATAGTTTTCCGCTGGAAGAAGTCGCGCGCTATCTGCACAGCAGCAGTGCCGAGCATGTGTTGATACAAGCCTTGCTCGACGCACCACTGTTCCCCGTGCGCTGGCGCTGGAACGCGGTCACTGCACTCGCGTTGCCGCGCTATGCGGGCGGCAAGAAAGTACCTGCGCAATTGCAACGCATGAAGAGCGAGGATTTGCTCGCCATCGTCTTCCCCGATCAGGTGGCATGCCTTGAGAACATCGTCGGCGAACGGCAGATTCCCGATCACCCACTGGTCAACCAGACCTTGCATGATTGCTTGCGCGAGGCCATGGATATCGATGGCCTGCTGAACATTTTGAAAGGGCTGGAATCCGGCGCGATTACCGTCGTCGCCCGCGACCTCACCGCACCGAGTCCGCTCGCCAGCGAAATTCTCAACGCCGCGCCCTACGCCTTCCTCGACGATGCGCCGCTTGAAGAGCGCCGCACGCGCGCCGTGCAGACGCGTCACTGGAACGGCATCGAAGATACCGATGATCTTGCCAAGCTCGATCCCGAAGCCATTGCTGCGGTACGCGCGGAAGCATGGCCGGAAGTGCGCAGCGCGGATGAGATGCACGAAGCACTGAACGTGCTGGGTTTTGTCACTCGCGAAGAAGCTGAAACGAACACCGGTTGGCTCGACTGGCTGCATAAACTCGCCAAATCACATCGCGCCACGCTCTTTACTCCCTCTCCCCTCCGGGGTACGCGGGGAGAGCACACGGATGTGCTCGGCTTTGAGGAGCGAGGAGAGGGTCGGGGTGAGGGGCCAACCTCGCAAGAAGCTCCAAGCAGACTCCACGCAACTATTGATGTCACGGCAAGCCCCAACCCCTCATCCGACCCTTCGGGCCACCTTCTCCCCGAAGGGGAGAAGGGAAAAGCTGCCTGGATCTGCGCCGAAAAACTCCCGTTGTGGCAAATCATCCATACAGATGCGGCGATGCATCCACCCATCACCGCGCCTGCTGAATACGTCGTACAAAGCTGGACCCGAGAAGATGCCCTGCTCGAGCTGGTCCGCGGCCGCCTCACCGGCCTCGGACCTTGCACGGTTTCCACGTTGGCCGCGTCCATGCAAGTGGATGCAGCGGATATCGATCTTGCGCTGATCCGCCTGCAATCCGAAGGCTACGTCATGCAAGGCCGCTTCACGCCGGAAGCCACCGACACGGAATGGTGTGAACGCCATCTGCTAGCACGCATTCATCGCTACACCATCGGCCGCCTGCGCCGCGAAATCGAACCGGTCAGTCGCCGCGACCTGATGCGCTTCCTGCTGGAATGGCAACACACCACGCCCGGCACCCGCCTCAAAGGTCCGGACGCACTCGGCGCCGTCCTCGCGCAACTCGAAGGCTACGAAGCCGCCGCTGGTGCGTGGGAAAGCGAACTGCTCGGCTCACGCATTGAAGATTATTCCAGCCGCTGGCTGGACGAACTTTGCCGAGCCGGCCGCATCGGCTGGAACCGCCTGCGTAGCGGTGGCGGAAGCGGCGGTCCGGTACGTGCCACACCCATCGTGTTGCTGCCGCGTCGCCAACTCGGCACCTGGACCGCGATAGCCGATCGCAACCAGGAACAGGAACTGCTGCTGTCCTCGCGCGCGCAAGCCGTTGTTGATGCACTCGCTGCACACGGCGCGCTGTTCTTCGACGAACTGCTCGACATCGCACGCCTGCTGCGTACCGAACTGGAAGACGCACTCGGCGAACTCGTCTCCGCGGGGCGCGTCACCGCCGACAGCTTTGCCGGCCTGCGTGCCTTGCTGACGCCTGCAGCTAAGCGCGAATCATCGCGGCATCGCCGTGTGCGCCGACATGCCTTGAGCGACATCGAGGACGCGGGCCGTTGGTCGCTCGTCCGAAAATCTCCTTCGGCGGAAACGACAGCCGACGAAACCATCGAACACATCGCCCGCACCCTGTTGCGCCGCTATGGCGTCGTGTTCTGGAAACTGCTCGAACGCGAAGCCCCCTGGCTTCCGTCCTGGCGCGAACTGCTGCACGTCTACCATCGCCTTGAAGCCCGTGGCGAAATCCGCGGTGGCCGCTTCGTGGAAGGTCTGGTCGGCGAACAATTCGCGTTGCCAGAAGCCATCGGTCAGCTACGCGGCATCCGACAGCGACCTTTCGAACAACAATGCATCTGCCTCAGCGGCAGCGACCCACTCAACCTCGCCGGCACCGTCCTCGCCGGCGACCGTCTACCGGCCCTTGCCGGCACCCGCGTGCTGTATGAAGACGGCATGCCCGTCGCCGCGCTGGTTGCCAACAAACCGCAGTGGTTGATCGACAGCGATCTCGCACAGCAACGCAGATGGTTCAACGCCTTGCTGCGCCGACCTGAGCCAGATGGCACCAGTGATGTGAGCTACGTACATCGCTGATCGCCTTTGCTTTCCATCTGTTCACGATCGCTGCTACCTGGGATGGTCGCGAATGGAGCCCGATACCATCGCCCGCCATTTTCACGCGCTCATCAATGGTCTAACGGACTCAGCACACCCAAGCCGCCGCGATTCAGTACATGGGTATAGATCTGCGTGGTAGTCACATCCTTATGGCCCAGCAACTCCTGGATGGTGCGAATATCGTGACCGGACTCCAATAGATGCGTGGCAAACGAGTGCCGCAACGTGTGACACGTGGCTGGTTTGACGATGGCCGCTCTCATACGCGCCCTTTTGACAGCGCGTTGCAACGATGCCTCATCGATATGATGGCGTCGCCAGGTACCGTCGCGCGGATCTTGCGATAAGCGGGTTGCTGGAAAGACATATTGCCAACCCAACTCACGCGATGCCGAAGGATACTTGCGTGCAAGCGCGTGCGGGAGCCAGACCTCGCCGACTCCCTCCATCAGATCATGCTTGTGGATAAGCCGCACGCGTTCAACCTGCTGACACAGATTCTGGCGCAGGCGCGCCGGCAGTGGCACATGACGATCCTTACCGCCTTTGCCATCACGCACGCAGATTTCATTGCATGCAAAGTCGACATCCTTGACTCGCAAGCGCACACACTCCATCAACCGCAACCCAGACCCGTACAACAGCGATGCCATCAATGCCTGCCGCCCTTCGAGCAGCGCAAGCAGCCGTGTGACCTCATCGCGCGACAGGACAACGGGAACACGTTGCGGACGCTTGGCCCTCACCATGCTTTCCATCCAAGGAAGCTGCATGCCAAGCACCTCACGGTAAAGAAAGAGCAGGGCCGAAAGCGCCTGATTCTGCGTCCCCGCCGCCACTTGGCCTTCTGTAGCCAGCAAGCTGAGAAACCGCTCCACCTCAACCGCTCCCATCTCGCGCGGATGACGTTTGTCGTTGGCGAGAATGAAACGACGTATCCACGCCAAATACGCCCGCTCGGTGCGCAGGCTGTAATGCCTTAACCGCAGACGCGCCCTTACCTGATCCATCAAGCGTGGAGCGCTAATCCCTGCTACACCGGCAACTTCGCCCGCATAACTCATACACCCTCCAAAACGACTGATAACAAAGTCATCCTGCCGCTGCCGAAGAGGGTCTTATGTCCTCTAAACAATTGATTTAAAGAAGGAACCAGCCGCTTGTGGCCGTCAGTCGATTGCCTGCATACTGCTCGCAACACCTCGTTTTTGGGGTCGAATTAGAGTTAGGCCATATGCTGCACAAGATCATCTTGTTTTGGCTTGCAGTCTACGTTGGCTTATTGGCGTTACGGTTTTATTCAACCAGCTCGTTAGCTCGAGCAGCTTTCACGTGGATCGGCCCTGCCCCGAAGTTGAACGAACGTTGGTCATCGTTTCAACTCAGATGGGCTGCCTATTCCTTTGGCTGGCTTTGTCAAATCGCGACGGCTGTGTGCGTAATTGCCTACGTACCCAATTTTTGGCCAACGACCAAAGACACAACTTGGTTCCTGGTCAGTCTATTTGCGCTTGGTATTGGTGGCCTCATAGCGGCGTCGGCCTCCGTGGCCTTTCTATTTAAGTGGCTCAAATCCCGTTATATTGGCCCCAACCCGCAATTTAGATTGCCTACCTCTCGCGAACGAGCGTCAGCTAAATAATAATTTTTAAATAATCATATCGGCGCCTAACAGATCGTCCAAGCGGACGCCTGCGGCGCCGCTTAACTCAGGCGTTAGCGCACAAGGACGGCCCTTATGGATACTGATGAAGAAAAAGCTTTGGCAGACATATTCGAATACGGTTGTCATGTGCTGCATGTTCTTGCCGAGGGCAACCTTCCGCCTTTCACCTACACAGTCGGCGTAGAGCGCACATCTTCCGCCCCAGAAATTGTCGTCATCGGCCTCAAACAGCCCATCGCCCATTCTGTGGTTAACGAATACAACCGGCGTGTTCGGTTGGGCGAGCGATTTAGCCCGGGGCAGTTCGCTTCCGGCTTTGTCGGAGGCTTCGATTGCCAGTTTCGTGAGGTACATCGTTCGCACTATCACGAGTATTTCGGCTGGGACATTTGGTTGTATGGAGGCACAGAATTTCGCGTACTCCAACTCGTCTATCCCACGACCGACGGAATCTGGCCCTGGGATCAAGAGGCAAGTAAGTGGTTTGCGGCTTGGCAGCCTCTTCTAGACATTGAGGCCGCTGCAGTTGCCCGCTAACTACTCATTCAAGCGGACGGGCATAGTGCCCGCCACTTAACTCAGGCGTTAGCCGTCCATGACAGATCATCCCAGCTGCCTTTCCCGTCAAGATCAATTTCCCCATAAGGCCGAAGTCTTAGCCGCAATAAACAATGGTGCTCATGTTCGTCGCGATTCGCGCTCGGCCATCTCCAGCTCATTGGTCGGCACGTATCAAATCCGCCTAAGAATTGCCAAAGATTTAATCTCGTCAGAGCCGCTTACTCAGCATCACAGAAGCGTGGCGCAAGATATGGAGTTCTTGGTCAATCAACTCAACCAATATCCGGACGCACCCATCCGGGTTTGGTACATTCATGGCGAAAGTGGCGACCGTTATATGCTTATGGAAAACGAGCAAACAGAAATGGTCATGGGTTGTTTGGTGGGGCGAGTCTAACTATTCATCCAAGCGGACGCCTCCGGCGCCGCTTAACTCAGGCGTTAGGCCCAATTTTCGCGGAGCATCCCCTATGCCAGAAGTACTGTTCGGTCCGCCGCTGCACATTGACTTGGAAACCAAGAAAGTCACAAAGCTTCCAGGCGTAATGATTGACGCCTCTAACGTTGGTGAGTTATTCGAAGCGTATGAAAAAGCAACAGGCTCCTATCTCGTTCCACACGAACCGCCGAAGTATTTTCGGTACTACAAGAGCCGCGAATCGTCGGACTGGATATTGGTCGACGTTCATATACATCGGAGCGATTTAGACATCTGCATCAAGCAAGAGCTCGATTTTCCGCTCATGCCTGACGATAAAATCGTCATCGGCGCTCTCGCTTGCTGAGGCTCACCGCTGGTAACGGGCTATTCGCGCCTAACAATTCATCCAAGCGGACGCGCTATCCGCGCGCCGCTTAACTCAGGCGTTAGGCACCAAAAACATGATTCACACAATCTGGAATTGGATACAGTTCAACTTTTGGCTTGGCCTGGCCTGCCTTGTTGCGGGCTTTGTCGTAGCGCTTCCTCTTTTGCTAACCAAGTCTTCTCGAAAAAGCTTCTTTCGCTCGTCCTACGACATAGAAACGTTGGGCGCAATTGCGTTGCTCATTGCGATTGTTGTCATCAGCTTGTACAACCATCTTGACCCTAGTGGCGCCTAACAGTTCATCCAAGCGGACGCCTCTGGCGCTGCTTAACTCAGACGTTGGATGGACCTTGCGTGAGCGCCATTGGCAATACCGTCTTCCAAGTGTTGGTCACAAGAAAGATATATCAGTTGTCATAGAGGGCTACATCCAGAGTCTGACGACAAGCGAGCCAGAGAGCTAGGTGAGGGGTTCTGTATGAGCATTGACGAACAAATCAAAGAATATATCGCTACTCAGCCTGAGCCAAAACGCAGCGATATGAAGGAATTGCACCGCATCATTCTGAATGTAATGCCGAAGTGCAGATTGTGGTTCCTGGATGGCAAAGACGATTCAGGTAAAACCGTTTCTAACCCTAATATAGGGTACGGAACTCAGATGATTAAGAATGCCAGCGGAAATGCCAGAGAGTTCTACCAGATTGGCATCAGTGCAAACACAACCGGAATTTCCGTCTACATCCTTGGAATCGAAGACAGGAAATACTTAGCGCAGGCATATGGAAAAGACATCGGTAAGGCAAAAGTAACTGGGTATTGCATTAAATTCAAAGCGCTGAGCGATATAAGGATAGGGGCACTTAAAGCAGCAATACAATATGGCATTGATCAGACAACCATCTAGCATGGCTGCGGAATAGAGTCGCCGCACAAGTGAGTCGACTGAGCTCACTCAGACTCAGATATATCTATGACAATGTAGAGTGGCTTCGGGGTCACTGCACGCACGGATAGATGTAACTGGAGAAATCGAGATCCACCTACTATTCATTCAAGCGGACGCGCCTACCGCGCGCCACCTTACTCAGGCGTTAAGCATCATCAACAGGGAGATTCAATAAATGTCACCTCGGATGTGGTTCACACTAGTACTGCGCTATCTTGGCGCTTCCGAAGTTTTTAATGGCCTAAATAGCTTCGTCACCGCGTACAACGTTCATACAGGCAATTTCTCTGGTGCAGCTACTGCTATGGCGTTTGTAAATCATGGAGTCGCTAGCACCGCTGTTGGTCTTGTTGTCCTTCTCGCTGCCGCACACATTTCAGCGCTCTTAGTGTCTGCACTACCTTCAAAGCAAAAAGAACCTAGTAATGTGGAACCATCGAATGTCTAATATCTTCTCCAAGCGGACGCGCGTATCACGCGCCGCTTTACTCAAGCGATCACATTAAACAGCAAGGAAGCGTCGCATGAATAAACCTCATATTACCTTACGCAAAATTATCGTTGGTGCTGGCAGCGGCTTAGCTGGTGTAATTGTCGGCGGCGCGCTCGTAAGGTTCGCGGCTCCTAAGTTTAACGGCTCTGCGCCTTGGCTACTTCCTGCAATTGTTATCGGCACTCTTACCGTTTTGGTAATGGCTGCTTTAATCGTGCCTACCATCCTTAGCGAACGTCGCCGCGCAAAGCACAAGGATGCGGCATTGCGCTAACATTTCGTCTAATTGAGCGCGCTAACCGCGCGCCACTTAACTTAGGCGTTAGGTGGCAAAGGAAGTTTCGATATGACCACTCCATTTTCTGGTGGGTGCACATGTGGGGCAATTCGTTACGTGTGCTCACGCACGCCCGTCGCGATGCTCAATTGCCACTGCCTGGATTGTCAGCGTTCCAGCGGTGCCCCATTCGCCTCGGGCTTCATCGTCGCGGACTCGGGCATAGAGATCACTGGTACACCTAAAACGTACTCGGTTCAGGCAGCCAGTGGTGGTGTCGCGACTCGCAGCTTCTGTCCTGAATGTGGATCGCCATTGTTCACGCGGGGCGATGTGAACCCAGGATTCATGTCCGTTCGCTTTCCTACGCTGGATGACGCTTCGAAGTTTCAGCCGATGCTGGACATTTGGACAGCGAGTGCCCAGCCGTGGGCTTGCCTTAATCAGGCAATTCCACACTATCCTCAGTTACCCTAATTCAGCTATTTGCATCCGCTGCCGGACTATTCGTTCAAAGCGGATGGCTCTGTCGCCGTTTAACTCCAGTGTTAAGGTCTAAATGCGTCGGCTCATTTTCTTACTGTTACTGACATTCTTTGGTGCGGCTTTTTGCCAGGGGGCTGCGAAGGTGTTGCCTTTTTCTCGGCAGCAGAATACGGATGACGCAAGGTGGGTCTGGTTCGTCTTTGGAAAGGTGGGCATTTCATATGACTACATATCGGCGAACGATTTCCCGAAATCGCATAATTTCCGTGAAGTGAAAGTCCCTCAATCCGGTGACGTAGCTTGGTGGCCTGGCTTAGTTGCAATTGTCGATGCCAAGGCTGGACACGTACTCACATACGATACCCAAGGGAGTCAAAGCGCACCGCAGGTACTCGAGTCTCGAATGGGTAGCCCGCGTTACTATCGTTACAATTCGCCCTGACAATTCATCCAAGCAGACGCCTCCGGCGCCACTTAACTCAGGTACTAGGCGCATCAAAGGAACCAAATGATTGCTTTGTTTCTAGTGGCTACTCTTTTTGCAACGTTGCTGATTCTCCCTGGCTGGATTTGGCTCGGTCGTACGCGTCCGCAAACTTTTTGGTTATTGGCATTGCCTTTCTGTGGCGTGACTCTTTGGGTGGCGCTCAACGCCCTTGGCGTTGGAGCGCAAAGTCTGGCAAACCTCTCCGAGTTATTTTGGGTCGCAGTCTCGGCAGTCGTTGTTTCGTACTTGAAGCTCTTTGTGCTCGATCGTTCTCCAGCACTACGTGGCAAAGGCACAGCAATTGCTTTTTTATTTGTCGGCTTAGTAGCGACTGGCCTTCGTTTGTTTATGCCGGCTCTACCGGAATAACAGACATAGGGCCTAGCCCATCATCCAAGCGGACGCCTCTGGTGCCGCTTGGCTCAGGTGTTGGATCACATCCCACTGTCAGGTCACTATGTCAAATCAAAGCGTTCCCACTCTTTACGAATGGCTAGGTGGCATGGATGCACTTACCCGCCTGACTACGCGGTTCTACGAACACGTCAAGATGGATTCGTTGTTAGCGTCTGTCTTTGCGCATATGGGCGCAGATCATCCGAATCACGTCGCCGCTTTTCTAGCGGAGGTCTTTGGCGGTCCAGACACGTACTCCACTCAGCATGGCGGCCATCCACACATGATTCGGCAGCATCTCAATCGTCACCTGGGTCAAGACCAGAGGCGACGTTGGGTGGTTCTGCTGCTCGAGACCGCGGACGAGCTTGGCATGCCGGATGATCCCGAGTTTCGTTCTGCGTTGGTCGGTTATTTAGAGTGGGGTTCTCGCTTGGCGGTTATCAATTCGCAATCAGGTGCTGAGGCGGATGAGGATGCTCCCATGCCAAAATGGGGTTGGGGTGAGGTCAAAGGGCCGTATACGGGTTAATCACGCCGATGTGATCTAACAGTTCATTCAAGAGGGCGGGCTTTCGCCGCCGCTTAACCTCAGCGTCAGGTGCCGTACACGCATGCGTCTTTGGTCATTACATCCCAAATATCTGGATGCTCAGGGCCTCGTCGCACTGTGGCGGGAGGGTTTGTTGGCTCGGGCAGTTCTTCGCGGGGAGACGCGCGGGTACAAGCACCATCCGCAGCTCGACCGCTTCCATGCACACGCGCAGCCGCGTCTGGCGATCAACGCCTATCTTGCCGAGGTCCACGCGGAGGCAGAGGCGCGCGGATACTCGTTTGATCGCGCGAAGATAGGGCCGGTCAGAGTTGTTGAGCCTATCGTCGTGACTACTGGCCAAATGCATCACGAGTGGCAGCATTTGCTTGCCAAGCTGGCTTTGCGTAGCCCTGCTCTGTTTGAGCAATGGAAACGACTTGAGCGACCGATGTGCCATCCACTACTTCGCCAACGCGCAGGTCCGGTAGCATCATGGGAGCGGTTGTAAGTGGTACCTGGCAATTCATTCGAGGCGGATGCCTAGGGCGCCGCTCAATCAGACATTCATGACCGCAGGGATCCGCATGTCCTCCGTCCACGAGCACTACGACTCTCACCTCGCGCCGATTTATCTATGGATGGTAGGCGGCTTCGATAACGCTGTCGCACTGGGAAAGTCGGACCTGGACGCTCTAGGCATTAAGCCGGACACCCACAAGGTTGCACTGGACCTGGGCGCCGGATTCGGCATGCACGCTATACCGCTGGCGCGAGAAGGTTGTTCGGTGACGGCCATCGACAATTCCTCCTTGCTGCTGGACGAACTTCGGGCTCGTGGCGCCGGTCTCCCCATTCACGCGATGGAAGGGGATCTCTTGAACGCTAGCCGTTACGTCAGTGAGGCGCCGCAGCTTGTACTTTGTATGGGAGACACACTGACCCATATTCAGAGTAAGGGAGAGGTGGAAGGTCTTTTTAGCGAAGTCTCCCGCCTACTCGCTCCGAAAGGTTTGTTTGCCATGACGTTTCGTGACTACACCTCTCCAGCCGCCGGGGACAGGCGGTTCATTCCCGTCCGTAGCGACGACAGCCGGATACATACCTGCTTTTTGGAAGAGGAGCCAACCCATATGGTGGTTCATGACATTGTGCATGAGCGAACAGGGGATGCCTGGCTTATGAAAGTAAGCGCATATCGGAAGTTGCGCCTATCGCCGGATTGGGTGTCGAGTGCGCTGCGTGAGGTTGGGCTGAGTCCAACGATTAGCGCAGGCCCGCGAGGGATGGTGCAGATCGTAGCTCGCGCCGCCTGACTCCTGTCATGAGCCCATTACGCATCAACAATCAGGCGCATACTGTTTTCCGTCATTGAAAAAGTAGCGGGTATCGGCTGGCCGGAGGGCGTGCATGTGGCAACGATCGATCACATCATCGTCAAGGTCAACGATCTGGAAGCGAGTGTGGCTTTCTACACGCAGATCATGGGATTCAAGCTGGAGGGCAAGGACGGTCCATTCACCCTCATCCAGGTCGGCCGCGATTTTCAACTGCTGCTACATCCGCATCAGACCGATGGATTTGAGCACTATGCCTTTGCGATGACGCGCGCCGAATTTGATGACGTGTTGGGGCGGATCAAGGCAGCCGGCATTTCGCACGGACCGAGCTTCAATACCGTTGGATCGAACACGGGCATCGGCCATGAAAGGGGTGCGCAAGGGATGGCGCCGACGCTCTATTTCAGCGATCCGAATAACCATCTGTTGGAAATCAGGACTTACGAAGCTTAACGTTTGTCTTGGAGGCAAACATGTCGGCTTTATTGACGTTTACGTGCTCGTGCTGCGGCAAGACGCACGAAGGGTCACCGAGTTTTAGCTGCAAATCCCCTCACTATTACGATCAGCTTAGTGATGAGGACAAAACACGTATCGCGATTTTGCAAGACGACATGTGTGTCATCGGCATCGACGAGAACAGTGATTTCTTCGTGCGCACTATTCTGGAGGTGCCTATCCACGGCGTCGCTGAGCCCTTCATGTGGGGCGTATGGGTGTCATTGAGCCAGGCCAACTTCAAGCGTTACATGTCGACCTGGGATAATCATGACGAGACCGACAACTACTTTGGCTGGTTCAGCAACCGGCTTCCGCACTATCCGGACACGCTAAGCTTGAAGACCAGTGTCCGTCCTCGTAACGGAGGCCTCCGTCCGCTTCTGGTGCTGGAGGAATCGGATCACCCTTTAGCCGTGCACTTTCATCAAGGGATCAGCGTTGGCGAAGCGCAGCAGATCGCAGAGCGCGTCATGCATCCTGAATAACACGGCATCGCCGTGCGCATCAGTCGCTGTGGTCGGCGATGTAGATCAGCAAACCATCACGCTCGCGAAACTCGCTGCGCCCTGGCATGGCGATGCGTTGTCCGGCGCGCACGCCATTAAGCAGGTCGATAGCGAACGTGCCTTCGAAAAAGATTTGCAGATAGGCGGTACCGGCCGCCTCGCTATAGCCGGTAATCGTTTGACGCCGCGCTGAAAACAGACCTCGCGAGCTTTCAGCGAGGTGACGCAGCTCGTCGATGCCGAGGGTACGAACGCTGAGCGTGCCGGCCGTGTAGTTTTCGAAGATCACTTCACGGTGGACGGCGGTCAGCATGGCATCGACGTCCAGGCGGTTGTAGGCGTCGATGTAGCGGTCGATAAGCGTACGCATGGCATTGAGGCGAATAAAAAAGGGCTATCAGCTTAACGCACCCCGATCCCTGAGGTATCTCCGCTTTTTTCGCTGTTCAAAAAAGGGGCACTTTGCTGTGGAAAGCCTCAGCGCTTGACGTTGTCGGTCTGCTCGATAAAGCGCGCGACATTGTCGTGCAACAGTTTCAGCGAAGGTTCGTTGGCGTAGACCATGTGACCTGACGGATACCATGCGTAGCTGATGTTGTTCATCAGTGCCGATGGGACCGGCATATGGTGCATTTCGTAATCGGCGGCATAGAACGGGGTGGCCAGGTCGTAATAGCCACCGTTGAGCAGGATCTTCAGATTCGGATTGGTTTTCATGGCCGTGGCCAGATCCGGCATTACATTCACCGCCCCATCGTGGCCGTTGTGTTTGAAACCCCATTCGGTTTGGTCGGTGGCGAAGTCGCGATAGGTCTGATCCTGGCCGAACTTCAGATCCTTGCGCACGTAATCATTGAACGCTGCGATATAGGCAGAGCTGATGGACGAGGACTGTGGATCGTATTCGGATTCCTTGCTTAGCGGATCGAGCGAGGGGCCGGAGAAACGGCTATCCAGGCGGCCGGTGGTGTCGTCGGCGTCACCCAGCAATTCGTGCTCGAACATGCCACCACTAACGCGCAGATTGGCCTTGAGCAAATAGGCCACCGGCAAGCCGGTGTATTGATGCAATTTTTCAGCGATGGCCTGCTTGCGCGTGTCGTCCAGGCGCGAGCCAGCCATCATCGCTTGTGCATAGTCGCCCAACGCGAACTGTTCCACTTCCTGCAGGAAAGGTTCGAGTTCGGCGGGCTGTTGCGGCAGCTTGTGATGGTAATACGCGGTGGCAGCGAAGGTCGGCAGCGCCAGCTCGTAGGGCAGGTCGACGCCGGGATTCTGGTCGGGCCCGTCGATGCTGGTGTCGAAGTTGAGGATCTGCGAAAGCAGGATCACACCATTGAGGTCGACGCTGTTCTCGTTTTCCAGGTCGTTCGCCAGTACCGCCGAACGGGTGGTGCCATAGCTTTCGCCGAACAGGTACTTAGGCGAATTCCAGCGGCCGTAACGGGTCAGGAACTGGGTGACGAACTGCGCGAAGGCATGGCCGTCGCCGTCAACGCTATAAATGTCCTTGCGGCGATCCTTCATCTGATCTTCGCGTTTTGAAGCATCTGGGTCGTTGGCGATCAAGCGGCCAAAGCCCGTGCCGGGCGCGTCGATAAATACGAGATCCGAAGCATCAAGCAGGCTGTAGTCGTTGTTGATCAACTGATACGGCGCTGCGGGCGTATGGGTGTCGTCCTTGGTAACCACCCGGCGCGGGCCGAATGCGCCCATGTGCAGCCATACGCTGGCCGAGCCCGGGCCGCCGTTGTAGATAAACGTCACTGGACGCTTGGAGGCATCTTCGCCTTTCTTGAAATAGGCGACGTAGAACATGCTGACAGTCGGTTCGTTTTCCTTCTCGTTCTTGCCGTGCAGCACGATGGTCCCGGCCATCGCCTTGTACGCAATGCGCTTGCCTTCGACCGACACCGATCCTTCGCTTTCCGCAGACTGGGGATGCAGCAACACCGATTCTGGCTTTGTGTCTTCCGGTGATGCCTTGTCTTTCTTGTCGGCGGCCGTGGCGCTGCCGAGCAGCAACGCGGAAAGTGCGATAACGAGCGGAAGCTTACGCATGGACTAACATTCCCCGGTAACAGGCACAAAAGCCGAACACTGAGCTTAGGCAGGCCAGGGGAGGGTTTCGCACCCCAGAAGTCACAGATCCTAGGGCGACATGCATGATTTCCGTCGTCCCGGCGCAGGTCGGGACGACGATGGCGTGATCAGGCCATCACACCTTTCAGCAATACCGCTTCGCGCGCCAATTGCTCGATACCGGTCCAATCCCCGCTCTTGAGCTTGTCGCTCGGCGTAAGCCAGGACCCACCCACGCAAAGCACGTTGGGCAGGGCGAGGAAATCCGGCGCGCTGGTGAGCGAGATGCCGCCCGTAGGACAGAAACGCAGCTGTGGCAACGGACTGGCCCAGGCGCCTAGCAGTTTGGCGCCGCCGGCCGGCACGGCCGGGAAGAATTTGAGATGACGATAACCGCGCTCCAGCAAGGTCATGGCCTCGCCGGCGGTGGCTACGCCGGGGAGCAACGGCAGGGCGCTGTTATCGGCGGCATCGAGCAAGCCCGGCGATACGCCGGGCGATACAGCGAAGCGCGCGCCGGCCTGCTCCGCGGCATGCAGATCTCTGGCGCTGAGCACGGTGCCGACACCCACCACCGCGCCTTCCACTTCAGCGGCAATCGCGCGAATCGCATCGAGTGCAGCAGGTGTGCGCAAGGTCACTTCGATCGCAGGGATGCCACCGGCCACCAGGGCACGCGCCATCGGCACGGCGTACCTGGCGTCATCGATGATCACCACCGGAATCACCGGTGCCAGGCGCATGGTGGTTTCGACGTGTTGTTGCTTGGTTTCGATGTTCATGATGTAAGCCTGAAAGAGGTGCCATCTCCTCTCCCCCTGGGGGAGAGGGGGTAAAAATCACAACACGCCGGCACCGAGATCGGCCGCCGTGGCATTGCGGCGGAACATGCCGAACAATTCGCGTCCCATGCCGCGCTGATGCTTCGACAGGTCCTCAATGGCAGGCGTGCGTGAGGCAAATTCGCTCGCGTCTGCCAGCACTTCGAGTTTTCCGTGCACAGCATCGAGGCGAATGATGTCGCCATCGCGGATTTTCGCGATCGGGCCACCATCATCGGCTTCCGGCGTCACATGGATCGCCGCGGGTACACGGCCACTGGCGCCGGACATGCGGCCGTCAGTCAACAGCGCGATGCGATGGCCGCGATCCTGCAATACCGACAGCGTTGGCGTGAGCTTGTGCAGCTCCGGCATGCCGATCGCACGCGGTCCCTGGAAGCGCACCACCGCAATGAAATCGCGATTCAGTTCGCCGCGATCGAAAGCACGCTTGATCTCGTCCTGATCATGGAACACCACGGCAGGTGCCTCGATCACCAGACGGTCTTCCGGCACCGAGGAAACTTTGATCACCGCACGGCCAAGATTGCCGTGCAGCATGCGCAGGCCGCCGTCAGGACGGAACGGCTCATCCACCCCGCGTAGCACACCGCGATTGCCGCTTTGCTTGAGCACCGGCGTCCAGATGAGTTCGCCCGATTCGTCCAGCGTCGGCACCTTGGCGTAGTCCGCCATCGTGCCGCCGGTGATGGCGCGTGCATCGCCGTGCAGCAGGCCGGCACTGAGCAATTGATCGATCAGGAAGCCCATGCCGCCGGCTTCGTGGAACTGGTTTACATCGGCATAGCCATTCGGATACACGCGCGCCAGCAGCGGCACGACCGACGACAATGCATCGAAATCCTCCCAGCGCAGCGCAATGCCTGCAGCCTGCGCGATGGCGACCAGATGCAGCAGGTGATTGGTGGAACCGCCCGTGGCATGCAGGCCGATCACGCCGTTGACGATCGCCCGTTCATCGATGATCTGACCGATCGGCAGGTTCTCGCCATGCTTGCCCAGTGCAGCGCTGCGTCGTACGGCCTCAGCGGTGAGCGCATCGCGCAGCGGCGTATCCGGCAAGACGAAACTCGCGCCCGGCAGATGCAGACCCATGATCTCCATCAGCATCTGGTTGGAGTTCGCCGTGCCGTAGAACGTGCAGGTGCCGGGGGAGTGGTAGGAACCCGCTTCCGCTTCCAGCAGTTCCGCGCGGCTGGCCTTGCCTTCGGCATAGGCCTGACGCACTTTCGATTTCTGTTCGTTGCTGATGCCGCTGGGCATCGGGCCGCTCGGCACGAACACGCCAGACAGATGGCCAAAACTGAGTGCACCGATCAGCAGACCTGGCACGATCTTGTCGCAGATACCCAAGTAGAGCGCGCCATCGAACATATCGTGCGAGAGCGCTATCGCGGTGGCCATGGCGATCAGATCGCGCGAGAACAGCGACAATTCCATGCCGGAACGGCCTTGCGTCACGCCATCGCACATCGCCGGCACACCACCGGCCACCTGTGCGGTGAAACCTGCGTCGCGTGCGATCTGGCGGATAAGGGCCGGATAGCGCTCATACGGTTGATGCGCCGAGAGCATGTCGTTGTACGCGGTGACGATGCCGATATTCGGCGTATGGCCTTCGCGGAGTGCAGCCTTGTCATTCACGCCGCACGCGGCAAAGCCGTGGGCGAGGTTGCCGCATGACAGGCGCGCGCGATGCGTGCCTTCGCAGGCCTCGCCTTGGATGTGATCGAGATAGGCCGCACGCGTGTCGCGGCTGCGTTCGCGCAAGCGCTCGGTGACTTCGGCGACGACGGGGTGCAGACTCATTTCAGACTCCAGCCGAGCGGGCTCGGCGTTGATGCAGTTTCGATAAGGCTTGATCTTGCCCTGTCGTCATTGACCAGCTTCGCTGTTGTAAAGCGCTTCCGCGAAAGCGGGAATGATGGCCACCCTGTATTCAGTTCAAATAACTCTGCTAGCTTCACGGGCACCAATAGATATCCAACTGCCGTGCATGGCGCAGCACGCTTGCAATGGGCAGCTGGCTGTCAGGCTGCTCTGCCTGATCCAGCACCACGCGCTTGTCGTCGCCCTGGATGTGCAGATAAAGCGTCTGCGCCTTCAGCAATTCGCGCAGCGTGAACGTGATGCGCGGCTCGCCGGCACCCGGTGCGCGCATCGGCAGGACCAGCGCCGTATTGGAAAGATCCAGCGCTTCGCCGAGCCGGTCGCCGCCAGGGAAGAACGAGGCGGTGTGGCCATCCGGCCCCATGCCTAGCACCACGACGTCGAACGGCTGCGTCATCGAACCGACGCGTGCACGCACCTCGGCAATGCCCGCTTCCGGCGTAGCTGCTTCCACATACAGCGGCATGAATTCGGCATCCGCCGCTTTGTGTTGCAACAGCAGGGATTCCACCAGACGCGCATTGGAACGCTCATCCGTGTCCGGCACCCAGCGTTCGTCGACCAGCGTGACGGTGACGCGCGACCAGTCCAGCGCTTCGTTGGAAAGCGCTTCGAACAGCCGCTTGGGTGTACTGCCGCCGGAGACCGCGATCACCGCTTCGCCGCGGGTTTCGATCGCGGTACGCAGCTTGTCGGCAATATCCGCAGACAAGGCCATGGCCAGCGACTGACCCTCATCGAAAGCGTGGAGTTGTTGCTCGGCGGACACTATTCGTAATCCTCGTCCCAGGTGCGCCCATCACGTTCAATCAAGGCGACCGCTGCACTCGGCCCCCAGGTGCCGGCCGTGTACGGACGCGGCGGCTCGTTGCCACCCGCCCATGCCGCCAGGATCGGATCGGCCCAACGCCATGCGGCCTCGACTTCATCCCGGCGCATGAACAGCGTGGGATTGCCGCGCACGACATCGAGCAACAGGCGCTCGTACGCATCAGGCTGTTGCACGCCGAAAGCTTCGACGAAGCTCATATCCAGCGGCACGTGGCGCAAACGCAAGCCGCCCGGCCCCGGATGCTTGATGGTGAGCCACAGCTTCACGCCTTCATCCGGCTGCAATCGCAATACCAGTCGATTCTGCGCCAACGGACCTGCAGCGGCCGTGAAAATGGAATGCGGCACCGGTTTGAAGGCCACCACGATTTCCGACACACGCTCGGCGAGACGCTTGCCGGTACGCAGATAGAACGGCACGCCAGCCCAGCGCCAGTTGCCGATTTCGGCTTTCAGGGCGACGAACGTTTCGGTGTTTGATTTCTCGACCTTGGTTTTGCTGTCCGCATTCAGGTCTTCGATATAACCGGGCACGCTCTGGCCTTCCGCGACGCCAGCACGATATTGGCCACGCACGGTGAATTGCGACGCGTTGCTTTCGTCGATCGGCTTGAGCGCATGCAGCACTTTCAGCTTTTCATCGCGTACCGCATCCGGCGACAGCGAAGCGGGCGGCTCCATCGCCACCATGCACAGCAGCTGCAGCATGTGGTTCTGCACCATGTCGCGCAGTGCGCCGGCATGGTCGTAATACGGACCGCGGCGGCCGACGCCGAGGGTCTCGGCCACGGTGATCTGCACGTGATCGATATGGCCAGCGTTCCACAGCGGCTCGAACAGCGCGTTGCCGAAACGTAGCGCCAGCAGGTTCTGCACCGTTTCCTTGCCGAGGTAGTGATCGATGCGGAAGGTCTGCGATTCAGCAAATACCGCGCCGACGTCATCGTTGATGCGATTGGCGCTGGCCAGGTCGTGGCCGATCGGCTTTTCCAGCACCACGCGCGACTGGCCCTGGTTGAGGCCGTAATGGCCAAGACGCTGGCAGATGTCGACGAACAGTTCCGGCGAGGTGGACAGATAGAACACGCGCACGTGATCGGGGTGTTCGCCCATCAGCTTGGCAAAATCGTCCCAGCCCTCGTCCTTGCGCGCGTCCAGCGGGCGGTAATGCACCAGCTTGAGGAAGGCGTTGAGCTTCGCCGGGTTGGATTGGGCGGCGCCATTGAGCGCGGAGCGGATCAGGTTGCGGTAGCCGTCGTCGTCGAGCGCTTCGCGGGCCACGCCGATGACACGGCTGCCTTCCTGGATCTGGCCGTCAACGAAGCGATGGAACAGGGCAGGGAGCAATTTGCGCACGGCCAGATCGCCAGTGCCGCCGAAAATCACCAGGTCGAACAGCTCGACCGGTTGAGCAGGTGCAGTCACAACTCACCTCTATGAATGCTGGTGGCCACGGGGGTGCAGCCGCCGGGGAGTTTCGATCGTACCAATGACATACCAGGCAATACCAGTCTTTTGTGCGTTGCAATCGTATGCAATTTTTTCCTAAGCCAGCTGGCGTCTGGCTGAACCTCTGGTTGTACCAGTGGTTCGGCATTGGTATTGTGCGGGAATGATGCAAAACGCCTTGGCTGACGAATACCGGCGCCTGAGCCGCGAAACGACCACCCACCAGCCGCTGGCCTACCTGCGGCTGCGCCGGGCTATTCGCAACGTGATCCAGCAGCGGGATATCGAGCCGGGCCAGACCCTGCCCAGCGAACGGGACCTGTCACAGGCCCTGGGGCTGTCCCGGGTGACCGTACGCAAGGCCATTTCCGGCCTGGTCGAGGAAGGTCTGCTGACCCAGCGTCACGGTGCCGGCACCTTCGTGGCCGAGCGCATCATCAAGCCGATGTCGCGCCTGACCAGCTTTACCGAGGACCTGCGTGCCCGTGGCCTGCATCCGCGCTCGGAGTTCTTCGAGCGCAGCGTGGGCGAAGTGACCCCAGAAGAATCGATGGCGCTCAACCTGTCACCCGGCGTGCTGGTCGCCCGCCTGCATCGCGTGCGCTACGCCGAGGACGAGCCGCTGGCGATCGAACGCACCGTGGTGCCAGCCAGCATATTGCCCGATCCGCACGAAGTGCATGACTCGCTGTACGAAGCGCTGGAGAAATACGACTGCCGCCCGGTACGCGCTTTGCAGCGGCTGCGTGCCGTTCTGCTCGGTGCACGGCAGGCCCGCTTGCTGCATGTGACGGCAGGCAGCGCGGGTTTGCATATCGAACGCCGGGGATTTCTCGACGATGGGCGCGTGGTGGAGTTCACGACCTCGTGGTATCGCGGGGATATCTACGATTTCGTGGCGGAACTGCAGACGGATTAGGCGCCTCGACGATCTACATTTCTCGTCATCCCGGCGAAGGCCAGGATCCAGTTCAATTACGTCGTGCGAAGCACTCAGAACCTTTTGTATCGAGTGCTTCGCACAGCGTGTTCATACTGGATCCCGGCCTTCGCCGGGATGACGGTGAGGCGAGAACCGGCGACCTAGAAAGAACGTAAATCTTGGGCGAAAACCGAGCCGAATTGCCCCCACCCACCCCCACCGGCTACAGTTCGCCCGTTTCGGGTGTCCCCTGGGCCTCAGGTCCGAGGGGATGAAACGGGAAGCCGGTGCGCTGTTCACTCAGCAAGGCCGGCACTGCCCCCGCAACGGTAAGCGAGCCTTTCGCGAACGATAAAGCGCCACTGTGCATGGCATGGGAAGGCATCGTTCGATGGCGTGCACAACTGCATGCCACTCGCGAGTCCGGAGACCGGCCCGAGACAGAGCCTATCTACGGCCTCTGCATGGCCCGCGCTGGGATCTGTTTGCACGCAGAACAAGGAAGAACGAGGGCGTGTATGTCGATACACAACCGAGTGATGACGCCGTTATGTGGGCAAACAGATCCAGCCCGGAGGGTTGTCGTTGAATAGCTGCCAGGCGGCAGCGCACGGCTTGACCTGACAGTGAGTCAGGCGCTGCGCCGAGCACTGCCGCCTGGCAGCTATTCAACGACAACGCGGGCTATGCAGAGACCGTAGAGAGGCTCTTAGGTTCTGGCAACTCGCGGTGGGCGAGGGTTCGGAGCGCGTGCCCCGCGACGGCTGTCGCCTGCCCGCCATTCCGTTCCCGACTCCCCAAGTTCGCCGGCTTATTTATTCACGCCGCGCGGGGACGTGCGGCAGGGGAACTTACATGTTGAAAAAGACTGCGCTAGCAGCCGCACTTCTGTCTGGTTTGGTCGCACAGGCCGGCCATGCCCAGACCGCCACGGACCCGAACAGCACGCTGTCGCCGGTGATCGTCACCGCGACGCGCACAGCGATCAGCGCCAATGACGCGCTGTCCTCGGTCACGGTGATCACGCGCGAGGATATCGATCGCCTGCAGCCGACCTCGGTCGCCGATCTGCTGACCGGCCTGCCCGGCGTTTCCATTTCGCAAACGGGCGGTATCGGCGAATCGACCTCGCTCTATCTGCGCGGCACCAATCCCACCCACGTGGTAGTACTGATCGATGGCGTGCGTATCGGCTCGGTGAGCCTGGGCCTGGCAGCCCTCGAACAGATTCCGGTCGACGCCATCGAGCGCATCGAGCTGGTGCGCGGCCCACGTTCCAGCCTGTACGGCTCCGATGCGATCGGCGGTGTGCTGCAGATTTTCCTGCGTCACGGCCAGCCCAATGGCGGCGTCTCGCCTTCTGTGAGCGTGAGCGGCGGCAGTCATGGCTACGTGAACGGCCAGGCCGGCGTGTCCGGCGGCGATTCGCACCTCTGGTACAACGCCAGCCTGGGCGGCACGTATACCGGCGGCATTCCGGCCTGCCGCATGGGAGCGGCGGAATTGGGCGTGGCGTGCGACGTGGATGATCCGCGCAACGACGCGTATCGCAACTGGAACGGCTTCGCCAACTTCGGTTATCGCTGGGATGATGGCACCGAGCTGTCTTTCGACTGGATGCGCAGCAAGAGCAACGTGGAGTACGCCGGCAGCCCCTACGGTGGCAACGATGCCATCGAGGAACAGTACGTCGCGGGCGCGCACCTGAGCTTCACACCTTTGGATATCTGGAAAGTCACCCTGACCGCCGGCCAAAGCCGCGATGACGATGCCACCTATTACGAAGGCACCTACTTCGGCGAGTACTACCCGCGCATGCCGACGGGCTACTTCGATTCCCGCCGCAACCAGGCGTCGTGGCAGAACGACATCACGCTGGCCAGCAACCAGCTGCTGACGGTCGGCGTGGATTACCAGCAGGAACATATCTACAGCGACACCGCGTTCCAAGAAACCACACGCGGCGACACTGGCACCTTTGCGCAGTACCAGGGCACGTTCGGGCAGAACGAAGTGCAGTTGTCGGTGCGCCACGATAACAATGATCAGTTCGGCGACCACAACACTGGCGCGGCGGCATGGGGTTATCACTTCGATCAGGGCCCGGTGCTGTCGGTGAGCTATGGCACGGCCTTCCATGCGCCGACCTTCGATGACCTGTACTTCCCCGCCTTCGGTGGCGTACCCACGGCCAACCCGGACCTGAAGCCGGAAACCTCGCGCAGCGCGGAAATCGGCCTGAACCAGCAGCTGAGCAACTGGAACTGGGGCGTGAATGCCTATCAGACACGCATCACCGATCTGATCGCGTTCAATACCGAGTTCATCCCGATGAACATCAGCCGGGCGGTGATCCGCGGCATCGAAGGCCAATTCGGCTTCAACGTGGATGACTGGCGCGTGCAAAGCTACCTGACGCTGATGCAGCCCAAGAACACCGAAAGCCCCTACAACGGCAATCTTCTGCCACGCCGCGCCAAAGAGACCGGCCGCGTGGATGTCGATCGCAGTTTCGGCAAGTTCGGCGTGGGCGCCACCTTCTTCGCCTCCGGCAAGCGCTACGACGACACCGCCAACCAATACCGCATGGGCGGATACGCCACCACGGATCTGCGCGTCAGCTACAACTTCGCACCGAGCTGGCAGGTGGAAGCGAAGCTGGCGAACGTGTTCGATCACAACTACGAGACGGCGTATTACTACAACCAGCTGGGCCGGACCTGGTATCTCACGCTGCGTTACAGCCCCTCCATCCATTGATGCCGAACGCTCCCTGGGAATGCCGGGCCCCGGCTCGGCCATCCCAGGGGCGGAAATATAGGAATGTTCGCGAAGGAAAGGGAGACATGACTCCCATGTCTTCCGGCACGGCCGGACTTCAGGCACATTCAATGGGATAGGATCCCGGGGCATAAGGTGCCTATGAATGCGTCTTCTCTTCCATGCGCCGCCTCCCGCGCGGTGTGTCTGCGCTCGTCTGACATGGCACGGGCAAGGCCGTGAACGTCTTCGAACCCATCATCCGCCGGCCGATCGGCACCTCGCTGCTGGCGATCGGACTGACGATTGCGGGCTTCTGCGCCTATCTGCTGCTGGGCGTGGCGGCCTTGCCGTCGCTGGATTTTCCCGGCGTGGTGGTGATCGCCCAATACCCGGGCGCCGATGCACAAACCATGGCCGCCACGGTGGTGGCGCCGCTGGAACGCCAGCTGGGCCGCATTCCTGGCATCCAGCAGATGACCTCCGACAGCAACGCCGGCGGTACGCAGATCCAGATCCTGTTTGATTTCGGCCGCAGTGCCGACAAGGCCGCGCGCGATGTGGAGGCCGCCATCAACGCGGCACAGGCGGACCTGCCGGCCAGCATCCAGCCGCCGCAATATTTCAAGTTCGACACGGCATCGATTCCGATCCTGCTGATTTCGCTGACCTCGACCGGTATGCCGCCGGACAAGCTCTACGACCTGACGGATACGCTGCTGATGCCGGCCGTCGCGCAGATTCCCGGCGTGGCGCAGGTGCAGGTGTTTGGCGGCACGCCGCATGCGGTGCGGGTGAATTTCAATCCTGCCGCACTCACCGCCAAGGGACTGACCGCCAACGACATCGCCAACACGCTGCGCGCGGCGAATGTCACCTCACCGCAGGGCATCATCACGGACGGCATCACCCAGATGACCGTCACCGCCAACGATGCGCTGCATACCCCGCAAGACTTCGCCAGGTTGGTAGTCGCCAATCAGAAGGGCGTGCCGGTGTACCTGTCGGATGTCGCCACCATTACCAGCGGCGAGCAGGACAAATACCAGGCCGCGTGGTTCAACGGCCAGCGCGCGGTGTCGATGCAGATCAGCAAGCGACCCGAAGCGAACTCGGTGGAGGTGGTGCAGGAAATCCGCAACCGGTTGCCAGCGCTGCGCAATCTGGTGCCTGCAGATGTGCAGATCACGCCGATCTTCGACCTGACAGTCTCCACCAAGTCCGCACTGCACGAAGTGGAATTGGCGCTGCTGCTCAGTATCTTGATGGTAGCCCTTGTGATGCTGGTGTTCCTGCGTCGCGTACGCCCCACGCTGATTGCCATGCTGAGCGTGCCCTTGTCGCTCGCCGGTGCGTTCGTGGTGATGTTTACGCTGGGCTTTACGCTGAACATTCTCTCGCTGGTGGCGCTGGTGCTGTGCATCGGCTTCGTGGTCGACGATGCCATCGTGGTGATCGAGAACATCGTGCGCCATATGGAACACGGCATGAATCCGCTGGAATCGGCGCTGCTGGGCGTGCGCGAGATCGGCTTCACCGTGATTTCAATCACCGTGTCGCTGATTGCCGTGTTCGCACCGATGGTGTTCGGCAACAACACGCTAGTGATGTTGATGCGCGAATTCTCGGTCACGCTGATCGCGACGATCGTCATTTCCGCACTGGTATCGCTCACGCTGACACCAGCCTTGTGCGGTCGCTATCTGTTGCCGGAGAATTCGAAAGAGCACAAGCCAGGCAGGCTCGAAGCCGCCGCGGAACGCTTCGACCGCAGCATCCTGCGCATCTACGAACGCGGTCTGGACTGGGCCATGCATCACCGGCGCATCATGCGCTGGCAGCCGCTGATCCTGTTGATCCTTACCGTGCTGTTGGCGGTGGTGGTCGCCAAGACCGCTGGCGGCGCGATCATGCCTAAAGAAGACACCGGCATGCTGATCGCCCAACTGGAAGCCGAAGCGAACATTTCACCCGCCTTGATGGCTCAACGTACGGAAGCCATTGCCGCCATCATGCAGGCCGACCCCGCCGTCACCGACGTGACGACCATCCTTGGCGGGAACAACAACAACGGTGCAGTCGGCAACGCCTCCACACTGTTCGTCGATCTCAAGCCACTCGGCAAGGGACCGGGCGAACGGCCCGATTCGCTGGAAAAAGTCATCGCCCGGCTGGACAAGAAGTACAAAAGCATCGCGGACATGAAAATCACCATGCGCGGTTTGCAGTTCCTTGGCGGCGGTAGCAACAAGGGCGGCGGCGAACTTGCCTTCGACTTGGGCAGCAATACCGGCACACCATTGCAGCCGTCGACGCTGAAACTGGCGCAGGTGATGCGCACGATGAAGCAGTTCAAGGACGTCCATACCAGTTACGACAGCATCGGCAAGCAACAACTTTTACGCGTGGACCGCAACGCCGCTTCGCGCTTGAACGTCGGCATGGGTCAGGTCGACCAGGCGCTGGCAGATGCGTTCGGGCAGACTCCGGTGTCGGTGATCTATTCGGATGTGAATCAATATCGCGTGGTGCTGACGGCTACCAATGCCGACACGCTCAGTCCGGATACGCTGCTCAACACCTATGTGCGCAACAGCCAGAACAAGATGGTGCCGCTTTCGGCGATGGCACATATCGAACCGTACATCGCGCCCGTGGAGATCGAGCATTTCAATCAGGTGGAATCAGCAACGATAAGCTACAACCTGACCGATGGCGTCACCCAGGCCGATGGCTTGAAATATATCGACCAGGCTATCGATGCCGCGCGGTTGCCCGATGGCATTACCCGGCGCTACACCGGCGATAACCAGAAACTCGTCGAAGCGCTGGAGAATGCGCTGATCGTGTTCGCGGCGGTGATCCTGGTGATGTACATCGTGCTGGGCATTCTCTATGAGAGCCTGATCCATCCGTTGACCATTCTGTCGACACTTCCTGCCGCTGGTGTCGGCGCGTTTCTCGCCATGCTGCTCACTCACACCCAGGTCACCACGATGTCGGTGATCGCGGTGTTGATGCTGATCGGCATCGTGAAGAAGAACGCCATCCTGATGGTGGATTTTGCGCTGGTCGCCGAACGTGAAGGTGGGCGCACGCCGCCCGAAGCAATCCGTGAAGCCGCGCTGGTGCGCTTCCGTCCGATCACCATGACCACCCTGGTGGCGATGGGTGCGGCACTGCCGCTGGCGATCGGTTTCGGCAGTGGCTCGGAAATGCGTCAGCCGCTGGGTATCGCGATACTTGGCGGCTTGTTCGTATCACAACTGCTGACCTTGCTCAGCACACCGGCGATTTATCTGTGGCAACACGATCGGCGCGAGCGCAAGGCGAAGCGGGCGGAAAAGCGGCGGTTGCGGAGGCTGGGTAAGCAGGCGACCGCCGCAAATTGATGTGACACTCGATTGTTTGTCGAGATGCCCAACAGGTTTCGTTCGAAGCGAATCGTCATTCCGGCGTAGTTCGGAATCCATTCTCAATGCTTCGCGCAAATCATCCCTGGGCGAGCTTGCGACTTAAGGACCGGTGCTGGAAATGGATTCCGGCTTTCGCCGGAATGACGGCAAAGGGACATAAGGCACGGCGCAAGAGATCGGCTTTCTCATCAAAAACGCCACGCAGGGAACTAAATCACCGCCACGCGAACCATAACCCTATCGCCATGCCTTCCGGCACGGCCGGACTTCAGGCACATTTACGCGATGCCTAGGGAGGGTACAAAGTGGTTATGGATTTGCCCGCATTTTCTTCGAGCCTGCTGCCCACGCATCGCCTACGCCGAGCTGACATCGGCGCAAGGGCGATGGCATGAATGTTTTCGCGCCGATCATCCGCCGTCCGGTTGGTACCTCGCTGCTCGCTATTGGAGTGATTATCGCCGGCATTTGCGCCTACATCCTGCTAGGTCTGGCTGCTTTCCCATCGCTGGAGTTTCCTGGCGTGATGGTGGCGGCGCAGATGTCCGGCGCCAGCGCGCAGACCATGGCCACAACGGTGACGGCGCCACTGGAACGTCAGCTCGGCCGCATCCCCGGCATCGAGGAAATCGATTCGGATACCAGCGAAGGCGCGACGCAGATCCAGATCATGTTCGTCAGCGGCACCAACGTCGACCGGGCTGCCCGCGACGTGCAGGCGGCGATCAACGCCGCTTTACCGGAGCTGCCGCAGCAGATGGCGTCGTCACCGCCGCAATATTTCAAATTCAATACGTCGCAAATCCCGGTGCTGTTGCTGGAGGTGACCTCCACCAGCATGGCCCCGGACAAGCTTTACGATTTGGCCGACACTTTCATCAAGCCCGTGGTGTCGCAAATCAGCGGCGTGGCGCAAGTGCAGGTGCAAGGCGGCGCCCCGCATGCCGTACGCGTGTCGCTCAATAGTGCCGCCTTGACCGCGAAGGGGCTGATCGCCAACGACGTGGCCAATGCCTTGCGCGCCGCCAACGTGACCTCGCCGCAAGGCGTGTTGTCCAACGGCACGAGCCAGATAACCGTTACCGCGAACGATGCGCTGCAGTCCGCCAGCGACTTCGCTTCGTTGGTGATCGCCAATCAGAAAGGCGTACCCGTCTATCTGTCGGACGTAGCCAAAGTCGAAAGCGGCCAGCAGGATGCCTACCAGGCTGCCTGGTTCAACAACCAACGCGCGGTGACGCTGAATATCGCCAAGCGCCCCGAAGCCAATGCTGTGGCGGTGGTGAAGCAGGTCAAGGAAGCCATACCGCGCTTGAAGGCGATGCTTCCTGCCGACGTGCAGATCACGCCGATTTTCGACCTGTCGACCTCGACAACCTCGGCGCTTCACGAAGTGGAAATTGCGCTACTGCTCAGCATCGTGATGGTGGCGTTCGTGATGCTGGTGTTTTTGCGTCGCGTTCGCCCCACCTTGATCGCGATGGTGAGCGTGCCACTGTCGTTGGCGGGTGCGTTCGTGGTGATGTTCGCGTTCGGCTTCACCCTCAATATGCTGTCGCTGATCGCCTTGGTGCTGTGCATCGGCTTCGTGGTCGACGATGCGATCGTGGTGATCGAAAATATCTTTCGCCACATGGAGCGAGGGGTCGAGCCGCTGGATGCCGCACTGATCGGCGTACGCGAGATCGGCTTCACGGTGATTTCGATCACGCTGTCACTGATCGCCGTGTTCGCACCGTTGCTGTTCGGCAACAATGGACTGGTAATGGTCATGCGTGAATTCTCGGTCACGCTGATATCCACCATCATCATTTCCGCCGTCGTATCGCTCACGCTGACCCCAGCGCTGTGCGGCCGCTATTTGATGCAAGAGCAACCCGGACGGCACGTCCCGGGCCGGCTTGAACAGCTGGCCGAACGGTTCGATCGCTGGTCGCTGGCCGTTTACGAGCGCGGGCTGCATTGGGCCATGCGGCATCGACGCATCATGCGCTGGCAGCCCGTGTTGTTATTGGTGCTGACGGTGTTGCTGGCCGTAGGCGTAGTGAAAACCGCGGGGGGTGGCTTCATGCCCAAGAGCGATTCGGGCATTGCGCAGGCTTTCCTGCTTGCCGACGCGAACATTTCGCCCGATCTGCTCGCCAAACGCACCCAGGCTGTCTACGCCATCATCCTTGCCGATCCTGCGGTGCAGGATGTCGCCAGCTTTCTAGGCAACGGCAATGGCGGTGGTGGTGTCGGCAATCAGTCCTCGTTCTTCATCGATCTCAAGCCGATAGGCAAAGGGCCCAACGATCGCCACGATTCGGCGGACGCGGTGGTAACGCGTCTCAGCGACAAGTTCAAGCAGTTCACGGACGTGGAGGTGTCCGTCACCAGCTTGCAGTTGTTTGGCAACAACGGGTCCAGTTTCGGTGGCGCAAAGGGGCAATACGCGTTCAATCTCACCAGCAACAACGGTGATCCGCTGCAAGAGCCGACCCTGCAGCTGGCGCGGGAAATGCGCAAGATGAAGCAATTCCGCGACGTCTCCACCACCTTCGACAGCATCGGCAAGCAGCAGATGATCGAGGTGGATCGCAACGCGGCCTCGCGCATGCAGGTGAATATGGGACAGATCGACCAGGTGCTGTTCGATGCCTTCGGCCAGACGCCCGTGTCCACCATTTATTCGGACGTCAATCAGTACCAAGTGATCCTGATCGCCGACAACGCCAATTCGTTGCGGCCGGAAACGCTATTGAATCTCTATGTGCGCAACAGCCAGAACAAAATGGTGCAGTTGTCGGCGATGGCACACATCAAGCCCTACATCGCACCTGTCGACGTTCAGCACTACAAGCAGCTCGAAGCGGCGTCGATCAATTACAACCTGACCGACGGTGTGACGCAGACCGATGCACTGAAACTGATCGACGTAGCCATGCTCAACGCGCAGGTTCCACCTGGCATCGCCAAGCAGTTCACCGGCGACAATCAAAGGCTGGCCGAGGCGGGGACCAATTCGGCCATCCTGCTTGTTGCGGTGATCCTGGCGATGTACATCGTGCTCGGCATTCTTTACGAAAGCCTGATTCATCCGCTGACGATTCTTTCCACGTTGCCGGCGGCGGGCATGGGTGCGTTCCTGGCGATGCTGGTGACGCAAACGCAGCTCACCACCATGTCGGTGATTGCGGTGTTGATGTTGATCGGCATCGTGAAAAAGAACGCGATCCTGATGGTGGATTTCGCCCTGGTTGCCGAACGCGAAGGCGGACGCACACCACCGGAAGCGATCCTCGAGGCGGCGCTGGTGCGCTTCCGTCCGATCACCATGACCACTCTGGTGGCGATGGGGGCGGCGCTGCCGCTGGCGGTCGGCTTTGGCATCGGTTCGGAAATGCGCCAGCCATTGGGTATTGCCATTCTGGGAGGTCTGCTCGTATCGCAGTTGCTTACCCTGCTCAGCACGCCGGCCATCTACCTATGGCAACACGATCGACGCGAACGCAAGGCCAAGCGCCAGGAAAAACGCCGCCTGCGCCGCTTGGGCAAGCAGGTCGCGGCAACGTCCTGATGCAAAGGTATTCATCCGAACAGAACGATTAGATCGATAGAAGGCGTCGTTCATCCCGCCATCGTTCAACAGGCTGCATGCCGTATGGCAGGGATGGACGAAAGGCACATTTGTACGCCCGATGTTCAGGGTATGAGGTATGCATGGATAGCTTCGTACAACCCTGCCCATCTGGATGTGTCCGGTATCGACTCGCGGACCGGCAGGTGCACGCGTGAATATTTTCGAGCCAATCATCCGCCGCCCGGTCGCCACATCGTTGCTGGCGATCGGGTTGATGATCGCGGGGTTCTGCGCCTATCTGGTGCTAGGGCTGGCAGCGTTTCCGTCGATGCAGTTTCCCGCCATCACCGTGCAAGCAACCTTGCCAGGTGCGGATGCGCAAACGGTGGCGTCCACGGTGGTAGCGCCGCTGGAGCGCCAGTTCGGCCGCATTCCGGGTATTCAGGAAATGACCTCTGACGCCAATCCTGGCGGCATGCAGATCCAGATCCGTTTTGAGCTCTCGCGCAACGCCGATGACGCGGCACGCGATGTGGAAGCGGCCATCAATGCGGCGATACCCGATCTGCCCGCCGTGATGGCGCTGTCGCCGCCGCAGTTATTCAAGGCCGATACCACGCAGATTCCGGTACTGCTGCTGGCCATGACGTCCACCAGCATGGCGCCGGACAAGCTCTACGATCTGGCCGACACCTTGATGCGGCCGGCCATAGCGCAGATTCCCGGCGTCGCGCAGGCGCAGCTCATCGGCGGTACGCCACACGCCGTGCGTGTTTCGCTCAACAGCGGCGCACTGACCGCCATGGGACTCACCGCCAACGACGTCGCTAATGTGCTGCGTGCGGCCAGCGTCACTTCTCCGGAAGGCATGTTGAGCGACGGCGTGACGCAGATGACCGTCACCGCCAACGACGGACTGATCCATGCACGCGACTTCGCCTCCCTGGTGATAGCCAATGAGAAAGGCGTGCCGGTGCGCCTTTCGGATGTGGCCACCGTGACAAACGGCCAGCAGGACGCGTATCAGGCGGCCTGGTTCAACAACCAGCATGCCGTGATCCTGCAGGTGATGAAGCGGCCGGAAGCCAACGCCGTGCAACTGGCGCAGACCATTCGCGATACGGTGCCGCGTCTGGAAGCGCTGGTGCCCGCGGATGTACGGATCACGCCGATTTTCGACCTCACCGATTCCACCAAATCGACGCTGCATGAGGTGGAAGTGGCACTGCTGCTTAGCGTCGTGATGGTGGCGCTGGTGATGCTGGTGTTCCTGCGTCGGCTACGCCCCACCCTGATCGCGATGCTGAGCGTGCCGTTGTCCCTGGCCGGCGCACTCGTGCTGATGTACGCGCTCAGCTTCACGCTCAACATGCTGTCACTGATCGCGCTGGTCTTGTGCATCGGTTTCGTCGTGGACGATGCCATCGTGGTAATCGAGAACATTTTCCGCCACATGGAACGCGGTGCCGATCCGCTGGAAGCCTCGCTCAGCGGTGTGCGGGAAATAGGCTTTACAGTGATATCGATCACTCTGTCGCTGATCGCGGTGTTCGCGCCGATGGTGTTCGGCCACAACGCGATGGTGATGCTGATGCGTGAATTCTCGGTCACCTTGATCGCGACCATCGTCATTTCCGCGCTGGTATCGCTGACGCTGACTCCGGCCCTTTGCGGCAGCCTCCTGCGGAGAGAGCAAGCCGATGCAAAGCCTGGCAAGCTCGAAATCGCGGTGGAACGCTTCGACCGAAGCTTGCTGCGCATCTACACCACCGGGCTGGAATGGGCGATGCGCCATCGCCGCATCATGCGCTGGCAGCCTCCCTTGCTATTGATCCTGACGGTGGTGCTGGCCATGGCCGTGGTCAAGACGGCCGGCGGCACGCTGATGCCGGAAGGCGATACTGGCAAGATCGAGGCGGATCTGGTGGCCGATGCCAACATCTCGCCAGACCTGTTAGCCAAACGCACACAAGTGCTGGAGGCCACCATGTTGGCCGATCCGGCGGTGCTCGACGTTACGTCCTTTCTTGGCGGCAACAATACCAACGGCGCGGTGGCCAACGAGGCCACGTATTTCATCGATCTCAAACCGCGCGGCAACGGCCCCGGCGAGCGACCGGACTCGGCGGATAAAGTCATTGCCCGTCTCAAAGCGCAGTACGAGAAACTGACAGACGTGCAGATCGCTCTTACCAGCATCGGCTTTTTCACCAGCAATACTGGCACCAAAGCCAAGGGCAAATACGCTTTCGACCTCACCAGCACCAACAGTCAGGCCCTGCAAGGTCCAACCTTGAAGCTTGCGCAGGTGATGCGCACGATGAAGCAATTCCACGATGTCAGCACCAGCTTCGACAGCATCGGCAAACAGCAACTGCTGAACATCGATCGCAATGCCGCCTCGCGGATGCAGGTGGGCATGGGCCAGATCGATCAGATGCTCGCGGATGCCTTTGGCCAGACACCGGTTTCGGTGATCTATTCGGATCTCAATCAATACCAGGTCATCCTGACTGCCGACAACGCCGATTCATTGAGCCCGCAAACGCTGTTGAACATGTATGTGCGCAACAGCCAGAACAAGATGGTGCCACTCTCTGCGATGGCGCACATCCGGCCGTTTATCGAGCCGATCGATATCCAGCATTACAACCAGCTGGAATCGGCCACCATCAATTACAACCTCGCCGACGGCGTCACCCAGGCTGATGGTCTGAAGCTGATCGATCAGGCGATGTTCGCTGCACAACTACCGCCTGGCGTGATGAAGAAATTCACCGGCGATAACCAGAAGCTGGTGGAAGCAGCGACCAACGCGGCGGTCATCCTGATATCCGTGATCCTCGCCATGTACATCGTGCTTGGCATTCTCTATGAGAGCCTGATTCATCCGCTGACGATTCTTTCCACCCTGCCTGCGGCGGGTATGGGCGCGTTCCTGGCGATGTTGATCACGCACACACAGGTATCGACCATGTCGGTGATCGCGGTACTGATGTTGATCGGTATCGTGAAGAAGAACGCGATCCTGATGGTGGACTTTGCCCTGGTCGCCGAACGCGAACACGGGCTCGCGCCGCCTGAAGCGATCCGCGAAGCCGCGCTGGTGCGTTTCCGTCCGATCACTATGACCACGCTTGTAGCGATGGGCGCAGCGCTACCGCTGGCATTCGGTTTCGGCATGGGTGCGGAGATGCGCCAGCCGTTGGGCATTGCCATCCTCGGCGGATTGTTCGTATCACAGCTGCTGACGTTGCTCAGCACGCCTGCCATTTATCTTTGGCAGCACGACCGACGTGAGCGCAAAGCAGCGCGCAGGGCTCGCAAGGCGCAGAAACGTCTGCGCAAGCTGAGCGCCGAACCTTCCGTTTCCTGATACGCGGACTTTGTGTGACACTTTCCGGCCAGCAGGCAAATCAGGGGTGATGTCATGCAAGATCTGACGCTTGAACATTTTGTTGCGTTCGTGGATCAGGATTTTGCGGCCACGACCGAAGCGGGCGACCGCACCTGTTTCACCCTGACCGAAGCGCAGGCGGCCGGAAGTACGCCACCTGGGATTACGCGCCCGCCTTTCGCGCTGCTGTTTCACAACCCGGCCGAGGTGTTATTCCCGCAAGGCACGTATCGGCTGAGCCATCCTACGGTGGGCGAGGTGGAGATTTTCCTGGTGCCCGTCGCACGCAAGCAGCCTGGCTTCGTTTATCAGGCGGTCTTCAATTGAGACGGGACGGCACTTCCCAGCGCATGCGCAGATAAGGACCTTCTGCTCCGATGTGTTGGAAGCCCTGCCTTGTGTAAAGGCGCTTCGCGCCGAGATTGCGTTCGTCGACGTGCAAATCGACGCCTTGCGCTTGACTGTCCAGCGCACGCTGCTTGGCCCATGCCAGCAGCGCGGCGCCGAGGCCGCCATTGCGCCAAGCCGGCAGCAAGGCAATATCGATGACCAGGAAGTAAGGCGACTGACTCAGTAGATAGAAGCGCCCTATATCCACGCCTTCGCGTACCACCACGTAGAAATCGGCGGCGGAGAAATAGGTGACGAAGTGTTGGTGCTGCAACTGGAACTGGCTGTCCAGAAACGCGCGCCTGGCCTGTTCAGGCCAATCAACTTGATCGAGTTCACCGGCACGCAATTGGCCATACAACTCGCGCATGAACGGGAGATCGTCCAGCGTTGCCAAGCGCAGCTCCATGCCGTGCGCCGCCAACGGCTGGACATACGCCAGCGCGTCGTGGCGCTGCACCGGAAAGGGCGCGACGGCCATGCCCATCAGAACTGCGGGAAGTCGCCTTGCAGCGCTATGCAGTAATTCAGGGCCAGGAAGGGCTGGCGATTCTCATGCGGCAAGTTACCGCCAGCCGGGCCGATCGTGCCGGCTGCGAAAGGTGCATTGGCCGGCGCGCCGGATACAAACGGAAGGGTTTGGCCTGGCGGCAAGATGCCGTAGTTGGCCGCTGGCAAGCCCACCCGCTTGGTCGAATCGGTTTGCACGAACAACGACATGGCGTGTGTGTGTGCCGGCATGGTGCTTTGAGTCAGCGCCACTGTCTGGCTGCCGAAGGTCCCGCCCAGGTTGCGCTGCGTCAGGCCTGGCCCTTGCCCTGTGCCGCAAGGCGCAGCTCCCATCAGATTAGGCAAAGCGAAAGTCTGTCGACCGTCGCCGCCGTACGTCGTTCCGATCAGCGAAAACAAAGCCGTATATTGACGGATCGGAAGCAACGCTCCGTTGCAGAGCGCCCAGCCGACCGGCGCGAAATTGAAACTGAGAATCTGGATTTCGCCCAAGTATGGCGTGGTCATGTCGATATCCCCTGATGTACCGTTGCGACCAATGAGATGCTCGCTGTTCGATCAGCTTTGCGGTGGGTAGATGCCTGCGTAAGCGATGCAAAATGTGAGCGGCAAGGTGGGCATGGTGTTGTCATGCGGCAAGCTTCCACCTGTAACGCCGACACTTTGCGGCGCAAGCACCAGGGCGGGCAGGCTTGGCGTGACAACTGTGGTGTACATCTCGTCGTTATTGAGCGAAGCCAGCTCGAGCGTATTGGAAGGAACGTTTTTCGACGCCGCCGCGGTGGTCGCCCAATAGCTGTGCGTATGCTGTGGCAAGTTGGGTGTGGTCAGGGTTACTGTCTCGAAGCCACCTGTTTGCCCCCTGACACGCACCGATAGTCCCTGTCCTTGGCCCTGATGCAGGGGTATCCGCCCGCGCAGATCCGGCATACAGAAACCAGTTTGACCGTCGCCGCCATAGGTCGTGCCAATCAACATAAACAACGTCTGATAGGCGTTGATGCTTTGCAGGCTTCCATCACAGGCAAGCCAACCAACCGGAATTCTCCCGTTCGCATACGTAAACAGCCGAATTTCTCCAACATAGGGCGTGGCCATCACATGCTCCGCATCAAATATGGATAAGGGAAACGATCACGGCCGCGAAGGGAAAACGCCCACTAACGCGATGCAATAGTTGATCGTGAGAAATGGCTGCATGTTTTCATGCGGCGCTCCGCCACCGGCCATGGCCAGTGTCTGCGGATTCAGCACCACCTGCGTACCCGGTGTGCCGTAGATCGCTTCATTTCCCGTATTGCCGTAGAGCGCACCCGCCGGATTCTTGAATACGCCCGTCGCTGTCGTTCCCACGGCAGGATGCGTATGCGAAGGCATCTGCTGCTGTTGCAGCGAAACGGTTTCAGCACCCGCGATCAAACCTAAGGGATACAACGTCCCATCCTGCGCTGTACCCATTCCTATCGGCACTCTGCTTTGCAAGTTAGGCAACCCGAATGTGCGGATTCCATCACCGCCGTATTGGGTTCCGATCAATGAAAACAGCGCAGCGTTCTGTTGGATCGGCAACAACTGCCCATTACACAGTGCCCAGCCTTTTGGCGGGAAACCGAATCCCGTAGGCATGATCTGCCCGATAAAAAAAACAGCCATCGTCCCTTCCCCCTGGATGGTGATAACGACGTCCCCGCTGTGGCGAGGGCCAGCCACTGTCCTCCAGGCATCTTCAACTTACAAGTGACAATTGACCTCGTCACGCAATCTTCACATGGCAAGTCATGTTGACCAACACTATCGAGTGCGCCGCTTTCCTGTTCCAATGGCGATAGGAGCACCGACAACGGGGACGGGGCATCCTTCGCTTTTTGCACCGCAAGAACGTGCATCAAGGCAAGTAGCGCCCTGAGGGACCGGACGAGTTGCTGCAATGGCACATCTTCCGGTGGTGAAGCAGGGAAGGGGGAATCGTTATGTCGCACCATATGCGTGGGCGTCTTTTGGCGTGCGCGGAATTATTCCGCCGCATCACGTTGCGCGTTACTGCAGACTGCCGCATACCTCGTGCGCGACGCGGTAACAAACTGACCCGGCTGCTTGTGCTGTTGCTGCTTGCAAGCAGCGCCATTGTTCCAGCGCTGGCGCGCGCGAACGAATGTCCAACCTTCAACGAAACGGTATCACCGCTGGGCAGCGTCACGTTCAACATCACGTGCTCTCCCACCGGAGCGGAAAGCGTCACCAACGGTCAATACGGTACCGTCACCTCTTCCGGCGAATCGGACACGTTGACCTACACCAACACGAAGACAAGCCCCACCAACACCGATCAATTCACCTTCGTCGACGACAAAAGCGAAACGATTACCGTCGATATCACCATCGGTACGCCGACCTATCCGCCAATCACGCTCAGTCCGTCACCTCCTCTGCCCAGCGGCTCGGTAGGTACTACGTACACAACTCAGACATTTACAGCCAGCGGTGGCAACGGTGGCCCCTATACGTACAACATCGTCAGCGGCAATCTGCCCAACGGCCTCAACTTCAGCGGCAACACGATATCTGGCACACCCACCGAGTCAGGGTCGTTCTCGATCGAGGTGACCGCATCGGATACCGCCGGGAATGTCTCCAACCCTGTTACCTACTCGTTATTGATTAACGGCGGCGTGCTTTCTGTTTCACCCAGTGCAGCACCCGCAGGCAATTTGTACGCGCTGTATTCACTCACGATGAGCACCACCGGTGGTACCCCACCCTATACGTATACCTATGGCAACACCGGTAGCCTGCCACCCGGCATAAGCTTCAATGCCGGTACGTTCAGTGGCACGCCATCGCAGACTGGCACCTTCACCTACGCCGTAAATGTTGCCGACAATGCCGGCAACAGCGAACGTGTCGATTACACCTTCGTCATCAATCCGCCGGACATCACGATATCGCCAACGACGCTGCCGGCCGGCACTCAATACACCGCATACAGCCAGGCATTGGGCGCAAGCGGAGGAGATCCCAGCGGCAGCTACACCTTCCAGCTGTCCAGCGGCACCTTGCCGACTGGCCTGACACTCAGCTCCGCCGGCGTGCTGAGCGGCACGACCAGCGCGAGCGGCACTTACACCTTCTACGTTGTCGCTACGGACAGCAGTCCCGGCCCTGCTGGCCCGTACAGCAGCAGCCCGCAGAAATATACGCTGACCATCAACGCAAACCTGCCGACGATTACCACCACATCACTGCCAAACGGTACCGTTGACGTCGGTTACAGCGAGCAGATCACCGCAAGCAATGGCGAGGCGCCCTATCAGTTCTCTGCTACGAGCTTGCCGGCTGGAATGCAGATCAGTGCTTCGGGCCTGATCACCGGCACGCCGACCGCCAGTGGCAACAACTTTTCGCCCACGGTGACAGTGACTGACCACGTCGGCAATACGGGAAGTCAGACGTTTGCGATGACCATTCTGGCACCGACGATCGCGATATCGCCGAGCAGCCTGACCAATCCCGCCCTGCATGTTGCCTACAGCCAGACCATCGCAGCCTCTGGCGGCACGTCGCCCTATACCTACGCACCGCTCAACGCTGCCGCGCTGCCGCCGGGCTTGACCCTTTCAAGCGGCGGCGTGCTCAGCGGCACACCAACGACGAACGGCAGTTATACGTTCAGCGTGACCGCCACGGACTCCACCACCGGACAAGGGCCGTATTCGAAAACCGCCAATTACACGGTAACGGTCAGCGCGCCGGATATCGTGGTATCACCGAGCAGCCTGTCGAATCCGCAAGTCGGCGTGCCCTATAGCGTGACATTCGGCGCGAGCGGGGGAAGCGGCTCCTATACCTATGCCGCCAGCGGTACGCTGCCGCCGGGTTTGACGCTGAATGCTGGCGTCCTGTCCGGCACAGCCACAGCGGGTGGGAGCTACAACTTTACGATCACGGCCACCGACAGCAATACCAACACTGGCAGTGCGTCTTATCCGGTGACGGTGAGTAATGCGTCGATCACGCTGAGTCCGTCCACGCTCAATGCTATGACGGCCGGAGCAGCTTTTTCGCAGACGCTCAGCGCCAGCGGTGGCACGCCGAATTATCAATACAGCGTATTGACCGGCACACTGCCGGCCGGCTTGAGTTTGAACAGCAACACCGGTGCTATCTCTGGCACGCCTACGGTCGAAGGTCCGTACAACTTCACGATACAAGCCAGAGACAGCAGCACCGGCAGCGGGCCTTATACGGGATCACTGCTATACAGCGGAAACATCGCAGCACCCAACATCGTCATCTCGCCATCTGGCAATACGCTCAACGCCAACTATGCACAAGCCTATTCCCAGACGTTTGCCGCCAGCGGAGGCACCGCGCCGTACACCTATTCGATGAGCGGCGTGAGCATTCCAGGCCTTTCCTGGAACGCTGCGACTGCAACACTGTCCGGCACACCGACGCAACCTGGCAATTATTCGATCACCATCACCGCCACGGATCACACCGGCGGAACTGGTCCCACCAGCTTCAGCCAGAGCTACACGTTGACGGTGGGCACGGCATCGATTTCGATCGCACCCTTGTCGTTGTCCAATGGCAGTGTCGGAACGGCTTATCCCAGCACGACGCTTTCGGCGAGCGGAGGCATTGCGCCTTATACGTATGCGCTCGCGGCGGGAAGCAGCATGCCGCCCGGCCTCACCCTCAGCTCATCGGGTACGATCAGCGGCACACCGACGTCCGCCAATAGTTTCACGTTCAGTGTGGTCGCCACCGATCACGATGGCGCGACCGGAACCCAGACGTACAGCAACGTATTAATCGGTGCGGCAACGATCACACTGACACCCAGTTCGCCCGCACTGCCTGTCGCCATCGCCGAAACGGCTTACAGTGGACCCTTCAGTTCATCAGGCGGCACGGCACCGTATCACTACGCCATCACCGCGGGTGCGCTTCCCCCCGGCCTCACTCTGAGCAGTACAGGTGTGTTGAGCGGAACGCCAACCGCGTCGGGTAACTACAGTGTGACGATACGCAGCACCGACAGCAGCACGGGCACCGGCGCGCCATTCTTCACCAGCATCGCCTACACGCTCACCGTCAACGCGCCGAGCATCACGATCAGTCCGAGCACGCTAGCTGGCGCCCAGGTTGCCGCCGCGTACAGTCAGCAACTCACCGCCAGCGGCGGCGATGGTAGTTACACCTTCAATGTCAGTGCGGGCTCGCTGCCGACCGGTCTGAGCCTGAGCACGTCGGGCCTGCTTTCCGGTACCGCCACTGCTGCAGGCAACTACAGTTTTACCGTCACCGCGAAAGACAGCCTGAACTTCACCGGATCGCAGGCTTACACGATCAACACGCTGCAGCCCAAACCGGTGACCGTCAATGACACGGCCAGCACGCCAGCCAACCAGGCGGTGACGATCAATGTCACCTCGGTCGATACCGGGCCGATCACCAGCATCGCCCTGGGTACGCCGCCGACGCATGGCACTGCCGTGGTGAATGGACTGGCCATTGTCTACACGCCGACGCATGACTTCTACGGCACGGATACGCTCACCTATACCGCGACCGGCCCGGGTGGCACCTCTGCTGCGGCCACCGTGACGATAACGGTGGCACCGCTTGCCGTGCCGACCGTGATTGCGCAAAACGTTACGGTGCTGGCGGGCAATAACATCAGCATCAATCCGACGACGGGCGCGACCGGCGGGCCGTTCACCGCGGTCAACATCGTCAAGGCGCCTTCGTCCGGCACAGCCACCGTATCGGGCAGCACGATCAACTACAGCACTGAGGTGAGTGCATCGGGCCAGGTCGCTTTCACGTATACGCTGAGCAATGCGTTCGGCGCCTCGCAACCGGCAACGGTAACGGTGACGGTCAATCCGCGTCCGATGATCGCACCGCAAAACATTTCTTCCATTGCCGGCCGATCGGCGCAAGTGAATCTCACGCAGGGTGCCAACGGTGGCCCGTTCACCGCAGCGACGCTGGTATCGCTGTCGCCGAGTTCCGCCGGCAATGCGCGAATTGTGCCGATATCGGGTGGTTATCAGCTCGACTTCACTTCATCGCCCACCTTCAGTGGCGCCGCGGTCGTGACCTATACGTTGAGCAACATGTACGCGACATCGGCGCCCGGCACCGTGACCATTACGGTGGCTGCGCGGCCCGACCCCTCGAAAGATCCCGAGGTGCTCGGCGTGCTCAACGCGCAAGCCGACGCGGCACGTGAATTTGCACAAGGCCAGATCGGAAACTTCCAGCAGCGCCTGGAAAGCCTGCACGGCGGTGGCGGCGATGCAAGCGGAGGCTTCCAGAACAACCTGACCTTCATGTCGGGCGACAGCAATAATGCCGCCCTCTCTCCGCAATGGCTCAACAACAATTCGCAGAACACGCCCGGCAATCTCAATCGCCGCTATATGGTCGATCCGCAAACACCAGCCAATCCGACCACAACCTCGTCATCGACACTGCCCGATGGCTATGTGCTGTGGTCCGGTGGCGCGGTGAATTTTGGCTCGCGGGATACGACGGCGACGGCGAACGGCTTCGACTTCACGACCGCCGGCGTCAGCATCGGCCTGGATCGACGCTTCTCGTCCTCGTTTGCGACTGGCGTCGGCATCGGTTACGGCCATGACGATACCGATATCGGCCACAACGGCAGCGACGATACCGCAGACAGCTACAACGTCGCGTGGTATGCGAGCTTCAGCCCGAGTCCATCGACCTTCATCGACGGATTGATCGGCTATCAATGGCTGTCCTTTGATTCACGCCGTTATGTCACGGCCGATAGCAATACGGTGAATGGCAACCGCGATGGCCACCAGACGTTCGCCTCCGTGTCTGCGGGCTATGAATATCGCAGCGACACATGGCTGATTTCACCGTATGGCCGCCTTGATGTCGCATCCGCACGACTCGATCAATATACCGAGCAAGGTGATGCGATCTACGCCTTGAGCTACGGCAACGAACTGGTGAAGACCACCACGGCCAGCCTCGGTCTGCGTATGAACTACGTCATCAAGGAAGACTACGGCAGCGTGATGCCGCAGCTGCGGATCGAATACGGGCACGATTTCCAGGGCTCCAGCCAAGCCACGATGACTTATGCCGACCTGCTGGCAGGCCCGATCTATCGGGCGCAGGTGGATCAGCTTACGCAGAATCATTTCATGATCGGCATCGGCCTTAACTGGGAGCTGGCTCGTCAGTTGACCTTGCGATTGGAGTACGAGAATGAAATCAATGCCGGCGACCAGAACGATCAGTCGGTGTTGTTCAATGTGCAGAAGAAGTTCTAGGCCAACTACGTGGCGTAGAAATGCCTGTCGTCCCGGTGCAGGCCGGGACGATGCCTATGCGTTGTTGCGTTTGCGGACAAACCTGAGCCACTGCGAAGCAGGTCTTAGCGGCGCCTAAACATCAAGGCATCAATCGCTCGGACCCGTGCAAGCAGCGTAACGCTTGCCCTCGACCTGCAGGACATCGTGTTCATTCAACACGACATTTCCGGTGTAGTGCTGCGGTGAATCGAGCGTGATGCGACCGTGGCCTGTCTGCGCGCCACAACTGATATTCCACGCCAGCGCGGTACTGGTGCGATGCTCGCTGCTGCGCTGACAGCTGGCATCTGGCGCCATCACGTCCACGAAGGTTTGCCACGGATCGCCACCGTCATAGAGGCATTTCCACTTCACCAGCCCTTCCCCGATGTGACCATCCTTCACGGTGTGCAGGGTGATCTTCCACAGACCGGGCATGCTCTGAAAATCGCCCGGATCGGCGTGTGCACCGGGGCTGATCGTGCTGGAAGCACCAAGCAGCAACAGGGCGGCGACGGGATTGGACCAGCGGCTGAAGTGACTGACGGATCGCGCAAACAAGCTCATCGTAGGGTTTTCCAGTTCAGCAGTAACAGAAAAACATACCCCGCCCGCACGCGGCGGGCGGGGTATGTGCAGCAGGATACTCAGTTCTGTGTTGCGGCAACGCTACCGTTGTTAGCTTCCCAACCACGACGGAAGTCGAACATATCCATCAGGTCACCGATGGCCGGCGCATTGACCGGTACATACGGATTGTTGGGGAATTGAATCGGGTTAGGCAGGTTGTCGCGGCTGCGGCCCGAGATCGTCTGGTTGATGCCCCAGTTGGCTTCGACGAATTTGTCGAACGACACATGGTCGAAGTAGGTGTGCACGACGCGGCCACCGGTGGAGTACTTGGAAACCACGAGCAGCGGGATGCGTGTGCCGTCGCCGAAGAAGTCGATCGGCTGCACGTAACCGGAATCGTAGTAACCACCACCTTCATCGAAGGTGATCATGATGGCGGTGTTGTTCCACAAGGTCGGGTTGGCTTGCACCATCTGCACGATCTTCTGCACATAGCCTTCATACAGTTCCAGCTTCGACGAAGCGGGGTGACCGTCCAGCAGTCCGTCCGGTTTGGCGATGGCTACCGCCGGCAGAGTGCCGTTCTGGATGTCGCTGTAGAGGTTGTTGATGTCCTGGTTGTTCGCACGCAGGGTCGGGTTGGTCATGACCTGCGTGGAGTACAGGAACGGGTCGCAAATGTTGCAGAACGTGCCAGCTTCACCGGATTCCGTGCCGCTTGCCCAACCTTCGCCGTAGTACTTCCAGCTGACGTGATGGCGCGTCAGCAACAGCGCTAGGTTCTGCTGTTTGGTCGGTGGAACAGTGTATTGATCCGCACCCAGCGGAGCTGCTTCACCGGTACCCAGATAGCCCGGGTTGTAGTTGTTGACCAGGTAGTAAGCGCCCGGCTTGCAGTCGGTGCCGCGGAAGGTGTGATACGGCAGGGTCTTCAGGTAGCTGCGCACTGCGCCGACGCCCGGCTGGGTGTCGTCTGCGCAATTCACATAAGAACCACCGCTGTAGCCATCCTGCACCCACCAGTTGTTGGTGCCGCTCTGCGAGTTCGGGTTTTCGATTTGGTTGGTCGGCGGTACGGCCGGATTACCGTTTGCATCGGCGTAATAGATGGCGTCACCGAAGCCCAGCATGATGTGGTTGGCACCCGTACCGCCCATCACTGACTGGTGGAAGTTATCGCTCAACGCATACTGCTCGGCCAGCTGCTTCAAGTACGGCGCATCGCCCTGGGCCATGTTGAGGAACTGCATCGAGGTGGAACCTTCACCCGTGCTTTCATCCGTGAAGCCAGCCGGCTGGGTCACACCGTTGTTACCGGCGCCCATGGTGACTTCCACCCAGGGGAACAGGTCAGCGCGGCAACCGCTGGGATTCTTCGCGGTGGCATTGGCGACGCTGCAATCGAGCTGCTGCCACATCTGGAAGAAGCGATGCACCGGGCTGTTGGCGTAGTCGTTGTAGCTGATCGACGCATGCATGCTGACCGGCGCGTTCGCCAGCGTGGCCGGGAAGCGCGTATCGACCACGTCATTCGGCAATCCGGTGCCGCCTTCGGCGAGTTCAACGTAGTCAGCGCTCGGCAGCGCCGGCTCGATCGCCTCGGCTTGCGCGGCGGAAGCGAGATAGGGCTGGGTCGGTGCGCTGCCGGTATTCATCTGCGGCAGGTTGCTGTAGGCGCTGGTGTGCGTGGGCGAATTCGAATAGTTACCAGCCTGGTTGGCTTGCCACTGCTCGGCCTTGGCCACATTCGGGCCAGGCGTGCCGTCGGCATTGACGATGCCTTCGGAGAGCAGATTCTCCACCTTCTGTCCGGCCGGTGGCGTGTAGGTAGCGAACACGTGATCGAAGGTGCGGTTTTCACCGATCAGCAAAATGACATGCTTGATCGGCGTGCGCGTGCGATTGCTGGCGTCCTGGCCGTTGTTCGGGTTGTAGAGCGTCACGATGCCGCCCGGCTGGCCATTGGTGGCTGCCGAGGCGTTAGGTGCGCTGGTGAGGCGCGCGTCGTTATCGAGCTGCTGGTTGGTTTGCGCATTGGCGATACCGACAATGCCGGTCGCGAGCGCGCACAACATGAAAGGTTTCAACCGGGTACGGCCAAACTTCGTAGGCATGACTGGTGTCTCCTGCTGGCGTTCTGCGAAAGCCCGCAATCGAAGTAATCCCCCTGATTACAGTTCGCGCGCGTGAGCCCCTCACGAACCGCAGAAAAGTCTGCGCCGCTTAGATGACGTAACGTTGGCAGGTCCACGACACTTGATCGGTGCCTCATGACAATGGCGCGACAAATGTGACATCGCACACTTCATTTTGACGCAACGTTCACGAATGCGCCGGCAAGACCTCGTACGGCCGCATCATTTCGTTGTCTTCGTGCTCAAGGAAATGGCAATGCCACACGTAGCGGCCGGGTTCGCCTTCAAAGCGCATGGCGATGCGCGTGACCATGCCCGGATCAGCACGCACCGTATCCTTCCAGCCCATTTCATGCGGTTCTGGTGACTGCGCAGGTCCGGTGAAAATCAGCTCGCGACGCGCATTCCATGCGAACAAGTCGAACGGTCGGCGATCCAGCAACTGGAAACGCACCAGATGCAGGTGGATCGGATGCGCGTCGCCGGTGAGATTGACGAAGCTCCAGGTTTCAGTGCTGTTCTGGCGGGGATTTTCGCTGATCGGATCGGACCAGCGCTTGCCATCGAGCAACATCTGCATCGCGTTGCCGTTGGCATCATCGATTTCGTTCAGCGTCATTACGCGGTGGCGCACGGCGCTGGCCGGATCGATGCGCGGCACGTCACGCAGCGCAGCAGGCAATACCGACGTATCACGCTGACTGCTACTGCGCACACGAAATTCCAGAATGCCTTGCGACTGGTGGCGCAGCTGAACCGTCTTGCCGGCCAAGCTCGAAAAATCGACAACCACATCGGCGCGTTCCGCGGGATACAGCTCGATACGCGCACGCTCAAGCGGTTTGCTCAACAATCCCTGATCGCTGGCGATCTGCATGAATGCCTGATCGTGCGACAGCGTGAGATCAAAGAAACTGGTGTTGGCCACGTTGATGAGACGCAAACGGTAACGTTGCGGCTCCACCTCGAAATACGGAAAGATCTTGCCGTTGCACAGCGGTATATTGCCGTTGCACTGCATGACCCACGGCGCGGAAGGATCGTCGGAAACCGGGTAATACAGCTGGCCATCCTGCGCCAACAGGCGATCGCAAAGGATCAGCGGGATATCGTGGTCGCCCGATGGCAGGCCCAGCTTCTGCTCTTCCGCATCGCGCACGATGAAAGCACCTACCAGCCCGGCGTAGATGTTCAAGCGCGTAATACCCATCGCATGATCGTGGTACCAGAGCGTGGCGGCATCCTGACCGTTGGGATAGTGATAAAGCGCCGAGCGGCCCGGCACGTACCAGTCTTCCGGATAGCCATCCGCATCAGCCGGTACGCGTGCGCCATGCACATGCGTCACCGCGCGCACTTCCGGTTGGTCTTTTCCGGCGCCGTGAATGGTGTGATCGATCGGCAGAAAGTGTTGCGTGGGCAAAGCGTTCGCCCATTCGATCAGCAGCGGCTCGCCGCGGCGCGTTTCAAATGTCGGTCCCGGAAACTGTCCGTCGTAACCCCACAACGGCGTGGGCGGCACATCGCGATGCAAACGCGCTTTGAAGGCACGCATTTCCATGCGGTAGTAAGGCAGTTGCTGACCTGGATACGACGCATGCGCACGTTGTCCCGCCACGCGGGCAATGGTCGGTATCGGCAAGGGATCGACGAAACGCGCCAGCGATGTGGGGTTGATCAAGGGCACCTTCGGCGCCGCCAGCATCGCTGCCGAGGTGCGTTGCGCCATCGGCATGCTCATCGGCGGCGGCGTGAACGCATTGGCTTGGCGCCAGATATCGGCAAACGCAGAGACGCCGATCAAGCCACTGGCCCCGCGCAGGAATCCGCGTCGACTGATGGTCATGTCTGTCCTGCTTTGCTGTCGTGGAGCACAGCCACAAAGATGCAGTGGCAGGCAGCCAACTGCCCGCTGGCGTCATAGGAGTGAGTCATTCCCGCACCCTAAGCAGCCAGGATGACAGAAATGTGGCAACAGCTACGTGATTCACGCAAACAACAACGGGCGCCACGGCGCCCGTTGTCATGCCATTCACGATGACGGCGCGATCAGATCGCGTAGTACATCTGGAATTCCAGCGGATGTGTGCTGGCGCGATAACGCGTCACTTCCTGCATCTTCAGTTCGATGTAGGCATCGATGAAGTCGTCGGTGAACACGCCACCGGCCTTGAGGAAGTCGCGATCCTTGTCCAGCGCTTCCAGCGCAGCGTCGAGGCTGGAGCACACTTGCGGGATGTTCTTCTCTTCTTCCGGCGGCAGATCGTAGAGATCCTTGTCGGCCGGCGCACCCGGGTCGATCTTGTTGAGGATGCCGTCGAGGCCGGCCATCATCAGTGCGGTGAAGGTGAGGTAACCCGACTGCATCGGATCGGGGAAGCGCACTTCGATACGGCGACCCTTCGGGTTCGACACGAACGGAATGCGGCAGCTCGCCGAACGGTTGCGCGCGGAGTAGGCCAGCATCACCGGCGCTTCGAAGCCCGGCACCAGACGCTTGTAGCTGTTGGTGGTGGAGTTGGCGAAGGCGTTGATGGCCTTGGCGTGCTTGAAGATGCCGCCGATGTACCACAGCGCGGTCTGCGACAGACCACCGTAAAGATCGCCGGAGAACAGGTTCTTGCCGTCCTTCGCCAGCGACTGGTGCACGTGCATGCCGCTGCCGTTGTCGCCAACGATCGGCTTGGGCATGAAGGTGACGGTCTTGCCGTTCTGGTGGGCGACGTTCTTGATGACGTACTTCATCGTCATCAACTCATCGGCCTTCTGCACCAGCGTGTTGAACTTGACGCCGATTTCGCACTGACCCGCATTGGCCACTTCGTGGTGATGCACTTCCACCACCTGGCCCAGCGATTCGAGCACTTTGCACATGTCGGCGCGCAGATCGTTCAGCGAATCGACCGGACTGACGGGGAAGTAACCACCCTTCACACCCGGACGATGGCCGCTGTTGCCTTCGTCGTACTTGAAGCGCGAACTCCACGCGGCTTCCTGCGATTCGATTTCATAGAACACGCGGCCCATGTCGTTCTGCCAGCGCACGGAATCGAAGATGAAGAATTCCGGCTCCGGACCGAAGAAGGCGGTGTCGGCCACACCGGTGGACTTCAGGAACGCCTCGGCGCGCTTGGCAATCGAGCGCGGATCGCGGCCGTAGGCCTGCATGGTGCTGGGCTCCAGCACGTCGCAATGCAGAACCAGCTGGGTGTGACCGCTGAACGGATCGAGATAGGCGGTATTCGGATCGGGCAGCAGCACCATGTCCGACTCATTAATGCCCTTCCAACCGGCGATCGAGGAACCATCGAACATCTTGCCGTCCTCGAAGGTCGACTCATCGATGGCGTGGGCCGGGAAGGTCACGTGGTGGTGCTTGCCGAGCATGTCGGCGAAGCGCAGGTCGACGAACTCGACCTCATGTTCCTGGATCAGGTCGAGAACTTTCTTGGCGGACATGGTGAAACCTCGAGTCGTTAAAGGGGATCGCGCGTGCTTTAGAGCAAACACCGTACCAACTGTGAAAAACCCTGTGCATCAATTATTTGAATGCAAACCTGGCAGATTGGCAAGCCCCTTTTGCACCAAATGATCAAGTAATTTGAACCAAAATGGTGCAAAAAAGAATGACGGCCGTGCCGACAGAAATCCGGGCGTGATACGAAAGTCGCCCATCATCATTCCGCCTAAGCTATGCCATTTGATGTCGGTTGCCTGACCGCGCCGCCCGTTTGCCATGGAGCCTTCCGCGTGCACGACCTGATCAACGTCATCCTGCTCGGCATCATCGAGGGTATTACCGAATTCCTGCCCGTCTCCAGTACCGGCCATCTGCTGATCGCCGAGAACGTTGGACTGGGCGCGCGCTCGGATCTGTTCAACGTCGGCATTCAGGCCGGCGCCATCCTGGCGATTACGCTGATCTACCGGCAACGCATCTGGCAACTACTGACGCAATGGCAAGACCAAGCCAATCGCAGCTATCTGTCCAAGCTGACGGTGGCTTTCCTTATGACATGCGTACTCGGCTTCATCGTGACGCACTTCGGCTTCAAGCTACCCGAAACGGTGACACCGATTGCCTGGGCGTTGGTGATCGGCGGATTCTGGATTCTGGGCGCTGAAGCTATCGCTGCCCGGCAGGTCGATCGCAAAGAGGTGACCTGGCGCGTGGCGATTCTGGTCGGTATTGCGCAGATCGTCGCGGGCGTGTTTCCCGGCACCTCGCGTTCGGGCGCCACGATTTTTACGGCGATGCTGGCCGGTACCAGCAACCGTTCTGCTGCAACGGAGTTTTCATTCCTGGTGGGCATACCGACCATGTATGCCGCCACCGGCTACGAACTGCTGAAAGTTTTGAAGGGCGGCGACGCTGCGCATGAAGACTGGACAGCGTTGATCGTCGGCTTCGTGGTGTCGCTGATCGTCGCTTTTGTCGCGGTGAAGTGGTTGCTTGGCTACATCCGCACGCACCGCTTCACGTGGTTTGCGGTCTATCGCATTGCGTTGGGCGCTGCGCTGTTACTGCTGATGCCAGCGGGCGCGTGATGATGCGCAAACGCGCGACTCCATCGCGCATGAACCTACTTTCTCTCCTGTCAGGCAGGAGAAAAAGCAGGTTCGATGTCATTGCGTTCTGCGCTGGGGTGCCGGCAATTCACGCACCGGCCGCAACGCATCAACCACTGGCGCGGGCGCCATCTGGCATACCGATTCGAACGGCCGCTCGAACAGCTCGCGCGACCATTCGATAAACGCCTGCACGCGCGCCGACAGATGCTTCTTCTGCGGGTAGACGATCCACACGTTCTTGCCCGTGGACACGGTATCGGTCATCACCGGTTCCAGCTTGCCCAGATCCAGCATGCATGCCGCCAGCACGTGCGGCGCCTGGATGATTCCCAAGCCGGCGACGGCTGCCTGGATGACCGATTCACCGTCATTGATCAGCATGTGCGCGTTGACGTCCACTTCGATGCGGCCGCTCGAGGTATCGAACTGCCACTGACGCGGACGCCCGTTGGGGTAGACGTAGTTGATGCAGCGGTGGTTCTTCAGGTCATCAAGACTGCTCGGCGCACCATACTTCTGCAGGTACTCGGGCGAGGCCAGCAGCACATTGCGGAAATAGCCGATCTTGCGGGCGATCAGGCTGGAATCTTCCAGCTCGCCCATGCGAATGGCGCAATCCACCCCCTCCTCATTCAGGTCATAGGGGTAGTCGCACATCATCAACTCCAGACGAATGTCCGGATAGCGTTTCTCGAATTCGGAGAGCAGAGGGATGATCGCCGCCCGCCCCACCGACACCGACATCCCCACCCGCAGCTTGCCCGTTGGCTTGCGATGGGAGTAGCCCAGCGCCTCGGTCGCTTCGGTGAGATCGGCAAGGATCTCCTTGCAACGTGTATAGAACGAGGCGCCATCGTCGGTTAAACGCAGGGCGCGGGTAGAGCGAAACAGCAGTCGCACGCCCAGATGCTCCTCTAGGCGGGAGACAGCGCGGCTAACGCCCGAGGGAGTCATGCCCAGCTGCGCGGCAGCGGAGGCAAAACTTTTCGCCTCTACCACCCGGACGAAGGCAGAAATAGCGGAAAAGTCTTCCATAGCTAGGTCCAAAGCAAGTAGTCATCATTATTGTGCACCCATTCGTGACTACGAGTCACGAGTGGGTTGCGCAAGAAACGGATTTTCTAAACTGTACGGTATACCCATTATTCGTTTCCCCATCGTTGCTGCATTGCGGCACGACTATTTCCAGGGAGCGATAAAGATGTTGAAGAAGACCATTCTGGCCGGTGTGCTCGTAGCTGCGATCGCCGGTAGTTGGGTATTACTAAGCCACCACAGCGCCCAGGCCCAGGGCGCCGGTCCCGGCGGCGGCGGTCCACCCGAAGTCACCGTGGCTCCGGCGATGGTCCGGCCGGTCAGCGACAGCGCCGATTTCACCGGCCAGCTTCAGGCCGTTGATACCGTTGATGTACGCCCCCGCGTAGGCGGATATGTGGACGCCGTGCTGTTTAAGGAAGGGGCCGAGGTGCATCAGGGCGATGTGCTGTTCCGTATCGACCCGCGCCCGTTCCAGGCCGAGGTGGATCGGCTGACTGCCAATCGCGCCCAGGCGCAGGCCCAGTTGGGTCTGGCCCAGGCCAACGCCGCCCGTGCCAAACGTCTGCTTGCCCAGCATGCAATTTCGCAAGAAGACGCCGACAGCATGAGCACCAGCGAGCAAAGCGCCACCGCCACGCTGGCGGCGGCCACGGCAGCACTCGCCACCGCCAAGCTCAACCTCGACTGGACCCAGGTGCGCGCGCCGATCGACGGCCGGGTCAGCAATGCCCACATCATGCCGGGCAACCTGGTCACCAGTTCGGATGTGCTGACCAGCGTGGTATCGGTCAACCCGATCTACGTGTACTTCGACGTGGACGAGCAGACGTGGCTGAAGCTCGATCGCCTGCGCCGCGATGCCACCAGGAACGGCCGCAACGCACGCATCGAAGCGACCATGGGATTGGCCGATGAACAAGGCTATCCGCACGAGGGCCGCATCGACTTCGTCGACAACCAGTTGCGCCCGAACTCCGGCACGATGCGTCTGCGCGCCGTGTTTGACGAAGAAGACGGCCTGCTGACACCAGGACTGTATGCGCACGTGCGCCTGCAGAGCGGCCAGCCGCGTCCACGCGTGCTGATCGATGACCGTGCTGTCGGCACCGATCTGGGCAATCAGTTCGTCTACGTGGTCGACGGGCAGCACAAGGTGCAGTACCGCAAGGTCGACACCGGCCCGCTGTTCCATGGTCTGCGCGTGATCGATGACGGGCTCAACGGCGGTGATGTCGTCGTGGTCAACGGCTTGCAGCACGTACGTCCCGGCGTGGAAGTGACGCCGCAGCAAGTCGCGATGGATTACCGCCTTGATGTGCAGGACAAGGCGCTGGTCGATGCGGCGGCGACGAATCCTGATGGTGACGATACGCGTACCGCGCAGGCAGATAACCGCACAACGCAGAAGCGCCCGCAAGGCTGAGCGCCCTTCTTCCTCTCTCCTCTTCGGAGAGAGGACCGAGGTGGGGGCCCGCCTCGCGATGAACTTCAAAGAAGCATCGCGGAAATATTGAGCTTCTCCGCACGAGCGAGCCCTCACCCCAACCCTCTCCCCCGAGGGGAGAGGGAGGCTTTACGGCAAGAATGAGAAAACATCCATGAAAAACATTGCACAGTTTTTCGTCGACCGGCCGATCATGGCCGCCGTGCTTTCGCTGATCCTGGTGATCGCGGGCAGCATCGCGGTGTTCAAGCTACCGATCAGCGAATATCCCGAAGTCGTGCCGCCCACCGTGGTGGTGCGCGCCAACTATCCCGGCGCCAGCCCTGAAGTGATCGGCGAAACCGTCGCCACGCCGCTGGAAGAACAGATCAACGGCGTCGAAGGCATGCAGTATTCGTCTTCGCAGGCAACCAGCGACGGCCAGATGACCTTGACCGTCACCTTCGCGCTGGGCACCGATCTCAACAACGCGCAGGTGGAAGTACAGAATCGCGTGTCGCAAGCCCTGCCCCGTCTGCCGGAAGAAGTGCAGCGCCTGGGTGTGACCACGCAGAAAAGTTCTCCCGACCTGACCATGGTGGTGCACCTGACCTCGCCGGATAAGCGTTACGACATGCTTTATCTGTCGAACTACGCGCGCCTGCACATCAAGGACATCCTCGCTCGTCTCGATGGCGTGGGTGACGTGCAGCTGTTCGGTGCTGGTGAATACAGCATGCGCGTGTGGTTGAATCCCGACCGACTCGCCCAACGTCACATGACCACCAGTGACGTTGTTCACGCGATCCAGGAACAAAACGTCGCCGTGGCGGCGGGTGCGCTGAATGCGCCACCGGTGCCGGGCAATACCGACTTCCAGCTCAATATCCACACGCAGGGCCGCCTGAGCACGACGGAAGAGTTCGGCAACATCATCGTACGCACCGATTCGGATGGCAGCGTGGTGCATCTGCGTGACGTTGCACGCGTCGAACTGGGTTCCGATCAGTACGCGCTGCGCAGCTTGCTGGACAACCAGCCGGCGGTGGCGATTCCGATCTTTGCACGCCCGGGCTCCAACGCGATTCAGATTTCCAACGAAGTGCGCGCCACGATGGCGGAGCTGAGCAAGGAATTCCCCCAGGGAATCGAATACCACATCGTGTACGACCCGACCGTCTTCGTGCGCGGCTCGATCGAAGCGGTGGCGCATACACTGCTGGAAGCCATCCTGCTGGTTGTGCTGGTGGTGATTCTGTTCCTGCAGACGTGGCGCGCGTCAGTGATTCCGTTGGTGGCCGTGCCGGTGTCGTTGATCGGTACGTTCGCCGTGATGTACGTGGTGGGCTTCTCGCTCAACGCGCTATCGCTGTTCGGCCTGGTGCTGGCAATCGGTATCGTGGTGGACGACGCCATCGTGGTGGTGGAGAACGTCGAGCGTAATATCGAACTTGGCTACACGCCGCGTGAAGCAACGCGACGCGCCATGAACGAAGTGACCGGCCCCATCATCGCTACGGCCCTGGTGCTGTGTGCGGTGTTCGTGCCGACCGCGTTCATCAGTGGTTTGACCGGCGAGTTCTATCGCCAGTTCGCGCTGACCATCGCGATCTCCACGGTGATCTCCGCCTTCAACTCGTTGAGCCTGAGTCCGGCGCTCGCTGCTGTACTGCTGAAAGGTCATGACGCACCGAAGGACCGTCTCTCGATCCTGATCGAGAAGGCTTTCGGATGGCTGTTCCGTCCGTTCAACAAGCTGTTCCATTTCGGCTCTGAACGTTATGTCGGCGCCGTGCATCGCATCGTGGGCAAGGGTCCGGTTGCGCTGGTGATCTATGGCGGTCTGATCTTTATGACGTGGGTAGGCTTCTCGCACGTGCCGATGGGCTTCGTGCCGGCACAGGACAAACAGTACCTGGTGTCGTTCGCGCAGTTGCCGGATGCCTCGTCGCTTGATCGCACGGAAGATGTCATCAAGCGCATGTCCGAGATCGCGCTGAAACAGCCGGGCGTGCAGAGCGCTGTGGCCTTCCCCGGTCTGTCGATCAATGGCTTCACCAACAGTACCAATGCAGGCATTGTGTTCGAAACGCTCAAACCGTTTGAGGAACGGCGCGATCCTTCCCTGTCGGCGGGCGCAATTGCCGCAGCGTTGGACAAGCAGTTCTCGAATATCCAGGACGCCTACATCGCGACGTTCCCGCCACCGCCGGTCCAAGGCCTTGGCACGATCGGTGGTTTCCGCATCCAGATCGAGGACCGTGGTCAGCTTGGTTTCGATGAGTTGTACAAGCAGACGCAGAACCTGATCGCGCAGAGCCAAAAAGTGCCGGCGTTGGCTGGGCTATTTTCCAGCTATGAGGTAAGCGTGCCGCAGGTGGACGCCAACGTGGATCGCGAAAAGGCGAAAGCCGAAGGCGTGGATCTGGCCGATGTCGACGACACCCTGCAAAGCTATCTCGGCTCGCTGTACGTCAACGATTTCAACCGTTTTGGTCGCATCTATCAGGTGAACGTCTCGGCCGATTCCAGCTACCGTCATGAGCCGCAAGACATCCTTCAGCTCAAGACGCGCAATGCGCAGGGCGACATGGTTCCGCTGGGTTCTTTCGTCACGGTGCATAAGACCGCGGGTCTTGAACGTGTGATGCATTACAACGGCTATGTCACCGCGGAAATCAATGGCGGCCCCGCACCGGGTTTCAGTTCCGGCCAGGCACAGGCAGCGATGGAGAAGCTGGCGCAAGACAATCTGCCGAACGGCATGAGCTATGAGTGGACCGAGCTGACCTATCAGCAGATCCTTGCTGGCAACACCGCCATTCTTGTATTCCCGTTGTGCGTGCTGCTGGTGTTCCTGGTGCTGTCGTCGCTGTACGAAAGCTGGTCGCTGCCGCTGGCGGTGATCCTGATCGTGCCGATGGTCTTGCTGTCCGCGATCGCCGGTGTGTGGCTGTCGGGTGGCGACAACAACATCTTCACCCAGATCGGTTTGATCGTGCTGGTTGGACTTGCGTGCAAGAACGCGATCCTGATCGTCGAGTTTGCCCGCGAACGCCAGCATGAAGGCATGAGCCGCCACGATGCGGTGCTGGAAGCAGCTCGCCTGCGTCTTCGCCCGATCCTGATGACGTCGATCGCTTTCATCATGGGTGTCGTGCCGCTGGTTACCTCGCACGGCGCGGGCGCGGAAATGCGTCATGCGATGGGCGTTGCGGTGTTCTCCGGCATGCTCGGCGTGACCATCTTCGGCTTGATCTATACCCCGCTGTTCTACGTGCTGATCCGCGCCGTCGTCGAACGCCGCGAAGCACGCAAGAAGCAGCACACATCGATTACGCCCGCTTTGGAGGGCCATTGAGATGACACGTTTTATCCGTAATACCGCGCTGTATGCAGCACTCGCGCTGGCCGGATGCGCCAGCGTGGGGCCGGATTACAAGACACCGAACACTCCATCTGCAAAAGTGCAGGGCATCGACGTGGCGCGTGAAAGCGCCGCGCAGTTCCAGGCAACCTGGTGGAAGCAGTTCAATGATCCCGTGCTCGATACGCTGATCCAGCGCGCAGCGAAGGGCAGTCTGGATCTGCGCATCGCCGAGGCGCGCCTCAAGGAATCGCGCGGCTTGCTCGGCAGCGCCAAGTCGAACCAGATCCCGACCATCACTCCCGGTGTTTCCTATACCCGTGCGCTGGAACAAGACCCTGGATTCACCACCGGACGCATACCGATCGATACCTACCAGGCTGGCTTCGACGCTTCTTGGGAGCTGGATCTGTTCGGCGGCGTGCGCCGTTCCGTGGAAGCAGCGCGTGCCGATGTCGGTGCCAGCCAAGCGTCGTTGCAGGATGCGCAAGTCAGCCTGTTTGCCGAAGTCGCGCGCAATTACTTTGAACTGCGCGGTGCCCAGCAACGGTTGGCCATTGCTCAGCGCAACATCGATAACCAGGCCGATACGCTGAAGCTGATCCAGGCGCGTGCACAGATCGGTACGGCATCCGATCAGGATGTCGCCAGCGCCAGCGCGCAGCTGAATGCAGCGAAAGCACAATTGCCGGTGCTCGACACACAAGCTCATGCGTACGAATATCGGCTGGCGGTGCTGCTCGGCGAGCGGCCCGGCGAACTGGATGTCGACGTATCACCGGCGACGTTCAAGCCGATCGCTACGGTGTTGCCGATGGGCGATGACGGTGACGTGCTTTCACGCCGTCCGGATGTGCGTATCGCCGAGCGTCAATACGCCGCCGCTACCGCGCGCATCGGCGTCGCCAAGGCAGATTTCTTCCCGCATATCTCGCTCGGCGGTTTTGTCGGTTTCCTCGCGGGTCGCAGCAACGACTTTGGCGGTCCTGCTTCGCGTGCTTTTTCGTTCGGCCCCAGCATTACCTGGAATGGCTTGAACGTCGAACGTGTGCGCTCCAACCTGCATGTCAGCGAAGCACGCGCTGATGAAGCCGAGGCGAACTACCAACAGACCGTGTTGCAGGCGATCGAGGATGTCGATAACGCCGTGGTGGGCTACAACGCCGAACATGCGCGCGTCGAGCAATTGATTGCACAGAGCGAGCAAAGCAAGCGGGCCGCGGATCTGGCACGCATCCGTTATCAGGAAGGCGCGACCGGCTATCTGGAACTGCTGGATGCCGAACGTGTACAGCTGGCTGCGGAGGATGATCTGGCGCAGTCCGAGACAGCGATCGATACGCGCGCTGTGTCGTTGTACAAGGCGCTTGGCGGTGGTTGGCAAGCCTGTGGTGATGCGAGTTGTTCGCAGGTGGCGCAAGTCCCGTAAGTGTTTCAGATAAATTTTGAATCTTGCTTCACCGTCATCCCGTCGAACACCGGGATCCAGCGACTTGTCGATCTTCAAAGTCACTGGGTTCCGGCCTTCGCCGGGACGACGCATCGGGAGCGCTGAATGTCCCGGCTAGCGTGCATACACCGAACAACCAGCACGTCATCAGCGTCAGCGCTGCACCATCCGTGCGAACCACTCCCAGCCGCGCACGCGCTCGGCGATCAGTTTGAAGCTGGTCAGCATCGGCACCGCAAGTAACGCACCGGGCACGCCCCACAGCCAACCCCAGATCAACAGCCAGATCAGGATCGCGATCGGGCTGACGCGCATGCGCCGTCCCAAAATCATCGGCGCGATCAAATTGCCCTCGAACGCGGTCATGCAGGCAAAGCAGAACGCCGGCAGCAATGCGTGCGCGACGTCGTCGAAATGCACCAGTCCCACCAGCAGCAGTGTCGTGGTGGTGACAATGGCGCCGACGTAGGGAATGAAATTGGCGAACATCGCCACCGTTCCCCATAACAACGGATCGGGCATGTGCAGCATGAACAACATGCCGGCGGTGGCCAGGCCGAGCGATGCGTTGATCACCACGGTGGTGAGGATATAACGCGATACTTCAGTCTGAATGCCGCGCACGATGGTCACGGCATGGCGCTTGTAACCAAAGCTCGGCGCAATTTCGACCAGACGCCGCAGAATCAGGTCGCCGTAGACGAGAAAGAAGTAAACCAGCAGCAGCACCGTCAGCACCGCAGCCAGCACTTTCGGCGCATTGGCCAACACGTCCCACACACTGAACGCTACATCGCTGGGATTTTGTCCGGCGTCCGGACGTGTGGGATGGCCATTCACCAACGTCTGCGTCGCACGTCCCGCCGCTTCGAGTGGCCGGGTAATGTGTTCCAGCTTGGGAATGAAGCTGCGAATGGTCGACGGCGCGGTGTGCAACCAAGTGGTGGCAGGCTCGGCGAGCATGCTGATACCCGCGACGATGGCTGCGATCAGGGTGATCATCAGCACGCTCGCACCGAGCCAGCGTGGGATGCGATGGCGCGTGCCACGGGCGACGATCGGGTTCAGCGCCAACCCGATGAACGCCGCCAGCACCAACGGAATCACCAACGCCTTGACCAGAGTGACGGTGTAAAGCAGGGCGAGGATCAGCATCGCGTTGAGCGTCATGCGGATCGCGCGCAAGTTCCAGCGCAGGCGATAGACGCCCTGCGTCGCCTGTTTGATCTGCTTGGGAGTAAGCACAGCAGCCGGAGCTGGCGCTGTTCCTTGCGATGCTCCGGCCACGGGCGCATTGCTTTGCAATGCCGTGGGCTCGATGCCGGTCATGTGTCGTCGCTATCTTGATCGTTGTCGCTATCGTCCATGCCCAATTCGGCGATCAGACGGGTGCCGTGCGCCACGATATCGGCGATGCCGGTGCTGATCATCGAGGCCATGCCCGGCACGCGCAGCGCACCGACACCCACGCTGCCAAGCACGAAACCCGCGCCAGCAGCAGCGCCGACCGTGGTCAGCGGATGACGATGACCGCGGGCCAACAGGGCTGCCGCGGGCGTTGCAAGCTCATTGCGGTGCATCGCCACGCGCTCACGCGCTTTGCGGACTTTTTCGATCTGCTTAAACAAGCTCGTCACGGTTCCCCCTTCTCCGCCTCGATATCCTGCTCAGCCTTTTGCAGGGTATCGCGCATGATCGCACGCCATTCCTGCCGGGTGGCAGGCAGGCTCATCCAATGCATGCAACGGCGGAAGAGCAGGATCGCGCCCAACAGCGCCAGCACCTCGAGCACGGCCAGCACCAGGAAGGCGAAAATCCAGGAGTTGAGCCACTTGGCCAGCACCAAGCCGATCAGGCCGAGCACGGTAAGGCCGAGGCCGACGCCCGCCACCGTAGCGACCAGACCCGCAACCAGCATCCAGGAAACGGCAGCTCGGGCCAGCCCCAGCTCGGCCGCCAACAGGTTCAGTTGGGCACCGAACAACTGGCGCACCGCGCGCCATATCTGGCCTAGCTCATCGAGCAGACCGGCTGGCGCCGGCCCGGACGGCGGCTCGGCTGGCCCGGCCGCCTCGTTATCGCGCACGGAATCATGCATCGCTTCACCGCCTCCGTGCTGAAACCATGGTTATCAGCGACGAAGAATACGGCCGAGCAGCCAGCCTGCGCCCAGGGCGATGGCCACTGCCTGCACCGGTTTCTCGCGCACGTAGTCGCGCACTTCGTCCAGCCATTCGTCGGCGCGATCCTTCGCCTGGTCCATGGCGGCGCGCCCACGCTCTTTGGCATCGGCCACTTTGTCGGAAGTGCGGTTGGCAGCACCTGCGGCCTTGTCGGTGGCGCGGTGCAGGCCTTCCTCAAGATGGTCGGCAGCGCGTGAGAACTTTTCTTTGCTGGTGGCAACGGCCTCGGATGTGGCCTGCTTGATGCGCTCGGCGCCGTGGTCGATGCGTTCGTGGATGTCGTGCTCGGGCGTCTCGTGTGCCTGGACTTCTTTGTTCATGACATTCTCCGATGGCAAGGTCTTCACTTTAGCGGGTTGCCGGCCCGTTGGCTGAACCGCCGCTGCGCCGTTCAGCTAGCTCGCCGCAAGAAGGCGACCACGGCCAGGATCAGAAACAGTACAAACAATACTCTGGCAATCCAGGCCGCGGTACCGGCGATGCCGGTAAATCCGAGAAGGGCTGCGATGACAGCGATAACCAAAAAAACCAGGGCGTAATGCAACATGAAGGCGCTCCTCGTGAAACCGGGGCGTCATGAAACGCCGCCCCGTTCCCTCATGTTCCACATCACACGCCGTCTGGGCGTGAAGGTTGCGCGGTGTAACTTTTATGGCTCGCCGTTGCGTTCAGCGTCACGCCATTCAGGCTGGCACAGCCGGATTGAGGCTGTAGGTGCCAGTGAGCGTCGCTTCTGCCAGCACATGCCCGTTCATGGCAGCACGCAACTGGGCGAGCGTAAATCCCTGCGCCAGCGGCAACGCTTCCGTGTCCAGCGCGTAAATGTGGAAGTGGTAATGATGGACCAGCGTATCGTTCCACGGCGGGCACGGGCCGTCGTAACCCAGATAGGTGCCGCCCATATCGGCATCGCCGGCAAACCAGTGGGTGTAGTCGTTGACGCCCTGCACGCTGCCGGGCGGACCGAACGGCTGCTGCTTGCCGCGCGGCGTGATCTCGTCGCTGCAGGCGCCTTCCGCCAGTTCGGCGCATTCCACGGGAATGTTCGCCATCAGCCAGTGCACGAATTCCACACGTGGCAGATCGGCCGGCACAGTGCGGCCCTCTTTGTTTACGTCATCCGGCTTGCTGGGCACATCGGTATCGATGACGGCGAGTACGAAGGACCGGGTTCCATCCGGCGCGCCCTTCCAGGCCAGGTGCGGGCTGTAGTTGTCCGACAGGGCGACAGGGCTACCGGATTTGCCGAACGCCAATGTGGACGGAATCGGTGCACCGTGCTGGAAGTTGTCGCTGCGTAACTGCATGAAAATCTCCGGTAAGCCTGGGAAAGCCTTTGAGGTTGGGGCAAGGTCAAGATGACGCAAGTCAGTGCTTGCCACCACGCAATCCCACCCCCATGTCGCCGCCGAGCTTAACGCGATCGCCATGATCCGGTCGTGACAGCTCTGCTAAGTTAGGCATTCGCAGGGAGGATGCATGGGCGTGAGCGAACTTGACGACTTGAGTACCTTGGTGCGTGCTGCCACGCCCTTGCTGGTGATCGAGACGGTGGACGAACAGCGAGTGATCGAATGCTTCCGGCATGTGATTGCCCAATCGCTCTATCCGCTTTGGCGTTGGACCATGACCGATGGCCTGGAACGCCTTGATTTCAATGGTCCGCGCGATCAGGACATTGCGCCTGACGCCACCTCTACGCTCAATGCCATTCGCGATGCCGAGCAACGCGGCATCTACCTGCTGTTCGATTTCCTTCCCTGCCTGCAATACGCGATGTCACAGCGGCAGATGCGCGAAATCGTGCAGCGCGAACATTCGGCCGCACATACGCTGGTGCTGGTGGGCGCGAAAGTGGAACTGCCGCAGGAACTCGATGCACTGGCCACACGGGTGCCACTGTCGCTGCCGGATATCAAGGAACTAGCCGGCATCATGCGCGGCGAGGCCGCCGCATGGCAGCGCGAAAACAACCGCAACCTGGAAGTCGATAACGAGGCAGCCCGCACCATCGTGCGCAACCTGCTGGGACTGACCGCGCCCGATGCACGGCGCATCGTGCGCAAACTGATCTACAACGACGGCGCGCTCAACGCCAATGACTTGCCAGAATTGATGCAGGCCAAATTCGATCTGCTCAACCGTTCCGGCTTGCTGCATTACGAATACGCGACCGCCAGCTTTGCCGATGTCGCAGGCGTCAGCCATGTGCGCGACTGGGTGCAGCGGCGGCGCCTGGTGTTTCTCGATCCGAACCCTGCGCCCGCGCTCGATCCGCCCAAGGGCGTGCTGCTGCTGGGCGTGCAAGGTTGCGGTAAAAGCCTTGCCGCCAAGGCCATTGCCGGCGGCTTTGGCGTGCCACTGATCCGATTGGATTTTGGCTCGCTGTACGACAAATACCAGGGCGAAACGGAAAAGAACCTGCGCGAAGCGCTGGCGAGCTGCGAAGTGCTGGCACCCTGCGTGCTGTGGATCGACGAGATCGAAAAGGGATTGGCCGGTGGCGGCGACGATGGCGGTGTGTCGCGGCGCGTGCTTGGCTATCTGCTGACCTGGATGGCGGAACGCAAATCCAAAGTGTTCGTCGTGGCTACCGCCAACGCCGTGGACGAGTTGCCGGCGGAACTGTTGCGCAAGGGGCGCTTCGACGAAATCTTCTTTGTCGATTTGCCAAGGACCGAAGTGCGCGCCGCCATTTTTGCTATGCACCTGAAGCGCCGCAAGCTCGATGTCGATACGTTCGACTTGAATGCGCTGGCAGAAGCCAGCGATGGTTTTTCAGGTGCCGAAATCGAACAGGCTGTGGTTAGTGCGCTTTACGATGCCGGGGGCAATGGTGGCGTGCTGGATCAGGCAACACTGTTACACGCGCTGCAATCTACCAAGCCGCTTTCGGTGTTGATGCATGAGCAGGTTGCAGCGCTGCGTGCGTGGGCGAATGGGCGGTGCGTGCCGGCCGATTGAATCCCTCCTGACTCGCCGGCATAGCGATCAGCTTGCTGATTTGCTCTCCACTGCTGGCGACATCGCCTTGGCAATCTGCTGCTGCACCTCCACCCACGGTGTCGGCCCTTCATGCATGGCATAGACGGTTTTCACTTGCAGATGCTCGCGCGCAACCGCCTGTGCCACTTCGTACATCAACTCCGGATCGTAGAGTGACTTGTCCGCATTCAACGCCAGCGTATCGCTCGCGTAAAGCAGCTGTTGCTGCGGGAAATACACCATGTACTGGCGCTCGGTCGATGCACCACGCAGCGGATACAGCACCACCTTGTTGGCGCCTTCACCGAGTTCCAAACGGTTGCTTACAGTGATCCAGTGCGCCGGCTTCGGATGCTGCTGCAAATCATCCGGCTGCAAGCGATGTGGCGCATCGACAAGGCGATCCAGCAGCGACCGATTCAGATCCAGCGCATAAACCGGCACACCTTCGGCCACTGCTTGCCTGACACCCGCCATATGCGGCCAGGAATCGGAGGTGCTGAGCACGCCCTTGATCGGTACGCCCGGATATTCGCTGCGGACCTTGGCCAGAATACCCTGCACATAGCCCGGAGAAATGGGTGCTTCCAGCACCAACACACCATCGTTCTGCTTGATCAGCGTGGTGTTCCATGCGCCTTGATATAACTCAATGCCAGGTGCCAGCTCGACTCGCTTCTTGTCGCTGAAAACACGGTTCCATCCTTTGGATTGCGCACTCTTGGCGGCAACGGCTGAATCCATCGCGAACAACTTGTCATCGACATCGACATTGAAAACCGGATTGAGCACTTGGGTCGAGGCATACCAAACGCCATTGCGTTGATCGACGCGATTGGTCGGAAACACCACTCCCTGCACGACATGCCAGTTGTCGAAGTAGATGCGTTGATCCACATCGCCCCAGGCAAACCAGAAATCCTTGAAGGTACGCGTACGCTCCAGCGCATCGGGAAGATGATTGTCGGCGTTCAATAACACGTTGACAGGCGCGCCCTGCCAAGTGAACGCCACCACGCTATGCGGGGTGGCGCGCAACCATTGCGACGGCGCGTAATGTAGATCATTCGCTACCGCGGCATGGAGCAAGAGTTGCTCTGGTCCCAGTCCCAACGTATCGCTGCTGTCGTCCAGGTCCGCCAGCGAACATGGCGAATCGCCCTGTTTGCTGTGATAGACGCCGCCTTGCGGTGTCGTAATCAGGGTCACATCCAGACTTTCTGTGTGCGGATCGGCCTCCGGCCAGGTCAGGTGCACATCGCGTGTCAGCCGTTGCCCGCTGAAATCGACCGTGACCTTGTCACGCTCATAAGACGTAATGAATGGCTGCTGCCGGTACGATTGTTCCGAAAGTACCGTGTGCCCGATGGTGTCGTAGCTCGCGCTGTGAATGTCGGCCAGCCGTTCCCTGCCGCCCATCGCTGCGATGGCCTGTTCGACGCAGGCTTTGGCATTGAGCTTTTCGCAACCGGGATGCGCGGCACCATTCACGATGTCACCATCCTGCGGCACGCTGCTTGCGAGGCATGGTGTTGCGACGGCCAACGCCAGTAACGCAGGTAAAACGGCATGGAGACGGCGTTCCATTTCGATTCCCCCATCGCGCCCGGCGTGCCCAGGCCATGCAGCGCAACTTACGCGCGTCGCGCATCACATCCGCATGCAGGAAGTCACGCGTAAGGGGTGCCTATGGCACAGCTCGAAGAATGCAGCCTATGCAAGCTTTACGCAGCGGCGTGCGCGATCGCGTTGAAACGTGCCGCAATATAGTCGTCGCAGAAGCTCGTCATGTCCCATCCGCGGATAAAGCCGCAATGACCGCCGTACGGGGAGATATCCAGTTCGACGTTGCTGGGCAGCTCGAGCTTTTCGAAGGCATCGACCGGAATCACCGGATCGTCGCGCGCCGTCAGAATGGTGGTTGGAATCTGCATATTGGCTAACGCGCTGCCCGCTACCGAATAGCCGTCCAGATAAGCCTGCAGTGAGCCAAAGTCGGTATGACGCAGCACCAATGCTTCGGTCAGGCCGCGCAGATTTTGTTTTAATTCCTGCAGCTCGAAATATTCGCGATGCGGAAATGCCGCCTGCTTGGCGCGCAACGAGTGGCGCCATTTGTTCATGAAATAGGCCTGGTAGAACCAGGGTGCCGATTCTTCCAGCGAAAACAGGCCTTCACTGGGATCAATGATCGGGCACACCGCCAGCGCATAACTCAGTGGAATGCCGGCCTCGGGTGCCTTCATCGCAACGCGCAACGCGAAATTGCCACCCAGCGAGAAGCCTGCCAACGCCAGTGAGCGCGATGGCCAGCGACGAGCGATGTCGCCCATGGCATGCACGACTTCATCCAATCGACAGGAATGAAACAACGCTTCGTTGAGCGAATGGCTCTCGCCATGGTCGCGGAAATTGAGCCGGAAAATATCCCAACCGTCGTCCAACAGCCGGCTGCCGGTTTGCAATACGTAGGTGGAATCGACGCTGCCTTCCCAGCCATGAAACAGCACGGCCAGACCACGCGAGGCGGGTTGTGTTTTTTGTGCGGTGTAGGCGCCGGTGAGCCGGACGCCCTCCCCGCCATCCACCATTACCGGCTCGGCGCCTTCAAGCACCTTGTAGGCGCTACGCGGCAGCAGCGAGCGACGCACGCCGCTGGAAGAAAGCATGGTCTGGATATGGCCGCTGGTCAGCGGCCAGGGCGGACGGAAATCCCGCCCCTGTGGCAAGAGCCTTTTCAATGCGTCCACGTGGCTCACGTTGTTGGGCAGTCGTCAGGTGATGACGCGTGGTGACGCGCCTGACTGGCTATCAGATCATGCCGCGGGCTGACGCCTGATGGCTGCTCAGCGGCAACACGCGCTGTGTGGGCTCGTTGAACTGACTCTCCGGTCATGCCGTTCGGTCCTCAAGCGCCATGGCGATGCGCTCGCGCGCTAGATCTGCCATACGGCGTCGGCCATCCTGGCTGACCGGCACCTGTTCCAGAAAGTGCACTTCCGCATCCATCGGCGCACCGCCGAGCATGCGCAGGAAATTCTGCAGGAAGTTTTCGTTGTCGCGGAAACCGGCGTCGATCTGCCGCTTGCCGTCGCGCGCGAAGCGCAAGGCTACCGGTTGCACAGGCACTTCCGCATCCAGTGCGGCCTGGAAGATGCGCGCGTGGAAAACCTTCAGGACGCCGTTATGACCTGTGCCGCCTTCCGGGAACACGGCGACAGAACGGCCCTCGCGCAGGCGGTCGACCATCACCTGCATCACCGCGGCGAGCGAATGGTTATTACCACGGCGATGGAAAATGGTGCCGCCGCTGGCGGCCAGCCACCCGACCAGCGGCCAGCTGGCGATCTCGGCCTTGGCGACAAAGCACGCAGCACGCTGGCTGTGCAGCAGCTCGATGTCGATCCACGAGGTGTGATTGGCGACAAACAGCACCGCATCGGGCAACGGCTTGCCCACGCGCACTGAGCGCAATCCGAAGATGCGCATCAGACCTCTGGACCAGGCGCGGATCATGCGATGCGTGAAAGGCTCGCGCCCGTTCTTCATCACCGCATGGCGGTTCCAAGTGAGGACGAACCCGCACAGCATGATGCCGAGCACGACGTGCAGCAGCAGCAGGGGTACGCGCCACAGATAACGTAGCGGGCGTAGCAGGTCTCGGTCCGGGGTAGAAACGGCTTCGATACTCATCAGTACATCATTTTAACGTTAAATGCGCCGCCGTCAGCAGTACGCGAGCGCACAGTCGTCAAAGTGTTTTAAGCGTGCGAATGCGTGGAGGTCAACAACACCCGCGTAAGTGCGCCGCAAGCTGTGACTGAGCATGCTCTGCGCAAGAACGCGCGCCCGCTACAGGGCCGCATCAATCAATCGGCGCGCGGCGGTACCCAGCATGCGGGCCGGTCCACCTTCGCCGAACGTCTGCCCCGATACATAACTGCCCTCGATCAGCAGCAACAGGCTGTCGGCAAGCTCATCCGGATCGCGTGCTTGCATCGCCCGGCACATCTCGCGCAGGCGTTCACGCAGGGCCTGCTTGCTCTCCACGGCCACCCGGTGGGCTGGGTGAGCATGATCGGGATATTCGATAACGGCGTTGGTCAGGCCACAGCCACGGTAACCATCGGCGCTGGCGCGCACGGCGAGCCTGTCCAGGTAGGCGAGCAATTGCGCCTTGGGATCATCGGGGTGATCAACGGCCGGCGCCTCGAAGCGCTGGCAGAAGCGTTGGTCGTAATCGCGCAGGTAATCGGCGATCAACTCGTCTTTTGATTCGTAGGCGCGATACAAGCTGGGCTTGGTGACCCCGGCGCGAGTGACGATTTCCTCCACACCGACGGCGCGGATGCCTTCGCGATAGAACAGGTCGAAAGCGGTATCGCGGATGCGGTCTGCCGCGCGGCGCGGCGATTCCGGGGCAGTGGTTACAACTGGTGCGGTTTTGGAGCGCGTGGACATAGCGAGACCCATTGACAATGTTACCGACCGGTACGTACTCTGCGCCTCTACCCGTACCGATCAGTAACATGACTATACAACGCCATCGGCCCTTCGGCCAAAACTATGCCTTCATCGTGGTCGCCGTGGTGTTCCTGGCCTTGTTGGCTTCGGCCGGCATGCGCGCCACGCCCGGCGTACTGATGCTGCCGCTGGGCCGCGCGTTCGGCTGGAGTCGGGACGATATTTCGTCTGCCGCCGCGGTCGGCATCCTGCTGTACGGGCTGATGGGGCCGTTCGCCGCCGCGTTGATGCAACGCTTCGGTATCCGGCACGTGCTGGTCACCGCGCTGGTGGTGATGACGGCAGCTGCCGCGTCCAGCGCACTGATGACGCGTCCCTGGCATCTGCTGCTGACCTGGGGCGTACTTTCGGGCGCCGGCACCGGCTGCGTGGCGGTAGTGCTGGGTGCCACGGTGGTGGGGCGCTGGTTCAGTACGCACCGCGGCCTGATGATGGGCCTGCTTACCGCCAGCACGGCTACCGGCACGTTGATTTTCTTGCCCGGCCTTGCCGCGATCGCCGAGTACGCCGGCTGGCGATCGGTGGTGCTCACCATCGCCGCCGTCTGCGCGGCGCTGGTGCCGCTGGTGCTGTGGCTGCTGCCCGAACGCCCGGCCGATATCGGCCTGACCCGTTATGGCGCGCAGGCGGAGGAGCCCGCGGATGCCGGTTCGTCATCGGGCAACCTTTTCGCGATCACGCTGGGTGTACTGCATCGCGCGAGCAAGCGCGGCGTGTTCTGGTTGTTGTTCGCCACGTTCTTTGTCTGCGGCTTCACCACCAACGGGCTGATCGGTACGCATTTCATCGCGATGTGCGGCGATCACGGCATCCCGGAAGTGCGTGCCGCCGGCGTACTGGCGATGATGGGCTTGTTCGACCTGTTCGGCACGACCGCATCGGGCTGGCTCACCGATCGCTTCGACCCGCGCAAGCTGCTGTTCGCCTATTACGGTTTGCGGGGACTCTCGCTGATCTATCTGCCGTATTCGGATTTTTCGCTCTACAGCTTGTCGCTGTTCGGCATCTTCTACGGCCTGGACTGGATTGCCACGGTGCCGCCCACGCTGCGGCTGACGACGGACGCGTTCGGAGATCGCGACGCACCCATCGTGTTCGGCTGGGTGGTGGCGGGGCATCAAGTCGGGGCGGCCGTCGCCGCCTTCATGGCCGGTGTGCTGCGCGTGCAGCTGGGCAGCTATCTCGCGCCGTTCGTGATTGCCGGTGCCACCGGCGTGGTGGCAGCGTTTCTGGCGCTGCGCATCCAGCGCCGCGATCAGCGCAACGATGAGAATGCATCGCTCACGGTCGCAGGCGAAAGCGCCTGAATCAACGCTCCAGTTGGCTCAGCGGGAGCGCGGCGGAACGTTTCACCGTGCGCAACACAAAGCTTGAATTCACATCGGCCACGCCCGAGGCATTAAGCAGGCGATCCAGCAGGAAACGCGAGAAATGCTGCAGGTCGGCGACGTAGATGTGCATCAGGTAGTCCATGTCGCCGGTAAGCGCGTAGCAGGCCACCACTTCGTCCCAGGTATTGACGTGCTGGACAAAGCGCTCGATGGCTTCGGCCTCGTGTTTGGTCAGTTGCACGCGCACAAAAGCCTGCAGGCCCAGCCCGACGGCCTCCGGATCCAATTGCGCCGTATAGCCGGTGAGGATGCCCTCGCCTTCCAGTCGCTGCAGCCGCCGCAGGCAAGCGGAGGGTGACAGGCTGACCCGCTCAGCCAGCTCCGCGTTGGTGATGCGCCCTTCGCCCTGCAGCACGGCGAGGATGCGCAAGTCGGTACGATCCAGCTCGACCATGCATGATTCTCCGGTGATCTGGCCATTTGACGCATGAATATTGCATCCAAAGGGATGGCTCATGCAATAAAACAAGTTTCGTGCGAGGTCTTGGCCCTATGCTGTTGCCATGGCCCTACAGGCCAGTCCCAAGTACAGCCGGAGCCCCCATGGATACCAACACCCCGCGCCGAGTCGAACACCAGCAAACCGATCGCGGCTATGTGCCGGTGTATGCCACGGGTGTGGTGGAACAGCCCTGGGAGTCCTACAGCCGCACTGATCACGAGGTCTGGGACACGCTGTACAAGCGCCAGCGCGAGCTGTTGCCCGGACGCGCCTGCAAGGAATTCATGGCGGGCGTGGAGCGTTTCGGCCTGGGTGACGGTGGCATTCCGAAGTTTTCCGAGCTCAACAAGGTGCTCGGCGAGGCCACCGGCTGGGAGCTGGTCGCCGTCGAAGGCCTGCTGCCGGATGAAGTGTTTTTCGATCATCTGGCCAATCGCCGCTTCCCGGTGAGCTGGTGGATCCGCAAACCGGAACAGCTCGACTACCTCAGCGAGCCCGACCTGTTCCACGACCTGTTCGGCCATGTGCCACTGCTGCTCAACCCGATCTTCGCCGACTACATGCAGGCCTACGGCCGCGGCGGCATGAAAGCTTTCGCCATCGGCGCCGACGCGCTGATGAACCTCACGCGCTTGTACTGGTACACGGTGGAATTCGGCCTGATCAACACCGACGAGGGCATGCGCATTTATGGCGCCGGCATTGTCAGCTCCAAAGGCGAGTCGATCTACTGCCTGGATTCGCACGCGCCCAACCGCATCGGTTTCGGCCTGGAGCGAGTGATGAGCACGCGCTACCGCATCGATACCTACCAGCAGACCTATTTCGTGATCGACAGCTTCGAGCAGTTGTTCGACGCCACCCGGCCCGACTTCACGCCGATCTACGAAAAGCTCAAGCCGCTAGCCGCGCATGCAGCAGCCGATGTGCTTGAGAGTGACCGCGTATTCAATCGCGGTACGCGCGAAGGGTTTGCGACTGACGCGGATGCGTAGCCCATAACCACAATGTTCGTCGTCCCGACGAAGGCCGGGACCTAGTGCCTTTAAGCATCCACGAGTCGCTAGGTCCCGGCCTTCGCCGGGACGACAAACTATTAAACCTGCGGCAAATTTTGGAAATTACGTATCAACGCGCGTGCGCATCCACCCACGGCTTGAGGATCCCGATCCACAACGCATAACCGCTGCGGTTCATGTGCAAGCCATCGGGCCCGAACCATTTCTGCTGCGGCTGACTATCCGCACCCAGCATCGGCGTAAACACATCGATATAGGTCACGCCCTTTTGCGTGGCCGCATACGCGCGTACCAGATCGTTGGTCTGCTTGATTTGCGACAGCAGTGACTGGCGGGCCACGCTGGGTTTGATCGACACGAACGCGACCGGCACGCCAGGGTCGAACGAACGCACCTTGCTTACGAATGCGGCGAAATCGTCGCGCACCTGCTGTGGCGTGTGGCCGTAATAGAGGTCATTGTCGCCCGCATACAAGACGATGGCGCGTGGGTGATAGGGCGCCACGATACGGTCGGCGAAATAGGTGGAATCGCCCAGTTCGGAACCGCCGAAACCGCGATTGATCACTTTCACTTCCGGAAAATCAGCGGCGACCGATTTCCAGTGTTCGATCGACGAACTGCCGATAAAAAGTACTGCACCTTGCGGTGGCGGATTGGCACGATCAGAAGCTTCGAACGCAGCGATCGCGGGATTCCAGTACGAATGAGGGGATTCGCCCGCGCAGATAACGCATGACGTGAGGGCAAGCAACAGCGATAGCAGGATTTTCATGACGCTCCCGGAATGGCCCGTAATGACAAAAGCAGCGCCATTGCTTCGCGCGCACACGACGACTGCGAATCCGATCATAACTGCGTTGCGTCACCCCGGACTTGATCCGGGGAATCTTAACTGGCGAAACGCGGTTACAGTCCCGCGCGCTTCATTTCGCTTACTTCCAGCACTTTGGCGATGTGCTTGCCATCCCAGCGATAGATCAAATGCTGCGCTTGTGTGCAGGGTGCAACCACATCGGGATAGAACGCGGCCAGGCATTCGCCGCCCTGATGCCGCACGCTGTCGTAGACGATGCCATTGGATTCGGCCTGCCGCAGTTCGCGCGCCAGCTTCACGCTGGCCACGTAGCTGTCGGCATCGTGCGCCGCCGGCCAACCGCCACGGATATCGTGCAATTTGCAGTCGACGCTGGTGCGGTAGCAACGCATCTCAATGTCGCAGGCCGGCTCGGCGGTCGCGGCGAGAAAGCGTTCGCGGTGATAGACCGTTTCTTCTACCGCCGTGATCACATTGCGCGCCGCGTAGAACACGCCCCACGTGCCGTCGGAAAAGCGGCTACCTTCCGGATTGAGGTGCGTAAACGCGGCCATCACCGGCGTCGAGCCCGGCCCACTGATGCGGCGGTCCTTGGGAATGAGGCGCAGCGTATTGGCCTCTTCGCGCAGGCGCGGATTGGTTAATGCCTCAAGCGCGAACACTGCCTCCAGATCGGCGGGATCGGCGATGCGATCGAATAATCCGGCGGGCGGAAACCGACTCGGCACGATGCGATAGGCCTGATTCCAGCGGATGCGTCGAATGGGGGGCGTGTCGGTAGGCATGAATGTCCTGTGGCACGAATCGCCATCGATTCGTGTGATTCCCTGGTCGCCTGCAAAGTGTGCCCGAATGGGCTCTCGCCGATTGCGACGATCGACAACGTTTGCGCCTCAAAGGCGCACAGGCGCCTGAGTGTACTGAACGTACATGAGGGGGCTGAGCTCGCTTAGTGACCGCCGCGCTGCGCGTCCAGATATTGCCGCACCACATACAGGTCGGCGACGTTGCCGGAGAGCATACGCTCCAGCGCCGAATGCCCGCCGAACAGCATCGACTGGTTCGGCCTGTGCAGCCACGTATCGGCTTGTTCGGGATTGGGGAAAAGAATCTGCAGCGCCTTGTAGATACCGAGCAGATAACTGATGCGCTCCAGCGTGTCGCGCCCCAGCACGCCATCCTGGTGGCGCTTCCACTTGTAGAACGTGGATTCGGGCGGATCGCCCAGCAACTTGCGCTGCTCTGAAATGCGCAACTTCCACAGATCCGCCAGCTTGAAGAAGCTGCGAAGGGCAGGACCGCCCAAGCCTTTAGTCGGCTCGGTTCGGGGCACGGGATAAGCTGTCATAGCAAACTCTCCCTATAAAGTATGTGAAGATATTACTTCATGGGTGTAGTTTTGACCAGCCCCGCCGGGAGGCTGCGTGGCGATTGAGGGTGGCTTTTGACCCATCTCATCGCCACTGCAGCTCAGGTTTGGCGAATGCCTTGCCTCAAGGTGCCGTCTTAGCGGCTTTTAGGCCGTCAGAGCCAAAATCCGGCTCCGGCCCACCTTCCGCGATAAACCGATCGATCCGCTGCTCCAGCACCGGCAATGGCACGGAACCAGTCGACAGAATCGTGTCGTGAAAAGCGCGGATATCGAACTTCGGTCCCAGCGCTTTTTCCGCTTTGGCGCGCAACTCCAAGATTTTGAGATAGCCCAATTCGTACGACAGCGCCTGCCCCGGCCAGCTGATGTAGCGGTCGATTTCGTTGGCGATTTCGCGATCGGAGAGGGCGGTGTTCTGCGTCATGAAATCGATCGCCTGCTGACGCGTCCAGCCCAGGTGATGGATGCCGGTGTCGACCACCAGGCGGCAGGCGCGCCACATCTGGTAGGTGAGGAAACCGAAGCGCTGGTAGGGCGTCTTGTAGATGCCCATTTCGTTGCCGAGATATTCCGAATACAGGCCCCAGCCTTCGCCGTAGGCGGAGATGTATCCGTTGCGACGGAAGGCAGGCTGGTCATGTTCTTCTTCCGCCAATTCCAGTTGCAGCGCGTGGCCGGGATAGGACTCGTGCAAGGTCAGCGCCGGCATGTTGTAGAGCGGGCGCGATGGCAGATCGTAGGTATTGACCAGATAGACGTCCGGACCGCCGCGACCCGACGTGTAGTACGGCGCAATATCGTCCGGCACCGGCTGGATGGTGAAACGTTCGCGCGGCAGATGCCCGAAGAATCTACCGACCTGGCCATCCACTTCCTTGGCGACCCAGGCACTCTTGTCGAGCAGCTCCTGCGGCGTCTTGGCGTAGAACTGCGGATCGGTGCGCAGGAAGTGCAGGAAGTCCGCAAAGCTGCCTTTGAAGCCGGTCTCCTGCATGGTTTGCAGCATTTCCGCGTGGATCTTGGCGACCTGCTCCAGGCCGATCTTGTGGATGGTGTCCGGATCCAGATCAAGCGTGGTGTATTCGCGGATCTGCTGGCGGTAATACGCCTTGCCATCGGGCAGCGCTTCGGCAGCCAGCGTGTTGCGGGCTTGCGGCACGTATTCGTTGCGGAAGAAGGTGAGCAGATTCGCGTAAGCAGGAATCACGTCCTTGCTGATTTTCTCGCGCGCATCGGCCTGAATCGCTGCCGCGGTCGCAGCGGGAATGTTCGATGGCATGTGCTGCAACGGCGCGTAGAACGAGGTCTGCGTAGGATCCTTCGCGTCAGCGACGGAGGCGATCGATACATCGCGGCCATTCAACACAGCGCGTGGCACGCTGAAACCGCGCTTCAGACCAGCACGCATGTTGGCAATCTGCTGATCGAAATACGCCGACACTTCGCCGAGCCGGTCGACATAGTGGCGATAGTCGGTTTCCGTGCGCAAACCGTCGCTGCCGAGATCGTCATCCAGCTCGCTCCAGAACGCGGAGTCGCTGTTGAATGGCATCTGCCACTGCTTGAATTGCTGGTCGGCGATGAAGTTGCGGATCTGCTCGCGGTAAACCGCATAATTCACTTGGTCAGCCGGGGTCAGTTGCTTGACGTCGATGGCGTCGAGCTGGCTCATCACTTTCTGCCAGTAATCCAGGCGCTCCTCTTGGCTTTTCGCGTCGACCTGGTCGAGCCGGCCATTGTTGGGTTGCGACTCGCCCGACGCGCTGATGCCAGACTGGCCCGTGCGCCAAGCCCATTCCTGTTGGTAGATCTGCCTGAAGTGTGCGTCAGCATCCTGCTGTGCCATCGCCGGCATGGCCAACACCAAACCCATGGCCATGTAGCTGATACGTGTTGCGTTTTTCACTCTGGAATACCTTGATAAGGCTATGTAGACGAGGACGCGCCGGCCAATGCCGACACGGCATCTTCCACGCTCCAGTTGTTGAGTGCCTGTGGCGAAAGCTGGGGCAGGGCGGCGCGCAACAGCAAGTCGCGCGTCTCGTCCTTCAGGCGCGCGACGTGCAGGCCGATGTTCAGTGATTGCAGCCAGCTCGAAAAATCGCTGAGCGATTCCAGCACCGTGCTGTCGAGATCAGGAGATTCCTCCAGACTGAGGATCACCTGCTTGAGGCCGGCGCGTTGCGTCACTTGCTTGCGCGCCAGGCTCATCACCGACTCGGCGTTGGCGAAAAACAGCGGCTCTTCCGGACGTAGGATCAGGATGCCCTTTGGCTCCACCGCATCCGGATGTTGCGCGATATCCACGAAATCATGCCCATCGGCGAGTCTGCCCAGCACGCTCAGGCGCGCGGCGGCGAGCTGGCGCAGCAGCATGATCAGGCTGAAGGCAATCGCCACCAGCAAACCATTGAGAATGCCCAGCGACAACACGGCCACCACAGAAGCCAGCGCCAGCAGACGATCACGCTTCCATTGCAGGTACGGGCGGAACACCGAAAGCCGCCACGATTTACTTACCGCGTGAATCACGATGGCTGCCAGCACTGCCAGTGGAATGCGTTCGATCCAGCGCAACAACAGCAGAACCATCAGCAACACGGTGGCACCCGCTACCAGGCCTGCCAGACGCGATTGCGCACCCGCCGCTTCGTTGGCCGAGGTGCCCGAATAACCGGCGCCGACCGGCATGCCTTGCAGCAGACCGCACAATACGTTGGCCACACCCAACACCAGCAGATCGCGATTCGGCTCAACGGGATCGTTGTGCTTGAGCGCAAAACCGCGGATCGAACTGTAGGACTCCGCGTAGAGAATCAGCAGCAGCGCAGCGGCAAGCTCGACACTCGGTAGCCACTGATCACCGGATGGCCAGGTGGGCATGGCGAGATTCATGTGCAGATGAATGGCGCCCGTCAACGGCACCCCACGTGCGGCCAGCCAAGGGGAAGCGATCACGCCTAAAGCGATCACCAGCAGGCTGCCCGGCAAGCGTCGCACGCGCTCGCAAACAAACAACAGCGCCAGCGCCAGCAAGCCGGTACCAAGCGTCACTGCGTGCACCTGGTTGGAGGTCTGTACCAGATCTTTGATCAACAACGGCACGAAGTCGCCGTGCAGATCCGGCCATCCGCCCAGATGCGGCAGCTGCTTCAGCGCAATTACGACGGCCAGGCCAAAGGTGTAACCGCGCAGTACCGGACGGGCGATGAGATGCGACAGGCCGCCCAGTCGCGCAAACCCCGCAATGAGGAAACAGATGCCGCCGAACAGCACCAGGGTTTCGGCAATCGCCGCGCGCGCGATCACTGCATTGCCGGCCAACGCCAGCGTGCCAGCTGCCAACACCGCTGCCGATGACGACGTGGACGAAACGATGGCGTAGCGGCTGGTACCCAGCAAGCCGTAGCAGATCAGGCCAATGAACAGCGCGATCACGCCCGCCTGCGGCGGCATGCCGGCGATGCCCGAGTACGCTACCGCTTCGGGCACCAGCAAACCGGCAATCGCCAGACCTGCCAGCAGGTCCACCACGTTGAATGCGGGACGGGACGACGTGGCACTCATTGCACGATGACGCCGCTCCAGCCAGGCAGATAGGCCGTGTCATGCGAGTGCGCGTACAACATGGCGTCCTTCAGCACCTTGGGTGTGATGCGCCCGTCTTTGAGCTTCATGTGGCGCCGGTAGAAATCGGCCCAGAGGAATTCGGAATAGGGCGTGGCGTCCTTGGAATAGCCACCTTCGTTGCGCACCCGTGCGGCTAATGTGCGAAACGGGTCATCGCGCATGTCGGTCAGCTTGGCCGGGATCGCGTCGTATTGCTCGCGCAGACCCTGTTCGTTGTACGGATGCGCCCAGCGATTGAACTCCATGGTGTGCCAGAACACCGCCGGTTCCAGCCAGGAGAAATCGCGCTGGATCATCACCGGCACCTCTTTCACCTTCTCTTCGAACAAGGCCAGGCCAAGGTGATGGTGATCGACGATATAAACCTGATTCTTCGGCCCCAGCACACCCGGAAACCAGTGCTCGGCAAGCATCTGTTTGCGCTTTTTCTTGCCGAGTCTTTCCCACTCGGCACGCTTTTCCGCCACTTCGGCCTTACCCACAGTCATTTGGGTCGGGCGCAGCTTGGCTGGCGCGATGGACAACAGAGGATGACGCACGCCTGATGACATGAGGGGGCTCCTGCAGTGACCGTGGTTGGCGCAGGGTACCTGAAGAGTGATGTGCCGAGGTAGGCTGGGTCAGCGCAGCGCCGCCCGACAGGTATTACTCCAGCCCGGCGAAATAACCCCGCATCGCCTGCAGATAAGACCCAAGATCCCGGTTTGGCGCACTCTGGAACACCTCGCCCGTTTCCTCCATCAGCTCGATGCGGTCCGGACGGAAATTGCGGAAATCGCGGCGCAAGCGGCACCAGGTGCCCAGCGTCCATTTGCCTCCCCAAAAGGCCAGGCACAACGGCTCCACTTCACGCTCGCTGTCGCGTCCGACTTCGTCGCGGTAGCGCAGACGCAGCACGCGTTGGGTTTCGATCGACGCATGCAGCTGGTCGATGCGAGCGGCAAAGGCTATCGATTCTTCATCGCGCCAGATCGGTGCATAAATGCGGGTGCGCGAGGAACGTTCGCGCAGCTCGGGCGGCAACACCGCCTCGATCTTGACCAGCGCGGCCTGCGCGCCCGCTGCCAACCTCTCGCCAGCAAACGCGCGCACGAAGCGCGTGCCGACCACCAGCGATTCGAGCTCGTCGGCGGTAAACATCAGCGGTGGAATATCCGAGCCTTTGCGCAGCACGTAACCGACGCCAGCCTCGCCTTCGATGGGTACGCCCGAAAGCTGCAGGTCTGCCACATCGCGGTAGACGGTGCGCAGTGAGACGCCGAGCGTTTCCGCAAGCTGACGCGCCTGCAACGCTGTACGGCGTCCACGAAGGGCATTGATGATGAGGAAGAGGCGATCGGCGCGGCGCATGGGTACATGATCGCCCAGCGGGAAGGTGCAGGCCAGCGTCCGAAGTCATGCAATGGCATCGCAGCCATTGAGACGACGACGTGCTGCGCGAGAGGCCAAACAAGCCCCTCTCCGAAAGGGAGAGGGGAGAAATCTTCGTGGATGTTGTACTGCATACCCATTTCACGCCGCCTGCTGGGCAACGAATGCCTCATCCCTCGCAGCGGCGCGCTGCATCGCGGGACGCGTGATCACGCGCTCGATGTAAGCGCGGATATCCGGGGTGTCAGGCACCAGATTGAACAGCGTGGTCCAGTGCAGCGCACCACCCCACAACACGTCCGCCGCGGTAAACCGCTCACCCAACAGGTAGGGACCTTTGGCCAGTTGCGCGTGAATCGTATTCATCACATCATCCCAGCCACCGTAGGGCGATGTCATCGGCGGTACGGGCGCTCGTTTTTGCGAACGATCCACAATGGCCGGTTCGAATGACGAACCGTAATAGACCAGCCAGCGTACATACGGACCACGCAACGGATCGCCGATCGATGGGGCAAGACGCGCTTCCGGATAGAGATCGGCCATATAAAGGAATACCGCCGGTTGCTCGGTGACCAGTGCATCCCGATGCAAGATCGCGGGCACTTTGCCCATCGGATTGATCGCCAGATAGCTCGACTGCCGCTGCTCGCCTTGCTTGAGATTGAGCAGGTGCAACTCGTAATCGGCATCCAGTTCTTCCAACAAGGCCAGCGTGCCGCCGGATCGGCTTTGCGGGGCGTGGAAGAAAATCACCTTGCGATCGGACTGATCATGGATGTTCGGCATCATGATGCTGATCTCCGTGTAGACACTTACAGGTGTCGTGTTTCGGCAGGCGGGTTCTGCCAGTTGTTGTTGCGCCCGTCGGAGAAATGCATCGGCGACTCGATCAGTTCCCATGGTTCGGCATCGTCCAAGCACGCCATGTTGACGGTGTAGAAATCACCGCCCAGTACATCCAGATGTCCCTTACCGAACGGACGCACACCGCAGTGACGACAGAACAGGTGGTGCATGCTGCGGGAGCCGAATTGATAATCGGACAGATCGTTTTCGCCGCTGATCAGATGAAAGGCTTCCGGCTTGACGATCACGCTCCAAGCGCGTGTCTTGGTGCAGATCGAGCAATTGCAGCGACCAGTGCCCTGCACCAGGTCGATTTCCGCTGCGATCTTTACCGTGCCGCAATGGCAACTGCCGTGATAAGTCTTTGTCATGATGAAGATTCCTCGCGGTACAACCCAGGTGAAAGTTTTTGCAGGAGCCTCAATGCTCATCTGCGCGTTCGGGGGACGATTCCACCGTGCCGTCCGTTGCCGTCAGCATCGAACGCGTGCAAAGCGTCACCGCAGCAGCGGTTGCCGTAGCCACCAGCACACGCCGACGATCCGGCTCAAAAGCAGGGCGAAGATGAGCCACCCGCTTGCCTGATTCCGGTGGTTTTTTCGGTGCCGCGGGCAAGTGGTATTGCCCATCCATCAGCAAGCCGCGCAGATACAGCGGACGGTATGCGGTCAGAACTTTGTCGATCCAATGAGACATGTCATCACCTCAGGCAGCCCGGGCAACATCGACGGTTTCGGTAGCGAGCCACGGCGGCGGCAGCGCGTGCTTGAACAGGCGGTACCAGTGTTCGCGGTCGCTGCTGGTATACAGATCCAGCGTGTGAATGATTTCGCGTGCGAACTCGATGCTGCCCAGATGGCTGGCGGTGATGACACCACCATCGCTCACGGCCAGCACATTCGCGTCATATTGGTCTTGGCCTGCGTACGCCGGTGCATCACGACCAATCTGGCCAGCCCAGCTACCGGTATGACGGCAGTCATCGATCAATCCTGCACGCGCCACCGCGAACACACCCTCGCCAATCGCCGCGACCGGTGCGCCAGCACGATGCACCTGCTGCGCGAGCTCGGCGATCTTCTCGACCTGCGATGGCAGCCAGATATGACCGCCGGGCAATATCAGCAACGCGGCCGCATCCAGATCCAGTTCGCGCATATCGCCATCCGGCAACACTTGCAAACCGCTCATCGATGTCACTGGAGCGCGGTCAAACCCGATGCTGCGCACCTCCCAATCGCCAGGGCGGCGGATCTCGCCCAGCGCCAGCGCCACCTGCCAATCGGCAAACCCCTCAAAAACCAGCACATACACCACATCGCGCATGATCGTCCCTCCTTTTCGATAATGAAAGCTTGCGCCCCTGCTACTGCCAGCGTGTTGTCAGCAGCAGCGTGGTGGCCGGTTCAGGCGCGTGGCTGGCGTCAACGGGGCGGACCCGGGAAAATGGCGGCTCCTTTGCCTGCGGGTTCGCCATGAAGTCCATTTCGCTGATCCAGTTCCTGATCGAGGAACGCCGCGCCGGCCGCGTCAATGCCGAGCTTTCCCTGTTGATCGAAGTGGTGGCGCGCGCCTGCAAGCGCATCGCCGTCGCCACCAACAAAGGCGCCCTCGGCGGCGTGCTGGGCGAAGCCGGCACCGGCAACATCCAGGGTGAAGCGCAGAAGAAGCTGGACGTGATCTCCAACGAGATTCTGCTGGAAGCCAATGCCTGGGGCGGTCAGCTGGCTGCATGCGCGTCGGAGGAAATGGAAGACCCGCAGCAGATCCCCGACATGTATCCGAAGGGCAATCACCTGTTGTTGTTCGATCCGCTGGATGGCAGCTCAAACATCGACGTGAACATCTCCGTCGGCACCATCTTCTCCATCCTGCGCTGCCCGGATGGCATCACCCAACCCAAGGCCGAACACTTCCTGCAGCCGGGCACCACCCAGCTTGCCGCGGGTTATGTGGTTTATGGTCCGGCCACGGTACTGGTGCTGACCTTCGGCTACGGCACGCATGAGTTCACGCTCGATCGCGAAGTAGGCAGCTTCGTCCTCAGCCGCCGCGATATCCGCATTCCGGAAGAAACCGCCGAATTCGCGATCAACATGTCCAACCAGCGCCACTGGGAACCGCCGATGCAGCGTTATATTGGCGAATTGCTGGCCGGCAAGGATGGCCCGCGCAACAAGGACTTCAACATGCGCTGGGTCGCATCGATGGTTGCCGATGTGCACCGCATCATCACGCGCGGCGGCACCTTCTTCTATCCGCTTGACGTCAAGATCAGGAGCAAGGGCGGCAAGCTTCGCCTGATGTACGAAGCCAACCCGATGGCTTTCATCATCGAACAGGCGGGCGGCGCTGCTACCACCGGTCGTGAACGCATCATGGAACTCCAGCCGACCGGACTGCACCAGCGTGTGCCGGTGTTCCTGGGTTCGAAGAAGGAAATTGAAGTCGCCACGCATTACCACCTGACGGCGGATGGGGCACAGGGCTGATAGATGAGCGAGGCGCGATCGAACAGATCGCGCCTCCGTCAGCTTGTTGCGGCTTTTTCAGTGGTTGGCAGCGACTCGCCATACCGCCGCTGCCGCATCCATTTGGTCACGATCCACTTCTCGCCACGCGTCACGGGCGCGCCTGCGTGCAGAGTGAGCTTGTCGAGCTGGTTCTGGCTGTTGGTGTATTCGAAATAGACGGCCGAACCTTTTTTAGGCACGACTTCCAGACCGATCTCCGGGAAGATGGTGGTGCCGCCTTCTTCCACTTCGTTCAAATACATCACCATGGTCGAGACACGCTGGCCGCCGATGGTCATTTGCACTTGGCTGCCCGGATCTTCAGGCGGGAAGTAATCGAAGTGCGGCTTGTATTCGCCGCCGACGCCGTAATGCAGCACCTGCAGGCCTTCGCCGTTTTCCACTGGCCAGTTCATCACTTCGCCAATGCGTCGGTCGATACGGGTAATGAAAGGGTCGGCGTTGACCAGGAAGAAGGTGCCTTCGCTGCTGCGGTCGGCGATGACTTCATGCTTGCCGCTGATCGGATCGACCGTGGTCGAGCGACGCATCTTGTTGGCGGATAGGCGCATCAGCTCGTCGCACTCGTCTTCGCTCAGCACACCGTCCAGCACGGCGATAAGCGGGCGGTTGACGCGCGTGACCACGCGTACATCGCGATCGGATGTGCGAATCAGGTTACCCGCGTGAAAGCGCGGCTTCTCGTAGACATAGCCCGTGGTTGCTGGCTTTGGCTTCTCTTCGAAAGGTGCGGTAATCGGTCCGTTGTTGGTCATCACGCCGTTGACCGCCGCCCGCGCAAAGACGGGATCGAAGCGGTTGCGCACCATGTCCTCGATCAGCGATTGCGGCGCACAGCCGCGCGCGAGATTTTCACGGATCCAATCGAACCATTCAGGCGGCAAATGCGTCATGGCATTCATCGCAGACTCCCCAGTCCACTGAGCTTTCAATAACAGTATCGCGCTACCTACGGCGATACTGACAGAGCGAATGAGAGCCGATTGTGAACTTGTTGACGGCGGCGGGGGAGAGGCTCGCCAGCGGATGATTTGGGCGAGATTGTCTGACCCCATCTTGACTCTCCCCTGCTGACACAGGGGAGGGCATGAAGGCGCGTATCAGGCGGCCAGGCCGTGGCTGCGCAGCAGTGCTTCCGGCTCGGGCGCGCGGCCGCGGAAGGCCACGAAGCTTTCCAGTGCGGGGCGGCTGGCGCCCACGGCCAGGATCTCGCGGCGGAAGCGGTCGCCGGTTTCGGCATCGATCACGCTCAGGCCCTTGGTGGCTTTTTCCTCGAAGGCGCCGAAGGCGTCCGCGCTGAGCAGCTCAGCCCACAGATAGCTGTAGTAACCGGCTGCATAGCCGCCTGCGAAGATGTGGCTGAACGCTTGCGGGAAGCGCTGCCAGGCCGGCGGATGAAGCACGGCCACTTCGCGGCGTGCTTCTTCCAATACGTCGAGCGTGCGCGCGCCCTTGGCTGGGTCGTATTCCAGGTGCAGCAGGAAATCGAACAAGGCGAATTCCAGCTGACGCACCAGGAACAGGCCGGCGTGGAAATGGCGCGCCGCGAGCATGCGCTCAAATAGCTCGTCCGGCAGGCGTTCGCCCGTTTCCCAATGCTTGGCAAACAGATCCAACGCTTCGCGATTCCAACCGAAGTTCTCCATGAACTGGCTTGGCAATTCCACCGCGTCCCATTCCACGCCATCGATGCCGCCCACGGAAGGAAGCGGTACTTCGGTGAGCAGATGGTGGAAGCCGTGACCGAATTCATGGAACAAGGTCAGCACGTCGTCATGCGTGAGCAGCGCGGGGCGACCTTCGGTCGGCGGTGCAAAATTGCAGGTGAGGAACGCAACGGGCAATTGCAGGTGCGCGCCGTCATCGAAACGTGCGCGGCAGACATCCATCCATGCGCCGCCACGCTTGCCGCTGCGTGCATACAGATCGATGTACGCACCGGCGAAGACGCGGCCATCCTTGTCGGTGACGTCGTAATAGCGAACGTCTGGGTGCCAGACATCGACGCCATCGCGTGGTGTCAGGGTGATGCTGTAGAGCTTGTGCACCAGTCCGAACAGGCCGTCGATGACGGCAGGCAGCGGGAAGTATGGCTTGAGTTGTTCCTCGTCCAGCGCGTATTGCTTCTGACGCAGCTTTTCGGATGCGTAAGCCACATCCCAGGTTTCGAGGTTATCGAGTTTGAGTTCGCTGGCGGCGAAGTCGCGCAAGGTGGCCAGTTCCTTTTGCGCCACCGGCTTGGCGCGTGCGCCGAGATCGCGCAGAAAGGCGAGCACTTCTTGCGGCTCACCAGCCATCTTGGTCGCGAGGGATTCTTCGGCAGCGTTGGCGAAACCGAGCAGCTGCGCAGCCTCATGACGCAACGCCATGATGCGTTCGATACGTTCGCTGTTGTCGTACTTGCCAGCGTGCGGGCCCTGGTCGGAAGCGCGCGTCTGGTACGCCCAATACACGCGTTCGCGCAGTGCGCGGTTGTCGGCATAGGTCATCACCGCCTGCACGCTCGGCTGCTTGAGCGTGACGAGATAACCATCGATACCCTGCTCTTTCGCATACTGGCGTAGCACGGCACGGCCGGATTCGGGAATGCCGGCCAGATCGCGCTCGTCGGAGATGCGTTCGTGCCAGGCGTCGGTGGCGTCCAGCACGGCGTTGGAGAATTCGGTGGAAAGCTTGCTCAACTCAACACCGATTTCGCGAAAGCGCGAGCGCGCCGGTTCTTCCAGCGCGACACCGGAAAGCTTGAAATCACGCAACGCATGTTCGACCAGCGCGCGCTGCGCACGGGACAGGCTCGCGAAGTCTGGCGCATCGGCCACCGCTTGCACGGCAGCATAGAGACCACGATTCTGACCGACTTCGAGCGCGTGATCGGTGAGCTTTTCCTCTGCCGGTCCATATACCTTGCGAAGCGCTTCGCTATCGGCCACCGAATGCAGATGCGATACCGGCGACCAAGCGTGGGCGATGCGCTGTTCCAGCCGCTCCTGCGGCAGCATCACCGCGCTGAAATCACGCATGGCACCGGGAGCGGTCAAGGCGTCGATGGCGGCGCGGCTCTCGGCCACCAAGGCGTCGACGGCCGGCGTCACATCCTCGGGCTTGATCTGCGAAAAGGCCGGCAGTCCGGTATCGGCAAGCAGGGGGTTATTTTGGCTCATGGGACACTCCTTCAGACCCGACAGCGTGCTGGCGGCAGTGGCCGAAATCAAGGCGGCAGACGCCTGTTCCGATCATCTGTCATAGCCGTCATGCGTACGGTGTCATCGCTGCCGTCGTAACATCAGGCGCATGCTTCCTGCCGATATCCCCGCCCTGATCGGTCGCATTCCCCTTTTTGCGCATATGAACGATGCGCAACGCGCTGCGTTGGCGACCAATCTGCGTTGGATCTGCCTGCCCGGCGGCCAATACCTGTTCCGGGCCGGGGAGGTCGCGGATGCGTTGTATTTGCTGCGCAGCGGCAGCCTGGGTGTATTCGATGGCGCCACGGATCTCATCCGACAGATGTCGGCAGACGACAGCGTGGGCGAAATCAGCCTGCTCAGCGGCGAGCCCTTCCGTTACAACGTCCGCGCCCTGCGCGATTCGGAACTGCTGCGGCTGGACCGCAGCCTGTTCGAGCACCTGATCGAGCGCCATCCGCGCGCCATGCTTGAGGTATCGCGGCAAGCCATTGACCGTCTGCTGCGCCGCGAGCGCCACGTCGAGCCGCCGGACAAACCTCGCACCTTCGCGATTCTGCCCGTCGACAAAGGCGTGCCCGTGCGCGGCTTGGCCATCCAGCTGGCGCAAGCGCTGGAGGCCTACGGCAGCTGCTTGGTGATCGATGCCGAACACGGCGCGAACCGTGGCAGCGATTGGTTTGCCGAGCGCGAGGCGCAGGTGCGCTTCGTGATCTACCTGGACAGCACCGGCGACGCGTCCTGGCGACTACGCTGCCTGCGCCAAGCCGATGTGTTGCTGCTGCCGGCGCTGGCCGCACAACCCGCGCAGCCCTGGCCCGAAGCTGCACCCGGCCATCCGGCACGGGTACGGCACCGTCCTCGCCATCTGCTGCTGATCCACCCTGGGCATCGCGTGTTGCCCGGCGCCGCCCGGCGCTGGCGCGCGGAATTCAGCGGTGAATTGCAGCATCACCATATCTGCGGCGAAGGTGATATTCCACGCATCGCGCGGCTGATCAGCGGTCATGCGCGCGGGCTGGTGTTGGCCGGCGGTGGTGCGCGCGGGCTGGCCCATCTGGGCGCGTTGCGCGCACTGCGCGAAGCCGGCCATGACTTCGATGCGATCGGCGGCACCAGCATCGGCGCGATCATCGGTGCCGGCGTCGCCAACATGTGGGGCATCGACGACATGATGCGCGTCTATTACGAGGCTTTCGTGCGCGGTAAACCGTTGTCGGACTGGACCTTGCCGTTCGTCGCGCTGACCCGTGGACGCCGCGCCGCCATGATGCTTCGCCGTGCGTTCGGTGCGATCGATATCGAGGATCTGGAACGGCCGTTCTTCTGCGTGTCCACCAATTTGTCCGGCGAGGGCAGGGTGGTGCATCGACATGGACCGCTGTGGCTGTGGTTGCGCGCCAGCAGTTCGATTCCCGGCATCCTGCCGCCAGTGCTGCATCGCGGGCATGTTTACGTGGATGGGGCGCTTGTCGATAACTTGCCGACCGACGTCATGGCGGAGGACGGCATCGCCCACATCACCGCGGTGGCGATCCGCGCGGACATCGCGCTGCATGCCAAAACCGAGGAATTTGCCACCCCGCCCTGGTGGCGACTGTGGATGCGCCAGCGCCGCGGCATCGGCTGGCCGGGCATTGTTTCCACCCTGACGCGCGCGGCGATGGTCAACAGCGAGGAAACCAGCCTGCATTGCATCGAGCGGGCCGACATGTTGATTACGCCACCCCTGGAGCATGTGAGCATGCTCGACTGGAAAGACTGGCAACTGGCGGTGGATTCCGGCTACCAGGAAACGTTGCGCGTACTGGAGATCCGCGAGCAGGGGCAGCTGCCCGCCGGCAACGAGAACCTTACGGTCACCGGCTAAAATGCGCGCATGAATCATTTACGCAGCTTCAAGGGCGTCACGCCCACTCTCGGTGCCCGCACCTACGTCGATCCTGCCGCCACGGTAATCGGTGATGTCGTGTTGGGCGATGACGTTTCCATCTGGCCCGGCGCGGTCTTGCGTGGCGACGTGCACTACATCCGTATCGGCGCGCGCAGCAATGTGCAGGACGGCGCCGTGGTGCACGTCACCCATGACGGCCCGTATTCACCCGGTGGTTTTCCCACCATCGTCGGCGAAGGCGTCACCATCGGCCATGCCGCGGTGATCCACGCTTGCACCATCGAGGATTACTGCCTGATCGGCATGCACGCCACCGTGCTCGATAGCGCGACCGTCAAGAAATACGGCTTCGTCGGCGCCGGCAGCGTAGTGCCGCCGGGCAAGGTCGTGGGTGAACGTGAGCTATGGCTGGGCAATCCGGCCCAACGCGTGCGTCTGCTTACCGACAAGCAGATCGAGCAGCTGCATTACTCGGCTGATCACTACGTGCGGCTGAAAGACGTTTATTTGGCTGGATAAGCCTGGGGTCGCTTCTATCCGCCAGCAGCCTGCTGCGACTGCATGCGCTCCGCCTCGGCTTCGTGCTGCCTGCGTTCGATCACGCGCTGCGCATCCAGCACGCTGCCGAGCAGGGCCAGCTTGTAGTTATGCGGATCGTACATGCGCAGCAGCGACAGTTCGCGCTGCGCTTCATCCAGATCACCCGAGTTGATGGTGGTTTCGACCACATCGCACGCAGGTTTGAACGCCTCGCGTAAACGGTCCTGCGCGGTCGGGTTGTTCGGATCGAGCTGCAGCACGCTGAAGTAGAACTCGTAGACGTTGCTACCCACGGGTGCAACCAGATGCTTCTGCTGATAAGCCGTATCAGCCAGCCCCATCATGATGCCGACATCGCTGCCGTCATTGGCGGTATGGCCGGTGGGTTTGGCGCTTATCGCGGCGTGGGCGTACCAAAACCCGCCACCGGCAATCACTACTACTGCAGCCAACGCGGCAAGCAACAATCCACGCCGCTGGGGCGTGGTGGAATTTGAAGAAGACATGACACCTGGCGTTGACAATGCATGGAAATGCGGCTGCTCCGCGAAATCCGAAGCAGCCCCCGCTGTCGCTCCAGAGTAGCGATGCAAGATGTCAGCAAAATGACTCAAGCTGTCGAATATGACAGGTGAGTCACAAATGGAATGGGCGCGCGTTGAAGCTTGCGCTGCCACTGCCCTCATTCCCGCGAAAGCGGGAATCCATCGCAGCTTGTTACTTCAGAGCAACATGGATTCCCGCTTTCGCGGGAATAACGGCAAAGGGGAACGGAGCTTCACGCAGCTGAGCCGCGTGTCGAAAGTCTTGACGCGGACGAACTCAGTGGAAGTCACCACCGATGATGCGCCCGTCCTTATCCAGCTGCGGGAAGAAGCGGGAATTGTCGTAGCGGATTTCCATCGTGCTGATCATGCCAGGCATCATCAGCTGCACGCCCGGATACATTTTCTTGAAGTCTTCCGGCGTCGGATGCGTAGAGATGTAAGACTCAAACGAGTCCATGTTGACCACGCCCTTCTTATCTACCCGCGACCCATCCGGACGCGTGGCGTGATGGCAGCCGGCGAGGGCAATGGTCACGCCAAGGAGGGAAAGGGCAAGCAGGCGGATACGCATCGGTAAGAACTCCAGGGGGACGTGGTGCTGATGGAATGCCGGCAAAACTAGCACGCCGACACCCCCTCGGACCATCCGAGGGGGTGCGGGTTCCCGTGCCGGTTACCAGCCCAACAGGCTGTCGCCCTGATAAGGAGAGCCATCCGGATGGGTGAACCACAGCACTCGGTTCTGCTGTCCGGGGCAGCCTTGACCGCTGCTGTAGGCGGTCACCACGTTATTGGCGGAGCTGACGCTGCTGCGATAGCAGCCACCCAGCGAATCGTCGAACGCAAAAGTTTGCGTGGCCTGCTGGCCGCTGTGGCTGACGATGCTGTAGCTCGGCGTCACGACCAGGGTATCGGAACCATCCACGCGGTTTTCCACCTGGGCTGAGTACAGCGTGATGCCATCCAGCCCCTCCTCGGTGTGCTGTTTATAGCCCTGGCGCACTTTAGTGAAGATGGAATAGTTGCCGTCGGAGAGCGTGCTCTGATCCGATTCCACATACAGCGGATAGCGGTAGCTTGCCTTGAACTCACCGACCAGCGCCTGCCCGAGCTTGCTGCGACTTACGCCCTCCACCGTGGTGAGCTGATCGGTGATCTGATCGTAAATGGTGGCGCTGGTGTTGAAGCTCTCGGTGTTGGTAAATGCCACCGTCTGGTCCACCGTGGTCGTCACGCGCCCACGTGAGGTGTTGGCGTAACCTTCGATGATGAAGTGACGGCTAAGCGCCGTGGTCACGCCGCCGGTGACATCGCCAGCAGCGTTCTGGCTCAGAGCGCTGCTGATCGTGGGTGTCGGCGGTTGATTGGCCAAGGTATTGCGCGTGACTTGTCCGGTCACCTGCTGGGCATGTTTATCCTGATACACCAGTAACGCAGCCGTGGCGGAGAAGTAGCTGTCCGCGCCCTCCACATTCACCGCCACCGTGTGCGGCGAGCCATTGCTGAGCACGCCAGCGAACGGCGTCAGATCCACGCGATAAGGAATGAAGTTCAGCGTCTGCACGCCGGGCGTCGGCTTCCAGATGAATAGATCAATGCCGCCGGTATAGATCCACGGATAGACCGGCGCCACGCCTGCCGGCTGGCCGTCGATGCTGACCTCCGCCTCGCGGAAATTGCCGTTGTTGCATTCGCCGGTTTCGGCTGCGTATTGAGCCGGTACACAGGTGTACCAGAACTCGTCATTGCTCTGGCTCTGCGTGAAAACATCCAGATAGGCCCGATCGACATTGCGCGGCAAGCTCAGCGTTGCAGTCAGCTGGCTGCTGGAGTCGTTCAAGGCAACGGTGCTGCCGATCGGATCACTGCCCAACGGGTACACGGCATCCGGTGCTTTCGCTGCCGGCGCAAGGACGTTGGCAGGATAGAAGAGCAACCGTGCATTGCCGTGGATCACACCGGTGTAAGTGCTGTTGACGATATTGCCAATGAACGCCTGGCCTTGACCTGCGTTGCTGAACAAGGCGCTGTAATCGGTCAGGTCACGCTCCACATGCCAGCTCGGCGACAGCGTGGAGGCAGGCTCCTGGGTGCTGCCGAAATACAGGTTCACACCGGCCAGGAAAATGGTGGCGGTGCGGTCGTACTGCACACCGGCGGTCACCGAGAAATCCGCTTCCAATACCACCTTGGCCCAATGCGTGCCGCAACCAGTCGGTGGCGTATAGCTGAAAGGCCGCGGACTGTAATCGTCGAACGTGTCATTGCTGAAAAGCTGCACGACGCACGGCTGTCCAGGCGGGCGTGGCACGGTCGGATCGGCGACGGTCACATTGGCCGAACCCACTGGACTGCTGTTATCTGGCGCCGCCTGCGCAACGCCAGCAAGAAACAACGAAAACCCGGCCGCAGCCAGGCAACGACGGAAACTCCCCTTCGGCAACATGACGCAACTCCCCACGAGTAATGCCCCCTGTCAGCCCAAGCTAGCATGACATGAAATTTAGAGATGCTAAATGGATCTGCAAAGCGCGTTACGCGATGCGGGTTGCTGCCTCCAGTCGCGCAAGCCAGTGCATGGCATGCTCGCGATCCGGTCCGCACATGACAGGCTCGGGCTGCAGGCTGGCGCACACGGCCGGACGCCGCGGGTCACCGAAGATGGCGCAGCGATGGTCATAAGTAAGCTGTATGCATCTGACGCCCGCCGGCTTGCCATGGGGCATGCCGGGAATCGGTGAGCTGATGGAAGGCGCGATGCAGCACGCACCACAACCGGACCGACAGGCAAGGCTCATCGGGGCATGCTACGCATGCAGTGATCGATAAACCGGCTCGGTCTCCGGCCGCTTGCCATGCCACAACTGGAATGCATCGGCCGCCTGCTCCACCAGCATGCCGAGACCGCCGTAAGCATGCAGCGCACCGGCAGCGCGCGCCCAGGCGATGAATGCAAACGCGGACTTGCCATAGCCCAGGTCATAGCAAACCGCGCGCGATCCAGCCAATGAAAACGGCAAGGTGAGCGACTGGCCCAGCGTGCCGGCCGAAGTGGCGTTGACGATCAGGTCAAAGCTGCCGATGTTGCCGAGGTCTTCCCAATAGCGCGTATGCACGCGCGCCGGTTCGCCGATGGCATCGGCCAGCGCATCGGCGGCTTCCGGCGAGCGGTTGACGATGGTGAGCGTTTGCACGCCTGCTTCGAACAGCGACCACGCCACCGCGCGTGCAGCGCCACCCGCGCCAAGCAACAGTGCGTCATGACCGCGAAGATCCAGGCGGTGGCGATCGGTGAGGTCGCGCACGAGGGCCGCGCCGTCGGTGTTGTGCGCGGCAAGGCGACCATCGGCGAGACGCGTGAGCACGTTGGCGGTACCAGCGCGCGTTGCAGCCTGAGTGCGTTCGTCTGCCAGCGCAAAGGCGGCTGACTTGTGCGGCAGGGTGACATTCGCGCCGCGGCCTTCTTCTTCGTTGAAGAAATGCCGGATGGCGTCGGCAAAAGCGTCCGGCGCGGCGTCGATGGTGCGGTAGTCGAGCGCAATGCCGAATTGCTGCGCGAAGGCCTGGTGGATTTGTGGCGACAGGCTGTGCGCGATCGGGTGACCGAAGACGGCGAACTGAAGGTGGCGGGACATGCGTGGGGCTCCTTGCTCAGGCCGACGATTTTACGGTGTTCGTCGCTGCGGCAGTGCGTAGTGGGTATTGAAGGTCGTCACTACCTCATCGTCGCCCCGGCGCAGGCCGGGGCCCAGCGTCTTTGTTGCGCAAAAGTCACTAGGCCCCGGCCTGCGCCGGGGCGACGGTGAGGCACGTGTGCGGTTTGATGGTGGCTGCAGCGCTGCAATCGCAAGCTATGAGATCACCCCTGGGCAAGCTTCATCCATCGCCCGTTCCGGAGTTTTCCATGCGTTCGCAGATTGCTGTTTCCGATCGTCGTTCTCGCCTGCTGGCCGCGTCTTTGGTGTGGCTGCTGGCAGGCAGCGTATTGCTGGCGACCACGCTGGTGCCTGCGCATACCGAGTTGCTGGGCTGGTCGCCGATGTTCTGGCTGCTATGCGCGCCGCTGGCCGTGGCGCTGACCCTGGAGCCCAGCTTGCCGCGCCAGTTGCTGGCGTTGTGCCGCGCGCGTCGCCGCAATGCCTCTTCGTTGATCTGGCACTGAATTCCGCTTGGCAGTGGAGCCAGGTGTGGCCGGAGTGCCGCACACAGGGATGCTCGCCGGTTTGGTAGGGATGTGGTCGCTTGCCGGCGGCAGCGCGAGGGATCGCGCCGATGTCCGGTTCACTCAGGGAAGAGTGGGCCGCGACAACCCGCTGGGTGAATTTTTTGCTTCTGACGTGATTGACCCGATACCGCGGCTTCAATCCCACCTCGCCGGAATGACGTTGCGGCGAGATTGCTGCTGACTTCCCTCGTAGCCACCCTCAGCCGTTGATGCCCAGACGCTTGCGCTCCATCCGGCGCAAAAACTCCTGCATGATGCGCCGATAGAGATCTTCGCCCAGGTATTTGTCTTCCACGCCGGCGTCGATCGACGGGTTGTCGTTCACTTCAATCACCACGGCCTTGTCGCCGACCTGCTTGAGGTCCACACCGTACAGGCCGTCGCCCACAGCATTGGTGGCCTTGAGCGCCAGCTTCACCACTTCGGCCGGTGCATCGCGTGTGGGAATGGTTTCGAAGCCGCCGGATTTGTCGGTGCCCTTGGTGGCGCCGTGGTTGTAGATCTGCCAGTGGCCGCGCGACATGTAGTACTTGCAGGCGAACAGCGGTTCGCGATTGAGCACGCCGATGCGCCAGTCGAAATCGGTGTAGACAAATTCCTGCACCAGCAACAGGGCGCTGTGCTGGAACAGTTCGCCGGCCGCTTTTTCGAGCTGGTCTTCGCTTTCCACCTTGACCACGCCGCGCGAGAACGAGCCGTCGGGAATCTTCAGTACCAGCGGGTAGCCGAGTTTGCTGGCGACTTCCTTCAAGCCTTTGGTGTCGTCGCGGTAAAGAATCTCCGTGCGTGGCACGGCGAGCTTGCGCGAGACCATCAGGTCATTGAGGAAGATTTTGTTCGTGCAGCGCAGGATCGAACTGGGATCGTCGATCACCACCATGCCTTCGCGTTCGGCGCGGTGCGCGAAGCTGTAGGTGTGGTTGTCGCTGGCGGTGGTTTCGCGGATGAACAGGCCGTCGTATTCGGCCAGACGCTGGTAATCGTTCTTGCCGATGGGATCGACTTCGATGCCCAGTTCCTTGCCGGCGCTGATAAAGGATTTGAGCGCCTTCTTGTTCGATGGCGGCATCGCTTCGTTGGGATCGACCAGCATCGCCACGTCGTAGCGATACAGCCGCCTTGCGCGAGGCTTGCGCCACAATTTCTTGGAGAATCGGTCCAGCTCGGCGGCGAAGGCATCTTCCTGCGCGTCGTCCAGCGTGTGCAGACCTACCGGCTTCACCGAGGAAATCTGCCACACGCGCTCGCGCTCGAACTCGATGCGCAGCAACGGACACGGAAACATTTCGAACACCTGCCGCGCCAGATCCTGCAGCGCGGGGTAGGCGGTTTCACCGAAGTAGACCAAGATGCCGAAGTCGGTGGTGTCGCGCCCACCCGCAGGCAGGAAGTGCGTGAGCTTGGCATTGAGGTCATCGATGGCGATGCCGTAGAGCGAGCGGCGTCGCAGATCGTTTACCGTGCGCACCGACGGCATCACGCGATGCCCGCGCGCCTCGGCCAGCAACGACACGTAGTAGCCCGTACCCAGGTACTTGTAGCTGCGGCACAGGTTGATCACGTGTGTGCGTTCGTCGTCGCCGCCGACCGGTTCGCGCAGGTAGTCCGTCGCGGTGACGACGTCGACGGACGGATAATAGGAGCCCCAATCGGAAGCTTTCTCGACGACGATGACGAGTCGGGTCATGACACCTCAGAAGACGAGCAGGAGAGACGTCGTCGCGTAGGGGAACGAGGCGGCGCAGCGCAAGGCGGCAGTGTCATGCACCGCGGCGGAGCGCACAAGAGCGACGGATGAAGCGGGCTTAAACGCAGGCGCACGGCGCGTCGCGAAGTGGCCTATGGAAAATTGGACGAAGCACCCCTAAAGTGCCGCGCTTACTCGAACCCCATTGTGACCTGCGCCCGGCCGAGCACCGGCGCGTCTGACGAGAACCCCTGATGACCCCATCGCCAGCAACCGCCGCCGTGCGGGTGCGCCGAGCCGAACTTTCCGATCTCGATGATCTGGTCGCGCTGGAGCATGCCACCTTCGACAGCGACCGGGTGAGTCGTGCGCAATTCCGCCGTCACCTGGACAGCGACTCGGCGCGCGTGCTGGTGGCCAGCGCCAACCATCGCCGTTTTCTCGGCACCGCGCTGGTGTTTTTCCGCAAAGGCAGCCGTGTGGCACGGCTGTATTCCATCGCCAGCTTGCCCGAAGCGCGCGGCAAGGGCGTGGGCACCGCATTGATCGAGGCGGCGGAGGCCGCGGCCCGTCAGCGCCGTTGTCACGCCTTGCGTTTGGAAGTGCGCACCGATAACGAGACGGCTGTCCGCCTCTACGAGCGATTCGGCTATCACCGCTTCGGTCCGGTCGTAAAAGGCTTCTACGAGGATGGGTCGGACGCTTACCGCTACGAAAAGATCCTGAAGTGATCCACAAAAAGGGCCTCCCATAAGGAGGCCCTTTGGTTTTGCACAGCGGACTCAGTGGTTCGCGTTGGAGACTTCGGCAGCCTGCTTCAATTCCTGATTGGCCTGATCGAGCAATTCCTTGGCCTTGGCTGCATGACCACCCAGATCGAACTCGTTGGCCTGCTGCGCGGCGACGATGCTCTTGTAGGCCGCATCGGTCTGATGCTGGGCGCGGGACAGGTTCGGGTGCTTCTTGGCGCTGATGTCACGAACCGGCTGTTGCTGGGCCATGGCCGCGCTGGCAACGAAAGCAAGGCCGGCCATCATCGCCACGGATGCGAAACGTTTCATGCGTATCTCCCCTTTTTGTCTGCGGTGCAGGTTGATGGTGGGGGAAATCTAGCACCGCCTGATGATCGGAAAAACGGGGATTTCTTGCGATCTGGCGCGCAGTGGGCCGCGCCGGTCAGCCGCCCAGCGGCTGACCGATGCGCTGCTGCGTGGCGTCGTCCGGACGTGCCACCAGCGCGCCGGTGCGCATCAGGCTCACGCTGTAGTGACCACCATCCACCAGCGGCAGGAAGGCGCCGCTGCCGAACAACGTGTCCACTTCCGGCAACCAATCGGGAAGCTGTTTGCGCAGGTCGAGCAAGTCGCCCTGGCCGGCCTGGCTGAAATCGATGACCGTGCGCGGTGATGCCATTTCCTGCCGAGCGTCGTCGTAGCGTCCGGAAATGCGGTCCAGGCGATACAGCGGCGGCAACCCTGCGAGTACCGCCGGCAGTTTCCACTTCAGCACGATCGCATCGACCTGGAAGTCATCGCCGGCAAGCCTCACCTCGCGCGTGGCACCGTCCGGCCAGGTCAAGGTCAGCGCCCAGCGTTGTGGCGTGAGAATGCGCGAATCGATCTGCACGACCGGCGCCTCCTCGCTCAGGAAGCGATATCCCTGCAGCGACACAGCGAGACCGCCCAGGAAAATCCCGAGCGTCAACAGAACCAGCATCAGCAGCGTATGTCCGCTCGCGGCGAGATGGCGGCGATCCCGCACGTGCTGGCGCGCCGCCAGCAGCTGGGCCAGGGCAACCAGCAGGACGATGCCTGCCAGGATCGCCAACAGGGTCGCCGGCAGGCGCAGTAATTCATTCCAGTTCATCGATGACTCCAGATACCCGCACATCCTGTGCAATTCGATGCGCATGATAAACGCTGGCGCGGTGGCATCCTGACGGCTTGGCTATACTGCGCCCGTTTCCCCAGGATTTTGTCTCATGCGCCGATCGATCCTGCTGCTACCGGCCTGCCTCGCTTTCGCCGCGATCTCCGGCTGCGGCAACAAAGGCCCGCTGTATATGCCACCGCCGGAGCTGAAGCCCGCGCCAGCCAAACCTGCGCCGGCGCCCACGCCTGCACCAGCGCATGCGAGCACGGCCGCGGAGCCGGCCAGTTCAAGCAGCGTGGTCACCAAGCCGTTGAGCGGAAGCTGACATAGCATCACGTCATGGCCCTACGCTTCTCCAAGATGCATGGCAGCGGCAACGACTTTGCCGTGATCGACAGCCGCGGTGGCGCACTTGCGCTGAGTCCGGCGACGATCCGCGCGATGGCCGATCGCCACACCGGCATCGGCTTCGACCAATTACTCAGCGTCGAACCGGCGCGCGACCGCGCGAGCGCGTTCTATTACGGCATCTGGAATGCCGACGGCTCGCCCTCCGGCCAGTGCGGCAACGGCGTGCGCTGCGTGGCCGCATGGCTGCATCGTGCGGGTGCGCTGGCGCTGGACGATACCGTGCAGATCCAGAGTCCTTCCGGCCCGGTCGCCGTGCGGGTGATCGATGCACATCGCGTCACCGTGGACATGGGCGTGCCGATCTTTGAGCCGGCGCGCATCCCGTTCGAAGCCCCGCACGCCGCCAAGCATTATGTGGTGGATGCGGATGGCCAGCCGCTGGAAATCGGCGCAGTGTCGATGGGCAATCCCCATGCGGTGATGGTGGTGGAAGATCTTTCCGCACCGGCGTTGGCAAGGCTTGGCCCCGCGCTGACCGGACATCCACGTTTCCCTGAAGGTGTTAACACCGGCTTTGTGCAGAAACTGAGCACCCGGCACGTGCGCCTGCGTGTGCACGAGCGAGGATCAGGCTGGACCCTGGCTTGCGGTACCGGCGCGTGCGCCGCGATGGCGGTGCTGCGGCAGCGCGGCGAAGTCGACGCCAGCGTGCAGGTAGACCTGCCCGGCGGCAGCCTGCAAATCGACTGGAATGGTCCCGGTGAACGGCTATGGATGACCGGTCCGGCGGCGTTTGTGTTCGAAGCCGAGTGGCTGGATCCGCAGGCTGGTGATTGATGTACCGGCGCGTCCATCGCACACTCGGCCCTAGCCTTGGGATGCGCTGATCCATTCTGCGCGGGTGGCATGATGAGCAGAAGGCTCGCAGGGTGTGTTGCGCGGCACAGAGAAGGCCGGGTGCCTTTTCAAGATGCGCGGCGCAGCCTGCGAGCCTTCTGCTCATCACCCCATCATTTAAACCAACGCGTTGGGGCCGGCTCTGTCCGTCCGCATGCCTTCGGCCCATCGTCTCGACAGACGGCCAGTCTGTCTTCGCCGATGATCCTATGGCATGCGAACGGACAGAGCCGGTGACACCCACGTAGAATGGATCAGAGCATCCCATGGTTTCCGGCCTGAGGTTTCGCGCATGACCAACGCCCTGCTCGACGACACGATCAAAGCCAGCGATGTCGCTGCGTATCTGCGCCAGCATCCCGGTTTCCTCAGCGACTACCCGGAACTGGCCACGCTGCTGACCCTGCCACGGGAGCAAGGTGCCGTCGCTTCGCTGGCGGCCTATCAGCTGCAGACGCTGCGCGAGAAGAACACCGAGCTGGAGCGCAAATTCAACGAACTCACCGTCATCGCGGCGGAGAATGAACGTCTGATGCAGCGCGTGCACGAGCTGAATGTCGCCGTATTGCGCGCCAATACGCCGGCGATCGCCGCGCGCAGCGTGGTGGCCCGGCTACTGGAGGATTTTGGCACCGACCAGATCCGGCTGGTGCTGTTCGGCGAGCCGATCCTGCCGCCCGCGGACTGGCTGATGCAGGAACCCGGCGGACGTATGGCGATGCCCGAGTTCGTGGATTTTCTTGCCCATCACGAACCGATTTCGGGCCGTCTTTCCGCCGAACGCCTGTACCGCCTGTTTGGCCAGAACGCGCCGGAGATTCGATCCGCCGCGGTGATGCCGCTGGGCGAACTGGGCCTGCTGGCCATTGGCAGCCACGACCCGGACCACTTCCAGCCCGGCATGGGCACCATGTTCCTGAAGATGATCGCCGCCACGCTCACCGCGGCGCTGGCACGCCTGAAGGACGGCGCCTGAGCGGTGGACGTTCAAAGCCAGATTGATGCATGGCTCACGCGACTGGCTAGCGAACGCAAGGCGTCGCCACACACCCTCGAAGGCTACCGGCGCGATTTGGGCAAACTGGTGCGTTACATGCAAACGCAGCAGATCACCTCGTTCGATGCGCTGGTTCCCAACCGCATGCGCGGCTTTGTCGCGGCGGAACATCGCGGTGGCCTGTCGCCGAAAAGCCTGCAGCGTCTGCTCTCCTCCTGTCGCAGCCTGTTTCGCCAACTTACCCGCGAGGGCTTGCTGACACATGACCCGCTGGCCGGTGTGCGCGGCCCGAAAGTGCATCGCAAATTGCCTGAAGTGCTGGACGTCGACGAAGCCACCGCGCTCGTGGAAGCCGAGGGCGGTGACGCATTGAACGTGCGTGATCGCGCAATGCTGGAATTGTTCTATTCCTCCGGCCTGCGTCTGTCGGAGTTGACGGGATTGCACTGGCTGGATCTGGATCTCGACGCAGGCGAAGTGCGCGTGCTCGGCAAGGGACGCAAGACGCGCATCGTACCGGTGGGCCGGCATGCCATCACCGCCTTGCGCGCGCTGGGTGAAGCGGAAGGACGTGAACCGGATTCGCCGGTATTTCGCGGGCGCAACGGCGCACCGATCAGCCCGCGCACCGTACAGGCGCGCATGAAGACGCTGGCATTGCGGCAAGGTTTCGCCAAACACGTCCATCCGCACTTGCTGCGCCACACCTTCGCCAGTCACATGCTGGAATCGTCGGGGGATTTGCGCGCGGTGCAAGAACTGCTCGGCCACGCCGACATCGCCACGACGCAGATCTATACGCATCTGGATTTCCAGCACTTGGCCAAGGTGTATGACGCGGCGCATCCGCGCGCGCGGCGCAAAGGTTCCTGATGCTTTCCGCATCGACGACGAATCTGCTGATCAAGGCACTGATCGGCGCATTGATGGTGGTGTTGATCGGCGTGCTGTCACGCACGCGCAATTACTACATCGCCGGTTTGCTGCCGTTGTTTCCGACCTTTGCGCTGATGGCGCATTACATCGTCGGCAGCGAACGCGGCACGGCGGATCTTAAAGCCACCATCGTGTTCGGCATGTGGGCGGTGGTGCCTTATCTGGCCTATCTTGCAAGCCTTTACTGGCTGGTCGATCGCCTGCGGCTGGTGCCTGCATTGCTGACCGCGTTATTGGCGTGGTGCGTCGTGGCCGCTGGCGCCGTGCTGTTGTGGCAGAGACGCTGATCCCCGTCGCGCCGGCCGGCGACGGGCGACGGAATGGGTCGTTTGACTAGCCCCATAGATCTTGGAAAAGCCTGCGTCGGCCCCACGTTTGGCAGCTGAGCCTTTCTTCGGAGATCTTCATGGAATCGTTCCACGCCACCACCATCATCTCGGTACGCCGCCAGGGCCGCGTGGTGATCGGCGGTGATGGCCAGGTCACGCTGGGTAATACGGTGATGAAGGCCAATGCGCGCAAGATCCGCCGTCTCGGCAAAGGCGATGTATTGGCCGGCTTTGCTGGTGCCACGGCCGACGCCTTCACGCTGTTCGAACTGTTCGAGCAGAAATTGGATAAGCACGGCGGCAACCTGACCCGCGCTGCCGTGGAAATGGCGAAGGAATGGCGCACCGACCGCCGCCTGGGCCGCCTGGAAGCCATGCTGGCCGTGGCCGACAAGGAAGCCTCGCTACTGATCTCCGGCAATGGTGACGTGCTTGAGCCCGAACACGGCTTGATCGCGATCGGATCCGGTGGCCCCTACGCGCAATCCGCCGCGTTGGCCCTGATGGAAAACACCGAGCTGGATGCGCGCGCCATCGTGGAGCGTGCGCTGAAGATCGCCGGCGACATTTGCATCTATACCAATCACAACACCACGATCGAAGAACTGTGAATCGGGAGTCGCGAACAGGGCGTTGAAGAACCCTGAACCCGCGCTCTTGCTCTTCCCATTTCCCATTCCCTATTTACGATTCCCGACCATGTCCGAACTCACTCCCCGCGAAATCGTCAACGAACTCGACCGCTACATCATCGGCCAACATGACGCCAAGCGCGCCGTGGCCATCGCGCTGCGCAACCGCTGGCGCCGCATGCAGCTGGATCCGACGCTGCGTGAGGAAGTGACGCCGAAGAACATCCTGATGATTGGCCCGACCGGCGTAGGTAAGACGGAAATCGCACGCCGTCTGGCGACCCTGGCGAATGCACCGTTCGTGAAGGTGGAAGCGACCAAGTTCACCGAAGTGGGTTATGTCGGCAAAGACGTGGAGTCGATCGTGCGCGATCTGGCCGATGTCGCCTACAAGCTCACCCGCGAGCAGGCCATGAAACGTGTGCGTACGCAGGCCGAAGATAGCGCCGAAGACCGCATCCTCGATGCACTGCTACCGCGCCGCCAGGCACCGAGCGATTGGAGCCACGATGCAGCGCCCGCCTCGGCCATCGAAACCGAAACCCGCCAAAAATTGCGTAAGCAGCTGCGCGAAGGCGCGCTGGATGATCGCGAAATCGAGCTGGACGTGAACATGAATGTCGGCGTGGAAATCATGTCGCCGCCCGGCATGGAAGAAATGGGCCAGCAATTGCGCCAGATGTTCCAGAACCTCGGTGGCGCCAAGACGCAGAAGCGCAAATTGGCGATCAAGGCCGCGCGTCCGCTGTTGATCGAAGAAGAGGCGTCGCGTCTGCTCAATGACGAGGAAGTGCGCGCGCAGGCGATGGAAACCGCCGAACAGAATGGCATCGTCTTCATCGATGAGATCGACAAGATCGCACAGCGCTCCGAATGGGGTGGCGCGGGTGTCAGCCGCGAAGGTGTGCAGCGTGACCTGCTGCCGCTGGTGGAAGGTTCCACGGTGTCCACCAAGTACGGACCGATCAAGACCGATCACATGCTGTTCATCGCTTCCGGTGCGTTCTCGCTGGCCCGTCCTTCGGATCTGATTCCGGAACTGCAGGGCCGCCTGCCGATTCGTGTGGAGTTGTCTGCGCTGTCCGTGGACGACTTCAAGCGCATCCTGCGCGAGCCGCACAACGCGCTGACCAAGCAGTACGAAGCACTGCTGAGTACCGAAGGCGTCACCCTGACCTTCGAAGCATCCGGCATCGACCGCCTGGCCGAGATCGCCTTCCAGGTGAACGAGCGGACCGAGAACATCGGCGCCCGCCGCCTGCATACGGTGATGGAGCGTCTTCTGGAGAAAATCTCCTACGAAGCCGCAGACAAATCCGGCGAAAACTACCTGATCAGCGCCGAATATGTGGACAAAAACCTGGGTAGTCTGATCAAGGACGAGGATCTCAGCAGGTATATCCTCTGACCCTCTGCCACTATCTATAATTCATTGTTTTAGAAAGGAAAAACAAACAACCAGTCGCGCTTAGCAGGCTGTAAACAAGCTGCCGGACCCCCTCTGGTAAAATGGCGCCCATGGGTAAGATTATTGAACTGAAAACCACCGGCCAGCGTGCGCAACTCCGCGAAGCGCAACAGAAACAGCAGCTGGTGCGTCTATGGCGCGGCGACCTCGAACACGGCAGCTTCTGCGGTTATGTCGGCAGTGTCGGCCGGGAGTTTTTCCTGTTGTGGGTGGTCGGTGACGGCATTACCTACGACGGCATGTACGTGATGCGCCATCGTGACATCACCGAACTGGAAGCACCCGATAAGCACAGCTTCTTCATGGAAAAGGCGTTGACGCTGAAGAACCTGCTGCCGCGCCTGCCACGCAGCTTCCCGCTCGACAGCATCCGCGAGGTGGTGCAAGCCGCCAGCGCGATGGCGCCGGTGATCGGCGTGCATGTGGATAGCGAGGACGAGGCGGAAGTCTGCTACATCGGCCGACTGGTCAGCGTTGAGGAAGAAGGTTTCAATATGCAGGAAATCACTCCCGATGCGGAGTGGCTGCGCGAGGCGTCGTTCTTCAGCTGGGATGAAGTGTCGACCGTCACTATGGAAGACGGTTACGCACAGTCGTTGCTAGCGGTCGCTGGCGCACCACCTCCGTTGTTGCAAGGTGATTCTGGCGTGGGCCAGGCGCATTGAAACTTTGATAATGGATTGCCTCAAGAGACCCGCCTCCGGCGGGTTTCTTTTTTACGGTGCGCTGAATCTTAATCTGACGGATCACTCAACACGCCTCACCGTTATTCCGGCGAAGGCCGGAATCCATGTCAAATACAAGTCCGAAAGACGCAAGAACACGGATGGGCCTTCAATCAAGTATGGAAATGGATTCCGGCCTTCGCCGGAATGACGATGAGGCTGAACGTTGCATCTGCTCAAGTTGCACAACTACCTCAACTTGAAAAGCAACGCATCACCGCTGAAATAAATTCCGCCGCGCCTCCTCATCCGTGCGCGCATCCATCTTGCCCTTGATCGTGTCGCCGATCGCATACGCCCGCTTCGTCGCCTCGCGATCACGGATATGTGTGAACCACCGCTTCACCTGCGGGAATTCATCCAGGTTGATGCCCTGATCTTCATACGACACGGTCCACGGATAGGCCGCCATGTCCGCAATGCTGTAATCCTTGCCGGCAATGAACTCGCCTTCGGTCAGGCGTTTGTCGAGCACGCCATATAAACGGCGCGTTTCGCGCTCATAGCGATCGATCGCATACGGAATTTTTTCCGGCGCGTAGCGATTGAAGTGATGGTTCTGGCCCAGCATTGGCCCCAGGCCACCGACTTGCCAGAACAACCATTCCATCACTGTCGTTTGGCCACGCACATCGGCAGGAAGGAAACGGCCCGTCTTTTTGGCCAGATACTGCAGGATGGCGCCAGACTCGAACACGCTAATCGGCTCGCCACCATCGGCTGGCGCCGTATCCACGATCGCCGGCATGCGATTGTTGGGTGAAATCTTCAGAAAAGCTGGCTCGAACTGCTCGCCCTTACCGATGTTCACCGGCTTGATCATATAAGGCAGGGCCGTCTCTTCCAGAAATAACGTGATCTTGTGGCCATTCGGTGTGGGCCAGTAATGCAGCTCGATCATGGGATGGATCCAGGGCGGAAAACCCAAGCGTCGGGGCCGAAGACCAGGCTTTCAAGGCCAAGCGACGGGTACAAACTTACGAATAGCTGAAGAAATGACAGGGTTTAGTAAACGTCATGCCGCCTCCCTCGTTTTCCACCTGACGGCACTCGCCGCGTTTACTCACGGAATCCGGAGACATCCCATGAAAAGCCTCAGCTCGCGTTTCGCTCTGCTCGCCCTCGCGCTCAGCGCCGTCAGCCTCGCACCTGCCGTTTTCGCGCAGGACAACGCTCCCAGTGGCGGTAGCGGCGAGTCGCATCAACACGGTGCTCCTGACCCCCAGCAGCAAGCAGCTCGCCTCACCAACAAATTGGGGCTGAGCAATGATCAGACCGCCAAGATCACCACCATCCTGCAGAACCAGCAACAGCAGATAAGTGCATTGCGTAGCGATAGCTCGCTTTCACAAGACGATCGTCGCACCAAGATGCATTCCATTCGCCAAGATACCGATACGCAAATCAACGCAGTGCTGACGCCGGCACAACAGACGCAGTACGCGGACATGAAGGCGAAGATGAAGCAGCACATGCAGAACGGTGGTAATGGTGGCAACGGTGGTGGATCAACGGGCGGCTGAGGCCGACACGGGCGGCGGCTGATTTGCTTTTGCAACACCTTCTACCCTTGCGTGCCGGCATTATGCCGGCACGCGTGCAAGGCACATCTACCAGGTAAACGACGATGGCTTTACGCTCTGCGGGTAACCACCGCTAGAGAACAAACATGACACGTCTGGTCGTCGTCGGCAGCATCAACATGGACCTGGTCACACTGGCGCAGCGTTTTCCTGGCCCCGGTGAAACCCTGCTCGGCGAACGCTTTCTCTCAGTGCATGGCGGCAAGGGTGGCAACCAGGCCGTGGCCGCTGCTCGCCTGGGTGCTGAAGTGCATATGGTCGGTGCAGTCGGTGACGACGATTTCGCCCAACCGCTATGGGATGCGTTGGCCGCTGAAGGTGTCGACATCACGCACGTTGCACGGATCAAGGATTGCGGTAGTGGCACCGCCTCCATCACCGTCGCCGACGGTGAAAACCAGATCATTGTGGTACCGGGCGCGAATGCGCGCGTAACGCCTGCGCATGTCGCCAACGCCAATAGCCTGATCGCAGGCGCCGACGCTGTATTGGTGCAGATGGAAATTCCACTTGAAACGGTGGAAGCCACGCTGCGTATTGCCCATCAGGAACACGTGCCCGTCATTCTCAACCCCGCACCCGCGCAGCGGCTTCCGGAAACGTGGCTCAAGCTCGCACGCTACATCACTCCCAACCAGCACGAACTCGCCATTCTACTTGGCGCCGATCCAGCAGAAGATTTTCGCAGCCTGATGCGTCGTGCACCTTGCCCCGTGGTTCTCACCCGCGGTGCGGAAGGTGCTTGGTATCGCGAGGAAGGTGAGCCCCAGCATCAAAGCGGCTTCCGTGTGGAGGCTGTGGACAGCACCGGCGCTGGAGATACCTTCAACGCAGCACTTGCTGTTTTCCTGCACGAAGGTCTGCCCATCGCCGTGCGCAAAGCCTGCGCTGCGGCGGCGTTGTCAGTCACACGCCTCGGTGCGCGCGGCGGCATGCCGCATCAGGCGGACATCGATGTCTTGTTGACGCGGTAAAGCCATGAATGAGCGTCAATGTCGTCGGACAACAGTCATAGGCCAACGCTCGAAAGCTTCGACATAAGAAAGTGGGCTGCACTCACATGCGCAGCCTGCGCTTGTTGCGTTTTTGGCCGCAAGAAGAAGTCATGCGCGCCGTCTTTATAAATATCGATGTCTGCAGCATCAACGAGATGTCGCGCTATTCGCTGAAGATTTAATCCAACCGGCACGGGGAAGGTTCGATCGGCACTTCCCCATATCAAATGCAAAGGCGGCAAGGATCGTACCGGTTGCGAATAACCATCCGGGAAGTTGCCGTCTACAATCACAAGCGCACCTATGTCCGCGCTATTCGCTGATACCGCGGCCGCCATTTCCGCACCAAGCGATATACCGAGCAAACCAACTTTGCCGACGTGATTGGGGCGTGCGTTAAAATAAGAAATTGCACCTCGAATATCGACAAGCCATGCTGACTGACGCTTGGCGTAATAGCGCTCACGAGCCTCTGAATTACCGGCACTGCCGATGGCGCTTAGATCCGTAGGGGAAAGAAAGTGCACAAGGCAAGCTTGCAAGCCGGCATCCAGAAAGGTCTTCCCGATCTCGTCATAGGCCGGGGAACCAAATCCTTTGCTGCCGCTCAAGATGAGAACAGTCGGCAACGTGGCATGTGTGCTTGCAAAACATTCGATCAAAACACTGCCGTTCGGTGTCTGCACTGTAAGCGGCTGGCGAGACGCCGCTTCAGCGTTTCTCAAATAGAAACCCAGTAACAGCGCGACCAAGGTATTGAAGATGATGTGCGCGATTAGATTTGACGCTGTCTTACGCAACATCGACACTCAACAAGTGTGCGTGTATTCATTGGACGATGCAGCGTCAGCTTGAAGTGCTTTTGCTTCGTCTTGCATCTTCGCTCCACCTCGTGCAAAACGGCTACGCAATACTCGATTCAATGGATCGCCAAAGAATCGGGCAGCCAGCCATGCCAGTATGGCCGACAAGGCCAAGAATGCCGCTAGCATCGGCAATTTTTGCTCGATAGTCATGGCTGTCTTTGGCACAAGCTCGACGATGACGCCAAGCACGACGATATGGAACAGGTATAGCTCGTAACTGTGCGCACCTAGCCATGCCAAGGGCCTTCCCAGTCGACGGGAGACACCATCTGCTGGTAACCGTGACACAGCAACGAGAAATAGCGCGGTTGCGATGCCCAAGAACGAAGCACCGAGCGCTTCATTCCCGTTAATGCCTCGCATGTACACCCAGCCTCCGATGAGGCACGTCAGAACGGCGAGCGTCCGTCGCAACGCATTTGTCACTTTCACGCTTTTTGCCAGGATAGCCGCGACACATCCGTAGGTCAGCATATCCATGCACGCCACGTTGCCGTACATGAAAAACAACTCGTTGTCCCTGTGTATACCGCGATAGATCGGCGCAATGATCACGCACAGACCTGTCAACACCACCAACTGCCAACGTCGCCGGGCCACCACGAGTAACAACGGGTATAGCAGGTAGAACACTTCCTCAACCGATAACGACCAATAGATGTTCATGGCGTAATTGAAGTAGCCAACCGCCTCCATGAGGAGGTTGTGCCAAAACGTCAACACCGACAGATCCGCGATCAGGAAGAATCCATTACCAAGATTCTCGCCACGATGAATGTTTGAGAAGTTATGGAGTCCTATAAGCCCAAGCACAGTGATAACGGCTAGGGCGAACACGACGAGCGGATAGAGCCTGAAGAAGCGAAGCTTGTAAAAATGCGCGACATCGACAGTCGCCAGTGATCCGTAACGACGCAGGATGTTGGATGTGATCAGGAAACCTGAAATCACAAAAAACATGTCGACGCCGTAATTACCGTTGTAGAAGATCGCACGTAGTGTCGGTATCGAAACCCAGTCTTGCAGGGGACTTATCTGTAAGTGATAGGACAAGCTGTAGTGCAGCAGCATCACCAATAAAATGGAGACGCCACGCAGCATGTCGATATAAATGTTTCTGCCTTCACGTTCATTCCCGGGAACAGCGGACGCATTCATCGTGTGTCAGTCCCTTGCGCGATGTGGGAGAAAAACCAATTCTTTAGCCATTTCCGGCTTTTTGCCTTTCTTTCAACCAAAGACGCTTTTCGCGTTCGCCTCACCGTTGACTACTTGCCAATGCAAAACGAGCTGAAGATAGCGCCAAGCAGATCGTCGCTGGTGTAGGTGCCAGTGATTTCTCCCAGGGCATGCTGTGCTTGCCGTAATTCTTCAGCGGCGAGTTCGCCAGCTCGGGTGTCAGCCAAGACTTTTGCCGTGTGGGTGAGATGATCCGCGACTCGTTCTAGGGCGAGGACATGACGTCGGCGTGCGCTGAACGCACCTTCACCGCCGCCAGCACCTGCCAGTTGCTTGAGGTGTTTGCGGAGGGTTTCCAGGCCTTCGCCGGTTTTTACCGATAGCCACAACCACTTCGCATCAGCATGTTGTTCCTCGTGCGCATGTTTGCCATCGAGATCGATCTTGTTGATGACAACGATGCGTTCGACACCGGCGGGAAGATCTTTTAGCCAAGCCAGATCCGCATCAGCATGCTGCTTATCGGTCACCAGAAGCACAGCATCGGCGCGGGTGCGTTCGTTGTGCGCACGACGAACGCCTTCGCTTTCTACGGGATCGTGCGTATCACGTAATCCCGCGGTATCAGCAAGTTCCAGTGCGATGCCATCGAGGCTGATGCTTTCGCGCAGCACATCGCGGGTGGTGCCGGCGATGTCAGTGACGATGGCGCGTTCGCTGCCAGCCAATGCGTTAAGCAAACTGGATTTGCCGGCATTGGGGCGGCCGACGATGGCGATGCGCAATCCGTCATTGAGTCGTACACCACGTCGCGCTTCACGGAGCAGATCGGCAAGCTGTGTGCGTAGTGCTTCAAGTTGTTGCGTGATGGCGGGATCGGCCAGGAAGTCGATTTCTTCTTCCGGAAAATCGATCGCGGCTTCGATATGCACGCGCAGGATGATCAGCGCCTTGAGCAAAGCATCGACCTTGCGCGAGAACACGCCCTCCATCGATTGCAATGCGGCGCGCGCACCGGTTTGTGAGCGCGCAGCGATGAGATCGGCAACAGCTTCGGCCTGCGCAAGATCAAGCTTGCCATTGAGAAAAGCGCGTTCGGTGAATTCACCGGGACGCGCCAGGCGCGCGCCAAGTTCACACGTGCGACGCAGGAGCGCATCCAGCAACACGGTGCTGCCGTGGCCCTGCAGTTCCAGCACATGTTCGCCCGTATAGGAGGCCGGAGCAGGGAAGTACAGCAGTAGACCGCGGTCGATCAGTTCACCCGCCGCATCGCGGAAGGCCGCAAAGTGCACATGCCGCGGTGAAGGTGCTTTGCTGAGCAGGGTCTGTGCAATGTTCGGTGCTTGCGGTCCTGAAACGCGTACGACACCGACGCCCGCGGCGCCCGGAGCGCTGGCAATGGCGGCGATGGTGTCCTGATGGTGTGCATCGGCGGTCATGGGCTATCAGCATAACCGCGGAGGGCGGCCCATGGCCGCCCTCGCGTATCGTTGATCAGGTGGCGGCCTTGGCCTGTGCCGCTTCGGCGCGGCGGGTGACCCACCACTGTTGCAGCAATCGACACAAGCCATTGACCACGTAATAGAGCACGAGGCCGGACGGGAAGAACAGGAAGATCACCGCGAACATCAGCGGCATGAACTTCATCATCTTCTGCTGGGTGGGATCCATGCCGGCAGCGGCGGGCATTATCCACTGCTGAACCAACATGACGACGGTGTAGAGCACCGGCAGCACGAAGTAAGGATCAGCCGCGGAAAGGTCGTGGATCCAACCGAAGAACGGCGCCTGGCGCAGCTCCACACTGTCGCGCAGCACGTAGTACAGGCCGTAGAAGATCGGGATGGTGATCAGCAACGGCAGGCAGCCGGCGGCAGGATTCACCTTTTCCTTCTTGTACAGCTCCATCATCGCCTGCTGCATCTTCTGGCGATCGTCACCGTAGCGTTCCTTCAACGCATCCATGCGCGGCTTGAGCTTGCGCATCTTGGCCGCGGACTCGAACTGCGCGTTGGTGAACTTGAAGGTGACCAGGTTGATCAGCAGCACCAGCAGGACGATCGAAACACCCCAGTTGCCGGTGAGCTTGTCGAGCTGGGCCAGCACCCAGTGCAGCGGCTCGGCAAAGATCTTGAGCATGCCGTAGTCGATGGTGAGTTCCAGACCCGGCGCGATGGTTTGCAGCTGGTCAGGCAGCTTGGGGCCCACATAGAGCTGAGCCGTGCTGCTTGCTTGCTGGCCGGGCGCCACACTGATCTGCGGTCCGACGCTGCGGATCACGTAGTGCGGGGTGCTGCCTGCTTCGTTGACGATGGCCGACGAGAACGTATCGGCTTCCTTCGCCGGCGGAATCCACGCGCCGAGGAAGTATTGCTGCATCATCGCCACCCAGCCGCCGGTGACCGGACTCTGCAGCGGCTCCTTCTCGAATTTGTCGAAAGGCAGCTTGCTGAATTTCTGCTCCGGGCTGTACCACGCGGCGCCGAAGAAGCCATAGCGCGATTGGTCGGAGATGCGTTGCAGGTAATTGCTGTAGACCGGTGCCGGACGATCCACGCGTTGCAGCTGGCGGTAGGCATTGCCGTCCCAGGTCTTGCCGCTGCCATTGTCGATCTGCTGATCAAGATCGATGACGTAGCTGCCGCGATGCAGGGTGTAGCGCTTGACCACCTTCAGGCCGGACGCGTCGGTCCAGGTGAGGTCGACATTCAGCGCGTCCTGACCATCTGCCAGCGTGTAGCTGGTCTGGGCGGTCTGGAACACGGTGCGGTGGTCCGGCGCGGCGCCATCGGCGCTGACCAGACCGCTCTGTGCGGCGAAGTAATCGGCGGCGCCATCATCCAGCAGGCGGATCGGGGCGGGATCCGGATTCTTCTTGGTACGCGGCTCAACCGGGTACTTCAGCAGCTCCGACCGTACGACGCTACCGCCACGCGTGTCGATGGTGAGGCGTAGTACGTCCGTGCTCACGGTAATCAGTTGCGCTGTCGCAGCGCCTTCTGCCGAGCCGCTCGCAATCGCCGGTGCAGCGCCCGGTACCGTGCTGCTGTCAGGCGTAGTGGCTGAGGCCGTGGGCTGCTGATTCACCGGATGCGGGCCGTAGTCCTGCTCCCAGGCTTGCCAAAGCAGGAAGCTCACCGCGAACAAGGCGAACATGAGGAAGGTGCGCGTTTGATTCATCGCGTAGCGATCCGATTTTAGGCGCCGCTTCAGCGGGCCACTGAAGAAAGAAAGAGAGGGGTCAGCACGCGATTGTGGCGGCGTCGCCAGCGCGCTTCAACGGCGGAAGCCTACGCCACAGGGCATCGAGCTCGGCCAGCAGCTCAGGGCCGGGCACACCGGCAGCCTGTTCGCGGGCCATCACCATCAGGTCCAACGCGGGGAGCTGACTGCGAACGCGGCGAAATGACTCACGCAGCAGCCGTTTGACCCGGTTGCGCTCCACGGCTCGCTTGGAGACGCGCTTGGATACCGCCAGGCCGAGCCGTGCGTAACCCAGTTCGTTGGACCGATAGCGCACAGAAAAACAGCGGCCGCCGAGGCGGCCGCTGGCTTGTCGCAAGACGGCGAAGTCACCGGCTCGGCGAATCCGCGCCTTGCGCGGCAGGCCGGCGGTATCCATATGCGTAATGCTTATGGGATCAGGCGCTTACGGCCCTTGGCGCGGCGTGCGCTAAGGATCTTGCGACCGTCGGCCGTGGCCATACGAGCACGAAAGCCGTGCGTGCGTGCGCGCTTGAGCTTGCTGGGCTGGAAGGTCCGCTTCATGGCTTCCTCCTAAATGTTGGGGTGAAAAAGATTTGAAATTATGCGGAATGGGGCAGGCTCATGTCAAATGGGGGCTTCAGAACAACTTGTGGATATCCATGTGGATAGTTGTCGTGTGGGTGCTGGTAGACTTCCCGGTCCACCCTGCGCGTGAGCGCCCCTGCTGTGGTTGAACGTATCCATGAGTGATCTGTGGCGGCGCTGTCTCGAGCGTCTGGAAGGTGAATTGAGCGCCGAGGACCTGCACACGTGGCTGATGCCGCTGCAGGCGCGCGATGACGCGGACGGCTTGCAGCTTTACGCGCCCAATCCCTACACGTTGGATGCCGTTCGCGACCGCTACCTGCCGCAGATCGAAGCTGTGCTGACGCTGTTGAGCGGTCAGCGCGTCGCCGTGCGCCTGGAAGTGGGTTCCAGTGCCAACGGCGCATCCCATAACCGTCCGGCTGCCCCTGCGACGGCGCGTCCGGCGGCCACGGTAGCAGAACCACCGCCGGTCAACTTTACCCACAACCTGGATCCGCACTACACCTTCGAAACTTTCGTTGAGGGTAAATCCAACCAGTTGGGCAAGGCCGCGGCCATGCAGGTGGCGCAGAATCCGGGCCGCGCCTACAACCCGTTGTTGCTGTACGGCGGCACCGGTCTGGGCAAAACGCACTTGATGCACGCCGCCGGCAACCTGATGCGCGAACACAATCCGCACTTCAAGGTGCTGTACCTACGCTCGGAGCAGTTCGTCGGTTCGATGATCGAAGCACTGCGCACCAAGAGCATGGACGAATTCAAACGTCGCTTCCGCTCGGTGGATGCGCTGCTGATTGACGACATCCAGTTTTTTGCCGGCAAGGACACCACGCAGGAAGAGTTTTTCCACACGTTCAACGCGTTGTTCGAGTCCAAGCAGCAAATCATCCTGACCTGCGACCGCTATCCCAAGGAAGTGGACAAGCTCGAGCCGCGTCTGAAGTCGCGCCTGGGCTGGGGGTTGTCGGTAGCCATTGAGCCGCCGGACTTCGAGACGCGCGCTGCGATTCTGCTTTCCAAAGCGCAGGACAAGGGCGTAGCAGTGAGTGAAGATGTAGCGATGTTGCTGGCCAAGCGCATCCGCTCCAATGTGCGTGATCTTGAAGGCGCACTCAATACGCTCGCGGCACGCGCCAATTTCTACGGCAAGCCGATCACCACCGATTTCGCAGAAGAGACGCTGCGCGATTTGCTGGCCACGCACGCACAGGCTGTCACTGTGCCCAATATCCAGAAGATCGTGGCCGAATATTTCGGCGTGCGTCTGCAGGATCTGCTGTCCAAGCGCCGCGTGCGCTCTCTGGCCCGTCCGCGCCAGGTCGCCATGGCGCTGTCCAAGGAACTGACCGAACACAGCCTGCCTGAAATTGGCGACGCCTTTGGCGGCCGTGACCACACCACGGTCCTGCACGCCTGTCGCACCATCAAGAAGCTGTGTGAAACCGACACCCGCATGCGGCAGGACTGGGAACAACTCATCCGCACGCTGGCGGGTTGAGGACGCGACATTGTATAAGCGCTTGAAAACCGGCAGGGTATCCTGTGGATAATATGAGGACGCTTTGAGGGGCCAAAGTTATCCACTGGTGATACACGGTCCAGGGGCTGTTCCAAGCACAGGGGCATTTTCCGCAAGCCTTTGATTAAGAACGATAATTTTGTGTTATCAAGTTATCCACGGCACCTGCTGCAACCACTACTCTTCTTTTAAAAACAGAACTGCAGGATAGGGAAAGCACAAACATGCAATTCAGCATCCAACGAGAAGCTCTGCTTAAACCCCTACAGCAGGTCGTCGGAGTGGTTGAGCGTCGACAAACTTTGCCGGTGCTTGCCAATCTGTTGGTGAAGGTCGGCGACGGCAAACTGTCCTTCACCGGCACCGATCTGGAAGTGGAAATGGTTGCTGCGACCGAAGCTGAAAAGCTGGTCGATGGTGAAATCACCATTCCTGCTCGCAAGCTCTTCGATATCGTGCGTGCGCTTCCTGATGGCGCAAAAATCGAGTTGAAGTTGAACGGTGATCGCGTCGCCTTGAATGCAGGTCGCAGCCGCTTCACGCTAGCCACCTTGCCTGCCACCGAATTTCCGACCATCGATGAAATAGAACTGGTCGAGCGAGTCAGCCTTCCTGAAGAAGTGCTGCGCGATCTGATGGATCGCACCGCGTTCGCCATGGCCAACCAGGATGTCCGTTATTACCTCAACGGCATGCTGCTGGATCTGCAAGAGCACGCCCTGCGATGTGTTGCTACGGACGGTCATCGTCTTGCATTGAAAGAAACGCAGCTCGAGAGCAAAGTTTCTGCGCGTCGGCAGATCATCATTCCGCGCAAAGGTGTCAACGAGCTGGTCGGCTTGCTCGAATCAGGCGAAGGATCTGTCGAACTGGAATTTGGACGCAATCATCTGCGCGTACGCCGCGGCCAGGTGGTTTTCACTTCCAAGCTGATCGATGGTCGGTTCCCGGATTACGAAGCAGTGATTCCGCTCGGTGCCGATAAACGTGCAACGCTGGACCGCGAAGTGCTGCGCGGTGCGTTGCAACGTGCGGCGATCCTTTCCAACGAAAAGTACCGCGGCGTGAAGTTGGAATTCTCACCCGGGAAGCTGAAGATCGTTGCGCACAATCCTGAGCAGGAAGAAGCCGTCGAGGAAGTCGAAGCCGATACCGGCGTTTCTGATCTGACGGTCGGCTTCAATGTGGGCTATCTGCTCGATGCGCTTGCCGCATTGCGTGGAGATAAGGCTCGTTTGAGCTTGCGCGACGCCCAATCCAGCTGTTTGGTGCAGGAAGACGACAACGAGCAGTCGCGTCACGTCATCATGCCGTTGAGGCTCTGACCTAGCGCATGCGACTGGTTTTGCATGTTTCCACTGTTCGACGCCGGGGCCTCAAGCTCCGGCGTCGTCATTTTAGGGCTGTGTGTCGATGAGGTTTGAGCGGCTTCAGCTTCGCGGTTTGCGTTGTATCACCGAGGCGAGTCTTGAACTCGCTTCCGGGTTCAATGTGCTTGTGGGGGCCAACGGGGCAGGGAAAACGTCGGTGCTTGAGGCCGCTTTTCTGCTTTCTCATGGACGTTCCTTTCGTAGCGGTGCCCGTGAAGCGCTGACTCAACGCAATGCTTCCGCCTTGAGTATTTTTTCAAGCTTGCGTCACGATGATCAGCGGGTCGCTCGGTTGGGATTAGGCCGGGAAGGCGTACGTTGGGAGGCGAGGGTAGACGGCGAGGATGTTCCGATCGGGCAGTTGGTCAGGGAATGCGCTGTTGTCTGCTTTGAACCCGGTTCGCACGCATTGATTGCCGGAGGTGCCGAGGAGCGACGGCGTTATCTGGATTGGGGCGTGTTCCACGTGGAACATGACTTTTTGTCGTCTTGGCGCCGCTATCAAAGGGCGCTCAAACAACGAAATAGTCTGCTGCGGAAGGGTGGCCCGCTCGACGACGCGTTGTTCGGCCCCTGGGAGCAGGAATTGGCGCGATCAGCGAGTGTGATCGATCAATGGCGTAGCACCTATCTCGATGCGCTGCTGCCCTACCTACGGGCACAGGCAGCGTTGTTTTTGCCTGAGTTGGGCAATCTGGACCTGCGTTATCGCTCGGGCTGGCCGGATGGCGAAGCGTTGGCCGAGATTTTGGCGGCTCAGCGCTCACGGGACCTGGGACGTGGTCACACCACCTCAGGGGCCCATCGTGCCGACTGGTCGCTATCCTTCGAGCATGCTCCGCAACGCGAACACCTTTCCCGAGGTCAGGAAAAGCTGGTCGCGCTGGCTTGCCTGCTTGCCCAGGCCCATTTGGACGCGGAAAGACGGGGAGAATGGCCCATCATCTGTCTGGATGATCTGGCTTCCGAGCTGGATCTCAGTCATCAGGCCGCTGTGGTCGCCAGTCTCACTGAAGTTCCAGCGCAGGTTTTGCTTACGGGGACAGAGATCCCCAGGCCGCTTGAGGGGACTCCAAAGCAGGTGTTCCACGTGGAACAAGGCATGTTGGCGCCCCTGCTATAATTGGAAGGTTGCATCCAGCCCGGCCCCTGTGGCGCCGTACCGGGCGGATAAGTGGCGTCAGGACACGGTTACTGCATGAACGCATCTTACGATTCGAACAGCATCAAGGTACTCAAAGGCCTGGAAGCGGTGCGCAAGCGCCCGGGCATGTACATCGGCGATACCGATGACGGCACTGGCCTTCACCACATGGTGTTCGAGGTCGTGGATAACTCCATCGACGAAGCCCTGGCCGGCTACTGCGATCACGTTATCGTGACCATCCACGACAATGGCTCTGTCAGCGTGGTCGACAATGGCCGCGGCATCCCGGTCGATACGCACCCGGAAGAGGGGCGTTCTACCGCCGAAGTGGTCATGACCGTGCTCCATGCCGGTGGCAAGTTCGATGCGAACTCCTACAAGGTTTCCGGTGGTTTGCACGGCGTGGGTGTGTCGGTGGTCAACGCGTTGAGTGAGCATCTGTGGCTCACCATTCACCGCGATGGGCACGAATATCAGCAGGAATACTCGCTGGGTGAGCCGCTTTACCCGGTGAAGATGATCGGGCCGTCGGAGCGACGCGGCACTACGGTGCGTTTCCTGCCCAGCCCGCAAACCTTCACCCACATCGAATTTCACTACGACATCCTGGCCAAACGCCTGCGCGAACTGGCCTTCCTCAACTCGGGGGTCACCATCGATCTGCGCGATGAGCGCGGGGAAGGGCGTCATGACACGTTTGCCTACGAAGGCGGTATTCGCTCCTTCGTACAGCACCTTGCGCAGCTGAAAACCGCGCTGCACCCGAACGTGATCAGCCTCGCCTCGGTGCAGGACGGCATTACCGTCGAATTGGCGATGCAGTGGACCGACTCCTACCAGGAGACGATGTTCTGCTTCACCAACAACATTCCTCAGCGCGACGGCGGCACCCACCTTACGGGCTTCCGCGCCGCATTGACGCGCGCGATCCAGGCCTATATCGAGAAGGAAGGCCTGGCTAAGACCGCCAAGGTCACGCTTTCCGGCGACGACATGCGCGAAGGCATGATTGCTGTGCTGTCGGTGAAGGTGCCGGATCCGAAGTTCTCCTCCCAGACCAAGGACAAGCTGGTTTCGTCCGAGGTGAAGACGGTGGTGGAGCAGGTGGTTTACGAGAAGCTCGGCGAATTCCTGCTGGAGCATCCGAATGAGGCCAGGGCCATCGCCAGCAAGGTGGTGGATGCTGCTCGCGCCCGCGAAGCGGCGCGCAAAGCCCGCGAAATGACTCGCCGCAAGGGTGCGCTCGATATCGCTGGCCTGCCGGGCAAGTTGGCCGATTGCCAGGAAAAAGATCCGTCGCTGTGCGAACTGTTCCTGGTCGAGGGTGACTCCGCAGGCGGTTCGGCCAAGCAGGGCCGCAACCGTAAGACGCAGGCAGTGCTGCCCCTGAAGGGCAAGATCCTCAACGTCGAGAAAGCCCGCTTCGACAAGATGCTTTCCTCGGCCGAAGTCGGCACCCTGATTACCGCGCTCGGCACGGGCATCGGCAAAGAGGATTACAACCCCGAAAAGCTGCGCTATCACCGCATCATCATCATGACCGACGCGGACGTAGACGGCTCGCATATCCGCACGCTGCTGTTGACGTTTTTCTACCGCCAAATGCCGGAACTGATCGAGCGCGGCCACGTCTACATCGGCTTGCCGCCGCTGTACAAACTCAAGCAGGGCAAGCAGGAGCTGTATCTGAAGGACGACACAGCGCTCAACGCCTATCTGATTTCCAGTGCTGTCGACAACGCAGAGCTGATCTACAGCCCTGCTGCGCCGCCAATCAGCGGCGAAGCGCTGGAAAAACTGCTGCGTGATTACCAGGTTGCCTTGGATCAGATCGAACGCCTCGGCCATCGCTTCGATGCCAACGTGCTCACTGCGATGCTGGAGCACGCGCCGCTGGATTCGCATCACTGGACCGATCCTGCTGCTATGCAAATCTGGCTGGACGGCGTAGCGAAGAACCTCGCTTCCAGTGGTCTGGGCAAACCGCGCTATCGGCTTTCGCTGCGCCCGGCAGATGGCGAGCATCCCGCGGCGGTCGAAGTTGTGCGTGATCAGCACGGCCTCAGCCACACCTGGTTGCTGCCGCAGCCGTTCTTCAATGGTTCGGAATTCCGCCCAATTCACGTGATCAGCCAACAGCTGGCGGGATTGATCCAGCCCGACGCGATCGCGCGACGTGGCAATGCTTCGCGCGGCGTGCTTCGCTTTGCGGATGCGCGTAGCTGGTTGCTGGATGAAGCGAAGAAGGGTCGTACCATCCAACGCTTCAAGGGCCTGGGTGAAATGAATCCGGAGCAGCTGTGGGAAACCACGGTGAATCCCGAAACGCGCCGCATGTTGCAGGTAGGCGTCGAAGACGCCATCGCAGCAGACCAGATGTTCTCGATGCTGATGGGCGAAGCGGTGGAACCGCGCCGCGACTTCATCGAGGCCAACGCGTTGAAAGTCGCCAATCTCGACATCTGATGCAGATCAAAGGCGCGGCCACCATGCCGCGCTTTTTTTTAGAGCTTGCACTAACGCATTAGCTAGCGATAACGCGATGCGCAAAAGGAGAATGTGTTCATCGCCACCAACAAAAAACCATATTCACGAATGTCAAGCGCAAAAAATGCGGGCGCGTATGGCGAAGATGTCATAAGTTATTGATTCGTAAATGGCTTTGATGTCGCACTGCGACTTGTTATCGATGGTCGGCTCGGGTTAATCTCAGTGATCCCCCGCACAGTTCGTGCGTGAAATACCGACTCCTTTCATTTTGAGGAACGCCATGAAACACGCTTCCCTGAAGATGCTGGCCGGCGCAGCGTTTGCGTTGATGTTGGCAAGCACTCCGGCGCTAGCGAGCGACAACTCGTCGTCGAGCGACCAGCAGAAAGCGGCTCCGCTGTATCCCAACGCGACCCGCAAAGAACCGAAGCTGGACCTCACCGACGCCAAGGAGCAGAAGGCGCTCAACGAAGGCATCGATGCCGTTCAAAACAACGACAAGGACAAGGCTACGCAGATCCTGCAGCCGCTCGTCGACAGCAGCAAAAGCAAATATGTGCAGGCCATGGCGCTGCAAGCGCTAGCCCGCATCGACGCCACCAGCAACAACCTGCCGGCCGGCATCGACAAATTGAACAAGGCGCTCGCCAACGGCGTGTTGCCCAACGACGCGTACTTCCAGATCGAATACGAACTGGCCACGTTCTACCTGCTCAACCAGCAATACCAGCCGGCCATCGATACCGTCGAAAAATGGCGCGCAGAAGGCAAAAAGGAAACGCCCGAATCCTATGCGCTGGAAGGCGAAGCCTATTACCGCATGCAGAAATACCCCGAATCGATCACTGCGATCCAGAAAGCGCAGTCGATGGCTGGGGACAAAGCCGATCCGCGCTGGAATCAGCTGTTGATGCTCGCTTACAGCGATTCCGGTCAGAAGGACAAGGCAGCAGCACTTGCCAAGCAGGCAGTTGCTACGTCGCCGACCGATCCCACCAGTTTTCACAATGCGTTGAGCCTGGACATCCAGTCGCAGAACTACGTCGACGCGTTGAAGCTGATGGAACAAACCAAGGCCGAAGGCAAAGTACCGTTCACCGAGAACGACTACGTCACGATGGCCAAGCTCTACATGAATGATGCACAGAGCGACAGCAACCAGGATCCTTCCGCTGATACGTCCAAGGCCGTGCAGGCGCTGCAGGACGGCATGAGCAAGGGCATCGTGAAGCCGACCGCCGACAACTACACGCTGATCGGCGACGCCAACATGATCGGGCAGAACTACACCGAAGCCGCTGCGGCCTATCAGAAGGCCATTCCGTCGGCGAGCGATGGCGAGTCTGCTTACAAGGCGGGCGTTGCCTACGTGATGGCAAGCGAGTTCAGCCAAGCCAAGCCGGTGCTGCAGCAAGCCATCAGCAAAGGTGTGAAGCACAAGGGCAAGGCTTATATGGCACTGGCCCAGGCAAACATTGGGCTCAAGGACAAGGCAGCTGCGGCCGATGCAGTCATGGAAGCGGAAAAGGACCCGGAGACGGCCGCTCAAGCCAAGAAGTGGCTCAAGGACGCCAACATTGGCAATTAATCTCTAAGCTCTGGCGTTTGTTTTCCGTTGGCCAGATGGACGTCCATTCGATTGCCATCTCCCGCCTACACGAAAGCTATACAAACGCCATGTGCTGTTGTACCGTTGGACTTTTCCCGCATTGTCCAGTGGCAAATGTCACCCTCTTGGGAACGGCTTTGCCGATAGACGCTGCGACCACGTCATTCCGATTGACTAGCTCCTGATTGAAAGCGACAGATGGCCTCAAGTAACGAAGATACCGGCGTCAAGCCGTTCAGTTGGGGGCGCACATGGGCGCTGGCGGTAGCCATCGCGCTGCATGCGTTTGCTTTCCTGATACTGATCGCGCCGATGGCCCCCCCGAAATCGGCAGAAGTTCAGAAAGAAAAGATCGTGCAGGTGAACTTCATCGAGCCGCCGCCCCCGCCGCCTCCGCCGCCGCCCCCGCCGCCGGAGCCGCCGAAGCAGCCGCCGCCGAAGATCATCAAGCAGGTGGTTCCGCCGCCGACTCCGCCTCCGCCGGCACCGCCGCCGGCTGTGGAAGAAGCGTCGACCAATCCGCAACCGTCGCCACCGCCAGCGCCACCGGCACCGCCGGCGCCGCCTGCGGATATCCAGGCCGGTCAGGACATCACGTACAACAGCCGACTCCAGCCGAAGTATCCGCCGCAGGCTATTCGCCAACGGCATGAAGGCACGGTGACGTTGTTGATCCTGGTGGCTGAAGATGGAACGCCTAAGGACATCAAGGTCGACCAGTCCAGCGGCTTCCGCGAGCTCGACCGTGCGGCGATTGAAGCGGCCCAGAAATGGCGTTTCAATCCAGAAATCAAAAACGGTAAAAAGGTTGAGGGATACGTGCGCGTACCCGTCAATTTCAATCTCAATCAGCTGTAATACCTATTACAGTTACAGTTCACGCCTGACTTCCAAGGGTAGCGTTTATGTTCCAACAGACTCCTGCTTCCGATGCCGCCGCTCCGGCTCTGGGTGGCAACGCCAACGCCCAAGCTATGCAACAGATGGGCTTCGGTGACCTCATTCACCACTTCGACTTCCTGGGCTGGACGGTGTTCGTCGTCCTGGTCGTGATGTCGTTCTCCTCCTGGTACTTCATCATTGCCAACGCCATCCGCAACTCGATGGTTCGTAGTCGCGCAGAGACCGTGATCAACGGCTTCTGGTCGAACAACTCCACGCAAGATGCCATCCGCGAGCTGGAAGCCCAGCCCAAGGGCGAACCCTTCTCGAAGATCGCTCTGGATGCCGCTTCTGCAGTGGCTCACCACCAGCAGGCTTCGGCCAGCGGTGGCAAGCTTGCCGAGTCGCTGAGCCGCTCGGAATTCGTCGACCGCGCCCTGCGCCAGGCTGTTGCTCGCGAGAGCCTGCGTATGGAAGGCGGCATGACCTTGCTCGCCACGGTCGGTTCGTCCGCTCCGTTCGTCGGTCTGCTCGGTACGGTTTGGGGCATCTACGGCGCCCTGATCCGCATCGCCGCTACCGGCAATGCTTCGATGGAAGCTGTGGCAGGTCCGGTGGGTGAAGCTCTGATCATGACCGCTTTCGGTCTGTTCACCGCTATCCCGGCCGTGCTCGCCTTCAACTTCTTCACCCGCTCGAACCGCCTGACCTACGCCCGTTTCGACGAATTCGCGCATGACCTGCACGATTTCTTCGCCACCGGCGCACGCGTCGAAGGCGTCTCTTCGACTCAGAAGTGAGGATTGACCCATGGCGATGAGTACCGGAGGAAACGATTCCGGCTCGCCGATGTCGGAAATCAACGTCACGCCGCTGGTTGACGTGATGCTGGTGCTGCTGATCATCTTCATGATCACAGCACCGCTGATGTCGCACCGGATCACGGTAGATCTGCCGAAGGCGAATCCTAAGACCCAGGATGAAGCCCCGAAGACCGAACCGATCGATTTGGCCGTCAAGGCTGATGGCAGCATGTATTTCAACGACAGCCAGGTCGCGATTTCCGACGTTGAGTTGAAGCAGAAGTTCGCGGTGGCTGCGCAGATGTCGCCGCAGCCTGAAGTGCAGATTCGTGCAGCCAAGGACACCGAGTTCAAGGTCGTCCGCAAGATCCTCGGCGAAGCCAAGGATTCGGGCATGGTGCACGTCGGCTTCATGACGACCGGTAAGGAGTGACGGGCCATGGCATTTAGTAGTGGAAGTGGCAAAGGCCCGATGTCGGAAATCAACGTCACGCCGCTGGTTGACGTGATGTTGGTGCTGCTGATCATCTTCATGATCACGGCACCGATCATGACCCATAAGATCAAGATCGACTTGCCGCAGCCGAATCCGAACGTGATCCCGCCGAGCAATCCGCCCGAGCCGATTCACTTGAAGATCGATCCGTCAGGTGCGTTCTATTGGAACGATACTCCGGTGGACGAGTCGCAGTTGAAGACGCAGATTGCGGTTATCGCAACCAAGAGTGAAGCGGACCAGCCGGAAGTGCAGATCGATGCTGCAGATACGGTGCCTTACCAGGTCGTAGCTCGCGTGCTTGCTGACGCGAAGGGCTATGGTCTGAACAAGATCGGCTTCACCGACAGTAGTGGGCAGTAAGTAGTCATCACAGCGGTTGAATCGGAGCAGTTCAATCGTTGTCAGGCGTTACCCGCAAAAACCCCCGCGAAAGCGGGGGTTTTTGTTTGCGGGAACAGCCGTATGGACGGCCAAATGTTTAACGCAAGATCTGCAGATAATGGCGCACGGTATTGGCCATGCCTTCGTACAAGGCTTCGCCGATCAATGCGTGGCCGATCGAGACTTCCGCAAGACCGGGAATGGCCACGCGCAAGGTACCAAGATTGGCTTGGCTCAGATCGTGTCCGGCGTTCACCGCCAAACCGGCCTGTTGCGCGCGCCTCGCGGTCTCCACGCAAAGAGCCAGCTGCTCGCCAGCATTGCCATCCTCAAAGGCTTCGGCATAGGGGCCCGTGTAGATCTCGATACGCTGGGCGCCCATGGCAACGGCGTGCTCGAAACCTTGGGCACCTGGATCCACAAACAAGCTGACGCGACAACCCAATTCCCGTAATTCAGCAACCAGCGGACGCAGCTTTTCTGTATCGTTGGCCAGATCGAACCCATGATCGGATGTGATCTGTCCGTCACTGTCAGGCACTAACGTCACCTGCGTCGGACGGACTTCACGAGCCAAAGCAATCAGGCCCGGATAGTCCCCTCGCGGTGCCGCGAATGGATTGCCTTCGATGTTGTATTCGACACGCCCACGCAGCAACGCCGCCAGGGTGCGAACGTCGTCGGGACGAATGTGGCGCTGGTCCGGCCGTGGATGCACCGTGATACCACCACAGCCCGCTTCAATACAGGTCGCCGCAGCTCGCGAGATATCGGGTTCGTTGCCGCCGCGCGAATTGCGCAAGACCGCGATCTTGTTGAGGTTGACGCTAAGCAGAGTCATGGATCGAAAAGCATATGTCGGGCCGAACACAGTGCGCCCTTCAGCTGTCGTCGGCAAGTGTCCAGATGTCGATCGCCCGAGGCGGACCCCGCCAGGCCAGGCTCGCACGGTAATCGCCACCGACAGCCAGCGCATGCAGTTGCCACGACGAGGCATCCTCGCCATCGAGCCAACGCAGTGCTGCACCTTCGTGCTTCAGCGCCACATGGAGGCGATCCAGACCGAACGCCAAGCCTCGGCCCAGCGCCTTGAGCACCGCCTCCTTGCTGGTCCAAAGCCGTAGGAAGTCCTCTTCACGCTGGTCGTGATCCAGAACGTTCAGCGCCGCTGCTTCTGCCGGATGGAAAAAACGCTCCGCCAGTTCCATCACCTTGGGGCGTGGCCGCGTGCGCTCGATGTCGATGCCGGGAATCACGTCGCGTGCCACGGCAATGATGGCCTTATCTCCGCTATGAGACCAGTTGAATTGCAGTGCGTCGCGCCAGGGCTGAATCAATTCGGGGCGCCCGTACTCGCCCTCCCTCAGCACAACGTCTGCAGCCGGTACGCCGAGATAGACGCCGAGCAAGGCGCACAGTGGCTCGCGTCGCAGCGACCTCTGATAGTCGAGTAACCAGACATGGATAGCACGGTTATCGAGGCCGGAAGCAATGCCGGCGACATCCTGACCGAGTGTGGTGCGCATGCCTCATGCTGCCGGATCGCCGCCGCATGATACAAGCGGCGATCCGGACAGACGGAGTTATCGAATCAGGCGCTCGTCGACCAGACTCTTCACCACGCTCGGGTCGGCCAGCGTGGAAATATCACCGAGCTGATCGGGCTGGTTCTCACCGATCTTGCGCAGGATGCGGCGCATGATCTTGCCCGAGCGCGTCTTCGGCAGGCTAGGCGCCCACTGCAGATAGTCCGGCGTGGCGATGGGGCCGATCTCCTTGCGAACCCAGGCGACCAATTCCTTGCGCAACTCATCGCTGCCCTGCTCGCCGGCCACCAACGTCACGTACGCATAGATGCCCTGGCCCTTGATCTCGTGCGGACAACCGACCACCGCTGCCTCGGCCACCTTGGGGTGAGAGACCAGTGCGCTTTCCACTTCCGCCGTACCAATGCGGTGACCTGACACGTTGATCACGTCATCGACGCGGCCGGTGATCCAGTAATAACCGTCTTCATCGCGACGCACGCCGTCGCCGGTGAAATAATTGCCCGGATACGCCTTGAAATAGGTATCGATGAAGCGCTCATGGTCGCCGTACACCGTGCGCATCTGGCCGGGCCAGGAATCAGTGATCAGCAAATTGCCTTCACAGGCGCCTTCCAGCACTGATCCGCCTGCATCGACTACAGCGGGCTTGACGCCAAAGAACGGCAAAGTCGCCGAGCCTGGCTTGGTGTCGATAGCGCCGGCCAGTGGCGTGATCAGGATGCCGCCGGTTTCGGTCTGCCACCAAGTGTCGACGATGGGGCAACGCTCGTCACCGATCACACGGTGATACCACTCCCAGGCTTCCGGATTAATGGGCTCGCCGACCGAACCGAGCAGGCGCAGGCTGGCACGCGAGCATTTCTTCACCGGCCCCTCACCTTCGCGCATCAGCGCGCGGATGGCTGTCGGTGCGGTGTAGAACAGGCTGACCTTGTGCTTGTCCACCACTTGCCAGAAACGGCTGAAGTCCGGATAGTTCGGCACACCGTCGAACATCACCGTCGTCGCGCCGTTGGCCAGCGGACCGTAGACGACATAACTGTGGCCGGTCACCCAGCCGACGTCGGCGGTGCACCAATACACATCGTCCTCGCGCAAATCGAAGACCAATTCGTGCGTGAAACTGGCATACACCAGATAGCCGCCAGAGGTGTGCAACACGCCCTTTGGCTTGCCGGTGGAGCCAGAGGTATACAGGATGAAAAGCGGATGCTCCGCTTCCACCGGTTCGGCCGGACAATCGGCGGATTGCCCTTCCATCAGCACGTGGTAATAGCGGTCGCGAGGCGACTGCATCGGCACCGCCGATCCAGTGCGCCGCACCACGATGACTGTCTCGACACTGTTCGTACCCGGCCGTTCCAGCGCCGCATCCACATTTGCCTTGAGCGGGATCTTCTTGCCACCGCGGACGCCTTCATCGGCGGTCACCACCACCTTGGCCGTGGAATCGGCGATGCGGCCGGCGAGCGAGTCCGGCGAAAACCCGCCAAACACCACCGAATGAATGGCGCCGATGCGTGCGCAAGCCAGCATGGCCACGGCAGCCTCGGGAACCATCGGCATATAGATTGCCACGCGATCGCCCTTGCTGACACCCAGGTGCTTGAGCGTGTTGGCGAACTTGCACACTTCGGCGTGCAACTCGCGGTAACTGATGCGGCGCGATTCGTTCGGATCATCGCCTTCGAAGATGATCGCCGTCTTGTCCCCGCGCGTGGCCAGATGGCGATCCAGACAGTTGGCCGAGACATTCAGCAGGCCATCGTCGTACCAGCGGATGTGCAAGTTGTGCGGATCAAAAGAAACGTCGCGAATGCGCGTCGGCGCTTTCGACCATTCCAAGCGTTCGCCGATGCGGCCCCAGAAACCTTCAGGATCCTCGACCGACTCGGCATACAGCCGCTCATAGTCAGCCTTACGTAGACGCGCCTTGGCGGCGAATGCGGGATCGACCGGATAGACCTTGGACATAGTTGCCTCCTGCTCGCCGCTCAACCGGGAGCGCACTCGATGGAACACCGCATGACAGGCTGCGGCATCAATCGTCCGAGTGTAGCGTTCAGGCGGCTAAACCGCCAAAGCTGCAGTGCAGCATTCACCCTTGTGGAGGTCGTTGGCGTTGCGGTTTGCGCATCAGCTCGATGGAAGGCTCCGGCCGCGCGTTAGCCTCGATGCGTGCTTGCACAAACGCCAAGGTTGTCGCGATGGCGCCTGCAAGACCCAGCACCAGCCACCATGCCATCGCGCCGGGGCTATGCCGTGTGCTGCACAAAAACCATGACAACAGCGTTGCAGCAAGCAATAACCAGCGCATGACAGTCCTCCTCATTCCGGGCGCTATGTATCCATGATAAGGCGGGCCCCGCCGCAGAAATGCGACGCCATCGCCAGCCCAGCGCGCGCTTGCCCTAAGATGAGTGACCAATCAAGCCATGCGGGGAAGTGGAACGATGGCAGACCAGGATCCGTCCGCCGCGAAAGCAGCGCGCTTGCGGTTCACGCTTCTGGATTTCTTCGACTGGTTCGCCATCGGGCTGGATCATTGCAAGCCGATCCGCGTCTCGTTGCTAGTCCTTGCCTTTGCGACGATCGTGGTGAGCAACGTTGACCAGGCCAACGAGCTGTTCCTGATTGCCATGTGGGCCGATCCCAGCAGTGCCAGATACATCTCGCTGCTGACCACCAGCGCCATCGCGGGCGCGGCCGTTTGGTACACCGCCCACTATGCCTACCGCCTGATCTACCCACGCTGGCCGTCCCTGCAGGACATCCGGGCCGAATCCCTGCGCCGATGGATTCCCCTGATCCTGGGCACCCTCGTACCTTTGCTCGTGCTGTTCGGTTACCTGATGGCGCTGCGAGAGACACCGCATCCCACCTGCAACACGCCCGAACAATGCCATCGGCGCGATTTGCGTGTGACAGGGTTGCTGGCCGAAGCGGCTGTCATGTTCATGATCTTCATCGGGCGCCGCTGGCTTCTGCAATGGCGAGCCGGGCATCCCATACCGGAAAAGCGCGTCGCCACGATGGCCGCGCTGGGCATGCTGCCGCTAAGCATCTTCCTCGCCACCCTGATCTTGAACGTCCTGCTGATGGTGCTGGTGGTGATACAGCCGCGCCAGTTCGACGGTATGGGATCGCTGGCGGTGCTGCTGATCGCCGGCAGCTTCTTCTGTATGAGCGGAGGATTCCTGTGCATGCTCGCGGATCGCCGCGGTGTGCCCCTGCTCAGTCTGCTGGCATTGATGGCAACCAGCCTGCACGCGATGCATCTGAATGACAACCATCGCGTTCGCCAGTATCCGTTGATGAGCACACATCAGCGCCCGGCGCCGCCACCGGCAGATAACCGACCGACCTTTGAAAGCTATGCGCGTGCATGGCTGCAAAGCCGCTGCATGCCGCAACGCGCGTGCCCGGTGATCATGGTGTCGAGCGAAGGCGGCGGTCTGCGTAGCGCTGCGTGGACCGCGATGGTGTTGAGCCGTTTCACCGCATTGGTCGATCAGGCATTGCCTCCCAATGGCGGCGAGCCCATGTTCGAGCGCTACTTGTTCGCAGGTAGCGGCGTATCGGGCGGCAGCCTTGGCCTCGCTGCCTATGTCGCGGCACTGCAAGTGACACCCGCGACAGGCGAACTCGCGCAGAAGCGCACCGAGCATATGCTAAACCACGACTTTCTGGCGCCTGTGATGGCCAATGCGTGGTTTGTCGATTTCACCCAGCGCTGGTTGCCAGGTGCCTTGTTCGACGACCGCGGACGTGCGTTGACCCGGGCATTGGAACAAGCCGCGCAGGAACAGAACATAGATGTTTTTGCGCGACCGTTTTCCGCCCTTTATCAACACACCGATGGCAGCGTAGCAACCACCAGTCCCGCGCTATTCCTCAACAGCACTACGGTCGGACAGGGATGGCGTTTTGTGCAGGATCCGTTCCGTCCCTTCACGAAAAGCCCCTGGACCACGGCGTACGACGGCTCACGCTGGCTCGATCCGCGCGTGCCGCTCAGCGAAGTGGTACTCAATAGCGCGCGCTTCACCTATCTGAGTCCTGCAGGCACCCTGCAAACTGCCGCTGCGCCCGGCCAACCGCTGCCGACGCCGGCCGGATTCCAGCTGGTTGATGGCGGCTATTTTGAAAACTCCGGCACCACCACTTTGCGCGAAATCATCCAGCGCTTGCGCATCATTGCAGCGAAGCAGCAACAACCGTTGCAGATCATCGTGCTGCACATCAGCAACGATCCGAGCTTGCACGACTTTGTCGATGCGCACGATCCCACTCAGCCGTTGCCGCTTTATTCCGCCGCCTGTCCGCGCGTGCCAAGTCCCACCGAGCAGGCGAGCTACGGTGAGGCGACGGCGCCGATCGTTGCGCTGCTCGATACGCGCGATGCGCGCGGTGAATACGCTCGCGCCGAATTGCTGTCTTCGCTGGCTATTCAGCCAGCTGATCCAGGCAACGGCGACATCCTGTGGCATATGCGCCTTTGTCCCGGCAATTATCCGCTGCCACTGGGATGGACCATCTCGCCGCCGGTCTTCGACGAGATGCATCGCCAGCTCGAACAGAATTATCCGCTGGCCACCATGGCGACGTGGCTTGGACAACAGTTGCGTGATGCGATGTAAGCGCGAGTGTCGCGCCGATTGAGATCGCCTGCGCGCATCATGATGGCATGGCTGATCTTCCTCACGCATTCAAGGGACGTGGTGCGGCTTCCAATCCGGAAGGGCGCTTCGAAACCATCCGCCATCACACGGAGGACGATGGCTGGCAGCATGCCATGCTCGATGAAGAGCAACTGCGGCCCAGCACGGAAGTAACGGAAGAACGCGCACGCAGCGTCATTACTCACAACGATTCGCCGGATATCCATTTCACGCAAGCGATGAATCCGTATCGCGGATGTGAGCATGGGTGCATCTACTGCTTCGCTCGGCCGAGCCATAGTTATCTCAATCTATCGCCCGGTCTCGATTTCGAAACCAAATTGCGCGCGAAGAGCAATCTCGCCGAAGTGCTGCGGGCAGACTTGGCAAAACCAGGTTATCGCGCCAATCCGATCAACATTGGCAGCAATACCGATCCCTATCAGCCGATCGAAAAACGTTGGCGCCTGACCCGCGCAGCATTGGAAGTGCTGGCCGAATGCCATCACCCTTGCACCATCGTTACCAAGAACGCGATGGTCGAACGTGATCTGGACATCCTGGTTCCGATGGCGCGCCAACACCTGGTGCAGGTGCTGATATCGGTCAATTCACTGGATAACCATCTCGCCGCAAAGCTTGAACCGCGTGCGAGTGCACCCCATCGGCGTATCAAGGCGATCAAGACATTGGCCGAAGCCGGCGTGCCGGTGGGTGTGCTGGTTGCGCCGATCATTCCCGCTTTGAATGACCGCGATATGGAAGCGGTGATGGAGCAAGCCGCTGAGGCTGGCGCATCCTGCGCGGGGTACACCGTGTTGCGCTTGCCCTACGAATTGAAGGCGCTATTTCGGGAGTGGCTTGAATTGCATGCGCCGCAGCGTGCAGCGCATGTGATGAGCCTGGTCCAGCAAATGAACAGCGGACGCGATTACGACAGCAACTTCGCTACGCGGATGCGTGGCCAGGGTGTGTTCGCGGAATTGTTGCGGCGGCGTTTTGAGATTGCCTGTCGACGTCACAACTTTGGTCGTGCGCGAACGTTGCAATTGGATACGTCGCGTTTTATTCCACCGCGAAAACCATCGCCCCAAGGCGAGTTGTTCTAAATCTTGCGATTCTTGCGCTTACGACTCCCTCCCCTGCTTGGCAGGAGAGGGAGTTTCAGATCGAAAGACCTGATTACTGCGGCGGCAGATACTTCTCAAACCAATTCAACGCGCGTTGCAGCACATCGCGTTGATTGACTGGGTTGTAGAAGTGGTGTCCTTCATTTGGATACACCACCAGCGAAGTCGGCACGCCAAGTGCGCGCAGCGCATGCCAGTACTCGAACGACTGCGGTGCCGGACATTCCGCATCGCGCTCACCGACCACGATCAACGTCGGCGTTTTCACCTTCTTGATGAAGTTGATCGCCGAGCTCTTCGCATAAACCGCGGGATCGTCGTACACCGAAGCGCCGAAGAACGGAATCATCCATTGATCGATCAGGTTCTGTCCGTAATAGCTCTGCCAGTTCGCGATGCCGGCACCCGCCACCACGGCGCGGAAGCGCTGGGTCTGTGTCGGTACGAACATGCTCATGAAACCGCCATAGCTCCAGCCGGTCAGGCCCAGGCGGTGATCGTCCACCGGCACCAACTTCTCCACTGCATCCACGCCGGTCAACGTATCGCGCAGGTCGCCGTAGCCGAAATCTTTGCGGTTGGCCTGTACGAACGTCTCGCCTTCACCGAAGCTGCCGCGCGGATTGGTCATGAATACGAAATAGCCGAGCGCGGAGAACGGCGCAGCACCGTAGCCCACGGACGGCCAATGCGGCATCACCGCTGACGATGGACCGCCGTGAATATTGACGATCATCGGATAGCGCTTGGTCGGATCGTAATTGGCCGGATAGAGCAGCCAACCCTGGACATGGAAACCTTCGTTATCCCATTCCACCGATTGCGCCTTGCCCCAGCTCGGCTTCAGCCCGGCGTTGATGGACGTCACGGCAGACGGTGCCTGATCACCGACAGCACCGGCATAGACTTCAGGTGCCACGTCGAACGACGATTGCGCGAAGGCGATGTAGTGATGATCAGCCGACAAAGAAAGCGAAAGCTCCGCCGTTCCATCGCCGATATAACCCGGCGCAGTGAACAGTACGCGTTGCTGCTGTGCCTGATCTGCCTGGACGGTGTATTCCGCGACTTGCGCGTGCCCGTTGTTCACCTGACTCACCAGCATGGATTGCGGTGAGCTCCAGCTGAACCAGGCCGGCGTCACATGAATACCGGGTGTGAGGTCGACCGGTGCGCCGCCGTGCGCCGAAACACTGTAGAGGTCGCCGCCGGTAGCGCCCTGGTCGCTCATCAGGCCACCGATGAAAGCGATGCGCGATCCATCCGGCGACCAGCGCGGCAATGCGATCTGCAAGCCATGCAAGGAGCCGCTGACCGTATGAGGATCAACCAGCGCTGTGCGCGTTGCACCCGACGTGGCAGCTTGCACGTAAAGTTGCCCGACCCACCAGTTATTGTCGCCCGGCGGCGGTGCGGCGACGTAAGCCACGCGCTGGCTGTCCGGTGCCCAGCTGAACTCGTACACATAAGTGTCCGCTGGGGTCAGCAACTGCAGCGCACCACCTTGTGCAGGCAGGGTAGCGATGCGTTGCACTTCGATGCCTTCGACTCCAATTTCGCCTAAGGCGGGTTTGGCTGCGGCCAATGCGCTGGCGCGGCGAGTGGCGCCTTCGACATACAAGAAGCCCAACGACTTGCCGTCCGGTGCCCAGCTCAGCGCATCCACATAACCATGAAGGTTCGACAGACGCGTCGGCTTGCTCTGCGATTGCGTGTCGAGCACATAGATATCGGGCTGCTTGCTGCCCATCGTGCCGGTGGCGCCAGCGCAGGTGGAAAGAAAAGCCAGATGCTGTGAATCGGGCGCCCAGGCCATTCCGTATTCGCTGCATACGCCCGGCTTGGCTGCCAGACCGACATTGTGCGCGTGCTGACCATGGGCATCGGCCAGCACAATGCCGGTTTTGCCATTCGTGTCCACCACCCAAGCCAGCTGTTGGCCATCCGGAGACACGGCGACTTCACTGATGTTGCGGACCTTGCCCAGCTGGGTAAGCAGGGACTCGATACGCGGATCGGTCGCGCCGCTGTGCGTATCGGCCATGGCGGCAGGAGCGAGCAGGGCGGCTAACAAGGGCAGAAAGAGGCGGGTTGGTTTGAACATGGCGACGATCCGCGAACACAGGAAGGCACTCACGCTAGCAGGCCCGGCAAGCGCTGCTCATGTGCAGGATGGCACCCGCGGCACCCTCTAAGCAGGCAGGAAGGGATGCGGACGGCGCACTAAGCCGCGCCAGCCTCGATGGCCCAGCCAGCAGAGGAACGCCAGCACCATCAGCCGGCCAGCGAGCACGAATGCGGCGATGGAGTAATCAACAACTTGGGAAGCATCGACCCCGGCACTGACCCCGGTGCCGATGCCCAGCAGGACAAAGGTCGTACCGGCCGCCGGGCCGGTTACCCAACCAGGCAAAGCGCGGCCTCCAAGTGTGGCGAGCGCAAAGGCCGGAGCGAATGCGAGCGCTGTGATTTGCTCAAGTATCGCCGACAACCCATCGCTGATGTTCGGATGACGTAGAACAGCGGCAATGCACAACACCACCGCAAGAAGCAACTGCAAACACAGCGTAGGCAACAGACTCGCCTGCAGCAGATTTTTGATCAGCGTCGGGCCACGACCCAGTCCAGGCAGAAGCGCCAGGATGGAAAGTTCGGCATTGGCCTTTAGCCAGCGCTGTTGCATCAGGGTGGCGGCGAAAAGACCGAGAAACAGGCTAGTTAAGCTGAACAGCCAAGCGATGCCATAAAACGGAAATGCGCGCCATAGATCCAGCAACTGCTCCGGAAACAACAGGTACAAAAGAACAAAGAACACCGTTATCGGCAGCGTCACAAGCATGCATAGCCAAAGCGCGTGATGCCGGGTCTTTGGCACCAGCCACCCGCCCAACAAAATGCGCAGGCTGTGCCGCGGATACTGGGGCCCGCTGCCACGCACATCGGCGACGGCTCGCTTCCATGCAGGCTGGGAGGTGCCACGCTCGTCATTTTCAGCACTCCGATCCCAAATCCTCCAGCCAGCTCCGCCATATCGGGCCATGCGTTGAGTCCGCACCACCAGAGGGGTACCAAAGTTCAACCGATAGGGATTGGCTCTGCGCAGCTGATACCACCATGCAACGGCGATGGCGACTACAAGCACCGCCGCGGCCACCCACAGGTGAGTGACAACCAGCGATACAGGGTGGTGAAAACGGGGCAGCACGGAGATGAAAAGGGAAGGCATCAGCATGGTGGTGATGATGAAAGCCCTTGGTAAAACACCGCCGGCAACGCCTATGACCAGACATAGCACCTGAAATGCGACCACTATCGAAGGCGGACCGCCTGCGATACACAAGATCATGGAAGGGATGGCGATCAACAGCACCGAATAAAACAGCATCCCAAGAACGATCGCGTATTGAACTTTGGGCAAGCGCAATTGCTTTGCATCGATCGCCAGCAGCAAACAAGGCGCTAGAAAGCCGATGCCAATCAGATACTGGCCGAACGCTGAAAAAAGCGATGGAACCCAAACAGGGGGAGCCCCTGGCTGATAACGTTGCAAAGCGGTTGCCAGCGCCAATAACAGCACCATGACAACCACCATGGCACAACGCGAGCCAGCGGAAGTTGCACGCAGAGGCATCTTCAGCACCGTTGCCATATTCATTCGGCAATCTCCACGAACAGATCTTCCAGGCCGAGCACATCGATGCGTGCGCCAAGCAGCGTGGACGCCTCCGGCCAATGCCCTTGTTCATCGCGCGCGACAACCAGGCTCAGGCTGCCATCGTCATGGCGGCGCCGGCTCAAGCTTTGCGCTGGCGCGGCCGCCGTCATTTTCGCTGGCAGCCATAAGCGCCCGTAGCGTTCTTTCGTGTCGTCCACGCCACAATGCAGCAGCACTTTGCCTTCGTGTAGAAACGCCACTTCCGAGGCAACGCGCTCCAGATCGGAAACGATGTGAGTGGAAAACAGTACCGTCGTGCCCGATTCGCCGGCACGTAGCGCGAGTTCGCGTAGCAATTCGCGGCGTGCAACGGGATCGAGCGCGGCTGCAGGTTCATCCAACACCAGCAATTCGGGCTGCGAGGCGAGTGCGCGAATCAAATCTACGCGCTGGCGCTCGCCCGGTGACAACTTGGCCAGCAGGCGGTTGGGCTGGATATCCCAGCGTTGCAGCATCTTCTTTGCGAATCCTGCGTCCCAGTGCGGATAAAAACGGCCGACGAAGTCCAGCATCTGCTCAGCCGTCAGCCATCCCAGCGCTTCGGGTTGTTGCGGCACGTACGCGATACGTGACTTCGCGTCGTCGCTGAGCTTCAGCGCGGACTCGCCAAAGACGAATGATGAACCCGACAACGGTTCAAGCAATCCCAGCATGGCGCGAATCAGTGTGGATTTGCCGGCACCATTGCGTCCGATCAAACCGAGCACGCTGCCCGATGTCAACGCAAGATCCACACCGGTAAGCACGTTGCGGCCCTCATAGCAGTGCACTAGGCCCTGGGTGATCAGTGGCAAAACCGGTGCCTTAACAACGTCCTGTCGAACAGCGTTCATGTCAGTCCCCCAGCAATTTGGCCAGCCGGCGCAATACGGGCTCGGCGGGCAGTTCCAGTTCATTGGCGTGACGCGCCAGTTCCTGCAGTTGTGCTTCCAGCAGCGCCATGCGCTGGCTTTCGCTTTGCACTGCCTTGCGCGTGGCGGCTACGGCCATGCCTTTGCCGCGCAGGCGTTCAAGCAGGCCCTCGGCTTCGGCGATGCCGTAGGCGCGCGATACGGTCATCGGATTAACGGCATGGAAACCGGCCACATCGCGGACCGAAGGCAGCAGCTCGCCCGCGGTCAGCTGGCCGCTGGCGATGAGGCGGCGCAACTGCTCGACGATCTGGCGATAGATCGGTTCAGGTGCGTTGGGTTGTATGGTCAGTAACGAGGCATCCATGTGTATTAATACAACAATACACATGGGGCGCAGTCAAGCATGACCGGTGGCACAGTCCGGTCGCCGTCATCTGCATCCCTTACAATTGGCCCATGAGAATTGCTTCATGGAACGTCAACTCGCTTAACGTGCGCATCCCGCACCTCACCCAATGGCTCTCGGACGCGCGGCCAGACGTGGTGGCGTTGCAGGAAACCAAGCTGGAAGACGCGAAATTTCCGGTGGATGAGCTGGCTGCCGCGGGTTACCAGGCTATCTATGCTGGCCAGAAAACCTACAACGGCGTGGCCATCCTGGCGCGCAACGACATGGGCCTCGTGTTTGAGGACGTCATCACCGACATCCCCGGGCTGGACGACCCGCAGCGGCGCATCCTTGCCGCCACGGTCGGCGGCGTGCGTGTGGTGGATTTGTACGTCGTTAACGGCAAGGCGGTGGGCGACGAGAAATACGCCTACAAGCTGCACTGGCTGGAGCGCGTTCACGCCTTCCTGGCGCAGGAGATCCAGCGGCATCCCAAACTGGTGGTGCTGGGCGACTTCAACATCGCTCCGGATGATCGTGACCTGTACGACCCGGTGGCCTGGGGCGAGGATGTGCTCTGTTCCCCGCCCGAGCGCGCGGCCTTGAAAGCCATCACGGATCTGGGCCTGCACGACAGCTTCCGGCTTTTTGAACAGGAAGGTGGGCACTACAGTTGGTGGGACTACCGACAGGGTGCTTTCCGGCGCAACATGGGTTTGCGCATCGACTTGATCCTGCTCGGCGATGCCCTGAAATCGTCGGCCAAGGCCGCCGCCATCGATCGCGAACCGCGGCGCTGGGAACGGCCTTCCGACCACACCCCGGTCACAGTGGACCTGGATATCTGATGACGACGACCACCAACAAGGCAGATTGGCCCAGTTCGCTGGATGACAGCGAACTCGACGAACTCGATAACTATCTGCGCGCCCACGCGCAGGATGGCCACCTGCTGCTCGACGGCGTGCACGGCTTGCTCAGCGCGATCGCTGTCGGCCCCATACGGGTATTGCCCGAAGAATGGCTGCCCGAAGTACTGCACGAGCCCTTTGCCGACGAAGATGAAGGCAACCGCGTGTTGGCGCTCCTGGCCAAGCTCAACGATTCGATCAGCGCCGAGCTGGATGTTGACGCCTACGAGCCCATCCTCGGTGAGGTGGAAACCGAAAGCGGCCCGGCGCTTTCCGCTGCCGGCTGGTGCGAAGGCTTCAGCCGCGGCATCGACCTGCGCGCGGGTCTGTGGGAAAAACGCCTCGCCGACGATCCGTCCCTGATGGAAGTGCTCGGCCCGGTGATGGCCCTGGCGGTGGACGAAGGCATCCTCAGCGCCGAAACCGAATTCGAAAAGCTCAATGACGAGGAGTATGACGACTGCCTGGCGCAGCTTCCGGCCGTACTCGCCGCCGTCAACCATTACTGGTCCGGAAACCCTGCGACGGAAGCAGAACTCGACGCACTCAATCACACCAACCAGTCGAAACAGGAACAGACCCCGCCGCCGCGTCATCGCAGCGGGCATTGGGTGCATTGATGGGAGGCGCGTTTTTCGCGCGCTCCCCATTCGCTTTCGCTCAATTGCGCGTCATCGTGATCGAGAAACAATCCGTTCACCTCACGCATCTTGGGTACAGACCACAACACAACCATCATGTGCTCCAGATCCTTCTCTCAGGAGCCAAGCCATGACAGAGCGCAGCATCCGCCGCCGCATCCGCGGCACTGACACCTCCGACGGTGCGGGGGTGAAACTCAAGCGCATCATCGGCCAGCCCGGCCTGGATATGCTTGATCCCTTCCTGTTGCTGGACGAATTCCGTTCCGACCAGGCGGGTGATTACATCGCCGGTTTTCCGGAGCATCCGCATCGCGGCTTCGAGACCGTTACCTACATGCTGGCCGGCCACATGCAGCACGGTGACAACCACGGCAACCGCGGCGATCTGACGCCCGGCAGCGTGCAATGGATGACCGCCGGGCGCGGCATCCTGCATTCGGAAATGCCACAACAGGAAAACGGCCTGATGTGGGGCTTCCAGCTGTGGGTAAACCTGCCGTCCAAGGACAAGATGACCGCGCCGCGCTATCAGGACATTGGCCCGGACCGGATCCCTGTGGTTCACCCGGCCGATGGGGTGACGGTGAAGGTCATTGCCGGCAGTCTGGGTGACGCTACCGGTCCGGTGTCAGGGATTGTCACTGCGCCGGTCTACCTGGACATCGCGGTGGAACCCGGCGCCAGCATCGAAATCCCGCTGCCGGAAGGCCACCACGCTTTTGCCTACGTGTTCGATGGAACCGATGCCCAGGTGGCGGGTGAGAAGCTTTCCCGCAGTGAGCTGGCGGCGCTGTCCAAGGGCAGCAGCGTACGCATTGCAGGCCGCGAAAGCCCGGCCCGCGTGCTTTTGGTGGCCGGTCAGCCGCTCAACGAACCCGTCGCGCGCTACGGCCCGTTCGTAATGAATACGCCGGAACAGATCCACGAAGCGATCGCCGATTTCCGCGCCGGCAAGTTCTGACAGCCCTCAGCTTTAGCCCATCCATCGCCCTGCCGATAGAGATATCGGTGGGGCGATATTCGTTCAGGGGACATGGCACGAACGATGCACCATTTCTGTCGACCGAAGCTGTTAAAAGTGTTTAACAGACAGGGGGTTGCGAAGCAGGGTGTTTCGCCGTTAAATAAAGATTAATCCAAGCGCACTCATGTGCCTGTACAATCCTGCTTCGTGAAAATTTCAGAAACCGCAGCTAAATAATTGTATTAACTGATTATGACCGTCCTGACACTCAGCCTGATCATCGCCCTTCTCGCCCTCGCGGCGGTTGCGATCAAGCGTGTGCCGGCCGGTCAGGTGCATAGCGTCTATCGCCACGGCAAGCCCATTCGTCTGCTGCAACCCGGCACCCATGTCGTGCTGCCGCTGGTGGATCGTGTAGGGCACCGCATCGATCTGGGCGGCCGCACGCTGCGTTTCGATGCGTCGTTGGCCGAAGCCGAGCCGCTGCACGGTACGGTCTACTGGCAGGTGCTGGAGCCTGAGCGTGTGGATGCCGTGATCGATCAGGCCGATCAACTCATTCGCACCGGTGTGATCGATGCCCTGCGCACCGATGCCGCCTCCAATCAGGATGACGAGCGCCGCGAAGTGGCTGCTCGCCTCAAGTCCCGCCTTAACCAGCGTCTGCGCGATCGCGGCGTCATGGTGACCCGCGTGGAACTGGAAGCCGCCTGAGCAACAACCTATCTGGCCAGGTCGCCTGAAGAAGCACCGGCACAGGGGAACCTGAAAAGTATCGACCCGCTCCGGCGGGTCTTCTTTTTAAGGGCATTGAAAAGCGCACCTTAGCCTCGGCGTCATTCCGGCGAAGGCCGGAATCCATTTTCAGCGCTCGGCGCGAACCGCCTAGGCAACTTTGTATCCTGCGGCTTCCGATTGGAAATGGATTCCGGCCTACCCCGGAATGACGCTGACGGAGACTGGAGATCCGCCGAAAATGAGCGTTCTCCCTGGATGAACCTGTTGCCCGGAAAGGCACCCAACAATGGACCTCCGATGACCGACCGCAACACCCTGCAAGCCCAACTCGAACAGGGTATCGATGCGCTCGGCCTGCAGTTGCCGGCCGATGCCGTGCCGCGACTGCTCGATTACCAGGCCTTGCTCACGCGCTGGAACGGGACCTATAACCTCACCGCCATTCGCGATCCGGCAGAGATGGTGAGCCGCCATCTGCTGGATTCGCTGGCCATCCTGCCCTTCGTGCAAGGCAACTCGCTGGCCGATCTCGGCACCGGTCCCGGTTTGCCTGGCATTCCGTTGGCCATCGCCGCGCCAGGCCGGCAGATACTGTTGGTCGATTCCAATGGCAAAAAGGTGCGCTTCCTGCGCGAGGCGATCCGCTCGCTCAAGCTGGAAGGCGTACGCGCCGTGCAATCGAGGGTGGAAGAGGTGGATGGCCAGTACGACTGCGTGACAGCGCGCGCGTTTGCCAGTCTGGCCGACATGCTGGGCTGGGGCGGCCATCTGCTGGCCCCTCAGGGCATCTGGCTGGCGATGAAAGGCAAGTCGCCGGACGACGAGCTTTCCGGTGTGCCGGATGGTTTCACGGTCAACGGCATTCACGCTCTCGATGTACCTGGGCTGGGGGCCGCGGAGCGTCATCTGGTCGTGCTTCAGCGAAGCTAAGCGCCATCACGGTCCTGCAGACCGGAAAGCCCTCAGCACGGCAGGTTTTCGAGGTTTGAGTCCACAAACTGGTAATCTAGCCCCCCTCTCTAACACGCACGGTACCGGACGAGACATGGCCCGTATCATCGCTGTCGCCAACCAGAAGGGTGGCGTCGGCAAAACTACAACGGCTGTCAATCTCGCTGCAGCGCTCGCTGCGGCGAAGCGCAAAGTGCTGCTGGTCGATCTGGATCCGCAGGGCAATGCGACCATGGCATCGGGCGTGGACAAGCGCGAAATTCATCCCAGCGGCTGCGAAGTCCTGCTGGGTGAAGCGCCGATCGAGCAAGCCATCGTCACGACCGAAGCGCACTACGATCTGCTTCCGGGCAACGGTGATCTCACCGCCGCCGAATTGAAATTGATGGACGCGCTGGCGCGCGAAAACCGGCTCAAAGAGCAGCTGGCGAAAGTGGCGCACAAGTACGACACCATCCTGGTCGATTGCCCGCCTACGCTGCATTTGCTCACCGTCAACGCGCTTACCGCTGCGGATGGTTTGCTGATTCCCGTGCAGTGCGAATACTTTGCGCTGGAAGGTCTTTCCAGTCTGCTCGACACGGTCAAAGCCGTGCGTCAGCACCTTAATCCGCAACTGGAAATCGAAGGCCTGCTGCGCACCATGTACGACGTGCGCAACAACCTCGGCAATGAAGTGTCAGCGCAGCTCACCCAGCATTTCGGCGACAAGGTGCTGCGCTCTATCATTCCGCGCAACGTGCGTTTGGCCGAAGCGCCCAGCCACGGTCAGCCGATCCATCTCTACGACCGCAGCTCGCGCGGCGCGATTGCCTATATCGGACTCGCCGGCGAGATCATCCGCCGCGAACGCGGCTCGACGGCCGCCGTGGCAGCGCTGCACGCCATGCATGGTGACGCGCCCGAGGAATCGTTGGAAGCCTCGGCACATCTTGATCAGGAATAGAGCCTATGTATGGTCTTGGCGTGGCCCACGCCGGGATCTGTTTGCCTGACGGGCAAGGAGGAACGAAGGCGTGTATGTCGATACACAACTGAGAGAGGACGCAGTCCGGCGGGCAAACAGACCCGGCCCTTCGGGTTGCCACGGTGCGTCCACCATGCGGCAGCGCGCAGCTTGGTTTGCCAGCCAGGCAAGCGCTGCGCCGCGCACTACCACTTGGCGGACGCACCGTGACAACGCGGGCTACGCCAAGACCATACATAGGCTCTAGGCATGTCAGCAGCTAAGAAACGTGGTTTGGGACGTGGACTTGACGCCCTGCTTGGCGGTGGCGATACCGGCACTCCGTCAGTGGTCGAACAGGAAGGCGAGCTGCGCTCGCTGCCGATCCAGTACATCCAGCCCGGCAAATACCAGCCGCGCCGCCACTGGAACGACGAAGCGCTGGACGAGCTGGCCGCCTCGATCAAGGCCCAGGGCCTGATCCAGCCGGTGGTGGTGCGCGCGATCGGCAAGAACAGCTACGAGCTGATCGCCGGTGAACGCCGTTGGCGTGCCGCGCAGCGCGCTCAGATGAGCGAGATTCCCGCGCTGGTGAAGGACGTGCCCGAAGTGGCCGTGCCGGCGATGGCCCTGATCGAAAACATCCAGCGCCAGGACCTCACGCCGCTGGAAGAAGCCGACGCCATCAAGCGCCTGATTGACGATTTCGACCTCACCCATCAGCAAGCCGCCGATGCGGTGGGCCGTTCGCGCGCTGCCGTCTCCAACATGCTGCGCCTGATCGATTTGCCGGCGTCGATCAAACGCCTGCTGGACGATGGCAAGCTGGAAATGGGCCACGCCCGTTGCCTGCTCACCTTGCCCGAATACCAGGCCGAATCGCTGGCGCTGGAAGCGGCGCGCCATAACTGGAGCGTGCGCGAGCTGGAAGACGCTGCCCGCAAGGCGCAGACAGCGCCCAAGGGCAAGGCCAAGAGCGCGCCGGCGCGCGATCCGAACGTCGATGCACTGGAACGCGAACTGGCTGAGCGTTTTGCCACCAAAGTCGAAGTGGCTCATGGCCGCGGCGGCCGCGGCAAGGTGGTGATCCACTACCACAGCAATGACGAACTGGAAGGGATTCTGGGCAAGATGCGTTAACGCGCTTGTCCACCCATGACGAGCAAAAAGCCCTTTCGTCATTTTGTCTTTAATCGCAACTAACCTTTTCCGTTTCGTTCCAACTGCATACGCAAGACTCAAGGCCCAGCCCCATGCCGCAACTCTCCGTCGTCGTGCCCGTCTTCAACGAACGCGACAACATTCCGCCGCTACTCGCTGAAATCGCCACGGCCCTGCGCGGCAAGCTGGATTTCGAGATCGTCTACGTGGATGACGATTCCAGCGACGACAGCCGCGCCGTGTTGAATGCGCAGAAAGTCAGCTATCCGGAATTGCGCGTGCTGCACCATGTGAGCCGCAGCGGCCAGAGTACCGCCGTGTCGAACGGCGTGCGTGCCGCGCGTGCGCCTTGGATCGCCACGCTGGATGGTGACGGCCAGAACGATCCGGCCGATATTCCCAAGTTGCTTGCCGCGCGCGATGCGGCGGATCCTGACGTCAAGTTGTTCGCCGGCTGGCGCACCACACGTCGCGACAGCTTCAACAAGCGTATTTCCTCCAAGATCGCCAACGCCGTGCGATCTCGCATGCTGCGCGATAACACGCCCGACACCGGTTGCGGCCTCAAGCTGTTCGAGCGCGAAGTGTTCCTGCGTCTGCCGTACTTCGACCACATGCACCGCTATCTGCCTGCGCTGGTCAAGCGTGCGGGATTCCGCAGTCAGAGCGTGCCGGTGGGACATCGCCCGCGTACCGCCGGCACCTCCAAGTACGGCATGCTCGATCGCCTGTGGGTCGGCGTGGCTGACCTGCGCGGCGTGGCGTGGCTGATGCGCCGGGCCAAGGTCACGCGCGTCGAGGAACTCTGAACATCATCACGCCAGTTGAATGACTGAGGCGTATGCTTGACGTTCGTAGTTCCGTACGGGAGGCCGTCCGTGAGTATTGCCGTCAAGCGCGTCTACGAACCTGCCGCCAAGTCGGATGGTTATCGGGTACTGGTCGACCGCGTATGGCCGCGTGGCCTGAAGAAAGAAGATGCAGCGCTCGATATCTGGGCGCGCGATCTGGCGCCGAGCACTTTGCTGCGCAAGTGGTTTGGACACGATCCTGCTCACTGGGAAGGTTTCCGCCATCGTTACGCCAGCGAGCTGGATAAACACAAATCACTTTGGCAGCCGCTGGTGACTCAGGCCGAACGGCATCGCGTCACCTTGTTGTTCGGTGCGAAGGACGAGGAACACAACCAGGCCGTTGCGCTGAAGATGTACCTGGACACTTGGCTCAAGGCGAATGGTCTGCGCTAGAGCGTTGTTCCGGGTCACGGCGAGCCCATAGCCAAATAGGTTCGGGTAAGCGTCAGAGCGTCCCGACCGACGTGCGATTCAGCGCCCGCTGGGATTCCAACTGCTCAACGCCTCGCGCATCTTCCCGCGTCCGAGCTCGACCAATTCACGCGCACGATAGAACTCGTATGCGCTCGACACATTGCGCGCCAACTGCACCAGCAGGTCCGGCTGGTATGCGGCCAGACGCAGACGCGAGAGATTGGCTTGCATCAGATCGATCGATTGCCCAAGCAAATCCAGTGCGCCGTGCTCTTGCGTTCGGGGGTCCATCGATTTTCCATCGCCGCCCGGCAACAACCGGCTGAGCAGCCGGCCAATACCACGCTTGCTGGGCGTGTCACCCGCTGAAATCACGACCGGCAGGTTGGTATCGGTGGGTCCGTCGATGCTCACGGCAATCAGATAATCCGCTGGATCGCGAATGAGCGGCGTCACCGGCACAGGATTGAGCAACGCGCCGTCGACCAGCAATCGTCCATCGATGACGTGCGGACGGAACAGCGTGGGTATCGCGATCGAGGCCCGGATCGCGTCGAACAGTGAACCACGCGTCAGCCACACTTCGCGTTCGCGCTCGATATCGGTGGCGACGGCGGTGAAGGCGATCGGCAAATCTTCGATGCTGGTGTCGCCGATCAATTCCAGCATGGTGCCGATGATCTTCTCGCCCTTGATCAGGCCGCCACCGGCAAAGGAAAACGACCAGTCCACCAGCTTCAGCACATCGAACTTATCGAGCGAGCAGACCCAGTCGCGATAGACATCGAGCTTGCCCATGGCGTACACGCCGCCGATCAGCGCACCCATCGAGCAACCGGCGATCGCGGTGATCTCGAAACCTTGTGCCTGCAGCTCCTCGATCGCGCCGATATGCGCCAACCCCTTCGCGCCGCCTGCGCCGAGCGCCAGCGCAACCGTGGGCTTGCGCGGTGTTTGCGCGGTGGCAACTTCAGAGCGGAGATCGGTGACAGCCATCTGCGGCATGGTAGCGCGGGATGGTCGGAGATGGATTACCGATGGTGCCGCGATCTATTTCACTCTCTACGTGCGCAATAGTAGAGGTAAAGGCATGTCCTGCCTCACCGTCGTCCCGGTGAAGGCCGGGACCCAGCGACTTTGGTGCGGAAAGATACTGGGTCCCGGCCTTCGCCGGGACGACGGTGAGGTACTAAGCGACGTTTCAGACAGTTGCGCAGACAAAATTCTGCGGGGAAGTCGCCGACTCGCCTTACTGATACCCACCCAACGCCAGCTGCAGCATGATCTTCATTTCCTCACGCAACGGCAGTGGCGCCACGATTTCAGCATCCGGTCCGTACTTGAGCACGTCCATCAACAGCTCGCGCGAATTGGAATAAGGCAGCTGCAGTTCGTAGCGGCCATCCGGCAGCCAGGTGCCTTTCTGCTGCGAATGCCAGTGTTCGTCGGCCACCCAGCGGGCGGCATGCGCTGAAAAACGAATCGTCGCCCACGCTTTGGGTTTACCGGCGAAGATGCCGTAGCTCGAGGCCAGCAGCTCGTTCAGATCGCTTTCTGCGACGTCGGTGGCCGCGCCCTCCAACGTATGCGGATCGGCAATGCGATCCACCGCAAAACTCCGCAGGGCTTCGCGATCGTGATCCCAGGCGTCCAGATACCAGTTGTCGCGGTAGTGCGTCAGGCGCTGCGGCGACACCGTGCGCTTGCTCTCGTTGTTCGTGGTGCGCGCGCGATACAGGAAGCGCAGTTGCTTACGGTCGAGCACGGCGCCCGCTGTAATGCGGAACACCTGCTGGTCCAGCTTGCGCTCGCCCCATGGAATCACGCGGATGCGTTCCACCGGCAACGCCTTGCCACTGGCGCGGTCGGAGAGCAGGTGCTCGATGCGTGCCTTGAACGGCGCCAGCGCACCGGCCAGCACGCCGGGGCCGCTGCGCCCGATCAGTTCGTTCAGGGCCAGCAGGGCGGCCAGTTCGTCTGAAGTCAGCCACAGGCCAGGCAGTTCGAAGCGTTGCCCTTCGGTGGCTTCGTAGCGGAAGGCGGCGTGTTCGCCACCTGCGCTTTCGATCGGCGCCCCAAGGGCGTCGCGCAGAAAAGCCACGTCGCGGTACAGCGTGGCTCGCGAGCACTCAAGCTCGTCCATCAGTCTGGGCAGCGGCACCGGGTAGTGGGCCGACTTCAGCAGACGGTGCAGGGTAAGAATGCGCTCGTAGCGATCCATGTCGAGATTCGGCAGACGGGTTTGTGTAGCATGAGGACGCAACGTGACGCCCGCAAGCGTGCGTGCGGACTTTCCCCGGTCCCTATGGTTCAACCGCCCTATCCATCGCAGTCGGTCGACGGCGCCCTGGAAACCCCGCAAATGGGGTTGGCGCCTATGCTTCTGGAGGCCCTGGCCCTGTGTGGCTACGGGCTATGGATGTTGCTTGGCCTGGCGCTGGCCCTGGGGATCTACAGTGCCGGCCGTGGCGACGCGCTGGTACCGCTGGCGCTGGGCTGCGCCTTTGTCAGCACGGGCCTGCTGGCGGCTGTACTGCGGTTACGCGTCATGCCTGAATGGCATGGCTGGCGCATCGGCACCACGCAGCGCCCTACCCGCGAGGCGCTGCTGGCCCTGGCGACCTACCTGCCCATGCTGGGTCTGGCCGGCCTGGCCCGCGGCGATGACGGCTTCTGGGCCACGCGTCTGATCAGCGTGGCGCTGATGGTGTGCAGCTTCTCCTGCCTGGTGACCAGCGCCTACGGTTATCGCACCCGTCGACTGGCCAGCCAGGCCGGGATTGCCATGCAGTTACCCGCCAGCCGCTTGCTGGCAGCGTGGTACTGCGGCGGCCTGTGGCTATGGGTGTGCGTGATCTTCCAGGCCAACCTCAGTGGCGGCGCGGTCGAACCGCTGCCGTGGACGATCAGCCTGCTGCTGATGGCGATGCTGCTGGGCCTGGTGGACGGACTGGGCTGGCAATCGCTACGGGCGCCGGGACTGGGCGGGCCGCGCCAGCGCGTTCATGGACTGCAATCGCGGCGTTTTCTGGCCGCGCTGTTCATCTGGGTAATCCCCTGCCTCAGCCTGTTGCTGGTACCCCAGTTTCAGGGTGGACGCTGGCTGGCGCTTTGCGCGGCCACCGCCTGTGTCGTCGGCAAAAGCATGGAATTGTGGCTCTACGACTTCGCCCTGACCCGCCAGGCGGTGGCCCGCGCGGCTGAGCCCGTGCCGCTATGGCCGCGTGATCGGCTATAAGACCGATCCAAATATTCACTAAAGATTCAAGCCGAGCCATTAAAGTGGCCCGTTCAACAGCTTTTTAACATTAGGACGACACAGCGATGAAAAACATCCTGATGACCGGTCTGGCGCTTGCCACCCTGGCCACGTTCGCTGCCCAGGCACAGGACACCTCCTCCGGCGTACAGACCTCCTCGGGCACCTGGACTGGCTCGGGCGAATTGGGCTTTGCGTCAACGACCGGCAATTCCCGCTCGCAGAACATCAACGCGAAACTGAAACTCCATCAGGAAACCAATCAGTGGAAGAACGACTTCTTCGCTGATTGGCTACGTACCAAGGGCCAGGTCACGGTAGTCAATGCCGCGGGCAACTCGTACAAGCAATTGGACACGACGGCCAGCCGCTACGACTTTGGCGCTTCGGCCGGCTACAAGCTCGATCCACGCAGCTACATCGTGGCTGCCGGCCGCTATGACCACGACGACTTTGCAGCGAACCGCTGGCAAGGCACGGTCTCGATCGGTTACGGATACATGGCTTTGAAGACGGATCGCACCCAGCTTTCCTTCGAAATCGGTCCGGGTTACACCGAGTACCAGCCGGCCACCGGTTTCGTGACCATCAATAACGAAGAGGTGTTGTACAAGGAGCCTCGTCAGAGCCAAGCCGTGGCGCGTGGCCTGATCAACTACAAGTACCGCATCACGGACAACACGTCTTTTGAAGATACGTTCCTGACCGAAGCGGGTAGCAAGAATACCTACCTGCAAAATGATGCCGGCGTTGCCGTCAGCATGACCAAGAAACTTGCCATCAAGGTCGGTTTCCAGGTGCGTCACAACAGCGAAGTGCTGCCGGGTATCCGCCGCACCGATACGCTCGCCACCACCAATCTGGTCTACAACCTCTGACAAAACGCGCCTCGCGCGGCTCTGTCATCGCAAACCTCCCCGTGTGCAAACACGGGGAGGTTTTTTAGTTCTTCGCGAATATGATGATCATGAGTAGCACGGCAAGCGATGATTGAATGCGTTCAACGCGCTTGCGATACACCACACTAAGAATGAAGTAGCGCCGCTGCGCCCTGCGCCAACAACGCCTGCGCTACGGCGTTACCCAGTGCGACAGCATCGTTGCTGCTGGCCGCCGCTTCGGTGACCAGCAAACGTCCGCTGGATACATCGCCCACCATGCCGCGCAAGTGCAAGCCGTGTTCGGTGACGGTACACCATGCACCCACGGGCACCGTGCAACTTCCGCCGAGTGCCTGATTCATCACTCGCTCGGCGGTGATCGCCAGTCGCGTTTCGGCATCGTCCAGCACGGCGAGAGCTTCGAGTACGAAGGGTTGATCAGTGCGAGCTTCGATGGCAATGGCAGCCTGACCTGGTGCTGGCAGCCAGGTGGGTGCGCTTAGACGACTGCGAATGCGACTGTGCAAACCCAGCCGTTCGAGTCCTGCACAAGCTAGCACGATGGCTTCGTAATGGCCGGCATCGAGCTTTTGCAAACGAGTGCCGACATTGCCGCGCAGATCGAGCAATTCCAGATCGGGCCGCACAGCGCGCAGTTGTGCTTGCCGCCGAAGCGACGAGGTGCCGACACGTGCGCCGAGCGGCAACGCGGTAAGGTCGGAGTAGTCGTTGCTGACAAAGGCATCGGCGGCGTCCGCACGCGGCAGGATTGCCGGCAGTGTGAAACCCGGTTCCAGTTCCGAAGGAACATCCTTCAGCGAATGCACGGCAAGATCGGCGTGACCTTCCAGCATCGCCACTTCCAGTTCTTTAAGGAACAGGCCCTTGCCACCGATGGTCGCGAGGGATTTATCGAGGATTTCGTCGCCACGCGTCGATAGCGGGACGAGCTCCACTCTCAGCCCCGGGTGCGCCTTGCACAGCAGATCCGCGACGTGCTCAGCCTGCCAAAGGGCAAGCGCACTTTTGCGTGTAGCAATGCGCAGGGTGGAAATCGTCATGACAACTCCAGGGGAACGGTTGCCGCCATTGTCGCGCACTTAAGGATGCTCTGATTCGTTCTGCGCAGAATGGATCAGAGCATCCTTAGCCCAGGCGCAGCAGCTTGCGCAGCGCAGGCAGATTGCGGCGGCTCACTTCCGGACTGAAATCGGTGCCGGCCAGGCGTGCCAGCACGCGGCCGTCAGTCAGGGTTTTCAGGCCAATCAGGCGATGCGCAGGCACCAGGCAGTTGCGATGCAGGCGAATCAGCTGGTCCGGATAGGTTTCTTCGAGCTGGCGCAGCGATTCGTCCAGGAGCAGCTGGTCGCCGCTACGACGGGCGATGACGTACTTTTCCTCGGCCAGCAGGCAGATCACTTCATCCAGCGCCATGCGTACCGGCTCGCCGCGGACCCGCGCATGCAACCAGGCGACATGCTCTCGCGGTTGGGCATCCAGCCGCTGCCGCACACGCTTGAGCGCGTCGCGCAGGCGCTCCACCCCTACTGGTTTCAACAGATAGTCGGTCGCACCGAGATCAAAGGCATGCACAGCATGGGCTTCGTATGCCGTACAGAACACGATTTGTGGACGTGTCCGATTGGCCAGCCGTGCTGCCAGCGCTTTGCCATCCAGTCCGGGCATATTGATGTCGAGCAGCAACACATCCGGTTGCGTTTCGGACAGCACGCTAAGCGCGGTTTCGCCATCGCCCACGCTGCCGACGATGTCCACGTCATCGCATTCTTTCAGCAAGGTCGCCAGGCGCGCACGCGCCAGTGGTTCGTCATCGACGATCAGCACGCGCATGGCGCACCTCCACCGGCAACTGCAGCGTCACCACGAAACGGCCGTTCTTCGGTCCCGCCTCCACGCTGGCGCGCGGTCCAAAGTGATAGGCGACACGCTGGCGGACATTGTTCAAGCCATGCCCGCTGCCGCCGGTGCCAGAGGTGTCGGTAAGCGGGTTGTCGATCTCGATCAACATCATGGGTCCCTCGCGCTTGCCGCGAAGGATAATCTCTCCGCCTTCTCGCAAGGGCTGGATGCCGTGGCGCACCGCGTTTTCCACCAGCGGCTGCAACAGCAGCAGGGGCAGTGCGGCATCCAACGGCAGATCGTCAAGCTCGCGGCGCACGTGCAGGCGATCTCCCAGGCGCAATTCCTCAATGGCTAGGTAGCGCTCGACCAATTGCAGCTCGTCACCCAAGGTCCGGGTATGCGTGTCGTCATGCCCGAGTGCCGCGCGAAACAGCTCCGAGAGATTTTCCACCGTACGTTCGGCGGCTACCGGGTCGACCCGCACCAGCGCGGCCACCGTATTCATGCTGTTGAACAGGAAATGCGGGCGAATACGCGCTTGCAGGGCTTCCACCTTGGCATGCGACACAGCGGCCAGCCGTGCCTGCCACTCCGCCAGCACGTAGAAGTAACGCAGCATGGCGGTGCCGAGAAGCGCGGCAATCAGGGCGTTGTCGCGCACGAAAACGTTGGGACCGGAAAAGATCAGCTGCATCTCCAGCACCTGATCCATCCACTGTGCCAACCAGCTACCCAACGTCACGATCGTTACCATCACCAGCCACACGCCGGCATAGGGCAGCAGGCCCGGTAACCGCAGCAACCACGGCCGCAACTTGCACAAAGCCACGCCAATCACCATCGCCAGCCATTCGACGAACAGCATGCCGACGCTGTAGCCACGCCAACCGCGCGTGCTTTGCGGCGCCAGCCACGCCAACGTCACGCACAGTGCGCCGACGACCAGCAAGGCGGAGATCACCGGCAGGCTGCAGAAATCCGGTAACGGACTGTGCGATTCGGAGGGTGTTTTGTCAGTCGATACTGGCATGCGGACAAGTATGCCCGCTGCGGTGGCCGCTTTCAGCGCAACCGTTCGCCCATCCAGTGGCGGAGGTCCGCGATTTCCTCCGGGCATACGGCGTGCGGCATCGGATAGGTATGCCAATCCACCTTGTAGCCCAATGCCTCCAGCGCAAGGCGGGAGTCGACGCCACGCTGCAGCACCACCACCGGGTCGAAGCTGCCATGACCCCAGAAGATCGGCACCGAGGCGTTGGCCGGACTGCGCTCGGCGGCGAGCGAATCAGCAATCGGCAGGTAGGTGGACAACGCCATGATGCCGGCCAGCTTCTGCAGGTGACGCAGGCCAGCGGCCAGAGCAATCGCCCCGCCCTGCGAAAAGCCGGCGAGCACGATGCGCTCGCTGGGCACGCCGCGTTCCTGCTCGCGTGCGATCAAGGCTTCCACCTCGGCGATCGACTGGCGTACACCGGCCTCGTCCTGACGTGACAGCAGGTCGAAACCGTAGATGTCATACCAGGCGCGCATCGGCATGCCACCGTTTATCGTCACCGGCCGTACCGGCGCATGCGGAAACACGAAGCGCAGCGCCGGCCATTGGGGCGAGACCAACTCCGGCACGATCGGTGCGAAGTCATGGCCATCGGCACCCAGGCCGTGCAACCAGATAACGCTATAGATGGGGCTGGCGGCGGTTTCGTTTTCGACGGTCGGAAGCAGGGTCATGGGAACTCAGCAGCAAAAAACCAGAGCAGCACGCATGGTAGCAGCCGCTCCGGATGGCTGTTTACGCCTCGCCGTCATTCCCGCGTAACCAGCTTCGCTGTCGTAAAACACCTCGCTGGAACGACGGCCATGTAGCCATAGAAAGGAGCGTTATTTCGCGTTCAATCCCAATTCCTGCGCAAAGAACGTCAGCATGATCGCCGTGTTTCCCACCCGCTGGCTAAACGGTGCGCCAATGCCGTGGCCCGCATTCATGCGTGTCAGCAACAAAATCGGCTGATCCGACGTCGTTGCAGTTTGCAGTGACGCGGTGAACTTGCGTGATTGCCAGGGTGCGACGCGTGGATCGTTTGCGCCGGTGGTCATCAACACGGCCGGATATGCCGTATGCGGCTGCACGTTCTGCAGCGGCGAATAGGCGAGCGTGGCCTTGAACTGCGCCGGATCACTCACCGTGCCGAATTCGCTGACGTTGTAGGCACCGTTGGCGAAATCGGTTTCATGGCGAATCACGTCGTAAATGCCGACCATCGACACCACCGCGCGATAATCGCCCGGATGCTGCACCAGCGATGCGCCCATCAACAGGCCACCGTTGCTGCCACCAAGAATCCCGAGGTGTTGGCGGTCGGTCCAATGCGTGTCGAACAACGCCAGCGCCGCGGCGTGGAAATCGTCGAATACGTTCTGCTTGTGCAGCTTCTGCCCTTGCGCATGCCAATCCTGGCCATAGTCATTGCCGCCACGGATGTTGGCGAAAGCCAGCACACCGCCACGCTCCAGCCAGACAAGCTCAGGGCCGATAAAGTGCGGTGTGATCGGAATGTCGTAGCCGCCGTAGCTGTACAGAATGGTCGGGCGCTGGCCGTTGGGCGTTACGCCGGGCATCGAAAGTACGGTGACCGGGATCTTGGTGCCATCTTTGGAGACACCATCGATGCGTTGCACGGCGACCTTGCTGTAATCCGCGGCAGGTTTCACTTCAAACACGGTGCGCAGGTTGCCGGTCTTGGCGTCGTAATCGGCCCAGCGCGAGGGCAAGGTCCAACCACCGTAAGTGATCAGTGCGCGATCCTGGCCTTGCTCGGCGGCGATACCCTCAACACCGATGCCGTGCGACGGCAACGGTACGCGGCGCACGAACTGGCCTTGTGAGTCGTACTGTTCCACCCACCAATCCGGCCCCCAGCTGCGTGTGACCAGAAAGCCGTTGGCGATCGGTTCGACGTCTTGCAGCGCGCCGTCGCGTTGAGGCACCACCGTGCTGACTTTGCCTTGCGCATCGATCGCCAGCACCTTGCCGCGTGGTGCGTCGGCGAAGCTGGTGACCAACAGGCGTTGACCCACCCAGTTTGCGACGCGGACGTTCGCATCGTCGCCCAGCACTTTGTTCCAGTGCGTGCCTTCGCGCAGATAAACCTCGGCCGGACCACCATCACCTACGTTGGCCAGCACGGCCAGTTGTTTGGCTCCGGGCGAGGTGAGTAAGCGGTACTCGGCAACCTTCGAATAATCCTTGCCGAACACCACGTCATCCGCCGTGGATGCCTGGCCGATGACGTGATGGACCAGCGTTGCATCGAACTGCTGCACCTCGGTGCCGGCGGGCGGCAGCGGGAAACGCACATAGGTAAAGCCATGTTCGTCCGCATCCCAGGCGACGCCTTGCGGTGTCGTGCCACCGCCGGCATAGGGCAGGGCATCACTCAGCACCTTGCCGGTGGTGACATCAAGCACATGCAGCGTGGTCAGCTCGCTGCCGCCTTCCGCGGTGCCGTAAGCCAGATAGCGTCCGCTCGGCGACGGCCAGTAGCCGGTGATGGCGATATTGCCGTCGCCAGCATTCAGATCCACCAGCACGCGCGCCTTGCCGTCGGGCCATGCTTGCGCCATCAGTTGCGGCTGCGGTTGCGGGGGCGTTTCCTGCATGTAAAACAGCGTTCCACCCGCAAGCAGTGGCGAAGAGCGCGTGGTCGACGTAATCGCCAGCTGTTGCACGCGTTCGGTCATCGCCTTGCCGTAGGGCATGGCGGCGAGCACCGCTTCGGTATGATCGTTTTGCGCCTTGATCCAAGCCTGCACAGCGGGATCTTGCGGATTCTCCAGCCAGCGATACGGATCGTTTACCGTGACGCCGTGTAAGGTGCTGGAAGCCGCTTGTGTAGGCGAAGCGGGTGGCGGCACCGTGCCGGCGTGCGCGGCAATCGCGGCGGCAAGGGCAAGTACAGGCAGACGACGCAATACAGGACGCATGTGCTTGGGTTCCACGGTTGAGTGCCACCGATCCGGCGGCCGATTCGCCAGCCTATCCGGTGAAGCGTATCGGCGGTACGGGACCCTTGGCGCTTGCCAGACACGCCTGCTTGGCTATGCTGAGTAGTTTTCACCCAGGGGAGCGACCCATGCGCCGACTGCTGCTTGCCGGCCTCATAGCCCTTACCGTCCTGCCTGTGGCGGCCGAACCTGCGACGAGCGCGCAACCGCTTGATCTGGAAACCATCATGGCCAATCCGGATTGGATGGGTCATGCGGTGGAGAACCCGTACTGGAGCATCGACGGGCGCAGTCTGTACTACAGCCTCAAGCGTGACGGCAGCCCGGTGCATGATCTGTACCGAGTCGATCCTGCGACCGGTCAAAGTACCAAGCTCGATCCCGCTGCGATGGCCAACGCAGAAGGCCCGGCGGTGTACGACCGCGCGCATCAGCACGCCGCCTTCATCCTGCATGGCGATGTTTTCCTGGTGGATCTGGGCAGCGGCCGCCGCGTGCAGGTGACGCGTAGTTCGCAGCCGGAATCCTCGCCGCAGTTTTCTGCAGACGGACGTTCGCTGCAGTTTCGCGAGAGCAACAACTGGTATGTCTATGACATCGCCAGTGGTGTGACGTCGCCAGCGGCGGTGCTGAAATTCACCGATGATCCGCAGGCAAAAACGCCCGATGCGCTGCAACAGCAGCAACTGGATCTGTTCAAGGAACTGCGCCAGAACAAGGATGACAAGGACGCCGAGCACGCCGAGCAGCAAGCATTGGCTGCCGCCGATCCCACGCGCGCGCCGTTGCCGTTCTACCTCGGCGACAAGGCGCAGTTGCTGGACACCGAGTTGTCGCCAGATGGCCGCTGGATGCTGGTAGTCACCCAGCCTGCGCATCATGACGATGGCAAGGCGCCGTACGTGATTCACTACGTTGCCGAATCAGGCTATACCGAAACCGAAGATGCACGTACCTACGTCGGCCGCAATGATCCTGCGCCGCAATCGGTGCTGCTGCTCGACTTGTCCGCGCACAAGCAATACCCGCTGTCCACCGACAACCTGCCTGGCATCAAGGACGATCCGCTCAAGGCCATTCGTGACAAGACCGTCGCTGCGCTGGAAAAAGCCGGCAAGGACGATGAAGCCAAAGCGCTCAAAGCACCGGATGTGCGCCCCATCACCATGTACAGCATGGATAGCGGCACCGCCGGCATCACGTGGAGCGAAGACGGTCGCAACGCCGCGCTGGAATTCCTCTCCATCGACAGCAAGGACCGCTGGATCGCTACCGTCGATTTCAACAAGCACGCGTTGGTACCGCAGCATCGCTTGCACAACGATGCGTGGATCAACTGGATCTTCAACGATTTCGGTTGGCTCAAGGATGGCCGCACGCTGTGGTATCTCAGCGAGGAAACCGGCTATTCGCAGCTCTATACCAAATCCGTCGACGGCTCGGCCAAGGCGCTGACCAGCGGCAAGTTTGAAGTCAGTGAGCCGCAGCTTTCCAATGACGGCAAGTGGTTCTACCTGCGCACCAATCAGGTCGCGCCGTACAGCTATGACGTGTACCGCGTGCCATCGAGCGGTGGTGCGTTGAGCCGCGTCACGCAGTACGGTGGCATGGATCAGTTCGCGCTGTCGCCGGATGACAACCAGCTTGCCGTGTTGCATTCGTCGGCCTACGTGTTGCCGCAGCTGGCGGTGCAAGGCGCGCAAGGTGGCACGCCGCGTGAACTGACCAACACCATGAAGCCGGGCTTCACCGCGCATGCGTGGATCCAGCCCAAGATCATCGAAGTGCCGTCCTCGCATGGCGCAGGCGTGATCTATGCTAAGTATTACGGTCCGGCCGATGAAACCGATGCGCTTTCCTCGCGCCCTGCCGTGATCTTCGTGCACGGCGCCGGCTATCTGCAGGATGTGAGCGAATCGGCCACCTACTACCAGCACGAACAATTGTTCAACAACCTGCTGGTGCAGCAAGGCTATGTGGTGCTCGATATGGACTATCGTGCATCCGAGGGCTATGGCAGTGCATGGCGTACGGCCATCTATCGCCAGATGGGTCATCCGGAGCTGGAAGACCTGCTCGACGGCAAGGCCTGGCTGGTGAAGAACCACGGCGTGGATCCGAAGCGTGTAGGCATCTACGGTGGCAGCTACGGCGGCTTCATGACGGAAATCGCACTGCTGCGCGCACCCGGCGAATTCGCCGCTGGCGCAGCACAGCGCCCACCGGCCGACTGGATCACCTACAACGACCAGTACACCTCCAACATTCTCAACGATCCACAGATCGATCCGGAGGCGTACAAGATCAGCTCGCCGATCACCTATGCGGAAAACCTGCGCGATCCGCTGCTGATCAATCACGGCCTGATCGATGACAACGTCATGGCCAGCGATTCACTGCGCCTGTACGAACGCTTCGTGGAACTGCACAAGAAGAACTTCTGGATCTCGCTCTACCCGCTGGAGCGCCATGAGTTCGAACACGCCGATTCCTGGTACGACGAGTACCGCCGCATCGACGAACTGTTCGAAACCTGGGTAAAGCCTGGAACGACCCACTAACACGCGTGACGCCCTCTCCCTTGCGGGGAGAGGGCTGGGGTCAGGTGGAACTCAATCCTCCCCATCCTCCGAACCGTCGGCTTGCCAATAACCCGAGGCACGCACCCACTCCTTCGGTACACCACGTTCTTCTGCCAGGTACTTGCGCATCGTGCGTACGCGCCGCGATTCGGCAGCAATCCAGTAGAACGTATCGCCTGGCCATTCCGGCAACTCGCGCAAGGCTCGTTCCAGCAAATCGCTGCTGGCGCCATCGACGCCATCGCGTTCCAGCCAAGTCACATGGAACTGCGCCTGCGAACCCAGCGGCTGGCGATCCGTCACTTCCGGAATCTCTGCCAGCACATGCACTCGTGCACCGGCATGCATTTCATCGAGCCGGCGACCGATGGCGGGCAGGGCGGTTTCATCGCCGACGAGTACATAACGATCGAAATCGTTGGCGATCATGAATGAACCGCGAGGGCCGCCAATGCCAATGCGCTGCCCGGGTTTGGCTCGCTCGGCCCAAGTCGATGCTGGACCATCGCCGTGAATCACAAAATCCACAATCAGCTCGTGGCGAACGGGATCAAATTCGCGCGGCGTGTAATCGCGCATCGGCGAGGGGATGACGCCGGGCGGACATTCAGGTCCGTTCGGTCCAAGCGTTGGAAATACCAGATCGCCGCTCGGGTTCGGAAAAACCAGTTTCACATGGTCATCAGGCGAAGCGCTGAGAAAACCGCGCAGCTCCTCGCCACCGAAAACAATGCGCTGCATATGCGGAGTAATGCGTTTGGCGCTGAGGACTTCAACGGTTCTGCGCACCAGCGTGTGTCGAACCATTTGATGTTCGTGCCGGGTCATGGGGACTCCAGATCAAAGCGTGGGATTTACGCGGTCGTGCCGCGCTGGGGAAGCAAGCGGTAGCCGAGATGTCCGGCGATCTCATGCAGCACGGCCAAGGTACGGTCGCTGCTGGGCGGGAGCGTTCCCGACGATGCACGCGCAGCCGTCGCTTCGGCCAGGCCCATCTGCTCCAGCGTATGCAGGAAATGCTGCACCTGAGCCACCATTTGGCGAATTTCGCCTGCTGTTTGCGCCGCCGCGGACAACGTTTCATCGCGTAATTGCCAGCGCGTGTGTCCATGCGTCTGCGCGTAGGCATCGACCAGACCGCGCTGTTCCATCTCGCGCAAAAAACGGTAGACGGTGCCGATGCTGGTGGGCGCATGATGCGCTTGTGCAGCCTGCAGCAACGGTACCGCATCCTGCGCGCTGGCCTGATCCAGCAATGCGTGCAGAATGGCGTTGCGCGAGGCAGTCAGCGCCAGGCCATAAGCCTTGCAGCGCTGCTGCCAGCGAGTTAATGCATCACTTGTATCAGGGTTCATCCGCAGGGCCCGTCACGATCTCGGCGGCGGCGCGCTCAAGAATCGCTGCGACGCGCTGCGCTTCCGTTTTGTTCCAGTTGCCTGCACGCATCAGTACCGCATGCTTGAGCACGTGCATGGCCTTGCGCACCGCCAGCGGCAATGTCAGCTTGGCAATCAAGCGAGCGCTGTGCTTCGTGCGCTCGGTCATCGCATCCACCGCGGCACGGTTCTCATCGAGAAAGGCGCGGCCCTCGTCCGTGATGGCATACAGCTTGCGGCCGCCTTGCTCCGTTTCCACCGAGGCATGTCCCAGTTCTTCAAGCATGGTCAGGGTCGGATAGACCGCTCCCGGGCTGGGTGAATACTGCCCATGGAACATTTCCTCGATGATGCGGATCAGCTCGTAGCCGTGCCGTGGTTGCTGTTCGATCAGCGCCAGTAAGAGCAGCTTCAGGTCGCCATGACCCAGCAACCGCCCGCCGCCGCGGCGTCCGCCGCCTTGCAGGCCGTTCCATTCGCTAAAAACGTCGCCATCGTGGTGATGGCCGAAATGCCCATGGCGGCCGCGCCGGCCATGGAGTTCGTAATCGTAGGCCTCATCGTTGCAACGATCGGCCTCGTCCCAGCCCATGCCGTGCCAGCGATGGTGGCGGTGCATGAACCGGTGAAACAGGGGGTGCCTGTGCATGGTGATATAACTCCGATATATCGAATTGTGTCCAAAAAACGATATATCGAAACTATATCGGGTTGCAAGTGACGCCCGGGCGCCGGGCACAAAGGCCCTTCCCCGCCGGCAATCTGGCAGCGCTGGGAGCGTATCCAAGGGGCTGGCGCCCCCTTGGGGGCGCCACTAACTGATTTGGCCGGGGCCGGGCGCTGTTGTCAGTTCGGCCCTATGCCATATCCGGTGAACGTCACGCGCGAACTCTTTACCCAGCCTTCCGTGTCTTCGCCGGTTTTCGGATTCATGTACATCACGGCAGTGAAATCACCGTAGGTTTCATACGCTGTGAGTTGTTCGCGAGGAAGAATAAAAACACCCTTCATCGTGCAGTTCTCGCTGGGACCGCTATAGAACTGCACGCGACCGGTACCGATGGTCACCATGACCGCATTGCTTTCGGGAATGCGGATGCCCTTCTCGTTGGCCTGGTTGTCGAGCGCCGTGCAATCCATTGCCATAGCGGGGCACGACAGGAGTAAGAAAACCAAGGCGGCGAGAATTCTCCGGCGCATCATGATGGACCGTCCTTTGCTGGGCGCTTACTTCCGTGGTGCAGCAATCTCATCCAGATAATCAGGCGTGCCTTCGACGCGCACCAGATGGGGATATTTCAAGCCGCCGTGGTAGTCGACCGGCACCGTGCGGTAACCGCCCTGGTACTTGAACAGCAACTGGATTGGCGCCGAGCTGTTCTTGGCGGCTGCAATGGCGTTTTTCAGCACATCGCTCGAATAATCATGGCCGTTGACCGCGACCAGCGTGGCACCCGTGCTGACGCCAGCCTTGAATGCCGGACCATCCCAGCGCACATCGTTGACCTCGCCCTTGTCGGTCATCGTCAGGCCGATCGACCAGGCGAAGTTATACAGATGGCGGGACGATTGCGGGCGGCTGTTGTATTGCTTCTCGTACTCGCTTTCCTGATCGGTATAGACCAGCTTCCAGCCTGTTGCCTCGACACCATCAACGAGCGGCGGGTTGAGCGCGTCGACGTGCGCATGCAGAAAGCCGGCCCAGTCATAGGGCGCTACGCTGTTCAATGCTGCGACGACATCATCGAACGTATAGGTCTTGGTGACATAGCTGCCGTTGTCGACGCCAAAGAAGGTGCGTGCGAAATCATCCAGCGACTTTTGATCACGGGTGAGCGCGCGCAGCTTGGCATCGACCTCCAGCCACATCATCTGACCGCCGCTGTAGTAATCCTCACTCATCTGCCAGCTACGGTACGGCAGGCTTGAGCGGCGAGCTGCAGTGGGGTCATTGGTGGTGTCTTCGAGCGTGCGCCACTGGAAGCCGGCGCGATTGATCTGGTAGTTGGCCGTCTCCATCGCCAGGGCGTCGCGGAACTGCTCTGGCGTCCACATGCCGGAGCGCGCGGTCAACACGTAACCCCAGTACTGAGTCTGCCCTTCGTACACCCACAACAGCGAATCGCCCATGGGGACGTTGAAGTTGGGTGTCCACAAATCAGCGGGACGGCGGAACTTGCCGTTCCACGAATGGGTGTATTCATGAGGCAGCAGATCGCGGCCCGGCGCGGAATCGCTCCAGGCGGTGAAATAGTCAGCGCCAAGCCCATTTTCGCTGGACTGATGATGCTCGGTGCCGTTGCCACCCAGTTGATCGGAGAGCGAGAACAGGAAGTCGTAATGATCGTAGTGATGCGAGCCGAACAGCTTCACGGCTTGCGTGACGAGTGCACGATGCACTTTCAGCTGCTCAGGTGTGATCTCCAGATACTTCGGCGCGTCAGCGACGATATCCAGATGCACCGGTGTATCACCGCCGGGATTGAGATCGACGCGCTTGAAATACTGACCGGCGTAGATCGGTGAATCGACCAGGTTGTTGTACGTCACCGGTTTGAAGGTGACGGTGTCGCCCGACTGCGAGGCCGTCTCCAACGCGGTACCGAGTTGCCAACCACGCGCCAACGTCACGCTGGGAGCGAACGTGATATCGCGCGAGAAATATCCGGCCGGATACAGCGACACCTTGCTCCACTCCATATCCATCATGAGGTCGGTGATCTCGAAGCCTTCGCTGTCGGTGCGACCTGACATGTACTGGAATGAGACGTCGAGGGCAGAAACGCCGTCCGGTATGTCGACATGGAACGCGTACACGTTGTACTCGTCGCGCTTCCACATCAGCGGCTTGCCATTGGCGCTGAGCTTGAGACCAGCAAGCATATTGATCGGACCGGTCGGCGAGTGGTCACCGGGAATCCACTGCGGATACAGCAGCGTCAATGCACCAGCCTTTACCGGGATCGTTTCATGGACGCGGAAGATGCCCTGCGCGGTGTCACTGGCGTCGACATGGAGCGTCACCGTGCCGGAATAAGGTGTGTCCTGCGGCGGCGGTACGGTATCGGTACGCGTTTGCTGTCCAAAGGCAGCGCCCCCCGCAAGCGCCATCGCTACGGCCAGGGCAAGCCGCGAGAACCTACGATGGTTGCTGGCCGTAGAAACGGAAGTAGGGACACGGGACATGAGGGACTCCGGCAGGCGTGGGAACAATAGAACAACTTAGCACCTCGAAAGCCTGATGGAATCGGCTGTTCGTCATTGATGGCGCCCCCTCGGCCAACACGCCGTCATCCCAGCGAAAGCTGGGATCCAGCGACTTACAGATCGCCAAAGACACTGGATCCCAGCTTTCGCTGGGATGACGGCACGGTGTTAATCAGCCTCCGATGTTTTGCATTGATCGCGATCAAATGCCCCTTTAGCTCGGCTGCATGCCATCCGTTCGATAACGCACCAGCGCATCACCAAGCTCCTCCTTGAGCTTGCCGAGATAGGGCGCAAACTTGGTCCATTGATCAATGCCATCGCGGAAGATGGGGCGCCGGACCTGCTCTGAGCTGGCGGTGCGGACACTGCGCTCGGTCTTGTGGAATTCCAGGCAAGCCGGTTCAAAGGGCAGGCTGCAGAAGTCGAGCATGCGCCGCACGTTGCCTTCCAGGTCATCGACGACGTCTTCGTGATAGACGCGCAGCACGCGGCCGGGAAGCACTTCATCCCAGTGCGCCATCAGGTCGAGATAAGTGCGGTAGTAGCGCGCGATATCTTCGATGCTGTAAGTGAATTCCTGACCGGTGGCGAAGAGCTGCTTGAGATTGCTGAAGCAGCAGGCCATCGGTTCGCGTCGTGCGTCGATGATCTTCGCGTTCGGCAGCATCAGGCGGATCAGGCCAAGGTGCCGGAAATTGTTCGGCATCTTGTCGATAAAGAAAGGCTTGCCGCTGCGATAGACACGCGTGTCATGCAGGAACTTTTCGCCGAGTTTGCGAAAATCCTCAGCCTGCATCTCGGCCAGTACGCCCGGATAGCGAGGATCATCCAGATTTGGATCACGCCCTTGCAGATCAAGCACGATGCGCGGAATGTCGGCCAGTTCCTGCGTACCTTCAACCAACGAGTGGGAGGCGAGAATCTGCTCCAGCAGTGTGGAACCGGCGCGTGGCAGGCCCACGATAAAAATCGGATCCGGGCGCGGATCGCCCACGTTTGAGCGTTCCGCAAAGAATTCGCGCGTGCAGACGTCGATCTGCCTGTGCGTATTGGTTTCGATGATCTCCGCGCGGTAGCGGCTCTCAGAACGCTTTAGCGCGTTGCCTTGCTCATAGTAGCGCCACGATTCGGCGTAATCGCCACGATCTTCGAAGGCTTTACCTAACGCGAAGCACAGATGGTGGCGATCGACGAGCGGCGTGGCGGGTGACGCTTCCTCGGCGCGCATGCGGGCGATCTCTTCGTCCGGGAAGCGATACGTCTTGAGGTTGGCAAGGCTCCAATAGGCGTCGCCAAAGTTGGGGCGTGCTGCCGTCGCCGCATGATAAGCATCGATAGCTTCGGCTTGCCGACCTTGCGTCTTCAGCGAATGGGCCAACGATAGATGCACATCCGCCGCACCAGGTGCATCTTGCAAAAGCTGTCGATACAACGCGACGGCGCGATCGTGCTCGCCAAGGCCAACGCTCGCGCTGGCGTAGAGCGTGCGGTAATCGAGATGATTGGGATCGAACGCAAGCAGCTTTTCGATCTCTTCGCTGGCACGTTGATACAAGTGCCGCTCGAACAGTACACAGGCATAGTCGTAGCGCGCCGCACGATAATCCGGGGCGATCTTCAACACGGCTTCGAGCAGTACATCGGCATCGTCAAGCACGCCACGCGCTAGCCCGATGCGGGCAAGCAGGCGCATCGCTTCGACATCGTTGCCGACTTTGAGCAGATAGGCGCGAATGATCTGTTCGGCGGGATCGAATTCGCCATCCGAGAAATGACTGGTGGCGCGCACGACATCCGGCGCAAGACGCTTAAGCGTGGCGACATGCGAAGCGGCTGTCGCCGCGTTGGCCGCATCGCCGGTCATGCGATACAGGCCTTCGAGCAGGTTCCAGCTCGAGGGCAATGCCGGGTTGATGTTGACGGCATGAAGTAACGCGTCGATGGCATTCGGTGCATCGCGCAACACCACGTAACAGTGGCCGCGTTCCTCGTGCAGACGGCTGTAACGCGGATGTTCCTGCTCCATGCGCGCGAGCGTCTGCAACGCGGCGTCGATCTGTCCCAGGTAGCGCTGGCTGCGGGCAACCAGATAGAGCACCTCGTAATGGCCCTTCGCCTCCGTCAACAACGCCTGAGCCGCTTGCAGGGCTTGCGCGTGCTGGCCGTCACTCTGCCACTGGCGTATGCGTTCGATGTCCCTCGCCACGGAATCGGAAACGGGATCGGTTGCCGCGGTGTTCATGGATGATCAACAACCTTGAATAAAAAAGAGGGTGGGCTTGCGCCCACCCTATACTACGAGCCTGCCTGCGGAGAAGGCAGCTTAGAACTTGAAGCCAACCTTCACGCCCAGCACGCGCGGACGTAGCGGCACCTGCGACTCGATGAACTGAGCCGAAGAGGTGAACACGCTGGCATGATTGTTGGTCAGGTTGGTGCCATACAGCGACACATCCCAGTTGTCCTTGGCCACGCCAATCGATGCGTCGACGGTGGTGTAGCCACCCTGCAGATAACGCAACTCCACCGTGGTGACGTCAGTCACGCCTGCGCCGCTCGGATAGGTCGCCGGCTGGTTGTACATCGAACCGGTGCGGTTGAAGCCAGCCTGCGCGAACGCCTTGAAGCCGCCGTTGAACTCCCAGTCATAACGCAGACGCATGTTGTACTGCGAGCGCGGCGAGAACGCGGGCGTGCTGCCAACGTTACCGAACGGGTTGGTGAACGATGACACGTCACCAACAGCGCCCGTTTCGACGATGCAACTGTTGTAGCCCGGCGAACCTGGAATGTTGTTGACCAGACACGGCGAGTTGGTCTGCTTGGCGTGATTGAGCGAGCCGGAGCCGATGAGCGACAGGCCATCGGTGATCTTGCCCTGGAACTGCACCTCCAGGCCATCCACCTTGTAGTTCGGTCCATTGACCGCGAAGGTGGTGTTACCCAGCACCAGCGGATTGAAGAACTGCATCTGCACGTTGTCCCACCGCATGTCATACGCAGAGGCATTAAGCAGCAGGCGGTCATCGAAGAACGTGGACTTGAAGCCGATTTCGTTGTTGGTCAGCGTGTCGGGCGCGTAGCTGATTGGCTTCTGGTACTGCGCCTCGCCATCGAGCTTCGCCACACCCGAAGTCGTGCGGTTGAAACCGCCCGGACGGAAGCCTTGCGAGAAGGTGTAATACACCATCATGTCCGGCGTGATGTGCCACTCGAGGTTCGCGCGGCTCTTAAAGCCGTTATACGTCTTGTGGTAATTCATCACCGTGTCATCGCCCACGTAGGTACCGTTGGGGACGTTGACCTGGGCGCTGGTGGTGTAGAACTCCGTACCAGTCTGCCATTCGGAGTAATGGTAATAGCGGGTTCCGGCTGTCGCGGTCAGGACATCCGGGATGATGTCGAACGACATCGAACCGAACGCTGCTTCCTGCTTGTAGCCGCGCTGCGCATTTTCACCGAAGGCCGTGCCAGCGGGGAGCGTGACACCCGGCGAGGACTCCGCAACAGCGACGCAGGGGTTGCCACCGGCGAGGGCGCTGGCGAGGTTCTGCGGTGTGCAAGAGGGAATCGTGTTGTAGTCGAACCGCATGTGGTCGTCGATGTTGAAGTCTTCGTAGTAAAGACCACCGATGACACGGAAGCGATTGTCTTCCGGTGTGCTCAGGCGCAGCTCGTGGCTCTGGTGCGAGCTGGCTACGTTGTCGTTCCAATAACCGTTCGGCGAATAGCACGTCGGCTTGCCGGCGCTGGATATGCCCGCCGAGGTGCCGGTGCACTGGTAATACATGCCACCCGCGCTGCGCGAGTAGTTGGTGTAGTCCTGCTGCTCGCTGATGCGGCGATTGGTGTAGCCGCCGGTGTACACCACCGAGAGGTCGCCGACCTGGCCATTCAAGGTCCAGGCGGTGTTGGTGTAATGGTCATTGTTCCAGGCCGGCACGAAGGCGGTAATCTGGTCGGTGCCGAGCGTCTGGCCGTCCGAGCCGACCGGGTAGGTCGAGGACTGACCCTTCGCATCCATGTTCTGGTAGCTCTCGGCGATCAGGAAGTTCCAGTCGTCGTTGATCTTCCACAGTCCGGACAGGCGTGCACCCTGGGTATCGACCGGGTTCCAGTTGCTCTGCGCCACCGAATAGTTGTTGGCAACCGAGGTACCACCGGCGGCCACGTAAGGTGCCATGGCACCGCCACCGTCGGTCGGCTGGCGCGTGTACGTGCTCGGCACGTTGTCGATGTAACCGCCCTGATGATCGTTGTAGATCACGCCACGCACCGCGAACGTACCTGGAATGATCGGCAGGTTCAGCACCGCGTTGGCCGAATTGTTCGGACCACCGCCGGCGGTGACACCGGTGCTGGCTTCCGCACTGCCGCTGACGCGGGTGAGGTTCGGTTGGTTGGTGATGTAGCGCACCGCACCCGCTTCGGCGCCACCGCCGAACAGCGTGCCTTGCGGACCTTCCAGCACTTCGACGCGATCCATGTCGACCATGTAGATGTCGAGATTACGCGCCGGGAATTGCATGGACTGGTCGTCCAGATAGACGGCCACGTTCGGGAACGGTGCGATGGTCGCGCTGGACTGGTTGCCCAGGAAGCCGGTGCTCAGGCCGCGCATGTAGATGTTGCCCTGGCCGGGACCGTTTGCGGCGAAGGTCACGTTCGGCAGGTATTTGATCAGGTCGTCGAACGACGTGATGTTCAACTGCTGCAGCGTATTGCCGGTGAATGCCTGGATGGTGATCGGCACGTCCTGAATGTCCTGGACGGTGTGCTGCGCCGTCACCGTCACAGTGCCGAGGGTGGACGTATTGGACGAATCCGGTTTGGACGGCTGAGCCGGCTGCGCGGCGGCAGAAGGCTGTGTGGCCGGCACTGGCTGAGTGGTGTCATCCGCATAGGACACGCGGGTGATAGCAAGCGCGGCCAGCACCGCGCAAGTGATTGGATTGATCTTCAAAGCCATTTTCCCCCGAACAAAAAAATTTAGCCGGACATGCCGGCGCGGATGCCTGAGTACTGCAATGCCTAACAGGCTAGAGAGTGGCGATGAAGCGCTTATGACGTGGTCTAGCCAAGTGGCGTAGCTGTCTAGGCGTACCCGATGCAAGCATCCCTAGCTGGGTGCGGTACTTTTCAAGTTGCGCGTGACAGTGTGATGTCTACGAAACGTGCGAACGATGACAAACGCGCATAATCGAGCATGTTGTGTCGATGACATCGATGCACAACGCGTCATGGATGCTGTTGCATGCAACGTACGCAAGTTCTTGTCAGTCGCAACAGGATCGGAAAAACGTGCTTATGACGTTTTGTAACGAGTGTTATCGATCTTCAATTCAGGGCGACTTGGATGCGGGATTGTCATTTACGCGCAAGCTTGAGCTTGTCTTGAGAGGCCACGTCTTTCGTTGCAAAAGACAGCCTTGTCCACACGATTTAGAAGGCTACGTATTTTTCGAGATAGCCCATAACGCCTCACCGTCATTCCGGCGAAGGCCGGAATCCATGCTTCGTACTTGCCATAGATTCCGGCCTTCGCCGGAATGACGGTGAGGCAAGATTTGTTCTTACGTATACCTAAGCGCCAGCAGAGAAAATGGTTGGCCGGTAACGCTTACGTTTGATGTGTTTAGAACGACCGCTGCCCCGCCACCCAAACGTTGCGCACGATCGGCAGTCCATCCATCACCCGCATCCGCACCACATCGGCGCGCAAGCCCGTCTTCAGCTCGCCACGATCATCAAATCCAAGCGCCTTGGCGGGGTTGCTGCTCACCGTCGCCATTGCGCGCGGCATCGACCAGCCCGCCTGCGTGTGCAGCATGAAAGCACCATGCAACAAACTGGCAGGCACGTAGTCGGACGAAAGCATGTCCAGGCGATCAGCGCGCGCCAATTCCAGCGCGGCGACGTTGCCCGAATGCGAACCACCGCGCACCACGTTCGGAGCACCCATGACCGTGGTCAATCCGCGTGCATGCGCCGCCTCAGCAGCTTCTTGCGTGGTGGGAAATTCCGAAATCGTCACACCGATGCGTTTGGCGTGTTCGACCTGTCCGGTGTCGGTGTCATCGTGACTGGCGAGTACGATATTGCGGCCGTGCGCCAGTGTAAGCACAGCACTTTCATGCTTGGCGCTGTAGGTGGCCTGCTGTTCGGTACGGCGCTTCACCACCTCGGCGAATTCATCTTCGCCCCAGCTCATGTGGTTCTTGCTGTAGTACTTGCGGTACTGCTGCAGGTCACGGTACTGGCGTTGGCCGGGCGTGTGGTCCATCAGCGAGATAAGACGCACGCTGGCGTGATCCATCAGCGGTTCCAGCGCCTCGATCAGGCGCGGATACGCCAGCTCGCAACGTAGGTGGAACCAGTGGTCTGCACGCAGCGCACCGCTGCGCTGGCCGCCCAGAATGCTGTCGTAAGTACTGCGCAAGGTTTCGATGCGCACGCTTTCTTCTTCCAGATCGCCAACCGAAAGCGCGTCGAATACCGTGGTGATGCCCGCGGCAACGATTTGCGCGTCATGGGTCAGCACGGCAGGCAGCGATGGCCACAGCACACCGGCGCGCGGCATCAGGTGCTTTTCCAGATTGTCGGTGTGCAGCTCGATCAAACCGGGAATCACGTAGTCGCCTTCGCAGTCGATCGCGCCGGGGGCCTGGGTCGAACCTTCTTCGACCAGCCGGATGATGCCGTTGCGGGCGATCAGCGAGCCGTGGATTTCGCCATCGCCGAGCACGATGCGCGCATTGGTAAGAGCTAAATCGTTCATGAGAGTCTCAAGGTAAAAGTTCAGGCAGCTTCGAGAGCTTGCATCGGGAACAGGCGTGTCGCGACGCGCTCGCGCATGTCTTCGTCATGGAAAATGCCCAGCACGGCCGAGCCGTTGGCACGCGCTTCCTCCAGCAGCTCTGCGACAACGGCGCGGTTGTCGGCGTCGAGCGAGGCAGTAGGTTCGTCGAGCAGCAGGATCGGACGCGGCACGATCAAGCCACGCGCAATGTTCACGCGCTGCTGTTCGCCGCCGGAGAAGGTGCCAGGCGGTAGCTGCCACAGGCGTTCGGGCACGTTCAGGCGGGACAACAGATTGCCCGCGCGTTCCCGCGCCTGTTCCAGGCAGGCGCCGTTTTGCAGCAACGGCTCGGCGACGATATCCAGCGTCGGCACGCGCGGGATCACCCGCAGAAACTGGCTTACGTAGCCCAACGTGTGACGACGTACGTCGAGCACCTCGTGCGGCGTGGCCCTGGCCAGATCCAGCCAACGCCCGTCGTGGCGCACATGCACCGCGCCGAAGCTGGGGTGGTAATTGGCGTAGATCACGCGCAGCAGTGTGCTCTTGCCAGCACCGGAAGCACCGGAAAGCACCACGCATTCGCCGGCATGCAGGCGCAGGTTCAGTCCGCGCAGCACATTCAGGCGGGCACCGTGCTGGTGGTGCAGTTCGAACGACTTGCTAAGGTCGCGCAGTTCTAACATCAAGGCGGCGGTCATGTGGTCAATACCGAAGAAACGAGCAATTGCGTGTACGGATGTTGCGGATCGTCCAGGATCTGGTCGGTGAGCCCGGTTTCGACCACGCGGCCACCCTGCATCACGATGGTGCGTGCGGCGAGCAGACGGGCGACGGCCAGATCGTGCGTCACCATCACCGCGGCGAGGCCGAGTTCGTTCACCAGGCGGCGCAGCAGATCGAGAATGCGTGCCTGCACCGATACATCGAGGCCAGCCGTGGGTTCGTCCATGAAGACCAGCCGCGGCTGCGTGACCAGGGTGCGGGCGATTTGCAGGCGTTGCTGCATGCCGCCGGAGAAACCGGACGGCGCGTCATCGATACGTTCCGGATCGATTTCCACGCGTTCCAGCCAGTTTCGTGCGACGCCACGCAACTGGTTGTAGTTGCGCATACCCAGCGCCATCAGGCGCTCGGCCACGTTGGCGCCAGCGCTGACATTCAGGCGCAGCCCGTCGCGCGGATTCTGGGTGACGTAACCCCATTCCTCGCGTGCAAGGCGTCGTCGATCGGCTTCGCTGAGCGTATGGATATCCAGCCAAGCATCATCGCGTTGGCGATAACGCACGCTGCCGGAGGTGGGCGATAACTGCGCTGCGACCGTGTTCAGCAAGGTCGACTTGCCTGAGCCGGATTCGCCCACGATGCACAGCAATTCGCCCGGATGCAGGTCAAAGCTCACATCAGCACAGCCGATGCGGTGGCCGTAGTAGCGGCTGAGGTTGCGGACTTGCAGCAGCGCGCTCATAAGCACCTCCATGTCTGCGAACTTTCAGACTTGCTTAAATATTCGACCCGTCGCCCCGTCGCAGATCGGGGTCTAGCGTCTTTGTTGCGGTAGGCAAGGCGCTGGGTCCCGGCCTGCGCCGGGACGACGAATGAAAGATTGCGGGGAAGCAAACTCATGCCTGCACCTCCGCCCTGCGCTGACCGCAGAAATCGGTATCGGAGCAGACGAACATGCGCGTGCCGCGATCATCGACGATCACTTCGTCGAGATAACTTTCGCCCGAACCGCACAACTCGCACTGGTGTTCCCAGCGCTGGATCTCGAACGGATGGTCCTCGAAAGCCAGGCTTTCCACCTTGGTATACGGTGGAATCGCATACAGACGCTTTTCGCGGCCCGCACCGAACAGCATCAGCGCGGGCGAGTGATCGAGCTTGGGGTTGTCGAACTTCGGAATCGGCGAGGGCGAGGTAAGGAACCTGCCATCGACCAGTACCGGGTAGTCATAACTGGTGGCGATGTGCCCGTACTGGGCGATGTCTTCGTACAACTTCACGTGCATAAGTCCGTAATCGGCCAGGGCGTGCAGGGTGCGCGTCTCGGCTTCGCGGGGTTCCAGCGTGCGCAGCGGCTCGGGCTCGGGCACCTGGAACACCAGGATCTGATCTTCGCGCAGGGATGTTTCAGGAATGCGGTGACGGGTCTGAATCAGGGTCGCCTCAGCCGTGCGCTCGGTCGTGGTGACACCGGCGACGCGGGCGAAGAAACGGCGGATGTTCACTGCGTTGGTAGTGTCATCTGCACCCTGGTCGATCACTTTCAGTACGTCGTCAGGACCCAGCAAGGCGGCGGTGACTTGAATGCCGCCGGTGCCCCAGCCGTAGGGCAGCGGCATTTCGCGGCTGCCGAACGGCACCTGATAGCCGGGAATCGCTACGGCTTTCAGCAGGGCGCGGCGCAGCATGCGCTTGGTGTCTTCGTCGAGAAAGGCAAAGTTGTAGGTCATGTTCTTAGCGCCTCAGACGGCTCCTTCCCCTGCTCGCAGGGGAGGGTTGGGGTGGGGTCAGGCTCTTGCGATAAGGCAGCATCAGGGCCCACGCTCCCAACCTCTCCCTGTTCTCCAGATGGGTTTCGCGCATCACTCACGTGCTGTGCGGCCAAGGTGCGCAGCAGCGACAGCTCCGCCTGGAAATCCACGTAATGCGGCAGCTTCAAGTGCTGCACAAAGCCAGAGGCTTCCACACTGTCCGAGTGCGACAACACGAATTCCTGGTTCTGCGCCGGCGCGTAGTTCGGTTCGGCCAGTTCGTCGCAACGCAAAGCGCGATCCACCAGGGCCATCGACATCGCCTTGCGCTCGCCTTCTCCCATGGTCAGGCCGTAGCCGCGCGTGAATTGCGGGGGTACGCCGTTGCCACCGTGAAACTGGTTGATCATCTGGCATTCGGTCAGGGTGATGCTGCCGATTTCGATGGCAAAGCCCAGTTCCTCAGGGCATACCACCACGTCCACCTCGCCCATCCGGATTTCGCCGGCGAACGGATGGCTTTCCGCGTAACCGCGCTGGGTGGAATAGGCCATGCCCAGCAGGAAACCTTCGTCGCCGCGCGACAGGTTCTGCAGGCGCGTGGCGCGGTCTGCGGGGAAGGTGACCGGTTCGCGGGTGAGGTCGATCGGTTCCGGATCGTCACCAGGCTCGAAGCGTTCGATCAACGCTTCGGCATCCAGCAGGTCGAGCACGCGCGGCATGTTTGGTGGCAGTGGTGCGTCGGCGGCAGCGACGTTGGCCGGTGCTGACGCATCGAAATCGAGCAGGCGCTGGGTGTAGTCATAGGTCGGGCCGAGCACCTGACCGCCCGGAATGTCCTTGAACGTGCCCGACACACGCCGGCGCACCCGCATGGCTGTGGTATCCAGCGGCAAGGTGTAGCCAAAGCGTGGCAGCGTGGTGCGATAGGCGCGCAGCAGGAAAATCGCTTCCAGCATGTCGCCAGCGGCCTGGCGAATCGCCAGTGCAGCCAGTTCCTCGTCGTACAGTGAGCCTTCCTGCATCACTCGCGCGACACCCAGCCGCAGCTGCTCGCGAATCTGCGCCAATTCCAGTTCGGGCACGGCGGGATTGCCACGGCGCGCCTCGGCCAACAATTCCAGCGAACGGGCAATTGCCTGTTCACCGCCTTTCACGGCTACGTACATTCAGCTCTCCAGCAAGCGGATCGTGCGCGGCAGGCCAGCGACCTGCTGCGTGGCGACGAAGTACAGGTCGATGCCCAGCGGTAACTGCGCGGCCAGCGCGGCGCGCTGCTGCCAGAAGTCGGCGGGCAGGCCGTCGATGGCCAAGGTGGCGGTGTCGCGAATGCCGGGGCCGCTGAACGTGTTCCCACTCCCGTTAGAAGAGGAATCAAATCCGGCCACCTGCAGAATCAAACTCGCCGACCGGTCCGGATAACGCAGATCGCCTCGCGCGAAGCTGTCCAAAGGCGGCATCGAAAGCGGATCGGTAATCAACGCAAAATCAGCATCTTGCGTCCGCTCCGCCAGCTTGATGCCGGTATGGAAACGCAGGTGTTGGATCGCTTCGTCATCCGGCTGCTGCAGCCACACCGACGTCGTGGCATCGCATAGCGTCAGCAGGATCGCCATCGACTCCGGAGAGATCGGCGCGGGCGCGGGCGGCAACACGGGCAGCGCCCGCGGCACGGCGGGACGTGCCATCGCCTGCAGCAATTCACGAAAGCTGCGCTGGCTGTCGAAAACAGGGTGGGCAAAGGCAGCTAGCATCATTCACCCCGCACCACGGTGAAGAATTCCACCTTGCTTGCCGCCGCCTTGCGGCTGGCGTCGTCGCGGCGCCGGTCCAGCGATCGGTGCAGGGGTTCGATCACATGCAGATGCAGCGCGGTGTTCCGCTCCGCATCCTGCAGCATGGCGTCGGCCAGCGCTGCCAGTTCCGCGTGGCGGGTATTGCTGCCGCGCACCCAGGCGTGGCCGATATGGCCGCCGGCCTGCACACTGCAGCGGGTCACGGTGATCTCGCCGAAATTGAATTGCGGACCGGTACCGCCAATCCGCCCGCGCAGCATGTATAGGCCGGTCTGCGCCGGGCGCAGCCAGGTCAGATCGGCGGGCGGCGCAAAGGCGTCCATCGCCGCGGCAAGCTCGGCCGGGTCGGCTTGCGCCAGCAGCGACATCCAATGCGAACGCGCCAAGTTAGGGGGGGTGTCCATGGGTGTTCCTAATGCTTGTCACAAATGTCTAGTTATCTAGACAGACCTGGGCGTGAGGGGACGCCCGCTCGGTAGGCATTCCAGCAGGCCAGCGTGCCGCTGCCATGACGACGAATAGACAGGTTGAGGACGTGGTATGAGCGAGATAGAACGTGGAAGGGGTGTTGCCCTGTGGAGCCAGATCAGCGGCATCCTGGCTGCCGACATCCTGAAAGGTCAGCTGCGCCAGGGCGAACAGCTGCCCTCGGCCCAGGAGCTGGCTGAGCGCTTCAATGTGAACCGGCACACCGTGCGCCGTGCTATCGCGGCGCTCGAACAGCGCAACTTGGTACGCACCGAACAAGGGCGTGGCACGTTCGTGCAGGAACACACGCTGGATTACCCGATCAGCCGGCGGACCCGCTTCACCCAGAATATGCGCAACCTCAACGTCGAGGCGGATATCGAGTTCCTGGAAGACTGCCGCGAGCTTCCGCCGCCGCAGGTGGCGCAATCGCTGGGCCTGGATCGCCACGAATATGCCTATCGCATCGAGACGATCAGCCGTGCCGACGGTCATATCGTCGACTACAGCACCGCCTATTTTCCCGCTACCCGCTTTCCGGGATTGCCGACGATCTATCGCCGCCTGCAATCGGTAACGCGCACGCTCAACGAATTCGGCGTCACCGACTACGAGCGCAAGCACACGCGCGTTTCTGCGCGCTTGCCCGATGCTAACACCGCGCGTTTGATGAAGCAGCCGGCCAATCGCCCGGTGCTGTACGTGCAATCGATCAATGCCGACCCGCGTGGCGTGCCGGTGCAATATGGCATCACGCGCTTTTCTGGCGACTGGGTGCAACTGGTACTGATGGCGGATCATTAAGGATGCTCTGGTTTATTCCATGTACCCGGCATGACCTCCAGAAGGCTCGCCAGCTGTGTTGTGCGGCGCAGAGCAGACTGGCCGTCTGTTCAAGCCGCGCGACGCAGTTGGCGGGCCTTCTAGAGGTCACCCTTTCATTTTCGATAGGTTGGGGCCGCACTGTATGCGCGCGGCGCTTCGCCCCATCGTCTCGACAGACAACCAGTCTGCCTTCGCCGCTGTGGCTGCGCGCTGCGCGCATACAGTGCGGTGACGGGCACATGGAATAGACCAGAGCATCCTTATGCGTTATGCGGTGTATTTCTGCCCCATGGCGGGCAGCGAACTGGATGTCTTCGGGCAGGAATGGCTGTCAAGGATGGCAGTCCCCGGTATCGAGCCTGCACGCATGCAGGTGTTGCTGGCGGATGTGCGCCGCTATGGCTGGCACGCAACACTCAGCGCGCCGTTTGCGCTCGCGGATGGCGCGAGCTATGACGATCTGCACGAAAGAGCGGTAAAGATCGCGCAGCAATCCAACGCGTTCGACTTGCCATTGACACTCGATCGACTTGCCGGCTTTCTGGCCCTGCGTCCGGCCGATGACGAAACCGCCATCAACGCGCTGGCGGAACGCTGCGTTCGCGAGCTCAATCCGCTGCGCGCACCGTTGAGCGAAACGACGTGGCAACGCCGAGCCAGTGGTCTGGACGACGTTGAACGCACTTTGTTTCAGCAATTTGGCTATCCATACGTACTGGAACGTTACCGCTTTCACATAACTTTGTCGGCGCCCGCTATGCAACAAGAAGAGCAGGCGTTGTGCACATGGCTGTCATCAAGGGTGGCGAAACTGCCGCCAGCGCGGATTGAAGCACTCACCATCTGTCGTGAAAGCGCGCCTGGGCATGACTTTGAACAAGTGGACCGTATTTCATTGAACAAGGGACGCGTGGCATGAAAGCGGGTCAGTTGTATTACGTCATGGGACCATCGGGTGTCGGCAAGGACAGCGTACTGACCTGGGTGCGCGAGCATGGCGTGGCGCATGGCGTATTGTGCGCGCATCGTTACATCACGCGTCCGGCCCATGCAGGCGGCGAAAACCATGTGGCCTTGAGCGAGGAAGAATTCCAGCTGCGCGATCGCAGCGGATTATTCGCACTGACCTGGGAAGCACATGGCCTGCATTACGGCATCGGCAACGAAGTGGCTTACTGGCTGGCACACGGTGCGGATGTCTTGGTAAACGGATCGCGCGGTGCATTCGAGCGCGCGTGCGAACGCTTTCCCGCCTTGCGGCCCGTGCTGATTACCGCCAGCCCGCAAGCCATCGCCAGCCGGCTTGCAGCGCGTGGCAGGGAAAGCGAGCAGGATGTGGCGGCAAGGCTGGCCCGCGTGGACGCCTACCCGGTACCGGACGGCAGCATGGTGATCCGCAATGACGGCAGCCTCGCCGAAGCCGGTTCAACCTTGCTCAAGGCGATCTGCGCTACGCATTGAGTTAGGCACTTTGTGAATCCTCGTGGCCAGCATTGGCCAGCTTCGCTGTTGCAGAGCGCCTCCAGGAAAGCGGGACGTCTGCAAAAACGTGTCACATGTACTGTGGCATCCCACGAAAATCTTCAAGATTGCCTCGCCGTCATCCTCGCGAAAGCGGGGATCCATTTGCTCTGATTCCCACGGTGAAGGTGGATCCCCGCTTTCGCGAGGATGACGGCAACGCAATTTTGAGGATCTCAAGAGGCTGCATCACAGCAGTGACACGTCTTGCAAACGTCCCGCGACAGAGTGAATGACGGTGCTGAGAGCGGCTCGCTGGACGTTGCCGAAAGATGTCGATTCTTCAGCAACCCATTCGTCATGAAATAAGGCAGCCCTTCCCGGGAGGCTTTCACGGTCCGCTCACGCCTGGAGGATACCGATCATGACCGGAGTCACGACGCTCATTCCCGCCGCTGAACTGGTGAAGCGCAACGGCGTCACCATTCCCCATGAAAGCGCGGAGTATCGTCGCGCACGTAACGAACTGCTGCGTGAGGAAATCGAACTTCGCCGACATATCGAACGCGTGGCGGCACAGCGTCGCGCGCTTCCACCTGGGGGCGAAGTGATCGGCGATTACCGCTTCGAGGGCGAGAACGGCCCCGTCGATTTCGCTGGTTTGTTCGGTGATAAGCAAACCCTGCTTGTCTACAGCTACATGTTCGGCCCACAGCGCGAGCGGCCATGTCCGATGTGCACGTCAATGCTCAGCGCATGGGAAGGCGAAGCACGCGATATGCAGCAGCGCATCGCCGTGGCGGTGATAGCGCGTTCACCGCTCAAGAAGTTAGTCGCCTTCAAGAACGAACGCGGCTGGCGCGAACTGAAGCTGTATGCCGATATCAACGGCCACTACAGCCGTGACTATGGCGCTATCGGTAAAGAAGGCAGTGATATACCCGCGCTCCACGTGTTCACCCGGCGTGACGGCACGATCCGCCACTTCTGGTCCGGGGAGATGGGTGACGTCACGTCGGATCCTGGCCAGGATCCGCGCGGCGCGCCGGATCCGATGCCGCTCTGGACCGTATTGGACATGACGCCCGAAGGAAGGGGCACCGATTGGTATCCGAAGCTTGCGTATGCCGATTGAATGCTTTGGCGTGCGCTTGATTCAAGAGTGTGAAACAGTGCGCAGCGTTGCATGCAGGAAGAACATGTTTTTCACGCTGCCGCTGCAAAAGCGCAGATAGGGTGATGCACGATCGCCGATCATTCGTCGATCAATGCGTTCATGTGTTCCGCCAGGGAAGGGGCTCGGCTCAGCAGAGCCGAGCCGGCTTGTAGCGATTCAGGCGGCTGCGGGCATCGCAACCGGTGCTCTTGAGCGCCGTGCCTTATCGTAGAAATACGCCGCCGAAACCACCGTAATCAGCATGCCGATGCCGGATAGCGTCATCACTGTCTGCGCGTAGAACGATGCCCAGGACAGATGCATGCCGCCGAACTCCTTCACCAGGATCACTGCGACGCTGCCCATGTAGCCGCTGCTGTCGGCGATATACATGATGAAGCCGACATTGCCGGTGACACGGAACGTGGCCAGCATGCGCTCGAAAAACGTCGCGTTGTACGGCACGTATGCCAGGTAAAGACCGAAGCCACTCAGGCCGATCCAGCCGATCGGATCGATCATGGCGTGGTTGTGCATCCAGGTGGCGAGCACGGCGATGGCGAAGCCGCCGAAGATCAGCACATGGTTGAGCATCAGCGCTTTCAGGTTGTCGCGCACGATCATGGTGAAGGCCGTGATGATCAGCACCGCGATCGCAATCGGCACTTCGGTCTCAGTAAATACCGAGGCATCGCCACCGCGGCCCAGATCGCTCCAGATCTCCGCGGCAAAGTTGTCACGGAAATCGCGGGTGACGGTCAGCGCCACGTAGGCCATCACGATCATCGCAATGCCGGGCAAGAAGCGGATAAGGAATGCGCGCCGCGTCGCCGCATCCATCGGTACGCGCACGCTGCGCGAGGCAACATCGGAAGCATCCGGTGCAGGCAGGTGCTCAAGTACCCAGGTGGCCAGGCACAACGGCGGAATGAACAGCATGCCGGTGGTAAACGGCATCCAGAATTCGCTGACATGCCAGCGCACCATCAACCACATGCCCACCGACTTCACCACGCCCGAGCCCACGATGAAGCTGGCGCACATGCAGGCGCCCATCAGCTCGGTACCGCGGCGGCCTTCCAGATAGCCGAAGATCACGCCCCACACCATGCCCAGCGGCAAGCCGTTGAGGAACAGAAAAGGAATGTTCCAGGGCGCCGGAGTCAACGCGAAGGCAAGCAGCGCGATCCACGAAAACCCGATCAGCCCGGCCAGCGTGCGTGCGCGGCGTTGGCGCTGGATCTCCGCGATCCAGGTAATCCCGCGCACTTTGCTCAGCATGTAGCCCATCACCTGCGCAATCACCAGCCACACTTTGTAATCAATGCCGCCCAGGTGCAGGCCGTCGAACGAGGCTGCGGTGAACGGTTTGCGGAAGGCATACATCGACGCATACGCCAGGAAGGCGGCGGAGCCGGCCAACAGATTGATCGCCATGGGATGGCGACGGATATCCGATAAAAGCGACACGAAAAACCCACCTGGAATCAGCCGATTCGGCCGTGCCGGCAGGGTGACGGGCGGAGGTTACAGCGGCGTGGCGGTTGCTAGTCGCCGGACTACTGGCGTCTAAGCCGAGATTTCCTGCGCAAAGCCAGCGACGATCACGCGCAGCCCGCGTTCTAGGCGCGCTTCGTAGTTATCGAACACGTCCGGGCCGATGCTGCGCGATAGCGGATAGCGTTCTGCATCCACCAGCGCTTCGCGTTCAGACAAGGCATAACGTGGATCGCGTTCACCCTTGGGCGACAACACCGCCTGCTGTTCGATCGTGAACCCGATGACGTAGCTGTAAATCGTGGTCATGCACAGCGCGGCAGCAGATGGCGCGATGCCATGGGTCTGGAACATTTCCAGCGCTCGCTCCATTGATGCGTAAAGGCGGGTATCGGTGAGGCGCGAACCAGACACCATACGGGCGCCGTCGCGGTAGCGAAGCAGCATGCCGTGCAAGCTCACGCCGTAAGCCAGCGCCCAGTCCTGCCACGAAACGGTCGGCAGAAGACCTCGAAAAGACTCCGCCCAGTCGACCAGTACCCGGGACGCCATGTCGTCCACCAGGTCCTGCTTGTTCTTGAATCGCCAATAGAGAGTGGGCGCCTTGACGCCCAGTTCGGCCGCGATCGCCCGCAGCGTCACAGCCTCCAAGCCGCCCTCGTTCAGCAACTTCAGACCCGCCCGCACGACTGGCTCCCGGCCTACCCGCATACGTGTTCTCCCGCCATCTCTCTAACGTTGTAAGAGTTCTCGAGCCGTGTTATAGAATACTCCCTAACAACGTTAGATATTGTTTGGACATGACTCATCCCATTCAAACCGAAGTCCTGATCGTGGGTGCCGGCCCTACCGGCCTGATGCTGGCGTGCGAGTTGGCGCGCCGCGACGTGCCGTTTCGACTGATCGACGCGGCCCCACAGCCGTGGAATGCCTCGCGCGGCAAAGGCTTGCAGCCACGCTCGCTGGAACTGCTGGATGACCTGGGCGTGGTGGACCGGGTGTTGGAAGGCGGCCGATTCCATCTTCCCCTGCGTTTTCACGACACGGATGGCGGTCACGAGGATCGGAATCTCTATGAAAACCAGGAACCCAGTCCGCAGGTCCCTTACGGCTCGCCGCTGATGATTCCGCAATGGCGCATCGAAGGCATCCTGCGTGACCGGCTTGCCGAGTGGGGCGGTAGGATCGAATTCGGCACCGCGCTCGAGAACCTCGCGCAGGACGACGCCGGCGTCACCACCACACTATCGCGCAACGGCGTCACCGAAACGGCGCAAACCCGTTGGCTGGTCGCGTGCGACGGTGGCCGCAGCACCGCGCGGCGCTTGCTCGACATCGCATTTCTTGGTGAAACGCTGGAAACGCATCGCATGTTTGTCGGTGATGTCCGGGTCAGCGGTATTGATCGTGATTTCTGGCACGCTTGGCGCAGCAAAGAAGGGTTTGTAGGGCTTGCGCCGTTGCCACATACCGATGCCTTCCAATTCCAGGCTTCGCTCACGATGGATATGTCGACCGAACCATCGTTGGAGGTGTTCCAGCAAATCCTTGAAACACGCAGCGGGCGCAGTGATATCCGCCTGATCAACGCGAGCTGGATGTCGTATTGGCGCGCCAACGTGCGCATGGTGGATCGTTATCGCGTTGGCCGTGCGTTTATCGCAGGCGATGCCGCGCATGTGCACACACCAGCCGGTGGGCAGGGCATGAACACCGGTCTCCAGGACGCATACAACCTCGGCTGGAAACTCGCCGCCGTCATCCGCGGCGCAGACGCTGCATTACTGGACAGCTATGAAGAAGAACGCCTGCCAGTGGCGGCGTCCGTGCTGGGTCTGTCGAGCAAACTACTGGAGCGCGCCGTCAACGCTAAGCATCTGGTGCCCAAGCGCGGTGCAGAAACCTTCCAGCTCGACATTCATTACCGCGATAGCCGTCTGGCCCAGGAACTACGCGCGAGCCCGGGTCAAATCTGCGCCGGTGACCGCGCACCGGATGCGCCGGGTCTGCGTAAAGGCGATCAGGTATGCCGTCTGTTCGATCTATTCCGCGGTACGCACTTCACCGTGCTGGCCTTCGGCGATGGATGGGAATCGTGCCTAGCCGATATCGAGGCGCGTCATGGGCGCTTGGTGAAGTGCGTGACGATCGGCGAATCAGGCTGGCTGGACAGCGAAGGTCACGCGGTGCGCGGATACGACATTCAGTCCGACACGTTGCTGCTGATTCGTCCGGATGGGTATATCGGGTTTGCGATAAATGACAAGGCACCGGCAGCTGTGGATGCTTATCTGCGCTTGATCAACCCATAGAGCAAGGGTTCGCAACCCACAAGTCGCAAGTTCAATATTCCACGACGTCCGCACTGCCATCCTTCCTGACAACCACAGCGCTGATAGTGCGGAACGCCAACACAGCAACCATCAACAGCAGCACCACCGAAATCAACGAGGAGACATGCAAACCACGCACGATCAGCGCATTGCTGTCGCCTGCCAGCGCACCAAACAACGCCACACCCATCGCTCCCGCGGCCTGCCGCGCTGAATTGAGCACACCGGACGCGGTGCCCGAGGCTTCCTTCTCCACGGCCGACAACACCGTAGTCGTCATGGCAGGCACGCCCAATCCCATGCCGCTGGGTAGCAAGGCGAAGGCGGGCAACATCAGCAAGTAAGGACTCGCGGCGCCCAGCAACAAGAACAAACCGAAACCCGCTGCATCGATCAGCGCGCCCAATACCATCGGCAGGCGCGCGCCGACGGCTCCTACCAGCCAGCCACTGAAAATGTTCACGCCGAAGAAGGTGGCTGTCAGCGGCAGATAGGCCAGTCCGGTGCGCAAGGCGCTGTAGCCGTGTACGCGCTGCAGGTAAAGACTGAGCAGGAATACGATGCCGTAATAAGTGAAATTCATGACGATGCCGTACAGGACGGCGGCGCTGAAGCCGTGTGCGCGAAAAAAATGCAGGGGCAACATCGGAGCGGGACTACGCGACTCCACCCGCAGGAACCACGGTACGCAGATCAACACGATCGCGATGCAAGAGAGCACGAGCGGATGTGTCCAACCCAGCGGATGCACCTCGATGACGGCGGTCGTGAGCCCGGTAAGCGCCAGGATGGCAAGCAGCTGCCCAGGTAGATCGAAGTGCTTGTGCTTTGACTTGTGCTCGGTTTCCGGCACGCGCAAGGTCAACCATGCACCCAGCAGGCATACCGGTATGTTCACAAAGAAAATGCTGCGCCAGTTGGCGACGCTCATCAGCAGACCGCCAACGATCGGACCGGCGGCGATGGTGATGCTACCCGCGGCGGTCCACCAGCCGACGGCGCGTGCGCGCAAGCTGTGTTCGTGCGCTGTCGCGTGGCTCAACAAAGCCAGCGAACACGGCATCATCGCTGCCGCGCCCAAACCTTGCAGCGCCCGACCGATAATCAGGGTCACAGCGTGTGTCGCGCATCCGCATAGCACCGACGCCAAGCCGAACAAGGCCATGCCAGCGAGATAGACCTTACGCGCGCCGAGGCGGTCGCCCAGATAGCCCATGCCGAGCAGCAGCACTGCAAAGGTCAGCGCATACGCGTCCACCACCCATTGCAAACCCGCCACGCCGGCGTGCAAGTCGGTTGCCATGCGCGGCAGGGCGACATTCACGATAGTCACATCCAGCTGCACCAGCGCGAAGCCGAAACTGGTCGCAGTGGTGACACGCGCGATGCCGCGATGGAAAGATCGCTGATTCATGCCGATCGCTTGGGGGCGGGGATGTTGAAATCTTACGGCATGAGGCGTGTGGATATTTCGTTCTGCGACGTAATATCCGCTTTTTTGCAAGACGAAAAAAACCTGGCGGCGTAAGCCGCCAGGGGTGCGAAAGGTCTCTGCTTAAAGACGATTACGGCAGATAGTTGAATTTCTTCCAGGCGGACAACAGGTTCACAGCGTTCACCGAACCCAGGCCGTTGGCAAAGCTCCAGCCCGGCTTCGCCGCGAAGGCCGCGGTCGTACTGTTGTACTTGCTGGTGCTGGTCGAGGTCAGGCCCACTTGAGTAGGTCCATAGAACCCTTCGAAGTTCGCGATCGTGCCGTAGAAATAACAATCCGGCGTCGTTTCACCCTGAAGCTGGATACATTGGGTGGAATTACCGCCGCCCGTGATGTTGTAGAACACGCACTTGCTCGTGCCCTTGGTGCCATTGTTGGAATTACAACCATCCAACGTGGATGGCGTGGAGCCGGTGGCGCCACCGTATTCATTCCTCGCCAGTTCGTACAAGGTCGGCGCAGCGTTGCCTTGGTCGGGCGACCACGCACCGGCTTGATACAAGCCTTGGTCAATCAACGCCTGAATACCGGCGAACATCGGGGACGACAACGACGTGCCGGCAACCAGTTCCACCGGCGAGGTGAAGTTGGCTGTGCACGGATACGCACCCGTGCAAAGAATGACCCACGAGTACCCGCCATAGGAGCCGCCGAACAGCGACACGTCCGGCACGTCACGTGACTGATCCTTGGCCGCGCCATACACGATACGCTGCCAGGACGGCTTGGCATCGACCGACGAAGGACCGCCGCTGCCACTTTCCGATGTCACGTAATAGCCATCCGGGTCATAGATCAGCGCGTTCTTGCAGAACTGCAGCGCGGACAAGCCCACCAGCTCCTGCGCCGCTACCGTATTGCCGCAGGACGTATTCCAGGTGATTTCCGGTACATACGACTTCGCCGTACCGTAGACCGCATTCGGCGTGCTGTTGAAGTACTTGCTGGTGGTGCCGTCGAGAATGTCGGCGGTATCCGATCCTCCGACGACCGTATCATGCGGTGATGTGCCAAACGAATTGGCATCAATGCCGACACCGTTGATGATGCTGCCGTTGAAACTCGGGTTGGAACCGGAGTCGCCCGCCGATACGAATACCGAGATACCTTCGGCATCGCCCTGCGCCCACATCAAGTCGATCGCCGTCTTGCTGGCCGCATCGGTAAAGCCCTCGCCATAACCATAGCTGGCGCTGATCACGTTGGGACGGCCGGCGGGATTGGTGTTGTTGATCAGGTTATCCGCAGCCAGATACACGCCGCCGAAGAAATTGCTGGAGGCACCGGCATCCGAATCCGAACAGGTAGCTACCCAGATATTCGCGCCTGGCGCCATCGCTGTTGAGTATTCCGAATCCAACACAGTCTCGATGCTTTCGCCGTCGGGGCTGTTGCCACCCGGATCAGTGCAATTGCCGGTGCTGGGCGTCAACTGTGGCTGGATCTGCTGGAACGTGCCGCCATAACCGGCAAGCCCGAACTGGCTGACGAAGTTTGGCCAATCCGATACATCCATATCCTGGTCTTCCACCACCGCAATGGTGATGCCCGTACCGGTGAAGCCGCTGGTATAGAGCGGGCTGACGTTATAAATCGTCTGCATGTCATATGGCACGAAGCCGCGTGCACCGAGGCTCGGGAAATTGACCGCCTGGCCTCCCGGCGTGGTCGTAGCTGACGATTTGAGCTTGAAGTTGTGCTTGGAGCTATCGAATTGAGCAACCTGCGGAGGTACATGCAAAGGTTGCGGACGGAAGTCGTTAAGACCGGCAACGCCGACGATGACATCACGCAGTGCCGCCGGAACGCTTATATCACCGGCATTGGCGATATGGCTGACGTGATTGACGATGTAGTGATTTTCCTGTGTATGGAAGGCTTGGTGAACCAATCCGGCGGTACCGCTGAAATCGATCTGCGACTTGTTCGGATAGACCGTGTTGACGGTAAACCCTTGTGAGGTCAGCCACGATTTCACGGCATTGATATCGGCATCTGCTACACCGAAGTTGTCACCGAATTCCGTGGGCGTGATCCACTGGTGAAATTTGGCGGAAGAAGGATCATGTTGCGCGTCGATCAGCGATTCCAGCGCCGAGGCCCGCAAAGCGCTGCGTTGCAGGATGAGCTGCATATGGTTCATCGGCGTGGCGTCATCGACAGCGCCGGTGAACGTTGCGTTGTTGATCAGCGAAAGGTGCGTATTACCCAGCGCAGAAACCACGCTGTTGTCGACCGTTTGTGTTACGCGCGGCGCTTCGGTCGTGTCGATACCGGCCAATGCTGCATTTGAATCAGAAGCCAGGGCGATCGAGGGCAGTGCGGCGAGGGCCGCTGCGATCGATACGCACATCATCACATGCTCGGTTTTCACGTCTTTTCTCCCTAAAGGTTTAGATGAAAAAAACGAGTCCCCCTGTGATGTATCTGCCAGCGCACCATTAGATTCGTCGTAGCTACCTCGCTAGGTATAAGGATGAGCAAGTCATTGGACCGCCGTGTAGGCCCGACGCAGCCTCGCAGGCTGCGGTCGCGCTGACTTGTTTCTGCTCCCACTTGATCCCGCCAGACGCCGGGGTTACCGATGGTGCTCCCGGTAAGTGGGGCCGTCCAGTGCTTCAGACAAATTTAGGTGTTACATCTGATTTACAGGTCACAAAATGAGCTGAATTTAGACGTCTAATTGCTCGACCTGATGAAAAGCAGCAGCTAAGCCAGGTCAGCAATGTGAAGATCTCATGATGACGAGCGTTCAGCGGACACCAGTTGATTGCGTCCTTGTGCCTTGGCTTGGTAGAGCGCGGTGTCGGCGGCATTGAGAAGATCCATCCAGGTCAGCACGTTGGTGTCACCTTTGGCGACACCGAAGCTGGCGGTCACGGCCAGCTTTAGACTGCTGTGCGCCATGATCGCGTCCGATGCGATGGCGTGCCGAATGCTTTCGGCCAGCAGACAGAGTTCTTTCATCGACAGGCCATTGCTCAGAATCGCAAACTCCTCGCCGCCATAACGGAACGCCATGTGCGGCGTGGTGACAAAGCGACGAATGCGGCCGGCCACCTCGCGCAGTACCAGATCGCCCACGACGTGGCCGTGCTCGTCGTTGATCGGTTTGAAGTAATCCACATCGATCAGGATCAGGCCGCGCTCCTTGGACAGCCTCACCGGTTCGGCGGACAGATCGCCGGTGATTTCTTCCAGCGCGTGCCGGTTCCACAAGCCAGTCAGCGCATCGGTATGCGCCTGGCGGCGCAGCGCCTTGCTCAGTTCATCACGCTCCACCGCCAGTTGCATGCTGTTGATGTGGTGCCTGCGTAGCGTGTCGAGTGCTTCATGCAAGGCGCGTACTTCCGCGCTGTTTCCCGCCCGCAGCGTGCGGCGCAAATCGCCGTTCGCAAGATTGATAATTTCCTGGCGCGCCAGCAGCAAGGGACGGATCACCAGCCGCTCCGCCGCCCGCAATACCGTCAGCACGAACAGGAAGAACGCCAGCAGATAGGTGCCGATCAGCATCATGTGCCTGCGGTTGTCCTTGCGCACCTGGCTGACCTGCGCCAGCGCCTGCTGCATGAACAGGCCCTCGAGCTTTTCCAGGTCCATCAGGTCGGGTGTCAGCTGCCGGGTAAAGGCTGCGGCACGCAACTTGTAATCGGAGCCCGAACGCGCGACCAACTGATCGATCAGCGGCAAGGTGTGTCCGAAAAAGCCGTGCTCCACCTGCACCCGCATGCGACCGATGTCATCGTCGCCTTGGGCGTTCGGATCGATGTGGCTGGGCATCAGGCGATGCAGCTGGTCGATGTGGCCGCGCAGCTTGGCGATGATCAGCTGCCGCGCGGGGCTGATCGGTTCGGGTGTGGAGAGCGGCACGATCAGCATCGAACCGATGCGACCGCTGTACTCGCGCAAATCACTGAATACGCGTGCCATGTGCATGATGCCAGCCTGGGCCGGCGCGTCTCGCACGGCCTGGCCGTAAAAATCACTGATCAGCGGATCAAGTTGCTTGCGCGCGATGATCATCTCGTCGATGACATCCTGCAGCGCTTGTGGCGATCGATCGGAGGGTGCGTGCCGGACCAGTTGATCAATGCTGGTGCGGGCCTGCAGCAGCGATTGCTGGGCGTGTGTCAGCTCGGCCTGGTCCGGGTTGTCGGAGGGAAGTGTCTGCACCAGGCGATGGAGCTGTTCCAGCGCGAGGTCCGTGCGCTGGCGCGCTGCCGTCATCTGCGCTTCGGTGGACTCATACAGTTGACCCGCGTCCTGATCCAGGCTCAAAAGGATGTTGGACGGCGCACGCTCGGCCGAGATCGCGTTGCCGGCCTTCAGCACCTGATCGTAGCCAGTGAGCGTCTTGAGGTTTTGTTTGCTCTGCCGGTAGGCGTCCGCGTATCCCAGGAACACGTAGACGGAGATGACTGCAGCCACTGCCAACAAAAGCGCGGCTCCGACCCTAAGCTGTGCTTGAAGCTGCATCGATACCCGTTCCACACCATCACTTGATGGATCGACCTTCCTTGCCGTCGAAGCGTGCACCCTTCATCGGGCAACAAATTTCGGCGAAGCCCGGATCATGGCCGGAGACTGGCTGAGAGATCACTGAATTCTTCCGTGCTGCGGCGCATGGCTGGAGCACTGGAAACCCCTATCGGCAGCAGGCTGGAAAACCAAAGGGATCTGTGGTGTTCGATCAAAGCGGTAGGACCTGGCCAGCCTTGTCCCGGCCCATGACCACACTGGTGGTGAAGTGGCGGATATTGGGGTTGTCGAACAGCAGGCGGCGGGTGAATGCCTCGAAGTCATCCATATCGCGGGCGACCACGATCAGGATGAAGTCCGCCACGCCGGTCACGTAATAGCAGTGTTGGACATTCGAATCGGCGCAGGCGGCGGCGCGGAAGGCATCGAGCATGTCGGCGCGTTCGCGCTCCATCTCCACCGCAACGACAAAGCTCATCGTCTGGCCCACGGCCTTCGGATCGACGATGGCCACCTCGGCAATGATGACCTTCAGTTCGCGCAGGCGCTTCAGCCGCCGCTGCACCGCGGCTGCGGAGAGCCCAATTTCAGCGCCGATCTCTTCGCCGGTGATACGCGCGTCGAGCTGTACCCGACGAAGAATATCGCGGTCAAAGTCATCGAGAACGGGACTTTCAGGCATACCGCATAAATACTCCAAAACATGCGGGGGAACAACGCAAAAGGAAGCAAGAACACGGCTCAGCCGCGCGTGGGAAACGGAAAATGCGTGCCATCCCCATCACAACCGCGCACCAGCCTCCGGTGCGAGGCCGCCATCCCAATCTTCAGACATGAAACTCTTCTATCAAACGCACTCACCCTATGCACGCAAAGTCCTGGTCATGGCGCATGAAGTCGGGCTTGCCGATCGCTTGCAGGTGATCCACTACGAGACCAGTCCTACTGCCCGAAACGAAGACGTCTTCGGCGTGAATCCGCTGGGCAAGGTGCCGGTGCTCATCCCCGACAATGGCCCGGTGTTGTTCGATTCGAACGTGATCTGCGAATACCTGGATGGTTTGCACGCGCGGCAGCGCGCCATTCCATCTGACATCGGCGAACGCATGCTCAGCTTGCGGTTACAGGCGCTCGCGCAGGGGCTGTGCGACGCCGGCATTCTGCTGCGCCACGAAACGGAGCGGCGTCCGGAACCGTATCGCTATCCCGCCATGCGCGACGGGCAGGCGCAGAAATTGGTCAGTGCGTACGACTTCCTGGAACATCAAGAGCCAGCGATCGATCCCGATAACGCAAACGCGCCGCATGTCGATATCGGGCAGATCGCGCTTGCCACAGCGCTGAGCTGGCTGGCGTTCCGAAACATGCCCGCATTCGAACCCAGACGTCCGCGCTTGTCCGAGTGGTATCGCCGCTTTCTGCAACGTCCCTCCATGCTCGCCACGCCGCTCGCCGGTGAAACCGTCGACTAGGCAAGTCAGCACACCTTCCTCTTATATCCCGGAGGCTCCATGAGTTCGCTCTGGACCGATCTGTTGTACCTGCACGGCTATCTCACCGACCACAAGCTTGCACGGCGGCTGGCAAACGGGCCGCCGGATCCGCCTGCACCTAAAGCCGATTCACCACCCTCAGTCAAAGCGGGAAAAGTGCAACGAGTAACTTGGTACGCGCGCCTTTGCCTTGGCATCGGAGATGGAGGATTGCGTACGCAATGATGGTGGTGTCGCGATAAAGATTGGCGACCATTTGCGATACGAAGATTTCGCCACGACGCTCAACATCACCGATACGTCATCCCGGCGAAAGCCGGGATCCAGCGCCTTTGACGTTTCGTACAGTCGCTAGGTCCCGGCCTTCGCCGGGACGACGAGCTGTTTTTCGCAACATGCCACATGGCTCACATTCGCCACGCAACAACTTCAGTTATTGCTGTCATCCCCGCTCAACGCGTCAATCTCCGCTTCATGCTTGCGGAACAGCGCAATATTCACCGGGTTCGCCAGGTCGCTGTCGAAGCCGGGTTGGTTGGCATATTTCACAGCAAACTCCGCCTCCAACAGCGCGTATTCGCCCAGCAGGAATTCCCGCGGCGATACGCTGTGCCTGGCCAGCAGTGCGCGTACATCGGCACTCTTGTCCAGATCTGCCACGGTATCGTCCAGCGAGTGTGCGTTCGGATCAATGGCATTGATCTGGATCTTGTTGGCCTTGGCGTCTTTGGCGATGGCCAACAGCTTTTGGTAGCTGTCTTCGGTAAGTGTGTAGTGCTGCACCGCCGTCCGGTCGTCAGGCGTCAGCGCATGCTGGATGGTGCTTTGCGCATGCAAGCCAGCAGCGAACGTGCTCGTCGCACAAACGAAAGCAAGCGCCAGAAGCGTGGTCTGGTGGTGCGAAAAACGAAACATGATGAAACTCTCCATCGAAGGACGAGGCTACTCAGGCAATCGCCCTGCGTCCCGGGCCAAAATCAGGTAAGGCCCCAACCATAACGAAAACGGCGCGACAACACAGCGAAAAAGCGACCCTTCGGCGCACGGCGTTCAGGCGATCGATAAAGCTGACGGCAGACTGTCATGCTTGCCCATGTCGGAGACGCTTCGGCGCGGATGGCCCCTCAGGGGACTCCCCGAAAGCGGGCAAACATGCCGACCGAAGCAATCAGCGCGCTCGAAAGCATGCGCAAATCCATCGGCATGTGCTGACGGCGCACGTCGAGCAGCAGCACGGCACGCATATCGTCACTGTTGTTCCACACTTCGTGCGGATAGGTGTCGTCCCACAACAGATGCTGGCCATCGCCAACGCGGTGCTCTTCGTCATTGAGCGACAACACCGCCGCAGGGCGCCCGTCCGCGTCCGTGGGGACGGACAGGCCGAGTTGATAACGCAGCACGCCACGAAAGGGGCCGCGGTGCCGCGGAATGTGTTTGCGCGGGGCAAGAAACGACAAGCTGGCCGACAGCACATCCGGCGATGACGCAATGATTTGCGCGAGTTGCGGGCAAGCGGCCAGGTTCTTGTCGATGTCGGTCCCGTAGACCTTCAGCACGAACAGCCGCCAGTCCTTGCCATCGTTCGCCGAGATGGGCGCCTGCGCCGGCATGATTTCATGGAAGCGCGGCACAGTCTGCATGCGTTGTGCGGCGATGGCGAGTGCTTCATCGCGAATCGCCTGCCATCCTGCTGTGAACTTGCTGGCGTCGGGAAAGTAGACGCCGGTGTCCAGCACCGGCGGTGTGTTGATGCGCGCATCGTAGATGCGGCGTACGGTATTGGCTGACAGGTCGTACAACAGGCTCATGCGTCAGGGTGCCTAGTCGCAGGTTGTCCAGGAGGTCAGTAACACCGCTGCGCCGCAGTGTACTGTCCGACCGCCGAGGATGTTGCGCATGCTGTTCCAGGGCGAGGGTTTATCTCGATGCAAACGAGTGGATGACCCGGCCGTTGACGGCCATCACGCCATCCGCATGGACAAGACGGCCACCGTTCACACTCAAGGTTGCCCCCGCTCGGCTAAAAACATACGCCAACTTTATGCGGCAGCGATGGATACTGTTTTGCCTCGCAAGGTTCCGGATCGCTCGGGCAAGGCAGGAGTCGCTGATGAATCCATGGAACATCGTGCAATACGGTGTATTTCTCCTGGTGTTGATGGCACTGGTCAAACCGGTCGGAGGGTATCTGACCCGGGTGTTCTTCCAGCAAACCGCGCCGCTCGATGGCGTGCTTGGCCCGGTCGAACGGGCACTCTACCGGCTCTGCGGTGTCGATCCGAAGCGGGAAATGGGCTGGAAGATGTACACGCTGGCCTTCCTGCTCTTCAGCTTCGCCGGCACCTTGCTGCTCTACGTCATTCTTCGCATCCAACCGTTGGGCCAGCCACCTGATCCGGCCTTTCAGCCCGCGCCGTTGTCGCCGGATTTGGCCATGAACACGGCCATCAGCTTCGCGACCACCACGACCTGGCAGGCATACAGCGGCGAAAGCAGCATGAGCTATCTCAGCCAGATGGTCGGGCTGGCCGCGCAGAATTTCCTGGCGGGCGCTGCGGGCTTATCGATCGGTGTGGCATTTATCCGCGGCATCGTGCGACAACGCAGCGGCGCCCTCGGCAATTTCTGGGTCGACATTACCCGCTCGATACTCTGGGTGCTGCTGCCCATTTCGCTGATCGGTGCTTTGTTTCTCGTGTGGCAAGGTGTGCCACAGAACTGGCATCCCTATGTCGCCGTCACCACCTTGCAGGGTGCGCAGCAAACGTTGGCGCAAGGACCGGTTGCAGCGCTGGAATTCATCAAGAATCTCGGCACCAACGGTGGTGGCTTCTTCAACGCGAACGGTGCCCACCCTTACGCTAATCCCACGCCGTTGACCAACGTGGTCGGCATGCTGGCCATTGCGGTTCTGCCCGCGGCGCTGACTTATACGTTTGGGCAGGTATCAGGCCAGCAGCGTCATGGCTGGTTGTTGTTTATCGTGATGGCGCTGTTGTTCTGCGCAGGGCTCTGGATATGCGATCGCGCCGAACAGGCCGGCAACCCGCGTTTCGTGTCGCTGGGCATTGAGCAAACGGCATTGCAAACGCAACCCGGCGGGAACATGGAAGGCAAGGAGTTGCGCTTCGGCATCGGTCAGTCGGTGCTTACATCCATTACCACCTCAAACGGGGCGACCGGATCGGTCAATGCGATGCACGACAGCTACACGCCGATCGGCGGCGGCGTGACCATCTTCAACATGCTGCTGGGTGAACCGATCTTCGGTGGTCTGGGCACCGGCATCTACAGCATCATCATGTATGTGTTGATTGCTGTGTTCCTGGGCGGCCTGATGATCGGACGCACGCCGGAATATCTCGGCAAGACACTCAACCCGACGGAAATGCGATTAGTCGCGCTGTACACCATCATCGGACCCATGTTCGTGCTGACGCTTACCGCATTGGCACTGTCCACCAAGGCGGGCGTTGCCGGGCTCACCACCAACACCGGTCCACATGGTTTCAGCGAAGTGCTCGTCGCCTACGCGACCACCATGGCCAACAACGGCCAGAGTTTTGCCGGCCTTAGCGCCAATAGCGCGTTCTACAACATCACCACCGCCATCGCGATGACAGCCGGTCGTTACTGGCTCGCGATCCCCGCGCTGGCACTTGCCGGGCGATTTGCCGCGCAAGGACATCGCGTTGCCTCGTCCGGCACCTTGCCCACCGATACGCCGCTGTTCGGCGGCCTCGTGGTGGCGGCCATGCTGATCATTGGTGGCCTGAGCTATTTTCCAGCATTGGCCATGGGGCCGATCGTCGAGCACCTTTTGCTGCATCCCTAGTGCTTTTCATTGACGGTGCAGGCAGCGTCACTTGCATGGACAGCCAGCCATGCCTGCCGTACATTGAACGCATGCATCCCACACCGATCTTCTCGCGACGACGCTGATGACCCCGCGCGACTGACGTACACACGTCAGCCCCACGACGCATTGGCTTCCGGAGATATCGATGTTTCATGCCCTTTCCGCGCAGATCGACGCGATCCTGTGCGATGCCTTCCAGGCTCTGAATCTTCCCATCATCCATGCCCGCGCCGCGCCTTGTTCGCGGCCGGAGCTGGCTGATTTTCAATGCAATGGCGCCATGCCGGCGGCAAAGGCCGTGGGTCGCATGCTGCGTGACATCACCGAAACGATGACGACGCACCGACGCGCACGCGCCACCTTTTCCAGGGCGCTTCTCCTTCACGATCTACGCCTTGATGTGTAGGCCGGTAACGCTTCGTTGACATCACCGCTAGTGGCGCACAAGGGCAATTGCTACAACACGAGCTTGCCCGCAGCGAGCGCGAAGGATGATGGCATGGTTGTGCTCTCCACCCAGCTGGTGTGCCCCGACAGGCTCTGTCTCAGTGACTTGCCACACATCGAAAGTCCCTTTATGGCGACCAGTGACATGCGCCGGCTATCCGAAGATGCCTATTACCGGGTGATCCGACAGATGCCCCACTGCTTTGGACACTTGCACCCTTTGTGGATTACGGTCGAGCGTATCCGCGATGAACTGGCCAAGGCTCTGGAAGATGGCAAGATATTCCTGCTCAAGCCCACACCATTTGTGCCGGCGGTGCGACGGGCGAATACCACCGACTCCACTCAAAACCAATGGGAATACTGCGGTGACGAATACGCTCTGTTCTTTCGCAGCGCGGTGAAGCGACAGATATATCGCTTATCAAACCCCTGGCGAGGAGGTGGCACGCCGACAGCCACCGTCGCCGCACCACCCTTCGACACGTCCCTGGAAGGCCCCCTCGCACCACTACCTATGCCGCGCGTCGCACCCTGGAAGAAGCGCAGTTCCGTCGCGCACCGGATTTGTCCATCATGCCACCACCCTTCGTTACCGGGCTTGGCAGCGAAGCGGATGCCATCGCCGCAAAGTCGCCGACGTTGCAGGGGCAGCTAAAACAGCTGAAAGCTGATGGTTGGACGTTTGGTTATGGTGAAGCTCCGCCGAGCAAAACGATATACGGGCCGAAACAACCTCACATCGAGATCAGTCCCGATCTGCAGAGCAGGCCCGCCGCGGTGGTACAGCAGCTAGCTCATGAGGTTGGCCACGCCCTGCACCCTACCCTGTGGGACACGAGCTCACGCGATGCCTATCTCAGCAACGCGCTGCGTGGCGACACCCTCAACAACGTCAAAGTGCAACAGGAAATTCTCGCCGCTGGTGGGCTGGACATAGGCATTGCCAGCGCTAATCCCTCTTTGCTGATACCACAGTACCAAGCTATTTATCAGCAGTACGTCGTCAGTGGCGATGCCAACACGGCCGTCAACGCCATCGCCCAGCTCTATGGCAAACACGAAATCACTGGCGGAGGTATTCCTTATGCCGATTATTACGGAGGCTACTATGACCAGCATTTTGGCCACTAAGCACCGTCTGCGTGCCTTGTTTACCTCTGTCCCACTATTGATTGGAGCTACCATGCCCGCCGTTACACCACACCTGTTGCCTTACACCTTGCTGGAACTAGCTCGGGCGCTACCCACGCCCATGCCCATCTCGCGCGAAAACGTAGAAACGTTCCTGCATACACCACTTCGTATACACCAGTCTGACGAATACATGCGTCTGTACGATATAGCTAACCCACTAATCACTCGGGATGGTTACATCATCAAGCGCGTCGATGTGCGCGAGGCCATGCCTAAGTCAAATTACTGGCGTACGGATGAAAGAAAAATCTTCGCCATGAGCTTGGAGTTTGGCGCCACTCCCTGCGTTCCGGCCGAGCGGCTGCGTGAAATACTGGATCTGCCATCCGCTCCAAGTTATGTGACCGGCCCGGAAGCCGGCGACATAGCCGTGTTTGGTCGCGACACAGCCTGGGGTGGGTATGCCATTGATGTGACGAATGCTCATCCCGACTGCGCGACATCTATGGGCGTTGGTGCCATGCATCTACCCAAGCCTTCGCCCTGACTGCGATACTTGCCGTTCATTTCTGCCATGCGCTGCACTGTGAAGGCTGGGCCACAATCAACAACGTGGCGGTGGAGCGCGAGATACTGATCGCGAACGAGCCGGGCATCGGTATCGCCGCCACCTTATGACGGGACACGCACACAGGTGTTGCCACATGTTCGCTTCCGTGGACGTAGCATTGCTTGCGTGGACAAGCAACGATGCCTGCCGTACATTGAACGCATGCATCCCACCTCGATCTTCTCGCGACGACGCTGATGACCCCGCGCGACTGACGTACACACGTCAGCCCCACGACGCATTGGCTTCCGGAGATATCGATGTTTCATGCCCTTTCCGCGCGGATCGACGCGATCCTGTGCGATGCCTTCCAGGCTCTGAATCTTCCCATCATCCATGCCCGCGCCGCGCCTTGTTCGCGGCCGGAGCTGGCTGATTTTCAATGCAATGGCGCCATGCCGGCGGCAAAGGCCGTGGGTCGCATGCCGCGTGATATCGCTGAAGCGGTGGCAACGCGTCTCAGCACACACGCTGCCTTTTCCGAGGTATCGATGGCCGGCCCCGGCTTTATCAACATGCGGCTCGCACCAAGCCTGCTGGCAGAGGCTGCGGCCGAGTTGCTTGGCGATCTGCGCCTAGGTATCGAGGACGTGGGGCAAGGGCGCCTCGTCGTGATCGATTTCGGTGGACCGAATGTGGCCAAACCGTTGCATGTCGGACATCTGCGTTCGCTGGTGATCGGTGAAAGTCTGCGTCGTCTGCTGCATGCGCAAGGATGGCGTGTCATCGCCGATGCGCATCTGGGCGATTGGGGCTTGCAGATGGGCATGCTGACCTCTGCGCTGCGTCTGCGCGACCCGCAGCTGCCTTGGTTTATATCCAGCTTTGAAGGACCGTGGCCCGACACGGCTCCTGTTACGTTGAGCGAGCTCGAACGGCTTTACCCGGAAGCGGCCGCCGCTTGTCGTAATGATCCCGAGCGCATGGCTCAGGCGCGTGCCGACACGGCTGCATTGCAGGCGGGTGATCTGGGATTACTGGCTCTGTGGCGGAGCTTGCGTGCATTGTCATTGCAAGCGCAACAGCGCGATTTTGCATCGCTTGGTGCTCACTTCGACCTGTTGCTGGGTGAAAGCGATGCGCAGTCGATCATTCCAGCGATGATCGACGATCTGCGCACGCGTGGTATGGCCGAGGAAAGTGACGGCGCGCTGGTGATCGACGTCGCGCAGCCAAATGATCGCCATGATGTGCCGCCACTACTCCTGTCCAAACAGGATGGCGCGGCGCTTTACGCCACCACCGATCTGGCAACCCTCGTACCTCGCGTCAAGCAGATGCAAGCTGCGTGCGTCATCTATGTGGTCGACCAGCGTCAGGCGCTGCATTTCGAACAGGTGTTCCGCGCAGCCGAAAAGGCTGGCTTTAAAGACGGCGTGCAGCTTGAACATGTGGGCTTCGGCACGGTGAACGGACCGGATGGCAAGCCGTACAAGACGCGCCAAGGCGGCGTGGCACGTCTGGCCGACTTGCTGGACGAAGCGGTGGCAAAAGCCGCAGAGCGAATGGCGCAATCCGGTCACGGTGCCGGCTTTTCCGAAGAGGAAAAGCACCAGCTGGCGCGCAAGGTGGGTATCGCCGCGGTGAAATTTGCGGATCTATCCGGAGACCGGTTGTCCGGTTACATCTTTGATCCGGATCGCCTCGTATCGTTCGAAGGCCGCACGGGTCCCTATCTTCAATACGCATGCGTGCGCATTCAATCGATACAGCACAAAGCAAAGGATCATGGCGTGCCCGTCGGTCTTGCGATGCCCGAAGCGCGCACCGAACGCGAACTGCTACTCGCCTGTTTGGCGTTTCCGGATGCTGTCGCCGAAGCGGCACGGCAACGACAGCCCGGCGTGCTGGCCGAATACGCCTTCGAGCTGGCACAGCGCTTCAGCCGCTTCTATGCGGAATGCCCCGTGCTTGCCGCGGAGCGCGCTGAACAACGCGCGGCGCGACTGGCGATCTGTCACCTTACAGGTCTGCTGCTTGCGCGATCACTGAATCTGCTTGGCATCGACGTGCCGGAGCGCATGTAGCTGAAGATTCAGTCTTCGCAGGCCACTTGCACGGGCGCCGTCAGCTTGCCGGATCCGAACACTGTAAAGCTGATGGCAGCCAGCACCCATACACCAATGCCGCCGTAGAGCATGACGTTGCCGAAGCCTTGTACCAGCGCAGCGTGCGCCATGTCAGCGCTGATGCCCGGTGCAGAAAGCGGTGCGGCAGCGAGATTGCCCGCGGCGATCTTTTCTGCAGCACTGCGCAATGCATGCGCGTCGACCACGGAAGGAAGCGCGTGCTTCAAATGAGCCAGAATGCCTTCCAGCAACAGAAATCCCATCAGCGCGATATTGATCGCCAGGGTAATCAGACGCGCGCTCATGTCGATGCCCGACGCCATGCCGGCGCGCGTGCTGGGCACGGAACCTGTCGTGGTGTTGGTGACGGGCGTATTGGTCATACCCAACCCGATACCGGCCAGCAGGCAACCCGGAAGCATGCTGAGCCAGCTCGCGTGTTCGGATTGACTGCCGTATTTCATCAGGATGAAGCCCAGGCCGATGGTGAACATGCCAGAAGGAATGACCACGCGTGGCTGGTAGCGCAGCGACAGGCGCTCGGCCAGCGGCGGAATCACCAGGGTCGGCAAGGTGTAGGCGAGCAACGCGAATCCAGCCGGCACGATGCCGTAGCCCAGGCCACTCTGAAAGTAGATCGGCAGGTAGATCATGAACGGCCAGAAGCTGAAGTTCATACCGATGGAGCCGAAAATCGCTCCGGAAAACGCGCGGATCCTGAACACCGAAAAATCGAACATCGGATAGCTGTGCAGCCTTTCCACCAGCAGGAACAACAGGAAGCTGATCACCGCCAACGAGAGGATGACGATCGCAGCGCCGCTGCGAAAACCAAGCTCCGGTCCTTGCGTGATGAAGTACGTCAGGCAGAACACCGATGCGGATAAGGTCACGATGCCCAACAGATCCAGATGCTGCGCTTGCGGATCGCGCGACTCCTCCACGCTGATCGCGGCCAACGCGAGCGTGACGACGGTCAGCACCACGTGGATCAGAAACACCCACTGCCAGTTCGACAGCGCCACGATCAGACCACCAATGATCGGCCCGAATCCCAAGCCAATGCCGAAGATCACGCCCCAGGCCGCGAACGCCTTGCTGCGTTCTTTGCCTTCACGGAACTGGTGCGAAAGGATCGAGATCAGGCCGATCAACATCGCACCACCGCCCATGCCTTGCAGGAAGCGGCTGACGATCAGCACAGAGGTGCTGGCCGCAAAGCCGCAGATCAGCGAGGTGAGACCGAACAACAACAAGCTGACCATGAACATGCGTTTGCGACCGTAGCGGTCGGCCAACGTGCCGGCGGCCATCAACACCGTGGTGCAGGCCAGGGTGTAGGCATTCATGATCCACTGCATGTCCTTGAACTGGCCGTGCAGCACTTTCTCAAGCGTCGGCAGGATCACCGGCACGCTGGAAATTTCCAGGCCGAACATCAGCGAGGCCATGCAGACCGCGGCCAGGGCGATGCGGTTCTTGCGCGACAGAGAGGGTGACGGGGAAGCGTCCATGGGAATCGTCGGGGAAGGGGAGACGACACCCATTCTGGGCAGGCCAGAACCATGATGGAAATGATTTAATTTTGTGCTATCTATTAAATCTCATCATTATTGGATGACGGCCATGGACTTCGATCCCAGCCTGCTTCGCGCCTTTATCGCCGTGAAGGAGACCGGCGGATTCACGCATGCCGCCCAGCGCCTGCATCTCACCCAATCGGCGGTCAGCCACCAGATCCGGCGCCTGGAGGAACAGATCGGCCGGCCTCTGCTGCATCGAACCACACGCAGCGTGGCGCTGACCGAAGACGGCGAGGACTTCCTGCGCTACGCCAAACAGATCATGCATGGCTTTGAGGCGCTATCGCGGCGCTTCCTGCCATCACCGGTTTCCGGCGTCGTGCGCTTCGGGGTGCCCGAAACCTTCATGGGTGATCGTCTGCCCCCGCTGCTGTGTCAGTTTTCGCGCGCGTTTCCGGCAGTGCGCCTGGATGTCAGCGTTACCGGCAACTACGACTTGCGCGCCATGATCGACGCCGACGAACTCGACCTCGCCGTGGTGATTTCGGCGCCCGCCAGCGACGAAGGCACGCTGCTGCGGCGGACCCAACTGATGTGGGCAGCCGCGGACTACTTCGAGGCACCTGACACATCGCTGCCGCTGGCCTTCATGCCGCCGCCCTGCATCTATCGCGAAGTCGGCGTGACAGCGCTGAGCCACACAGCGATCGAATGGCATGTGATCTTCAATTCACCAAGCTGGCAAGGCATTCGCGCAGCAGTGCTGGCCGGACTTGCTGCGACGGTTCTGACGCGCGATGAGCTGGAGCCAGGCATGCGCATCGTCGACGGCGAGTATGGTTTGCCTCCCTTGCCCACAGCGGACTTCTCGCTGATCTGCGGTGCCGGCGGCAAGACACCGGCAGCGAGGGAATTTGGCCGCCTGATTCTGGACATGCCGGCATTGCCAACCGAAACCGCGCTGGAACCTGCCCTGCAAAACGCATGACAAAGATCACTTCATTGCGGCGCTGTTGTTGATCAGCATGACAACCCAAGGAGGGGTGCCATGAAACAACTGTTTCCCTATGGTCTGGATGCGCCACCGGTGGTGCGAAATCTGGTGCTGTGCTCGCTGGCGTGCTGGTTGTTGTTCGCGCTGAACTTTACGCACTGGGTGCCGATCACCATCAATGGGTTCCAATGGCCAGCGCTGAGCTTTGGCCTGGGCGCTGCGGCGTTGATCTGGAGCAGCTGCTACGGCAAGCTGCGCCGGCGCGAGACACTACTCGATCAATTGCACTGGAGCGGCGCCGAGCGCGTGCTCGATATCGGTTGCGGCAGAGGATTGTTTGCCGTGGCCGCAGCGCGGCGGGTGCCCCAAGGGCACGTCACCGGCATCGACATCTGGCAAAGCGAAGATCTCAGCGGCAACAGCCCGGAAGCCGTTGCTGACAACGCCTTGCGCGAAGGTGTCGCCGACCGCGTCGACACGCGCACGGCGGACATGCGCAAACTGCCGTTTGCGGATGGAACGGTTGATACCGTGGTGTCATCTGTAGCGATCCACAACATCTATCAGGCCGAAGAGCGCGATCGTGCCATTGACGAAATCGCGCGTGTATTGCGATCGGGTGGGCAGGTCTTGATTGATGACATCCGGCATATGTCGCAGTACGCCAAGCGTCTTCGTGCTGCCGGTTTTGAAGTCAGCTTGACGCATGATGTTGCGAGCTGGTTTTGGCGGGTAATCAGTTTTGGCAATCTTGTGCCGGGTACGCTTGTTGCGCGTAAGTCGCTGGGCTGACATCCACACCTGTTTGGTAGTCGAGTGGGTTGGTGTGGCGTATTCGGATATCGCACAGCTAAGCGACCCAACCTACGACACCTCACACACCAATCAGTGCGTAGAAATCATCACGCAATTGCGCCCAGCGCGCTTAGCCTCGTAAAGCGCAATATCAGCCCTGCGTCGCGCCGCCATCATGTCCGCCTCATGCCCATCAGCAATGGCCGCACCAATAGACACGGTAAGGTGATAGCGCTCACCACTGATCGAGAATCGTGATCGTTCAACCGCTGCGCGTATCCGTTCGGCCAGCGCCAGCAGATCTGCTTCCTTCACCGCTGGCGACAGCACCAGAAACTCTTCCCCGCCGACACGTCCGACCATATCGCCAGCACGCAGCATGCGGCGAATATTCGCCACCAGTTCCAGCAGTACGCGATCGCCGTCATCGTGGCCAAAGCGGTCGTTGACGCTTTTGAAATGATCGGCGTCGATCAGCAGTACACCGATCGACTCGTGCTTGCGGCGCGCACGTGCCAGTAATGTTTCTGACGCTTCCAGCAGGCCAAGCCGGTTGCTGACGCCGGTAAGCGGATCGATGCGTGCGAGATCATAAAGGCCACGTTGAAGGATTTCGTTGTACAGCAGCAGGAAGCCGATGCTGGCCAGCAGCGGCTGGATACCGAACAGCAGTACGTAGATGCTATTGACCTGCGAAGGCGCCGTGATGCCTTGCGGCGGCGTGGCAAGCGTCCACAACCACACGTTGCGCCAGACCAGCAGGCTGATGGCCAGCACATAGGTCCACAGCAGTAGGCACTGCGCGCGCGTTTCGCGTTTACGGCATCCGCCCCACAGCGCTGCGATATTGAGCGAGCTGTTGCACACCAGGAAAAATGATCCCCACAACACGCGCCAAAGATAGTTGGGATGCACAACGCTCAGGTACGTCACACCAGCCCACGCCCCAATACCTAGCAGGATGGCTTCGCGCCAGCGCAACGATCGTTGCAGCAGCATGCGCAGCGCCACGATGGTCAAGGCTTGCGCGGAAAGATTCAGCGTATTGCCGAGTAGCAGCACGTACATCGGCGACATTTTCGCGGCAAACGCCAGCATCAGATCACCGCCCGACTCCAGCAGCAGTGCTACTGCGCGCAGGCGCAAACCATTCATCGCATGACGGCTGGCGTCGTGCGTGCCGAACCACAGCATCAACGCGAGCACCAGGGCCTGGCAGCCGTTGATGAGCGAAAGTGTCTCGACGTTTAATTGCATCGTGAGATCCTGGCGCTAAAGGGCTTCAATCGCGCTTTCTTCCATTACGCACTGATGTGCCGCAGACGCTTACCGAAGCGGCCGGGCCGAAACGGTTCAACGCCCTTGCTGGGTATTGGCGCGATCACCTTATGCCGCTTGATCCCTCCCATGCACACGAACGCGTGAATGATTTGGCGCGCAATACCGTTAAGACCATTTCGTTCAGCCATGACGGATGCGCGTCTGCTTGAACAGGTCAGGCAAAGAGCGTGCCACGCGATAGGCCGATGACGTTGAACGGACGTCCAAACGCTCGCGTCGTCGTTTCGCGCATGAGCGCTTTCTGGTGGAAAAGCGCTGAAAGAAGCGGTGATCTGCGAAAACGGCGATCCAGCCTCGACGCCCCGCGATGGTCGACATGAACGTGCGTCAGGCCAACGGCTCACTCAGCAAAAAGTTGCGAGCGTACTGCGTCACTTTTCCCGAAAATCCGTCCACATTAGATTGTTAATGAGAATGATTCGTACTAGGCTTATCTTCTGTTCGCCTTGTCGCCGCGGCGAATCCAATCTCAGGGAACGTCAATCAAGGGTGTGTGATGCCGAACCGACTGATCCGGCCGCAACAGCGTGGAACTTGTTCGTCAGAACGTCAGCTTTGCGCAAGCTTTTGTGCAAAGGCCGTGATGGCTGCGGCGTTACTCACCAGCACTTCGGCGTTTGCGGCGCCACCGCCGATTTCCGTTCCCATCAGTTCGACAGGGGCGGCGAACGGTCAGGCGAACGACTTCGCGAGCTTTCTTGAGAACCTCAAGCGCAGCAATTACATGCTGGGCGACCTGTTCGGCTTGCGCAGCTGGTTGAGCAGATACGGCATGTCGCTGGCGATCCAGGAAACCAGCGAAGTGCTAGGCAACGCCACCGGCGGCACGCGCAAGGGCGCGCAGTACGACGGCCTGACGCAGATGGTGTTCCAAATGGACACCAACCGCGCCTGGGGATGGTACGGCGGTCTGCTCAATGTCAGCGCGTTGCAAATCCATGGACAGAATCTCAGCGCGGACAACCTGGGTACGCTGCAAACAGGCAGCGGCATCGAAGCGGATCGCGGAACCCGCTTGTGGGAGATGTGGTACGACCAAAAATTCCTGGAAGAAGACCGCCTCGACATCAAGGTCGGTCAGCAGAGCGTCGACCAGGAATTCATCGTCAGCACCAACGCCGCGTATTTCGTGAACACGATGTTTGGCTGGCCGGCGTTGCCGTCGTACAACCTGCCCGCTGGCGGTCCGGCGTATCCGCTGTCGGCGTTGGGCGTGCGCTTTCGTTATCGCCCGATCGACTCGATCAACCTGCTGGTGGGCGTGTTCAACGGCAGCCCGGCCAGCAACAACTCCGGCGATCCGCAACAGCAGGATCCTTCCGGCACCAGTTTTCCACTCGGCGGCGGTCGCCTGATCATGGCGGAATTGCAGTACATCTATCCGTCGCTCGGCAGCATGGGTTATCCCGGCGAAGCCGCGCCGCTGGCGCGTACGTATCGCATCGGCGCCTGGTATGACACCGAAAGCTTCGGCGACATCCGCTACGACATCAATGGCGTGCCTTTGGCGAGCCCGAATAGCAACGGCTTGCCGTTGCAACATCGCGGCAACTTCTCGCTGTATGCCGTGGCCGATCAGATGTTGTGGTGCAATAACACCGATCCGAATAACACGCTCAACGCTTTCGCGCGTGTGATGGGTACGCCACAGAACGATCGCAACCTGATCCGCGACAGCATGAACGCGGGTTTGGTTTACCACGAACCGTTCAAGTATCGCCCTGACGATACCGTGGGCATCGGCATGGGGTATGTGCATGTGACCAGCGGCCAGCAGGGTCTCGATCGCGATACCGCGTATTACGCGCAGCTATCGGACCCGAACAGTTTCTATCCGATCCAGACATCGGAAACCTACGTCGAAGCCACTTATCAGTACCAGGTGCGTCCATGGTGGCAGCTGCAACCGGACCTGCAGTATGTGTTCAACCCCGGTGCTGGCGTTGTGAATCCCAACGATCCTACCCATCGCATTCGCAACGAGCTGGTGCTCGGCCTGCGCACGAATATTCTGTTCTGAGGTAAGACGACATGAACTTCGACACGATGACTAAGCAGCCGCCGGCCATCGCACTGCGCGCCATGCTGTTGGGCATGTTGCTTGCGGGTGCTTGCAACGCATCAGCATCCGATGCGCCCAAAGGCATGCTGGAGAGCATTCACCGTCATGCCACGCTCACCTCGTCGGTTCCGGATAATGGCGACCTGAATCCGTACGCGGTGGTGGTGGCGCCTGTGTCGGCTGGTACGATCCAGAAGGATGATGTGCTGGTCGACAACTTCAATAACGTCTCCAACTTGCAAGGCACCGGCACCACCATCATCGATTATCGGCCGTCGACCAAGCAGACCAAGCTGTTCGCCAAGCTGCCGGTAAAACTGCCGGAGTGCCCAGGCGGTGTTGGCCTCACTACCGCGATGACCATGCTCAAGACAGGCTGGATCATCGTCGGCAGCACACCCAGTACGGATGGCACCACGGCGACCAAGGGTGACGGTTGCGTGATCGTGCTCGATCCCAATGGCAAGATGGTGGCGGCATGGTCCGGCCCGACCATCAACGATCCATGGGGCGACATGGGCGTGATCGATAACGGTTCCACGGCGACGCTGTTTATCAGCATGGCCGGTTTCGGACTGCCAAGCCCGGATGTGCTCGACAAGGCCACGGGCTTTCCCGTGATCATGCACAAAGCCACGGTGCTGCGCCTGAACATCAAGATTCCCGATGGCAAGCCGCCGGTGCTGGTGGATCAGACGGTGATCGGCGATGGTTTTTCCGCGCGTGCCGATCGCGACAACTTCCTGCTCGGCCCGACTGGCCTTGCACTCGGTCCGGATCAAACCCTGTACGTGACCGATGGCCTCGACAACATCATCACCGCCATTCCGAACGCCGCTACGCGTACCGACAGCGCTGGTACCGGCAAAGTGGTGACCAAAGGCGGCCTGTTGAGCTGGCCGCTGGCGATGGTCTACACGCCTACCGGTCACCTGCTGGTGTGCAATGGCAAGGACGGACAGCTGGTGGAAGTCGATCCGGCGGCCGGCAAGCAGATCTACAGCCAGTGGATCGATTCCGACCAGGCGCAATCGCCGCCCGGCAATGGCGACCTGTTCGGTATCGCATTAACGCCGGACGGCCAGGGTTTCTACTACGTCGAAGACGACATGAATACGCTCGTGCGAGGTGGGAAATGAGCCACGCAGACGATTCACATCAACCGGGGCGACGCAGATTTCTCGCCACGGCCGCCACGGCTGCCACCGTCGCCGCCACCGCCACCGCTCCGGTGGCGTCTGCACATCGTGTGCTAAGCAATCCGGCAGCCGATGACAGCGACATCGTGCCGTTCTGGGGTGACTATCAGGCCGGCATCGCCACGCCGCAGCAAGGCCATGTCTATTTCGCCGCGTTCGATCTCACCACCGACAAGCGCGATGACGTGATCGCCATGCTGCGCGCGTGGACCGATGCATCGGCGCGCATGACACAAGGCCAGCCCGCCGCACCGCTCAACGATGACTTGTCCACCGAAGCGGCAGATTCCGGTGAAGCCGTCGGTCTGTCGCCTCATCGCCTCACGCTCACTTTCGGCTTTGGTCCGGGCTTTTTCGCAACCAAGGACGGCGTCGATCGCTTTGGCGTGGGCAAGCATCGTCCCCAGGCGCTGGTTGATCTGCCGCGTTTCAACGGTGATCAGCTGGTGGCCGAGCGTACTGGCGGAGACGTGTGCGTGCAGGCTTGCGCCGATGACCCGCAAGTGGCGTTTCATGCCGTGCGTCAGCTGACACGTCTTGCCTATGCATCGGCCAAACTGCGCTGGGCGCAGCCGGGTTTTCTGGCTGCGCAAAAAGACAAAGGCACGCCACGCAATCTGATGGGCTTCAAGGACGGCACCATGAATCCGCCCATCAACAGCCCGGCCATGATGAATCAATACGTGTGGGCCGGCGACGAAGCCGACTGGATGAAGCAGGGTAGCTATCTCGTTGCACGCCCGATCCGCATTGCGCTGGAACACTGGGACCGCATGAAGCTCGGCTTCCAGGAACAGGTGATGGGCCGCCACAAGGACACCGGCGCGCCGTTGGGCAGCAAGAACGAAAAAGATGGACTGAACCTGGATGCCAACGATGCCGATGGCAATCCGCTGATTCCCGACAACTCGCACGTGCGTCTTGGCGCACCGGCGGTGAATGATGGCGCGCAGATCCTGCGCCGCTCTTACTCCTACGATAACGGCCTCAGCTTCACTGCCGAACGCTGGCCGCCGTGGCGACAGGCTATGGAATTTGACGCGGGCCTGTTGTTTCTCTGCTATCAGAAAGATCCGCGCACCGGCTTCATCAAGATCTTCGAGAACATGTCGAAGTTCGACATGATGAATCAGTTTGTCACGCACATCGGCGGTGGGGTGTTTGCGTGCCCGCCGGGCGTGAAGCAGGGTGGCTATATCGGGCAGCCGTTGTTTGAGATGGCTTAACACGCCTCTCCAAATACCCAATGTGATAGCGGTGTTCGTTCTTACCTTAGCGTCATTCCGGCGAAGGCCGGAATCCACGCGTTGTACTTGCCATGGATTCCGGCCTTCGCCGGAATGACATTGAGGAAACGTTGGGCGTTACAGGTGGAAGTGTAGTTGTTTGAGCTCTTCACCCAAATCAAATCGAAACCTGTCTGCCAATATCCACCACCTGATTGGCAGGAATCCGCAAGTAATCCGTCACCCGCGCGCAATTGCGCAGCATTACCGTGAAGAACACTCGAATCCATCGGGGCAGGCGTTGCGGTCCGTCGCGCGCCACGATCCTTTCCATGCCGACGAAATAGGTAAGCTTCTTCGGATCGATCGGACAGCCGTGCGTGGCGATTTGCGCCATCAGTGCCGGCATGTCGGGTCGTTCCATAAAGCCGTAGCTCGCTGTGATCGACCAGAAGTTCGGTCCGATTTCCGACAAGGCCAGACGATTCTTGGGCGCGATATAGGGTGTTGAGGCAATATCCAGCGTCACCGCCAGCACGCGTTTGTGCAAGGCCATGGTGTGTTTGACGTACAACTGCATCACGGGCGGCGCGGTGGCTTTGGTTCGGGTGAGAAACACGGCCGTGCCGGGGACGCGGGCTACGCCGCTCTCGGTAAGCCCATCGAGAAACACATCGACGGGTACCGGATCTTCGGTGAGGCGCGCGCCCAGCGCCTTGATACCGCGATGCCAGACATACATCACCAGATAGACCAGCGTCGCAAGCAGCAGCGGCACGTAGCCACCGTCGAACAGTTTCATCATGTTCGAGGCAAAGAACGAAGCATCGACGATGAAGAAAATACCGGCGACGACTGCGCTGGTGACAAAGCTCCACTTCCAGATCTCACGCATGGCAATGAACAACAGCATCGTAGTCATCAGCATCGTCGCGGATACGGCAATGCCATACGCAGCTGCGAGGTTGTCGGATTTCCTGAAGCCCAGTGCAAGCCCGATCGTCACCAGCATCAGCAGCCAGTTCACCGCACCCACATAGATCTGGCCATAGCCTTCGCTGGACGTCTGCGACACTTTCAGGCGTGGCATCCAGCCCAGCTGGATCGCCTGCCGCGTCATCGAGAAAGCGCCGGTGATAATGGACTGGCTGGCGATGATGGTGGCGATGGTGGAAAGAATCACCAGCGGCAAGGTCAGCGACGAGGGGCATAGCCGATAGAAAATATTGCCCGCCGTCGGCGCACCGGCCAGCACGATCGCACCCTGTCCGGCGTAATTCAGCACCAGGCTCGGAAACACCAAGCCCGACCAGGCCAGCTTGATCGGGCCGGCACCGAAATGCCCCATGTCCGCATACAGCGCTTCGGCGCCCGTCACGCACAAGAACACGCCACCCAGCACCAGGAAGCCGGAACCACCGCTGTGAAACAGATACGCCAGGCCGTAATAGGGATTGAGCGCCCACAGAATGGCCGGATGCTGCATGATGCCCCAGATGCCGAGGATCGCCATGGTGATGAACCACACCATCATGATCGGCCCGAATGCCCTTCCGATCCGCGCCGTGCCCGCAGGCTGCAAGGCGAACAGCGCCAGCAGGATCAGCACCGTTAACGGCAGCACGTAAGGTTGCAGTTTGGGCTCCACGATATTCAGGCCTTCCAGCGCGGAAAGCACGGAAATGGCGGGAGTAATCGCGCCGTCGCCATAGATCAGCGCCGCGCCGAACAAACCCGCCGCCACGATCAACGGGCGCTTGTGCCGCTTCACCCCCAGCAAGGCCATCAGGGCCAGGATGCCGCCCTCGCCATCATTGTCGATGCGCATGGCAAAACCGGCGTATTTCACCGTGGTGACGACGATCAAGGTCCAGATCAGCAGGGAAATCACGCCATAGATGGTGTGAGGATTGTTTCCCCCGGTCATGTCCAGCACGGTCTTGAAGGTATACAGCGGGCTGGTGCCGATATCCCCGAACACCACGCCCAGCGCGCCCACACCAGCGATCAGCATGGCCGGCTTCTTCAACGGGTTTGCAGCGGCTTCCGTCATGAACGTCTGCACCTGTCGCGGGAGTGACAGGCAGTCTAACCATGAAAAATGACACTGACGATGGTTGCCGTTGAAACACAGTGCGCGTGAAGGGGATGTGCGCCATCTCCTCTGTATGGTGGTTGCCAGCCATCGCATGCTGGCCTATGGTCGCAAGGATGCACGCAATGCGCCGCGATCTTTTCTCTGAAGCCCCCACCTGAAAGAGAGGAACAGCCATGGCCAAAGCCGATAAAGTCAGCAAAGCCAAGCAACTGCGCAAGGCACCGTTAAAGACACCCAGTTCGCTTGGTGAAAATGCGCGCCGCGATATTTCCGCTGAACTCAATGCGCTGTTGGCGGATACGTTTGCGCTATACCTGAAGACCAAAAACTTCCACTGGCACATGTCCGGTGCGCATTTTCGGGACTACCACCTGCTGCTCGACGAGCAATCCGACGAAATCTACGCGATCACCGATCCGATCGCTGAGCGCGTACGCAAGCTCGGTGGCACCACGCTGCGTTCGATCGGCCAAATCGCCAGGCAGCAGCGTCTTTCCGATAATGATGCTGATTTCGTCACGCCCGCGGACATGCTCGCCGAACTGCGGGAAGACAATGCGCGCCTGACCGAATACATGCGCAAGACTCACGACTTGTGCGATGAATACAACGACGTCGCGACCGCCAGCCTGTTGGAAAACTGGATCGACGAAGCGGAGCGCCGCGTGTGGTTCCTGTTTGAAACCGGGCGCTCTGTCTGACAATGTGTTGTTGATAACAAAGGGCCGCGTCGCGGCCCTTTGCATCAGCGCATCGCCAGTTTGGCGAGATGATCCTGGGACTGGCGTGAGGAAAGCCACGATACGCCGTGATACGACTCCGTGACGATCCATCCGGCGGCCGTTATCACCGCCGATATCAGCAATGCTGTCCAGCCGAAACGCTGCGTCGGCGCTGCCATCACGGTCGGAATCCACACAAATACGGTAAAGATACCCATCATCAGCGTTTCCAGTGCCGCTGCCAGACGCGGCAGCACCGAGAACAGGATCGCTACGCCTGCAGCGATATGCGCTACACCGGTGAAATAGGCCCAGCCCATGTGATAGGGCAGCCATGCAGGCACCATGGCCGCCGTGGCGTCGTTATAGATGAGATGTTCCAGGCCGATCAGCGGCACGCTCACCGCGAACAGCATCCGCGCAGCGCGAATGGCATTCTCACTGGTCAGGGCCATGAAATAGAACTTATGCCAGGGTGCGGTCGCGGTGGCGTAAAGAATCCAGCTTGCACTCACCAGCGTGGCGATCTCGCCGCAGGCGCCCCAGTTCACTTCATGCAACGGTGCCGCGATCACATGCGGAACATGCAGCACCAGCAGCCATAGCAGCGTGTAAAGCGTGAGGATGAATGCAGCCAGCGCCATGGTCCGTCGCACCAGCAGGCCCACGCCAGCCATACACAACACGGCACCGGACATACAAGCCAGCAGCGCCCGACCCGGAATACCTGCGGGTACCGGTTGCCAGACAAAGGCAAAATCGCCGGAGAAAAGACTCAGGCAACCTAGTGCCAGCATTGTCAAAGCAAACAGCGCCTGCCCCATGCTTATGTCACGCATATCGGGTACTCCATGTTCAATGGAAGAAGAACGCTCTTGCTCTATTCACGTCATCATCGCAAGCATTTGGCAAGAGCCAATTAGACGCCACGCAGCGATGCCAAATCGCGCATGCACCCTTTTCACCGTGGGCATTGCCCCGGTTTTGCCCGAACTTTCCCCGCGCAAGGACCTCAAGTGTGGCTAGCATGCGGTGATCGCGCATGATGTGCTTGACTCGCAAAGGAGATTCCGTGGATCGTCGAAACCTATTGAAAGGCGCTGTGCTTGGCGCTTCCATGTTTGCCCTTCGGCCACGCTTGCTGCACGCATCCGGTATCGATGATGCCAAGGCAAGATGGCAGGCGCTGGAGCATCAGCATGGCGGCCGCCTGGGTGTTGCGATTCTGGATACCGGCAGCGGTCAACGCATCGGCCATCGCGATCACGAACGCTTCCTGCTGTGCAGCACCTTCAAGATGCTGTTGGCCGCCGCCGTGCTGGCGCGCGTAGACCAAGGCAAGGAGCAGCTCGACCGCAGGCTCGTCTTCGGTAAGGACGCCTTGCTTGAATACGCGCCCGTCACCAGCCAGCACGTGGGGCCGCCAGGCATGACGATTGCCGAACTCTGCCAGACTGCTGTCGCGGTGAGCGACAACACCGCTGCGAATGTACTGCTGGCGCATCTCGGCGGTCCATCCACGGTGACGGCTTATGCAAGGGAATTGCACGACGACATCACCCGTCTCGATCGCATCGAACCCGAACTCAATCGTCCAAGCACGGACGGCCTGCAGGACACCACCACACCTGCCGCCATGCTCGCCAATCTACAAGCGTTGACGCTCGGGCAAGCGCTGTCTGATGCCTCACGCAAGCAGTTGATCGAATGGCTATGCGAAACCAGCACCGGCAAGAACCTGTTACGCGCAGGTGTTCCTGGTGATTGGCGGATCGGAGAAAAGACCGGCAGCGGTGCCACACAGCGCAACGACGTCGCCATCATGTGGCCACCGCAGCGCAAGCCATTGCTGGTGGCGGCGTACTATGAAAATGCGGATGCGAGTGATGATCAGCGTGCTGCGGTGTTGGCGGCAGTGGGGCGTATCGTTGCGACTGTGTGAATGGAATTTGCTGGTTATATCGCGCATGGTTGATGGATGAACTCACAACTTTCCCGCGATGTCTGTCCACTCCTCACCGTCATTCCGGCGAAGGCCGGAATCCATCTTCAACTATGCATCCGAAGCACACAATGTAGTTCTGTGTTGTTCGCGCCATGTATTGAGAATGGATTCCGGCCTTCGCCGGAATGACGGCAAAAGAGCTGGTGGCGAGGCCAGGTTGAAGTTCTTGCACAAAAGAGCTGACTTTTGTCAGGGCCGCAATCGCCCCAATGGCTTCAATTTTCGTGAGGCAAAATAACGATCCAGCATCTCCCAGATACCAGTCTGATCGACCATGGCGACATACGTATCAGGTCTGAGCAGATAGACCACATTCTGCGTCAGCCCGGCCGCTTGGTATTCGCGCTGCCAATCGAATACGTTCAATGTCAGTCCAAGGGTCTTGCAGAAATCGGCAAGTTCCGGCTGCACGGTGCCGTACACGTGCACCTGCCAATCCATCAGAGACAGGCTGGCAAAATTATCCTCGTAACCGGCGACCGCCCAGGGCAGCCGGTCGCCGCCATGGACGTGGCCGGATGCGCCCTGGCTCAACGGACTGCCGCGGTAGTTCAGCGTAATCTGTGAGACGGTGCGGAACAGAAACTCGCGCGCAGCGTCGGAGCGCGCCACCGTGGGAATCAGCATGGGTGCGATACGTGTACGCACGAGATCGGCGATGCGCCCTTCCGCGGTGACAAAACTGAAAACGCGATCGGTCGTGCTCACCAATTTGCGCGCAAAGCCGATGCGCTCGGTTTCGTAGCTGTCGAGCAGGCTATCGGGCGCACATCCGTTCAAGACGCTGGCCAGTTTCCAGGCAAGATTGATTGCATCGCCGATGCCAGTGTTCATGCCCTGGCCACCGACGGGGCTGTGAATATGTGCGGCATCGCCGAGCAGAAACGCGCGTCCCTTGCGGAAATGCTCGGTCACGCGATGGTGAACGCGATAGGTGGAAAACCAATGCACCTTATGGATCTTCACCTTCAGGTGGGTGATTGCGCGATCGCTGATATCGTCAAACGTAATGCTTTCCGCATCGTCGTCGCGTTCGTCACGCACGGTCCCGATCAGCCGCGCGCGACCGCTGCCCGCCATCGGAAACACCGCGAGAAAATCAGCGTCGTCCAGATCGATATGCAACTCGCCATCCATGGATGGCCCTTCCGCTTCCACATCGGCCGCATAGAACACTTGCCGATACGTGCCGCCTGGAAATCCCGTGCCGGTGATCTCACGCACCAGTGAGCGTGCCCCATCGCAGCCGGCGATGTAGCTGGCTTCCCACTGCTGTTCGCTTCCGTCCGATGTGCGCAGCCGGGCGAGTACGCGTCCGGCGTCATCGCTGAAGCCGAGCAGTTCGGTCTGGCGCTGAACGTCTACACCCAGCTGTGCGAGTCGTTCCACCAGCAGTCGTTCGTGTTCATCCTGCGGAAAGACGTGCATGAAGGGGAAAGGGGTGAGATCCGTGCCGATCGCTTCGAGCGGCAGACGCGTGGCCTTCTCGCCCTTTACCCAGAGATTAACGCCGGGAACGTGCAGACCGCCTTGGATGACCGCCTCACTCAGATCGAGTTGCTGGTAAAGCTCCAGCGTGCGGGCCTGAACCGCCAAGGCGCGCGACGTGGTGCCGGACTCGGCCGCCTTGTCGACGATATGCACCTTTACACCCAACCGGGTCAGCCACAACGCGAGCACCAACCCGGTGGGACCGGCGCCGACGATCAGGACATCACTGCGCATGGTGTGCCTCGCCCAAAAGGGACCGAGTCTGGTTTTAGTCGATCTCTAGCTTATAACCAACCCCGTAGATGGAGCGGATCGGTTCCTGTCCCGGCGAGGCCTGCTCCAGTTTGCGGCGCAGGTTCTTGATGTGACTGTCGACCGTGCGATCGGTGACCACGCGATGGTCGAGGTAGAGGTTATCCAGTAGGCGGTCACGCGAGAACACGCGGCCGGGTGCGGCGGCAAGGGTGCTAAGCAGACGAAATTCCACCGGCGTCAGATCCAGCGCCACGCCGTTGAAGGTGGCGTGATGGGTGGTACTGTCGATTTTCAATGCGGTGCTGTGGGGCTCTGCGTTCGATCTGGCACGCCGCAGAATAGCCTTGATACGTGCGACGACTTCGCGCGGACTGAATGGCTTGCAGATGTAATCATCGGCGCCGAGTTCCAGACCAAGCAGGCGATCGATTTCTTCAACCCTGGCGGTCAGCATCACGATGGGAACGTCGCTGAAGCTGCGCAGCTCACGGCAGATATCCAGGCCGTCGCGTCCGGGCAGCATGAGGTCAAGCAGCACCAGATCGGGTTGCAAGCTTTGGATGGCAGGAATGGCCTCGCGGCCGTCGGCGATCCAATGCCACGCGTATCCGGATGCTTTCAGGTAATCGCCGAGCAGCGCCGCGAGTTTGGGTTCGTCCTCCACGATGAGAATCTGTGCGGGAGCATTTTCCATCTCAGGTGTTCTCAAGAGGCAGGCGAATGCTCAGCCACAGTCCGCCCAGTGGCGAGGGTTTCGCCTCGATGCGGCCACCATGCGCTTCCACAATGGTGCGGCTGATCGCCAGTCCAAGGCCAGCGCCGCCGCTGATGCGGTTGCGTGATGATTCCACGCGATAGAAGCGCTCGAACAGGCGCGACAGGTTTTGTTCGTCGACGCCGGGTGCGGAATCCTTGAAATCAATGTCGACGCTGTTTCCGGAGGGTTTGAAGGTAATGCAAAGGCGTCCGCCGGCATCGGTATAGCGCAGGCTGTTTTCGATCAGATTGGCAAACAGTTGATGCAGGCGGCTCTCATCGGCATGAATCGTCACGGGCGAAGGCGGCAATTGTAGCTCGCATGTGATACCGGCTTTGCGAAGGCGCTCCTGGAACGCATCAACCGTGTCTGCAAGCAGTTTGCCGAGATCCAGATCGATCTTGCGGTACGTCATGCTGCCCAGATCGGCCAGCGAAAGCTGGTACAGATCGTCGATCAGCTTGCTCAGCATGGCCACTTCCATCTGCAGCGACTTGAGCGCTTCGCCGTCGAAGCGGCGCACCCCGTCTTCCAGCGCTTCCAGTTCACCGCGAATGATCGCCAGTGGCGTGCGCAATTCGTGCGACACATCGGCCACGAATGCGCGACGCATGGATTCGTTTCGCTCCAGCACCACCGCCAGCCGATTGAAATCGCGTGCCAGCTGGCCGAGTTCGTCCTGCGATTGCGTCGCCACGCGCGAGCTGTAATCGCCCCTCGCCAACGCATGCGTGGCTTTGGTGATGCGATGCATGGGTGTCAGCAGCGTGCGTGCCAGCCAGATCGCGAGCAACGCTGCCAACAGCAGCGCGGCAAAGCCAATGATCCAGCTGGCGCGGTATTGCCCGCGCAGAAAGCGCACGTCGCCAATCGCGGTGACTTCGCGGAACGGCAGCATCAGCAGCGTGCCGACCGCGCGACCGTTGACCGTCACAGCGAATTTCACCGTATGCGCGGACGTCGCCATAGCAGGATTACCGAACAGGAACCGGCCATCTTCATCCAGCAAGGCGAAGCGCGTACCGGTGCCAGTGAGATCGGAAAAGGGCAGGGGCGGCGCCGGTCCATGACCTGGTGCGTGATCAGGACGGCCAAATGACCGCGGCCGATCCTGCGGTGGCAGCGATGGTGGATGACCGGGTGGAGGTTGATCGCCTTGGTCAGGCGGCGGCATGCCGAAATCCCTATCGGGACCGTTGCCGGGTGGCCCAGGCGGATGCTCGCCGAGCGGGCCCGGCGCGCCGATCGACCGCATCACTTCGAACCATGCGCGCGGGTTGTCACGCAGGAACTGCCAGCTGCCGTGCTCTTTGTACGCGGTGGCCAGCGATGCCGCCACGTTCTGCATGCGAGCGGTTTCCTGCTCCGAGAGATAGCCCAGAAAACCGCGATCAAAACTCAGTCGCGCTGCGATCCCCATGGAGAGCACGGCAAAGACGGCCACGGCAAGCATGGCCAGGAATAGCTTGGCGGTGAGGCCGGGTCGCATGAATGGGCGAAATCGGTGGGGTCCCAAGCGTCATTAGCGCTTGTTTGTCCCACTGGTTTCAAGGGAGTCGGGGTGAATCCACGGAATCTTCAAACTTCCTGCACAGTTGTCCGTCATGGTGGCCTTGTGCGGCGCCGCAACCGGTGCGCCACCGGGCAAGCGCTCATGGCATCAGGCAAAAGCAAGGCGGCGATCGAGTTCCTCCACTTTCTGGCGGATATCTCCGATCCCGCCACCGGAACCATCTCGCGCATCAAGCTTGCCGCCTGGCTGGGCATGACCGAACGGGAATTACGCCAGCGCTGGATACGCCGCGGCGCGCGTGTGGCGTGGCAAACCTTCGCCGACGAATTGCTTGCGGTGCTGGACGCTGCGCAAGCGCAAGGTCATGGCCTGGAGCAGGTCATCGACTGGTACCTCCATACACCGATTGGACAGGCAAAGCAGCGGACCGCCGATCAGCTTGTCATTGCAGGAGAAGCACGATGGCTTACGCGACAGCTCGAGATCTTTCAGTTGGGAATCGCCATGCTGCCGAGGACGTGCGACCCGTTGTCTCATTGGTAAAGACCGTCGAGAACGTCGACCTGCCGCAGTCAGGCATGAGCAGGACGCAGAAGCTGTACAAGGATGACATTCCCGTCGATTACGCCGTGGCATTGCTGCAACTGCTCGAGCAACAAGGCATCTCGCGTGAACACGCGCTGGCGGGCACCGGCATCCAGCCGGCGCAACTACAAGACCAGTCACGCCTGACCACGCATCAGGACGCCATGTTGCTGACCCATGCGGTACGCCTGACACGCGATCCGGGCATCGGTTACCAGATCGGGCTGCACAGCACGCTGACCTGGCATGGCCTGCTTGGCTATGGCCTGATGAGTTGCGCAACCTTGCGTGAAGCGCTGGAGCTATGGACGGGCTTCCTCGATCTGCGCACCACCACGTTCACCATGCAGTTGAGCGAGCGCGATGGTTTCGCCGAACTGCGCGTGCACGATCTGGCGCCACGTGCACCGATGCGTATCTGTGCCGTCGACCGCCTGCTGACCATGACGACACGGTTGTGCGAACAACTGACCCAACGATTGTTGCCGGGCATGGAAATCTGGCACAAGGACAGTGAACCGCTGCACTTCATGCGTTATCGCAAGCGCATCGTCGCGACGCGCTTTGACACCGGGCTATGCCAGATTCGCATTCCGTCGGCGGATCTGGATATTCCGCTTGCCGATGCCAGCCCATCCACCTACCGGCACATCAAGTCGCAATGCGAACGCGAACGCGCGCGCCTGCGCCGCTCGGACGATCTGGTGGTTCGCATCACGGATCTGCTGCAACGGCGTGAAGGCGACTACCCCGGCATCGAAGAGGCCGCCGCGGTACTGTGCATGTCCAGTCGCACGCTCAAGCGTAAACTGCAACGCCTCAGTCTGAATTACCGCTGCCTGGTGGATGACGCGCGCAAGGATGCCGTGCTGCGCGAAGTGCTCAACCCGACGCTGCGTTTCGATGAGATCGCCGTGCGCATGGGGTATTCCGATCCGGCCAATCTCACACGGGCGTTCCGGCGCTGGATGGGGGAATCGCCGAGCCAGTATCGGATGCGGCTGCTGACGAGTGGGGCGTAAGCGCTGGGTTTTGATCCAGCCCAATACCCTCACCCGTCGTCCCGGTGAAGGCCAGGGTGACGAATTGGAAACGTATCGCTGACTTGTCGATACATGTGTTTGCTTGCACGTTCGTCACGCACCATTCGCGTAACTCGCGACAAACAAAAGGAAGCCCCGACAACCAGGGACAGTTGTCGGGGCTTCAAGGACCGTTTCTCGCATTTGCAGGGAGTGGAGAAAGCGGTCCGAAGTGACATGCTGGGTTCACGTCACCCATGCATCGCCCCACAGCGATGCAAAACTTAGTGTATGCAGTCTGCCACGAAGTTCAGACGTCCAAACGGCTTTTCGCAACAATGGCCCCAAATAACAAGCGAACGGCCTGCGGCGACAATATGGACGTCCATATGCCTGTCTTGAGCGCCAGCCTAACCTTGTTGGGATGACGGTGAGATAAGCATTCAAATCATTGGGAAGAGGGGGCCCGGACGACCGCGAATCGTACCGGGCCCGCCATGTCACACTGGTGAATGACGAGGCCCATCAGGCCGCGTCGATAACAATGGTTTCGCTGGCTGGCGCGCCGAACGAAGGCGGCCGGTCCGCGAAGGCTGCGCCGAACTGCATGTTTGGGGTATCCGACATATGGAACTCCAGTGTGCCGCCTGCCACCAGTTCGGCATGGCTGATCCAGCTGCGCGTCCACGGCTGACCGTTCCACGTCACGGACTGGATATACGGGCGGTCCGCGCCGTTGTTGATGGTGCGGATTTCCAGCTTGCGGCCGCCTGCCAGATCGATCTCCGCCTTGTCCAGCAAGGGGCTGCCGAAGACGTAGTTGGTGCTCACCGGATCGACCGAATACAAGCCCAGCGCGCTCATGATGTACCACGCGCTCATCTGGCCGCAGTCTTCGTTGCCAGCCAGGCCATCGGGTTCCGGCGGATACATGGTTACCGTCAGCATGCGCACGCGCGCCTGCGTCTTGTAGTGCGCGCCCGTGTACGCATAGAGATACGCCATGTGATGACCGGGTTCGTTGCCGTGCGAATATTGACCCACCATGCCGGCGATATCCGGTGGCGCATCCGGCGGCAGCTTGGAGCTGGTGGTGAACAGCTCATCGAGCTTGCGCTCGAATATGTGCGGGCCGCCGAATAAACCCATATAGGCGTACAGGTCGTGCTGGTTGAGGAAGGTGGCTTCCCAGGAATTGGATTCGGTGAAGTCGCGCCACTGTTTCGAATGGCCCATGCCGCGCGGATCGAACGGCTCCAGCCATTCGCCATCCACGCCGCGCGGGCGCACGAAGTTCATTTTGGTGTCGAACACGTTGCGATAGTTGCGCGAGCGCTTGCGCAGCGTTTCGGCCAACTGCTTTTCGCCCGCGGCATCGGCCAGATGTGCGACTGCCCAATCGTCATAGGCGTATTCCAGCGTTTTGCTGACCGCTTCCCAATCCTTGTCGCTGGGGATGTAGCCGAGCTTGCGGTAGTAGGGCAGGCCGCGATAGTCGTCGTCCATCGCGCGCTTGCGATAGATCGGCCACGCCTTGTCGTAATCGATGCCGGTAAAACCCTTGGCCTGCGCTTCGGCAATCAGCACCACGGAGTGGTAGCCGATCATGCAGCCGGTTTCCACGCCTTGCAGCGGCCATACCGGCGGGCCTTCGGGACTTTCCTCGGCCATGCGCACCAGGCAGTTGACGAAATCCGGCACGCGCTCGGATTGATACAGCGTCAGCAGCGGCGCTTGCGCACGATAGATATCCCACAGCGAATAGGTGCTGTAGTTGTTCTGGCCTTGCGATAGCTGGTGGATCTTCAGATCCATGCCGCGATAGCGGCCATCCACGTCACTGAACAACGTCGGCGCCAGCATCGTGTGGTACAGCGAGGTATAGAACACACGCATGTCGCGCTTGGAGGACGTTTCGACGCGGATGCGGCTGAGTTCGTGCTCCCAGGTTTCAGCTGCCGCTTGCCGCAGCTGGTCGAATTCCCAAGCGGGCATTTCCGTTTCCAGATTGCGCAGGGCGCCGTCGATGTCCACGGCGGAAATGCCGACCTTCACCAACACCGGCTCGCGTGCGACATCGTCGATATGCAACGCCGCCTTCAGATGCGTGCCCTTCAGTTCGCTGGTGCCACTGGGTGCTTCGACATCTTCCGAATACAGCGTGGCTTGCGAGAACGGACGCGACACCTTCATCGCGAAATAGATATGCCGACCATCCGCCCATTGATGCACGTGGCGGCTGCCCACCAAGGTGTCATTGCCGATCACGCGCAGTTGCGCATCGGTGACTTTGCAGGGCGTTTTATAGTCATCATGGAAACCATGCGCCAGATCCACCAGCAGGTGGCCATCGCCCTTGCCGTGGAAGGTGTAGCGATGCATGCCGGCGCGCATGCTGGTGGTCAATTCGGCGAGAATGTCGTGATCGGTCAGGTGCACCGTGTAGTAGCCGGGCCGCGCGTGTTCTGACGCGCGATCGAAGCGCGAACGGTAGCCCTTGCCAGGATGCGCCTGGTTGTTCGCCGTAAGCTGCGGCCCAGGACCCGGCGCACCATCGAACTGCGAGTGATAATTCGCTTGCGGCAAGCCACGGTCGCCCGGCTGCAGCAATATTGGACCTTGCGCCGGCATCACCAGTACGTCGAGCATGTCGGCTGCACCGGTGCCACTCAGATGCGTGTGCGAGAAACCCATGATCGAACCATCAGCCTGGTGATAACCAGACGATGCATCCCAGCCCGCGTCATTCGTATCAGGACTCAGTTGCACCATGCCGAAAGGCATCGATGCACCGGGATACGTATGACCGTGACCGCCGGTGCCGATAAACACATCGACGTATTGCGACACACCCGTCTTCGCCACGGCATCCGCGAGCGGCTTTTTCGTTCCCGCGCCATCGGCCAACCGTGCCAGCACGGGCAGCGGACTTCCGAGTACAGCAACGGCACCAAGGCCTTGCAGGAACTGTCGACGTGACACCATACGGGCTCTCCCAGGAGATAAAGGCTGTCGTTAGGCGAAAGCGTTAGCGACAAACCTTCGGGAGGCGCGATGGGATCCCGATCATCTGCAGAACGCGCTCAACCGCCGCGATGCATGGATCTTCGATCCACGCGTCTGTTCACAGACTGTAAACGAAAAATTTGTCTCGATCCAAATTTTTCTGCGTCAGGTATAACTTACTTATTTCATTAGATTTTATGCAAAAAATACTGCAATGCAGCATCAATGAGCATTGCCGACGTCGACAAATCGTGTCGCCGTTCGATCTGTCGGTGTTGTCTAATCGTGTCGCTTTTTCGCTAACTTTGTCGCAGCCACTTAACCCTGTCGCGAAGTGACGACTTTTCCGGTCTTGACAGGCACATGTGCCTGATATTTTGACGGGTGTTAACGCGTGGCTGACGCGGCGTCCAAGGTGTAGAAGGAATTTTCCGCCATTGTTACGCAAGGGGCTAATAGTGGGTCCGCTTGGTACGGACTTAGGTCGGCTATTTGATCGCCCAAGGCAAATTTCAGGCAGGCATTTGACTACTCTCGCTCATATCTTGGAGACGTAAAGCTGCGGGCGGATCCGCAGCCACGCTGCCGACATGCTCCTGCGAACATCTTAAAAACTGAAAAGGCAGCGTCGTGTGACGAAGAAAAGTTATTAACCTTGTCGCAAAAACAATAAGAGCTCTTTTCGTAAAAAATAAAATCAATGATCTTATAAGCTTGTCAAGGCTAAGCAACGCTGACAGCTTAATGTAGTTATCGGCACTGTCTTACTTCAACGCATTGCTGAGATCGGTGCGATAGATGCGGCTCGTCTTGCGGGAACAGAAACCGCTACTTGACCGATTACCCACAACATGGCGGCCGCAAGCGGGAAGTAGTACCACGCGAGCCGGACAAGCTCGAAGTATTGAGAAAAGTAAAGATTCCATCCGTATGCCAAGCTCATTCCAAGCACTATGCCGGCACTGACTATCAGGAAATTCTCGAGCCGGAAGTAGGCAGCAATATCTGCACGTGTTGCCCCTAGCGCTCTCCTGATTCCAATTTGTACACGGCGCTGATGGACCCAGTAGCTGGTTAGCCCCACAATGCCAAAGCCCGTCACGATCAACATGACAAGACAGACACCTGTGAGTGTCCAGACCATGCTCCTCTGCGTATCGAAATAGGTATTCCGAATGCTGGAAAACGTTCGCCCTTGCACCAAGGCGTTTGGGTTCGCCCTGGCTAGCTCTTGTTCGGCCGTCTTGGTAACGAGCTCAACGGCCTTCGGATTGCTTCTCACTACATAATAAAAGATGTCTGGAATAGGCGCCGTGGGAAAGAAAACGGTTGCAAAGTTCTGAGTCTTTGCGCCGTCTCGGACAACCGGTGCGGCGACGTCAGCTACTACGCCAATAACTGTGTATGCATTGTCGCCAAGGTAAAGAACCTTTCCCAATACCTGCTGTTGCGGCCACGCACTTTCGGCATATGTTTTGCTGACGAGCGCGACATGTGCTGTGGGACTATGGTTTTCATTCACGGTCGCGTCATTGAAATCCGATTCATCGAAATCGCGCCCTGAAATGATCTGCGTTCCTAAAGCGGACATTCCGCCATGGGTTACAAGATAGAGCGACGCTTCGAGAGTACGGGGAGTTGCTTCCGGCGGTGTAGTGCTTAGGCCTGAGACCCATGAGTTGCCGGAAAACGGCACCGAATTGACCGCCGCGGCGTCTTGCACATGAGCAATACTGCGCAAAATTTCAACATTCTTTGGAAGCTCGCTATTGACCTGGCCAGGATCTGCACCTTTTATGGTGATGATAGACAGGGACGTTTCATCGATGGAATTTGAGATATTGAGTTCGTACCTTCGCTGTCCGATCATCGATATGGCGTTACACAACACCGCACAGGTGAGCGCGATCTCGATGACGATCAAGGCACATGGAATTCTATGCCGCTTTAGGCTAGCAAGTACGGGCTGAATTTGGAAAAGCATTTCCTACGATGCCTTCAGATAAGGGGCGGGCGCCGCAACGCAAGCTCGTAGAGCAGGCAGAATACTGGCCAGCAAGCCGGCTAACAGGGACACGCAAAACGTTGCTAAGAACATAGATAAGTCGAGCGTCGCCAGGGAAGCGTATTGAGCTGGCTCATGTCTGACGGCGTATAAGCCGGCTTCTGCAAAAAAAAGACCCAGCATGCCGCCGGCCAAGCCGACAATGGCCCCTTCCGCCACGATTTGGGTAAACAGTTCGCCGCGGCTCGCCCCCAACGCGCGCCGCACGGCGTATTCGCTCATTCGTCGAAGATTTTTTGCAAGAAGCAAGCCTATGGCATTGACAACACAGATCACCAAGAAACCGATTGCAATCCATACCTGTACGCGCACATCGTCGGGAATGACCCGGTTCTCTTTCATCCAATCATGCAGGCTACTGACGCCAAACGTATTCCTGACAAAGCGTCCCGATGCGATCTGCTCATGAACATAGTTAGAGAGGTAGATCTTGTAGGACTCAACCGCCCGCTCGTTATCCAATTGAGTCCATACCCCCAGAAACATGCATGGCGCCGCGCGAAGCTGACTTATATCCGCGTTGCCATAGCAGCTGACATTTTCAGGTGTCATCTTGGTGTCCAAGCTGACGGAAAGAGGCATAAATATTCCGTCACCGCCGCCGTAGTTACGCCGACTAAGACTGACAGCATAGAACCGCGGTTGTGGCGACCAATCTTCAAGAACACCAACGACTTGCAGATCGACGTTATTAACACGCAAAGTCTGTCCAACGCTGTCCCTACCCTGAAACAGACGGTCATTCATGTCTTTGGATATCACGACAACTCGGCTCGAACCCGAGTCGTCTTTGACCGACCATCCAGCTCCATAAAGAAATCGAGCATCGAACAGGCTGAAGAAGCCCGACGTCGTAGTCACCGCTTCTGAAAATAGGGGACGCAAACCGACGAGGCTCGAAGTGATCTTGGCGGGAGTCAATGCAACGGCGGTCGAAGCTAACGCCTTGTTCGCGCCAATGATGTTCGCGGCATCCACATACGTCATCATCGGAGCCGGCACGGTCTCGCCCTTGGCGTAGCCATTCGCCCCAGTCGGGTCAATTCTGACGTAGTAGAGTTGTCCCGATTTCTTCGGCACCGGGTCGCTCGATAGCACGTGCAACACGGTAAGCGCCGTGATACATGCGCCAATGCCAAGCGCGAGGGACATGATCGTTATCGTCGTCAGAAATACGTTGTTCCTGAGTACACGAAGTCCCAGGCTGATGTAATAGATAATCATGTTCTGGAAAATCGGCTCCATCCATCATTGCAAGTTTCAGCGACATACTTGGATTTCGTCTCACTATCTCAGCATGTCGATCGTGCTTGATACTAAGGAAAAATCAAAAGTGAAACGTATACGCCTTTTGTCCAATATTTAGCGTCAGCACCGAATCTGAGTACGTTGCATCAACTCTTTTTCCACTAGCGTCCGATGCCACCACCTTGCCGTTAAGGGTGACGGTATGACCCATCTTTTCCACCTGGTGTCCGCCAATATTTATGACGCCATCCCCAACGATATATGCACGCCAGCTATTGTCATTTACGGCCGTAACTGAGACAGCATTGCCCTGTCCTTCGGAGTAGGCCTGTGAATAATGGCAGCCACTGATTAGGGAAATAGCACCCGCAACAATCAGGCAACTCTTGACCATTTCTTTTCTCATTTTCGACTCCGCTGTAAAAAAGGAGGGGTGATATCACCCCTCCTCAAGACTTATGCGCCTAGGGCGAAACCCAGTGTGAAAGCGAGAGAGAACCCGGGCTGCTGATTCTTCTTGCCGGTGCTGCCACCAGCGATCGCCATGGCGCGGTCGACGATGCGCGACGTCGCGATAACGTCGTCCGACTTGGCTGTAGCGGAACCCTGAACGATTTCCAATGCATTGCTGCTCTTCACGTTACTGCTCCTTGAAAATGGCATGCACCATGCACGCCAAAACTGTTCGAAACGAAAGTCGGAGATCAGCTGTAAAGCCGACCGCGTAACTGGTAAGAGATGCACCGCCTTGTACTTTCCATGGACGTGGTTGCATCATGGATAAGGCATTCGGTAGCGGCGATGTACGCCATCCCAGGGTCCAGCGTGACTCGATAAATCTTCGTGTTGGGGGCGAAACGTAGAAAATTGTAATAGGCATCTGGCTCAAGACTGCCATCCCAATCGCCCAGTGGAGCCAACCCCTTACTGGCGAACAGGAACGCACGCCTCCCTGGTCCAAGATTGACGTTGAACCTTATCTTTGAAGCGAAGCGCGTTTCGCCTTCTCCATCGCTCCAGCTGTCGACGTGCAAACCGGGTCGTCTCATGGTGCGCGTGTCGATCGTGGTCGTACGTTCGCCGGGCTCATTCACCACAAGTGCATGGCTAAAAAACGACTGTGGAACGATGTGAAAATGCGGGACTACATATCTGGCAAAGGTTTTAGCCAGATGCAGATAGTCGTCCGCATCTGAAGTGACTTTGTTCAGCTGTTCAATCTCCTCGCGGATCGGCGAAGGGACCGCGAATATCCCGACACTTGTATAGGGCGAATTCACCACTTCGTTCAGATCACCTGAAAAGTCCTCCGTTGCACAGACCTTCCAGTCTTCCAGCGGAACCGGTACGTGCGGAATATAGTTGTTCGCTGATGCATATTCCCCGCTGCAAAATTCAACACCGCTCGAAATCTCAATTGTCGGTGCTGTCAGTCCCTTTGAGTGGGTCAAAACGACGGGTTTGACCGACGCCGAAAACAGACGCGCGCAATCCATAGATCTTTCGACTCCTTGATTCATGCATTTATCCGACCGTGCGATAAAGGACTTCGACCAATTTCGACGGTCTGCTGACCGCCGATTCGTCGACCTTGACCAAATGACGCGCTGAAACCTCTCCGGATCTTTCAAGCCGCAGCACAACATCTGCGTACTGCTCCAACTGCTTGCTGTGTGAGGCGAAGAGCTTGGTTCCTCGAATAGCAAGAATGGAACTCATTACATGCGTCTCGTTTGCCTCGTCCAGATTGCTGGTCGCCTCGTCCAGCAGCAGTAGCTTTGGGTTGGCATACAAAGCGCGGGCCAGCGACAACCGCTGCGCTTGTCCACCCGAAAGAGATGCACCGAGCTCGCTTATTGTTGTCTCCAGGTTCATCGGAAGGCTTCTTATGAAGTCACTGAGTCCACTTTGCAAAAGCGCGCTCCAAACACGCTCGTCGTTATTTATCTCCGCTTCTCCGGGCGACACATTGTTTCGAATACTTCCCGATAGAAGATGATCGTCCTGGAACACCGAGGCACACACTTCGGGGTGGACCTCGTAGCAAGAAATATCGTTTCCGTAGACGTAGACTCTTCCTTCGACCGGGGTCAGCACACCAGCTATCAATTTGATCAGTGTTGACTTCCCGATGCCTGATTCGCCCGTCAGCAACACAAGATCGCCATGGCGTATATCCAATGACAGATCTTTGATCACCCACTCATCAAATGCGCCGTATCGAAACGATACGTTCTCCAGGCGCACTGCCAGGGCATCTTGATCCACTTCGCGGAGAAGCGGGCGTTCTGGTACAGCCGGCTCATCGGTGATTTCAGCCACGCGGTCCGTATGAACGTGCATGGCTTTGATTCCGAAATAGGTATCGACCAATGTCGCTACCCGCCCGTTTGCGCCGTCCATGTATGCCAATGCAGCAACAACGCTCCCAATAGCCGAGGCTCCTCTCGTGAAGATCCATACCCCGTAACAAAGCACGGCCAATCTTGAGGCGCCGAACAAGAAGGTGCTAACGGCACGAAAATGAAATATCTGCTCCTGCATTTCGGCGTCGGCTTTCGACTGCAGGCCAAGCATCCCGCGCCACGTTTTCATTCGCTTGTCCAACACACCGAAGCTTCTCAGTGTGCGTAGCACCTGCACGGTTTCGAATAAATGCCCCTCCTGCTTCGCCGTCGCTATAGCCGCTTCACGTGTCGCCCCTTCGACACGTGGCTGTAAGCGCGATCGAATGACTATGTACAGCGTTGAACACACGGCCCATATCAACCCAAAGCCCGGATTCAGTGCACACATCGCGACGACGATACATATGGCAAAGAAGCCGTTGAGTGCTACCTCGACCAGCGAACCCGAGTAGAAATGACTTATCGTATTTATTGATTGAAGCTTGGATAGTGTTTCCCCAGCGGCACGAGTCTGGAAATAGCTCTCAGGCAATCTGACCAGGTGGCTGATAACCTTATCGAACCAGCCGAACCGGATCTTTACATCGAGAGAAACCAGCGCTCTGCCACGTAATTCGCTGACAATGAAAGCAAGAACCGTTACTAGCGCATAACCTGAAACGAGAGCGATGATGATCTCGTTGAGATTCTTTCCAGCGACAAGCTGATTAATGCTCGAAGCGATCAGCTGTGGTGCCGCGATATTCGACAACTCAAGCAAGAATGTTAGTGAAAGAATAAAACCAAGTGAGCGAATATGCGGACCAATGTGCTCTCGAAAGGTACGAAACAAATTTCCCACCGGTGACGGATACACAGCACGAGATGTGGGGGATCGATACCCTCTTTCCGAGACAACGAGAAAATGCGTGGCCAGGCGCGTAAATTCGTTGGAAGAAACATTTACCAGACCGCAGACCGGGTCATAGACCCATGCACGGCCATCGGCTTCGACAGCAACGATTACCACAAAGTGATTGTTTCCCCATGCAGCTATGCATGGCAGAGAGGCCTTGCCATCCACATATGGAATGGTTGGACTTGCAATTCCCTGAAGGCTGAAGTTACCCAGAATTTCAGCCAGGTTGCCGAACGTCAGCCCTCGGCCGGTAACGGAAAACGTCCTACGCAGGGCTTGCATCGTTGTAGCTCGGCCAAAGTGGTTGAGCATGTAGGCGATGCATACCAGCCCGCATTCTCCTTCCTGCGACTGTCGTATCTCGAACGGTGCCGTGACCGAAGCCTTTTTCATGAATGGCGTATTCATGGTGAATCGGGACGCCAGCTCAGGGAGGTTTCAATCGTCTGTGTTGGAACTCCCGCCTTCACCAGATAATCCGCGATGTGCTCATGGAGCGAGTAAAGGGCACCGCATAGTGCCGACGGATTGTCAAATTCCCTTTCTTTCGAATATCTGTTTATAAGTGGGCCGCCGTAGCATGCGTTTCGCCACTTGCATGCCTCGCATTTGGTGTGGAGATGTGCCGAAGCCTTGCGGATCTTGATCGAGGAGTCACAATGAAGGTAGCCCTTCAATGTGGAATTGCCGATCGTATATCGACCATCGAAGAATCCGCTGTTCGTCGGCCGTAAGGTGTCATCTGGTCCGATTTCGCCATCAGACGCTAGTACAACGGCCTGAACCCAGTGGCCTCTGGCGAGCTCCATAACTTCGTTATAGCCGTCACCGCCTGTCATGGCGCGTATGGCAGTCTCGAACATCCGAATGGTGATATCCGGATCATCCTCCTGGACGTACGCGTCGAAAGCGTCGCACAGGTATTTGCCATATTTAGCTATCAAAGCTTCGTCATGGGCGAGGGTATCGTAGTCGTCCAGCGGAAGCAGGAAATTGAGCCCTCTGAAGCCCAGTTCTTTGGCCAAATGCCGATATATATGCGCGCCGGATTGCTCAGGATCGACTACGCAAAGTGCTCCGATAGGAGAAAGCTCTCCGCGCGCC